>CAWIBL010000001.1:0-11940 GCA_963834325.1 uncultured Acidobacteriota bacterium
CCATCAGAGCGCCATCTACGGCGAGGGTATCGACATGTTGCGCGAAGGTGACAACGTGGAGTTCGAGCTTGGCCCAGAAGGACCCAAGGGGCCGCGCGCTGAAAGCGTCAGGCGCACGTCTACCTAACGTTCGACGTGGTGCGCTTGACCCTCTGCGGTGGACGCGTGCCGAAAGGTGGATCTGACGGCCTCGGCGCTGGAGCGCGAGCGGGTCTGCGCGTGGCGGACACGACCCGAGTCGACGCGCGCGCGTGAGGACCGGCGCCTGAAGGTCTTGGTCCCGCGCGTGCACGACGACTGACACGCAGCGCAGCTCCACCGGATCGGGTCAAGCGCACGATCTACTCCAGCACTGATGCGTCAACTACCCAGTGCGGCACGCCAATCCCGTTTTACGAGATTGGCAACCTCAGCCTGTCGTCCATTCCAAACTCCGTCTGCCTCGTTCGGCGGGACGTACCGTCGAATCCGGCCCGAGGCCGAACCGGAGCGGCGCGCAGCGGCTGAATGACCTCGCTGCGAGAAGCGCTCCATCTCCTCGAGCTGCGGGCTGCACTGCAGCAGCAGCAGGTCGACGCCGGCGGCCTCGAACGCCGCGACCTGCGCCCGACACCTGCTCGGGCGTGCCGACGAGCCCCGCGCGCAGGCCGCGGTTCGACACCGAGTAGTCCTCGAGCGACACGCGCTGCTCGAGCTGCGTGTTGCGCGATCCACTGCTGGTAGTTGCCGTACCCGGCCGAGCCGGCGCTTGCACGTCGGTGATGCGCGCCAGCTCGTCGCGCGCCTCGCGCTCCGTGTCGCGCACGATCGGCGTAGCCGGCCACGCCGTACTGCATCGGCGGCAGGCCGGTCTGCTCGCGCCGCGCCCGCCATGTCGGCGATGCGCCGCGCGATCACGCTCCGGCGGGTCGCCGTGCATCACGTAGGCGTCGCACGGTGCCGGCGATGAGCGTCCTGCGCCGCCTCGGACTCGCCGCCGGCGTAGATCGATGCGGCCGCGGGCGCCGCACCGGCTTGGGCTCGAGGATCGCGTCCTCGACGCGGTAGAAGCGGCCCTCGTGAACGAGAACGCGGCCGTCGCGCCACAGCCCGTCGACCACGTCCAGCCACTCGGCGCGTGCGGGCGTAGCGATCGTCGTGCTGGTCGAACTGCACGCCGTACTGCCTGGCCTCGTCCGCCCACCACGACGAGACGACGTTGAGCGACAGCCGGCCGCCGCTGATGTGGTCGATGTTGGCGGCCTGCTTGGCGAGCAGCGCCGGCTCGTGAAAGGTCGGCCGCACGGCCACCATCAGCTCGAGCGTCGAGGTGACGGCGGCCAGCGCCGCGGCCGTGGACCAGGCGTCGAGCGACGGCGCCTCGCACGCCCTTGATGTCGTTCAGGTTCAGCTCGGCGATGAGCGTGAGGTCGTAGCCCGATCTCCTCGCTGCGCTGCGCCAGCCGCTTCACGTAGTCCCACGTCGCCGCCATCCGCTCGTCGTCGACGTTGCGCAGCCAGCCGCCGAAGACCGGCAGCCAGTAGCCGAACCGCATCAGCGCGCCTCCCGCTTCGAGGAAGTCGACCAGCCGGGCGAACGGGTCGAAGCCGATCACGCGCGGCGCGTCGGCGACGAAGTTCGACAGCGCGTTGATGTCGTAGTAGTAGCGCTGGCCGTCGCGGTCGTCGACGATGTACTCGATGCCGCCGACGTCGATGCCGGCGGCGCCGCATGATGCGCTCGACGTCGGCGATGACCTCGGCCGGCGGCGTGGTAGCCCTCGACCCGCAGGCCGTTCTTCGGCGCGTCGACCGCGCAGGCGCCGCGCGTCAGCTCGACGCCGTCGCTCGGTCTGGCAGATGTCGGCCGGGCACAGGTTGAAGCTCGTCGCCGGTGCTGTAGACGTTGATCGCGTAGAGGTACGTGCCGCCGAGCACTTCGACGCGGGTGATGTGCCCGCCGCGCGCCGGGATGAACTCCTGCACGAGCGCGGTCTGGTCGAGGCCGAGGTCGATGCGCCCCTCGTCGACCGCCCGCGCGCAGATCCTCGGGCGCGTCGAAGCGCACGATGCCGGCGCCGCTGCCGCCGATGTTGGCCTTGACGACGACCGGGAAGCGCAGGCCCTCGGCCGCCGCCGGCGCCTCGTCGGGATGGTTGATGACGCGCGCCGCGCGGGAACGGCAGGCCGAGCGACTTCAGCAGCGACAGCTGCAGCGCCTTCGACGTCTCGACGCGGAAGGCGCGCGAGGCCGTTGACGACGCGCACGCCGAGCTGCTCGAGGTGCGCCGAGGTAGTTGAGCGTGTAGAGGATGCTGTGGCCGCGGCCGCGCAGGTACGCCGACGGGCTCATGCGGTTGAAGACCAGGCCGTAACTGGCGGCCGTCGCCGTTGGTGGCGTCGTAGCGATGGCGCGCCGGCGTCGAGCGCGCTCGTACGGCGTGCCGCGGCGGTCCAGCTCGGCGAAGAGCGGCCGGAACCAGTCCGGGTGCTCGTAGTAGATGCCGATCGGTTTATCAGTCTGTGCGCTCATGGGGTTCTCGTGTCGGGTTGCTGGCCGTTCGGGCGAAGGACGTAAAACGCGCGTGAAAATAGAAAAGGCCCGGAAAGCTGGAAAGCCTTCCGGGCCTGGAACTGCGGGAACCTGCTCGTGCGCGGGGAAAACTAGGCGGGCACGATCACGGGAGACACAGCGCGGCTGTCGGAGGCTTCTTCTCCGCAGCGACAACAGGCGCAGGTCATGATCGCGAACACGATGCCCCTACGTATCCCACGTCGGTCGCGGCGCTGTCAAGCGCGGGGAATGCGGAAGCTCGTCTGGCCGCGTGACGAAGGCGAAGGACCGTGGCCAATGATCTCGGCAGCGGCAGTCCGCGGTGCATCGAAGGGACGTCGTGCGTGGCGATGCCGGGAACCGCGGTCGAGTCACTTGAGTTAGTCAAGCTACCGACCCATAATCCCCGGTAGTTCGGATGCCCTCCCGTGGCCCAGTCGCCCGACCCCTACACCGCGCACGCCGAGACCATCGAGTCGGCGCTGTCCCATGCCTGCCGGGGGCACCGCCTGGCGCCGGATGTGGCCGACGAATTCCGTTCCTGGGCGCGGCTGCGGCTCATCGACAACAACCAGGCCATCCTGCGGAAGTTCGAAGGGCGCAGCAAGCTGCGCACTTTTCTCATCACCGTCGTGCAGCGCTTGTATCTGGACTGGCGCAACGCGGAATGGGGCAAGTGGCGGCCCTCGGCCGACGCACGACGGCTCGGACCGGTCGCGGTCGAGCTCGAGCGCCTCGTTCTTCGTGACCAGTTGGCCTACGACGAGGCGGTGCAGACGCTGGCCGCCAAGGGGCTGGCGTCGGCGGACGAATGCGAACGGGCCTGGGTGCAGCTGCCACGACGTCCACGCCGGCGTCGGGTGGACGAGGACGACATGGCCTCGCTGGCCAGCCCGTCGTCGGCAACCGAGCTCGTGGACGACGACGAATCGCGCGCTGAGGCCACGGCCATGAGCGAGGCCCTGCGGCGCGCGCTGGACACCTTGCCGGCCGCCGACCGACACTTCTGCAACTGCGGTATTGGCGCGGTTACACGGTGCCGCGCATCGCGGCGCTGACCGGCGAGGACCAACCGGCGCTCTACCGGCGATTCGATCGCATGGTGGCGGACTTGCGGCGCTGCCTCGAGGCCGAGGGCCTGAGTGGGCGGGCGCTGGCCGCGCTGTCTGGACGCTTCGACGGGGACCACGAGCTTGCCGCGAATAATTCGGTGGGTCCGCCGGGAAGTCGGCCGCTGCGTCCGTCACCTATAGCAGACACCGGGAGCGAGCATGCCTGATCAACCCGGGGCCGGACGTCTCGATCCCGAAACCCTGGCCGCCTACGTCGATGGGCTGCTGCCGCCCGAGGAACGGGCGAGGGTGGATGCCGAGATCGCTGCCGATCCCGAGAACTTCGAGTGGCTGGTGAACACCATTGGCGCGGTGGACGACGACACGATGCCAGGTTCTGCCCTTCCAGCGCCGCCGGGGCGGGCGGGGCGACGTGTGGGTGCTGCTGGCCGCGGCCGCGTCGGCCGTGCTGGTGGTGCAACTGCAGCCCGAGTGGTGGCAGCACCTGCGCGGTCCTCGGGCGGATCCGAGGTTCGCCACGCTGGTGGCCGCAGTGGGACACGAGCGCTACATCGAGGCGAGACTCAGCGGCGGATTCGAATACGGACCACCGCGACAGGTCGATGCGCGGGCCAAACGACCAGTCGACTCACAACCTCGCGTTGCTGGCGGCGGCGGGCGAGCTGCAGAAGGCCGCGGACGCAGATCCGAGCCCGGAGAACCTGCACGCCTGGGGGGTGGCGCAGTTGCTGCGTCGGGGCTCCGGACCTGGCCGTGGTCACACTCACGGCCGCTCTGGCGAAAGAGTCCAGTCACGCGGTCGCCATCGACCTGGCGGCGGCCTATCTTTCCGATGGAGCTGCGTCTGAGGCGTCGCTCGCACCGGACGCACGGCTGCGGGGCCGCTTGGCGGCGGCCCTTCTGGCCCCGGCCGCGTCTGCGCGGAACCCCGTGGCCGCTTTCAACTACGCTCTGGCGCTGGAGCAGACCGGAGACGTCGCGGCGGCGCGCCGCGCGTGGGAAGTCGCGCTCGAGCTCCAGACCGACGCGGGCTGGCGGCACGACGTCGAGACGCGTCTGCAGCGACTGCAACAGGCCAGGCCGTGACTCGTCCCGCGGTGGCGCGTCGTGCCGCGGCTCGATGGGTCGTCGGCATTGCCTCTGGCCGCCGTGCTGGTCGCGGCGGCGGCTCTCGCCCTGGCGCGCCGGCCCGCCGTCAATCAGCCGGACGAATTGTCGTCCTTGGTGGCCGCACTCGGCAGCCGGCGAGTGACCGCCGGCCGGCTCACCGGTGGCTTCCACCACGCTGAACTGACCACCGCCCGCGGAGTGTCGCCAGCCGTGGCCCCGGATGTGGCCATGGCCGCCGCGCGCCTCGAGAAGCGTCTCACCGAGGTTCGAAGCGCGCGCACGTTGGAGGCCGCCGGCATCGCTCGCCTCGTGCTGGGCGAGCCTGGACGCGCGGTCGACGCGCTGTCGAGCGCCACCGACGCCCAGCCAGACTGCGCGAGCTGCTGGTCCAATCTCTCCGTCGCCTACCTCGAACGCGCCGACCAACTGGGCGCTGGTGCGGTCGCCATGCTCATTCCCGCACTCGATGCGTCAGAGCGCGCCGTGGCGCTGGCGCCGCGTCTGGCGGAGGCTTGGTTCAACGCGGCGGTGGTCAGGGAGCGCGTTGGCCTGGGGGCCGCGGCCGCCTGGCAGGTGTTCCTGTCGCTGGAGGACGAGTCACCGTGGCGGCGCGAGGGGACGTCGCGTCGGCAGGCACTGGCGGGCACAGCCTGGGCCACGGCAGCGGAGCCGGTCGCCGCATCGACCGCCTTCCCGCTGGTGCCGGACCATGACGTGAGTGTGGCGTGTGTCGCGCACCCGGGCAATGCCCGCGCCTACGCCGAAGACCTGCTCCTGGGGCAGTGGGCGGAAGCCGTGATGGTTAGCGACGCGCGGGAGGCCGGGCGACTCAGGTCTCGCCTCGAGGCCGTGGCCATGTGTCTGGCAGAGCGCGCCGCCGATGAGCTGATCGCGGCCACGGTGGCCCGCCTCCCCGAGCGGATCGACGGCCCGGAAGCGAGACACCACGCGCAGTTGTTTCGTGCCTATTCGAGTGGACGGGCCCACTACGAAGGGGCGCGCGAAACCCAGGCCGGACAGGAGTTCACTCGCGGCCCTGCTCCTGTCGCGCCGCCTGGGCAGCCCGTTCCGCTGGCTCACTGAGTATCAGCTCGCGACCATCGACTACCAGAGCCGCCGGCTGGCCCACGCCCAATCCGCCTTGGAGCGGATCCGCGCGCTGGCCGCATCCCGCAACTACCGGGGCCTCGAGATTCGCGCCATGACCCTGACGGGCACGGTGCTGATGCAGCTGGGCCGGCTGCGCGAGTCCCACGAGACATACGTGTCTGCCGCCGCTCGCGCCGACATGACCATCGATGCCGATCTCGCGTCGACGGCGCTCTACAGCCTGGCCAATACGGCCAGACTCGTCGGCGATTCACTGCGCGGCTGGCGCGCCTTGATGCGGGCCCTGCCGCACCTCGGCCTCATCGGCAATCCCCGCCGGCGCCTCATGGTGCTCTACAACGCCTCGATGCTGGCGGAGCACGACGGGCGCCTCTTTGCGGCGTTACACTTTCAGAACGCGGCCCTGGACACGGCCATTGCGCGGGCGGTTCCGGGCGCGATCGTGGAAGCGAGAACACGGCGAGCCGAGCTGTCGTATCGGCTCGATCGGCCGGCCGACGCCGCCGCCGACCTGGCCGCCGCCAGAACGACCCTCGGCCTGGTCTCGGAGCCACTCCGGGCGCGCTACTACAGCGGGCTCTGGAACGCCGTGTCCGGCCGGACGCAGCTCGGCTCCGACCCGCGAGGCGCCGTCGAACACCTGACCCAAGCGCTCGACGTCTTTGCTTCGACCGAACCGGCGGATGTGCCGGGGTTGTACCTGGCGCGGGGACGGGCCCATCGCGCCGCCGGGGAACCTCTTGCTGCCGACGCCGACTTCAGCGCCGGTATCACCGCCCTCGAACAGCTGCGCGAGCGAACCACCCACCGCCGCGACCGGGTGTCGCTGTTCGACACCGGCTGGGAACTGTTCGACCAGATGGTGGACCTGCACAGCCACGATCCGGCTGCCGCCTTCGCCTTTGCCGAACGCGGCCGGGCCCGCGGCCTGCTCGACGCGATGGGCGGACCGACGACCGAATCGAGTGCCGCCGCGGTGGCCGCCGCACTGCCCGAAGGTCTCGCGATCCTGGAATACGCGGTGTTGGAACGCGAGACGCTGCTGTGGCTCCTGCAACGCGGTCGGACGCGCTTCTACCGCTTGCCGCTACGGTCGGCCGACCTCGTCGACGAATCGCGTGACTACGTCGAGGCGCTACGCGCCGGCAGCGACGCCGAGAGCGCCGGCGCCGTGAAGCTGTATGCGCAACTACTGGCGCCGGCGGCGCAGGATCTCGAGGCCGGCACCGCGCTCGTCGTGGTCGGCGACCAGATCATCAGCTCCATTCCGTTCGCGGCGCTGTCGCCCGCGCCTGGCCGGCGCTTGCTCGAAGACTTCACCATTTCGTACGCGCCCAGTGCCAGCGTGGTCCTGCGAACCCTGGCCTTGCGGTCCAGGACCGGGAATCTCGAGGAGCGGCGACTGGTGGCCGTCGGCAACCCCACGTTTTCGCGCCACAAGTATCCCCATCTGCGGCCGCTGCCCGGGGCCGAGCGCGAGGTCCAGGACATCGGCGGTCATTATGCGCAAGCGACGGTCCTGATCGGAGGCCAGGCCACCAAGCCGCGGTTCCTGAACGAGCTCGGCACGGCCGACGTGGTCCACGTGGGCACCCACACCGTCGTCAACGAAGAGTACCCGACCGAGTCGGAGCTGTTGTTTGCCGAAGTCGAGGGTCGTGACGGCAACCTCACCGTGGAGGAACTGGCGCGGTCGGTGGCGCGCGCGCCGGCGATCGCCGTGCTGGCGGCGTGCTCGACCAGCCAGGGGACGCCGTTTCGCCTCGAAGGGGTCATGAGCTTGGCCCGGGCCTTTCTCGAGTTGGGAACGCCGCAGGTCGTGGCCACTCAGTGGGACGTCGACGACGCGAGTGCGGCCACGCTGTTCGCGCGCATGCATCGCAGCCTCGCGGGCGGTATCGACGCCGGCGTGGCGCTTCGCGCCGCGCAACTGTCGTTGCTGCGCGGTGCCGATGGCCGCCTGCAGGCCCCCAAATACTGGGCGCCGTATGTGGTCTTGGGGGCGGCAGTCGCTCGTGTCGATGGAGAAGGCGCAGATTCCACTAGGAGGATTCGTGGCAAACGTGACGATTGACTTCAACGGCGGGTTCGCGTGGCTGTTCGACCGCGATGGCACGGGCGCCCAGGCGACTGTGGGGCTGGTCACGGCGAAAGCGGGTTCCAAGGTACCAGCACGAGTGGGAAATCCTCGTCGACGAAACGGCGATCATCACCGCGCCGGGCGGGGCGAACGCGGAGCGCGATTCGCGCCACCCCGCACAGCGCGTGTTCCGGGCCAGCGGAGCGATCACACTGGGGATCGACGGCATCGCTCAGCCGGCGGGCCCGCTCACGAGGAACGTCAGCACGACGAAGCCCCCAAGCGACGACGACTTCTATTACGTGTTCAATGTGGCCCGTCTCAAGGGAGCGGCCCAGGGGAAGGCGGATCCGCGCGCGCTGTCGGTGCGGATGGAGGTTCCGGCCGGCACCTTGGTCGTCGGCGCGGAGGAGAGATACCGATGGACGTTCAAGGACGCCAATGGCTCGCCGCACGGCAACGACCGGCATCTGGCGTCGGAAATCCGCCTCGAACCGGCGAAGGTGCCGACCAAGACCGTGGAGCTGTCGTGGGGCGGCGTGACGGTCGTGTGCGACGCCAGCAAGCCCCTCACCATAACGATGCGGGCGGCGTGTGCTTGCGGTTCCGGCAGGCTGGAAGTCGGCGACGCAGCACCGGGGTTCTTTGAAGTCTACGAGTTGTACCCGGGCGGCGTGTCCTGCGAGAATCGACTGATTCTGTACTTCAAAGGTGGGGAAGCGGGGCCGCCGGCGGAGCGCATCGACGCCGGGGGCGAACGGCGTGACGGGGTGATTCATACGCCGGGACCCGATTGCCCGCTCACCGAGCACCGGAAGTGACGCCCTCATAACCAGCCGCCCGGAATCCGGCCCGCCGCAATCCCTGAAGATGTAGGGACATTGCCGCATCAGCGGCCACATCAGACCGGTGCGGTGGTTCTCGATCATCAGCACGATCGGCCCCTGGTTGAGGCCGAAGTGCCACGGCGACACCCAGCCGTATGCATGGTTCGACGGCACCGGGAAGGTCGGGTTGAAGGTGGCCTTGAAGCCGTACGTGTCCGGCTCGCTCGAGCTGCACGCTGGTCGATGAAGTATCTGGATCGTCGGCAGCACGATCTCCGGCGCGAACGGCAGCGACGCGACCACCGCCCACGGCGCCAGCGTGCCATCGTCGGGTCCGTACGGGGCGCCGCGCGCCAGGTAGTCGAAGAACTTGCGCGTGACGCCGTTCACCCTCACCGTGGCGGGCCCGGGACCGTCGCTGGCGGTCAGGCCCCAGCAATCCTTGCCGTAGCCGGCGAAGCCGCGGGGATTGCGGATCGCGTACTCGCGCTGCACGTAGGTGGCGCGGCGGCTGTTCTCGAAATAGTCGAGGCCCTTGTCGCGCATGAAGGCGTCCTGGATGCCCCGGAAGTCGATCCAGACGTGCGACAGCTGGTGAATGAAGAGCGGGCCGGCGTAGACGAACTCGAAGTCGTAGATCTTCTTCCACACGTAGGTGGACAGCCAGGCCGGGTAGCTCTCGTCGGGCAGCGGGTAGGTCGGCGACCCCAGGCCGAGCACGTAGAGCAGCAGCGCCTCGTCGTAGCCCTGCCAGCGGTGCCGGAGGAATCCGGCGCGGGGCTTGTAGCCATGTGCGAGCCTCGCCTGGCCGTGCTGCGCCCAGCGCCAGTCGGCGCGGCGGTACAACGCGTCGGCCAGGGCTCGGATGTGATGTTCGTCCTCGGTGTCACGCTCGAAGTAGGCGGCGGCGGTCAGGGCGCCGGCCAGCAGGAAGCCGGTGTCGACGGTCGAGAGCTCGCACTGCCAGGCGCGCCGCCCTGTCGTCATGTCGAGGAAGTGATAGTAGAAGCCCTTGTAGCCGGTGGCGTCCGGCGCCGTCCCCTGCACGCTGTCGCGGAAGAACCGCAGGGTCGTCAGGGTGATCCCCACCGCCTCGTCCCGGGTCATGAAGCCACGCTCGACGCCGACGGGATAGGCGGCGAGCGCCAGGCCGGTGGCCGCGATGCTGGCCGGCCAGCCGTCCCGTGTCTTGTCCGCAATCAGCCCGTTCGCCGGATTGACCTCCCTCAGGAAGTATTCGAACGTCTCGCGTTGGAGCCGGTCCAGCAGGGCATCGTCATCGCGCGGTGGCTGCGGCATGGACAATCAGGTGAGCGTAGGACGGCCTCGGCCGCCTCGTCAACGTGTACACTTCCGATCAGGCGCCGCAGTCCTCCTCCGCCTCCGACAACGGCGGGTAGCTGTGGCAGGCCGGTTGGGACGGGGATGAAGCCAAGCATCGTTCTGGGGCGGTTGTTCGGCATCGACATCGGACTTCACTACAGCTGGTTCATCATCGCGCTGCTGATCACGATGTCGCTGGTCGGGCACTTCGGCGCGACCGATCCCGACTGGGTCCGGGCGGTCGTGTGGACCGCGGCGGTGGTCACCGCCGTCCTCTTCTTCGTTTCCATCGTCCTCCACGAGCTGTCCCACGCGCTGGTGGCGCGCGCCCGCGGCGTCTCGGTCCGTTCGATCACGCTCTTCGCGCTCGGCGGCGTGGCCACGATGGACAATCCGTCGCCCGACGCCAAAACCGAATTCTGGATCGCCGTGGCCGGACCGATTGCCAGCGTCGCCGTTGGCTTGGGCTGTTACGCGCTGGCGGCGTCACTGGGCTGGTCGCCACAAGCCGACGTCAGCCCGGCCACCGCGGTCCTGGGCTGGTTGGGATACATCAACATCTCGCTGGCGGTGTTCAACCTGATTCCCGGGTTTCCCCTGGACGGCGGCCGGATCCTGCGGGCGATTCTGTGGGGACGGAGCGGAGACGCCGATCGGGCCACCCTGACCGCGGCGCGAGTGGGCCAGGCGGTGGCCCTTCTCTTCATCCTGGTCGGGGTGATGCGATTCTTCGGAGGCGCCGGATTCGGCGGTCTGTGGATCGCCTTCATCGGATGGTTCCTGCTGCAGGCCGCTCAGGCCAGCTACGCCCAGGTGGCGGTCGTCGCCGACCTGCGCGGGGTGCACGTGCGCGACATCATGTCGGCCGACTGCGCCATGGTGGACGCCGACATGCGGGTGCAGACGCTGGTGGACGAGCATCTGCTGCGCACCGGACAGCGCTGCTTCGTGGTCGGCGGCGACGGTCGCATCCTCGGGCTGCTGACCTCCCACGAGGTCAAGGACGTGGCTCGCGACCGTTGGCCCACGACGCCGCTCCGCGACGTCATGCGCCCGATCGACCAGCTGCGTACGGTCCCACCCGACGCGCTGGCCATCGACGCGCTGCGCCTGATGGGGCAGGAGGACGTCAATCAGCTGCCGGTGATGTCGGAAGGGAAGTTCCAGGGCATGGTCGGGCGCCGGCACATCCTGCAGCTCCTGCAGGCTCGCGCCGAGCTCAACCGGCGCGCCACCCCGGGCCCCGCGTGATGCCCGGCCGCCCCTCCTCACCGCGCGCTGCCGTGCCGGTGCCCGTCGCGCAGACGGCGCTCCTGCTCATCGACGTCATCAACGATCTGGCCTTCGACGGCGCTGGGCCGATCATCGCGCGTGCCGAGGCCATGGCGCCGCGCCTGGCCGATCTCAAGCGGCGCGCCACGCACGCCGGCGTGCCCGTCGTCTACGTCAACGACAATTTCGGCCGGTGGCGCTCCGACTTCCGCAAGACGGTGGCGCACTGCACCCGGCCCTCGTCGCCGGGCCGGGTCATTTCATCGCGGCTGCGGCCGACGACTCGCGACTACTTCGTGCTCAAGCCCAAACATTCCGGGTTCTACGACACGACCCTCGACACGCTGCTGCGCGATCTCAAAATCCGGCGCGTGGTGATGGCCGGGCTGGCCGGCAACATCTGCGTGCTCTTCACCGCCAACGACGCTTACATGCGCGGGCTCAAACTGTTCGTGCCGTCCGACTGCGTGGCCTCGAACACCGACGAAGACAACGACCACGCCCTGCGGCAGGTGGAACTGGTGATGAAGGGCGACACGACGCCCGCGTCACGACTCCGCTTTCGCCGGGCGCCCGGCCGGTAGGCTCGTCGCGCTGCGCCTGACGCCGGGC
>CAWIBL010000002.1:0-60964 GCA_963834325.1 uncultured Acidobacteriota bacterium
GAGACCGCATAGTGGCTGTAGCTGATGGCCAAACCGAGCGACGCGGCCATGTTCGGAAAGCTCTGCGCGACCAGGTAATTGGAGAACCACTGCGCGAAGCCGCACACGGCCAGGGCCGAACCGCGAATCCGGTTCGGAAACATCTCGCCCCGCATCACCCACATCACGGGCCCCCAACCGAGGTTGAAGAAGATGACGTAGAGATGGGCGTAGACCAGGCCGAACAGCGTCGCCGCCATCCGAGCCGATCCGATGAGGAGCAGCGGCTTGCGCCCGATGCGGTCGACCAGCGCCACCGTGACGAAGCAGGCCAGGATGGATCTTCAGCGCGTCGCCCTGTGTGAATCCGGCCAGCTGCCAGAGCGTCGCGCCGTAGTAGAAGATGACGTTGATGCCCACCAGCTGCTGGAACACCGCCAGCAGCAGCCCGGCCCACACGATGGGACGGACGCCGCCTCGGACCGGATCGATCAGGTCGCGCAGGCGCGAGCGCGGGGGCGCCCTGCATCAGGGACATCCAGCGCTACGCCTCGATGCCGCCCCAGAGAATGTTGGTCGACGCGCCCGCTGCCTGTGCGAGGACGTAGTTGACGACGAAGGCGACGGTCAGGCCGGTGATGATCACGACCTGCTGCATCGTCGCCAGCGGCCGCGGATGGAAGGCGCCGATGATCAGGTGAGCAACAGCGAACCGACCGTGAAGCCCAGCCCGCTATCGCTCAAGGCAAAGGCCGCTGTCAGCCCGTCCTGCGTGCCGTTGACGGCGCCGCGGTTGCCCGTGTCCCCCATCGCGGTGGTCTCCTTCTTTGCGGACTCTGAGACCGGCTCAGATGCCGTGGCGTATT
The DNA here is from genome assembly GCA_963834325.1 of uncultured Acidobacteriota bacterium. Lineage (GTDB taxonomy): Bacteria > Acidobacteriota > Vicinamibacteria > Vicinamibacterales > UBA2999 > CADEFD01. The sequence goes on from CAWIBL010000002.1 coordinate 846, forward strand.
TCCACACCGGGCAGCCCGCGGACTGCGGCGGGCCAAGCGAAGAGACCGCCGGCCAGGGGCTGGCGGGCCAGCGCCCGCTCATCGAGGTTCTGCGCCGCCGTCGTCGCAAACAGCGTGCGGCGGTCGGCGCCTCCGAAGGCGAGCTTGGTGACGTTGGCGACCGGCAGCGCGATCGTCTCGACAAGCGCGCCCGCCGGTGAATAGCGCCGCGCGCACCAGCCGTCATACATCCCCACCCAGACACACCCGTCCTCGTCCACCGTGGGACCATCCGGGCTGCCGGGACCGCCGTCCATGTTGGCGAACAAGCGTCGGCCGAGGAGCTGTCCGTGTGCGTCGACGTCATGGGCCCAGACCCTGCGGCCACGCGTATCGACGAAATAGCCGGTGCGGCCATCAGGACTGAACGCCGGTCCATTGGTGATCGGACATCGGAAGCCGCGCGGACGGACCTGGCCGTCATCGTCCAGCCGATAGAACCTGCCGGTCGGCGCATGCTCGGCGTCGTCCATCGACCCGAACCACAGGTAGCCGTGGGGATCGACGACGCCGTCGTTCAGCCGGTTGCCGGGCAGCCCCGTCTCGACGGCGACCAGCAGGGCGAAGGCGCCCGTGGCGGGATCGAATCGGTACAAGCCGTCCGGCAGGCCGGCGATGAACTTTCCGTCGGCGCTGGGCAGGACGAAACCGCATTGGCCAGGGGCCGTGAAGCTGCTCCTGCCGTCGGTGGCCGGATGGTAGCGATGCAGTTGACTGCGCTTGATGTCGACGAACCAGAGCGCCTCGTCCCGCGCGGTCCACACCGGTCCTTCGCCCAGCGCGGCGTGAAGATCCCACCGGAGGTCCACCGTCAACGCCAGCCCGCATCGACGAAGTAGTTGTGACCGGTGCACATCCGGGCATCGTCGGAGGCCAGGAACAAGCTCATCGCGCCGAGATCGCGGGCCAGGGCCCGGGTCAGTCCCTCGATTCCCGCTTTCGCGGTCTGGATGTCGGGCAGGCCGAGGTGCCAGGAGATCGAGCCGATGTTGATGATGACGCCCTTCCCGGCCGACTTCATGGCCGGCAGCACGGATTGCGCACAGAAGAAGTAACGGCGAAGCGATGGCGGTCGTCGTTGGCGGCGTTGTTGACCAGATGTCCACACCGCCCCAGTCGGCGCCAAGCGGCAATGGCGGTCTGGGTGCCGCGATGTCGGTGAGATCCTGGTGGATGAAGCGCACGACGTGCGCCGGCATCGAGACGGAGAGGAGGGCGCGGGAGGGCCCGCCTGGACGTCGATGAACGCTCCGATGCCGCTGCCGCCGCCGGTGATGAGCACGCGCCGGTCGCGCAGCGACGGATACTGCGCGTCCCAGCTCGCAATTGGAGAAAGCCCGGCGTCAGCGTTTTGCATGGCCAATCGTTCTCCTGTCAGCGAGCTTGCGTCGACGGCGGGCACATGATAATCGATTATCCGCACGTCGGCGGCGGCTGGCAGATGAGCAAGTGACCTCGGACGGGATGGCATCCATGCAGCGACACAATGGCGCTGGCGTCACGCTCGGTGTGACGCTTTTCTTCACGCTTCTCGCCACGCTGGTCACCGCCCAAGGGCCGGCCACCGACTTCAAGCCGGACACTGTCTTTGGCGGCAGCGATCTGGAGGGGTGGACGGTGATTGGTGAGGGCGCCTGGACGGCCGACCGGGGAGAAGTGACGGGGAAGGCCGGCCAGGGCCCGGGCTGGCTCGTCCTCGACCGTTCCTATCAGGACCTGAGTTTTTTCTCGCGGTTCCAGTGTTCGTCGCCGTGCGACGCCGGTGTGCTCTTCCGGGTGCAGGCCACCCCCGACGGACGGACTGGCCTGCTGGTGTCACTCAAGGACGGCGACCTCGCCAGCTACCGGCTCACGATGGACGCCGCGGGGCGCGTGACCAGCCGTGAGCGGCTGCGTCCCGTGGGACCGTTCCTGCGCAGCGCGCCGCCAGCCGCCACCGACGCTGCCAAGGCGATTCCGACCGTCGGCGCCGGCCGCGGCGGGTCGCCGATGCGACTGCCGACGCCCTTGCCCGAGCTCGAACCGCCCGCGCCGGGCGTGCGTCATGGTCTGTGGAATCTCCTCAGCGTGACCGTCGATTCCGACATCATCCGGCCGACGCTGAATCAAGGCATCGACATCGCCCCGGGGGCCACCGAAGACCGCATGGGTTTCGGCCCGGTGGCGCTCTACGTGGGATCCGGCGAGGTGCGCTTCACAGACCTGGCCTTCAAGGATCTCCACGTCAAGACCCTGCCGGTCGAAACCGTCTCGCCCCGGTTCCGCATGCAGCGGCTCGACGACTTCTACTACGCGTGGGGCGCCGGCGCCGGCGACCTCGACCGCGACGGCACCCTTGACGTCGTGTCGGGCCCGTACTACTACCTCGGCCCCGACTACACCAGGCGTCACGAGCTGTACGTGGCACCCGCACAAAGTCCCACGGCGAGCTTCGCGCCCACTTGGACCGACTACACCTTCGATTTCACCGGCGACGGCTGGCCGGACGTCCTGACCGGGGAGAGCCGGCCAATGACCCTGTACATCAACCCCAGGGGCGAGCCCCGCCGCTGGACGGGCCATCGCGTCCTGCCGCAGATCACCAGCGAGTTCACGACCATGCAGGATCTCGACGGCGACGGGACGCCCGAGATCGTCTTCGTGATGGGCGGCGTGGGCGGCACCATCGCCTATGCCAAGGTGCATCCCACCGATCCGACGCAGCCCTGGCCGGTGTTTCCGATCTCAGAACCCGGGCTGGGTTTCGGGCACGGCCTGGGCACTGGCGACCTCAACGGCGACGGGCGCATCGATGTGGTCCAGGCGGCCGGGTGGTGGGAGCAGCCGCCGCCCCGGACCACCGGACCGTGGCGGTATCACCCCGTCGCGTTCGGCCGCTGGGGCCGGGCCGAGGGCGCCGGCGGGGCGCTGATGGCCGTCTACGACGTCAATGGCGATGGGCACAACGACGTCGTGACCGGGCTCAATGCCCACGGATTCGGCCTCGCCTGGTTCGAGCAGCGGCGCGATGCCAGCGGCGCGATGTCGTTCGTGCGCCACATGATCATCGATGATTACTCGACCCGGAACGCGGGCGACGTCACCATGTCGGAGATGCATGCGGCGGTCGTCGCGGACGTCGACGGCGACGGCATTCCCGATTTCATCACCGGCAAGCGTGTGTTCTCGCACCAGGAGAGTTACGTCGACCCGGATCCGCACGGCCTTCCGGCCCTGTATTGGTTCAGGACGGTGCGGAACCCGAACGCGCCCGGCGGCGCCGAATTCGTGCCCGAACTGATCCACAACCGTTCGGGCGTGGGCGCGCAATTCACCGCCGTGGATCTGAACAAGGACGGCCGGCTCGACATCGTCACGGCGACCAATCGCGGCACTTTTATCTTCTTCGGGCAACCGTAGTCCCTGGATTCGCGGCGACCGTCAGGACGCAGGCGTGAAATGGACGTGCGTCGGCGCGCCTGGGGCGGGTCGCGCTTGACAACCATATGCGTGACTCACTAGAGTGGCCAACCTAATCATCGATAATCTATCAACATCGTGTGAATGCTTATGTCCATTACCCGCCGCACCTTTTCACGGACTGTCGGCCTCGGGCTCGTCGGCGCCGCGCTACCCGCTGCGGCCCAACGCCAGCTGAACGTCAAGGTCGGGCATACCGGCATCACCTGGCCCTGGGGTAACGGCCCCGAGCGAGGCCCCGCCCGCCTCACCGGTCCGGAGCCGATTATCGAAGTCGTCCGCGACGTGTCGGCCCTGGGATTCCAGGGCCTCGAGCTGTTCGGCTGGCAGATCGAGGGGATGGAAGCCTTTGGCGGCCTGGGGCCCGTCCTGGAGCGCGCCAAGTTGCCGCTCGTCTCCAGCTACAGCGGCGTGAACCTGACCGAGAGCGGGCAGCGGCCGGCGACGATTGCGGCAGTGGTCACCACCGGCAAGCTGGTCAAGAAGCTGGGAGGCACGGTGATTGTGGTCGGCCCCAATGGGGTACGCCGCGACAGCTTCGATTTCGCGGCCAACAAGGCCAACATCGTGGCCGCGCTCAACGAGGTCGGCCGCGCCCTCACCGACCTCGGTCTGACGCCGGTTCTCCATCAGCACACCGGCACCTGCATCGAGACCCGCGACGAGACCTACGCGGTCATGGAGGCCGTCGACACCCGCTATATGAAGTTCGGACCCGACATCGGCCAGCTCCAGAAGGGCGGCGCCGATCCGGTTCAGGTGGTCAAGGATTTCCTGCCGGTCGTGCAGCACATGCACCTCAAGGATTTCAGCGGGGGCGACGCGTTTCTCGGCTACTGCCCGCTCGGTGAAGGGAAGGTCAACCTGCCGGCGATTCTGGCGATGATGGACGGCAAGAAGATCGACGGCATGGTCATGGTCGAACTCGACAGCAGCCCGAACCAGCCCGTCTCTGCCAAGGCCGCGGCCACGACCGCGAAGACATACCTGTTGAAGCAAGGCGTCTCACTGCGCGGCTGAGCGCGGCAGAGGGGGAGGGCTCATCGATGCGCCGGTTCCATGCGATTCTCTCGGTCCTCGTGCTGGTCGGGGCCGTGCAGGCCGTGCGAGTACAGCGGCCACCCACCAACTGGGCCGACTACGGCGGCGCGCCGGACAACTCCCGGCACGTCGCGCTGGATCAGATCGACAAGTCCAACCTGCAACGGGTCGGTGTGGCGTGGTCCTACCCGAGCCGGGACACGGTTTCGTACGTGTTCAACCCGGTCGTCGTCGACAACGTCGCCTATGTGCTCGCCCGCGACAACTCGCTCGTCGCCCTCGATGCGACCACCGGCAAGGAAATCTGGATCCACGAGAACCTCAGGGGCATCGCGCCGCGTGGGATCAACTACTGGGCGAGCAAGGACGGCTCGGACCGCCGGCTGCTGTTCCAGATGAACAGCTATCTGCAGGCGATCGACGCGCGGACCGGCAAGTCGATTCTGACCTTCGGCAAGGACGGCGCGGTGAACCTCCGCGAAGGGTTGCGACGGGACCCAGCGACCCTGGTCAAGGTGCAGTCGTCGAATCCGGGCAAGGTCTTCGAGAATCTCATCATCCTCGGGTCGGCCGCCGGCGAGCACTACATGGCGCCGCCTGGGGATATTCGCGCCTTCGACGTGGTCACCGGGCAACTGGCGTGGCAGTTCCATACCGTGCCGCACCCCGGCGAATTCGGCTACGACACGTGGCCGAAGGACGCCTGGAGATACGTCGGCGGGGCCAACACCTGGGGCGAGCTTTCGGTCGACGCCGAGCGGGGCATCGCCTACATCCCGACCGGCTCGCCGACCTACGACTACTACGGCGCCGACCGCCTCGGCGCCAACCTCTTCGGGTCGTCGCTCGTGGCGCTGGACGCGCGCACGGGCAAGCGCCTGTGGCACTTCCAGATGGTGCATCACGACCTTTGGGACTACGACAATACCGCGGCCCCGCAGCTGGCGACAATCACCCACAACGGCAAGCGACGGGACATCGTCGCGCAGGCAGGCAAAACCGGCTACTTGTATGTGTTCGACCGGGTCACCGGTGAGGCGATTTGGCCCATCGAGGAGCGGCCCTTCCCGGCCAGCGACATTCCCGGCGAGAAGGCGTGGCCGACGCAGCCCATTCCCACTGCGCCGCCGCCGTTCGCCCGTCAGTCGCTCACTGCCGCCGAGATCAATCCCTACATCCTCACGGCGAGGCAGCGGACCGAGTGGCAGAAGCGCCTCGGCAGCGCCCGCAATTCGGGCCTCTTCACCCCGCCCTCCTTCCGCGACACCGTGTCGATTCCCGGCGCCCAAGGCGGCGCCAATTGGGGCACCACGGCGGCCGACCCGGGCCGTGGGCTCGTGTATGTCCTGGGCATCAACGTGCCGTCCATCTACAAGCTGAGCGCCGAAGCGCCACGCCCCGGCGGCCTTCGACCGGTGGGACCGGCCGAGATCGCCGCCGGGCACGCGCTCTACGAGCAGCGCTGCCAGTCGTGCCACGGCGGAAACTTGATGGGCGGCGGCAATTATCCGTCGCTCGTGGACGTCACCGGGCGCATGGGCGGGGAAGCCGTGCGCGAGCGGATCACCGGCGGCGCGCCGGGAATGCCGCCGAGTGACGACCTGACCGAGCCGCAGCTCGCGGCGCTGGTCGGCTTCCTTGCCAACCCGATCGTCGTGGCTTCGGACAACGTGGCCGATGAGGGGCGCGAGTTGCCGCCTGGCCCTGTTGTCGCCTCCGGCGGTGCGCCCGCCGGTCAGAAGGTCCCTGAAGGACGCGCCGGCGGGATGTTGGGTCCTGACTATCCCAAGGGCATTCGTGCGCCCGAGGTGCGGATGTACACGGGGTACGGCATGAACGGAACCATCGTCAAGCCTCCCTACTCCACGCTCACCGCCTACGACCTGAACACCGGGACGATCAAGTGGCAGGTTCCAGCCGGGGGCGACGATCTGCGCGCGGCGTCCGAAGGCGCCAAGGACACCGGCTATATCCTGCAGCGAACCGGGATCATCACGACGCCGACAGGGCTGCTGTTCCAGGCCGGCGGCGACCGCACCCTGCGGGTCTACGATGCCGACACCGGGAAGGTGCTGTGGACGGCGCCCCTGCCGGCCGGGTCGCGAGGCATCCCGGCGATGTACGAGGCGAATGGGCGCCAGTTCTTCCTGGTGAACGCCACCTCGTCGCTTCAGGGGTCCGGTGCCGGCCGCGCACCGGCGCCAGGCGCCGTGCCCGCATACGTGGCCTTCGCGCTACCGGAGGCAGTCCATCAATGAGACGAAATCCGATTCTGGATTTTGGCCTCGACAGCAGCACCCTCGGCTATGTCGGCGAGGGCCTGCAACGTCCGGAGTGCATCCTGGCCGAACCGGACGGCACGCTCTGGTCGGCCGATGCGCGCGGCGGCGTGGTCCGCATCGCGGCGGGCCACCAGCAGCTAATCACCCAGACGCACTCCGACCACTTCCTGCAGGCGTCGTCGGAGGCCAGCCGTTATCTCGAAGGCACGCTGCCCAATGGCCTCGCGTTCGCTCGCGGGGGCGACATCCTGATCTCGAACTTCGGGACCGATCGCCTCGAGGTGATGTCGCGCGACGGCGGTTCGAAGGTGCTTGCCGACAGCGTCAACGGCAAGCCCGTCGGCAAGGTCAACTTCGTGCTGCGTGACTCCAAGGACCGCGTCTGGGTCACCGTCTCGACCAGGGTGACCAACTGGATGCACGCGCTCCGGCTCGATCTCGCCGACGGCTATCTCGCGCGTCTGGAGAACGGGACGCTGCGGATCGTCGCCGACGGCTTCCACTTCACCAACGAGATCCGGTTCGACGCCAAGGAGGAGTTCCTCTACGTCGTCGAAACGACCGGCGGGCGCATCACCAGGCTGCGAATCGACGACGGCGGGGAAGTGCGCGAGCGAGAGGTGTTCGGCCCGAGCAACCTCGGCACCGGGCGCGTGGCCCGACGGAATCGCGTTCGACAGCTTTGGCAACCTGTGGGGCACCCTGGTCTACTCGGATAAGTTGTTCGTGCTGACGCCCGAGGGCGACCTGCGGGTGCTGCTCGATGAAGGTGATCCGGTCAAGGTCGGGGCGCTGGAACGGGCGATCGCCGAAAACCGCGTGACCCACGACGTGCTCTTCGCCACTGGCCGGGGGGTGGCGCCGTGGATGGCCAGCGTCACGTTCGGCGGCAGTGATCTGCAGACGGTCTACATCGGTTCGCTGAAGGGGACTCGCATCCCGTTCTTCCGCGCCCCGGTGCCAGGCCTGCCGATGGTGCACTGGCATGAGGCCGGCACGCCTTCAAGGTAAGTAGCCCGGTCTCAAGGAGGTCTTCGATGGTGCGTCGACTCGGTCGCCTGGTCGTTCCGGCCGCAATAGTGTTCGCCCTTGGTGCATTCGGCTCGTCTGGTCTGGACGGCCAGCAACCTCGCCAGGACGGCGGCATGGCCGGCAACTTCGCCGCCGATGGCGCTTTGACCGGGTCGAGCCTGGAGGGATGGCGGCCGCTCGGCGGCGCCACCTGGCGCGCCGAGAACGGCGAGATCGTCGCCACCCCTGGCACGGGCGGCTGGCTGCTCTCGGACAAGTCCTACGAAGACGTCGCCGTGCTGGCCGCGTTCCGCTGCACCGGCGCCTGCCGCACCGGCGTGCTGGTGCGGGCCGAGCCGACCGCCGACGGCGGCACGAAGGGCATCTTCCTGTCGGTCACCAGCGACGAGCGCGCCGCTTACCGTGTCACGCTCGACGCGCAGGGGCGCGAGACGTCGAGGGAGCGCCTGAGACCGCCGGCTCCCGGACAGCTGCGCGTCGCCCCGCCGGCCCCGGCGACCCCACCGGCCCCGCCCGCCACAGGCGCGAAGCCGCCCTCCGGCCCGCCGCCGATGCCGGGTGGCATCGCGTCGCCGATTCCCAGGCCCGAGGCCGCCGTCAAGGCCGGCGAGTGGAACACCATCGAGGTGGTGCTCGACGCCAACATCGTGCGTGCCTACCTGAACGACGCCGGGGGCATCCGCGACGCCGTGGCCGACGCCGAGTTCGGGGCGTTCGGGGCGATCGGGCTGTATGCCGGCGGTGACGGCGAGGTGCGGTTCCGCAAGGTCGCGTTCAAGGACCTGCACTCCCGCGCGGTGCCCACCGAACACCTGTCCGATCGGTTCCGGCTCCAGGGTCTGACCAACTTTTACTATTCGTGGGGACCGGCGGTTGCGGACTTCAACCGCGACGGCTCGCCCGACATCGTCTCCGGCCAGTACTACTACCTCGGGCCCGACTACACCGAGGCGCGGCAGGTCTACATCCGCGGCACGATCGACCCGGGCACGCAGTATTTCAATGGTCTGCAGTATGCCTACGACTTCACCGGCGACGGCTGGCCCGACGTCCTCAACGCCGAGTTCCAGCGGCCGGCGGTCCTCTTCGTGAACCCGAAGGGCGCGTCACGACGCTGGGAGACCTACACGGTTACCGACGTCATGACCTGCGAGTTCGTACTGCTCAAGGACATCGACGGCGACGGCACGGCGGAGTTCATCTTCAAGGACAGCGAGAACAAGTTCGTGTTCGCCAAGCCGGATCCGGCAAAGCCGACCGCGCCCTGGATCAAGCACGCCATCAGCGAGCCCGGACCGTGGGCCAATCACGGGATGGGCACCGGTGACATCAACGGAGACGGCCGTATCGACTTCCTGAACGCGTTCGGCTGGTGGGAGCAGCCCGCCGCCAAGGGCACGCTGTGGACCTATCATCCGGCGGCGTTCGGCCGCTGGTCGCGGTCGAGCCCCGGCGGCGCCGAGATCGCCGTCTATGACGTCAACGGCGATGGGCTGAACGACGTCGTCACGACCCTGCAGGCGCACGGATGGGGGTTGTCGTGGTTCGAGCAGAAGAAGAGCGCCGACGGCGCCAGGACGTTCCTGGAGCACCCGATCATGGGTGACTTCTCGACGACCAACGCTGGTGGCGTGACGTTCTCCGAGCCTCACGGCGCGACCTTCGCGGACATCGATGGCGACGGCCTGCCGGACTTCATCACCGGCAAGCGGTTCTGGGCGCACCTCGACACGTTCCTCGACCCCGACCCGCACGGCGCGCCGGTGTTGTACGTGTATCGCACGGTGCGCAATCCCAAGGCGCCCGGCGGCGCGGAGTTCGTTCCAGAACTCGTGCACAATCGTTCCGGCGTCGGCTCGCACATAGCCGTGGCCGATCTGGACAATGATGGCGACGCCGAAATCATCACCGGCACGAAGCTCGGGACGTTCATCTTCTGGAACCAGTGGAAGGGCGCTCGCCGCTGACGGTGCCGGACGGTCAGGCGACGGACGATGACGAACTCCGCTCGCCAGGGTGCCGCGCCGTGGCTGCTGCTGGCTCTCGTCGGCGGCCTGCTCGTGCTGGGCTTCGTCTACGCGGGCAGGGTCGGCTCTGAGCGGCCCTCAGAGGCAGCCACCGCCCGCGTAGAGGGGCATCGCTACGCCGATCCGGCGTCGTGTGCCGGCTGCCACAGCCGGATCGCGGAGACCTACGCGCTGACCGGCATGGCCCGGTCCCTCTCCCGGGTCGACGCGTCCAGAGCCGCAGCGCCAGGGTCCGGCGCCGCGCTGGCTGATGTCGGGCGAAGTGGCGCCTTCTACCACGCCGCATCCGAACGGCACTACGCGGTGGCCGAGCGCGACGGCAGGGTGGTGCAGCGTCGTCACCAGATCGGGCCCAGCGGGGCGGACGTGAACATCCTCGAGCTCGCCGCCGACTACGTGATTGGTTCCGGCAACCACGCCCGCACGTTCGTGCACCGCACCGCCGACGGGCGGCTGATGCAGCTGCCCCTGAGCTGGTACGCCGAGCGTGGCGGCACATGGGCCATGAGTCCCGGCTACGACCGGCCGGCGCACCTCGACTTTCGCCGCGTCATCGACGACGGCTGCATGTCGTGCCACAACGGCTATCCGCGCGACCCCGTCAAGGACGACGGGACCGGCCCGAAGTTCACCGGCGCGTTGCCGGAAGGCATCGATTGCCAACGCTGTCACGGCCCTGGGCAAGCGCACATCGACGCCATCGACGCGGGCGACGTGGCGGGCGCCCGTCGCGCCATCGTCAACCCGGGCACGCTGGACCGCGACCGGCAGCTGGAGGTCTGTCTCCAATGCCACCTCGAGCCGACGAGCAGCCCGCTGCCGTATCAGCTTCGCCGCTACGGCCGGCCGCAGCGGTCGTATGTCCCGGGGACGCCCCTGTCCGACGCGTTCCTCTACTTCGATCACGCCAAGGGCGACGCCGGCAACGAACGTTTTGGCGACAAGTTCGAGATCGCCGGCGCGGCCTACCGGCTGGCCAAGTCGGCCTGCTTCCAGAGCAGCCAGATGACCTGCCTGACCTGCCACAACCCGCACGATGTTCCGCGCGGGGATGAAGCGGTGCGGCACTACACCGCGGCTTGTCAGACGTGCCATCAGACGGTGCACGCTGCCGGCGCACCCCGGGTGGCCGGAGCCGGGCCACGCGAGACGTGTATCGATTGCCACATGCCGCGCCGCCGCGCGGAGGACGCCGTGCATGTGGTGATGACGGATCACTTCATCCAGCGCGTCCGGCCGGCGCGCGACCTGACGGCCCCCCTCCAGGAAGCGGCCACGTTGGCCGCCAGTCACTATCAAGGCGAAGTGGCGCTGTATTACCCGGCGGCGCTGCCGCCGACCCCGGAGAGCGAGCTCTACCTGGCGCTGGCTCAGGTGCAGCAGGGAGCGAATCTGGCAGCCGGCATCCCCCGCCTGCAGAAGGCCATCGAGCGCGCCGAACCGGCGCCAACCGAGTTCTACTACGAGTTGGCGCGGGCGCATGCCAAGGCCGGCAACCACGCGGAAGTCATTCGCTGGTCCGAGGCCGCGCTTTCCCGCGACGCCACGTTCGCACCGGCGCTGAAGGAGTTGGCCGGCGCGGCCACCGCCCTCGGGCAATGGGACCGCGCCGTCACGGCCTTGCAAAGGGCGGTGACGCTGCGGCCCGGCGATACCCACGCCCTGGCCGACCTGGGCAACGTCTATCTGCAGCGCCACCGGGTGGGCGAGGCCGTGAAGACTCTGGAGCGAGCCCTGGCCCTCGATTCCAGCTTGCCGGCGGCCAACAACACCCTCGGCCTGGCGGCCCTGGCGCAGGGCGACCTCGGCCGGGCAGAGCAGCAGTTCCGGGAGGCCATTCGGCTCCAGCCCGACTTGGCCGACGCGCACACCAACCTGGCCAACCTGCTGGCCGGACGCCGGGGCTACTCCGAGGCCGCGGCGCACTTCGCACAAGCCGTGCGCCACGACCCGAATCTCGCCGCCGCCCATCATGGCCTTGGTCTGGTGCTGGCACTGACCCAGCAGGACGCCCCCGCGCTGATGGCCCTGCGCAGCGCAGCCCGCCTGGCGCCGGGCCGCGAGCGGATCCATACGGATATCGCCGACGTGCTGGCCGCCATGGGCAGGGCTGACGAGGCGCTGGCTGAGTACGAGCTTGCACTGCAGGCGGACCCCCAGGACTTCGATGCCCACTTCGCTACGGCTGAGTTTCTTCTGCGCCGAGGCCGCACCGAGCAGGCGATTCCGCACCTGAAGGCCGCCGCAGCCAGCCCCGACGCGGCAGTGCGTCAGGCCGCCTTGGCGCGCCTCTCCACGCTGCGTTAGAGCGCGATTCCGACCCGGATCGGATGCCGCTAGATTCTGCTTGACAACAACTTAACAGATACTCGATTATCGGTCGCCGTTACAGACTGGGTGTCGCCAGCACCCGGATCGGCCAATTCAGGAGGGCGCGTGCTGAAGAGATCTTGCGTCTCGACTTGGCTAGCTTTGCTAGCCGCTGTGCTGCTGTGGGCCGCTCCTGCACTGGCCCAAAGCTTCTACGGAGCGATGTTGGCGGTGGTCAAAGACGACCAAGGAGGCGTCCTGCCAGGCGTCACCGTCGTGGTCGTCAACATGTCTACCGGCGAACGACGCGAAGCGGTCAGCACCGAGGATGGCAGCGCCCGGTTCGTGAACCTGGTGCCCGGGCCCTATCGTCTCGAGGCAGAGCTCGCGGGCTTCCAGCGCTGGGTGCGCGAAGGCATCACGGTCAACGTCCAGACCACGCCGCGCATCGAGGTGACGCTCGCGCTCGGGAACATCTCCGAGACGCTGGTCGTCACCGGCCAGGCGCCGTTGCTGCAGACGCAGAGCGCGTCGGTCGCCACGACCGTCGGCGCTCGTCCAGTGCAGGAGCTGCCGCTGAACGGCCGCAACGTGCTCAATCTCATCTCGCTGGCTCCGTCGGTGGTCCCCCAGGGGGGCAGCGACGGCAGTCTGACCGGCAAGAACGTCTTTGCGGCCGGCAACTACCAGATTGGTGGCGGCACGGCAAATCAGAGCGCCTCCTTCTTCGACGGCGTCACGGTGCAGGACACCGCCTACGGCAACATCGTCGTGCTCACGCCCAGTCCCGACTCGGTCGAGGAGTTCAGCGTCCAGACCAACAGCAGCAGCGCCGAGTTCGGGCGCTTCACCGGCGGCGTCATCAACATGGCGTCCCGCTCGGGCAGCAATAGCTTCCGGGGCAGCCTCTTCGAGTTCCACCGCAACCGCGAACTCAACTCCAACACGTTCTTCGGCGAGCGGGCCGGGCTGGAGAAGCCGCCCTTCACCCAGAACAACTTCGGCGGCACGCTCGGCGGGCCCGTGAAGCGCGACCGTCTGTTCTTCTTCTCGAGCTACGAGGGCTACCGCAACAAGGAAGGCATCCTGCTGCGCCGCACCGTACCGACCGCGGCCATGCGCGCCGGTGACTTCTCGGACTTCCGCAACCAGACCACCGGGGCGATCGTGCCCATCTACGATCCGTGGACGCAGTGCGGCATCAACAATCCCGGCACCGGGGCCTACAACGGCGATTGCGGTACGGTGCCGAGCCGGCTGCAGTTCCCGGGCAATCTCATTCCAGCCAACCGCATGAACCCCATCGCGCGCCAGCTGCTGGCCTTCCCGATCTACGCCGACCCCACCGTGGCCGGCCAATGGCGCAACAACAACTTCGAGAAGAACGCCCAGATCGGCGGCACCAACAACCAGTTCAACGTGCGCAGCGACTACAACGTGAGTCAGAACGTTCGTCTGATCGGGCGCTACACGGTGTTCGAATCGACCAATGCGCCCGTCGATCTCTACAACAACGGGCAGAAGAACGGCGATCCCTACTCGCCCGAGCACTTCATCACTACTCAGGCCATGCTGGCCAACACCTGGACCATCAACTCCTCGACGGTGTTCGACGCGCGAGTCGGCTTCCTGCGCTGGGACTACGACCGCGAGCCGGGCAATCTCGGCATCAACCTCACCCAGTCGTTCGGCTTCGCGCAGACGCCCTACGGGCAGATCTCCGAACGCAGCGGGATCCCGGGGATGGAGACGATCCCGAATATCAACGTCCTCAACAACAACACCATCAACACCGGCCTGATCTACGGCGACGACCGCACGTATACCTTCACCCCGACGCTGACGAAGATTGCCGGCGCCCACACGGTCAAGGTCGGCGCCAACCTGCTGCGCGGCGAGGTCAACTACTTCCAGAACAACAGCCCGGGCGGCACGTTCGCCTTCACGAACGCGCCGACGGCGCTCGACGGCACCAGCCCCGGCGCCACCGGCGACGCGTTCGCCGCGTTCCTGCTCGGTCTGCCCACTGGCGGCACCTACCAGGCCTCCAGCTACACCTACGGCCGGTCGCACTACCAGGCCTACTTCGCCGAAGACTCATGGCAGGTGAGCGACAAGCTGACGGTGAACCTCGGTCTGCGCTGGGAGATTCCCGGTGTCTACACCGACCGGGACGACAACCTGAGCACGTTCAATGCCGATGTCGTCAACCCGCTCTTGACCGGGATCACGAATCCGGTGACCGGACAACCGTTCCTGGGGGCCTTCGAGCTGGTCAACAGCGACGAGCAGCCCGAGCGCGGACTCAGGAAGAACCCGCTCGACCTGGTCGTGCCGCGCGTCGGCTTCGCCTACCAGCTCACGCCCGGTACCGTGATTCGCGGCGGCGGCGGCAAGTTCATCATCCCGTCGACGGTGCGCTTCCAGGACGGCCCCACCAACAACGGCATCAACAACCGCCTCAACAACATGCAGCCCAGCGTCGACAACAACCGGACCTTCGTGGCCGACCTGAGCAACCCGTTCCCGAACGGGGTCTTCAATCACCCGCAACGCGACCCGTCCTTCCAGCAGGCCTTGCTCGGGGGTAGCGCCCCGCAGTTCAACCGCGACGAGGACGGCTACCCCGGGTCGGCGTATCAATGGAACATCGCGCTGCAGCACCAGTTCGGCAGCGGCCTGTCGGTTGAGGCCACCTACACCGGCCTCGATGGCAACAACCTCCCCAGCAGCCTGAACTTCAACCAGCTCGGGCTGGAGCACATCAACCGGGCCGGCGGCGACACGAGCGTGTGCAGTCTCACCGGCAACGCCATCATCCCGCTCGGGACGCCTGGCTACGCGTCGAACCAGCGCGACACCTGCTACGGCGCCTTCCTGCGCCAGCTGGTGCCCAACCCGCTCGCCGGTCTGGTGCGCGAGGGGCCGCTGTCCACGGCCACCGTCCAGCGGGCCCTCCTCCTGCTGCAGTTCCCGCAGTATCAGTCGGCCAATCGCCCCGGCTACTTCGGTCGCAGCCAGTATCACGCCCTCCAGCTCCGCACCGACAAGCGCTTCGGCGCCGGCAGCGTCATCAGCGCCAACTACACCTTCTCGCGCAACATGACCAACGCCGAAACGGTGACCACCTGGCTCGAAGCCGGCGCGCCGGCGGCTGGCTACCAGACCAATGACCTCGACAAGGAATACTCGCTCAGCAGCTTCGACGCCCGCCACCGCATGGTCATCAACTACGTTCTCGACCTGCCGATCGGGCCGGGGCGGCGCTTCCTGGGCAGCAGCAGCGGATTCCTGGGCGGGCTCGTCGGCGGCTGGAGCGTGAACGGCGTCACCACCTTCCAGGCTGGCTTCCCGCTCGGCTTCACGGCCACGCCTAACCTCGTCGGATACGCCTACGGCCTGCGTCCGAACGTCGTGCCCAACTGCGACAAGGAAGTGGGTGGGTCGGCGCTGGACCGTCTGAACAACTGGTTCAACACCGCCTGCTACACCGTGCCGAATGCCGGCTTCGTGGCCGCGGATCCGACGAGTGACCCGCGGCTCCGCTGGGCCCTGGGTGACGCGCCGCGCACCGACGGCGACGTGCGCAGCCACGGCGTGCACAACTGGAACTTTGCCGTATCGAAGCAGACGCGCCTGAGCGGCCGGGTGAACCTGACGCTGCGCGCCGAGGCGTTCAACCTGTTCAACCGCGTCCAGTTCGGGCCGCCCAATACCCAGGCGAGCACCAATGCGACGGCGAACTTCGGCCAGGTCACGACCCAGGCCAACCAGCCGCGCCTCGTGCAGCTGGCCGCGCGGCTGTCGTTCTAGCCGCCAGAACGGGCTGACGCGCCCAGTCAGGCCCGGTCCACCCACCGCCACGCCTGCCAGCATCGTCTGGCAGGCGGACGGCCCATATCACGTGCCGCGGCGAGCGCGTCCGACGGGGCGCCCTCGAGGTGAACTCGGATGAACTCACGGTCAGCGGAACTCAAAGCCCGGCGCAGCCTCGGTCACGGCGCGGCGGATGACGACCACCTGCGCCGCCAGGGCCTTCTCCGGCTGCTGGCGATCAAGGATTCCGACATCCGGGTGACGACGCTCGAACAATGTCGCGACGCCGTCGACAAGAGCCTGCACGCCGGCGGCGCCTTCTCGGCGACGATTCCCCTCGTTGCGCTCTACTACGGCGGCTTCATCGACACCGACGTCGTTGATCCCACCAAGCGCGGGCAGGACCTGTTCGTCCTCAGCAAGGGCCACGCCGTGGCGGCGCTGGCGGCCATCTACGCCGATCTCGGCTACTTCGACCGTTCGGTCCTGCGCAACTCGCGGTCCCATCACAGCATCCTGAACGGCCATCCCGGACCGGTGCTACCGGGCATTCATCTCGCGACGGGACCGATGGGGCAGGGTCTGTCGGTGGCGCAAGGGCTGGCGCTGGTCGGCCGACAGTCGCCAACCTACGATTGCTACTGCGTGTGTGGCGACGGCGAACTGCAGGAGGGGCCGATCTGGGAAGGCGTCATGTACGCCGGCCAGGCGCACCTCGACAACCTGTGCGTGATCGTCGATCACAATCACGGGCAGCTCGACCTGGCCAACCGCATGGTCTTTACCATGCCGCACCTCGAGACGGTTTTCGAGTCGTTCGGCTGGGAAGCGCTGAGCGTCGACGCCACCCAGTACGATGGCATCTACCGCGCGCTCGAGCACTTCCGGTTCCGGCCGCGCAATGGCCGGCCGCTGGCGATCATCTGCCGCTCGACCAAGGGCCACGGCGCGTTGTCGGAAGCGCTGAACAAGCACAAGGTGACGGTGCCGGACGCGCTCATCGAGCAGGAGATCGGCCTGCAGCGCCAGCAGCGGCGCGACCGCGAGAGCGAACTCAGCCGGTTCCATCGCTCGCTCGACGACCACCCTCGTGGGCGCGCCCACCAGGAGGCGCTCGTCGACGCGGCGCGGGCCATGAATCTCGACGTCGTGCGCGGCGCCAACGGCGAGCTGTCGCTGCCAGCAGTGGAGATGCCGGTGCAGACCCGGCGGGTGCCACCACGCGACAAGCGCATTCGCTTCGAGCCGGCGCAGCTGCCGACGATCGACCGCGGCAAGCAGTATGCCGCCGCCGAGATCGTGACCGCCGCGATGAAGGTCTTCGCCCGCGACCCGGCCGTCGTCTCGGTCGATGCCGATCTGGCCTCGACCAGCGGACTGGAGGCCGGCGTTGCCGCCGTCGACCAGCGGCGCGCCTTGAACGTCGGTGTGGCGGAAGCCAACATGCTGTGCATTGGCGAGGGCTACGCCATTCAGGGATTCAACGCCTGGGTCAGCACCTTCTGCCCATTTTTCGACTGGAAGGTGATGCGCCGTGTGGCCGTCGGTCATCAGGAGCGTCTCGAGTCTATTGCCGCCGAGGACGGCTGGCTGTCGGACGGCCACGGACTCGACCTCACGATGCTGGCCACGGCGGCCAACTTCGAGACCCGCACCAACGGCGCGACCCACATGGGCAACGACGACAGCACGATCTTCGATGGCCTGGCGCATCTGCGGATCGTCGACGCCTCGTGCCCGCAGCAGCTGCTCGCCATCATGCGCTGGATCATGGAAGGCAACCGCGGCCTCGTCTACCTGCGGGTCATGCGCACGCCCTCGCCGGTGCTCTATCCCGCCGACTACACCTTCGAGTTCGGCAAGGCCGTCGCCCTGCGCGACCAGGCCGAGGCAGCGGCGGTCATCGTCAGCAGCGGCCGCGGCGTCCACGAGGCCCTGGCGGCAGCGGCGCAGTGCGAGACGCGCGGCGTCAGCGTCGGCGTCGTCGACATGTCGTCGATCGACGAAGATCTGCTCGTCGACCTGTGCCGGTCTCCCCGTCTAATCTGTCTGGCTGAGCAGAACAACGGTTACATCCTTCAGAATCTGCTCAAGGTCGTTTATCGGCGCTGTCCCGAGGTGGCCAGCTCGGCGCTGCAGCGCATCGTCGCCCTCAACACGCTCAGCAGCGACGGGCGGCCCGCCTACATCCACTCGGCCACCTACGAAGAACTGATCGAGGCCTACGGACTCACGCCGGCGGCGATCGCCGGCGCCGTGCTGCAGCGGCTCGCAGCAGGAGAGGCGCGATGAGCGTACCGGCGATTCACGAAGGCGACGTCGAGGCGCTCAGCCTGGGTGGCCGCGACCTGCGCTGGCTGGTGGCACCCGGGGCGCTCCAGGCCAACCACTGCTCGACATGCGTGATCGTCGTGCCGCCGGGCGAACGGGTGCGGCCCGCGCACTCGCATCCGAACGGCGAAGAGGTCGTCTACATCATCCGCGGCTCGGGACGGGTGCTGGTCGGCAGCGACGTGAGCCCGGTGCGCGAGGGCACGGCCGTGTTGTTCCCGCGCGGCGTCGTCCACATGCTCCATAACACCGGACCGGACGAGATGAAGGTCGTGTGCTTCTTCGCCCCGCCGACCGGACTCGACAACTACGTCATGCACGAAGGCGTGGACTTTCCCGACTGACGGGCGCGCCACCGAGCCAGCGGCGCCGCCTCGGTTCACTTCCGCGAGGTCACCACATCATGTCCGCATCGAAGAGCTCCACCGCCGACGTTCAACCCGCTCCTGCCACCGACACCACCCTTCCGATCACGACGCACTTCATCGGCGGCCAAGCTCGCGAAGGCACCTCGGGCCGGTTCGGCGACATCTACAACCCGGCCACGGGCCGGCTGGCGCGCCGGGTGTCGATGGCGAGTACCGCCGACGTAGACGCGGCGGTGGCGGCGGCCGCCGCGGCGTTCCCGGCGTGGGCCGCGGCGCCACCGCTGCGCCGGGCCCGTATCCTCATGCGGTTCCGCGACCTGGTCGAGAAGAACCTCACGTCGCTGGCCGCCATCATCACCTCCGAGCACGGCAAGGTGGCATCGGACGCCGCCGGCGAGGTGCAGCGCGGCAACGAGGTCGTCGAGTTCGCCACCGGGATCCCGCAGCTCCTCAAGGGCGAGTTCACCGAGGAGGTCGGCACCGGCGTCGACAGCTATTCGATGCGCCAGCCGCTCGGGGTCGTGGCCGGCATCACGCCGTTCAACTTCCCGGCGATGGTGCCGATGTGGATGTTCCCGGTCGCCCTGGCGTGCGGCAACACCTTCGTGCTGAAGCCGAGTGAGAAGGACCCGACCACCAGCCTGGAGCTGGCGAAGCTCCTCAAAGAAGCCGGTTTGCCAGACGGGGTGTTCAACGTCGTCCACGGCGACAAGGAGGCGGTGGACGCGCTCATCGACGACCCGCGCATCGCGGCCCTCAGCTTCGTCGGCTCCACCCCGGTCGCGGAGTACATCTATTCGCGCGGTTCCGCGCGCGGCAAGCGGGTCCAGGCGCTGGGCGGCGCGAAGAATCACATGGTCGTCATGCCCGATGCCGATCTCGATCAGGTCACCGACGCCCTGGTCGGTGCGGCCTACGGATCCGCCGGGGAACGCTGCATGGCGATCTCGGTGGCGGTGGCGGTCGGTGACGCCGTCGCCGACGAAATCGTATCGCGCATCACCAAGCGTCTCGAGACGCTGAAGGTCGCGCCGGGAGACGAGCCGGGTGCCGAGATGGGGCCACTCGTCTCCGGGGCCCATCTGGAACGGGTCCGGGGCTACGTCGATCTCGGGGTGAAGGAGGGCGCGGACCTGGTGGTCGACGGTCGCGAGGCACCCTGCCCGGACGGGTTCTTCATTGGGGCTTCGCTGTTCGACCGCGTCACGCCGGCGATGCGGATCTACCAGGAGGAGATCTTCGGTCCGGTCCTGTCAGTGGTCCGCGTCCCCGACTTCGAAGCCGCGCTGGCGCTGGTCAACGAACACGAGTTCGGCAACGGCACCGCCATCTTCACCCGCGATGGCGACTCTGCCCGCGCCTACACCACCCGCGTGAAGGCGGGCATGGTCGGAGTGAACGTGCCGATTCCCGTGCCGATGGCCTTCCACTCGTTCGGCGGCTGGAAGCGGTCGCTGTTTGGCGACCATTACGTACACGGGCCCGAAGGGGTCCGGTTCTACACGCGGCTGAAGACGGTTTCGTCCCGCTGGCCGACCGGCATCCGCAACGGCGCCGAGTTCAAGATGCCAGTGCTCGGCTGATTGCGCCCGTGAGGAGCAGCACTGCAGGGAGCGCCCGCGCGTCATGACGTTCCGCAGAGTGCTGCCGCTCACCGCCGACACGCTCCGGTCGGACCCGAGCGGCAACACCTGTGGCCTGACCGAGAACGCCGGCACGGGGTGGCAGCCGGCGGCACTCGACGGGCCGCAGTACCTGGGAGATTGGACGGCGCGGCGCGGCCGCGGCGCTGGCCGGGACGGCGGGGCTTCTGGAAGTTGGCGCCGCGGGCGTCATGCTCGATTCGGAGGCCTGCGCCGCGCTGCAGCGGGTGAGCGGCGGCACGTGGGCGGGATGTGTCTCCGACGCCGATCGGATCGTGGCGGCACTGGAGTGGGGCCTGGCTTCACCCGGTGCTGGCCCGGACGCGCCGGTCGCTGCCGAGGCGCCGCGGTGAGGGCGGTCGGGGGCCCGGCCCACAGGGAAGGGCGTGACCTGCCCGAGCCGCCGGCCAACTATTGGCGCCTCGTCGGCCCCGGCATCGTGGCCGGCGGCGTCGGGTTGTCATCCGGCGAGTTCGTCCTGTGGCCGTTCATCGCCTCGCAGGTCGGGCTGGTGCTGCTATGGGGCGCCCTCATCGGCGTCGTCACCCAGTTCTTTCTGAACATGGAAGTGGAGCGCTACACGCTGGCCACCGGCGAAACGGCGGTCAGCGGATTCAACCGGATGTGGCGGCACTGGGGAGTGGTGTTCGCGGTGCTCGCCTACCTGGGGAATCTGTGGCCCGGATGGGCCATCAGCGCCGCCACGCTGGCCAGCTACCTCTTCGGCGGCAGTCCGGCCCTGATCGCGGTCGGCAGCTTGATCGTCATCGGCCTGTCTCTGACCTTCGCGCCGGTGGTCTACGTGGCGCTCGAGCGGCTCATCTTCGTCAAGGTGGCGGCGGTCCTCGTCCTGGTCGCCATCGGGGTCACTCTGGCGGTCGACGTGGCGTCGTGGCGAGCGCTCGGGCAGGGATTCGCCCGCGTCGGCATCTTTCCCGACGGGCTCAGTGTGACACTGGTCTTCGGTGCCATCGCTTATGCCGGCGCGGGCGGGGCGCAGAACCTCTGTCAGAGCAACTGGATTCGTGACAAGGGATTCGGCATGGGGCGATACATGCCGCGACTGGTGAGTCCGTTCACTGGCGTGGCCGAGGTCACCCAGGCCACCGCGACCAGCTACGTCTTCGAGCCGACACCGGAGAACATGCGGCGGTGGCGCAGTTGGTGGCGATTCGCGAACCTCGAGCAGGCGTTCAGTTTCGGCCTGGTCACGGTCGTGACGATCGTTCTGATGTCGCTGATGGCGTACGCCACCGTTTTCGGACAGCCAGACCTGCCGAACGACGTCTCGTTCCTGTGGCTGGAAGCCGAGCAGCTGAGGACGACGGTCGGCCCCTGGTTTGGCGCGCTGTTCCTGGGGGTGGGCGCGTTCTCGCTGTTCGGCACGGCCATGGGCATCATCGACTACACCAGCCGCCTGGCCGCTGACGTCCTGAAGACGACCTACGCGCCGGACACATCGGAAAGCCGGCTCTACTTCCGCCTCGTCTGGGGCATGGTCGCGCTGGGCTCCGTGATCCTGCTGGCCGGCCTGTCTCAGCCCATGACCCTGCTCGTCATCTCGGCCTCGACCGCCGGCACGATGATGTGCATCTATTCCGGCTTGTTGATTGCGCTCAATCGGCAGATGCTCCCGGCGGCCATCCGCATCGGCACGGGTCGCACGGCGGTATTGGTGTGGTCGACACTGCTGTTCGGCACGCTCGCCGCCGTGACCATTCGCACCCAGGTGCAGGCGCTACTTCGGTGATCCATCGGTTCCATCCTCCAGGAGTTCTCGAATGACTCGATTCCGCCATCGTCGGCCCGCCGGCCTCGTGAGCATCGCGGCTCTCGGCATTGCCGTGGCCCTCACCAGCGCCTTTCCCCTCGCCCGTCAAGGCGGCGAACGACCGTGGATTGGCTACTCGAGCGCCGCTGACGGCTCACGGTTTTTCCCGAACAGCCAGATCACCAAGGCCAACGTCACGAGTCTCGAAGTGGCGTGGACGTATCCATACAGCGACACAGTGTCGACGCCGATGATGGCGCGCGGCATGATCTTCGGCCGCGGCCGCAACGGCGCCCTGGTGGCGCTCGATGCGGTGACCGGCAAGGAGATCTGGGTGCGCGAGAAGATGGACGGCATGACCTCGCGCGGCCTCAACTACTGGGAAAGCGCTGACGGGTCGGATCGCCGCCTGCTCTTCGCGTTGCAGGACTACCTGCAGGCGGTCGACGCCCGCACCGGCAAGCTGATCACCACGTTCGGCGACGACGGCGCCGTCGACTTGCGCGCGGGGCTGGACCGCGACCCGGTCACGATCTCGCGGATCCAGTCGCAGACGCCGGGACAGGTGTTCGAAAATCTCCTTTTGCTCGGCTCGGCCCCTGGCGAGGGCTACATGTCGGCGCCGGGGCACGTGCGCGCCTTCGACGTCATCACCGGCAAGCAGGTGTGGCGATTCAACACCATCCCGCAGCCGGGCGAATTCGGCTACGACACCTGGCCGAAAGACGCCTACAAGTACATCGGCGCCGTCAACACCTGGGGCGAATTGTCGGTGGATGTCGGCCGCGGCATCGCCTTCTTCCCGACCGGATCGCCGACCTACGACTACTACGGCGCGGATCGGCCCGGGGCCAACCTCTATGGCACCAGCCTGCTGGCGCTCGACGCCCGTACCGGAAAACGGCTCTGGCACTTCCAGCTGGTGCACCACGACCTGTGGGACTTCGACACCAGCTCGGCACCGCAGCTGACCACCATCCTGAAGGACGGCAAGCCCCGCGATGTGGTGGCGCTGGCCGGCAAGTCCGGCTTCCTCTACGTGTTCGACCGCGTGACCGGTGAGCCGATCTGGCCGATCGAAGAACGGCCGGTGCCAATCAGCGGCATGCCGGGCGAGAAGAGCTGGCCAACGCAGCCGTTCCCGACCGTGGTGCCGCCGTTCAGCAAACTGAACTTCACCGAAGACGACATCAATCCGTTCAACAATCTCACGCCGGAGGAGCGCGAAGCCTTCCGCGAAAAGGTTCGTGGCACGAAGAACCAGGGGATGTTCACCCCGATCGACTTCATCGATACGCTGCACATCCCGGGCAGCAACGGCGGCTCGGTGTTCGGCACGGCCGCGGCCGAGCCCGGCACCGGCATGGTCTACGTGATCGGCCAGAACAACCCTGGCATCCTGCGGCTGATGCGGACGGGCGAACCGCGCAACCGCTTCGGCGGGGCGGTGACACCTGGCGAGGTGGTCTACCAGCGGGATTGCCAGGTCTGCCACGGCGAGGGCCGCTCGGGCTCCGACAGCAGTCCCTCGCTCGCCGGGGTGACCAGTCGGCTCGGCGACTCTGCGCTGCGTTCGACCATCATCAGCGGCAAGGGCCGCATGCCGGCGTTCCCGCACCTCACCGACACCGAGATGGCCACGCTCCTGACGTATCTGGGTACGCCGGCTCCCGGCGCGCCGCGCGGACGGGCGGCCCTCCCGGCGCCCGTGTATCCGCCGGGGCCCGTGGTGGGCACCGGTGGGGCCCGCACGCGCCCGGCCCTCGAGCGGGCATCTGGCCCACGCCGCCCGGCTGCGACCCCCTATCCAGAAGGGGTGACGGACTCGCCGCAGTACACCATCAACGAGTACGGCACCATCGGCAAGCGGATGAAGCCGCCCTACACGACGATCACCAAATACGACCTGAATGTCCCCGCGATCATCTGGCAGGTGGGCTTCGGTGACGATCCGGAACTGGCCGAGAAAGGCATGACCGGCACCGGGATGCCACAGATGCGCAACGGCGCGGTGGTGACCGACACCGGGCTCTACTTCGCGGCCGGCGGCGACAATAAGATCCGTGCCTACGACACCGCCAACGGCACGGTGGTGTGGACCGGCCACTACAGCGGGACCTACCGGGGCACGCCGATCATGTACGCGATCGACGGCCGGCAGTACCTGCTGGTGCCGGCCGCCGGTGATCAGTTGCCCGCGGGCAACCAGGTGGCGCCCTACGGCAAGCCGGCGGGGCCGCTCGGCTACGTGGCCTTCGCCTTGCCGAAGTAGAAGGGTTAGGAGGCTTGCATGGCATCGCTGTCACGACGTCATTTCCTCGGCTCCACGGCCGGTTCGGCGCTGGCCGCCGCGGTGTTTCCCGGCGCGTCGGACACGGCCGTCGCGACCCGACAGGCCGGACGCCTGCGCGTCCAGTTGGCGACCGGCGGGCACACGTCTCCGCTACAGATGTACGCCATGTTCGAGTCGACGCTGTTCGAGGACATGGACACCGTCGTGCTGCCGCATCCCGACGCGTTCGATCGCGTCGGGACGCCGGACGCGCCCGACGTCATCGTGACCAACGACTGGATCACCGGCCAGTGGCCGAAGAAGGAACAAGACAACATGCGGCGGCACATCGAGGGCGGCGGGGGTGTCGTCGTGCTCCATCATGCGGTCGGCAGCAACAACGGCACGACCACCGCGCCGGGGTGGACGTGGTGGAGTGAGGAGGTGTTGGGCTGCTACCTCTACAACCCCAACGTGCCGGGCGTGAAGACACCGGCGCGCCTGAAGCAGTTCCCTGTCCAGACCATCACGGCCGTCGGCGGCCATCCGATCGTGCGTGGCGTCGATCCGTTCCAGCTGCCCTGGGACGAGACCTTTCCCAACATGTGGGTCTCGAGCAAGGCGACGGTGCTGTTCACATCGGACGATCCGTCCTTCAACAACCCCGCGGTCGGCTGGGTCGGGCCGCCCCTGCCGCGCGGGCGCTGTGTGTGCTTCCAGCCCGGACACACCGCGGTGGTTTGCCAGGATCCGACCTATCGGCAGATCGTGCACAACGCCATCCTGTGGGCCGGCGGGAGGCTGTCGTGACCCAGGCACCGATGCCGCAAGGCCCGCCCGGCCAGACGCCTCGATTCGCCAAGACCGAGTTGTGGGTGCAGCTCACCACCGGCGGAAGGGCCTACCCGCCGTCGTTGCAGGACATGTTCCTCGATCCGATGTTCGTCGGCATGGAGATCTGGCCGATCGACCAGCCGGCGAGTTTCAATGCGCTGTTGCCGCCGGCGCCGCCTGCGTCGGTGGCTCCCGCCCCGGCTCCACCGCCCGCGCCAGCGGCCGCCTCCTCCGCGGCTCCGCTACCGCCCGGCGCCCCTGGTCCTGGGGCCGGAGCGCTGGGTGGCGGCACGGAACGCCTCGAGCCGGCCGACTATCCGTGGGAACCGAGCGGCGGCCGGCCGCACCCCGGCTACGACGTCCTCGTACTCAACGACCAGACGAACTGGCCGGACTCCCAGCGCACTGCCGCCCGGCAGGCGGTCGA
The DNA here is from genome assembly GCA_963834325.1 of uncultured Acidobacteriota bacterium. GTDB lineage: Bacteria > Acidobacteriota > Vicinamibacteria > Vicinamibacterales > UBA2999 > CADEFD01. The sequence goes on from CAWIBL010000002.1 coordinate 26,498, forward strand.
GGCCGGCCGTGGGCTCGTGGTGCTGCATCACGCCCTCGGCGACAACCAGGATTGGGCGTGGTGGTACGAGGAAGTGACCGGCGGGCAGCTCGTCCTCGCCGATCGCGGCGCCTTGCGGCGATCGACGGTGACGCGCGTGGCCAGCCTGAGCGTGACGCCGGCGGGGCGCCATCCGATCCTGCGCCACATCGGGCCCTTCACCGTCACCAACGAGACGGCCTACAAGGGCATGTGGCAATCGCCGGCGATTACGCCGCTGCTCCAGGCGTCGCAAGCCGACAGCGACGTCACCGTGGCGTGGCTCGGCGTCCATCCGACGGCGCGGGTGGTGTGTATTCAGCCCGGCGCGTCGCGAGAGACACACCGCCATCCGGCCTATCGGATGCTGGTGCGTAATGCGATCCTGTGGGCGGGCCGGCGGCTGATCTGAACCAGATACGCGGCGCCGATCTGCCGCACCGCGCGCGGCGGACTCCGCGCCGCCGTTCACGGTGGCGCGCTATCGCGAGAGACGATGACGGCGACCAGCGTGTTGCCGAGAAGCCGAGGACTCATGCCATCGCATCACCTGGGTTGGGCGCTTCTGGCAACGGCGGTGGCCAGCGCGCTCGTGTGGACGCCGACGGCGCCTGGACAATCGCTGGCCGCCGCGGCGGCGGCGCCGATCACCAAGCGGCACGAGCACGGCTACGTGAAGGTCGGCGCCAGGTTTTACCTGCTCGGCGGCCGCGGCATCAATCCGGTGGACATCTTCGACCCGGCCACCGGCACTTGGACCAAGGGCGCCCCGAGCCCGGTCGAGATGCACCACTTCCAGGCCGTGGTCGTCGACAACCTGGTCTACGTCGTGGGCGCCATGTCGGGTCAGTTTCCAAAGGAACCGCCGCTCTCGAACGTCTATGTCTACGATCCTGCGGCTGACGCATGGAGCGTCGGCCCCAGGATTCCCGCGGGCCGGCGCCGAGGCGGCGCCGGGGCGGTTTTCCACAACGGCGAAATCTACCTGGTGGCCGGCATCACCAACGGCCACTACGACGGCCATGTGGCGTGGGTGGATGCGTTCAACCCACGTAGCGGTCAGTGGCGGCAACTGCCCGATGCGCCCCGCCCGCGCGATCACTTTCACGCCGGGATCATCGACGGGAAGATCTACGCCGCGGCCGGCCGACGCAGTTCCGCAGCCACCGACCAGACCTTCGAGCTGACGGTGCCGGAGGTCGACGTCTTCGATCTGCAGACGAACCGGTGGTCCACGCTGCCGGCAACGAGCAACATCCCCACGCCGCGGGCCGGCGCTGGCGCGGTTGTGATGAATGGCCGGCTGATGGTGCTCGGCGGCGAGAGCCAACAGCCCCTCGCGCACGACAGCGTGGAAGAACTCGATCCGGCGACGGGCCGCTGGACGGCCCTCGAGCCGCTGGCGATGGGTCGCCATGCCACGCAGGCGGTATTGCACGCGGGCAAGATCTACCTCGCCTCCGGCTCACGAACCCAGGGTGCGACCGAGGTCGACACGCAGGAGATCTACACGCCTGCACCTGCTCAGTAGGAGCAAGATCGCCGTCAGTCGACGAAGGGCTCGGTCCGTTCGCGCCGCCCGACGAGGAAGGCGTCGGCCACCAGCTGGAACGGCGCCGGGTCGACGTCGCTAGCCCCGGTGCGGATCAGGTCAGAGAACCGGGCGTAGAGCGCCGGGTACTCCCGATCCTCGAAGTGTTCCGCGCTGCCGCCGGGCAGCGACAAGCCCGCACCTCCCCTCGACAGCACCAGCCGGCCGGCGTCGGTCTCGACTGTTATGTCCCACGTCTGCGGTCCCGTCTGGCGCCAGTCGAGGTCCATCGTGATCGGGGCACCGCCGGAGTTCCGCAAGCGGAGCTGGGCGGCGATCGGCGCGGCACGGTTCCCAGGCACGGCCAGGGTCGCGGATTCGAGAATGACCGCGTCGGGCAGGACCGCCGTCGCAATCGACAGCGCGTTGATGCCTGGATCGAACACGCCGAGGCCGCCCGGCTCCCAGATCCAGTCCTGCCCAGGGTGCCAGGCGCGGACGTCTTCACGCCAGACGATGGCCACGCTGCGGATCGCGCGCCGGCGCAGCCACTCACGGGCCGGCGCCACGCCAGACGCGAAGCGCGAGTGCCAAGCCGCAAAGAGGGTGGTGCCGGCACGTGCCGCCTGGGTGGTCAGCGCCGTCACTTCGGCCAGTGTCGCTCCGGGCGGCTTCTCGAGCAGCACGTGGAGACCGGCCGCGATGGCCTGGGTCGCCAGCGCCGCGCGGACCTGCGGCGGCGTGCACAACGCCACCGCATCGAGGGGCGGACCATCTTCGAGCAGCGCCGCGAGCGACGGAAAATGCGGGATGCCGTCAATCCCGCGAGGGTCGGGGCTGGCCGTGGCGGCCAGACTGAACTGGCGATCGGCCGAGAGCGCGGGCAGGTGCTGGTCGCGCGCGATCTTGCCCAGACCCACCACCGCGGTCCGAACGACGCCTTCTCGGCTGGGCCTGCGCATGATGTGATGACCGAGACGTGAAAAATTACACCGACATAATATACGACCGGCAGCCGCGGCGAGCCTGCTGCCGCCGCCCGGTTCGTTGTCGACAGCCCAGGAGCCAGGTCCATGCCGAGCGGCACACCGCGAACATCCGCCCGCGCTTCCCGCGCCCCAGCCACCGGTAAGCAAGCCCACGGCCCTGGACGGCGCTTGCACGGCGCCATCGCGCAGAAGCTCGGGGTGGCAATCGTGTCAGGGCATTACGCGCCGGGCGAGACGCTTCCAGGCGAAGTGGCGTTCTCGGAAGAACTGAACGTTTCGCGCAGTGCCTATCGCGAGGCGGTGCAAGTGCTGACCGCGAAGGGGCTGGTGGAGAGCCGGCCCAAGGCCGGGACGCGCGTCCTGCCACGCCGCCGCTGGAACCTGCTCGATCCCGGACGTGCTGGCATGGGCCTTCGCGGGCGAACCGGATGCGTCGTTCGTGGCGCGACCTGTTCGAGTTGCGCGCGATCGTCGAGCCGGCTGCCGCCGGCCTGGCCGCAGAGCGGCGCGACCTCCACGACCTCAAGGCGCATGAAGGCGTCGCTGGCCGCGATGCGCCGTCACACACTGGCCACCGATCAGGGGCGCGCCGCCGACCGCGATTTCCACCGCGCGATACTGGCGGCCACCAAGAACGAAGCGCTGCACGTGCTCGGCGCCGGCATCGGCGCGGCGGTGACCTGGACGACGCACTTCAAACAGCGTGCCCGGGCGCTGCCGCGCAACCCGATTCCGGATCACGCGCGCGTCTACGACGCGATCGCCGCCGGCCAGGTCACGGCCGCCGTCGAGGCGATGCGCACGCTGGTGCAGCTGGCCCGCGCCGACACGAGCGGGCTGACGGGCGGCGGGTCCTGACCGGCCGGCCTCATTCCACGATCGGATCGGGCAACGCGCCGGTCGGCTTGGCGCCCCAGAGGGCATAGAACAGCACGTAGAGCTCGCAGGCAGCCGTGAGGAGGAACGACGCCTGCAGGCCGTAGAGGTCCGCCAGCCAGCCCTGCACCACCACCAGCGCGCCCCCGGCAATCGCCATGATGAGCAGGCCCGAGCCCTCCTCGGTCAACGGCCCGAGGCCCTTGATGCCCAGCGTGAAGATCGTCGGGAACATGATGGAGTGGAAGAAGCCCACCAGGATCAGCGTCCACATCGCCAGCGGGCCCGACGCGACGACGGTGATCAGCATGACCACGAAGGCGCCGACCGAGAAGGCCGCCAGCACCGTTTCGGCGCGGATGCGCTGCATGACGCAACGAGCCGAGGAAGCGGCCGACCATCATCCCGCCCCACAGGAATGTTAGGTAACGGCCGGCCTGCTCATGGGTGAGATTGGCGATGTCGGGCTGGCTCACGAAGTTGACGAACAGGTTGGCGACGCCGATCTCCGCGATCAGGTAGATGAAGATCGCCGGCACACCGAACACGAGGTTGCGGTGGCGCCAGAGCGAGTGGTGCTGGCGCTCGTTCTTCGCGGCGCGCCGGGTCGCCGCTCCCATCGCCGGCAACGGGTAGCGACGCGATGACGACCGCCAGCACGATTAGCACGACGGCGACCAGTCCGTAGGGCAGGATCACCGACTGCGCGTCGGCCAAGCGTTCGGCTTGGGTCAGCACCGTGCCGGCCGCCGGCCGTGCCGCCCTTGGTCCGGCCGAGGATCAGGTAGGCGCCAAACAGCGGCGCCAGCATGGTGCCCGCCGAGTTCATCGCCTGCACCAGATTCAGGCGCGACGACGGCGGTCTCGGACGGGCCGACCACGGCGACGTAAGGATTGGCGGCGACCTGGAGCAGGGTGATGCCGCTGGCGATGACGAACAGCATCACCAACGTCACGCCGTACGACGGCAGACCGGCGGCCAGCATCATGCCGAGCGATCCCAGCCGCCATCACCAACAGCCCGACCACGAGGGAACGCTTATAGCCGATCCGCTCGATCAGCCTGGCCGACGGAATCGAGGCCACGAAGTAGGCGATGAACCACACGGATTCAATCAGCGTCGTGTCGGTATAGTCGAGCTCGAACACGCTGCGCAGGTGGGGCAGGAGCGTGTTGTTGATGACCGTGATGAAGCCCCACATGAAGAAGAGGCTGGCCAGCAGCGTCAGCGCCGACTGATAGTCACGCCGATCCGCGGTGGCATCCCCTGCGCCGTTCGCCGATGTCTCGCTGGCCACACAGACCCCCGTTCCTGCCGGTGCCGAGGTCCGGGGCGCCTGCCCACCGACGACTTGCGGCCGAGTTATTTGTCGGAGTATAAACAACTCCAGGCGCGCCGGGTGCGTCAGTTCGGAGGCTGCGCGTGCGAAAGGCAGGATGGCTGGCGGCGACCATGTGTGTCGCGCTGACGGCCGGTGTGGCACCGGCGGTGGCAGCCGGTGCCCGGGGCACGAGGGCGCCGGGCGGCACGCTCGCTGATGGCACCGCGATTGACGTGATCACGCTGGCGAACGACCACGGCGTGACGGCCAGGATCTTGACCTACGGCGCGACCCTCCAATCCCTGGTCACGCCAGACTGCCGGGGGGTGCTCGCCGATGTCGTGCTGGGCTACGACGACCTGGCGTCGTATGTGAACCACCCGAACTTCTTTGGCGTGACGGTCGGGCGGTTCGCCAACCGCATCGCGGGCGGAACGTTCACGATCGATGGAGCGCGAGTGCAGTTGCCGGTGAACGACGGGCGCAACTCACTCCACGGCGGCGGCCGCGGCTTCGACAAGATGGCTTGGAAGGTGGTGTCGCTCGACAGCGGGCCGATCGCCCGTCGTCGTGCTCGCGCATACCAGCCCCGACGGGCGATTCCGGCTATCCCGGCAGGCTCGAGGTGACAGTCACCTACACGCTCGACGATCGCGGCACGCTGGCAATCATCTTCGACGCGGTCACCGATCGCGCCGACGGTCGTCAACCTGACCAACCACGCGATCTTCAACCTTGCCGGTGAAGGCGCGCCGGGCGGGGCGCTGGAGCAGATCCTCACGCTCCCCGCCCGGGTCTACACTCCCGTGGGCGCCGGACCTCATCCCGACCGGCGAATTGCGGCCGGTCGCCGGCACGCCGTTCGATTTTCGCGCGCCCCGGCGCATCGCCCAGGACATTCGCGACGGACGCGACGAGCAACTGCGATTCGGCCGCGGCTACGACCATAACTTCGCGCTCGACAAGGGTCTGACGGCCGCGCCGGGACTGGCGGCGCGGCTCGAGGATCCGGCCTCCGGCCGGGTGCTCGAGGTGCTGACCACCGAGCCTGGGGTGCAGCTCTACTCCGGCAACTTCCTCGACGGCACGGCTCGTCGGCAAGGCCGGGCATCTCTACCGCATGGGCGACGGGATCGCGCTCGAACCGCAGAAGTTTCCCGATGCGCCCAACCACTCGAACTTCCTGTCCGCCAGGGTTGATCCGTCCCGCCCCTACCATCACGCGATGGTCTACCGGCTGTCCTGCCGTAGCGCCCGATGAGCGGCGCCACACGCGGCACGCTGCGATCGCGCGCCTGGTTCGACAACGGCGCCAATATCGACATGACGGCGCTGTATCTCGAGCGCTATCTCAACTTCGGGCTGAGTCTCGAGGAGCTGCGGTCGGGACGGCCGATTGTCGGCATCGCGCAGACCGGCAGCGACCTGTCGCCGTGCAACCGCCATCACCTCGTGCTGGCCGAACGCGTCCGCGAGGGCATAAGAGAGGCCGGCGGGATTGCCATCGAGTTTCCGGTGCATCCGATCCAGGAAACCGGCAAACGGCCGACGGCGGCGCTCGATCGGAATCTCGCGTATCTCGGTCTGGTTGAAGCGCTCTACGGCTATCCGCTCGACGGCGTGGTGCTGACCACCGGCTGCGACAAGACCACCCCCGCCTGCCTGATGGCGGCGGCGACCGTGAACATTCCAGCCATCGCGCTGTCGGTCGGACCGATGCTCAACGGCTGGCACGACGGCCAGCGCACGGGGTCCGGCACGATCGTCTGGAAGGCGAGAGCGATGCTGGCCGCCGGCACCATCGACGACGACGGCTTCATCAAGCTCGTGACTTCGTCGGCGCCGTCGACCGGCTACTGCAACACGATGGGCACGGCGACGACGATGAACAGCCTCGCCGAAGCGCTCGGCATGATGCTGCCTGGTTCGGCGGCAATTCCCGCGCCGTATCGCGACCGGCAGGAAGCGGCGTACCGCACCGGCAGACGCATCGTCGCCATGGTCGACCGAGGATCTGAAGCCGTCGGACATCCTGACGCGCGACGCCTTCCACAATGCCATCGTCGTGAACTCCGCGATCGGCGGATCGACCAACGCTCCGGTGCATCTGGCGGCCCTCGCTCGACACATCGGGATCGATCTGCCGCTCAAGGATTGGGAGACGGTCGGGCATCGAGTGCCGCTTGCTCGTCAATCTGCAGCCAGCCGGTGAGTATCTCGGCGAGGACTACTATCGAGCCGGCGGCGTGCCGGCAGTGGTGGCCCAGCTCATGGGCGCGGGGTTGATCCGCGAGGGCACGACCACCGTGAACGGCCAGACGCTGGCGGACAACTGCCGCGGTGCCTCGATCCTCGACGAACGCGTCATCCGGCCGTTCGAGCGGCCCCTGACCGCGGAGGCCGGCTTCCTCGTGCTCAGCGGCAATCTGTTCGATGCCGCGATCATGAAGACCAGCGTGATCGGCCAGGAGTTCCGCGCCCGCTACCTGTCCAATGAGGATGATCCCGAAGCCTTCGAAGGCCCGGTCGTGGTCTTCGATGGGCCAGAGGACTACCACCGCCGCATCGATGATCCAGCGCTGGAGATCACCGAGCGTACGGTGCTGTTCATGCGCGGCACCGGGCCGATCGGGTATCCCGGCTCCGCCGAAGTCGTCAACATGCGTCCGCCGGCCTATCTGATTACCGAGGGGATCGGCACACTGCCATGCGTCGGCGACGGCCGCCAATCGGGTACGAGCGCCAGCCCCTCGATTCTCAACGCCAGCCCGGAAGCTGCGGTCATGGGCGGCCTGGCCCTGCTCAAGACCGGCGACCGGGTGCGCATCGACCTCAAGATGCGCACTGTCAACGTGCTCCTCGCGGACGACGAACTGGCAGTACGCCGGCGCGAGCTGGAAGCGCGCGGCGGTTATCCCATTCCGCCGTCGCAAACGCCGTGGCAGGAGATTCAGCGGAGGCTCGTTGGGCAACTGGCGAGCGGTGCCATCCTCGAAGGCAGCGAGAAGTTCCAGCGCATCGCGCAAACCAGTGGGCTGCCGCGTGACAACCACTGAACGGTGTCCTGCGGGACACGCGCTCGTCGGCAGCGGAGCTCATCTAGCGTCGACGTGTGCGCGGTCGCCCGCTGGCGGTTCGGGCGGCTGGCTGTGGCGGCACCATCGGCCCCTGGTAGCCAATCTCCGCGGACAGGCGCTGCGCCGCCTCGATCACCAACCGGACGACGATCGCCAGGCGCTCGCGGCCGAGACGGAACACCGGCGCCGCCACGCTGATCGACGCGACGGCGTGGCCCCGATGATCGAAGATCGGCGCGCCGACGCAGCGCAGGCCGTCCTCGAACTCTTCATCGTCCATCGCATAGCCGGCGGTGCGGACGCCCAGCAACTCGACCTTGAAGGCCGCCGGCGTAACGATCGTGCGCCGGGTCAGGCGCGGGAACGGCAACCGCGCGATGAGGCTGTCGCAGGCCTCTGGCGAGAGGAACGCGAGCACCGCCTTCCCGGCGGCCGTACAGTGAATCTGCGTCCGCAGCCCGGTCCTGGTGAGCGACTGCAGGTTCCAGCGGCCCTCGACGTGGGCGATCGCCAGCATCTCCGTATCGCTGAGCACGGTCACGTGCGCGCCCTCGCCGGTGTGAGCCGAGAGGTCGCGAAGGTAGGGGCCGACCCGTTCGCTGAGCTTGAGCCTCGCCGACGCCTTCTCGCCAAGTTCGATCAGCCCGGTGCCGAGCCGATAGGCCGTCGGTCCCTTCTGGACCAGCCGGTGGTGCTCCAGAACGACCAGCAGTCGGTGCACCGTGCTCTTGTGCAGGCCCACGGCCCGCGAGATCTCGACGGGGGTAAGTTCGGTATCCGCGTCGGCCAGGCTGCGCAGGACTGCCACCGCCCGATCGAGCACCTGCACGCGGTAGGGGCCTGTCATCGCCTCACCGCTGGATTGAGGTTCTCGGACCCGGGTCACGCGCCGCACGGCCGTGATGGTATCAGATAGGCCGGCTGACCCCGGATTCGCCGTGGCGTGACGCCGATCAGCGCCGGCGGTCCGCGAGAGCGGTGGTCAGCCACTCCAGCCCGCGGTCGCGATGGCAGCCGAGGCACGCGTTGGGGCTGTCTTCGGCCCCAAACCGCGCCGTCATCTCGGCGTCCGGTATGTCGTCGATCTGATGGGATCGGGCCTGGAACAGCAGCGCCTCCGCAATCCGCGGCATGTGGCAGGTGACACAGCGGCTGGCTTCCGTGCCCGCGGCGTGGCGTGCGTGCCGTTCGGGTGCCGCCGCGAACGCGGTGTGGCACTGCACGCACATCCGGTCGTCGTCGCCGCCAAACTTGAGGGACGTGGGGTTCGTGGCCGGGTCGGGCGGATGTGGGTCGTGGCACGACGCACACGTCGCCTGCCCGGTCTGGAAGCAGCGCGACCGCGCGAATGCCTCGCTGATGAAGGTGGTGGCGCGGAATCGGCCGTCACGGTAGAGCGCCCGGCGGGGAAAACTCGACACCAGGTGGGTCGGATAGACGCGGTACCACGGGCCGCGCACGCCGTAGTTCACTTCGCCACTGGCCACCGCGTCGTGCACCGCCGACTGGGCATGGCACTGGGCGCAGATAGCGACAGACTGCTCGGCGGCGATGGCGGCGAAGCGCACGGGCGGCTCGATCGCCGCGCGACGCGACGGTTGGCCGAGGCGCCTGGGCTCGACGTGCGCGGCGGCGGGACCGTGGCAGGTCTCACAGTTGACACCGCCCTCGTGAAACGTCGCGGCCTCAGGACGGTCGGCGCCCTTCACGAACGTGAGCTGGCTCGTATGGCAGGGAGCGCAGGTCGTCTGGTAGACCGCTTCTTCAGGCGCGTCCTGGAACCGCGCGATGTCGGCGCGCGCTGACCCTGGCGCGTCCACCATCTGCCAGTAATTGAGCCACCCGCCGTGCTCCCTGTTGTACTGGATCGGGAACACGAGCATCCGGGCATCGGGGAGGGTCGTGGCATAGGCCTGCTGCCACTTCGAGCCAATCGTGTAGTCCACGGGATATCGAATCCAACGCTGGGACTCCCCCCTGCGAACCTCGATGAAATGCCGGCCGCGGTCGAGTACCGGCTCTGGCCCGTCCGTCCACGATCTGGCCGTTCGAGAAGTCGCCGATGACGTTCTCGGGGCGATACGGGCGTAGCATCCGCGCCATGCCGGTCGCCTTCCAGCGCTCATATTGCTGGACGTGGCACGGGCGGCACGCGTCCGAACCCGCGTAGCGGTCGGGCACGAGCGGCTCAGGCGCGTCGGCAGGAGCCGTGGGTGGCACGAAGCGGAGTGACGCGACATAGGCCTCGAAGTCGGCGGTCGGCGCAGTCGCGCGTCCGTGGAGGCCGCGGAGCACTCGGCGGGCACCGGGCGCGAGTGGTCCACCCACTTGGGCCACGACGCCGAGTGCCGCCGCGGCGCCCCGGTCGTCGCCCGCGGCGGCCCGTGACACGCCGAGCACGTAGAGCGTTTCCTGGTCACCAGGGGCCAGGGCCAGCGCCATCAGCAGTTCCCGCTCGGCGCCGTCGTGATCAGCTCGCTCCGTGGCGATACGGCCCAGCACCGCGTGCACAGTGGCGCGGAACTCCCGGCGCATCGCCGCCCATTCGTCCGGCGGCAGTGCCGGAGGCTGCAGCGCTGTCTCCAGCAGTCGCAATGCCGCGCGCGCGCGGCGCTCGGCCAGCGCCGGTTCCCGCTGCTTGGCCGCCAGGTCCGACACCATGACCAGCAACGGGACGTTCTCGGGTAGGAGTCGCAGCGCCCGCTCGCCCCACATCAGCGCTCCGGGCCCGTCTCCAAGCGCCAGGCTCGCCCGCGCGGCGATCTCGTAGGTTTCTCGCAGCAGCACGGTCCGCGGATAGTCGTCGACGAAGCGCGCCGCCAGGCCGAGCTGGGTGGAAGGGTCGCGGGCTTGCCACGCGCGGGCGAACGCGGCGCGCTCGGCGGCGTCGGCAATTTCCGCCGCGATGGGCGGCGATGACGCCGTCGCCACGCCGGTCTGCCTGGCTGCCACCGAGTGGGTCCACACCGCGGCCAGTAGCAGGGCAGCCGTGGACGACAGCAGCGCTCTGAACATGGTGACCCTGAGCGCCTACGGTGCCTTCCCGTCGAGCCAGATCGCCGCCACGGCCTCGTCGGACGGCGCCAGTTCCAGTTGGCCCACGGGGTAGGCGTTGACGCTCAGCAGGTAAGCGACGATATCGACGTAATCCTGCTTGTAGAGGCTGTTGGGCTCGCCGTATGGCATGGACTCCACCGCTTTATAGAGCGTCGACAGCGGCTTGTCCGCCCACTTCGTGGCGAAGTCGTCGCCGCTGAACCGGGCTCGAGAGTGACACGCCAGGCAGATGTCGGTGTAGGCGGCGCTGCCGCGATCGGCTTGGGCCTTGGTGTAGACGCCCTGCGAGGCGCGCACCGGCTGCGCGGCACGCACGCCGGTGCCGGCGGCCCAAGCGGCCGCCGCCAGCAAAAGGGTAAGGGCAACTCGATTCATGCTGATCTCCGGCCCGTGTCCTTGAACTCAGGTACGACGCGGCGCGCTCGGAGGGTCCTGGCGGCGCCGGGGCGATGTGTCACGGCAACTTCCAGACCCAGAGCACCGACGTCGGCGACGGCCGCATGTACTCGGCCGCCGCGCGTCCGGCGCCGCTACCGACCAGCCCGGGATTGCCGGTGATCATCGCCACGTACTGGTTGCCGTCGACCATGTAGGTGATCGGGAAGGCGTTCGGCACGTCCTGCACCCGCGTCTGCCAGAGCACCTTGCCGTCGCGGTCGTCGTAGGCCCGCACGTAGCGGTCGGCCGAGGCCGAGAACAGCAGGCCGCCGGCGGTCGTAAGCTTGGCCGACGACTGCATGACGCGGGACGGGATGTCGATCACGAAGTCCCCGGTGTTGACGTCCATCGCGATCAGCCGGTCGGTCATCTCGCCGGCCTTCGGCGGTGCAGATGTCGTTGACCGAGATGTAGTAGCGATTGGTGTTCGGGCTGTACGACCCGGCCAGGTAGTTTCGGGCGCCGTTGTTGCTCGGGCAGCGCTTGATGCCGTCGGGCGGCCCGGGCGCCAGCAGCTTCTTCACGCCCGTTTCTTCGTTGAAGGTGAAGATGTTCTGCGCCCCGGGATCGCGGGCGTAGAGGAACCGTCCGGTGGCGGCGTCGATCACTTCGATGACCGCCGGCTTGCCGGCGGTGATCACGGCCTTGCGCTTGCGGCCGCGGTAGTCGACGTTGACGATGAGCCGCTCGAAGGCGTAGTCCTGGTCGAAGGTGTCGTTCGGCAGGTGCTGGTAGTACCACACCAGCTTGCCGGTATCGGGATTGAGCGCCAGCGTCGAGTTGAAGTACAGGCCGTCGCCCTTGTTGCCGCCGCCGATGGGGTTGTAGGTGCCGCGCTCGATCGACGACCAGGGATACGGCGAGCCGGTGCCGACGATCACCAGGTTCAGTTCCGCGTCGTAGCTCGGTGGGTTCCAGACCGAGGCGCCCCAGCGCCGGTCGGCGGGCACGTTGTTCCAGGTGTCGCCGCCGGGCTCGCCGGGCATGGCGATCGTGCTGAACCGCCACAGTTCCTTGCCGGTCTCCAGGTCGTGCCCGGTGATGAAGCAGGCAGCAGTGCGGATCGCGCCGCCCGGCGCGCAGCCGCTCGCTCCCATGATCACCTTGTCTTTGACGACCAGCGGACCACCGTTGTAGACGCGCGTGTTCTTGTGGTCGTCAGGCACCACGTCCCAGATCACCTGGCCGGTCTTCACGTCGAGGGCCAGAATGTGCATGTCGGTGGTCGGGAAGATCAGCTTGTTGCCACCGATCGCCAGCGCCTTCTTGGTCTTGTAGAACACCTCGCGCTCGAAGCCCTCCGGCAGCGTGTGTTGGTACTGCCAGAGCAGGTTGCCGTTCCTGGCGTCGAGGGCCTGGATGGTCTCGCCGTAGTTCCACAGGAACATGATCCCGTCGTGCACGAGCGGTGTGAACGAGTTCATGCCGCTCGAGTTCATGCCCCACGTCCAAGCGACCTGGAGGTCCTTGACGTTGTCGCGGTTGATCTGGTCGAGCGGGCTGTGGCCCCAGCCGTTGTAGGTGCGGCGCCAGTGCAGCCAGTCGCCCGGCGACGGCTCGCGGAGCATCGCGTCGGTCACCGGCGTGAGCTTGTCGAGGGGAGCGCGCAGTTCGATGAGACGCCGTTGTGCGACCTCGTCCATGACGAAGCGGCGCGGCGGCCGGCCTGGCCGGGCCGGCGGCTGCGCCACGCCCGGCGGATCGCTCGGGGCCGGCGTCGGCGACGGCGCCTGCGAATAGCCGACCGGCTCGAACGCGACCCCGCACAGCAGCACCAACCCGGCGACGCGAACAGCGAACGTGAGCAGCTTCATCGCTCGTCTCCCTAGAACCGCCGGCGGCCCGACCGCGCCTACTGGGCCAGTTCGTAATAGTCGTAGGTGTAGGTCCACGCGAACTGCTCGCCGGGCTTTACTGCGATGGCGACGAACGGCTCGATGGCGAAGGTCGGCCGGATCGACCAGAGCACCATGTTCGACAGCGGGCGGTCGCCGCGAATCCTGACCCCGGTCCCGGAACGCGCATTCTCGATCCGGAAGTCGTAGTCGGCCGCACTCGGGCCAAATCCCTGCAGTCGGGTCGACACCTGGTCCCCGACCTGCAGTTCCTTCTTGTAGACGAAGCGATTGCCGCTGATCTCGGCGAAGGCCGGGTCGGGCGGGCGCGCCGTGGTCAGCGCGAACGGCGCGATGAACACGAGCCCGGGCCCGGTCGGCCGCCCGTCCATGACCATGAAGTTGTGGTTATAGGTGCTGGAGTCGATCGGCTTCGCCCCGGTGTTGCGGAGGCGGTGCTCGATCACCATCTGCGCGGCGCCGGGCACGAGGCGGGTCACCTTGGTGTAGTCGTAGCCGTAGCCGCCGCCGGAATCCTTCACCGTGTGCGTGATCTCGGCCGAGATCGCCGTGGTCTTCGACCTGCCACGTGCCGGCATCGACGACGTCGTAGAAGTTCGAGAACCGGTAAGCCGAGCCGTCGCTGGCTTGCGCAGTTGGCCGACGCCGATCTTGACGAACGTGCCGCCGGCCGGCGCCTCGTCGTAACCGAGTGGCACGGAGAACTCTTCCACCGGCCCCGAGATCCAGTTGTGATCGCCGACCACCACCGCGCCGTCGCGGAACTCGAAATTGCCGACGGTCGGATCGTGCTTCGTGAACCACGGACCGTAGAAGGAATGCCCCTTGAACTCGAGCGAGGCGAGCACGCCCCATTCGAACCGGGTTGAGCGATAGAAGCCCCGCGCAACGTCGGGGACGTACATCTTCGCCTTGAGGATGCCGTTGGTCAGGTCGACGGCCGGCGCGTCGGCTCTTGGCTGGAGGGCGAGCGGCGCCGCCGTCATGGCGAGGCCGCACACGAACATGGTCACAGTTCGCACGAACATCGTTCCCTCCCGGTGGCAGTCACCAGCGGCCGGCGGCCACGCCTAGAACGTCATCCGCAGGCCGAGACGGATGCTGCGCTCGTCGAATTCGCGGCCGGGACTGGCGGTGAAGGTGACCCGACCGAAGTCTGCGGCGTTGATGTTCGTGCCCGGGTTGGCGAAATGCGGGGTGTTGGTGACGTTGAGCGCCTCGAGGCGGAACTGCCCGGCGAAGCGCTTGAGCCGGAAGCTCTTGAACAGGCTGGCGTCGAGGTTGGCGTAGCCGGGGCCGCGGTAGCCGTTGGCCTTGGAGTTGCCGAAGCGCGCCTGGGTGACGGGCGCGAACGACGTCGGGTCGAACCAGAAGGCGTTGGGCCCGACATCGCCGATCACGCGGAAGTCGGCCACCTGGTCAGCCCGCTGCGGGCTGCCGGGAGCGTTCAACGACGCGCCGTTGGCGGTCATCGTCATGACCGAGCCGCTGAAGGCGGTGAAGTTGCCGTTCAGCTGCCAGCCGCCGAGCAGGGCCGCACCGATGCCCTCCTGCAGGAAACGCTTGCCCTCGCCGAACGGCAGCTCGTAGCTGGCCGAGAGGTCGACCTTGTTCGGGCTCACCGTGCTCGACGGGCCTTCGTTCAGGTAGCGGTACTCAGGGATCAGGATGCCGGTGGCCCAGTAGTCGGTGCCTCGCGCCAGGGTGTAGGCGGCCGTGAAGGAGAAGCCGGCCGACAGGCGCTTCGACAGGTGCAACTGCAGCGCATCGTAGTCGGCTTTGCCGATGGGTTCGAGCAGGTTGATGGCGGCGTTGGTGCCGATCGACTGGAAGAACGGCTGGCTGGCGACGCCGCCGCCGATCTGTCCGTAGTTCTGGTTGGTCGAACGCGTGATGTCGCGCTGCCGGTTGGCGACGTAAGAGAGCTGCACGCTCATGTCCGCGCCGACCTGCTGCTGCGCGGTGACGTTCCAGGCGGTGATCTTGCCGCGCACGAAGTTGGCGGGCGACGAGGTCACCCCGACTCCGCGCGGCAGCGCCAGCGAGCCCTGGCTGCGGTCCGGCGCGGGAATCACCGGGAAGCCGCCCTCGAGGGTGCCAGCCGGCGTGAAGCCGTTGAGGCCGACGCTCGTGATGGTGACCGACGCGGGGTAGGTGTAGGTGGCGTTGCGATACATGTGGTCGTTCTGCGGGTTACGCGAGTAGCCGGCACGAATCACCATCGAGTCGTAGGGACGATAGGCGATACCGAGGCGCGGCGTGAACAGGTCTTTTTCGACCTTCACGCCGCAGGTCTCGCTGTTGCTGCCCACGCCGCAGAGCTGCACGCGGTTGGTGGCCAGGTCGAAGAACTCGACGCCGCGGTCGGCGCGGGTCGGCACCGGGTAGTACTCCCAGCGGATGCCGAGCGACAGCGTCAGCTTCTGGCTGAGCTGCCACTGGTCGCGAAGGTAGAGGCCCATCTGGCGCTGCCGCATGGTCACCGAGCGGTCGTTCTCGCAGCCGCTGCTGGTGTCTTCGCACAGCGGCACCAGCGCGGTGTTGCTCTGCGCGAAGTTGCCGAGCAGGAAATCGGCCAGCGCGTTGTACGAGTTGGCCGCCGGGCCGCCGTTCAACGACGTGGCGATGCCCGTGAAGGTCAGGCCGCTGAGCGGCGAGATCTCGTAGTGGTTCATGTGCTGCCAGTGCAGGTCGGCACCGAACTTGACGTTGTGCGTGCTCTTGGTCCACGACGCGTTGGCCACGACCTGGAACTGCGGGTCGGTGTAGTCGAGGACCGACGAGCTGAAGCCGTTGTTGCCGAGCGGCTGCGTGCCGCCCGAGGTGCCGCCACGCTGCGTGAAGCCGTTGATTTCCATCTGCGGCAGCGCCCAGTCGCGCGCCTGGCAGGCGTTGGGGATGCCGATCTGGTCGGCCCAGCACTGCCGCTCGCCGTTGGGCTGCTGGTAGGTGCTGGGCTGGGTGGCGCCGCCGACCACGTCGATGACGAAGTTGGGAGTGATGGTTGCCGTGGTCGAGAGCGAGTAGCTGAGAATCTTGGCATTCAGGTCGGTGCCGAGGCTGAGCGGGTTGTCGTCGCCGTAGAGGCCGGCGGAGTTCATGTTGTCGCTGCAGGCCGCTGACCCGCAGGTTGACGTTCATCCGGCTGTTCGGCACATACGTGAACTTGGTATCGATCTTGTGGAACAGCGAGGTGAAGGCCGGCGCCGACACGTAGTTGTTGACGTTGCCGCTGCCGGTCGGTGCCGGCAGGTAGGCCAGCAGGCGCTGCGCGACCGGGCTGAGCCGGTTCGTCGGAATGAAGTTGCAGGCCGCGAAGCGGGGATCGGTGGTCGAGGTGACACCCGGGCAGTTCGCGAACGCGAACGGGGTGCGCCCGGTGCCGTTGGCGTTGCCGGTCAGCGGGTCGTAGATCGGCGTGCCGGATGCCGAGAAATTGCCGCCGCGGAACTCGAGTGGGCGGCAGCGACAGCAGCAGCGCCGACGAGCCGATGAACGGGCCGCCGACCTCGCGCGAGTCGGTGGTTTCGATGCTGCCGAAGAAGAACAGCTTGTCGCGCAGGATGCGACCGCCGAGCGTGCCGCCGAAGATGTTCTTGGTGCCCTTCGGCTTCTCGGCCGTGGGCGGCAGGAAGAAGTTGCGGGCCCGCAGCGCCGAGTTCGAGAAGTACTCGAACGCCGAGCCACGCAGGCTGTTGGTGCCGCTCTTGACCTGCACGTTGACGGCAGCGCCGCCGGCCATGCCCTGGTCGGCCTCGAAGTTGCTCGTCACCACGTTCACGGTCTCGATGGCCTCGATGGCCGGCCCGTAGGCCTGGAGCCCGGGAATCCACTGGTTGGTGACGGTCATGCCGTCCAGCCGGAACGTCGTGTTGGTGTTCGGTTGTCCGTTCACCGTGACGCGCATCGTACGCGCCGGGTTGTTGATGCCGCCGACCTGGAAGAAGTCGGGCTGCGCGACGCCGGGCGTCAGCGCCAGCATGCTCTGGTAGCTGCGGCCGGTGATCGGGATGCTGACGAGCGCCTCGGCCGTGGTCAGCGACTGCAGCGTGGCGCTGTCGGCCTGCAGCACGGGCGCCGCGCCCGAGACGGTGACCGACTCTTCGAGCGCGCCGACCTCCAGCCTGGCGTCGACGCGGACGATGGCGCCGATGCGCAGCGCGATCTTATCGACCGAGACGGTCTTGAACCCGGGCAGCACCACGGTGACCTGGTAGGTGCCGGGCAGCAGGTTGGTGAAGGAGTAGGTGCCGCTCTCCGGCGTGGTCTGCTCCGAGGTCTGGTTGGTCTCGGTGCGGGTCACGGTGACGACCGCGCCGGGAATGCGTCCGCCGGTGTCGTCGACGACGTTGCCGACCAGGCTGCCGTAGAGCGCCTGGGCGCCGGCGTGCCGTGCGCTCACGACCAGCAGGGCCGCCAGGACGAGATGGGACAGCCAGGAGAAACGCCCCTGGCGATATGCTGGATAACGGGTCGTCATTCCTGCCTCCTGGCGCCGCCGGGCTGTGGCGCTGGTGTAACGATTCGTAAGCCGGCTCGGCAGCGCGACCCATCGCGCGGACGGGACGTAACCATCGCGGCCTACGATTGATTGTCAATAATCGATTACGTGCGCCGACGGAATATATGGAGTTGCGCTGTCCTTGTCAACCCACGATGTGACATGGCGGTGTGCGATGTGAAACCCCGCTTCGCGATGGCACAGAGCTGGCGTGGCGTGGCAGGCGAAGCTCGGCTCTTCCTTGTCCTGATGGTCTGCAGGTGGATGCCGCGTGCCACGGTGATGTGTGCCGGGCTGTGGCTGTATTTCCGCAACACCGGCGGCTACCGGGCGGTATCAATCTCGGCAACGACGATGGCCAACCACCGCCATTCGGCCCGGCCCGTTCCCGCCGCCACTGCCACTGATTCGAACAGTTCGAGGGCCGCTGCGGCAGCCAATCACCGTTTAGGTGACGGCCGCCGCGGCAGCAGTCCATTCTTCTTCGCCGGGTCGCTGGCGACCCCGATGACGAGCAGTTCCAGCCGCGCCGTGCCGATGTTCTCGAAGGTCTTGGCGCTCTTCAACTGGAGGGGAATGGCATCGCCTCGCGCAATCGGCGCCGTCTCGCCGTCAATGGTGACGCGGCCCGAGCCGTCGATCACGTAGTAGACCGCCCCGAAATCCGCATCGGTGTTGGGACCCACCGTGGCGCCGGGCGGCAGCACCAGGTGGTCGACATAGGCCCAGGGCCCCAGGAACACCGAAGGGCTGAGGGCGCGCCGGTAGTGCACGGTGCCCTTGCCGCCGAGCATAGCCTCGACGGGACGCAGCAGCGCCTGGTCGAGGCGCATGGTCATGAACACGGGAATCGGATCGAGCGGCACGCCGACGCGCGGATCGCCCGAGGTCGAACGCGTCGTAGACGGCCTTGACCGCCGAGACGTTGATGTTCATCCACTCCACCGGCTGCGTCGGTGTGGTTGTAGATGGCGTGGGAATGGCCCATGCGCACCGGCGCACCGGCCGGCCCCTTCAGCACCGACGTGCGGCCGTCGACGGTGAACTGGGCCTCGCCGTCGAGGATGACGAACATCTCTTCGCACTGGTTGTGGAAGTGGGCGCCGATGCCGCTCTTCGGCTGGATGACGCCGCGGTGCAGGAAGAACAGGTTGGTGTCGAGCGCGGTGTGGTCGAGCAGGCTCATGTAGTCGAGCTGGCCGGGACCGCCGTGCACGGCCGGGCTCGCCCGGTACTTGGCCGGGTCGGTGTGGACGATCCGCTCGGCCAGCGGCCGCCGCGGAGCGTCCTGAGCCACGAGGGAGGTGGCCACCCCCAACACGATCAGCAGCGCGACGATCACTATTGCTCGCATGGACGTCTCCGACAATCGACGAGCGCACGCCGAGGCCCGTCGGAATCGCTCGCCGCGTGCCGGCCGGGCTTCCGGAATCACAGCGGACTCACGACGATGGGAGCGTGGCCGGGGGCCGCGACGCTCAAAGGGTTGCGGAGCGGCCGTCCGAAACCCTCGAACTGCACGACCATCACGTCGCCATCTTGCAGGGTGAGGCCGGCGCCGAAGCTCAGGCTGTCGGCGCCGTAGAAGTGGACGTGCACGTCACCCGGGCGCCGATGCCCCTCGTGCTTGAAATGGTGGTGCTCGAGATTGGCAAGGCTGTGGGACATGGCACGGTCGCCGGTGGCGATCGCCTTGGTCCAAATGGGCGAGCCGGCGCGCTCGATGGCGACCGAGCCGGCCACCAAGTCGAATGCCGGATCGGTGACCAGTTCCGGCCCGAGCGCGCAGGTGCGGAGCTTCGACGCCGCGAGGTGCAGGTAGTTGGTCTTCTCCAGAGCGTGATCGGAAAACTCGTTGGCCGTCGCCATGCCGATCCGCCGCGGCTGTCCCCCGGCATCGACGAGGTACACGCCGGCCAGTTCGGCCTCCTCACCGCCGTCGTGGCCGAATGACGGTAGTTCGAGCGGTTCTCCTGGGGCGCGCAGCACGGTGCCGGAACCCTTGAAGAACCACTCAGGGGCGGCGCCGACGGCTCCCGCCGCCGGCCGGCCGCCCTCGAGACCGGCGCGGAACATGCGCATGCTGTCGGTGAGGTCGGCCGCGTCCTTGCCGTGCATCGCTTGGCGATGCGCCGCGCTGCCCAGATGCGTAAGCCCGGTGCCGGTCACCAGGCAGTGCGCAGGGTTGGGATGGTCGATTGGCGTCATCAGCCGCCACGGCGACGTCCCGGCGTAGACCTCGTCGTAGGACAGCGATTCCGGGCCGGTCTGCTCCGCAACGAGATCGTCGAGCCGTCGGCCCTGGGTCAGCGCTTGGCCGGCGAGCGCAAAGACCGAATCGATGCCGTGCAGCAGGCGCAACCGCGGCTCGTCGACCACGGCAACGCGACGATGGCGTCCTTTGCGAATCTGGACCAGTCGGCTCACGGCACGGCATTCTATACTCGTCCGTCCATCTCGTATAGTGAGACAACGTTTCATGCTATAGTCGCCGCGGTCTCGCGACATGATGGACCCGGCCGGCTCACTATGCATCGTTGGCGTCTCCTCAGTGCCCTGCTCGTGATGCTGTCGCTCGCCACGAGCGTTAGGGCGCAGGCCGCAACTGCCGTCACCACAGAGCGGCTGCGGCAACCCCCGGCCACCGAATGGCTGACTTACGGTCTCGACCACTCCGAGGCCCGCTTCAGCCCCTCACCCGCATCACCCTGGAACGGCGGCGTGCTGGTCACCGCCAGCGACGTACGCTTCAGCGGCCGACGAAGCGGCGCGCTCGTTGCCCACGATGCCCGAACCGGGGCTGTGCTCTGGGAGAACGTCGTCGGACCAGGACTCGCGCTCGTCGTCGACCATCTGACGGAGCATTTCGGCCCGCGCCCGGGCCGCCACGCACGCTGACGCCGGCGGCGACCGGTGCGGCGTCTGCAGTCAATCTGATTCTCATTTGAAGGAGATCTCGACCATGCGGCATTTGGTGTTCACGCTGGCGACGCTGACGGGCGCGCTCGGCGTCATCGGGTCGTCACCGGTAGGCGTCGCCCAGCAGGCGACGGCCGGCTTCACGCCGGCGCAAGCCCAGCAAGGCAGCGTCGTCTACAAGGAATCGTGCGCCCAGTGCCACGGCGCGAACCTCGAAGGCGGCGGAGCTCCGGCGCTGGCCGGTCCGACGTTCCAGGGCGAATGGCGGTCCCGAGGCATCGACGAACTGGTCCGCGAGATTGCCGGGACGATGCCGCCGGGGAATCCAGGCTCACTGAGCCCCGTTGCCACCCTCGGCGTCACGGCCTACATCCTGCAGCGCAACGGCGCCGCGACCGGGCCGCAGGAGCTGGTCGCGAGCGCCACCTCGGCGCTGAGCGAAATTCTGGCGGCCAAGCCGGCCACGAGCGCCCCTCCGGTGCTCGGCCAGGTCGTGGAAGGGCGCTACGGCCCCGGCGGTCCGCGCGAGATCCTGACCATCGGCGAAGGCCCCTTCGCCAGTTTGATGGACCCGGCGGCGCAGGCTCGCTTCAAGGAGATGCGCAAGCCCCTCGATGCCCTCACGCCGGTGACCGAGGCGATGCTGCGGAATCCGTCGCCGAACGACTGGCTGATGTGGCGCGGCACCTACCACGGCTGGGGCTACAGCGCGCTCGACCAGATCAATCGCGACAACGTGAAGAACCTGACGGTGGCGTGGACGTGGGCCATGAACTCGACTGGCATGACCGAGTTCACGCCGCTCGTGCACGACGGCATCATGTTCCTGTGGAACTACGGCGAGACGATTCAGGCGCTCGACGCCAGAAACGGCAACCTGCTCTGGCGGTTCCGCCAGACGATCCCGGCCGACTTCAGCCGCGACATCTTCTACCGGACCAAGCGATCGCTGGCCATCGGCGGCAACAAGCTGATCGTGCCGACCATCGACATGCACCTCATCGCGCTCGACGTCAAGACCGGCGAGGTGGTGTGGGATGTCGTGACCGACGACTTCAAGAAGAGCAAGCGGGTCTACAACGGCGGTCCGCTCGTCGTCAAAGACAAGGTCATCATGGGCGCCAGCGGCTGCGCGCCGGGCGGCGTCGGCTGCTTCATCACCGGCCACGATCTGGAGACCGGCAAGGAGCTGTGGCGGTTCAACACCGTCGCGCAGCCCGGCGAGCCAGGCGGCGACACCTGGAACAACCTGCCGACGGAGAAGCGGTGGGGCGCCTCGGTGTGGATGCCGCCGAGCTACGACCCGGAGCTGAACCTGGTCTATATCGCGGCACCGGCTCGCCGTTCCCGTGGTCGTCCGTCGATCGCGGCACCTACAATCCGAAGGCGGCGGCAAGAACGGCGACAGCCTGTACACCAACTCGACGCTGGCGCTCAATCCCGACACCGGCAAGCTGGTCTGGTACTACCAGCATCTGCCGAACGACACCTTCGACCAGGACTATGCCTTCGAGCGCGTCATCGCGCCGGTCCAGTGGCAGGGCCGGCAGCGCAAGGCCGTGATCACCGCCGGCAAGCCCGGGGTCATCGAAGTGCTGGATGCCGCGACCGGCCAGTTCCTGTTCGCGAGGGATCCGGGCGCGCAGAACATCTTCACCTTCAACGAGGAAACGGGCGTCAAGACGCTGCTGGCGCCCGGGCCGCCCGACGGCGTCCGGCGCTGCCCGAGCAACAACGGCGCGCGGAACTTTCTGGCCGGCTCGTACGACCCCATCACCAACCGGTATTACCTGTCGATCAACGACGTCTGCACGGGCAAGGCGGGCGACACGCCGGACCGGATGATCGGTCTCGACCTGTCTACCCGGGAGTTCGCGTTGGACATCAAGTCGCGGGTGATGCAGTCGTCCGCCAAGCTCACCACCGCCGGAGGCCTGCTGTTTTCGGCAGCGGCCGATCGCTACTTCCGCGCGTTCGACGATGCGCGACGGCACCGTGCTGTGGGAGACGCGGCTGCAGGACGTGCCGAACGCGTTCCCGATCACCTACATGGTGGACGGCAAGCAGTACGTGGCGATGGTCGCCGGCAATCCCGGGCTCATCGGCAACGGCGCGCAGCGCGCCTCGGCCGAGTTCATGCGGCCCGAGACCGCCACCGTGTTGTGGGTGTGGCAGCTGCCCTGAGCGACGCCGACGCCTGCCAAGCAGGACACACCACGCGCGCCATCCGGAGTCGTCAGCATGTCACGTTCAATCCAGGTGCACGGCGATCTCGCCATCGATCCGGCCCGCGAGATCGAGGCCATCCACTACTTCGACACGGTCTATCGACCGACCGCCCGTCGCTTCGAGGGATATGTCGACCTCCAGCTGCTCAAGCTCGAGGGCGCCGTGGCCGGCACGGCGCCCCTCGGCGTCAATTATCGCTTCTCCATCTCCTTCCGCAGCGAAGCGCTGCGGCAACAGTGGGTGGCCTCGGCGGAGCACCAAGAGGTCTGGGGCGCGCTCGACAGCTTCCTGGCAAGGCACGACGTCGACTTCCTGCTGTTCGAGATCGTGTGAGCGCGGCGGGCAGGGGAAGGTGTGATGAGCAGCACGGGTCCATCGTTGGGGGTGGTTGAAGTCAACGATCCCGCGATGCTCCTCCTCGTCGATCGCTTTGGTCCGATCGAGCGGCTGTGCACGGGGTTCAAGTTCTCCGAAGGACCGATCTGGAACCCGAGGGAACAGACCCTCTACTTCAGCGACATGCCTGGCGACGTCCGGCGCCGCTGGAACGAGCGTGAAGGCGTGGTCGAGGTCCGCAATCCCGAGCAACAAGTGCAACGGCATGACCTACGACGGCGCCGGCAACCTCTACGTGTGCGAGCACGTTACGAGCGCGCTGATCATGGAAACGCCCGGCGGCGAGCGCACGGACCCTGGCCACGCACTGGCAGGGCAAGCCATTGAACAGCCCGAACGACGTGGTCGCGCGATCGGACGGCGTCGTCTACTTCAGCGATCCGACCTATCGGCCGTATGCCCGGATTCGGGCTCGAGCGTCCGGCCGAGATGGGCTTCCAGGGCGTCTACCGCCTCACCAGTGACGGCACGCTGCACTGCGAGGCCAACGACTTCGACCAGCCGAACGGGCTGTGCCTGTCTCCCGACGAGGGCACACTCTACGTCAACGATACGACGCGCGCCCACATCCGCGCGTTCGACGTTGACGCCGATGGAGCCTTGGCGGCGGGCGCATCTTCGCGGCCGGCGTTGGCACCGGTAACTATGACGAGGGCGTCGTCGACGGCATGAAGTGCGACGAACAGGGCAATGTCTACGTCACCGGGCCGCGCGGCATCTGGGTGATCGGCGCCGACGGCCGTCACCTCGGCGTAGTCCAGATGCCGGAAGTGGCCGGCAACCTGAATTGGGGCGGACGCGACTGGCGCGACCTCTACTGCACGTGCTCGACCTCGGTCTACCGCGTGCGGATGAAGGTGCGCGGCAACCCAGTGGCGTACATGCAGCTGGCCTGACGCGCGACGCTAGAATCCCTGACGGGTCTTCTCGCCATCCACCGATCGCCACAGCTGCCTCGGGTTGGCGTCCTGCAGCTCCGGCGGCAGCGCTGACGCCGGAAAGTTCTGGTAGGCCACCGGCCGGGCGAAGCGGTCAATCGCCGCGGTGCCCACCGACGTCGACCGCGCGTCGGTCGTGGCGGGGTACGGTCCGCCGTGCTGCATCGCCGAGCACACTTCGACGCCGGTCGGGAAGCCGTTGACGACGAGGCGGCCGGCCTTGCGTTCAAGGGCCGACACCAGGGCCGCGTGCTCGGTCAGATTCGACTCGGTGCCATGGATGGTCGCGGTCAGCTGACCGTCGAGCCCCCGGGCGACGTCGGCCAGCTGCTCAGGCGAGTCACACCGCACCAGCACGGTCGACGGGCCGAACACTTCGTGCCGCAGTTCGCGGTGGGCCAGGAAGGTGCGCGCATCGGTCACGAACAGCGCTGGCCACGCCTGCGCGTCGGCGTCGCCGGCCACGCCCTCGCCGCGCACGGTACGGACGCCGGCAATCGCGCTCAACTGTTGCAAGCCCGTCTGATAGGAACGCAGGATTCGCGGATACAGCATCGTGGCCGGAGGGCCATTCGCCATCAGCGCTTCGAGCCGCGCAACGAAGCGTTCGAAGCTCGCCCCTTGGATACCGGCGGCGATGCCGGGACAGGTGCAAAACTGTCCGACCCCGAGCGTGACCGACTGGGCCAGGCCCTCGGCGATGGCGTCGGCACGGTCATCGAGGGCGGCCGGGAGCAGGAATACGGGGTTGACGCTTCCCATCTCGGCATACACAGGAATCGGGTCGGGGCGGGAAGCGCCGGCGTCGAACAGGGCCCGGCCAGCCACCAGACTGCCGGTGAAGGCGACCGCTCTGGTCAACGGATGCCTCACCAGGGCAATGGCGATGTCGTTGCGCGTGCTCTGCAGCAGGGAAAAGAGTCCCGCGGGCAAGCCCGTCTTCTCGATCGCCAGGGCGACCGCGCGCGCCGTGAGCTCGGAGGTGGCCGGATGCGCCGGATGCCCCTTGACGATGACGGGGCATCCCGCGGCGAGCGCCGAGGCGGTGTCGGTGCCGGCAACGGAAAAGGCCAGCGGGAAGTTGCTGGCGCTGAAGACCGCCACCGGGCCGATCGGCACGAGCATCCGGCGGATGTCCGGGCGGGGCGGTTTCTGCAAGGGGTTGGCACGATCGATACGGGCATCGACCCACGAACCCTCGCGCGCCAGGTCGGCGAACAGCCGCAGCTGCTTGATGGTGCGGGCCCGTTCGCCGGCCAGCCGTTCGGCAATCGGCAGCGCCGTCTCGGCGTGGGCCACGGCGAGGAGCTGGTCGCCGAGAGCCTGGATCTCGACGGCGATCTGGTCGAGGAGCGCCGCCCGCTGGTCGGCCGGCACCGTGCGGTAGTGCTCGAAGGCCCGCTCGGCCGCCTCGAGCGCTGTGCCGACGTGCTCGACCGAGGCCTCGTCGAAGGCACCTGTGATGGGGTTGTCTGCGGTCGAGGTCATGAGTCCTTGCGTCCGTCAGCGGCCTGCCCGACGGTGTTGGTCAAGGTGCCGATCGGGTCGATGGTGATGCGAATCTCATCCCCGGCATGGAGTGTGAAGTCGTCTGGCGGGACGATGCCGGTGCCCGTGAGCAGCAGGCAGCCGTCGGGGAAGTCGTTGTCGCGAAACAGGAACTCGACGAGTTCCTCCGGGGAACGCTTCATGCTGCTCAACCGGCACTGCCCCTCGAACGCCGGCCGACCGGCGCGCTGAACCACGAGACGGATCTGGGTGGCGGGGTCGAGTGGCTGTGACGAGACATACAGGGCCGGCCCGAGCCCGCAGCATTGCGCATAGACCTTGGCCTGCGGCAGATAGAGCGGATTTTCGCCCTTCGATGTCGCGCGAACTCATGTCGTTGCCGATCGATGTAGCCGATGATCATGCCCTGCGCGTTCACGGCCAGAGCCAGCTCAGGCTCCGGGCACGTTCCAGGCAGAGTCGCGGCGGATGCGAACCTCCCGTCCCGGACCGGCGACGCGATGCGGCGTGGCCTTGAAGAACAGCTCGGGACGGCGAGCCTGGTAGACACGATCGTAGAAGTCACCGCCGCCGGCCGACTTGGATTCCTCGATGCGCGCACTGCGGCTGCGCTGGTAGGTGACGCCAGCGGCCCAGACCTCCTGCCGCCCGATTGGCGCCAGGGCTGCCCGCAGATCGAAGTCGGCGAGCGTAGGCGCGTGCTGCGCCATCTCGGCCAACGCCCCGGCGAGGTCGCCGTGGTTGAACAGCGCGTCCCAGTCCGTGACCGGCGCCAGGTAATACGCCCCGGCTTCTTCGATGACGGGCCCCCGCGTCGTCTTGTAGAGTTTCATGCTGACGGCTTGATCGCCACCTTCACGGCGCCGTCCCGGCGTCGCTCGAACGTATCGAGCGCTTCGGCGAAATCGGCCAGCGCGAAGCGGTGCGTCAGCAGCGGCGTGAGGTCGACGCGGCCGTTGACGAGCAGGGACAACGCGTCTTCCGCCGTGTTGGGATTGGCCCGATCTCCGACGATCTCGATCTCGTCGAGCACGATGCGCTTCATCGGCAACTGCGGTTCCTCGTGCGGGATGCCGATGACCGACACGACGCCCCCCTTGGCCGCAGCGAGGCAACAATCACGGATCGCCTGCCGCCGTGCCAGCGCACTCGACCACCGCCGGCACACCGAGCCCGCCAGTGAGCTCGCGCACGTGCTCGACCACCGACCCGGCGCGGTAGTCGATCGGCAAGGCGCCGAGCGTCGCGGCCAGCGCCAGACGCTGGCCCGAGCCCACGGCGATGATGCGACCGGCGCCGAGAGCTCGGGCGCACAGAATCGCCATCAATCCCTGCGGTCCCGTGCCCATCACCAGCAGATCGTCGCCGGCCTGCAGGCGGCTCCGCTTGACGGTGTACAACGCGATGCTCAGCGGGTCGACGCAGGCCGCCAGTTCCAGGTCGAAGCCGTCGGGCACGCGCACCAGGCTCTTGACCGAGGCGCGGACGTACTCGGCATAGGCCCCAGCCGTGATGTGGCCATACTGCCGATGGCCACGCTCGGCGTGGCCGTAGTTCAGGCACAGGTTGTAGCGCCCGGCCAGGCAATTGGCGCAGTAGCCACACCCGCAGTGGGAAATGGCGCACACCCGCTGCCCTGGCATCCAGGCGAGCGCGCGCGCCCGGGGCCCGGCCTCGACGATGGTGGCCGACCACTCGTGGCCCGGGATGAACGGAAACGCCGGCGGCCAGAACCCGGGAAAGTCGCCGTTGATGATGTGGGGATCGGTGCCGCAGATGAACGTCGTATCGACGCGGCACAGCACTTCGTCGGGCTCGAGCGCGGTGGGCGTCGGGGTATCCTCGACAGCGAAGCTGCGGGGCGCGCGCAGGACGAGAGCCCGCATGCTGGAGGGTCGCTCTGACATGATCGCTCAGTCCTCCGTGAGGGCGAGGCGCCGTTCCTCGTGACTGAGGAGGGCGTTAGACGGTGGTCAGATGGCGGTGGCTCGCTCGGGCGCCACCGGTTCGGCGAGGGCCCGCAGCTCTTCCGCCTTCTGCTCATTCTGCCGGACGGCCTCGCGGATCCAGTCGCCCGGTTCTTCGATATGTCTGCGCATGACGGCCTCGGCGGCGAGCGGATCGCGCGACCGCAGCGCCTCGAGCACGGCCACGTGTCGTTCGCCGATCTCGAACATCGACCGATGAGTCATCTGGGTCATCGAATGCGTGACGAGCGTCGTCGTGGCCAAGCGCATGGATTGCCACACGTGCTCGAGCATGTCGTTGCCCGCCGCCTTGATGATCGTGTGATGGAAGGCGAAGTCGGCATCGACGTGCGCGCGGTGGTCGTTGATCTCCGCGGCGCGCCGCATGGCTCCGATGAGACCCTCCAATTGCGCCAGAGTCTCGTCGTCGATACAACTGGCGGCCTCGCGGGCGGCGACGCTCTCGAGCGCCGCGCGGACCGGGTAGCTCTTCAGGAGATCTTCTGTGGAGATCTCGCGGACATAGGTGCTGCGAAATGGCGAGCACACAACGAACCCGAAGAGCGCGAGATCCCGCAGCGCCTCGCGCACTGGTGCCTGGCTCACGCCGAACTGTTTGGCCAGCCGGGTTTCGACGATTCGGGTACCGGGCGCGAGGCGCCCGCTCAGAATATCGTCGATGACCTGCTCGCGGATTTCTTCGCGCAAGACCCGGCGGCGAATTGGCATTGTGTCTTGAGGTCCTCGGCCACAGCCGCCGGCACTCGATTGTCGATTTACGGCCGCAAATCAGTATAGCGAAACAGGGAACACCGCGCCAGCGCACGGCGCTCCGCCCCGGCCGTTCGCAAAGCGGCTCCGGGGCTCAGTGAATCGTCCAACCCCCGTCCACGTAGAGCACGTGGCCGACGACTTGGCGCGCCATCTCGCTGCACAGGAACAAAACCGCGCCCACCACGTCTTCGGGCTGGTTCCACCGGCCGATGGGGAGCTTCTCGGCGACCCACTCCTTGTAGCCGGGACGCTCGAGGATGGCCCGCCGCGATTCGGTTTCAGTGATGCAGGGAGCAACGACGTTGACGACGACGTTGTCTTTCGCCCACTCGAGCGACAGCGCGCGCGAGAGCTGGTGGACCGCCGCTTTCGCCCCGCCGTAGATCGCCCGCGTCTTGAAGGCCGAGATGGCAAAGTTCGAACCGATGTTCACGATGCGTCCCCCACCTTGTGGAATCATCACCCGCGCCGCGGCCTGGCAGGCGAAGAAGACGCTCTTGGTCGTTGCCGACATGGTGGCGTCGTAGTCGTCCTCGGTGGCATCGATGGCCGGGCCGGTACAGGTCCAGCCGGCGTTGTTCACGAGGATGTCGACGCGGCCGAGCGCCGCCTGGGTCTGCGCCACCATGGATCGCACCTGTTCGACGTCTCTGACATCGGTCGGCACCAACACGGCCCGCCGGCCAAGTGATTCGATCTCCGCGATCAGTCCGGCGATCGCTGGCCGATCGTGGCTGGGGCGGGGCGCCAGCGCCACATCGGCGCCGGCCTTGGCCAAGCCGACGGCGATGGCTCGTCCGATCCCCTGTGACGGACCCGTCACGATGGCCACCTTCCCGGAGAGTCCGAACCCTGTGTAATCCACCGGCATCTTGTCAGTCCTCGGTCAATCGGTCGTCACACCCGAACGCTTCGCAACGGCGACTGATCGCAGGGGGCATGCCCTTGACCACGGGTGTGGTGCGACGTCGCGCTGCCGACCTTCGCAACTAGCGACGCGTGCTCAGCACGATCCCCACGATCATGACGACGACCCCCACCAGATTCGCGGTGACCACCGGCTGCCTCGGGGAGCCCAGCCAGCCGTAGTGGGACAGCACCATCGCGCTGATGATCTGACCGCCCAGCAGCGCGAACGTGAACGGACCGGCGCCGACTTGCGGGATCAGCCACGCGATGCCAAATACCAGCGATGCTCCGAACGCACCGGCGGTGAGCATGAGCGGATTGACCGAGCCGAGACCGCTCAGAGCGCCGGTCTGCCATCCGCTGGCGCCGATGAGCAGAGCCGTGATCGCTCCGATGCACCAGAACAGGGCATTCCCGACCCGCGGATTGTTCAGTGCCGCGCCGACCGCGCCGTTCATCGCCAGGTGAACCGTCAGGACGACGCCCAGGAACATGCTGAGAAACAACAGGGGAGTTTTCATTGAGAGCTCCTCGACTAGACGGCGTCCGGACGACCCTTCGTGGTTCGCCGCGGCCCGTCACGCAATATGAATGGAACGGTCACCACCGGGCTGGCGATCGGTCAGACCCTGGCGCGTCACTTCCCCTGCCATCCGCCGTCGACGTGCACGGACTGGCCGGTCAGGTAGCTCGCCTCGTCGGACGCGAAGAAGGCGACGACGGCTCCGACTTCGCGCGGCTGTCCGGCGCGGCCCAGCGAAATCTGCGACAGCACGAGCGGCAGGATGTCCGGGCTCTTCATGACCCAGTCGGTCATGTCGGTCTCGATCAGGCCTGGATGCACGCAGTTCACGCGGATGCCGAGCGGCGTCATCTCGGCCGACATGTTGCGCGTCAGGGCCTCGAGGCCGAGCTTCGTCGGCGCATAGTGCGTGCGACCGGGCAGCACCTTCGCGGCCTGAATCGACCCGATGTTGACGATGCTGCCCTTGCGCTGCTCGGCAACGGCGCGCCGGCAGTAGACCTGCGAGCAGAGCCAGTTGCCGCGCAGGTTCACGTCGGTCAGGCGCGTCCACTGGTCGTCGGTGAGTTCGAGGAACGGCACGATCGTCTCGATGCCGGCGTTGTTGACGAGGATGTCGATCGGTCCGAGCTCGTTCCACACCTGATCGACCATGGCCTCGACTTCGGCGCGGTTGGCGACATCGGCCTTGCACGGTCATGGCGCGTCGGCCTTTGCCTTGCACCCACGCGGCCACGTCATCGGCAGCCGCCGGCGCTGGCCATGTAGTTGACGGCGACGTGCGCGCCTTCCTCGGCGAACATTTCCGCGATGCCGCGACCGATGCCGCGGCTGGCACCGGTGACGAGGGCCACCTTGTCTTTGAGTCGCACTCGATCCTCCTGCTCGCCGGTGATACCGGCTGTTCCCATCGCCGATGCCAGCCCGTTACGCGGTGCGGTCCACGGCGCTCGACTCGTTCAAGTCAACTGCGAATCATCAATTATCGATAAAAATCGTCGCTACTGTAGTCGGTGCGCGCGGTGGTGTCAATCTACGGCTCCACGAAGATCCGCCTGAATCACTGGGAACGCCTTTTGGAAACTTGTGGACACTGCTTCAGTCGCATACTATCGATAATCGAGTATAACTACGGCGGTTGCGGGGAAAGGCCAAGGTAGGAGTCGAATGGATTATCAACTCGGCGGTCAACTGGCGTGTGTGTTCGCGGGCGCCCACGGGATTGGCGCCGCCATTGCCGACCTGCTCGCGGACGAGGGCGCCCGCGTCGTCGTCGCCGATCAGGACGCCGAGGGCCTCGCCGCAAACTCCAGCAAGTGGAACGGCAGCATCGTCGCGGATCTGAGCACGGCCGACGGGATGGGGGAGGCAGTCGCCTACGTGCTCGACACCTTCGGCCGCGCGCCGGACATCCTGATCAACAACCTCGGCGTCGGCAACTCGACTCCGTTCGAGGACGTCACCGATGAGGCCTGGGCGGCATCGTTCCAGGTGAACCTGATGGGCACCGTTCGGGCCAGCCGCGCGCTCATTCCGTTGATGGCGGCGAGGGGATCAGGTGCTGTCGTCAACACCGGCTCCGACCTGGCAAAGCAGCCGGAGCCGACGTTCATGGACTACGGGGCATGCAAGGCCGGGGTGCTGTACCTGACCAAGGCCCTGGCCAAGCAGTTCGCTCCCGCCGTGCGGGTGAACGCGGTGCTCCCCGGGCCGATCTGGTCGCGGATGTGGACAAGGCCTGGAGGCATCGTCGATCAGATCACCGCGCACTACGGGTTGGACAAGGAGGCGTCGATCCGGCAGTTCCTGCAGGATCGGCAGATGCCCATGGGAATCGGCACGGCCGAGGATGTGGCGCACGCGGCGGTCTTTCTCGCGTCGCCGCGCGCGAAGTTCGTGTCGGGTGCCGGCCTCGACATCGGCGGCACGATTCGCGGCCTGATCTAGGCGGCGCTGACGGACGAGGGTGTCAGTCTTCCAAGAGACAGGAGCAACGTGGCTACGTCCCGCCGAAAGGTCATCATCACCTGCGCCGTCACCGGCGCGATTCACACGCCGACGATGACGCCGTACCTGCCGATTACGCCACGGCAGATCGCCGACGAAGCGGTGGCGGCGGCGGCGGCCGGCGCGGCCATCATCCACCTGCACGCTCGCGATCCGCGCGACGGCCGCCCGACGCCCGATCCGGAGCTGTTCAAGGAGTTCCTTCCCGATATCAAGAACCGGTGTGATGCCGTTCTCGCCGTCACCACGGGCGGAGGCCAGAACATGACCGTGCAAGATCGGCTGGTGGCCGCTCTCGTCTTCGACCCCGAGATGTGCTCTCTGAACATGGGCTCGATGAACTTCGGGCTGTTCCCGGCGCTGTCACGGCACACGGCGTTCAGCTACGACTGGGAGCAGGCCTACCTCGAGCAGAGCCGGGACTTCATCTTCCGCAACACGTTCGCCGACATCGAGTACATCCTGCGGACTCTGGGCGAACGAACGCGTTTCGAATTCGAGTGCTACGACACTGGACACCTGTATAACCTCGCCCACCTGCTCGACCGCGGGCTGGTCCGGCCGCCGCTGTTCGTGCAGATGATCTTCGGCATCCTCGGCGGTATGGGTGCGGACGCGGAGAACCTGCTGCACATGCGCCGCGTGGCCCAGTCGCTATTCGGCGACGCGCTCGAATGGTCGGTGCTGGCAGCGGGCCGTCACCAGATGGCGATGGCAACGATGGGCGGTATCTGCGGGGCCAATGTGCGAGTGGGATTGGAGGACAGTATCTACCTGGGAAAAGGCCGGCTGGCGACCAGCAACGCCGAGCAGGTCGCGAAGATTCGGCACCTCCTGGAAGAGCTGTCGTTCGAAGTGGCCACGCCGAGCGAGGCCCGCGAACGGCTCGCCCTCAAGGGCGGAGACGCGGTCGGCTTCTGACACGTCCACGAGGCCGCATCAGTTCCCGCTAGCGCGAGGCCGTCCCGGTCACCGCCACCTTGGCCGCGGCCGTCTTGATGACAGGCTGACCGCCATCGGTCTCCGTCCACGCGAAGACCACCTCGCCGCGGTCCACGGCCAGGCGCGGATAGCCGCTGGCTCTCGCGCCGGCAATCGCCGTGACCGTCGTGACCGGCGACCGCCGTCCGGACGCCTCCACGCGCCGGGTCGCGAAGGACGAGCGCTGGGCGGCAAACTCGATCCAGGTGGCGAGCGCCGAGCCGTCGGGCAACAGGGCCACATCCACGCGTCCCAGCGCGGCCGCGTCATCGAGCTGAATTGGCGGACCGAACGACCGCCCGGCATCGGACGAGAACGCGGCGTAGGCGTGCCCGACCTCGTCCTTGACGGTGAACCAGGCCAGCACCACCTGCCGCCCGCTGGCGCTCAGCATCGGGCCGTTGACCGGGCAGGCCGCGATCTTCCAGTTGTCCTCGTGGACGGGCCGGGGTTCGGTCCACTTGCCCTGGTCCAGGCGCGACACGTAGATGTCGCGGATCTCGTCGTCGGTGCGATTCCTGAACGCGACGATCGGTCCGTCGCTCGTCATCGCCGCGGTCGTCGGGCAGCACTCGCACACCCGCAGGTCGACGGGCATCTCGCTCGTCTGCTGCCAGGCCGTGTCGAAGGTGCCGAAGCGCACGCTCATCGCGCCCTCGCTGGCGCCGTGCGCGTCGTGGCCCTGGGCCGACCCCATGGCCCGGCCGTCCAGCCAGATGAGGCCGAGGCCGGCGCCGGGCATCTGGAAGAGCGAGGCGAAGCCGTGTTCGCGCTTGGTGCCGTCGTGATGGGGCGTGAACGACGGGGACCAGGTCCGCCCCTCGTCGGCGGAGTGGGCCAGCCGCACGTCGTAGGCGTAGGTGTCCGCTCCGCTCTTCTGCAGCCAGTGCGCGGCGAGCGTGCCGTTGTCGAGTCGCAGCACCGACGGCACGTCGGCCCAGTTGACGAACCAGTCGTCGCCCGCGGCGACGGTCGTGGCCGGCGACCAGCCGGTGGCGGTGCGCTCGGCGAACTTCAAGCGTCGCTCGTGAGCCGCTTCGCTCGATCCAGCTGAGGAGGATGCCGCGGGGCGAGACCGTCATCTGCGGCTGGGCGCTGTTGATGCCGGATGGCGCCGTCACCGGAGCAATGGCCGGGCGCCAGTCGGCCCTGGCCCCAGCCGGCGTCTGCATCGCCGACACCGCCCCGACTCCCGCAGACAGCGCCAGCGCCACCATGAATCGCGTCATAGGTCCTCATCATAGGTCACCGTCGTGCGGGCGTGTCACCGGCGCTACGGGTAGGGGTGCCTATACTGCGGTAGGGGACGCACGACGGCTGAAGGAGTCCGGGGTGTAATGACAGGACGGCGGCTGCGTCTCTAGGAGGGTAGGAGGAGGTTGCAGATGAAGGATCCGGTGTGCGGCATGCAGGTAGACCCGGCCAAGGCCGCGGGAACGAGCGACTACCAGGGGCAGACCTACTATTTCTGCTCGAAGGGTTGCAAGACGAAGTTCGAGGCGACGCCTGAGGCCTATCTGCAGCCGGCCCCGGCCGCGCCCGCCCGCCCGGCTGCCGCCCGTCCCGCGCCGGAGGACGCGCGCGAATACACGTGCCCGATGGATCCCGAGGTCCGGCAGATCGGCCCGGGTTCGTGCCCCAAGTGCGGC
>CAWIBL010000003.1:0-123718 GCA_963834325.1 uncultured Acidobacteriota bacterium
GCCCCGGGTGGTGACGCTCGAGGAGCGGAATCCCGAGCTCGACGACATGACGCGCCGGTTCCGGTGGTCGCTCGTGCTCACGGCGCCGATCCTGGCGTTCATGGTGTCGGAGTTCCTGCCCGGCCAGCCGCTGCAGCGGGCGCTGCCGCCGGCAGTGATGACCTGGTCGCAGTTCCTGCTGGCGACGCCCGTCGTGCTGTGGGGCGGCTGGCCGTTCTTCGTGCGCGGCTGGGCGTCGGTCGTGAACCGGCACCTGAACATGTTCACGCTCATCGCCCTGGGCGTCGGCGCGGCCTACGCGTTCAGCGTGGTCGCGACGCTCGGCCCCGGATCTGTTCCCCGCCTCGTTCCGCACGCACGGCGATCAGATCGGCGTCTACTTCGAGCCGGCGGCGGTCATCGTCGTGCTCGTCCTGCTCGGCCAGGTGCTGGAGCTGCGGGCGCGCAGCCGCACCAGCTCGGCCATCAAGAAGCTGCTCGGCCTGACGCCGACGACGGCCCGGCGCATCGACGCGGCCGGCGCCGAGCAGGATGTGCCGCTCGAGCAGGTGCACGTCGGCGACCGCCTGCGGGTGCGCCCTGGCGAGCGCGTGCCGGTGGACGGCGTGGTCGTCGACGGGACGACCACCGTCGACGAGTCGATGGTCACGGGCGAGCCGATTCCGGTGGAGAAGACCGCCGACCAGCAAGGTGACCGGCGGCACGGTCAACGGCACCGGCACGTTCGTGATGGAGGCGCAGCGCGTCGGCAGCGACACGCTGCTGGCCCAGATCGTCCGGCTGGTCGGCGAGGCGCAGCGCTCGCGCGCGCCGATTCAACGCCTGGCCGACACGGTGGCCGGCTGGTTCGTGCCGGCCGTGATTCTGCGTCGCCGTCGTCACCTTCGCGGTCTGGGCCATCTGGGGGCCGGAGCCGCGCCTGGCCCACGCGCTCGTGAACGCCGTCGCGGTGCTGATCATCGCCTGCCCGTGCGCGCTCGGCCTGGCCACGCCGATGTCGATCATGGTCGGCACCGGCCGCGGCGCGCGAACTGGGCGTGCTGCTCCGCAATGCCGAGGCGCTCGAAGTGCTGGAGAAGGTCGACACGCTGGTCGTGGACAAGACCGGCACGCTGACCGAGGGCAAGCCGGCGCTCGACCACCGTCGTCCGCCGAGGCCGCCTTCGACGAGTCCGACGTTGCTCCGGCTCGTGGCCAGTCTCGAGCAGGTGAGCGAGCATCCGCTGGCCGCGGCCATCGTCCGCGGCGCGGAGCGAACGGGGCATCCAGACCGGTCCGGTGACCGACTTCCGATCGGTGACGGGCAAGGGCGTGGTCGGCGTGGTCGACGGCCGCACGGTGGCCATCGGCAACACGGCGATGCTCGGCCGAGGCGGGCGCGACCGTGCCGTCGACGGCCGCGCGCCGACGAGCTGCGCCGCAACGGCGAGACCGTGATGTTCGTGGCCGTCGACGGCGCCTACGCGGGGCTGGTGGGCGTGGCCGATCGCGTCAAGGCCACGACGCGCGGAGGCCATCACGGCGCTGCACGACGAAGGGCTGCGCATCGTCATGCTGACCGGCGACAACCGGGTCACGGCCGAGGCGGTCGCCCGTCCGCTCGGCATCGACGTGGTGGAGGCCGAGGTGCTGCCCGAGCAGAAGGCGGCCGTCGTCAAGCGGCTGCAGGCGGAAGGCCGCAAGGTGGCCATGGCCGGCGACGGCATCAACGACGCGCCGGCGCTGGCCCAGGCCGACGTCGGCATCGCCATGGGCACCGGCACCGACGTGGCCATGGAGAGCGCCGGCGTCACCCTGGTGCAGGGCGACCTGCGCGGGATGGTGCGGGCGCGGCGGCTGAGCCGGGCCACCATGCGCAACATCCGCCAGAACCTGTTCTTCGCCTTCGTCTACAACGTGCTCGGCGTGCCGGTGGCCGCCGGCGTGCTGTATCCCGCGTTCGGGCTGCTGCTCAGCCCGATGATCGCCAGCGCGGCCATGACGTTCAGCTCGGTGTCGGTGATCGGCAACGCCCTCCGCCTCAGGCGGCAGGTGCTGTGATGCTGTCGCTGACGCCGAGGTGGCGGCCGGCCCAGCGGCCACGCGCGCCTCTCCGCTATACTCGGGAAGTGCCGTCCCGAGCCCACCGGCTGACCAGTCTTGCGGTCGTGATCGTGCTGTCTGGATCTCCGGCGGTGCTCTCGGCCTGCATGGCGCTGTGCCTGGACAGCCCGGCGCCGGCGGCAGCGCCAGGGCAGCGGTCCAGGACGTGGCGCCAGCGCACGGCGCCACCGCGTCGCCGCACGGGCATCACGCGGCGCCCGCCGCCGCTGACGTGCCCGCGCCGGCCACACCGTCACCCGCCTCCCGCCACTGGTCGGGCGATCGTGTCGCCGGAACCTGCGGGCAGTGCTGCTCGAACGGACCGGTCGCGTTCTCCGCCGCGGCTGCTGCTGGTGCCGAGCGCAGCGGCGTCAAGGCGTGGAGCGCCGCACCTGCCGTTCAGGCGCCGCGGTTCCAGCTGTCGGCGTCCGCACCATCGGCGTCACTGTCGCGCCCGCCGATCCCGCCGCCCGCGCCCATCACCGCTCGGCTCGTGCTCCGCATCTGATCGCCCCGCCCGAGCGCCGTCCGCGCGCTCCGCCCGATTGACGTTCCGTCGCCGCGCACCGCGCGGGCACCCGTGTCCGCGCGTCCTTGCCAGCGACGCCGTGCCAGCTCCGACCCCGCTTCCGTGAACAGGATTGAAGATGATTGCGCGTGATCAGCGTTCGACATTGCCTACCGGCCCGTCGCGGCGGACCTTCGTCAAGGGCCTGGCCATTGGCGGCGCCGCGGCCAGCTGCGGGTCTGTTGCGCCAGCCCGCCTGGGCGCAGACCCGACCGCGGCAAGAGCAGTCGGTGCTCTCCGGCACCGAGTTCGACCTGCGCATCGGCGAGACCGAGGTCAACCTCACCGGACGGACCCGTACCGCGCTGACCATCAACGACTCGCTGCCCGGGCCGCTGCTGCGCTGGAAGGAAGGCGACACGGTCACGCTGCAACGTCGCCAACGCCCTCGACGAGGACACCTCGATCCACTGGCACGGGATTCTGCTGCCCGCCAACATGGACGGCGTGCCCGGCCTCAGCTTCTCGGGCATCCATCCCGGGCAGGCCTACCGCTATCGCTTCACGGTGAAGCAGTCCGGCACCTACTGGTACCACAGCCATTCCGGGCTTCCAGGAGCAGCAGGGCGTCTACGGTCCGCTGGTGATCGAGCCGCGCGAGCCAGACCCGGTGGCGTTCGATCGCGAGCACGTCGTGATGCTGACCGACTGGACCGACGAGCGCCCGGCGCGCGTCTTCCAGAAGCTGAAGAAGCAGTCGGACTACTACAACTTCCGCCAGCGCACGCTGACGACGTTCATCCGCGACGTGCGCGCGCACGGCCTCGGCGCCACGCTGGCCGAGCGGCGGATGTGGGGCACGATGCGGATGAGCGCGGCCGATCTGGCCGACGTCACCGGCTACACCTACACCTACCTGATGAACGGCCAGCCGCCGGCGCGCAACTGGACGGGTCTGTTCACCTCGGGCGAGAAGGTGCGGCTCCGCTTCATCAACGGCTCGGCGATGTCGTACTTCGACGTGCGCATCCCGGGACTGAAGATGACCGTCGTGGCGGCCGACGGATTGCCCGTGCGGCCGGTGGCCGTCGACGAGTTCCGCATCGCCGTGGCCGAGACCTTCGACGTCATCGTCGAACCCTCCGGCCAGGACGCGTTCACCATCTTCGCGCAGGCGATGGACCGCACCGGCTTCGCCGCCGGCACCCTGGCCACGCGCGCCGGCCTCGCCGCGCCGGTGCCCGACCTCGATCCGCGGCCCGTGCTGACGATGGCCGACATGGGGCACGGCGGCATGGATCACGACATGGGCGCGATGGGCGGCGGCCACGCGGCTGGCCGCGGCGACGGCCGCCGACCCGCCACGCCGGGCACGACATGTCGGCCATGGCCGGGACGATGCAGGCGCACCCGCCCACCGAGCAGGGCAATCCGCTCGTCGACATGCAGACGATGACGCCCGCCGCCAAGCTCGACGATCCGGGCATCGGCCTGCGCGACAACGGCCGCCGCGTGCTGACCTACGCGCGACCTGACGAGCACCTTCGCCGATCCCGACGGCCGCGAGCCGGCGCGAACCATCGAGCTGCATCTCACCGGCCACATGGAACGTTTCGCCTGGTCGTTCGACGGCATCAAGTTCTCCGGCGCCGAACCGGTGCGGCTCACCTACGGCGAGCGCCTCCGCATCGTGCTCGTCAACGACACGATGATGACGCATCCGATCCACCTGCACGGCATGTGGAGCGACCTCGAAGACGACGAGGGGAAGTTCAAGGTGCGGAAGCACACCATCGACATGCCGCCCGGCACCCGGCGCAGCTACCGGGTCACGGCCGACGCGCTCGGCCGCTGGGCCTATCACTGCCACCTGCTGTTCCACATGGAAGCCGGCATGTTCCGCGAAGTGCGGGTCGACGAAGGGCGGCAGTCATGAGGCGCCTCGCCGGACTGCGGCTCGTCCTCGCGCTGCTGGTGCTCGGCCCGGTAGCGGCCTACGCCCAGCCGCCGTCCGCGCATCAGCACCCGGCCCAGCCGCCCGCGGCGGCGACCGGTCCTCGCCTGACGACCACTCGGCGCACTCAGGCGCCAGCCGCGCCGCTGCCGTCCGTTCATCCCGCCGGTGACCGACGCCGATCGCGCGGCCGCGTTCCCCGACGTCGAAGGGCACACCGTGCACGACATGGCCATCAACTACTTCGTGCTGTTCGACCAGCTCGAATGGCAGCGGGGCAGCGGCGCCGACGCGTTCAGTTGGGACACGAAGGGCTGGGTGGGGCAGGACCGCAACCGCTTCTGGTTCCGCACGGAAGGCGACCGGGCCGACGGGCGCACCGAGCAGGCCCAGACGCATCTGCTCTACGGCCGCGCCGTGGCCCGATGGTGGGACGTCACGGCCGGGCGTGCGGCTCGACACGCTGCCCGACACGCCCCGCTCGGCGCTCGCGTTCGGGGTGCAGGGGCTGGCGCCTTACTGGTTCGAGGTCGAAGCCTCGGCCTACGTCGAGCCCTCGGGGCGCACGCACTCCGCGTCGAGACCGAGTACGACCTGCTCATCACCAACCGGCTCGTCCTGCAGCCGCTGGTCGAGGTCGAAGTCTACGGCCGCGCCGACCGCGAGCGTCTCATCGGCACCGGGCTGTCGACGGGCGAACTGGGCCTGCGGCTGCGCTACGAGTTCCGGCG
Source organism: uncultured Acidobacteriota bacterium (assembly GCA_963834325.1). Lineage (GTDB taxonomy): Bacteria > Acidobacteriota > Vicinamibacteria > Vicinamibacterales > UBA2999 > CADEFD01. The sequence continues at coordinate 5,276 of CAWIBL010000003.1, forward strand.
CGAGCTCGCGCCCTACGTCGGCGTCGTCTGGACGCGCCGGTTCTTCGGCACCGCCGCATCTGGCCCGCGACGGCCGGCGAGGACGTGAGCGGAACCCGGCTGGCCGTCGGCCTGCGGTTCTGGCTCTAGGAGTTCGCCCGGCGGTCCGTCGCGGCCGGCGATCGCGTGCGCAAACGTCATACCGAGGAGAGACCATGTCGAGTTACGTTCGCTTCGGCGCCATGATTGCTTCCAGCACGATGGTGATGTTCGGCCTCACTTACCTGACCACCTATCAGATCGACCACGTCTTCTTCAGCGAGACCCGGCTCTACATGGCGCTGGTCATGGGTGCCGCCATGGCCGTCATCATGCTCGGCTTCATGTGGCAGATGTACAAGGACACGCGCCTCAACCTGGCCATCGTGGGGGGCAGTGTGGTGGTCTTCGCGGTGGCGCTGTGGCTGGTGCGCAGTCAGCGGCTCATCGACGACGTGTCCTACATGAAGGCGATGATTCCTCACCATTCCATCGCCCTGCTGACCAGCGAGCGGGCGGGTTTGACGGATCCGCGCGTGCGCCGGCTGGCTGCGGCGATCATCGAGGCCCAGCGCCGCGAGATCGACGAGATGAAGCGCTTGATTGCCGACCTCGAAGCCGGGCGGCGCTAGACGACCGCCCGGCCTTGCCCGCGACGGACACGCGGGGCCGACGTCAGGATGCCGGGATGATCCGGCGTATGATGCGGCGACCCGGCGGTCCGCGCGCCGGGCGTCAATGACGCGCCGCTTCCTTGTTCTGCTGATCGTGCTGACCGCTGTCGGCGGCGGCGTCATGGCCGGCGCCTCGTGGCACGACCGGTTCATGGTCGTCACCGTGCCGCCGGTCGACGCCGCTGACCCGGTCAGGCCCTTCATCGACGACACCCCGGTGCGGGTCACGGTGGCGGCCGGCGGGTTCGAGGCAGTGTGGGACACCACTGCGCAAGCCGTGCGCCACAGCCCGGCGTTGTGGAAGCGCATGCATCTGGCCAACTGGAACGACGTGCCGGTCGCCCTGCGCCACGACGGCCTGAATGCCATGCTCGCGCACTACCAGCCGCTGCTGGCCGATCCGGCGGTCTGGGATGGCATGGGACCGTCGGACTGGGACGAGGTGCCGCAGCCTATCCGCACGGTGGCCTACCGCGCCATGGTCGATTACTGGACGGGCTACTACGATATCGGCGGGCGCTACGACCTGCGTCCCGGCCTGGTCGCCGAGACGCTGGCGGCCATCGTCATGTCGGAGTCGTGGTTCGACCACCGCGCTCAGCACGTCAACCGCGACGGCTCGGTCGACCTCGGACTCGGCATGGCCTCGGAATACGCGCGCGTGCGGCTGCGCCAGCTCCACGCTTCCGGCGCCGTCGATGTTTCGTTCGAGGACGCTGCTTACCTGAATCCCTGGGTCGGCACCCAGTTTGCGGCGCTGTGGTTCTCGTTGCTCCTCGACGAAGCGCGCGGCGATCTGGCGCTGGCGGTGCGCGCCTACAATCGCGGTATCTCGGCGGCCAATGATGCCATCGGCACAAGCTACCTGGCCGCGGTGCAGCGGCGGCTGACCCGCTTCATCCAGAACCGCTCCGCCCCGCCGGCTTGGTATTTCATGTGGCACCGCGCCCGCCAGCATCAGCGGCTGGCCTGGCCCTGGCTGCGTCCCGGGCCTGGTGCCAGTGACGAGGCGCTCGCAGGCAGCGTCGATCCCGGCGAGCCGCACGTGCGGGCGCGGCTCAGGACCTCGCCGTGCTGTTTGTAGGTCGCCGCCACCGCGCGTGATCCCAGCGCGCGGGTAGCGCGCCGGCCACAACGAAGCCGCACCGCTGCGCCCTACAGCGCAGCTGGGGATAGCATAGGGCGATGGATACCGTGCCGCCCGGCTTCGAGAAGACGCTTCGCCTGCGCCAGATGCAGCTCGATGATTTCGACGCCGTGGTGGCGCTGCAACTCCGCTGCTTCCCGGGCATGGGGCCGTGGGCCCGGGCTCAGATCGAGAGCCAGATCCAGCATCTTTCCCGAAGGCCAGGTGGTGCTCGATCTCGACGGCCGCATCGTGGCCTCCTCGAGCAGCCTGATTGTCGACGCCTCGGGGCACTCGGAGTGGCACGACTGGAAGCTCATCACCGACAACGGCTACATCCGCACCCACGATCCGCACGGCGACATGCTCTACGGCATCGAGATCATGGTCGATCCGGAGTTCCGGAACATGAAGCTGTCGCGGCGGCTCTACGACGCCCGCCGCCAGGTGGCCCGCGACCGCAACCTGCGCGGCATCATCATCGGCGGGCGGATTCCCGGCTACGGCGACCATGCCGACCGCCTCTCGGCCAGCGACTACGTGCAGCGCGTCATCAACAAGGACATCCTCGATCCGGTGCTCACGCCGCAGCTGTCGAACGGGTTCGTGCTGAAGGGCCTGATTCCCGACTACTTCCCCAGCGACACGGCCTCGCGCGGCTACGCCACGTTCCTGGAGTGGACCAACCTCGATTACGTGGCCCCCGACCGGCGCCAGCTCCTCCGGCGGTCCAGCCCGGTGCGGCTCTCGGCGGTCCAGTACCAGATGCGGCGCATCGCCAGCTTCGACGACTTCGCGCGCCAGTGCGAGTTCTTCGTCGACGTCGCCTCCGACTACACCGCCGACTTCCTGCTCTTTCCCGAGCTCTTCACCACCCAGCTCCTCTCGACCATCCAGGCCGACCGGCCGGGACGGTCCGCCCGCATGCTCGCCGAGCTCACGCCCCGGTACGCCGATCTCTTCCGCGGGCTGGCGATGAAGTATCACCTCAACATCGTCGCCGGCAGCCAGTTCGAGATCGACGACGATCGGCTGTTCAACACCGCCCATCTTTTCCGCCGCGACGGGTCGGTGGAACGCCAGCGCAAGCTCCACATCACCCCGCACGAACGCAAGTGGTGGGGCGTGCAGCCCGGCCAGGCGCTGCAGACCTTCGACACCGATCGCGGCCGGATCGCGGTGCTCGTCGGCTACGACGTCCAGTTCCCCGAACTGGCCCGCATCGCCTTTGCCCAGGGCGCCCGCATCCTCTTCGTGCCGTTCAACAGCGACGAACGCAACGACTACCTGCGGATGCGCTACTGCGCGCAAGCGCGCTGCGTCGAGAATCCGGTGTTCGTCGTGCTCTCCGGCTGCGTCGGCAACCTGCCCGAGGTCGAGCATGCCGACATCCACTACGCGCAGTCGGGAATCCTGGCGCCGTCGGACTTCTACTTCAGCCGCGACGGCGTGGCCTCCGAGTGCCAGCCGAACGTGGAGACGGTGGTCTTTGCCGATGTCGACCTGGAGATGCTGCGCCGGCAGCAGCGCAAGGGCACGGTGATGAACTGGGAAGACCGCCGGCGCGACCTCTACTCGGTGCGCTTCACGCCGCCCGGCGTGCCGCCGCAGCAGATCTGACCGCCGTCAGAACCGGTTGAGGAGCGCGCGCAGCCCGGCGGCCGGGGCCGCCACTTCGAGCTTGAACAGGCGGGTGGCGTTCTCGTGGAGCAGCATCGCCTTGTCGCGCGGCGGCAGCGGCAGTTCGTCCATGAACTGCAGGTAGGACTCCATCGACGAAATCGGCCAGTCGGTGCCGTAGAGCACCTTGGCGGGGTTGATGCCCCACGACACCATCTCCTTGAACTGCTGGCGCATGTAGGCCTCGAAGCGATCGGTGAAGTTGCCGAGCACGAGGCCGGAGATGTCGGTGTAGACGTTGTCGTTCTTGTAGACCACCTCCATGCAGTCGCGGAACCACGGATTGCCGAGGTGACAGATCAGGAACTTGACGCGCGGGAACTCGACGGCCACGTCGTCGACGTGCAGCGGGTGCGAGTACTTCACCTTGCCGCGCGGGGCGTAGGTGTCGCCGGAGTGGATCATCACCGGCACGTCGTAGGCTTCGGCCAGTTCGTAGGCCGGGGCCAGGCGCAGGTCGGCGGGGTAGAAGTACTCGTAGCCCGGGTAGATCTTGAGCGCCTTGATGGCCTTGGCCTCGAGCAGCTCGCGCAGGTCGTCGACGTCGGCCCCCGAAAAGGTGGCCCACGACAGGCCGGCGACGACGTGGACGTTGGGCAGGTGCGCGGTTGCCGCCACGACCTCACGCGTCGACGGCCGCCCCGGCGTGACCTTGTAGGAGGTCAGCACCAGCGCCGCGTCGACGCGGTTGCGCCGCATCGTGGTCAGCAGCCGCTCGAGGCACTGCGGCAGGGCGGGGGCCGATTCGTCTTCGTAGCGGTTGACGTGCGTGTGGCAGTCGATGATCATGCGCTACTTGCGAGTGTAGCGCTCGATGACCCGCGCCGCCCAATCCTTGCCGCCCAGGCCGAAGGCCAGCGCCGCCGCGAGGCACACCGCCGCAAACGCGATCTGGAAGCCCGAGACCAGCACCTCGCTGCGAACGGCGAGCTGTTCGGCGGCCATGAACACCACGAAGCCGAACACGGCGTAGCGGGCCAGGATGCTGACCGGACCGGCGGCCGGGGTGCCGATGTTGCTGAGATAGCTGTAGACGAGGCCGCCGGCGATCCGCGCCAGCAGCGTGCCGAAGACGAGGATGCCGACGGCCACCACGAGATTGGGAATGAAGGCCGCCAATCCGCTCGAGCAGGACGTTGGCGGCGCGCAGCCCGAGGGCATCGAGCAGCGCCAGGAACACGCCGAGGAGCACCGTCCAGTAGACGGCGCCGGCAATCAGGGTGACGGCGGTGGCGTCGACGCCGCCGCGCATCAGGAAGTCCTCGAACCCCGAGCGCTCGGCCAGTTCGTCGACGCGCAGCCAGCGCAGGGCCCGCACGCACAGCCGGCGGAGGAACCGCGCCAGCAGCCACCCGGCCACCAGCAGCACGACGGCCAGGGCCACGTCGGGCACGACCGTCAGGATGCGGCTCCACGTCTCGCGCAGCGAGACCAGAAGCGTGCTGGACTGGAACATACGTGAGATCTCCCGCCTCGGATGCTACTGTCCGGCGTGGCGAGAGGCAATCACCGGGACCCGGGGGAACCTTCGCTGACCGCGTCCGGTGGCCGCGCATTCGGAGTATGGTCGATTAGCAACGCGGGCCCCGCCCGATGACCTGGTTGCTGGAAAACGAGTCCGATGACCTCACGCCGTGTCTTCGTGTCCACCGCGCTCAGCGGCATGGCCTTGTCGGCCTTGCCGCGGGATGCCGCCGCGCAGGGAGGACCCCCGCGGTCGCCCCGGCGGCGCGTCCTGGTCTTCGACGTCAACGAGACGATGCTCGACATCACGGCCCTCGAACCGCACTTCGCCCGGGCCTTTGGCGAGGCCGGGGTGCTGCGCGAGTGGTTCTCGACGCTGCTGCTCTACGCCAATGTCGTCAGCCTGGCCGGACCTTACGCGGACTTCGGCGCCCTGGCCGGGGCCGCCCTCGACATGGTGGCTCAAGCCCGCGGCACGCGGCTGACGGCCGAGGACCGCGACCGCATCCTGAGCGCGACTCGCGCCTTGCCGGCGCATCCCGACGTCCGCCCGGCCCTCGAACGGCTGCGCCAGGAGGGCTTCCGCATGGTCACCCTCACCAATTCGGCGCCGGCGGCGGTGGCCCAGCAGATGAAGCACGCCGGACTGGCCGACCTCTTCGAGGCGTCGTTCTCGGTCGATGCCGTCAAGCGCTACAAGCCGGCCCCGGAACCCTATCGCTACGCCGCCGAGAAGCTCGGCGTCGACACCGGCGATCTGCGGCTGGTGGCCGCGCACGCCTGGGACATCGTGGGCGCGATGCAGGCCGGCTGTGCCGGGGCGTTCGTGGCCCGGCCCGGCAAGGTCCTCTATCCGCTCGGACCGCAGCCTGATATCGTCGTCCCGGACTTTCGCGCGCTGCCCGACCAGATCCTGGCGCGCGAGGTCGGCCGGTGAAAGAAACCGACACGTCGCAACCGTCGATCGAGGCGCCGCGGGCGCCACACAAGGTGGATGAATGAGTGTGAAACGACGTCTCGCGCCCTGGGCCATGGCCGCCGTGATGACCGTGGCCGCGGCGGTCGGCGCGGCGCAGCCGCCCGCGCCCGCCGTCGACACGGCCACGCTGGGCCCGCAGGTTGGGGCGGTGGCGCCGGCCGTCGCGGGCCTCGACCAGTTCGGCAAACCGCAGTCGCTGGCCTCGCTGTCCGGGCCGAAGGGGTTGATGCTCGTCTTCAACCGTTCGGCCGACTGGTGACCGTACTGCAAATCGCAGCTCGTGGAGCTGCAGGGCCGCTACGACGACATCAAGGCGCAAGGGCTGGGGCTCGTCTCGATCACCTACGACTCGCCCGAGACGCTCAAGAAGTTCGCCGACTCGCGCGGGATCACGTTCCCGCTGATGTCTGACGCGGGTTCGGCCATCATCAAGCGCTACGGGCTGTTCAACGACACGGTCGATCCCAAGACGCGCGCGTTCGGCATTCCGCACCCCGGGACGTTCATCCTCGACGCCAAAGGGCGTCGTGGTGGCCCGCTTCTTCGAAGACGCCTACCAGGAGCGCTACACCGCGTCGACCATCCTGGCGACCCTGGGCGCGACGCCGGCCGGCGCTGCCGTCTCGACGACGACCAGTCACCTGTCGATGACCGCGACCATCAGCGACGCGGAGGCGGCCCCCGGACACCGGCTGACCATCGTGGCGCAGGTGACGCCGGGACCGGCGATGCACCTCTACGCGCCGGGCAAGCACGACTACCAGGTGGTGCGCCTCACGCTCGATCCGCAGCCCTGGCTGCAGACGCACGACACGGTCTACCCAGCGTCGGAGATTTATCACTTCAAGCCGCTCGACGAGCGCGTCGAGGTCTACTCGAAGCCGTTCCGCCTGCAGCGCGATATCACGCTGCTGGCCACGCCCGAGATGCAGAAGCTGCTCGGCAGCATGCCCTCGGCGACCATCTCCGGCGCCCTCGAGTATCAGGCCTGCGACGACAAGGTGTGCTACAACCCGGCCCGCGTGCCGATTTCGTTCACGGTCACTCTGAAAGCGCTCGACCGGAAGCCGGCCGGCGACTAGTCGAGCGGCAACCGCCAAGGAGCCGATATGACCAGACCCGTGGTTCTCACCTCGCTGGCGATTCTGGCTGCCTCCGTCGGTCTCGGTGCGGGGATCGTCGAGAGGCCGCGCGCCGTCGCCGGCGTTCCCACCCAAGCGGCCACGGCCGACCGCGCGGTCGAACGGCGCGTCGAGGCGATACGCGACGCGCTGCTCAGGCTGCCCTACTACGGCGTCTTCGATTTCATGGCCTTCAGCTACGACCGGGGCACGGTGACGCTGAGCGGCTACGCCTACGAGGGGCGCCTCCGGCGCGACGCCGAACGCGCCGCCAGGCGGGTGGCTGGCGTGGACGAGGTCGTCAACAAGATCGCCGACTTGCCGGCGTCGTTCAACGACGACGAGATCCGGTGGCGGACGTTCTACGCCATCTACACCAACGACTTCCTGTCCAAGTACGCGCCCGGCGGCGGCCTGCTGTGGGGACGCCGGGGCACCGTCGCGCCGGGGTGGTCGCCTCGCTTCGGCGCCTTTCCCGGCGATCAGCCGGTCGGCAGCTATCCGATTCACATCGTCGTCGAGGGCGGCCGGGTCCGCCTGATGGGCGTCGTCGACAACCAGGCCGACAAGAACGTCGCCAACATCGCCGCCCGCGGCGTCAGCGGCACCTTCGGCGTGGAGAACGAACTCATCGTCGATCCCCAGCGCTGACCTCCGGGGCCGGGCCAGTCCGGGCGCGCGGTTCGGGCGGCGCGTCGCCGGCCGGCCACCCTTCCCGCTGACGGGTGCGGTCGCCGTCGATGGCCTCGGTCTGGTCGTGGAACAGCACCACCTGCGTCGGGAAGGGCAGGTCGACGCCCGCGCCGGAGAGCGCTTCGGCCACGGCCTGAAGGACCCGGTCGCGCACCTGGACCACGGTGGCCCGCTGCGGCCGCGTCCACCACCGGACCCGCAGGTTCTTCGACGACCCGGCCAGGTCCCACAGCAGCACATCCGGCGGCGGCTCTTCGAGCACGCCCTCGACGCCCGCGACCGCCTCGAGGGCGATGGCCCGGGCCTGGGAGATGTCGTCGCCGTAGCCGATGCCGACGTCGTACTGGCTGCGCAGCAGGTCGTAGGCGGTGATGACGGTCACCGCTTCGGTGTAGACGACGCTGTTGGGGACGATGATGCGCTGGCCGTCGTAGGTGCGGATGTAGGTGGCGCGGGTTTCGATCGACTCGACGACCCCGGTGAACGGCCCCGAGCTGATTTCGTCGCCGGCGCGGAAGGGCTGACGCACGAGCAGCAGGATGCCGGCCAGCAGATTCTGGAAGATGTCCTTGAAAGCGAAGCCGATGGCCACGCCGCCGATGCCGAGCGCCGAGAACAGGCGCGCCGGCGTCATCGACGGGAAGGCCACGGTGACGGCCACCAGGATGCCGAGCAGCAGGATGAACACATAGGCAAGGCGGCCGAACGCGGTGGCGGCCTCGGGATACTCCAGGCGCCGGCGCGGCAAAGCTCGCCACGCTCCGCCGGGTCCCGGCGGCCAGGCCCCAGAAGATGAGCAGCACCACCAGCGCCGGCCGCCGAGCAGCGGCAGCATCTCGACGAAGCCGGTCACCATGTCGTTCACGGTGCGCCAGACGAGCGCCGAGACGCCGCCGTCAGTGGCGAGCGATTGATCAGGATTCGACTGCATCGGCTCATCCTCAGGCGGTGCCGCCCATCCATTCGGCGCTGTCGCGCAAGCGCGGCGGAAGTCCGGCTCGGCCAGCGCGCGCCGCAGCTGTCGGGCGCGCTCGCTCGACGCGGACGCGATTGAAGCCGTGCAGCGACTCCGCGGACAGCGCCTCCAGCCGGTCGACGCAGGCGGCCAGCGCCGCCAGGCGCTCGGGGTCGTCGCAGCCGAGCGACACGTCGCCGAGCGCGCGCAGGTAGCGCAGCGACGCAATCATGTCGGTGGCGCAGGTACTGCGCCATCGCGCCGAACGACTGCTCCAGGAAGCGCTCGAAGGTCACCGGATGGGCGATGACCCGGAGCGCGCCGTCGTCATCGACGCGCAGGTGCGACGGCAGCTCGCGTCCGGCCAGATCCGACAGCGCCGCGCCGATCCAGTCGAGGCAGGTCACCGCGGTGAACGGGTCGTTGACGCCGGCGACAGCGCGCGGGCGGCGATCTCGACGAGTTCGTCGATGAGGAACCGGAGATCCTGCAGCGCCGACCGTCTGGCGCCGACGGCGAACGCGGCCGCCAGCGCGTCGATCGCCTCGTCGGTGCAGCGCTCGGGCGGCCACGCCTCGAGCGAGCGTGCGACCGACGTGCACGAAGTCGCCGGGCTGATAGTGCAGCCGCAGCACCAGGTCGTGGGCCGAGGCGCGCGCCAGCAACGCGCTGTCGTCGATCATCTGGAGATAGCCGGTGCCGGTGGCGCGCGATGGCGGCCGGCCTGACGCGGTGGCTGCCGTCGGCGCGCTCGCCGAACATCGTCCGCGGACGTCGTCGACGGCGACCGGTCCGGCGCGCCGGTCTCGCCGGCCACCACCGGGGCGCCGATGAAGCGCGGAAAGCGCTGCGTCGATGTCCGCCAGCAGCCGGGCGCCGACATCTTCGATGACGCTGTTGATGTGGATCCGGCTCGGCACGTGGTGGATGAAGAAGATCAGCACCGCGATCGAGCACAGCGCCAGGACCACGCCGACGAGCAGCGCGACGTTGGGGACGAAGCCGACGCCGCTGCCGGCCTCGTCGGGCGAGCGGATCGTGCGCAGCACCAGCAGGCAGTAGAGGTAGGTGGCGATGAACGTGCCGAGCGTGACCTGATTGCCGCGGTCGCTCATGAAGTTGCTGAGCAGGCGCGGCCCGTACTGGCCCGAGGCGTAGACGACGGCGGCGATCGTGACCGAGAAGACGGTGCCGGCGACGGTGATCATCGACCCGCCGATCGCCGACAGCACCAGCCGCGCGCCGCCGGGATGCGCCGCGTAGAGCCACGGCACGCGGTCCAGCCACGCCGGGCCGGCCCGGGTGTCCCAGGCGATCATGGCGCCGGCCAGCAGCATGGCCAGCAGCGCCATCAGGGTCGGGAGGAACCAGTAGCTGTGGCGCAGGCTGTCGGCCAGACCGCAGCAGACCGCGCCTTCACGACCGGCGCAACTCGGCGCGCAGCGCCGAGACCTCGGCGTGGAGGTCGGCGATGGCCTGGCCGACACCGCCTCCGGCGACCTGCGCCTCCGCGTCGCGGCCGACGAAGAAGGTGGCGAGCGTGGCCGTGACGTAGCCGAAGACGCCGAACGCGTAGAGCGAGAGGAAGACGCAGAGGACCCGCCCCTCGACCGTCAGGGGCCAGTACGACGAGCCCATCGTCGTCATGATCATCGCCGTCCACCACAGGGCGTCGCCGTAGCTGGCCAGACCGCCGTCGGGTGGTGATTCGAAGGCGTACATCCCCGCGGCGCCCGCCACCGTCACGAGCAGCGTGAGCGCCGCCACATAGGCGAACCCGCGCCGGCTCAAGCTGGCGCCAAGCGCGCTCATCCCGCGATTGAGCGAACTGACGACCCGGAGCAGGCGCAGCCCTCGCGTGGCGCGCGCCAGGCGCAGTACCCGCAAGCCCCGCACGATGCGCACCGCGCGCAGCGCCGGGACCAGCAGCGACAGGGCCGTCAACCAATGGGTTCGGAGGTAATCCAGCTTGTGCGGCGCCAGGGTCAGTTCCAGCGCGAAGTGCAGGATGAAGACGATCCAGATGGCCAGGCCGAGGGTCTCGAACCACCGGCTCGAGCCCCCGACCAGCTCCACGACCAGCAGCGCCAGCCAGACGAAGGCCAGCGTCACCATCGGCCCTTCCAGCCACGACTCCAGCCGGTGGAGCAGCCGCTGCCGTTCTCCGGTCAGCGCGGCGTCGTGGCCCGCCGGCGCGTCCTCGGGGGCGGGACCCGGGCCGGTCATCGCAGACCCGGGGTTGGTCCACGTCAGCGCGACGGGCCCGCGGGGGGCTGGCGACGGCGCGGCCGCCGCGCTGCCCCTGATCCGAACCCTGCTCCGAAGACGCGCCATGACCAGCTCCTATCCGGGATCAACCTCCGCCGCGCCGGCCGGCGCCGGTCACGGTAGGCCCACGACGTCCCACTAAACGGAACGTCGCTTCCGTCTGCCGGTGGCCCAGGCTCGGCGGGTGCGCCGGGCCCGGTCGAGGTGGAGTAAGGCTACATCTCTGCCCGGGGCAGGCCAAGCGTGGTCATCAACGACTCGACGATCGGCTTGGCCTCTCTGGCCTTGGCCACGGCGACGATCAAGTGGCCCTTGCCGTGCGCGTCTTCGGCATCATCCCAAAGGTCGGTGGCGGCCTCGAGCGACGACTTGGCGCCGTCGAGCGTGGCCTTGGTCATGCCCCGCGGCAACCGGCGCATGGCCTCCAGCTCTTCCATCTTGCCCTTGATCTGCCCGACCATCACCGGCACGCCGGTAAACGTGGCCCAGTCGGTCGAGAGCTGCGCTTTCCGGGCCGCGGCCGCTTCTGCTGCCGAGGTCAGGGTCCCGGTGGCCGCCGGCACGTCGGCAATGGCCCCGGCGTAATTCTCGTCGTCGAGCTTGGCCTTGACGGCCTTGACGGCGTCGTTCACCCCGGCCATCCGGTCTGGCGCGAAGCGTTCGATGTCCGGCTTGGCGTCGGCCACTGCCGTTTCGAGTCCGTTCACGGCGGCCTGGGCGGGCTCTTTCTCGGACGAACAGGCCACGGCCAGGGTCGAGGCGACGACGAGCATCAGCAGTTTCTTCACATTCCACCTCTTGGCCAGACCCGTCGACGGGACCAGGCCGGCCTCGTGTGCCCGGCCGTCGATTCGGCCGGGCGACCGACGCATTGCACTATCGGTACCACGGCGGCGGAGCGGCCGGTCAGCCCGGCAGGGCGCCGGGCTCGGCCGGCGGCTCGAAGGGCAGGGTCAGCGCCCGCCCGAACGACACCGGCGCGAGATATCCGGCCACGCCAACCGCGCCCGCCTCGGGCTCGGCCCCCAGCCTGGTGCCGTGCAGGCGATCCCAGATCGACAGGCCGCTGGCGAAGTTGGAGTGGAGATGCTCCGGGTCGGTGGAGTGGTGGAGGGTGTGCATCCGCGGCGTGGCGATGAAGCGCGACAGCACCCGTTCGGTCTCGTCGCTGAGCCGCGTGTTGGAGTGGTGAAAGAGCACGCAGGCCAGGGTGAGCTGTTGCCAGAGCGCCAGCGCGCCGGGCGTGACGCCGATGACCACGATCTGCGCGGCCCGCCAGGGCACCGATGCCGCCAGTTCCCCGGCGTGGAAACGCAGGCCGGTCGTGGCATCGAGATCGAGATCGACGTGGTGCACCAGGTGGAAGCGCCACAACCACGGCGTGCGGTGGGTGAGCACGTGCCACAGATACAGCGTGTAGTCCAGTAGCAGGACGGCGATGAGGCCGCGCAGCCAGGGCGGTCCGCCCAGGGCATGGGTCAGCCCCCATCGCCGCCGCTCGACCAGGCGCGCCAGAGGCATCACCACCGGCATCTCGAGCAATTGCACGGTGGCCGCGGCCACGCCGGCCAGCGCCAGATTACGGGTGATGTGGCGCTGCGGCGGCTCGACGTAGCGGCGCGCCCGCCAGCGCCGCTCGAGGACGGCGACGATCACCGCGACCGTCAGCAAGGCCGCGCGGTGGCGGGTCTCGATGCGCATCGGCCGGGCCCCTACCGGGACTTGCCCCACAGCTCTTCCAGGCGGTGGGCCCGCCCGCAGTTCCACTTGTAGAAGCTGGTAGCGCAGCGGGATTCTTCTTGTAGTAGTTCTGGTGATACTCCTCGGCCGGGTAGAACGGTCCGGCCGCCACCACTCGGTCGCCACGTTCTTCCCGAGTTGGGCGGCGATCTTCTGTTTCGACGCGTCAGCCTGCTGGTGCTGTGCGTCGACCTGGTAGAAGATGGCCGATCGGTACTGGCTGCCGCGATCGCAGAACTGGCCGCCGCCGTCGAGCGCGTCGACGTTGTGCCAGAACGTCTGGAGCAGGGTTTCGTAGCTCACGCGCGCCGGATCGTACGTGACGCGCAAGGCCTCGGTGTGGCCGGTGGTTCCTGACGAGACCTGCTCGTAGGACGGGTTGGCGGTGCGACCGCCGGTGTAGCCCGACGTGGTCGTGAGCACGCCGTCAACCTCGTCGAAGGCCTGCTCCACGCACCAGAAACATCCGGCGGCGAAGATGGCGGTCTCCGTGCCGGCCTTCCGTCGGTCTGCGAGGTGGCCGGTGTCGTGACGGCGCTGACGGCGAGGGCCAGGGCGACGGCGATGATGTAGCGGTTGCATTGGGTGCGGACTCCTTCGGCGTGAAGCGCAGGGCTGCGCCGTTCAGGCAATGACGCTGGCCGGTCGGCGGCGGACCGTCGTCGAAGATATGACCCAGATGACCGCCGCAGCGGCGGCAGTGCACTTCGGTGCGTACGGCAAACAGGCTGCGGTCGATCGACGTGGCGACGGCATCGGGCAACGGCGCGGTGAAACTCGGCCAGCCGGTGCCGCTGTCGTACTTCGCCGCCGAGGCGTAGTACCGGCAGGTTGCAGCCGGCGCAGTGGAAAGACGCCGGTCCGGTGTTCGCCATCGAGCGGGCTGCTCCCGGCGCGTTCGGTGCCGCTCTCGCGCAGGATATGGATACTGCTCCGGCGTCAGCAGCCGGCGCCATTCGGCGTCGGTCTTGACCACCTCGAACGTTGCCGTGGTGTCCCCGGAGGTGAGCCGACCTGGTCGGCCTGGGCCGAGCACCCGGCAAGCACCGTCGGGAAGCCGCCGCCAATCACGGCCAGAAACGATCGTCGATGCATCATGCGCCTCCGATTTGCGGATGCCCCTTCGCGAAGACGTCCATCGCTCTCCACACTACCGTACCCGACAGTGGCCGACGCGACCGGCATCGACGCACGGAGTCCCACGTTGACACGGCGAGGGGTGCGGCCGAGCTGCCGTCATGGCGGAGGCCGGGGAGATGCGCGATGATGTGCGGAATGGGTTCGCCGTGATGCGTCGGTGGCTGGTGTTCGGCCTGCTCGTGCTCTCGGGCATGGAATGGCGGCAGCCGGCCGCCCGGGCCCAGGCGCCGCCGCCCTGGCAGGCGTTCGTTGCCGCCGCCGGCAGCGACCGCCGGCAAGCCGAGGCCGCCCTCGACGACATTAGCGCCGGCTGGCGGAACGGCTATGCCTCGATGATCGTCGACGTGGCGCGCTTCCTGCCGTCGCCGCGCGGCGCGGGCGCTGGAGCCGGTGACGAAATCGCCGTGTCCGGACTGGACATCGGCGACGAGGAAGAACGGTCCGGAGCAGCCGGGCGCCGCGCCGATTTTCCCGCCATCGTCCGGCCGGCGCCGGGGGCCGACACCCGCCGCCGTCTGACCAGCTTTCTCGGCAAACACACGGGTCAGCGCTTCGGCGACGACCTGCGGGCGTGGCGGCGCTGGATGTGGGCGCAGCCCTACGCGCCGCACCCGGACTACGCGTCGTTCAAGGCCGAGATCTATTCCCGGATCGATCCCCGCTTCCGCGCGTTCTTTCCGGCCGGCGTCGAGGCCCGCATCCGGCTCGACGAAGTCGACTGGGGCGGCGTGCCCGTGAACGGCATCCCGCCGCTGCGCTTTCCGACCGCCATTCCAGCGGCCGACGCCCGCTGGCTGAAGGACGGGCACGTGGTGTTCGGCCTGGTGGTGAACGGCGAGGCCCGCGCCTATCCCAAGCGGATCCTGGCCTGGCACGAGCTGGCCGTCGACCGGATCGGCGGCGTCGAGCTGACGATCGTCTACTGCACGCTGTGCGGCACGGTGATTCCCTACGACAGCGTCATCGGCGCGCGCCATTTCACCTTCGGCACGAGCGGCCTGCTTTATCGCTCGAACAAGCTGATGTTCGACGAGGAGACCAGGTCGTTGTGGTCGTCGCTCGAGGGGGTGCCGGTCGTCGGCCCGCTGGCTACGAGCGGATTCCAGTTGACCTTCCGGCCGGTGGTCACGACCACCTGGGGCGAGTGGCGGCGCGATCATCCGGCGACGACGGTGCTGTCGCTGGAGACGGGCTTCGACCGGGACTACTCGGAAGGCGCCGCGTATCGCGACTACTTCGCGACCGACCGGCTGATGTTCGAGGTCCCGGCGCCGACACGCGCCTGCGCAACAAGGACGAGGTCCTGGTGCTGCGCGCCGAGGTCCTCGGCAGCGCCACGCCGCCCACGGCGATCGCGGTGGCGCGCCTGCGGCGAGCGCCGGTGTTCGCTTTCGACGCCGGCGGGCGCGGCTTCGTGGTCGTCACCTCGAAGGCCGGCGCCAATGCGGTCTACGAACGTGGCCCGCACCACTTCGCCGCCGGGCCGGCCGGCGCCGTCACCGATGCCCAGGGCGAACGCTGGACCGCGACTGCCGACGCGCTCGTCGGTCCGGGCGGCCAGCGGCTGGCCCGCGTTGCGGCCCATCGCGCGTTCTGGTTCGGGTGGATCGCGCAGCACCCCGACACGGTGCTGCTCAAGTAGCGGGGGGCGGCGGATCAGCGCACGTGGCGGCTCGCCACCAGCGTCGTGGCCCCGCCGAGCAGCCACGGCGCGTAATCGGCGAGCAGACGCTGGTAGTAGCCCGACGCCAGGAACACCTGCCCGTCGATGTCCCAGCGGTCGGCCACCGTGTAGAGCGTGGCCTGCACGATCCAGGTCGCCGCGATCCAGACGAGCGGCGCCGCCATCGCCATGCCGCCGACGGCCCGCCAGATCGCCGCGGCGTCTGGCGGCGCGGTGTCCGCGCCCACGGTGACCCGACCGCCAGCGGCGGCGAGCAGCAGGGCCACGACCACCCACCGTCCGCGCTCGACGAGATGCGC
Organism: uncultured Acidobacteriota bacterium; assembly: GCA_963834325.1. GTDB lineage: Bacteria > Acidobacteriota > Vicinamibacteria > Vicinamibacterales > UBA2999 > CADEFD01. The sequence goes on from CAWIBL010000003.1 coordinate 21,117, forward strand.
CGCCACCCACCACGGCGCCGCGCCGGCGGACCCGGTCAGGCTCACCAGAGAGGCCAGCGCCGCCAGGACCCCGTCGACGGCCAGGGCCACCACGGTGGCCACCAGAAACGCGCGCCCGGCGATGCGCAGGATCCCGCTCATCGGCAATACCGTCCCAGGTGGCGGAGCACGCCTGCTCTTGTATCATGCCCGCGCCGCCGCCCGGGCAGCGGTCGGCGCACCCCGGTGTCTTGGCGGAACGCTCCGTGAAGCTACCACGCGATCGGCCCGTCCCTCGGCCAGGACCTGCTCGGCTTTGCCATCGAGCGGGCCGAGGCTCGACCGGGAAGGCCAGGAAGTCGAGCGCTACTGGTTTCCATTGGGCCGCTACACCGCCCGTGCCGGCACGCGCTACCGGTTCCGGATCGTCCCGCTGTTCGGAACGGTGAAGCACCCGCCAGGCACGACGTGTTCTTCAATCGCGGCGCGACCCCGAGGCCGGATATCTCAAGGCGGACCCCGCCGCATGGCTCGCGCCGCACTTCAACGCCGCCAGCTACAAGGCCAAGCGGCGGAAGTACTTCGTGTCGCCGACGGGATGAGCCCGCCGCCGCGCGCACGCCGCGCCCTGCGTCAGCCGTGCTTGATGGCGACGGTCTTGAGCGTGGTGAAGCCGTACAGCGCCTCGAAGCCCTTCTCGCGGCCGTAGCCCGATCGACTTGACGCCGCCGAAGGGCAGTTCGACGCCGCCGCCGGCGCCGTAGTTGTTGATGAAGACCTGGCCGCTGCGCACGCTTCGGCCATGCGGAACTGGCGCGCGCCGTCGCGCGTCCAGACGCCGGCGACCAGGCCGAACTGGGTGGCGTTGGCCAGGCGGACGGCTTCGTCCTCGTCGTCGAACGGCATGGCGGCCAGCACCGGGCCGAACACTTCTCTCCTGCGCCAGCCGGTGCTCGCGCGGCACGTCGCGCAGCAGCGTCGGCGCCTGGTAGAAGCCGGTGCCGGGCGCTTCGTCGACGACCGTGCCCTGCGCCACCATCGGGATGCCGGCCACCTGCGCGTCGCGACAGGAAGTCCCAGCACGCGCTGCTGCTGTCTGCGGATCAGCGGGCCGACGTCGAGGTCCAGCGCGGCCGGGCCGACGCGCAGCGCGTCGAAGGCTCGGCCCAGGCGCTCGAGCAGCGGCTCGTAGATCGCTGCGCTCGACCAGCAGCGCGAGCCGGCCGAGCAGGTCTGGCCGGCGTTCTGCACGATGGCGTTGATCACCACCGGCATCGCCGCGTCGAGGTCGGCGTCGGCGAACACGATCTGCGGGCTCTTGCCGCCGAGCTCCAGCGTGACCGGGCAATGCCGCTCGGCCGCGACCTGCTGGATCAGCGTGCCGACCGGGCTGCCGGTGAAGCTGATGTGGTCGATGCCCGGGTGGCGCGCCAGCGCGTCGCCGACTTCGTGGCCGTAGCCGGTGACGATGTTGATCGCGCCGGCCGGAAAGCCGACCTCGGCGGCCAGTTGCGCCACGCGGATCAGCGACAGGCAGGCGTCTTCGGCCGGCTTGACCACGCAGACGTTGCCCGCGGCCAGCGCGCCGCCGACGCTGCGCCCGAAGATCTGCATCGGGTAGTTCCACGGAATGATGTGGCCGGTGACGCCGTGCGGCTCGCGCCAGGTGAAGACGCTGTAGCCGTCCGGTAGGGAATGGTCTCGCCGTGCAGCTTGTCGCAGGCGCCGGCGTAGAACTCGAAGTAGCGCACCAGCGCCACCGCGTCGGCGCGCGCCTGCTTGATCGGCTTGCCGCAGTCGCGCTGCTCGAGCTCGGCCAGCTCTTCGGCGTGCTCGATGAACGGCGGCGCCCAGGCGGGCCATCAGACGTCCCCGCTGTGCGGCGGCAAGGCGTCCCCACGGACCGTCGAACGTCTCGCCCACGGCCGCGCGGGCCGCGGCCACCGCGCGGGCGATGTCGGCCGAGGTGCCGCGGGCCAGGGCCCCGAAGCCCGCGCCGGTGCTCGGATCGACGACCGGAATGGTGTCGCCGCCGCTTCCCGCCTGCCAGCCGTTGTCGATGAAGTGCTGCGTCTGCATGCCGCGTCTATTCTCGCTCAACTGCCCAGGCCGAGGTGCGGCAGGGGGCCTCGGGCTGGCCTTCAGCAAGTGGGGCGCCGTCGATTTGCCGAGGGTGCCCGCGCCGGACGGCAATCGACCAGCGAACTCGGCCCCGGTCAGAAGCTCGCCACCAGCGCGAAGCGTACGGTGAACGGCTCCACCGGATGGAAGTGGATGCCAGCCACGCCGCCGCTCGGCTCGCCGCGCAGCCGCGAGGTGTAGAGATAGTCGATGTCGGAGCTTCTGGAGTCGAAGAGATTCAGCAGATCGACCTTGAGCCGCCAGGCGCGACTCACTTGGTAGCCGGCTTCCGCGCTGACCAGGTGCGAGGCCCGGCTGCGCACGCGGTTGTCGTCGCCGAGCGGTCGCGGCCCGAAGAGGCGATAGCGCAGGCTGCCGCTCCAGCGCGTGGCCGGCAGCACCATCAGGCCGGCGCTGGCCACCCCTTCGATCGCGCCCGGGATGCGATCGCCCAAGCCGCCGCGGTCGGAGAACCGCGCCCGCGAGTAGGCGACGCTGGCGTCGAGCGTCAGCCAGGGCGTCGCCCGGTAATCGGCGTCCCACTCGACGCCGACGCGGCGGCTGGGCCGGCTGGCGTCGGTGGTACCGGCATCGCCGACGAAGACCAGTTCCGAATCGAGCCACAGGCCCCACACCGCCATGGTGGCGTGCAGGCGCGGCAGGGCCATCGTGCGCAGCCCCACTTCGGCCCCGCGGGCCCGGACCAGCGGATCGACGGGCGCCACCGCCTCGCCACCGACCGGATCACGCCGGATGGTGGCGCCGCGTCCGTCGTTGCTGTGGAAGCCGCCGCCGGCGCTGGCATAGAGCTCGGTGCGCCGCCACGGGCCTACCGCCACCGTCGCCTTGGGATTGACGATGTGATCGGTGGCGACGCCGCCGTTGGCCGCATCGCCGGCCTCGACGTTCCAGCGATACAGGTCGCCGCGCACGCCGAACGTCGTGCGCAGGACGTTGGACCACTGGGTCTGCAGTTCGGCGTGGAGGCCGCCGCTCGTCTGGCCGACGGCGTCCTCGCGGACCGTTGACACACGTTGCCGCGCCGCCGTGCGATAGAGCCCGAGGGCGCCAACGCCGTCGCGCCGCACCTCGCCTCCCACGCTGACCTGCGAGCGGCGCCCGAAGATCGTCGTCGGCCGAGCGTGGCTGGCGCGGCCGCCGGAGGTCACTCGCTCGTCGCGCTGCTCGAACTGGTCGCCACGATCCGGATCGTCCAGGAAGTAGGTGAAGTTCGAGAAGAGATCGAGCCCATAGGCGAAGCCGTAGGCTTCCACGTGGGTGATCCCGGCGGCGGTGGCGCGCTGCCATTCGGCCATGCCGCCGGCCCGGTACGTGGTGCCGCCGTTGGTCCGGTCGAGAAAGCCGAAGCGCGACAGCCCGCCGTCGTCGACCGCGCGGCGGGGTATCTGATCGGACGAGTTCCAGCGCGCCCGATAGGCCAGCGCCGTCACCGACCACCCACTCGTGGCCGTGCCGCGGCTGTAGCGCGCCAGACCGTTCCAGCGCCGCATGCCGTCGGGCCGATCCCAGGGGCCGTCATTGCCCATGGCCTCGGCGGCCACGAGCAGGTGCCCGCCACCCACCGGCGGGGAGGCGGCGGCGAATGCGCGGCCGTAGCCGTAGGTGCCGCCTTCGAGGCGGACCAGCGGCGCGTCGAGGACGTTCACGTAGTTCACGCGAATCGCGCCCGCGGCGGAAAAGTCGCCGGACTCGGCGGCGTAGGTGCCCTTGCGGTACTGGATGCCGCTCACGAGTTCGGGGATGAGGAAGTTCATATCGGCATAGCCCTGGCCGTGTCCGTGCGTCGGCAGGTTGACGGGCATCCCGGCCACGTTGAGCGCCAGGTCGGTGCCGTGGTCGATGTTGAAGCCCCGCAGGTAGTACTGGTTGGCCTTGCCCTCGCCGCTGTGTTGACTGACGACCATGCCGGGCACGCTCTCCAGCGCTTCGGCGGGCCGCCGGCGCGCCCGCTCGTTCAACTCCAGCGCTGTGACGACGCCGGTGCTGGCGGCATCGGCCGCGCCGACCAGTTCGTCCTGCTCCGAGACCGTGGACAGGTTGCGGAAGGTGCTGCGGCCGCTGACCACGACCGAGGCGGTGGCCGCGACGTAGAGCGTGGCGTCGGCGGTGGCGACCGCGGCGGGGACGACCAGCGACGTTACGGCGCAGCAGCGTGACGAAGCCGGGACGCGAGAAGCGCAGGTGGTAGGCGCCGGCGGGCACCCCGTCGATCTCGTAGCGGCCGCTGGCCGCCGTCGTGCGCGGCGAGCGGCACGACGCCGGCGGTCTCGAGTTCGACGCGCACCCCGGGCAGCGCCTGCCCGGTGGTGTCGAAGACCTGGCCCTGCACCCGGCCAGCCGCGGTCGCTTGCGCCGCCGCCGGCGGCGGCAATGCCAGTAGCGCGGCCAGGGCCGCGCCGAGTATTCCCATCCGACGACGTGCCGTCATCACACACCTCTGCTGCGGTGGCGCGCCGCGATGGCCGCCACGATTCCCGTTGAACTCGAGTGGGGAATCAGCGCAGCCGCGAGGGTGGACCGCGGGCGGGCGGCTGGCGTCGAACCCCGGCACGCCGTCCTTGCCGGAGGGCCGCGGGCGGCGGCGCGAGGGTCGTGGCGGGTCGGGGCAGGAACGGCGCGGGCGGTCCCTGCAGCAGCGCCAGGCCGAAGTGCGCGGCGCTCGCCTGACCATGGTCGTTTGCCGGGATGTCGCCGGACGCGGGCGGGCTGGTCGTGCGCCTCGCCGTGGTCGTGGCCGGCACTCGGATCCGAATGCGGCGGCGACGACCGTTCCGGCCCGTGCGTGTGGTCGTCGTCGTGCCGCGCCAGATGCGCCACCGGCGCAACCTGAGCGGCCAGCATGAAGAGGACGAGCAGGGTCGGCCCGGCGATGGGGCGGAGGCGCGCGAGGGTTCCGCGACCAGTGGACATGGCTCGTCGAGGCGATAGCCGACAGGGCCGGGCCGCCGCCGTCAGTTTATACGGCGCGGAACGGCGACTGGTTTGGCGTAGACGGGAACCAGCCGTTACCCTGGGACGGGTCGGGGGCCGCCGCACGTGGCCCATTGGAGGGCGTCATCTACCCAGTGCTGTTTCGTATCGGCGAATTCGAGATCACGAGCTTCGGCGTCCTCGTGGCCATCGCGGCGGTGGCTGGCGTGTGGCTCTTCGACCGCGGAGCGGCGGCGCTCCACGCTGCCCGAGTCCGCCGTCGATGCCGCGATGGCCGGGATCTTCGGCGGGCTGGCCGGGGCCAAGCTGATCTGGGCGATCGAGCACGCCAACGGGCAGGAGCCGTTCCTCGATCTGCTGCTGTCGCGCGGCGGTCTGAGCTGGTTCGGCGGGTTCGCCGGCGGGCTAGTGGCCGGCGTGTTGATGTTGCGGTGGCGCCGGGTGCCCGTGCTGCCGGTGCTGGCCGCGGCCACACCGGCCCTGGCGCTGGCTCACGCCGTCGGCCGCATCGGCTGCTTCCTGGTGGGCGACGACTACGGCGTGCCGAGCACGCTGCCGTGGGCGGTGGCGTTTCCGGAAGGGTTGCCACCGACCGCGACGCCGGTCCACCCGACGCAACTCTACGAGACGGCGGCGCTGCTGCCGGTACTGTGGCTGCTGCTGCGGTGGCGCCGCCAGGGCCGCGCCGATCGTTTCGTGCTGGGCGCCTACCTGGTGATGACCGGGTCGGTCCGCTTCGCGATCGAGTTCCTGCGCGTCCGCGAACCGCTGATCGGGCCGCTGGCGGTGGCCCATCTGTTGGCATTCGCCGCGGTCGTCGTCGGCGCGATCATGCTTGCCGGCCACCGCGCCGCTCCGGCCTCACGGTAGCTCCAGGAAGCGCGCGTCCATCTACCTGGCGCCGCCGGCCGGCCTGCGCCTGGGCGTCTTGGCCCCCGTCACCATCGGCTCTGCGGGACCCCGCGTAGGCGCCGCGGGGGGCGTGGCCCGCGCCTCCGTCGTGGTTCGGGCGGCACGGGGCCGGGGCTCGGGCACGATGGTCTCGCCGCGCGCCAGCCTGGCCACCAGCTCCGCGATCTTCCGGGCCCGCCCCGCCGGCGTCTTCATCCGATTCGTGCGATATCCCAGCGCGAAGATGTTCTGGCGGCCCAGGCCGCGGAGGAATGCGCGCGCGCGGGGCACGGCGTCGATGGCGGCGCGAAGGTCGGCGGGCAGCGCCCCGGCGCTGGCGCTGCGGATGGGGGCGTAGGCCGCGTCCCAGCGGCCGTCGGCCACGGCGTCGTCCACCTGCACCTGGCCGTGGACGGTCAGACGCCCCGCCGCGCTCAGGCGCGCGATGTGGTCGCGATTGACCTGGCTCCACACGCTGCGCGGCCGCCGGGGCGTGAAGCGCTGCAGGAACGACTGGTCGTCGAAGGACTTGCGGAGGCCGTCGATCCAGCCCCAGCACAACGCCACGTCGAGCGCCTCGGCGAAGGTCACCGTCGGGAGCCCGGAGGCCTTCTTGTGAATCTTCAGCCAGAGTTCCTGCTCCCGGTCGTGGTGACGTTTCATCCACGTGACGAAGGCGGCTTCGCTGGGGAAGCTCTTGATCTTCTCGGGATCGGGGATCACGGGAGCCATGGCGCGACGCTATCGAGGCGGTCTGGGCCAGTGTATGACAGCCTCCCGCCGGGCGCCGCGCCAGCGCCCGGCGGGGCCCGGCTCGCTGCGGCCCATTGACCGCCGGGCCGGCGCTCGCTAGGCTGTTGCACGGATGGTCCTGGTCCGGCGGCATCTTCGTCGCGGCGTCGTGGCGTGGCTCGTGTGCCACGCGCTGACCTTCGCGGCCCTCATTCCGCGCGATTGCTGCGCGGCCCATGGGCACGCCGTGGCGGCCGCCGGAGAGGCCGAGGACGGGACGCCGCCCTGTCACGAAGCCGCCGACGCGCCGGCGCCGGGCGCGCACTGTGAGATGGCGGCGGCCGAAGGCGCCGCTTGTCCCATGCACCGCACCGCGGCGGCGCCGGTGGACTGCGAGATGTCGGGCCTGTGCGGCGCCCCCGCGGCGGCGCTGGCCGCGGTCGTCCTGCAGGCGGCCGTGCTCGTGGGCGCCACGCCGACGCTCCCGGCCGGTCCCACCGAACCCGCGCCGTGGCCGCCCGACCTGTCGGTCCATTCCCTGGCCGTTCCTCCCGACGCTCCTCCGCCCCGCCTCTGACCTCGCCGTTTCGTTGTCGATGAAGGCCGCAGGTTTGCGCGCCGGCCACGCCGGCTGCGCGCCTGCCGTCATGGACGAAGCATTCGAGCAGAGGTGATTTCATGCAGTGCAGACGTATCGCGCTGACGGCCGTGGCCGTCGCGCTGGCCGTGGCCATGCCCGCGGCGGCTCAAGAGTCGATCAATCACGCCAGCGTCAGCGGCCGGGTCAGGGATGTCCAGGGCGCCGTGGTCCCGGGCGCGACGGCGACGGCCCGTCACGTCGAGACCGGCGTCACGGCGTCGGCGGTGACCGACGACGGCGGGCGCTTCCGGTTTCCCTACCTGCGGGTGGGCAGCTACGAGCTGATGGTGCGGCTGGACGGATTCGCCGAGTCCCGGCGCCTGATTGCGCTCTCGGTCGGATCGGCCTTCGAGATTCCGTTCGTGCTGGCCCCGGCGGGGGTGGCCACGAGCCTGGTCGTCGCCGCCGACGCGCCGGTGCTGGAATCGGCCCGCAGCCAGATCGCCACCACCGTCTCGGTGACCGAAGTGCAGGCGCTGCCGCTCAGCGGCCGCCACTTCCTCGACATTGCGCTGCTGGCGCCGGGCGTGGCCCCGCCCAACATCAACAGCACGCAGCTCTTCGCCGAGACGTCGGCCGTGCCCGGCGTCGGCCTGTCGGTCGGCAGCCAGCGCAACCTCTCGAACAGCTTCATCGTCGACGGGCTGTCGGCCAACGACGACGCGGCCGGGTTGAGCGGACTGCCCTACGGCCTCGACGCGGTGGAACAGTTCCAGGTGGTCACCTCCGGCGGACAGGCCGAATTGGGCCGCGCGCTCGGCGGCTACGTGAACGTGGTCACGCGCAGCGGCACCAACCAGTCCCACGGCACCGCCTATGGGTTCTTCCGCGACGATGCGCTGAATGCGGTGAACGCCTTGTCGGGGACGCGGCTGCCGATGGCGCAGCAGCAGTACGGCGCCAGCCTCGGCGGTCCCATCCGCCGCGGCAAGACGTTCTTCTTCGCCAACGCCGAGCAGCGGCGTCTCGACCAGTCCGGCTTCACCGGCATCCCCGCCGCCACCACGGCCGCGATCAACGCCCGGCTGGCCGCGGTCGGCTACCCGGGGCTGACCCTCGCCACCGGCACCTACGACAGCCCGGTCGACAGCCTCCACGCGCTGGGCAAGGTGGACCACGTTTTCAGCGGCCGCGACCAGCTGACGGTGCGCTACAGCCTCTACGACGTGACCTCAGCCAACGCGCGCGGCGCCGGCGGGCTCAGTGCCCCCTCGGCCTCGGCCGGTCTCGACAACCGCGACCAGGCCGTGGCCATCGCCAACACGCTGACCCTTGGCCAGCGCACGGTGAACGAGACGCGGGCCCAGTTCACGCACAGCCACCTGCTGGCGCTGCCCTCCGATCCGATCGGCCCGGCGGTCAGCATCGCCGGCATCGCCTCGTTCGGCACGTTCCCCTCTAGCCCGCAGGGACGGCTGAACCGCATGTTCCAGATTGTCGACAACCTCGCCCAGCAGCGCGGCAACCATGCGCTGCGCACCGGCGTCGACCTGGTCCACAACGACGACACCATCACCTTCCCCCGGGCGGTGCGCGGCTCCTACGCCTTCTCGTCGCTGCCCGCCTTCTTGTCCGGCGCTTACAACAACGCCGGGTTCACGCAGACCTTCGGCGACACGGTCGTGCCCCAGACCAGCACCAGCCTCGGCCTCTACGCGCAGGACGAATGGAGCGCCACCGCGCAGCTCACGCTCAATCTCGGGGTTCGCTACGACCTGCAGTTCCTCGACACCATCGACACCGACACCAACAACGTGTCGCCCCGGGCCGGGTTCGCCTGGACGCCGACGGCCGCCCGCGATCTGGTCGTGCGCGGCAGCGCCGGGCTCTTCTTCGACCGGGTGCCGCTGCGGGCCCTGGCCAACGCCCTGCTCTCGGCCGGCAATACCACCGACCTCACGCAACTGCGGCAGCGCAACCTCGCGCTCACGCCGGGCCAGGCCGGCGCGCCGGTGTTCCCGGAGATCCTGCCGGCACCGGTGCCCTCGGTGACGCTCTTCAGCCTGACCACGATGCAGCGCGACCTCCAGAACGCCTTCTCGCGGCAGGCCAGTCTCGAGATCGAACGCCAGGTCGGCCGCTTCGGCACGGCCACCGCCGGGTATTCCTACCTGCGCGGCCGGAACCTGCTGATGGCCATCAACCAGAACGTGCCGAGCTGCGTTGCCGCCGGCGGCAACAACGGCTGCCGGCCCATTCCCGACTACGCCAACAACAGCCAGTACCGTTCGGCGGGGGATTCCACCTATCACGCGTTACAGGTCTCGGTGGCCCGCCGTCCCGGCCGGTGGGGCTACTACCGCGCCAGCTACACCTTGTCGAAAGCCGAGAACAACGTCGGCGAGTTCTTCTTCAGTGGCCCCATCGACCCGTTCGACCTGGCCAAGGACTGGAGCCGCGCCGACAACGATCGCCGCCACCTGCTGGTGGTTTCGGCCGGAGTGCACACGCCCGCTGGCCCCAGCGTCACCGCTTGGCAGCGCTTCACCCACGGCTTCCACCTGAGCACGCTGATGCAGGCCTACTCGGCGGCGCCGTTCAACATCACCTCGGGCGCCACCACGGTGCAGGGCACCACGGGCCGCCCGCTCGTCGACGGCGCGTTCATCCCGCGCAACTCGGGCGTGGGCGACGAGTTCTTCTCTTTGGGACTGCGGCTGAACCGCGTCTTCCGGGTGACCGGCACGGTCACGCTCGAGGCGCTGGCCGAGGCCTCGAACCTGACCAACACCGTCAACGAAACCGCCCGTAACGCGGTCTTCGGCAACGGCGCTTATCCCGCCAGCCCCTCGCCGACCTTCAACCAGGTCACCGCCGTGGGCGACCCGCGGGCGTGGCAGCTGGCGCTCCGGGTGCGCTTCTGACGAGGCGTCGGGTCGGGCCGCGCTCAGCGCGGCGGGTGTTCAGCGGCCTTCTCGGCGAGGCGGGCCGCTTGTCGTGCGCGTGTGTCCTGCTCCCAGGCCACTGGATCGATCCCTCAAGCACCGGGCGGGGACTGCCAATAGCCCTGCCAGAATTGACGGAAGCCGGTGGTGAACTCGAGCAGGGCCGCGCTCACGCGCGCCGATACCGCGGGTTCGGACGTCGTGACGGGTCGTGGAGTATTCGGCACCCCGCCATCGTAGCTCACCGCTCCGGCCGGCGCGAGCGGCGTCGAGGGCACGGGGGAGGCGTCACTTCGTGGTGACGCGATCGTTACGGACCAGATACCGCCCATTCAGGGTGATGGCGAGCGGTTCACCGCCGAGCGGTTCGGCGGCCGAGCCCGGCCGTTGAGCGTGGAGGTGCAGGTGCGGCTCGCTCGTGTTGCCGCTGTTGCCGATACGCCCGAGGGGCGCCAGCGCCGCGATGTCCTGCCCGGTCCGGACCGCCACCGAGCCGCGTTCCAGATGGGCCAGCACCACCCAGGTGCCGGCGCAGTCGAGGATGACGTGGTTGCCGGCCAGGTGCGCGCGGTCCACCTGGGGCGGCGGCAGATCGCGGAGCCCGTCGACGGCGGCCACGACGCGGCCCGCGCAGGGCGCGCGGACCGCCGTCCCGAAGCTCATATAGGCGGCCGGATCGGCTGGCAGCCACCCGCGCGCCCGCAGTCCGGCGAGGTTCACGCGCACGATGTCCACGCCGTGACTCTGGCCGCGGTAGGGACGGCCGCGTTCGCCCGTCGACGTGGCGAGATGTGCGTTGACGAGCGTGTGGTTGCCTCCGTTCACGACCAGGTAGGTGCCGGCCGGGAGCGGGAACTCGAGGGCCACGGGCGGGCGCGACGGCCGCCGCGCCTCGACGGCAATGAGCACGATGGCCGCCGCGACCAGCGTGATGGCGCCCAGCAGGGCAAGCGTGAGCCAGCCGCGGCGCGACCGCGGGCGGCGCGCCGGCGCGTGGCGCGGCCAGGCGCGGAGCATCGCGGCCACGAGCGCGGCGGCGTAGAGGTTGGGAAGCCAGACCGGCAACGCCAGCCACAGACCGGCCAGTCCGATGGCGGCCAGGTAGCTGCCGGTCAGCACGGCCAGCGCCAGCCCGGCGCCGCGCGTCATCGGGGCATAGGCCACCACCGCCAGCAACGCCACCGGAATGGCCAGTTGCAGGAGCAGGGGAAGCCAGAGCGCGAACCACAGCATCATCAGCCCGCCCTTCGCATCGCGTCGTGCACGAGCGCAAGCAGCGCCACGCAGGCGGTGTCCGACCTCAGGGTGCGCGCGCCCATGGCCACCGGCTGGAAGCCGTGGGCTTCCAGCAGCGTCAATTCGAAGCGGTTCCAGCCGCCCTCGGGGCCGATCGCCAGCAGCACCCGGCGGGGCGGCGGCGGCTCGGCCCCGGCCGGCTCCGCCGGCCTCGCGCCCAGGGTCTCGCCGATCGAGAGGCGCCCCGACGGATCTGCCACCAGACGAACGCCGGCATCTGAGAGCGCGGCGAGATGATCCTCGACCAGCACCCGGAACTGCCGGTGCACGGTGACGCGGGGCAGGCGCGTATCGCGGGCTTGTTGCAGTCCGTCCACCAGCAGCGGGCGATAGGTGGCGGCCTCGAGCACATGCGTGTCGAAGTAGTTGCGTTCGACCCGCTCGGCGTTGGTCAGCATGATCCGGCCGACGCCGAGCGCGGCCATCTGGGCCCACAAGCGCTGCAGCACCTTGGGACGAGGCAGCGCCAGCAGCAGGTCCACCGCCGGCGTCGCGGGCACCCGGCTGTCGAGCGCGCAGTGCAGCGTCACCGCACCTTCGGCAATCGACGTGACCACTCCGGTGGCGAAAGGCCCGTCGAGGATGCCCAGGCGCACGGGCTGCCCGGGCGTGACCCGCAGCACCGACGTGAGGTGACGGGCGCGGCCGCCAGAGAGCGTCACGGCTCCGGCCGGGTCGAGTTCCTCGGGGGCGACGATGATCAGATTCACGGCGGGCTGGCGGCGGCGGCGAGGTCCAGCTTATGCCAGCGCGCCGCGTTCCGGGCGGTGCCCCGACGGGTCAGCGGCCCAGCGCCACGGCCAGCGCCAGCGCCGCCAGGACCAGGGCGGTGCCGCTCACGGCCAGTGAGACGAGGCGCTCGCGCGAGTGCAGGCCGCGCATCAGCTCGCTCAGCGCGTGCTCCGGCGTGGGCGGCGCGTGCTCGGTCAACAGGCTCTGGCGCATCACCCGTTTGCCGGCCATCACATCGTCGATGCCGGCTTCCAGGTGCCGCTGGCGGATCATCTTCTCGGCGTCGCGCCCCGGTTCGGCCGCCGCCGCCATCGCCGCCTTCAGCACCGCGTTCCGGATGTCGCCGCCGGTCGCTTCGCAGCGTTCGGCCAGGACGCGGAAGTCCACGTCGGGCGCCAGCGGCGTGCGCGTGGGATGCATCTGCACGCGCCAGATCCGCGCCCGTTCCTCGACCCCCGGCAGCTCGAACAGCACGTGGGTGCGGATGCGCCGCTCGAACGCCGGGTCGAAGTTGGCGGCCAGGTTGGTGGCGAAGATGACCACGCCGCTGAAGGTTTCCAGTTCCTTGAGCAGCACGTTGACGACGGTGTTGGCCTCGCGCAGGAACGCTTGATCGGCCGACGACGAGCGGCGCCCGGCGATGGCATCGGCTTCGTCGAAGAACAGCACCGCGCGCTGCTCGCGGGCGAGCCGGAACACCGCCGCGACGTTCTTCGGCGTCTCGCCCATCCACATCGACTCCATCTCGGCGTAGCGCACGACCAGCAGGTGCCGGCCGAGGGCATGCGCGATGGCCTCGGCGCAGATGGTCTTGCCGGTGCCGGGCGGACCGGCGAAGTTGAACGCGAGGGCCAGCCCCGAGGGGTGCCGTTCGCCCAGGCCCCAGCGATTGAAAATCAGGTCGTGGCTGGTGATGTGGACGAGCGCCTGGTCGAGGGCGCGCCGGGTCGCCGCCGGCAGGATGACGTCGTCGAAGCTGCGCCGCGGCTCCACCGTCGTGACGGTGCGGCGGGGACCCATCAGGTCCGTGAAGGCGCGCAGCAGCGGGTGGGCCATGGGGAATCTTCCCATGCCCGCCCGTCCCCCGCCAGGTCGGGGCGCGGCTAGGCGGCGTGATCTGCGGCCTTGGGCAGATGCACCCGGACCACACCGCCAACCACGTCCACGCGCACGTCGCGGTCATCGACCGCGGGCAGATCCACGGTGATCAGGAACCCGGCGGCGGTCTCGAGGACAGCTACGCCCGGCCCCTGGAATGCACCGCGGTCTTCTTCGTCGTCGAGGCGCCCGCGGCCGGGGGCCGGCGCCCCGTCCTTCAGCCGCTGCGCCGACAACGCCTCGATTACCCGAAACGGATCCCAACGCGGCAGTTCCATGGCCCAGCTCCGTGAAGGGCCATCCTGCGGCCGGGCCGCCTCGGGCGCCATCCGGCCTCGCCCGGGGTGACCTCGGGGAATCCCCGACGCGACGGCGCCGGGCCTGGGGGGGGGCGGGCCCGGATGAGGTAGGCCCCGGCCGCCGCGCCACCCGCGGGAAAGAGAGTAAACTCGCCCGCCGTGACTTCGGAGCGGGCCGGTCCTCGCCTCCACGTGCTCATCGTCGACGATCACCCGATCGTCCGGCGCGGCCTTGCCGACCTGATGGCCGAGCAGGCCGACCTGACCGTGTGCGGGGAGGCCGCCACCGTGGCTGCCGCCCTGTTGCTCGTGAGCGACCGCCGGCCCGACGTCGTCATCGTCGACCTGTGGCTGGGCCCCGAGAACGGCCTCGATGTCGTGGCCGGCATTGCCGCCGCCCACCCCGGCGTCCGCTCGCTCGTGCTCTCCGCTCATGATGAGCGGCTCTACGCCGGCCGGGCCCTGGCCGCCGGCGCCTCGGGCTACATCATGAAGGGGCAGGACTGCGGCGAGCTGCTGGCCGCCATCCGCCGCGTCGCCGCGGGGAAGACCTGGGTGAGCGACAAGGTCGCCGACGGCATCCTGTCGGGGCTCGGCGGACGGCACGGCGGCGGCGAGCGGCCGCTGTCGCGGCTGACCGATCGCGAGCGGCAAGTGCTGATGCTCGTCGGCCGCGGCCTGGGCACGAGCGAGGTCGCGCGGCAGCTCACGCTCTCGGTCAAGACGATCGAGAGCCACTACGCCCACCTGAAGGTGAAGCTCGGCTTGCGCAACGGCCGCGACCTGATGCGCTTTGCCGTGAGCTGGGCGGAAGCACCGGGCGACTGACCCGAGCGGCTCCGGCGTCAGCGCCGCCCGTTGGCCAGCGCCCGCACGTCGGCCAGGAAGGCCGCCGGCTCGGGCGGCTTGGCGCAGTGCGACTGGAAGCCGGCGGCGAGAGCCCGCCGGCGGTCCTCGTCGCGGGCAAAGGCGGTGAGCGCGATGGCCGGCAGGCGCTGGGCCGACCAGCCGGCGGCGCGCACCCGGCGGATCAGGTCGTAGCCGTCCTGGTGCGGCATGGCCACGTCGCTCACCAGCACATCGGGAGCAAAGGTGGAGAGGGCCTCGACGGCGGCATCGGCGGTGGCCACGTCCAGCACCTGCGCCGAGGCCTCTTCGAGCACGCCGCGGATCAGCGCCCGCGCGTCGGCGTTGTCGTCGACGACGAGCACCCGCAGGTCGCGCAGATCGGCGCCCGCCGGCAGCGGCGCCGCCGCGGCCGTGGACCCGGCGGGCCGGGCGCGTCCGGCCAGGCCCGGCATGCGCACCACGAACGACGAGCCCTGCCCCTTGCCGGCGCTGTGGACCTCGATGGTGGCGCCGTGGGCCGAGACGATCTGGTGCACCACGGTCAGCCCCAGGCCGAGACCGCCGTGCCAGCGCCGGGAACTCGAATCCTCCTGGCGGAAGCGGTCGAAGACATGCGGGAGGAACTCGGCGGCGATGCCGGCCCCGGCGTCGCGGACCTCGAGTTCGATGTCGGCGCCGTTCTGGCGCAGCTGCACCTCCACGCTGCCGCCTTCCATGGAGAACTTGACGGCGTTGTCCACCAGGTTCCACACGACCTGCTGGAAGCGCGTCGGATCCCACCAGATGTCGTCGAGCGCGCCGTCGGTGTCGACGGCAATGGTCACGCGGCGCGCCGCGGCGGTGTTCTGGCTGCTGGCCAGCGCCGAGCCGATGGCCTCGACCGGATTGAACCACTGACGATCGAGTTCGAGCTTGCCGGCGGCGATCCGCGACAGGTCGAGGAGGTCCGAGATGAGCTGCGCCTGCACCCGGGCGTTCCGTTCGATGGCCGCGATGCTGCGTTGCGCCTCGGGATCGTCGCCAATGGGCCGCAGCTGCAACAGCCGCGAGAAGCCCATGATGGCGTTGAGCGGCGTCCGCAGTTCGTGCGACAAGGCGGCCAGGAAGTCGTCCTTGAGCCGGCTGGCTTGTTCGGCCTCGGTCCGCGCCGCTCGCTCGGAGGCAAGCAGCCGTTCGCGCTCGGCTTCAATCACGCGCCGCGCGGTGATGTCGTTGACGACCGCCAGGTTGATGCCCGGCAGCGAGTGCCGCGAGACGTTCCACTCGAGGTCGACCTGGCCTCCGATCGCATTCAGCACTGGCGCCACCCCGCGCCAGGCCCCGGCGGTGTGCAGCGCCGCCGCCAGTGCATGGCCATCGAGAGCGTGGTCCTTGACGCTGAAGGCCGACAGGTGGCGGCCGACGAGCGCCTCGCGGTCGCGGCCGAGCAGCGCGCACATGGCGGGATTGACGTCGATGAGGATGAGGTCGTCGCTGAGCAGGGCGATGCCGTTGAGGGCGTTCTCGAAGATGGCGGTGAACTTCGCTTCGCTGGTCTGGACGGCCGCCTCGGCGCGGTGCGCCCGCAGGAAGGCGCGTACCGTGGCGATGAGGACGGGCGGCTCGACCGGGTGGGTGAGGTAGCCGTCGGCGCCGGCGTTCACCCCGTGCACCTTGTCCACGTCGTCGACGAAGGTGGCCGACAGGTAGATGACCGGCAGATGCCGCGTCTCGGGCCGCGCCCGGAGTTCGCGGCACACCTCGAAGCCGTCGATGTCGGGAAGATTGATGTCGAGCACGACCAGGTCGGGGCCTTCCATGGCCCGGTCGATGGCCTCGCGGCCGGTGGCCGCCTCGACCACGATCAGTCCGGCGCCGCGCAGGACGTGGCTGGTCGTATAGCGCGTCGGCGCGTTGTCGTCGACGACGAGCACGGTGGCCGGGCGGTCGGCGGCGTGGCGATCAGTAGCCATCTGGGTGGGGGCCGGGACCGGGGGCGGGCTCGCCCTCGACGGCGGGTGCAAGGCCGGCCAGCGTCAGGGGAATGGTCAAGGTGAAGGTCGAACCGCGGCCCAGTTCGCTGGTCACGCCGACGTCGCCGCCGAGCACGTGCGCCAGCTTCTTGCTGAGCGACAGGCCGAGTCCGGTGCCGCGCAGGCGCTTCTGGATCGGCGCATCGACCTGGACGAAGTCCTGGAACAGGCCGCCGAGGTGTTCGGCGGCGATGCCGATCCCGGAGTCGCTCACCGCGAAGCGCACCAGCTCGCCGTCGAGCCGCGTGACCGTCACCCGCACCTCGCCCTGGGGCGTGAACTTGATGGCGTTGCCGATGAAGTTCCGCAGGATCTGCGACAGCTTCTTGCCGTCGGTGTAGAGCCGGGGCACGTGCGACGGCTCTTCGAAGATCAGCGACACCGTGTCGGAGGCCAGGATCGGCTTGAACATCCCGCGCAGCGCCGAGAACAGATCGACCATCTCGAACCAGGCCGGCGAGATGCTCACCCGCCCGGCTTCCAGCTTGGCCAGGTCGAGCAGGTCGTTGACCATGTCGGTCAGTTCGACGGCGGCGTCCTGGATGAAGCGCACCTGCCGCTGCTGCTCCTCGCTGAGCGGTCCGTCCATCTGGTCGATCAGGATCCGGGCCAGGCTGCTGATGGCCCCGAGCGGCGTCCGGAACTCGTGACTCATGTAGGACAGGAACCGGCTCTTGAGGTTCGAGGCCTCCCGGAGTTGCACGGCGTTGTCGTCCAGTTCGGCGTACAGGGCCAGGACGCCGTGGTTGGTGTCGGCCAGTTCGGTGACCAGGGCCGCCAGGGCGGCGTCCTTCCCGGCCAGCTGCGCCTCGACGTCGGCCAGGCGGGCCTCGAGGGCGGTCAGGCGGACGTGCGCTGGATCGCGCGGGTCGGTCAACACGGCTGCGCCTCGTCGCTCATGCGCGCCACGACGACCGTGGCGTCGTCGCGCCCGCGCACGTGGTCGCGGTAGAGCACCCCGGCGACCACGGCCGGATGGCGGGCCTGGAGCCCGGGATACTTGGCGACGCTCCAGCGGTTGGTCAGCCCGTCGGAATGGAGCACGAGCAGGCCGCGGTCCGGCCAGGGGTAGCTGGCGCATTCGAGCTTGCGCGCGCTCTGCACGCCCAGGGTGCCGTTCTGGAAGGGCAGTCCGCGGCTCTGGCCGAGCCCGAGCAGCGCCCCGCTGATGTTGCCGACGCTGGCGTAGGACACGCCGGCCGCGCCGCCGACCGTGGCCCGGGCGACGGCCGCGCCGCGGCTGCCCGACAGCACCTCGTGGGTGCGCGCGAAGAACGGCTCACAGTCGAGGAACGGATTGGCGTCGAAGACCTGGCGGGCCCGTTGCGACGCCTCGGCTGCGGCCGGGCCGTGGCCGAGGCCATCGGCGACCATCAAGGCCAGTTCGCCCCGGCGCTGCGCCGCGGCCCACGTGTCGCCGCACACCGTTTCGCCGGCCACCGGCACGGACACGGCGCCGAGCACGAAGCGATCGGCGGCCCCGTCCCAGCCAGTGCCGTGCAGCCGCGACAGCGCCACCGTCCCGGCGCCGGCATGCGAGTAGATGTCGAACTCGTCCGACAGGCGGCGGATGGCACCCAGGCCCGTGCCGGCACCGCCGCCGGTGGAGTAGCCGTCCTGCAGGCACCGCTGCAGATCGACCATGCCCGGGCCGGCGTCGATGGCCAGCAGTTCGAGGCACTGGCCGGCCGGCGAGCGGAGCGACTGGAGGAGCACGTGGCCGTGCCGGCCGTAGCGCACCAGGTTGGTCGCCAGTTCGCTGGCGATGATCGCCGCGTCGCCGCGCCGGCCTTCGGCCAGAGGCAGGCTCTCGGCGAGGCGGGCGGCGGCCCGCCGCACCTCGCCGATCTGGCTGGTCTCGGTCACCGCGATCGCTTGTTGGTCGGCCGGCATCGCCACGGCTACTTCTTCCAGCGCGCGATGGTGACGCGCGTCCCCAGGCCAGGCGTGCTCTCGAGCTCGAACTCGTTGACCAGGCGCCGGGCGCCCGACAGTCCGAGCCCCAAGCCGCGTCCCGAGGTCCAGCCGTCGGTCATGGCCAGCCCGACGTCCGGGATGCCCGGGCCCTCGTCGACAAACTGCACCCGCAGCCCGGCGCGTCCGTTGTCCTCCAGCGTCTCGCAGATCATCGTGCCGCCGCGGCCGTAGATGACCGCGTTACGGGCCAGCTCGCTGGCCGCGGTCACCAGCTTGGTCTGGTCGACCAGGCTGAAGCCGAGCGCCTGGGTGAGGCGCCGCACCGCCTGGCGGGCCAGCACGATGTCCTGTTCCCCGCGCAGGGGATGGGTTTCAGGTCCGGTGATGGCCACGATGCTGACCCGGACGCGCCGCCGGCGTCCGCAGTAATGCCATGCCGCGCTCGACGTTCAAGGCCGTCTCCACGCCCTCGAGACTGACCCCGAGTTCCACCAGGGTGATGGCGACGGCTGGTTGCATGCCGACGAGCACCGTGCGGGCGTCGAGGATGCGCGACATGCGCGAAGTGTCGGCGATCATCCGCCCGATGAAGGAATCGACCATGTCCAGCCCGGAGATGTCGATGACGACCCCTTTGGCGGCAGTGGTGCGGATGCGTTCGGTGAGATCATCTTGCAGCCCGATCGCCAGCTGGTCGTGCATGTCCACCTGAATGGTGATGAGCAGCACGTCGCCCATGCGGAGGATTGGGATGCGGGTCACGATGAATCCGCTAGCTCGCGCCGGCCTTGACGATGATCTGCCCGGTGCGCTCGAGAGCCACCGCAAGCGCGTCGGCCAGGTTGGCCTTGGTGGTGACGCCCTGCAGGTCGACGCCCAGGTGGACGATGGTTTGCGCGATCTGCGGGCGGATGCCGCTGATGATGGCTTCGGCGCCCATCAGGCGGATGGCGGTGACCGTCTTCAGCAGGTGCTGGGCCACCAGCGTGTCCACGGTGGGCACGCCGGTGATGTCGATGATCGCCACCTCGGCGCCGGTTTCGACGATGCGGTGCAGGAGCGACTCCATCACCACCTGCGTGCGGGCGCTGTCGAGCGTGCCGATCATCGGCAGGGCCAGGATGCCGTCCCACAGCTTGACCACCGGCGTGGACAACTCCAGCAGCTCTTCCTGCTGGCGGTGGATGATCGCTTCGCGGCTCTTCTGGAAGGCGGTGATGGTGTGCATGCCGAGGGCGTCGACCAGATCCGAGGCGGCGCGGAGCCCGTTGGCCAGCGCGGCCGGGTCGCCGCCCATCTCGCGCTGCACGTGGGCGAAGAGCGGCCCCTTCAACGAGAAGACGAACGTGGCCGTCTCGGTGGAGGTGAAGCCCTGGGCCGCCCGCGACCGCGAGACGCCGTCGAGGTAGTCGCGGACCTCGCGCCAGGCCGGGCCGCCGGTGTCGAAGTCGCGCGGAGCGGCGGCGGCCATCAAGGCGACCAGATCGCCGGTCTGGCGCGCGACCTCGGCGGTGGCGATGCGGGTGTCGCCGCCGTGCTCCGACAGCGCCGCGAGCCACTCGCGGTGCAGCGCCTGCTCGTTGGTTTGGATTAGCTCGGCGAGACCCGACGTATTCGACATGACCTACCCCGTGGATGTGAGCACAGAACTGTAGCCGATTCTTTCCGGGTTCCGGTAGTGCCTCACCGGTCCAGCCTTACCCCTCGGCGTCGGCGAGGGCCTCGACCAGCTTCCGCGTCAACGACTCGGCGGTGAACGGCTTGTGGAGGAACGACACCCCCGGCTGCAGCACGCCGTGGTGGACGATGGCGTCCTCGGTGTAACCGGACATGTAGATGACGCGCAGTCCGGGCCGGGCCTCGGTGAGCCGCCGCGTCAGGTCCGGGCCGCTGGCGCCGGGCATCACCACGTCGGTGAGCAGCACGTCGATGTCCGGATTCGCCCCGAACAGCGCCTGGGCGTCGTCGGCGTTGGCGGCGGTGAAGACGGTGTAGCCCTGGCGCTGCAGCAGCCGCTGGGTCAGGGTCCGGAGGCTGTCGGCGTCGTCGACGACGAGCACGGTCGCGCGGCCGCGGCTGGTGCGCCGCGGCCGGCGGCACCGGGGCCGGCGACACGACGTCGGCCGCGGCTGCCGGGAAGTAGACGCTGATGGCCGTGCCCCGGCCGACTTCGCTGTAGACGCCGACGCTGCCGCCGCACTGCGCCACGATGCCGTGCACGGTGGCCAGGCCGAGCCCCGTGCCCTTGCCGACCTCCTTGGTCGTGAAGAACGGCTCGAACAGTCGGGCCTGGACCTCCGGCGTCATGCCCGTGCCGGTGTCGGTGACCCGGAGCGCGACGTAGGCGCCAGGCACGAGGGCCCGGTGCGTGGCCGCATGTTCGTCGAGCTGGACGTTGGCCGTGGCCGATGGTGAGACGTCCGCCGTGGGGCATGGCGTCGCGGGCGTTCACCGCCAGGTTCATCACCACCTGCTCGACCTGGCCGCGGTCGGCCATCACCGGCGCCAAGCCGGGGCCCAGGCCGAGCGAGACGGCGACGTCCTCGCCGATCAGCCGGGCCAGCAGCGGCTGCAGGTCTCGCACCACGCCGTTCAGGTCGAGCCGCGTCGGCTCGATGATCTGCTTGCGGCTGAACGCCAGCAGCTGGCGCGTGAGTCCGGCCGCCTTGTCGGCGGCGCTGCGGATCTCGAAGACGTCGCCGCGGCGCGGATCGAGCTCCGGCAGGTCGGTGAGCAGCAGCTCGCAGTAGCCGAGGATGACGGTCAGCAGGTTGTTGAAGTCGTGGGCCACGCCGCCGGCCAGCCGGCCGATGGCTTCCATCTTCTGCGCCTGCTGGAACTGCGCTTCGAGCGAGCGGTGGGCGGTGATGTCGAGCGAGATACCCACACCGCGCCGCGGCGCGCCGTCGGCGGCCCGGTGCACCCGGCCGAAGCCGTTCAACCAGTGGATAGTGCCGTCGGGCCACACCACGCGGTGCGTGGTGCTGAAATCGTCGCCCGAGTGCGCCGCGGCCCGGCCGGCGGCGATGGACTCGGCCCGATCGTCCGGATGCACGCGCGCGATCGCCTCCTCGACGGTGCCGCCAAAGGCGCCAGGGGCGAGGCCGTGCTGCCGCTCCATGATCTCCGACCACTGCAGCCGGCCGGTGGCGACGTCCAGATCCCAGATGCCGACGTCGGCCGCCTCGAGCGCAAAGCGCATCCGCTCCTCGGCGGCGCGGAGGGCCTCGGTGGCGGCGTTCTGCTCCGACACGTCGCGGATCAGGCCGAGCAGCCGGCCGTCGGGCATGGCCGTGCCGATGGTTTCGGCCAGGAACGTCGTGCCGTCCTGGCGCCGCAGGTGCCAGTGGCGACGCACGGTAGCGCCGGCGGTGACGGCGTCGAGGACCGGGGCGATGTCCGGCACTTCCTCGGCCACGCGGACGTCGGCCGCCCGCAGGCCCACCAGGGCGCCGTGATCGTAACCGAGCATGCGGCAGATGCTGGGGTTGGCGTCGAGGTAGCGGCCGTCGCGGTCGGCAATGACGATGCCGTCGGGGGCGCACTCGAACAGCGTGCGGTAGCGGCCTTCGGCCACCATCCGCGCCTCCTGCGCCTCCTTCTGTTGGCTGGTGTCCCGCGCCACCTTCGAGGCCCCGATGATGCGTCCGGCGGCATCGCGAATCGGCGAGGCCGTGATCGAGACATTGATCAACCGCCCGTCCCGGCGCAGGCGGGTCGTCTCGAAGGCCTGGACCGACTCGCCGCGCCGCAGAAGGGCAATGGTGTCGACCTCCTCGCGTCGGCGGTCCTCGGGGATGAATCTGGTCACCGGATGTCCCAGCATCTCGGCGGCGCTGTAGCCGTACATCCGCGCCGCGCCCGCGTTCCAGCTGGTGATGACGCCGTCGAGGTCGGTGCCGATGATGGCATCGGCGGACGAATCGACGATGGCGGCCAGGCGCGCCGCGACGGCGTCGGCCCGCTTGCGCTCGGTGATGTCGCGCACGATCTTCGAGGCCCCGACGATGCGGCCGTCATGATCGCGGATCGGCGACGAGGTGACCGACACGTCGATCAAGCGTCCGTCCTTGTGGCGGCGCAGGGTCTCGAAGTGCTTGACGCGCTGGCCGCGCTGGATCTGCTCGAGGATGTGCGCCTCTTCGGCCTCGCGGTCGGGCGGGATGAGCACGAGAATCGACTCGCCGATCATCTCGGCGGCGGTGAACCCGAAGATGTCCTCGGCGCCCCGGTTCCAGGAGGTGATGGTGCCGTCGAGATCCTTGCCGATGATCCCGTCGTCCGACGACTCGACAATCGCCGCCAAGCGGCTGGCGACAATCGCCTCGTGTTCGCGTTCAGTCACTGCTTCGATTATCGGGCCAAGAGCCGCGCTGCGCCAGCCACGGCCAGCCGCCACGGCCGTAGCTGACCGCCGGGCTGATGGCGGGGGGGGGCGGAGCCCGCGTCCGACTTGGCACGACTATCGCTTCTGAAACCAGTGCGTGATGGTCCCGGACGGAGAAAAGGCGCACGGCCGCGCCGTTGCCGCCACTGGTGTCGTCGGACTCGACGACGTCCTGGTCGGCGGCTTGACCAAGCACCACCTCTACCTCGTCGAGGGCATGCCCGGTTCCGGCAAGACGACCCTGGCTCTTCAGTTCCTCCGCGAAGGAGCCCGGGCCGGCGAGAAGGTCCTCTACGTCACGCTCTCGGAAACCGAAGCTGAGCTGCGCGCGGTGGCCGAGTCGCACGGTTGGGATCTGCACGGCATCGACATCCATGAACTGACGCCGTCGGAGGCCGATCTGGACCCCGACGGCCAGAACACCATGTTCCATCCTTCCGAGGTGGAACTGGCCGAGACCACCAAGCGCATCCTCCGCGACGTCGATATCCTGAAGCCCAGCCGGATCGTTTTCGATTCACTCTCCGAACTGCGCCTGCTGGCCGGGTCGGCCCTGCGTTACCGGCGGCAGATCCTGGCCCTGAAGCAGTTCTTCGTCACCCGCGAGTGCACGGTGGTGCTCCTCGACGACATGACCGCCACCGGTCACGACCAGCAGGTGCAGAGCATCGCCCACGGCGTGCTGCGGCTGGAGCAGCTGCATCCCGAATACGGCGCCGAGCGGCGCCGCCTGCGCGTCGTCAAGTACCGGGGCGTCCACTTCCGCGGCGGGTATCACGACTACGTCATCCACCCCGGCGGCATCGAGGTGTTCCCCCGCCTCATCGCCGCCGAGCACCGCACGACGCTTCAGCGGGAGCGCCTGTCGAGCGGCCTGCCGGCTCTCGACCAGTTGCTCGGGGGCGGCCTCGAGGAAGGCTCGAGCACGCTCCTCATCGGCGCCGCCGGCACCGGCAAGTCCACCCTGGCGGCGCAGATCGCGTCTGCCGCCGCGGCCCGCGGGGAGCGGTCGTCGATTTTCGCCTTCGACGAGAGCCCGCAGACCCTGCTGGCCCGCTGCGACGCCTTGGGCGTGGCCCTCCGGCCCAACGTCGAGAACGGCTTGGTCAGCCTCCAGCAGGTCGACCCGGCCGAGCTCACGCCGGGCGAGTTTGCGTTCAACATCCGCGAGGCGGTCGAGCAGCGGCAGGTCAAACTGTTGGTCATCGACAGCCTCAATGGGTATCTGAATGCCATGCCTGAGGAGCGCTTTCTGACCATCCAACTGCACGAGGTGCTGTCCTACCTCGGCCAGCTCGGGGTCGCCACGATCCTGATCGGCGCCCAGCAAGGGCTCATCGGCTCCCAGATGACCATGCCGTTCGACGCCACCTATATTGCCGACGGGGTGGTGCTGATGCGCTACTTCGAGGCGCAGGGCGAGGTCCGTCAGGCCATCTCGGTCATGAAGATGCGCGGCAGCCGTCACGAACGCACAATCCGCGAGTTCCGGCTCGACCAGGGCCGCATCCAGGTGGGGGCGGCGCTCAACGACTTCAGGGGAATCCTCACCGGCGTGCCGGTCTACGAGCCCCCGCCCGCCCGTGCCGGCGGAGCGGACCGGCCATGACCGGCGTGGCTCCGGTCTCTCTGGAACGCCGCGTGCTGGTCGTGGCGCCGACCAGCCGCGACGCGTTGTTCAGCCAGTCGCTGCTGGCGTCGGCCGGCATCGCGGTGGAGACGTGCGCCACGCTGGAGGTCTTGATCGGGGAAATCGGCCGCGGGGCCGCCGCCGTCCTGATTCCCGAAGAAGCGGTGGGGATGGCCTCGCAGAACGCCCGGCTGCTGGCGGTGCTCGATCGCCAGCCGCCCTGGTCGGACCTGCCGGTGCTGGTGCTGGCGCGTCCGGGGGCCCGTTCCCCGGCCACCGGCGAAGCGGTGCGGACCCTCGGCAACGTGACGGTGCTCGAGCGGCCGGTTCGGGTGGCCACCTTCCTGAGCGCCGTACGCACCGCACTCCGCGCCCGCGAGCGCCAGCTCCAGATTCGCGAGCTGCTCCACGACCGTGAACGGGCCGAGCAGTCGCTCCGCCGCGCCGACCAGCGCAAGGACGAGTTCCTGGCCACGCTCGGCCACGAGCTGCGCAACCCGCTGGCCCCGCTCGTCACCGGCCTGCACCTGCTGCGGTCCTCCAGCCCCGACGAGCCCCGTCTGAAGGGCATCACCTCGGTGATGGAACGGCAGCTCCATCATCTCGTGCGCCTCGTCGACGACCTGATGGAAGTGTCGCGCATCACCCGCGGCCTGGTCGAAATCCTGCACGAACCGGTCGACCTGGTGGTGGCCGTGCGCGCCGCCATCGATACCAGCCGCCCGGGCCTCGACGCGGCCGGCCACGCGCTGGTCGTGGACGTCCCGGGCGAGCCGATCACCGTGTCGGGCGACACCGTCCGTCTCACCCAGGTGTTTGCCAACCTGCTGACCAACGCCGCCAAGTACACCAACAGCGGCGGCAAGATCTGGCTGACGGTCACGCGCGAGGGCGGCGCCGCCCGCGTGTCGGTGCGCGACAACGGCATCGGCATCCCGCCGGCCCAGCTCGAGTCGGTGTTCGACATGTTCATGCAGGTCGATCGCTCGAATCGCCGCGCCCAGGGCGGCCTGGGCATCGGCCTGACGCTGGTCCGCACGCTGGTCGGGATGCACGGCGGACGCGTCCACGCCAGGAGCGCCGGCCCCGGCGCCGGCAGCGAGTTCGTGGTGGAGCTGCCGGTGCTGACCGCGGCGGTGGCCGGTGGCACCGTCAAGGCCGCCATGCCGCCGTTCCCGGCCCGCCGGCTGCTCATCGTGGACGACAACCGCGACGCCGCCGAGACGCTGGCGGCGCTCCTCACCGAACTGGGCGTGACGGTGGCGGTGGCCAACGGCGGCCAGGAAGCGCTCGAGGCGGTGGCGGCCTTCGCCCCCGACGCGGCCGTGCTCGATATCGGCATGCCGGGCATGGACGGCTACGAGGTGGCGCGCCGCATCCGGGCCACGCGCGGCCCCGACGAGGTCACCTTGATCGCGCTCACCGGCTGGGGGCAGGACACCGACGTGCGCCACGCCCGCGCCGCCGGCTTCGACCACCACCTGGTGAAGCCGCCGGATCTGGCGCGGCTGCGGGAGGTGCTGGCCGCCGGCTGGCCGCGGTAGACACCGACGGGGTCAGTCGAACAGGGACAGTTGCCCGCGCCGCGGCACCGGGCGCGCCGCCCGGACCGGCCGGGCCGGGCCATCGTCGAACACCGTGCGGCCGCCGTGCGCCGGGGCCATGCGCCGCTCGTGCGCGATCGCGCCCGCCACGTCGGCCTCCGGCTGGTGCGACCGCTCGATGGCGCGGGTGAAGGCGTCGAGCCGCTTCAGGCCGTCGACCTTATCGGTCCGGCCCACCTTGGCGGCGTCGAGCGCACGCCGCAGCACCGCCAGCGATTCGTCGTAGACGCGCAGCGGCACCGGGAATGGATGGCCGTCCTTGCCCCCGTGGGCGAAGGCGAAGCGCGCCGGATCGGCAAAGCGCGTCGGCGTGCCGTGCACCACTTCGGCCACGAGCGCCAGCGACTGCAGGGTGCGCGGCCCGAGCTGCTCGACCAGCAACAGCGACGCGAAGTCGCGCAGCTCCCGTTCCTGCGCCAGCGCCAGCACGGCGCCGAGCCGCCGCGCATTGACGTCGACCGGGCGCACGTCGTGGCGGGCCGGCACTTCGAGCCGCCGCACCTCCGCCAGCGTCCGGGCCGGGTCGTCGCGCACGATCGTCAGCAGCGCGTCCTGCGCCGGCCGAGCCCGGCCGTCGACCAGGTTGCGGATGAGGCCGGCCGGCGGACCGACGATGGCGGTGTGAGGATCGGCCGTGAAGTCGCGCACCGCCGCCGAATGCCAGTGATAGCGCCGGGCCAGGCCCGTGGCCGCGTTCATGCCCTGCTGCACCACGGCCCAGTCGCCGTCGGCGGTGACGATGAACGAATGCAGATAAAGCTGGAAGCCGTCGGCGACGGCGTTGTTGTCGACGCGCGCCGTCAGGCGGCTGGTGCGCACCAGCGTGTCGCCGTCGATGCCGACCGCGTCGGCCAGCCCGCGCAGTTCCGCCGGAGTGCGCAGCGACTGCTTGCCCCGGCCGCCGCAGACATGGACGCCGAGCTCGCGGGCCCGCGGGTTGAGTCCCCGCTTGAGCGCCGCCAGCGTGGCCGTGGTGATGCCGGAGGAGTGCCAGTCCATGCCCATCACCGAGCCCAGCGCCTGGAACCAGAAGGGATCGCTCAGGCGCGAGAGCAGGGCCGGGCGTCCGTAGTGGTGCACGACCGCTTCGGCGATGGCCGTGCCGAGCAGCGCCATGCGGGTGGCCAGCCACGCCGGCACCCGCCCGCCGTGCAGCGGCAGATCGGCCGTGCCGGAACGCTTCATCTCTGCATTGTGCCGCACCGCCGCGGCCTCGGGGCGCCGTCGCGAACCGCGGCGGGCGCGGCGAGCCCGGCCATGCCGGCCGGGGCGCGCCTGGCTCAGGCCACCAGGCGCGCGACTCGCTCACGCAGCGCCGCCGGCTTCAGCCAGCGGTAGAGCAGCGCGCCCAGGACGGCCAGGGCGAAGTAGTTGACGAGCAGCATCATCGCGGCCCGCGGCCAGAACGGCCAACTGCCGATGAGCGGCAGCAGGAGGTTGTAGACCGGCATGTGCACCACGAACACGATCACCGTCTGCGCGGCCAGGAATTCGACGACGCGCGACCGCGCCAGCCGCAGGGTGGCGGCGAAGGCCAGCCAGGTCGCGCCGGCGTAGAACAGCGACACGCCCACCGACGCCACCAGCCGGCTCCACGCCCCGGCCGCGGGCAGCCCGCGGAAGGGGAAGCCGTCGTCGAATGGCCAGACCAGCCCGACGACGAGCGGTGCGGCCACGGCCAGGGCGGCCGCGGTGACGGTCCAGGCCGGCGGCGGCCTGGGGGCCACGCGCCCCGCGTAGAGGCCCATCAGCCACACCGTCAGCCAGTTGGTGACGGCCATGTAGGCGATGAAGGTGCCGGCCGACGTCCACAGCGCGGCGCGGATCAGGATCTCGGCGGCGGCCACGCCGGCAATGAGCGCCGGCGTGACGCGCACCCGGCGCACCACCGCCGCCCACAGCAGGATGATGTGGATGTAGGTGCCGATGTACCAGGTGGTCGGGTTGACGGGGAAGTTGTCGACGAGGACGTGGGCCCCGAGCAGCAGCGGCAGGTAATTGCTCAACCACCCGCGGCCGCCGCTGGCCAGCGACACCAGCGTGGCCAGCACCGCGAAGGCAGCGCCGATGAACAGGATCTCGAACAGCCGGGTGACGACCACGCGCCGCACCGGCCGCGTCTCGCGCGCCAGCGTGAAGCCGGTGACGAACAGGAAGAACGCGACGCCGAGCTGCTTCTGGTAGATCGGCGGAGTGAGGGCGTTGACCGGCCCGCCGACGACGTGCCCGAAGACGATCAGGAACATCCCGATGGCCTTCATCCAGTCGATGAACGCCAAGCGGGCGACGCTCATTGGCGGGCCTCGGCCGTCGCGATGGGGAGATCGGGCAGGGGCTCGAGGCGGCGCACGAAGCGGGCCGGATTGCCGGCCACGACGATGCCGTCGGGCACCGCGGTCGAGACGACGGCGCCGGCCGTGACCATGGTGCGCGCGCCCACGTCGGCCATCACGATGGCGCCTTCGCCCACGAAGGCGTGCGGGCCGAGCACGATCTGACGCAGCTTGCCGATGTCGAACGGGGTCCACTCGCCGTCGCGGAACTCGTGCAGCTCGGTGCCGCTCAGCAGGCTGGCCCGGCTGCCGATCGAGGTGCCCTCGCGCAGGTGGGCCGAGCCGACGAGCGCCCACGTGCCCAGGTAGACGCCGCGCCCGACGACCACCTCGCGATGCGTGAACATGGCGCCGAAACCGATGTGGCACATCCGGTGGCACTGGTCGAGCGTCAAGCGGTAGAAGGCCCGCCGCAGGTAGGCGCCGGGCAGGCCCGGGAACAGGGCCACGGTGTGGGCGCAGAAGTGGAACACGCCCTCGGCGTTGCGCCGCGTCCGCCGTTCGAGGCCGGAGGCCGCCCCGAAGGGCAGCATCACCACCAGGGCGAGCGCGTCGGCCATCGCCTTGAACGCCGCCGCGAGGGCAGTCGTCTCGCCGGTCGCCACGGGATCAGCGCTTCCGCTTGAACCGCTCTGAATAGAGCGGCCCTTCGGCGAAGCGCACCTTCGCCGGAATCTTGTAGGGCTCGAGACGGTCGC
Source organism: uncultured Acidobacteriota bacterium (assembly GCA_963834325.1). Classification (GTDB taxonomy): domain Bacteria; phylum Acidobacteriota; class Vicinamibacteria; order Vicinamibacterales; family UBA2999; genus CADEFD01. The sequence continues at coordinate 50,172 of CAWIBL010000003.1, forward strand.
GGCACCACGACCGCATCCGCCCCTTGAACTCGGTCAGCGACTCGCCGGTGGCCAGGCGCACCGTGGCGGTCACGATCTGTCCGGTGATGGCATTGGGCTCGGCAGCAACCACCACGTCCTCCACGCCCTCGAGCGTGAGCAGCACGCTCTCGACTTCGGCGGGGTGCACCTTGCTCCCGCCGACGTTGATGATCTCACTCCGGCGGCCCAGGATGCGCAACCAATCGCCGTCGACCTCGACGAGGTCGCCGGTGTCGAGGAAGCCGTCCGCCGAAAAGGGGCTGGGGGCATTCAGATAGCCGAGCATGGCCGACTCGGCCCGCACCCACAAGCGTCCGTCCACCACCTTCGTCTCGTAGCCCTCGCCGCCGACCCGCACCCACAGGGAGTCGGGCCCGCGGGACTCCGAGCGCAGGATGCCGATCTCGGTCAGGCCGTAGGTCTGCTGCAGCCGGGCCTGGGGGAACGCCGCGGTCACGCGCGTCAAGGTGCTGGCCGGCATCGGCTCGGTGCCGTAGGTGATGAGTTTCAGCGACGACAGGTCGTGACGGCCGATGGCGCCCGAGATGAGCAGCAGGTTGAGGAACGTCGGCGAGGTGGGCAGCAGCTCGGCGCGATGGGTGGCGATGGCCCGGCACACGCCGTCGGGCGAGCGGTCGGGCGGGACGATGATCGCGCCGCTGTTGGACAACGTGTAGAAGAGCGTGTTGACGCCGCCGATGTGATCGAGCTGCAGGAACACGATGGTGCGGTAGGCGCGCTTGCGCACCTTGAACTTGCGGAGCAGCCGCTCCAGATCGTGGACGGCGGCCTTGGGCACGCCGGTCGAGCCCGAGGAGAAGAGCACCAGGCCCGGCGTCGCCCGCTCGTGCAGGACGTCGTAGATGGGGTGGGCCGCCTGGCGGCCGGTGTCGGTGATGACCGCGTCGGCGGGGCCGCCGCAGGCCACGCGGCGTTCCACCTGCGCGATCTCGAGGAACGACTCGTGGTGGGCCCGGGCCGCCTGCGACAGCGGCACGACGATGGCCCGGCGCTCGGTGAGGGCCAGGAACGCGGCCACCGCCGGCAGGCCGTATTCGGCCTCCAGGCTGACCACCCGGCCGGCCGACGGGCCGGCGGCATCGAGCTGCGCGCCGATGCGGGCCAGCGCGTCCCTGAGGTCGGCCGAGGTCCAGGCGCCGTCGCCGTCGGTCACCGCCAGACGCTGCGGGTCGGCGTCCATGGCCTCGAGCAGGAACTCGATCATCAGCTGATGCCTCCGAGGTAGATCACCTGGCCGGTGATCATGCCGGCTTTCCGGCCGGAGGAAGAAGTCGACCGCGTGGTAGACGTCGTCGACGGTGGCCCACTGCGGAATGGCCTGACGGGCCACCAGCGCCTCCAGCTTGGCCTCGGGCACCTTGGCGATGAGATCGGTGCGGATGGGACTGGGGCCGACGGCGTTGCAGGTGATGCCCATGGGCCCGACCTCGCGCGCGGTCACGCGGGTCAGCGACTCGACCGCCGCCTTCGACGCGGCGTAGACCGCTTCGCCCTCGAGGCGCAGCGGCACGGCCACGGTCGTCAGGTTCACGATGCGCGCGTCGGTGGCGTGCCGCATCAGGCGGATGGCCTGGTGCGTGCAGTTGAACACGCCGAGCACGTTGGTCTCGACCACCTGGCGGGCGTCGCTGGGAGGGGTGAGCGCGAGCAGGTTCATGCGGGCGATGCCGGCGTTGTTGATCAGCACGTCGAGGCCGCCGGCGCGGCGGCGGATGTCGCCGAACATGTCGCGCACGGCGACGTCGTCGGCGACGTCGGTGCGGTAATGCACGTAGCGGTCGGTCGCCGGCCGGTCGGCGGCGGCCCGGCCGCAGCCGAACACCTGGTGTCCGGCCGCCAGGAAACGGTCGACGAGCGCGGCGCCGATGCCGCGGCTGGCGCCGGTGACGAGGATGCGGCGAGCGCTCACGCCGAGCGGACCAGCAGCCCGTCGATGTAGGCGACGAGAGCGGGGACGTCGCGGAAGGGGCTGCGCGTCTGCGACATGGCGCGCGCGTCGCTCAGCTCCACCTCGACGCCGCGGTCGCGGAGCCCGTCTTCGATGTCGACGAGCAGTCCGACCAGGCCCAGCGAGTCGAGGGCGCTGCCCGTGCCGAAGAGCGGCGCGTCGGGGGCGACGATGAGTTGACGTCCTGGGTCCCGCGCCAGATTGGCTGCGGCCAGGGCCGCAAGGACGATGTTCTCGATGTCGACGGTGGACAGGGCCATCTTGTCTTCCATATGAGCCCTACCATGTTAGCCACCTGAGCGGGCAACGCAACAGCTGGATGCGACCTCGAGTGCCGGGATGTCACCGGGCGCGCACATCCGCACCGCGCCCGGCCTTCAGCTCCGGCGGTGCAGCATACACTCGATTGGCGGTGGCCGGTGGCGGCGCGTGGCCCGCCTGGGCTCCGCATCGTGCCGCGTCTCCGGCTCAGGGCGCGCCCGCCGGCGCGTCGTTCATGGGCTCACGCCACGTCAGCACGGCCACCGCCCCCGCGGCGCTGAACGCGGCGCCGGCCGCAAACGTCGCCGCCGGCCCGAACCTGCTCCACAGGACGCCGGCCAGCGCGCTGGCCACGAGCAGCGTGACGCCGGTGGCGAGGTGGAAGAGGCCGAAGGCGGTGCCGCGGGTGTCGGGGGTGGCGGTTTCGGCCACCAGCTTCGACAGCAGGCCCTGCGTGAGGGCCAGGTGCAGACCCCAGCCGGCCGCGCCGGCCAGGACCTGCGCCGGCGTGTGGGCCCACGCCAGCCCGAGATCGGCCGCGACCAGCACCCCGAGGCCGCGCGCGAGCAGCGCCCGCGCCGGCATCCGGTCGGCGAGCCGGCCGGCCGGATACGCCGCCGCGGCGTAGACGACATTCATCACCACCATCACCATCGGGACGTGCGCCGCCGCCAACCCGACGTCGCTGGCGCGGAGCACGAGGAAGGCCTCGCTGAAGCGGGCCAGGGTGAACAGGGCGCCGAGCGCGACGACGCCCCAGTAGCGGCGGGGCAGCCGGGCCAGCCCGGCGCGGGTGAGCGCGGCCGGCGCGCGGCGGGGCGCGGCGGCCCGTTCGGGTTCGCGGACGGCCACGACCAGCAGGGCTACCGCCAGCGTCGCCGGCAGCACCGCGATCCACAGCACGCGGCGCACGTCGCCAGCGAACCAGATCATCAGGCCGATGGCCAGCAGCGGCCCGAGGCAGGCGCCGACCGAATCGAGCGACTGGCGCAGACCGTAGGCGGCGCCGCGCTGCTCGGGGGGCGTGATGTCGGCCACCAGCGCGTCGCGCGGGGCGCCGCGGATGCCCTTGCCGACGCGGTCGAGGAAGCGCGCGACAAAGACCCACGACACCGACGAGGCCAGCGGGAAGAGCGGCTTGGTGAGCGCCGCCAGGCCGTAGCCAGTGACCACCAGCGCCTTGCGCCGGCCGAGCCGATCGCTCCACGTGCCCGAGAACACCTTGACCACCGCCGCGGTGGCCTCGGCCATGCCCTCGAGCAGCCCGATGGTGACCACGCTGGCGCCGAGCGACACCGTCAAGAACAACGGCAGCAGGCTGTGGACCAGTTCCGACGACGCGTCCATCAGGAGCGACACGAGGCCGAGCGCCCAGATCCCGGCGGGGAGGTGGCGGGTGCGCGAGGCGGCGGTCGGCGGCATCGGCTCGGTCATCCTAGACGGCGCGTACGACCAAGCGGGTGCCCCACGGGTCGGCGACGGCGACCGTGTCGTCGCCCCGCGCGGGGCGGTAGCCGGACGCCTCCAGGCTCGTGGCCGCCGCCGCGGTGGCGGCCGGGCCGGGCACGAGCAGTTCCCACTCGAGCAGGCGCGCGTGGGCCGCGGTGGCGGCCGGCCCCGGCGCCCAGGTGTTGGTGCCCAGATGATGGTGATAGCCGCCGGCGCCGAAGAACAGCGCGCCGGGGTAGCGCCACACCATGACGTCGAAACCGAGCCCGCCGTGGAAGAACCGCCGCGCCGCGTCGAGGTCGCCGACGTGCAGGTGGAGGTGGCCGATGACGGTGCCGGCCGGCGCACCCGTCCACGGCTCGCCCTTGGCCGCCGCCGCCACCGACGCGACATCGAGCGGGTCGCTGGCCATGGCCAGTTCGCGGTCGACGTGCCGCCAGGCCAGGCGCGGCCGATCGCAGTAGACCTCGATGCCCAGGCCGTCGGGATCGTCGAGATACAGCGCTTCGCTCACGAGGTGATCGGCGGCGCCGATGGGCACGCCGAGGGCCTCCACATGGATCATGAAGCGACCGAGCGAGGCCCGGTCGGGCAGCAGCAGGGCGAAGTGGTAGAGCCCGAAGGCGCCCCGGCGCGGCCGCGGCAGCGTGCCCGCCCGGGCTTCCAGCCGCACGAGTGCGGGGCCGTCGCCGGCGGCGAGGGCGGCGGTGGCCGCGTCGCGGCTCACCACCCGCAAGCCGATGACGCCGGTGTAGTAGTCGATCGAGCGCTGCAGGTCGGCCACCTGAAGATTCACGCTGCCGACGCGCGTGGCCTCGGGCAGGCGGTAGCCGGGCGGCGCCAGGCCGTAGTCGCGGGCGGTGGTCATTGGTCCTCTCGCAGCCCAGGCGTCCCCGGGGTCTCGCCGTGACGTCAGGCACCGATCCTACAGTGGCGCGCCCGAAGCGATCGCCTGAGCACGGCCCGACTCATTGTCGGCACTGGGGTGCCCAGCCGCCCGCGTGCGCCCCGGTCTCGCGACGGAGCTGCCCCACGGCCAGCGGTGGCGACGGCATTGCATCGTTCAGCCGCACATGACTGCACCCGTCTGGCTCGAACCGATGGCCGCGACCCTGACCGACGAGCGGTTCGCCGATCCCGCGTGGACGTTCGAACGCAAACTCGACGGCATCCGGATGCTGGCGTTCAAGGACGGCCGCGACCGTGCGGCTGTTGTCGCGCAACCGCCTGCCGCTGACCGAGACCTATCCCGCCGTGGCCGCCGCGGTGGCGGCGCTGCCTGCCAGTCAGGCCATCCTCGACGGCGAGGCCACGGGCGCGTGGGGCCGGCAGGGACGAGCCGACTTCAACGTCTTCGACGTGCTGTGGCTGAACGGCCGCGACGTCACCCAGCAGAGCCTGCGCGAGCGCCGCGCGCTGCTCGACGGCATCCCCTTCCGCCTGCCCATCGCGCGCGTGCCGGCCATGACCGGCCCCACGCCCTGGGAACTGGCCTGCCAGCGGGGCTGGGAAGGGGTCATCGCCAAGCGGCTCGACTCGCCCTACGAACATCGCCGTTCGAAGGCCTGGCTCAAGATGAAGTGCGAGGCCACGCAGGAACTGGTCGTCGGCGGCTTCACCGACCCGCAAGGCAGCCGCGTCGGCCTGGGCGCGCTGCTCCTCGGCTACTTCGAGGGGCACGACTTCGTGTTTGCCGGCAAGGTCGGCACCGGCCTCGACACGGCGCTGCTCCTCGACCTGCGCGCCCGCCTCGAGGCCGCGGTGCGGGCCACGCCGCCCTTCACCAAGGGCGCCGGCCTGCCGCGCCTGCGCGTCCACTGGGTGACGCCGCGGGTCGTCGTGCAGGTGGCGTTCACGGAGTGGACCGTGCACGGCAAGTTGCGCCATCCGCGGCTGCTCGGCGTGCGCATCGACAAAGCGGCGGCCGAGGTCGTCAAGGAGCAGCCATGATCACGCACCCTGACAAGGTGCTGTTTCCCGACGACGGGATCACCAAGGGCGAGCTGGCCGACTACTACGCGGCCGTGGCCCCGGTGATGCTGCCGCACGTGCGCCGCCGGCTGATCACCATGGAGCGCTACCCCAACGGCATCGGCGCCAAGGGCTTCATCCAGAAGGACGTCAGCAAGGGCTTCCCGGCGTGGCTGAAACGGATCGAGGCGCCGAAGAAGGGCGGCGTGGTCCACTATCCGCTGGCCAACGACGCGCGCTCGCTGGCCTGGTTCGCCAACCAGAACACCATCACCCTGCACGTGTGGCCGTCGCGCGCCCCCAGGATCGAACGGCCCGACGTGTGCGTGTTCGATCTCGATCCGTCGCGCGACGATGCCGAGACGCTGCGCGCCGCGATGCTCGAACTGCGCGCCGTGCTCGACGAGCTCGGTCATCCGAGCTGGGTGAAGACCTCCGGCTCGAAGGGCTTCCACGTGGTCGTGCGGCTCACGGCGCGCGCCACCTTCGCCCGATCCTCGGCCCTTGCCGACGACGTGGCCGACCAGCTCGTGAGCCGGCGGCCGGAGATCTTCACGCGCGCCTTTGCCAAGGCCGACCGCGAAGAGCGCATCTACCTCGACACCGCGCGGAACCGCGCCGGGGCCACCTTCGCCGCGGCCTACACGGTGCGGGCCCGGCCGGGTGCCCCGGTGTCGGCGCCGTGCACCTGGGAGGAGGTGGCGTCGGGGGAAGTGCAGCCGCGGAGCTTCACGCTGCGCACGATGGCGGCCCGGCTCGAGCAGGTCGGCGACCTGTGGGCCGGGCTCGTGCCGGGGCGCGCGCCGTCGCGGCCGGGGCGCCGGAAGGCGCGTCCCAGCTCCGCTTCTGCGTAACAATGGCCGACGTGGAGCCGACGAGTCACTATCGCCCCAGCGTGTCGCGCGAGACGCGGCGTCTGCTGCTGGCCGGCGCTCTGGCCGTGGCCGCGCTGTGGCTGCTCGCCCGCATCCGCTACGACGACCGTCCGCTCACTCCCAATCCGGTGCCGGCCGTGTTCAGCCAGCTGGCGGCGCCGCCGTCCTACGACGACCTGGCCGAGACGCTGGCCCAACTGCAGGCCCGGCTGGAGCCGTCGCTCGTCCCGTTCGAGTTGCCCTCGTCCGGCCTGGGGGCCGTTGAACGGCGCGCCGCCCTGCGCTGGCGCGACGGCGTGGCCGTCGTGGTCGCGACCCTGGGCGACGGCGCCGACGAGCCGGCCGACGCGCGCGTCATCGCCCGCGACCCCGGCACTGGCCTGGCCGTCGTGCGCGTCACGTCGCCGGCGCCGGTGTCCGAGCCCATCGCCTGGGCGCCGCGCCGCGAGCGCCAGCCGCGATATCTCTTCGCCAGCGAGGTCACCGCCGCCGGGGTGACGCTGCGCCCCGTGTATGTCGGCGCGCTCGACGCGGTGGACAGCCCGTCGTGGCCGGAGCCGGTGTGGGCCGTGCCCCCGGGCGCCAGCCTGAGCCCGGGCACGCTGGTGTTCAGCAGCAATGCCGAGTTTGCCGGCGTGACCGTCGCGCACGGCACCGGCGCGGCCATCGTGCCGGCCGCGGTCGTGCTGCGGGCCGCCACGCGGCTGCTCGAGACGCCCGGCCGCGGCGGGGGCACCCTGAACGTCGAGGTCCAGCCGCTGACGCCGCCGGTCGCGGCGCTGACCGGCGCCACTCAGGGCGTCGTCGTCACCTGGGTGCCGCCCGGCGGCGACGCGGCGGCGCTGCAGGTCGGGGACGTCGTCGACGCCGTCAACGGCCAGCCGATCACCACGCCGCAGCACTGGCAGGCGCGCAGCGCGGCCCTGGCCGCCGGCGACAGCGCCACCTTGCGGGTGCGCCGCAACGGCCAAGTCCTCTCGGTGACCATGACCACGACGGCCCGGGCCGCCGCCAGCCGCACCCTGGGGCTCACCGTGCGCCCCGCGCCGGGAGCCGGCGTGGAGGTGACCAAGGTCGACCGCGGCTCGGCCGGGGCGCGCGCGGGGGTGCGGCGCGGCGATGTCATCACCCGCGTCGGGGCCACGGCCGGGCCCACGCCGGCGCAGCTCACCCGCGCGTTTGCCGCTCTCGGCGAGGGCCAGCAGGTGATGCTGGCAGTGACGCGCGGCGACAGCCATCACGTGCTGGTGCTCGGCCAATGAGCGGGTCTGAGGTGACGGCCTTCACCGATCCGGCCAGCGCGCGCGCAGTGGCGCCGGAATCGCGCGGCCGGTGGGCCCGCGGCTTCCCCCAGCGCCTCGGCCGCCACATCATGACGGCGCCGGTGGCGTTGCTGCTGCTGGCCGGCGGCGCTATCGGTCCCGCCGGCGTGAACCTGCTCTCGGCCTCCGTGCTGGCCTCCCTCGGTCCGCTCGTGCCGGTGGCCATCGCCGCCCTGGGCGTGGTGGTCGGCATGGGCGTGGGCGATCGCCGCACCGATCGCCCGCGGCTGCTTTTCGCCGCGACGCTCGAGGCGACGATCACGGCCCTGGCCGTGGCCGGGGGCATCGGCGCCTTCATCCTGTGGCGCCTGCCGGTCGGGACGAGCCTGCCGTGGACGGTGGCGGCGGCCTGCGGTGTGTGCGCGGCGACGTCGCTGGCGTTCCCGCGCGGCCATCCCCTCGAACCGCGGCCGCCCGGCGTTCGCGCCACCGAACACGGCGCCGTGCTGCCGGTTCTGGCCGGGGCGCTCCTGCTCGCCTGGCTGCGATCGGCGACCGGGCTCGAGGCCGCCGCGCTGGTGGTCCAGGCCGCGGGCGTCACGCTGACGCTGGCCGCGGCCGGGTGGCTGCTGCTCACGCGCGCCGCCACCGAGACGGAGGAGCGGGTCTTCGGCGTGGCCGTGCTTCTGCTCGTCGGCGGCATCGCCAGCGCGCTGTCGCTCTCGGCCCTGGCCACCGGCCTGCTCGCCGGGGTGTTCTGGCGCTTCGCCGGACGCCACCCGCGCGACACCATCAGCCGCGACATCCTGCTCGTGCAGCATGCCGGCGTGGTGCTGGTGCTGCTCGTGGCCGGGGCCCAGGCGGCGCACACCTCGACCTCGCTGACGCTGGCCGCCGTCTACCTGCTGGTGCGGCTGCTGGCCAAGGGGGCCGGCGGCGCGCTGGCCACGCGCGTCATCGGAAGGAGCGCGCCGCCCGGCCTGACCTGGCGGCTCCTGTCGCCGGGGGTGCTCGGCGTGGCCTTCGCCCTGAACGCGCACGCGATTGCCGGATCGGAAGGCGCGCTGGTGCTGGCGACGGTCGTGGCCGGCACCATCGCCGCCGAGGCCGCCGGCGTGTTCCTGCCGGCCGTGAGGGCCGACGAATGAGCCGCGCGCTCGCGCTCGCGCTGGCCATTGGCGCCATGGTCTGGGTCCGCGAACTGGGCGGGGCCACCACGGCGCCGGCGACGATGGCGCTGGCCCTCGGCTTCGCCCTGGTCGGCGCCTCGGTCCTCGGCGACGCTTTGCGCCGCTTCAAGCTGCCGCGCGTCACCGGCTACCTGCTCTTCGGCGTGATTGCCGGTCCCTACGTCGGCCAACCTCATCACCGAGCCGATGGCCGCGCAGCTCCAGGTGGTGACCGGCATCGCCACCACGCTCATCGCCCTCATCGCCGGCCTGACCCTCAGCCTCGAACGGCTGGGGCCACGGCTCATGGCCATTGCCCGGCTGACGGCGACGACCCTCGGCGTGGCCATGACGGCGCTGGCCGTCGTGGCCTGGCTGGCGTGGCCGTGGCTGCCCATCGCCCCGACGGCCGTCGGCCTCGAACGCCTGGCCATGCTGGCGGTGCTGATGGTGATCGTGGTGTCGTTCTCGCCCACCATGACCGCGGCGGTGATTGCCGATTCCGGGGCCCGGGGCCGGCTGAGCGACACGGTGCTGGCCGTGGTCGTGCTCGCCGACCTGATGATCCTGGTGCTCTTCTCGGTGGCCATGGAGGTGGCGCGCAGCCAGGTCGGCATCGGCGTCGGACTGCGTGACGGGGCCCTGGCGCACCTGGCCTGGGAAATCGGCGGCGCCGTCGCCTTCGGCGTGCTCATCGGCGTGCTCTTCGCGCTCTACATGCGCTACATCGGCCGCGAGATCACGCTGGCCGTGCTGGTCGTCTGCGCGGTGCTCAGCCAGGTGGGCACGACGCAGCAGCTGCAGCCGCTGCTGGCCGCGGTGGCGGCCGGCCTGGTCATCGAGAACCTGGCCGTGGCCCAGGGCGACATGCTGCGCGCGGCCGTGCGCCGCGGCGCGCCGCCGGTGCTCGTCGTGTTCTTCGTGGCCGTGGGCACGTCGCTGCGCCTCGACGCCGTGGCCGCCATCGGCCTGACCGCGATCGGCCTGGCCGGGCTGCGCATCTGGGCGATCCGGCTCGGCGTCGGCGCCGGCGTGCGGGCCTCGGGACTGCAAGGCGCCCCGGCCCGCTACGCGTGGATGGGCCTGGTCTCGCAGGCCGGCATCACCCTGGGCTTCGCCTCGGTCGTGGCCTCCGAGTTCCCGGGCTGGGGCCAGCAGCTGCAGCTGCTGGTCGTCGGCCTCGATCGCCATCCACGAACTGGTCGGGCCGGTGCTGTTCCGCTACGCCTTGCAGCAGGCCGGGGAGATCGACACCGAGGTGCCGCGGCCGCTGATGGTCGTCTCCAACCGCGAGCCCTACCTGCACAAGCTGGACGAGGACGGCCGCACCCAGGTCACGCTCGGCCACCGGCGGCGTGGCGGTGGCCCTCGACGCGCTGATGCGCGAACGCGGCGGCGTGTGGATTGCGCACGGCGCCGGGCCGGCCGATCACCTGGTCGTCGATGCGCACGACAAGGTGGCGGTGCCGCCCGAGAAGCCCACCTACCAGCTGCGCCGCCTGTGGCTCGAGGAGCCGACGTTCTCGGCCTACTACGGCGGCTTCGCCAACGAGGGGCTGTGGCCGCTGTGCCACGTCGTCGACGTGCGGCCGAAGTTCCGCAGCGAGGACTGGGCGGCCTACCAGGAGATCAACCAGCGCTTCGCCGCGGCCACCCACGCCGAGCTCGGCGCCTCGGAATCGCCGGTCTTCATCCAGGACTACCACCTGGCGCTGGTCGCGCCGGCGCTGCGGGCGCTGCGGCCCGACGCGCGCACCGCGCTCTTCTGGCACATCCCGTGGCCGTATCCCGACCGCCTGCGCATCTGTCCGTGGCGGCGCGAGACTGGTGGCGGGGCTGCTCGCCAACGACCTGATCGCGTTCCAGGTGGAGCGCGACCGGCGCAACTTCCTGATGGCGGCCGAGGAGGAACTGCAGGCCGACGTCGAGGTCGAGGCCTCGCGCGTGCGCTACAACGGGCGCACCAGCACGGTCGTGTCGGTGCCGATCGGCGTGGACTTCGATCGCATCCAGGGCTTCGCCGCCGACCCGGGGCTGCCGGCCGAGCAGCAGCGCCTGTGCGCAGCTGCTCGACCTGCGGGCCGAGATCATCGGGCTCGGCGTCGATCGGCTCGACTACACCAAGGGCATCCCCGAACGGCTCGACGCGCTCGACGCGCTGATGACGCAGCGCCCGGAGCTGAAGGGCCGCCTGACCTTCGTGCAGATCGGCGTGCCCTCGCGCTCCGATCTGCGCAGCTACGCGGCCATCGAGGACGAGATCGGGCGGCGCATCGACGCGCTCAACACCCGCCACGCACGTGCCCGGCGGGGCCCCGGTCGTGCGCTACTACACGACGCCGCTCGGGGCCTTCAGCCTGGTGGCGCTCTATCGGCTGGCGCGGTTCTGCATCGTCAGCTCGCTGCACGACGGCATGAACCTGGTGGCCAAGGAGTTCGTGGCCGCCCGCGACGACGAGCAGGGCGTGCTGGTGCTCAGCTCCCTGGCCGGGGCCGCGCAGGAACTCGACGACGCGCTGCTCATCAACCCTTACGACGCCGATGCCTTTGCCGCCGCGCTGGCGCGGGCCATCGACATGCCGCCCGACGAGCAGGCCGCGCGCATGCGGACGATGCGCAAGGTCGTGGCCGGCCGCAACGTCTTCAACTGGGCCTCGGATATCCTCGAAGGACTCGAGAGCCTGTGGACGCGGCCGCTGCTCTATTCGGTGCGCGGCTGGGAAGAGACTTCGGTATGACGATGCGTGACGATGTCGAACTGCTGATCGTCGGCGGTGGGCCGGCCGGGCTCGCCGCCGCCCTGGTCGCCGGGCGGGCCCGGCGCCGCGTGCTTCTCGTGGACGGCGGCGCGCCGCGCAACGCCGTCGCGCCGGCCATCCACGGCTTCGTGACGCGCGACGGGGTGCTGCCGGCCGAGTTCCGGCAGGTCGGCCGCGCCCAGCTCGAGGCTTATCCCACCGTGCGGGTGATCGACGGCGAAGTGACGGCCATCACCGGCGAGTGCGGGGCGTTCCGCGCCACCCTGGCCGACGGCGGCAGCGCCGCTGCCCGGCGCGTGCTGCTGGCCACCGGCCTCGTCGACGTGCTGCCCGATCTGCCCGGCCTGCGCGAGCGCTGGGGCCGAGGCGTGCACCACTGTCCCTACTGCGACGGCTACGAACGCCGCGATCGTTCCTGGGGGGTCATCGCCGACGAGCCGACGGTCTTCGACTACGCACATTTCCTGCGCGGCTGGACCGCCTCGGTCACGCTCTTCACGCTCGGCGCCGCACCGCTCGGCGAGGCGGTGGCGAAGCTGGAACGGGCCGGCATCGTCATCGAGACGACCGCCATCGCCCGGGTCGATCCCCGGCCCCGACGAGGATCTGGAAGGCGTGGAGCTCGTGGACGGCCGCCGCGTCGCGGTGTCGTCGCTATGGCTGCGGCCGGCCCAGCGCCAGCGCGCGCTCACGGCCGCGCTCGGCCTGGAGTTGAACGACGACGGCGGGGTGTGCTGCGACGACGACGGCGAGACGCCGACGCCGGGCCTGTTCGTGGCCGGCGATCTGGCCGAGGGCGCCGCCCAGCAGGCGCTGCAGGCGGCGGCCGACGGGGCCCGCGTGGTCGCGACCATCAACCATCAACTGATCGTCGACGAGGGCCAGCTGGCCGGCGAGCCGGCAAGCCAGCCGGCCGGCGGTTAGAAGGCCTGGCCGATGCTGAAGAAGAAGCGGCCGCGCGGCTCGCCGCCGCGCCGGTCGAGGACCATGCCGTAATCGCCGCGGAGCAGGAACCAGGGCGTGCGCACCCGCACGCCCAGGCCCGCGGCCTGGCGCAGGTCCGACCACGACCACTCGCCGACGCGCGGCACGACCGCGCCCAGGTCGAGGAAGCCGACGCCGTCGACGATGCTGACGACCGGGAAGCGCAGTTCGGTGTTGGCGATGAAGGTGGCCGCGCCGCCGGTCGGGATGCCGCTCTCGTCGACCGGCCCCAGCCCGTTCTGCGCGAAGCCCCGCACGCTGGTGCTGCCGCCGCCGAAGAAGCGTTCGCCGAAGGGCACCGGCCCGCCCAGGCCGCGGGCCAGCCCGAGGCGCACGCCGCTGGCCCAGACCAAGCGCGGGCGCAGGATCTCGTTGGTCAGGCGTTCGCGGGTCGGCGGGCGCAGCGGCACGAAGGTGAAGTACTGGCCGTAGTAGCGCAGGTAGGCGGAATCGGCGCCGAGCCAGCGTGGGGCATAGGAAAAGGCCTGCGAGGCAAACGCGCCGCGCGAGGCATCGAGCACGTCGTCGCGGCTCTCGCGGGTGAAGGTGCTCGTGAACGGCATCACCGTGGTCCGCTCGTCGCGCCGCTGGCCCGCCCGCGGGTCGATGGTGCGCGCCTGTTCCCAGCGCACGCCGTAGTTCCACACGTAACGGCCGCCCAGGCGACGCTCCTGCTGCAGCGATCCGCCGACGCGGTCGAGGTCGAACGCCTGCGTCAACCCGGTGGGCGGATTGCGCTCCTGCCGCAGGTAGAGGGCGGCCGTCGTTTGCAGGGGAAACCGTTTCAGGAAAGGCTGGCTGATGAAGACGCGGGCCTGGCGCAGCTGCGAGTCGTAGCGCGTGCTGACGCCGACCTGGCGCGCGTAGCCGAGCGAATTGGTGTTGGTCAGCTCGAGCACCCCGCCCAACCCCCGTTCGGTATCGTAGGACGCGCCGTAGCCCAGTTGGAACGGCTGCACCTCGCGGACCCTGACGCGCACGTCCACAGGCTGGTCGCCGGTCGGCGCGGTCGTCTCCGGCCCTGGCATGGGCTCGGCGGCGCCGTCGGAGGCCTGGCCGGCCGCGCCGGCCGCGGCCTGGCTCGTGGTTGTCGCCGCGGGCTCGTGTGCCAACTCGACGATCGAGAAGGCGCCGGTGCCGTAAAGATTGCGGCGCGAGCGGCCCAGGGCGGCCACGTCCAGCACGCCCCCCGGATCGACATCGACCTGGCCGGCGACGGGATCGTCGCTCGTGCGCACGTTGCCGTCGACGGTCACCGAGTTGACGATCGACCGCGCGCCTTCGCGCACCAGGATGGACACCGCGGCCCGTCCGGTCTCGCGCTCGGCGTCGACCTCGTATTGGAGCTGCACGTCGTTGTAGCCGCGCCGCCAGTAGAGCTGCCGGATGCGGGTGAGCGAGCGTTCGGCCACGGCCGGCAGGAACGGATCGCCGACCCGCAGCGGCGCCTCGTCGAGCAGTTCTTCCGACGCCACGGCCGCATTTCCGGCCGGCGCCAGCGCTTCGACCACGAAACGCGGCCCTTCGTTCACGCGAATGACGATCCGCGCCGTGCCGCCCTCGAACTGCGGCACCGGCTCGTCGAGGGTCGCGGCCAGGTAGCCTTCCTCGCGGTAGTAGCGGCGCAGCAGTTCGGTCACCACCACGGGATCGGTGAACAGGTCGTCCTCGAGGTCCTGCTCGTGGACGATCTCGTCCAGCACGTCGGGGTCGATGCCGTGGGCCCCTTCGAAGACCAGCGTCACCTGGCGGTAACGGGGCCCTGGGGCGATGTCGATCCGCACCACTCGGCGGTCGGGCGCCGGGTCCTCGACGTCGACGGTGACCTGCGCGTTCAGGTGGTGGTCGTCCATCAGCCATTCCCGCACGGCGTCGGCGGTATCGCTGCGGCGCTGGGCATCGAAGACGCCGCGCTGCCAGCGAACGGCGAGGTCGCGCTGGATGTCGTCGGGCGGCGTGACGCCGTCGAACCGGAGGCGCACGCGCGGGCCGCGCGTCACCGTCACGGCCAGGGCCACGCCGGCGCCGTCCCCGGGGCCCGGCGCGGCGCTCCGGGTGAGGCGCACCCGTGACTCCAGGAAGCCCTGCGCGCGCAGGGCGTCGGCGATTCGATCGAGGCCTTCGCGTCCGGCGAAGAAGTCGTAGGCGTCTCCCGGCTTCAGCTTCAGCAGATCGCCGAGCCGGCCGTCATCGGCGCCGTCGTCGACGCGGACCTCGACGGCGGTGATGGTCGGCCGGCTGCGCGGCATGCGCCGCGGCGCGGGCGCGCCGCCGAAGCGCAGGTCGTGGCGGAACTCGGCGCGATAAGTGTTGTCGCGCTGCCGCACGGCGCGGGTTTCGAAGCGGCGGGTGATGTCGTACTCGGCCACCCAGATTCTGGTTGCTGCTGTCGGCCAGGTCGGTGGAGTAGATGAGCCGCAGCCCGTCGGTCAACTCCTGACCAACGGTGAGTCGCGCCCCCGGGTCGGCTTCATTGGCGATGAGCGTCGGCTCGACCCGCACTTCGCTCAGCCCGGTGGCCCGTTCGATGCCGCGGCCGAGCGACGAGCCGACGCGGCCGGTCAGGTACGACAGCACCTGTTCCCGGGCCACCTCGTACTCCTCGCCGCGCATGTCGTCGAGGGTGCGCCCGGTGACGAGCAGCGCCATGATGTCGGGCTCGGGCAGCGGCGGGTTGGCGGTGAAGGAGGTCTCGGTGGCCCCGACCTCGCCGGTGACGCCGAGCGTGATGTCGTAGTGGCGGGCCTCGGTCGTGAGCCGCAGGTCGAACGACGGCGTGATGCGCCGGTCGTCGGTGAAGGTGATCAGGCCGCGCTCCACTTCGTAGCGGCGCTCGTTGAGCGTCACGAGCGAGCCTTCGAGCAGCTCCATGCGGCCGGACATGCCCAGGTCGTAGGGCGTGCCGAGCACGGTGACGTTGGTGGTCAGTTCGGCGGTGGCCAGATTGTTGTCGAGCAGGATCGGCGTGCCGGTGGCGACGTGCACGTCGAAGCGGAGGCGCTCGAGGAGGGGGTCGCGTTCGGCGGTGAGATCGAGGCCGCGGGGCCGCCCGATCGCCCCGAGCAGCCCGGTATCGAAGTTGATGTCGCCGGTGAGGCCGGCCTCGGTGATGCGAACCTCGCCGCCGACGATGAAGTTCTCGCCCCGGCGGTTCAGCCGCAGGTCCACGTCGGACAGGCTGCGCAGGTCGAGCGGCGCCGAGAACGCGAGCTCGTCCACGGACAGCTGTAGATCAGCGTCTTCGACCAGAGCGGCGCCGAGCGTGACGGTGCCGCCGCCGGACAGCGCGCCGCCGTTGACCTGGCCGCTCAACTGGCTCAGGGTGATGCGCGCGCCGTCCAGATCCAGCCGCGCTACGAGGTTCTCGACGGCGACGTCGGCCGGGTCGTCGATCACCACGGAGCCATCGGTCAGCGCCGCAAAGCCCTGCAGTTGCGGTTGGGCGAGCGGCCCGGCGGCGCGCACGTCGAAGCGCACGGGCCCGCTGGCCCGGGCCGCGTCGGTCACGACCGAGAGCACGGCGAGGTCGAGGGCGCCGGTGGTGGTGAGGTCGACCCGCCGATCGCCGGTCAGCGCCACCGTGCCCGAGGCCTCGACGGCGCCGGCCGAGCCCGAGAGCGCCAGCGTCTCGACGACGGCCGCGCCCCCCGCCATGGTGATGGCCGACGGACGCTGCTGGGCCAGAGTGAGCCCGCGGTAGCCGAGCTCCAGCGCATCGAAGATGACCTGGCCCTCGACGGCGGCCGGGTCGGCCGACGCCGCCGCGGCGTTGACGTGCAGGGCGACGTGTCCGCTCACTCCGGCCGGGGCGCCGGGCACGGCGCCGAGGTCGAGCCCGGTGACGCGGGCCTCCAGAGTCGCGCCGCCAGAGGCGTTCGGCACGGCCACCGGCAGCCCCAGCAGCGTGAGCGGAGCGCGGCCCGTGGACTCGAGGCGCGCCGTGCCCCAGGCGGCGCTCAGACGATCGATCGCGGCGACACCGCCGGCGACGCGCGCCTGGAACTGCAGGTCGGTGACGGGGGGGCCGAGTTCCGGCATGAGCAGCAGCCCGTTCTCGAGCGCCATGGTCACGTCGGGGTCGATGGCCGCGGCCGTGCCGGTCACCCGGCCCTGCACGGTCAGGGTGCCGTCGGCACTGAGCGAGAAGCCACGTGGCGCGTAGCCGGCCAGCGTGGCCAGCGTCAGCCGGGCGTCGAGGTCGAGGGCGCCGGGGGTGGCGCCGGCGTCGAGCGGCAGGCGGCCGCTGATCGTGGCGGTGCTGTCGAGCGCCTCGATCCGCACATCGGCCAGGGTGACGACCCGGTCTGCGAGCGCCACCGTGGCTGGCGCGGTCAGCGTCACCGGCAGCCCGTTCCAGCGCGCGTCCAGTTCCTCGATGGTGGCCGACATCACCGCCGCCGCCGGCGTGGCGGCGGGCCCTTCGGCGTGAATGTCGGCGCGGATGCGGCCGGTGAGCGGGGTATCGAGTTGCAGCGGCAGCGCCTCGAGGGCGAGACCGGCCACGGTCACGTCGGCGCGCCCCTGGTAGGGCGCGTCGATCGCGACTGCGCCGCGCGCGGTGGTGGCGAAGCGGGGAGCCGCCGCCGCAAATATCGCCTCGCGATCGGCGAGCGTGACGGTGGCGCTGACGTCCCCGGCCTCACGGCCGGCAATCACCAGGTCCCGTCCGTCGAATTCCACCGTGCCCTCGGGCCGGTCCGCCGTACCCCGGCCCTGGCCGGCGATTCGCACCACGCCGCGGGCGGTGGTGCCGTCGGGCAACACCAGCTGCTCGAGGCGCACGCCGGCGGAGGTCAGCGAGAAGGTGTAATCGCCGCGCTCCAGCCCGTAGGTACCGCTGGCCGCGACCCGGCCGGCGCCGCCGTCCTGTTGCGGCTTGTCGAGCACCGCCGAGTCGAGGCGCGCCTGTCGGTCGGCCAGGCGTCCCTCGACCGTGAGCGTGCCGAGCGGCTCGCCGTAGGCGACGAGATCGGCGCCGCGCAGGCGGACCCGCGCCTCGAGGCGGTCGAGCGTGCCGGCGACATCGGCGTCGGCCGCCAGCGTCCCGGCCGCCGGAACGTCGCGGATGTCGAGAGCCGACAAGAGTCCGGCCACGCCCAGTGCGTCGGCGGTGAGGCGCGCGCGCACGGCGCGCGTGCCGGTCAGGGCGGCCCGCCCGGTGGCCGTCACGATGGCCTCGTCCCAGGTGGCGCGGAATTCGGCCAGGTCCACGGCATCCCGCGTGGCCCGGGCCGTGCCGGAGAGGCGCACGCCGTGCAACTGGCCGAGGCCGAGCGCCGGCGCGTCGAGCACGGCGCGCAGGGCGGGGTCGGCCAGGGTGCCGCCGAGCCGCGCCTGCACCGCAATCGCGCCGCTGACCGGCGCCGGGAACACGGTGCCGGCGGGCCGGCCGAGGAAAGCTTCGACCGCCCGCACCACCGCGCCGACATCGCCCGCGGCGGCCTGCAGGGTGCCGTCGAGCGAGGTCAGCTCGCGCACGCTGACGGCGCCGGTGAGCCGGGTGGCCAGCGCGTCGACGCGGTCGAGCCGCACCTCGATCCGGTCGCCGGATGCCGTGGCCCGCACCGTGCCGCGCACCGGGACCACGTCGACTCGGGAGACCGGCGCCGTGGCGGTCAGGGTGAACGATGCGCGCCCGTTTGCCTCCCGGTAGGCGAGCCCCGGCATGGCTGCGTCGAGGTCGCCGCTGACCGTCGCGGCCACCCGCGACGGCAGGGCCAGCGCGGTCATGACGGTCTCGGCGTCGAGTCCGGCGATGCGCGCCGACACTCGAGTCGGCTCGTCGGCCAGGGCGATTGTGCCGCTGGCCGAGAGGCGGCCCCACGGCGCCGACAGCTCCAGTGCGTCGACGGTGGCGACCGCGGCCGCGGCGGCGTAGCCGCCCTGGAATGACACCGCAGCCGGCGCCAGATCGCGGAGCGTCAGACCATCGCTCCGGCCCGAGGCCGTGACGGTCAGCGCGTCGAGGGCGCCGCTGGCGGCCGCGTCGAGGGCCAGGCGGCCCTGCACCGGTTCGGCGAGGCCGGCGACGGCCGCCATCGCCGCCGTATCGAGGTCGGCGCGCAGCGTGACCTCCACGACCGGCGCGTTGAAACGGTCGATGCGGCCCGAGACGTCCAGCCGCGAGGCCGCGGCCTGGAGCTGCAGCCGCTCGATGACGGCGTCGTCGCGGCCGACGTCGGCCTTGGCTTCGAGCGCGGTGAGGGCCACGGTCCGCCCGTCGGCCAGGGCGGTGCCCGGCCCGGCCGTCAGTTCCACGTCGTGCCGGCCGGTCGTGACCTGGCCATCGACGCGCAGCCGCGCCACCGGCATGACCACGTCGAGACCGCGGGCGCGGTCCTCGTAGCGCACGCGGCTGTCCTCGACGAGCGTGTCCCGCATCAGGTAGTCGATCACTTCGACCGGCTCGTCGAGGTCCGGGGTCGGGGGCGTCGGCAAATTCGTGGTGCCGTCGGCGGCGACGACGTAGTGAATCGCGACACCCGAGAGCCGCGCCGACTCCACTTCGTAGCGGCCGCGGATGAGCGCGCCGATGCTCAAGTTGACCTGGCCGCGGGCCACCGTGGCGAACGGGGCGAGATCCGGGGCGCGCAAGGAAGTGACGCGGGCGTTGTCGAGCGACAGGCTCAGCCGCGCCAGGTTGTACCGCACGTCCTCGGCCGTGACCTCGATCTGCTGCGCACGAAGCAGCTCGAAGACGCGCGCCACGACGTAGCGGCGGCCGGGGCCGAGATGCAGCGCCCCGAAGGCGAGCAGGAGCAGCACCGCCACGGCGGCGGCCGTCCACGTCAACCAGCGCCAGATGCGGGGGCCGGAGGGGTGTGAAGGAGGGCGGACATCGGACACGTCGAGGGCTGAAATGCAGGACACGTGCCGAAAGCGGCGCCGCCGGGCGCCGTCGGGCTAGATCGACGCGGCGGCCGGATCGAGCAGCCGCGTCAGCGCCTGCAAGGTGTCGGCCTCGCGCGCCGTCTTGTCGGGCCGCAGCCGGAGCATGCGTGGGAAGCGGACGGCCACGCCGGACCGGTGCCGCGGGGAGCGGGCGATGGCCTCGAAGCCGAGCTCGACGACGTGCACCGGCTCGACGTGGCGCACCGGCCCGAAGCGGTGCACGGTGTGGCGCCGGATCCAGCGGTCCATGACCGCGATCTCGTCGTTGGTCAGCCCCGAGTAGGCCTTGGCCACGGGCACCAGCTCGTCGCCGTCCCACACTCCGAAGGTGTAGTCGGTGAGCAGGCTGGCGCGCTTGCCCGAACCGGGCTGGGCGTAGATCAGCACGGCGTCGATGGTGTAAGGGTCGATCTTCCACTTCCACCAGTCGCCGCGGGTGCGGCCGACGCCGTAGGGGGAAGCCGTGCGCTTGATCATCAGCCCCTCGACGCCGCGGCCGCGCGACTCGTGGCGCAGCCGCGCCAGGCTGTCCCAATCGGCGGCATCGACCACGGCCGAGATCTGCAGCGTCGGCGCCGCGGCTGCGGCCGGCGCCCCTGGCGCCTCGTCGAAGGGCAGGCGGTCGCCGGCGGGCGCGGCGTCGGACGGGTCGGGGCCGGGCGCCGATTGCGCCGCCGTGACCAGCGCGTCCAGTATCGCCCGCCGGGTGGCGAGCGGCTGGCCCCGCCCGTCCACGCCCTCGTGCTCGAGCACGTCGTAGGCCATGAACACGACCGGAACGGCGCGGGCGGCGCGGGCCACGTCGCGCTGCCGGCCGATCCGCTGCTGCAGGGCCGAGAAGGGCAGCGGGCGATGGTCGCGGAAGGCCAGCACCTCGCCGTCGAGCACGGTGCCGTCGGGCAGGGCCGCCGCCGCGTCCCGGATCTCCGGGAACCGGTCGGTGATGAGTTCCTCGCCGCGCGACCACAGGTAGGTCGACCCCTCGCGGCGCACCAGCTGGGCGCGGATGCCGTCCCACTTCCACTCGACCTGCCACGCCGTCCGGTCCGCGAGCACCGCGGCCACGCCCGGCCCGTCGGTCACGGCGATGTCGATTGGCGAGGCGAGCGCAAACGGATACGGGCGCGAGCGATCGGCATCGGACACGCCGGGCTGGAGCACGGTGCCGAACCACTCGGCCGTCGGCGCCCAGTCGCCCATGAGGCGGGCTGCCATGCTGGTGGCCGGCACGGCCGCGACCTCGGCCAGGGCGCGCACCACCAGCGTCTGCGAGACGCCGACGCGCAGCTCGCCGGTGAGCAGCTTCAATACGGTGAAGCGTTCCCAACGGGTCAGTTCGCGCAGCCAGGCGATGACGTCGGCGCGCTGGCGCTCGGGCGGGGCGCCGCGCAGCGGCAGCACGCGCGTCTCGACCCACTCGGTCAGGCTGAGCGGCGGCGCGGCCACCGACGGCAGTTGATCGAGGATGAGGGCGGCCGTCTCGGCGCCGTCGCCGACGACGGCGTGGCACTCGCCGAGCAGCCAGTCGTCGAGGCCGGTGGCGGCGGTGGCCCACTCGCCAACGGCGCGGCCCGGCACCAGCCGCTTCAACCGCCGGCCGGTGAGGAAGAACACCGCCCAGGCCGCGTCGGCGGGCGGCGCGCCGGCGAAATAGCCGGCCATGGCCTCGACCTTGGCGTTGGTCGACGTGGTGGCGTCGATGGCGGCAAAGAGCGCGGCAAAGCGGGTCATTCGTGATCGTCCGCGCCGGATTCGTCGTCCCAGGCGGTGCGCATCACCGCCGCGTCGAGGCCCAGCCCGCGCAGGTGCCGGGCGAGCGGTTCGGCATGGCCGTGCGTGGCCAGCACGCGGGTGGCGCCGGTCTCGGCGATGGTGTCGAGCAGCGCCGGCCAGTCGGCGTGGTCCGACAGCACCAGGCCGCGGTCGTAGCCGCGCTGGCGGCGCACGCCGCGCACGCGCATCAGCCCGGAGGCCAGCGCGTCGGAGTAGTCGCCGAGGCGGCGCATCCACGGCGTGCCGCGCGCCGAGATCGGCGCCAGCACCAGTTCACCGGCCAGCGACGAGCCGCGCGTCCGTTCGGCCACGCCCGACGTCGGCAGCATCTCGACCCCGGCCGCCCGGTAGAGGTCGATCATCGGCTGCATCATGCCGTGCACGAACACCGGCCGGTCGGTGAGCTGCGTCAGCTCCGCCAGGACCCGCTGCGCCTTGCCGAGGGTGTAGCAGAAGAGCACCGCGGTCAGGTCCCGGGCCCGGCTGGCATCCCACCACGCCATGGCCTCGGCCATCACCGTCGCCGTCGCGTCCCAGCGGTAGATGGGGAGGGCAAACGTGCTCTCGGTCACGAACGTGTCGCAGCGCACCACCTCGAACGGCTCGCAGGTCGGATCGGCGGCACGCTTGTAATCGCCCGAGACGACCCACACGCCGCCCGGACCCTCGACCCGCACCTGCGCCGAGCCGCGAATGTGTCCGGCGGGATGGAAGCTGACCCGCGTGGCGCCCAGGGTGACCGGGAAGCCATAGGGCTGTGACTCGATGGTCGTGTCCGGCCCGAGGCGCCGGGCCAGGAGCGGCGCGCACGAGTCGGCACAAAGGTAGGCGGCGCTGCCGGGTCGGGCATGGTCGCCGTGCGCGTGCGTGATGACCGCGCGCGGCACCTTGCCCCAGGGGTCGATGTGGAAATCGCCGGCCGCGCAGTACAAGCCGTCGACCGATTCGGTCAGCATGGCGCCCCCGATCCGGCGGCGGCTGGCCCGCGCCTATTCCGCCTTGTCGTCGTCGGCGACCTCGTCGTCTTCTTCCTCGTCGTCGTCTTCGTCGTCGTCCTCGTCCTCTTCGTCTTCTTCTTCTTCTTCTTCTTCTTCCTCGTCTTCTTCTCGTCATCGTCTTCGACCGCGTCGTCGGCCTCGACCTCGTCATCGCCAGGGGCGGTCGTGGTAGCCGGGGCCGGCCAGCAGCGTCGTCCCGTCCAGGAGGGCGTCGGGCAGCGTCGTCATCTCAACCATGTCATCGGTCCTTTGGTCTGCGCGGAGTCACGTCAGGTCGTGCCGGCACCGTCGGCCCTGCATGACCCGTTCCACAGCGTGCCTCGGCCGCCGCTCGCCGCTGAGGCGCAGGTGCTCGCGAGTGGGCAGGCACGCCGACAATGGGCAGCGCGCGCTCGGCCGACTCGACGCCGGAGGCGATCGCCGCGAGTGCAGCCGAGGGCCGGCGCCGCGCCGCGTGAGGTGGAGCGGCTCTTGCTATCCAGGAAGACGATGGCGACTTCCGCATCCATGGCCGCGATGCGGCGCACCTTGTCTACCGTCTTCGGTTTCGACGCATTCAGGCCCGGCCAGGAAGACGTGATTCGCTCGGTCATGGCCCGGCGCGATACCGTCGCCGTCATGCCGACCGGGGCCGGCAAGTCGTTGTGTTACCAACTGCCGGCCCTCTACCTGCGCGGCGTGACCGTCGTCGTCTCGCCGCTCATCTCGCTCATCAAGGATCAGGTCGACAAGCTCGGTGGCCTGGGTCTCGACGTGTCGCAGCTCGACAGCACGCGCACGGTCAGGGAAAAAGAGCAGGTGGTCGAAGACGTGGCCCACGAACGGCTCGAGTTCCTGCTGACCACGCCGGAGCGGATGAACGACGAGGCCTTCCAGGCGCTGCTCGGCCGCAGCGAAGTGGATCTCGTCGTGATCGACGAAGCCCACTGCATCTCGCAGTGGGGCCACGACTTCCGCCCGGCGTATCTCGGTCTGCGGCGAGCCATCGAGGCGGTGGGCCGCCCGCCGGTGCTGGCGCTCACCGCCACGGCGGCCACGCGCACGCTCGACGACATCCAGGCCCGGCTCGGCCTGCGCGACGCGGCGGTCTTCAACCACGGCATCTACCGGCCCAATCTGGCCTTTGCCGTGCAGCCCGCGACCGGCGCCGAGGAGAAGCTGGCTGCCCTCGACGCGACCCTGGCCCAGGCCGCCGGGTCGGGCATCATCTACGCCGCCACCGTGCGCGATGCCGAGGCCGCCTACGCGCACCTGTCGGCGCGGCGCCCCGGCGTGGAGCTTTATCACGGCCGGCGTCCGCTGGCGGCGCGACGCCAGGCGCAGGAGCGCTTCATGAGCGGCGAGGACGTCACCATGGTGGCAACCAACGCCTTCGGCATGGGCATCGACAAGCCGGACATCCGCTTCGTCGTGCACTACGACATGCCCGGCTCGCTCGAGGCCTACTACCAGGAGGCCGGCCGCGCCGGCCGCGACGGCGAGCCGGCGCAGTGCACCTGCCTGTGGGGCCGCGACGACGCCCGCACGCACAAGTTCTTCATGGCCACGAAGTATCCCGCCGCGGCCGTGATTGCGCAGGCGGCGGCGTGGCTGGAGGCGCATCCCGGCCGCACCCTGGCGGAGATGAGCGACGAGTGCGGTCTGTCGCGGCGGAAGGCGCAGGTGGCGGTGAATCTGCTCGAGGACGGCGGCTTCGTGTCCCGCGCGGCCGACGGCCGGTTACATCGCGTTGCCAGGACCACGGTCAGTGTGGAGGCCATGGCCGAGGTCTACGACGCCTTACGGGCCGCCGACGCGCACAAGCTGGAGCAGATGATCGTCTACTCCCAGACCGCGCTGTGCCGCTGGAGCAAGCTGCTCGACTACTTCGACGACGACGCCGGCTTCTCGACCTGCGGTCATTGCGACAACTGCCAGCGGCCGTCGCGCGAACTCGCCACCGCCGTCGCCTAGGGCCGGGCTCGTACGCCGCCGCGCCGCCGGTCCGGCTCGCTACGACGCCAGCGCCGCCGGCATCAGCACGCGGGCCCGGGCGCTGGCGGCCTGCGCCGCGACGATGGCACGCGCCGCCTCCATGCCCGCGCCGGCGTGGCACAACAGCACCACGGCGCCCCCGAAGCCGCCGCCAGTGAGCCGCGCCCCATAAACGCGGGGGTCGGCCCACGCCAGCTCGACGATGAGATCAATGGCCGGCAGCGACACGCCGAAGTCGCGGCGCATCGACTCGTGCGAAGCGTAGAACAGCGCGCCGGCCTCTTCGAGTTCGCCGCGCTGCAAGGCCCGCGCGGTGGCCGGCACCCGAGCCTGTTCAGTGATGACGTGGCGGGCGCGCCGCCCGAGCGGCTCGGGCAGGGCGTCACACCGCGCCAGATCGTCGAGGCCCAGGTCGGTCAGCCACTCGACATTGAGCAGCCGCGCCGCCGCTTCGCATTCCGCCCGCCGCACGCGGTAAGCGCCAATGGCGTGCTGGTGCGAGAGCCCCGAATCGACGAGCGCCAGCTCGGCGTCGGCCGGCAGCGGCACCCGGGTCACGTGCAGCGACCGCGTGTCGATGAGCAGGGCGTGGTGCGGGTCGCCGAGGCTGCAGGCGACCGGGTCCATGATACCGACCGGACTGTTGACGAAGCCGGTTTCGCCGCGGTGGGCGAGGCGGGCCACGGTCAGGTCATCGAACGCGAATGGGGCCAGGGCCCGGAAGCCGCGGAGCAGCGCCACCATCAGCGCCGCACTCGACGCCAGTCCGCCGCCGGCCGGCAGGTCGGACTCGATGTGCACGTCCACGCCCGGCACTTCGTGCCCGGCCTGGGCCAGCACGTGAGTCACGGCCTGCACGTGGTCGCTCCAGGCGCCGGTGCGGTTCTCACCGCCGAGCCCGTACTCGGCCGGCGCCCGGTCGTAGGGCGGCGTCGTGGTGACGCAGCGCACGCGCCGGTCGCCGCGGCGGGCCATCTGCACGCGGGTGGCGAGCCGCAGCGCCGTCGGCAGCACCAGCCCGCCGTTGTAGTCGGTGTGCTCGCCGATGAGGTTCACCCGTCCGGGCGCGCTCACCGCCACATCCGGGGATTGGCCGAAGTGCCGTTCGAAATCAGTCAAAGCGGGCTCGTGCTGCCGGCGCGGGGCATGCGGTTGAAAGAGCAACAACCGAGCCACTGAAAACCGGCGTGCCAGCCCGGCGGACAGGGCCGATGACGGCGTGCCTCAGGTGCACCCGACGTGCCACCAGGCGTGCTGCGCACGGCATGGCGACGGTTAACAGTGGTATCCCGATGCCGCTATGGGCTCGGATATTTGCCTGCGGAGCGGTGGTTGACGGCCTAATCCTGGCCACCCTATTGCATCTCTCGGCCCGAAGGGACCGCGCCTTTCCGCGCTTCGTGCACTTGAGCCGCCCCCGATCGCGGCTCGCAGAAATCGACGCTCGCATATACTGTGCGGCGTTCACGACCGCCAGGTTCCCTTGCATGCCCGAGCGTCCCGACAATCCTTTTCCGGTCGTCGGGATCGGCTCTTCCGCGGGCGGCCTGCAGCCGCTCACCAAGCTGCTGGCCGCTCTGCCGCCGAACCCAGGACTGGCCATAGTCGTCATCCAGCATCTCAGCCCTCACGCTGAGAGCCACCTGCCGTCGTTGCTCCAGCGGCATAGCGGCATGAACGTCGTGGAGGCCGTCCACGGCGGCAAAGTCGCCCCCGACACGGTCTTCGTGATCCAGCCCAATACCATCGTGGCCATTGCCGACGGAGTCTTGTCGGTCACACCCCGTGCGAGCGAGACCAGTCCGAATTACCCCATCGACCACTTCCTGCGCTCGCTGGTGGCGGTGCAGGGCTCCCTGTGCGCTGCCGTCATCCTGTCGGGCACCGGGTCCGACGGCACGCTCGGCCTCTGTGAGGTGAAGGCCGCGGGCGGGGTCACCTTCGCGCAGGACGACTCGGCCGAACATCAGGCCATGCCGCGGAGCGCCGTGGCCAGTGGCGCCGTCGACCTGGTGCTGTCCCCGGCCGAGATCGGGGCCAAGCTGGCGGAGCTCCCCCAGCACCCCTATATCGCTGCTCCCGTCGCGCTCGACCTCGTCGACGAGAACGCCGAGTTCCAGAAGGTCATCACCGCGTTGCGCACGAGTTCGGGCGTGGACTTCAGCCACTACCGCGACACCACCATCAAGCGGCGCACGGCGCGGCGCATGCTGCTGCACGGCATCCGTTCGACCGGCGAGTATGCGCAGCTGGTGACGCGCGACCAGACCGAGGCCGAGGCGCTGTATCGCGACGTGCTCATCAACGTCACCAGCTTCTTCAGGGAGCCGGAGATGTTCGATGCGCTCAAGCAGCACGTGCTGCCGGCGCTCGTGACCGCAACCGCCGACGACCAGCCGATCCGCGCCTGGACGGCGGGTTGCTCCACGGGCCAGGAAACCTATTCGATCGCCATCACCCTGCTCGAATACCTGCAGAGCGTCGGATCGAAGCGCGAGATCCAGATCTTCGCCACCGACCTGGGCGACCCGGGCGCGCTCGATCGGGCCCGCGCCGGCATCTATCCCGAGAGCATCGAGGCCGAGGTCAGCCCCGAGCGCCTCCGCCAGTTCTTCGTCAAGCAGGACCGCCACTACCGCATCCAGAAGAGCGTCCGCGACCTGTGCGTCTTCGCGCGCCAGAACCTGACGGTCGATCCGCCGTTCTCGCGCGTCGACCTGGTGACCTGCCGCAACGTCATGATCTACATGTCGTCGTCGCTCCAGGAACGGCTGCTCCCGATCTTCCACTTCGCCCTGAATCGCCCCGGCTTCCTGGTGCTCGGCATCTCCGAATCGATCGGCCGTTTCGGCGACCTGTTCGAAGCCGTGGACGCGCCGCGCCGCATCTTCCGCAAGAAGGAAGGCTCGCAGCGGCCGGCCCTGGCCTTCGCTTCCAGCTCCTGGCTGTCCGGGATCACGCCGCGGACCGGCGTCAGCCCGGCCCAGTCGCTGTCCGACTTCGACCGGGCGGCCGATCGGCTCCTGCTCAGCCGCTATGCGCCGCCGAGCGTGCTCGTCGACCAGGACTTCGAGATCCAGCAGTTCCGCGGCAAGACGTCGGCCTTTCTTGAAGCGCCGGCCGGGCAGCCGACGGCCAACCTGTTGCGCATGGTCAAGCAGGGCCTGCTGATGGAACTGCGCAGTGCCCTGACCGAGGCCAAGGCCAGCCGCACGCCGGTGTCGCGCGAAGGCCTGCACGTCTTCGACGGCGGCGAGCGGGTCGAGTTCACGCTGCGCATCCTGCCGGTGAACGTGGGGCAGTTCGGAGACTTCCGGCTGCTGGTGCTGTTCGAGCCGGCCGGCGCCGCCCGCTGGTCCGTGCCTGCCGGCAGCGCCGACGACCGCGTCGCCGACCGCGACGCCGATTGGCTGCGCGAGGAACTGGCGGCCGCCAAGCATCACCTCCAGGCCATCGTCGACGGTCACGTCGCGGCCGATCAGGAACTGCGGTCGGCGCACGAAGAGGTGCTGTCGAGCAACGAAGAGCTGCAGAGCACCAACGAGGAGCTCGAGACCACCAAAGAGGAGCTGCAATCGGCCAACGAGGAGCTGACCACCGTCAACGAGCAGTTCCAAGCGCGCAACCGCGACCTCGACGCCCTCACCGACGAGTTGTCCAACTTCATCGCCAGCGCCGACGTGCCGATGGTGACCGTGGGCCGCAATCTGCTCATCCGCCAGCTCACCCCGGCCGCCCACCGGGCCTTCAACCTCCTCCCCGCCGACGTCGGCCGGTCCATCGAGCATCTGAAGTTCGCCTTCGACGTCGAGCGACATCGGGCCGACCATCGACCAGGTCATCACCTCGATGCAGCCGTGGCAGACCGATACCCTCGATCGCGATGGGCGCTGGTGGCTGCTGCGGGTTCGGCCCTTCGTCACCTCGGAGCAGCGCATCGACGGCGCCACGCTCATCGCCGTGGACATCGACAGCGTCCGCCGGCACCGCGAGCTGGTGGAAGCACGCGACTACGCCATGGCTGTGGTCCAGGCGGTGCGCGAGCCGCTCGTGGTGCTCGACGGCGACTGCCGCGTGGGCTTGGCCAACGATGCCTTCTATCGCCTGTTCGGGGTGGCCTCCGAGGACGTCCAGGACCGGCCCATCTGGGACTCGGCCGCCAGCTTCTGGGACGGCGGCGGGCTGCGCGACCAGCTCCGGCACGCGTGCCGCGGCGATGGCGCCATCGAGGCGCTGGAGATTCGCCGGGTCGAGCCGTCGGGCGAGGCGCGTGTCTACGTGCTGAACGGACACGGCGTGCATCGCGAGGGACAATCCCGGCTGTTCCTGCTCAGCATCGAGGACGTCACGGAGGCGCGCCGGGCCGAGGAACTCCGCATCGACGCCGAGACGCTGCGCATGATCGACCGGCGCAAGGACGAATTCCTTGGCATCCTGGCGCACGAGCTGCGCAATCCCCTGGCTCCCATGCGCTTTGCCCTCGAGCTGCTGCGCCGCGGCCGCCCGGATGCGCCCGAGGGCGCCCGGGCCCGACAGGTGCTCGAACGCCAGGTGGCCCACCTGGTCCGCATCGTCGACGATCTGCTCGACGTGTCGCGCATCGCGCAAGGCAAGATCGAGTTGCGGGTGGAAGCGGTCCCGCTTCACGAAGTGGTGGAAGGCGCCATCGAGCTCACCCGCCCGGCCGTCGACGCCGCCGGACACAAGCTCACCGTGTCGCTGCCGGACGAGCCGGTGGTCCTCAGCGGCGACCGGATTCGGCTCACCCAGGTGCATCGTCAACCTGCTGAACAACGCCGTCAAGTTCACGCCCGATGCCGGCCATATCTCTCTCGTCGCCGAAACCGCCGGTGAACGGCCGGGCGTTCTCGACCAGTTGCGGATCCGCGTCCGTGACACCGGCATCGGCATCGACCCCGAGCTGCGAAGCCATGTCTTCGACATGTTCATGCAGGGCGACCGCACGCTGGAGCGCAGCCGCGGCGGCCTCGGCGTCGGGCTGACGCTGGTGCGCAAGCTGGTCGGCCTGCACCGCGGCACCGTGGAAGTGCGCAGCGAGGGGGTGGGGCGCGGCAGCGAGTTCATCGTCGTGCTGCCGCTCGAGGCGGCGGCCCAGCCGGTGGCGTCGCCCCAGGCCGCGCCGGCCAGCCTGTGCACCGGCGGCCGCTGCGCATCCTGGTGGCCGACGACAACGACGACGGGCGCCACATGCTCAGCTTCCTGCTCGGCGGCGAAGGGCACGCGGTGGAGACCGCCGCCGACGGCCAGGAGGCGCTCGACGCCATCACCCGCCTGCGGCCCGACGTGGCCATCCTCGACATCGGCATGCCCGGCATGAACGGCTACACGGTGGCCGAGATGCTGACGCGCGAGCGGCTGGCCCGGCCGCGCCTGCTCATCGCCTTGTCCGGGCTCGGGCAGACCGACGACAAGGAACGGGCGGTCAAGGCCGGGTTCGACTACCACTTCACCAAGCCGGTCGAGATCAGCACGCTCAGCGCGCTGCTCGCCGACCTGGCCCGCTCGTCGGGCTCGTCGCCGACCAGCTAAACGGCCAGCCCCCGGCGTCGCCCGGGGCCTCACTGTCATTCGCCTTCCGCCTCTTTGCGGTACCGGGCT
Source organism: uncultured Acidobacteriota bacterium (assembly GCA_963834325.1). GTDB lineage: Bacteria > Acidobacteriota > Vicinamibacteria > Vicinamibacterales > UBA2999 > CADEFD01. The sequence goes on from CAWIBL010000003.1 coordinate 80,147, forward strand.
ACTCAATCCGCCGACGGCCGTCGCACCAGGCCACGCCGATCCCTGGCATGCCGCCTGCAGGTTGTGCACGCCAGTGGCACGATCACGTAGGCGAGGAACGAGATTCCAATGACCAGCGATCTGAGCAAGCTCTACACCCTCATCGACGACATCGAAGTGGCGATGATGACCACGCGCCGTCCCGACGGCCATCTGCGCTCGCGGGCCATGGCCAACCAGAAGCGCGCGGCCGGCGCCGACCTGTGGTTCGTGACGCTGGACGACACCGGAAAGCTGGCGGACCTGGCGCACGACGCCCACGTCAACCTCTCCTACTACCGCGACGGCAGCCGCGAGTGGGTGTCGGTGTCGGGTACGGCCGAGGTGTCTTCGGACCGCGGCAAGATCCGCGAACTCTACGCCGCCGACTGGAAGCTGTGGTTCCCCGACGAGGGCGACCCGCGCCACGGCACCCCCGACGATCCCCGCATGGTGCTCATCGGCGTCACCGTCCACGCGGCCGAGTTCCTCGACATGACCAAGCCGCGGCCGGTGCTGCTTTTCGAACTGGTGCGCGGCTGGCTCACTGGCACGCACGTCGAGATGGGCGAGACCAAAGAACTCAAGGAACCCCACCGCGGCGACGCTTGAACGCCGACTGAGGAGACGCCATGGTGGAAGTGAAGAAGAGCGTGACCATCCTGCGAACCCCGGACGAGGTCTACGCCTACTGGCGCGATCTCGAGCACCTGCCGCAGTTCATGTATCACCTCGAGTCGGTCACCGCCGGCCCGGGGACGAGGTCGCACTGGGTGGCCAAGGCGCCGGCGGGCACGACGGTGGAATGGGACGCCGAGATTACCGCCGACCAGCCCGGCCAACTGCTGGCGTGGCGCTCGCTCGACGGGGCGACGGTGCCCAACGCCGGCGTCGTCACCTTCGTGGCGGCGCCGGCCGGCCGCGGCACCGAGCTCAGCGTCCAGTTGCAGTACGACCCGCCGGGCGGGGCGGCCGGCGCCGCCGTGGCCAGGCTCTTCGGCGAGGAGCCGGCGCAACAACTGCGCGACGACCTGCGCCGCTTCAAGCAGGTCATGGAAACCGGGGAAGTCGTGCTGTCGGACGGCAGCCGCGAGGGCGCGGGCCAGGGGGTGTTGCTGCAGCGGCCGGCCCAGCCGCTCGGGGTGGAGGAGACGTCATGAAGGCCACGTGCTGGATGGGCAAGAAGAAGGTCGAAGTCCGCGACGTGCCCGATCCCCAGATTCTGAACCAGCGCGATGCCATCGTGAAGATCACCTCGACGGCCATCTGCGGGTCGGACCTGCATCTTTACAACGGCTTCATGCCGACCATGCAGAAGGGCGACGTGCTCGGGCACGAGTTCATGGGCGAAGTGGTGGAAGTGGGCCGCGGGGTGTCGAACCTGAAGGCCGGCGACCGGGTGGTGGTGCCCTTCACCATCGCCTGCGGCCACTGCTGGCACTGCACGCACGACCTGTGGTCGCTGTGCGAGAACTCCAACCCCAACGCCGCCCTCACCGAAAAAGCCATGGGCCACTCCGGGTCGGGCGCCTTCGGCTATTCGCACCTGACCGGCGGCTTTGCCGGCGGCCAGGCCGAATACGTGCGGGTGCCGTTTGCCGACGTCGGGCCGTTCAAGATCGAAAACGGGCTGCCCGACGATCAGGTGCTGTTCCTCTCGGACATCCTGCCCACCGGCTACATGGGCGCCGAGATGTGCGACATCACCCCGGGCGACACGGTGGCCGTGTGGGGCTGCGGGCCGGTCGGGCTGTTTGCCATCAAGAGCGCCTTCCTGCTCGGCGCCGAACGGGTCATCGCCATCGACCGCTTCCAGTACCGCCTCGACATGGCCCGCAATCTCTGCGGCGCCGAGCCGCTCAATTACGAGGAGGTCGACAGCGTCAGCGAAGCGCTGATCGAGATGACGGCCGGGCGCGGTCCCGATTCGTGCATCGAGGCCGTGGGCCTCGAGGCGCACGGGCATGGGCCGCTCTATGCCTACGACCGGGTCAAGCAGGCGGCCGGCCTCGAATCCGATCGGCCGATCGCGCTGCGCGAAGCGATCATGGCCTGCCGCAACGGCGGCGTCGTCTCGGTCATCGGCGTCTTCGGCGGCTTCATCGACAAGTTCCCGATGGGCACGGTGATGAACCGCGGCCTGACCATCAGAAGCGGGCAGTGCCACGTGCATCGCTACATGCGGCCGCTGATGGACCGCATCGAGCGGGGCGAGATCGACCCCTCGATGGTCATCACCCACCATCTGCCGCTGGCCGACGCGGCCGCGGGCTACGACATCTTTCTCAACAAGCAGGACAACTGCGAGAAGGTGGTGTTGCGGGCCTGAACGGCACCCGCGTTGGGCTTTCCCGGGAACGCGCTTGGTGTGGGGCATGAAAATGAAACCGGTGACCGCGGGCGTCGTCCTGGGTGTGGGCCTCGGCGGGTTCGCCGACGGCATCGCCCTCCATCAGATCGCGCAGTGGCACAACATGGGCTCGGCCGTGGTGCCGCCGCTGACGATGGCGGCGATGAAGCTGAACATGACATGGGACGGCTGGTTCCATGCGGTCACTTGGCTCATCACCCTGGCCGGTGTCGTGGGGTTATGGCGCGAGGGGCTTGACGGCCGGGCGCCACGGTCCGGCCCGGAGCTCGCCGGGGAATTGCTCACGGGCTGGGGCGCGTTCAACCTCGTCGAAGGACTCGTCGATCACCACCTGCTGGGTCTGCATCATGTGCGGGATCTGCCCGCGCACGTGCCGGCCTACGACTGGGTGTTCCTGCTGGCCGCCGGCGTCGGAGTGCTGCTTGCCGGAGCGATTCTGCGGCGGCGTGGTTCACGGGTCGCGACGTGAGGTTCGGCGACGGGGGGACCGGCCGTGGCGTCGCGCCTCGAGCCAGGCGCGGAAGCGGTCGAGCGGCCAGCAGTTGACGATGCGCTCGAGGGGAATGCCGGCCAGCAGCGCGTGGGCCATGGCCAGGTCCGTGTACCACAACTGCGACACGGCATGGGCGTCGCTGTCGAGGGCGAAGAGACAGCCGGCGGCGACTGCCTGGACGGCCAGGGTGCAGTCCAGATCCTGCCGCGAGGGATCGCCGTCCAGCTCGATGGCCACGCCGCTCTCCGCCGCCGCCGCGAAGATCACCGGCCAGTCGGCGGCGACCCCGCCGCGCGCGCCGTACTTGCGGCCGCGCGGATGTCCGAGGATGTGCACGCCCGGCGTCTGCACGGCGGCGAGCAGGCGAGTGGTCTGCGGCCGCGCCGAGCGCAGGCCGGAGTGCGGCGCCGCCACCACCAGGTCGAGCGCCTTCCGTTCCTCCGCGCTCACGTCGACGCCGCCTTCCGGCGTGATGTTCGCCTCGACTCCGGCAAACACATGGAAGGCGCCGGCGAAGCCGCGGTTGACCTGGGCAATCTCGAGGGCCTGGCTGGCGAGCCGCTCGGCCGAGAGGCCGCCGGCGATGGGCAGGCCGCCGGAGTGATCGGTCATGGCGCAGAAGCGGTAGCCGCGCGCCTGACAGCCCTCGGCCATCTCCTGCACGGTCTGCGCGCCGTCGCTCCAGACCGAGTGCATCTGCAGGTCGCCCTGGTAGCGCGCCTGCAGGTCGGCGCCGGCCAGGGCCAGCACCTCCACGGCCGCGGCGCGGCTGAGAAATCCCTCGCGCAGCCCTCGCAGGCGGGCGATGACGTCGCCTTGCCCGTGCTCTTCGATCAGGCGCTCGAGCGTCGGCGACGAGCCTTCGTCCAAGACTTCGAGCAGGATGCGGGTCGACGACGGACCGATGCGCGGAATCCGCGGCAAGGTGCCATCGGACCGGCGCAGCTGGGCGAGGGGAGTGTCCAGCCCGAGGACTGCCGCCGCGGCCTGCGTGTAGGCGCGCTGGCCGTGCACCGACTCCTGCAGGGCCGCCATGTCGCGCAAGGCGCCAGCGGCGGTGGCGTTGACGTCGATGGTGGAGGCAGAGCGGCGGGTCGGCATGGGAGCGCCAATGATGGCAGACCTGCCGGGACGCACCAGGCCATGGCGCGCTGACTCCGTCAGGCTGAGTCGGGGGAATCGCGGGGAGGGGAACCGAGCGGCGCAACCGCGGCCCGGTCGCGCGGCATGAGCCGCGTCGACCGGGCCGAAGCGTGGAGCGGGGCTCAGGCCGAGAGGTTCGGCGTGCCTGGGGTGTTGGTCGAGCCCGAGTTGGTCTTGCCAGACTTGGTGGCTTCCGATTGCTTGCCGGCGCTGTCCGACTGCTTGCCCGAAGACGAGGCAGTGGCGCCGGTGCTGGCCGACCCTGAGCTGGCGGCGGTGCTGCCGGTGTTTGCGTCCTCGTTCTCGCGGCTGTGCTGCCCGCCCAGGCCGAGGATGCTGGAGGACATCTCGGATGCCGACGCCTGACCGTGCGACCCGCCCTGGCCCGCGTTCCGGTTGAGGCGAAGGTTGTTGGTCACTTCTTTCACGCCGTTGACGGCCTCGGCGCAGTCTTCGGCGCGGCGCTTCTGGTCGCGGCTGCTGACCGTGCCGGTGAGCGTGACCTCGCCGTTCGTCACCTGGACGGTGATGTCGCTGGCGTCGACGCTGTGGTCCTGCTCGAGGCGGTCCGAGACATCCTCGCGGATGCGATCGTCCGAACGCTTGTAGTCCTTCGGGCCGCGGCCGGCGTAGCTCTCGCGCAGGCTCTGTCCGCCGCCGGTGGCGCCGCCGCTCCAGCCGCCGCGCGCGCCGAAGCTGGTGTCGCCGCCGTAGCCGCCGCCGGTGCTCCAATCGGGGCCGGTGCCGGTGCCGTAGTTGCTGCCGCCGTAGCTGCTGCCGCCGTAGCTGCCGCCGCCGTAGCTCGAGCCACCGGCGCCGCCACCGAAGCGTGAGCTGCTCCCGCCGTAGGCTCCGCCGCCGTAGCTGTCGCCGTAGTCACCGCGGCCCTGGTTGCCGCCGCCGAAGCTGCCGGCGCCCTGGCTGCGGCCGTAGCTGCCGGAGCTGCCCCACGATGGCTCGTTGCCCGACCGGCCCTGGTCCTGGCCGCTCGAAGCGCTCGTGCGCCCATCGCCGGCGGCCGTAGCGCGACTCCGATCCGGAGCGCTGGTCCGACCCGTAGCGGTGCTCGGACTCACGGCTCGACGAGCCGACCCGGTGCGGCATGAAATCGCTGTTCGGGGTAGCCGCGGCCTTGAGATGAGGCGCCGCCGTACTGGCTGCCGGAACCCTGGCCGTACTGCCCGCCCTGCTGACCGTACTGCCCGTGTTGCTGGCCGTACTGTCCGCCCTGCTGGCCGTACTGCCCGCCCTGCTGGCCGTACTGCCCGCCCTGCTGACCGTACTGCCCGCCCTGCTGGCCGTACTGTCCACCCTGCTGGCCGTACTGTCCGCCCTGCTGGCCGAGTACTGGCCGCCCGGCGCGTACTGGCCGCGGTCGCGACCGCGCTCGAAGCCGCCGTCGCTCTGATCGCGGCCCGACCGCTCGCTGTACTGCTGACGCTCGTCCTGTTGACGTCGCGCTTGCGCCTCGTCGTCGCCCGCCCACGAGCGCAACTCGTCGCCGGCGCGCTCGGTCCATCCACGACCGCCCTGCTGGCGGTACTCGTCGTCGTAGCCCTTGCGATGCTGATCAGCCATCTCTTGCTCTCCCGTTCGAGGCGCGTTCCGCGTCCACGGACCGCGCGTATGCTCAATCGTCCTGTGCGGTGCAAGGTTTTTGCCACGCTCACATCGAGCGGCCACGGCCTCGTGCAGCTCGCCGCTAAGCCCCGCCGCCGCCCACTGTGGCGCAGCCGTTGCCCACTTGATCCCTCGCCAGCACTTCCGTGTGTAAGGTCACGCACGTCCAATCCCGCGGCGCTACAGCGTTTCGCGCTCGCTCGGTTCGATGTCGGAAGACGTCGTGGCCTCGGCGTCCCGCCTCGGCCGCTGCGCGCCCGTGCGGTCGATGGCGTCGGGGCCTTCGTCGCGGGCCCGCCCCGATTCACTGGTCGTGTCGAGCGACGTGCGCGACTGGTCCTGCCGCTGCGGCGCGCCCGCCTGGGTGTAGGGCGTGTTGTCGGCCTCGCCGCCGCCGTGATCGCCGGGGCGATTGGAGATGCCCTGTTTGTCTTCGGCCACACCGGTGCCGCTGCCATTGCCGGTGTCGCCGAGCGCCAGACTCTGTCCCTGCCGGGCGTGGGCCTCGGCCTGCGCTGCCGTGTCCGCTGCGCGATTCTTTTTGGCCATTGTCTTCCTCTCAATCTCCGGACGCGCCAACCCTTCGCGTCCGCTGCGTTAGCACGACGCAAGTCGCATGCCCTATGCGCGTGCTGCCGACAGCGCGGCCCAGGCTCAGGCGTGGAGGACGGGCTTACGCAGGCGCGCGCCACCGGGGGCACGCCGGGGCGGGCCGGCGGCAACGCCACCAGCTGTTCGTAGACGCGCCGGTAGGCCGCGCTCATCGCCGCCACCGGGTAGCGTCGCGCCTGCGCGACCGCCCGGTCCGCGAGGCTGCGGCGGCGGGGCGCATCGCCGATGAGTTCGAGGAGGGCGTGCTCGAGGGCGTCCGGCGAGGCGGGATCGACGAAGCACGCCGCCCCGTCCCACGTCTCGCGCAGCGTCGGGATGTCGCCGAGAACCAGGGCGCACCCCGACCGCGCCGCGTCGAGCACCGACACGCCGAAGGGCTCGTAGCTGGACGGCAACGCGAAGATGCCGGCCCGGCCGTACCATTCGGACAGCGCCGCGGTCGACAGCCGGCCGAGCCCGACTCCACCGGCGAGTTTTGCGCTGTCATCGCCGGCTACGTAGACCGGCCAGGGCAGGCGTGGCGCCAGGGCCGCGACCGCCGCCACGTTGGCGGCCTCGTCGGCCACGAGTCCCGCCGTGAGCACGAATGGCTCTTTGACCGCGGCCGGCGTGATGGGCACGGCGTCGCGCCCGTGGGGAATGACCATGACCGGCGTCACCGGCGCGTAGCTACCGAGCAGGTTCACGGCGGCCGCGCGGGTCGGGGTGACAATCAGCCGGGCTCCGGCCAGACCGCGCTTCACCTGCTGTTCATAGCGGTGCCACGCTGACGGCAGCGGCCTGCCGCGCACGGCGCGGAACCACGCGGCCAGCCACGAATGCGCGGTCAGGACGACCGGGGCCGCAAATGGCAGGCTCGCGTGGGTGTAGCCGTGGACGTGCACGACATCGGGCGCCAATGCGGCTTCCAAGCCGAGCAGCCACGTGCCGGCGGCCTCGACATCGGCCCACGGGTCGTCCATCCATTCCAGTTTGAATGGCCGATCGACAAGATGAGGCCACTGATGGCGGCGGCCTCGAGACGCCGTGCGGCGGTGAGCGGACCGCCCATGGCGGCCAGCACCACCGTCGTCGTCTGGCCACACAGGGCGCGCGCCAGATCGAGCGCGTGGGTCCACACGCCGCCGGCGACTTCGGTTGTCATCAGGATGGTCACGGGCAGGAGGGAGTGCAAGCGCACTGCCAGCGACGCCCGAGGTTGACATGTGGAAGGGACTGCCCACTCGACGCTGGCACGTGGGTTGAATGTTGGACGGCATGGCCACATCCCGTCGTCGTGCTTCGCCCATCCGCTATGCGGTTGTCGGCTTGGGCCACTTCGCCCAGGCCTCGGTGCTCCCGGCCTTCGCCGGCGCGGGCAAGACGAGCCAGCTCGCCGCGCTCGTCAGCGGGAGCCCCGAAAAGCTCACCGAACTCGGCGACCGCTACGGGGTCACGCACCGTTTCTCCTACGAACAATTCGACGACTGCCTCGAGCACGTCGACGCGGTCTACATCTGCACGCCCAACTCCGAACATGCGGTCTACGCCGAGCGCGCGGCTCGCGCTGGGCGACACGTCCTGTGCGAGAAGCCGCTGGCCGTGACCGAGGAGGAATGCGCGCGCATCCTGGCCGCCCGCGACGACGGCGGGGTCAAGCTGATGACCGCCTACCGGCTGCACTTCGAGCCGATCACGCTCGAGGTGCTCGGCCACGCGCGGTCTGGCAAGCTGGGCGACCTCCGCTATTTCAGCGCCGCCTTCTCGATGCACACCAAGCCCGGCGGCATCCGCACCCGGCGCGAACTCGGCGGCGGCGCCGTCTTCGACCTGGGCATCTACTGCATCAACGCCGCGCGCATGCTCTTTGACGCCGAGCCCGAACGCGTGTCGGCCTTCGCCGTCACCGGCGAGCGCTCGGGCATGCCCGAGGTAGACGAAACGACCTCGGCCGTGCTGCACTTCGCCGGCGACCGCATCGCTACCTTCACCACCAGCTTCGATGCGGCCGATGTGTCCACTTACCGCATCGTCGGCACCGAAGGGCAAATCGTCGTCGATCCCGCCTTCGAACACGCCGAGCCGCTGGCCTACACCATGACCATCGGTGAGACCACGACCAAGAAGAAGGGCAAGAAGGTTGGTCAGGTCGCGGCCGAACTGGTCTACTTCTCACGCTGCATCCACGACGATGTGGCCCCGGAGCCGTCGGGCGAAGAAGGCGCCTGGGACGTCCGCATCATCGAGGCCATCCACGAGTCGGCCCGGCGCGGCACGGCCATCGACTTGCGCCCGTTCAGCGAACCGGGACCCGAAGGCGAGCAGGCCCTGGCGCTGGCGCCGCCGTCTGGCAAGCCGGAGCTGGTCGAGGTCGCGTCGCCGCACGAGGACTAGGGCCCTCGCGTTCCCGCCCGGGCAGGCAGAGGTCGTGTCATGAGATTCAGTCCTTCGCGTCGTGCCGTCGTGGTCCGCCTCGTCGCGCTCGCCAGCAGCGTCCTGCTGGCGCTGGCCGCCACCCCGCTTCTGGCGGAGGCCCAGTACTTCGGCCAGAACAAGGTGCAGTACGAACGCTTCGACTTCCAGGTGCTGCGCACCGACTCGTTCGACATCTACCACTACCCCGAAGAAGCGGAGGCCGTGGGCCACGCCGCCCGGCTGGCCGAACAGTGGCGGGCGCGGTTGGCGCGCGCCCTTGGTTTCGAGATGCCCGGCCGGCAGCCGCTCGTGCTCTACGCCAGTCATCCGCACTTCACCCAGACCCAGGTGCTCACCGGCCTCATCGGCGAGGGCACTGGCGGAGTAACCGAATCGTTGAAGCGCCGGATGGTGATGCCGTTCGGCAGCACCCTCGGCGAGACCAGTCATGTGCTGGGCCACGAGATGGTGCACGCCTTCCAGTACAGCGTCGGCGCCGAGCGCATCGGCGCGCTGCCGCTGTGGTTCATCGAGGGCATGGCCGAGTACCTGTCCATCGGTCCCGACCACGCGCACACGGCCATGTGGTTGCGCGACCTGGCCCAGCAGGAAACGCTGCCGGGCTTCAAGGACCTCGACAACCCGCGCTACTTCCCGTATCGCTACGGCCACGCCGCCTGGGCCTACCTGGCTTCACGCTTCGGTCCGGCGATCGTCGGAGACGCGTTCCTGGAGGCCGCGCGCACTGGCAACGCCCTCATCGGTCTCGAGAACACCACCGGCGTTGCCATCGACGAGCTGTCGGCCGACTGGCACGCCGAGATTCGCCGCCGTCACGGCAGCCGGCGCGACGGCGCCGTCGCCGGGCGGCCGCTCGTGGCCGACGATTCGCCGCGCGGCGGCGGCACCCTCAACGTCTCGCCCTCGCTCAGCCCGGATGGCCGGTGGCTGGCGTATCTCTCCGAGCGCGGGCTCTTCTCGATCGACCTCTACCTCGCCGACGCCGCCACCGGCCGCGTCGTGCGCCGCCTGACCCGGACCGACACCGACCCGCACATCGAGAGCCTGCAGTTCATCGCCTCGGCCGGCGCCTGGGACGCGGCCAGCGCGCGTTTCGCCTACGTCACGGTCACGCGCGGCAAGGCTACGGTGGTGGTGGTGGACGTGGCCGGGCGCGGCGGCGATCGCGCCTTCCCGCTCGACGCCGTCGACGAGGCGTGGCACCCGACCTGGTCGCCCGACGGGCGGTCGCTGGCGTTTGCCGGGCTGTCGGGCGGCACCTCCGATCTCTACGTCCTCGAACTGGCGGGCGGCACGGTCAGACGCCTCACGAACGACGCGTTTGCCGACCTGCAACCGGCCTGGTCGCCCGATGGCCGGCGCCTCGCGTTTGTCACCGATCGCTTTTCGTCGTCGCTCGAGACGCTGGCCTTCGGCGAACCGCGCCTGGCCCTGCTCACGGTGGCCACCGGCGCCGTCGAGCCGCTGCCGGCGCTGGCCTCGGGCAAGCACATCAACCCGCAGTGGGACGCCGACGGCACCGGGCTCTACCTGGTGGCCGAGCCCGACGGCATCGCCAACATCTACCGGCTCGATCTGGCCACGCGCAGCTACGGGCGCGTGACCAGCGTGGGCACCGGCGTCACCGGCATCACCGAGCTCAGCCCGGCGCTGTCCTTCGCGCCGCGGGTCAATCGCCTGGCCTTCAGCGTGTTCCGCGGCGGCGGCTACGACATCCGCGTGCTCGACGCCCCGGCCGGCGGCGCCGTGCCGCAGACCCTCACGGCCGCGGCGACGTCCCGCTCCGCCTCGGTGCTCTTTGCCGAACGGGCCGGGGCGGCCGCTTCGACCAGGCCGGGGACCGAGGGGGCGCGCGCGCCGGCCGTGGACGTCTCGCAGGTCGAGCCCTACGACCCGGCCCTGAGCCTCGACGTGGCCGGGGCCTCGGGCGGCATCGGCGCGTCGAACCGCTACGGCGCGATGTTCGGCGGCGGCGTCGGCATGCAGTTCAGCGACATGCTCGGCGACCACACGCTCGGGGCCTACCTCTCGGCCAACGGCGGAGTGCGCGACATCGGCGGCCAGGCCATCTACATCAACCGCGCCTCGCGCTGGAACTGGGGCGGCGCGGCGATGCTCCAGCCCTACGTCACCGGCTCGTTCGGTCAGTCGGTGGAGCAGACGGCCGATGGCCGCCAGGTGGTGCTCGAGCAGGAGTACTCTGATCCGCCAGACCGACGCCGACCTGCGCGGCATCGTGGCCTATCCCTTCAGCCGGGCGCTGCGGTTCGAGGTGCAGGGCGGCGGGCGGCGGATCTGGTTCGGCCGCGAACTGACGACCCGCATCTACGATGCCGGCACCGGCCAGCAGTTGAGCGAGCAGCGCGACGACTTCGCTGCGCCTGCCGCGCTCAACCTGGTCGAGGGAGCGGCGGCGCTCGTCTACGATCAGTCGGTCTTCGGTCCGACCAGCCCGATCAGCGGGCAGCGCTATCGCTTCGAGGTCACGCCGACGTTCGGGTCACTGCGCTTCACCAACCTCACGCTCGACTACCGCCGCTACCTGCCGCTCGTGCGCCCGGTCACCTTTGCCGTGCGCGGGCTGCATGTCGGCCGCTACGGCGCCGAGGCCGAAGACGCCCGGCTGACCCCGCTCTTCCTGGGCTACCCCTCGCTCGTCCGCGGCTACAACGTCGGTTCGTTCGACACCGCCGGCGACTGCGGAACGATTCTCGACGGCCGCTGTCCGGCCTTCGACGCGCTGCTCGGATCGCGGTTGCTCGTCGGCAACGCGGAACTGCGCTTCCCGCTGCTCGGCGTGTTCAGCGGCGACTATCGCTACGGCCCGCTGCCGATCGAAGGTTTCTTCTTCGCCGATAGCGGCGTGGCCTGGACGGCCGCGCTCGATCCGGAGTTTGCCGGCGGCGATCGCAAGTTCGTGCGCAGCGCCGGCGGCGGGGTGCGGGTCAACGCCTTCGGCTACGCCGTCGTCGAACTCGCGCTGGCCCGGCCCTTCGATCGCGACCAGCGCGGCTGGGTGTTCAGCTTCAATCTGATGCCGGGGTTCTGAGCCGGTTACGGCGGCCGGCGCTGGCCGGCGGCGGCGGCGTCACTGCGCCATCAGCCGGCCGACCGGTTTCAAGCCCTCGACGCGATCGGCGACCGACTTCATCACCGCCAGCATGGGCACGGCCAGCAGCGTGCCCCAGGCGCCCCACAGCCAGGTCCAGAGCAGCAGACCGACAAAGACGCTGAGGACGTTCATCCGTTCGGCCCGGCCCATGAGCATGGGGGTGAGCAGCCAGCCCTCGAGCGAGGTGATGACGAGGGCGGCGCCGGCCAGGCGCAGTGCCTCGCGGCGCTCCGCCCTGGACCAGCCCCACGACGAACAGCCCGCCCGAGACGATGACCGGCCCGAAGTAGGGAATCGAGTTGAACAGCCCCGCCAGCACGCCCCAGATCACCGCGTTATCGGTTCCCAGCCAGGCCAGCACGCCCCAGGTGGCCAGGGCGACAACGGCGCCGACGTGATCAGCCGCACCAGCAGGAAGCGCTGAATCTGCGCGTTGACGTCCTTCATGATCGTGGCCACCAGGCGCCGGCGCTCGTCGGTGCTGGCCATGGCCAGGATGCGCTGTCCGGTCTTCGGCCCGGACTGGAGCAGGAAGAACATCAGGAACACAATCACCATCAGGTGACCGGAGCCGGCGATCAGTGTCTGCGCGGCCCCCTGGGCGGCAGCCGTGGCGGTCGCCATGGCATCGGGCAAGACCTGGCCGGGCCCGGTGCCGTTGCCCTGGGTTTCTGAGGGCGACGACGGCGTGTCGGCGGCCGGCCCCCGGCCCATGCCGGCGGCCTCGAGCTGCTCCTGCACCATCGCCTCGGCCCGGCGGAAAGCCTGGGGCAGCGCCTGGATGCCGCTGACGACATGGTCCTTCATGGCGTAGGTGCCGAAGCCAAGACCGCCGAGGAGCACGGTCATCACCAGCCCCGTGGCCGCCAGGCGCGGCAGGCCGTGGCGGACCAGCCACGCCACCACCGGTTCGAGGGCCAGGCTGAACAACACCCCGAGCACGATTGGAATGAGGAACGAGGCGCTGAGGCGCAAGGCCGCGAGGGACGCGAGCACTGCCAGAATCCACAGCGCGCGCGTCTGGCTGGAGGCGTGGGACGTGGCCTGCGTCATGGGCGGTGGGGCGGCAGCGCCGCGTAGACACGCACCGCTTCCTCGACGTGCGCGGGCGTGAGGCGGACCGCGATGGACCGCATGATCTCGCCGTAGGACGACCCGCCGCGCCGGTTCTCGGCAAAGAGCCGGAGCTGCAGCCGCAGGTAGGCCTCGGACTGGCCGGCCAGGCGCGGGAAGTGCGGGTCGCGGCCGGCGTCGTCCGCCCTGGGCCCGTGGCACGTCGCGCATGCCGGCACGTCGCGGCCGGGGTCGCCCTGCCAGACCGAGGCCGCCCGGGCGCGCCGCCGCGTCGGCCGCGTCGGGCGCGTCGTCGTTGAAGGCCACGACGCGGGCCGCGATGGCCGCGTGCTGGGCGGGCTGGAGGGCGGCGGCGACGGTGCGCATGATGCCGCTCCGGCGCGCGCCGGTGGCGTAGGCCTCGAGGGCCGCGGTGACGTAGGAGACGTGCTGGCCGCCGAGCGACGGCACGATCGCGGCCCGGCGCCCGCCGCCGGCGGGGCGATGGCAGGCCGCGCAGCGCCGCACCGTCGTGTCGAGATCTTCGGTGGCGCCCGGCAGCGACGGTCCGGCGCCGCCAGCCAGCGCCGCGTAACCGGCCGCATCGAGCCCGGGCAGGGTCTGCAGGAACGCCACCATCGCCCACGCCTCGTCGGTGCGCTCGGGCGCCGGCCACCCGGGCATGCCGGTGAACTTGATGCCGTGGGCCACGATGTAGAAGAGTTCGCGCGGTTTCCAGCGGGCGATCTGCCGCGTCAGGTCGGGCGGGTGCGGGGTCATGTGCAGCGGAATCGACCGGCATGGCCGTGCCCGGGGCGCCGTGGCAGGGGCGGCAGCCGCGGTCGTAGTGGGCGGCGCCGAGCGGTACGAGTCCGGGGTCGTCGAGCGGCGGGACCTCGAGGCCGAGCGAACGCGTGTCGACCGAGCGGCGCTTGGCGAAGTCGAGGATCCACGAGGTCACGGCCATGTGGCCCGAACTGGCCTTGATCGAGATCACGCCCGAGGTGACGACGAGCCCCGCCGTCAGCGCCAGCACCGCGCCGCCGGCGAGCACGCGCTGCAGCCGGCTCATGCGCCCTCCAGGCCGGTGCGGGCCACCGCTTGCACCAGGCGGCGGCCGAGGACCACGGCGCCGAGGACGCACACCGCCCCGGTGGCCACCAGCATCACCGCGCCGCCGCGCTGCTGGTCGTGCAGGGCCGAGGCCACCAGGTGCCCGTGCGCGTAGAGCGGCCGCGGGCTGAGCGAGAGCAGCACCCCGAGCAGGGTCATGTGGGCCAGCGTCAGCGCCAGCGCCGCCAGGCCGGGCAGGGCCATGACGTGGCGCCGCCGGACCGGCCCGCCGAGGACCGACAGCCACAGCAGCAGGCCGCTCAGCAGGAAGGTCAGCTGCTCGACGGCAAACACCCCGGCGTGCACGCGGGCCGCCTGATGGAGCGCCGGCGCATGCCAGGCCCAGACGGTGATGAGTTCGATGCCCGAGGCCGGCAGGGGCGAGAACAGCCGTGGCATCCAGCGTACGGGGTCGGCGCGCCGCCGTCCGGCCAGGCCGGTGGCCAGCAGTGGCGCGGCCACGCGCCACGATGAGCATGTGCAGGGTCATGTGCGCCGTGAACGAGGTGTGCGCCCAGGCCGGCAGCGGGCCGGCCCACGCGGCCAGGAGCACGAACACGCCGGCCAGGCCGGCCAGGGTGGTCAGGCGCATACCGGCACGATCACGGTGGCGGCCGCCACGAAGAGGGCGCCGACCAGGCTCAGCAGCGCCAGGAGCACGGTGGCCGTGGCCACGAACTGGACGCGGCTCTCGGGCGTGTCGTCGTCGAGACGGGTGAGCGGCCCGGCGTCGCGGCGGGCGCGCAGGCCCGTCATGACGCACCAGCCGATCCCGGCGGCCGCCAGCCCGGTGTAGGCGGCGATGGCCGTCAGCGGCGCCCCGTCGGCCGGGCTCCACCGGCCGCAGGCGAGCGCCGCCGTGACGTAGCAGGCCAGGAAGTGGACCATCCAGATGCCCGGGGCGATGGTCATCGTCCAGAACGAGTCCGATCCGGCGGGCGGCGGCGAGGCAGTGGCGGTGGCGTTCATAACTGTGGTCATCCCAGGTGCGGTCCGCCGGCGACGACGAGCATCGCCGCGGCAACGGTCACGATGGTGAAGTGCCAGAACAGGATCACGTTCCCGAGGTCGAGATCGTGCGTGGCGGTCATCCGCCCGGCCAGGCGGCGGGCCAGACAGTAGGCCTGCATGACCGCGCCCAGGCCGACGTGGATCGCCGCCCAGGCGACGAGCAGCCAGACGGTTGCGGCATAGGCGGTGGCCGTCGGGTCGAGCGACGACGAGGTCACCGTGGCGACCAGGGCCGCCGCGCCGCCCAGCGCCAGCGCCAGCGCGGCGCCCAGCGCTCCGTAGAACGCGGCCGTGCGGTCGGCGGCGTTCCAGCGCCGCGCCAGCATGGTGAGCGCCCACGACGCCGCCACGGCGGCGACCGCGCCGAGCGACGCGGCCACGCCGGGGCCGCTGGCGGCGGTGTCGAGGAAGCGCGCGTCGAGCGTCCAGTAGAAGACGTAGCCGAAGACCAGCGAGACAAACGCGGTGAACAGCGCCAGCATGGTGATGAGCATCGCCCACCACCCGACCGAATCGCGGCCGCTCAGGTAGAGCGGCACGCGGGTGCCGAGGCCGACGTCCTTCTCGGCCTTCTCCGGAATCTCGCCGGTGCCGGTCCACAGCCAGACCATGATCACGGCAAACGACAGCACCGTGGAAATGGCCGCCCACCAGTAGAGCTTGTAGGTCGCGAAGATGAAGATGCCGCCGACGCAGAGCGCCGCCACGAGGGTGATGAAGGTCGGGCCGGGCAGGCGCAGACACTGCTGGGGCAGGGCGTCGAGGGTGCTGGTGACCAGCATCTCGCGGCGGCCCTCTTCGGCGTCGGGCAGGTAGAAGCGTCCCTCGTCGTAGTCGCGCACGAAGTCGGCCTGCTGCCACAGCGGATAGCGGGCGTCGATCTCGGGAATGGTGCGCACGCCCCACGATCTCCTCGGGGCCTTTCTGCAGCCACTCGAGCGTGCCGGCCTGCCACGGATTGCGCGGCGCCCGCGGCTCGCGCCGGGCCGGGCGCAGCACGTCCCACATCACCACGACGAAGCCGGCGGCGAGCACGCCGGCGCCGACGGTGGCCACCAGGTTCAGCGTGTCCCAGCCGAGGCCGGCCTGATAGGTGTAAGACGCGCCGCGGCATGCCCAGCATCCCCAGCGCGTGCATCGGCATGAAGGTGAAGTTGAAGCCCACGAACACCAGCCAGAAGGCCACGCGGCCGAGGCGCTCCGAGAGCAGGCGGTCGCGCACCAGCGGGTGGTAGTAGTAGAGCGCGGCCAGCAGCGGGAAACACGGCCCCGCCGATGAGCACGGTGTGGAGGTGCGCGACGACGAAGAACGTGTCGTGGGCCTGCAGGTTGAAGGGCGCCATCGCCACCATCAGCCCGGTGAGCCCGCCGATGACGAAGGTGGCCAGGCCGCCGATGATGAAGAGCATCGGCACCGACCGGATGACGCGACCGGCCAGCATGGTGGCCAGGAAGCAGAAGAACTGCACGCCGGTGGGGATGGCCACCGCCGCCGAGGCGGCCGAGAAGATGGCCAGGGTCACGCCGGGCAGGCCGGTCGTGAACATGTGATGCACCCACAGGCCGAAGCTCAGCACGCCGGTGCCGATGGCGGCCAGCACCACCCAGCTGTAGCCGACGATGGGATGACGGGCGAAGGTCGGCACCATCATCGCGACCAGCGCCACCGAGGGCAGGAAGATGATGTAGACCTCGGGGTGGCCGAAGATCCAGAAGAGGTGCTGCCACAGCAGCGGATCGCCGCCGCCGCGCGGATCGAAGAACGGCCAGCCGAGCGCCCGCTCGAGCTCGAGCAGCATGGTGCCGGCGATGAGCGGCGGGAAGGCGAAGAGCACCATGCCGGCCGCCACCAGCACGTACCAGGCGTAGAGCGGCATCAGGTTCAGCCGCATGCCCGGCGGCCGGCTGCGCAGCACGCCGACGATGAGCTCCACCGCCGCGGCAATCGCCGCCACTTCGATGAACGAGAAGCCGAGCAGCCAGATGTCGGCGCCGATGCCCGGCTGGTAGCCGCTCGTGAGCGGCGGATACATGAACCAGCCGCCCTTGGGCGCGGCGTCGAAGAACAGCGACCCGCACAGGAACATGCCGCCGATGGCGAAGGCCCAGAAACCGAAGGCGGACAGCCGCGGAAAGGGCAGGTCGCGCGCGCCGAGCATCTGCGGCAGCAGCAGGATCGACACGGCCTCGAAGATCGGGATGGCAAAGAGGAACATCATCACCGAGCCGTGCACGGTGAAGATCTGGTTGTAGCGGTCGGCGCTGAGCACGTCGTTGCCGGGCACGGCCAGTTGCAGCCGCATCACCAGCGCCAGCACCCCGCCGAACAGGAAGTAGACGAGCGTCGAGGGCCACGTACCACTGGCCGACGACGGTGTTGTTGACCGCCGACCAGTAGCGCCAGCCCGTGGGCAGCCGCCAGGCGCGGCGCAGCCGCGCTTCCTGGGCGCGCCCGCACGTTCGGCCGAGGCGGGCCGCCGGCAGCGGCTCGCGGATCGGGGACGACGGACGTGACGGGCGCGGCTCATCGCAACTCGCGGAGGTAGCGCGACAGCGTCGCGCACGCGGTCGTCGCCGAGGGCGGCGAAGGGCGGCATCAGCGCGCCGGGCTTGACGTGCGCCGGCTCGCGGATCCACGCCGCCAGGTCCCGCTTCGTCGTTCGGCAGGGTGGCGGCGGCGAGGCGGCGCGCGGCTGCCCACGTGCGTCAGGTCGGGCCCGATGCGCACCGGCGGCGTCGGTGCCGCGGACGGCATGGCACGCCGGCGCAGCCGCTCTCGGTGAAGGCCACGCGCGCCGGCCTGCGCCTCGGGCGTCGCCGGGGCGGCGGGCGCCGCCTGCTGGTCGAGCCACGCCTCGAACTCCGCCGGCTCGAGCACCAGCACTTCGAAGGCCATGCGGGCGTGCGAGGTGCCGCAGTACTCGGCGCACAGGCCGCGGAAGGTGCCGGTGCGGTTCGGCTCGAGCGTCAGGTAGGTCGTGCGCCCCGGGATCATGTCGATCTTGCCGGCCAGCGACGGCACCCAGAAGGCGTGGATCACGTTGTCGCTCGACAGCGTCAGGTGCGCCGTGCGGCCCCGCGGCAGCCGCAGTTCGTTGGCCAGCTCCACCGCGTCGCCGTCCCGGGCGCTCGATAGCGCACGCGCCACCACCACTGCTCGCCGGACACGCTGCACGCGGAGCGAGGCCGGGTCGCCGGTCTCCGGAGGCCCATCGACGCGCGCGTCCAGCTGGGGCAGCGCCGCCGACCATGAGCAGCAGCAGGGCCACGGTCGGCAGCACCACGCCGCCCCCGAGGATCAGCCGCCGGGCATGCACGGGTCGTCCCGGCCGGACGCCGCGCAGGCAGTAGAACAGCAGCGCCGATCATGCGCGGCCCAGATCACCGCCGCTGCCGCGCTCATGCCCCAGAAGAGCTGCTCGATCTCGGCGGCATCCCGGCCGGCCCCGCCGAAGGTGGAGAGCGGCGTCTCGCTGCAAGCGGCGCGCCAGGAGCGCCGTCGATCAGCGAAGACGGCCAGGACCGCAGGGGATCGCACGCCGGTGCGCAATCAAGAACACTGCCAAGCCCGGCGGCAACGCCTCCCGGCATCCCTGCGTCACGCCCTGCACATACTTGGCCGCCGGCGCTGCTCACAGTGGCGACCCGGTCGCCCTGATCGCGCCGCACGGCGCGGTTCGGGTCTTGCTTTGGATCCGGACATGACAAGCCACGCTGCCTTCGATGCTGTGCCTGCTGGCTGTGCTGGCTGCCGTCGGGTTGCGCCGGAGGCTCGAAGCTGTCCGAGTCGGCCACCATCGGCCCGACGCCCACGCTGGTGGCCCCGCACAAGTCGCTGATCCCCGACATCAACGTGGTCGAGGCCGTGCGGCTGGAGCGGCGAGGCCACGCCGCAGCCGGCCGATGGCCTGCGGGTCACCGCGTTTGCCCGGAACCTCGACCATCCGCGCTGGCTGCACGTGCTGCCCAACGGCGACGTGCTGGTGGCGGAAACCAACGCGCCGCCGCGGCCCGATGACGCCACGGGCATCCGCGGTTGGTTCTTCAAGCGCTTCCAGAAGAAGGCCGGCGGCGCCACCCCCAGCGCCGAATCGCATTTCGCTCCTGCGCGACGCCGACGGCGACGGCGTCGCCGAAACGCAAGACGCGCGTTCCTGACTGGGCTGCACTCGCCGTTCGGGATGGCCCTGGTCGGCGACACGCTCTACATCGCCAATACCGACGCGGTCGTGAAGGTGCCCTACACGGCCGGGGCGACGACCATCGAGGCCCGCCCCGGCCACCGTGCGCGACCTGCCCGGCGGGACCCTGAATCACCACTGGACCAAGAGCCTCATCGCCAGTCCCGACGGGCAGAAGCTCTATGTCGGCATCGGCTCGAACAGCAACGTGGCCGAGAACGGCCTCGAGGCCGAGCGCAATCGCGCCGAGGTGTGGGAGATCGACGTGCGCACCGGCGTCGTCACGGCCCTTCGCGACCGGCCTGCGCAACCCGGTGGGGATGGCCTGGGAGCCGACGACCGGCGGCGCTGTGGGTGGCGGTGAACGAACGCGACGAACTCGGGCCCGACCTGGTGCCCGACTACATGACGGCCGTGCAGGACGGCGGCTTCTACGGCTGGCCCTACAGCTATTTCGGCGGCCACGTGGACACGCGCGTGGAGCCGCCGCGCCCGGATCTGGTGGCGACTGCCATCGTCCCGGACTACGCCCTGGGCGCGCACACCGCGTCGCTGGGGCTGGCCAGCAGCCTCGGCAGCCAGCTGGGGTCGCGCTTCGCGGCAGGCATGTTCGTGGGCCAGCACGGCTCGTGGAATCGCACGCCGCGATCCGGCTACAAGGTGATCTTCGTGCCGTTCGTGAACGGCCGTCCGTCGGGCCAGCCGCTCGACGTGCTGAGTGGTTTCGTGCGCGACAACGGGGACGCCATGGGGCGGCCCGTCGGCGTGGCGGTGGATCAGCGCGGCGGCCTGCTGGTGGCCGACGACGTCGGCAATATCGTCTGGCGCGTGTCGGCGCTCCCCCAGACGACCACGCGCTGATTCTGGCGCGCGGTCGTCGCCGCGGCTCGTTGCCGGCAAGAGCTGGCGCGCTAGCGATCGCCCCCCGCCCCGCCGCCGGCAGGCGGCTCGCCCGGGGCCCGCGCGGCCTCGTCGGCGCCCTGGTCGAGGTCGGCCTGCGCGGCCGGCACCACGTCCGGTCACGACGTGCGCGGGGTGCTCGCTGAAGTCCGGGCTCGTCGCCCGGGCGAGCGCGTCTTCTTCGGCGCGGTGCATCCGCTCGGGCGCGGCCGGGCTCAGGGCCGGGCCGTCCTGGCCGGGCGCGTCGCCGCGTGGACGAGGTCAGGTCTTCGGGCCGGCGCGCGGCGGGGCCGGCCGCGGACATCGCCGCGTCGGGATCGGACGACAGGTCGTTGGGGCGTTCGGGCGGCATCGGAAACTCCTGCTCGGCGTCCGGGATGGACCCCGGTCAACCTTAGTGCAAGATCGCCACCGTGCGTATCGCGCTCCACACCTGCGCCGCCGGCTTGCCGCGAAGCGGCACGCCGTTGCCTCACCCCGCCCAGACCGGGCGCGTGGAGGTGGGAGCGTTCTTTGCAATGCCGCTGGTCATGCCCACTCCCCGGCAGAACGCCAGGGTCGAACGCGGCACGCCCGACGCCGCGCCGGTCGTCGCCCGCATCCGCGCCGAGTTCGACGCGCTGCCCGGCCTGTGTCTGACGCTTCGGCAGGCGGCTCGTTTATGGCATCTCGACGCCGGCGGTCTGTCAGCAGGCGATGGAGGTGCTGGTGCGGGACGGCGTGCTGCGCTGCAGCCGCGACCGCTATGAGCGCGCGCCGCACTGAACCGGCGCTCCGCCGGCCACAAGGCCTTGCCCGAGTCCACGGCCCCCCAAGGAGAAGCGATGAGCACCAGGCTGGACCTTCTCCGGCCCGGCACCGCCAGCCGGCTGAGCCTGGACGCGGGCGGCGAGCCCTAAGTGGCCAAGACGCGGACCGCCAAGAGCGCCGGCCCGACGACGCCCGGCGGCGCCACGCGCGACGAGCATGACGCGCTCGGCGTCGTGGCCGTGCCGGCCGGCCGCCTGTGGGGCGCCCAGACGGAACGCTCGCGCCACCACTTCGCCATCGGCGACCCGCTGGCCGTGCGCTGGCCGCGCGAGGTGATCCGCGCGCTCGGCCTGGTGAAGCACGCCGCCGCCGGCGCCAACGTCAGGGCCGGCGAGCTCGACGGCGAGTTGGGCGCGCTCATCGCCGCAGGCCGCCCTGGAAGTGAGCGCGGGGCAGTGGGACGACGAGTTCCCCCTCGGCGTGTTCCAGACCGGCTCGGGCACCCACACCAACATGAACGCCAACGAGGTGATTGCCAACCGGGCCAACCTCCTGGCCGGCGGCACGCTCGGCAGCTATCGCCCCATCCATCCGAACGACCACGTCAATCGCGGGCAGTCGTCAAACGACGTGTTCCCGGCGGTGATGCACCTGGCCACGCTCGATGCGTTGCACGCGCTCGAAGTGCCGGTGCACGCTCTCTCGGCGGCACTCGCGCGGCCACGCCGCGCGCTGGCACGACCTGCCGATGCTGGGCCGCACCCATCTGCAGGACGCGACTCCGATCATGCTCGGCGACGTCGTCGGGAGCTGGACGGCGCAGCTCGATCAGGCGTGGGCGCGGGTGGGGCAGGCCCGCGCCGGCCTGCACGCCCTGCCGCTCGGCGGCACCGCCGTAGGCACCGGCCTGAACGCCCACCCCGACTTCGGGGCTTTCGCCGTCGAGGCGCTGTCGGCAGCTACCGGCTATTCCCTGCGCGTCGCCTCGAACCTGCCGGCGGCCCTGGCCGCGCACGATGCCATGGCGGCCGTGAGCGCGACGCTGCGCGGACTGGCCAGCGCGCTCTTCAAGATCGCCAACGACATCCGGCTGCACGCCTCGGGACCGCGCGGCGGCCTCGGCGAACTGGTGCTGCCGGCCAACGAGCCCGGCTCGTCGATCATGCCCGGCAAGGTCAACCCCAGCCAGTGCGAGGCGCTGACCATGGTGGCCGTGCAGGTGTTCGGCTGCGATGCGGCGGTGGCGTGGGCCAACACCCAGGGGCCACTGCAACTGAACGTCTACAAGCCGGTCATCCTCCACAACGTGCTCGTGCCGGCCCGCCTGCTCCGCGACGCCTGCCGCTCGTTCACCGAGTTCTGCATCGACGGCCTCGAGGCCGACCCGGCGCGCATCGAGACGCACCTGCGCGCTTCGCTGATGCTCGTGACCGCGCTCGTGCCGCACATCGGCTACGAACGGGCCGCCGCCATCGCCCTCACCGCCCACCGCGAGGGTCTGCCGCTGCGCGAGGCGGCGCTGGCCTCGGGCGCGGTCAGCGCCGAGGACTTCGACCGCTGGGTCGACCCGGCGGAGATGGCGCGGCCGGTGGCGGCGCCGCCGCGCGACGAAAGCGGCGGGGGAACCGAATGACCACCCGTCGAGGCCGTGACCTTCGCGGTGGAGCCGGCGCGCGGGAGGCGCCGCTGCCGATGAGCATCAAGAGTCGCGCCGCACGGGCGCCGGTACGTCAAATGCGCGGGCTGTGGTATTCCTCCGACGAGGGCCCGGGCATCACCCGCGTGAAGCGCGGCGCCGGCTTTTCCTATCGCTGGCCCGATGGCCGGGCCGTGGCGCGACGCCGCCACGCAGGCGCGCATCCGCAGCCTGGCCATCCCGCCCGCCTGGACCGAGGTGTGGATCTCGCCGCGGCCGAACGGCCACGTCCAGGCCACCGGGCGCGATCAGCGGCGGCGCAAGCAGCATCGCTATCACCCGCAGTGGACCGCGCAGCGCGACGAGGCCAAGTACTCCCGGCTGGTCGCCTTCGGCAAGGCGCTGCCGGCGCTGCGCCGGCGCACGCGGGCCGACCTGAAGCGGCCGGGCCTGCCGCATCTCAAGGTGGTGGCGCTGGTGGTGCGGCTGCTCGAGACGACGCTGATCCGCGTCGGCAACGACGAGTACGCGCGTCACAACCGTTCGTTCGGCCTGACCACCATCCTCGATCGCCATGCCACCATCGCCGGCCGCACGGTGCGCTTCCGCTTTCGCGGCAAGAGCGGCAAGTCCCACGACGTGGCCATCGAGGATCCGCGCCTGGCCCGCCTGGTGCGGCAGTGCCAGGAGCTGCCCGGGAGTCAGCTCTTCCAGTACCGCGACAGCGACGGCAAAGTGCGCGACGTCGTCGTCGTCGGACGTGAACGCGTATCTGCGCGAGGTGATGGGCGACGACTTCACGGCCAAGGACTTCCGCACCTGGGCCGGCACCGTGCTGGCGGCGCGGGCCTTCCACGAGATGGCCAGGGTGTCGAGCCACGCCCCACACGAGAAAGCGGTGGTGCAGGCGGTCGAGACGGTGGCCCGGCAACTCGGCAACACCCGCGCGGTCTGTCGCAAGTGCTATGTCCACCCGGCCGTGATCGACGCCTACCTCGACGGGTCGCTGGCCCGCTCACTGCAATCGCAGGCGCTGCGGCGGATGCAGGCGACGCCGGCGCCGCGGCCGCTCGAAACGGCCGTGCTCGCGCTGCTCCAGCGGCGCTTGCGCACCGAGGCGCGGCGGGCGGCGTGAGCCGCGCGCCCGGGCCGGCGCGGGCGTGGCCCGTTTCGTGCAGCTTGCCGGGCAGCGGCGAGGCATGAGTGCGCTCGCCTTGCGCAAGGAGCAGAGCATGACCCGATCGACTTTTGTCGCCTTCAGCGTGTCCGTCCTGGCGGGCACGGCTTTGTCGGCGCAGACGCCGGCCCAGCCCGGCGCCCGCCAGCCGAGCCGCACCGAGACGGCGCAGACCATGACCCTCACGGGCTGCCTCGAGCCGTGGGATCCCCGCACCATGCACGTCGGCACCACGACCACGACCGGCACGAGCGGCAGCACCGCTCCGGCCGTCGCGCAGCAGTACGTGCTCACCGACTCCGAGTACGCGACCGGGGCCGCGACTCCCGGCACGACGCCGACCGGGGCCGCGCAGCCGCCGAGCGGCTCGTCGCCGGTGGTTGGCGCGCACGCCACCTATCTGCTGAAGGCGGCGGCGGGCATCGACCTGGCGGGCATGGTCAACCAGAAGGTGCAGGTCATGGGCACGCTGTCGGTGGAGTCGAACCTGCGCCCGGGCACGGCGGGGGTCACCGGCACCGGCACGATGAGCACGCCGACCACCACGACCGGCGGCACGCCCACGACCAGCACCGGCGGCACGCCCACGACCAGCACTGGCGGCACGCCAACCACGAGCACCGCCGGCGCGCCCACCGGCACGCCGTCGACCGGCACCGGCACAATGGGCACCGGCACGACCAGCGGGGCCGCGATGAGTCAGCGGGCCGGCGCCGCCGCGGACAAGTCTACGTTCACCGTCACGTCGATCACGATGGTCGCCAAGACCTGCTCGTAACCGGTCAGTCCGGGCCGCCAGCGGCGTGGGTCCGGAGCGTCACGAGGGCACGCGCCAGCTCGGCGACGCTCCAGGCCTGCGCCGCACAGCCGCGTGCGGTGTAGGGCGGCTCGGGGTCGAAGATCTCCGACACCGAACCGACGCAGGCGGCGCCGAGCACGTGCCCGAGGAGCGGCTCCAGCGCGGCGCGCGCGCCGGCAACATCGCCGGGATGGACCTTCAGCCAGGCGTCGACGTAGGGACCGATCAGCCAGGGCCACACCGTGCCCTGGTGATAGGCCCCGTCGCGCGTGCGCAAGTCCCCGTGGTAGCGGCGCTGATAGGCCGCATCGGTGGGCGCCAGCGTGCGCAGGCCGAGGGGCGTCAACAGTTCGCCGGTGGCCACGTGCAGCACCGGCGCCCAGCGCGCCTGGTCGAGCGGCGAATGCCGCACGGCGATGGCGATGAGCTGATTGGGCCGGCAGGCGGGGTCGTCGCCGTGGTCGCCGTCGACCAGGTCGAACAAACAGCGGCGGGCCTCGTTCCAGAAGCGCGCGTTGAAGGTCTCGCGGCACTGGCGGGCGGCGCGCGCCAGGTCCTCGGCCACGAGGCCGCGGCCGGCCCGCACCAGCCAACCGTGGAGCAGCCACAAGGCGTTGTGCCACAGGGCATTGATCTCGACCGGCTTGCCCCGGCGCGGCGTCACGACCCAGCCGTCCATGCGCGCGTCCATCCACGTCAGCGGCAGGTCGGGCGTGCCCTGCGCGAGCAGTCCGTCGGTCTCGACCCGGATGTTGAAGGCGGTGCCGGCGCGATGGCGCTCGACGATGGTCTCCAGCACCGGCAGCAGCTCGGTGACGAGCGAGGCATCGCCGCTCAACGTGTCGTAGCGATCGAGCGCGTGGAAGAACCACAGCGTCGCGTCGGCGGTGTGGTAGACGCCGTGCCGCTCGCCCTCGGGAAAGAGGTTGGGGATGAGGCCGTCGCGCACGTGTAGCGCGAAGGTGCGAAGGATGTCGCGGGCTTCGTCGGCCCGTCCGGTCGTGAGCGTCAGCCCCTCGAGGCTGATCATCGTGTCGCGGCCCCAGTCGGTGAACCACGGATAGCCGGCAATCACCGAGCGCGGCTCGGCTCCGGCCGCCCGGGCCCGCACCGCGTCGTCGACGCGCGTGGCCGGGCGGATGACGAACTGGTCGGCGGCCAGCGGCAGCAGGAAGGTGTCGATGGTCTGCAGCGCCGGATCGCTCGAGGCGATGAGCCGCTCGCGCCGCCGCATCTCGGCCTCCCAGGCCTGCGGCGGCGGCAGCGCCTCGACGTCGGCCCACGGATCGGAGGTGGCGGTGACGTAGGCCGCCTGACCGCCGTCGAGAGTCATGGCCAGGACGCCGGGTGAGTGCGCCGAGCCCTGCCAGTCGTAGCCGCGGTCGTACTCCACCGCGTACGGCACCTGCTCGCAGTCGAGCGGATCGGGCGAGTAGGCGGGGTGGCCGCCGATGGTGCCGAGATGCAGCACGGGGTAGCCGTCGGCGGCGATGTCGAGGCGGCCATCGCCGGCCGGCCTTACGGCGTAGGCCAGGGTCTGACGCGCCGAGAGCGCCGCCTGGTGGGGCCGGGCGTCGAGCCACGGGCGGACCTGCAGACGCGCCGGCGCCGCCGTGCCGAGCAGCCGGTAGCGCAGGTGCACCGTGTTGGCGCCGTGCGGCAGCATGACGGCGCGCTCCAGGTGCACGCCGGGCGCGAGGGTGAAGGTCCACACCGGCAGGCCGGCCACCAGCGCGAAGGTGAACGGCACGCCGGCCGGGCCCGACGTGGCCAGCGCGCTCAGCGTGACCGGCGGACCGCCGTCGAGCGCGATCTGTTCGTCGAGCGCGTGCAGCAGCAGCGTGCGGCCGGCCGGCGCGGCCAGCGCCGCGATGAGCAGGCCGTGGAAGCGCCGGGCCGGCGGCCCGGCGACGGTGCCGAAGGCGTAGCCGCCCAGTCCGTTGGTCACCAGCCATTCGGCCGGTGCGTCGCTGTTGCCTCCCTCGCCGCCGGAGCGGACCACCTGCAACAGGACGGCGGTGGGCACCGGCGCGGCGCCGCGCGGGTCGAGCCTCGTATCGGGCATGGGCGCTCTTCCTTTCAAGGCCCGTTCCACGCAGCGCTCGGCTCGGCTGTGGGTTCGGCCCGCTTCGTGCAGGGCCGGCCGGGTGGCCACCAAAGCATCGCCCCCGCCCGAAGACGACATCAGGACCGGACAGGGCAGCACCAGCATCGACCGCGCGACGTTCCACGAGCGTTTCACCGCGCGCTTCCAGGACCCGGCCTTCGAGGTCACCGCCGCGGAACGCGCCCGTCTCGAGGACGTGGCCTGGGACGGGTATCAGCAGTACCGCAAGAGCCCGCGCACCCGGCCGGCGGGGGCCGGCTTTGCCGATCCCACCTTCCCCTTGCCCGAGGAATGGCTGGCGGCCCGGCAGGCGATTCTCGACGCGCAGGCCCGGCACGACCGCGCCGACGGCCCGCCCACGGTGCTGCTCGTCTGCGCCTCGCCGCGCACCGACCAGACCTGTCCGGGCGAGATGTCGAAGACCTTCCGGCTCACGACGACGGCGCGCGAGGCGCTCACCGCCGCGGGCATGACCGTGGATGTGCTCGACCTCAGCGCCCTCACGGCCGAGTACGGGCGCGTCATTCATCCGTGCAAGGGCTGTGTGTCGACGGCCATGCCGCTCTGTCACTGGCCGTGCTCGTGTTACCCCAACCACGCCATGGGCCAGACCGGCGACTGGATGGCCGAGATCTACCCGCGCTGGGTGGCCGCGCACGGCGTGATGATCGTGACCCCGGTCCACTGGTATCAGGCGCCGAGCGTGCTGAAGCTGATGATCGATCGCCTGGTCTGCGCCGACGGCGGCAACCCCGATCCCACGACCACGCACGGGAAGACGCCGGCCGAGGCCAAGGCGCTGGAACTGGACGACTGGAGCTTTCCGAAGCACCTGGCCGACCGCGCCTTCTCGGTCGTCGTGCACGGCGATGCCGCCGGCACCGAAGCGTTGCGCCATGCCCTGCACGGCTGGCTCACCGACATGCAGCTCGTGGCCGCCGGCAGCCCGGCTGTCGTGGACCGCTACATCGGCTACTACGAGCCGTATGCCACCAGCCACCGCGCCCTCGACGGCGACGAGGCGCTGTTCGAGGAAGTGCGCCTGGCGGCGCGGACGCTGGGCGAGTGCGTCGAGCGCCTGCGCCAGGGCTGGCGGCCGGCGGGTCACGGCGCGGAGTCGCCGCGGCCGAAGTGATGCCGGGGTACGGCATCGCCGTGCTCATTGTATGAACGGGCGGCGGCGGGGTCCACGAGCTTCGCCGCCTGGTCGCGCTGGCACCGATGTTGAACCACTGCTGGCCATGCCCACCCAGGCGCCCCGGCCGGAATCCCTCGCGGCGACGGCCCAGCAGCTCGACCGCGACGCCCTCGTGGCCAACTATCTCCGTAACCGGACGCGCTCGCAGCAGCTGTTCGACCTGCTGAGCGCCGACGCCTACTACAGCCGGCCCATCGCCCTCCGCCACCCGATCGTGTTCTACGAGGGGCATCTCGCCGGCCTTCAGCTTCAATACGCTGGTGAAGCGCGGACTGGGCGGTCCGTCCATCGACGAGCGGCTCGAGCAGCTCTTCGCGCGCGGCATCGACCCGCACGAGTCGGCGGCGGCGGACGACGATCCAGCGGCGCTGGCCCGCCTGTGGCCCTCGCGCGACACGGTGCGGCAGTTTGCGGAGGAAGCCGACCGGCGCGTCATCGAGGCGCTGGCCACGGGCGACATCGAGCAGCCGGGGCATCCGCTGCTCGACCGCGCCGAGGCCGCCTACTGCATCCTGGAGCACGAAGCGATGCACCACGAAACGCTGCTCTACATGTGGCAGCGCGTGCCCTACGCCGACAAGCGCCGCCCCGACGACGGCCGCCCGGTGCTCGACGGCGCGCCGCCGGAGCAGGCCTGGATCACCATCGCCGCCGGCGAGGCCACACTCGGCGTCGAGGCGGCGTCCGAACGTTTCACGCTGGGACAACGAGCGGCCGGCGCTGGCCGTACGCGTGCCGGCGTTCCGGATCCAGAAGCACGACGTGACCAACGGCGCGTTCATGGAGTTCGTGGCCGCCGGCGGCTACGACGAGGAGCGCTGGTGGTCGGCGGCCGACTGGGCGTGGCGCCGGGAAGAAGGTCTCGTCTGTCCCCGCTTCTGGCTCCACGAGGACGGCCAGTGGTGGTGGCGGGCGATGTTCGAGCGGGTTCCGCTGCCGGCGGCGTGGCCAGTCTACGTGAGTCACGCCGAGGCCGCAGCCTACGCCCGCTGGCGTGGGGCGCGGCTGCCGACGGAGGCGGAGTTCCATCGCGCCGCGTTCGGCGAGCCGTCGGGCGGGCAGCGCCGCCAGCCCTGGGGCGACGCGGCGCCGGCGGCCCGTCACGGCGTGTTCGACCTGGCCAGCTGGGATCCGCATCCGGCCGGCAGCCATCCCGACGGCGACAGCGCCTGGGGCGTGGCCGATCTGGTCGGCAACGGCTGGGAGTGGACCTCGTCGGTGTTCGCGCCGTTCCCCGGCTTCACGCCGCTGCCGTCGTATCCGGAGTACTCGGCCGACTTCTTCGATGGCCAGCACTACGTGATCAAGGGCGCCTCGCCGGCGACCGCCACGGAGATGCTGCGTCCGTCGTTCCGCAACTGGTTCCGGCCGCGCTACCCGTACGTCTACGCCACGTTCCGCTGTGTGGAAGAAGGGACGACCCTGTGAACAGCCATGCCACGGCTCCGGCAGCCGCCGACGCGGCCGAGCGGCAGCGCGAATTTGCCGACGATGTGCGCCACTATCTGAGCCAGACTCCGCGCCAGTTGCCCTCGCGGTATTTCTACGACGATCTCGGGTCGGCGCTCTTCGACGCCATCTGCGAGTTGCCGTGGTATCCGGTGACGCGCGCCGAGACCCGGCTGCTGCGGGTGCACGGCCAGGCCATTCTCGGCCGCTTCGGCGTCCCCGCCCACCTGGTGGAACTGGGGGCCGGCAACGGCACCAAACTGGCGACGCTGCTCGCCGCCAGCGGCGGCCAGGTCCGGCCCACGGTGCACCTCGTGGACGTCTCCAGCGCGGCGCTGGCGACGGCGGCGCGCACGGTGACGGCGGCGGCGCCAGTGGCGGTGACGACGCACCAGGCGCTCCTACGAGGAGGGCCTCGAGCATCTGCGGCGGCCGCGGTTGTCGGGGCGGGCGCTGGTGCTGTTCCTGGGCTCGAACCTCGGCAACTTCGAACCCGAACAGGCGCGCGTGTTCCTGCGCCACGTGCGCGCCACGCGCCGGCCCGGCGACGCGCTGCTGCTTGGCGTCGATCTGGTGAAGCCCGAGGCGGATCTGCTGGTGGCCTACGACGACCCGCTCGGGGTGACGCGCGCCTTCAACCTCAACCTGCTGGCCCGCATCAACCGCGAGCTGCATGCCGACTTCGATCTGGCGGCGTTTCGCCACGAAGCGCGGTGGGACGCCGCTGCCTCGCGCGTCGAGATGCATCTCGTGAGCACGCGGCGCCAGCGCGTGAGCATCGCGCGGGCCGACCTCGACCTCACCCTGGAGGAGGGCGAGTCGATTCGCACCGAGCACTCATACAAGTACACCGCCGCCGGGATTCAGGCGCTGCTCACCGAGTGCGGATTCCGCGCGCGCGCCCAGTGGCTGGACGCGCCCGCGGGATTCGCCTTGACGCTGGCCGACTGCTGACCGCGCCGCTCAGGGCGCGGCCGGCTCGGCGCGGCCGTCTTCCAGGTAGCGCTTGATGGCGCGCAGCGCGTCCCGGACGAGCGCGTCGGGGGCATGGCCGGCCGCGGTCGCGGCCGCCGTGCCGAGCTTGCCGAGCGGCGGATCGTATTGCAGGTGGACGCGCACTTCGGTGGCGCCGGTGCCCGGCACGACCGCGAAGTTGACGCTGCCGGCGCTGACCACGTCGGCGTCTGGCGTCGTGCGCCAGCCGAGCACCTGATCCGGCACCTCGTTGATGAGCTCGGCGGTCCACTCCACGAGCGGCATGCCGCCAGCGCGGCTGCGCACGGTCCAGCGGCTGCGCCGCTCGTCGAGCGCCACGACCGAGAGACGGTGCTCGGTGGCAGCGGCCAACGTGTCGAGCGAGCGCCAGAACCCGAACACGGCGCCAATCGGCTGCGCAATGGTGATCTGCTCGCGGATGTGCGTGCCTTTCGCGCCCGATAATCGCTCGGCCGTGAACCGCGGATTGGGCACCTGGCGCCCCGCATAGATCGGGCACACGCCGGTGGCGGCGCGCGTCAGGGCCGCGCCGGCCGCTATCGCCGCGGGCACTCGCCATACGTCGTCGCGGCGACTGATCAGCAGCAAGCCGAGGCCGACGAGGCCGGTGGCCATCCGTTCCGGCGCGCCGATATGCCCAGCCGGCACGCGAGTGCCGCGCACTGCCCAACGCTCGACCGATTCGATCATCTCGTCCATCATGAGCACTCCTTACCCAGAGGCGTGCACGTTGTGTTCCGGCCAGCGTTTGGGCCCTTGCTCATGCGTGTCGGCCCGATCTGGGGCGGGTTCGTGTCGAATTGAGTAGCGGCCTGCCCACGGCCTCGCAGCCGACTCCAGCCGAACGCCGGAAGGCGCGGACGCGTGCGACGTTTTCGTTGTGGCCCGAATCCTGCAGTTCCAGGTAGCGAGCCGGCGAGCGCATTCGATTCGTCAGGCATAGGAGGAAGAGAAATGAACCGAAATATCTTCGCTGCCTGCGGTGCACTTGCCATCGCGGGTGTCTCGTTGTCCGCGTCACAGACCCCGACTCCCTCGACGCCGGGCACGCCGTCACAGACGTCGTCCCAGTCCGGCACCGTCACCGTCACCGGTTGTCTGATGCCGTATTCCGGCTCGGCCACGACGAGCATGGGCACGCCCGGCACCGCCGGAACGGCCGGCACCGCCGGCACCACCGCGACGCCGGCACCACCGGCGCCAACAGCCTCGGCCGGCATGCAGTACGTGCTCACCAACGTCGAGCATCAGGGCGGCATGAGCAACCGCGCTGGCAGCACGAGCACAGCACCCCGGGGACCAAGCGTCGACGCCCGGCACCACGCCGTCGACGCGCCGGCACCACCCCGTCGACGTCCGGCACCACGCAGCCGGGCTCGGAACGATGGATCAGGCTGGCGCGGCCCAGAGCCGGTACATCCTGCGGGCCGAGGGCTCGTCGGTGAACCTCAGCCAGCATGTCAACCACAAGGTCGAGATCACCGGCCGCATGGCCAGCATGGATTCGTCGCGCGGCACGACCGGTACGACCGGCGCCACCGGCACGGGCAGCGCCAGCCGCCCGGCCGGCATGGACGCCAACCCGCCGACGCTGACGGTGACCTCGCTCAAGATGGTCTCCGCCACCTGCAAGTAAGCTTCGACCGGTCAGGCAACGGCACGCGCGATGGATCCCATCGGCGTGCCGTTGTCGTGTACGAGCCCTAGTCGTCCCGGGCGCGATCCAGGGGCCACTGTCAGCGCTGCGGCGCCAAGAGCGTCGCAGCGTGGCCGGTGGCCATCGAGGCGGCTCGGCGGATCGAGGGCGGCGCGTCCGCTCCCGCCGTAATGCGCATCCTCCGAGCACCAGGCGATCTGCCACGGTCCGGCGGCTGGCGGGGCCACGAGCGGCTCGGGCTGGGCGGCCAGGTCCAGGTCGGAGTCAAGGTTCACGACCAGCAGGCGATCGTCCGGCGCCCTCGGCCCCGAAGTAACGCAGCAGCAACGTGCGATCGCCGAGGGTGGTGCCGGCCAGGCGGCGTGGCGAGGCGATCGCCGTGGTCGTCGCGGCGCAAGGCCAGCAGGTCGGCGTAGAGCCGGCGGCAGCGCGGCGCCCGTGCGGCGGTGTCCGCCGTGCGGCAAGCCTCGAACACGGCCGCACCGATGTCCTCGCCGGCCGTCGATGGCGGATGGCTCGAGACGAAGCGCGGGAACTGCTCGAGGAACGTCCGCCGGCCGCTCCGCACCGCCTGCTGCAGATCTGGCGCGTGATCGGCAAAGTAGCGGAAGGGCGTCGTCGTGCCGCGTTCCTGCCCCTGGAAGATCAACGGCGTCCCCGGACCGAGCAGCAGCATCGCGGAGAGCGCCCGCCACCAGGCCTCGCTCGTCAGCTCGATCAGACGCCGGCCGCTGGCGCCGTTGGCCACCTGGTCGTGATTCTCGAGGAAGCAGACGAACTGCTGGGCGGCGCAGTCGAACGCCGGCGCGCCGCGCGGATGGCCTTGCCACGGGTAGTACTGCCCCTGGTAGAGAAATCCCCACTGCGCGGCCGCCAGCCATTCGCGGCTGGTGCCGCGGTAGTCGGACAGATACGCTTCGCGCACGCCGGTCAGCGCCACCCGGCAGGAATGGTGGAAGTCCTCGTTGTAGATGCCGTCGAGGCCGTAGCCCCCCTGCTCCGGCGCCCGCATCAGCTGCGCCCGCTGGCCCTCGTGTTCGGCCAGCAGAATCACCTCGCGCGGCCGGGCGGCGGCGCGGGCCGTGCGCGCGACCGCGGCGATGATGTGCTCGGCCGAATCGTCGTGGAGCTGCTGGGCCGCGTCGAGGCGGAAGCCGTCGATGTGGAAGCGTCTGCACCCAGTAGCGCACGTTCTCGAGCACCAGCTCCCGCATGCCGGCGGCGCCCTCGCCGTCGAAGTTGAGCGCTTCGCCCCACTCGTTGTCGTGCCGTTCGCTCTTCCAGCGGCGATTGAAGACGCCCAGGTAAGTGCCGGACGGCCCGAGATGGTTGTAGACCACGTCGAGCACGACGGCCAGGCCGAGGCGCGTGCGCGGTGTCGACGAAGTGCTGCAGATCGGCGGGCGCGCCGTAGCCGTGGAACGGCGCGAACCACTGCACGCCGTCGTAGCCCCAGCCGAACCGGCCGGCGAATTCGCTCACCGGCATCATCTGGATGGCGGTGACGCCGAGGTCGCGCAGGTCCGGCAGCAGGGCCTCGGCCGCGCGCCACGTGCCTTCCGGTGTGCACGTGCCGACGTGCAGTTCGTAGAGCACCTGTCCGGCCAGGCTGATGCCCGGCCAGGCCGCATCGTGCCAGGTGAAGGCCTCCAGGTCGACGACGGCGGACAGACCGTCGGGACCATCGGGGAGCCACCGCGACGCCGGATCCGGCAGCACGCGGTCCTCGCCCGGCACGCGAAAGCCGTAGCGCGACCCGACGCGCCCCGCCACCACCGCCGAGAAATGGCCGTCGTCTTCGCGGCGCAGGGCCGTGGCCACGCCGTCCACGACCGCGTCGACGGTGCGGTGATCGGGCGCCCAGAGCCGCAGGCTGATGTGCTCGGCGCCGACCAGCTCGGGACCGACAGCCGATCGTCGCTGGTGCGAGGTCATGCGTGTCCGTCGGGCGCGGTTCGCGCCAGCAGGACGATCGAGCGGGCCGGGGCCGTGAACGGCGACGCGGCCTGAGGCGTCTCGGCCGGCACCGCCGCCTCGCTCGTGTCCACCAGCACCTGCCACCCGTGCTCCGGCGCCTCCGGCAGCGCCCACGGCTGCGGCTCGGCGCCGCCGTTGACGAGAAGCAGCGTGGTCTGCCCGCCGGCAACCGCGAGCAGCCCCAGGTGGGGTCGTCCGCTCTCCCAGTGGTCGGCGGTGACCGGCGTGCCGTCGGGATGCAGCCAGGTCAGGGCGCACGATTCGTCGGGCCAGTGCGGGCAGCTGCAGCCACGCGGCGTCGGCGCGGCGCCGCAGCAGATGTTGGACGAAGGCGCGCAGCTCCGCATCGGCCGCGCTCCAGTCGAGCCACGAGATCTCGTTGTCCTGGTCGTAGGCGTTGTCGTGGCCCTGCTGGCTGCGGCCCCATTCGTCGCCGGCGGCGATCATCGGCGTGCCCATCGACAGCACCAGCGTGGCCAGGAGGTTGCGCTGCAGCCGGGCCCGTTCGGCCTCGCGCGCCGGTCCGGCGTCGACGCCCTCCAGCCCCGGGCTCACCTCGGCCAGATCGCGGAGCGTGTGCCCGTCGTGACTGCAGATGTAGTTGATGCTGGCGCTCGGCGGCCGGCCGGTGGGCTGGAACAGGTCGGCGCTGCCGCTGACGCGCGAGGCCAGTTCCGCCAGCGCGCCCGTATCCTCGCGCCAGAAGCGCCGCGCCGTCTCGCGGTACTTGTCGTTCCATTCCGACCAGTGGAAGGGGAAGTTGCCGACCTGGTAACCGTTGGAACCGGTATCCCACGGCTCGGCGATGAGCTTCACGCGCTGGAGCACGGGATCCTGGTGGATGGTGCAGAAGAACGACGACCACGTGTCCATCGTGTGGGCGCCGCGGGCCAGCGTGGCCGCGAGGTCGAAGCGGAAACCGTCGACGTGCATCTCCCGCACCCAGTAGCGCAGCGAGTCCATGACCAGCTGCAGCACGTAGGGATGGCGCAGGTTCAGGCTGTTCCCGGTGCCGGTGTAATCCATGAAGTAGCGCGGCGTGTCGGGCACGAGATGGTAGTAGGCCGGGTTGTCGAAACCTTTGAAGTTCAGCGTCGGCCCGAGGTGATTGCCTTCGGCGGTGTGGTTGTAGACGACGTCGAGGATGACTTCGAGCCCGGCGGCGTGCAGGGCCTTGACCATCTCCTTGAACTCGCGCACCTGGCCGCCGCGGTCGCCGGCCGCGGCGTACTCCGCATGCGGCGCGAAGAAGCCGTAGGTGTGATAGCCCCAGTAGTTGCGCCGCCCTTCGTCGAGCAGGTGCTGCTCGTGCACGAACTGATGCACCGGCATCAGCTCCACGGAGGTGACCCCGAGCGAACGGATGGCCTCGATGGCCGCCGGACTGGCCAGCCCGGCGTAGGTGCCGCGCATCGCCTCGGGCACGCCGGGATGGAGCTTGGTGAAACCCTTGACGTGGAGTTCGTAGAGCACCGTGGCTTCGGGCGGATGCGCCGGCGAGGTGTCGTCGCCCCAGTCGAAGGTGGCGTCGATGACGTAGGACCGGGGCGCGCCGTCGGCGCTGTCGCTTGTCTCCACGGCCAGTTCGTCGCCGCCGAACGGATACGAGAACAGCGCCTGTCCCCAGGTGATGTCGCGCGACAGGGCCTTGGCGTAGGGATCGCTCAACAGCTTGGCCGGGTTGCAGCGCAGCCCCCGTTCGGGATCGTAGGGGCCGTCGACGCGGAAGCCGTAGGCCTGGCCCGGGCCGACGCCGGCCACGTAGGTGTGCCAGAGGAAGCCGGGTTCGGCGGTCATCGCCACGCGGCGCTCGACGCCGTTCTCGTCGAAGAGGCAGAGCGCCACGGCGGTGGCGGGACTGGAGTAGACGCGGAAGTGCGTGCCCGCGCCGTCCCAGGTGGCGCCGAGGGCGCCGTCGATCGTGGTCATGAGGACGTCCGTTCCAGAAGGGCGACCGGGAAGGTGCGCCGGAGGTCGAGCACGGCGCAGCCGCCGCCGCTGAAGGTCGAGGTGTCCTCGACGGCCCGGGCAGCGAAGGCCACGAGCAGCTCGAGCGCCGCCAACCGCGGAGCCAGGGCCGCGGCGTCGGCGAAGCCGAAGTCGGGCGTGAACTGCCGGCGATAGGTGGCGCGGAGCGTGCGCATGAGCTGAGGCTGGAAGAGCCGCAGACCCAATTGCATGTTGTGTGCCCGATGGAACCGCTTTTGCTCCACTCTTCTGACATGGCGCGATCACTTTGGAAGGGGCTCGTCAACTTCGGCCTGGTGAACATCCCGGTCGAACTGCACACCGGCTCGCGTGATCACACGCCGCGCTTCCGGTTGCTGCACCGCACCGATCTCTCGCCGATCAAGATGGAGCGCGTTTGTCAGACCGATGGCCACGCGGTGGGCTGGGATGACCTGGTGAAGGGCTACGAAATCGAGCCCGGCCGCTTCGTGACCGTGACCGAGGACGACTTCAAGACCGCGGCGCTCGAGCGCAGCCGCAGCATCGACATCCTGGCGTTCGTGCCGCTCGTCGACATCGACGCGCGCTACTGGGACACGCCCTATCTGGCCGTGCCCGGCAAGGGCGCCGAGCACTCCTACGCGCTGCTCGCCGAAGCGCTGCAACGCAGCGGCCGGGCCGGCATCGCCAAGTACGTCATGCGACAGCGCCAGCACCTGGCGGCGCTGGTGCCGGTCGACGGGCGGCTGGTCGTCTCGACGATGCGCTTTCCGGAGGACCTGGTGGCCTTGCCCGAGGCGCCGAAGCAGGCCAAGCTGGCCAGCCGCGAACTCGACCTGGCCGCGCAACTCATCGAAGGCATGGCGGCGCCGTGGGAACCGGAGCAGTACCGCGACGACTACGTGCCGGCGTTGATGAAGGTCATCGAAGCGAAGGCGGAAGGCGCGCCGGTGAAGAAGGCGGCGGGGAAGCCGAAGCCGGTCACCAACGTGACCGACCTCGTGGCCCGGCTGCGGGCGAGCCTGGCGGCCGCCGGGCAGGACGGCCACGGCAGCGCCCGGAAGGCCGCGGCGAAGAAGACAGCCGCGAAGAAGACCGCCGCGAAGAAGCGGCCGGCGCCGCGGCCGACACCGGCCCGGGCCGCAGCCAAACGCAAGCGGGCTGCGTGACCCGAGCCTACTGACGCCGGGCGCGCGGCGAGTCGCCAGCGTCGATGGCCAGCGAGTTGACGACGTCGAGAACCCCGGGGATTGACGTGGCCAGGTCTTCTATGCGACGGCTGGAGGCGGCGTTAGCCGTCGTGCCGCTGAGGGTGACGACGCCGTTCTTGACGCGGAAGTCGACGTCGCCGTCCTTCAGGTCAGGCGCGGCGTCCATCAGCGTCCTGAAGCGCGCCTTGATGCCGTCGTCGAGGTCGTCGGCGGCGTCGGCCTCGAGGCCGCGGACCACCACTTCATTGGCCACCTGGGCGTAGCTGCCAATGGCCGCGGTAACCACGTCGACGGCTTGCATCTTTTCGCCGTCGCTGTCGACGGTGCCGGTCAGGCGCACGACGTTCGCGCCGCGGTCGAAATGGACGTCGACCTTGTGATCGAGGGCCACGCTGTCGAGCGCGCCGTCGGCCATCTTCTGCACATCGAGTCCCCGATTGCAG
Source organism: uncultured Acidobacteriota bacterium (assembly GCA_963834325.1). Classification (GTDB taxonomy): domain Bacteria; phylum Acidobacteriota; class Vicinamibacteria; order Vicinamibacterales; family UBA2999; genus CADEFD01. Next base: position 117,539 of record CAWIBL010000003.1, read on the forward strand.
GCGCCTGCCGCTACCGCCGACACAAGCGCGGTCGTGAGAATCAAAGTTCGCATGGTCACCCCTCCGGACGACACATACCAAGAACGATGCCACCGCGCCCGCAACGGTTGAGCGTGGGCCATGCCCAAGTAGGGCAGGGCGCGCACCACAATCGGTAGGAGCCGCCGAACTACGGCGTGATTCAGCGGGCACGACGTTTGCCTTTGGTTATGACAGTCGCTGGCAAGCACTCGGCACGGTGCGCATCAACTCGAATCCTCGAGTCGGGGTGCGCCCAACCATGGGAGACGCGAGATGAGACGCATGACGACAATCGGACAGTTGAGTGGCGCCGTTGCGCTGGCGGTCTTCGCGGCCGCGTGCAGCGATCGCGCACAGGACAGGGCGTCCGACAACGCGCGGGATGCCGGAGCGGCTACGCAAGAAGCCGCGCGTGACGCTGGCGCCGCCACCAAGGACGCCGCCAACGACACCGGGAACGCGGTCATGGAGGGCGGCCGTGCCGCCGAGGCCGCCGTCGAGACGATGGACGTGAAGATGGCGCTGACGACCGACTCGCGCGTCGACGCCAGCGACATCAACGTCGACTCCGACCATCAGACCAAGACGGTGACTCTGAAGGGCAGTGTGAAGAGCGCGGCCGAGAAGACCATCGCTGGTGACATCGCCACCAAGCAGGCCGTCGGTTACCGCGTCGTCAACGACCTCACGGTGTCGGCCCGCTAGTCGGACCGACGCCACGACAAACCCCTTTCCTGGGAGAGAGAGACACCATGGCGAACAACGAAAAGTCGAAAGATCATCCGATCGGTGAAGGCGTGGGCGCGGCCGGCGGCGCGGTGGCGGGCATGACCGTCGGCGCGGCGGTGGGTGGCCCGGTGGGCGCGGTCGTCGGCGCCGCCGTCGGCGGGGCCGTGGGCGGCCTGACCGGCCACGGCATTGCCGCGGCCATCGACCCCGCGGTCGAGGACGCATACTGGCGCGAAAACTACCAGACGCGTCCCTACGTCCGCGCCGGCTCGAACTACGACGACTACCAGAGCGCTTATCGCTACGGCTGGGAATCGCGGGCCAACGCCAAGGGCGACTGGGATTCGACCGCCAACGACCTCGAGCACGGCTGGGACAAGGCCAAGGCCAACTCCCGCCTGGGTTGGATCGAGGCCAAGGATGCCGTGCGCGACGGCTGGCACCGGGTCGAACGTGCGGCCCCGGGCGACGCCGACCGCGACGGCCGCTAGGCCTCGGCTCAGTACAGTCAGCACGGACGCGGGGCGCGCACATTGCGCGCCCCGCGTTGGTGTGTACGGGCACCTGACGGCCCCTCGCCTCGGCCGAGGTGCCTACCGAGCACTGAGATACCAAATAGTGGCACCCTGGTCCCGACATCAGACTCCGGTCGCTGGAAAAGCGCGTCGTGCGGCGGCACCGTGATTGCACCAAGAGGTTCGCACCGTTGGCGCATGGGCGCGGACGGCAGCATTTGGGGGTGTACATGTTCCGCGTGTTGAGAAGCTCGTTCGTGCGATCGCTCACGGTCGCCCTGCTTGTGTCCCCAGCGGTCGCCAGCGCGCAGCAGCCGGCGCCGGCGACCCCAGGCGGCACCTCTGCCGCCAAGCCACGGCCGGCCACGGCACGCCAGGCCGCCGACCCCACCGGCGCTCGCGATGTGCGGAGCCTCGGCGGCAGCACCCGCTTCTACCGCACGACGCTCACCAACGTCGCCAGCCTGAAGAAGATGTCCAGTGAACCGCGTATGGCCGCTGGCCTGCGCGACGTGCTGGGCGAGGGTGGCCTGTCGAACCTGGCCGACAAGGTCATGACGACGCTGACGACGGTGGACGCCTCGTTTCCGGGTGCCGCCTGCCACGACGCCACGCCGCAGGAAGGCACGATGGTCGAGTGCGACGTGCGTCCCGGCGAGACCCTGCAGTGGATGGCGTTCCGGCCTGGCGGCCGCGCCGATGCCACCATCATGCGCAACGTGCGCTGGGGCGGCCGCGCCCCGTTCCGGGCCTATCTGTTCACGGTGAGCGATGCCGGCCGCACGTATTCGTTCGTGGTTCCCAAGGACTGCGGCAACTTGTCGTTGTTGAAGGTCCAGGACGCGCCCCGTCAGGCTGAAGCGGTCGCCGCGCCGCCGCCGCCGCCCCCCCGCCGCCGCCGGCACCGGCCCCCGTCGCCGCGCCGCCGCCGCCTCCGCCCCCGCCGGCTCCGGCAGCCGAGCCGGTGCAGCCGCCTCCTCCGGCGCCGCTGCCCGCGCCCGCGACCGCAGTGCGCCCCGTCTCGATCTTCGCTGACGGCCTCTTCGGCAAGGAACGCCGCTCGCGTCCGTTCGACGACGACGCGCTGCTCCAGACCGACGAAGAGTTCGCCCAGTGCTCCCCTCTGCTTGGCGTGAAGCTGGGTGTGGCCAAGCGCTTCTCCAACGATTGGGAGCTGGCCGGCGCCGCTGGCGTGGCCTTCAGCTTGGTCTCCAAGGATGAGAAGGTCCGCGAGCACGCGCTCTTCGTGGACATCGAAGCCAACAAGTGGATCGGCCGCGGCTTCGTCGGTCTCGGCGCCACCTTCTGGGACCTGACTCGGAGCGATACGTTCACGCCCGGCGCGCTCGTGCACGTCGGCCTGCCGCTGTGGGACACGGCGCGCTTCCCGACCTACTTCCTGGTCGAGGGCCGCGTGTTCTTCGATGGGGTCGACGACATCGACAACAACTACCAGTTCTGGGGCGGCGTCCGCGTCCGGTTCTAGGTCGACGATACGCACACAGAAGAGGCCGGTCGCCTGCGAGGCGGCCGGCCTCTTTGTCGTTTCTGGAGGATCTCCAGGGTTTGGCTGCGAACAACCGGCTCCTGGCTGGCCACGAAGAAAAGGCCGGCCGCCCCCTTGGGCAACCGGCCTGGTGTTCCGTCGACGGCGCGGAGTCTGGCCTCCGGCGCGGATGAGAGCTTACCGGCGAGCGGTTTTGCTGCCGACGACGCCCTTGCGGCCGCTTGCGGCCGCGTTGCCCTTCGCGCTCTTTGCGCCCTTGGCCGGCGGCGGCGCGGGCGCCTCGTCGTCCTCGTCCTCGTCCTGGTCGTCGTCCTCGGGAGCCGCGAGGTCGGCCGCCTCCTGGTTGATGCCGCCTTCGGCCAGTGCCGTCAGCGCCTCGTCAGCCGCCTTCTCTTCCTCGAGAATCTGCTCGAGGATGTCGGCGGCGTCGCCGTGCCCGAGGGCCCGGGCCCACGCCACCAGCGTGCCGTAGGCGGCCATCTCGTAGTGCTCAGCGCGCTGACCCGAGGCGATGAGGCAGGCGTCCATCGTGGCCTCGTCGAAGTCCTCCTCCATCACCGCCTTGCCTTCTTCGATGATGCCGGCGATGCCGTCGCAGTGCTTGCCCTTCGCCTTCTCGTCGAGCAGCGAGAACACCTCTTCGAGACGGCTGACCTGGTCGCGCGTTTCGGCCAGGTGATTCTCGAAGGCGTCGCGCAGCGCTTCGCTGGTGGCCGCTTTGGCCATCTTGGGCAGGGCCTTGATCAACTGCTTTTCGGCGTCGTAGGCGTCGCGCAGTTCGTCGATGAAGGCGTCGTGCAGGGTTCCGGTTTCGGCCATGGTCGATCTCCTGATAGCGATGGGACGGTGGTGGAAGCGTGTGGCGATACGAAGAATCAGCGGCCGGCTCCGGCCGCGGCAATGAGCGGCGGCCCTACATGGCGACCGAGGGGCCCGGCGCCGGCGCGGCCAGCGTGATGAGCCGGCGATTGGCGGTGAGGGCTTCGTCGGCAGATTCGTGGAGCAGCAGCGCCACGTGGTCGTAGTCGAGGGCTCGCGCCCGGGCCGCGGCGGTCGAGTGCACCGCGGCCAGAAAGTGCACGGCTCGTCCCGCCTGCGCGGCAAACCACGCGTCGGAGGACACCAGCCCGCGGTCCCGCGGTTCCTTGCGGGTATCGAGGATGCGGGCCATGCCCAGGCTGTGCCGCTGGCCGGGCTCTTCGTCGAGCAGAGTGAAGATTTCCTCGAGACGCCACAGCTGATTGCCGGTGTCGTTCAGGAGGCGCGAGGCCAGGTCGCGCACCGCGGCATCGCGCAACTGTGGGGCCACGCGCGCGAGCGTGCTCAGCAGTTGCTTCTCGGCCCCGTATAAGTCGCGAATTTCACCGACCAGCGATTCGTGAAGATGGGTGAGTTCGATCATCGACGTTCGCTCCGTGAGGGCCGGCCACACGCCGTCTCGCACTGCACGTAGCGTTCCAGGATCGTCGGCAGCGCAGCCGGGGCTGGGGCCGGCGTATCCCCGCGCGCTGAGCAGCGTGCTACCGAAGATGAGGCCGTCGCGGAATAGCAGTGGTGAATGAGGCGTCGGGCATGCATAGTGCAACCATCGCCGGTACGCGAGGCGCGAATCGAGCGGAAGGCAGAGGCAGGAGGACGTGATGGGGCAGAGCGTGACAATCGACCAGGATGCGGCCGTCGAAGCAGCGGCCAGCGGCGCACACCAACCCGGACACTTCGACGGCGGCAGGGCGCAGGTGCCGGCCGAAGAGCCGGTGGTGCCGACGCCGCCCGCGCCGGACCCGCCGCCGGATGCGCCCGTGGTGCCGCCCGACGACCCGAACCGCCCCGACGTGACGCGTGAGCCGAGCATCGACCCACCGTCGACCCACCCGCCGATGGTGGCGCCGTCGGAATCGCCCATTCTCGATCCGCCGCCGCCGGCCCGGATCTAACGGGAAGCCGTCTAGGCGGTGCGCGGCTCGGTGATGCCGCACTCCTTCATCTTGTTGAGCAGCGTCTTGTAGCTGACCTGGAGGAAGGCGGCGGCCTTGCGGCGGTTCCACCGGAAGCGTTCGAGCGCCGCCTGGATGGCTTCCTTCTCCGCGGCCATGGCCGCATTCCGCGCCAGCTCGTGGAGGTTCACGGCGGTGGGCGGTTCGACCGGCGCGGCCGGCACCGGTTCGGGAGGCGGCGGCGCCGCCGCGACGGCTACGGGCACTGGCGGCGGCGCCACGGCAGTGGCCGACGCGCCGCCGCCGTGACGGGCGTGGGCGGCTCCCTGCCACACGCCGGACTCCGCCTGGGGCGCGCGCGCGCCCCGGCCCATGCCGAGCTCGCCGAGCACGTGGGCCTCGTCCTGGAGCACGACCAGGCGCTTCATCATGTTCTCGAGCTCGCGGACGTTGCCCGGCCAGGCGTAACCCTGCAGCGCTTCCTGCAGCACCAGCGATGGGCGCATCGGGCTCTTGCGATAGAGCGACGAGTACTTCATCAGGAAGTAATCCACCAGCGGCTGGATCTCTTCGCGGCGCTCGCGCAGGCTCGGAATGCGGATCTCGATCACCTGGAGCCGGTAATACAGGTCCTCCCGGAAGGTGCCGGCGCTCATCATCGCCTCGAGGTCGCGATTGGTGGCGGCAATCACGCGCACGTCCACGTCGACGCCGCGGTTGCTCCCGAGCTTCGTGAACTCGCGGTCCTGCAGCACGTGCAGGATCTTCGCCTGCAGGGCCAGCGGCATCTCGCCGATCTCGTCGAGCATGATGGTGCCGTGGTGGGCGAACTCGAACTTCCCGATGCGGGTGTTGGCGGCGCCGGTGAAGGCTCCGCGCTCGTGCCCGAAGAGCTCGCTCTCGAGCAGGTCGGCCGGCAGGGCCGCGCAGTTGACCTTCACAAAGGCGTGCGATTTCCGGGGTGAGCGGCGGTGCAGTTCGCGGGCGATGATCTCCTTGCCGACGCCGCTCTCGCCGCGCAGCAGCACGCTGATGTCGCTGTCGGCCACGCGCTCGACCATGGTCATCACGCTTTGCATGGCCCGGCCGGAACTCCAGCACGGCTGCACGCCGTCGGGATCCTCGTCCATCTGCGTGCGCAGGCGCGTGACCTCGGAGGCCAGGGCCTGGCGTTCGAGCGCGTTGCGGATCGACGCCTCCAGCGCGATCTCGCCGACCCCGTCGGGATCGCCGGGCTTGAGCACGTAGTCGGCCGCGCCGAGGCGCAGCGCCTCGACGATGGTGGCCGGGGCCTTGCCGCCCGACAGCATCACCACGTGAGAGGCCGGGTGCGCCATGCGGATGCTGCGCAGGGTCTGCAGCCCGTCCATCTTGGGCATCGAGACGTCCAGCAGGATGACGTCGGGCGCGAACCCCTCGTGCAGCGCCTGCAGCAGGGCGTCGCCGCTCGGGAACGTGGTGGAGTCGTAGCCCC
>CAWIBL010000004.1:0-7191 GCA_963834325.1 uncultured Acidobacteriota bacterium
GAACTGCCCGCGGGCCTCGCGTGGCACACGCGCTGGAACGCGAGCGCGCCGACCAGGCTGGCCGTCGTCGTCAGGCGACGGGCGTGCGCGACATCGACGCGGATCATGTCGGGCCTCCGAACAGGTGGAGGCGAACTTCAGAGTATCACACGTCGCCGTGGCCAGTGCATCACTCGCGCGTCTGCCTCGCTTCGACGTGGCCCGGCTCACTTCTTCGTCCTGGCTCGCCAGTAGGCCGGCAGGTCAGACTTTGTCGCCTGCAGGATCTCGAGGACCGCGGTGCGGTCGGCCGCCGGCAGCGCCGCGAACTCCGGACGCTGGTCGTGGCCCGTCAACACGTCGTGGAGCCGCCGGTAGAGCCGCGCGCGCACCTCGCTCGGCAGCGCGTCGAACGCGGGACTGTAAACCAGGAAGCTCAAGGGATAACGGAACAAGCGGCGCTGCAAGTCGAAGTCGCGCAGGGACCGTCCCCGGTCGTCGCGCGGGCCGCGCTCAGGGAACGTGCGCGTGAACGACGACACCCCGCGCAGCGGCGCCGGCAGCGGCGGCTCGTCGACGAACAGCAGGTAGCGCACCACCTGATCGAGCCGGGCGTCGAACGGCGTTCGTGGCTCGGGCAGCAGCGGACCGCCCTGGGCCTCGACGCGGGCCTCCCAGCCCAGACGAATCAGGTGATTCAGGCCCTGCGTCTGATGCTCGAAGGTCATCAGGGCCACGAGATTGCTCGTCGGCTCCAGGTAGTCGCCCAGGTCGAATCGCCCGGCCAGACTGGTGAGGTTCAGGGCGCCGGTCGAGTCGAGCGCCGTCGGCGCGGCGGGATTGGCGGCGACCGCGTTGCCGCGATGGGACATGCTCCCGTGCGTGCCGGTGACGTACCACCCGCCCCAGCGATCGGCAAAGGGGGTGCGGTGGTCGGTGACGATGGCGCCCTCGCGGTCGGGCGTGCCGCTGACCGACGGAAACACGGAGCTGATGAAGAAGCCCGGCACGCCCATCGTGGCGACGCCGTGGTGGCACTGCCGGCAGGAATCGCGGCGGACGATCGAGGGCGCCGGGCGGCTGACGCCGTTGAGGGTGTAGAACATCGCGCCGTGGGTGGGATCGATGGCTGCCAGTTCGATCGTCCCGGTGCGCGGCACGACGGCCACCGCCACGTCGTCGCCGAAATAAACGGCGCGAGGCCGGCGCGGCGAAATGCTGGCGTGCTGCAGGCTGGTCTTCGAGAAGACCAGCGTCTGGCTGTCGGACCGGATGTCGAGGGCGGCCAGCAGGCTCGGCAGCACGCCGACGCGGTCTCGCGATGCGAGCATCAGTTCGCCGCGGGCCAGGCGCGCGGCCAGCCGGCCCACCACGTCGCCAGGCGCCGCCCCGGACTCACCAGACGCCGCGCCGGGGTAGCGGATGGCCGGGTGGTCGAGCGGGATGTTCTCTTCGTAGCGCGGCTGCGGCAGGGCCGGCTGCGGGCCGGGCGGGACGGCGGCGCTGGCGGCGCGCTCGCCCGCGCCACGGCCGCGCCCAGCACGAGCGCCACGCTCAGTCCGAGCAGACGGGCCATCACCGTTCCGGGGACGCTCGGCCTACTGCTTGGGCGTCGCCGGCTTCGGCTCGCCCGCCTTGGGCATCACCGGCGCCGGCGCGCCCAGGCTGAGCAGCAGGGCCATCGTCTCGGGCTGCTCGATTGGCAGGTGGGCGTTGACCTTGGGGCCGTTAGCCATGTCGGTGGGGTAGCCGAACCTGCTCTTCACGTCGAGCTTGGCGCCGTGTTTGGCCAAGAGCTTCACCATTTCGATATCGCCGCGATAGGCGGCGCCGTGGACCGCGGTGAAACTGTTGCGATCGACGGCGTTGACGTCGATGCCGACCTCGAGACAATAGGCGGCGGCCTCGACCCACGCGCCGTGCAGGTTGCGGTGGAAGTTCGCGCCCCAGCCCACGCCCGCGGCCGCCATCAGCGGCGTCGTCCCTTCCATGGTGGGGATGTTGGGATTGGCGCCGGCAGCGACGAGCAGCTTCAGGACCGGCACGTCGCTCGACTGGGCGGCGCGCCAGAAGGCGGTGGCCCCGGCCGTCGAGACCCAGTGCTGGTCGTGGGTGAGCGAGCGGAACCACAGCTTCTTGATGAGGCGCTGGTTCGGATCGGCGCCTTTGGCGAGCAGCGCCGCCATGAGCTCGGCGTGGGTGGTCTTCTCCTGGCCGGTCAGGGGATTCGGGGCCCATCCGAGCGGCGCCCATTCGGCATCCACCGTGGCGTAGAGCGGCGCCAGACCCGATTCGTCCGACAGGTTGGGATCGGCGCCGTGGTCGAGCAGGTAATGGCCGATGTCGAAGTGGCCGTTGCTGATGGCAATCAGCAGCGGGCTGGTCTTGTCGCTGGCGCTGATCCGGTTGACGTTGGCGCCGGCCTCGACGAGCGCCTTCACTGCCTCGGCGTGACCCTGGCGCGCGGCGTAGTGCAGCGCCGTCAACCCTCCCATCCCGCTCAGGGGCCCGCGGCCCGAGCGGGCCATCTGCGCCGGCGACGGCGGCGGAATGAGGTTCCCGTCGTCGTCGTAGCGCGGCTTGCCGGCCAGGTCGATGACCTTCGACGTGGCGTCGAGGTCGGCGCCACGCGCGGCCAGCGCGGCGATGGCGCCGGCGCGGTTCTCGGCCGCGGCAAACATCACCGCCGTCTGCTGATTCTGCGCCTCCACGGCGTGCACATCGGCGCCGCGCGCGACGAGCAGCGCCACCGCGTCGGTGCCGCCGGCGGCAGCGGCCAGCATGAGCGCGGTCGTGCCGTTGCTCTTGGCCGCCGACGGCGTGGCGCCGGCCGCGATGAGGGCGTCGAGCATCGGCGCGTTGCCGTTGGTCGCCGCCATCAGGAGGGGCGAGATGCCGCCGATGCGCGTCAGCGGGCTGGCCGCCGCGCCGGCCGCCAGCAGCGCCGTCACCGTCTCGAGGTCGTCCTTGAAGGCGGCCCAATGCAGCGCCGTCATGCCGTCGCCCATGGGCGCGTTCACGTCGGCCTTCTGCGCCAGCAGGGCCTTCACGGCGGCCCGATCGCCGTTCATGACGGCCGCGGCCAGGCGCGTGTCTTTCTGCGTCTGTGCGGAAGCGACGGGGGCGGACACACCGGCAAAGGACGCGGACACGGCCGCCGTCAGGCACAGGCCGCGCAGCGAGTGGGTGAAGGACATGCGGGCTGCTCCCTTAAAGACCGCTGACGTAGCCGGTGCTGTCGCCGATCTGCTCGACCTCGACGCCCAGCTTGTGCGCCAGCGTCAGCCAGACATTGGCCATCGGCGTCCCGGGCTCGTAACTGAGGTGCTGGTTGCCGCCGAGCAGGCCGTTCATGTGCCCGGCCAGGAAGAGCGGACAGCGCTTGTGTTCGTGGATGTTCGAGTCGCCCATGGGGCTGCCGTAAATGACCAGCGTGTGGTCGAGCAGCGAGCCGTCGCCGTCGGGCGTGTTCTTCAGCTTCTCGAGGAACGGCGCGACGTGGCTGACGTGATACGCGTTCAGCCGGGCGAACTCGGCGATGGTCTCGGGGTTCTGGCCGTGGTGCGAGAGCGAGTGGAACGGCTGGTTGATGCCGCTCTCGGTGAAGACCCGGTTGCTGGCGTCGCGGCCCATCTTGAACGAGCTCACGCGGGTGATGTTGGCCATGAAGGCCAGCGCCTGCAGGTCGAACATCAGCTGGACGTGTTCGCTGAAGGAATCGGGGACACCCAGCGGCGCCGCGGGAATGGCCCGCTCCTCGCCGCTGGCGTTGAACTGCTCGATCTTGCGGATGCGCTGTTCCACCTCGCGCACGTCCTCGAGGTAGTTGTTCAGCCGCACGCGGTCGCCGGCGCCGAGGCCGCGGCGCAGGCGCCCGATCTCCTGGACGATGCCGTCGAGGATGCTGCGGTCGACCTGCTGGCGGGCGCGCCGTTCTTCGACCGTGCCGCCGTCGCCGAACATCTTCTCGAACACCGTGCGCGGGTCGCGTTCCATCGGCAGCGGTTTGTCGGCGGCGGCCCAGCTGACGGTGTCGGCGTAGACGCAGGCGTAGCCGTAGCCGCACGCGCCGGTGCCGTCCACGTTCTCGATGCACAACTGAATCGACGGGATGGGCGTGTCCTGGCCGTGCTGCTGCGCGTAGAGCTGGTCGAGGGAGACGCCGGCCCGGACGTCGGAACCTTCGGTGAGCTTCGGCCGCGCCGCCGTGAGGAAGACGGCCGTCGAGCGGTTGTGGTCGCCGCCTTCCTCCGACAGCGTGGCCGCGGCCGCGTTGTCGAGGTCGGTGTTGCTGACGATGGTCAGGTAGTCGCGATACGGCTCGAGAGACTTGAGGGTCGGCGTGAACTCGAAGTCCGTTCCCACCGCGGCCGGCGACCAGTAGTGCTTGGCCATCCCGTCGATGGTGCTGCCGGCGGCGCCATGCACCATCTCGATGGCCGCCAGACGGCTCTTCGGACTGGCCGCGGTCCTGGCCAGCGGCGTCTGCGCCGACACCATCGCGTCGAGGAAGGGCAGCGCGACGGTGGCGCCCATGCCCTGCAGGACGGTGCGTCGCGACAGGTGCTTCTTGGTGATGTACATCAGCTTCTCCGGATGACGGCCACGGCGGCGGTGCGTCAGTGAACGGGCGGTCTGTCGGCCGAGTCGGTAGCCGTCGGGAGGTCGTCGGCCTGGCGCATCTGGAACGGCACGCTCTTCACGATGCCGAGCACGATCGCCGCAAAGCGTCCGCCCGAGGCCGCGGCCTCGCGCTGGATGGCACGCACGGCCGGCATGTCATAGGGCTGGATGACCCGGCCCAGTCCGTACATCAGCAGGTCCTGGGTGAATTTGCGCTCGAACAAGCTCGAGCGGCGCAGCAGCGCCTCGCGCAGGCTGGCCGGTCCGCTCACCGGCGTGCCGTCGCCGAGCGTGCCCGACGCGTCAATGGGCTCGCCGCTGTCCTTGGTGCGCCACAGGCCGACTACGTCGTAGTTCTCGAGCGCGAACCCGATCGGGTCCATGGCCCGGTGGCAGGCGGCGCAGGCCGGGTTCTTGCGGTGCTCCTCGAGCCGCGCGCGCACCGGCAGGTGCTTCACGTCGGCGGTGTTCTCCTGCAGCGGCGGGATGTTGGCCGGCGGCTTGGCCGGCGGCGTACCGAGAAGCACGTCCATCACCCACTTGCCGCGCAGCACCGGCGAGGTGCGGTTGGCGTATGACGTGAGCGTCAGCACGCTGGCGTGGCCCAGCAGGCCGCGGCGGTCGTTCTCGGTCACCGTCACTTTACGGAAGCGGTGGCCGAGCACGTTGGGCAGACCGTAGTGGCGCGCCAGCCGGTCGTCCACGAAGGTGTAGTCGGCGGTGAGCAGCTCGGTGATGGGCCGGTTCTCGCGGACGATGTGGTCGAAGAACAGCTGCGTTTCGCGCGTCATCGACGTCATCAGATTCATGTCGAAGTCGGGATACTGATAGCTGTCGGGCCGCATCTCCTTCAAGTTCTGCAGGTGCAGCCAGTAGGACGCGAAGTTGGTCGAGAGGGCCTCGGCGCGCGGATTGGCGAGCATCCGCCGGACCTGGTGTTCGAGCACCTGCGGGTCGCGCAGCTTGGCGGCGGTGGCCAGCTTCACCAGTTCGTCGTCGGGGTTGCTGCTCCACAGGAAGAACGAGAGGCGTGACGCCAGTTCCAGGTCCGGCAGGCGGTAAACGGCGTTGGGCGCCACGCCGGCCGGCTGGCGCTCGAAGCGGAAGACGAACTCGGGGCTGGCCAGAATGGCCTGCACGGCGGTGCGGACGCCGTCGTCGAAGCCGCCCTTCTCGCCGCGGCCCAGGCGATACATGCGCACCAGGCCCTGGATGTCGTTCTCGCTCACCGGCCGCCGGTAGGCCTGACGCGCCAGCCTGGTGATGATGGCCTTGGCGCAGGGCAGCTCGTCGGCTCGCTCTTGGGCGTGCACGAGAGGATGCGGCGACGCGCCGCGGTCTCGGTGAGGCCGACGACGGAGTGCGGGCCGTCGATGGCCAGGTCGCGCAGGTGCGGCAACGCGGTGATGCCAGGCACGTTGGCGTTGCTGACATCGACCAGGCTTTGCTCGGGCGGCTGCACGACGTCATCCACCGGGCCGTCGGCCTTCTGGATGAAGGCCGCCGAGATGCGTTGCGGACCGGCCTTCACCCTGATCTTGGCCGTGCGCAGGTCGGTGGTGAGCTTGAGCCTGGGCGGGATGTCGAGGAGCGCCGCCGGCTCGCCGTCGATCGACACCTCGATCTGCTGCGGGCCCTGCAGCTCGTGCTGGCCGTACAGCACGGCCAGCCCCGAGTAGTAAAAGCTCATGCGGAAGACGTACTCGCCGTCGGCCGGGAAGTTGTGGACGACCGAGATGCCGCCGCGCGTGCCGAACGGCGTGCCCTCGACGTGGCGCAGCTGCGAGACGACGCGTGGCAAGGTGTAGGTGGCCACGCCGCGGCTGGCCGTGGGATCGCCCATCGCCAGGCGGCTGATGCGGCTGGCGGCGCGCACGTAGCCCTCGATGAGCGACTCCGAGGTCTTGAGGACATCGGACATGTTGGCGTAGCCGCGGCTCATCTCGTCGGCCGGCAGCAGGCGCGAGACGTCGGCCTCGACGCCGAGCAGATCGCGCACCGCGTTGCGCGTACTCGGCGCGGTTCATGCGGTGCAGTTCTGGGCCGCCCCGGCCGGGGAGTGCTCGCGGCGGCGTGATCGACCCGCGCCTCGAGCACCGAGGCAAAGGCCTGCAGGGTCTCGTCCGAGGGGCGGCGCGGCCCCGGCGGGGGCATCAGGCCGGCACGCAGCTTGAGGATGGCTTTTTCGAGAGGCTCGGCGTGCTCGGCGGGTTGGGCGAGATCGATCGCGCCCCAGTCGTAATCGCCGGCCTTGACGCGGCTGTTGTGGCAGCTGGCGCAGTTGGCGGCCACGAAAGCCTTCTGCGAGTCGATTGTGGCGAACGGCTCGGCCGGCGGCGGGGCGGCAGCCGTCGGGCCTTGCGCGTGGACCATCGCCACGCACAGCACGGCTCCCGACACAGTGAGCAGTCTGGTCATCTTTCCCCGGCGATTGCTGCGTTATGGCGCGAATCCTAGCATGAAGCGCATGGGTTCCATGTCGCCGGATGTCAGTGGGGCGGCGGTGCCGGCGCGCGTCGCGGCAGCCGTGCCAGACCCATGGTCGAGCCGATTTTGCGCGTCGTGGCCGGCCGCTGCGCGACGGCGGTC
>CAWIBL010000005.1:0-34002 GCA_963834325.1 uncultured Acidobacteriota bacterium
GAACGCATTGTGGTGGAGCGCGCGGCCTCGACCCGTCGCGCGTGACAGCACATCGCGCACAGTCCGGCGAAGGTCGGTGCGGTCACGGCGTGCCTCGATCTAAATGCATCGAGCGCAGCGCAGCGCCGCCATCACGGACAGTCGCGCGCCGTACCCCTCGTCCGTCGGCGGCAAGATGGGAGATTGCCCGGTGGAACGGTCGTTGCTACGCTCTGGGGGTGATGACTCGCCCCCTTGCCGCTCTTCTCGCTCGTCTGCGGCGCGGTGGCCGCACTCGCCAACCGGGCAGCCCACGTTCCGAATCCGGGGTCCGCACCGTGCCGGTCTACGCCACGGCGGTCGACGGCCGGCCGCCTGGTCGCCGATCTGGAGCAGACCGACTTCGAGATTCTCGACAACGGCAAGCCGGTGACGATGACGTCGTTCTCGAACGAACCGCAGCCGTTCACCGCGGTCGTGATGCTCGACACCAGCGCGAGCATGACCGAGCACCTCAAGCTGCTCAACCAGGCCGCCGAGCAGTTCCTGCTGCGGCTGCTGCCGGTCGACCGCGCCCAGGTCGGCGCGTTCAACGACAAGCTGCAGCTCGTCGGGCGAGTTCTCCAACGATCGCGACGACGCTGATCGCCGCGCTCGACGACCTGCAGTTCGGCAACGCCACGCGGCTGTGGGACGGGCTGTCGTTCAGCCTCGACGCGCTGAAGGGCGTCGACGGCCGCCGCGTCGTGCTGCTCTTCACCGACGGCGACGACACCGGCAGCCGGTACGCGTTCGGGACGCCCAGGCCCGCGCCCGCGACGAAGAGGTGATGGTCTACACGCATCGGCCTCTCGGTGAACTACTTCAACGGCGTGCGCCAGGTGCAGACGCGGCCCGACCGAATCCTGCGACGCATCGCCGATGAGACCGGCGGCGGCCACTTCGAGCTGCAGAAGAGCGACCTGCTGGCCTCGACCTTCACGCGGGTCTCGCAGGAACTGCGCAGCCAGTACCTGCTGGCCTTCGTCCCCGACGGTCTCGACGGCAAGGTGCACAAGCTCGACGTGCGCGTGAAGCGCCCGGGGTCACGATCCGGGCTCGCAAGAGCTACGCCGCCGACGCCGACGCCCCCTCCGCCGCTCGCTGACCCTGTACGACGAAACGCCTGGCCACGCCACCGTCAGGTGGAGCGTGCCAGGCGCGGCAGATCGGCTCGGTTTCTTGCGGACAGAGCAGCACGATCGAGAGCACCAGGGTCGCGAGCAGCAGGCTCGCCACCACGGGCTCGGCGGTGCCGGAGAAATTCCAGTCGAGCACGCGGAACATGAGAGTGAACTCCTTTCCGCCGTAACGGACGATGCGATGTGCGACCGACATCACACCGTTGGACGGCAGTGTCCGCGACAGCGGGGTCTCGATGGGAGGTGGCGAGTGCCATGAATCCCACGTTCCCATGGCCAGACCGCCCATCCGGCGCGGCAATCTCTTCGCCACGCGCTCACCGGCCGTCGGGCCGCGCGGCATGATCGCCACCAGCCAGTCGCTGGCCTCGGCCGCCGGCCTGCAGGTGCTGCAGTCGGGCGGCAACGCCGTCGACGCCGCGGTCACCGCCGCCGCCGTGCTCGCGGTCGTCGAGCCGTCGATGAACGGCATCGGCGGCGATCTCTTCGCGCTCGTCTACGACGCGACGTCCAGGCGGCTGCACGGACTCGACGCCAGCGGCCGATCAGCCGCCGCGGCCACGCCCGGCAGAGTTCGCCTGTCGCGCGGCCTCACCGGATGCCGGCCAGCGGCCCGTTGCCCGTCGACGTCCCCGGCGTCGTCAGCGGCTGGGACGCGCTGCTCTCTCGCTTCGGCACGATGATCGATGGCCGACGCGCTCGCTCCGGCCATCGCTTTCGCCCGCGGACGGCTTTCCGGTGGCCGAACTGATGGCGGCCGAATGGCAGGCGCTCGGCCGAGCGGCTGGCCGCTCGACTCCGGCCGCGGCCCGCACCTTCCTGCCCGACGGCACGGCGCCGGTGATGGGCGACAGTCTTCGCCAACCCGCGCCTGGCCGCACAGCCTCGAACTGCTGGCGCGCGACGGCGCGGCGGCGTTCTACACCGGCCCGATCGCGCAGCCATCGCCGCCGACATGGCGCGCGCGACGGGCTGCTGACCGCGGCAGGATCTCGCCGACCACACCGCGACTGGGTCGAGACGATCAGCACCAGCTACCGCGGCGTCGACGTGCACGAGATGCCGCCGAGCACGCAGGGCGTCGTCGCCCTCGAGATGCTCAACATCCTCGAAGGCTTCGACATCGCGGCGCATGGGCCACAACTCGCCGACTACCTCCACGTGGTGAGCTGAGGCGAAGAAGATTGCCTTCGCCGACCGCGGCGCCTGGCTGGCCGACCGGGCGTTCGTGCCCGAGGACGTCCTGGCGACGCTGCTCTCGAAGGAGTACGCGGCGGCCCGGCGGGCCGAGATCGACCTGACCAAGGCCGGCATCTACGCAGCCGGTGGCGCCGCCCGTCGGCGCCGTGGCGGCTGCCGACTTCGCCGGCCGCGATCGCGGCGACACCATCTACCTCAGCGCCGCCGACGGTGAGGGCAACGTGGTCTCGTTCATCCAGTCGCTGTTCGGCAGCTTCGGCGCCGGCATCGTCGCCGGCGACACCGGCATCACGCTGCACAACCGTGGCTCGGGCTTCACGCTCGCGCCCGGCCATCCCAATCAGATCGGCCCGCGCAAGCGGCCGCTGCACACGCTGGTGCCGGCGATGCTGCTGAAGAACGGCCGGCCGTGGGTGGCGTTCGGCGTGATGGGCGGCGACAACCAGGCCCAGGCGCACGCGCAGATGGTGATGAACTTCGTCGACTTCGGCATGCACGTGCAGGCCGCCGGCGATGCGGCGCGCATGCGCGCACACCGGCGAGACCGTCTGGCGCTCGAGAGCGGCATCGCACGATGCGGTGCGGGCCAGCGCTCGAAGGGCCGCGGCCACGTCTCAGTGACGGCCGCGGCCAGTGGGCGGCTACCAGGCCGTGCTCATCGATCCGGCAGAGCGGCGCGCTCATGGGCGGATCCGATCCGCGCAAGGACGGCCTGGCCATCGGCTGGTGACGCGCCCGCCGGGCCGTCCACGTCGGGTCCAGGCCTGCTCGCCGGCGGCCTGATCGGCGGCGCCTTCTTCCTCTATCTCGTCGGGCTGCGCTTCGTCGATCCGACCAGCATCGGCTGGATCATGAAGCTCGACTGGGCGACCCACTACTTCGGCTGGACCTACTTCCGCCTCGAGCCGTGGCAATGGCCGCCCGGCACCGTCCACGGCTACAACGCGCCGATTGGCACCGCCGTCGGACTCACCGACTCGCTGCCGCTGATGGCCTACCTGCTGAAGCCGTTCTCGGCCTGGCTGCCCGACGACTTCCAGTATCTCGGCGCCTGGGAACGGCTGTGTTTCGCGCTGCAGGGGGCGCTCGGCGCGCGGCTCGCCGGCCGCTTCACCCCGCATCTGCTGCCGCGGCTGCTGCTGGCGGCGCTGTTCGTGCTGCTGCCGATGCTGCTGTGGCGCGTGGCCCATGCCGCGCTGATGTCGCACTGGCTGCTGCTGTGGTGCCTGCTGCTGGCGACGCGCGCCGGCGAGAGTCGGTGCCGCTGGCCCGAGTGGGCGGCACTGGGTCTGCTCGCCGGCATGATCGAGCCCTATCTCGCGGCCATGGTCGCGGCGCTGCTCGGGGCGATCGCGCTGGGCCCGGGCGCCGGGCCCTACGTGGTGCGCGGCGTGGCCCTGAGCGCGGCGGCGGTGGCGATGGTCACCGGCTGGTGGCTGTCGGGGATGTTCAACCTCGGCGGCACCGATGGCCTGAGCGCCGGCGGCCTCGGCATCTTCTCGACCAACCTGCTCGGGCCGATCTCGCCCTACGGCTGGTCGCGGTTGATGCCCGACTGGCCAACCGCCGGTGACGGCCAGTTGCTCGAGGGCACGCACTACTACGGCGCCGGCGTGCTGCTGCTGATCGCCATCGCCGTCGTGTGGACGCTGACCGCACGACGCGCCGGCCGCGCGGCGGCACTACCGGCGGTGTTTCCGTGGACCGTGCCGGTCATGAGCCTGGCCCTGGCGGCCGTGGCGCTCAGCCCGCGAGTGACCCTCGGCAGCTACGTCGTCGTCGATCTCACCGGGCCATGGGCGGCGCCGCTGTCGCTGTTCCGTTCCACCGGCCGCTTCCTGTGGCCGCTCACCTATGTGCTGCTGGTGTGGACGGGCGCGGTGCTGTTGCGGCGCGCCACACCGCGAGTCGCCAGCGTGGTGCTGCTGGCCGCCATCGGCGTGCAGCTCTACGACCTCACCGACTTTCTCGCCGACCGCCGCGCCACGGCGCATGCCGAAAGCTTTCATACCTGGAGCAACCCATTCATCTCGACCCGCTGGCCGGTGATCGCGCGGCACTATCGGCATCTGGTGCTGGCGCCGCCGCCGCAGTGCGGGCCGTCGTCGATCGGCAGTGAGGCAGCGTTGTGGTTCGGCACGCGCCACGACCTGACCGTCAACACCGGCACCTTGTCGCGTGGCTCGGAGATCGCGCGGGCGCGCTATTGCCGGGGTCTGCTCGAAGACCTCGGTGCCGGACGCCTGGAGCCGTCGTCGATCTACCTGATGACCGAAGCGCAGCACTCCCTGCTGGCCGCGGATGCCGCCGACGTGAGCTGCGGACGGATCGACGGGCTGATTCTGTGCAGCACCACCGCCAGCGCCCCGTCGTGGCTCCGCTACGCCGAGGCCATCCCGCCCGCCCTCAGCGCACGACGATGACCGCTTCGTTCGATGCCGGGCCCAGCTGCCGGCAACGGCTGCGGCCACGAATCCGCACGAAATAGGTGCCGGGCGGCACCGGCCCGCCAGTCGCCCGCGCGCTGCCGACATCGCTGGCCAGCACATTGGCCAGCCCCGGCGCCGAGCCGGCTTCGAGCAGGTACGACGCGGCGCTTCCGGCCACGCCCCAGGCCAGCGCCACGCTACGGCCGGTGACCGAGACACTGAGCGTGCCGGGCGCCGTCGGCAACGCGCAGCCGGACGGCACGTCGACCACCACTTCGTTCGACGGCGCGCCGCTGCCGCAGGCCATGGCGGCGCGGGCGCGCACGTAGTAGCGCCCGGCCCCGACCGTCCCGCCCAATCCGGTCGAGGGCATGACCACCGGCAACGTGACCACGTTCGACTGTCCGGACGCCGTGCCGACGTCGACCAGATGGCCGAGCGCACCGGCCGGTGCCGTCCAGCCGAGTTGCACGGTGTAGCCGCTGACGCTCGCCCACAGGTCGGCGGGCGTGCCCGGCGTGCAGGCCGGCGGTGTCGAGGGCGGCGGCGGTCCGGGCGGCGTGGGCGGCGGCGTCGGGGTGCTGGTGCCGCTGCGCCACCCCAGTTGCACGACCTCGAAGTCGCTGGCGTTGAGGCTGCGGAAGGCCGGGTTGAGCACGTCGTTGTTCCAGCGCGGATCAAACGCGCCGCTGACGTACATGTCACTGCCGTTGTCGGCGACGATCAGGCCGTGACGTTTCATGGCCCGGAAGACCTTTTGCATCTCCGGCGGGAAGCCCGAGAGGTCCTTCGACGCCTTGAGCCGCAAGCGCGTGCCGTTGGGCGGAGCGGCGGCGTTGGTGCCGGCGACGTGCGAGGCCGGCCACACGTAGTAGTTGTTGGTGGCGCGCACGGTGACACGAAAGGCGTGGCTGATCTCGCGGGGCCGTAGACCTCGTCGTACCTCACGAGGCCCGGCAGGATGGCCAGACCGGCGGCGTCGGCCGAGGTCCAGCCGTCGCGGCGGCGGGCGTTGGTCAGCAGGTCGAACGCCGCGCCCGAGCCGGCCGTCCACCGTGTGCCGTCCCAGTTCAGGTCGTAGAGCTCGTAGAGTGTGCGGTGGTCTCGATCGACGATCAGCATGTGGCGATCGCCGCCAGGGGCCTGATTGCCGGGTGCGCCGCCTTCGATCCAGTAGGGCTGCGTGATCGCCTGATCGGGAATGGGATAGAACGGCTCGCCGACGCCGTCGCTCTCATCGTCGTAGTAGACTCAACCTGCGCTCGGGGCGGTCGCCACGGACCGTGACGTAGCGGATGCCGTAGCTCGCGCCCGGGCCGGCAACGCCGCCGAAATCCGGATGGAGCCGGCGCGTGCCGCCGTTGTTGATGAAGCTGATGAGCGCCGCCGACTGCGGCGCCAGTGGCGCCTGGCTGATGTCCTGGTTCCACCAGTTGTCGGCTCGAAAGAGCGCCGGCAGCGCGCCGCCGAGAGTCGCCGGCGACGACTGGGCGGCCATTGTCGCGGCCGTCGCGACGGCAGCGTCAGGCCGAGGAGACGAGACGACAGGCGTGGCATCAGGCCCGTCCTGACGTTGGCGGAATGTCCTGCCGTGAGGGCCCGACGGAGCACGACACGACTAGAGGCCGGACTCCGTGTCGCGCCAGAGCGGGCGCAGCAGCGGCTCGGACACCGATCGAAGTGATGGCCGGTCTTCACCAATCACGTCAGTTCTTGCGGCACGACCAGCGTCAGCGGCTCGGCCGGCACCAGCGCCGGGCCTCGACCCCGGCCTCGGGCCAGCGCATCGAGACCCGGCCGGGCGCCGGCCAGGTCACGCGCGGCGCAGTCCCGGCCAGGTCAGCGTGATCCGCGCGGGCGCCGAGGCGCCGGGCTGGTCGGCACCGCCGCCGCCAACGGCGCATGGCCGGGCCGCCCAGGACCATCGATCCGGCCCTCGAGGTGGGCCTCCGCCAGGGCCACCCGCAGGCGCTCGTGGACGCGCTGAGCCTGGCCGGGCGCGACGTATCGCGCCTGGCCGCTGCTGCGCCGACCGCTGCTGCCCCGGCGTTGCGATCGCCAATCGGCGCGGTCGCCACGACGGCGGGCGCCGAGGCTCGCTTCATGGGCGCCACCATGCCCGACACGACCGGTTCCGGCGCACGGCGCCACCACCGTGTCCGCCGTCTGTATGCGGCCACGGGCACCGGTCGCGAATATCCAGCCGCCGCCTTCGTCGCCCCTCGGCACCGTGACGTGTGGCTCGGCCGAGTCGTCGTCCGTGCCCGCGGCCGCAGCCGGCGGTCTCGGCAGCGGCGCGACCGCGACACCGTCGGCACCTTGCGCGGCGCCACGGCGGCGCTGGTCGCGCTCCAGCACCATGACCAGCGGCCGGTGCGGCCTGGTGACCCGTCGCCACCGTGCCATGCGCTTCGGCTGACGCCCCTGGCCGGCGGCGTCGGCTCGTGGCTCTGCGCTGGCGCCTCGACGGCGACAGCCAGCAGCGCGCCACGACGAGATGCGTGACGGCCATCGCTATTTGCCGGGCGGCAGTCGCCGCGCTCACCGGATCCGAGAACATCGACGGGCTGCCCGAGGTGGTTTCGTAGTCATCCGCGCCCGACCACCTCGAGGCGACCGCCCACTACCGCGTCGCGCAGCAGTTCGCTGCCGGCGAGCTCGTCGTTGATGACCTCTTCGACGTTGGCGAGATCGCGCCGCGCAGTTCCTGCTGCTGGCGCGTCGCCGCGGCTGCCCGCGGCGATTGCCCTGGTAGAGAAGACGCGAGGTTCGCGCTGGTCGAGGGCGGCGTGTCGGCGTGCGCCGCCTTCACCGCGGCGCACGACTCATGCCCAGATGACCAGCGTCGGCACCTGCCAGGTGTGAACGGCGAATTTCGAGACTGGCGAGCACGGAGCGGTCGACCACCGCGCCGAGCGAGCGCACGGTGTAGAGGTCGCCCAGGCCGGCGCCGAAATCGGCTCGGGCGCGCAGGCGGGCGTCGGCGCACGACAGCACCATCGCGAACGGCGCCTCGGCCCCGCACCCGGCGCCCGGGCCGTCATGTCACTGCTCACCGCCGCGCACGAAGCGCTTCGTTGCCGGCCTTCAGGCGCGAGAGCGAGCCGGCCATAAGGATTCGTCGGGGCACTGGCCGGGGCCGCCGAGGCCGGCGTGAACGACGCCAGCACCACGGAGAGGGCGGCCGGGAACGAGGACGCGCGCGAGGCGGCGCGTCCAGGCGTCGAGACTCTGCATGTGGTCGCAATCGGCCAATGGCATCGGCTTAGCGGCCCTCACCGCGGGTCGTCGAACGGCACGGCGGATCACGGTTGGCTTAGGAGTGCCGCAGGGTCTGCGCTCTCATCCGTGACGGTCGCGCCCTGGCGGCACCGGAGGATCGGCTCCGTCGGTGCCACGGGTTCGCGGTCGCGATCGGCGGGCTGACGGCGACGTTGTCGGTGGCATGCGGCAAGTCGCGGAAGAGAAAGCGGCCGACGCCTGAATCGGCGCCGCCAGCATGGCGAAGGCCGGCGAAGAGATGGCCAGGCCGGCGAGGCCGCCGCCATGCCGCCGTGCAGCAGGCCGCGCCGGCCGCCGCTCGGGCGGCCAGGGCATGGAGAACTTCGCCAGGGCGATGCAGGGCATGGCTCAGTCGATGGGCGGCGCCAATGGCGGCAAGGCCGCGGAGCGGTCAGCTTCCGCGACTTGCAGACCGCCTTCCCGGCCGTGTCTGGCTGGACCATGGACAAGCCGAAGGGTCAGCGGATCGTACCGCACAGTGGCAACTTCTCGCAGGCCGAAGCGCGTTACAGGACGGCGAACAGGTCGTCGAGGTCAGATCGTCGATCCGCCTTCCGAACCAGATCCTCGTTCTGCCGTCGGCGATGTTCGTCACGGCCGGCTACGAGAAGGAAACGACATCGGCTACGAGAAGTCAACCACCGTGGCAGGTCACCAGGGCTTCGAGAAGTGGAACGAGTCGCGCAAGGACGGCGAACTGAACCTGGTCGTCGCCAAGCGGTTCCTGTCGTCTCGGTCGAAGGCGACCGCCTCACCGACATGAAGCAACTGCACGCCTTCGCCGGCCGATCGACTTCGCCAACTGGTGCGCGCTCGGCGCTGCCGCCCCCACCAAGTAGCCGCCGGCCTCAGAGCCGGAAGCCAGCGCGCAGCGGGTCGTCACCGTCGATCAGGAAGCGTGTTCGCCGGTGTCCAGGCGCTGCCGGCGATCAGGCACGATGGCGGCATCGTCGCCGACACGTTGACGCGCGGCGACGGTGCCGCGGAACAACGTGCCGATCAGGCTCTCGTGCACGAACGTGCCGTCGCCGCTCGACAGCACGCCCATCTCGTCGAGCACCGCCATCACCGCGGCCGTGCCGCTGCCGCACGGTGAAGCGATCCACCTCGGCATCCGCGAAGTCGTGACGTTGCGCAGGTGCGCGCCGGCGGTCTGCGCCGGGGCGGTGAAGATGGTGCCGTAGATGCCGGCCAGTCCGGGCTCGAGCGGGTGCACCACCTTCACCAGCCGCTCCACGTCGCGTGCGATCGCCATGCCGGTGCGGCGCAGGTCCGGCAGCCTGGCGATGTCGATCGACAGCCGGCGCTTCGGCGTCGACGATGGCGTAGAAGGCGCCCCCGAACGACACGTCGACAGTGAACTGCGGCCGCCGAGCGACACCGGCACGCCGGGCGCCAGCACGAACGAGGCGGGTTGCGGAACGCCACCTCGCTGACCCGCGTGCGGCCATCGACCTGCACCGTGGTCGCGCGCGCCGTGACCGGACCGGCCGGCACGTCGAGCACCATCGTGACGGTGTCGCCGGTGCGGCGGTGGCGTCCCACATCAGGCCACGCTCGATGGCGATTGTCGTCACGGCAATCACGCCATGGCCCGCACATCGTGCTCCAGCCCTCGTTGTGCATGAACAACACGCCGGCATGCGCCCTGGGCGTTACCGGCTCGGTGAGCAGCGCGCCGTACATGTCGGCGTGACCACGCGGCTCGAGCATGATCGAACGGCGCAGGTGGTCGATGCTTCCGGCCCACTCCCGCCGCGCCAGCATGGTCGCGCCGTCCGGACACGGCGATCCCGTCGACGACGAGGCGCAGCGGTTCACCGGCCGTGTGAGCGTCGATGGTGCGATCTGATCGATCATGCGCAGCGCCATTCTCGCAGCTGGAGGCCACCGGCGCTAGCCGACGGCCCGCAGCGCGGCCGCGAAGAAGGCGTCGAGGCGACGGACCGCAGCCGGCGCCTGCACCAGCAGACGCAGTTCTCGCCGCAGGCTCAGGCTGGTGGCCGACAGCGCCAGGCTGCCGACCAGCGCCACGCGCTGATCGACGATGGTCAGCGTGCCGTGCGCGTCGAGGTCGCCCACCGTGCGGGTGGCGAGATGCACGACTTCGACACCTTCGCGGACCTTCCGCGCCAGGATCGGCGTACCCGCGGCTCATCGAGCTTGTGGTCGATGATGGCGATCCGGCGCGTGGCCGTGGCCAGCAGGGCGCGTACCGCAGTCGCCGCCCACTCCGGCCCGACCACCAGGCGGGTGTGCGCGCCAGCGACGTCCGGCAGCACCCGTCGTGCCACATCAGCCTCGAACAGCCGCCACGCATCGGTGACGGCGGCGGGGTCCCAGGTCACGACCCCGAAGTCACAGGTCCGCGTCGGACATCTGCGGGTCAGGTTGAACGATGCCACCAGCAGCGGTCCGCTGTCGGCGACGATGTACTTGGCGTGGTGCTTGGTGGCGCGCGGGCCGTGGCGCGTCACGTGGGCGCCCATCCGCATCAGGTCATCGTGCAGCACGTCGAGGCGGCGGCGCCAGCCGCTGGCGCGGCGGGTCAGGAGCACGTCGACCTCGACGCCGCGATCGATGGCGCGACGGATTTCGTCGAGGATCGCCTCATCGTTGCAACGGAAGATGGTCAGGCCGAGCCGGCGCCGCGCGCCGCGAACCACGTCGAGCACCGCCTGGCGCCGTTCTTTCGGCGCGATCACGACCCGGTCGGCGAGCACCGCCGGACCGTAGCACACCCCCGCCCGCTTGGCACGCGCGATACGATCACCCTGTCCGCGCGTCGCGATGAAAGCCTTCTACTCCGACCACTTCGTGCTGCCGCTGCCCGAGGGGCATCGCTTTCCGATGGCGAAGTATCAACGCCTGCGGGAGCGGGTGCTGGCCGAAGGAATTCTCGACGCCGCCGACGTCACCGAAGCGCCCGCAGCCAGCTGGGACCAGTTGCGGCTGGCCCACGCCGCCGCCTACATCGACGCGGTACGCACCGGCACGCTGCCACCTGAGATGCAGCGTCGCATCGGCTTCCCGTGGTCGCCGGAGATGGTCGAGCGCTCTCGCCGATCGGCGGGGGCGACCGTCGCCGCCGCCCGCGCGGCGCTGGTCGATGGCGCGGCCGCCAACCTCGCCGGTGGCACCCACCACGCGTTCGAGGATCGCGGCGAGGGCTACTGCGTCTTCAACGACGTGGCCGTGGCGGCGCGGGTGCTGCAGCGCGAGGGCGGCGGACCACGGTTGGCCGTGGTCGACTGCGACGTGCATCAGGGCAACGGCACGGCGGCCATCTTCCGGCACGATCCCTCGGTGTTCACCTTCTCGATGCACGGTGCCAAGAACTACCCCTTCCGCAAGGAGACGAGTGATCTCGACGTCGAGCTCGCCGACGGGACCGGTGACGACGAGTATCTGGCGCTGCTCGACCAGCACCTGCCCGGCATGCTCGAGGCTCATCGGCCGGCGCTGGTGTTCTACCTCGCCGGTGCCGATCCGTTCGTCGGCGATCGCCTCGGCCGACTCGGCCTGTCATTCGACGGCCTGGCCGCCCGCGATGCCTTGGTCTTCGACACCTGCCACGCCGCCGGCATCCCGGTGGCAGTGGTGATGAGTGGTGGCTACGCGCCCGACATCGAGGACATCGTGCGCATCCACACCAGCACCATCCGCACCGCGGCGGCCCATGCCGCCAGGCACCGCGCGGCGTCGGCGTAGGCGTCGTGGCCTGGCCCGGGCCGGCTCGGCGGCGCCGCCTCGAGTGTGCGACCATGCGGCATGTCGCAGCGGTTCCGCCTGCTCACTGAAGCCGACGTCGCCTCGCTGTTGCCGGCGGCCGATCTGATCGACGCCATGGGCACGGCGCTGACGAAATTTTCGGCCGGCGAAGTGCTGCAGCCGCTGCGCACGGTGCTGTCGGTGGGGCCGCAGAAAGCCTTCTTCGGCCTGATGCCGGCCTACGTAGCCGCGCCGCCACAGCTCGGCGCCAAGATCGTCACCGTGTTCGGTGACAACCACAAGCGTGGCCTGCCGTCGCACATGGCGACGATTCTGCTGCTCGATCCGGACACCGGTGCGCTCATCGCGCTGATGGACGGTCGCTACATCACCGAGGCCCGCACGGCCGCCGTATCGGCCGTGTCGGCGCGACACATGGCACGGCCCGACGCCGCCATCGTGGCGATTCTGGGGTCGGGCGTGCAGGCGCGCAGCCATCTCGAGATGCTGGCGCTGGTGCGGCCGCTGCGCCAGGTGCGGGTGTGGAGTCCGCGCGCTGCGAGCCGCGAGCGCTTCGTCGCCGAGGCGCAGCCGCACAGCGTCGCGGCCGTCTCGGCGGCGCCCACCGCCGAAGCCGCGGTACGCGGCGCCGATCTCATCGTCGTCGTCACGGCCTCGCCGACGCCGGTGCTCGACAGCGCGTGGGTGACACCAGGCGCGCACGTCATGGCCATCGGCGCGTGCCGGCCCGACCAGCGCGAGATGGACCCGGCGTTGGTGGCGCGCAGCCGGCTGGTGGTCGACTCCCGCGCCGCGGCGCTGGTCGAATCCGGCGACGTCGCCCTGGCCATCGCCGAGGGCCGTTTCACGGCGGCGCACGTCCTGGGGGAGCTCGGCGAGGTCGTGCGGCGGCACGCTGGTGGCGCGCCAGTCGCCCGACGACATCACCATCTTCAAGTCGCTGGGGCTGGCCGTCGAGGACGTCGGCCGCGGCCGATTCGTCTACCGCCGCGCCGTGGCGGCCGGCACCGGCACCGAGCTGGTGCTCTGAGCCTGGGGCCGCTGGCGCGGACGCGCGGCGTCCTCGTCACCGCACAGTGACGGCCTCGGCGCAGGCCAGCGGGGCACCGCTCGTCGCGCATCGAGCGCGTTTCCGGCATACTCCGGGTCCGGGGCCGCGGCCCAGGGTCTGGCATGGTCGGTGCAGTCCCCGGGGCGCCAGCCCGCCGGAGACCGCCCATGACCGCGCTGTCCGTTCGTGTCACGCTCGCCGCTCTCACCGCGCTGACGCTCAGCGTCGCGCCGGCGCAGGCCCAATGGGGTGGCGCGGCCAACGGCGCCCACACCGAGGGCTACCGCGACGGGGTCCGCGCCGGTCACGACGACGCCCGCGACGGCCGCCGCTACGAATACCAGCGTCACCGCGACTATCGCAGTGCCGACACCGGCTACCAGTCACGCGACGGACGCCGCGACGACTACCGCGAGCAGTATCGCGGCGGCTTCATCGGCGGGTTATCGCGATGGTTTCTACTCGTCGGGACGCCGGCCCTCGTCGGGCGGCAGCGGGCGCTCGGAGCGGTGGTGGCCCGTGGAACGACCGCGAGTGGACGCGCCGTCGTCGGCGTGGCACAGCGCCACGGCGCCGACGACGGCTACGAGCGCGGCCTCGACGACGGTCGCGACGGCGACCGCTTCGACGTCCGTCGGCACGGCCGCTACCGTGACGGCGACCGTGGCTACCGGCGCGATTATGGGTCGAAGGCCTTGTATCAGGACGCCTACCGCAACGCCTTCGAGCGCGCCTATCGCGCCGGCTTCGACGACGGCCAGCGCCGGCGCCGACGCTAGAGGTTGAGGAAGGCCTTGATGCGGGTGAGCAGCGACTGCGGCGCCGGAGCCGCTGACCGCGCCCCTGCGGCGGCGGCTCTGACGTCTTCGAGGCCCTGACGGCGCGCCGAGACCGCGGCGCTCACCTGCTCGACGAGGTCACCGCGGCGAATCGCCAGCTCACGGAAGCGGTCGGCGGTGATCTCGAGCAGCACGGCGTCGTCGATGGCGGTCACCGTCGCCGTGCGCGGGTCGCCGGTGAGCATCGACATCTCGCCGAAGAAGCCGCCGTTCGAGATGATCGCCACTTCCTGCCCCGACGGGTCGATGGTGACGCGGACGCGGCCGCTGAGCACCACGAACATCGAGCGGCCCTCCTCGCCCTGCCTGACGATGCGCTCGTCGGCGCCGAACAGGTGCTCGTTGCAGCGTTCGGCCAGGCGGGCCCGTTCCACCTCATCGAAGCCGCTGAAGAGGTCGATGGCGCCGAGCCGGTCGGCCAACCCGCGCAGTCGCTCCGACGACCGCGGACCCTGTTCCTCAGCGGCTGTACTCGACCTGAATCGGATACGGGATCTCGATGTGGTGCCGGCGCAGCGTGTACCAGATGTTGCTGCGCACCTGATCGCGGGCGGTGTTGTCGCGGCTGTAGTCGGCGATCCAGAAACGCAGCCGGTAGGTGACCGCCGAGGCCGCGAAGTCCATGATCACGACGTCGGCCGGCGGCATCGCGCAGCACCAGCGGCGCGTTGTCGAGGGCCTCGTGCAGCGCCCGCTTCACGACGTTCGGGGCGACGTCGTAGCTGGCCCCGACCTCGACGTCGATGCGCGTCGGGATGGTCGGCTCGGAGTAGTTGAGGATCGGGTCCTTCGACATCACGCTGTTGGGCACGATGACGAACTGGCCCTGCTTGGTCAGCAGCTTGGTGGCCCGCCAGGTGACTTCCTGCACCCGGCCCTCGAAGTCGCCGATGCGCACCCAGTGGCCGACGCGGAACGGCTTCTCGACCTGAATCGCCAGCCCGGCGAAGAGGTTGCCGAGGGTGTCCTGCAGCGCGAAGCCGACGACGACGGCGCCCACCGCCGAGGTGGTGAGCACCTTCTCGTCGAGCAACAGCGTCGCCGCCACCGCGAACAAGGCGATGACGACGACGTCCTGCACGATCGCCGGCACACGTTCCGAGACGCCGTGCGAACGCCACGGGTTGAACAGCAGGCTGACGGTGGCGACGAGCCCGCCGGCAACCAGCAGCAGGCGAGCCAGACCGCCGACCAGGGTGGCGTCACCGAGGTGCGCGCCAGGGCGACGTCGAAGCCGAAGCGCCACCACCAGCACGACCACGGCGAAGCCGAGCCGCGCCCGCACGAAGCGGTTACTGACCGCGGCCAGCGCCGCCGACGACGACGGCCAGCGCGATGCCGGTGACGAGGGACAGCTGCACGCGCTACTTGAGTCCGCCGGCCTTCTTGAAGGCTGTGACGTCCGCATCGCTGACGGTCACAGCGACCGGCGCCGGGTTCGAACCGCCCTTGGCCTTCGACTCGGTGCCCGCGCCTCGGGCGGCGCCGGAGCCGGTGACCTGGGCCGACTTCTTCTCGCCGCCGCCAGGCTTGAGCTTCGAGGCCAGCCCGCCAATGCCCTTCTTCGGCTCTTCCACGGGCTTGGTGGCGCCAGCCGCTCCGGCGGTGCCTTCTTCGATGGTCGCGACCTCGCTGATCGGCACCGGCTTGTAGGTGATGCTGCGAGGTGTAGCGGGCCTCGGCAGTCGCCGTCGACGTCAGCTTGGCCGACGCGATCTGCTTGTTCATCTTGTCGATGCGTTCCTTGGTCTGCGGATGCGACGCGAACAGCCCGTTCTTCTCTTCGGTGCTGGTGGCCTTGTTGCGCTCCATCAGCATGTCGAGGAACCCGTTGATGCCGGTGGGCGCGTAGCCCACGGTGTTGACGAGCACGATGCCCTTTTCGTCGGCTTCGAGTTCGTCGCCGCGGCCGAAGCCCTGGTCGATGACCTTGTAGGCTTCGTCGGCGAGCTTGTTCATCACGCGCGCCAGAGAGCTTCTCGTCGGCGCCCATCTGCACCACTTTGCTCTTCTGGATGGCGCGGATGGTGTGCTTCTCGGTGACGTGGATGACCTCGTGGGCGAGCACGCCGGCGAGTTCGGACTCGTTCTTGAGGTTGGCCAGGGCGCCCTTGGTGATGTGCACGAAGCCGCCCGGCGCCGCGAACGCGTTCACGGCATCGGTATCGAGGACGATGAACGTCCAGCCGATGCCGGGACGGCTGCTGACCTGCGTCAGCGCCGTGCCGACGAGGGTCACGTAGCGGTGCACCGCCTGGTTCTGCACCACGCCGTAGCGGGCTCGGACGCGCTGGCTGACCTCGGCGCCGAGCTGGGTCTCCTCGGCATCGGTCATCTGGACGTCGCGCACCTGGTTGGCGCGCTTGACGGCCCCGCCCAGCTTGCCGAGCTGTTCGGCGCCGGCCAGTGCAGGCCCGGCCAGGGCCACGCCAAGAGTGAAGATCACGAGTGCTCGTCGCTGCATGCAGATGCTCCGTGGGTCGGCGATGTGAGACCGTCAATCCTATCGGACCGCGAACCGGAACGTGTAGCCCGGCCGCCGTCCTCGCACAGACTAGCGCGGAAAGGTTCCACCGGCCGTCACGGGGCCACCACCGGCGACGCCACCCGCACCTCGAACACCTGCACCGCCCGGGTCTTGCCCTTGACGGTGACCTCGCCGAGCGGACGCAGGTCGTAGCGGCCCGTCAACTGCCGGCGGGTCGCCTCGGAGATGAGGATGCGGGTGCCGAAGTCCTTGTTGAGCGACTCGAGCCGGGCGCCGAGGTTGACGTTGTCGCCAATCACCGTGTAGCTCATGATCGTGTCACTGCCGATGTTGCCGGCGATCATCTCGCCGGTGTTGATGCCGATGCCGATGTCGAGCGTGGCCCGGCCCTCGACGGTCCACACGCGGTTGAGCTGCTCGAGCTCGCGCACCATCGCCAGCGCCGTCTGCACGGCGTGGTCGGCGTGATCGGCGTCGTCGAGCGGCGCGCCGTAGAGCGCCATCACCATGTCCCCGACGAACTTGTCGACGGTGCCGCGATGGGCGAAGACGACCTCGACCATGCGCGTGAAGTACTGATTGAGCTGGCGCACGAGATCTTCGGCCTCGCCGCTCTCCGACAGGGTCGTGAAACCGCGCATGTCCGAGAACAGCACCGACATCTCGCGGCGCTCACCGCCGAGAGTGGCGTCGGTGGGGCTGGCCAGCAGCTGCTGATAGACATCCTTCGACACGTAGCGCGAGAACAGGCGCTTGACGCGCCGCTTCTCGCGGCCTTCGACGAAGTACATCCAGGCCAGGTCGGCCAGGAAGGTCAGTGCCAGCGCCAGCAGCGGCACGACCAGCGGCAACCACAGGCCCTGGCTCAACGCCGTGGTGGCGTACCAGGAGTAGACGGCAGCCAGCGCCAGGGCCGCGACCACCGCCAGCCACGGCGCCGCCAGGGCGCCGACGGCGGCCACCAGCGTCGCCGGCGCCAGGGTGGCGACGGCCCGTTGCCAGGGCACCGCTGGCGCAATCCTGCGGCCGCTCACCAGGGCGTCGATGACGTTGGCGTGGAACTCCGCGCCCGGCATCTGCCCCTCGCCGAACGGCGTCGTGAAGGTGTCCTTGAGCCCTTCGGCGCTGACGCCAACCACGACGATCTGGTTCTTGAAGATGGCCGGGTCGAGATGCGGCGTCTGGCCGTCGAGAATCTGTTGCTCGGCCAGCACCAGGTCCTGGAACGAGTATGACGGGAAGCTCGGCGTGCCATCGGCGCGGCGGGTCGGCCCGCGGAACGGCACCAGCGGCCGGTAGACCGTCTGGGCGGGGCCGTAGTAGTCGGGCACCACCTGCTCGACCCACGGCACCCGTCGCTGACCGAGGTGCAGGGTGCTGCGCGATGCCGAGACCTGCGCTGGCTCGATGCCGAGGGCGGCGATGGCGGCCGCGACCGGCAGCGATGGCACGACCGTACCGGCCACCTCGACGAACGGCACATAACGCCGGGCCGGCCCGTCGAGGTCGTAGGCGAGGCGGGCGTGGCCCACGGCCCGAGCGGCGCGGGCCAGCTCTCGAAACGGCGGCGTCAACAGCGGGCGGCGTTCGGCAAAGCCGTGGAGCGGCCAGGCGCAATCGAGCGAGGCCACGCCGTCGAGCGGCGGCTGTACGTTCTTCGCGGCGTCGACCAGACCCTCGCTGGAGGCCTCGACGGCGAGCACGACGTTGCCGGCCTTGCGCACCGCGTCGACCAGCACCGCGTCCGACTCCCGGCCGGTCCAGGGCGTGCCGAGAATCTCGCGACTGGCGGTGTCGGCCTCGCTGAACTGCACGTCATAGACGACCAGCGTCGCCGGCCCGCGCGCCAGGTAGTCGATCAGCATCCCGTGCAGCAGGCGCGGCCACGGCCAGCGTCCCACCGCCGGCTCGAGTTCACGGATCGAGTGATCGTCGATCAGCACCATGGCGATCGGCGGGGTCGGTCCGGCGCCGGTGGCGACCACGCGCATGCGCGCGTCGTAGGTCTTCAGTTCGAGCGTCTGCAGCAGACCGACGCGGCCCAGCAGGCTCGCCATCAGGGCCGCGGCGAGCACGAAGCCGAACGCGACCAGCCAGCGGATCATCGGGCGTCAGGCTGTCAGGGATTGTGCGGGCCGTCAACCTCCGCACCGCGCGCGCAGGCCGTCAGTAGCGGAACAGGCGCGTCGCCTTGATGGCCAAGGTGCGGTTCAGCAGGCCCCGGCCGGGCCCGGCGTCGGTGTCGCGGCCATCGCTGTAGACCACGAACAGCTCGCTGCCACCGGTGTATCCCAGCGCAGCCGCGCGCTGCTCGACAGCGTGTGGGCATCGACGTTGAACTGCACCAGGCTGCTGAGCACCATGCGCGGCGTCGGCGTCAGCGTGACCCGCGTGCTCATCAGCCTGGCGTTGAACGCGCCGAAGGGCAGGTCGGCCCAGTTGAGCGACAGCGTCGGCTCGACCGACAGCTGCGGCAGCACGCCCCAGCGGCCGCTGTAGGTGGCCTCGTGGCGAGTGCCGCCGTAGAGCGTGCCGACGCCGTACCCGATGCGCCCGGAGACGCGACGCTGCTGCCCCATGGTGTAGGCGAACCGCGTCGTCTGCGAGGGGTAGGTGCCGGCGGGCACGACCACGCCGGGGGCCACCGTGAACCGCGCCGGCAGGCGTTCGAACTCACGCGAGTATTCCACCGACGCCTGGTCGCTCGACTGGAAGTCGAGGCGGAACAGCCCGTTGGCTTCGCGCGTCTGCAGCGCCGAGGCATCGGCGTCGGTGACGTAGTCGAGATTGGTCTGAAAGGTCAGCTTGCGCACTACACGGCTGCGGCGCGGGCGCGGGCTGAAACGGGCCTGCGCGAAGCTGCGGCGCACATCGGTGCGGCGCGTGAAGCCGATCTCGGGGTTGAAGTTCGGGTCGATCAGCATGTGCTCGGCCGCAAAGCCATAGCGGTCGGTGGTGTAGTCGAACCGTCCGCGATAGCTGGACCCGTCGACCATCACGCCGGCGGCGTTGGGCACGTGGGTTCGCGCACCATACGCGGTCAGGTTGATCGACTTGAAGAACAGCATGGTCGCATCGGCACCGACGCTGTAGCTGGCCTCGCCGGCGCCGGCGGTGGCCGGCGTCGTGATCGCCGACGGTCCGCGCCTGGTCGCCATGAGGCCGACGTTGCTGCGCCGGAAGATGTTGCGCTTCAGCCGCACCGCGGTGAAGGCGGTGGCCGGCGCGGCGGCGGCCTCGTCCTTCTGGGTGTGGATGTCGAGCAGGCCGATGCTCCAGGCCCCCTGGCGCCCGGTCAGCCGGGCGCCGCCCACGACCGGCACCGCGCAGCCCCTGGCTGAGGCCGATGCGCCGGCTGTAGAACAGCAGCGGCACGTCGCCCGGGCTGTTGCCGGCCTGCACGCCGCCGAAGTCGAAGATGCCCTGGCCTTCGATGAAGAAGTCGCGTTTCTCCGGGAAGAACAGGCTGAAGCGGGTCAGGTTGACCTGCTGGAGGTCTTCCTCGACCTGTGCGAAGTCGGTGCGGAAGGTGGCGTCGAAGATCAGGCTGCGCGTGATCCCGTACTTGAAGTCCAGGCCGGCGTCGGCGCCGATGTCGTTGTCAAGGGCGCCGCTGCGCCGCGCCCCGGTGGCCGTGCCGAGCGCGTAGGGCTTGAGCTCGAGATTCTTCGACTGCGCCGGCGTCTCGACCCCTTCGACGTTGGCCGCCGACGCCATCCGGCTCATGCCCTGCGTGCCCAGCGCCGCGGGCACCAGCGACAGATACGAGAACTCGTTCTTCCAGCGCACCAGGCGGCGCATGTTGACGCCCCAGGTCTGCGGGCCGGCACCATCGTAGCGGAGGGTCTTGAACGGGATGGCCACCTCCATGGTCCAGCCCTGCTCGAAGTGCCCGGTCTTCACGTACCAGATGCCGTTCCACGCCTGGTTCTGCTGATCGTCGGTGACCGTCATGTCGCGCAACGCGCCGAGCGGGTTGGTCTGGAACATGTAGCCGTTACGCTTGTCGTGCAGCGTATCGATCACGAAGGTGAAGTTGTCGTTGCCGAGGATGTTGCCGCTGTCGCGGCGCATCTCGTTGGCGACTTCGCGGTCGGGGCGGCTGTTCCAGTTGCGCGCGCAGATGTAGAGGTTGGTGTCGTCGAAGAAAATCCAGGCCTCGGTCTTCTCGGTGGCCGGCTGCCCTTCGCGCGGCTCCTGCTGGATGAAGTCGGTGAGCGGCGCGATGCGGCTGTAGACGGGCTCGTCGAGCCTGCCGTCGACGGTCAGCGGGGCGTCGACCCGCGAGGCCCGCACCGTGACCTGATCGGGCCCGTCACGGCGCACCAGCGACGGGGTCAGCGTCTGCGCGGACGCGGCCGCCGCAGACACCACCAGGATGAGTGCAACGACATCGACCCGCACTCTCCCTGTGGACGTCGGCGCCAGCATCGGCCAACAAGGATACCCCGACTGTGAGCGCCGTGGCTGGACGGCCGTCCGCGCTCGTGCCATGCTGCCGTGGTGCGGCGGTCGTGCCGCGCGCGAGGTGATGACGATGCGTTCGCAAGGCAGTTCGAGCCGGAATCTCAAGATGCGGCGGCTGGCCCTCCTCCTCGGCGGTATCGTCACGGCCGCCGCGTGCAGCCCCGGTGGCACGCCGGCCCGGCCGCATACCGAGCACGTCAACCTGCCGACGCACCGGCCGTGGAAGATCGTCTCGGTCCAGCCCTATGAAGGGCTCGAGGAAGTGGAACTGGTGAAGTTCGACTACCCGAATGCCGACGCCCCCAGCATCGCCTTCGCGCTGACCAAGGAATCACTGGCCGTCGGCGACGCCGTGTGTCTCGACCACGTGCAGGAAATCGATACGTTCTGGGCGCATCCAGTGCCGACAGGCGGCTGCGAAACCCTCGGCGCGCCGGCGGCGCGCTAGCCGCGTCGGCGACGGCGCCCGACCCGCCGGATAAAATGGCGGGCATGTCGATTGCTCCGATCGTGTTCTCGCGTGGCGCCGCTGCCGGTCTGGCGCTCGCCCTCACCACCGTCGCCGTTGGCGCGCAGTCGGGCGCCGGCGCCGCGCTGGCTTCGCTGCAGACCCGGGCCGAACGCTCCGGCTTCACCGAAACCAGCCGCTACGACGACGTGCAGACCTTCCTGGCGACCGTCGACCGCGCCTCGCCGCTGGTGCACCTGACCTCGTTCGGCTATTCCTTCGAGGGCCGCGGTCGCTGCCGCTGGCCGTCGTCGGCCGCGTGCGCCGACGCCCGCCCCGCCACGGTCAAGGCCTCGGGCAAGCTGCGGGTCTACGTGCAGGCCAACATCCACGCCGGCGAGGTCGAAGGCAAGGAGGCGCATGCTGGCGCATCGTCCGCGACATGGCCGCGGCCAGCACGCCGAGTGGCTCGACTCGATGGTGCTGCTGGTCGCCCCGGTCTACAACGCCGACGGCACCGAGAACGTCACGCTCACGAACCGTGGCTTACCAGCACGGGCCGTTCGGCGGCCAGGGCACGCGCGCCAACGCGCAGGGCCTCAACATCAACCGCGACCACATGAAGCTCGGAGACGCCCGAAGCACGCTCGATGGTGCGGCTGCTGAACGACTTCGATCCGCACGTGATGATCGACCTGCACACCACCAACGGCTCGCGTCACGCCTACCACCTGACCTACGAGACAGCCAACAACCCGGCCGTCGATCCGGCCGTCGTGCGGCCGCTCGCGCGACTGGCTGGCGACCGTCGCCAAGAACGTCAAGGGCAAGGACGGCTGGGAGTTCCGTTCCTACGGCAACGTCTCGGGACAAACCCCGGACCGGGTCTGGACGACGGTCGAGGACATGCCGCGCTACACCCACAACTACTGGGGCGTGCGCAACCGCTTCGGCATCCTGAGTGAGACGTATTCGTATCTGCCGTTCGAGGATCGCGTGACCACCTCGCGCCGCTTCGTCGAAGAGGTGCTCGGCTACGCGCACGCCAACGCCGCCGCGATGATGCAGTCGCGGCGCGCCGCCGACGCGCACCCGCTGGTCGGCCAGAAGGTGTCGCTGCGCTCGAAGGAGGCGCGCGGCGCCGAGATGCTCGAGATCCTGATGGGCGGTGTCGAGGAAGAGGTCAACCCCTACTCCGGCCGCGTCATGCACCTGCGCGCCAACGTTCGGCACGCCCGAGCGGATGTCCGACGAGACGACCTTCGAGTCGACCGACGAGGAGCGTGTGCCGTCGGCCTACTTCGTGCCGGCGGAGCAGAAAGCGGCCGTCGACCGGCTCGCGCGCACGGCATCGGGCTCGAAGCCGATCGCCGGCGGCCACCGTGCCGCTGCGAGGAGTTCGCCATGGCAACGTCGACCACCACGGCGCAGGCCTTCGAGAATCACCAGGAGCGCACCGTGACCGGCACGTAGCAGCCGATCGAGCGCACGGTCCCGGCGGGACCTATCGCGTGACGATGACGCAGCCGCTGGCCCGGCTGGCGTTCTACCTGATCGAACCGCGCTCGAACGACGGCCTGGTGACCTGGAACGTGCTCGACGAGGCCCTCAAGAGCGGGCACTCGCCAATCCTGCGCACGCGCGACTAGCTCGCCTACACGTCGGCCGGCGTGGCGGGTTTTGCCCTTGGCAGGTGCGGCGCCGTTCTGCCGGCCGGTCATCGCCTTCAGGGTCGCTCGTCGTGCACGAAGGTGTCGTCGAAGAACTCCACGCGCCGGTGGCCAGGTCGTGCTTCGCGCCGATGACGGCGACCTTGCCGGCCTCGATCAGGTGCTCGAGGATGTAGCTGCGGTTGACGATGGTCCGCACCGAGCGGCGGACGTTGAGGTCGGCGACGTTTTCGACGAACGCCGGGTTCCTGGAGTTGCGCGTGGCTGTCGAGCGCCTGGCTCTCTTCGTAGACACGGCCGGCTGGATTTTCGACAGCAGCTCGGTGAGATTGCCGAGTTCGACGTGATCGCAGGCGCCCTTGATGGCGCCGCACGAGGTGTGGCCGAGCACGACGACGAGCTCGCGAGCCGGCGAGCTTGCAGGCGAACTCGAGGCTGCCGATGATGTCGGTGTTGATGACGGTGCCGGCGATCCGCACCGAGAAGATGTCGCCCAGCCCCTGGTCGAAGATCAGCTCGGCCGAGGTGCGGCTGTCGATGCAGCTGACGATCGGTCGCGAACGGCCACTGACCGTCACGCGTCTCGTTGGCCTGCTGCAGCAGGTTGCGATTGACGCGCAGGTTGTTGATGAAGCGACGATTGCCTTCGCTCAGGAAGTCGAGGGCCGCTGACGGGGTGATGGTGGCCTGCGTTTCCAGATTGTGTGCCTTCATGCTTCTGACAGGTCCTCGCTGAACGTGAGAGTCTTCGAACGCCCGGCGCGGCACACGGGCAGCCCTTCGGCGACGGAGCGGCAGGGGCTGGACGGCTCAGGCCAGGGGCGGGCGCGTCCGGCCCGGGGAACGCCGTCGACCGGTTCGTCTACCAATGACGCTTCAGGATAGCTGGCGGTTTCATCGACGTGCGTCATCAGTTGCAACGACCGGAACAATCGCTCGGTATGATCGGGCCATGCCCGTCGCTGCCGCCTTCCGGGCCACGGAGCCGCCGCTCCAGCCGAGCTTCACTCATCGGGCATGGACGACGGCGGTACACGCTCGTCATCGACCGCGACTGGAGCGGTGGGCCGGCACCGGCGGCCCTGGCCACGACGGCGCGCCTGCTGTGGACGGTGTCGCACCTGTCGATCGGCTTCGAGTGCCGCTACGCGGCACTCGACGTCGACGCGGCCCCGAGGTCGACCCCGAGGTCGAACGCGTGGCCTTGTGGGACCGCGACGTCTGCGAGGCGTTCGTGCAGGCGCCCAACGAACCGCGGCCCGACAGCTACAAGGAATTCGAGGTGGCGCCGACCGGCCAGGGAGCAACCTGGTCGGTCCACCGCACGCGGATCGACATCGATTGGCGCTGGAACAGCGGCATGGCCACGGCGGCAAGCATCGACAGCCCGACGGACAGCGGTTCGGTGCCGTCATGCGATACCGTTCGCGGCCTTCGGCGTGACCCCCGCCCGCGGCGACGGGTGGCGCGTCAACCTGTTCCGCATCGGCCGCGTCGACGGCGTGCGGCACTACCTGGAGCTACGCCCCGACCGGCACGGTCACCCCCGACTTCCATGTGCCGGCGTGCTTGGTAGCGCTGGAGTTCACCGGCGCCTGACGTTGTGCCGCCCGGCGCCGGCGCTGCTACTGCGTGCCGGCCGGACGGCGACACTGGCTGCCGGCGTCGCCCGTCAGGAGGGCTGACCGGGGACGGAGGCGGCTTCAGGACATCAGCGGCACTCGACGCCGTTGTCGATCTCGCGGCCGATCAGCGCGCCGGCGCCGGCGCCGATGATTGCGCCGAGCGTCTTCGAGTCGCCGGGCGCGATGATGCTGCCGAGGATGCCGCCGGCCACGCCGCCGATGATCAGGCCGGTCGTGCCGTCGTCGCGGCGGCAGTAGTAGCGGTTGTCCGAGCCGCGATAGATGCGGTCGTTGCGGCCCATCCGCTGCGGCCGGTAGCGGCCGTCGTTGCGGTAGTAGCGGGAGGCGTCGTAGCAGCCGCTGCCCGGGCTCGGCGCGGCGGTAGTCGTAGTCGCGCCAGGCGCGCGGCACCGCGCGTGTCGTCGTAGCGATCGGCGCGTCGTTCGTCGTAGCGGTCGTGGTCGCGATCCCGGTCACGACGGCTCGTGACGGTCGCGGCGATCACGACCCTGCGCCAGAGCGGTCACGGGCTGCGAGGTGACGGTGCTCGCGAGCAGTGCCGCCACGACAGCGAATTTCAGATTCCTCACGGCCAACCTTCCTTCCCGCGGATCCCTATGACCTGCACGACGCAGTGCAGGGCGCATGCCTCGCGACCGTGAACCGGCGGAACCGTGAGGTGCAGGGCTGGCTCCGATCTAGAACGTCGCGCCAGCCTCGAGGCGGGCGAACGGCCTCGCGGCGTCCGGCGATGCGGTACCTGGCGCTCTCGCGCTCGTCGATGACCAGCACGGGGACGTCGTGCTTGTAGCGTTCGAAGTCATCGAGGCAGGCGGCGATGTTGCGTTCGGCGACGGCTACGGACGAGGCCGGCAGAGGCACGCGACAGCGCGTCACGCACGTCGTCGCACAGGTGGCACCCGGGTCGTGAACGACGCGAGCGTCGGTCGTCACGGTGCCAGGCAGAGTGAGTGGCGAGGGGGATGGTACCGGTACAGGGGATTCGAACCCCGGTCCCGTGGCTGAGAACCACGTGTCCTGACCCCTAGACGATACCGGCACGGGCCCTGGACGACCGTAGTTGACGCCGTCAGGAACATCTCAGCTACTCAGCGCGGGCGCTACTGTCAACCTGCCGAGCGGCTAGAATCGTGCGATGCAATGTCTGCGACGCGCCTTTCTGGTGCTCGTGGTCCTCGGTCGGCAGCGCCGGCGCCGCCTGGTTCCTGGCCGGACGCGAAGCCGGCCCGGCCATCGAGGTGAAGAGCCCGGCGCAGGTTCGTCGGCCAGGCCGGGCTCGCTGGAGGTGTTCGTCGACGCACCCGCCGGCCAGCTCACGCGCGTTGACCGCGGTCGCTGACGCAGGGCGACCAGACGATCCTCGGTCTTCTCGCTCGACGACGCCACCGGCACGGCCGGCGACCAGGTGAAGCAGGCCTCGTCGGATCGGCTGTGGGTGATCCGGCCGCTCGGCAAGACCGCGCAGCCGGCGCTCGTCGCCGGCAAGGCCACGCTCACCGTCACCGCCGCCCGTCCGGTGCTGTTCGGCTGCGCGAGGCCGACGTCGACCGTGACCACGCGACCTCGAGCGTGCGGCTCGATCCGCCGCGCGTCGGCGTCGTCTCGCTGCACCACTTCCTGAATCTCGGCGGCGTCGGAGTTCGTCGTGCTGCGCGCGACGCCGACCGACGTCCCGGCCGGCGTGCGAGGTCGCCGGCCAGACGCTTCCCGGCCTTTCCCGGGCAGCCGCGGTCGGCCTGACCGACCCGGCGCTGCAGATCGCGTTCTTCGCGCTGCCCTTCGACCAGGACGCGGCGACACCCGGTCACCGTCTTCGCCCGCGACGAGGCCGGCAACGAGGCCACGGCGCGCAACTCGATCGCCAGCCGTTCCCGAAGCGCGTTCCAGCGCTCGCGGATTCCGCATCGACGACGGCTTCCTGACGCGCGTCGTGCCGGCCATCGCGTCGAACACGCCGGTCGCTGGGCCTGTCGAAGCACCGACAATCTGCTGCCGGCGTTCCTGACCATCAACCGCGATTTGCGCCAGGCCGAACAACGCGACCATTGCCGCGCTGTCGCGGCCAAGACCGCGCCGGAGATGCGCTGGACCGAGGCGTTCGCGCAGCTCGGCAACACGCAGGTCGAGTCGCGCTTCGCCGACCACCGCACCTACCTCTACGAGGGCAAGGAGGTCGATCAGCAGACCCACCTCGGCTTCGACCTGCGCCTCGACGGCAGCAGGCGCCGGTCACCGCCGCCAACCGGGGCGTCGTCGTCCACGCCGCGTATCTCGGCATCTACGGCAACTGCGTGGTCGTCGACCACGGCCTCGGCGTGCAGTCGCTCTACGCCCACCTGTCGACGCATCGACGTGAAGGATGGCGACACGGTCGAGAAGGGGCAGACGCTCGGCCGCTCCGGCACCACCGGGCTGGCCGGCGGCGACCATCTGCACTTCACGATGCTCGTCGGCGGCGTGCAGGTGAACCCGGTCGAGTGGTGGGACGGGCACTGGATGGAAGACCGTGTCTTCCGCAAAATCCGCGAAGCCGGCGGCACCGCGCCGACGGCCGCCGCGAAGTAGCCATGCGCCGTCTCCCCCGCGGGTCATACGCGCTGTCGGCGCGTGGGCGCTCGCCGCGGCCACCGTTGCGGCCGTGGCCTGCGGCGCGCCGTCGCCCCCGACCGCGACGCCACGACCCTCGATCCCGCCTCTACCGGCACGGTACGGGCCGCGTGACGTCTGCCCGGCACGGTCCGCCGCCGGTCGCGGTCCGCGTCGATGGCGACAAGACCTGCGCCACGCTCATCCCCGGCGCGGTACGTCGCGACCGACCGCTACGTCGTGGGCGAGGGCGGTCGCTCGCCAACGTCTTCGTCCACGTCACCAGCGGGCTCGACCGCCATAGCTTTCCGGTGCCGTCGGCGCCGGTCCTCGTCGATCAGCAGCGGTGCTGGTATACGCCGCG
Organism: uncultured Acidobacteriota bacterium; assembly: GCA_963834325.1. Classification (GTDB taxonomy): domain Bacteria; phylum Acidobacteriota; class Vicinamibacteria; order Vicinamibacterales; family UBA2999; genus CADEFD01. The sequence continues at coordinate 27,363 of CAWIBL010000005.1, forward strand.
CGTCGTCGGCGTGCGGGTCGGGCAGCCGTTCCAGGTGGTGAACTCGGATCCGCTGCTGCACAACGTCCGCGCCGACGCGCACGGTCAATCAGTCGTTCAACCAGGGCCAGCCGGTGCCGGGATGCGCTACTCGCACACCTTCGCGACCGACGAGGTGATGGTGGCGATGCGGTGCGACGTCCATGCGTGGATGCGCGCCTGGGTCGGGGTGGTGAGCCATCCCTATTTCGCGGTCACCGGGCGCGACGGCACGTTTCGCGTTGCCCCACCTGCCGGCCGGCACCTACACGGTGGCGGCGTGGCATGAAGCCGCCGGTACTGCCACCGGCACGGTCACGGTGGCGGCCGGCGGCACGGCCACCCTGGCGCTGACCTTCGAGGCGCCGGCGCTGTGATGACGACTCCCGAGCCAGCCGTGGCCGCGGACGGCGTGCCGCCCGGCACAGCACGGGTGCACACCACCTGGTCCGACTACGTGGCGCTGACCAAGCCACGCCTCAACCTGCTGGTCATCCTGACGACGCTGGCCGGCTATTACCTCGGCAAGGACGACGCCGCGCCGTTCGCGCGACTCGTGCACACCGTCGTCGGCACGACCCTCGTCGCCGGTGGCGCCTCGGCCCTGAACCAGGTCTGGGAACGGCACACCGACAAGCGGATGCGCCGGACGAGGACGCGGCCGCTGCCGGCGTCGCGACTGGCCGCCGGTCCGGCGCTCTGGTTCGGCTTGGCGCTCTCGGCCATCGGCCTCGGCGAGCTGTGGTATTTCGCCACGCCGCTGTCAGCGATGGTGGCGTTCGCCACGGTGCTCAGCTACGTCGTCGTCTACACGCCGATGAAGCTCAAGTCGTCGCTCTCGACCATCGTCGGCGCCGTGCCCGGCGCACTGCCGCCGCTGATCGGCTGGGCTGCCGCCACCAACACCCTGTCGCTGGGCGGATGGGCCCTGTTCGGCATCGTCTTCTTCTGGCAGATGCCGCACTTCCTGGCCATCGCGTGGATGTACCGCGCCGACTACGCCGAGCCGGCATGCCGATGCTGCCGGTGATCGAACCGAGCGGGCGCGACACGGGACGTCAGGCCGTGCTCTATGCCGCGGCCTCGATCCCGGTCAGCCTGCTGCCCATGCTCGTCGGCATGACGGGCCGCGCTACCGGCCGCCGCCCTCGTGCTCGGCGCCGTCATCCTGTGGCTGTCGTTCGAGTTCGCGGCCACGCGCACGCACGTCGCGGCGCGCCGCTTGTTCTTCGCGACCATCATCTACCTGCCGCTGCTGCTCGGCGCGCTGGTCGCCGACCACGCCCTCCGCTGAACCGGACCCGCGACTTCTAACGGGGTCTGTCACGGTCACCATTTGTAACGGTGCCTGACCCATCACATACCACGCTGGTGGTTGGTGACCGTGACAGACCCCCGTTACAAGTCGTGATGGTGACAGACCCCGTTACAAGTCAGGTGGCTACTGATACAGCAGATACTTCGCCCGCAGACGCCGCCACGACGCCTCGGCCCCGGCCCACGACGCGGTAGGACCAGGTAGTCGCCAGCCCTGGCGCGGGCCAGCGCCGTGGGCGTGCCGACGAGACGCTCGCTCGTCTTGGCGTCGAACGAGGCGCCGTGCAGCGCGTAGAGCGCCAACGCGATCTCCAGGCCGACGCGAGTCGGCTGCAGCACGTCACAATTCGTGATCACCATGAACACGCCCTGGCCGAGCTGCCCCTCGTGCACGCTCGACGCCGGCGTGAAGCGCACCGGATAGAAGCGGATGCCGCCCAACCCGCGCGCGTTCAGCGAGGCCGCCAGGCGCGGTCCGTCAATCCACGGCGCGCCGATCTGCTCGAACGGCTGGTCGGTACGCACCGACCGAGACGTTGGCATATTCGATGGCGCCGATGCCTGGATAGAGCGTGGCCTGATTGAGGTTGCGCATGTTGGGTGACGGATCACCCACCGGCAGGCCGGTCTGGTCGAACCACTGGTCGCGCCGCCAGCCATCGAGCGGCACCACGGTGAGGTCGGCGCCAATCTTCCGCTCGGCGTTGAACAGCCGCGCCAGCTCACCAATAGTCATGCCGTGGCGGATCGGCATCGGCATGTAGGCAATGAAGCTGAGCAGGTCGTCGGTGGCCAGCGGCCCCTTCCACCTGCCAGCCGCCGATCCAGACTGGGCCGGTCCAGCACCACCACCTTGATCTTCTGCTTCGCCGCTTCCTGGAGCACGTAGCCATCGGCGGGTGTGTGAAAGCGTCGCGCAACCGTGCTGATGGACGACCAGTCTGAGGCCCTGCGGCGTTGTGCCGTGCGGCGCACATGGCGCTGGCGGGTGACGATGGCCTTCGTCCTTGAGCAGGGCGATATCCTCGACGTCGAGGCTGACCAGGATGCCGTGTCGGACTGAAGGCGCGACCACCCCAGGAGCGCCGTGTAGGACGTCGATGGTCGAGGCGCCGTTCGCCGAGATGCCGGTGTGGTTGGTGACCAGCCCGACCCGGCGGCCCTGCAGCACCTTGAACTTGATCGCGGGCGAGCACGTCCAGACCGGGCAGGACGCGCGTGGTCGGTGAGCCGGGCACGGCGCGGCCTGGTTCGGCGACGGCGCCGAAGTCGGTACCGGTCATGACCGCGCCGGCGAGCGCATCGTGCGCCACGTCGGTTATGGCCGCTGCGGCAAGCGTCGCGACGCGCGCCCGCACGGCGCCGACATCGCCCACGCCATCCGGGTGCAGACGACTCGACAGGAAGATCACGAACAGCTTGGTGCGCGGGTCGACCCACAGCGACGTGCCGGTGAAACCGGTGTGCCAGAACGAGCCGACCGGCATCAGCTCGCCGCGATTGCCCGAGAAGCTGGTGTCGAGGTCCAGACCAGCACACGCGCGGTCATGCCGGCCGGCGTCGCCGGCGCAATCATCTTGGCGACCGTCAGCGGCGCCAGCACGCGGCGCGGGCCGAGCGTGCCACCGCCGACCAGCATGCGCGCGAAGCGCGTCGAATCCCGCGCCGTGCTGAACAGGCCGGCGTGTCCGGCGACACCGCCCATGCGCCGCGCCGTCGGGTCGTGCACCACGCCGCGCAGGGGCTCGACATCCGGCGCCTTGCAGGGCCAGGCATCGAGGAAGCGGCAGCGCTCGGTGGGGGCCATCCGTCCCACCCGTTCGATCGGCGGCAGGAAGCCGGTGTCGGTCATGCCGAGCGGACCGAACACCCGCTCGGCGACATAGCGTTCGAGCGGCAGGCCCGAGGCGCGACCGACGATGTGCCCGAGCAAGAAGAAGTTGATGTCGCTGTAGACGAAGCGTTCGCCCGGCGGCGACTGCAGCACCTCGTCCTTCGCCAGCTCGATGGCGGCGTCGGCGCCTTGCACGGCTCGCCGAGATAGACGTAGGGGCGCCAGCCCAGACGTGAGTCAGCAGATGCCGCACAGTGACGCGGCCCTTGCCGTAGGTCTCGAAGCCCGGCACCCAGCTGGCAACCGGATCGGTGAGGCGCACCACGCCAGCGTCGACGAGCTGCATGACCGCGGTCGTGGTGGCGACCACTTTGGTCAGCGAGGCCAGGTCGAAGACCGTGTCGACCGTCATCGGCTCGGCCGGCGGCGCCACGGCACCTGTCCGTATGCCTTTCGTGGAGCACGGTGTCGCCTCGGCCCACCACCACGACGGCGCCCGGCATCCGCCCGTCGGCGATGGCGCGGGCGACGACGGCGTCGATTTCGGCCAAAATGGCTGCGTCCACCCCGGCTGGCGCGGCCCCCAGTCGAGCCTGGGGCGGGCCGTCGGCGGCCGGCACGACGGGCCGACGGGCGTTGTGCCAGGGCTCGCGCCGGCGACGCCGAACAGCACCACCAGAACGGCGACGATCGGCGTCTTTGTCTCCACATAAGCGCTCGTCGGCTGCTGGCGTCTACTTTTCCGTAGGTTTTCCGGTTTTCAGGGAGAGAGACGAACGATGCGTGAAAGTCTGAAGCTGTCGGTCGCGGCCCTCGTGGTCGTGATGCTTGGCGCGGTTCCCGCGATGGCCCAGACGGGCCGCATCGGGCGGGATGGTTCGTGACGACAAGGGCCAGCCGCTCAAGGGCGCGACCATCGTCGCTGAAAATCCCGCGGCGTCGCCGCCCTCGTTCAGCGCTACCACCGACGACAAGGGCCGGTCTCGATCATCGGCCTGCAATCGGGCACGTGGAAGCTCACCGCCTCGGCGCCCGGCTTCCAGCCGTCGGTCGGTCAGGTGCCGATCCGCACCATCGGCCAGCCCAATCCGCCGGTCGAGTTCACGCTCGCGGCCGGCGCGCCCGCCGCCGGCGGCGGCATGGCCGGGGTCAACACCAAGGAACTGCAGACGGAACTCTCGGCGGCCGACGCCAAGATGACCGCCAACGACTTCGACGGTGCCATCGCCGCCTACCAGGCGATGCTGGCGTGAAGGTGCCGGCCCTCACCGCCCTGCACCTGCAGGTCGGCCGCGCCCAGCGCATGAAAAAGGATTACGCGGGTGCGCTCGAGAACTACGCGAAAATCCCGGCCGGCGACCCCAATGCCGAAAAAGCCAAGGTCGAGATCGGCATGACCAACCTCGAGAAGGGCGACCTGCCGGCGGCCGATGCGGCCCTCAGCGAAGCGGCGCAGAATCTCAACGCCGGCAAGGAAGTGTTCTACAACCTCGGCGAGGTCAAGTTCGCCAAGGGCGAAACCGACGAGGCGATGAAGTGGTATCAGCGCGCCGTCGACGTCGATGCCAACTGGGCCAAGCCCTACTTCAAGCTCGGCCTCGGCAAGCTGCAGAAGGCCGACATGCCCGGTGCCATCGAGATGATGGAAAAGGTCATCGCCGTGGAACCGGCGTGGGCGAAGCGGCGCAGGCCAAGGCGCTCATCGAACAGCTCAAGAAGGGCTAGAGTCGGCGGAACACCACAGACCGGCGGTTCCTCACGGGGCCGCCGGTTTGTCGTGTACGGCAGCGCGTGGCCTGGGCATCTTCACCGCGCTGGGTGTGCAGCCACGGCAGCGTCGCCTGCGTCGGCGCCGACTCGGTGCACGCTCGCAGGCTCACCACCAGGTCCTGCGACAACCCGTTGGCCAAGCCGCCTACGCAACGCGGAAGGGGCCGCCCCCAGCTTGGCGTGCACCAGTTCCTCGTAGAGTGTCTCGATGTCGGCGACCAGGCGGTCGGCCGCGTAGGTGGCGACGACCCGGGCCGGCCCTGGCCGCCCATCGCGCGCCGCGCTCGCGGGCGGTCGCGCAGCAGCGCCACGGTGTGGTCGGCGACCGCCGCGGCGTCGTCCATTGGCGCCAGCAGGCCGCTCACGCCGTGGGTCCACCACGTCGGGGACGCCGCCGACCGCGGTCGACACCACCGGCACGCCCGGCGGCCATGGCCTCGATGAGCGCCACCGGCGAGCCTTCGTTGCGCGAGGTCAGGGCACGACGACGTCGAGGTCGGCGTAGAGCCGGTCGAGGTCGGCGCGCCAGCCGAGGAACCGCACCACGTCGCGCAGCCCGAGCGCGTCGACGCGGGCCTCGAGCGCCGGCCGGCATTCGCCATCGCCATCGACGAGGAACCGCGCGTCGGGGACGGCGCCGGATGCGCGCGCGCGGCGCGAGCGAACACCTCGTGCGCCTTGATCGGCACCAGCCGCGCCACGATGCCGACCAGCGGCGCCGCGCCAAGCCGAGTTCGGCGCGCAGTTCGCCCTGCCGGCGCTCCGCGACCAGCAGCGGCGCCAGGTCGAAGCCGAGCGGCACGGCGCGGTACTGCGCGGCGGTGCCGACGCCGAGCGCGAGCAGTTCGTCGCGCACGCGCGGCGTCACCGCCAGCAGGCGGTCGGTGCGCCGCGCCAGGCCGCGCTCGATGGCGCGGTAGACCGCGGTCTTTGGCCGGCGAGATAGCCGCGCAGGACGTGGCCGTGGTAGGTGTGCACGATCACCGGCACGCCGGCCAGCATGGCCGCCGCGCGTCCGACCGCGCCGGCCTTGGCGGTGTGGGTGTGCACGACGTGCGGCTTCAGCCGCGCGCATCAGCGCCGTCAGACGCGCCAGCGTCGCGACGTCGCGCAGCGGGCGGATCTCGCGGCCGAGATCGGGCAGGCTCTCGACCCTGGCCGTCCGGCCGTGCAGCGTCCAGGTAGTTGCCCTCGGCGGCTTCTTCGGTGCCCGACGACGAGCGTGAGGTGAACCGCGCCGGATCGAGGCGTGTGGTGCAGCAGCGTCGCGTGGATGGCCGGGCCGCCGATGTTGAGGCGGGCGATCACCCGGACGACGCGGATTCGTCGGTCGTCATGGTCGGGGTGCAGTGTCCCCGGAGGGCTCGGCGCCCGCCGCGCTTCGCCGGGCGCGCCGTGGCAGAGCGGGTCTGATCGGGCCCGACGCAGCTTCCATGAGCCTATCTGCGGTGCCTCTGGCGCTGTCGTTCGTCGCCTCGGTCGGCCTGGTCTTCGTGGTGCGCCCGCTGGCGCATCGGGCCCGCGCCGTGGCGATTCCGAAGGCCGACCGCTGGCATCGCACGACCATTCCGCTGCTCGGCGGCGTGGCGATTGCCGGCGCCGTGCTGATTGCCGCCCTGGTGCAGCCGCCGGTGTCGTGGCAGGCGTCGGCACTCGTCATCGGCGCGCTGATGCTGGCCGTGGTCGGACTAGTCGACGATC
>CAWIBL010000006.1:0-28965 GCA_963834325.1 uncultured Acidobacteriota bacterium
AAGCCGAGCACGGAGCCGAAGCGGCCGAGCGCGAAGCGCCGCACGATGGGATTGCGCAGGGCGGCGTAGGCGTCGGGAGACGACATGAACGGCGGCCCCATCTTACGTTGCGTGGCCGGGCGCCTTGCGCCGCGCGAGGAATGCCGGTAGCGTCCGCACCATGCGTCGCGAAGTGGCCTGCCTGCTATACGTGCTTGCCGCGGCAGCCGCCGCGCCCGGCCCGGCGGCGTCCCAGCCGGCGCCCGCTGCCGCTCCGGCGCGCGTGGCGCCCGCTCGGCCGCCGACGAGGACCCGAGCCCGTCGCGCGGGACAGGTGGGTGGCGCAGGCCTACGCGCCGGCGCCCGTCGACAATCCGCTCAAGGGACTGATGCCGTTCCGCGGCCGTGTCGAGTCGTTTCCCCACAGCATGGAATGGGGCTACATCCCGTGGAAGGACCTGCAGCAGGACGAGCGCACCTTCACGTGGGCGCCCCTTGACGCCTTTCTCGACGACATCGCCGGGCGCGGCCATCACGCGGCGTTCCGCATCTACGCCGACTACCCGAACACCCCGTCGGCGCTGCCGGCCTTTCTCGACGGCGTGGCCCGTCACGAGTACGCCGATTACGACAACGGACACGACGCGGTCAGCTACGCCCCCGACTACGACGACCCGCGCGTGCTGCGGGCCATGCGCCGGCTGATCGCGGCCCTGGGCGCGCGCTACGACGGCGATCCCCGCATCGGCTTCATCACCGTCGGCCTCATCGGCTTCTGGGGCGAGTGGCACACCCATCGGCCGAGCTGCAACTGCGACCAGTGGATGCCGTCGGCAAAGACGCAGCGCGCGGTGCTCGACGCCTTCGACGATGCCTTCGATCGCACCAAGCTTCTCGTGCGTTACGCCGATGTCGGCTGGGACGGGCACGACATGGGCTTCCACGACGACTCCTTCGCCTTCCAGACGCTCGATCCGCCCGACTGGGTGTTCATGGCCAAGATCAAGCGGGCCCGGGCCACGCGCCAGTGGCGGCGGCAGCCGATCGGCGGCGAGCTGCGTCCCGAAGTGCAGCACTGCGTGTTCAGCGTGCCCACGTGCGCGCCGCCGGGGCAGGACTTCGCGCGCAGCGTCCAGGCCACTCACGCCTCCTGGCTGATGGACTACTTCGCCTTCCGCTGGGGCCACAGCGGCAGCGACCACGAGCGCGCCCTCGCCGCGTCGCGCAGTCTGGGCTACGAGCTCTTCGTGTCGGAAGTGAAGTTGAAGGACACGCGAGCGGGCCAACGCGTGCCGGTGCAGCTGCGCATCCAGAACCGCGGCGTGGCGCCCTTCTACTACGACTGGCCGGTGCGGCTGGCCGTGGCCGACGCCGCCGGCCGCATCGTGACCTCGACGGTGACGAAGTGGAAGCTGAGCCGGGTCATCGATCCCGGCCACGACCGGACGTTCAAGGCGAAGCTCGAGGGCGCGCGCCTGGCGCCCGGCGTTTACACGGTGGTGCTGCGCGTCGAGAGCCCGCTGGCGAACGGGCGGCCGCTGGTCTTGGCCAATGCCGCGTGGGCCCAGGACGTAGCCGGTTGGTTGTCGCTCGGCGAGGTCAGAGTCCGCGGCGATTGAGCACGGCGTCGTCGGCGAGCGGCGCGGGCGTCTCCGCGGCCAGCGGCTCGAGCCCCTCGACGCTTCCCGGTTCGTCCTCGACCGCCGCCGCGGTGTGCCGCTCGCGCTCGAGCGCCAGATCGCTCAGGTGCTGCTGCACCGCCCAGCGCGCGCCGAGCCAGGTTCCGGCGGTGTTGGCCAGCAGGTCGGTCACCGAGGCGACGCGGTTGTGGGTGTAGACCTGTCCCAGTTCCACCACCAGCGAGCACACCACACCCCAAGCCACCGCCCGGCGAATGCGCCGGGCCGTGGTGCCGTCCCAGCCGAAGGCCGCGCCGAGGGGAAAGAACAGGAGCACGTTGGCCGCGATGTCGAACGGGCGAACGAACCTGGTGAAGGGGAACCATTCCACCGACGCCCAGTGGGCGTGGGGCTGGAACCGCGACAACGGCCACGTCGTCGCCAGCACGATCACCACCAGGGGCACGAGGCAGCGCCCCAGCGTGGGCAGCACGTCGCTCGAGCGGCGGGGTGCCGTGCCCAACGTCGGGAACGGAGAGACCTGCGGCACGGCGTCAGTATCCACCACATCCGGGGCCCTGGCACCGTGTTCGGACGTTGACTCCCGTCGGGTCCGGGTTGGATACTGCCCCGGTTCGGGCTGGCCCGCGGGGAACCCGCTTTCGAGGAGTGACCGATGACTGATCGCCAGGCCCGTTCCGCCGGCTTTTGCGCTGTGTTCGCCCTGATGCTGCCGGCGATGTTGGCCGCGCAACTCGACACCGGCACCATCGTCGGGCGGGTCAAGGATCCCAGCGGAGCCGTGCTGCCCGGCGTGACCGTGACCGCCACGCAGGACGACACCGGCGTCGTCGCGTCCACGGTCACCAACGACCGCGGCGAGTTCATCTTCCCCGGCCAGAAGGTCGGTCGCTACACCGTTGCGGCCGAGCTGCAGGGCTTCAAGAGGTCCAGCTACACCGACGTGCGGCTGAGCGTGCAGGATCGCCTGCAGCTCGACTTCGAACTCGGCGTCGGCGCGCTCACCGAGAGCATCACCGTCACCGGCCGGGCCGAACTGCTGCAGACGCAGTCGGCCGATCTCGGCACGGTGGTCGACGAACGCCAGGTGCGCGATCTGCCGCTGCTCGGCCGCCGCTACTCGGAGCTGGCCTTCCTCGTGCCCGGCGTCGTGGCCGCGCCGGCCGGCATCTCGAGCCGCGGCGAGGACTCGTTCTTCAACGCCAACGGCAACTACGCCACCTGGAACAACTACACCCTCGACGGCGCCGACAACAATTCCTTCTCGACCAACCTGCAGGAACGCAGTCCGCAGGTGGTGCAGCCGCCGGTCGACGCGCTGCAGGAATTCAAGGTGCAGACGCGCACCTACTCGGCCGAGTTCGGCAAGGCCGCCGGCGCCGTCATCAACGCCTCGATCAAGCAGGGCACCAACCGTTTCCGCGGGTCGGCCTTCGAATTCTTCCGCGACGAGGCGTTCAACGCCAACACCTGGGACAACAACCGGGCGCAGCGCGGCAAGGGCCCCTTCAACCAGCACATCGCCGGGTTCACGCTGGGCGGGCCGATTCTGAGGAACAAGACCTTCTTCTTCGGCGACTATCAGGCCACGCGCACCGAGCGGGCGCTGTCGCAGACCGCCACCGTGCCGACGGCGCGCATGCGCAGCGGCGACCTGAGCGAGCTGACCGGCGCCATGGTGGCCGCCGAATCCGTTTGTCGGGGCCGGCTGCGTGGACGCGGTGAGCCGCCGCATCAACCCGTCGTGCATCGACCCGGTGGCGGCCCGGCTGGTCAATCTCTACCCGCTGCCCAACGTGCCCGGCGCCGGCTTCTTCAACAACAACTACATCTCGAACGGCCTGCTCAACAACGACATCAACCAGTTCGACCTGCGCGTCGACCACAACGTCGGGGCCGGCCGCGACAACCTGTTCGTGCGCTACAGCTTCCAGCAGAACGACCGCGTCCGAGCCGCCGCTGCTCAACGACCCGGTGGCCTCGGGCGACTTCGCCAGCAACTACCTGATCCGCGGCCAGAACGGCGTGGCCGGCTGGTCGCGCGTCTTCGGCGCCAGCGTCTTCAGCGAGTTCCGCGCCGGCTACAACCGCGTGCGCTCCGATGCCGTGCACCCCTCGTTCGGCATCGACTCGAACGCCCAGTACGGCATCAAGGGCGTGCCCACCGACCCGCGTTTCTACGGCGGCCTGCCGCACATGCCGATCTCGCGCTTCACCCGCCTGGGCGGTCCGTTCTTCCGCCCGCAGTTCCAGACCTCGCAGGTGTTCCAGTTCTCCGAGAACGTCACCTGGACCAGGGGCCGTCACGCGATGAAGTTCGGGCTCGAGCGGCGGCGCGACCTGGTCACCTACATCGACCTGCGCTCGCTGAACGGCGAACTGGGCTTCAACGACGGGCGCTACACCGGCTTCGGCCTGGGCGACTTCCTGCTCGGCCTGTCGAGCACGCAGCGCCTTACGCTCTTCCACCAGCCCGACCTCTACGCCGACGGCTGGCAGGGCTACGCGCAGGACAGCTGGCGCCTGCGCGACAACCTCACCGTGACCGCCGGGCTCCGCTACGAGCGCTTCACGCCGCTCTTCGACCGCAGCAACCTGCTCACCAACATCGACCCGGCCACCGGGCAGGTGATCCTGGCCAAGGACGGGTCGGTCTTCGAGCGCACGTTGATCCGGCCCGACACCAACGACTTCGCACCGCGGGTCGGCCTGTCGTGGAACCCGGCCACCCGCCTGGTGTTGCGCGCCGGCTACGGCATCTTCTACCAGCAGACCGACCGCTACGGCAGCGAGAGCCAGCTCGGACTGAACCTGCCGCAGCTGGTCGACGCCTCGATCAACGCCAACACCGGCAACGACGCGCCGGCCTTCACCTTCGCCCAGGGCTTCACCCCGCTGAACGCGCAGACCATCAACCCGGCCGTGGTGCAGTGGCGCATCCAGGATCCGAACCAGGACACGCCCGGTGGTGCACCAGTTCAGCGTCGGTCCCGAGTACCAGTTCACGAACACCATCGTCGGCGCCGTCGAGTACGTGGGCAACCGCACGCGCAACGGCCGCCGCCTGCGCAACCTGAACCAGGGCGTCGTCGAGGCCAACGGCACGGTGACCTTCCCCTACGCGCAGTACGGCTACGGCAACGCCTTCCTCGAGCAGATCGTCACCAATGGCCGCGCCGATTACGACTCCCTGCAGGTGCGCATGCAGAAGCGCATGGCCGGCGGGCTGGCCTACACGCTTCGCCTACACCTGGAGCAAGGCGCTCGGCGACTTCCTCGATCACCTGAGCGCCGGCGGCGGCGCCACCGGCAACTTCCCGCAGAACGCCTACAACATGGCCGCCGATTACGGCCCGCTGGCCTTCGACATCCCGCACCGCTTCGTGGCCAGCGGCATCTACGAGCTGCCCTTCGGCGCCGGCCGCCGCTTCGCCACCGGCGGCGCTGGTGCGGCCATTCTCGGCGGCTGGTCGGTGAACGGCATCCTCACGCTCAGCGCCGGCCGGCCCCTCACCGTCACCTCGGTCGACACGGTGGGCACCGGCCCCGGTCGCATCACCCGCGCCAACTGCGTGGCCGACCCGGTGCCCGACGGCTTCGACCAGACGCTCGACGCGTGGTTCGACACGTCGGCCTTCACGGCCACCTCGGGCCGCAATTACGGCACCTGCGGCAGCAACACCCTGCGCGGCCCCGGCTCGAAGTCGATGAACATGAGCCTGTTCCGCAGCATCGCGCTCGGCGGCGACCGCCGGCTCGAACTGCGCGCCGAGGCCTTCAACCTCTTCAACTGGGTCAACTACGGCTTCCCGGCCGCGAACGTCTCGAACGCCGGCACGTTCGGTAGAATCACCAGCACGCTGGGCGATCCGCGCGAGATGCAGCTGGCCGTCAAGTTCTACTTCTAGGTCCGGGTTCCGGGTCGAGGTCTTGTTGATGCGTAGTCTGTTGGTGTCCCGCAGCGGCGAGCCCCGCCCCTCATCCCCGAACCCCGTGTCGCGCGCGCTGGCCATCGTCGCCAGCCTGGTGGCCGTGGCGGTCGCCTTGCCGGGCGGCCAGACCATCCCCCAGAACGAAGGCGCGGCCGGCGCCTGGCAGAAGATCCAGAAGGCGCGCACGACGGCCAGCGTCATGCACACCACCGCGCATCCCGATGACGAGCACGGCGGCGTCATCACGCGGCTGAGCCGCAAGGACGGGGCTCGGCTGGCGCTGCTCACGCTCAACCGCGGCGAATCGGGCGACAACGCCATCGGCTCGCAGCTCTTCGACGGCCTGGGCTTGATTCGCACCGAGGAGCTGCGCGTGGCCGGCCGCTACTACGGCCTCGACGAGCAGTACTTCACGACCGCGGTGGACTACGGTTTCTCCAAGCGCCTCGAAGAAGCGTTCGAGAAGTGGGGCAAGGACGCGGTGCTGCGCGACGTGGTGCGGGTCATCCGCATCAGCCGGCCCTACGTGCTGCTTTCGCGCTTCCAGGGCAACGAGCGCGACGGCCACGGCAACCACCAGACGGCCGGCCTGCTCACGCAGCTGGCCTTCCAGATGGCCGGCGATCCGACGGCGTTTCCCGAGCAGATCACCGAGGGCCTGCGGCCGTGGCAGCCGTTCAAGGTCTACATCGGCGGCGTGCGCGAGAACGAGGACTGGACCGTGCGCATCGACAGCGGCGAGTACAGCCCCGTCCTCGGCGACTCCTACGACAACCTCGCGCGCTACGGCCTGAGCTTCCAGCGGTCGCAGACCGGCGGCCGCTTCAATCCCGGCGCCGGGCCCAACTACGGCTACTACACGCGCGTCGGCTCGCGCATCGGCGGGGCGGCGAAGGAAAGCTCGATCTTCGACGGCATCATGACCACCTACTCGGGGCTCTACTCGCAGCTCGGCCGGCGGTCACCCGAGGGCGCGGCCGATCAACTGGCGCGCGTCGACGGCGCGCTCGGCCGGGCCGCCACCGACTTCAAGATGACCGATCCCGCCGCGGCGGTGCCGTCGCTCGTGGGCGCGCTCAACCTGCTGCGCGATGCCATGACCAAGAGCGCCGGCGAGGACGAGGTGCTCTTCGTGCTGCGCCTCAAGGAGCAGCAGATCCAGGACGCCATCAACGCCTGCCTGGGCCTCGAACTGGTGGCCACGGCGCAGCCGGCCGGCCAGGCCGAGCCGACCGGGCCGATGGCCGCGTTCGCGCCGCCGCCGACGATGGCCGCCCCGGTGCCCGGCCAGACCTTCGACGTCCGCGCCCGGTTGGCCAATCGCGGCACCGCGGCCATCGTGCCGACCGGCCTGACGCATCGAGGCCGCCGCCGGCTGGCAGGTCGCGCCCGCGGCCGGCGCCGCCGTGCCGGCCACGCCGGCCGCCGCCGAGGTGCCGCCCTGCCGGCCACGCTGGCCGGGCACCAGGTGACCAGCCAGCGCTTCACGGTCGCCGTCGGCCGACGACGCGCCGATCAGCACCCGGCCCTACTTCAGCCGCACCGGCCTGCAGGACAGCCGCTACACGCTGGCCGACCCGCAGTCGTTCGGCCGCGCCGCCGCGGCCGCGCCGCTCGTGGCCGTGGCCCGCTACACCATCGACGGCGTGCCGGTGACGCTGCGCGAGGGGGTCAAGCGGCGTGAAGCGAAGCTGCCCTACGGCGACGTGATGCGCGAGGTGCGCAGCGTGCCGCGCCTGGCGGTGACCGTGTCGCCATTTGCCGCGGTGGTGCCGCTTGCCGCCGCCACCAAGCGCGTGGACCTGCAGGTCGACGTGGTCCACAACGCCGAGACGGCCAGCACCGGCACCGTGGCCCTCACGCTGCCGGCCGGCTGGACGTCGACGCCGCCGCAGCACCCCTTCACCTTCGCCCGCGCCGGCGAGCGCGCCAGCTACCGCTTTGCCGTTCAGCCGAACACCATCGACGCCCGGCCCTACACCGTCGAGGCCGTGGCCACGAGCGGCGGGCGCACCTACCGCGAGGGCTACGAGGTCATCGACCAGCGCGATCTCGAAGTGCGCTATCTCTACCGCCCGGCCACCGTGGCGGTGCGCGGCATCGACGTCACCGTGCTGCCCGACCTCAAGGTCGGCTACGTGATGGGCGTCGGCGACCAGGTGCCCCTCGGCCTGCAGCAGCTCGGCGCGCAGGTCACGCTGCTCGGCGAACGCGAGCTGGCCAGCGGCGACCTGGCGCAGTTCGACGCGATCATGACCGGCACGCGCGCCTACGCCGTGCGCGACGACCTCAAGACCTACAACACGCGCCTGCTCGACTACGTGAAGAACGGCGGCAACCTGATCGTGCTCTACAACACCGCCGAGCTCATCCCCGCGAAGTTCTCGCCCTTTCCCGCCGAGAACCCGCGCAACTCCGAAGAAGTGTCGGAAGAGGACTCGCCGGTCGAGATCCTGGCGCCGTCGCACCAGGTGTTCCGCTGGCCCAACGCCATCACCAGGGCCGACTTCGACGGCTGGGTCGAGCAGCGCGGCTCGAAGTTCTTCAGCACCTGGGACACGGCCTACACGCCGATGGTGGCCACCTTCGACAAGGGCCAGGCGCCACAGCGCGGCGGCTGGCTCACGGCCACCCACGGCAAGGGCACCTACACCTACTTCGCCTACGCCCTGCACCGCCAGCTGCCCTACGGCGTGCCCGGCGCTTATCGCATCACCGCCAACCTGCTGGCGCTGGGCAAGCGGCCGCCGGCCGGCCGCTAGCGCTCGCGGGGCGTGCCGTCGCGGCCTCGTCGCCGACACAGCCACCCGTCGCTACGACGGCGTGCCGTCCCGCTACGACGGCGTGCCGTCGCGATCGAGCACCACGGCGTGCCGGGCGCGCAGCTCGTCGAGGTCGATGCGGGCCGGGTGGCCGTCCAGTTCGGTGGGGCGGTGATCCAGCCCCGACACGAAGGCCACCGGCAGCGGCTCGCCGAGGGCGCGCGCGCCGACGACGGCTCGCGACCGCGGCAACTGCGCCAGGCGCACCACCGTCGACGGGAAGTCGCCGTGCTGGCGCAGCCGCGTCAGGTAGTCGCCGTTCAGGGTGATGGTCTCGCCGTCGGCGAAGCGCAGGTACATCACCGGCGGATCGGCGACGACGCCGATGGCGTCGACCACCTCCACTACGCGGTCGTCGACCTCGCCGTCGAGCAGATCGTCGTCGGCGCGGGCCCGGGCGCGCATGAATCCGCCGAGCGACGTGTAGATGGCCGAGGCGGCGGCCAGGCCGAACGCGCCGACGGCCACGAAGCTGGCCCAGCGGCCAGGCTCATTGGCATCGGCGAGCCACAACCCCACGTAGAGCGGCAGGCCGGCCAGGACCACGGCCGGCACGGCCGCGAGCAGACCGTTCAGCGGCGCCAGCGCCAGGTCGCCCCACGGGAAGCGCGGCGTGGCGGCGAGACGCTCGCCCTCGGTCATGGCGCGGCGCGCGGGCACCGCCACGTCGCTCACGACGCTACGCCGCGGCGGAGCCGCGTCCGCGTGAGAAGACGAAGTAGGCGGCGACGCTCACGAGCAGGAACGCCACCGAGAAGATGATGCCCTCCCAGGGCCCGGTGAAGAAGATGAACAGCCACAGCGCGCCCGACAGCACCGCCGGCCACGGGTAGAGCACCATGGTGAACGGCTGCGCGATGTCGGGGCGGTAGCGGCGCAGCAGCACCACGGCCACGCACTGCCAGATGAAGCGCAGCAGCACCTGCACCTGGATCAGCCAGCTCACGAGCTGCCCGAGGGTGAAGAAGCAGAACGGGATCGAGACCAGGGCAATGGTCACGAGCGAGACGTCGGGGAAGTGCTTGGTCGGGTGGACGCGCGCGAAGATGCGGAAGAAGTTGCCGTCGCGCGCCGCCGCGTAGGGGATGCGCGAGTAGCCGAGGATGGTGGCGTAGAGCGACGAGGCGGCCACGAACAGGATGAGCCCGGTCATCACCGTGCCGGCCAGGCGCCCGGTGGCCGGGTCGGCGAAGGTGCGCTCGATGAAGATCGACGCCACGGTGCGCGAATCGCGCACCTGCTCCCACGGAATCATCCCCAGGATGACGATGGTCATGAGCATGTAGAGCACGGCCACGATGCCAATCGACAGGAAGATCGACCGCGGCACGGTGCGCGCCGGGTCCTTGATCTCGTCGCCGATGTTGCACACCTGGTTGTAGCCGCCGTAGCTGTACATGGCCAGCACCGAAGCCGCGCCGAGGCTCGAGATGAGCGCGCCATCGAAGGTGAAGGCCTTGGCCGGGTAGTCGAACGCCTGGGCCAGCGAGAAGTTGAAGAGGCCGGCCACGATCACCCAGCCGACGGTGACGAGCACCACCGCCAGCATCACCACGCTCAGCCGGCCGATGTCCTCGATCTTCCGCCACAGCAGCGCCGTGCTGAGCACGCACACGGCGGCCGCAATCAGGTGGTGGGTGAGCGGCGACATGCCGGCCCACACGAACTGCAGGTAGTCGGCAAAGCCGACGGCGCCGCCGGCCACCGAGAGCGGGGCGACGAGCACCGTCTGGAAGATGAACAGGAACGCCATCAGGCGCCCGAGCCCGAACGGCTTGAAGGCCTCGCGCAGATAGAGGTAGCCGCCGCCGCTGCCGGGCAGCGCCGCGCCCAGCTGCGCGTAGACCAGGCCGTCGGCCACGGCCAGGACGGCGCCGGCAATCCAGGCATACATCACGTGCGGGCCGTCCATGGCCGCGACCATGAAGGGGATGGTGAGGAACGGGCCGACGCCGACCATGCTGATGACGTTGGTGGCGGTGGCCTGGAGCAGGCCCATCGCCCGATCGAGCGTGGGGGCGAGCGGCGCGGGTGGCGGAGCCGGCGCACCCCCTCCGCGACGGGCCCGCGGGCGACGAAGCCCGGGCGCTGGCCGCGGGCGACGTCGGCGTGGCGCTCATGCCGGCAGCAACGCGTCGACGAGCTGTTCGGCCAGCGGGCGCGAGTGCACCAGCGGGTTCATCGCCAGCGCGTCCACCAGATCCTCGCGCTCGCCGCTCAGCGCGGCGGTGATGGTGGCCTGCTCGAAGGCCTTCACGAGCGAGATGAGCGCGCGCGCGTGATTGGGCACCGGGGCCACGGGCCGCGGGTGCGGCCCGGCGGCATCCACCGCGCACGGCGTCTCGATGATGTCGTCGTCGTCGAGGAACGGCAGGATGCCGCGGTTGGGCACGTCGAGCGGAATCACCGCGCCGGTGTTGCCGGCAATCGCCGAGATGGTCATCAGCGCGATCTTGTCGTAGCCGGAAAGTTCGGCCCAGTCGGGCTTGATCCGCGGCGTGGTGCTGCCCGACTCGAGCTGCATGTAGCTGGCATCGCGCGCGGCCAGATACTGCTGGTAGCGCTCGACCTGATCGACGGCGCCGCCGGCCAGATCCGCGAAGAACTGCTCGGTCAGCGCCGACACCACCTGGCCGCGGCTGGTGCCGGCCTTCTGCAGGTGGGCCAGGGCCACCTCCGGACGGTAGTAGTAGTAGAGATACTCGGTCGGCAGGAGGCGCAGGCTGCGCAGCCGCTCGCGTTCGAACACGGGGGTGCGATAGGCCGCGTCGAGCCGGGCGTCGTCGTCCCACAGCCGCGCCATCTGCGGTTCGCCCTGGAAATAGACCTCGCGCAGCCAGCCCAGATGGTTCAGGCCGAAGTAGTCGTAGTCGCAGGCGGCCGGCGGCAGTCCCAGCGCGTGCGCGGCGTCTTCGTAGGTTTCGGTCGGCGTGTCGCAGATGCCGATGATGCGCGCGTCGGAATGCTGGTGCACGGCTTGCGACACGACGCTGACGGGGTTGCTGAAGTTGACGAACCAGGCCTGTGGCGCCAGCCGCGAGGCCAGTTGCCCGTAGTGCACCATCGCCGGGATGGTGCGCACCGCCATGGCGAAGCCGGCCGGCCCGATCGTCTCCTGGCCGACGACGCCGTGGGCGATGGCGATGGCTTCGTCGCGCGCCCGCTGCGCGATGCCGCCGACGCGGATGCTGGTGATGACGAAGTCGGCGCCGTCGATGCAGGCCTCGGCCGACTCGCGGGCGGTGACCGGGATGCCTTCGGCCATGCGCGCCGCCAGTCCGGCGATCACCGCCAGGCGCGGCTGGTCGATGTCGTAGAGGTCGATCTGATCGATCTTCAGCGTCGACCGGGCGAATCCGCCGACGAGCAGCGGCACGCGGACGCCGGCCCCGCCGATGATGGCAAGCTTCACGAAGTTCTCCTGGTGGGGCGGGACGAGCGTGCGGCGCGGGTCGCGGCCGAGGGGGTCTTCGTTGACCGGGCCTTGGTCTCCTGGGCCTTCGCCGCTCCTGTTTTTGCCGCCGGGCTCTTTGCCGCACGGGCTTTGACGGGCTTCTGCGTCGCTCGGGTCTTGGCGGGCTTCCGCGTCGGCGTCCGCGTGGCGGGCGTGGTCTTCGCCGACGGCGTGGCCGTGCCGGCGTGCGCGCGGGCAACCTTGGCCGCCGGCGTGGGGGGCGCCAAGCGGGCCGAGCGCCCTGGCGCCGCCTTGGTTGCGGCCTTGGGGCGCCGTCGTCCGCGCGGGGTCGTGGCTTGCGCTGGCGTGGGGCGCCATCGCCCCGTTGGCCGGAGCAACGCCGGCAGCTTGGCGGCCACCGGCAGCGCGTCGAGGCCCCCGGCGGCTCGCGTCGAGGTGGCGCCTACGGCGTTGCCGGTGGCCAGGCACAGGGCCGGCTGGCCGCCGCGCAGCCACGCCGCCAGGAACCCCGCGTTGAAGGCGTCGCCGGCGCCGGTCGTGTCCACGGCGTCGACTCGTGGGAGCCGGCATCACCACGTCGCCGTCGCGGCGCAGCCAGCGGCTGCCGAACGAGCCCAGCTTCACGATCACCGCCGCCGTCCGCTCACGCAGCACGGGGTAGGCGTCGTCGAGCGCGGCGACGCGGGCGTAGAGCGGCGCCTCCAGCTCGTTCAGGAAGGCGAAGTCGAGCGCGTCCATCAGCGCCGGCAGCTCCTCGCGCTGGGCCAGCTCCTCGCTCCAGCCGAAGTCCCAGCTGACGCTGACGCCGTCGCTCCGCAGCCGCTTCACCAGGCGCGTCCATCCGGCCAGGTCGACGGGGCAGAGCGCCAGGTGCACGTGCCGGGCGTGGGTCGTGGCCAGCGACATCATCAGCCGCGGCTCCAGCACCGCGTTGACGCCGTTGAAGGTGACGAACGACCGCTCCGCGCCGGTCGAGAGGGCCGCGCTGATGGCGTGCGCCTCGCGCGCGTGCTTGAGGTTGTGCACGCGGACCTTCTCGCGCCGCAGCCGGGCCACCGCGGTGTCGCTGAGCGCGCTGGCAATGGCGGTGGTGATGCCGAGCCGGGCCGCCCCCACCGCCGTGATGACCGCGCCGCCGCCGATGGTGGCGTGGAAATGGTCGGTCCTGATCTCCTCCCCGGGTGCGGGGAGCCGCTCCAGCCCGACGAACACGAGGTCCTCGAAGGCCTCGCCGGCCGTGAGCAATGTGGGAATGGCCACGCCGGATTGTAGCCCGCCGTGTCGGCAGGTGTAACCGCTTGTAACGGGGCCTGGCACCGTTACATCTGCCGACGCGGCAGAAACTGCTACACGAGGAATCCGGCGGGGCCGCCGGGGCATCATAGAGGAGACATGTCTACTGCCAAGGTCTCCGTGAAGGTGTTCAACCGCGACGGTCAGCTGGTGGGACCGATTGCCGTCCCGCGCGTCGAGAAGAGCGACGCCGAATGGCGGGCCCAGCTCACGCCGGAACAGTTCCAGGTGGCGCGCGCGCAGGGCACCGAGCGTCCCTTCTGCGGCACGCTGCTCGACAACAAGCAGAACGGCGTCTACGCCTGCGTGTGCTGCGGGCTGCCGCTGTTCTCGTCGAACGCCAAGTTCGAATCGGGCACCGGCTGGCCCAGCTTCTTCCAGCCGATCGCCGACGAGAACGTGCTCACCGAAACCGACACCAGCTACGGCATGATGCGCGTCGAGATCCTGTGCGCGCGCTGCGACGGCCACCTCGGGCACGTGTTCACCGACGGCCCGCGGCCCACCGGCCAGCGTCACTGCGTCAATTCGGAATCGCTGGTCTTCGTGGACGAGTCCAGCCTGGCGGACCTGGCCGACCCGAGTTCGTAATCCCGGCCCGAGCCCTTCGCCCCGGCCGTGTCACTCGGCGCGCAGACCCGCCGCCGGGTCCACGCGCATCGCCCGCACCGCCGCCGGCAGGCAGGCGCAGAGCGCCGCCACGAGGAGCAGCGCGGCGGCGACGGCGATGGCTGTCGGGTCGCTCGAGCGGACGCCGTAGAGCACCCGCGCCAGCAGCGCGTCGGACACCTGCACCAGCACGACGCCCGCCACCAGTCCACCGACGATCAAGCGCGCGCTCTGTCGCAGCACCGCGCCGCCGACCGACGCTGGCGTCGCTCCGAGCG
This sequence comes from uncultured Acidobacteriota bacterium, assembly GCA_963834325.1. Lineage (GTDB taxonomy): Bacteria > Acidobacteriota > Vicinamibacteria > Vicinamibacterales > UBA2999 > CADEFD01. The sequence goes on from CAWIBL010000006.1 coordinate 13,969, forward strand.
TGAGCCGGATGGCCAGTTCTCGGGTGCGCAGCGCCACCGCCCAAGCGAAGAGTCCGTACACGCCCAGCGCCGCGAGTAACCCCGCCAGCGCGCCGAACCCGAGCAGCACGCTCATCAAGAGCCGCGCTTCCCCGGTGCGTTCGGCCATGCGCTCGCCCCACGTCCGCGTCAGGCCCATCGGCACGGCCGGAACCACCGTCTTCAGCGCCGAGCGTACGGCGCTCTGCGCCGCCGCGACGTCGGTGGCGCGCACGGCGATGAACAGTTCGGAGAACGGGTACTGGCGCGTCGAAAAGTAGATGGCCGGTTCGACGTCCTGTCCGAGAGGCCCGTTCTTCACGTCGCCGACGATGCCGACGACCTCGAACGGGTAGCCACTGGTGCGCTGATCGGGACGAGCCTTGAGGCTGGCCCCCAGGGGCCCGACGGCGGGCGACCAGTTCCGCACCACCCGCCCCAGCGCGCCGTCCGGCAGATACCGGCTGGCGAACGTCTCGTTGACCACGAGCACGCCAGGCGCGTCGGCGCCGTCGAAGACCGTGAAGGAGCGTCCAGCGGTCAGCGTCGCGCCCATCGCCTCGAAGAATCCCTCGCTGACGCTGTGCATCTGCACCTGCGGCAGGTCCTCGACGCGCGCGGGCTGCGGCTGACCGTCGATGTTGAACGGATTGCGCCAGCCGACGCTGAGCGGGAGGAAGTTGGTGCTACCGGCCGCACTGACCCCTGGCTGCTGGCGAATGGCCTCGAGCAGGCGCGCGTGCGTGGCGGCAATGAGACGCCAGGACTCGGCTCGCGTGGCGCCCGAGGGCGCGTTGACGCTGCGCGGCGTGAGCTGAATGGTGGTGGTGAGCACGTCGTCCGCGGCCACGCCGGTAGGCGTGCGTGTCATCTGTCCGACCGTGCGCACGAGCAACGCCGAACTCACGAGCAGCGCGCATGCCAGCGCGATCTCCGCCCCGACGAGCCCCGAATACAGGCGGCGCGAGCCCTTGGAGCTGCCGCGTTCGCCGGACTTCAGATCGGCGCCGGTGTCGCGGCGCAGCAGCAGCAACGCCGGCACCAGTCCGAAGAACAGCGTGGAGACGACGGCCACCGACGCGCACACGAGCAGAGCCCGCGCGTCCACGCCTGCGCCGGCCAGTCGCGGAATGGCGATGGGCGTGAACGCCACGACGAGCGGCAAGGCCACGGCCGCGGCCGCGAACCCGACGAGCGCCCCGGACACCGCCAGGACGAGGCTCTCCGACAGCCATTGTGTGAGGAGCTGACGCGTCGACGCCCCGAGAGCCACCCGCACGGCCACTTCGCGTTCGCGCGACAGCGCGCGCGTCAGCAGCAACGACGCGACGTTGAGGACGCCGATGACGAGCAGCAGGCCGACCGCGCCGAGCAGCACCAGCAGCGCTGGCCGGTAATAGCCAAGCAGCTCGTCGACGAGCGGCACGAGGCGCGCATTCCAGCCACGATTGTGCTCCGCGAAGTCGCGCGCCAGGCGCAGGCCCAGCGCCTCGGTGGCCGCTTGTGCCTCGGTCAGTGGCACGCCGGGCGCGAGCCGCGCCAGCGTTTCCATGAAGTGCGCCCCGCGGCTGTGCTGCGTCAGGTCCCAGCGGAGCCGCTGCCACACGTCCACGTCGTCGGGATAGTGGAAGCCCGCCGGCATCACGCCGACGACGACGTAGGGCGTGTCGTTGAACGAGAGCGGTCGGCCGATGATGCGCGGGGTCGGCGGCGTAGCGGGTCCGCCACAGGCGGTCGCTGATGACGGCCACCAGCTCGGGGCTGTGCAGCGGTCCGGCGGCGGGGAAGCCGGCGCCGGCCTGCGGGCTGACTCCCAACAGCTCGAACAGGTTGCCGCTGACCTCGATGGTGTTGACCCGCAGCGGCTCCTGTCCGGCGTCCACCAGGTTGACGCCGGGACGCCACCACGCCGCCGCGTCCGCGAACACCGGGAGCGCCCGGTAGTCCATGAAGTTGACCGGAGACACGGGGTCGTGCGTGAGCCCCTCGGCGGCATTGGTGTCCCACAGGGTCACGAGCCGATCTGGCTCGACGTAGGGCAGCGGCCGGAGCACCACGGCATCGACGACGCTGAAGACCGTGGCCGCCGCGCCGGTGCCGAGCCCGAGCACGAGCACGGTCACCAGCGCGAACGTGGGCCGCTGGCGGAGCTGGCGAACGGCGTGACGCAGGGCGGTAGCCATAGGCTCGGTTGGACGGCCGCACGCGCCGATTGGTTGGCAGCCATTTGTAACGGGGCCTGTCACCGTTACAACTCCCGGCGTGGAAGAAACTGCAACCCAGCGTTCGACTCAGGTCGGCCGCGAGGCGCCCTCCCCGTCGCGGCAAGAGGCGAACGGTTCAGCCGCCTCGTCGCGTCAGGGGCGCTCGCTGCGTGAAGGCGCACCGGGCGCGTCCCGTGCAAACCAACGCCGTTGCCGGGCACTGCACCCGTGGACGGTGTACGCTGTTGGATACATGTTCAAACCGGGAGACCTCGTCCGCCATCGTTCGAAACCTGAATGGGGCGTGGGCCGCATCACCGGTGAGACCAGCGAAGGCAAAGTCCTGATCAAGTTCGCCAGCCGCAGCGGCGACGTGCTGCTGAGCGCCGACGGCGCCGCGCAGCACCTCGCGGCCAGCACCGCGCCGATAACCGCGATGTCGCCCCAGGCCACGCGCAAGCTGATGCCGCCGGTGCGCCGCACCCCCTGCAACACCTGCTCGAAAGACGTCCGCGACGTCGTCTCGTCGCCCGACGGGCGCTGGCGTTCGTGCGTGGAATGTTCCGGCCGCAACGGCCGCCAGCACGTGTTCCTGCCCTATCCCGCGTCGTTCGACGCCACCGAGGTGGCGCCGCCGGAAGGCGAGACGTCCGACGACCCGCACTACGGCTGGTGCAACGCCTGCCGCACCGGTGGGCGCGCCACCGGCTACAAGAACTGCAGCGACGTGATGCGCTAGCGGCGCGGGCGCCGTCGACGCGGGTGCAGTTTACCGCCGTCAGGCCGTGGCCGGCGCGCGTGCAGGCGCTGGCGCCGCGTCCCAGATCAACCCCTCCACCCGGCGCGGGCCATCCGCGTGCGCTTCGAGCCGGCACGGCTCGCCGTGACGTTGCGCCGCCACCGGGCCGCCAATCGCGCCGGCCGCTGCCAGCGCCGCCACCACGGCCTGAAGATCGTCGTGACTGGTCACCGACACGGCCGGTAGCGCATACGTCCTGGCCAACGCGTCGTAGTGGCGCTGCACGTCGGGACGCCGCGCCTTGGCCGGCAGCGGCGGCAGTCCGCTGGCGCGCCAGGTGGACGTGGGGAAGCATTCCAGCACCACGTAGCCGCCGTCGCCAGTGAGCGGCAGGCCGTCCGCCAGACGCACGCCCGGCATCGTCAACAGCGCGTCGAAGACCCGCACGCAGAAGTCGATCCACGCAAACTGCGTCCCGGGATAGGCGCGCGGATACACGCCGGTCTTGCCCTGCGTGCGGCAGGCCTGCTCGCAGCGGCGGCCCACGCCAGGCATGTCCGCAGGCGTAAGCGGACTGCGCCAGGCGTGCGGCCCATCGAGCGCCACGGCGCGCACCTGCTCGCGCCGCGCACAGGCATCGACGGCGCCGGCCAGTGACGCGGGCGTGAGCGGCGTGCCGGGAGCGTCTAGACCATCGGGCCACGCGATAACGCCCGGCACCACGTGCGTGAACGCCCCGGAGGCCGGGTCGAAGTGGAGCAGCGCGCTGCCGTTGAAGCTCCAGCGGGCGCTGGCCAGGTCGATGCCGAGAACGGCGGTCACTGCGTTTCATGGTAGCGCGGCCCGCTTTTCCGTCGCGCTCAACCTGCCGCTTCCGTCGCGCTCAACCTGCCGTGACCTGTCCTGTCACGGGTCCTCCCTAGCATCGTCTCCACCGAGCCCGTCGCCCCCTGGTGCTCTGGAGGACACTCACATGCGTTTCCCCGTTCGCTCTCTTTTCCTCGCCCTGCTGCCGCTGGCCATCGCCTGCGGCGGCGGCGACAGCGCCACCCCCACCAGCCCCACAAGCGCCACCCCGGCCGCCCCCACGCGCATCATCAACGTCAGCGGCAATCTGGCCTTCGGCGATGTCCCGGTGGGCAGCCAGCGCGAGCTGTCCTACACCATCACCAACACCGGCAACGCCACCCTTACCGTCACCGGCACCACCGTGTCGGGCGGGCTCGTGACCCACACCACGGCCAGTTGGACCAGCGGGACGATCGCGGCCGGCGCGTCGCAAACCGTGACGGTGCGCTTCCAGCCCACCGTCGCGGGCAGCTACAGCGGCACCGTTGCCGTGAACGGGGACCAGACGAGCGGCTCCAACACCACGGCCATCAGCGGCAACGCCACCGGCGCCAGCGTGCAGGGCAGTTGGTCCGGGCAGTACCGCGTGCAGCGATGCGATGGCACCGGCTCGAACCAGGACTACTTCTGCTCGGCCAATCGCGGCGCCTTCCCGCCTGGCGCCAGCCTGCCGATCACCCTGAATCTCTCGCAGTCCGGATCCTCGGTGTCCGGCACGATCGCGTTCGGCCAGGTCACCGGCTCGGTGAACGGCACCATCAACAACGCTGGCACGCTCGTGCTGCAAGGCACGGCCGTGGGCGGACAGGTGACGGTGGCGCTCTCGGGCTTCAGCGTGACGGTGAACGGCTCGTCGATGACCGGCAACTTCACCTACAACGCGGGACTTGCGGGCGTGCCGGGGGTGGCGGTGGTGACATCGAGCCTGAGCGGGATGACGAAGCGATAGCGGCCGCAGGGCGGCGCGGGCCTGCGGGTCCGCGCCGTGTCGGCGTCTCATTGAGCAGGTGGCGAACCGCTTCTGAGCGCGCGTAGGCGGGCCTCGTAGAGGATTGTTCGGAGCAGTTCCCGGTCTGCCTTTCGCGCGGCAATGGCCTGCTTTGCGCCCTTCGTGATTTCCGAGGATATTGTCGGACACGCTACCGCCAGCGACAACCTGCGTCCGCGGCGGCGCCAACTTCTGGTTCCTCGCCGACCTGAAGCTGTGCGAGTCATATCTGCGCAGCAAGAACCGTGTGCCCGTCTGCGACGGCAAGGTGGACGGCTTGCTCATTCCGGGCGCCATGCGCCATGCCGGCCTGCCCGAGGTGTCGGCGCATTTCGACGTGCTGGACCGCGTCAAAGTGTTCGAGAGACCCGTGATGGTCGAGGCCGTCAAGGCTGACCCGTCGCTGGTCTGGATCACCTGCGGGACGCAGCTCGGGGTCAGTTTTGGCCAGGGCGACGATAATCTGGTGCTGGCGCACAAGCGGCTCGTGGGCGTGGCTGGCGCATCAGCGCTGAGCGGTGCCTACGGATCACTGGCGCTCTACGAGTGGGACGCCAAACGCCGATATCTGGGAGGGTGCGTGGCACGGTTCGATGGCGGGCAGCAGGTCGAATGTTGACGGCGATGACGGGACAACCATTTGCGTGACCAGATGCTGCGGATCACCACCTGGAACTGCCGGTCCGGTGCCGTCGGCGCCCGGCTGCACGAGGTCGCCGAACTCGACAGCGACATCGTCTTCCTTCAGGAATGCCAGCCCGGCCCGGTGCTCCCGCTCCACGGGGAGCTGCTGCTGCAGCCGGTGGGTCAGCGGAAGGGGCTGGCGCTTGCCGCGCCAACCGGTCGTGTCAGGTTCGAGCGGCTGACCAGGCCGGGAGGCGCCGGCCTCGTCGATCGCGGCCATCGCGACCGGTCCGCTGACGTGCCTCGTGCTCGGGCTGGTCAGTGCCTACCATGCGCACCATCGGCTCGGGCATGGGCAGGAGCAGCATCCCACCTACTTCCACCGCTTCAAGGCCGACGACGCCTGGCACATCGACTATTGCTTTGTTTCAAGGTCGCTTCTGCCGCTGGTGACACAAGTCGTCGTGACTGCCGAAGAGTGCTGGACAACGCGAAGTGACCATCGCCCGTTGTCGGTGGTGCTAGCACTCCAGGTGTAACCCGGCTCGACGCTTGGAATCGTGCGCCGCCCGGGCCGCGCCAGCATGTTGCGGAGCCCAACGATCTTGCGCCACGGCACCTCCGGAAGTCGCTGCTTCCATGCATCCGGCAAGCGGGCCGCCGCGCGCTTCTCATCGTTCACCTCGAACGCGCCGAACGTCACGCCGTCCGCGTAGCGCGAGACGGCATCGCCCGCAGCTACCATGTCGGCGACGTACAAAAGCGCGTCACGCGACACGCACGAGGTCCTGCTCGATCGCCAAGCGACGGCCGGGCCTGAGCCCCTTGGCCGTCACGACGTCGACACGGCACCCGAGGAGGTCCTCCAGGTAGACCCGAAAAGCGCCAGCGATCGCACCGCAAAGCGGCTCGCCATTTCCTGCCGATGGGCTGCCAGCCGGGCAACTCCGTCACTGCGCCGCATGATCGGCGTCAGTATACCGCCGGCACAGTGACCGGTGCAGGCCGGCGGACCCTGGGGCGAACGGTCATTTCCACTGGCTCTCGGCGGTGAGCCCAGGTGGTTAAATGCCGGGGAGGTCACCTGCCGGGCGCAGTGCCGTGGCGCGAGCGGACGGTCGCCGCTGGACTCCGTCGACCTCCTGGCGGCGTTCGCCGACGCTGAGGTTCAAGCGCGCGTCGGGACGAGAACAGGATGCCAGCGTGGTGGACGTGGAGCTGGCCGACTAGCGCTGCCGCGGCCGCTTCTGGGCGAGCTGCCGGCTGTGGTCCATCAGCACGTCTTCGACGAGGCGCATCCTGGCGTCGTGCCGCTGCTCCATGGCGTCGAAACGCCGGTCGAGATGTTCGCGCAAGCCTTCGAACGACTCGGCGACCTGCCTGAACCTGTCGTCGACGTGGTCGAATCTGACATCCACGCGATGCTTGAAATGTTCCAGATTCTGCGACAGCTCGCTGACCTGCACCTTCAGCACGCCAACGTCGCTCTTCAAGACGGACACGTCGGTCTTCAGCACGGACACGTCGGTCTTCAGCACGGACACGTCGGTCTTCAGCACGGACACGTCGGTCTTCAGCACGCCAACGTCAACCTTCAGCACGCCAACGTCAACCTTCAGCACGTCGACGTCGTGCGCCACCCCGTCCAGCCGCGTTTCGATGCGTGAGACTTGCTCGCCCATGTCTGACTCTTCGGCCATGCTACACCCTCCCCGGCCCGGCGGATGTGCACGGCGCGTGCCGCTCGCGGATAGGTCACCTGCCCGGGCGTAGACGGGTTACAGAGACGCCGCTACCGCCACGCGCGCTCGGTGCGCTCCACCACCTCCAGCACCACGTCGCGCCAGCCAAGCAGCTCCTCCCGCGTGGGCGCCAGGTCGTAGGGATGGTAGTGACACGCGCCGCTCAGCGCGGCCCACACCACATGCGCGCGCCGCCCGAGCGGCTCGTCGCCGATGTGTCGGCCCAGACACAGCAACTGCGCGCGGGCGGAACAGGCCTCCACGCCCGGCGCGCGCTTGCTCCAGAACGTGCGCAGCGCCACCTCCAGCGCCTGACGCGTGAGCAGCGTCGCCGCGCGCGGCCACAACCCGGCCGTCGCAGGGGACGCGCGATTCAGCAGATCGTCCACGGCGGCCAGCAGTTCGCGCGCCACGGTGTCGGGGACGTCGTCTGGCCCAGGGGGCGCCCCGGACTCGGTTCCGCCACCTCCTCGCCCGTGGCCGACGCTCGTCACGCCATCCCCGCAATCTGCTTCGCCAGCTCGCGCGCGCCGGTCACCAGTGCCTCCAGATCGCCGTCGTGCAGCTCGTGCGCGCCGCGATTGCAGCCGTGGAAGGCGTCCACGGCCCATCCACCCGACTTCCGCAGCCGCGCCAGCACATCGCCCTGCCGCTTGTCGTCGTCGAAGCACGCCAGCGCCATCAGCGGATAGAGCTTGCCGTGCTCTTCGAGCACGTCCTCCACGGACTGGTGCAGCTCGCCGCGCGCCCAGCCGCCGCTGCCGCACCTTCGTCATGCACGCGGCCTCGAGGGCCAGGCGGCAGAAGCCGGGAATCACGCGCGCGCGCCACCTCGCGCGGCAGCTCGGTGGTCTTCAGCAAGGCCCACGCGTCGTCGAGATAGCCACGACACGGGGTCGCGCCCTTCGGCGATTTCCACCACCGAATCGGCGCGACGCGTCACCGTGAGCACGCGCGCCGGCAGGCCGAGCCGCTGCACGGCGCGACGTGAGGCGGTCGTCGTGCGTGAACACCACCACCTGCCGCGTCTTGGCCGTGTCGGCGAGCACGCGGGCCAGGCCCTCCACGCGCGCCGGGTCCATGCTCTGCACCGGGTCGTCCACGCAGATGAAACGGAAGGGACTATCGGGCAGCGTGGCCCGCGGCAGGAACAGGCTGAGCGCCAGCGAGTGCAGCTCGCCCTGGCTCATCACGCCCAGCGCCTCGGCGTCCTTGCCGTCCACGGTCACCTTCAGCGCCACCTTGCGCCGCGTGGACGTGCCCTCGAGCTCCACGGCGCCCAGGTCCACGTTGCTCTGCAGGCGCAGTTGCCGCCACGTGGCGATGGCGCGATCGGCAATGGGCTGGAAGCGCTCGTCGCGGATTTCTTCGGTGGCCGCCTTCCACCAGTCCTCGGCCTCTTTCAGTTGGTCGACGTGATCCTTCACGGCGGCGAACTGCTCCGCGTGCGGCAACCACAGCGCCAGGCCCTGGCTCAAGGGGCGCCACACGTCTTCGCGCTTGGACAGTGCCTCCGCGGCTTCGGCGGCCACGCGCGTGGTGGCCTCGGCCAGATCCAGCGCGTGCGATTCCAGGTGATCGGCCAGCGCGATGGGCGTGTCGATGCTGCGCGCCTTCAGCCACTGCGCTTCTGCCTCGCGCAGATCGCGCAGGGACGGCAGCTCCCCGGCCGTGGGGGAGGGCAGCACGCCGGATTCGCGCACCAGCCCGCGCGCCGCACGCAGGGCGGCGTCCAGCTCCTGATGCGCCGCGCGCACGGCCGAGGCCTCGGCGTTCAGCGCGTCCACTTCCTGCTGACTGCTGCACCGCCCAGTCCGCGCCCAAGCCGTCGGGCGCGCCGCACACGGGACACTCATCGCTCGCAGCCGCGTGAGACGCATGAAACGCCAGCGCCTGTTCCAGCAGCTTCGCGCGCGCCAGGCTGCGCGCGGCATCGGTGCCGTGCAGCGCGGCCACCTGCGCGGCGCACTCCCGCAGCGCGATTCACGGCCTGCCTGCACCGCCTGCACGTTGGGCGGCGTGAGCGCGGCCAGGCGCTTCAGCGTGTCGAGCGCGTCGCGCGTGGCGTCGGCGCCGCCCTCGGCCAGCTTCCGCAGCGCCGGTAGGTCCCACGTCTTGGCCTTCAACTGCGCGGCCAGGTGCACCGCGCGTGGCTCGCCAGACGCTGTGCCCACCTGCTCCGCCTGCTGCGCCAGCGTGGCGGCGGCGGCCTTACACGCGGTGATGCGACCCGCGCGTTCCTTGCGCGCGTCGGCCAGGCGCGCCTGCACCACCACGAAGTCTTCGAGGCCCGAGCACGGTGCTGAGCGCGTCGTAGAGCGCCGACGGGCCGTCTTCCAGCAGCGAGCCCATCTCGTTGTACGACAGGAACGGCCGGAACGTGGCGAGCGACGCATTCCAGCCGTGCGCCTCGAGCGGCTTCGCCTTGCCGCCCTTGGCTTTGGTGACGGCCACGCCCGTGGCCAGCTCCGCGCCCGCCGCCCACGTGCGGGTGGCGGTGAGCGGGCCGTCGCCCTCCACCAGCAGGTCCGCCGACACCGAGCGCCGTCTGCGCCTGATGCAGGTTGCGCCAGCCCAGCTTCCACGCCTTGGTGCGCCCTTCCCAGCGCAGGCTGGTGCCGGTGAGCAGCACCTCCGCGCCTTCGGCGAAGCTGGACTTGCCGGAGCCGTTGCGGCCCGACCACCAGCGTGAGGCCGGGGCCGGGCTGGAGGGGCAGGGTGGTGGCGGGGCCGATGCCGCGGAAGCCGGACACGGTGATGGCGCCCAGGTAGACGCCGGGAGGTTCAATGGCGGGCTTCGCGTCGGCTGTCGCCGATGTCTTGCGCGCGCGCTTGGGCGGCGTGGGGGACTGCGTGCCGGCGAGGCAGCCGTCGAGGGATTCAGGACTCTCGAGCGCCGCGAGGATCAGGAGGGACCAGGGGTGCTGGTCTGCGCCGGTGGAGGTGAGGCGGCGGAGGATGAGGTCGGAAAGGGTGGAGGTCATGCGGGCAGAGTTCTGCACCAGGTCTACAGATCCTCAGGGCGCAGGCCGGTCCGCTTCGCGATCCGGGCGAGCATCTTCGGGCCCAGCTCCTCGTCGTCGTGGAACGCAAAGACGAAGTCGGTCGATCCAGGCTTGGCAAGGGTGCGGTGCGAGCCAGACTGGCGCTTCAGCGTCCAGCCGGTGCGCAGAAGGGCGGCGAACGCCCGGCGCGCCTTGGTCGCGGGCCAGCTGCTCACGCAGCGAGGAAAGTGACGTTCAGGTACTCGGCGGGCGCCTCTCGGTGGTCGAGCCGTTCCGCAATCACGCGCAGCGCCAGGGCTTGCACCTTCGCAACGGCCTCGTCACGGTCGGTGCCGTAACACAACACACCCGGTAGGGTTGCTACTTCGGCGATCCAACGGCCGTCGGCTTCGCGTTCGAGTTCGATCGTGAAGGTCACTGAGTCACTCTACACCGGCGAGGCATCGATGCCTACATGGAGAACGCCATCATGCCGTGCCGACGCTCAATCCCACAGGCCGGCCTCGTGAAGGTGTGCCGAACAGGCCGACCTGATCTACCGACGAGTGCTCAAACCTCTGCCGCATCTCGTAGGGTGTGCTGGGGGTGTGCCGCGAAGGCCTTGGGACGGGTCTTGGCGGGTCAGTTGCGCAACTGAGCGCGTCGTAGAGCGGCGGGGCCGTCTTCCAGCAGCGAGCCCAACGAGTCCTTGCCGCCCTTGGCCTTGGTGGTGGCCACGCCCGTGGCCAGCTCCGCGCCCGCTGTCCACGTGCGGGTGGCGGTAAGCGGACCGTCGCCCTCCACCAGCAGGTCGGCGGAGACCGAGGCGGTCTGCGCCTGATGCAGGTTGCGCCAGCCGAGTTTCCACGCACTTGGTGCGCCCTTCCCAGCGCAAGCTGGTGCCGGTGCGCAGCACCGCGGCGCCTTCGGCGAAACTGGATTTACCGGAGCCGTTGTGCCCGACCACTAGCGTGAGGCGCGGGGCCGGGGTGGAGGGGCAGGGTGGTGGCGGGGCCGATGCCGCGGAAGCCGGATACGGTGATGGCGCCCAGGTAAACGCCGGGAGGTTCGACGGCGGGTGGCGTCTCTATCCCTTCTCTGTCTCCGTTTCGGAGAGCCCCAGAAAGACGAACAGAGCGCGGTTGAGCCCCTTCATCTCGTCGGAGGTCAATAGTCCAACCCGCGTTCCAAGCCGTGTCCGCGGCACAGCGGTGAGCTTGTCCACCATCATCCGGCAAGGCGATCGCAAGCCACTTCGGGCGCTCGGCTGGACCTGAAGCCTGAAGATCGGCGCCGGGGTCGGATCGGTCGTCAAGGGGCACACGATGATCGAGTCGTTGGCGTCGAATCGGTCGTCCTGGACGATGACCGCAGGCCGCGGCTTACCCGCACGGGCGGCGCCGCCGGCGACCGTCCAGACCTCACCACGCTTCATTCCGCGTCCCAGGCCGAGATCGCATCGACGAACGCCTGGTCCTCGTCGGCGTGGGCACTCTTCGCCACCGCCAGCGATTGACGGTGTGCGGCGAGAGCGAAGGCCCTCGTTCTCACGTCCGGAACCCAAATTTGAACGGGGCGAAGCCCGAGCTTGCGCAATCGACTGCGGTGGGCGCGGACCTTGTCGCGGGACGCTGATCGAGCCACGGTCGCCATGGGGTTTCTCCGGTTACATGTAACGTAGCATGCTGCGACGCGGCGAGGCAAGCTTACGCGAGGTCTCGAGCCCATCGGCGGGACTCACCACGACCGCCAGTGACGAGAAACCCCGTCCACCGTTATCGAGAACCTCGAGGACCTCAGCGTCGACGAGGTGATGGAGCAGTTCGACGTCTCCCGTGACCAGGTGACGGCCGTCCTCGAGTTCGTGGCTGAGAGCCTTCGTTCCGAAGCCCCCGCCAGTGCTCGTGCTGTTTGACCACGGCACGCCAAAGGGCCTGGCTACCAGGGACCTTCGCGCTCGCCGAATTGCGCTCGTCGTGCTGACGGGCAGCACGAAGTGGTCGCGGGCGCCAGCATGCGGCCCGTATTGCCGCCGCCGTCGCGTCCGCGACCGCCGGCGGCTACGCCGAAGTCGACGTGCCGCTGCCGCCAAGACCCCGCAGAAGCTACCGGTCGTTGCGCCCTTCCCAGCGCAGGCTGGTGCCGGTGAGCAGCACCTCGGCGGCTTCGGCGAAACTGCTCTTGCCGGAGCCGTTGCGGCCCACCACCAGCGTGAGGCCGGGGCCGGGCTGCAGGGGCAGGGTGGTGGCGGGGCCGATGCCGCGGAAGCCGGCCACGGTGATGGCGCCCAGGTAGACGCCGGGAGGTTCGATTGACCACGGCACGCCGAAGGGGGCCGGCCGCGGCATCCGCTACAATCGGGTTCATGAAGACGACACGGCGCCTCACGGCAATCATCGAGCGCGAAGACGACGTCTACGTGGCCCTGTGTCCCGAACTGGACATTGCCAGCCAGGGGGATACCGTCGAGGCCGCGAGACTGAACCTGGTCGAGGCCCTCGAGTTGTTCTTCGAGTCAGCCGATCCCGCTGAAGTCACCCGCCGGCTGCATGGCGAAGTGTTCGTGACCCAGGTTGAGGTCGCGGTTGGGTAGACTGCGCGTCTTCTCCGGACGCGAGGTGTGCAAGATCCTCCGAGACCACGGGTTCGAGGTGGTCCGGCAGCGCGGCAGTCACATCGTGCTTCAACACCGCATCGGTGGGACGACGGTCACCGTGCCTGTGCCGGACCATCCGGAGATCAAGCTTGGTACGCTCGCCAGCATCATCCGTCAGTCGGGTCTGCCACGGAGCCTATTCGAGAGCTGACGAGGTGCACCTACTCGGAATGCGGTTGCTCGAAGATTGAAGTCAGCCAGGGCGCGGCTTCTGGGTAGTGCTGTGTGTCCAGCACGAACTCCTGCCCGCGTCCGACCGTGCGCAGCCGCACGTGCTTCCCGTCGCGTCTCCACCGCTCCGCCTTGCCGTGGTACGACAGCGGAGGACGTCCCGACCGAGGCTCGAACCACCGGGGGAGCTGCCACTCGCTCGATCCTTTAGCGTCTGATGCCGTGAGTTCCAGATGTCTGGAGTACTTGCCGAACACGCCAGCCCCGGGAACCTTGCGTTCCAGACCCGGCAAGTCGAGGTACCGCTTGGACACGTACACGACGTTCCGCGGATTCGCCGCCATGTGAAAGTGCGGGTGGTCCGCGGCCCAGCTGAGCGGGTCTGAACGCTGGTCCACCGTGTGCGCGGATTCCACCTGCAACCAGCCGAATAGCATGTGCGAGGCTCTGGCGCCACGCACGAACTCGTAGCGAGCAGCACGTTGCTCGACCCGGCGATACAGCCCGAAGAACAGGAAGAGGTCGCCGGGGCCGATGCCGTGCTTGGCCAGGTGCGACTGCGCTTGGCCGATCTGCCCGAACAACGGTCGCCATCCGCGTGGGCGGGGGAGTGCCTCACGCCGCAGGTCGGGATCAAGGTGCGCCTGGAACTCCGGCCGGATGCGCGCGGGTGCGAGGTCCCGAACCAGATCGCCCATGTTGCACCCCGGTAGCGCTGCGATGTCGTTGTAGGTCTTCGGCGCTGCCTTCAACGGGATGGGCAGCGACACCATCGTGCCGTCCGGCATGAGGGGGCTGGCGCAACCTCCTGAACCTGAGTCGAAGCCCTTGCGGCTCAGAACCAGCTTCACGAGCAGCGCTTCCAGGAGGTGTCGTCGTCGCTCCAACGGTGCGGCGCAGCCTGCACGCCCTTCGGCAGCTTCTGGCGCCAGCGGTCGACCGCCTGCACCAGAGTCTCAGGGAATCGGCACTTGTGGGCGCGGCCCACGATCAAGTCCGCGAACCTGGACGGCAGGCTAATGGCCTCGTCGCCGAAGTACGAGAAGTCGCGGGCCACCAGCACCGCCCGCCCACCAAGGTCGTGCGTCTTGTTCCCGCGGTGCTCGGCCTCGCCGTTGGAGTGTGCCGAATGAAGTTGCCGGAACCTGCTACCGCCCAGCGGCTCGTAGATGTTGTCCCCCCGGCGGCGTACCGTGACCTTGGAGGACATGTCGGGCCTCTTGCGCCGGAAGCGCCGGTCCATCCAGTACTGATTGAACGTCAGCTTCTCGTCGACCTCGGCTACGAACACGACCCGGTTGCCACGGCTGGCGCCCGTGAGACCGACGATCAGATCGCCAGGATCCGCGTGTTCGCGAATCTTCGGCTTGCAGCAAGCCAGCGTGAGCGCGCCGTGGAACGGGTTCGGGGCGAAACCAGAATCTACGACGACGACATACGAAAACACACGCATGGATGCACCTGCCGCATGCGAATGTTACGCTAGCTCAGCGGCCAGGATGCGGTGTTCGACTGCCACGACCGTGGTCAGCTTCGCGGCGGGGGCCTACGTGCGGGTGGCGGTGAGCGGGCCGTCGCCCTCCACCAGCAGGTCGGCGGACACCGAGGCCGTCTGCGCCTGATGCAGGTTGCGCCAGCCCAGCTTCCACGCCTTGGTGCGCCCTTCCCAGCGCAGGCTGGTGCCGGTGAGCAGCACCTCGGCGCCTTCGGCGAAGCTGCTCTTGCCGGAGCCGTTGCGGCCGACCACCAGCGTGAGGCCGGGGCCGGGCTGCAGGGGCAGGGTGGTGGCGGGGCCGATGCCGCGGAAGCCGGCCACGGTGATGGCGCCCAGGTAGACGCCGGGCGGTTCGATGGCGGGCTTGGCGGCGGCGCTGGCGGTCTTGCGCGCGCGCTTGGGCGGCGTGGGGGACTGCGTGCCGGCGAGGCAGCCCTCGAGGGTGTCGGGGCTGTCGAGCGCCGCGAGGATCAGGAGGGACCAGGCGTGCTGGTCTGCGCCGGTGGAGGTGAGGCGGCGGAGGATGA
>CAWIBL010000007.1:0-20710 GCA_963834325.1 uncultured Acidobacteriota bacterium
GTGGCCATCAAGGTGGCCGGGTCCAAGTCGCACCCGTTCACCGACGGCGCGCTGTGCACCAAGGTGTCGCGCTACCTCGATCGCACCTACGCCCCCGACCGGGTGGTCCATCCGCAGCGACGCGTTGGCGGCAAGGGCCCCGGACAAGGCGCGTGGGAGCGGATCACCTGGGACGAAGCGCTGACGACGATCGCCGCGAAGTTCAACGAGATCATCGGCTCGACCGACGGCCCCGAGGCCATCTGCCCCTACAGCTACGCCGGCACGATGGGACAGCTCAACTTCGCTGGCATGGACCGGCGGTTCTTCCACCATATCGGCGCCTCCCTGCTGGACCGCACGCTGTGCTCGTCGGCCGGCAAGGTCGGCATCAAGCTCTCGCTCGGCGGCAGCGTCGGCATGGATCCCGAGCGCGTCGAGGACTCGCGGCTCATCCTCATCTGGGGTTCCAACCCCATCACCTCGAACCTGCATTACTGGACTCGCGTCCAAGAAGCCGAAGCGGCGCGGAGCCCGCGTCGTGGTAATCGACCCTTACCGCAGCCTCACCGCTGAAAAGGGCACCGACCACCTCGCCGTGCGGCCCGGCACCGACGCCGCCCTGGCGCTGGCCATGATGCACGTCATCATCGACGAGGATCGGCACGACGCCGACTACGTGGCCCGGCACACGGTGGGCTTCGAGGCGCTGCGCGAGCGCGTGCAGGACTACCCGCCGGCCCGCGCCGCGGACATCTGCGGCATCGCCGGGGACGACATCGTGGCGCTGGCGCGCGACTACGCCACCACCCGGCCGTCGGCGATTCGCGTGAACTACGGCCTGCAGCGGCACGAGGGCGGCGGCGCCGCGGTGCGCGCCATCACCTGCCTGCCGGCGCTCGTCGGCGCGTGGCGCGATCCGGCCGGCGGCGTGCTGCTCAGCACCGGCGACTTCTACGGCATGAACACCGCCGCGCTCGAGCGCCAGGACCTGCTGGCCGGCCGGCGCCCGCGCACCATCAACACCAGCTCGATCGGCGACGCGCTGCTCGAGGCCACGCCGCCCATCCGCGCGCTGGAACGTCTACAACTCCAATCCGGTCACCGTCGCGCCCGATTCGGAAAAAGTCGTGCGCGGCTTCGCGCGGACCGACCTCTTCACCGTCGTCCACGACGTCTTCTTCACCGATACCGCCGACTACGCCGACATCTTCCTCCTCGGCCACGACGCAGCTCGAGCAGGCCTCGCGACGTGCACAAGTCTGTACGGGCACCTGTACGTGTTGCTCAACCAGCCGGCCATCGCCCCGGTGGGCGAGGCCCTGCCGAATACCGAGGTATTCCGGCGGTTGGCCCGGGCCATGGGCCTGCGCCGAGCCGGCGCTCTTCGAAGACGACGAGACGATGATCCGTCAGGCCCTCGACACGCCGCACGAGCGCATGCGGGGCATCACCTTCGAGCAGTTGCGCGAACACGGGTGGCAGCGGCTCAACGTGCCCGCGATCTACGCGCCCTTCGCCGAGGGCGGCTTCCCGACGCCGTCGGGCAAGTGCGAGTTCTACAGCGAGACGGCCAGGGCGATGGGCCTCGATCCGCTGCCCACCTTCACGCCGCCGGTGGAGTCGGCGCAGAGCGCGCCCGAGCGGGCCCGGACCTATCCGCTGGCGATCATCTCGCCGCCGCAGCGCCACTTGCTGAACTCGTCGTTTGCCAACCTGCCGCTGTTCCTCGACAGCGAAAAGGAGCCGCACCTCGACATCCATCCCGAGGATGCCGCCGCGCGCGGCATCGCGGAGGGCGCCTGGGTGCGCATCTTCAACGATCGCGGCGCCTTCGGGGCCCGCGCCCGGGTCACCGACAAGGCCCGGCCGGGCTGCGTGGTGGCGGTGTCGTTGTGGTGGCGCAAGCTCACGCCCGACGGCAAGAACGCCAACCAGGTGACGTCGCAGCGGCTGGCCGACATGGGCAACGCGGCCACGTTCTACGACGCGCTCGTGAACGTGGCGCCAGCGCCAGAGCCGAGCAGCCTTACGGGGGCCGCCGCGAGCGCGGTTCATTCCGCCGCCAGTTGACGCAGGGCGACTGCGACGACGACTGCGATTGCGACTGCGCCGCGGCGGCGGGTGGCGCGGAGGCGCGAGACCCCTCCCGTCCGGCTCCAGGGTGCTACGGTGCGCGGTTATGGCCCAGGCATCCCTCGTTCGGCTCGGCCTGCTGCTCACCGTCACGTTCCTGGCCGGAGGGACGGCCCCCCTGGCGTTGGTCCAACCCGGCCCGGGCGCCGACGACCCCGCCCTGCTCGCCCGCCTGAACGACGACTACGTGCGCGCCGTCTTCACCTCGGACGCGACCCGCTTCGAGCAGCTCCTGGCGGCCGACTTCCGCAACACCAACCCGGACGGGACGATCGTCGATCGACGCGGCTTCCTCGCGCAAGTCGCGCGGCCCTCCAATCTGAGGAGCCTGAGCTGCCAGGACGTGGAGATTCGGCTCTTCGGCGACACGGCCGTCGTGCACGCCCGGACCGTCTACGAGACGAGCGACGGCAAACCGGGCGCGGGGCGTTACACCGACATCTGGCGCAAGCAGGACGGACGCTGGCAGGCCGTCGCCGCGCACGTGACGCGCCTGGTGCGCTGAAGATCGCCAGCCGTGGGGGCGCCCGCCCCTGTATCGTAGTGAGGGAGGAAGCAAGCATGGTTGTCGGGAAGTGGACAGTGGGACTGGCGGCACTCGTGGCCGTCGCGGTGGCAGCGGTTGGCGCCGAGCAGGCGCCGCCGCGCAAGTCTTTGATGGTGCCGGCCAATTTCAAGGAAGCGGCGCCCGAGACGTACAACGTGAAGTTCGACACGAGCGTCGGCGAGTTCGTGGTCAAGGTGACGCGCGCCTGGGCGCCCAACGGCGCCGACCGGTTCTACAACCTGGTGAAGAACGGCTTCTACGACGAGGCCCGCTTCTTCCGCGCCGTGCCCAACTTCATGGTGCAGTTCGGCCTTCACGCCAATCCCACGGTCACCAAGGTGTGGCAGGCGGCGCGCATCCCGCCCGACAAGGTGACGCAGAGCAACAAAAAGGGCTTCATCACCTTCGCCATGGGCGCCACGCCCGACACGCGCACCTCGCAGGTGTTCATCAACTTCCGCAACAACACCAACCTCGACGGGATGGGCTTTGCGCCCTTCGGCGAGGTGGTCAGCGGGATCGAGAACGTGGACAAGATCTACACCGGCTACGGCGAAGGCGCGCCACGGGGCAGCGGTCCCGCGCAAGGCCGGGTGGCCAGCGAAGGCAACGCCTACCTGACCAAGTCGTTTCCGAAGATGGACTACATCAAGACGGCGACGATCGAGCCGTAGTCGCAGCGGGTCACTCGTGCGCGGCGAATGCCGCGCTTGCATCGATGTCCTTATGGACGCCGCACGCTGGCAGCGGGCCGAGGAGATTTTCCACCGCGCGCTCGAGCTGCGCGAGCGGGAGCGCGACGGCTACCTCCGCGCCGCGTGCGGCCCCGACGCCGACCTGCTGGCCGAGGTCGTCTCGCGGCTGGCCCGCGTGCCCGGCAGCGACCGATTCCTGAACGCCCCGGCGCTCGATGCCGCCGCCCTTGCATCCGAACCCGCCGCGGCGCCGTCCGGCGCCGTTGGCGCGATCCGCGTCGGCGACCAGGTGGATCACTACCGGGTGCTGCGCCAGCTCGGCGAAGGCGGCATGGGCGTGGTCTTCGAGGCCGAGGATCAGCGCCTGGGCCGCCGTGTCGCCCTGAAGGTGCTGCGCCCCGACGGCGCGGATCCGATGGCCCGCGAACGGCTCATCCGCGAAGCGCGCGTCGCCGCCGGCGTCGTGCATCCGCTCATCTGCCAGGTCTACGCCCTGGGCGAGCTGGGCTCGTCGCCCTACATCGCCATGGAACTGGTCGAGGGCGAGACGCTGGCCGGACGCCTGGCGCGCGGGCCCCTGCCGCCGTTCGAGGCGCTGCGGTTGGCCGTGACCATGATCGAGGCGCTGGCCGTGCTGCACCGCCACGGGATCGTCCACCGCGACCTCAAGCCCTCGAACGTGTTCCTCGGGACGCGGGGCCTGAAGCTGCTGGATTTCGGCCTGGCCCGCCCGGTGCAGGCGTCCGCCGACGTGACCGGCCAGCCGGTGACGGCGGCCGGGATGATCGTCGGCACGCCCCAGGTACGCCGCCCCGGAGCAGCTCCTCGGCGCGCCGCTGGACGAACGCGCCGATTCTCTTCTCCGCGGCGGTGGTCGTCTTCGAGATGCTGGCCGGCCGGCCGCCGTTCACCGGCCACACCCTGGCCGCGCTGACGCACGCGGTGCTCTACGAGACGCCGCCGGCACTCACCGGTTCGGCCGCGATCATGGCCGCCGACCGCGTCCTGCACCGCGCGCTGGCGAAGCGTCCGGCGGACCGTTATGCCACGGCCGCCGAGTTCGGCGGCGACCTGTCGTCGGCGCTGACGATGGTGGACAGCGGCCAG
Source organism: uncultured Acidobacteriota bacterium (assembly GCA_963834325.1). Lineage (GTDB taxonomy): Bacteria > Acidobacteriota > Vicinamibacteria > Vicinamibacterales > UBA2999 > CADEFD01. The sequence goes on from CAWIBL010000007.1 coordinate 4,465, forward strand.
TCAGTGGAGGCCCGCCCGATTCTGCGCCTCGCCGTGCTGCCGTTCCGCATGCTCACGCCGGATCCCGCCACCGACTACCTGGGCTCCAGTCTGGCCGATGCGCTGACCAGTTCGCTGTCCGGCCTGGAATCGCTGGTCGTCCGCTCGACGCTGCAGACGGCGCGCTACGCGCAACCGCCGCTCCTTCTCGACCGGATCGCCACCGACCTCGCCGTGGACGTGGTGCTCACCGGGTCGCTCCTCGTCCGGCCGCGCCAGGTCCGGGTCACGGCCGAACTCGTGGCCGTGCCCGGCGGCGACGTGCGCTGGTCGTATCGCACCGACACGGCGCTCATCGGAGTGCTGGAACTGCACGACGACCTGGCCCACCGCGTGCTGCGGGCCTTGCCGCTGAGCCCGCGCGACCAGCGCGCCCCGCCGCGGCCGCTGGCCCACAACGCCAAGGCGTTCGACCTTTACTTGCGCGGCATGCAGCTGCGGGCCGAGGCCGGCGCCTGGCGCCAGGCCTACGCCTTCTTCGTCCACAGCCTGGAACACGATGCCAGCTTCGCCGCCGCCTGGGCCGAACGCGGGCGGCTGGAGCGCATCATCGGCAAGTATGACGAGGCCTTCACGCTGGCCCAGGCCGAGTCCTCGCTCGGGCTGGCGCTGTCGCTCGACCCGGACAACGGCGCGGCGCAGCACTACTACGCGCAGATCGAGATCGATCTGGGGCGCGTGGACGCGGCCCTGTCCCGCCTGATCTACCGCGCGTGGCAGCGGCGCGCCGAGCCGCATATCTACGCCGGCCTGGTCCATGCCTGCCGCTACGGCGGGTTGCTGGAGGCGTCGGTGGCGGCGCACCGCGCGGCCCAGCGGCTCGATCCGACCCTGTCGACGAGCGTGCTGCACACCTACTACTTGCAAGGGGACTTCACGCGGGCCCTCGACGAGGCCCACCGGAGCAGCGATCCGTTCGAGGCGCGCTTGCTCGGCGCGATGGGACGCCGCGACGAGGCCCTGGCGGCGGCGCGGCGGGAAGAGATCCGCTTTGCGCCGGTGCCGCTGCTCCGCGCCTTCTCGGCCGGCTTGCGCGCGGCGCTCGAGGGCCAGGCCGACGAGGCCGTGGCGGAGCTGTGCCGGTTCGACGCGTCGCGTTTTCTCGACGGCGAGGGCTGGTTCTACGTGGCCGAGATCTACGCCTTGCTCGAGATGCCCGAGCGCGCGTTGGCCACCCTGACCCGCGCCGTGGACGCCGGATTCCTGTGCCTGCCTGCCTTCGAGCGCGACGTCTACCTGGCGCCGCTCCATGCCCTGGACGGGTGGACGCCGCTGTTGGCGCGGGTCACGGCGGCGCAGACCGCGGTGTCGCGCGAGTTCGATTGCAGCGGCGGCAGGACGCTGCTCGTCGTCTGACGCCGCCGTCTCACGTGTGGCCCGGACATCCGCCGGCCCGGCCAGCGCGGTTGGGCCACAATGAAGCGTGCTCACTGCCGTTCGTCCGCGCGCCGCCATCTTCGACCTCGACGGCACCATCGTCGACAACATGTCACTGCACGCCGAGGCGTTCGGTGTATTCGCCGACCGTCATGGCCTGCCGGCCCTCACCCCGGCCGACCGGGCCAAGCTCGATGGCCGGCGCAACAGCGAGATCTTCCCGGTGCTCTTCGGCCGCGACATGACGGCGGTGGAGTGGCAGGCCTACGAACACGAGAAGGAAGGGCTCTACCGGAAGCTCTCGCGAGGCCGCCTGACCATGGTGCAGGGCCTGCCGGCGCTGCTCGACTGGTTCGCGGCCAACGGCATCGCCGTGGCGCTGGCCACGTCGGCGCCCGAGTTGAACGTCGCCCACACGCTGAGCGAAGTCGGCCTGGCCGGCGTGTTCTCCACCGTCGTGCGCGGTGATCAGGTGCCGCGCGGCAAGCCCGCGCCCGACGTGTTCCTCGAGGCCAGCCGCCAGCTCGGCGTGCCGCCGGAGGCCAGCGTCGTGTTCGAGGACGCGCCGATGGGTATTGCCGCGGCCAAGGCCGCGGCCATGCGGGTCGTGGCCATCACCTCCACCTTCAGCGCCGCCCAGTTTGCGGCGCTGCCCGAGCCGCCCGATCTCATCTGCGCCGACTTCGCGGCCGTGCTCGCGCTCTACCAGCCGACGGCCTGACCGTCCTTGCGATGGTCCGATCCGGCGCGGTAGACGCCGTTCACCGGATGATCCTCGGTGATGCTGCGCCGGTCGAAGGTCGGCTCGGGCAGCCGCGGATCGCGCGTGAAGAAGATGCCCTGATAGCCGCCCACCGCGCCGCCGTCGACGCCGCGCACCTTGTGGCCCTTGGCCGTGAGGGCCTGGCCGACGAGCGCGAAGAGGTTGTGTTCGAGCGACAGCAGGTTGGTCGTCTGGTTGTGCGTGAAGCGGGCGGCGTCGGTGGTCATCTGCACGTTCATGCCGTGATCGATGAGGTTGACCATGTGCTGCGCGTGCGTCTCGGGCTGCACGCTGCCACCCATGTTGCCGAAGGCCATCAGCGGCGCGCCGTCCTTCATTACGAAGCCGGCGATGATGCTGTGGAACGGCCGCTTGTGCGGCGCCACGACGTTGGGGCTGCGCGGATCGAGCGAGAAGGCGCTGCCGCGGTTGTGCAGGACGAAGCCGTAAGGGCCGACGGTGGCGCGGCTGCCGTAGACGCTGAATACGCTGTGCACGAGCGACACCATGTTGCCCCAGCGGTCCCCGGTGGTCAGGTAGATGGTGCCGCCGTCGGTGCCGCCGTTCACGCTCGGGGTGCCGGCCTTGTTCGGGTCGATCTTGCCGCACAGCGTGGCGGCGTAGGTCTTGGACAGCAGTTGCGCCACGGGCACCGTGGCGAACTTCGGATCGCCGTTCCTGGCCAGCAGGTCGGCGTAGGCCAGCTTCTTGGCTTCGACCATCATGTGCCAGGCCATCGGGTCCGACGGCCCGAGCGACGCCAGGTTGACGCCCAGCTTCGGCATGCACACCTCGAGGATGTTCAGCATCTCGAGCGCCGCGAAGCCCTGCCCCGGCGGCGGCAGCTGGTGGATGTCGTAGCCGTGGTAGTTCGTGGCAATCGGCTCGACCCACTCGGGCTCGAAGGTGGCCAGGTCCTCGCGGCTCATCACGCCGCCGTTGGCCTGTACCTTGGCGACGATGGCGGCGGCGATGTCGCCCTTGTAGAAGGCGTCCTTGCCTTGCGCCTGCAGCAGGCGCAGGGCCTTGGCCAGGTTGGGATTGCGGATGATGCCGTAGAGCGGCGGGGGCGCGTCGCCGTCGAGGAAGATGGCCCGCGAATCGGCGTCGGCGGCCAGGCCCTTCTGCGCGCTGCGCACGTCGCTGTGCCGCCGCTCCGCCAGGCCCCAGCCTTCGTCGGCCACCTGCGCGGCGCGGGCGAACGTCTCCTTGAAGCTCATCGTGCCGAAGCGCGTGAGCAGCGCGTCGTAGCCGGCCACCGCGCCGGGCACCGTGGCGGCATTCACGCCCGAGCCCGGGACGCGTTTCTCGCCCAGCTTGGCGAAGAACTCCGGCGTCCACCCGGCCGGGGCCCAGCCGGCGGCGCTGAGCGCATAAAGCTTCTTCTCGCGGGCCACCCACACGATGGCGAAGAGGTCGCCGCCGATGCCGGTGTCGTTCTGCGAGGTGACGTCGAGCATCGCGCCGGCGGCCACCGCCGCGTCGATGGCGTTGCCGCCCTGGCGCAGGATGTCGAGGCCGGCCTGCGCCGCCAGTGGATTGCTCGTGGCTACGATGCCGTGACGGGCCACGACCTCCGAGCGGCCCTGGCCGAGCCAGCCCTGGGCGCGCGATCCGGGCACGGCCTTGATGTCGGCGGCCGGCTGCGGCCTGGCGGTGGTCGGCTGGCCGAACGGATTCTGCGACTGCGCGCGGCCGGTCATGGCCCAGGTGCCGGCGGTCAGCAGCGCGAGAACGAACGCGAGACGGGTGGAACGCATGACGGGAACCTCCGAAGGACCGGCTGATCCTCTCGTACTTCGTGGCGGGGGGGCGGGGGATTTCTGTTGCGGCCCTCGTCAGGCCCGCCGCCCCGGCGCCGCCGGGCGGGGCGCCGTCGGGTGGTAGCATAGCCGCCCACAGGAACACGCCGACCGGGCCCGCAACGACGGGCGATGAAGGGCGCTGGAGACAGCGCCCCGAGGAGACGCTGATGGCGGAGACACCGAACGCGCTCGCCGGGACGGGCATGATGCCCAGCCTGACCGTGAATGACCTGCAGCAGAGCCTCGACTTCTTCTCCGGGCTTGGCTTCGAGGTGGAAGACCGCTGGGAGCACGAAGGCGTCCTGATGGGCGCCATGCTCAAGGCCGGCGTGGCCCGCTTCGGGCTCAGCCAGGACGACTTCAAAAAAGGCCGCGACCGGGTCAAGGGCGTCGGCATGCGCATCTACATCGAAGCCACTGGCAACATCGACGAGGTCGCGGCGCGCGCCGTGGCGGCCGGCGTCGCCCTGGCCAAGCCACCCCACGACACCGAGTGGGGCACGCGCGCGTTCGAGGTCGTGGAACCGAGCGGCTTCGTGCTGACCATCTCGTCGCCGTCGGCGCCGCCGGCGTAGGCCGGCAGCAGCGCGCCATGACCATCCGCGCGCGGATCGCCGGCGTTGCCGTCGTCGTCGCGTGCCTGGGCGGCATCGCCCCGCACGCGCAGTCGCCCTCCGACAGTCGACCGTCTCCGGCCCGGGGCGCCGCCCCGGCCGGCGCGGCGCTCACGGACTACCGCCTCCCACCGGACACGCTCGCCCGGTCCGAGGCCCTCTACCGCACCACCCTGGTGATGCTGGTGGTCGGCACCCTGTACGGCTTCGGGGTGCTGGCGCTGGTGCTCACCACCCGCGTGGCCCCCCGGCTCCGCGATCTGGCGGAGAGGACGAGCCGCCGACGCGTGGTCCAGGCGCTGGTCTTCGCGCCGCTGCTGCTCATCACGCTCGACGTCCTCAGCCTGCCGCTCTCGCTCTACGGCCACCATCTGCAGGTGCAGTACGGCCTGTCGGTGCAAAGCTGGGCGTCGTGGTTCTGGGACTGGGCGAAGGGCGAGGTCCTCGGCGTCGCCATCGGCACGCTGCTCGTGTGGGGGCTCTACGCCTTCCTGCGCCGCAGCCCGGCGCGCTGGTGGTTCCACGCCTGGCTCGCGTCGATTCCGGTGGTGCTGCTGCTCGTTTTCATCGGACCGACCTTCATCGCCCCGCTGTTCGACACCTTCACCCCGCTCGAAGCGCGGCAGCCGGCGCTCGTGCCCGAGCTCGAGAAGGTGATGGCCCGCGGCGGACTCGCCATCGAGCGGACGCGCATGTTCGAGATGCAGGCCAGCGACAAGGTCACCACCTACAACGCCTACGTGACCGGCATCGGCGCCAGCAAGCGCGTGGTGGTGTGGGACAACACGTCGCGCGACCTGACCATGCCCGAGACGATGTTCGTCTTCGGCCACGAGCAGGGCCACTACGTGCTGCAGCACATCTGGCTGACGCTCGCCCTCGCCGTCCTCGGCCTGCTGCTGCAGCTGTATCTGGCCGGGCGCCTGATCGAACCGGCTCCTGGACAGGTTCGGAGCCCGCTGGGGTGTGCGCGGCATCGACGACTGGGCGTCGCTGCCGGTGCTGCTGCTGCTCCTGAGCGTGTTCTCACTGGCCGTGCAGCCGGTGTCGGCGGCGGTGTCGCGATACCTGGAACACCAGGCCGACATCTACGGGCTGGAGGCGATCCACGGCCTCACCCCCGACTCGCCGCAAGTCGCGGCCCACGCCTTCCAGAAGCTGGGAGAGAAGGCGCTGTCCTATCCCGCGCCCCACCCGCTGCTGGTGCTCTGGACCTACGGCCATCCGCCCGTGGCCGAGCGTCTGCGCTTCGCGGTGACGTATCGGCCGTGGGACGAGGGCCGGCCCGGCCGCTACATCGAGTGAGGCGACGGGCGATGCCGCCGGGCCAGGGCGTCGCCGAAGAATCCCACCGCGAACACGACCAGGCTGAGCACGATTGTCCGACCGTGCGTCATCATGAAGTCGGCGCCCGCCAGCGTGGTGCGCGGCGCGCCGAGCTGCTCCAGGACGAGCACCTGCGTCTCGTCCGGGATGGCGATAAGGAGCGTCGCCGCAAGCGTCAGCGCGATGCCGGCGGCCACGGCGTAGTCCCAGGGATCGAGATAACCGCGACGGGCCAGCACCAGACCGGCGGCGACCGCCGCCACTGCGAGCAGAATTTCCATGGCCTCCTCCTTCGATGCGCGACGAGGCCCGGCCCCGAATGCCGAGCTCTACGGCGGATCCGGACGCGACTGGTTGTGTCTTATCACGGAAGCCCCCAGAGCGGCCGGCGGTCGCACAAGAAAGGGCGGTGGCCTGGAAGTCCAGGACACCGCCCCTCGTCACTTGCCGCCGGCAGGACCGACGGACCGGCCGCCGCTACTTCTTGTGGGGCTGGTCGAAATGCGCCTGGACGTTGCCGCCCACGATGTTCTGGAGCGGCAGGTTGAGGACCTCGACGCCCGTAGCCGTGTGGTAGACCCGGAAGCCGATGCTGTCGGCGGTGCCAGGCTCGCCCGCGTCAATCAACGTGAACTCGACCGTGTAACCCAGGGTGCCGTTGAATCGGCCGGTTCCGACGCCGTAGATCTTGTCGACCGGCGCGGCCGGGGGCCGCTGATCGATCCTGGGATCGTCGGTGCAGATGGCGCTGGTGTGCTGGAGCATATGGAACTGATTGGTCCGAGCGCTCGAACCGGGCCAGTTGATCTCCAGGTTGTTCGACAGCAGCAAGTCGCAGTGAATGGTGAAGCCCTTTGTCACCTTGAGTCCGGTGTTGGTGTCGATGCTCTTGCCGCCCCCGGTGAACCGGCCGACTCCGCCCACCGGCGGGTTGCAATCCCGCGGCAACTGCACCGTGGTCGACGCGCTCTGGCCACCCGGATTTCCGTCGGCCCAGATCCCCACGGCGACAGCCGAGACCGTCACGGTATCACCGGGATTGCCCGGCGCCGGCGCGCTGCCGGAGAACGAATACGTCGGGGCGACGAACGCTCCGGTGTAAACCAGGCTGCCGTTGAACTTCACGGCAATCTCGGGATTGCCGAGGCTGAACAGCTCCGTCACGGAGAAGTTGATCTGCAGGGAGTTGTTGACGCAAACCCCCACGGCCTCGACCCTCATGTCGTAGGCGGAGGCGGCGGTCGGCGCAACGGCCTGGACGAGCATGGCGATGAGGAAGGTGAGGCCGGGCAGCTTCAATCGATGCATGTAGGAGATCTCCTGCTGGAAGGGAACATGGGCTTGGATGACAACGCTCCGGCCCTCTGCAACACCGGCGCCGGATGCAGCCTGCCGCGGCGCCCGGCAGATTGCCCGGGGAAATTGGCGGTCTTCGGGGTTCGACCGTTGTGGCGCGCTCGTGGAAGGCGGGCTCGGGAACGACAAATTGCCGTTAAATCGTGCGCGGGGGGGACTCCGCACGCACATGACGCTACGGTCGGGCGCGAAAGGTCGCGTCCGAGACTGATGGGGACCGGCGGTGCGCAGGGCGTGAGAGGAGACGGCGGCGCCTACCCCGGAATGATCTCGATCACGAGCAGCTTGCTCTGCGCCGCCGTGTAGGGTCCGAAGGTTGCGGGCGGGCCTCCGCCGACGATTCGTACCTCCGCCATATAGGTGCCAGGGTCGCTGCTCGTGAGCCGCTTGGCCGACGCGTTGAACCGCGGGTTAGCCACGTCGACACCGCGTGGGATGGTGATCGTGAGTCGGGACGCGGGCGGACCGGAGGCGCCCGGGTCGACGAGCGCAACGTGCATGACCTGGCCAGTGACCGGCGACCCCGGCTGCGGAACGCCGTTGAGCGTGACGTCGAAAGTGGCCTTGGTCAGGCGCGGATTGTTCCGCTTCAGCCGGAATCCCTGGCCGGCCGAGACCCAGTCCTGCGGTGCATCGATGGTCACCGAGCCCCCCTTCACCCGGATGGGACCGTCCTCGCCCCCGCTGCGGAAAGCGAAGAACCAGTAGAGTGCCGCGGCCACGGCCACGGCCACGCCGAGCCCAGTCAAGAGTTCAGTCGTCATCTGCGTCTCCTCCTGCCGCCGTGCGGCCCTCAAGTCAGTCCCTGGCCGAGCCCTCCGTCGTGCGCGTGATGGTGGCCAGCAGCGGCGACAGATCGTGCCGGCCCCGATACGGGGCGATGGCCGCCCCCCACTGGCCGGCCAGGCGGCCGAAGGCCTGGCGGGCGCGCGCGGCGTGCGTTGCCGCGAGCGACGAATCGGTCGCGAGGGTGGCCGCCAGGGCCGCCAGCCGCCAGACGTCTTCGTCGCTGTCGGCAGTGGAGGGCTCCTGCAGCAGTTCTTCCACCTCGCTGCTCGCCCGCGCCCGATCGCCGCCCGCGGCCAGGGCGATGGCCCGCCACCACCGCAGATCGCGTCCCGTGAGCGACGTGTAATCGAGGGCGGCGGGCACGGCCGGAATCGGCCCGCTCTTGCCCGTCGAGGCCGCCGCCACCGCGTCCAGCATCAGGCCGAGCCGCGCGGATTCGTCCGTCGGCGGGGGAGCGGCGCGGACCAGCGGGGCGACGTGCTGGCGGGCTGCGGCGAACCGCCCGTCGGTGACGGCCTGCAGCGCTCGCAGCACCATCACCCGGCGGGCGCGCGAGGGATAGGCGCCGGTGCCCGCGGCGATGCCGGCCTCCACCTCGTCGAGCAGCGCCGAGGCCTCCGCGCTGCGTCCCAGGCGGATGAGCACGTCGGCCAGGTTGGTGAGGTCGTAGGGCAGCGTCTCGGTGTCGCGCAGCGAGCGCCGCAGCGCGATCGCCGCGGCCCGATGCTCCACCGCGGCCGGCAGCCGTCCCTGGCTGAAGGCCATCGTGGCCAGCGAGCTCTGGGCCTGGGCGCGCAGCTCGTCGTTGTGACTCTCGTCGGCAAACGCGATCACCTTCTCCAGCTGGTCGCCCGCAGTCGAGTACTGGCGCAGCGCCTGATGCGCGCGCGCGGCGATGGTCAGGGCCACGGCCTCGAGCCGCCGGTGCCGGCTCTGCGCGTAGTAGCGCAGCGGCTCCTCGACTAACACCAGCGCCGCGGCCGGCTCGTTCCGATCCAATTCCAGCGCCGCCCGCTGGGTGCTGGCGCGCATCGCCGTGCGGGTCAGCGAACGCTCGTCGGCGATCGCCCGAGCCTGAACCAACGCCGCCTCGGCCTCGACGACCTTGCCGTTTGCCAGCAGTGTGCCGGCCATGTCGATGAGGCCGCCGGCCGCCGTGCCTTCCAGGCCCGCGGCCAAAGCCTGGGTGACGTAGGTGCGGAGCGTGGCCAGACCCGCGGCGAACTGGCCGGCGCCGACCTGGGCGCTGCCGATCTGGAAGCCGGCGCGGATCACCTGCGGCGCGAGCCCGGCCTGCTGGGCCAGGCGGCTGGCTTCTTCCGCGGCCTTCGCGGCGGCCTCGAAGTGCCCGACCCAGTCGAGCGCGGCGCCGCGCTTGAGCAGCGTCTCGACCCGCCCTTCCAGGTTCGACGAGAGCGCGTAGAGGCGGTCGGCCTCGTCGAAGGCGGCCAGCGCGTCGGTCAGGTTGCCGCCCTCGCCCAGCACCGATCCCAGGCGCAGGAAGCCCGACGCCAACTGGCTGTTCAAGGCCGTGGCGCGCTCGTAGGTCCGGCGCGCGTCGGCGAGCTGTCCGGCCGCTTCCTGGGCCCGCCCGAGATCGACGAGGTCCCCGGCGTCCTCCGGGTTGGCCGCCGCCAACTCGGTGTAGGCGTCGATGGCACGGTCGAAGTCGCGCAGCACCATGGCCCGGATGGCCGCCAAGCGAAGCCGGTCGTCGGGAGCCAGGCGCGATTCATCCGGGACGAGCGAGCTCACGCGGATCAGCGCGCGCTGCGCCTCGCGTTCTTCGTCGAGCGACGACAGCACTTCGGCCAGACGCGAGTGCGCGAGCGCGTAGTCGGGATGGAGCCGCACCGCTTCCTCGAGCGCCTTGCGTCCCGTGGCAAACGCGCCCTCGCGGATGGCCTCGATGCCGCTGTGGTACCACTCCTGGGCGGCGAGCGGCGCCGGGGGCAGCTTCGAGCCCGGCGTGCGCCACACGCCGCTGACGGCGCTGCCGATGAGCGCCGTCGCGACCAGCAGGGCGACAGCGAAGGCCCAGCGGCGCCGCCTCGCCGGGCCGAGCCGGCGCGTCGACGCGCAGCACCTGGAGGGCGCCGCACACTTCCGCCGCGGACTGGAAGCGGCGGCCCGGTTCCTTGGCCAGCAGGCGGCGGCACACGTCGTCGAGGCCGGCGCTGATTGCCGAATTCACCCGCGACGGGGGCTCGGGCTCCAGGTTGAGCACCCGGTGCATGACCTGATAGGGCGTGCCGCCGCGGAACGGATGGATGCCGGTCAGGCATTCGTAGAGCACGACGCCCATCGAGAAAAGGTCGCTGCGCGCGTCGGCCAGGCGGCCCTGCAGCACTTCGGGCGCGATGTAGCCGGGCGTGCCCGAGATGGTGGCGGCTTCGACCCCGGTGGTCAGGCCGGCGTCGCCGATCTGGTCCATGCGCGCGATGCCGAAGTCGAGCAGCTTGGCGATGCCGGTCTGGGTGATGACGACGTTGTGCGGCTTCAGGTCGCGATGGACCACGCCGTGTTCGTGCGCCGCCTTGAGCGCCTCGGCGATGCCGCCGACCAGGTCGAGCGCCGGCCCGACGCCCATGGCGCCGCGTTCGAGGCGCTTGGCCAGCGTTTCCCCCTCCACGTACTGCATGACGATGAAGTCGCGGCCGGCCTCGTCGGTGCCGACTTCGTGGACCGCGCAGATGTTCGGGTGATCGAGCGCGGCGGCGGCCTGGGCCTCATGACGCAGCCGGCGGCGGGCCTCGTCGCCCGTGCCGGTCGTCTGGGTCAGGAATTTGATGGCGACCAGACGGTTGAGTGCTTGGTCGTGCGCGAGGTAGACCTCGCCCATGCCGCCGGAGCCGAGGCGGCTGCGAAGCTCGTAATGCGCGACCGTTCCCAGTGCTCCGGTCATTGCGGCCTGGCCGCGGCGGACGTGTGGAGGCGGCGCGTTCGCTGTGGTTGGCGCGAGTATACACACGAGATTGTGTGCAAGCTCTGGTGTTTCGTGAGCTGGCGGCCGCGCCAAACGGGCTCAAGGATGAGCCGGCGTCAGTCCACGAAGGTCGTGCGGATCGCCTGGTTCACGTCGCGCATGGCCGCGGTCAGCGCGGCGGCCGCGCGGCCCGGGCCGGAGGCGGGGTCGCCCGCCGCGGCGACCACGTCGGCGACGCGCTCGGCCAGCGGCAGCGCCGGCCGGCGTCGCTCGCTGCGGGCCAGGAGGGTCTCCACCCGCTTCACGTGCGCGCGGGTGTGTGCGATCTGGGCCAGCGCGTCGGCCACGCTGATGGCGCCGCGTTCCGCCTTCTGCAGCAACCGGCACTCGAACGTCCGGCAACAGCGGGGCCGGTGCGTGTAGACGCCGCACCGGGTCCCGCGGAGCGCCGCGCAGGGCAACGAGAGCAGCTCGGCGTCGGCGTCGTCCCCCTCCACCGCCAGCCCCAGCGCCTCGAGGCGTGCCGCCTCCGCAGGTCCCGTCAACTCGACGTCGCCAAACAACGTGCCGTCGCAGCACAAACCGCAGCGCGTGCACAGAACCTCGGTCAGCATGGTCCGTCGTTGCCGCGCCTGGTCACATCGACCCACGCCGCGCCGGTCAGCGCCGCCAGCCGTCCCGGCGTGATGCGCACGGCCGCATTGGTGGCCCCGGCCGCCGGCAGCACCTCGTCGAAGTCCTCGAGCGAGGCGTCGAGGTAGACGCGGAGCGGACGGGGCAGTCCGAGCGGCGACACGCCCCCGACCGGATGGCCGGTCTCTACCTCGACCTCGGCCGCGTCGAGGAGGCGCGGCTTGGTCTTGAACTGCGCCTTGAACTTTTGATTGTCGAGGCGCGCATCGCCGCGGGTCACGAGCAGCACCACCTCGTCGCCGAGGCGCAGCGATAGCGTCTTGGCGATGCGTCCAGGCTCGACGCCGTGCGCGTCGGCCGCCAGAGCCACCGTGGCGGTGCTGGCCGGGAGCTCGATCACGTGAATGTCGGGCGCGTGCGCGGCCAGGAAGTTCTTGACGGAGTGCAGGCTCATAGGGCCACGCGGAGAGGCAGAGGGGTCACGCGATGTGCGCACCGCTGGTGTTCACGTAGACCGCGTAGAGCGACTGGCTGGCGGTCATGAACAGGCGATTGCGCCGGGCTCCGCCGAAGCAGACGTTGGCGCAGGTTTCAGGCAGGCGGATCATGCCGAGCAGTTCGCCCGTGGGTGCCAGCACCTGCACGCCCGGCCGGGCTCCCGCCCAGACGTTGCCGTCCACGTCGCAGCGGAGGCCATCGGCGCCGCTCGGCGCGTTGGTGCCGGGAATCTGCAGCGTCGCGAACGTGCGGCCGTTGCGCAGCGCCGTCCCGTCGACGTCGAACACCCGGATGGCGCGGGGCCCGCCGGTATCGGCCACGTAGAGCTTCTTGTAGTCGGGCGAGAAACAGAGACCGTTGGGGCCGCCGAACTCGTCGCCCACCTTGTCGACCTGTCCGCTCCGGCCATCCACCCGGTAAACCGCGACGGGGAGCTCCGACTCGGACTTGACTCCCTCGTAGTTGCCGTTGATGCCGTACAGCGGATCGGTGAACCAGATGTCGCCATCGGGGATGCACGACGGCGTCGTTGGGCGCGTTGAGTCGCTTGCCCTGGTAGCGTCGGCCACACGGTCAGCCGCCGTCGGTTCGTAGCGCACGACGCGGCGGCGCGCCATGCTCGCAGACGATCTGGCGACCTTGATAGTCGAACGTGTTGCCGTTGCTGTGGCCGGCCGGCTTACGGAAGCGTCGCTGACGTGGCCGTCTTCTTCGAGCCAGCGCAGCTGCACGTCGTTGGGAATGTCGCTCCACAACAGGTAGCGCCCGACGCCGTTCCACGCCGGCCCTTCGGCCCAGAGCGTGCCGGTGTGCAGGCGCCGGATCGGCGTGTTGCGCACGACGTAGCGGTTGAACCGCGGGTCGAGCGCCACGATGTCGGGATCCGGATAGGGCAGCGGATCGCCGGTCCAGACGCGCGGCGTCGGCACCGGCGACACTGGTGGAGTCTGCGCCCGGCTGGGGCTGGTGACGGCCACGCCGCCCGCGACGGCGAGAAACGCTCGGCGGTTCATGGTCCTATCGCTCCTTCCGGTGACCCGGCACCTAGGTGAACTCCAGCAGCGCTCCCGGGTCGGCCAGGGTCTCGGTGCGCCGTCCGCGGTCGTCGGAGACCGCGCCGGAGCTGTCGGTCACGACGTAGATGCGGCGGCCGTCGGCGCTCACCGCCGTGTCGCGGTAGCGATTGGCCCGCCGGAAGTACTCGCGCGGCGATCCCACCACGGCGGTGCCGTCGTCGCTCAGCTTCACGCGGTAGACGATCCCGGTGCGCATGCCGGTGACGAGCAGCGAGGCGCGCCAGCCCGGAATCGCCGCCGCGGTGTAGACCTCGATGCTGCCCGGCGCGATCGTGGCGTTGCCGTGGGTGACGAAGTCGTAGCCGGGGGGCACGGTGAAGAAGGTGGCAAGCGGCGGCACGAAATCCGGATGCTGCCACGCCGATTCCGTGGTGGTCGGTACTGCCGCGGGCGGCTTCAGGTTGTTGAATGTCAGCGCGGCGCAGGGCGTCGGCGACGAGGCCGACCACTTGGCGTAGACGTAGCCCCGGTCGTCGTTGAAGCCGGCCACGTGCGGCCACCCGTAGTTCCCACCGGCCTGGATGAGATCGACTTCGTCGTCGCTGCTTGGCCCATGATCCGCGGCGTAGAGCCGGCCGGTCGGGCCGAACGCCAGCCCTTGCGGATTGCGCCAGCCGTAGCTGTAGATGTGGCTGCGCACGCCCTCGATGCTGGGGTTGTCGGCCGGAATCGCGCCGTCGAGGCCCATGCGCAGGATCTTGCCCTGGTAGGTGGACCAGTCGCGGGCGCCGACCGCGGCGGCGGTGGGCAGGTCCTGCGCGCCGGTTCTCGAGGCAGTAGTTCCGCAAGAAGTTGGCGCCGTGATCGCCGCGGGTGAGATACAGCGTGCCGTCGGGCCCGATGGCCAGGCGGCCGCCGCCGTGATCGTCGTGAGCGGGCAGATCGTCGAGCACCAGCACCGGCGACCCCAGCGTCTGTGCCGCCGCATCGTAGGTGTAGCGCCGCACCCGCAGCCGTCGCGCCAGCGGCGCGCCGGGGTCGGCGTCGTAGGTGTAGGCCAGATACACGTAGTCGCGGCCGCGATCGGCCAGCAGGTCGGGGTGCAGCGCCAGGCCCAGCAGGCCGTCCTGCACCACGGACTGGTAAAGCGTCGTCGAGCGTGAGCGCCACTCGGCGCGAGCCGTCGGCCGGGTTCACGCGGGTCACGCGCAGGGCGGTGCGCTCGGTGATCCACAGGTGCCCGTCGGGACCCCACGTGACGTCCCACGGGTCGGCCAGATCAGCGGCCACGACGCGCCGGGTGAACGTTTCGTCGCCAGCCGTGCCCAGCGTGCGCGGGTTCTGGCGGGAGCTCAGGCCGGCCGTGGCGGCCAGGAGCCCCAACACTACAGCGGCGATCGCGCGACCAGGCATCGGCACTCTCCGAATCAGGCTCCAGACCAACGCGGCAGACGGGCCGCCCGGCACTATACTGCGCCGCATGCCGCAGCCCAACTCCCTGCTCGCGCGCGCCGTGGTCTTGACCAGCCTGGCCTTCCTCGCGGGCCCCGGCGCCGCCCGGGCGGACGTGACCCGGATTGCCATCACCAGCCGCGCCCCGGTCGGAACGTCCGGTTACGAGAAGATCGTCGGCATCGCCCACTTCGCCGTCGATCCGCGGGCTCCGGCCAACGCGGTCATCGCCGACCTCGACAGGCGCCCGTGAACGCGGCGGGGAAGGTGGAGTTCTCCTCCGACGTCTACATCCTGCGCCCGCTCGACGCGGCGACAGCAAACGGCGTGGCCCTCGTGGACGTGCTCAACCGCGGCCGCAAGATGGTGCTGACCGGCTTCAACCGCGGTGGCGCCAACGACCCGGCAACCGAGGCCGACCTGGGCGACGGCTTCCTGATGCAGCGCGGCTTCACCATCGTGTGGGTCGGCTGGGAGTTCGACATCCGGCGCGCCGCCGGATCCGGCACCGGCGAGGCTGAGCGCGGCGCCGGCATGGCCATCTCGATTCCGGTCGCGCGGGGCGTCTCGGACGTGATTCGCGCCGGCTTCACGCCGAACGACGACGGGCCGCAGATGGTGGGTGACGTGGCCGGCTACCGTCCCATCGACGACACCGCCGCGGACATCACCCTGACCGTGCGCGACGGCGAGTTCGGCACGCGCACGCCGGTGGCGCGCCAGCGTTTCACTATGCGCGGCAACGAGATTACGCTCACCGGCGGCTTCGAGAAGGGCCGCACCTACGAGCGCTCTCCTATCGACCCACCGAGTGGCCGGTGTCGGGCCTGGGCCTGGCCGCCTACCGCGACCTGGCGTCGTGGGTGAAGTACGCGCCCGACGCCCTGGCGCGCGCCGAGCACGGCCATCGGCTTCGGCTCGTCGCAGAGCGGACGCTTCCTGCGCAGCTTCCTCTACCACGGCTTCAACGCCGACGAGCGCGGCCGGCAGGTGCTCGACGGCGTGCTGGTGCACATCGCCGGCGCCGCCCGGCTCGATCAACCGGCGCGGCGCGCAGCCGACGACACTCGGCGCTGTACACGTCCACGCGAGTTCCCGTTCACCACCGCCGAGCGCGACCCGGTCAGCGGTCGCACCGACGGGCTGCTCGACAACCCGCGAGCCCGCGCCCGCCAGCCGAAGGTGATGTTCACGAACACCGGCGTCGAGTATTGGGGCGGCGGCCGCGTCGGCGGCGCTGGTGCACACCTCGCCCGACGGCAAACGCGATCCTGACGCTGCCGCCGAACGTGCGCGCCTACTTTCTGACCGGCACGCAGCACGGTCCGGCGCCGTTTCCGGCGCCGATGGGCATGGCGCAGCAGCCGCCCAACCCGCTCGATTACTGGTGGACGATGCGGGCGCTGCTGGTGGCGATGACCGACTGGGTGACGAAGGGCAGCGAGCCGCCGGCGTCGCAGGTGCCGCGCCTGGCGGACGGCACGCTCGTGCCGATCACGAAGCTGAAGTTCCCCCGGCTGGCCGGCGTGCAGAGCCCGGCGCTGGTGCAGGGTCCGCGCTACGACAATCACGATCTGCCGTTCCTGGTGCCGCAGGTGGACGCCGACGGCAACGAGCTGGCAGGCATCCGCACGGCCGAGCAGCGGGTGCCG
>CAWIBL010000008.1:0-50360 GCA_963834325.1 uncultured Acidobacteriota bacterium
CGTCGGGCTCGCCGAGGGTACTGCGGTCGAGCGGCGCCGGAGACACGGACATCATGCGGGTCCTCGTGGGCAATACAGTGCCGAAGCGCGCCGCTACCCCGGTTGGAACCGCGGCTACCGGGACACGACACCCCTCTTATCGGCGCCAACCTGGCGAATCTTCGCCGCGCCGGTCCGGCCCGGGCGCGTCGTCACACCCTGGACGATGCGGCCAGTGGCCGCTGCTGCGGTCGGGCGGCGGCGGCACGCCTCGGGCCAGGCAAGGTAAGCTCTGCACCTTGCAACCAGCAGGCTCGGGCAACGCCAACCGAGCAGGAGGACATCGCGTTCATGTGGCACCGAATCAAGTGGGGGGTCAGCGCGGCTCCGGCAGAAGCTCTGGGCCCGCCCGCTGCTCTACGCCGGCCTGGCCGTCGTCGCGCTGATTGGCGCGGCGGCCGCCGACCGGTTCACCGATGCCGCCGACGCGGTGCCCGAGATCGATCAGGAGACGCTCGAGGACCTGCTCGCGATCATCGCGTCGAGCATGCTCTCGGTCGCCACCCTGGCGGTCGCCTCGATGGTCGCCGCCTACGCCTCGGCCAGCTCGACCGCGACGCCGCGCGCGTTCTCGCTGGTGATTGCCGACGACGTGTCGCAGACGGCGCTCTCCGGCTTCATCGGCGCCTTCATCTTCAGCATCGTGGCGCTCACGGCGGTCAAGACGGGCAGCTACGGGCGCGGTCGGCCTGTTCGTGACCTTCTCGCTGACGGTCCTCATCTTCGCGATGGTGATCATGGTGTTTCTGCGCTGGGTCGATCGCATCGCCCGGCTCGGCCGGCTGGGCACGACCATCGACCGCGTCGAGACCGCGGCGCGAGACGGCGATTGACGTGCGGCGGCAGCGGCCGGTGCTGGGCGGCGTGCCCGCACGACGGCCGCCCGGTGGCCGGGCTGCGCGTGTATTCGCCGTCGATCGGCTACGTGCAGTCGATCAACATGGCGCGCGCTGCAGCGCGCCGCCGAGAAGCCGGCGGCGTCCGGGTCGTGGTCGACGCGCTGCAAGGCAGCTTCGTGGCGCCCGGCAAGGCGCTGGCCACGCTGGAGGTCGAGCCGGCGGCGACCAGCGAACATCGTCGCCGACGATCGCCGACGGCTTCATCATCGGCGACGATCGCACCTTCGACGAGGATCCGCGCTTCGGCCTGGTCACGCTGGCGGAGATCGCCGCGCGCGCGCTGTCGCCGGCGGTCAACGACCCGGGCACGGCGATCGACATCACCGGCACGTTCGTCCGCCTGTTCGCGCGCTGGGCGGCGCCCGGACGACGACGCGTCCGGTCGAATTCGATCGCATCAGCGTGCCGCCCCTGTCCGCCAGCGACATGTTCGACGACGCCTTCACGGCCATCGCGCGTGACGGCGCCGGAACCATCGAAGTGGCGATCCGGCTACAGAAGGCCTTCCAGGCGCTGATGGCTATCGGCGATGAGCGGCTGCGCGTGGCGGCGCTGCGGCACTCGACGTTGGCGCAGGCGCGCGCCGACCAGGCGCTCAAGCTGCCGGAAGAGCGGGCCCACATCGCCGCCTTGGCAGCAGAGGTCGCCGCCGCCCGCCACGCGCCTGCCTGACCTGCGGGCCGGGCTAGCCGGCCTTGATCCAGTCCACGACCAGAGCGAACGGTCCTTCCCGGTGGTCGCCAATCAGCAGCCGGATCTCCTCGACCCTGCTCAGGTCGAGTGGCGGTCCGTCCAGCGTCTGGCCGCGGAAGGTCGGCGTGAGAGTAGCAAAGGGAATGCAGACCTCAGTCCACTCGCCCGCCGTCGTGGCGAAGGCGGCGCCGTAGGCGACGGCCGCGCCGCGGATGCGAGCCCCGGCCGCCAGCCGCAACTGGTAGGTGCGGCCATCGCCCAGCACCCGCAGCCTCATCGCTGTCGCGCCGCTGAGGTCGTAGGGACGACCGGCCGTGCGCACGGAGGAGAAGCCGCCGTTGTTCGCCAGCGACAGCGTGCCGGAAAAGTGCAAGTGCCCCTCGGCGATGGTGGGCCTGCCCTGTGACCGTCCGCCCATCACGTCGTCGTTGACCGCCACCCAGGCGGGCTCATCGGCGCCGCCCGAGAAATTCACCAGCGTTCGCAGAGCCACGGTCATGGGTCGAGTATCCACTGGTTGGCTCACCACCGCCAGCGCCCTGACCGGCGTCGCCGGCGCGCCCTGAGCCGTTCGGCGCCCGCGTTGCATCACCCGCGCGCCGGCGGTAGGCTGGCGTGGCGCCATGGATTCGCCGCCGACGATCACGGTCTTCGTTCCCGGGCCGCTGCGAGTCTACTGCCGGGGTGCCGCGGAGCTCCCGCATCCCGGCGCATACCGTGCGCGCCGCGCTCGAGAACCTCGAGCCGGAGCCAGCCCGCCTTGTACCGCAACGTCTGCGACGAGACCGGCGCGGTGCGCCGGCACTTGAACGTGTTCGTGAACTCGGACAACATCCGCGACCTCGACGGGGCTCGACACGACGCTGGCGGCGGGGGACGTCGTCACCATCCTGCCGGCGGTCTCAGGAGGCTGACGATGGCGGACCGAGTGATTCTCACCATCGGCACCAAGAAGGGCGTGTTCGTCGCCGAGGCGGCGAAGGCCGCGGCGCCGCTTCGCGCTGCGCGGGCCGTTCGGCGCCGGCGTCCCCGTCTACTCGACGCTCGATCGACACGCGCGGCACGCCGCGCCTCTACGCGTCGAGCTGCAATCCGTTCTTCGGCATGAAGGTGCTGCGCTCGACCGACCTGGGCAAGAGCTTCAAGGAGACGAAGTCGGCGCCGGCGTTCCCCAAGGACGACGGCCGCGCGCTCGCCAACATCTGGTCGCTCGAAGCCGGGCAGCGGCAAGAAGGAGCTGTGGTGCGGCGTCGAGCCGGCGTCGCTGTTCCGCAGCCGCGACGGCGGCGATTCGTGGGAGATGGTGCCGGGCATCAGCAACCACGAGCACGCGCGCAAGTGGCAGCCCGGCAACGGCGGGCTCTGCATGCACACGATCATTCGCGACGGCAATCGCATGCATCTCGGCATCTCGACCGGCGGCCACTACCTGAGCGAGGACGGCGGCGAGACGTTCACGGCCGCCAACAACGGCGTCGGCGCCGGCTTCACGCCCGATCCGTATCCCGAGTTCGGCCAGTGCGTGCACAAGATCGCGCGGCACAACGACGCGCCCGGCCGGCTCTACATGCAGAACCACGGCGGCTGGGCGGAACTGGACCGGACCCGGCGGACCGCGGCCCGACATCGGCGTGCTGCGCAGCGACGACCACGGCCACACGCTGGCGATCGATCGCCAAGGGGCTGCCGTCGGACTTCGGCTTCCCGATCGTCGTCCATCCGCACGACCCCGACACCGTCTATGTCGTGCCGCTCGAGCCCGACGACGCGCACCTGCCCGGGCGGCGCGCCCGCCGTCTGGCGCAGCGAGAACGGCGGCGACTCGTGGAGGAGGCTCGCCACGGGCTTGCCGAAGAAGGAGAGCTACTTCACCGTCCTGCGCGACGCGATGGACATCGATCGAGCTCAAGTCGCCCGCGCTCTACTTCGGCACGACGACCGGCCAGCTCTGGATCGGCCGCGACGGCGGCGAGAAGTGGGAATGCCTGTTCGACTCGCTGCCGCCGATCCACTACGTGAAGGTCGCGGTCGTCTGAGATTGCGCTTGACGCGCGCTCGCCTCATGTGATTAGTGTCGCTTGAATTCCAGACGCGCGAATCGCGCGTTCCGGTTGGCGCATGCGCGGCCTCGGTGCATGACGCCCGGAGGTGTGGCGATGACTCTCCCCAGTCACGCACAGAGGCGCGGCGCATCAATTCGTCTTGACCGCACGAGGCGCGGTCGCGCAGCGACACTGGTTGCGCTGCTTCTTGCGCTCCTGACGGGGGGCAGGCCGGCTGGCCAAATCGCTCCGCCGTCAACGGCCCTCGACTTCGATGGCACGAACGACTACGTGACGTTCGGCCCCGCATCTGGCGCCACGGGCCTCAACGCGTCCAGCTTCACGCTGGAACTCTGGTTCAAGCGCGACGGCGCCGGGCTGACGACGATCACCAGCAGTGTCGGCGGCGGCGGCTTCGATACCAACAGCCCGGCCGTGCCTCTCGTGGCCAAGGGCCGGGGCGAAGCCGACGGCAGCACCGTCGACATGAACTACTTCCTGGGCCTGGCGGTGACGGGAGGCAACTACTACCTGGGCGCGGATTTCGAGGAAGCCGCACCACCAGCGGGCACCACGGCCGGGTTGAATCACAAGATCGTCTCGACGACGCCGATCGGCCTCAATACCTGGTATCACGCCGCCGCGACCTACGACGCGGCCAGCGGCAGCTTCCGTTTGTATCTCAACGGCGTTCCTGAGCAGACGCTGGCCGTCGGCGCCAACCGCGCCCGCGCGCCGACAGCATCCAGCACGCCTCGGTCGGAAGCGCACTGACCTCCACGGGCGCGGCCGCCGGCTTCTTCGACGGCCAGATCGACGAAGTCCGCATCTGGAACGTCGTCCGCACCCCGGCGGAGATCGCCGCGAACATGGCGGCGGAACTCACCTCGGGCACCGGCCTGATCGGCCGCTGCGGCCTCAACGAGGGCACCGGCACGGTCGCGACCAACTCCGTCGCCGGCCGCCCGAACGGCACGCTCACCAACGGCCCGGTCTGGGTCGTGCCGCCCGACACCACGGCCGCCGGCCCCGCCGCAGAACCTCGGCGCCGACATCGGCACCGGCGGGTGACCGTGGCGTGGAGCGCGAACACCGAGGCCGATCTCGCGGGCTACAACGTCTACCGCGCCACCTCGAGCCCGGTGGCGACCACCGGCACGCCGCTGAACGGCGGCACGCTGCTCACGACGCCGATCTACACCGACACCACGGCCGCCAACGCGGCCACTTACGTCTACGTCGTCACCGCGGTCGATACGGCCGGCAACCAGTCGGCGGCCTCGACCGAGGTGCCGGCCACGCCGAAGGCGTCGCCGGAGCCGGCCTGCAGTTCAACGGGTCGAGCCAGCACGTGACCTTTGGCGCCGCGGCGGTCTTCCGGCTCGGCGCCAGCACCTTCACGCTCGAGACCTGGTTCAAGCGCACCGGCGCGGGCGTCGGCACCAGCACGGGCACGGGCGGCTTCGAGGGACGACCGCCATCCCGCTGGTCACCAAGGGGCGCGCTGAGGCCGAGAACTCGAACGTCGACATGAACTAGTTCCTCGGGCTCCACGCCTCGACCGGCGTGCTGATCGCCGACTTCGAGGACAACGCGGGCGGCGCCAACCATCCCGTGTCGGGCACCACACCGGTGCCGAGCCACCGTCTGGCACCACGCGGCCGCGACCTACGACGGGACCGAGTTCCGCCTCTACCTCGACGGCGCGCTCCAGGGCCTGCGGGTAGAGACCGCGGTCCCCGGTTCGACAGCATTCAGCACGCGGCCATCGCCACGGCCCTGAACTCGACCGGCGTGGCGGCGGGCCGCTTTGCCGGACTGATGGACGAAGTCCGCATCTGGGATTACGCCCGATCGCAGGCCGAGATCCAGGCGTCGCTGAACACCGAGATCACCTCTGCCCCGGGCCTTGTCGGCCGGTGGGGCCTCAACGACGCCACCGGCACGACGGCGGCCAACTCGGCCCGGCCGGCGATTCCCGGCACGCTCGTCGGCACCCCAGTGTGGAGCGCGAGCTATCCGTTCCCGCTCGACACGACGCCGCCCGCTCCGCCCGTGGGCCTGTCCGCCACGCCAGGCAACGGCCAGGTGTCGCTGGCCTGGACGGCGAACACCGAGTCCGATCTGGCCGGCTACAACGTGTTCCGTCGCATCGCGAGCGGCACCTACGGCGCGCCGCTGAACGGCGCGCTGCTCACCACCCCGGGCTACGTCGACAACACGGTCGTGAACGACACGCAGTACTTCTACGTCGCGACGGCGGTCGACGTCTTCAACAACGCCTCGGCGCCGTCGACCGAGGTGAGCGCGACGCCCTCGTCGAACACGCCGCCGGTCGTCAACGCCGGGCGCCGATCAGGCCGTGCCCTACGGCGCCGCGGCCTCGCTGCACGGCTCGGTCACCGATGACGGCGCCGTCAGCGTGCAATGGACACAGACGAGTGGTCCGGGCGTGGCGGCGTTCGCAAACGCCACCGCCACGTCGACCACGGTGACGTTCAGCGCGGCCGGCGCCTACGTGCTGCGCCTGACGGCCAACGACGGCACCCACGTCCGGTTCGACGAGCTGACGATCACGGTGGCCGATCCCGTGCTCGTCGGCGCCGGGGACATCGCGCCCAATTGCCTTGCGGGCGGACAGCCTGACTGCCGCCACCGCCACGCGCGTGCTGCTCGACACCCAGCCCGGCACGGTCTTCACGCTGGGCGACAACGCTTATGTGGACGGCACCGCCGCCGAGTTCGCCAACTGCTACGACCCGACCTGGGGACCGCATCGGCCGCGCACCCGGCCGGCCAGCGGCAATCACGACTACAACACGCCGGGCGCCAGCGGCTACTACGATTACTTCAACGGCCTGGGCGTGCAGGACGGGCCGGCCGGCGACCGCACGGTGGGCGGCTACTACAGCTACGACCTCGGGAACTGGCACGTCGTGGTCCTGAACAGCGAGTGCACGTCGCTCTGGCACGTCAACGGCTGCGCCGTGGGCTCGGCGCAGGAGCAGTGGCTGCGCGCCGATCTGGCCGCGAGCCCCACCAACAACATCATCGCGATGTGGCACCGCCCGTTCTTCAGTTCGAGCGGTGGCCATGCGAACCTGCTGCCGCTCTACCAGGCGCTCTACGACTTCGGCGCCGACATTCTGCTCGGTGGCCACTGGCACAACTACGAGCGGCTGGCACCGGCCAATCCGGCGGGTGCCGCCGACGGGGCGTTCGGCATCCGCTCGTTCGTCATTGGCACCGGCGGGATTCCGCTGAGCGGGTTCGGCACGACGCATGCGCGGAGCGAGGTGCGCAACAACACGACGCACGGCGTGATGAAGTTCACGCTCCACGACGCGAGCTACGACTGGCAGTTCATCCCGATCGCCGGCCAGACGTTCACCGATGCCGGAACGACGGCGGTGCACGGGCCGCCGTCGGGCAACGCGGCTCCGACGGTGGATGCCGGACCGGAGCAGGTCGTCGACGCCGGCGCCGCCACGCTGGCCGGGGTGGTGACCGACGACGGGCTGGTCGCGGCCCTGACCACCACCTGGAGCAAGGTGAGCGGACCGGGCACCGTGGTCTTCGGCGATCCGTCGACGCCGGTGACCTCGGTCGGATTCACGGCCGCTGGCACCTACGTGCTGCAGCTCACCGCCAACGACGGCCAGTTCGTCCGCAGCGACACGGTGACCGTGATCGTGACGGCCGCTTCCGGCAACCTGCCGCCGGTCGTCGACGCCGGGACCGCATCAGACGACCACGCTGCCGGCCGGCGCCTCGCTCGTGGGGACGGTGACCGACGACGGCCTGCCGGGGCCGGACGTGACCACGCTCTGGACCATCGTTGGCGGGCCGGGCACGGTGACCTTCAACGACGCGACGGCCGCCGCCACCACGGCGGCGTTCTCCACCACGGGCGTCTACAGGCTCCGGCTGACGGCCACCGACACCGAACTGAGCGGTTTCGACGAAGTGACGGTGACCGTCGACCCCGCCGCCGTCAACACCGCCATCGACTTCGGCGGCACCAACGCCTATGTGACCTTCGGCGCGGCGCCGGGACTCGGCGTGACGACGATGACGCTCGAAGCGTGGTTCCGGCGTGACGGGGCCGGTCTCACGGCACAGACCGGGAGTGGCGGGGTCACGGCGACGCCGCTCGTGGCCAAGGGCCGCAACGAGAGCGACGGCAGCACCGTCGACATGAACTTCTTCCTCGGTATCGACGCGGCCGGACATCTCGTGGCGGACTTCGAGGACACCGCCAGCGGCGCCAACCACCCGACCACGGGCACCACGGTCGTCCCGGTCAACCCCGCCACCTGGCATCATGCCGCCGCGACCTACGACGGCACGACATGGCGGCTCTATCTCGACGGCGCGCTCGACCAGACCACGGCGATCGGCGCCTTGACACCGCGTGCCGACAGCATCCAGCATGCCGCGATCGGCTCGGCGCTGAACTCGACGGGCACGCCGAACGGCTTCTTCGACGGCGCCATCGACGAGGTGCGCATCTGGAACCGCGCGTTGACGCTGGCGGAGATCCAGGCCAACGTCAACCAGCAGATCACCAGCGCCACGAACCTCGTGGCGCGCTGGGGCCTCAATGAGGGCTCCGGGACCGCCATCGGCGACTCGACCGCCAGCCCGGTGAACGGCACGGTCACGGGCGCCAACCACGTCTGGGCTCCGGGCGCGCCGTTCGATCTCACCTTCAATCAGGCGCCGGCCCTGCCGACGCTGCTCACGCCTGGCGACGGCGCCACCGATCTGTCCACGGCTCCCACCCTGGCCGTGCACGTGAGCGACCCTGACGCGGACGCCCTCTCGGTGACCTTCTACGGCCGCGCCGCCGTGGCCCCGGCGCCGAACTTCACGATCGTCGCCCTGCCCGACACGCAGCACTACGTCGACGATCCGAACCGTGCCGCCACCTTCACCGCGCAGACGCAGTGGATCCTGAACAACCAGACCACGCTGAACATTCCGTTCGTCACGCACCTCGGCGACATCGTCGAGAACATCGACGCCCAGCCCATCGAGTGGACGCGCGCCAACACCAGCCTGAGCCTGCTCGACGGACAGGTGCCATACGGCCTGGCGCCCGGCAACCACGACATGAACTCGGCCGGCGTCGGGACCAACTACGACCTCACGTTCCCGGTGTCGCGGTTCTCTGGCTACCCGTGGTACGGCGGCCATCTCGGCCAGAACCTGTTCGGCTTCACCGATCCGGTGGACCGCCAGAACAAAACCAACTTCGAGCTGTTCTCGGCCGGCGCGATGGATTTCGTGATCATCCACCTCGAGTACGACATGCCCGACTACGCGGTGGCGTGGGCCCAGCGGGTGCTGGCCGCCTATCCGACCAGCGCCGCGCCATCATCAGCACGCACCTGTTCCTGAACGCGTCCGGGTCGCGGCCGGCCACCGTGCTCAACCGCGCCAACGGCACCCCGGCCTCGACGGTGTGGTCAAACCTGGTCTTCCCGAACTGCAACGTCTTCCTGGTGCTGAACGGCCACTACCCGGGCGAGGCCAACCGCACCGACACCAACGCCTGCGGCCAGCCCGTGCACCAGCTCGCCGCCGACTACCAGAGCCGCAGCAACGGCGGCGACGGCTGGCTGCGCTACCTGACGTTCAAGCCGGCCGAGAACAAGATCGAGGTCTACACCTACTCGCCCACGCTCGACGGCGGCGCCGGCCGGTTCGAGACCGACGCCAACAGCCAGTTCGTGCTCGCCTACGACATGGCGGGGCGCGCACGTATACCGCCCTCGGCACCAACGCCAGTGTCCCGTCGGGCACGGACACCAACATCCAGTGGCCCGGGCGGGCCCCGAACACGACCCACGAGCGGTACGCCACGGTGAGCGACGGCCAGCAGACGGTCGTCGGTCCGACGTGGACGTTCACGACGGCTCCGGCCACGAACCAGGCGCCGACGGCGACGCCGCAGAGCGTCACGACCCCAGCGGACACGGCGGTCGACATCACCCTGACGGGCACCGACCCGGAGAACGATCCCCTGACCTTCGCGGTCGTGTCCCCACCGGGCCAGGGCACGCTCAGTGGCACGGCGCCGGATCTGGTCTACACGCCGAACTCCGGCTTCGAGGGCGAGGACAGCTTCACCTTCACGGTCAACGACGGCAGTTCGACGAGTCCCGCGGCCACGGTGACGATAGCGGTCACTCCGGGCAACGGCCCGCCGGTAGCCACCGGCGATGCCGCGACGACGCCCGAAGACACGGCCGTGGCCATTTCAACGGCGGCGCTGCTGGCCAACGACTCGGATCCCGACTCCGACCCCTTGAGCGTGACGGCGGTCGGCAACGCCGAGAACGGCACGGTGTCGCTGGCCGGCGAGGAAGTGACCTTCACGCCGGCGGCCGACTTCAGCGGCCTCGCGACCTTCGAATACACGGTCAGCGACGGCACGTTGACCGACGTCGGCCTGGTGTCCGTTACGGTCACCCCGGTCAACGACGCCCCGGTGGCCAGCGCGGGAGCGGCGACGATCGACCGCACCCTGACGTTGAACGGCACGTTCGCCGCGACGGACGTCGATGGTCCGTCGTTGACCTACACCATCGTCACCAACGGCGTGTTCGGCACGGCCGTCATCACCGACAGCGCCACCGGCGCGTTCGTCTACACCCCCGACGAGGGGTCCACCGGTGACGGCGGCATCCTGCCGATGAACGCGTCGTCGCTGATCGACACGCTGCAGTTCAAGGCCAACGACGACAGCCTCGACTCGAACGTGGCCGACTTCGCGGTCACGCTCACCAGCGACTTCACGCCGCCATTCTTCGCCAATAGCGCGCAGATCGACGGCCGCGAGGACGCGCCGCTCAGCGGCCGCCTGTCGGCGACGGGCATGTCGAGGGGACAAGCGAGGTTCGTCATCGTGTCGAACGGCGCACTCGGCACGGTCTCGCTCCGCGATGCCGCGACGGGCCGCTTCGTCTACGTGCCGAACCGCGATGCGTCGGGCACGGACCGCTTCAGTTTCGTGGTGACCGCGGGCGCGCGACGCTCCAACGTGGCCACGGTGACCATCGTGCTGACCCCGGTCAACGACGCGCCGGTGGCCCGCGCCAGCCGCTACGTGACCGAGTCCGGGGCGGCGGTGTCGGGCACGCTGGAGGGTCGGACGTCGACAGTCCGCGCCTGACCTATGCCCTGCCGCCGGGCCAGCAGGTGCCGGGGCGACTGACGCTCCTCGATGCCGCAACCGGGGCGTTCCACGTTCCAGCCGGCCCCGGGGTTTACCGGAACGGCCGCCTTCACCTTCACGGTCAGCGACGACGGGGGGCGGAGCGACCGGGCCCGGATCGCGGTCGCCGTGCGGCGCACGACGGCTCGCGGGCGGGACTGAACTCGATGCCAGTTCCACGCGAGCCCACGCCGCGGCGAGAGTCGACGGAATCCCGCCCGCCGGGTCCGCGTGACCTTCGCTCGGGGTCATGCGGTCGAACATCCCTGCCGGCGAGGTCGCCTGTGCTACCCTGGCCGTGCGGCCATCGGCGGCGCCGATGAGCACGCGTGGGATTGGGCGCTTCGGAGTCAGAACGGCTCCGCGGCCCTCGACCCGCCACCGGAGAGACACCCGTGAACGGAACTGCTGACCGTTTTGTCTTCGACCGGCGTCTCTTCGCCATCGCGGCGGTCCTCTTCCCGCTCATCGTGCTCCTGGGATTCGCCCCCACCTACTACCTGAAGAGTCTGTTCGGCGATCCGCCGCTGCCTTCGGCCTACGTACACGTGCACGGCCTGACGATGACGGCGTGGGTGGTGCTGTTC
Organism: uncultured Acidobacteriota bacterium; assembly: GCA_963834325.1. GTDB lineage: Bacteria > Acidobacteriota > Vicinamibacteria > Vicinamibacterales > UBA2999 > CADEFD01. Next base: position 11,483 of record CAWIBL010000008.1, read on the forward strand.
ATCGCGCAGGTGCGTCTCATCGCGGCGCGGCGGGTGCGCTTGCACCAGCGTCTGGGGTATGCCGGTATCGGGCTGGCGGCGCTCGTCATCCTGACTGGCATTCCGGTGGCGCTCCGCGCCGCCAAGTACGGCTCGGCGTCGACGCCGCCGGACATCCCGCCGCTGGCCTTCATGATCATCCCGCTCTTCGACCTGGTGGTGTTCGCTCTGCTCGTCGGCGCGGCGGTCTACTATCGCCGCCAGCCGGCGGCCCACAAGAGCCTGATGCTCCTGACGGCAATCAGCCTGCTGCCGCCGGCGGTCGCGCGCATTCCGGTCGCGACGCTCCAGGCGCTCGGACCGCTGTGGTTCTTCGGGTTGCCGACGGCGCTGGCGGTGCCGCGCCCTCATCCTGGATGCCCGCCGCTACGGCCACGTCAACCGGGTGTTCCTCGCCGGCGCGGTCGTGCTCATCGGCTCCTACGTCGTCCGTCTGGCCCTGATGACAACTGGCGCGTGGCTGCAGACGGCGGCCTGGCTGGTGACCTTCGTATAACCGCCCTTTCTTTGCTGCGGCGGTCCAGGGCTCGGGCGGGTAGAATCCGCTGATGAAACGCGCCTTCGTGCTTGCCACCATCGCCCTTGCCGGCGGCCTGACCATCACCGTCGCCGCCTTCCAGGCGCCGGCCGGCCCCACCCAGGCGGCGCTCGACGCCACGAAGATCGAGAAGGTCAAGGACAACCTCTACGTCATCACCGGCTCGAGCTCGACGCCGCGCGAGGCCTTCAGCGGCGGCAACACCGGCGTGTTCATCACCGACGCGCGGCGTGATCGTCGTCGACACCAAGCTCGCCGGCTGGGGTCCGACGATCCTCGACCGCATCAAGACCGTCACCGACAAGCCGGTCATCACGCATCATCAACACCCACACCCACGGCGACCACACCGGCAGCAACGAGTTCTTCGGCGCCTCGGTCGAGACCGTGGTGCATGAGAACACCAAGGCGAACATGGCCAGGATGGACGCCTTCAAGGGCGACAAGGCGCAGTTCCTGCCGAAGCGCACCTACAAGGACCAGCTGACGCTCGGCACCGGCAAGGATCAGATCGACCTCTACCACTTCGGCGCCGGCCACACCAACGGCGACACCTTCGTCGTGTTCCCGGCGCTGCGCATGATGCACGCCGGCGACATGTTCGCGTGGAAGGACGCGCCGTTCATCGACCGCAGCAACGGCGGCAGCGGCGCGCGCCTGGCCGGAGACGCTGAAGAAGCTGCTGGCGACGGTGAAGAACGTGGATACGGTCATCGGCGGCCACCTGCCGGTGGCCAGCTGGAAGGACGTCGCGACTGTTCCAGCAGTTCCTCGCCGACCTCTACGCCCAGACGGCTGCCGCCCACAAGGCCGGCAAGACGGTCGACCAGGCGGCCGCCGACACGGCCTGGATCGGCACGTATCCCGGCTACGGCGCGACGCGGCTCCCCGCCGCGGTGCAGGCCATCTACGACGAGTTGAACGGGAAGTAGCCTGACACCGCGATGACGATCACGACCCACGACTTTCGCGTGCCCGCCGGAGCCGCGGTTGATCTCACGCAGTGGCCGACGCGCGTGAGGCCTGTGTACGCCTCGAAACTGGTCTACCGCAAGCGACTCGAGGCTCAGGTCGAGGAGCTGAGCGCGCTGCAACGCCTGCATTACGCGTCCAACCGCCATGCCGTGCTGCTGATCTTCCAGGCGATGGACGCCGCCGGCAAGGACGGCGCCATCCGGCACGTGATGTCCGGCGTCAATCCGCAGGGCTGCCAGGTGTTCAGCTTCAAGCAGCCGAGCGCCGAGGAACTGGACCACGATTTTCTCTGGCGCACGACGCGCGCCTGCCGGAGCGCGGCCGCATCGGCATCTTCAACCGCTCCTACTACGAGGAAGTGCTGGTCGTGCGCGTGCACCCCGAGATTCTCGCGGCGCAGCGGCTGCCGGACGAGCTGCTCGACGCGAAGGACGATCTGGAAGCGAGCGCTATCGTTCCATCGTCGACCACGAAGCAGCACCTGCACCGCAACGGCACGCGGATCGTCAAGTTCTTCCTGCACCTGTCGAAGGAGGAGCAGCGCAAGCGCTTCCTCGATCGCATCGACGATCCGGAGAAGAACTGGAAGTTCAGCGTCGCCGACATCGACGAGCGAAAGCGCTGGGACGAGTACATGAAGGCCTACGAGGCGTGCCTGAGCGCCACCAGCACCGACGACGCGCCCTGGTACGTCGTGCCCGCCGACGACAAGAAGAACGCCCGGCTGATCGTCTCCGCGATCGTCCTCGAGGTGTTCAACGGGCTGGAGATGTCCTATCCCGAGACCCACCGCGCAACGCCGGCGGGAATTGCAGGCGATCCGCAAGACGCTGCTGAAATAAACCGCGAGCCGCGGCTCTCAGCGACCGAGATGCCCTTCGTATCCGACCACCGGGGCGAGGTTCCGATAGGTCATCGAGCGTGGAACCAGACGCAGCACCAGGTCGCGGAGGCGGCAGGCCGCGGCGGCTTCGGCCTGAGCGAACCGCCCAATCCGGCGCGACGCGTCCACCACTGGACCCGTCCGGGCCATCCGCTCCCGCTCGTAGCGACGTAGCGAGGACGCGACATCGGCGCCCGCCGCCAGGTGGCCGGCCAGCACCAGCGCGTCCTCGATGGCCTGGCAGGCACCCTGCCCGAGATTCGGGGTCATCGGGTGCGCCGCGTCGCCGAGCAGGGTGACGCGGCCGGCGCCCCAGCGCTCGACCGGATCGCGGTCGTAGATGTCGTTGCGCAGGATGCGGTCCGGCTCGGTCGCCTCGATGAGGTCGCGGATGGGCGCGTGCCAGCCGTCGAACATCTCGAGCAGCCGGGTCCTGGCCTCGCCTGGCGGCTCGTGCTGCCCTTCGGGCCGGTTGGCGGTCGCGTACCAGTAGACGCGGTTGCCGGTGATCGGCACCAGCCCGAAGCGCTGTCCGCGCCCCAGCGTTTCACCGGCGATCAGGGCGCGCGTCTCGAGCGAGGCGATGCCGCGCCAGGCCGTATAGCCCGCATAGCGGAGCGCTCCGGGCACGCCGAGGCGCGCGCGCACGACCGAGCGGAGACCATCGGCGCCCACGACCACCGACGCCGTCGCCGAAACGCCGTTGGTGAAGTGCGCCGTGGCGCCTCCATCATGGTGTTCCACGTCCCGGCATTCGTGGCCGAGGTGAATCGGCACCTGCCGGGCGGCGTAGAGAAGGGCACCGAGCAGGTCGGCGCGGTGGAACACCATCGGGGGCAGGCCGAAGCGCTGCACGAACTCGTCCGCCGAGGTGCTCGACAGGACAGCGCCGTCGGCCCTCCGGATGGCCGCTTCCCCACTCACGTAGCTCAAGTCCTCGAGCGCCGCGCCCAGGCCAAGCTGGTGCAGCGCTTTCAGCGCATTGGGCCACAGCGATACGCCGGCTCCCACCTCGGCGAGCTCACGAGCCTGCTCGTAGACGTCGACCTCGAACCCCTTCTGCGCGAGCGCCAGGGCCGCCGTCACCCCCCCGATTCCGCCGCCCACGACGATCGCCCGCATGCCGTTCCCCCGCGCCGTATCATGCGCCATCCGTGCCGGTTCGGTTCGGTCGAGTTGCGGAGGCTCGGCTCTCCCGTCGCTTGCAAAGCGCGCCGGGCCGGAGCCGCACATCGGCGAGGCGTGGGCGCGAGCCCGTTGTTCGGTTGTCCTCCCGGCGGTGTTTTGTTCTGTGGAGCACGGCGAGCCGAGAACCCTCCCATGCCCGGGACGGGGCGGCGTTGCCTGGACAGCACATGCATACTCACCCGTGGCGCTCGCTCGCATTTCTCCTGACCGCTTCCCTGGCCTTGTCCGAAGTGACGGCCTGTAGTTCGTCTGGTTCACCTACCGCCCCCACGCCGTCGCCGGGCACGACCACGCCTCCGCCCATGACGTCGGCGTTGCCGATCTTGACGCTGACGGGCGATACCGAGTCGCCGGTGGGTCAGGCCGTGGCGATGACCTACGGGTCGCGGTCCCAGGAACCGGGGAAGATCGTCGTGGCCGTCTCGGCCTTCAACCTGCGCGGCATGCGCGGAAGAGGCTTCCACACCGCCTCGGGACGGTTGAGGTGGAACACTGCCTTGCTGGACGTCGACGGCGTGGGCATCGGTGACTTGCTCGGCGGTAACGAGGGAGGCCGCATCGGTCCGGGTGCCCGCGAGCAATTGCCTGACACCCTGCCCTTCATCGTGTCGCGCACCGACCAGACGCTGGTGACCGGAAGCGGCGAGTTGATCCTGGTCCGGCTCACGCCCCGGCCGGGGGTGACCACTGGTTCGACTCGAATCGAACTGGACGAGATCGTGGCCAACGAGGGCGGTCCGTTTCCGTTCCTGACGCGCCTGCTGCTCTCGCCCTACGCGCCGTCTGACGGGAACCAGATCGAGAACGCCTACGGCGGCACCGTTACCATTCGGCCTGGCAGTTGAGCCGATGGCCCGGCAGTTGAGCCGACGCCTGCCGCAGGCGGCGCCTCGCCGGACCGCTACGGCAGCGCGAAAGCGACGATGGTGCTGCCGGAGGGGGCGCCGTTCTTGCCGCCCCCGCACGCGATCACCAGGTACTGCTTGCCGTGCAGCATGTAGGTGGACGGCGTGGCGTTGCCGGCAAAGGGCAGCACCGTCTCCCACAACAACTCGCCGGACAGCTTGTCGAAGGCGCGCAGCTTCCGGTCGAAGTTGGTGGCGGCAATGAAGAGGAGACCGCCGGCGGTGACGATGGGGCCGCCGTAATTGTCACTGCCGGTGTTGGTGAGGCCCTGGGCCACCAGCTCCGGATACTCGCCGAGCGGCTTCTGCCAGCGCATGGTGCCGGTGTTCAGGTCGATGGCGCTCAACGTGCCCCACGGCGGGGTAATCGGCGGATAGCCGTCGGGGTCGCGCCACAGCACTTCGCCGTCGTTGCGGTCTTGAGACGGTTGGGGTCGGCTGCGACCGCGGGATCGGCGGCCTGGTCCTTGCCGGTGACGAGGAACTCGACCACGTCGCCGATGTTCTTGGCGCCCATGTCGGGGAAGCCGGGCATGCGGCCGGTTCCCGTCCGGATGAGGCCGGCGATCTCGTCGCGCGTCAGCCGCGTGCCGACATCCACCAGCGACGGCGCCTGCGGGCCGCCGGTGCGGTCGGCGCGGTGGCACGACGCGCACTTGCTGGCGTAGAGCGCGGTGTCGGTGTTGGGAATCAGCCGCATGATCCACGGCATCTCGTTGGCGTTGACGTAGAGGAGGCCGGTGTCGGGGTCGAAGGCGCCGCCGCCCCACTCGGCGCCGCCATCGACGCCGGGGAAGACGATCAGGCCGTCGGTCGGCGGCGTGAACAGCGGGCCGCTGGTCAGCGCCTTGAACTGGGCCCGCACGGCCGCGTGGGCTTCGGGCGTCCGCGTGGTGATCATCGCCTCGGTCATCTGCTGACGCGTGTAGGGCGGCGGGGCCAGCGGATGGCGCTGGCGCGCCGCCGACTGCTCGCCGTCGATGGCGGAGGCGGGGGCACGGCGTTCCTCGACCGGGAACAGCGGCGTGCCGGTCTTGCGGTCGAGCACGAAGACGTAGCCGTGCTTGGTCAGCTGCGCCACCGCCTGCACCGGTTGACCGTGGCGCGTCACCGTGATCAGGTTCGGCGCCGTCGGCAGGTCCCAGTCCCACAGGTCGTGTCTGATGATCTGGTAGTGCCACGCGCGCTTGCCGGTGCGGGCGTCGAGGGCCAGCACCGAGTCGGCAAACAGGTTGTCGCCGTGGCGGTTGACGCCGTACCAGTCGAACGAGGCCGAGCCGGTGGCGGCAAAGACCATGGCGTTGCCCTGATCCACGGTGACCCCGGCCCAGGCATTGGCGCCACCCGACAGCGTCGGGCCCTTCGGCCAGGTGTCGGCGCCGAACTCGCCGGGCTGCGGGATGGTGTGGAAGATCCAGCGCATCCTGCCGGTGCGGACATCGAAGGCGCGGATATGACCCGGGGTGCCCGGCAGCGTTTCGGGCACGCTGCTGCCGAAGATGATCAGGTCCTCGAAGATCGAGCCCGGCGTGCTGGCGCTGACGCTGACCCGCTCGATGGGCAGGCCCAGGCCCTCGCGCAGGTCGATACGGCCGGCGGTTCCAAACGAGGCGATGGGCGTGCCGGTCGCCCGGTCGAGCGCGTACAGATAGTTGCGGTAGGTGGCAAAGACGCGGTCTTGGTGCACCGTGACGCCGCGGTGGCGGAAGCGGGTGCGCGGCGCGCCGGCCGGGGCCAGGCTGAAGCTCCACCGCTCGACGCCGGTGGCGGCATCGACGGCCGCCACCTTCATGCTGGGCGTGGTTACGTAGAGCGTGCCCTCGACCACCACGGGATGACTCTGCATCTCGGAGGCGGGGAAGGCATCGCGCGAATCGTAGGTCCAGGCCACCTTCAACTGCGCCACATTGGCCGTGGTGATTTGTGCCAGCGGCGAGTGGCGGATGTTGTCGGTGCCGCCGTGCATGGGCCAGCCGCGATCCGGCGTCTGCGCCAGGGTCGCGACGACCAGCGCGCCAGCCAACGAAAGGACTACCGCGCTGCCGCGAAGGCGGTGCATGCTCATCGAGCCTCCGTCACGGGCTCATCATAGCCCGTGTCCTCGACCACGGGGCTGAGACGCAGACACCACGCGGAGCGGGAACGGGGCGGCGCCGATGAAGAACACGAGCGAGCGCTACGGCTGGATGACGAAGCTCCTGCACTGGGTGGGAGCGGTGTTGGTGCTCAACCAGATCGTCGTCGCCATCGTAATGCTCCGCACTCCGGCGGACGCAACGGCGGCGGGATTCTCGCAAGGCACGCTCTACGACTGGCACAAGTCGATGGGCCTCGTGCTCTTCGCGGTCGTCGTGGTGCGCGTCGCGTGGCGGTGGCTGACGCCGCTGCCCGGCTGGGCGCCGCACCTCAGCCAGCGGGAGAAGCGGACCATTCATCTAGTCGAGCGCGGGCTCTACGTGTGCCTGGTGCTCATGCCCGTCAGCGGCTTCCTGTTCGTGATGGCAGGCGACTTCGGGGTCCACTTCTTCAGCACCTGGCACCTGCCCAATGTCGTGGGCGTGCACGAGACGCTGGCCGTGGCGGCGCAGTGGACGCACCGGATCGGCGCCTGGCTGCTCGCGGCGCTGGTGCTCGCTCACTGGACGATCGTGATTGGTCACGAGTGGGTGCACCACGACCGCTACGTGCACCGGATGCTGCCGTTCACCCACCAGACACCGGGCCCGACCCGCATCGACGCGCCGAGGGCAGACAGCTGAAGGAGCGATCAGGGTGATGCCACGGCCGGCAAGTCTGTGACATGCTTCCCTCATGTCATACCCATTCTTTCCTGCGATGCACCGCTCCTTCGCCCTCGGCACGCTCACCCTCGCCGCGCTGGCCCTGATGGGCACCGCTGTCGGCGCCCAGGGTCCCATGCGCGTGGCGCCGAGTGGACGGGCCACGGTCGAAGTGGTGCTCACCCCGGCCACCGCTGCCGGCGCCCCGGCCACGCCGGCCACGCCCGCGACACCGGCCAAGGTGCGCATCGATTACGGCCAGCCCCACCTGCGCGGCCGACAGCTCAATACCGAGAAGCTGGTGCCCTACGGCAAGGCCTGGCGGCTCGGCGCCAACGACGCCACGCTGCTGGTGACCGATGTCGATCTGGTGATTGGCGGCAAGGATCTGCCCAAGGGCCGCTATCTGCTGCAGACGATGCCGGAAGCCGCGGGCTGGAAGCTGCTGATCCAGAAGGAGACCGGACAGACGCCGATGGCCGCGGCGATGAGCTACGACGCCGCCAACGACGTGGCCCGGGTCGACCTCCGGCTGCAGGCGCTGACGACACCGCTTGAAAGCTTCACCATCTGGCTGATCCCGGCCACCGGCGACGGGCCGGCGCACGGCGAGCTGCGGATGGCCTGGGGCGGCGTGCAGCTGTCGACCGACTGGACCACGAAGTAGCGGCGCCACGCGTGCCCTTGCGCGATGCGATCACCACGTTCGGGTCTGGAGGTTCTCATGTGACAGGTGTGGACCATCGCCGTATGCGTTCTGGCGCTCGCGGTGCCGGACGCGCGGCGCAGCAGGCCACCGCTTCCCTTAGAGGGAAGGCCACCGACGAGCAGGGCGCGGCGCTGCCAGGCGTCACGGTCGTTGCGGCTGAACCGAACACCGGCAACTTCCGTGAAGCCGTCGGCAATGCCGACGGCAGCGTACTTCTTCAACGGCATCCGGCCGGGGCGCTACCAGGTATCCGCGGAGCTGTCGGGGTTCAAGAAGTTCACCATCGGCAGCATCAATGTTGCCGTTGACCAGACCCGTTGTCGGTCGAGACGTTGCGGCGCGGCGGCCTGCGCTCGACCAACTTCCTGCGGCTCGTCAGCCTCGATGCCGGGGGTGCCGACGACGGGACAGATCAGCATACGTCTCGGCTTCTGAGCGGCGCGGCTCCTATCCGGCGCCTGGCCGCATCGGGGCGGCCCGCTACTCGTGCGCAATCCCCAGCAACCTCCTGGCCCGCTTCGCGATGCAGTCCAGCACTCCTTCCCCCTTCATCTCGCCGCGATGCCCGCGGAGCCGCGCTCGCATCCAAGGAGCACGTTGGGCTTCTTCGGCGAGTCTTTCGGCGCGCTCGGTGCCAGCCGCGTCCAAGTGCCGGCCCAGAACAGCCCCGATGGCGGTGCCGACAAATGCCGAGAGTGAGCCCGCTACTGCCAGCGCGTCGGTCAGGTTCCAACCGTCAGCCAAGGGCAATGTCTCCTCCATTCCTCGTGCGCTCAGGCGGCGCTGCCCTGCCCCGCGGTCGGGGCGGCGGCCGCTGGGCCTGAAGCACACTGGAGCCGACGCGACAGAACGTCACGCGGTCCTGCGGATGGTAGAAACACCGGCAGAGTCGAAACCGAACAGGGGAGGGCGGCGGCCGAGGCGGGGAGCCCGACGCAGGGGTCAGCGCTTTGCGGCACCTCGGGCGCGCGGCGCGCGACCAGCCGTGGGAACCGCCGCGGCCCTGAAGTAGAAGTCGAGCATCGCGTTCAGCGGCGCCGGGTCTCCCGCAGCCGGCTGCGCAGCGCCGCGCCCTTCCCAGCAGTCGACCAGCAGGCTCGCCATCTGCCGCGGATCGGCGTCGGCCGGGATGTCGCCGCGTCGCGCGCGCCTGCTTCCAGGCAGACCGCGATCCGGTCGGCGATCGCCGAGAGCAGCCCTCGATCTTGCGCGGAACACCTCGCTGACGCCCGACAGCTCCTGCCCGAGGCCGCCGAGCAGGCAGCCCATGTAGCCCTCTTGCGGTAGGTCTGCTGCGTGCAGCTCGAAGAAGCGCCGCACCCGGTCGAGCGGCGGCCGGCGCTCGTCGCCGAGGCAGGCGTCGAGGCCGGCATGCACCTGCCGCATGTACTGGTCGACGACCTGCAGCGCGAAGTCCTCCTTGTCCTTGAAGTGATGGTAGAAGGAGCCCTTCGGCGTGCCCGTGGCCGTCGAGCAGCGCCTGGATGCCCAGGTCGTTGTAGCCGTGCTCCAGGAGCATGGCCAGGCCGGCATCGAGCAGGCGCTGCTTGGTCGGATGCTGTCATGGCACTAGGCCGTGCCTCGACCTGCGACCTTCTCGATCATGTGGTCGATGACCAGGCTGTGCTCGTGCTGCGGGCTGAACATGACGATCTCCGCGTCGGCGTCGACCTTCACGTTGTGCCCGGGCGGCCAGTAGAACAGATCATTGGCGGTGACCGTCTCCTGCGCGCCGTCGGCGTCGGTCGTGGTGATGCGCCCGCGCAGCACGAAGCCCCAGTGCGGGCACTGGCAGAGGTTGCCTTCAAGCCCACGAACAGCGGCGTCGTGTCGACGCCGGCCGCCAGCGTGAAGTACTCGCCGCTGATCGTGCCGAATCCGCTCACGTCGCCGAAGTTCTTGCGCTGCCGGATGACCGCGCCCGGAATCTCCATCCTGACGTCCACGTCGTCTTTGGCGACTCGCATTGTCTGGCTCCTCTCGTAGTGGATCCGCCACTAGACCGATCGGTCTAGTGGCGGCCAGCATACACGGACTAGACCGATCGGTCCAGCCTGGTGGGCCCGCCGCGGGCCTCGCCGCGGATGGTCCGACTCAGCCGCGCCGGGGCCGCAAGCCCTTGGTCACCGAGAAGGTTCGCCCTGCCCCGGCGGACGGCCAGTCGACGGTCGCCGCCCCGGCGCCGGTGATACGCTGGCGGCGGCCGATGACGTTACTGCCTTTCACCCGCGCCTTCGCCGCGCTGCTCGTTGCCGTCCTCGCCGCGGCCGGCTGCGCGCCGGCCATCAGCGGGCTGACGATCGAGGCCGTGCGCACCGAGGCCCGCGTCAAGACGGCGCTGGTCAACGACGCGGTGGTGGGCGTGCGCGTCATCAACGTGCGCATGGTCGGCAGCGTGGCCGAGCTGTCGGGCCGCGTGGCCAGCGCCGAGGAAGCGGCGCGGGCCACCGAGATCGCGCGGGCCGTCCCCGGGGTGACCGAGGTTCAGTCGCGGCTCGTCATTGGCAACTCCCCTGACTCTGTCGACGCCGAACTGGAACGTCGCTCCGACCCGGTGCGGGGCCCGGAATACGAACTGGCCGAACTCGAGGATCGTCCCCACCTGCTCGCCCTCGGCGGCGCGATGGGCTGGGCCAATCAGGCGGGACCCGCCGCCGGCACGCGATTGTCGCTCCAGCCGCTCGTCAAGCTGGGCTCCGGCGCCGGGTTCGGACCGGCCATCGCCTTCGAGTGGTTTGATGCCAGGGTGGCCGCCTCACCCGACGCCCCGTTCGATGCCGGGGTGGTGCGCCTGCGGCCGCTGATGGCTGGCGTGCGCTACGCCCGGCCGTTCGGTCGCGTGTCGGTCGCCCCCTCGCTCGTCGCCGGTTATTCCTTCAACCGCGTCGGTGTGCCCGAGCAGGGCGCGGCATCGGGACTGCCGGTCGAGATCGCCAACAGCTTCGTGTGGCGGCCCGGGGTGTCGGTGTGGATCGACACCAGCCGCCGCACGGTGCTCAACCTGTCGATCGGGCGGGCCTTCACCAGCCCGCGCGTGACCTTCGTCGAAACCGGGCGGCTGGTCGAGCGCAAGGTCAGCGCCGACACCACCGTGGTCCTCGTCGGTATCGCCTACCAGTTCTTCTGAAAGGAACCGTGCGCCGAATCATCGACTTCCTGATCGGCGTCGCCAACGGCACCCGCTTTGCGGTGCGCGTGGTCGTCGAGGGGGTGCGGCCGCCCTACGAGGTGGCCGAAGTGGTGCGCCATCTGTTCGAACTCGGCGTCCGCTCGGCCCCGCTCATCGGCGCCGCCGGTCTGGCCATCGGCCTGGTGCTGTCGCTGCACACCCGGGCCTCGCTGGCCCGCTTCGGGGCCGAAGCGCTGATTCCGGCCGGACTGGCGATTGCGCTGGTGCGCGAAACCGGGCCGCTCACCGCCGGCCTGCTGCTCTCGGGGCGCATCGGCGCCGGCATCGGCGCCGAGCTGGCGGCCATGAAGGTGACCGAGCAGATCGATGCGCTGGAGGCCGTGGCCGTCGACTCGTTCCGCTACCTCGTGGTCACGCGAGTCGTCGCCTGCGTCGTGGCCCTGCCGCTGCTGACCACGCTCATGAACTTCACCGGCATGCTCGGCGGGTTCGTGGCCGAATCGGCCATCACCGGGATGACGTTCCAGACCTACTTCCAGCAGGCCTTCTCCCCCATTCAGTTCTCGGATCTGATTCCGGCCACGCTCAAGACCACCGTCTTCGGCTTCATCATCGCCACCGTGGCCTCCTACATGGGCCTCAACGCCTCACGCGGCACCGAAGGGGTCGGCCAGGCGTCGACGCGCAGCGTGGTCACGGCCTCGATGCTGCTCATCGGCGCCAACGTGCTGCTGGTGCGGTTCATCTTCTTCATTTTCCCGGAATGACGGCCATGACCGAGACGCCGGCCGTCGAGTTCCGCAACCTGACCAAGATGTTCGGCACCAAGCGCGTGCTCGACGACCTGTGCCTCGTCGTGCCGCGCGGCCGGGCCGTCTGCCTGCTCGGGCGCAGCGGCACCGGCAAGAGTGTGACCCTCAAGCACATCATCGGCCTGATGCACGCCGATGCCGGCCAGGTCTTCGTCGACGGCGAGGACGTGGCGGCGCTGACCCCGCGCGAGCTGACGCGGGTGCGCAAGCGCATCGGGCTGCTCTTCCAGAACGGCGCGCTGTTCGACTCGATCTCGGTGGGCGAGAACGTGGCCTTCCCGATGCGCCGTCACCTGCCGCTGCCCGACGCGGAGATTCGCGCCCGGGCCGTGCACCTGCTGGAGCAGGTCGGTCTCGGCCGCGAATACGACACGTCGCCGGCCGCCTTGTCCGGCGGCATGCGCAAGCGCGCCGGCCTGGCAAGAGCCCTGGCGCTCGAGCCGGCGCTCCTCCTCGCCGACGAACCGAGCGCGGGGCTCGACCCGGTGACGGCCCACGAGATCGATCAGCTGCTGGTCGATCTCAAAGAACGCACCGGCACGACGCTCATCGTGGTGACGCACAACATCCCGAGCGCGCGGGTCATCGGCGACGAGCTCGTGTTCCTCCACGAGGGCCGGGTGCTCGCCCAGGGCGACGCCGCGGCGCTCGAACGCAGCGACAGCGCGCTGGTACGGCAGTTCATGCAGTCGGCCGGGGCCGGATAGAGCGGGGGGACGTCATGGAAAGAAAGCGGGCAGCCTGGGTAGGCGCATTCGTCGTGGCCGGAGGCCTGCTCTTTGCCGTGGGCCTCTTTCTCATCGGCGACCGGCGGCTGCTGTTCGAAGACCAGTTCGAGATCGGGGCCACCTTCGGCAAGGTGACCGGCGTGCAGCTCGGCACGCGCGTCCGCCTGGCTGGACTCGAAGCCGGCGAGGTCCTCGAGATCGCCGTGCCGTCGCGCCCCTCCGAGCGCTTCCTCGTCCGGATGCAGATTCGCGAGGACCTCCGCCAGTTGATCCGCAACGATTCGGCGGTGGCCATCCAGACCGATGGGCTCGTCGGCGCCGCCTTCATCCAGATCAGCACCGGCACCGACGAAGCGCCCGTGGTCCAGCCGGGAACGGTGCTGCCCGGCACCGACCCGCTCGAGATCGCCGACCTCATCAAGGAAGGACAGAACACCTTCAGGCTGGTGAGCCGGGGCGTCACCGACCTGACCGGCGACGTCTCGAACGCCCTCGTCGCGCTCACCAACATCGTCGACACCACCGACGCGGTGGTGGTGAAGGTCGGCGACCAGGTGGACCGCGTCGGCGCCATCGGCGTGCGCGTGGCCGACGACGTCGGGCAGGTGGTCACCGACGTCCGCGGCGTCGTCAGCGGGGTGCGCGCCGGTGAGGGCACGGTCGGCCGGCTGTTCACCGACACGGCCTTCTACGACCGGATGACTGCCATCGGGCGGGAGGCCGCCGAGAGCGCGCGGGTGGTCCGCGAGACGGCCGAGATTGCCCGCACCTCGGTGAGCGGCTTCGTGGCCCCCGAGGGCACCGGCCCGCAGATGGCCCAGAACATCCGCAACACCCTGGCCGGCATCGAGGAAGTGACCTCGGACCTGGCGGAAGGCACCGAGGCGCTGAAGCGCAACTTCGTCTTCCGTGGCTTCTTCCGCAGCCGGGGCTTCTTCGACCTCGACACCATCTCGCGTGAGGCCTACCAGGCCGGCCTGCTCGAGCGCGACAATCGCACGGCGGTCCGCGTCTGGCTCGACGCCGGCGTGCTCTTCACCCAGGACGCGGAGGGCACCGAGCGCCTGACCGACGCCGGACGCCGGCGGATCGATTCGGCCATGGCGCAGCTGGTGCAGTATCCGCGCGACAGCCCGCTCATCGTCGAGGGCTACGCCCGCGGCACCGACGAGGCCACCGCGTTCCTCACCTCGGTCAGCCGCGGCACGGTGGTGCGGGACTACGTGCTGTCGCGCTTCCGCCGCCAGGCGACGCTCACCGACGTGATGCCACTGAGCGACCGAGCCCTCGGGAGCCCCAGCGGCGACGAACGCTGGGCCGGCGTGGCGCTGGTGATGTACGTGCGGAACGACGCCCTGCGCGGCCGCCGCTAGCGAACTCCGACCCGGGGTGTTCCACATTGCACGCCCCGGGGAAGGCGTCGCGGGGTAAGGTGTACCCCTGGGCGGACGCGGACGCCGCCCCGCCTCCCCGATGCCTGGATCCCTCTGGAACCCGCGCCGCTGGCTCTTTGCCGCCGGAATCATCGTCGCCCTGATCGTGGCGGCGCTGGCCGTGGCCCACACCTCGTTCGTGCGGGCGCGCCTCGGCGCGCTGGTCGTCGAGCGCCTGCGCGCCGACTTCGACATCGACGCGCGGATCGACCGCCTCGACTACAACCTCTTCGCCCTCCGGCTCTCGGCCGGGGCGACGACGCTGGCCGCGCGCGACCAGGCCACGCCGTTCCTGACCTTCGACGCCCTCGAGCTCGATCTGCCCTGGTCGATCGTCACGGGCCGCATCGCCGTCGAGTCGGTGACCGTCGTCCGTCCGGTGGTCACCATCGTCCGCGACGCCGAGGGCCGGTTGAACCTGCCGGTCACCGAGCCGGCACCCGACACCGAAGCGGCCACGGCGCCGATCGACATCGGCGCGCTGACCATTCGCGACCTGGCGGTGGACTATCGTGACCAGCCGCTCGGCATCACGGTGGCCGGCCGCGCCGTCACGCTCGACCTGACCAGCCGCCCTGGCGGCCTTCTGGCCGGACGTCTCACCACGGGTGGCGGCATCGAGATCGCGTCGGGCGACCGGACCACGACCGTGTCTCAGCTCGAGGGCGACCTCTCGTTCGACGGCAGCACTCTGGCCTTCGACCGGCTCACGGTCGAGGCCCCGGAGCTGGCGCTGCAACTCGACGGCCGCGTCGATCTGCTGGCCGCGGCGCCGCGCGTCGACACGCGCTACCAGGGCCGCCTGCGGCTCGAGCCGCTCGTTCCCTGGCTGGCGCCCGACCAGCCCGTCGCGGGCGAGATGGCCTTCTCGGGCACGGTGAGCGGCGCGCTCGACGCGCCCGACGTGGCCCTGACGGTCTCGGCGCAGGATCTGGCCTGGCGCGATCAGCGTGGGATGTCGGTGGCGCTGCAGGCGGCCATCTCTTCGACCGAGGCGGCGATCGAGCGGCTGCGCTTCACCGTCGGCGGCGGCGCGGTCGAAGGGCGCGGGCGTTTCGGCCTGTCCGACGACGCCCCCTCGCATCTCGAGCTGACCTGGACCGGACTCGACCTGGGCGGGCTGGCCGTGACGGCTGGCGTCACCGAACCGCGGATCGCCGCGGTGGCCAGCGGCCGGGCCTCGGCCGACTGGACGGGCAGTGAGGTCGTCGCGGGCGCGGCCGTCATCGACACCACGCTCGCCCGCGGGCGGGCGCCGGCCGGCGCCGTGGCCCTCTCGGGACGTCTGGCGGCGGCGCTGAGGGGCGGACAGTGGACGGCAACCGCCGACCGTCTCGCGACGCGCACGCTCGAGGTCACCGGACGCGCCGCCGGACGCGTGAACGCCGACGACCTCGCCGCCACCACGCTCGGCGGCAACCTGCGGGCCGTGGTCGGCAATCTGCCGGCGTTCCTCGGGGAACTGCGGGCGGCCGGGCTCGTGCTGGCCGACACCTCGGCGCTGGCCGGGGGCCGGGCCACCCTGAACGTGGCCCTGGCCGGCACGGTAGGAGCGCCGTCGGCGACCGGCGCGCTCGACGCCGGCGGCCTGGAAGTTGGCGGTCTCGGACCGGGCGAGATGACGGCGGCCTTCGCGGCGGATCCGGCGCGCGTGGCGGTGTCGAGGTTCGACTTCGCACTGGCCCCCAATTCCGCGACCGGGCAGGTGGTGGTCGATCTCGGCGCCGGGACGCTGCGCGGCGCGCTCACCGCCGACCTCCCCCGCCTGGCGCCGCTCATGGCCATGGTGCCGCCCGAGTCACGGGTCGAAGGCGCCGCCACCCTGTCGGCCGACATCGGCGGCACGCTGGACGCGCCGGCCGTCGACCTCGTCGCCAGTGCGCGGGACCTGGCGGTGGCCGGCCAGCGGATCGACACGGTGGAGATGGTGGCCCGGCTGGCTCGCCAGGTCCTGGCCGTCGAGCGGCTCGATGTCGCCCAGGGCCCTGGGCGGCTGACCCTCACCGGCCGCTACGGCCTCGACGACGGGCGCTACGCCTTCACCGCCACCGGCCGCGACCTGGCCGTGCGGCCCGTCGTCACCACCGGCGAGCCGCTGCCGGTGCAGGCGCGCTTCGATCTCGACCTCACCGGCGACGGCACGCTCGACGCGCCGGCGGGCGGCGGCACGGTCGTGGTGCGCGACCTGACCTGGGGTGACTACGCGCTGGGCGGCGCTCGCCTCGAGGCGACGGTCGCGGACCAACAGGCGCGGGTGACGGCGGCGCTGCCCGCCCTGGCGGCCACGCTCGACCTGACGGCCGGCCTGGCCGCCGCTCGGAACTTCACCGCCGATGTGGCCCTGCGCGGCACCGACGTGAATGCCGTCCTCCGGCCGACCGGACCGGCCGGCCCCATCCCCATCGACGCGCCGCTGACCAGCCCCACCGTGCCGGTCACCGGCGCCGTCACCGCCACGGCCACGGCGCGCGGCACGCTCGATCGTCCGGCTGACGCCGTGGTCGACCTCGAACTGCGCCTCGACGAGGTCGCCGCCGGCGGCGTGCCGATTCGTCTCGACCGGCCGGCCCGGCTTCGCTACGAGGCGGGGCGGGTCGTGGCCGAGGACGTGTCGCTGCGGAGCGGCGCCATGACGCTCACGGCGCGCGGCCAGTTCGGCGACCCCGCCGACACCGAGGGCCTGACCGTCTCGCTCGAGGGCGGCCTGGCCGACCTGCTGCCGTTCGTGCACCTCGTCGAGGGCCTCGACACCGTCGACGCGGCGGGGCGGCTGGCCCTGACCGTGCACGCGGCTGGTGCGCTCGACACGCCTCGCCTCGCGGCGACGCTCGCGGTCGTCGACGGGTCGGCCACCGTGCCGGACCTGCCGCCGGTCACCGGCGTGCAACTGCGGGCGGCCTTCGACCAGGGCCTGCTCACCCTGACCGCGCTCGACGCCGCCTGGCAGGGCGCCACCGTGAGCGCCACGGGCGCCGTGCCGGTGACGCTGCTTGGCGAGTCGCTGCCGGCCGGCTACCTCGGGTCGCTGCCGTCGCTGCCCGACCGGGCCACGGCCACCGTGCGCCTCGATTCGATCACCGCGGCCATGGCGGCGCCCTTCGTGGATGCAGCCACGCTCGCCCAGATCGAAGCGGCGCTGGCCGCCACCATCACCGTCGAGGCCACGGCGCTCGCCGCCGAGAGCGTGACCGCCGCGGTCACCTTCGACCGGGCGGAACTGCTCCTGGCCGGCGAGCCGCTGCGCCAGGACCGCCCCACCCGGCTGGCGCTGGCCAACGGACAGCTCGACGTCCTCGACTGGACGTGGAGCGGCAAGGGGAATTCGCTGGCCATCTCCGGCGGGGCCCGGCTGCTCGGCGACCGGCCCGAGGTGAACGCGTCGGTCGGCGGCACCCTCGACCTGCGCATGCTCGGCGCCGCCTCGCCCGACCTCGCCGCCGGCGGCCGCGCCGACTTCGACGTCCGCGCCTCCGGGCCGCTGGACGATCCCGACATCGAGGGCCAGATCACCTTTCGCGACGGCGAACTGGCCATGCGCGATCCGCGGCTGGCCCTGACCGACCTGGTCGGCGTCGTGGCGCTGACCAGGAATCAGGTTCGCTTCGTCGACTTCCGCGCCGCCGCCAATGGCGGCACGCTGGAACTCGGCGGCGAGGTCACGCTCGACGGCTTCGTGCCGGCCGGCGGCGCCATCGTGATCGAGGGCCGGGGGCTGGCGGTCGAGGTGCCGGAGAACCTGCGCAGCGAAGTCGATCTCGACCTCACGCTCCAGGTCGACAGCGAGAACCCGGAGCTGGCCGGCAGGGTGACCGTGCTCCGCGGCTCGTATCTCGAGCCCATCAGCCTGGCCGGCCTCCTGGTCACCGGCGTGACGACGCCGGCCGTGGTGCCCGAGCCGAGCGTGCTCGACCGCCTCCGTTTCAACATCGACGTGGTGTCGCAGGACGGCATCATCCTCGACAACAACTACGGCAAGCTCGAACTCGACACCGACCTGAAGATTGCCGGCACCTACCTGCTGCCGGTGCTGGCCGGACGCATGACCATCAACGAAGGCGGCGCCGTCTTCCTCGCCGGTCAGACCTGGGCGCTCGAGCGGGGCACCGTCGACTTCACCAGCGCCACCGAGATCGAGCCGAACCTGGACCTGTCGCTGGTGACGCGGGTGCAGCAGTACGACATCCGCCTGTCGGTGAGCGGCACCCCCGCCACGCTGGAAGCGAACCTGTCGTCGCCCGACGGCATCAGCCAGGAGGATGCGGTCTCGCTGCTGCTCACCGGCAAGGTCGCCGACAGCCAGAGCGTGGCCCAGTCGGACATCGCCCGCGGCCAGCTGCTGCTGCTGCTGTCGGGCGAGTTCCTCGGCTTTGCCGGCCGCGCCGTCGGCCTCGATTCGGCGCAGGTCGGCCGCGGCCTGGGCGGCGCCGGGTCGTCGTTCGATCTGCTGGCCACCGACAGCGACCCGAGCACCCGGCTCACCGTGTCCAAGCAGCTGCGGCGCGACGTCGAACTGGTGTTGTCGCGCAGCCTGCGCGACAGCAACGACCTGACCTGGATTGCCATCTACCGACCGTTCAAGGCCATCGAGCTGCGGGCCACCACGCTCGACGACAACGGGCGCAGCTACGAGTTCCGCAACGAGCTCAATTTCGGCGGCAGCGACGTGGCCCGCCGCCCGGCCACCGAGCGGACGCCGCCGCCGCGGGTGTCGGCGGTGCGCTGGACCGGCGCGGCCGGCTTTCCCGAAGACGAGTTGCGCGGCCGGATCAAGCTCGCCGAAGGCGACCGCTTCGACTTCTTCCGCTGGCAGCAGGACCGCGATCGGCTGGCCGAGTGGTATCACGACCGCGGCTACCTCGAGGCGCGGATCCGGGCGACGCGCGACACGGTGCCGGGCGACGGCGCTGGCGCCGAGCCCTCGGTGGCCCTCACCTACGCCATCGAGCGCGGGCCGGCGACCTCGATCGTGGTCACCGGCGTGGATCTTCCGGGCGGGGTCCTGAGCGACATGCGCGAGGCCTGGGCGGCGGCGTTGTTCGACGGCTTCCTGCGCGACGACGTCGCCGGCCTGGCCACGCGCTGGCTGGCCGGCGAGGGCTACCTGCAGGCCGGCGCCGAGGCCGTGATCGAAGAAGACGCCGGCGCCGGCACCAAGCACGTCACGCTCAGCGTCACGCCGGGTCCGCGATACGCCGACCGCCGAATCGCCTTTACCGGACAGGAGGCCCTGTCGTCGGGCGACCTCATGGACGTCGTGGAGGAACGCCGGCTCGCGCTCACGGCCTGGCGGCAACCCGACGAGGTGGAGGCGGCTCTCACCGCGCACTACCGGTCGCTCGGCTTCGAGCGGGCGGCGGTGACGGTCGGCGCGCCCGTGTTCGAGGGCAGCCTCGCCACGCTGCCGGTCACCGTGCGTGAGGGTCCGCAGTTCACGATTGCCAGCGTGGACTTCACCGGGGTCGCGCCGGGCCGGCTCGAGGAGGTGCGCGCGGCGTTCGGCCTCACCCCCGGCCCGCCCTACGTGCCGGCGGGGCTCGAGGCGGCGCGGCGGGCGGTGGAGGTCGACTACCTGCAGCGCGGCTACAACGACGTCCGCGTCACGGTGGCGAGCGTGGCCGATGTCGAGTTGCCGGCCGCCCACGTCACCCTCGAGGTGCGGGAAGGCGCCCGGCAGGTGCTGGCCGACGTGGCGGTGAACGGAGCGGACGCGACGGCCCGAACCACGGTGACAACGGCGCTCGATCTGACGCTGGGCGAACCGGCCAGCCTGAGCGACACCTACCGGGCGCAGAAGCGCCTCTACGACACCGGCATCTTCCGGCGCGCCGACGTCGATCTGGAGCCGATGGGTGAGGTCGCGGCCGACGGCACGCAGCCGGTGCGGGCGGTCGTGACGCTGGCCGAGGTGCCGAAGTACCGCTTGCGCTACGGCTTGCGGCTCGTCGACGACCTCGGCCCGCTCGAGGGCAACCGCGAGATCCGTCCCGGCCTGGTGGTCGACTTCCTGCGCCGCAACCTGTTTGGACGCGCCCTCTCGGCGGGCGCCGCCGGTCAGCTCGAGCGCGACCGCCGGCTGGCCCGCGGCCTCCTGTCCGCGCCTCAGCTCTTCGGCCTGCCGGTCACGACCAACCTGTTCCTGACGCAGTCGCGCCAGGAGTTCACCGCGCCCGACATCAGTCCGTTCGTGCGCGACGGCACCGAGGTCGTCGCCGAACAGCGCTTCAACCCGCGCGCGAACCTGACGGTGGCCTACAACTACCGCTTCCTGCGCACGCACGTGTTCCAGACCGACCTGCGGCCCGACGACGCGCCGTTCGACCTGCGGGTCGACGTGGCCCGGCTGACCGGCACCGTGGCCCGCGACACCCGCGACGATCCCTTCGACACCCGCCGCGGCTGGTTCGTCTCGTCGGGCGTCGAGTTCGCCACGCCGTCGCTCGGGTCGGACCTGCGCTTCCTCAAGTTCATCCTGCAGCAGTTTTATTTCAAGCCGATCGGCGAGCGCATCGTGCTGGCCTCGGCGATGCGGGTGGGCACGGCCTGGGGATTTCAGCCCCCCCTGCTCTTCAGCGAGCGCTACTTCGCCGGCGGCGGCACGAGCGTGCGAGGCTTCGCCGAAAACGGCCTCGGCGGCCTGGACGTCTTCGGGGACCCCATCGGCGGCGCCGCCTCGCTCGTCTTCAACCAGGAACTGCGCTTCCCCATCTACAAGTGGGTCCGGGGGGTGGGCTTCGTCGACGCCGGCAACGTCTTCGATCGGGTGAGCGAACTCTCGGTGACCGACCTGGCCTACGGCGCCGGCTTCGGCCTGCGCATCGACACGCCCTTCGGCCTGGCCCGCATCGACTACGGCCTGCCGCTGACCGACCGCGGCCGGCAGCCGTTCGCCCGCTGGTATTTCTCGCTCGGCCAGGCCTTCTAGCGCCGCCCCGGCTGAGCTTGCGCGAGCCGGGAATGTATGTACTCATACGTTTTGTACACAAACGAAATCAGCGAGTCTGCCGCGCTCCGCGGCGACCAGAAGGAGCACCCCCATGGCAGTCACCAACATCGTCGAGGCGGTGAAGAACGGCATCATCGCCACCATCAAGGGCACGGGCGAGATCGTCAATGCCGTGACCGATACCGTCACCGACGTGCTCGGCAACACCCTGACCAGCACCGGCAAGGTCGGCAGTGCCGCCACCGGCGCCGTGTCCGAGGTGGCCAGAGGCGTCATCCAGGGCACCACGCAGGTGGGCGGCGACCTCGGGCAGGCCGCCAAGGGGATGGTCGTCGGCATGCTCCGCGGCACCACGGAAGTGGGCGGCGAGGCCCTCACCGCCGTCGGCTCGAGCGTCAGCGCGCTGGTCAGTGAAACCGCGTCGGTCGGCGGCAACGTGGGCGGCGCGGCCAAGAGCGCCGTCGAGGGAGCGATTCTGGCGGCCAAGGAGGTCGGCGTGAACGCCGCCGACGCGGTGGCCACGGCGGTCTCGAGCGCCATGAGCACGGTGGGCGAGGTCGGCAGTTCCACCGCCGAGGCCGCCTCGGGCGTGGCCAGCAGCGCGATTCGCGCCACCTCGCAGGTCGGCGGCGAACTCGGCGACGCCGCCAAAGGCACCGTGCTCGGCGTCTTCCGCGGCACCAAGGACATCGGCGCCGGCGCCTTCTCGACGGTGGGCAGCACCGCGGAAAGCCTGGTGAAGGAAACGGCGGACGTCGGCGGCAGTCTGGCGACGGCCGCGAGGAACGCCGTCGAGGGCGCCATCGAAGGCGCCAAAGAACTGGGCCTCGACGCGGCGGAGGCCGCTTCGGCGGCGGCGGCTGGGGCCATCAAGGCGGCGGGCGCCGTGAGCAGCGCGGCCACCGAGGAAGTGACCAAGGCGGCCACCGGGGTCATCGCCGGCGTCAAGGTCGTGGCCAAGGCGCCCTTCAAGGCCTGAGAACACGGGCCAGGTCGAACCATGGCATCGCCACCAGCTCCGGTGCGGATACGCGCCCTGGCCCTGCTCACCAACGCCGCCAGCCTCTGGTCGTCCAAGGGGGCCTTCCAGCATGCCGGCGCGCTGGCGTTCTATACGCTGTCGTCGCTGGCGCCCCTGCTCATCATCCTCATCTCGATCATCGGCGCGGTCTTCGGCCAGGAAGCGGCCCGCGGCGAGATCTCGGCCCGTCTCGAGACCTGGCTCGGCGCCGAGGCCGCCGCCACGGTGGAAACGGCGGTGCAGCAGTCGCGGGTCGACGAGGCGGGGATGCTGCCGACGGTGATGGGCGTGCTGGCGCTGCTCTTTGCGTCGACGACGGTGTTCGCGCAGATGCAGACGTCGCTCAATCACTTCTGGGGCGTGACCTCGCGGCCCTCGCGCGGCAGCGTGACCGTGTTCCTGGCCTCCCGCCTGGCCTCGCTCGGGCTGGTGCTGGTCATCGGGTTCCTGCTGCTCACTTCCTTTGTCATCACCATGACGGTTGGCGCCCTCCTCCGCTTCGCGGAAGAGTGGGTTCCGGTGCCGGGCGTGGTCGTGGCCGGCATCAACACCGGCGCGTCGCTGCTCATCGCCACGGCGCTCTTCGCCATGATCTTCAAGATCCTGCCGGACGTCCGCCTGCAGTGGCGCGATATGTGGTTCGGCGCCACGGTCACGGCCGCGCTGTTCGTCGTCGGGCAGTCGGGAATCTCGCTCTACCTCACCCGCACCGCCACGGCCTCGCCCTACGGCGCCGCCGGATCGCTGGTGCTGGTGCTGTTGTGGGTCTACTACTCGTCGCTGATCCTGTTCTTCGGCGCGTCGCTGACCCGCGCCGCCATCCGCTTGCGGGGCGATCGCATCGTGCCCAAGGCCACCGCGGTCCGGGTCCGGGTTGAGGTGCTCGAAGGCGACGACACCGACGAGGCAGGCGCGGTCAGCCCGCCGACGCCACCTCGCGCTCGATCACCTCGGTTTTGACCGTTCGATAAATCGATGAATTCATGCGCCGACCGACGCAAAACCCTATAGTGAGGCGATGGAGTGGCTCAACTACCACCACCTCTTCTACTTCTGGACGGTCGCCCGCGAGGGCGGCGTGACCAAGGCCGCCGCGCTCCTTCGCTTAGCGCAGCCCACCGTCAGCGCCCAGCTCAAACAGTTCGAGCGGGCGCTGGGCCAGCCGCTGCTCGAGCGCCAGGGCCGGCGCGTGGTGCTCACCGAGACCGGAGAGATCGTGTTCCGGTATGCCGACGACATCTTCACGCTCGGGCGGGAACTGCAGGAGACCCTGAAGGGACGCCCCACCGGTGAGACGCTCCGGCTCCGCGTCGGCGTGGCCAACGCCGTGCCGAAGCTGATTGTCTACCGGCTGCTGCGTCCCGCCACCGAAGGCGCCCTGCCGCTTCAGCTGACCTGTTACGAAGGGCAACCCGACCAGTTGCTGGCCCAGTTGGCGACGCACGCCCTCGATGTCGTCATCAGCGATGCGCCGTCGCCCGCGCACCTCCACGTGAAGGTCTTCTCGCACCTGCTGGGTGAGTCAGGGACGACCTTCTTTGCCGTCCCGGCGCTGGCCCGCAAGGTGCGCCGCCGGTTCCCGCAGTCGCTGCAGGACGTGCCGATGCTGCTGCCGACGACGTCCACGGTGCTCCGCCGGGCGCTCGAGCAGTGGTTCGATGTCCTCGGCATCCGCCCGCCGCTCGGGGGCGAGTTCGAAGACTCGGCCCTGATGAAGGCCTTCGGCGAAGCCGGCACCGCGGTGTTCCCGGCCCCGACGGCGATTGCGCTGGAAGTGTGCCGGCACTACGGGGTCGTCGCCGTCGGCCACACCGACGCCGTGCGCGAGCGCTACTACGCGCTGTCCGCCGAACGCCGCGTCACTCACCCGGGCGTGGCCGCCCTGTCGAAGGCGGCGCGGCTGGACCTGTTTCCCACCCTGGCGCAGGCGAGCCGCAAGGCCGCGGCGCCGCCGGGATGAGACGGCTCTTGCTCAGCGGGCGGCGAGAGGGGGCTCAGCGGGTGGCCAGAGGCTCCGTCTTCGGGTCGGCGGCGGGTTCCTGCGTTTCGGTGAAGTGCTGGTCGTAGAAGGTCACCTCGCCGGACTCGACCGAATACATGGCGCTGACCATCCCAATCCTGCCCTGGGCGAACAGGTGCTCGAGGATCGGACTGCGGTCGACGATGGCGCGCATCTGCTGACGCGTGTTCTCCAGGGCGACGTCCTCGACGAACTTCAGCGGATTGCCATCGCGCCCCTGCACCGTCGCCACGGCGTGCATGGCCGGGCTGATCTTGTTGAGCAGGCCGGTGAGATGCCCCATCTGGACGTGGTCGCAGGCGCCCTTGACGGCGCCGCATTTCGAGTGACCGAGTACCACGATCAGCTTTGATCCCGCCACCTGGCAGGCGAACTCCATGCTGCCCAGGATGTCCTCGTTGAGCACGTTGCCGGCAATCCGCACGCTGAAGATGTCGCCCAGGCCCTGGTCGAAGATGAGCTCGGCCGAGGTCCGCGAGTCGATGCAGCTCAACACCACCGCGAACGGGAACTGTCCGTCCGACGTCTCGTTCACCTGCTGGAGCAGGTTGCGGTTGTAGCGCAGGTTGCTCACGAACCGCCGGTTGCCGTCCTGCAGGATCTGGAATGCCTGCCGGGGGGTGAGGGTGGACTGAAGATCCTTGGTTAGCGTGCGCATCGGATATCGCTCCTTGTCCGTGTTGAGTGGGTTGTGGCATTGCGCGGTTGCCCGCAGCCGAGGTCAGCCCTCGGCTTGCCGCTGGTGGCGTCCGGTCTCGCGACGAATCATCCGTTGCACGTTGCGCACCGGGTCGGTGACGCGCTGGCGCGCGCCGTAGAGACCCTTCACCGTGAGATCGACGCCGATGACGCTGGCGCGTTGCTCGTATTCCTTGATGACTTCGTAGACGTCGTAGTCGATGTTCACCGAACGCGTCGCGTCGAGCACCACCTTGGCGCCCGGCGGAATCTCGTCGAGCGTGCGCATGACGGCGGCGCGGTTCAGGAACGACACGTCTTCCGACAGCGTGATCCTCCAGGCGTCGCCGGGCTGGTGAGGCTCTTCCAGGAAATAGGGGTTGCTGTAGTTGGTGAGCAGAATCTGGAAGACCGCCACGGCCATGCCCAGGCCGATGCCCACCAGCAGGTCGGTGGTCAGGATGCCGGCCACGGTGACGGCGAAGGGGAGGAACTGCCCCCAGCCGAGTTGGTACATCGAGCGGAAGAGCGCCGGCTTGGCCAGCTTGTAACCCACCGTCAGCAGAATCGCGGCGAGCGTGGCCAGCGGAATGCGGTTGAGCAGGGCCGGAAGCGAGGCCACGGCCACGAGCAGCAGCACGCCGTGCAGGATGGCCGACAGCTTCGACCGCCCGCCCGACTGGATGTTGGCCGAGCTGCGCACGATCACCTGCGTGATCGGCAGGCCGCCGACCAGGCCGGAGATGACGTTGCCCAGGCCCTGGGCCTTGAGTTCGCGGTTGGTGGGCGTGACCCGCTTCTCCGGGTCCAGCCGGTCGGTAGCCTCGACGCACAGCAGCGTCTCGAGACTGGCGACGACGGCCAGCGTGATGGCCGTGGTGTAGACCGCCGCATTCCCCAGCTGGGTGAAGTCCGGGAACGAGAGGAGGGCCGCGATGCCGGACAGCCCGGTGGTCTCGGGCAACTGCACCAGGCGAGAGGCGCCGATGGCCAGCTCCGGAGCGACACGGATGAAGATCTCGTTGAGCGCAATCCCCAGCGCCACTGCCACGAGCGGGCCCTGGATCGCACAGGGACGCCTTGACGCGCTTGATGAACGGCTGCTCCCAGGTCACGAGGACGACGAGCGACAGGAGGGCGACGGTCACGGCTCCCGGGTCGACCAACCCGAGCAGGTCACTCGGGGAGGTCCAGAGATTGCCGCCGTCCGCGCCGGGCGAGCCCTGATTGCCTGGCGGGTTCGCGGTGTAACCCACGGCGTGGGGCAGTTGTTTCAGGATGATGGTGAGGCCGATGCCGGTCAGCATGCCCTTGATGACCGACGACGGAAAGTAGTAGCCGATCACGCCGGCGCGCAGGAAGCCGAGGGCGATCTGAATCACGCCGGCGAGCACGACCGCGACGAGGAAGGTCTCCCACGAGCCCAGAGTCTGGATGGCGGTGAGCACGATCACGGCCAGCCCGGCGGCCGGGCCGCTGACGCCCAGGGCCGAGCCGCTGGCGGCGCCGACGACGATGCCGCCGACGATGCCGGCAATCAGGCCAGAAGCCAGCGGCGCCCCGGACGCGAGCGCGATGCCCAGGCACAGCGGCACGGCCACCAGGAAGACCACGAGGCTGGCGGGCAGGTCGGACGAGAGTCGGCTGACGAGCGTTCGATCCATAAGGACGGCACTCCTGCTGAACAACGACCAAGGCAGGATAGAGGAGTCGAAAGGCAACGAAAAATAGATAATGTAGCGCCAGCCCATAGATTTAGTGAGGGCCAGGGGCCTCGGCGCCGCCCCCGTCGCGGCCGAGCCGCCCGGCGGCGCGGGGGCTCGGGTGAGCGGGCCAGGCTCTACGTGCGCGAGACCACGCGCAGCTCGCGGACGGCGGCGCGCGGCTCGAGGCTGTCGCCCGCGTGTCGGGGTCCGCCGCGCAAGGCGGCGCCCACGATCAAGCCGAGGTGCGGCGTCATCATCTGGACGAGGCGGCTTTGCTCCTCGGTGAAGGCCTGCCCGGCAGCCGCGTAGACTGTCAGCACACCGACGACCCGGTCGCGGTGAACGAGCGGCGTGCCGAGCGCATTGCCCAGCGTGACGCCACGGTCGAACAGGTCGAGCGCGGCCGGCGAGTTGACGATGGGCTGCCGGCAGGCGGCCACCCACCCTGTGAGGCGCTCGCCCATGGCGATCGAAGTCCCGCGCACCACGGCTGCGTGCGGGCCGAAGGAGTGCCGGGCCACAAGGCGGCCGGACGCCGGATCGCTCACGTAGAACACGCCGGTCGTCTCCGGCATCAGCCGGGCGAGATGGGCGGTGGCCAGCCCCGCCGCGTCGTGCAGGGTCGCAACCCCGCTGAAGACACGGGCCAGGCTGACGATGGCGAGGACGTCGCCGGGGTCCTCGGCGCCGGGGAGTTGCGGCGTGCTCGCCATGGGCGGGGCGGCGGTCGTCGCCCGTCCGATCTGCGCCAGAGCCTCCTGGTGCGGCACCGGCGCCACCGCCACTGCGGCAATCCGCGAGCACACGGTAAGGAAGGTATCGACGACGCGCGGGTCGTACATCGTGCCGCGCCGCTCGACGATGATGGCCAGCGCGTCGCTGTCGCTCAGGGCTGGGCGGTAAGGCCGATCGGAGGTCAGCGCGTCGTAGCAGTCGACCACCGAGAGAATGCGCGCGCCAATTGGAATGGCCTCCCCCGCGAGTCCGCAACGGATAGCCGCTGCCGTCCCAGTTCTCGTGGTGCGCGCGCACGATCGGCACGACGGGGTAGGGGAAGTCGATAGACGACAGGATGTCGGCGCCGACGTCGACGTGCAGCTTCATCTGCTCGAACTCGGGCGCCGTCAGCTTGCCCGGCTTGTTGAGGATGTACTCCGGCACCGCCAGTTTTCCGGTGTCGTGCAGCAGCGCGGCGGCGTTGATGGCCTTGAGGGTGTCGGCGTCGTCGATGCCGAGGGCGCCGGCGAGACCGACGGCGAAGCGCTGGACGCGGCGGATGTGATCGTGGGTGACGCCGTCCTTGGCCTCGATGGCGGTGGCCAGGGTTTCGATGGTCGACAAGTAGAGCCGGTCCACCCGCTCGACGTGCAGTTGCGCATCGCCCAGCCGACCAAGAATCGAACGGAGCGTCACGTGGAAGACGACGACCAGCGGGATCACGGCGGAGGCGGCGAGCAGGCCCGCCGACCGCATGACGATGACCAGACAGAAGGCCGCCGAGGCCGCTGCGACATAGTTCACCGCGAGCGGCAGCAACCGCCGCCACACCGTGGGCAGCGGAGCCCCTGATTCGAGCGCGATGGCCACGGCGGTGAGGCCGGAGTTCAGCCCGAAGTAGACGGCGGTCATCGCGGCCAGAGGCAGAATCAGGCCCGCCACCGGCAGCGCCGGGCTGTAAAGCGACTGGCGGCCCACGAGGAGCTGGAAGGTGTGGGTCGCGGTGAACAGGGCGATCGATGGCGCCGTGGCGTTGAAGAGGAGCCGGGCGGGCCCGTAGCCGCGGCGCCAGGCGAGTCCGGCGCTGTCGACGGCCAGCGCCGCAATCGCTGGTCCCGGCCCGAACAGCATGCCCGACGCGATGAAGAAGGTGTCGGACGCCGAGACGAGCGCGTTGACCCCGGGGATCTTCACGGCGCACGCTCCGGCGGCCAGTCCGAGCAGCGCGAAAACCGTCCACTCGACGGGCGGTGGCGCGGCGACGAGGGCATGCAGCGACGCAGCGATAGCCAGGACGCCGAGCGCGATGACGCAGGCGACGTAGACGTCGAGGCGAACGAGTCCGGGGCGCGATACGCGCGAGGCGGAGGACATCGGTCCCTACAACTGTCAGTTGGATGCAAGCCGAGGGCCGCTCCTCGACGCCCGTGTCGCGCCGGTCGCGGCGTCACCACGCGACAGGTTGCGCACGCTCGCCGCCACACGCCGCGGGGCGACTCGCCGTGACGTCGGGCCGGTGCCGTTTTCTGTCCCGGCCACCCCGGACGGCGTGGCGCGACCACGGCGCTGCCGGTCGATGGTGGTTGCCTCGATCCGGCACTCGGTGTGCCGCTGCGGCACACGACGGGCGTGGGAGCGCGGATGCTGAACAAATCCCGCGGGTCTGCGCGCTCCTGCCCAGGGATTGGCCCGGGACTGTTCTGTTCCGGCACGCGCTACCCACGCCTCGCCCATCGCCCGCGCGCCGTGCCGGCGTCTCCCTAAGTCGTTCTCCGGGCTGGCGATACGCGCACGGGCCGGGTCCGCTCGCGGTGCCGGCACCAAACATGCTCCGCACCGGACGGCTGCATGCGCTCCGAAGATGAACTTCGGGACGCGGCGGCTCCGGTCTCGAAAGGGTGGTCAGCGTGCGGAACCTCGTTGCAGTTGTCGCAGTGTTCGTGGCGGTGCTCGGCGGCGCCCAGGTGCCGGCGCGGCCAGCCAGCAAGGACTTGGCGCTAGAGCAGGAACTGCGCGGCGGTGCGCAGCCGCTGCTGCGGGTGATTGTGCGCACCCGGCCAGAGCCGCGGGCGCTCGATCGCGTGACCCGGCGGCTGACGGCGCTGATGGCGGCCGCCGGCGTCGACGGCGTCCCGCTGGTGCACGCCCAGCTCTTCGCGGTCACCGCGCAGGTGACCCGCGAGAGCATCGCGGCGCTGGAAACTCACGCCGACGTCGTGCAGATCTCGACCGACGCGGTGGTGCGGAGCCTGGCCCTGCACCAGACCGACGTGGCCTGGGCCCCTCTGGTGGCACGGCGAGACACGTTGCGCGGTGAACTGGACAAATCGGTGCAGGCGGTCGTTGACGACTACGGGCCGCGGCTCGACGAGTTGACCGCCAAGGCGGCGGCGCGGCGGGCGCAGACCGAGGAGCGGTCGGCCCAGCAGAGGCAGGACGCCAACGAACGCCTGGCGCAGCGCCAGGCGGCCGCTGATGGCCGCGTGTTCACCGCTTCCGCCGCGCGGGCGGCGCGGGAAACGGCGGCCCGGGCGCGCCAGACGGCCGCCACGGCCCGCAAGGTCCAGCGCGACGCGGCGGCGGTCCAGCGGACGCACGACGCCGGTGCCAGACGCGTCATGCGCGAAGCGGCGGCGACCGCACAGGGTATCGCGGCCACGAACTTCCGCAAGCAGGAAGAATATGTCGCCGCGGCGCGAACCAAGGCGGCGGAAGAAGTCCGGTCGAGGGACGTCTCGGCCGCCAACGCACGCAAGTCGGCCGCCTCGAAGCTGACCGAGCCGACGAGAAGTCAGGAGATCGCCGCTGCCGACGCGCAGATCAGTGCGGCCTATTCGGCGGAGAGCGCCGAGAAAACCGCCGCCGGCACGCAGGTGGTTAGCGCGAAAAATGTCGAGGCGCGGGTGCTCACGACCGCGAGTGCCGAGATCAGCGCCGCCAAGGCTGACGAGTCGGCAGAAAAGGCCGCCGCCGACCGGGAACTCTCCGCAGCCAAACTGGATTACGAGACCGAGATCAAAGCGGTCGGGGTCGAGTTCGACGGCGCCAAGACCGACTACGAAGACGCGTTGGCCTGGGCCGCGGCGGAGCGGAAAGCCGCCCTGGAGGAGCACCCGCGGGCGCTCGAAGCGGCGGCCTTGCTGCTCACCCAGGCGGCGGCGGACTACACGGCGGACATGACGATCGTGGCGGGCGTGGCCAGCCAGCGCGACTCGCTCGTCAAGGACGTCGAACGGGCGGCCGCGCCAGCGCTTGCGGCGGCGCAAACGAGCCTTGCGGCGAACAACTCGGCCTTCGTGTCCGAAATGCTGGCGAGCGTGGCGACCCTGGACGGCCTGGCGAGACGCGCGCCCAGCGCGGCGCTGCGAGACCTGATAGCCGGTTCCTCCAAGAGATTCGCGCAACTGGTGCCCGCGGTCAGCCGCCAGCGCGAAGACCGCCTGCTCCAGAGTCTTGGTCTCGAGCGGGTCGTACCTGACCGGCTATGACGTCGGCGTGGCCGTCATCGACTCCGGCATCAATGCCTCCGGGAACATTCTCCCCGTCGTCGCCCGCTACGACTTCACCGGCAAGGCGGCGCTCGAAGGCTCCACCGACGCGTTCGGGCACGGCACGCACGTCGCCAGCCTGGTTGCGGGGAGCGGCGCCAGCACGGCCGGCGTGGACCGCGGCATCGCGCCCAACGTGCGGCTGATTGACCTCAAGGTGCTGGATAAGAATGGCGTAGGCTACACGAGCGACGTCATCCTCGCCATCGACTACGCCGTCGCCAACCGGACGACACTCCGCATCGACGTGATCAACCTGTCGCTCGGCCACCCCATCTACGAGCCGGCGGCGACCGACCCGCTGGTCCAGGCCATCGAACGCGCCGTGCGGTCAGGCATCGTCGTCGTCGCCTCGGCTGGCAACGTCGGCCGCAGCCTGGAGACCGGCGAGGTCGGCTACGCCGGCGTGACCTCGCCCGGCAATGCGCCGTCGGCCATCACCGTCGGCTCGCTCAACACGCAGGGCACCGAAACCAGGAGCGACGACGTCGTGGCGCCCTATAGCTCGCGCGGACCCACGTGGTACGACGGCTACGCCAAGCCCGATGTGGTCGCGCCCGGCCATCGCCTCGTCGGCGAGTTCTCGAAGGCGAGCACGCTCTACGAGACCCTTCCCGGCAGCCTGCTGATCGAGCGGCCGCTCAAGCGCAACGGCACGGTCACCGGCTCCTCCGACAAAGCCAACATGATGATGCTGAGCGGCACCAGCATGGCCACCGGGGTCACGAGCGGCGTCGTCGCGCTCATGATCGAGGCCAACCGCCACGCCGCGGTCGAGGCCGGCGCCACCGCCCGGCTCTCACCGAACGCCATCAAGGCCATGCTGCAGTTCACCGCGTATAGCCTTCCAAACACCGACGCCCTCACCCAGGGGGCCGGCGCCGTCAACCCGGTCGGCGCCACGGCGCTGGCGGCCCGCGTCAACCCCGCGGCCGGCCCCGGGCAGCCGTGGCTGCTCTCGGGAATCAACCCGGTGACCGAGACCGACACCGAGTCGTTCTCATGGGGTCAGCACATCGTGTGGGGCAACCAGCTCCTCTGGGGCGACTCGGTGTATTTCAATCAGCCGGCCTGGGCGCAGCACATCGTCTGGGGCGACCAGTTGCTATGGGGCGAGCACATCGTGTGGGGCGATCATGTCGTGTGGGGCAACCAGCTCCTGTGGGGCAGCCACATCGTGTGGGGTAATCAGCTCCTCTGGGGCGAACACATCGTCTGGGGCGACCTGTCACAGGCCCTGGGCATTCAGGGCACCAGCCTGGTGTGGGGCAACACGCTGCGCGAAGAGACGCCGTCGCGATGTGCAGGTGCTCAGGGCCCGGGAATGGCCGAACGGTATGCCCGTCGCGCGCCGCCGGCGCCCGCGGTGCTCGCGTCGCGCGGTCTATGCGACAAGCGGTGAGGGGCCGACCGTAAGCGTCGGGCCCCGTCGTCGCTGTCGCGCCCTGGGCCTCGCCGCGGGGGCGGCCGTGACGGCGGCCGCCCCGCGCTCGCGGTCAGCGCCCCGTGTCGTCCCACCATTTCGACAGGTTCTCGGACGCCGGCCGGGGTCGATCGGCGTAGTGCGACGTGTCGTTGAAGAGCATCAGCCGCGCCCGCACCGGGTCCTTGAAATCGAGCACGTTCAGGCAAGCCGGAGCCTGGTCCAGGCGATCCCGGTAGCCACGCGCGTCGAAGCCGAGCAGACTGCTGAGCAGGAGCCGGATGGTGGCCTTGTGCGACACCACCAGCACCCGCTCGTCGGTGTGACGGGTCACGATCTCGCGGATGGCCGGCAGCGCGCGGGCCAGCACCGCCACCCCGGATTCGCCGCCCACCGGGGCGAACGTGAAGGGGTCCTCCTCCCAGGCCGAGTACTCGTCGGGAAACCTGGCCTCGACCTCGCGCCGCGTGAGCCCCTCCCAGTGGCCGTGCGAAATCTCGCGGAGGCCGTCGCGCAGTTCCGGGACGAGACCGCAGTGCCCGGCAACCAGCCGCGCCGTGTCCTCGGCCCGCGACATCGAGCTGCTGTAGGCGGCGGTCAGGCCGGCCGCGTGCAGCCGCTCGCCCAGCCGCTCGGCCTGCCAGCGCCCCTCATCCGAGAGGTCGACGCCCACCGCGCCGGCAAACCGGCCTTCGGCGGTGAGTTGCGTGGCGCCGTGGCGCACCAGATACAGACGAGTGGTGGACATACCGCCGCAGCATACCCCCAGCGGGGTGCGGCGGCGCGGGGAGGCGCCGGGCGGATCCGAGCACGAACCAGGAGCGGCGCCCGCCGGGTTGAGCACAAGCTCACGGCTGCGCGGCGATACTCCACGACTCGCGCCGCCGTCGGAGCGTGCCGGCGCTCCACGAGGTTCGGAGCGTGGGGAGCCGCGCTACGGCGACGACGGGAAGTAGCCGCTGGTGCAGACCGAGTAGGTAAAGCCGTTCGGCGCGGCGGCCCGGAGATCCGGCAGCCCGAAGGTGGTGACGCCATTGCCGCCGTAACGCGTCTGGAACAGGCTGAACAAGGCCATGTTCTGGGCAATCAGCAGCAGCTGCCCACTGGCGGGCACGCCGACGGCGATCGACGACGCCGTGAGGTGCACCTCGCCGAGCGTGCAGCCAGCACCGCTCGACCCGGAGGTCGCCGTGTTGGTGTTGGTCCCGAAGAGCGCCTGTGTGCCGGCCGGGCCCGTCGGCCCGGTCAGACCCGTGGGCCCGCTCGGTCCAATCGGACCGGTCAATCCGGCGGGTCCACTCGGTCCGGCCGGACCGGTCAAGCCATCGGGCCCAGTCAATCCGACCGGCCCGGCCACTCCGGCGGGCCCGAGCGGCCCGACCAACCCGGCCGGGCCACTAGGTCCAATCGGACCGGTGAGCCCGGCGGGGCCAAGCGGTCCACTCGGACCTGGCGGACCGACGTCACCAGCGGGCCCGGCGGGTCCCGTGGCTCCGGCATCACCGCGCGCGCCGGGCGAGCCTCGCGCACCCGGAGGTCCTGCCGGCCCTGCCGGACCGGAGAGACCGCCCACCACATCGGCGTTGCGGACGATTCGTCCCGGAGAGAGCAGCGCCGGCACGAACGTGGGAGATGCCGATGTGACCGCCTGGAGGTAGTAGCGGTCCAGCGTCGTGAACTGAAACGGCGGCACACGGGTGACGGTGACCCGGCCGGTGTCGTCCAGGCGACCGGACGCGGTGACCACGAACTCGCTGCCGACAGCGAAACTCTGTCCGGCGAACGCCAGCCCGGACCCGACGGTGCTGCCGAGCACCGCGAAGTAGTGCCCCGGCGGTCCGACCACGGTGATGGCGAGGGCCGCGCCCGGAGTGACCACCGTCTGCTGCAGGTATAAGTCCGTGCCCTGCGCCAAACCCGACCCGCTCATCAACTGAAACAGCGCGCCAGCCGCCAGCGCGCGACACATGCCTACTTCGAGCCGCATTGCCTTGAACCTCTACGAGCACCGGGGGTCGCCCTCCGGCCAGTACTCCGTCGCCAGGCACAACACCGTGTGAGGGCTGTGCGAGCCGGTGACTTCGGCTGCAATAGTGGGGCCGCGCTTGCACCAGCGTTCGTCGGTCGCGGCGGACGCGGCGAGCCCTGCTCGACTTCACCGGTGCGGCCGATACGACAAGTGCCGGGGCTTCGTGCGGCACGCGTATCTTCAGGAACACGACATGAACGACGTGGCATCTCTACAGTTCGGCCAGGCCGACATCCTCACCCGCATCGACGCGCTCGATGATGCCGCACTCGACCGGCTCGACTTCGGGGTGATCGGCTTCGACGCCGACACCAGGGTCCGCCGCTACAACGCCTTCGAATCCCGGCTGGCGGGCCTGTCCCCGGACCGGGTCCTGGGCCATGCCCTGTTCACCGCGGTGGCGCCGTGCATGAACAACTTCATGGTCGCGCAACGCTTCGCCGACGCCGCCGACGCCGCCGAGTCCCTCGACGAGACCCTCGACTACGTCTTCACCTTGCGCATGCGCCCCGCCAAGGTCGTCGTGCGCATGGTGGCGTCCCCGTCGCAGGGCTTGCGTTATGTGCTCGTGAACAGGCGCGGCTGAGTGTTCCCATCCGCATCCGAGATGGCGGCCGACTACGAAGCGCTGGTGCAGTTCTTGTACCTGGCGCCGGTCGGACTCGTGCAGGCCTCGCCCGACGGCGAGATCGTGATGATCAATCCCGTCGCCGCGCAGTTGCTGATGCCGCTCTCGACCGACGGCAATCTCACCAACCTGTTCACCGCCCTCGCCCCCGTCGCCCCGGACCTGGGCCATCGGGTCGCCGCTTACGAGCCGGCGCACGGCATGGTCTGCGAAGGGCTGCGCATCCAGGTCTCGGCCACCGCGCGCGGCCGGCTTCACCCTCAGTTCCTGTCGCTCAGCCTGCTCCGCCTCGATCCGGAGCGGCTGATGGCCGTGCTCAGCGACGTCACCAACGAGGTGGCGCAAGAGCGGCTCCTGCGGCAGAACGGGGCCTGGCTGAACGCCGTCCTCCAGGGGGTGACCGATTACGCGCTGGTCCGCCTGAATCAAGACGGCTGCGTCGACGAATGGAATCCGAGCATCGGCCGGATCACCGGCTTCGGCAGCGACGCCGTGCTGGGCAAGCCTTTTTCCGTGTTCTATCCGGGCGGGGCGACCACTCCCGACCGGGTCCTCGACCGGCTGAGGGAAGCCTCCGAAAGCGGCTGGAGTCTCGATGACGGCTGGCGCGTCAAGGCCGACGGCACCCGGTTCTGGGGCAGCGCGATGATCTCTCCGCTGCGGGAGCGGCCCGAACTGGCGGCGGCGGGTGCGCCCGGGCCCGCGCCCGTGGACGCCATCGACGAGCCGGCCTACTGCCTCGTCATCCGCGACATCACCGACAAGCGCGAGGCCAGCGAGGTGCAGCGTCGGGCCACGTCATGCGATCACCTGACGGGAATTGGCAACCGCCGCGCGTTCTTCGAGGCGGCGGAGGTGGAGCTGGCGCGCGATCGCCGCGCCCCCCGTGAGTTGTCGCTGATTATGTTCGACGCCGATCACTTCAAAACCATCAACGACACCCACGGCCATCCCGCCGGAGACGCGGTGCTGCGCCATCTGGCCGCACTGCTGACCGGCACGTTTCGCGAGGTCGACGTGGTGGCGCGCGTCGGGGGCGAGGAGTTCGCGGTCCTCTTGCCCTCGACGGATCTCAGCGGGGCGGCGGCCGTGGCCGAGCGTCTGCGCGCCGCGGTGGCGGCGCATCCGGCCGTGGTCGATGGGGTGCCGATCCATTACACCGTCAGCGCCGGGGTGGCGTCGCTCGACGGCTCACAGACGAGCCTCGACGCGCTTATGAAGCACGCCGATCGCGCGCTGTATGCGGCCAAGGCCGACGGGCGCAATCGGGTGCAGTGCTGGACGCCCACGCCGGACGCGCCGGACGGCGGGCCCGGGAGCGGCCGTGCCGCCTGATCCCGCGGGCGCCTACGTAGGCTGATGGCCCTTCTCTACAGGGCGGTCCTTGACCGGCACCACGGTGGAGTCGTGCATCCAGCCGCGATCCTCGTTCTTGTACCAGCGCATCAGCAGGCCGCTCTTGCGCAGGTCGGGCGTGAGGCGCACCTGGATCCATTCCTTGTCGCGGGCCAGCACGGTGAGCACCGTGTCGCGCGGCACGAGCACCAGCACCTCGGTCGTGGTGTTGGGGCCCAGGTGGACGTTGGCGTGGCTGGCGGGCACGCGCACGCGCTCGGGGCCCGGCTGCCCCGCCGCCGCTGAGGGCCCGGCCGCCGGTCCCAGCGCCAGGGCGAGCGCGGCGACGAAGGCCCGGCGATGGGGACGTCCGGTCAGGGTCGGCACGACGCCGATAGTCAACCCGGCCGCCCCAAGTGTCAAGCGGCAGTTGACAGGCGACGCCGACACGGCGCATCGTCGGCCAGACGTCCAGCCCCTTTTGCCGGAGTGCCTGCATGCGCGGACCCAAGACGATGGTCGTGGCGGCGATAACCGGACTGCTGGCGCAATGGCTCCCGCTCGACGAGTGGCGGCCGGCGGCGCTGGCCGCGCAGGGCCGCCTCGAACTGGCCGTGCAGCCGGTGGCCATGGGCGACTACGACGTGGTCGCCGACTGGCCGCGGCCGCTGCCCGACCGCGATCTCTCGCACGATGGGTGGACGTGGGGATCGGGCGCCGGCGTGCTGGCCGAGAGCCCGGACAAGGTCTGGGTATCGCAGCGCGCCGAGATCCAGCTGCCGCCCGGGGCCACGCCGTGGATCTGCCCGTGCCTGCTGACCCCGCGCCGCACCAACACCGGCCGCCGCGACTATTCCGGCAAGGACTACTTCTACGAGATGCGCCGCCACCATCTGGTCTTTGCCGTGGACCGCGAGGGGCGCACCATCGAGGAATGGCTGCAGCACGACCGCCTGCTGGCGCCGCCCCGCGGGTCGGGGCCCGGCGAGGCCGGCCGCGGTCCGCACAAGCTGCTCATCAGCCCCTACGATCCGCAGAAGCACATCTGGATCGTGGATGACGACCAGCACATCATCAACGTCTTCACGAACGACGGCACGCTCCTGCGCACGATGGGCGAACGCGGGGTGCCGGGCCGCGGTCCCAACCACTTCAATCGCCCGACCGATATCGCGTGGCTGCCCGACGGCACCTTCTTCGTGGCCGACGGCTACGCCGGCACGCGCGTGGCCAAGTTCGATCGCGCCGGCAAGTTCCTGATGGACTGGGGACGTCCGCCCGCCGATCCGGCCAATCCCCAGCCGTATGAATTCTGGTCGGTGCACAGCATCGGCATCAGCCGCGACCGGCGGCTCTTTGTCGCCGACCGCGAACATCACCGCATGCAGGTCTTCGACGAGCACGGCAAGTTCCTCGAGATGTGGCCCACCGGCCACGACTCGGCGGTGCTCGCGCACATCGTGACCGAGGACGACTTCATCTGGGTGGCCGACTGGACCACCGACCGCCTGGTGAAGTACGACCTGAACGGGCGCTACCTCCTCGACATCGGCGGACACGGACCGCAGCCCGGACAGTTCGACGGCGTGCACCAGATCAGCGTCGATCAGGAACGCAATCTCTACGTGACCGAAGTGGCCAACAACCGTTCGCAGAAGTTCCGGCCGAAACCCGGCGCCGACCCAGCCCGGATCGTCGGGCCGATGGTCGGCGGGTGGGCGGCGCGGTGACCAGCATGTCGACCAGGCGATTCCGCCCCCGCTCCCCGAGCCGTCGCGATTTCCTGACGCTCTTGTCGGCACTCTCGGCCACCGGGCTCTCGCCCGGCGCCGCGCTGGCGCAGCGGGCCATGCCGCACGGCCGCATTCCCGAGCGGCGAGCTGCTGCCCCCGATCGGGCTTGGGCTCGAGCAAGGTCGTCGAAGAGATCGCCGCCAAGCGGCGACGAGCCGCTGCGCCAGGTGCTGCGCGCGCTTGATCGCGCACGGCGGCAAGGTCGTCGACACCTGGCCGCGCAACGCCGCCAACGACGCGCGCTTCGGCCACGTCATCAACGAGCCGGAGCTGCGCGACCGGCTGTTCGTCACGACCAAGATCGATCAGGTCGGGAAGGACGCCGGCATCGCGCAGTTCCGCCAGGCGCAGCGCCTCTACGGCCGGAAGCCGATCGACCTCGTGCAGATCTTCAGCCTCACGGACCTCGACACGCACTGGCCGAGCCTGCGGGAGTGGAAGGACGCCGGCGAGGCGCGCTACATCGGCGTCACGGTGTCGGAGGCGCGGCTCCACGACGCGCTCGAGGCGTTCCTGCGGCGCGAGAAGCCCGACTTCGTGCAGGTGAACTACTCGATCACCGAGCGGCAGGCGGAGGAACGCCTGCTGCCGCTCGCCGCCGACCGCGGCGTCGCCGTGCTCGTCAACCGGCCGTTCATGAACGGCGCCTACTTCGAGCGGCTCGAGGGCAAGCCGCTGCCGCCGTGGGCGGCCGAGTTCGGCTGCACGACGTGGGCGCAGTTCTCGCTGAAGTACATCCTCGCGAACCCGGCCGTGACGTGCGTGCTGACCGAGACGAGCAATCCGCAGCACATGGAGGAGAACGCGCGAGCGGCGTTCGGGCCGCTGCCCGACGAGGCGGCGCGCGCGCGGATGCGGGAGTTCATCGCACGGCGTAGTCCCAGCCCAACCTGTGACCGGCGACGGGGGCCGCCTCG
>CAWIBL010000009.1:0-21001 GCA_963834325.1 uncultured Acidobacteriota bacterium
TCCTGCGCGCCATCAGCGACGGCACGCCCGATCTGGTCTACGTCAGGGACACGGCCGGCCGCTTGCGCTTCGCCAATCCGGCCACCCTCGCGCTGCTGGGCCTGCCCGCCCAGGCGGCCATCGGCGCCGACCCGGCGGCGGTGATGGTCGACGACGCCGAGCGCGAGTCGGCGCTGACCTCCGACCGCCGGGTCATGGCCGCCGACGCCTCGGTCGTGTCGAGGAGCCGTACACGACGAGCCAGGGCCGCCGGACATTCCTGGCGGCGAAGTCTCCGATGCGTGACGAAGCCGGCACGGTCGTCGGCGAGATCGGCATCAGCCGTGACATCACCGAGCGGCGCGACATCGAAGAGCGCCTGCAGGAGAGCGAAGCGCGCTTCAGGACGCTGGCCGACGCGCTGCCGCAGATCGTCTACGTGTCCGATTCGGACGGGCGGGTCACGTTCATCAACCAGCGGTGGCGCGACTACACCGGGCAGATGGAGGCGCAGCAGGCCGACCTGGTGCCCCTGGTCCACCCCGAGG
Source organism: uncultured Acidobacteriota bacterium (assembly GCA_963834325.1). GTDB lineage: Bacteria > Acidobacteriota > Vicinamibacteria > Vicinamibacterales > UBA2999 > CADEFD01. Next base: position 528 of record CAWIBL010000009.1, read on the forward strand.
ACCTGCCGGCGCTGACCGCGCTGTGGCAGCACGCCGCGGCGACCGGCACTCCGTTGACCGCCGAGTTCCGGCCGCGGCGCGCCAGCGACGGAGCCTACCGCTGGTTTCTGACCCGCTCGCTGCCGGGCTTCGACGACGACCGCCGCGTCCTCCGCTGGTACGGCACGTCCACCGACATCCACGATCAGAAACTGGCCGAAGAACGGACCCGCGCGAGCGAGGCGCGCCAGGCCTTCCTCGTCGCGCTCGGCGATGCGTTGCGCCCGGTCGGCGATCCGATCGAGGCCGAGTAGGTGGCCAGCCGCCCGCCCTCGGCGAACACCTGCGCGCGACGCGCGTCGTCTACTTCGAGGTGGCTGGCGACCGGTATCGCGTGCTGCGCGATTACGCCCGCGGCGTTCCGACTCTCCGCGGGGAGCATCCGGCCGCGGCGTTCGGCCCGCGCGTGCTGGCGCTCTATCAGCGCGGCCAGATGGTGAGCGAGGCCGACGTGCGGACCGCGCCCGGGATTGCGGATCGGCCGAGCGTGACGCGTTCGAGCGCATGGCCTCGCGCGCCTACGTCGGCGTGCCGCTCGTGAAGGATGGGGCGTTCGTGGCCGGCCTGTCGGTGCACGACGCGCAGCCCCGGCACTGGACCGCGGCGAGATCGCCCTGGTGCAGGACGCGGCCGAGCGGACCTGGGCCGCCGTCGAGCGAGCCCGCGTGGAGTCGGCGCTGGTGACCAGCGAAGCGCGGTTCCGGACGCTGTTCGAGACCATGGACGAAGGGTTCTGCGTCATCGAGGTCATATTCGACGGCGCCGGCCGGGCCGTCGACTACCGGCTGCTCGAGCTGAACCCGGCCTTCGGTCGCCACACCGGACTGCACGGCGCGCTCGGTCGCACCGCCCGCGACCTGACGCCGGGCCTGGAGGAGTTCTGTACGACGCCTACGGCCGGGTCGCCACCACCGGTGAGTCGGTCCGCTTCGTGCAGCAGGCGCAGCCGCTCGACGGCCGCTGGTTCGAGGTCTATGCCTTCCGGCTGGGGGGCGACGGCAGCAGCAAGGTCGCCATTCTGTTCCAGGACGTCACGGCCCGGACCGTGGCGAGCGCGGCGGCCAGCCGCCGGTCGGAGCAGGTGCGGCGTCTTGCCGAAGTCCTGCCGCGGATCAGCGCCACCACCGACATCCGTTCGATCATGGGCGTCGTGACCGGCGAAGCGCGGCGCATCGTCGACGCCCACCAGGCCAACGCCATTCACGTCAGCGGCGACGACTGGGCGAACGCCCTGATGGTGACCTCGCTCTCGGACAAGTACGGCGCCTGGCGCGAGTTCCACCAGAGGCCCACGGGCCAGGGGATTCGATCCGCTCGTGGCACAGCACAACACCCCGCTGCGCCTGACCCAGGCCGAACTGGAACGCCATCCCGCCTTCCACGGGTTCGCAGGCCACCGGGCCGCGCATCCGCCGCTGAACGGCCTGCTGGCCGTGCCGCTGGTCGGGCGCGACGGCATGAACATGGGCGTCATCCAGCTCTCCGACAAGCTCGACGGCGAGTTCACGGCCGACGACGAGGCGGTGCTGATGCAGGTCGGCCAGATGGGCGCGGTGGCCATCGACAACGCCCGGCTGGTCGCGGACCTTCAGCTCGCCGATCGCCGCAAGGACGAGTTTCTCAGCGTGCTGGCCCACGAACTCCGCAACCCCCTGGCGCCGATCCGCAACGGGCTGCACCTCATGAAGGTGGCGCACGACGATGCCCGGATCGTCGGCCGGGCCCGCGAGATCGTCGATCGGCAGGTCACGCAGATGGTGCGTCTCATCGACGACCTCATGGATCTCACCCGCATCAGCCGCGGCAAGCTGATGGTGCAGAAGGCCCCCGTGGCGCTGGCCGACGTGCTGCGCATCGCCGTCGAGACCAGCCAGCCGATCATCGAGCAGGCCGGCCATGCCTTCACGCTCGACGTCCCCGACGCGCCGATCCTCGTCGAGGCCGACGAGACCCGGCTGGCCCAGGTCTTTGCCAACCTGCTGAACAACGCCGCTAAGTACACGATGCACGGCGGACGGGTGGGCCTCTCGGTGCGGCGCGACGGCGACGAGGTTCACATCGCCGTCGACGACACCGGCGTGGGGATTCCCGCGGCCATGCTCGGCCATATCTTCGACATGTTCACCCAGGTCGACCGCTCGCTGGAAAAGGCCCAGGGCGGCCTGGGCATCGGCCTCAACATCGCCCGCCGGCTGGTCGAGAAACACGGCGGCCGGCTTACCGCCGAGAGCGGCGGGGAAGGCCAGGGGAGCCGGTTCGTGGTGAGCTTACCGGTGGCCGATTCCTCGGCAGTCGCGGCCGTCGCGCCACCCGACGGCGAGCCGGCACCGGCCGGACCGCCGCGCCGGGTGCTGGTCGTGGACGACAACGTCGATGCCGCCACCAGCCTCAGCCTGATGCTCAGGGCGATGGGGCACGAGACCCGGACGGCCTCCGACGGCCGGGAGGCGGTGGCCGCAGTCGAGGAGTTCCGGCCCGATCTCGTCCTCATGGACATCGGCATGCCGAACCTGAACGGCTACGACGCGTGCCGTCAGATGCGCCAGCTGCCCTGGACTCGCGACCTGGTCATCGCGGCCTGCACCGGGTGGGGCCAGGACGACGACCGCCAATCGTCGCGGGAGGCAGGATTCGACCTGCACCTGGTCAAGCCGCCCAGTCCCTCTGCCTTGCAGCAACTGGTGGCGGGCCTGGACGGCCGGCCGCGCGCCGGCGGCGGCCAGACCGACGGCGGTGCTTCGCCGCCAGTTTGCTAATCTAGCGGCATCATGAGAGTGCTCACCCTCGCCCTGGCGCTCGTCGTGGCGGCCAGCGCCGCCTGTCATCCAGGCCCGGTCATCGACACTGACCCGAACCCGGTGGGCGGCACGATTGCCGGCATCGTCTCGACCGAGACCAACGCCGCCCTCTCCGGCCGCACGGTGAGCGCCGTCGATGTCGCCACCGGCGCGCGCTTCGACGCCACCACCGGCGCCAACGGCGGCTACAGCCTCAAGGTGCCGGCCGGCACCTACCGCCTCGAAGTCGAACTGCGGGCCGGCGAAACGGTGACCAAGCAGCCGGGCGAGACGCGCGTCAACCGCTCGGACCTCGACCCCAGCCGCCACTTCGTGATCGCCGGCTCGCGCGGCGGCGGGGGCTGGACTGCCGGCGTCAGCCCGGGGCTCCGGTGACCTTCCGCGACGCGTCGCCGGCGCGTGCCTGGCCGTAGCCCGATTCTGCTGCAGCACCGCGTCACCCACAGCGTGCCCTTGTGCGTCGTCGATCTGTTTGAATCGGTCGACGTCAGCCACCGCCACCGAGAGCAGCGCCTGTTCGCGCTTGGTGCGGTTCAGTTCGACGCCGAGATGGTCGAGCACCCGGCCGCGGTTCCACAGGCCGGTGAGGCGGTCGTGCGTGACGCGTTCCCCGGATCGCAGCCGCGCGCGCCGTTCCACGATGTGGATCGGAGTTCCGCTGGATGGTGCGGCAGACGGTCAGTCCGTCGAGGCGCGGTCCGCCTCGGCGATATCGTCCTCCGGGCAGCGCGGGGTCGTGCGCTCGAGATAGTCGCGGATGGCGTCCGCCTCGTACTCGTAGATGCCGTCGGTGGCCTTGGCCCCGGGGTAGTCCCGCCCGTCATCCACCCAGTCGACCGGGGCGTCGGTGACGCGCCATCGTCCGTCCATGAGCTGATGCATTACGGCGTTGTTCACGTGTCTTCTCCGCTTACCGCCACTGCGCCCGGGCCTTCGCGCCCTACGGCGTCCCGCTCAGCAGTTCCGCCAACGTGTAGGCACGGCCGTTGGCCATGACGCGCCTCACCTTCAGCGCGGCGCCGATGTCCTGCAGCGGATCGCCGTCGACGAGCACGATGTCGGCGAGCCGGCCGGGCACGATTGCGCCGGCGTCGAGGTTCAGCGCTTCGGCCGGCGTCACCGTGGCCGCTCGCAGCGCCTGGTAGGGCGTCATGCCGGCCTTGACGTAGGCGTTCAGTTCGCCGTGCAGGTTCAACCCGTTGGGGGTGTCGGTGCCAGCCACGATCTTGCCGCCGGCGCGCATGATGTCCATCACCATCTTGTCATTGCCGGGGCTGTCGGCGCCGCCGCCGGGCGCGCCCTGCACCGGCGCGCGCACGCCGTCCTGCATCCACTTGGGGTAGAGCAGGAAGCGCGGATCATCGCGCAGCCCGGGAGTGCCCTCGAGCAGCCGGCGCACGCCGCCGCCGGAAATCATCGGGCACAGATAGCGCTGGCTCTTGCCGAACAGCTGCACGACATCGTCGTAGGCGCGCTGCAGCGTGGTCTGCTTCGGTGAGTAGCCGCGCCGGCTGGTCGCGGCGGTGTGCTCGGTGTTGTCCACGCCGAGGAGCGCGGCGGGGAAGATCTCGTGCGTGGCCACCGGAATGCCGAGGCCGTGCGCGAACTCGACCATGCGCTTCTGCTGCAGGTCGGGGAGACGCACGTAGCTCTTGATGAGATCGTGCTGGAGCACGCGCGCCCGCTCCAGTTCCATTTCGAAATGGGCCACGCTCGAAATGGCCACGCCCATCTTGTAGTAGACGCGCTGCCATTCCATCAGGTAGCCGGTGCCGTAGACGCGCGGGCCGGCGCGCACGCCGGCCTCGTTGGCTTCCTTGTCCTCGACCGCCTCGTAAGGCGTGTTGCCGGGACTGCGCACGGTGGTGATGCCGAAGGCCAGCCAGGCGCGCCCGTGGGCTTCGCCGAAGTCCTTCTGCAGATGCGAGTGGAACTCGATGAGGCCGGGCATGGCGGTGAGGCCGCTGCCGTCGATCACCGTGCCGGTGTGCGCCGCGGCGGTGTGGGCGGCCACCGAGCGGATGCGGTTGCCGACGACCACGATGTCCACGTTCTCCCGCGCCGTCTCGGCCACGCCGTCGACGAGCTTGCTCACGTGCACCGTGATCCGTCCCGTGGGGACGGCCGGAGTCCATTCGAGCGACAACGGCACGTCGGTCGTGACCCCGGTTTCGATATCGACGATCTTCAGCCGGTCCATCGACTGGTAGAGCAGCCGGCGCGAGTCGCCGGCCCAGCTCGGCGAATGGGCCATCTCGGTCGTGACCCGCCGCGGCGGCCCGAGCGGCTGACCGCTCTTCGCGACCGGCCACACTTTCAACAGGCCCTCGTAGATGCCGGCCATCTTGGTGCCGTCGGGCGACCACACCACGCCGCCGCCACCGCGCGAGTCGATCGACAGGTTGGCGTCGGGTACGAACCACCGGTCGTCGCCGCCCGAGGACGACATGGTCAGCACCTGATTGGTACCCTCGCGGAACCGCGTCGAGTACGACGACACCATGGCCACGGCCACGCGCGCGCCGTCGGGCGACCAGGTGGGCGTGCCCGGCGAAAACAGCGTCTCGTGCAGGCGCGTCACCGTGCCCGAGGCCACGTCCACCACCGAGACCTGGGCGCGGCGCCACATGCCGTCCACGTCGAAGAACGCGATCCGGCTGCCGTCGTTCGACCACGACGCGCCTTGCGGCTGGTTGGTCATGGCGGTGAGCTGCCGCTCCTGACCGGTGGCCAGGTCGCGAATCCACAGCTGCAACCGCTGGCCGCCCTTGTCGGACGAGTAGACCAGCCTGGTGCCGTCGGGCGACCAGGCCGGGTCGGTGTCGAGGAAGCGGTCCTTGGTGATGTTGACCGGCGTGCCGCCGACCGGCATGACCCAGATGTCGCCCACGGCGGCAAAGGCGATGGTGGTCCCGTCGGGCGGAATCACCGGGCGCACGAGGCCCAGCGTCTTGCGCGGGAGGCGCGAGTCGAAGTTGCGCGTGGCCCGCGTGTAGCGCGCCGGAGTGGCCTGCAGGACGGCGGTGAAGGGCACCTCGGCGGCCGCCGCGGCCCCCAGCCCGCGCCGGCGGATCTTGCCGTCGGCCGTATAGAAGAATTCGGTGGCACTGGTCCAGCTCGGTCGGAACGGAAAGACGTTCTCGGTGCCGGTCACCGACGTGCCGTCCACTTCGAGACGGCTCGACGCGCCGGCGCTCACGTGCGCGACGATCGGCCCTCCGGGACTCCACGACGCGGCGTCGATGACGCCAGCGGACGTGGCGACGCGACGTTCCTGGCCGCCCTGCGCCGGCACCGCCCAGACGTGGTGCGCGGCGTCGCGGGTCGAGACGAACGAGACGTCGGCGTCGTTGCCCGACCAGCTCGGCATCGAGTCCTCGGCGGGGTGCGTCGTGAGCTGCAGCAGCGCGCCGGTGGCCAGTTCCAGCGTCCAGATGTTGTAGTTGCTGCCGAGCGGGTCGCCGCGATCCGACGAGAAGGCCAGCCGCTTGCCGTCGTGCGACCACACCGGTTCGCGATCATCGAAGGCGCCGTTGGTCAGCTGGCGCTGCTTGCTGCCGTCGGGCGCCACCGCCCAGAGATCGTAGCCGCCGTCGCGATACGCGAAAAAGGCGATGGTCTCGCCGTCGGGCGACCACGCCGGTTGCCGCGCGTCGTTGAAGACGTCGGTGATGCGGGTCGCCTCGCCGCCAGCGGCCGGCAGCACCCAGATGCTGCCCTGCAGGTCGATGGCCAGGCGGCGCCCATCGGGCGATACCGCCACCGACATCGACGTCCCTTCGCTCACCGGCACGTCCACGGTCACTGCCGGCGCCGGGGTTCGCGCGACCCGGCGACGGGCCTGAAGGCACGCCGCTCTGCGACGCGGCCGTGACCCCGAGCAGGCCCGAAACGGCCAGCACCAGAAGGGCATGCGGAAGATGCTTCATGATCGCGCGCTAGCCTACGGGCCCGCGCCGGTCGAGTCAAGGCGATCGCGGCCCGGTGTCGCGGCCCAACGATCGCGGCCGTGACTACAATTGGGGCACCTCGTGACCCCCTTGGCCGCGCCGTCGTCCACCTCCCGTTCGCGCATGCCGCTCCTCGGCGTGGTGTCGGCGCTCGTCGGCGCGGCGCTTCTCGTCCTCACCATTCGCCAGGTGGGGTGGATTGAAGTGCAGCGCGGTGTCGGGGCGGTGGGCGGCTGGTTCGCGCTGGTGGTGCTGCTCGGCGGACTGCGCTTTTACGCGCGGGCGCGATCGTGGATGTTGTGCGCGAGGCAGATTGGCGCGCCGGGCCTGGCCGCCGCCGAGGCCTTTGGCGCGGTGCTGGCGGGGGATGCCGTGGGCAACCTGACCCCGCTGGGTCTGCTGGCCTCCGAACCGACCAAGGTGCTGCTCGTGCGCCACCGGCTGCCCACCAGCGCGGCGCTCACGTCGGTGGCCCTCGACAACGGCTTTCACACCGTGGCCGTGCTGGTGATGATCGCGGCTGGCGCCTGGGCCCTCGTCCGCCAGGCGGCCCTCGACCCGACCATGCGCCTGGCGGCCGAAGTGGTGCTGGCGGCCGTGTTCGTGGCCGGCGCACTCGGCGTGTGGCTGGCGCTGACCCGGCCGGCGATCCTGTCGCGGCTGGCCCAGCTCACCGCGCGGGTGACCGGGCGCGCGGCGCGGACCCCCGATGTCCTGCGCGACATCGAACACCGCTTCTACGGAGTGTTTGCCTGGCCGGCGCCGGCGCTGTGGGCGGCGGCGGGCTGGCAGACCGCCTTTCACCTCGGGGCCATCCTCGAGGTGTGGGTCGTGCTGCTGGCGCTTTCGGGCGGCAGCGCCTCGCTGGCCGAAGCCTTCGTGCTCGAGTCGGCCGGGCGCCTGGTGATCGTGCTCTTCAAGGTGATTCCGTTCCGGATGGGCGTTGACGAGGCGGGCGCCGCCGTCGTGGCCACGGCGCTGGGCCTGCCGGCCAGCCACGGCGTGGCCCTGGCCCTCCTCCGCAAGCTGCGCATCCTGGTGTGGAATGCCGTCGGGCTGGTCGTGCTGGCCCGGGCCCGCCGCTGAGACGTACAATTTCGTCCTCGTCGCGGTCCGGGTCGGGCCGCCCCACTGGAGTGCCCGTCATGACTTCCCGTCGCGCTGTTCCTGCCCTGTTCGCCCTGGCGCTGCTCGGCTTCGTCGCCACTGGGCCGTTTGCGGCTGGGCCCGTCGCCGCGCAGAGCCCCGCGCCGGCCGCCGCCGTCGATCCGGTGCTCTACGCCGGCATGCAGTTCCGCAGCGTCGGACCGGCGCGCGGGGGACGGTCGATTGCCGCCGGCGGCTCCGACCAGCGGCCCAACGAATACTGGTTCGGCGCCACCGGGGGCGGCGCCTGGAAGACGACCGACGGCGGCACCACCTGGGCGCCGATGACCGACGGCAAGATCGCCATGTCCTCGGTCGGTGCGGTCGGCGTGTGCCAGAGCAACCCGGATGTCGTCTACATCGGCGGCGGGGAATCCGCCTTTCGCGGCAATATCATCCAGGGCAACGGCGTCTACCGCACCACCGACGGCGGCACGTCGTGGATCCACCTGGGCCTCACCGACTCGCAGGCCGTGGCCCGCCTGCGCGTCCATCCCACCGACTGCGACACCGTTTACGCGGCCGTCCTCGGCCAGACCTACAACGAGCACCCCGAACGCGGCGTCTTCAAGTCCACCGACGGCGGGAAGAGCTGGAAGAAGACGCTCTTCCGCGACGCCCGGTCGGGCGCCGTGGACCTGTCCATCGATCCGCAGAATCCCAAGGTGATGTTCGCGTCGCTGTGGGAAGCGTTCCGCACGCCCTGGTCGATGTCGAGCGGCGGGCCGGGCAGCGGCCTCTTCAAGTCGAGCGACGGCGGCGACTCGTGGACCGAGATCACCAGGAACCCGGGGCTGCCGGCGGGCCTGTGGGGCAAGGTGGGCGTGGCCATCTCGCCGGTCGACGGCAGCCGCGCCTGGGCTCTCATCGAAAACGAGCCCGAGGGCGGCTTGTACATGACCGACGATGCCGGGGCCACCTGGACCAAGGTGAGCGACAACCGCAACATCCGCCAGCGCGCCTTCTACTACACGCGTCTCGTCGCTGACACCAAGGAGAAAGACACGATCTACCTCCTGAACGTGCAGTTCTTCCGGTCGACCGACGCCGGCAAGACGCTCACGCCCATCCGCGTGCCGCACGGCGACAACCACGACCTGTGGATTTCGCCGGCCGACAACCGGCGCATGGTCCAGAGCAACGACGGCGGCGCCAACGTCACCGTCAACCGCGGCCAGACGTGGACCGGGCAGGACATCCCGACCGGGCAGTTCTACAACGTCGTCACCACCAAGCACGTGCCGTATCACATCTGCGGCGCGCAGCAGGACAACTCCACCGCCTGCGTCGGCAGCCAGGCGCAGGCCGGGGCCGGGGAAGGCAGTCTGCCGCCGATCTTCTACGCCGTGGGCGGCGGCGAGAGCGGCTACATCGCGCCCGATCCGGCCGACCCCAGTGTCTTCTACGCCGGCAGCTACGGCGGGTATCTCACGCGGCTCGATCGTGAGACCGGGCAGCAGCGCGCGGTCAACATCTACCCGGACAATCCCATGGGCTACTCCGCGATCGACATCAAGGAGCGCTTCCAGTGGACGTTCCCGATCGTGTTCTCGCCGGTCGACCCCAAGGTGCTCTATGCCTCGTCGCAGCACCTGTTCCGCACGACCACCGGCGGCCAGCGCTGGGAGAAGATCAGCCCCAACCTCACGCGCTCCGATCCCAAGACGATGCAGGCCTCCGGCGGCCCGATCACGAGGGACCAGACCGGCGTCGAGACCTACGCGGTGATCTTCACCATCGCGCCCTCGCGCCAGGACGCCAACACCATCTGGACCGGCTCGGACGACGGCTGGGTGCACGTCACCCGCGACGGCGCCAAGACGTGGCAGAAGGTCACGCCGCCCGACCTGCCGGAGTTCGCGCGGATCAGCCTCATCGAGGCCTCGCCGCACCAGAACGGCGCGGCCTATCTCGCCGCCAACCGCTACCAGCTCGGCGACCGCGCGCCCTACCTCTACAAGACCGTCGACTACGGCGCGTCGTGGACGAAGATCACGACCGGCATCCCGGGAGACGACTTCCTGCGTGTCGTGCGCGAGGACCCGGCCCGCCGCGGCCTGCTTTATGCCGGCACCGAGCACGGCCTCTACGTCTCGTTCAACGACGGCGCCACCTGGCAGTCGCTGCGGCTGAACCTGCCCGACACGCCGGTGCACGGCCTCATCGTCGAAGCCCGTGACCTGGTCGTCGGCACCCACGGCCGCGGCTTCTACGTGCTCGACAACATCGGCGTGCTGCGCCAGGCCGCGCCCGAGATCACGGCCAGCCCGCTGCACGTCTTCACGACGTTCAATCCGCTGCGCGGGCGCGATCGCAACGTGACCGTCGATTACTACCTGGGCCGGGCCGCCGACGAAGTGAAGATCGAGATCCTCGACGCCAGCGGCGCCGTGCTGCGGACGTTCACGGGCGCACCGACCGACGACCCGAACGCGGGCCTGCCGCCGGGGGTCGACGCGGCCACCGCCGCGATGTTCGGTCTGACCCCGCCGCGCGTCGGCTTTGCGGCGGGCATGAACCGGTTCACCTGGGACATGCGCGACCAGGGCGCCACCGTGTTCCCCGGAATGATCATGTGGGCGGCTGCGCCCCAGCGCGGCCCCGCGGTGCCGCCAGGCCGGTACACCGCGCGGATCACCGCCAACGGCGCGACCACGGCGACCGACTTCGAGATCGGACTCGATCCGCGCCTCGCCGAGGACGGCATCACGCTCGAGGATCTGCGCGAGCAGTTTGCGCTCTCGACCAGGATCCGCGACAAGGTGACCGAGGCCAACACCGCCGTCATCGCCATCCGCAGCCTGCGCGACCAGGTCAACGACCGCATGCAGAAGATCCCGCCGCGCCGCAAGGCCGAGATCCAGAAGCTGGCCGACAGCCTGCTCGCGCCGCTGGCGGCGGTCGAAGGCGAAATCTACCAGGTGCGCAATCGGAGCAGCCAGGATCCGCTCAACTACCCGATCATGCTGAACAACAAGATCGCGGCCCTGGCCGGCGTGGTCGAGAGCGCGGACCACAAGCCGACGGCGCAGAGCTACGAGGTCTTCGCCGAACTCACGGCGGCGCTCGACGCGCAGTTGGCCAGGATGCGTCAAACCCTGGCCACCGAACTGCCGCGGCTGAACACCGCGCTCAAGCGCGAGCGACAGGCGCCGGTCGATCCCGGCGCCAAGCCGGCGGCACCGGCGCCGCCGCGCCCCTAGAGGGCGGGGCCGTGTGGCCCTCGGTCCGTCGGCCGCGGCCACCGTCACGTCGCGGCGCTGCTACACTGTAGCCGTGCGAGTGACACGGCAATATGCGGTCACGGGCCGTGTGCAGGGCGTGGGGTTCAGGATGTTCGCGGCCGATTGCGCCCGGCGCGAGGGCCTGGCCGGCCACGTCCGCAATCTGCCCGACGGCACGGTCGAGGCCGTGGCCGAGGGAGATCTCGAGAGCGTCACGCGCTTCGAGGCGGCCCTCAGACGCGGCCCCTCGCGGGCCCGCGTCGAGCATATCCGGGCCGCCGAGATCGAGCCACTCGGCCTCACCGGCGCCTTCACCATCCGCTAGAGGCCGGCACCCTGGAACCCCCATGGACCATCTGAGATCGAAGATTCGGCACGTGCCCGATTTCCCCAAGCCGGGCATCCTGTTCTACGACATCACCACGCTGCTGGCCGACCCCACGGGCTTCCGCGAGACGATCGACGCGCTGGCCGCGCCCTACGCGGGCCAGGGCATCGACCGGGTGGTCGGCATCGAGAGCCGCGGCTTCATCCTGGCGGCGGCCCTGGCCGACCGCCTGGGCGCCGGTTTCGTGCCGATCCGCAAGCCCGGTAAACTCCCCGCGGCGACGCTGCGCGAGTCCTACGCCCTCGAATACGGCACCGACGCGCTCGAGATTCACGCCGACGCCCTGGGCTCGGGCCATCACGTGCTGCTCGTCGACGACGTGCTCGCCACCGGCGGCACCGCGCGCGCGGCGGTGAACCTGACCCAGCGGCTTGGCAGCACGCTGCACGGCGCCGCCTTCCTCATCGAACTCGACTTCCTCAAGGGACGCGACCAGCTGCCGCAGATCCCCATCACCTCGGTGCTGCGCTACTGACGACCGCAACGCCGGCCACGCCGCCGCGATCACGCATGGGCCGGCCGTTTGATAGGCTAAGGCGATCGTTCGCGCGCCCGTAGCTCAGGGGATAGAGCACCCGCCTCCTAAGCGGGGGGTCGGCAGTTCAATTCTGCCCGGGCGCACCATCCCTTGCCGGGCCCCGCTGGCCGGACGCCCGAGGCCGGCAGCCTCCGTCGGCGGCTACTGCGTCACCGGCATCATCCAGATCCGCCACGTGCCGTCACGACGGCTGTGATACGCGACGCGGCGGCCATCGGGGGCCCAGGAGAATTCTTCGGCGGTCGGATCATCCAGGATGCGCTCCATCCGCATCGTCGGCAGATGGAGCAGCCACACGCCGTCCCGGAAGACCTGGAAGATCACCCGCCGGCCGTCGGGTGACACCGCCGGCGTGCGCACCAGACGCCCGCGCCGCGGGGTGTCGATGACGATGTCGTCGCGCCCGTCGAGATGACTGATGATCACCCTGGTCTCGTGGGTATAGCAGAGGGCTCGGCCATCGGGAAACCACGACGCGCCCCAGACCTGACCCGAACGGAATGACGTGTGCCGCTGCAGCGCCCCGGACGAGTAGGTCGCGGAGCCAGAGATTCCACACCCGCGGCCGCGTCGGTTCACCGCGAACGAAGGCCAGCCACTTCATGTCGGGCGACCAGCTGGGTACCGCGCCGTAGCCGTTGCCGCTCATCGGCTGCGCGTTCGACCCATCGCGTTCCGACACGTAGACGCGACGCTCGCCGTCGCGATCCGAGTCGAAAGCAAGCAGCTGTCCGTCGGGCGACACGCGCGGGTGATAGTTTCGCGCGCGGTCGTCGACGAGGGCGCTCACCCGCGACACCTGCCCGTCGTCGTCGAGGCTGGCCACGAGCAGGCGACCGGTGCCCTCGCGGCCGGCGTGGAAGACCAGTTCCCGTCCGCTCAGCGCGAACGTCGGCGAGAACGCTCCGGCGGCGGCGGGCAGGGACAAGGGCTCGGCCCCGCCCGCATCCGGATCCGCCGTCGTGCCCGTCACTTCCATCGCGGCCAGCGCCGGCGCCGCGTCTGTCGCCGCCGGGCCGGCGGCGTCGGCCGCCGCCACCGCCGCGATCGCCTGGCGCGCTTCGGGCGCGGAACTTCGCGGTGCCGGTTGGTCGCGAACCAGCCAATACGAGGCCACCGAGGCGAGGGCAACCAGCACCGCGCCGGCGGCCAGCGCCACGGCGCCCGGCAAGGACTTCCGGGCCGCGCCAGAAGGCGGCGGGACCACCACGTCGGAGGCCCGCGGAGCCGCGACCTCCGTCACGCGCAAGTCGACACCGTCGCGGTCGTCGAGGTCGGGCCAGGCGTCAAGGTCGCCGGGCCGGGCCGCCGGCGGGAGCGCGGCGGGTGCGCTGACCCCGGCTGGCGCCGCCGCGGCCTCGATCGGATTGCTGGGGTGCTGGCCGGCCCGCCCTATCAATTGCCGGATAATCTGTCGCGGCTCGCCGCCGCCGAGGTGCCACAACAGAATCGATTCCAGGTCGATGAGGTCCTGCGGACCGGGGTCGCCGGTGGCCGCGCGCAGCCGCGCCGGCAGACCGCGGAGAGCCTCCGACACCGTGCGCTCCGCGTCGCCGTCGTCCCGAGGCAACAGCGCGTCGAGCAGTCCGGCCACGGCCACTCGAGGGACGACCGGCAACGGCAGCGCCGCTGGTGGGGAACTTCGCAGCTCGCCAGCGGGCGTGATCCACAGGTCGTACGGAGTTCGCGGGAAGGCGGGGCCGGTAGACCCGCACACCTCGTGGAGCAGCGCCAGCACCTCGGGGGTGGTCAGCGCCACGCCGTCTTGAATCAAAGCACCGACGTTGAGCCCGGGGCGTTGGTCGTTGGCCACGCCCTTGAGTGTTCACCGAATCGATGCCGGGCGAGTTTGTCCTCCGCCGGTAGCAGTTTATCGAAGCTGCCCGCGGCCGCACGTCACGCTGAAGAGCTGGTGCGCCAGCGAGACAATTCGATAAACTGGGGTCTGGACTGGAAACGACGCGCCGGGACGGCCGCGAGAACCAAGGACGCACGTGACGAAAACCGCCGCCGTTTATACCGATCGAGACGACAGCGCCGAGGCCGGCCGGCATCTCGGCGCGCAGATTCGCCGAACAGCTCGGCCCGCGCCCGCCCGACGTCGTGATCGTCTTCGCGTCGTCCCGCTTCGAGTACGAGGACGCTGCTGACCGCGCTCTCCGACGCGCTGCCGCCCGAATCTGATGGTCGGCTCGTCGTCGGCTGGCGAGTTCACCGGAGCGACGACGCGGCGAAGGGACGGCGTGCGCGCTGGCGATCCGGTCGACCGAGATCTGCAAGTCGCCGCCGGGCTGGGCCGCGGTGTGAGCGCGTGATCGGGCCAAGGCCGCGCGCGAGGTGGTCGCGGCGTTCCGGGGCCTCGGATGCCAGCGACGTATCCCTACCGCTCGGCGCTCGTCATGACCGACGCGCTCGCCGGCCACGCCGACGATCTCGTCGAGCAGCTGACGGTGCTGACCTCCGGGCAAGTATCAGTTCGTCGGCGGCGGCGCCGGCGACGACGCCCAGCTTCGGCCGCACCCACGTCTTCTTCGGCACCGAGGCGTTCACCGACGCCGCGGTCGCGCTGGAGATCCTCTCGACCAAGCCGCTCGGCGTCGGCGTCGGCCACGGCTGGGACCCGCGCGAGCGCAGCCCTGCGCGTCACCGAGGCCGACGGCATGCGCGCTCATCAGCCTCAACGGCCTGCCGGCGGTCGAGGCCTTCGAGGAGCACGCCGGCGGCCACCGGCCAGCGCTTCGACCGCAACGCCCCGCTGCCGTTCTTCCTGCACAACATCCTCGGCATCGACACCGGGGCGGGCTACCGGCTGCGCGTGCCGCTGGCGGTCGACGCCGACGGCTCGGTGACTCTGCGCGGCCGAGATCCCGCCGGGCGCCATCGTCCACATCATGAGGACCACGGCCGCGTCGGCGGTGCACGCGGCCGCCGCGCGACGCGGCCGCGGTCGCAGGCCTGCGGGCGACGCAAGCCGCGGCGCCGCGCTCTTCTTCGACTGCGTCGCGACGCGCCTGCGCCTGGGCGACGTCTTCGGCTTCGAGCTCGAGTCGGTGCGCGCCGATCGCTCGGCGGCGCCGAGCTGGTCGGCTGCAACACCTACGGCCAGATCGCGCGCGCCGAGGGCCAGTTCGGCGGCTTCCACAACTGCACCGCCGTCGGTCTGGTCCTGCCCGCGTGACCGATGATCGACGAGGCGACCGCTCGGGCTGCTAGCCGCGCTGGCCGTGCCCTCCGGACGCGCCGCGGCCGCTGACCGGCTGGCGCAGCACGTCGGGCGCCGCCGCGCTGCTGATTCTGGTCGAGGACGAGGTCGCCGGAGCCTACCTGCCCGGCCCCGGGGTTTTCGCCGACGCTGCCGGCGGCCCGTCCTGGCGGGCTGCTCGAGCGAGCGCCAGACGTCCGGGCGTGCACGCGGGCGTCGTCGCCTACCCCGACGCGATCGACCGGCGCCGGCCGTGCGCACTGCCGCGCCGGGCTCGTCCTGGTGTTCATCGGCGGCCACCGCTGCAACGCGAGGCCATCGAGCGCCCTCGGACCGCTCGTGCCGCTGCTCGCCGCGCGTGCTCGGTCGCGAGCACTCGACCTGGTCGCACGCGGCGAACTCGCAGCTGGCCGCGCGAGCCAGGCCCGCGAGCCGACACGCTGGCGCGCCTCGACGCGGCGCGCGCCGAGGTCGAGCGGACGCGTGCAGGCCCTGGCTGAGCCAGGCCGGGAACTCGACGAGGCGCGCGTGCGGGCCGAAGCGGCGACGCGCGCCAAGGACGAGTTCCTGGCCATGCTCGGCCACGAGCTGCGCAACCCGCTGTCGCCCATCGTGACGGCGCTGCAGCTGCTGCGCCTCAAGAGGCAGGCGTCGCGCGAGCACGACATCATCGAGCGACAGGTCGCAGAGCCTGATGCGGCTGGTCGACGACCTCCTCGACGTTTCGCGGATCACACGCGGGAAGATCGAACTTCGGAAGGAGCGGATCGAACTGGCGGAGATCGCCGGCCGCGCCGATCGAGATGTCGAGTCCGGTGCTTCGAGCGGAAGCGGCAGGTCCTGCACGTCGCGATTCCCGCCCGGGGCCTGGTGGTCGATGCCGATCCGTCGCGCCTCGCGCAGGTGCTCGCGAACCTGCTCGACGAACGCCGCCAAGTACAGCGACGCCAACACGCCGTGGTGTTCCCGCGGACGGCGCGACGGACGCGTGCGGATCGAGCGTCATGGACGAGGGGATCGGGATGCAGCCCGAGCTGCTGAATCGCGTGTTCGACCTGTTCGTCCAGAATCGGCAGGGCCTCGACCGCTCGCAGGGGGGCTGGGGCTCGGCCTGGCAATGGTTCGTAGCCTGGTCGCGCTGCACGGCGGCACGGTGACGGCGTCGAGCCCGGGCGAGGGACGCGGGAGCGAGTTCGTCGTCGAGTTGCCGCAGCCGCCGGTCGACGCCATGTCGGCGCCGTGTCGGGGCCGACGCCGGTTGCGGCGATGGCGCCGCTGCTCCGCACCGGCGAACGCGTGCTCCGTCGTCGACGACAACGACGATGCCGCGGCCCTCCTCTCGGAGGCGCTGGATTGCCCTGGGCTACATCCGTCCGCACCGCGCCCGACGGTTCCGACGGCCCTGCGCGTTGCCGGCAGCTTTTCAATCCGGAGGTGGCGCTGCTCGACATCGGCCTGCCGGTGATCGGACGAATACAGCTGGCGCGCAGCTGCGCGACTTGCTTCCGGGAGGCGGGCTGCGGCTGGTGGCGGTTACCGGCTACCGGCCAGCCGAAGACCGCCGCCTCCAATCGAATGCGGCCGGGTTCGATGCCCATCTGGTGAAGCCAATCGACCTCGGGCAACTCCGCGACGTGCTCACGCACCTCCACGACGCCCAGGGCCCGTCGTGAGCGGCGCGGCTTGACGTCGTTTGCCGTCGAGGGGAAGCGGCTCCATGCCGGTGGGCAGCCGTCTGCTCACGTTGGGCAGACGCGATGCCTGACGCTTGCGTCGGCCTGCGTCCGCAGGCTGGCGCCACCCCGCAGTCGATGGTCTGCGAATTGCAATTGTCACGGGCGACCGACCGCTGCGGTTCTGCTCCGACGGCCTTCGGCTTCTGAGGTGTGACATGGTGATTCTCGGCGTGCTCGCCCTTGGCTGCGCGGTGGGATGTCTTGCCGGTCGCATCGTCCGCGTCATGGCGGGAGAGCACCTCCTCTACAACCTGGTCATGGGCGTGCTCTGCGCCGGCGGCTGCGCCTTGCTGGCGGCGGTGCTCAGCCGCGCCGAGGTCGGTCACATCCGGGACGTGTTTGCAATCACCGTCGTCGCGCTCGCCGTGGTCGTCATCCGGGCGATGGGGCCCTACCTGGGGCTGAGCTATCCTGTGGTGTCGCTCGCGGGCATCGGCGGGGCCCTGGCTCTGAAAGCCACGACCGCGTTTGCGGTCGGCACCACCGCCGTGCGGTAGGGTCGTTGGAACCGCCCGACCCTGCGGCGGCCGGCGCACCGGCCGACGTCAACGCGGCGGTCAGCGGGTGGCTACGCGACCTGGCGTTGGTGCAGCCCTCGGAAGGGCAGAGGCTCGGCTACAAGCGCGCCGCTGGCGTCGTCTTCGCGCTGGGACGGCCCTTGACCGAACTCTTCGACGAGGGCGGCGGGGAGGCGCGAATTGCCGGCATCGGCCCCGGCTCCGCGCGGGTGATCCACGAAGTCCTGGAAACTGGCGGGTCGGGCCACCCGTCGAACGCGCCATCGACGCCAGCGGCACGAGGTCGAGGTCGAACGGCAACGCGCGTTACGCCGCAACTTTCTCAGCCGCGCCGAAGTCGTGCGGGTGCTCGCCGATACTCGCCTGGGCGGGCCGCGGTCGGCACACTACCACGGCGATTTGCAGACTGCACTCTGAGTGGAGCGACGGCAGCGGCACGGTGGCCGACCTTGCCGCCGCTTGTCTCGCGCGCGGCTACCGCTATGCGGCCGTCACCGATCATTCTCATGGACTGAAAATCGCCGGCGGCATGTCGATGGCCGACGCCGCGGAGCAGCGGCGCGCCATCGACGAAGTCGACAGCGCCGCGCCGGTCGGCTTCCGTCTGCTCCAGGGCGTGGAGGCCAATATCGGCGCCGATGGGCAGCTCGATCTCAGCCCCAGCGAAGCGGCGCTGTTCGACGTGGTCCTGGCGGCGCCGCATCCCCGCTTGCGCAGGGCCGAGGATCAGACGGGCGCCATGGTTGCCGCCGTCGAGCACCGCAGGTCCGGATCCTCGCCCACCCGCGCGGTCGCATGGCGGGATCCCGCGCCGGCGTCGTCGCTGACTGGGACGTCGTGTTCGAGGCGGCGGCCGCGCAAGGCGTGGCCATCGAGATCGACGGCGACCCGTCGCGGCAGGACCTCGATCACGGTCTGGCGCGACGGGCGCTACGCGCCCGCTGCCTTCGCGCTGGACAGCGACGCCCATGCCCCGGCGCAGTTGGTCTATGCCGAGACGGCCCTGGCGCACGCCCGGCTGGCCGGCATCCCCAGCGAGCGCATCGTCAATTGCTGGCCGCTTGACCGCCTGCGGTCGTGGCTGGCCGACCGCGGCGGGAACGGATTGCCGCGTCATCCGCCGGCGGTGGCTCGGTAGCTCGTCCGTCGTAATCCTGATGCCACCAGGTCAGAAAGGGTATGGTGCTTGTGAGGCGGCCCGCACGGGCCATCCCTGAACATGCCGCCAGCCCACGACCCGCTCTCCGGAGAGGCCGCGAGGATTGTCGTCGCCGACGACATGCCCGAGAACCTCGACCTGTTCGAACGCCTGCTCGCCCAGGAACACCACGTCGTGCTTCGCGCCAACGACGGCGTGGAAGGGCTGGCCCTGACCTTCGCCGAACATCCGGACCTCGTGCTGGCCGACGTGCAGATGCCCGGGATGACCGGGTTCGAGGTGTGCCGCCGGATCAAGAGCGATCCGGCGACCCGGCTGATTCCGGTGGTGCTCATGACCGGCATGCAAGGCGCCGCCGATCGACTCACCGGCATCAACGCCGGGGCGGACAGACTTCTCAGCAAGCCGATCAACGGCGCGGAACTGCGCGCGCGCGTGCGCTCACTGGTCCGCATTAAGCGCTACACCGACGAACTCGAGTACACCGAGGCGACATTTCTCAGCCTCGCCCAGACGATCGAAGCGCGCGACCGATCGACAGGGCACTGCCAGCGCCTGATGCACTATGCGACGGCGCTCGGCCGCGCCCTCGACTTATCCCGATGCGGATCTTGCGGCGCTGGCGCGCGGCGGCGTGCTGCACGATGTCGGCAGATCGGCGTGCCCGGATGCGGTGCTCCTCAAAGCCGGCCGCCTGACCGACGCCGAGTACACGGTGATGAAGGAACATACCGTCATCGGCGACCGGTTGTGCAGCACGCTGCGCTCCCTGCAGCCCGTCCGCCCGATCGTACGCCACCATCATGAGCGCTACGACGGGAGCGGCTATCCCGACGGTCTGCGCGGCGACGACATCCCGCTGCTGGCGCAGATCATCGGTACGTCGATGTCTTCGATGCGCTGACCTCCGTGCGGCCCTACAAAGCCGCGATGCCGCTGGCCGAGGCGTGCCGCGAGCTGGAGAGGGAAGTGGCCGCGGGATGGCGGCGCCCCGACCTGGTCAGCACCTTCGTCGCCCTCGCCACCGAACGCGGGATCCTGACCGGCCTCGGCGCCGAGAAGTGGATCGGCAACGGGAGCGGGTAGCGGCCAAACCGGGCAAGGCGTCGGGCCACGCCGCTGAGGTTGACCGGAGGCCCAATCTCAGGCACATTTTCACCAAGCCGCTCGTCGAGAGATTTCCGGCGCACGGTCACTGCACTGGTCGGCAGTGACGCCCGACCCGGGGTGCGCCCGCGTCTACCACTGAGGATGATGGATGACTTTGAAGGTGCCGTCGGAGGTCTTGATTCTGATCGTCGACGACGACGAGGACTCGGCCTGGTCGTTGGGCGTCTACCTGGAATCCTGCCGGGCTTCAGAACCACCCTGGCGCCCAACGGCGTTCTGGCCCTGCGGTCCGCCCGCGAAAACCGCCCCGACCTTCATCCTGCTGGACCTGGAGATGCCGGAGATGGGCGGCGTGGCCTTTCGTAAGGCGCAGGTCCAGAACTCGGCGTTGGCCGACATCCCCGTAATCTGCATTCTGCCGGAGCTGCTGGACGCCCAGGAGCGGGCGCGCGCGGCGGGGATAACAAGCATCTTCCTCGAGCCCGTGCCGCTTGTCCCGCTGCTCTCCGAGGTCCAGCGTCTGGTAGGCGTGGAACCGGCAGTGAACCCCGCCTAGGCGCCGCCGCGCCCAGCACCTAAACGTACACGGGCGGGGCGTCGGTCGGCATCGCGTGAATGGGTTGCGTGTATGGCTCGATGCCAGGGCAGGTGCTCATGAGGTCGCCG
>CAWIBL010000010.1:0-5441 GCA_963834325.1 uncultured Acidobacteriota bacterium
TCCAGCTCTGTCTCAGGTCGCCTCAGTCGCGCTCTGGCGCGCGCTGACCGACCGTCGCTGTTCCCGCCGGACGCGCAGGTACAGCGCCGGCCGCTCGACGAGTTGGTAGGACGCGAGCGCCGCGGCCGCCGCCAACACGAGGTTCAGGGGAAAGCGCGCCACCCAGGCGCCGGACATGGGATTCAGGAAGAGTTGCTGCCACAGGTAGATCGAGTAGCTCATCACGCCGACCTGGACCAGCGCCGGATGGTTCAGAGTCCGGCCGACCGCCCCGGCCGGCCACGTCAGCGCCCACGCGAGACACGCGCCGAGGCCGGCGTTCTGCACCGTGATACCGGCCGCGAGGTTGACCAGCCAGCGCTGGTCGGTCAGGGCCACGGCCAGCACGACCAGCGGCACCGCCGCGAACCAGCGCGAGGTGAGCGCCCGCTGCCAGGCGGGAGAGGCCGCCAGCCCGGGGTGGACGCCGGCCAGCAGCACCCCAATCGCCAGCGCATCGGCGACGGTTTCCAGCCGGTAGCCCACCTCCTCTTCGACGAGCGAGGGCGCGCCGTAGAAGTAGGCCACGCGAATCAGCGGGCAGAGGACGAGCAGGATCCCCGCCAGCCCCAACCCGCGCGCCCGGCCCAGGAAGTACAGACCGGCCGGCCACAGCAGGTAGAACTGCTCCTCGACCGACAGCGACCAGGCGTGGCCGAGCGCCCACGACCGGGTGGGCTGGTAGTTCACGGTGAAGGTGAGCGCGTGAACCACATCGGCGGTGGCGAGGGTGAGCCAGCCGGCGCCGGCCATCGCCACTGCGCCGCCGACCACCGCGTAATACGGCAGGCCGATGCGCAACGTGCGGCGGAGATAGAAACGGGCCAAGTCGATGCGTGCGCTCCCGGCAAGCTCGACGAGAAGCAGGCGGGTGATCAGATAGCCCGACAGGACGAAGAACACCCGCACGCCGAGCGGCGCCAGGGACACGATCCGGTCGCGCAGCGGTCCCTCAGGGATCGGCGACCCATTGGTCTGCACGAGATGTCCGGCGACGACCATCGCAATCGAGAGAGCGCGGATGCCGTCGAGCGATGGGATGCGGGGGCCGGCCGACCTACTCACGCGTCCACTGGCTCAAGCGGCGCAGGAACTGGTCTCCATCCCAGTCCTCGACGGTGAAACGCGGTACCCGGAACGGATCGCCGTCCGGCGCCAGCGCGCCCGGGGCCGTCGTGCAGGCGCAGCGAAATCCCGCCTCGGCGACGAGCCGCACGGTATTGGGCGCGGCGGTGCCGTAGGGGTAGGCAAAGCTCTCCACCGGGCGATCGAGCACGGTCTCGAGTCGGGCCTTGCTCTCCCGCAATTCGCCGCGCTGCACGCCCTCGGCCAATCCCTTCAAAATCGGATGGGTCACGGTGTGCGCGCCAATCTCGATCAGGCCGCCAGCGGCGAGGGCATGAAGTTCGTCGAGCGTGACGGCGCGATCCGTCGCGCGCCGGGGCGGCGCGGCGCCGCTCCAGCCCCATAGGACGTTCAGCAGATACTCCTGGCGGGCCCGCGAGGCGTGCTGCAACAGCCGCCACAATTCGGCAAACATCAGGTGCCGGGCTGTCGGCGGATCGTCGGGCGCCCGCCACGCGCGGTGGCGCTGCCAGTCGAGCTCTCCATAGACGGCCGCGTCGCCCAGCGTCCACTGGTGGGTCCCGCCACCGATGCCGAGCCTCAGCGTCGGCGGCAGCGTGCCCGGCATCAGCAGCAGGCCGGCCAGTTCGTCCCACCAGAACTGCCGCGCGCCCCCCACATAGCCGGTGGCGACGAACACCGTGGCCGGCAGGCCCGCCTGCTCGAGCGCCGGCTTCGCCGCCTGCAGATTGTCGACGTAGCCGTCATCGAAGGTCACTGCCACCGCGGTCCGGGCCGCACCCGCCCCTGGGCTCCCCTCGAGGAGTCGCCGCAGCGGCACGACCGCGGCGCAGCTGCGCAGCGCCTCCACCTGCTCTTCGAAATGCGCCGGGGATACGCTCAACTTCCAGGGATCGATCGCCGGATCGGCCACCCGGTGGTACATCAGCACGACCGGCCGTGCGCCCAGCGACACGCTCACGCCTTCTGCGCCCGCACCGTCACCGACACCGCATACCCGGGCTCGTGGTAATCGAGTTCCTGCGGCGTCACTTCCGAGACGGACAGGCCGTGCAGGAAGCACATGGCCGCAAGCACGTTGCCGAACGATTCAACCGCGACCGCCCCGGGGCCGAAGGCTTCGCCGAAGAGGCGCGAGGCCGACACCTCGGTGAAGCTCCAGCACCACGTGAAGCCCCACTCCGTGTCGTAGGTCTGGCTGATCCCGGGAAAGGTGGCGAGCACGACACCGCCCGGCTTCAGGATCCGGTGCAGCGTCGCCACCGCGGCGCGGACGTCGTAAATCAACTGCAGGGTCTGGGTCAGGATGATGCAGTCGAACGAGTCGGACGGGATGTGCTCGGCGGAGGTCAGGTCGGCGATGATCGTCGCCTCGGGGTCGCCGGGCACGACGTGCAGCACATCGCTCACGGTGACGCGATCGCCGCCGAACCGCCGGGTATAGGCGCGCTCGCCCACTTCCAGCACGCGGCCACGGACGTCGGCGGTGTGGCGGGTGAGGAAGCCGTCGATGTAGTAGCGGTCGATAGGCCGCCCGCGCTCGTGCCCGAAGTCCTGACTGATCGGGGTCACCCGGCGGAACGACCCGAACGCGACTTCGCCGGCCTGGATCTCGCGCTCCGCTTCCAGGGCCAACGCGGGCGGCTGGCCGGCCCGAGGCGCTGGCAGGCTTTGGCGCAGTATTCGGCCTTCGCTCAGGTGGCGCACCACGACCGACGACACGTCGACCGACGCGGCGTGGCCGCCGGCATCGAAGTGGACGCGCGCGTTTTCTTCACCGTCGGTGACCGTGAACTCGTGCTCGTGGCTCTGCCACGCCTCGGTCAGCGCGATTCGTTCGTAGAGGCCGAGGTTGCTCCACGGCGCCCGGCCGCGCGCGAACCCCACCACCAGGCCGCGAGGCCGGTCAGCGCGGGCCAGGAAGCTGACCGACAGGCGGTCGCCGGCCCGCACCACATACCGCGGCAGGCTCAACTGGATGTCGTAGACCACGTCGTTGGCGCACGAGGCGATGTCCACCCGCACCAGGTCGGGATTGTCCGCCGGGAACACCAGGCGGGCGTCATTCTCATCGGCGACCCGCAGCAGCCGCATCGCCTTCTGCTCCGGCGCGGTTGCGCCGGCGTTGTCTTCGGACATTCCTGATCCCTCCGCCGGTTGTGGCTCTCAGCGCGCCGCCCTGGCGGCGCGGACGGTGATGGTCACGGGGTAGCCAGCGTCGGTCCGATTGAGTTCGGCCGGCGCCAGTTCCTCGGCCGCGATGCCGTGGAGGAACGCCACCGCCGAAAAGACGTTGCCGTGCGCGCCGACCTCGACGCTGCCGTCGAAGGCGTCACGAAACAGCCGCCCGGCCGACAGCGGCGTGAAGCTCCAACACCACACGCCACCCCATTCGCCATCCTGGATCTGCGTGATTCCCGGCATGGTGGCGAGGACGACGCCCGACGGGGCCAGAATCCTCGCCAGAGTCGCCACCGCGGCGCGGGTATCGTAGATGAGTTGCAGCGTCTGCGTGAGGATGACGCAGTCGAAGCTCGCCGCTGGGATGTGGGCCGCATCGGTCAGGTCGGCGATGATCGTCGCCTCGGGCGCGCCGGCGCTCACGTGCAGCACGTCGCTCGAAGTGACGCCGGCGCCGCCGTAACGACGCGTGTAGGTGCGCTCCCCCACTTCCAGCACGCGCCCCCGGATATCGGCGCTGTGCGCGGCGAGAAAGCGCTCGATGTAGTGGCGGTCCACCGGCCGGCCGCGATCGAAACCGAAGTTACGGCTGATCGGCGTCAGGCGGCGCAGCGAACCGAAGTCGACCGCGCCGACGGCCACCGGTCCGTCGCCGCCGGGCGTCCCGTGCTCGGCCGGCGTTGGCTGCGCCGGCAGGACGGCCGTTCCGCGCTCCAGGTCGAAGAGCGTGACCCCCGAGAGGTCGACGGACACCTCGCTGCCGCCCAGGTCGAAGTGAATCCGGGCGTCGGGGTCGGTCGTCGTGGAGATGAACTCGCGCACGAAGCGGCGCCAGCCGGAGTCCAGCGTCACCGCTTCGTACAACCCCGCGTTGGTCCACGGCTCGTGCCCCAGGGCCACGCCGACCGAGGCCACCCGGTCGCGGTCGGCCCGCGCCAGAAAGCCGAGTTCGTAGCGGCGACCAGCGGTGAGCGGCAGGCCGGACAGATTCAACTGAATGTGGTGGGTGACGGCGGTTCGCGCCTTGGCGATGGCAATGCGCACCTTCTCGCCGTCCTCCGCATCGACCGTCAGCTCCGCGGCATTGTCGTCGGCCACGCGGAACAGCCGCACCCACCGCGACGTCGCGGCCGCGCCGTCGCCATCGCCAGGCGCGGGCATCGCCCGCAGTGCCGCCTCTTTGACCGCCGCATCGATCGCGTCACTGGTCGCGAGGTACCGGGCCAGCCAGTCGAAGTACTGCTGGCGGTAGCGCGCGTAGGTGCCGGCATCGGACACGACCGCGCTGCAGGACGCGCCATGGATGCGATAACGATCGAGGCAGTCGTCGACGACCAGCACGGGGGTGCTGAGATAGATCTTGGTCAGGAATGCCTGATCCTCGTAGAACCCGGTGAACGCTTCCTCGAAGCCGCCGACGCGGCGGACGGCGTCGAGGCGCGTGAGCAGGCTGCAGATGCAGGGGGCGGGGCGGTGGCCCACCGGGTAGAGCAGCGTGAACAGCTCGGGCGGATGGTAGATGCGGCCGGCGACCAGGCCGTGCTCGGGCACGTCGTCGGCTCCGGCATCTTCGACGCGTCCGGTCCAGCTGCGCCAGTACTCCGTCTTGCCGAGCAACATGCCGGCGTCGGGATGCGCCGCCATCTGAGCCACGTTGCGGGCGAACTTCTCGGGCAGCCAGACGTCGTCGGCGTCGAGCAGCGCCACGTAGACGCCACGCGCGTGGGCGAAGCCGACGTTCCTCGAGGCGCTCATGCCGCGGTTGCGATGGCCGTCGTGCTCGAAGTAGCGGACGCGGCCGGGATGGCGCGCCGCCCACCCGCGCGCCACCTCGGTGCTGCCATCGGTGGACCCGTCGTCGACCAGCAGCAGTTCCCAGTCGTCATGGGTCTGCGCGAAGACGCTGGCGATCGCCTCGTCCAGGTAGGGGAGACCGTTGAGGAAGATGATGATCGCCGAGATCATTGGCGCGAGCCAGACGGCGCCGTGTCACCCGCCAGCGCGCCGATGCGCGACCGTAGGTCGTCAAGGGCGGCCTCGGCCAGACCGGGCGCCGCGGAGCACCGCTCGAGATCGGCCAGGAAGGCTTCCGTGGCGGGCTGAAGCGCCGGCCACACCGTCGTCCACACGCCGGG
>CAWIBL010000011.1:0-315000 GCA_963834325.1 uncultured Acidobacteriota bacterium
CGGCGGCTTGCCATTGACGTCGAGCGACAGAGCTCGCGAGCTGGCCCCGGTCTGAAGCACCTCGACGACGAGCACACCGCGATGCGGAGCCCGCAGCGAATCAGCCTTCTTCTCCGTGAAGTTGTTGTCGTAGACGAGACCCAGCGACGGTCCGCCGACCGCCTGCTTCGGGAACTCCTTGGAGCCTCCCTCGAGGAGGTAGGCCGCAATGTCGGCCGCCGGATCAACCTGTTCGCCGCCCACTGTTTCCGGGTTCAGGAACAGGTTCGGCATCTTCGTCCGCGGATGATGCAGCTCGGGGTTCTTGAGCCACGTGTACAACCAGCGGAAGCCGTCTTGTCCAGGCTTCAGCTTCTGATTGATGTTCGTGATGTTGGGGCCAAAATCGGCCTTGATGTCCTTCAGCTCTTCCTCGTCGCGGGTGTGGCACGCCAGACAACCACGACGCTGGAACGCGGTCTTTCCGCGGTCCACGTTTGGCTGATAGCCCTCGGCCGGAGTCTGGAGAGCGATCGGCTCGGACTTCGCTTCGAGATACGCCTGAATCGCCGCGAGCTCAACCGGCTGAAGAGTTTCAGCCAGGTGGTCTTCCTGATTCGAAAGGTGGAAGAACTTGGGCATCTTCGTCGACGGGCGGAACCGCTGTGGATCCTCCGTCCAGTACGAGATGAAGTTGTCGGTCACTTTCGACCCAACGTGACGCAGTGAGGGTCCGACCTTGCGGAGCGTACCTGGAGGCGATGCGTTCGGATCGGCCTCGATGGCAGCCAGCTCGGCCGCGGTGTTGGGCTCCAGACGCATGTCCGGGCCAATGGGACGCGTACCGTCGTAGCCGTTGATCTCGTGGCAGCCGAAGCAGCCATACGACTTAATCAGCTCGTAGCCTTCGAACAGCTTGGGAGCCGTTGCGCCGAACTTCGGATTCACACCGAGCTCAACGACGCTGTGGTGGCACTTGAGGCAGGTCGATTCGATGAACTGCCCCGACTGCATCGGGTATTCCCAGAAGTGATTGGAGTGCCAGCCGTGCTTGTCGGCCCATTCCGTCGCCTGGGAAGGATCGCGGGGAGTGTGCTCGGCGGCCTGGAAGCTCGTACCTGATCCGTCGCCGTCATGGCAGACCGTGCAGCCGAACTTCTCGATCGGATGCGGGCTGGCCGCTGAAATAAACAGGTCCGCGTTCGGGTGTGACGTGAACGGTTCGTGATACTTGTCCTTCGGGAAGCTCGGCAAATTGCCGGGTCCGAAGTCATTGATGTTCACGTGGCAGGAGCGACAGCGATCGACGCGGGAAACGCGGGCCATGCCGAGCTGAATCTCGAGTTCTTTTGGCCAGTCGTACTGGATTGCGTGGTGCGGATTGAAGCCGTTGATAATCGGCCATTCCTTGAACGACCGCTTGGCGGCGGCGAACTTACTGCGGATGTCATCGGGGAGCGAGTCGCTGTTGGGCGAGAGCTTGTAAAGCTGCTCGTACAATCGCGTACGGTCGCCGCGGAACTTGGCCAGGTCGGCCTCGGCTGCTGTCTTGTCGGCATAGATGTCGGTCAGCTCGTCTTTGACGAGTCGCAGCTCTGCCTGAATGCCCTGCAGCTTCAGGGCATTCTCGGTAGCCAGTTCGGCCTCTTTCCCGTACTTGTCGAGTTGCGACGTCAGGATCGCGCTTGACTTCGCATCACGAACGTT
The DNA here is from genome assembly GCA_963834325.1 of uncultured Acidobacteriota bacterium. GTDB lineage: Bacteria > Acidobacteriota > Vicinamibacteria > Vicinamibacterales > UBA2999 > CADEFD01. Next base: position 1,687 of record CAWIBL010000011.1, read on the forward strand.
CAGGTCGAAATTGGCACGTTCGACATCGCGCTCGGCGTTCTTGAATTTCGTATCTCGTGAAACGAGATCAACCTGCCCCTGAAGGTCGCGGCGCCGGCGATCGAGGTCAGCGATGCGTTCCTGGACCTTGGGGTCGTCGAGCGTCTTCTGGGCGGCTTCGACGGCTGCGATCTTTTCGTTCTCGGCCTGCTTGTATTCGGCCGCCTGATACGGCTTCAGCTGGCTCTCGAGCTGTTCGACTTTGAGATCGTCGGCTTTCGACTGATACGACTTCCAGTCGCGCGACTCATCCTTGGCCATCATTAGGAAGGTGGCCGCCAGAAGGATGACAGCGCTCCACGCGAAGATGCGGTGCATCGTCGACAGCGGTCGCCAGAATTGTTCCGTGGCAGGCATGGGGAGACGCTTTCAGCCCTTCAGATGTTAAAGAACCACTCCGGGATCGCGACGATGTACTTCAGGTTGAACGACCAGCGCAGCACCATCTTGATCGGCAGGGACGCCATGAACAGCACCAGGTTCGCGAACACCATGTACCGCATGAAGCCCATCCGGACGAAGATCTTGCGGAAGATCGTCACCGCCATCAGCGGCGGGAGCACGCAGCAGGTAGCCAGCACCAGCGGCAATGCCGAGCAATTCCCGCATCAGAATTGCGCCGATTCCCTGCAGCATCGTCGATGTCGCTCGGCGGACTCGGCAGCGACTGTCCGAGCCCAGTCGATCCAGACCATGTCCGACAGGTTGACGTTGTTCAGCACTTCCAGCTTGTGGACGTCCCAGTACTCGTAGATGCCGAAGAAGTTCCAGTTCGGACCGCGCAGGAACGTCCCAGCACGATCATCCCGACCCACAGCGGCAGGAAGCCGAACAGGAACGTGATGATCGCGAACTTGCGCTCGTTGAACGTGTAGTAGCCGTTGCCCAGCTTGTTGAAGTCGATGTAGGGAATGGCCATCAGCCCGCACGAGGATCATGCTCGGCAGCACGACGCCGGCCATCCAGGGATCGTAGTAGACGAGCATTTCCTGCAGACCGAGGAAGTACCACGGGGCCTTCGACGGGTTCGGCGTCTTCGACCGCCGAGGCCGGCTCTTCCAGCGGCGCCTGCAGCAGCGACGCCCCAGACGATCAGCACGGCCGTCAGCAGCGACCATGCAGATCAGTTCGGTGTAGACCAGGTCCGGCCACACCAGGACCTTCTCGTTGCTCTTCCTGCTCGACAGCGGCCGGCCCGCGGCGATCCGCTCGTCGTTGTCGACGGCCCGGCGGAAGTACAGCCAGGTGAAGAAGCCGACGATGAACAGCATCGCCACGATCGGCACGTTGTCGGGCTTGCCGACGATCTGCCGGAAGTCGTAGTCGGTCATGCTCAGGCCGAGGAACAGACATCGACAGGTTCAGCAGCATCCAGCCGACGGTCGGCTGCACCAGCCACTTGCCGCAGCCGACGATCACGCAGCGAACAGCAGCGATCGACAGCGCGAAGTAACTGATCGGGTTCGGCGATCGACGTCGACGACCGGTCTTGAACGCACTCCGGCATCCGGATGCACGAAGCTGTCCGGACTGGTCGGATCGCCGTCGAGGTGCGACGCGGCGACCATGACCAGCAGGCCCGAGTGATCGCCCAGAACATCGCCTCAGGCAGATGCTCGAAGCCCACGCGGATTCGAACGTGCCATCCTGCCGGTAGCTGCGCACCGTCCACGCCGACGTTCATGCACGAACAGCAGCAGGTAGAGCCACCCCAGGCCGTGGATGACGGCCGGCGTCAGATCGGGATGATGCGATCCATGGCATGCTTAGGCTGATCGTCTTCGGCGACGTTCCGAACATGCCTGGCGCGCTCTCACCGGACCGGCGACGATCATCAGACAACTCTCAGTCTACAGCGGCTGGCTGATGCCGCCGTCCTTGCGGACGCGCCAGAAGTGGATCGCGATCAGCAGCGACACGACCAGCGGGATCGCCACGCAGTGCAGAATGTAGAACCGATTCAGCGTCGCTTCACCGACGAACCGGCCGCCCAGCAGCAGGAAGCGGGCATCGCTGGCGTTGGTGATCAGGTCGAACCCACCGATGTTCAGCAACTGAGCCCCGGGGCCTTCATGTCCCAGGAACGGCGTGGCGCGGGCCATGTTCGAACCGACGGTGATGGCCCAGATCGCCAGCTGATCCCACGGCAGCAGATAGCCGGTGAACGACAGCAGCAGCGTCAGCACCAGCAGCAGACACGCCGATGACCCAGTTGAACTCGCGCGGCGGCTTGTAACTGCCGGTGAGAAAGACGCGATACATGTGGAGCCAGACGGTGATCACCATCGCGTGGGCCCCCCAGCGATGGATTTCGCGCATGATGCCGAGCGTCGTGACGTCGCGCAGGGCGAGGATGTCGTTGAACGCCCACTCCAGCGTCGGGCGGTAGTAGAACATCAGCAGCACGCCGGTGACCGTCTCGACCAGGAACAGGAAGAACGTGATCCCGCCCATGCACCAGGTGTAGGAGAGGGCGATGCCCTGCTGCTTCACCGAGACCGGGTGCAGGTGCAGGAAGAAGTTGGTCAGCATCACGACGACGCGGTTCCGGCGGTCGTACGGCGCCGGATGCCGGAAGATGCTCTTCCAGATCTGCGAGTCGCGAATGTAGTCGCCGACAGACATGGGCTGTTGATCTCGGTGTCCGCGTCCTCAGTCTCACCGCAGTCCCGGGAGCTGACGCCAAGCGGAAACCCGCCCTGGCCCCTTCCCCCTTCGCATCCTCAGGCTAGGTAATCTGCACGAACGACTTGTCGTCGCTCCACTGCCCCATTTCTTCCTGGAACTTCACGCTCTTGTCGACTTCGAGCTGCCGTCTTCGGCGACTCGCAGCCCGACCCGCTCCAGCGGACGCGGGGCCGGGCCTTCGAAGTTGATGCCGGTGATGTAGAAGCCCGAGCCGTGGCAGGGGCACTTGAATTTCTGCTCGCCTTCGAGCCAGTTCGGCGTGCAGCCCAGGTGCGTGCAGACGGAAGAAAGTGCGTAAAGGATATTCCGGCCATCGTAGCTGTCGGTGTGGACGATCCACACTCCGCGGCTGGCCTTGTACTTCTCGGAGACGGTTCCCAGGGGATAGTCGCCGGTCGAACCGACTTTGAACTTGCTCGGCAGTTCAAGCACCGTATTCGGCATCATGAACCGGGCCATGGCAAGGCCGCTGAGGCCACCCCAGGCGGCGAGAACACCGAAGCCCAGGTAGAACGGCGACAGAACCGTATCGAAGAACGACCGCCGTGACTCGACGTTCGCTTTCGCCGTTGACGCCTTCACGGGCAGCTTGGGCTTTGCGGCTTCCGCCGGCTTGCCGGCACGAACCGCCTTGAGCATCTGTTCAACCGACGGCTTCTCGCCTGCCGGCAGCGCAGCGATCTCTGCAGGAACAGCCGCCTTCGCGGCCGTAGCGGCGGCTGGCGAAGTTCGCCGCCGCCAGTGGCCTTGGCGGCCCGGGCTGCGGCAAGAATGTCGGCCGTTGATGTGGGCTTTGCTGCTCCGGCTCCCGAACCGGCGGCTCGTGCCGCCGCGAGAATGTCGGAGGTCCCCTTCGGTTTTGCGGCTTCAGCGGCCGGGCCTGCCCCCTTAGCGGCCCTGGCGGCAGCGAGAATATCGGCTGTCGACTTGGGCTTATCCGCGGGAGCGGCAGGAGCCTCTGCGGCCGCTTCAGGAGCGGGGGCAGGTGTCGATTCAGCAGGTGCCGGCGGCGCATCCCCGCCGCCCGCCTTCTTCTGGCGGGCCAACGCGAGGATTTCAGCTGTTGTCAGCTTCTTCGGCTCGGTCATACGGGATCCGGAGCGCAGAACACGCGTGGACGAGTTGCCGTGCGAAGCTGCGAGTCCTCGCGCGGTCGCGGAATCTTGTCAATCTGCGCCTGAGCCGACAACCGAAACCCAAATGACCCCCAGTCTTTCTCACGTTCAGGAACCTCGCGTCAGCGAATCGAGCGGCTCGCCGAGCCCCAGGGTCACTGCACGCGCGCCTTCAGCTTGATCAGTAACTCTCGTTGGTCCGGGTGCGAGGTTTTCAGCGTGAGCACGCCTTCGATGTCTCCAGCGGCATCAGGAGTGAACGTCACCGTCGCCCATTGCTGCGCGGCCGGTTCGGACGAATCGACGTCGGCCTCGAACCGGCCTGGAACATCCCCGACTGTGACTTGGAACGGCCGGTGATCGGCCGCCGTCATAATCAGCCGGCGGGTCCGCGATTCCGATCCCATAGTGATGACCCCGAAATGCAGCTGCGCGGGAGCGATGATCCCTTTTGATCGCCGGACGATGAGTTGACCTGAAACTCGGCGCGGCGCAACGCTGCTCACGACATCCAGGACCGTCGGCAGTGTCGCATCTCGCAGGCTGCCTGGTTTTTTCGGTGGGGGATTTCCGGCTTCGGGGAACTCGACGTCGAAGGTGAACCGTCCGCCGTTCTCGTGAACTTCGTCCGGCAGCGACTTCAACTCTACCGAGGTCTTCCACATCGTTCGCCAAAGTCCAGGTGCGATCTCCTCCGGCGGTTTCTCCAATTGAAACGGTTGCGCCTCGAGAAGCTGCGGCGCCATGAACAGATTAGGCCCCGTTCGTTCAACTGGCCTTCCCCGAGTCACGCGAGTGACCTTGAGTGGATAGACCTTCGGATCCATCCTCGTTCGTTCCTCCTCGCCAGAAACATCCACGACAATGGATGCCGGCTCCACGACGAGATCCGGGACGATCTTCATCGAGCAATCGGCCCGGAGCTCCTCGTTGTCGGCGGTGGCCGAGCCGTCAGGGGAGCCTCCCACATAAAGGCCGACCCTGAATGCCTGCTCGGCCTCGGCATTGAGCTCTTTCGCGACGAAAAACAGGCTCTTGGATTCTCCGGCCAGCACCTTCACCCGCTCGCCAGGCTTTAGAACGGAGTCAACAGTTGCCATGCCGTAGCAGGAGCACCCGGTCTTCGCGATCGTCACGTACTGCTCGACACCGCTGCGGTTCTCGAATTGGACCGGAGCATCGATGCGAACCGGGATGACGACTTGTTCCGCCTCGCTTCTTAAGATCGGCGGCGCCGTGACCGACGACGCGACAAGGACCAGGCCTTTCTCTGATTTCTTGCTGCAGCCTGCCTGCAAGAGCATCAGAACGCAGAGCGCCCAATGACGCAGGACTTGCGAGCGGGGGCGACGGCCACTCGCAAACTCGCGTTTCATCGCACTGCTCCCGACCGTTTAGAATTGCTTTCGGCTATCGACCAGCAGTGTCACCGGGCCGTCATTCACAAGCGAAACCTGCATCTCTGCCTGAAACTTTCCTGTCTCGACGGCAATCCCCTGCCCTTTCACCTCGGCGACAAACGCCCGGTACAGCGGCTCTGCAATTTCCGGCCTGGCGGCATCGATAAAGCTCGGCCGTCGCCCCTTTCGGCAGTCTCCGTACAACGTGAACTGGCTCACGACCAGCATCGCGCCGCCGACTTCCGCCAGCGAGAGATTCATCTTGCCTTCGGCGTCCTCGAAGACCCTGAGCCCGATGACTTTCTGGGCCAGGTAGATCAGATCCTCCTGCCCATCGTCGGCGGAAATCCCGAGCAGCACCAGAAACCCGCGCCCAATCTGCCCTGTCACATCGCCCGCGACGGTCACGCTCGCGGACGACACTCGCTGAACCACCGCCCGCATCGCACTCTCACAATTGAGCCGGCCCGCTCGCGAGCCGCGTCAGTTACCCGGCGAGGATTTGAACCTCGACAAACAGAACCAAAATCTGTTGTGCTACCGTTACACCACCGGGTATTGCGACTGCGCTCTTCCAAATCCAGCTACTGCAGATCGCGCAGCCTCGCGAAGTTTACTTAAGTCGAGCGAGGCCACAAGGGCAATGCGTTCCGCAGACTTGGACACGGCTTTCGACGCCCGTGTTCGTTTGGAAGACGTCTGCAATGAAGCGACTTGAAGCCGCCGCCTTGTCCCGTGATACTCAGTGAACCTCACGGCGACGCTGATGTCTCACCGTGGATCACACGCACCCGTAGCTCAACTGGATAGAGCATCGGTCTTCGGAACCGAGGGTTGGGGGTTCGAATCCCTCCGGGTGTACTATGCAGGACAACGACTTACAACAATCGATCTCCTGCCAAACATGCCGCTGTCCGAGAAGTTGTCCGAGAACTTGAACGACATGTAGTGGAAACAGCCCCGCCCGGTTACCGCCGGACGGAGCTGCGAAGCGAGCCTTTCGGTCGCCTCTGGTTGTTCCTTTTAGGTTCAGACTGGAGGGTTCGCTGTGCCCCATTTCCCCAAGCCGTTCTTTAAGAAGTCCCGTCGCGCCTGGTACGTTCAGGTCGACGGCAAGCAGCTCAAACTGGGCCCAGACCGCGTCGCGGCCTTCTGCCGCTATCACGAACTGATGCGCCAGCCCACTGCGAAAGTCATCACGCCGGGGTCGGTCGCCGAGCTGGCCGACGCATTTCTCTACTGGGCCAAGCAGCACCGCGCCCCCGATACCTTCGAGTGGTATCGCTACCGGCTGGAGCGCTTCTGTCAGCGCTACCCCGATCTGAAGATCAATGACCTCAAACCGTTTCATGTTCAGCAGTGGGTCGACAGCTATCCGCGGCTCGGCCGCACGTCGAAGCGGAATTACGTACGGACCGTCAAACGCTGCTGCAAATGGGCTGTGCAACAGGGCTATCTGCCCACCAGCCCGATCGAGCAACTGGAAGTTCCGGGGGCGGATCGAAAAGAGACCTTCGTCACCGTCGAGGAGTATGAGCGCCTGCTTGCCGCGATCAGCGACGCCTCCTTTCGTGACTTGGTGGTCGCCACTTGGGAAACCGGCTGCCGCCCGCAGGAGTCGCTGCGCGTCGAGGCGCGACATGTTGAGCTCCGACACCAACGTTGGGTGTTTCCGAAGTCCGAATCGAAAGGCAAGCGCGAGCCCCGGGTGATTTACTTGTCGGAAACGGCTCTGGAGATTACCCGGCGTCGCATGCAGCAGTTCCCCACTGGCCCCCTGTTCCGGAACAGTGCTGGAAACCGGTGGTCTACCGACGCCGTCAACTGCGCGTTTGACCGCCTGCGGACCAGGCTGTTTCAGACGTTGACGCCAGACGCAGAAAAGGCCGTGCAACGAGTGATCGCCCAGCTGATGCCGTCTCTCAATTCGGATCATGTCATTGCCGGTCAAAAGATTGCGAAGACGCCGCGGAAGTTGAAAGAGGAAGCCCGCCGCAAAGCCTTGGCCCGGCTGTGTAAGGAGCAAGTCCCTCGCTACTCGCTGTATGCCCTCCGGCATACGTGGGCCACGCCGGCGCTGCAGTGCGATGTCGATCCCCTGACAGTCGCCATCTTGATGGGGCACAGTGATCCCTCGACGCTGAGTCGGGTCTATCAGCACGTCGCTCTCAATCCGGTGCACATGCTGCAGCAGGCCAAACGGGCTGCCCAAGGCTGAATGGCCCGTTCCCAGCGGCGGTTCAGAGACGGATAAAACGCAGGCGGGGACGCTGGGACGGGATCGCCGGTGGCGATGCGTCCTGCCGTTCCCGCCGGGTCGTATCGAGGTACTCCGCCAGTTGTGTTTCGCTGATTCGGATCGTCCCATCGATCCGGTGATGCGGCAGGCGCGCCCGACTGCACGAGCTGGTACACCTTGCTGGGACTGATCGCCAAACGCTTCGCCGCTTCGTCCACCTTGAATAGCCGCGGACGCCAGGGCGGAGTCAGCTGCTCATAAGAGGTCAAGGACTGACCGCAGCGCGGGCAGTCGATGGATGCGGCGTGATGGAAGAACTTGCACTCGCAACGAGCACAGACGAAATACCAGTCGCGATCAGTCGGTGGTGTCGGCATGCGGTGGCGTCCTTTACAGTCGCGACGCACTCACCGGCGTCGTCGCCTCTAGTGGAGACCGCAACGGGAACCATCAACAGTTCGTTCTGCAGGCATTCTGCGGACGGTCAGCGCACGCGGGTGGGGTGACGAGGCCCTCCGGAATCGAACAACAAAGCCCCACCGGGGAGCCGAGGAGCAGAAATGAGTCCTCCGACGAGGCTTCGTCATCCTTCCCCATCGGGCCAAGGGCCTGCCGGCCTCACGGGGCGAGCCCGACGGATGAAGGACGACGAAGCCTCCGCACCTGGATCGGCCGCCAGGCGGCAGGAGTCGCCCCTGCCACCGAGAGCCGATAGAGTCGAGTTCGAGTTCAGCTCAGGTCAGACAGATCCCCATTACGACAGTCGGAACCAGCGGACGGGTTTATGGACCGGCGTTACGTTCGGCTCGATCCGAAGAAACTGGAATATCTGCGCCTGCTGAAGGGAATTCCGCTCGACGACATCTATGCCGCGCTGGCGACCGAGAATCTGGATCAGGGTGATGCCACGTTGGACAAACGTCGGGTCAAAGCGGCGTTGGCGGGGGAGAAGGTGTTTGTCCGCAGCGCAAAGATCGTCGCGGACTTTTTAGGGGCCGCCAATCTGGTCGCCGTCCTGCATCCGGACCTGTTGCCCGAGATTGGTCCACCCAGCACCTGGGGAACGCCGCTCGATTTCTTCGCCCGCGTCGGCGAGTGGGACGTGCTGGAATGCCTGGATCTCACCGAGCAGGCGTCCAACGGGTTACGCTACGACGTCTGGAAACTCCGCCACCGCGACGTTCGCGAGCGATTTGGTCGAGGCAAGTGCTACGACCTGCAGCAACTCTCGTCCAAGGACCGGACCCGTTCGCTGGAACACCTGACGCGACACTGCCGCGTCTGCGACAAGGTGGGACCACATCCGCACATCGCGCAGAACCGGAGTGCCCAGGCGTGGGACCAGGCGGCCTGGTGGTGGGTGATCGATGACTGGATCGAGGGCCGGACGCTGCAAGCCGCTCTTGGATGACGGTTCATTCACCAGAACGCGGCTGAATTCCTGGATGTCTCAGGTGTTGGTCGCTCTGGCGGCCCTGCATCACGCGGGGGTCATCCGCCGCGAGCTGGCGCCACGGTACATCACCATTCGCGAGTCGGATCAGGCGGCCGTCCTGACCGACTTTGAACTGGCCAAGTTGACGGAAGGCGCACCCACCGTCCGGCCTTCCGGCCGCTGGCCGAACGATCTCTACCGAGCCCCCGACGTCGACGGAGACGCCCCCATCGATGCTCGGGCGGACATTTACAGTTGGGGGCGCATCCTGGTCCATGGGTTGTGCGGTGCCCTGCCGGCGAAGGGGGAAGAGGAACCGGCGGTGATGGCCCTGCCCGATCTGCCGAAGTCGATCCGGACTCTGGCCCTGGCGTGCGTCTCGGTCGCCCGCAGCAATCGGCCGCGAACGATTGCCGAAGTGCAGTCCGTCCTGAAGCGGTGGACCGCATGAGGGAAATGCCTCCGCGGTCTCCCCGAGTCCGCAGCGGCCACGACGCCGCACTGGCTCAGCGTCTCGCAACTCACCGAGTCTGTGTTCTGCCCTGCGTGCCGGCGTCCTGGCGGTTGAGACGCAACTCGCAACGAGGACGAGGAGGAACCGGAGCGGCTCAATCTCGATTTCTCGTTGCCCTACACGCTAGAAGACCTGGACCGGGCGCTCGACCGGAACCTCAACCGCCTGTGGATGCTCGTCGGCATCGGAGTGCTCCCTCTGGCGGCCATCTTGGCCAGCCTCTGGTTTTGGCAGAATGTCCTGCTGTTGCTGTCGGCCGTCGCCGTGCTCGCTCTGGCACAGCCGCTCGGACGCCGTGTTCGACGGGTGCTGGAGCTCATCGAACAACGGGCCGACATCCGCTCGCGGCCGCGCCAGGACGTCGTACTGGACGCCGAGCACAGTCAGGAGGTCGACTGGTGGGATCTGCTGAATGCGGATTGGATCAGCGTCCGTCCCCAGGAACCGTATCGGGATGAAGAACTGCAACTGGCGGGACGTCCCTGGCGAGTGCTGCGGAAGGGCTCGACCGTCATTCCCGTTTTCAAACTGTCGCCGGAAGCGACTGATGCGACGTCGTCGATCTTTCCGAAGCATCGGACGCGCATGGCGGCTTACTGTCATTTGATCGCGGCCTGCGAAGGGGCGGACAGTCCCTTTGCGATCGCCCTGCTGCCGCACAGTTATCGGGGCGTCACGATTCCGAAGTCCCGTGAATCGACTGATGTGTTGACGGCCCAATTACACGAGGCACGCTCGACATTCGCAGCGTCCATCCGTCGATGACATCGATCCTCCGGCCGCACCCCGCGAGTGTTGTGCGGGTTGCCCGTGGGGTTTTCCGCGGCCACTGGTCGACGACGACACGGAGAGTGACCGACGGCGCGGACCCTGTCCCCGTCTTCGGCGTCCCCAAGAACGGCCAGCTCTATCACAGCCCGTGTGGCGATCGGTTTGCGTGGACGCCACCGCACGAATCAGCGCGTCGGCTCGGGCTCGTCTGAACTCTCGGTCTCCGGCGTCGTTTAAGCCCGGTGTCTCGCAATGCGACCACTGGACACCACGAACTGCGCGGCCTGCCGGTCGCCAACAGGAACCTCGATCGAAGCGTCTTCTGATACGCATTCCAGTTCAAAGTAGTGCGCGACGTCGGACGTAATTGATTCTTACGAAAAGGCTTCCAGAGATGGCGACGTGTCAATCCAAGTTAGGATGCGTATGAGAGCTGCTAAAGAGCGAGTTCAATGGCCCGTTTGACGAGCCGAGCGAGACCGCTCAGGTTCTGCGTCATGCCTTCTTCGATTTTTTCTAATGGCTCCTTTCGACCTTCCGGATGGGCGAATTGATTTCGCAAGCAGGTATAGATCGACTCCTCTTTCTTCGTTTCCTTTAACGTCCCGCTCCCTTGCAGATGCTGTCGGTGTCGGTCGGCTGGCATCTCTACGAGCTCACGGCCAGCGCGTGGGCGCTCGGGCTCGTCGGCGCCGTCGAGGTCATCCCGGTGTTCCTGCTGATGCCGGTCACCGGCACCGCCGCCGACCGCCTGCCGCGCCGGCGCGTGGCCGCCGTGGCCCATGCGGCCATCGCCGCGGCCACGCTGGGCCTCGCCTACCTGACGGCGCGCGGCGCCGGCGTGTCGGCGTTCTACGTGCTGCTGGCGCTCATCGGCGCCGGGCGCGCGTTTGCCGTGCCGGCCGTGCAGACGATGCTGCCGCGCCTGCTCGCCCCGGCCGAGTTCGCCAACGCCAACGCCTGGATTGCGTCCAGCTTCCAACTGGCCGCGGTGACCGGGCCGGCGCTGGCCGGCGCGCTCATCGGCATCACCGGCTCGGCCACCGCCGCCCTGGCCGTTGCCGCCGGCGGCCAGGTGCTCTTCGTGTCGCAACTGATGCGCCTGCCCGAGGTGCACCCGCTGCCCTCGGCGCGCACCGCCGGCTGGGGCAGCGCTTTCGACGGCTTCCGCTTCGTGCGCCGCACGCCGATCTACCTGGCGGCCATCACCCTCGACCTCTTTGCCGTGCTGCTCGGCGGCGCCACGGCGCTGCTGCCGATCTTCGCCAAGGACGTGCTGCAGGTCGGCCCGGTGGGCCTCGGCTGGCTGCGGGCGGCGCCGGCCGTGGGCGCCATGCTGACGGCCCTGCTGCAGACGCGCCTGCCGCCGTGGCCGCGTCCCGGACGGGTCCTGATCACGGCGGTGGTGGGCTACGGCCTGGCCACCATCGGGCTCGGGCTGTCGCGCGACTTCGGGCTGTCGCTCGCCTGCCTCTTCGCCACCGGCGTGTGCGACTCGATCAGCGTGGTCATCCGGCTCACGCTCGAGCAGATCATCACGCCCGACGAGCTGCGCGGCCGCGTCTCGGCCATCAAGTCGGTCTTCGTCGGCTTCTCGAACGAGTTCGGCGCGTTCGAGAGTGGCGCCACCGCGGCGCTCTTCGGCCCGGTGGCGTCGGTGGTCGGCGGCGGCATCGGCGTCATCCTCGTCGTGGCCGGCGATCAGCCGGGCGTGGCCGGAGCTGTGCCGGCTGGGGCCGCTGCACACCCTGCGTCCGGAGTGAGTCATCGGGTATCCTGCGCAGACGTCGCGGGAGGATTCCATGCACCGACATTCCGGATTGATGCTCACGCTCGTGCTCGTCCTGGCCGCCGGCGCCGCCTGCGAGCGGCTCACCCCGGAGCAGCAGCTCGTGCACGACGCGGCCGAGGCGCTCGGCGGGCTCCAGCGCGGTTGCGGCCACCGACGCCATCGTCCTCGAGGGCACCGGCCGGCAGTTCAACCACGGACAGGATCTGCGCCCCGGGCTCGCCGAGCAGACCTTCACGGTCACCGCCTTCGAACGGGCGCTCGACCTCGGCGGCGCCGCGCATGCGCACCACCCTCACGCGCACGCCGAACTTCGCCTACTTCCAGGGGCCGCAGGCGCAGACGCAGGTGCAGGGCGTCGACGGCGACATCGCCTACAACGCCGGCGCTTCCCGCACGCCGGCCCGGACCTCGGCGGCGGTGGCGGCCGAACGGCGGGTCGAGCGCCTGCACCATCCGCTGCCGCTGCTGCGCCTCGCGCTCGAGGACGGCGCCACCTTGACGCCGGCGCCCGTGCCCGACGACCTGGCCCGCGCCGGCCAGCACGCCATCCTGATGCAGACCAACGCCGGCCCGATCACGCTGGTGGTCGACGCCGAGCAGCGGCCGCTGCGCATCGAGTCGCCGGGCACGCACCCCAACCTCGGCGATGTGCATACTGACGACGACCTTTGCCGACTACGCCGAGAACGACGGGCTGCGCCTGCCCACACGCATCACGACCAAGGTCGACGACTTCACCACCGGCGAGTACACCGTGACCACGCGGGTGCGCAATCCGGACACCCTGGCGGCTCCGGCCGAAGCCCGCGCGGCGGCCGTGCCCGGGCCGCCCGCCGTCAACGTCACGGTCGATGAACTGGCGCCCGGCGTGTGGGTCCTGGCCGGGCAGTCGCATCACAGCGCGGTGGTGGCCTTCAAGGACCACATGGTGCTCATCGAGGCGCCGCAGAGCGAGGCCCGCTCGCTGGCCGTGATCGCCCGGGCCCGCGAGCTGCGGCCGGCGACGCCGGTCACGCACCTGGTGATGTCCCACCACCACTTCGATCATTCGTCCGGCCTGCGGGCGGCCATCGCGCGCGGGCTCACGGTGATCACGCACGCCGGCAACGAGGACTTCGTGAGCGCCATGGCGGCGCGCCCGTTCACGCGCCTGCCCGACGCGTTGTCGACGTCGCCGCGGCCGGTGACGGTGGAAGCGGTGACCGACACGCGCACCATCAGCGACGGCACCCGTTCGCTCGTGCTCTATCACCTTGCCGGCAACCCGCACAGCGACACCATGCTGATGGCCTACCTGCCCAACGAACGGTTGCTCATCGAGGTCGACGCGTTCAGCCCGGGCGGCAACTATCACCCCTACGCCGCCAACCTGCTCGGGCACATCGAGCGGCTGAAGCTGGCGGTGGACCGGATCGTGCCGCTGCACGGCGCCGTGGTGCCGATGGCCGCCTTGGTGGCCGCGGCGCGACAGCCGTCGTAGGCGAGCGTCGATCGGGCCCGCCTAGCGTCCTTCTTCCGCGAACTCGACGGTCCAGTAGGTGCGGTAGCGGGAACCGGTGATGCGCACGACGCCGACGCCGACGAGGTCGTGTTCCTCCTCGAGCACCGCGCGCTTGTGGGAACGGCTGCCGAGCCACCGATCCAGCTGACGGCGCGGCGTCGGGCTCGTGCCGATCACCTCGGCCAGCCGGTCCCACGCGGCCAGCGACCCGTCGTTCACCCGCTGCAGGCGGTCCGGCAGGCGCTGCCGTTCGGGGTTGCTGTGGTCGAAGTAGTTGCGGCACGCCATGTCGACGGCGTGGGCCAGGGCCATGCGGTCGAGCACCGGCTGGCGCTGCAGCGGCGGGCGGCCGGCGTCGGCGCGCACCTGGTTGATGAGGCCGAGCATCTGGCCCTGCTCGACGCTCGAGGTCGTCCAGACGCGGCCGTCGCGGCAGCGGCCGCTCACGGAATCGGCATCGGCGGCTACGGATCCGGTCGCGACGTGCAGGGCCGCCGCGACAATGGCGCTCCAGATCATGTCGGTCTCCTCAGGCTAGCAGGACTTGTGCCAGATGGTGAGGCGTGGGCGGCCTTGACACCGCCCCAGGTGGAGACCCAAGCTACGGCCGTTTACGGCCCGTTGCCCGGAGGAGACCCCATGACCCAGCTTCGTCAGTTCGCCCGGCCCTTCCTGCGCGTGTTCGTGCTGGTGCTGGGCAGCGCCGGCGCCGCCCATGCCGGCGGCCCGGGCCTCAACCCCGGGCAGTTCGAAGTGCTGTCCAAGACCGTGCCGGTCAACGTGGTATTCATCGGCTACGAGCGGGCCGACATCGACCTGGCGGCGTTCAAGGCGGTGTTGCCCGCCGGCTACGACCCGGTCGTGCGCTATCCGCAGTTTTACGGACTGGACGGCCGCAACCTGGGGCTGTCCTACAAGTTCAAATACAAGTTCGATTTCACCGACGCCGCCTTCGAGCGGCGCTTCTTCGCCTTCCTGACCCGCACCGGCGTCGAGGGGCCGCCCACCGCGTTCCAGGATGCCTATAACGCCGAGACCAAGAACGTGCTCGACGTCACCGGCCCGGTGCTGTTCATCGACGCGCCGAAAGTCGAGCACTACCTCGAGGCCAACGACGGCGGCCGCCGTTCCGGCTACACCATCTACTTCGTGAACTGGTATGGGCGTTCGGACTTCCGCTTCCACGTCTACTCGAAGACCGACGAAGTGGACCCCGATACCCAGGTCAACTTCGGCACGCGCGGCTCGCGGCGGATGATTGCCTGGGGCGGCACCAGCTCGCGCTCGTGGTTCTACGACCTGTCGGCGGGGCCCGAGTCGTGGACCAACAACTGGATCGTCGACGACGACCAGAGCCAGTACCACATGCCGCCGATCTGGGAATACGCCACGCCCGGCTATCGCCCGCCGGCCCAGCTCAGTCAGGACCTCGGCCTGGTGGCGCGCTTCGTCGGCATCGATCTGCTGTTCACGACCTCGCCGCTCTACGACCCGCTCGTGACCGCGCCCGGGGCGGGCGGGGCCAGGGTGGCCCACGTCGCGATGCTGCAGGAGGACGCCGCGAGCAACGGCCTGACCTACTTCAATGCCGATTTCATGAAGCGCGAACTGCGGAAGTTCCAGCCCTATTACCCGTGGACGGTGGGCGTGTCGGACAACCCCGCGCCCATCGACGCCGGCGCGAAGAAGGCGCTCGACATCTTCACCGGCAACGTCTTCGACCCGAACGAGTGCTGGACGGCCTACGGCACGCCGTTCGCGCAGCTGTTCTGCTACTACGACGCGAATCTCGGGAAGTACGTGCCGTCCTACGGCCGCAAGGACTACGTGGGTGAGATCTTCGCCTACAGCGCCACCGATGCCAGCATGGGCTCGCAGTTCGGGCTGCTCGGGTTCGCCGACGACAACTGGATCGACGGCACGCAGAGCTACGTGTTCATGTTCGGCTACCCGGCGGTGCGTGCGGCCGGCTTCGGTTTCACCTCCACGGCCGTGCACGAGTTCGGCCACCACATCGGGATGTCGCATCCGCACGACGGCTACGACTCGGAACTGGACCTGGACTTCGGCCCGTCGGGGCCGTTCGAGTTCGCGTGGTCGGGCGACGAGAGCCAGACGGTGATGCACTACATGGCCCTGGCCAACGGCTTCGGCCGCTTCGACAAGGACAACGCCGCGCGGTGGGAGACGGCCGGCTACCTGAACCTGGCCAACGCCCTGGCCGGGGACATCGAGGCCAGCCACGACAAGTTCCGCGTGCGCCTGCTGCTGGCGGCCGCCGACCTGGTGGCGCGCGGCGCCAAGTCGTCGTTCCGCAACTGGGACTACCAGAACGCCGCGGCCAGCGCGCGCCTGGTCTACACGCTGGTGTCGGCCGCCGCCAACCACATCAACGCGGCCTCGCCGACGCTGACGGCGGCGCGGCGTCCGCTCCCCGGCCGCCGGCATCCCGACGGCTGCTTCGTGCGCGAGCCGCTGCGCTAGATCCGCGGCGACAGCCCGCCCCGGGTCGGTCCGGGGCGGGCGCGTTGCTCGCGCGCCGGTGCGCCGCCGCTCAGCGCGCCGGGCGGCCCTTGCGGCCGGGCGCGGCCGCCTGGCATCGCCGGACCGTGCCGTACTTGTCGGCGCGGTAGTCGAAGTGTTTCCCCGCGTGGGTCAGTGTGAACCCGTAGCCGTCGGTCGGGACCGGCTCGAAGACGCCCTTGCGCGGCGCGCACCCGAAGGCGGCGTCGGGCCACCGCCGCTCCTCGCGCTGCACCACCGTGATCTCCTCGGGCGGCACCCGGAGCGAGGCCGCCAGCGCCCGCCGGGCCAGTCTCTCCGTCTCGTCGATCGAGTGCACCTTGGGTGGAGGCGTCTGCGCGGCGGCAATGGCCGCCGTGCAGGCCAGCAGCGCGGTGGCGAGAACAGGCGTGATGCGCATGGGCGCCCTCCTCGAACGAGTGTGCGCCTGCGGCGAGGGCCAGGTCAACGGCCCCGGTGCCGCTTCCCCGACCTACGGCACCGTGAGGGCCACCTCGTTTGACGGCACGCTCACCCCGCAGGCGCTCTCGGCCGTGACCCGGAGGTAGTAGGTGCCGGCCGGGACGCCGGCCAGGTTCAGCGGCAGGGTCGTGCCCGTGCCGACCGGCACGTCGGCCAGATCGGCGGCACCGGGCGACGCGCCAACCTGCAGGCGATAGCCGGTGGCGCCGAGCGGCGGCAACCACGTGAGGGTGGCGACGCCGTTGGCGCTGCTCACCGCGAAGCGGGCGGGAACCACCGCGGTGGGGCTGCAGATCAGGGTGACCTTCACTTCGGCCGACGGCGGGCTCACGCCGCAGGCGTTGGCGGCGAGCAGGCGCGTGTAATAGGTGCCCGGCGGGGCCACGCCCTGGTAGGCCGTGCCGGCGCCGAGATTGGCCACCGCGAGGCTGGCGCCGCCACTCGAGAGCGCAGCCTCGAGCAGGTAGGCGGTCGCCGCCGGCGACGCCGTCCACGCCAGGCCCAGGAACCGGCCGCCGGTCTGCGCGGTGTAGCCGGTAGGCGCCGGCGGCGCCGTCACGCACGACGCCGTGGTGACGACCTCGACGCGCACTTCCGTTGACGGTTCGCTGGTGCCCGCCGCGTTGGCCGCCAGCACGCGCACGAAGTAGGTGCCGGGAGGCACGAGGGCTGAGACCGATGCCACGTCGCCGAGCGGAAGGCGAATCAAATCGGCCAGACCGGCCGCGGTGCCCGCTTCCAGGATGTAGGTCTGGGCGCGAGCGCTGCGGGTCCACGACAGCTGCACCGAGCCGCCGTTGACGGCCGCCGCAAACGACGCGGGGGCCGGCGGCGGCCCCGACACGGTGACCGCCTGAAAAGTGGCGGCGAAGGTGGTCGTCTCGGCCGGGATCACGGCGTGCGCCGCCGCGCCGCCGTCCGACCACCCGGTCCACTGGTAGTCGGCTCCGGCCGCCGTCTGCGCCGGCGCTTCGAGGGTGCGGACGACGCCAGCGACGCTCTCGAACGAGGCCGGCGCCGCCACTGCCTTGCCGTCGATCCGCACTTCCAGTCCGCTCGGGCTGGTATCCAGCGTGATCCGGACCTTGCGCGGGAACACGTCGCGCTCGACGCTATGCGTCAGGCCGGCCGGATCGGTGACCGTGAGGTAGATGCGATACCACACGTTGGGCGACGTCTCGCCAATGGCCGGCACGTCGAAACTGCCGCTGGTGATGCCCGTGGTGGGGGGCAGGACGGTGTACGAGTAGGTCTCGTAGTGGAGGTCGACTCGCCAGGTGAAGGCACTGGCCGGAAGCGACGTCGGGACGCCATCGGGATCGGTGCCAGTGCCGGCGAAATTCACGGTGGTGCCGCCGGAATAGAGCTGCCCGGCCGCTGGAGTGGTGATCTCCGCCACGGGCGGCACGCCGGCCGTGACGGTGAGCACGGCCGGGTTGCTGAAGACGGCGCCCACCACGTTCGACACCGCGACGCGGAACTGGGCCCCGCTGTCGGCAAGCTGCGGGTTGAAGACGGTGTAGTTCGACGCGGCACCGGGGATGTCGACGCCGTTGCGCTGCCAGCGATAGGAGAACGGCGCCGTGCCCGTGGCCGCCACCGCGAAGGTGGCCGGCTGCCCCGGGACGACGGTGAGACTCGCCGGATGAGCCGTGATGGTGGGCCCGACCAGCGCTCGGAACGTGGCGGTGTAAGCGGTGCTCACGGCCGGCGCCACGGCATGCGTCGCCGCCCCGCCGTCCGACCAGCTGACCCACTCGTGAGTCACGCCCGCCGCGGCCTGCGCCGGCGCCTCGATGGTGCGGACGATGCCGGCCACACTCTCGACCGTCGCCGGGGCCGTGACCGTCTGGCCGTCGAGCCGCACCTGCAGGCCGCTCGGGCTGGTGTCCAGCGTCAGCGAGATCTTGCGCGGGAAGACGTCGCGTTGGACGCTGTGCGTCAGGCCGCCCGAGTCGGTGACCGTCAGGTGGATGCGGTACCACACGTTGGTCGCGGTCTCGCCGCTCGCCGGCACGTCGAAGCTCCCCGCCGTGATGCCCGACGTCGCCAGCAGCACCGGATGAGTGTGTGTGTCGTGATGGAAGTCGATGCGCCAGGTGAAGGCACTGGCCGGCAGCGTCGTCGGGGTGCCGTCGGAGTCGGTACCGGTGCCGGAGAAGTCCACGGTCATGCCGCCGTTGTAGAGCAGTCCGGCGGCCGGGGTCGTGATGGTGGCCACGGGCGGAACGTTGCTCGTGACGGTGAGCACGGCGGCATTGCTGAACACGGCGCCCACCGAGTTCGACACGCGCACGCGAAAGAGAGCCCCGCTGTCGGCGGGCTGGGCACTGGCCACGGTGTAGCTCGAGGCGGCGCCGGCGGTGCCAGGGATGTCGACGCCGTCACGCTGCCAACGATAGGTAAAGGGCGTGGTGCCGGTGACCGTCACGGTGAAGGTGGCCGATTGCCCCGCGGCCACGGTGCGATTGGCGGGATGGCTCGCGATGCTGGGCGCGACGGCGCCGGCCTGCACCATGAACACCGTGCCGCTGGCGCGCGACAGGTAATAGAGGGCGCCGTCCTCCCCGACCTCGAGGTCGACGGGGTTGCCGCCGCCGGTGGCGAACCCCACCACGGTGTTGGTCGCGGTATCGAGCCGCTGGATCCAGCTGCTGCAGTAATCGGCGAAGAAGTAGTCGTGGAGATAGTCGGACGGAAAGGTGACCGCGGCGGGATTGTAGAACGCCCCCCCGGTGATGGCGCATCCGGTCGGCGCCCCGCTGTTGTGGCCGTAGGCGTAGCGCGGGCTGTGGTAGGTCGCGTTGCCCGTGGGGCCTTCCGTGGCCGGCCAGCCGTAGTTGACGCCGGCCACCCCGTCGTTGATCTCCTCGAACGACGCCTCGCCGACGTCGTTGATGAGCATCGTTGGCGCCGGAGCGCCCGGGCCGGCGTTCAGGGCAAAGGTGAAGGGATTGCGCAGCCCGATGGCCCAGATGGCGCGGTTCACTCCCGAGGTCGTGCCGGCCACGCCGGGAAAGCTGGCCGGGTTGTCGCTCGGAATCGATCCGTCGGCGTTGAGGCGCAGCATCTTGCCGAAGCGGTTCGCCAGCGTCTGCGCGTTGGCGCGGGTGAAGTCGTCGCCCACGGCCACGTAGAGCTTGCCGTCGAGGCCGAAGGACAGGGCCCCGCCGTTGTGGTACGGACTGCCGCTCAGGGGGTCGAGGTCCATGATCACCACCTCGCTGCCGGACACGGCGACGTTGCCGTTGGCGGTGAAGCGGCTGATGCGGTTGTGGACCGGCGCCGTCGGCACCGTGTAGTAGACGTAGACGAACTGGTTCGACGCGAAGTTGGGATCGAAGGTCACCCCGAGCAGGCCGCGCTCGCCGTTGGCATCCACGTTCACGGTCAGGAACGGAGCCGTCTGCAGCACGCCGTTCTCGATCACGCGCAACTGACCGGACTGCTGGCACACGAACAAGCGCCCGTCGGGGGCAAACTGCATGGCGGTGCCGTTGGGCAGGCTCCCGGCCGGCGCCAGCGCGCTCTCAGTGAATCCGGGGGGCAGGGTGGCGGACGCGGCGGCCGCGGCAGTGACGCAGACAATCGAACAGGCGCACAGCATCGTGCGCAGTGAACGGACGGCGGTGGCGAGCATCGGAGTCCTTCCGGAGCGGAAACACAGCTCTTTATCCTACGCTTGCCCCGGCCTGCCGCGGCGGGCGACGGCGCGTCCAGTGAGCAGATTTGCGAGGATCCCGGCAATCGGCGCCGCGGCCGGTCCGGTGGCGACGCCCACCACCCTGGGCGACGGGCTGATCTACACTGCTCGGCATGTTTGTCGAACCGAACCATTTCCGTCGCGCCGCCGCCTGCGCTGCCCTGACGCTGTCCCTCGCCGCCGTCGTCCCGCTGTCCGCGCAGGGGCCGTATCCCGACCCCACGCAGCGCGTGCTGACCCAGCGCGAGCAGGCGCCCATCCAGCGCGCGTGGATCGTCAAGCGCTTCGACACCGTGATGCCGATGCTGATGAGCCGCGAGAACATCGACATGTGGATTGTCGTGTCGCGCGAGTACAACGACGACCCGGTCTTCCGCTCGATGGCCCCGGCCACCACCTACTCGTCGCGGCGGCGCACCATCCTGGTCTTCGTCAATCCGGGCGGCGGCCAGCCGGTCGAGCGCTATTCCATTGGCCGCGACTACGACCGCCTCTACACCGTCATCCAGACCACCAACGACGGCCAGTGGCAGGGGCTGCGCACGCTGGTTGAACAGAAGGATCCCAAGGTCATCGGCATCAACGAGTCGGAAGCGTGGAACCACGCCGACGGGCTCACCGCCAACGAGAAGAAGCAGTTGAATGCAGGCGCTCGGCGAGAAGTACGCGGCGCGCACCAAGAGCGCCGAGATGCTGGCCGTGGGCTGGCTCGAACACAAGCTCCCCGAAGAGCTCGACGCCTACCGCCACGTCATGCAGGTGGCCCACCTGGTGATCGGCGAGGCGTTCTCGAACCGGGTCATCACGCCCGGCAAGACCACGACCGAGGACGTCGTGTGGTGGATGCGGCAGCGCGTCGTCGAGATGGGCCTGGGCAAGTGGTTCCACCCGTCGGTGACCATCTGGCGGCAGGGCGGGGCCAAGGACGATCAGGTGATCCGTCCCGGCGACATGCTCCACACCGACTTCGGCCTGGTGTATCTCGGCCTGTCGACCGACACGCAGCATCTGGCCTACGTGCTCAAGCCCGGAGAAGCCGACGCGCCGGCCGGGCTGAAGGCCGGTCTCAAAGCGGCCAATCGCCTGCAGGATCTGACGATGCAGCACGCCGTGGTCGGCCGCAGCGGCAACCAGGCGCTGCGCGACGCGCGCATGCAGGCGGTGAAGGAAGGGCTGGTGCCGTCGATCTACTGCCACGCCATCGGCTACCACGGCCACGCCGCCGGGCCGCCGATCGGCATGACCGACTACCAGGAAGGGGTGCCGGTGCGCGGCGACTACCAGTTCCGGCCCAACACCTGGCATTCGATTGAACTGAACGCCACGCACAAGGTGCCCGAGTGGGGCGGCCAGGAAGTGCGCTTCGCGCTCGAGGAAGACGCCGCGCTCCTGCCGGACGGCTCCTGGGACTGGATTCTTAAACGCCAGGATCAGTTCCACCTCATCGAGGCCGGCCCGAAGATGTAACCCTGGCGCGGCGCCTTCCGACCGCTCAGCTGGGCATTGCGCGCCCTCGCCAATGTCTGCTCTACTTCGAGGAGACACTTTTCAAGGAGCCCTATGAACCGCACTCTCTCACTCATGGCACTGGTCGTCGCGGCTGGCGCTTTCGCCGCTGGCGCCGGCGCGCAGGGCATGGCGCACGTGGACGTCAAGGACGCAGCCGGCAAGTCGGTCGGCATGGCCATGCTCTCGGCCGCCAAGGACGGCGGCGTCAGCATCGCCATCGACTTCAAGGGCCTGCCGCCCGGGGAGCACGCGCTGCACTTCCACCAGACCGCCAAATGCGAGGCGCCGTTCACCTCGGCCGGTGGCCACTTCAACCCGGGCATGAAGAAGCACGGGAGCGAGAACCCCGAAGGACCGCACGCGGGCGACATGCCCAACTTCACCGTGGCGGCCGACGGCACGGCCAAGACGACCATCGTCAACGCCAAGGTCACGCTTGGCGCTGGCGACAACTCGGTCTACGCCAACGGCGGCACCGCGCTCATGATCCACGCCAAGGGCGACGACATGAAGAGCGACCCGGCCGGTAACGCCGGCGACCGCATCGCCTGCGGCCTCGTCGTCAAGTAACACCGCACCACCACGGGAGCGGCGGCCAGGCGCCGCCGCTCTCGTTCCGACGCCGCCACGACCGCCAGCACGGCCCGCCCTTCCTGCCCTTCCTGCCCTTCCTAACCTTCCGGCGCGGCGAACTCCCCCCGCATCGCGCGCAATTACCGGACGACCGCGCCGCGAGGCTTACTCGGGTGAGAGGCGGGCCAGCCTACTCGTAGCGGAGGGCCAGGTTCGGATCGACGCGGCTGGCGCGATGCGCGGGGATGAACCCGGCGGCCGCCGACACGAACGCCAGCAACGCCACGGTGGCCAGCCCCAGCCATGGATCGTTCGGCTGAATCCCGTAGAGCTGCGACGACACGAGGCGGCCGAGCAGGACGGCCGCGGGCACGCCGACGGCGAGGCCGATGCCGACGAGCAGCAGCACTTCGCGCATCACCAGCCACACGACGTGCGACGGCTCGGCGCCGAGCGCCAGGCGCAGTCCCATTTCCTTGCGCCGGCGCGCCACCACGAAGGCCATCACGCCGTAGAGCCCGACCGAGGCCAGCACCGTCGCGAGCAGGCCGAAGCCGGCCGACAGCATCGCGATCAGCCGGTCGGTCAGCAGCGTCTCGTCGAGCTGCCCTTCCACGGTCTTCATCGCGTAGACCGGAATGCCGGCATCGAGGGCGCGCAGTTCGCCGCGGATCTGCGTGAAGGCGCTCGCCGAGGCGCTGTGCGTGCGGGTGTAGAAGGTCGCGCCGTTCTTGCCCCAGCTGGGAATGAAGACCTGCCGGCGCACGCCCTCGCGCGGCCCTTCGTAGAGGGAATCGGCGGCCACCCCGACGATCTCGATCTCGAGCTTGGTGCCGGGCCGGTCGCCGAAGCCCAGGTGCCGGCCGAGCGCGCTCTGGCCCTTGAAGAAGTGCTCGGCGAAGCGCTTGTTGACGATGGCCACGCGCGTCTCCTTGGCCTCGTCGCCGGGACGGAAGTCGCGGCCTTCGAGCAGCGGGATCTTCATCGTCTCGAAGTAGCCGGGCGAGAGCATGTTCATGTAGGCCTGCATGTCCTCGCCGTCCTTGGCCTGATGTCCTTCGACCGACATGGTGCTGTCCCACTCGTCGCCGCTCAGGATCGGCACGGTGGCCCAGGCCGCCGAGACGATGCCGGGCGAGGCGCAGCAGCCGCTCCTGGAGCTGCGCGTAGAGCGCGCGGGCGCGAAGGTCGTCGTAGCCGCTCAGGGCCGGCGAGAGCTGGAAGGTGACCAGGTTGTCGAGGGCCACGCCGGTGTCGGTGCCCTTCAGGTTCTGCAGGCTCTGCACGAACAGGCCGGCGCCGAACAGCAGCAGGAAGCTGAGGGCCACCTGTGCGGCCACCAGGCCCTTGCGCAGGAACGAGCGAGCCGCCCGAGCCGGCCACGGCGCCGCCGGTGTCCTTGAGCGTGCTCCATGTGTCGGGGCGGCTGGCGCGCAGCGCCGGCAGGAGGCCGAAGACCACGCCGGTGATGAGCGTGAGCGTGAAGGTGAAGGCCAGGATGCGCGAATCGGGGGCCGGGCTGACCAGGAGCGGCGCGCCCTCGACCGGAATGATAGGCGAGCATGCGCCCGCGTCATGCCTGAGGCCAGGACCAGGCCCAGGGCCCCGCCGGCGAAGGCCAGCAGCAGGCTCTCGGTGAGGAGCTGGCGCACCAGCTGACGCCGGGTCGCGCCGAGCGACAAGCGCACGGCGATCTCCCGCTGCCGCATGAAGCCGCGGGCGATGAGCAGGTTGGCCACGTTGGCGCAGGCGATGAGCAGCACCAGACCGACCATGCACATCAGCACCACGAGCGGCGTCGAGAAGTCGTTGCGCAGCGACGAGTAGCCCATGGCCGCGGGCGCGACGGTCAGCGTGCCCTGCATGAACTGCTCGCGGATGTAGGGCGTGAAGTCCTTGGCCCCCGGCAGCGTCATCTCGTGTTCGCGGATCTGCAGGAACAGCCCCTGCAGGGGACCTTGCGCCGAGGCCACGGTGTAGCCCGGCTTGAGCCGTCCGAACACCTGCACCCAGCGCGTGCGCTCGTCGTCCATCTTGAGCCACGACCATTCCGGGGCGACCACCGGCTGCATCAGGATGGGGACGCGAAGCTGCGGGGAACGCGTCGGGTCGAGGCCGGCAAAGCCGGCGGCCGACACCCCGACGATGGTCATCGGGTAGTTGTTGACCAGGATCTTCGTGCCGACGGCGGACGGCGCGCCGACAAAGCGCCGCAGCCAGTACTCGTGGCTGATGACCACGACCGGGTGGCCCTGGAAGACGCGGTCGTCTTCCTGCGAGCTGAAGACCCGGCCGGCGGCCGGGGCGACGCCCAGCACCGAGAAGTAGTTGCCCGACACCAGTTCGGCCGCCAGGCGTTCGGTCTGTCCCTCGATCGTCACCGAGGTCTCGACCGGCCGGCGGGCCAGCACCTCGCTCAACGGTTCGGCCCGCTTCTGGAACTCGCGGTACATCGGGTAGGAGTGCATCCGCGACCCCATGTTGCTGCCGGCGTGCGCCCCCTGCTGATAGAGCATCACCAGTTCGTCGGGCGCGCGCACCGGCAGTTTGCGCAGCAGAATCTGGTCGATGAGCGTGTAGATGGCGGTGTTGGCGCCGATGCCCAGGGCCAGGGACAGCACTGCGACGACAGCAAAGAGGGGGCTGCGGCGGAGGCCGCGCAGCGCCAGGCGGATGTCGTTGGTGAGCGGAGTCATCGGCCACATAGACGGGACCAGCGGCGGAAAGGTTGTGTCCCCTCCGCCGCCGGCCCGGCCGTGGCCGCTGCGGGCGCTAGTGCGCCGGGTAGCCGAACGCGACGCCGGTGAACGTCTCGCCGCCGGCGGCGAACGACTTGACGACGCCGTTAAAGGCGGTGACGCCCTTGAGGCTCGGCTGCACGCCACCGAACTGCGACGAGTTCCCGACCGTGTCGCCGGTCAGCCCGTTGGCCGTGGACGTCAGCGACACCGTGACCTTGGCGCCGCCAGCCGGCGTGACCTCGACCTCGATGGCCTTGGCCGGGCTGCGCATGGTGCTCGTGCCGGCGCCGTCGAGCACGTACGCCGTGAGCTGGCCGCTCGACGGGTCGTGCACGAACTCGAGGCTCGCGGCCGGGCCCAGCTTCACCACCGTGCCGCCGTGCGGGGCGGTGGCCGAGGCCGGCGTCTCGGCCGGCTCGCCGGAGCTCATGCCGCCGGCCTCCTCGGGCGACATCTCGCCCATCTCGGTGGGCACGATCTTGTCGGTGACGGGCGGCGCGGCGGGCTCGGAGCCGCCGCAGGCGGCGGTCATGGCGGCCGCCAGCACCAGCGGGGCGGCCTTCAGGGCAAAGCGATTACGTCTCACGTCTCGATCCTCCGGATGCGCCACAACAGGGCGGGCAGACTCCCGCGTCTGACCCGTCGATCTTATCGTGGGTTCGCGCCGGCGAGGCGAGCCCGCCCGGGGCGCCGGGGCCGCTGGTAGACTCCGCCCATGCCTGTCCTTCGCCCCGTCTGCGCCGTGCTCGCCGTGGCCACCCTGGCGCTGGTCCCGGCCTCCGCCGTGACCTCGCTGCCCTCCGCCGACGGCCAGTTCTGGGATATCCAGGACACTTCGCCGTGGGCCCAGGACAGCGGCGGCATCGCCACCGGCGGCCGGGCCAATCCGTTCAACGGCTTCGGCTACCTGAAGCTGCAGGTGCGGCCCGCCGGCCAGGCCGCGCCTACCGTGACCAACCACTACCTGCGCGGCTTCGGCCTGGCCCAGGACGGCGAGCGCTTCGACAGCATCACGCCGGTGCTCCACGACGGCGTGGTCATCGCGCGATCGATCTTCGCCCCGAAGGACACGACCTACCTGCGCTACGTGGACAGCGTCACCAACAGCACCGCCGAGCCGCGGGTCGTGCAGGTGGCCTGGGGCGGCGCCACCGGCGCCTACGACGACGGCGGCCGCGCCGCCGTGGCGGTGACGTCGAGCGGCGATGCCCGCATCGACGGCGCCGACACGTTCGTGACCATGATGCAGAACGCCCGCGGCGTCGCCAATCCGCGCCAGGGGCCGTCGGGCCACGGCCCGTCGGCCCATGTGCTCGGCACGGTGACGGCGCTGCGCACGGGCGTGGGCGACATCTACGCCAACCCCTTCGACGACGCCTATCCGGGCTTCGACAGCGCCCACGTCGGCTACGTCTTCACCCTCACGCTCGCGCCCGGGCAGACCGCGGCGCTCATGACCTTCGTGGTCAAGGGCCTGAGCGAGGTCTACGACCCGCGTGGCGGCTACCCGATTCCGCGCCGGGACGCCCTGCTCTCGACCTGGAGCGAGCCGGAATACCGCGGCGCCGACCAGCGCGTGCCGGCGCCCGGCACCGAGATCGCGCGCGTCACGGCCGAGGCGCGGCGCCTCGTGGCCGCACCCGACCTGCGCGGCCTCACGCCGCGGCAGCGGGCCGCGATCGTCAACTGGACGCTGCCCGGCCCGGCGGCGCCGCCCGCCTTCTCGGTGTTCGAGAAGACGGTCGTGGACCTGCAGCAGGCGATGACCGCCGGCGAGGTCACGAGCGAGGACATCGTGCGCGACTACCTGACCCGGGCCACGCTCTACGACCGCAGCGGGCCGACGTTCAGGGCCATCCTGGCCCTCAGTCCGCGGGCCATCGCCGATGCGCGCGCCCGCGACGCCGCGCGGGCCGCCGGGCGCGGGCTCGGGCCGTATCACGGCATCCCGATCGTGCTGAAGGACAACATCGACACCACGGAGCTGCCGACCACGGGCGGGGCGCGGGCCCTGGCCGATCACCGGCCGCGCCTCGATTCGCGCGTGGCCGCGGGCATGAAGGCCGGCGGCGCCGTGATCCTCGGCAAGGCCAACCTCGACGAGTTCCCGTTCGGCGACTTCGGCATCAGTTCGGTCGGCGGCACGGTCGGCAACGCCTACGATCCGTCGTTGAGCACGGCCGGGTCGAGCGGCGGCAGCGCCACGGCCGTGGCGGCGAGCCTGGCCGCGCTGGCCTTCGGCACCGACACCTGCAATTCGCTCTCGAACCCGGCCGGCTTCGCCTCGCTCGCCACCATCCGCGTCGACGCGCGGGCTGGTCAGCCGGGCCGGGGTCCAGCCGCTCAACCCCTTCAACGACACCGTGGGCCCGATGGGCAAGACCGTTCGCGACGTGGCGCTGGCGCTGGACCTCGTCACCGGTGCCGATCCGGAGGACGCGGTGACGGCCGATGCCGCCGCGCACCCGGGCCCGTCGTTTGCCGCGGGGCTGGGTGAGGCGTCCTTGGCGGGCGTGCGCATCGGCGTCTTCCGGCAACGTTTCGTGAGCGTCACCGGCGAACGCGAGGTGGCCGACACCATGACGCGCGTCGTGGCGCGAACTGCAGGCGGCCGGCGCCATCGTCGTCGACGTCGTGATTCCCGACTACGACGCGAAATACCACGCGGTCCGCGGCAGCGCCCCGGGATCGCTCAAGGCGGGCTGGGAGGCGTATCTGTCGCGCGGCGCCCGGCCCGGCGACCGCGTGCTTACGATTGAGGAGCTCATCGCCTCGGGCAAGATGGCGCCGGGCGGGCAGCGCCGCCTCGAAGGCGCCATCGCACCGGGGCCGGCGGGGGCCGAGTTCGAGGCCGCCACGCGACAGTTCCTGGCCGGACGCGAAGGGTTCCGCGCGCTGCTGGTCGCGGCCATGGATGCCGAACGGCTCGACGCGCTGCTCTACCCCGCCAACCAGGCGCGGCCGCACACGCACGAGGGCGGCGCCGAGCGCTACGGCACCGAGCCGGGCACGTGCGAAGAGAGCGCGGCCACCGGGCTGCCCCAGGTCACCGTGCCGGCCGGCTATCTCGGCGGCCGCTATCCCGTGGGCATCTCGTTCCTGGGGCGGATGTGGGACGACCGCAAGCTCCTCGGCCTCGGCCACGCCTACGAGCAGGCCACGAGGCATCGCCGAGCCCCGGCTACGGTCAAATAGCGGCCAAAGGAGCGGCCCGCTTAATAAGCCAAGCTATACGAATTTAAACAATCAATAAGATTGACTTCATCATGAGCGAGAAAGTAGCTTATGCATAAGATGAAGCCAACGAAATTGACCGGCGCCCAGATCCTGTGGGAGTCCCTCGTGCGGGAGGGCGTCACCTGCGTGTTCGGCTACCCGGGCGGAGCCATCCTCCCGGCCTATGACGCGATGCTCGACTACCCCATCCGCCACGTGCTGGTCCGCCACGAACAGGGCGCGGCGCACATGGCCGACGGTTATGCCCGGGCCACCGGCCAGGTCGGCGTGGCCATCGCCACCTCGGGCCCCGGGGCCACCAACCTGGTCACGGGCATCGCCACGGCGATGATGGATTCGTCGCCCATCGTCTGCATCACTGGCCAGGTCGGCAGCAAGCTCATCGGGTCCGACGCGTTCCAGGAATGCGACATCACCGGCATCACGCTGCCGATCACCAAGCACAACTACCTGGTCACGCAGCCCGAGGACGTCGCCGCCACGGTGCGCGAAGCGTTCCACGTGGCTCGCTCCGGCCGCCCCGGCCCGGTGCTCATCGACCTGACCAAGGACTGCCAGCAGAAGTCGTGCGAGTTCGCCTGGCCCGAACCCAGCACGTCGCCCACCGGCCGGCCCAATCTGGCCCCGAAGGACGCCGACCTGGAGGCCGCCGTGGCCCTCATCCAGGCCGCGGAGCGCCCGGTCATCCTGGCCGGCAACGGCATCATCGCCGCCGGCGCCAGCGACATCGTGCGGCAGTTTGCCGAGCACGCCGACATCCCGATTGCCATGACCCTGCTCGGCATCGGCGGCGTCCCCGCTTCGCATCCGCTCAACCTGGGGATGATGGGCATGCACGGCGAGGCCTGGGTCAACCAGGCGATCCAGGAGGCCGACCTGCTCGTGGCCCTGGGCATGCGCTTCGACGACCGCGTCACCGGCAACCTCAAGACCTATGCCCTGCACGCCCGGAAGATCCACGTCGAGATCGATCGCTCCGAGATCAACAAGAACGTGAAGGTCGATGTCGGCCTGGTCGGCGACGTCGGCCAGATCGTGGCGGCGCTGCTGCCCCGCGTGGCCAAAGGCGAACCACGCCGCGTGGCGCGCCCACATCACCGCCTCGAAGGGCGATGCCGCGGTGCGCGACATCAAGAACCTGCCCGACAGCGGCCACCTCTATGCGGCGCACGTCATCCACGATCTGTGGCGCGAGACCAAGGGCCAGGCCCTGGTCGTCACCGACGTGGGCCAGCACCAGATGTGGGAAGCGCAGTACTACCACCACGATCAGCCGCGGTCGCTCATCACCTCGGGCGGGCTGGGCACCATGGGCTTCGCGCTGCCGGCGGCCATCGGCGCCAAGGTGGCGCGGCCCGACGCCGAGGTGTGGGTGGTGGTCGGCGACGGCGGCTTCCAGATGACGATGGCGGAACTGGCCACCATCGCCCAGGAGAACATCGCGATCAAGGTGGCCATCATCAACAACGGCTACCTCGGCATGGTGCGGCAGTGGCAGGAGTTCTTCTACGAACGCCGCTACGCCGCCACGCCGCTCTCCAGCCCGGACTTCGTCAAGCTGGCCGAGGCCTTCGGCCTCAAGGCGATGCGCGTCGCCGCCCGCGCCGATGTCATTCCCGCCGTGCAGGCGGCCCGCGAGCACGCCGGCACGGTGGTCATCGACTTCCGCGTCGAGCAGGAAGACACGGTTTATCCGATGGTGCCGGCCGGCGCCGACCTGCACGCCATGATCCGCCGGCCCTCGGTGCTGGCCGAAACGGGAGCCGACCAATGATCACCTTCGTCGTGCACGTCGAGAACAAGCCCGGAGTGCTGACGCGGGTCGCGTCGCTCTTCCGGCGCCGGGCCTACAACATCGAGTCGCTCACCGTCGGCCATACCGAGACGCCGGGCGTGTCGCGCATGACCGTGGTCGTCGACACCAACGAGGAGGGCGCGCACCACGTCGAGGCGCACCTCTACAAGCTCGTCAACGTGCTGCGCGTGGACAACGTCACCGAGCGGCCCAACGTGATCCGCGAGCTGGCGCTCATCAAGGTGGCCACGACGGCGCGCACGCGGCCGGAGATCTTCCAGCTCGCCGACGTGTTCCGGGCCCGCATCATCGACGTGTCGGCCGATTCGCTGGTGCTGGAACTCACCGGCGGCGCGGCCAAGCTCGATCGCCTGCTCGAGGTGCTCGAGCCCTACGGCGTGATCGAGATGGCGCGGACCGGCACGTTGGCCATGGCTCGCGGCGAAGGCACGGCCATGGCCCGCGGCGAAGGCGCGGCCGGCGCCGGGATGGCCGTGCCCGCCGACGAGTCCCATTCCGACATCGCGTATTCCGTCTGATTCCCCGCCGGCACCCGCCGGCGGTCCGCGGCACTTCAAGGAGATCGTCTCGACATGGCCGTCATCCATTACGACAAGGACGCCGACCTGGCGCCCATTCGCGGCCGCAAGGTCGCCATCATCGGCTACGGCTCGCAGGGCCACGCCCACGCGCTCAACCTGCGCGACAGCGGCGTGGACGTGCGCGTCGGGCTCTACGAGGGCAGCCGCTCGGCCGCCGTGGCGCAGGCCGCCGGCCTGCGCACGGCCTCGATCGCCGACGCCGCCCGGGAGGCCGACGTCATCATGATGCTGGTGCCCGATACGGTGCAGGGCGAGATCTACCGGCGCGACATCGAGCCGCACCTGACGCCGGGCAAGATGCTGATGTTCGCGCACGGCTTCAACATCCGCTTCGGCGCCATCACGCCGCCGCCTCATGCCGACGTGTCGATGGTGGCCCCCAAGTCGCCCGGACATCGCGTGCGTGAGCTCTACGAGGAAGGCGCCGGCACGCCCGCGCTCTTTGCCGTCCACCAGGACGCCTCGGGCCAGGCCCGCGCCGTGACGCTGTCGTATGCCAAGGCGCTCGGCGTGACCCGGGCCGGCGTGCTCGAGACCACCTTCTCGGAAGAAACCGAGACCGACCTCTTCGGCGAGCAGTCGGTGCTGTGCGGCGGCGTGAGCGCCCTGGTAAAGGCGTCGTTCGACACGCTCGTCGAGGCCGGCTACCAGCCCGAAGTGGCCTACTTCGAGTGCATGCACGAACTGAAGCTCATCGTCGACCTGATGTACCGCGGCGGCCTCAACTACATGCGCTACTCGGTGTCGGACACGGCCGAGCACGGCGACTACACCGGCGGGCCGCGCATCGTCACCGACGAGACGCGCGCCGAGATGCGGCGCATGCTCGACGACATCAAGAGCGGCGCCTACGCCAAGCTGTGGATGGACGAACACGCCGCCGGCCGGCCCAATTTCACGGCCACTCGCCTGGCCGAACAGCGCCATCCCATCGAACAGGTGGGCGCGGAGTTGCGGGCCATGATGCCGTTCCTCGACCCGGTCACGGTCAAGCCCGAGGAACAGCGCCAGCCGGTCTGAGCGGATGGGGCCGAGACGTTTACTGCGTCTCGGCCGCCAGACAGGATAGGCTTGTCTCTATATGCTCATCTCGAGACTTGCTCTGCCGCCCGCCTCGTACCGCCCTCACGCACTGCTGGGCGCTCTGGCGCTGGCCGGCCTGGCCGCCGCGTGCGGCTCCAAGACCGGCGGCGCGGCGGCCGCCCCGTCGGCCACGGCCTGGGCCATCGTCGACGGTCGCGAGATCTCGGGCGAGGACGTCGAGAAGGCTTACCGGCGCGTGTCGCAGGGCCAGGAGCCGGGGTCCGAAGAGGAAAAGCTCAGCGCCAAGCTGGGTCTGCTCAACGACCTCATCGTGCAGGACATCCTGCTGGCCAAGGCCCGCGACCTGAAGGTCGAAGTGACCGAGGCCGAGGTCGACACGGCCTTCAACGAAGGTCGCCAGGGCATCCCCGATGAAACGTTCCAGCAGGAACTGAGCCGGCGCAACCTGACGACGGCGGACATGCGCGAAGGCGTGCGCCGCGAGCTGATCACGCAGAAGCTGCTCGACAAGGAAGTCAGCGCGAAGATCACCGTCACCGATCAGGACCTGACGACCTTCTTCGAGGCCAACCGGGCGCAGTTCAACCTCGCCGAAACCTCCTACCAGATCGCGCAGATCGTGGTGACGCCGGGGCGCGAGGCCGAAGTCGCCAACCGCACCGGCGACGACGCCACCACCCCCGAGATGGCGGCGCGCAAGGCGCAGATGCTGATGGAGCGCCTGAAGTCCGGCGCCACCTTCGCCGACCTGGCCCGCGACTTCTCCGAGGACCCGCAGTCGGCACCGCGCGGCGGCGATCTGGGCCTCGTGCCGCTGTCGGCCCTCAATCAGGCTCCGCAGCCCCTGCGCGACGCGGTGCTGAAGTCGGCGCCCGGCACGGTCAGTTCCGTGAGCGGAGGCGGGGCGCACACGCTGGTATTGCTGGTGAAGAAGGAAGAAGCCGGCCAGCGCGACCTCAACACCCCCGGCGTGCGCGAGCAGTTGACCAACACCCTCAAGCAGCGCAAGGAGCAGCTACTGCGCACGGCGTTCCTGAGCGCGGCGCGGAACGACGCCACGGTCGTGAACGCGATGGCCCGGCGCGTGCTCGAATCGCCCGACAAGCTGCCGGCGCTGATGCCCGCGGCCCCCGGCGCGAAGTAACCGGCGGCGCCGGCGGGGGTGCCGCCTGATGCAGCCGCGCGCAAGCCCGTCGGAATCCGCCT
Organism: uncultured Acidobacteriota bacterium; assembly: GCA_963834325.1. GTDB lineage: Bacteria > Acidobacteriota > Vicinamibacteria > Vicinamibacterales > UBA2999 > CADEFD01. Next base: position 34,576 of record CAWIBL010000011.1, read on the forward strand.
GGCCGCCAGCTCGAGCTGGCGGCAGAAGTGCTAGGCTACGGCCATGGAAATCCTGACGGTCGCTACCCGAATAGCGGTCTGGGTGGTGCCGATGCCGCCCGCGGTCGTGCTCTATATCGGGCCCGACGTGTTCCTGCCGTTGACCTCCGCCCTGGCGGTCGTGGTTGGCGCAGTGCTGATGTTCTGGCAGAAAGTCGTGGGCGTCGCCGCCTCGGTTTGGCGCAGCATCTTCAAGCCGAAGGCGTAGTTCCCGGGCCGTGCCGTTGATCTGGATTGGCCTCGCGGCGGCGCTCATCCTGCTGCCCATTGCGGGCCTCGTCTATGTCGGGCTCTACCTCCAGTGGGTGGAGCGTCAGACCGCGGGCATGGCCTACTACGGCCGGCCGCTCGAGGCCCGTCGCGCGCTGAAGCGCCGCATTCGCCTGTTGTCACTGCCCGCTCGGCCGTTCGTGCACCTGCTGGCCCGGCTGGGCCGCGCGCGCGCGGTCATGCCGACCTTCGAGTTCGAACGCGTGAGCGGCCCGCCGAAGGTCAGCAGTCCCGAGGTATTCGCGCGGGCCCGCGCCTACCAGCCGGCGCCCGACGACGTCTTCGTCGTCACCCAGATGCGCTGCGGCACGACCTGGATGCAGCAGGTCGTCTACGAGATCCTGACGCGCGGACGCGCGGGCGCCGACGGCGCCGACGGCGCCGAACGGGCCCATCTCTATGCGGAGAGCCCGTGGATCGACGCCGTCAACAGCGTCGACATCGATGCCGCCCCGCGCCTGGGCCAGCCGCCAAGCCGCATCATCAAGTGCCACCTGCCCACCGAGCTGTGCCCCTACAGCCCCGCCGCCAAATACATCTACGTGGCGCGGCACCCGGTGAGTTGCTTTGCCAGCATCGTGGACTTCAACCGCTCGATGCTGGGGCCATTCCTGCCCCCGATCGGGACCATGGCCGAGTGGTTCTGCAGCGAGCGCATGTACTGGCGGCCGTGGCCGGCGCACGTGGCCGGCTGGTGGCAGTGGGCGGCCACGCGGGACAACGTCCTCTTCATCCACTTCGAGGACATGAAGCGCGATTTCGGCGCGGTGCTGGACCGCGTGGCGCAGTTCCTGGGCTGCACCCTGACGGCCGAGGAGCGCGCGCTCGTGGCCGGGCACTGCAGCTTCGCCTACATGAAGGACCACGAAGAGTTCTTCGAGATGGCGCCGCCGACGATGTTCTCGGTGGCCGGCGGCGAGTTCCTGGCCAGCGGCGGAGCGGCGCGGCACGACGACGTGACCCCCGACGTGCGCCGGCGCATCGAGGCCTACTGCCGCGCTTCCCTGGCCGGCACGTCGTATCCCGCCGGACGCTTCTACCCCGATCTCGCCGCACCGCCCGTCCCGCAGGCTCCGGCGCCGTGACGGTCTCGCCATGACGCCGCGGCGCGTCGTGCTCGTGACTCATCGCTGGCTCGGGCTCTCGACCGGGCTGGTCCTGGCGATTGTCGGCGCGACCGGCACCCTGCTGGTGTTCGCCACCGGGCGGCTGCGCGGACTGACCGGGCCGGTCCATGAGTCGCTCGGCGTCCGCGGCCCGGGCACGTGGATCGTGCTGGCGGCCACGGCGGCGGCGATCCTGCTCGAAGCCGGCGGGCTCGTCTTGTGGTGGCGGCGCAAGGTCTTTCGGGTCGAGACCCGCTTCGGCTGGCGGCGCGTGCTGGTCGACCTGCACCACGTCAGCGGGCTCGTCGGCCTGGTGCTGATGGTGATCCTGGCGGTCACCGCGGTGATGATGCGGTTCGTGACGCCCGAGTCGAACCCGTGGCTGCGGGACCTGATCGTCGACCTGCACACCACGCGCGACTACGGCTGGCCCTTGAAGACCCTGTTCGGCGTGGCCTCGCTGGGCTTCGTCGTGCAGGGAGTGAGCGGCATCCTGATGTGGTGGCAGCCCGGACGCGCCAGCGCCGGACGCTGATCACGCCCGGCGCTGATCACGGGCCCTACTTGGCCAGCGGATTCGGCCGCAACTGGAAGTGGGCCGCCAGTGGCTTCGAGCCCTTCCCGCCCTCGACCAGCCACGGCGTCCGGTCGCCGTTGGCCGCCCAGAGCCCGCGTCCCTTCCAGCCGGCCTTCGGATCGTCGATGCGCCCGTCGAAGCCCTTGGCGTAGAAGCCCATGGGATACGGCACGCGCAGCGTCACCATCTGGCCGTCGGCGAAGGCGATGAGCCCGTCGTTCAAATTGCCGGTCGACATCGGCACGTCCCGGCCGAGGCCGAAGGTGTCGTGCTGATCGACCCACGAGTAGTAGCTCGACTCGGCGCTGTTGTCGCCGATGCCCTGGAATCCGGGGCCCGGATACTTGTGGAACGACCAGCCTTCGGGGCAATGGTCGCCGGTGGCCTTGGGACCGTTGAGCGGGGCCGTGCACTTGCGCCGGTCGAAACTGCCCAGATGTCCGCTGCCGAGCGAGACCCACACCACACCCTTGCTGTCGATGTCGGCGCCGCGCGCCGCAAACCCGGGCATCGGCACGTTGTAGATCTCGGCCAGGGCCGTCTCCGGGGGATTGGCGCCGGGCAGCAGGCGCACGACGGCGCCGCCGGCGGCCAGCACCGAGCCCCACACCGACCCGTCGGCCGGGTTCGGCATCACCGCGTAGAACGGCGCGTTGATGCGCGTGTCCTTGGTGGCGTCGGCCGGGGCGTTGGGCTCGACGTAGGCGTCGCGCTTGCCGTTGCCGTTGGTGTCGAGGACGAGCACGGTCCAGCCCTGCGACCGGGCGGCATCGCCCGTGGCGTCGAACATCTTGGTGTTCAGCCAGCCGACGACCGGGCCGCCGCCGCTCGTCCACAACGTGTCGTTGGCGTCGTAGCCGAACTGCGGGTGGTGCGTGGAGTAGCACGTCTCGATGAAGTCGTACTTCATCGTCTTGGGATTGAGCACGGCCAGGTGGCGAACGGCGCGGTCCATCGGGAAGGCCTTGGCCGACGGGTGGTCCGAACCGGCCTTGCACCAGGCCGGGTTGTCGGCGGCGCGCACCGAGGCGGCCAGCCACAGCCGGCCGTCGCGGCCGAACATCGAGTTGTGGTTGTTGACGCGCGTCTCCCAGATCCGTTCGCCGCCCCAGTAGGGCGAGGGCTGCAGCGGGTCGAGGGCGGCGGCGTGGCCGGGGCCGAGGCTGAGCGGCATCTGCGGATCGCGCACTGGCGCCTGGAAGGTCGTGGCCACGTTCTTGACCGGGTCGAGGATCGGCAGCACGTCGGCGCTGTATTCGGGCGATCCGAAGAGCGGGCCGTAGGCGTTCACGGTCGGATGCCGGCGATCGCTGGCGATGAGGTCGTGCAGGTACTGCTTCTCGTTCATCCAGTCGCGTAGCGTGATGACCACGTTGCGCTCGACGCCCTGCGGCCGCGGCGGAACGGCCGAGGGCAGTTCGCCGCGGGCGATGCGGTCGGTCCAGTCGCCGTAGCTGGCAAACGACTGGTCGCCCAGGTTGGTCAACTGGTTGAGCATCATCTGCCCCGCCTGACCCGACTGCACGCGACGGCGCCAGGCGTCGGCGCCGGAGGCGAATGGGCCGAGCGAGGGCGGCACGGTGCGCGTCGACTCCTGCCCGAGCTGGTGGCAGCCGACGCAACCGGTGTTCTTCATGCTGGCGATCCACTGCCGCTGCGTGATCCGCGCCGGGATGCCGCTGGCGCCGCCGAACTGATCGGCCGCCGGAATCTTCAACATCGCGTACCAGTAGATGGCCGGGTAGTAGTGCGCGGCCGCGGCCGGACTCGGCGCGGGAATGGCGCTGATGGCCAGCCGCTGCCCGGGCTTCGCCGAGGCCTTGGCGCTGTCGACGAGGCCGTAGCCGCGGGCCCAGACGGTGTAGGTCGCCGCCGGCAGATCCGGCACCACGAAGCGCCCGCGGTCGTCGGTGACGACGCTCTTGATGTAGCGCACCGGCAGGTCGCGCGTTTCGGCGATGACCCAGACGCCGGCCTCGGGCCCCTTCGGGCCCGTGACCACGCCGCCGATGTCGTCGGGGTCGATGGCGACCTCGGCGGCCGGCTGCTGCGCGTGCGGCGTGGTCAGCAGGAACGCCGGCACGGCGGCGGTGACGGCGGCGGCAAGGATGAGCTGAAGCGAGCGGCGCGGCATGGCGATGCTCCTTGGTGGGGCGGGTGGACGCCAATCTACCACGGCGCTCCAAGGAACTCGCGGGCTTCCCGGCCTAGTCGGCCAGCAGTTCGCGCACGCGGCGCGTCCAACCGCGGGTAGGCCCTCTGACCGGTGAGCGGTGCCTACTTCGGCAGCGTCTCGGCCATGTCGGCGACCACGTAGGTGACGACGGCAATGGCGGCCGCGGCCTTCGACACCTCCTCGGGCGCAATCCGGTCGACGGTATCGGCCGGCGTGTGGTGGATGGTGAAGTAGCGCGTCGCGTCGCCGTCGTAGGACATCATCGGCACCTTGCCGGCCTGCGCGATGGGCCCGATGTCGGCGCCGCCGCCACCCGGGCCGAGCGGCACGCCGAGCGGGAGGAGCAGCGAGGCGATGTCGGTCATGCGCTGCCTTGCGGCCTCGGAACCGGTGAAGCCCATGCGGGCCGGAGCAAAGACGCCCGAGTCGGACTCGAGCGCCAGCACGTGCTGTTCGGCCGACGCCCGGTAGGCGTCGCGGTAGGCGTTGCCGCCGCGCAGGCCGTTCTCCTCGTTGGTGAAGAGGCCGAGCCGCACCGTGCGCCGCGGCTGGAGGCCGAGCTTCTTCATGAGGCGCAGGGCCTCCCAGGTGGCGATGCAGCCGACGCCGTCGTCGGAAGCGCCGGCGCCGACGTCCCACGAGTCGAAGTGGCAGCCGACGAGCACGATCTCGTCAGGGAGCTGGCGGCCGGTGATCTCACCGAACACGTTGGCCGACTCGGCGTCGGCCTCGAAGTGCGCCTCCATCTTGAGCCGGATCCGGAGTCGCACGCCGCGGTCGCTCAGGCGCTGCAGGCGGTTGGCGTCCTCGACCGAGATGGCGGCGGCGGGGATGCGCGTGACGCCCTCGCCGTAATTCATGCCGCCGGTATGGGGCGTGCGGTGGCCCATGGGGCCGACGGCGCGCACCAGCGAGGCCACCGCGCCGTGCCGGGCGGCCGCGGTCGCCCCGCCCGACCGATACGGCACGGTCTCGCCGTAGGTGGTGTAGGGAACGTTGAAGAGGACGATCCGCCCCTTGGCCTCGGCGCCGCGGGCGTCGAGGTCCTTGAAATCCTTGACCACCAGGACCTCGGCTTCGATGCCCTCGGGCGGCGTGGCCACGCTGCCGCCAAGTCCGAGCATGGCCAGCGGGTGCTCCGGCGGATCGATGAGCACCGCGCTCTCTTCGCCGCGCACCCACTTGGGCACCATCACCTTCTCGGCGCGCACGTGGCTCAGGCCGTCGGCAGTCATCGTGGCCTGCGCCCAGCGAATAGCCCGAGCCAGGTTCTCGGAGCCCGAGAGGCGATTGCCGTAGGTGTCGGTGAGTTCCGCCAGCCGGCGCCAGGCGAAGTCGTCGGCCTGGGCCTCGGCCATGAGCTTGCCCGCGGCCTCGCGATGGGGCGCGAGCCAGGCCGGCGACGCCGCTTGTCCGGCCGCGGCGCGCATCGGCAGGACCTGCGCAGCACCGGCGCAGACGACAACGGCGGCGATCACACGAGCGAGGGTCCGGCGCATGCCGGACATTCTACGTGGATCGCCGCCGGCCATGGGCCCCGACGCCCGGGATGGGAGCTTCGGGACCACCGATTCAGAACTTCACGGCGTAGACCAGGCGGAAGGCGCGGCCGATCTCGGGCACGAACTCCTTCAGGTAATTCAAGTGACTGCGGTAGAGCGTGTCGGTGGCGTTGTCGAGACGCGCCGTGACCGTCTGGATGTAGCGAGCGGTCTGGCGCGTGTAGGACGCGAAGAACCGGGCCGTGGCGTAGGCGGCCGTCGGCGTCTCGCTCCCGAAAATGCGGTTCTGGGCGCTGGCGCCGGTGACGCTGCCGCCGAACTGGAACGGGCCATTGGCGTAGCGCAGGCCGGCCACCAGGCGCTGCGGGGGGATGCGCGGCATCGGCGCGCCGTCGGAGGTGCGTTCGGCCCGCACCACATCCCACGTGAGCTCGGCGCTGAGCGTGGCGGTCAGGGTCACGTCGGCGTGCGCCTCGAAGCCGTAGAACATCGCATCGGTGTTGGCGTATTCGACAATCGGGAATTCCACCTCGTGCCCGCCTTCCTCCTCGTCGCCGTGCTCCACGCCGAAGCGCTCGTCGAACTCGCCTTCCCGGGCCTCGAACTGCGCGTCCGAGAGCGGGTTGCGGAAGATGAAGTCGGCGATGTCGTTGCGGAAGAACGTCAGCTCGCCCCGCACGCGCCTGGTCCGGCCGCGCAGCGACACGTCGAAGCCGAGGGCGCGTTCGGACTTCAGCGACGGGTTGCCGATCTCGAAGGCCAGGTTCCCGGTGTGCTGACCGAAGAAGAACAACTCCTCGAGCGCCGGATTGCGGGACGCGCGCGCCAGGCTGACGGCGACGACGAAGTTGTCGTTGGCCGCCTGCGGCCGGAGGAGCGCGCCGACCGAGGTGGAGTACTGGGTGAAGTCCCGTTCGGCCAGGCCGCTCTTCGGCGAGAACGCCGTGTGATCGACGCGGCCGCCGAACTGCAGCGTGAAGTGGGGCCAGGTCACCTCCTCGTAGAGGAAAGCGGCGACGCCCTTCTGATCGACGGGCGGCGAGAGGGCTTCCGCGCCCGTGGCGATGAATTCGCGGTTCAGGAACCAGCCGCCCACCGACCCCGACATGCGCCCGGCCGGACGGTGCGAGAGCAGCACCTCGCCTTCCACGGTGTTGTTCTCGAACTGCGTCCCGACCGTCGCGCCTTCCAGTTCGGTGTGCTTGTAGCGGCGCACGCCGAGCGTCGTCCGGTAGGACGAGAGCAGCCCGGTCAACCCCTGTCCGCCGGCCCGGGCCGAGAACGCGTGGCGCCGGGGCGTGAGGCTGATGATGCCTTCTTCGAGCACCGGCACGCCGTACTTGGTGTCGTCGTAGCCGTAGCTCACGCCCGCGTACTGGCGCGCCCCCGTCCAGCCGCCGCCCAGGTTGACAAAGCCGCTGCGCGAGTTGGAGTTGGCCACGTCGCCGGCAGGGGTCTTGTAGTCGTCGGCCCGCTGACCGCCAGCGCCGATGTGCATCGCCACCTTGCCGTTGCCGATGTGCACGTCGCCGGCCGCGCCGACCGGATTGGAATTGCTGCCGAGATTGAAGTTGACCGAGCCCGTGGGCCTCGTGACGGGCACCGTTGGAATCTGGTCGGTCACGATATTCACGAGGCCGCCGATGGCATTGGCGCCGTAGAGCAGAGTGGCCGGCCCGCGGACCACTTCGATGCGCTGGGCCGCGGCGGGATTGGTGGGCACGCCGTGATCACCCGACTGGCTCGACAGATCGCCCATGCGCTGGCCGTCCTGCAGCACCAGCACGCGGTCGCCGTCGAGACCGCGGATGACCGGTCGGGCCGGGCCCGGCCCGAGCGATCGCATGGCCACGCCGGGCTGCGACTGCAGCGTGGCGCCGATGGTGTCTTCGAGCTGGCGGGCCAGATCTTCGTTCGACAGCACCGACGTGGGCTGGAACGACTCGAACTGCGGCCGCGCCGAGGGGCTGACCGAGAGCACCTCCGCGAAGTGCAGGTCGAGATCGACTTCGAGATCGAGCGTGGCGCCGGTCGCCGTCACCGTCACCTCGGCGCGACGGCTGCTGTAGCCTTCGGCGCGCACCGACACGTGGTACTGGCCCGGCGCCAGTCCCTCGACGCGGTAGGCCCCGGCGGCGTCCGTGCGCACCTCACGGCGCAGCTCTTCGACGACCACGGCGGCCCCGCCCATCGGGTCTCCACTCCCGGCCCGCGTGACCGTGCCCGCGAGCGTGGCGCCGCCCTGCGCCCACGCCGGGGGCGCCGTGAGCGGACCGGCGCCGACGAGGAGGATGAACAGCGAAGGAAGCAACGCGCGATAGCTCACGGGATGTGGTCTCCGGGAAGGAACTGACGTCCAGCCTACGGCGGCTTCGGACGCGGCCCAAGGACGAGCCTGCGAGTGGGCGGATCCAGCCAACGAACGGACGGCGTGCCACCACCACCAGCGTGCTACCTTCACAGCAGCATGTCCTGCCGCGCCACACGCTTCGCCTCCGCCCTGCTGCTCACGGTTCTCGCCGCCGCCCCGCCGGCCTGGGCCCAAGGCGGCACGATCACCGGCATCGCCACCACCAGCGTCCAGCCGCTGCGGCCGTTGCGGGTCATGATGGACACCAAGGTGTGCGGGACGGAGCTGCCCGACGAGACCGTGGCCGTGGGCCCCGGCGGCGTCCTGGCCAACGTGGTCGTGACGCTGACCGGCGTGAAACAGACGACGCCGTATCCGCAGCCGGAGGTCGTCAACGAGAAGTGCCGGTTCCTGCCCCGCGTCCAGCTGGCCCGGCCCGGCGCGCCGACCAGGACCACGAGCAAGGATCCGCTGCTCCACACCACCAACGCCCAGCAGGACGGCGGCCGCGCCCTCTTCAACGTCGGCCTGCCGGTGCCCAACATGGTCGTGACGCGTCCGCTGAACGGCCCCGGACTGGTGCGCATCACCTGCAACACCCACCAGTGGATGCGCGGTTTCATCATCGTCACCGACGAGATGGGGGCGGTCACCGGCGCCGACGGCAGATTCACGCTGACAGGGGTTCCGCCGGGAACTTACGAAATGCGGGTGTGGCATGAGTTGCTCAAAGCCGCACCCGTGAGGGTCATCGTGACCACGAAGGCCGCGACTACGGTCAAGCTGGCGCTGGCTCGCTGATTGCACTGTTCGCCTGGGTAGTGCTCGCCCACCGCCCACTCGCCAGGACAACCTTCGGAGCCGATGTCATGAGCCTTCTTTCTGCCGACCGCCGCTCCTCGCGCGTTCTGGCCGTGTTGGTCGCGGCCTCGATGGGCGTCGCCGTCGCAGCCCAGACCGTCATCACGCCGCCCAAGAACAAGTACACCCCCCAGCAGGACGTGGAACTGGGCCGTGAAGCCGCCGCCGAAGTCCGGCAGCAGTATCCGGTCATCACCGATGAAGTGATCTCCGGCTATCTGGAGCGCGCCGGCCGGTCGCTCGTGGCCGCTTCGCCCGCCAATCTGAACAACCGGGTGTTCGAGTATTCGTTCACGCCGGTCAACCTGAAGGAAATCAACGCCTTCGCCCTGCCCGGCGGCCCGATGTTCGTGAATCGCGGCATGTTCGACGCGGCCGGCGCGGAGGGCGAGGTGGTGGGCGTGATGGCGCACGAGTTGGCGCACGTGCTGTTGCGTCACGGCACGGCCAATGCCACCAAGGCCCAGAAGTTCCAGATCGGCGCCGTCGCCGGGGCCATCGCCGGGGCAATCATCGGCGGCGGCTGGGGCGAGGCCATTTCGCAGGGCTCGCAGTTCGGCCTGGGTGCCTGGCTCATGAAGTACAGCCGCGACTACGAAAAGCAAGCCGACCTGCTCGGCGCCCAGATCATGGCCCGCGCCGGCTTCGACCCGCGCGACCTGGCGCGGATGTTCGAGGCCATCGAGAAGGAATCGAAAGGCAGCCCGCCGCAGTGGCTGAGCAGCCATCCCAATCCCGGGAACCGCGTGCAGTACATCAACGCCGAAGCCAGCAAGCTGAAGATCGCCAATCGTCCGAGCAGCACCGGCTTCGCCCAGGCCAAGAGCCGGTTCGCCTCGATGCCCCCGGCCAAGTCGATGGCCGAGATGAGCCGGAACGGCGAGCGCGGCGGCGGTCCGCCAGCCTCGGTGGGCAGCGTCGGCAAGCCCGTGCCGGCGCCGGCCGCGCAGTACAAGACGGCCAAGGGCGGACAGCTCTTCCAGGTCAGCGTGCCCTCGAACTGGACGGGCGTGTCGGGGAACAACTCGGTGAAGTTCGTTCCCCAGAACGCGCTCGGCGACTATCAAGGTCAGAGCGTGATGACTCACGGCGTCGAGCTGGGCGTGGCCCGCGCCTCGTCGCGCGACCTGAACGACGCCACCAACACCTTCGTCAATGCCGTTCTTCAGGGCAACCCCGGCATGCGGGTGGCCGGATCCCAGCAGCAGGTGCGCATCTCGCAGCGACCCGGCATTGCCACGCCCCTGGTCGGCCGCTCGGCGCTCAGCCAGACCGAGCGCGTCGGCGTCTACACGGCGATGCTGTCCGACGGCAGCCTCTTCTACTACCTCACCGTGGCCCCCGAGGACGACGCGCAGCGGTTCGCCGCCGCGTTCGACCGGGTCGGCTCGTCGATCCGCTTGAACGATCGTTGATGCCGGGCCGGACGGCGCGTGGTGGCCGACGACCCCGGCCGCATCTTAGAAGCGCGTCGTCAACGCCACCCGGAGCCCACGCGGCGAACCGGGCGTGATGTTGGTGTTGCTGTGCGCGTTCAGGAAGTAGCGCGCGTCGAACAGGTTCTCGATGTTGACCTGCGCGCGGAGCAGCGGCGTCAGGTGGTAATACACGGCCGCATCGACGCGGACCCAGCGGGGCAGGACCACGGTGTTGTCCGTGGATGTGAACACGTCGCTGCGGTTGATCACTCCGAGCGCCGCGGCGATCCGGGGCGTGAAATCATACTTGTTCCACAGCGAGATCGCGTGCTTTGGCAGCTGCGCCAGCTCGGCGCCGGCCCGCGCGGTGGCCGAAATCGACCTGGTGATCTCGCCGTCCTGATAGGCGTATCCTCCGGCCACGCTCCAGGACCGGGTGAGATTGCCGTTGATCCCCAGTTCCAGGCCCCGCGTCCGCTGAGCGTCAACGAGACTCGACAGGGCCGGGTTGCTCGGGTCGGCCACCGCCACGTTGCCGCGGTCGAGTTGATAAAGGGCCGCAGTCAGCGCCAGCCCCGTCCCGACGTCCCATTTCATGCCCACTTCGTAGTTCTTGAACACCTCGGGGTCGAGGGCCTGATTGGTCACCGTCAGCGACGACAGCTGTTCTCCGGCACGGGGCTGGTAGGTCAGGCTGTAGCTGCCATACAGGGACAGCGGTTCGGCCAGCTTGTAGACCGCACCCAACCGGGGGGAGAGCAGGTTGTCGTCGCTGCGAAAGTCGGTGGCCGTGCGGTTGTTGGTGACGTCGGCCTGGAATCTGTCGATGCGAAGACCGAGGAGGAGCTGAAGACGCGAAGTGAGCGCCATCTGGTCCTGCGCGTAGAGGCCGGCGATGGCCGTGACCGAATGGTTGTCGGCATCCGAGGCCGACGGGCGGAACTGCAGCGGTTGCGAGATGGTCGGCGACGAGAGCGGCGCGCTGAAGGTCGACACCGCCGCCCCGAGGCTGGTGAAGTAACCGGTGTTGCGAACGTTCCGGGTGTCCTGCCGCCCGACCTCGGCGCCGACGAGCAGGGTGTGGCCGATGCGACCGGTCCGGGTCAGCAGGATCACGTCGGTCTGGTTGAACAGGTTCTGGCGCGCCGTCCGGTTGTTGTAGGCGGAAATGGCCACGGTGCCGGCGGTGGCGTTCACGGCGCCGGGAAACACGTTCTGGTAGAACTTGTCGTAGTCGCCGTAGCTGACGCGATTCCTCAGGGTGAGGCGCGAGCCGAACCGGTGTTCGAGGGCCACGAATCCGACATTGACCGTGGCCTCGGTGGGACTCTGGGCCGGGTCGCCGAAGAACGTCCCGGGACTGACCGGCAGCGGGCGATTGCCGAGCGACGAGATGCCGCGATCGGTGACCCGCTCGTCGTGGAAATACTCGTAGCCGGCTCGCACCGTCGTGTTCCGGCCGAGGCGAAACGCCGTCGTCGGATTGAATCCATAGCGCTCGCCGCCGGCCCCCTCGCGGTACGAGTCCGACCGCTCGTAGAGCCCGGTCGCACGCACGGCCACCATCTGGTTGAGGGCCAGGCCGTAGTCGGCGGTGACACGCCGGTTGTTCCATGAGCCGACCTGCAGCGACGCTTCGCGCGACAGTCCCCAGTCGGCCTGACGCGTCACCCGGTTGATCACGCCGCCGCTGCCACCGCGGCCGAAGGTCATGGCGTTCGGACCCTTCAAGGCCTCGACCCGGTCGACGTTGTAGAGATCCCGGAAGTACTGCACGTCGTCACGCACGCCGTCGACGAAGAAGTCGGCCGTCGTGCTGTTGCCTCGGATAATCGGCGTGTCCCGGTTGCCTTCGCCCTGGGCAAAGCCCACACCCGGCATGTAGCGCGCCACATCCGCCATGCTCGACATCCGCTGATCGGCGATGAGCACGCTCGAGATGACGGCGATCGCCTGCGGCACGTCGCGAAGCGGCGTGGCCGTCTTGGTCGCTGACGAGACCGCGCCCACGCCGTAGCCTGCGGGCGCATCGACGCTGACCACCTCCTGGACGCCGGCCACGAGAAGAGTGAAATCCGCCGTGCCAGCGGCGGCCTCGCCGAGCGTCACCCGGCGAGACGACTCCGCGAAGCCGGCGGCAAGCACCCGCACCGTGTAGCTGCCCGCGGCCATTGCCATCTCGAACTCACCCCGGTGATTCGTGACCGTCGAGGCCGTCAGCCCCGACCGATCCGCGGTGACCGTCACCTGCGCCCCCACAATCGCGCCTCGGCTGGCGTCGACGACGCGGCCGCGCAGAGCCGACGGCATCGCGGGTCGTGAGGGCGACTGCGTCGAGGGCTGGGCCAAGGCTTCGGCGCGGCCAACCGGCAGCGCCTGGGCGATGTGGAACTGCGCGGCCAGAGCAACGGCGACGCGCAGGGTGCGAGAGGAAGGCAAGAGGTGATGCTTCATGGAACGAAGTCCTTCGGTGGATAGCGAGAGGGATAGTCCGTGGGTCGAGATGACGAACGAGAAGGCGCCGCCTACGCGGCTCGGGAGTCTTCGCTTCGAGGCGCGCGCCGTCGCCACCAGGCCCACAAGCGGCGCAGCGCAAGGGCGATACCGGTGTAGACCAGCACGGCTCCGCCGGCTGACACCAGGCCGGCGATGGTCTGGCCGGACAGGCCGTAGTACTCGCCGGTGTGTGCGAAGCGCAGCCAGCTCCGCGCGCGGCGGCCGGGTCCCAAGTCGTTGAACGTCTCGGCCTTCACGACCGCTCCGGAGACCCGGTCGACGGTGAAGGTCCGCCGCCACTGCGGCTGGCCGCCGTAGCCGTCGTCGACGCTGATGACGAAAGGCGCGGAGCGAGCGCCGCCGAGGCGCACGCTCATCGAGCGCCACGCTGGCGCCTGCGCCTGTGCCGCCGCCCACGCCGCATCGAGGCCCGACAGCTCGACCACCGGGGGCGTGGCGCGGGCGGGACTGCCCCCCGCCGCACCTGCCCCGCTGGCCCCACCAACGCGAGCCACTTGGGGCGGCGGCGGCGGACTGTCGCCGACCATGCGATAGACGAGGTTGCTGGCCCATGGAAACGAGATGGGCACCGCTCCGGCCACGACGATGGCCAGCGGCACCGCCGACCAGAACCCGATGACGTTGTGCCAGTTGAAGTCGCGCGCCTTGGCCGACAACCCGCCCCGGAACCACAGGACCCGCGTGAACTGCAGCCGCGTCCACAGGCGCGGAATCCACAGGTAGAGACCGCTCAGCACGATGAACAAGAACACCAGATTGGCGGCGCCGGTGATGAGCCGGCCCGTCGGGCGGCTCGCGCCTTCCCGCGCCAGCCAGCGATGCCAGTTCGTCGTCGCTCTGAAGAAGGCGCGCAGCCCAGGCGAGGGCTCGCCCACGGTCACCCCCAGGTAGGGGTGCACGAGCTGCGCCCGCCCGCCTTCGAAGGTCACCGTCGCGGGGGCGCCGGGATCGGCCCGGCGCGTCAGGCCGGTGGGAGCCGCCCCCGGCTGGGCGGCGATGGCCGCCGCCAGCAGCGCCTCTGGCGGCAACGCCCGCGCCTCGGCCGACGGCGGCACCACCTGGGCCTGGCGACGGTCGGCCCACTCGAGCATCTGCTTCTCGTAGGTCAGCAGCACGCCGGTCACGGACATCAGGAGGATGACCACCCCGGCCGCGACGCCGGCAACGAGGTGCATCCAGAACAACACGGTTCGAAAGGTCTTCATGATGATATTGAGACTCTGTCTCAAAAGCAGACCCATCCTATTGGCGACCAAATTGGTCGGTCAAGCACAAAATGAGAACCAGTCTCATCTGGGAGCCATGAGCGCGCGGCAGCCGTGGCGGCGGAGCCCGGTAGAATGCCGAAGATGAGATTTGCCGCCCTTGCCCTGATCCTGCTCGTGGCCGCTGCCGGCACGGCTGCCCAGGACGCTGTCAATCAGGAACGCACCTTCCTGTCGCGCGTCCGCCGCCTTACCGTCGACGGCAAGCGCGCCGGCGAAGGCTACTGGTCACCCGACGGCAAGCGTCTCGTGCTGCAGAGCGAGCGCGAACCGGGAAATCCCTTCTACCAGATGTACGTGCTCGACCTCACCTCCGGCGAGACCACGCGCATCTCGCCCGGAACGGGCAAGACCACCTGCGGATTCTTCCGTCCCGGCAGCGACCAGATCCTGTTCTCGTCGACGCACCACGATCCCAAGTCGAAGCACTACCAGGATGAGGAACTCGCCTTCCGGGCGTCGGGCAAGGAACGCCGCTACTCGTGGGACTACGACCCCGAGATGGAGATCTACGCCTACCAGGAAGGCACCAAGGCACTGACGCGCCTCACGAACGTGAAGGGCTACGACGCCGAAGCCGGCTATTCGCCAGACGGTCAGTGGATCGTGTTCTCGTCGACCCGGACGGCCTTCGATCACGCGCGCACGCCGGCCGAAGAGAAGCAGTTCACGACCGACCCGGCGTGGTTCGCCGAGATCTTCGTCATGAAGGCCGATGGCACCAGCCAGACGCGGTTGACCTCCACGCCCGGCTACGACGGCGGCCCGTTCTTCACGCCCGACGGCAAGAAGATCCTGTGGCGGCGCTTCGACGAGCAGGGGCTCATTGCCGATGTGTGGATGATGAATCCCGACGGCAGCGGCGCCCAGCAGATCACCAACTTCAAGGCGATGAGCTGGGCGCCGTATATGCACGCCTCGGGCGAGTACATCCTGTTTGCCTCGAACAAGCTCGGCTTCGAGAACTTCGAGGTGTTCATGGTCGACGCGGCCGGCACCAAGGAGCCGGTGCGGGTGACCTACTCCGACGGCTTCGACGGACTGCCCGTGCCCTCGCCCGACGGCCAGCAGATTGCCTTCACCTCGGCGCGGTCGGGCGGCGGCGCCGGTCAGATCTTCCTGGCCCAGTGGAATCATGAAGCGGCGCTCGCGGCCATCAAGGCCGCGCCGCTCCGCAAGAACTGATCGCCGGCCCGGCTCGAGGACTCCGATGACCACCACACCTCTCACTCACGCCGTGATCGCGGCGCTGCTCGGCACGGCGTTGGCCGGGCCGGCGGCGTCGGCGGGACAAGCCGCGTCGGCCGCGTCGAGGACGCGGGCCGATGTCGCCGTGCTGGCCTCGGATCGGCTGGCCGGGCGCCAGGCCGGATCGGAGGGTGCCAAGCTCGCCGCGGACCACCTCGTCGCCGAACTGACGAAGATGGGCGCCCGCCCGCTACCGGGACAGAAGGACTTCCGCCTGCCCTTCAGCTTCACGGCGGGCGTGAAGGACGGCGGCACGACGTTGCAGGTGACGGCGGGCACCGCGCCCGACGCGCGCCCGCCGGGTCTCTTCAACCAGGTGTCGCAAGTGCAGGCGTTGTCCTTCTCCGACAACGGCCAGGTGAGCGGGCCGCTCGTGTTTGCCGGTTACGGGCTGGTCGTGCCCGAATCGCAGAACTTCGGCTACGACAGCTACGCCACCCTCGACGTGAAGGACAAGGTGGTGGTGGTCTTCCGCTACTTCCCGGAAGACGCCGATCAGAAGACACGCGGCATCCTGTCGCGCTACGCCGACCTGCGCTACAAGGCCATGCAGGCGCGGCAGCGCGGCGCCGTGGCGCTGCTGGTCGTGACCGGCCCGCGCTCGCCGAACGCCGGCGCCACCATTCCGATGAGCTTCGACACGGCGTTGGCCGGGTCGGGCATCGTGGCCGCGAGCGTCTCCGACGAGGTCGCCACGGCGCTCTTTGCCGGCGTCAAGGACCAGTCGCTCGACGACATCCAGAAGTCGTTCGACTCGGGGAATCCCCACACCGCCGGCTTTGCCCTGCCCGGCGTCACCGCCACGGTGACGACCGCCGTCGTGCGCGAGAAGCAGGACGGCTTCAACGTGGTGGGCTACCTGCCGGCCACGACGCCAGCCGCTCAGCCCAAGCCCTGGGTGGCGCTCGGCGCGCACTACGATCACCTCGGCCGCGGCAGCCACGGCAACTCGCTGGCCGCCAAGGACGACGCCGGCCGGATCCACTACGGCGCCGACGACAACGCCTCGGGCACCGCCGCCGTGCTGGCGGCGGGGCGCGAGTTGGCCCGGAAGCCGAACCGCGGACGGCACGTGATGCTGGGCTTCTGGTCCGCCGAAGAGATCGGCCTCATCGGCTCGAACGCCTTCGTGACGACGCCGCCGGTGCCGGCCGATCAGCTCGCCGCCTACTTCAACTTCGACATGGTCGGGCGCATGCAGGACAACAAGCTCACCGTTCAGGCCGTGGGGTCGAGCCCGGGCTGGAAGCCGCTCATCGAGCGCGCCAACGTGGCCGCCGGCTTCGAACTGGTCCTGCAGGACGATCCCTATCAGCCGACCGACGTGGCCAGTTTCAATCAAGTGGGAGTGCCGAGCCTGGCGTTCTTCACCGGTACCCACGTCGACTACCACAAGCCCTCCGACACGGCCGACAAGATCAACTACGAGGATCTCGACCGGGTGGTCGACTTCGCCGTGGCCCTGGCCTCGCGCGTGGGTGACCAGCCCGAGGCGCTGGCCTTCGCCAAGGTCGAGCAGAGCGGCCAGCAGCCGGGCGGGGGCCGCGCCGGCGTGCGCATCTTCACCGGCACCATTCCCGACTACGCGACCGACGTGAAGGGCCTGCTGCTCGGCGGCGTCATCGGCGGCGGCCCGGCGGAGCGGGCCGGCCTGCAGAAGGGCGACGTGATCGTGCAGATCGGCGCCC
Organism: uncultured Acidobacteriota bacterium; assembly: GCA_963834325.1. Lineage (GTDB taxonomy): Bacteria > Acidobacteriota > Vicinamibacteria > Vicinamibacterales > UBA2999 > CADEFD01. Next base: position 51,593 of record CAWIBL010000011.1, read on the forward strand.
AGACCATCGCCAACATCTACGACTACACCTACGCGCTCGAAGCGCTGAAGGTGAACGTCCCGGTGCCGCTCGTCTACATGCGGGGCACCGAGCGGAAGGAAACGACGCTCACCCCGGCCGCGCGGAAATAGCCGTGCCGCTCGCGCCGCTGTCCGGGGAGTTCGTCGGCGTGGGCCCGGCCGAGGCGTTCGGGCCCGGCGGCCACTTCGTCAAAGTCGAGGGGCGCCACGTGGCCCTCTTCCGCCTGGATGACGGGTTCCACGCCATCGACAATCTGTGCCTGCACCACGCCGGGCCGCTGTGCGAGGGGCCGATCGACGCCAACGACGAGGTGACGTGCCCGTGGCACGGCTGGAGCTACGACATCCGTACCGGCGTGCTCGCGCAGGATCCCAGGCTGCGCGTCACCCGGCACGATGTGCGGGTGGTGGACGGCGCCGTGCAGGTCAAGGTCAACCCCTAGGCGCCACCCCGCTGGCGTCGAGCTGCCTCAGTAGTTGACGAGCAACCGGGCCGCCAGTTCGATCTCCTGCTGGCTCACCAGGAAGAATTCCTCGAGCGGCGGCGCGTAGGGCACCGGCGTGTCGAGCGCGCCGAGCACCCGCACGGGCGCATCGAGCCACTCGAACGCTTCTTCCTGGATGATCGCGGCCACGCTCTCGCCGATGCCGCCGGTGCGTGAGTCCTCGTGCACGATGAGCACGCGTCCGCAGTGCCTGGCCACGGCCAGCACCGCTGCCCGGTCGAGCGGGACGAGCGAGCGCAGGTCGAGCACCGACGCCTCGATGCCCTGGGAGGCCAGCGTGTCGGCCACCCGCAGGCACTCGTGCACGTAGGCGCCGTAGGAGATCAGCGCCAGGTCGCTGCCGGCCCGGCGCAGGGCCGCCTTGCCGATCGGAATGGGCGCGACCGAAGACTCCGGCAGAACCTGCTTGATGCGCGGCTCGCGGTAGAGCGCGATGTGCTCGTAGTAGAGCACCGGGTCCGGGTCGGCCACGGCCGAGGCCATCAACCCGCGCGCGTCGTGCGGCGAGGCCGGCACCACGATCTTGAGCCCGGGCGTGCGGTAGAACCACGGCTCGGTGTTCTGGCTGTGATACGGCCCGGCATAGCGCAGACCGCCCCAGGGCATGCGCACCACCATCGGCACCCCGCCGCCCCACCGGTAGCGGATCTTCGCGGCGTTGTTGACGAGCTGATTGAAGCCCGTGGCCACGAAGTCGTTGAACTGCATTTCGCCGATCGGCCGCTGGCCGGCCAGCGCCGCCCCGACGCAGACGCCGAGCACGGCGCCCTCGGCGAGCGTCGAGTTCAGGATGCGATCGCCGAACTCGTCGAGCAGCGGCCGCAGCAACAGGAACGCGTTGCCGTAACGGCCGCCCACGTCCTGGCCGTAAACGAACACGCGCGGGTCGGCGCGCAGCGCGTCGCCAACGCCGAGCATCACCGCTTCGAGCAGGGTGTTGCCGCTCGTGTCGAAGGGCAGGAAGGGCTCCAGCTCCGGCAATGGCAGTGGCGCCGTGCCGGCTTGGCGCCGGCTCGGCTCCAGCACCTCGACGCGGGTGCGGGGCGACTCGTCCTTGAAGACGCCGACGCCCGCTTCGTGCGGTTCAGGCCAGGGCTCGGCGATGACCCGTTGCGCCTGCGCCTCGACCAGCGCGTCGGCCCACTTGCGCAGGCGGACGAGCTCGGTGCCGTTGATGATCTTCTCGCCTTCGAGCCGGGCCGCGTAGCGCGCGATCGGATCGCGCCCCGACCAGAACTCGTAGAGATCGCGGTCGGCGTAGCCACTCTCGTGCAGCTCCGGATACTCCCACGACGGCGGCGCGTCCTGGCCCAGGTAGAGCATGTCGTCGTGGTGCGCGTGCCCGCACATGCGCATGGCCACCAGCTCGATGAGGGCCGGGCCGGCGCCGGCGCGAGCCCGGTCGGCGGCCCAGGTGAAGGCCGCCGCCACCGCGTCGGCGTCGGTGCCGTCGATGGTCACGCCGGGCAGGCCGTAGCCGATCGCCTTGTCGGCGAACACGCGCGCCGCCGAGCTCTCGTGCGACCGGCGTGGATAGCGCGGTCTGGTTGTTCTGCACGCAGAACACCGCTGGCAGCTTGCGCGCGGCACACAGATTGATGGCCTCGTGCCACTCGCCCAGTGAACTGCCACCTTCGCCGATGAACGAGAACGCCACCCGGCCGGCGTCTTGCCGCCAGAACGCCATGGCCATACCGGCCATGGTGAGCGAGCCGGTGGCCAGCGGTGCGGCGGCCGGGAGCACGCCCCACTCGAAGTCGCCGGTGTGCAGGTCCTTGCCGCGCATCGGCGGACCGGCCTTGCCCATCTGCGCGCGCAGGATCGTCGCCACCGCGTCCTCGTCGCCGCGCATGGCCAGGGTGACGCCGAGGTCGCGGATCACCGGGGCGATGACGTCGCCGGTCCAGCCGCCGTCGCCGTCGCGGAACCTGGCGCCGCGCTTCAACCGGATGCCGGCGGCGTAGATCGCCTCCTGGCCGAGCGAGCGGAAGCCCTTCCCCGGGAAGGCCTTGACCCCCCAGCGCACCTCGCCACCGGCAAAGAACTTCTTGAGGCGATTGTCGACGGCACGGGTCAGGCACATGCCGCGCAGGATCTCCTTGCGCTCGTCGTTCGTGAGCGACGACGAGGTCGCCTCGCGCTGCAGCCAGCCGTCGCACGCGTCGAGCACCTGCGCGCGCGCCTGCTCCAGGCGCCGGATCGCCGACACCCCCGGCGTGGTCTCGTCGAGCGTCTCGCCACCCGACATTTCCCGGTAGAGGCGGCTGGCGAGCTCACGCCGGAACAGCGGGCGGAGCGCGTCGAGGCCCGCCTTGTCGCGGTGCTTGATCTTGCCGCCGCCGCTCGCCTCGAAGACCTCGAGCACGACGCGCAGGAGAGCGGGGTGTTGTTCAGCGACGAATGCGCCGAAGCGCGCGGCTATGGGCGGGGGACCGAGCGGGACCGGGGGTCGAGCCATCGCCGTTCATTGTACTGGCGGGACCGGCGCGGGACGCGACCGGATCGCGACCTGCCCGGCCCTGGGGCTGCCGTCTCACGGCGACGAAGGAGAGCCGGGATCACCTCGGCTCCCCGCCGTGCCGAACCATCGCGGCGCCGCCGCACCAACGGCTATTGCGGCTGGCTGGTCGCCGCGGCCCGCACTGTCGGATAGGTGTAGCCGAACTGGTCCTTCATCTGATCCAGGTAGGTCTTGTATCTGGTCTGGATCGAAGTAGTACTTCTTCATGTCGGCGCGGTAGCGGTCCATGATCGCCTTGTTCAGATGGATGGCCGGCTGGTCCCCCGGCCGGATGAGCGGCGTGTACTTCTTGTTCTTCGTCTGCACGTTGACGAAGTAGTCCCGGGCCTGCGACACGAGTTCGGGTCGCATCATGAACTCGAGCAGCGTCATGGCCTGGACCCGGGCGCCGTGGTTCACGCCTTTGTGCGCGATGGGCGTGGCCATGGGAATGGCGTTGGCCCAGTTGTGGCCGGGGCCGGCTTGGAAGTTCGCGGGGAACGACAACGACACCGTCGGCACGTTCCACGAGATGTCGCCGATGTCGTCGGAGCCGCCGCCGCGCTTCTCGTCGTCGGGAATCTGCTCGGCTCCGCGCAGCTCGCGGATCTCCTTGACCAGCCCGACGACCGGCACCTTCAGTTCCTTCTGCGTGGCGGTGGCCAGGGTGATGTCGGCCTCCGACCACGTCGGCAGGCCGACCTGCTTGATGTTGGCGTGCATCGTCTCGGCCATCGTGCGGTTCATGTGCGAGGGCCAGGCCGAGCCGAGCACGCGCGAGGTGACCGAGGTGTTGGTCATCCGCGTGGCGCCCTCCGCCATCTTGTCGGCGATGTCCCACAGGCTCTTGATGCCGTCGTAGCTGGTCTCGCGCAGGTAGTACCACACGCCGCGTTCCGGGGCACCACGTTCGGCTGGTCGCCGCCGTTGGTGACGACGTAGTGCGACCGCTGCTGCAGGCGCAGGTGTTCGCGCCGGTAGTTCCAGCCGACGTTCATCAGCTCGACTGCGTCGAGCGCGCAGCGGCCCCGCCACGGCGCGCCGGCGCTATGCGCGGTTTCGCCTTCGAACAGGTACTCGAGCGAGATGAGGCCGTTACCGCCGCTGTCGCCCCAGCCCGTGCCGAGGTTCGACCCGACGTGGTTGTACATCACGAGGTCCACGTCCTTGAACATCCCCGAGCGCACGTAGTAGGCCTTGGTGCCGAGCTGTTCTTCGGCCACGCCCGGCCAGATGAGGATCGTGCCGGGCAGCTGCTCGCGCTCCATGATGCGCTTCACCGCCAGCGCCGCCACGATGTTCAGCGGCGTGCCCGAGTTGTGGCCTTCGCCGTGGCCCGGTGCGCCGTCGACGATCTGATCGCGGAAGGCCACGCCCGGCTTCTGCGAGGCCTGCGGGATGCAGTCCACGTCGGACCCGAGCGCGATCACCGGCCGGCCCGAACCCCACTTGGCGACCCACGCGGTCGGAATGCCGGCGACGCCGTTTTCGATGGTGAAGCCGTTGTCCTTCAGGACGCCGGTCAGGTACTTCTGCGTCTCGAACTCCTGGAAGCCCGAGCTCGCCGTAGCTGAAGACCTGGTCGGTCATCACCTGACCGAGGTCGAACATCGCCGGCGACGAGACGTCGGCCATCACCTGTTCCTTCAGCTTCGCCACGCGCGGGTTCGGCCGGTGGCCGGCGCGCCGGTGGCCGGCGCGGCGGGCCTGGCCGCGGGCGTCTGCGCGGCGCGCGGACCGGCCTGCGGCACGGCCGCGGCCAGCATCACGGCGCAGCCAGTCGCCGCTGACCAGAGCATTCCTGTACGCGTCATTCCGACCTCCAAGGCGGGGCGACGGCGCGGCAGCTCCGAGCCGGACCCGCCCCGAAGATGCGCGGATTATGACCGGTGTGACCGCCGCAGTTGTCTGCGTACGATCCGTTGCAGACATGGGTATTCTCGCGCGAGCATCGCCGCAGGCCGCCGTTGAGCACATTTGCGACGGTCTACAATGCCCGAGTGGGGGCGCCAAACGCCGCGGAGCTCCTGAACCTCGTCGGATTCATCACCGGCGCAGCCCTCTTCGCCATGCTGCTCGGGCCTGGTCGTCCAGGCCCGCGCCACGGCCGACCGCAGCGACGCCCTGCCGCTCGTCACCGCCGTGCTCGGTCTGCGTCTGGAACCTCGGCGAGCTCGGCGACTACCTGCTCAACCGGGTGGGACGCAGCGGGCCGGAGTCGTGGCTGAGCGCGGTGTCGTTCGCGGCGCTGGCCTCGCTGGCGGCCGTGGTGGTGCACTCGGTCGCGCGCGACGTCCGGCGCGGCCGGCTGGTCATCGTCGCGGCCTACGCCGTGCAGCGCCGCGGCGACGGTCATGCAGTTCAGCACGCTCGCCTCCGGCGATGCCCGCCCCTCGGCGCTCGCGTTCACCATGCTCACGGTGGCCTTCGGCGTCATCGCGCTGCCGCTGGCCGTGCTGACGCGCACGCCAGACCAACGGACGCCGGGCGCTGTGGATGCTGGCGCTGGCGCTCTTTGCCGTGTCCGCCAACCACCTCGGTCATTTCCACGACGAAGCCGGCGGCTGGATGGCGGAGCTGGTCGGCCACCACGCCGTGCTGCCGCTGGCCTTCGCCATCCTCTACCAGGAGTATCGCTTCGCGCTGGCCGACCTGTTCCTGAAGCGCGCCCTCACGCTGCTGGCCGTCGTGGCCGTGGCCGTCACCTGCTACGCGGGCGCTCGCGGCGCTGCCGCCGGGCCCCTCGCCGCAGGCCCTGCTGCTGGCCTGCTGGGTGCTCACCGCGGTCCTCTACCCGACGCTGCGGCAGGGCATCTCGCACTTCGTGGACACGGCGCTGCTGGGCCGCCAGGACTACGCCCAGCTGCGCGCCGACCTCACCGGCGCGCTGCAGGCGCTGCGACACCGTGGACGGCGTGCTCGAGCGCACCGCGGCCGTCGGTGGCCACGGCCCTGAATGCGCGCCGCGTCTGGTGGGTGGACGACGCCGCGCCGACGACGCCCGACGCCCGCGTCACCACCGCGATCGAGGTGCCGACCACGGAGGCGCCCCGGCCCCGGCTGCGCGTCGGCGACCTCGTCGGCGGCCGGCGCCTGCTCTCGGACGACCGCGCGTTCCTCGACGCCGCCGGGCTCGCGGCGGCGCGGCGCATCGACGCCGTGCGCCTGACGCTCGAGCGCATCGACCAGCGGCTGCGGGCCGAGGAGATGGAGCGGCTGGCCACCGAGGCCGAGCTGCGGGCGCTCCGCTCGCAGATCAACCCGCACTTCCTGTTCAATGCGCTCACGACCATCGGCTACCTCATCGAGTCGGCGCCGCCCCGCGCGCTCAAGACGCTGCTGCGGCTGACGTCGCTGCTGCGCAGCGTGCTCCGCTCGGAAGGCGAGATGACCACGCTCGGCCGCGAGCTGGAGCTGGTGGAGCACTACCTGGACATCGAACGCGAGCGCTTCGAGGAACGCTTGCGCGTGCACATCGACGTCCCGCCCGCGCTGCGCGCGCTGGCCATGCCCTGCCTCATCGTGCAGCCGCTCGTGGAGAACGCCGTCAAGCACGGCATCGCCAACGCCGTCCAGCGGCGGCGAGGTGCGCGTCGTGGCCCGTCTCCAGGCCCAGGGCGGGCGACAGACGCTGGTCGTGGCGGTGCTGAACACCGGCGCGCCGCTGACCGCCGAACCGGACGCCCGCGCCTCGCGCGTCGGCCTGAACAACGTGGAGCGCCGCCTGGCCGGCCACTTCGGCGACCGGGCGTCGCTGTCGTTGTCGTCGCGCGACGGCGTGACCACCGCCGAAGTCCGTCTGCCGGTAGCGTCCGTCAGCGCCGCGTCGGACGGCGATCCGGCCGACCGGCGGGCCATCGGATGACGCCCGTGTCACCGCTGCGGGTGTTGATTGCCGACGACGAACGGCCAGCGCGCAAGTTCCTCGCCAACCTGCTGGCCACGTGGCCCGACGTGTCGGTGGTCGGCGAGGCATCGAACGGCCGGAGGCCGTCGAGCTCATCGAGCAGTTGCGGCCCGACCTGGCGCTGCTCGACCTGCAGATGCCGGAGCTCGGCGGCCTCGACGCCGTCCGCCTGGTCTCGGCTGGAGCGCTGCCGGCCATCGCGTTCGTGACCGCGTTCGACGAGTTCGCGGTGCAGGCCTTCGAGCTGAACGCCGTCGACTACCTGCTCAAGCCGGTCGAGAGGGAGCGCTTGAAGGCCACCCTCGACCGGGCCCGTATCCGCGTCGGGGCCGGCGCCGCCGAACGCGCCCGCACGGTGACGGCCGCCGCGAGCGCCTACGACGCCGCCACCCGGCGCACCTTTCTGGAACGCATCCCCGTGCGCCGGCGCGACGAGGTGGTGATCGTGCCGGTGCGCCAGATCGCCTCGATCGTGGCCGAGGGCGAGTTGCTGCACATCACCACCGTGTCGGGTGAGCGCTACAGCCTCTCCCACCGCCTGCACGCTCTCGAAGCGCGGCTCGATCCCCGGCGCTTCGTGCGCCTCGGGCGCGGACGCTGGCCGCGCTCGACCTCATCCAGCGCGTCAGCCCCATGCCCGGCGGCACCTACCAGGTCACGCTCACGAACGGCCAGGAACTGCCGGTGAGCCGCATGCAGTCGAAATTGCTCCGCGAGACCCTTCTGAAACTGTGAGCTTTCTGCGTACTTGTAACGGGGCCTGTCACCGTTACAATCCCCGCATGCGCACCGCCCCTTGTCCTTCTGTGCGCGGCTGCGGCCGCGGCCCTTCTCATGCCCTCGGGGGACGTGTCCGCCCAGTCGGACCTGCTGGCCCGCGCCAAGGCGCTGCATGCCCAGGTGCCGCTCATCGACGGCCACAACGACTACCCGTGGGCGCTGCGCGGTCTCGACCCGGGGCGCGATTTCGCCACGGCCGACATCACCAAGACCGCCCCGGCGCTGATGACCGACATTCCGCGCCTCAGGGCCGGCGGGGTCGGCGGCCAGTTCTGGTCGGTCTATGTGCCGTCGACGATGCCGGCGCCGGAAGCCGTGACGGCGACGCTCGAACAGATCGACGTCGTCCATCGCCTGGTCAAGCGCTGGCCCGAGACCTTCGAGCTGGCGCTGACCGCCGACGACGTCGAGCGCGTCTTCGGGAAGGGCCGCATCGCCTCGATGATCGGCATGGAGGGCGGCCACTCGATCGACAGCTCGCTGGCCACGCTGCGCCTGATGTACGCCCTCGGCGCCCGCTACATGACGCTCACCCACAACAACAACACGCCGTGGGCCGACGCCGCCGCCGACCAGCCGGTGCACGGCGGCCTCACGACGTTCGGCGAGGAAGTGGTGCGCGAGATGAACTGGCTCGGGATGCTCGTGGACCTGAGCCACGTGTCGCCGGACACGATGGAGGACGCGCTGCGCGTCGCCGCCGCGCCGGTCATCTTCTCGCACTCGTCGGCGCGGGCCGTCGCCGACGTGCCCCGCAACGTCCCCGATGCCGTCCTGCGCCAGCTGCCCAGGAACGGCGGCGTGGTCATGGTCAGTTTCGTGCCCGGCTTCACCTCGCCCGAGGTGGTCGCCGACGACCGGCGGGCCGCGGCCGAACGGGCCCGCCTGCGCCAGCGGATGCCGACCGACGAGGCCGGTGTGAATACCGCCATGGACGCCTGGCGCAAGGCCAACCCGGCGCCGCGGGCCACGATTGCGCAGGTCGCCGATCACGTGGACCACATCCGCAAGGTGGCCGGCATCGACCACATCGGCCTCGGCGCCGACTTCGACGGCATCACCGAGGTGGTGCAGGGCCTCGAGGACGTCTCCACCTACCCGGCCCTCACCGCGGAGCTGCTCGCGCGCGGTTACTCGGACGACGACGTCAAGAAGGTCATCGGCCTGAACGTGCTGCGCGCCATGCGTCAGGCCGAGCGGGTGTCGGCCGACCTGCGCAAGCAGCGCGGGCCCTCGACCGCCACGCTGGCCCGGCTCGATGGCGCGAAGTAACGAGCTGGCCTAGCGCTTCGGCGCCAGGGCCTCGAGCAGTTTCAGCGGATCGACCCGGTCGCCGTGGAGGCGCACGGCCCAGTGCAGGTGCGGACCGGTGACCCGGCCGGTCGCGCCGACCTTGCCGAGCAGCGCCCCCTTGGCCACGCGCTCGCCGTCTTTCACGGCAAACGCCGACAGGTGGGCCATCGTGGAGAACAGGCCGTGGCCGTGGTCGACGATGACGGTGTTGCCCGAGTAGTAGAACGTCGCGCGCGAACACCACCGTGCCGCCCGTCGGGGCGTAGACCGGGGTGCCGGTGACCGCGGCCAGATCGAGGCCGCCGTGCGCCCCGCGCGGCAGCCCGTTCAGAATGCTGCGCACGCCGAAGCCGCTCACGTTCACGCCCTCGACCGGGCGCACCGCATCCGGCGCCCACAGCCGCGGCGACGGCGGCCTGGCGAAGAGCTCGTTGAGCAGCGCTGACTCGCGCTCGATCCGCGGCAGCGCGCTCTTGGGCGGAGTGACGAACTTCGGGTTGACCCGAATGCGCCGCGTCCGCACCGCCTTGGCCGAGATGGTCAGCGTCTCCGTGGTGGTCACCGCCGCGGGGCCGTTGCCCGCGGCCGTCACCAACAGCGTCGTCGGCCCGGGCGAGGCGTCGACGTCGATGCCGAGCAGCGCGCGCCACACGCCGTCGGCAGCGCGCACGAACGGGATCTCGCGCTCGTGCCAGGTCCCGGTGACCATGGCGGCCCTGGCCGGCGCATTCACCGCCAGGTGCAGCACATCGCCAGGCTGGATGAGGCCAGCGCGATAGGTGAGCACCAGCTCGTCGTTCGCGCGCAGAGCCGGCGCAACCAGCACCACCCAGGCCACCAACCATCCGATCGTGCGCATCAGCACCACGACGCGATTATAGGCCCGAGGTGTACTCGCGTCTGGACACCGCATCGCCCCAGACCGCGCGCCGTCCGCCGACGAATCGCACATGTTGGCGAATTCGCTGAGCAATTTTCGATGTTTCTGTCGGTCGTGACGATCGGCACGGTCCTTGATAGTTAGAACAGGCAGGAGGATTGGATCATGCGCTACTTTCCTGGATGGGCGGTTGGAGCACTGAGCACGGCGGCGATCGTCGGCGCGTTCTACGCGGGCGGCGCGCTCAAGGATACGCGCACCACGCCTCTCTACGCGGCCGAGACGGCAGCACTCGTGGCGCCGGGCGACGCGTCGGGTGTGCAGATCGAATGCGAGCCCGGGCAGCGCGCGGTCGTGCGTCAGACCACGGCGCTCGCGGTCGGGTCGGTGGCGTGCGTGAGCAGCCTGCCGGCAGCGGCGGCGCCCGCGGGCTATTACGCGGCGGCGGCGCCTGCCCAGACCACCCGCGTGAACTACGTGCCGGCGGGCGGCTACGCGTCCCCGGCCGTGATCAACGAGCCCGTCGAGGTGTATCGGCCTCGCGCGACTCCGGTCCGCTATCAGACCCGTGAGGTCGCCCAGCCCACGCGGTCGGTGAAGAAGAGCGTGGCCATCATCGCCGGTTCCACAGCCGTGGGGGCCACGGTGGGCGGCCTCACCAAGGGCAAGAAGGGCGCGCTCATCGGCGGCATCGTCGGCGGCGGCGCCGCCACGGTGTGGGACCAGGTCACCCGCCGGCGCGACAACGGCCGGTAGTCCCCGCTCCGGCGCCGCATCGGCGCTGGACGCGGGTCACGCGCCTGGACGGATCCTCCCCGTCCCGGCGCGTTCGCTTGTACGGATGCGTGCTCGTTGACGGCGACGGGTCAGCGACGTCGTGGGGGTTCTAGGCGAAGGCGGACGAAAGAGCGAAGAGCAGGCCGAGCAGGGCCAGCAGGATGGTCGTGTGGCGAAAGTGGCTGGGCATGTGCGCTCCGTTTCTTGAGACGGACCTGCCTGACCGTTTCGACTCACCGCCCAGGCGATCGACGGCTGGCGCCTCAGTCGAGGCCTGGCGCGCAGCGATCGGGGTCAACCGCCGAGAACTGACCGCATGCGGCGGCGCATGCCCGGCGCATCCAGACGGGTGAACACGAGCTGAGACGAACAATGGCACGAGAGCGGCGGTCCCGTGCGCTGCGTGACGACGCCGACGAGCACGCCGTCGACAAACACCGGCCCGCCGCTGTCGTTGGCGCACACCCCAGCGCGATGCGACACGGCGGCGGTCGCCGCCGACGAGGTCACGGCGACCACCGTGGCCGAGCGACGCTCGAAGCGCCGGCCGGTGTGTCCCACGAAGTCCACCTGCGTGCCGAGCCGCACGAGCACGCGTGTGGCCAGGCGCACCCCACGGCCAGACGGCCAGCCGGGCACGCGCGATCCACCGGCCGCGCCGGAGCGATCCAGCGCCTGAAGGAGGGCCACGTCGCTCCGCGCCGGCGACCAGCGCGCCAGGACGCGCCACTGACACGCGACGTCGCCGATGACGACACCGCGCGCGCCGTCCACCGCGGCCAGGCAGTGGGCGGCGGTCACGGCGTGGCCGTCATCCAGGGCGACGATGGTGCCCGTGCCGCCGAACCGGCGGTGATAGCGATGGAGCGCGCCTAGACGAGGGCCGGCGGACACGTGGGGGTATCGATCACCGGCCGGGTCACGGCGGCCACGGGCTTGCCGAGTCGCGGCGGCGTCGCCGCCAGGGCGTCGACGGCCGGGCCCTCGATGGCCCGGTAGAACGCCGAGTAGTGCGGCAGCTGGCTGGCCGCGGCCTTGGCCGCCTTCGTCGATCGCGCGCCGCCCAGCGTCCGGGCCGACGGGGTCGCTTCGTGAACGACCGAGAGGCGAATCGCCGTGCGGCCGCCGCCGCGCAGCCGAATCGCCTGACCGCGGCTGCCGGCATAGCCCTTGGCCTCGAGATCGCTGCCGGGCAGTTCGCAGTGGAATTCGAAGCGGTCGGTGATGACCTGACTGAAGCCGTCGCTGAAGTGCCACGGCGTGGCGACGCCCGCGGCATGCTTCGGCGTGGCGCCGCGCAGTTCGCCGCCAGTGAAGCGGACGCGCCCGAGCACGTGCAGCCCGATCTTCTTGTGGGTGGCGCGCAGCTTCGCGCCCGGCGCGATCCGCGCCAGGTCGGGGATGCGGCGCCAGTCGAACCACACCTCGTCGCCAGCGCCGCGGCCTGGGTCGGCGAGCCGGCCACCGGCATCCGCCGGCTGATTCTCGTACATCGAGAGGCCCTGCCCGGCGCCGAGCGTGACATCGAGTCCCGAGAGATTCCACGCGTGCGCGGCGCCGGCGACGAGATGCTCGGTGTCGACGAGCGTTTCCGGCGCCGGCACGGGCGACCAGCCCGACTTCTTCAGATCGGCATGACGCGCCGGCACGAACAGCAGTGGATGGTGAAACGGCAGCCGCGTGCCGCCGCCGGCGGCGCTCGTGGACGGGGCGGCGCCGTTCAGCAGCAGCACCGTCGCCCCTCTGGCCCGGTTGCCGGCGCGCCGATCGAGCACGCACAGGCACATTCCGTAGAACGACACGACGAGTTTCATGCTCTCTCCGCTCAAGGGGGCAGCGAGACGTCGGACACACTACCACCAGTCGCCGCGGCCGTGGCGGTGAAGGCGACGTAGCCGGCCCAGTCGCGCGGCCGCCGGCGCGGATCCCGGCTGATCGCCAGTTGAGCGTGCCGCACGGCGTCCCACGGCGGCGCGCCGCCGGCCACGGCTTCGTGCACCAGGTCCATGACGTCGCTGGCCGGCTGGTCCCGCACGTCCCACTGCGTGGCCACGACGTGGCGGGCGCCGGCGCGCAGGAACTCGCCGGCCACGCCGGTGCCCCCGTGACCGCGGCGCTGCTCGGCGTCGCTCGTGCGGCAGGCCGACAGCAGCACGGTCTGCGCCGCCATCGGGCCGGCGAGCAGGCGCGCGAGTGGCATGCGCACGCCGGCGCCGCTCGCGTCGGTCATCACCAACGTCGAGCGTCCCGGATAACGTTCGTCGGGCACGGCGTGTCCGGCAAAGTGCACGAGATCGGCCCGGCCCAGGGCGGTGACGAACGTGGTTTCGCTGGCCACCTCCACCGTCGACCCGGCATAGCGCCGCCCGATGCGTTCGGCCTCGACCCGCGCCAGCGGCAAGGGCGCGAACTCGCCGTCGCCGGCCGGCGAGTAGAGCGCGGCCACGCGCCGCCGCGCCACGCCCTGCGGGGTGGATGCCGAGGCGCACGCGGCCACCGACGGGCACACGACGGTGGCCGTCACGTCGACCACCCGTTGCCCCGCCGACGGCGCCCACGGCAGCAACGCGAAGGGCATCTTCTGCAGGACCGGATCGAGCACCAGGGCCAGGCGCGGCGTGTCGGCCGCGGACAGACCGGCGGTGACCGGCCACACGACATCGGCGGCGGCCGCCGCCGCCTCGGCCTGCAGCGCCGCAACCGCGCCCGCGCCGTCGAGCGCGAGCAGACGCAAGAGCCGGGCGCTGCGGCTGACGAGCGCGCGCTGAGTGACGGCGACGCGCCGCTGCGTCACGGCGCCGTCGCGCACAACCCACACCCACAGCGCGTCGGGCCGCGATAGATAGGCCACGACCGGCCCGCTCGCCGAGACGTCGCGCCACGACACCTGGCCGGCCTGCGCCTGCCAGTGCCGGCTGACATCGTAGCCGCGGTCCAGCCACTGCAGCGCCGCGCCCGGATCGTCGTGCGACGCCTTCAGGTCGACCAGCTCCGAGAAGACGTCCCAACTGGCGTCGATGAACGAGGGCAGGAAGTCGGCGCGGCCGACGAGCCGCTGCTGCTCTTCCACGAGCGCCACCGCGCCGCGCAGCGCCGCTTCGGCGGCGGCCGCGTTGCCGGCCGTGCGCTGGGCCCGGGCCTCGATGACAGTGAGCGCCAGCAGGCGATGGCGGGTGCTGTTCGAGCCGAACGCGCGGGCGGCCCGCTGCGCCGCGGCCACGGCTCTGGCCGGCTCGGCGACCGAGAGAATCTCGGCCTCGGCAAATTCGAGCTCGGGCAGGATCCGGCGCTTGTGCGACGCGTCGGTGCCGTGCTCGAACGCGGCGCGGGCGTCGGCCAGACGCCCGTACGCCGCGGGCTGATCCCCGAGCCGGGCCAGGGCCCGCGCCGCCGAGTAGCCGGCGATGGCCAGATACTCGCGGTGACCCGCGGCCTCGGCCTGCGCCGTGGCTTCGGAAGCGAAAGCCAGCGCCACCGAAGGCATGTCGGCGATGGCGGTGCCGCCGGTGGGACTTATGAGCCGCACGTGTTCCAGCATGGGGTCGCCCAACCCGCCGGTGGCCAGCACCCGCAGGTACTGTTCCCACGCGTCGGGCAGCCGCCCGAGCGAGCGCAGCGCTTCGGCCGCCGCCAAACGCGCGGAGGCCGCCATCTTGTAATCGCCCAGCGCGTCGCGCACGGCGATGGCGCGTTGATAGCCACCCAGCGCCAGGTCGTACGCGCCTCTGGAGTAATCGAACGAGGCGATGCGCAGCAGCACGTCCGACTCCAGGGCGCGATAGCCGCGCTGCCGCAGTTCCGGCAGCAGCCGCTCGGCTTCGGCCCTCCCAGCCACCGCTTGGCCGGCATAGAATGCCGCCGTCAGCCGGATGCGCCGCGCCCAGAAAGCAAGCGGCGGGCTGCCGCCTTGGCGCAGCATGGCCGCATCCGCCAGCTTGCCGCCGGCGGCGAACTCGGAGCGCGCCATTGCCGCTTCGGCGGCTCGCAGGTCGATGAGCGTGGCCGCGAGCGCGCGCTTGGTTTCACGCGAGGCTCCCGCGACGACGGCGCCGAGATCCGCATAGAACCGGTCGGGGGCCGTCAGCGCCGGCAGGAACGCCGCGTCGGGATCAGTGGCCGCGACCGACGCCCATTCGCCCAGCCTGGCGTCGGCGACCGCCCCAGGCGAGGGCGCCAGCACGGGCGGCAGGTGGGCCGCCTGGTCACGGCGCCGCCGGGCATCGTCGGCCCAGCCGCGCTCCTGGCCGAACTCCTGGAGGTAGTCGTCCCAGGCCCGCGTGGCTTCGTGGCGCAAGTGCAGCGCACTCAAGGCCAGCGCGCGATTGAAGCGGGCCTCGCGCAGCCGCGGCGCCAGCCGCAAGGCGCGGTCGGCCGCGGCGAGCGCCTTCGGCACATCGAAGGCGGGACCGCCGTGGGCCCGGCGCGCCAGATGGGCCGCGGCCAGATCCGAGAGGTAGGCGGCGTTGTCGGCATCGCCGCTGAGCGCGTCTTCCAGCGCCAGCACGGCCTCGTCGTGGCGCTGAGCGTGCAGGGCCGCCACCCCCAGCGCATGCAGGTTCTCGGGCGTCGGCGCGGTGTTGATGGCCTCCTGCAACTGACCGGCCGCGGCCAGCACTTGCCACGAGGGCGAGGCCGCCCGATCGCGACGCAGCGGCGAGAGCGGCGCGAACGCGAATCCGCCCGTGAGCCGGCCCTCCGCCGTGCGCGCCGTCCCGACCGCCTTGACCACGACGGCAATCGGCGGCATCGGGCGGCGCACCAGCGCCCCGATGCCCAGCGCCCCGACGACGGCGCCGGCGATGGTCAGCGCCGCAAACACCGGGGACGGCCGCACCGGGCGGACGCTGCCCCCCGCGCGGCGGCCGGGATCGGGGCCGGGGCTCACTAGTGGGCGCCGACGTGTACTCGGCCGAGCGCTTCCGCGCGCCAGCCATCGTCGGTCGGGAAGCGGGTCGCGTAGTCCTGCCAGGCTTGCGACGCTTCGGCGCGTCCCAGGCCCTCGAGGGCCAGGGCGCGGTTGAACCAGCCCCCCGGCAGGGCGGGATCGACGGCGCAGGCGCGCTCAGCGGCCTGGACGGCGCTGAGCCAGTCGGCCGTGGCGGCCGCCGGAGACGTGGGGCGCGCCGCGCGGGCGGCGTAGGCCGCCGCCAGATCGGCGTAGGTGGCGGCGTCGACGCGGGCCGACGTGGCCGCCTGGGCCAGCGCCCGCAGCGCCTCGTCGGTGCTCCCCTGCATCAGCGCGGCCACACCGGCGGCGTGGAGGTTGGCCGTGGTCGGCTCGCGCTCGGCCACCTCACGCAGACGAGCCGCCACCGCCGCCAACTCGAAGTCCACGGGCGCCGCGGACGCCGGCGCCGACCGCGTGGGCGAGGCCAGGGGACGGTAGGTGTCCTCCAGGCTCAGGCGGGCGGCGACGGTGCGCTCGGGGCCCAGGGCCGCCGCGATGTCGCTCCAGGCGGACGCCGGGGGCTGAGGGTCGCTCGGAATCAGCACCACTGCCAACGACGCGGCCAGCCCGGCGGCCAGCCCCACCAGCAGGCGCCGGCGGCGAAACCAGGGCACCGAGGTCAGGGGCAGCGCGCGTTGGCTCGCCTCGAGCGAGGCCATGGCCACGATCTCGCGGCAGTCGTCGCACGCGGCGAGATGCGTCACGAGGCGGGCGCGGGCGTCGGCGGCGAGCTCGCCATCGACAAACGCCGCGAGTTCCGTGTCGGCCGGACAGCCGCCGAAGCGGACGGCGTCGTTGTGCTCAATCAAATGGTCCTCGGACACTGGCGACAGACAGGGGCTACCTGAATGGACGGCCTCGGCTTGAGCCTTTTTCCGGATCTCCGAGTAGTGGCTGACCCGTTCCCAGCTCGACCTCGCCAATTATGGCGCGCGTGTCCTCGACCGACAGCCCCTGCGCTTCGAGCGAAGCGCGGAGCCGCGCCATCAGTCCGCGGAAGCGCGGATACAGCCGCGGCTGGTCGATGTGCAAGAGGCGGGCGATCTCGGCAAGGAACAGGTTGTCATGGAAGAACAGCTTCAGGATCAGCCGGTCCTCGGCGGCCAGTCCGGCCAGCGCACTCGCCAGGCCTCGCTCCACCTTCGCCGCCAGGCGGCGCCGCTCGATTTGTTCGACCAGCACTGCGGCGTCACCTCCGGCCTGCTCCATGCCGGCCAGCTCGGTCACCCCGACGAAATACCGGCTCGAGGGGGCCGGCAGCTTCACATACATGTCCCACAGTTCATCGCGCGTCGCCGCCACGCGGTGTTCGGACTGCAGCGTCTTCACGGCCTCGTCGAACGACAGCCGCGAGCGGTGAGTGAGACGCCACAGCATCAGCGCCAGCGATCCCAGCCGCCTGGCGATGGCCGGCGGCTTCGCCTTGCCCCACTCCTTGCTCCGCAGGTCGAGGAACACGCGGGCGATGACGGTGGTGAGGTAGGTCTGGAGCGAGCTTTCGCGGCGCCACTGGCGCAGCACCGCGTAGTCGTGGTCGACAAGATGCAGGAGGGCGCGGCTGTTCAGCTCCTCGGTCATGTCGGCCGACAGCCGGTAGCGCGAAGCCACGAAGCGGACGGCATCGCCCACTGCGGCCAGGTTGTCATCGAGCAGGCGGCGGCAATCCGCGGCCCCGTCCGCGGCGAGCGTGGGCACCGCGAGGGGTGGCGCCGGGGGCGACACCACCTTCAGGGCGGAAAGCGTGATGGTCCGCGGAGACATGGGCACGGGGCGTCCAGGACGCGCAGCGATTATTGGGGAGCGGCCGCCAAAGCGCAAGACACCACTGCGATACATCCGGGGTACCCGCGCGGTCGACGCATCAGGCACGGCGGTTTCCTCCTTCAGACGGCCCGTCCTCCGCAGATTCGGGAGGGGCGTCACTGGAAGAGAGCGGGAACCGCCAGAAAAACCCCTCGCCCAAAGAAAAAGGGGCCGGCGGCATCTCGCCACCAGCCCCTGCTTTCCATTGTCGCGTCGCCTGCGGCCAGGCGCCGGCGCCAGCCAGGTCAGAACGTCAGCTTGAATCCGAGCTGCGCCTGGAACGGGTCGAACGCCTGCCGGGGCCGGCCGAACCCGGTCGGGATGCCGTTGGCGGTCACGCCGGCCGCCGCCGACTGGTTGCCGTTGTAGTTGTTGAAGTTCACGGTGTTGAAGATGTTGAACATCTCCCACAGGATTTCGCCCGACACGCGCCCGATGGTGACCTTCTTCGACGTGCGGAGGTCGGCCTGGAAGAAGCGGTCGCCGCGGCCGTCGTTGTAGCCCACGCCCGCCGGCCGGTCGTTGTTGTCGCCGTCGCGGTTGGCGTCGGTGCCGAGGGTGATGTTGAAGGGCGGCGCCGAATTGGCGGTCACGATGGTGCCCAACTGGATGTCCCAGGGCAGCTGGTAGATGACGTTGCCGACGAAGCGGTGACGCACGTCGTTGGCGGTCGGACCCCAGTCGGACATCAGGTCGTACTTGTCCGACGGCGTGCCGCTGTCGGCAATCGACTTGGCGCTGCCGAGCGTGTAGCCGACCAGGAAGCCGAGTTTGTTGGCGAAGCGCTTCTGCAGGCGGAACTGCGCCTGGTGGATGCGAATGGGCGCCGCATCGTCATAGAGCAGGAGGCGCAGGCCCGAGGCGAGAATCGGGAAGGTGCCGTCGGCGCGGCGGGCGTTGACGTTGCGGGTCAGCGGGAAGTTCTCGCCGCGCATGTAGACGTAGTCGAACGACGCGGCGTAGTCGGTGCCGAGCTGACGGGTGGCGCCAGCGGTCATCTGGTGCGAGTAGGGCGCCTCGGCATCCGGGCTGGCGATGCGGAAGGCCGAACCCACGGATTCGGCGAAGGTCTGCGTCGGGATGTTCGGGAAGAAGTCGTTCGGGATGCGCGCTCCCGACCGCGAGTCGTTGGCGATCTGCGTGGTGATGAAGCCAGGGTAGCCGGCGACGATGCCGCGCATGGTGGTGGTGTTGATCTGGTCGAAGTAGATGCCGTAGCCGGCGCGCACTACGGTCGAGCCGTTGCCCCCCGGGTTCCACGTGACCCCCAGCCGCGGCGCGATGTTGTTCACGTCGTTGGGCGCGCCCTTGAAGTTCTGGCCGCGCAGGTCGCCGGTGATCTGGCGGACCCAGAACTGCTCGATCGGCACGTCGCCGGGCACGTCCTGGCCGTTCAGATCGCCGCGCCAGAACTGCCAGTCGTAGCGCACGCCGATGTTGATGGTGAGGTTGCTCCCCGGCTGCCACTGGTCGTTGATGAAGGCCGAGTAGATGTCGACGTCGCGGGTCATCGCCGCCAGCTCGCCGCGCAGCTCGATGCCCTGGGTGTAGCGGAAGGGCAGCGACGTCGAATCGCCGGCAATCACCGGGCGATCCTGCAGGAACTCGAAGAGGCCGTTGAACGACTGGTTGATCTTGCTGGTCGTCGGCACCTTGTTGATCTCGAAGCCGACCTTGAGGTCGTGGGTGCCCCGGGCCACGAAGTTGATGCTGGTGGCGTTGGTGAGGATGTAGTTGTCCTGCGAGCGGGACTGCGGCACGTTGCTGGCCCGGCCGAACTGCACGGTCGGGAAGCGGATCTCGGGTTTGGAGTTCGACCCGGCCGGCAGCACGCGGTCGAGCGCCTGGTGCGAGGCGCTGAGACGCAGCTCGTTGACCATGTTCGACCGCAGCACCGAGGTGACGTTGCCGACGAAGAACCAGGCGCGCCGCTGGTCGTCGTAGCCGTGGTCGCCGGCACTGTCGCCGCCGGTCTGCTGGTTGAACAGATCCCGGTGGTCGTACATGTAGGTGGCGTTCATCGTGTGCTTCTGCGACGCCAGGAACGTGACCTTGCCGAAGACGTTGTTCTCGCTGGCCGTCACCGGCACGTCGGTGCGGGTGTCGTAGCCGAGATTCTTCGCGAAGTCGGCAATGGCGGTGGGGATGTTGACCTGCACCGAGCGGTTGTTGGCGCGCTTCTCCCACGAGCCGAAGTAGAAGAGGCGGTTCTGCATGACCGGGCCGCCGATGGTCGCGCCGTACTGCTCGATTTTGAAGGGCGGCACGTCGACCGCGAAGAAGTTGGGCTTGTCGAACGCGTCGTCGCGGCGGAAGTAGAAGCCGGCGCCGCGCACCTGGTTGCCGCCCGACTTGGTCAGGATGTTGATGGCCCCCGACGCCGAGCGGCCGAACTCGGCCGAGTAGGAGTTGGCCATCACCTGGAACTCCTGGATGGCTTCCTGGGCCAGCGCGATGCGCGTCGCCGAGGACAGCGAGCTGCCGCCGCCGGTGACCTCGTCGTTGAAGTCCACGCCCTCGAGCCACATCGACTTGTAGTTCTCGCTCATGCCGCCGAACGAGATCGAATCGGTCTGCCCGCCCGAGGCGGAGCCCTGGTCGGCGACGACGCCCGGCGCGAGCAGCGTCAGGTCCAGGAAGTCGCGCGACTTGAGCGGCAGGCTGGCGATCTGCTGGGTGTCGACCAGGGTGCGCACGACGTTCTCGGTCGTATTGATGAGCGGGGCCTGCTCGGTGACGGTAATCGTCTCCTCGAGGCCGCCGACCTCGAGCGTGAACGGCGCCGAGAGCTGCGAATTGATGGCCAGGCGGAGGTCGGCGCGGGTCGATTCCTTGAAACCGGCGAGCGAGGCCTTGACGGTGTAGAGGCCGGGCGGCATGGCCGCGAAGCGGTAGCTCCCAAGCTCGTCAGTAACCGATTCGCGCGTCAGGCCATTGGCCTGGTTGACTGCCGTGACCGTGACTCCGGGCAGCGTGCCGCCGGTGGAATCCTTGACCTCGCCGAGAATCGTGCCGGTCGTGGTCTGCGCGGTGGCCAGGGCGGGTACGAGCAGTACCGCCAGGGCCAGCCAGGCGCATGCCGTACGTAGGTGCCTCATCTTGCTCATGCCTCCAGGAGCCGGGTGCCCTCTCGCGGGGGGAATGGACGGGCGCAGGCGAGGGGTCCGGCTGGAGTTCAAGTCTACTCGTCCCGGCTTCTCGACGGCGCCCCCGTGACGTCTCCAGATGTCTCCCGGCCCGGCCGGAGACAAACCGCGACGACCACGCACACCGCGAGCCATTTCCCCAGGGATATTGCGGCATAATGCTCCGTACCACGCGACCCGGATGACCTCGGTCGCGAAGCTATACGCGGGGCCCAGCGCAGGGCCAGGGCGAGGGTGGCAATGAAACAGGTTTTGATGGCCTCGGCGTGCGTCACGCTGCTCGGACTGGGTGTGGCGGCCCGCGAGGGACAAGCGCCGGCGGCGCGCAGCGCGCAGCCCCCGACGCCGGCCCCGCGGCCCGTCGCGACCCGCACCGGCGCCGCGACTCCGGCCACGCCGGCCATGGTGGCGGCCGAACAGACCCGGCTGGTCTCGACCTACTGCGCGACCTGCCACAGCGAGCGCGGCAAGGCCGGCGGCCTCTCGCTGGCCGGCTTCGACGCGATGAAGGCGCACGAGGATCCCGAAATCGTCGAGAAGATGATCCGCAAGCTGCGCGCCGGGATGATGCCGCCGCCCGGGGCGAAGCGGCCGGACGGGGCCGCGATCGAGTCGCTGACCACCGCGCTCGAGAGCCGCATGGACGAGTTCGCGGCCAGCAATCCCAATCCCGGCTGGCGTCCCTTCCAGCGCCTGACGCGCTCCGAGTACGAGGCCGCGGTGAAGGATCTGCTCGACCTCGAGATCGACGTCTCGCCCTATCTGCCCGCCGACACCCAGGCGCACGGCTTCGACAACATCGCCGAGGCGCAGGCGTTCTCGCCGGCGCTGCTCGACGGCTATCTGCGCGCCGCCTCGCAGGTGAGCCGCATCGCCCTCGGCGACAAGTCGGCGTCGCCGACCTCGGCCACCTACCGCGTGCTGCAGACCGAATCGCAGATGCGCTATGTCGAGGGCACGCCCTTCGGGTCGCGCGGCGGCGTGGCCGTCACCCACAACTTCCCCGCCGACGGCGACTACGTCTTCAAGGCGATGATGCAGCGCACCATCAGCGGCGAGCTGTTCGGCAATACCGGCATTGCCATGGCCGGCAGCAACGAGCTGCTCGAGATCTCGGTCAACGGCGACCGCGTGGCCCTGCTCGAAGTGGTCGCCAGCATGAGCGACGCGAGCGAGAAGGGCTTCGTCATCGACACGCCGGCCATCCACGTCAAGGCCGGTCCGCAGCGCGTCTCGGCGGCGTTCGTCCCGCGCTTCGTCGGGCCGGTCGACGACCTGATGATGCCGATCGACCACACCCTCATCGACATGCGCATCGGCACCGGCTTCGGCATCACCTCGGCGCCGCACATCCAGGACCTGGTCATCGCCGGGCCGATGAAGGTCACCGGCATCTCCGAGACGCCGAGCCGCAACCGCGTCTTCGGGTGCCGGCCGACGGCGGCCGAGGAAGAGCGGCCCTGCGCCACTGACACCATCAAGCGCCTGGCCTCGCAGGCCTTCCGGGCCCCGGTGAGCCAGGCCGACCTGGCCGACCTGATGAAGTTCTACGAGCAGGGCCGCCAGGACGGCGACTTCGAGGGCGGCATCCGGATGGCCGTGCAGGGCCTCCTGGCGCATCCGCGCTTCCTCTTCCGCGTCGAGAGCCAGCCGGCCGACGCCACCGCGCGCCTTCCGCGTCGGCGACCTCGAACTGGCGTCGCGGCTGTCGTTCTTCATCTGGGGCACGGTGCCCGACGCCGAGCTGATCAAGGCGGCCACCGCCGGCACGCTCAAGACCACGGCCGGGCTCGACAAGCAGGTGCGCCGCATGCTGGCCGACGCCAAGGCCGAGGCGCTGGCCACCCGCTTCGGCTCGCAGTGGCTGCGCCTGCAGGACGTCGAGAAGATGCGTCCCGACGGCATCCTCTATCCGCAGTGGGACCAGTCGCTCACCGACTCCATGCGCACGGAGACCGAGCTCTTCTTCGCCAGCCTGGTGCGCGAGGACCGCAGCGTGCTCGACCTGCTCAACGCCGACTACTCCTACGTCAACGAGCGGCTGGCCCGCCACTACGGCCTGCCCAACGTGACCGGATCGACGTTCCGCCGCGTGACCCTGCCCGAGACGCGCCGCGGCGTGCTCACCCAGGGCAGCGTGCTGATGATGACCTCGGTCGCCGACCGCACCTCGCCGGTGCAGCGCGGCAAGTGGATCATGCAGGTGATGCTCGGCTCGCCGCCCCCGCCGCCGCCGCCCAACGTCCCCGCGCTCGAAGATACCGCCTCCTCGCAGGGCGGCAAGGTGCTGTCGGTGCGCGAACGCATGGAGCAGCACCGCGTCGAACCCGGCCTGCATGTCGTGCCACCGCGTCATCGACCCGCTCGGCCTGGCCCTCGAGAACTTCGACGTCACCGGCCAGTACCGCATCAAGGACAACGGCGTGCCGGTCGACTCGACCGGCGAGCTCTACGACGGCACCCAGATGGAGGGCGCCGACGGGCTGCGCCGGGCCCTGCTCAAGCACAAGGACGCCCTGCTCACCAGCTTCACCGAAAGCCTGATGACCTACGCGCTCGGCCGCCGCGTCGAGGCCTTCGACATGCCCACGGTGCGCGCCATCAACCGCGACGCCGCCAAGCAGAACTTCCGGATCTCGTCGTTCGTCCAGGGCGTCGTCAAGAGCCAGGCGTTCCGGATGAGCCGTCCCAACCCGACCACTTCGACCGAAGCCGACGCACGCCCTTAAGAAGCGATACTTGGAGACGCCATGCTGATTACCAAGCGACATCTCTCACGCCGCACCGTCCTGAAGGGCATTGGCGTCACCGCCGCTCTGCCGCTGCTCGAGGCCATGCTGCCGGCCAGCAGCGCGGCGGCGCAAACCGCCGCCAAGGGCAAGGTGCGCCTGGCCGCCATCGAGATGGTGCACGGCGCGGCCGGCAGCTCCGTCTACGGCGCCAAGATGAACATGTGGGCGCCGGCGGCCACCGGCAAGAACTTCGACCTCTCGCCGAGCGCGCTCTCGCCGCTCGAGTCGGTGCGCGAGCACATCACCATCGTCAGCAACACCGATCTGCGGATGGCCGAGGCGTTCACCACGCCGGAGATCGGCGGCGACCACTTCCGGGCCAGCGCCGTCTTCCTGACCCAGGCGCATCCCAAGCAGACGATGGGCTCGGACGTGCGCGCCGGCGTCTCGCTCGATCAGCTCTACGCCCAGCGCTTCGGCCAGGACACGCCGATTCCCTCGATGCAGCTCTGCATCGAGCCGGTCGACCAGTCGGGCGGCTGCGAATACGGCTACTCCTGCGTCTACACCGACTCGATCAGCTGGGCCAAGCCCGACGAGCCGCTGCCGATGATCCGCGACCCGCGCACGGTCTTCGATCAGCTCTTCGGCGTCGGCGCCACCAAGGAAGAGCGGGCCCAGCGGCGCAAGGAAGACCGCAGCATCCTCGACACCCTGATGGGCTCGGTCGACCGGCTGAAGACCCAGATCGGGAGCGCCGACAAGGCCCGCCTCGACGACTATCTCTCGGACATCCGCGAGATCGAACGGCGCATCACCAAGGTCGAGGAGTTCAACATGAGCGGCGAGCAGCGCGAGCTGCCCGGCGCCCCGATTGGCGTGCCCGACTCCTACGAGGAGCACGTCAAGCTGATGTTCGACCTGCAGGCGCTGGCCTTCGGCTCCGACATCACCCGCGTCTTCGCCTTCAAGATGTCGCGCGACGTGTCGGGCCGCGTGTTCCCCTCGACCGGCGTGACCACCGGCTTCCACAACGCCTCGCACCACAACTCGCGCGAGGATCGCATCCGCGACTTCGCCAAGATCAACCGCTACCACGCCAGCCTGCTGCCCTACTTCATCGAGCGCCTGAGCAAGATGAAGGAAGGCGACGGCACCGTGCTCGACAACACCCTCATCGTCTACGGCTCGCCGATGGGCGACCCGAACGTGCACAACCACCGGCGCGTGCCGCTGCTCTTTGCCGGTCACGCCGGCGGGACGCTGAAGGGCGGCCTGCACATCAAGGCGTCCGACGGCACCCCGATGGCCAACACCTTCCTCGACGTGCTGCACAAGATCGGGATGGACGATGTCCCCTCCTTCGGTGACAGCTCTGGCAAGCTCGACCTGAACGCCGTGCAGGACACCACGGCTGCGGCCCAGTAGGAGATTTCTCGACATGCACAAACGACTTCTCGGTGGATTCTTCGCCAGCGCTCTCGGCGCCGTCTCGCTGACGGTGGCGCTCAGCGGCGCGGCCGTGGACACGGTGCCCGACGCGGCCATGAGCGGCGATGTGGCGGCCGTGCGCACGCTGCTCAAGAACGGCGCCGACGTGAACGCGGCGCAGGGCGACGGCGTGACCGGCCTGCACTGGGCCGCGCGCCAGGGCCATGAGGAACTGGCCAGCACCCTGATGGTGGCCGGCGCCAACGTGCGCGCCACCACGCGCTTCGGGGCCATCACCCCGCTGCACCTGGCGGCGGAACGCGGCAGCGGAGCCATCGTCAGCCTGCTGCTCAAGAACGGCGCCGACGTCGACGCCTCGACCAGCACCGGCGCGACGCCGCTGATGTTCGCGGCCGCCTCGGGCGACACGGCCGCGGTCAAGGCGCTCATCGACGCCGGCGCCGACCTCGAGGCCAAGGAACGCGACCGCGAGCAGACGCCGCTCATCTTCGCGGCGGCGGCCAATCGCGTCGACGCGGTGAAGCTGCTGCTCGCGGCCGGCGCGAACAAGAACGCCTTCACCAAGGTGGTCGACCTGATGGCGCTCAGCGCCAACGGCGAGAACCCCGACGGCCGCAACCTCGCCGCCAAGCCCGAGACGCTGAACGGCGCCGCGGCCCGCGGCGCGGTCACGCGGCGGACCCCGGTGGCGGCCCGGCCGCGCCAGCCCGGTCTCGACCGCGGCTACCTGATCAACGAGCAGGTGCACACGCAGGGCGGCATGACCGCGCTGCTCTTTGCCGCCCGCCAGGGCTACAGCGACGTGGCCACGGCGCTGCTCGACGGCGGCGTCGACGTGAACCAGCTGAAGAAGGGCGACAAGGTCTCGGCCATGCTGGCGGCGACCATCAACGGCCACTACGACCTGGCCAAGATGCTGCTCGACCGCGGCGCCGACCCCAACCTGGCCGGCGAGAACGGCGTGACGCCGCTCTATGCCGCCATCAACCTGATGTGGGCCTCGCGCGCCGGCTATCCCCAGCCGCGGGCGCAGCTGAACCAGCAGACCGGCTACCTGGAGTTCATGAAGGCGCTGCTCGACAAGGGCGCCGACCCCAATGCGCGCGTCAACAAGAAGGTGTGGTACTCGAACTACAACTTCGACCAGTCGGGCGTGGAAGAGACCGGCTCGACGGCCTTCTGGCGCGCGGCCTACGCCGCCGACGTCGACGCCATGCGGATGCTCATGTCCTACGGCGCCGACCCCAACATCCCCACGGTGAAGCCGCCCGAGCGCGGCGAGTTCGGCGATGCCGGCCGCCGCGTGCTCGCCGACGTGTCGGGCGTGCCGCCCGTGCCCGTGGCCGGTCCCGGCGTGCCGGCGCTGCTCGCCTCGAGCGGTGTCGGCTACGGCGAAGGCTTCGCCGGCAACTCGCACCGCTTCGCACCCGGCGGCCTGCTGGCCGGCGTGAAGTTCCTGATCGAGGAAGCCGGCGCCGACGTGAACGCCCGCGACCACGAGGGCAATTCGGCCATGCACCATGCCGCCTCGCGCGGCGACGTGGAGATGCTGAAGTACCTGGTGTCGAAGGGCGGCGACCCGCTGGTCGTCAACCGCGAAGGCCAGACCACCGTGGACATGGCCAACGGCCCGGTGCAGCGCACCCAGCCCTGGCCCGAAGCCATCAAGTACCTGGAGAGCCTGGGCGCCAAGAACAACCACAAGTGCCTCTCCTGCTGAGGTCACCGCTGTAGCCGCTGGCGCGCGTCAGCGGCCTGTACGACCGACGGGCCCGTCGGTGCCGAATGTAACGTTCGGCACCACGGGCCCGTGTAATTTTGGGCGAAGACGCGTCAGACGCGTTGTGCACTCAGCGGAATTCCTGGCAAATCCTGGGCATGCCGACAGGGCACGTCACTTGCTGAAAGACAGGGCGGACAACCGCCACAGCCAAGGACGTCGAGCATGCCCTCACTCACGTGCCGTCCCTACCTTGCCCCGTTGACCACCCCGGCCGCCAAGGTGGTCTGGACCCGCCGCCCGACGTCGAGCCGGACTCAGGGCTGACGGCTCGCGGCCGCCGGCCTGATGGCGGCCACCACACGCTTCACGAACTCGGCCTCGTTGCCCGCGTGCCAGCGCCAGACGACCACGAGGTCCTGGTCGGGCAGGATGGTGATGGTGTTGCTGCCGGCGCCGCGCGCGCCGTAGGCGGTCGTGGGCAGGCCGGGGTAGTTCTTGCCCTGCGTGTTCAGCCACCACAGGTAGCCGTAGTCGGGCCCATGCTGGCTGGGCGACACCGCCGCCTTCACGTAGGCCGGCGGCACGATCTGCCGGTCGCCCCACTTGCCGCCGCGCAGCCACAGGTAGCCGAAGCGGGCCATGTCCATGGCGTTGATCCACACGCCGCCGCCCCAGCGGGTGCCGCCGCTGACCGACGCCATCGCCTTGCCGTCCACCTCGACGTAGCTGTTGTGGTACGGAATCCAGCGCCAGGAGTTCGAGGCGCCGATGACGTCCATCACCTCGCGGCGGAACACGTCGGGCACCGGTTCCTTGAAGGTGCGGAGCAGCGACAGGCCGAGACGGTTGATGCGCACGTCGTTGTATTCGTAGAAGGTGCCCGGACGCTTCAGTTCGCGCGGCTTGCGCTCGCCCTCGCCGAAGGCCTTGGCGCCGACGAAGTCGTCCTTCTTGCCGAACATCTCGCCTTCCCACTCGGTTTCCTGCTGCAGGTGCATCTTCCAGGTGACCAGCGCGTTGCGCGGCGAGTCGTAGCCGCCGTCCTTCACGGTGCGGCCGACCGGCTCGTCGAGACTGGTCAGCTTGCCGTCGCGCACGGCGACGCCGGCCACGGTGGACATCATGCTCTTGGCCACCGAGTAGGTCGGATCGGCCCACGTCGGGTCGCCGAAGTCGGCGACGACGTAGCCCTTGTAGATGACCACGCCGTTGGTGTGGGCGCGGATGTTCGGCACCGACCCGAGCAGCGTTCCGAAGATCCGCTCCTGGTCGCTGAAGTCCATCTCGCGCTTGGTTTCGCGGGTCTGCGCGAACTCGACGGCGGCGTCGAGCGCCGCCTGGTCCATGCCCAGTTCAGCCGCCGGCTTCTTCGGCCAGGCGCCGGCCGGCGGGTAGTAGACGGCCGCCGGGGCGGCGGCCTGCTCGAAGGCCGACACGGGGACCACCGCGGCCGGGCCGTGGTGGAGGGCGACGAAGGACGCGCCGGCCAGTACCGAGCACGCCGCGAGCGACAGACCGAGTTTCATGAGCAGTCTCCTGGCCGCGGACATCCGCGCGGCGGGCACTACTCTACACCGCCCCGGGGGCCGGCCGACGGCGGGCCGGGTCTCGCGGTGGAGCCTAGTAGGCCGGCCCCAGCAGCACCGCGTTCATGAACAGCAGCATCGTCGCTTCGGTGTAGCCCCGGTAGTTGGCGTCCTCGGCAAAGCCGATGACGTGCCCCTGGCCCATCGGCTGGTGCATCAGATACGCCTTGCGCACCAGCAGGTCCTGCCCTTCCGGCCAGATCAGCCCGGAGGCGACGAGCGACGCCTTGGGCGCGTAGTAGACGACGTTGCGCCCGGCGTTCAGCTTGAGCGGCGCAAAGACCCGCGAGCCCTCGATCACCACCTGCGTCTCGCCGTCGCTGCCGGCACTCAGCCAGTGGTCGGTGTCGACGGTGGCGCGCAGCAGCGCGCCGGGCTGCGCGTCGGGCCGTTCGCGGTCGGGCTGGATCGCCTTGTCGAAGTCGAAGCCGCGGGCTCGCCGGCCCCGGCTCGGGTTTGGCCACGGCGCCGGCAGGCGTGGCCGCCGCACCGGCGTGGGGGACGCGCGCCGGCCGCCGCCGGGCCGGTCGTGGCCGGCACGTCGGGCCGCCCGTCCTTCAGCAGCGCGTTGGTGTCGAGCAGGCCGGCCGCGGCCGTCGCCGCCCACCGCGTGGCGTCGGCCAGCGTGACCAGGGTGCCGCCCAGGCGGATCCAGTCCTTGAGTCGCGTCAGCACCGCCTCGCCGATCTGCCCGGCGTAGTTGCCCGAGGGCAGCACGACCACGTCGTAGTCGGAAAAATCGACGCGCGCCAGCGACGCGGTACGCACCACCGTCACCGCCTGCCCGTAGCGGCGTTCCAGCACGTAGCGGGTCCAGCCCGCCGAGAGCGAGCTGGTCGGCTGGTCCCAGGCCATCAGCACGCGCGGCCGCTTGATGAAGCCGCCCTCGTTGCTGCCGAGCGACGTGCCCGATTCGACGTAGGCCGAGTCGATCGGCACGACCTCGGCGCCGTGCGCGGTGGCCAGCGCCGACATGCGGGCCGGCAGGTCGGCTGGATTACCGGCGGTGCGGACCAGGGCCGTGCCGATCGGATAGCGTGCGCCCGCCGAGCGTGAAGGCGCCGCCGACGCTGTGGACGCGCAGTCCCTGGGCCACGGCGTCGACGGTGAGCGCGGCCGCGGCCGACCCCCACGGCACCAGGTAGCCCACCTTGCCGGCCGCCACCGGGCGCGGAACGGGCGCCACGCACGTACGACGCCGGCACCGGCGCGGCCTTGACGGCAATCGCCGTCGGGCTGGTCACGACCTCCACGTCGTAGACGAGCGGCAGGCTCCAGCCGGTGATGTCGTAGATCTGATCGGGCTGCCGGCGCTGGCGGCGCGCTTCCTGGCGCGCGATGAAGGCGTCGGCCTGCTTGGTGTCGAGGTCGAGCAGGTTGCGCACCAGCCGGCCGGCCGGCTGCGCGTGCGCCACGACATACGCGCCGGCGGGAATGGTGCGGGCGCCCACCGTCACCGGTTCCTCGGTGCGGCGCACCTCGATGCCCTGCGTGGCCAGGTTGCGGGCCAGCGCGTCGGCGCGCGACGGGTCGTGCCCGGGCACCAGCACGTACTCGCGCACCGGACCGCTTTCCCCCTCGGCCACGGCGCTGCGGCGGAACTCCAGGAAGTCGCGCACCAGCCGCTGGCGGTTGCGGGCGGCGGTGATGGCCGTGGTGATGGCGGCGTTGAAGTGGTGCATCACGCCGTCGCGAAAGGTCATGACCGTGCCGTCGGTGCGGGCAAACGACAGCGCGCGCGCCGAGGCCTGTTCGTAGGTCATGCCGATCGAGCCGTGCATCATCGGCCAGCTGTCGCCGTAGCCGGGATAGAAGCCGTCGTAGACTTCGCGGATGTAATAGGCCCAGCCGCGTTCGTCGAAACGGGCGGCGTTGGCGCGGCCGAAGAGGTCGAAGCCGGCGAGCTGCTGCTTGGTGTAGTGCGGGTTCAGCGGATCGGCCGGCGGCGCGAAGTAGTAGCTGTTGTTGCCGCCCTGCTCGTGCAGATCCACGTTCACCTGCGGGAAGAAGTCGAGGGCGATCGGCGATGCGGCCGCGGGTCTCGGGCTGGGTCTGGGCGAACCAGTCGCGGTTCATGTCGAAGAGGTAGTGGTTGGCTCGCCCGCCCGGCCACGGCTCGTCGTGCTCGGCGTTGTAGGGCGCCGGGTCGGGCTCGGCCGCCTGGCCCTGCAGGTTCTGGAAGATGAACCGGGCCCGGCCGTCGGGATTCTGCATCGGGTCGATGAGCACGAGCGCGTCGCGCAGCACCGCGTCGACGCCGGCGTCGCCGCGCGCGGCCAGCAGGTGATAGGCCTCGAGCAGCGCGGCGTCGCCCGAGCTGATCTCGTTGCCGTGCACGCCGTGCACCAGCCAGACGACGACCGGCAACGTCGGCGACGAGCCGGTCGGCGTCGGCCGGGGCCAGCCGGCGCGGGTCGGCCAGGCGCTTGATGTCGGCCTTCACCTGGTCGAGCCGGGCCATGCGCTCGGGGCTGCCGACCACGAACAGCCACAACGGCCGCCCTTCCCAGGTGCGGGCGTATTCGGTGAGACGCGTGCGCTCCGGCGCGGCCTGCGCCAGCGCGCGCAGGTAGGCGGCCATCTGCTCCGGCGTCGTGATGCGGTCGCCGGAGCGCGTGGCCGACGACCTGCTCGAGCGTGGGAATCTTGGGGTCGTACTGCGCGCCCGGCCAGAACGGTTCCGGGGCCTGGGCCAGGGTTGGTGACGCCGTGGCGACGGCCATCACCAGGGCAAGGAGTGCGTGTCGCATGGCCGTTAGTGTAACGGGACCGCGGCGATAGAATCGCAGTATGCCTGCACCGCTGCTCGGCTTGCACCACGTCACCGCCACCGTCGACGAGGCTCAGGCCGACCTCGACTTCTGCCTCGACGCCCTGGGCCTGCGCCTGGTCAAGAAGACCGTCAACTTCGACAACCACGACGTGTATCACTTCTATTACGGCACCGAACGCGGCGCCCCGGGCACCATCTGGACGACCTTTCCGTATCACGACCGCGGCGTCAGGCTCGGGACCAGGGGCGCCGGGCAGGTGGTGGCGACGGCCTTCTCGGTGCCGGCGGCGTCGCTCGACTTCTGGCGGGCGCCGGCTGCCGGCGCGCGGCGTCGACCATGCGCGGCGAGGAACAGCGCTTCGGCGAGACGGTGCTGCGCTTCGACGATCCGTCCGGCCTGTGGTTCGAGCTGGCGGGAACCACGGCCGACCCGCGCGCGCCGTGGACCGGCAACGGCGTCGCCGCGGACGCGGCCATTCGCGGCCTGCACAGCGTCACCATGCTGGTGCGGTCGCTGCCGCCGTCGCTGGCGCTGCTGACCGGGGTGCTCGGCTACGCGGTGGTCGACGAGTCCGGCGAGCGCACGCGCGTGGCCGTCGGCGGCCACGGCCCGGGCCACGTCATCGACATCGTCGTCGACCCCGAGGCGCCGCGGGCGGTCAACGGGCTCGGCACGGTGCATCACGTGGCCATGGCCATCGCCACCGGCGAGGAGCAGCTCGCCCTGCGCCAGGAGTTGCTCGACCGGGGAGTGGCGGTAACCGAGGTCCGCGACCGCTGCTACTTCCAGTCGATCTACTTCCGCGAGCCGGGCGGCGTGCTCTTCGAGGTGGCGACGATGCAGCCGGGCTTCACCGTCGACGAGGACGTCGCCTCGCTCGGCCGCGACCTGAAGCTCCCGCCGTGGGAGGAGCCCTACCGGGCGACCATCGAGGCCAACCTCGCCGCCGGTGGAGTACCGCTGATGGACCCGCACGCCGGGCAGCCGGTGCTGACGGCCGGAGCGCCCCTCGGCACCGCGCCGGTAGCCGTCATCATGGTGCACGGGCGCAACGCCGGACCGGCCAACATCCTCGATCTCGTGCCGCGGCTGGAGCGGCCCCAGGTGTCCTACCTGGCGCCGGCGGCGGCGGGCCGCACCTGGTATCCCCACAGTTTCCTCGCCGACATCGCGAGCAACGAGCCGTGGCTGTCGTCGGCGCTGGCGGGGCTGGCTACGCTCGTCGGGCGCGCCACCGCGGCAGGCGTGCCCCGCCAACGCGTCGTGCTGCTGGGGTTCTCCCAGGGCGCGTGCCTCGCGGCGGAGTTCGCCGTGCGCCACGCCGCGCGCTACGGCGGCATCGTGGCGTTCAGCGGCGGCGTGGTGGGGCCGCCCGGCACGACCTGGGACGCCTCCGGCGACCTGGCCGGCACGCCGGCGTTCTTCGGCTGCAGCGACCGCGACAGCCACGTGCCGGAGTTCCGGGTGACCGAGAGCGCGGAGCTCTACGCGCGGATGGGCGCCGCGGTGACCACGCGCATCTACCCGGGCCTGGGACACCAGATCAACGACGACGAGATCGCCTGGGCGCAAGCGCTGCTCGACTCCCTTGCCGGCTGACCCTTCCCGGCCGCGCCTGCCCGCATGACGGCGGCCCCGCCGCGGCGGGGCGTGACCCTCGCGGTGCCACACCGGGGTAGAGCGTTACCCACGCTCCACGACCGGTTCGGCTGCCGCATCGAGCGCCGCGGCTCGACAAACCACGACACCGGGGCTGGTGGCGTTCTTGCAGTGGCGCCGCGCATGTCACTCACAGCCAAAGACATCATGACCCCCGATCCGCAGACCTGCACTGCGGAGCAGACCCTCAACGACGTCGCCAAGATGATGGTGGAGTGCAACTGCGGCGAGATCCCCGTCGTCGACGCCGGGAAGAAGCTCGTCGGTGTCGTCACCGACCGCGACATCGTGTGCCGCGTGGTGGCGGTGGGCAAGGACCCGTCGGCCGTCACCGCCGAAGCGGCCATGAGCCAGCCGGTGATTTCGGTGCTGCTCGAGAGCTCGCTCGACGCCGTCATGGCCAAGATGGAAGAACATCAGATCCGGCGCGTGCCGGTCGTGGACGCCGAGGGTTCCTGCGTCGGCATCATCGCCCAAGCCGACGTGGCCCGGAAGGCGCAGGAGCAGGACACCGGCGAGCTCGTGCGCGCCGTCTCGCGCTGAGCCCAGGCCAGCCGCTACTTGTCGAAGTAGTCGACGATCTTCTGCGTGACCCGGCCCATGCGGTCCTCGGCCTCGCCGTAGGGTTCGGTGATCGCGTTCAGGAAGAAGCTCACGACAATCGGACCGGACCTGGCATAGACGACGCCGACGTCGTTGGCCAGGACCGGGCCGAAGTCGCCGGTCTTGTGCGCGACCGGCACGCCGACGAGGAAGTGCGGGAGCCGTCGGGCCCCGGATAGCTGGGCGCGCATCATGCGCAGCAGTTCGTCGGCGCCGGCCTTCGACGGCAGCGTCCGCTTCTCGATGGCCTCGAGCATGCGGCCGGTGGCCCGCGGGGTCAGCTCGCCCAGCCAGAAGGCGCGGTCGCCGTTGGTCTTGCCGTTGCGGTCGTCGGCGGGCGTCAGCCCCTCGTACTTCTCGAAGAGCTCGCCGGTCGTCTGCACGAGCTTCATGCCGTCGGCGTAGCCGGCCCGGGCCAGCCACGCGTTCACGCTGGCCACGCCGCCGACCTTGGCGATGGCCAGGTCGGTGGCCGTGTTGTCGCTCGTGATGATCATCTGCAGCAGGATGTCGCGCAGCGTCGGCTGCAGACCGGGATCGTGGTAGCGGAAGATGCCCGAGCCGCCGCGCACGTCCGCGGCGCGCAGCGTCGTGCGGTCGCCCAGCCTGAGCGTGCCGGCGTCCACCATCTCCAGCGCCTGCACGGCCACCGGAATCTTGATCACGCTGGCCGAGTTGAAGGTGTCATCGGCGTGCGATGCCGCCTTCCTCGCCGGTGGTGAGGTGCTTCACCCAGATGCCGGCCCGCGCCGGAATCGCCGGCACCTCGGCATCGAGCAGCGCCTGCAGGGACGAGTAGCTGGCCGCCTGAGCGGGGCCGGTCACGGCGGCCGTCGCGGCGGCTGGCGCGGCGGCCGGCGCGGCACTGCCCGGGGGCGGCGGCCCGCCGCACGCAGCCACCGGGATCAGGCAAGTCAGCATCAGCACGTGTCGTCGCATGAGGTCTCCTACCTGGCGCCGGTCAGGGCGTGCATCTCGAGAGCGGCGGTGAGCGCCATGGCCCCGCCGCGGTCGTCGGGGCCGAAGAGAGCCGGCCGGTTGAGATAGTAGTCGCGGGTGGCCGTGCGGACCGGCGCCCGTGCCGGTGCAGACGTCCACCAGGTCGCCGCTTTCCGAGATGCGGGCCTGCACCGCCCGCCAGCCGCGGTTCACGACCTCGCCGAAGCTGCGGTCCAACCACCCGAGGCGCACGCCCCGCGCCATGGCCGTCACGATCATGGCGGTGACCGTGAACTCGCGGTAGGAGCCCGGCTCGTCCACCACCTGGCGCCACGAGCCATCGGGCGCCTGGTGACGGCGCATTCCGTCCATCAGCCGGCGGAAGCTGTCGAGCACCTGCGGGCGGGCCGGCCACGAAGCTCGGCAGCTGGGTCAGCGCTTCCATCAGCCCGAACGCGGCAAAGCCGTTGCCGCGGCCCCAGGCATGCGGGCCGGACTCGGCATGGATGAACAGCCGATCGCGCCGCTGCAGGCGCGTGACGTAGGTGGTGAGGAGCCGCCCGACCGCGTCGGCGTATTTCGCCTCGCCGGTGCGCCGGGCCGCGCCGGCGAGCACCGCCGTGGCCATGAACATGTCGTCGGTCCACGACGTGGCGAAGCGCACGATCTCGTCGGGCGACTGGCCGAGGATGACGTCGGCCGCCGCGCGCGCCATCGCCTCGGCCCGCGGCGTGGCCTTCGAGTTCCGCGAGGGCGAAGAACGCCTGGTGTCCCGCCAGGCTGGTCAGCAGGTACGGCGCGGCGATGGCCGGCTTGGCGCCCGAGAGGAACGGCGCCATCTGCGCCACGGCGCGATCGCGGTATTGCGGATCGCCGGTGATGCGCCGACAGACGGAGCGCACCGCTCCACGCCAGCGCCGGGATGTAGCTCATGCCCGGCGTGGCCGGGTAGCGGGCGGCGAGCATGCGCGCCAGGTCGAGCGGCGACCGCGCCTGCCGGGAGGTCAGGACCCGACCGAGGGGCGAGGGCGACGCGCGTGGCCCGGAGGTCGAGGAAGTCGCGCACGGCACGCGTCACCTCCGCCGCTGGTCCGCTCACCTGCAGGGCCGCGACCGGGGCCAGTCCGTCGGGGGCGCCGGCACCGAGCGCGCCGGCCAGCGAGGCGGCCACGGCCTCGAGGCTCGCCGGCACCCGCTCGCGCCCCAGCGCGTTGCCGCGCCACTCGAGCGTCGGGCCATCGCGCACCTCGATCACCAGGTCGGGCGCGAGCATGGTGATCCAGCGCCACAGGTAGCGCGTTTCGCGGAGCTCGGGCGCGTCGTAGTAGCCCTTTTCCGGCGGGAAGACGGGGCGTGCGGCCGGCTCCGCCGACGCTGCGGCGGCGGCAGCAGGCGCGACGCCGGCCACCGGGTCGCAGCGATCCGGCAAGGCGCACGGCACGGCCGCCACCTGCCAGCGCCGGCGATTGCGGACGAGCGAGCGGTCGGCGAGCCGCCACGCCAGCAGATCGAGCACGACCGTCGAGCCGGCCGGCGATCCATCCAGTCCGCCCACGAGCACGATGCGCGGCTGCGTCGCCAGAACCGGCACGGCCGGTTCGAGCGCGGCGATGCGGCGGCCTGTCGCCGTGAGGCCGATGGGGCCGACGCGGTAACCGGCGGGAGCCGGCGCGATCGTCGTCAGGGCGGCGGCCAGGCCGCCGTCAGGCGGAGCCTGAGCGGCGGCCGGCATGACGGCGCCGAGCCCCACGACGAGCGCGGCGGCGGCACGGCGGAATACGGACATGCGCGACAGGATATCCGTTCACGCACCGCGCGCGGAAAGCGGTCGCCGTGGCGTATCCCCGCGCCATGAGGAAACCTCACGATGGCGCCCCGCCGGCCGGCGCGCCGCCGGCCTGCCTAGCAGCTGTAGCCGGTACTGGTCGATGCAGGGCGGCTCAGGCGCCGCCGTGCCGTTGATGCTGCCGACCATCGACAGGTGCAGGGTGCAGTGAAAACGCAGTTCGTTCGTGTTCGCGATGACCAGGCCCCGGCTCACGGCGCCAGGAGCGATGTCGCCCAGATCGGCCGAGCCGTTGTCGAGCACGATGTGGTGGAGCTGCGAGTCGCTGTTCCGGAACACGATGGTGTCGCCGGCGCGGGCCATGACCGGATTCGGCGAGTAGGCCCCGGCGCCGCTCGCGCCGACGATGCTGGCGGTGACCGTGTTTGCTCCGGACGCCGGCGGCGTCGCGCTGGTGGGCGTGCTGCCCCCACCACCGCCGCCGCATCCCCACGCGCCGAGAACGGCGGCGAGGGCCACGCTGGCGCCGCACATTGCCTTTCTCATATCACTGCCTCCGCGAAGCGGATCCGCAAGGGGCATGCCACGCGGCACGGGCCGTTTCACTTGGGCGATCCGCGGCGCGGTCAGTGCGAGACTTACGTGGCGCGAAAGCGCTTACGAACCGGCGTCACGGCGCCGCGCCCAGCCGGCGGAAGGCGCTGCGACTTCCGACCGGCGAACAGCGAATCGGTTCAGAAAATCGACGCCTTCAGGAAGTCACGATTCATGCGCGCGATGCTGGCCATCGGGATGAGCTTCGGGCACACCGCCTCGCACTCCCCTTCGTTGGAGCAGCTGCCGAAGCCTTCCTCGTCCATCTGGGCGACCATCCGCTCGGCCCGGCGCAGGCGCTCGGGGGCGCCCTGCGGCAGCACGCCGAGGTGGCTGATCTTGGCCGCGGTGAAGAGGTGGGCCGCGGCGTTCTTGCACGCCGCCACGCACGCGCCGCAGCCGATGCACTGGGCGTTGTCCATCGCCAGGTCGGCGACATCCTTGGGGACCGGCAGGGTGTTGCCGTCGGGCGCGCCGCCGACGTTCATCGACACGTAGCCGCCGGCCGCGATGATGCGGTCGAGCGAGCCGCGGTCGACGACGAGATCCTTCTGCACCGGAAAGGCCCTGGCGCGGAAGGGCTCGACGGTGATGGTGTCGCCGTTCTTGAAGCGGCGCATGTGCACCTGGCAGGTCGTGGCGCCGGGGTCGGGGCCATGCGGGAGGCCGTCGATCACCAGCCCGCAGCTCCCGCAGATGCCCTCGCGGCAGTCGGAGTCGAAGGCGATCGGATCCTGCCCGGCGCGAATCAGATCGTCGTTCACCACGTCGAGCATCTCGAGGAACGACATGTCGGGGTGCACGTTCCTGGCGGTATAGGTCTCCATCCGGCCCTGGGCGGTCGGATTGGCCTGTCGCCAGACTTTCAGAGTGACGGTCATCGACATTGGAGTGAGCCCTACTTGTAGCTGCGCTGCGACGGGTGCACTTCGTCGAAGACCAGGTCTTCCTTGTGCAGCGCCGGGGTCTGGTCCACGCCCTTGAACTCCCACGCGGCGACGTAGGAGTACTGGTCGTCCTTGCGCAGGGCCTCGCCGTCGGGCGTCTGGAACTCCTCGCGGAAGTGCCCGCCGCACGACTCGCGGCGTTCGAGCGCGTCGAGCGCGAGCAGCTCGGCGAATTCCATGTAGTCGGCGACCCGACCGGCGTAGTCGAGGGCCGGGTTCATGTTGCTCTTCTCGCCCGGCACGATCACGTTCTGCCAGAACTCGGCGCGCAGCGCCTGGATCTGAGTGATGGCGCCCCGCAGTCCCGCTTCGGTGCGGGCCATGCCGACGTGATCCCAGCAGATCTGGCCGATGTTGCGGTGGAAGTCGCGGATGGTGCGCGACCCTTTCACCGACAGCACGCGGTCGATGCGGGCCTGCGCGGTGGCGGCGGCTTCCTTGAAGGCGTCGTGGCTGGTGGCCACCGCCGGCAGGGCGGCGCCGCCCAGGTAATTGGCCACCGTGTAGGGGGCCACGAAGTAGCCGTCGGCCAGACCCTGCATGAGGGCGCTGGCCCCCAGGCGGTTGGCCCCGTGGTCCGAAAAGTTGGCTTCGCCGAGCACGAACAGGCCGGGCAGGGTGGACATCAGGTCGTAGTCCACCCACAGGCCGCCCATGGTGTAGTGCACGGCGGGGTAGATGCGCATCGGGACCTGATACGGGTCCTCGTCGGTGATGCGCTTGTACATGTCGAACAGGTTGCCGTAGCGGCCCTTGATCGTTTCGGCGCCGAGGCGCGTGATGGCGTCGGCGAAGTCGAGATAGACCGACAGCCCAGTCTCGCCGGCGCCGCGGCCCTCGTCGCACACGGCCTTGGCGGCGCGCGAGGCAACGTCACGGGGCACCAGGTTGCCGAAGCTCGGGTAACGCCGCTCGAGGTAGTAGTCGCGCTCGGCGTCGGGAATCTGCGTGGGCGGACGCTTGTCGCCCGGCGTCTTCGGCACCCACACCCGGCCGTCGTTGCGCAGGCTCTCGGACATCAGCGTGAGCTTCGACTGGTGGTCGCCGCTCACCGGGAATGCAGGTCGGATGGATCTGCGTGAAGCAGGGATTGGCGAAGAAGGCGCCGCGCTTGTGGGCGCGCCACGCCGCCGTGACGTTCGAGTTGATGGCGTTGGTCGAGAGGTAGAAGACGGTGCCGTAGCCGCCGGTGCAGAGCAGCACGGCGTGACCGGCGTGCGACTCGAGCTCGCCAGTGGTCGAGGTTGCGGCAGACCAGGCCGCGGGCCTGGCCGTTGATCATGACCAGGTCGAGCATCTCGCGACGCTGCAACATCTCGACGGTGCCGGCATCGACCTGCCGCATCAGCGACTGGTAGGCGCCGAGCAGGAGCTGCTGCCCGGTCTGACCGCGGGCGTAGAAAGTGCGCGACACCTGGGCGCCGCCGAACGAGCGGTTGTCGAGCAGGCCGCCGTACTCGCGCGCGAAGGGCACGCCCTGGGCCACGCACTGGTCGATGATCTGCACCGACAGCTGCGCCAGGCGGTAGACGTTGGCCTCGCGGGCCCGGTAGTCGCCGCCCTTGATGGTGTCGTAGAAGAGCCGGTAGACGCTGTCGCCGTCGTTGCGGTAGTTCTTGGCGGCGTTGATGCCGCCCTGAGCGGCGATGCTGTGGGCGCGGCGCGGGCTGTCGTGAATGCCGAACAGCTTCACCTTGTAGCCGAGCTCGCCCAGCGAGGCCGCGGCCGAGGCGCCGGCCAGCCCGGTGCCGACGACCAGCACTTCGAACTTCCGCCGGTTGGCGGGGTTCACCAGCTTGTTTTCGAACTTGCGCAGATCCCACTTCTCGGTGATGGGGCCGCCGGGGATCCTGGAGTCGAGCGTCATTGCGCGCTCCGCGAGAGCAGAAACGTGATAGACGGGAATGATGAGGAAGCCCCCGGCAATGACCAGCGACAAGAGGCGGCCGGCCAGGATGATCCGGGGGGTCCACTGCTTGTGGTCGAGGCCCATGGACTGAGCCGCGCTCGAGAGCCCGTGCCACAGGTGCGAGAAGATGATGAACATCGCCACCAGGTAGAACAGCACGTAGAGCGGCTGGCTGAACACCTCGAGCTGCAGACGGTAAAGGTCGCGGACGCCGTCGGGGGCCATGTAGTTGGGGCCGAATTTGAAGGTCAGCAGGTGGGTGACCACGAAGAGCGCGGTGATCGTGCCGGTGACGATCATCGTCGTCGACGACAAGCTCTTGCGGCTACGGTCGCTCTTGGCCCGGGCCCACTGCTTCTTGGCGTATTTCTCGGGCCGCGCCGCCCGGTTGGCCAGGTAGCCGGCCAGGGTCTTGCCGATGTGCAGCAGGAACACCGCAATCAGGCCCGCTTCGGCGACGTAGACCAGAGGATTGCTGGTCAGGCTGTGCGCGTAGTGGTTGAAGGCGTCGGGACCAACGAGAAAGAGGAGGTTGCCCGCAAGGTGCCCGACCAGGAAGATGGCCAACGCAAGCCCGGTGAGGGCGATGAGGATTTTGGAACCGACCGATGACGCTGTGGCCTGGAGGAGTTGCATGAGAGGGACTCAACCCAAGATTGTATGCCATCCCGCGAGATGCGGCAGCGCGGCGGCCTGGCCGGACGAGGCGGTGGCCGCGATGCGCGCGTGGCCGCTACTGAATAGACGCAGGCCACGCTGGCGACGTGCCCGACGGCGGCCGCCTCGGAGAAAGCAGCGCCCGGCCGACGTCAGCGGGTCAGCGACGGACCAGCGGCGCCGCCGTAGTTGATGAAGACGGTCTTGATCTCGGTGAAGAAGTTCAAGCCGTCTTCGGCCATCTCGCGCTCGCCCACGCCGGTCGACTTGGTGCCGCCGAACGGGAGCTGCGCTTCGCCGCCGACGGTGGGCTCGTTCACGTGCACCATGCCCACTTCCACGTCGTCGATGAAGCGCATCACCGCGCTGATGTCCTGCGTGAAGATCGAGGTGGTCAGGCCGTACTCGACGCCGTTGGCCTTGGCCAGGGCCTCCTCGAGTCCGCTGGCAGTGGCAATCGACAGCACCGGCCCGAAGATCTCTTCCTTGAAGATGCGCATGCCGGGGGTCACGTCGTCGAAGATGGTCGGCGCGATGAAGTAGCCGTGCGCCAGGTGCTCGGGGCGCATGCCGCCGGTGAGGAGTGTGGCGCCTTCCTGCTTGCCGGTGGCGATGTAGCCCATCACCGTGTCCCACTGCTTGTCGGCGATCGACGGGCCCATGTCCATCGTCTCGTCGAGACCCGGCCCGACCTTGATCTTCTCGGCCGAGGCCACCAGCCGATCGACCAGGGCGCGCTTGATGTCGGGATGGACGATGACCCGGGAGGTGGCCGTGCAGCGCTGGCCGGTCGAGCCGAAGGCGCCGCCGTGGATCGCCGCGGCCGCTTTGTCGAGATCGGCATCGGCCATGACGATGACGGCGTTCTTGCCGCCCATCTCGCAGGTCACCTTGGCGCCGCGGCGTGCCGCCTTCACGTAGATGTCGCCGCCGACGCGATTGGAGCCGGTAAACGAGATGGCCCGCAACTCGGGCGCGACCACCATCGCCTCGCCCACCTCACTGCCGCTGCCCACGACCAGGTTGAAGACGCCGGCGGGCAGCCCGGCTTCCTCGTAGATCTCGGTGAGCAGCGCAGCCGTTGCCGGCACCAGTTCCGACGGCTTGAACACCACGCAGTTGCCGGCCACCAGGGCCGGCGCCGACTTCCACACCGGAATCGCCCACGGGAAGTTCCACGGCGCGATCAGGCCCACCAAGCCGAGCGGCTGACGCAGCGTGTAGGCGAAGGTGTCGCGCGCCTCCG
The DNA here is from genome assembly GCA_963834325.1 of uncultured Acidobacteriota bacterium. Taxonomy (GTDB): domain Bacteria; phylum Acidobacteriota; class Vicinamibacteria; order Vicinamibacterales; family UBA2999; genus CADEFD01. Next base: position 92,760 of record CAWIBL010000011.1, read on the forward strand.
ACGGCATGGTCTTGCCGTGCATGCGAAAGCCTTCGCCGGCGTAGTACTCGAGCAGCGAGATGCCCTTGGTCACCTCGCCCTTGGCCTCGCGCAGGATCTTGCCCTCTTCTCGGGTCAGGGTGCGGGCGATCTCGTCGGCGCGGCGGCGCGAGATTTCGGCGGCCCGCCACAGCACCCGGCCGCGCTCGGGCCCGGGTGTCTTCTTCCACGACTTCCAGGCCGCGGTGGCCGCCTCGATGGCTCGGCCGACATCGGCGGCGGTGGCCTGCGGGAACTCGCTGATGACGTCGGCGGTGTCGGCGGGATTGACGTTGCGGATGACCTGGCCCGAGGGGTGATACCAGGTGCCGTTGACATAGGAGCCGGTGTGCATATGGGAGTCTCACACTAGCATGGCCCCGCGCGCCGTCCCGGCGCCAGGGCGTGGCGCTGCGGCGGCCGCCAGCGGGACCTCGAGGTCCAGGGTTAGACTCGGTGGGATCGTGACCACCCAGTCGCCCTCCCCCCGGCCGTGGCGTGTCTGCGTCACGCGCGATGAGCCCGTCGATGGCCCGCTGGCAGCGGCGCTGCGCGCGCAGGCGTTCCTGCCGGTGCTGTGCCCGGTCCTGACCCTGGCCCCGCCCACCGACCCGGGGCCGCTGGCCGAGGCCGCGCGGGACCTCGAGGGCTACGACTGGATCGTCTGCGCCAGCGCGCGCGCCGTCGCGGCGCTGTCCGGCCTTCGCCAGGGGCCGTGGCCGTCGACGCTGCGGGCGGCGGCCGTCGGGGCCACGACCGCCCAGGCCCTCCGCGACGCCGGGGTGGCCTCGCCGGTGACCGCCGACGAGGGCGGGGCCGAGCCGCTATGGGCGGCGCTGGCCGGCATCGCGCCGTGGCCGGGAACGCGCGTCCTGGTGCCGACCACCCCGGGCGGCCGGACCGTGCTCGCCGAGCACTTGCGCGCGGCTGGCGCCCGGGTCGACGAAGTCGAGGCTTACCGCATGGTGCCGCGCGACCCGGGGGCCGTCGCCCGCGATTGGACCGCGGCGGCGCCAGAGGCCGTCGTCATCGCCAGTCCCCGCGTGGCCCAATGCCTCGCGGCGGCCGTCGGCGCCGCCGCGCTCGCCCGACTGCACGCCGTGGTGGCGATTGGAGCCACGACCGCGGCCGCGCTCCACGACCTGGCGGTGCCGTGCGTGACCGCCGGGGCCACCAGCTTCGCCAGCGCCGCCGCGACGCTACACGAGCGGCGCGTGGCCGAGGTGCACGGATGACCGCGCAGGACGCCACGGCCGCCGCCGCCGACATGCTCGATCGGACCTTCGTCGAGTGCAGCGCGCTCGGCTTCCAGTCGGTGCTGACATCGATTCTCGCCATCACCTGCTACGCGCTCTGGCGCCGCCAGCGCGGCGCCCACTTCCTGACCTGGTCGGTGGCCTGGGCGGTCTACGTCGTGCGCCTGGGCTGCATGTCGGCCTTCCTCGTCCGCCGCGACTTCGTCTGGCTGTTCCTGCACCAGGCCGCCACCGGCATCAGCGCGCTGCTGCTCCTGGCCGCCGCCTTCCAGCTGTCGCGCGGCTTCGTGCTGCGGCCCATCCACGCCGTGGCCGTCCCGCTGTCGGTGGCCTGGGCGTGGATCACCATCTACGGCATGGGCAGCATGCTGGTGGCCGGCGTGACCTCGACGCTGCTGCTCTCGTGGGTCACGATCTGGACCGGCGTCGTCTTCTGGCGTGAGCGCGCCCGCGTGTCGAGCGGCGCGGCGCCGGTGCTGGCCGGCGCCTTCATCCTGTGGGGCCTGCATCACCTCGACTACCCGCTGCTGCGCGGCTTCGGCGCGGCCGTGCTCTACGGCGTGTTCGCCGACGTGCTCTTCCTCTTCGCCATCGGCCTCGGCCTCCTCTTCGTGGTGCTCGGCGACGAACGGACGCGGCTGGCCGCGCGCACGGCGGAGCTCGAGCAGCTCACCCGCCTGATGCTGCACGTCCAGGAAGACGAGCGCCGGCGCATCGCGCGCGAGCTGCACGACGAGGCCGGCCAACTGCTCACCGCCGTGAAGATCGAGCTGGAACTCGACGGGCAGGCCAAGGCCGGCGCGCTCGTCGGCCAGGCCCTCAGCCAGGTCCGCGACTTGAGCAATCTGCTGCGCCCGTCGGTGCTCGACGACCTCGGACTGGCCGCGGCCCTGCGCGTCCTGGCGGAGGACTTCGGGAGCCGGGCCGGCATCCACGTCACCCTGGAACTCGACGGCGCCGCCCGCCGTCTCCCGCCCGATGCCGAGGTGGTGATCTACCGGGTGGTGCAGGAGGCGCTGACCAACGTGGCGCGCCACGCCCGGGCCACCGCGGCGCGCGTGCAGATCGTGCGCGGGGCCGACGCGGTTCGCCTGGTCATCGAAGACAACGGGCGCGGCGTCGCTGCCGGCGCCGAGCCCCACCTGGGCTGGCTCGGCATGCGCGAGCGGGTCACGGCCCAGGGCGGGCATCTCGAGTTCGGCACGGCAGCCGACGGCGGCGTCCGGCTCGACGCCCGCATCCCGGTCGGGCACCCGGCATGACCACCCGACACGTCCGGGTGCTGCTGGCCGACGACCACACCCTGGTGCGCGGCGGCATCCGCCGCATCCTCGAGGCCCACCCCGGCGTCGAGGTGCTGGCCGAGGCCGCCGACGGCGACGCGGCGGTGGCGCTGGTCGAGCGGCACGCCGACGCCGACCTGCTGGTGCTCGACTTGAAGATGCCCGGCGCCGACGGCATCGCCGTGCTCCACGCCGCCAAGGCCATCCGGCCGGCGCTCAAGGTCGTGGTCCTGACCATGCACGACGGCCGCGAATACGTGGCCCGGGCCGTCAAGGGCGGCGCCGACGCCTACCTGCTCAAGGACTCGGCCGTGCAGGACCTCGTCGCCGCCATCGAGGCGGTGATGGACGGCCGTTCCTACTTCAGTCCGGCCATCCAGCACCAGCTCGCCGGCATGGTGCGCGGCGGCGGGCCGGCGGAGCTGTCGTCCCCGGGGCTGACGGCGCGGGAACGCGAGGTGCTGACCTGGCTGGCGCGCGGTCATTCCAGCCGCGACGTGGCCCGCGAGCTCGACATCAGCGTCCGCACGGTAGAAACGCACCGCGCCAACATCATGCACAAGCTCGGCGTGAAGTCGGTGGCCCTGCTCATCCAGGTGGCCATCCGCGACGGCATCATCGAGCCCCCGTCGTCGAGGTAGGACCACCGCGTCCTGACGGGTGCCGGCGGGAGCCCGTCCTCGCTCTCCGTAGTAGTACGGAGGCCACTCCGTAGTGTTGCGAATTGTCCGGTTCGGGCCCGCCGCATACCCTGCCAGGACGGTGCGCATTCCCGAAGTTCCCCCCTGCCTGCATCAGGACGTCTCCACGACCGGCCCGGCGCGCGGACCTGCCGTCGCGGAGCACGACAGCCTGCACGCGCTCGGCGCCCTGGTGATCAGCCAGCGCACCGTCGGCATCGACGGCCTGCGCGAACTGTCGATGGACTGCGAGCGGGCCATGGCCTTGCACGGCCGGCTGGCCGAGCTGGGCCTCGCCTCGTTCGTCCTGACGACGTGCAACCGCACCGAGGTCTACTGGCGCGTCGGCCGGCCCGGCGACAGCGACACCGTGGCCCGCCTGTTTGCCGAGTCGGTGCTTGCGTCAGGCACGCTGCTGACGTCGATCGGCACGCCGCTGAACGGTGAAGCGGCGGCGCGGCACCTGTTCCGCGTCTGCGCCGGCCTCGAGTCCCTGGTCCTCGGCGAAGCCGAAATCCTCGGCCAGGTGCGTGCCGCCCTCGAGGCCTGCACCCACGCCGGGCCGTTCCTGCAGGGCATCGTGCAGCGCGCCCTGCGCACCGGGCGCATGGCCCGAGCCGAGACCGGGATCGGCGTCGGCGCGCTGTCGGTGGCCTCGGCCGCAATGCAGCTCCTGGGCCGGTCGCAGCGGCTGGCCGGGGCGCGCGTGACCGTCGTGGGCGCCGGCGATACCAGCTTCAAGGCCGCCCGCCATCTGCGCGCGCTGGGCGTGGGCACCGTGGTCGTGGCCAACCGCACCCTGGGGCGCGCCGAACGGCTCGCCCAGGCGGTGTCGGGCGAGGCCATCGCCCTCGACGGGCTGGCCGCCGAGTTGCTGCGCGCCGACGCCGTGGTCTGTGCCGTCGGTTCGCCCGAACCGGTGATTCGCGCCGCCGATCTGGAGCAGGCCTCGGCCGCCCGGGCCGGCCGGCCGCTCGTGGTCGTGGACCTGAGCATGCCGGCCGCCGTGGAACGCTGCGACGCGCCGGGCGTGACCTGCATCGACCTCACGGCGGTCGAGGCCCAGGTGGCCGGCGAGCGCACCCGCCGCGCCAGCGAGGTGCCGAAGGCCGAGGCCGTCGTGGCCCGCGAAATCAGCCATCTGCACGGGTGGGCCCGTCATCATGCGCTCCGGCCGCTGGTTCGGACCGGCGCGAAGGGGGCGCGCGCAAGGTCGAGGCGGCGATCGCGTCGCCGAACTGCGGCGCGCGCGCTCGAGCAGTCTCGCCGCTCCCGGCCGGCGAGGTGGCGCTCGACGCCGCCCAGGCGCAGTACTTGCGGCGGCTGGTCGCGCTCGGCACCGGCGTCCAACCATGACGACGGTGCGCATCGGCACGCGCGGCAGCGCTCTGGCCCTGTGGCAGACGCGGCACATCGCCAGCCGGCTCACGGCCCTGGTGCCGGACCTGGCCATCGAAGTCGTCGAGATTCTCTCGACCGGCGACCAGGTCCTCGACGTGCCGCTCACCGAGGTCGAAGGCACCGGCTTCTTCACCGCCACGCTCGAACGCGCGCTCGTCGAGGGCCGCGTCGACCTCGCCGTGCACAGCTACAAGGACCTGCCGGTCGAGTCCACCAACGGCCTGGTGGTGGCCGCCATTCCCGAACGCGGGCCGGTCGAGGACGCGCTGTGCGCGCGCGACGGCCTGACCCTCGACACGCTGCCGGCCGGGGCCCGCGTCGGCACCTGCAGTGCCCGACGCACGGCGCAGCTGCGCGAGCGCCGCCCCGACCTCGACCTGCAGCCCCTGCGCGGCAACGTGCCGACGCGCGTCGGCCGGGTCACCGGCGGCCACCTCGACGCGATCGTGCTGGCCAGGGCCGGGCTCGTGCGCCTGGGGCTCGACACGCACATCACCGAGGTGTTCCCCATCGACGTGCTGCTGCCGGCTCCCGCGCAAGGCGCCCTGGCGGTGCAGTGCCGCGCCAGCGACGACACCCTGCGCCGCCTGCTCCTGGCCCTCGATCGGCCCGACGTCCGGCGCGCCGTGACCGCGGAGCGGGTGATGCTGCACGCGCTCGGCGGCGGCTGCTCGGTGCCGGTCGGCGCCGTGGCCACCCCCGACGGCGATCACCTGTCGGTCGTGGCCGGGGTCTTCGCGCTCGACGGCACCCAGGCGCTGCGGATCACGCAGCGCGGCACGGATCCGGTCGCGCTCGGCGAAGCGCTGGCGCGCGGCCTGCTCGATCTGGGCGCCGGGGACATCCTGGCGGCCTTCGACAAGACGGCGCGATTCGACGTGTCGTCAGCGCAAGGAGCCGTCCGATGAGCTTCCCAATACATCGCGGCCGCCGCCTGCGCCGTACTGCCGGCCTGCGCGCGCTGGCGCAGGAGACCCGGCTGGCGCCGGCCCAGTTGGTGGCGCCGCTCTTCGTGTGCTCGGGGCGCAACCGGCGCGAGCCGATCGCCTCGATGCCGAACCAGGCGCGGCTTTCGCCCGACCTGGCCGCCCGTGAAGCCGCGGCGCTGGCCGCGCTCGGCGTCGGCTCGGTGCTGCTCTTCGGCATCCCCGACGCAAAAGACGCGCAGGGCACCTCGTCGTGGGACCCCGAGGGTCCCGTGCCGGCCGCGATCCGCCGCATCAAGCAGGAGGCGCCCGGGCTCACGGTGTGGGCCGACGTGTGCCTGTGCGAATACACCGATCACGGCCACTGCGGCCTGCTCGACGGCGGCGAGATCGACAACGACGCGACGTTGCCGCTGCTGGCCCGCTCGGCCGTCGCCTTCGCCACGGCCGGCGCCGACGTCATCGCCCCGTCCGACATGATGGACGGCCGCGTGGCTGCCATCCGGGCCGCTCTCGACGCGGCCGGGGCCACGCACACGGTGATCGTGGCGTATGCCGCCAAGTACGCCTCGGCCTTCTACGGGCCGTTCCGCGACGCCGCCGGCTCCACCCCCCGCCAGGGCGATCGCCGCGGCTACCAGATGGACCCGCCCAACGTGCGCGAAGCGGTGCGGGAAGCCCTGGCCGATGTCGACGAAGGCGCCGACATGGTGATGATCAAGCCCGGCCTGCCCTATCTCGACGTGATTCGCGCCATCCGCGAGCGCGTCGACGTGCCGGTCGTCGCCTACCAGGTGTCGGGCGAGTTCGCCATGCTGCACGCCGCTGCCGAGCGCGGCTGGGTCGACCTGCCGCGGGCCATGGGCGAGACGTGCGTGGCCCTGCGCCGGGCCGGCGCCGATCTGGTGATCACCTACTTCGCCCGCGACCTGGCGGCGGCGATGGCCGCCGAGGCCCCGGCCGTCGCCGTGGAGGTCTCGCGGTGAGCGTCGACGCCCCGTCGACCGCCGGCGCCTGGTTCGCGCGCGCCCGCCAGGTGACGCCGGGCGGCGTGCATTCACCCGTGCGCGCGTTTGCGGCCATGGGCTGTGAGCCGGTGGCCATCGTCGAGGCTCGCGGCGCGATGGTGCGCGACGTCGACGGCCGCGAGTTCATCGACTACCTCGGCGCCTGGGGTCCGGCGCTGCTCGGCCATGCGCATCCTGGCGTGGAAGACGCCGTCGTGGCGGCGGTCGCGGCGCGGCGTCGTCTTCGGCCTGGCCTCGCCGCCGGAGGTCGATCTGGCCGAACGGATCGTGGCCCGCGTGCCCGGCTGCGAGATGGTCCGTTTCGTCGTCACCGGCACCGAGGCCACGATGAGCGCGGTGCGGGTGGCGCGCGCCGCGACCGGGCGCCGCGCCATCATCAAGTTCGCCGGCGCCTACCACGGCCACGCCGACATGTTCCTCGTGAGCGCCGGCTCCGGCGCGGCCACCTTCGGCGTGCCCGATTCGCCGGGCGTGACCCCGGGCGCCGTCGCCGACACGGCCATCGCCCGCTTCAACGATCTGGCCAGCGTCGATCGCTGCCTGGCGGCGGCCGAGGGCGGCGTGGCGGCGGTGATCGTCGAGCCGGTGGTCGGCAACATGGGCTGCGTGCCGCCGGCCGACGGCTTCCTCCAGGGCCTGCGCGAGCGCTGCACCCGGTACGGCGCCGTCCTCATCTTCGACGAGGTGATGTCGGGCTTCCGCGTCGCCCGCGGCGGGGCGGCCGAGCGCTACGGCGTCACGCCCGACCTGGTCACGCTGGGCAAGATCGTCGGCGGCGGCGTGCCGCTGGCCGCGTTCGGCGGCCGGGCGGCGCTGATGCAGTTGGTGGCGCCGGCCGGGCCGGTCTACCAGGCCGGCACCTACGCGGCCCATCCGCTCGGCGTCGCCGCCGGGCTGGCCACGCTCGACGCCATCGATGCCGATCCGGCGCTCTACGACACCCTCGAGCGGCGCGGCGCGCGGCTGCAGCAGGGCCTCGAAGCGGCGGCCACCGCCGCCGGAGCGGCCGTGTCGGTGCAGCGCGTCGGCTCGATGTGGACGGTGTTCTTCTCGTCCCGGCCGATTGCCAGCTGGGACGACGCCGCCGACGTGGACCGGGCCGCGCACGCGCGCTTCTTCCGGGCCATGCTCGCCCGCGGCGTGCTGCTGCCGCCGTCGGCGTTCGAGTCGGCGTTCCTGTCGCAGGCGCACGACGACGCGCTCATCGATCGGACCATCGCGGCGGCCCAGGCCGCCTTCATCGAGGCACGCGCATGAACGATCGCTTTCTGAGAGCCTGCCGGCGCGAACCGGTGGACCGCACGCCGTTGTGGATCATGCGCCAGGCCGGCCGCTACCTGCCGGAGTACCGGGCCGTGCGTCAGCAGGTGGACTTCCTGACGCTGTGCAAGACGCCGGAGTTGGCGGTGGAGGTGTCGCTGCAGCCGCTGCGCCGCTTCCCCCTCGACGCCTCGATCATCTTCTCGGACATCCTGCTGCCGCTCGAGGCCCTGGGCTGCCGCATGACCTTCAACCCCGGCCCGAAGCTGGCGGAGCCGGTGCGCACACGGGCGCAGGTGGACGCGCTCGACCCGCGTCCCGCCGCCGACGTGGTGCCCTTCGTGGCCGAGGCGGTGCGCCTGCTGCGCCGGGAGCTGGACGGCCGCACGCCGGTCATCGGCTTCTGCGGCGCGCCGTTCACTCTGGCCGCCTATCTCGTGCAGGGGGAGGGCAAGGAAGGCTTCGGCGCCCTCAAGACCATGCTCTACCGCGAGCCCGACACCCTCGAGCACCTGCTCGAACGGCTGACCGGGGCGATGACCGACTACCTGCGGCTGCAGATTGCGGCCGGCGCGCAGGCCGTGCAGATCTTCGACTCGTGGGCAGGACTGCTGGCGCCGGCCGAGTACGAGCGCTTCGCGCTGCGCTGGGTGCGGGCCATCGTCGCCGGCGTGGCCGACCTGAACGTGCCGGTCATCTACTTCGTGAACGGCGGCCCGCACCTGCTCGAACTGGCGGCCACCGCCGGGGCCGACGTGCTGGGCCTGTGCTGGCGCACGCCGATCGATCAGGCCGCGGCCCGCGTGGGTCCGGACATCGCCCTTCAGGGCAATCTCGATCCGCACGCCCTCTTTGCCGCGCCGGCCGAGGTCACGCGCCTGGCCACCGACGTGCTGGCGCGCGTCGCCGGGCGGCCCGGCCACATCATGAACCTCGGGCACGGCATCCTGCCCGAGACGCCGATCGCCTCGGTCGAGGCGCTGGTGGCGGCCGTGCAGGCAACGTCGGCGACGCGCGGCGCGTCACCCAAGCAGGCCGTATGCGCCAGTGATTCCGACGCCGTCGCCCGACCTGCTGGCCCGCTACGACCGCCCCGGACCGCGCTACACCTCGTACCCGACAGCGGTCGAGTTCCATCCCGGCGTCACCGCGGAGACCTACGGCGCGGCCCTGGCCCGGGCCACCGCGCAGGCCGACGCGCCGCTCTCGGTCTACGTGCACCTGCCCTTCTGCGAGGAGCGGTGCGCCTACTGCGGCTGCAACGTCGTCATCACCAAGCACCGCGACGTGGCCGACCGCTACCTCGGCTACCTCGAACGCGAAATCCGGCTGCTCGCCGAGCACCTGCCGGGACGCCGCGTCGTGTCGCAGCTCCATTGGGGCGGCGGCACGCCCACCTACTACACCAGCACGCAGCTCGTCAGCGTCTTCGCGCAGCTCGCCGAGGTGTTCACCTTCACCCCGCAGGCCGAGATCGCCCTCGAGGTCGATCCGCGGGTGACCTCGGGCGAGCAGCTGTCGAAGCTGCGCGGGCTCGGCTTCAACCGCGTCTCGATGGGCGTGCAGGACTTCGACCCGCAGGTGCAGGAAGCGGTCAATCGCGTCCAGAGCTTCGAACTGACGCGCGATCTCGTGGATCACGCCCGCGCCGTCGGCTACGGCTCGATCAACATCGACCTCATCTACGGCCTGCCCTACCAGACGCTGGAGCGCTTCGCGCGCACGCTCGAACAGGTGCTGGTCCTGCGGCCCGAGCGGGTCGCCGCCTACTCGTTCGCCTTCGTGCCGTGGATGAAGGCGCACATGAAGCACATCCCCGAGGACTCGCTGCCGGGGCCCGAGGTCAAGCTGGCGCTGCTCAGGCTGACCCAGCAGGCGTTTGCCGACGCCGGCTACATCCAGATCGGCATGGACCACTTCGCGCTGCCCGAGGACGAACTGGCGCGCGCCGTCGAGGGCCGGTCGCTGCACCGCAACTTCATGGGTTACACCGTGCAGTCGGCCCGCGACATGGTGGCGCTCGGCGTGTCGGGCATCGGCGATGTCCAGGGCGTCTTCGTCCAGAACACCAAGAAGCTGTCGGAGTACTACGAGATGCTCGACGCCGGCCGGTTCCCCATCGAGCGCGGCTACACGCTCGACGCCGACGACCTGGTGCGCCGGCACGTCATCACCGAGTTGATGTGCAACGGGCGCGTCGACATGCGCGACGTCGAACGGCGCTTCGCCGTGCGCTTCGACGACTACTTCGCCGACGAACTGCGCGAACTGCGCGGGCCCGGTTCGCCCGAGGCCGACGGTCTCGTGCTCATTCACGGCGGAGCCCTCGAGGTGACACCCGTGGGGCGGGTGTTCGTGCGCAACATCTGCATGATCTTCGACCGCTACCTGCGGGCGCGCCTCACCGGCGCCACGCCGGTCTTCAGCCGGACGGTATGACCAGCCCGCGCGTGACCGTCGTGGGCGCCGGCATCACCGGCCTGGCGCTGGCCTTCACGCTGCAGGAGGAGGCACGGCGCCGCCAGCAGCGCGCTGCAGCTCCGCGTGGTCGACGGGGCCCGGCCGGGTGGCCACGTGCAATCACGGCGCGTCGACGGTTTCCTCATCGAAGCGGGACCGAACGGCTTCCTGAACCGCGAGCCGCACACCCTCGCCCTCATCGACGCCCTGGGGCTCGGCCCGCGGCTGGTCGAGGCGCGGCCCGAGGCCAAGCGCCGCTTCATCCTGCGCGAGGGCCGGCTGTGTGAGGTCCCCGGGGGTCCGGCGTCGCTGCTGCGCTCGCCCGCGCTGTCGTGGCGCGGCAAGCTGCGGCTGCTGGGCGAGCCGTTCGCGCCGGCGCCGCCGGCCGGCGAGGACGAGACGGTCCACGCCTTCGCCGTCCGCCGCATCGGCCGCGAGGCCGCCGACATGCTGGTGGACACGGCGGTCTCGGGCATCTCGGCCGGCGACAGCCGCCGCCTGTCGGTGCGCGCGCAGTTTCCGATGATGACCGAGATGGAACGCGACCACGGCAGCCTCGTGCGCGCCATGTTCGCGCGGCGCGGCACCAGCCGCGGGCCGTCGAAGCTGCTCAGTTTCGACGAGGGGTTGGCGACGCTGACGGGGGCGCTGGTCGAGCGCCTCGGCGACTGCGTGCAGGCCGGAACAGCGGTGCGCGGACTCGAGCGGCTGAGCGGCGAGTGGCGCGTCACGCTGCAGGACGGCCGCTGCCACGAGGCCGACCACGTGGTCCTGGCGGTGCCGGCGCGGGCCGCCGCGGCCCTGGTGGCACCGGTCGATGCGAGCGCTGGCCGCCGGGATGCGCGGTATCGAGTACTCGAGCCTGGCCGTCGTGGCCCTCGGCTACGCCGCGGCCGACCTGCAGCGCGCGCTCGACGGCTACGGCTACCTGGTGACCAGGCCGGAGGGGCTGGCCACGCTGGGCGTGGTGTGGGAGTCGTCGCTCTTCCCGGGCCGCGCCGCCGACGGCACGGCGCTGTTGCGCGTCTTCCTGGGGGGCGCACGCCGGCCGGAGGTGCTGGACGCGACCGACGCCGGGCTCGTGGCCCTGGCGCGCCAGGAGCTGGCGCCGGTGCTCGGCGTCACGGCCGCGCCGCGTCACGTGTCGGTGTTCCGGTGGCCCGAGGCGATTGCGCAGTACACGGTGGGGCACGAGGCCCGGCGCGCGGCCCTACGCCAGCGCGTCGACACTCCATCCGGGTTTGGCCGTGTGCGGCACGTCGTATGACGGCGTGTCGTTCAACCACGCGGTGAAGAGCGGCCGCGCAGACCGCCCAGCTCCTGTCCGACCGGCTGTGGCGGCAGGTCGCGCTGGCGTCCGGCGGCGAACAGAGGACGGTGAAGACGGCATGACGGCGACGACTCGACACGTGGTGCTCGTGACCTACGGCGAACCGCCGACGCCGGCGTTCGTCGATCAGCTCGTCTACTCGTGGCGCATCCTGGTGGGGCTGACCCGCACCGTCGCGCCGATCCCGCGGCCCCTGCTGCCGCTGATCGCGCTGTCGCGCGCGCGCGGCCGCCGCCGCATGTGGAGCGAGCATGCCTACGGCTCACCGCTCGAGCCGATCACGGTCAAGCAGGCGGACGGACTGCGCCAGGTCCGGGCCGCCGACCCCGGCACCGACTGGACGGTGCACGTCGCGTATGAGTTCCGGCAGCCGCTGCTCGCCGACGTCCTCGCCTCGATTCCCGATGGGGCGCCCGTGTGGGTGGCCCCGATGTATGCCGCCGACTCGGCCTTCACCCACGCGCTGTCGCGCACCACGGCGGCAGCGCACCGCGCGGCGACCGGCCGGCGCGTGCAGGTTCTGGACGCGCTCGACCCCGAACTGCTCGCCGACCTCTCGGCGGCACACGTGCTGGCGCAGCTCGACGGGCCCGAGCCGTGGCGCGGCGCCGACGTCGCGCTGGTGCTGGCGGCTCACGGCACGGTGCTCAATCCGCCGACCCCGATCGACACGGGCCTGGTCGCCACCGAGGCTCTGCGGACCGCCATCGCGACCCGGCTGACGTCGCACTTCGGCATGGTCACCAACGGCTGGTTGAACCACACGCGCGGGGGGCAAGTGGACCGACCCGCCGATCGAGGAGGCCCTGCAGCAGGTGGCCGAGGCCGGCTACCGCCGCGTCGTCTACTATCCCTACGGCTTCCTGGCCGACAACGCCGAGAGCCAACTCGAGGGCCGCATCGCCCTGGCGCAACAGCCGGCGCTGGCCGCGCGGCATCTGCCCTGCCTGAACGACTCCGACGCGCTCATCGCGGCCCTGGCGGGCCAGGTCCGCGCCTCCGTCGACTTGTAACGGGGCCTGTCACCGTTACAACTTTCCGCGTTGTAGTTTCTGCGATGTCGTTTGCGGCGGCGGAGGCGCAGCGCGTCTGATGTAGTCCAGCGGACGCCGGATCGCAGAAACTGCCGCAAGAAAATTTGTAACGGTGACAGGCCCCGTTACAAACGGCGGGCGCGGATGCGCACGGTGTACCGATTCTCGGCGTTGAGGTTGATGAGCGCCACGAACACGCGACCGTTGTAGCGGCCGATGGTGGCGGGCTGCGACACCTCCGACACTTCCCAGCCCTCGGGCAGCAGCACGGTGTTGCGCAGGCCCTGCATCGTGCGCGAGAAGACCAGGTCGCCGCGGTCCACCTGGTAGCCGGGGTCGGTCAGCGTGCCGGTGAGGCGCAGGTGTGCGCTCTGCTTGTCGCTGGTGATCGGCACGTCGAGCGCTACCGCCGTGGTCGCGCCGGCCTTCACCGGCGTGAGGCGCTTGGCGGTGTCGAGATCGGTGACCTGCAGGTCCTCGAGCGCGAGATAGGCGAGCGAGTCGAGCGTCGCCTTCGTCCCGGGACGATAGTCGCTGTAGCTCTGGTCCACGGTCAGGCGATGCGTCTCCGGCGCGCCCAGATCGTAGAGCGTCTTCACGTCGTCGAAGTAGACGTCGGCAGGGTGGCGGTCGGCGTGAACGTGGCCGTGGTGCGCCGCGCGTGAATGGTGACCGGGTTGCTCTGCCCGCTCGGATTGGCGAAGGCCAGCTTCAGCCGGCCGTCGGCGGTGGTCGAGAGGTGCGCCGCGACGTTGGCCGACAGGAACGAAAAGCCCTTGGGCAGCAGCACGCCGAGCCGGTAGCCGCTCAGGCTGCGCACCCACACGATGTCCTCACCGTGCATCTTGTAGGTGCGCGGATCCTTGTAGGTCTTGTAGATGAGGACGCGGCCGATGCCGCCAGCCGGCACCGGGATGGGCAGCTTGGCGCGGACCGCGTGCGCCTCGGGATCCTGGGGATCGACCTCGTAGGTGAACGGCATCGGCTTGCCGGTGCGCGGGTCGTAGACCTCGACGCCGGAGCCCTCACTGCCGCCGCGCGTGGCGTTCACGAGCTCGGTGGCGCCGACGCGTGTCTCCTCGGGCAGGAAGCGGATGCGAAACGACTCGCTACCCGGCTCGAGGATGGCGTACTCGGTGTAGGCATCCTGGGTGAAGAGGCGCGAGAGCGGCGCCGTGGGCCGCAGCGAGCCGTCGGCATTGGTGCCGCCTGGAAACGGATTGCCGGCGCTGCCCTGCTGCGCGACCAACGCGGCCATCCCCGCGGCGACCGCACATCCGGTGACGACGAGCCTGGCGATGGAGGAGCTGCGCATGGCCGCAGTGTACTCGAACGCTTCCGCGCGGCGGGTCCGGTGGGACGGCGGGTTACTTCACCGACTTGGCGCGGTACATCTCCGCGTCGGCGATGCGGAGCGTCGCTTCGGGATGTCCGTCCGCCGACAGCTCGGACATGCCGACGGAGAAGTCGCACGACGGCGTGTCTCGACGGTCGCGGCGGAGCCGCGCGGACAGGTCCTCGATGCGGGCCAGGGCCGAGGCGCGATCGAGGCGCTGCGCCACCACCAGGAACTCGTCGCCGCCGTAGCGAATCACGTAGTCGGTCGGCCGGAACGCTTCGCGCAGGGCCGCGGCAAATTCGCGCAGACACCGATCGCCGGCAAGATGGCCGTGCAGGTCGTTCAACGCCTTGAAGCCGTCGAGGTCGAAGAACAGCAGCATCGCGCCGCCGGGCTGCACGGCACGGAAGACGTCCGGCAGGGCGCGGCGGTTGGCCAGCCTGGTCAACGGATCGCGAGTGGCGACATTCCGCAGGTGTTGCTGCGCGGCCAGCAGCTCGCGATTGGTCGTTTCCAGATCGCCTCGCGCGCGTGCCGAGAGGGCCAGCACGCCGCCGAGGACGAGCAGCCATTCGGCACTCATGTCGAAGGCCGAGCTCGCCGACATGAAGGCGCCGGCGCGGCCGCGCCACTCGTCCCCCCACGACGCCGACAGTTGCAAGGCGTAGGCGCCGGCTTCGACGAGGGCGAGCACGCCTCGCACGGCGATGCTGCCGCTCAGCCACAGCAACCCCGGCGTCCGCGCCGTGGCCACCGCCAGCGGCAGGAACACCAGCGCCATGGTGACGTGCTGGGCCACGCCCACCGCTGGAATCGACTCGAGGAAGAGCAGGGCGAAGAGACCGTAGCCGGCCACCGAAAGGCCGAGCGTCGTCGAACTCATCAGCCGCGGCCCGGCCCGGGCCACCGCCCAGACGCCCTGCACGAAGAGCAGCACGAAGGCGGTCTTGGCGGCGCCGTAGAACGCAAACAGGAGCGGCACCACCGACACGGGCGGCTGGAAGAACCAGAAGACCACCGTGACCAGCAGGGCGGCAAGATTGGCCGCCCAGGCCAGCGCCCACCAGCGCAGATCGGCGCGCCGGCCGAACCGCGAGAGCAGGGCGAAGAACATCGCGATCATCACGAGCGACGTGGCCTGGACCGCCGTACTCCACTGCCACAGGAGCAGCTGCTGTTGCTCGTTCACCCGAACGCCTGCGCCGCAGGGAGCAGGGCCAACGCCGCCGCCAGTTCACCCGCCATGCGTGCCAACGCGCGTTCGATGCGGCCCAGTTCGCGGGCCACCCGCGCGCCGTCCCGCAGGCGCAAGGCCTCGGCCAGTCCGGGGAACGGCTGGCCATCGTAGAGCGAGTAGATGTTCCAGCCGTAGAACACGTGGCGGTACCACTTGGTATCCGGCGCCCCCTCGTCGTCGGCCAGGCGCTGCTCGACCCGCGCCAGCCGGTCGTTGAGCTGCGCCAGGCGTGACCGATCGAGCGAGCCCGCCGCCAGGTGGGCATCGACGGCGCGTTCCAGGGCGGACGCGGCCGCGCGCACGGCCGCGGCGCGGGTGTGCAGCGGCGCGACGTCCACCGCCATCCCCGCGTCCGTGGCCCAGCCCGAGGCTGCGGTCACCGCCTCCTGCAACTTCTCGCCGTAGTGGGAGAAGCGGAACGGCAGCACGTCGGCCTGGCTCATGCGCAGGGCCATGGTGCCGAGCACCTGCGCCATCAGCACGCCCTGAACGAATCCCGGGTCGGCGACCTTCTCGACGTAGGCGCGCGAGTCGTAGTTGGTGTGATAGGTGCCGTAGCCGTAGCCGTTGCCGCCGATGAACTCGATGGCCATCGTGGGCACGCCGAGGTGATCCTGGAAGGGCACGAAGTCGGCGCCGCTGCCGAGGGCCTTGAGGTCCGGGGTGAACGTGGCTGGATTTGCGGGCCGCCGCGCCGCCGGCACGCGGTCCAGTTCGGACGCCTTCCAGTGATCGTAGACCGTGGACGTGCCCTCGGGAACGTCCCTGGCCACGTCGGCCACGAACGCCGCCAGCGACGGCACGCCGCCAGGGTCGAAGCGGCCTTTCATGTACATGTCGATGTTCACATACATGATGAGCTGTTCCTGCAGCCGCGCCCGCTGGTCCTCGGCATACTCGGTGGAACCCACGAGTCCGAACTCCTCGGCGTCCCAGAAGGCAAACGAGATGGTGCGGGCCGGCTTCCAGCCGTTCTTCACCATCTGGCCGAGCCCCTTGGCCACTTCGAGCAGCGCCGTCGCGCCCGTGCCCGGATCGACGCCGCCGAAGGTCCAGGCGTCGTGGTGCGTGCCGAAGAGCACGGCGCGCTCGGGCGCGGCCGTGCCCGGGATCGACGCCACCACGTCGTAGATCGGCGCGAGCTTCTGGTCCATGTCCACGGCGAGCGTGACGGCCGCGGGGCCGGGCCCGAGGCGATAGGGCGTCGTCAGTCCGCCGCGGAACCGCTCGGGCGCCGCGGGCCCGCCCAGTGCCGCCATCAGGTGCTGCGCCTCGCCCCAGCCGAGCACGACGACGGGAATCGTCGGCAGCGTGGGCGCCGTCTTCTCGGCGATCCGGACCGCGGACGTCGTGGCCCCGACGCCCGGCGTGAGCGGGTCGCCGTGCCAGAACCACGAGTACTTGGCGTTGCCGCGCTGCAGCATCTGTTCGCCGCGCCAGTAGCCCTCGGGCCAGGCCGGTCCCCGGGCGGCCCCGTCGTCGCCCGGGTCGCTGTAGAGAATCAAGGCGCGGGCGCCGGCCTGCTGCGCCGTGTGGGTCTTCACGGCGCGGTGGCTGCGACCGTAGCGCGCCAGGGCGATGCGGCCTTGCAGCGACACGCCGAGCGCCTTCAACTCCTCGTAGTCGGCGGGCAGGCCGTAGTTGACGTAGACGACCTGCCCGCGGGCGTTACCCGAGGCCGAGTAGGCGACGTAGCCGCCGCCGAGCTCGGGATGCGACGAGGTCGGATCGGCAGGAATGGCGGGCTCGGCGACACTGAGGCGCCGCCGGGCCGGCGCCGTCATCGTGATCGCGATCGACCGGGGCGCCGCCAGCAGCACCTGGTATTCGTGCGTGGTCACGTCCAGGCCGAAACCAGCGAGGGTGTCCTGCAGGTAGTTGACGACGTCGTGCGTGCCCGGCGAACCGGCCGGATGCGGGCGCCGGGTCAGCGGCGCGTGCAGCCCGGACATCGAATCGGCCGACACCAGGGCCCGGAAGCGGGACTCGAGCGCCTGCTGCGTCGCCGAGGACGCGGCCGTGTAACCGAGCTTGGCGCGCACGGCCGGCGGGGCCGGCGGTGGTTCCGACGCCCGGCACGCGCCACACGCTGCCGCCAGCGTCACGGCCGCCAGGAAGCGCAGCCACGCGGCCGCCACGAGCGCCGTGGGGCTCGGGCGCGCCACCGCCGCGGTCGCCATCGGACGGGGCCATGTCCGCGACACGGCGGAACCCGTCCAGAGATCAGCATTCGAGTTCATCGCGGGATCACCGGGAGGAGGAGGTGCGACCGGCTGTCGCCGTCGTGGAACACGGTCTGGCGCGCCACCTGGGTAGTGCCGTCGGTGCCGAAGGCCGCGCCGGTGTTGGGATTGCGGTCGTAGCGGGGGAAGTTGCTGCTCGACACCTCGAGGCGCAGGCGATGGCCGGGCAGGAAGACATTGCCGGTGGCGCCGACCTCGATGGTCACTTCGTAGCGCCGGCCCGGGATGAGCAGTTCGGGCGCGGTCCGGCTGTTGCGGTAGCGCGCGCGAACGATGCCGTCGGTGAGCGCCCGCGCCGTGCCATCGGGAGCAGACATCGCTGATGGCCGCCGTGAAGTCGGTGTCCTTCGCGCTCGACGTGATCCACAGCACGAGCCGGATCGGGCCGGTCACTTCCAGCGGTTCAGTGAAGGCGCCGGAGGTGTAGACCAGCACGTCGTCGCGCGTCTGGATCTGGCGGCGGTCGACGGGCAGGCGCGAGTAGGCCCCGAAGAGGCCGGTCGGCACGGGCTTCTTCGGGTCGTAGATGAACCCGTCCGGCGGCTCGGCGATTGGCGGCGTGCGGTCCAAGCGTCCGTCGCCGGCCAGGCCGTTGGCGCCGCCGGCGCTGTGCAGGAAGAACTGCGTCGGGCGCGTCCGCGCCAGCGGCCATTCCTGTTCGTCGCGCCAGCGGTTCTCGCCCATCAGGAACAGGCGAACCGGGGCGCCGGGCCAATCGGGCGCCGCGGCCCGCGTGTCCGGCGGCATCCAGTGCTCGAACCAGCGGATGATGAGCCCCTCGGAGTCGAAGCCGGCGCGGGACCGAAGTCCACCTCGCCGATCGTCGTCGTGGTCGCGGTTGGCCGCGCGTGCGTCCACGGCCCGACGATGAGCCGCTGGTTGCGCCGCGCGCGCCCGGTGCCGGCGTGGGCGCGGAGCCCCGAGAAATTCGCGAGCGTGCCGTTCAGCAGGCTGTCGTACCACCCGGTGAGGTGATAGGCCGGCACCTCGAACCGCGAGTGCCGAGCGGCGACGTCGAAGGTGGTCCAGAACGCGTCGTAGGACGGATGCGCGAGCAGGTCGAAATAGCCCGGCGAGTAGCGGCGCACCTGCAGCGCCTCCATGGCCGAGAGCGGCAGCTGCCAGTACCACTCGGCCTGGAGCTGCTGGCGCTCCTCGGGCGTGAGCCCGATCGCGGAATCGCGGTCGGCGGCGGGTTCGAGCCGACGGCGTTGCGTGTCCTTGGCCTGGCCGAGGTTCCAGCTCAGACCGTCGCCGAGGTAGAAGGCGCCGCCCTGGAAGACCATGTCGTAGCGGCTGGCGTAGGACGCCGACGGGAAGAGCGCCACCAGGTGCGGCGGACGCAGGGGCGCGGCCAGCAACTGCACGGTGGCGCTGTAGCTGCCGCCGAACATGCCGACGCGGCCGTCCACGCCCGGCAGCGCCGCCGCCCACTCGACTGTGTCGTAGCCATCGGCGCCCTCGTCGTGCGGCACGGCCACCCCGTCGGAGGTGTAGCGGCCGCGCGTATCCTGCACGACCACCACGAACCCGGCCTGGGCCAGGCGATGGTACTGACTCGTCGCGGCCCCGGGGTTCTTCGAATACGGCGTGCGCTGCAGCAGCACCGGGCGCCGTCCTGACGCCGCCGGGCGGTAGACATCGGCGCGCAGCACCACGCCGTCGCGCATCGTCGCGGCGACGTTCTTCTCGATCACGACCCCGGCCGTCTGCTCCGCGCGCGGCGCGGCCACGAGTCCAAGGACGATGCCGACGAGCGCCCGGAGGGTCCGGCTCATGCTGCGAATTGTAACGGGGCCTGTCACCGTTACATTCGCGGGCGTTGCAGAAACTGTGATCCCGACGGCCCTGCCCTGTGGCACGGGTTTTGTGCGGGCGGCCCGATCTCTGGCGGGGCCGTCTGGTGGTGCTCGGGATCGCCGCGGCGGAGCTGAGGCGGACGGGATAGGACCGGGACGCGCTGGGACCGCGCTATAGTCGCCCTCATGCGCACCCGTGCCACTGCTCTCGCCACCCTGAGCGCCCTCCTCGTCGTCGGTCTGCAGATGACACCGCGCGCCCAGGACGGACCGCCCGTTGCGGCCACGCCGGTCGAGCGCGTGGATGCCGACGTGATGTGGAAGATTCGTCGCGAGGCGACCGACCGCTCGCAGATCATGCGGACGCTGCAGGTGCTCACCGACGTCCACGGGCCGCGCCTCACCGGGTCCCCCAACCTGCGTCAGGCACAGGACTGGCTGCTGGAGCAAGCGGCGCTGGCGGGCCTGAAGAACGCGCACCTCGAGGAATGGGACTTCGGCCATCCCGGCTGGCTCAACGAGAAGACGGCCGTGCATCTCGTCGCGCCAGTGAAAGACAGCCTGGTCGTGGAGGCGCTGGCCTGGACGCCGGGGACGAAGGGAACGATCACCGCGTCCACCGTGCTCATCACCCCGCCCACGCGGCCCACGCAGAAGGACGCCGACGCGTTCTTCGCGCGGCTGCGCGGCAATCTCAAGGGCCGGGCGGTGATGGTCGGGGACCCGGGAAAACTCGACGTCACCATCGATCCCCCAGCCAAGCGCCGCGACGACAACGAGGTGCGGGCGCAGTTCTCGGGCAATGCGCCGGCGGTCGGCGGCCCCCCGGCCGCGCCGCCCACCGCTGCCGCCGACGGTCCCGCGCCGCTCACCGCCGACCAGTTCGCCGAGCAACTCAACGTCTTCCTGGTGCAGGCGGGCGCGGCCCTGCGCATCAACGATGCCGGCCGCGAGCACGGCCAGATCCGCGCCTTCAACAACCGCACCTTCGACGAGACCAAGGCCGTGCCCACGGTGGTCATGCGCAACGAGGACTACGGCCGCATCGCGCGCCTGATGGCCGGCGGGCGGGTCGTCGACCTCGAAGCCACCATCGTCAACCAGACCTACCCCGAGGGAAAGACGCAGCACAACGTCATCGCCGAGATTCCCGGCAGCGACAAGGCCCAGGAAGTGGTGATGCTCGGCGGCCACCTGGATTCGTGGCACGCCGCCACGGGCGCCACCGACAATGCCATCGGCGTGGCCACGATGTACGAAGCCATCCGCATCCTGCAGGCCATCGGCGTCACGCCGCGGCGCACCATCCGGCTGGCGCTGTGGAGCGGCGAGGAGCAGGGCCTGCGCGGCTCGGTCGCTTATGTGGCGCAGCACTTCGGCACGTTCGACAGTCCCAAGCCGGAGTACGCGCAGTTCGCCGGCTACTTCAACATCGACTCGGGCACCGGCCGGGCTCGCGGCATGACCGTGTTCGGACCGCCCGCTGCCGCCGAGGTGCTCCGGCCGGTGCTGGCACCCTTCGAGAGCAGCGGCGTGATGGGCGCCAGTGCCACCCGCTCCCGGGCGCGCGGCGGATCGGACCACACGTCGTTCAACGAGATCGGGCTGCCGGGCATCAGCGTCGGACAAGATCCCATCGAGTACGGCACGCACACCTGGCACACCAACCTCGACACCTACGAGCGGGTCATCGAGAGCGACGCGCAGATGTCGGCCATCGCCATCGCCAGCGCCGTGTATCACCTGGCCATGCGCGACGACAAGCTGCCGCGCTTCACCAAGGACGCGATGCCGGCACGTCCTGGCGCCGCGCCCGCCCCGGCGCGGCCGACGGCGCCGCGATAGGACGCCGCCGGCTGACGGTGGGCGTCGAGCCGGCTGCCCTCGTCACTTGCCCGGGGCGGTGTAGCCGACGCTCTTCCTGGCCGCCTCGTCCATCTGCTTGGCGGTGATGAGCGGACTCATCTGAAGGGTCACCGCGCCCGAAGCGTTCACGGCCAGGCTCAGGGCCAGCGCGGAGGTCTCGTCGGGCATGTCGACGATCACGACCGCGTCGGCCAATCCATAGGCGAAGTACATCAGCTCGACCTTGCCGCCAAGCTTCTTCACCGCCTTGGTCACGGCCGCGACTCGAGCCGTGCCGCCGTCTTTCAGGAGGCCGCGCACGCCCTCCGCGTTGTAGGAGGCCTTTGCCATGTACTTCGCCATCGTCTTACTCCCTCTGTGTCGCTGGGAATGACCGCCGGCGCCCGACTGGCGTTCCGGCTACGCGCGCGACTCGCGCAGAAACTCGAGAATGAGCGCCGCCGTCCTGGCCGGCTGCTCCTGCTGCACCCAGTGACCGGCGCCGTCGAGCAGATGCGCCCCGCGGAACTTCGTGCACGCGCTCTTCTGCATCGCCTCGAAGCTGCCCGCCCGCTGGAACACGCCCCAATCGCTCTTGCCCGAGATGAAGAGCGCCGGCACGTCGATGGTGCGCCCGGCAAACAGCAGCAGTTCGGCCGACAGGCGCGGCGCTCGTCCGACGCGGTAGGACTGCAGGCCGCCCTGGAAGCCGGTGCGGCCGTACTCGGCGGCGTAGACCGCCAGCTCGCGGTCAGGCAACCACGCGCAGGCGGCAATCTGCGGCGCCGACGGCATGTCGGCGGCGACTTGCGCGGCCATGTCCTGGTCCCGGTCCATCACGTAGTAGCGCGGCAACTTCGCGAACTCGGCCGGGGTGTTGGCGGCCAGCGGGTGCGGCGCGTTGCCCGGCCAGTCGGCGCTCTTGGCGTGGTAGTAGGCGCGCAGGAACGCGTGCACGCCCTGCGGCGCCTTCCACATGTGGCCGTTGGCCTCGCGCGTCGTGTAGTAGGTCTGGTAGTGCTTGCGCGGCGGCGTGAGCGCGGCCAGCCCCGCGTCGAGGTCAGGGCCGGGCGTGGCCGACGGCGGCGGCGCCGCGGCCGTGTCGAACGGCAGGCGGGCGGTGCCGGCGAAGGGCGCGCTCATCATCACGACCGACCGGAAGACGTCGGGACGCGTCAGTGCGCACCAGGCGGCGACCGGCGAGCCGAAGTCGTGCCCGACGACGCCGGCCAGTTCGCGGTGACCGAGCGCGTGCACCAGCGCCAGCATGTCGCGCACGCGGTTCAGCGTGGCAAACGGGGCGAGGTCGTCGTCATAGCGCACGTCGGTGCCGCCGCTCCGGCCGTAACCGCGCTGGTCCGGGGCCATCACGTGGAAGCCGGCGGCAGCCAGCGGCAGCATCACCTTGCGCCAGCTGTACCCGAGCTCCGGGAAGCCGTGAACGAGCAGCACCCCGGGGCGCCCCCTGGCCTCGAAGCCGGCCTCGAGGACGTGCATGGCGATGCCGTTCACACCGGGAATGACTCGCGACCGGATGCCCGCCGGCAGCGTGCCGGCACCGAAAGCCGATAGGTCCGGCTGCGCGTCGCGTGGGGTGCGGGGTGGGCCGGTGGGCGTCGCGGCGGAGAGTGCGGCCGATGCGTTCCGCGGCGCCAGCGCCCAGACGCCGAGCGGGGCGGCGACAAGGGCATTGAGCCACGTGCGACGGGAGATGGAGCGCATGCGCCCTGGGTCCAGCTGGCGGCTAGCCTACCAGAAGCTGAGCCGGCGCGCGGCGCGATCAGCTTGCAGAATCTGCCATGCCGGGAAATGTCTCTGTGACAGGCCCCGTTACAAATGGCGGGCGGGGAGACAGTGGTACGCTGCCGGTTTCCCGTATGCCGCCCACCGTCCGCAGCGAACTCGGCTCGATGCTCCGCCTGGCCGTGCCGGTGGTCCTCGCGGAACTCGGCTGGATGAGCATGGGGATCGTGGACACCATCATGGTGGCGCCGCTCGGGCCGGCCGCCATCGGCGCAGCCGGCATCGGCGCGTCGCTCCACATGGCCTTCGCGGTCTTCGGCATGGGCCTGCTGCTCGGCCTCGACACCCTCGTCTCGCAAGCCTACGGCGCCGGCGACCACCGCGATTGCCATCGCTGGCTGGTGCACGGGCTGGCCCTGGGCGCCGCGCTCAGCCTCCCCATCGTGGCGGTGTGCCTGGGCGTGCTGGCGGCAATTCCGCACGCCGGCTTCCACCCCGACGTCGCCCCGCTGCTCTACCGCTACTTCGAGGTCGTGCTGTGGAGCACGTTGCCGCTGCTGCTCTATGCCGCGCTGCGGCGCTACCTGCAGGGCATGCACGCGGTCGCGCCGGTCGCCCTCGCGCTCGTCACCGCCAACCTCGTCAACGTCGGCGCCAACTGGGCGCTCATCCACGGACACCTCGGTCTGCCGCGGCTGGGAATAGCCGGGGCGGCGTGGGCCACGCTCATCTCGCGCCTCTACATGCTGGGCGTGCTCTGGATCGCCGTCCGGCACTACGACCGCATCCGGACCAGCGGCCTGGCCGCGGTCTCCCGCCACCTCTCGCGCGAACGCCTCGTCCGGCTCTGGCGCCTCGGCTTTCCCGCCGCCTCGCAGATCACGCTCGAGGTCGGCGTCTTCGGCGTCGCCACCGCCCTGGCCGGACGCCTCGACCCGGTCTCGAGCGCTTCGCACCAGATCGCGCTCAACATCGCCGGCGCCTCGTTCATGGTGCCGCTCGGGGTGGCCTCGGCCGGCGCCGTGCGGGTCGGCAACCGCGTCGGCGCCCGCGATCCCGCGGGCGCGGCCCGGGCCGGCTGGGCCGCCCTGGTGCTCGGATCGAGCTTCATGAGCGTCATGGCGCTGGCGTTCCTGCTGGCGCCGCGGACGTTGGTGGGCTGGTTCTCGCCGGGCCCGGAGGTCGTCGCCCTGGGCAGCTCGCTCCTGCTCGTGGCGGCGGTGTTCCAGCTCTTCGACGGGCTTCAGGCCGTGGCCACCGGCCTGCTGCGCGGCCTCGGCGACACGCGCATGGCGATGCTGGTCAACCTGGCCGGCCACTGGCTGATCGGCCTGCCCGTCGCCTACTGGCTGTGCTTCCCGCTGGGGATGGGCGTGCGCGGCTTGTGGCTGGGACTGTCGATCGGCCTCATCGTCTGCGGCATCGTGCTCACGTGGTATTGGCATCGCCGCATCACCCGCTACACCTCGACGGGACGGCTGCCATGATCTGCGACGCGCACGTGCACTTCTTCTCGCCCGGGTTCTTCGATGCCCTCGGCACGCAGAAGGGACTGCCGCCCGAAGGGCGGGTCGAAGCCGTCACTGCGGCCCTGGACTGGGACCCGCCCGGACCGGTGGCGGCGCTGGCCGACCGGTGGCGCGACGAGTTGCACGCGCACGGCGTGGCGCGGGCCGCGCTCATCGCCTCGACGCCCGGCGACGAGGCGGCGGTGGCCGAGGCCATCGCCGCGCATCCGGCCCGCTTCGTCGGCTTCTACATGCTCGACCCGACGCGCCCCGACGCGCTCGATCGCGTGGCCTGGGCCGCGGCGCACGGGTTGCGCGGCATCTGCCTCTTCCCCGCCATGCACCGCTACGCGCTCCACGGACCGGAGGTGGCGCGCGTCTTCGAGGCGGCGGCCGCCGCGCCGGGCACGGCCATCTTCGTGCACTGCGGCGTGCTCTCGGTGGGCGCACGGGCCAAGCTGGGGCTGCGCAGTCAGTTCGAGATGCGCTTCGGCAACCCGCTCGACCTGCAGGGACTCGCGCTCGCGCATCCGCAGGTGCCGGTCATCATCCCGCACTTCGGCGCCGGGCTCTTCCGCGAGGCGCTGATGCTCGGCGACGTCTGCCCCAACGTGCACTTCGACACCTCGAGTTCGAACCGGTGGATCCGCTACACCCCGGGGCTCACCCTCACCGAGGTGTTCCGCGCGGCCCTCGGCGTGATGGGCGCCGGGCGCCTCCTGTTCGGATCCGATTCGTCGTTCTTCCCCCGCGGCTGGGTGCGCTCGGTGCTCGACGAGCAGCGCGCGGCCATGACCGCGGCCGGAGTCGCGCCCGCGGACGTGGCCCTCGTCACTGGCGGCAACTTCGCGCGAATCTTTCCGGCCCCGGCGGCGGCGCGGTAAGATCGGCGTCTTCACCATCATTCAGGGGATCGTCGTGGGCAACATCCTTCAGGCACTTCCGGTTGGCGAGAAGGTCGGCATCGCGTTCTCAGGGGGCCTCGACACCAGCGCCGCGCTGCACTGGATGCGCGCCCGGGGCGCCGTGCCCTACGCCTACACGGCCAATCTGGGCCAGCCCGACGAGACCGACTACGACGACATCCCGAAGAAGGCGATGGCCTACGGCGCCGAACTGGCGCGGCTCATCGAGTGCCGTCCGCAGCTCGTGGCCGAAGGCATTGCCGCCATCCAGTGCGGCGCCTTCCACATCTCCACCGGCGGCGCCACCTACTTCAACACCACCCCGCTCGGCCGCGCCGTCACCGGCACCATGCTGGTCGTGGCCATGCGCCAGGACGACGTCAACGTGTGGGGCGACGGCAGCACGTTCAAGGGCAACGACATCGAGCGGTTCTACCGCTACGGCCTGCTCGCCAACCCGCATCTCCGCATCTACAAGCCGTGGCTCGATCAGCAGTTCATCGACGAGCTGGGCGGGCGCAAGGAGATGTCGGAGTACATGATCGCCCAGGGCTTCGAGTACAAGATGTCGGTCGAGAAGGCCTACTCGACCGACTCGAACATCCTCGGCGCCACGCACGAAGCCAAGGACCTCGAGTTCCTGAACAAGGGCGTCACCATCGTCCAGCCGATCATGGGCGTGGCCTTCTGGCGCGACGACGTCACGGTCAAGGCCGAAACGGTGAGCGTGCGCTTCGAAGAGGGCCAGCCGGTGGCCATCAACGGCCGCACCTTCGCCGACGCGCTGGCGCTCTTCACCGAGGCCAACGTCGTCGGCGGCCGCCACGGCCTGGGCATGTGCGACCAGATCGAGAACCGCATCATCGAGGCCAAGAGCCGCGGCATCTACGAGGCGCCGGGCATGGCGCTGCTGCACCTCGTCTACGAGCGCCTGGTCACCGGCATCCACAACGAAGACACCATCGAGCAGTATCGCAATCACGGCCGCCGTCTCGGCCGCCTGCTCTACCAGGGCCGCTGGTTCGACCCGCAGACCATGATGCTGCGGGAAACGGCGCAGCGCTGGGTGGCTCGCGCCGTCACCGGCGAGGTCACGATCGAACTGCGTCGCGGCAACGACTACTCGATCCTCGACACCACCAGCCCGAACCTGACCTACAAGCCGGAACGGCTCACGATGGAACGCGGCGAGGCGTTCTTCACGCCGCAGGATCGCATCGGCCAGCTCACCATGCGCAACCTGGACATCATCGACACGCGCGACAAGCTGCGGGTCTACACCGAAACCGGCCTCATCGGCGCCGGCTCGCGCGACGGCATGCCGATGCTGTCGGCGGCCGAGCCCGACGACGGGACGGAAGACTAGCCGGACACCGCCGGCTAGTTCGCCGCCTTCTTGGCGAAGAACTCGCGGTTCAGCCTCAGCAAGAGGGGAATCGACGCCAGCACCGACACGAGGTTGGGCAGCGCCATGAGGCCGTTGAGCGTGTCGGCCACGTCCCAGATGAGGTGCAGCGACCCAGTGGCGCCGATGTAGATGAAGATCAGCCACAGCACGCGGTAGGGCACCGCGGCCCCCGCGCCGAACAGGTAGACCACGCCGGTCTCGCCGTAATAGCTCCAGCCGATGAGCGTGGAGAAGGCGAAGAGCAGCAGGCTGGCCGTCACCACGATGTTCCCGGCGGTGCCGGGCAGGCCGACGGAGAACGCCTCGCCGGCCAGCGCGGCGCCGGTGGCGCCGCCGGACCACACGCCGGTCGCGATGATCACCAGGCCCGTCACCGTGCACACCAGGATGGTGTCGACGAACACCTCGAAGATACCGTAGAGGCCCTGGCGCACCGGGTGATCGGTGCGGGCGGCGGCGTGGACCATCGGCGCGCTGCCGAGACCGGCTTCGTTCGAGAACAAGCCGCGCGCCACCCCGTAGCGGAGGGCCATCATGACGGTGGCACCGGCAAAGCCGCCGGCCGCGGCCGCGCCCGAGAAGGCGCTCTCGAAGACCAGCGCGATGGCTCCGGGCACCTCCCCGGCGAAGCGCAGCAGGACGACGATGCCGCCGCCCAGATAGAGCAGCGCCATGAAGGGCACGAGGATCTCGGTGACCTCGCCGATGCGGCGGATGCCGCCGAGGATGACGATGCCGGCCACGATCGCCAGGACGATGCCGGTCACCGACGGCGACACGCCGAAG
This sequence comes from uncultured Acidobacteriota bacterium, assembly GCA_963834325.1. Taxonomy (GTDB): domain Bacteria; phylum Acidobacteriota; class Vicinamibacteria; order Vicinamibacterales; family UBA2999; genus CADEFD01. The sequence continues at coordinate 120,249 of CAWIBL010000011.1, forward strand.
GTCGCCCTGAGGCTGTCGGCCACGGAGTTGGCCTGCACCATGTTGCCGATGCCGAAGGCGGCCAGCGACACCAGCCCGGCGAAGATGGCCCCGAGCCAGGGCAGGCCGAGGCCGTTCTTGAGCGTGTACATCGCGCCGCCGCGCATCGTGCCGGTCGAGTCGGCCTCGCGGTAGTGCATGGCGATGACGATCTCGGCGAACTTGGTGCACATCCCCAGCAGACCCGACACCCACAGCCAGAAGAGCGAGCCCGGGCCGCCAATCGAGATGGCCGTGGCCACGCCGGCGATGTTGCCGACGCCGACCGTCGAGGCCAGGGCCGTGGCCACCGCCTGGAACGGCGACACGCTGCCAGGCTCGGTGGACTTCTTCTCGCGCAGTTTGCCGAGCACCTCTCGCAGGGCGAAGCCGAGGTAGCGGAACTGGACGGCGCCGGTCAGCACGGTGAGCAGGACGCCCGTTCCCAGGAGCAGCACGATCATCGGCCAGCCCCAGACGTACCCGTTCAGCCAGCTGTTTCCCGCCGCGATCTGTTCAATCATCTGTCGCCATCCTCCAACGCCTGCGCGGCGGTGTCAGCTTACTGTCGACCGCGCCGAATGGCGAGGGCTACGTGAATTCATGGCGCGGGGACGCCGTGCGGCGCACCGCTCCGGCGTCTCGCGACGACGACGTTGCAGAAACTGCAACGTGGACAGATGTAACGGTGACAGGCCCCGTTACAAATCGCGGCTACTTCGCCGGGGTGAAAATGACGCCGGCGCCAATCAGGTCGCGCACCAGGCCCGGCACCCGCTTACCGGCGGCCTCGGCGTCCTCGACGACCTTGGGCAGCGCCGCCCGTAGCTCGCGGACCTGCGCCACCTGCGTGGTGGTCGGCACCGAGGTCGAGCCCATCACTGCGCCCTTGACCTGGCCGATCCGGCCGCGCACGTTCTCGGGGTTGCCGCCCCCGCCGCCCCCGCCGCCGAGGCCCAACCGGCGACGCAGCCGCTCGAGTTCGGTGTTGAGCGCGTCCATCGACGTCTTCACCCCGGGCGGAATCGTGGCGTTGCGCGTCTGCTGGGTGAGCAGGGTCATGTGCGCGCTGGCGTTCTGCACGATCTCGGCGGCGCCGTTGGCCTGCACCTGCAGATCGTGCAGGGCCTTGGCGGTGTCGAACCAGGTGCGGCGATCGGCGTCGGTGATGGCGATCTCGGGATCGCCCTTGACGGTCACGCTCACCGTCTGGACCTCCTTGCCGTCGACCCGCAGGGTGGCGCGGTAGCTGCCCGGCAGCACGAAGGGGCCGTTGTTGCCGGCGCCGCCGAAGCCGCCACCACCACCGCCACCCCCACCGGCCGGTCCGCCCGGAGGCGGCGGCAAGGGCGTGAGCGGCTGCAGCGCGCAGGTCCCACTTCACGATGTTGAGGCCGGCCTGGTTACGGCCGCGCATCGCGTCGCCCGAGATCTCGCGCACCTGGGTGTTGCCGTCGCGGATGATCCAGCTCACGTTCTTCGCCTCGGCCTTGAGCCTGTAGGCCAGCGTGGCGCCGGGCGCGGGATTGAGGCCGAGGAACTGCATGTCGCCCTCGAAGCCCTTCATCTTGTCGTTGGCCTGGTTGAAGATCACGGCCGGTTCCGGATCGAACACGAAGGCCTCGGCGCCCTCGCCCTTGGCCCACTGCTGGATGATGCCGACGTCGTCGAGAATCCAGATGCCGCGGGCATGCGAGGCGATGATCAGGTCGTTTTCGCGCGGGTGGATCTTCATCTCGTAGATCGGCGTCGTCGGCAGGTTGCCCTTGACGCGCGTCCATTGTCCGCCGCGGTTCCACGACACCCACAAGCCGGTCTCGGTCCCGAGGTAGAGCAGGTCGGCGTTCTTGGGGTCCTCGAGGATGGTGCGGGCCACTTCGCCCTGAGGCAGGTTGCCGACGATCGACCGCGTGGTGGCGCCGAAGTCGGTGGTGGCGAAGACGTAGGTGCCGTAGTCGCCGCCGCGATGCCCGTCGAAGGTGATGTAGGCCGAGCCGTCGGCGTGGCTCGAGGGCACGACGTCCGACACGTAGGTCCACTTCGGCACGCCGGCGAACTTGTCGGTCACGTTGACCCAGTTGCCGCCGCCGTCGCGGGTCACGCTGACCACACCGTCGTCGGTGCCGGTCCAGATGAGGCCGGCCCGCCGCGCCGATTCCTCGAGCGTCACGATGGTGCCCCAGGTGGTGACCCCGTCGTGCTTGGCGATGGTGGTGGCCTTGTCGTCCACGCTCATGATCGCCAGCGTCTCGCGCTTGGTGTTGGTCGACAGGTCGCGGGCTGATGGGCGCGTAGGACCGGCCCTTGTCGCTCGACTTCATCAGCATCTGCGCGCCGATGTAGATGGTCGACGGGTCATGCGGCGAGAGCTGCATCGCCGTGTCCCAGTTGTAGCGGAACTGCGAGGGCTCGCCTTCCTTGGCCTCGAGCGGCTCGGGACGCACGGCGGTGCGCTCGTTGGTCGTCCGGTCGATGCGGTTCATGCGCCCGTCCTGCGACTCGGCGTAGATGATGCGCGGGTCGGTGGGGTCCATCAGCGGCTGGAAGCCGTCGCCGCCGTTGACCACGTACCAGTCGTCGTTGCCGATGCCGGAGTTGGTGCGCACGGCGCTCGGGCCGCACCAGGTGTTGTTGTCCTGCAGCCCGGCGCACACGTGGTAGAACGGCGTCCGCATGTCGAAGGCCACGTGGTAGGCCTGCGCCAGCACCAGGTTGGGCAGGTACATCCACGTCGCGGCGCGGTCGCGCGACTGGCTGATGCCGCCGTCGCCGCCGAGGATGATGTGCTTCGGGTTGGCGGGATCGATCCACATGGCGTGGAAGTCGACGTGAATCCGCTCGGCCCCGTCGGCCCGGAAGGTCTTGCCGGCATCGTCCGACACGTGCAGTTGCACGCCGAGCACGTAGATGCGCGAATCGGTCTGCGGGTCGATGCGGATCTGGCTGAAGTACATCGGCCGCGGATTGACGTCGCTCATCTTGCGCCACGAGCCGCCGCCGTCGTCGGTGCGATACACGCCGCTGCCGGTGGCGTGTTCGACGCGCGCGTAGAGCACGTTCGGATCCTTGCGGTAGATGTCCATGCCGATGCGGCCCTTGGGCCCGGCCGGCAGGCCGTTCTCGATCTTGTTCCAGGTCTCGCCGCCGTCCATCGACTTCCAGATGCCGCTGCCGGGGCCGCCGCCGTTCATGCCCCACTGGGCGCGGCGCCGCTGGTAGGTGGCCGCGTAGAGCACCTGGCTGTTCTGCGGATCGATCACCAGTTCGGTGGCGCCGGTGTCGTCGTCCACGTGCAGCGTGCGCTTCCAGGTCAGGCCGCCGTCGGTGGTCTTGTAGACGCCGCGCTCGCCGCCGGCGCCCCACAGGTCGCCGAGCGCCGCCACGTGGACCACGTTGAAGTCGGACGGGTCGATGATGACGCGGGCGATCTGCTTGCTGGCCCGCAGGCCCATGTTCTTCCACGTGCGGCCGCCGTCGGTGCTCTTGAACATGCCGTCGCCCCACGACGACGACTGGCGGTTGTTGTTCTCGCCGGTGCCGGCCCAGATGAGATTGGCGTCGGTGGGGGCGACGGCGATGTCGCCGACCGACGAGGTGGACTCGTGGTCGAAGACGGGCGTGAAGGTGATGCCGCCGTTGGTGGTCTTGTGGATGCCGCCGGTGGCCGCCGCCACGTAGAACGTGGCCGGGTCGCTTTCGAGCACGGCGACGTCGTCGACCCGGCCCGACGGGGCCCCCGGCCCGATCTGCCGGAAGGCCAGCCGGTCGAGCGGCCCGGTGCCGGCCGACTTCTCGGTCATGACCGGGGTCTGGGCCGGCGGAGCCTGCGCGGCCAGGGCGCCAGCGAGCGCGACGAGGGCCAGGAGCGTGAGCGACAGTCGATTCTTCAGCATGAGTCTTGGCGTCCTTACCCTGGTCACTACTTCTTCTCGGTCAGTTCGTCGTAGCAGAGGCCGAGCACGAAGGCGAGCGTGAGCCGCGCGTTTGGCGAAACGTTGTCCTCGAAGCCTTTGAGCGTGGTCTGCTTCTGCAGCTCCTCTTTCGACTGCCCGGCGGCGATGGCCTTGCGGGCCGTGTCCATGCACGCCGAGAGGTAGTCGCGGAAGCGGCGCACGTCGGCCCTGGTGCACTGGACGGCGTTGTCCTTGGCGTGACCGGCGATGAAGATGGTGTCGGCGGCGTGGGCCTTGTCCACCTTCTCGAGCACGGTGATCCAGTTGCCCGTGGAGGCGCCCGCGGCGCGATCGATGTTCGGATGGGCGCGGTTGAAGAGCAGGTCGCCCATGTGGACGACGTTGGCCTTCTCGAAGTGATACACGGCATCGCCGCTGGTGTGGCCGGCGCCGTAGTAACGCGCCTGGATGACCTCGCCGCCGAAATCCGCCTTCCAGCTGTCGGTGAAGGTGGTGTCGGCAAACGACGTCTGCGCCTCGCTGCTGGCGGCCGCGGCGGTCTTCTTGTGCCACTCGAGGCAGTTGGCGTGGGCGACGATGCGCTTGACCGCTCCGCGGAAGACCAGGTTGCCGCCGGTGTGGTCGCCGTGGTGATGGGTGTTGAGCAGCATCTCGATGCCCTTGGGGGCGCGCGTCTTCAGACCCGCGACGGCAAGGGCAGCGGTATTGGCAAACTGGCTGTCGATGGCCACGGCGCCGGCGCCGTTCACGAGATACCCGATGGTGCCGCCGGTGCCGATGAACAGACCTGTGCCGCGGCGCAGGTCGACGAACTTCGTCTCGGGCGGCGGGGCCGCAGCCGGCTGGGCGAAGACGGGACGGGCCGTCAGGCCGAGAGCGAGGGCGGACGCAGAGGTGGCGAGAAAATTGCGGCGGGTCACGGGCATTCGGTGGGCTCCTCGGGAAACGCGCAGAAAGGATATCCCAATCCGGCGCCGTCCCCGTTGGGCGGTCCCGTCGTCCGGGGCCAGGCCTAGTGGCGAGGCGGTGCCGGCTTGGCCGCGGCGCCAAAGAGGTAGTCGATGGCCAGGTGGGTCATGGCCCGCACGCCCACCGGCAGCGCGCTCTCGTCGGCGAAGAACAGGGGCGAGTGATTCAGGGCGGCCTTGGCCGGATCCTGCGACGACGGCGTCACGCCCAGGAAGAAGAACAGCCCGGGCACATCCTGCTGGAAGTAGGAGAAGTCCTCGGACGTGCCGGTCAGCGGCCCGACCTTCACCTGCGCGTCGCCGGCCACGCGCTTCAGCGTCGGCACCATCCGTTCGGTCAGCGCCGGATCGTTTCTCGTCACCGGATAGCCGAGGCCGAAGGTGACCTTCGCCGTGGCCCCCGAGGCTTCGGCGTAGTGGGTGGCGATGGCCTGCAGGCGCTGCTGGATCTTCTTCCGTTCGCCCTCGTCGAAGGCGCGGATGGTGCCCACGAGCTCCGCCGTGTCGGGGATGATGTTCGAGCGGTTGCCGGCCGCGAACTTGCCCACCGTCACCACCGCCGGCGCTTCGGCGATGTTCACCTGGCGCGACACGATCGACTGCAGCGCGGTGACGATCTGCGCGCCGATGACGATCGGGTCGACGCCGCCCCACGGCACCGCGCCGTGCGTCTGCCGGCCGGTGATCTCGATGGTGAACTCGTCGGCGCTGGCCATGAGCGGACCCGAGCGATAGACGATGTGCCCGGCCGGGAACGGGAACACGTGCAGGCCGAAGACGGCGTTCACGTCCGGGTTCCTGAGCACGCCGGCCTTGACCATCGGCTCGGCCCCGCCGGGACCTTCCTCGGCCGGCTGGAAGAGGAACTTCACCGTGCCCGGCAACTGATCGCTTCATGCCGGCAAGCGCGGTGGCCGTCCCGAGCAGGATGGCCAGGTGGTTGTCGTGGCCGCAGGCGTGCATCACGCCGGTCTCCTGCGCCGTTCCACGTGGCCTTGTCCGTCGACTTGAACGGCAGGTCCACGCCCTCGGTGACCGGCAGTCCGTCCATGTCGGAGCGCAGGGCCACGACCGGGCCGGGCTTGCCGCCCTTCAGCGTGCCGACGACAGCCGTCGGCGCCCCGGGCACGCCGACCTGCACGGCGAGTCCCGAGCGCGCGCAGGTGATCGGCGACGATCCGGGACGTGCGCGTCTCCTGCATCCCGAGTTCGGGGTGCTGGTGGAAGTCGCGCCGCCAGGTGATCACCTGCCGCAGCACCTCTTCGATCTTGCGCTCGGCCTCGGCCGACACCGCGGGCGGCGTCTGCGCGAAGCTGGGAGCCGTCACCAGGACGGCGCACAGCATCAGGACCACGGGCCGGGCGGCGGCTTGGGGCATCATGCGGCGCAGTGTACACCTCGCCGCCACCTGAACCGTGGGAGTGGCCGGCGTGGGCGACCGGGCTTGTGTATACTCGGCCCGTCGCCACGCCCCCCAGCGGGATGACACCCGCGAGGCGCCACTGCAACCGGCTTTGGTGTATGTCCTCGCTGACGTCGAACGGATCCTCCGGCCGGCCGCACGCGCCTCATCGGGAGGCAACGAGCACCCGACGCTCGTGCGCGGCGCTGTCGCGGTCGTTCGGTGGTGTTCGGCTCCCGCCCGGGCCTGAGCAGCGGCGTCCACATCCATGGCCCTGCTGGAGGAGGACGAATGAGGCTCCCTGACAACGCTCGACCCGGAATCGCCGCCGTCAGCATCGGCGCGTTCATCTACACGATTCTTCGCCTGCTCCGTCAAAGCGGCCCCGCTGCGCGACGATGGGCCGATCCGCGTCAAAGGCGGGTCAGTCACGGTCGAGAACACAATGCATGACTGGGCGCTCGACGACGACGACGACTCCGGCGCCAACGAGTACCATTCGAACCGGCGGTCGAGCACGCATGCGGGTCCTGGCGTACGGGCAGTGAGGCGGACGAAGATGGCAGGGCGAGCCGGTGCTCGACGATCTCGCCAGGCAGGTGGTGATTCACGTCAGGCAAGGGCCTGGGCAGTGCCACGGTGTATCAGGCTGCGCGTTCGCGAACAACGGCGGCCTGCGGGTCGATCGACCCACAGCAGCAGCTGACGGTGCGCGCCGGGGCAGCTCAGGATTCTCGAGAACATGACGTCCTGGTCACTGGATCGAGTGGGTCGTCGGTCAAATTTCAAGGGCGACACCGTGCAGCGAGTCAGTTCACCGTCGAACCAGAAGCCGGTCATCCTCATCGAGCCCCAATGACGGAGCGCTAGCCGATCTTCTTGCCCAGCCAGGTCGCCGGTCCGCCCCGGGCCTCGTCGAGCTTCCCGGCGGCGTAGCGCTTGCTCACCTTCCAGACGAAGTCCATCTCGGAGGACACGGCGCTCATGGCCATGCGCGACTCGATCACCAGCAGCACGCTGCCGTAGAACATGAACAGGGCGCCGCTCACGCCGAGCCCCACCGCCAGCCACGTGAAGCTCCCCGCCACCGCCGCCACCAGGGCGATGGCCACGCTGGTGGCCACGAAGATGCCGAGGGCGGTGTAGAACGCCACCATCGCCCGCTGGATCAGCCGGGCCCGCGACGTCTGGCGGTCGAGCTGAGCAAACAGCAGCTGGCGGCGATCCTCGGCCATCTCGTCGGCCTCGGGGTGCTTGGCCAGCGTCTCGAACTTCTCGGCCAGCGTCCGCACCCGGTCGACGACGCGGCCCAGGCGCGTGGCGGTGGAGAAGATGAGCGCGCCGCACGCCGAGATCAGCACCGCGGGCGTGATCATCGCGGTGAGGACGGCCAGGGCGTTCTGCGGGGATTCGAGACGAGCGAGCCAATCCATGGGGAATAGGGTACTACCTGGGACCGGTGCTCGCCGGCGGGGCCTGGGCGCGGGGGAGGGGCTGGTTCCAGCTCTCACGCCGCCCGGGACCCGGACCACACGGTAGAATCCAGACCCATGAAAGCCATCCTCGCGCATGCGTTCGGCGGACCCGACGTGCTCCGCTACGAAGACGTCGCCGCCCCCACACCCGGTCCCGGGCAGGTGCGGCGTGCGGCTCCACGCCGTCGGGGTCAATCCCTTCGACACCTACATGCTGGCGGGGACCTACGCGATCAAGCCGCCGCTGCCCTATTCCCCTGGCGCCGACGGCGCCGGCGTGGTGGAAGAGGTGGGCGCGGGCGTGACCACGGTGAAAGCCGGGGATCGCGTCTACATCGGCGGCACCGCCGAGAGCCTGGCCTACGGCGCCTACCGGCAGATGGTGATCTGCAACGAAGCGCAGGTGCACGCGCTGCCGGCGACCGTCTCGTTTGCCGGCGGGGCCGCGGTGAACGTGCCGTGTCTGACGGCGCACGTCGCGCTCGAGCGGGGCGCGCCTCGCCCGCGGCGAGGTGGTGCTCGTGCACGGCGCCAGCGGCGTCGGTCGGTCTCGCGGCGGTGCAGATGGCCCGCGCCGCCGGGCTGACGGTGATCGGCTCGGCCGGCACCGCGGACGGGCTCGATCTCGTGACCGCGGAGGGCGCGCATCACGCCGTCGACCACCGCGACCCGCAGCACGTCGAGCGCATCCAGTCGCTGACGAGCGGGCGCGGCCCGGACGTGATCCTCGAGATGCTCGCCAACGTGAATCTCGACCACGACCTGACGATGATCGCGCCGCGCGGGCGCATCGTCGTGATTGGCAACCGCGGCCGCATCGAGATCGACCCGCGGAAGATCATGGCCAAGCACGCGGTCGTGACCGGACTGGCGCTGTGGGGTCTCACCGCCGACGAGATCACGCGCGGCCACCAGGCGCTCGGCGGGGCGCTGGCCTCGGGCGCGCTGCGTCCGGTGGTCGGCGCCGAACTGCCGCTCGCCGACGCCGCCGAGGCTCACCGGCGCGTCATGACGCCGGGAGCCAAGGGGAAAATCGTGCTACTGACTGACTAACTGCAGTTACTGCAGCGTCACGAGATGTAACGGTGACAGGCCCCGTTACAAATCACTTGCTGCCCTTGCGGGCCAGTTCGTCGTCGATGATCTGCTCGAACACCGAGGCCGGCTGCGCGCCGGTCACGATCCGGCCGTTGATGTAGAGCGTGGGCGTGGACTGCACGCCAATCTGGGCGCCGAGCTCGACGTCGGCCTGGACGTCGGCCGCGTGGGTGCCGCCGTCGAGACACTGGTCGAACTTGGCCTGGTCGAGGCCCAGGTCGACGCCGTGCTTCTTCAGGTCGGCGATCTGGAGCTGCTGCTGGTTGGCGAACAGCCGGTCGTGGAACTCCCAGTACTTGCCCTGGTCGCCGGCGCAGTGCGCCGCCTCGGCCGCCTTGGGCGCCTGCAGGTGGTTGGGCAGCGGGAAGTCCTTGAACACCAGGCGGACCTTGCCGGCGTACTTCTGTTCCAGCGCCTTCAGCGTCGGCGTGACCCGGCCGCAGAACGGGCACTGGTACTCGGAGAACTCGACGATGGTGATCGGCGCGTTGGCCGGACCGCGCGACGGGATCGTGATCGGCCAGGGGCACGTCGTAGCGCGGCGGATCCAGTGACACGGTCACGGCGGGACCGGCCTTGCGCAGCTCGTCGACGATGATGGCGACGTTCTGCGCGTCGCGGTTGCGCTGGATGAACTGGGTGATCGACGGCTTGAGCTGCTCGATCGTCTGCGTGCCGACGCGGTCCTTGTTCTCGTCGTAGACCTTCTGGATGTCGGCGTCGCTGACCGGGCCGCGGCGCTTGGCCAGTTCGTCTTCGAGGTACTTTTCCTTGGTCACGCCGGCCTTCTTCGCCGCCTCGGTGACGAAGTGATCGCCAATCAGCTCGTCGATGCTCTGCCGGCGGTGCTGGTAGAGCAGCTGGGTGACGCGGGCCCGCTCGGCCGGATCGTCCTCCTGCCACTTGGCCTCGACGTCCTTGAGCGTGAACTTCTTGTCGCCGACGGTGGCCACGACCTCGTCGGGATTGCCCGAGGTGACCGATACCGGCTGGGCGGGTTGGGCGGTCTGCGCGTTGGCGCATCCGGGCCCGGCGAGCGCCGCGGCGATGGTCAGCGCGCACCCATACAACATCTTCGACATCCTGGCTCCTTTGCTGTCAGCAACTCAATCCGGCGGCGGCCGGCGCATCACGTCGTCGGTGTTCACCGTGAAGCGCCGGAAGTTCGTGTAGGTGGCGTAGCCCGTGATCTCGTCGGCGTCGCTGCCGGCGATGTAGTGTTCGTCCATCCGGTCGGGCACCCAGAAGCGCAGCGCCGGATCCTCCTTGAAGGTGGCCGCGACCACGGCGCGCACCAGCGGGTCGGCGGCGGTCATCGACGTCTTGAGCACCGTGCCGGTCACCGGCTCGATCCACATCTTGCCGGTCACCGGCAGATCGCGGCCGCGCGTCGTCTTGATGAGCGTCGGGCGATCGCGTTCGTGGTACTCGACCGTCCAGGCGCGGCGCCCCGCCACCGAATCAGTGCCCTCGCGCGTGAAGGCAAAGCGCGGGCGGATGTCGGGGTGGAGGAACATCAGGGCGAGCGTGGGGATGTTCACCGTGCGCGTCACGCTGCCGACGTTGTGACGCGTGCTGTCGGACATGATGCGCGTCGCCTGCTCGAAGCTGGTGGCCCGCGGCTCGAGGAACAGCTGCGTCAGCCGGTCGTCGCGGTCGGCGACCTTGCTGCCGTTGACCTCGAAGACGTCGCGAAACGGCATCCAGCCCCCGCCGCCCCCGAGCCTCACCAGGAGATAGTCGGAGCGGAGGACCTGGCGCTTGCGCACGCCGCCGCCGCTCGAGAACCCGCCGCCGGGGTTCGTGCGCGAGAGATTGCCGGCCACCGGGTGGTTGTCGGGGCGGCGGATCTCCTGCACGTAGTGTTCTTCGGCCACGAGCAGCGACGAACGCTCGACGTACTCGTGGACGTAGGCGGAGGCCCGGGTCACCACCTGATCGAGCGACGGCTCGGGCGCCGCAACCTGGCCGCGCGTCGCGGTGGCAGAGCCGAGGCTCAGCAGGGCCACGGCCAGCGCGCGGCGCGTCATCGCTCCGACCCTTGGCCCGCCGGCGGCGTCGCGACCGGCTCGTAGCCGCGGCACGCCAGCACCGGCAGCACGGGATACTTCCGGTAGGCGGGGTCGGTCAGGCCGCGGGTGCACATGATGAAAGTCGAGGCCGCGCCCGCCACCAGGCGGCTCCAGGCGCACTGGCCGCAGAGCCCGGCGTCCAGCGTTGACGGCACCAGTTGATGGTACCGCAGACCGCGCCCGCATCGACACCGCCGGTGGACAGCCGGCGCTCCCCTTCGGGGAGCGGGCAACTCGGGGACAGCGGGCGACAGCGGCGCTGGAAAACCGGGCCGCTCGCGGGCTCGAAGCCAGCGCGGCGGCCGGCGGGGCTCCAGCGGGGCCGTGCGCGGCGACGTGTCCCGGCGCTCATGTCGATTGCGTCGTGGAATGGCGATTGCTACGCTCAGAGCCATGATGCGATCCCTCTGCGCACTCCTGGTCGTCGCGGGTTCCATCGGCCTGCGTCGCCGACCAGCAGCCGACCTTCCGGTCCTCGGTGCGCACCGTGCCGGTCTACGCCACCGCCATCGACAGCACCGGCCGGCTCGTGTCCGACCTCACGCAGGACGACTTCGAGATCCTCGACAACGCCAAGCCGGTGGCCATCTCGCAGTTCTCGAACGATCCCCAGCCCTTCACCGCGGTCGTCATGCTCGACACGAGCGCGAGCATGACCGAACACCTCAAGCTGCTGAACCAGGCCTCCGAACAGTTTCTGATGCGGCTGCTGCCGGTCGACCGCGGTCAGGTCGGCGCCTTCAACGACAAGCTCCAGCTGTCCGGCACCTTCACCAACGATCGCGACGAACTCATCGCGGCGCTCGACGACCTGCAGTTCGGCAACGCCACGCGGCTGTGGGACGGGCTGAACTTCGCCCTCGACGCGCTGAAGGTCGTCGACGGACGGCGGGTGGTGCTGCTCTTCACCGATGGCGAGGACACGGCCAGCAAGGTCCGCTACGGCGAGATCCAGGCCCGGGCCCGCGACGAGGAAGTGATGGTCTACGGCATCGGGCTCGAGGTCAACTACTTCAACGGCCAGCGCCAGGTGCGCTCCAAGCCCGATCGCAACCTGCGGCGCATCGCCGAGGAAACCGGCGGCGGGTCGTTCGAGATGCAGAAGACCGACGAACTCGCGCCCACCTTCACCCGCGTGGCGCAGGAACTGCGCAGCCAGTACCTGCTGGCGTTCGCGCCCGAGGCGCTCGACGGCAAGGTCCACAAGCTGGAGGTGCGCGTGAAGCGTCCCGGCGTGACCGTGCGCGCCCGCAAGAGCTACTCCGCCACTGGCGACACCCCGACCACCCCGCGCGCGCTGACCCCTCCCCGACCAGTCCCGTGCGCTGACCGCCGTACATGGCAACGCCTGGCGACGCCACCCTCGAACGGTGCGTGCCAGGCGTGACCGAATCGCGCTCGGGTTACAGGAGCGCGATTGAGAGCAGCATCGTGGCGAGCAAGAGCGTGGCCACGACCGGCTCGGCGGTGTCGGAGAAATTCCAGGTAATCACGCGGAACATGTTCAAGACCTCCTGTCTGAACGCCGGCCCCCGCAGCGTGCGAAGTGCCGACAGTGGTTTGGACGGCTGACCTGCCCGCCAGGGTTCAAGGACCGCGGATCGCTGAGCAATCCCGCGTAAAATGACGCGGCGTGCCCCCCTTCATCGCTCAAATGCCCGGTGACCGCCCTGCGGGGAACATCCGCGCCACCCGTTCCCCCGCCGTAGGCCGGCGCGGCATGATCGCCACCAGTCAGGCGCTGGCCTCGGCGGCCGGGCTGCAGGTCTTGCAGCGCGGCGGCAACGCCGTGGACGCAGCAGTCACTGCCGCCGCAGTGCTGGCCGTGATCGAGCCGTCGATGAACGGCATTGGCGGCGACCTCTTCGCCCTCGTCTACCACGCGGCCACCGGGACCATCCACGGTCTCGATGCCAGCGGACGCTCGCCCGCCGCGGCTACGCCCGAGACGTTCAGCCGCCTCGGGCTGAGCGAGATGCCAGCCGACGGACCGCTCTCGGTCGACGTGCCCGGCGTGGTCAGCGGATGGGACGCGCTCCTGACCCGCTTCGGCACCCTCTCGATGGCGGAGGCGCTCGGGCCGGCCATCGGCTACGCGGCCGACGGCTTTCCCGTCGCCGAGCTGATGGCCCACGAGTGGCACGGCGCCGTGGCGAAACTCGCCGCCGATCCCGCCGCCAAGGCCACGTTCCTGCCCGACGGCGTGGCCCCGGGGCTGGGCCAGATGGTGGCGAATCCGCGCCTCGCCGCGAGCCTCGCCCTCATCGCCGAGGCCGGTGCGGAGGCGTTCTACCTGGGCCCCATCGCCCAGGCGATTGCCGCCGACATGGAGGCCCGCGGCGGCCTGCTCACGGCTCAGGACTTCGCCGACCACACCGTCGAGTGGGTCGCGCCGATCAGGGCGAACTACCGCGGCTACGACGTGCACGAGATGCCGCCGTCCACGCAGGGCGTCGTGGCGCTCGAGATCCTGAATCTCCTCGAGGGCTTCGACATCCGGGCCATGGGGCACAACAGCGCCGACCATCTGCACGTGCTGGCCGAGGCCAAGAAGATCGCGTTTGCCGATCGCGCCGCGCATCTTGCCGACCGCGAGGCCATGGCCCCCCACGCGCTGGCGACGCTGCTCTCGAAGGACTACGCGGCGCTTCGGCGCCAGGACATCGACATGAAGAAGGCCGGCAGCTACCGGGCCGGCCTGGTGCCGGCCGGTGCGGCCCCGCCGCTGGACTTCTCGGGCCGCGACCTGGGCGACACCATCTACCTCACGGCGGCCGACGGCGACGGCAACGTGATCTCGTTCATCCAGTCGCTCTTTGCCAGTTTCGGCGCCGGCATCGTCGCCGGCGAGACCGGCATCACGCTTGAGCAACCGCGCCTCCGGCTTCGTGCTCACGCCCGGACATCCCAACCAGATCGGCCCGCGCAAACGGCCGCTGCACACGCTCGTGCCGGCGATGATCACCAGGGACGGCCGGCCGTGGCTGTCGTTCGGCGTCATGGGCGGCGACAACCAGGCGCAGGGGCACGCGCAGGTGGTGATGAACGTCGTCGACTTCGACATGCACGTGCAGGCCGCCGGCGAGGCGGCGCGCCTGCGCCACATGGGCGCCGACCTGGCGCTCGAGAGCGGCATCGGCGTCGAGCCGCGCGCGGCGCTCGAGGCGCGCGGCCACCGGCTGCGCGACGGACGCGGCCAGATGGGCGGCTATCAGGGCATCATGATCGACCCACGGAGCGGCGTGCTGCTCGGCGGGTCGGACGTGCGCAAGGACGGCCTCGCCATCGGCTGGTAGGGCCCAGCCATGTCGATGACTCCGCTCCGGCCGTCGCCGGCCGCGCGCGCCACGCCCGTGCTCGGGGCGATCGTCGGCGCGCTCTTCTTCCTGTGGCTGGCCGGCACGCGCGGCATCGATCCCACCGAAGTGGGATGGGCGATGAAGTACGACTGGGCCACCCACTACTTCGGCTGGAAGTATTTCCGCAACGAGCCGTGGCAGTGGCCGCCCGGCACGGTCAGCGGCTACAACGCGCCGATCGGCACGGCCATCGGCCTGACCGACTCGCTGCCGCTGCTGGCGTATCTGTTCAAGCCGCTGGCGCCGTGGCTGCCCGCCGACTTCCAGTATCTGGGCGCCTGGGAACTCCTGTGCTTCGCCTTGCAGGGCGCGTTCGGCGCCCGCCTGATCGCGCGCCGCTCGGCCGACCCGGTGATCCAGTTGCTCGGCGCCACGCTCTTCGTGCTGATGCCGGTGATGCTCGCCCGGATCGCGCATGCCGCGCTGTGCGCGCACTGGCTGATCCTCTGGTGCCTGCTCATCGGCTCGCGCGAACCGGCCCGCCGCTGCCGCCCGGTCGAGTGGGCCGGGGTCGGGCTGCTGGCCGGGATGATTCAGCCCTACCTCGCCGCGATGGTGCTGGGGCTGCTCGGCGCGGTGGCCCTGGGCAGGGGAGGCCCGCCGCTGCGCCTGCGGGCCGTCGCCCTCGGCGCCGGCTCGATCACCACCCTGATCGGCTGGTGGCTGTCGGGCATGTTCAATCTCGGCGGCACCGAGCCGTTGACGGCCGGCGGCCTCGGCTTCTTCTCGATGAACCTGCTGGCGCCAATCTCGCCTTACGGCTGGTCCACGCTGCTGCCCGACTGGCCCAACATGGGCGAGGGCCAGGTCCTCGAGGGCTTCCACTACTTCGGCGCCGGCATCCTGCTCGTGATGGCCGTGGCGGCGGTGCTCGCCGTGGTCGCCCGGCTCCGGGGCGTGGCTGCCGGGGCGCGACCGTTGTGGCCGGCCGCGGTCTGGGCCGCGAGCGTGGCGATGATGCTCCTGGCGATCAGTCCGCGGGTCACGCTCGGCGACCAGGTCGTCGTGGACCTCATCGGGCCGTGGGCGGCGCCGCTGGCGCTGTTCCGCTCCTCGGGCCGCTTCATGTGGCCGCTGAGTTATCTGCTGCTGACCGCCGCCGTCACCGGCGTTGCCCGCTACGGGCCGGGGCGCGCCGCCCGGGGCGTGCTGGCCGCGGCGGTGCTGGTGCAGGCTGTCGACCTGCACGACATCCATCTGGCCCGGAGGCGGACGGCCCACGACCCGGCGTTCCACGAGTGGGTCAATCCGTTCGTGTCCAATCGCTGGCCGGTCATCGCCCGCCACTACCGGCATCTCGTCGTGGCCCCGCCGCCCCAGTGCGCTGCCGCCGCCTTGTCGCGCGAGAACGCCCTGCAGTTTGCCGCCGCCAACGGCCTCACCGTCAACACCGGCACGCTGTCGCGGCACTCGGAGATCGCGCGGGCCCGCTACTGCCAGCGCCTGCAGGCCGACCTGGCGGCGGGCCGGCTCGCCGGCGATGCCCTCTACGTGATGTTGCCGGACGGCGCGGCGGCCGTGCAGGCGGCGCCCGGCGCCAACATCTGCGGGACCATCGACGGCGTCACCATCTGCACCGCGCCGGCGTCGGCGCCGGTGTGGCAACGCTACGCGGCGCCACCGGACTGAGCCGGGCGCGACGGCCGGCGCCGCCTCACCGCACCGTGACGACGATCTCGGTCGACGCCGGCCCCGGCTGGCCGCAACCGCTCACGCCGCGCACCCGCGCGTAGTAGACGCCGGGCCCCACGCCGCCGCCGAGCGAGGTGCCGCCGCCCACGTTCACGGCCACGAGATCCGAAAGGCCGGGGCCCGATCCCGCTTCCAGCACATACGACGACGCGCTGCCGGCGGCAGCCCACGCGAGGGTGACGGATCGCCCGGTGACGGTCGAGCGGAAGGAACCGGGCGGCGTCGGCACACTGCACCCCGAGGGGACGTCGAGCACCACCTCGTTGGAGGCCGCGCCCGCCCCGCACAGGTTGCCAGCGCGCGCGCGCAGGTAGTAGCGGCCGGCCGGGGCCGGGCCGGCCATGCCGGTGGCCGGGGCCCACACGGGCAACGCGCCGAGGTTGGCGAGCCCGCTTGCCGATCCCACCTCGAGCAGGTGCCCCAGTACTGTGCCCGGCGGCGGCGTCCAGCCGATCTGCACGTCGTAGCCGGCGGCCGTGGCCCAGAAGCCGCTCGGCGCGGGCAGTTCCGTGCACGGAGGCGGCGGTGGCGCCGCGCTGCCCTTCCAGCCGAGTTCGACCACTTCGAAGTCGCTGGCGTTCAAGCCGCGGAATGCCGGATTGAGCACGTTGTTGTCCCAGCGCGGATCGAAGGCGCCCGAGACATACATATCCGAGCCGTTGTCGGCCACGATGAGCCCGTGCTTCTTCATGGCCCGGAAGATCTTCTGCATCGCCGGCGGGAAGCCCGAGATGTCCTTGGCGGCCTTGAGCCGCAGACGCGTGCCGTTGGGCGGCGCCGACGCAGTGGTGCCAGCCACGTGCGATGCCGGCCACACGTAGTAGCTGTTGGTGGCGCGCACTGTGACCCGGAAGGCGTGGGCGATCTCGTCGGGGCCGTAGACCTCGTCGTACTTCACGAGGCCGGGCAGCACGGCGAGGCCCGCCGCGTCGGCCGACGTCCAGCCGTCGGGACGCCGGCCGTTGGTCTGCAGGTCGAAGTAGGCGCCCGAGCCGGCCGTCCACTTGGCGCCGTCCCAGCCCAGGTCGAAGAGCTCGTAGAGCTTCTTGTTGTCCCGATCGACGATCAGCATGTGGCGATCGCCGCCCGGCGCCTGGTTGCCCGGGGCGCCGCCCTCGATCCAGTAGGGCTGGGTGATGGCCTGGTCGGGAATCGGATAGAAGGCCGTGCCGACGCCGTCGCTCTCGTCGGGGTAGTAGAACTGCACCTGCCGTTTGGGCTGATCGCCGGCCACGACCACGTAGGGAATGCCGTAGCTCTCGTTCGGCGCGGCGATGCCGCCGAAGTCCGGATGCAGCCGGCGCTGTCCGCCGTTGTTGATGAACGCGATGAGGGCCGCCGACTGGGGCGCCACCGGCGCCTGACTCACGTCCTGATTCCACCAGTTGTCGGCCGGGAAGAGCGGCGGCAGGGGGCCGCCGATGGTGGCCGGCGTCGACTGCCCGAGGACGGTCACGCCGGCGGCGGCAACCAGAGCAAGGACGAGCAGACGGGCGGGCGGGATACGCATCGACCGATCCGTTCGCAAAGAGCTTGCCGGACCGGTCCGCCAGGCGGGAGCGCGGGATTGCTGGGAATCGGAGCGGCGCGAGGCCGCCGGGCGACATGGCTGGCTGACCGAAATGGCCGCCGCTGTCGCGAATCGTGTCAGCGCGGAACCGGCGCGGTGCCCACCGGCCAGGCCACGAGGATGCGGTCGGCATCAGGCCACTCGACGCGCCAGCGCGGCATCGGCCAGGTGACGGCATAGCCGGGACGGGCCGGCTCGGCGCTCTTGAGGCGCGTCGGGCTGACAGCTCCGCCGCCGTGGTCCGCCGCGCCGCGGTGGTCCCCCTCCGGCGCGTCCCGTTTCAGTTCGGCCAGCGCCGCCTGGATGCGGCCATGCACGGTCGACAGCTTGACCAGGCTCTTGGCGGGCGGCGCCGAACCGGAGGCCGGCGTCATGTGCTCGATGGGCGCAACCGCCGCCGGGTCCGGGGTCGCAGCGTGAACCGCAGCCGGGTCTGGCGTCGCCGCCGCTCTGGCGCCGGACACAAGCGGCTTGGCCCGGCCTTTCGCGGGGGGCTGGTGCGCGTCGGCCGGTGGGGCCTTGCCCGCAGATGACACCTTCACCGCGGCCGGGGCCTTGTCCGGCGCGGCGTGCGTGTCCGCCGCGGCGTGGGTCTCTGGCGAGGCGGCCGTGGCGGCGTGCGCGTTGGCCGCGGCGGGCGTGCCGGTCGCGCCGTGTGTCCCGGCCGCAGTCTTCGCGCTGGCCGCCGCGGGGGGGCCGGCCACCGCCGGAGCACTGGCCGCGGTGTGAGTGCTGGCCGCCGCGGGCGCCGGCTTCGGCGCTGCGGTGATGCGCGACACCAACGGCTTGGCCCGGCCGGCGGTGGCGGCCTTGCCGGCGGCAGGCGCCGCGTGGGTATCGGTGGCCGGCGTGGCCGGGTGCGCGGGCTCCTGGGACCGCGCGGCCGCCGGAGTGACAGCGCCGAGCAGCAGCATGACGATCGCGAGGGCGCGCATGGCGTTACTTGTGGGCCGGCGCCGGCGCCGGCGCGGTCGTCGCGCCGACCGGCTCGGAGAAGATCACGCGGCCGGTGCCGCTGTCGTGATACGCGCCGACCACCTGGAGCCGTCCGGCCGTGGCGGCCTCGCGGAGGATCACGCTGCCGGCCATGGCGTCGTTGATCACCTGTTCGACATTGGCCAGGACGGCCGCGCGCAGCTCATGCTGTTCGGCTGGCGTCCGCCCCGTGCCAGCCCGGATGGCTCTGGCCGCGTAGTCGAGATTCGGCCCCTCGAGCGGCGTCGCCGCCCCCGCTGCCTTGACCACATCGCACGCGTCGTGGCCCATGACCACGAGCAGCGGCACGTGCAGGTGCGCGGCCCCGTATTCGAGACTGGCCAGCACCGCCTTGTCCACCACCGCACCGGCGGTGCGCACGACGAAGAGGTCGCCGAGCCCGGCGTCGAAGATGTACTCGGGCGGCACACGCGCATCGGCGCACGACAGCACCATCGCGAACGGCTGCCCGGCGGCGGCCAGCGCCCGGCGGGCGGCGGGCCCGGCGCTCATCGGCGCCGTCGTGCCTTTCACGAAACGATCGTTGCCGCCCCTCAGCCGCGCCAGGGGGTTGGCGGGCACGGCCTCGGACGCGGCCGCCACTGCCGACAGGGACGCCAGGAGGGCAAGGGCCGCCGCCGCCAGGGCCGAACGGGCACGGCGGCGCGGGCGCCGGGAAAGGGTCGTCATGCTGAGCGAATCGGCCGCCACGAGCGCTTCTTGAATGCGCCTGCGACGGCGTTCCCGGCCCGGAGGCGCCCAGTCTGGGATGAGGGCCGGCCCCAACAACTCGCGCTATCATCGTCGACGCCCTCGCCACGGCGCTGGGGGCCAGCACACGGAGGACTGTTCAGATGCGCAACTGCCTGACTCTCGGACTCGTTCTCGGCCTCTCGGCCTTCCTCTCGGCCGCCTGCGGCCAGTCCCCCGAAGAGAAGGCGGCTGCGGCCCTCGAGGACGTCGCCAAGGACATGGAGCGGGCCGGCGAAGCGATGGCCAAGGCCGGTGAAGCCGCGGGTGATGCCGCGGCCGGCGCGGCCAGCACGGCGGCCGGAGACGAGGCCGCCAGGGGCATGGAAGACTTCGCCAAGGCCATGCAGGGCATGGCCGCCGCCATGGGCGGGGTCAACGGCGCCAAGCCCGCCGACCCGGTGAGCTTCCGCGACCTGCAGACCGCCTTCCCGGAGGTGTCGGGCTGGACCATGGACAAGCCCAGGGGCGAACGCATGACCGCGCCGGTCGCGTTCTCGGAAACCGAGACGCGCTATCGCAACGGGGAGCGCGCCGTCGTGGTCAAGATCGTGGATTCGGCCTTCAACCAGATCCTCGTCGCTCCGTGGGCGATGTTCCTGGCCACCGGCTACGAGAAGGAAACCGACGACGGCTACGAGAAGTCCACCACCGTTGCCGGCCATCCCGGTTTCGAGAAGTGGAACAGCGCGAGCAAGACCGGGGAACTCAACCTGGTCGTGGCCAAGCGCTTCCTCGTGTCGCTCGAAGGCGATGGCCTCGGCGACCCGAAGGAACTGCACGACTTCGCCGCCAAGGTGGACTTCGGCAAGCTCGCCGGGCTCGGCGCCGCGGCGCCGTCGAAGTAGCGGGCGCCCGCCGCCGGCCTAGAGGCGGAAGCCGGCTCGCAGCGGGTCGTCGCCGTCCACGAGAAACGTGTGCTCGCCGGTGATCCAGGCACTGCCGGCGATCTCGGGGACGATGGCCGGGAAATCGCCGACGCGAGTGCGCGACGCCACCTGGCCGGTGAAGAGCGTCCCAATCAAGCTCTCGTGCACGAACATGCCGTCGCCGGCGCTGAGCACGCCCATCTCGTCGAGCACGGCCATCACCGCCGCCGTGCCGCTGCCGCAGGGCGAGCGGTCCACTTCCGCGTCGGCAAACACGGTCACGTTGCGCAGGTGCGCCCCCGGCGCCTGGGCCGGCGCGGTGAAGATCGTGCCGTAGACCCCGGTCAGCCCGGGCTCGGCTGGGTGCACGACCTTCATCACCCGCTCGACCTCGCGCGCGATGGCCATGCCCGTGCGCTTCAACTCGGGCAGCTTGTCGATGTCGATCGAGAGCCCCGCCGCCTCGGCGTCGACGATGGCGTAGAAGGCGCCGCCGAACGACACGTCCACCGGCACCAGCCGACCGCCGACCGGCACGGGCACGCCGGCCGCCAGCACGAAGGACGGCGGGTTGCGGAACGAGACCTCGTGCACGCGGGTCCGTCCGTCGACGGTGGCGGACCGGGCCACGGCCCGCACCGGACCGGCCGGCACGTCGAGCACGAGTTCCACCTCGCCGCCGGGACGCGTCGCGGCGGCGTCCCACATCAGCCCGCGCTCCACCGCGATGGTGGTGACGGCGATGACCCCGTGGCCGCACATCGTGCTCCAGCCCTCGTTGTGCATGAAGAGCACGCCGGCGTGCGCGCCGGCGGTGACCGGCTCGGTCAGCAGGGCGCCGTACATGTCGGCGTGGCCGCGCGGCTCGAGCATGATGGCCCGGCGCAGATGGTCGAGGTGCTTGGTGGCCCAGGCGCGCTTGGCCAGCATCGTCGCGCCTTCGGGCGTGGGCAGCCCGTCGACCACCAGGCGGAGGGGCTCGCCGGCGGTGTGGGCATCGATGGTGCGAATCTGATGAATCATCGGGCGGCGGTCCAGGGTGGGAGGCAGGCGTGGGGGAGCCGCGCCCTCTACGGCGCTATTCTGTCAGGGGGGCCGTTGCGAGCGCTACTGTGAGCGCCGCGGTGCCGGTTGGCCGCCAGTCGCGACCCTGGCTTCCGGGGGAGACCTCGTGATCCATCTGTGGATTGCCGCGCTCTTCGTGACGGTCCCGGCGACGCTGGCCGCCGGTCAGACCGTCCTGCCGGCACCGTCGCTCGTGCCGCCCGCGGCGTCCCTCCAGGCCCCAGCCCCGCCGCCCCGACGGGTCCGAGCCGACCTGCTTCCCGCGCCCCGCCTCCGCTTCGGCAACGTCCTGTCAATCGAACTCATCGCCAAGGTGCAGGCCGACGTGAGCCGGTTCGACCCGGTCGTCGACGAGGCAGACCAGGCCTTCGACTGGCGGCGCCGCCGGTTCGGCGTGAAAGGCGAACTCTTCGACCGCGTCACCTTCGAGGTCGAGCGCGAACTGGGCGACGACGAGGACCCGTGGCGCGATGCCTACGTGGACGTCAAGGCCGTCGACCTCTTCAACCTCAAGGCCGGTCACTTCCGCGTGCCCTTCAGTCTCGACGGCCTCACCGGCTCCACCGGCCACGACTTCGTGAACCGCTCGCTCGGCGCCCGCACGATCGTGCCTGGCCGCGACCTCGGGGTGATGGCGCACGGCCGCGCCGCCGGCCGGCGCTTCACCTACGCCGTGGGCATCTTCGACGCCGACGACGAGGGCGACCTGGCCGGCACCTTCTTTGACGACGACAAGGGCGCGCGCAGCCGGGGCCGCACCACCGCGGGGCGGATCACCGTGCAGCCCTTCGACGGGCTCGCCCGCCTGCCGCGCGGACTGCGTAACCTCGAGTTCGGCGGCAACGCCACCCGGTCCACCGTGCCGGAGGGGTTGAGCGGCTTCGAGGGGCGCTCGGTCTACGGCTACGACTTCTTCGAGCCGGTCTACCTGAAGGGCGATCGGGTGCGAGCCGGCCTCGACGCCGTGCTCCTGGCCGGGCCAGCGAGTCTCAAGGCCGAATGGATTCAGGTCTGGGACGAGCGGCGCAACCAGGGACTCGGCAACGTGGATCTGCCCAAGGCGGTGGCGCGCGCGTGGTACGTCGCGGGCACGTGGCTGATCACCGGCGAGCCGAAAAGCGACGCCGCCGTGCGGCCGACTCGCCCGTTCCTTCGGGGCGGCCTCGGCGCGCTCGAGGCGGCCGTGCGCATCGAGCGGCTCGGTTTCGGCAGCGCCGCCACCAACGGCGAGCCGGCCTTCGCCAATCCCCGCGCCGCCAACCTGCTCGGCAACCACGACGATATCGTCACCATCGGCCTGACCTGGTACCTCAATCGCTGGTTCAAGCTCCAGGGCAACGCCGTCCACGAGTCGTTCGACGACGTCGAGCGCGCGCCAATCGCCGGGCGGTCCAGCTACTGGAGCTACGTTGGCCGGGTTCAGTTCGCGCTCTGACCAGAGAGGTGGAGATCATGAGGTTCCGAGTGCTGTGCGCGGGTCTTGCCGCGGCGGCCCTGCTCGGCTCCGCGCCGGCGGCCGCCCAGAGCGCCGACGAGGTCTTCGACGCCGACGTGCTCAACGACATCACGCTGACGCTGCACTCGGCCGACTGGCAGAAGCTCAAGGACAACTTCCAGGACAACACCTACTACCCGGCCGACTTCAGGTGGCGCGACGTCACCGTGCGCAATGTCGGCATCCGCTCGCGCGGCCTCGGCAGCCGCAGCCCGATCAAGCCCGGCCTGCGCCTGGACTTCGACCGCTACGCCACGGGCCAGCGCTTCGTGGACCTGAAGTCGCTCGTGCTCGACAACCTGGTGCAGGACCCGTCGATGATGAAGGAGGTGCTGTGCATGCGCCTCTTCTCGCGCCTCGGGCTGCCGGCTCCGCGCGAGGCCTTCGTGCGGCTCTACGTCAACCACACGCTCGTCGGCCTGTATGCGGTCGTTGAATCGATCGACAAGCGGTTCCTCCAGCGCGTCTTCGCGCAGGACCACGGCAACCTGTTCGAGTACGACTACGCCACCGACTACAACTTCGAGTATCTCGGCAGCGATCTGGACAGCTACCGCGCGCTCTTCGACGTCAAGACCAACGAGTCGCACTCGACCTTCGAACTCTACGAGCCGATCGAGCGGATGGTGCGCGCGGCCAACGAGACGAGCGACGCCGCCTTCGCCACGGTCATGGGCGAATTCCTCGACTTGAACGCCGTCGCCAAGCACGTGGCCGCCGAGAACTTCGTGGCCGAGAACGACGGCCTGCTCGGCTACGCCGGCATGAACAACTTCTATCTCTACCGGTTCGGCGACCGCACCCAGTTCCAGGTCATCACCTGGGACAAGGACAATGCGTTTGTCAGTTCCGACTTCCCCATCTTCGCGCGGGTCGAGCGGAACGTGCTGATGCGCCGGACGTTGGCCATTCCGTCGCTCAAGCAGGCGTATCTCGACGCCTTGACCGGAGCGGCCGCGGCGGCCACGGAAGGACAAGAGGGCAACGACGCCGGCACCGGCTGGCTGGCGCGCGAGATCGAACGCTTCCGGACGCTCATCGCCGCGGCGGCGCGCGAGGACCCCAACAAGCCCTACACCAACAGCGACGTCGACGCCGGAGTCGAGGCCCTGCGCGCCTTCGCCCTGGCCCGGCCCGCCTACGTGCGCTGCGCGGTGGCGGCGGAGACGCCGGCTGCGCGCCGTCTGCCCGTAGCCCTTACTTGGCGGCGCGCGCGGCCCGGGTGAAGAAGTCGTCGAGACGCGCGACAGCGGCCGGTTCGCGCACCACGATACTGAGCTCGCGCCGAAGGCTCAGGCTCGTCGCCGAGAGCGCGAGGCTGCCGACGAGTGCCACCTGGCCGTCGATCAGCGTGAGCTTGCCGTGCGCGGCCCGGCCGGTGATGACGCGTTGTCCCAGATGCTCCACGGTGACGCCTTCGCGCACCTTGGCCGTGAGCTGGCGCCGCACGCGCGGATCGTCGAACTTGTGATCGATGATGCGGATGCGCCGGCGCGCGCCGGCCAGCAGCGCGCGCACGGCCGCACTTGCCCATTCGGGACCGACCACCAGCCGCGAGCGGGCGGCGGCGGCCGGCGGCAGCACGCGCCGGGCCAGGTCGGCGTCGAAGAGCCGCCACGCGTCCCTGACCGCGGCCGGATCGTGGGTGACGACGGCAAAGTCGCAGGTGTCGTGAAAGCACTTGCGCGTGAGGTTGAACGAGGCCACGAGCAGGGGCCCCTCGTCGGCGACGATGTACTTGGCGTGATGCTTGGTGGCGCGGGCGCCGTGCCGCGTGACCCGCGCGCCCAGGCGCGTGAGTTCCAGTTCCAGCTGGTCGAGCCGCCGCTTCCAGCCGCGCGCCCGGCGCGTCAGCAGCACGTCCACCTCGACGCCGCGCTTCACGGCCGCGGCCACCGCGCCGAGCACCTCGGCATCGTCGCAGCGAAAGATGGTGAGTGCGAGGCGGCGGCGCGCGCCGGCGAGGAGGCCGAGCACGGCGGCGCGGCGTTCGGACGGCGTGATGACGACGCGGTCGGGCGTCACGACCGCTTCGGTGACTCCCAGGACACCGACGCCAGGCCGTGTTCTCCGCCGGCAACCAGGGCCTCGGTCACCTCGTCGATCGAAACGTGGGGCGGGAGCGTGGTCCGGTAAGTCATCTCGGACGCCGCGCCCTGGGTAAACTCCCGCGGCTCCCAGGTGAGGCCGTGCACCGAGAACACGCTCACGACGTGCGACAGCGGGAAGTCGCGGCCCTTGGCCGTCATCGCCACGTCCATCAGGCGCGGCTTCACCGCCACGATGAGGTCCAGCACCACGATCGAGAGGGCCAGGAACAGCCCGCCGAGCGCGGCCACCGGGAGCGCGCCGATGCCGCACGCCATGCCCAGGCCCATCAGCAGGAACAGCACCGTGACATCCTTGGGATCTTCCACCGGCGTGCGGAAGCGGATGATGCCGGCGGCCCCGGCGATGCCGAAGGCCCGGGCCAGCGAGTTGCCGATGATGATCATGATGAGCGCGCCGGCCACCGCCAGCAGCACCTGGGCCTGCTCCATCGAACGATTCAGCGGGCGATCCTTCTGGTGGATCTTCTGCACGTGGGTTACGAAGATGGCGATGATCGCCGCCGACAGGAGCTGCACCAGTTCGGACAGCGGGTAGCCCCACGGCGAACCTGGCGGCGCCGTCGCGCCGCTCTCGAGCACCGCGCCGCCGGTCGCCACCGGCGGCACCCACCAGGCCAGGCCGATGCCGGCGATGACCAGGCAGGCCAGGCCGCCGGCCAGCAGGGTGATGGCGTCGCGCCAGGCAAACGGGCGATGCCTGGCCTCGGCGACCGAATCGTAGATGCTCAGCACCGAATCGAGCCGGGCCAGAGCGATCAGCTCGCGCGTGTGGTCGGTGAGCCGCGCCAGTCTGAACGAGCCGCCAACCCGGCCGGCGCTGGTATGGGCGCGCACCAGCGCGCGGATCCCGGCGCTGTCGATGGCGCTGACTTCGCTGAGGTCGGCGATGAGATGGCGATAGCCCTGGCCGAGCAGCCGCTTGACCGACGCCTCGAAGTCCTCGGCGGCGTGCCCAGCCACGAGGGGCTGGCGTGGTGTGAGCACCAGACGACCGCCGGCAGCTTGCTCGGGGACAGCCATCACGCTACGCTGGAATCAACGTGGCGACCCTAGCACAGTGCCAAGGAAAATAACATGGCTGGGGCTCGTGCTGGCGGCGCTCGCGGCGTCGTGCGACGGGCAGGGTCCCACGACCCCGACCTCGTCTGCACCGGAACCGCCGCGGGGCGCGCCGGTGACCATCCTGGCCGCCGGCGATATCGCCCAGTGCGGCCAGCCCGGTGCCGACCTGACCGCCCGTCTGCTCGACCAGTTGCCCGGCATCGTGCTGGCGCTCGGCGACCTGGCCTACTTCAGCGGCTCGTTCCAGGAGTTCGCGCACTGTTACGCCCCGACCTGGGGCCGGCACCGCGGCCGGACCCGCCCGGCCCCCGGTAATCACGAGTACGAAACGCCGGGGGCCGCGCCCTACTACGCCTTCTTCGGCGAACTGGCCGGCCCTCCTGGCGACGGCTACTACTCGTTTGTCGCCGGCAGCTGGCGGCTCATCTCGCTGAACTCGAACGCGCCGATGGGGCCGGGGTCGCCGCAGCACGAGTGGCTCCGCCAGGAACTGCAGCAGCCGGCGCGCTGCACCCTGGCCTATTGGCATCATCCCTACGTGAGCTCGGGTCCGAACGGCGACAACCTCGCGACCCGGCCGCTCTGGGAACTGTTGTATGCCGCCAACGCGGAAGTGATCCTCGTCGGCCACGACCACATCTACGAGCGTTACCTGCCGCAGGACCCCGAGGCGCGGCTCGATCGCGACCGCGGGCTGCGCCAGTTCGTCGTCGGCACCGGCGGAGCCTCGTTGACCGGCGTCGTCGCTCGGCGGCCGAACAGCGCCGCGGCCCATGCCGGCTACGGAGTGCTGCAGCTGGTGTTGAGCGAGAACCGCTACGAGTGGCAGTTCATGCCGGTCGAAGGCACGGCGTTCACCGACGCGGGGTTCGACCTCTGCCACTAGGGTCGAGGCCCCGGGCGCAAGGAAGCAAGGAAACGGCATGCGGGCGTTCTATTCCGATCACTTCGTGCTGCCGCTGCCCGACGGGCACCGGTTCCCGATGACCAAGTACGCGCGGCTGCGCGAGCGCGTCGATCGGCGAGGGCGTCGTGGCCGCCGCCGACGTGATCGAGGCACCCGCCGCGACCTGGGATCAACTGCGGCTGGCGCACGACGCCGCCTACGTGCGCGCCGTGGCCGACGGCACGCTGCCGCCCGAGATGATGCGGCGCATCGGCTTTCCGTGGTCGCCGGCCATGGTCGAGCGCTCGCGGCGGTCGACCGGCGCAACCATCGCCGCGGCCGGCGCGGCCCTGACCGACGGCGTGGCCGCCAACCTCGCCGGCGGCACCCACCACGCCTTCGCCGACCGCGGCGAAGGCTACTGCGTGTTCAACGACGTGGCCGTCGCCGCGCGCGTGCTGCAGCGCGAGGCGCGCTGCCGCCGTCTGGCCGTCGTGGACTGCGACGTCCATCAGGGCAACGGCACCGCCGCGATCTTCCGGCGACGACCCGTCGGTCTTCACCTTCTCGATGCACGGCGCCAAGAACTTCCCGTTCCGCAAGGAGGCCAGCGACCTCGACGTGGAGCTGGCCGACGGCACCGGCGACGACGAATACCTGACGCGGCTCGCGCAACACCTGCCGGCGGTGCTTGCGGGACATGGCCCTGAACTGGTGTTCTACCTCGCCGGCGCCGATCCCGTACGACGGCGATCGCCTGGGCCGGCTCGGCCTCACCGTGGCCGGCCTGCGCACGACGCGACGAGCAGGTGTTTGCCGCCTGCCGCGCCGCCGGCGTGCCGGTCGTGGTGGTGATGAGCGGCGGCTACGCGCCGGACGTGGACGACATCGTTCGCATCCATCTGAACACCGTCGGCGCCGCCGCCGCGACCGCGGCCCGGTGGCCGCGGCCGTTCCCGGCCTGACTGTGCGACCATGCGGGCATGTCGCAGCGTTTCCGCCTGCTCACCGAGCAACACGTCACCGCGCTCCTGCCCCTGAACGACCTCGTCACCGCGATGGAGATGGCGCTGGCCCGCTTCTCGGCCGGCGAGGTGCTGCAGCCCGTGCGCAGCGTGCTGATGGTCGGGCCGGAGAAGGCCTACTTCGGATTGATGCCGGCCTACGTGGCCGAGCCGCCGCAGCTCGGCGCCAAACTGGTCACGGTCTTCGGCGGGAACGCCGCCAAGGGGTTGCCGTCACACCTGGCGACCATCCTGCTGCTCGATCCCGACACCGGCAGCCTCATCGCCATCATGGACGGACGCTACATCACCGAGGCGCGTACCGCCGCGGTGTCGGCCGTCTCGGCCCGACACCTGGCGGCCGCCGACGCCTCGTCGCTGGCCATCATCGGGACCGGCGTGCAGGCGCGCAGCCACCTCGAGGCGCTGGCGCTCGTGCGGCCGCTCCGCGACGTGCGGGTGTGGAGCCCGCAGGCCCGCAGCCGCGAGCGCTTCGTCGGCGAGATGCAGGGCCACGCCGCCGGCGCGCTCCGGGCCACCACGTCGGCGGAGGAAGCGGTGCGCGGGGCCGCGATCGTCGTGCTCGTCACCTCCTCGCCCGACCCGGTGATCGACGAGGCCTGGGTCGCTCCCGGCGCGCATGTCATTTCGGTGGGGGCCTGCCGGCCCGATCAGCGCGAGATGCCGCCGGGGCTCGTGGCCGGCGCCCGGCTCGTCGTCGACTCGCGGGCCGCCGCGCTGGTCGAATCGGGTGACGTCGTGCAGGGCCTCCGCGAGGGCCGCTTCACCGCGGCGCACGTGGTCGGGGAGCTGGGCGAGATCGTGCTCGGCCGCGTGCCGGGCCGCCAGTCGGCCGACCAGGTGACCGTCTTCAAGTCGCTGGGCATGGCGGTCGAGGACGTGGTGGCCGCCGACCTCGTCTACCGGCGCGCCGTGGAAACCGGCGCCGGCACCGAACTGACCCTCTGAAGAGCGAGTGCCCGGGCCGGCTCCGTCCTCCTTTCCGCACAGCAGCGGCCTCGGCGGCGGGCACCCGGCCGTTGCCGATGTCGGTGCCTCGAGCTGATTTGCTCCGCCGGCCAGACGCGCCGGCGGACCTGCCGTTGGCACGAGGCCTGCACTGCCGAGGGTGCCAGCCGAACTGACGGAGACCCGAACATGCATGCCAAGCTCCTCGGCGCCGCCTTGACCGCCCTTGCCGTGGTGGCGCTCGCCGGCACCCCGGTCCAGGCGCAGTGGGCCGACCCCCGGGGCGGTCATGACGAGGGCTACCGCGACGGGGCGCGGGCCGGCGGCGACGACGCCCGCGACGGGCGGCCGTTCGAGTATCAGCGGCACCGCGACTACCGCGCGGCCGATAACGGCTACCAGCGCCGCGACGGGCGGCGCGACGACTACCAGCAGCAGTACCGCGCCGGCTTCGTCGCCGGTTACCGCGACGGCTACTACTCGGGCGGCGGCCGCGGGTCCGCACGCGTGCCGGGCCGCGGACGGGCGCTGCCTGGTTTCGGCTCCCGGCCGGGCTACGGGGCACGACCGGAGGGCTACGGCCGCGCCCCGGTGGTCGACATCGCCCGCGGCAACGGCTTCGAGGAAGGCTACCGCAAGGGTCTCGAGGACGGCCGCGATCGCGACCGGCCCGATCCGTCGCGGCACAGCCGCTATCGCAACGCCGACCAGGGCTACCGGCGCGACTACGGCCCGCGCAGCGTTTATCAGCAGGCCTATCGCTCGGCCTTCGAGCAGGGCTACGCCGAGGGCTACCGCGAGGTCCGCGGCGGCCGGGGCCGCCGGCGCGGGGGGAACTAGATTTCGAGGAAGCGCTGGATGCGGGCCAGCAGGCTCAGGCGGGCCGGCACGGTGGCCTGCGCTTCATCGGCCGCGGCCCTGGCTTCAGCCAGGCCCACGCGCCGCGCCGAGACCACCTCGCTCACGTGTTCGAGCAGGCCGGGCCGCTGCCGCGCCAGATCGCGGAACTGGCCGGTCGGGATCTCGAGCAGCGTCGCGTCGTCGGTGGCCGTGACCGTGGCCGTGCGCGGCTCGCCGGTGAGCATCGACATCTCGCCGAAGAATCCGCCCCGCGGAATCCGGGCCACGTCCTGTCCCGAGGGCTCGAGCGACACGCGCACCGCCCCTTCCAGCACGACGAACATCGAGTGGCCGTCGGCCCCCTGGCGCACCACGCGTTCACCCGCGCCGAAGAGGTGCTCGCGGCACCCTTCGGCCAGCCGCACGCATTCCTCGCCGTCCAGTTCGCTGAAGAGATCGATCTGCTGGAGCCGCGTGGCCAGGGACTGCAGCCGCTCCTTGGTGCGCGACGGCGCCTCGTCGCGGCTGTACTCGATCTGGATCGGGTAGGGGATTTCGATGGCGTGGCGCTTGAACGTGTACCAGATGTTCGAGCGCACCTGGTCGCGCGCCGTGCCGTCGCGGCCGTAGTCGGCAATCCAGAAGCGCACACGGTAGTTCACCGACGACGCGGCGAAGTCCTCGATGACCACGTCGGCCTGGGGCGCCGTCAGCACCAGCGGCGAGTTGTCGAGGGCTTCGTGCAGCGCCTGCTTCACCAGGTTGGGCGCCGCGTCATAACTGGCGCCGACGATCACCTCGATCCGCGTCGGCTCGGTCGGCTCCGAGAAGTTCAGGATCGGATCCTTCGACATCATGCTGTTGGGCACGATCACGTACTGTCCGGCCTTGGTCAGGAGCTTCGTGGCGCGCCAGGTCACCTGCTGCACCTTGCCCTCGAAGTCGCCGATGCGGATCCAGTGGCCGACGCGGAACGGCTTCTCGACCTGGATGGCCAGGCCCGAGAACAGATTGCCGAGCGTGTCCTGCAGCGCGAAGCCAACCACGACGGCGCCGACCGCCGAAGTCGTGAGCACCTTCTCGTCGAGCATCAGCGTGGCCGCCAGCGCGAAGAGCGCGATGACGATCACGTCCTGCACGATGGCCGGCACGCGCTCGGACACGCGGTCGTGACGCCACGGATTGAAGAGCAGCGCCACCACGCTCACGATGCCGGCGGCGGCCCGCAGGAGCCGCGCCAGGCCGCCCACGAGCAGCGGATCGCCGACGCCGCGGAGCAGGGCCACATCGAGCCCCACGGCGACGAGCAGCAGCACCGCGGCAAAGCCCAGCCGCCCGCGCATGAATCGGCTGCGCACGGCCGCCGCCGCCGTGACGACGGCGACGAGCGCGACGAGGGTGACGGCGGGCAACGGCATCGGCTGGATGGACCGGCGGGTGGGGCGACTGGCGCGGCTGGTGGCCGAGCCCCGCCTACTTCAGCCCGCCCGCTTTCTTGAACGCGGCGATGTCGGCCGGCGACAGGCTGACGGCCACCGGCGCGGGATTGGCGCCGCCCTGGGCCAGCCGATCCTCGCTGCCGGCGCCGCGCGACGCCCCCGATCCGGTGACCTGCGCCGACTTCTGCTCGCCGCCGCTCGGCCGCAGGCGTCCGGCCAGGCCCCCCAGGCCCTTCTTCTTCGGCGCCTCCTCGGCCTTCTTGGGCGCGGGGCCGGCGGCTCCCGACGAGCCCGCCTCGATGGTGGCGATCTCGGCGGCCGCCACCGGCTTGAAGGTGATCGTCGTGGTGTAGCGCTCGGTCACCGTGGCCGTGCCGGCCAGCTTGGCCGAGGCGATCTGTTTGGTCATCTTCTCGACGCGCTCCTTCGTCTCGGGATGCGAGGCAAAGAGGCCATTCTTGGCGGGCGGCGCGTTCTTGTTGCGGTCCATCAGCATGGTCAGGAAGCCGTTCATGCCCTGCGGCGCATAGCCCGACGGCATTGGCGAGCACGATGCCCTTCTCGTCGCTCTCGAGTTCCTCGCCGCGGCCGAAGCCGCCCTCGATCACCTCGTAGGCCTTGTCGGCCAGCTTGTTCATCAGCGCGCTGTTGCCGGCCAGCGTCTCGTCGGCGCCCATCTGCACCAGCTTGCCCTTCTGAATGGCGCGGATGGTGTGCTTCTCGGTGACGTGGATGATCTCGTGGCCGAGCACGCCGGCCAGTTCCGCTTCGTCCTTGAGGTTGGCCAGAGCGCCCTTGGTGATGTGGATGAAGCCGCCCGGGGCGGCAAAGGCATTGACCGCGTCGGTGTCGAGCACGATGAACTTCCAGGCCAGCCCGGGCTTGCTGCTGGTCTGCGCCAGCGCCGTGCCGACGAGCGCGACGTACTTGTGCACGGCCGGGTTCTGCACCACCCCGTAGCGGGCGCGAATGCGCTGGCTGACCTCGGCGCCGAGTTGCGTTTCCTCGGCGTCGGTCATCTCGACGTCCTTGAACTGCTGCACCTTCTTCAGGGCGCCGCCGATCTTGCCCAACTGTTCGGCGCCGGCCGGCGCGCCGGCCAGCGCCAGGGCCGCGGCCCAGGCGATGGTCACGATTGCCCGTCGATTCATGCGAATACCTCGTTGTGCTCGTTCTGCCCGTGCGTCCCGTTCTGCCCGCCCGTGCGTACTTCGTAGACCTGCACGGCCCGGGTCTTGCCCTTGACCATCACCTCGCCCAGGGGGCGGATGTCGTAGGTGCCTTTCAACTGCCGCCTGGTGGCCTCCGAGATGAGGATCCGCGTGCCGAAGTCCTTGTTGAGCGACTCCAGGCGCGCGCCCAGGTTCACGTTGTCGCCAATCACGGTGTAACTCATGATCGTATCGGACCCAATGTTGCCGGCAATCATCTCTCCGGTGTTGATGCCGATGCCGATGTCCAGCGCGGCCCGGCCCTCGACCGCCCAGAGCCGGTTCAACTGCGCCAGTTCCCGGACCATGGCCAGCGCCGTCTGCACGGCGTGGTCGGCGTGGTCCGGGTCGTCGAGCGGGGCGCCGTACAGCGCCATCACCATGTCGCCGACGAACTTGTCGATGGTGCCGCGGTGGGCGAAGACCACCTCCACCATCCGCGTGAAGTACTGGTTCAGTTGCCGCACCAGGTCCTCGGCCTCGCCGCTCTCGGACAGCGTGGTGAAGCCGCGCATGTCGGAGAAGAGCACCGTCATCTCGCGCCGCTGTCCGCCCAGCCGCGCCTCCGACGGGCTGGCCAGGAGCTGCTGGTAGACATCCTTGGAGACATAGCGCGAGAACAGCCGTTTCACCCTCCGCTTCTCGCGACCCTCCACGAAATACATCCACGCCAGGTCGGCCAGGAAGGTGAGCAGGCAGGCCGTGACCGGCACGACGAGCGGCAGCCACAGGCCATGGCCGAGCGCGCGCGTGGCATACCAGACGACGGCGGTGGCCGCCGCTGCCGCCGCCGCCGCCGTGACCCACGGCACGGCCAGCGCCCCCACGCTCGCAACGGCGAGGGCCGGCGCGAGGGTGACGGCGATGCGCTGCCAGGGCGCGGCCGGCGCGATGGCCCGCCCGCTCAGCAGGCCGTCGATGACGTTGGCGTGCACCTCGGCGCCGGGCATGCGGCCCTCGCCGAACGGCGTGGTGAAGAGATCCGTGAGGCCTTGCGCCGTCACGCCCACGACCACGATCCGGTCCTTGAATACCGCCGGGTCGAGATGTGGCGGCTCGCCCGCCAGCAGCTGCTGCTCGGCCAGGAAGATGTCCTGGAACGAGTAGCTGGGAAACGTGGGGGTGCGGTCGGCGCGCAGGGTTGGCCCGCGGAAGGGCACGAGCGGTCGCCACACGGCTCGCGCCGGGCCGTAGTAGTCGGGCACGACCTGCTCGATCCACGGCACCCGCGTCGGGCCGAGGTGCAGCGACGCGCGCGACGCCGACACCTGCGCCGGCGCGATGCCCTTGACCGTAAGCGCCGCGGCCACCGGCAGCGACGGCACGATGCGGCCCTCGACCTCGACAAACGGAATGTGGCGCCGCCACGGACCATCGAGGTCATAGGCGACGCGGGCGTGACCGATGCCGAGGGCCGCCCGGGCCAGCGCCGGGAACGGCGGCACGAGCAGCGGCCGCCGTTCGGCGAAGCCCCGCAGCGGCCAGCGCACCGAGAGCGACGGGATGCCGTCGAGCGACGGGCGGGCCTCGGCGTTGGCCTCGACGGTGACCTCGCTCGAGGCCTCGGCCACCAGGATCACGTTGCCGGCCGCCGTCACCGCGTCGACGAGCGCCTGGTCCGATTCCGCGCCGGTCCAGGCGGTGCCGCCGATGTCGGTCGTGGCCTTGTCGGCTTCCGCGAAGAGCACGTCGTAGACGACCAGCCGGGCCTGCCCGCGGGCCAGGAAGTTGACGAGCACGGCGTGCACCATGCGCGGCCACGGCCAGCGGCCGGCGAGCGGCTCGAGCTGGCGGATGGAGTGATCGTCGATGAGCACCATGGCGACCGGCGGCGCCGCGCCCCCGCCCGTGGCCACGGCCCGCATCCGCGCGTCGTAGGTCTTGAGCTCCAGCGTCCGCGCCAGGCTCACCTGGCCAATCGCGCTCGCCAGCAGGGCCGCAGTGAGGGCGAAGCCCAGCGCGGCCAGCCAGCGATTCATCGCCGGGAAGGGTCTCAAGGAATGCGGGTGGACGTCAACCGGTCCCGGTATCATCGGGCAGGCATGCACATCACGGCGCATTTCCAGTCCGACCCGCTGCCGCTGGCCGCGGAACTCTCCCACCCCGCCTGGCAGCGCGCCGCGGCGTATCCCCTCGACCGGTCGTGGACCGGCGACCTGGCGCCGCCCGGCATCGACACGGACGCGCGCGTGCTGTGGACCGCCGAGCACCTGTGGTTCGCCTTCGACTGCCGCTTCACGGAACTCGACATCGACGTCGTGTTCGACCCGGCGGTCGAGCGTCGCGCTCTCTGGGAGCGCGACGTGTGCGAGGCCTTCGTGCGTTCGCCTAAGGAACCGCCGGACAGCTACAAGGAGTTCGAGGTGGCGCCCACCGGCCAGTGGTGCGACCTCGCCATTCGCCACCCCCGCGTCGATGTCGATGCCTCGTGGCAGAGCGGGATGGCGACCGCTGCGGTCATCGACCCGGAGGGCAGCCGCTTCTGCGCCGTGATGCGCATTCCGTTTGCGGCCTTCGGCGTGACCCCCGAAGCCGGCGACCGGTGGCACGCCAATTTGTTCCGCATCTGCCTCTTCGACGGCACGCGTCAGTATCTGGCGTTTGCGCCGACCAACACGGCGACGCCCGACTTCCATGTGCCGGGGCGCTTCGTGGAGCTGGTGTTTGCGGGCACCGGCACCGGCATCAACAGCGCGGTGCGCTAGCGTAGGGATGGGTGCCGAGACCGCCGGCACGGGCCGGGAGGCCGCGGTACTGAAGCCGCGAAGCGAGGAGCGCCGCGCGATGCGGCGCCCCCCGGTGGGTGTGGGTGAGGCGGTCAGCAGATGACGGTCATCAGCGGCATTCGACGCCGTCGTCGATGGCCCGGCCGATGAGTGCGCCGGCGCCGGCACCGAGGATGGCGCCAAGCGTCTTCGAGCCGCCAGGAGCGATGACGCTGCCGAGCACGCCGCCAGCCATGCCGCCGACGATGAGACCGGTGGTGCCGTCGTCGCGGCGGCAGTAGTAGCGGTTGTCGGAGCCGCGATAGATGCGGTCGTTGCGGCCCAGGCGCACCGGGCGGCGGCGATCCTCGCGGTAGTAGCGGGCCGCGTCGTAGCGGCTGTTGTTGTCGTAGCGCCCGTCGTAGCGCCGATCGTCATACCGGCGCGCTCGTCATATCGCCGATCGTCGTCGCGACGTTCCCGCCGGTCGCGCCGGTCGTCGCGCCGCTCGGCCTGCCGGTCGCGCCGGCTCTGATCGGCGGCCACGGCGGGCACTGGCTGGAAGCTCACCGTGCTGGCGACCAACGCTGCGACGACTGCCATCCTGATCTTCCTCACGGCTGACCTTCCTTCCGGGTCCTGATTGACCTGCAGACCCCTGCTGCAATGCCTGTGCCCGGATAAGGCGCGGAATCAGGCCTGTTTTTGCTCGGACGACGGACCAAGCGCAGCCGGGAGAGGACAGCCGGGCCTTCGGAACGCACTCTTAGCGGGCACCGATGAACAGCGACGACCCCTGACGAGCGCCGGTTCCGCAGACCGCAAGAGCCGTCAGGACGGCCAGGGCGATGCCCGCAAGACAGCCACCACACCTACCGTCAGCCAGGCGCAGTCAGACGCAGAACGCCGGCAGCGCCTGAGAATCGGCGGTGCGCATGTCTGCCTGCGCGTGCTTGACACTGACTTCTGATGTGACGCTACACGAAGCCCTGCTCCTCGTAGCTGGCAAAGCCGGCTTTGGTCAGCGCCGCGAGCTCCCGATACAGGCCCTGGTCGGCCGCCGCGAAGTTGAAGCACGACTTGCCTTGCATCCGTGCCTTCAACTCTGGAGACATGTCCGCCAGGAGGTCCGGTTTCACGTAGACCGGCATCAGGTGGTAGCTGACGTAGGTCTTCTTGATCTGGACGGCGCCGAAAAACAACGGCTTCTTGTTCTTCTGGATGTGCGTCGTATCGACCGACAGCTCTGCGTCGTCGTTTTTCGTCGTCACGAGCTTCCGCGCATACGGCTCCATGATGATCCGCAAATCCTCTGAAGACGGCGTCGAGATCGGCCATGGTGTCGAGCAGCTCCCGTCAGTGACAGTCCAGATGGCGCGGCCATCCTACGCCGTCGCTGCACTGAGCGCAAAGCCGCCCGACGGCCACAAGATCGGCTTCCGCCAGGGGCGGCACGCGAGCGCGATCACGCTGGAGGAAAGGGTCGCGACGGCGGCGTCGCCAGTGTGACCGAATTTCCATCCGGATCACGCACCTGCGCGAGGGTTGAGTAGTCCCCCTTGATGTTGGCCCCCAGCGCAATCCCTAGGTCCTGCAACCTGCGGCGCTCGGCTTCCACATCGTCCACGTAGAGGAACATCATGCCTCTGCCCGCAATCTCGCCGTCGCTGGAAAGCGCCAGCCCGGCATCGGCAAAGAGCTCCCACTGCACCAGTGTATCCATCGGCCGGTTGTCCGGTCCACGACCGAGCAGCTTCGTGTACCATTTTTCGGCTGCCTCGATGTCTGCGGTGAGCAATGCGGTGTAGATTTTCTGCACGTTCATTCGGTCCATCTCCTGGTGACGAGGAACATGACATTTATGAGTCAGGGCAGTCGGCTGTTCTGAGGCGGCGGTGCGCACAGGCGCTTGTTCTGTAAGGCCTAGCACTAGAGCTGTCGAGGCAGAGACCTGCCTCTTGTAGTAGACCGTGGATCCGTAAAAAGATCCCGATCACCTTTCAGAACGCGAGCGAGCTTCGGGATGTCGTTCCGCAATTGTTCGGGTCCGACCGGCATAACGCTACGAATGAGCCGTGCGCCGCTTCGACATGATGGCACGCGACGTCCGGCGCGTCGGCTCGATTCGTTTGTTAGTCCGAGCGCCGTCGGCCCGCGTCGCATTGCGGAGAATCTCGCGGGTGATCGAACTGCGGTGACGCCCGAGCACCGTGGCGGTCTGCGAGGGGGTGGATCGAGAAGGCACCCTGTCGCCGCCTCACGAACGCGTCTTCCAGCGTGACGGATCGGCCATGAATGGCCAGCACCACGACCTGGTCGCCCGCCGGTCGAAAGTAGACGGAGTGCGGAAGCCGCGACACCACCGCACGACGAATCTCGCCGTGAACGCGGCGCGAGCGAGGTCGTCGGAAACTGCTGGGGAGGAAGGGGCGGGAGAAGTTGGTACCGGTACGGGGATTCGAACCCCGGTCCCGTGGCTGAGAACCACGTGTCCTGACCCCTAGACGATACCGGCACACACCCTGGAGCCGGGTCGAGGCCCTCAGGAAACGTCAACGGTACTAGGGAGCACGGCGTTGTGTCAACCGCGCCGCCCCGTGCCGCGGGGCCCGGACCGCGCTGCAACGGTGCGCGCCGCCGGCCGGTGCGAGGCACTAGAATCGACGGATGCAATTCGTACGACGCGCGCTTCTTCTGATTGTCGTCGTCGGCCTCGGCAGCGCCGCGGTCGCGTGGTTCATGGCCGGCCGCGAAGCCGGTCCCGGCATCGAGATCAAGACGCCCGAGAAGTTCATCGGCCAGGCCGGATCGCTGGAGTTCTTCGTGGACGCCCCGGGCGGGGTGCTGACGCAACTCACCGCCACGGTCACTCAGAACGGGCAGGACCTTCCGGTGTTCTCGCTCGGCGATGCCTCGGGCAGCGCCGGCGAGGTGAAGCAGGCCTCCTCGGATCGCCTGTGGGTGATCCGCCCGCTCGGCAAGAAGGCGCAGCCGAGCGCTCGTCTCGGGCCCGGCCACCCTCACCGTCACGGCGGCGCGGCCGGTGCTGTTCGGCATGCGCCAGGCCGTCTCGTCGGTGACACGCGACGTGACCGTGCGGCTCGAGCCGCCGCGGGTGGCGGTGCTGTCGATCCACCACTTCCTGAATCTCGGCGGCTCGGAGTTCGTGGTCCTGCGCGCGACGCCGCCCGACGTCGGCGCCGGCGTGCGGGTCGGGCCGGCCACGTTCCCCGCCTTCCCCGGCACGGCGGTGGGCATCAGCCGATCCCGGCGTCAAGGTGGCCTTCTTCGCGCTGCCCTTCGACCAGGACGCCACCACGCCGGTCACCGCCTTTGCGCGCGACGAAGCCGGCAACGAAGCCACCGCCGCCGTCGATCGCAAGCCGTTCCCGAAGACCTTCCAGCGCTCGCGCATCCCCATCGATCGCGGCTTCCTGGAGCGCGTCGTGCCGGCCATCGCCGGCAACACGCCGTCGCTCGGCCTGGCCAATAACGGCAGCGACGACCTGCTCGCGGCCTTCCTCGCCATCAACCGCGACCTGCGCCAGCAGAACAACGCCGCCATCGCCGCGCTCGCCGCCAAGACGGCGCCCGAGATGCTGTGGAAAGAAGCGTTCGCGCAGCTCGGCAACACGCAGGTCGAATCGCGCTTCGCCGATCACCGCACCTATCTCTACGAAGGCAAGGAGATCGACCAGCAGACGCATCTCGGCTTCGACCTGGCGTCCACGGCGCACGCGCCGGTCACGGCGTCGAACCGCGGCGTGGTCGTGCACGCCGCCTATCTCGGCATCTACGGCAACTGCGTCATCGTCGATCACGGGCTGGGCGTGCAGTCGCTCTACGCGCACCTGTCGTCGATCGACGTCAAGGAAGGCGACACCGTGGAGAAGGCGCAGACGCTCGGCCGCTCCGGCACGACCGGGCTGGCCGGCGGCGACCACCTGCACTTCACCATGCTCGTCGGCGGCGTGCAGGTCAATCCGGTCGAATGGTGGGACGGGCACTGGATGGAAGATCGCGTGTTCCGCAAGATTCGGGACGCGGGCGGCACCGCCCCCGCGGCGCAACGGCGATGACGGCGGTGCCCGGCTCGCCTCGCTGGCTGCGGCTCGCGCTGGCGGCCGTCCTCTGCGCCGCCACCGCCGCCGCCGCGTGCGGCGGCTCGTCGTCCCCGGCTCCCGCACCCGCGTCGGCCACCCTCGATCCGGCCACCACCGGCACGATTGACGGCACGGTGCGGCTCGAGGGCACGCCCCCCCAGGCGCAGATGATCCGCATGGACGGCGACCGGCGCTGCGCCAGCCTCGTGCCCGGCGCGACGCGCGCCACCGAGAGCTACATCCTCGGTCCCGACGGCACGCTGGCCAACGTCTTCGTCTACGTGACCTCCGGCCTCGACGGACGCAGCTATCCGGTGCCCGACACGCCGGTAATACTCGACCAGCAGCAGTGCTGGTACACGCCGCGCGTCATCGGGGTGCGCGTGGGTCAGCCGTTCCAGATCCTCAACTCGGATCCGCTGCTGCACAACGTGCGCGCCGATTCCGCGGTCAACGAGCCGTTCAACCAGGGCCAGCCCGTGCAGGGCGTGCGCTACAGCCACACGTTCTCCGCCGAGGAAGTGATGGTGCCGATGAAGTGCGACGTGCACGCCTGGATGAACGCCTGGGTCGGGGTGGTGAACCATCCCTACTTTGCCGTGACCGGCGCCGACGGCAGGTTTTCGCTGCCCAATCTGCCGCCCGGCGCCTACACCGTCGAGGCGTGGCACGAAGCTGCCGGTACCATGACCGGCACGGCCACCGTGACGGCGCAAGGCACGGCAGCGCTGACCCTCACGCTCAAGGTACCGGCCGCGTGAGCACGCCCGTCGATCACGCGTCGGACACGACCGGCCACGCGCCGACCCACGAGGCGGCGTCAGAGCGCCGCCCGTCGCCGTGGGCCGACTACGTCCAGCTCACCAAGCCCCGCTTGAACCTGCTCGTCGTGCTCACCACGATGGCCGGCTACTACCTGGGGATGAAGGACGGGGCGTCGTGGCTGGGGCTCGTGCACACGGTCGTCGGCACGACGCTCGTGGCCGGCGGCGCGTCGGTGCTGAACCAGGTGTGGGAGAAGGACACCGACCTGCTGATGCGGCGCACCCGGCGGCGGCCGCTGCCGGCCGCGCGCGTCGCCCCCGGACCGGCGCTGTGGTTCGGCCTCGCCCTCACCGGGCTCGGTCTGGTGGAGTTGTGGCTGTTCGCCAACCCGCTGGCCGCGGCCGTGGCCCTCGCCACGGTGCTCAGCTACGTGCTGGTCTACACGCCGCTCAAGCTCGTCTCGTCGCTCTCCACCATCGTGGGCGCCGTGCCCGGCGCGCTGCCGCCGCTCATCGGCTGGGCCGCGGCCACCAATACGCTCTCGATCGGCGGCTGGGTGCTCTTCGGCATCGTCTTCCTGTGGCAGATGCCGCACTTCCTGGCCATCGCCTGGATGCACCGCGACGACTACGCCAGCGCCGGCATGCCGTTGCTGCCGGTGATCGAGCCAGACGGCCGCAGCACCGGGCGCCAGGCCGTGCTCTATGCGGCGACGATGCTCCCGGTGAGCCTGCTGCCGACGCTGATCGGGCTGGCCGGCCCGCGTTACCTGCTGGCAGCGCTGGTGCTCGGCGTGATCGTGCTGTGGCTGTCGTTCGAGTTCGCGCACACCCGCACGCAGGCCACGGCCCGGCGCCTGTTCTACGCCACCATCATCTACCTCCCGCTCCTGTGGGGCGCGCTGGTGATGGATCACGCCGGGTTGACCTAGCCTGAAGAGACTCTGTGCCCCAGCCGCCTTCGGGGCCCGCGTGGCCGGTCGCGTCGGCGCGTCGGCGGTGGGGACCGGCCCTTGGTCTCGCGGCCGTCTTCCTCGGGCTGGCGCTGCCGCTGGCCGACATCCTGGCCAGTCCGGACCGGCTCTCGGCATTGGGCAGCCTGCAGGTGGATGCCGGGGCCTACGACGCGGCGGCGACGGCCCTGGCCGGCGGGGCTCCGTGGACCGCGATTCCCCTCCGCCAGCCGCCAGGATTCGTGGCCACCCTGGCGCTGATCTACGCGGTGTTCGGCCATTCCTACCTGGCGGCGAAGCTGGCGCTGTGGGCCTGCCTGGTCGCCGCTACCGCGCTGGCCGCCTGGCTGGCGGGCGCCGTGTGGGGCCGGCGCGAGGCGTGGGCGGCGGCGCTGCTCACGGCCACCGCGCCGGCCCTGCGCCACTACGTCGGCACCGTGCAGTACGAGGTGCTGGTGGCGGCCGAACTGCTGGCCACGGTGGCCCTGGTAGTCACCGCGGCCACGACGTGCGGCGCGCGCCGGATGACGGCGTGGGCGGCTCTGGCCGGCGTGGCGGCTGGCGCCCTGGCGCTCACGCGCGAAGTCTTCGTCGGCGTCATCCCCGTCCTGGCGCTGTGGCTCGTGTGGCGCGCGCGCGCCGGCGCTGGCCCGCGGCGAGCCCTGGCGGCGGGCGCAGATCTTCCTGGTGCTGGCCACCGCGCCGGTGGCGTGGTGGTCGGTGATGCAGTCGTCGCGGCACGGCCAACTGGTGATGATGTCGGACAAGGGCCCGGTCACCTTCCGCTCGGCAACCACGCCGCGGCCTCCGGCACCTACAACAGCGATCGCGCCGTCGAGCCCGCGGGCCGGCGCTTCGTGCGCGAACGCCCGGTGGCGGCGCTGCAGCTCTTCGGACGCAAGGCGCTCTACTTCTGGGGCGTCATCCGCGATCAGTGGAACGTGCCGCGGCCCTCGGGCCTGTGGTTCTACCG
Source organism: uncultured Acidobacteriota bacterium (assembly GCA_963834325.1). Taxonomy (GTDB): domain Bacteria; phylum Acidobacteriota; class Vicinamibacteria; order Vicinamibacterales; family UBA2999; genus CADEFD01. The sequence goes on from CAWIBL010000011.1 coordinate 161,992, forward strand.
CGCCTCGGGCGGACTCGTGCCGCTCGACGTCTCGCTGCCGCTGGCGCGCGGCGGCTGGCTGCTCCTGGCGGGGCTGCTCGGCGTGGCGCATCTGCGGCGATCGGGGCGGTGGCGCGAGTGGTGGCTGGTGCCCGCGGTCGTCGCGGCGGTGTGCGCGGCCCACGTGGCGACGCTCTCGTCCCACCGATTCGCTGTGCCCATCCTGCCGCTCGTCTTCGTGCTCATCGCCGGACCGCTAACCGCTGGCGCCGCCCGGCTGGGCGGCTGGCTGTCGCGAGCGACGTGGCGCCAGGCCGGCGCCGCCGCCGTGGCGCTGCTCGCCGTCGCGCTGCAGTGGCTGGGCGCCCCGCCGCCGGCTGTGGCCTTCGAGGCGGCGAGCCTGGACGGGTTGAACGGCGTCAACGTGGTCGATCCGACGTCTGGGCGTCGTCTGCGGATCGTCGGGGCCATCGACGGGACGCGCTCCGCGTTGATCCTGAGCGACGAGTACCTCGCCGCCGGGCGTTATCAGGTGCTCCTCACCGCCGGTCGCGGCAACGCGCCGGTCGGGCTCGACACCGCGGTGGCGCGCGTGACCGTTACCGACGGCAGCGGCGCGGTGGCCTGCCGCGAGGACGTGCCGTCGGGCCTCGTCCCCGCCGAACGCCTCGGCAAGATCTGGGTGCCATGCGCGTGGGCCGCCGACGGCCCCGTGACGCTGGTCGTGGAGGCGCTCGGCCGCACCGACCTGCGCTTCGGCGAGGTGGTGTTCATGCGCGTCCCGGCCAGGCCGTGAGCCGGTCGCTCCACCCCGGGGCACCGCCGTCAGGAATAGCGCGGCATCGCCGTCAGGGATACAGCAGGTGCTTGGCCCGCCGCCGCCGCCACGTGGCTTCGGCGCCGGCCCACGACGCGGCGATGGCGGCCGGGTCGTCGCCCGCCCGGGCGCGCGCCAGCACGTCGGCCGAGCCGACGAGCCGGACGGTGTTACGGGGGTCGAAGGCGTCGCCGTGCAGTTTCCACAGCGCCGAGGCGATCTCGAGCCCCAGGCGCACCGGTTGCAGCGCCTCGCGATTGGTGACGACCAGGAACACGCCCTGGCACGCCTGGCCGGCATGGACGCTCGAGGCCGGCGTGAACTGCACCGGGTAGAAGCGGATGCCGGGCAGGGCCCGCGCGTTGAGGGCCGCCGCCAGTTTGGGGCCGTCGATCCACGGCGCGCCGATCTGCTCGAAGGGCTGGTCGGTGCCGCGGCCGACGGAGATATTGGCGTACTCGATGGCGCCGATGCCGGGATACAGCGTGGCCTGGTTCAGGTTGCGCATGTTCGGCGACGGATTGACCCACGACAGGCCGGTGTGATCGAACCACTGGTCGCGGCGCCAGCCTTCCGCGCGCACCACCGTGAGATCGGCGCCGAGGCCGCGCTCGTCGTTGAAAAGCTGCGCCAGCTCGCCCAGCGTGAGGCCGTGCCGGATCGGCATCGGCAGGTAGGCGTTGAAGCCGATGCACCGCGTCGTCGGGCAGCGGCCCTTCGATCTGCCAGCCGTTGATCGGGTTCGGCCGGTCGAGCACGACCACTTTGATCTTCGCCTTGGCCGCTTCCTCGAGCACGTAGCCGAGCGTGGCCGGATAGGTGTAGAAGCGCACGCCGACGTCCTGCAGGTCGATCACCAGGGTATCGAGCCCCGCCAGCATCGCCGCGGTGGGCCGGCGCGTGGCGCCGTAGAGCGAATGGATGAGCAGGCCGGTGGCCTCGTCGCGCGACGACGGCACGTCCTCGTCGAGCACGCCGCGGATGCCGTGTTCGGGGCTGAACAGCGCCACCAGCGAGACGCCTGGAGCGCGGTGCAGCAGATCGATGGTGGACGTGCCGCCCGTGCTCCGGCCGGTGTGGTTGGTGACGAGGCCGACCTTGCGGCCGGTGAGCAGCGCGAAGCCGTCGCGGGCCAGCACGTCGATGCCGGCAAGCACGCGCGTCGTCGGGACCCCCTCCACCGGCCGCGCCGGGTCGGCGGAGGCGCCGAAGTCGGCGCCGGTCATCCGGGCGGGGGTGACCTCGGCGAGCGTCAGGTCCACGATCGCGGAGGCGGCCACGGTGGCCACGCGCGCGCGAATCGCCGCGACATCGCCGTGCCCGTCGGGATGCAGACGGCTCGACAGGAAGATCACGAACAGCCGGGTGCGCGGGTCGACCCAGATCGACGTCCCCGTGAAGCCGGTGTGACCGAACGAGCCGATCGGCAGCAGCTCGCCGCGGTTGGCCGAGAAGCTGGTGTCGACATCCCAGCCGAGGGCGCGGGCCGCGGGCATGCCGGCCGGGGTGGCCGGCGCAATCATCCGGGCGACGGTGAGCGGCGCGAGCACGCGGCGCGCACCCAGGGCGCCGCCGCCGAGCAGCATCCGTACGAAGCGGGTCAGGTCGCGCGCCGTGCTGAACAGCCCGGCGTGCCCGGCCACTCCGCCCATGCGCCGGGCCGTCGGGTCGTGCACCACGCCGCGCAGCGGTTCCTCACCCGCCGCCTGGCAGGGCCAGGCGTCGAGAAAGCGGCAGCGTTCGGTGGGGGCAATCCGGCCGATGCGCTCCACCGTGGGCAGGAAGCCGGTGTCGGTCATGGCCAGCGGCTCGAACACGTGCCGGAGCGTGAAGCGCTCGAGCGGCTCGCCCGACACCCGGCCGACGATGTGGCCGAGCAGGAAGAAGTTGATGTCGCTGTAGACGAAACGTTCGCCCGGGCGCGATTGCGGCACCTCGTCCTTGGCCAGCTCGATGGCGGCCTCGTAGCCCTGCCACGGGTCGCCCAGGTCGACATCGGGACGCAGCCCCGACACGTGCGTGAGCAGGTGCCGGATGGTGATGCCGCCCTTGCCGTAGCGCCCGAAGCCGGGCACCCAGGACGCCACCGGGTCGGTGAGGCGGAGCTTGCCGTGTTCGACCAGCTGCATCACCGCCGTCGTCGTGGCCACCACTTTGGTGAGCGAGGCCAGGTCGAAGACGGTGTCGAGGGTCATGCGCTCGGCCAGGGGCGCCACGGCGCGCTGCCCGAACGCCTTTTCGTAGAGCACGGTGTCGCCGCGGCCCACGACCACTACGGCGCCAGGCATCGCCTTGGCCAGCAATCGCCTGCTCCACCAGGGCGTCGATTTCGGCCAGGCGTTCGAGGTCCACCCCGGCCGGACGCTTGAGGGCAGCGCCGGCTCGGCCTTCCGACTGCGCCCACGCGCGGCGCCGCGGCCAGCAGGGCCACCAAAATCGTCGCGGAAAGCGTCGTAAGGGACATAGCGCGGAGACCTATTGGGCTGTTAGCATATACTCCGACGGTTTTCTCGTTTCCAGGAGAGACACTACGATGCGTGAAAGTTTGAAGCTGTCGCTCGCGGCGCTGATGGTCGTGCTGCTCGGCGCTCTACCCGCGATGGCCCAAACGGGCCGTGTCGGCGGGTTGGTGAAGGACGACAAGGGCCAGCCCCTCAAGGGCGCCACGGTGGTGGCGGAAAACCCGAGCGCGTCGCCGCCCTCGTTCACCGCCACGACCGACGACAAGGGCCGCTTCTCGATCATCGGCCTGCGCGCCGGCAACTGGAAGCTCACGGCCTCGGCGCCCGGCTTCCAGCCGTCGGTGGGTCAGGTGCCGATTCGGACGATTGGCCAGCCGAACCCGCCCGTGGAGTTCACGCTCGCCGCCGGCGCGGCCGGTCCGGCCGGCGCCCTGGCCGGGGTCAACACCAAGGAACTGCAGACCGAACTGGCCGCCGCCGATGCCAAGATGTCGGCCAACGACTTCGACGGCGCCATCGCGGCCTACGAGGCGATGCTGGTCAAGGTGCCGGCCCTGTCGATGCTGCACCTGCAGATCGGCCGCGCCCAGCGCATGAAGAAGGACTACGACGGCGCGCTCGCCTCGTACCAGAAGCTGCTGGCGGCCGAGCCCAACAACGAGAAGGCCAAGGTCGAGATCGGCATGACCAACCTCGAGAAGGGCGATCTCGTCGCCGCCGAAACCGCCCTCATGGAGGCCTCGCAGAACATGAGCGCCGGCCGCGAGGTGTTCTACAACCTGGGCGAGGTCAAGTTCGCCAAGGGTGAGACCGACGCCGCCATGGCCGCCTACCAGCGCGCCATCGACGTCGACGCCAACTGGGCCAAGCCCTACTTCAAGATGGGCCTCGGCAAGCTGCAGAAGGCCGACATGCCCGGCGCCCTCCAGATGATGGAGAAGGTCATCGAGTTGGAGCCGAACTCGCCCGAGGCCGCGCAGGCCAAGGCGCTCATCGAGCAGCTGAAGAAGGGCTGAGCCGACACCCGGGCCTGAGCGCCCGGCTCGGCCGACGCCAGCGTCAGTCATGGACCGGCGGTCCCTCCAGGGGCCGCCGGTTTTCGTTTGTCAGCGCGGCGGCTGGCTGCGCCGCGTCGCTTCCTCGATCATGGTGTCGATGTTCGGCGTGTGCGGGTCGCGCTCGCGCGCGGTCCGCCAACTCGTCAGGGCATCGCCGAAGCGGCCGGCCCGGGCCGCCAGCACGCCGCGGATCACGTAAAGCCGGGCCAGCCCCGGATCCACTTTCAGGGCAGCGTCGAGCACCCGCTCGGCCTCGGCGGTCTCGCCGCGCTGGGTCAGCAGCCACGCCAATGCGGCTTGCTGCGCGGCCGAATCGGGGAACGACCGCAGGCTGACCATCAGTTCGTCCTGGGCCTTGGCCAGCGCCGCCCCGGCCCGGCCCGGCGCCGTGACCACGTCCAGAGCCAGCAGCGACTCGGCGGCCCGCGCCCGCACCACCCGGGCCTCGTCCACGAGGCGCGCCGTCAGCACCGCCAGCACCCGATCGTCGCGCTGGTCGAGCGAGCCGAGGGCGCGCACGGCGGCGGCGCGCACCATCGGCTCGGGATCCGAGGCGGCGCCGAGGAGCGCGCCGAGCACCTTCGGTTCGACCCGGCCGTCGCGCGCGGCGGCCACCGCGGCCACGCCCGGTCCGCGTGCGGTGGAGGTCTGGCTCTGCACCGGGGTGGCGTCGATGACGCGGGTGCCGGCGAGGCGGCCGATGTACTCGAGCGCGCTGGCGCGAATCACCGCGCCTTCGGAGCGGTCCACCGCCAGCGACGCCAAGCCGGGCAACGACGCGGGATCGCCGGTGCCGGCGGCATACAGCGTCGTGGCCAGCCGCGCGCTCTTCTGGCGGCGCCCGCTGTCGCCCCACCACGCGTCCATCTGGCGGGCCGCCCATTCCGGCGTCTTGTCGTCGTGGCAGGTGGTGCAGGCGTTGGGGACGCCGAACGCGGCAGTGGTCTCGGGCACCGGCGCCTGGAAGGTGTGATCGCGCCGCCGCATCAGCAGCCGCCAGTTGACGTCGCTCATGTGGCAGCTCACGCAGCGGCTGCCGGCGGACTCCGGCGGCGTGGAACGAGTGCCGCGACAGCGCCTCGTCGGACCACGGCTCGCGGCTCTCGGCGGTGTCCGGACTGCGGCTCGTGACGCGCGCCAGCGGCGTCTGCGCCGCACCCGGGGCGCCGGCATCGGCTGGGCCCTGATGGCACTGCGTGCACAGCCCGTCGCCGTTGCGCCCGACGGCCACGTCGACCTTGAGCGAGAACGGGTTGTTCGACGAGCCGTGCGCCAGATGACAGTTGGTGCAGGCGATGGCCCCGGCCTTGAAGCAGCCCGAGAGCGTGAGCGCTTGCGGGCGGTTGAAGCGGTTGGGCCGCCCGTCGGGCCAGAACTCCCCCTGCGCGTCGAACTCGGGCAGCGGCTCGCTTACCAGGAACGGGACGGCGTAGTCCTCGTAGCGTTCGCCGGCGCTGAACCCGGTGAAGACGTTGCGCTTGTTGCCGTGACAGTAGGCGCAGGTGTCGAAGGTGCGCCGCGGCGCGGCGGTGCGCGGCGAAAAGATCTGGAGCAGGTCGCTCAGGCCGCGATTCGAAGCCCGCGAGCTGTAGGTGGGAATCGAGGCGGGGTCGCGCTCCCAGCCCTGGGCCAGCGCGACGTGAGCCCGGCCCGGGCCGTGACAAGCTTCGCAGCCGATACCGAGTTCGGTCCAGCGGGTGCGGTAGGTGTTGGTGGCGGCGCTGAACCCACGATCCAGGTTGGTGGCGTGGCAGTTGAAGCAGTTCACGTTCCAGAGCTGCTTGATGTCGTGCGCGCCGTCGGGAATCGGCGTCGTCTCCTTCCAGTCGAGCCAGCGCCTGGTCTCGACGTGCCAGAACACCGGCAGCACGTAGATGCGCCCGTCGGGCAGCGTCGACAGATAGCCCTGGAGGCGCTTCGAGCCGAGGGTGTAGTCGACCTGATAGGTCTCGGCGGCGCGGCCCTGGCTGCGCACGGTGACAAACGGCTTGCCCTGCGTGGTGCCGAACACATACGAGCGGCCGTGGGCGCTCATCCGCGTGTCGCGGCTGAAGTCGCCGAGGATCGTGGCCTCGTCGACGGGCCGGGTCATCTGGATGTGGAGCGACGCCTTCCAGCGCGAGTAGGCGTCGGGATGGCACGTCTGGCAGGCGGCGGAGCCGACGTAGTCGCCGTCAGGGGCCGCCGCGGCGGGGACGGCCAGGGCGGGAGGCGCCGTCGCCGTTTGGGGCGGGGCGCTAGCCGCGCGGCCCGCCACGAGCCACGTCGAGGTCGCCAGCAGCGCTGCCGCGACGAGCAGCAACCGGGTGCCGGTGCGCATCGCCGCAGAGAATAACATCCCGTCACCAAATGTAACGGGGCCTGTCACCGTTACATTTGCCCGGACCCCGTGATGCCGGGCCGCGGCGGGCCGCCGTCAGACTTGCACGCGCTTTTCCCGGAGCAATTCTTCGTAGAGCGCCTCGATGTCCGCGACCAGGCGGCCGGCCCCGTAGGTGGCGGCGACCCGCGCCCGGCCCTCCTGCCCCATCCGCCGGCCGGTGTCGCGGTCGCCGAGCAGCGTCACCACGTGCCGGGCCAGGGCCTCGTCGTCGTCCATCGCCGCCAGCAGCCCGGTCACGCCGTGGGCCACGACGTCGGCGACGCCGCCGACCTCGGTGGACACCACCGGCACCCCGGCGGCCATCGCCTCGATGAGCGCCACTGGCGACCCCTCGTTGCGCGAGGTCAGCGCCACCACGTCGATGTCGGCGTAGAGCTTGTCGATGTCGGCGCGCCACCCGAGGAAGTGCACGGCGCCGCCGAGACCGAGCTCCGCCACGCGCTGCTCGAGCGGCGCGCGCAGGTCGCCGTCGCCGACGATGAGGAACCGCGCCGCCGGAAGGGCGCGATGGACCCGCGCCGCCATCGCCAGGAACACCTCGTGCGCCTTGATCGGCACGAGCCGGGCCACGATGCCGATGAGCGGCGCGTCGCCCACCCGCAGTTCGGCGCGAAGCTCGCCGCGGCGGCGTTCGGCGACGAGCAGCGGCGCCAGGTCGAAGCCGAGCGGCAGCGTGCGGGTACTGCTCCGGCCGGCCCACGCCGAGCGCCTTCAGCTCTTCGCCGACCCGATCGGTCACCGTCAGCAGCCGGTCGGTGCGCCCGGCCAGCCCCCGCTCGATGGCGCGATACACGGCGGTCTTGGCCGGCGAGAAATAGCCGCGCAGGACGTGGCCGTGGAAGGTGTGGACGACGATCGGCACGCCGCTCAGAATCGCCGCCGCCCGCCCCAGCGCGCCGGCCTTGGCGGTGTGGGTGTGGACGATATGCGGCCGCTCGCGGCGGATGATCCGCATCAGCCGCCACACCGTGCGCACGTCGTTCAGCGGCCGGATCTCCCGCCCGAGGTCGGGCACCACCTGCACCGGCATCGTGCGCCCGTGCAGCTCGAGGTAGTTGGCCTCGCCGGCCTCCTCGGTGCCGGTCACGAGCGTGGTCGTGAAGCGCGCGGGATTCAGCCGTTCGCTGAGCAGGGTCGCGTGAATGGCCGGGCCGCCCACGTTGAGGCGGGCAATGAGACGCAGCACGCGGACCTTCGGCGCCGCCGTCACCACCGCGCCCGCCACGCCTGCCACATCAGCACCGTCCACAGCTTCGGCAGGTGGTTGGCGCGTCCGGCCAGGTGTTCCTGCCACACCCGGCGCACCGGCACGGGATCGAGCAGGGAATCGCGGAGCGCGGTCTCGGCCAGCAGGCTCTCGGCCCACTCGCGGAGCGGTCCGCGCAGCCAGGCGTGCACGGGCACGGCGAAGCCGGCCTTGGGCCGATCGACCAGCGCGTCGGGCACGTAGCGGCGCAGCACCTGGCGCAAGGCCCACTTGCCGCGCCCGTCGCGGAGTCGCCGCGTCCGCGGCTGGCGCCACGCCCATTCGATGACGCGGTGATCGAGCAGCGGCGCGCGCGCCTCGAGGCTGACGGCCATGCTGGCGCGATCGACCTTCACCAGGATGTCGTCGGGCAGGTAGGTCAGCGTGTCGAGCAGCATCATGCGGTCCACGAAGTCCGGCGCGGCGGCGGCGACGGCGGCGTCGCGCACGAGCAGCGGAAGCTCCCCGGCCTGGCGATCGGCCAGCGGCGGCCGCTGCCACTGCGAGGTCAGCGACAGATACAGTTCGTCGGCGTTGCGCGCGGCCAGCGCCGTGCCCATCTTGTGGACCTTGTCGCCGAGCGCCCGGTGACGCGCGCCGCCGGCGCGCCAGCCGGCCGAGGGCGTCCCAGGTGGCGGGCGCCACGGCGGTGAGCGCCTTCCCCGCCAGGCCCCGGGCCCAGGCCGGATACGGCGCCGTGCGGCGCACCACGCGCGGGGCCCACAGATAGCGGTTGTAGCCGCCGAACACCTCGTCGCCGCCGTCGCCGGACAGGGCCACGGTCACGTCGCGGCGCGCCATCTGCGACACCAGGAACGTCGGGATCTGCGACGAGTCGGCAAACGGCTCGTCGTAGATGTCGCCAAGCGCGGAATCACCGCCCGCGCCTGCTCCGGCGTGACGTAGAGCTCGGTGTGCTCGGTGCCGAGGTGCGACGGCCACGGCCCGGGCGTCGCTGCGCTTCGTCGTAGTCCGCGTCTTCGAAGCCGATCGTGAACGTGCGCACCGGGCGCGCGCTCTCGGCCTGCATCAGGGCCACGACCGCCGACGAGTCGATGCCGCCCGACAGGAACGCGCCGAGCGGCACGTCGGCGACCATGCGCCGCCGCGTGGCATCGCGCAGCAGCGCGTCGAGCTCCGTCGACGGCGGCTCGGCGTCATCGACGCCGGACGGCCGCGCCGTGCCGTCGGCCGCCACCGCGCGCGCGTCCCAGTAGCGGGTCACGACGCGGCGCCTGGCCTTCACGCACCACGGCATAGGCGCCGGGCTCGCAGCTTGCGAATGCCCTCGTAGATGCTGTGCGGGCCGGGCACGTAGGCGAAGCGCAGGAACGAGGCCAGCGCCGCCGGCGACACCCGCGTCGGGCAGGCCGGGTGCGCCCGCAGCGCCTTCAGCTCCGAGCCGAACAGGAACGTGCCCCTCGCACCAGCCGTAGTAGAGCGGCTTCTTGCCGAGCCGGTCGCGAGCGATCCACAGCGTGCGCTCGTGGCGATCCCAGAGCGCGATGGCGAACATCCCCCACAGCCGGGCGATGGTCGCCGCCGGCCCCCACCGCTCGAAGCCGGCGAGCATGACCTCGGTGTCCGACGTGCCGCGGAAGCGCGCGCCGAGACCCTCGAGCTCGGCGCGCAGATCCTGGTAGTTGTAGATCTCGCCGTTGAAGACGACGACGTAGCGATCGTCGCGCGACACCATCGGCTGGTGGCCCGCCGGCGACAGGTCGAGGATGGCCAGACGGCGGAAGCCCAAGGCCACGCCGGCCTGCTCGTCGACCCAGGTGCCGCGATCGTCGGGTCCGCGGTGCACGAGCGCATCCGCCATGCGCCCGGCCGCCTCGTGGAGCTGGCCGTCGGGAGCAGAGGACTCGGGATGCCAGAAGCCGGCGAGGCCGCACATGGATGGTTGACGGTGGTGATCGAGGACGACGCGCTAGGCGGGCTGCTTGAAGCCCGACCGCGCACCAGTAGGGCACGTCCGGGCTGAACGTGACGCGCTCCAGCCCGGCGCGTTCCATCATCGCCTGAATCTCGACGCGCGTGAAGCGGCGCTCGAGCTGCGTGCCGAGGCGGTCGAGGGCGTCGTTGCGCATCACGTAGAAGCTGCGCGCCGCGGTAGTAGGACAGCGGGAAACGCCTCGACGTTCGAGGCCCAGGCGTTCGAGCAGCGCCGCAGACGCGCGCCAGCGGCCAGTAGACGAGGGCCGCCACCAGGTCGGTGACCAGGAAGCGCAGCGCGCGCCGGCAGGCGCGACACGACGCGACGGACGAGGTCTGACGCGCCCCACAGGGCGCGGAACCAGGCCGGCCGGTTGTCGAAGCGGTAGTAGAGGTAGACGAGGAACGGCGCGCCGGGCTTCAGCGCGGCCACGCACGAGCGCAGGCCGTCCTCGGGGTCCGGCGTGTGGTGCAGCACGCCCGAGGCTGTAGCCGAAGTCCATGCTGGCCGGCGCGAACGGCAGCGCCGACACCGACGCGTGGTGGAAGCGGCAGTTCGGTTCGCCCGGCGAGCTGCCGGCGGGCCACCGTCAGCGCCTCTTCGCTGGCGTCGACGCAGTGCAGCTCGCCGACCCGCTCGGCCACCACCGCCGCCCATCGTCCCGAGCCGCAGCCGGCATCGAACCCGCGCGCCTCCGCGGGCAGCGCGCTCCAGGGGAAACGGCCGAAATACTGGGCGAATATGGCGGCGCGCTCGTCGCCGGTGAGGGTGGTGTTGTCGAAGCGGGACCACTCCTCGCCAAACCCGGAGACAGTGGCGCGATCTTCGTTACGCATTTGGTCTAGACGCGTGGTTTCATGCCGACCAAGGTGAGGCCGGGCACGAGGACGTCTACAAGGGGCCGAAGAACGGACACACGACCGGCCAATCGAATCAGGGGATACACCAAGCGCGTGCGTCGGGTGAGATCGCGTGGCGCCCGCACGAGGTCGTAGACGTCGAAGATGCTGGTGAAGCCTGCATGCCGCATGGCTTTGCCGAGGGAGCCGCGTGAGAACCAATGGATCGCCGGATAAGGTGTGTTGTGGACGATGCTCGGCCTCCGCGTCATGGCGTAGACGCGGATGCGTTCCTTGAGCCACTGCGGGTACCAGGAATACGGACCAACGCCGTGGTATTCCTGCTGCAGCGGGCAAAGGACGTTGGTCGTCGCCACGTAGACGAGCCCGCCGGGCTTGAGCGCGCGATAAGCGTGCGCCAAGGCGTTCTCGTAATCGGGCACATGCTCGACCAAGTCCTTCAGGTAGGCGATATCGTAGGCGGCCTCGGGCAACTCGAGCACGCCGGAAGCGTCCCCGACGATCGTCTCGATCGGAAGGGCGGCCTCCGGCCCCTGCAGCAGGTCCCGCAGCACCGCCAGGTTGGCCGGGTCGATATCCACGACTGTGACTGGCCACCCCTTCCGTGCGGCCCAGACAGCCGTGACACCACTACCCCCGCCCAGATCGAGGATGGCATAAGGACCCTGGCGGAGGGCGCCGGTGGCCTGCAGGAGGCTGAGCTGCCGGTCGTGCCGATCGGCCAGGGCCGCCTCGTCGAAGTTGGCAAACTGCTGTTGCGCGGTCTTCGCAGCCGTCATGGCTCGACCTCCAGAAAGGCGCGCGCGCGTCGGCTGTGCGCCACGAGCCATTCCGCAATGCCCACCCAGCCGAGTGCGAGGAGCGGGGCATACACCGCCAGCCGCATCCTGGCGAGAATGAACTGGGACGGGACGGCAAGAGCGTAGATCGTGGTCACGGCGAGCAACGCCAGGGCGACAGCTCCTGCTACCGGATGGCGCCGGATCCGCGCCACGAGCACCAGTACGCCCGGGAGCAGTAAGTACGACATCACCCCGTCGACGGTGTAGCCGGCGCGGCGCAGTCCCGTCCCGGCGCTTCCGAATCCGTCGAACCACATTGGCGGCAAGGGCACGGCGACTCCCCACACCATGGCCTTGGGCACATGCGCGATCAACTGCCCGGCGGAGGTCGGAATGAACTCGTCGCAGTGACGATCCGCGCGCAGGCCGAGCAGGGCCTGATCGCAGTAGCGGATGAACCCTTGCCGAGAGCAGGCGATTGCCTCGAACTTGTCATCGAGTGAGCCCGGGAGCAGATTCGACTGGCGCCATGCCACCGTGCAAACGCTCGGTATGAGCACGTCCTCCCGCTCGATCTGCGCCGGCTCCTGTCCCGCGGACTTTCGCCGCAGCGCCTCTACCTTTGCTGCACCGGTGGCCCGCACGGCTTCCGCGACTGCCTCGGTGGCGCCTCGACGGTCATATTGAAAGGCTTCGAGCCAACCGGGCCGAATCACAAGGAGGTAGGCGAGCAAGGCGCCTGTTGCTACGGTAGCGCAGGCGCTCGCGAACGGTGCGCGTGTCCTGCGGTCGGCGAGCCACGCAGCGGCCAGAACAGCGAGAACGATCATCGAGCCGGCCATCAGCGGGAGCATCAAGTAAGGCCGCAGGCCGGCGACTCCGGTAAACCCCACGACCATCAGCAATACTCCGGCGGCGCGTCCGCGGCTGGTCGCGTCAGGGGCGAGCGTTGCGCCGGCGACGAGACCGGCGACCCACACCGCCCCGAAGAACAGCGCGAACGGCTCGCGCAATAGTTCGGAATGAGAAAACAGCACCAGGGGACTGAAAGCGACGGGCACGAATGCCAGCCCGGCAATCACCGGTGAACGGGGAACGAGCAGGGAGGCCGTGAACACGAACAGTGCCGCGGTGGCCCCGACGATAAGGGCATTCAAGACGTAGATGACGTACGGCGAATCGGTACCCGCCAGGAAATAGATGACGCCGAGCACTTTCGTGTGCAGCAGGCCCGGCAGCAGTTCGCTTGACAGGGCGCTCCAGCCGAGCGACCGCAATCCGGCCGAGACCTCAACGGCAAGACCATGAAAGAACAGGGAGTCGCTCGCCCGCTGCAGCCCGTGGTGCATGTGCGACGCGGGAAGCAGGACCGGCACGACGATGAGACGCAGCAGAGCGGTGAAGAGCAATTGCAGGCTGGCCGCCAGCACGAATGCGGTCAGGGCAGCAGCCCGGGTGGACTTGAGCCACCTCATGTCGTGCTCCGTGAAGTCAGGAGAGCTTCCGCCAGGACGAAGTCCAGGCCGGTATCGATGTTCACGGCGCGCGCTCTTGGTATCACCAGCGGGGCAACGCGTCCGCCCCAGAACGAAAGCGTGCGCCGCAGAGCCGACGCGCGCACTGCGTAAACCGTGCCGGTCAACTCATAGACGTCGGGCAAATCCTGCCGGCGCAAGCCGTCGCGCCAGACGTCTGGGAAGAGCGGGCGGAGCCGGCCCTCGCGCACGACCTGCATCTTCATCGGGTGAGGCGCGTCCACCTTGCACACGCTGACGACGGCGTCGACGGCGCTATGTCGTGCCAGCAGATCCACCGCGTCATCGATATCCGTGGCCAGACGCAGGGGCGACGTGGGTTCCAGGAGCACGACCACGTCGTAGGCTTCGTCTCCTTGCGCCTCGACGCAATCCAGCGCGTGTACGGCCACATCGGCGGAGCGAGCCGTGTCGGTGGCCAGCGCGGCGGGCCGACGAAACGGTACATCGAGACCAACGTCACCACCCACAGCGCTGATCTCTTCGTCGTCCGTAGACAGGACAGTTCGCGTCAGCGACGTGGTGGCCCGGGCCACGTCGGCGACGTGCGCGAGGAGCGAACGACCAGCCAGCAGTCTCAGGTTCTTACGCGGCACGGCCTTGGATCCGCCCCGCGCGGGGACCACGGCCAACACCCTCATCGGCGGCCTTTAGCCGCCACGATGAGATAGATCCCCTCCCCGGGCGCATCCGTTTCGTGATGGCTCAGACGCTGCACTTCATCGAAGTGGGGAGCGAGCATCTCGCACAGGCTGGTGAGGGAGTAGAACTGGTGATGGGCCGGCCAGGACCACCGCGCCCGGCCCTGATCCTCGTATTTTTGCTCGGGGAACCGGTTCGGCACGGTGACGATCATGTCGCCGCCGGGGCGCAACATGCGATAAAGGTTCGCGAGCGCTCCTGCAAGTTGTCCCTGCCCGACGTGCTCAAGCGTCTCGCAGGCCGTGATGGTGCTGAAGTAGTTGTCGGGGAAGTCCAGAGTCTCGATGAACGATTCGACGAAACGGACCCGCCCTTGCAGCTGCGGATCAGCCGCCAAAGCGCGGCGGCCCTCTTCGAGAGCCGACGCGGCCACATCCGCGCCGACGGCGTCTGAAACATTCCAGCGCCTCACGGCCTCCAGCAGCAAGGTGCCATCACTGCAACCGACGTCGAGGAGAGGGCTGTTGTGAACCAGCGCCAACACGCGATCGGCCCGCTGGCGATCGTCTGCGATGAGGTGTTTCTTGCCTTCCTCGACCGTTTCCGGGCGTAGCAACCGATCGCCGATGCGGTCACGGTACTGCTCCGCCTCTTCTTTATGCGCGCCCTGCTCGTAGTGGCCGTCGGGCACGACCACCGGCACCCAAAGCTCACGAGGGATGTCGGCTGGCCCCCGGCGCACATGGAGGCCGATGCGCTCGCCCTGCGCATTCAGGAACTCGAAACGGCACGAAGCATCCGGCAGCGAGGATACGACGGAGCTCACGAGTGCGGTCAGTGCGGGCGTGGCCCGGAAGTCTTCTGCCGCCGAGACTACTGCATCACCGGGCGTTGGCTGACCCTTCCCGACCTCGCCGGGGAGCTGCAGCGCGTTCGCGCCGCCTTCGACGAACAGGCTCATGCGTTGTTCCCCCACCGGCCGATGAAGCGGCCTCGGGCCGCCTGCAACATCTCATCGGACGGTCGCTGGCCGGTACCGACAATCAACTCGACGCGCCGCGCATGCGCTGCCAACTCTTCGAACTCGGCCGGCGTCGCATCCCATGGGTTGACTCGCCCAGGCCCTTGCCGTCCGAGACAGAAGTGTTTCTCGATGACATTCGCACCCATCGAGACGGCGAGCTTCGCCACTTCGACGCCCTCGGCATGGTCACTCCAGCCGACCGAAGGTGTGTGCTGCCGCAGTTCCGCCATGCAGGCGAGGTTCGCCTCAGCCGCATCCATCGGATACTTCGACACGCAATGGAGCAGCGTGAAGTCGCCCCCGGACAGCCACTCGGACGCCTGAGCGACCTCGTCGTGCTGCGCCAGTCCGGTCGACACGATGACGTGGTCGAAGCGCTCGCGGAGTGCGCAGAGGAGCCGTCGGCTCGTCAGATCGGGGCTCGACACTTTGACCGTTCCGAGTCCCAGCGATGCGAGGAAGTCGATCCGATCGACGTCGAAGCAGGTGGTCAGGAACCTGGTGCCTGAAGCCAAGCATGCCTCGATGAGTTCCACATGCTGCGCGTCAGTCAGCTCCGCTTGCTGGAACCAGCCGAACTGGGCGTCGCCGGCGCCGTCGCGCAACGTCCCGGCCCGCCACGACTGAAACTTCACATAGTCGGCTCCCGCGGCCGCGGCTTCGGTGACGAACCGCTTGGCCAGCGACATGTCGCCCCCATGCGCGGAGGCAACTTCGGCGATCAGTATCGGCTTCATGCGTGCTCCAGAGCGTCGATGGGAGGCGTGACGAACGTAAGGCGCTTCTCGATGCGCGGCTCGAGCGTGGACAGTAGGTCGGCCATGCGCCGGCCCGCGCTTCCGTCGCCATAGAGCGCCGAGGATGGGTATGGACCGTGCGCCAACTGGGCGGTGAGCGCTGCGGCAATCGCGCCGGCGTCGTGGCCGACGTCGATGACGTTGGGCCCTCGTTCCCGTCCCGATTGGCGATCGCCGATATTCACCGCTGGCGTGCCGAAGAACGAGGCCTCGCGAATCGCCACGCTCGAGTTGCCGACGATGCAGCCCGCGGCGTTGACCAGGGCCAGGAAATCTTCCGGCGGCATGTTCTTGAAGAAATGCATGTGCTCAGGACGATTCGCCTCGCGGTACATGCGGATTGCCTTGGAGATGCCGTCGGAGCCGGCATCGACGTTCGGCCAGAACCACAGCACGGGCACCCCCAGCCGGCCCACCGCTTCGAGAGTGGGGAGAATCTGGGCCGTGGCCTGTTCGTACTGCGTTGTGACCGGATGTTGCATCACGATGGCGTAACGCCCAGGCTCGAGGGCCACGCTCGGGCCCACGCCCAGGTGCTTGACGAAGGGATCGAAACCGAGGCGCCGCCCGGTAGCCGCCACCGCCGAGGCGAGGTCGATCGACGGACAACCGGTGAGGAACACGGTGTCCGGAGGTTCCCCCATCGCGATGACCCGATTGGCCGATTCGCGGGTGCTCACGAAGTGATAGTTCGAGAACTTGGTGATGGCGTGGCGTACCTTCTCGTCGACCGAACCGGTGATCTCGCCGCCTTGCACGTGAACGAGCGGCAGGTTCAGATACGCCGAGGCAATCGCCGTCGCGATCGTCTCGTAGCGGTCGGCGACAGTCAGCACGAAGTCGGGCCGCAAGTTGTCGAAGATCGTCGCCAGTTCCGTGATGCCAATGCCGGTCGTCTTGGCCATGGTCACCGGGTTCTCGCCTTCGAGCACCATGTAGACCTTGGCCGCTGGCGTGAACCCATCGCGCTGGAGCACGTTGATTGCCGAGCCGTACTTGTCGAGTAACAGAGACGCCGCCGCCACCAGTTGGAGTTCGAGGCCCGGGGTCTCGGTGATCGCGCTCAAGGTCGATTTGATTCGCGCATAGCTGGCGCGATTCGTGAGGACGACGGCAACGCGGCGACTACTCATCGGAACCATCGCTCCCACTGGTGGATTGGGCGTAGACCTCGAGAAGGGGGCTACCGCTCGTCCCTCCCTCAATCGTCGCCACGAGAGCCCGAGCCACTCGGCCGAGGGCGCCGCCCACCCGGATTTCCCGGAAAGTCCTCAATGATCGCACAGTGAAACCCTGGGCTTCCAGCAACTTCGGCAGGGTCGACGGGTCGAAGAAGTAGACGTGGGTGCTGCGTACGGGATACGGCCTCGCCAGACCGAGAGCCAAGCGCAATCGGGTGAGGCCATTGGCGAACTCGTTGGGGACCTCAACGACGAGCCAGCCCCCGCCGCGAAGGCACTGCCGTACCTTCCGCAACCCGGCAATCGGGTCACGGAGGTGCTCGATGACGTGGCTCATATGCACGGCGTCGAAATGACCGGGCTGCAGGTCCGAACTCTCGAGCGCCCCCTCGATAACTTCGATTCCGTACTTCCGCCTGGCCTCGTTGGCAGCATACCCGGAGATGTCGGTGCCGACCACTTCCCAACCACGGCGCGACGCCGCGCGTAGGAACCCGGCATCGCCGATGCCGACATCGAGCACCCGCCCGGGCTTGCCCACCAGGTGTTCGAGGCGAGCGAGTCTCGCCTCGAGCGGCCCGCCTTGCGCACTAGCCGCCGGCATGACCTGTCCTGCCGTCTCATAGGCCTGGAAATAGTCTTCCCCGTACGAGGCGACGCCGTCATCTGGGATGGGTGATATCCAGCAGAACCCGCAGTCACGGCAGCGTACGACCTCGCCGTCGAATAGCGAATTCACAAGTGTTCTGGCCTCCGGCCACGACGCAACGACCCTGGAGCCGCAGATCAGGCACTTCTCCGCCGTCTGCTCGGTCATCTTCACGGTAGTCACTGCGGTCCCCCGGCGGCACGCTCACCGGACAGGGCGTCGAGGAGCTTCTCCGTCCGGTCGACCATCGCCGCTGCGCTGTAGTGTGCCTCGATGTGGGCCCGGCCCTGCCGCCCGAGCAATCCCGCCAAGGCCGGGTCGTCGCCCACACGCAGGATCGCATGCGCGAGCGCGGACGGATCGACCGGCGGCACCAGCAGCCCGGTCACTCCGTCGATCACGGCCTCGTCATTGCCACCGACCGCTGCCGCCACAACTGGCCGGCCCGCGGCCAGCGCCTCCAGGACGGCCACGGGCAGACCCTCGACGTGGGATGACTGCACAAACACGTGCAGCCGTTGCAGCACCGCGGTGACGTCAACGACGTGCCCCAGGAAATCGACGTCCCGCTCGAGTCCCAGTTCGAGAACGCGGCGCTCGAGCCGTTGCCGTTCAGGACCGGTGCCAGCCAACAGCAGCCGAGCGTCGGGGCGGCGCTGCTTGACCAGGGCGAAGGCCCGCAGCAGGGTCTCATGATCTTTTTCCGGGCTGAGTCTGGCGATGCTTCCGAGGACCAGCGGCTGAGTGAAGTCTGGCGGCGCCATGTCAAACCGGGAGAAGTCGACACAGTTCGGGATGGTGGTGACCTGCCACGCGGGGAGGCCAACCTCGCGAACGAGATAGGTCTCGACTCGCTGTGACACGGCGATCACGCGCGTGCACCAACGGGCCGTGATGCGGTTGAGACGCTCGGCGAAAGCCCCTTCCCAGGCCATGACTTGCTGCGACGAAAGCACGATCGGCGTGCCGGCAACCGTGGCGGCCACCCGGCCGACGACGTGGGCATGGATCAGAAAGGTGTAGACGACGTCGGCGCCGAGACGGCGGAGCCGCCAGGCGAACGACGGAACTGCCAGCCAAGCCAGGTGACGCGACACGGCGAGGTCGATTACCTCGACGCCATGAACAGCCAACTCGGCGGACACTTGGCCGCCGCGGCTCTCGAAGGCGGCGACAATGACGCGCCATCCGCGGTCCTTCAAGCCGGTCGCGACGTGAATGAGCACCCGCTCGGCGCCGCCCACCGCGAAGGCCGTCGTCAGCAAGACAATCGTGCGGGCGGAACGCGGCGGCGTCATTGGCGCATCACCACGTCAGCGATTCGCGCGGCCGCCATGCCGTCCTGCGGGCCCACGAACGCTTCCAGCGCCTGACGGCGCTGATTCCTCCCCACCGAGGGGTCCAAGAGCGCGCGGGACAATTCCGCGAACAGCTCGTCGGGGCTGTGTGCCAGCGAGACCGCCTCCGAATCGACAATGCGTCGATAGTGGGTGAAGCGGTAGACCTCCCGAATCGAGGTGTCGGGGTGCGTGGGCGCCAGATCGAAGGCGATGTTCACCACCGGGGTATCGGTGGCCAGGGCGTCCAAGGTTGTGGTCGAGGCCTGATTGATGAGAACGTCCGCATGCGTCATCAGCGACCCGTAATAGTCGACATCTTCGCGGGTCGGCAAACATTCGTAGGCACTGCTGGGACTCGCCAGCCTGAACGGACGTTCCAGCCTGGTGTTCGGGTACGGCGCGAGGACAGCTTCGTACGAGAGACCGCGATCGAATGGATGCATGCGGACGATGAAGTTGGGCTTGCCAGCGATGGCGCCCGACTTGATCGCCTCGCAGATCAACCGCAGGTAGCCGGGGTTGTCGGGAGCGTACATCGGCGCATTCAGCGAGAAGACAATCAGGCGCCGGTCGGGATCGAGATTGAGGCGGGACAGGAATGCCGCCCGTGGCTCGACGCGCTCCGGCCTGAACAGGATGTCGAACTGACTGCCGCCGGTGATGGACACGGATTCCTGCGGGAAATGATAGTGATTGACGGCTTCGCCAGCCATCCACGGATTCCAGACGGTGAGGGCATCGGGGCGCAGGTAGGGGGGGCGCTTCGACGCCATATTGTCCCAAGTTGTGTCCACAGCGACCACCGGCACGCGGCGCTTGCGGGCGGCCTGGATGACCGGAAGTTCCTCGGGCATGTAGCCTGGCTTGGTAATGGCGACGACATCCGGACGAAACTCATCGATCAGGTGGAGGTAGGTCGCCTCGTGCGGCTGCCCCGCTCGAGCGATAGCCGCGTCCACGAGCCGCTCGGGAACGGCCCTATCGCCCAACCACTCGAGGGGGCTGACGGCAAAGTGCACGAGCGGGCGCTGGCGGCGTCGCCGAAGCCGACGAATCGCGAATGAGTCCAGCCCCGTCCGGACGGCGTACTGGTGCTGCTTGAGTGCTTTGAGGGCGGTGAACCAAGCCCCATGGTCCACAGGCAACAGGCGTTCGACGCGAACCGACGGGGGAATCTGGCGGGTCAAATACTCGGCATCCGTCTCTGGAAGAGGCGGCAGCAACAATCTGACCTCTGCGCCCTTCTGGAGACAGGCATCGACGACCCCCGCGCAGACGAGGTTCCTGAAGCCTAGACCGTAGGGGACGCTCAAGAGGATCTTCATGTTTTCGCCTACGCCTTGGTGCGCTGTGACAGCACCGGCAAGACGCGAGTAAACGTATAGCCATAGCCCACCAGCAGCAACGCCAGTGCCGGTGCGAGCGCCACCGGGTCGAGCCACGCGCAGGCCAACGCCACCACTCCGAAGCTCGCCGCCAGGCCCAGCGCCGCACCCCAGGTCCCGGCGCCGTCGGTATGCCGCAACGCCAGGAGCGCCACGGAGACCGCGGCTACGGCCGCAAGCAGTTCCGCCCACGCGGCGCCGCTTCCCCCCCATCTCGGCGCCAATACCCAGAGTCCGAGCAGCAGAGCCGCGGCGCCGACACCCGACACCCACCCCGAGGCAGCGGGGGTCTCCGAGTAGTAGATCCGAAGCGCGGCGAGCGCCTGAACCGTGGCCACCACCTGCGCCCAGAGCAACCATCCGAGCACCTCCGTCACCGAGGTGGCGACGTCCGACCATGGGCTCAAGTGGAGCAGCACGCTTCCCAGGGCCACGGCGGTGGCCATGGCCAACGTGGCGGAGAGGATCAACTTCGCGCTTTCGGAATACACCGAACCCAGTTCGCCTTCCACCTCTGCCCGGGACAGCGCCGGGGCCAGGGCCATGCGGAAGATCCCGCCGACCATCTTCACGGGCATAGCGAACCGCGATGCCAAGCCGTACGCTCCAAGAGTCTCGAGCGAGACGAACTGAGCCAGCACCAGCCGATCCGCGACGAGGATCATCCGGTTGGCCAGCCCGGACGGAAGGATGGCTACGGTGTACGGCAACGTCCCGGGTTCGAGACGCGGCCGGCTCAAAAGGGCTGAGACCACGGCCAGCGACAGGAGCCAGCTGGCGATGGCACCACCCAGCTGCCCTTGGACGAAGCCCTCCGCGCCTCTGCCCTGCGCCACGAGCACCACCTGTAATCCGGCTTGGACGATGGACCCCCCGACTACGACAGCGGCGTATCGCGGCAACCAGCCTTGAACCCTGGCGATCGCGAGAGGCAGTCCCCTGAGGCCGAGGAGCAGCCCTCCCCACCATGCCAGCAGGATCGGCGCGCGGAGCCCGCTATCGATCAACGAACGGCCCCACCAACCGGCCAGCGCAAGGACGGCAGTCCACGCCGTGGCGAGCACTAGCGCGGCGGTAAAGGCTCCAGCACGACGTTCCTCGGGCCAGCCGAGATACTGGCGCAGCACCGTGAACTCGAGGCCAAGGGTGGCCAGCGTCGTACCGATCTGACCGATGACCAGCGCCAGGGTGAGGCGGCCGAACTCTTCGGGTCTAATCCAGGCCAGGACGGCCGCGACAGTCACCAGGCCAATGCCTTGCTGGGCCACCTCGATGGCGGCGTATCCCCCGCTCTCGACGAGCAACCGGCTCACACCGCTGGATCGGGCATCTGCCAATCCTAGGTTCCCGGCAGCGGGTCGAGGGTTATGCGGCGACCGGAATCAGAGCTACGCCGGATCGCTTCGACCAGGTCGAGGACGCGCAGGCCGTCGGCCAGTGTGCAAGACGGCGCCTGCCGCCCATTGAGCACTGCCAGGTATTCTCCGGCCTCGGCAACGAACATGTCGTTGCGCTGACAATCGTGGCTGAAGGTCTCGGGCTCGACACCGGTGCGGAACAGAAGGACGCTATTCGTCTCATAGTCCCACTCGATAGTGCCCATCTCGCCGTAAACCCGGATCCTGCGTTGGTGAGGACGGGCAAATACGTCGAGATGCAAGGATACCCGCAGTCCCGATTCGTATCTGAAGAGAGCTTCCACGTTGTCGTCGGTATCGATCTCGAGGTTGCTGATCCGCTCGGCGGTGCCGTAGACGTCGCGGGGCCAACCGAAGATCCATACCATCAGGTCGATGAAGTGGCTTTCATCGAGAAGGGCGCCGCCGCCCAACGCGGCCTGAGCCATGAAGAAATCCTGATATCGCTCCCAAGGATGCCAGTCAGCCAAGTGGGCAGCCAGATGTAACTCGACGCGAATCGTTCGCCCCACAGCGCCGGAGTTCACGAGATCGCGAAGGCGCGCGATCGGCGGCCACCAGCGGAACGTGTAGCCGAGGAGCACCGGCAGGCCGAGGCGACGCGCCGTCGCTTCCAGCGTTTTCGCACTGGCCAGGTCCGGCGACACGGGCTTTTCGAGGAGCAGCGGCAGGCCGGCCTCGAGACACTCCACGCTTTGCGCCACGTGCACGCTTGGTGGCGAGGCGATCACTGCGCCGTCGAAGGTTACGGCCTGCAGCGCCGCCGTGACGGTGTCGAAGGTGCGGGCCCCGGACACGGCCGCGGCGAACTCCGCCTGCCGGTCGCCGCGGGGATCGACACCCACCATTTCGCAGCCGAGTTTCTGCAGGTTGACCCCGTGCCGTCTCCCTACCGATCCGCAACCGACTACCAGCAGCGTTGTCAAGGCGTCCCGCAATCCTTAACGGCGCAGCGGCAGGACACTGGACACGTACGGACCCGGGGGCATCCTGGCTTCGACCATCAGCGGCGCGTCAGCCGGCCAAGCCGACACGACGCGTTCGAATCCGTCGTGGTCGTCGACGCTCTGGGCGTCCCAGCCCATGGACTCGAAGAGTCGACCCCAGTTGGTCGGCATCACCGTGATCCCGGCGGCCGTGAGATTTCGCTCTTCCACCTTGGCCCGCATACTTCCGAAATACCCGTCGCTCATCAGGACCAGCAGCACGGGCAAGCGCCGCTCGGCGGCCAGTCGGGCCTCGGCCAGGTAGGCCGGAAGTCCGCCGTCGCCCACTGTGCAGATCACCGGCCGCGTCGGCTCGGCAATCGCCGCCCCGATCGCTTGCGGGAGGGCGACACCCATGAATCGCCCAATTGACGAGCCCAGGTAGCCGGTGGGCGTTGGCGCGCGCCAGACGTGCTCGGCCACTACCGTGAAATTGCCGGAGTCGCTGACCAGGCGGGCCTCGTGTCTGGCCGCCACCCCGCCGAGGGATGCATATGCCGCAGCGGGAAGAAAGTCCGTGGACTGCAATCCAGCGCGCAACGTCTCGTGCGCAGCGGCGACAAGTTCCAGCCCCCAGGATGTCCGCCCCAGCACCGCCACGACCTCGGCCGCAGCCGACGCAAGATCGTCGACCAGCACGAGCTGCGCGGGGGTGAAACCGTCGGTCCAATCGGTAACGTTATCGATGAAAATCGCCGGCGCGGCAAAGGGCTTGGCGCCAAGAACCTCGAGACTCTTCAAGCCGATGGCGATGACGAGGTCGGCCTCGGGGAAGACCGCCCGCTCGGGTGCCAGTTCGGCACCCGCGCCCGTGAATACACCCGCCGCCGCGTCGAGACGCTCGTCAATCGCGCCCTTGGCAGCCGCGGTCGTGAACGTTGGAACGCGAAGATCAGAGAAGGACACCCGCCCGTCGCGAACCAGCCGCGCCACAGCGGCGCCGAGGACGACAATCGGGCGCTTGGCGCGGCCAATGGTCTCGAGCGCCTTGGCAAGCGCGTGAGGGTCCGCGAATTGCCGTGGCGCGACCACCGGGCGGTCTGTCGCCAGGGCCAGATTGAGGTGGACCGGACCGGGAACTTCCGCCAACGCCGAGGCAATCAACTCGTCGATGGAGGCCGACGACGCACTGCGATACGACAGCTGCTTCGTGACGGCGCCAAGGAGCGCGTCCTGCGGCATTCGCTTGTGCTGTTGGCCGTTTGGCGCGTCGGGCGCATACGCTTCCGCAATACTCACGACGGGCTGTTGCTCGAAGCGCGCCAACGCGAGCCCCGCCGCCAGATTCGCGACGCCAGGTCCTTTGATGGAGATCGCGGCGCCCAGTCCACCCGTGACGAATGCCGCCGCGCCGGCCATCATCACCGCGGCGCCTTCGTGGGCGGTCAGCACGAATGGCACGCCGGCGTGTTCACAGGCATCGACAACCTCATAAGAGGTGCCACTGCCGGCCACGCCGAACAGGTGGCGCACGCCGTGCCGCTTGAGGTCTGCCGCCTCTTGTATCGGATACGCCTTCATGACCGCAGGAACTCCGCGACCTTCTGCGCCATGAACTCGGCCGTGCGCCGGATCGCATCAGGGCTGACGCCGCCGACATGGGGCGTGATGAGGACGTTCGAGTGATCGTGCGCATAGCGCACGATCGGGTGGTCAGCGATGGGGCCATCCGTTTCGCCCTCGAGCACGTCACACCCGTAGTGCGCCAGGCGGCCGGCCTCGAGTGCCTCGAGCACCGCGGCTTCGTCGACGATGGCCCCCCGGGAGGTGTTTACGAGGATGGCCGTAGGCTTCAGCAGAGCCAACTGAGATGGGCCGATCATGCGGCGTGTGTCGTCAGAGAGGTGCACATGTAGCGTGACGATGTCGGATCGCGTCATCAGCTCACCGAGTTCCACGCGTTCGACGCCCTCGGGCCACTGAGTCGCCACCGGATCGCACCCGATCACGGTCATGCCGAACGCATGACCATATCTGGCCATCCAGGTGCCGAGGCGCCCGACGCCGACAATACCCAGGGTCTTCCCGTACAAGATGGAGCCCGCGACGCCCTGGCTGTTCCACTCACCGGCGAGCGGCTGAGCTATCGCGGCCCGCAACTTCCGACAGCCGGCAAGGATATGGAGGAACGCGAGTTCCGCGGTGGGGGTG
This sequence comes from uncultured Acidobacteriota bacterium, assembly GCA_963834325.1. Lineage (GTDB taxonomy): Bacteria > Acidobacteriota > Vicinamibacteria > Vicinamibacterales > UBA2999 > CADEFD01. The sequence goes on from CAWIBL010000011.1 coordinate 186,623, forward strand.
ATGGTGTTGAGAAACGTGCGTTCGCCCTTCAGGCACGCAAACGCGATGCCTCGCGCCGACAACGCCTCGATGTCGACGTGGTCGGAACCCGTGGTCGGTGACGCTACGAAGCGCAGATGTGGTGCCGCGTCTATCAGAGAGCGATCGAGGCGCACTTTCAGTGTCGCGAAATAGACGTGCGCGCCGGCCAAAGCTCGCTCCAGCGAGACGCGATCCTCCGGAACCGACTCGACGTTGGCAACCCCGAGAAGAACGTTTCGGACCGCCTCGAACCCTGCGGCTTGGCCGCAATACACTGCTTGAATCCGTCCACCGTTCAAAGGAAGCCCCATGTGAACTGGGTGACCTCAACCGGCCCGCCCAGGCAAAATGATATAGCACTTCAACGCCCGCGGCCTTCTCGACGACCAGACGCGTGGCGGCAGCTTGGATATCAGAACCGAGGCAAGCGGTCCTGCACGTCTTCAAGCCGCGGCGCCGCCGCATCGCGCGGCGACAGGAGCGGCGCATCCACCGGCCAGGCCACGCCGATGGCCGGGTCGTCGAAGCGGATGGCGATCTCGTCGCGCGGGTCGTAGAACGCGCTGCACTTGTACTCGACCTCGGCCGTCTCCGAGAGCACGGCGAACCCGTGCGCGAAGCCCTCCGGCACGAACAGCTGCCGGTGGCTGACCCCGTCGAGGCGCACGCCGAACCACTGCGCAAAGGTCGGCGACCCGACCCGGGCGTCCACGGCCACGTCGAAGATCTCACCCGACAGGACCCGCACCAGCTTGGCCTGGAGGGCGGTGACCTGCATGTGCAGGCCGCGCACGGTGCCCTGGACCGAACAAGAGTGGTTGTCCTGCACGAAGGTCGCGCGCATCCCGGCGGCGGCATAACGCGGCTGCTGGTAGGTCTCGAGGAAGAACCCGCGCGCGTCGCGGTGCACCACCGGCTGCACCACCTTCACGCCTGCCAATGGGGTATCGGTGACCGTCATCGCGGGGCCGCGGCTCACGATTCGAGGAGCCGGAGCAGGTACTGCCCGTACTCGTTCTTGGCCATCAGCTCACCGGCCTTGCGCACCGCGTCGGCGTCCACGAAGCCCATGCGGTAGGCGACTTCCTCGGGGCAGGCGATCTTCAGGCCCTGCCGCTCCTGGATGGCCTGGATGAACATCGACGCCTGCAACGTCGCTTCGTGGGTGCCGGTGTCGAGCCAGGCCATGCCGCGGCCCAGGATCTCGACGTTCAGTTCCCCCCACTCGAGGTACTGCCGGTTCACGTCGGTGATCTCGAGTTCGCCGCGCGGCGAGGGCTTCAGGGCGGCGGCGATGTCGCACACCCGCTCGTCGTAGAAGTAGAGGCCGGTCACGGCGTACTTCGACTTGGGCGTCGTGGGCTTCTCTTCGAGGCTGGCGGCGCGCCCCTGGGCGTCGAACGACACCACGCCGTAGCGCTCCGGGTCGGCGACGCGATAAGCGAAGACCGAGGCGCCGCGTTGGCGTTGCGCCGCGCGCTGCAAGTCGGCCGGGAAGCTGTCGCCGTAGAAGATGTTGTCGCCGAGGGCCAGCGCGACGCGCTCGCCGGCCACGAACTCGCGGCCGATGAGGAAGGCCTGCGCCAGCCCTTCGGGCCGGGGCTGCGAGGCGTAGCCAAGCGAGATGCCCCACTGCGCGCCGTCGCCGAGGAGGCGCTGGAAGGCCGGCTGATCCTCGGGGGTGGTGATGACCAGGATGTCGCGGATGCCCGCCAGCATCAGCGCCGTGAGCGGGTGGTAGATCATCGGCTTGTCGTAGATCGGCACGAGCTGCTTGGACACCGCCAGCGTGACGGGATAGAGCCGCGTGCCGGATCCGCCGGCCAGGATGATGCCCTTCACGACTTGGCCGCCGACAGCCCCAGCCGCTCGCGATCGTACTGGCCGCGGGTCACGGCGTCGCACCAGGTGCGGTTGGCGATGTACCACGCCACGGTCTGGTTCAGTCCTTCGCGGAAGGAGTAGCGCGGAGCAAAGCCCAGCTCCCGGGCGATCTTCGACGCGTCGATGGCGTAACGCCGGTCGTGGCCCGGCCGATCCTTCACGAACACCCGCAGGTCCTGATAGCGGGCCGCGCCGGCCGCCCGCAGCCGCGCATTGCCGGCCGCCGGCGCCGCCAGTTCCAGCGCCTCGCACAGCGCCTCGACCATCTCGAGGTTGGTGCGCTCGGCGTCGCCGCCGACGTTGTACTTCTGCGCCGGGGAGGCCGCCGGCGATCACGCGCAGGACGGCGTCGCAGTGATCGTTCGACATGCAGCCAGTCGCGGCGGTTCAGTCCGTCGCCGTAGATCGGCAGCGGCTTGCCGTCGAGCGCGTTGAGCACCATCAGCGGCACCAGCTTCTCGGGGAACTGGTAGGGGCCGTAGTTGTTCGAGCAGTTGGTCAGCAGCGTCGGCAGGCCGTAGGTTTCGTGGTAGGCGCGCACCAGGTGATCGGCGGCGGCCTTGGTGGCCGAGTAGGGCGAGTTCGGGGCGTAGGGCGTCGTCTCGGTGAACGCTCCCGTCGGTCCCAGCGATCCGTAGACCTCGTCGGTCGAGACGTGCAGGAAGCGGAAGCGGGCTCGCGCCGCCTCGTCGGCGGCCAGCAGATGCGCGCGGGCGGCTTCGAGCAGCTCGAAGGTGCCGTTGATGTTGGTGCGCACGAAGTCGCCTGGCCCGTCGATCGAACGGTCGACGTGGCTCTCGGCGGCGAAGTTGACGACCGCGTCGGGGCGAGCCTCGGCAAACAGCGCGCGCACCGCGGCGCGGTCGGCGATGTCGCCCTTGACGAAGCGGACGTCGACGCCGTCGAGCACCCCCTCGAGGCTTTCGAGGTGGCCGGCGTAGGTCAGCTTGTCGAAGACGACGAGACGGGCCACTTGGGCCGCCCGCGCCCGCCTGACGAAATTGCTGCCGATGAATCCGGCGCCGCCGGTGACGATCCAAGTGTGCAATGGGCCCGGCCGGGGAAATTATCGTTCAGATGGCAGGGGGGTTCAAGGCGGCTGGGGGTCCTACAGCTGGGCGCGGATGGCCCACAGATCGGGGAATGCCGGCTCGATGGTGGTCCGCAGGTAGGCGGCGCCGGTCGAGCCGCCGCTGCCGGGCTTCACCCCGATGGTGCGTTCCACCATCTTCACGTGGCGATAGCGCCATTCCTGCACGCCCTCGTCGAGGTCGACGAAGCGCTCGCACATCTCGGAGTTCTTCGGGTCCGTCCGGTAGACGCGCACGAGCACGGCCTGCAGCGCCGCCGACGGCGCAATCGGCGCGGCCGAGATCCACCGTGAGCACTTCCTCGGGCACCGGATAGCCCTCGCGTGCCAGGTAGGCCAGGAAACTGTGCCACAGCGACGGCTCGGTCATCCTCGCCCCCAGGGCCAGCCGCGCGCGGCTGTCGACGGGAAAGCGCTCGAGGGCCGACTGGTGGCGGCGCCCGAGGACGAACTCCAGTTGCCGGAACTGGTCTGATTGGAAGCCGCTGGCCTGTTCGAGGCGGGCGCGGAACGACTGGAACTCGAGCGGCGTCATCGTCTCGAGGATGTCGAGCTGCGCGACCAGCACCTTCAGGATGGTGAGGATGCGCTTGAGCGTGTGCTGCGCGCGGTGCGCTTCGTTGGCGTCGAGGAGGCCGCGCACGTAATCGAGTTCGTGCAGGATCTCCTTGAACCAGAGCTCGTAGACCTGGTGGATGACGATGAAGAGCATCTCGTCGTGCTCCGGTCCGTCGGAGAGCGGCTGCTGCAGGGCGAGCAGATCGTCGACGCGGAGGTAGGAGTTGTAGGTGACGGCGCGGTCCATCGCCGGATTGTACAAAAAAGAGGTGGAAAGCCCGCTAGCGCGGCGCGCCTTCCACCTCTAAGAGACTCCCCCACAGGAGTCCAACTGTGGGGGTCGGGGCTGGGGAGGGGACGGAGGGTTACCCCCCGGCCTCAACCCCGCGTATTACCAGAGCAGCCGGAAGCCCACGCGCGACGTGAAGGGCGCGAGGATGGCGGTCGGCCGCAGGAAGTTGGCGCCGGTCGTACCGGGTGATGGTTTCCGACGAGTGGCTGTTGGTGATGTTGAAGAAGTCCAGGAAGCCACGGAAGCGGATGCGGTCGGTGACGCTGAAGGTGCGCTCGAAACGCGTGTCGAAGACCCAGATGTTGTCTTCGCGGCGCGAGTCGGCGGACTCGGCGTAGATGGTCGAGGCCGGGAAGGTCAGCCGGAACGCGTTGCCGGCCGTGCCGGGCACCGCGATGGTGCGCGCGAAGTTGACACCCGACTGGTGACGCAGGATCGGCGAGATGCGGACGCCCCACGGGCCGTCGTAGCTGGCCCGTCGCCTTGAAGCTCCAGTTGGTGCGGTCTTCGAGACCGGGCAGGCTGGCGTTGCGGGGGAAGCTGTTGGCCACCGTCTCGGGGAAGTCGCTAGCTCATCGTGTAGGCGCCGCCGAGCTGACCCGACCAGCGGTTGCTGAAGCGCTTGTTGAGCGAGCCCTCGAACGTCTTGTAGCGCGACTTGCGGCCGGGGACGTTGTCGACCACCTGGTTCACGGGGAAGCTGGCCGAGGTCTGGCGGTGGGGATGCCGAAGAGCGTGATGTTCTCGTCGTCGCCGCTGCCGAGCACGTTGTCGGGGCCGCGATCGACGAAGTTGAAGGGCACGCTGTAGGCGTTGTTGAGCGCGTTGCGGCCGGGATAGGTGGTGCCGGTGAGGTCGTCTTCGGTCTTGTAGACGAAGCCGACGCGCGCGCCCAGGGTGTCGGTGAGCTGCTGTTCGAAGAACAGCCCGGCCTCGTGGGTGTAGGGCTGCTTGATGTCCGGGTTCAGGCTGATCGCACCCGACGTCTGGTTGGCGGTCAGCGCACCCTGCTCGCCGAGCTGGAAGCGGCGGTCGCCGTTCAGGTCGTTCCAGTTGTAGGTGACGAACTTCTCGGCGATGTTCGGGTTGGCGTCGCCGGCCAGACCCACGCCGGGATTGTGCCAGAACAGGCCGTAGTTGGCCTTGATGCACGCGTGCGGCCCTCGCCCGAGAAGTCGTAGATCAGGCCGACGCGCGGCGCAAACGAGTTCCAGGTGTACATGTCGGTTTCCTGGAACGTCTGGCTGGCCAGCGTGAAGGGCCCGTTGGTGCCGCCCACCTGGCTCTGCTCGGGCAGGTAGCCCTTGTAGTTGTCGTAGCGCACGCCGATGTTCATCGTGAGCTTGCCGATGTTCCAGGTGTCGTTGATGAAGGTGCCGAACACGTTCAGCGCCGACAATCGACGTCAGGTCGTCGTGCGCGCTCAGGCTGCCGACTTCGCCCGGTGGCCGACGGGAAGCCGAACGACACCGAGCTGCTCACGCCGTTGGCGTAGAGGTGCTCGACGTTGCCGCCCCAGCGCTGCTCGTAGCCTTCCCAGCCGCGTCTCGCGCAGCACTTCGACGCCGGCCTTGAAGGTGTGGGTGCCCATGCGTGGCCGTGTCGAGGAAGTAGGTGCTGGCCAGGTTGTACTGCTTGCGGTCGCGGTCGAGCTGCCAGCGGCGTTCCGAGCGCCAGCACGGTGAGCGGCGCCGGTGTCGCGGAACAGGAAGTTGTCGGTGCCGTTGGTCGAGCAGCGGGAAGTAGTAGCCGAAGTCGCCGAAGCGGGCCTCCAGGTAGACCTTGTCGCTGACCGTGCTGTTCCATTCGCCCTTGTAGACCCAGCTGCCCGAGTCCTGCAGGTTGGTCTGTCCCGGGTCCGTGTAGGTGTAGAGCGCAGCCGGTGCAGCCGAGCAGGCGGTTCGGCTGCGACTTCTGGCCCCACTGGTAGTAGCCGATGATCTTGTTGTTCTGGTTGGCCTGGTAGGTCAGCTTGCCGACGGCGTTCCACAGCTTGGTGTCGAACGTCTTGTCGAAGGCGAAGGCCGGCTGCGCCACCGCGTTCTTCTGCGTGCGGTAGGTGCCGAACCACCAGAGCTTGTCCTGCTTGATCGGCCCGCCGGTGTTGATCGCGGTGTCGTAGTACTTGTCGATCTCGTTGCTGCCCTCGCGGATGCCGAGGCCACCCTGCGCCACCGGGGTGATGTAGTTGTCGGGCAGGTTCGAGCCCTGGAGGGAGTTGTTGTACCAGTCGAGGTAACCCTCGCCCGAGAACTGGTTGCCGCCCGACTTGGCGATGAACTGGCTCTGCACGCCGGGGTTCGGCATCTCGGCCGTCTGCGCCGGTGGTGCCGAGGAACACTTCCTCGAGCGACGAGTAGTCGAAGTAGAAGCCGGCGCCGCCGGTGCCTTCGGTGGTGTTGATGCCTTCGATGAGCACGCGCACCTGACCGGTGAGGCCGTAGGCGGCGTAGCCGGTCTGCGTGCCGGCGCGGTTGCCGCCGACGTCGATGCGGGTCATCTGCACGGCCGGGGTCACGGCGAGCAGCGACCACATGTCGCGGCCGTTGGGCATCGACTGGAGCTGCTCGGTCTTGAAGTTCTGCTGGATGCGGGTGGCCGTCGTGTCGATGACGGGCGATTCGCCGGTGACGGTCACGGTCTCCTGCAGGGTGGCCAGGCGCCAGTTCGATGTTGAGGTTCGCCGTGAAGCCGAGCGAAAGCTGGATGCCTTCACGCCGCACGGTGTTGAACCCGGCCAGCTCGTAGGTCACCGTCCACGTGCCCGGGGGCAGCGCGGGGAACCGGTAGTTGCCGGTTTCCGAGGTGACGGCCGTCTGGGCGCCGAGCGCCGACGGACTGGTGGCCGTGATCGTCACGCCGGGGAGCACTGCGCCCTGCGCATCGGTCACGCGCCCTTGAATCGTACCCGTGCTGCTTGCGCCGCCGCCCTGAGCAAACGCGCCCGGGGCGGTTGCCGCGGCCAGCGCCACGGTCAGCAGCCCGATGAACCATCGCTTCATTCGTATCCTCCAATGGCCCGTGGGGGCGACCTGTGGGCAGGCCGGCCACGCGACCGATCTCGTGTGAGACAACGACAAACCGGTCGAACCTCCCCCAAAGGGAGCTCGAGCGGGCCGTGCAACGAGGATGGAAGAACGCATGAAGACCCGGGCCACGGCGCCGCCGCGCCGGGCCCGGTCCCGTGACATGAGGAAGCGGGTGTCACGCCGCCGCCCAGTGCCTGCTCTCCGATCCTCAACAGCCGCGAGCCGCCCCGAAGCGCAGCGCGTGACCGATTACGAACAACCGAAAAAACGACGGGGGCCGCCCACCGCTGGGGCGAACCCCCACCGTAGCGTCGCAGGTTACGTGAAGGAGGGACGAAAGGCAATGAACTTTGTCGCCGGATGTCACCGAACGGTCGTTACAGAACCGTCGTGTCCCAGATCCGGGAAGCCCAGCCTACGCTTCGAAGCGGCCGGAGAGCGGGTGCAGCACCACCGGCGACAGCCGGGTCAGGAACACCCCGGCCAGGATGGCTGCCGCGCCCGACCGCTTGCGCCGAGGTCACCGGTTCGCCCAGCCACACCCAGGCCACGGCGATCGCCACGATCGGGATGAGGTTGCTGTAGGCCGACGTCCGGGTCGCGCCCAGCCGCTGCACGCCGGTGTACCAGATGACATACGCCAGCACCAGGCAGAAGGTGGAGGACCAGAGCATGAGGCCCCAGCTCAACGCCGACACCGCGCCCCACTCGGTGGCGAGGATGGACGGCAGGGTGATGGCCACGTAGAACGGCGCCGCCACCACCGACGTCCAGGCGGTGAGGACGGTTGGCGAGTAACGCCCAAGGAGCGGCCGCGACGCCACCGAATAGACGGCCCACCCCAGCATCGCCAGGAACACATAGGCGTCGCCGACGAGCGAGTTGACCGACAGGCTGGCGCCGACGCCGACCACGAAGTAGAGCCCGACCACCGAGAGCAGGCCGCCGGCCCAGCGCGTCCACGTCAGCCGCTCGTGGCCGACCGCGGCCGAGAGCAGCGAGATGACCACCGGCGACAGGCCGAAGATGAGCCCCGAATTGGCCACGCTCGTCCGCGGCACGCCGTTCATGAACAGCAACTGGTAGACGGTGCCGCCGACCAGGCCGAGCGTCAGGACCCGGGCCCAGTCGCGCCGGTCGATGCGGCGGTCGGCCGGCTGGGCGCGCAGCAGAACGACGCTGAAGGCCACCGCCGCCACGATCATGCGCAGCGCATTGAACGCGTGCACCGGGAAATCGCGCAGCGCCACCTTCACGACCGACAGGTTCGTGCCCCATGCCAGGATCACCAGCAGGAGCAGCAGGTCGAGGCCGGTGAACCGCGTCCGTGTCACTGTGAATCCATCCCGCCCGGCGGTCGCGCGCCGCCACGCGTACAAGCAAAGAGGGCAAACCGCGGCGCCGCGGCTTGCCCTCGAATCCTGCCCAACCGCCGGCCGCTGTTACCCGCCGAACGGCTTGAGGAAGAAGAGGATGAGCGAGATGAGGAGGACGTAGATGACCAGCGATTCAATCAGCACGAGGCCGAGAATCAAGGCGCCGCGAATCTCACCGGCCGCGCCGGGATTGCGGGCGATGGCCTCGGTAGCGGACGCAACCGCACGGCCCTGACCGAGCGCTCCACCGAGAGCCGCGATGGCCAGCGCGAAGCCAGCCGTGATGATCGACCACTGCACCAAAACGATGCTGGTGGCGCCAGCGGCATCCTGGGCATAGACCGGGGACACGAGGCCCGCGACCAGCAACATCAGGAACGCGGACAGGATTGACCGAGTACTCAACACACGCCTCCTACGAAAGCCTGGAATGCGACCCGCCCGAGCGTGCGCGCATGATGCGCACGGACTCGATACTGGCGGCGACTGCCGGGGCCGTGACCCCCGCAAGCATCGCCATCGGGTCAAACTCAAAACGCGCCATCATAACGTAAGCGCTCACCGCGAGTATAGCATGCCTTGTGAAAAACTTCACGAACCCCAGGCGGGGCCGCGAGCTGCCAAAGGCCGCCGCGGCGCCGGGTTCGGCACCGCCCGGCGGCGCCCACGCGGCGTTGACGCCGGCCTGATCCCCTGGTAGCTGAGGGCGATGAGGAGAAGGCCTCCGGCGATGCCGGCGGCGCGGCCGGGACGCGCCGGCCACAACGCCGCCGCCCCGAGCACCAGCAGCCCCGCCACGACCAGGGTGTCCCGTTCGATCCGCCGAAGCTGCTGATCGGCGGCTGGCCGCGTCACGGCTGCCCCGGTCCGTCGCGGGCGCGCTCGCGGTCACGCTGGAGGCTGCGCTCCCCCGCCGACACCGCCTGCATGGTCCGGATGACGTTGAGGACGCCAGCCGCCAGCCCCACGGCGAAACCGAGCAACGACAACCACGGCTTGGTGCCGAACTTGCCGTCGAGCCAGAAACCGGCGCCGAAACCCATCACCAGCGCCAGCACGAAGGCCAGACCGATGGTGCTCAGCTGGCCGATGGTCTTGAGCATCCGCGAATTAGGCGTCTCGGCCATGCCGCTAGTGTAGTCCCGCGGACTATACTGGCCCCAACTGCGGCGCCTGCCACGCGCTCCGAGGTCCGACCGACGATGGTTCATCCAACCGCGCGTCTCGCCGCCGTGCTGTCGATACTCTGCCTGACCGGCGCCGCCGGCCTCGGCGCGCAGGCCCGGGAACACGTGGCCTTCGTGTCGGTCGTCGATGGCACCACCGGCGCCCCACTCCAGGAACTCACGCCCCGCGACATCGTCATCCGCGAGGATCGCGTCGCCCGCGAAGTGCTGCGCGTCACCCGCGCCACCGGGCCGATGCCGGTGGCGGTGCTCGTCGACAACAGCACCGCGGCCGAGCCCCACATCGCCGACATCCGCAACGCGCTGACCGCGTTCGTGCTGGCGCTTGGCGACCTCGGGCCGATCTCGATCATCTCGATGGCCGAACGGCCCACGCTCGTGACCGATTACACCAGCACGCCGGCCGCGCTCAGCGCCGGAGTGCAGCGCATCTTCTCCCGGCCGGCCAGCGGCGCGACCCTGCTCGAGGCCGTGCTGGAAACGTCGAACGGCCTGAAGAAACGCGAGAGCGAGCGGGCCGCCATCGTCATCCTCAGCGTCGGCAGCATCGAGCACAGCACGCTGCACTATTCGCGGGCGCTCGAGCGCCTCAAGGAGTCCGGCGCCGCCCTGCACGCCGTGGTGCTCTCGCCGCCCGGCCGGAATACCTTCGACGACCCGGCGCGGCAGCGCGACATGCTCCTCGATCGCGGGGTCAGCGGCACCGGCGGCTTCCGCCGGGACGTGCTGAGCAGCATGGCGTTCGCGCCGGTGCTCACCGAGCTCGCGCGCGCGCTCACCAATCAGTTCCGGGTGGTCTACGCGCGCCCGCAGAGCCTGATTCCACCCGAGACGTTCGAAGTTGCCGCCGTCGCCCCTGGGCACGTGGCCTACGGCACGATGGCCAGGGGGCCGGCGAAATGACGCGACCACTCCTTGCCGCGGCTGCCGGCGCCGCGGCCGTCGCCGCTCTGGCGGTGATCACCGCTTCGGCGCAGACTGCACCGCCGCAGGTCCGCAAGCCCGCCGACCAGGTCTTCCGCGCCGCCGTGGAGATGGTCTCGCTCAATGTCACTGTCCTCGACCAGCAGAACCGCTTGCTCACCGACCTCGACGCCAGCGACTTCCTGGCTTATGAGGACGGCGTCAAGCAGGAGGTCACCTACTTCAACCGCTCCACGCTGCCCATCGCCCTGTCGCTCCTCATCGACACGAGCGCGAGCATGGAACAGCGCATGGGCATCACGCAGGAAGCCGCCGTCGGCTTCGCCCGCAAGCTGCGGCCGCAGGACCTGGCGCAGGTCGTCGATTTCGATACCCGGGTCGAGATCCTGCAGGACTTCACCAGCGACCCGGCCGCGCTCGAGCAGGCCATCCGCTCGACCACGGCGGGCGGCTCGACCTCGATGCACAACGCGCTCTACATCTCGCTGAAGGAACTGGCCAAGATCAAGCCGAAGAGCGAAGACGACGTGCGCCGCCGGGCCGTCGTGCTGCTCTCGGACGGCGAAGACACCTCGAGCCTCGTCAGCTTCGAGGAAGTGCTCGACCTGGCCAAGCGGTCGGCCACGACCATCTACACCATCGGCCTGCAGACGCAAGGAGACGGGCTCCTCGCAAGGGCTTTCGCGAGGCCGAGTTCGTGCTCCGGCAACTGGCGCAGGAAACCGGCGGCCGCGCCTTCTTCCCGCAACGCGCCGAGGATCTCGCCGCCGTCTACGGCGTCATCGCCGATGAACTGGCCAGCCAGTACACGCTCGGCTACGCCTCGTCGAACCCGAAGCGCGACGGCAGCTGGCGGCGGGTCAACGTGCAGGTGAACCGGGTCGGCACGACCGCGCGCACCAAGCGCGGCTACTTCGCGCCGGCCTCCTAGCCCCGACGCGGCCCCTCGCCTCGCTGACCCGCGTCCTCGCTCGCATCCGCTCCCTCGCTCTGCCCCTCGCCCTCGCCCTCCCGCCGGCCGTACCCGGTGGCCACGGCCACGGCCAGCATCAGCACCAGCGCCCACGAATACGCGTTGTGGAGGCCGGCGTCGAACGGCGAGATGCGCGGCAGGCCCACGGCCGCACCCGAGGCCGACGCGCTCGAGGCCAGGATGGCGGGCAGGAAGAACGGCAGCAGGAACGGCCAGGTGCAGGCCGTCACATCGAGCAGGTTGGCGCGGCGGTAGGCGCTGATCCCATGGGCGCGTCCCAGCCTCGCCACGTAGGGGCCGACCGCCAGGATGCCGACGACGCTGTGGGTGGTCAGCACCACCGCCACCGTCAGCATGGCCACGATGCGGAGCTCGGCGCCCGCGGCACCGGCCGCGCCACGCGTGGCGCTGGTGGCCCGCGCCACCGCGCCGCTCGCCTCGAGTCCCGCCACCAGGCCCACGAGCAGGAGCGTGAACACCGACACGCCGACGCCGCGCTCCAGTCCGTCGATGAGCACGCTCGTGGCGGCAAAGCTCCCGGGCTCGACGCTGAGCAGTTGCGCGGGCCGCAGCAACCCGAGCGGAAGCGCCAGCGTCACCGCGGCCAGCAGCCCGAACAGCAAGGCCTCGACGAGATGACGGCGCGCCAGCAGCAGCGCCACGACGAGCGCGGGCACGATCAGCATGGGCAGGCCGCGCGCGCTGCCGGCAGCCTCGACCGCGGCGCCGGTCGAGACCTCGTCGGCCGCGCCGAACCACACGGCGGCCAGCAGGGCCACCGCGCCGGCCGGCAATACGTACTTGAGGCGCGCGCGCACGGTGCCGCCGATGTCGGCGCCCTGCGAGCCGGCCGAGGCGATGGTCGTGTCCGAGATCGGCGAGATGCTGTCGCCGAACGTCGATCCGCCCAGAATCGCGCCGAGCAGCACGGCCGGCTCCGTGCCGGCGCCCGCGCCGGCCGGGTAGAGCAAGGGCCCGCAGATGAGAAGGGTGCCGAAGCTGGTGCCGGTGGAAGTCGAGACCAGCGCGCACACCAGGAACGCGGCGGCGGCGTAGAGGCCGCCGCGTAGATCGAGCGCGCGGGCGCCCCACACCAGCGCGTCGACGAAGCCCGTGGCCGAGAGCAGGCCGCTCAGCGCGCCGGCCAGCAGCCAGGCCACGATCATCAGCATCACGACCGGCGTGGCCATGCCGGTCAGCAGCGTCTCGGCGTAGCGGCCGCGGTCGCGGGCCAGCAGGAGCCCGGCCGTCAGGGCCGCGAGCAGGACGGGCCAGAAGCCGCGCTCGTCGGGAGCCCCCTGGAGCGCGAGCCACGATACGCCGGCCAGGAAGACGCCGAACGGCGCCAGGGCGCCCGCGAGGCCGCCGTGGAACGTCAGCAGGGATGCGGAGCGGGTCGCGGGCGGCGCCAATGAGCCGCGTATCAGTACCTACGCGCTGGAGAGCCGATGACGACCGACCCCGACGACGAGTTCACGCTGTACGACCTGCGCGTCGAGGTCGTGCGCCACCGACCGTCCGATGGTCTGCAGCCACCGCGCCGGCGACGCGTTCGAGGTGCACGGCGAGAACCTGGTGATGGGCCCGGGCCAGACGTTCTCCATCTATGCACTGGCGGCGCTCTTGCCGCTGCTGCCGGCCAAGCAGCGCCTGACGCACCCGCACGACTGGATGACCACCGACGCCGAGGTGGCCTGTCCCGATCCGCACTGCGGCGCCCGTTTCCGCATCACGCGCACGGGCCCGCGCCGCTTCCGGCACGCCGAGGTCACGGCCGTGCCGCTGCCCCGCTGATGGCCGCGCCCATCGCTCGCGTCGCGCTCGCTCCCGGCTACACCGTGTCGCGGCTGGTGAAGGGCGGCTGGCAGTTGGCCGGCGGCCACGGCGCCGTGGCTCCCGCTGCCGCCCTGGCCGACATGCAGGCGTTTGTCGGCGCCGGGATCACCACGTTCGATTGCGCCGACATCTACACCGGGGTCGAGGCGCTGATCGGCGATTTCGTGCGCCAGCGCGGGTCGGCGCGCGACCTGCAGATCCACACGAAGTACGTGCCCGACCTGGCCGCCCTCGGGACGCTCACCAAGGCCGGACGTGGCGGGCGCCATCGACCGGTCGCTGTCGCGCCTCGGCGTCGACACCCTGGACCTGGTGCAGTTCCACTGGTGGGACTACGACCGGCCCGGCCTGCTCGACACCGCCGGCTGGCTCGAGGCCCTGCGCGCCGCCGGCAAGATCCGTCACCTCGGCGCCACCAACTTCAGCACGCCGATGCTGCAGGCGCTGCTCGACGGCGGGCTGCCGATCGTGGCGCATCAGGTGCAGTACTCGCTGCTCGACGCCCGTCCCGCCGGGACGATGCGCCGGCTGTGCGAGGCGCGCGGGGTGCAGCTCCTCTGCTACGGCGCCCTCGCCGGCGGTTTCCTCTCCGAACGCTATCTCGGCGTCGCCGATCCCGCCGAGCTGGCCAACCGCTCGCTCGTCAAGTACCGCTTGATCATCGACGAGTTCGGCGGCTGGGCTCGCTTCCAGCGGCTGCTCGGCGCGGCAGCCGAGGTGGCGCGGCGCCACGACACGTCGATTGGCGCCGTGGCCATCGCCTGGGTGCTCGAACAGCCGCAGGTGGCCGGGGTGATCGTCGGGGCCCGCGATGCCCGCCATCTGCCGCCGACCGTGGCCGCGTCGGGCCTGGCGCTGACCGACCACGACCGCGCCATCTTGGAGGCTGTCCTTGCCGAGGGCCCGGGAGTGAGCGGCGAGGTCTACGGCCTCGAACGCGTGAGCGGCGGACGTCACGCCGCCGTCATGAAGTACGACCTCAATGCGCGAACGGCGATCGGGGAGCAGGACCCAGGGACCGGGGCGGGAAGGCGCGGACCGGCAGACGCGAGCCCGCGGGATAGAATGGCGCCACGATGAAGACGCTGGTGTATCTGATTGGCACGGGTCCGGGCGCACCCGGTCTCATCACCGCCCGGGGCGAGCGCTGCCTCGGTGCGGCCGACGTCGTGATCTACGACCACTCGGTGCACCCGCGCGTCCTCGATCTGGCCCCGCGCCGGGCCGAGCGCATCGACGTGGGCCGCCCGGCCCGCGAAGCCACCGACCAGGACGCGATCAGCTTCCTGCTGGCCGAGAAGGCGCGCGAAGGCAAGGTCGTGGCGCGCCTCAAGCAAGGCGACCCGTTCGTCTTCGATCGCGGCGGCGAGGAAGCGCTGTTCCTGCACGAGCAGGGCATTCCCTTCGAAGTCGTGCCGGGGGTGCCGGTAGTCCTCGGCGTTGCCGCCTACGCCGGCATCCCGCTCACCTACCCGGGCGGCGGCGACACGCTCACCATCGTGCGCGGTCATGAAGCCGGCAACGGCGAACGCACCCGCATCAACTGGACGCACCTGGCCAGGCTCGACGGCACGCTTGGTGTGCTACGGCGGCCGCGACGAACTGGCGGCGGTCCTGACCGCGCTGACCGACCATGGCCGCCCCGCCGACGATCGCGCCGCGCTGGTGGTGCAGGGCACGCTGGCTGCGCAGGACACGGTGGCCGGCACCATCGAGGACATCGCCGCGCGCCTGGCCGAGGGGCCGCTGGCCGGCCCGGGCACGCTCATCGTCGGGAAGGTCGTGGGGTTGCGCGACCACGTGCGCTGGTTCGACCAGCGTCCGCTCTTCGGCCGCCGCGTGCTCGTGACCCGCTCGCGCCACCAGGCCATCGAACTCGTGGAACTGCTCGAGGCCGCGGGCGCCGAGGCCGTGGAAGCGCCGGTGCTGCGCGTCGCCCCGCTCGACGACTTCACCGCGCTCGATGAGGGCGCCGACGCGGTGCCCGGCTACGACTGGCTGGTGTTCACGACCGTGAGCGGCGTGGACGGCTTCATGCACCGCCTCTTCGACCGCGGCCGTGATGCGCGGGCCCTGGCCGGTCCGACGCTGTGCGCGGTAGGCGTGGGGACGAGCGAGCGCCTCAGCCGCTTCGGCCTCCGCGTCGATGTCGTGGCCGAGGGCCAGGGCGTGGACAGCATCCTGGCGGCGATGGGCGGACGCGACGGCCTGGCCGGCCAACGCGTGCTGCTGCCGATCGCGGCGGGCAGCAAGGACACGCTCGGCGAGGCGCTGACTGCCGTCGGCGCCGACGTGCGGCCCGCGCCGTCGTTCCAGACGCTGGCTGCCGAGGACAATCCCGATCTCGACGTCTACGGCCAATTGCTGCAGCGCCGCCTCGACGTCGTGACGTTCACGAGCGCCGCCGCCGTGCGCTCGTTCGCCGCCCTCTACGGCGAGGAACAGACGGCCGATCTGCTGGCCCACACGATCGTGGCCACCGTGGGACCGGCCGCCACCGAGGCGGTGCGCCGGCTCGGCGTGACGCCTGCGATCGTGCCGGCGACTCCGTCGATTCCGGCGCTGGTGGATGCGATTCGGGCGCACTTCCAGTAGCGCGCCCGAGTCGGTCGGGGTTACTTGAGGTGCGCGCTGACCAGCTTGGTCATCTCGAACATCGACACGGTCGGCTTCTTGAAGATGACCTTCAGCTTCGCGTCGGCGTTGATGTTCGTCTTCTTCTTCGCGTCCTGGAGCTTGTTCTTCTTGATGTACTCCCAGATCTTCTTGGTGACTTCCGTGCGCGGCATCGGCTTGTCGCCAATCACGGCCGCCAGGTCGGCGCTCGGAGTCATCGGCTTCATGAACCCGGCGTTCGGCGCCCGCTTCTTGGCGGCAGGGGCCTTGGCCTTCTTCGCGGCCGCCTTCGGGGCGGGGGCGGCCTTCTTGCTCGACGACTTCTTAGCAGCGACTTTCTTTGCCATTCAACACTCTCCGGAGTGACTGGGTACGAACGATCGAGAATACGCGTCGACAGTAACGCTGTCGCAAATAGTAGTGCGAACACCCGCTCGTGTGAAGCACGAGTGACGAAGGAGTAGCGTCATGCCCGCCTCGAACCACGCTGGACCAGTGCGCCATCGCGCTCGCCGCGGCCCTCGCCATGGCCTGCGGACAGCCCGCCGCCCCCCTCGATCCGATCGACCTCCTGGTCATCAACGCGCGCGTCGTCGACGGCACCGGCGCCCCGGCCCGCGAGGGCGCGGTGGCCGTGCACGCCGGTCACGTCACGGCCGTGCTGGAGCCTTCCGCAGCGGCCGCTGCGGCCGCGCGGGCCAGCCGCGTCATCGACGCCGGCGGTCGCGTGGTGGCGCCCGGATTCATCGATCTCCACTCCCATTCCGACCTGCCGCTCGTCATCGACGGCCACGCCCAGAGCAAGATCCGCCAGGGCGTGACCACCGAGGTGATCGGCGAATCGGGCTCGGTTGCGCCCCAGAAGGCGCCGACCGAGGACCAGCCGTGGACCGATTTCAACGGCTATTTCGCCGTTCTCGAGAAGCAGGGCATCGCGGTGAACCTGCTCTCGTACGTGGGCCTCGGCACCGTGCGCGAGCTGGTCGTCGGCAACGACAACCGGCCGCCCACGCCGGCGGAGATGACGGCCATGCAGAAGGTGGTCACGGCCGCCATGCAGCAGGGCGCCGCCGGCGTCTCCACCGGCCTCATCTACCCGCCCAACGCGTTTGCCACCCTGGACGAGTTGGTCGCCCTGTCCACCCCCGCGGCCGCCCTGGGCGGACGCTACGCCTCGCACCTGCGCCACGACGGCAAGCGCCTGCGCGAAGGCATCGAGGAGGCCATCGCCATCGGCGAGCGGGCCAAGCTGCCGGCGCACGTCTTCCACGTCAAGGTCACCGGTCAGCAGAACTTCGGCCGGATGAAGGAGATCGTGGCGCTGGTCGAGGCCGCCCGGGCGCGCGGCGTGCAGGTCACGGCCGACATCTACCCCTACGTGGCCAGCAGCACCAGCCTCACCGCCACGCTGCCGCAGTGGGTGCTCGACGGCGGGCCCGACGCGCTCGTGAAGAACCTCTCGGACCGGCGCACCCGCGCCCGCGTGCGCCGCGACATGGAAGATGCCAACGCGGCCTGGGACAACCGCTACCAGTCGGCCGGAACCTGGGCCAACGTGCAACTGGCCTCGATTGGCCGCGGCGCGCGGCGGCGGCGACGCGACCGACGATGCCGGCAACCGCAAGTACGAGGGCATGCGCGTGGCCGATGCGGCCAGGCTGGCCGGCAAAGACCCGTTCGACTTCGTCTTCGACCTGTTGGCCGCGACCCGCGGCAGCGTCGGCTGCGTCTACTTCATCATGGCGGAGGACGACGTGAAGCTGGCGCTGGTGCAGCCCTGGGTGGCCATCGGCTCCGACGGCTCGGCCCTCGCCACCGAGGGACCGCTGCGCACGGGCGTGCCGCACCCGCGCAACTTCGGCACCTTCCCGCGGGTGCTCGGCAAGTACGTGCGCGAGGAGAAAGTGCTGCCGCTCGAGGAAGCGGTGCGCAAGATGACGTCGCTGGCCGCGTCGATCGCGCAGCTGCCCGACCGCGGCATCGATCGCCCCGGGCAAATGGGCCGACCTCGTGATCTTCGACCCGGCCACGGTGGCCGACAGGGCCACCTTCGAGCAGCCGTTCGCCTATCCGGTCGGCATCGACACGGTGATCGTGAACGGCCAGGTGGTGCTCGACCAGGGCCGGCACACCAACGCCCGCCCCGGACAGGTGCTGCGCCACAAGTAGCGTTGGTCGGGCCGCGCGCGCGTCAGCCGAGTCCGCTGGTGCGGCTGCGTCGATGTCCCGTCCGCCAGCGGCCTCGCTGTCCGCTCGCAGCGCCCGTCACGGCGGAGGACCGCCCGTGCGGACGTGTAGACTGCGCGCATGAACCCCGTGGCGTTCACCGTCGCGTTCGTGTGCCTGTGCTCGGCGTGTCTGCCGACGCCGGCGGCAGGCCAGGAAGACTTCACGGCCGGAGGCCTCCGCGCCGGAGACCACGTGCTCGTGACGTCGGCGGCGGGGATCGAGGCCAAAGGCACGGTGACGGACGTGTCGTCCGGCGTTCTGATCCTCGACGGCGTTCAGCTCAGCGGCGTTGATGTGGAGCGGATCGATCGGCTCGGCGACCCGTTGTGGAACGGCGCGCTGATCGGAGCGCTCGTGGGTGCGCTCGCGGGTCAGGACGACCAGTTCGGTTGCTCGACCAACCGAGCCTCCAGACTCCGGTGCGCCCGAACGCCCGCCATCGCGCTCGGGCTACTCGGCGGCCTCCTCGACTACGCACGAGTGGGGCGCCACACGGTGTTCGAACGCAGCCCGCGCGTCACGGTGTCGGCCGGGCGCAGTCAGGTCAACGTCACCCTGAGCTGGAATGACTGACGAGAGCAATTCAGGTCCGCCAGCGGCCTCGCTGTCCGCTCGCAGCGCCGTCACGGCCAAGGGGCGGGGGCGGTGACGCGGCAGCGCTCTACGCGACGGTGCGTTCGATGGTCACCTTGGGCACGGGCGTGCCCGTCCACGTGAAGCGGTAGGTCCGGGCCTTGCGCACGTTCATCACCAGCGCCGGCCGGAAGGCGGCCACACAGGTGCCGCCGTCGTGGCGCACGCTCGGATAGACCACGCCCAGCGAGCCGTCGGTCAGCAGGGCCTCGGCCAGCCGCTGCGACGGCTCGTAGCTGTTCGGGTCGAGGCAGTCGCGAAACGCGCGCTGTGACGCCTGCGCAGGTCGTGGAAGGTGGCGCTGAAGTCGGCCAGGTAGTCGTCGTAGGTGACCGAGTCTTCGAGACGGCCGACCTCGGCGAGCTGCACCGCCTTGTGGAACGCCACCTCGCGCTGCGACGTCTCGAGGTCGAAGCCGGCATACCAGGCGCCGCGGTCGGGGCCGCTGAAGCGGCTGCCGAGCGGGTTGGCGTGGCAGAACGAGGCGTTGACGACGGCGGCGTGCGGCACGGCGAAGACCAGCTCCTCGGGGCCGATGCCGGGCAGGAGGTGGTTCTCCGCGAGCAACCGGTCGTTGGTGGCGGCATCGAGTTCGAAGATGGCCTGCAGGTCAGCGTCGTCGTCGGCGAGGTCGGCCAGAACGCTGTCGCCGCCCGGCAGGTAGCGCGACGGGATGAGCCGGTGCGTGTCGTACTGCCTGACGAGCGTGACCGGCGGCAGCGGCGCCGTCATCCGGAACGCCGCGCGTCGAGCAGCCGGCGGACCGTCTGCAGCGCCGGCAGGCCGCCCTGGATCATGACCGCCAGCGGCGTGCCGCCGCCGAAGATCGGATGACGGTTGGGCAGCTGCACCCACTCGTCGGCGAGGGCCCGGCCGTGCAGGATGTTCAGCGCCTTGAAGATGCCGATGAGGTAGGAGACGCGCGTCAGCCGGTCGACTTCGAGCACCCGCTCGGGGTGGCGTTTCATCTCGTAGAACGGGCCGTTGCTGACGCCGCCAAGCAGCGCCCGGGCATCTTCGTCGCGCACCTTCCACCGCCCCATGATGGTGAAGAAGGCCTTCAGGGCCGGCGGCGAGAGGCGCTCGCGGGCCGCGGCCGCGCCCAGATCCGCGGGCGCATCCGGCTGGTAGCGGGTGGCGGGATACTGCAGGAACGGAGCGGTCACGGGTGGACTCCTGAACAGGAGTCTACGGTCTCCTGATTCAGCCTGTCAATAGCCGCGTGCCTCCCGAACAGAGCCGGCACGGGAGGCCAGGGCGCGTTGCGAGTCGCGTCGCGCGGGGCCCGCGCGGGAGGCACCGGGTCAGTTGCGCCAGGGCATGAGCCGCTCGATCCACGCAACCCGGGTCAGGTCGTTGTAGATGACGGTCACCATCAGCATCATCAGCAGCACGAAGCCGGCAAAGAGCATCTTCTCCTTGACCGCCAGCGAGAAGTCGCGCCGGGCCACGGTCTCGAGGCCCATGATGGCCATGTGGCCGCCGTCGAGCACCGGGATGGGCAGCAGGTTCAGCAGACCGAGATTCAGGCTGATTGACGCCATCAGGGCGAAGAGTTCCACCCAGCCCTGGCGGGCCGACGCGCCCGAAAGCTGCGCGATGCCGACCGGGCCCATGAGCTGCTTGGGTGAGGCGCTGCCGGTGAAGAGATCGCCGAGGGTGCGCAGGATGAGACCCGCGGTCTCCACGTTGCGCTTCACGCTGAGGCCCACGGCCTCGACCGGCCCGGGCTGATACGAGATGGTCTCGGCGCCGAGCGTGATGCCGATGATCGCGTTCTCGCCGCGCTGCTCGGGGACGACGGTCAGCGGCAGCTGCTGGTCGCCACGGCGCACCATGATGGTGGTGGGCTGGCCGCCGCGCGTTTTGAGCGCATCGGAAACGTTCCGCGAGTAGACCATCCGCCCGCCCTCGATCGACAGGATGACGTCGCCCCGCTGGAAGCCGGCCTTGTCGGCCGGATCGCCCGGATTCACCGCGTCGATGAGCGGATAGGTGTCGGGGAGCACGCCGATGGTGCCCACCTCGAAGGTCGCGTCGGATTCGATCGTGAGCTTGGTCGTGGCCGGGCGCAGGCGCAGCGCGCGTTCCTGGCCGGCGCGCCGCACCACGAAGTCGACGTCGTAGCCCGGCTTCGACGTGACCGCCATGTCCAGATCGTCCCAGGTCGAGACGGCGCGGCCGTCGATGCGCACCACTTCGTCGCCCGCTTGCATGCCGCCGGCTTCCGCGGCGCTGCCGGCCTGCACCACGCCAATGACGGCGGGCTTGCTCCTGAAGGCCAGCACGCGGTCGCCCTGCATCAGCACGACGGCCAGGAGGAGCACGGCCAGAATCATGTTCATGGCCGGCCCGGCCAGCAGAATCTGGAAGCGCTGCCACTTGCTCTTCGACAGGAACTCGTCGGTGGCGCCCTGGGGATTGTCGTCGGGATTCTCGCCGGCCATCTTGACGTAGCCGCCGAGGGGGATGAGGCTCAGGCAGTATTCGGTGTCGCCGCGCTTGACCGAGAGCAGCTTCGGCCCGAAGCCGAGCGAGAACGTGAGCACGCGTACGCCGTGCCACCGGGCCACCAGGAAGTGTCCCAGCTCGTGCACGAATACGAGCACGCCCAGCACGAATCCAAACGCGAGCAGTGTCGTCGGCATCGAACGATCCTACCTCTCCCGGAGAAACGACCTTCTGGCATTCTAACCAACGGCCCACCCGCCGGCTGGCGACCGCAGGCGCACCGGGCCGCCGCCGGGCCCGATCCGGCCTCATCGACGGGCCGCGCAGCCGCCTAGCCGAGCGGCGCGCCGCTCGCCACCGCCGCCCGCACCAGTTCCTGCGCGCGACGGCGGGCCCAGGCATCGACGGCGCGCACGGCCGGCAGGGTGTCCACCGGCGACGGCGCGTGGGCGTCCATGGCCGCCCCGATCACGTCGGGAATGGCCGAGAAGGCGAGCTGCCCCTCCAGGAAAGACGCCACCGCGACCTCGTTGGACGCATTGAGCACGATCGGCAGGCTGCGGTCGGCCTCGAGCGCGCGGAACGCCAGGCCCAGGCACGGGAACTCGTCCCAGGCCGGCGCCAGGAACTCGAGCGTCCCGGCGCGGGTCAGATCGAGGAACGGCACCGACGCTTCCCAACGCTCGGGATACGAGAAGGCGTACTGGATCGGCATGCGCATGTCGGTCGTGCCGAGCTGGGCCAGCATCGAGCCGTCGGCAAACTCGACGAGCGAATGGACGATCGACTGCGGGTGGACGACCACGTCGATCTGGGCGGCGCTGACGCCGAAGAGCCAGTGCGCCTCGATCACCTCCAGCCCTTTGTTCATCAAGGTGGCCGAGTCGATGGTGATCTTGGGACCCATCTGCCAGGTGGGATGGCGCAGGGCGTCGGCCGGCGTGACCCGGGCCAGGCTGTCGCGAGTGCGGCCGCGGAACGGCCCGCCCGAGGCGGTGAGAATCAGGCGCCGCACGTCGGCGCCGCGGTGCCCGTGCAGGCACTGATGGATGGCGTTGTGCTCGCTGTCGACCGGCAGGATGGCCACGCCCTTGGCGCGGGCCCGGTCCATCACCAGGCCGCCGGCCATCACCAGCACTTCCTTGTTGGCCAGCGCGATCGTCTTGCCGGCGTCGATGGCCGCCAGCACCGCCTCGAGCGCGGCGGTGCCCGACGACGCGCACAGCACCAGGTCCACGTCGGGATGGGTGGCCACCTCCACCAGGCCCTGGTCGCCGATGCCGGCCACCGCGGGGAGGCCGCCGGCGGCGGCCTTCAGCCGCTGCAGCGCGTCCTCGGTGGCCATCGACACGGCCACCGGCCGGTGGCGGGCCATCGCCGCGGCCATCGCCGCGATGTTGCTGGCGGCGGCCAGACCGACGACGCGGACGCGGCCGGGATGGGCCTCGGCGACGGCCAGCGCGCTCGTGCCGATCGAGCCGGTGGCGCCGAGGATGGCCACCCGGATCATGCGAGCCACACGAGCAGGTAGAAGAGCGGCGCGCAGAAGAGCAGCGCATCGATGCGGTCGAGCACCCCGCCGTGGCCGGGAATCAGGTCGGCGCTGTCCTTCACGCCCGCCGCCCGCTTCAGCGCCGACTCGAACAGGTCGCCGGCGATGCCGGCCAGCACGAGCCCCATCCCGACCGCCCAGGCCGCCAGCGGCGGCACGCCCGGCAGCGACCACTGGGCCAGCGCGACGAGCGCGAGCGGCGCGAGCACGAAGCCGCCGATGGCGCCTTCGATGGTCTTCTTGGGGCTGATGGTGGGCGCCAGCGGGCGGCGGCCGAAGGTGCGGCCGGAGTAGAACTGGAACGTGTCGCTGGCCGCCACCGCGGCCACCAGCGTGAGCACGCCCTCGCGGCCCGCGACCTGATGGATGGCAACCAGGGCGCCGAGCGGCAGGCCGATGTAGAGCGGCGCGAGCATCGCCGCCGCCGCGCCGTGGGCCAGCGGCGGGCCGTGGACGCCGCGCCACATCAGCGACACGGCCACGGCCAGCAGGGCCAGGCCGAAGGCCGGCAAGGCCACGGGGCCGAAGGCCAGGGGCATCGCCCCGGCGATGCACGCCGCCAGCGTGGCCATCAGAGCCGGCACGAACGGGAGCTCGGCGCCGATGGCGCGCACCAGCCGGGCATACTCGAAGAAGGCCAGCGTGGCGACGACGAACGCCACGCCGAGCAGCACGTTCGAGGGCAGCCACCACACCAGCGCGAAGGCTGCGGCCGCCATGGCCACGCCGCTCAGGACCCGGGTCATGACAGGGGCGCCCCTACTTGGCGCCGGCAGCCACCGGCACCGACGCGATGCCGCCGTAGCGCCGGTCGCGTTTCTGGTAGGCCACGACGGCCTCCAGCAGGTGCTGGCAACGGAAGTCCGGCCAGAGCGTGTCGGTCACCCAGATCTCGGCGTAGGCAATCTGCCAGAGCAGGAAATTGCTGACCCGCATCTCGCCGCTCGTGCGGATGAGCAGGTCGGGGTCGGGCTGACCGGCGGTGTAGAGGAACTCGGAGAAGCGCGCCTCGTCGAGCGACGACGGCGAGACGCCGGCCTCGATGGCGCGTCGCGCTGCGTCGACGATCTCGGCCCGGCCGCCGTAGTTCAGGGCGATGTTGAACTGCATGCCCGAGTTGCGGCTGGTGCGCGCCTCGGCGTCGAGCAGCTCGTGGTAAACCTCGTCGGGCAGTTCGTTGGGCCGGCCGATGGCCTTGAAGCGGATGTTGTTGCGCAGCAGCGTGTCGAGCTCGAGCCGCAGGTAGCGGCGCAGCAGCCCCATCAGCACACTCACTTCGGTGGGCGGACGCTTCCAGTTCTCGACCGAGAAGGCATAGAGCGTGAGCACCTCGAGCCCGAGGCGCGCCGACGTCTCGACCGAGTCGCGTACGGCATCGATGCCGGCACGGTGTCCCTCCACCCGCGGCAGGTGGCGTTGCGCGGCCCAGCGCCCGTTGCCGTCCATGATGATGGCGACGTGACGCGGAATCCGCCCGGGGATCACCTGCCGGAGCAGCGCCTCCTCGGCGCCACCGAGAGGTATCCAGGCCTTGAGCTCATCGAGTCCCATGACGTCGGTCAGTTGAGACAAGGAGAAATATTACTGCACATCTTGCGATCTCGCGACCGGACGGGCGGGTCATCCGGAGGCGGCGCGGGCCGTCATCCCTCCGTGTCGTAGTGCACCCGCCAGAGGTGCAGGCCGTGGGGCGGCGCGGTGGGTCCGGCCGCGTCGCGCGGCGCTCCGGCGAGCGCCAGGGCCACCTGGCCGGGCGAGTAGCGGCCCCGCCCCGCCCACACCAGCGTGCCGGCCATGACCCTCACCATGTGGCGCAGGAAGCCCTCGCCCGACACCTCGAAGCACAGCAGGCGCGCGCGTCCGTGAGCCGGCGCGCACCAGCCCGGCAAGATCGTTTCCGGCGCCACGGTCGAGGTCCAGATGCGGCGCACCGTGGTCAGGACGTCACTGCCCTGCGCCTGGAAGGCGCGGAAGTCGTGCTCGCCGACGAAGGCCTGCGCCACCGCCGCCATGGCGTCGAGCGCCAGCGGCTGGGGAACGTGCCACGACGTCGGCCGCAGCGCGGGCTGGCCAACCGGGGCGTTCCAGATGTAGTAGCGATAGGTCTTGCCCCGGGCCTGGGCCCGGGCGTGGAAGCGATCGTCGTCCTCGGCGGCGCCCAGGACGCGCACGTCGGGCAGGAGCGTGGCATTGCACGCCCGCACCAGCCGGTCGGGCGTAATCGCCACCGACAACTGCACGCTGGCAATCTGCGCGGCCGCGTGCACGCCGGCGTCGGTGCGCCCGGCGCCGGCGACGTGGACGGGCGCGCCCTCGATGGCGCTCAGCACCTGTTCGAGGTCGCCCTGCACAGTGCGCTGGGCCTCCTGGCGCTGCCAGCCGGCAAACCCGGCCCCGTCATAAGCCACGACCAGTCGCAACGTGCGGATGCCCCTGGCCACGGCCGTGCTCTCCCGCCGGCCGGTCAGCCCCGCGACCCGGGCTTGGTCACCGGCTGCCCGGCGGCGCAGAGCGGGCACGACTCGGGCGGGTAGGTCGGCAGGACCATCGGGCACAGCCCGGCAAACGGGACGTCGAGCCCGTGGTTGCCGCCGCTGCGGTCCATGATCGAAGCGGCCCCGACCACGACGGCCCCGGCGGCCACGGCCACGTCGATGGTCTCGCGGGTGGACTTGCCGGTCGTGAGCACGTCCTCGACGATGAGCACCCGGTCGCCCGGCGACAGGCTGAACCCGCGGCGCAGCGCCAGGGTGCCGTCGGTGCGTTCGGCGAAGATGGCGCGCACGCCCAGGGCCCGGCCCACCTCCTGGCCGATCACGATGCCGCCCATGGCCGGCGAGAGCACCACCGTGGCGCCCCAGGCCCGGGTGGCGTCGGCGATGCCCGCGCCGAGCGCCTCGGCCCGGTCCGGGTGCTGCAGCACCACGGCACATTGGAGGTAGCCCGGGCTGTGCAGGCCGGACGAGAGGCGGAAGTGGCCCTCGAGCAGGGCCCCGGATTCTCTGAACAGGCGCAGGACGTCGGTGTCGTTCATCGGACGTTAGTATAGCGAGCAGGCGGCCGGCCGAACCCTTCCAGCCGCCGGGCCGTCTATCCTTCTGGCGGACGGGCCGGGCGCGGCGATGGCGCGCGGCAGCGATCTTGCTCAACGGAGGCCGGGGCCTTCCCTTCGTTCGACACGCACCAATCGGGAGACGCAGCACATGTTCGGGATTCGACGTTCGGCGGCAGGCGCGGCACTGGTCATGGCCCTGGTCGGCCTGTCCGTTTTCGGAGCGGCGACTGTTCACGCCCAGACACCTCCCGCCCCCCCGGCGGGCGAACGGCGCCTGAGCATCACCGATGCGGTGCAACTGGCCCTCGAGCAGAATGCCGACCTCGAGGTCGTGCGGTTCGCGCCCCTGATCCAGGACATCAACATCGCGCAGGCGCGCGCTGGCTGGGCCCCGAGCGTCACCAGCTTCCTGCAGGGCGACAACCGCAACAGCCCGGTCAACAGCTTCCTCTCCGGCGGTCAGAGCAAGGTCACCAACACCCAGGCCACCTACAACTTCGGGCTCGGCTCGAACCTGCCCTGGTTGGGCTCGAGCTACCGCGTCGGCTGGGAGAACTACCGGGCCACGACCAACAACCTTTTCACCAACTTCTCGCCGCAGACCGGGTCCACCTTCACGCTGAACTTCACCCAGCCGCTGCTGCGCAACTTCGGCATCGACAACACCCGGCAGCAGATCCAGGTCTCGCAAAAGAACCGCGAGCTCTCCGACGTGCAGGTGCGCGAGGCCGTGGCCGGCACCACGCGGTCGGTGAAGAACGCCTACTGGGATCTCGTCTTCGCCCTCAGCAGCCTCGAGGTGCAGCGCCTTTCGCTCGACCTGGCCCAGCGCTCGCTCAGAGAGAACCGTGCCCGCGTCGAGATCGGCATCATGGCGCCCATCGACATCGTCGAGGCCGACGCCGAAGTGGCGCAGCGCGAGGAAGCGGTCATCCTCGCCGAAGCCGCCATCGCCCGCGCCGAAGACGCGCTGCGCGCGCTCGTCTACGGACCGAGCGCCCTGGAGGAGTGGAACGCGCGTCTCGTGCCCACCGACGCGGCCGCCTTCACCCCGGTGGCGGTCGACATCGACGGCGCCGTGCGCGGCGCGCTCGACTCGCGCACCGACCTCCTGCAGGCGCAGAAGACCATCGAGGCCAACGACGTCACCATCCGCCTCCTGCGCAACCAGGCGCTGCCCGAGCTGAACGCCTCGGTCGATTACGGCGCCACCGGCATCGGCGGCAGCCAGATCATCCGCGGCGCGGGCTTCCCGGGCGAGCCGATCGGCACCGTCAACAAGCCCTTCACCGACGTGCTGCGCAATCTCGTCGGCGCCGATTTCCCCACCTGGACGTTCTCCCTTCAGCTGAACTACCCGCTCGGCACATCGCCCCAGGATGCCGTTCTCGCGCGCGCTCGGCTGCAGAACCAGCAGACGCTCAAGCAGCTCGACTCTTCGCGGATTCGCGTGGCCACGGAGGTGCGGGAAACCGCCCGCACGGTCACGACCAACGCCAAGCGCGTCGACGCCACCCGTTCGTCGCGGGCCCTGGCCGAGAAGCGGCTCGAAGCGGAAGAAAAGAAGTTCCAGGCCGGCATGACCACCAGCTTCTTCGTGCTGCAGGCCCAGCGCGACCTGAACCAGGCGCGCAACAACGAGCTGCAGGCGCTCATCGACTACCTGAAATCGGTGGTCAACTACGAGACGTCGCAGGTCGCGCCCCTCGGCACCGGCGCGGGCGTGACGGTCATCTCGGGCAACGGCGGCAGCGGCAGCGGCACGGTCACGACCGGCACGAGCAACGGTCAGCAGCGCCAGCAGCAGTAGGCCGCCCGTCCACGCCGGGCGCCCGAGCCCGGAGCTGCCGGTTTGAGGGGGCGCGGGGCTGACGTAACATTCAGCCCGTGCCGAAGCTGTCGGTCACGGTCATCACCCGCGACGAGGCCGCCAATCTGGCGGCCGCGCTCGACTCGGTTGCCTGGGCCGACGAGATCGTCGTCGTCGACTCGGAGAGCACCGACGCCACGGTCGACATCGCCCGGCGCTACACCAGCCGGGTCGAGGTGCGCCCGTGGCCCGGCTACGTGGCGCAGAAGAACCACGCCGCCGCCGTCGCCGCCCACGACTGGATCCTCTCCATCGACGCGGATGAACGCGTCTCCCCGGAACTGGGGCGCGACCTCCGCGCGCTGCTGCAGCACGACCCGCCGGCGGCCGGCTACCGGGTGCCCCGCGTCACCTTTCACCTGGGCCGGTGGATTCGCACCACCGACTGGTATCCCGACCGCCAGTTGCGGCTCTACGACCGGCGCCGCGGCCGCTGGACCGGCACTCACGTCCACGAATCGGTGCGGGTCGACGGGCCGGTCGTCGACCTGACGAGCGAACTGCAGCACCTCGCCTACCGCAACGTCGCGCACCATGTGCAGACGATGGATCGCTACTCCACCCTCGCGGCAGCCGAGATGCGGGAACGGGGCCGCACCCCCGGCTGGACCGACCTGGCGCTCCACCCGCCGGCCGCGTTCGTTCGCAACTACGTCCTGCGTGGCGGCTTCCGCGACGGCGTGCCCGGTCTCATCATCTCGTTGATGAACGCCGCCTACGTCGCCGTGAAGTTCGCCAAGCTGTGGGAGCTGTGTTCGCACTCCACATCGACACCGCCCGCTCCTGGCGCGGCGGACAGCAGCAAGTCCTCCTGACCGTCATGGGGATGCGCGCGCGCGGCCACCGGGCCGTGCTCGTCGCGCATCCGGAGGGCGTCCTCTACCAGCGCGCCAGCGAGGGCGACGATCTGGTGCCGCTCGCCCCGGGCTCGGAGGTGGACATCGCCACGGCGTGGCGGCTGGCCCGGGTCATCGCCATGCACCGGCCCGACGTGGTGCACGCCCACGACCCGCATGCCGTGGCCATGGCGTCGATGGCGCTGTCGTTCGGGGTCGGCCCGGCCACGCCGACGCTGGTCGTGTCGCGGCGGGTCGACTTCCACCTGCAGCGCCACTCGTTCTCGCGCTGGAAGTACCGGCAGGCTGCCGGCTTCATCGCCGCCTCGCGGGCCATTGCCGACGTCCTGGCCGACGACGGCATTCCCCGCCGCCGCATCGTGGTGGTGCACGACGGCATCGACGTCGACAAGGTCATGAACGGGCCGGCGGCCGACCTGGGCCAGGAGTTCTGGTTCCCGAAGGGGGCCCCGGTGCTCGTCAACGTCGGCGCGCTCGTGCCTCACAAGGGCCAGAAGTTCCTGATCGACGCCGTCGCCGCGGTGCGCCGCAGCGTGCCCGATGCGCAGCTCGTGATCTTCGGCGAGGGCGAACTGCGGCCCGCGCTCGAGGCCCAGATCCGCGACCGCGATCTGCAGAAGCACGTCGTGCTCGCCGGCTTCCGCGAGGACGTCCTGGCGCTCACGAAGAGCGCCGACCTGTTCGTGATGAGCTCGCTCACCGAGGGCCTCGGTTCGACCGTGCTCGACGCCATGGCCATGGGCCTGGCGGTGGCGGGCACCCGGGCCGGCGGCATCCCGGAAGCGGTGGACGACGGCGTGACCGGACTGCTCGTTCCCCCTGGCCAGGCCGAGGCGCTGGCCGAAGCGTTGGTGCGCCTGCTCGGCGACCCCGAGCTGCGCCGGCGCATGGGCGACGCCGGCCGGGCCCGCGTGCGCGCGGAGTTCGGCGTCGACCACCTCGTCGAAGGCACGCTGGCCGCGTATCGCCGGCTCACCGGGCCGGCGTAGCGGCTCGCTGGCGGGCCTACGGCAGCGCGTCGTAGCGGATGTCGATGACCTCGAGACGCTCGGCCCCGCCCGGGGTGCGCAGCGTCACCACGTCGCCGACCCTGGCCTTGAGCAGCGCCTTGGCCATTGGCGATTGCCACGAGATGCGCTGGCTGCCGGCATCGAGTTCGTCGAGGCCGACAATCGTGACCTCGCGCTCGTCGCCCGACTCGGGCTGGAAGGTGACCGTGGCCCCGAAGAAGACCCGGTCGTGGCGCTTGGTGGTGTTGTCGACGACCACGGCGCTGTCCAGGCTCTTCGAGAGCCGCCGGATCCGGCGGTCGATCTCGCGCAACCGCCGCTTGCCGTAGAGGTAGTCGCCGTTCTCGGACCGGTCGCCGTTGGCGGCGGCCCAGGCCACGGTCGTGACCATGGCCGGGCGCTCGACCTTCCACAGCTGGGCGAGCTCCTCGTTCAGCCGCCGGAAACCGGCCGGGGTGATGTAGTTCTTGAAGGCCGGGCCACCGGCCTCGCCGCGGGGTTCCGGTTTCAGGGCCTTGGGGCGGCGGACGAACGAGCCGCTCATGCGCGCGTCCTGGTCACGTTGGGCCGGCACACCGCGTGCAACGGGCACTGATCGCTCGTGTGCGTCGAGCCGAAGCCGCACGCGCCCATCATGCCGAGGTGGCACATCGCGAAGTCGTAGCGCACCGGGTCGTCGGGATCGAGTTGCCGCAGCGTGCGGGTGATGTCCACGGCCATGGGCCACCCGGGGCTCACCCGCGTGGTCATCCGCAGGCACCGTCCCACCCGGATGATGTGCGTGTCGAGCGGCACGACGAGCTGCGCCGGACGGACGACGTTCCAGATGCCGAGATCGACGCGGTCCTGACGCACGACCCAGCGGAGAAACAGGTTGAGGCGCTTGCACGCGCCTCCGGACGAGGGCCGCGAGAAGAAGTAGGCGACGCCGGGAACCGGCTTGGCGCGCCCGTAGACGGCCTTCAGGTCGAGGGCCATGGCACGGCGCGAGAACGACTCCAGCCCCGCCTCCACCGATTCGGCCCCGGCCGCGTGCCCGGCGGCGAAGAAGGCCTGGAGCGATCCGTGATCGCGCACCATCTGATGCAGTTGCCACGTGAGGGCGGCCAGGTCGCGGCTGCGGATCCAGCGGTGGCCCAGCCCGTCGAAGGCCGCGGCGCGAGCCGGCGTGAAGTCGCGCACGAAGGCGGCCGGGGACGGGCCCATCACCGCGAGCACCGCTTCCACCGTCTGGATCACGCTCTGCACCCGTCCGAAGGCCAGCGCCGCGGCCAGGAAGGCGACGATTTCCTGGTCGTCGGGCGCGGCGAACCGCCGCACGGTCCAGATCGGATCGCGCGTGGAGTGGTCGACGTTGAAGCCGTCGTAGAGCCGGTCGAGGCCGGACTTGAGCGCCATCAGCGACGGCGCCGCAGCCTTGGGGGAACGCGCCATTCGCTTCGGCCGGCCTACTTGTAGGCCTGGGCGCGGTCGAGCGCCGTCAAGCTGGCGAGCACCACGGCGGCCACGCGGTCGAGAAAGGCCGGCGCGATCTTGTCGGCCGTGTCGCCAGGCTGGTGATAATCGGCGTGATCCTCGACGCCGAAGTAGACAAACGGGATGCCGGCGTCGTGGAAGACGCCGTGGTCCGACTGCGTCGTCCAGTCGTTCTGCCCGCCGCCGGTGTCGTGGCCGAACTTCACGGTGATGCCCGGTTGCCGCACGGCCGGCGTGAGCAGCGGCAGCAGGCGTGGCCAGCGGCCCGGGCCGGCCACATAGATCTCGCGGCGATGGCTGCGCCCGACCATGTCGAAGTTCACGGCCAGGGCAAGACGCGACGCCGGCACCGGCGGATTGGCCAGGAACGCCCTGGCGCCCTGCAGGCCGTGCTCCTCGGCATCGAAGGCGGCGAGCAGCACCGGATGCGCAAACGGCGTCGCCGCGCACCGCTCGGCGACGACGAGGAGCAGAGCCACGCCCGAGGCGTTGTCGTCCGCGCCGGGATAGATCTGGCCGCTGCGCGCGCCGAGATGATCGTAGTGTGCCGACACGACGAGAACCGGCGCGTCGGCGCGGCGGCCCGGGCACCACGCCAGCAGATTGGTCCCGGTCACCGTCTCGCCCGCTTTACTCGTGAACGAGAACGGCTGCGCGTAGCGCTGGCCGGAGGCCGGCGTCACGCCGATGGCCGCGAGCCGCGCCTCGATCCAGGCCCGGGCCACGGCGCCTCCGGGCGTGCCGGCGCCGCGGCCGTCCATGCCCGGTCCGGTCAACGCCTCGATGGTCGCCAGCATCCGGGCGCCGACCGGCGGCGCCGCCGCGGGCGAGGCCGCGCCCGGGGCCGCCTGCGCGCGGGCCGGAATGGGGACGAACACGAGGACGGCGAAAAGGGCGGCGGCCGGTGCGAGGGCCGATCCGCGCCGCGCGGGGCAACCACGGGTCATGGGCTGGTTCCGTTGGCGTGAGAAGCCGATATGATGGTGCGCCGATTACATCCCGGCCAGGCCGATCCGGCCGTCGTGAAGGGGCGTCTCGTTCATGGTACTCGCAGTTCCGAGAGAAAGCTGGCCAGGTGAACGCCGCGTGGCGGCGACGCCCGAGACCGCCGCCAAGCTCGTGGGCATGGGCTTCGACGTGCGGGTGGAAGCCAACGCCGGCCTCCTCGCCTCGTTTGCCGACGAGGACTACATCAAGGCCGGCGCCGCCATCGTGGCCGACAGCTCCGCGCTTTGGGCCGCCGCCGACGTCCTCTTGAAGGTGCAGCCGCCGAGCCCCGCCGAGGCCGACCAGCTCAAGGCCGGGGCCACGCTCATCAGTTTCCTGTGGCCGGCCCGGAACCAGGAGCTGATCGCTCGCCTGGCCGCGCGCCAGGTCAACGCCCTGGCCATCGACCAGGTGCCGCGCATCAGCCGCGCCCAGAAGATGGACGCGCTGTCGTCGATGGCCAACATCGCCGGCTACCGCGCGGTCATCGAAGCGGCCGGCGTCTACGGCCGGTTCTTCACCGGGCAGATGACCGCCGCCGGCAAGGTGCCGGCAGCCAAGGTGCTGGTCATCGGCGCTGGCGTGGCCGGCCTGGCCGCTATCGGCGCGGCCCGCGGCCTGGGGGCCATCGTGCGCGCGTTCGATACCCGCGCGGCGGTCAAGGACCAGGTCAAGAGCATGGGCGCGGAGTTCATCGAACTCAACGTCGAGGAAGACGGCGAGGGCGGCGGCGGCTACGCCAAGGAGATGAGCCCGGCGTTCATCAAGGCCGAAATGGCGATGTTCGCGGCCCAGGCGCGTGACGTCGACATCATCATCACCACCGCGCTCATCCCCAACAAGCCGGCGCCGAAGCTCATCTCCGAGGAGATGGTCAAGTCGATGAAGCGCGGCTCGGTCGTGGTCGACCTGGCGGCCGAGAACGGCGGCAACTGCGAGTGCACGCGGCCGGGCCACGCGGTCGAGGCCCACGGCGTGCACATCATCGGCTACACCGACCTGCCCAGCCGGCTGGCGCCGACGGCCAGTCATCTCTACGGCAACAACCTCGTGCACCTGCTCACCGACATGGGCGGAGCCAGGACCTTCAAGATCGACGAAGGCGACGAGGTCGTGCGCGGGGCCCTGGTGGTGCACCTGGGCCGGGTCACGTGGCCGCCGCCGAAGAAGGATCCGCTGCCGGCCCCGCCGGTGAAGGCGGCCGCCGCCGCGCCCGTGGCCAGGGCCGCGGGACACGGCAAGGGCGGGCACGGCAAGGGCGGGCACGGCGCCGCGACCGCTTCGGGTGGCGGACTCGGTTCGGCGGTGGCGGCGCTCGTTGCCGCGGTGCTGCTCACCGGTCTCGGCCTGGTGGCGCCGGGCGAGTTCCTGTCCCACTTCACGGTCTTCGCCCTGGCCGTGGTCATCGGCTGGCAGGTGATCTGGAACGTGACGCCGGCCCTGCACACCCCGCTCATGAGCGTCACCAACGCCATCAGCGGCATCATCCTCGTCGGCGGCATGCTCCAGGTGGGCGGCCCTCCCGGCTCGCTCATGACGTTGCTCGGCGCCAGCGCGATCCTCCTCGCCACGATCAACGTCGTCGGCGGTTTCATGGTCACGCAGCGGATGCTGCGGATGTTCCGCCGCTAGCCAGGACCCCGATCCGTGCCTGAATCACTCGTCACCGTCGCTTACATCGTTGCCGGTGTGCTGTTCATCATGAGCCTGAGCGGCCTGGCCGCGCAGGCCACGGCGGCGCGCGGCAACCTCTTCGGGATCGCCGGGATGCTCATCGCCGCGGTGGCCACCGCGCTCAGCCCGCGGGCCGGCGGCTACCCGATACTGGCTGGGGCCATGGCCGTCGGTTCGGCCATCGGGGCGGTCATGGCGGCACGCGTCGAGATGACCTCGATGCCGCAACTGGTCGCCATCCTGCACAGTTTCGTCGGCGCCGCCGCCGTACTCGTCGCCCTCGGCGGCACGCTCGATCCGAACGCCGTGCACATCGGCGTCGAAGCCACCATCCACGAGATCGAGACCTTCGTCGGCGTGTTCGTCGGCGCCGTCACCTTCACCGGCTCGGTCGTCGCCTTCGGCAAGCTGCAGGGGCTCATCGGCAGCAAGCCGCTGCTGATGCCCGGCCGGCACCTGCTGAACCTCAGCCTCCTGACGGCGTGCCTGTTCTTCGCCGTCCAGTTCGTCGGCGCGCCGTCGCTCACGCCGCTGCTCCTCACGACGCTCGTTGCCGGCCTGCTCGGCATCCACCTGGTGATGGCCATCGGCGGCGCCGACATGCCGGTCGTGGTCTCGATGCTCAACAGCTACTCGGGCTGGGCGGCCGCGGCCGCCGGGTTCATGCTGAACAACGATCTGCTCATCATCACCGGCGCGCTCGTCGGCTCGAGCGGCGCGATCCTGAGCTACATCATGTGCACGGCCATGAACCGCTCCATCCTGAGCGTGATCTTCGGCGGCTTCGGCGCCGACGAGGGCAAGGCGCCGGCCAAGGCCGACGGCGAGCCGCAGGGTGAAGTGACGAGCGTGACCGCGGCCGAGACCGCGGCCATCCTCGAAGAAGCCAAGAGCATCGTGATCGTGCCCGGCTACGGCATGGCCGTGGCCCAGGCGCAGTATCCGCTCTACGAGGTCACCAAGCGGCTGATCGACAAGGGGGCCACGGTGCGCTTTGCCATCCACCCGGTGGCCGGCCGCCTGCCCGGTCACATGAACGTGCTGCTGGCCGAAGCCAAGGTGCCCTACGACATCGTTCTCGAGATGGACGAGATCAACGACGACCTGCCGGAGACCGACGCGGTGTTGGTCATCGGCGCCAACGACATCGTCAACCCGGGCGCGCTCGACGATCCGTCCAGCCCCATCTACGGCATGCCGGTGCTCGAGGTGTGGAAGGCCAAGACCTGCATCGTGATGAAGCGCGGCATGGCCAGCGGCTATGCCGGCGTCGAGAACCCGCTCTTCTTCCGCCCGAATACCCAGATGCTGTTCGGCGACGCCAAGAAGATGATCGACGCCGTGCTCGCGGAACTGCGCTAGTGCCGAGGGCGAGGTGGCCGCTGCCGGCCGGGCACCCGCGCGGGAGCGGTGCCTCGCTCCTGCCGTGGCTGGCGCTCGGCGCGGTCCTGGTCGGCGTGTTCGGGCTGACCGGGACGGCCGCGGCGCAGAACGTCCCGGACGCGGCCCGGGCGGCGCTGCGGGAGTTCAATCTCCCGGGGGCGCCGGATCCACCGGCGCCGCTCGGCCCCGAGACAATCAGCCGCGGCGAGAACGGCCGCGTCGTGGTGCGGGCCACCCGCCTCGATCAGCCCCTGGTCATCGACGGCGTTCTGGACGAGTCGGTCTACACGGACGTTCAGTCAATCGGCGGATTCCTCCAGACCGTTCCCAACGAGGGCCAGCCGGCCACCGAGCGTACCGAGGCATGGGTGGCCTACGACGACACCAACTTCTACCTGGCGTGCCGGTGCTGGGATTCGGCCCCGCCCGAGAACTGGACCGCCAACGAGTATCGGCGCGACACCGCGCAGTTGCGGCAGAACGACGTGTTCGGCGCGCTGCTCGACACCTTTCACGATCGCCGCAACGGCTTCCACTTCTACACCAACCCGCTCGGAGCGCGGGCCGACCAGGTCGTCGCCAACGAAGGCAATCCCAACTCGGACTGGAACCCGGTGTGGTTCGTGCGGACCGGACGGTTCGAGGGCGGGTGGACGGTGGAGATGGCCATCCCTTTCCGCTCGATCCGCTATGTCTCGGGGCCGGACCAGACCTGGGGCCTCCAGATTCGTCGTTCCATCCGCCGCAAGAACGAGTGGACGCACCTGACGTTCCTGCCGGCCGCGACCGGTGGCGTGACCAGCATTTTCCGGGTCTCGGCGGCGGCGACGCTGGTTGGCCTCGACCTGCCGCCCGCGGCCAAGAACGTCGAGCTGAAGCCCTACGCCATCTCGCGCCTGACCTCGGACCGGATCCGCACCCCGGCCATCGACAATGCCTTCAAGGGCACCGGCGGGCTCGACGCCAAGTACGGCATCAACGCCAATATGACCGCTGACCTGACCATCAACACCGACTTCGCGCAGGTCGAAGTGGATGAGCAACAGGTCAACCTGACGCGATTCCCGGTGGTCTTCCCGGAGAAGCGCGATTTCTTCCTCGAGGGCCGCGGCACGTTCGAATTCGCGCGCGCCTCTGGACAGGCCGGTTTCAGCGGGCAGACCAGCATCAGCAACAACGCGCCGCAGGTCTTCTTCACCCGCCGCATCGGGCTCAACAACGGGCGCGAGGTCCCGATCATGGCGGGGGCCCGCGTCACCGGCACCGTCGGCAAGACCGCGGTGGGCGTGATGAACATGGAGACGGGGTATGAGTCGCCGACCGGGGTGAACGCCGATCGGTGCGCCGCGCCCTACAGCACGTGCACCCCGCGGACGAACTTCTCGGTCGTGCGTCTGCGCCGCGATGTCCTGCGCCGCAGCAACATCGGCGTGCTCTTCACCAGCCGCTCGACCTCGCCCACGGTGACCGGGTCCAACCAGGCCTACGGCATCGACGGAGCGTTCTCGTTCTTCCGCAACGTCACGGCCAACGCCTATTACGCCCGCAGTGAATCGCCCAATCGCCAGGGCGACGAAGACAGCTACCAGGCCCGGGTCGAGTACGGCGGCGACCGCTACGGGGCGCGGCTCGATCACCTCGATGTGGGCGCCAACTTCTATCCGGAAGTGGGCTTCGTGCAGCGGCGCGGCTTCGGCCGCACCTTCGCGGCCGCGCGCTTCAGTCCGCGCCAGCGCGGCACCATCGTGCGCCGCTATCTGTTCGAGGGCGCCGGCGAATATCTCGTCAATCGCAACCACCGGCTGGAATCGAGCAGCAACAACGCCCGCTTCCTCACCGAGTTCCAGAGCAGTGACCAGCTCACGGTCGATGTGACCGCCGATCAGGAACTGCTGGTGCGGCCCTTCACGGTCGCCCGCGGCGTCAGCATCCGGCCGGGCGACTACCGCTTCGCGTCGGTGAACACGAGCTACGCCTTCGGCCAGCAGCGGCGGGCGTCGGGGACCCTGGCTGTGCGCGCTGGCCAGTTCTACGACGGCCACCTCACCGCGCTGTCGTTCACGAGCGCCCGCGTGGCGTTGCTGAAGCAGTTCTCGGTCGAGCCCTCGGTGACCATCAACCGGGCGACGCTGCCCGACGGCGACTTCACGACCTCGCTGCTGCGCGCGCGCGTCGACTACGCCTTCACGCCGCTGCGCTTCCTGAGCGCCCTCGTGCAGTACAGCTCGAACGACCGCACCTTCTCGAGCAACGTCCGCTTCCGCTGGGAATATCGTCCCGGCAGCGAGATCTTCGTCGTCTACACCGACGAACGCGACACCACCGTGTCCGGCTATCCCGGCCTGCGCAACCGCGCCTTCGTGGTGAAGGTCAATCGCCTCTTCCGCTTCTGACCGCCGTCGCGGCGGCCCGCCCGGCTAGCCCGTTGCCGCCGGGCCGTGCTTGGCCGCCAGCTTCTTCAGCGAGGTCATGGCCCGCATCGTGGCCGGGCCGCCGACGGCGCGCTCGAACTTCACGAGCGTCAGCGGGTTCTCGCTCTGCCTGAGCGTCGACAGCCAATAGACGACCCGCCCGGCCGCCGCGAAGCGGTCGTGCGGCGAGGCCAGGGCCGCCAGTCCCTTCTTGCCGGCCGCATCGAGGGGACGCTTCAGGAACGCGGCCACGTAGGCGCCCGCCGCGGCCACGTCCCGAGCCGGGAAGGGCTCGTGCGCGGCTGTCGCGGCCACCTCGCCGGGCGTGCGGATGAACGTGGCCACCTCGTAGCCGAGCACCTTCTTCAGGTGAGCCTCGACCCGCTGCTCGGCCGCCTCCGTGGACCTAGCCGGCGACGAGAAGAGGACGTTGCCGCTGGCGATGAAGGTCTCGACGTCGCTGAAGCCGGCGGCGGCGAAGTGGGCGCGCAGCTCCTCCATCTTGACGATGCGGCCGCCGACGTTGATGGCCCGGAGAAAGGCGATGTAACGCGGCAGCGAGGCGGTCACGGCCCACAGTCTAGCCTGCGCCGCGGGGCCGGAGCCGGTAGAATGGCGCCTCCAGGAGACGCCATGTTCCGCACGCTGCCGGTTGCCGCTCTCACCGCTCTGATCCTGCTGCCCGTCGCGCCCGCCTTCGCCCAGACGGCGCCGGCGGCGCGGTCGCCCTGGCGCGCCGCCGACGGCGTGACCGTCGACGAAGCCGGCGACCCGCAGTATTCGACCTTCTCGCTGTGCGCCATCGACCCGGCCACCGGCCAGTCCGGGGCGGCGGTGACGACGCGAGTGCCGTTTGTGGGCCGGGCCGTGCCGTGGGTGCGCGCCGGCATCGGCGCGGTATGCACGCAGGCCTCGACGATGGTCGAGTACGGCGTGCGCGGGCTCGACCTGATGGCCAAGGGCGTCGAGCCCAAGGACGCCATCCAGCAGCTGCTCGCCACCGATACGGCCCGCGAGTCGCGCCAACTCGGCATGATCGACATGAAGGGCCGCTCGGCCGCCCACACCGGCCAGGGCAATAACGCCTGGGCCGGCAGCCGCCAGGGCCTCAATTACACGGTCCAGGCCAACATCATGGTCGGCCCCGAAGTGGTCGAGGCAGTGGCCACGACGTTCGAGGCCACTGAAGGCTCCGGCATGCCGCTGGCCGAACGGATGATCCTGGCGCTCGACGCCGGGCAGGCCAAAGGCGGCGACAGCCGCTGGGGCAACCTGCAGTCGGCCGCCATCCGCGTGGCCGACCCGAACGACCCTGGCCGCGGCAACGACTTCATCACGCTCGCCATCGACGTCGGCGAACACCCCGAGCCGGTCGGCGAGATGAAGCGTATCTATTACACGACCCAGCGCCGTCTCGGCTACCGCACGTTCTCGCAGGTCGAGGGGCCCGATGTGGTCGAGCTGAAGCGCATGCTGCACGCGGTTGGCATGTGGCGCCCGGCGCTCACCGCCTTCCCCGAGCCGCCCAAGGCGCCCAACCCGCGCGAGCTGCAGGAGCTGCGCAAGACCGACCCGGCCCAGGCCGACAAGGTGCAGGCCGAGGCTCGCACCGCCGCGGCCGCCTTCGCCAGGGACTACGCCCAGTTCGACGCCGAAACGGTGGCCGCCGTGGACGCGTTCCGCAAGGAGCGCAAGCTCACCTACGCCGGCAACCCGCCCGGGCTGGTGGACGAGCGTCTGGTCACGGCGCTGCGCGCCGCCTACGCCGAGAAGAAGAAGACCGCGAAGTAGCGCGGCGTTACTTGAAGATGCTCTTGGGCAGCTTCACGTGCACGCCCATGGTCGGCTTGTCGACCAGCTGGGTCACAGCCACGTGCCCGGCCACGCTCACGAGCTGATAGGCCTGGTGCCGGGTGAGCCCGCGGGTGCTGGCCAGGAAGTCGATCATCTCCTGGACGGCGATGCGGGTGGCCACGGTCAGGTCGGGGTCGGCGCCCATGCTGATGTAGTCGGTGGCGGTCTCGGCGCGCGGCCAGTTGAGGCGCTCGTTCTTGCGCACGGTGAGCTGGAGACGGCCGCGCAGCGAGGTCTCGATGCCGGTCTGATCCACTTCCCCGTCACCCTGGGCTGCGTGCCCGTCGCCCACGGCAAAGAGCGCGCCCGGCACGAACACCGGGATGTAGAGCGTGGCGCCGGCGGTCAGTTCCCGGTTGTCCATGTTGCCGGCAAAGCGGCTCGGCGGATTGCTGCTGACGCGGCCCACTTCCGGCGGCGGGGCCACGCCCATGCTGCCGAAGAAGGGCTTCAGCGGAATGACGATGCCCGGAAAGAACTCCGCCGTCATCGCCGCGCGATCGAGCGGCACGATCTTCTGCGGCACGGCGCGATCGCAGTTCTCGGGCAGAAAGCCGGCGCAGCCGTTGTAGCCGTAGTCGATCGGCAGGTCGACCGACAGGATCTTCACCTCGAGCACGTCGCCGGGCAGGGCGCCCTCGACGTAGACCGGACCGGTGAGGATGTGCCCGCCCGGACCGCGCCGCTCGCCAGTCACCTCGGCGACGATGCGCCGGAGCGAGACCTGCACCTTCTCCGGCGGCACGCCGGCGCGCTCCAGGCCGGCGGGGCTGTTGGTCAGCAGCGTATCGACGTCGATGATGTCGCCCGAGGCGACGCGCAACACCGGCGTGGCTTCGGCCCAGTAATAGCCGTAGGCCACGGTGGCTGGCGTGGCCTCGAGCCGGTGCGTACGGGACGCAGCCGGCTGCGCCTCGAGGGCACCGCCGCCCGCCAGCGCCAGCGCGGCCGCGACCGCCGCGGCTGTAGCCGAGCGCCTGCTGATCATGGGCGGGGCGCCGCGATGGTGTCGGTCACCATCGGGCGGGCGAAGCGCTTGAAGAAGCTGGTCTCGCGCCACTGCGGCCGGCCGTCGCGGTTGGCCACGCGCACGCACAGGTCGCCGATGAGCCTGGTGAAGTCGGCGGCGGCGCCGCGGTCCATCGGCTGATCGAGATCGTCGGACGGCGCGTGGTAGCGCTCGCGCGTCCAGTCGGCGGCGATCCTGGCCTCCGGCGAGCCTTCCTCGTAGCCCACCTTGAGGGCCAGCGACGGCACGCCCTCGCGGATGAAGCTGTACTGGTCGCTGCGCGTGAAACGATTGCGCTGCGGTTCCGGGTCGGCCTGCACCGCCACGTTCATGGCCGTGGCCGCGGCCCGCACGTCGTCGCCGAGGTCCGACTCGTCGAGGCCGAGCACCATCAGCATCTTCAGCGGGAAGAGCGGCAGGAACATGTCCATGTTGATATTGGCGACGATGCCGTCGCGCGGCACGGTCGGGTTGAGCGCGTAGTAGCGCGAGCCGAGCAGGCCCTTCTCTTCGGCGGTGACGGCCACGAACACCACCGAGCGCTTCGGCTTGGCGTCGGCGATGGCTTCGGCCGCCTCCAGCAGCGTGGCGATGCCCGACGCGTTGTCCATGGTGCCGTTGTAGATGCCGTCGCCGTCGATTTCGGCGCCGAGCCCCACGTGGTCGAGGTGCGCGGTCAGGACCACGAACTCGTCGGCCAGTTCCGGATCGCTGCCGCGCACGATGCCGGCGACGTTCTGCGACTCGACGATCTGGCTGTCCACCGCAACCCGGGCGCGAATCGAGATCGGCAGCGGGAAATGCGGCAGGGCCTTGCCCTCGTCGGCAATCTTCACGACCTCGGCGAAGGTGTGGCCCGAACCCTCGAACAAGCGCTCGGCCCGGGCCGGGTTGTAAGTGACCGAGACCTGCTGCCCGGCCGCGTCGTCGAGCGACGCGTCGGCCAACGCCATGGCCGCGTTGAGCCGGTTGGGCGAGGAGCGCTCCCACGGCACGTCCATGCTCTTGGGGTTGGCCACGCCGATCGTGCCGATCGCGCCCAGCCGCTTCAGCGTCGCCCAGCGGACCGCCGCCGACTGGTAGTGCGCGCTCAGCGCCCCGGGCACGTTCCTGGGGCTGCCGGCAAGGTAGACCACGACCTTGCCCTGAACGTCGAGCCCGGCGAAGTCGTCGTGCTCCATTTCGGGGATGACCAGGCCGTGACCGGCGAACACGAGCGGCGCCTCGACGCTGGGGGCCGGGTCGATCCGCATGCTGAAGCCGGCATCCTCGCCGAGGACGAGCGGCGTTTCCTTGCCGCGGCGCACGATCGTGAGGCTCGAGTTCGCCTCGTCGATCTTGCGCGAGCGGAACGTGACCGGCTGCAGGAAGCCGTTGGTCCCGGCCGGCTGCACGCCGGCCCTGGTCAACTGATCGGCCACGTAGTTGGCGGCCTTGCGGTGTTCGGGGCTCCCGGTCTCGCGGCCGCGCATGTCGTCGCCCGACAGGTAGCTCACGTGCGCCCACCATTCGGCCGCCGCTTCCGGGTCCTGGGCCGGGCTCGCGGCGGCAGTGTCGGCCGGGGCCGGCGCGGATGCATCGGGCGCGCAGCCGGCGGCGCCGGCCACCACGAGAATTCCCAGCAGTGTGCGAACGGTCATATCGTGGCTCCCGGAACGCTGACGTCGATGCCCTGGCGCATCACTCGTGAGGATGGTCGGCGCGGATGTGTTCACGCAGCACGTCCGGGCCGAAGTCGCGGCCGAAGTCGCGCCACACGGCGTGGATGTGGTTGCCGTCGTTCTGCGTGTTGTCGTACTCGATGAGAAAGGTCGGTCCCTGCACTCGATAGTAATGCTTCGCGCCCTTTTCGATCGGACCGGCCCACGCAAAGGTGACGCGATCGAGGCCGGCGGCCTCGATCCGGCCCATTCGGTCGGCCGCCAGATCCGCCGCCAGCAGCGACGCGTAGGCCGTGATCACGGCGGTGAGGGCCGCCTTCTGCGCCGGCGTCATGGCCGCGGCCGCGAGGCCGGCCGGCGTGAGCGGGCCGATGTCGTGCTTGTTGCCCGACACGATGTCGGTCGGCGCCCCCGTCGCGATCGTGGCCGCGACGCGCTGGTCGGCAGTGAGCGCCGCCAGGAGCGCGCGGCCGGTGTCTTCGAGCGGCGCCAGCACCCGTTGTCCCTTGGCGGCGCCGCCGGCCACCTCGGCCGGATTGGCGCCAGTGAAAGTGGGCGCGGTGGCGGTGACGTGGCCATTGGCCACCGAGAAGTGCAGCGACAGGTGGTGCCCTTCGACCCGCCAGCCCCAGGGCGCGCGTCCCCCCGGGGTGCCGAACACCGAGAACTGGTAGTCGAGCGGTGAGCGCGCGAAGCGCTGGCTGCGCTCCACCGCGCGCAGCGTGTCCTCGAGCTGGATGATGGCCGTGGCTGTCAGGTAGCCCTTCTGGCTGAGCGCCGTCTTCATCAGCGCGTGCGCGGCGGCCTGCTGGCCGTCCGACATGGCGCGCAGCGCCAGCCCTTTGCGGGGAAACATCTCGTTGGGAATGAAGTGCCAGCGCCGTCGCTCGTCGGCGGCGTAGTCGAAGGCCGCCACGGCGCGCTGCTCGGGGCCGAGACCGGCGAGGAACGCCTGCGCGGCGGTCGCCATCGCGCCCGCCGAGCGTTCGGTGGCCAGCCCCACGGCCAGCTGCGCCAGCAGCAGGATGGTCAGCGCCGCGGCGGCGCGAACGGACACGGTCGTGCGCATGGGTCCTCCTCGGCTCGAGAGCTCCGAGTATAGCGGCGCTTACCCGAGGGCGATGGACACGTACTTCAGGTCCAGGAACTCCTCGATGCCCCACTTGCCGCCCTCGCGGCCCAGGCCCGAGGCCTTGACGCCGCCAAACGGCGCCTGCGGCGAGGCCGGCAGGCCGTCGTTCACGCCGACGATGCCGAAGTCGAGCGCCTCCGACACGCGGAAGGCGCGCGTCAGGTCCCGCGTCCACAGGTAGGCCGCCAGGCCGAAGGGCGTGCTGTTGGCCGCCGTCACCGCCTCGGCGTCGTCGTTGAAGCGCACGAGCGGGGCGATCGGGCCGAAGGTCTCTTCCTGGAGGATGCGCATGCCCGGCGCCACGTCGACGAGCACCGTCGGATTGTAGAAGAGGCCGCCGCGCGAGTCGCCGCCGACCAGCGCGCGCGCGCCCTTGCCGAGCGCGTCCTGCAC
This sequence comes from uncultured Acidobacteriota bacterium, assembly GCA_963834325.1. GTDB lineage: Bacteria > Acidobacteriota > Vicinamibacteria > Vicinamibacterales > UBA2999 > CADEFD01. The sequence goes on from CAWIBL010000011.1 coordinate 230,046, forward strand.
GTGCGCCGCGACCTTGTCGTGGCCCTGCTGATCGACCAGCGGGCCGATGTGGGTGCCGGCATCCATCGGATCGCCGACGCGCAACCCCTTCACCACCTCGGTGAGCCGGGCGGCAAATGCGTCGTAGATTCCGGCCTGCACGTAGATGCGGTTGGCGCAGACGCAGGTCTGGCCGGTGTTGCGGAACTTCGAGCCGGCCACCTCGCGCACCGCCGCGTCCACGTCGGCGTCGTCGAAGACCAGGAACGGGGCGTGCCCGCCCAGTTCGAGCGACACGCGCTTCACCGTCCGGGCCGCTTGCGCCGCCAGCATCACCCCGACTTCGGTGCTGCCCGTGAAGGTCAGCTTGCGGATGGCCGGGTCGTCGAAGAAGACGCTCGACACGGCGGCAGGGTCGGACGTCGTGAGCACCTGGAACACGTCGGGCGGACCGCCCGCGTCGCGCCACAGTTCCTCGAGCCTGAGGGCCGTGAGCGGCGACTGCTCGGCCGGTTTCAGCACCACGGTGCAGCCGGCGGCCAGCGCCGGCGCGGCCTTGCGCGTGACCATCGCGGCCGGGAAGTTCCACGGCGTGATCGCATACACGGGACCAACCGGCTGCGGCCGGACCATGAGGCGTTTGTGCGCGAACTGGCTGGGCACCGTCTCGCCGTAGACGCGCTTGGCTTCTTCGGCGTACCACTCGATGAACGCCGCCGCGTACTTCACTTCGCCGCGCGACTCGGTGATGGGCTTGCCCATCTCGAGCGTCATCAGCTCGGCCAGCCGGTCCTCGTCCTGAAGCATCAGGTTGAACCACTTCCGCAGGATGGCCGAGCGCGCGTAGGCGGTCGTGTCGCGCCAGCCAGGGAACGCCTCGATGGCCTTGGTGGCCATGACGCGGGCCTCGGCGGCGCCGGCGTTGGCGACGCTCTGGACGCGCTGGCCGGTGGCGGGGTTCTGCACGTCGAAGGTCGCGCTCATGCCCACACCTCGCGGCAGGCGCCGGCCAGGATGTCGAGGCCGCGCGCCAGCTGCTCGGGCGGGGTGGTGAGCGGCGGCAGCAGGCGGATCACGTTCTTGTAGGTGCCCGACTTGAGCAGCAGCAGTCCGCGCCCGCGAGCCGTCTCGACGATCCGGCCAGCGCTGGCCATGTCCGGCGTCTGGTCGGCCGGGTTGACGATCTCGAGGGCCATCATCGCGCCGAGGCCGCGCACGTCGCCGATCTGCGGGTGCGCCGCCGCCAGGGCCCGCAGCGCCGCGGCGGTCTGCCCGGCCTGACGCTCGGCCTGCTGGAGCACGTGCTCGTTCTCGAAGACGTCGAGCACGGCCAGGGCCGCCGCGCAGGCCACCGGGTTGCCGGCATAGGTGCCGCCGAGCCCGCCGGGGGTGGGCGCGTCCATGATCGCCGCCCGGCCGACCACCGCCGAGAGCGGCAGGCCGCCGCCCAGGCTCTTGGCCATGGTCACGAGATCCGGCTCGATGCCGTAGTGCTCGTAGGCCCACATCTTGCCGGTGCGGCCGAAGCCGGTCTGGATCTCGTCGATGATGAGCACGATGCCGTGCGCGGTGCAGAGGCGGCGCAACTCGCGCAGGAACTCGAGCGGCGCCGGCACGAAGCCGCCTTCCCCGAGCTGCGGTTCGATGATGATGGCCGCGACCTGCGCCGGCGTGACCCGCGTGTCGAAGAGCGAGCGCAGCGCCCTCGAGCGCGGCGGCCGAGGTGATGCCGCGGGTACTCGTAGGGGAACGGCGTGTGGTAAATCTCGGAGGCGAACGGCCCGAAGTTCTGCTTGTAGCCGGTGCTCGACGCGGTCAGCGACAGGCCCATCAGCGTGCGGCCGTGGAAGGCGCCGTTGAAGGCGATGACGCCCGGGCGGTTGGTGTGGGCGCGGGCGATCTTCACGGCGTTCTCGGTGGCCTCGACGCCGGTCGACAGCAGGAGCGTCTTGTTCGGACCGCCGGCAACCAGCGCGTTGAGCCGCGCCGCCAGCTCCACGTAGCCGTCGTAGCTGGCCACCTGGAAGCAGGTGTGCATCAGGGTGTCGAGCTGGCGTTTTACGGCCTCGACCACGCGGGGATGGCAATGCCCGGTGTTGAGCACGCCGATGCCGCCGATGAAGTCGAGGTACTCGCGGCCCTCGGTGTCCCACACGCGCGTGCCCTCGGCGCGCGACACGAAGAAAGGATGCGTCTCGGCCACGCCGCGGGCCACGTGCTGGGCCCGCAGGGCGGCGGTGGCGAACTCGGAGACTGCTCTGGTCGTGCTCATCGCGACACCTCGTGCTGCATCACGGTCCACAGGCGCTCGACGTGGCGGCGCTCGGTCTGCTCGGCGCCGACCGACACCCGCACCATCCAGCGCCCGTCGAGGGTCGCCGGCGTGAGGTAGGCCGCGCCGGAGCGGTTGAGGCGATCACCCACGCCTGCGTGTGGCGGTCCAGCGCTTCGCCGTCCAGCCCCGCGCGGCTCGTGGCGCACGCACAGCGTCTGCAGCGGCACCGGCGCCAGCACGCGCCAGCCGGGCGTCGCGCGCGACCTGGCTCGGCCAGCCACTGGGCGTTCTCGAGGTCGCGCCGGAGCCGCGTCTGCAGGCCGCTCACGCCCTGCTCGCGGATCAGGAACCACAGCTTCAGCGCGCGGAAGCGCCGGCCGAGCGGGATGCCCCAGTCGCGGTAGTTCTTCACCCGGCCGTCGGCGGCCGACTGCAGGTAGCTCGGGTTGGTCGACATCACGCGGACCAGGTGCTGCGGGTCGCGCACGTAGTAGACCGAGCAGTCGAAGGCCACGCCCAGCCACTTGTGCGGGTTGAGCACGAGCGAGTCGGCGCCCTCGACGCCGTCCCACATCCAGCGGCACTCGGGCAGCATCATCGCCGAGCCGGCCATGGCCGCGTCCACGTGCAGCCAGACGCCGCGTGCCGGCGATCACCTCCGCGATCGGCCCGCACCGGATCGAGCGCGGTCGTCGTCGTCGTGCCGGTCGTGGCGACGACGGCGCACGGCACGCGGCCGGCGCGCGCGATCCTCGGCGATGGCCGCGGCCAGCGCGTCGGGGCGCATCGCGTAGGCGGCGTCGCACGGCGATCGTGGCGGATGTTGTCGCGGCCGAAGCCGGCGAGCAGCGCCGCCTTGTCGACCGAGCTGTGCGCGTGCGCCGAGGTGTAGACGACCAGCGCGCGCGGCTCGGCCTGCAGGCCGCCGCGGACCAGCGCGTAGTCGGTGACGCGTTCGCGCGCGCAGATCAGCGCCACCAGCGTGCTGGTGGAGGCGGTGTCCTGGATGACGCCGCTCCCACGCGCTCGAGAGGCCGACCATCTGGCGCAGCCAGTCGGTCGTCACCTCCTCGACCTCGGTGAGCGCGGGACTCGACTGCCACGCCAGGCCGAGCACGCCGAGGCCGGTGCTGACGTAGTCGCCGAGCACGCTCGCCAGCGCTGCCGTTGCAGGGGAAGTAGCCGAAGAACTCGGGATGCTGCCAGTGCGATAGGCCGGGCGCCACGATGGTGTCGAGGTCGGCGCAGCAGCGCCTCGAACGGCTCGGGCTGGTCGGGCGGCGACGCCGGCAGGCGCGCCTTGATCTCGCCGGGCGCGGTCTGCGCCATCACCGGCCGCTCCTGCACGCCGAGCCCGGTAGTCGGCGATCCAGTCGACCACGGCGTGGCCGTGCTGGCGGAACTCTTCGGGGGTCATCGTCGCAGCCCTCGCACGCCTAGGCTTCCCACACCTGGCGGATCCAGGGGACGGCGGCGGCGAGCGGATCGACGAAGCCCGAGATCAGACTGTGCGGGATGTCGTCGATGAGCGCGAGCGTGACGTTGCCGCCGCGCCCCTTCAGCGTCTGCACCGCGGCTTCCACCGGAGCGACTGGCACGGTCTGGTCGGCCTTGCTGTGAATCACGTAGAGCGGCATGCGCAGGAGCGGCGTGGCCCACTCGGTGCCACTCTGCACGGCCGCGGCCGCGGCCCGCAGTTCTTCGCGCGAACGGGCGCGGGTCGTGACCGGCATCGCGGCCATCGGGATCGCCGCCGTGAAGAGTTCCGGGTGCGTCGCGGCGAAGAACCAGGCGCCCTGTCCGCCCATGCTGAAGCCGGTCACCAAGGTGCGCGCGCTGTCGACCTTCTGGGTGCGCTTCACCTCGGCGACCATCGCCAGCACCGCGGCCTCGCTGTCCGGATGCGCCCAGCTTGCTTCGGGCGCATCGGGCGCGATGATGACCGCGTTCAGGTCCTCGAGGGCCGGGAACACGAGCTGGCCGACGTAGCCGAGACCGAAGTAGGGCGACAGGCCCGGCTCCTGCGTGGTGCCGTAGTGCAGGCCGACGATGAGCGGATAGCCGCCCTCGGGCGGCGGCGTCTTGGGGACCAGCGTGCCGTAGGTGACGGAGCGGTCGCCCACCTTCAGCTCCCGCTGATCCATCTTCACGGGCATCTGGTCGAGGCGTTGCTCGAGGGTCGGCATTCGGCGCATGGCCCGTAAATCGTAGTGGATTGCCGGGCGCGTCGCTACGGCGACGAGGGCGGCGGGGGGTCGCGCCGGCCGAGGGGCCGCGACCTCAGCGCTGGCGCCGCCACGCGGCCAGGCCGCCGCCGAGCAGATAGCTCACGCACATGGCCACGGCCAGCCCGGCTGCGGCCACCATCGGCTGGTAGCGGCCGTCGTAGAGACCGACGGCGGCCCACACGGTGAACCACAGCCAGGGACGCGAGAACTGGAGGGCGCCGCCCACGGGAGCGGCCAGGCCGCGCGCGACGCTGAAGAATCCCACCGCACCCGATCCGAGCGCGCCGGCGGCGAGCGTGCCTTGTGCGGTCGTCGTGGCGCCGAGGAACACGGCGGTGATGAGCACGAACAGCACGACCGAAGCGAACGCGGCGTAGAGACCGGGCAGGATGTCGGAGGACTCGGCGGGCACGATGGCTCGATCGAGTATAGCCGCTGCCCCGGCCCGTCCTCGATACCGCGGTGACTAGCGCCCCAGCACTTCGGCGAAGAACGCCAGCGCGCGCGGATCCTGCGACTGGCCCAGCCAGAAGAACGCCTGCTTCTGGACCGCCGGGTTCGAATGCGTGCGGGCCACGCGGATGAGGCGCGGCACGCCCTCGTCGGCGGGCAAGCTGGCTGAGCGCGAACACGGCCCGGCGCTTCACCTCGGTGTCGGGGTCGCGGTCGACGGCCTCGACAATGGCGCCGACGGCGCGCTGGCCGGCGCGCCGCGACAGCCAGAACAGGGCCTGCCCGCGCACGCCGCGTGGCTGCGGCCGTGCGCGCCGCGCCGAGCAGCCAGTCGAGCGCGGCCGGCTCGGCGTGCAGCGCCAGCGCGGTCATGGCGCGCGTCGGCCAACCGCCGCGGCTCGGCCGTCGTGGCGCGGGCGCCGAGCCAGGCCACGCTATCGGCCGGGCGCACGCCGGTCAGCCAATGCACGACGCGGCCGCCGGCATCGAGCCGGCACGTGTCGGAGAACGTGCGGATCCGCTCGACCTGTCCGCGCTCGATCCGCGCCAGGACCACGAGCGTGCCCCCCGGCTCGAGCCGCACCGGAGGCGCGGGCGACGGCGCCGCTGGCGTCGCGACATCCGAGTGGCCCCGCGGCTCGAGAGCGCAGGCGTGGCAGCAATCGGCCGCCGGTGCCGCCCCAGCAGCACATGTGGTGGTCGCCGGCGACGACCGGCACGGCGTAGCCGACCCACGCCACCTCGGTGACGCCCGCGGCGATCTGGGTGACGGCCGCCGCCAGTCCGCTCGCCGCCGCGCGCTCCACCACCTCGCCGTTCGACACCACCGGCCGGCCCGGCGACTGCGCGTCGAGCGCCACCCCGGTCATCGCCAGCCACGCCACCGCCGAGCAGATATCGCATGACGCCTCCTACTTGCCCAGCACTTCCATGAGGTAGTCCATGGCGACCTTGCCCTTCATGATCGACAGGCGCTGCACCAGCTCTTTCTTCATGGCCGGATCGGACTCCTTTCGCGCCAGCCCGACGAGCGCCTCGGCGTTGTTCTGCACGAACAGGCCCTGCACGGCGGCGCGGCGCACCTCGGCATCCTTGTGCGTCGTATAGAGCTCGACCAGCGCGGCCCCGGTCGCGGCCTTGCCCATCAGGCCCAGGTTCCGCACCGCCGTCGCGGCGCAGTTCGGCGTTGCGGCTCGGTCCGGGCCAGCTCGATGAGGCGGGTGGCGTTGCCGCCGACGAACATCGCCTGCAGGATCTGGCGCTTCACCGGCACGGACGATTCCTTCTGATAGAGCTGCCACAGCTCCTCGTGAGCGTTCATCACGCCGAGCTGCCGCACCGCCTCGGCCCGCAGTTCCTCGTTCTGCTCCCCGGTGGCCGCCTCCAGCACGCGGGCCCGATCACCCGAGACCATGTAGGCGCGCAACACGCGGCGCTTCACGTCCACGTCGGGCGAGGCCCGATAGACCTCGACGAGCACGAGCCGGTTGTCGGCGCTGCCGTGCACGCCGAGGTAGTCGATGGCGCGCCGCTGCAGGTCGGGGTTGCCCTGCCGCGCCACGTCGGCCAGCGCCTTCCGGGCTTCGGGCGAGCGGCTCTGCGCCAGCACGAAGAGCGCGCGCTCCTTCAGTTTCAGCGACTGCGTGCCCTGCAGGATCTGCAGCAGCATGGGAATGGCCTGGTCGGGCGACGAGTGCTGCAGCGCATTCAGCGCCAGCAGCTTCAGGTCCTCGTCGCCGGTGGCGTCGAGCGGCACCGACTGCCCCGCCCGCTGCCGCACCTGCACCTCCAGGGCGCGGGCGTCGCTCAACCAGCGGCTCTGGGGATAGGCGCGGGTGAGGTCGGCCACGGCCGTCAGCGCCTCGGCCCGCTGCCCCAGCTTGTCGAGGGCGTAGGCCTTCCAGTAGAGCGCGGCGTCGGCGCGAGTGCCGGCGACGGCGGCGATGGCCTGGAACTTCGCCGCGGCGTCGGCCCATTCGTCGCGCTCGAGGGCCCGCTGGGCGCGCTCGTAGTCGCGCAACTCCCGGTCGCGCGCGCGGTCGACCTCGGCGCGGGCCCGCTGCTGCTCGCGTTCCGCCCGCCGCGCGTCGCGTTCCGCCGGGGCCGGGCTGCCCTGCCACTCCGCGGTGAACGCGGACGTATTCTCGGGCTGCGCCAGCGCCGGCGGTGCCGCCGCCATCGCCCCTACCCACAACCCGATGATGCCGGCTGCCTTCATGATGTCAGTCCCTTCGTCTGACTGCGCGGGCTCGGTGTGCTCGCGGACGCGCAGTTGGTCGCTGAGCACTCGAACCCGGAATACGAGGCCGCGCCGTTCGATGCGCTCACGCAGCGCCGCGAATTCGGCGGCCGAGAGGTCGGCCGGAGCATTGGCGATCTCGACCAGCACCCGTTCGAGGTCGTCGAGCACGTCGTCGATGGCTTGGTCGCCGGCCAGGGCGGCACTCTGCCGGAACAGCCGGTTGGCGGTGACCAGGTCAATGGCCCGGCTCCGGTCGTCGGTCAGCGCGGCGCCGGCCAGATCCCCGGCATTCATCACCTCGGCCAGCATCATCTGGGTGCGCTCCAGGTGGTGCCCCACCGCGACGGTCAGCACGCGCGCCGGCCCGGGCGCGGCACCCTCGGCGTGCTCCGGCGCGGCGGGCGGCGCCACGACCTCGCGGGCCAGCCATCCGGCCAGGAACGCGCCCAGCAGCGCCGCCGCCAGCGTGGCGGCCATGGCCCAGCGTACCGGGCCGTCGGCAAACAGCCGGCGCCACCATGGCTGCGGCCGCTCGAGCTGCGCCTGCAGGCGCGCCCACATCGTGGCCTCGAAGCCGGGCGGGGCCTCGCCCTCGGTGGCACGATCGACGAGCGCCAGCGTGTGCTGCAGCGCCGCGAGGTCGTCGCGGCACGGGCCGCAGGCGTCCAGATGCGCCTCGAGACGCGCGCCCTCCGCGCCAGCCTCGCCGTAGAAGTGCAGCACGAGGTCGTCGTGCGAGAGGTGGTCAGTCATGACGGGTGTCCATCAGCGGCTCGAGCGCCACGCGCATCTTGCGCACGGCCCGGAACACGCTGTTCTTGGTGGCTTCGGTCTTCAGGCCCAGGGCCGAGCCGATCTCGTCGATCGATCGCCCTTCGAGGTGGCGCAGCATGAACGCGGCGCGCTCGAGGGGCGTCAACCCGCCGAGCCCGGCGGCGACCCGCTCGTGAATCTCGGTGCTGAACAGCGCGCGGTCCGGAGACGGCCCATGGCTGACGGGCCCGTCGGCGGTGAGGCCGCGCTCCAGGTCGGCCGGGTCGTGGGCGGTCTCGCGATGCCGCCGGGAGCGAATGAAGTCGATGGCGCAGTTCACGGTGATCTTGTGAATCCAGGTCCGGAAGTCGGCTCTCGCCTCGAAGCGGCTGAGTTGCCGGAAGGCTTTGAGGAATGCCTCCTGCACGACATCCTCGGCATCGGCCGCGTTGCCGGTCAGCCGGTAGGCAACGCGCTGGGCGTAGCGGCTGTGCCGGTCGACCAGGGCCCGGAAGGCCTGCGGGTCGCCCGAATTCACCGCGGCGATTGCCGCCCGGTCGCTTTCGTGCATCGCTTGATTGGACGACGCGGCCAGAATTCGGTTAGGTCAGACCGGATCGATCCTGGGCTTACTGCGCCAGGGCGCGCGGATCGATGCCCTTCCCGAGCGTGAACGACGCTCCGACCGCGCCGACGACCGCGGCGGCGCGCGGCAGCCCCAGCGCCTGGCGCAGCCGGAACACGGCCTCGATGCCGGTGCAATGCGCGCCGAGCAGGTAGGTGAGGCGCGCGTCCTTCAGCTTGCCGGCCGTCCACGCCAGCGTCTCGTCGGAGGCGGCAAACAGATGGAAGCCGCCGATGGCGGCGTGCACCGGCTCGTTCTTCACGGCCTTCCGGGCGAACTCGACGGTGTTGACGATGCCGGCATGGCCGCAGCCGCTGACCAGCACGAGGCCCTCGCCGGTCTGGACGACGATCGACGAGTCCTCGGGCACGTTGTCTTCGACCGGACCGCCCGGCGTCTGCAACATGCCGGTGCGGCTCCAGTTGCGCTCGGGATGCAGGCGCGGCACCGGTCCGGTCATCCACACGCCCGGCGCCAGACGGGTCGGCCCGGCGAACTCGACGAAGGTGCCGCCGAGCGCTTCGTACTCCGCCTTGATCGGCGTGAGCCCGTTGCCTTCACGGCCGTTGCCATCGAGCCGGCTGGTGAAGATGCCGCGCGCGACGTGGGCCCGCGACAGCGCCGTGGGATTCTTCTTCGCCATCTCGCGCCGCAGCGTGATGAGGCCGCCGGTGTGGTCGGCGTGATTGTGGGTGATGACCACGTCGGTGATGTCCGAGAGGTCCACCTTCAGCTCGGCCGCGTTGCGCAGCACGGTCTCGGCTCGCGCCCCGGTGTCGATGAGCCAGCGGCGGCCATCGACGTCGAGCACGGCGGCAAAGCCCCACTCGCCCACGCCTTCGCCAGCGCCGCCCACGAGCATGGTCGAGAGCACGGTGACCTTCATGGCTTTCACTGGCGCGTCGGTGGACTGCGCCTGGGCGCGGGTCGGGGTCAGCGCCGCCAGGGCGACGCCGGCAAGCGCGATCACCATTTTCATCGTCGAGCCTCCACTGGGGAATCGCCCGGCCACGGCGGGAGCCCGACACCGGACGGGGGGCCGGACTCGGTCCCGTCGGCCGGGAGCATCACGCCGCCATTGTGGCGCGAATCGAGCGCCGCGTACTCAGCGTGTGACCGGCCTCGTGCTGATCTGCAGGGCCACGCTGGCCGACCGCCCGGCGCCGAAGTGCGTGCCGCTGAACGGGTTGCCGAAGTTGTAGGCGTAGCGTCGCGCCAACAGGTTCAGGACCGACACGCGCAGCACCACGTGCGCCCGGGCCGCCTTCAACATGGGCACCGCGGCGCTGAGTGAGGCGAGCGCGCGCGGCGCCACGCGCCCGCAATCGAAATCCACCAACTCGGCGCCGGCTCGCTCGCGGAGCTCGTCGGCGTCGTCGTCGTCGCGTGAAATCGGCGTGCCGCTCTCGTAACGCACGGCCGCCGAGGCGGTGAAGCCCGACCCCGGGTGTTCCCAGGACGCGCCGCCGGCCAGGGCCACGCGCTGGTCGTGATCGGGCACGAACTCCACGCCCGGCCCGAAGTCGGCCACTTCGTCTTCGAGAAAGAGCCCGCCAGTGACCGGCCCGGTCTGCACCACCCGGCTCACCGTGCCGCTGGCGTAGCCCGACCAGCCCCGCCACCGCGGCACTTCGACGCGCACGTCCACGCCGTGGGCGCGGCCCCTGGCCACGGCATTGGGAAACACCACGGTGGTGCCGAAGAACACGTTGGGGTCCGCCACTTCGCGCGCGTCGCGGCGCCACGCGGCGCCGTCGAGCCGCCAATGCCGGAAGCGGTGCTCGGCGCCCGCTTCGAGGGCCCACTGGCGTTCCGGCTCCACGGCCGCGCCGCCGGCCTCCGGGCCGGCCGTAAACGGCGACAGCGCGCGAGCTTCCGGCGACGAGGCCAGCAGCAGATGCTCGGGCTGCGGCGGCTGGAAGAAGCGGCTCACCGAGCCGCGCAGCACGGTGGCGTCACCGAGGCGATACGACACCCCGGCCCGCGGGCTGAACTGGTGACGCGGCAGCAGCACGCGCGTGCGGTCGGCGCGCACGCCGGCGGCAATGGTGAGCCGCGCCCCGGCCTGCCAGCTGTCCTGCAGGTAGAACGACCACAGGTGCGGCGACGCGGCCCCGGCGAAGGCAAACGGCTCGTCGGCATCGTAGGCCAGCGCCGCCGCGCTCAGCCCGGCCTCTTCGCCCTCGTCCTGGTCGGTGACGAAGAACCCGAAGACTTCGTCAAGAGCCAGCTGCTGCCCTTCGACGCCGGCCTTGAACAGGTGGGCGCCGCGTTGGAGCGACACGCCGGTCAGGACGCCGGTCCGGATGAGGGAGCGGTCGGAGGTGGCGCTAATCGGCGTGGCCATGGCCGCCGGGTCGAGCACGGCGTGGCCGCGGCGATGGTAGGCGGCGGCGTGGGTCACGACCCGGGCCGACCACACCCGCTGCCACGATAGGTTGAGCGAATCCTGGGTGATGCGCTGGCGCTGGTCCTGGCCGGCCTGGTCCTGCTCGGCGGTGTTGGGGACGTCGAAGTGCGACCGGCCGACGCTCCAGCCCGCCCGCACGTGATCGCGGCGGCCGCGGCGCGTCTCCAGCGCGCCGAAGAACGTGCGCGAGGCGCCGTCGTTGTGGAGGTTGTCCGGATGGACCGGGTCGAGGAAGCGCGCCGATCGCTGCGCCGAGGCACCGGCGCGTCCACGCAGCGCGCGGCCGATGGCGCCGCCCGCCACCAGGCCACCGTCGATCGTGCCGAAGCTGCCGCCGCCGAGGTCGCCGGTCGCGTCCCACTGGTCAGCGACCGCCGCCGACTGGAGTTCGATGACGCCGCCGGCCTTGTAGCCGAACTCCGGGGCCACGTAACCGGTGACGACGTTGATCGAGCCGAGGGCGCTCGTCTCCGGACCCATCCCGGTGAGCGTGTCGAGCCGCTCGTAGACCGGCACGCCGTCGATGACATAGAGGAAGCCGTCGTCCACGCCGCGCGCATGGAGCAGGCCGTTGTCCTCGGTGGCCCAGCCAGGCAGGGTCGCGACGGCATTCTGCACCGATCGGCCGCGCATGCGTCCCGGGACGGCGGCCAGGGAGCTGCCCGCGATGGCCATGCGCGTCGACGGCGCGTCGAGCTGCCCTTCCACGCGGATCGCTTCGCTCAGCGCCGGCGGCAGCCGTAGCGTGACGTCGACGGGCAGGGCGGCCTCGACCAGGAGTGGAACGTAGGCCGACGGCGCGTCGCCGGCCGGTTGCGCCCGCAGGGAGAAGCGACCGGGCGGCACCTCGGCGAAGGCGAAGCGGCCGGCGGCGTCGGTCGTGCGCGTTTGCAGCACGGCCCCGAGCGGATCGGTCAGCACCACGACGGCGCCCGCGACCGGCCGGCCCTGCGCCGTCACGACAGCCCCAGCCACGCGCGCGGTCTGCAGTTGGGCCTCGACCGCGGCCGGGCCGAAAGACCACAGCACCATGGCGATGCGGATGGCGCGGAGCGCGGTCATCACGGGCATGAAGCCAGGGCGCGCGAGTCGGGCTGGGCGATGCTGGCCCCCTTCGTCGCCAACCACGCGGTGTGGCCGCCGCAGGCGCGGTCGTCCTCGACGTGCGCGCGCACGGTGAAGCCCTGGGCCGCCAGCACCTGCGTGTACTCGGCCGCATCGAGGCTGGCGTGATACAGCGGCTCGCCCTCGTAGTCGCCGATGGCCTCGCCGGCGGACGGCCCGCTCGTGAAGAGCAGCGGCGCGTCCGGCCGGGCGTGCGCCGCAAAACGCGCGAACATGGCGCGCTGATCGTCCGCGGTCAGGTGGAAGAGGCTGTCCCAGGCGAGCACGCCGTCGAAGGTGCGATCCAGGGCCAGGCCTCGCATGTCGGCCACGATCCATTCGCTCTGGGGAAAACGGGCACGGCACAGCGCGATGAGCGTGGGCGAGGCGTCCACGCCGACCACGCGCCGTCCCGAGGCGAGCAGGTAGGCCGCGAGCGGTTCGCCCATGCCGCAGCCCACGTCGAGGACCGTCGCGCCGTGCGGCACGAACGCGAGGAAGCGATCGAGCCAGGCCTGCTCCTGCAGCCCGCGGCCGCGATCGCGGTCGAAGGCGCGGGCGTGGCGTTCGTAGAGGCCGATGACGGTGTCGTGGCTCATGGCACCGCCCGTTCGAGCGACGCCCGGTCCCAGTCCCCGAGATTGGCCGCGGCCTCGTAGGTGGTCTGCAGGAACGCCAACAGCGTCTCGTCCGGGTCGGCGGCAAGCCGCACCGCGTCGTAGGGCAGGACGAACTCGTGAAGGTCGTGACTGTAGAAGGCGGCCGCGGGGGCGACCGGCGCCGTGGCAAAGCCCGGCGGCTCGGGATACGCGTAGGAGTAGAACGCGGGATACGGGACCGCGCCGCCGCCGGGCCAGAAGCCGCAGCTGCTGACTTCGTGCGAATAGGCCTCGCGCGTCACCCAGTCGGGAAGATTCGGGACCCCGCCAGGATGCTCGGGCGCGGTGCGCCCGGAAAAGCGGGTCACCGCCAGGTCGGGGGCGCCCCAGAAGAAATGCACCGGGCTGCACTTGCCGAGATACCGCGCCCGGAAGATCTTGAAGACGCGGTCGGACTGCGCCAGCACGCGCCAGAAGCGCCGGGCGTATTCAGGGTCGTAGGCGGCGTGCGTCTCGTCGCGGTCGAAGCGCACCGGGTCGGCCACTTCGTTGGGCATGGGCGAGATGGCAACGGGCAGTCCCAGCGCTTCCAGTTCGGCCAACACCCGGCCGTAGAAGGCGGCGACCGACTGCGGCACGAGCGGCACGGTCCGCCGGCTGCCGTCGCTCACGCGGATGATCAGCTCGTGGGCCAGGAAATCGAAGTCGATCTCGAACACGCGCTGGCCGTGCGCCACGGGCGACGTGGTAAGACCCGCGGCGGTGACGTAGAGCGGCGCGTGCCACGAGTGATTCGTCCACGGGCTCTGCGCGAGGCGGATTTTTCCGACGATCTGGGTCCACAGGTGAAGGGTCGCGCAGGTGTCGGCCCAGGCCTGGAGCGGCAGGTCCGGCCAGGCCTGCGGGTGCGGTGGGTGCGGGTCCTCGGGCATGCGGCACACGCTACCACGACGGCGGCGCGCACCGATGCACGTCCGCCCCCGAACCTCTCGCCCCCTGCCGGGGCCGCCGCTAGAATGCTCCGATGCTCACTTGCCAGAAGTCGCAATTCGCTCTTCCCGAAGACGAGCACTACCTGAACTGCGCTTACATGTCGCCGCTCTCGGTCGCGGTCGAGGCGGCCGGCCAAGCGGGTGTGGCGCGCAAGCGCGTGCCGTCGCGGTTGACGCCCGCCGACTTCTTCGCCGAGGCCGACCGGGCCCGTGCGCTCTTCGCGCGGCTCGTGAATGCACCCGATCCGGCGCGCATCGCCATCATTCCCGCGGCCTCTTACGGACTCGCCGTCGCCGCCCGGAACCTGCCGGTGGCGGCCGGCCAGAACATCGTGATCACGCACGAGCAGTTTCCCGCCAACGTCCATGCCTGGCGGACGCTGGCGAGCGGCGCCAGCGGGGTGGAACTGCGCGCGGTGCGGCCGCCGGATGGCGGCGAGGGCCGCGGGCTCGAGTGGAATGCCCGCCTGCTCGAGGCCATCGACGCGCGCACCGCCATCGTCGCCCTCGGCCACGTGCACTGGACCGACGGCACGAAGTTCGACCTCGACGCGGTGGGACGGCGGGCCCGCGAGGTCGGCGCGGCGCTGGTCGTGGACGGCACGCAGTCGGTCGGGGCCCTGCCCTTCGATGTCGCCGCCATCCAGCCCGACGCCCTGGTGTGCGCCACCTACAAGTGGCTGATGGGGCCCTATTCCTTGGGCTTCGCCTACCTGGGACCGCGCTTCGACGGCGGCGTGCCGCTCGAGGAGACGTGGATTGGCCGGGCCGGCAGCGAGAACTTCAAGGACCTGGTGAACTACCGCGACGACTACCAGGCCGGCGCCGTGCGCTACGACGTCGGTGAACGGAGCAACTTCGCGCTCATGCCGATGGCCATTGCCGCGCTCGAGCAGGTGCTCGAATGGCAGCCGGAGCGCATCCAAGCCTACTGCGCGACGCTGAGCCGCGAACTGCTGGCGCGGGTCGGCGAACTCGGCTACCGCGTCGAAGACGCCGCCTCGCGCGGCGCGCATCTCTTCGGCCTGCGCGCGCCGGCCGGCGCCGACATCGCCAGCGTCGGGGAACGGCTCCGCGCCCGCAAGGTGCACGTGTCGTTGCGCGGCAGCGCCATCCGCGTGGCCCCGCACGTCTACAACGACAGCCGCGACATGGAGGCGCTGATGGCGGCGCTACCGGCCTCGACCTAGTCGGGCTTCTTCTGCGCCACCATCCGCACGAGACGCGTCGTCTGCGGGTCCCAGTCGGAGACGGCCTGGCCGTCTTCGAAGCGAAGAATCTGGAAGGCCGAGAAGGCACGGCGCAGATCGGCGGGATCGATATCGACCGGCCGCCGCTGCGCCGCGACCCGATCCGAGGCGAAGCTTTCCACGACCACGAGGCCACCCGGCTTGAGCGAGCGGTGGAGACGGGCCACATAGCCGGGGTCGGCAATCGAGCCGGGGCCGTAGATCACGGCAATCAGGTCCCATTGGTTCGTGCCGGCATCGAACGTGTCGTCGCTGGCCTGGATCGCAGTGATGGCCACGCCGGCGCGAGCGGCCTGGGCTCGGGCCACGGCCAGGCCCTCGGCCGAGACGTCGAAGCCCGTCACCGTCCAGCCCTTGACCGCCAGGCCCACGGCGTTGCGTCCCTGGCCCATGCCAATCTCGAGCGCCCGGCCCGGCGTGCGCCCTTCGATCGCGGCCATCAGCAGCGCGTTGGGCAAGGTATCGAAGTTCGGCGTGGCGCTCTTGTAGATGCGATCGAACATCAGCGGCCAGGCGTCGTTGCGCTCGCGCATCAAGCGCATCACGACGCCCATCTCGCGTCCCACATCGGCGGGGGCGCGTCCCTGTGCCGTCAGGCTGGCCTGAAAGCCCTGCAGGAGCTCGAGCGGGCCGTTGGCCGGCGGGGCATCTCTGAGCCAGTCGAGGAAGCGCCGCCACGCCAAGTCGTCGGCGGCCGGCGCGCCGCCATTGGGCGTCGCGATCTTGGTCTGCGCCGCCAGCACCGCCTCGAACATCGCCTCGGTCAAGTCCAGCTCTCTGACGTAGCCGGCCGGATCGATGAACGGATTCGGCCCTCCTCCGGCAAGCCGCTGATGCTTCTCGGCCATTCGGTACATGGCCGGGTGCGAGGCCAGCGGCACGTCGCACTCCAGCGCCCGCGACGTCTTGAAGGCGCGCCGGAACTCGTCGGCGATGGCCGGCGCCTCGGGGTTGTTCACCAGCTTGAAGCCAGGGTTCACGCCCAGGCTGCCGACGATGACCACGTCGAGCGTGCGGCCGCCGTCGGCCACCTTCAGCGTCCACGTCGTGCAGCCGCGCGAGTGTCCCGGCGTGAGGTGCGCGACGAGCGTCGTGCCGCCGAGGGTGACCGTGTCGCCGTCGTGGATGACGCGGTCGATCGGGTGAGGCTTCCCGCCCGGCGTCATCCGCTGGAGCGCCGGCACGTCTTCGGCCATGGCCACCACCTGGGCGCCGCTCAGCGCCTTCACCGCGGCGTCGCCTTCCATGTGGTCGCCGTGCGCGTGGCTGCCGAGCAGGATCTTGATGTCCGACATCTTGAAGCCGAGCGCTTCAACCGACTTCTGAATCACCGGAACGCTGCGCTCGTACGAGCTGTTGATCAGGATGAGGCCCTGCGGCGTGGCGATGAGGTACGACGCCAGGCTCTTGGAGCCGACGTAGTAGATGTTGCCGATGACCCGGTGCGGCGGGAAGGCCGTGGTCTGGTCGTCGCGGCCGCCGAGGTTCCGCTGGAGCAACTGTTGCTGGTTCCAGGTTTCGCCGTGCACGGTCACCACCGGCCAGCCGCCGGGCGGCTCCGGCGCGCCCTGCGGGCTGGCGCTGGTCGCAGTCAGGAGGATGAGCAGTGACACCGAAACGACGCTCACGCGGCGAGGGACCATGGCGACCTCCTGCACGATGCCTACTCCTCCGCGGACGGAACGTCGGGGCGGCGGCCCCGCAGCGGCAGCCACCCGCGCAGCCGCCGCCAGCTGCGGCTCGATGCCGGGGAGACTTGCCGGACCTGCGCGAGGAGCTGCTTGGCCGCAGCCCTGCCGCGGGCCAGCCCCTCGGTCGAGTAGCCGCGGACGCTCTCGGCGGTCACGGCGGAGCCGCTGGTGGCCCAGGCGCTCAGCGCCCGGCCCATCGCCCAGGTCCCGCCGTAGGCAATCGCCACCTTGGGCACCAGGCCGACGACGGGAATCATGCCAATCAACTGGCGCGCCGCCTGCCGGAACAACAACCCGCCGCCGAGCACGCCCAGCACTTCTTTCACCATCGTCTTCGGCTCGCCGTCGCGGCCGGAGGCCAGCATGATCCGGTAGCCCATGACCAACTGGTTCTTGGTGAGCACGATCATGTCGCCCAGGTTCAGCGGCGCGGTCAAGATCGGCACCGTCTCGGCCAGACCCGTGGTCAGGGCGAACGTCGCGTTGGCTCTGGCGGTGTCTTCGACGATGGACTCGTGGACGGCTGGACGAAGGACCGGTACGACGGCGCCCAGCGCCAGCCGCTCATCCGCCGACACCAGCGCCACCAGCGCGCCAGCCATCTGCGCCACTCCGGCCGGCGACACCTCGGCCAGGCCAGCCCGCGCCCGCTCGCCGTTCCGGGGAGCCAACGCGGCCTTGTCGAAGGGTCCGACGACAACGGTGGCGCGGGGAAGGGATGTGCGGGCACAGTGCGCGTCGGCGGCCTGCATCGGCGTCGACAGCTCGGGCTCCTGGCTGAGCAACACGGCCAGCACCGGCACGGCCGGCCGGTCGATGAACGACGCCGGATCGAGCGTGATTAGCCACGGCGCCGGCCCGGCCTGGTCGCCGCCCCGAAAGGCCGCTGCAACCTTGGCGCCCAGCGCCGGGTCTTCGGACACGAGTGCGATCTCGAAAGGCGCCCGCGCGGCGGCGCGCATGGCGTCGAGATCGACATCGCGAATGACGCGCCACAGGTTGGCCAGTTTGAGGGAAGTCATAAGGTGCCTTGCCCGGAGGAGCTACGGCTGCCGCGACGCGGCGTAGGCGGCAATGGCCACCATGTCGTCGAGCGTGAGCTTGGCGACGGCCGTCTTCATCAGCGGCGCCCAGGGGCCGCGCCGGGTGCCGTGCTGCAGATCGAAGAGCTGCCGCACGGCGTAGCTCGGCGAGCGGCCGGCCAGCGGCGGGATCGGGCCCAGGCCCTTCAGGTCGGCGCCGTGGCAGGTGCCGCAGGCCACGGTGCGGCCGTTGCCGCCGGTGGTCACGAGCGCCTCGCCCTTCTTGATGCTGCCGATGGGCACGTAGGCGACAAAGCCCGAGGTCGAATCGCGCAGGTCGGCGCGGGCCACGTCCTCGGGCATCTCGACGATGCGCCCCGCGATCGGCTCGGTGCCGCCGCCGGCCACGGGCACGAACGTGCCGCCGGCCACACGGTTCCGGGGCACGGTGGCCGTCTCGACGACGCGCACCCACGGCTTGTAGGGGAACGAGGCGAAGTAGGCGGCGGCGGCGCGGTCCTCGTCGACGGTGCTGGCTCGGGCGATGGCTACCATGGCGGCAGGCGGACGCATGTTCGGGTCGGCGCTGCGCCGCAGGCCGCTGCGCATGTCGGCCATCTGCTGGACCAGGTATTCAGCCGGCAGGCCGACGAGCGCCGAGTTCTCGGGGCGCCCCTGGCCGTTCGGGTAGTGGCAGTAGCCGCAGGCGCGCACGTCGGGCTTGCGCCCGTGCGCCACCACCTCGGGCGGCACGGGGTGGTTGCCGGGATGCCAGTCGGGTGGATTGAACAGGTCGCGGAGCTGCGCCGGGGTGAGCGCGACGGTGCTGCCAGCAAGCGTCTTCGGCGACGGGTCCTCGGGCGGCGGCGCCGGAGCGCCCGGCGGCAGCGGGGTGGCAATCAGATAGGCCCAGGGCGGCGGCACGGCGCCGGCTGGCGCCTCGGCCCGCAGCGCCGGCGGGGGCGGCGGGGCCTGTTCCGCCGCGACGAGTCCGGCGGCGCACAGCGCCGCGCCGAGCACGGACCAGCGGAGGAAGCGATTCAAGGTCATGGCGCCGAAATTCTACTCCGAGCCTGAGTGATACTGCCTGACTGGAGGGCGGACTCATGCAGGCACACTTCATTCGGCGCGGGAGACCGGCGCTGGCGGCGCTGTTCCTGGCCGTGGCCATCGGCGCGCGGGCGCAGGCCGGCGACGTCACCGGCGACTGGATCTTCGATGTCCAGACCGGGATGGGCTCGGGCACCCCGGCCATCTCGTTCAAGCAGGAGGGCGAGGCCCTGACCGGCACCTACGCCGGCACTCTGGGCAACGCGGTCTTCAAGGGGACGATCAAGGGCAACGCCATCGTCTTTGTCTTCGAAGTCGAGGCGCAGGGGCAGACCATCGACGTGAACTACAAGGGCATCGTCGAGCAGGACACGATGAAAGGCGACGTGACCATGGCCGGCGGCCAGGTGACCGGCACCTTCAACGGCAAACGCAAGTAGGGGGCCGGCTCAGAACGCCGAGACGGGCATGCCCGCGGCGCACATCGGGCACTCCGCGGCCAGGTGGTTGTCGGGCGCGGGATACTCCACGAGCGCGACGTTGGGCGCCGCCAGCGTCACCATCGCTTCGCCCCGGTCCACGATCTGGGCCGTGGCCACCACCGTGCCGCCAGCGGCGGTGATGAGCCCGGCGCAGTGCTGGAAGGTCTGACCGGTGTTGCGGACGTCGTCCACGAGGAGCACCCGCGCGCCCTTCACGACCCCGGCGTAAAACGGCGACAACGCCGCCGCCCCGCCGGGTTCGCGCTGATGTAGCGGCGCAAACGAGTAGGGCTCGCGCGTGAGCGGCCGCCGGCCATCGAGCAGGCCGGCCATGGTGTGCGCGAGCAGGGCGCCGCCGGTGGCCGGGCCGGCCACCACCGTCACCGTGTCGGTCACGCCGGCGGGCAGGACGTCGATCAGGTCCTGCGCCACGCGCCAGATCGTGGACGGATGGCGGAACAGCTGATGCGGGTTCAGATAAAGCCGGCCGTGATAGCCGTTGCCGTAGTCGAAGTGGCCGTCCATCACCACCTCGAAGCGGCGCAGGTCCTGCAGCGCGCGGGCGCGGATGTCGTCCCGCTTCGAGTCCATCACCGGGCCTCCGCCGTCAGGGCGATCCCGGAGGCCGCGTTGACGTAGACGACCCGCCCGCCGACGATGGTGGCCGCCGCGGCGCCGCGGAACGTCCAGCCGTGATAGGGCGTGTTGTGCGACTTGCTCACCAGGGCGTGCCGGTCGATGGTCACCGCCAGATCGGGGGCGAGAATGGTGAGGTCGGCGACGGCGCCTTCGGCCAGGCTGCCGCCCGGCACCTTCAGGATGGCGGCGGGATTGACCGACATCATCTCGACCAGCCGGGGCAGGCGGATGACCCCGGCGTGCACCAGCTTGTCGAGAGCGATGGGAATGGCGGTCTCGAGGCCGACGATGCCGAAGGGCGCGCGGTCGTATTCGACGTTCTTCTCGTCGGCATGGTGCGGCGCGTGGTCGGTGGCGAGGACATCGACGCTGCCGTCGGCGATGCCGGCCAGCATGGCGTCGACGTCGCGCTGCTCGCGCAGCGGCGGGTTCATCTTGGTGTCGGTGTCGTAGGGCACCGGCGCGGCCAGCAGCGCGTCGGTCAGCGTGAAGTGATGCGGCGCCACTTCGCACGTCACCGTGACGCCGCGGCTCTTGCCCTGGCGCACGGCCTCGAGCGTCGTCCACGCGCTCATGTGCGCCACGTGCACGTGGCCGCCGACCAGTTCGGCAATCAGGATGTCGCGGCCGGCGGTGATGGCTTCGGCGATGCCGGGGATGCCCTTGAGCCCGAGCGAGGCGGCCACGGCGCCTTCGTGGACCACGCCCTCGCCCTTCAGCGACGGGTCCTCGCAGTGCTCGATGAGCGGCATGCCGAACATCCCGGCGTACTCCATGGCCCGGCGCGCCAGCAGCGCCGTCGACACGGGGTGGCCGTCGTCGCTGAGCGCGACGCAGCCGGCCTGCTTCAGCTCGGCGATGTCGGCGAGCTGCTCACCGGCCTGTCCGCGCGACACCGCGCCAATCGGGTAGACGCGGGCCAGGGCGGCGTCGGCGGCCTTCTTCAGGATGAGTTCGGTGACGCCGGCGTTGTCGTTGACCGGCTTGGTGTTGGGCATGCAGGCCACGGCGGTGAAGCCGCCGGCCACGGCCGAGGCCACGCCGGTGGCGACCGTCTCCTTGTGCTCCTGCCCGGGCTCGCGCAGGTGCACGTGCATGTCGATGAAACCGGGGCAGATGACGAACGACGGGGTCAGCGCCACGACGTCGCCGCCGTCGGCCAGGCTCACGGGCAGGTCGCGGCCCACCTTGGCGATGACGCCGCCATCGATCAACACGTCGTAGGCGCCGTCCACGCCGTTGGCCGGGTCCACGACCCGGGCTCCCTTAAGCAACCGTTTCATTGTCTGCTCCGCCGCCGGCAAGTAGGTACAGCACGGCCATCCGCACGGCCACGCCGTTGGCCACCTGGTCGAGAATCACCGAGAAAGGTCCGTCGGCCACGTCCGAGGCAATCTCCACGCCGCGGTTGATGGGGCCCGGGTGCATCACGATCACGTCGGACCGGGCCCGCTGCAGGCGCGCCGAGGTCATGCCGAAGACGCTGAAGTACTCGCGCAGCGAGGGGAAGAACCCGCCTTCCATGCGTTCGAGCTGGATGCGCAGCATCATCACCACGTCGGCGCCCTCGACGGCGGCCTCGACCGACGAGGTGATGTGCACGCCCATCTGCGCGAGCCCGAGCGGAATCAGCGTGGGCGGACCGCAGACCCACACCTCGGCCCCGAGTTTGGTCAGCAGCAGGACATTGCTGCGCAGGACACGGCTGTGCAGCAGGTCGCCGACGATGGCCACCTTCAGGCCGCTGATGCGGCCCTTGCGCTCGCGGATGGTGAAGGCATCGAGCAGGGCCTGCGTGGGATGCTCGTGCAAGCCGTCGCCGGCGTTGATGATCGGCGACCGGCACACGCGCGACAGCAGGTGGGCCGCGCCCGAGGCCGGATGCCGCAGCACGATCATGCTCGGGCCCATCGCCTCGATGTTCCGGGCGGTGTCCACGAGCGACTCGCCCTTGACGACACTCGAGCTCGCAATCGCCACGCCCAGGGTGTCGGCGCTGAGGCGCTTCTCGGCGATCTCGAACGACGTGCGGGTGCGGGTCGACGGCTCGTAGAAGAGGTTCACCACCGTGCGGCCGCGCAGCGCCGGCACCTTCTTGATCTGGCGCTGCGTGATCTCTTTCATCGCCTCGGCGGTGTCGAGCACGAGGACGATCTCTTCGGGGGTGAGCTCGGCGATGCCGAGCAGATCCTTGCGGCGCAGCGACGGGGCCGGCAGCACCACTTCCGGGGCGGGGGCGTCCATGGTCAGCCTTCGCTTTCCACCGACACTTCGTCGGCGCCGTCGGTGTCGGTCAGCTTCACGTGGACGTTCTCGCGCCGCGACGTCGGGATGTTCTTGCCGACGTAGTCGGCCTTGATCGGCAGCTCGCGATGGCCGCGGTCGACCAGCACCACGAGCTGGATGGCCTTCGGCCGTCCGAAGTCGATGAGCGCGTCGAGGGCCGCCCGGGTCGTGCGGCCGGTGAAGAGCACGTCGTCGACGAGCACGATGACGCGGTCGTCGATGGAGAAGGGAATCTCGGTGCGGCGCACGAGCGGCTGGGGGCCGACGGTCTGGCGCATCAGGTCGTCGCGGTAGAGCGTGATGTCGAGCGCGCCCACCGGCACGTCGCCGCCGGAGATCTGCTCGAGGGCGGCGGCGATGCGCCTGGCCAGCGGCACGCCGCGGGAGCGGACGCCGATGACGGCCAGGCCGTCGACGCCGCGGTTGCGCTCGACGATCTCGTGGGCGATGCGCACGAGGGCGCGGCCGATGCGATCGGCGTCCATCACGACCGGCATGACGGGACCTCGATGACGAGCTGACGGGGCGCGGGGAGAAGGAACCGGGAACCGGGGACCGGAAGGACCCGCGGACAGGAGCGGACCGGCGCAGGACGCGCCTCGGGCGGACGTATGTATCAGCATGCTCACCTCTTTGCGAACTCACAGGTCCGCGTTAAAGAGCGATCGCAGTATAGCGGGGCGGCGGCCTCGGGTCCAGAGCCGGGGGCGCGTGGACCGCGCTACCGACCGTAGCCCGGAATGAAGGTGAGCGGGCGCGTCGAGGTGAACGCGGCGCTGAAGAAGTCGGTGCGGGCCCGGCCGTCCATGTCGCGGCCGATGGGCAGGCCCAGGAAGTACAGCACCGTCGGCGCGATGTCGGCGACCGAGCCGCGCTCGGGCCGGCCGGGGCGCACGGCCGCGCCGAAGGCCATCACGAAGCCGTCGGGCGCGCGTTCGTGCGTGCCGCTGAGGAGCGGATCGCCCACGAGACGCTCGAGCACGCGCTTCACCGGCGTGAGCGGCTCCATGCCGTGGCTCGACACCAGGATCACCAGATCCTCGGGCTCCAGGCTGGCGTAGAGGCGGCCGACCAGCGCGTCGAGGACGCCGTAGTAGTCGTCGAGCACGCCGCCGAAGCGGCGGCGCTCCTCGTCGCTCACGTCGCCGAAGTCCTCCGGCGAGGCGTAGCGCAGGTAGTAGTGCGCCACGGCGTCGAGCCCCGGCAGGCGCACGGCCACGAAGCGCGAGGTCCGGCCGGCCTCCATCGTCGCCAGGATGCGCAGGTGCAGGCTGTCGGCCAGCACCGGTTGCGGGTCGGCGCGGACGTCCACCTCGCCGGCATGCGGCAGCGCGTCGGCCTTGGCCAGGACGTCGTGCGGGTCGGGGCTGAGGGCCACGGCGCGGGCCGCGGCAATCGACGCCCAGGCGGCAATCGGGGTCACGGCGGCGCCACCTTCGAGCGCCAGCCGGCGGTCGGCCACGCGGTGCAGCACATCGCTGACGACGTAGCCGCGCAGCTTCGGGGGCGGGATGGGTGAGCGGCCAGCCGACCAACCCGACCCGGAAGCCGCGCTCGCTCAGAATCGTCCACAACGGCTTGGTGGCGATGTCGGCCGGCGTGAGCGGCTCTTCCTGCAGGAAGCCGTACTTCACGAGGGCCTGCGCGAACATGTAGTCGGGCAGGACGTCGAGCGCCGCGCCGCCAGCGCGCACGCGGTAGCGGGCGGCCGAGCGCACGCCGCTCGTCTGCGGCAGCCGGCCGGTGGCCACGGTGGTCCAGATCGGCTCGGCCTGGGTCGGCCGCAGCGTCGAGAGATGCGTGGCGACGCCGGAATCGATGACGCGGCCGAAGTTGGGCAGGCGGCCCGCGGCGACGGCAACCGAGATGCGGTCGAGCGAGGCGCCGTCGATGCCGATCAACACGACCCGGCCGCCCGGCTGGTCGTCGACCGGCGCTGGCGACGCCCGCACCGCGGTGGCTCCGGGCGCCCGCGCCGGATCGCGCAGCATCACCGGCACGACCACCGAGAGCGCCATGGTGGTCACGAGCAGCACCCCGCTCGGCGCCGTGCCGCGGCGCCCGAGGTGGGCCAGCGCCAGGATCAGGAACATCCCGCCGCAGATGGCCACGGCGATGGCCGCCAGCGTCATGCGGCGGCCCGACTCGGGCGACAGGAACGGCGCGAAGTCGGCGGCGTTCAGCCACAGCACCGTGGCTCCGGCCGCGGCCGAGATCGTGCACATCCAGGCCAGCACCCGCACGCTCAGCCAGCCCGGCGAGAGCATCTCCACCGCGGCGACCTGGCGCAGCACGACGAGCGCGTAGAAGACGACGAGCGCGTTGGCGCCGTAGGCAAGACCCATGGCGGCGGCCAGCGGGGCGATGTCGGGGAGCGCGAGCGGGAAGGCCGGATTGAGATGCAGCGTGGTCACCACCAGGTAGGCCGACAGCAGCACGCCGGCGATCGCGGAATTGGTGAAGACCCGGAGGTAGCGCATCCCTCCGATTAGAACCTGAAACGCACCCCCACCGTGGGCAGGCGCGGAATGGCCTGGTCACGCACCTCCACGATGCGCGGCCGGTCCGCGTTGGCGTCGTACTCCAGCTGCGGGTCGAGCGCGCCGGCGTTCTTGCGGTTCAAGCACGTTGATGACTTCCGCATACAGCTCCCACCGTCCGGCGGCCCCGCGCGGGCGCCACGTGAGGCGGCCGTCGACGCGGGCGAAGACCGGCAGGCGGGCGCCGTTCAGGTTCGACGCGCCGCCGAAGTCCACGGTGTATTCGAGCCGCCCGTTGCGGTCCACCGCCGGCAGGATCTCGTCGATGACGCCGTCGCCGTCGCCGTCGAGCACGTCTTCGCGGCCGGCCACCCGCAGGCCGAGCGGCGCCGTGCGCGGGAAACCGGAGGCGACGCGCGTCGTGGCGGCGATGGCCCACCGCGGCGTGAGGGCCAACGACGACACCATGGTGAAGGCGTGGCGGCGGTCGTACTCGAACGGGTAGGTCCGGCCGTAGGCCTCGCGCTCGAGCCTTGCCCCAGGTGTAGCTGGACCAGCCCGGTGAGCCGGCCGCCGCCGGGCCGATTCAGGAACACGTCGAAGCCGTAGGAACGGCCGCGGCCGTCGTTGGTCGGCACGGTGGTGATGAACGGCGCCGTGGGAATGCTCGACTGGAGCGAGGCCGGAAAGTCGTAGCGGGCCACGCGCGCCGTCCGGTCCGCGTCCGGTTCGAGCCGGCCGAGGAGCACGTCGGTGAAGCGCTTGTAGTAGCCCTCGAGCTTGAGCGACGCCCCGCCGCCCAGCTGGCGCTCGATACCGAGCGAGGTCTGCCAGGCGCGTTCGCTCTTCAGCGCTCGTGGCCTCGGGACTCGTGAAGTCGAGCACGTAGTCGCTTTGCGCCAGCTTCTCGTCGCCGGGACTCTGCGTGTAGAACCCGGCCGCGGCCACGACGCGCGTCGCCCCGTCGGGCGAGACCGTGGCCGAGAGACGCGGCGAGAGCAGCGTGTCGCCGGTCACGCCGGCATGGTCGAGCCGCAGCCCGCCCTGCAGCGACACGCGCGCCGCCATCTGCCAGGTGTCCTGCAGCCAGGCCCCGCCGCGGGTGGCCGAGCGCGACGACACGAGCAGGTCGGGCAGGCCGGCCCCGCCCTGCACGCTCGAGCCGTTGGCGGCCACGGGGTTGCGGTCGCCCGTGATCTGGAAGCGCTGCGACGTCGCCAGCCGGTGCGCGTCGACGCCCGTCTCGAGGACGTGCGCGCCCAGGCCCCACACGAGTTCCTGCCGCAGCGACACGTCCTTCACGCCGAGACCGCGCTCGAAGAGCACGGTGGCGGTGCCGATGCTGTCGTCGCCGGGCGCATTCGACCGCTGGCTGGTGTTCTGGAACGAGGCGTCGACGCCGAAGGTCGAGCGCGTGTCGGAGAAACCGAGCGTGGTGCGCGACTGGACGCGCCCGCCGATGGAGGCATCGAAGCGCAGCCACCCCAGGTCGTTGTCGGTGTCATCCTGGAAGTCGCCGCGGGCCTCGTCGCTGTCGATCTCGAGGTTGGCGGACTGGCGGCTGGTCAGGCTGAACATCGTCAGCCGCGTGCCGGCCGTGGGCGCCCACGAACCGCGCCCCTGCAGATCCGCGAACCCGGGAAACTCTTGGCTGGTGAGGCGTTCGGCCACGAGGTCGTAGTAGGTGCGCCGGCCGGTGACCAGCCACGACCCCCTCGCCCCTTTGGGCAGGCCGCCTTCGAACACGACGTTGGCGTCGGTGATGCTGAGCGACGCCGATCCGTTCAAGCCCGCTCCCGCCCGGCCGTCGCGATTCTCGACGACCAGCAGCGACGACAGACGGTCCCCGTACTTCACGCTGAAGCCGCCGGTGGCCAGTTCGAAACGTTCGATTGTTTCGGGATTGAAGGCGCTGGTCAGTCCGAACAACCGGTAGGGGTCGTGCACCTCGACCCCGTCCATCATCGTGAGGTTCTGGTCGGGCGACCCGCCGCGCACCGACAGCCGGCTGCCGAACTCCTCGGTCGCGGCCACGCCGGGCAGCGTCTGCAGGGTGCGGTAGACGTTGTCGAGGGCGCCGGGCGTGCGCAGGACCTGCACGGGCGGCACGATCGCGGCGGCCGGTGCCGCCAGCGGCGCGGCGGCGACCACGGCCACGCTCGTGGCGAAGCCGGCCTCCCGCGCCAGCGACAGCTCCGCGGCGCGCACATCGCCGGCACGCACGTCGAGCGTCGTGGTCAAGGGGAAATGGCCGGGGGCCACGACGGTGACGTCGACCAGGCCCGGAGCCGCACCCAGGCTGAATCGGCCGTTGGCGTCGGTGGTGGCGGTGGCCGGACCCGCGGTGACGAGCGCGCCGGCCAGCGGCGCCAGCGATTCGGCATCGACGACGACGCCGCTGATGGTGCGCTCGCCGGACGCGGCGGCCGGCGGTTGCGCCGCCACCGGCACCGGCGCCAGCACCGCCAATGCCACGGCGACCGCGCCCAACAGCCAGCCGGCGCAGGCCAGGAGACGACACATTCTGGAAGGAAACCAAACAGTCATGAGGAACACGTCGAGCCCAGGGGGACGGCCTTCAACTATGACGCCTGGCGCAGCCCGCCGGTTCGCGCGGCTCGACTTGACGCCTTCGTGACAATCGCGGTAGCACGACCCGCGGGATTCGGCGCCAGACCCGGCCGCCGGGCCCCGCTTGCTATACTCGCCCGGATGCCTCCCGTCGACGTGCGCGCCACCGTGATCTCGAACGTCCGGCTGTCGCGCGATTACAACGTGCTCACCCTGGCCGCGCCCGAAGTGGGCGCGATCACCGAACCCGGCCAGTTCGTGATGCTCAAGACCAGCGACGCCCTCGACCCGATGCTGCGACGCCCCTTCTCGGTCTTCGAGGTGCTGCGCGACGATATCGGCACCGTGCGGGCCATCAGCGTCCTCAACAAGCGCGCCGGCCGCACCACCGGCCTGCTCTACGACCTCGAGGCCGGGGCCACGGTGTCGTGCCTGGGTCCGCTCGGGCTGCCGTTCAATCCGCCCGCGAGCGGCGCGGCGTGGCTGGTCGCCGGCGGCGTCGGCCTGGCCCCCTTCGCCACGCTGGCCGAAGCGCTCCTCGCCCTCGAGGTGCCGACGACGCTCTTCTACGGCGCCCGCACCGGCGAGGAACTTTACTACCTCGAATTCTTCGACCGCCTCGGCGTGCAGCTGGTGTTGTGCACCGAGGACGGCAGCATCGGCATTCGCGGGCCGGGTCACCGTGCCGCTCGACGACGCGCTGCAGGCGCTCGGCGGGCCCGACGAGGTGACGCTCTATGCGTGCGGGCCCGAGCCCATGCTGGCCGCCGTCGCCAAGCTCTCGGCCCGGCTACCGGCAGCCGTGCGAGGTCTCGATGGAACGCACGATGGGCTGCGGCCTGGGCGGCTGTTACAGCTGCGTCGTGCCGGTGAAACACGCGGACGGGCAGACCCGCTACGTGCGGTCCTGTATCGGCGGACCGGTGTTCGACGGCGCCACCGTGGCGTGGGATTAGGCTGAGACGATGATGGATCTCTCGCTCAGAATCGGCTCGCTCGAGATGCCCAACCCGCTCATCGCGGCGAGCGGCTGCTTTGGCTACGGCCTGGAATACGAGGAGGTGGTCGACCTCGCGCTGCTCGGCGGCGTGGCCACCAAGGGCCTGTTCCTGGCCGAGCGTCAGGGCCACAAGCCCGAGCGCATCGTCGAGACGCCCGCGGGCATGCTGAACGCCATCGGCCTGCAGGGCATCGGCGTGCACCGCTTCATCAGCGAGAAGCTGCCGCTGCTGCGCGCGCGCGGCGCCCGGACCATCGTGAACATCTGCGGCACGACCCTCGACGAGTACGTCGAAGTGGCCCGCATCCTGTCGGACGCCGAGGGCGTGGCCGCCCTCGAAGTGAACATCTCGTGCCCGAACATCAAGGAGGGCGGCATCCAGTTCGGGTGCAGCCTCGACGGCACCTTCAGTGTGGTGAGCGCCATCCGCAAGGTCACGACCCTGCCGGTGATTCCCAAGCTCACGCCCAACGTCACCTCGCCGGCCTCGTTTGCGCGCGCGGCGGAAGACGCCGGGGCCGACGCCATCTCGCTCGTGAACACCTTCCTGGCCATGGCCATCGACGTGGAACAGCGGCGTCCCCGGCTGTCGAACGTCGTCGGCGGCCTGAGCGGCCCGGCCATCCGCCCCATCGCCGTGCGCATGGTGTGGGAGTGCCGGCAGGAAGTGAAGATCCCGATCATCGGCATGGGCGGCATCATGGACGCGCGCGACGTGCTCGAGTTCATGCTCGCCGGAGCCAACGCGGTGCAGGTGGGCACGGCCAACTTCGTCGACCCGTTCATCTGGACGAAGCTGCTCGGCCGGGCTGCAGGACTACATGACGCGGCACCAGGTCTCGCGGCTCGCCGATCTCGTCGGCGCCGTGGACACGCGGTCGCCGGCACAGGCTCACGCATGAACCCGATTCTGGTTGCGCTCGACGTCGATACCGCCGCCAAGGCGCTGGCCCTGGCCGATGCCCTCCGCGGCGCCGTCGGCGGCTTCAAGATCGGCAAGCAGCTCTTCACCGCGGAAGGGCCGGGCATCGTGCGCACCCTGGCCGAGCGGGGCGAGCGCGTGTTCCTCGACCTGAAGTTCCACGACATCCCCAACACCGTGGCCGGCGCGGTCACCTCCGCCGTGGCCACCGGCGCGTGGATGATCAACGTCCACTGCTCGGGCGGCAGCAAGATGATGCGCGCCGCCGCCGATGCCGCGGCGCTGGCCGCCGCCAAGCTCGGACGGCCGCAGGCCGCTCATCATCGGCGTGACCGTGCTCACCAGCATGGACGAAGGCGCGCTGGCCGAAGTGGGCACGTCGCGCCCGGTGATGGACCAGGTGATTCATCTGGCCCGGCTGGCCCAGGGCTCCGGGCTCGACGGCGTCGTCGCCTCGCCGCTCGAGACGCGCGCCATCAGGAACGCCTGCGGTCCGGAGTTCACCATCGTCACCCCCGGCATCCGCAGCGCCGCGGCGGGCGGCAGCGACGATCAGGCGCGCACGCTGGGTCCGGCCGAGGCCGTGCAGGCCGGCGCCTCTTATCTCGTCATCGGGCGCCCGATCACCGGCGCGGCCGATCCGCGCGCGGCGGCCGAGCAGATTGCCGGCCTCCTGCGCTCGCCGACGGTGCACTGATCGCGGCGGCGCGGGACCGCCCGCGCGTCCCCACCAAACACAAAGAGCGCCCTCGCGGGCGCTCTTTGCATCTGCGGACCGGCCGACGGCCAATCCGGCGGACGGTCGTGACCGGCGTTACTTCGCGGTGATGACGAAGTGGCCGCGGCGGTTCTGCTGCCAGCAGCTCTCGTTGTTCTCGCTGCAGAAGGGCGTTTCCTTGCCCTTGCTGATCACGGTGATGCGGTCGGCCGGGATGCCCAGGCTGACGAGATAGCCCTTCACCGAGTTCGAGCGGCGCTCACCGAGCGCGAGGTTGTACTCGGCGGTGCCGCGCTCGTCGCAGTGGCCCTCGACCGTGATGCGCACCGTCGACCACTTCTTCAGGAAGTCGGCGTTCTTCTGCAGCGGCGCGCGGCCATCCTCGCGGACGCCGTACATGTCGAGGTCGAAGTAGACGTCGTCGAGGGGCCGCTCGGCGTTGAGCTGGTCCACCGTCTTGGCCGCGAAGATCTCTTCTTCCGTGGGCACGCGCGGCGGCGGCGGCGGAGGCGGCGGCGGGGGTGGCGGCGGCGGGGGCGGCGGCGGCGGCGTGACGACCGGCGGCGGCGGCGCCGGCTGCGGGGTGGGTGGCGGCGTCTTGGCGCACGCCCCTGCCAGCAACGGCAGCGTGAAGCAGAGGATCAACAGGATCCCTGAATGTCGGACTGGCAAACGCATCTTGATTCTCCTGCGGGGGTCGATGAAGTCCGGTCGCGTCGCCTGGGAGGCTCGACGTCTCGGAGATTAGCCGCACGTCGCGCGGCCTGTCAACGAAGATCGGACGTGTTTATGCGTGTTATCGGCACTTCGGCGGCGAGTCTGCACCCCTGGCACGAGGCTGACCTCGAAGAGCCGCAGGCCCAGCCGGCGACGGTCGTTGGCGCCACTGCGGTCGGACGGCGAGAAGGTCTGCGAGGTGGTCAGCACGACCTTGCCGTCGCCCGCGTGCAGGCACGCGTCGGGGACGACGAGGCGCTCGTCGAAGTCGCCGCTGAGGTCGAGCCGGCCGAGCGAGACGTCGCCACAGCGCACTTCGAGGGTCGACGGCTGCTCGAAGTACTTGAGGGGCGACTCGCCGCGCAGCACGAGCGTCACGTCGCCGGCCGGCTGCACGACGTCGAGTTCGGCGCGCTCGCTCATCCACCGCCACGAGCGCGCTTGCACGCTGTCGAGCTCGGGCTCGTGGAAGCCGGTGCCGAAGGCCCACATCAACGTGCCCGGCGATTGCACGTCGAACTGCTCCACCGCCGTGGCCACCGGTTGCTGGCCCGAAACCGCCGTGGAGCGCAGGGTGAGCTCCGCCCAGCGGCCGTCGCCGGTCAGCGCGCCGGCGGGCAGGGCCACGCGGTGCACGAAGAATCCGGGATCGGGCGCCACGTCCCAGCGCTCGAGGTCGCGGCCGTCGATGGCCAGCGTGAAGGTGACGGCCGGGTCGCCGGCCGCGCCGAGGTTGCGGCCGCCGATGAGCGCCGTGGCCGGCTGCGTCGCGCCGGCGCACGAACGCGCTGATCGGCCCCAGGTGCGGTCCGCGGCCCATGAGCCGCGCCATGCCGGCGGTTTCCGGGCGTCAGGCTCCAGCCCTCGGCCGCGAACCATCCCGGCTCGCCGAGGCGGTAGAGCGCGACGTCGGCCGGACGCATGCCGCCGAGCAGCGACAGGCTGGTGACGTCCCACCCGAACGTCTCGCGATCGCTGCCGCGCCTGCGGATCGATGAGCGCCAGATCGGTGCGTCGCGGATCGGCCAGGAACCACACCGGCGCGGTCGGGCCCGCGCGCCACAGGCGCACCAGTTCCAGCCACTCGCGCCGCGGCGGCGACGGCAGCACCGTGCCGACGGGCCGCACCTCGGCTTCGAGCGGACGCTGCAGCGCCTGGTGCATGGCAATCGTCGGCGTTTGCCCCGCCGCCACGGCCGAGGCGACCCGGTCGAAGAGCCGGGCCGTCGGGCTGCCGCGCTCCACGTAGGCGCCGCTTGCGGCACGGCGATGCTGAGGCTCCAGGCGGCCAGCCCGACCGCGCCGACGACGCCGGCGCGTCCGGCCGGTCGAGCGTCACGGCCGCCAGGAAGACCACGGGCAGCACGAGCGGCAACGCGTAGCGCGCGAAGGTCGTGTCCTGGAAGGCCAGGTGGAAGGCGAGATAGGGCAGCGTGATGGCGGCCACGGCCAGCGCCGTGCGCCGCTCGCGCGCCGCCAGCACCAGCGCCCCGATGGCGGCCAGCGTGAGCACGACGCTGCCCAGCGCCACGCTGTCCCAGGGCCATACGAAGGTCCGCAGCAAGGCCAAGGCCGCCAGGCGCGGCGTGGGCGTGAGATAGAGCATCTCCACGCCGGCGAAATCTTCGCCAGCCTGGCTGCCGAGCGCCGCCAGATACGCGTCGAGCCCGCCGCTGGCAACGAGCAGCGGAATGCCCCAGGCGAGGGCGCCGACGGTGAAGGCCACGCTGGCGCCGAGCATCGCGCCGAGCAGGCCGCGGCCGGCGCGATCGGCCAGCACCAGCAGCAGCAGCGGGAAGGTGAGCCACAGGGTCTGCGTGCGGAAGCCCACGGCGAACCCGGCCAGCAGCGCCCCGGCGACGATGAGCCGGCCCGACGCCATCATCTCGGCCGGTTCGAGCCGGCGTTCGCCCGACGGGCGTCGGATGCTGCCGCCACCAGGCCAGCGCCAGACAGGCAAGCGCGGCGGCGGCCGCGGCCAGCCCGGGCACGTCGCTCATCGGCCGCGAGGTCAGGTACCACGTGAGCGGACAGGCCGCGAAGACCAGCGTGGCCAGAAGGGCGCGGCGCGAGATCGCGGGACGGCCGGTGCGGTTGGCGCCGCCCACCGACAGCGCCGTCAGCGACGCGCGGCACCAGCCAGATGAGCGCCAGCGCGGCGACGAGCGACAGCGCCGCCAGCGCGCGCGCCTCGACGCGGTCGGGAAGGCCGGCGGGCCACGCCGCGCGGGTGACCGCGGTGGCGGCCTTGCCGAGCGCGATGTAGACGGGATACCCGGGCGGGTGCGGCCGGTGGCGCGCCGGGTCGAAGTCGCGCACCCCGAGCGCGAAGTTGACCGAGTCGATGTCCTCGAGCGTGGCCGGCAGCACGCCGAGGTGTCCGGCGGCCACGCCGATGACCAGCGCCACCACGGCCATGAAGCCCGCCCGGCCGGGCCTGGGCGGTGCCGGCGGCGAGGCGGTCACGACACCGGCCGCAGGACGAGCGGTTCGTTCAGACTGCCCTGCCGGTAGCCCTGCAGGTCGAGGCTGACGTGCTGGTAGCCGGCGGCCTTGAGATCGGCCACGAGCCGGTCGGCGATCTCCGGCTCGAGGGCGCGGGCCATCTCGTCGCGCGCGATCTCGAGGCGCGCGATCTGTTCGTGGTGACGCACGCGGAAGACGCGGAAGCCGAGGGCGCGCACGGCCGACTCGGCCCGCTCGATCTGCTGCAGCTTCGGCGCCGTGACCTCGACGTGATGGGGGATGCGCGACGACAGGCAGGCCGAGGCCGGCTCGTCCCAGGTGGCTCATGCCGAGCGCGAAGGCCAGCGCGCGAATCTCGTCCTTGTGGAGATCGACCTCGTCGAGGGGGCTGCGCACGCCGTGCTCGCGTGCGGCGGCCCGGCCCGGCCGGTAGTCGCCGCGATCGTCGGCGTTGGTGCCGTCGACGACCGCCGCGAAGCCGCGCGCGCGGGCCAGCGGCGCGAGCGTGCCGTAGAGCTCGGTCTTGCAGTGGAAGCAGCGGTCGCCGGCGTTGGCCCGGTAGCCTTCGCGCGCCAGTTCCTCGGTGCGCACGAACTCGTGGGCGATGGCGAAGTCGGCGGCCACCTGTCGGGCCAGCTGGCGGTGGTTGTCCGGGTAGCTGGGGCTGTCGCCGGTGACGGCCAGCGCCCGGGCGCCCAGCGCGCGCGTGGCCACCACCGCCAGGTAGGCGCTGTCGACGCCGCCGCTGAAGGCCACGACCACCGACCCGAGCTCGCCGAGGATCGACTCGAGGCGCTGCTGCTTGGCGCGCGCGGCGTCCGACACCGTCACCGGCGGTGCGTCAGTCATCGCCGCCCGCGTCAGTCTTCGTCGTCCTTCTCGTCTTCGTCGTCGTCGGCGTCGTCGAAGTCGTCATCTTCCTTTTCTTCCTTCTCGTCGTCATCGTCGTCATCGTCGTCGTCATCGGCGAATTCGAGTTCGAGCGGCGAGTCGTTCGAGACGCGCAGCAACGATCCGCACTCGGAACAGCTCAGTTCATCGCCGATTTCGGCGTCGGCGGCGTCGATGTCGATCTCGGCATCGCACTCGGGGCAATACGCGGACATGCGGACCACTCCTCGGGGAATACGGGGACCCGGTGGCGCGCCGCGCCGCTCGTGGCGCTGCGCCGGGTTCACGAAGAAGTGTTCAAATTATATGGGGAACCTGATCTATTCTGCAACGAACCGGGCGCGGCCTTCCACCTGATATGTCCACGAATTCGCCGGCCGCCAAGTGCGTCATCATCGCCGACGACACCGCGTCGGTGCGTGACCGGTTCCGCACCGCGGTCGAGAGCGCCGGCCATCGGGCCATCACGGTGAAGAGCGCCGCCGAACTGCTGGCCCGGGTCCGCGCCGACCTGGATCGGCTCGACCTGCTGGTCGTCGACCTGCGGATGCCCCACTGCGCGGGGGCCGAGCTGGTCCGCACGATCAGGAAGCTCGACGACGGCCGCCTGCCCATCCTCGCGTTCAGCGGCACGGTCTCCAGCGCCGACGAAGTGCGCGAGCTGGCCGCCCTGGGGGTGGCCGGTTACGTCAACGAGTACAGCGCCGTGCAGCACATCCTGCCCTCGCTGGCGCCGCACCTCTTTCCCGACAACTTCAACCGCCGCGACAGCCCGCGGGTGGTCCTGGGCATCCCCGCCGCGTATCACGTGGGCGCCACCATTGCGGCGGCGCTGTCGCTGAACATCTCGCGCGGCGGCATCGCCATCCGCACCACCACCCCGCTCGAGCCGATGACCAAGGTGCGGCTGCGCTTCCGGTTGCCGGGCTCCAAGAAGGACTTCGACATCGACGGCCACGTCCGCTGGAGCGACCCGCGGGCCGGGATGGGCCTGCAGTTCGACCGTGTCGATCCGGCCGATCAGGCGGCCATCGACGAATTCGTCGACTCGCATTTCTTCCAGCCCCGCAAGCGCGACGAAGCCGTGGCGACGGAATAGTCCCGGCGCGTCGGACGGTCGGCTACTGATGCCTGAGCAGGCGCATGGCGTTGGCGACGACCAGCACCGAGGCTCCCGTGTCGGCCAGCACCGCCATCCACAGCGTCGACAGGCCGGCCACGGCCAGGCCCAGCACCGCCAGCTTCAGACCGAGTGACAACGCGACGTTGACGCGGACGTTGGCGAGCGTGGCGCGGCTCAGCCGCACGGCATACGGAATCTTCTGCAGCTCGTCCGACATGAGCGCGATGTCGGCGGCCTCGAGCGCCGCGGCCGAGCCGATGGCGCCCATGGCGATGCCCACGTCGGCGGCCGCGAGAGCCGGCGCGTCGTTGACGCCGTCGCCCACCATCGCCACCGGGCCATGGGCGCGACGCAGTTCGCGCACCGCCGCGAGCTTCTCCTCGGGCAGCAGCCCGGCGCGCACGTCGGTCACCCCGGTGGCGGCAGCGAGCGCCGCCGCAGCCGGCGCCGTATCGCCAGTGAGCAGGGCCACGTGCGCGATGCCCTGTCCGCGCAGCAGGCGCACGACGTCGGCCGCCACCGGACGCGCGCCGGTCGGCCACGCCGAGGGCCAGCCGCGCCCGCCCGGCGACGGCCACGAACACCGCCGTCTGCCCGCGGGCCGCCAGCGCCGCGCCGGCCTGTTCCACCGCCGCGTCGGCCAGACCCAGGTCGCGCATGAGCCGCGCGTTGCCGACGACGACCCGCAGCCCGCGCCAGGTGCCATCGGCCCCGCGGCCGGGCCGCACCATCACGTCGGCGGCGCCGCCGGGGTCGAGTCCGCGCGCCTGCGCCGCGGCGACGACGGCCCGCGCGATGGGATGCGCCGAGCGCGCCTCCACTGCCGCGGCCGCGACCAACGCCTCGCGCTCAGCCTCGGCATCGGTGTCGCCGAGGGCGGTCACGGTGACGACCGCCGGTTGGCCGAGGGTGAGCGTGCCGGTCTTGTCGAAGGCCACCACCCGCACGCCGGCCAGCCGCTCCAGATGGGCGCCGCCCTTGATGAGCACGCCGTGCCGGGCGGCGGTGGCCAGCGCCGCCACGATCGACACCGGCGTGGAGATGACGAGCGCACACGGACAGGCGACGACGAGCAGCACGAGCGCCCGATAGGCCCACGGGCCCGCGGGCAGCCCCAGGGCCACGACCGGCACGACGAAGACCAGCAGCGCGCCGGCGACCACGGCCGGCGTGTACCAGCGCGCAAAGCGGTCGATGAATTGCTGGGCCGGGGCCCGTTCGGCCTGCGCGGCCTCGACGAGGTGGACGATCCGCGCCAGCGTGGTATCGCGCACCGCCCGCGTGACGCGGATCTCGAGGGCGCCATGGCCGTTGATGGTGCCGGCAAAGACCTCGTCGCCGGGGCCGCGGTCGACCGGCAGCGACTCGCCGGTGATCGGCGCCTGATTCACGTCGGACTGGCCGGCGGCGACGATGCCGTCGAGCGGGATCTTCTCGCCTGGCGCCACCAGCACGATGGCCCCCGGCACCACGCGGTCGACCGGGGTGCGGTGCTCGTGGCCGTCGTGCTTCACGAGGGCTTCGGTCGGCGCCAGCGTCATCACGCCGCGAATGGCCTCGCGGGCGCGTTCCATGGTGCGGACCTCGAGCCACTGCGAGGCGGCAAACAGCCACACCACCGTGGCCCCCTCGGCCCAGTCCCCGAGCGCGATGGCGCCAACCACCGCCAGCAGCATCAGCACGTGGATGTCGAGCGTGCGCCGCCGCAAGGAGTTGAGGGCCTTGGTGAACGGCTGGCGGCCGGCGAGCGCGATGGCCAGGGCGAACACCGGCCAGGCCCAGCCCGCCGGGCCCAGCGTGAACTGCAGCCCCAGACCGGCGGCGACGGCCGCTCCGGCCAACGCCAGCGGCCGCCACCCGGCGTGCGAGCCGGGCGTCTCCACCGGCCGTTCGTGTTCGAGCCAGGCGCGCATGCCGGTTTCGGCCACGGCGTCGCTGATGCGAGCCACGCTCACCACCGCCGCGTCATAGGCGACGTGCAGCTTCTGGCCCATCACGTCCACGGCGAGACGTTCGACCCCGGCCATCGGCGAGAGGCGGCGCTCGAGGATCGCGGCCTCTTCGGCGCAGTCCATGCCGGCCACGCGGAATACCGACTCGGCGTGAATCGCGCACTTGCTGCAGGCCGGCGCGGCGGTGCTCATGCGAAGCGCCGTCCAGGCTTGGCCGCCGACTCCTCGACATGGCGCAGGCCCTGTCTGAAGAGCGTCACGATGTGGCGATCGTCGAGCGCGTAGTAAACCATGCGGCCGGCGCGCCGGCTGCGGACCAGCCGCAGGGCCCGGAGCAGGCGGAGCTGATGCGACGTGGCCGACTGCGTCAGGCCGAGCAGCGTCGCCAGATCGCACACGCACAGCTCGCCGTGCGACAGCGCGTCGAGCACGCGCACCCGCGTGGGATCGCCGAGGGCGCGAAAGGTCTCGGTGAGCGCATCGACCGACGACTCGCCGATGAGCACCTCGCGCAGGCGCGCCACCTTGGCCGGGTCGATGTGGAAGACGTCGCAGGCCTCGGCGCCGGACGGGGCCGGGGCGGGCGGACGGCGCGGCGGCGGCGGGCGAACATCTGAGCGCTTGCTCATATGTTCAGGTTACCCCGAAACGGGGCCGGGGTGGGCGGGAAGCGCAGCCCCGGCCCTTACGGCGTGAGCAACTGGCGATGGGCGGCGGCGCGGTCCACGGCAGCGCGGCTGAACGCCACGGTCCGGTAGTGCCCGGCCCGCCACAGCACGTTCTGGTCGAAGTAGTGCGGGCTCATCGGGTGGCCGGATTGCCCCGTGGGCAGGACGACCACCGACTCGTCCCACGCCCCGACATCGAACACCTGCCGCCACGACGGGTGCTCCCACGCCTTGAACCCCTCGAGCCTTCGGTGGCTGATGCGCATCACCGTCGTGCCATCGCCCACCACCGGCACCGGGCCACGGTCGAAGAACCAGGCCAGCGCGAACCCGCCCTCGCTCAAGGCGTGGGCGAAGGTGGCCGCGTGGACCTGGTCCCAGCCCCGCCCGCCGCTCGGCCACTGGGCCACGTCGGCGGCAGCGTCGGCGGCCGCCAGCAGGAAGATCTCGTCGCGTGATTCGCGGCGCTCGACGGTGCCGATGTCGTCCCACCAACGTGCCGTGGGTTCGCCGGCGATGCTATAGAGACCGGCCACGCGTTCGGCCCCGGCCCACTGGTAGAACGGCTTGAAAACGTCGGGCGGCAGCTCGTCGGCGAAGGTGCGCCGCCACAAGCGGTCCTCGAAGGCCTGGAACGCCGCGGCCGCCTCGCTGCCGTCGACGACGCGGTTCCAGGCCGCCAGTTGCTGCAGCAGCGCCACGACCGGCGCTTCGGCGCTGGAGCTCTGGGCCATGGCTAGCGCGCTCTCGACCCCTTGCAGGACCTGGGCGGCGGCATCGCTTTGCAGGTCGAGCTGCAACGCCGTCGCCGCTGCCACGTCGAAACCCTCGGTGGCGGCCAGCACCCCGGTCGCGCGGGCGGCGCGGAACGGCGCGGCCCAGTCGCGCGTGATGAACGGGACATCGCCACGGATCACCGGGTTGTTGGCCGTCGCCAGGAAGCCCCGCTCGGGATTGAACGCGCGCGGCAGCCGCCCCGGCCCGGCGACGACGCCGTTCGAGACGCTGGCCGACGGCGTCACCGGTTGCGCGCCGTCGCCGGCCGCGCGAACCGGCAGCTGGCCGGTCATGAGGTAGCCGATGTTGCCGTCCACGTCGGCATAGACGGTGTTCTGCGACAGCGCCGACATCTGGTCCAGCGCGGCCTGGAAATCGGTCCACGTGCCGGCCCGGTTGAGCGCCTCGATGGCGTCCGCATAGTTGCCGGTGGCAAAGCCCGGCCAGTGCAGCACGAGGGCGCGCTCCTCGCCCTGGCGCGGGGCGTCGGGCGAGAGCCAGGCCGGCGGCGCCGCCCAGTCGGTGGACTCGTCGGCAAAGACCACGCCGGCCTCGGTCCGCCACACCTCGAAGGGCACTGGCGTGGTGCGGCCGCGCACGGGGATGGCGACCGCCTCGACCTGGACGGGTTCCCAGCCGCGGGCGCCTTGTGCGCGCCTGCCGGCGAGGTCGAAGCGCTGGACCACAAGATCCTGCACGTCGGCGCCGCTGTTGGTGAAGCCCCAGGCGATGCGGGCGTTGTGCCCGATGGCCACAAACGGCGTGCCAGGCAGCGACACGCCCTGCACGTCGAGGCCGGCCGCGACCAGGTGCAGTTCGTACCACACCGACGGCATCTCGATGAGCAGGTGCGGATCATTGGCCAGGATCGGCCGGCCGGTCGCCGTGCGCGAGCCCGAGACGACCCACGCGTTGCTGTTGGCCCGCGGCGCGCTCGGATCGAGCCAGGCCAGCGCGGCCGGATACATCGGCCGGGCGGCCCGGGCCAGCGA
Organism: uncultured Acidobacteriota bacterium; assembly: GCA_963834325.1. GTDB lineage: Bacteria > Acidobacteriota > Vicinamibacteria > Vicinamibacterales > UBA2999 > CADEFD01. The sequence goes on from CAWIBL010000011.1 coordinate 269,403, forward strand.
GGGCACGGGCGGCGACACTGGGGGCGGCGCGGCCGGCGGCGCGGCGGGGCCCGCTGGGACCGCCGCCGGAAGGCTGACCGGCGGGGCGAGTTCGCCGAGCACCGTGGGGCCACTGTCGGGGTAACGGCCGGCAAGTTGGTTGGCCGCGGCCAGGCCCACGGTGCGGGTCAACGCGTGGCGCACCAGTTCGCCGCCGAGGTTCTCGGCCAGCCGGAAGGCCAGCAAGCGCCCCACGGCCAGCGAGTCCTGCGGCGTCCACGCTGCCGGCGTGAGGCCGAGGAGCTGCAGCTCTGCCGGACGACGGCGGCCCTGCATCGTGGCCATGGCTGCGTTCACGCCGTCGGCATACCGGGTGAGGGCGACCCGCGCCGGGCCGCCGAGGCGGGAGAACTCCGCGTCGGCGGCGGCGCGAATGCCCAGCGTGAGCATGCGCCGATCGATGGGCAGCACCTCTTCCCCGAGCGCTTCGGCCAGCCGGCCGGCCGTGGCCCGGCGATAGAGCTCCATCTGCCACAGGCGATCGCGCGCGTGCAGGGCGCCAGCCGCGAACCACGCATCGTCGGTGTCGCGGGCGTAGACGTGCGGCACGCCGTGGCCGTCGGATACGATCTCCACCGGGCCGTGCAGACCGGGCAGGGCCCATTCGCCGTCCAAATCGGGCAGTGAGCCGCGCAGCCACCACCATGCGCCGCCGCCAGCGGCGGGAAGGGCAAGAAGGACTATCGCAACGAGCAACCGCTTCACAGTCCTCCTCGGTGGGCCCCGGCGCCCTTGCCCGTGCCGAATAGTTCGACTAGGATGATGGGCTGTCGCAGCTCATCTACGAGCCGTCTAAGCTTACAGGTTAGACGACAGACTTCAAAGCCATCCGCGCCAGGAGAGTCCACCGTGATCGAGGTGCAGCACCTCACCAAACGCTACGGCCCGTTCACGGCCGTCAACGATGTCAGCTTCACCGTCGGCGCCGGCGAGATCCTGGGATTTCTCGGCCCCAACGGCGCCGGCAAGACCACCACGATGCGCGTCATCACCGGCTACATGCCAGCCACCGAAGGCTCGGTGACGGTGGCCGGACACGACGTCTTCGCGGCCCCGATCGAAGCCAAGAAGCGCACCGGCTACCTGCCCGAAACCCCGCCGCTCTACCCCGACATGACCGTGCGCGACTACCTCATGTTCGTGGCCCGCATCAAGGGTGTGGCCGGGCGCGAGGTGCGCGGCCGCGTCGACGAGGTGATGAAGAAGACGCACGTCGCCGACATGGCGTCGCGCCACTGCGGCAAGCTGTCGAAAGGCTACAAGCAGCGCGTCGGCCTGGCCCAGGCGCTCATCCACAACCCCGAGGTGCTGGTGCTCGACGAGCCGACCGCCGGTCTCGACCCCAAGCAGATCATCGAGGCGCGCCAGCTCATCACCCAGCTCGGCGGCAACCACACGGTGGTGCTGAGCACGCACATCCTTCCCGAGGTGTCGCAGACCTGTCACCGCGTCGTCATCATCGCCAAGGGCAAGGTCGTGGCGATCGATACGCCGGCCAACCTCACGGCGCGGCTGCGCGGCAGCGAGACGATGTTCCTGCAGGTGCACGCCCCCGGCGCCGACGTCGCCCCCGCCCTCTCGGGCGTCATCGGCGTCACGCGGGTGAAGGCCGAACCGGGGGAGAACGGCATCACGGTCATCGAAGTCGACAGCGCGCAGGGGCACGACGTGCGCCGCGAGCTGGCCGCTGCCGTCGTCACGCGCGGCTGGGGCCTGCTCGAACTGCGGCCCATGCGCATGAGCCTCGAAGACATCTTCCTCAGCCTGACGACCGAGGATGCCGGCGACACCGTCGGGGTCATCCCGCCGTCCGCCGATCCCGCGGAGGCCGCCCATGCGTAACATCCTCACCATCGCGCGCAAGGAACTGCAGGCCTACTTCTCCTCGCCCATCGCCTATGTGGTGATCGGGTTCTTCGCGCTGCTCTACGGCTACTTCTTCTACACGCTGCTGTGGTACTTCGAGCGGCAGAGCATGCAGGTGCAGCCCGGCTCCGGCATGACCATGAACCTGAACCAGATGCTGATCGGGCCGGTGTTCATGAACGTGAGCGTGATCGTGCTGTTCGTGATGCCGATGATCACGATGCGCACCTACGCGGAAGAAAAGCGCTCGGGCACGATGGAGCTGCTGCTGACCTCGCCGCTCACCGACCTGCAGATCATCCTCGGCAAGTTCTTCGGGGCCCTCGGGCTCTACATGGTGATGCTGGCGGTCACCCTGGTGCACATGGCCCTGCTCTTCGTCTACGGCTCGCCCGAGTGGAAGCCGCTGGCCACCGGCTATCTCGGGCTGCTGCTCATGGGCGGCTGCTTCATCTCGGCCGGCCTGCTCATCTCGAGCCTGACCAAGAACCAGATCGTGGCCGGCATGGTCACCTTCGCGGTGTTCCTGATGCTCTGGGTGATCAACTGGGTCGGGCAGTCGCTCGGACCGACCGGCCAGGCCATCGTCACGCATCTGTCGATCACCGATCATCTCGACGACTTCGCGAGGGGCATCATCGACACCAAGCACCTCGTCTATTACTTGAGCTTCATCGTATTCGGGCTCTTCCTCACGGCCCGGTCCGTGGACAGCGAACGGTGGCGCGGCTGATGGCGACGAAGATTTCGACCCTGCTCGGATGGCTCGGCACGGCCCTGGTGGTCGTGTCGCTCGGCATCAAATTCCTGAAGCCCGAATGGGGCGCCTACCAGCAGTACGCGGCGATGGCCGGACTGGTCTGCATCCTGCTCTACCTGGTGATGCAGTGGCGCGAGTCGGCCACGGGACCGAACGCCCGCCAGACGCGGCTCGGCACCCAATCGATCGTCGGCATCCTGGCCGTGCTGGCCATCCTGGTGGCGGTCAACTACCTCGGCGTGCGGCAGAACAAGCGCTGGGACCTCACCGCCAACCAGGTGTTCAGCCTCTCGGAACAGACCCTGAAGGTGCTGCGCGGGCTGGACGCGCCGGCCCGGATCAGCGTGTTCGACCAGGCCGCCGGCTTCGACCGGTTCCGCGATCGGCTGGAGGCATACACCTACCAGACCAGTCAGCTCACCGTCGAATACGTCGACATCGACCGTCAGCCGGCGCGCGCGCGCGAGGCCAACGTGACCACGATGGGCACGATGGTGCTGGACTACAAGGGCCGCACCGAGCGCATCACCGCGCCCGAAGAGCAGGACATCGTCAACGCGCTCATCAAGGCCACGACCGGCCAGGAGCGCAAGCTCTTCTTCACGCAGGGGCACGGCGAGAAGGATCCGGCCAGCAGCGAGCGCGAGGGCTACAGCGCCGTGGCCGAGGCCCTGAAGGGCGACAACTACGGCTTCGAGAAGCTGGTGCTGGCGCAGACGCCGACGGTGCCCGACGGCGCCACGGCGCTGATCGTGGCCGGCCCGCGCACCGACTTCTTCCCCGCCGAGATCGAGGCGATCAGGAAGTACCTGGCCACCGGCGGCAAGCTGTTCGTGATGCTCGACCCCGGGCGGAAGAAGGGCGAGGGCCTGCTGCCCAACCTCGATGCCCTGGTCGGCGAGTGGGGCGTCACGGTGGGCGACGACATCGTGGTCGATGCCTCGGGTGTCGGCCAGATGTTCGGCGCCGACGCCTCCGTCCCGGTGGCGGCGAGCTATCCGGGGCATCCGATCACCGAGCGCTTCAACCTGATGACCGCGTATCCGCTGGCGCGCTCGGTAGCGGCGGCCGCCGTCGAAGGCCGCACGCCCCAGCCCTTCATCGAGACGAGCGCGCAGAGCTGGTCCGAGTCGAACCTCGAGGGCCTGCTCGCCGGCGAACCGGTGTCGCTCGACCCCGCGACGGGCGATCGCCCAGGTCCAATCGCCCTGGCGATGGCCGTGTCGGCGGCTGCCCCCGGCGCGCCCACGCCGGCCGAGCCGGCACCGGGCGAAACCCCGGCCCCGGCGCCCGAGACGCGCGTCGTGGTCATCGGCGACTCCGATTTTGCCGCCAACTACGGCCTTGGCATCCAGGGCAACAAGGACCTCTTCATGAACGCCCTCGGCTGGCTGTCGCAGCAGGAAGGGCTGATTGCCGTGCGGGCGCGCGCGCCCGAGGACCGGCGGCTGACGATGACCGCCGATCAGGTGCAGATGGTCGCGATCCTGTCGATCTTCCTGATCCCGGCGGCGATCTTCGGCCTGGGTATCTACACCTGGTGGCGGAGGCGGTAGGACATGCGGGGAGCCTGGTCGACGCTGGCGCTGGTGGCCGTGGCCCTGGGCCTCGGCGCGTACATCTACTTCGTCGATTCGACGCGGCCTGAGACCGAGGCCAGGGACAAGGTCTTCGCCGTCGAACCCGACGCCATCGAGGAACTGCGGATCGTCGCCAAGGGCGACACCTCGGTGCTGCGCAAGACCGACGGCGCGTGGCGGCTGGTCGAGCCGCTCGCCGCCGACGCCGACGCCAACGAGGTCTCGGCGATCGTCAGCAACCTCTCGTCGCTGGAGGTCGCGCGCGAGGTCGATGCCAACGCCGCCGACCTGGCCCAGTACGGACTGGCCACGCCCAAGGCCGACCTCAGGTTCACCGGCGCCAACGGCCTCGCCGGGCGGCTCCGTCTGGGCGACACCGCGCCCACCGGCAGCGACCTTTATGCGGCCAAGGGCGACGACAACCGCGTGTTCCTCGTCACCGTGTCGGCCGAGACCAGCCTCGTCAAGTCGGCCTTCGACCTGCGCGACAAGCGCGTGCTCCGCTTCGAGCGCGACAAGGCCGACGGCCTCGACATCACCAACGCCGGCGGCACCATCGCCCTCGGCCGCGAGGACTCGGAGTGGCGCGTGGGCGCCCCGTCGGGCGCGCGCGGCGACTACGCCGCTATCGAAGGGCTGCTCACCCGTTTGTCGACGACGATGATGTCGGCCATCGAGACCACCGACCTCGGCGACCTGACCAAGTACGGGCTCGATCGACCGGCGGCGACGGTCGTCGTCAAGACCGGTTCGGCCGCCGCCACGTTGGCCGTGGGAGCCACCGCTCCTGACGGCAAGACCTACGCGCGGGATCTGTCTCGCCCGATGGTCTTCCTGATGGATACCGAGTTCCTCACCGAACTTCAGAAGAGCGCCAGCGACTATCGCCGCAAGGAGGTGTTCGATTTCCGCGCCTTCTCCGCCCGCCAGATCGTGCTGACGCGCGGCGCCGACACGGTGACGTTCCAGAAGAAGAGCGGGACGGGTGACACCCCCACCGACACCTGGACGGCCACCGGGCCGGGCGCCACGGCGGCACGTGAGGCCAGCGCCGGCCTGATGGAAGAGGCCCTCACCAAGCTGTCGGGGCTGCGCGCGCGGAGCTTCGACGCGGCGGCGCCGGCCGGCACCGTGCCGGTCATGACGGTCAGCGCCGAGTACGAGGCGGACAAGAAGGAAGAGGCCAGCGTCGGCCGCCTCGGCGACGACGCGGTGATCGTGCGTCCCGACGAAGCCGGCGCAATGCGCCTCGACCTCACGGCCATCGAAGAGGTGCTCAAGGCGTTCGACGCGGTGCTGGCGCCGCCGGCGCCTGCCCCGCCGCCAGCGGGCGCGACGCCCGAGAAGAAGCCGTGAGTTCTGGAGGGCTCCGCGCGGCGGCGCTCGGAACCCTCCTCGCCGCCAGTTGCGCGGCCAGCGCGCAAGACCGGGGGATCCCGGCGCCAGCGGAGCGCACCGGCCCGGCGGCGGCAGCGGCGCCAACGACAGGCGGCGCGCCGGTGCCGGCCCCCGCGCGCCGGCGGCGCGCCCGGCGGCTCGCCGCGGTGGTCGACGGTGTGCTCACTCATCGCACCTTCGAACGCGGCACGACGGCTTTCGTGGCCCGGTCGCTGACCACGGGCGAGACGCTCTACGAGCGCAACGGCCGCACCTGGCTGGTGCCGGCGTCGACCATGAAAGTGCTCACGGCCGTGGCCGCGGCCGAGCGCCTGGGCTGGGGCTTCCGTTTCGAAACGCGTCTCGTGGCCATGGGCCCGGTGGTCGACGGTTCGCTGCGCGGCGATCTCCTCGTGGTCGGCTCAGGCGACCCGACCATCAACCCCCGCCATCCCGAGCGCATGACCGTGTTCGACGACTGGGCGCGAACCCTGGCGGCACGAGGCATCCGCCACATCGCCGGCCACGTCGTCGGCGACGACTCGGCGGTCGAAGGCCCGGGATGGGGCATCGGGTGGGCCTGGGACGATCTGGCGCTCGGCTACGGGGCCGCTTACGGGGCGCTGCAATACAACGACAACGAGGTCGAAGTGACGATGGGCCCCGGAGCCACGCCCGGCGCCCCGGCGGTGGTCTACGTGTCTCCGGCCCATCACGGGCTGCTACTCGACGTCCGCGCCGTGACCGCCGCCGCTGGCGACGTGCCGGCCATGGCGGTCTCGCGCCAGCCGGGCGCCCGCTTCCTCGAAGTGACCGGACGCGCGCCGCTCGGCGCCGCGCCGATGAGCGACATCGTCGCGGTGGCCAATCCCACGCTGTTCTACGCCTCGGAACTCCACGCCACGCTGCTGCGGCACGGCATCGTGATCGACGGCGCCCCGGCCGACATCGACGAGCAGCGCGTGCGGCCCCGCTCCGCCGACGGCACTACGCTGCTCATCGATCTGTCGCCGCCGCTGCGCGAGATCGTGGGGCCCATGTTGCAGTGGAGCCGCAACAGCTACGCCGAAACTCTGGTGACGGCGCTCGACGCCGAGCCGCCCTCCTCGCCCGACGACGGCCTCACGGCGCTCCGCGCCACTCTGGGCGGCCTGGGCGTGCCGCCCGAGGGCTATCATGTCCGCGACGGCTCGGGCCTCTCCCGCAACGACTTCCTCTCGGCCGACACGCTGGTCCAGACCCTGGCCGCAGCCTGGCTGCGTCCCGACCTGCGCGAGCCGCTGCTTGCGGCGCTCCCCGAAGCCGGCCGCCCGGGCAGCACGCTGTCGCGGCGCCTGAGCGGAACCGCCGCGGCCGGGCGCGTCCAGGCCAAGACCGGATCGATGGCAAATGTCCGCTCGCTGGCCGGTTACGTCCGCACCACGGCCGGCGAACCAATCGCGTTCGCCTTCATCTGCAACGGCTTCGACGGCCGCGGCAGCGAGGTCGACGCGCGCGTCGACGAGTTGCTGCTGGCGCTCGTGGCGCTGCCGCTGCCCTGAGCGCCGCGCATTCGCGCCGACGTCGCCGCGTCGGGCCCACCGGGCGCTCCCGCTTTCCGGGCACGGCCCGCGCATCGCGCGCTGATTGGGGAGACTAAAGGGTCACGAAACGCCCGAGCAGCGCCGCCATCGTGAAGCCGACCAGGCCGACCACGACGGCGCCAGCCATGCCGACGACAAACGGCTTGAGGCCGACGCCCTTGAAGACGGCGAAGTTCGTGTTCAGGCCGACGGCGGCCATGGCCGTGCCGAGCAGCCACTGGGCGCCGATCTTGTCGCCCACGAGGGCCGTGAGCGCGCTCCACCCGGCCGTGTCCCACACGCCGAGCGCGAGCTGGCCGTTGCCGAGCATCGTGTCGCCGACCGACCGCACCATGGCCATGGCCACGAAGCCGAGCACGAACGTCGGCACGAGCGACCGCCAGCTGGACGCCTGCTTCGCGCCCGCCCCGGCGCCGCCGTCGCGCCGGTGCATCCAGGTCAGGATGGGAATGACCGCGGCCAGGAACAGGTTGCGGGTCAGTTTGGTCACCGTGGCCACGCGCAGCACGGCGTCGTCGGCGTAGATCTGGCGGTAGGTGAGCGCCGCGCCCACGACCTGCGAGGTGTCGTGCACGGCCGTGCCCAGGAAGAGCCCGATGGCGGCCGAGCCCGGCAGCAGCGCGTGCGCCAGGTAGGGGTAGACGAGCATCCCGAACAACCCGAAAGCCACGACGTTGGCCACCGCGTAGGCCACCTCGCGTTCGTCGGCGTCGATGGCCGGCGCCGTGGAGACGATGGCGGTCACGCCGCAGATGCTCGTGCCGGCCGCGATCAACGTGCCCAGGCGCGGCGGCAGGCCCAGCCGCTTGTTGAACCACGTCACGAAGACCAGGCCGGTGACGATGGCCGCCAGGACCACGGGAATGCCGGCGGCGCCGAGCCGCGCCATCTCCACCACGCTCAACTTGATGCCCACGAGCACGATGCCGAGCCGCAGCACGGTGGTGGTGCAGAACTTCAGGCCGGGGTTGAGCGCCGGCGGCAGCGGCAGCAGGTTGCGCAGCAGCAGGCCGAGGACGATGGCCACGGGCACGCCGGACACCGGGCTGGCCCCGGCCAGCCCGCGGGCCGCCAGTAGCGCCCGGCCGATCCCCTCGGCCAGGCTGAAGCCGGCCAGCATCACGACCGCCGCGGCGGCCACTCCCGGGAACAGACGAATCAGTGAGGTCACGCGCGCCGATTCTTAGCGTGGGACGCGGCTCTACGCGAGGAGCCAGACGCCGCCGACGGCAACGGCCGCGAGCGACGTGGCGTAGAGGATGACCCGCCGCACCGCCGCGTCGGACCGGCCCGAGACGGTGGCGACCGAGCCGATCACCGCGGCGAACGCCGTCATGGCGGCGATGGCCCCGGCGCCGAACGCCGCCAGGTAAATCGCGGCGTCGAGGCGCGAGGCGAAGAGCAGCGACGGCAGGACGCCGAAGAGGTGCGAGCTGCCGGCCAGGCCGTGCATCGTGCCCATCGCTAACGAGGCGCGGCCCGAGACGTGCCTGTGCGCGTGCGGCCGCTTCAAGTTCCACAGGCCCCAGCCGCCGATGGCGATGAGCGCGGCGCCGACGGCGCGTTCGCTCCAGGCCGAGAGGGCGTCGAGCGGCAGCAGTTCGCGAAAGGCCAGCAGCAGCGCGCCCACGAGCATCACCCCGGCCGTGTGCCCGAGGCCCCAGACGAAGCCCGATCGCCACGCGGCGCGCTCGTCGTTGACCGCGATCGGCGCCACCGCGGCCAGATGATCCGGCCCGGCGAGAACGTGGAGGAATCCGGCGGCGAGGCCGGTAAGGACAGCAATCACGGCAGGCCGGCTAGTGCGGAACGGTCATGACCAGGACAGCGCCACCAACACGCCTGGGGCACCCGGCAATTGTACGCCAGGGCTGATATCCTGCGGACGTAGCGCGCCAGTGCGCGCTCGAACGGAGACCGGGCAGATGCGGATCGAAGGCAAGACATTCCTCACGACCGGCGGCGCCTCGGGGCTCGGCCGGGCCGCGGCCGAGGCCATCGTGGCGGCCGGCGGCCATGCCGTGCTGGTCGACGTGAACACCGAAGTCGGGGCCGCCACCGAGCAGGCGCTCGGCGCGCAGGCCCGGTTCGTCAGGGCCGATGTCACCAGCGAAGCCGACGTGCAGGCGGCGATCCAGGCCGCGGTGGCGGCGTTCGGCGGGCTGCACGGCGTGGTCAATGCGGCCGGCCTCGCCCCGGCGGCCAAGGTGGTAGGCCGGAACGGCCCGCACCCGCTCGATCTCTTCGAGAAGACGATTCGCGTGAACCTGACCGGCACCTTCAATGTGATTCGCCTCGTCGCCGCGCACCTGCTCACGAATTCCCCCGACGCCGACACCGGCGAACGCGGCGTCCTCGTCAACACCGCGTCGATTGCCGCCTACGACGGCCAGATCGGCCAGCCCGCCTACGCGGCGTCGAAAGGCGGCATCGTGGCTCTGACGCTGCCGGTGGCGCGCGAGTTCGCACCGATGGGCATCCGCTGCGTCACGGTGGCCCCGGGCATCTTCGACACGCCGCTGCTGGCGGCGCTGCCGGAAGCGGCGCGCACGTCGCTCGGCCAGCAGGTGCCTTTCCCGTCCCGCCTCGGCCGTCCCGCCGAATATGGCGCCCTCGTGCGCCACATCATCGAGAACTCGATGCTCAACGGCGAAGTCATTCGCCTCGACGGCGCCTTGCGGATGGCGCCCAAGTAAGGCCGGGCCCGCGGTCGAGGCGACCGGTCAGCCGGCGAGCAGTTCGCCCGCCGCGGCGACCATCTCGCCCACGTCTCCGGCGAGGCCGCCGCCTTGGGCGAGATCGGGTTTGCCGCCGCCCTTGCCGCCAAAGCGCGCCACGAGCGCCTTCAGCACGGCCGCGGCATCGATCGGGACGTCGGCGGCCCGGGCGATCACCACCAGCGCCGGGCTCGTCGTCGAGAACACCGCGGCGCACGCCCCTGGCGTCGCGGCCACGGCCGCCCCCACCGCCTTCAGCCCGGGCGCGTCCCAGCCGTCCAGCGCCTGCGCCACGACCACGCGGCCGTTGACCGCCGCGCCGATCGTCACCAGTTCCGCCGCCAGATGGCCGGCCAGCTGCTCCTGAAGCGTGCGTATCGTGCGGCCGAGCGTTTTGTTCTCACCCTGCAGCCGCTCGATGGCCGGGGCGAGCTCCGCCGGGGCCACCGAGAGCACCCGGTTGGTCGTGGCCAGGGCGTCGCGCCACTGGCGCAGACGCGTCAGCGCCCGCCGGCCGCACAGGAACTCGACACGAGTCCCGCCCCTGAACTTCTCCCAAGCCGTGACCGCGATCACGCCGATGCCGCCGGTGCTGGCGACGTGGGTGCCGCCGCACGCCGACAGGTCGAAGTCGGCGATGTCGATGAGACGCAGCGTGCCGGCCCGACCGGACTCCTTGCGCAGCGGCAGCGCCGCCGCTTCGTCGGCGGTCACGAAGCGCACGCGCACCTGGCGGTCCTGCCACACGATACGGTTGGCCTCGTCCTCGGCCGCCGCGATTTCGTCCGGGGTCAGGCCGCGGTGCAGGTCGATGGAGGCGCTGGCCGTGCCCAGGTGGAAGCCTTCGGTGCGGGCCCGGCAGACCAACTCGAACGCCGCCGACAGGACGTGCTGGCCGGTGTGCTGCTGCATGTGGTCGAAGCGCCGCGGCCAGTCGATGACGCCGGTCACCGCCGCGCCGACTTCGAGCGGGCCGTCCACGACGTGAGCCACACCGGCCTCCTCGCGGTCGATGACCTCGAGCACGCGCCGCCCGCCCAGCATGCCCAGGTCGTGCGGCTGACCGCCCGACGTGGGATAGAACGCGGTGGCGGCGAGCCCGACTTCGAAATGCGGCCCCGCTGGCGCGCACGAGGTGACGGCCGACTCGTATTGCTGCAGGTAGGCGTCGGTGTAGTAGAGGCGCTCGGTCATGGCTTGGGGGGCGAGTATCCCACGGCGAGAGCGGGTCGGCGACGCCGGCTTCGGCAAACCCGGCCGCGCGCAGCCGGCAGCTGTCGCAGCGCCGGCACGGCCGGCCGTCGGGCGACGGGTCGTAGCAACTGTGCGTGAGCCCGTAGTCCAGACCCAGCGACAGGCCCAGGCGCACGATCTCCGCTTTCGACAACGCGATGAGCGGCGCGTGCACGGTGAAGGCCTGGCCTTCCACGCCGGCTTTCGTCGCCAGCCGGGCCAGGGCCTCGAAGGCCCGGATGAACTCGGGCCGGCAGTCGGGATACCCGGAGTAGTCGAGGGCGTTCACGCCGATGACGAGGTCGGCGGCGCCCACCACCTCCGCCCAGCCGAGCGCCAGCGACAGGAAGACGGTGTTGCGAGCCGGCACGTAGGTGACGGGAATCTCGGCCGGATCGATCGGCTGATCCTTGGGCACGGCGATGTCGGCCGTGAGCGCCGAGCCGCCCATGCGCGACAGATCCACCTCGATCTCGAGATGGCGCTTCACGCCCAGCGCCGCCGCCACCCGACCGGCCGCGGCGAGTTCCTGCGCGTGACGCTGGCCGTAGCGCACGCTCAGGGCGTAGAGGTCGAACCCGTCGCGCCGGGCGACGGCGGCAGCGGTGTAGGAATCAAGGCCCCCGCTGAGGAGGACGACGGCGCGCGGCATCGTGTTCTATTGTCGCTCACCGGCCGTGACCGGCCGTCCGGGGTCGACAACCACGCGCGTCCCCGCGCACACTGAGGCGATGTCGGACCCGTCCGTCGCGCGCCCTCCCGCCGGGCCACGTGAATCGATCCGCCGGGCCGGCCGGGCCCTGGCGGCGAGTGGCCTCGGCTGCCTGCTGGCGCTGGCCGCCGCGTGCGGCGCTCCGCCGCCTGCGGCCACGCCCGCCGCCACCGGTTCGATCGCCACCGCCCTGCTGCCACCGGACCCGCCGGCGCCGACCGCCGTCACGGTGCCCGCCGACGCCACGCAGATCACCTTGCGCCTGGGCGGCGCCCTCGGCGACGCCGACCAGTTGACCGCCGAACTGACGCCCGTGGCCACTCCGGACGAGGCGCGCCGCTGGCCGGTCGACGCGGCGCCCGAGGCCGGCGACGGCGCGCGCGCGAGCGTCACGCTGCCGCCCTATGCGCTGGCCCCAGGTGACTACACGCTCACCGTCTGGGAAGGCGACGCCACGGTGGTGGAGAAGTACGCCTTCCGCGTGCCACGGTGAGCGACGCCGCCGCTTGGCGGCCTCCGTCGCTTGCGTGAGGAGCCATCCAGCGGCGACACTGGAGGTCGATATTCATGACCTCCCGCCCCTACTCCGAGCTCGACGCCTCGGCCCTGTTCGCCCGCCTGTCGCCGCGCGTGCGCACGGTGATCATCGACGCGTCGACGACGCGCCGTCTCGCGGCCGGCGAGTGCCTGCTGGCCACCGGTCAGTTCAACGCCTCGCTCTTCATCGTCGTCGAGGGCGCCGTGGACGTGATGCTGCCCGGCGTCGAAACACCGCACGTGCGGCTGGGCCCGGGCGAGTGCGTGGGCGAACTGTCGCTCATCGACGGCCATCCGGTGTCGGCCGACGTCGTCGCCGCCGAGGCGACGGTGCTGCTCGAGCTCGACCACGACCGCGTGTGGGATCTGATCGAGTCGAGCGCGCCGTTTGCGCGGAACCTGCTGCGCGTCCTGGCCGGACGCGTCCGCCACGACCAGGCGGTGCTCGCCGAATCGAGCGACGAGCGCCGGCGCTTCGAGCGGCTGTCGATGGTCGACGGCCTGACGACCCTGCAGAACCGCCGCTGTTTCGACGAGGTGTTCCCGCTGCACATCGGGCGCCTGCTCACCGAGGGGCGCGGCGGCGCCCTGCTGATGGCCGACGTCGACCGCTTCAAGGATCTCAACGACGCGCATGGCCACGCCGTTGGCGACGAAGCGCTCCGGCGCATCGCCAAGGCGCTGACCGCGGGGCTGCGGCCCGGCGACCTGCTGGCCCGCTACGGCGGCGAAGAGTTCGCGGTGCTGGTGGCGAACGTGGATGTGGCCGAGGCCACGGAGGTGGCCGAGCGGCTGCGGCGCCTGGTGGCCGAACGGGCCGGCGACGGCGCGCCGACCTGCACGCTCTCGGTCGGGGTCGCCACGCTGCAGCCGGCGGAGACCTTCGCCGCGCTGGTGGCGCGGGCCGACGCGGCGCTCTTCCGGGCCAAGCAGGCCGGCCGCGACCGCGTGAGCAGCTAGACGCCGCGCACGTCGGCGCCCCAGATGTACTTGTGGGCCTGGAGCTGCACGCGCACCGGCAGGCGATCGGCCAGCACCCATTCCGACAGGGTCTTCGGGTCGAGGACGCCGTGCACCGGCGAAAACAGCACGCCGGCCACCTTCGCGCCCAGCCCCTCACGGGTGAGCACCTCGCGGGCGTAGTCGTAATCGGCGCGGTCGCGGATCACGAACTTCACCTCGTCGTGCCGCCGCAGGCGGGCGAAGTTGCCGGCATCGTGCCGGTGCGCCTCGCCGCTGCCCGGGCACTTGACGTCCATGATCACGGTTGCGTGGGCGGGCACGTGCTCGATGCTGCGGTGTCCGCCGGTCTCGACGAGCACCTGCATCCCGGCGTCGTGCAGGCGCTCCATCAGGGGATAGACTTCCTTCTGCAGGAGCGGCTCGCCGCCGGTCATCTCGACCAGGCCGCAGCCGTGGCCGGTCACCTCGGCCACGATGTCGTCGATCGACCGCTTGGCGCCCTCGTGGAAGGCGTAGGGGCTGTCGCACCAGCGACAGCGCAGGTCGCAGGCGGTGAGGCGCACGAACACGCACGGCCGGCCGGCGTGGCTCGACTCGCCCTGGATGGAGTAGAAGATCTCGTTGACCGTCAGCATGAGCCACCGGCCCCCGCGGGGCCGCAATCGAATATTGTAGTCCGGACCGGGAGCCCTCGATGTCGACCGCCACCTTCTACACCAAGCCCACCTGAACGACCTGCCGGAACGCCAGGAGTTTCCTGGCCGAGCACGGGGTCGAGGTGGAAGACCGCGACATCAACAAGACGCCGCCGAGCCGCGCCTTCCTCGAAGAACACATCGACGCGAAGGACTTCCTGCGCTTCGTGAGCACCCGGAGTCCGGTCTTCAAGACGCGGCCGCTGCCGGCGTCCAAGCAGGAAGCCATCGACCTCATGATGGAACAGCCCAACCTCATCAAGCGCCCGATCCTCGTGCGCGGCAGGACGGTGACCTTCGGCTTCGACAAAGAGGCGTACGCGAAGGCGCGATGAGCCTGCGCGTGGGCACGTCGGGCTGGAACTACCCGGGCGGCCGCGGCTCGTGGAACGGGGTCTTCTACCCCGCCAAGGACGCCCGCCCGCGCGGCTTCGACGAGCTGGAGTATTACGCCCGCTGGTTCGACGTGGTGGAGGTCAACGCCACCTTCTACGGCCAGCCGCGCGCGCCGGTCACGGCGAAGTGGGCGGAGCGCACGCCGGCGGACTTCGAGTTCGCCGTGAAGCTCTTCCAGAAGTTCACGCACCCCGCCATGTTTCTTGCCGCCGTGGCCACGCACGCGCCCGGCGCGGAGGCGACCGCGGTCGCCGGGGCCGGCGTGGTCCGCCAGGCCGATGTGGACGAGTTCAAGGCGGGCGTCGAGCCACTGGCGGTGGCCGGCAAGCTGGGAGCGCTGCTCGTGCAGTTCCCGCCGAGCTTCACCGCCAGCCCGGAGGGCGTCGATTACCTCGGTTGGCTGCTGCGCACGTTTTCGGCCTACGCCCCGGCCGTGGAGCTGCGCCACAAGTCGTGGAGCGACCAGGGGAAGGAGACCGCGGCGCTGCTCGCTGCCTACGGCGCCGCCTGGGTCCTCATCGACGAGCCGAAGTTCCAGTTCTCGATCCGCCAGAACTGGCAGGCGCCGGCCGCGCCGGGCGACGCGGCCCTCGCCTACATGCGGTTCCACGGACGCAACGCCGCCGAATGGTGGCGCCACGCCGCCGCGGAGGATCGCTACAACTACTTGTACTCGCCCGGGGAACTGGCGCCCCTGGCCGAGGCCGCCACCGGCCTGGCCGCGCAGGTGAAGAAGGCGTATCTCTTCTTCAACAACCACTTCTCGGCGCAGGGCGTGGCCAACGCCGTGCAGCTCCGGCGGCAGCTGCACCAGCCGGTGCCGTCGCCGCTGCCTCCGGCGCTCGTCGAACGCTTTCCCTGGCTCGAACCGCCTACTTGACCGTCATCCGCACGATGCGGTCTTCGGCCTGGATCTTCTGCACGACCTCCATGCCGCTCGTGACCTTGCCGAACACCGTGTACTGACCGTTCAGGCGCGCCGCCGGCGCCAGCGTGACGTAGAACTGGCTGTCGGCCTTGGCCGGATCGCCAGCGTGCGCCATGGCCACGGCGCCGAGCACGTGGGTGCGCGTCTTGGTGATCTCGGCCGCGCCGACGGGCTTGCCGCTGCCACCCGTGCCCCAGCGATCCTTCTTGGTCATGTCGCGGGTCTGCGGGTCGCCCATCTGGATGACGAAGCCGGGCACGACGCGGTGGATGCGCATCCCGTTGTAGAAGCGCTGCTTCACGAGCTCGACGATGCGGGCCACGGTCTTCGGGGCCTCGACCGGGTAGGTCTCGAACTCGAACACGCCCTTGGAGGTCTCGACCACGATGACCGGACCGGGCTTTCCGGCGGGCGCCTGCGCCGAGGCCGAAGAGGCGCCAAACGCCAGGGCAGTGACAGTGAGGCTCAGCGCGAGCACGGGAACACGAGCGAACATCAGGACTCTCCTTTTCTCGAATGGCCGACCTTGGTCACGCCGAGGCGCGGGCAGTCGGCCACGATGGCACAGTCGTCACACCGAGGGTACACCGGGCGGCAGGTATTTTGCCCCCAGGTCACCAGATAGAGATTGATATGGGGCCACCAGCGGGCGTCGGTGGCGGCATAGAGCGCCTGTTCGGTCGCCGCCGGGGTCGTGGTCTTCACCCAGCCGAGACGGTTCGAGAGGCGGTGCACGTGGATATCCACACAGACGTGCTGCCGGCTCTGGAAGGCCACGATCATGACCAGGGTGGCGGTCTTGCGGCCGACGCCGGGCAGCGTGACCATCGCGTCGAGCGACGACGGCACCCGGCCGCCGTAGGCCGAGAGCAGCCGCTCGCAGGCGGCCTTCACGTGGCGGGCCTTGTTGCGATAGAAGCTCACCGGGTAGATCAGCGTCTCGATCTCGCCGACCGGGAGCGCGGCCATCGCCGCGCGGTGTCCGGGCCCGGTTGAAGAGGCGCGTCGACGCGGCCAGCGTGGTCGCATCCTGCGTGCGCGCCGAGAGCAGCGTCGCAATCAGCACCTGGAACGGGTCGTCCTGCTGCGACGCGGAGATCTTCTCGATCGCCGGCAATTCCATGCCGTCGATGGCGCGGGCGATGGTGCGCAGCACGCGTTCGACCCGGGCCGGCTCGGGACGGCCGACGCGGACGCGCGGCCGGGGCACGTCGGGGCGGGCGACGACGGCGGGCACGGTCAGGGCACGGGCGTGAGGGCGGGCCGTCCCTCGAGCACGGCCAGCACGTTCGACGACGGCCAGGTCGGCCATGGCCGTGCGCGTCTCGGTGGTGGCGCTCGCCAGATGCGGAATCAGCAGCGCGTTCTCGAGCACGAGCAGGTCCGGGTGCACGACCGGCTCCCGTTCGTAGACGTCGAGCGCCGCGCCGGCAATCAGGCGCTCGCGCAGGGCCCACGCCAGAGCGCTCTCGTCCACCACCGGGCCGCGCGCGGTGTTCACGAGATAGGCCGACCGGCGCATCCGGGTGAGCGCCTTCTGGTCGATGAGGTGCGTGGTGGACGGATTGAGGTTCACGTGCAGCGACACCACGTCGGAGGTCTGCAGCAACCGGTCCAGCGGCATCGCCGTGGCCCCGGGGACGTCGGTGACGACTTGATCGGTGTAGGCCACCGACATTCCGAACGCCGGCGCCTTCTCCGCCACGGCGCGGGCGATGCGGCCCATGCCGACCAGCCCGAGCTGCTTGCCGCGCAGCTCCATGCCCAGCAGGTGGTCGAGGGCCCAGCCCGCCCACTGGCCGGCGCGCAGCTGGCGCTCGCCTTCGCCCAGTCGGCGCGTCACCGCCAGGATGAGCGACCAGGTGAAGTCGGCGCAGGCGTTGGTCAGCACGTCGGGCGTGTTGGTGACCACGATCCCGCGGGCGCGGCACGCCGGCACGTCGATGTTGTTGAAGCCCACGGCCACGTTGGCCACGATCTTCAGCGCCGGCCCGGCGGCGTCGAGCACCTCGCCGTCGATGGCATCGGTCAGCAGGCAGATGAGCGCGTCCTTGCCGGCGACCCGGCGCAGCAGTTCCTGTCGCGGGATGGCGCTGGGCTCGGCATGCAGATCGAGATCACTTGCCGCTTCGAGGCGGGTCAGGACCGACGAGGGCAGACGACGGGTGAGCAGAACGGCAGGCTTCATGGGGTAACCGGATTCAATGGCCGTAACACTGGCAGTAGCCGCAGTGGTTGCAGATCACCGTGGGTTCGATCAGGCACTCGACCTCGGCGGGCGGCCGGGCGAGGTGGAAGCGCGCGTAGCTGATGGCGGCGCCGGGAGGTTCTGGCGGCGGCATCACCGCCGTGGCGGGGGGACGCGTGGCGTCGGCCTGGGCCGGGCCGGCCGGCGCCGCCGGCGGCCCGAGGTGCCTGGCGATGGCCTGCCGCACGAGCGCGCGCACCTGCTGTTCGTCCATGGTCCTGCGCCTCTATGCCACCGCGTGCACGTGGTCCACGATCCCGATGATCGCGGCGTCCACCGGCGCCAGCTTCCGGCCCAGCGCCTCGCCCGCGGCCCGCCCCTCGATGACCACGATGCACGCGCTCGCTCACACCGGCGCCGACCGCGTCGATGGCCAGGAGCGCCGCGCCGCACGGCCACGCCGTCGGGCGTCTCGGGCTGCACGAGCAGCAGCGTGGCGCCCTCGAACTGCGGACGCTTGTGCGTGCTCACCGCCTGACCAACGACCCGCCCGAGGATCATCGCTCGCCCAGCGTCCAGTGGTCGAGGATGCCGACGATGCCGGCATCGGTGGGCACCTCGCCGGGATGGAACGGGAACGAGGCTTCCTTGCCGCGCACGAAGAACACGTCCTCGCCGACGCCGGCGCCGACGCTGTCGACGGCCACGATGGGGCGGCCCTGCGGCTCGCGTGACGGCCCGAGCGGCTGCACGACGAGCAGGGTGATGCCTTCGAGCGCCGGATCCTTGCGCGTGGCCACGACGTCGCCGATGACGCGTCCGATCTGCACGATCTACTCCGCCACGTCCACGTGGTCGACCACGCCGACCACGACGGCGTCGACGGGCATGTCCTTCATGCCGGAGGCCATGCGGGCCGAGCTGCCGCTCACGATGAGCACGGTGTCGCCCACGCCGGCATCGACGGTGTCGATGGCCACCAGGTGATTGCCTTCGTTCTTGCCGTCGGGATCGACCGCGCGCGCCAGCAGCATCTTGCTGCTGACCAGGCGCGGATCTTTCCGCGTGGCCACCACGGTGCCGACGATACGGGCGAGAAGCATGGCGGCAGCCGCACTGACGGGCGGTTAGCCCTTGGGGTTGGCCTTGCCGATCGGCAGCACGTCTTCGAGGTTGGCGTGCGGACGCGGGATGACGTGCACCGAGACCAGCTCGCCCACGCGCCGCGCGGCGGCGGCGCCGGCGTCGGTCGCGGCCTTGACCGCGGCGACGTCGCCGCGCACGATCGCGGTGACGTAGCCGGCACCGATCTTCTCCCAGCCGACCAAGCGTGACCTTGGCCGCCTTGACCATGGCGTCGGCCGCCTCGATCATCGCGACCAGCCCCTTCGTCTCGACCATGCCGAGCGCTTCGCCCATTCCATGCCTCCGCCCGGCTGCCCGGGCCCCGGGTGCGTGACCCGCGCCTATCGAACGCTGCGGACCGCCTCGTCGATGAGCGCCGTCAGCTGGCCGTATGTTAGCCGAATCTCTCCGCCCGTGCCGAGCGGCGCGCCGGAGCCGGGCGGCAGCGCCGGCGTGTCGGGCACGAGACGGCGTGCGCGACGACCGGGGCCTCGACGACCTGGCACGGCGGCCTCGGGCGCCGAGTCGTCGGCGCAAATCGGCGCCGGCGAGCTGATGCCGTACATCCCGCGCAGGTTCTGCAGCCGCGTGACTTCGTCGCGCGAGAGCAGGTTCTCGCGGCCGAGCGTCCGCGCCACCAGGCTGATCTTGGCGAAATGCTCGATCGTCTCCATCCGGTAGTAGGCGGTGAAGAGATCGGGCGGCCACGGCGAGCGCGCCGTGGTTGGCGAGCAGCAGCCCGTCGTGCGACTTGATGTATTCGCGGATCGCGGCCGGCAGCTCCGCCGTGGACGGCGTGGCGTACTCGGCGATGGGGATGCCGCCCAGGGTGGTGATCACCTCGGCCAGCACGGCGCGGTTCAAGCGGCACGCCGGCCACCGCGAAGCCGGTGGCCGTGGCCGGGTGGGCGTGCACCACGGCGCCGACGTCGGGACGCTGACGGTAGACCTCGAGGTGCATCTTCAGCTCGGACGAGGCCTCGCGATCGCCGCCGCACCTTGGCGCCCGGCAGGATCGGTGACGACCATCATGTCGGGGGTCATGAAGCCCTTCGACACGTTCTTCGGCGTGGTCAGGAGCCGGTCGGGCCGACAGCCGGACGCTGATGTTGCCGTCGTTCGACGCCACGAAGCCCTGCACCCAGAGCCGGCGGCCCACTTCGACGATGTCGGGCGGGTCTGGTCTTCGGCGGGAAACATGGCGGTCATCGCCGCCGCGCGAACTCGGTGCGGCAGTGCTCGGAGCAGAACCACATGGTCTCGCCGCCGGCCGTCGTGCTCAAGGCCTTGCCGGGGACGACGAACGTGCCGCACACCGGGTCGCGGGCCATCTTCACCGGCACGTCGCCAGGCCGCGTGGCGCGACGACGCCCTGCCCCGCCGCGCCTTGCGACGACGCCGCCCATCAAGCGGGCCAGGGCCCGCAGGGCAAAGAGCACCACCATGGCGATGAGGAAGTAGCGCAGATACACGGATCAGCTTCCGGATGCGCCCGAAGGCGGCCCGCCGCCGGGATGCGCCTGCTGCGAGCCCTTCGAGCGCCTTCCGGGCCGCCTGCGCTTCCGGGCTGTCGGGGGCAGTGGCAATGACCTGCTGCCAGGCCGCGCTGGCGCCAGCCAGGTCCTGCTTGCCGAAGGCCTTCACGATGCCCATGTTCAGCATCGTCTTCGTGTGCTTCGCATCGAGGCGGAGCGACTGTTCGAACTGCGCGATCGCCTTGTCGGGCTGATCGGTGTAGTAGTAGGCCACGCCCAGATCGGTCGAGACGTTGGCGTCGTTGGGCTGCAGCTTGCAGCGCCTCCTCGTACCACTGCACCGCGTCGGAATAGCGCTCGGCGTCGAAGTAGACGTTGCCGAGCTGCACCCGCGGCGCGGGATTGGTCGGGTCGCCGGCGGCCGCGTTGGTGAGTTCCCTGACGCGGGCCTCGTCGAGGGCGGCGCCGGGGGCCGACCTTCGGCTGCCGGGCGCGGCCGGCGCGGCCGCGGCGGCCGGGGCGACGGCCCGCATGGCCGACGCCGGGCCGCCTGCTGGGTGCCCAGAATCCAGCCCACGATGACGCCGAAGAGCATCCCGGAGATGGCAAACGCAATGGAATCAGGGCGCATGGGGAAAAGTGTCCTCAGGATAGCAACGTCCGTCGCAGCCAGTCCACCAGGACGGCGGCCAGGGCGGCGTCGCGTTCGAGCAGTTGCGAGCCGTGCGCGGTCACCGCCGAGATGTGCCGTTCCCGGCCCGGCTGGTTCGTCGCCGGTCAGCGCCAGGAGGGTGCGCAGGGCGTAGGGATCCTCGCGGCTCGCCACGATCAGCATCGGGCGCGGGCCATACTTGCGGGCGGCAGCGTCGAGGCGCACGCCGCGGTAGTCCGACGCCGGCGACAACAGCGCCACCCCGCGCACCGCCGGCGACTCGGCCGCGGCCAGCAGCGCCAGGCTGGCGCCGAGCGAGGCGCCCACCACGGCAATCGCGCCGCTGCGCGACCTCGGGCCGCGCGGCCAGCCAGGCCAGGGCCGCCTGCACGTCGAGCGCCATGGCGGTCACCGGCGCCGACGGTCCCTCCGACTGGCCGTGCCCGCGCAGATCGAACGCCACGGCCGTGAAGCCGGACGCCTGCAGACGCTCGGCGAAGGGGCGCCAGTCCTCCTTGTTGCGCGTCAGCATGTGCACGAGGACCACGGCCGGGGCCGGGCGGCGCCGGCGCGTCGTAGACCGTCGCCGCAATCGCCACCCCGTCCGACGCGTGCAACTGCACGGCGCGGCCCGCCGCCTGCGCCGCTCCCGCCGTGGCCAGCAGCGCCGCCAGCGCGACGCCGGCGGCCACGCGCCGTCACTGCGGCGTCTCCACGGCGGCGAGGTATTCGCGCACGGCCGTCGTGCAGGCCGACGAAGAGCGCGCGGCTCATGAGGGCGTGGCCAATCGACACTTCCGCCAGGTGCGGCAGGGTGCGGAACTGCACGAGGTTGGCAAGGTCGAGGTCGTGGCCGGCGTTGACGCCGAGCCCGCACTCGTGGGCGACCCGCGCCGCCGCGGCGTAGCTGGCGAAGCTCTCGGCCGCGGGCCCGGGGCCACGGGCGAACGCGCGGGCGAACGGCTCGGTGTAGAGCTCGACCCGGTGCGCGCCCACGTCGCGGGCCATGGTGATGGCCTCGCGGTCGGGATCCACGAACAGGCTGACGCGCACGCCGGCGGCGCTCAGGTCCGCAATCACGGCCGCCAGTTCAGCGCGCGGCGTGTCGGCGGGCCACCCGGCCTGGCTGGTGATCTCCCCGGGCCGCACCGGGACGAGCGTGCACTGGTGCGGCGCGACCTCGTGCACCAGGGCCAGCAGCCCGGGACGCGGGTCGCCCTCGATGTTGTACTCGACGGCGCCACGCGAGCGGCGCCAGGAACGCCGCGAGGTCGCGGACATCGCCGGGCGTGATGTGCCGCTCGTCGGCGCGCGGGTGGACCGTGATGCCGCGCGCCCCGGCGTCGACCACGACGCGCGCCGCCTCGAGCACGGAGGGCTCGTGACCGCCGCGCGAGTTGCGCAGGGTCGCGACCTTGTTGACGTTGACGGACAGACGGACCATGGCGGGCTCAGGACTCGGGGCTCGGAGACACCCGAAAAGGGGTTCCCGGGAGGCGCGACGGCGCGCCCTTAGCCTATCACCGGCGCCGCGGACGGACGGGGGCGCGGCGTCAGGCCAGGTGCGCGCGGACGGCCTCGGCGATCTCCTCGGCCCAGACGCGGATCTCGTGCTGATCGCGGCCCTCGAGCATGATGCGCAGGAGCGGCTCGGTGCCCGAATAGCGCACCAGCAGCCGGCCGTGGCCATCGAGACGCGCTTCCACCTCGCGCATGGCCTGCGCGACGGCGGGCACGGCGCCGATGTCGGTGCGGGCCTTGACGCGCACGTTGACGAGCACTTGCGGATAGGACGTGAGTCCCGCGGCCAGGGTGGCCAGATCGCTGCCGGTCGTGGCCATCGCGCGCAGCACGTGCAGCGCGGTGGCCATGCCGTCGCCGGTGCCGAGATGCCGCGCGAAGATCACGTGTCCCGACTGCTCGCCGCCGAGCGCCAGGCCGCGCGCCAGCATCTCTTCCATCACGTACTTGTCGCCGACCGGACAGCGCACGAGGGCCACGCCGCGGCCCTTGAGCGCCAGCTCCAGGCCGATGTTGCTCATCACCGTGGCCACGATGGCATCGCCCGTGAGCCGCGACTCGGCCCGGAGCAGATCGGCGCAGATGAGCATCACGGCATCGCCGTCGACGCACCGCCCATGGTGGTCGACGAACAACGCCCGATCGCCGTCGCCGTCGAAGGCCACGCCCAGGCCGGCGCCCGAGGCGACCACCCGCTCTTGGAGCGCCGCCATCGCCGTCGAGCCGCAGCCGAGATTGATGTTGCGCCCGTCGGGCGTCGCGCCGATCACCTCGACTTCCAAGCCGAGGCTGCGAAACAGATCGGGGGCCAGGGTGCTGGTCGCCCCGTTGGCGCAGTCGACGACGATGCGGGTGCCAGCCAGTGGTCCGGCATCGGCCAGGATCTGCCGCAGATGGGCCATGTAGTGCGCGGCGAGATCGCCGCCGGGGGCGGCCGTCCGCGGCGTCGCGGGCACCTGCCACGAGGCGTCGGCGACGATCCGCTCGACCTCGCCTTCCATGGCCGCGCTGAACTTCTCGCCGGCGCCCGAGAACACCTTGATGCCGTTGTCCTGGAAGGGATTGTGCGACGCCGAGATGACGAGGCCGAGGTCGAAGCCGTCGGCCTTGGTCAGATAGGCGACGGCCGGCGTCGGCACGATGCCCGCGCTCACCAGGGTGGCGCCTTCACCGGTGAGGCCGCGGGCCAGCGCGTCCTCGATCCACTGGCCGCTCTCACGCGTGTCGCGGCCGACGATGGCGCGCAGGCCGGCGCGGCCGGAGGCCCGGGCCAGGGCTCCGCCGATACGCGCCACTGTCTCGGGATCGAGTGGCGCCACGCCGGCCTCGCCGCGAATCCCGTCTGTGCCGAACAACCTCACGCCGCCTCCTGCCTTCATCAACTTCAGCGCCGGCGCAGCGGGCCGGTCACCCGTACCGCTGGCGGCATAATCGCACGTACCACGTAGCGGGGCGACGATTCGGCCTGCACGGTCAACTCGCCACCGGCGGCGGCCGCGGGCACTTCGACAAAAAGCGCGACATCCGCCGGCGTCAGCGCGCCGACGACGTCGCCAGCGCCCTGCACCGTGACCGAGGCAGTGGCCGGCAGCAGCATGACGCCGCCGGCCCCCGGGCCCCGTTGCGCGATGGGCACGTCGGTCACGGTCCGCTCGGTGCTGTCGGCGGCCACCGTCACCGTCACCACCGCCGTGGCGCCGCCGCTCAAGCGGACAGCCGAGTCCCCGACGTCGATGGTCACGGCCTCGCGGACGAGGCTCGTCGCCCGCTCCACCGTGACCGGCTCGGTCACCACTTCGGCCATGCCACTCACGGCGCTCTCCGGACCTTCGACGCGGACCTGCGACGGCGTGACCGACACGTTCATCACGCTGTGGCCCGGGACCGGTGTGCCTTCGATGCGCGGCCGCACCGGCACCACTTTGGCGGCGGTCGTCTCGAAGGCGAAGGGCAGCGACGCGGGGGTCACCTGGACCACGACGACGCCGAAAGGCGCCGTCACCTGGTCGACCGTGAGGGGAAACAGCCGGCGCCCCGGCTTGACGCCGTCGAGGTCGACGACGACCGCCAGATCGCCCGGGCCCAGGCCCGACAGGCGGCTGGCGGCGCCGCGCACGCGCACGGCCACGGTGTCCGGCACGGCGCTCACCAGTTCCATGCCGGCCGGGGCGCGCTGCAGTTCGAGGCCCACGCGCAGCGTGCGCTCCACTTCGGGGTCACCGGTGACCACCAGCCACAACAGCGTCGCGACCACGACCGAGAGCAGCTTCAAGCCCAGATGACGCAGGGGGAAGAGCGCCATCAGTCCATCGTCGCCGCGGCCAGGCGGCGCTCCGGGCGCGGGTTCACCCGCTTGACCAGCATGCGGAGCCGGTGACGCAGCGCGTCGGTTGACAGCGACCGCTCGATCTTCCCGTCGAGCACGAGCGAGATGGCGCCGGTCTCTTCCGAAACGACCAGCGCCGCGGCGTCATTTTCCTCGGTCACGCCGAGCGCGGCGCGATGCCGCGAGCCGAGTTCCCGCGCCAGCCGCGGATTCACGCTGAGCGGCAGGAAGCAGGCCGCCGCCGCGATGCGATCGCCCTGGATGATGACGGCGCCGTCGTGCAGCGGCGAGGACGGCTGGAAGATGCTGACGATGAGATCGTAGGTGAGCTTGGCGTCGAGCGGAATGCCGCTCTCGATGTGGTTGCGCAGCCCGATGCCGCGCTCGAGCACGACCAGCGCGCCGATGTGCTTGCCGGCCAGCGTCTCGAGCGCGACCATGAGTTCCTCGACCGAGTCTTCGTCCGCTTCGACCCGCTGCAGGTACTTGAAGAACGGGGCCCGGCCGAAGTGCACCAGCGCGCGGCGGATGTCGGTCTGCAGCAGCACGATCGCCGCGAAGACGACGTAGCCGACCACGTTCCTGATCAGCCAGTTGATGGTCTCGAGTTGGAGCGCCCGCGAGGCATAGAAGAGGCCCACGATGGCGCCGAGGGCCACCGCCATCTGCGAGGCGCGCGTGCCCCTGATGAGCTTCAGCACCTCGTAGACCACGACCGACACGATCGCGATGTCGAGGAGATCCCACCAGGTGACCGGCGGACGCTGGAGCAGGGAATCGAGCCAGGGCATGATCGGTGGCTGGCGGCCAGCGCTGGGGGCCAGCGGCTAGAAGGATTTAGCTGCCAGGGCCAGGCGCGACTGCGCCGTGCTCCCGCATCATATCCGCGGCGCGGGCCACCTGCACCATTTCAGCCACGGCGTGGACGCGGACGATGTGGGCGCCGCCGAAGCACGGACGCCGTGACGGCCGCGGCGGTCGCCCAGTCGCGGTCGCGGGCGGGGCCCTGGCCGGCCGCGGCGGCCAGGAACGACTTCCGTGAGGGGCCGACGAGGACCGGCCGTCCCAGGGCGGCCAGGTCGGCCAGCCCGGTCAGCAGCGCCAGGCTGTGCTCCGCGCGCTTGGCGAAACCGAGCCCGGGATCCACCACCAGCTGGGTCAAGGCCACGCCGCGGCTCACCGCGCGTTCGATGGCGCGGGTAAGCTCGCGCGTGACCTCGGCGGCGACGTCGCCGTAGCTGGCCTGCGCGTACATGTCGGACGGCGTGCCGCGCATGTGCATGAGCACCAGTGGGGCGCCGCGCACGGCCACGATGTCGCCAAGGGCCGGGTCGTACTGCAGCCCGCTGATGTCGTTGATGAGGCTGGCGCCTTCGTCGAGCCCGAAGCGGGCCACCTCGGCCTTGGTGGTATCGATCGAGATGGGGATGCGCAGGCGGTGCAACTGGCGCATCACCGGGAGCAGGCGTCCGCGCTCCTCGCGGCCAGTGAGCGGCGCGGCGCCGGGCCGGGTGGACTCGGCACCGATGTCGATGATGTCGGCACCGGCCGCTTCCATCGCCAGCGCCAGGTCGAGGGCTCGCGCCGGATCCAGCGCGGCGCCGCCGTCGGAGAACGAGTCGGGAGTGACGTTGAGCACGCCCATGACGAGCGTGCGTGGGCCGAGGAGCAGCGGCGCCCGGCCGACCAGGGTGAGGGCGTGCTCGGCGCGCGGCGCGATCATGCGGCAGGCTGGCCGCGCCGGCCCCGAGGCCGGCGGCGGCACGGCACTATTCCTGCGCGAGAGGCTTGGGCGTGATGGGCAGGAGCGGCGCGCGCTCCTTGTCCCGGGCCCGCTCGCGCGTGTCGTCAGGAGCGGCCGGCGCTGGCGACGGCGGCTCGTCCAGCGGCTGTCCCTTGACGATGCGCCGCACCTGGTCGCCGTCGAGCGACTCGCGGGCCAGCAGGGCATCGGCAATCGCCACCAGCTGGTCCTTGTGGTCCTTGAGCAGCGCCGTGGCCTTGTCGTAGTTCTCGCCGACGATGCGCCTGACTTCCTGGTCGATGCGCTCGGCGGTCACGCCGCTGTAGTCCTGCTGCTGGGCGATCTCGCGGCCGAGGAAGATCTGCTCTTCCTTCTTGCCGTAAGTGAGCGGGCCCATGGCCTCGCTCATGCCCCACTCGCAGACCATCTTGCGCGCCATCTCGGTGGCGCGCTCGAGGTCGTTGCCGGCGCCGGTCGTGATGTCCCCGGTCGTCAGCTCCTCGGCGATGCGGCCGCCGAGCAGGATGGCGATGCGGTCCATCAGGTAGACCTTCGAGTAGTTGTGCTTCTCGTCGAGCGGCAGCTGCGTCGTCAGCCCCAGGGCCATGCCGCGCGGGATGATGGTGACCTTGTGCAGCGAATCCGAGTGCGGCAGGATCACCGCGAGCAGCGCGTGGCCGGCCTCGTGGATGGCCGTGACCCGCTTTTCTTCCTCGGTCACGATCATCGACCGGCGCTCGGCGCCCATCAGCACCTTGTCCTTGGCGAACTCGAAGTCCACCATGGCCACGGCCTTCTTGTTGAGCCGCGCCGCGTTCAGCGCCGCCTCGTTCACCAGGTTGGCCAGGTCGGCGCCGGCAAAGCCGGCCGAGCCGCGCGCCAGCGTGCGGATGTCGACATCGTCGGCCATCGGGATCTTCTTGGTGTGGACGGCGAGGATGCCCTCGCGGCCCTTGACGTCGGGCCGGTTGACCACGATGCGGCGGTCGAAGCGGCCGGGGCGCAGCAGTGCCGGGTCGAGCACGTCGGGGCGGTTGGTGGCGGCCACCAGGATGACGCCTTCGTTCGACTCGAAGCCGTCCATCTCCACCAGCAGCTGGTTGAGCGTCTGCTCGCGCTCGTCGTGACCGCCGCCGAGGCCGGCGCCGCGATGCCGGCCGACCGCGTCGATTTCGTCGATGAAGACGATGCACGGGGCGTTCTTCTTGCCCTGTTCGAACAGGTCGCGCACGCGCGAGGCGCCGACGCCGACGAACATCTCGACGAAGTCGGAGCCGCTGATCGAGAAGAACGGAACGTTGGCCTCACCGGCCACGGCCCGGGCCAGCAGCGTCTTGCCGGTGCCCGGAGGGCCCATCAGCAACACGCCCTTGGGAATGCGGCCGCCGAGCTTCTGGAACTTCTGGGGTTCCTTGAGGAACTCGATGATTTCCTGCAGCTCGTCCTTGGCTTCGTCCACGCCAGCCACGTCGCGGAACGTGACCTTCTTGGACGCCGAGGTCGAGAGCTTCGCCTTGCTCTTGCCGAAGGACAGGGCCTTGTTGCCGCCGCTCTGGACCTGGCGCATGAAGAAGATCCAGAAGCCGATCATCAGCAGGATCGGCGCCCAGGAATAGAGGATGGCGGCCCACGGCGATTCGGTCGGCGCCTTGCTTTCGACGCTGACGCCGCGCTCGATCAGCCGGTTGGCCAGGCCCTCGTACTGGAACGGCGCGTAGGTGCGGAAGTTCTCGAGGCCCTTGGTCACGCCGGTGATGTCGTTGCCGACGATGACTACCCGCTGGACCTGGCCGGCATCGACCCACGAGACGAACTCGCTGAAGGCCACCGGGTTCTCGTTGCGCTGGAGCCGCGAGGAAAAATTCCACACGAGCAGCCCGACCACGAACAAGATGGACCAGAAGACAAGGCTCTTAGCGGTGGAGTTCACGACGCCTCCGAGCCGGACAGTGCCGGCTGCTCAAAAGTCAAGACTATCACGTCGTCCTGGGCAGACGCGGCCGCATCCGCGGCAACGGCCAGTCCCACGACCCACACGATGCGCCCGTTGGCGTCCGTCACCACGGGAATCCGGTGCCGCTCCGCCCGTGGCACCTTGCGGTCGACCATCAAGTCTTGCAGCGTTTTGGTACCGCCGAGTCCTACCGGCTGGATGCGGTCGCCGGGCCGCCGGCTCCTGATCGTCAGCGGCAGAGCCAGAGCGGCGATGCTCAGAGCCACGCGGGCGCGGCTCAGTTCGCCGCAGTCCGCATGTTTTATCGGTCCGACACCGGTGATTCGGTACCCGGGGTCTGCCGCGGGCCAGGAGACGGCTCCCGGCAGCGGCAGCGGGCATTCGGGCCAGCTTTCGACAGCCGGCGCCCTGCCCCTCTTCAATAAGACAGCAGCGGCGCCAAAACGTTCCACGCGCAGGCCGGCCACCTGGGCGGACCTCGGACCGCCCGGGGCACAGACGGCGAGCATCCTCTCGATCTCGGCATGTCCGGGCTGGCGGCTGGCGCCCGCCAGCTCGAGGGCACGGCGCGCGACGCGCCGCTGGAGCCCAAGCGGCAAGGCACAGAGGCCGGAGCCATCGAGCTGTCCCGCCCCCGGCCGCAGTGCCAGCAGCGGCGCCAGCGCCTGCTCGGCCAGCTGTTCGAGCAGCGCGTCTTCGTGCACGGCGACATCGGCCGTCCGGGCGAGCACGCGGCTGATCGACGGCCGGTAGCGGGCGGCCAGGAGCGGCAGGAGCTCGTGGCGCACACGGTTCCGCGGATACGCCAGGTCGGCGTTGGTCTCGTCCTCCACCCACGCCTCGCCGCGGGCCGCGAGGAATCGCCGCAACTCGCCGCGGGAGCAGTCGAGCAGGGGCCGCACGACCCGTCCGCGGGCCGGCAGCGCGCCGCGCAGCCCCCGCGTGCCCGTGCCGCGCAGCAGCCGCATCACGACCGTCTCGGCCTGATCGTCGAGCGTGTGGGCCACGGCAACATGGTCGGCCCCGGAGGCGCGCCGGGCTTCGTCGAGGAACGCGTACCGGGCCTTGCGGGCCGCCACCTCGACCGAGCAGGACCACTCGCGCGCGAGGGCCGCCACGTCCGCCCGGTCGGCCACGAACGGCACGCCGGCCCGTTCCGCCAGGGCGCGGCAGAAGGCTTCATCCCGGTCCGCGTCGGCACGCAGCTGATGGTTGAGGTGGGCCACGGCGGCCAGCGAGACGGCCCCGGCGGCGTGCAAATCCTTCAGGATCCAGAGGAGGGAGACCGAATCCGCACCGCCCGAGACGGCAGCCACCACCCGCCCTCCCCCCAACCACAACTGGTGGCGGTCGACGTACCGGCGAACGCGCGCGGCGATGTTCATGGTCGAACCGCCGTCAGATGGGTGGGGTGACGGGAGGGTCAGTTTGGTGCCGGAGGGCGGACTCGAACCGCCGACCCTGCGCTTATGAGACGCATGCTCTAACCGGCTGAGCTACTCCGGCAGGAATCAGTGACTTTACCACGTCAGCCGCTAGGTGGTCGACCGCTCGACCAGGGCCGCCGCCAGCAGCGGGATCATGATTTCGTGATGGCCCGTCAGGTGGATGCCGCGGCCGATGCCGGCGGTGGGCCGGCGCACCACGTTGGTCAGGGGCCGGTAGTGCTGGCGGAAGTCGAGATCCACGGTGGTCAGCCCGCCGAGGTCGTGTCCGGCGTTGCGGGCCACGGCCACCGCTTTCAGGAACACCTCGGGCAGGATCACGGCCGATCCGCAGTTGAGGTAGACCCCGCCGCGGAGGCGGGCCACCGACGCCGCCAGGTGGCGGAAGTCCCGCAGGCTGCCTTCGCCGATCGCGGCGCCGGAGGCTCCGGGGTGCATGTGCACGATGTCGGTGCCGACGGCCACGTGCACGGTGACCGGAATGCCGAGCCGCGCCGCCGCGCAGAGGAGGCTGGACGTCCGCGTGCGGCGGCCGCTCGGCGGCGAGCCATTCGGCCACCGCCCGCCCCACGCCGGCGCCCGCGGCCACGCCACTGGCGATCGCGGCGTTGATGCCGGTGGCCGTCTCGTCGGCCATCCCGAAGGTGCCCGCGCCCAGCGTGGCATCGACGTCCTCCGAGGTGGCGCCGCTGAGGGCGATCTCCACGTCGTGGATCACGCCGGCGCCGTTGAGCGCCAGCGCCGATACATACCCGCGTTCCATCAGGTCCACGATCACCGGCGCCAGACCGGCCTTGATGACGTGGGCGCCGAGCCCCCACACGACGGGCGCCGGGCGCGCCCGCGCCGCGGCGATGGCGTCCACGACCGCGATCAGGTCGCGGGCCGCCAGCAGCTTCGGCAGCGAGGAGAGCCACGCGCTCACTCCCGACCCGGGCGCATGGGCCCGCGCGAAATCGTCGCGGGTCACCTTGCTGGCCCGTGACGCCAACGGATAGCGGCGCACGCCGGAGAGATCGAACTCCTCGTAGTCCAGTTTCATCCCGAGAGCATAACTGGGGCGGAGCCAGGGCTCATGGGCACCGCGGCCCGGGCTAGCCGATGAACATCGCGTCGCCGTAGCTGTAGAAGCGATACCGAGCGGCGACGGCTTCGCGGTAGGCCCGCCGGATCGGCTCGACCCCGGCCAACGCCGATACCAGCATCAGCAGCGACGATCGCGGCACGTGGAAGTTGGTGACGAGACCGCCGACGACCCTGAAGCGATGGCCGGGGGCAATGAAGATCTCGGTGGCGCCCCGGCCTGGCCGCAGCTCCCCGTCGGGGCCGAGGTCGAGCGATTCGAGCGTGCGGGTGGTCGTAGTGCCTACCGCCACGATGCGCCGCCCCGCTTGCCTGGCGCGCGTGAGCGCCGTCGCCGCCTCCGGGGTCACCTCGTATTCCTCGCGCGCCATCCGGTGGTCGGCCAGGAGGTCCACGCGGACCGGCTGGAAGGTGCCGTAGCCGACGTGCAGCGTGATCGACGTCCGTTCGATGCCGGCGCGGTCGAGTTCGTCGAGCAAGGCCGGGGTGAAGTGCAAGCCGGCGGTGGGCGCCGCGATCGAGCCTTCGTGCCGGCCGTAGACGGTCTGATAGCGTTCGCGGTCCGACACGCGGTCGGCGCGCTTGATGTAGGGCGGCAGCGGCACGTGTCCGAGGCGGTGCAGCGCGGCCCGAACGGCGCTGCCATCGGCGGTGGAGAGACGCACGATGCGGCCGTGCTCGCCGCGGTCGAGGACTTCCCCGTGCAACGCCGCGCCGGCGCCCTCGAACACGACATCGGGTGCCGGATTTCACCCGGGCACCGGGGCTGACGAGTGCCAGCCACGTCTCGGTCGCCGCCTCACCGGTCTCGGGGTCGAGCCGCGTCGCGAGCAGGCATTCCACCGCCCCGCCGCCGGGCAGACGCCGCCCGAGCAGGCGCGCCGGGAACACGCGCGTGTCGTTCAGCACCAGCAGGTCGTCGGGCGCGAGCCACGACGGCAGGTCGGCAAAGGCGCCGTGCGTGATCACGCCAGAGTCGCGCTGCAGACGCATGAGCCTGGACGTCCCGCGCACGGGCAGCGGCTCCTGGGCCACCAGGTCAGGCGGCAGGTCGAAGTCGAAGTCGGAGACGCGGAAGGGGACGGACACGGTCAGGCGGCCGCACGCGGTCGGCCCATCATCTTAGCGTTCCCCACGGGCCTACAAAAAAGGGCCCGGACACACCTGGTGGGTGCCCGGGCCGAACGAGTCGAGGGGCGTCTAGTGGACGCGGGAACTGGCCGAGGTCGCGCGGCATGGACCAGTCGCTGGCGACAATCGCCCACAGCACTTCGTCGGAGAAGGTGCCGTCGCGGTAGCGGGCGCGGCGCAGCAGCCCTTCCTGTGAGGCGCCGAGCTTGCGCAGGGCGCCGTTGGCGCGCGGGTTGCGAACGTCGACGCGGAACTCGGCGCGATGGACCTGCATCGAGCGGAACAGGCAGCCGAGCACGAGCCGCGCCGCCTCCTGGAACACGTGGGTGCCCTGGGCCTCCCCAGAGATGGCGGCGGTGGCGCCGACCATCGTGAACCCGTGGTCCAGCGCGCGCACGCGAATCAGGCCGATGGCCGCGCCGGTGTCGCGCGGCACGATGGCCCAGCACGCCTCGAGGCCCTGCGCCCGGTTGCTGGCCAGCGACGCGAAGAGCGACAGGAAGCCGTCCTGGGTGGCCGGCGGCGGCTCGGACACGACCTCGGCCAACGAGTCGGCCGATAGCGCCATCAGCAAGGGCAGGGCGTCGCCCGCGGTCGGCTCGCGCAGCGTGACCGAGACACTGGACAGGATCGGGAGCGCCCGTCTCCAATCGGTTTCGGCGGGAGCTGGAGACACCGCGGCAATTGATGGCGACGCGCCAGCGGCAGGGTTGGTGGTGAAGACCTTGGCCATCGGAGGACCTACTTCCAGACCACGGCGGACCCCAGACCAGCCTGGTCTGGAGTCCTCGTGGGTGCCGGCCGAACGCCGCCGCGCTGGGGGAGAGGAGAAGTCGTGACCGTGCTCACGCCTCTTTACATAGCAAAGCTCAGGCCACGCCTGCGGCTTGCCTTGAATCGAGGCTAAGGCTCTTGCTGCTCTGCAGTTACGGACGACGGTGCGCCGGTGCAAGCTTGGTCGCGTCAGTCCGGAACGGAACACGGGTCCGGTCCTCGACCCAGCCGTTGACGCTAAGCCGTTTCAAGAGAGTGGTTTACGTCGAGTTCCGTTATGGAACACGGGGCCGTTGGCCTATCCCCGGCCCGACCCCATCGGTTAAACGCTGACATTTCGGAGGGTTAGGGGCCATTTCGCGGGGGCGGCGAGGAGGCGCCGTGTCCGATTTCGAAGCAGCGGACCGACCCGTCAGTAGGCCCAACGGAGCAGCACGGCGCCGACTGTGAAACCGGCGCCGACCGAAGCCAGCAGCACGAGGTCGCCCTTCTTCAGCCGGCCCGACTCGACGGCGTCGTTCAGGGCCAGCGGAATGGTGCCGGCGGTGGTGTTGCCGAAGCGTTCGATGTTGATGATGACCTTGGAGGCGTCGATGCCCACCCGTTCGGCCACCGCCTCGATGATGCGGCGGTTGGCCTGGTGCGACACGAAGAGGTCGAGATCGGCGGCGGTCACGCCGTTGCGCTTCAGCAGCCGATCGCAGAGGTCGCCGGTGCGCCGCACGGCGAACTTGAACACCGACGGGCCGTCCTGCTTCACGAAGTGTTGACGCTGCTCCACGGTTTCGTGAGTGGCCGGCCGCAGGCTCCCGCCGGCGGGCATGCACAGCGCCGGGCCGCCGCTGCCGTCGATCTCGTGAGCGAAGTCGATGACCCCGAACTCGTCGTTCTCGGAGGGGCCCAGCACCACCGCGCCGGCGCCATCGCCGAAGAGGACGCAGGTCGTGCGGTCGGTGTAGTCGATGATGCTCGACATCACGTCGGCGCCGACGATGAGCGCGTACTTCACCGAACGCGCGGCGATGAGCTGACTGCCTACCGTGAGCGAGTAGGCGAACGCGGAGCAGGCCGCCGAGACGTCGAAGCCCCAGGCGTGGCCGGCGCCGATCTTGTGCTGCAGCAGGCACGCCGTGCTCGGGAAGAGCGTGTCGGGCGTGACCGTGCCGACGATGATGAGATCGATGTCGTCGGGGGTGAGCCCGGCGCGGCGGATGGCCTCGAGCGATGCCTCCTTGGCCAGGTCCGAGGTGCCCACGCCTGGATCGACGATGTGGCGCTCCCGGATCCCGGTGCGCTGCAGAATCCACTCGTCGCTCGTCTCGACGAGCTTCTCGAGATCGGCATTGGTCAGGACGCGGGGCGGCACGTAGGTGGCCAGGCTCTTGATCTCCGCCCGGCCGATGCGGGCGCTCCCCGGCAGACTCGCGATGGATGTTCTCAAAACAGGCCTCTCCTGGGCGCCTGGCGCCCGAAGTACTCGTAGGCCCGCGCAGTGGCCACCCGGCCGCGCGGCGTGCGGTCGAGGAAGCCTGCCTGCAGCAGGTATGGCTCGTGGATGTCCTCGATGGCGTCGGGCTCCTCGCTGAGCGCGGCGGCCAGCGTGTTCACGCCGACCGGCCCGCCGCCGAACTTGTCGATGATGATGCTGAGCAGGCGCCGGTCGATCTCGTCGAACCCCTGATCGTCGACCTCCAGCATGCGCATGGCGGCGCGCGCCACGTCGACGGTGATGACGCCGTCGGCGCGGACCTGCGCGTAGTCCCGGACCCGGTGCAGCAGGCGGTTGGCGATGCGCGGCGTGCCGCGCGAGCGGCGGGCGATCTCGGTGGCGGCGTCCGGGTCGATGGGGGTGCCGAGGATGCGCGCCGAGCGGCGCACGATCACGTCGATGTCGGCCGTGGCATAGAAGTCCAGCCGATGGACGATGCCGAAACGGGCGCGCAGCGGCGACGTGAGCAGGCCGGCGCGGGTGGTGGCGCCCACGAGCGTGAACCGCTCGACCGGCACCTTGACCGAGCGCGCGCCCGGGCCCTGGCCGATCACGATGTCCAGCTCGAAGTCTTCCATGGCCGGGTAGAGGATCTCCTCGATCGCCGCCGGCATCCGGTGGATCTCGTCGATGAAGAGCACTTCGCGCAGCTGCAGGCCCGAGAGCATGCCGGCCAGATCACCGGGTTTCTCGATCACCGGGCCGGCCGTGGTGCGAATGGCCGCGCCCATCTCGTTGGCAATGACATAGGCCAGCGTGGTCTTGCCGAGGCCCGGGGGGCCGTAGAGCAGGATGTGATCGAGGGCTTCGCCGCGACGCTTGGCGGCTTCGATCGACACCTGCAGGTTCTCGCGGATGCGGTCCTGCCCGATGTAGTCGTCGAGCCGCCGCGGACGCAGCCCCGCCTCGTACTGCGCGTCGTCGTCGGCCTTCGCCGGAGACACCAGCCGGCCCTCGCTCATGACCGCGCCAGCTCCTTGAGCGCGGCCCGCAGTGCCGGCTCGAAGCGGGGACTGTCGTCGCCGGCGAGTTGCTTGTCGAGCACCTTGTCCACGGCTGTGCGATGGTAGCCGAGATTCTCGAGCGCCGACACCAGGTCGTCGCGCAGGGCGTGGGGCGGCGGCGCGCTGGGCAGCGGCGCGCCCGCCTCGACGGCGGCCGGCAGCTTGTCCTTCAGCTCCAGACAGATACGCTCGGCGGTCTTCTTGCCCACGCCCGGAATGCGCGTCAGTCGGGACACGTCGTTCCGCTGGACCGCGCCCACGAAGTCGCCCGCTTCGATGCCCGACAGCACCGCCAGCGCCAGCTTCGGGCCGATGCCGCTGATGGTGATCAGGCGCTCGAAGACCTGGAGTTCGAACGGCGACAGGAAGCCGAAACAGGGCGATGGCGTCCTCGCGGACGTGCGTGTGGATTCGCAGCGTCACCTCGCCGCCCGGCTCGCCGACGGCGTAGAAGGTGGAAACCGGTATGGAGACGTCGTAGCCGACGCCGTGCACATCGAGGATCAGCCGGGTCGGATGCTTCTCGACCAGGCGCCCCGTGAGCCACGCAATCATGGCCGGCGCGCACCGGCCCGCGCGGGCACGCGCCGCGCCGCCGCGGGCTCGGCGGGACGGTAGGTGCGCCAGCTCTTGGCCGTGGTCGACGCGACCCCGGCGACCCGCGTCGCGGCGACGGCGCCGGGGATCTTGTGAACGTGGCAGAGCGCGACCGCTAGCGCATCGGCCGCGTCATGCGGTTCGGGTACAGCCGAGAGCCCGAGCAGCAGCTTGATCATCTGCTGCACCTGCGCCTTCTCGGCGCGGCCGTAGCCGACGACGGCGCGCTTGATCTCCGTGGGCGTGTACTCGACCACCTCGACGCCGGCTTCTACCGCCGCCAGCATCGCCACGCCGCGCGCGTGCCCGAGCTTGAGGGCGCTGCGCACGTTGGTCGCGTAGAACAGGTTCTCGATGACCACGACGCCGGGCGCGCACTCGCGCAGCAGATCGGCGAGTCGACGATGGATGACGCCGAGCCGGGCGGCGAAGCACGACGCGCCGGCGGTGCTGATGGCGCCGCACATCACGAGGCGATGGCGCCGGCCGTCGGTCTCGACGCACCCGTAACCGGTGCGCTCCGAGCCCGGGTCGATGCCGAACACCCTCACGCGAGCGAGGCCTCGATCTCCTTCTCGTCGATGTCGAAGTTCGACCACACGTTCTGCACGTCGTCGTGGTCTTCGACCGCTTCCATCAGCTTGAGCATCCGCGTCGCGTCCTTGCCCTCGAGCTTGATGTAGTTCTTCGGCAGCATCGACACCTTGGCGGTGACGGGTTCGATCGACAGGGCCTTGACGGCGTCCTTGACGGCTTCGAACACGGGCGGTTCGGTGATGACTTCCCAGTGGTCGCCGTCGTCGCGCAGGTCGTCGGCGCCGGCCTCGAGCACGGCGTTCAGGAGCTTCTCCTCGTCCACGCCGGCCTTCTCGATGACCATGTAGCCCTTCTTCGAGAACATCCACGCGACCGAGTTTTCGGCGCCGAGGTTGCCGTTGTACTTGCTCAGCATGAAACGGATCTCGCCGACGGTGCGGTTCTTGTTGTCGGTCATCGTCTCGATGATGACCGCGGCGCCGCCGGGGCCGTAGCCCTCGTAATTGATCTCTTCGTAGGTGACACCGGGCAGCTCGCCAGTACCGCGCTGGACGGCCCGCTTGATGTTCTCGGCCGGCATGTTGGCGGCCTTGGCTTCGGCCACCACGGTGCGCAACCGCGGGTTCATGTTGATGTCGCCGCCGCCATTCCTGGCCGCGACGGTCATTTCCTTGATGAGGCGCGTGAACAGCTTGCCGCGTTTGGCGTCAAGCGCGCCCTTCTTGTGCTTGATGGTATGCCACTTGGAATGGCCGGACATGGCGTTGCTCCAACGGAAAAACGGAAAATCGACCCTTAAGCTTAACAAACCTTGCGGGCCATGATGATCCACACCTCGGCCCTGGGATCCCAGGGTCCGCCCTGATAGTCGCCGAGCACCATCTCTACCTGGAATCCGGCGTTTTCCAGCCGCTTCGTCATCTGCGGCACCGACAGCGTGCGGAAAGTGAGCGCAAACGACCGCCGGTGCACGGCCGAGCCGCGGCGTTCGACGAACTCCTGGTCGAAGATGGTCAGCCCCCGGGTCCGGTCCTGCCGGACCGATTCGAGCAGGGTCACCTGGGTGCCGCCCGGGCTGCGCCGGCCGCGCAGGCTCACCCGCTTGCCGTGCTCGGCCCACGACGGCAGGTCGGCCACGAGCTCCAGACCGAACATGCCGTCGGGCTCGACCACGCGGGCCACTTCCGCCAGGGTCGCCTTGAGGTCGCGTTCCGACAGCAGTGACTGAAGGATGCCGTAGGGCGCCATCACCATCTGGTAGGTCGCGTCTGGGAACGGCAAATGGCGGATGTCGCCGCGCACGAGATCCGGCTGGACGCCGCGCCGCTGCCGCACCACGCGCCGTCGGGCCCGTGCCAGCATCTCGCCCGAGCGGTCCACCCCGACGACGTGCACGCCCTCGTGCGCGAGCGGCATGGTGACGCGCCCGGTACCGCAGCCAAGTTCCAGGACCGGACCCCGCACCACCGCCGTCATCCGCAGCCAGAACGGCACGTCGCGCCGGCCCAGGGTCCGGGCGTTCTCCCAGTCGTAGAACGGCGCGTACTCGTCCCAGCCGTGCCAGCCTTCCTGCGTCGTCGCTCCAGCCCGCGGCTTCGAGGTCGCGCGCCCCGCCTCCGGCCTGGCCCCGGCCTTGGTGACCTTGGCCTTGGCCTCAACCTTGGCGCTCTTGCCCTTGCCGGTCGTCGGCGATTTGCTCTTCTCGGTGCTCTTCATACCCACGGCCATCCTGCTTCTCCGCAGGATTCCTCCTCCACTTCCTCGACCCAGCCCTGGCAGGTCGCGAACCACGCATTATCCGCAGCGTCGCCGACGGACCAGTGCGCCTGATTGTGAATGCAGAAGAACGCCATGACGCCGCGAGTATACCGGGCCGCGACCTTCGCACCGCCCGAATCCAAGGCCGACGGCAAGTCCCGACGGCATGCGCATGTCGCTCTCGTGCCGGTAAGATGTCGCGATGCGGTGGAGTCTGCCGGTCGCGGGCATGGTGATGCTCGGCCAGGTGCTGCTGTCCGAACCCCGGGGGGCCACGCCGCCGGATGCCACGCCAGCGACGCTTGACCCAATTCAAGGCGGCCG
The DNA here is from genome assembly GCA_963834325.1 of uncultured Acidobacteriota bacterium. Classification (GTDB taxonomy): domain Bacteria; phylum Acidobacteriota; class Vicinamibacteria; order Vicinamibacterales; family UBA2999; genus CADEFD01. The sequence continues at coordinate 307,916 of CAWIBL010000011.1, forward strand.
CGGCCGCCGTTCTTGCGGAAACCGGCATCCCCGGTGCCGGCATCGCGCTCGTCGGGAGCAGTGGCGTCGAGTGGGCGGGCGGCATCGGCTGGGCTGATCGCGACGCGCGGGTACCGGTCGAGGACGACACGACGTTTCGCGCCGGGTCGATCAGCAAGACCTTCGTGGCCATGGCGCTGGTGCAGCTCTACGAGGACGGAAAGCTCGACCTCGACGCGCCCATCCGCACGTTGCTCCCCAATCTGGCGGTCTACAACCCGTGGGAGGCGGCGGCGCCGGTGCTGCTCCGTCACGTCCTCGAACACACCGCCGGATTCGACGACATGCACTTCAACGAGATTTACGTGCTCGACGGCGCCCCCGACCTGCCGCTCGAGGAGGTGCTGTTCCGCAATCCGGCGTCGAGACGCGTGCGCTGGCGGCCAGGCACCAGGATGTCGTACGCGAATCCAGGCTACGCGGTGGCCGGTCTCGTGATCGAGCAGGTGACGGGCCAGCGCTTCGAGGACGTGATCCGCGAACGTATCTTCGCCCCGCTCGACATGGGTTCGAGCAGCTTCAGCGCCGAGCCTGATGCGGAGCCGCTCCTGGCCCAAGGCTACGATGCGGGCGTCGGCCCGCCGGTCCGACGCCGTCGCATCTATCTTCGCCCCGCCGGAGCGTTGCACACCTCGGCTCGCGACCTCGGGAACTTCGTCCACATGCTGCTGGGCTGGGGCGAGCGCGATTCCGCAGGTGACGGATACGTCGTCGATCCCGAGTACCTGTCGAACATGGAAGGGCCACGCACCACCGTGGCGTCGGCCGCTGGCGTCCGCGCCGGCTACGGCCTGGGCATCACCAGCACCATCGACCTGCCCTTCGCCGTGCTCGGCCACAGCGGCGGCATCGACGGGTTCCTCTCGACTTACGGCTATTCGCCGTCACGCGACGTGGGCTTCGTCGTGCTGCTCAATTCCACCCATGCGCCGGACGCCCTCAGACGGCTGTCAGCCCTGGCCATCCGCTATCTCAAACGCGATCTCGAGCCGCCGGCACGGGAAGCCATGGCGGTGCCGGCCGAAGCGTTGGTCTCCTACGAGGGCTACTACCACCGCGCCGGCAGCCGCAGCCAGGTGCTGCGAGCCCTCGAGTTCCCGCTGGGGGGTCTCACCGTCCGCCGCGACGGCGAGCACCTCGAGATGACGCCGACCTTCGGTGCGCCACGGCGGCTCGTGCCGGTGAACGACGCCCTGTTCCGTCACGAGGACGAGCTGACTGCCTCGCTCGCCTTCACGACCGTCGATGGCCAGATGGTCCTCGCCGGCAGCAGCCTCTACGCCGAGCGGCGCGAGCGTTGGCCCCTGTCAGTGCTGCGGGGCGGACTGGCGATGGCGCTCGCGACGGCGGTCCTGGCGCCGTTCGGCGCCGCGGCCGTATGGTGGTGGGGTCGCCGGCGCCACGCTCCCACCGCCGTGACGCCCGGCCTCGGGATCCTCTGGGCGCTGGCCGCCGGCACCCTCGCGATGGTGGCTTGGGCGATCGCGACTGCCGCCGTGCCGGATCTGGCCACGCCCTCGATCCGGTCCTGGAGCATTTGGGCCGGCAGCCTGCTGTATCCGGTGCTCGCCGCCGCGGTCGCCGCGGCCACCGCGCGCGCATGGGCCCGCAGTCCGGGGTGGCCCTCCGGCTTGGCCGCGCTGCTGGTGATGTCCGCGCACGCCGGTCTGGCGATCTACATCGGCTGGTGGGGTCTTGTCGGCTTTCGCAGCTGGGAGTACTGACGCGCGGAATGCGTCCTGGAGTCTTCATGAGTCTTCCCGAAATCGTCCGTCCCGAGCGCCACGCGGCATACCGCGCCGACAGGATGGGCAAAGCCACCATTTTCACTTCGCCACGCCTCATCGTTGGCGTGAACGCGTTCGAACCCGGCCAAGCCCATGCCCTGCACGCTCATCAGGGCATGGACAAGGTCTACTACGTGCTCGAAGGGGAAGGCGTGTTCCTGGTCGAGGGCGCCGAGAGGCCCATGCGCGCCGGCGACATGCTCGTCGCGCCAGACGGCGTGCCCCACGGCGTCCACAACACCGGCGACACACGCCTGGCGGTGCTCGTCGTGCTCGCGCCGGGAGAGCACGGCCGGTAATCGGTCGTCATGCGTTTGGCCCTATGATCGCGCGCATGGCAGAGACGGATTCCACGACGCCCGCCCGCTTCGTTGACCGCCAGACGGAACCCCATCGTTCGACGGATGTGGCGAGTGGACGGCCGACCGCGGCGCTCGAACGGGAAGACGACGGCCGACAGACTGGGAGCCGCGGCCGGCTGGCGGGGCCGCGATGACCGAGGCCTCCGGACTGATCGCGGCCGGGGGCGCGCGCCAGCGCTGCGCCTGGTGCGGCGTCGATCCGCTCTATGTCCAGTATCACGACGATGAGTGGGGCCGTCCGGTGACGGGCGATCAGCGGCTGTTCGAGAAGATTTGCCTCGAGGGCTTCCAGGCCGGACTGAGCTGGCTCACGATCCTGCGGAAGCGTGAGCACTTCCGCCAGGCGTTTCACGGCTTCGACGCCGAGCGTGTCGCCCGCTACACCGCGCGGGACGTCGCCCGCCTGCTCGCTAATCCAGGCATCGTGCGGCACCGCGGGAAGATTGCCTCGACCATCAACAACGCCAAGCGGATGCTGGAACTACGCGACGAGTTCGGCTCGCTGGCAGCCTACACCTGGTCGTGGGAGCCAACGGCCGCCGAGCGGCCGGCGCGCGTCACGTGGGACGCCGTCAAGGCCATTCCCACCACGCCGACGTCGACGGCCCTGTCTAAGGATTTGAAACGCCGCGGCTGGAGCTTCGTCGGACCGACGACGATCTACGCCTTCATGCAGGCCATGGGCCTCGTGAACGACCACGTCGAAGGCTGCTTCGTCCGCCCCGCCGTGGCGCGCGAGCGCCGCGCGGTCGTGCGCCCAGCCGCCCGCGTCACTGCTGCTCGACGGTGAAGCCGGCCCGGCGTAGCAGCGCCACGACGCTGTCGGGGCCCACCAGAGTGGGCGCCGCCGACGACGACCAGGCAGGGCCTCGGTTCGGCCGTACAGGCGGCGATCTTCGGCGCCCACGCCTGATTGCGCTCGACGAGCAGCCGCTGGTAGACGCCGGGCGATTCGCGGAACTCCTGCAGCAGCATCCGTTCGAGCGCCTGCTCGTCGCCGGTGCGCCATGCGCCCACGATCTGACCCACGGCCGCCACCTGCGTGTCGACGTCGGAGAGCACCGCTTTCAGCATCGCGATCTGCAGCGCGAGGGGGAGGCCGTCGAGCCGGTCGATCTGGTAGGCCACGGTCTCGAGCCCCCGCACTTCGCGCTTGTCCGCCTGGGCGCGGTCGAAGAAGTGCTTGTCGAGACCGAGGGCCGGGTCGAAACCTGACCGGCGAAACGCCGGCACCGACAAGGTCATGGCCACCATCCAGGGCTTCACTCGGTCGAGCAGCGCCATGGGCAGGCCGGCCGCCGCGGCGCTGGATTCGACCAGGGCATACGTTTCCCGGTCGAGGAGCTGGCTGAGGGACATGTCTCCCGTCAGCAGCGCCTTGGACGCCGCCGTCATCGCCGCGGAGTCGGTCGCGGCGCCGAGATCCACCTCCTCGATGAGGACCCCGGACTCCGCGAATGCCTTCTGGAAGATATCGGGCAGAGGATAAACGTCGCTCTTGAGGACGTGGATGGATCCCACGAGCCACGCCACCGTGCTGCCGCCCTTGGCGACTCGCCATACGAAGTGGCGGCCGGCCGCCGCGGCGGGCCTCGACGCCGACGGGGCGGGCGCGACCTGTGCGTGCAACGGCACGAGCCCGAGCAGGACGGCGGCCACTGCCACAGCGCGGCCAGCAACCCGAATCGACATGCCACGAGCGTAGCAGGCTTGCCCTCGGACCGGGTGCTCAGCCCGGCCCACTGCTACCATGAGCGGCGATGACCCTGACCGACCGTCTCTCCGGCGCGCTTGTGATGGCCCCCATGACCAAGGGGTCCAACCTGCCGTACCGGCGGTTGTGCGTGGAGCTCGGCGCTCGCATCACGATGAGCGAGATGACCGTGGCACGCCGCCTCAAGCAGAAGCGGAAAGGCGAGTACGCGTTGATCCGGCGCGCCCCCGACGAGCCCTTCTTCGGCGTGCAGCTGGCCGGCACCAATCCCGAGGAGATGGCGTGGGCTGCGACGCTGGTCGAAGGACGCGGTGGCGACCTGGTCGACATCAACTTCGGCTGCCCGATCGACCATTTCACCCGCAAGGGCCTGGGCGCCTCGATCGGCCGCCAGCCCCGGCGCATCCGCCGCATCGTCGACGCCATGAAGCGGGCGGTCCAACACGTCCCGGTCACGGCCAAGATTCGGCTGGGCTGGAACGACGACGATCTCAACTATCTCGACCAGGCGCAGGCCGCCGTCGACGGAGGCGCCGATGCCCTCACCGTGCACGGCCGGACCCGCAACGCCCGCTACCGGCTGGCAGCCGACTGGGATGCCATCGGCCGCATCGTCGCCGCCGTGCCGATTCCGGTCGTGGGGAACGGGGACGTCCTGTTCCCCCACGAGATCGCCGCGGCGCGAACGCGATCCGGATGCGCGGCGGTGATGTCGGCGCGGGGGGTGCTGATCAAGCCTTGGCTCTTCCGCGAGGTGACGGAGGGATATCTCGACCTCGACGGCGAAGCGCGGGTGGCCATCTACCGGCGCTATGTCGTGTTGGCCCTCGAGCACTGGGGTGGCGACGAGTTCGGACGTCACCGGGCGCGTGAGTTTCTCCGGTGGCACGTCGGCTTCTGGTGCCGTTACGCGCGCCAGCGCGCTGACGGCTCGTGGCCGTCCATGCAACTGCGCGAGACCGAACCGCTGACGCATTCGCCGCTCGAGGCGCTGCTGGCGCGCAGCGACGAACCCGCCCTCGACTATGTGACCGACTGCCTGTTGGCTGAGCGGCCGATCGAGGTCGAGTCCGCGCCGGGGCCGATGGTGTCCGTCACCGCGCCGACGCTCGACGGCGAGCCCGAGGCCGAGGGCTGAGATGCAGCAACGCATCGTGCTGCTCCTGCTGATTTTCGCCGTGGTGAGTACCGCCGACGCGCAGCCCGGTCCGTGGCCGAGCGTAGTCGAGGATCTGGTGCTCGAGCCGCTGGCTGGAGACTGGCACGAAGTGGCGGCCTACGGGCGGTGGCCGCACGCGCAGTGCACGGCGGACACCCGATTCCATTGGCAGGTGCGGGACGCTGGCACGATCGATGTCCGCAGGGCCTGCACAACGGCGACGGGTGAGGAAGTGCGTCTAGGACGTCTTCGCGCCGCCGACGCTACCGCTCGAGCGCGCTTGACGGCGCGCTTTGCGCCGGCCTTCTTTGCCTGGCTGCCCGCCGTGTGGACCGACCACTGGGTGCTGGCGACAGGCAACGGAAAAAGGTGGCTGCTCATCGGCGATCGCGGCCGGACGAGGCTGTCAGTGCTGTCGCGGGTTGCCGCCCTGGACGAGGCGTCACTGGCACGTGCGATTCAACAAGCGCGCGGGCAGGGATTCGATGTCGACCGCCTCGTCTCGATACCGCATCGCCCGCCAGGCACGGCAGTGGAGCGCTGACGGCGCGACGCCCGAGAGCGGCACACCGCATTCGCCTCCGGCCGGAGAGCTCGTCTATGCTGTCGCACATGTTTGGGACGCCGTGGCCGGCGTGGTTGGCCATTGCCGTGGGCAGTGCCACCGGCGGCGTGCTCCGGCACGTGCTGACCGAAACCGTGACACGTCTCACCGGCGGGGGATTCCCATGGGGAACGCTGGCGGTCAACGTGCTGGGGTCACTTGGCGATCGGTGCCTGCGTCGCGCTTTTTACAGCCGAGGCTCCAGGGACGTGGAGCCCGGTCGCCCGTCACGCCGCGATGACCGGTCTGCTCGGTGGCTTCACGACGTTCTCCACCTTCAGCGCTGCAGACACTGGCGCTCCTTCAGCAAGGACACTGGCTGGCGGCCGCCGCCAATGTCCTGGCGTCGGTAGGGCTAGGCGTCGTGGCTTGCGGGCTGGGCTATTCGGCTACCCTCGCGCTTCTCCGTTGAGGATCGCCGACAGCACCAGAGCGCAACTTTGTCTCGACACACTCTGAAACGCGGGCGCCTCGGCTCGGCATCCTCCGGGTGGCCGCATCCACGGTGCTTCTCGCTGCGGCTAAACGGCCACACGAATGTCTAGGGAGATGAGCGCAAGACAAGGCGCCATCTGTTGAACGATGCGCACAAAAAGAAAAAGCCCGACGCACTTGGCGTCGGGCTTCCCCTCGATATATCCCCGGCAGCGACCTACTCTCCCACGCACCTACGCACGCAGTACCATCGGCGGTAGCAGGCTTAACTTCCGTGTTCGGAATGGGAACGGGTGTGACCCTGCTCCTATGGCCACCGGGAAACTTGGTGTCTGGGGTCCCGCCCTCGCTCGCGCCGCAAACTGCGCTCGGCTGCCTTATACGGCTTGCCGACCGAAGCACCGCGACGGTGCGGAGGTGGGTCGCCCCAGATCATCTCGTTGACCGCGTTCCAGCTGGTGCTGGAGCACGGTTTGAATATCCTGCAATCGATCGTTGTTTGATCACACACCCGCAGCAGGCGAGTGAAAATGGTCAAGCCTCACGGCTAATTAGTATCGGTTAGCTCCACGTATCGCTACGCTTACACACCCGACCTATCAACCTGGTAGTCTACCAGGAGCCTTCAGGGACTTACGTCCAGGGAAATCTCATCTTGTGGAGGGTTTCACGCTTAGATGCATTCAGCGTTTCTCCCTTCCGGACTTAGCTACCCGGCGCTACCACTGGCGTGATAACCGGTACACTAGAGGTCCGTCCAACCCGGTCCTCTCGTACTAAGGTCAGCCCCACTCAAATTTCCTCCGCCCATCACAGATAGAGACCGAACTGTCTCGCGACGTTCTAAACCCAGCTCACGTACCGCTTTAACCGGCGAACAGCCGGACCCTTGGAACCTGCTACAGCTCCAGGATGCGATGAGCCGACATCGAGGTGCCAAACCCTAGCGTCGATGTGAACTCTTGGCTAGGATCAGCCTGTTATC
>CAWIBL010000011.1:320000-1832054 GCA_963834325.1 uncultured Acidobacteriota bacterium
GATTATTTTTTGTCGTGCTGCCGTCGCCTTGCAGAAGAGCTTCTGAGGAGGCAATCGAGCGGTCACGTCGGCTCAGACCGGAGACAACGTGTCGAACTCAGTAATCGTATAACCGCGCCTGGTGCCTGTCAACCCCCTAGCGGAACAACCGCTAGATTGTGTGCAGTTGTGTGCAGGTCAGCGCTCGATCCGAATCACCCGGCGCTCGCGCTGGCCCTTCCGAAGAACCAGAATGCGCCCGCCAATCATATCAGCTCCGGTGAGACGATTCTCGCCTTCGGTGATGCGGCGATCGTTCACGTAGAGGCCGCCTTGCTTGATGAGTCGGGCCGCCTCACCCTTGGAACTCACGAGCGACGCGCGGACTGCGGCGTCGGCCGCGAGGAGCCCTGGCCCGTCGAATAGCGACGCGCCGAGTTCGACCGACGGCACGTCGTCGAAGACCATCAAGATGTCTTCCGGGGTAGCCTCGGCGATTCTGCCGTTGAAGAGGACGGCAGACGCGCGCTCGGCGCGCGCGAGCTCGGCGTCGCCGTGCACGGTGCGCGTGAGAATGCGCGCCAGTTCACGCTGCGCCTGGCGTTTCTCCGGCGTTGCCGCGTGCGCCTGCGCCAGACCGTCGATCTGCGGCTCGGTGAGCAGCGTGAACCACTTGAGGAACGGGACCGCGTCACGATCGTCGGCGTTCAGCCAGAACTGATAGAACCGGAAGGGCGATGTGCGGGCCGCATCGAGCCAGATCGTCCCGGCCTCGGTCTTGCCGAATTTCGTTCCGGCACTCGTCGTGACGAGCGGGAGCACGAGCCCGTGCGCCTTGGCGCCGCGAACGCGGCGAATGAGGTCGCAGCCGGCCACGACGTTGCCCCACTGATCGCTGCCACCCGCCTGCAACCTGCAGCCGAAGCGGTCGTAGAGCACGAGATAGTCGTAGGCCTGCAGCAGCTGATAGCTGAATTCAGTGAACGACAGGCCGTCCTCGGAGCCGAGGCGGCGCTTCACCGATTCCTTGGCCATCATGTAGTTCACGGTGAAGTGCTTGCCGGTGTCGCGCAGGAACTCGAGCAGCGAGACCGACCGCAGCCAGTCGGCATTGTTGACCATGCGCGCGGGGTTGCCGGTGGCGCCGAAGTCGAGGAAGCGCTCGAGCTGCCGATGGATGCCTTCGGCATTGGCCTCGACCTGTTCGATGGTGAGCAACGAGCGTTCGTTGACCTTGCCGCTGGGGTCGCCGATCAGCCCCGTGCCGCCACCGACGAGCGCAATCGGCGTATGACCGAAGCGCTGCAGCCGCGCCATGCTCATGATCGGCAGCAACGAACCGACGTGCAGGCTGGACGCGGTGGGGTCGAAGCCGACGTAGGCGGTGATGGACTCGGTGGCCAGCACCTGGTCGAGGCCTTCGGTGCGATCGTAGAGCAGCCCGCGCCAGCGGAGTTCGTCGAGGACGTTCACGCGCACCACTATATCCCTGGCGGGCTGAAGGGATGCCGCTGCGCTAACATGGCGCCAAGCGCGATGTCCATGGACTCCTGGCCTCTCACCCGGCGTACGGCACTGAAGGGCCTCGTCGCCACGGCTGCCGGCGTCCTCGTTGGACGGGTGGGCTACGGCGTGCTCTACGAGCGCCATCAGATCCGGCTGGAACGGCGCGATCTATTCGTGGTCGGTCTGCCTCGGGCCTTGGACGGCCTGCGGGTCGGCTTGATTACCGACGTGCACTCGAGCGACACGGTGCCCGATGAGGATATCCGCAAGGCCGTGGACCTCTCTGCGCGGGGAGGCCCCGGATCTGATCGCGCTGGGCGGCGACTACGTCACCGATGCCAACATCCGCCGGGCGGCACCGGTGGCCGAGTTGCTGGCCCCGCTCGCGCACGCGCCGGCCGGGTCATTCGCCGTGCTCGGAAATCACGATGACGAACGCGTCGTCCCGGCCGCGCTAGCGGCGCGCGGCTTCTCGATGCTCCGCGACCAGCGCACCCGTGTCGTGATTCGCGGCGAGACGGTCGACATCGCCGGGTTGCGTTACTGGACGCGGAAGTTGACCGACGTGGCCAGGGTCATCAAGGGGGCGGGGCCGACGACGTTGCTGCTGGCCCACGACCCGCGCCGCTTGAAGGAGGCGGCCGCGCTCGACGTGCAACTGGTGCTTGCCGGCCATACCCATGGAGGACAGGTGGTGTTGCCGGGCATCGGCGCCATCGCGGCGCGGCGCTTCCCGGTGCTGGCGGGCGCGGCGAGTGAGCGCAACTGCACGCTGTACGTGAGTCGGGGCGTCGGCACGGTCGTCGCCCCCGTGCGGATCAACTGCCCGGCTGATGTGTCGGTACTGACATTGCGCACGCGGTCGGGGGTATAGGCGCGGGCGCTCAGGTCGCGGGCCGGTGGCGCGGCCGGGACACTAGCTCTCGACGAAACGCCGTCCCGTCACCTGCCACCCCCCGGCCAGCACCCGGGATACGGCCTCGGGCAGGAGGCGGTGTTCCTCGACGAGAATGCGCGCCGCAAGCGACTCGGCCGAGTCGTCCGGCAGCACGGGCACCGCGGCCTGACGCACGATGGGCCCCGCGTCGAGTTCCGGGGTCACGAGATGCACGGTGCATCCGGCCACTTTGACGCCGTGCGCCAGGGCCTGCGCAGTTGCATCGACGCCCGGGAATGCCGGGAGGAGCGACGGGTGGACGTTCAGGACTGGGCCGGAGAAGCGCTCCAGAAAACGGGCACTCAGGCGGCGCATGAAGCCGGCGAGACACACGACAGCGACGTGGTGATGCGTGAAGGATGGCCGCCAGGTGCTCGTCGTAGGACTCGCGGCTCGGCCAGTCCCGGTGCGAGGCGACGACGCGTCTCAATCCCCGCCGCCGCAGCCTTGGCGAGCGCCGGCGCGGCCGCAACGTTCGAGATGACGACCGCAATCTTCGCGTCGAGCCGTCCCTCGCGAATCGGCCTCGATCAGGGCCTGCAGATTCGAACCCCGCCCGGAGACGAGCACGCCGACAGCTCGCGCGCCAGTCGGTCGGTCACGATCAGACATAGACGACGCCGGGGGCGCCGGACACAATCCTGCCGATGGCGTAGACCTGCTCGCCGGCGGCCCGCAGCTGGCTCATCGCTGTTGCCGCGTCCGCTTCCGCCACGGCCGCGACCAGGCCAACGCCCATATTGAAGGTTCGATACTGGTCGTCCCGCGCCACTCCGCCGGCTTGTCCGAGCCACTCGAAGAGCGGCAGCACCGGCCATGAGCCTCGCCGCACTTCCGCGGCCGTGCCGTCGGGGAGCATGCGCGGCAGGTTGTCGGTCAGTCCGCCGCCCGTGATGTGCGCCATCCCCTTCACGAGGCCGGCGGCCAAGAGCGGTTGCATCGCCCGCAAATACGACCGGTGGGGCCGCAGCAGCGCCGCGCCGACGGTCTCCCCCAACTCGGCCACGTGACTGGCCACCTCGAGGCCCAGCGTGGTGAACACGATGTGCCGCGCCAGTGAGTAGCCGTTGGTGTGCAATCCCACCGACGGCACGCCGAGCACCACGTCGCCGGCCATGATGGCGCGCCCGTCGACGAGCTTGCTCTTCTCCACGGCGCCGACGATGAAGCCGGCCACGTCGTATTCGCCGTCGGCATAGAAGCCCGGCATCTCCGCGGTCTCGCCGCCGAGCAGCGCGCAGCCGTTTTCGCGGCAGGCGGCAGCAAGCCCGGTCACGATCTGCTCGGCCACATCCGGCGACAGTCGGCCCGTGGCCAGATAGTCGAGGAAGAACAGCGGCGCGGCCCCCTGCACGAGGATGTCATTCACGCAGTGGTTGACCAGATCCTGGCCGATGGTGTCGTGCACCCCGGCCAGGAACGCCACTTTGAGCTTCGTGCCGACGCCGTCGGCACTCGATACCAGCACCGGATCCTGCCAGGCGCCGCCGAGCGAGAACAAGCCGCCGAACGACCCGATCTCCGACAGCACGCCGGGTGTGAACGTGCCGCGGGCGATGGACTTGATGCGACGGACGGTCTCGTTGCCCGCGTCGATGTCGACGCCTGCGGCCTTGTAGCTGCTGCCGCTCATGCGACCGGCTCGGCCGGCGCCAGTGCCGGGCTCTTGGTGTCGAGCTTGAGCGCGAGTTGCAGATAGGCCTGCTGATCGCGGGGGAACGCCACCGGATAGCGCCCGGTGTAACAGGACGTGCAGTAGCGTCCGTCGTCGGGGGTAACCGCCTTCAACAGCCCTTCCAGGCTCAAGTAGGCCACCGAGTCGGCCTCCAGATACCTGCGAATCTCGTCGAGAGAGTGCGTGGCGGCGATGAGTTCGCTCCGCTGCGGCGTGTCGACGCCGTAGAAGCAGGGCGAGATCGTGGGCGGACAACTGATGCGCACGTGCACTTCGGCGGCCCCGGCCGCGCGGACCATCTTCACGATCTTGCGACTGGTCGTGCCGCGCACGATCGAGTCGTCGATAAGAATCACGCGCTGGCCGCGAAGCAGGCTGCGCACGGGATTCAGCTTCACCTTCACGCCGAAGTGGCGGATGGACTGGGCCGGTTCGATGAACGTCCGGCCCACGTAATGATTGCGAATCAGGCCGAAGCGCATCGGCACCCCCGCCTCCTCGGCGTAGCCGATGGCCGCGCACACGCCCGAGTCGGGAATGGGCACGACCACGTCGGCGGGTACGCCGGTTTCCCGCGCCAGCTGGCGGCCGAGATTGGTGCGGACGTCGCTGACGCTCTTGCCGAACACCTCGCTGTCGGGCCGCGCGAAGTAGACGTGCTCGAAGATGCAGTGGGCGCTCGGCGCCGGCGGAAACGGCTTGACGGACCGCAGGCCGTCGGGGCCGATGAGCAAGACCTCGCCCGGCTCGACGTCGCGGACATAGGTGGCGCCCACCGAGATCCATCGCGCAGGTCTCGGAGCACACCACCCAGCCGTCACCGAGGCGCCCGAGCGCCAGGGGCCGGAAGCCGTGCGGGTCGCGCGCCGCGACCAGTCGGTCCTTGGTGATGAAGGCGAACGAGAACGCGCCGGTCAGCTTGGCGATCGATTCGATGAGGGCGTCGTCGACGCCACCCGCCTGCGACCGCGCGAAGAGGTGCAGCACCACCTCGGTGTCGCTGTTGGTCTGGAAAATCGAGCCCTGGCGCACCAGTTCGTCGCGGATCTCGCGCGCATTCACGATATTGCCGTTGTGGCAGATGCCGACCTGCCCGTGCACGCAGTCGATGAGCAGCGGCTGTGCGTTGGCGACGTTACTCTCGCCGGCCGTGGAGTAGCGTGTGTGACCGATGGCGACAGTGCCGGGTAGTGTGGCCAGGGCCGGCTGCGTGAAGATGTCGGCCACGTAGCCCATCTGGCGCAGGGCGCGCACGCGCACCCCATCGGATACGGCGATGCCGGCGCTCTCCTGGCCGCGGTGCTGCAGCGCATACAGCCCCAGATACGCCATCTTGGCGGCCTCTGCGTGGCCGTAGATGCCGAAGACGCCGCATTCTTCGCGAAACTTGTCGAACATCGCGAGTCCTCGTTCCATCAGCCGAGTCGAAGGTGGAGCCGCGACATCATGCCGCGCCTTCCGTCGTCCGGTAGTGCCGTCCAATCGCCGTCGCCCACACCGCTTCTGCCGCCGCCACCGCCATGCGAATCGCCGGCGTGCCCTCGACATCGATGCGGATCTCGGGTCCGCCGGTGCGCCCGATGACGCGAGCCGGTACGCCGGCCCGGGCCGCCTCGTTCAGCACCTGCGAGACCGAACCGTCGGCCACCGAGACCACCACCCGCGAGGCGCTCTCACCGAACAGCGTGGCCGCGTGGGCGAAGAGCCCCGACGCGCCGTCGGCGCCCGTCACGTTGGACTCCACGCCGATGCCGGCCGTGTCGAACGTGCACTCGGCCAGCGTGATGGCGAGGCCGCCGTCCGAGCAGTCGTGCGCCGATTCCACCAGGCGTGCCTGCACCAGCGCGACGACCAGTTGCTGCAACGCCCGCTCCTTGCCCAGGTCGAGCGCCGGCGGCTCGCCCTGCACCCGGTCCATCAGACGGGCCAGGTACTCCGACCCGCCGAGTTCCCCGAGATTGTCGCCGAAGACAATCACCGCCGCACCGGTCGACTGGAAGGCGCGGGTCACCGTGCAGGACGCGTCGGCCAGCAAGCCGACGACACCGAGGACGGGCGTGGGATAGATGGCCCGGCCCTCGGTCTCGTTGTAGAGGCTGACGTTGCCGCCGGTGATCGGGACGTCGAGCGCGCGGCAGGCTTCGCCGATGCCCCGCACTGCTTCGCCGAACTGCCACATGATTTCCGGCCGTTCCGGGTTGCCGAAATTCAGGTTGTTGGTGGCGCCGATCGGCTCGCCGCCCGCGCACGCCACGTTCCGCGCCGACTCGGCCACGGCCAGCATGGCGCCGCGATACGGGTCGAGATAGCAGTAGCGGCCGTTGCCGTCCACCGACACGGCAATGCCCTGTCGCGCGCCCTTGATGCGCACGACGCTGGCGCCACGGCCCGGCTGGGCGATGGTGTTGGTGCCGACGGAATGGTCGAACTGCTGGTAGGCCCAGCGCTTGCTGGCGATGACCGGCGAGGCCAGCAGCGCCTCGAAGGCCGCCTGCGACGACGGCGGTGCGGGCAGCGCGTTCAGGTCGAGCTGCTGCACTTCCGATTGCCACGAGGGCCGGGCCATGGGCCGGTGATAAACGGGACCCTCGTCGGTGAGGGCCGGTGCCGGCACGTCCGCCACGAGCGTGCCGTGATGGAACAGGCGCACCCGGCCGGTGTCGGTGACGTGGCCGACGCGCACGGCGTGCAGGTCCCACTTCTCGAACACCGCTTCGACCTCGCGCTCGCGCCCGGCCTTGGCCACGAGCAGCATGCGTTCCTGGGATTCCGAGAGCATGATTTCGTAGGGCGTCATGCCGGTTTCGCGCTGGGGCACGAGCGACACCTCGACGTCCATGCCGCTCCCGCCGCGCGAACTCATCTCGGACGTGGCGCAGGTGAGACCCGCGGCCCCCATGTCCTGGATGCCGACGAGCGCGTCGGTCTTCATCACCTCCAGGCAGGCCTCCATGAGGAGCTTCTCCATGAAGGGATCGCCGACCTGCACGGCCGGCCGCTTCTCGGCCGACGATTCGTCGAATTCGGCCGAGGCCATCGTCGCGCCGTGGATGCCGTCCCGGCCGGTCTTGGCGCCGACGTAGTAGACCGGGTTGCCGATGCCGGTGGCCTGGCCCTTGATGATCTCGTCGTGGCGCGCCAGACCGAGGCACAGCACGTTGACCAGCGGATTGCCGGCGTAGGCCTCGTCGAACACGATCTCGCCGCCGACGGTCGGGATGCCGATGCTGTTCCCGTAGCCGCCGATGCCGGCCACGACGCCCTCGAAGATGCGCCGCGCAAGCGGCGTCTCGAGCGAGCCGAAACGCAGCGCGTTCAGCAGGGCGATGGGCCGGGCCCCCATGGTGAAGATGTCGCGAATGATGCCCCCCACGCCGGTAGCGGCGCCCTGGTAGGGCTCGATGAACGAAGGGTGGTTGTGCGATTCGATCTTGAAGACCGCCGCGAGTCCGTCGCCGATGTCGACGGCGCCGGCGTTCTCACCGGGGCCCTGCACGACGCGCGGCCCGGTGGTGGGCAGCGTTCTCAGGTGCACGCGCGAGCTCTTGTAGCTGCAGTGCTCCGACCACATCACCGAGAACTGGCCGAGCTCGAGCAGGTTGGGCTCGCGGCCCATCAGCTCCTTGATGCGGGCGTACTCGTCCTCGGTGATGCCGTGCTGCTGGAGCAGTTGCTGGTCGATCTCGCTCATGGTTGGGAAGATGCACGCAGGAAATAGAGGCCGACGCCGCCGTCGATGATCGCCGCCGCGGCGATGCCGGCGGTGGCCCAGCCCCGGATGTCTTCGGCGACGGGCAACACACCCGCCCAGGTCAGTGCCGACATGGTCAGCAAGGCGACGGTCGAGCCGAGCATGGCCATGCCGACGCCCCGCTGCGCCGTCGCGCGTCGGACCGCCGGATTCGGCGCGGAAACGGGGGACATGGCCATGGTCACCGGACCTGAGCCGGCCGCCCGGCGAGGACGCCGTCGGCGTAGGCCTGCACCATCGACTGCAGCACGACACGGCCGTCGGCGCTGCCCATTCCCGGTTCGCAGGCCCGTTCCGGATGAGGCATCAAGCCGACGACGTTGCGGGTCGCATTGCAGATTCCGGCGATGCCGTTGGCCGAGCCGTTGGGATTGGAACCGGGACCAGCCTCGCCGTGGTCGTCGACGTAGCGAAAGACGACCTGCCGGTTCCGTTCGAGATCGGCAATCACGTCGGGCGGCGCGTAGTAGTTGCCCTCGCCGTGCGCGATCGGCATCTGCAGCACCTGGCCGGGCGCGCACGCTCGGGTGAACGGCGTGTCGGTAGCCTCGACCAGCACCGGGACGAGCCGGGAGATGAACTTGATGCCGCGGTTGCGCACCATCGCCCCTGGCAGCAGACCGGCCTCGAGCAGCACTTGGAAGCCGTTGCAGATGCCCAGCACCGGCCCGCCCCGCGCGGCAAAGGCGCTCACGGCCGGCATGATCGGCGAGAAGCGCGCTATCGCGCCCGTCCGCAGGTAGTCGCCGTGCGCGAATCCGCCGGGAAGGATTACCGCGTCGGCGCCGCCAAGATCGGTGTCCTTGTGCCACACGAGTGAGGCCTGCTCGCCCACCACTGCGCTGGCCGCGTAGTAGGCATCGCGATCGGAATTCGATCCCGGAAAGACGATGACCGCAAACTTCATTCGCGTCTCCTGATTCCCGGTCCCTGGTCCCCGGTCCTTAGCCTTCGAGCACTTCCACCCGGTAGCTTTCGATCACGGGATTCGCCAGCAGTTTGGCCGCCATTTCGGCCACTCGCGCTTGGGCGGCTCCGGGATCGGACGCTGCGAGCTCCACCTCGAAGAACTTGCCTTGCCGCACGTCCCGCACGTCGTCGTAGCCGAGGGTCTGCAGGGCGTCGGCGACGACGCGTCCCTGCGGGTCGAACACCGACGGCTTCAAGGTCACATACACGCGTGCTCGCATCGTCGTTCCGTCTTTCTACGCGGCGTCCGGTGCCGAAGACCCGCGCGAAGATCGCATCCACGTTCCGCAACTGCTCGTCGAGCGCGAACGCGCGCTCGATCTCGGCCGCGCCCAGCACGCCGGCGACATCGGCGTCGGCCAGCAGCAACGACTTGAAGTCGGTTCGCTCGTGGAAGGCGCGCATGGCATTGCGCTGCACCCATTCGTAGGCCTGCTCCCGCGAGCTGCCCCGGCGGGCCAGCTCGAGCAGCACCTGCCCTGAGAAGACCACGCCGCGCGAACGCTCGAGATTCTCGCGCATCCGGTCCGGATACACCACCATCCCGCTCACGATGCGCGTGAAACGCCGCAGCATGTGATCGAGCGCGATGAAGCTGTCGGGCAGGATCACGCGCTCCACCGACGAGTGGGAGATGTCGCGCTCGTGCCACAGGGCCACGTTCTCGAAGGCCGCCCCGGCATTGGCGCGAAGCAACCGGCTCAAGCCGACGATCTGCTCGCAGCCGATCGGATTGCGCTTGTGCGGCATCGCCGACGAGCCCTTCTGGCCCTTGGCGAATGGCTCCTCGACTTCGCCGATCTCGGTCTTCTGCAGCCCGCGGATCTCGAGGGCGAAAGCTTCGAGCGAGGCGCCGGTCAGGGCCAGCGCGGACAGCAGCTCGGCGTGCCGATCGCGCTGGATCACCTGCGTGGAGATGGCGGCCGGCTCGAAGGCCCAGACGCCGGCAGACGTCGGCTTCGATCGAGGGATCGAGATGAGCAAAGGTGCCTACCGCACCGGAAATCTTGCCGACGCGCACGCCGTCGCGGGCCCTGGTCACGCGCGTGATGTCGCGACCCAGCTGGTCGTACCACAAGGCCAGCTTCAAGCCGAAGGTCATCGGCTCGGCGTGCACCCCGTGGGTCCGGCCGATCATCGGCGTGCGCCGGTGCTCCATGGCGCGTTCGCGGACCGCGGCACGGAGCGTCTCGATGAGGCGCAGCAGGACGTCGCAGGCCTCGACCATCTGCAGCGCCTGCGCCGTGTCGACCACGTCCGACGAGGTCAGTCCGAAATGGAGCCACCGGGCCGCAGGACCGACGTTCTCGGCCACCGACGTGGTGAACGCGATCACGTCGTGATGCGTAACCTTCTCGATCGCCTCGATGCGGGCCACATCGAAGCGCGCCTTGGCGCGCAGCTCGGCGGCTGCTTCGGCAGGCACGATCCCTGCGGCAGCCATGGCCTCGGCGGCGGCCAGCTCGACGTCGAGCCACGTCTCGTAGCGACGCTGCTCGGTCCAGATCCGGCCCATTTCGGGGTTGGTGTAGCGCTGAATCATGCGAGGGACAACTGTTCCGCCGCGACGGTGTGCTCAGGGCCGCCGCCGAGTACCGTGAGCGCCAGGGGCCCCGTGGAGAAGAGGCGATCGGCAACGCGCATGACGGCGGGTTCGCTGACCTCGTCGATGGCCGCCAGCATGTCGTCGAGGGTTTCGCCCTCGTCGCCGTAGATGCCCTGCCGGGCCAGGTGCGACATGCGGCTCGACGTGCTCTCGAGGCCAAGCATGAGGCTGCCCTTCAGGTGATCCTTGGCGCGCTGCAACTCGCCAGCGACCAGCGGCTCGGCCTTCAGCCGGCGCAGCTCGCCCACCACTACGTCGATGAGCTCGGGCACGGCGTCATTGGCGCAACCCGCGTAGATGGTGGCGGCGCCGGCGTCGCGATAGGCGCTCAGGCTCGAGAAGACCGAGTAGGCCAGGGCGCGCTTTTCGCGCACGTTCTGGAACAGTCGCGAGCTCATCGAACCGCCGAGCATGGTGTTCAGCGCCAGCGCGACGTAGCGGTCCGGGTCGCCGTAGGCGAGACCGGGGGCGCCGAAGCAGACATGACTCTGCTCGAGGTCCTTGGTGCGCAGCACGACGTCGGCGGCCGTGGCCGGAGCGCTGTCGCGCAGCGCCGAGCCCCGCGCCGGCGTGCCGTCGAAGGCCAGCGCGACGAGGTCGCGCACGCGCGCATGGTCGATGTTGCCGACGGCCGCGACGATGAAGTTCTCGGCCACATAGGCGTCGGTGAAGTAACGGCGGAGAGTGTCCTGATCGAGCGCGGCAACCGATTCGGGCTGCCCCAGGATCGGCCGGCCCAGCGGATGACCCGGCCAGAACGCGCCGGCGAAGATCTCGTGGACGAGATCGTCGGGCGTGTCCTCGACCATCTTGATCTCTTCGAGGACGACCTTCTTCTCGCGCTCGATCTCGTCGGCGTCGAATTGCGGCGCGGTGACGAGATCCGAAAGCACGTCGACGGCCAGCGGCAGGTGCTCGTCGAGGACCTTGACGAAGTAGCCGGCGTATTCCTTGGAGGTGAAGGCGTCGAGATGCCCGCCAATCGAGTCGACCTGCTGGGCGATGTCCTCGGCCGAGCGCTTGGCTGTGCCCTTGAAGAGCATGTGCTCGACGAAGTGCGCGATGCCTTCGTGGGCCGAAGGCTCGTGACGCGACCCTCGGGTCAGCCACACGCCGATGCTCACCGAGCGCACGTGCGGCATCCGTTCGGTGACCAGGCGAAGCCCATTCGGCAGGACTTCCCGTTGGATGGGGGTAGCGGACACGGTGGCGGGCAAACCTCTCCGAGCTAAGGAGCTAAGTTATTGACTGGGAAGGAATTAGGCCCAATCATACCACGCGCTGCAGAGGCGTGCAAGGGCAGCCAACGCGTCTTCCGACCGGGCGCGGCGCGGGTGCTACACTGGAGATTCCCGCGCAAGTCTTAGAGGCCGCGAGAGATACCGTGGAATCCCGTCCCCCGACCGACCTCGCCGCGCTGTCACTGCCCGCCCTCGAGGCGCTGCTCGAGGCGCAGGGCCTGCCTCGTTTCCGGGCGCGACAGATCTTCCAGTGGATCTGGAAGCGGGGGGCGTCCGACTTCGCGGCCATGACCAACCTCGGCCGCGACCTGCGCGAGCAACTGAGCGCGCAGTTCCACATCAGCACGCCGACGGTCGTCCGCCACGACCGTTCAGAGGACGGCACGCAGAAGCTGGTGCTGGCCCTCGCCGATCGGCGCCAGATCGAGTGCGTCTACATTCCCGACACGCCGGCGCAGACGTTCTGTGTGTCCACGCAGGTGGGCTGCGCGATGGGCTGCGCCTTCTGCCTCACCGGCAAGATGGGGCTGGTGCGGCACCTCACCGCCGGGGAGATCGCCGGGCAGGTGCGCGTGCTGGCCAAGGCCACCGGGCTCCTCGAGGCGCCGTTCAACATCGTCCTCATGGGCATGGGCGAGCCGCTGCACAACTACGACGCGACGATGCAGGCGCTGGCGCTCCTGAACGAGCCCGAGGGATTGGCGGTGTCGCCGCGCCGCGTCACGCTGTCCACCGTGGGCATCGTCCCGATGATCGACAGGCTGGCCGCCGAGCCGCTGATGCCGAACCTGGCCATCTCGCTGCACGCGACCACCGAAGAGCAGCGCGCCGCCATCGTGCCGCCCAGCAAGAAGTACGGGCTGCAGGCGGTGATCGACGCGTGCAAGCGCTTCCCGGTGCGGAAGCGGAGCCGCATCACCTTCGAATACGTGCTGCTCGACGGAGTGAACGACACCCCCGCCGACGCCCGGCGGCTGGTGCGTCTGCTCGACGGCGTGAAGGCCAAGGTGAACCTGATTCCGCTGAACGCGGCGCCGGGGATCCCTTTCGACCGGCCTTCGGACGAACGCGTCAACGCCTTCGCCCGCATTCTGGCCGATCGCCAGGTCACGGTGTCGGTGCGCAAGAGCCGCGGACGCGACATCCGGGCCGCTTGCGGGCAGCTCATCGTCGAGGGGGGCCGCACGCAGAGCGCCGCTCAGGCCCTGGCGGCCGCTCTGGCATGATCGCCGCGTCGCAGCGCGCCCGGGCCCTGGTCCTGGCCGCGGTGCTCATCGCCGGGGCGTGCCTCGCCTCGTGCGCCGGTGAACCGCAGACGTTGAAAGCAATGCTGCGGCAGGTCGACAAGGCCGCCGATCCCGCGGCCCGAACCGCGGTTGTCGAGCGCTATCTCGCCGCTCACGCGGGAAACCCCATCGTGGAGCAGAACTCCCGCCTGATCTTCTTCGTGCGCGACGACGGCTCCAGCCGCACGCCCCGCATCGTGGGCGATTTCAACGCCTGGGCCATGACTCCCCAGGGCTACGACGCGAAGGCGGGCACGCCGACGCGGATCGACGGCACGCCCTATTCCTACCTGGAGGCGACGGCCTTCGCCAACGCGCGCCTCGAGTACACCTTCCTGTTCGAAAAAGAGGCCACGACCGACCCGCGCAATCCGCGCACGGTGCGCACCTTTGCCGGACCCCGCTCCGAGATCCGCATGCCCTTCTTCGCGCGCCATGCCGAGGTCGATGGGCCGGCCCCGGCGCGGGCTGGCCGGGTGACCGAGCAGACGGTGCTCAGTCGCGCCCTGAAGGGAGAGCGCCGCGTGTGGACCTACGTCCCGGCCGATTACGACGCCTCCCAGGACATCTATCCCACGGTCTACTTCCTCGACGGCGCCAACTACGCCGACTGGATGGGCGTGCCGGCAGTGCTCGATCGCCTGATCGCGGCCAAGACCGTGCCGCCGCTGATTGCCGTATTCGTGGAACCGGGAAGCCGCCAGGAGGAGTACTCGAGGAGCGTCGCGTGGCGCACGTTCATCACCAGCGAACTCGTGCCCTTCGTCGACAACCGCCTCCGCACTTTCCCATCGCCGGACCGGCGGGTCGTTTTCGGCAGCTCGCTCGGCGCCTACGGCGCGCTCGACCTGGCGGTCGAGCATCCCGGCGTCTTCGGGCTGTGCGCGGCCATCGCGCCGCCGGCGCAGGCGGCCACGCTCATCACCAACCAGACGCAGGGGCAGCGCGCGGTATTCGGCGTCCGGTTCTTCGTCCTCGGCGCCACCTACGACACCGACGTGAAGGGCGCGCGCACGCTCCGCACGGCGCTGGAGGAAGCCGACGCCGACGTGACCTACGAGGAAGTTCCGGAAGGCCACGCTGCCGAGACGTTCCGGGGCCACATCGACACGGCCTTGAAGGCGCTCGTCCCCGCGGCACCCGCGCCGTAGGCCCCTCGCAATCCGCGGCCCTCCCGCACCAGCCGGGCCAGCTTCAGGATGCGGCCGCGGCGGCGTCCGGCGCGGCCGCCGGGATGACCACGTCGATCCATTCGTTACGGCTGTGTCCGGGAGGCACGGCGACGCGCAGGTAGTTGTCGGTGACCGCCACCCGCCCGTCGTCGATGGTCAGCGCCGGGCGGACCCGCCCAGTTTGCGAGGCGCGGAAACGCTCGGCGAGCGCGCGCGAGACGGTGCGCAGTCGCTGGGCTCGCGCCTTCACCACCGCCCCGTGCACCTTGTCCGGCAGCGCCGCGGCAGCGGTGCCGGGGCGATCGGAGTAGGGGAACACGTGCAGGTGCGTGAGCGGCGAGGCTTCGAGAAAACGCGACAACGTGTCGAAGTCGTCGTCGGTCTCGCCCGGGAAGCCCACGATCACATCCGAGCCGATGGCGGCGTCCGGCACCCGCCGCCGCACCTCGGCCACGAGGCTCTTGAACTGATCCGCCAGAATAAGGCCGTCGCATAGCCGTCAGGATCCGCTCGGCCGCGTGCTGCAGCGGCAGGTGCAGATGGGCCGCGAAGCGGTGCGGCGCGCCGGCAATCACGTCGAGCACCTCCGCCGTGCAGTCCATCGGCTCGAGCGAACTCACCCGGATCCGGAGATCTCCCGCTTCCCCCGCCATCGCCTGCAGCAGATCGGCCAGCCGGCCAGTGCCGGGCTGCAAGTCGCGTCCCCACGCGCCCAGGTGTACGCCGGTTAGGGCGACTTCCTTGTAGCCAACCGCCACCACCCGCCGCAACTCCATCAGGATGTCGGCGAGCGGCCGGCTCTGGCTGCGTCCGCGCGTGGTCGGGATGATGCAGTAGCTGCAGGGCTCGTCGCAGCCGGTCTGCGCCCGCAGCGTCCAGGCCGTGCGGCCCATCAGGCCGGGACCCGGCGTGCGGCCGCAAGGTCCTTCGCCGGGAAGATCCGCGGCGAGCATGGGTAACAGCCGCGCCGCCAGCCGAGGCTTGTCGGGGTTCGGCACGACCATCTCCACGCCCGGGAGCGCGGCCACCTCGGCGCCGGCCCGGGACGCAAAGCACCCGGTGACGACGATGCGGGCCGTGGGATTCTCGCGATGGATGCGGCGGATGGTCTGACGGGCGCCCTGATCGGCGCTGGCGGTGACCGAGCACGTGTTCACGAGCACGACGTCGGCGCGGTCCGCAGACACCGCTTCCGCGCCAGCCGAGGTGAGGGCCGCCTCCACCGCCAGCGAGTCGGCCTGGTTGACGCGGCAGCCGAAGGTGACGACGGCGTACTTCATGGCTGTGCGTGCGCGGACCGGACGGCACGCGCACCGATGTCGGACCGGCGCTGCTGCCCCTCGAATGCGATGGCGTCGGCGGCCGCGTAGGCGGCCGCGATGGCGGCCGGCGTACGTGCCGGCGCGCCCGACGACGGTCAACACCCGGCCGCCGGCGGTCACGAGCTGGCCGTCGCGTTCCGCCACGCCGGCAAAGCGCACCTGCACGCCAGGATGATGAGTGGCCACCTGCTCGAGGCCGTCGATGACCTGCCCTGTTTCAGGCGCGGCCGGGTAGCCGCGGGCGGCGAGCACCACCCCGACCGCCACGTCGTCGGCAAAAAGCGCGCGCTCGGGAAGGTTGCCGGTCGTGCTGGCCGCGAGGAGCAGCGGGGCGAGTGGTTCGGCGAGCAGCGGCAGCACGACCTGGGCCTCGGGATCGCCGAAGCGGCAGTTGAACTCGATGACTTTAGGGCCGGCGGCGGTGAGCATCAGGCCGCAATAGAGAAACCCCACGAACGGCGTGCCCTCGGCGGCCATGCCGGCCAGCACCGGGGCGACCACCTCGCTCTCGATGCGCTCGCGCAGCCCGTCGGTCAACAGCACGCTCGGCGCGAACGCGCCCATGCCACCGGTATTCGGTCCGTGGTCGCCGTCGAGCAGGCGCTTGTGATCCTGGGCTGATCCACAGGCGACGAACCGTTCGCCCGCGGCGATCACGAAGTACGACAGCTCCTCCCCGGTCAGGCATTCCTCGAGCACCACGCGCGCGCCCGCGGCGCCGAACGCGCCGTCGATCATGGCGGCCCGCACCGCGGCTTCGGCCTCGATCCGGTCAGCGGCAATGACCACGCCCTTGCCGGCCGCAAGGCCGTCGGCCTTCACCACCACCGGCCAGCCCAGCCGCTCCGATGCCAGCGCCGCCACGGCCTGTTCCAGCGTGTCGCAGACAATGGCGGTAGCGGTCGGCACGCGGTGGCGCTCCATCACGCCCTTCGCGAACGCCTTGCTGGTCTCGAGTTGGGCGGCCGCCTGCGTTGGTCCGAAGACCGGGCGTCCGGCGCGGAGGAAGCGATCGGCCACACCGGCGGCGAGCGGCGCTTCCGGACCTATTACTGTGAGGTCAGCGCCCACCCTCTCGGCCAGCGCGAGCACGGCGTCGGGATCGTTGGGGTCCACCGGCTGCACGGGCACGTCGCGGGCGATCCCGGGGTTGCCGGGAGCGCAGACGACGGCGGTGCCTGATTCGGCGGCCAACTGCACCGCCAGCGCGTGCTCACGCGCGCCGGCGCCGATGACGAGAACCTTCATGGGGGCTTATCTGCCGTTGTTGCAGTTACTTACAGGAAGGCTGCGCAATCGTGCGCAGCGGCGACTTTGGGCCGCCGCCGGTCAAAACCGTGTGATAGCCTAGCATATTCACCCCCAGGGCTCTGAGCTCTCATGGGGAATGCCAATACGGGAGGAGGTGAATTCGAGATGGCCGAGGTGAAGATCCAGGAAGGCGAGTCCATCGAGTCGGCTCTGCGTCGGTTCAAGCGCAAGGTCCAGCAAGAGGACATCATCAAGGACATCAAGAAGCACTCCTTCTACCTCAAGCCCGGCGACAAACGTCGGGCCAAGCAGGCGCTGGCGCGTAAGCGCAACCGGAAGAAGCAGCGTCGCGAGGCGGAATAGCGCGTCTTGATCCACGGCCGCGTCGACGCCTGTATGGCGTTGACGAGGTCGAGGCAACGTAGGTACTATTTGGAGCCCTTGAATACCGCGTAAACGCCCGGTGTTCAGGGGCTTCACCATATTTGTCAGGGGCCAGCGCCGCGCTCGGCGCCAGCACGACTGCGGAGGATGACCGGCATGGAAATCGCCGAACGGAAAGTCAGCGACGTCACGATTCTGGACCTCTCGGGCAAGATGACGCTCGGCGAGGGTGACGAAATGCTGAAGCAGACCATCAACAACCTGTTGGCCGCCGGCGCGAAGAAGCTGGTGCTCAACCTCGAGAACGTGCCCTACATCGATTCGGCCGGCCTGGGCGAAGTGGTGCGCACCCACACGACGGTGAGCCGCCAGGGAGGCAGCCTCAAGCTGCTGAACCTCACCAAGCGCATCGAAGACCTGCTGTCCATCACGAAGCTGCTGACGGTGTTCGATACCTACGACTCCGAGGCCGAAGCCATCAAGAGCTTCTCCGCGTAACGCCTGCCTGATCGCGCGCCATGGCGCGTCCAAGTCAACCGGATCTCCAGATGCGAGAAGCCGGAGTTACGCGGGTAGGGGAACGGTCCGCGATGTCGAGCCTGGTCCGATCGCTCAGGCCGGAGCAGTGGACCAAGAACCTCATCGTGTTCGCCGCCCTGCTGTTCGGGCAGAAGCTGCTGAATCCCGACGCCGTCGTGCGATCCGCGGCGGCGTTCGCGATTTTCTGCGCCCTCTCGGGCGTGGTTTACCTGGTCAACGATCTGTTCGACCGGGACGCCGACCGGCAGCATCCCATCAAACGCTTTCGACCCATTGCCTCGGGCGAGTTGTCGTCCGGCGCCGCCACGACCTGGGCCGTCGGGTTGGCAGCGGTCGCCATGGGCGCCGCGCTGCGGCTCGGCCCGGCCTTCGCGCTGATTGCGGCGGCATACCTTCTCCTCTTCGTGCTCTACTCGCGATGGCTGAAGCACATCGTCATCCTCGACGTGCTGTCGATCGCGATTGGCTTCGTGCTCCGGACCGACGCCGGGGCCGAGGCGATCGGCGTGCCGGTGAGCGACTGGCTGCTCGTGTGCACGGTGCTGCTCGCCCTGTTCCTCGGCCTGTCGAAGCGGCGGCACGAACTCACGCTCCTGGCCGACGGCGCCTCCGGCCATCGTCGCATCCTCGATGAATACAACCCGTACCTGCTCGACCAGATGATCGGTGTGGTCACGGCCTCGACGCTGATGGCCTACATCATCTACTGCACGAGCCCAGAGACCATTGAGCGCTTCGGCACCCGCAATCTGGTGCTGACCGTCCCGTTCCCGATCTACGGCATCCTGCGCTACCTCTACCTCGTCCATCGCCGGGACGGGGGAGGCAACCCGTCGGAGCTGTTGATCACGGATCGACCGCTGCTCATCTGCGTCGCGCTCTGGGGGCTCGTGACCACCACGGTCATCTACCGGCCCTTCGGACTCTGATCGCGGACACATGGGCAAAAGCCAAGTCGCCATCCTCGCCACCTCGCCCGGCACGGTCATCAGCGATTACCACCGCCTGATGAACCTCGCCGGCTATCAGGACGTGCTGCCCAAGGACGTCGAGACCGGGCTCAAGGTCAATATCTCCTGGCACTTCTTCTTCCCCGGCTGTTCGACCACGCCGTGGCAGCTCGACGGCGTGATCCGGGCGATGACCGCCGACGGTTACCGCAAGGACCTGATCCACGCCTGCCACAACCGCACCGTGGTCATCGACGCGCACCTGGGCGAACGCGAGAACAAGCATCTCAATGTCGTCGAGACCCACCGGCTGAAGAACGTCCACCTCTACGAAGGCGACGAGTCGTGGATCAACATCAAGGACGCCGTCGGCGACCTCACGAAGAAGTTCCTGTGCCTGAATGAGGTCTATCCCGACGGGTTCATGATTCCGCGGCGGTTCATCGGCGAGAACATCCTGCACCTGCCGACGGTGAAGACCCACGTCTTCACCACCACCACCGGCGCCATGAAGAACGCCTTCGGCGGGCTGCTCAACGAGCGGCGCCACTGGACCCACCCGGTCATCCACGAAACGCTCGTCGACCTCCTGATGATTCAGAAGAAGATCCACCGCGGCGTGTTCGCCGTGATGGACGGGACCTTCGCGGGTGACGGGCCGGGCCCCCGCTGCATGGTGCCGCACGTGAAGAACGTGATCCTGGCCAGCGCCGACCAGGTGGCCATCGACGCGGTGGCCGCCAAGCTGATGGGCATGGACCCGCATGTCCATCAAGTTCATCCGCCTGGCCCACGACCTCGGCCTGGGCTGCGGCGATCCGCGCGAGATCGAGATCGTCGGCGACGTCGAGGCCGCCAACGAGAACTGGCACTTCGACGGCCCCTTCCGCGAGATGACCTTCGCCTCGCGAATGCAACACAAGATCTACTGGGGTCCGCTGCGCAAGCCGGTCGAGTGGTCGCTCAAGACCGTGCTGGCGCCGTGGGCCTACATCGCCAGTGTTCTCTATCACGACAGCTTCTGGTATCCGCTCAACGCCGATCGCAGCATGCGCGACGCGTTGAATTCGCCCTGGGGCAGGCTCTTCCAGAATTGGGAGACCCTCACCCCCGACGCCAATGGCTTCCCCACGGTGGGCAACGCGCCCACCGAGGCGCCGCGCCTCGGCCGGCGCGCGCTCGGCCAGTCCGTGGGCATTCTGGGCACATGCGTCAGGGAGGCACCGGAGTTCGCGAGCCGGCGCCGTCATGCCACGCACGAGCCCAACACCTAGGAATCACATGTCCGATTTTCACGTCCGTTCCGACGCGGTCGATGTCGAGCAGATCATGGAACAGATCCGGCGACGGGTCCGGGACAAGCGCGGCGTCGACTACACGGAAGAGCAGATTCGCGAGCTGGCCAACGTGCGGCTCGAGAAGTTCCTCGACCCGAAGAACCTGCGCTCCGATCTGCTCGAGCAGTTCCGTAAGAGCCGCCCGCCCGAAGACTCCACGCTGCCGCCGATCGACGCGCCCTACGAGTTCGAGGACAGCACGCTCTACGACACGCACCGGGGACTGCTCCGCACCATCCGGCGCCTGCTCAACCCGATCCTGAAACTGTTCTTCAACCCCAACACCATCGTCCACGCCCTGCACCAGCAGGCCGACCTGAACAAGCACTTCGCCCGCACCATGGGCCAGGCGCGCATCGACCGGGCGGCGTGGAACTCGCTCTACTACGAAGTGCTGCACAATCTCGTGCTCGAGACCACGCGCTCGGGCATCGAACTCAAGAACCTGAAGATGCGGGTCGAAGCGCTGTCGAGCCGCCTCGACTTCTCGGAGCGCCGCCTCCGCGCGCTCGAAGGCGTCGTGCAGTACCGGCCGGAAGCCGTGGCCCCCAGAGAGCGGCGTCCCGATCCGCCCGCGCCAGGCGGAAGCGTCGAGCCGGCCGGCGTGCCCGGACCTGCATCGACGGCCGGCGCCGGGGACGGACAGAGACGGCCCTGGCGGCGAAGGACGCAAGCGCCGGCGCCGGCGCCGGGGCCGGCGTGGTCCCGGCCTGGCCGGACCTGGCGGCGCCCCCGGTGAGGGCGGCGCGGAAGCCGAGGGCGGAGACGCTGGCGACGACGGCGGCGACGACGGTCCCGACCTCGAGACGAGCGCGGCCGACGCGGGCGCCCCGCCCGACAACGATCCTCAGGCATCGTGAAGATCGCGGTCGTCGTTCAACGATACGGCGCCGAGATCAACGGCGGCGCCGAGCTCCATGCCCGCTATCTCGCTGAACACCTGGCCCGCCACGTGGAGGTCGAGGTGCTGACCACCTGCGCCAAGGACTACATCTCGTGGGCCAACGCCTATCCGGCTGGGGCCACCACCGTCGGCGCGATTCCCGTGCGCCGGTTCGCGGTGGCGCGGCCGCGCGATCCGCAGACGTTCGGCTCGTGGTCCGAACGCGTCTTCGGCCAGCGGCACTCGGTGAACGACGAGCTGGCGTGGCTCGACGCGGAAGGGCCCACCAGCCCTGACCTGGTCCGCTACATCGCCGATCACCAGGCCGACTACGACTTCTTCCTGTTCTTCAGCTTCCGCTACTACCACGCCTACCACGGCGCACGCGCGGTGCCCGGCAAGGCGATTCTCGTGCCCACCGCCGAACGCGACGAGGCGCTCGGCATGGGCGTGTTTCCCGCGGTGCTGCGCGGCGTGCGGGCGCACATGTACAACTCGCCCGAAGAACGCGCCCTGCTGCAGGCCGCGGCCGGTACCGACGAGGTCCCGGGCGTGGTCGTCGGCATCGGCTCCGAAGTTCCGGCCTCGTCGAACCCGTCGCGGTTCCGGCAGCGCACCGGCATTGCCGGCCCGATCGCCATCTACATCGGCCGCATCGACGAGAACAAGGGCTGCGCCGAGCTCTTCGACTACTGGAAGCGCTACAGCGAGATCACACCCGGCGGGCTCACGCTCGCGCTCGTCGGCACTCCCGTGCTGCCCGTGCCCGATCATCCGCGCATCAAGCACCTGGGCTTCGTGAGCGACCAGGAGAAATACGACGCGCTGGCCGCGGCCGAGTTCCTGATCATGCCCTCGTACTTCGAGAGCCTGTCGATGGTGGCGCTCGAGGCCTGGGCGCTGGGCAAGCCGGTGCTGGCCAATGGCAAGTGCGACGTGTTGCGCGGACAGGCTGTGCGCAGCAACGCGGCGCTCTACTACGACAACTACGCCGAGTTCGTCGAAGCGGTCCGCGTGCTCGAGTCTTCGGCCACGGTACCGGCCGCCCTCGGCCGCAACGGCGCCGCGTTCTTCCGGGCCAATTACACCTGGCCGGTCATCGAGCGCAAGTACCTGGACATGTTCGAGCGGCTCACGCGTGACAGCGGCTCCGCCCGCCCGCTCGATGCGCTGCCCGGCTGGTGGGGGCGGCGTCAGAAGACGCTGCTGCCAGCGCGCGAGGTGCTCGCGGGCATGCCGTCAGGACCGATCACCAACCTCCGCGCGGCGGCTTCCGATACCGCCACTCGCGCTCCCGACGCGCGGGTGCCGCGGCGCGACGACGCGCGCCCTGTCGAGCCGCGGCCGCGCGATGACCACAGGCGTGACGGCCGGCCGCGAGAGGGCCGACCACGCGACGGCCAGGGTCGCGGTCAGGGGTCCCGCGATCAAGGTTCTCGCGGCCAGCAGTCGCGCGACCAGCGGACCCGCGATCAGCGCCCCCGCGAAGGCCAGAATCGCGACGCTCAGCCGCGCGACGCCCGACCGCGCGACGGGCAGTCCCCTGACGCGGTTGTTCGCGACGGCCAGCCGCGCGACAGTCAGCCGCGTGACGGCCGGCCGCGCGACCGGCAGCCGCGTGACGGGCGCCTTCGCGAGGGCCGCCAGGGCCCGCCGCTGGTCAACAGCCCGGCCGACGGGTCGGCGCCGGTCACCGCGGCACCGCCTGGACAGCCGCGGGGCCGCTCGAACCGGGGCGGGCGCTCGCGCCGTCCGCAAGGACGCCCCCCGCGAAAGGACGGCGCGTAGTGGCACCGGCGGTGCATCAGGTGCTGGCCACGCTGGGCTACGGCGATGCCATCGGGCACGAGGTGCTGGGTATCCAGCGCGTGCTGCGCGCTGCCGGCTACGAGTCGGAGATCTTCGTCGAGACGGCCGACCGCCGGCTCGAAGACCTGACGGTCGACTACCGTGATCTGCCCGATGCCAGCCATCCCGACAACCTGCTGATCCACCACTTCTCGATCGGTTCGCGCGCTTCGCGCGTCGCCTACGCCCTGCCGGATCGCATGGCGCTCGTCTACCACAACATCACGCCGCCCGAGTTCTTCGTGGACGTGCACCCGCTGCTCGTCCAGCTCTGTTACCTGGGACGGCGCGAGCTCGGCGTCTACGCCAACCGGGTGCAGCTGGCGCTCGGCGACTCCGAGTACAACCGCGCGGAACTCGAGGCGCTGGGCTTCCCCACCACCGCGGTGCTGCCGGTCGTCCCCGACTTCTCCCACCTCGCCGGCGCGCCCAACTACATGCAGGCCGGCGCCTTCGACGACGGGTGGGTCAACCTGCTGTTTGTCGGCCGCATGATTCCGAACAAGCGCATCGAGAACGTGATTCTGGCGTTTCACGCCTACAAGCGCTGGTTCAACCCGCGGTCGCGCCTCCTGCTGGTGGGCTCGCACGGCGGCTTCGAGCGCTATCTGGCGATGGTGCACGACTTGGTGGCGCGCATCGGCGCCGCCGACGTGCACCTGCTCGGCCACGTGAGCAACGAAGAGCTCGCCGCCTACTACGAGATCGCCGACGTGTTCCTGTGCGCCAGCGAGCACGAAGGCTTCTGCGTGCCACTGATGGAGGCGTTCCACATGGGCGTGCCCGTGCTGGCCTACGCCGCCACCGCGGTGCCGGCCACGATGGACGGCGGCGGCATCCTGTATCACCGCAAGGACCCGGTCGAGATCGCAGCCCTGGTCGACGCTGTGGTGTCGGACGCGGCCCTGCGCGAGGCGGTGATCGACGCGCCAGGACGCGGCCCTGGGACGGCTGCTCGCCAAGGACTTCGGCGGCATGCTGCTGAACTACGTGGAGCAGGCCCTGCACGCACCCCGGCGGCCGGCGCCGCCCGTGGCCTTCGACTTCTGGGATCAGGTCCGCCTGGCCGAGACGCTCGAAGAGCTTCGCATGTATCGGCCGGCGGCGTTCCAGGCGCTGCCCAAGGAGCCCGGCCCTGGGCCCGGGGACCGCGGCCCGGCGGCGGAGCGGCCGTGATCGTGAACCAGTGGGTGCCGGCTGCCCACAAGGGCGATGCGATCGGCGACTCGGCTCGTCGGGTGCGCGGCTTGCTGCGCGAGATGGGCCATCAGTCGGACCTTTTCGCGCTGACCATCGACGACGACCTGGCCGACGACGTGCGGCCCTTCGCTGATCCGGCGGCACGCGACGCCGATCTCACGATCTTCCACTACGCGGTGCCTTCGCCGATGACCGAGGCATTCGCCCGGCTGCCGCACGGGCGCGTGCTGCAGTACCACAACGTCACGCCGGCGCACTTCTTCGCGCCCTACCATGCCGGCATCTTCCGGCTGGCGCAGCTCGGCCGCGACGAACTGGCGACCCTGGCCGGCCGCACCGACGTGGCGCTGGGCGACTCCGAATACAACCGCGCCGAACTCGAGCAGCTCGGCTTCGACAACACCGGCGTCTTCCCCATCGCCATCGACGTGGCCCGCATCACCAAGGCGCCCCGCCGCCCGGCGCTCGAGAAGGTGCTCACCGACGGCCCGCTCAACTTCCTGTTCGTCGGCCGGATCGTGCCGAACAAGAAGATCGAGGACCACATCAGGCTGGCCGAGGTCTACAAGCGCTACGTCGACGTGAACTACCGCTTCATCTTCGTGGGCAAGACCGACGGCGTGCCGCGCTACTACAACATGGTGCGCGCGCTCGTCGCCGAGTACCAGATGCCGGCCGATCGCTTCGTGTTCACCGGCCCCGTCCCCGACGAGGACCTGGCCGCCTACTACCGCACGGCCAGCGTCTACGTGTCGCTCTCCGAGCACGAAGGCTTCTGCGTGCCCCTGCTCGAAGCCATGGCCGCCGACGTGCCGGTGCTGGCCTACGCCTCGACCGCCGTGCCCGACACGCTCGGCGGCGCCGGCGTGCAGTTCCAGCCGAAGGACCTCGAGCTGGCCGCGGAGCTGCTCGGCGAGCTGGCCTACAACGACAAGCTGCGCGCCCAGGTCATCGCCGGCCAGCGCCGGCGGCTGCAGGACTTCGGCGATGCCAGGATCCGCGAGCTCCTGGCCGACCTCATCGGCGGCGCTTCGGCCCGCCCCGCTACGCCATCCGCGCGTCAAGACGGAGTGACATCGTGAAGATTGGATTCGTCGTACAACGCTACGGTGCCGAGATCCTGGGCGGATCCGAGTACCACTGCCGGCTCATCGCCGAGCGCCTCGCCGCCAAGCACGACGTCGAGGTGCTGACGACCTGCGCCCGCGACTACGTGACCTGGCGCAACGAGTATCCCGAAGGCAACGACCGGATCAAGGGCGTGACCGTGCGGCGTTTCACCGTGGCCGCGCCGCGCGACATCGACGCCTTCAACCAGTACTCCGACTGGATCTTCCACCACCCGCACACGCGCGAGGACGAACTGAAGTGGCTCGAGATGCAGGGCCCGTGGTCGCCGGCACTGCGCGACTACCTGGCCAAGCACCACAAGGCCTACGACGCGCTGATCTTCTTCACCTATCTCTACGCGCCGACCGTGCTCGGCCTGAAGATCGATCCGGGCCGCAGCATCCTGGTGCCGACGGCCCACGACGAGCCGGCCATTCACCTGGGCATCTACGCCGAGATGTTCCGGCTGCCGGCAGCCATCGCCTACAACACCGAAGTCGAGCGGCAGTTCCTGAAGACGCGCTTCGAGATGGGGGCCACCGCCGAAGAAGTCGTGGGCTGCGGCGTCGACCTGCTGCCCGGCGGGGACGGGGGCCCCGGGGCCGCACGCGACGACCGGCCGGGCGATCGCACCCGCTCCGTCGGCCGTGGCGACCGCGTTCGGCGAAGCGCCTCCGGCCGACGACGAGCCGGACGAGGAACCGCGTGGCGAGCCACCTGGCCCAGCGCGGCGCCAGGTTCCAGCGGCGCCACCGCCTCCACGGACAGTTCCTGCTCTACGGCGGCCGGATCGATCCGGGCAAGGGCTGCGAGGAGCTGCTCGAGGTACTTCACCAGCTACAAGGAGCAGGCGGGCGACGCCGACCTGGTCCTGATGGGCGTGAAGCTGATGCAGCTGCCCGAAGTGCCGTGGGTCAAGTTCGCGGGTCTGCTCTCGGAACGCGAGCGCCTCGAGGCGCTCGAGGCCGCCACCATCGTGGTCGTGCCGTCGCCCTTCGAAAGCCTGTCGCTGCTGGCCCTCGAGGCCATGGCCGTGGGCACGCCGGTGCTCGTCAACGGGCACAGCGAAGTGCTCGTGGAGCACGTGCCGCAAGAGCAACGCCGGCCTGTGGTACGACAACCGCGACGAGTTCGTGGAAGCGGCCAAGCTGCTGCTGGCCGACGACCGGCTGCGCCGCACGATGGGGCGCAACGGCAAGGAGTACGTGAAGCGCGAGTACCGCTGGGACGCGATCCTGACGAAGTACGACCGGCTCCTCGCCGCCGTGCGCCAGCGCTGACTGGGCGCGTCTTCCGTCTCACCGACGCACCGATCAGGGTGCGCCGCGCGGGGGTTGCGCGGTTCGCCCTGGTGAGCCAGGGCAGTCCGGATTGGGCATGAACGAAACCGCGGAATTCGCGCTACGCGCCGTCTTGATCGGGGTTGGCGCCACCATGGTGATGGACCTGTGGGCGCGTGCAGAGGTGCGTGAAGAGGGGTCAGAGGGAAGGAGAAACGGGTATGGGGGAACGCGGCCGATCGGGAGGCCGAATTGGAATAGAAGGGGGTCGCCACGGCCGGGAGCCGTCGTGCTCAGGCAGTTGGGAGTGCCGTCATTGAAGCTCGCCTACCTGGGGCGCTGGATCGGGCACCTTCCCCGCCGGCACTGGAGGCACGCAAGCATCGCCAGAGCTACTCCGATCCGAGGGGAATCGTGGATCGGGTGGTGTGCGCACTACTCGATCGGTATCATCTTCTCGGCGCTGTTGCTGTGGACGCACGGCTTGGGGTGGGCGCGATCGCCGACTTTCTGTGCTCCCCGCGCTGTTCATGGGAATCGCCACCGTCGTCGCGCCATGGTTCATCCTGCAACCAGGGATGGGAGCGGGATCGCATCCTGGAAGACACCAACGCCTGTCTTCAACGGACTCAAGAGCCTGGTCACGCACACGGTCTTTGGCTTCGGTATGTATCTGGCCGCGCTCGCCACGGCTTCGCTGGTGCCATTGGGCCGATGAGATGTGCCCCTGCGCCACCGTGGCCTCGGGCAGTTCTGCCCGCGGCAGATTGTTCCGCCACCGCGCAGCAACGGAGCCGGACGAAGCGCGGGCGTTAGTCGGCGTCGGACACGATCGGCTCGAGCGTCTCGCCGTCGTCGACCGGCGCCGCGCCGCCGCCGTTGGCCGCCTTCTTCCGGCGCGGGCGGATGTCGTAGCGCTTGATCATCTCGTTCAGCGTCGTCGGCTTGATGTGCAGCAGCTCGGCGGCGCGCTTCTGCACGCCGCCAGCCGCTTCGAGCGCCGACTCGATCCACTGCCGCTCGTAGGCGGCGGTGACGTCCTTGAGCGAGATGCCCTCGGCCGGCAGCACCACCTGCGGGGTGACGGTGCGGGGGGCGCGGCGCACGTTCTCGGGAATCATGTCGGGCCGCAGCACGCGTCCCGGGGTGAGCACGACGCCGCGCTCGATCACGTTCTCGAGCTCGCGCACGTTGCCCGGCCAGTCGTAGTCCATGAGCACGTCGATGGTCTCCGGCAGGATCTCGAGCACCGGCCGCTCGTTCTCTTCGGCGTACTTCTCGAGGAAGTGCTGCACCAGGAGCGGGATGTCCGACTTGCGATCGCGCAGCGGCGGCAGGTGGATGCTGATCACGTGCAGGCGGTAGAACAGGTCCTCGCGGAAACGGCCGTCCTCCATCTCCTGCTTCAGGTCGACGTTGGTGGCGGCGATGATGCGCACGTCGACCTTGATGGTCTCCATGCCGCCGAGGCGCATGAACTCGCGCTCCTGCATCACGCGCAGCAGCTTGGCCTGCGTCTCGACCGAGATGTTGCCGATCTCGTCGAAGAAGATGCTGCCCTTGTCGGCCAGGTCGAAGAGGCCCTTCTTGGGGTAGACCGCGCCGGTGAACGCGCCCTTGACGTGACCGAACAGGGTCGATTCCAGCAGGTCGGGCGGCAGGTTGCCGGAGTTCACCGTGACGAACGACTTGTCGGCCCGGGCCGAGTTGCTGTGGATGGCGCGGGCGACGAGTTCCTTGCCGGTGCCGCTCTCGCCGGTGATGAGGATGGTGGAGCGGCTGGGCGCGGCCTGGATGACCAGGTCGAAGACCTGCTTCATCAGCGGGCTGCTGCCGATGATGCCGGCGAACTTGTGATACCGGGCCTGCAGGTTCTGCTTGAGCGTGAGGTTCTCGGCCACCAGGCGGCGGCGCTCGACGGCGTTGTTGAGCACGACCAGCACTTCGTCGTTCTTGAACGGCTTGGTGATGTAGTCGAACGCGCCCTTGCGCATGGCGCTCACCGCGGTTTCCATCGAGGCAAACGCCGTGATCATGATGACCGGCAGTTCGTCGTCGAAGTTGCGCAGGGCGTCGAGCACCTGCAGCCCGTCCATCTCCGGCATCATGACGTCGACGATGACCGCGTCGAACGGGGTCGAACGGGCGAGGTCGAGGCCCTCGCGCCCGGACGACGCCAGGCGCACCTGGTAGCCCTCGCGGGTGAGCAGCGTCTCGAGGATCTCGCGCATGATCTCCTCGTCGTCGATGACGAGGATCGAACCTTGGCGTCGCATGTCGGTGGTGCCTTCCACGGGCTAGACGCCCGTCCCCTGCTGGCGTGACCGGCCTGATGGCTCCGCGCGCGCCGCGGCGAACGACAAGACGAACGTCGTGCCTTGCCCCTCCGCGCTGACGCACTGGATGGTTCCGCCGTGTTCCTGCACGATGCCGTAAGAAATGGACAGGCCCAGGCCGGTGCCCTGGCCGATGCCCTTGGTGGTGAAGAACGGGTCGTAGATGCGCGGCAGGTGATCGGGAGACACGCCCATCCCGGTGTCGCGGACCTCGGCGATGGCCTGGTCGCCCTCGACGCGGGTGGCGATGGTGAGCCAGCCGCCGCTCGGCATCGCGTCGCGGGCGTTGAGGAAGAGGTTGAGGAACACCTGCTGGAGTTTGAACTCGTAGCCGGAGACGAACACCGGCGCTTCGTCCAGCTCGCGGCGCACGCGCACCCGGCCCTTGTCGAACTGGTGTTCGAGCAGCGACAGCACGTCGGCGGCGATGACGTTGAGGTCGACCACCGCCCGGTCGCCGTCCTCGACCCCGGACGGCCGCGACAGATTAAGCAGGCCGTTCACGATCCGCGCGGCTCGGAAGGTCTGCCGTTCGATCTTCTCGAGCACCTTGGTCCTCGGGTCGTCGGGGTCGGCCTGTTCGAGCAGCATCTGGGTGTAGCTGGAGATGCCGGTCAGCGGCGTGTTCACCTCGTGAGCGACGCCGGCGGCGAGCAGGCCGAGCGAGGCCATCCGCTCGGACACGCGGAGCTGCTCCTCGAGATGCACACGGGCCGTCACGTCCTCGAACATGACAATGGTGCCGGCCCACTCGCGGCCGGGCATCGGCAGCAGCGGCACGGTCGTGACGTTCACGAGCAGGCGGATGCCGCTCTGGGGACCGCGACCGGCGAGCGGCACGCGGTATTCGGTGCCGCCGTTGGCCGAGGCGCCCCGCGCGGCCTCGACCGCGGCGACCACCGCCGGCTCGAACAGCACGTCGAGCCCGCGGCCCACCGCCTCGCCCCGCCGCAGTCCGTAGATGCGCTCGAGCGCGTGATTCCAGCGGACCACCGCGCCGTCGCCGCCGACGACGAGCAGGCCGTCGTCGAGCGACTCGAGGATGTGCTCGTTGAAGACGCGGAGACGGTCGAACTCCGCCGCCTTGAGATGCAGCTCGCGATAGAGCCGGGCGTTCTCGATCGAGGTGGCCACCTGTCCGGCCATGGCGGTGAGCAGCACGATGTCTTCGGTGGTGAGCGGCTCGCCGTTGTCGCGGCGGCCCAGCGCCAGCACGGCGATCGAGGCGCCCTTCGACACGCACGGGACGAAGTAGAACAGCCCGGCGTCGCGCCAGAACTCGACTTCTTCGGCCGGATAGCGGGCCGCGGCCATCGGGTCGTCGAGGCGCACCACGTGTCCTTCCGCCAGGCGCGCCGCCACCGCCGACCCGCGCGCAATCGTCGGCGGCTGCCGGTCGAAGCCGTCGTGGCGGATGGCGTCGAAGGTGCCATAGCCGGTGCCCGACATCAGACACAGGCGATCGACGACGAGCGTGTCCTTGACCCGCGACAGCAGGCGCTCGGCCAGCCGGTCGAGGTCGAGGTCGGTGTTCAGCTCGCGCGCGAAGCCGACCAGGGCCCGGCGGTAGTCGTAGCGGTCGCGGTAGAACACGCGGTCGATGGCGCTCTGCACGGCGTCGGTCACGGGCCGGGCCAGCAGCAGCACGACCACCGTGGCCAGCGCCGCGATCACCCACCGGTGGTCGTCCTCGGTGGAGACGAAGAAGCCGCCGGTGGCGCGCACGATGACCACGTAGATGGCGGCAATCGCGCTCAACGCCGCCGAGTAGACCAGCAGCCGCTTGAGGATGATCTCCACGTCCATCAGCCGGTAACGCACGATGGCCGAGGCAAACGCCAGGGGCATGAGGCCGAGCGGCACGGCCGTGAGCTCCATCGCCAGCGAGGGCGTGGCGCCGAAGGCGAACGGCACCGCGTAGGCCAGGATGAACGGGCCGGCGCCGATGGCCGTGCCCCAGACGATCCAGCGCAACTGGCGCAGGGCCGTCGTCGACCGCACGCTGCGTAGCGCCAGCGCCAGGATGGTCAGGCCGGCGGCCATGTAGGCGGCCACGTAGAGCGGCTCGACGCGGTCGAGCGTGGCGATGGTGCCGATGAGGCCGGCCGGGTCGGCCGAGGCGCGCACGAGGGCCAGCGCCCGGACGAGGCCCAGTCCCGCCGGCAACAGATACAGGGCGGGCCAGCGCCGGCCGGCGAGAGCCGCCAGCAGGCGATCGCGCGGCCGCTCGGGGAAGACCAGGGTGAAGTGGACGAAGAGCGGCGGCAACAGCAGCGTGGCCACCTGATCGGCCCAGTAGAAGATCCAGTCGACGCGATCGAGCCGGCCGGAGAACGAGAAGGTGAAGACGCCGTAGAACGCGACCGTCAGCCAGAAGAAGTGCAGGGTGGCCTGGTCGGACGGGCGGCGAGTGCGCACCGTGGCGCCGACCAGCAGCGAGAAGATGCCGACCGCCGCCAGCACGTAGTAGAGCGCGCCGACGCCTCGAGGGATCGGCGCCAGAGCCACCTGGGCGACGCGCCGGTCCCCCAGCGTGAGCAGCGTGTAGGTGTGCCGGGCGCCGCGCGGCGCCGACTGCTGGATGGTGTAGACGTCGTCGCGAGCCTCGATTGGCTGCGCGTCGACGGCGAGCAGCACGTCACCCGGCCGGATGCCGGCCTTGCCGGCGGGGGAACGCGGGTCCACTTCGGCGGCCACGACGCCGGTGGAACGTTGCACCCACAGCACGCCGTCCTCGACGTCGTCCTGGGTGGCCCGCTGCACGATGTTCACGAGCCCGGCCAGCAACAGCACGGTCGCCACCACCGCCGGAAGGGTGGTGCGGGCGCGGTCTCTCCACTCGGAGGACGCCGACGCGTGGGGAGGCGTGCATCACGGACATTGGCGCGCTAACGGCCGTGATCGGTGCAAAGCGCATACCACGATCCGGAATTGCGAAGCGTGGATAAGTCTATGCTAATCAATTGGTTAAGGGGAGACGCCGAGGCCCGGAGCGAGTCGTTCCAAGCAGTTGGAGCGGGCCACCAATTTCCGGAAGCGACGGCCCGGCCGGCGGCGGCGACTAGAAGCGGACCTGGATGCCGCCAATCACCCGCTTGGGGGCACGGACCACGAGCAGCTCGTCGTAGATCGAGCGATCCTCGACCGACGATCGGAACAGGCTGCGGACGCCGAGCAGCATCTCCCAATCGCCTTTCATGCCGTTCAGGAACGGCAGCCCCTGACGCAATTGCAGGTCGAAGCGGCCGTCGGCGCTCTGCAGAGCCACCGGGTCGCCGGCGAAGCCGGAGTTGAGCCGGTAGAGGAGATAGAACCGCGTGGCGGTCTGCGGCAACTCGGCGTCGAGCGAGGAGGTCACGTCGTGCAGGCGCTCGCTCGGCTCGACGCAGGGCGCGCGGCGCGTAGGCGGCCAGGGCGGCCCGGTCGGCGCCGCCCGACGCCTGCCAGACCGTGGACACGAATGTGTAGTCGACTCGCCCGTGCACGTGCGCCGAAAAATGGTGAGCCAACCCGACCGCCCAGCCCTGCATGGCGGCATCGCCGGCCGAGGCCACGCCGTAGTGGCCGCCGGCAGCGATGAGCCGCGCCGGGTCGGCCGCGCCGAACACCGTCACCAGTTGTTCGTCGACGCGCTGCCGGAACGCCCGCACGCCGACCGCAACCCGCGTGAACTGACGCGTTGCGCCCAATTCGTAGCTCTGCACCCGCTCGGTCGAGAAGCGGTTCGAGCCGAGCGGCGCGAAGGTGCGCTGCGGTGGCACCCAGTGCGCGTCGGCAGGAGGCACGAACTCCTCGGCGCCCGGCGCTACCTGGTGCATCGACGCCTTCGCGTGGAGGCGCAACGAGGCCGCCGGGGCGAACGACACCTTCATCGAGGGGCTGACCAGCCCGTAGCCGCCGAGGTAGTCGTAGTGCTCGTAGCGGGCGCCGTAGCCCAGGGTCCAGCGCCGCGAGAGGTCGATCTCGTGTCCGCCCGACAGCGAGGCCACCTTCCGGTGCCCGTCCGGTACGGCCTGCAACGCGACGAACCTGCCCCCCTGGTACCGCTGCAGGCTGTAGCTCATGCCGGCGGTGATCCGACTGCGCGCCGGGGACCGGGTGACGTAGTCGCCGGCCATCGTCCACGACGTGATGTCGCCGCTGTTCATCATGGCCCGCGCCGACCAGTCGGCATGGGCGCTGACCGGTGCACCGACCGAGAAGAAGGCAACGCCCGACGAGCGGCCGAAGTCCACGAATTCGCCGGAGTCGTCGAAGGCCGTCGCGGTCAGCAGGTTCACCTGCCCGTAGAGCGGCCAGTCGGCCAGGGCCGAGGTGGCGTAGCGGGCGGAGGTCCCGAAGGCGCGGCCGAGGAACCGCAGCGAGTCTTCGAGGAACCAGTCGTCGTCGGCCTCGAGATCGACGGCCGGAGTCTGCTGTTCGTCCTTGAGCACGCTGCGGGTGAGCCGGCGCAGGCGCCAGGCCATCGGGCTCTCGTCGCGCGGCGTGGCCGCCGGCGCGGCGCTCGCGTCGACGCCGGCGGTCAGGACCTCGGGTGTGTCGGTTTCGGCGCGGCGGAGCGTGAAGGACGAGGGGGCGCGGCTGGCGGGGCGGACGTTGATGAGGGTGCTGCGGGTGCCGGCGAAGCCGTCGCGGTGCGCGCGCACCACGTAAGGCCCGGGGGGCAGTTCGGTCAGGCGGTAGTGGCCGGCGCGGTCGGTCACCGCAAAGGCGGTGGCGCCGCCCAGGGCCGAGACGACCGCGCCGTCGATCGGGGCCCCGGCTTCGTCGAGGACGGCGCCGTAGATCGACCCTGCCGTCACCGCCGCCACCCGCACTGGCGCTTCGGCAGGCAGAGCCTGGCCCGCGGCGACGCCCGCCGCCGTTATCGTGAGTCCCAGAACGGACGCCGATAGGAGCCAGACGCGGGTGGCGATCATGGGGAGCTCCAGAGACAACTGGGCCCGCTTCGCGCGGCGCAACGCGAAGCGGACCGGCGATCTTGCGCCGCTACCCCTTCACGATGAAGGGAACGTTGCGGGTCAGCACCTTGTTCGACGTCTTGTCGGTCACCTTGATTTCAAGACGGTATTCCCCTTCGCCGAAGCTCTTCAGCGGCACCGTGATGCCGCCGGGCACCGGGAACTTCGCGGGGTCGAA
This sequence comes from uncultured Acidobacteriota bacterium, assembly GCA_963834325.1. GTDB lineage: Bacteria > Acidobacteriota > Vicinamibacteria > Vicinamibacterales > UBA2999 > CADEFD01. Next base: position 353,703 of record CAWIBL010000011.1, read on the forward strand.
CTGCGGAGGCAGGTTGCTTTCGTTGATGGCCTGCGGATTGGTCTTGTTGAAGAACTTCTCTTCGGCGCCTTCCTTGCGGTGGAAGTTGTATTCCATCGTGAGGTCGGGCTTGCCGCTGGCGTTCAGGCCGGGGTTGTAGACCTGGAAGAAAATCGAGAGCTCTTCGGCCTTGGTGAAGTTGTTGTCGGCGGCCGGTTCCAGCTCCTGCAGACCGAACGAGAACGGACGCTCGCGCGCTTCGTCCATGGTCAACGGCTGGGTCAGCACGGTGACCTTGTCGGCCACCAGCACCGAGCTGGTGGTGAATTCGGCGTTCAAGTCGGGCACGGTGACGCTGGTCTTGTAGAGGCCGGCCTTGGCCACGGTGTTCTTGGGCGCCTTTTCGGGCAGCCGCTCCTTGGCCATGATGTAGACGTCGTAGGTGCCGGGCTTGGCCATGAACACGCGGTTCAGGCGGACGGGCGATTGGCTCAGCTGCGCCGCCGGCACGAAGTGCACGTCGTCCCAGGTGTATTCGACCTTCTTCTTGGGGTCGACAGCCACGGTGGGATCGACCACGCGAACGTAAAGGGCGGCGTCCTTCTGGGGCAGGCCGGTGATTTCGAGGGTGAACGGCACGAAGATGCGGGCTTCCTGCGACTTCAGGAACACCGGCTCGATCTTCATCTGCACGTCCGCCGGTCCGGGCGTTCCGGCCATGGCGGCGTCGACCGTTTTGACGATCGCCTCGATCTCTTCCTTTTCCTGCTTGCTCCGCTTCTTGTCGTCCTTCTGCGCCAGAGCCGCGGAAGGCATGCCGGCTACGAGGAGAGCAGCCATCGCCAGCGCGAGACCACGGACCTTGAACTTCATGATGTCTCCAAAGAAAAACGCGGTACGAAGGGTCAGCCTGCAATGATATTGGCTCGATCCGGGCCTGTCAACGACCCTAACTTACTGCTGGGACAGGGGTTGCGGTTCTGCTTCGACGGCTCGGCCGTGGTAGATTCCCGGGTGCGGGGTCGAGCGCGACGGTGGCGTCGCCGACCGCGCGGGGCGAGTCCGCGCCCAGTTGCAGGGAGGCCGGTGATGGTTCGGGACGACGCGCTCGTGATTGTGCTCGCCGGCGGCGCGGGCGAACGTCTCTCGCCGCTGACGCGCGACCGCGCCAAGCCGGCGGTTTACTTCGGCGGGCCCTACCGCATCATCGACTTCGTCCTTTCGAACTCGGTGAATTCCGGGCTGCGCCGCATCTTCATCGCCACGCAGTACAAGTCGCTCTCGCTCAACCGCCACATCCGCATGGGTTGGACCATCGTGTCGGAGGAGTTGGGCGAGTTCATCGAGATCCTGCCGCCGCAGAAGCGGGTGGGGGAGCACTGGTATCTGGGCACGGCCGACGCGGTCTACCAGAACCTTTATTCGATCGAGGACGAAGCGCCCCGGCACGTCGTGGTGCTCGCCGGCGACCACGTCTACAAGATGGATTACCGGCGCATGCTGCGCTCGCACGAGGAAACCGGCGCGGCCGTCACCCTGGCCACCATCGAGGTGCCGGTCGCTGACGGCGACCGCTTCGGGATCGTGGCCGTGGACGAGAGCGGCAAGGTCGTGGGCTTCGACGAGAAGCCCCGGTCGCCCGTGCCCATCCCCGGCCAGCCGCACCTGGCGCTGGCTTCGATGGGCGTCTACGTCTTCAACATGGACGTCCTGCACCAGGCGCTGGAACTGGACGCGGCCGATCCGGCCAGCCATCACGACTTCGGCAAGAACATCATCCCCGCGCTCATCCCGACCGGGCAGGTCTACGCCTACGCCTTCTACGACGAGAACAAGAAGGGGGCGAAGTACTGGCGCGACATCGGCACCCTGGATGCCTACTACGAAGCCAACATGGACTTGTGCCACGTCAATCCGGAGTTCAATCTCTACGACCCGGAGTGGCCCATGCGCACGCACCAGCCGCAGGCGCCGCCGGCCAAGTTCGTCTTCGCCGACGCGCGGCCGCACCGGCACGGCGCTCGACTCGGTGATCTCGCCCGGGTGCATCGTCTCGGGCAGCCGGATCAAGGGCAGCATCCTGTGCCCCAACGTCCGCGTCCACAGCTTCGCGACGGTCGACGACTCCATCCTGATGCCAGGCGTGCAGGTGGGCCGCCACGCGCGCATCCGGAACGCGATCATCGACCGCGACGTGCTCGTGCCGCGCGGCGCCGTCATCGGCTACGACGAAGCCTCCGACCGCGCGCGGCACACCGTGACCGAGCGCGGCATCGTCGTCGTCACCGTCGACGAGGAGCCGCGGGTGGAGCCGATTGGCGCCGACGCCCTGGCGTTGGAAACCGGCGCCGACCGCAGGTGAGGGCCAGCGCGGCCGCCGGCTGCGCACCATCACGCGCCGCTGCATGGGCCCGCGGCGCGGCATCAGGCCGGCGATCCGCCGCGCGGATTTCCTGAGATACTTCTGCACGGACTTCACGCGGGCCACCATCGCGGCCCCCTGCCAGGAGCGCCACTGTGCACATCGTCGACATCCGCGGTCGGGAGATCCTCGACTCGCGCGGCAACCCCACGGTCGAAGTGGACGTGTTCCTCGCCGGCGGCGAGCGCGGCCGCGCGGCGGTGCCCTCCGGCGCCTCCACCGGCGAGCGCGAAGCCCTCGAACTGCGCGACGGCGACCAGTCGCGCTTTCTCGGCAAGGGCGTCACCAAGGCGGTCGGCCACGTGAACGGCGAGATCCGGGACGCCCTCGTCAACCGCGACTGGCACCAGCGCGGCCTCGACGAAGCGCTCATTGCCCTCGACGGCACGCCGGCCAAGGGCCGCCTCGGCGCCAATGCGCTGCTCGGCGTCTCGATGGCGGCGCTCAAGGCCGGGGCCGACGAGGCCGGGCTGCCGCTCTACGCGCACATCGCCGCCCTGGCCGGGGTGACCAGCGGCTATCGCCTGCCGGTGCCGATGATGAACATCCTGAACGGCGGCGCGCATGCCGACACCAACGTGGACTTCCAGGAGTTCATGGTGATGCCGGTGGGCTTTCCCACGTTCAGCGAGGCCCTCCGCGCCGGCACCGAGATCTTCCACGCCCTGCGCTCGATCCTGAAGAGCCGCGGCCTGGCCACGGGTGTCGGCGACGAGGGCGGGTTCGCGCCCAGCCTGAAGAGCAACCAGGAGGCGCTCGATTCGGTGATGGCGGCAATCGGCAAGGCCGGCTTCACGGCCGGCGACAACGTCTTCATCGCCCTCGACGTCGCGGCCAGCGAGTTCGGCACCGCCGACGGACGCTACGAGTTCAAGAAATCCGGCGAGCCGACTCGCGATTCCGAGGGGATGGTCGAGCTCTACGAGAACTGGTGCCGGCACTATCCGATTCTCTCGATCGAAGACGGCTGCGCCGAGGGCGACTGGCGCGGTTGGAAGCTGCTCACGCAGGCGCTGGGCAAGACGGTGCAGATCGTCGGCGACGACGTGTTCGTCACCAACCCCGAGATCCTGGCGCGCGGCATCAAGGACGGCGTCGGCAACGCGCTGCTCGTGAAGCTCAATCAGATCGGCACGGTCAGCGAGACGCTCGACGCCATTGCCATGGCCACCGCGGCCGGCTACCGCAGCGTCATCTCGCACCGGTCGGGCGAAACCGAAGACTCCACCATCGCGGACCTCGCCGTGGGCACGTCGGCCGGCCAGATCAAGACCGGCTCGGCGTCGCGCAGCGACCGCATCGCCAAGTACAACCAGCTGCTCCGCATCGAAGAAGCCCTGGGCGACGGGGCGGTCTACGCCGGCCGGGCAGCCATCGCAACAGTTGACGTAGCCATGTACACGCTGGTTCTGCTCCGCCACGGCGAATCCACCTGGAACAAGGAAAACCGCTTCACCGGCTGGGTGGACGTGGACCTCAGCGAAAAAGGCGTGCACGAGGCGCACGCCGCCGGCCGCCTCCTCCGCGACGGCGGCTACACCTTCGACGTCGCCTACTCGTCGGTGCTGAAGCGCGCCATCCGCACGCTGTGGATCGTGCTCGACGAACTGGATCTGCTGTGGCTGCCGGTGGAGCGGTCGTGGCGCCTCAACGAACGGCACTACGGCGCGCTGCAAGGGCTGAACAAGGCCGAGACCGCGGCCCGGCACGGCGAGGCCCAGGTGAAGGTCTGGCGCCGCAGCTACGACATCCCGCCGCCGCCGCTCGCCGCCGACGACCCGCAGCATCCCGGCCAGGGACCGCCGCTACGCGGGGGTTCCCCCGGACGACCTCCCGCTGACGGAGTGCCTCAAGGACACGGTCGAGCGCTTCCTGCCCTACTGGCATGAGACCATCGCCCCGGCCATCCGCCACGGGCAACGGGTGATCGTCACCGCGCACGGCAACAGCCTGCGGGCGCTCGTCAAGTACCTCGACGGGATCGGCGACGAGGCGATCGTGGAGCTGAACATCCCCACCGGCATTCCGCTGGTCTACGAACTCGACGCGGACCTGCGACCGCTCAGGCAGTTTCTACCTCGGCGACCCCGAGGCGGCAAAGAAGGCCGCCGAGGCGGTGGCCAAGCAAGGCGCCAAGAGCTAGTTCGGTTCCTCGACCTTGGCCTCGTCGGCGGCAATGCGCAAGGAGCGCAGGAACCGCCGGTCGCTGGCGTTGACGTCGAAACCCTGTGGCTCGTCGCCTGCAGCGGCCGCGTCGTTGGCCTCGACTGGCCCCGACAGGTCGTGGCCGACGAGCGGCGCGAAGCCCACCGCGGCCTCGATCGTGACTTTCAGGTGATAGCCGGCTTCTCGAGCCCGCTCGTGACAGGCTTCGACGTCAGCGCTCTGGGCGACCGCGGCGGCCATCGCGGCAGCCAGTTCCCGGGCAAGGCGGTTCTGGACGTCATCCATGCACTTCCCTCCTCGCAAGACGCGTAGGGCGATCGGATGCGCAGGCTGGGAACCCGGCGCGAACCTGGCCATTCTACGAGCGCTGTGCACTATCGTGCAAGAGGCGCGCCACCCGCGGACGCCGCGCGGCTCGCGGGCCTCGCTACAATGCTTCGTCATGGCCGGTGAACAGACCCGCTTCTACCGGGTGCCCGCGGATCTCGGCGACTGGAACGACGGCGCCGACCTCGGGTTCCCCGGGGAGTATCCCTACACCCGGGGCATTCAGCCCACGATGTATCGCGGCCGGCTGTGGACGATGCGTCAGTACGCCGGCTTCGGCACGGCCGAGGAGTCGAACGCCCGTTACCGCTACCTGCTCGGCCAGGGCGTCAGCGGGCTGAGCGTGGCCTTCGACCTCCCCACCCAGATCGGCTACGACTCGGACCACCCGCTGGCCGCCGGCGAGGTCGGCAAGGTCGGCGTGGCCATCGACTCGATCGAGGACATGACCGCGCTCTTCGACGGCATTCCGCTCGGCGCGGTGTCGACGTCGATGACCATCAACGCCACGGCCATCGTGCTGCTGGCGCTCTATGTGGCCGTCGCCAAGCGTCAGGGCGTGAGCCCGGCAGCCCTGTCGGGCACGGTGCAGAACGACATCCTGAAGGAATACATCGCCCGCGGCACCTACATCTACCCGCCGGCCCCGTCGCTGCGCATCGTGACCGACATCTTCGCCTACTGCGAGCGCGAGGTGCCGCAGTGGAACACCATCTCGATCAGCGGCTACCACATCCGCGAAGCCGGCTCGACGGCGGTGCAGGAAGTGGCCTTCACCTTCGCCAACGCCATCGCCTACGTCGGCGCGGCGGTCGAGGCCGGACTCGACGTGAACGCGTTCGGCCAGCGCCTGTCGTTCTTCTTCAACGCGCACAACGACTTCCTCGAAGAGGTGGCCAAGTTCCGGGCGGCCCGGCGGCTGTGGGCGCGGCTGATGCGGGAACGCTTCGGGGCCACCAATCCGCGCGCGCTGCAGCTGCGCTTCCATACCCAGACGGCCGGCAGCACCCTGACCGCGCAGCAGCCCGACAACAACATCGTGCGCGTGGCCGTGCAGGCCCTGGCGGCGGTCATCGGCGGCACCCAGTCGTTGCACACCAACGGCCGCGACGAGGCGCTGGCGCTGCCGACCGAGGAGGCGGCGCGGATCGCGCTGCGGACCCAGCAGATCATCGCCCACGAAGCGGGCGTCGCCAACACCGTCGACCCGTTCGGCGGCTCATGGCACGTCGAGAAGCTGACCAACGACATCGAGATGGGGGCGCTCACGCTGCTCGAACGGATCGAGGCGGTGGGCGGCACGCTCCGGGCCATCGAGGCCGGCTACATCCAGCGCCAGATCCAGGAGTCGGCGTATCTGGCCCAGCAGCGGATCGACGCCGGCACCGACGTGGTCGTGGGGGTGAACCGCTTCGTCACCGACGAGCGGCCGCAGATGGCCGTATTCGCGCTCGACCCCGACATGGAGCGCCGGCAGGTGGCGAAGGTGCAGGCCTTGCGGGCGGCCCGATCGGAGTCGACATGGCGCGCGGCGCTCGAGGCGGTGCAGGCCGCCGCCCAGGGTCGCGACAACCTGGTGCCGCCGATCATCGCCGCGGTGGAGGCCCGGGCCACGGTGGGTGAGATTGCGGATACGATGCGGGGCGTGTTCGGCGAATTTCGCGAGGCGGCCGTTGACTGAGCCGCGGCCCGGGACCTGACCGATGGCCACCGACGTCCTGCTGTCCGTGCAAGGCCTCACGACCGTCTTCGACGTGGGCAAGACGCCGCTCGTGGCGGTGAACGACGTGTCGTTCGACATCCGCAAGGGCGAGACGCTCGGGCTCGTGGGCGAATCGGGCAGCGGCAAGTCGGTGACCGCGTTCTCGCTGATGCGCCTCGTGCAGGCGCCCGGCCGCATCGCCGCCGGCCAGGTGTTCTTCCAGGGCCGCGATCTGCTGGCGCTCTCCGAACGCGAGATGTGCGCGGTGCGCGGCGCCGGCATCGGCCTGGTGTTCCAGGAGCCGATGGCGGCGCTCAACCCGGTGATGCGGGTGGGCAAGCAGATCGGCGAAGCGCTGGTCGTGCACGGCATGGCCACATCGCGCGAGGCGCGGGACCGGGCCATCGCCTTGATGCGCGCCGTCAAGATCGTCGATCCCGAGCGCCGGGTGGACGATTATCCGCACCAGCTCTCCGGCGGCATGCGCCAGCGCGTCATGCTGGCCGTGGCCCTGGCCTGCAAGCCGCCCCTGGTGATTGCCGACGAGCCGACGACCGCGCTCGACGTCACCGTGCAGGCGCAGATTCTCGACCTGCTGCGCGAGATGAAGCGCACCTTCGACCTGTCGCTGCTGCTCATCACGCACGACCTGGGCGTGATTGCCGAGGTCGCCGACCGCGTGGCGGTGATGTACGCCGGCCGCATCGTCGAGGAAGGTCCGGTGCGCGCCATCTTCCGCGAGCCGGCGCACCCCTATACGCGCGGCCTGCTGGCCTCGATTCCCCGGGGCGGCGCGGGCGGACGGCTGGTGGCCATCGACGGCACCGTCCCGAACCTCGGGTCGCTGCCGCCGGGGTGCGCGTTTGCGCCGCGCTGTGCCAGCCGGTTCGACGAGTGCGACCGCGCCGTGCCGCCCGACGTGCCGGTGGCCGACGGCCACCGCGCCCGCTGCCTGCTGCACGTCCACAGCGCCGCCGGAGGTCCGAGGTGAGCCAGCCCCTCGTGGAGGTGCGCAACCTCACCAAGCACTTCACCCGCGGCGGCGGGCTGTTCCAGCGCGGCACGGTGGTGAAGGCGGTGGACGGCGTGAGTTTCACCATCGACGAGGGCGAGACGTTCGGACTCGTCGGCGAGTCGGGGAGCGGCAAGAGCACCACCGGCCGGTGCATGCTGCGCCTCGTCGAACCGACCTCGGGCGAGGTCCGCTACCGCGGCGAGGACGTGCTCGCCTACTCGTCGAGTCAGATGCGGGCGGCGCGCCGCCACATGCAGATGATCTTCCAGGATCCGTACTCGTCGCTGAACCCGCGCATGCGCGCCCGGGAGATCGTCGACGAGCCCCTGGCGATCCACCGCCTCGGCGCCAAGGCGCAGCGGGTCGAGCGCGTGGCGGAACTGTTCCGCCTCGTCGGCCTCGACCCGGCTCACCTGGAGCGCTATCCCCACGAGTTCAGCGGCGGCCAGCGGCAGCGCATCGGCCTGGCCCGGGCGCTGGCGCTCGAGCCGAAGTTCATCATCGCCGACGAACCGGTATCGGCGCTCGACGTGTCGATTCAGGCGCAGGTGGTGAACCTGCTGATGGACCTGCAGCAGCGGCTGCAGCTCACCTACCTGTTCGTCGCGCACGACCTCAGGCTGGTGCGGCACATCTGCCGGCGCGTGGCGGTGATGTATCTCGGGCGCATCGTCGAGATGGGCGAGACCGAGTCGCTGTTTGCCCATCCCGCGCATCCCTACACCCGGGCGCTGCTTGTCGGCGATCCCGGTGACCGATCCGGACGCGCCGCGACAGCGCATCGAGCTGGATCCGGCGACGATGAGCCACGACGCGCCGCTCGTGGAAGTGGCGCCTGGCCACATGGCGGCGGTGTAGCCCTGGCGGCGCGGCGCGGCGACGCGGCGGCTAGGCCGCCTGGCGCACGTCCTTCTCGACCTGTCCGTCGCGAATCAGGATCTGGCGCTTGGCGTGGGCCGCGACGTCGGCCTCGTGGGTGACCAGCACGATGGTGTTGCCGGCCTCGTAGAGCCGTTCGAAGAGCGCCATGATTTCCACGCCGGTCTTCGAATCGAGGTTGCCGGTGGGTTCGTCGGCCAGCAGGATCGACGGGTTGTTCACCAGCGCCCGGGCGATGGCCACGCGCTGGCGCTGACCGCCCGACAGCTCGTTGGGCTTGTGGTTCATGCGCTGGCCGAGCTCGACCTTTTCGAGCGCCGCCTTGGCCCGTTCGAGCCGCTCCTTCGACGACACCCCGGCGTAGACGAGCGGCAGTTCGACGTTGTGCAGGGCGGTGGCGCGGGGCAGCAGGTTGAAGGTCTGGAAGACGAATCCGATCTCTTCGTTGCGGATGCGGGCCAGCTCGTTGTCGTTCATGGTGCTGACCTCCTTCCCGTTGAGCAGGTAGGTGCCCTTGCTGGGGGTGTCGAGGCAGCCGATGAGGTTCATCAGGGTCGACTTGCCCGAACCCGACGGCCCCATGATGGCCACGTACTCGCCCTTGTCGATCTGGACGTTGACGCCGCGCAGGGCGTGGATCTCCTCGTCGCCCATGGTGTAGGTCTTCCAGAGGTCTTTCGTTTCAATCATGGGCATGCCGAGGGTCTCCGCGACGGCGCGAGCGCCGCTGCTGTCATTCCATCACAGACGGCCGGGCGGCGGGTCAGGTTCCGGCCGCTGCCGGACCGGGCATTGAACGGGCCGGGGGCCTCACGTAGGATCCGTGGGACCAGTCGCATCCGGCGCCGCAGGTCGTGGCTCCTCCACCTCTTCGGACGGACGCGCAAAGGAGTGTTCAACATGGCAGTGGCACGAGTCACCGAGATCATCTCGGGCTCCAAGAAGGGTTTCGACGACGCCGTCGAACAGGGCATCGCGCGGGCCTCGAAGACCCTCAAGAACATCGAGGGCGCCTGGATCCAGGACCAGAAGGTGGTGGTGGAAAAGGGCCGCATCGTCGAGTACCGCGTGGCCTTGAAAGTGACCTTCATCCTCGAGAAGTAAGGATCCGAGCCCGGGAACCGAGCCGCGAGGCCCGGTTCTCAGCCCTGTTCGTCGGCGTATTGCTCCTTGAGGCGGGCCACGACAGCCGGGTCGGCCAGCGTCGTGGTGTCGCCGAGGGCCTTGCCTTCGGCGATGTCACGCAGCAGCCGCCGCATGATCTTGCCCGAGCGGGTCTTGGGCAGGTCGGCGGCGAAGATGATGTCGTCGGGCCGGGCGATGGCGCCGATCTTCCGCACCACGTGGGCCTTCAGCTCGTCGGCCAGCGCCTCCGACGTCGCTACGCCCTCCTTCACCGTGACGAAGGCGGCCACGGCCTGCCCCTTGATCTCGTGATGGCGCCCAACCACGGCCGCCTCGGCGACATGGGGATGATCGACCAGGGCGCTTTCCACTTCCATGGTCCCGAGGCGATGGCCGGCGACGTTCAACACGTCGTCGACGCGGCCCAGCAGCCAGAAGAAGCCGTCGTCATCGAGCTTGGCGCCGTCGCCGGTGAAGTAGATTCCGGGCCAGCGGCTCCAGTACCTGCTCCACGAAACGCTCGTGATCGCCGTAGATGCCGCGCAGCATCGACGGCCACGGTCTGGTGAGGGCGAGCAGGCCGCCGCCCTTGGGGATGGGCTCGCCCTGGTCGGTCAGGATCTGCGCGCTGACGCCGGGGAACGGCTGCGTGGCCGACCCGGGCTTGGTGCTCGTGAGTCCCGGCAGCGGCGTGATCAGGATCGCGCCGGTTTCCGTCTGCCACCAGGTGTCGACGATGGGACAGCGCTCGCCGCCGATGTTGAGGTGGTACCACATCCACGCTTCGGGATTGATCGGCTCGCCGACCGAGCCCAGCAGGCGCAGCGATGACAGGTCGTGCCTGGCCGGCCAGTCGGTGCCCCAGCGCATGAACGCGCGAATCGCCGTCGGCGCGGTGTAGAACACGGTGACGCCGTAGCGGTCGATGATTTCCCAGAAACGGTCCTTGCCGGGCCAGTCGGGCGCGCCTTCGTACATCACGACCGTGGCCCCGTTGGCGAGCGGGCCATAGACGACGTAGCTGTGCCCGGTGACCCAGCCGATGTCGGCGGTGCACCAGTAGACGTCCTCTTCCTTCAGGTCGAACACCCATTTCGTCGTGGCGTAGCAGCCCGTGAGGTAGCCGCCGGTGGTGTGGACGATGCCCTTGGGTTTCCCGGTGGTGCCCGACGTGTAGAGGATGTAGAGCATGTCCTCCGCGTCCATCGGCTCGGGCGCGCACTGGTAAGGCGCATCCTGCATGAGCTCGTGATACCAGTAGTCGCGGCCCGGCTGCATCCGCACGCGCAGGTCGGCGGCGCCGCGTTTGACCACCACGACCGAGGTGATCGACGGCGTCGCGGCCAGCGCTTCGTCGGCCATCTGCTTGAGCGGCACGATGCTGCCGCGGCGGTAGCCGCCGTCGGCGGTGACGAGCACCTTGCACTGCGAGTCGTTGATGCGATCGCGGAGCGACTCGCTGCTGAAGCCGCCGAAGACCACGCTGTGCACGGCGCCGAGGCGCGCGCACGCCAGCATGGCGATGGCCAGCTCGGGCACGAGCGGCATGTAGATGGCGACGCGGTCGCCCTTGGTCACGCCCCGCGCCTTCAGCACGTTGGCAAACTGCGACACCTGGCGGAAGAGCGCGAAATAGGTGAGGGTGCGCCGTTCGCCCGGCTCGCCTTCCCAGATGATGGCGGCCTTGTTGCGGCGCGGACCGCGGACGTGGCGGTCGACGCAGTTGACGCTGGCGTTCAGCTTCCCGCCGACGAACCACTTGGCGTAGGGCGGTGTCCACTCGAGCACCGTGTCCCACGGCGTGGACCACTCGAGCTCCTTTGCGAAGCCTTCCCAGAAGGCCTCTGGATCCCGAGCCGCGCGTTCGTAGATGCCCGGGTCGCTGATGTTGGCGGCCGCGCGAAACGCCGGGCTCGGCGCGAACTGGCGGTCTTCGCTGAGGAGCGCGTCGATCCTGGAGGAGTTCGCCTTGGTGTCGTCGGCCATGGCGCCGATTCTACCGCGCCGCCGGATTTGGCAGGCCGGGCGGCGGCTACCGGCCCGCTGGCCGCGCCGACGACCTACTGTTCTCTCAGAGCCACCATCGGATCCACGCGCGTGGTCCTCAGCGCCGGCAGCAGACTGGCCAACACGCCGGCCAGCAGCAGCACGGTGGCCGCCGACGCGAAGGCGGTCACGTCGAACGGCCCCACGCCGTACAACACTCCCGAGAGCGAACGGGCCAGCACGACCGACGCGGCCAGGCCCACCCCGCCGCCGATGGCCACGAGCGCCACGCTGTGGCGCACGACGAGCCCCACGGTGTCGCCGGCCGAGGCGCCCAGGGCCAGGCGCAAGCCGATCTCCTTGGTGCGCTCGCTGACCGAGTAGGACAGCACGCCGTAGATGCCGAGTGCCGCCAGCAGCAGCGCCGCCAGGGCGAAGAGCGCCAGCATGGTCGTGCTCAGGCGCGGCAGGAACACCGCCCGGGCCAGAATCTGATCCACGGTGCTCAGCTCGTAGATCGGCTGCTGCGGGTCGACGTCCCAGATCACGCGCTGAATCGTGCCGGCGAAGGCGCCAGGATCGCCACTCGTCCGGGCCACGAGGGCCATACCGGCCGACGGGCTCTGGCGCATCGGCAAGTAGACCTGCTTCTTTGGTTCGCTCTCCAGGCCCTGGTTGCGCACGTCGCCGACGACACCGACCACCTCGCTCTTGCCGTGGGGATTCTGGATGATCTGCCCAATCGGACTGCGGTCCGCGAAGTAGCGCCGCGCCATGGTCTGGTTGATCACGCTCGTGCGCGGGGCGGTCTCGACGTCGCGCTCATCCAGGAGGCGCCCCTCGACGAGGGCGATCTTCATGGTTTCGAAATACTGCGGCGCCACGATGCGCACCTCGGCCAGCGGATCCTCCGTGGCGGGCGGGGGGTGTCCGGCCACCGTGAACGGCAAGGCCCCGGCGGCGCCGACGTTGTGCAGCGGCATCGCCGAGACGGCCGACGCGCCGATCACGCCGGGCGCTCGGCGCAGCCGGTCGACGACGTCTTCGTAGAAGCGGGCCACCGCGGGCCGTTGGTTGTACTTGGTCGTGGGCAGCAGCACCCGGGCAGCCACGAGGTTGGTGGCGTCGAAGCCCGGGCTCACCGCGAGGAGCTTCTGGAAACTGCGGGTCATCAGCCCGGCGCCCACGAGCAGCACCAGCGCCAGCGCCACCTCGACGACCACCAGGCCGCTCAGCATCCGGCGCGCGTACGGGCTCCCCGTGGAGCCCGACGACTCGTGCATCTGGCTGCGCAGGTCGCCGGCGGCGCGAAGCGCCGGCAGCACGCCGAAGGCCAGCGCCACGCCCAGGGAGACGGCCATCGCAAACAAGAGCACGCCGCCGTCGAGTTGAATCTGATCCATGCGCGGCAGCTCGCCGGCGGGAAGCGTCGCGAGCAGCCGCAGGCCGCCAAAGGCCACGCCAAGGCCCAGCAGGCCGCCGCCTGCCGCCAGCAGGATGCTCTCGGCGAGAATCGGCCGCGCCACCGCCCAACGCCCGGCGCCGAGGGCGCCGCGCACGGCGATCTCGCGCCGGCGGCTCGACGACCGCGCCAGCTGCAGGTTGGCCATGTTGGCGCACACGATGAGCAACAGGAATCCGACCGCGCCCATGAGCACCATCAGCGCCGGCCGCGACTGCGCCACGAGCTGCTCATGCGCCGCCACCACGCGGGCGCCCCAGCCGCCGTTGCTGTCGGCGTGCGCCGCGGCGATGCGGGCAGAAAGCACCGACAGCTCCTCCTGGGCCTGGGCCATGCTGGCGCCGTCGGCGATGCGGCCCACCACCGTGAGCGAGCGGGCGCGACGGGACGCACCGTGCAGGTCTTTCGGGTCGAACGCCAGCGGCGTCCAGACTTCGACGTTCGTGCCGGTGGGGAAGGCGAAGCGCCGCCGGCATCACCCCGACGACCGTGAAGGGCACGGCATCGAGCTGGATGGACCTGCCCACGGCCTGCGCGTCGGCGCCGAGCACCCGGGTCCAGAACCCGTGGCTCACGACCACGACGCGGTCGGCGCCCACCACGGCTTCCTCGGGCCCGAATGTCCGCCCCAGCCGGGCCTGCGCCCCCAGCACCGTGAAGAGATCGGGCGTGGCCCGCACGCCGGGCACGTTCCTTGGGTCGCCGCTGCCCGAGTAGGAGAAGTCGACCTGCCGATAGGCGGCCAGCGACTGCAGGCTGCCCACTTCCCGCTTCCAGTCCTCGAAGGTGGGCACCGACACCCGGTCCTGATTGCCTTCGGGATTCACCTCCCACAGCACCCCAATCTGCTCAGGGGCGTCGTAGGGCAGCGGGTTGAGCACTACGGCCTTGATGACGCTGAAGATGGCCGTGGTGGCGCCGATGCCAAGAGCCAAGGTGAGGAGGGCCACCAGCAGGAAGGTGGGCTGCCGCCCCAGGGCCCGGGAAGCGTACCTGAACGCGGAAAGCCAGTCAGCCATGCCGGCATTCTACGCGCACGGCGTGACCGGCTTCCCCACCCGACGTCAGTCGTAGTACTCGCGGCCGAGGTGCGTGATGAGCTCTTCGCCCTTCAGGTAGCGGAGCGTGTTCTTCAGCTTCATGAGCTGGATGAACAGGTCGTGCTCCGGATAGATCTCGGGCGCGTGCATCGGCGCCTTGAAGTAGAACGACAGCCATTCCTGGATGCCGAACATGCCCGAGCGCTTGGCCAGGTCGAGGAACAGGGCCGAGTCGAGGACGATCGGCGCCGCCAGGATCGAATCGCGGCACAGGAAGTTGATCTTGAGCTGCATCGGGTAGCCGAGCCAGCCCACGATGTCGATGTTGTCCCAGCCTTCCTTGTTGTCGCCGCGCGGCGGATAGTAGTTGATGCGCACGACGTGCGAGATGTCCTTGTAGAGTTCGGGGTAGAGCTGCGGCTGGAAGATGTAGTCGAGCGCCGACTTCTTGCTCTCTTCCTTGGTCTTGAAGGACTCGGGATCGTCGAGCACCTCGCCGTCGCGATTGCCCAGGATGTTGGTCGAGTACCAGCCGCGCACGCCGATCATGCGGGCCTTGAGGCCGGGCGCGATGATGGTCTTGATCAGCGTCTGGCCGGTCTTCATGTCGTTGCCGGCCAGCGGCGACTTGGTCTGCGCCGCCAGTTCGATCATCGCCGGGATGTCGGCGGTGAGGTTGGGCGCGGCGTTGGCAAACGGAATGCCTTCCTTGAGCGCGGCGTAGGCGTAGACCATGCTCGACGGGATGGCGTCGTCACTGGCCTCGAGGCCGGCTTCGAAGGCCGCGAGCGACTGGTGCACGGGGCCTTCCTTCATGAACACTTCCGTGCTGCCGGCCCACACCATCACCAGGCGCGCGCAGTTGTGCTTTTCTTTGAAGGCGCGGATGTCGGCGATGAGTTGATTGGCCAGGTCGAGCTTGTTCTTGCCCTTCTTCACGTTGGGGCCGCTCAAGCGCTTCACGTAGCGCTGATCGAACACCGCCGGCATGGGCTTGATGGCTTCCAGCTCGGGACGGATCTGGTCGAGCAGGCTGGGCTCGAGGACGCCGGCCGTGCGGGCCGCCGCGTAGGTGTCTTCCTCGAAGATGTCCCAGCCGCCGAAGACGATGTCGTCGAGGCCGACGAGACCGATGAAGTCCTTGATCCTGGGCGTGCGGTTCTCGGTGCGCTTGCCAAGGCGGATCGTGCCCATCTGCGTGAGCGAGCCGATCGGTTGCGCCAAGCCTTTGCGGATGGCCATGACGCCGGCAATCGTGGTCGTGCTGACGGCGCCCAGGCCGACCAACAGGATGCCGAGTTTGCCCGCGGCGGGGGCGATTTCTACTGGGTTTTTCACTGGGGAAATATAGCACGCCGTCCCCGGGCGGCCCGGGCAAACGGCTATGATGGCCGGCATGCTGATTCGCTTCTTCCGCCAGCCGGCCATCGACCCGTTGCAAGTGTCGATGACGGGCGTCCGCATGGGCGAGAAGTTCGTGCTGGTGGGCTGCGACGACCGCGTGCTGCTGGCCGGGCTGGGCGCGAAGGTCGGCATGAGCGGCAGCGCCGCCGCCGTGGCCTTCGACGAGCACCAGGCGGTGCGGGCGCGCGGCGCGGCGTCGCGCGAGGGCGTGCTGCTCGACCTCAAGATCGCGCGCGAGGGCGAGGTCGCCTTCGACGAGGCATCCTTCGACATGGCGGTGATCGACGACACCCAGGGCGGCTTCGCCAACCGCCAGGCCGAGCTGCGCGCCACGGTGCTGGCCAACGTGCGGCGGGTGCTGCGCGTCGGCGGCCGGATCGAGGTGGTGGAGGGGCTGGGGTCCACCGGGTTCTTCGCCAAGCGCCACGCCCCGGCCGGCCGGCTACGACGCCGTGAGGGAACTCGAGGCCGCCGGGTTCCGCCCCGTCCGCGTGCTCGCCGAAGTCACCAGCTTCCGCTTCGTCGAAGGCATGCGGCTCTGAACCCGGCGGGAGCGCGGGCTTCAGCGCAGACAGGTGAGGTGCCGCCCGCCGTCGACGGCGATGGTGTCGCCGGTCATCCAGCCGGCCTTGTCCGAGGCCACGAAGAGCACCGCCTCGGCGATTTCGTCGGGCGTGCCCGGACGCCCGAGCGGATGCGTCTCCTTGGCGCGCTGGAGGAAGGCGGCGTAGCGGGTTTCGTCCATGCCGCCGCGTGTGTGCAGGTTGGTCACCGTGACGCCGGGGTTCACACAGTTCACGCGCACCCCATGCGGCGCCCAGTCGAGCGCGGCGCAGCGCGACAGGTGGTCGAGCGCGGCCTTGCTCGAGCAGTAGACGGCCACACCGGCAAAGGCCCGCAGCCCGTTGACGCTGCTGATGTTCACGACGTTGCCGCGGCGCGCCTGGAGCAGCGGGAAGGCCTCGCGCATCATGCGGAAGGGCGCCCGCACATTGATGGCCATCATCCGGTCGAAGAGCTCGTCGGTCGTCGCCTCGGTGGCGGCCGCGCCGATGATCCCGGCGGCGCAGACGAGGACATCGAGCCCGCCGAAGCGGTCGACGACCGCACGCATCACCCGCCCCGGCGTGTCGTCGGCGGTCACGTCGCCGGCGACGACCGCGGTGGGCCCGGCCGCCTCGGCCGCGACCGCCGTGAGCGCCGCCTCGTCGCGGCTGACGAGCACGACCGAGGCGCCCTCCCGCGCCAGCGCCAGCGCCGTCGCGCGGCCGATGCCCGAACTGGCTCCCGTCACGACCGCGACCTTGCCCGTGAATGCGCCCTGGGTGCTCATGCCGCAGAAGTATAGGGGAGGTGGCGGGGGTCCTTCTGAGGACACCGGTGTCCCCGGCTCACCACAGCCGTCCGGCCGGCCCCCTCGCCCGCGCAGCGTTGGCCGCCGCCAGGGCGTAGTTTCACGCCTGAATCCGCACCACTGCCGCCACGAACGGCGCCGCCGGCAATCGGCAAGCCTTTTGCGATGGTTTCTGGTGCCGCCATGACCACGCCCCTCGACACCGACCTCTTCTCGCTCGCCGACATCGCGGCGGCGGCCGGCGTGGCGGACGCCGTGGTGCTCGACTTGGCCGCGCGCGGCTGCCTGGCCACCGTGGCTGAGGTGCCGGGCGCCCCCATGGAGGCGTTGGTCATCTACGCCGAGGCCGTGAGGGCCGTGCGGGCCTTGGCTTCCGGCGCCACCCTCGGCGCGGACTCGCGTTCCGTTCTGGCCATCGCCCCCAACCCGCCCCGGCCCGCCGGTGTGCCGGTGCTCGTCTCCACCGGCCTGCACGGCCTCGTGGCGCTGACCGTGGCCGTGGTGGCGAGCTTGGGCTGGTCGCTGCGCGCGGCCCAACCGGTCGACGACGTCATCTCGCGCGAGCCGGCGCGGCTCGTGTACCTGGCGCTGCCCGGACCGGGTGGCGGCGGCGGCGGTGGCGGCCTCAAACAGAAGCTCCCGCCGCCCAAGGCCCAGCGCGAAGGCACCCACTCTCTCAACAGCCCCTTGCCGGCGCGCGAGCTGCCGCCGCCCGGCTCCGATCGAGAAGCCGATCGAGCCACCCGAACCGCTCGACGCCAAGATGCTGCCGCCGGTCATGGCGCCGGTGGCCACGGCGCCGGCCGACACCCGCAACACCGAAGGGGTCATGAAGGAAGCGCCGCCCCCACCAACGCCCTCGCAGGGCCCTGGCGACGGCGGCGGCAGCGGCACCGGCCGCGGCACCGGAATGGGCGAGGGCACCGGCGCCGGAATCGGCGACGGATCGGGCGGCGGCATGGGCGGCGGCCCCTATCGCGCCGGCAGCGGCATCGACCCGCCGCGCTTGCTGCGCGAGGTGAAAGCGGCGTATACCGACGAGGCGAGGCGCGCCAACATCACCGGCGACGTCGAGCTGGAGATCACCATCCGTCGCGACGGCACGGTCAGCGACGTCAAGATCCTGCGCGGGCTCGGCGGCGGCCTGAACGAGCGCGCCGTGGCTGCCGTGCGGCAGTGGAAGTTCGCGCCGGCACGGCTCAAGGGCACGCCGGTGGACGTGATTGTGGAAGTCTCGGTGGAGTTCACGCTCCGCTAGCGGAGCAGGCGAGGGCTATGGACACGATGTTGCTCGTCCTCACGGTGGCGTCGCTGGTCGTGGCCGCGGCCTCGGCCACGATCGCCTGGCAGGTCACGCGGGCCGAACGCCAGCGCCGCACCGCGCGCGTGGCGGCCCTGGCCGCCGCCGCCGGGCTCGACGTGCGCCCGGCCTCCGCGGCAGTCGAGGTGGTTGCGACATCGCCCGCCCCCGTGCCGGCCGTGGCCCTCGTGCGCGATGCGGCGCCTCACGAAGAGTCCGCTGGCCTCCACGACTTCCTGCCGCGCGACGAAGCGCCGGCGGCGGCGCGCCCGGCCAGTGGCCGCCGATCCCTACACGCCCGTCGCCGAGGCCGAGTATTTCGCGCCGCGAGTGGCCGCGTCGGGCTCGGGCGCGCGCCAGCAGTGGCTGCTCGGCGCAGTCGGCGTGGTTGCCGCCGTGGTCATCGGCTTTGTCGGACTCGGCGTCCTGGGCAGCCGCGCGGGCACGACCGCGACCGCGCCCCAGCCGTTGCCGCTCGAGCTGCTGGCCCTCAGCCACGACCGCGCCGATGGCGCGCTGGCCGTGGCCGGCCTGATACGCAATCCGGCGTCCGGCGGGCAGGTGCAGAACCTCGCCGCCGAGGTGCGGGTGTTCGACGCCGCCGGTATCCTCATCGGCACGCGGTCGGCGCCGGTGGAAGGGGCCACGCTGGCGCCGGGCCAGGAGGCGACATTCACCGTGTCGCTCGGCGAACTCGTGACCGCCGCGCGCTACCGGGTGAGCTTCCAGGCCGCAGGCAACGCGCTCCCCCACGTGGACCGGCGCACGAACCAGCCGGCCGCGGTGACCGCGGAAGTTCGGTGAGGAGGGTTTCCATGCGTTCCCATGCCTCGTGGACGGCGGGCGGGGTCGCGATCGCCGTGGCGGCGCTGGCCGTGTCGTCGGTGCCCGTGCACGGCCAGGACGGCTTCCGCTTCAAGAGCGGCGTCGAACTGGTGAACGTCAACGTGACGGTCACCGACCGCACCGGCCGCTTCGTTTCCAACCTGACCCAGGACGACTTCCTCGTCTTCGACGACAGCAAGGAGCAGGAGGTCACGCACTTCAGCGCCGAACGGGTCCCCGTCAGCCTGGGCGTGGCCCTCGACACGAGCGGCAGCATGGCGGGCGAGAAGATCGAATCGGCGCGAGCCGCGCTCGACCGCTTCCTGCTGCAGCTGCTCAGTCCCGACGACGAGGTGTTCCTCTTCCGTTTCGGCGCCAGCCCCGATCTGGTGCACGACTGGACGAAGGACAAGACCCTGGTGAGCCGGCG
This sequence comes from uncultured Acidobacteriota bacterium, assembly GCA_963834325.1. Lineage (GTDB taxonomy): Bacteria > Acidobacteriota > Vicinamibacteria > Vicinamibacterales > UBA2999 > CADEFD01. Next base: position 373,119 of record CAWIBL010000011.1, read on the forward strand.
CCTGGCCCGGGTCAACCCGACCGGCGGCACCGCGATGTACGACGCGGTGGCCGAGGCGGTGCCGATGGCGCAGCAGGGCGAGCATCGCAAGAAGGCCATCCTGATCGTCTCGGACGGCAACGACACCAACAGCCGAACGTCGGTGCCCGAACTGAAGCAGATGATTCGCGAAACCGAGGTGCTGGTCTACGCCGTCGGCATCGACGGCCGTTCGGAGTCCACCTTCGGCGGTCCGCGCACGACGCCGCCCGTCGTCCGCCAGCCGACGCCTCGCCTGCCGTTCCCCTTCCCTGGCGGCGGTGGCCGTGGCCGCGGCAACCCGTGGCCGCAGGGCCCATCGTTTCCGGGCTCCGGTGGCGGGGGCGTTTACGGCGGCGGCGGCAGCAGCGACGAGCGCGTGAACGTCGGCGCCCTGCGTGAACTCACCGACGACAGCGGCGGCCGCACCGAGATCGTGCGGACCGCGCGCGACCTCGATCCCGCCACCGCGAACATCGCCGACGAGCTGAGTCAGCAGTACTACCTCGGCTACCCCGCGCCGGGCCACGGTGATGGCCGGTGGCACACGATCCGGGTCGAAGTGAACCGGCCCGGCTACACCGTGCGCGCGCGCCGCGGTTACACCGCCTCGAAGTAGCGACGCGCTGGGGCGAATCAGCGGATTCGCGCAGGCACATCAGCCATCCGCCCGCGATCCCCGACGCGGTGACGGCCGCGTGTCCCCGCCGGAGCACACTTCTCCGAACCTGCGGGATTTGCTCGGGAAACTCCGCCTCGGTGCGCACTCTCCGGTTGGCATGGGGCTGGCAGTAGTGAAGACGTGCAGCGTTCACTGCAACCGCCGCCAGTCCGCGCGGCGGACCCCCAGGAGCACACGGTCATGAACAAGCGGCACATGCTGATGGCTTTCGCGCTCGTCCTCGCTCTCACGGGCGCCACCTCCGCGCAGGACCGCAAGGACCTGCAGATCTTCAACGACATCTCGACCCAGGTGAACCGGTATACGCAGTTCACCATCTTCGACAGCATCGATGCCGGCATCGACGAGGGCCACGTGGTGCTCTCGGGCTGGGTCACCATGCCCTACAAGAAGACCGACATCGAGGGGCGCGTCGCCAAGGTGGAGGGCGTGAGGTCGGTGCAGAACGACATCCAGGTGCTGCCGGTGTCGCAGTTCGACGACGAGCTGCGCTTCCGCATCTCCCGCGCCATCTACGGCAACTCGTCCTTCTGGAACTACGGCGCCATGGCCAACCCGCCCATCCATATCGTGGTGGTGCGCGGCCACGTCACCCTGACCGGGGTCGTGAACAACCACGTGGAACGCGTGCTGGCCCGGTCGCTGGCCACCGGGTTCGGGTCGTTCGACGTGAAGAACGAGCTCAAGACCGACGCCGAGGTCCGCGACTCGCTGGAGAGGATCACTTCCTAATCGTATCCGGGGGGCGCGGGGGCTATCATGGCCGTATGCGTCCCCCTCACTTCGCCCTGACCCTGCTGGCGATCATCGCGCCGGTGGCCCTCGCCGCCCAGACGGCCCTGCCGCCGGCTCCGCCTACCCGGGGCCCGATCATCGCCGACTTCGGTCCGGCCTACGTCGTGCCCAACCCCGGCCTGCCCACGCCGATGCTGCAGGAGTTGAAGGTGCGCTTCGACGTGACCGAGTCCGCGGCCGACGTGAAGGCCGTGAGCGCCCCGCTCGAGACCGCGGCGCGCTTCCTGAACATGCACGCCAAGGCTGGCGTCTCGCCCGAGCGGCTCAAGGTGGCCATCGTGGTGCACGGCGCGGCCGCCAAGGACGTCCTCGACGACGAGGCGTATCGCAAACGTCACGGCGTCGACAATCCGAACCTGGCCTTGCTCGAGGCGCTGAAGCGCGCCGGCGTGCGCATCTACCTGTGCGGACAGACGGCCGGCAGGAGCGGCATCGTCGCGGCCGAACTCGCGCCGTCGGTGCAGATGGCCCTGTCGGCCATGACCGCGCACCTGGTGCTGAACGGCGAGGGCTACGTGCTCAACCCGTTCTAGCCGGCGTCGGTCGGACGGGGCGTGATGGCCTTCACCAGTCGGAACTCGTCACGCATGGGAATGCCGGCAAAGCCGACGAGGCCGGTCTGGCCGCTGGCGGTGCGGATGGCGTCGGTCATCAACTCGGTGAGGCGATAGCCGCGGCGCTGGTAGAAGTAGAGCGCCGGCAGGTTGTCGTTGGTGGTGGTGACCGCCACCTGCGTCAGGCCGGACTGCCGCGCCACCGCCTCGGCGTGGTCCACCAGCCGGGCGCCGACGCCCGAGCGCTGCCATTCCGGATCGGTAGCAAGGGCCACGATCTGCAGCGTGTCGCCGTGCTTACGGTAGGCCAGCGCGCCGGCCAGATCGCCGTCCATGTCGGCGACGATGGCCGGCACGCTGTCGACCTCGAACTCTTCGCCGAACGCCACCAGCTTCGAGCGACCGAAGTCGCTCAGGAACAGGCCGGCGATGCCCGACCGGTCCTCGTCGCCCGCGGCCCGCACGTCCACCGGCGGCAGTTCGACGTGGGGACGGCAGCCGCAGACGATCTGCAGGCGGGCATCTTCCCAGTCCACGAATTTCCCGCACCGCGAACAGCGCAGCACCGAGGGTTTCGAACCGAGGGCAGGCTTGCGCATATCAGGATCCGTGAATGGAGGGTGGCACGGGATGGGTCGGCGCGGCCGCGGCCGCCACGGGCGTGCCGCCCGAGCGGCGCACCCACCAGACGAAGAGCCCCATGACGATCAGGGCCAGCGCCGCCATGCTGCCGAAGAGGGCGAGCGTCTGGAACAGGATCGAGTCGCGCTCCAGGTGCACTTCGATGACGAGCGGTTCGTCCTTGGCCCGGGCGGCGAGCGGTTGTTCCCAGGTGATGATGTTGCCGCGTTCCACGGTGCGGCTCGGGGCGTTGTGAAAAGGGACCCGGCTCGGCAGATGCAAGCGGACGGCGACGAGCTCGTCGCCCTGCCAGCCGACATTGCCAGCGTCGCGGCCGGCCGCGTCGGTCATGCGCTGCGTGAAGACCAGCACGCCGTCCTTTTCCGCCAGGCCATACGTCGACCAGGCAAAGGGCGCGACAGCGCCGAGCGTGCGGATGTCGTCGGCCTCGACGCGCAGGTGGACGTAGCGACGGCCTTCACGCCGCGACAGGCTGACCGAGGCGACCCGTGCGCCCGGCCCCGTGTAGAAGGCCCGGACGTCGTTGCGATCGAGCCGCGCCGCGGGATCGAGCGGCAACGGGGCATCGCGCAAGGCCACGAGCGCCGGCACGGCGGCGTTCACGTAGACCGTGGCCGAGCCGTCGAGCCGGAGGTAGACGTCCTCCTCGTACTCGTACTTGCGGGCCACGACGTTGCTGCAGCCGGTGCCTCCGGCCACTCCAGCCACGAGCACCGCCAGCCGAACCACGCCGAGCCACGCCGTCCGCCAGCGCGCCCCGCGGCGCAGCCCGCCCCCTGTCATCACCATCGTGCATCATAATACCGGCCTCGCCCCATGACAGAGACGCGGTCGCTTTTCCTCATCGACGGCAGCAACCAGATGTATCGCGCCTACCACGCGATCCGCGGGCTGACCGGGCCCGACGGCCGCTCGACCAACGCGGTCTACGGCTTCATCACCATGCTGCGCAAGCTCCTGGCCGACCACCGGCCGGCCTACATCGCGGCCTCGTTCGACCTGCCGTCGGCGACGTTCCGCGATGCAGATCGCGGCCGACTACAAGGCCAACCGCGCGCCCATGCCGTCGGACCTGGCCGAGCAGATCCCCTGGGTGCACGAGGCCTGCCGGGCCATGGGCGTGCCCATCCTCACGAGCGAGGGCTTCGAGGCCGACGACGTCATCGGCACGCTGGCCCGGCAGGCGGCGCAGGCCGGCTTCCACGTGGCCATCGTGACCGGCGACAAGGACTTCTTCCAACTGGTCGGCGGGCCGATCCGCGTCTACAACCCGAAGGACGACGGCGCCTGGTTCGACGTCGAGGGCGTGAAGACCAAGTTCGGCGTCGAGCCCGGCCAGGTCGTCGACGTGCTGGCACTCATGGGCGATGCCAGCGACAACGTGAAGGGCGTGCCGGGCATCGGCGAGAAGGGCGCCCGCGACCTCATTGCCACCTTCGGCTCGCTCGACGCGCTGCTCACGCAGGCCGGCCAGGTCAAGGCCAAGAAGCAGCGCGAAGCGCTGCTGGCGCACGCCGACGACGCGCGCCAGAGCCGCGAGCTCGTCACCATCCACACCGACGTGCCGGTGACCTTCGATGCCGAGGCGCTGACCTTCCGCGGCGCTTCGCGCGAGCGCTGCTACACGCTCTTCTCCACGCTCGGGTTCCGCACGCTGGTGCCCGAGTACGCGCCGACCGCCGAATCGGTGGTCACCGACTATGCGGTCGTCACCACGCTCGACGGTGTGCGGGCCCTGGCCGACGAGATCCGGGAGCACGGCCGCGTGGCCCTGCACGCCCTTGCCGACGGCGAGGCCGGGATGCGCGCCACCTTGGCGGGGCTGGTATGCGCCGTCGGTCCCCGGAGCGCGCGGTTCCTGCCCTTCGGCGCCGTCACGCTGGTGAACGACGGCGGCCTCGACCGCGACGGCACCCTGACCATCCTCAAGGGGGTGCTCGAAGATCCGGCGGTGGCCAAGATCGGGCACGACCTCAAGTTCGCCATGGTCATCCTGGCGCGCCACGGCGTGACGCTGGCCGGACTCGACCTCGACACCATGCTGGCCGGTTACCTGCTCGACGCGTCGCGATCGAGCCAGGACCTGGAGCCGCTGGCGCTCGAGCAACTCGGCTACCGCGCGCGCCTCGCCGACGACGTGCGCGGCAAGGGCGCCAAGGCGATGGCGTTCACGTCGCTGGCGCCCGACCGGCTGCTCGACTACGCCGGGGAACGAGCCGACCTGGCGTGGCAGCTCGCCGGGCTCTTCGCTCCCGAGCTCGAGACCGCCGGCGTGGCCGGCGTCTACCGCGACCTCGAGCTGCCGCTCGTGCCCATCCTGGCCGGCCTCGAGCGCTGCGGCGTCCGCGTCGACGCGGCGGCGCTGGCCGGGCAGGCCACGCACATGGAACAGGAGATGGGCGCGCTCGCCGCCGAGATCTACAAGCAGGCCGGGCGAGATCTTCAACATCGGTTCGCCCAAGCAGCTGGGCGAGATCCTGTTCGACAAGCTGCACCTGCCGGTGTTGAAGCGCACCGGCACGACCCGCACCCCCTCGACGGCCGTGGAGGTGCTCGAGGAGCTGGCCCTGACCCACGACCTGCCCCGCCTCATCCTCGACTGGCGCAGCCTGTCGAAGCTGAAGGGCACCTACATCGACGCGCTGCCGACGCTGATCCATCCGGTCACCGGGCGCGTGCACACCGTCTTCAACCAGGCGGTGGCGGCCACCGGACGCCTGAGCAGCAGCGATCCGAATCTGCAGAACATCCCGATCCGCACGGCGCTCGGGCGCGAGATCCGGCGGGCCTTCGTGGCCGACCCGGGGCACGTGCTCATCTCGGCCGACTACTCGCAGATCGAACTGCGGGTGCTGGCGCACCTCTCGGGCGACGAAACGCTGACGGCAGCCTTCGCGCGCGGCGACGACATCCACGACCAGACCGCGCTCAAGGTGTTCGGGCCCGAAAGCGGCCTGGACCGCCACGAGCTGCGGCGCCGCGCCAAGATCGTCAACTACGCGCTGCTCTACGGCAAGACGGCCTTCACCCTGGCCAAGGACATCGGCGTGTCGCAGCAGGCCGCGCAGCAGTTCATCGATGCCTACTTCGCCGGCTTCCCGCGCGTGCGCGGCTTCATCGACCGGACCCTCGAAGACGGGCGCGCCACCGGCATGGTGCGCACGATGTTCGGCCGCAAGCGTCCGGTGCCGGAACTCACCAGCCGCAACGGCCAGATTCGCGCCGCGGCCGAGCGGATGGCCGTGAACATGCCCATCCAGGGCACCGCCGCCGACATCCTGAAGAAGGCGATGATCGACGTGGACCGCGTCCTCGCCGCCGAGGCTCCGGCCTCGCGGATGATCCTGACGGTGCACGACGAACTGCTGTTCGAGGCGCCCCGGGCCGAGGCCGACCGCGTCGCCGAACTCGTGCGCGCGGTCATGGCCGGCGCGGTGAAGCTGAGCGTGCCGCTCGACGTGGACGTGGGCGTCGGGGAGAACTGGAAAGAGGCCAAGCCGTAGGCCGGCATCAGCCCCTGGTCACTTCCACTTCTGCTTGACCAGCTCCCACTCGGCGCGAAGAGCGGTTTCGCGCGTGCTGCGGTCGCCCTCGGGCGCTTCCTTGCCGCGATCCGGGACGATGCCCTCGAGGACGAGCCGGTCGATGTCGGTGCGCAGACCGGCCGCGCCGGCGCCGGCAATGGGCGCCCGCACCCACGCGGCGATGGCCGCCTGCCAGGCCCGGTCGAGGTCGCCCTGGGCGCGCAGGCCAGCCGCCAGCCAGTAGGAGGCGGCGCGCGAGCCCGGGTTCTTGGCCTGCTCGCGCTCCATGCGCCGCACCAGCCGCTCGAGCATCGGGCCCCGCCGCGAGGTGATGTAGGGCGCGGCCCAGCGTTCCATGGCCGAACCGTACCAGTCGAGCACGGCCTCGCGGGTCTGCTCGCCGGCCGCTGGCGCGATGCCGATGGCGGATTCGAAGATCTCGGCGGCAGCGCCGAAGTCGTCCTCGAGGAACAGCGAGCCGCCGAGGGCTACCAGGTATTCGGCCCGATCCGGTGTGCCGAGTTGCTCGACGTCCACCCCGCCGAGCGTCGCCCGGGCCGCGCCGAGGTCGGCCGGATCGGCGACCTGGCGGTAACGCTCGAGGTAGGCGCGGGCCAGCACGACAGCGGCGGCATCAGCGGTTTCGGGGGTCTTCTGGGCCAGCCCGGCCGCGACGATGGCGTCGTCGAAGTTGCGTTCGTTGAAGAGGGTGCGGGCCCGGGCCAGATCCTCGCGCGTGGCCGCCACGGGCACGCTGCACAGCACGAGCGCCAGGGCGATGCCCAGGAGGCGCGACATAGGGGCATCCTAGCACAACGTTGGCGAAAATCACCCGTAACGTATTGAAAACAATACAGTTCAGTGCGATATTCAGCGGCCGCGTCTGTTACAATGCCGGCTGATGAGCGTGCCCGTTATCGTACCTCGAGCAGACCATCCGATTTCCCGCGCGTCGATTGATCCAGACGCGCTCAAGGTGCTGAACCGGCTCCACGAGTCCAGCTACACCGCCTATCTCGTTGGCGGCAGCGTGCGCGACCTGTTGCTCGACCGGCGACCCAAGGATTTCGACATCGGCACGTCGGCGCATCCCTACCAGATCAAGAAGCTGTTCCGGAACTGCTGGATCATCGGGCGACGCTTCCGGCTCGCGCACGTGAAGTTCGGCGACAAGGCCATCGAGGTGGCCACGTTCCGCAAGCTCATCCCGGCCGGCGACGCCGACGCGCCGGTGGTCGACGAGTCGCTCACCGACCTGTCGGCCGAGACCGCCAGAGATCTGCTGATTCACCGCGACAACACGTTCGGCACCCCGGAGGAAGATGCGTTCCGGCGCGACTTCACGGTGAACGCGCTCTTCTACGACATCGCCGATCGCTCGATCATCGACTACGTCGGCGGGCTCGACGACATCCGGGCGCGCGTCATCCGCTCGATCGGCGATCCCAACGAGCGCTTCCAGGAGGATCCCGTGCGCATGCTGCGCGCGGTGGTGCTGGGGGCGCGCCTCGACTTCACGCTCGATCCGCCGGTGGAACAGGCCATCGCCACCCACCGCCACCGCCTCGGGCATGCCTCGCCGGCGCGGATGATCGAGGAGTACTACAAGATCCTGCGTTCGGGCCATGCCGAGAAGACGTTCGCCGCGCTGGCCAGATACCGCCTGCTCGAGACGGTCACGCCGGAACTGCAGGTCCACGCCGAAGACGAGGGCTTCCTCGACGCGCTCGACGCGCTCGACAGCTACCGCCAGCGCTTCGACGCGGCCCCGGCGTCGCTCTCGAACCCGATTCTGCTCGGCACGATGGTCGTGCCGCTGGGGCTGATGCCGACGCGCGAGCGCATCGCCCCGGTCGATCCCGACGCCACCGAGGACGACCACGACGAAGAAGACATGCCCAAGGTGGAACTGCCGCCGGCGCGGCGGCGCCGCCGGCGCGAGGGTCCGCCGGAGCCGCTCTTCAAGATCGGGCTGCTGCCCATCGCCCGTCGCGACACCGACCGGCTGCGTCAGCTGCTGGCGGTGCAGCGCCGCCTGCAGGACATGGAGGCCTCGCCGCGGGCCAAGCGCGCCCTGCTCCACCGCGGGCCGTTCGAGGACGCGCTGACGTGGCTCGACGTGCACGGCCGCGCCCCTGAGATCGTGGAGCACTGGCGCGGGTTCATCGAAGCCAGTTCGCTGCCTGGCGAAGGCCCGCCGCGTCACGCCCCGGCGGCCGCGGCGGCGCAGCCGCGGGCGACGAGCCACGCCGCCGGCGCCGCAGTGGCCGCCGCCGGCGCGGCGGACGCCGCTTCGGCCCGCCCACGACGTAGGCCGGCCGGTGCGAACCAGCGTCAGCCCCTGGTCCGCTCGAACTCGCGCATGAACTCCACGAGCGCGGTCACCCCCGCCTCGGGGAAGGCGTTGTAGATCGAGGCGCGCATGCCGCCCACCGAGCGGTGGCCCTTGAGACCGTCGAGACCCGCCGCCGTCGACTCCTTCACGAAGGTGTTCTCGAGTTCTTCGGAGGGCAGGCGGAAGGTGATGTTCATCCGCGAGCGGCTGGCCTTGTCGGCGGTGCCGCGGTAGAAGCCCGTGCGATCGATCTCGGCGTAGAGCGCCGCGGCCTTGCGGTCGTTGGCGGCGCCGATTTCGGTGAGCCCGCCCTGGGCCAGGGCCCACTTCATGACCAGGCCCATCAGGTAGATGCCGAAGCACGGCGGCGTGTTGTACATCGAGCCGTTCTCGGCATGCACGGCGTAGTTGAGCATGGTATGCAGCGACTTGGCTGAGCGGGCCAGCAGGTCCTCGCGGATGATGACCAGCGTGACGCCCGACGGGCCCAGGTTCTTCTGCGCCCCGGCGTAGATCAGGCCGTACTTCGCCACGTCGATCGGCCGGCTGAACATGTCCGACGAGGTGTCGGCCACGAGCGGCACGCCGCCGGCCTCTGGCTCGCCGGTCCACTCGGTGCCGAAGAGCGTGTTGTTGGTGGTGAAGTGCAGGTAGGCCGCGTCCGGCGTCAGCTGCAACTCGTCCTGGCGCGGGATGCGGGTGAAGTTCTCGCTCTCGGTCGAGGCCGCGACCTTCACCGTGCCGACCCGTTGGGCCTCCTTCACGGCCTTCTGCGCCCAGGCGCCGGTCACGATGTAGTCGGCGGTGGCCCCGGGCGTGAGCAGGTTGAGCGGCACCATCGAGAACTGCATCGACGCGCCGCCCTGCAGGAACAGCACCTTGTAGCCGGCCGGCACGCCGCCGAGAGCGCGCAGGTCGGCCTCGGTCTGGGCCAGGATGGCCTCGAAGGTCTTCGAGCGGTGGCTGATTTCGAGCACCGACATGCCCACGCCGGGCAGGGCGACCAGATCGCGCTGCGCCTCGAGGAGGACCGATTCGGGGAGCACGGCGGGGCCGGCCGAGAAGTTGAAGATGCGCTGCGACATAAGGACAGGGACCAGGAAACGGGGACCGTGGATCGGGTGGATGCTCAGGACGACAAGGTGACGAGCTGGACGTCGAGCACGTGGCTGTTGTCGCGCACGGCGTCCAGGGTGTGGGCCTCGGGTGCGCCATCGAGGTTGATCCGGGCCACGGCGGCCTCCGCCCCCTCGAAGACGACGTTCTCGGTTTCCTGGACGTTCAGGCCGGCGGCGCGCAGTTCGCCGAAGATGTGAGCGAGCACGCCGGGCCGGTCGCGGTGGCGGACCACGAGCATGTGCGTCGCGGGCGTCCGGCGCGCCAGATTCACCACGTTGGGCACCCGGCCGGTGTCCTTGTAGATGCGCACGATGCGCACCGTCTCGGCGGCGATGGCTTCCTGCGACTGATCGGTCGAGGCGCCGATGTGGTGCGTGCCGTAGACCGCCGGCAGCTGCACGATGTCGTCGACGAACGGGCCGCTCGCGCCAGCCGGTTCGGTGGCAAAGACGTCGAGCCCGGCCCGGATGCCCTTGTCGCGGATGGCCGCGGCCAGCGCCGCCTGGTCCACGACCTCGGCCCGCGCCGTGTTCACGAAGTAGGCGCCGGGCTTCAGGTGCGACAGCAGCGCCGCGTCGACGAAGCCGCGGGTGTCCTTGGCCAGCGCGAGATGCACGCTGAGCACGTCGGCGGCCTGCACCACCGCCACCGGCGTCGGCGCGACGGTGATGTCGAGTTCGGCGGCGACCCGGGCGGCCAACTCGGGATCGTCGGCGAAGCGCCGGCTCCAGACCACGACCGGCATGCCGAACGCCCGGGCGCGGGCGGCCACTTCCTGGCCGATGTTGCCGAAGCCGAGCAGGCCGAGCGTGCGCCCGTGCAGGCCGCGCGCCTTCGAGTATTCCTTCTTGTTCCAGGTGCCGGCGCGCAGTTCCGCGACGTTGTCGGGGATGCGGCGGTCGAGCGAGAGCATCAGTCCCAGCGCCAGTTCGGCCACGGCCACCGAGTTCTTGCCGGGGCAGTTCGAGATGTAGATGCCGCGCGCCGACGCGCCGGCCACGTCGATGGTGTTGACGCCGGCCCCGGCGCGCACGATGAGCGAGAGCGAGCCGGCATCGAGCGCCGCTTCCTGCACCTTGGTCGAGCGGACGACGAGGACGTCGGCGGCGGTGGTCCGCACGGCGTCGACGAGCGCCTGATCGACCGCGTCGGGCTGATACGACACTTCGCAGCCCATGGCGGTCAGCGCCTCGAGCCCACTTGATTCGAACTTGTCAGCGACGAGCACTTTCATCGGTATCCTCGAGGTCTCTCACGCCAGATCCGGCATCGTTCACACCAAGTGGCTGAGCACGCCGTCGCGCAGCTTGGGCTCGAACCACGTGGACTTCGGCGGCATGATGCCGCCGGCATCCGAAATCCGCATCAGGTCGTCGACCGACACGGGGAACAGGGAGAAGCCCACGGCGAACGCGCCGCCGTCGACCAGGCGCTCGATCTCCGCGGTGCCGCGGATGCCGCCCACGAAGTCGATGCGCTTGTCGGTGCGCACGTCCTGGATGCCGAGCACCGGCGCCAGCACCGCGTCCTGCAGCCGGCTCACGTCGAGCGACGCATCGAGGGCCAGGTCGGCCGGCGGCGCGCCGAGGTCCAGCGTGGTCCACTCGCCGGCGAGATACATGGCCATCAGACCCTTGCGGACTGGCGTGGCCGGGCCGCCGGGGGTGAGCGTGGCGCGCTCGGCGAGCGCGGCGCGGAACGCCTCCGGCGAGAGCCCGTTGAGGTCGCGCACCACCCGGTTGTAGGGCAGCACCTGCATCTGGGCGTCGGGGAAGGCCACGGCCAGGAACCGATCGTGCTCGCCGGGACCCTCGGCCGCCAGGGCCTGATGCGTGCGCCACGCACTGGCCGCGCGGTGGTGGCCGTCGGCGATGTAGAGCGCCGGCACCTCGGCGAATGCCGACACCAGCGGGGTGACGGCCGATTCCGGCGCCCGCCACACCTGATGCCGCACGCCGTCGGCGGCGGTGAAGTCGAACAGCGGCTCGCCGGCGGTGACCGTGTGCACCGCCGCGTCCACGGCGGAGGAAGCGCGATAGGTCAGGAAGACCGGACCGGTCTGGGCGCGCAGCGCCAGGATGTGACGGGTGCGATCGTCTTCCTTGTCGGGCCGCGTCTTCTCGTGCTTCTTGATGAGATCGCGCGCGTACTCGTCGACCGAGTAGCAGGCCGCGACTCCGGTCTGCACGTGCTCGCCCATGTGCAGGCGGTAGACGTAGAGGCTGGGCGCGTCCTCGACCACCAGGGGCGCGGCGCGACGCAACCGGTCGAAGTTGTCTTCGGCCCGGGCGTAGACCTCGTCGGCGTAGATCGCCGTGCCCGGCGGGCACTCGATCTCCGGGCGCGACACGCGCAGGAAGCAGAGGGGGTCGTCGCCGGCCAGGGCCTTGGCTTCGTCGCTGTTGACGACGTCGTAGGGCACGGCCGCAACTCTCGCCACCGAGGCGGGTGTCGGACGTAACGCGGCAAATGGATATAGCGCAGCCATGAGGTGCGCATATCTTATCGGGATCGGGCCTGCCCGCGCACGAGCGGCGCGCGGAACACGGTGTGACCACCGCCGCGCCGTGGTTTGACCGCCGCCGCTGGCGGCACTACGATCCGGAGAACGTGAGGACCATGCAGGTGCGCACCGGGGCAGCCGTCCTCGGGCTGGTGGCGGCCCTGTCAATCGTCGTCCAGGCGCAGCTCCGCCATCCGGTCAGCGGCCGCGTCATCGCGCCGGTGATGGGGGTGGGCGGAGCCCCGTGGCTCGAGCGGCCCGAGCGCGCAGCCGAAGAAGCGCCGGCCATCGCCATCAAGGCCCTGAAACTGCGCCCCGGTCAGACCGTGGCCGATATCGGCGCCGGCTCCGGCTATTACACCGTCCGCATCGCCCGCGAGGTGGGCCCGACCGGCAAGGTGTTCGCCACCGACATCCAGCCGGGCATGCTGGCCCTGCTCACGCGCAACGTGGCGACGGCCAAGCTCGGCAACGTCGTGCCGGTGTTGGGCACGCCAGAGGATCCGAAGTTGCCGCTCGATGCTCTCGACCTGGCGATCATGGTGGACGTCTACCACGAGCTGGCCGCGCCGCAGGTGTTCATCCGGAAGCTGCGCGCGTCGCTCAAGCGCAGCGGACGCCTGGTGCTGCTGGAGTTCCGCAAGGAAGACCCGGGCGTGCCGATACGCCCCGAGCACAAGATGAGCGTCGCCGAGGTCCGGCAGGAGTTCGAGCCCGAAGGCTTCACGTTGTCCGCGGTCCTCGACGATCTGCCGTGGCAGCACATCCTCGTGCTGACCCGCACCGACGCGCCGTAGGCGCCAGGCCGGCCGTCCGATCTCGGCCCGGACCGCGACCGCGAGACCGACAGCGAAGCCGGGCTCAACTTCGTGATCGGCGTCGAGCCGACGCAGGGGCCGTTTTTCGAGTTCAAGATCGGCGCGCGCGACAGCCCCGAGCTCAAGTTCAGTGTCGGCTGGACGTTGCGGTAGCGCGCGGGAGCGGCGCTTCGAGATAGCGGGTGCCGGCCACCGGGTTGGTCCGGTAGGCCGGCACGTCGCGGAAGCCGAGCCGCTCGTAAAGCGCCTGGGCGGCGTGCATCGAGGGCAGCGTATCGAGCAGCATGCGCGCGTAGCCGAGACCGCGAGCCCGGTCCATGGCCTGTTCGGCCAGCACCCGGCCGGCGCCGCTGCGCCGCGCCGCCGGCTCCACGTAGAGACGCTTCATCTCGCATCGCCCGGCGTCGAAACGCCGCACGCCCACGCAGCCCACGGGCCGGCCGTCGAGAACGGCGAGCAGCAGCACCCCGTCGGGCGGCGCGTAGGCGCCCGGGAGCGTGGCCACTTCGTGCGCGAAGTCCTGGAACGCCAGGTCGATGCCGAGCGCCGCCTGATAGGCCAGCATCAGCGCCCGCGCGGCCGCCACGTCTGCCTCGGTCTGCGCGTCGCGGATGACCAGTCCCGGCGCCGCGGCGCCGTACGGAACGCTCATGGCAGCCGAGCCCACGCGGCCACGACCAGGGGGCCGTTCATCACCGCGCCGGGACGGACCGCGTCGGCGAGCATGCCGCGCTCCATCTCGTCGATGCGGGCCGGCGGCAGCGTCGCCACGCCCAGTTCGTCGGCCATCGCCGCCATCGAGCGGAGGCTGTCGGCCATGTAGTGGCACAGGCGCGCCGCATCGCGTCCGGCCAGGGTGGCGTGCACGTCGATCTCTGGATCGGGCAGCCCGGCCTCGAGGTACGACGCGCGCAGGCGCAGCCCCATGTCGGTGCGGCCGCCGGCGGCGCGAATGGTGCGCAGCATCACCTCGAGCAGCTCCTGGTAGGCGGAGGAGGCCGGATACGAGTGCCACCCGGGGGCGAGCGCGTCGAGATGCGACTCCAGCATCGCCACGACCCCGCCCGGGCGCACGAACTGGGCCGCGTGCCGCAGCACATCGACGGGTGAGTGCTGGTGCATCAGCACGAACCGTCCGACCACCGCGTCGACCGGGGCCAGGTCGAGAGCATCGATAGCCGAGTGCACGAAGGTCACGTGGCGGCGGCCCTGGCCGGCGGCCCGCCTGTGGGCGATGGCCACGGCTTCGGCCGCGCGGTCCACGCCAATGACCTCACCGCCGGGGCCGACCAGGTCGGCGAGGAGCAGCGAGACGTCGCCGGCGCCGCAGCCCAGATCGAGCACCCGCTGACCGGGGCCGATGCCGCAGCGCTGCAGCAGCGCCCGCGTCGGCGCCTCGAAGATCGCGGCCTGACGCTCGAGCCGCGCCAGTTCTTCCGGCGCGTGACCGAGCACGTAGCGGTAGCTCTCGGCGCCGCTCATCGCGGCCGGCCCAGCGTCAGTTCCCAGGTCTCGAACACCAGCTCCTTGCCGAAGGCGAGCTCGGGCGGCGACACCTTGACGCGCACGAAGCCGGCCTGCTCGTAGAGATGGCGGGCGGCATCGAGGATGCTGTTGGTCCACAGCGTGACCTTCCGGTAGCCGGCGCGGCGCGCGAAGCGGAGGCACTCGTCGACCAGCCGCGTGCCGATCTTCAGGCCGCGCGCCGAGGGATCGACGATGAGCAGGCGCAGCTTGGCGACCGTGGCCGACTTGCGCACGAGGCACACCGAGCCCACTGGCCGGCCGTCGATCTCGGCCATCCAGCAGCCCTCGTGGCGCGGGTCGAACTTCTCGATGAAGTTCTTGGCCACCCCGGCGACGAGCGCCTCGAAGGTGCCGTCCCAACCGTACTCCTCCGCGTAGAGGGCGCCGTGGCGGGCCACGACCCATCCCAAATCGCCCGGACGGTGCGGACGGATCACCACGGTGGACGGGGGCGGCGGCGCGGGGGACAGTTCGGCCTCGATGGCGCGCATTGCCGCCAGCAGGCGGGCGCGCCGCTCGGCCGGCAGGGGCTCGAGCAGGGCCGCGGTGCGGGCCCGGGAGAGGGCATCGAGCTTCGTGAACTCGCGCGTGCCCTTGGCGGTCAGCGTCAGCAGGCTGGCGCGGCGGTCGCTGGCGCTCCGGGCCCGGGTGACCAGCCCGGCCCGCTCGAGACGGGCAACGGCCCGGCTGATCTGCGCCGGGTCGGCTTCGAGCGCCTGGGCCAGCGCCGCCGCGGTGGCGGCGCCGTGCCCGCCGAGTTCGAACAGCAGGCGCGCCTCGGTCAGCGAGTGCGGCGTGCCCAGGTGACTGCCGCCGAGCGCGCCGATGCGCGCCGTGTAGAAGCGGTTGAAGCGGCGCACCGCCTCGGTCATGTCGGACGGACTGGTTCGGGACATCCCGGCCTCCCTGGCAACCAAGGCGGCGAGAATCATCCATTTGGTTGCGCGAGTCAACCTTCGCGCCGGGGCGCCCGGGCGCCGGACTAGCCGACCAGGACGTCCATGGCCTCGCGGAACGCCTTCAGCACGGCCGGGTCGTTGTCCTCGACGAAGCGCACGGCGAAGCCCTGGACCCGGTCCACGTAGACGACCTCCGCGCGCAGGCGGAAGGTCTGGTCCGACAGCCGGATCTCGGTCATGAGCTGGGTGCCGACCGGATTGCTGGCATAAGCGTCGATGAAGCAGCCGCTGAGGCTCAGGTCGGTGATCCGGCATGCGCGCATGCCCGACGCGCCATCCCAGCCCCCGTCGTAAGGGCCCGCAAGCCGCTTGTAGCTGCGGCGTTCCTTCGTCATCTGCATGGTCCTTCCCATTCCAGCTCCCACCGCCGCTGGTCACCCGATCATAGCGCCAGGATGCGACTCGGCCTATGGTCCGGGAGCCCGCACGGTATAGGATCTGGCCTTTCCAGGATCCCACGTGCACCCAGATCTCACCGAAGCCATTGCTTTTCATCATGCCATCCTGGCCGAGGGCGGCAAGGCCCTCGTCGGCTATGAAGCGGCCAAGACCCTGGCCAACGTCGTGCTGCTGTCGGAGATCCCGACGACCTACGACAAGAAGGAGAACCGGCAGGTCAACGCCGGGAACCTGCTCATCCGCGGCGTGCCGGGCGTGGGCAAGACCTTCTTCGGGGTGATCCTGGCGGCCATCTCGGACGCGAAGTTCGCCCGCATCCAGGGCCGCGCCGACCTGCAGCCGACCGAAGTGGTCGGCTTCCAGATGATCAACCCGGCCACCGGCGAGCTCATCACCGAGTTCGGGCCGCTGGCCTCGGCCGAGGTGATCCTGCTCGACGAGATCAACCGCATCCCGCTCAAGTCGCAGAGCGCCTTCCTCGAAGGCCTGCAGGACCGCACGGTCACGGTGGGCAAGACCACCTACGAGCTGCCGGCCTTCAGCTTCGCCATCGCCACCATGAACCCGGTCGAACTGGGCCAGGGCACCTTCCCGCTCTCGGAAGCCGCCACCGACCGCTTCGCCGTGATGATCAACGTCGGCTACCTGCCGCCCGAAGAAGAAGCCAAGCTCGTCAACTTCGACTTCAAGCGGGTCAAGCTGAACTCGCTGATGTCCAAGGAACGCATCATCCAGATGCGCTCGCGCATCAACGAGGACGTCTTCCTGCACGAACGCCTCGGCACCTACATCCAGCAGCTCGTCGCCGCCACCCGGCCCTACAACGCCGATACCGACTGGCTCCGCCACTCGCCGTCCGAGCTGGTCGAGCGCGGCGTCGACTTGGGCGCGTCGCCGCGGGCCATCATCGTCTGGGGCCGCCTGGCCAAGGTGTGGGCGCTGCTCGTGCGCGGCCGCGACGAGGTCTATCCCGAGGACATCCAGGACCTCGCCCCCTACATCCTCAGCCACCGCATCTGGCTCGGCCCGCATGCGGCCAGCCACGGCCTGACCGCCGAATCGGTGGTGAAGGACGTGGTGGCCCGGGTGCCGATTCCATGAGAACCCGGGAACAGGAGATCGCGCCACTCGTCAATCTCTCCGAGATCAGCGAGATCGAGCTCGTCATCCTGAAGCGGATGCGCGAGTTCACGCTCGGCGAGCACCGCAGCCTCTTCCACGGCAACGGCTTCGACTTCGTCGGGCTGCGCGGCTGGGAAGCCGGCGACCGCTTCGAACACATCGACTGGGCGCAGTCGTCGCTCACCAACTTCGCGCCGCTCGTGGTGCGCGATTTCGAGCAGCCGTCGACGGCCGGCGTGGTCGTCGTGGCCGATCACTCGCGCTCGACCCGCTGCGGCGTGGACGCGCTGCCCGAGGGGGTGGCCGGCCCGGCCGCGGCGCGCGGCAACGTGCTCATCGCGCACGCCGTGGCCCGCGCCATCGCCACCATCGGCATGTCGGCCGTGTTCTTCCAGGACACCTTCGGGCTCATCACCTTCCAGGGCGGCTTCGAGCAGCTCCAGGCGATCCGCCCGCGGGTCGGCAAGAACCAGGTCATCCACTGCCTCGACGCCTACCAGCACCAGCGCGGCCTCGAGGAGCTGAAGAGCCTCGGCAGCCTGAGCGGCTCGCTCTCGGGCTTCATGCGCAAGACCTCCCTGGTCCCGGTGGTCTCCGATTTCCTGTTCGACGACATCGACCCGGTGCTGTCGGAGCTGGCGCGGGTCAACGCGCAGCACGACGTGTTCCTGGTCATCGTCGACGCCACCTTCGCCTACCGGCTGCCGTCGGTGTCGGCCGGTTGGGTGGAAGCGGTAGACGTCGAGACCGGGCGCTCGCGCGTGGTCTCGCGCGGCCAGTTGCGGGGCATGGCCGAGAAGGTGCGCGGCTGGCAGGACCACGTGGCCACCCTGGCCCGGACGGCCGGCCTGGACGTGCTGCGGCTGGATCTGAACGACACCAAGAGCGACATCGCGCTGGCCGAGTTCGCGGTCGAGCGCCGACTGAGGAAACGATGATTCGATCGATTGCCGTCGCGGCCGTGGCCGCGTTGCTCGTGGCCCTGCCGCTCGCCGCCGGCGCCCAGACCCCGCCGCCGGTCTCGACCGTGGAAGCCGATCCGGTGCGCTGCTGGTGGCGCACCGACCGCGCGTCGATCCGCATGGGCGAGCCGTTCGAGGCCGTGCTCACCTGCGCCGTCCTCGAAGCGGCGTCCACCCGGGCGGTCGTGGACCGCTCGCGCCTCGACCACACGGTGATGGCCCTGCCGCCCTTCGACGTGCTCGGCGGCGCCGCCGGCGAGGACGTGGTCACCGGATCGCGCCGCTTCTTCCAGTACGCCTACCAGCTGCGGTTGCTGAACGACACCGCCTTCGGCCAGGACGTGCGCCTGGCCGGCTTGTCGATCGGCTACCGGATGGACACCTCCACCGCCGACGGCACGACCTCGCAGGGACGCGACCAGGTCTACGGCCTGCCGGCCCTGTCGATCCGCGTGCTCTCGCTCGTGGCCGGCGACGCCCGCGACATCCGCGACACCACGGCGATGACCTTCGCCGACCTGGAGACGCGGCGCTTCCGCTCCCGCGCCCTGGGCATGAGCGGCTGGTTCCTCTACGCGCTCGCCGTGGGCGTGGCCGCGCTCGGCCTGGTGCGGATGTATACCGCCATGCGCGCCCCGGCCGCTGCCCGGGTCACGGCCGTGTCGGGGCCCGCCGTCCTGCAGGGCTGCCGGCCGCGAGCTGGCCGCCGTGTCGCGCGAACGCCGGACCGCCGGCTGGACCGACGCGCTCATCGCTCGCGCCTCGGCGGCGTTGCGCATCGTGGCCAGCTACGCCATCGGCCGGCCCGCGGCCCAATCGGAAGGGCTCGCCCAGCATGCCCAGGGCGGGCACATCGCGCTCAGCCAGGGCCTGCTCCGCCGGCGCCACGCGCTGGTGTCGGCCGCGGTCACCCCGCACGACCTGGCCCCCTACGCCGAGACCAACGGCACCATCCAGATCGTGCGTGACGGCCTGCTGGCGCTCACCGCGTCGCGTTTCGGCCGGGCCCCGCTCGACGACAGCGCGCTCGACCAGGCCGTCAGCGCCGCCGGCCCGCTGGCCAGCTCCCTGGCCCTCAAGCACACCTGGCCGGTCGTGCGCTGGCGCCGGTTCGTCGGCGCCGTGGCCACCTGGAGAGGCCGCGCGTGAGACTGTTTGCCGCCGTCTCGCGCTTCGTGGAGCGCGCCCGCGCCGACTGGGACGGCGTGCGCCTCTCGGAGCTCGTCTTCGGCGAGAAGGACCTGGCGCTGCTCATCGTCCTGGCGCTCGTGGGCATCGGCCTGGTGGCCCTGGTGGTGCGCTCGGTCGTGACCCGCACGCCCGGCCGCGGGCACGTCGTGCTGCCGGCCGTCCTCGGCGACTGGGTCCGTTCGTGGACCCCGGCCCTGCGTCACATTCCGCTCATCCTGATGCTGACCGGCCTGCCGCTCTTCGCCATCGCCCTGGCCGATCCGGCCACGCCGCTCTCGCGCCGCGAGGTCACCCGCCCCGGCCGCCGCATCAGCCTGATGATCGACGGCTCGTCGAGCATGCTGGCGCCGTTTGCCTCGCGGACGCTGACCACCAGCGACGCGCCGATGGAAGCCACCTTCTTCACGTCGGTGGCCGCGGCGGAGCGCTTCGTGCGCCTGCGCATGGAAGGGCAGTACCGCGACCTCGTGTCGCTCATCGAGTTTGCCGACACCGCCTACGTCATCACCCCGTTCACGACCGACTACGACAACATCCTGCTCAGCCTCTCGCTCATCGGCAACATGGGCGAGTGGGAGAACTTCCCCGACCGCGGCACGGTCATCGCCCAGGCCGTCGAGCAGGCGGTGGCGCTGTTCCGGGCCTTCGACTTCCTCGACGCCTCGGGCAACCTGATGGTGATCTTCAGCGACGGCGAGGATGCCGAGGTCACCGAATCGGGCCGCAACATCGACGAGGTGCTGACCGACGCGGTCAAGGCCAAGGTGCCGGTCTATTTCGTGCGCATCAGCAAGGGCAACTCGAAGTTGCCCGACGCGATGTGGCAGCGGGCCATCCAGAAGACCGGCGGCCGCTTCTACACCGCCGTCGACGAGGCGGCGGTGCTGCGCGCCATCCGCGACATCGACCGGCTCTCGGCCGGCACCGTCGACGTGAAAGAGTACAGCGCCCGTCTGCCGCGCTTCGCCCCCTACGCCCTGGCGGCGGTGGCGTTGTGGACGCTGGCCGCCGCCTTGCGCCTCATGGCGCCGCAGTTCCGGACGTTTCCGTAGGAGAACGTGATGAAATCGGTGATTGGCTATCTCGTGGTGGCGGCCGCGCTCGTGGTCGGCGGGCGCGTGCTCTTCGGCGCCTCGCAGCTCGAGGCGCGGACGGCCGACGCGCAGCAGACGCTGCTCACGCTGCGCTACGGCGATCTCGAGAGTTCCTACGAGGCGCTGCGGGCCGAGGCCGCCGACGGCGCCGTGGTGCCGCGGCTGTCGCAGTCGCTGCTCTCGTCGCTGCGCGAGCAGCAGGCGACGACGCGCTACTGGCTGGGCGCCTACGGGCGGCTCACGCCCGAACGCGACGCCGCCGGGGCGCTGGCGGAAACCGATCCGGTGGTGCTCGAGCTGGGCGCCCACGCCGCCTACCGCGCGGCGCAGCTCTCGGTCGATCAGGCCGCGGCCGTGAAGCGGATCGACGACATCGTGCGCGGCTACGCCGATGTCGTGCGGGCCAATCCCGGCGACGAGACGGCGGCCTGGAACTACGAGTTCGTCTCGCGCGTGCGGGCCAGCTTCGCGCAGAGCAAGCAGCCGGTCTTCCCCGAACCGCCGACGGCCGGTCTGGCCGGCGACCTGCCGGCCGGCCCGACGCTGCACGGCACGCCGGGCGCGCCGCCCGAGGGGGCCGAGATGAAGCAGTTCAAGGTCGTGGTGCCGATGCGCCCCGACGAACGCAAGCAGTTGCCGCAGGGCGCCAGCGAAGGCGAACAGCGCAAGCGCCGCGGCTGACGCGGCCCGGCAGGCACCGACCGGCAAGGTAAGGCACCACGAGCATGACGCTCCCCTCCGTCGACTGGCAGGCGCTGAAGTTCGGTCAGCCCGACTACCTGTGGCTGCTCGCAGCCCCGGCCGCGCTGCTGGTCGTGTGGATCTGGCAGGTCGTCCGCCGCCGGGCCGACGTGCGCCGCTACCTGCGCCACCGGGCCGTGCCGGTGCGCGAGACCTTTTCGACCTTTGGCGGGCTGCTGTTCTGGCTGTGCCTGCTCGGGGCCACGGCGTCGGTGATCCTGGCCCTGGCCCGGCCGCAGGTCGTGACCACGCGCGTGCGCCGGGCCGGCATCGACCTGGTCATCCTCCAGGACGGCTCGACGTCGATGCGGGTCACCGACGTCACCGGCGACCGGTGGAAGCGCTCGATGCGCTTCCTGCGCGCCCTGGCCGAGAGCATGCGCTGGGACGGCGACCGCATCGCCATGACCTCCTTTGCCCGCATCGCGACGCCGCAGGTGCGGCTCACCAAGGATCCCAACACCTTCTTCTTCTTCATCGATCACCTCGAGGAGCCGCCGTTCCGCGCCGAGGACGACGCCTCGTGGGACACGAACATCGAGATGGGCATCTCGTGGGGCCTGAAGCTGCTGGCTCAGGACGAGCGGATCATGAAGCGCAAGTCGGTGAACGCCAAGGCGTTCCTGCTGCTCTCCGACGGCCAGGCGTGGAGCGGCGAGGTGCAGCGGGCGCTGCAGACGGCGCGCGCCGAGCAGGTGCCGGTGTTCGTGGTCGGCGTGGGCACCAGCAACGGCGGCTTCATCCCCGAGCCGCCCTCCGACACGCCGGAGAAGGTGGTCGTCCCGGTCTATTCACGGCTCGATCGCGAGTCGCTGGCCGCCATCGCCGGCGAAGGCGGCGGACGCTACATGGAACTCGACCGCGAGCGCGACGTCGACATCGCGGTGACCATCATCGACGCGGTGCGCAAGATGTCGCGCGGTGGCATCGAAGAAGGAGCCGACGAAGTCTACTGGGCCGCGCTCGCCCTGGGCGCCGCCTTCCTGCTCGCCGGCATCGCCTTCGTCCGCGACCGGGCGGAGCTGGCGCTGGTCACGGCCGGCGCGGTGGCGGCCCTGGCCGTCGTGCAATTGCTCTGAACTTCACGCCCATCTCCCTCCTCGGCCCCTGCACCCCACCGTAACGACACCGCCGGCCTCAACTGTGCGTCGCAGCGGTCGATTGCACTAGGGCGGGGCGCGGGCCGAAGTCTGGCCGGCACTGCCGCGCGGGCTGGAGGCGGGCCGGATCGGCCCGCCGGCGCAAGACGAGGTTTGCCGGTGAGCGGTCACTACAACCCGGGATTGGTGCTGCTCTCCGTCGTGATGGCGTCGGCGGCGGCCTACGTGGCCCTCGACCTGTCGAGCCGCGTCACCACGGCGACAGGGCGCACGCGGCGCCGCTGGTGGCTGGGCGGAGCCCTCAGCATGGGCACCGGCGTGTGGTCGATGCACTACCTCGGCATGCTCGCCTATGAACTGCCGGTACCGGTCTGGTACGACGTGCCGACGGTGCTGTGTTCGTGGCTGGCGGCGGTCTTTGCCGCTGGCGTCGCGCTGGGCCTGGTGAGCCGCGCCAAGCTGTCGCCGGATACGGCGGCGGCCGGCGGCGTGGTGATGGGCTCGGGCATCGCCGCGATGCATTACGTGGGCATGGAGGCGATGCGCTTCCAGGGCCTGCACCACTACGACCTGCCTACCGTCGCCATGTCGGTGGCGGTGGCGGTGCTGGTGTCGTGGGCGGCCCTGCGCATCGCCTTCTATCTCCGCCGCGAGGCCCGGCCGCTCGCGCCGGCCAAGCTCGGCGCCGCGGTGGTGATGGGCGCGGCGGTGGCCGGCATGCATTACACCGGCATGGCCGCCGCCACCTTCTCGGCCGGCGCGGTGCACGGCGACGTGGGGCAGGCGGTGAGCGTCTCGGCCCTCGGCACGTTCGGCGTCTTCGCCGTCACCGCCATGGTCCTGGCCCTGGCGGTGCTGTCGGCGCGCGCCGACTCACGGCTGTCGGCGCAGGTCGTGGCGGCGCGTCACAGCGAGGAACGCTACCGCCTGCTCTTCAACCGCAGCCTGGCCGGCGTCTACCAGAGCACGCTCGATGGCCGCCTCATCGACGGCAACCAGGCGCTGGCGCGCATCCTCGGCTTTGCCTCGGTCGACGAGATGCTGGGCCGTGACGCGCTCGACCTCTTCGCCGCGCACGCGGAACGCGAGCGCTGGCTGCAGCGGTTGCGCGTCACGCGCTCCCTCCCCGATTTCGAACACCAGCTCAAGCGCCGCGACGGACGTCTCGTCTGGGTCATCGAGAGCGCCAGCCTGGTCGACGGGGGCGACGGCCACCCGGAGATCATCGAAGGCACGGTCATCGAGATCACCGGCCGCAAGGAAGCCGAAGAGCAGGTCGCGGCCATGGCCGCGACGCTCCAGGCCAGCCTCGACCGCTACCGCACGCTGGTCGAGACGACGAGCGCCATCCCGTGGGAGATGGACGGGGCCTCGCTGAGGTTCCGCTACATCTCGCCGCAGCTGGCGCGCTTCGTGAGCTATCCCATCGACGACGCGCTCGACAACGTGGACGTGTGGACCCAGGTGCACAACGACGATCGCGACCGGGTCCGCGGCCAGTTCGCCGCGCTGGCCGCCGGGACGCTGCCCGAGGGGCTGGAAACCGAGTTCCGCATCCACTCTGGCGGCGGCAAATTCGCCTCGGTTCGCTCCATCGTCGGGGCCCGGCCGGCCCCCGGCGACACCTCGGTCGTCCTGCGCGGCATCACCTTCGACGTCACCGCGCAGCGGCGCCTCGAGCGGGCCCTGCAGCAGGCCCAGAAGCTGGAGTCGGTGGGCCGGCTGGCCGCCGGCGTGGCCCACGAGATCAACTCGCCGGTGCAGTTCGTGGGCGACTGCCTGCGCTTCCTGAACGCGAGCCTCGACGACCTGCTGCCCCTCATCGCGCGCTATCGCGCCGCGCTCGACGTCCCGACCCTCGACGCGCTGGCCGACGCCCGCGACGAACTCGCCGCCGCCGGACGCGCGGCCGACCTCGACTACCTGCTGGAGCAGGTGCCGCAGGCGCTGACGCTGTCGATCGACGGCCTCGAGCGGGTGGCGACCATCGTCCGTTCGATGAAGGAGTTCGCCCATCCCGACGCGAAGGAGATGGCGGCGGTGGACCTCAACCACTCGCTCCGGAACACGCTGATCGTGGCGCGCAACGAGTACCGCTACGTCGCCGACGTCGTGGTCGGCCTGGCCCCGCTGCCGGCGGTGACCTGCCACGGCGGCGAAGTGAACCGGGCCGTGGTGAACATCGTCGTCAACGCGGCGCACGCCATCGCCGAGCGCGTGCGCGGCACCGAGGCGCGCGGTCGGATCGGCGTGCGGACGTGGCAAGACGGGCGGCACGTCGTCATCGCCATCGACGACACCGGCGGCGGCATTCCCGAAGCCATCCGGCCCAACGTGTTCGAGCCGTTCTTCACGACCAAGCCGGACGGCAAGGGCCGCGGCCAGGGGCTGGCCATCGCCCGGGCGATCATCGTGGACGGGCACGGCGGGGACATCACCTTCGACGTCAAGAGCGGGGCCGGCACGACCTTCTACCTGCGCCTGCCCATCGACGGCCGCGCCGCCTCAGCCGCGGCGTAGACCGGCGCCGACGTATACTCGAAGGCGTCCCGCTTTACTGAGCAGCGCGGCTATTCGGGCCGTCAGTCTCTCCAGAGCACATCCGCGGAGTGCTCGTGAACGACTCGACCCTCGGCACGTCACAACCACGCCTCACTGCCGTTCTCGCTTGGCGTGCGCCCGCCCCGACGGAGGGCGCGGCCGTGCCCGCGGCTGCCGACCGCAAGGCCGAGGCGCTCGCGCGCCTGGCCCTGGTGGGACGGCCGGCGGCGGCAAAGGCCCGGTAGCGCCGTTGGCGCGCCTTTCTTCCTGGCTCGGCCGGCGGCCCGCCTCCGACACCAGGCCCTTCCGCGACGAGCTGCTCAGCATCGAGGCCCTCGACTACCGGGCCCTGGCGCTGGCCGCCAGCCTCACGCTCGATCCCAATCCGCGGCGCCGCGCCCGCGACACGCATCCGCGCTTCGAGGACAACGTGCGCGTGCTGCGGGTGGCCTACGACGCCTCGCCGACGACGTCCGCGCCGGCCGCTTCGTCGGCCCGGCGGCCGACTGGCTGCTCGACAACTTCCACCTCGTCACCGCCGAGATCGCCGACATCAGCCGCAACCTGCCGCGCGCCTACTCGCGCACGCTGCCGGCGCTGGCCTCGCGCGAGCACGCCGGCCAGGCCCGCATCTACGCGATGGCCGTCGAGCTCGTGCGGCACAGCGACAGCCGCCTCGACGCGCCAGCAGCCTGGCGCTGTTCCTGAACAGCTACCAGCGCGTCGCGCCGCTCACGATCGGCGAGCTGTGGGCCTGGCCGAGCATGCTCAAGCTGGCCCTCATCGAGAACCTGCGCCGTCTCGCCGACGAACTGCTGGCGGCGCGCGCCGCGCGCCTCGCCGCCGACCGCTACATCGCGGCCAGCGCCGAGGGCACGGCCGCGGCCGCCCGCCGCCGGCCCAGACGGATCCCGCCTTCATCGTCCAGCTGCTGCACCGCATGCGCGAGTACGGCGTGCGCCTGCCGGCCATCCGCGTCGGCCGTCGACGACGCCCTCGCCGCGCGGCACACGACCGCCGAAGAGACGGTGCGCGACGAGCATCAGCGCCAGGGGTGGCCCAGGTGTCGGTCGCCAACGCCATCACCAGCCTGCGGCTGTGCGCGACGCTCGACTGGCAGGACTTCTTCGAATCGGTCAGCCTGGTCGAGCAGGTGCTGCAGCGCGATCCCGCCGGCGCCTACGCGCGGATGGACTTCCTGAGCCGCGACCAGCAGCGCCAGGCCGTCGAGCAGCTGGCCGAACCGACCGGCGAGGCGCAGGTGCGGGTGGCGCTGAAGGCGGTCGAGACCGCGCGCCAGGCCACGGCCGCCGGATCGCGAGCGCCGCCGCGCGGCCGATCGCGCCGCGCACGTCGGCTATCACCTCGTCGACCGGGGCCGCGCCGATCTCGAGGCCGATCTCGGCCTACCAGCCGCGCGCTGGCCGAGCGCGTCCGCCGCCTGCTGCTCGGCTCCGCCGCCGGCGCTCTACCTGGGCAGCATCGCCGTCGGCACCGCGGCTCGTGACGGCCGGCGCGGGCGCCTACGCCGCGCCAGTCCGGCGCGCTCGCCGCTCGTGCAGGCGCTCGCCGTCGCTGCTGGCGCTTGCTGCCGGCCAGCGACCTCGCCATCGCCTTCGTGCAGCACGTGGTCGTGCGCCTGGTCGGCCCGCGCCGGCTGCCGCGCCTCGACTTCGCCGACGGCGTGCCGGAGACGGCGCGGACGATGGTGATCGTCCCGACGATGCTGACGAGCCTGCCCGGCGTGGACGCGCTGCTCGAGCACATGGAGGTGCTCGCGCTCGGCAACCTCGACCCGCGCATCCACTTCGCCATCCTCAGCGACTTCGCCGACACGAGCGACGCTGGACGCGCCCGACGACGCCGCCCTGCTCGAGCGCGCCGCGCGCCGGCATCGAGGGCTTGAACGCGAAGTACGGCGCCGAGCCACGCCGACCGCTTCTTCCTCTTCCACCGCGAGCGGCAGTGGAACGAGGGCGAGCAGGCGTGGATCGGCTGGGAGCGCAAGCGCGGCAAGATCGAGGAGTTCAATCGGCTGCTGCGCGGCGCCACCGACACCAGCTTCTCGACGCAGGTCGGCGAGCTCGAGCGTCCTGCCCGTCGGTGCGCTACTGCATCACGCTCGACTCCGACACGCGCCTGCCGCGCGACGCGGCCCGGCGGCTGATCGGCATCATCGCGCACCCGCTGCAACCGGCCGCGTCTTCGACCCGCGCGCTCGGCCGCGTGACCGCCGGCTACGGCATCCTGCAGCCGCGCGTCAGCGTGACCATGGCCAGCGCCGCCGGGTCGCTCTTCGCGCGCATCTACGCCGGCCACACCGGCGTCGACCCGTACACGACCGCCGTGTCCGACGTCTACCAGGACCTCTTCGGCGAAGGCATCTTCACCGGCAAGGGCCTCTACGACGTCGACGCCTTCACGGCGGCGCTCGAGGGCCGCGTGCCCGAGAACGCGCTGCTGTCGCACGACCTGTTCGAAGGGCTCTACGCGCGCACCGCGCTCGTGACCGACGTCGAGGTCGTCGACGACTACCCGTCCAGCGTGCTGGCGCACGCGCGGCGCCAGCACCGCTGGGTGCGCGGCGACTGGCAGATCCTGTGGTGGCTCTTCCCGGTCGTGCCGTCGCGCGGCGGGCCGGCGCGCAACCGCCTGCCGCTGCATCGCGCGCTGGAAGATCCTCGACAACCTGCGCCGCAGCCTGCTGCCGCCGGCCACGCTGCTGCTGCTCGTGCTCGGCTGGACCGTGCTGCCCGGGCATCCGTCGGCCTGGACCGCCGATCGCGCTGGCGGCGCTGGTCGTTCCCGCTCGCCACCGGCGCCCTCGAGGTGCTGCGCGGGCCGCGCCGCGGCCAGTGCGTGGCGGCTGTTCCTGCGCGAGGCGCTTCGAGGACCTCGCAGGCGGCCGCGGCCCGGCTGGGCCTGCAGCTCGCCTTCATGGCCCACGAGGCCAGCGAGCGCGTGCACGCCATCGGCATCACGCTGATCCGCCTGGTCGTCACGCAGCGCCGGCTGCTCGAGTGGGAGACGGCCGCGGCCAGCGCCGCGCGCGGCGGCGCGGCCGGACGCCGCGCGCGTTCGTCCGCGGCATGGCGGCGAGCCCGGCGCTGGCCGCTGCTCACGCTGGTCGCCGATCGCTGGTCCGTGCGGCCGGCGGCGCTGACCGTGGCCGCGCCGGTGCTCGCTGCTGTGGATCGCCGCGCCGTGGATCGCCTGCGCGCTGAGCCGGCCGATCGCCGCCGCGCGGGCGCCGCTGCCGGCCGCCGATCGCGCCTATCTGCTCGACGTGGCGCGCGCGAGACCTGGGCCTACTTCGACGCGTTCGTCGACCGCCGAGGACCACTTCCTGCCGCCCGACAACGTGCAGATGCATCCCGGACGCAGGTCATCGCGCACCGCACGTCGCCGACCAACATCGGGCTCGGCCTGCTGGCGACGCTGGCCGCCCACGACCTCGGCTTCATCGACACCGCCGGAGCTCGTCGCGCCGCATCGACGAGACGCTCGACGACCGGTCGAGGGGCTGCGAGCGCCACGAGGGCCACCTGCTCAACTGGTACGACACCCGCACGCTGGCGCCGCTGCTGCCGGCGCTACGTCTCCACCGTCGACAGCGGCAACCTCGCCGGCGCGCTCATCGCGCTGGCCGTCGGGCCTGCGCGAGCTGGCGCCGGACGCTGGCGGCCCGCGCCGCGGCGCTGGTCGACGCCATGAACTTCCGCTTCCTGCTCGAGCCGAAGCGGCAGCTCTTCTCGATCGGCTACCGCCTGCGCCGACGCCGAGGACCCGGGCCGGCTCGACGCCGTCGTTCTACGATCTGCTGGCCTCGGAAGCGCGGCTCGCCAGCTTCATCGCCATCGCCAAGGGCGACGTGCCCGAAGTGCACTGGTTCCGCCTCGGGCGGCCGGTGACGAGCGTGCGCGGCGCCCCGGTGCTGCTGTCGTGGAGCGCGACGATGTTCGAGTACCTGATGCCGCTGCTGCTGATGCGCAGCTACCCGAAGACGCTGCTCGACGCCTCGTGCCGGCTGGTGCGTGCGGCGGCAGATCGACTACGGCGACGCCGCGCGGCGTGCCGTGGGGCATCTCGGAGTCGGCCTACAACCTCGTCGACCGCCACGGCACCTACCAGTACAAGGCGTTCGGCGTGCCCGGGCTCGGCCTGAAGCGCGGCCTGGGCGACGAGCTGGTGGTCGCGCCCTACGCCACGGCGCTGGCCATGGCCGTCGATCCCGGCGGCGGCCACCGCGAACCTCCGCCGCCTGGCGACGGTCGGGCCTCGACGGCGCGCTACGGCTTCTACGACGCCATCGA
Source organism: uncultured Acidobacteriota bacterium (assembly GCA_963834325.1). Classification (GTDB taxonomy): domain Bacteria; phylum Acidobacteriota; class Vicinamibacteria; order Vicinamibacterales; family UBA2999; genus CADEFD01. The sequence continues at coordinate 402,058 of CAWIBL010000011.1, forward strand.
CTACACGCACCGCGGCCCCGACGCGCTCGGCCCGGGCGAGGCCGCCGCCGGGCGTGGTCGTGGCCGACCTACATGGCGCATCACCAGGGCATGACGCTCGTGGCCCTGGCCAACGCCCTGCTCGGCGACCGGATGGTCGCGCGCTTCCACGCCGACCCGCGCGTGCAGGCCACCGAGCTGCTGCTGCAGGAGCGGGTGCCGCGCGGCGTGGCGCCGATCGAGCCGCGGCCCAGCGACGAGATGCACGTGGCCGGCCCGGTCTCGTCGGTGCCGGCGCGCAGCTTCCGCACGCCGCACACCGTCGCGCCCGCACACGCAGTTCCTGTCGAACGGCCGCTACGTCACCTCGCTGACCAACGCCGGCGGCGGGGCCAGCGTCTGGCGCGGCCTGCCGGTGACGCGCTGGCGCCGCGACGCCACCCGCGACGCCGACGGCCAGTTCGTCTACCTGCGCGACGTGCGCAGCGGCGACGGTGTGGTCGGCCGCCTACCAGCCCACGCGGCTGCGAGCCCGACGAGTACGTGGTGACCTTCTCGTCCGAACGCGCCACCTTCCGCCGCCGCGACGACGACATCTCGACCGTGCTCGACGTCGCCGTGTCGACCGAGGACGACGTCGAGGTGCGGCGCCTCACCGTGCGCAACCACGGCACCCGCATCCGCGAGATCGACGTCACCAGCTACGCCGAGATCGTGCTGACCGCGGCCGCCGCCGACCTGGCCCACCCCGCCTTCGGCAAGCTCTTCGTCGAGACCGAGTATCTGGCCGACAGCGCCGCGCTGCTGTGCCGCCGCCGGCCGCGCGGCCCGGACGAATCGGGCGCCTGGGCTGTTCCACACGCTCAGCCTCGAGCGGCCCGCCGCCAGGGACCGCTCGAGTGGGAAACCGACCGCGCGCGCTTCCTCGGCCGCGGCCGCACCACCGGCGCGCCCGCAGGCGCTCGACGGACGCGCGCTCTCGGGCACCACCGGCATCGTGCTCGATCCGATCGTCAGCCTGCGCCAGCGCATCCGGCGTGCCGCCGGGCGCCACCGTGCGCCTGTCCTTCGCCACCGGCATGGCCGCCGACCGCGAGACGGCCGTGGCCCTGGCGCGCAAGTACCACGACCCGAGCGCCACCACCCGCACCTTCGCGCTGGCCATGACTCACGCCCAGAGCACGCTGCGCCACCTGGGCATCTCGGCCGACGAGGCGCGTGCTGTTCGAGCGGCTGGCCTCGCGCGTGTTCGGCACCGACCGCTCGCTCGCGCGCCGACCCGCAGGCGATAGCCGCCAACGAGCTGGGCCAGGCCGGGCCTGTGGCCGCACGCCATCTCCGGCGACCTGCCCATCCTGCTCGTGCGCGTCGTCGGCGACGACCGGCGTGCCGCTGGTGCGCCAGGTGCTGCAGGCGCAGGAGTACTGGCGCCTCAAGGGCCTGAGCGCCGATGTCGTGATCGTCAACGAGCATCCGACCAGTTATCTCGACGAGATGCACGGCGCAGCTCGCCGCGGTGCTCGACGACGGCCCGTGGAGCGCGTGGCAGCACCGGCCCGGCGGCGCCTACCTGCTGCGGGCGCGATCAGATGGGCCAGGCCGATCGCGTGCTGCTCGCAGGCGGTGGCCACGGCGGTGCTGCGCGGCGATGCCGGCGACCTGCGATCGCAGCTCGACCGGCCGGACGCGCTGCGCCCGACCGGAACCGTCGCTCGTCGCCCACCGCGGCTCCCGCCGCGGAGCGGGTCGCTGGCGACGGCGGCCGTGCCCGACCTCACGCTGGCCAACGGCCTCGGCGGCTTCGCCGACGACGGCCGGACCTACGTCATCGTCGCTCGAGGGCGCCGCCGAGACGCCGATGCCGTGGGTCAACGTGATCGCCAACCCGCGCTTCGGCACGATCGTCACGGCGTCGGGCGCGGCGCACACCTGGACCGGCAACAGCCGCGAGAATCGCCTCACGCCGTTTGCCAACGATCCGGTCACCGACCACACGGCCGAGGCGCTGTTCGTGCGCGACGACGACACCGGCGAATGCTGGTCGCCGACGCCGGGGCCGCTGCCGCGCGCCGAGCGGCGACCGCGTCGTCGTCGAGCACATGGCCGGGCTGACCCGGTTCACGCGCGTGCGCGCACGGCCTCGCCCACGAGCTCGAAGTGTTCGTCGACGCCGACGATCCGGTGAAGTTCTCGCGTGCTGACCCTGACCAACCACGGGACGACGCCGCGCCACGCTCAGCGTGTTCGCCTACAACGAGTGGATGCTCGGGCCGCCGCGCGACGGCGAGCACCTGCACGTCGTGACCGACGTGGACGCCGACGACCGGCGCCGTGTGCGCCCGCAACGCCTACAACCAGACGTTCGGCCGCCACGTGGCCTTCGCGCACGCCAGCCATCCGCCGGCGTCGGTGACCGGCGATCGCGCGATCGTTCATCGGCCGCAACGGCAGCATCACGGCGCCGCCGGCGCTCGACCGCAGGTGGCCCTGTCGGGCCGCGTCGGCGCCGGTCTCGACCCGTGCGCTGCGCTCCAGGTGCGCGTCGTCCTGGCGCCCGGCGAGATCGCAGACGCTGCTGTTCCTGCTCGGGCAGGGCGAGGACCGCGCGCATGCGCGCGAGCTGATCGCGCGGCACGGCACGCTCGAGGCCGCCGGCCACGCGCCTGACCCGCGGGCGCGCCGCCTGGGACACGATCGCTCGACGCGGTGCAGCGTGCGCACGCCCGACGACTCGTTCGACGCCCTGGTGAATCGCTGGCTGCTCTACCAGGCGATCAGCTGCCGGCTCTGGACCCGCGGCGGCTACTACCAGCCGGGCGGCGCCTTCGGCTTCCGCGACCAGCTGCAGGACGTGATGGCGCTCCTGCTGACGCGGCCCGACCTGGCCCGCGCGCACCTGCTCCGCGCCGCCTCGCCGGCAGTTCGTCGAAGGCGACGTGCAGCACTGGTGGCACGAACCGGCCGGACACGGCCTCCGCAGCCGGTGCTCGGACGACCTGCTGTGGCTGCCGTTCGTCGGTGGCCGAGTACGTGCGCGTCGACCGGCGACACGGCGGTTCTCGAGGAGCGCGTGACCTTCCTCACCGGCGCCGCTCCTGCACGAGGGCGAGCAGGAGGCCTACGGCCTGCCGGCGATCGCGGCCGAGGACGCCACGCTCTTCGAGCACTGCCTGCGGGCCATCGACCGCGGGACCACGGCCGGATCGCACGGGCTGCCGCTCATCGGCGCCAGCGACTGGAACGACGGCATGAACCGCGTCGGTCACCGCGGGCCGGGGCGAAAGCGTGTGGCTCGGCTTCTTCCTGCACGTCGTCCTGTCCGACTTCGCGCGATCTGTGCGACGCGCGCCACGAGGTCGCCCGCGCCAGCCGTTACCGCGACGAGGCCGACGCGCCTGGCCGGCCACCTCGAACTGAGCCTGGGACGGCGAATGGTATCGCCGCGGCTATTACGACGACGGCACGACGCTCGGATCGGCACAGAACGACGAGTGCCGGATCGACTCGATCGCCCAGTCGTGGGCGGTGTTGTCGGGGGCCGTGCCGCAGCGCTACGCCGAACGGGCCATGGACGCCGTGCGCGCCTCGCTGGTGGCGCGGCGCGCCAAGCTGCTGCTGCTGCTCGAGCCGCCCTTCGACAAGTCGGCGCAGGAGCCGGGCTACATCAAGGGCTACCCGCCCGGCATCCGCGAGAACGGCGGCCAGTACACGCATGCCGCCGCCTGGGTCGTGATGGCCCTGGCGCGGCTGGGCAGCGGCGACGAAGTGGCCGAGCTGTTCCACATGCTCAACCCGGTCAACCACACGCGCGACGCCCACCGGGGTGGACCGCTACCAGGCCGAACCCTACGTGGTGGCCGGCGACGTCTACGCCCGCGCGCCCCACGCCGGGCGGGGCGGGTGGAGCTGGTACACCGGCTCGGCCTCGTGGCTGTATCGCACCGGCGTCGAGAGCATGCTCGGCCTGCGGCGGCGCGGGGCGACCTTCAGCATCGACCCGTGCATCCCGTCGACCTGGCCCGGCTACGACATCACCTGGACGGTCGGCGGCACGGTCTACGAGATCGTCGTGACCAACCCCGACCGACAGTGCCGGGGCGTCCGCTCGGCGACCATCGACGGCGTGCTCATGGACGCCGCGGCGCTGCCGCTCCGCGACGACGGCCGGACGCACGAGGTCCGCATCGTGCTCGGCGCCGTCGCACCCTAGCCGCCCGCGGTCCACGCCCGGCGAGGCCCGGGACCGACGGGGCGCGCGGGACGTCCGCGGTGAGACGCCGCCAGCGGCTACTCGGCGACGTAGCGCCACGGCGCCGTCGCGCTCGCGCGGTGCCAGATGGTGAAGAACGGCTGAGCCGTGCGGCGTCGCGCCGTCAGCCGGCCGGCCGTTGGGCCGGATGTGGCCGAACGAGATGCCCAGGTCGCCACTCGACGCCACCAGGGCGACGTCGGTGGACCACGCCACCGGACTCGACGTGGTCGGGGCGCCGGCGCCCACGGCCGCGCCGATGGCGGCGTTGCCAATCACGTAGCCCGGGCTGTCCGGGCCGCCCATGTTGACCGCGGCGGGGCTGCCCCACTTGGTGAACGCGGCCCCTAGTCCCACTTGCTGCGCCTCGTCGGAGAAGGCCCGCTCGGCTTCGCGCAGGCCCTGGCGCAGCGCCTCGAGCCGCGCCGGGACCCGCGTCGGCGGCACCAGCGTCGCCGGCAGGAGCGGCGTCACCGGGGTGGTGGCCACGTCGCCTTCGGGCCGCCGCGCGCGCTTGTAGCCGGCCACGCGCCATCCGGCCGCGCCCTTCACCCAGTAGGACATGTACTTGAGGGGAAGGTGGGTGCCGTCCTGGCGCCGCAGCGTCATGAAGCCGAACGTGAAGCCGTGTTCGCCGTCGGCCGACAGCCCCGCCCCGACGGGCGTCCACTCGACGCGGCCCCCAGCGGTGTCGGGACTGGCGCGCAGCGCGGCGGTGGCCTCGGCCAGACCGCGATGCAGGCGTCCGGGCGGGCCGGGCATGATGACGTCGGGGGCGAACATCGCCGCCATCCCGGTAACCGCGTCCACCGTGGCGCTGGCGCTCGAGAAGGCGCGGTCGGCAGCGAGCAAGGCGTCGGCCGCCGCTTGCGGCGACGCTGGCCCGGCCGCCTGACGCGCCCCGGAGGCCGCCGGCCAGGCCGCCAGCAGCGCCACCGTCGCCATCACCGTCACTGTCAAGCTGCGCATCCGCCGCCTCCGATCGTGCTGATCCTGCCTCGCCTGGCCGGACGGGACCAAGCGTCGTGGGTCCGGTGGCCCACCAGGCGGGACGAATCACGGCTGCGAGCCGCCGGCGGAACCTGCCCGACCGCAGCCGGCGTGCGCAAAGGGCCGGGGCCCGGAGCGCAGGCCAGCTACAATCGAGGGAATGCCGGTCACGCTCACCGCCCGCGAACGCGTTCACCTGAAGGCCCGCGCCCATGCCCTCGAGCCGGTCGTGCACGTCGGCCACGGCGGCGTCACCGACGCGGTCATCGCCGAGGTGGAGCGATCGCTCGTGGCGCACGAGCTCATCAAGGTGCGCGCCGGCGGTCCCGATCGCGACGCGCGCAAGGCGGCATTTGCGGCCATCTGCGACCGCACCGGCGCGGCCTCGGTACAGACCGTCGGCAAGGTGATGGTGCTGTGGCGTCCGAACACCGAGGAGCCCGCGGCCGAGGCGCTCTCCAGCATCGAGCACGAGTGACCCCCGGCGTCGGCGTCCTGCGGTAGCATGCCTCGTCGCCGGTCCGCGCCACCGAGGAGCTCCGCCATGATCACCCGACGCGATTTCGTGAAGTCCACCACCGCCTCGCTGGCGGCGGTCACGGCCCGCCCGGCCGCGGCGGAGGCCGCCCCGGCCCGGTCGGCCGCGCTGCTCCTTCAGCGCACCGTCAAACCGGTCGTCATTGCCGACTACTCCGGCTTCGAATTCACGAACGGCGGCAGCGAGAACTGCGTGGCCCGCGCCTTCCGCCTGATCACCGAAGGGAAGGACGTCCTCGACGCGCTCATCGCCGGGGTCAACATCCCGGAGTCCGATCCCCTCGAGACCGGCATCGGCTACGGGGCCCTGCCCAACGCGGACGGCGTGGTCGAGCTCGACGCCTCGTGCATGCACGGTCCGCTCAAGCGGGCCGGCGCGGTGGCGGCCATCCAGGGCGTGCGCACGCCGTCGCTCGTGGCCCGCGCGGTGATGGACTACACCGACCATCACCTGCTCGTCGGCGAGGGGGCCCAGCGCTTCGCCCGCACCCTGGGCTTCGCCGTCGAACCCGACCTCAACACCGACAACTCGCGGAAACTGTGGCTCGAGTGGAAGCGCCGCGTCGATCCCGAGCACTACCTCGACCCCAAGGGCGAGGGGCGGACGCCCCTCCCGAAGCACCAGAAGGACCCGGGGCTGGACGCCCGGGCGTGGGAGTCGCGGGCGCTGGCCGCCGGCCGCTCGATGGTGCGCGACGGGCTCATTCGCGAGGGCAGCTTCTGGGGCACCATCAACTGCAGCGGCATCTCGCCCGGCGGCGACATCTGCAGCGTCACCACCACGAGCGGCCTGGCCTGGAAGATTCCCGGGCGCACGGGCGATTCGCCCATCCTCGGGGCCGGGCTCTACGTGGACAACGCCGTCGGCGCGGCCGGGTCCACCGGACGCGGCGAAGCCAACCTTTACAACCTGTCGTCGTTCCTCATCGTGGAAGCGATGCGGCGCGGCCTGTCGCCCAAGGACGCCGGCCTGGAAGCGCTCACGCGCATCAAGGCCAACACCATCGAAAAGCGTCTGCTCAACGCCCGCGGCAATCCCAACTTCAACATCCGCTTCTTCGCCCTCAACGCCCGCGGCGAATACGCCGGCGTGGCCATGTACCGGGCCGGCGAGACGAAGTATGCCGTGTGCACCGAGAACGGGCCGCAGGCCCCGGACCTCGAGCCGCTGCTCCCGGGGACGCCGGAGGACTAGCGAGCGGCCGGCCAGGCCGGGCGCGTAGTACACTCGCACGCTCGAATGGAGTCTGCGACCGACCCGCTTGCCGACGACTTGGCCGAGGCCGCGCTGCTGGCCGGCCTGCGCTCCGGCTCCGATGCCGCCTACGAAACGCTGGTCCGTACCACGTCGTCGCGGCTGCTGGCCGTGGCTCGCCGCATCGTCGGCTCCGAGGAGGACGCCCGCGACGTCGTGCAGGAGGCGTTCATCTCGGCGTTCAAGGCCCTCGACCGCTTCGAGGGCAACGCCCGGCTGTCGACGTGGCTGCACCGCATCGTGGTCAACAAGGCGCTGATGCGTCTGCGCACGCGCAAGCGCAAGCCCGAGGAACCCATCGAGCCGATGCTGCCCTCCTTCAAGGAGGACGGGCACCAGGTACAGCCAGCGGCCGACTGGCAGGACGGCGCCGACGTGGCGCTCGAGCGCGCCGAGACGCGGGCCTTCGTCCGCGAGCAGATCGACGGACTCCCCGACACCTACCGTACCGTTTTGCTGCTCCGTGACATCGAAGAGATGACCACCCCGGAAACAGCCGAGATGCTGGGAATTACTGAAAACGCCGTGAAAATTCGCCTGCATCGCGCCCGGCAGGCGCTTCGCGCCCGCCTCGACGAGCGGTTCGGCGGAGCTGCCGCGGCCGCGAGGTCGGCCCGATGAACTGCCGCGAGTGCACCGAGTTCATCCTGCGCTACCTCGAGGGCGAACTGCCGGCCGACGAGCAGGCCTTGTTCGAGCGGCACATGGTGGCGTGTCCGCCCTGCGAACGGTATCTCCAGCAGTACCGGCTCACCATTCGCGCCGGCAAGACCGCGTGCGCCGAGGTCAGCGCCGCGGCCGTGGGGGCTCTCCCCGAAGAACTCATTCGCGCCATCCTCACCAGCCGCAAGGTCCTCTAGCCCGGAAGACCGCCCTGGTGACCCGGAATGCCTCGGCGGTCGCCGAGGCGACCTGTAATATGTTGGCGTAGTGCGCGAGCCCACCTCAGTCCTTTCGAGGCACGTGGATCGACTTCGTCATCCTGGGCGTGGCCTGGGGGTTGTTCGGAGGGCTGCTCGAAGGCGGCCTGCGGCTGTGGCTGCGGGATGCCGGCGCCACCAGCTTCGATCTGCGGCTGACCGGCATCTCGGCCCGCCTGCTCTGGGTCGCGCCCCTGTCCTACGCCGCGCTCTTCGCGCCGGCTGGCCTGGCCTTCGCCGCCGCGCAGCGGGTGATTGGACGAGCCGACTGGTATCAAATCGCGATGGTCGCGCTGGGCGCCCTGGCCTTTCTCGGTCCGCTGTCCTCCAGCGGCCGGATCGCGGAGGTCTCGGTCGTCGTCCTGGCCCTCGGCCTGAGCACGACGGCCAACCGGCTCGTGCCCGACGGTCCGCGCCGTCGCGAGGTGATCTGGCGGGCCGCGGTCGGGCTCTTCGCCCTGGTCGCCATCGCCGTCGTCGGCGTCGAATACGGCACGCGCTGGTATGAAGAACAGGCGGTGGCCGCCCTGCCACCGCCGCCTCCGGGCGCGCCCAACGTGCTGGTCGTCGTGGCCGACACTCTCCGCGCCGACCGCCTCGCCACCTACGGCTACCGCCGGGGGGCGACGCCGGTGATGACCCGGCTGGCGGCCGAGGGTGTGCAGTTCGACTGGGCGCTCGCCGCGTCGTCCTGGAGCCTCCCGTCGCACGTGTCGATGCTGACCGGCCACATGCCGGCCACCCACGGCGCCGAGATCGACATGTACGACGGGCGCTTCCCCACGCTCGGTCATGCGTTGCTGGCCCGCGGCTACCGCACGGCGGCGATCTCGGCCAACACCATGGTCTTCTCGACCGCGCAGGGCTTCGGCCCGGGCTTCCTGCTCTTCGACGACTCGTTCTACTCGCGCATCGGCGGCTTCTCCCGCACCATGATCGGGCGGCGTATTCACAAGACCGTGGCCAGCGCGCTCGGGTGGCGATACGCTCCCGTGAAACGCCGCGCCGCCAACGTGACCCGGCGGACCATCGACTGGCTGGATCAGCGCGGCGACCGGCCCTTCTTCCTGATGTTGAATTACTTCGACGTCCACGACCCCGAAGCCCACGCCACCGGCGCCACCGGCGATGCCTACGACGATTCGTTGGCCGACGTGGACCAGGCCCTCGGCGGGCTGATGGCCCACCTCGAGAAGACCGGCCTGCTGAACGAGACGATCGTGGCCATCGTCTCGGACCACGGCGAGTCACTCGGCCAGCATGACCTGGACGGGCACGGCACCTCGCTCTACATCGAGCAGATCCACGTGCCCCTGATTCTTCGCTACCCGCCGCGGATTCCCGCCGGGCGGCGGGTGTCCACGCCGGTATCGGTGACCAGCCTGCCGAACACGGTCCTGGATCTTGCCGGCATCACCGCGCCGCATGCCTTCCCGGGGCCGTCGCTGGCCCCGACCTGGCGGGGAACGGGCCCGGCCCCGGCGTGGCCGCTGCCCCGCTCCGAACTCAGGTACCGGCCGTGGCAGAGCACCCTCGAGAACCAGGACCTGCTGCGGTCACTATTCGAGTGGCCGTGGCATTACATCGGGCACTCGCTGGCCGACGACGAACTCTTCAATCTCGCCGACGACCCGGGCGAGACGCGCAACCTGGCCGGGCGACCGGAGCACGCCGCCCTGCTCCAGCGCTTCCGACGGCAACTGTCCGCGGCCGGCGACCCGGTCGACGACCCGGGGGCGCCGTGACGTCCATGCCGTGATTGCCGGCCGCGACCTCGAGGCCAGAACGCCGTGGCGGCACGGGCGCGACGGCGGTCAGGGCAGGTTGGGCGGCGGCACGCGCTTCTTGCTCGCCTGCTCGAAGGCGTAGGCGATGGTGATGAGCTTCGGTTCGCTGCACGACGCGCCGGTGAACGTCACGCCGTAGGGGGCGGGATTGGCCGTGAAGCCCTCGGGGAAGCCCGGCGTCGGCGCGTTCGGCACCAGGCCGAACGGCACGGCGATGATCGGATAGCCAGCCCGTGACGCCAGCCCGGCGCCGCTGCCGGCCGGGGTCAGGATGGCGTCGAGCTGGTGCGCGGCCAGCACCGCGTCGATGCCCTGGGTGCGGCTGAGCATGTGGTCCCTGGCGACGTCGGCTTCGTTGCGGGCGCGGTCGCGTTCGACGTCCATCTCGTCGGAGATGTCGAGGCGCGACTGGCCGAAGCGCATCGCGCCGGCCCCGGCGTGCGCCAGGTTCCACTCGCGCAGCGCCGTCAGCGACGGCACCGGCGCCCTGTCGCCCAGGCTCTTCAGCCAGGCGTTGAAGTCGCGCTTCATGCCGTACTTGAAGTTCACCGTGCAGTTGCCGTCGCCGCCGCGCTTGTGCTCGGCCCCCTGGCAGTAGTCGAAGAGCAGGAAGTTGGCCGCGGGATCCGGCGACACGAGGCTCGGCACGTCGGCGGGATCGACGATCTCGGCGCCCTGCGCCTTGAGCACGGCAATGGCGTCGGTCATGACCTGCTTCTGCTCGGGGGTCAAGCCGCCGCGCGGCGATGTCTCCCCCGGCGCGGTGACGGGGTCGATGTAGAAGGCGCGCGGCACCCCGATGCGCATCCCCTTGAGGCCGTCGGCCTTGAGGAAGGGCGTATAGTCCCGGTTCGGCGGCGGCGTGCAGGCGGTGGTCGCGGCGTCGTTCGGGTCGGCCGCCGGGCTCTCGAGCACGCCCATGAGAATGGCCGCATCGCTCACCGTGCGGGCCATCGGCCCGGCGGTGTCGTGATCGGCGGTAATCGGAATCACCCCGTAACGGCTGATGCGGCCGATGGTCGGACGGATGCCGGCGAGCATGTTGGCGTTGGACGGGCTGATGATCGAGCCGCCGGTGTCCGAGCCGACGCTGGCCGCCCAGAAGCTCGCCGCCGTCCCCGACCCCGAACTCGAACCGCCCGTCGGCAGCACCGGACGGCCGTCGTAGGTGTCGGGCCGGGGGTCCAGCCGCGGGTCATAGGGGTTGTAGGCGAACCCGGCCACGCCGGTGTAGTTGGCGACCATCGGCGTGGGCGCGCCGGCCGTCCAGTGCGCCAGCTCGGTGAGCACCGTCTTGGCGATGATGATGGCCCCGCCGTCGCGCAGGTTCTTCGTGAGCGTGGCGTCGTAGGGCGGGACGAGATCCCGGAAGGCCAGCGCCCCGCCGGTGGTGCGGATGTCGGTGGTGTGGATGTTGTCCTTGAGGGCGATGGGAATGCCGTGCAGCGGTCCGCGCGTCTTGCCGGCGGCCCGTTCCCGGTCCATGGCATCGGCCTCGGCCAGCGCCCGCGGGTTCACCGTGATGATGGCGTTCAGCCGATCCTCGTAGGTGGCGATCCGCTGCAGGTACTTCTCGGTGAGTTGACGCGAAGTGAGCCGGCCCGACTGCAGGGCCGCCTGCATCTCCGCGATGGTCGCCTCGACCACGGTGAAGTCGGCCCCGGCCGGGGCCGCGGCCGGCCCCGGCGGCGGGTTCGACGGGCCGCCGCATCCGACCACGGCCACGAGACCCACGAGCAACGGCACACCGGCAAACAATCGCATCATCACACTACTCCTTGGCCTCGGCCGGACCGGTCCTCTAGCGCCGGCGCCGCTCGTAGCGCGCGCTCTGCAGCACGTAGGGCCCGGGCAATCGTATAGCGGTCAGCACCCCGTGCGCGATGGTGTCGAGCCCGTAGGTCCGGCCCACGACGCGGGGGTGGGGCCAGTCGTCGGCATCGAGAGCCGCGTTGTTCAGGTGACCGTAGATGATCGTCCGGTCGCCGCCGTAGCCCTCGGGGAAGCCGGGCGCGCCCCACTGATGGGCGCGCTGCGGCACGGCGTGATCGCCGATGGCCGGGTCGAGGCCGCCGTGAACGCAGACGCACTCGGGCGTCTCGTGCCACGGTTGGAGCGAGGCGAAGAACTGTCGGTGCGCGGCGGGCAGCACGTCGAAGAACTGCTCGTAGGGCAGCGCGCACGTGCCTTCGTGGACGCTCGTGCGGGCGGCGCGCGCCGCCGCTTTCAGGGCGTCGGCGGCCGCGGGCGAATAGCTGCGCACGGTGGCGTCGGCCTCCATGCCGAGCAGCCAGGCGTGGTTCGAGTAGTCGTCCATGGTGCCCAGCATCCAGTCCTCGTGGTTGCCGCGCAGGCCCACCACCCGGGCCGGCACGGTGGCGGCGAAGTCGAGGACGGCGTCGATGCAGCCGCGCGTGTGCAGGCCGCGGTCGATGAAGTCGCCCAGGAACACCACGGTGTCGTCGCCGCCGATGTTCGGGCGCACGCGTTCGAGCAGGTCGCAGAGCGGCTTCAGGTGGCCGTGGATGTCGCCAATCGCGATGGTGGCCATCGAGCGCCCGGTCAGCGCGGCGGCAGGAGGGCCTTGCGGACCTTGGCCACCACGGTGAAGTTCGGATCGACGACGTTGGCGATCTCGTATTCGAGGGCCTGGCCCATGAACACCGAAGCGCCGCGCTCCGAGAAGCCGTAGTCGGCGACGAGCCAGCGCAGCATCTCGGTGGTGGCGTGCTGCAGCGCCTGCAGCAGGGGCCGGGCGCTGCCCAGGGTCATGACGTGCGTCTCGGTGTCCAGGCGCGGCCACGCCGCGGTCTTCTTCTTGATGAGGTCGACCGTGAACTCCACGTCCATCGAGGTCTCGAGACCGGTGCCGACCACTTCGCCCTCGCCCTGGCGGGCGTGGCCGTCGCCGATGAAGAGCAGCGCGCCCGGTTCGTTCACCGGCAGCATCACCTTCACCCCGGCGGTGATCCCGGCGTAGTCGAGATTGCCGCCGAAGGCGCCGGGCGTGGGCGTGACAATCGCCTCCTTGCGGGCCGGGGCCACGCCGACGCAGCCGAGCATCGGCCGCAGCGGCAAGGTGATGGCCGGCCGCACGTCGGGATCGCTGAGACGCGCCACCCCCGCGGCCTTGTCGATCTGCCAGGTCACGCGCTTGGGCTCGCGGTCCTGACGCGTGGCTATCGCGGCCGGATCCACGGCATAGGGCGCCAGCAGACTCTGCGAGTAGGCCGTGGCGCGGTTGGTCTCGATCTTCTCCAGGGTGACGACGAGGATGTCGCCTGGCTCGGCCCCCTCGACGAAGAACGGGCCCGTCTGCGGGTTCGGGCCCTGCCCCGCCTGGCGCCCGGCGGCGTCCATGCCGCTGGCATCGATGGTGGTGGTGATGACGCGGTCGCCGGGCTTGATGCGCAAGGCCGGCGGATGCGCGAACGAGTAGGTGTTGTAGAACCGCTCGGGCGTGAAGCGATGCGTGTCGGCGGCCAGGCGCGGCGCCGTCGCCAGCGCCAGGATGACGAGGGCGAGGGTCCAGGGGCGTGTGGTCATGTCGGGGGCCTCAGCCCCCGCCTATTCTTCGTTGGCGTGCAGCGTGCGCGGCTGGCGCATGTGGCCGAAGAGCGTATCGCGCGCCGCCAGGAACGCCGCCCGCATCGTGCCCGGTACCGGCTCGCCCGGCGGCAGGTTCTGGTGCTCGGTGACGGGATTCACGTAGGCGCCGTTCCGGCGCAGGCCGTAGTGCAGGTGCGGCCCGGTGGCCGTGCCGCTCATCCCGACCTGACCCAGGATCTCGCCCTGGCCGACGCGGGCGCCGGCGCGGATGCCCGGGGCGATCGCCGACATGTGCATGTACTCGCTTTCGTAGCCGCTGGCATGCTTGACCCGCACGGTGCGGCCGCCGCCGCCGGCCCAGCCGGCGAGGGTGACGACGCCGCTCGACACGCTGACGATCGGGGCGCCGGTCGGGGCGCCGTAGTCGACGCCGTTGTGGGCGCGCGCGTACTTCAGCACCGGGTGCATGCGCGATCGCGAAAAGCGCGAGGTGATGCGCGGCTCGAACTTGAGCGGCGACTTCAGGAAGAAGCGCGTCAGCGACAGCCCGTCCTGGTCGAAGTAGCCGGGCTTGCCGTCGGGCAGCAGGAAGCGCATGGCGGTGAGGGTGCGGCCGTCGTTCTGGAACTCGGCGGCCTGCACCGGGCCGTAGCCGGTGAAGACGCCGTCGTCGCGCACCGACTTCTCGACCACCAGGCGGAAGGTGTCGCCGGGCTGCAGGCCGCTGTTGAAGTCCACTTCGCCGCCGAAGATGTCGGCCAGCGACAGCGCCAGGTCGAGCCGCTCGCCGGCCCGCTCCAGCGACTCGCTGATCGACGGCGCGTCGCGGTCGATGGTGCCCTCGACCACCACCCGGCTGGTCGTGCGCGGCAATTCCACGACCTCGGCATCGAAGAGCCCGATGTCGCCGTCGCGGCGCGAGGCGCGCAGGGCGCGTGTCGGGTCGATCTCGTACTCGAAGGAGCGGATGCGGCCATCGAACAGCCGGTCGATCTTGTAGATGTTGCCGGCGCGCAGTTTGCGCACGTCGAAGCTGGCGGTGACGGCCTGGACCAGCGCCGACAGTTCCGATTCCGGCAGGAGATGCTTGCCCAGCATGCCGGCCACGGTGGTGCCGTTCGGCACCACGGCCGAGATGACGTCGGAATCGCGCGGCAGGATGATGTCGGCGAAGCGCCGCGGCGCGTCGGTGATGACGTTGCCAGTGTTCTCGGGCAGCCGGTCGCGCACGAGGGCGAGGCCGAAGCTGAGCGAGAGGCTGGCGAGACCGATGAGGACCTGGGTGCGGGGACGCATCATCGTGTGGGGGTCCTCAGTTGCCGCCGGGGCGGGGCGCGGTGGCGCGCTCGGTGGACGGAGGCACGAGGCCCTTCAGCCGCATGTAGGTCACGAGATTGCCGTAGTGCTCGTTGCTGTGGCTGACGTTCTGGATGAGCAGCTGACCGCGGGGCTGCTGGTTCTGCCCCACCGCCACCAGTGCGCCCAGCGACGCGTCGCTCTGGCTCTTGTAGACGCCGTCGCAGTAGGCCGTGGCGGCCTTGATGGCGGCGACGAGCGCCGCCTTGCCGGGCGTCTTCTCGAAGTCTTCCTTGTTGGGGTTCCCTTCGCCCTTGGCGCGCGAGCAGTAGCTGTAGGCGGCGTTGGCGACGTGGCCCACGAAGCCGCCGAAGGTGCGCACGTCCTTGGTGGGCTGGAAGGCGAACTCGGCCTCGGGCATCTTCTCGGCCGCTTCGACGACGTTGCGGCTGACGCCGGTGTGCATCTGGGCGAGCGCGTCGGCGAGGGCCTTGCCTTGCGCGAACGCCGGGTTCGCCGTTGCCACGAGCACTACCGCCGTGACTGCCAGTCGCATCATGATCACTCGCCTCCTCCTCGCCAGCTCGACCCGCGCCGGTCAGCAACTCGACCGCACGGCCCGGAGCCGGGAAGTTCGGAATTGTAACCCACGGCGCCGGATCGCCATTGCGCGAAATTTCACCGGATCGGAACGACGAGCTGGGCCGTGGCCCCGGGCTCCACGCGCACCACCTGAGTCGACTTCCACCCGGCCCGCTCGAGCACGACCTGGTAGTCGCGCGGCACCAGGTCGCGCAGGATGAGCGGCGTGGAGCCGCGTTCCTGGCCGTCGACCGTCACCTTGGCCCGCGACGGCTCGCTCCGCACCTCGAGGCCGCCGGTCGAGGCCACCCCCATGAGCTCGACGTACTGGGCCGTCTGCACGCCGGGCCGGATGAGCAGGGGAATGACCCGAGGCTCGGCGCTGCCCGCCCGCACCTGCAGCACGTGGGTGCCTGGGCTGACCCGCACGGTGAGGGGCGTGACGCCGCGTTCTTCGTCGTCGACGATGACCTTCGCGCCTTCGGGCCGCGACTGCACGACCAGCTCGCCGTCGCCGCCCAGGCTTTCGCCCGGGCTGGCGAGCAGCCAGGCGATGAGCAGCGCCTGCCCGAGGGCCACGGCCACGAGGGCGGCCACGGCGCGCGGCGATTGCCACCACCGCGGCTCGGCGACGAGATGCTCCGCCGGCGGGGTGGGATCGTCGGACCGCGCCGCGGGTTTCGACTCCAGCTCGGGAGGCGGCGCGGCGACAGGGGGCGGAGGAGGCGCCGCGACGTGGCTCGAGGGCAGCTCGACCGGGGCGGCGGGTGCGGCCTCTCCCGCCCCTACGGCCAGGGCGACCTCGGTGGGCGCGAGGTTCTCCACCAGGTCGGCCTTGTCGCCGCGCTTGCGCACGCCCGACTTGCGTGTGGGGGCCACGGCGGGGAGGGCATCGTCCGCCGCGGCGGCCTCGGCCGTCTCGTCTCTGGGCGCCGGGACGCGATCGAAGGCGACGGCCATGGGCACGGCGCCGGCCGGCGGCGCGGCCAGGAAGAGCCGCTCGGGTTCCGGGACCGGCAGCTCGAACTCCGGCATGAACCGGCCGAAGCGGGCCACCGCGTTTTCGAGTTCAGCCGGCTGCGCCAGCAGCGACGGCTCGGCGGTGAGCAGCCGCTCGAGCGCCATCTGCGCGTCAAACAGCGTGGCGAAGCTCTTGGGCAGCAGTTGCAGGGCGCCGAGCAGCCAGTCGCGCAGCGGCCCGGAGAGCGGCGCGTGAATTACTGAGGGCGTCTTTTGCCGCGCGCTGGTGACGAGGTTCTCCAGGCGCGCGGGGAATTCGTCGTCGCGGAGCCGGCGGCCGATGATGAGCGACAGCACGGTGAGCCCGACCTGCACGACGTCGCTCCGCGGCGAGACCGCCTTGCCTTCCGCCCCTGGCGCCGTCGCCACCCGCAGCGTCCGCCACAACTTCTCGCCCGGCCAGCCGAGCGCCTCGATGGCCGAGCCGAGCACGTAGTCGGTGAGCACGAGGCGGGCCTGCGGCGTCAGCAGCAGGTGCTCCGGGCCGAGGGCGCCGCTGGCCGTGTCACGACGCTGCGTGCCGAGCAGCGCTGCCGTCGGCAGCAACTGGCGCAAGAGCAGCATCACGACGCCGATGTCGAAGGTCAGGTTCTCGGACTCGGCCACGTCGAGCACGTCGGCCAGACGCCACCCGCGCACGTGCTCCGAGATGATGCCGAGGCCGCTCGTGCCGTCGCCGTCGAGACCGTGGACCCGGGCGTAGGAGGTCAGGCGGCGGCCGTGCAGGTGCGCCACCCGCTCGCGCAGCGCGGCCGTAAAACCGGGGTGGCTGGCCAGAACCGAATCGAGCAGCAGGAGCTCGGCCGGCGCCGCGTCCCCACGGCTGACGCGGACCACGCGGCGGCCGAAACCGTCGGCGAAAATCGGGGCAGACTCGACCATGGGAACCCCTCCCTAGAATCAAGTTCCGCTCCACCGCCGGAGGTCGTCACCTCCTGTGCAGTTGCGCGCAGTTTCACGCAGAACTGGCGAATCAACTGGTCGCAATGCCGCGAGGGGCGGACGGCTACCCGACAGAATCGGTCCGAGGCTGACGCTTTCGTCGCCGGGCGGAAAACGATTTTCGCGACCGGCCGTGCATCCTCCGCCAGCACTGTTACACTGCCCTGGACCGCACGGATTTTTCTTTGCCGGCGTGCCCTGGCACGCCTCGAACAGGCGGTGCTCTCAGATGGATGCGGTTGTCTCGTTCTCCTTGCTCGCCGGGCTCGCATTGGGCGCGCTTGCCGCCTGGGTGTTGGCCCGCGGCCAGTTCCGCCGCGAACTGACCGAGTCGATCTCCACTCACCAGGCCACCATCAGCGCCGCCCAGGCCCTGTTCCACCAGACGACCCGCCGGCTCAGCGAGGTGCAGACCGAGCTGAACCGGTCGCGCGACGAACTGGAGCGCTCGCGCATCGAGAACTCGGTCCTCAAGGAAGAACTGGCGCGCGTCAACACCGAGCTGTCCCATCGGGAACAGGAAGTGCCGAAGCAGCTCGCGCTGCTCGATCAGGCGCAGGCGCAACTGCGCGACAGCTTCCAGCTCCTGGCCGGGGCGGCGCTCAAGGCAAGCAACGAGGAGTTCCTGAAGCTGGCGGCCGAGCGCATGTCGGGCATGCACAAGGACGCCGCCACCGACATCTCGCGCAAGCAGGCGGCGTTCGACGAGCTGGTCACGCCGATTCGCGACGTGCTGCGGCAAGTGGATCTGAAACTCGGCGAGGTCGAGAAGAATCGCGTGGAGACCGGCGCCGAGATCGCCTCGCTGCTCGAGGCCATCGGCCGCAGCCAGACGCAGCTTCGCGCCGAGACCACCAACCTGGTCCGGGCGCTGCGCACGCCCACGGTGCGCGGCCGCTGGGGGGAAATGCAGCTCCGCCGCGTCGTCGAGATGGCCGGCATGCTCGAGTACTGCGATTTCGACGAGCAGTCGAGCCAGACCACCGAGAACGGCCGCGTGCGGCCCGACCTGCTGGTGCGCCTGCCCGGTGGCCGCACCGTGGTCGTCGACGCCAAGGCGCCGCTCGAGGCCTACCTCGACGCGCAGGACTCGACCGACGAGGGCTCGCGCGAAGCCAAGCTCGCCGACCATTCCCGCCAGGTCCGCGACCACATGACCAAGCTCGGCGCCAAGGGCTACTGGGAGCAGTTCCACCCGTCGCCCGAGTTCGTGGTCATGTTCCTGCCCGGCGAGGCGGTGTTCCAGGCCGCGCTGCAGCAGGACGCGCACCTCATCGAGTTCGGCGTCGGCACGCAGGTCTTCCCGGCCAGCCCGCTCACGCTCATCGCCCTGCTGCGCGCCGTGGCGCACGGCTGGCGCCAGGAGCGGCTGACCCGCAACGCCGAGCAGGTCAGCAAGCTGGGCAAGGAACTCTACGATCGGGTGCGGCACCTGACCGATCGCATGGAGACGCTGCGCGGACGGCTCGACGGCACCGTGCGCGCCTTCAACGACACGGTGGCCACTTACGAAGGGCGCGTGCTCGTCACGGCCCGGCGTTTCCGCGACCTGGGGGCGGCCACCGGCGAGCCCATCGGCGCGGTAGGTGAAGTCGCCAGCACGCCGCGGTCGCCGCATGGGGCGGCGCGGCTGTTCCTGGCCAGCGCCAACGGCGACGGCGCCGCCGGCATGCCCGACGCCGCACCCGATGCGGCGGGCGCGGCGCTGCCGGCCGGCGAGGCACACGACCTGCCCGCGTCGCGCGAGGCGCACGACCTGCACGAACGACACGACGCGCGTGGACACGGGAACGACGCCCGCGTCGACGACGCGCTCGATGCGCGGGCCGCCGACGCGCTCGGCCCCGACGCGCTCGATCACCACTCGCACGAGCACGACCCCGGCGACCCGCACGAACCGCTGACGGCCTCCGCCGCAGGCGGCCCCCACTGATTCCCAGGAGAGTTCCGATGCAAGTGCGTGGACTGGTTATCGTTGCGTCGATGAGTGCGTGTCTGGCCTGCGGACCCGCGCAGCCGGAGACACCGGCTGCGGGCGCGGCCACGCCGGCTCCGGCCCCGACCTCTCAGCCCGAGCCCGAAGCCCGTTCCGTCACCGGGCGCCCGCTGTTTCCGATGGAATTGCCAGAGCAGGAACGAGCCCGGCTCCAGACCAATCTCGACGCGGCCGAAGCGGAACTGGCCAAGTCTCCCGACAGCGCCGACGCGCTCATCTGGGTGGGACGCCGCCAGGGCTACCTGTGGCAGTACCGCGACGCCATCGCCACCTTCACCAAGGGCATCGAGCGCTTCCCCGACGACGCGCGGTTCTACCGCCACCGCGGCCATCGCTACATCACGGTGCGCGACTTCGACAAGGCCATCGCCGATTTCGAGAAGGCCGTGACGTTGATCAAGGGCCAGCCCGACGAGATCGAACCCGACGGCGCCCCCAACGCCGCCGGCACGCCGCGCAGCACGCTCCAGTTCAACATCTGGTACCACCTCGGCCTGGCCTATTACCTGAAGGGCGACTACGCCAATGCGGCGCGAGCCTACGATGCGTGCATGAAGGTGTCGGACAACGACGACTCGGTCGCCGCCACGAGCGACTGGCAGTGGATGACCTACATGCGCATGGGCAACAAGGCGGCGGCCGCCAAGGTCCTCGAACGCATCACGCCGAAGATGGACATCCTCGAGAACGGTTCCTACCACCGCCGCCTGCTGATGTACAAGGGTCTCGAGAAGCCCGAGGCGCTGCTCGACACGGCCAACGCCGACGACCTGACCATCGCCACGCAGGGCTACGGCGTCGGCAACTACTACTTCGTCATGGGCGACACGGCCAAGGCCAAGGAGATCTTCGACAAGGTGCTGGCCGGTCGTCAGTGGGCCGCCTTCGGCTATATCGCCGCCGAGGTCGATCGCGCGCGCATGGAGTAGGCGGACGGTCCGGCCGCGGAGGGGCCAGTAGGTGACGGCAGAGGACGAGGCCTGGCTGATGAAGACGCTCGAGGAGCGGTTCAAGAAGAACCCGGGGCGCCACCAGGGGCTCGACTGGCGTGCCGTGCGAATGCGCCTCGACGCGGTTACTGGACAGCTCGAATCGCTGCTCGGCATGGAACGCACCGGCGGCGAACCCGATGTGATCGGCCAGGACGAGACGACGGGCGCCGTCACCTTCTGTGATTGTTCAGCGGAGAGTCCCAAAGGCCGCCGCAGCCTCTGTTACGACCTCCAAGCGTTGAACGCGCGGAAGGAGAACAAGCCGGGGGGCAGCGCGAGCCAGCTGGCCTCGGCGCTCGGCATCGAGATCTTGTCCGAAGAGCAGTATCGAGCACTCCAGACACTGGGCGAATTCGACCTGAAGACCTCGAGCTGGGTGAGAACGCCGTCGGACGTCCGAACGCTCGGTGGTGCCCTCTTTTGCGACCGGCGATACGGGCAGGTCTTCGTGTATCACAACTCTGCCGAGTCCTACTATGCCGCCAGGGGTTTTCGCGGATCGGTCGTCGTCTAGACTCTGAAGCGCAACACAGTTTCGCGGGACCGCGGCACGCCGTTGTCAATCGTGGTGTGGGGAGGCTGAGCGGCCGGACTACGCCGTGACCGGCCTCGTCGCCGCCGGCGCCGTTACCGCTGGCCGCACGCTCATCCGGTAGCCGGTCCACGTGAGCAGCATGCCGGCGAGTTCGGTCACGTAGAGCACTTCCACGTGGCCCATGCGAGTGGCGGTGCCGCCGATCCCGGGCAGGATCGCGCCCACGGCGATGAGCACGTTGGCCCACATGCGGTGGCGCGTCTCCGGAACCGCGCTGTAGCGTAGCGCCGACAGAATGGCGCCGCCGATGAGGAACACCACGGCGTAGAGGTTCACGAACGGGCTGAACCTCCGCACCCACTGCCACGCGAACACGCTGCCGCTCAGGCGGTGCGTCTCGACGACGGCGTAGTCGATCGGCGACAGATACACGAACACCGACGCCACCGCCACATAGACGATGAGCAGCGCCGTGAGCGCGTGCGCCACCTTGCGCGACAGCATCAGGTAGACCGTGCCCTGGGCCAGCGGCGCGGCCCCGAGCAAGGCTCCAGACACGTACCAGGCGCGGAAGATCGGCTCCTGCCAGCCGAGCAGCGTCGTCAGCGATTCGGTGAGCGTGCCCACCCCGTAGGTGGCGATGCCGAGCGCCCACCACAGCAGGTGCAGCCGCTCGGGAAACTTGCGGTAGCGCCGGAAGATCTCGAGCGCGAACGGAATGGCCAGCAGCGTGGTCAGGATCGGAATGAAGTGAACGGCCGATGCACTCATGAAGTCCTCCCGCACCGGGGCCCGGGGGCGCGCCGCCCCCGGGCATCCGTGCCGGCGCTAGAACGCGCCGATGTTGAGGCCGACGGTGAAGCTCCGGCCGCGCGACGGCGCGAACTGGAAGTGGTCGCGGTAGTACTTGTTGGCCAGGTTCTCGATGGCGAAGGTCACGCCGACGCGGTCGCGGCCGCGCGACAGGTTCACGCCCCAGGCCAGGCGCTGCACGGTGAAGCCGTCGAGCGACAGCAGGTCCTGCGGGATGAGGAACGGCGACTGCGACAGCGTCAGCGCCACCCGGTCGACGTCGGTCTGCGTGCGCACGCCGTACTCCACCCACCAGCGGCCCCTGGTCTCGGTGAAGCGCAGCGCGCCCACGAACTTGGACGGCGTGATGTTGTCGGCCGGCGAGTCGTCGAGCACGAGCCCGTTCGGGCCGATGCCCTTCCTCGATCGTGCCGTGCGTGTAGGCGCCCGAGCCGTTGAACGCCACGACGCCGTAGCGGCGTGACGATCGGCGCGTCGAGCGGCGAACTCGAGGCCCTGGATGCGCACGTCGCCGAAGTTGATGGCCTGGGCCAGCGGACCGCCGGGGGTGGCGGCCACGAACTCCTGCGAGATGAAGTTCGAGTAGTGGTTGACGAAGCCGTAGACGCCGCCCGAGACGCGGCCCACGGCGAACTTGGTGCCGATGTCGAAGTTGTTGCCGGTCTCGGGCTTGACCTTGATGCTCGGCGCGATGCTGCCGGCCGTGGCCGGTCCGGCAAACAGCAGCTCCTCGAGGTTCGGGATGGCGATAGCTGCGGCCGAAGCGGATGAACGGATTCACCTGCCCGCCGGGATTGCGACGATGCCGATGTCGCCGGTGAGGGCGCGGCGCGTGATCGACTCGCCGTTGACGTCGGGCAGCGTCGCGGGATCGATGGCCGGCACGGCGCCGGCCACCACCGGCGCCAGGTCGTAGCCGGGCGTGTTCTCGGTGCGTGACGTTGTAGAAGTCGCCGCGCACGCCGCCGATGATCGACACGCGCGGCGCCACGCGCCATTCGTCCTGCGCGAAGACGGCGATGTCGCGGAAGGCCGCGTCGGGCACGCGCACCGGCCGGGCCATCGAGGCCGGGCCGAGCGCACGGGCGACGGGAAGACGACCGCCGCCGGGCCGCGCGCGCCGAGCACCACCTGGCCGACCATCGACGTGGTGGTGGTGGTGAGACGGCGGTCGCTGCTGCGATCGCGGTAGAAGGTGGCGCCGGTCGTGACCACGTGGTTCGTCGCCGGCGTGATGACCGCCTGCAGGTCGACGCCCGGCGTCCACACGCGCTGCTCGGTCTCGGACACGATCGACAGGCGCATGACGCTGATCGGGAAGAACGCCACCGCCGTGGGCGCCGGGAACTGCACCGGCAGCGTGTTCTTGCAGCAGGCGCTCGACGCGCTGGTAGTAGGCCGTCAGCGACAGGTTGGCCAGCCACGGGGTGACGGCCTGCGCCTCGTAGCGCGCCGACACCTTGTCGAGGTTGCTGGTGGGCAGCGACGGTGGCGTTGAAGAAGTAGGGCGAGGCGAAGTCGGGAAAGCCGATGTCTTCGACCCGGCGGCGCTGGTAGCGCAGGCGCACGCGGCGGTTCTCGCCGAGCCGCACGAGGCCGGTGGCGTTCACGAAGTTGCCCTTGGCCTGCGAGTTGAGCACCGTGTTGTCGGTGCGCACGTAGGGCGCGTTGAAGGGATCGGGAAACGCGTTGAAGGCGAAGCCGAAGTTGTCGTCGATGGTGTCGGCGTGGTCGATCTGGCCCGAGGCGAAGAACGGCCGCGTGTCCTCCACGTCGAGCTTGCCGGCCTGGTAGTTGCCGTAGTCCTCGGCGCCGGCCTGGACGCGGAAGGCGTAGCGGGGCGCGGTGGCGCCGATGCGTGAGGCTGCCGCGGCGGCCGTCCTCGTTCGAGCTGTAGTAGCCGTTCAGCGCCGTAGATCCACTGCGTGGCGGGCGTGAAGGTCGGGCTCGTTGGTGACGATGTTCACGGTGCCGGCCAGCGCGTCCGAGCCGTAGAGCAGCGTGCCGG
The DNA here is from genome assembly GCA_963834325.1 of uncultured Acidobacteriota bacterium. Classification (GTDB taxonomy): domain Bacteria; phylum Acidobacteriota; class Vicinamibacteria; order Vicinamibacterales; family UBA2999; genus CADEFD01. The sequence continues at coordinate 425,508 of CAWIBL010000011.1, forward strand.
CGCCGTTCACGATCTCGATGCGGCTGATGGTGTCGGCGGGAATCAGCCCGACCTCGGCGCCGGTGCGATCGGTGGCCTGGCGCGCGGTGTTCAGCCGCTCGCCGTCGACGAGCACCAGCATGCGCGTCGAGTCGAGGCCGCGCAGGCGCGGACGCACGCCGAACGGCCCGTTGCCGACCTGCGTGACGTTGGCGCGCCATGGCCAGCGCGTCGCCGGTCGAGAGCGGGTTGGCCTGCTCGATGGCGGCCGCGCCCATCGTCTCCACGTGCAGCGGGATCTGCTTGATTTCGCGTTCGGCGCGGGCCGCCGTGACGCTCACCGTGCTGGCAAACGAGCCGAGTTCGAGCTGCACCGGCACGTCGACGGTCTGCGTCGGCGGCTGTCGAGCGTGACGGTGTGCGCCGCCTCCGAGAACGACGGCGCGGACCACCAGCACCAGGTAGGTGCCGGCCCCGGGCGCCGTCGAGCTCGAGTAGCGGCCATCGGCGCCGGTCTGCGCCTCGGTTTCCTGCCCGGTGGTCACCGACCGCAGCACGACGCGCGTACCGGGCAGCGGCGCCCCGGTGCCGTCGGTGACGACGCCGGTCACGGTGGCGGCCAAGGCCGGAACGGCCCACACGGCCAGCGCCGCGACAAAGAACGAGAATTCGCGTACGCATCTCATCTACTCCGCAATCGAAACCACGCCGCCGCGCGCGCCTGACGACAGGCGCGCCCGGCTGGCGTCAACCAGTCGAACGAACAGGGGGAACGGGCTGGTGGTTAGGCGCGGGGAGGAGGTCGAGGCAGGAAGCCGAGGCCGCCGCGGGCCTCGAGGCCGGGGGCGGAGCACGGCGCGACGGTGGCGGCGAGCGCGGCCATCGCGGGGGCGCGCCTGGACGCCGCGGCCAGCAGCGTCAGCAGCGTCAGCGCCAGCGCCGACACCGAGGCGACGACCTGGCCGAGGGTGGCGACGGTTTCGGGCAGCGACGGCGTGGCGAAGCCGTCGAGGTCGTTGGCCAGGGCGGGCCCGTGCAGCAGGGCCGCCAGCACCCAGATGGCCACGGCCGGTGCGGCCGAAGAGCGTCTCGCCGCGGCGCTTCAACACCACCAGCCGGCCGGCCAGGGCCAGCGCGGCCGCCCAGCGCAGCACGACGTCGGGTTCGGCCAGCTGGCCGCTCCACGCCTGGTTGCCGAGCAACCAGAGGTGGAATCCGCCCAGCAGGGCGCCGAGGCCGAGGGCGGATCGCCGCAACATCGTCGACTATTCTACCAAGACCATGCCCCCCACATCCGCTCGCCGTGCGACGTCCTCGTGGTCGGCGGCGGACCGGCGGCCGGCACCGCGGCGCGACTCCTGGCCCAGTGGGGCCGCGCGGTCGTCGTGGTCGCCAAGCCCGACGGGAACGACCCGGAACTACCCGAGTCGCTGACCCCGTCGTGCCAGAAGTTCTTCGACCTGATGGGGATTTCAGCGGCCATCGACGCCGCCGGGTTCGTCCGCAGCAGCGGCCACACCGTGTGGTGGGGCGACGACGCGCCGCGCTGCGAGCCGTTCTCCGACGGCGCCCGGGGCTGGCAGGCCACCACCGGCCGGCTGGGCCGGGTGATGCTCGACGCGGCCGCCGCCGCCGGCGCCCGGTTCGCCGCGCCACGCTGACGGCCGACGAGATCCTGGCGTGGCCGGCGGCCTACCGGCTCGACTGCACCGGCCGGTCCGGGGTCCTGGCCCGAGCCCACGGCGTCCGGACCTACGAACCGGGGCACCGCACCGTCGCGCTGGTCGGCCGCTGGCGCCACCCGAGGGGCTGGGCGCTCGACAACCCGACGCACACGCTGCTCGAGTCCTACGAGGACGGCTGGGCCTGGTCGATCCCCGTGGACGAGGACCATCGCGCCCTGGCGGTGATGGTCGATCCGAAGACGACGGCGCTGGCCAGGGGCGAGGGCGCGGCGGCGGTCTATCTCGGCGAGATCGCCAAGACCCGTCGTCTGGCCGAGCTGTTCGGCGGCGCCAATCTCGGGCAGGGTCCGTTCGGCTGGGACGCCTCTATGTACTGCGCGGCGCGCCCGGCCGGCGACACCTGGCTGCTCGTCGGCGATGCCGCGTCGTTCATCGACCCGTTATCGTCGGCCGGCGTGAAGAAGGCGATGGCCTCGGGCTGGCTGGCGGCCGTGACCGTCAATACGGCGTTGGCGTCACCGGCGCTCAAGGACATGGCCTTCGCCCACTTCGCCACGCGGGAACGCGAGACCTACCACCAGTTCCTGACCCTGACCCGGAAGCACCTGGCCGACGGCGCCCCGGACGCCCGGAACCCCTTCTGGGCCGACCGCGGCGGGCTCGGGCCCGAAGTCGACGATCGCCAGGCGATGCTCGAGCGCCTACGAGCGGATCCGCGGCGCCGCCGAGCTGACGTTGCGTCCCGGGCCGGGGGTCGAGGTCGCCGAACGGCCGGCCCTCCGCGAGCGGGAGCTGGTCCTGGAGCCGCGCCTGGTCGATGCCGCCACGCCCGAAGGCGTCCGCTTCGTCGACGGCGTGGATGTGGTCTGGCTGATCCAGAGGGCCCCGGCCCTGCGGCAGGTGCCCGACATCTTCGACGCCTACCTCCGGGAGGTAGGGCCCGTGGCCCTTCCGGCCTTCCTGAAAGCGCTGTCGACAGCCGTGGCGAAGGGCTGGCTTCTGCTGGTGTGAAGTGCTACAACTAACGCTCCAAATGGCTAAGATCGCTCGCATCCCGGTGGCGCTGTCGTGTTCCTGGCTGGTGGCGCTGATGCTTTCGGCAACCGTCGTCGGCGCAGACGCCAGCCCGGCCCCGAGCCCGCCGCCGGCGGCGACGGCCAAGCCGGAAACCGGCATTCCGGTCACCGACGCCACGGTGGTGAAGGCGTGTTCCGGCTGCCACAAGGCCGACGACAAGCAGCAGCTCTCGCGCATCTCGTTCCGGCGCACCACGCCCGAGGGCTGGGAACGCACCATCACCCGCATGATGGCGCTGAACGACCTCAAGATCGACGCCGCCACGGCGCGCGCGGTGGTCAAGTCGCTGTCGAACAGCCACGGCCTGGCGCCGGAAGAAGCGCGGCCGTCGCAATACGAGTCGGAGCGGCGCCTGGGCGACGAGTCGTTCAAGGCCGCCGAACTCGACGGCACGTGCAACTCGTGCCACTCGCTCGGCCGCGTCCTGTCGCAGCGCCGCTCGAAGCAGGAATGGCACCTGCTCATCGCGATGCACCGCGGCTGGTATCCGATCATCGACCGCCAGACGTTCCGCCGCATGAGCCCGGCGCCGCGCGACCGCGACGCTTCGGGCCGGCTGCCCGACCTGCGTCACCCCTCCGAGAAGGCCGTCGATTTCCTGGCCGAGACATTCCCGCTCGAGACCAAGGAATGGGCGCAGTGGAGCGCCGCGATGCGGCCCGCGAAGATCGACGGCACCTGGACGCTCTCGGGCTGGGAGACCAGCAAAGGGCCGATCTACGGCCGCGTGGTGCTGACCCCGGTGGCCGGCTCCACCGACGAGTTCACGACCCAGACCACCTATACCTACGCGCGCTCGGGTGAACAGGTCACGCGCGCCGGCAGGGTCAGCGTCTACACCGGCTACCAGTGGCGCGGGCGCTCGACCGTCGGCGGCGCCGATGCGTCGGCCCTGCGCGAGGTGATGCTCGTCGAGCCCGACTGGAGCAAGATCTCGGGCCGCTGGTTCGCCGGCGGCTACGACGAGCTCGGCATCGACGTCGAGCTCCGTCGCGTCGGCAAGGACCTGACCGTGGTGGGCGTCGATCACATGGCGCTCAAATCCGGCCAGACCGGCCAGGCCCTGAAGATCTACGTGGCCAATGCGCCGGCCTCGCTGTCGCCGCGCGACCTCGACCTCGGCGCCGGGGTCACGGCCACGGCCGCCACCGTCGGCGACGACGTCATCACCGCCACCGTGGACGTCGCGGCCACGGCCGCCATTGGCCCGCGCACGCTCATCGTCGCCGGCGACGGTGAAGCCGGGCGCCCTCACCGTCTACGACAAGATCGACGGGATTCGCGTGACGCCCTCGTGGAACATGGCGCGCGTTGGCGGCGTCGTCCTTCCGAAGATGCTGGCCCGCTTCGACGCCTGGACCTACAGCAACGGCCCCGACAAGAAGCCCAACACCGCCGACGACGTGCGGCTCGACGCCGTCGCCGCCACCTGGTCGGTCGAGGAATACAAGGCCACCTTCGACGACGAAGACACCAAGTTCGTCGGCGCCATCGACGCGGCCACGGGCGTGTTCACGCCCAACGTCGACGGCCCGAACCCGAACCGCAAGGGCGAACGCAACAACATGGGCGATGTCTGGGCCGTGGCCAGCTACACCCCGCCGGGCGCCACCGCGCCGCTCCAGGGCCGCTCGCACCTGCTCGTCACCGCGCCGCTTTACATGAAGTTCGACCCCACGGTGACCCCATGAGCGTGCCCCAGATCGGACTGAGCGAGTTCCACACCTTCGAGGCCTCGGGGCAGCGCTTCGGCTACATGGTGCCGAGCGCGGCCGTGTTTGCCTTCGACGAGTGCTCGACGGCCGTCGTCGATCTGCTGACGGCGCGGCCGCACTCGCCCGCCGAGCTGCTGGCGGCGCTGGCGCCGCGCTTCGGCGAGGCCGAAGTGAAGGACACGGTGGCCGAGCTGCACCGCATCCGCGCCGTCCACGACCTGGCGGTCAAGCCGCCGGCCCTCAAGATCATCCCGCTCAAGCCCATGCCCATCCAGACGCTGGTGGTCAACGTGACCAACCAGTGCAACCTGGCCTGTGAGTACTGCTACGAATACGGCGAAGACAAGATCGTCGACACCGAGAACGGCAGCCAGCCCAAGTTCATGAGCGAGGAAACGGCCCGCTCGGCCGTGGACCTGGCGCTGCGCGAAGCGGGCGCCGGCAAGACGGCGCACATCACCTTCTTCGGCGGCGAGACGCTGATGAACTTCAAGGTGCTCAGGTCCACCGTGGCCTACGCGCGCACCACTGCCGCGGCCCAGCACAAGGACGTGGATTTCAGTCTCACCACCAACGCCACGCTGCTCCAGCCCGACGTCATCGACTTCCTGGCCGACGAGCGTATCGGCGTGACCATCTCGATCGACGGCCCGCAGGAGATCCAGGACAAGTTCCGGGTCTTCAGCAACGGCAAGGGCAGCTACGACATCGCCGCGCCGAAGATCAAGGCGCTGCTGGCGCGCCACAAGACGCGGCCAATCGGCGCCCGCGTCACGCTGACCAAGCAGACGCTCGACGTCAAGCGCATCTACAAGCATCTGTTCGAGGACATGGGCTTCTGGGAAGTGGGCTTCGCCCCGGTCACGACCGCGCCGCAGCGCGACCACGCGCTCGAGGCCGGGCCCGGCTACGACCACCTGCTCGAGCAGTTCCGGGCCCTGGCCGCCGAGTTCCTCGAGGCCTCGCTGCAGAACCGGCATCACGGCTTCTCGAACGTGCGCGAGACGCTGCAAGAGATTCACATGGGCCACGCCAAGGCCTACCCGTGCGGCGCCGGCATCGGCCTGCTCGGCGTCGCCACCGACGGCGAGGTCTCGCTCTGCCATCGCTTCGCGGGCTCGCCCGAACATCGCTTCGGCTCGGTCAGCGAAGGCATCGACCGCGACAAGCAGGCGTCGTTCCTGAACGACCATCACATCAACAACAAGACCGACTGCGCCACCTGCTGGGCCCGGCCGATCTGCGGCGGCGGCTGCTATCACGAAGCGCACACGCGCTACGGCGACACCGCGCAGCCCAACCTGCACTACTGCGACTGGATTCGCGGGTGGACCCACACCTGCCTCGAGATCTACGGCGAGTTGGCCGTGAAGAATCCCGGCTTCCTGCGACAGTTCGACGGAGACGACGATGAAGCACCTCAACGCCATTAATCGCAAGGCCGCGCTGGTCGTGGCCAGCACCGAAGCCGACGTCGTCGCCCTGCAAGGCGGCGGTCCGCCCCAGCAGCCCGAGAAGCCGCACATCCCGCCGGGCTGCTCGACCGTGTTCTCGCCGGGCTGGGAAGCCGATCACGCCGGCGGCACGGCGGGTCTGTGCTCGCCGGTGGAACGCGACCTGTTCGACTGCCACATGGGCTGCTTCTGGCCGGCGCAGGTGCCCGATCAGCTCAACCACGCCCCCGACTGGACGGCCAAGTGCGCCGTCGCCCAGAAGGACTGGCGCAAGATCGACCTGGTGTTCCCAGGATGAGGCCGCACATGCGAGGTATCGTTGCCCTGACGGCCGTCTTGGCCGTCGCCGTGCTGTCGGCGCCGGCGCTTGCCGGACAGAGCCAAGGGCGCCAAGGCGCCGGCCGTCTCGGCCGGCAACGGCACGCTCTACATCGGCACCTACAAAGGCGAGATCGAGGTCTACGACGAGGCCACCGAGAAGCTGGTCGACACGATCAAGCTCAAGACCATCCCGCGCTCGATCACGCCGTCGCCCGACCGGACGCGCTTCTACGCCCTCGACTCGCGCTTCGAGCAGATCGAGATCGTCGACATCGCCACGCGCAAGAGCATCGACACGTTCAAGCTGACCACCGGCAACAAGAACGTGCGCGTGCTCAACCTGCAGCCTGATCCCGACAACAAGTTCCTGATCATCATGTACCGGGTGGCCACCAAGCAGATCGACCGCTGGGAGATCGGGCCGACGACATTGCAGAAGTACGACCTGGCCACGCATCAGTTCGGGCAGGTCATCCCCTGGCCGCGCGGCGACGAGCGCGAAACGGTCAACATGCGCCTCGGGCCCGACGGCAAGCACCTCTACATCTTCGGCGAAGAGGTGACGGTGCTCGAGACCCAGAACTTCACCGAGGTGGAGTCGTGGCCCTACGCCCAGTCCAACGACACGGGTCTCGGCCGCATCAACCTGGGGCCGGTGCACGACTTCAACGACCCGCCCGGGACGTTCACGGGTCTGTTCACGATGACCGATCCGGGGCGCGCGCGGCGCCTGATGGGCATCGGCCGCGTCGACCTGACGGCCCGGACGCTCGACTTCCAGCCGATCGGCCCGGCGGCGAACGTGTCGCCCTTCGCCCAGTCGCCCGATCGCAAGCGCGCCTACGGCATCACCCAGGAAATCGGCAACTACGAGTTCTGGACCTTCGACCTCGAGAAGAACACCGTGGCCATGCGCACGAAGTTCGAGGGCCGGCCGCGCCTGGGCCTGCGCGTCAGCACCAACGGCAAGCTGTTCTACGTCTACGTGGCCGGGGCGACCCTCGACGTCTACGAGGCGGCCACCCACAAGTACCTGCGGACGATCTGGCTCGGCGGCGACCAGACGACCGAGCTCTTCGTGTTCCCCGACCCCCCTCCGGCCGCGGGCACCGCGGCGCGCTAGGCGCGCGCCGGCGACGGCGGCACTGCACCAGGGCCGCAAGGACGACTATCGTGAGCACCACGCCGCCCGACGCGGACCTGCGTCGGGCGTTCGCATTTCTGGCGCCCTACTGGCACCGGCTCTCGCTGGTGATGGGCATCAGCCTGGTCAGCACCGGGCTGTCGCTCGTCTCGCCCTACCTGTCCAAGGACCTGGTGGACCAGGCGCTCATCGGCCGCGACATGACGGCGCTATGGCGCATCGTCGGGCTCTTCGCGCTGATCGGGTTGCTCAGCTACGGGCTCAACGTGGTCAGCGGGCTGCGCTATACGCGCGTCTCGGCCGCCATCCTCTTCGACATGCGGCTGGCCGTCTACGCCCACCTGCAGCGGCTCTCGCCGCGCTTCTACGCGCGCACCCGCATGGGCGACATCGTGTCGCGCCTCAATAGCGACATCGGCGAGATCCAGCGTGTGGCCGCCGAGGCGGCGCTGGCCTGGGTCGGCAACGTCCTGTTCCTGGCCGGCAGCGTCGTGATGCTGGTGTGGCTCGACTGGAAGCTGGCGCTGCTCAGCGCCGGAGTGATGCCGCTCAGCCTGTGGGCGCTCGTCCGCTACCGGGCCCGGCTCGAGTCGCGTGTCGCCGACCTGCGCCAGCGCAGCGCCGACATCGGCAGCTTCCTCATCGAGACACTGCAGGCCTCGACCCTCATCGTGACGTCGAACGCGCAGGAGCGCGAGCGCGGCCGCTTCGCCCGCCTGAACGATCGCTTCGTGGCTGCGCTCATGGCCATGCAGCAACTCAGCTACCTGGCCGGCGGCCTGCCCGGCCTGATCGTGTCGCTGGGCGCCTCGGTGGTGTTCCTCTACGGCGGCGCGCGCGTCGTCGAAGGCACCCTCACCCTCGGCACCTTCGCGGCGTTCATCGCCTACCAGTCGCGGGTCAATGCGCCGGTGCAGGCGCTGATGGGCCTCTACACCTCGCTGGCCACGGCCAAGGTGTCGTGGCGGCGCGTGCTCGAGCTGCTCGACGCGCCGGTCGAGGTGCGCGAGGCGCCCGCGCCGATCGCCCTGGACCAGGTGCGTGGCGCCATCGACTTCGAAGGCGTCTCGCTCGGCACCGAGCGCGGTCTGGCCGTGCTCGAAGACTTCACGTTGACGCGTCGCGCCCGGGACGTCGGTGGCCATCGTCGGCGCCAGCGGCAGCGGCAAGTCGACGCTGGCCTACCTGCTGCTGCGGCTGCTCGATCCCGACGCCGGCACCGTCCGGCTCGACGGCCACGACCTGCGCACCGTGCGCCTGGCCGACCTGCGCCGCCACGTCGTGTTCGTGGAGCAGGAGCCGACGCTGCTCCACGCCACCATGGCCGAGAACATCCGCTACGGGCGGCCCGAGGCCACCGACGAGGAGGTGGCCGGCGCCGGCGAGGCCGCGGGCCTGGCCTCGTTCATCGCCCGGCTGCCGCAGGGCTATGCCACGATGGTCGGCGAGCGCGGCTCGCAGATGTCGGCCGGTGAGCGCCAGCGCATCGCCATTGCCCGCGCGTTCCTGGCCAACCCCTCGGTGCTCGTCCTCGACGAGCCGACCGCGGCCCTCGATCCGGCCTCCGAACGCCAGGTCGTGGACAGCTACCTGGCGGTGATGCGCGGCCGCACCTCGATTGTCATCTCGCACCGCGCTGCCGTGGCTGCGGCGGCGGACCAAGTGGCGGTGGTCGAGGGCTCGCGGCTGGTCGAGGTCGGACCGCCGGCGGCGCTGGCGGCGGCCGGCGGCGCCTTCGCGCGCCTCTTCTCGCGCCACGCGAGCGTGCCGGCATGATGGGCCGGCTCGCCGGCCTGACCGCCGGCGTCATCTCGACGGCCGCCAGCGCGGATGCCACCGGACGCGGCGTGCGCGTGGCCGTGATCGACAGCGGCGTGCATGCGGCCCACCCCCACGTCGGTCCGGTCGAGGGCGGCGTGTCGTTCGACGGCCACGGCGCGCGCGGCGTGGACGCGGTCGATCGGCTCGGTCACGGCACGGCGGTGGCGGCAGCCATCCACGAGAAGGCGCCCGAGGCGACGCTGGTGCCGGTCAAGGTCTTCGACCGCGAACTGCGGGCCACCGCGGATGCGCTCGTGGCCGCCATCGACTGGGCCGTCGCGGCCCGCGTCGCACCTCATCAACCTGAGCCTCGGCACGGCCAACACCGCGCACGAGGCCCGCCTGACCGCCGCCCTGCGGCGCGCTGCCGACGCCGGCGTGTGCCTGGTCGCGGCGGCCGAGCAGGACGGCACCCGCTGGCTGCCCGGCAGCCTGCCGCAGGCCGTCGGCGTGACGCTCGACTGGGCCTGCCCGCGCGATCAGGCCGAGGTCGAGGTGACCGACGACGGTCGCCTCCGGCGCGTGCGCCTGCGCGCCAGCGGCTATCCGCGGCCCATTCCCGGCGTGCCGCCGGAGCGCAATCTGAAGGGACTCAGCTTCGCCGTGGCCAACGCCACCGGCCTGCTCTGCCGGCATTTGTCACGGGGCCTGTCACCGTGACATCTCGCGGCGACGCAGTTATTACCATGCGCGGCGTCCGTCTCGGCGCGCTGGCCAGCATCCCCCTGGGGATTGCGTCGGCGGTGCTCGGGGCCGGCTTCGGGGTGGCGGCGCGTCAGGTCGACTTGCCGGTGTGGGCCACCCTGTTCATGAGCGGGTCGGTCTTTGCCGGCGCGGCGCAGTTTGCCGTTCTGCCCTTGTGGTCGGCGCCGCTGCCGCTGGCGCCAATCTGGTTCTCGACCTTCGCGGTGAACGCGCGCTTCAGCCTGCTGAGCGCGTCGCTCACGCCGTGGCTGAAACACTATCGCGGCCTCACGCCGTGGGCAGCGGTGTTCCTGCTCGGCGAGGGGCAGTGGGCCATCAGCACCGAGGCGTATGCCCGGGGCGAGCGCGACCTCGGGGTGTTCGTGGGCAGCGGCCTGGTCGTGTGGACGGTGTGGATGGCGGGCACCGCCGTGGGCTTCCTGGCCGCGCCGGCGCTCGGCGATCCGCGCCGCCTGGGCATCGATCTCGTGCTGGTGCTGTTCTTCGCGGCGACGATGACCTCGGCCTGGCGCGGCCCGCGCGACCTCGTGCCCTGGGCCGCGGCGGCGCTGGCCACGCGCATCCCGGCGTCGATTGTCGCGCCGGAGTGGCAGGTGCTGGTGGCCGCCCTCGTGGGCGCGGCGGTGGGGGCCTGGCGTGACACCCGACGCTGAGTCCACGGCCATCGCCATCGCCGGCATGGCGCTCGTCACCTACCTGGTCCGCGCCGGCGGGATGGTCATCGCCCAGGTGCTCCCGGCCACGCCAGGCGTGGCCGCCTTCCTTCGTCATCTCGGCGGCTCGGTGATCGTCGCGCTGGTGACGGCGACGCTGGCGCGCGGCGACGTCGCGGGACTCGTCGCGACGGGCGTGACCGTGCTGCTCGCGGCCTACGGACGGCCCACCAGCGGACTCGTCGCCGGCATGGCGGCGGCGTCGCTGCTGCGCGCCATTTGACGACACGTCGCAGTTCCTGCAACGCGATCAAATGTAACGGTGACAGGCCCCGTTACAATTGCCCTCGCCCGGCCGCCGCGACCCACGCCGCGAGCGTCGCGGCGCGCTCGGTCCACTCCGGCGACTCGCGCCACCGGTCCACGGGCACGGGCACGCGCCAGGTCCAGTTGGCGTCGGTCACCGTCGCCGGCGTGTTGACGCGCACCTCCCAGCCGAACGCATCCTGCAGCGGGAACATCACGTAGCGCGAGGCCGCTCCCAGCAGCCCGCGCAGCAGCGTGTCGCGCACGTCGGGCGCGAAGGGCGCATCCACCGGGAGCGCGCCGCCCATGGCCGGCAGGGCCAGCCAGGCCCGCCGCGCGTCGTCCGTCAGGTCGCGCCACCACTGCACCAGCGACTCGGTGTCGTGCGTTCCCGACAGCGCCACCGACGCTTCGGGATACGCCCCCGGGTCGATGGGCGGCTGGCCGGGCGTCTTCCACTCGCGTTCCCAGCGCATCACCTTGAATCCCGGCACCTCCAGCCGCGCCATCGACCAGCGCACGAAGTCGGGCACGGTGCCGAGGTCCTCGGCGATGATCTCCATGCCGCTCGTCAGGTAGATGCCGAGCAGCTTGGCGCCGAGCAGGCTCTCGGTGCGCTCGTCGGGCGGCGAGAAGAAGTTCGGCCGCGTCGCCTCGACCGGGCGCACGTAGATGCGATACAGCCCCACCAGGTGATCGATGCGGACGCCGTCGAAGAGGGCGGCGGTGCGGCGCGCGCGGGCGCGCATCCACTGGAAGCCGGTGCCCTGCATCACCTCCCAGCGCCACGGCGGCAGGCCCCAGTCCTGCCCGGTGTCGCTGAACGCGTCGGGCGGCACGCCGACGGTGGCATCGAGCATGAACTCGTCCTTGCGCGCCCACACGTCGGGGCTATCGCCCGACACCATGAACGGCAGGTCGCCGAACACGCGAACCCCGGCCGCGGCGCGAGCCGCCTGCCACTGCTCTTCGGCCATCCACTGCAGGTAGGCGCGGTACTGGCGTTCGTCGGCAACCGTGGCGTTGACCTGCCGCAACGCTTCGGCATCGGCGTAGGCGAGGCCCGACGGCCAGTCCCACCAGGCGCGTTCCTGCTCGGCGGCGTGGATGACCCGGAAGGTGGTGTAGGCGTCGAGCCACCACGACTCGCGCCGCACGTAGGCCTGGAAGGCCTGGGCGCGGGCGGTGCCCCGCGTCACCTCGTCGTCGCGGAACCTGGCGTAGGCGCGGGCGAGACAGCGCAGCTTCAGCGCGCGCACGTCGCCGTAACGCACGCGTGTGTCGGCGCGCAGCGCCGCCAGCAGGGCCAGGTCGGCGGCAGCCAGGCCCGACTCGCCGCCGATGGCGGCAAAGTCGGGCACGTCAGGCACATGGATGTAGATCGGGTCGAGCGCCATGGCCGTCATCGACGAGTAGGGCGAGGTCTCGCCCGGCGAGATCTCGTGGAGCGGCAGCAGCTGCACGAAACGCTGCCCGGCCGCCTGGCACCACGACGCGAAGGGCGGCAGGTCGGCAAACTCGCCGATGCCCCAGCTGCGGGAGGAGGTGAGCGAAAAGAGCGCCACGCCGATGCCGCTCTGCGGTCGGGTCTGGGCCATCATGCCACCCCCGTGGCGCGCGCCAGCACGCGCGCGACGGCCGGCGCGAAGATCCCGGGATCGACGAGCAGGCTCACCACCACGAAGGCTTCACGCGGGAAATCGAAGAAGTATCCGGGCTGCACCAGCACGCCGTCGTGCTCGAGCAACGCCAGCACCAGCGCCTCTTCGCTCACGAGCGACGGCACCTGCAGCACGGCGCACCAGCCTCCGGCCGGCGGCAGCACGGTCACCGCCGGCGTCGTCGCGACGGCGTCGGTGAGGGCGGCCAGGTTGCGGGCGGTGCGTTCGCGGATGCTGTCCCGCACCGTGGCGCCGCGCGCGAGCAGCCGCGGCAACGCCACCTGCGCCGGCGTGGACACCGACAGGAAGGTGTCGGCCACCATCTCCAGGCCGGCCAGCGCCGCCGCGACGGCGTGCGTCCGGCCCGCTCACGCCGATCCAGGCCACCTTCACCTGCGGCAAGCCCACGGACTTGGACAGGCCGCCGAGGCCGAACGCGAGCGCCTGCTGCTGCTGCAGCACCGACCTGCCGGGGGCGCCGCCGTCGAGCCGGTAGTCGGCAAACACCTCGTCGCCGATGAGGGCCAGGCCCCGCGCCGCGCACATCGCGGCCAGCGCCTCGAGCTCGTCCGGCTGCACCAGCGATCCCGTGGGATTGTTCGGGGACACGACCAGCACCGCGCGCGTGCGCTCGTCGACGAGCCGGGCGACGGCGTGGACGTCGATCCGCCAGTCGCCGTGCAGCTCGAGCTCGTAGGGCACCGCGACCACGCCTTCGAGCGCCGTCAGGTGGTCGAAGAGCGGGTAGCTGGGACGCGGGACGAGCACCGTGTCGCCGGGATCGCAGAGCAGCTTGAAGAGCAGCGCGTAGGCTTCGCTCGTGCTCGCGGTCAGACACACCCGCTCGGGCGCCACGACGACGCCGCGGCGCAAGTAGTCCCCGGACACGGCGGCGCGCGCCGGGAGCATGCCGAAGGGCTCCGGGTCGTAGGCCAGCCCGGCTGGATCGGCCAACGACGCCAGGATGTCGAACGGATAGGGAATCCCGGCTTGCGTGGGATTGGACTGCGTCAGGTCGGCCAGCGGCCGCCCGCCCGCCCTGGCGCGGGCCACCGCGGCCGCCAACGGCGTCGGCGTGAGGTCGCGTGGCAATCGTGACGACCGCATGCTTACCGCGCCGGCGCGTTCACGAGTTCGACGCGCGTCATGACGTCGCCTTCGAGCACGCCCTCGGCCACGTCCAGGCCCCGCTCGATCACGGCAAACACGGTGTAGGCGTGGTCGAGGCGCGGCGAATCCACGAGGTTGATGAAGAGCTGTCCGTCGCCGGTGTCGCGGCCCCGCGTCGAGATGCCGACCGTGCCCCGGTTGTGAGCCACGCCCGGCTCGTCGCGCATGTAGGGGCCGTCGCCCATGTACTCGTTGGCCCCGGGACTGCCGCCCTGCAGCACGAAGGTCGGCTCGACGCGGTGGAAGGTGAGCCCGTTGTAGTGACCGCGCCCGGCCAGTTGGGCCACGCGCAACACCGTGGCCGAGGCCTCGTCCACGAGCAGGCGCATCTCGATCACCCCGCCGCTGGCCATGGTGATCCGCAGCAGCCGGTTCCGCAGCGGCTCGAGCTGCGCCGCGTCGGGGGCCGCCGGGCGACGCAGCGTCGGGCGCGGCTTGGCGCGTCACCGCCGTCCACGTGGACACGGTCTTGGCCGCCAGTTCGGCCACCGCCGGGTCGAAATCGCGCAGATACGGGGTCAGGGCCTCGGCGTCGCGGGCGGTGCCGGTCTGCGCCAGCCGCGTCAGGATGGCCACCCGCGGGTCGCGCGACGTGTCGCGGCCCTGGGCGGTGAGACGCGCCAGCGCGGCCAGCAGGGCGGTGGTGGCCGCGGCGCGATCGGTGTCGGCCTCGAGCGTCCGGGCCGCGGTCATGACCAGCTGGTAGTCGGGGCGCGTGAGCGCGTCGTAGGCCACGGTCAGCGCTTCGGGACGCTTCAACCGCGCCAGTTCCTCGAGCGCGGCCTCGCGCACGTTGTCGTGCGCGTCGGCGCCGAGCCGGACCAGCGGCTCGATCGACCCGGTCTGCCCGGCGGCGCGCGCGGCATACATCCGCACCTGCCAGGTGGGATGGCCGACAAAGCGCGGCAAGAGCGTGCGCACGTCGTTCGGGGACGCCTGGGCCAGGCTGACGAGCGCGTGAGCGGCGCGATGCCAGGTGGCGCCGCTGGCCGGCAGCGCTTCGGCCTCCTTCTGCAGCCGCGCCGACACCGGCGCCGGCGCGGCGCAGCCGCTGCCGAGCAGGTCGATGGCCTGGAGCGCCACGTGGGCGTTCACGTCCGCGACGGCGGTGAGCACCGGCTGGCAGTCGCGCGCCTGCAGGTGCCGCCCCCATCCGCGCAGCGCCTCCAACCGCACGCGCGGTTCGGCATCCTTCAAGCCGGTGGACAGGAGGGCTTCGCGGTCGCCGTCAGCGATCACCGCGGCCGCGCTCGCGGCCGGCGCCGCCGCGGTGAGCACGGCCAGCCGGCGCACCTCGTCGTCGCTGTCCTTCGCCGCCGTGCGCGCCAGCGCGCCGTCGACCGCGCCGGCGTTGCGCAGGGCCGCCAGCGCCAGCCGTCGCGCGCGCGCCAGGCCCGGGGTCGCCGACGTCTCGACCACGAGGGTGAGCCGGGAGCGCGTGTCGGGCGCCAGCGGCGCCACCTTGCCGTTCACGCGCGTCAACGCCTCGAGACCGCGGGCCGCGCCTTCGATTTTGACGGCATCGGCGTTGCGCACCACCGGCCGTGCCGGACGCACCACCTGCGCGCTGGCCGCCACCGGCGGCAGCGCCGCCGCCAGCACCTGCTCCACGCGCGCGAACATCTCGGGCGTGGCCATGGTGATGCGGCCGACTTGCGCGGCCAACACCGCCCAATCGGGCGGTGGCGCGGTGGAGAGCGCGGCGACGAGCGCGTCCACCGCCGGGGCCGGGAAGACCCGCGCCGCACTGGCGGCGGCAATCGCCGCCCAGCGCCGCACTTCCGCGTCCGGGTCCGAGAGCAGCGGCAGAATGGGCGTGAGCAGCGCCGGCGTTTCGAATCGTCCGGCCGCGCGCACCGCCCGGGCCCGGATGCGGGGGTCGGGACTCTTCATGCCGTCGACGAATGCGGCGTGGGCGGCGGCGCTGAGATCGCGCGCGTCCTCGACGGCGAGCAGCCGGGCCACCGTTGGCGCCTGGGCCAGGGCGGGCGAGGGCGCGAGGGTCACGGCGGCGAGGGCCACGGCGAGCCACGTCGAACGACGAGCGGACGGGTCAGGCATGCTTCCCCAGTGTGGCCCAAGTTGCCGGCCCTTGTCCCCGGCCCTGCCCCGCGGCGCGCGGAAAGCTCAGCTCGGGGTAGCGATCGCCGTCTCGTCGTCGGGCGGACAGGGCGCGTTGCTGTAGCCGGAGCGGAAGGCGGTGACGGCGCCGGTGGCCGGCTCGAAGCGATGGCGCCACACGCACGCCGTGTCGTTGGCCAGCAGGTGAATCGACACCGACGGGCACGTCCGACACCGTCTTCACATAGTGGATGTCGTCACGCGGCGGCAGCAGGGTGTAGAACTCGCCGGTGTCCATCGTGGCGGCGCGCGTGACTTCGAGGTCGGCCCTGGCCGCATCGCCGCCGTCGTCCAGCCGCCGGTACACGGTTTCGTGCTGGCGGCCGCGATAGACGCCGATCAGGCCCCAGGCGAGATGGTCGTGCACCGGCGTTTCCGCCCCCGGCGGGATGACCAGCGAGAACAGCGTCAACGAGCCGTCCTCCGCCCGATACAGCGCGTACTGCCCGATGCCGCTCCCCATGCCGCTGGAGAAGTCGGGCGCGCCGTACTCTTCCGGCAGCCAGCCGTCGGCCGAGAGCAGCGCGCCGAACGCCGGTTTCAGCGCGTCGACCCGGGCCCCGAGGTCGGCGATGTCGCGAGTGAGCCGCCGCGTTTCGTCGATGAGCGCGCGAATCGCCGGGACATCCACGAGGAAGCCGTGGGTGGCGTGAGGATGGTGCTGGCCGAAGTCGCACATGGGGCGATTCTATGATGCGCGGCCGCCCCGAGGGCGACTCATCGCCAATCGATGCGCCGCAGCGCCCCGCCCCCTCATCGAGCCGACGCGACCGGGCACGTCGGCGGGGGCACGTCAGCAGCACGCGCGACGCACGCCGATCCGGATTGTCGGAAGGCCCGCGCCGCCACATGCAGTCCGTGCCGGCGTGTCACGAAGAGGAGCCCTCGGCCTCGCCGGGCCCGATGGCACAATGGACGTGCGCCGTTCTGGCGCTGCTCAGGAGCCGCCATGACGCGTCGCATCGCCACCACGGTACTGCTGCCAGCTGCGGGACTCGCCGTGTGGTCCCTGACGACGCGCGTCGCGGCCTGGGGTGGCGACGTAGCGGGAGCCGTCGGCGAACTGATGGCGTATGTCGCGCCTCCCGCGAGCGGCGCGCCGGGTCTCGGATTCGTGGAGTGCCTCGGCTGCCACAGCCTGCCCGGGGCCGCGGGATATGCCTACGGGATGGTGGCGCTGCTCCTCGCCGGCGGGCCGCTGGCGTATGCCGCGGCGATCTTCGAGCGGCGGCAGCGTCAGTTCGGCGGCGCAGCCGTGCCGGCGGCGTGGTGTCAGGGCGGCTTCATCCTGCAAGTCGCCAGTCTGGCCGTCGGCGCCCTGCTGGTCTACGGGCTGGTCGCGTTTGCCGCCACCACCGGCGGGGTGGTGCACTGGTCGAGCGCCGCGGGGTTTGTCGACATCATGTTCGGCGTTCCCGCGCTCTTCACCTGGCGCCGGCTCCAGGCGGGCGCGTTTGCGGCGCCGGCCCGACGGTACCTCGAAGCCGCATAGCGGCTAGGTCTTGCTCCGGCCGGATCTCTGCCAGTAGGTGAACTCGTTCTCGTGGCACACGCCGTCGAGATCGCCGGCTCGGTCCTGGAAGTAGGCCTGCGCGTCGGCTATGGCCTGGTTGTAGACCACCGCGCCGATCTCGGCCACGCAGAACTCGAGGAACAGCGCGGCTTTCAGGTCGCCGATCTCCTCGTCCAGGTTCTCGGCCACGTATCGCCTGATGGACGCTTGGAGTTGCTTGGTCTGCTCGGTCGACAGCTTGATGGACATGACTCTGCGATCCCGCCCCCGGAAGAGCGCATCCTCACCCCGTTGCAGAAACTGCAACGGGAAAAGATGTAACGGTGACAGGCCCCGTTACAATTGCCCGCGCCGCTCCGCCGAGTACTCGAGCATCTGCGTGGCGAAGTCCAGGCAGTAGGAGATCTCCACGTCCACGACGTCGCCGTCGGCGCCGGTGACCGGGGTGAGCGTGGGCATGACGAAGGCCGTGTAGGACGGCAGATTCAGGGTCTCGACCCGGCGCACGATCTCGTTGCGCAACGCCGGATCGAAGTGGACGCCGTAGGTCTCGAAGAGCGTCTTGGCGGCGGCGTAGTCGCCTTCGGACTTGATGCGCTGGACCTCGCGCAGCATCTCGCCGACGCCGGCGCGGAAGCGCTCCACGCTTTCGAGCACGTGGTAGGTCTTGCCCTCGCGCACGCGCACCGAGAGCGCGTCGGTGTGGGCCAGCAGCCAGTGCACGATGGCCTGGCGGTTGCGCATGTGGTCTTCTTCGAGCTGCGTGCCCTCGCGCACGCGCCGCAGCTGGACGAGCGCGGTGCGGGCGAACGCCTCGTACTCGGTGCGGATGATGCCGGCGTGCTCGTCGGCGGCGACGATGCCCAGGTCGGCCAGCTTCGGGTCGGCGCAGAAGAAGAGCGCCACCAGGTCGGCGCGCGTTTCTTCGAGGGCCGAGTACCTGCTCCTGCAACAGCTCCTGCGGCTGCGCGGTGAGCGTCGAGGCCATGCGCCCCGACCCGTGCCCCAGCACCTCGTGGATCTCGGTGGCCAGTTCCCCGGCCACCGCGCCCCAGCGCTTGGCGCGCTCGAACTCCTCGTCGTCCCAGGTGAACTCGCGCCGGTACTCGTCGGTGGTGCTGTTCTCGTAGGCCTCGGCCACGTTCGACAAGGTCACCGACTTGCTGCCGTAGGCCTCGCGCACGCGCTGGTCGTTGGGGAGGTTGACGCCGATCGGCGTGATCGGCCCGGAATCGCCCGCTTCCATCACCACCTCGATGGCCGTGGCGGTGACGCCCTGCACCACCGGCTTGCGGTAGGCCGGATCGATGGGCATGCGGTCCTCGAACCACTGCGCGTTCTCGGCCAGCGTCTGGATGCGCGCGGTCTTGGCGCGGTTGATGTAGTAGACGATCCCTTCCCACGCCCCCTTGATGCCGCGCCCGTCCATGTAGACCTCGGTGAAGCCGTTCATGGTGTCCACGGGCGAATCGGTGGCCTGCACCCAGGCCACGTCGAAGGCCGTGCGGTCGGCCTCGGCGCCGGTGCGATACCACTGGATCAGGGCGTGCAGGGCCGCGCCGAAGCTGGGGGTGGCCAGCGGAATCGCGGCCTCGAGGTGCGCGACGATCCGTTCGAGGTAATCGCCGTAGAGACCGCCAATACGGTAGACCTCTTCGTGCAGCCGGCCGTCGCGCTTGACCAGCCGCGAGGTGAGCGGGTACTGCTCGACGAAGCCGTCGAGATCCGCCATGGTCACGCCGCTATACAGGTTGTTGGCGCTATCGCGCAGGATGTCGCCGTCGGGACCCGGACTCTTGTTGGTCACCATCGGGTCGACGGTGGCGTCGAGGAAGAACGGCGACAAGCGCTGCGCCAGCTCCGCGACCGTTTCACCCGGCCGCAGCCGAAACGTTCCGCCAGCCTCGGCCACCGCGCGCGCCGCCTCGCCGAGCGTCTCGGGAGTGAGCTTGAGCACGAATTTCCGCGCCGTGAGGTTGTTGTAGCCCCCGGAGTTGATCCAGAAAAGCTTGGTGTAGCGCCAGACCTCGGGGGCCACGTCGGCCGGCAAGGCCGCGTCGTGCAGCACCAGGGTCTCGAGGAAGTCGCGCATCTCCAGGCCGTGGCGGTAACGCTGGTCGTAGTAGATGTCGCGGCCGGCCAGCGCCGCCTGGTAAAGATGCCAGAGCAGCACCTTCTGGTCGGGCGGCAGTGCGGGGAAGCCATCGGCATAGAGCTGCACGAGGGCGGCCTCGTCCACCCGCTCGAGCAGGTAGGCACGGGTGGAGGTCTTGGGAAGCACGGTGCTCAATAGAGTCTCGCGGATTCGGGTAACGAAATGCTGGCGGCGCTATAAGAAATGCTGGCGGCGCTATAACGGGATAGGCACACGATCCCCGTGCACGGGCACCTGCACGTTCCAGGCCAACTCCGTCTCGATCCGGGTGCGCAGCGTATCCTGCGCCGACGGCTCGCCATGCACGAGATACGTCACCTGGGGCGGCTTGGGAAGCGTCCGCAGCCACTGCACGATTTCGCCGGCGTCGGCATGCGCCGACATGCCGTTCAGTTTCTCGATGCGGGCGTGGACGGGAATCATCTCCCCGAACATCTTCACCTCCGGGGCCCCTTCGATGAGTTGTCGGCCGCGCGTCCCGGCGGCCTGGAATCCAACGAAAAGCACAGTGTTCCGCGAATCGGACAAACCGTTGGCCAGGTGGTGCAAAACTCGCCCACCGGTGGCCATGCCGCTGGCGGAGACGACGATGGCCGGTCCGGCCCGCTGCACGACCGCCTTCGACTCCTGGGCCGAGACCACCGCCACCAGCCGCTTGGTGCTGAATGCCGACACCTCGCCGCGGCGCCGTTCGATGTCGTCGTCCAGTTCGTGGGCACGGCGTTCGTAGAACTTCAGGGCCTGGATCGCCATCGGGCTGTCCAAATACACGGGAAGCGTCGGAATCGTGCCGGCATCCTCCAGTTGCTTGATGGCGTACAGCACTTCCTCGACCCGGCCGATGGCAAACGACGGGATGATGAGTTTCCCGCCCTGACGGGCCGTTTCCCGGATGAGGGTGCTCAGCCGCTCCGTGTCCTCCTCTGCGGGATGGAGGCGGTCGCCGTAGGTGGATTCGACCAGCAGCACGTCGGTATCGGGGCCGGCCGACGGGTCGGGCAGGATCGGGCGGTTGTAGCGCCCCAGGTCGCCGCCAAATAGGACCGTGCCGCCCGAGCCGTCCGTGCGTCGCATGCGGACATAGGCAGCCCCGAGCAAGTGCCCGGCGGGTATGAACTCCACCTGCAGCCCGGTGCTACCCACGGGAATGGGTCGTGCATACCCCACCGGCTGGAGCCGCGACAGGGTCCGGATGGCGTCGGTCTCGGTGAAGAGCGGCAGGGCGGGATGGTGCTTCGAGTAGCCTTTCCGGTTCGCCCGATCCGCCTCTTCTTCCTGGAGGCGGCCGGCATCGGGCAGGACGAGCGAGCAGAGATCCTGGGTGCCGGGGGTGCAAAAGATACGTCCGTTGAACCCCTGCGCCACGAGCCTCGGCAGCATGCCGACATGGTCGAGATGCGCGTGGGTCACGACCACCGCGTCGATCGAGGCCGGCGGCACGGGCGGCGGCGCCCAGTTGCGCAGCCGCAGTTCCTTCAAGCCCTGGAACATGCCGCAATCGACCAGGACTCGCCCACCGGCCGTTTCCACGAGATACCGTGATCCCGTAACCGTGCGCGCCGCGCCCTGAAAGGTCAGCGTCGATGACATGCCGGTGGCACTCTACCAGACCCGCGGGAGCCGCTGTTCCGGCCGCGGGCGGCGGTGGACCGACGCCATCTGCTAAGCTGCCGCCATGCGTCCGGGCGCGGTGATGGTCGTTGGCCTGTTGGCTGTCCACGGCCTCGCCGGGGCGGCCGCCGGCCAGACGGCGGCCCCGGTCCGGACGATTACCCTGGCCGAAGTCAGCGCCTCGTTCGAGGCGCTGGCCGCGCAGGTCGGCTCGAGCACCGTGCAGGTGCTGGCCTCGGGTCTCATCGTCGATCCCACCGCTCCCCCAGGGGACGTGCCGGCCGAACGGCGCCGCGCCTCCGGGTCCGGCGTGATCCTGGATGCGAGCGGCTACGTGATGACCAACTACCACGTCATCCAGGGCGCGCGCCGGGTGCAGGTGGTGCTGGCCTCGCCGGCTCAGGGCACCTCGATCGTGCGGCCGCGGGGCAAGACCGTGGACGCGAGAGTGGTCGGCGTGGACGAGGAAACCGACCTGGCCCTGCTCGAGGTGAAGGGCGTGACGCTGTCGCCCTTGGCCCTCGGGGATTCCGATCTGCTGCGGGCCGGACAGCTCGTCTTCGCGTTCGGCAGCCCGCTCGGCCTCGACAACACCGTGACCATGGGGGTGGTGAGCGCGGTGGGCCGGCAGCTCGAGCCCGACGACCCGATGGTCTACATCCAGACCGACGCGCCGATCAACCCCGGCAGCAGCGGCGGGCCGCTGGTGAATGCGGCCGGACGCGTCGTCGGCATCAACACGCTGATCCTCTCGCAGGGGGGCGGCAACGAAGGCCTGGGCTTTGCGGCGCCCAGCAACATCGTCGCCGCGGTCTACGAGCAGTTGAAGACGCACGGCCGGGTGCGGCGCGGCACAATCGGCGCGGCGGCGCAGTCGATCACGACGGTGCTGGCCGCAGGCGCTGCAACTGCCGCAAGACACCGGCGCGCTCGTGTCCGACGTCGACCCCGACGGGCCCGGCGCGGCCGGCGGCCTGCGCATCGGCGACATCGTCGTGGCCCTCGACGGCAAACCGATCGAGAACGGCCGGCAGCTCGAGGTCAACCTTTATCGCCGGGCGCCCGGCACGAAGGCCACGCTCGACGTCCGGCGCGGGCCCGAACGCCTGCGCCTGTCGGTGGCGGTCGATGAACGGCGCGACGACCTGCTGCGCTTCAGCGAGCTCGTCACGCGCGAACAGCACCGCGTGCCGCGGCTCGACGTGCTGGCGCTCACCCTCGACGACACGCTTCGGCAGGAACTCGGCCTCGACGCCGGCGACAGCGGGGCCCTGGTGGCGGCCCTCACCGGCGAGCAGGCACAGGAATACGGCATCCAGCCCGGCGACCTCGTGGTGGCGGTGAACCGGACGCCGATCAAGAGCCTCGAGGAACTGCGGCAGGCGATGACCAAGCTGCCGGCCCGGGCGGCGTGCGCCCTGCAGGTGCTGCGGCAGGGCCAGTACCTGTATCTCGCCTTCGAGATCGAGGAGTGACGCCGGCGCCTCCAGCACCGCCCGTGCCGGAGGCCGCCCTGGAGCATGCCTACCTCGTGGCCGGCGCCGGCCGCTGGGGCCTGCCGCGGACGCTGCTGGCCGAAAGCCTCGGACGCGCCGTCCGGGCGAGGTTCACGGACGCCGCGCCGAGTGATGCGGCCGCGTCGGCATTCATTGCCGCCCTGCACCTGCCCGACCTGGCGCTGGCCTGCGCCTGCGCGGCCGGGATCGAGAGCGCCTGGGACCACTTCGTCCTCACCTACCGCCCGGAGCTGTACCGGGCGGCGCGGGCCATGACCGACGAGGCCGCGGGACGCGAACTGGCCGACTCGCTCTACGCCGATCTGTTCGGGCTGACGGCCAAGGACGGCGTCCGCCAGTCGCTGTTCCGCTACTACCAGGGACGCGCCAAGCTCTCGACGTGGTTGCGCAGCGTGCTGGCGCAGCGGCACGTGGATGTGGTGCGCGCGCGACGCCGGCTGACGTCGCTCGACGATCCGGCGCATCCCGCCGACGCGATCCTGCCCACGCCGCCGGCGGCGCCGCCGGTCGGCGCCGCGACGATGCGCGTGGCCGCCGCGGCGGTCACAGCGGCGCTGGCCGCGCTCTCGGCCGACGAGCGGTTGCGCCTGGCCTACTACTACGCGCACGGGGTGACACTGGCCCAGTCCGGCCGGCTGTGGGGCGAGAGCGAGGCCACCGCGTCGCGCAAGCTCGAGCGCGCTCGAAAGGCGCTGCGCGGCGGCATCGAGACGGCGCTCGCCGAGCGCGGACTGGCCGTCGCCGACGTGGACGACTGGCTGGCCGTGGCCCGGGACGCCTGGGATGCCGCCTTGGCCGAGGCGCTGGGCGTGCCCGCCCCGCAAGGGAACGGGCCGCCGACGTTCAAAGGACAGAAGCCATGAGTGTGCCCAAGGACCGCGACCCGGATCCACACGCCGACCCACTGGTGGCGGCGGTGCTGCGGGCCTCGCTGGACGACACGTCGACCGCGTGCCCGAGTCCGGAGCTGCTCGCGCTCTTCGCGGAGCGCGGCCTGCGGGATGAGGAACTGCCCCATGTCGAGCGCCACGTCGTCGGCTGCGCGCGCTGCCAGGCCACGGTGGCCGCCTTCGTCCGCGGCGCGGCGGCGGCGGAGCCGGCGGCAGCGGGCGGCGGGACGGCGGTGGCGTGGTGGGCGGGCTGGCGCTGGCTGGTGCCGCTGGCCTCGGCGGCAGCGCTGCTGACCGTGGCGGTGTGGGTCGGGCGGGACCCGGCTGACCCGCTGAACGAGACGCCGCAGCTCGCGACGGTGTCGCCAACGGCCAAGGCCAGGGCGGGGCGGGGGGAGCCCAGTCCCGAGCTGTCGGCCCAAGCCGCCACCGAGATCCTCTCGGCTCGCAAGCAGGACGGGACGCCGCTTTCGCGCCGGGCCGTACCGCCGTCAGCGCCGGCCACCGCTGGTGCCGCCGGGCCGGCCCAGGCGACGACGACAGCGGCGCCCGCGGCCGCCGCCCGGGCCCATGATGCCGCCTCGGCGGCGGCTCCCGCCGAGAGCGTCGCCGATGCCGCCGCCATCGCCGCTCTGATTCCGCTCACCGGCACCGTCGCCGCGCGCACGCACGTCGCCCTGCCGGCCGGCGCCGTCATCGAGGTACGGCTGCTCGACCTGTCGCGACCCGACGCCCCGGCCCACCCGCTCGGCCGCGTCGAGATCGTCACGCGCGGCGAACCGCTGCCCGTGCCGTTCACGTTGCGCTACGACGCCGGCGCGATCCAGCCGGGGCGGCGCTACGTCGTCCAGGCCACGATTGCCATCGACGGCCGCGTCACTTGGCGCACGGCCACGCCTCCCCCGGTCTTGACCGCGGGCGCCGCCGCGACGCCAGTGACGGTGACCGTTGAAGAAGTCCGCTGATGGCGCCACTGCCCGCCGTCTCGACAAGGCGCTGACCGCCGACACAAGATGTAACGGGGCCTGTCACCGTTACATTTGACAGCCGCGCAGTTTGTGCGACGGTGGCAGATTCTTCACCTATGGATTTCGGTAGCGACAACGTCCACGGCGTCCACGACGCGATCCTCGACGCGATGCGCGACGCCAACTCCGGCGCGGCGCGCTCCTACGGTCACGACGACTGGTCGGCCCGCGCCGAGGCCCGCCTGCGCGAAGTGTTCGCGTGCGATGTGGCGGCCTATCTGGTGGTCACCGGCACCGCTGCCAACTCGCTGGCGCTGGCCGCGTGTTGTCCGCCGCACGGCGCGGTCGTGTGCCACCAGGAAGCGCACATCAACGTGGACGAGTGCGGCGCGCCGGAGATGTACACCGGCGGGGCCAAGCTGATGGGGGTGCGCGGCCCTGCCTGCAAGCTCACGCCCGCCGCCGTCGTCGCCATGCTCGACACCATGGGCCGCGGCGAGCACGAACAGCGCCCGAGCGTGTTGTCGATCTCGCAAGCCACCGAACTCGGCACCGCCTACTCGGTCGACGAAGTGACGGCCCTGGCGCGCCTGGCGCGCGACCGCCGCATGCGCCTGCACATGGACGGCGCCCGCTTCGCCAACGCGCTGGTGCGCCTCGGCTGCACGCCGGCGGAGCTGACCTGGAAAGCCGGCGTCGACGTGCTCTCGTTCGGCGCCACGAAGAACGGCGCGCTCGGCGTGGAAGCGATCGTGTTCTTCGACCGCGACCTCACGACCGACTTCCTCTACCGGCGCAAACGCGCCGGCCAGCTGGTGTCGAAGAGCCGCTACCTGGGCGCGCAGATGCTCGCTTATCTGGACGACGATCTGTGGCTCGCCAATGCCCGCCACGCCAACGCCATGGCCGACCTGCTGGCCGCCGGCGTGCGGACCCTGCCAGGCGTGCGCGTGCCGCTGCCGGTCGAAGCCAACGAAGTGTTCGCGATCATGCCGCGCCCGCTGCTCGAGGCGGTCCGTGCCGCCGGGGCGCGCTTCTCGGCCTGGCCGGGGGAAGGTCCCGGCACCGACACGGTGCATAGCGGCGAGGTCCTGGCCCGCCTGCTGACGTCGTTCCGGACCACGCCTGAAGAAGTCGGCGCCTTCCTGCACCTGGCCGCGTCGGTGTAAGGCGCTACAGGTAGGCCAGCAGATCGCGCAGCGCCTCGCCGAGCGTGTCGGCGATAGCCAGGGCCAGCGGCATCAGGTCGCCGTGCATCGCCACGTCGGTGACCAGCCCGGCGTCGGTGAGCAGCAGCCAGGTGCCCGTGCCCACCACCGGCGCGACGCCAGCCGCAATCACGCCGACGCCACCGAGGACGTAGGACCAGGCGTGGGCGCGGCGGCTGACGGCGGGGGGCGGCGACATGGCGACGGTCCATTGATAGCGAGCCGCGTGCCACCTCGGGGCGTTGCGATTCGCCCCTGTTCATGGGCTCCGGCGCGAATCTACGAGGCGGCGTCTGGCCGGTATCGTCCGGATCCGGGACGGCGCCACCTTCATTCCGGACGGTCCAGTGGCTGGCCGGACGGCCGCCACGCCGGCACCGCCGCAGCCGCGCGAGCAGCCGCATGGGCCGCCGCATGGGCAGCCGCACGGGCAGGCGGACCGCCGCACGCCGTGCTAGTGTGCCGGGCATGAACGACCCCGCGCGCGCGCCAGCGGCCGGCCCCGCTCGCCCACATCGGCAGCCGGCCGGCACGCCCGCCCTCTCCCGGCTCGCCAACGGCCTGGGCGGTAACCCTCGCCGCCACGCTGGCGTTGACCGCGGCCGGCATCGGGGCCCAGCCGGTCCCGGCGGCGGCGCCCGGTCGCACCGTGCTGGTCAAGGCCGCGCAGATCATCGACGGCCGCGGCGCTTCGCTCCGCGACGGCGGCGTGCTCATCCGCGGCGATCGGATCGAGCGCGTTGGTCCGGCCGCCGGGATGACCGCCGATCAGGTAATCGACCTCGGGTCGGCCACGGTGCTGCCGGGCCTCATCGACCTGCACACGCACCTCACCGACGAGGTCGGCACGAACTGGGAATCGGCGCTGCTCACGACCACGCCGGGACGCGCCGCCATCTACGGCGCGGTCAACGCCCGCGCCACGCTCATGGCCGGCTTCACCACCTGCCGCGACATGGGCCCGACCTGGCCGTTCACCGACATCGACCTGCGCTACGCCATCGACAAGGGGTCGATCCCCGGACCGCGGCTGCAGGTCGCCGGCAACTATGTTTCGGCCACCGGAGGCGCCGGCGACGCGCGCCAGTTCTCGATCTACGTGGACGTGCCGATCGTGAAGAATCTGGCCGACGGGGTCGACGAGGTGCGGCGGGCGGCGCGCACCAACCTGAAGAACGGCGCCGACTTCATCAAGGTGCTGGCCACTGGCGCGGTCATGTCGAAGGGCATCCCGCCGGGCGCGCAGCAGTACTCGGATGCCGAGCTGGCCGTGGCCGTCGAGGAAGCCACGCGCTGGGGCAGGTTCGTGGCCGCGCACGCCCACGGCGCCGAGGGCATCAAGGCGGCGGTGCGGGCCGGCGTGCGCACCATCGATCACGGCAGCATGCTCGACGAGGAAGGCGCCCGGCTGATGAAAGCGACGGGCACGTTCTTCGCGCCCACGCTCTACGTCGGCCACACCATCCTCAACGACAACCAGGCGCTCAACATCCCGGCGCACCAGGTGGAGCGCGAGAAAGCGATGCAGGGCACGCAGGAGAAGGCGTTCAGGCTGGCGCTGGCGCACGGACTGCCGATCGCCTTCGCCACCGACGCCGGCGTCTTCCCGCACGGCGAGAACGCGCGCGAGTTCGCGCTGCGGGTCGGGCTGGGCCAGTCGCCGATGGCCGCCATCGAGGGCGCCACGCGCCTGGCCGCGGCGGCAATGGGTTGGGACGACCGCGTCGGCACGCTGCAGGCGGGCCGCTTTGCCGATCTCATCGCCGTCGATCACGATCCCCTGGCCGACATCACCGAGCTGGAACGCGTGCGCTTCGTGATGAAGGGCGGCGTGGTCCACAAGACGCGGTAGCGGGCGCACGACGATGAGACCGGTCTTCGCCCTGCTGTGCGCTGGCGCCCTCGTCGCGGCCCCGTCAGCCGCGCCGGTGGACGACGTGTTCCGCGCCTATTGGAACGCCGCGACGGTCGCCGACGCCGTCACCGCGGCGGCCGCCATCGCGCCGTCCGGCGTGGACTTCGACAGCGCCTGGACGCGGTTCAAGGCCGGCCGCGTCTACCCGGCGGCCGCGCCACGCGGCCTGCAGAAGTTCGTGCGGCACGCCGCGGGCGTCGACTTCCCGTATGCGGTCGACGTGCCGCTCACCTACGATCCGGCCACCCGCTACCAGGTGCGCGTGCACCTCCACGGCGGCGTCGGCCGGCCAGAGCCGGTCTGGCGCGGGAACGGCTCGATTGGGGCCCTGGCCGGCGCCGAGCAGATCTACGTCTTGCCGCAGGCCTGGGCCGACGCGCCGTGGTGGTCGCCGGCCCAGGCCGACAACGTGCTGGCGATCCTCGACGGCGTGAAGCGCACCTACAACGTCGACGAGAACCGCGTCGTGCTGTCGGGCGTCTCCGACGGCGGCTCGGCCGCCTACTACGTGGCGATGCACGACACCACGCCGTATGCCAGCTTCCTGCCGCTGAACGGATTCGTCCTCGTGCTCGCCAATCCCAGCCTGCGGCTACAGGGCCCGCTCTTCCCGCACAACCTCACCAACAAGCCATGGTTCGTCGTGAACGGCGGCCGGGACCCGCTCTATCCCGCGGCGCGGGTCGAGCCCGTGCTGCGCCAGTTCGAGAGCCGCGGCCTGGCCCTCACCTACCGGCCGCAGCCAGAGGCCGGACATGACACGCGGTGGTGGCCCGCGGTGCGCGACGAGTTCGAGACCTTCGTGCGCACACACCCGCGCGAGCCGCATCCGGCCCGGCTCTCCTGGCAGACCGAGCGACCCTTCCCGCCAGAACCGGGCGCACTGGCTGGTCATCGATCGGCTCGGGCCGGGGCCGACGGGCGAGCCGTTGCCCGACGTGAACGACGTCATCGGCGGCGAGGCGCCGAACTTCGGCCTGCAGACCACCGGCATGCGCGTCACCGCGGTGCTGGCCGGTTCGAGCGCGCAGGCCATGGGCTTCCGGCCGGACGACGTCGTGCTCAGCGTCAACGCGCGGGTGCTGCCGCGTGGCCTCGACCTCACCGACTTCATGGCGCTCTACGACCCGGGTACGGCGATGGCGTTCGTGGTGGAGCGCCAGGGCGCGACGGCGACGTTGAAGGGGACATATGAGCCGACGCTGCAGGCTCGCGTGACACCGCTCTTCCCTTTGGCTCCAGCGAGCGGGCGTGTGGACTTGGTGCGCGACGGCAATACCGTGCGCGCCACCACCCGCGGCGTGGCCGCGTTCACGCTGCTGCTCTCGCCCGACGTCTTCGACTTCGGCCGGCCGGTCACGGTGGTGGCCGACGGCCGGACCGTTTACCGCGGCATGGTGACGAGAAGCGTGGCCACGCTGGCCCGCTGGGCGGCGCGCGACAACGACCGCACCATGCTCTACGGCGCCGAGTTGCACGTGACGCTCACGCCCTGATCGTCAGGGGCCGCGCCGCTCACTTCCTGATGTCGGCCTGCTCGACGATCGCCTCGTAGGCATAGCCCGCGCCGAAGTCTTTGCCGGTCGTGAGCACTCCCGTCACGGTCACCACCTCACCGGCCTTCACCTGGGCTGCGCTCGTCACCACCAGATCGTGGGTCCCGTCGGCCACGACGCCGGTGCCGTCCTGCAGGTGATACCAGTTGGTGCCCATGATGTCGTAGTTGACCTTTACGAGCCGGCCGCGGATCACGACCGGCTGGCCCGACAGGGTCTGGCGCTTCGCCCACACGCCGGCCACCGTCACGCCGCCGGGCGCGGCGGCCACCGGCGCGATCAGCGTCGGGGGCGCGTCAGCGCCGTGACTGCCGGCCATTGCTGGCGCCGGCAGGGCCACGGGCGCGGCCGCGGCTATGAGCGGCCTGCCGTTCGACGTCACCTCACGCACGAAGTAGATCACCGCGAAGTCGCGATTGAGCGTGCGGCTGTGGAAGTTCTCCATCGGCATGTCCACCGCCGCGGTGATCGTGTCGCGCACGGCCACGGGGAACTCACTGCCGGCGATCCAGATCTCCGCGCCCCCGGTGGTGAGGCGCGCATAGGTATAGCCGCCCGAATTCATCGTCTCGGCCACGACGCCCGACACGGTGGCGGCGTCACCATCCGCGGGGGGGCTGGTCAGCGCCTCGGGTACTGACGGCGCGGCCGTGCTCGCGGTGGTGGCGGCAGGCTCCGAGTTGCCGCACGCGGCGGCGCTCAACACAAGGACAACGAGGGCGTATCGGTTCATGGTGGGGTTCACGGCAACAGCAGACCAGCTTGGCACAACTCCGTGCGCGCCGACGAAGAGCAGACGCGCAGCGCACGAGCTTGACAGGTGTAGTAGCGAGGCGTAGGGTGGATTCAGGTTCATCGAAGCCGCATGGCGGGGGCCCGATGAGTCGTACCAACCCAGGCCCCACTCGGAAGGAGGTCGCATCGATGTTGTCAGCGTGCGAGGATCCACCGGGCTCGAAGAGACCCCACTGACGCGTGCGCCGCGACTCCATGTGAGCGCCGCGCGTCGCCTGCGGAAATGACATCACACAGGCTCTTGCCTGCATCCGATCCGGCACCCTCCTGCCGGGCATCGGTTGGCGATGGACAACCCGTGGAAGCCGACGCGTCGCGACGCCCGGATGTCGTGGCACCTACGTCGCAGGGTCACCCGGACGTGTAATACACGGCTCGCCCGACAAGCGAGCATGGGAGGGGCATCCAGACCATCGGATGCCCTTTCTTTTTGTACGGAGACCTCCGCGGCATCCCCGGTGCGCTGCGATAAACTCCCCGGCAATGCGTCTGCGGATCCTCGCCCTGGTTCTCATCGCCGGCGCCGTCGCCGGCCTGTCGGCTGGTCAACCGCCGGCGGCCGATACCCCCAACCCGGTGCGCGCGGCCTACACCAAGTACGAGCACATGGTGCCGATGCGCGACGGCGTGAAGCTGTTCACCTCGGTCTACGTGCCCAAGACCTGCGCCGCGCCGCAGCCGCTGGTCATGCAGCGCACGCCCTACTCGGTGGCGCCCTACGGCATCGACAACTACCGCGCCACCCTGGGCCCGTCCGAGCACTTCGTGAAAGCGGGTGTCATCGGCGTCTACCAGGACGTGCGCGGCCGCTACCTGTCCGAGGGCGAGTGGGTGGAGGTGCGCCCGCACAATCCGCGGAAGGCGGCCACGGACATCGACGAGAGCAGCGACACCTACGACACCATCGACTGGCTGGTGAAGCACGTGCCGTGCAACAACGGCCGCGTGGGCATGTGGGGCATCTCCTATCCCGGCTTCTACGCGAGCGCCGGCATGATCGACGCGCACCCCGCGCTGAAGGCGGTGTCGCCGCAGGCCCCGGTGACCGACTACTTCCTTGGCGACGACTCGTTCCACAACGGCGCCTTCATGCTCGCCGCCAACTTCGGCTTCTACACGAACTTCCCGGTGCGGCGAGCCCCCGAGCGGCCGCAGCAACGGCCCGCGTTCGACTACGGCACGCCGAGCGGCTACGACTTCTATCTCGACATGGGCCCGCTCTATCCCGGCGCGGCCCGGCTCGGCCTGGCCGAGAACCCTTATTACCGCGCCAACCTCGAACACACCGCCTACGACGATTACTGGAAAGCCCGCGCCATCTGGCGGCACTTCAAGGCCATCGCCCCGGCGGTGCTGACGGTGGGCGGCTGGTTCGACGCCGAGGATCTGGCCGGACCGCTGCTGACGCACAAGACGCTGAAGACCGAGAGCCCGGCCACCACCCACCACCTGGTGATGGGCCCGTGGACGCACGGCTCGTGGGCGCGGGGCGACGGCCGCACGGTCGGCAACCTCGATTTCGGCGCCGAGGTCTCGGCGTGGTACCGCGAGCACGTCGAGTTCCCGTTCTTCATGCAGCACCTGCTCGACAAGACCCTCGAGCCGGTGGCCACGGCGACGATCTTCGAGACGGGGCGCAATCAGTGGCGCCGGTTCGAGAGCTGGCCGCCGGCCGGCACGGCGCAGACCATGTACCTGCACGCCCGCGGCGCCCTGGCCGCCACCGCCCCGGTCGAGGCCGAAGGCTACGACCAGTACCTGAGCGACCCCAACAAGCCCGTGCCCTACGTCGGCCACGTGCAGATGGGCATGCAGCGCGACTACATGACCGAGGATCAGCGCTTCGCGGCGACGCGGCCCGACGTGCTCGTCTACCAGACGGCGCCGCTCGACGAAGACCTGACCGTGCTCGGTCCGATCGGCGTGGACCTGCACGTGTCCACCTCGGGCACCGACTCGGACTTCGTGGTCAAGGTCATCGACGTCTACCCCGGCGACTTCCCCACGCCCGAGTGGAAGGGGCCGCAGCCCGAACCGGCCAATCGCGTGCGCATGGGCGGCTACCAGCAACTGGTGCGCGGCGAGCCGTTCCGCGGCAAGTTCCGCCGGAGCTTCGAGGCGCCGGTGCCGTTCACCCCCAACCAGCCGGATCGCATCCGCTTCGATCTGCCCGATGTGGCGCACACCTTCCGCCGGGGCCACCGCTTGATGGTGCAGATCCAGAGCTCGTGGTTCCCGCTCACCGACCGCAACCCGCAGGTGTTCGGCGACATCCCCAAGACCCGGCCGGAGGACTTCCAGATCGCGACCCAGCGCGTCTACCGCAGCCCGGCCCGCCCCTCGGCCATCACCCTGAACGTCGAGCGCCGCTAGCGCTTCGCTTCCGGCGCCGGCGTCCGTTCGAACACCGCGGCGTCGCGGTTCTTCCTGACTTCGTCCCAGCGGAAGTGCTCGCCGTTCATGGCCACGTAGACGCCCGGCGGCAGCACCTGCGCGAAGCTGAGCGCGCTGCCCAGATTGAAGAGGCCGTCCGAGCTGCCAAAGGCGTAGGGAATCATCGCGCCGGTGAGGACCACGGTCTTGCCCGGCAGCGCGGCCGCGGCGATGGCCCGCGCCGTATCCACCATCGTGTCGGTGCCGTGGGTGACGACGAGGCGGGCCTCTTCGGCCTGCCGGCACCGGGCCACCACCGTGGCGCGATCGGCCTCGGTCATCTCCAGGCTGTCGATCATCATCAGCGTGTCGATGGCCACCGGCACGCGCGAGCGGCCCTTGGCCAGCATCTCCTGGACGTGCGTGTCCTTGAAGAACAAGCGCCCGCGCACTTCGTCGTATTCCTTGTCGAAGGTCCCGCCGGTGACGAGGATGCGGATCATCGGCTCAACTCGGATCGGGGGGCTCGGGTCGCGGGTCTGGTCACGGGCAACTCACGGCGGCAGCGCTCATGGAATAATCGGGCCCCATGTATGCCATCGCCATTGTCCGCTATCGCCGCCCCATCGAGGAAGTCGTCGCCGCCACCGAGCCGCACCGGGCGTATCTGCGCCAGTTGAAGGCCGAGGGCAGGCTGGTGGCGGCCGGACCGATGGACCCGCGTTTCGGCGGCATCTTCCTGCTGAAGGTGTCGGACGAGAACCCGCAGCGCGAGCTCGACGCGATCCGCGACGGCGACCCCTTCCACCAGCAGCACATCGCGCAATACGAGCTGATGTGCTGGAACGTGGCCGTGGGCCGCGACGACCTCGACCGGATCACGACGCCCGGCGCCTGACCGGCCTCGGGGGAGGGGACGACGGGGCGTGGCGGCGGGAGGATTCCCGCCGCGGGAGATTTTTCGCGACGCGCGCCGGCGCGACCGGCGGCGGGCAAGGCGCAACGAAAGCGCGTAGGATGGGCCGCGATGCCGACCCGCCGCCACGTGCTCCACGCCGCCGCGGCCGCCGCTCTGGGCGCGCCTTACGCCACCCGGCTGTGGGCGGCCAGGTACGACCTGGTCATTCGCGGCGGGCGGGTCATCGATCCGGCGGCGCGCCTGGACGGCGTGGCCGACGTGGCCGTCAGCCAGGGCCGCATCGCCGCGGTGGGCCGCGACCTGCCGGAGGAAGACGCGGCCGAGGTGCTCGACGCGCGGGGGAAGATCGTCACGCCCGGCCTGGTCGACATCCACGTGCACACCGACGCCGCCATGCCGCCGGCCCACTGCCTCTCGACCGGCGTCACGGCGATGTGCGACGGCGGCTCGCGCGGCGCCGACAACATCGCGGAGCTGGTGCGGCTGGCGGCAGCCGCGCCCAATCGCGTCCGTCTGCTGGTGAACCTGGGGCGCACCGGGCTCGGGCCGGTCGGTGAGCTGCTGGACTTCGCCAAGGCCGATGTGGCCGCGGCGCGGCGCGTGGTGGACGCGCACCCGGGCGTCATCGTGGGGGTCAAGGCGCGCCTGTCACAGAACGCCGCCGGCACGCACGATCTCGACGCGGTGCGGCGCGCGCACGAGATCACCGTGCCGGCCGGGCTGACCCTGATGGTGCACATCGGGCAGACGGCGTCGCCGCTGCCGGCCATCCTGGCGCTGCTCCGGCCCGGAGACATCGTGACGCACATGTATGCGCCGCCGCCCCACGGGATGCTCGACGCCAATGGGCGCGTGCTGCCGGAAGTGCGCGAAGCGCGTCAGCGCGGCATCCTCTTCGACGTCGGCAACGGCCGCACCGCGCACCTCACCTGGGACGTCGCGGAGCGAGCGCTGCAGCAGGACTTCCCGCCCGACACCATCTCGTCGGACCTGACCGCGCCGGGACGCACCGACCGGGTTTTCGACTTCCCCACGGTGCTGTCGAAGTTCCTGCTGCTCGGGATGCCGCTCGCCGAGGTGGTGAGGCGCGCCACCGTGAACGCGGCCCTGGCGCTGCCGCCGTTCCGCCACCTGGGGACGCTGGCCGTGGGCGCTCCCGCCGACGTGGCCGTCTTCGACCTTCGAGACGGCGCCTTCGAGTTCGTCGACAACGAACGCGCGGTGCGCACCGGACGACAGAAGCTGGTGACCGCCGCGGTCGTGGCCGGCGGGAAACGCGTGGCCTAGCCGACGGTGCGCGGACCGTTGGCGCCGCGCTCGACTCGCACCCCCTGGTGCGCCGGGGCCGTCGCCAGGAAGGCGAGCACGTCCTGCGCCAGCTGGTCCTTGTGCGTCGCCAGCAGGCCGTGGGCCGCGCCGTCGTATTCAATGAGCCGGCTGCCGGGGATGGCCGCCGCGGCCTTGCGCGCCGAGGTGGCAATCGGCACCGTCTGGTCGTTGGTGCCGTGGATGATGAGCGTCGGCACGGTCATGGCCGCCAGGTCGGGGCGGAAGTCGGTCGTCGCAAACGCGTTGGCGCAGGCCAGGGTGGCCTTGAGGCTGGCCTGCATGGCGATGTTGCTCGACCAGGCCACCACCTCGTCGCTCACCGGCCGCGAGACCAGGCCCAGGCCGTAGAAGTCCTTGAAGAAGGGCCACCAGAACTGCGCGCGGTCTTCGAGGATGCCGCTCGTCATCATCTCGAAGGTGGCCGGGTCGACCCCTTCGGGATTGTCGTCGGCGAGCGCCATGTAGGGGACGACCGACGAGATGAGCACGGCCTGCGCGACGTTGGCGCCGGCGTGGCGGCTCATGTAGCGCACCACCTCGCCGCCGCCCATCGAGAAGCCGATGAGCGTGGCATCGCGGGCATCGACCGCGTCCATGACCGCAGCCAGATCGTCGGCCAGGGTGTCGTAGTCGTAGCCGTCCCACGGCTGCTCGGAGCGGCCGAAACCGCGGCGGTCGTAGGCAATGGCCCGCATGCCGGCGTCGGCGATGGCCATGCCGAGATCATCGAAGGTGTCCGACGACAGCGGCCAGCCGTGCAGCAGCACGACCGGACGCCCATAGCCCCAGTCCTTCACGTACAGCTCGGTGTCGTCGTGCGAATCGATGAACGGCATACGGTCTCCAGTCAGGCGGCGGTGATGTCTGGGGTAGCTGGCGCCGTCGAGGGCACGGCCCAGAAGCCGGACCACGCGACGGTGACAGCGACGTCGGGTGCAAGACTCGCTCCGCTCGCGGCGTGGCGGTGCCGCCACGCGCGCGGACCGCGCCTACTCCCGTCGCCCACTTGTTGGCAGCGTGCTGCCACTTGTCGGCGGCGCCTCGGCGGCGCGATGCCGCCCCTCGACATCAGGCAGACCGGGCACAGCCGCCGTGTGCGCTTCATCGGCGCGGACCGACGCCGCCTCGTCCGGCGACGACACCACCGGGGACATCGCGTCGGCGGCTTCCTGGTCGAGCGGATCGGCCAGGCGCAGCCGGTCGAGTTCGGAACGATCGGTGACGTCGAGCTCGATCGGGGTGAGCGAGATCCAGTGCTGCTCGACTGCCCACCGGTCGGAGCGTTTCTCGGCCGCCTCGAGCGGGGTGACGGTGAACCAGTAGACCTCGCGATTCATCGGATCGCGGGCCGGCACGATCCGCCCATCGTAGGCTTCGATCGAGGCGTTGGTCCACATCATCCCGCGCGGTTCCCGGGGCAGGTTGACGCTGACCAGCCGCACCGGCGGGGCCTCGATGAGCAGGGTCTGCAGCACGCGGCGCAGCCATGGGGCGTAGGCCGCGAAGTCGGCCTCCTGGCTGGCCGGGGCGCTCAGGGCGATGCCGCGGGCGCCGAGCAAGGTGGCCTGCTTGGCCGCCGCGACCGTGCCCGAATGCCACACCGCATTCCCCAGGTTGAGCCCGATGTTCAAGCCCGACAGCACGACGTCGACGTGGTCCCAGTGATACATCCCGAGGGCGACGCAGTCGGCCGGCGTGCCGTTGACGCGGTAGGCCGACAGACCGGCGACCGTGGTGGGCCGGTAGGTGAGCGGATGGGTCGAGGTGATCGAGTGGCCGGCCGAGGAGCGTTCGATATCGGGCGCAACCACCCGCACTTCCCCGAACTCGGCGGCGGCGCGCGCGAGCACGGCCAGGCCTGGACTGTAGATTCCGTCGTCGTTCGACACCAGGATGCGCATGCGGCGCGAATCTGCAATCCTGTCGCCAACCCGGTGCGGCTCTTGCAGGCGACTCAGCCGGATCGCAGCCAGGAGGCTTTTCGTTGAGACTCGGACTCATCTACAACGCCGATGCCGGTGACGCCGGCGAGTTGTCTGGCCTGCTCGAGGCCATCACCCGCCACGGACATGACGTGGCCGTGGTCGGAGCGCCAGCTCACGGCGTCGAGCATCTGTTGTCGCGTGAACTCGATGCGGTCGTGGCCGCTGGCGGCGACGGCACCGTCGCCTCGGTAGCCCTGGCGCTGCGCGGATCGAAGGTGCCGCTGGCCGTGCTGCCGATGGGGACCGCCAACAACATCGCCGTCAGCCTGGGCGTGCCGCGCGAGCTCGACGAGGCCATCGCCTCGTGGGCGGGCAGCCGCCCGATCGCCTTCGATGTCGGCGTCGCAACCGGCAGCGGCTGGGGCGAGCGGCTTTTCGTCGAGAGCATCGGCGGCGGGCTGGTCACGCACGGCATCGCGGTG
This sequence comes from uncultured Acidobacteriota bacterium, assembly GCA_963834325.1. Classification (GTDB taxonomy): domain Bacteria; phylum Acidobacteriota; class Vicinamibacteria; order Vicinamibacterales; family UBA2999; genus CADEFD01. The sequence continues at coordinate 462,476 of CAWIBL010000011.1, forward strand.
ATGGACCGGTGCTACGCCACCAGCCCGACGACCGCCGAGCAGGTGCAGCGCGCCCTGCACACCCACCTCGACGTGCTGGCGCTACTCGAGCCGCGACGCTGGGCCGGCACCATCGACGGCGTCGAGTTCGACGGCGACTACCTGCTGCTCGAAGTGCTGAACACCAGCGCCATCGGCCCGAACCTCGCCTTCGCGCCGGGCGCGACCCCGTGCGACGGCCAGTTCACGGTCGTGGCCGCGGCGGCCAGCGATCGTGAGGCGGTGGCGGCCTACCTGCGCAGCCTGGCCGCAGGGGAACCGCAGGCGCTCACCCTGCCGACCTGGCAGGCGACCGCCGTGGTCATTGCCGAAGGCGACCGCCTGCACATCGACGACGACATCGTCGGCGATCCCGGCGCCGCGCCTGGGCTGGTGCGGATCGCCATCGAGCCGGGTGCCGTGCAGGTACTGGCGCCGACCGCCGGCAGCACTCAGGCGGCGCGGGCCGCCATCGACACGATGACCGGCTGGCCATCGGCGCAGACGCTGCTCGCGCCCGCGTCGACGGCCTCACGCCGCGTCGTTCGGCCGCTAGCGGCAGTTGGCCGAGACCATCGCCAGCGTCGTGACCGCCAGGCTTGGCAGGTTGCTGGTATCGAAGGCCGTGCCAGTGGCGCCGGCCGGAGCGGTAGCGCCGCCCACGGGTGAGGCCTCGGCCGAACGGCCGGCCAGCGGCGCGGTGGTCATCGGCGCGGTCGATGCGCCGGTGACGCGCACGGTGTGGTTCACGTGCTTGGACAGGTCGATGGTGTCGTCGTGCGGCACCAGCACGTACATCTTGCGCGCCGGGGTCTGACCCCCGGTCGGGGTGGCGCCGCTCGAGGCGGTGCCATCGGACTTGCTGGTCGGAGGCGTGGCCGCCGCCTGGTCGGTCAGCAGGTACCTGCGGAGCCGCGGCCGTGCCGCGCGTGCCGGCGCCGGTCTGCGGTGTGGCCGATTCGCGGGTCACGCAACCGACGACCGTGACCATGGCGGCGGCCATCGCCGGTTTCGGCGCAGGCTGAGCCGGCGGCGTCTGGGCGAGGGCGGCAATCACGGCGCCGGTGGCGAACGTGGCAGTCAGAAGCAGGGTTCTCATGACCCGAGCATGAGCAGCCTTCGTGCCAGCCCGCGCGGGCCGATGAGCCGCGCTCCCGCGGCGCTGGACGTATCCCCGACCGTGGAGCGGCCGGGCGCTGGGTAAAGTTCTACTCAAACACGGCATGTGCTGGGCGGGCCGGCCAGCCAATCGACGGCGGGGCGTTCAGGTAGGATCAGGCCGGAGATGCCCCGCATGACCGCTGTTCTCGCCCTGATCCCCGCTGTGTTCGCCGTTCTGCTCCTGGCCGCATCGGCCGGCGCGCAAGTCGCTCCAGACGCCGACCCGCGGGTGCAGACCCTGGTGGCCAGCGTGTCGGAAGCGCGGCTGAAGTCACTGGCCACCACGCTGGTCGGCTTCGGCACCCGCGAGAGCATGTCGGACACCACCTCGCCGACGCGAGGCATCGGCGCGGCGCGGCAGTGGATCTTCGACGAGCTGACGCGCTCGAGCACGCGGCTGCAGGTGTCGTTCGACACGCACCTCATCGCGCCGCAGGGCCGCTTCTCGCGCCAGACCGAACTACGCAACGTCATGGCCGTGCTGCCGGGCCGCAGCCCGCGCCGCATCTACATCACCGCGCACTACGACTCGCTCAACCTCGGCAGCGGCGGGCAGCAGGCGCTCAACGCCGCCGGCGGACAGAATCCCCAGGCGCGAGCCGAGTTCGACCACGACGCCGAGGCCCCTGGCGCCAACGACGACGGCAGCGGCACGGTGCTGACGATGGAGCTGGCGCGGGTGTTCGCCGAGAGCGGCGTACAGTTCGACGCCACCCTGGTCTTCATCTGCTGGGCCGGCGAGGAACAGGGCCTGGTGGGGTCGGCCGCGCACGCGCAGCAGCTGGCCGCCGCCAAGGTGACGGTCGAGGCCAACTTCAACAACGACATCGTCGGCAACATCCACGGCGGCAACGGCGTCGTCGACGCCGAGAGCGTGCGCATCTACTCGGTCGGACCCGAAGACTCGATGTCGCGTTCGCTGGCCCGCTACGTGGCCCGCGCCGCCGCCCTCTACGTGCCGTCGCACCGCATCCGCCTGATGGCCCGCGAGGATCGCTTCGGACGCGGCAGCGACCACTCGTCGTTCACCCGGCAGGGCTTCCCCGCCGTCGTCTTCCGCGAAGCCAACGAGAACTTCGCCAAGCAGCACACCGCCGCCGACACGCTCGAGGGCGTGGACTTCGCCTACCTGGCGCAGAACACGCGCGTGAACGCCGCCAGCGCCGGAGCCCTGGCGCTGGCTCCAGGGGCGCCCAAGGTCACCGGGCCCACCGGCGCCAACCTGCTCACGCGCGGTCCTTCGGGATACGACGCGCAGTTGCGCTGGAACGCCTCGCCCGGCGCCGTGGCCTACCGCATCTCGTGGCGCGACACCTGGAGCAACGACTGGCAGCACCGCCAGACCGTGGGCAACGTCACGGAGTTCGTGCTGCCCAACCTGTCGATCGACGACTTCGTGTTCGGCGTGGCCGCCGTCGGCGCCGACGGGCACGAGAGCCTGACCAGCGCCTATGTCTCCCCAGTGCGGCAGGGCGCGGACGTCAAGGTCGTCAAGCCCTGAGCCCGGCCGGCGGAGCCGGACGGTCAGCGTTTCTTGCGCCGCCTGGTGGTCTTGCGCTGGCGCAGCGCCTCGCCCAGCGCCCACGAGATCACCATCACCAGCACCACGGCAATCAGAGCGAGGTAGAGAGGGCGCTTGGCCATCGCGCGCCTATGCGCCGGCGGCGCGCCGGTTGCCGCCGGTAAGGGCGCTCACCGCCACCCCGACGACGCAGACGGCGACGGCGCCCACGATGTTCAGCCACAGGAACTCGACGGTGGTCTGCGTGGCCACGTAGGCCACCGCCGCCATGCCGCCGAAGAGGCCGACAAACGCGCCGTGGCCATTGGCCCGGGGGAAAGCCAGCGCCAGGATGAACACGCCCAGGATCGACCCGTAGAAGTAGGAGCCGAAGCGGTTCACCACCTCGATGAGCGAGCCGAGGTCCGACGCGTAGATCGCCACGACGCTGGCAAACACGCCCCAGAAGGCCACGGCGGCGCGCGACACCCACAGCAGCTGCGCGTCGGAGGCGCTGGCCGACCACCAGCGCCGGTAGAAGTCGATCACCGTGGCGGTGGCCAGCGACGCCAGTTCCGCCGAGATGGTGGACATCGCGGCCGCGAGGATGGCGGCAATCAACAGGCCGACGAGGCCCACTGGCAGATGGTTGAGCACGAAGGTGGGGAACACGTAGTTGACGTCGTTGTATTCCCGGTCGCCCGAGACGTCTTTGACGATCTCCACGGCGGCGCCGCGGGCTTCTTTGATCTCGGCGGCGGCGGCGTTGAAGGCGGCAGCGGAGCCGGCGGCCCCGGCGGCATCGCCGCTGTTGTTCTGCTGGGCGAAGCTGGCGGCGGCCTGGCGCTGCGCCTGGAAGCCCAGGGCGAAGCGGGCTTCGGCGGCGGCGTAGTCGCCGGCCCGCGCGCTGGCCCGCACCCGCGGCTCGTGCGCCGCGTTGAAGAGCAGCGGCGGCGGCGTGAAGACGTAGAACACGAACATCAGCACGCCCACGAGCAGCACCAGCGCCTGGAGCGGGATCTTCCAGTAGGCGCTCATCAGCAGCGAGGTGCGGGCCTGGTCCACCGACTTGGCGGTGAGGTAGCGCTGCACCTGGCTCTGGTCGGTGCCGAAGTAGGACAGGAACAGGAAGAACGCGGCGATGGTGCCCGACCAGAAGGTGAAGCGCTCGCTCGGGTCGAAGCGGAAATCGAAGGTCTGCATGCGCCCGGTGGTGCCGGCCAGTTGCAGCGCGTCGCCCAGGCCCACGCCGTCGGGCAGGCCCAGGAGCAGCATCACCACCGCCGCCAGCAGCCCGCCGACGATGAGCACCATCTGCTTCACGTCGGTCCAGGCCACGGCCTGCACGCCGCCGAACATGGTGTAGAGCGCCGTGGGCAGGGCCAGGAGCAGGCAGGTGCTGGTGACGCTCAGCCCGAGCACCACCGACAGCACCACCGCGGGGGCGGAAATGACCACGCCGGTGGCCATGGCCCGCGACACGAGGAACAGGGCGGACGTGAGCGTGCGGGTCTTGGCGTCGAAGCGCCGCTCGAGGTACTCGTAGGCGGTGTAGACGCGCGCGTTGTGGAAGAACGGCACGAGCGTGACCGACAGCACGATCATCGCGATCGGCAGCGCGAAGTAGAACTGCAGGAAGCGCATGCCCTCGGCATAGCCCTGCCCGGTCGTGCCGATCATGGTGATGGCCGAGAGCTGCGTGGCCATCACCGACAGGCCCACCGCCCACCACGGCAGGCTGCGCCCGGCCAGCAGATAGCCGTCGAGCCCCTCGGACTTCTTCGACAGGCGCAGACCATCCCACCCGATCCACAGGAGATAGGCGGCGATGATGGCCCAGTCGATCGGATGCATGGTCTAGACCCTGGACACGGTCACGGCGTGAAGTATTCCTGCACGGCGTAGAGGGCGACGAGCACGAGGACCCAGACGACAGCGACCCACACGTACTGTCGCTGCATCGGGGTCACAGCGCTGCCGCCTCCGTGCGCAGGGTGGCGGCGGCGCGGGCCAGGGCATCGCGCCGGCCCTTCCACCACGCCTCGTCGGCGGCCAGGGCGGCGCGCGAGGCGGCGATGGCCTCGGTCGTGCGCTCCGGCGCGGGCCCGCCGTGGGTCTTGCGGATCTCGACGAAGTGCCGCGGACTGAGCATCTGCTCGACCGCGGCGTCGTCGTACTTGACGGCCGTGCCCAGCACCTCGGTCGAGGCCGCGGCGAGCAGGCGCGAGATGCTGGCCGACGGGTTGTCGTTGCGGGCGCGGATCACCAGCCCGGCGATCTTGTGCGCGGTGCCGAACGGCAGGTCGTGATCCCGCGCCAGGGTGTCGGCCAGCTCGGTGATGGTGGTGCCGCCGTCGCCGGCCCGCTCGGCCAGGCGCTCGACGTTGAACTGCGCGTCCTGGAGCGCCGCGGCCACGATGGTGACCATGCGCGTGGCATCCCGGTACATCGAGGCGATGAGCGGCTGCAGATCGTCTTCGGTGTCGACGATGTCGCCAAACGGCGTGTTGTGCACGGCCGTGACGATGGCCTGGGCCTGGCCCACCGCCTGGCTGCCGATGCCGCGCGCGTGCTCGAGGGCCACCGGGTTGCGCTTCTGCGGCATGATGCTGCTCGACTGCACGAAGCCCTCGGCCAGCCGCAGGTAGCCGAACTCCATCGTGCCCCAGAGCAGCAGGTCCTGCACCACGCGGCCGAGGCCGACGATGGTGATGGCCGTGGCCGAGACGCCCTCCAGCAGGTAGTCGACCGTGGCGATGCTGCCGTAGGTGTTGCCGGTCGGGCCGTCGAAGCCGAGCAGCGCGCTCGTGCGCTGGCGATCGATCGGGAAGCCGGTGCCGGTGATGGCGCAGGCGCCGAGCGGGTTGGCGTTGGTCGAACGGTAGGCCGATTCGAGCCGCTTGGCGTCGCGCTCGAGCTGCTCGATGATCGACAGCAGGTAGTGCGCGATGGTCGAGACCTGCGCCGGTTGCGTGTGGGTATGCGCGGCGTAGACCGTGCCGGTGTGCTGGGCGGCCAGGCCGAGCAGCGCGGCGCGCAGCGCCAGCGTGCCCTGGGCCAGCGCGGCCAGCCGCTCGCGCTGCCACATCCGGTAGGTGGTCATGGCGATGTCGTTGCGGCTGCGGGCCGTGTGCAGGCGCCCGGCCACCTGCTCGCCGGCGGCCTCGGCAATGAGGTGCTCGAGGTAGAAGAACAGGTCTTCGTAGGCTCCGTCGAAGGGCACCTGCCGGACCGCGCCGGCGTCGATGCCGTCCAGCGCCTGGCGCAGCACGCGCGCGTCGTCGGCGGCGATGATGCGGCATTCGGTGAGCATCACCAGGTGCGCGTAATGAATGGACATGAGGGGCGCCAGCAGCAGCGTCTTGGCGTCCTCGAAATTGTCATTGAGTACGTGGCTGACGTACTCCGGAGCAAACCGCATTTTTCCCAGTATACTCGCCCCGGCCAACGGCCCGGACGGGCGCGGCGGCGGCCACGGAGGGGTGCCATGCGAAGACTGCGTTCACTCATCGCCTTGCTGGTCGTGGCCGGCGCTGTCGCCGCGCAGAGCCCGCACGCGGTTCAGGCGCAAGGCCGGCGCGACACGCTGGCAGTGGCCGGCCTGAAGCAGCCGGTCGAGGTGATCCGCGACCGCTGGGGCCTGAATCACATCTACGCCGCCAACGAAGACGACCTCTTCATGGCGCAGGGCTACCTGGCGGCGAAGGACCGGCTCTTCCAGTTCGAGGTGTGGCGGCGACGCGCCACCGGCACCGTGGCCGAGATCCTCGGGCCGCGCGAGCTGACTCGCGACATCGGCACCCGCCTGCACAAGTTCCGCGGCGACCTCGACGCCGAGTTGAATCACTATCACCCGCGCGGCAAGGCCATCGTCGAGGCCTACGTGCGCGGCGTGAATGCCTACGTGGACGAGGCCGGGCGCGACCCGGCCAGCCTGCCGATCGAGTTCAAGATGCTCGGCATCACCCCGGGCAAGTGGACGCCCGAGGTGGTCATCTCGCGTCACCAGGCGCTGACCTCGAACGTGCCCAACGAGGTGACGCACGTGCGGGCCATCGGCGCGCTCGGCAGCAGCGACAAGCTGCGCGAGCTGCTGTGGCTGCAGGGCGGACAGGGTCCGGAGCCGTCGCTGACCCTCGACCCGCTCATCGACCCCAAGACCTTCCCCGCCGACGTCCTGAAGCTCTACAACGCTTTCCGCGACCCCATCGCCTTCCGGCCCGAAGACGTGGCCCCGGCCTATCGCGGCGAGGCCCGGCCGGCCGCCGCGGAAGCGCGGCTGGCCAGCGCCGCCGCCGAGAGCCGCATCGTCGATACCAGCATCGGCTCGAACAACTGGGTGGTCAGCGGCGCGCGCGCCCAGAGCACCATGCCGCTGATGGCCAACGACCCGCACCGGGTCATCGAAGCGCCGTCGCTGCGCTACTGGGTGCACCTGGTGGCCCCCGGCTGGAACGTGATCGGCGGCGGCGAGCCGGTGCTGCCCGGCGTGTCCATCGGCCACAACGAACACGGCGCCTGGGGCCTCACCATCTTCGGCACCGACAGCGAGGACCTGTTCGTCTACGAGACCAACCCCGCCAATGCCCACGAGTATCGCTACCAGGGCCGGTGGGAGGCGATGCGCGTGCTCGGCGACACCGTGCCCGTGAAGGGCCAGGCCGACGAGAAGGTGGAGCTGAGGTTCACCCGCCACGGGCCGGTGATCTACGAGGATCGGGCCAACCACCGGGCGTATGCGCTCAAGGCGGCGTGGATGGATCAGGGCGGCGCGCCCTACCTGGCCAGCTTGCGGATGAACCAGGCCCGGACCTGGGACGAGTTCCGCGCGGCCTGCGCCTTCAACCGCATGCCCTCCGAGAACATGGTGTGGGTGGATCGCACCGGCACCATCGGCTGGCAGGCGGCGGGTATCGCGCCGCTGCGCGCCTGGAGCGGCCTGCTGCCGGTGCCCGGCGACGGGCGCTACGAGTGGGACGGCTACCTGCCGATCACCGCGCTGCCCCACGAGGTCAACCCGGACCGCGGCTTCGTCGCCACCGCCAACCACTACCTCTTCCCGAACGACTACCCCTACCCGCAGGCGCGGCACTACACCTGGGCCGATCCCTACCGCGCCAACCGCATCGAAGAGGTGCTGGGCTCCGGCCGGCGGTTCAACGTGGCCGAGATGACGCGGCTGCAGAACGACGACCTGTCCGTCGCCGCGCGCCAGCTCGTGCCGCTGCTGCGCGACCTGCCGTTCACGAACCCGGCAGTCGGCCAGGCCCGCGACCTGGTCCTGCGGCTGGGACTTCGTGCTCGACAAGAACTCGCCGGCCGCCGCCGTCTACGGGCTGTTCTCGCGCCGCCTGTTCACGAGCGTCCGCGAGATGGCCATTCCGGCCGGGGCGCGCGCCGTCGTGCCGGGGAACATCATCAGCGTCAAGACCATCAGCGACTGGCTGTGGGCGCCCGACGGACGCTTCGGGGCTGACCCCACCACCGCCCGCGACGCGATGGTGGCGGCCGCCTTCGAGCGCGGCGTGGCCGACGTCACCGCCCGCTTCGGCGCCGACATGACCGCGTGGAAGTGGGGCGACGAGAAACTGCACCACGCGCTCATCAAGCATCCGCTCTCCGACGCGGTGAACGCCGAGATGAAGAAGAAGCTGGAAGTGGGCCCCTTCCCGCGCGGCGGCGACGGCACCACGGTGAGCGCCACCGGCGGCCAGGACAACCAGGGCGCCGGCGGGTCGCTCAAGATCGTGGCCGACACCGAGAACTGGGACAACAGCGTGGGGGTGAACAGTCCCGGCCAGTCGGGCGACCCCGACAGCCCGCACTACCGCGACCTCTTCGAGCTGTGGGCCCGCGGCCGCTACTTCCCCGTCGCCTACTCGCGCAGCAAGGTCGAGTCGGTGGCCGAGAGCACCGTCATGCTCGCTCCGGCGGCGGGAGCCGCGTCGGGCCGGCGGTAGCACTCCCGCGCGAGCCCGCTGAGGCGGCCACGATCGGTGGCCATCGGTGCTGTCGAGCTGTGCAACGCGATGCACGAGCTTGCGAGTATTCGAAATATCGAATATTCTTTGGCGCGTGAACTCCTCGCTTCGTTTGTTCAAAGCGCAAATCTTCCAGGCGCTGGCGCACCCCACCCGGGTGGCGGTCGTCGAGGCGTTGCGCGACGGGGAGCTGAGCGCCGGGGCGCTGCTGGCGACCCTGGAAGTGGAGCAGGCCAACCTGTCGCAGCACCTCGCGGTGTTGCGCGCCAAGCAGGTGGTGGTCAGCCGCAAGGACGGCAACCAGGTGCTCTACACCTTGCGTGACCCCGTCCTCGTGCAGGTCCTCGACCTGCTCAAGCAGTACTTCAACTCACAGCTGGCCGAGAGCATTGCGCTGCTCGGCGAGATGAACGCCAACGAGCAGCGGCCATGAACACGGCCTTCCTGCATCGCCGGCGTGGAGCGGTGCGTCCATGTTGAACTACACCGAGGCCTTGACGGTCCTGGCGCGCGACATCACGTCGCGGGTGCCGGCGCTGTCCTTCCTCGACATCGATCGCATGCTCATCTTCGGCCGGGTCGGCCGCGGCGATGTCGAAGGCGCCAACGCCTCCTGCCACTGCCTGTGCCTGCCCGAAGACGAGCCCGGCTACTACTTCTGGCGCGACCAGGCGACCGGCGTCGTGACCCGGCGCACCGAGTGGTTCGTGGCGCGCACGCCGGTGGTGCAGCGCACCGGCACCCGTCTCGACTACTTGATCTCGGTCGCCCTGCCGCGGTTCTGCGATCAGCGGCTCGGTCAGGGGCGCAAGGCCGCCCTTTATCCCGGCGCCGAGGCGTATGTCGCCAAGCTCGATACGCTGGTGCACGAGCTCTACCACATCGACCCGCAGCGCCAGGGCATTCGGCCGCTGCCCGATGCCTGCGACGGCGCCGGCGCCGGCCGTCAGCACAGCGAAGCGTTCTACCGCAACGTCGCCGGGTTCGTGCGCACCTACCTGCAGTCGCAGCCCGACCCGGCCATCTACGAATTCCTGCGCTACGACTTCGCCGGGTTGCGGGCGCGCTACGGCTCGGTCGTGGCCACGGCCTTCCGCAACTTCCCGTCCTATCCGCAGATCTACCTGGAGCGGCTGGCCGAGCAGCCGGCGGGACCCGACACCGCGGTGATCGTGCCGGTCAAGGTGCCGCGCCAGCCCGTCCGCTACGCCGACGCCGACATCATGATTCGGGAATTCTCGGCGCACGGCTCACGCCGCCTCCGGGTCGCCGACCTGCGCTCCACCGTGGCCGCCAGCGTGCCCCCGCCCGAGGTCGTGCCCGCGGCCTTCGCCGGCGCCGGCGCACGTGGCGCTCGGTTCACACCGGCCAGCCACGATACGCTGGGGGCATGACCCTCAACGGATCCACGGCCCTCATCACCGGCGGCAGCAGCGGCATCGGTTTCGCCATCGCCAAGGCGCTGGCCGACGCCGGCGCGCGCGTGGCCATCACCGGCCGCGACGAAGACAAGCTCACGCGCGCCGCCGCCACCCTCGGCGCCCACCCGGTGCGCGCCGACGTGTCGCAGGAAGCCGACGTGCTGCGGACGATGGACGAGGTGCTCGAGCGCTTCGGCCATCTCGACATCCTGGTCAACAACGCCGGCATCGGCACGTTCAACGCGCTGGTCGATCAGGACCTGGCCAGCTTCGAACGCGTCTTTGCCACCAACGTCACCGGCCCGATGCTGATGGGCCGCGAGGCGGCCCGGCACTTCATCGGGCGCAAGCGCGGCAACATCGTGAACATCGCGTCCACGGCCGGCACCCGCGGGGCGCCCAACGGGACGGCCTACTACGCCAGCAAGTTCGCGCTGCGCGGCATGACCGAGTGCTGGCGCGGCGAGCTGCGGCCGCACAACATCCGCGTCTTCCTGATCAACCCGAGCGAAGTGATCACGCCGTTCTTCGACGCCATCGGCCGCCCCCAGGCGGAGAACGCGACCAAGCTCCACGCCGAGGACATCGCTCACGCGGTGAAGGCGGTGCTCGAGATGGACGACCGCGGCTTCACCCCGGAGCTGTCGATCTTCGCGACCAACCCGCGCGACTAGCGGGCCGGCGTGGCCGGCACCTGCTGCACGGCCTCGAAGTTCACGAGCGCCACGTCGTAGGCCAGCGTGGCCCCCAGTTCGGTGGTCCGGGCCTGGGCGAGATCGCGCTGCGCCTGGATGACCAGGAAGCTCGTCGACATGCCGACCTCGAACCGCGCGCGCTCGGCGGCGAGGCGCTGCTCGGCCAGATCCCGCGCCGCCCGCGTGGCCTCGATGCGCCGCGCCTGCATCTCGACCTGCAGGGCGGCATCGCGCACCTGGCGGATGACCTCGCCCTGCACGGTCTTCAGGCGCTGGGCGGCCTGCTGCTGCTCGAGCCGGGCGCGCACCAGCGCCGCGTCCTGAGCGCTCCGGCCCACCGGATAGCTCACGCTCAGCCCGGCCGTCCACGTCGGGAAGTCGCGCGAGACGACCTGGTCGTACACCGCCGGGAGGGTCGGGCCGCCGATGGTGCCGACGACCGTGCCGGGAAAGCCGCCCTCGCGCACCACGCGCGTGCCGCCCAGGCCGGCGGCGGCGTAGACGGCGTTCAGGCGCACATCGGGCAGGCGCTGGTTGGTGGCGAACTTGGTATTCGTCTCCGCCGCGTCGATGGCCAGGCGGGCCCGGGTCACGTCCGACCGCTCGGCCAGCGCCAGGGTCACCGCGGCGGTGACGTCGGGCGTGGACAGCACGGCCGGCGGCGGATCGCTCGGTTCGAGGCGCGTCTGCCAGGCCGCCAGGTCGCTCGGGTCGATGATGAGCAGCCGCAGCCGATCTTCGGCCTGCCGGGCCTGCGTCTCGGCGATGATCAGCGCCTCCTGGCGGCCGGCGACTTCCGCCTGGGCCGACACCAGGTCGAGGGGCGGCGACTGGCCGACGTCGACGCGCGCCTGGTTGGTCCGGGCCAGTTCCTGCGCGGTCTCGAACGACGCCTGCTGCGCCGCCACGGTGGCGCGGGCAATCACCAGATCCCAGTAGGCGCGCTTCACGTCGGCGCGGGTCGTGACCAGCCGCTCCCGGTAGTTCTCACTGGCCACCGACCGGTTCTGCCGGCCCAGTTCGATCTGCTGGCGTGCCGGGTCGATGCCGAAGCCGCGCAGCAGCGGTTGCGACACCGACAGGTTCAGGCCCGAGCGGAGAGTCGGGTTGAAGTTGTTGAGGAAGTTGTTGCTGGTGGTCCGCGACGTATCCCACGCCACGGTGTAGGCCGTGCCCAGCCACGGCAGGCGCTGCTGGAAGCCGGCGGTGGCCAGCGTGGTCTTCGTGACTTGACCGTTGGCGACGAGGAAGTTCGCGGGCGGGTCGCGCTGGTCGGTGAACTGCGAGTTCCAGGTCAGCGTCGGCTTGAACGCGGCCACGGCCTCGTCGACGCGCGCGTCGCTGATCGCCGGATCGAGGCGATCGGCGGCCAGCCGCGGATTGTGCTGTTCGGCCAGGCGGAGTGCCTCGTCGACGGTGAGGGGCAGCGCGATCTCCTGCGCCGCCGCCGGGGCCGGGGCGGCCAGGGTGAGCCCGATGGCCGCGAGCAGCGCCAGCGTGGTCGCGGTCTGGGTCACGCGCCGGGTGCCGCGGCTCCAGGTGAAGAGCCGCGCGAAGATCCGCTTCTGGGCCAGGTCGTCGAAGAGGGTGTAGGCCACCGGCGTGACCAGCAGGGTGAGCAGCAGCGCCATGCTCTGGCCGCCGATGATGACGAACCCGATGGCGCGGTTGGTGCCCGAGCCGACGCCGCTCGACAGCACCAGCGGGATCATGCCGGCCACGAACGCCAGCGTGGTCATCAGGATCGGCCGCAGCCGGTCGCGGCTGGCCTGCACGGCGGCGTCGTGGGCGTTCAGGCCCGTGGCCTTGAGCTGGTTGGCGTGGTCGATCTGCAGAATCGAGTTCTTCTTCACCACCCCGAAGAGCACGAGCAGGCCGAGGGCCGAGAAGATGTTGAGCGACTGCTGGAAGATGATGATCGAGAGCAGCGCGAAGGGCAGCGTCAGGGGCAGCGACAGCAGAATGGTGATCGGGTGGAGCCACGACTCGAACTGCGCCGCCAGGATGAGATACATGAAGACCAGCGACAGCCCGAACGCCAGCAGGAAGTTGGTGGCGGCGCGCTGCAACTCGCGCGACCGTCCGGTCAGCGCGGCCTGGTAATCGGCGCCCATGCCGAGGGCATTGGCCTTGGCCACCATGGCCGCCTGCAGTTCCGACTGCGACGCCCCCGGCAGCAGATTGGCGGTGATCGTCACCTGGCGCTGCCGCGACGCGCGGCTGATGTCGGCCGGCGCCGAGGCGCGCGAGAAGTCGGCGACGTTCTCGAGCGCGACGCTCCCGAGCCGCGACGACGGGATGGTGATACCGGCAATGGCCGCCGCGGTGTCGCGGTCCTGGGCCCGGGCCCGCAGGTGCACTTCGTACTGCTCGCCGCCTTCGTTGTAGGTCGTCACCTCGTCGCCGCCGACGAGCAGGCGCAGCGCCTCGGCCGCGTCGCTGATGGCCACGCCCATGTCGGCCGCCTTGGGCCGGTCGACGTTGACCGACAGTTCCGGCTTGCCGGCGTTGAGCGTCGTATCGACGTCCACCAGCCCGGGCATCTGCTTCACTTCGGCGATGAGACGCTGACTGAAGCCCTCGAGCGCCGTCAGGTCGGGTCCGCGCAGCACGAGCTGGATGTCGGCCGACTGCGACCCGCTGCCGCCAATCGCGCTCACCGGCTGCACCGACGTGCGCAGCCCGGTCTGGGCCAGGGCCGGCAGCACCTCCTGGCGCACCGCCGCCATCACCTCGAACTGGTCGCGTTGGCGTTCGGCGATCGGGGTCAGGCGGATGTAGAGGTTGGCGACGTTGCGCGTGGCGGCGCCGTCGCCGGCCACGGTGGCCAGCGTGTAGGCCACTTCCGGCAACCGCTTCACGGCCGCGCCGACGCGATTGGCGATGATCTCGGTGGACTCGAGACTGGTGCCCTCGGGCGCGCGCAGGTTGATCTCGAACTCCGCCTGGTCGTCGAGCGGCATGAACAGCTTGTTGGCGAACATGAAGAGCGGCACGCTCGACAGGAACACCAGCAGCGCGCCCACCGACATCATCAGGCGGTGCCGCATGGCCCAGGCGAGCATCGCCGCGTAGGCCCGGTCGACGTGGACGAAGAAGCCGGAATGCTTGGAGTCGTGGGCCCGCCCCGCGGCGTCCTTGCGGGCCGGCGCGCGCAGCCACCGCGACGACATCATCGGCGTCAGGGTGAAGCTGACGAGCAGCGACACCATGATGGCGAAGGCCATGGTCAGCCCGAAGCTCTGCATGAAGCGGCCGACGATGCCGCCCATGAAGGCCACCGGCACGAAGATGGCGACGAGCGACAGGGTGGTGGCCAGCACCGCCAGGCCGATCTCCCTGGTGGCTTCGACGGCGGCCTCCATCGGCGGGACGCCTTTCTCTTCCACCCACTTGAAGATGTTCTCCAGCACCACGATGGCGTCGTCGATGACGATCCCGACCGACAGCGTGAGGGCCAGCATGGTCATGGCGTTCAGGGTGAAGCCCATGTACCAGATGAGCCCGAACGTGGCGACGATGCGAGGTCGGGATGGAGATGGCGGCGATGACCGTGGAGCGCACGTTCCACAGGAACATCACGACCACCAGCGCCGCCAGGATCGAGCCCAGGACGAGGTGTTCCTCGACGCTCTTGATCGAGGCCTCGATGAACTCCGACTGGTCGCGCACGATCCGCAGTTCGTAGCCGGGCGGCAGGGCCGCGCTCAGTTCGGCCAGGCGCTCCTTCACGGTGCGCACGACCTCGACGGTGTTGGTGCCCGACTGCCGGCGGATCTGCAGCAGCACGGTGCGCACGCCGTCCATGCTGGCCAGCGTGGTGGCCTCGGCGGTGCCGTCCTCGATGGTGGCGACGTCGCGCACGAGCACCGGGTGCAGCGCCATCTGCCGCACCACGATCTCGCCGAACTTCTCGGGCGTGTCGATGCGGCCACGCAGGCGCAGGGTCAGCGCGGTCGAGCCCTGATCGACGCGGCCGCCGGGCACCTCCACGTTCTGGCCGCGCAGGGCCCGGCTCACGTCGGTCACGGTGAGCCCGTGCGCGCGCAGGCGCTCGGTGTCGAGGATGACGTTGATCTGGCGCGACCGTCCGCCGACGACCAGCACCTGGCCGACGCCGCTCACGCTCTCGATACGGCGGCGCAGCACCTTGTCGGCGTACTCGGTGATGTCGCGCACCGGCCGCGTGGACGTGACCGCCACGCTCAGCACCGGCGACGCATCGGGATCGATCTTCTCGATGGCCGGCTGCTCGGCGGTGGCCGGCAGGCTCTGCAGCACGCGGTTGACCTTGTCGCGCACCTCCTGTGCCGCCACGTCGACGTTCTTCTCGAGCAGGAACGTGACGATGACCTGCGACACGCCTTCAGACGAGACCGAACGCAGCTCGTCGATGCCGCTGATGGTGTTGACCGCTTCCTCGATCTTGTCGCTGATCTCGGTTTCCACCTGTTCGGGCGCCGCGCCCGGCAGCCGGGTCGTGATCGATGATCGTCGGCAGATCGACCTTGGGGAACCGGTCGACGCCCAGACGGAAGAAGGCGAAGCCGCCGATGACCGTGAGCGACAGAATCAGGACGGACGCGAAGACGGGACGCTTGACGCAGAGTGCCGCGAGCCATTGCATGGGAAAGTGCCTTCTACTGCTTTGCCGGAGCGGCGCCGGCCGGGGTGACGGCGGCGATGGTTTCCTTGGGGGTGATGCGGACGCCGTCGACGAGTCGCGGATGGCGGTCCAGGATGACCCGTTCACCGGCCGTCAGGCCGGTCGTGATCTCCACCAGATCGCCCAGCACCTGGCCGGTCGTCACGATCCGTTCCTCGGCATGGTCGCCGGCCGCCACGAACACGCGCGCGGCGCCCGCGACGGTGACCACGGCCGTGGCCGGCACGAGCGCCGCCGCCGACGCCGCCGCTTCTTCGATCTGCGCGGTGGCGAAGAAGCCGGGCTTGAGTTCACCCGAGGGGTTGGCGACGACGGCCTCGACGATGAGGGCGCGGGTCGTGGCGCTCAGCGCCGGCGAGATGTAGCGCACCGTGCCGGTGAAGGTGCGTCCGGGGTAGGCATCCACCTGCAAGGCCACCGGGCGCCCGAGGCCGACGACCGACACGAACTGCTCGGGCACCGTCAGCTCGACGCGCAGCGGGTCGACGCGCACGACCACGGCCACCTTCGTGCCGGGGGTCACGAAGTCGCCGACCGAAACCAGCCGCTCGGCCACGAGGCCGGCAAACGGCGCCTTGACCGCGGTGTCGGCCAGCGCCTTGCTGGCGCGGGTGACGCGGGCCCGGGCCGCCTGCAGCGCCTGCACCTGCTGGCTGGCGACGTTGCGGGCCATCTCGTAGCGCTGCCGCGCCGAGGCGACGTTGGCCACGCCGCGGTCATACTCGGCCTGCGAGATGACCTTCTGGTCGAGCAGGGTTTTCAGCCGCGCGAAATCGGCCTCGGCCAGGTCGACAGCGGCCTTGGTGTTGACCACGTCGGGCACGCGGTCGGGATCGAAGGGCTGGCCCTGAGCCATGCCCAGCCCGGCCTCGATCTGGGCCGCGTTGGCCTGCGCCTCGGCGACCTGTGTCTGCGTGTCGCTGGCGGCAATCTGCACCAGGGTGTGGCCAGTCCCGACGCGCGTGCCACGCTCCACCGGCGTGGCCACGATGCGGCCGGCGACTTCGGCGGCGACCTCGGCCTGTTCCTGGGCGGTCAACGTGCCGGTGACGCGGATGTAGCGGGCGATGGGCTGCTCCACCACTGACGTCACGGACACCGCCAGGGGGGCCGGTTCGGCTGCCGGCGCCGGGGCGGCCGCGCCGGTGCAGGCCGAGGTCAGCGCCGCGGCCAGCAGGATGGGGGCGAGGAAACGCAAACGGTCACGCATCTGAAGGCTCCGGACGAGGGCTGGGGGAAGGAGGCGAATCGGAAAGCGGGGTCGCCACGCGCGCGGGGTGAGTGGCGGCGCCGGCCCGCAGGCCGGCGAGCGTGGCATCGATGGCGTTGCGGGCCAGGGCGTCGGGATCCTCGTCGGCGCACAGGCGCTGCGACAGGCGCATTGCCGCCAGGCCGAGAATCGGTGCGATCAGCAGGCGGAGGGCCACGCGCGGATCGAGCGACGGCGGCAGGTCGCCTTGGTCGACGGCGCGGGTGATCTGGGCCAGGAAGCGGGCCCGCATCTCGGACATGAAGGCGAAGCGCTCGTACTCCTGGCCGATGCGCGGCACGCGCCGGTCGAGGAAGACGAGCGCGAAGTACTCGGGATGCTGGGCGCTGAACTCGTGCATCCGCCACAGCGTGGCGCGGACGTCGTCGAGCGGCCGGTCGCTGGCCGGCGAGGAGGCCATCGAGACGGCGCCGAGCAGGCGGAAGCCCTCTTCGGCGAGCGCAAAGAAGATGTCGTCCTTGGAGGCGAAGTAGACGTAGATGGCGGCCGGGCTGTAGTCGGCCCGGCTGGCGATGCTGCGAATCGACACCTCGCCGTAGCCGTGGGCCACGAACAACTCCAGGGCGGCGTCGAGGATGGCGCGCCGGTTGGCGTCGCGGTGCTGCTGCTGACGGTCGAGTCGGGTCATGGGTGGTTCGGACATGTCCACAGGGTTAGACGCCGGCGGCGCGAACATCGTTCACTGTCATGAACAGTGTTCATTTTGAGAGTTTTGCCGGGGTTTCGCAAGTTGCCGGCGCCCCGGCCGGGCCAGCCTGGGCAATCCGGGGCAGCGCGGCCCACGGCCGGCCGCCCACTCGGGTACCCTTGAGGGGTGGAATCCGAGACGCAGCCCCTGGAGACGTCGGCCGAGGTCGATGCCCGGCTCAAGGCCGAAGTGGCCCGCCGCCGCACTTTCGCGATCATTTCCCACCCCGACGCGGGCAAGACGACGCTGACCGAGAAGCTGCTGCTCTACGCCGGCGCCATCGAGCTGGCCGGCGCCGTCCGCGGCCGCAAGACGCAGCGCCATGTCGTCTCGGACTGGATGGACATCGAGCGCGAGCGCGGCATCTCGGTGACCTCGGCGGCCCTCGACTTCGACCTCGGCAACTGCCACATCACCCTGCTCGATACCCCCGGCCACCAGGACTTCAGCGAGGACACCTACCGCACGCTCTTTGCCGTCGACAGCGCGGTCATGGTCATCGACGCCGCCAAGGGCATCGAGACGCAGACGCGCAAGCTGTTCGAGGTGTGCCGCATGCGCAACCTGCCGCTGCTCACCTTCGTCAACAAGCTCGACCTGCCCGGCCGCGATCCCTTCGACCTGCTCGAGGAGATCGAGCAGGTGCTCGGCATCCACACCGCGCCGCTCAACTGGCCGATCGGCAGCGGCGACCGTTTCCGCGGGGTCTTCGACCTGGTCACCCAGGAGACGCGGCTCTACGAGCAGGTGCCCGGCGGCGGCTTCCGCGCGCCGGTGCGCACCACCGACGCCACCGATCCCGTCCTGGTGGAGCTGCTCGGCGCCGACGCGCACGCCACGCTCATCAGCGACACGTCGCTCATCAAGGGCGCCGGCACGCCGTTCGATCGCGACGAGTACCTGGCTGGACGTCAGACGCCGGTGCTCTTCGGCAGCGCCCTCGACAACTTCGGCCTCGAGGCGCTGCTCGAGGCGCTCGAGACGCTGGCGCCGTCGCCGCAGCCGCGCATGACCGAGACCGGCCTCGTGTCACCGGTCGCGCCCGGCTTCTCCGGCTTCGTCTTCAAGATCCAGGCGAACATGAACCGCAAGCACCGCGACCGCGTGGCGTTCGTGCGCATCTGCTCGGGCGTGTTCGAGAAGGACATGGCGGTGACCAACGCCCGCGTCGGCGACACGGTGCGGGCCACGCGACCCTACAAGTTCTTCGGCGGCGGCCGCGAGACGGTGGAGCGGGCCTACCCCGGCGACGTCATCGGCCTGCCCAACCCCGGCAAGTTCGCCATCGGCGACACGCTCTACGCCGGACCGCCGGTGCGCTACCCGCGCGTGCCCCGCTTCCCGGCCGAGCACTTCGGCCGGGCCCGCCTGCTCGACCAGCGCAGCAAGCAGTTCGAGACCGGGGTGACGCAGCTCGAGGAAGAGGGACTGATGCAGGTGGTCTTCCCGGTGCACGGCCGGCGCGAGCCGATCCTGGGCGTGGTCGGCCCGCTGCAGCTCGACATCGTCGAAGCGCGGCTCAAGCAGGAATACAGCGTCGACTGCAAGATCGACCAAATCTCCTACGTGGCGCTGCGCTGGGTGAAGTGCGACGCCGAAGACCCTGTCGGACCTCGAGAACCGCTCGTCGGGCATCCTGCGCGCGGTCGATCGCGAGGAGCGGCCGGTGCTGCTCTTCGAGTCGCAGTGGCACTTGAACTACCTGCAGCAGCAGAACCCCGATCTGGAACTCGCGACCGTCGGCTGAAGCGGCGCACGCGCCAGCCGTGGGGCGGTCGACTTCGTGCGCTCCTGGCTCGGCCTGCTCCGGACATCCGCGTGAAGGGCTCGCCTCAGGGGCCGGTCGATCGTCTGCGTCATCGCTGACAACCCGGCAGCCCTCATTTCCGTCCAACGGCGCGAGGTGAAGGGCACGTGGATGGCCGATGCGCCGCGCCTACTCCGCCGCGAGGGCGTGGATGTCGTTGAGGATGCCGGCCGCCGTCACCGCCGCGCCGGCGCCCGGCCCGCTCACGACGAGCGGCTCGTCGCGGTAGCGGTCGGACACGAAGGTGATGATGTTGCGCGTGCCCGACGCCGCCCCCATCGGACTGGCGGTCGGCACCGCCTCGAGCCTGGCGGTGATGCGCTTCGGCGTGGCGCTCACCACGTAGCGCAGCACCCGGCCGCGCGCGGCCTCGGCGGCAACGCGGGTCCGCCAGCTGTCGTCGAGCTCCGGCAGGCGGGCCAGAAACTCGATCGAGCGGCAGCGCCTTCATGGCCGGTGGCACCAGGTCGGCCGGGGTCGGGAAGGGGCCGCGGTAGCCGAGCAGGCGGCCGAGGATCAGCCCCTTGCGGGCCACGTCCATGCCCGACAGATCGTCGCGCGGGTCGGGCTCGGCATAGCCGCGGTTCACCGCCTCGCGCACGGCCGCCGAGAACGGCCGCCCGGCGCTCACTTCCGACAGCACGAACATCAGCGTGCCGCTCACGCAGCCGTCGATGCGGCGCACCTTGTCGCCGGTGTCGGCGAGCTTGCGGAAGGTGTCGATCACCGGCAGCCCCGCCCCCACCGTGGCTTCGTAGCGCAAGCGGCGGCCCGCTCTGGCCGAGGCCTCGACGAGCCCGCGGTACTGCTCCCACGAGCCGGCCAGCGGCTTCTTGTTGGCGAGCACGATGTCGAAGCCCTGCTCGGCCGCGGTTTGCAACAGGTCGGCCGTGTCCTCGCTGGTCACGTCCACCACAATCGGCCGCGACACGGCATGGCCGGCCATCACCCCGAGCGCCTCGCGCGCCGCCGCGCGCGTGCCGCCGAGGGCGGAGAGCAGCGTGCCGCCGTCCTTCGCGCGG
This sequence comes from uncultured Acidobacteriota bacterium, assembly GCA_963834325.1. Lineage (GTDB taxonomy): Bacteria > Acidobacteriota > Vicinamibacteria > Vicinamibacterales > UBA2999 > CADEFD01. Next base: position 482,706 of record CAWIBL010000011.1, read on the forward strand.
GCCAGCTTATTCAGCCGGGCCCGCGACAGCCCCTTGGCGTCGAAGACGTAGCCGGACCGATCGAGCAGACCGACGATGCGCACCCGGCGCGGGCCGCGCAGCGACGCGATCTGGTCGGCCAGGGCCCGGCCGACGCGGCCGAAGCCCAGGAGCACCACGTCGGTGTAGGGCACCGCGCGCACCGTGCCGCCGCCGATCTTCGAGAGTTGGAACGCGGCATGGACCCGCCGGGCAGCCTCGGGCGCCGCCGCCGAGGCCACGACAAACGAGATGTTGCGCTCCGACGAGCCTTGCGCGATGGCCACCACGTTGATGCCGCCGGCCGCCAGCGCCGAGAAGACGCGCGCCGAGATGCCGGGCGTGCCCGCCATCCCGTCGCCGACCACGGCCATCACCGCCAGGTCGGCGCGCACGAACACGCCGTCGACGAGGCCGCTGTGGATCTCGATGGCCAGGGCCTTGCTCACGGCCCGCACGGCGCGGTCCGCTTCCTCGGCCGGCACGGTGAAGCCGATGGAGCTTTCCGACGACCCTTGGAAGATCGTGGACACCGACAAGCGCTCGGCATCCACCGCCGCGAACGTCCGGGCGGCGATGCCGTGCACGCCCACCATCCCTTTGCCGGCGACGGTCACGACGGCCTGCGTCGGCAGCAGCGCCAGCGCCTTCACCGGGTAGCCGGGCAGCGACTGCCGCGCCGACACCACCGTGCCGGGCAGGTCGGGGTTGAGGAACGAGCGCACGTGCAGCGGGATGCGCGTGCCCACGAGCGGGATGAGGGCGCGGGGGTGCAGCACCTTGGCGCCGTAGTGCGCCACCTCCGCCGCTTCCTGGTGGTGCAGGGCCGGGATGACGCGGGCATCAGGCACCAGCCGGGGATCGGCCGTAAGGATGCCGGGGACGTCCTTCCACAGCACCACCCGGCCGGCGTTGAGGGCCCGGCCGAGCACGGTGGCGGTCAGGTCGGAGCCGCCGCGGCCCAGGGTCGTGGTGCTGCCGTCGGGGGCGCGGCCGATGTAGCCGGGCACGACCGGCACGGCCCCGGCCGTCAGGAGCGGCCGCAGCCCGCGCCGGGCCGCCCGGATGGTGACGGCCAGGAGCGGCGTGGCCCCGCCGTGGTGGTCGTCGGTGTGGACGAGGTCGCGCGCGTCGACGGCCTGGGCGCGGACGCCGGCGCGGTGCAGCGCCGCCGTCAGCACCAGCGCCGAGAGCTGTTCGCCACGCGCAACCAGGGCGTCGCGGGTGCGCGGCGCCAGGTGCCGGAGGACACTCACCGCCCGGCACACATCGCGGTACTCGGTGACGGCCTCGTCGATGGCCCGCAGCGTGGCCCGGCCGGGGGCGCCCCCGAGCGCGGCCTTGGCGACCTGGCGATGGCGCAGGCCGAGGGCGGCGGCGGCGCGCTCGGCCTCGGCCAAGCGGCCGGCGGCGGCGTGGCTGGCGCCCTCGAGCAGCAGATCGGTGACTCCGCCCAGCGCCGAGGCCACGATCACCACTGGTCCAGCGTGGCCGGCAATCTTCCGCGCGGCGCGGTCGATGGCCTTGCCGTCGGCCAGCGCGGCGCCGCCGAACTTCCAGACTTCGAGCGGGTGCGGGGCGGTCCGGGTCACTTCGACTCTCCGTTCATCGGGAACTTCCGGGCCGCGGCGACCGACCGCCTCAGCCTATCGCACGCCCGGGCCGGCCGCGCCGTCTGGACCGTACGCGCCACCCCTGAGGTGCGCGGGCGGCTGCCCGAAAGCCCTCCCGCCGCAGCCCGATTCGGCGTACCATAGAGCCATGATTCTGAGCGCAAAAGACATCGGCACGCTGGTCGACCACACGGTTTGGCAGCGCGGCAAGGTCGTGGATGTGGCCGCGCCCTATGCGTTCGTGCACTTCCCCTCGCTCGAGGACACCGAACAGGGCCCGCTGCGCAAGGTGCAGGCCACCATCGAGCACCTGACGCGGTCGAGCGTGCAGTCCGATCCGGCCTTCGACCTGATCCCGAGCGCGCTTTCGCCGGCCAAGGCCAAGGCCGCGGGGACCAAGCGCAAGGCCAAGGCGGCCAAGGCCGTCAAGGCCGCCAAAGCCGCCGCCGAATAACGGCGCGGGCCCGGCGCGGCCGCCTACAGGCCGTAGCGCTCCTTGAGGATCGCCGTGTGGTGCGCGAAGTGACCGGCGATGAGCCACACCAGCGCCCGCGCGGTGACGCGGTTGTCGCTCGCGGTGCCGGCGCGGTCCAGCGCCGCCGGGTCGAGGCTGCGAATGAGCGCCATCGACGCTTGCCGCACGGCCCGCAGTTCCGTCACCACGTTGGCCAGCGGGCGCGCCGCAAAGCCGGCCTGCGTCTGGTAGTCGTCCTGATCGAAGCCGGGCAGGGGCGTGGCGTCGCCGCGGGCGATGCGCAACAGCCGGTAGGCGAAGATCCGCTCGGTATCGGCCATGTGGCCGATCACTTCCCCGACACTCCACTTCCCGTCCGCATACCGGTGGCCGGCCTGGTCCTCCGACCACGTCGCCATGTAGGCCATCACGTCGCCCTGCTGGGCAAACAGGTCGACGGCGTTGTCGACCGGCGCGGCGGCGTCGACATACTTCTGGTAGTAGGGGGCGTAGTCGCCGGGCTGCGGCTTGGAGATGGTCATCGGTGGGCTCCTGTGGCGGCGGTGAGCGCGTCGGCAATCGGGCCGAGGCTGGCCAGGCCGTAGACATCGCGCGGGAACTGCGGCAGGTAGACGCGCGGCCGGGCGGCAAAGCGCGTGGCGATCTCGTCGAGGTAGACGCGCTCCTGGGCCCGGCGTTCGGTCAGGAAGGCGTCGGTCGTGTGTTCGGGCAGCACGCGGTTCACGATCAGGCCGCCGATCTTCACGCCGGTTTCGTCGAGCTGTGTCAGGGCCCGCCCGGTTTCCTCGATCGGCAGGCGCTCGGGGATGAGCACCAGCACGAAGGCGGTGGTGCGGCCGCCGATGAGCCGGGCCCGCAGCGCCTGCAGCCGCTCGAACCGGTCGCGCAGCGACACCAGGATGGGATCCGCCTGCTCGTCGCCCTCGACGCCCAGCATGGCGCGGCGCGAGCGCGTCAGCGCGCGGATCCAGGCCTCCATCAACTCGGGCATGCGGATCAGGCGCAAGGTGTGCCCGGTGGGCGCGGTGTCGAAGATGACCAGGTCGAAGCGGGTGTCCTCGCCGCGGATCAGCCCGCCCATGCGGTCGAACAGCGCCACTTCCTCGGCGCCGGGCATGCTGGCGGCCAGGTCGATCTGCTTGTCGGCTTCCTTCAGGATGTTGTGACCGAACAGGTCGCGGACCCGGTCCTTCACCTCGCGCACGTAGCGCGCCGACTCGGTGGCGGCGTCGATCTCGAGGCCCCACAGGTTCGGCTGCAGCATGACCGGGTCGGCGCCGATCTTCCGTTCGAAGATGTCGGCGGTGGAATGCGCCGGGTCGGTCGAGACGAGCAGCACCTTGCGTCCGAGGCGGCTGGCGGCCAGGGCCATGGCCGCCGCGCAGGTGGTCTTGCCCACCCCGCCCTTGCCGCCGAAGAAGAGGACCTCGCGATCGAGCAGCCCGTGCATGGTCAGCAGCACGGCAGGCTGCCGAGCGGGGAACGGTCCATGCCCATGCGACGGTGCCACAGGTGGAACTGTTCGAGCAGGTGGGGATAAACCTCGAGCAGGTAGAAGGCCGCGGGATTGGGCAGGCCTACCACTTCCATGTAGCAGAGCAACAGGAAGTAGTCGTTCAGTTCGGCGGCCTGCTGCTTGAGTTCGCGCTCGTAGCGGCCGTAGGCGACGCCGTGGAGGATGTCCCGCAGGTTCTGCGCGATAGACATCGGGCCATAGTACCAGCCGCCGCCGGCCAGGGCCAGCGGCCATCGGCCGATGGGCACAGCCCGGCGAGGGCCTGAGCCTCGCAATCGAGCCGCGCCCGGGCCACCAGGGGTCGGCGCATGGCCCCGGGGGCGGCGCCCCCGGGCCACGGATTACAGCGAGCGGAGGAAGGCGATGATGTCGGCGGCGTCCTGCGGCGTCATGCGGAACCGCGGCATGGGCGCGCGGGCGCGGGTGCCATTGCGCTTGATCGCCCCTTCGGTCAGCAGACGCATGGCCTCGGCATCGGAGTAGCCGGGCAGCCCCAGGATGCGGGGCACCTGCACCGGCCAGTCGGCGGGCCAGGGCACGCGGGCCGGCATCGAGCCGCCGCGCAGCCGCGAGCTCTCGATGAGGTCGCCGGCCTGGTCGCGCTCCGAGTGACACTCGCCGCACATGATGACCCGCTCGACGAGGTAGCGGCCATGCGCCGCGTCGCCCGTGGGGCCTTCCGGGGCCGCTGCGGCTGCGGCAGCGGCCGCGCGCGGCTGCGCCGCGACTGCGTCGCCGCCAATCCAGGAGCTTCCCGACACCGCGACGACGCCAGCGCACACGGCCCAGGCCCACCCACGCACCACTCTCATGATTCCTCCACAGTCGCGCTATCGCTCTCGTCACCCAGCGCCGCAGCCGACGGCCGCGCCCGTGCCGCCGAGGCGGCTCAGGACCGCGCGGCAGCGCAGCGACGTCGAGGTTATCAGAAGGCGACGGCGGGCGGGCGCCCGGCCGCGGACGGTCGAGAGGAGCGAGGCCGCCGGCCCTGGCCGCTAGTAGTTGAACCAGTAGCTGAACTTCACCAGGAACACGTCGCGGCCGGGCGTGGAGAGCAGGTCCCGGAAGTCGCGGCCGAAGCGGAAGTCGCCTCGCTCGCCGCGCTCCTGCCGGCCCTGCTGCCAGACCACGAACAGGGCCGAGCCCGGCTTGTATTCCCAGCGCAGCACGTTGGTGGTGCGGAACGAATGGAAGCTGAAGTCGGCGTTGTCGGCGTAGGCGTAGGGCTGATAGCGGCGGGCGTAGACGGCCGCCCGGCCGTCCGTGAGTTCGCGGAAGCGCGTGTATTTGCCGGCCGAGATGAACGGCTCGGCGTAGCTCTGGAACGACAGCGTCGGCGACATGGTGTAGTTGGCGCGCAGCGTCATGGCCGCGGTGCGCTGTTCGAGCCGGCCGAAGACGTAGTGCGTGCGGCCTTCGGCGCCGGTCGACGTTCTCGACCCACTGCGCGTCGTCGCTGTTGCGCACGAAACGCACGCCGCTTTCGAGCCGCACGGCCCGCGTCGGCCGCCACGTCAGCTTGGGATTGGCTTCGATTCGCACCGAGCCCAGACCGTCGCGCTCGTAGTAGCCGTTGTAGCCCGGGGTGAGGGCGCGGCGGTCGTCGAGCTCGACGTAGTGCCACAGGCCGACGGTGGGGTTGCTGCGCACGCCCGGCCCGCCGCGGCTGGCCCGGTCGCGGAAGCCCGGACCATTGCCGTTCAGCCCGAAGCCGGTGCGCCAGTTGTTCTGGAAGGTCCAGTGCATGTTGACGTTGCCGCCGCCGTACAAGCGGTCGCCGCCGAAGTTCCAGCCCGCCCACTGATTCAGGTTGATCAGCCACGAGCGGACGTACCGGCCGGGCACGTTGTCGCGCCACTGGAACCAGTGATTGAGGTTGCGCTCGTCGGCACGGCGCAGGAAGCCGAGGTCGTTGGACTCGAAGCCGGGCGACTTGTAGCCGTAGTTGGCGCTGAAGCGGACGCGCTCGCCGCCGATCTTCCCGAAGTTCACCGCCCCGCCGTGGCCCGTGAGCGAGGTCGCCGCCGGGTCGTAATCGAGATAGTCGCCGTCGGGGCGCTGAAAGTAGTGCACGGCGCCCTCTTGCAGACGGGTGATGGCCGCGGCCGCGCCGGAGACGCGGGTGCCGGCGACGTAGCCCGACAAGCTGTAGCGCCGCCAGAAGCGCCAGTCGTAGTCCACGCCGCCGGTCACCGCGTGGTCGGCGAGGAAGCGCGTGTCGGCCGTGAGGCGGCGATTGGTGGACGTGACCATCACGCCCAGGTTCGAGCGGTTGTCGAACTCGCGCCGCGCCCGCAGCACGTTGAAGCTGGTGAGCGGCTCGACGACCGCCCGGCGGCGCGTCAGACCCGACGCGATGGTGGCGCGCTCCTGCTGCGTGACGGCGCTCAGCCCGCCGATCGAGAACGCGCCGACGCGGCCGGTGAGCTTGGCGGCCCCGAGGATGGTGGCGGTCACCGGGGCCTGGGAGAACTCGTCGTCGGCAAGGTCGGGCGTGCCCTGGGGCGCCCGGCCGATGCGCCGCGAGTAGAGCAGCCCGGTGCACGCGCCGTCGTTGCAATCCATGTTGAAGCGGAAGACGCCGGAGCCCTCGACGAAGAACGGACGCCGTTCCGGGAAGAAGAGCTCGAAGGCGTCGAGGTTGACGGCGGCCGGATCGGCTTCGACCTGGCCGAAGTCGGGATTGAGGGTGGCCGTGAGCGTGAGCGCCGGCGTCACCGCGTACTTGAGATCCACGCCCAGCGCCGCCCCCGGGTCGGTGCGCGACGACAGCGGGTTGCCCGTTTCGGTCGGGGCCATCACGAACTCGCCGAGTGTGTAGGGCACCAGCTCGAGGCGCTTGGGGGCACCGCTGCGGCGCAGGCCGGCGACCTCGCCGAACTGCGACACGAAGCCGTTGACGCTGCGCGCCAGCAGCGGCCAGGTGACCGTCTGGTTCATCCGCGGCAGTTCGCGGATGATGGCCAGCCCCACCGAGGCGCCGCCGCGCGAGAAGCGGAGCTGCGAGAAGGGGATGCGGAACTCGGCGCGCCAGCCCTCGGCGTCGCGGGCCACGGCCACGTCCCAGACCGCGTCCCAGCTGTCGTCGTTGTCGCCGTCGTTGAAGTAGTAGCGGTCGGTCTTGACGCCGGCCGGGTTGACCGCGAACTCGTAGGCCGTGCGCCGATCGTGGAACGAATCGATGACCACCTTCACCCAGTCGGAGGGCGAGCGCTCGTCGCGCCGGGTGAGCATGCCGGTGATGCGCCCGGCCTGGCGGTCGTAGGCCTGGACGGCGACGTAGAGCGCGACGTCGTCGTAGACCAGGCGGGCCTCGGTGCGCTCGCCCGGCTCGCCGCCCTCGGCCGGCTCGCGCTGCACGAACTCGCCGATGACCGGCGCCTCCCGCCAGGCCGGCTCGTCGAACCGGCCGTCGACGACCATCGGCGCCGGCCGTGGCCACGGCCTGCGTCTCGCCTGAGGCGACAGCGCGGCCCCGGTCGTCGGGACGCGCCGCGGCGGCTGCGGCCGGGCTGGCGGCGCACGCACATCCCAGGACGAGGATGGCCGCGCGGATGCCGCCGCTCGAGCGCATGTTCATGGACCTTGAAGTAGACGAACCGTGAGGGTGAAAGGTTGGGGCGTCTAGCGGCCCAGCCACGCCGCCCGCTGCCGCTGCTGCTCGGGGGTCGCGTCGGGCATGACCTGCAGCCGCCACGGCCGGCCCGGCTCGGGCCCGAGCGTGACGTCGACGGTGACGAGACGTTCGCGCCGGGCCACGAGCAGCCGCACCTGGTCGCCGGCGCGGTACTGGTCCATGCGGGCGGCGAGACCGTCGGCGCGCACCCGCACGTCGTCGACGGCCAGGATCTCGTCGTCGGCGTTCACCCCGGCGGCAAAGGCCGGCGTGCCGCGCCGCACCTGCGTGACCACGAGCCGGCCATTGTCGTTGCGTGTCGATACGCCGAGCGTGGCCCGCGCGCCGGACAGGTCCACCGGGATGAAGCGCAGCCCGTAGTAGTCGAGCGCCTCGCTGAAGTCGAGCTCTCTGGTGGAGCTCACGACCTCGGCGAACCACGAGCTCAGGTCGGTGCCAGCCGCCTCGCTCATCACCGCGTAGAACTGGTCCAGGGTGAAGCCGGTGGCGCCCGAATAACGCTCGTAGGCGACCCGCATGGCGGCGTCGAGGCTCTTGGCGCCGGCCGTGGCCCGGCGAATCCTGGCGTCGAGCATGAAGGCAATCGCGGCACCCTTGGCGTAGTAATCGATGCTGGTGTTGACGCTGTTCTCGTCGGGACGGTACTGCTTGATCCAGGTGTCGAACGAGGCCATGTCCACCGGCTGCACCAGCCGGCCGGGACGGGTCTGCACCTGCTCGATGGTGTTCGACAGCTCGTCGAGGTACTCGGGCGGCGACGACAGCCCGGCCCGCTCCACGAGCAGCGCGCCGTAGTAGTCGGTGAAGCCCTCGGCCACCCACAGCGCCTTGGTGTAGTTCTCGGTTTCGTAGTCGAACGGCCCGAGCTCGATGGGGCGCAGGCGCTTGACGTTCCAGTTGTGGAAGTACTCGTGGCCGACCAGGTTCAGCCAGTTCAAGTAGGCGCGGCGCGTGCGCGTGGTGTAGCGGCCCGACATGGTCAGGAACGCGTTCTTGTGCTCGAGCCCGCCGCCGGCCTCGACCACCATGTTCAGGAAGAAGTAGTGGGGATAGTCGAGGCGGCCCATCACCGCCTTGCCGGCCTCGACGATCCGCTTCACGTCGGCGGCGGCGCGATCGGCGTCGAAGCGCGAGGGGTCGCCCTCGAGCACCAGATGATGGGGCTTGCCGTCGACCTCGAAGCTCTTGACGACGGGGTTGCCGACGATGATCGGGCTGTCGACGATGGTGTCGAAGTCCTCGGCCCGGTAGCTGTGGGGCCGCCCGGCCAGGGGCATGAGCGGGGTGGCCGAGCCCTTCCATGCGGCCGGCAAATCGAGGTGCACTTCGTGCGGCCGCGGCGTCCGGTCGGCCAGGGTGATGAAGGTGGGGGCGCCGTTCAACATGGCGAAGCCGGCCTCCACCCAGTTGGTCCGCACGGTCATCTCCCGGGCGTAGACCCGGTAGGTCACCGTCACCGCGGCGGCGCCGCCGGTGTCGATGCGCCAGCGGTTCTTCGCCGGCTTGCTGACCGCCAGCGCTTTCCCGTCGGCCGTGGCCGACAGGTTCTCGACGTGGCGCTGATACTCGCGCACCAGGTAGGAGCCCGGCGTCCACACCGCCATCATCAGCTCCACCTGCGGGCGCCGGCCGGTGGGGTAGACCGCTTCGACTTCCAGGTAGTGCGTGTGCGGCGCCGGGAAACTCAAGGTGTAGCGCACGGGCTCGGGCGCCTGGGCCTCGGCCAGCCCGCCGATCGGCACGAAGAAGGCCAGCGTCGCGAAGAACAGGTGCAGGGCGCAGCGCATGGGCGATATTGTAGGCGGGTCCCGCCGATGCGTTTGACCGATCACAAAAGGCTGGCCCTGCTCTACGGCATCACCGCCGGCGGGTTCCTGCTGATGGGCTTCCTGCTGATGCTGCTGCTGCGGTGGCAGCTCGCCTGGCCGGGTCAGCCGATCGGCATCGCCACGACGATCTTCGGCGAGACCAACGCGCCCGGAGGCATCCTGCTGCCCGAGTTCTACAACCAGCTGGTGGCCATGCACGGGTCGGTGATGATTTTCCTGGCGGTCGTGCCGCTGGCCACCGGCGCGTTCGGCAACTACCTGGTGCCGCTGCAGATCGGCGCCTCGGGCCTGGCCTTCCCGCGTCTCAGTGTGGCCGCCTATGTGGTCTACCTGACCGCGGGGCTGCTGATGGCCGCCAGTTTCGCGCTGCCGGGCGGCGCGGCCAACTCGGGCTGGACGTCGTATCCGCCGCTCTCGATCCTCGCCTCGTCGGGCCAGACGGCGTGGCTGGTGGGCATCTTCCTGCTGGGCGTGTCGTCGATGCTCGGCGCGGTCACGCTCGTGGCCACCGTGGCCGCCCACCGCGCCCGCGGCATGACGCTGCTGCGCTTGCCCTTCTTCGTGTGGTCGCAGGTGGTCACGGCGCTGCTGCTGCTCCTCGCCTTTCCGGCGCTGCAGGCCGCGGCCCTGTTCCAGTTCATGGACCGCGTGGCCGGCACCAGTTTCTTCCTGCCCACGGGGCTGGCCGTGAGCAACACGCCGCTGGCCGTGTCGGGCGGCGGCAACCCGCTGCTCTGGCAGCACTTGTTCTGGTTCCTGGCGCACCCCGAGGTTTACGTGCTGGTCCTGCCGGCCATGGGCATCGTGGCCGAGGTCATCACCGCGCACGCCCGGCGGCGGTTGTGGCGATACGGCCTGATGGTGGCCGCGGTGGTCGGCCTGGGCGCCTGGTCGATGGTGGTCTGGGCCCACCACATGCTCCTCACCGGCATGAGCACCACGCTCAGCAGCTTCTTCCAGATCACCACCGTGGCCGTGTCGGTGCCCTCGGTGATCCTCGTCACCTCGCTTGTCGTCACGCTGTGGGGCGGCGCCATCCGCTACACCACGGCGATGTGCTTCGCGCTTGCCTTCCTGCCGATGTTCGGCCTGGGCGGCGTGACCGGCCTGCCGCTCGGTCTGGGTCCCAGCAACGTCATCCTGCACGACACCTATTACGTCGTCGGGCACTTCCATTACCTGGTGGCCCCGGGCACCCTGTCGGCGCTCTTTGCCGGCGTTTATCACTGGTTCCCGAAGCTCACCGGACGGCGCCTGAGCGAACCGCTGGGCCTCGTGCACTTTGCCGGCACGTTCGTGACCATGAACGCCATCTTCCTGCCGATGTTCCTGATGGGCCTCATGGGCGTCAACCGCCGCCTCTACGACGGCGGGCTGCAGTATGAGCTGGGCCAGCCGGCGCTGGCCTGGAACCCGCTCATGACCTGGAGCGCCGTGGCCCTGGGCTTGTTCCAGCTGGTGTTCCTGTGGAACGTCGTGCGCAGCGCGCGTTCCGGCCAGCCGGCCGAGAATCCGTGGCGGGCCACGACGCTCGAGTGGGCCACCTCGTCGCCGCCCCCGTCCGGCAACTTCGCCGAGCCGCCGGTCGTGACCGGCGCCCCGTATCGCTACGACGAGGAACGGGCGTGACCACCAGCATCACGGCCCTCACCGCCCACGACCGCGACGCGCGCGCCGCCGACATCGGGACGTGGCTGTTCCTGGCCTCGCTGGTGATGTTCTACGGCGCGATCTTCTCCGGCTACGTGCTGCTGCGCGCCGGCAGCGAGGTGTGGACCACGCCGTGGACCGAGGGCGAGCTGGGCCAGTGGCCGATGACCGTGGACCACTGGTTCCGCACCATGTGGCTCGGCTTCGCCGTCCTCCAGTCGCGCCGGCTGCGCGGGGTCGGCGCGCCGGCCTCGGGGCTGCCGCGCTTTGCCTGGCTGGTCGTGGCCGCGGCGGCGATGTTCGTTTGGCGCTCGTGGCTGGTGGCGGCGGTGCTGGTGCGCAGCGGCGCCACGCCGGATGCGAGCGTGGCGCTGGCCTGCTGGTTCGTGCTGACCGGAACGGTGGCCGGCCTGGTGGCCGGAGGGGCGATCGCCTCGGCCTGGATTGCCCTCGAACCGGTGCCGGACGTGCGCCGCGCGCGCCGCGGCGCCATGCTGGAACGCTACTGGCTGGTGGTGCTGGGCTTGTGGCTCGTGACCGTCGGGGGGTTGTACCTGGGATGAACGCCGTGGTCGCCTGCGTCGTCTGCGCGCGTCCGTTCGACTCGCTGCTCACCGGCGGACTGCACGCCGGCGTGCTGGTGATGGGCGTCGTCGCCGTGGTGGTCATCGCGGCCATCGCCCGGGGCGCGCTGCGGCTGCTGCGCGAGGACGCCGCCGAGGACGCGCGCCTGGCCGACGAGGGCGGCCCGACGCGGCCGGCAACCGCGCACGCGGCTGGAGCTGGCGTCGCTACCGCCCCCGGAGCCCGGCCGTGATCGGGGAGTGGATCAACCGCTGGCTGCCTCCGCCGGGCTCCGCGCATGCGGCCCGCTTCGACGCGGTGCTGGCCGCGGTCCACACCGAGGCCGCTCTCGTCTTCGTGAGCTGGCTGGTGATCCTGGTGATCATCCTGGTGCGCTTCCGGGCCCGTCCCGGTGCCGCCCCCGGACGTCCCGCCGGACCGCGCTGGCCGCTGGCCGCCGTGGCGCTCGTGATCCTCGGCGACGTGTGGCTGCTGGCCGGGTCGGCCCTGCCAGCCTGGCGGGCGCGCGCCAGGCCCGCACCCGAGGGCGCGGTGGAAGTGCGGATCGTGGCCGAGCAGTTTGCCTGGAACGTCCACTATCCCGGACCGGACGGGCACTTCGGCCGAACCGACCGCGCGCTCATCAGCGCCGCCGACCCGGTGGGCATCGACCGCAAGGACGAGGCCGCCGCCGACGACTTCGTGCTCATCGGCATGCTCATCGTGCCGGTCGATCGCCCGGTCGTCGTCCACCTGTCGAGCAAGGACGTGATCCACAGCTTCACCCTGGCCACGATGCGCGTGAAGCAGGACGTCACGCCAGGGCTGCCCGTGACCACGTGGTTCACTCCGGTCGCGACCGGGTCGTGGGAGGTCGGCTGCTCGCAGTTGTGCGGCCTCGGCCACTACCGCATGCGCGCGCTGTTCGAGGTGCGCACCGCCGCCGAGTGGCAGGCCTTCGTGCTGGACGAAGTGTCGCGCGTCGTCGAGAACCGCTAGCGCCGGCTACGGCCGGCAGTCGGGATCGCCGGGCCTCGCGGCGCGGGCCATGACCACGGCGCCGCCCACCTCGTAGACAGCGCGGGTCGTAGCCCGCACTTCCGCGGGCAGCAGGGCGCGGTCGGCGATCGCGTAGGGCAGGCTCGAGCCGTCGATCCACCGCCCCACCGCCGCGTTCAGCCCGTAGCCGTCGAGGGCGGCCGTGCGCGCCGAGTCGCGCGGCTGGCCCAGCACTGCCAAGTGCAGCCAGTAGGCGGTGTCGCCGTCGGCCACGACGTAGTCGACGCAGGCCGGCGCCAGATGAGCGCGGGCCCAGGCGCCGGCGGCGAAGAGATCCGGCGCGACGATCGGCGCCGGCACCGCGAAGCCCGCCACCAGGCGCGCGCCCACCACCCAGACCGCCGCGGCCGCGCCCCAGCCGGCCACGCCGCGCCGCGACGCGGGCAGCCGCTGGGCCGCATGAGCCATGCCCGCCGCGGCCAGCACCGCCAGCGGATAAGCGGCCAGATAGGTCATCTTCACGGCCATGTAGGGCGTCTCGGCGCCACGCGCCTTCGCCACCACGGCGAGCGCCGCGGCTTGCAGGGCCAGGGCGGCGGCCAGCCACACCGTGGCGCGCGCGCGGCTGTCGCGCCACGACGCAAGCCCACCGAGTGCCGCCAGCGCCACCAGCATCCACCACGCCAGGTCGGGGACGAACGCGGGCACTGCCCCGCTCGTGCCGGCCATGCGCAGCCAGGCCGCATGCCTCGACAGGTGCAGCGCGGCCACGAGCGTCACCGGCGCCGTGGCCAGGACCGCGGCGCGCGCCCGCGCGGTGAAGGCCAGGTCCGATTTCGTCACGACCACGCCCACCGTGGCCAGCAGCAGCGGCCCGGTCCAGATCGGCCACACCAGGAACGTCGCGGCCCCGCACGCGCCGAGAAGCGCCGCCCAGAACGTCCGCGGCGACGCCTGCCACTCGGCCATCGCCCACCATCCCGCCACCACGAACACCTCCGCTGCCACTTGCGCGAGGTAGCCGGACTGCAGGAAGCCGCCCAAGCTGTAGAGGCGCGGCACGAAGAGCACCAGGGCCACGGCGGCCAGGGCCAGCGGCAGGCGGGCCGGCCGCCCGGCCAGCAGGCGATGCGCGATCAGGAAGAAGAGGCCGGCCTTGAGCGCCACGGTGGCCATCAGCAGCGGATGCGCCGCCCGCCAAGCGTCGACGCCGGCGAGCGATCCGAGGGTGACGATGGCCAGGTGCAGGCCGGGCGTGTAGTGCGCCATCTCGCCCATCGCCCCGCCCATCGTCTCGCCGTCCACGAGATGCCCGGTGCGCGCCAGCACGTCGACGAGCAGCAGATGGTGGGTCAGGTCGGATCCGCCGCCCGGCGGCAGCAGCCCCGGCCAGGCGATCCAGGCCAGCCAGGCGCCGGTGCCGGCGGTGACCCCGGCCCACGCCCAGAGCGGCGCCGCGTCGCTCTCGGGCGCGGACGGAACGCGCCTGACCGCGAGCAGGCCCGGCCCCGAGGGCGACCACGCGCGACCACGGCCGGCCTGAGGGCCACGCCGGCCCACCCGAGCAGGTAGGGCGCGATCACGAGGGCGGCAAGCGCGCTGACGAGCGCGGCCGCCGCGGTGTCGCTACGGGACCTGCGCATCGCGGTCAGCGCACGATGACCGTGGCTTCGCGGGTGCGGCCGCGGGCATCGCGCGCCTCGATGCGATGCGTGCCCGGGGTGAGCGGCCACTCGAGCCCGGCCTCGGCCGCCGCCAATCCCAGGAGCTGCCCCGAGACGCGCCACTGGATCGGCCCGCCAGTGGTGGAGGCCGCCCGCAGCGGCAAGGTCTGGAACTCGCGCCGCAAGGTGGGATCGATGAGATAGGTGGCGCCGTCGGGCGGGCTGACGATGGTCAGTGGCGATCCGGGCGCCGGGGGACGGACCGGCTCGGTTCGGCCGGCGGACAGAGAGGCACGCACGACCCCGCCGCGCCCGCGTGCCTGGCTGACCTCGTCGAGGCCGCGGGCACGGGCCCACTGGCGGTACTCGGCTGGCCACACCGTCAGCAGGCCGTCCTCGCTCTGATGGTGCCACCGGCAGGCCACGTCCACCGACTCGGCCGCCACCGTGTCGTGCCGGCGCAGCGGGCACCACGCGTTGGCCGTCTCGCCCGAGAGCACGCAGATCTCACGCTCGACCACGGTGGCCGGCGGGTGGGCCAGCGGCGCCGACGAGAACTCGGTGGCCGATCCGCTCAGCCGGCGCTCGGCCGCGAGCATCACCGCGTGGAAGATGGGCCCGGCGCCGGTGACGCCGCTCGAGTTGCGCAGCGGCGTCCGGTCGAAGTTGCCGACCCACACGCCGACCGTCACGCGCCGGGAATAGCCGATGGTCCAGTTGTCGTGATAGGCCTGCGACGTGCCCGTCTTGACCGCCACCGGGAACGGCAGCTCCAGGCTGCCGCCGCGGCCGAACACGAACTCGCGCGATTCGGGGTCCGAGAGGATGTCGGTGATCCAGTAGGCGCTGCGCGCCGACACCAGGCGGCGGGTCACCGGCGCGGCGCCGGCCGCGCGCGGCAGGTAGGTTGGCGCCAGCCATTCGCCCTGGCGCGCCAAGGCGGCATACGCCGCCACCAGTTCGTCGAGCCGCACCTCGGCGTTGCCGAGGGTGACGCCGAGACCGTAGTGCGCCGCCGTCTTGTCGAGCGTGGTCAGCCCGGCGCGCGCCAGGAAGCGCAGGAGCGACGGCACGCCCAGCGCTTCGGCCAGCACCACCGCCGGCACGTTCTCGGACCCGGCCAGGGCGTGCCGCGCCAGCATCGGTCCGCGATACCGGCCGTCGTAGTTGCGCGGGGTGTAGACGACACCGGGCTCGGCCGTCGGAAAACTGGACGGCAGATCCGCCAGCACGCTGGCCGGGCTGAAGCCCTGATCGAAGGCCAGCGCGTAGGTGAACGGCTTGAGCGCCGAGCCCGGCTGTCGCGGGCTGACCGGGCCGTTGATGGCGCCGCCGTGGGCCGCGTCGAAGAAGTTGCCGGAGCCTTCCCAGGCCAGCCACTCGCCGCTGGCGTTGTCGAGCACGACCACGCTCACGTTGCGGGCGCCGTGCCGGTTCAGCACCTCGCGCTGGCTCTCGATCACGCCGGCAACGTCGGCCTGCAGGCCGGCATCCAGCGTGGTGACCAGGCGTTCGGGACGCGCCGGCCCCGCAGCGGCCAGCACCATCTCGACGAAGTGCGGGGCGAGCAGGGGCGAGCGCGGCGGCGCCAACGCGAGCTCGTCGGTCAGCGCCTGGGCGGCCTCCTCGTCGCTCAGCAGTCCTTCCGCCTGCATGCGGCGCAGCACCACGCGCTGGCGCGCCACGGCCGCGTCCTTGCGCCGGTAGGGATTGAAGCCCGACGGCCGTTGCGGCAGGCCGGCCAGGAAGGCCGCTTGCGCCGGCGTGACCATGGCCGCGGGCACGCCGAAGTAGGCGCGGCTGGCCCGCTCGGCCCCGGCGATCTGGTTGCCGTAGGGCGCCAGGTTCAGATACAGCGCCAGCAGCTCGCGCTTGTCGAAGCGATGTTCGAGCCGCAGTGCCACGACCGCCTCGTGCAGCTTCGCGCCGAGCCCGCGCACCCGCTGCGGGTGGCGGCGCTGCAACAGGTGCTTGGCGACCTGCTGCGTGATCGTGGACCCGCCCTCCACGACGCGGCCCTCGGCGAGATTGACCCTGGCCGCCCGCAGAACGGCCACCGGGTCGAGGCCGGGATGCCGCCAGAAGCGCCGGTCCTCCACGGCCACCGTCGCCTTCACGAGCAGCGGCGGGAGCGTCGCGGCGGTGAGGCGCAGGCTGCGCGTGGCGTCGCCCGACAGCGCCTCGTAGAGCGGTTCGCCGCGCCGGTCGACGACCAGCGTGGACGAGCCGGCAGCCTCGTCGATCAGGCCCTCGGGCAGGGGCCCCAGACGCAGCCACGCCAGCAGCAGCACCGTGACGCCAGCCGCGCCGAGCAGCGCCGGCCGCCGGCTCGTCACCGCTTGACCTCGATGATCGTGGTGGCGGTGCGGCCGAAGACCTCGGGGGTGTACATCTCCTCGGCGTGGGCCGGAGCGGTGCGGAACGTGCCGGCGGTGGTGGCCCGCACGATATAGCTGAAGGTGTGCTCGCCCTCCTCGAGACGGGTGGCGAAGAGCTGGATGCGGTCGTCGTGGCGCTCGACGTGGTCGAAGCCGCCGGCGCGCCACCAATCGAGCCCACTCACGCCGTCGCCGCCGGCGTCGCTCGTCTGCACGTCCTGCCTGGCCGCCAGATCCGCGGACGTCGTGGCGAACCACGACTCGACCGCCTCGAAGCCGGCCGGCAGCGGATCGGTCACCGCCACGAAGCGCCGCTCCTTGGTGAGTCGGAACGTGAGGGTGACGCGGACCAGATCGCCGGCGGCAAAGGCCGTCGCCGCCGGCCTCGTGCCGGTCTCGACGAACGGCTCGTAGCGCCGCTCCAGCGCGAATCCCGCGTCGAGCCCTTGCTGGTGCAGCGTGTCCTCGGCGTAGCGCAGCCGCGTCGCGTAGAAGAGCGTGCCGGCGCCGGCGCGTGAGAACGTCAGCGGCGTGGCCGTGCCGGCCGGGCCGGCCGCCAGCACCTGCGACATCGGCAGGCGCGTGGTGCTGGCCTCGGCACTGCGGCCGCGGAACTCGTCGCGGACCAGCTCTTTTGCGCCGAGGGTCACGGTGGCGCGGAAGTCCGGCACGGTGGCCTCGTACTTGCGGTAGTAGGCCACCAGGGCCTGCATCGCGTAAGCGTTCTCCTGGGTATTGCCCCAGCGACCGTTGGTGCGAGCCGCCATCATCCAGCGCACCATCTCGCGCAGCGGCGCGTCGCTCGAGCCGGCGGCCACCAACGACTGGAGCACGATGGCCGTGGACCGCACGTTGGAGTTCCAGAACCACAGCAGGTAGGGGTCGGAAATCTCGCCGACGTGCGCGCCGCCGGCCTCGGGCAGAATGGCGTTGGCCATGCGCCGCCGCAGGTCGCCGGCGCGGTCGGTGGCGACGGCGCCCCGCGCCAGCAGGGCGTCGTGGAGGTAGGCCAGCGCGAAGACCGGCATGCGCTCGCGGTAACCGTAGAGGCGCGTCACGTGGGCGTCCACGCCGCGGCCGCCCTCGGCCAGCACCTTCACGGCGAAGGCCTGCCAGGCGGTGTAGGCCGGCCACCATGCCTCGTTGGCCGCCGGCGGCGGGGCCGCCAGCTCGCGCTCCAGATAGGCGAAGGCGCGATCGCGCACGCCGGGGGCGATCGCGTACTTCAGATCCGAGGCCGTCTCCAGGACCTCGAGCACGTAGGCGGTGAGATACGGCGACGCGGTATGACACGCGCCCGGCCAGTAGGCAAAGCCGCCGCTGTCGCACTGGAAGGTCTCGATCTCCTTGAGCGTCGTCTGCGCCGCCGGACGCATGGTGGCCGGGGTCATGCCCGGCAGCGAGAACGCGTCGCCGAGATCCGCCGCCAGCACGAGCGCCAGCGACGACGAGGCCTTCTGCTCGACGCAGCCGTACGGATACTCGACCAGATAGCGCGCGCCCTCGCTCAGCCCGACCATGGCCGTGGACGACAGCTCCACGTCGAGCCCGCCAAAACCGGGCACGACGCCGGCCGGGATGGTCAGCGTTTCGCGCGCGCTGGTGGTGGCCCCGGCGGCCTCGCCGTAGCCCGCCACCGTCTCGGCCGACGCGAGGATCTCGACGGGAATCACCTCCTCGAACGCATCGCTCTCGGCCCCGAGCCGCGCGCTCACCTGGATGCGGGCCCGGCCTACGGCCTTGGCGGCACCCGTGAAGCGCACGTCGACGGTGCTGCCGGCGCCCACGGCGACGCGCTGCTCGGCCGGACCGGTGAGGGTGAATACCGTCGGGTCGAGCGACCTCATGGTGACCACGGCCGTGCCCCCGGTGGCCAGCTGGCTGCCGACCACGGCGCCGACGTGGGCCTGGTCGCCGACCGCGAGGAAGCGCGGGAAGGCGGAGGTGAGCGTCACCGGCTTGTTGGTGCGCACCTCGGCGCTGCCCGAGCCGAAGCGCGACCGCCGGTCGGCCGCGACGGCCATGATGCGGTAAGTGGTGAGCGACTCGGGCAGCGTGAGCTCCACACTGGCCTTGCCGTCGGCGCCGGTCACGACCGAGCCGACCCAGAATGCCAGCACCCGGAAATCCTTGCGCAGCGTGCCCGCGCCCGCATCGCCGCCGCCCCCGCCGCCGTCGGTGGCGCCCTTGGGGGTGAGCACGCGCCGGGCCACGATGCGCTGGCGATTGTCGGCGTTGAACACTTGCAGCGACTTGCGCACGTAGACCGAGCCCGAGACGTCGGGCGGCTGATAGCCGGTCAGCGAAAGGACGCCGTAATCCACCGCCCACAACGTCACCTCGCTGGCGGCGCCGGCACCGGCCTGGTCCTTCACGTCCACGCGCACCGTGGCCTTGGCCGCCGGGCGGTACTCCTGGCGGTCGGCCGTGACCGCCACCGTGAGCCGCTTGGCCCGATCCTCGACCGCGAGTTCGACGTAGCCGAGGCGGAACGACGGCTTGCCCGGATCGCTCGTATCGGCCGTGGCGGAGGTGGCCGAGGCGTTGGCCGGGGCCGCGTTGGTGCGGCCCTTCACGAGCAGCACCGACACGAACAGATTGGGGATGTCGTCCTCGGTGATCGGCACCGTCACCGACTGCTGGGTGGAGGTGAGCGCGAACTGGCGATGGCTGCGCACGCCCTCGCGCTCGGTGGTGACGAGCGCCGTGGCCTGCTCCCACGGCGACTGGATCATGATGCGGGCGGTGTCGCCGGGTTTGTAGGTCTGGCGCTCGGGCACCAGGTCGATGCGGTTGTGGTCGAAGCGCTGCCAGGCGGTGTAGCCCTCGCCGAGCACGTAGAACGACGTGCGGGTCACGGCGAAGCGGCCGTCCGCGGCGCGCCCGCGCGCCTCGAGCATGAAGTAGCCGCCGCTGGCCAACGGGATGTGCAAGGGCACGGGTCCGGCCGCGGTGGTGACGCTCCACGCATCCGGCCGCCACTTCGCGGCGCTGCGTGTCCCAGGTATAGAAGCCGTTGCCTTCGGCGCGCCGCACGCTGGTGTAATGCACCTGCGTGAGCGTGACGTCCACCGGCACGCCGGCGGCGGCCGTGCCGTCGAGGCCAACGGCCACGATCTCGGTGGCCAGCCCGGTCTTCTGCTCGAGGAAGTAGGACGGGCGGCGCACGCCGACATACCACGGCGCCGGATGCACGGTGAGGCTGGCGCGGTTGGCGAGGTGCTGCCGCGACACGTCCGCGACGTCGCCTTCGAGCGAGTAGATATTGGGGATGCCGGCCTGCCGCTCGGTGTCGAGGGTGAGCGGCAGGTCGCCGGTGGCGGTGAGCGTGCCTTCTTCGCGGCGCAGGTCGGTGCGGCCCTGATCCTCGCCGTCGCGCGACGTCTGGCCCACGAAGACCCAGCGGTCGTCGCCGAATCTGTCGGTGATGGCGGCCGGCGCGCCGTGACCCGGGGCCACGGTGTAGCGCCACGTGACCGGCTTCCCGCCCATCGGTGCGCCGAAAAGATAGCGCGCCGTGACCACGCCGGTCAGCGAATCGCCAGCCAGCGGGCCCTCGCCGGAGAGCGTCACATCGACGCGGAAGTCGGGACGGCGATAGGCCGCCACCAGGAACGAGCCGTCGACGACGAGTTCGTCGCGCACGTAGTCGTCCTCCGGCTCCCGGCCGGCCTGGCGCTCGGCGGGCGTCGGCGGGCGGGGCCGGTCGGCCGCGAGGATGACGCGGATGGAGTATGCCCCGAGCGTGCCGGCGGACGGCAGCGTCCAGGTCCACTCGGCGCTGCTCCACGCCGTGAGCGCCACCGTGCGCTCGTCGACGAGCCGGTGCTGGCCGTCGCGCACGCTCACGAGCACGGGCGTGCCTTCCGGCAGCAGGCGCACACCGGCCGGCGTGTTGTGACGCAGGATGGTCTTGAAGGTCACTCTTTCGCCCAGCTTGTAGACGCCGCGATCGGTGAAGACGCTGCCGCGCAGCAGCGGATCGCGTTCGTCCAGGTCGACCGAGGTGCCGAAGTCCCACGGCAGGATGCCTTCGTTCCAGTCGCTGCCGACGTAACTGAAATCCCCGTCCTTCTCGGCGGTCACGATGAAGGCAAACCGGTCCCAGTTGTCCGCTTCGCGCAGCGCCGTGTCGGGGGCGATGGCCACACCGTCGGCGCCGGTCGTGCCGCGCCAGAAGGTGCTGTGGTCGACGCGGACGATGGCCACCGCCGCGCCCGGCACCGGGGCGCCGGTGTCGAGCCTGGTGACGAACACGAGGGTGTTCTGCGGGCTGTCCTTCACCGTGATGCCCAGGTTCGTGACCTGCACGATCGAGGCGCGCGTCGCCGCGGCGCCGCGGGTGCGCGGCAGCAGATCGCCGGCCCGCACCGCCGTCCACACGAGGCCGGTGCCGC
Source organism: uncultured Acidobacteriota bacterium (assembly GCA_963834325.1). GTDB lineage: Bacteria > Acidobacteriota > Vicinamibacteria > Vicinamibacterales > UBA2999 > CADEFD01. The sequence continues at coordinate 503,446 of CAWIBL010000011.1, forward strand.
CGGTGAGCGCCGCCGAGACGTCGAGCCCGTGCGACTGCACCCGGTCGGGCGTCACGGTGAGGCGTCGGGCCGTGCCGTTGCCGGGCGGCGGCAGGCGGAAGCCGTTCTGGGCCTGCGCCGTCAGCGTCGCCATGAGATCGGCCGGAGCCAGCTTGAACACCCACTGCGTGATGGTCTGCAGATTGCGGGCATAGAACGGGAGCTGCGGGCCCGAGTCCTTCTCCCACACGCCGTGGCCGTCGCCGAAGCTGGTGAAGGCCGGGTTGTGCCAGTTGTCGACGATGTTCAGCCACGGGTAGCCGAGCGTCTGGCCGTCTTCGGCCGCCAGGGTGGGCGGCGCCGACACCGCGTACTTGCGGTTGGGCGGTTGCGCCGCGAAGCCCGCGTCCTCGAGCGTGAGGTTGCGGCCCGACTCGGGCGCGTCCTCGGGGCGCGCCGGCCGCGCCGCCGGCTTGCGCACCGGCTGCGCCGCCGCCGCGGTGACGTCCACGACGCGCAGCGCCGCGGCAAACGCCGTGACCGTGATGTCGGCGCGGCTCTCGACGCCGTTGCGCGCGTCGCCGTCGCATTCGCGCCGGCAGGAGAAGCCGTCGAGGAAGAAGGCCGGCTCGGCTTCGACGGTGTAGGCTTGCGCCGTGCCGGGCGTGGCCGGTCCGGCCGGTGAGGGCGCGCGCGGCCCCACCGTCACCGTGATCCAGCTCTCGGGCGCCACCGGCGCCGTCGTCTCGACGACGACCAGGTCCGGCGAGGCGGGATAACGCTCGCGGTCCCACGCCGTCGTCAGCCGCAGCGGCACCGCCTGCGTGCTCGATGCCACCTGCTGCACCGCCGCCACTTTCGCGGCAAAGGCGGCAAGCGCCGCCGGGTCCTGCGCGGTCAGCCGCGCTTCTTCATCGCGCGTGAACGATGGCGGCGTGAACGGGTGCGGTTCGAGCGCCGCCGTGAGGTGGGCGGCAAGGTCACGCGGCCGCACCGGCTGGTTGAAGCGCAGCAGCAGCACCATGGCCCCGTTCACCGTGCCGCCGCGGCGGTACCAGTTGGTCTGCAGCAGCTTCACGGTGGGCGTCGTGAACGGAACGTCACCGGCCCCGCCAGACGGCGCGTGCTCACGGCCGTGGCCGTGGCGTCCACGGTCACGGTGTAGGTGGTGGCGTAGGGCAGCGGCTGCTGCGGGTCGGGGGTGAAGATGAGGATGGTGGTGCCCGACCACCGGAACGTCCCCGGGACGGCGGGTCGGATGCGTACGAACGGCGCCGTGACGGGCGAAGGGATCCGCCCAGTGGTGACCATCGGCTCGGAGAAGACGACGCGGATCTCGCGAGCCTGCTCCGCGCTGTCGAGCGGGCCTTCGGGGCCGGTGCGCACCACGGTGAGAGCGGCGGGCGACTGCGCGCGCGGAGGAGCAGCGCGGCGGGGGCGGGACGGCGGCGGGGCGGCTAAGACGGCGGAGACGGCGGCGGTCAGCAGGAACGGCGTAAACAAAGGCAGCGACCACGACCGGAAACACGTCATGGGCACCATTTAATACGATCTCGGTGCGCCGGCCGGCGCTCGGTCCACACCGGCGGCGCGCGCCGGCCCGCGGCCGTAGCGGAGGGTTCGCTGGGTCGGACGCGTACACGCCTCGCCAGCCAAGGCGACCCCCTTGGCGTGGCGGCGGCAGTAGTCAGGGGTGCTAGGGCTTCTTGGCGTCGAGCTTGATCGACTTGATCGTCGCTTCGTCGCCGGCCAGCTCGGTCTTCCCCGCCGGGTAGTCGTTGATGCTCAGGAAATACGCGATGATGTCGGCGTATTCCTGCGGCTTCAAGCTGCCGGGCGAGTCCATCGGCATCGAGGTCAGCGCCACGTGGAGTTCGGTGAGCGGCTTGTCCACCCACACCTTGGCGAATTCCTCGCCCTTGAACTTGCCCAGTTCGTGGCACGACGCGCACGAGCCGTCGTAGACGGTGAGGCCGCGTTCGGCCTGGGCGGCGGTGTAGATGCCCGCGCTGGCGACCTTGGCTCCGTCAGCGGGCATGGCCTCGGTGGCGGGCTTGGTCTGGAAAGCGCGCGCGTCGATGGCGCCCGTCCACGCAACGGCGGTCACGGCGGCGGCGGAGCTGAAGGCGATGAACAGTCGGGATGTCGTCATGGTCTTAGTGTAACGCGACCGGTCACTTCGGCTCGGGCGTGACCTCGACCTTGCCGCCGGACTTCTTCCAGCCGTCCCAGCCGCCGACGAGCACCTTGATGTCCTTGACCCCGATGCGCATCAGCTTGGCCGCCACGACCAGGCTCGAGTGTTCGTCGGGGCAGGCGCAGTAGGCCACGATCGGACGCTTTTCCTTGAGCATCCGGTTGCCCATGATCTCGACGTCCACGACCGACACGTTGAGCGCGCCGGGGATGTGCCCGGCGTCGAAGCCGTGCGGGTCGCGCACGTCGATGGTGAGCACGGCGTTTTTGGCGTGCAGCGGCTTGAACTCCGCCAGCGACAGGCGCGGCACCTTCGTGAGGTCGTCGGTCTGGGCCAGGAGCGCGGGCGCGGCCAGCGCGGCCGCCATCACCGCCGCCAGGGCAAGTCGTCTCGTCATGCGTTCCACCCTACTTCATTCGCCGCGCGCCGAGCCAGCCCGTGCGCAGCGCCCGCTGTTCGGGCGTCACCGCCTGGCCGGCCGCCTCGGCCGTCACGATCTCGATGCGCGGGTCTTCTTCGAGCACCACGCCGCCGGTCACCGTCTCGCCGCTGCGGCGCACGAACTTCAGGGCCAGCTTGGCCCCGGGCGCGTGGCGGGCCAGCACGTCCTGCACGGCCTGGCCGGAGGCGACGTCCACCCCGGCAATCGCCACGATCTGATCGTCCTGCGCGAGGCCGGCCTTGTAGAGCGGTGAGTCGAACGGCACCAGGCCCACGCGCAGGCCGCCGCCGGTGTTGGTCATGGTGACCTGCCCCAGCCACGCCTTGCCGGCCGCGCGCTTGCGCACCAGCAGGCCCATGCGGCCGAGCAGCCGCGCATAGTCGGGCACGTCGTGGCCCTGCACGTAGTTGGCGAAGAACTCCCGCGCAAACAGGGCGTCGCCCGAGACCTGCGCCAGCCGGCCCTGCAGGTCTTCCAGGCCGTAGGTCCGGGCCACGACGCCCGGCGGCGCCTTCATGCCGGGCACGCCGTAGGTGGTCCACATCAGCCGCATGTAGTCGTCGAGGCCGACCTTGCCGTGGGTGAGGTCGCGCAGCGACAGGTCGAGCCCCAGGCCGATGGCGGCGCCCCAGGTGTAATAGGAAATGAAGGTGTTGGGCCAGGCCGTCCGGTCGATCGACACGGCGGCGTCCACGAACGGCGCCAGCTGGCTCATTTCCACGGCCGTGCGGATCTTGCGGCCGGGCGAGAGCGTGACCTGGTTGATGAAGCCGGCCAGGCTGTCGAGCGCGTCGGGCAGCGGATCGAGGCCGCTGCGGTGGGTGATGAGCGTGTCGTAGTAACTGGTGAAGCCCTCGCCGAACCACAGCTCGCTCGACATGTTCGCATCGTCGAAGTCGAAGGGCTCGAGGGCGCGGGCGCGGATGCGCTCCATGTTCCAGCTGTGGAAGAACTCGTGCGCGACCGTGCCCAGGATGCCGGTTCGCTGGCTCGGGTTGCGCAGCGCGCCGCTCGACGAGAGCACGGTGCTGTTGCGGTGCTCCATGCCGTCGCCGCTGGCCCACGGCAGGTAGTCGCAGAGAAAGGTGTAGGTGCCGCCGTCGAAACGCGGCAGCTCGCCGTAGATCGGCAGCGCCTCGCGGACGATGCGCTCGACGTCCCGGGCAAAGGCGTCGGCTTCGGCGTCGGTGCCGTCGTGGTGCAGGGCGATGCGGAAGGTCTGCGGGCCCTTGCCGTCGTCGACCGTGAACACGCGCGAGACGAAGGCGCCCACTTCCGTGGGGCTGTCCATCAGGTATTGCAGGTTGGGCGCCGTGAAGACCAGCGGGCTGCCGGTGGGAAAGAGCTGGGTGGCGACGTTCCAGGCCTGGCCCGGCGGCGGCTCGAACTGGACGCGGGCGGCGCGCTGCTCGAGGCCGCGCGCATACATCAGCGACGCCGGCATGTTGAGATGTCCGTGGGTGGCGTCGACGCTGAGATACGTGCCGTCGGTGCGGTCGCCGAACACCCGGTAGCTCAGGACCACGGTGCCGTCGTGGCCGTTCACGTCCCACTGGTGCAGGTTCGGGTGCACGGGGACGAGCGGGCGGCCCTTGCCGTCGGTGAACTCGACGTCGAACACGTTCTTGGCGAACTCGTGCAGGGCGTAGCGTCCCGGCGAACTGCGGCTCATACGCACGTGCAGCGGTCCGGCCGGCAGGTCGGGGAAGGTCACGTCGACCTGCATCCAGCGATGCTCGGGCGAGGGAAACGACACGCGGTAGGCCACCGGCGCCTGCGCCAGGGCGGCCGCCGGGACCAGCGCCAGCACGCACCAGACGGCCAGAATGCGAGAGCAGATCCGCATGGGCGGCATGCTAGCATGCGGCCGCATGCGCCTCACTTTCGCCGCCATGGCCGCCGCCGTGCTCTGTGCGGCCAGCGCGCTGGCTCAAGACCACACCTACTCCACCACCGACATCGCCACCGGCGTTCGCCTCTACGGCGCGCAGTGCGCCGGGTGCCACGGCCCCAATGGCGACATGGTCAACGGCGTCGATCTGCGACGCGGCCGCTTCCGCCGCGCCGTCTCCGACGACGATCTGGCCAAGGTCATCGCCAGCGGCACTGGCGCCATGCCCGGCTTCAGCTTCACGGCGGCCGAAACCACCGGCCTCATTGCCTTCATCCGCGCCGGGTTCGATCCCGGCGGCACGGCGGTGAAGGTCGGGAACGTGGCCCGCGGCGCGGCGCTCTTTGCCGGCAAGGGCGCCTGCGCCACGTGTCATCGCGCCGGGGGCGACGGACCGCGCACCGCGCCGGACCTGACCGACATCGGCGCGCTGCGCACGCCGGCGGCCCTGCAGCGCACGCTGCTCGACCCGACGCGCTCCATGATTCCCATCAACCGGCCGGTGACCATCACCACCACCGACGGACGCACCCTTCGCGGCCGCCGCCTGAACGAGGACACCTTCTCGGTGCAGCTCGTCGACGACGCCGGCCGTCTGGTCACGGTGGTGAAGCAGGACGTGAAGTCGCTCGAGACGGCCAAGGCCTCGCCCATGCCGTCGGTGGCCAAGACGATGTCGGCCGACGAGATCGGCGACCTCGTCGCCTACCTGTTGTCGCTGCGAGGTGCGCCATGAGCCGACGGACCCGTTCCCTACTCGCCGTCGCGGCCCTGGCCATGATCGCCGCCACCTACCGGCTCGACGCCCAGGTCACCGCCGATCGCTTGCTGAACGCTGCGGCGGAGGCGGGCAACTGGCTCACCTACGGCGGCACCTACACCAGCCAGCGCTTCAGCACGCTCGATCAGATCACGCCGGCCAACGTCACCCGCCTCGAATCGAAGTGGGTGCTGCAGAACCAGGTGTTCGGGGCGTGGCAGTCGAACCCGCTCGTCGTCGACGGCGTGATGTATCTCACGCAGCGGCCCAACGACGTGATGGCCGTGGACGCCAGGACCGGCAGCGTCTACTGGATCTACCGGCACACGCCCTCGCCGGACGCGAAGGTGTGCTGCGGCGCCAACAACCGCGGCCTGGCCATCCTCGGCGACACGCTCTACATGGGCACGCTCGACGCGCGGCTGGTGGCCATCGACACGGTCACCGGCAAGGCGAAGTGGAACGTGGTGGTCGGCGACGTCAAGGCCGGCTACTCGGTGACCATGGCGCCGCTCGTCGTGAAGGACAAGGTGATGCTCGGCGTGGGCGGCGGCGAGTACGGCATCCGCGGCTACGTCGTGGCCTACGACGCCACGACCGGCAAGGAGGCGTGGAAGTTCTACACCATTCCCGGTCCCGGCGAGCCCGGGCACGACACCTGGGACGGCGACGACTGGAAGACCGGCGGCGCGCCGATCTGGGTCACCGGCTCCTACGATCCGGCGTTGAACCTCACCTACTGGGGCGTCGGCAATCCCGGTCCCGACTGGAATCCGAAACAGCGCCCCGGCGACAACCTTTACTCGGATTCGGTCATCGCCCTCGACGCCGACACCGGGAAGATGAAGTGGCACTTCCAGTTCACGCCCAACGACGCCTACGACTACGACGCCGTGCAGGTGCCGGTGCTGGTCGACATCGCGAGTGGCAGGGCGCGCCGCGCAAGCTGATGCTGTGGGCCAACCGCAACGGCTTACTTCTACGTGCTCGATCGGGTCACCGGCGAGTTCCTGCTCGGGCAGCCGTTCGTGAAGGTCAACTGGGCCAGCGGCCTCGACGCCGCGGGCCGGCCGCGGCAGACGCCGCAGCCCGCCGGCCAGCCCACCTATCCCGGCAACCAGGGCGGCACCAACTGGTACCTGCCGGCCTACAGTCCGCGCACCGGCCTCTTCTACTTCTCGGCGTGGGAGAACTACGGTTCGATCTACCGGCCCGAGGAATCCGAGTACAAGCCCGGACAGCTCTTCTACGGCGGCGGCTTCACCGTGGTGGCGCCGGCGCCCGGCGCGCCCACCATCGGCATCGGGCGGCGCGGGCCGATCAACAACTGGACCGACGAAGTGGGCAACGGCGCGGTCATGGCCATCGATCCCGCGACCGGGCAGGCCAAGTGGAAGCTGCGTCAGCACGACGTCACCGATGCGGGCATGCTGACCACCGCCACCGACCTGCTCTTTACCGGCGGCCGCGAGGGCCACTTCATGGCCCTCGACGCCACCACCGGGGCGCTGCTGTGGCGGGCCAGCCTGGGCGGACAGATCGTCATGGGGCCGGTCACCTACCTGGTCGGGGGCCGGCAGTACGTCACGGTGATTGCCGGCAACGCGCTCTTCACCTTCGGCCTGCGTGACTGAGATGGCCGCACCCGATCGACGCGCCTTCCTCGCCGTCTGCGCCGCCAGTGGTCTCACCTCCACGCTGCTGCCCGGCGTGCTCTGGGCGCAGATCCAGCCCGGCACGCGGACCCTGACCCTCGAGATGGTGCGTCACGCGGCGCAGCTGGCCGGCCTCACCTGGACCGACGCCGAGAGCCAGGAGCTCATCGATTCGCTGTCGAGCCTGGCCCGCGGCGCCGAGGACATCGACAAGCCGTCGCTGACCAACGCTTCGCCGCTGCCGCTGCACTTCGATCCGGTGCCACCCGGCCTGCCGCTGCCGCCCGCGCCGCCGGCCGTGTTCCGCGTGCGTCCGGCGCCGGAGGTGACTCGCCCGGCCAATCTGGAGACGGCGGCGTTCTGGCCGGTCACGCACCTGGCGCGGCTCCTGCGCGACGCGGCAGGTGACATCGCTGGCGCTGACGACGATGTACCTGGAGCGGCTGAAGCGCCACAACGGCGCCCTCAACTGCGTGGCCGCGCTGACCGAGGCGCGGGCGCTCGCCGAGGCGACGGCGGCTGATGCGGCCATCGCCGCCGGACGGTATCGCGGCGTGCTGCACGGCATCCCTTACGGGGTGAAGGACATCATCGCGGCGACCGGCGCGCCGACCCGCTGGGGAGCGCCGCCGTTCGAGCAGCAGACCTTCGCCGAGGACGCCACGGTGGTGCAACGCCTGGCCGCGGCCGGCGCCGTGCTCGTGGCCAAGCTCACCACCGGCGAGATGGCCTTCGGCGATCAGTGGGCCGGGGGACGGACCAACAACCCGTGGCGCCCCGAGGAAGGCTCGAGCGGATCGTCGGCAGGTTCGGGCGCGGCCACGGCCGCGGGTCTTGTGGCCTTTGCCATCGGCACCGACACTGGCGGCTCGATCCTCTCGCCGGCGGTGCGCTGCGGCATCGTCGGCCTGCGGCCCACCTTCGGGCGCGTCAGTCGCCACGGCGTGATGGCGGCCGGCACCACGCTCGACAAGATCGGTCCGATGTGCCGCCACGCCGAAGACTGCGCCGTGGTGCTGCAGGCCATCGCCGGCGCCGACGACCACGACCTGGCGGTGGGGCGCGACCGGCCGGTGTCGTTCGACGCCGCCGCTGCGCCGCCCACGCGCATCGGCTACGTGCCGGCGATGCTCGAAGCGGAGACGGACCCCGAGGCCCGCGCCAACAACGCCCGCGCGCTCGAGTTGCTGCGTCGCCTCGGCTGCACCACACACCCGCTGACCCTGCCCGGCGGCGACCTCAGTTACTTCATCGAGTACACCGAACGCGCCGCCGCCTTCGACAGCTTCACGGCCAGCGGCCGGCACGCGGGGCTGCGCCCGCGGACCAGCCGCTACCTGCGCGCCGGTCAGCTGGTGACGGCAGTGGACTACCTGCAGGCCAACCGCCGCCGCGCGGTGATCATGCAGCAGGTGGCCGGCGCCCTTCGCGGCGTCGACGCGGTGATGTTCACGGCACTGACGCTCGACTCGCGCACCAGCCTGAATCCGGTGATGAGCCTGACCGGCCATCCCTCGATTGCGGTGCCCAACGGATTCCGCGCCAACGGCACCCCGACCGGGGTGATGTTCTCGGGGCACCTCTACCGCGAAGGCGACCTGGTGCGCTTGGCCCGCGCCTGGCAGGACGCGCGCGACGACGCCTTCCGGCGGCCGCCAGCGTTCGATCCGGACCTCTAGCCCCGGGTCCCGCGGAGCGCCGTCGGCACGGTGGCACGCCCTCGGCAGGGCCGGCGGCGCGCCCATCCAAAGGCTGGGCTCGGCCGTAATCCTGAATAGCGCATGGTCACGTTCATCCAGCCGGCAGCCAGATACGCCCTGCTCCTGCCTTGTGCCCCGACCGGGCGCTATGCCAGCATGCCGGAGGTGGCTGGCGTCCCTTCGTCATCGGATTCGACCTGCTGCAGCGCGTCGCGGCGCGCGACGAGGGCGCGCTGGCCAGCCTCTACGACCGCCACAGCCGTCTGGCCTACAGCGTCATCCTGCGCATTCTGCACAGCACCACCGAGGCCGAGGACGTTCTGCAGGACACGTTCGTGCGCCTGTGGGCGCGCGCCGACAGCTACGACCCCACGCTCGGCTCGCCGTCGGCGTGGCTGACCCGCATCGCCCGCAATCGCGCCATCGACCGGCTGCGCGCCCAGCGCGTGCGGAAGGACATCTCGGTGGACCCGGTGACCGGACGTGGCGACGGGACGGCCGCGCGGCGCGAGGCGGGCACCCACGAAACGCCCGAACTGGTCCTCCAGGACGCAGCCCAGGCCGACGCGCTCCGGGCCGCCGTGGCCAACCTGCCGGCGCCCCAGCGGGAGCTGATCCGGGCGGCCTTCTTCGAAGGCTGCACCCATGCTGAGCTGGCTGCGCGTTTCGGGGTACCATTGGGCACCGTGAAAACGCGGATCCGCGCCGGCCTGATGGCGATGCGTGGGCGCCTGGAGTGAGTCGTATGATCCCCGACGACGTGGAAGCGCTGGCCCTGGCCGACGCCGTCGGCCTGCTCGACGCTGACGAGCAGGCCGCGCTCGCCGTGTCGGTCGCTCAACTTTCGAACGATGAGCGGGCGCAGGTGGCCAGGCTCTACGACATGACCACGGCCGCCATGACCGCCGGCATCGCGGTGGTGGAGCCGCCGGCCGAGCTGCGCGAGCGTGTCCTCGCCGCCGCGCGCACGCCCGGCCGCTACACCGTGGCAGGCGGCGATGCCGACTGGTTCGACACCGGCCTGCCCGGTATCCGCGCCAAGGTGCTGGCCATGGACAAGGGGCGCGAGGTGGCCACGCTCCTCATCCGCGCCGAGCCCGGCGCCGTCTATCCCTCGCACACCCACCACGGGCCCGAGGAATGTTACGTGGTGAGCGGGTCGATCATCATCGACGGCCGCGAGCTGCGCGCCGGCGACTTCCACCACGCCGACGCCGACTCCGAGCACGGCGAAATCACCACCCCGGGCGGCGCCGAAGTGCTCATCGTCGGGGCCATCGAAGACTACCTGCCCGGCTTCTGACGCCGGCGCGCCCTGTCCTCTATGCTGGCGCGGCGGAGGCAGGGGTGATGGACGACGGGATCTGGCGGTGGGACGCGACGCGGATGGCGCAGGCCATCGCGCGCCGCGAGGTGTCGTCGGGCGAGGCGGTGGCCTCGTGCCTGGCCCGCCTGGACGCGGTGAATCCGCGGCTGAACGCGGTCACGGTGACCCTGGGGGCGCAGGCCCGCGCCGCCGCCGCCCGCGCCGACGCCGCCGTGGCTCGCGGCGATGCGCTGGGGCCGCTGCACGGCGTGCCGGTGTCGATCAAAGAGAACATCGACCAGGCCGGCTGCGCCACCACCAACGGCATCGTCGCTTTTCGCGATCTCGTGGCCGCCGAGGACAGCCCGGTCGTGGCCAACTGGACGCGCGCCGGCGCCGTCGTCGTCGGCCGCACCAACACGCCAGGCTTCAGCTTCCGGCTCGACACCGAGAACGACCTGCGCGGCCTCACCTATAACCCGTGGTCGGCCACCCACACGCCGGGCGGATCGAGCGGCGGCGCCTCGTCGTCGGTGGCCGCCGGGATCACGCCGCTGGCGCACGGCAACGACATCGCCGGTTCGGTCCGCTATCCGGCCTACGCCTGCGGCCTGGTCGGGCTGCGGCCGTCGTTTGGCCGCGTGGCCGCGTTCAATCCCAGCGCCGGGGCCGAGCGCTCGATGTCGTCGCAGCTCTTGTCGGTGCAGGGGCCGCTGGCCCGCACGGTGCGCGACATCCGCCTCGGCCTGGCGGCCATGGCCGCCCGCGACCCGCGCGATTCGTGGTGGATCGGCGCGCCGCTCGAGGGGCCGCCGCTGCCCCGCCCGCTACGCGTGGCGGTGGTGACCGAGCCCGAGCATCTCGGGGGGACGCCGCTGCATCCCGCCGTGGCCGCGGCGCTGCGTCAGGCGGCCGGCTGGCTGGCGGAGGCCGGTTACGAGATCGTGGACACGCCGACGCCCGGGTTCACCCGCGCGATGGAGCTGTGGTTCGCGATGCAGATGCCGGAGATCCGCCTGTTCCTGTGGCCGGCCATCGAGCAGTTCGGCGACCTCGGCATCCGCCGCGCCATGCGGCTGATGCTCGACGCCCATCCGGCCGCCGACGGCGCGCCCTACATGAAAGCGCTGGCGGCGCGCGCCGGCGTGGTGCGCGCCTGGCAGCTGTTCTTCGAGCAGGTGCCGCTGGTGCTGGCGCCGGTGTGCAGCCAGCCCGTCTACGAGCGCGGTTTCGACGTGCACAGCGTCGAGCGCACGGCCGAGATGTGGCGCGAGTGCGCCACGCTCACGGCGGTGCCGGTGCTCGGCGTGCCGGCGCTGGCGGTGCCGACCGGCGTCGTCGACGGTCTGCCCATGGGCGTGCAGATCCTGGCCGCGCGCTTCCGCGAAGACCTGTGCCTGGCCGCCGGCGAGGCCATCGAAGCGCGGAGTGGCATGGCCGCGCGGGTGCCGCTGGACGTGGCCTGGTAAGGGCGGCCGCCAGGCCCGCCGGCCGCAGGTAGAATCGCCTCATGAACTCGCGCGTTCTCGCCGGTGTCCTCGCCGCGTTGCTGCTCGGCTCGCTCTCGCCGCTCTCGGCCCGCGACGGCGCGCCGGCACAGACTCAGGCGCCGGCGGCCGCGCGTCCAGCGCCGGCCATCCGCCTGGTCGTGCTGGTGGCCGTGGATCAGTTCCGGTCCGACTACCTGTCGCGCTTCGACCACCTCTACACCGGCGGCCTGCGCCGCCTGCAGTCGCAGGGCGCCGTGTTCACCAACGCTTATCTCGAGCACTACCCCACGGTGACGGCCGTGGGCCACGCCACCATGCTGAGCGGGGCCACGCCGTCGGTCAGCGGCATCATCGGCAACGACTGGTACGACCGGGCCACGGCCGCGTCGATCCAGAGCATCACCGACGACACGGTGACGCTGCTCGGCGCCACCGGCACCGGCGCCTCACCGCGCCGCCTCCTGGCCTCCACCATCGGCGACGAGCTGAAGATGGCCGCGCCGCACGGCGATGCCGCCCGCCGTCCGCGCGTCTACGGCATCTCGATGAAGGACCGCGGCGCCATCCTGCCGGTCGGGCACGCCGCCGACGGCGCCTTCTGGCTGCCCGCGGCAGCCGGGCCGTTCGTGAGCAGCACCTACTACTTCCCGGAGCTGCCGCCGTGGGTGGCCGCCTTCAATGCGCGTCCGGTCACGCCCCAGGAGGGCGACCTCGTGGACACCTCGGCGCGCGTGCTGGCGCTGGCCGCCGAAGCCGTCACCGTGGAGCGCCTGGGCCAGCGCGGCGTCACCGACGTGCTCAGCGTCAGCCTGTCGGACAACGACACCATCGGCCATCCCTTCGGCCCGGACTCGCCGCAGGTGCGCGAGGTGACGATGCGCACCGACCGGCAACTGGCGGAGTTCTTCGCCATGCTCGAGGCCAAGGTGGGCCTGGCGCAACACGCTCGTCGTGTTCACGTCCGATCACGGCGTGGCGCCGCTGCCGGAGCTGCAGCAGGAGCGGCGGCTGCCCGGCGGACGCATCCGGACCAGCGCGCTCTTCCCGCCGATCGTGGCCGCGCTCGAGGCGCGATTCGGACCCGGGGCCTGGCTGCTCGCCACCGCCGGCTCGTCGCCCTACCTGAACCACGCGCTCATCGCCGAGAAGGGGCTCGACGCCAGCGAGGTGCGGCGCGTGGCGGCCGAGGCCGCCCGGCGCACGCCGCACGTGCTCCGCGTCTACACGCGCGACCAACTGCAGCGCGGCGAAGTCGCCCCCGACCTCATCGGCCGTCGCGTGCTCCGCGGCTTCCACGAGCAGCGCTCGGGCGACCTCGAGATCGTCTTCGATCCCTACTGGATGCGCGCCGTCGATGGCACCACGCACGGCACGCCGCACAACTACGACGCGCACATCCCGCTGGTGTTCATGGGGCCGGGGGTGACGCCCGGGCGCTACCACCAGCCCACGGCGCTGAACGACCTGGCCCCCACGGTGGCGGCGATGCTGGGGGTGGCGGTGCCGAGCGGCGCCGATGGCCGCGTGCTGGCCGAGATGCTGGCCCGCCCGGCCGCCGCCGCCCGGCGCTGACGGCGCGGCCCCCTAGGGCTCGTCGGCCAGCGGACTCTCACGCTCGGCGCGCGCGCGCTCCTCGTCAGTGAGGGGCCGCCCCTTCACCGCTTCGTCGTAGCCGACGTTCTGGTCCGGCCGGTCGTTGACCTCGGGCGGCGGTTCGTTGCCGCCTCGGCTCGTCTCGCGCACCACCCCGAGCAGTTCGTCGCGATGTTCCAGCTCGGGTGTCGCGGAACTGCCGCGTTGTGGTTCTGGTCGGTCGGTCGGTCCGTCCTGTCGTGACTTGGCCATGGAATCCTCCGGGCCTGCCGTTGCAAGGTTGCCGCCAGTCAACCGCCCCTGGGCGATCCGGCGACGAGATTGCACATGGCCCGGGCGGCGGCTCCTCACGAGTCGCGTCTTCCCTGAATTGAGCACATGTCTACCATCTGGTTCGTGATCGCCGGTGTCCTGCTCATCGGTGTGGCCCTCACCGGCACCGTGCTCAAGCGCCTGCCGCTCACGACCTCGATGTTCTACCTGGCCATCGGCGCGGCGCTGGGCCCGTGGGGCGCGAATCTGCTGCGCGTCGACCTGCTCGAACACGTCGAGATGCTGGAGCTGCTCACCGAGCTCGCCGTGCTCATCTCGCTCTTCACGGCCGGGCTGAAGCTGCGTCTCCGGCTCCGCGACCGCCGCTGGCGCCCGGCGCTGCTGCTGGCCAGCGTGGGCATGACGGTGACCATCGCCGGCCTCGTCGCGGTGGCCGTGCTGGGGCTGGGCCTGTCCCCGGCCGTCGCCCTGCTGCTCGCGGCGGTGCTGGCGCCCACCGATCCGGTGCTGGCCTCCGACGTGCAGGTCGAACACGAGCACGACGCCGAGCCGCTGCGCTTCGGCCTGACCGGCGAAGCCGGCCTCAACGACGGCACCGCCTTCCCCTTCGTGATGCTGGGCCTGGGGCTGCTCGGGGTGCACGAACTGGGTCCGGCCGCCAGCCGGTGGGTCACGGTCGATTCGCTGTGGGCGGTCACCGCCGGCCTCGTCGTGGGCACGGCGTGCGGCGCCGGCATCGCCCGGCTGGTCATCTACCTGCGGCGCGAGCATCGCGAAGCCGTCGGCCTCGACGAGTTCCTCGCCCTCGGACTCATCGGACTGTCCTACGGCCTGGCCCTGCTGCTTCACGCCTATGGGTTTCTGGCGGTGTTCGCCGCGGGTTTGTCGGTGCGGCGCGTGGAGCGCGAACACAGCGAAGAAGCGCCGCCGGCGGCTGACGTGGCCCGCACGGGCGCCCACGACGAGGAACAGGCGACCGATCCGGAAACCGCGCCGGCCTACATGGCCAGCGCGGTGCTGGCCTTCAACGAACAGCTCGAGCGGCTGGGCGAACTGGCGGTGATGCTGGTGGTCGGCGCCATGCTGGCCACGGTGACGTCGCCGTGGCCCGGATTGGCCATTGCGGCGGTGCTGTTCTTCGCCATCCGGCCGGTGGCCGCCGCCGTTGCCCTGTGGCGCACGCGGCTGACGCTGCCGCAGCGCGCCTTCGTCGGCTGGTTCGGTGTGCGCGGCGTCGGCTCGATCTACTACCTGGCCTACGCCGTCGCGCACGGCGTGCCCGAGCCGTCCGCGCGGGTCCTGGTCGACATCACGCTGGTGGTAGTGGCCGCGTCGGTCGTGCTGCACGGCGGCACGGTGACGCCGCTGATGCGGTGGTACTCCGCGCGCACGCGCCGAAAGGGACGCGGCGACGCGCGCGGAGTGAGCCGCGGCGCCGCCAGGTCCCGCCCGGCTACGGCTGCGGCACGCTGAAAGCGTCGCACGACACCTGGCTGTGCCAGTTCACGAACGTGCCCATCGGGTTCTCCTTCCACGCCCACACGTGCAGCGTATAGAAGTCCGGCAGGCCGAAACGATTCGGGCTCTCGAACAGGTTCAGCAACTGCCCCATGAGCTGCGGCGTGGCGGCGGTGCCCGCGTGCCACTGGCTGGCGAAGACCAGGAAGTCGGCGCCGACGAGCTTCGGCCGGCCATGGGGCTGCGGCTCGTAGATCACGATCTCCGGCTTGGCTGGGTCGAGCACGCCGTCGGTGACGAGCGCGAGGTTGACGTAGTGCAGGCCCATCGCGCCGAAGTCGGGACCACTGACACAGCCGAACATCAGGGTGTAGCCGTCGGCCTCGGCCGCGGCCACGTCCTTATAGCGTTCGGTCGCGGCGCGCACCGCGCGGACGAGCGCGTTGGCCGGCTTGTGAGGGCGGTGAGATGACGCGGCCTGGGCCGGCGCGTCCTGCGCGCGCAGGGGCGCGGGCATGACGCCCGCCAGCAGGAGTCCGGCGGCGATGGCACACGCCGAGGGCAGCGAGAGCAGCAGAGTCTTCATGGACGTCTCCTCGGGGACGAAAAGCGGTGACAGCACGGCGGCCCAACCCCGTCCCGTGGTGGCGGGCCGCGCGGAGAATCAACACGGAGCTCTCACGGAAGGGCGACCCGGCCCGGCGACCCTCCTGGTTCCGCGGGTCCGGGCGCGGCGACGTTGCGGCGCGGGCGTCCGGGCAGCAGCATCGGCACGCGGCGGCGATACGCCTCGTAGTCGGCGCCGTGCTCGTGCACGAGGTCGCGCTCCTCGAACTGGATGGCGATGACGATGTAGGCCGTGGTGGCCACGGCGAACACGAGATGGGCCAGGGTCATCGTCGGCGTCATCCAGAACGCCAGCAGGAAGCCGACATAGAGCGGGTGCCGCACGTAGCGGTAGGGCAGCGGGGTGCGGAACGTCACGCGCTCGTAGGGCCGGCCGATGAGCGGCAGCCACACCTGGCGCAGGCCGAAGAGGTCGAAGTGGTTGATGAGGAACGTGACCGTCAGCACCGTGCCCCAGCCGGCGGCAAAGAGCGTCCACAACCCGGCCCGCGCCGTGGGGTGCTCGACGGTCCAGATGGGCACGCCGATCGGCCGCCACTGCCAGAACAGCAGCAGCAACGCCAGGCTGGCGCACAGCACGTAGGTGGACCGTTCGATGGTCCACGGGATGATCTCCGTCCACCGCTCCTTGAACCAGCGGCGGGCCATGACGCTGTGCTGGACGGCAAAGACGGCGAGCAGCAGGACATCGATGGCCAACGCCTCTGCCAGGGACCCCGTTGACGGTCCGTCGAGCCGGGTGGGCACGAGGAAGCCGCCGACAAAGGCGATGGCGTAGGTGAACGTGGCCAGGAAGATCAGATACGACGCGACCCCGTAGGCGAAGAACAGCAAGCGTTTCAGCACGGCATTCCCTCCTGGAACGCTGTCGATCATGCGGCGCCCGCCGCCCCGTCGCCATCGGCGCAATGTCCCGAATGCGTCGACGAGGCCGGCGCGGATGTGAGACAAATGTCCCAGATGCCCGAGAAATGGCTGCGATGACGCTTCGCCAGCACGTGCGCTACGTGATTGCCTCCGACGGCACCCGCATGGCCTGGGCGGCATCGGGCGCCGGTCCCGTGGTGGTCAAGGCCGCCAACTGGATGACCCATCTCGAGTACGAGCTGGAGAGTCCGGTGTGGAGGCACTGGCTGCAGTTCTTCTCCGAGCACTTCCGCTTCGTGCGCTACGACGAACGCGGCTGCGGCATGAGCGACTGGGCGCCGGAGGGCGCGCTGACGCTCGATCAGTGGGCGTCGGACCTGTCGTCGGTCGTCGAGGCGTCCCAACCCACCGAGCCGGTGACGTTGCTCGGCATCTCACAGGGCGCCGCCACCTGCATCCACTACGCGCTCCGGCATCCCGAACGCGTGGCCCGCCTGGTGCTCTACGGCGGTTACGCGCACGGCGCGTTCACCCGCGGCGGGCCGGCCGCAGCCGTGGCGCACCGGGCCATGATCGACCTGGCGCGCGTGGCCTGGGGGCGCGCCAATCCGGTCTTCCGCCAGGTGTTCACGTCGCGCTTCATTCCCGGCGGCACGCAGGAGCAACTGGAGTGGTACAACGACCTCTGCCTGAAGACGACGACGGGCGAGATCGCCGCCAGCCTGCTCGAGGCGCGCGGCTACACCGACCTCACCGACTTGCTGGCCCAGGTGCGCGTGCCGACGCTGGTGCTGCACGCGCGCTACGACGAGGTCGTGCCGGTGGCCGAGGGGCGGCTACCTGGCCGGGGGCATCCCCGGCGCCGAGTTCGTGGAGCTCGACTCGCGCAACCACGTGCTGCTCGAACACGAGCCGGCCTGGACCCGCTTCTGCCAGGAGGTGCTCGCCTTCACGCGACAGCGGTCGGGGCGGCCGAGGCCGACGACACGACCGGCGGATCGCCGTTTGCCGCGCTGTCGCCGCGCGAGCGGCAGGTGCTGGCGCTCATCGCCGATGGCCTCAGCAACACCGAGGTGGCCGAGCGGCTGGCGATCAGCGAGAAGACGGCGCGAAATCACGCCTCGAACGTCTTCGACAAACTCGGGGTGTGGTCGCGCGCGCAGGCCATCGTGTTCGCGCGCGAGCGCGGGTTCAAGGGGTGAGCCGCGCGGCGTGCGCCGGGGCCTCGTCAGGCGGCCGCGTCGGTGCGAACCGGCTGACTCTCCGGATGGCTGGCGCGCACGGCCCGCACGTGCGCGCGGGTGAGGTGGTAGACCGCGGCGCCGTAGACGGCGCCGGCCACGGCCAGGAGCGCTCGCACCGCTGATGCGCCCGGCCCGGACAGGCGGCCCTGGGCCAGTTCCAGCAACGTCGCCAAGATCGCGGCGACGAGCACGACGCGGGGCAGATCCGCGGCCAGCGTCAGCTCGCGGCGCCCGCGCCATTCGGCCGCGGCGTAGCCAAGCAGCGTGAAGCCCCCCACCTGTTCGAGCAGCAGCAGCAGGGCCACGATGCTGGCGTCGTCGAGCCGGTCGGCAAAGGTGATGGCCCCGTGCCACGGCACGATGGCGCGAAACGGCGGCCACAACGTGGCCACCACCACGTAGCCGCAGAAGATGGGCAGGAAGCGCTGCAGCGTGGCGACCTCGAACCGGCGGCCGTAGGAGGCGCGGGTGGCCTGCGACAGCTTCCAGGTGATCAGGCCGAAGGTGACCGCGGCCGTCGAGAAGGCCACCGGGAAGGTGAACACCGACGGCAGCGCCGCGGTGGTGAAGGCAAACAGCGCCAGCGCCGGAACGACCAGGGCCGCGGCCCGCAGGTCGTGGCTCCAGCGATGCCGATACAGTTCCACCAGCACCACGCTGGCCGCCCACCCGAGCAGCAGCGTGGTGACGAGACGCCGCGAATCGGTGACCAGTCCCACGGTGCTCAGCCACAGTTGCGGCGCCAGAAGATAGATGAGCCCCATCAGCGGCAGGTCGAGTCCGAGCCGGGCGACGACCTGCGGCTGCCGCTCGGCCCACATGGCCAGCCGGTCGCGGAGCAGCGCGCCGCAGAACGCGCCCAGGGTGTTGCTGGCGACGTCAACCGGCGAGACGTAGCGGTCGCGGATGAAGAGCTGCGCACATTCGATGGCGAGGCTGAACGCCGCCGCCAGCCACACGGTCGACCAGCGCGGATCAGGGCGGCTGCGCTCCAGGATGCGCAGCAGCACCCCCAAGGGCAGGAACATGACGACATTCGCGAGGATGTCGCCGGGGACCATGTGGACCGACAAGCGCAGGCGGTCGAGAGGCCCGAAGTCGAAGGGACTGAGGGTGATGACCAGGGTGACCAGCCCGAAGTAGCCGAGCAGTGCAGCCGCCAGCAGCGGCCCGCTGGTTCCCTCTGCTGGCTCGCGCTCCGCCCTTTGGTTCACGGATCGGAATCGGCAACCACGGCCGTGGCTTCAGTCGAGCTTCCGCAAGTGGCCCCGCCCTTGCAATTTATCGCGTGGACCCAATATGGGGTCGTCTAAGGAGCAAAACGATGTCATATCTGAGCCATACAGTAGGAACATTCGCAATCGTCGTGCTCACCGGCTCGGCTTTCAGCGTCCCGGCGGCGTCGGCGCAGACGAGCGCCGTCAAGGACGGCTGGCTGGTGATGAAGATCCATTCGGAGTTCGTCGGTGAAGACGAGCTGGCTGGCAGCAACATCGACGTCGACGTCGACAAGGGCGTCGTCACGCTGAAGGGCACCGTCCCGACCGCTGCCGCCAAGGTCAAGGCCGTCGCCGAAGCCCGCCAGAACGACGGCGTCAAGAACGTCATCGATGAGCTGCGGGTCGTGGCCCGGACCGATCGCAACGACCGGATGACCGGCACGACCGGCACGACCGCTGGCACCACCGCCGGCGAAAAGATGGATCGGGCCACCGACCGCGCCGGGGACAAGATGGAGCGGGCCGGCGACAAGGCCGAACGCACCATGGACAAGGCCGGCGACAAGACCGAGAACGCGACGCGCAGCACCGGCCGGGCCATCGACGACGGCTGGATCAAGTCGAAGATCTACGCCCAGTACATGGCCGACTGGAACACCGTGCTTGACGACAGCGACATCGACATCGACGTGACCAACAACGCCGTCACGTTGAGCGGCACGGTGAAGTCGGCGGAAGCCAAGGCCAAGGCCGTGGCCACCGCCAAGAGCACCGACGGCGTGAAGAGCGTGAAGGACAACCTTCGCGTCGTTCCCAATCCGTAGTCGCGCGATGTCGTGGCGCGGGACCTTGGCGCGGGCCGGCGGCGTGAGCCGCCGCGCCCCCGCCCGGGACCAACGTCATGGCGGCCGGCCGGGCCGGCGACCTTCCCCTCCCCATTCGTTGTTCCGCCTCACCGTAGATGCAGGATCCCGCGGTCGAGGGCCACGTCGACCGCCGCCGTGCGGTCAGGAACGTCCAGCTTCGCCAGGATGCTCTTGACGTGGCTCTGCACCGTCTCCTCGCTGATGCCGCAGACGGCGGCAATCTCGCGATTGCGCAGGCCGTGCCGGATGTGCGCCAGCACCTGGAGTTCCCGCGGGGTCAGCGCCGGGCGGGTCGCCCGCGTTGCCAGCCGCGCCCGAATCTCCGTGCTCATGACCGGCGGGCGGCCGGCGTGCACCTGGCGGATGGCCTGCACCAGGTCGGCGAACGCCGTGTCCTTCACCACGTAACAGGCGGCGCCGGCGTCGAGGGCGCGGAAGATGTCCTCGTCGCCCTGGAACATCGTGAGCACCACGATCCGGGCCTGCGGGTCGAGGCGGCGGATGGCGGTGATGGCGTCCACGCCGGTCATCCGTCCGAGCTGCAGATCCATCAGCGTGACGTCCGGGCGGAGCGCCTCGAACAGCTCGACGGCTTCTTCGCCCGAGCCGGCCAGGCCGGCAACCGCCATGTCGCTCTGGCGCGCAATCAGCAGGGCCAGGCCTTCGCGAACGATCTGGTGATCGTCCACGCACAGGACGCGGATGGGGAGCGGCGCCTCAGGCGGCGGCGTGGCGGTGCTCATACGGCAGTGTCACCTCGACGACCGTGCCCTGGCCGACCGCGCTGCGGAACTGCAGCGATCCGCCGGCGGCACGCGCCCGCTCGCGCATGCTGACCAGACCGAGCCCGCCGGTCCGGGCCGCGACCTCGGGATCGACACCCTGGCCGTCGTCGCACACTTGCAGCACCAGCCCGTCGACGCCGTAACGTAGCGCGGCGCGCACGGCGCGGGCGTGGGCGTGGCGCACGGCGTTGGTAATGGCCTCCTGCCCGATGCGCAGGAGGTGCTCTTCCGCGTCGGCGAGACAGGGCCGCGCGCCGCCGGTGGCCTCGAAGGCGAATCGCACCGGCGAGCCGGCGGTCAGCTGTTCGCCGGTGGCCCGCAGCGCCGCGGCCAGGCCGAGATCCCGCAGGGTCGGGGAGCGCAGCCCGAGGATCGACTGCCGGGCCTCGCGCACGTACTGCTCGACGCCCCGGCGCAGCTCCAGGAACTGACGGCTCACCTGCGGCGCGCTGGCCTCGACGTCGGCGGCGATGGCATCGCAGCGCAGCGCCACCCCGAACAGGCCCTGGAGCAGGGTGTCGTGGATCTCGCGCGCCATGCGGGCGCGCTCGGCGAGCAGGATCGACATCTCGGCGCGCACCCGGCGCAGATGCAGGCGCCACACGGCGGCAACGGCGCCGAGCAGCGACCAGCACGCACGCCGCCCGGAACCACGCCGTCTGGAAGAACATCGGCGCGGCGTCGAAGGCCCAGACCGCCGCCCCGGCCGGCCACGTGCCGTCGGTGTTGGTGGCCATGACGTGGAAGCGGTAGGGCCCGGGCGGAAGGTTGGTGTAGGAGGCGTGGCGGCGGTCGCCGGCGTCGACCCAGCCGGAATCGAAGCCCTCGAGGCGGTAGCGGAAGCGGATGGTCGAGGGCGCCGTCAGCGCCAGGGCCGCAAACTGGATGTCGAGGCGGCGGGTGCCCGGCGGCAGCGTCGCCGCGAGCGGCTGGCGCCGTCACGTGACCATCGACCACGATGGTGTCGACGCTCGCCTCGACCGCCCGCGGCGGCGGCGATGCCGGCCGGGTCGACGATCGACAGACCGCGGCTGGTCACGAACCACAGCCGCTGCCGGTCGTCGATCACCGCGCCGCGGTGGCCGTACCAGCGCGGATTGCCGGCCAGACCGTCGCCCTTGCTCAGGAACGCCAGCGGCACGGGCTCGCCCGGCGCCTCGAGATGGCGATGCAGATCGGACGCGGTCGATCCGCAGCAGCCCCGAGCGGGTGCCCGTCCACAACTGGCCGTGGCCGTCTTCGATGATCGCCGTGAGCTGCTCGAGCCGGTGGCCGTGCGTTTCGCGCGCGGTCGCGAACCGGCCGGCCTGGAAGCGCGTCAGCCCGTCGGCACCGCCGAGCCACAGCGTGCCGTCGGCGGCCAGGTGCCAGGCACGCACGACCCCGGCCTCGAGGCCGTTGACCCGCGACGTACTCCTGGACCGCGCCGTCGGGATCGATCCGGGCCAGTCCGCCGTCGATGGTCGAGAGCCACAGCGTGCCGTCGGCGGCCGTGTCCATCCAGGTCAGACGGGCCCGCTGGAGCCGGTCGGGAATGCGCGCGATGACGCCCGGGCCCGGCGATCGACGGTGCAGCCCGAGCGCGGCGTCGTACAGCCACATCCCGCCGCGGCGGTCCGACGCGAGCAGCGCCACCGCGCTCGAGGCCGCGCGCCAGCGGCGTGGCGTCGTGGCGGCCGCGCTCGTCGAACCAGTACAGCCGATCGCCGGTCGACATCCACAGCCGGCCCGCTTCGTCGGCGTGAATGGCCCGGACCTCGCCGTGCGTGCGCCACGACCGGCGCGTCGATCGAACCACCGCGCGGGAACAGGCGCAGCGACTCGGCGGTCATGACCCAGATGCCCGGCGGCGAAACCTCGAGGCCGCTGACCAGCCCGAGACCCTGCACCGGCGTGGCCACGAAGCGGGTGAGGCGGTTGAGGCCGTCGAGGGTGCCGGCCCAGACGTTGCCGTCGCGATCCTCGAACACCGACACGACGCCGTTGCCGAGCAGGCCCGGTGGTCACGGTCGACTGCTCGACCACGACGCGCCCGTCGGCGCGCTGGCTGACGCGCCACAGGCCCTGCCCGCCGGTGCCGACCCACAGGTGGCCGGCGCGGTCGTGCAGCAGCCGCGTGCCGCGGGCGATCTCGGCCGGCCGCAGCGGGCGCCGATCGGCGATGCGCCCCTGGAAGCCGTGCACGCCGTCGGTCCGCCAGACGTGGCCGCTCGGCGTCGACGCTCAGGCCCTGCACGGTGTCGTCGCGCGGTTCGGCCCGGCCCACGGTGGTGAAAACGCGGCGATCGCTGCCGGCGCGCCATCCTGACACCGTGCCGCGTGCCGGCGATCAGCCGGCCGCGGGCGTCGACGACGCAGCGCGTGGATCTCGTCGTGCTCGAGACCCGCCGCCACGCCACGATTGCCAGCGCCCGTCGGCGTAGCGGAAGAGGCCGCCGAGATGGCCGAGCCACACCGTGCCGTCGCGGTCCTCGACCAGCGCGCGCACGGCCCCGGCGCCCAGGCCGGCGCCGCCGCGCCGGGTCGGCGACGAGCGCGAACTCGCCCGGCCCCACCCGCCGGTAACGGAGGACGCCGCCGTACTCGCCGAGCCCGGCCCAGAGATCACCGGCGCGGGTGACGAGCAGCGCGCGGACCGATCGCCCCGGCGGGCGGTCCGGCCTGGAGGGTGAAGCGGGTGCCGTCGAACCTGACCAAGCCCGCCGTCGGTGCCGAGCCACAGGAAGCCGTCGGCATCCTGGGCGATGGCCAGCACCTCGCTCGACGGCAATCCGTCCTTGGGGCCCCACGACGTCAGGCTGTACTCGTTGAGCACGTTGCGCAGATCGACCGCCGCGGCGGCCGGTCCGCCGGCGACGGTGAGCAGCAGGACGACGGGAAGTCCCAGCAACGGCTCGCAGCGTCATCGATCGCCTCCGTGCATGTGTGTGGGCGTCATCGTAGCCGAACCGCGGCCGGCCGCAGTCGCTACACAGCGGCCGAAACGGCCCGGCTGGCGCTCCCTGATTCCGGGGATGCGCCCGGTCGGGCCTTGTGACTAGAGTCCTCCCGCTGGTCGTGCGCCTGCCGGCGCTGCGTCGCGATCAGCACTGGGGGGACACGATGAGTGGTCGTCGGCTCCTGCTCGTGATTGGCGTCGTCGCGCTGACCCTGGCTGGCCCGGCCGAGGCGCGTCAGGGCGTGGCCGGGATGCGCGGGCGCGTCGTGGACGCGTCGAAGGCCGTGCTGCCCGGGCGCGACCGTCAGGGTCATCCATCGCGGCAGCGGCGTGCCGCGCGAGACGGTGAGCGGCAGCGACGGCACTTTCTCGATCCCGGGACTGGTGCCGGGACCGTACGAGGTCCGGGCGGAGCTGTCGGGGTTCACCCCCTTCGCGCTCGAGGAGATCGTCCTGCGCGTCGGCGCCACCGCGCAGATCGACATCACGCTGCAGGTCGGCGGCCTGACCGAGAACGTCACGGTGACCTCGGAGGCGCCGCAGGTGGACCTCACGTCCACCGAGGTCGGCGGCAACGTCGCCGCCGCGCGAGATCACCAACCTGCCGTCGGGCAACCGGAACTTCACCGGCTTCGTCGCGCTGCTGCCAGGCGTCGTCTACAACCCGACGAGCGACTCCTCGTCGGACAACGTCACCATCAACGGCCAGCACGGCAGCGGCGTGGTGTTCCTGATGGACGGCGGCAGCAACAACGACGACCTGCGCGGCGGCAGCGCCGGGGCCCAGGCGCGCACGCCGCTCGAGGCCATCCAGGAGTTCCAGGTCGTCACCAACCAGTTCGACGCCGCCTACGGCGGCGCCACCGCCGGGGTGATCAACGCCGTCAGCAAGCAGGGCACCAACGCCCTGCGCGGCAGCGCGTTCGGCTACTTCACCGACGCGTCGCTCACCGCCCGCGACTTCTTCGTCGAGCAGCAGGATCTCGACAAGCCGGACGCCCAGCGCAAGCAGTGGGGCGGCCACCGTGGGCGGGCCGATCGTCCGCGACAAGATGCACTTCTTCTTCAGCTTCGAGCGCTCCGATCTCGACGAGGGCCGCAGCCGCGTCTACCCGACGCGGCCCGACAAGAGCTTCACCGCCACTCAGGAGACCAACTCCTACAACTACCTCCTGCGCCTCGACCAGCAGGTCGGCGCCAGCGCCAACTACTCGGTGCGCGGGCTGTGGGACCATCAGCCCAACACCAACCAGGTGCTCGGCGACGGCACCAAGGACACGCTCTATACCGAGAAGGACGACGACGCGACGCGTGGTCGGCACCTTCAACTGGATCACCCGGCCGACGCAGCTCCTGACCCTGCGGGCGTCGTACGTGCAGGAGAAACCCGATCGCGGCATGCCGCAGTACTTCGAGGCGCCGTGGTCGGAGGCGCCGCCGATGCTCGACTTCCTGAGCTACTACGACCAGGCGGGGAACGACTACGCCGACGTCCGCAAGATGAAGGTCTACTCGTTCGACACGGCCTTCACGTGGTACCTGCCCAATCGCCTCGGCAGTCACGACGTGAAGATGGGCACGCAGTACCAGCTCGGCGAGCATCTGCGCAACGACCAGCGCTTCACCAACGGCAGCTTCGCGTTCCCGACCGACCTGGACTTCAACCCGGCCGACCCGCGCACCTACCCGGAACGGTTGACCATCCGCGTGCCCGGCCCGGCCCGGGTTCTGTCGCGCACGCACTCGATCGGCACCTACATCCACGACAAGTGGCAGGTGCACGAGCGCCTGACCATGAACATCGGGCTGCGCTACGACATGCACATCTCGCCGCTCAGGAATCTCTACAATCCGTTCTTCTCGCGATCCCGGAAACTACCCGATCGACAAGAACAACTTCCAGCCGCGCATCGGCTTTGCCTACAACCTCGGCGGCCGGTCGGTGGTCCGCGGCGGCTACGGCCTGTTCTACGAGAAGCAGTGGATCGATCGCTTCGAGCCCTACCTGCTGAACCGCGTCTTCTCCGATTCGTTCCTGGCGGTGTATCCCTTCAACGCCGCCGATCCCGGGCCGAGCAACGGCCGCCTGCCGACCGACCCGCTGCTGGTCAACGGCCCGACCCTCAATCGCGCCCTGCTCGATGCCCTGAACCCGCCCGGCACCGTGACCCGCAACACCGGCGACGTCTACCTCGACAACCCCGACCGCCGGCTGCCGGCGCAGCACCAGATGACGGTCGGCTACGAGCGGCAGCTGTGGCAGAACCTGTCGTTTGCCGCCGACTACGTGCACACGGAGAATCGCAATCAGCCACTCCGCTTCAACTACAATCCGGCGGTGCGCGCCAACACCAGCCGCACCGGGCCGATCACCCGGGTCGACTTCGAGGGCCTGGCCGGACAGCTCGGCCTGTCGCCGTTCGTGAACAACGTCTACACCTACCTGAACATCGCCTCGTCGTCCTACGACGGGCTGGCGGTGCAGCTCGAGAAGCGGTTCGCCAACAGCTGGAGCGGGCGCGTGTCCTACAGCGTCGGCTACGCCCGCGGCAACACCAGCGGGCTGCCGACCGCCGTGAACGACTACCAGGTGCTCGGCGACACCCTCCTCGATCGCAACGAGGGGCCGACCAACTTCGACCGCCGGCAGACCTTGTCGCTGAGCGGCCGGATGGACCTGCCGGCGCTGCGCGGCGTGACGCTGGCGGCCACGGCGCGGATGATGAGCGGCTCGCCGTTCAGCGTCTTCGACAGCACCACCGACGCCGACCGCAACGGGGTGCTGACCGACCTGCTGCCGGCCGGCACCTACAAAGGCACGGGCCAGAACGCCATCGAGGTCGAAAGCGACGGCGGACGCAACGGCGCCTACGGGCCGGGCCTGTTCCAGCTCGACGTCCGCACCGGCTATCGCCTGCGCTTCGCCACGAGCCGCACGCTCGACTTCTTCGGCGAGGTCTTCAACGCGACCAACCGGGCCAACTTCAACAACCCGACCGGCGACCGCCGGTCGGGCAACTTCCTGGTGCCGGTGTCGCTGCGCGGCGGCGGCTTCCCCCGCCAGTTCCAGGTCGGCGCCCGGCTGGGGTTCTGACGCGAGGCCGCTGCCATGACCAACGTCCGTCCCGTCCTCGGGCTCCTGTTCCTGACCGCGCTGTGGGCCGCGGGGGTGACGGCGCGCGCGCAGCCGTCGAGCCCGCCGGCCGCCGACGGCCTGGACTACGCGCTGTTCAAGAGCGCGATCCAGCCGATGTTCGTGGCCAAGCGCGAGGGCCTGGTGCGCTGCGTGCAGTGCCACGGACGCGGCGCCGGCGCCGGCGGCTTCGCCATCCAGAGCCCGGCCGAAGGCACCACCACCTTCACCGAGGAGCAGAGCCGGAAGAACTTCGACGCCACCCGGCGGCTGGTCGTGGCGGGGAATCCCGACGCCAGCCGGCTGCTGATGCACCCGCTGGACCGGGCCGCCGGCGGCGATCCGTTCCACGGCGGCGGCAAGCACTGGTCGTCGAAGGACGATGCCGAATGGCGCACCCTGGCGCGCTGGGTCAACACCGGCACGGCCGCGACCCCGGCCCCGACCGCGGCGCTCGACTTCGCCGTCTACCGGGCCACCGTCGAGCCAATTTTTCTGCGCGAGCGCGACGGCCCCTCGGGCAAGGTGTCGTGCGCCGGCTGTCATTCCGGCATCGCCACGCGGCTCCGCCTGGCCGCCCCGCCGGCCGCCGGCGCGGCCTGGTCGGCCGAGCAGTCGCGACAGAACTTCGCGGCCGCGGCGCAGCTCGTCGTCGCCGGTGATCCGCTCACGAGCCGGCTGCTCGTGCATCCGCTGGACGCGGCGGCGGGCGGCGATCCCAGCCACAGCGGCGGCAAGTTCTGGAAGACGCGCGACGACGCCGAGTGGGTGGCCCTGGCGGCGTGGGTCAAGGCCGCGGCCCCGGCCGCGGGCGGCAGCCCCGCTACGGCCCGGACGCTCGACTACGAGTACTACCGGACCAAGGTGCAGCCGCTCTTCATGGTCAAGCGCGAGGGCCTGGTGCGCTGCACGCAGTGCCACACCCGCGGCACCGGCAGCGGCTTTACGCTGGCCCCCTTCGCCGAGGGGACCACGACGTGGACCGACGAGCAGACGCGGAAGAACTTCGCCGCGGTGTCGACGATGGTCGTGCCCGGCGAACCCACGTCCAGCCGGCTGCTGATGCACCCGCTGGCCCGCGACGCCGGCGGCGATCCGTTCCACGGCGGCGGCAAACACTGGCGCGCACAGTCCGACCCCGAGTGGCAGGTGCTCGCCACCTGGGTCAAGGGCGCGGCCGCCACGCGATGAACCCCACTACCACCGGGAGGCTCGACCCATGAAGCGCCAGCTCGTCATCGTCCTCGTGTCCATCGCCGTCACCGCGGGGACGGCCGTTCCGCTCTCGAGCCGGGCCACCGCGGTGCGGATCATCCAGACCAACGGCGCGGGCGACAACGCCCACGTCATCGATCCGGTCACCAACAAGGTGGTCGGCATCATCAAGGACGTCGAGATCGTCCACGGCGTCACCTCGTCCCCGGACGGGCGCCGCATCTACCTGAGCAACGAGTCGCTGCACACGCTCGACGTGGTCGATGCCAAGACCCTCGCCGTCACCAAGCGGATTCATCTCAGCGGCCGGCCGAACAACGTCGCCGTGACCAAGGACGGCAAGAAGGTCTACGTCGGCATCGCGCAGGCGCCGGGCGCCCTCGACGTGATCGACACCGTGGCCCTGAGCAACGTCAAGAGCGTGCCGGTCGAGGGCTCGATTCACAACGTCTACGTGACGCCCGACGGCAAGTTCGCGGTGGCCGGATCGATTCCCACCAGCACCATCAGCATCGTCGACACGGCCACCGACACGCTGGTGCGCAAGATCAAGATGAGCTCGGGCATCCGGCCGATGACCTTCGACCGCAACCCCGACGGCTCGACCCGGAACATCTACGTGCAGCTCTCGAACTTCCACGGGCTGGCGGTGGTGGACTTCGCCTCCGGCAAGGAGACGCAGCGCATCGAGCACCCGCCGGTGCCCGGCGAACACGCGCACACCGACGGCCTGCAGGGCGCGCCCGCGCACGGCCTCGGCGTGTCGCCCGACGGCAAGACCCTGTGGTCCACGAGCAAGGTCTACAGCCACGCCTACGTCTTCGCGCTGCCCGACCTGAAGCCGATCGGCACGGTGTTCGTGGGCCAGCACCCGGAGTGGGTCACCTTCACGCCCGACAGCAAGCTGGTCTACGTCGGCGCTGCCGGCGACAACATGACCGTCGTCGTCAACGTCCAGACGCTGAAGGAAGTGGCGCGCATTCCGGTCGGGCAGGTCCCCAAGCGGAACGCCACCGCGATCCTGCAGATCGACTGAGCCGCTCGCCCCGTCGGGCCCGGCTACGGCTGATCCGGGCGGCCGATGACCCGCACCTCGCGCTGAGGGAACGGGATCTGGAAGCCGTGCGCCCGGAGCGCTTCCAGAATCATCAGCATGAGGTCGCCGCCGACCCGGTTGCGGCCGTCGTCGATGCCGTTCATCCAGAACTCGACGAACATGTTGATGCCGGAATCGCCGAAGCCTGAGATCTCACAGTCCGGCCGCTCTTCGAGCGGCACGGCGTCGCCGCTCATCACCTGTGGGTGGGTGGCGACCACGCCCTTGATGATCTCGACGAGGGTGCGGACGTCCGAATCGTAAGCCACCGAGAAATCCACCCGGTAGCGCTGCTTCTGGTTCTTGTGCGTCCAGTTGGTAAAGGTCTCGACAATGAACTTCTCGTTCGGGACCATGACGTCCTTGCCGTCGTACGTCTCCAGGGTGGTCGAGCGCATGTTCAGTTCCCGCACGATGCCGGTGCGGCCGTCGGCGAGCTGGATGTAGTCGTCCACCGACACCGACCGGTCGAGCAGGATGATGATCCCCGAGATGAAGTTCGAGGCGATGGACTGCAGGCCGAAGCCCAAACCCACGCCCACGGCGCCGCCGAACACGGCCAGCGCCGTGACGTTCACGCCGATGACCTGCAGCAGCAGCAGGAACACCACGGCGACAATCGAGACCTGGAGCAGTTTCGCCGCGACCTCGCGCGTGCTGAGATCGAGCTGCCGCTGCCGGCGTATCAGGCTCTGCCCGGTGGTGTTCGACAAGCGGCCGAGCCAGAACAAGATCGACCCGAAGAGCACGGTGCGGATCAACCCGTAGAGCGACAGGTGGAGACTGCCCACCGTGAGCCCCATCGAGTCGAGAATGGCAATCAAGCGATCGAGCAGCCCGAGGTAGTGCAGCCCGAGCAGGAACAGCCCCAGCCACAGCAGTGACTTGGCCACGACCCGGCTCTTGATCACGTCGCGGACGAAGGTGTGGAAGAGCAGCACCACCGCCAGCCCCAGGGCTCCCTGCACCAGCCAGGTGCGGCCGACCATGCCGCCGGCGATGTCCACGGTGATCCGCAACAGAATCGCGGCCAGGATCGGCGCGATCGGACGACGCAGCCGCCGCGCGGCCGTGGTCGCCCCCGGGTCGCCAGGCACCACGCGCGGGCCGGCAAACATCAGCACATGACGGCGCAGCCAGCCGGCGATGAGCAGCGCCACGACCACGGCCACCGTCACCAGCCCGAGCTGCACGTAGGTCGCCGGCTCCGCCATCAAGCCGCGAAGGGTGGCCAAGCTGTCGCCGGCCAGTCGCGAGAGTGCCTCACCTGTCATGCCCTGCGTCCCCTTCGGCCGCGCCGTGAACGGCACGCCGGCCCTCAGCCTACTGCGCTTCGGCCATGGCGCGTCGGGGCTTCGTGACCACGGCCGCGTGCGGGCCGCGTCCGGCCGCTGGTCGTGGCCGTGCGATCAGGTACTGGTCGGAGCGATACAGTAGGACGGGTGACGCCCTCGACCCTCACGCGCCGGGCCCGGATGGCGACGTGCGCCGTGGCCCTGCTCGCCGTTGCGGCGGCGAGTCTTGTGGCGGCGTGCACGGAGTCGGGCGCCCCGGTGCTCACCGTCTCCGGCAGTCTGCTCGGCCGCGAGGGCGAGGTCATCCGCCGGCAGCTCGGCGCGCTTCCACGACGCGCACCCCGACATCGCGGTGGCGCTGCGGCCGACGCCCGACGCCGCCGACCAGCGCCATCAGCTCTACGTGCAGTGGCTGAACGCGCACGTCGGCGAGCCCGACGTGCTGCAGCTCGACGTGGTCTGGACGCCGGAGTTCGCCGCCGCCGGCTGGATCGCTGCCGCTCGATCGCTTCGCGCCCGCCGGTCGAGCGACTTCTTCCCCGCCGCCGTGGCCGCCAATCGCTGGCACGGCGCGCTCTATCGCGCTGCCCTGGTTCGTCGACGTCGGCATGCTCTACTGGCGCACCGACCTGCTGGCCGCCCCGCCGCGGAGTCTCGACGAGCTCCGGCGCATGGCGGCCGCGGCCCAGACCACGCACGGCGTGCCCTTCGGGTTCGTGTGGCAGGGCGCGCGCTACGAGGGACTGGTCACGGTGTTCCTCGAACATCTCGCCGCGTTCGGCGGCGCCATCCTCGACGCAGGGCGGACGCGTCACCGTCGACGCCGAGCCGGGCGTGGCGGCGCTGACCTTCATGCGCGACGCCATCGGCGGCAACGGCGTGGTGCCCGCCCGCGGTGCTGACCTGGCAGGAAGAACAGACGCGCTTCGCGTTCCAGAACGGCCAGGCGGTGTTCATGCGCAACTGGCCCTACGCCTACGCGCTGCTGGCCGATGCCGGCGACTCGGCGGTGGCCGGGCGCTTCGCCGTGGCGCCGATGCCGGGCCAGCCGGGCGGCGCGCCGACCGCCGCCCTCGGCGGATCGACGCTGGCCATCAACGCCTACAGCGATCAGCCCGACGACGCCTACGCGCTGATCGACTTCCTGCTGCAGCCGGAACAGATGATCGAACGCGCGCGCGATGGCCGGCCAGTTTCCGCCGCGCCGCGCGCTCTACGACGGCGACGCGCTCGCCGGGGCGCTCCGAGTGCCGCCGGCCGAGGCCCGCCGCATCATCGAGCGCGGCGGTGCCGCGCCCGGTCACGCCGGTCTACAGCGCAGCTGTCGGAGCATCCTCCAGGTGTCGCTGCACCGCGCGCTGACCGGCCAGCAGGAACCGCGCGCGGCGCTGCAGCGAGGCGGCGGCCGCGATGCGCGCGCTGCTGGCGCGCGTGCAGCTGGCGCCGCCATCGTGAGCCGCGCCAACGGCGCGATGCGACTGCCGAGCGGCGCGACGAGGCGCGGCTGGCCTGGGCGCTGACGCTGCCGGCCCTGTCGGTGATCGCGGTGGTCGCCGTGTTCCC
Source organism: uncultured Acidobacteriota bacterium (assembly GCA_963834325.1). GTDB lineage: Bacteria > Acidobacteriota > Vicinamibacteria > Vicinamibacterales > UBA2999 > CADEFD01. Next base: position 535,039 of record CAWIBL010000011.1, read on the forward strand.
GATCGTCTGGACGTTCTGGGAGTCGCTGCACCTGCACGACCTGCGCATGCCGTGGCTCGGCCGGCCGTTCGTCGGCGCCGCCAACTACGTCGAGGCCCTGGCGCGAGATGCCCGGGTGTGGGAGGCGCTCGGCCGCACCGGCGTGTTCGTCGCCGTCACCGTCGCCCTCGAGCTCACCGCCGGACTGGTGCTGGCGCTGGCGCTGGACCGCATCACGCGCGGGCGCGGGCTGGTGCGCACCGCGGTGCTGCTGCCCTGGGCGATGCCCACGGTGGTGGTGGCGCTGGTCTGGCGGTTCATGTTCGAGAGCCCCACCGGCCTGGCCACCGCGCTGGTCACGGCGCGCCGGACTCGACGGCGCCGACCTGGTTTGCCGACGCGATCGCCGCCTGGGTGCCGCTGGTCCTCGCCGACGTCTGGAAGACGACGCCGTTTGTCGCCATCCTGCTGCTGGCCGGCCTGCAGACACATCGACCGGCACGCTGTACGAGGCGGCGCGCATGGACGGCGCCGGCGCCTGGCGGCAGTTCACGCACATCACCCTGCCGCTGCTGCGGCCGGCGCTGCTCGTGGCGCTCCTCTTCCGCGCGCTCGACGCCTTCCGCGTCTTCGACGTGGTCTACGTGATGACCGGCGGCGGCCCGGGCACGGCCACCGAGCCGATCGCGCTGCTGACCTTCACCACGCTGCTGCAGAACCTGCGGTTCGGGCTCGGGTCGGCGCTGTCGATGATCGTCTTCGCGCTGGCGTTCTGCTTCGCGCTCGCCGTCATCCGGCTGCTTCGGCCGGCGACGCCTTCCTGGAGCGGCGTGTCGTGAGGCGCGACGTCGCTGGCGGCTGGGGCCGTGCTGACCACGGCGCTCGTGGCCGCCATCCTGTTCCCGCTCTACTGGGCCGCTGCCGCCTCGTTCACGCCCGAGCAGCCGCCTGTTCGCCGCGCCGTCGCTGGTGCCGCGCGACGCTCGTGCTCGATCACTACCGCGCGCTCTTCGACGAGCGCGACTTCTGGACGCCGATCCGCAACTCGCTGATCGTCGCCGGGCTCACCACCGTGCTCTCGGTCACGCTGGGCGCCGCCTGCGCCTACGCCCTGGCGCGCCTGCGCTTCCGCGGCAAGGCGCCGCTGCTGGCCTTCGTGCTGGCCGTGTCGATGTTCCCGCAGATCTCGATCGTGTCGCCGCTCTACCTGCTGCTGCGCGCGCTGCACCTGCTGAACACCTACCCCGGCCTGGTGCTGCCCTACCTGACCTTCGCCATGCCGCTGACCATCTGGCTGCTGGTCGGCTTCTTCCGCCAGCTGCCGGCGCGAGCTCGAAGAAGCCGCGTTCATGGACGGCGCCAGCCGCCTGCGCACGCTGTGGGAGATCGTGCTGCCGCTGTCCGCGCCCGGACTGGCCACCACCGCCATCCTCACGTTTCTCTACAGCTGGAACGAGTTCCTGTTCGCGCTGTCGTTCACCCTGGGCCCCGAACGCTACACCGTGCCGGTGGCCATCGCGCTGTTCCGCGGACAGTACCAGGTGCCGTGGGGCGAGATCCTGGCGGCCGCCGTCGTCGCCACCGTGCCCGTCGCCGCGCTGGTGCTCGTCGCCCAGCGGCGGATCGTCGCCGGCCTGACGGCGGGCGCGGTGAAGGGCTGACATGGCGGCGATCGCCCTGCAGCGACGTGCGCAAGGTCTTTCCCAATGGCCATGATGGCCGTGCGCGTCGCTATCGCTCGACATCGCCGACGGCGAGCTGCTGGTGCTGGTCGGCCCCTCCGGCAGCGGCAAGAGCACCGTGCTGCGCCTCATCGCCGGCCTCGACGACCCCACCAGCGGGCGCATCGTGATTGGCGACGCCGACGTGACCGGCGTGCCGCCGCAGCAGCGCGACCTGGCGATGGTCTTCCAGAGCTACGCGCTCTACCCGCACAAGAGCGGTGCGCGACAACCTGGCGTTCGGACTGCACCGTGCGCGGCTTGGCCGCGGCCGAGATCGAGCGCGCGCGTGGCCGCGCGCCGCGGCCGCCTTGGGGATCGAGGCGCTGCTCGATCGCCGGCCGGCGCAGCTGTCGGGCGGCCAGCGCCAGCGCGTGGCGCTCGGCCGCGCCATCGTGCGCGAACCGCGGGCGTTCCTGCTCGACGAGCCGCTCTCGAATCTCGACCCGCTGCTGCGCGTGGCGACGCGCGCCGAGCTGGCGCTGCTGCATCGCCGCCTGGGCGCGACGATGATCTACGTGACGCACGACCAGGAGGAGGCGATGACGCTGGGCACGCGCATCGCGGTGATGCACGACGGCGCGCGTCGAACAGGTGGCGCCGCCGCTGGAGGTGTTTGCGCGTCCCGCCACGGTGTTCGTGGCCCGCTTCGTCGGCGCGCCGGCGATGAACCTGTGGCGGGCGCGGGCGTCGCGCGTGGCGTTCGCGGACGCCGCACCTGGTTCCGCGCGCGAGGGCGGACTGCGCGTGACGACGCCCTCGTTCGCCCTTTCACTGCCAGACGGGCCATACGCCTCGGTGACGGACGGCGCCGAGGTGTGGCTCGGCATCCGACCGCACGACCTGTCCGTCACGGCGCCAGGGCAGGGAGACGTGGACGCCGAAGTGGCGATCGTGGAGGCTTTGGGGGCGCAGAGCACGGTGCATGCGCGGCTGGAGGCCGCGCCGGAGGAACTGGTCCGCGTGCAGGTGGCCGTCGAGCGTCGCGGTGCGCGCCGGCGATCGCGTGGGGCTGCGGCTTGACCGCGCGGCCGTGCATCTGTTCGACGCGGAGACTGGGCTGCGAGTGGACTGACCTACTCCTCGAACGCCCTCTTCCCAACCGGCCTTTCGATTCTCGACCCTCACCAGGCCTCACCTGCGGCCGCCGCTTTGGACGGCCGTCAGGTGCAGCGCACTGGTTCGTGACCTCACGGCTCAGAAGTTGTCCTTGCGGACGTGCTCGCGAATGAGTTCCTTCAACCGCTCGATGGTCTGGATCTCCGTCTGCTTACTCTCCTGCCAGAACCGCTGAAGTTCGGGGAATTTGCCGGCGTTCTCGATGTATTGGTCGTACCGCCACACGGCGTCGAGACGCTTGCTCAGGTCGTGGATCATGTCGTGGTCGTGGTCCCGAATCGCCTGCGTCTTGCCAACGAGATCATCCTTCTGAATGTCCTTTTCGCTCATGGCGCATCTCCTTTGCCGGGTCAAATCGTGGGTAAAACCGACATACTACTGGACTTTTGAAGACGGCATCGGGGCGTCGATGAGGGCTTCGTAGAGGCCGGGGCGATTGACATGACAGGCTGCGGTGCCCATGTCCAGGGCGGCGCAGACGACAGAGACTACTCCTCGAACGCCCTCTTCCACCGCTTCTTGGGATCGTCGAACGTCACCGCCTCGGGCGTGAAGCCGTCCGGATCGTAGTCCCCGCCCGACCACTGCACCATCGACTTGTGCTCCGGATGCTTCGGGTCCGCAATCGCCTTCAGGAACTCGGCGAAGCCGTGGACGCCGCCGCAGTCCTCCGGCGGGCACCGGCGTGCACCAGACACACAGCGCGGATACGACCGTCCGGCCTCGGCCGACTCCATCCCCTCGTGGATGAGCACGTGCTCCCAGTCGTCGCCGAAATCGTAGGCGTAGACCGCCGGCGGCGAGTGCCACTCCCGACGCTCGAAGAATCTGGAGAGGGGCACTTCCCAACCGGGCACGACGGGCCTGTCTTCGGGCTCGTCATCGCCCGGGATGCCAATCGACACGACCGCCTGCTCCGCGGCGTCGAGCAGCCGGAATTCGTGAAGGTGATAATCGAGCCAGCCCATCGCGTCCTGGATGGCGACGTGCAGGTCCCAGAACGAGTACTTCTGGGGCACCTGGATGCGACGCCAGACCAGCGGGTCGGTGCCGCTCAGCACGATAAGGAACTGGTGCACCAGCGTGGGCCGGGCTGTGCGCTTCGCGGTCTTGCTGCGAATCGATTGGACTTTGGCCATTTCGTCTCCGCAGACGCGAGTTTACCGGAGCATTGCCGGTCAGGCCGAAGAAGCGCGCCGCGCTGCAGGAGTAGTGGCTCGTTCGCAGCGCCCACTGCCCCCACACCGAATCGATCGGAGGAGTGCCGGCCGCCGGTCCGGGGTGCTTCTGGGCGAAGCTCATCCGACGCTGACCCGAGGCAGTGAAAGGCTCGTGATGCAGGGCCGTGCTAATCTGCGCCGCGCGAATGAGGGAGCGGCAGTGAGCCTGCGGGGCATCAGGGTCGGAGAACGCCAGTTTCGTCAACCACCACGCCTTATGCCGCCTATCCCCTCATCCCCGTGTCGTTTGCGGCGTGCGGCGCGCCCTCGACGTGCGAATGGCCGTCTCGAACTCTGTCCAAACGGAGGTAAGGCATGTCTATCACGGCGAAGCGTGGCGACTACCGGATCACCGACGAAGTCGAACACCGGTCAGTGGCGTCCAACCTTCGGCTGACGGCTTCCACCTTCAGCCCGAACGCCGACCGGTCGCGCTTTCACATCACGGATTCCGGTCGACATTACGACATCCGCGTGGTGCGGTCTGCCGTCCGTATTCGACAACGCGGCCAACCGTGGGAAACGCTCGCGCCGCGGGATCCGCTCGCCCCGTGGGGAGTGTCATTCAACCGGAGGCGCGCCGGAGATGCGATCACCGTGCCGGTGCGGTTCGACATGGTCGCCGCAAGCCGAGGTCGTCTCCTTGCAAAGGAGGCGGGAACCGACCGCTTCTTCAGTCTCATCATCGATCCGCTCTTTCGGACTTCGCAGATCGCGCTTACCAACGGCGGCATCGTGACCGCGGCGGCCGATGGCGGCGATCCGATCGTGCCCTCCACATACCTAAAGCTCGATCCCGAGTTCTTCACGAAACCGGACGGAGCCACGCCGCCTGCGGGGCTCGGAGCGACGTATGCGCACCACCCCGCTGCCGAGCGGTTCCGCGTGTTCGCCCTGCAGCTCGAGGCGGAGCTGAGCGATATGTGGTGCGTGCTGCCCACGGCGGGGGTCTGGCATCTCGTGGACGTGCGCTCTCCGCTGAAAGTGTTCGATCTCGACGACATCAACTGCCTGTCGGACGGCGACGTCAAGGTCGCACTCACGAAGTCCCGCATCAAGGAGGTGCTCATCGAAGCCGCGAGAGCGCAGTACCGCGACCAGGATCTCATACAGGCCGGCGCCGACTTCGCGGCGTGGCTCGGGGATCAGATCGCGCCTGACGTGCCGGACGCGATCGAAGGCCCGCTGGACGCGCTGCGCGGCGCCGCGGACTCGATCGAGTCCACGGTCGGCGACCTGGTCACCGTCGCCAGCAGCGTTCCTATCGTCGGCGGCGCAGTGAGGAGTCTCAGGACCGCGGTGAACAACGTTCGGGGAGCGGTTCGCGATCTTTCGAGCGCAGTATCGCGCGCGGTGCGTGGTGCGCTGAACCATGCCGCCGCTCGCATCGTCAATTTCAGCGTCGACTTGGCCGCCGACATCCTGGCGGGAAGGATCCGGGACGACGTTAACAGGGATGGCATCGCGGCGCTTTTCGGCCCGCTGTGGCTCGCCGGCGGGCTGCTGGTGCGCGAACTCTCGGAACGGAAGGTCGTCGCGCCGGTCACACCGGCCGCGGCGACAATTTTGCCGCAGCCGGTCGACCCTGCCACCACCGGGAGGCAGCCCTCGCTTCCACCCATAGAACCCGTTGACTGGCGCCGCCTGCGCTGCCGCGGCGCCCGCCGGGGCCTCGGCGTGCACCTCGGCAAGTTGCGCGACTTCTTGGACGAGCAGAACAACCGGGCCATCGGCCGGCTGATCGACGCCGTTGTCGAACAGTCGCGCAGTCGACGTCGCGTGACCGTCCCGAATGCCCCACCGCCGGAGCTGCCGACCTATCGCCATCTCGTGTACGAGGAGCAGCGGCGCACCCCCGCCCGCGGCGCCCCGCCGGCGAGGCGCTACGAGCGAACCGCGATCGCGTTCTCGAAGGTCATGGATCTCGGCATCGGGACCGTGCATTGGAGCGAGCAGTGGCACATGGGGTTCGGCGGCGAGATGCACGCGATTTTCGCCAGGCGGCCGATGTTCCAGCAGGAGCAGTTCGGCCTCGGCTTGTACCGCATCCTCAACGGCCCCGTCATCGACGGCGACGGCTGGCAGGACGGGACGTCGAATTTCTACATCCTGGTGACACTCGACGGGCAGGCAAGCGTTTCGAGCACGCGCAAGTTCGCCGTGCTGTTTCTGGACGAGCAGTCTTATTTCTCGCAACGCTGGCGGCTGGTGCACCCGGTCGACGACATTGCCGGCGACCTGTTCTCGATCGCACGCCAGCTTCGCGAGAGTCCCGAGTACTTCGACTTCAACGTTAGGGCGTACTGGGATCCGTTCGAAGCCGGCCACATTACCCAACACAGCCGCATGGCCGTTGCGCGGCAGATCATCGCCGTCACCGGCTTCGACCCGACCACGAACGACGCGGAAATCTATACGTTCTGTTTTTCGTGGGGATTGAGCGATCGCACGTGGCGGTGGCGCCGGTTCCCGCTCGCGGCGGTGACGAGCGCGCCGGACCCAGTCGTGGGCTCGGAAACGGCGTTACCCCCGGCCGGAGGTGAGCAGATCTACCAGAACACGATGGGCATCCGTGAAGACGGAACGATCCACGTTCGGGGTTGGGGCCGCGTCGATCCGGGACAAGCACCGGTCGAGGGTCGTTGGTTTCAGAAGTATCTCCCCTCGAGCTGCCAGCACACGCCTATGGCGCACGAGCTCACCGGAGGCAAGCCGGCGCGCGGCTTCGATCATCCGTGGAGCTTCGTGACCGAAGCGACGTTTCAGGAGATGGACGCGTTCTACCAGCTTGGCGTCTACGAGCACACGGTCGACTCCAGGTGCCAGGTCCTATTCCGTCGACATTCTGTCGGATCCCAATGGCAGGTTGCCACCAGATGACGTCCTGACAGGCCGAATATGGGAGAACGGTCGCTTCAACCCGCTTCGGATCGAAACCACGCATTTCAACTGGGAGCTTCCCGAGGACGACGAGGCATACGTTCCGATGAAGGACGTTCTCCGCGATCACGGGAAGCGCGATTCGATGTCGATGTACGAACGGACGACGCGATTCCGGCTGCGGAAACGAGGGTCACTCGGCTGGATCGCCGTGTTCGCGGACAAGCGAGACGACGACTTGCAGAGCGCGAGCCACCTCCCTCGGACTACACGGCTCACCAGCAATCGCACGCCGCGACGCGAGGTGACAGTGCTCGTACGATCGAATCGGCGCGTCCTGCGTCCTCCGGTCGTGCAGGCCGTTCGGGTGCGTCGCATGCGCGTGGGGCCTCGCACGCAATCGGTACTCATCGAGTTCTGGACGCCGCTTGGCGTCGACGAGGCGAATGAGAGCTTGTGGCGCATCGCGATCGGGACAGCTCGCAATCCCGTTTTGTTCTCGTCTGAGATCCATGGCGTGTTCGCGCGCCAGGCGCTGCCGACCGCGCCGCTCCCGATCGATCCAACCCCGGCGCAAGTGCAGACGCCGGAGTTCCGCTACGTTCACGAGTGGTCCGGCTTCGACGATTTCGTCGCGGCGCGCATCGATGCAGCCTGCACGCCGGCCGCGAGGTCGACCTTCGGCACGTCCGTCTGGTTCGAGAACGTGGTCGGCCTGATGGCGACGCCGGACCAGATCGACATCAGGTAGTCGCGCCGATGCTGACGCCGCCGCATCAAGTCGGCGATGTCGACGGTGCGCGACGGCTGTGTGGCCGTGAAACCGCCAGTCCGCGACTCGGCGGCGCCATCAGCGAGCGGTCGCGGAGATCCGTTCATGCCAGTTTCTCGATAACGGTCATCCAGCCTAGCCTCCACGCGAGGGCTGACTCCGATGAATGTCTCTTGACCTGACGAAGGCAACGAGGTCGTCGACCACGATCGTTGCAAGTATTCTGGACACTGCATTCTAGAGAGGACCACGGGTTTGACCGCACGCTGGGATCGCCGGGCGGGCGGTATCGCGGGTGTACTGCCCGTCATGCGGTTTGAGAAGATCTGAATCGAGCAGTACCGCGCCACTTGGGCGGTCGAGCGACGGTTCTGAGCCAATAGCGCGCTCCACTATCTCATCGGTGAGAGGCTGCGAGTGTTTGCGGACGCCGCCCGGCATGACGTGGCGTTCGCACGCGAGCTACCGCGTTTTCTCGCGGCGATTTGGCGCGTATCCAACGATTATGAGCTGCGGCTATGTCGCAGGACGGAAGCCGGCCGTTCGCAAGGAACTCAGGACGCTCCTCTACCTCTGCTGAGCCCTCGGAGCCCTTCGGCGCCGACGCAAGACGCAACGACACCATCCATGCGGGACCTCGTATCGACCTTTCGGAGGATGTCCACCGAATCGGATCAAGTGCACTCGGGATTCCACCGATGTTCTGGAGACGTGGTGGAGACGCGGGCGACGCCCACAGGGCGAGCAACGGCGCTCCCAACTCCTGCCTAATTGATAGCAACTCGCGGAAGGGCTGCCCACGATCGATCTTGCCGTAGACAGAGTGGCGTGGGACTCGCATCAAGGCCGACCACCGAGAACCAGGAACGACCTGGAGAAGACGGCCGTGTCGAACAGCTTAGTGTATGAAACGGAAAGTTCTCCGCGATCGAAGGCAGGGTTCGATAGCAGGATCTTGAGCAGTCGGGCCTGCTCGCGCGAATCCTGAGAAACGAACCGATCATGGGCGTTTTTCGCGAGTTCCAGAATCCGCGTGTTGACGCTCGCCCAGGACTGGCCACCCGTGCTGCCCGCGCCGTCACTGGTTATCAGCGCCGGTCCCGCGGGCGGTGCGGGCCACGGGGCTGGAGTCGCAGCGGCATACCGGACTCGGCAGTCACCCCGGGCGCTGCTTCGAGCGCCGCATGTCGACACCGAGAGCTGCGTCAGCCGTGGAGCCGCAGCTCCCGAAACAGCCACGCCCTGGCCATCCTCCATTCGCGCTTGATCGTGCGGGGCGAGCACCCCATGACATGCGCCGCTTCCTCAACCGACAGCCCGGCGAAGAACCGCAGCTCGACGATGCGCACCTGGTCGGCATCGCGTTCCGCCAGCCGCTCGAGGGCCAGGTCGATCGCCAGCACGTCCGACAAAGGCGCGCCGAGCGACGCCGGGTCTGCGTCCAGCGCCGTCAACGACACGGTGACGGCCCCACCGCCACGCTTGGCGGCCAGGCGCGTCCGGGCGTGCTCCACCAGGATCCGGCGCATCATCGTGGCGGTGGTCGCGAAGAACTGGGCCCGGTTGCTCCACGTGGCGTGGCGTTGATCGACCAGCTGCAGGAAGAGCGCGTGCACCAGGTCGGTGGGATCGAGGGAATGTCCGTCACGCTCCCTTCGAAGCTGGCGAGCGGCGATCCGGCGCAGTTCGGCGTACACCAGCGGCAACATGCGATCGAGCGCCTCGCGGTGGCCCTGGCTCCACCTGACGAGCAGCGGCGTGATGTCGGTCGAGGACGAGGTGCGTGCGCTCACGGGAGCCCCGCCGCCTTCACGAGCGCCTGGAAACGGGGTTCCTGGCGAATGCGGTCGTACAGCGGCTCCACGGCCAGATACGCGACGTTGTTGGCGCGGTCGCGATGCGACTGTTCGAGCCACTCGAACGCCTGGTCGTGATCGCCGAGCGCGACGTAGACGTTGGCGAGCGCGCCGGACGACACGTATTTCTCCCCGCGCTCGACCAGGGCGCGTTCGAGCAGGCGGCGGGCGTCGGCGTTCCGGCCGGCGAGCGCGTAGATCTGGGCCAGGGCGACGCGGCTGGTGGCGCTGTCGTTGGTCAGGCGCACCACGGTCGTGAGCTCGCCGATGGCGTCATCGTGACGATTGGCCTGCATGTAGGCGTCGCCAAGCCGGGTGTGGGCCTGGACGTAGCCGGCGCTGAGCGAGAGCGTCTTCACGTACTGCGCGATGGCCTCGTCGTTGCGACGGGCCATGTACAGCACCCAGCCCACATTGGTGTTGACGACCAGCGACAGGGGGTCGAGATCGCGCGCGACGGTGACTTCCCGAATCGCCTCGTCGAGCCGCAGCCGCGACGACAGCAGATTCGCATACCAGACGCGGGCGAGGGCGTTGCTGGGGTTGAGCGCGATGGCGCGCCGTAACGACTGCTCCGCCGCGTCCCACTCCCAGTTGTAGTGCTGGATGTAGCCGAGCGTGGCGTGTGCCTCGGCGAGGCCGGAGTCGATCTGCAGCGCCTTGATGGCGGCTTCGGACGCGCGCGGCCGCCACTGCCGGGGGGATCCGCCGCCCACCATCACGGTGCCGAGCAGGTTGTAGCAGTCAGCGAGGGCCGCGTAGGCCGGGGCGTAGGTGGGGTCGAGCGCGAGTGCCGTCTGAAACTCGGCCACGGCCGCGCGCAGCGACTCGTCGGTGCGTTGGTTCCAGTGGTAGCGGCCCTTCAGGTACGCCTCGTAGACCTCCGGATCGACGGCACGCGCCGTCGCGAACCGCGCCACGGTCGCCCTCCCCCAGCTCCACGGCACTGACGCGCGAGACGGCGGTGGCGATCGTGCCGTGGAGCGCCTGCAGGGTGCGGATCGGACGCTCGGTACACCTCGGACCAGATCATCCGGCCCGTCCCCGCCTCGAGAAGCTCGGCGGCGATGCGAACGCCATCGGCGGCCCGCGACACCGAGCCGCGCAGGACGAGGGTGGCGCCGGTCTCTCTGACCATCTCGGGAACGGCACCTGGCCGGTTCTGGTAGCGCATCGTCGTGGCCGCCGAGATGACCCGCAGGCTGTCGATTCGTCCAAGTTCCGCGATCAGGCCCTCCGTCAGTCCGGAGGCGAAGAACGGCTGCGATGCCCCGGTGGACGTGTCGTTGAACGGCAGCACCGCGAGCACCGGTGGCGGCGCGTCGGCCGGCGCCGGCGGCAGGACGCCAGAGAGGTAGGCGCCGCCGGCGACGGCGACGACCAGCGCTCCGGCGGCCGTGCGCCGAGCCGTCCGGCTCCATGTCGTCCAGGGAGCCGTCTGTGCGCGCGTCACGCCGCTGACGGCATCGAGTGCGTCCCTGAGCTCGGCCGCGCTCTGGAAGCGCCCGCTCGGGTCCTTGACGAGACACCGGTCGATCACGCGGCGGAGCCCTGGTCCGACCTTCGACGGCAGTGGACGGGGGGCGTCGTGCAGGATGGCGTTGGCGGTCTCGAACGGCGTCGTGCCGGTGAACGGCACAACGCCGCAGACCATCTCGTACAACATCACCCCGAGGGCCCAGAGATCGGACCGGGCATCGACGGGCTGGCCGTGCAGCACTTCCGGCGCGATGTGGGTCAGCGTGCCGGCGACCGATGCGTCCGACAGGATGGCGGCCGGCGACGTGGAAGCCGCAGCCGGGTCCACCCGCCGGGACAGGCCGAAGTCGAGCACCTTGACCTGTCCGTCGGGCCTAAGGGCCACGTTCGACGCCTTCAGGTCACGATGGATGACGCCCCGGCGATGGGCGTGGTCGAGCGCCGCGGCGATCTGCATCCCCCACCGGATGACGTCGGCGCTCGACGGCGGAGACCGTCGGATGACCTCGCGCAGCGTGTCGCCCTCGATGAACTCGAGCACGATGAACGGCAGGCCGTCGACGTCCTCGACTTCGTGCACGCCGCAGATGTGCGGATGGCTGAGCCTCGACGCGTGCTGTGCCTCGGCCAGCAGCCGCCGCCCCGCATCGGCGTCGCCGGGATCGCTCACGAACTTGATGGCCACGGTCCGGTCGAGCCGGGTATCGCGCGCCTTGTACACCTCGCCGATGCCGCCGGCCCCCAGAAACTCGAGGATCTCGTAGCGCCCCAGCACGGCGCCGGGCGCGAGCCGCGGCGTGAATGGCCGGACCGGGCCGGCGGCGATCAGGGCCGCTGCCGGCCCTTCCATGAAGCTGCCGGCTTGGGCGTCGCTCGCCAGCAGCGAGGCGACCTCGTCCCGCAGGCCGTGGTCGGCGCCGCAGGCAGCGGCCAGAAAGGCGTCGCGCTGGCCCGGCGGCAGTTCGAGCGCAGCCAGGAACAGATCCTTCCGGCGTCTCCATGGGCCAGAAACGGCGCCTTCCATGTCCAGTGCAGCCGGCCGAGTATAGCGGCCACGCAGGCTCGACACAAGGGAGCGTGGCCCCGTTTCCCCGCCGTTTCCGCGTAAGGGAGGGTCGACACCTTTCACCGGGGGGAACCATGCACGCAAGGGGCTGGCCGATAACCACCATTGGGCTCGTACTGGCCGCGGTCGTGACCTCGAGCGTCGCCTCCCTGGCGGAGGACCGCGTGAGCGGCCTCATCACGCGGACTTACGTAATCGTCGAGGACACGGAACTGACCGGAGACGTCACGTGTGATGTCACCGGCGCGCCGTGTTTCTCGTTCGGGGCGCCGGGCGTCGCGCTGCGTCTCAACGGCTACACCATCACCGGGAAGGCCGACCCGGTCATCGGCTGCGGCGGCAGCGTGACCCCGGCCGAGTTCGGCATCACGACCGGTGGACGGGCCGATGTCTCGATCCAGGGTCCCGGACTCGTCCAGCGATTCCGCAACTCGGGCGTCGTGGTGTCGGCCTCGAGGAACGCGCGCATCCAGGGCCTCACCTCGTCCACCAACTGCGCGGCTGGCATCATCGTGCAGGCCACGTCCTTCGACACCATCGTCGAGAACAACGTCGCGGTCCGCAACGGCTCATCGGCGCCGGGGTTCGCCTGCGGCGGCATATGAATCATCGGCCACAACAGCCGGGTCCGGCTGAACAGCACGAGCGGGAATGGCTTCTCGGAACCCCCAGACGACTTCGGCATCGGTGTGATCGGGTCGGCTTCCGGCAACGTCCTCGATGAGAACACGATCGTCGGCAACACCAACGGCATCCTTCTGGGGTCGGGATCGCGCGATACCAAGGTCAGAGACAACATGGTGGTCGGCAACCCGCACATTCAAGTGGGCAACGCGCGCCCCGACGCGCGGGCCGTCGACATCCTCAATCTGTCGCCATCCGGGCAGACCACGTTCGAGCGCAATGTCTGCGTGACATCGGTCGGCGCTCCGTGCCCCCTGACATGGACGCCGCCGCGGAACGACTGATGGCGGGCGCGGAGTCTATTGGCGAGTGCGTGTCGCGTTGCTGCGGTGGCGGGTCGACGAGGCCGCCGACGCTGAGCGACTACATCGAGCGTGGCCTGCGCCGCCGCCGGGCTGGTCCCCTGCCCATCGTCGGCGAGGTCCGCCGTGACGGCGACGGTCGATTCGCGCAGTTCAGCGTCCGCATGAACGACGGCGTGATCACCGACGTCGCGTTCGACGCGACGACGTGCGTCACGCTCGTCGCGTATTGCGAAGTGACCGCGGAGTGGGTGACCGGTCATACCGTGAGCGCCGCGGCGCAGAGGGTACGTCTGCACGAGCTGGCGCGTGCCCTGCCGCTCGTGCCCGAGGCCAAACGCGATCGGGCGTTGCTGGCCGTCCAGGCCGTAATGGCCACGGTCGTCGAGAGCGCGAGGAGACAGATGCCATGAAGGTCGCCTACATCTTTGCCACGCAGCGTCACACGATCTCGTACGTGCTGGGCCGGATGATCCTGCCGCAGCTCGAGGAGAACCGGCACGGCGTGACGGTGGTGGGCATGTTCTTCTTCGAAGACAACAACTACGTCCTCGTCAAGGGCAACCCGACCGGCGAACGGCTCCACGCGGAAGCGAAGAAGAAGGGGATCCTGCTGATGGGATGCGACCAGTGCTGTTACGAACGCGAGATCGCGGACAAGCTCCTCGATGGCGTGCCCATCGGCTGCTTCCCGGATCTGTACGGCGCGCTGGCCGGGAACATGCCCGACCAGATCATCACGCTCTGACCTGACCGTGATCCGCCGCCCCGAGACCTCCGGACTCGCCGCAGCCGTGGCGGCGCTGCTCGTGCCGAGTTGATGACTGCTGCCGCAAGTCCTGGCAGGACTTGGAGTCGTGTCGGTGGCGAGCGCCGGCTGCCTGTTCTGGCTGCAGCGGCTCCAGCCCCTGTTGGTCCTGATTGCGGTGGCGGCGCTCAGCTATCAAGGGTGGCTGATCTGGCGCCGGCCCGCCGTTCGGCGCACGACAGCGATGCTCCTGATTCTGTGGGTCAGCATCGGGTCCAGTTCGTTGGTGGCGCTGACGTGGATCGGCCTATGGCTCCGCTATCGATGAGACGTCGAATCAGGGTCGTGTTGATGGCAGCCCTGCTTCTGACCGCAGGCGGCGCCTGCGCACCTCCGGGGGTGTCGCCGGAACCGCAAGGCGTGACGCGGGTCCTCGCGCACGTCCGCGGCATCACTTGACCGACCTGCGCAGCGGCCATGGAAGTGGCGCTGCGACGACGCCTGGACGGCGTTGCCCGCATCTCGATCAGCCAGGCCAGGCAGACCGCGGAGGTGGAGTTCGCGGCCACGCCCCACACCTTCTCCGCCCTGGCGTTTCGTGAGGCGGTGGGAGAAGCCGACGTGGAGGTCGTCAGTTTGGAAGCCGATGTCTGCGGCGTGGTCGTGCAGGAACAGGATCAGCGGTGGCTCACGGCGGGCGTGGAACGCTACCTTCTGACCGATGGCACGTGGGGCCTCGGACAACGCGTCTGCGTGACGGGGCGCCTGGCCGATGGCGCGAGCCCGCCGCTCGCGCTCGAGGGCACCAGGGCCATCCGGTAGGCCCCCGGAGGCTGCTGCGGCACCTCCACAGGGCGCCCGGTCGTCGGCAGCACCTAGCCTCTGGAGGCGCGCCCGCTTCAGCCGCGGCACGTCGTGTTCGACGATGCGAAACACGAGGTCGAGATCGACACCCAGGTCAGCCGCTGGCTCGATTCAGCCAACGTCTGTAGGTTGCGGATCACACCGTCTCGAATCAGGTGTGAGGCAAAAACGCGTGGCGGCCGCCGGCCGTGTAGCCCTCGATGCGCGCAATGCAGCGCAGGACGTGGCTCAGATAGACGCGGTCGTCCTTCACAGAGGCACGGCCTCGGCTCGCACGCGGGCGCTCAGCAGCTCGTCCAGCCCTCGCTCGGTGACCACCTGCACACGACGGCCGAGCAACTGTTCAAGGTCGGCCACCAGGCCCCCGGGAAACCAAGCACTGGGGTGCGGACCCACGTCAACCAGCAGATCGACGTCGCTGGTCGGGCCGGCATCGCCGCGCGCCATCGAGCCGAACACGCGCACGGCGGTCACGCCATGCCGATGGGCGACGCGCAGTATCTGTTCGCGCTTGGTCGTGACGAGATCTTCCATGCGGCGAGGGCTCCCTTGACACCGGCTCCGCTGCTTGCAGAGTTTTGGAGACGGGGAGAGTCTCCGACGCTAAGTGCAATGCCGAGAACCACTTAACTGGCGGTGAGGCAGGGATTCGAACCCTGGGTAGGGGTTTACCCCCTACAACGGTTTAGCAAACCGCCGCTTTCGGCCACTCAGCCACCTCACCGCAGGCTGTAAGTATACGAGAAGATGGCACTTGCGGACTCGGCATTCAGCTTGTTCCAAAGCGATGGTTCTCCCGAAACTCGTTTTCCGGGAAATGCTCAGGGATTCGCCGCTTCTGGCGCCGCCGCACACCGTCGCTGGCGAAGCCACTGACGGTCCTGAGACGGCCGCCGTCGTAGCCGTCGACAGGCAACCCTCGGCGCGAACCCAGTGTTCAGGAGGATTCAGTCCACGCAGCGCCTTGATCACGTCGTCCGTGGAGCACTCTGGCAATCAATACCTCGTGCTCGTGCCGGTAGTAGATGACATGGTTCTCGACAGGAAAAGACCGAACCCCATCACCGAACTCCGGACGAAGGCGGCCGATCCTGGGCTGTTCCGCCAGCAGGGAGAAGCGGTTGATGAGGTCGTCGATCAGTCGGTCTGCGGTAGCCGGGCTCGCGTCCTCAGCGACGAACAACCAGATCTCGTCAAGGTCCTGTTCGGCCAGTGGCGAGAGCCGGTACGGCATGTCATTTCTTGGCGCGAGTCGCCCGCCCGCGGGCTTTGATCCCTTCGGCCAGCTGACGGCCGGACGCATTGTCGTAGGTGCGTCCTTGCCCACGCGCCAGTCCATCGAAGCCAGCCTGCACGTCGGCGTGAAGGCGCTCGCGCGCGTAGTCCCGGTCCTTCAGCAGACGCAGGGCCTCGCGGACCACTTCGCTGGCCGTCTGGTAGAGCCCGCTCTCGACCTTCTCATTCACGAGTCGTTCGAGTTCGGGCGTCAGTGACACATTCATACGGGTCTCAGACCTCAATGTCGAAGACTAGGATGCGTAACGAGGAATGTCAAGACATGACAGTTCCTGACAGCCGTCACTGTGCCCAAGACTGTGCCCGGACGTAGCCCGATCCTGGTCCGACGGCAGCCAACGCCTTCGCTGCCTGTACTCAAGAACAGGCCATAAATCACATGATTTCAGGCCTGAATCGTGAGGCGGATTCGAGTTAGCAAACCGCCGCTTTCGGCCACTCAGCCACCTCACCGCGACAGAGTTTCCAAGGGCGCCTACTTCCCCGGCGCCGCCGGCGCCCGATACCCCAGCCGCGACCGCACGCGCAGGTTCTCTCGCGTCAGCCGCACTTCAATCTTGCGCCACCGGCCATCGAGCGCCCCGTTGGTGGGCGTGTAGCCGAGCAGGTACTGCTGCGACAAGTCCGTCAGCACGTCGTCGAAGCGCTCCGCCAGCTGCTCGATCTTGTCGGCGCGCAAGGCCCGGCCGCCACTGAGCGTGGCCAGTTCGTCCATCCCCTTCAGCAGGTCGCTCACGTCCGCGGCGCGGCCCAGCACCACGAAGTAGACCGACACGTCGCTGGCCTCGGCCACGGCCCGCACCTGCTCGCGGGTCGAGCGGCTGGCCTGATCGTCGCCGTCGGTGAACACCACCAGCGCGCGGCGTCCGGGCGTGCGTGCCAGGTCGTCGAAGCCGCGAATCATCACGTCGTGCAGGGCGGTGCCGCCAAAGGCCTGCAGCCGGCCCAGGATCTCGAGCCGCTGGGCCAGGGTATCGCCGGGCTGTCCCACCGGGTACATCTCGTCGTTGAAGGCCATCATCGACACGGTGGCGTTGGCTGGCAGCCGCTTGGCGAACTCGCCGACGGCGCGCTTCACTTCGGGCAGGGCTTGTTCCATGCTCTGGCTCAGGTCGATGGCCAGGCGCACGGCCAGCGCCGCCTGCTCGTTGGCAAAGTGCTGCACCGCCTGGGGGACGCCGTCCTCAGCCAGCGTGAAGGCCTCGCGCGACAGACCAGGAACGAAGGTTCCGCTGCGGTCGGTGACCACGACCGGCACCTGCACGACGCGGACGGCCGCGTTTTCCACCAGGTCGATGGCCCGGGTGCGCCGCGTGGCCACCAGCCGTTCGCCGTTGGCGAGCGTGGCCACCACGCGCAGTTGGTGGGCCTTCACGACCGCCCCGGCATCCCACGGGCAGGACGCGGAGCGCCGGCGGCGCCACGCGGCAGATCTCCTTGCCGTCGGCAAAGAACGTGTAGCCGGCGACGTCACTCGCCCGTTCTGCTGGCGTCACGCGCACGGCCACCACGATCTGGTCGCTCACGTAGTCGCTCGGACCGGGCGAGACGATCTCGAGCCGGGCGTCCTGCGCGTGGAGGGATGCGGCCGCCAGCACCAGCGCCAGGACGACGAGCACGGTGGACCGGGTCATTGGCGGGCTCCCTCCGCCGGCGTCAGCACGCCGCCGGCCGCCAGGGCCGCGACGATGTCGTCGAAGCGGGCTTTGGTGAGCCCGCCGGCGTGTCGCACCAGGCCGACCCAGTCGGCGGTAGACAGCAGCATCGCGCTCTCGACTACGTCCTGCATCGCATAGGCCAGCACGCCGGGCAGCAGCTCCAGGGGAAGCTGCGCCTGCTCGATGAGCTCGGCGACCCGCAGCGAGACATCGGGCACGAAAGTCGCCATCAAGCCCATCGTGGGCCGGCCGGAGTACGGCTCGAAGGGCTCGCCCCCGGGCCACTCGAGCCGCCAGCGCCCCACCAGCCCCATCGCGGGCGTGCCCACGGCGCCGGAGATACGGTGGTCGCCGCCGCCAATCGCCGCCAGCTCGCCGAGTGAGAACATGGTCACGACGCGGCTGGGCTCATGCCGTGCCATCCACTCCAGCACCGACCGGCGATCGCCCGACAGGCCGCCCGCGCCGGCCAGGGCGTCGAGGGCGACCGGATCGGCTGACGCCGCCGTGACCTGAGCGCGGCCGCGGACCAGAGCCTGCACCACGGCCGACATATCGGCGTCCCCCAGCGCGCGGGGACTGGTGAGCGCCACCTGCGCTGCCAGCGTGTCGAGGTCGGCCGAGATCATCAGCACCGGCGGCGGCACCGTGCCGGTCGAGAGGCGGCGCAGTGTCAGCCGTGCCAGCCCCAGCTCCATGCCTAGCAGCGCGCCGGTCGCGCCCCCTTCGGCACCCACCACCGTGGGCGGGCCCCACTGGTGCTGGCGTCGGGCGGAGTCGATGAAGTCGTGCACGCCAAAGCGGTGCCGCAAAGACAGGTCGCCGGCGCGCGCGGCGGCGCCGTCGGGATCGCCCAGATAGGGCGTGTAGGCCAGCGAGGCCAGCACGTGAGCCGTGGCCCAGTCGACGACCCGGCCAACACGGTCGGCCGCCTGCTCCAGACGGTCGCGATCGCGCGCCGACTTCACGCGCTCGAGTTCGCGCGGCACTTGCCCGAGGAGACGCGACACCTGCACGGGCTCGCTGATCTCGCTCAGCGGCTTGGCCGCGTCGAGCTTGGTGGCAAGGGCCACGAGGGCTTGTGCGGCGCCGCGGGTCTGGTCGGGAGTCGGGCTCAGCCCGGCGATGCGGCGGCGCAGGCCCACCAGTTCCACCACGTGATCGACCGTGAAGCCAGCCTGCGCCTGGCGCAGCCGCGCCAGTCGCGCTTGTTCGGCCTTCGTCCAGTCGACGACGTAGGTTTCGCCTTCCCACTCGACCCGGCGACGCGAGCCGGCACTGGTGGCCAACGCGTTGACGACAAGCGCGTCGGACGCGCCCTCGGCGCTTGGGCCCAGCGTTGGCAAGACGTGATCGACGAGCCAGTCGCCCACACCGCTGGCGAAGGCATCGCCGCGCAGCGGCACAGCCGCGAGCTTCTCCAATGCCTGCAGCGCCGCATCACGGGACACCGCCGCCGTGGTGGCCATCCGCCCCACCAGGGCCACGGCGCCCTGGAATGCCGCCAAGGCCAGCGCCCGCCGGTCGCGGTCGCCAATCCGGTCGACGGCGTCGGCCTGCCGCGCCAGGGCGATGGCCAGCGACGGCGTGAGCAGGTCGCTGCGGTCCAGGGCCAGGTAGAGCGCGGGGAACTCGACCAAGCCGCGCGCGGCCATCAGCACACCGGGCAGGTCCGCCGCCGCCGGATTCGGAAAGGCACGCGGCACGACCATCACTTGCCGCATGCGGTTGGTGCGCACCGCGGTCTGTTGCTGGCACACCTGCGCCACCAGCCAGGCGGCATCGACGAGTTCGGCGTCGTCGTCGGAGCGGAGCCCGCGTTCTGGTTGGTCGGGCACGCCGTCTTGGAACGCCCGCTCCCAGAAGCGGCGCTGTTGCGGTCCGGCCAGACCGTTGCCGCCGGCCTCCGGGGCCACCGCCAGTCCGCGCAGCAGCAGCCAGGGGTCCGCGGGCGATCGCTTGAGCGGCGCCTGCGCCGGCGACCACTCGCCGTCGACCGCCGACACCGCGCCGTAGAGCGCGCGGAACCGGTCGAGGCGCTGGCCCGGGTCCTTCAGCCACAGCCCGGCCGCGAAGGTTCGTTGCGCGACGGGCAAGCGTTGCATCAGATCGAAGAACACGGCCAGCCGGCCGTCATCGCGCGTGAACAAGCGCCGGATGAATCGCGCCGGCGAGGCCACTGGTTCGTCGACCAGCGCTTCCCACAGCGGCTGCACCGGCAGGCCGCCGGCGACCTGCATGCGACCGTCGCGCACGACCACCTGCGCGCTGTGGGCGGCAAAGAGCGGCGCTGCCTCGCGGTACAGGGTGCGGACCAGATCGGGCGATGCCTCGAGAAAGCGACGCGTCGGCAGATCCAGCGCCAGCACGCCCTGCCACAGCAGGAGCGCATTCGGCGTCCGCAGGATCTCCGCAAAGAGCGCCCGCGGCGCGAGGTCGTGTTCGAACACGACCTGACGCCATGTGGCCAGCGACGGCGCCAGCGGCAGTTCATCGGCCGGGACTTCCACGGTCACCGCCTGCCCCTTGTTGAGGCGCGCCACCACGTCCGACACGTCGAGGCCCATGGCCTGCAGCGCGGCGTGCACATCGCGCGCGCGGCGACTGTCGTCGAGCGACACCGTGTACTGCTTGCGGCGTTCGCGCAGCTTCACGCCGATGGCTTCGAGGGCGTCGCTCATCCGCGACCGCAACTTCCGGTTCTTGAGCGTGGACAGGTCGAGAACGCCCCCCGGAGCCGCGGCCTGCGCTGCCGCTTCGACGTAGACGGCCAGATCGAGGCCGGCCTGCACGCGGGCCAGGAGCAGGTCGGACGGGCGGACCGCTACCGTTGGATCGTAGGCGCGCTGCAGCAGGAGGCGGACCACCGACCCCCGCTCCAGGGTTGGCGGCAGGCCGAGTTCGCCGAGCGCCCAGCGCCCGCCGGGCACCTGCAGCGTGCCCAGCTCGCCGGGCGGAGCGACGGCCGGTTGCGCGACCACCGCCGTGGACAGGTGCGGCACGAGGAGCAGCACCGTGGCGGCCACGAGGCACGCGCTGAGGCGTGGGGGGCGACGGGAGGCAACGAGCATCTCAAACTCCGGCTGGCACGACCCCGCTGGCGTAGCGACGCCGGATGATGCCACAGGGAGGTGGCGATTCGACGGCCTTCGGGTGTCATCGCTGGTGAGACGGACCCCAGCGCCGTCTTTCCGCGCGGACCGCAGCCCATCCAGGACGGGATCGGTTGCTCGACGGCCTGCGAGACCTGCGGCGCCCTACTCGGCGTTCACCTCAGGCCGGCGCAGGCGAATCGGACCGCGCACGGCCGCGTCGGGATCGACGCCCCGCCCGCGCTGGGTGATGGCGAGGTGCCCCCGCCGAGCCAGATGCCGCGCCACGTCGCGGACACCCGCCATGTGCGCCCGCCAGCCGCGCGGGGACACGGCCCGCGCCACCTCCGACGGGCAGATGCTGGCGCCCGGCTGGCGCTCCTCGAGCAGCGCTTCGATGGCCGCCTGCCAGCGCTCGGCCTGGTGGAACCACGCGGCGTAGCCCGTGTTCTCGACCATGCGCCGGTTGTCGTCGGGCGCGCCGTCGTCCCACCACACGGGACCGCGCTCGCCGAGCGCTACCTTGGCCCGCTGCACCTGGGCCCGCGCCGCCCGTTCGGCGGCAGTGTCGCCTTGACGCTTGGCGCGGCCGATGGCGCGCCGGGCGTCCATCAGCAGGTGCACCAGGCGGCTGCGTTCGGCCTCGTCCAGCGACGGGGTTGGCGGTTCGCCACAACCGGCCGCGCACGATCAGGTAGCGGCCGTCGGGCGTGCGGATGCCGTCGAGGGGATCGCCGGCGGCAGGACGGCGCGACCGGGTGGGCGTGGGGCGAGGGGCTGTGATGAGACCAGCATATCGTTCGTCAGGTCGACCCGTGCCGAGTCGGCGTCAGCACTCGGCCACTCGACCAGTCGAGCTGGCGCATCGCCCGGTCGTGCGGGATAATTGCCTCAGCGCGCGATTGCCCGAGCCCCTTGTCGTCGCGTGGCCGTCAGTGCAACGCGCGCGACCGGCGGAGCGTCTTTCTGATAGGGTCCCCCACCGGTCCGCGCCTTGGCGCCGCGCCGGTGCCCGCCGATGGTCCCCCCGACTACGTTCCAGCCGCACCGGCCAGCGGCTCGCGTCGAGTGCCCGACATGACCACCACCCACAAGCTGCGCATCCTCGCCGACGGCGCCAAGTACGACGCCTCCTGCGCCAGCAGCGGCGTGGTGCGCCGCGGGGTGGCGGGCGGGCTGGGGCATTCCGACGGCACCGGCATCTGCCACAGCTACACGCCCGACGGCCGCTGCGTGTCGCTGCTGAAGATCCTGCTCACCAACTTCTGCATCTACGACTGCCAGTACTGCGTGAACCGGGTGTCGAGCGACGTGGAGCGGGCCCGGTTCTCGGTGCAGGAAGTGGTCGATCTCACGCTGGAGTTCTACCGGCGCAACTACATCGAGGGGCTGTTCCTCAGCTCGGGCATCATCCAGTCGCCCGACTACACCACCGAGCAGCTCATCGAAGTGGCGCGGCAGTTGCGCGAAGACCATCGCTTCGGCGGCTACATCCACCTCAAGCTGATTCCCGGCGCCAGCGCGGAGCTGGTGACCAAGGCGGGCCGCCTGGCCGACCGGGTCAGCGCCAACATCGAGCTGCCGACGCAGCGCGACCTCGACAAGCTGGCGCCGGAAAAGACGCACGCCGCCGTGGAAGAAACGATGACCGTGGTCAGCGCCGAGAGCGAGGCCGCCGACGAAGACCGCCGCACCATGCGCAAGCCGCTGCCGTTTGCGCCGGCCGGCCAGACCACGCAGATGCTGGTGGGGGCCAGCCCCAGCACCGACGCCCAGATCCTCGACACGGCGTCGCGGCTCTACAGCACGCACCGGCTGCGCCGCGTCTACTACACGGGGTTCAGCCCGTTTGCGCATGCCCCGGCGGCGCTGCCGATCCTGCCCGTCGATCGCCTGCGCGAGCACCGCCTCTACCAGGCCGACTGGCTGATCCGCGGCTACGGCTTCGACGCCGCGGAGCTGACCACCGCCGACGAGCCGCAACTCAGCCGGTCGGTGAGCCCCAAGCTGGCGTGGGCGCTGCGCCACCCGGAAGTCTTCCCGGTCGACGTCAACACCGCCGCGCGCGAGCTGCTGTTGCGCATCCCCGGTGTGGGTGTGCGCACGGTGACGCACCTGTTGCGCATCCGCCGCCAGCATCGCCTCACCCTCGCCGATCTGGTCGCGCTTCGCGTGCGGATGACCGAAGCGCGTCACTTCGTGGTCACCGCCGATTCGCGTCCGGCCATCGTGGTGACGCCGGACGTCTTCGAGAGGCCGGTGCAGCAGTCGCTGGGATGGTGACGGTCACCGTCGCCGACTTCGCCGAGTGGCGCGAGGCCGCGCGCCGTCTGCTCGGCGAGCAGCGCACCCCCGATCAGGTGCAGTGGGTGGCGCGGGAGGCCGATCAGGCGGTCCTGCCCCTGGCCGACGCGCCGGAGGGAGGCCGGTCGGGCCGACGCGGCCGAGCCGAGCCGCCCTACCGGCGGTGCCGAGGCGCCGCCACAGCACGCTCGCGCGTCCCGCGCGCCTTCCTCACCCTGGCGGCCGCGGCGGCCTGCCATCGCAGTCCGTCGCGGTGGGACCTGCTCTATCGCCTCTTGTGGCGCATCCACTGCACCGGGGGCGAGGTGCTCGAGCTCGCCTCGGACGCCGAGGTGCGGGCCGATCAACGACCTGGCCGCGCAAGTGCGCCGCGACGAGCACAAGATGCACGCGTTCGTGCGCTTCACGGCGGTGACCGACGAAGCCGGCGAGCGCTATGTCGCGTGGTATCGGCCCGACCACCTGATCGTGCGCCGCGCGGTGCCGTTCTTCGTGGAGCGCTTTGCGTCGATGCGCTGGTCGATCCTTACGCCCGAGTTGTCGGCGCATTGGGACGGACACGAGTTGTCGTTCACGAGCGGCGTGCCCACGCCCGTGGCGCATGCCACCGGCGGCATCGAGGAGCTGTGGCGGGCCTACTACGCCTCGGTGTTCAACCCGGCGCGCGCCAATCTGCGGGCCACGCTGCGCGAAATGCCGCTCCGCCGCTGGGCGCAGCTGCCCGAAGCCGCGCTGATTCCGTCGCTGCTCAACCGCGCGCAGGAGACGACGGCCCAGGCGTTGGAGGTGCGGGCGCCGGGCACCGCCCGGCCATTCGTGCCGGAGACCACGCAGCTCGAGGAGCTCCGCGCCGCGGCCCAGGCGTGCCGCGGCTGTGCTCTGCACGAGCGGGCCACGCAGGCCGTCTTTGGCGAGGGCGCGCCCGGAGCCCGCGTGGTCCTCGTCGGCGAACAGCCCGGCGATGCCGAGGACGTGCAGGGCCGGCCGTTCGTGGGCCCGGCCGGGCAGGTGCTCGACAAAGCCCTGCGCGCCGCCGGCATCGACCGGACCTCGGTGTATCTGACCAACGCCGTGAAGCACTTCTCGTGGGAACCGCGCGGCAAGCGGCGGATCCATCAGACGCCGCGGATGAGCGAGATGCGCGCCTGCCGGCCGTGGCTGGAAGCGGAGCTGCAGGCCATCCGTCCCGACGTGGTGGTGTGCCTCGGGGCCACCGCCGCCCGCGCGCTGCTCGGGCCCCAGGCCAGAGGTCGGGGCGTTGCGCGGCAAGGTGATCGAGGGGCAGGCCTGGGCGCCTCGCATGGTGGTGACCGTGCATCCGTCGGCCGTGCTGCGCAGCGACGACCGCGCCGGCGAGTACTTCCAGATGCTGGTCGACGACCTGACGCTCACTCAGACCGCGGCCACGGCCGGTGATTCCCCGACCTGAGTTTGCACCGTGGCGAGAGGGGGCCAGGGCGCGCTCCCGCAGGCCACCTGTGCCGCCGCAGGCCGCAGTCCCTCCCGCGCTGCCCGCGCTTCCGCCTGCCGAGTCGTGACTCGCGGGAGTGCTGCGTTTCAGCACACCCGTGTATCGAGTCGTTCAGCATCGGCACAGGCCACCGCCGCGGTATCCCGCGCGGTTTGACCAGCGTTGCACGCCGCATCCGCGGTGTGCGTTCCCACGGCGCCGTCCACGGGGCTGGCCTCCCGATTGCGACTGTAAAGCGCGGCGGCTCCCCGGGTGACGTTTCCACCGCAGGGGACATGCGTCGAGGCCATCATGAAAATGCGTAGTTCGCCCTCACCCGTCACGATCGTGGGAATGCTCGCTCTGTTTGTCGCCGTGGTCGTCCGCACCTCGGAAAGGCCGACCCCACTGCCGTCCGGACCCGCCGCCCGTGGCGGTTCCGAGACGGCGGCTGTGGCGGCGCTGCCCGGGCCGGGTTCCCCGGCCGCCGCAACGGCGAGCAACCTCGCCGCGGGCGCCGCGCCCTCGGCCGCACCGGCCGGGCCCGGGAGCGGCCTGACGGCTACCTCCTCCGCACGCGCCGTCACGGCGTCGTCGCCCGCGCTTGTCGGTGACGCCACCGCCATGGTGGCGACGGCCGCGGTGCCGGCAAGGGTGCCAGTCCGTCCGGCGTCCGAGCCGGCAACGGCGCGCGCGCTGGCCAAGATGGACCTGGGCCTGCGGCGGGTCGTGGCACAGGGCTCGACCGAGCCGGTGCGCGTCATCCTCCAGCCGGTCGTGCCGCAGGCCATCGGCGCGGCGTCGCTCCAGAACCTGCAGGCCGCCGGCGTGCAGGTGCTCGGCGTCGGCGCCCGCGACGGCGCCATCGTGGCGCGGGTGGCGCCGGCGCAGCTGGTGTGGCTGGCCTCGGACGCCGCCACCGCGCACCTTTCGACCGATGCCGAAGTGGGCCCCCAGCAGTCGGCCCAGCGCGAACTCACACACGGACGGCATCGTGCTGCGCGACTCGCTCGGCATGAAGAAAGGCGGCGGCCTGCTCAGCGGCGGCAAGGGCTACAACGGCGACAAGGTGGTCGTGGCGGTCATCGATTCGGGCATCGAGCCCTCCAAGGACCTGTCGGCGAAAGCGCATCGTCGCCTTCTACGACGTGACCCGCACGGGCGCCGCCCACGGCGGTTCGAGCCCTACGACGACCACGGCCACGGCACCCACGTGGCCGGTCTCATCGGCGGCAGCGGCAACCGGTCCCACGACCGCTTCCAGGGCGCCGGGCTCCAAGGCCAGGTTCGTCGGCTACAAGGTGCTCGACAAGGACGGCGCCGGCTACACCAGCCACGTCATTGCCGCCCTCGACCACGCCACCGAGAACCGCGCGGCGCTGGGCATCAACCTCATCAACCTGTCGCTCGGGCACCCGATCATGGAGTCGGCCGCGACCGACCCGCTGGTGCGGGCGGTCGAGCGCGCGGTGGCCTCGGGCATCATCGTGGTGGTGTCGGCCGGCAACCGCGGCATGAACCCGGCCACCGGGCTAGCCCGGCTACGGCGGCATCACCTCGCCCGGCAACGCCCGCTCGGCCATCACCGTGGGGGCCATCGACATCCAGAACACCGTCGCCCGCGGCGACGACTTCATCCAGGTCTACAGCTCGCGCGGGCCGACGTGGTTCGACGCCTTCGCCAAGCCGGACATCGCCGCGCCCGGGCATCGCCTGGTGGCCGCCGCCGCCCGCCGGAGCACGTTGTTCGCCAACCGTGCCTTGCGCGTCTACGCCCAGGGCGACGACGACGAAGAGGACGGCGGTAACTACCTGCGCCTCAGCGGCACCAGCATGTCGGCGGCAGTGACGACCGGACTTCTGGCCGCTGGCATCGAGGCGTACTGGGATAAGGACGACACGCGCCAGTTGTCGCCGGTGGCGGCCAAGGCCGTGCTGCAGTTCACCGCCATCGCCATGCCCGGCGAGAACGTGCTCACGCAGGGCGCCGGGGCCCTCAACCCCTCGGGTTTCATCCGCTTCCTCTCGAGCGTGCCGAAGGCCCAGGACAACCCGACGTGGAACGCGCAGGGCCTGCAGCCCTACGACACCATCGGCGGCGAGCAGGTGATGTGGAACCAGCAAATCCTCTGGGGCGAGCAGATTCTGTGGGGCGACCAGATTCTCTGGGGAGAGCAGCTCCTGTGGGGCAACCAGATGCTCTGGGGCAACCAGCTCCTGTGGGGCAATCAGATTCTGTGGGGCGACAACATCGTCTGGCAGAACCAGATTCTGTGGGGCGACCAGATTCTGTGGGGCGACGCCTTGACCCACGTCGATGAGTCGGGCACCACGTCGGGCAACCAGATCCTCTGGGGCAACGTCGCGCCCGAGGAACTCACGTGGTCGCTGCCGCGGGCCCGCGCAATTCCGCAGCCTGTCGATCGTGGATCTGAGCGTCCGGGAGCAGTGATGGCACTCCCCCTCACCGTATCGTTGAGCGAACCCTCCGGCCAGGTGCCGCCGCCGCGGCCGGGGCCACGGACGGCCCTGCGCCCGCTTAGCCCGTCGCACGCGCCGTCTCTCGGTTGGCTGCTCGACCCCGAGGTCAGGCGCTACATGCCGGACTCGCCGAAGAGCGCCGAGCGGATCGCGCAGTTCACTGCGTGGGTGGACCGGCAGGCCGGTATCACCCGCAACCTGAGCATGGTCATCACCATCGGACCTGACGTCATCGGCCTCGTCCAGGGCTCCGCCACCGAGCCCTCGGGCAAGACCATCGAATGGGGCTTCGCGTTGAAACGCGGGCGCTGGGGCGAAGGTCTGATGCAGGAGGCCGGGCGGGCCTTTCTCCGCCACGCCGTCGAGCAGCTCGGCGTGGAACGCATCGAAGCCCGAACCGCGGTCGACAACCGGCGGGCCATCGCCACGCTGCGGCGCCTGGGCGCCCGGTGTGAACGGATGATTCCGGGGGGCCTGGCGGACAAGACCACCGACTGCTACCTGTGGTCGTTGCGAGCCGACGACGTGCGCCAGTTCGCGTCCACGGACAACCCGGGCCTGCGGCCACGCCTCACCACGCCGAGCGGGGTCGTCCTGCCGTGGCCGGCGCACCGGAACGGAGAACGAACGCGGGCGGGCCTGGCCGCGGCGCCGCGTCGACCGGCGACGGAGCATCGCTCCGCTGAGGGCCGAACGCTGGGCCGGCTGCACGCCGTTCAGCCGGTCCTCAGTGGCGCCCGGCCTCGCTCTCCAGCGCCTTGCACGGGCCGAGGATGGTCATCAGCACCACGGCCCGCCGCAGATCGCGCCGTCCGCCGTGGAGCCGCAGGCCGTGACGGGGGCGCGGCGACGCGGTCCGGCCAGGCTCGAGCGCCGTCGGCGCCGCCGGACTCGGCCGATTGGCCCGGGCCCGCTCACTTGCAGTGAGCCGCTGGGGCGCGGGATATCGCTGCGGCGTCGGCGGAACCAGCACTGGCGGCGCATCCACCCCCGGCGGCGGCACGCGTCCGGGCCGGACGACCGGCCCCGGCCCGGCCGGGCCCGGCCCGCCTGGCGCGCCGGCGGCCCGCTCGGGCAGGCGTGTCCCTGCGGGGGTCGTGGCCTCAGGCCTAGTGATTTCGGGCCTGATGGCCTCGGGCCGGGTGGCCTCGACACTGATGGCCTCCGGCCGGGCTTCGGGCCTGGTGGCTGCCGCGGGCGGCGTTGCCCGCTCGGATCCCGGCCGCTGCGGCAGCGCCGGCGGCCGCCGGCGTGGCGCGTCGGCGGGGTCCGCACGGCGCCCGGGCGGCCTGATCGCGCAGGTAGCGGCCCAGCCGCTGCAACAGCGGAAACACGAGAAGCAGCGTGACGAGGAGCAGCGATTCAACGGACATGCGTCCCCCGGCTGAGAAGCGTTGTCAGCTTATGGGGCCTCAGCGGATCGGCGCCTTGTTGCCGCCGGGTCCGGTTCCGCCCTCGCCCTGGTCGGCAATCGATTCGCGCATCGACGAGTCGGCCTGGATGTTCTGCATCCGGTAGTAGTCCATCACGCCCAGCGTGCCCTTGCGGAAGGCCTCGGCCATGGCCTTCGGCACCTCGGCCTCGGCTTCGACCACGCGCGCGCGCATCTCCTGCTCGTGCGCCACCGCCATCGCCCGCCGCTCTTCGGCCTTGGCCTGGGCAATCTGCTTGTCGGCGTTGGCCTGGTCGATCTGGAGCTTGGCGCCGATGTTCTCGCCCACGTCCACGTCGGCGATGTCGATCGACAGGATCTCGTAGGCGGTGCCGGCATCGAGGCCGCGCGACAGGATGTTCTTCGAGATGTGGTCGGGGTTCTCGAGCACGTCCTTGTGGGTGGCGGCCGAGCCGATGGTGCTCACCATCCCTTCGCCGACGCGCGCGATGATGGTTTCCTCGCCGGCGCCGCCGACCAGGCGGTCGAGATTGGTGCGCACGGTCACGCGCGACACGGCAATCAACTGGATGCCGTCCTTGGCCACGGCGGCAACGCGCGCGGTTTCAATCACCTTGGGGATCACCGACATCTTCACCGCTTCGAGCACGTCGCGTCCGGCCAGGTCGATGGCCGCGGCACGCTTGAACGGCATGGTGATGTTGGCCTTGTCGGCCGAGATGAGCGCGTTCACCACCCGCACGACGTTGCCGCCGGCCAGGTAGTGGGCTTCGAGGTCGTTGATCGAGATGCCTTCCAGTCCCGCCTTCACCGCGCTGATGTGGGCGTTGACGATCACCGCCGGGGGCACGCGCCGCAGCCGCATGCCGATGAGGGTGAAGAGGGCCACATAGGCGCCCGACGACCAGGCTGCAATCCACAGTGGCACCGGGACGAAATAGAGAATGAAGAAGAGGGCCAGAAGGGCCGTCATCAGCAGGCCGATGGCACCGAAGGCGCTGGGGTCGATTCCGTTCATGCGGGCTACTCCGTCTCTGAAAGGGCGCGACGCAGCTCCCGGACGACGATCCGGTTGCCGTCCACCCGAATGATTTCGACCGGCGCACCGGCGTCGATGAAGCTGCCGTCGGACACGACGTCGAGACGCGCCCCGTCGACGTCGGCAACGCCGGCCGGGCGCAGCGGCGAGAGCGTGGTGCCGGTGCGGCCAAGCACGCGGTGATCGGCCGTGGGCTCGGAGGAATAGCCGGCCTCGGCCCGCATCTCGGTGTCGAGCACCAGGCGCCCGCCAAACGGCAGGCGGGGCAGGAAGCGGAGCAGCAGCAGCCCGCCCCCGAGGGCGAGCAGCAGAGAGATGGCCACCCGGCCGAGGGCGCTGATGACGACCGCGGCGGTGGCGCCGGCGCCCACCAGGGCCATGCCGAGGCCGGCAATGAGCGCCACGATGCCGGCGATGCCGGCGACCCCGAAGCCGGGGATCACGAACAGCTCGAGGCTGAAGAGCACCACCCCGAGCACGACCAGCATCAGTTCCTCCCACCCGGCCAGCTGCACGATCCACTGGCCCCAGAAGAAAAGGCCCAGGAAGAGCACGCCGATGGCGCCGGGCACCGCGAACCCCGGGGTGCGAATCTCGACCAGGATGCCGAGCAGGCCCACCGTCATCAGCAGCGAACTGACGACGGGATTGGTCAGGAACCTGACCAGCGTCTCGGCCCAGGTCTGCGACGCCAACCGCACCTCGGCATCGGGTAGACCGACGGCCTCCAGGGCCGCGGTCAGGTTGTCGGCCGTGAACTCGGCCACCTTGTGCTCGAGCGCCTCGCTGGTGGTGAGGGTGAGCAGCTTGCCCTTCTCGACGACCCCGGAAATCTCGACATCGGCGTCGACCATGGCTTCGGCGAACACGGTTGGGCGCTTCCGGCGTTCCGCGGTGGCGCTGAACTCCTTGCGCAGGTAGGAGACGGACTTCTCGTCGGCCGCCTGCGGGGGACCGGTTCCGCCCAGCACCGGCATGGCCGCGCCGATGGTGCCGCCCGAGGCCATGACGATGGTGTCGGTGGCCAGCGCGATGAGGGCGCCGGCGGAGATGGCCCGCGGATGCACGAAGGCAATGGTCCGCACCGGCGCGTCCACGAGGGTGTCGCGCATGGCCACGGCCGCGTCGACGCGGCCGCCGAAGGTGTTGATGTCGAGCACGACGGCGGCGGCGCCGGCCTCCTGCGCTTCGCGGATCGTCCGCGCCAGGAACGGCGCCAGCCCCAGGTCGACGATGCCGTCAACCGGCACGACGTAGACGACCGGACGCGACGACTGCGCGGCCAGGCGTCCGGCCGCACCCGCCGCCGCGAGCAGCAGGCACAACCCGCCGATCAGGGCGCGGCGCCTGGCGGCCTTGCGGCATGGACCGATCATCGCTGGCTCACCCCTTTGGCGGATGGATGCGCGTCTTCTTCGTGGTCTTGGCTTTGCTCGTCGTCTTGCTCTTCGCCTTGCTCGCGACCTTGTGCCCAGTCTTGGTCGCGGCCTTACTCGCGCGCTTGTTCGCGGCCTGGCTCGCCGTCTTGGTCGTCGCCGGCCGGGCGGGCGGTCGCGGGACTGCGCCGGTCGGCGGCAGCAGCGGCGCCGGCTTGGTCTTGGCGAATCGCGCGTGCGGACCGGCCCGGCCCGGCACCAGATTATGCCCCCGCTTCTGCCCGGGTGGTGACTGCAGCGGGACGACGCGTGGCGTCCGCGCCGCGGTCGTTGCCGCTCGGGGAACCGCCAGTTTGGCGGCGGCGCCTTGCCCAGTGGGACGGCGCTTCGCGCCTTCGCCTCGGGGGCGTCCGGCCACCGTGTCGCGATGCGGAGGGCTGGGGCGCTTGCTCATGTCCCCTGAGCATGTCAGCAACCGGCGGCGAACGGTGTGCGTTTTTGCACCTATCGCCTCCTGGCCCGCATTGCCGCCCGGGGCGCCCGCCGCACCTTGTGGTGGCTGTCCCGACAGGCGCTAGACTACGTGAGGACTGGCGGATCTCAGTCCCTCCGAGAGGCCACGACCATGGATGCGCAGACGAACCAGGCTTTGAAGGCGCGCGCACCGCGCGTTGGTGTATACGCGGCCGTGCTCGTGATCACCTTCCTTGTCGGCTTCGTGCCGATGTGGATGAGGGCGCAGGCGCGGACCAGCGAACGCGATGCCGCCCAGCAGACG
Organism: uncultured Acidobacteriota bacterium; assembly: GCA_963834325.1. Taxonomy (GTDB): domain Bacteria; phylum Acidobacteriota; class Vicinamibacteria; order Vicinamibacterales; family UBA2999; genus CADEFD01. Next base: position 566,596 of record CAWIBL010000011.1, read on the forward strand.
CTGCGGCAGACGCAGACCGAGAACACGCTGGGCGCCGCCGCCATCTATGCCCGGCGCGGTGAGTACGAGCCGGCGCGCGAAGCGGCCAGCACGTTCTACACCGACCTGCAGGCCGACCTCGACCGCGGTGAACCGGTCCTGTCGGCGTCCCAACGCGAGGTCCTGCAGACGCTTCTCGCCCAGCGCGACCAGATGATCACGCTCCTGGCCCGGGCCGACCCGGCGGTGGCCGAGCGGCTCGCCGATGCGTATCTGTCGTACCGGCGCGCCATGGGCACGCTGGCTCCTGTAGCCGGCCAGTAGCCTGGACCGGCCGGGCCGGCTTACTCGTTCGCTGTGCCGGCCGTGCCCATCGAGACATCGGCCAGGCCGGACCGCACCATGTAGGCGTAGAGCGCCACGCCGGGCAGCGCGATGAGCGTCGTCAGCAGGTAGAAGTTCACGTAGCCCAGCGTCTCGATCAGCCCGCCCGCCGTGGTCCCGGTCAGGAATCGCCCGGCGATGCTGGCCAGCGCCGAGAGAAGCGCATACTGCGTGGCGGTGAAGCGCAGGTTGCACAGGGCCGACAGATAGGCCACCACGGCCACGCCGCCGACGCCGCTGGCGAAGTTCTCGAACCCGATGGCGGCGGCCATCCCGATGTTGCTGTGGCCGTAGGCCGCCAGCGCCGCGAAGCTGAGATTCGAGATGGCCATCAGCACCAGGCTGATGAAGACCGACCGCTTCATGCCCAGCGCCGCGTACATCGCGGTGCCCACGAACACGCCGGCCAGCAGGGCGGCAAACCCGATGGCCACGTCGTAGAAGGCGATCTCGTCGTTCGTGAACCGCAGATCCTCGAAGAGCAGACGCAGGGTCAGATTGGCCAGCGTGTCGCCGACCTTGTGGATGAGCACGAAGGCCAGCACCACGAGCGCGCCCGGACGCCGCAGGAACTCCGCCAGCGGGCTGAAGTAGGCCACCACCGCCGCCACGACGCCTTTCGGCGGGGCCGGCGGACGGCGCCGCGCCGGTTCGCCCATCACCACGCCGACGAGCATGGCCGGCACGGCAAAAAGGGCGCAGACGGCGTAGGCGGCGGCCCACCCGTAGCGGGCCGCCATCAGCAAGGCCACGGCGCCGGCCGACGCCGCCCCGATGCGCCAGCCGTACTGCGACATCCCGGCGCCGACGCCGAGCTGACGGGGCTCCAGCAGCTCGATGCGATAAGCGTCGATGACGATGTCGAAGGTGGCCCCGGCGATGCCGACGAGGATGGCGGCGGTGGCCACCTGCGGCAGCGCCGCAGCCGGATCGACGCTCCCCAGATACACCACGGCGGCCATCACCAGGAAGCCGACCAGCCACAGCCACGACCGCCGCTGCCCGAATCGGCCGATCCCCGGCAGGCGGACGGTGTCGACGAGCGGCGCCCACAGGAACTTCAGGTTGTAGGCCAGGAAGGTGAGGGCAAACGCGGTGACCGCGCTCTTGCGCACGCCGTACTGCGCCAGGCGCGTCGTCAGGGTGGCGCCGATCATGGCAAACGCAGCGCCGGACGATACGCCGAGACAGACGGCCGCCAGCGGCGCCGCCTCGAGGTACTGCCGCACGCCTTCCGGCAGGCGGGCCAGCCAGCCTGACGGCATCGGCGCGGCGGGAAGATTCATACGCCGTTTACTCTATCCGCGAATGCTTGACACCACCGTGTCCGGGTGCGAGCATCCGCAGCGTTGGAGGCGGCGTGACGGGTGCACACTTGAAGCTCTGGGTCATCGGCCTCGCGTCCGCCGCCGCCGGCGCGGTGTTCACCGCCACGGCGCTGCCGCTGGCCGGGCAGGCCGCTCGTCAGCCGGCCACCGCCACCCGCGCCGCCATTCCCCGGACGGCCAACGGCAAGCCCGATCTGAACGGAATCTGGCAGGCGCTGAACACCGCCAACTGGGACATCGAAGCGCACACGGCGCGGCCGGCCCTGGCCATGCGCCCGGGCCCCGTGGTGCCGGTGCCGGCCAAGGAAGTGCTGGCCCTCGGCGCCGTGGGCGCGGTGCCGCCGGGCGTCGGCGTCGTCGAGGGCGGCGCCATTCCCTACCTGCCCGAGGCGCGCACCAAGAAGGACGACAACCAGGCCAACTGGCTCACGCGCGATCCCGAGATCAAGTGCTACCTGCCGGGCGTGCCGCGGGCCACCTACCTGCCGTTCCCCTTCCAGATCTTCCAGAGCCAATCGGCGTTCTTCATGGCCTACGAGTACGCGGGCGCCGTGCGCAACGTCTACCTGGCCGATCCCGGGCCGCCGCAGACCGACTCGTGGATGGGCCAGTCGGTAGGCCGGTGGGACGGCGACACCTTCGTCGTCGAGGTCACCGGCTTCAACGACGCCACCTGGCTGGATCGTTCCGGCAACCATCACAGCGAGGCGCTGAAGGTGACCGAGCGCTACACGATGCTCGACCCGGACCACCTGCGCTACGAGGCCACCATCGACGACCCCAAGACCTTTTCGCGGCCGTGGACGATGTCGATGCCGCTCTACCGGCACGTCAACGCCGGCGCGCGCCTGGGGCAGTTCAAGTGCGTGCCGTTTGTCGAAGAGCTGATCTACGGTCACCTGCGCAAGACGCCGCTGCCGTAACGAAAGGGGCCGCATGAGACGACAGATGCTGGCGCTGGTGGCGGCCGTGGCCCTGCTCGGCGCGGGCGCCACCCTGGCCCGTCTCGACGCGCAGGCGCCGGCCGGCCGCGCGCGCCCCCCCGCGCCGGCCGGGTCGACGATGCCGCGCACGCCGGAGGGCACGCCCGACCTGCAGGGCAATTGGACCAACGCCACGGTCACGCCCCTCGAACGGCCGCCGGGCCAGCCGGCCGTGCTCTCGCCGGCCATCGTGGCGCGCATCGAGAAGGGCGTGCAGGACCGCATCGAGGCGCTGAGCAAGCCCAGCGACCCCAACCGCGAGGCGCCCCCGCAAGGCGGCGACGGCTCCACGGGCGCCGCCGGCAACGTCGGCGGCTACAACCACTTCTGGATCGACGCCGGCGAGCGGGTGGCGGTCGTGAACGGCGAGTACCGCACGTCGCTCATCGTCGACCCGCCCGATGGCCGCGTGCCGGCCCTGACCGAGGCCGGGCGCGCCCGCCAGGCGGAACGCGTGGCCCGCAACGCGCAGTTCGGCGAGTACGACCACCCCGAGAACCGGCCGCTGGCCGAACGCTGCATCGCCTCCTTCGGCAGCAACGCCGGGCCGCCGATGCTGCCCAACTACTTCTACAACAACAACTACAGCATCGTGCAGACGCGCGATCACGTGGTGGTCATGACCGAGATGGTGCACGACGCCCGCATCATCCGCCTCGGCCGGCAGCACCGGCATCCGCCGGCCCACGTGCGGCCGTGGTGGGGCGATTCGATCGGCTGGTGGGAGGGCGACACCCTGGTCATCGAGACCACCAATTTCCACCCGCAGCAGCTCTTCCGCGGCGCCTCCGACACGCTCAAGGTGGTCGAGCGGCTGTCGCGCGTGGACAGCGACACGCTGCTCTACCAGTTCACCATCGACGACCCGCAGACCTTCACCACGGCGTGGAGCGGCGAGGTACCATTCGAGAAGCTCGACGAGTTGATCTACGAGTATGCGTGCCACGAAGCCAACTACGCGCTCGCCAACGTGCTGAGCGGCGAACGTTCACAGGAAAAGGCGCGCGACCCGGCGAAGAAGCCACCGCCGCCGCGGCAGTAGCCGCAGGAGTTCCGACCCCATGCGCATCACTTTTCTCGTCCTCGCCGCTGCGCTCGTCCTGGCCGCCACGGTCCCGGTCCGCGGTCATCACGCCTTCGGCGCTGAATTCGATCCCAACGCGCCCATCCGGCTGCAGGGCAAGGTGGTGAAGCTCGAGTGGGTCAACCCGCACGCGTGGATCCACATCGAGGTGGCCCGCGACGGCAAGCCCGAGGTGTGGATGGTCGAGGGCGGCACGCCCAACACGCTGCTGCGCCGCGGCCTCACGCGCGACTCGCTCACGGTCGGCACCGAGCTCATCGTCGACGGCTACCAGACCAAGGATCATTCGCTCAAGCGCGCCAACGGCCGCGACGTGACCTTTACCGACGGGCGCAAGATGTTCATGGGCTCGTCGGGCACCGGCGCCCCACGCGACGGCCGCGACCCCACCGACGCCCCGGTCAAGAAGCCGGGCGAACGCTAGCGCCCGGCGTCACGAGAAGCCGATCCAGCGGCCGGCCGCGGCCACCACCAGCCAGAGCGCCATCGACACCGCGCCCGTGAGGGCGGCGGGGCCGCGCCTGACCGTGCGCGATGCGGCCACGCGCTGGCGCACGGCGAAGGTGAACACCAGGGCGATCGGCAAGGTGGTCATCTTCACCCAGAACGACGGGCTGTAGTAACACTTCACCGCCTCCGAGAGAAAGAGCGGCACGCCCGTAGCGATCATCACGACGACCGCGGCGATCAGCCAGGGACGCGCCTGCCGGGCCACGACGGCGGTCGGCGTGCCGGTCAGCCCGGCATTCAGGAGCCGCAGGTCGACGAGCAGCACGGCCCCGCCGAGCAGCGACAGCCCCAGCAGGTGCACGGCCTCGATGGCGGGAAACAGCCACACCGACTCGCGCACCACCAGCCCCAGGCCGGTGGACTCGCACCACGCGAAGAACGGCAGCAGATCCATGGCTTACTGCGGATCGGCCGGCGGCACGACGCACCCGGCCGCCCAGTTGACCAGGGCCGACTGCGGCTGCAGGTCGCAGTCGAACCAGTTGTAGGCCACCATCCGCCCGGCCACGATCACGCCGGTCCACGCCGCCAGCGATACGATCGCCGCCAGGCGCGCGGCCCGCGGCGGCCGCGGCGCCGTGTCCCAAACCGCGACCGACCGTTCGGTGCGGGCGTGGAACCACCAGATGTTGAGCCCGGCACACCCCAGCAGAACCAGCTTCATCCGGAAGAAGAGGTTGAAGTAGTAGCGCACCGGATTCGAGAACAGCAGCAGCCCGCCGGTGACGGCCATGACCACGAAGGCCGCGCGCGTCCACGGCAGCAGCCGCCCGATGAAGTGGCTGGCCGGCACCTCCCGGAACGACATGCCGAGCAGGCGCAGATCGAGCATCGCCGCGGTTCCGGCAAAGAACATCAACGTCACCACGTGGGCCGCTTCGAGCATCGGCCACACGTAGAGCGACTCGCGCAGGGCGATGCTCGATGGCTGGTCCGCCACCCAATGCGCGAAGGTCAGCAGCGACGGGGCGGCGGGCATGGGGAACTCAGCGGAACGGGACCAGTTCCCGGGCGTAGGTGTTGTGGCAGCGCGTGCACACGTCGTAGATCTCGGCGCCGACGTCGAACACGGCCTGCGGGTCGTGCGCGGTTGCGGCGCGGATGGCCTTTTCGCCGACCTCCACGAGCGCCCGCGACAGCTGCATCCATTCGCCGCCGTCTTTCGGCCGCGTCCCGAGCATCAGGAGGTTGCCCGACTCGGCGATGACGTAGGCGCGGTTCACGAGCGTGTCCCACTCTTCGGTCGTTTCCGGCCGGATCTCGGTGGTGCCGCTGGCATCGATGATGGTGCCCACGCCGTCCCAGGTACTCGTCGGCGGCGGGCTCGAGCACCGAGACCATGAGCTGCTTGACGTCGGCGACGTGACGCAGCGGCGGCGGCGCGGGACCGCCGCATCCCGTGCCCAGGCACGCGACGACGGCCACCAGCAACGCGGCAGGGCTCGACACGGCGGCATCATACAGCGGGAGCGGTGCCGGTCATTCGGCGCGGAGCCAGGCGGGCGTGAGGGGCCGGGTGGCGGTGGCCGGCAGTCGCGGCGACGGGTGTAGCATGGGGCCCGAGGTGCCCGTGATCCTGGTGCTGCTGCTCACGCTGTTCACCGTGCAGGCGCCGGCCGACGCCGATGGCCTCACGCCGCTGATGCGCGCCGCGGCGCGGGGTGACGCCGGCGAGGTGACGAGGCTCGTCGCCGCTGGCGCCGACGCCACTTTCGCGCACGCCACCCTGAAGCTCACGCCGCTGATGTTCGCGGCCTACTTCGGCCACGACGCGGTCGTGGCCCATCTGCTCGAAAACGGCGCGCGGGCCAATGCGAAGGACGCTTCCGGGGCCAGCGCCGCCGACTGGGCGGCCCAGGGCGGACACGAAACGACCGCCACCCGCCTGGCCACGGCCGGGGGCCAGTTGAACCCGTTCCTGAACGTCGGCGTGCTGCCGTTCGGGCTCATGGACAAGGCCGCCGGCAAGGCCCCGTGAGGGCTTAGCGCAGCTCGCGATACGCCGCGAAGTCGTCCCAGATCTGCTGCACCACCTTGGGCGGGATGAGCGCCGGATCGGCCGTGTCGGGCGCCTTCTCGGAGTAGACATCGAGCCGGACGCTGCCGCAGTGCGGCCCCAGCGCCGCCGGGTCGAAGGCGTAGAGGCCTTCGTGCACCGCGTCGGTCTCGGAGATGCGCCGTTCGAGCAGGAAGGGATGGACCGGCGTGATCTCGACGGCGCCGCAGAACGCCCGCAGGCGCGCGAAGCCCGGCTTGAATGAGGTGATCGGCGGGAGCGCGATGCCCTGGGTCATGGCCACGCCGCGGGCCACCGTGGTCCACAGCCGCTCGACCTGCTTGGGGGTCACGCGCACGAGCAGCACCGACGGCGTCTCCGCCACGTAGTCGGACCAGTTGGCAAAATCCATGGACCCGGGCCGGGCGTAGACCTGCAGCGGCGTGAGGAACGCCAGGTCGAAGCCGGTGGAGGTGGCCGTGAAGGGGCTGAGGCTGCCGGCGCGGCGCTTGGCCAGGCCTTCGAGGACCTCCGCCGGTACGGTCTGCGCCGGCTCCACCGGCAGCGGCGCGGGGCTGGGCGGCGCGGTGGCCGCCAGCTTCTGCTCGGCGCTGGCCAGCACCTCGCACACCGCGTCGAGCCGCACGACGCGCGACTCGCGGCCCGGGTCGCCGTCCTTGTCGCCGAGAAACGAGGTCAGGCCAATCAGGCGCCCCGCCGCCGCGAACACCGGCCCGCCAGTGGCGTCGTCGTCGAGGGAGAAGTCCCCGAGCATGGCGCGCCCGGTCACCCGGTTCAGCGGGCCGCGGGTGCTGCGCGTCTCGCGGCCGGCCGGCGTGCCGAGGGCCGTGACCTCCTGGCCGTTCGTGAGCGCCACCTTCATCCCCGGCGCGCACCCCGGCGCGATGGGCCGGGCGGCGGCGACCGCGGCCGGGTCGATCCACAGGATGGCGACGTCGTTGACCGCATCGGACGCCAGCACGCGGGCCATTAATTTGAGCGTCGGGGTGAGCTGCACCTCCACCGCCGCGGCCGCGCCCACGACCTGCTGGTTGGTGGCAATCAGGCCGCGCGCGTCGATCACGAAGCCCGAGGCCCGCCGGGTCGGCGTCCACAGCGCCACCACGCTGCCCGGCCAGGCCGTGGCCACGTCCGACGGGTCGGCCGGCCGGGTTCCGGCCGCGGCCGCATCGGCGGTGAGCTCGCCGACCTCCGCGTTGGCCGCCGTCAAGGCCAGGACCGTGTCGCGCCCGGCGTCGACGTCGAGGGTCTGCGTCCACTGGTAGGCCTTGCCCAGGAAGGCCGCGGGCCGGTCCGATTCCACCGTGTAGTTCCCCGGCGCCAGCGTCACCGAGGCGGTGCCGTCGGCCGCCGTCACCAGGCGGCGGGGCACCGTGCTGGCCGGGTTGTCGCTCACGAGCAGCACGTGGCGCGCCACCGGCGTGCCCGCCTGGTCGCCGTCGGCCAGGGCGACGGTGATGCGCAGGACGCCCGTTGTCTGCGCGGCGCCGGCCAACGGCAGGCCAAGGCCCACGGCCGCGACGACCAGCGCGCGCATGAGGACCGTGACCGCCGGCGGCAGGGACACTCCGGGCATCTCAGGCGAGTTTATCGCGCCGGATATCCCAGCGGAGCGGGCCAGGCCGTCGGGTTGTTCGCGACCATGCCCGCGCGCCACAGGGTCTGGCGACGCGCCGTATGGGACACTGGCGTATGGCGCCCTCGTCCGGATCGCTGTTCGACCCCGATGTCCCCGAGGGCCTGCACCATCGCGACGATTTCATCACCCGCGAGGACGAAGCGCAGCTCGTCGCCGCCATCGGCAGCATCGAGTTTGCCACCTTCGAGATGCGCGGCGTGGTGGCACGCCGGCGCGTGGCGTTCTTCGGTGGCGCATACGAGCCGGACCAGGCGCCGCCACCGCCGCTGCCCCCGTTCCTGTTGCCGCTGCGGGACCGGCTGGCGGCGTGGGCCGGGCTCGAGGGCCCCGCCTTCGCCATGGCCCTCATCAACGAATACCGGCCCGGCTCGCCCATCGGCTGGCACCGCGACGCGCCGCAGTACGGGATCGTGGCCGGCGTGTCGCTGCTCTCGTCGTGCCGGATGAAGTTCCGGCCCTACGTGCCGCCGCGAGGGACGGACAGGGCCGCGGGGCGGCGCGAGGCCACCCACGAGATCGGACTGGAGCCGCGTTCGGCCTACCTGATGACCGGGCCCTCGCGGAGCGCCTACGAGCACCACATCCCGGCCGTGACCGCGCTGCGCTACTCGGTCACCTTCCGCACGCTGCGCGGCCGCGACTGACGCCGGCCTACAGCACCTTGCTGAGGAACCGCCGGGTCCGTTCCTCGCGCGGGCGCTCGAAGAGATCGGCGGGCGCGCCTTCCTCGACCAGCTGCCCGTCGTCGAGGAAGAGCACGCGGTCGGCCACGCGACGGGCAAAGCCCATCTCGTGCGTGACCACCACCATGGTCATGCCTTCGTCGGCGAGCGTCTGCATCACCGCCAGCACTTCGCCCACCATCTCGGGATCGAGCGACGAGGTCGGTTCGTCGAAGAGCATGATGCGCGGCTGCATGGCCAGGGCCCGGGCAATGGCCACGCGCTGCTGCTGCCCGCCGGAGAGCTGGTTGGGATAAGCGTCGCGCTTGTCGAGCACGTCCACCTTGGCCAACAGCGACTCGGCCCGCGCGCGCGCCTCGGCCGCGGTGAGCTGGCGCACGATGCCGGGCGCCAGGGTGAGGTTCTCGAGCACGGTCTTGTGCGGGAACAGGTTGAAGCGCTGGAAGACCATGCCGATCTCGGTGCGCAAGCGGTCGAGGTCGGCGCCCGGGCCATGCACCGGCACGCCGTGCACGCGCACCTGCCCGCTGGTGGCCGCCTCGAGGCCGTTCATGCAGCGCAGCAGCGTGCTCTTGCCCGAGCCCGAGGGGCCGATCACGCACACCACTTCCGCATCGGCGATGACCGCGTCGATGCCGCGCAGCACCTGGAGCGGGCCGAAGCGCTTGGTCAGCGCGTCAACGCGTATCGCCTCGCCCATACCTGAACTCCAGCCGGCGCACCAGGTAGGCCAGGCCCAGCGTCAACGTCCAGTACATCACCGAGATGGTGAGATACGGTTCCCAGTAGCGTGAATACGCTCCGGCCACGGTGCGGGCCGCATAGGCCAGTTCCGACAGGCCGATGGCCGAGATGAGCGACGAGTCCTTGAGCAGGGCGATGGCGTTGTTGCCGAGGGGCGGCAGCATGCGGCGGAAGGCCTGCGGCAGCACCACGTGGTACATCGTGCGCGGAAACGACAGGCCGAGCGAGCGCGCCGCCTCGCTCTGGCCGCGATCGATCGACTGGATGCCGGCGCGGAAGATCTCCGAGATGTAGGCGCCGGCGTTGAGCGTGAGCGCCAGCACTCCCGAGACGAGCGCGCCGTACTCCTGCTTGATGTCCCTGGCCGCGTCCCCCGAGATGAGATACCCGTCCACCGGGTTGATGAGCAGCGGCAGCACGGCAAAGTGCATGAGCAGGAGCTGCACGAAGAGCGGCGTGCCGCGGAAGAAGCTGACGTAGACGGTGGCCGGCCAGCGCAGCAGCAGGCGATAGAGCTGGCGGGCCGGAGCGTGTCGGGCATCGGCGAGGCGCGCCATACCCACGATCAGCCCGAGCAGCGAGCCCAGCACGATGCAGATCAGCGTGACCGCGATGGTCATCTGCAGGCCGCGCCAGAACAGCTCGGCGTATTCGGCGATGATGTCGGCCCGGAACCAGCCGAACCAGAGCACGGGCTCCATCGGGATGGGTGGCTACGGCTTGGGCAGCACCGGCGGTTCGGCCTTGAACCATTGCCGGTAGACGCGGGCGTAGGTGCCGTCGGCGATGATGCCGGCCAGCCCGGAATTGAGCTTGTCGCGAAGCGCCGCGTTGCCCTGCTTCACCACGATGCCGAAGTACTCCTTCGGGAAGCTGGGGTCGTTGACCGTCTTCAGCGCCTTCTGCTCCTGCACCCGGTAGGCGATGACGCCGTTGTCGCCGATGGCGGCATCCACGCCGTAGGCCACCAGTTCCGCGATGATGAGCGGCGTCGTGTCGAAGCGGCGGATGTTGGGGCTGGTCTTGCCGAAGGCGCGCGAGACCACGTCGTCGCCGGTGCTGCCGGTGACCACCGCCACCTTCTTCCCGGCCAGGTCCTGCAAGCTCTTGACGGGGCTGGCAGCGGGCACGGCGATGAGCTGCCGCGCCTCGAAGTAGGGCGCGGTGAAGTCGTAGGACTGCTTCCGGCGATCGTTGATGGTGACGCCCGAGATGATGAGGTCGATGTCGCCGTTGTTGAGCGCCGCGAACACCCCGGTGAAGGGCGTGTTCACCAGCTTCACGGTGAGCCCCGCCTTCTGGGCGACCGCCTTGATGATGTCCACGTCGAAGCCGACGATCTGCCGGGTCGGCGTCTCGTAGGCAAACGGCGGATAGGTGGCGCTCGACCCCACGACCAGCGTCCGGCTCTGCGCGTGGGCGCCGGCAGCGCCGAAGGCGGCCCACAGCACCGCCAGCAGGGTCGAAGAAACAACCGCCAGTCGGGCCGAGGTGACCGCGGCACCCGCGCGCGTCATCAGAACACCCTCCGCTGCAGACGACTCACCGTGAACTTGGCGGTGTCGGCGATGGCCATCACCGCCATCACCCCGGCCTGGACCGGGTCGGTCACGACCAGGTCGGCGGCGTCGGGCACGCTGCCGGCCATGTTCAGGCTCACGACCAGCAGCCCCTGGGCGCGCACCTCGCGCACCGCCTTCTCGATGTCGCCGCCCATGAGCGCGCCGGCCAGCACCAGGGCCTTGGCCCGCGGCAGGCGGGCCACGGCGCGCACGGCATCGGCCAGCGGCTGCTCGCCGACGAGCGGAATCGTGTCGACCGAGATGCGCTCGCCGCGGATGTTGTGGCGGTCGGCCTCGGAGATGGCGCCGATGGCCACCTGCCCGACCTGGGCGCCGCCGCCCATGATGATCACGCGCTTGCCGTAGATGGCTTGCAGCGTGCCCACCGTCGCCACCTCGCGCACGATCGGCAAGCCCTGCAGATCGGCGATGAGCGCCGCGGCCGGGGCGTCCAGGTCGATTTCGAAGTAGAGCCGCGCCTCGGAAGGGGCCGCGGCCACGATCTCGAGCGACGAGATGTCGCCCTGATGACGGGCGATCACGCCGGTCAACTGGAACAGCACGCCCGGCCCGGAGTCCGCCCGAATCATCAACCCGAACCGCTCGGCCATCCCGCCCTGCTCCCGCGAGGCCACGCGCCTGGCCAGGAGCGGCCGGCAGTGCCCGGACGGGCATTGTGCTGAATGTCGCCGCGCAAAGCCAGCACCCGGCCCAGACGAGGCGAGCCTCGCCAGTGATATAACGCCGGGATGCAAAAGTCGCGCTGGAACTGGCTCTCGTGGCTCGCCCTGCTCGTGGCGCTGTGCGCCATCGGGCTGCTGGCGATGTCCGGGCCCGGTTACCGCATGGGATGGTTCGCGCTCGGCACGGCCCTGCGCCAGATGCTCACGTGGGCGGCCTACCTCGGCATCGGCGCCGGCCTCCTGGCGCTGCTCGCGCTGGTGCTGAACGGCCGCCGCGGCAGCAGCGGCGCCACGGCCGCGGCGCTGGTGGCGCTGCTGGTCGGCGTGGCCAGCGTGGTCGTGCCCTTCCAGTGGCAGCGGCAGGCGCAGCAGGTGCCGCCCATCCACGACATCACCACCGACACGGTCACCCCGCCGCTCTTCGTCGAACTCGTGGCGGTGCGCCGCGACCAGCAGGCCGCCAACGGTCTCGACTACACCGCCGACGTGGCCGCGCAGCAGCGAGCCGGCTACCCCGATCTGGCGCCGGCCTTCCTGGCCGCCGCTCCCGACGACACCTACCGCAAGGCGCTGGACCTGGTCCGCGACCGCGGCTGGGTGGTGGTGGCGGCCGACGACACGAGCCGGCGCATCGAGGCCACCGACACCACCTACTGGTTCGGCTTCAAGGACGACATCGCCATCCGCGTCAGCGCCGTGCCCGACAACAGCAGCCGCGTCGACCTCCGCTCGGTGTCGCGCATCGGCCGTAGCGACGTCGGCACCAATGCCCGGCGCATTCGCGCCTTCCTCGCCGACCTGACGAAGTAGCCCGGGATGAACGGAACGACGAGCGCCCCGGGCCGCGTGGGACGGGCCGCCTTGCTGGGACTGTGGGCGGGCGTGGCCGCACTGGCGCTGGCCCACCCGGCCGCCGGGCAACCCGTGGCCGGGCCGGCTGCTTCCACGAGCCAGCAACCGCTTGCCGGGCCTGCCGCCGCCACGAACCACGGCGCGGTGCCGCACGACCCGCCCTCGCTCGTGGAGCGCCGGGCCGCCGACGACGTGACGGTGCGGGCCGTGCGCCTGACGGCGCCGCTCTCCATCGACGGGCGCCTCGACGAAGCCATCTACGCGACGCTGCCGGCCATCTCGGACTTCATCCAGCAGGAGCCGCGCGAAGGGCAGCCGGCCACCGAGAAGACCGAGGCCTGGATCCTTTACGACGACGAGAACCTCTACATCTGCGCCCGCAACTGGAACAGCCAGCCCGAACGCGAGGTCGCCAACGAGATGCGGCGCGACAACGGCAACATCCTCGGCAACGACAACTTCACCTTCGTCATCGACACCCTGCACGACAAGCGCAACGGCTACATGTTCCAGACCAATCCGCTGGGCGCGCTGCGCGACATGACGGTGACCGACGACCAGCAGAACTCCGCCTGGAACGGCATCTGGTACGTGAAGACCGGGCACTTCGACCAGGGCTGGACGCTCGAGGTGGCCATCCCCTTCAAGACCCTGCGCTACAACGGCAACGGCGCCCAGACCTGGGGCGTCAACATGCGCCGGTTGGTGCGCTGGAAGAACGAATTCTCCTACCTGTCGCTGGTGCCGGCGGCCCTGGGCACGACCGGGGTCAGCCGCATGGCTTCGGCCGCCACGGTGATCGGCCTGGAGACCCCGGCGTCGTCGAAGAACCTCGAGTTCAAGCCTTATGCGGTGTCGTCGGCCACCACCAGCCGCACCGGCGCCGCGCCCTTCGACAATCGCCTCGACCGCAACGCCGGCTTCGACTTCAAGTACGGGTTGACGCGCAGCCTGATCCTCGATGCCACCTACCGCACCGACTTCGCGCAGGTCGAAGAAGATCTGCAGCAGATCAACCTGACCCGCTTCAGCCTGTTCTTCCCCGAGAAGCGCGACTTCTTCATCGAGGGCCAGGGCATCTTCGACTTCGGCGGGGTGCAGGCCGGCAACAGTCCCGGCGATGTGCCGCTGCTCTTCTTCAGCCGCCAGATCGGCCTCAGCGCCGGCCAGGCCGTGCCGGTGGTGGGCGGCCTGCGCCTCACCGGCCGCACCGGCCCTTACAGCCTCGGCGTCCTCAACATCCAGACCGACGACGCCCCGGCGGCCCGCGCCGTGTCCACCAACTTCTCGACGGTGCGGCTGAAGCGCAACCTGCTGCGGCGCAGCAACGTCGGCATGATGGCGACGCTGCGCAGCCCCGGCGTGGCCGGCGCCACGTCCCCGCGGCAGGACGCCGAGCTACAGCATCGGCGCGGATGCCACGATGCTGTTCTTCAAGAGCATCAACCTCACCAGCTACTACGCCCGCACGAGCACGCCGTCCCCCGGTGGCGCCACCGTGGCCGGCGCCAGCTACCGGGCCCGCTTCGACTACACCAACGACCGTTACGGCGCCGCCGCCGAACACATGCTCATCGACGGCGGCTTCACGCCGGAAGTGGGCTTCGTGCGCCGCACCGACGTGCGCCGCACCTATGGCCAGGTGCGCTTCAGCCCGCGCCCCCGGCGTAGCGCCGTGGTCCGCAAGCTCACCTGGCAGGCCAGCCTGGACTACGTCACCAACGCGCGCGCCACCGAGTTGCAGAGCCGCGAGGCCAACGGCCAGTTCCGCGTCGACTTCCAGTCGAGCGATTCGACCACGCTCGAAGTGTCGCGGGAGTACGAGCGGCTGCCGGCGCGCTTCACCATCGCCCCGGGCGTCTTCGTGCCGGCCGGCGGCTACAGCTACGACACGGCGCGGGTCAGCTATCAGCTCGGCCAGCAGCGCCGCGTCTCGGGGCGGCTGTCGGCCGCTACCGGCACGCTCTATGAGGGCACCCGGCGAGATCTGTCCTACAGCGGCCGCTGGGGTGTGGTGCCGCGCTTCTCGCTGGAACCGAGCGTGTCGCTCAACTGGGTCAGCCTCCCCTACGGGGACTTCACCGCCCGTCTGTTGAGCACCCGCTTCACGGTCACCCCCACCGCCCGCATGCTGATCAGCAGCCTGGTGCAATACAACGTGGACGCGCGCAACGTCAGCTCCAGTCTGCGCTTGCGCTGGGAGTACACCGGCGGCAGCGAGCTCTTCGTCGTCTACAGCGACGGCCGCGACACGCGCGGCGCCGGCCTCCCGGCGCTGCTCAACCGGACGTTTGCCATCAAGGCCACGCGGCTGTTTCGCTTCTGAGCCGGATCCGCGGCGGGATGACAATGGAGCCATGACCAAGTCGCGGATCGTCCTGCTGGTGGCGCTCGGGGCGGCCGTGGCCGCCTTCTTCGTCTTCGACCTGCAGCGCTACCTGTCGCTCGAGTTCTTCCAGAGCCGGCGCGCCGCCATCGACGCCTACTACGCGGCCCATCCGGCGCAGACCATCGCCGCCTACGCCGCCCTCTACGTGGCCGTCACCGCGCTGTCGCTGCCCGGCGCGGCCATCATGACCCTGGCCGGCGGCGCCATCTTCGGCTTCGTCCCCGGCCTGCTCATCGTCTCGTTCGCCTCGTCGGTGGGGGCCACGCTGGCCTTCCTGAGCGCGCGCTTCCTGCTGCGCGACTGGGTGCAGCAGCGCTTCGGGGCCCGCCTGAAGCCGCTCGACGCCGGCATCGAGCGCGAGGGCGCCTTCTATCTCTTTGCCCTGCGCCTGGTGCCGCTCTTCCCGTTCTTCCTGGTCAATCTGGCGATGGGCCTGACGCGCCTCGGCACGGCCACCTTCTACGGGGTCAGTCAGCTCGGCATGCTGCCCGGCACGGCGGTGTTCGTCTATGCCGGCACGCAGCTCGGCACCTTCCAGGTCTCGCCGCAGCTTCTCGTGGCGCTGGCGCTGCTCGGGGTGTTCCCGCTCGCCGCCCGGCGCGGCCTCGACGCCGTCAAGGCCCGCAAGGTCTATGCGCGATGGGCGCCGCAACGGCCGCAGACCTTCGACTTCAACCTGGTGGTGATTGGCGCCGGCTCGGCCGGCCTGGTTTCGGCCTACATCGCGGCCGCCACCAAGGCGCGGGTGGCGCTCGTCGAGGCCCACAAGATGGGCGGCGACTGCCTGAACACCGGCTGCGTGCCGAGCAAGGCCCTGCTGCGGTCGGCCAAGCTGCTGTCGCACATCGCGCGCGCCAAGGACCTGGGCATCGCCGAGGCCAGCGCGCGTTTCGATTTCGCCGAGGTGATGGCGCGGATTCAGCGCGTCGTGGCCACCATCGAGCCGCACGACTCGGTGGCGCGCTACACCGGGCTGGGCGTGGACGTGGTGGAAGGGCGGGCCCGCATCACCTCGCCCTGGACCGTGGAGGTGCAGACCGCCGCGGGACCGCGCACGCTCACCACCAAGGCCATCGTCATCGCCGCCGGCGCCAAGCCGGCGGTGCCGCCGATTCCCGGTCTCGACGAGGTCGGCTACCTGACGTCGAACACCATCTGGGACCTGCGCGAGCAGCCGGCGCGGCTGGTGGTGCTCGGCGGCGGGCCCATCGGCGCCGAGATGGCCCAGGCCTTTGCCCGCCTCGGCAGCCAGGTCACCGTGGTCGAGAAGTCGCCGCGCCTGCTGATGCGCGAGGACCCAGACGTGTCGGCGTTGATCGCGGAGCGGTTCACGCGCGAGGGCGTGCGCGTGCTCACCGGCCACACCGCCAGCGCGTTCCTGGTCGAGGCCGGCGAGAAGGTGCTCGTAGCCACGCACGAGAACGGCGAGGTGCGCGTGCCCTTCGACGCGGTGCTCGTGGCCGTGGGCCGCGTGGCCAACACGACCGGCTACGGCCTCGAGGAACTGGGCATCGCCACCACGCCGGCGCGCACGGTGCAGACCGACGACTACCTGCAGACGATCTATCCGAACATCTTCGCCTGCGGCGACGTGGCCGGGCCCTTCCAGTTCACGCACACGGCCGCCCATCAGGCCTGGTATGCCGCGGTGAACGCGCTCTTCGGCACCTTCAAACACTTCAAGGCCGACTACCGCGTCATCCCGTGGTGCACGTTCACCGATCCCGAAGTGGCGCGGGTCGGCCTGAACGAGCAGGACGCGCGGGAGCAGAACGTGGCCTGCACGGTGAGCACCTACGACCTCGCCGAACTGGACCGCGCCATCGCCGAGGAGGAAGCGCACGGCTTCGTCAAGGTCCTCACCAAGCCCGGCACCGACACCATCCTGGGCGTGACC
This sequence comes from uncultured Acidobacteriota bacterium, assembly GCA_963834325.1. Classification (GTDB taxonomy): domain Bacteria; phylum Acidobacteriota; class Vicinamibacteria; order Vicinamibacterales; family UBA2999; genus CADEFD01. The sequence continues at coordinate 583,330 of CAWIBL010000011.1, forward strand.
TGCGTCGGCGACCATGCCGGCGACCTGCTGGCCGAGTACGTGCTGGCCATGAAGCACGGGCTCGGGCTGAACAAGATCCTCGGCACGATTCACACCTATCCGACCTTGGCCGAAGCCAACAAGTACGTCGCCGGCGTGTGGCGGCGTGGGTCGGTCACGCGCGGCCAGTGGGCGTTCCTCACGGCGTTCCAGGCCTGGCGGCGCGGCGCCGGCGGCCTCGGCGCCGTGGCCGGCCGCCTGCCCGGACTGCTGCGCGACAAGCGCCCGGCCTACACCACCGACGAGCCGGTCTGACCGAGCGCGTCTCCGGCCAGTCGGGAGGCGTAGGCCGCGACGTCTGGCGGCCACGCCGCGACGTGGGCCGCGAAGCTGGCCGCGTCCCCGGCAAAGAGGGCGCGGATCGCCTCCTCGAAGCCGGGCAGGTTGCCGGCCAGCGCCGCCATGACGCGGTAGGCCACGTCCTGCGATTGGCGCACGCGGTCGCGCCCGACGCTGGCGCGCCGGGCCTCGTCGACCAGCCGGCGCAGGGCCACGGAGGCGCCGCCCGGCTGGCCGGTGAGCCACTGCCAGTGCCGCGGCAGCAGCGTCACCTCGCGCGCCACCACGCCGAGCCGCGGCCGGCCCGGCCCCCGCGGCGCGTGGGCCCCGCCTCCCCGCGCCGCCGCGCCGCCTCGCGAGCCATCAGGCCGCGGAGCATCTCGGCCTCGGTGCCGCCGTAGTCGAGATCGATCTGTTCGCCGGTGGCGTCGTCGAAGACCAGGACGGTCGAGGTCGTGGAGCGGCCGAACGCGGCCCGGGCGGCGCGCGCCACCTCGTCGAGAGGGCCAGCGGCCACGCGGCGAGGCCCGTCGAAGGCGGTGCAGGCGCCCCGGCGATCGTCGCTGCGGGTCGGCGGCATGGCGCATTCTACCCGGGGGGAATCACGGCGATGGCAGCAGGTATGATGAGACCGTGGCCGGATCGTGCCGGGCCGCTTCCAAAGGATTCCCCGTGATGCACCGCGCGACGCCGCTGCTTGCCTTGTCCCTGTGCGTGATGGCCGGCACCGCCGGCCTGGTCGGCCAGCGCGCCACCGCGCCGGCCTGCGACCCCGACAACGGCGGCCTCACGCTGGCTCCCGGCTTCTGCGCCAAGGTCATCGCCACCGACCTCGGGGCCGCGCGCAATCTTGCCGTGGCGGCCAACGGCGACGTCTACGTGTCGATCAGAAACGGCGCCCGCGCGCCCGGCCAGCCGCCCCAACCTGGCTATCTGATGGCGCTGCGCGACACCGACGGCGACGGCGTCATGGACCAGAAGGAGAAGTTCGGCACCACCGGCGCCACCGGGCTGGTGCTGCGCAACGGTTATCTCTACTTCGCGACGCCGCTGTCGGTCGAGCGCTTCAAGCTCACGCCCGGACAGCTGGTGCCCGCCGGCCCCGCCGAAGTGATGGTCGGCGGCTTCCCCGAGCAGCGCGGCCACCAGGACAAGGACGTGGCCTTCGACGACAAGGGCAACATGTTCGTCACCATCGGCCTGCCCTCGAACGCCTGCGCCCAGCCCGATCGGCAGCCCGGCGCCAAGGGCCTCGACCCCTGTCCGCAACTGGAGAACAGCGGCGGCGTGTGGAAGTTCAGCGACACGCCGGGCCAGACCTACGCGGCCAAGAACCGCTACGCCACCGGCGTGCGCCAGGGCCTGGCGCTGGCCTGGCACGACGGCCGTCTCTACCTGGCCGTGAACAGCCGCGACTCGCTCGACACGCTCTACCCGGACCTGTTCACGCCCGAGGAGAACCAGAACCGGCCGCTCGAACCGCTGCTCGAGGTCAAGGAGGGATCGGTGTTCGGCTGGCCCTACTGCTTCCTCGACGGCAAGTTGAACAAGATGGTGCTGGCGCCGGAGTATGGCGGCGATGGCACCGAGATCGGCCGCTGCGCCCAGTTCGAGGCGCCGATTGCCGGCTATCCGGCGCATTCCGCGCCGGTCGACCTGCAGTTCTTCACCAGCCCGCAGCTGCCGGCCAAGTACCGCGGCGGCGCCTTCCTGGTGATGCACGGCTCGTGGAACCGCGCCCCGGCCCCGATGCAGGGCTACAACATCCTCTACCAGCCGTTTGCCAACGGGAAGCCGAGCGGCAAGTACGAAGTGTTCGCCGACGGCTTTGCCGGCAAGACGCCGATCATGAACCCGTCGGAAGCGGTGTCACGCGCCAACGGCATCGCCATCGGCCCCGACGGCTCGCTCTACATCACCGAGAGCGTCAAGGGGAAGACCTGGCGCGTCTTCGCCCGAGCCCAGTAGTCAGGCGCCGTCGCGCTGCCGGCGGCTCTCGCGCAGGTAGTGCGGGCTGAACTGCAGGCCGTAGGCGGTGGTCATCTTGTGCTCGCTCTTCTTCTCGAAGAAGGTCGAGACCGACTGCTTGAAGGCCTGCTGTTCGGCCGCGGTGCCGTCCACGAGGGTGACCTCCTCGCGCGGCACGAACAGCACCTGGCCGATCGGCAGCGTGTGGCCAAGGCTCATGCCCTCGCCCGGCTGCAGCACGTAGCGGAACTCGGTGGCGTGGGCGAACCAGTCGGTTTCCACGCGCACGATGAGCATGGGCGCGATGGGCCGCTCGATCATGTTGAAGATCGGCGTGTAGACGGTGTCCCAGCCCTCGGGCGTCTGGAAGTTGGTGGCGCCGCACACCGACACCGCCCCCGGCGGCGTGCCGAGATCCTCGGGCACCAAAAACGCCTTGGCCATGTTGACCGCGTTCTCGTCGCTGATCATCGGCTTGCGGAACTCGACCTGCTCGGTGATGGCGCCGAGGCCGCCGACCGGGAGCTGGAAGGCGACGGTGAAAATCTTGTCCCACTTGCCGCCGGGCAGCGACAGGAAGAAGGTGCAGGTGTACTTGCCCTCGCCCTCGTAGCCGAGATGCACCGCCTCGTTGGGCTCGAGCGGCGGGTAGACCATGAACCCCAGGGCGCTGCCGGCTTCGAGCACCGGGCAGTGCCGCGCGTGCTGCGGCAGCAGCGGCCGCTGGGCCTCGCGCTTCGGGCGCATCCCCACACCCGGCCGGCCCGCATTCGAAAACGTCCGCACTTCCATCGGTCCTGCCTCCCGGCACGGCTAGTCCGGCGCGTCACGGCGGAGCTCCGGCCGCCCGTCCCGCGCCCTATCGAGCACTTTATACGACCACCCGCGGAGCAGTTCGTGAGCGCCGCTCGTGGCGGCGGGCGGTTCGGCGGGATCGGCGGCCTGACCCGATGCGGTCGACCCGGTCAATCCCGGCGCGCCGTCGAGCGGCCCGGCTCGTCGCGCGCCACTGCGCACGGCACACCCAGGAACCGGCCGAGCCGCGCCGCTTCGGCCGCGATGGCCGCCTGCTGGCGGGCCGTGGGCAACGCGTGCCAGCGCAGCGTGACCCGCGCCGAGGTGGCGGTCACGACCCGCTGCCAACTGCCGGCCACCTGGCCGTCGGCCACGACCTGATGCGGGAACTCGACGGCCGAGAAGATGCCCAGATTGCGGGCCCGGGCCGGGTCGAGCACGGCGTCACGGTCCTTGTAGGCAATCAGGTACTCGTCGTAGTTCGGCAGCAGGAAGTGGGCTCCGGCCACGCGTTGCCGCGTCGGCGGCGCCGTCAGCACCTCGCCCGCGCCGGCGGCCTCGGCGCCACGCCGCGCCTCGGCCATGGTGAGCCCCGACCACCACGCGAAGTCGCGCACGGTGGCCGGCCCGTGACTGCGGAAGTAGCGCTGGCCCAGACGCGCGCAGGCCTCGTCGCGCGGCAGGACCGTGGCCTGTGGCGCCCGCTCGGCCAGCAGCCCGTAGGTGAACTGCGCGCCCCGGCGCGGGCCGCTGCAGATGTCGCCCTCGAGCTCGGCGTGCATCACCAGGTGCGCGAGGCGCTGGCCGGTGGCCTCGATGCCGCCGTCGCGCAGGGCCTGCGCCAGTTCGGTCCGCGTCCGGGTCTGGCCGCCGGCGAGGGCCCGGGTCAGCAGCGTGCGCGCCCGGCGGTAGACGCGGGCGTCGAGTTCCAAGCGGGCGTCGGAGGAACGCAGCTTGGCCTGCACGCGCGGGCCGGTCAGCGCCAGCATCCAGCGGATGTCGGCGGGCGCCACCAGGTGCCAGGTCGGACGCAGGACATGCGTGCGCAGGATGCGTCCGGCGGCCAGGGCCGCGTCGACGTCCGCCAGGGTCAGTTGCGCGGTGCGCAGCGCCAGGGCCCAGGCGGCGCCGAGGTAGTCCTGCGCCTGCACGGCGCCCAGCCACGACACCACCTGCTCCGGCGTCCGCGGCGGCGCGGCAATCAGGCCCTGATTTCGCAGGCGCGCGGCAAGCAGGGCGGACGGCGGCATCGCGCCATCCTAACCGGGCGCGGTATCCTGAGTGGTCCCGCATGATTCCGGCTGCCGTTTCCGCCCCTCGCGTTCGCTTCGCGCCCTCGCCCACCGGCTACCTGCACGTGGGCGGCGCCCGCACGGCCCTCTTCAACTGGCTCTTCGCCCGCCGCCAGGGCGGCACCTTCGTGCTGCGCATCGAAGACACCGACATGGAACGCTCGTCCACCGAGATGGTGACCGGCATCCTCGACGGCCTGCGCTGGCTCGGGCTCGACTGGGACGAGGGCCCGGAGGTGGGCGGGCCGCACGCGCCCTACTACCAGTCGGAGCGGCTGGAGCGCTACCGGGCGGCCGCGCAGGAACTGGTGGCAGCAGGACGCGCTTATTACGATTTCGGTGGCCCGGCCCGGCGCGGCGACGCGGCAGCGGACGACGACGGCACCTACGAGCGGCGCTACGACCGCGACGCCTGCCTGGCGCGCCCAGCCACCGAGGTGGCCGCGCTGCTGGCGGCCGGCGAGCCCTACGCCGTCCGCTTCCTGGTGCCGCCGGGGGAGACCCTGTTCCCCGACCTGGTGCACGGCGAAGTGCGCTTCGACAACGCGCACATCGAGGACTTCGTCGTGCTGCGCAGCGACGGCTATCCCACCTATCACCTGTCGGTGGTGGTCGACGACGTGGACATGGCCATCAGCCACGTGGTGCGCGGCGACGACCACATCTCGAACACGCCCAAGCAGGTGCTGCTCTATCAGGCCTTCGGGCAGCCGGTGCCGCTCTTTGCGCACGTGCCGCTCATCATGGGCGCCGACAAGAAGCGGCTGAGCAAACGGCATGGGGCCACGTCGGTCATGGAGTACGAGCGCCAGGGCTACCTGCCCGAGGCCATGGTCAACTTCCTGGCGCTGCTCGGTTGGTCGCCGGGCGACGACACCGAACTGCTGACGGCGACGGCACTGGTCGAGCGCTTCACGCTCGAGGGCATCAGCACCGGCAACGCCGTCTTCAACACCGAGAAACTCGACTGGTTCAATCACCAGTATCTGGGCCGCCTCCCGGACGACACGCTGGTGGACGTGCTGCGACCGTGGTTCGCGCGCGCGGAGTTGTGGCACGACGATCTGGCCGGGGCGCGGGCGGGGTGGTTCCACCAGGTGCTGGCGCTGCTGCGGCCGCGCAGCAAGCGTCTCGGCGACTTCGTGGACGGGGCCCGGCCGTTCCTGCAGCGTCCGGCCGGCTACGATGCCGAGGGCGTGGCCCGGCATCTGGCGGCGCCGGGGCTGCGCCCGCATCTGGAAGCGCTGCGCGACGCCTACGCCGCCCTCGCCGTCTTCGACGACGCGACGCTCGAACAAACGCTGCGCGCTCTGGCGGAGTCGCGCGGGTTGAAGGCCGGCGCGCTGATCCACGCCACCCGGCTGGCCCTGACCGGCAAGACGGTGAGCCCCGGTCTCTTCGAGACGGCGCGGCTGCTCGGACAGGCCGAGACCGTGGCCCGCTTCGACGCGCTCATCGCGACGCTGTAGCCAGCGGCAGGATTGAGCGCAACGCGACCCAACTGTCGCAACGTCTTGCCTAGCCCTGACTTCGTTCTGCCAATCCACCCGAGTGGCGGTAATCGCTACGACGCCAATCAGGCCACATCCCCGGAACTGCACGTCAAGTTGCAGTTCCAGCACTTGGCCCGCGCATTGCTCTACAGGTAGGTATGAAGAATCCGTTGCGCAACTCCCTCAGCCTGCGCACCTCGCTCACCCTGGCGCTCCTGGTGTTGGTGTGCGTGGCCACCGTGGCCGCGGCCGATACGACAGCCACTGACACCGAAGCGGCCGACGCCGTCGGCACCGCCGCCGCCACCGGCCCGTTCAGCAAGCTGCCGGAGTCCGGCGCGCTGCTGCTGTGGGGCACCGGCCTGGCCCTGGCCTCGTGCGTCGTGGCGCGCAAGCGGTCCGACAACAAGTAAGACAACAAGTCAGCAGAACTCCCGGGCTCCCCCCGGCTCGTTCGCGACAGCTCTGAGCCGCGTTGGCAACGACGCGGCTCAGACTGTTTTACGGGGGAATCGGCGCCTCCCGGTTGGCCGGGGCAGGCCCTGCCGGCCGCGAACGCCGCTACGCCGATTCGATTGGCACGGCGTGCTCGGCCCGCGTGCGCAACGGCAGTTCGGGCAGCAGCAGGTTGAGCACGATCGACAGGCCCATCACCATCGACGCCACGTCGAAGACGCGCTGCATGCCCTGCGCCAGACTGGCGCGCACGCTGGCGGCCACGGCCGGGGCGATGGCGCGCATCGGCAGGCCGCTGGCCATCACCGCCCCCGGTTCGGGATTCGAGTTCAGCGGGTTGTCGACCAGCAGCCGCACGTCGTCGGGGGTATCGGCGGGCAGCGTGAGGGCCAGTTGCTGGTGATAGACCCCCAGCAGCATCGTGCCGAAGACGGCCACGCCAATGGTGCTGCCAATCGAGCGGAAGAACTGACTGGTGGCCGTGGCCGCGCCCAGCTGGGCGCGCGGTGCCGCGTTCTGCACCACCAGGGCGTAGACCGGCTGGGCCGCGCCGAAGCCGAAGCCGCAGACCACCAGGCACCACACGATCACGTCGGCCCCGGCGGTGGCGCCGAGGCGGGCCAGAAGCGCCATGCCGATCGTGGCCAGCACCGCGCCGGCCACCGCCAGCGCCTTGTAGCGCCCGGTTCGCGAGACGATCTGGCCGGAGGCGACGCTGGCCGTGATCATCGCGAAGATCATCGGCACGAACAGCATGCCCGAGGCGGCTGCCGACATCCCCAGCACGCCCTGCAGGTAGAGCGGCAGGTAGACGAACATCCCGAACATCGACATGCCGAGCACGAACACGCCGGCCGAGGCCAGGGCGATGGTGCGGATGCCGAAGAGCGACGGCGGCATGAGCGGTTCGGTGGCCCGGCGCTCGGCCCACACGAACAGCGCGAACGAGGCGATGGCGCCGCCGAGCAGCGCGCGCACCGCGGGGTCGGTCCAGCCGTCGGCGTTGACGCGGCTGAGGGCGAGCAGCAGCGGCACGATCCAGCCGGTCAGCGAGACCAGCCCCAGCCAGTCGATGGAGCGGCTGCCGCCGTGCGGTTTCACGAACGGGAACGTCTTGTAGAGCACGCCGGCCGCCAGGATGCCGAGCGGCGCATTGACGTAGAACGCCCACCGCCACGACATGTGGTCGGTGATGAAGCCGCCGGCCAGCGGGCCGACAATCGACGCCAGGCCGAAGACGGCGCCGAACATGCCCTGGTAGCGGCCGCGTTCGGCCGGGGCGAACAGGTCGCCGATGATGGTGAAGGTGAGGCCCATCACCGCCCCGCCGCCGATGCCCTGCAGGCCGCGGAAGAAGATGAGCTGGTTCATGCCGTCGAGCGGCAGCGGCATGTTGCCGGCGGCGCCGCACAGCCACGACGACACCACGAAGATGACCAGGCCGATCATGTAGAGCCACTTGCGCCCGTAGAGGTCGGAGAGCTTGGCGAACACCGGCACCGAGATGGTGGAGGTGAGCAGGTAGGAGGTGGTGACCCAGGGATAGCGGTCGAACCCGTTCAGGTTGGCGACGATCCGGGGCATGGCGGTGCCCACGATGGTCTGGTCCATGGCGGCCAGCAGCAGCGTGAGCATGAGGCCGGCCACGGTGGCGAACCGCTGGCGGGCATCGAGTTGGGCGTAGCTCGTCACCTCGGGCGCCGCGAAGGCCGCCGGGGACGCTGGAGCGGAGGGCATCTGGCCCCTCGATGATACCTCTCCCTTGCCGAGCGAGGCCGGGCCTTCTATAATCGGAGATTCCGGCGGCGCGGTGGTTCTGGTCAGACGCGCCTCGGTCCCTCCTGCTGGGAGGTCGTTCAACGGTAGGACAGCAGACTCTGACTCTGCTTATCGGGGTTCGAATCCCTGCCTCCCAGCCAACTCCTTTCGGCCTTCGGCCTCAGTCGTGGCTGCTCGGCAGGCTTCAGTAGCGCCGCGGCGGCGTTGCCGCCGCGAGCGGTATCGAATCCCTGCTTCTTGCTCGCATTGGCCGCCCTTGCGGGCGGCCTCGCTCGCCAGCCAGGGGCACCAATCGACGACTTCCCGGGTCGGATCGGCCGTCCTGCAGACGGCCTGGCTCGCCCTCGGCGACGCTTGGACTGCTCTTCCGCCCCGCTCACTAACCCGGCGATCTTGAAAGAATCTTGAAACTTTGTCCCGGCGAAGGTGTGGCCGCGCTCGAGTTTTCGCACGGCGAGCTGCAGGTTTTCGAGCGTCTGGTTGTCGTAGCGTTCGGTCGTCGTGATCGACGCGTGGCCGAGCAGGTCGCGCACCTGCGCGAGCGGCACACCCTGCTCGACCAGGCGTGAGGCGTACTCGTGGCGCAGGTCGTGCCAGCGCAGGTTGATCTTGCGGAAGGCGTCCTGGGAGTCGTCGGACAGGCCCTGGTAGTTCAGGCGCGCGGCCCAGGTGGCTGTGTGGCCGTGGGCGCGGAGCACCAGCGTTTGCCAGGTGCGGTGGAACGAGCCGCAGGGGCTCGCCCACTTCGTTGCTGAAGACCAGCGCCTCGTCGGGCTTCTGCTGCCCGTCGGCATCGACACGGAGCCAGGCGAGCACGTCGCGGAGCCGGTCGGTGGAGATCGGCACCACGCGCGACCGGCCGCTCTTGGTGGTGTGGCCGCGCAGCGTGATCAGGCCGCGCGCGAGGTCCACGTCGGCGAACCTGAGCGCCAGCATCTCGCCTTGCCGCATCCCGGTGTCGAGCGCGGCGATGAACATCGCCTGAATGTGCGGCGGGGCGTTCTGCAGCAGCGCCGCCTCCTCGTGCTCGTCGATGCGCCGGCGCCGCTTGTTGTCTTCGTGCAGCTTCTTGATCAGCGTGGCGCTGCCGCGTTTGAACGGTGTCCGGTCGAGATGCTCGCGCCCGACCGCCCAGTTGAACATGTGACGCAGGCGGTCGACGGTGCGGTTGATGGTGGCGGGCGTGAGGGGCCGCAAGCCGGGGCGGCGGCCAATCACGCGCGGCTTCCTTAAGTCCGCAATCACGTCTTCGATGTCCGCCGTTCGGATCTCGGTGAGGGCCCGGTCGCCGAAGCGCGCCAGGAACGGCGCGACCTTGGCCTCGTACTCCCGGGCACTGGCGAGATCCTTCGCGATGACGTGACGTTCGCGGTAGAGCGCAGCCAGTTCGCGAAACGTGACAGGACCGACCTTGATGGGATTAAGGCCGCTCGGGTCGAACGTGCGCGCGCGGATGGCCAGGCGCAGCCCGTCGAGCGCCGCGCTGGCCTCCGCCTTCGACCCAATCTCGCGGTCTGTCCACTTCGACAGGCTGACGCGCACGCCGCGGAAGCTGCCCCACCAGGGGTGGTCGCAGCGGTCGCGGTTGCGACCCTCGTGCTCGCAGAGTTTGTAGAGACCCATGGGGACCTCAGCTGGCCACGGGGCTCACGCGCGGGCCTCGTTCGCGCTCGGTGGCCGAACGGCGGCGCCGACGCCCCGCTCATACCAGTCGTCGATCCACTCGCGCTTGAGCCGAATCGATCGGCGTCCGCCGATGCGGACATGCCGAATCTCGCGACGTTCGCTGCCCTGGAGGCAGACGCGCGGGACAACGCCGACGCGCGCTGAGACGCGCGCTGGGTGGACCGCCTGGGCTGCTGCGCCAACGGGCGTGGCAGCCGCTACTGATGGAACGCCAGTTGTGACGAGAATCTTGCGTCGCTTCCGAACCATGCCGGGGCCTGCCTGTTCCTGGAGACGGGAACACGACCGAATGAAGCCGTAGGCGTCGGGTCAGAGGAAGGAGGGCCGCCGGGGTGGTGACGTAGACGGCGCGTGCAGGTGGGTGACCCGACCGAACGGCAGAATAGCGACCGGTCTGGCGTCCCGTCAACCCTGCCGAACCAGGAACGGCGCTAGGCCGCGCTGGTGACAACGAGCCGGCGGCCGAGCGCTTCAAGGGCCTGCTCGATCTGGTCCACCTTCGACGCGTGCCGGAAGTCGACGAGCCGGTCCACCTGCGGCGAATGCCACGACAGACGCTTGCCCAGTCGGTACTTGCCCACGCCCTGAGCCAGCATGGCGTTGTGAAGCTCGACCTTCGCCGCCACCAGCGCCGACACACGGACGGCGTCGCCCTTCGGTGCGACCGCGAGAGGCACAGGGATGGATTCCTTGCTGTCCACCAGCATCTCCAAGCCCGTCAGGACGGCATCGAGCGCCCGTGCTCGCGCGTCGGCCTTCGTCTCGCCGAACGTGTGAACGTGCGGCAGCGCCGGCACATCGACGAGCCACGTGCCGTTGCTGTCCTTGGAAAGCGTCAGTGCATAGAACATTGCGGTGGCCCCCCACAAGCCAGCCGGCGTATGCCTTGGGTTCAGCCTTTACAGGAGCCCAAGGTCCTTCTTGATCCGATTCACTAACCCGGTGCCGAGTTCTTTCCCTTTGCCGTGCATCGGCAGCACGGATCGCTTGCCCTCGCGAAACACCTTCAGGTGACCGCCGTGGCCAGGAGCAAAGGTGCAGCCTTGCGCGCTCAGCCAGCGCTTGAACTCTTGCGAGGTCACAGGCACATGGTAAACATATGTGTTTACGTAGGCAACACTAAAGTTGCCCTACTCCCGCCGCGTAGTCGCAGATCGAGCACAAAATGGCGTGCGGTCGCGGTGTCAGCGCCGACACCCCGCTGTTGCTGCAGGCGCTCGCCCGGTGGCATGCCGAGACCTGGTTGAGTCTTCAGGCCAGTTGGACCTGTGGCACGCGCTGAAGCGGCGAGCGGGTGCGGGCCTTGCCCGAAGACCGTGTGACGGAGATCAAGCACTGCTTGACAGCTTGGCTGCCGCGCCGTGGCATCCGGGTAGCCAAGGTCCTCGAACACGTTCAGGCTCCCGCGGGTGATTTCGACGAAGCCAGCGGGTCGCTCTGCCATGGATGGCCGCGTCTGTCTTGCTGTGCCGCTCTCGGTCGCGGTTCCACGAACTCTTCGGGAGAACCGCGGAGCGATTCGAGGAGGCTGGCTACGCTGGTACTACGACGTACTCGGCAAACGACGTCGATGCCGGAACCGGCTGCTTGTCTTCGATGAGGCCTCCGATATGCAGCTGGATTGCCTCATACATCCGCCGTTCCGTTTCCTCACGCGTCGCCCCCGTCGCGACGCATCCAGGCAGGTCCGGCGAGTACGCGGAGAAGTTGTTGCCGGCGCTCTCGATGACGATCAGGAATCGATGCATGCGCACTTTGGACAGATGGTCATCTTACCGTGATCGATGCCGTGAGAGACCGCGCAGTCTCACGAGCGGGCGAACGTTCGCCTGCCTGCCAGAGCCATCACGTAGCTGAGCATCTTGACGGACGGCGAGGCCGGCCTCCCGCTCGCAGAGCTGGTGCGGAAGCACGGCATCAGCCGCGCGACCTACTTCAGTTGGAAATCGAAGTACGCAGGCGGCGAGCACGGCGCATTCACACACGTGGAAACCGCGACCATCGACGAGAGCATCACCGCGTTCCTGGCGAAGGCGTTACCATGAGCGCCGTGGCCGCTGGCCGATCCGGGCCCGCACCACCGAACGGAGGCCGAGCGTGATGCTGCGACGAAACCTCGGGCGAGCGATCGCCTCGACGTTGTTACTCGCGTCGGCCAGTTGTGCTCCATCGCCGAAGCGCTCCGAGCCGTCGACGGCGCCGTTCCAGGTGGAAGAAGCGACGGTCGCCGATCTCCACGCGGCGATCACCTCGGGCCGCACCACCTGCCGCGCCGTCGTGGAAGCGTACGTGGCGCGCGCCAAGGCCTACAACGGCGTGTGCACGAGCCTCGTCACCCCCGACGGCGCCGACGTGCCGCCCGCGACCGGCTACGTGCGCGCCGGGGCGGCGCTTCGCTTTCCGGCCAAGACGACCAAGGCGTCGAACCTGTTTCCCGATCTGGAGCGCTATCGCGGCAAGCCGCTCGATTACGGCCGCATGGAGCCGACCGTGAGCAACCCCGCGGTGATGGCGCAGATGGGCATGCGCGTCGGCATCCCGAACGCGGGCCAGGTGAATGCGCTCGAGACGCTGAACCTGCGCGGTGAGCGTTCGCAGACCTGCCAGGGATCCTTCGACCTGCATCCGTCGACCGGGCCGCTGCCGGAGGGCGCGCCAGCCGCGTGCGAGGAGTTTCGGAAGCAGCCGGACGCGCTCGAGCGCGCGGCTGAGCTCGACGCGACCTACGGCGCGACGCCAGACCTCGCGGCCCTGCCGATGTACTGCGTCGTCACGGCCGTCAAGGATCCGTACGACACGAAGGACATGCGGACCACCGCCAATAGCGACGTCGCGTTCGCGATGGATGCGCCGCCGACCGACGCGACCCTCGTGGCGCGGCTGCGCGCCAAAGGCGCGATCATCTACGCCAAGAGCTCCGCGGCCGAGTTCAACTCGGGTCCGGGCAACCCCGGCGGCAAGGCCGAGAGCCGGACGAACACGGTGGGCGGCGGGCAGGCCATCGGCGCGTGGGGCGGCCAGGCCTGCAATCCCTACGACACCGAGCGCGTGCCGCGCGGATCGAGCAGCGGATCGGGCGCGGCGGTGGCGGCGAACCTCGTCGCGATCGGCATCTGCGAGCAGACCGGCGGCTCGTGCCAGGGGCCGGCCTCGCGCAACGGTATCGCCATGCTGCTGCCGGGCAAGGGCATCGTGCCCGACGACGGCGGCATCGGCTACGGCTGGTTCATCGATCGCGCCGGCGTCCACGCGCGCGCACTGGCCGACACGGCCAAGGTGCTCGACGCGCTCCGCGAGCCGGACGGCACGCTCTACGACTCGCGCGATCCGCTCACCGCGGTGCCCGCCGCGCTCGTCCCCGCCGCACCCTACGCAAGTTTCGCCGTCGGCACCGCGGCGGTCCAGGGCGGCGCCAAGCCGCTTCAGGGCATGCGCATCGCCATCCTGCGCGAGCACATGGTGAAGGCGACGCCGAATCACGAGGCGATTCCCGACGCGCTCGATCGCGAGATGAAGACCGTGCTGCGCGACCGGCTGGGCGCCGAGCTGGTCGAGACGCGCGCGGCGAAAGTGCCCGACGATCCGGAGGTGTCCGACGTCACCTACACCTTCGCCGACGCGCTGTCGGAGCTGCTGCCGCGGCTGCTGCCGGAAGTGTTCACGCGCCGCGACGCGAAGGGGCAGCTGTTGTTCGCCGTCCCCGGACACGACGTGACGTCCTACGCGTACCTGCTGGCGCTCAGCCGGCGGCAGGCGCCGCTGACGCCCGCCATCGACCTCACGAACTTCGCCACCTACGGCATCGAGCGCTGCTACACGGGCCTGTGCGGCGACGTCGCCATGGACATCGATCGCTATCTCGCCGCCCGAGGTGACGCGACGATCAAGACCTGGGCCGACTGGATACCGACATGCCAAGTTCCGCGAGGACGCTTCCCGCGCGGGGGCCGAGAACTGGCTGGCGCTGCCATCGCACGACGCGCCGTGGAAGACCGAGCACGTGGCCCGGAGCTACGTCGGGCGGCTGGCCTTGCAGCGCATGATGCGCGAGAACCGCATCGCGGCGTTCGTGCACCCTGAGAACACGGTGCCGACGCCCAAGATCCAGGGTCCGAGCGTCGGCATCAACAGCCTCGACGGCATCACGCCGTTCTTCCAGATTCCTCGTGTGGTCGTGCCGGCCGGCACGAGCGACGTCGTCGTCGAGCCGACGTACGCCCTGAACGCCGACCGCACCGATTACGTGTCGGTGATCCCAGAAGGCACGCCGCGCACCTCGCTCCCTCACCCCATGCCTATCGCGCTGACCTTCTTTGCCGGGCAGGGGGATGAGTCGACGCTCATCCGCATCGGCACGGCGTACGAGTCGGCGACCGGGCACCGGAAGCCGCCGCCGGCGTTTGGCCCGGTGTCCGGCCGGTAGTCGCGCCGGTTCCCGGGGCTCAGCGCTGACCCCCCTCGTTCGCGCGCTTTCCCTGACGGGCTGAACAGTTTGGGCGCGGAAATCCCCTTCGCCTGGGCGCCTGGCCCCGTATCTGGCGATGCGGTGTCGATCGACTTCGAGCTGGCGAAAGCGTCATGGGCGGGTGAATCGCTCGCTGGGCGACGGCGCGACCCGGGACATCTGGAACGGCGTCAACAGCAAGGCGGCGCGACGAATTCCCTTGGAGCTCTGGCCGGCGGTTCGCCGCAAGCTCGATCAGATCGACGCCGTGATCCGACTCGACGACTTGAAGATCCCGCCCGGCAACCGCCTCCACGCGCTCGTGGGGGCTCTGGCCGGGTATCACGCCATCCGGGTCAACGACCAGTATCGGGTGATCTTCCGGTTCGAAGGGACCGATGCCCACGACGTCCGCTGCACCGACTACCACTGAGGTCCAATTATGCTGCCGACAAGTCGCCCGCCGACGCACCCCGGAGAGATGCTCCTGAAGGAGTTTCTCGAGCCGCTCGGCGTGTCGCAGGTCGAGGCCGCCGCACGGATGAGCATCCCGTTCCAACGACTCAACGCCATCGTCAAGGGGCGGCGCGCGGTGAGCGCCGACACGGCACTGCTGCTCGAAGCGCTGACCCGCTGGGACGCCGAGATCTGGCTGCGGCTCCAGGCCAAATGGGACCTGTGGCACGCGGCACAGGCGCGAGGGGTACGCCCGAAGGTGCGGGCATTGCCGCGGAGCGCGTAACCGGGCGCGGCAGGGTCACGCCGATGTGACAATTCCAGTCGCGGCTCGCACCGTTTCTGCTGTTCGGCGGTCTCGGCAATGCCAGCCTCATGACATGGTGTGGCCACATCTGCGGTCCGCGCTGGCCTCGTGACGGGAGGGGAGTGCTCGGCTCGCGCGGTCTCAGCCGTCACCTACGGTAGTCCACGACGTCGAAGCGCAGCGCGGGCGCGGTGTCCGTCAGACGCGGCGTCTTGTTGCGCCCGACCCAGAAGTGGAGCGAGCCGTCGATCGCGCGCGCCGACTGCCATCGCCGGGTGACCTGCACACCTTCCGGTGGCACTTCAGACTGGTGCAGCAAGCCGTGCGACGCTCGCAGTTCCTCCAGGATCTGCCCCGCCGGTTGCTGCGTGCGCGACGACCACAGCGCGCCAAGCGCCAGGCGCCCGACGGTGGCCGGCAGCAACGGGAACCAGTTGCCCGGCGGCGGCGGCGGCGTCAGGGTCCAGACCAGTCCCGTCGGCGTCGGCGCTGTCGGGGGCGCCGGCACGGCCGGAGCGTCGGCTCCTCGCCCAAGGGCGTCAGATACGCGTCGCTCGACGCCCCACGCGACGTTGGCCACTTCGTCCGCGAGGAAGTGCACCTCTTCGAGCGCGGGCCCCTCGATGGCGTCGGCCGGGCCGGCGGTGACGAAGAGATTCGACAGCGCCGTCTCCTGCCCGGCGACGTCCAAGCGGAACAGGTTCCAGCGGCCGGCCGGATGCGCCGCCACCGTGACCTCGCCGAACACGTCCGTCACCGCCACGACGGTGACGTCGAAGAGCGACCAGGCGTCGAGCACGATCGGCACCAGGAACCAGTCGTCGCTGTAGCTCAGGGCAAAGTCCAGCACCATCATCGTGGCCGGCGACGGCTCGATGTCAGGATTGGCGAGCACGTCGATGAGTTCAAACTGCACCGATCAATCTTCGAACGTCCAGAAGCGTGGATTTGGCATGCCCGCGAAGTCGAGCGGCGCCGGCACACGAAACGCCCGCCGCACGGTGGGCTGCTCGGTCACGCCCAGCGTGCCGCTGCCCTGTTCGAAGTGGTACCACTCGAGCTTCCCCTCGACGTATTCCGGCGCATTCAGCACGACTTCGCCGTTGGCCCCCGGCGCCGCCACGGAGAACGCGTACTCCATGTGCTCGGGTGACCAGGTCGCAGGCCCCGCGGCCGGCAGCTCGAAACGGTCGCCCGCCCACGCCAGCCACGCCCTCAGCACGGTGGCCTCGGCCGGATCGATCGGCGGCGTGCTGCCACCCGCGGCCATACGCGCGCTGATGGTTGCAGGCAAGCGGCTGCCGTCCGGGATCCGGCCCTGCACCATCTCCAACCACGCGCGGCCCGGGCCGTCCAGCACGGCGTCGGCCGGAAGCGAGAACTCGCCCTCTGCAATCCAGAACGCGACGCGAGCCTCGGCGACTCCCGCCGCACGCAGCATGCGCAGCAGGTGGAGGCCGGCCTCGGACCGGAGCCGCAGCTGCTCCGCGCCCTGCTCGCGGATCACTTCCCGCTCGACCAGCGCCTCGAGCGGAGTGCCTCGGGCGGTGATGGCCGTCGGGCGTCCGGTCGTGACGTCCGCGCCCCCACCGCGCAACCGGGCCAACGGCGCCACCGCGCCCTCGACGCGCACGTCCACCGGCGTGGCCCCGCCGTCGTGGCGCAGTTCGCCGAACTGCCACTGCCGGCCGAGCAGCCACAGCGGGTCGTGGAGGCGCGCCTGCACGGCAATGGCAAGCGTCTCGTCCACCGGTGAGGGATGCAGACGAATCCAGGTCGGAAACGTGTTCATCGTCAGCCTTCCACGGAGAACGACATCTTCGACGCGCCGGGGCGTTGGCCCAGTAAGACGAGCGGCGTGTGGCCCGCCTGGCTGAGCAGCGTCGACGGCTGCATCCGCAGCCGCGTGAACGCCATCGTGTCGCGCAGCACCGCCACCAAGGTGTCGACGGTCCAGGGGCGCGAAGGGTCGGGGCTCACGCCCAGCAGCACCACCTGCGGCGCGCGTGTGCTGGCGTTGTTGAAGCGCAGCGCCATGGCCGTATCGCGGGTGTCGGTCGGCACCGTCTCGGTCCAGGCATCAATCAGCAGACCACCTAGCGGGGCGGCCGGCGCGAGACCGAGTGGTGCATGCATGACCACCGAGAGCCGCCCGACAGGAGCGCGGCCGCCGGTCCCGGTGAACGACGTGGCAATCCAGCGGTCGCCGGCCGCAAACGGCGCCTGCGCCACGGGCAACGGTTCCAGTGGCCGTCCCTGCGCTTCGCGGCGCAGGAACACCTCGGTGAGGCGCGCCACGGGCGCATGCGTGCGTCCCGCGGCGTCGAGCCAGGCCGCGGGGGCCGCAGGTTCGTTCCCAAACAAGCTCGGGGGCGGTGGATCGGTGGCCGTGCTCAGCGTCGCCGGATCCCGCGGCGTGAACGTGACGACGCCGGGCAGGTCGCCGCCGAACAACGCCCGGAGGCGATCGCCTGGCGTGCCCGACGACGCCGCCAGCAGCCGTCCCTCGATTGCCGCGCGCAGCGCCGCGCGATGGTCGGCGGAGATATCGCCGGACAAGGCCAGGTCCGGCACGCGGATGCCGAACGCGGCAGCGTGCAGCGCCACGCCGGCCGCGTCATCGCCGGCCGCGACCACGTCGCGCAGCGCGGCCAAAGTCGTGTCGGCCTCGGTGACCCGTTGCGGCAAGTCGCCGGCGGCCTCGTCCTGGGCGGCCGGCAGCGCACTCGGCTCTTCGAACGCGTCGGCGCCGAGCGGACGCGCGTGCGTGATCACTTCAGCCACGGCACCACACAGTCCGATCAGGTCGCGCCAGGCGCGATCGGTGCGGACGCGCGGTTCCACCAGCCCGGCCTGATCTGCTTGGGCCGCGCGCACGACGCGCTCGCTCAGCTCGGACGCCTCGCCGCGGCCCGCCATCACTACGTCGATCGCCGCAATCTTCAGCGCCGGCAGCGGAACCGCGCTCGTGCCGGCGCCGTGCTCCACGACCAGCGCGATGGCCGACGCCGGGCCGAGCATCAGCCCGCACCACGCGTCGAGCAGTGGCTCGGCCTTCGCGCGCGGCGTCGCCGCGCCCGGCCACCCGGGCGCCGCGGCGTCTGCGGCCAGCACCACGGCCACGCGGTGCGTGAGCCGGATGCCGGGCGTCGGCGACTGGGTCACGGTGAGCACCGGCGGCTCCTCGCCCTTGGCGATGCGCTCGAGGGTCGCGAGCGCGCTTTCAGGATTGCCTTTGACGATCTGGTAGACGGCTTCGGCGGTGAGCGCGTCAGCCACGGCATCGAGCGTGTCCGCCATTCCCTCTGCGGCCACGAGCACGGCCGGGTCGGTGACGGCGCCGGCGCCGGCCTGGTGCAGCTTCAAGCCATCGAGCACGCCAAATCCCGCGCGCGGCGCAAATTGCTCGCGGAGCGTCGCCAGGTGCGCTTCGCCGGCGGTGCCCTGTATCGCCCGCTCGAAGCGCACGCCGAGCAGTTCGCCGAGGGACCGCCCGTTGCGCACGCCCTCGAGGATCCAGCGCGCCAGTCGCACGCGCCGTGACGAGAGATCGACGTCCGCATGATGACTGTTGGCGTCGCCCGCCCGCACCGCGGCGCTGCGCAGCACGGCCGCCGCGGCGGCCTGGTCCAGCGTCGGTGCGTGGATGAACTCGGCGCGCTGTCGCGGGTCACCGGGGTCGTGGCGCCGCACGTCCTGCAGGCAGCCCCAGCCGCCAATCACCAGTCCGGCCGGAGAGACCGCGCGCAGCGTGGCGAGCCGCTGGGTGGCGAGCGCCGTGAACCACGCGTCCACGCGGTGATTGCACACGTCGAGCACGCCGAAGCACTCGCTTTCGAGGAGCGCCTCCGGAAACTCCGCCAGCCGGGCGAGCGCGGCCCGGAATGCCGTCAGGCGATCCGCGCCTGGAAGGCGCGCTCGGGGCGCGTCCAAGACGCCAACCAGTGCCCGGATGCGGGCCTGCTCCTCAGCGCTAATCTCCGGGTCGCCTCCCGGGAACGGGTGCGGTCGCGAGTCGGCGTCAGGGCCGGGTTGTGGCCGGGGCCGCGGTCCGCCGTCGGGGTCGAGCGGTAGTGACGAGAACGCCCGCACCATCACCTGGAGATAGACATCGCTGCCCGAGGTCCGCGCCTGAACCAGCAGGGTGCGGCGGGAGGCGATGTCGAGCGACGCCTCCACGGCAGCGCGCGCCACCCGGTTCCACTCGAGCAGCGCCGCGTGCCGCGCCATGCGCGCCAGCAGCGACGATGGCACGGGCCGGGCCAACAAGGCTTGGGGCCCAGCGGCCGCCAGCGCCGCCAGCTCGCCGCGGGTGGCCGCGTCCACGACGGGCGCCGCCACCGGCTGCGGTTCGCGATCACCCACGGCCACGATCGGGCCGGTGCGCCAGGTGTCGTCGATCTGCCGCCGCGTCGCGATCTGCAGGGTCGTGGCGAGCCGTTCGAAGCGATTCGGCTCGGGCTGTGCCGCGAGCTGCGGCGTCGTCTCCGCATAGAGCGCCACCGACCGCCCGAGCTGACGCAACGCGTCGTCGGTGTCGCCGATGAACACGGGCGGCTGACGTCGCATCGCGAACCACGTCCGAGTGGCACGCAGCAGACGCACCACCGTCGGGTCGATGCCCTCGGACGCGGCGGCCACGAAGTCCGAAAGTCCCGTGACGGGCAGCACCCCATACGGTTGCCGGCCGACACGGATGGCTGGAATCGGGCCGGACGCCCGCACGGATTCGATCGCGAACATGCGTAACGTGTTCGCCTGGGCGGCACTGAGCCCGAGGAAGTCTTCGGCGAACGCGCCCACGTTGGTCGGCCACAGCACGGACAGCATGGCGGCGGCGAGTTCCGGCTCGAACCCAACTGGCTCTTCCGCCACGGCGGCGACCGCACCCGACCCGGGCAGCGACGCGAACACCTCTGGGGCCATGCCCAGGGCCCGCGCCGTGACCACGCCGTTGGCCGCCAGCGGCGGAAAGACGCGCGGCCGCCGCTCCAGGTCGAACGCGTACTCCACGCGTTCGCTGCTGGACGGCAAGCCGGCGCCGCCGGTGTCGCTGTTGTTGGTGGGCGTATTCTGCGGCACGAAGGCGAGACCGCGGCTGAAGCGATGCCCGGTGAACAAGTCGGCCAACGTCGTGGCGGCGCTGTGCTGCGGTGTTTCGGTGAGCCGGACGCCGACCACGAACAGCTCGTCGAACCCCTCGACGTCTGGCGCCAGCGCGAGGTCGAGCGCCATCCCCACCTTCACTGCCTCGGCGAAGTCGGTCAGCCACCGCATCCGCGGCGGCAGCTGGATGGGACTGCCCTCCTGATTGGTGAGTCCCTGCGTTTCGCTCGGCGTCGTGTCGAGCCCGATCGCCAGATCGTACGGAATCGCGGCACCGACCTGCTCCAGCACCTTCGTTCCCTGCCTGATGCCAATCACGATCCACCGGTCGGGCAGAACACTCGCCCTGGGCACGAACGGCGCGTCGTCGTCCTGCAGCGCGACGTCGGGGAACTGCGGCTCGACGCCGGGGCCGAGGACAGCACGGTTCGACGGCGTCAGCTGATCGGCCGCCCAGGCCGCGCGCGTCACGCCAATCGCGTCGGCCAGCGCGCGCCACGCGATTCGCGATTCGGCGTCGCTCGTGGCCGCCGCCTCGCCCCGCCAGTAGTGCGTCGCGGCGTCGTGCTCGTGGGCGGTAAGGCGCGGGTCGTGCGTGGCGGTGGCGATGGCGTCGGGCCAGACGCGCACCCGCAGGCGCCCCGGGTCGAGCCGCGCCTCCAGCGTCACCGGGAACAACCCCAGCACCTGCGAGCCCGGGATGGCACCGAGCAAGTCGCTGCTCGTGAGCACGCCGTCGAGATCGCGTAGCCGTTCGCGATCGAGCGTGCGCCGGGCTTGCTCGATCGCGGTGCGCGCGTGGGCCACGGCGTCGGTAGCGGCCCGCACACGGGCGCGCAACTGCGGGCTCGCCGGGTCGAGCGCCAGCGCCCGCGTGGCCACCGCCTGCGCGCGCAGCGCCGTGTCGTGAGTGGCGCTGGCGCTGGTGACGCGTTCGAAGAACGGCTGCAGCCGAATGGGATCGACGGGCATCAGCTTGGGGGTCGCACGAGCAGTGACGCGTGGATGAAGGCCCGGAAGGGACGCTGCCGGACGAGGTTCGCCATCGTGGCCGCCGTCGCGGACGCCGGATTGAAGTTGGCATCGGTGACGATCGGGAAATCCCGGCAGCGACGCGTAGGCCGCGTCGGCCGCCAGCGTCAGCTGCGTCCAGCTGAGTGTGGCCCGCGCCGGCGGAGTGGTGCCGCCGTCCGGGTCGAGGCCGAAGTGCGGGTCGCCGGGGTTCTCGGCGAGCAGGAAGAAGCGCCCCGGCTGGTTGTCGGCCTTGACCGGAGAGCCCACCACCGCCTCCGCCGTCATGCCGGCGAAGCCGGCATACAGCACGTCCTCGCCGATGCGGCCGCGGAAGGCGGGCCGCCGCAGCCCGGCGGCGTCGGCCACCGGCGATCGTGACTCGTTCGCGTTCCACGACGCGGGCACGGTGGCGATGGTCAGTGACGGGTAGCGACGGATCAGCTCGCCACGCACGAGCAGCACGAGCGACGCCCCGCCACGCACGTGGCTGCCGGCGGTGCTGTCGAGCGACCACGTGGACAGGTCGTCGATGTCGTCGCCATCGTCGGTGCGGCCCCAGAAGCGACGAAACGCGGTGGCGCGCCGGTCCGCCGGCAGGCCGCGCCACAGCAGCTCGAAGTTCAGCGCCTGATTCGCGCCGACGAGGAACGCCTCGACGAAGGCGGCGTTCGCTTCGACGAGCGCCACACCCTCGGCGGGAATCGACCCGGGCCCCGGGAGCATCAGTTCCGGGAAGCGCTCGGCCAGCGGCTCACTCATCGGGCGCGAGAAGCGCGGCGTGAACGCACCCGTCGGGATGGCAGCGGCGTCGGAGCGAGCCGGCGGCGGGGGCACGACCACCGGCTGCCTGGTGACCAGCGGCGCCAGGCGCACGGGAGCGATGACCGCTGGCGATGGGCCGGCTGACTCAGGCGCGGGTCCCGGGCCCTTCACGCCTTTCCACGTCTTGCGCACGATGCGCCGGCCGGCAATCGTGTAGGCGCCTCGGTCGCTCGCCTGCCGCTGGCGCGCGACCAGGGGCGCGGTGACTCGCCGACGCTCGGTCACGGGCGCGGTGGCCAGGCGCTGCGCGACCCTGTTGACGAAGGCCAAGGCCAGCTGCCGGCGCCGGCCCTCGCGTTGGGCCTTGGTGAACGCGTCGAACTGGGCCCGCGCGGCCTCGACCAGATCGTCCTGCTCCGCACGCACGACGTCAGCGCCCAGGCCGGCCGCCGCGCGCAGCATCGGCGTGAGGTTCAGCGCCACGGCCCACGAGGCCATCGGCGTCACCACGCGCGACTCCGTCCACGGCTCGCCGAAGTAGGACGGACCGAGGATGGGCGGGTTGGTGCCGCCCTCTAAGGCAGCGCGAATCTCGGTGACGGCCACCGCCGGAAGACTCTCGCGCTGTGCCCCCTGGCCCGGCGCGCGCAACGGCGCCTGCCAATCGACGGCCAGCGCGCCGTTGCCGCTCGGCAGCGAGAGATGCAGCGGCGTGACCTCACCCTTGGGGTCCAGCGTCACCGCCTGCAGCCGCTGCGCGAGCGACTCGAAATCGCCCGCCTCACCGGTGCGGAAGCGCCACGCGTGATAGGCCGGCAGTCGCGTCGGTGTATCCAGTGGACTCCAGGCGGGTTCGAGCCCCGTCACGAGCGCCGGATGCCCGGTGGGATCCTCACCGAGACCGGCCAGTCGGCCGGAGAGATACGTGGGCACAACGGCCGCCACGTAGCCGCGATTCGGCTGCAGACGCCGCGGGGCAAGCAAACGCGACAAGCTGTGATCGGGCCGCGCGGCCAGGGTCGCCGCGATCTGATCTGAGGTGTCGCAGGCCACCTGCGCATGCGCCCACGTCGCGGCGTCGGCCAAGTCCGGCAGCTCATGTCGCGCACGGTCGGCAGACAGGTGCAGGATCCACGGACTCTGTCCCTGTGTGCCGCGTTCCAGGCGAAGGGCCTCGTCCTCCTCGATCACCACCAGCGCCAGCCACGGCGGCAGGCGCGACCCCGCGGGCAGCGTAGGACTGTAGGCCCAGGGCAACTCGGGGGCATCGAACTCGATCAGCGGAAAGAAGTCGGGCTCGGCGGCATTGGCACCCGCGGCCGGCGACACGCGCAGAATCTGGCGCGGCTCGATGGCCACCACATCGCCCGGGCCGAGCAGGGGCAAGGTGTGGGCGACATCGCGCGCGGGCTGTCCCGGCGACTCGAGCCGGAACGCCACCGACACCTGCGCCCTGGCCCCGGCGTTGGCTATCGGCGTCAGTCCCTGACGCACGAACGGCAGAAAGAAGAGATTCATGGCGCTGCCTCCAGCACCATGGCGTGGCGCGTCCACTTCCGCTCGCTGGCCCGCGTCGGCCCGGCGAATTGCAGTGCCTCGGCGAAATGGAGTCCGATGTTCAGCGGGGTGTGCGGGGCCGGCTGCGGCGGCGGCGCCATCAGGCTGTCCATCACCCTGTCTTCAGTCAGTGATTCGTCGCTCGCCACCGCTGCTCCCGGCGCGACGCTCCACGCGGTGCTGCCGAAGCGGGCCCCGCACACCAGCCCACCGCGGAACGGCGTCTCCTTGGGCGGCTTGCGCAGATAGCGCCGCGTCGGAAACACGTCGGTCAGGTCTTCAAGCTTGGCGACGCCGTTGGTGCCCACCAGGCGCCACGTCCCGGCATCCGACAAACCGCTGGCGTCGTAGACCTCGAGCGCGATGCCCAGTGGCAACTGACTCTGACGCACATCGATCTGATCGCGCGGGGCCAGAGCGTCGTTGGCCCCGGCGCGCAGTCGCACGGTGGCGCCAGACGCCCGCCGCAGCGACCAGCCGGCCGGATCGGCCACCGCATCGCCGATCACCTGACGCGCCTGCTGTTGCGCCGACGAGATCTCGCCCAGGTCGTCGCCCCAGTGATAGGGGCCGAAGTCCTTGGACATGTCCACGCCGCACACTTCCCAGTAGATGCTCCCCTCGATGGTCCAGGGATCCGGGCCGCGCATCGCGCCCTTCAAGCCCGCGCTGAACAGATCGCAGCCGAACATATGGGCCGTCACCCGGATCTGGAGGTCCACTTCGAAGAGCGGCCGCGGCTGGCGCATCACCAGGAAGTTGAAGTCGGCGTCGGCGCGCAGGCCACCCCAGCTCGCCCCGATCTCGACGTGCGCCGAGTAGCCGAACTGCAGGCTCGTGTTGGTGACGGCGAAGTACTTCTGCAGGTTGAAGTTGACGAGCTCGTGCGGATGCCACGTGGCACCCAGCCGCGCCGGCTCGCGCAGGCCCTCCGGAATGAACGGGCGGAACGACGGGTGGAAGCCGCCGAGCGTGAAGGCGAATTCGTCGCGGGCGCCCCACCGGATGAGCAGCGCAGCGCCGCCGGTCAGTCGGACGCGCTTGAATAGCAAGGCCTCGGTGAGCGCCAGCGACACCCGTACGAACTTGGCGCGGTAGTCGTAGACGGCCTCGAGCCCGGCCCGAACGCGCAGGATGTGGTCCTGCGTCAGGGTGGGAAGACCCAGCTGCGCGGTGCCGTAGAGCGCGAACTGGACGTTCTCGAGTTCGGCCAGCAGCACGCCGCGCAGATGGCCGAAGAGCGTTCCGGTCTCGGCGCGCCACTCGATCTCCACCAGCAGTCCCACCACCTGATGCCCCTCGGCCAGCGGGAAGAACCGGTCCACCATGGGCAGCACCACCGGCAGCTGTTCCTCGGGGCGGTCCGAGAAGAGCGCGGTATCGAGCGCACCAGGCGTGCCCAGCACCGCGTCGCGTAACGCCTCCACCGCCATGGTGCGGTTGAGCGCCAGCAGCCCGCCCACCGCGGTCAGCTTCAGGCCGAAGCCCAGCTGATAGGGCGGGGTGAAGCGCACGGTGACGAAGAGCAGGAACGTCCACGGCCGGTTCGCCGCCCAACTCGATCACGCCGAAGGCGGCCAGCTCGAAGCTGTCGGCGAAGCGCAGCGCCAGGCCGCCGCGCCAGGTGACGCGCCCATCAGCGGCCGCGATGCGCTGAAGGAATCCCCCGCCCGAGATCGATGGCGCGTTGACCGATACGGCCACGCCGTTCGGCGGCGTGAGGTCGATCGGATTCTCGACGGCCTCGACGTCCTCGCCGATCGGGATGCGCCACACCAGGCCTACGCCCGTGAACGTCAGGCGCGCGGCCTTGATGCTGAGCGACAGGGTGCCGCTCACGGCCACCGTGACCCGCACGCCGACGTTCTTGTCGGTCAGCATCATCGGGATCGCCGTGGTCGTGACCTCGAGGCGCCGCTCGTGCAGCGTGATCGGACCCAGCTTCTGGTTCAGCGGCGTGACCACCGTGGTCGCGGCTTGCGACGGCGTCGCGGACGACTGCCCCGTCGCCGGCGGCACGGCCACGCCCCCGCGCCAGCTCGCCGAGGCCGACGAACTTCCAGCCGCCGTACGGCGACCAGGTGATCGCGGCGTCCAGCGGCAGGCTGATGCCGTCGGTCGGGAGCAACTGCTGCAGCAGGCCGTCGCCCGGCCGGAAGGCGATGCGATCTTCCTTGTCGTTCAGCGCCAGCCGCAGCTGGAACGACGAGCTCTCGGCCGTAGGCACGCCGACGAAGGCCATCGAGACCGCCCACCGACGGCGTCAGTCGTACCGATGAGGCCCGGCAGGGGCGCCATCGTCATCGGGTAGAGCAGCTTCAGCGACAGCCGCGTGCCCGGCGCGCCGCGCGGCGTCTGCAAGGCCCAGGGCTGCTCGAGAAAGCCGCGTCCCTCCGTCTCGATGCGTGCGTGCAGGCCGGCGCCGAGCTGCTCCTCGAAGAGCAGACCGCCGTCCCAGCCCGCAAACAGCCGTCCCGGCTCCACCGAGTTCGCCGCCGGCACCATGGTGAACGACAGCTTGCGCGCCGGCAGCTGGTAGCGCTGCGTCGCGCCTGGATGGATCAGCAGGCTCATGGTCTGCCGCGCCAGCACCTCGGCGGTCGTCACCGTGTTGCGCGTGCCGGGCGCGGGCACGCGCGCCGGCCCTTCCCAGCCGGAGACGAAGGTCAGCCGGCGATTCCCGGTGATCGAGCCGAGCGCGATGCCGAGACCGGCCAGCATCAGTTCCGGCGAGAAGATCACCGGCGCGTTGTTGATCGGCCGCGGGTCGTGATCCTCGATGACGCCGATGGTCAGCTCACTGAGCAACTGCGCGCACGAAGCGCAGCATCCGCGGCGGGATGCCGATCAGCCCGCCGAGCCACGGCGGCGTCGTGATCTGATTCCAGTGCTCGGCGTCGGTCTTGTCGCGCCACAGCGACCACAATCCCTCGAGCAGGTGCGACAGCACCGGCACGTGTTTCGTGATCGGCGCGCGGAAGGTCGCAAGCAGCCCCGCGAGGGTGCTGACGAAGGCGTTGTGGTCGTAGACCCACTCCGAGCAGGCCGTCAGCAACAAATCGTCGAGGCGAGCCGCCGGATCGGGCAGCGACTGGTGGTAGAGCAGCAACCGCTCCAGGTCCGGGCGCAGCACCGCACGCATCTCGCGGGCGAGATCGAGTTTGCCCAGCTGGCGGATCTGAGCGTCGACTTCGCTCTGCGGCACGGCGTCGAGGTCGGCGTCGGACAGCGCCGCGTACCGTCCGAGGTCGCGCAGAACCTTGCGCCGGAACCGTGGACCAATCCGATCCGCGGCGTCAGCCAGCAGGGCTTCGCGCGCGATGTCGTCGATGAAGGGCGGGCTGCCGGAGAAAATGCCATCGGCGCCGATGAAGCCCGCGGCACTTTCCCACAGCCGCGGCAGCGCGTGCAGCAGCAGCTGGAACGCCGGATCCGCGTCGTCACTGCCCCAGCCGCCGTCGTCGACGATGCGGGGCCGGTCCGACAGCCAGGTGGTCGGCGCCGGCGGGGTCAGCGACACCTTGTGCACGATGAACGGCTGCAGCAAGGCCGGCGTGTTGCCCGTGCCGGGCAGCATCCGGCAGTTCGCCGGCCAGCACGTGACGCACCGCCCACTGAGCCGGGTCGTTCGGGTCTTTCTCGAAGGTGACGACGCCGACGTTCGGCAAGAAGCAGAAGACGCGCCCGTAGGCCATGCGGCGCGCGGCAGTTGCGTGCCAGCCCACGTCCGACGGCGCCAGCGGATCCGGCGGCAGAGTGACCGGCGTCCAGCGGCTCACGGTCGACGGCGTTGCGGCGAATTCCTCGCGCTCGTCGCGCACCATGGAGGCACGCCACGCCCAGTGCGGATCGCGGGCCTCGGTGGTGCCCGCCGGCCAGCCGTGCGTCGGCACCACTGGCGCGCGCATCCGCAGCCGCGCGCGATAGGTCGGGTGGGCCACCTGCCCGGCCGGCAGCGTCACGAGGTCGCCGAGCGTCGGCGGCTCCACCGGCACCTGCCTCAGCGGCGTGCCCCATCCGACGCGCTCAGCCAGCGGCTGCGTCGGCGTCGTTCCCGACTCGAAGATCTCGTGCGAGAGCGTGTGACCGATGAAGGCAGGACCGTATGAGCCCCAATCCTTCGTCAGTCCGCTCGCCACCAACTGGACGATGCGCGCCGTGCGCACCGGCTCGCCGGGCGCAGCCGACCAGTAGTCGGCGAAGGCCGTGAAGCCGGCGTGAATGTCACCCGACAGCACCACCACCGACTGGTAGCGCGCGAGCGCCGCGAGCAATGCCTCGTAGGTGCCCGGCTCGTAGGCCCACGATTCCGCATCGACGTCCAACAGCATCCGCGCCAGCCGCTGCAGTGGGACCAGCGCCAGTTCCATGCCCTCCGGGCCCAGCGCGGGCACGGCCAGGACGACCAGCGTAAGTTTTGTGTCGCCGATCGGCGGCAGGGGCAGCGCCGCCGACATCGGCGAGTCGCCGAACAGCCCGAAGCTCTGTTCTCCCGGTAAGCCCGTGGGCTGGACGTCATCGGGCAGGAGCGCATTCCCACCCTCGTAGTCGATGCCGCCGGCCGCCGAGGTGCGATGGGGGAAGCGCCGCTTGGTGCGCCCGTCTACGACCAACACGCGGTGACAGGGGCCCTCGACCTGGTAGGAGAACTCGACCAGCGGGCGGAACGTCGGCGTGGGCCGCGGCGGATCGCCCGGAGCCGGTTCCGGCCGCGGCAGTCCGAGCAGTTCGTGCAGCGCGTCGGCCGACGTGCGGCGCGCCTCCGGGGTCAGCGCCATGAAGGCGCTGATCTCCTGGAGCAGCCTCGCCTCTGGGCCCTGCGCCCAGCGGCGCGGGTCGTTGCCCCACGCCTGCATCACCGCGTACGCGGATACGCCGTTGCGAATGATGTCGACGCCGAGCGTGCGCGAGAAGACGCGCTCGCGCCACTGACGGCTGGTGTACCAGTCGTCGGTGATCTCGTGGTCGTCGCCGATCATGTAGGTGGGCACGTTGGCCAGCGCACGGCGCACGCGGGGCAGGCCGGCGCGGAAGCGGCGTCGACCACCACTTGAAGTGCTCCGGAGACCAGTACTTCGAGGCCAGCCAGTCGCGCCGCTGGCGGAAGAACCACTCCATTTGGTCGCGCTCCGTGCGTCTGGTTGGGGCGAACCGGGCACCGGCAGACTGCTCCTTCAGCGTCTTGAATTCGGCAGTGTCGGGTCCCGCGTCCACTTCGTCCGAGAACGTCCAATCGAGGAACCAGTCCTCCGGCATCGGGATCGCGCTGGGATTGAAGACGTCGGCCTCGGGCCAGAGCTTGTCCGGCCAGAGCGTGTCGTTCCAGAGCGCCGGCGACCACGCCAGCAAGTAGTGCGCGATGAACTCGCCGAACGAGAACACGTGCGAGACTCGCCGCCGCCCATCGAGAAGGCGGCGCTGCGCACGGCGGCGCCGCGGCGGAAGCCCGGCGGGAAGTTCTCGAGCGTCGCGGCGACCGTTGTCTCGTCGAGCGGGCTCGAGCCCAGGTCCTCGTCGCCCACCAGCACGCGGCCGACGTGGTTCAATACCGGCAGCATCGCCGCCGACATGGAGTCGGCGTAGATCTGGTCGCCGGTCAGGAACAGCTGATGGGGACGACCCGCGAATCGGAACTGCGGCAGCGAGGCGCGCTGGTCGATGAGCGCGTCGACCCACAGCATGCCGTCGCGCTTCGGAAAGGCCGGATACGCGTCTGACGGAAACACGTCGGTCTCGGGGTCGAAGACCGGCGCCGGGTCGTCGGGCGTGACCTCCGCGGTCGGCCATCCCTCTGGCGGCTCGAACGGAACGGGGTCGAGCGCCGGGTCGTCCTCGACCGGCGACGCGGCAAACATCTCGCGACAGGACCCGTGGATGATCGACCAGCTGCGTCGCGCTCGATCGGCGGCGTGAGAAAGCTGGGCAGTTCGCCGCGGTCGTAGCCCAGCGGGACCGGGTCGTCGAGCAGGCCTTCCGTCAGGAGCGAGTGCCGGGTGGTGGGGTCGGCGCGCGTGAAGAAGTTCAGGTCGTAGGAGTAGGTTCGGTTCGGCAGCAGCGCCCCGTTCGAGCGCACGGCGTTGCCGCCGGGCGTGCGCAGGTCGAGCGTGATGGCCAGGATGTGGAGATGTGGCCCGATGGCCAGTGTCGGCTGCACTGCCGACGCCCACTCGGCCCGCTGGTCACCGAGCGGCGTGTCAGACGCCGCGACGTCTCCGCCGTCGAACAACAGCAGCGACAGCGTTGCATGGCTGCGATGTCGCGATCCACACGCAGACGAGGTCGCTTTCGACGCGCCGCAGCACCGGCCCAGCGAGCCACAGCGGCAGGTCGTCGGGCGCTAGCGCCATAAGGTGCGCAGCCTAACACACGGATATACCGATTTGCTGTTGTCGGCCGAAGTATGTTGCTGGGCCCTTCGAGAACGCCTTCTGCGCTGCGGGATCTTGCGATGACCAACCGCGGGCGCGCGTTGTGGCGGGAGCCACCGGCCGCCGCTCGGCGTCTCGCAGGGGCACGTCTGCCTGCTGGAGCGAGGTGAACGTCCCGTGCCCGCACCCCTGGCCACGATCGTGAAGACGTCGTCGCGCTGGCGCGAGGCCCGGGGCTGGACACCAATCTGCTCCGATATGGAATCGAGGTGCTCGCGGTCCGCACGGCTGCGGCTTCCCTACGGCCCGGTTACAGAAGTGGCACGCCGCTCACGGTCAGTGCGTTCTGCGTCGGCATCGCGGATCAGGCCGTTGCCTCGCATGCGCCGCAGGCCGAGATTATGAAGGACCGACCGACCACTGTGGGCGATCACGACCGCGGGCAGCGCCATCGTCGAGACAAAGCGTGCCCACGTGACGTGCCAGTCCGCGCACTGCGGCGCCCGTGTGATGCGCCTTGGTGGCGAGGATCACGGCGTCCCATGTTCCCGCCACCGCGTCCGGCGTGACCGCGGGATTCCCGATCAGCGCCCGCCGGTGTAGGCGACTCGCCAGATGCAGTTGCCGGCATCGTCCGACACGAGCAGCGAGCCGTCCGGCAATTGCAGCAGGCCCACCGGCTTGCCCCACGTCTCCTTCTCGTCGTCGTCGCGGGCGATGAAGCCGGTCAGGAACGGCTGCGGCGAGCCGGCCGGCCGGCCATCGCGGAACGGCACGGTGACGACACTGTAGCCCGACAGCGTGGAGCGGTTGATCGAGCCGTGCAGGGCCACGAAGGCACTGCCCCGGAACGCCGCCGGGAACTGCGTGCCGGTGTAGAAGATCAGGCCGAGCGCCGCCGAGTGCGCCGGCAGCAGCACGTCGGGCGCAACGGCGGTCCGCACCAGATCGGGGCGGGACGCCGTGACCGTGGGATCGACGTGCTGGCCGATGTACGCGTAGGGCCAACCGAAGAAGGCGCCGGGTCTCACCGCGGTGATGAAGTCGGGCACCAGGTCGTCGCCGAGCTGATCGCGTTCGTTTACCGCCGTCCACAAGGTGGACGTGCCGGGCAGGAATGCCAAGCCGACCGGATTGCGCAAGCCGCTGGCAAACACGCGGTGTCCGCTGCCATCCGGGTTGTACTCGTTGATGGCGGCCCGGCGCGGGTCGACCTCGGGCGTGGCGTTGGTGGCCGAGCCCACCGTCACGTACATCTTCGTGCCGGCCGGATTGAATAGCACATTGCGCGTCCAGTGGTTGTAGCCGCGCGTCTGGCTGATGTCGATCTTGAGCCGTGTAGCGGTGTCCTGATCGAGCGCCGCGTCGCTCGGCGGCAGGTCGACGACCTTCTCGGGTGCCGCACTGGCGGTGAGCTGGCCGGGCGCGTAGGCGAAGCGCACCACCGAGTCGTTGTTGCCGACGTAGAGATACTGCTTCCAGAACGCCAGCCCGAACGGGCGGTTCAGGCCGGCCGCGAAGACCTCGCGGCGCTCGGCAACGCCGTCGCGGTCGGCGTCTCGCAGGACCGTGACCGCGGCCGCGTCACGCGCCGGCTCCGCGACGAACACGTCGCCGCTGGCGGCAAGCGCCATGAACCGCGGCATGCGCAAGTGCTCGGCGTAGAGCGCCACGGTGAAGCCGGGCGGCACCGCGGGCAGGCGGCCCGGCGGGCGCGGCACGGTCTTGGTGATCTTGCGGAACCACGGGGTGGCGAGCGGCGGCGGCAGCGGCGCCTGGAACAGTCCGACGGCGACGACGGCCGCGATGAGGCGTAGCAGCATGGGCGCCCGCGCACTGTAGCGTCAGGCGGCGGCCAGGCGCAAGGCGCCTGGCGGAGTGGACGCTGGTCGGCCTCGACCCACGCTCGTCGGCGAAATTTTGGGCGCGGACACAGGCCAACCACATCGAGCCCTGCCCTGCGGTCACGCCCGGTGAGGGCACCCGCCGCGGAACGTCGCCTGTGTTCTAGTGGACCCGGTTCACGAGAGGACTCCTCATGTCACATAGCCATCGCACCAGCAGCCGTCTGCCGTTCCTGCCCTCGTTCTCGAACGCCGAGCGCGCCACCGCCGAACGCGCCCTGGCCACGCGCGGCACGCGCCGCCACCGCGCGGCCGAGGCCCGCGCGGCTCAGGCCGAGCAACTCGTCGACGACGTGCAGCGCCGCCTCCGCAACCTGGCCGGCGCCCGCGCCTACACGCAGTTCCAGGCCGACCTCCAGCGCGAGCGCCTCGCCTTCCGCGACCTCTTCCAGCCGCCTGGCGGCCTGACCCGCGATCACGCAAAGCAGCAGGCCAAGAGCCGGCGGTCGGTGGACGCGCTGATCCGGCGGCTCGGCGCCAGCCGCTCGAAGGTGCGCGCCATCCTCTCCGGCGCGGCGGCGAAGTTCGAGGGCTCGGCGCAGACGCCGCACCGGGCCACCGGTTATCACCTGGCGAGCCACCGCGGCCGCTGGGACAAGCTGTCGCCCCTGCATCGCTTCCCGCTGCCGTGGGGCGCCGACAAGATTCCGGATCTCGAGCAGGATCCGAACGATCCGCACCGCTGGTTCGTGTACCAGCCGCCGTTCTTCGGCTTCCTGTTCGACGAAGACATCGTCACGACCGGCGACTTCCGCGCCAACCGCACGATGCACCTGCATCCACCGTCGGGCCTGGTCGGCAACCAGTGCACGATGGATCTCGACGATGCCGGCAACTGGAACGTGGC
The DNA here is from genome assembly GCA_963834325.1 of uncultured Acidobacteriota bacterium. Lineage (GTDB taxonomy): Bacteria > Acidobacteriota > Vicinamibacteria > Vicinamibacterales > UBA2999 > CADEFD01. The sequence continues at coordinate 615,882 of CAWIBL010000011.1, forward strand.
CTCGGTGCTCGGCGAGTCACAGATCGCCGTGGCCTTCAGACCGCCGGTCGCCGGTGTGCTCGAGGTGCTGATCGACGCGCAGTGCACCATCGACCGTCACGCCATCAACATCGAGGACGAGTTCGGCTTCTCCGACGCCTGGTGCGCCCACACCAGCTCGCTCATGATGGACGTGCTGCATCCGAACGTGCCAGAGCCAACCCTGGCGGCGATGGCGCACACCCGGCTCGAGAGCGACGGCGACGACACCTCGCGGGTCGTCAACATTCTCACCGGCGGCCAGCACTACTTCGCGCAGCTGTTCGCCACCGGACCGGTGCCGGCCGGCCAGACGGTAATCGTCACGGCGGGCGCCCGCGCCTTCGACATCACCTACTCGAACGACATGGAGCTGCACAGCTCCAGCGACTGCCAGTGGTTCATCAGCGCGCTCGAGATTCGGGTCTCGCCGTGAGCGGCGCGGACAGGCCTGGACGACTCCAGTCACCAGGTCACCGTTTCGGGTTTAGAATCGAGGCGTTTCGCCATCAGTCGGAGACAAGATGAGACGCCCACACAACCCCAGCGCGCTGGTCGCAACGGCCGCGATCATTCTGACCACGATCGTCGTCAGCGCGTCACAACAAGCCTCCCCGGCCCCTCCGGCTGGGACTCCAGCGACAATTCCGGCAGCGGTAGTCGCTGCCGCCGAGAAGATCGCCACCGATCCGCAAGTGATGGCGCTGATCAAGGACCAGAGCACGGACGCGGCCGCCAAGGCCCGCTGGAATCAGTTCCTGGAACTGGTGCGCATCCCCTCGCCGCCGCGCCAGGAGCATTTGAAGGCGGCCGAGATTCATCGCCGGCTGGTCAACGAGTGGGGCTTCTCCCCAGAGGAAGTGATGACGCGCGCCGACGGGGTCATCGCCGCCAGCGACACCAACGTCGTCGATGATCTTCCCGTCTACAACGCGTGCGTGGTCATCAAGGGCTCGTACTCGGGCCGTGCCGACGCGCAACAGTACCAGGGCCAGTTTCCCAAGGTGCTCGTCGAAGGGCACATCGACGTCGTCAACCCCGAAGAACTGCCGAAGTCGGGTGACCCGTCCATCCGCATGAAGCTCCAGCCCTACGCGCAGCCGGTGGTGGCCACGCCCGAGGAGTTGGCCGCGATTCCCGACGAACTGTCGTTCGATGCGCGAGGCCGGGTCGTCGAGAACGACAAGTACGCCACGGCCAGTAAGATCTTTGCCAACGCCAAAGAGGCCGAAGCCGGCGGCGGCGTGCGCATCTACGTGCCCGGCTACGGCGACATGATGCCGAGCACGTCCAACGCCTTCGTCCTCGCGGCCGCGATGAAGAAGCACAACCTCAAGCCGGTCTACGACATCTGGATCTGCGGCACCGCTGGGGAGGAGGGCAAGGGCAACCTGGCCGGCGTCAAGCAGCTCTACGGCTTCGACCAGAAGGCGGGCACCGGCTCGAACCCCCTCAACATCGTCGCCAACTTCGGTCTGGAGGGCGGCGGCATCGTCAACTTCGTCGGCAGCTACCGGTTCGAGATGAAGTTCAAGGCGCCGTTCGCGCGCCCGAATGGTCCCAGTGCCCCTGCGGCCATGGCCGCGGCGATCGCCAAGATTGCCGAGGTCAAGACGCCGACGGACCTGCAAGACGGCGCGCCGAAAACCACCTACACCGTGGGCCGCGCCAGCTGCGAGCCGCCGCCGGGGCCGGGCATGGGCGTGCCGAGCTGCTCGCTGGAAGTGGACATGCGCTCGACGCGCAAGGACACGCTGGAGGACATGCGTCGTCTCATCGAGCCCACGTTCCAGGCCGGCGTGTCCGCGGAGAACGCCAGGCATGGCCGCAAGGACGGCAGCGATGAAGGCATCGGCCTCGAGCTGATGTGGTACGGCTTGCGGCCGGCCTTCGTGGCCGACAGCGTTGACAACGCCGCGGTCCACGCGGGACTGCAGTCGGGCATCCAGCTGGGAACCATCAGCTCACCCATGGTCGGCACCGGGTCGGGCAGCTTGAACGACAACGTCCCGGCGCACACCGGCGTCCCCACCTATCAGTTCACCCTGGCGTCCTCGGCCGCCGGCGCCGGCGGACATGCGTTCTGGGAGTGGGGCACGCGCGGCGCGCCCGCCACCGAAGTGGCCCGCATGCATCGCGTCCTCACCGCGGCGTTGCTCGTGTCGGGGTTCCACGCGGCGGATGGCACCGTCGTGCCACCGTCCGTCGGCCCGATTGGCAAGCGGACGCGCGAAGTCGTCCGATAATCCCGGAGCGTCCGATCATGACCCGCCTGATTCATTCGCTTGCTTTCGTCGTCGTTCTCGCCGCGGCCGCCACGCCCGCATCCGCCCAGCAGTCTGGTGGCGTGCGGGTCGAGTTCCAAGGCCCTGGTGGCCACAGTTTCGGCGCCTATGGACGCGTCAGCGCCCTGCATGCCGCCGCTCGTGCCGTCATCCTGATGCAGAAGGCGTTGCCCGCTGGCAGCTACCAGATAACTAACCTGACTGGTGGCAACTCGGTCAATGCCATCGCCTCGGACGGCCTCATCGAACTGAAGTTGACCGCCGGAAGTGCCGCCGCTTACCAGGCGCTCGTGACCGCGGTGACGAAGGCCGCGGCTGACGGCGCCGCGGAAGAGAATGCGTTTCGCGGCGTGAAGCCTGGGGACCTGACCAGCGGCGCGCCGGCCACGGTCAGGTCCAGCGTCACGCGATTCTGAAGTCGGTCACGGCGGCGGCGCTATGATCGCGCCGTGCGCGCCATATCCCTCGTCCTGTTCGTCGCCGGGCTATCAGGCGGATGGCAGCAGCCGTCGTCGGTGGCCGAGCGCGGCGTGCTGCGTCTGCACTACGTCCAGAAGGCGATCGGCTACGAACGCTACGCCATCAGCCGGGAAGACGGCGGGCTGTCGCTGGCGGCGGACTTCGACTTCACCGATCGCGGCGGCCGCGTGCAGCTGACGGCGGCGCTGCGGACGACGGCCGAGCTACGCGCCGGTCTCGTTCACGGCCAAGGGCAAGACCTACCGCTTCGTGAACGTCGATTCGCGCGTGGGGGTCGAGGGCGCCACGGCGACGGTCCGGGCCGACGGCCGCGAGCAGCAGGTCGCGGTCACTCCGGCGTTCTACACGGTCGACGGTTATGCCCCGTTCTCCGCGCAGATGATGATGCTGCGCTACTGGAAGGCGCACGGCCGCCCGCGGGTGATGCAGACCGCGCCCGGACTGCCCGTCAACGACGTCATCATCGAACTGCGAGGGCGCGACACGATCCGCGGCGTCGCCCTGGATCGCTACGTGGTGGACGGCGTGGTCTGGGGCCGGGAAACGATCTGGCTCGACCAGGCCGGCGCCCTCGCCGCCGCGATCACGCGGCCGGCGGCCTGAGCTTCGAGGCAGTCCGGGAGGACCTCGAGCCGGCGCTCGTCGAGTTCGTGGAGCGCGCGACGCGCGACCGCATCGGCGACCTCGAAACGATCACGGCGGCGGTCGGGCCGATTCATGAGGGCGACTACGCGCTTGGTCGGCGCCACCGTCGTGGACGCGACGGCACGGCGCCCCATCCACGACGCGGTGGTCGTGATCCACGACGGCCGGATTGCGGCCGTAGGCCCTCGCGCCAGCGTGTCGATTCCTCGCGGCGTCGCCGTCGTGCCCGCCGACGGCCTGACCATCGTGCCTGGGCTGTGGGACATGCACACGCACGTCACGCAGGTCGAGTGGGCGCCCGTCTACCTCGGCGCCGGTGTCACCACGGTGCGCGACATGGGCAACGAGTTCGAGTTCATCACCGCGCTGAGGCGCGCGGTGTCGTCGGGTCGAGCCCTGGGCCCGCGGCTGCTCGCGGCCGGCCTGATCGACGGCGGCGGTGCCAACGCCTTCGGTGTCTACGAGGCCACGACGCCGGACGAAGGCCGGCGACGGTCGGCAAGTATCACCAGGCGGGCTTCGAGCAGATCAAGGTCTACACCCAGCTGGCGCCGCCGGTCGTCGAGGCGATCTGCGCCGAGGCCCACCGGCTCGGCATGACGGTGACCGGCCATGTGCCCGCGGCGATGACGCTCGAACAAGCCGTCCTTGCCGGCATGGACCAGATCGCGCACCTGCCGATCCGCGGCGAGGCCAGCAGTCCCGACGTGGCCACGACCATCGCGTTTCTGAAGGCGCATGGCACGGTCGATGGATCCGACGCAGTCGTGGGGCGAACTGCTGGGGCACGCGGCCGGCACGCCGATCGCGGCCTTTCAGCCCGGCATCGCCACGATGCCGCCGCCACTCGACCGGCTGTTCTCGAATGCCGGCACGGCGGACATCGACGCCGGCCGAGGCGCGTCGGCGGGTCGAGCGCGGCTTACGGATCGTGAAGGCGCTCGGCGACGCCGGCGTCGCCGTGGTGGCCGGAACCGACGAGGGCGTCCCCGGCCACAGCCTGCACCGGAGATCGAACTCTACACCGAGGCCGGCTTCACGCCGCTGCCAGGCCCTGCACGAGCCGTGGCGCGCGTTGTTCGAAGCGCTCGACCGGCAGCTGTCGTCTCAGTGTGACCTGCACTGCTTCGGCGGCTTCGTTCTCACCGAGCATTACAGCGTGGCTCGAACCACGATCGACGTGGACGTCGTCGACGTTCGCGGTGCGGATGTCGCCGAGATCGTGCGGCTCGCCGGTCGGGGTAGCCCGTTGCACCGGCGTCATCGCGCCTACATCGATATCGTCACGATCGCCGAGGTGCCGGACGACTATGAGAACGCGGCTGTGCATCGGAAATGGCATCTCGCAGGAGCCGCGCGCGCTGCGTGGGCCGGGTGTGACGTCACCGCGCTAGACATCTCCCCCTTGGCAGCGAAGGTGGCCAGCGAAGCCGCGCCGCCGGACGAATTCTTGGCAAGTCTTCTTGGAGGGAGATCAGGTGGGACGAGCGGCCATCTGGAATTCGCCATCGGGGACCTCTGTGATCCCACGTGTTGCCCCGGGCCGTATGACCTTGTGATCGAGCGTAAGACGCTCCAGTGTGGCCGAAGGCACACCGTAAAATTGCCTTGCAGGCGGCCGCGAACCGCCTGGCATCACGAGGGATCTTCTTCAGCCAGTCCCATGACGGCTGCTGGAAGCCACCGGCGCCCCCGCGACACGAACTCGAGCCTTGGTTCGTGGCACAGGGCTGGGAATTCTGGCGGCGTGAGGCACCGCTGACCGGGCGAGTCGCATGGTTGTTGACGACCACGGGATGATCCCTGGGCGTTAACAATCGCTCCGCCGTTCACGCATCCTAAACACCACAGGTAGTCGAAATGAAAGCATCCGAACGCTCTGCGCAGATTTGGGCCGTACTTGCCTGGGCGGCAAAGTCTCGCCAGAACATCACCTATAGTCAGATGGCTCAAGTGACCGGCGCTTTCACGGGCGGGCTCGGGGCTTGGCTGGAGCCAATCCAGTCATACTGCACCATCAAAGAACTGCCTCCGCTGACACTACTAGTCGTGCAGCAGGACTCCGGCATGCCTGGTTCAGGATTCACTGGCGCGTTAGCCGGAGACTTGGCGAAAGCACAAGCACGCGTCTTCGACTTCGATTGGTTAGAGCATGGCAATCCCGGCGCCGAGAAGCTGGAGCAAGCAGTAAAAGAGGCACCGCCTGATCGCGCGAAAAGCAACGCCTGAATCCTTCGCTCAAGCGGAGCTAACTCGAACGTTGGCCCCACAGGCTCATGATGCCAGAGACCTGTGCTCACCACGTGCTGCGAAGCGCCTGGTCGTAGCGCAAGTTAACGCTCCAATCGGCTCAGTGGTGGTCGGCCCTGGATACGAGGCGTCATTGTGGTCTCGAAGTGCTGGGCCGTTCGGCACCGGACGGTTTCGATGCTCTCCCACCCCACTGGGCTCCACCCGAGGCTGAGGTCAGAGTAGCCGAAGCCAACTCGCGAACTACAAACGCCAGTATTGGGGCGTCGTGCGAGGCGGGCGACGCGAACTTCAGATGCCGTCCCAGTAGCCCGCCAGCCCCCGCGGCATGGAGACCGCCGAATGACGCCATCCACACCGATCACTCCGGTTCGGCGCTCACCGTGTCTCCTCCGTCGTCCTCGGTGACCAGCTCCGCGACATCCTCGGACGCCTGCCCGGTGGTGATGCCGTAGCGGGCGGTCAGATCGGGCGCGTAGCGGGCCAGGTCGCGCCTGAGCCGAATCAGGCTGAGGTCCTTGGCTTTCGATTCGAGCATGACGTCGGTCTCGATGTGGCGGATGGAGCGAAGGAACTGGATGGCCTCGAAGGGATTGTTGTAGTCGGCATGCCCGGTCCACACCGGGGGCTGCAGCACGCGCTCGATCTTTCCCGTCTTGCGACTGCGACGCTTCACCTCGCGCATCTCGGTGCGCGCGCAGCTGAAATGGATCTTCGGCCTGCACGCCTGATGGCCACGTCCGACAGATGCGCTCGACCGTCGGCACGAGCGGCAGCCCCTCGGGATTCAGGCACCAGTGATGCTGGTAGTCGAACACGCAGCGCACGCCCGTTTCTTCGTGCACCTTGAGGACCTCCGCGGCGGAGAACGACACGTCGTCGTGCTCGAGCACGAGCCGGCGACGCACCGGCTCGCTCAGCCGCTTCCAGGTGGCGACCCAGCGCCGCCAGGCGGCTTCACGGTCGCCATACACACCGCCCACGTGGATCACCAGCACCGCCTCGGGCCCGCACTCCATCAGGTCGAGCATCTCGGCCTGCGAGTCGAGGTCCCACATGCTCTTCTTCGTGAGCTCGTCACTGGCGGAATTGAGCACCACGAACTGTGATGGGTGGAAGCTGAGACGCACGTCGGCGTCCCGGGCCAGCCGACCGACGCGCGCCAGGTCGCTCGCGCTCTCGCGCACCATGCCGTGGAACTGGGCCATGTCCGGATGGGTGGCATAGGGCGCCAGGTCCGAGGACATGCGGTACATGTGAATGCCGTGATCCCGCAGGTACTCGATGACCCCGCACAGATACCCGAGTGACACGCGCAGGTGCGGGCTTTGCTGCCAACGGCGGGTGTCGCTGCTCTTCAGCCCGCCGTTTCCCATCACCTTCACCGGGAAGCCGAGCCGCATCGCCTCGCGCGGATGTGCCAGCGGCGGCTGTCCTTCGAGCGCCTCGCATTGGGACGTCGGCGTGGACGCCATCCGCGACCGTTCGGCTTCGGCCAGTTGTTTCTTGGTTGCTGGCGCGGCGCTGCGACGCGACGTCGGCTTCCCTGTGGTCTTGGTTGTGGTCACGTCATCCCTCGGTCACGCACATGTCGTTGCCGAAGCCCATCTCCGTGATCCAGCGGTTCCACACGTCCACGGGCAGGGCCCCGCCGCTCGCCTGGTCGTGTCCCAGGCCGTACGACTCGTCGGCTTCCGGCGGACGATGGCGCGCCAGGAAGTCGATGAGGTCGATGCCGGCTGGCGCCCGCGCGGAGAAGTGCACCCACCCCTGCCGGTAGCCAGTGTTGACGGCGAAGACGACGTTCCTGGCAAACCGACTGCGCCACTGCTGCGCCACCAGCGGATGCACCTGGCACGCGGAGTGAACCCGGATCGCGACCAGGTCGGCGCCGAGCTCCGAGCGCCACGCCGTGCTGAAGCGAGGGGGCTGCTTTCTCGCGACTGCGAGCGCCTCGGTCACCTCGCGCTTGGCGCGCAGCAGCTCGGCCGTCTCGGGACGGCTCCCGTCGACGACCTCGCGCGGGCCACCGGCGGCGAGGAGCACCGCCAGCGCGGCGTCGGCGCGGCCTGCCGCGGTCCGGCGCGGAGCGTTCACCAGACTGGTCGCGTCCCGGAGCGCGCCGGTGCCATAGCGCGCCTTGGCCTCCGCCAGCTCGGCGAAGGGCGCGCGGTCGCCCAGGTCGCTGAGAAGGGAGATGGCAGCCAGCCACAGCCACTCGTCCGCGGCGTCGCCGACCAGAGCGCGGGCAGCCCACCAGCTCATCAAGCCAGTGGTGGCGAGGTCGCTGCCCTGGCCATCGCGGCCTCCGCGTTCGTACGAGGAGATCAGCGTGGACCCTTGCGGTTGCCCGATCGGCCGATGGTGGTCGATGAGCAGCAGGGGCACCGGTTGGCCCATCTCGTTGCTCAAGATGACGCCGTCACGGCTTCCCAGGTCGGCCACGACGAGCGCGTCGATGCCGTGGCTGGCGGCGCGGTTGCGCAGACGTTCGCCTATCTCCGCGCCCCAGGCCGACTCGGCTTTGCGGCGACACTCGGCGCTGACATCGTGGTAGCCGGCGCCCCGTAGCGCCCGCACCAACAGCGCGCCAGCCGACAAGCCGTCGCCGTCGAAATCGCAGACGATGTGCACGCGGGACGCGTGCCCTGCGGGTAGCGCCGCGAGCCATTCGCGAACCCGCTCACCGACGATGGCGGCATTCATGGGATGGTCACCGCCCGATTCGGCTGCAAGCGATGTGCCCGCTTTCGTCGGCTGGACGGTGTCGAATGGGCGACGCCGCCGCGGCGTCGTGGGCAGCCGCCTCAGAAGCCCACGCGCAGACCGCCGTTGATGGCGCGGCCATCGACCGGCGCCCACGCGTCCACCGCCCAGCGGCCATCGACCCCGCGCGACGGCCGCAGCAGCGAATCCCACGTCGTCTGGCGCACGTTCGTGACGTTCTCCGCGTTGACGAACAGACGCGCGCGCCCGAGGCGCTTCTCCGCGAGCAGGCCGACGATCGACGTAGGGCTTCGACTCCGCGCGGTAGGGGTTCTCGTCGAGCCGCTGCCGACCGGTGTAGTAGACCTCGAGGCCGACGCGTCCCCACGCCGTCCGCCTCCCACATGCCGACGAATCCGGCACTGTGGCGCGGCGTCAGCGCCACGTCGTGGCGCCCGCGGTCCGCCGGCCTCGCGCGAGCGCACGTAGGTGTAGGTGCCGGTGCCCACCCACGGCCCGCGCCGAGCGGTGGCCAGCAGCTCGACGCCCCGGTTCGTGGTGGCGTCGTCGCGGTTGAAGAGCACGAATCGGGTGTCGCGGTCGACCGCGACCGGATCGGTGATGCGCGACGCGAACGCCGTGGCGGTGATCGTGACCGGACCGGCGGTGCGGGTCACATCCCACGACGCGCTGGAGCCGCGCTCGGGCCGCAGCGGCTCCTGTATCTGGAGTCGAGTCAGGCCCGCCGCCTCGGTTTCCTCCGTCAGCGGCGTCGTGGCAAAGAAGCCTCGGCCCACCGAGAGGCGGCTGGTCCAGCCCGCCCGCGCGGATCAGCCCAGCCAGCCGGGGGCTGACGAAGGCGCCATATTCGCTGTGCCCGTCGAGCCGGGCGCCAGCCGACACCGACAGCCACGACGTGAGATCGACGTCGTCCTGGACGAAGGCGCCGGGCACGTCATAGGTATAGGCGAACCGCGGCACATCAGCGGGTCTGTAGGCATCGCGCTCGTAGGCCGTGCCGACCACCCAGGTGTGCCGCCCGGCGGCGCCTCGCAGCGCCACCTCGCCGAAGGTCGTGTCGTGAGCATCGCGCTCGCGGACCTCGCCGAAGCGATGATCGTGACGCTGCCAGGCGGCGGCGCCCCGCACCGTCAGCACGTAGCGATCGCGGAGCAGCGTTTGCACCGTCCCGCCGACGTCGTAGCGCCGCGTGTTCAGCGCCTCGCCATAGGGCGCCCCGGTGGCGACCAGCCTCGCGCCCGGCAGCGTGCCGCCGGTCCGGTCTTCGATGGTAAGACCGGCCGTGACGAAGGCGGATCGGCCGCTGCCGCCGTCCCAGAACAGCCGGGGACGGACCACGCCGCGGGCATACCCCGCCACGTCCGCCCAGCCGTCGTCGTCGCGGTCGTTGCGGCTCTGCCGATGGGCGCCGCCAAGCAACGACAGCCGCCAATTCGCGCCTGCCGGGGTTGAGACAAACGCCACGCCGTCGGTCCCTCCGAGGGTCGACTGATTGACGAGCAGGTCGACGGCGGGAGTGGCCGGGGGACGCCGCGACAGCAGATTGACCACGCCGCCCATGGCTCCGGCCCCGTAGAGGGCCGAGGCCACGCCCTTGATCACCTCGACCTGTCCGAGATCCATCGGCGGAATCTGCAGCAGGCCCAGGCCGCCGACCTGTTGCCCGAACAGCGGCAGGCCGTCGCTGAGAAAGCGCGTATAGCGGCCCTTCATGCCCTGCACGCGCACGCTGGCGGCGCCAATCGACGGCGACGTGGCCTGCACCCGCAGGCCGCCCATCTCGTTCAGCATCATGACGATGTCGCCGGGCGTCATGAGCATCTTTTCTTCGATCTCTTCGCGGCCCAGCACCTCGACGCGGGTGGGCTGATCTTCCACGCGCCGGCCCGTGCGCGTGGAGGCCACGACCACGACGTCTTCCTCGATGTCCGGCAGGGCCACGAGTTCGACGGTGACCGCCACGCCCGACGCGGGCACGGTCACGTCATGCCGCACGTCGACGAGACCCTCCTTCGTCACGGTCACGGTCACCGCCCCCGCGGGCACGATGAACTCGACGCGTCCATCGGCCCCCGTCTCGGCCCGCTGCTTGCCGGCGAGCACCACGGCGCCGACCACCGGCTGGTCCTCGGCTCGCACCTCGACGACCAACGTGGCCGGCGTCTGGGCCTGCACCGCCGAGGCGAACGCCAGAAGTGCCACGATCACCGACCGCACCGGTTCAGTATACCGAGGCTCATTCGCGCCTCAGCGGCCGCGGTCTTCGCCCAGCCGGGCGAATGGCGTAATGTAGAAGGCGGGACCTGCTCCCCGACCGCGCGCCGCACCGGCGGCTCGACCGGTTCGATGATCGGCCGACTTGCTTCTGCGAGACACACCCCTGGCGCCACCCTCCATCAACCGCATTGTCATCCTCGGCGACAGCCTGACCTCGGGCCACGGCATCGGCCGCGCCTTCTCGTTCCCGTCGGTGCTGCAAGCGCGCATGGAAACGGAGGGCCTCTCGTATCAGATCGTGAACAAGGGCATCTCCGGCAACACCACCGCCGACGGACTGGCGCGCGTGGACGAGTGCCTGGCGGCGCCGCTACGTCTGCTCGTCGTGGCGCTCGGGGTGAACGACGGACTGCGCGGCGTGCCGGTGGCGGAGGTGAAGAGGAACCTGCTGGCGATCATCCGGCGCGCCACGGTCAAGGAGGCGCCAGTGCTCCTCTGCCGGATGGAGGCGCTGCCGCTCTACGGCTGGCCCTATGTCGAAGCGTTCCGTCGGATGTATGACGAAATTGCCGCAGAGACTGGCGTGAGGCTGGCGCCGTTTCTGCTGTTTGGCGTCCTCGGCAATGCCGCCCTGATGCAAGGCGACCGCGTCCATCCAAACGCCCACGGAGCCAAGGCGATGGCCGACATCATCTGGCCACATCTGCGAGCCGCGTTGGCCTCCTGACGCCGCCTACTTCTTGCCGGGCGGCGCCAGGAGGGCCGGCAGCGTGTCACATGCCTGACGCCAGGCGGCCTGGGCCGGCGCTTCGAGTTTTCCGTGGCAGTGCTTGGCCAGCCAATGGGCCGCCTCTTCCGGCGTTTCATGCACGTGGGCAATATGCGAATCGGCACGGCCGGTGATGGAGACGATGCTGGTCAGGATCGCCCCCGACTTCAGCAGGCAGACTTCCACGTCGGTGATGTGCCCTTCGCCCTCGTTGTCGTCCACCTGGTTCTCGCCCAGGGTCCAGCCGTCCTGTCGCACCTGCGGCTGGCCATCCACGAGCAGGTGAGAGGTCGGCGCCCCGACGGCCGACGTGAGCTGCGCCACGAGTGCCGAGGGGAGCGGCCCGAGCGACTGGCGACTGGGCTGGGGTTTGGGATTCATGCGCGCGAGTATACGCGCCACCGCCCGTGAATCTCACGAGCACCGGACCACGACTTCGAACGTGCCACCGGCATTCTCGAGGCGTAGATTGAGGGGCAGCGTACCCGCGTCGCGGGCGGCAGCAGCCCGCGCGGGTGTGCGAATGGATGTCGGCATCGCGAGTGATGCCGTAACCGATGAGCCAGATGTCGTCGAGCTCGGCATGGGAGGCCCCGCATGGACGCTGTCTCGACCGCGGGCGGAGCGACCATGGCGCGGCTCCCGGCGCGTCTGCGGGTGCGGGCGCATCGCCGCGCTTTGGCTAGCCGTGGGCGCGCTCTTTGGTGGGACCGCCGTCGTGGGCTGGTCTCGGATGTGGAGCCTGGTCCGGGTCCCACCGATGTGGCCGCCGTTTGCCGATCTGCGGACGATCACGGGCGGCCTGCACACGCTGCAGGCGGGCGGCGATCCGTTCGTCGATAATCCCTTCGACCCCTGGCGCCGGCCGCTCAACTATCCGGCCGTGTGGCTGACGATCTTCAGGTCGCTCGGCATCACTGACGCCACCGTGGTGTGGTTCGGCGCGCTGCTGGTCGTAGTGTTCCTGACCAGTGTCAGCTGCCTGATCTGGCGCGCGCGCGCCATCTCGGAACTCGCCGCGCTTCTCGCCTGCACCCTGTCGTTTGCCTCGTTCTTCGTGATCGAGCGCGGCAACACCGACATGGCGGCTTTTTCGCTCGTGATGCTGGGGCTGCTGGCCAGACCACCGATCGTCGTGGCGACCGCCCTCGCGGCGGCGGCGATCCTGAAGCTGTTTCCCTGCTCGGCGTTCGTCGCCGCCATTCTGCCCCCGGGCCGGTGGCGGCGTCTGCTCGTCGGCGCCGCGGCGCTGGCGACGCTGGTGTTCCTGGCCAGCCGCGCCGACGAACTGGCGCGGATCGCCCGCGCCACGCCGGCTACCGAGGTTCTGTCATACGGCGTCGTGAGCGGCTGGATGCTGATCGGCAACCACGCTCGCGACGTCGGCCTGCAATCGCAGACGATGCTCGCCGTCAACGTGTACTTCGTGCTGGTCGTGTGGGCGGCCGCGATTGGGTCGGTCGTGGCGGGATGGCGTCGGCCCCCGGGTGTGGGCCGCGACGATGGCTGGCGCGCGCGGCTTTGTGTCGGCTTCGGCGTGATCTATGCGGCGACGTTTCTCGTCGGCTCGAACTGGGCCTACCGGTTGATCTTCCTGATTCCCACGCTGCCGTGGATGTTCCGGCGGGTCGCACCGCAGGCCTGGCGATCCCCGGCTCTCGCCTACGGTGCGCTCGTGTGGTTTGTCATGAACGTCCACGCGCTCGGACACTACGGCCAGGTCGTCGGCCACCTGGCCTCGGCCGCGCTCGCCTGCGTTCTGCTGTTCGTGGTCAGCGGCATTGCCCGGCGGCCGACACCGTGCCGTGAGGGTGTGTGACTCCCCTCGCCGTTCAATGCGTTGCCGCGTGCGTCGAGCGCGCCCCGGCTCCGAGGGTACAGCGCACTCGTTGTAGCATCGACAGATGATGGGCCGCAGACGTCGGATGCCGTACGCTCGGTTGCTATGGCTCGTATTGGGCTGCGCGTGGCTCCCCGGAGTGGAGCTGCACGCGCAGGCCGTGCACGGGACACTCGCCGGCACGGTACGGGATGCCAGTGGAGGCGCGCTGCCCGGGGTCAGCGTGACGCTCGTGCCGCAGCCGGCCGGGACGGTCCGAAATGCAATCGCCGATGCCAGCGGCCATTACGAATTCCCGGCGCTGCCGGCCGGCGACTACCGCCTCGAGGCGGTGCTGGCCGGATTCGGCAGATACGAGGCGCGAATCACCATCGCCGCTGGCGACACCCGCACCCTCGATCTCACGCTCGACGTCTCGTCGTTCACCGAAACCGTCACGGTGACCGTGACTCGCACCGAGCAGGACCGATCGACGGTGCCCAATGCGGTCTCGGTGATCGAGGGGGACACGATTCAGGCGTTCCAACGTCGCGCCTCCCCCGCCGAAGCGTTTGCCGGCATTCCCGGCTTCTACGTCGAGAACCGCCGCAACTACAGCTTGTCGGGCGGCGTCCGCTTCGCCATTCGCGCGCCGATGCCCCGCTTCGGCATGCGCGGCGTGCAGATCCTCCAGGACGGCGTGCCGATGACCATGGCCGATGGCACGACGGAGCCGACCAACATCGATCTCGGGTCGCTAGGCCGCGTGGAAGTGCTCCGCGGGCCCAGCTCGGTCTTGTACGGCAACTCGGCTGGCGGCGTCATCGCCCTCCAGACCGAGTTCCCGTCGGCCGGACGCATTGCCGTTCAGCCCGACGTGCAGTGGGGCAGCTACGGCTACCAGCAGCAGCAGGTGAAGGTGGCCGGAACCACGCCGAAGGCCAGCTACCTGGTCAACGCGAGCCGCATGGAATCCGAGGGATTCCGCCAGCACAGCCGCGCGGAAGTGCGACGAGCCAACGCGGTGGTGCGGCTCGCACCCTCGAGCGCCACCGAGATTCGCGGCGTCTTCAACATCTACGACCTGCCGTTTGGCGAAAGCGCCAGTACCGTCACGCTGGCCGATGCCCGCGACAATCCGCGCAGCGTGCGGCCGCAGGCGTTCACGCAGGGCTGGGGCGAGGCCACTACCCAACAGCAGGCCGGCGTGACCTTGCAGCATCGAATCACCGATGGTCACGTCTTCCGCGCCACCGCCTGGGGGGTGTGGCGGGATGTGTGGAATCCGATTCCGGCGGCCGTCGTCGCCGTGGATCGCCGCGCCGCGGGTGTCCGCTCGGAGTATGCCGGGTCGGCCACGGCCTGGTCCCTGCCGGTCACGTGGACCACGGGGTTCGACGTCTCGATGCAGCACGACGAGCGCGAAGAGTACGGCAACAACGGCGTGCCGCTTGGCGGCGGGCGCACGCAGGCCGGGGCCTTGCGTCTGGCCCAACTGGAGGAAGTGCGGTCCGTCAGCCCCTTCGTGCAGCTCACCGCGCGGCTGGGCCAGCGGTGGAACCTGGTGGGAGGCGCGCGATACGACCGCTTCCGCTTCCGCGCCACCGATCGATTCCTGACCAACGGCGACCAGTCGGGCGAACGCACCCTCGACGCGGTGAGTCCGATGGTGGGCGTGACCTTCGTGCCCTCACGCTGGCTGAACCTCTACTCGAACTTCGCCACCGCCTATCAGACGCCGACCACCGTGGAGCTCTCCAACCGGGCGTCGGATGAAGGCGGCTTCAACCCCGACCTCGGCCCCGAGGACCTGCGGAGCGTCGAGCTGGGCGCACGCGGCGCCATCGCGCCGTGGCGGCTCCGCTTCGAGGTGGCCGGCTACGTCTCGGCGCTCGACAACGCCATCGTCCGTTTTCAACGTCCGGATGAACAGGCCTACTTCAGGAACGCCGGCGAGGTGACGCGCAACGGGCTCGAGGTGCTCTTCGAGTGGGCGCCTACCGAGCGCCTCAAGGGGCGCTTCGCCTATACCTTTCAGGACTTCGACTACGGCGCCTTCGTTGCGCCCGAAGGGGACTTCACGAACCACACCGAGCCCGGGGCTCCGCCCCACCAGGTGATCGTGGCAGCCACCTACGAAGCGCCGTTCGGCGTGTTCACCGCCGCGCAGTACCGGTTCATCGACGCCTTTCCGGTCAACAGCGCGAATACGGTCGACAACTGGTCATACGGCGTCGTCGATCTGCGGCTGGGGCTCGACCGCCGCTGGCTGGGAATGCGCGTTCGTCCGTTCGTCAGCTTCGACAACGTCTTCGACCAGCGCTACAACTCGTCGGCCATCGTCAATTCGATCGGCGATCGGTTCTTCGAACCCTCGCCGGGCCGGGAGTTCGCGGTTGGCCTGACCCTTGGCCTCGATCGGTTCTAGAAGGGCGTGGGAGACACGATGAAACGGTTGCTGAAGCCAGGACGCACGGGCGCGGTCGCCGGGGCCAGCCTGCTCGTAGTGCTGGCCGTGGCCACGGCCGCCTGCCGGGGTGCGGACCAGCCGCGGGGGCCGGACCAGCCGCCGGCGCCGGACGATGTGGTGGGCGCGGTGACCGACGAGGTGCTTCGCGACGGCCATCGCGCGCGGACGTCCACCTGGCCCACCTACGGCGGCGATTGGGGCCAGACCCGCTACTCGCCGCTCACGCAGATCAATCGCCGCACCGTGAGCCGGCTGCGGCCCGCATGGATCGCGCAGACCGGCGTGGTCGGGTCGTTCGAGAGCACGCCCGTCGTGCTGGGCCGGGAAATGTATGTCACCACGCCCGGAGAAGGCGGCGTGCAGCGGGTCATCCGCCTCGATTCGACGACCGGCGAAGTGGCCTGGCAAACGAGCGTGCAGGGCGACGCGGCCAGCGATCAGGCGGCCACCGAAGATCTGCACCTGCCCACGCACTTCGGGCCCAATCGAGGCGTGGCTGTGTACGGCACGCGGGTCTACGTCGGGACGCTCAACGGGACGTTGATGGCGCTGGAGCGCGCGACGGGGCAGAAGGTCTTCGAGGTGAAGACGGCCTCGCCTCGTCTCACCGGTGCGCCGGTTGCCGCCCGCGGCCGCATCATTCAGGGCATCTCGTTCGTGGACCGGGGCATGGTGCAGGCCTTCGACGCGGACACCGGGGCCTTGGTCTGGACGTGGCATGCCATCCCGTCGCCCGAGGAGGGCGGCTGGTGGGGCGACTACGTCGAGACCCTGCCGGGGAATCCCGCCATCAGCCTCAACCGCGACATCGCCTGGGAGAAGGCCAATCGACAGCGGTTGCAGGACGGCTGGAAGACGGGAGGGGCCAGCGCGCCGATGACGCCCACCGTGGATGCGGCGCGCGGGCTGGTCTACGTGACCACGGGCGGTCCCGATCCCACGGCCTTTCCGCCGCCGTCCGAACCGCATCCGGGCGACATGCGCTGGACCAACTCGGTGTGCGCGCTGCGTATCGAGGACGGCTCGATGGCCTGGTGCTATCAGTATCTGCCGCACGACATCTGGGGCGCCTCGGGGCCGACGCCACCGATCCTGTTCAGCCTGGTCCGCGAGGGGCGCGCCCAGGACGTCGTCGGGAAGTTCACCGGGATGGCCAACCTTTACGTGCTGGATGCGGACAAGGGCACGCTGGTCACGCGGTCCGACAACTACATGCCGGTGAGCGGCACGGTCGGTGGGGTCGCCGGAGCCAACATCATGCCTGGCGGCGTGGCGGGCACCATCTGGTCGCCCGGCGCCTACAGCCCGGAGACCGGGCTGCTCTATTCGGTGAACCAGCGCATCGAGGGCTACTTCCTGCCGCGCGAACAGCGGCGCGGCAACGAACGCTTCGGGAACGTGGCGGCCGTCAATCCGGCGACGGGGAAGGTGGCGTGGACGCAACGCACCGACCAGCCGCTGGCGGGCGGCGTGCTGGCCACCGCCGGCGGACTGGTGTTTGCGGGCCGCACGTCGGGCTGGTTCGACGCCTACGACGCCGTCACGGGCGACCGCGTCTGGACCTTCCGCATGGGCGCGGGCTGCAACTCCGCGCCGATGACCTACCAGGTAGGCGGCCGGCAGTACGTGGCCCTCTCGTGCGGCGGCCACGGATCGCTGGATCCGCAGGGGGGCGACACGGTCGTGGCCTTTGCGCTGCCCGACTGACCTGACGGCGCGAGCCGCATTTCTGCTGGACTGTGTATCATTCAGTATAGATACTGTCCAGACATGCCCGACAAACCGAGGAGCGTCCCGCCGCTGCTGCCGCTCAGACCCAAGGTGCTGCACATCCTGATGGCGGTGGTCGACGTCCCCCGCCACGGCTACGGCATCATGCAGGAGGTCCTCGAGCGCACCGACGGCCAGGTCCGGTTGTGGCCGGCGGCGCTCTACGGCCTGCTGCGGGAGCTCGAGCAGCTCGACCTGATCGTGGAGTCGGACAAGCGGCCGGCCGCCGCCGACGACGACGCGCGGCGCCGCTACTTCGCGCTCACCCCGCACGGCAGGCACGTGCTCGACGCCGAGGTGCGGCGGCTCGAAGCCATCGTCAATCACGCGCGCGCCAGCCGCGCTCTGCGCAAGGCGCGGGCATGAATGCCGACCGCCTCGCCATCCGTGAAGACCGCCAGCGCCTGTTGCAGCAGGCCCGCGCGCAGGGGCCGGCGGCCTATGCCACGACCTGGCTGGCCCTGCTCTGGGATCTGATCTTCGCCGGCGTCCGGCACGACATCGCCCAGGCGCTGCGCTCGGTGGTGCGGTCGCCGGCCGTCGTCCTCGGCCTCTCGCTGCTGCTCGGCCTGGGCGTGGCGGCCACCACCACGCTGTTCGCGTTCGTCGACGCGGCCCTGCTGCGGCCGCTGCCCTACGACCAGCCCGATCGGCTGGTGCTGGTCGTGGAGTCGAATCTCGGCCAGAACCGCCTGCGCGAAGGCGGCTCGCCGGGCAACATCCTCGATTGGGTCGACCGCAACGACGCCTTCGACGCGATCACCGCGGCCATGACCGTGTCGGCCACCCTCCGCGCCGGCGACGGCGGCACGCCAATCGCCGGCGTGCACGTCACGCGCGGCTTCTTCGACGTGTATCGCCGCCAGCCGCTGCTCGGGCGAACCTTCCTGGCCAGCGAGTACGAGGGCGCGACGTCGATCACGTCGCGGCAGCCGTCGAGCGGCGACCCGGTGATGGTCCTCAGCCATCGCCTGTGGCAGACCCTGGGCGCCGAGGCCGGCGATCGTCGGCCGGACCGTCAACGTCGAAGGTCGCGACTGGCAGGTGATCGGCGTCATGCCCCCGGACTTCGCGGTGCCCGACGCGACGGCGGCCTTCTGGGCGCCGTGGGACATGCGGACGTCGTACCGCGGCACGCGCTTTCCGGACGGCCCGCCGCGCGATGCCCGCTTCCTGCGCGTCGACGGGCCGGATGAAGGCCGGGATGTCGATCGCCGGCGCCGAGGCGCGGCTGCAGACGCTGGCCAGCGGCCTGGCGTCCGAGCATCCCGCCACCAACGCCGGGTGGAGCGTGCGGCTGCTGCCGCTGGCCGAGGAACTCGCCGGCACCAGCCGCCTGGAGCTGCTGCTGGTGTTTGCCGCGATGTTCTGCCTGCTGTTGCTGCTGTGCGCCAACGTCGCCAGCCTGGCGATTGCCCGCGGCGTGGCCCGCGCCAGGGAGATGGCGATTCGCCTGGCCTTCGGCGCCAGCGGCCAGCCGCGTCACACGACAGCTGATCGCCGAAAGCGCGTTGAGCGCGATCGTCACCCTGGCCATCGCCATGGTGCTCACCACCTGGTGGGTGGACGCGGCGCTGTCGGTTGCGCCCATCGGCCTGCCGCGCCTCCACGAGGTGGGCATGAACGCGCGCGTCGCCTCGTTTGCCGCCGTGCTTGCGCTGCTGGTCACCGCGCTCGGCAACGCGGTGCCGACCTTCCGCGCCACCCGCACCTCCATCGCCGGGGCGCTCAAGGACGGCGCGGCGGTATCGGCCAGCGCGTCCGGCCGCTTGCGCGCGGCTCTGGTGGTGGTCGAGATCGCCGCCGCGGTGATGCTGCTGGTCGGCGCCGGCCTGTTGGCGCGGACCTTTGCCGAGTTGCAGCGCGTGGACGTCGGTTTCGACACCCGGAATCTCCTGGTGCTGCGTATCACGCCCGACGCCACGCGGTATCGCACCGGCGCGCACACCACCGGGTACTACGGTCGCGTGCTGACGCCATCCGCGCAAGTCCCGGGCGTCACGTCGGTGGCAGCGGTGACCTCGCTGCCGATGAGCTCGATTGGCTCCGAGTTCACCCGGCCCTACTGGCCCGAGCACGCTCGTCCCGAGGGCCACGCAGTGGCCGCCGCCAGCATCCGCATGGCGACGCCGGGCTATTTCGCGACGCTGGGCCTGCCGTTGGCCGGCGGACGCGAGTTCACGGACTTCGACGATGCGACCGCGCCCCGGGTCGTGGTCGTCAACCAGAAGCTGGCCCGCACCGCCTGGGACGGCGACGATCCCGTGGGGCGCACCCTCGTGCTCGACTACCAGGGCGGCACCTATCCCTACGAAGTGGTCGGCGTCGTCCGCGACGCGCGGTTCGACGGCCCGCGAAGCGAGCCGGTGCCGGAGATCTTCATTCCGCACGCGCAGAACCCATATCTGGTTCTGAACGTGATCGCCCGCACCACCGTGGATCCCCTGGCCGTGGCCCAGACGGCGCGGGCGGCGGCGCTGGGTGTCGACCCCGATCAGCCGGTGCACTCGGTGACGACGATGGAGCGGGTTGCTGGGCGACGCCGTCCAGATGGACCGCTTCTCGATGCTGCTGATCACGCTCTTCGCGGTGGCCGGCCTCATCACCGCGGGCGGCGGCGTGTATGCGCTGCTGGCCTACACCGTGGTGCAGCGGCGGCGCGAGATTGCGCTGCGGATGGCGCTTGGAGCGTCGCCGCAGCGGGTAGCGCGGTCGATCGTGATGGAATCGCTGGCCCTCGCCACGGCCGGCGGCGTTCTCGGCCTGGCCGGCGCCGCGGCCGGCGGCCGCTTTGCCCGCACGCTGCTGTTCGGGGTGGCCCCGCAGGATCCGGTGACGCTCGCCACTACCGTGGCGGTGCTGCTGCTGGTGGTGGTGGCGGCCAGTTGGCTGCCGGCACGCCGGGCCGCGCTGATCGACCCGTCGCGGGCCATGAGAATCTGACGCGACGGTCGGCCCGGTTGGGCGACCGCCGCGCGTCGAGTGATCGAAGGTTGACGACAGCGGCCTAGGGGGCCGAGCGCACCTGGGGTTCGCGGTCGAAGAAGCGCTTCGCCGCCGCGGTGATGAACCCCTTACCGCCCAGGGCGACCACGCCGTCGTCCGGCGTCACCCCGGCCTTGTCGAGCAGCGCCTTGGCCCCGGGCGTGTGCCCGATGGCCTTGAGATGCCCGAACGCATCCATGACGAACTGGACGGCGCCGGCTTCTTTGGCCAGCATCCCCGCCGCCTCCTCGCTGAGGACGAGCGCCACGGCGTCGAAGAGCACCGACGGCGATCCCGCCAGTTGCGCGTCGGCCATGCGCCGCTCGCCGCCCTTCAGCACGGCTCCGCCCACCTTCGGGGCGATGACGAGCGGTCGTGGCGCCGGCCTCGGTCACGGCCGCGACGACGCTGTCGAGCACCTTGCCGTCGGACCCGTCGGCGATGAGGATGCCCACCTTCCGCCCTTCGAGCGTTTCCTTCATGCGCCCGACGACACGCAGCGCGGGAGACGGATCGAGATCCTGCACCGGCACGGCCGATCGGCTCGGCCGCCGGCAGGTCCATGCCAAGGCCCGAGGCCACGCGCGAGGCGAGGTCCTCGTCGACGTTGCGCAGGTTGGACATCATCCGCTTGCGGACGTGCGGCAAGGCCACCTTGGACAGCTCGAACACGAAGGCCGAGGCCAGGTGATTCTGTTCCGGCGTTTCCAGCGACCGGAAGAAGAGCCGCGCCTGACTGTAGTGGTCGGCGAAGCTTTCGGGGCGGATCTGCAGCGTGGTCCCTTCGACCGGCGTCGGGAAGTGGGTGAACCCAAGCGTCGGATTCTCCCTGGGTCCCCCCGGCTCGCCCGCTTCCGACAGGCTGTTAGGCTCGTAGTTGGCCCGGCCGGTGCCAGCAAAAGTGCTGACCTGCATGTGGCCGTCGCGCTGGAAGTTGCTGGAAGGGGCAGCCCTTCGGGGCGTTCACCGGAATCTGGTGGAAGTTCGGTCCGCCCAGACGCTTCAGCTGCGTGTCGAGATAGCTGAAGAGACGGCCCTGCAGCAGCGGGTCGTTGGTGAAGTCGATGCCCGGCGGCACGTTGGCCGGGCAGTAGGCGGCTTGTTCGGTTTCGGCGAAGAAGTTGTCGGGGTTGCGGTCGAGCACCATGCGGCCGACCAGGCGCACCGGCAGAATCTCTTCGGGAATGATCTTGGTCGGGTCGAGCACGTCGAACGGCAGGCTGTCGGCAAACTCCTGGTCGAACAGCTGAAGGCCGAGCTCCCATTCGGGGAAGGCCCCGCTGGCGATGCTCTCGAAGAGGTCGCGGCGATGGTAGTCGGGGTCGGCGCCGGCAATCTTCACCGCCTCGTCCCAGATCGTCGACTGCACGCCGAGCTTCGGCTTCCAGTGGAACTTGACGAACGTGGATTCGCCGGCCTCGTTCACCAGCCGGAAGGTGTGGATGCCAAAGCCTTCCATCATGCGCAGCGAGCGCGGAATGGTCCGGTCGGACATCGCCCACATGATCATGTGCGTCGACTCGGGCATGAGCGAGATGAAATCCCAGAAGGTGTCGTGCGCCGAGGCGGCCTGCGGATAGCCCCGGTCGGCTTCCATCTTCACCGAATGGATGAGGTCGGGGAACTTGATGGCGTCCTGGATGAAGAACACCGGGATGTTGTTGCCGACCAGGTCCCAGTTGCCCTGCTTGGTGTAGAACTTCACGGCGAAGCCACGGACGTCGCGCGGCGTATCGACCGAGCCGGCGCCGCCGGCCACGGTCGAGAAGCGGGTGAACAACTCGGGTGCGCTCGCCCGCCCGCTGGAACAGGTCGGCCTTGGTGATGTCGGACAGCGACTCGTAGAGCTCGAAGAAGCCGTGCGCGGCCGAGCCGCGGGCGTGAACGATGCGCTCCGGGATGCGCTCGTGGTCGAAGTGGAAGATCTTCTCCCGATACACGAAGTCCTGGAGCAGGACCGGTCCCCGCGGCCCAGCTTTGAGCTGGTTCTGGTTGTCGGCGATGGGGATGCCCTGATTGGTCGTGAGGGTGTCCTCCATCCGCTCGGCGGTCTGGTGGGTCTCGCCGCCGTGACCCGCGGTTTCGGGGGTGGCGGTGCCCGTCCGGCGCGTGCCGGCCTTGGCTGGCTTGGCGGCGGCTGAACGTGGGCTGGTTGGTTTCGTCTTGTCTGTCGGCATGTGCCCTCTTTTGGCGCGTGAAGGACTTGGTAACGCGTTCTTACGAGCGCCCGGCCAGTCACTATCAACATCGATGCCACGCGGCGGAGCCGTCTGGATTGACCGAGCCGGCGCCAGCTCGGCTGCTCGGCGTGGGTAGAGGATAAGCGGCAACGGCGTGGCGTATTGCCGTCCAGCCCATGCGTGAAACCGGAAGTCGTGACAGAATTTCTGACAATGACCGACACCGCCAAGGAAACACTCGGCTTCCAGGCCGAAGTCTCACAGCTCCTCAACCTGATGGTTCACTCCTTGTACGGCAACAAGGAGATCTTCCTGCGCGAGCTCGTCTCGAACGCGTCCGACGCCGTCGACAAGCTGCGCTTCGAGGCCATGACCGGGAGCGCGCTCCTCGAGGACGATTCCGAGCTCCGCATCCGCGTGGCCTTCGATGCGGCGGCGCGCACCATCACCATCGCCGACAACGGCATCGGCATGTCGCGGCAGGAGGTGGTCGAGAACATCGGCACCATCGCCAAGTCCGGCACCCGCGAGTTCCTCGCGCAGTTGACCGCCGAGCGGGCCCGCGACGCGCACCTCATCGGGCAATTCGGCGTCGGGTTCTATGCCGCGTTCATTGTCGCCGATCGCGTGACCTTGACCACCCGCCGCGCCGGGCTGTCACCGGACCAGGGCGTGCGCTGGGAAAGCACGGGCGAGGGCAGCTACACGCTCGAGACGGTCGAGAAGGCCTCGCGCGGCACCGAGGTGACGCTGCACCTGCGGCCCGAGGAAGACGAGCTGCTCTCGGGCTATCGCTTGCGCGAGATCCTGCGCAAGTACTCGGACCACATCGCCGTCCCCATCCTGATGAAGAAGGAGCAGTGGGACAGCGCCGCCGGCACGCAGGTCACGACCGAGGACGACGAGCAGGTCAATCGCGCGTCGGCACTGTGGGCGCGGCCCAAGAGCGAGATTACCGACGAGCAGTACCAGGAACTTTACAAGCACGTGGCCCACGATGCGGAGCCGTCGCTGGCCTACACCCACGCCAAGGTCGAGGGCCGGCAGGACTTCACCCTGCTCCTCTACGTGCCCACCCGGGCCCCCTTCGATCTGTGGGACCGCGAGCACCGGCGCGGCGTGAAGCTCTACGTGCGCCGCGTCTTCATCATGGACGATGCCGAGCAGCTGTTGCCCTCGTACCTGCGGTTCGTCCGCGGGGTCGTCGACGCCAACGACCTGCCGCTCAACGTGTCCCGCGAGATCCTGCAGCAATCGAAGGATGTCGAGACCATTCGCGCCGCGGCCGTGAAGCGCGTCGTGACCCTGCTCGAGGAACTCGCCGAGAAGGAGCCGGCGAAGTACCAGACGTTCTGGACGACGTTCGGCCGGGTGCTGAAGGAAGGCATCCCCGAGGATCCGGCCAACCGCGAGCGCCTCGCCAAGCTGCTGCGCTTCGCGTCGACGCACAATCGCGACGAGGCCCAGACCGTTTCGCTCGCCGACTACGTCGGCCGCATGAAGGACGGACAGAAGGACATCTACTACATCACCGCCGACGGCTATGCCGCCGCCAGCAACAGCCCGCACCTGGAGATCTTCCGGAAGCTGGGCGTCGAGGTGCTGCTGCTGCACGAACGCATCGACGAGTGGGTCGCCTCGTCGCTGCACGACTTCGACGGCAAGTCACTGCAGTCGGCGGCGGCCAAAGGCCTCGACCTCAGCGCCATCGGTGGCGAGCCGGCCAAGGCGGACGAAGACCCCGCGGCTGGCGAACACGCGTCGCTGCTCGAGCGCATGCAGCACGCGCTCAAGGACCGGGCCAGCGGCGTCAACGTCACCAACCGGCTCACCGATTCGCCGGCCTGCCTGGTCAGCAGCGACGCAGCCCTGAGCACCAACCTCGAGCGTCTGCTCAAGGCGGCCGGGCAGCCGGTGCCGGCCGCCAAGCCGATCCTCGAGGTGAACCCCTCGCATCCCATCGTGCGCCGCCTGGCCGAGGAAGCCGACCCGGCGCGATTCGACGACTGGACCCAGATTCTGTTCGATCAGGCCACGCTCGCCGAGGGCGGACAGATCGAGAACCCGGCGGCGTTCGTCAAGCGTTTGAACGCGCTGATGCTGGCGCTGGCGGGGGGCGGTCCCTCGCCCGCGTGAAGCTGCGGGCGGCGGGACCGGCAAGGCGGTTGCGCCTCGATCAGAATCGCACGTAGTAGCCGAGGGTGATCTGCGGCCTGAGATCGACACCACGACCGGTGTAGGTCACCAGGCCGTCGATCGGCCCACCGCCGAGTGATGCCTGCGCGTCGGCCCTCGACGAGAACTGAATCGACGGGGACGAGTTGAGGAACGCCAGGATTCCGCCCGGCTGAAGGACCGCCCGCGCCACCGAGGCATCGACGGTGGTCACCGCGCGGTTCGCACTGGCGAGCACGCGGGCGTCGGCGCGGAGGCCGCTGTTGCCGGCCAGTCGCAGGGTGAGTCCCAACCCGGCCACTCCGGTGGGCACGCGTTTTTTGTCAGCGAAGCGAATGGCAACCGTTTCGCTTTCACTGAACTTATTCTCGGCCGAGAGGCGCAGGAACTCGTAGCTGCTCTGCATCTGCACGTCGAGCACCGGCGCGTCGTTGATGATGACGCCGCCGCCCACCAGCGCATGGAGGCCGAGCCGGTCAGTGCGAAGGAACGAGATGACTGCGCTGCCAGTCACGGTCGTCTGACTGTCGGAGGCGTCGGGCGGCGACGTGACCACCGAGGTCACCCGGGTGGCGCCTTGCAGCGGCGCCGGATTGGCGACGTCAACGAAGTCGAGCAGCGACTGGAACGCCCCGACGTAGCTGACCCGTGTGGCCTCGAGCCCGGCCGCGGCCTCGTCCGACAGACGTGATTGCCGGCGGCCACGGTCAACGGCGACCTCCGCGGCCAGCCAGGAGGTCAAGTGGCGCGACATCCGCACCCCGACGGCATGCTTCGGAGTGCGCACCGTGCCGCGCGTGCGCAGCACCTCGTCGAGCGGCGTGATGGCAGCCAGGCCGACACCACGATTCGTGGCCATCGACATCCGGAACTGCTCGAAGAGCAAGGCGCCGTCGCCGAAGGCCCACGACGACACGACTCGACTCGCGCCGCCGGCGGCGGTGGTAAAGGGCGCGCCGGCCGGGAACGTGTCGATCCCGGTTCCGGTCCGCCCCCACGCGCCCGGCAAGTTGTTGGTCAGCGGGTCGCCGAACCCACTGCCGTAGATCTCGAACTGCCACTTGCCCGGCTGGCGTGACCGCGGCGTGAATGACGGCGCCTGGAAGGCCGCTGGATCTGGCGCGGTCTGGGCCGACACGACCGAGAGATCCGCCGACCACAGCACCGCTGCCACCATCCACACCGCACGGCGCGTGCATGACCGGAACACGAACGGACACCGACCCGAGATACTCATCTTCTTGTCTCCTGTTGGCGAATCTGGCTGGACGGTGGCGGCCACCGCCGGTTGGCCGGTTACTGCCGCCTGTTCGCAGAGAGAAACACCAACGAGTGGCGAACCGAACGAACTCAGGCGTGCCCGCTGCGGAGGGGGCCACGGCTGAACCGTGGCTGGCGTGGGAAAAGGGGATGGGTTAGGGGGGCAACGCCAAGAGCGGCGTCGGATGGAGGATCGAACAGAGAATCGAAGCGAGAACCGAATCAGGGCGGCAGCCGCGACCGGCGGCCGCCGCCCCTGCAAGCGCCCCGCGGGCGCGTCACCTGGCTAGTTGCACCAGTCCTGCGATGACCCGGTCGGTGGACAGTCGACGCTGTGAGACGCAATCGCGGCATCCAACGTGGTGATCGGTCGGCCAACGGCCAAGTCGCGTGCTCGCCTGCCGAGCTGCCTTGCTTTGTCGAGCAGGGCAGCCTTCTCATCGTCGTATTTCTTCCCTTTTTTGTGGAGCGCATAGAAGAACTTCGCTTTGTATTGGTTCCGCCACCAGCTCTCGACGTGGGGCTCCAGACCCTGACCTGCCGCTTCGCTGACCGCCGCAACAAGGTCCTTCAGCATCTTCTCTACCGTGTCATCGATCGTCTTGTCGTCCAGTGCGCCCATTCGTCTCCTCACTTACGTCCACTCGGTCACGACACCCGCCAAGTCCCGTTCGAACTCGTCCGCGCTCTGCGGCCGGTCCCTCTGATCCCGCGCCAGCGCGCGCGTCAACAGCGCCGCCAGCGAATCGGAGCACGCCTCGCCTCCCCGCATCACCGCTGGGGCGCCTGTCGTGCGAATGCGCCGGATCACCTCGTCCACGCCGAAGGCCGCCCAGGGGTGGGTCCCGGCCAGCGCCTCTTGCATCATCACGGCCAGCGCCCACAGGTCGTCGCGGGCCTCTGGCGCACGGCCGTTCAGCAACTCGGGCGACATGTAGAGCGGGGTGCCCGCCAGGCCACTGCCCGCTATCCCGCCCACCGCGGCCTTGCCGACTTCCTCGGCCACCTCAGGGGCGTGGGCGTCGTCGGCTTGTCCGTAGATGGACGCCAGGCCGGCGCCGTCCCCGACCAGCCGCGACAGGCCGAAGTCGAGCACCTTGGCAGATCCCTCGGCGGTGAAGCCGATGTTGCTGGGCTTCAAGTCGCGATGCGTGATTCCGGCGCGGTGCAAATGGCTGAGTCCGGCCAGCACATGACGCGTCATGGCCACCACCGCGGGTTCGGCCATGGGCCCGCGGCACAAGCGGTCGGACAGGGTACCCCCGGCCAAGTACTCGACGACGAGCACCGGCGCCGCGCGCCAGGATTCCATCCCGTGGATGGTGGCCAGGGCCGGGTGCGAGACGCGCGCCATGGCCCGGGCCTCGCGGCGCATTCGCTCGACCGCCTGCGGCAGCACACCCGGCAAGGTCTTCACCGCCACCGGCCGGTCGAGGGCATCGTCGTGCGCCAGATAGACCACGCCCATGCCGCCCTCGCCCAGGCGGCGGACGAGCGTGAACTTGCCCACCAGTCGCACCGGGATGGCCATGGGCCTCGTGGTCTGCGCGCAGGTGGGGCAGGTGTGGGTGTCGGCCGCGAAGACGCGGCCGCAGGCCGGGCATTCGCGCCCGCTCTCGTCGTCCCAATCGACCTCGCCGGGGCGTCGCCCCGGCAGCCACGACGACGCCCGCAGCAGCCGTGTTTCCACCATCGGCGCGGCGGCCGCGGTGAGCGCCGCCAGAAATCCCAAGTCGGCGTTGGCGTAGGGCCGTTCGCTCGTCATGCGGCCCAGCACCAGCACCGCGCACAGGTCGCCGCCGCTGGCCACGAGCGGCGCCAGCACCGTGACCCGGCCGTCGGCGAGCCATTCCTGATCGCCGCGCGGCAGCAGCCGCGCCACGTCGTCGGGCCTCTCGAGGTCGACCACCACCGGGTCGCGGGTGCCGGCCATGGCGTCCGCCAGCCACGACCCACGCGCAAGGGGGCGCAGCGGCGACCCGAGCGCAACGAAGGCGTCACGCGCGTGATCGGCCACGAGCAGCACCACGACCTCGGGATGGAAAGCGGCAGTCACCGCGCGGGCCAGCGCGTCGGCGACCTCACCGAGGCCGAGACCTTGAACGGCGCGGCGTGAGAACTCGTCGAGCGCGCTGGCCAGCGACACGCCGTCACGCCCCAGCCGGCGATCGATGTACGACAGCAGCCGCTGGCGCGCCACGAGCAGGGTCGCGGCCAGTGCGGCCAGGACCAGGAGGCCGCGGCCCATCGGAGACGTCACGAGGGCGCCAATGGCCATGTCGCGGTGGCGATAGGCGTAGCCGGCCAGCAGGACGACAGGGCCGACCGTGAAGGTCGTCAGCGTTCCTCGAGCCAGCACGTAGCGCGCGGCGTTGCGCAGCACGAGCTCGACGCGAATCACGCGATGCGCCAGCACGGCATAGGCCGTCGTCACCGGCATCACGATGAGCCCCGAATACAGGATCAGCCCGGTCAGCGTGAAGTGCGCGAGCAGCCAGGGCCGCAGCGGCGAACCGCGGCCGGCCAGACCGATGACCATCACCGCGGGCAGCACCGCCACGACCAGCGCCAGCACGAAGGCGGTGACTTTGGCCCGTTCCGCCGGGTCGCCGTCGCGCCGCCGGCGAATCATCGCCACGAGCGCTGGCGCCAGGAGCACGAACTGCAGCGGCCAGAAGAATCCCGTACCCGCAGTGTTCCGCTCGAACGCCCACAGCCCAGGCAGGCTCAGGCGCGCCGCCAGCGCCAGGTTGGCCACGAGCAACGCACTACCCACCCACACCGATAGGCGCAGCCCCCACCGCAATCGACGTTCGGCCCTGGGCGACCAGGCGGCCGCCGGGAAGTCACGAACGAAGAGCCACAGCGCTGCCGGAAGGAAGGCCTCCACGGCCAGGCCACGCAGCCAGATCAGCCACTCGGGCATCGGCGTCCACGCGGCGCTCCCCTGACGCAACAGGGGGTTGACCACGACCGAACCCACCAACAGCAGCAACACGCCAAGATGGCGGGCGCGGATGTCGCGGACGCCGCCGTAGATGAGGCTGCTCCCGACCAGCCCGAAGCTCACGAGCGTCGCCACCTGCAGCCCATCGACGGGCGCCAGCGCCAAGGCCGCGATGACCAGCGCCACGATTCCCTTGGCGATGGCCACCACGCTGAGCAGCCCCAGCGGAAATGCCAAGGGCGCGCGGAGCCGTGGGAGGTCCGACGAACCAGCGGGGCTCTGCGCCCGCACGCTGCGCCACAACGCGGTCAGGGTGCGCCGTTCACGCCCGGGGTTGAGCGCCGACCAATCGAACGCGCGGCCATCGGCGACCACGGCGGCCAGCTCCTCCGGGTCCGGGTGGAAGGCCATGGAGCGGAATACTATACTGGGAGCGAGCATGCCCGAGCGTAGGCTGTCAGCCCTGACCTCGCTCGCGCTGCTCCGCCTCGCCCGACGCGGCGAGGAAGACGCGCTCAACGAGCTCTTCACCCGCTACCTGCCGTTCCTCCGGCGCATCGCGCGGGGCAAGGTGCCACGGTGGGCGCGAATCGGCGCCGATACCGCCGACCTCGTCCAAGACACCCTGCTCCACTCGTTTCGGCAACTCGACCGCTTCGAGCCGCGCGGCAACGGCGCGTTACGGGCCTACCTCCGGCAAGCGCTCCAGAACCGAATCCTGAACGCGCAACGGGATGCGATGCGACGCCCCGTGCTGGCTTCGATCGACGACATCGACGTGCCAGGGGCGGCTGCGTCGCCACTCGACGAGTTCCTGACCGGCGAGGACCGCGATCGGTATCTGCGCGCTCTTGAAGCGCTGCGGACCGAGGAGCGCGACGCCATCGTGGGACGCTTCGAACTCGGCTACAGCTTCGAGCAGCTGAGCGTCGCGCTGGGCAAGTCGAGTGCGGACTCGGCTCGGATGACGGTCCGGCGGGCGGTGGTTCGCCTCTCGGAAGAGATGAATCGGTAGCGCCGGCTGGCGGTTACCGGCTGCTCGTCGACCCCTTGGGCGTCACCTTCAGCAGCTTGCCATTGGCGCCTTCGGTGAGCACGTAGACGGCGCCGTCGGCAAACACCTGGACGTCGCGGATGCGCGCGCCCAGGTCCATCAGCAGCGGCTCCTCGTTGACCACCTTGTCGTCCTTGCCCAGTTCGAGGCGGAACAGCGCCTGCCCGGCCAGCGCGCCGACCAGGGCGCTCGACTTCCACTGCGGGAACAGGTTCCCTTTGTAGAAGGCCAGGGCCGACGGCGCAATCACCGGGTCCCAGTAGTAACGCGGCTGCTCCATGCCGGCCTTCTCCACGATGGCCTCGCCGATCTTCGTGCCGGGGTAGTTGATGCCGTGCACGATCACCGGCCAGCCGTAGTTCTTGCCCTTCTCGATGACGTTCAGCTCGTCGCCCCCGCGCGGGCCGTGCTCCACTTCCCACAGCCGCCCGTCGGGCGCGAAGGTCAGCCCCTGCGGCGTCCGGTGGCCCATCGACCACGTGCCCGGCAGGCCCAACGAGGGATTGCCGGGCGCCGGCTTGCCCTCCGGAGTGATGTGGATCATCTTGCCGAGATAGGTGTCGAGGTGCTGCGCTTGCAGTGGCAGCGGATCGCCGGTGGAGCGATCGCCCACCGCCACGAAGAGATTGCCGTCCTTCGGATCGACGGCGATGCGCGAGCCCGACTGCGACACGGCGCGATTGGTGAACGGGGCGGCCTGGAAGATGGTGGTGACGTTCGAGATGGTGCCGGCGTTCTCGTCCAGGATGGCGCTGTCGACGGCGTGGGCGCAGTTCGCTTCGTCGAGGTTGCGCAGATAGACGAAGAAGATGCGGTGGTTGGTGGCGAAGTTCTTGTCGAGCGCCACGTCGAGCAGGCCGGCCTGGCCGCGGTAGTAGACCGGCGGCATGTTGGCGGTGATGGTGTGCAGCGCCGACCCGTCCTTGTTCAGGATGCGCAGCCGGCCGGCCTTCTCGGTGATGAGGAAGCGGCCGCTCGGCAGCAGTTCCACGGCCCAGGGCACGTCGAGGCCGCTGGCAATCGTCGTCACTTCGAGGTCCACGGTCTTGTGATACGGCGCGCGGGTCTGGCCGGGGAACACGGGATGATCGGTGTCGAGCTCTGGCTTGCGCCGGTCGACGGGCTCCCCTTCCACCGTGAACTTCTCGAACGTCGGGCGCACCCGGGCGGGCGCAGGAGCCGTCGGCGGGGTCTGCGCCGGCAGGGTGGCCGGCCACAAGACCAGACCGGCGACAACGGAAGCGAGTGCGAGTCGGGTCATGTCAGTCTCCGTGGTCCAACCAAGGTCATCTGTTCCGGCGAGCGCGTACACGGAGTATAGCGGCTTGACTGGCAGGGAAAGAGTCGGCGCGCGACCACCGGGCGGTCGTGACCGATGGCGTGTTCGACCCGGGTATGACGAGGGGTTCAGTCCCGGCCGATCTTGACCGCGGTCAGGGTCGGTCAAGCCTGGGCGGGTAGTCGAGGCTTGGTGCGCGTTGCTTCCAGCCGTCTTCAAGACGCGTGCACCAGCCCTGCAAGCCGAGCAGTTGCAGAAACCGCAGGGCTTCCCGAAACTCTCGCGGGTTGTGATCGGCAATGGCGATCTGGCCGATAAGCCAGTGTGGCCGCGGATCTTCGGCGTCGACATGCGCGACCACCGCCAGCGCGACTTCGCGCGCGTAGCGGCGGTCTTCCCAACCTAAGCGCGCTTCGGCATCGCGCAGGTAGAGCTCCCGTCTGGCGTCTCTGGCTCCGAGGATTACGGAGCAGAGGGTGATGACCTTGTCGGTCGACACCAGTTCCTCCACGCCGACGAAGGCGAAGGTGGCGCACCGTGGACAGATGTCGACGGCCACGCTGACGACACCGCTCTGCGTGAGGCGGGGCGCGACGGCGACAAGGTCGGCGGCGCTGCTGACGACCACGGGCACATTGGCCGTCTGGCCGAGCCT
This sequence comes from uncultured Acidobacteriota bacterium, assembly GCA_963834325.1. Taxonomy (GTDB): domain Bacteria; phylum Acidobacteriota; class Vicinamibacteria; order Vicinamibacterales; family UBA2999; genus CADEFD01. The sequence goes on from CAWIBL010000011.1 coordinate 647,867, forward strand.
GACGCCGGCGTAGTCCAGCGCGCGAAACGGCGACGTGAACAGGGGGAGGCACGGGCCCTCGGGGAGGTCAACCGTGATGAACGCCGCGCCTGCGGCCGCCTTGATGGTGGTTAACAGCGGGGCGTCATCGGCAGGCCGCAGCGGCGCCTCGCGCCATGTGGCCCGACCGGCCGCGAGTTCCACGTGGTGCTGGTCCGATTGCTCGACCTCGAGGAGCACCGCGGGGAGCTCGCGTTGCGGCACGCGCTTGATCGCGGTGTACATCGGGCTTGGGTCAGAGGCAAAGCGCTGTTTGATCCAGTCGAGCACAAGCCACCTCGCAGTATCCAAGGCGCCACGCCACACGACCCATCCAGGCGGCGCGGCCACCGGTCTCCCATCGAGTATCCAGCCAATCACTCCGCATCGGCCCGCGGTTGGACGGCACGCGCGTTGCGGCGCCCGCGCACGACCGAGTATCCTCCCGCTGGGCGACGGGACGCCGCCGATCGCGCGAGCGCCCAACAGGATGCTATGCAACGGGTGTGTCGGGCAGTTGGCGCGGTGGTGCTGATGGTCGTGGCGACGTGGGTCTCCGCCTGCCGGGAGAACGGGCCGCGCCGCGAGACCGATCGGCCGGCAGACACCGCGGTCACGTGGCGCGAGGTCGGCACCTGGTCGGGGCGTCTCAGCCAGCAGACCGAGTCGTTCGAGGTGTCGACCGTGCCGATGCGGCTACGCTGGCAGACCACCAACGAGACGTCCCCGGGCGCCGGGCGCCTGACCGTGACGCTGCATAGCGCCGCGTCGGGGCGCCCGCTCCACACCTTCGTGGATGCGCGCGGGGTCTCCTCATCCGCCGTCAACATCGCTGACGAGCCGCGCTGGTCCTACTTCGTGATCGAGGCGGCCAATGTCGAGTGGCGGATGACCCTGGAACAAGCCTTTGCGGGCGAGCCGCGTTGACGGGCCGGACGCGGCTGGCACGTGCGGCGGCGTCTGCGGTCGATGTGGATGGTGCCTCAGCCTCGGTCGGCACACGCCGGCAGTCGCCTCTAGAGAAGCCCGTAGACCCGAAGGGCCTGAATGACGACCTCGGTCAGATAGCCGACTCCCAGAGCCACAACCAGCGGTTGCCACACGCGAACGGTCTTGTTCCCAGGGACGGCACGGCGTGAAGCAGGCGGGCGCGCCGCCTGGCCGGCGAGACGGGCACGGCAGCGCACCCTGACGCGCTCGGCCCGCACCGGGTCGGGTGCGGCCGACGGCAGTTCGGACAGTCGGGTCAGCGGCTCGGACATGGCGCAATCCCTCCTGGCGTTGGGGCCCCGGCCGCGCCCTCTTGCTCGAGCGCCTTGGCCAGCGCTTCCCGCGCCCGGTGCAGCCGCTGGCGCAGCGCCTCGGGCGTGATGCCGCAGACATCCGCGGCGTCGGAATGGTCCAGACCACTCACGGCCACGAGCAGCAGCACCTCCCGCGCGGCCACCGGCAGCGCCGCCAGCGCCCGCTCGATGCGGCGTTCGAGTTCGCTGGCCGCCGCGTCTTCGAACGGCGAGGTGCGATGCAGGCTGTAGGGCCACAGGCCAATCAGACTCGCCGACGCCGAGTCCTCCAGCATCCGGGACCGGCGGAAGCTGCTGTGCAGGTTGCGCGCGACGGTGAACAGCCAGGGGCCGAGCCTGGTATCGGACCGCAGCCGCCGGGCGTGCTGCACCAGCCGCAGCCAGGTTTCCTCGAGCAGGTCCTCGGCGACATCGCGGCGGCGCGACAGCCGCACCAGGAACGTGAAGAGGCGAACGTTGAACGCCGCGTGCACCTCGTCGAAGGCGTCGGCGTCGCCCTGACGAAGCCGCTCGACCAACGCCAGTTCGGCCTCGCGCTCCATGGCAGTACTAACGCGCCGCCGTCGTGTCCGTGACAACCGTCACGACCGCCGTCGCCGGACGTTGTACCCAGTCGAACTCAGTCACCCGCGAGGTTCCCATGGACCTACTCCGACAGGCGAGTCTGTTTGCGTTGCTGACCCTGGTGCTCGGCGTCGTTCCCCTGGTGATGGCCGTGGTCTACGTCGTTCGTCCCACCGAGCGCCACCTGGCGCTGATGCGCCCGCTATCGCTGACCGGCGTCTTTGCCAGCCTGGCCGGCGGAGTCCTCGGGCTGATCAACGTACTCCGCTTCGTCTGGACGCGCGACCTGACCGCCGACACTTACCGAGTGATGACCATTGGGGTTGCCGAGTCGCTGGTCACGTTGTTTGTCGGCTTTGCCGCCTTGGCCGTGGCCTGGCTGCTCGTCGCCGTCGGGATGCAACGGCGCGAAGCGCGGCTGTGACGTTGCCGGCCGTCACCGGCAGGGCCGCGTCGCCACTGGCCGACTCGTGACACGTCTCAAGACGGACCAAAAACGTCCTCGTCAGGCGGAACGCGATGGCCCGGTTCAAGGTCCGGCCCGCCGGGCGCGGACGCGCTGCCCTCGATCCGCAGGATCGGCCGGGGCCCGCGATGCACCCGGAGTTCGAAGAGGTCCGGGCGAGCGTAGTGGCCGGCGACGTCGAGCTGCCAGCGCGGGCCAATGAGTTGATCGCGCCGGACATCGGCGTAAAGGATCGCTTCGGCCGAATCGACCGGACCGGCGACGATCTTCCCGTCGGGATCGGCAATCAGACTGAGGCCGGGGTTCATCCAGCCCTCGACCTTGCCGAGGTAAGCGCTCTTGAAGGCCATGTCGTCGGGAATGTCGTCCTTGTGGAACGCCTGACACGCGCTCACCACGAAGCAGCGCCCTTCTTTGGCCACGTGCCGCATCGTCGAGATCCATGGCTCGCCGCGGTCCCACGTCGGCGCCGCGTGGATCTGCTCGCCCCACGCCGACAACGCGTACCGGGCCAGCGGCATGTAGTTCTCCCAGCACAGCAGGCCGCTCAACCGGCCGAAGGGCAGCGCGAAGACCTCGAGGTCGCCCTCGGCCCCGTGTGCCCACACCAGACGTTCCCCGGCGGTCGGAACGAACTTGCGGTGCTTGCCCAACACGCGGCCGTCCGCCCCGATGTAGAGGAGCGTGTTGTAGAGCGTCGAGTCGCTGGCCTCGGTGTTGCGCTCGTTGACGCCGATGGCCACCGTGATGGCGCAGTCGGCCGCCGCCTCGCCGAGCCGCCGGGTCTCCGGCCCCGGAATGGCGATCGAGTTGCGGTGGAGTTCCGCGTACAACACCCGGAGAGGATGCGTGTCGCCGGGCGGCACGAACCAGACCCAGAGCGGATAGCCCGGGATGAACGCCTCGGGAAACACCGCCAGCGTGGCGCCGCCCGCCGCCGCTTCGGCGATCAGCCGGCAGGCTTTGTCGACTGTTGCCTCTCGATTCATGAAGATCGACGAGGCCTGAACGGCGGCGATCCGGAACGAATCTGGTTCCATGGTGGGCTACTCCTCCGTCAAGGCGGTCAGACCGGCTCGATGTTCTGGTTCGGGGGCGCCCTCCGTGTGCGGAGTGAGCACCTCCATCTCGTCGGTTGGCATGGTCCAGATCGTTCGGGCGGACGTGGCGAAAAGGCCGGACGTGGGCTACCCCTCGCTGCTGGCCGGCAGCGCCGCGACCATCTGCAGCAGTTCGTCGTGATCCACGGGTTTCAGCAGGTGGGCGTCGAAGCCGGCCGCCGCCGACCGGCGCCGATCCTCTTCCTGCCCCCAGCCGGTCAGCGCCACCAGCCGCGGCTGCCTGCCGGCACTGGCGCGAATCCTCTGCGCCACTTCGTAGCCGTTCAGCACCGGCAGGCCGATATCGAGCAGCATCACGTGAGGCGCAAACGAGGCCGCCGCCGCCACCGCCTCGGGTCCGTCGAGCGCAATCTTCACGTCGTGCCCGGCGAAGCTGAGGAGCAGGCCAATCATCTCGGCCGAGTCGGCGTTGTCGTCGACGACGAGCACCCGCCGCGCCGGGGTCGGCGTTTCGCCCCGGGCCGGGGCGAAGGCCGGCAGGACGCTGCGTGGTGGTTCGAGGAGCACGGGCAGCGAGATGGTGAACTCGGCGCCGTGCCCGAGCCCGGCGCTCTCGACGGAGATCCGGCCGTCGTGGCGTTCCACGAGGCTCTTGGCCAGCATCAAGCCGATGCCAAGGCCGTCCTGGCGCCGGCTCGAGCCGCCGGCCTGCATGAACAGGTCGAAGACCGCGGTCAACTGCGTCGGGTCGATCCCGATGCCGGTGTCGCGCACGCGGATCAGCGCCTGGGCCGCGTCGCGGTGCAGGGTCAGCGTCACCGAGCCGCCTCGGGGCGTGAACTTCGCGGCGTTGTTCAGGATGTTCTCGACCACCTGGGCCAGGCGCGAGGCATCGGCCTCGACGTAGGTCGGCGCGTTGGGTAGCTCCAGCCGTAGCTCGACTCCGGCGGCCTCGAGCAGCGGCGTGCTGGTTTCAATCGCCTGGTAGAGCACCGAGCCGAGCTCGACCGGCACGCGTTTGAGCACGAGTTTGTCCTGCCCGAGCCGGCTGACGTCGATCAGGTCGTCGACGAGCCGCGTCAACTGCACGACCTGGCGCATCATGACCGCCGTCGTCCGGCCGACCAGATCGCTGGCCGGCTCGGAGCGCCGCAGGATCTCGATCCGCGCCGCGGATCGGCGCCAGCGGATTGCGCAGCTCGTGCGCGAGCATGGCAATGAACTCGTTCTTCCGCCGGTCGGCCGCGGCCAGTTCGTTGGCCGCCTGCTCGGCGCCCTTGCGGGCGTGGAGGAGTCTCCCGTTCGTAGCGGCGGCGGTCGGTGGAATCGAAGAGCGCGATGCGGTTCTCGGTGGCCGCGCCCTGCGCGTCGCGGAGCTGCCGGGCGCTGGCCACCACCGGGCGCACCTCGCCGCTGGCCAGACGCATCTCCAGCGCGATCTCGTTGACGAAACCCTGCATCTGCAGGAGCGGCGAATAGTGCGTTTCGTAGTAGATGCGCGATCCGACGGTGAGGTGCGCCTGGAACCGGGTGCCGACGACGTCCTCTGACGGGCGGCCGAGCCACGCCATCAAGGTGCGGTTCCCCCGCGTGATGGTCCCGTCCGGGAGCGTCGACAGATGGGCGCACGGCGCGTCCTCGTAGAGCTCGTCGCCGGCTGCTGGGCGACTGGCGCCGACGGGACGAGGGTCGCCGGCCATGGCTACGTGCGCCCGCAGAAACGTCCGGATCGCGGCGGCGGTCTCTTCTGGGGCACTCAGGTTCGGACAGTGGCCGATCGCCTTCAACCGCACCAGCACGCTGCCTGGCATCTGCGCATGAACGAACTCACCGACCGACGCCGGCGCAATGACGTCGTCCGAGCACTGCAGGATCAGCGTCGGCAGTGTGACCTGCGCCAGGTCGGCGCGGTTGTCCGACAGGAACGTCACGCGCGCGAACTGGCGGGCGATGGTCGGGTCGGTTCGGCAGAAGCTGTTGGCCAGCTCCGTGCCCAGCTCCGGCCGGTCGGCGTTGCCCATGATCGCCGGCGCCATCGCGCTCGACCATCCCAGGTAGTTGCTGTCGAGCGAATCGAGCAGTTCGTCGATGTCCTGCCGCGAGAAGCCGCCTTCGTAGCCGTCGTCGTTGATGTAGCGGGGCGACGGGCCGACCAGCACCAGGGCGCCGAACGGCGCGGGGTTGCGGTGAGCCGCCAGGACCCCGATCATGGCGCTGACGGAGTGCCCGACGAAGACGACATCGGACAGGTCCAGTTCTTCAATCAGCTCGAGCAGGTCACTGGCGTAGCCATCGAGCGTGCCGTACTTGGCGCGGTCGTAGGCGCCGAGGTCCGAGCCGCCGGCCCCGACGTGGTCCATCAGCACCACTTTGTGGTCGGCTTCGAACGCCGGCACCATGAGACGCCACATGTTCTGGTCGCAGCCGAACCCATGGGCAAACAGCATGGGCCGCTGCCCGTTACCGGAGACTCGAACGTTGTTACGACGGGCAAACATCATGAGCACAGTTGAGGCGAGAAACACGCGGCACGGATGTGCTGGATGGCACGGCCATTCTATCCGCAATCCCGCCGCCTCGGCCGAGCGGGATCAAATGACCTGGATATTGCCCCGGAGAGCCGGCGTAACCGTCTTCTGGGCCCGCACGTAGTGCACGAGTGCATCGACGGCGCTGACGCCGACCGCCCGCCGGTCGCGGCCCGCGTCGGCCGGCACCGCTTGCTCCCCGAGGAACGCCGCCTGCACCGGCTCGTCGTCGCCCAGCCGCTGACCGCCCACGGTGAGCTGCTGAACGCGATGGCCGACCGGGTTCTCCAGCTTCAGGAGCAGTTCGACGCCGCGGCACCGCTTGAGATACCCGCCACGCTGCTCCCACGGGTCGCAGGCGAACGTCGCCTCGATGTTCTTCTCGAACAGCTCTTTGAGCTGCCGGCCCGTGAAGGTCACGACGGACACCGGCGGATTGGCGGGGACGATGTTCCACAGGTCCCATTCGGTCAACGGTCCGGCAACAATCGGGGCGCCGTAACGCCAGCCGTTCGAGAGCGCCACGGCGGTCCCGGCCGCCGCCGCGGTGGCATCGAGCAGCAGGTTGTCCATCGGCGACTCCCACATCGCGTAGCGGTGGAGCGTGCACGCCGTTTCGCCGACGACGTTGGCTCGCGCGGTAGCGAACGGCTCGAGGGCCGCGTCGACCAGGGCGTTCATCTCGGGGTCGGGTTCAAGGGCTTCGTCGATCGGCAGCAGGACATGGGTCCAGCCGGCGATGCCGTCGGGGGCCAGCGTGAGGTCGAGGCGACCCACGAACGATCCGTGCGCGCCCGATTGCATGATCAGCGTGTCGTTGACCACTGCCGGCGCGTCGAGCCGGTTGTGCGTGTGGCCGCTCAGCAGGACATCGATGCCGGGCACCGCCGCGGCCAGCTTGCAGTCTTGCGGAAAGCCCAGATGCGACAAGACCACGATGAGTTGCGCGCCGTGATCGCGGCGCAGCGCGGGGATCAGCGTGCGCAGCTCGGCGTCGCCCATCGTGGTCTCGAGCTCCCGCCGCTGGCCGGGCCGCAACAGGTGCGCGGCCACGACCGCGGCCAGGCCGATGACGCCGACCTTGACCCCGCCGCGCTCGACCACGGTGAACGGCTGAAAGCGGGACGCGGCGTCCTGCGAGGTGATAGTTGGCCGCGAGCATGGGGTAGGGCAGCCGTTCGGCAATCTCGCGCACCCGTTCGAGTCCGTAGGCCAGCTCCCAGTGCACGGTCATGCCGTCCAGGCCGAGCGCGCGCAGCGGCGCAATCATCGCCTCCCCGCGCGTCTGGACGGCCGCCATCGTGCCGTGGAAGGTGTCGCCGTTATCGAGCGCGATGACGGCACCTCCGCCCTCGCGTCGAATGGCGCGGCACAGCGCGGCGATGCGCCCGACTCCCCCGCCGGAGCGGATCTCGGCCGGGCGGTCGAGAGCGAACATCTCGGGATGCGGCGCCAGGTAGCCGTGGAGATCGTTGAGCTGCAGCAGGGTCAGGTTCGTCATGGTTCGTTCAACAGGTTCAACAGGCCAGAGGCGCTCAGATAGCCGCCACGGCGGACCACCGTGCCAGCGGCGTCGAGGACGAGAATGGTCGGGATACTGTCGACGCCAAAGCGGCCGGCAGTGGCCTGGTCGGTGTCGACATCGATGAGGACCGGGACGTACGACTGGGTCAGCGCCCGTTCCACGGCGGGGTCCGGCCAGACGTCGTGCTTCATGACGAGGCAGGGGGGGCACCAGTCGGCGCTGAAATCCACGAGCACCAGCTTGTTGGTGCGCTGCGCCTCGAGCAGCGCCGGCCCGAGGTCGGTCTGCCACGCGATCGACGAGGGCGGGGGCGGGATGTCGACCGCCCGGTAGTAGATGCCCTTCAGCGCCGGCCATTGGGCCGTGAGCACGACCGCGAGGAGGCCCGCCCATATCAGGCGTTCGTGCCGCGCCGTCCAGTCGCGGAGGCGCGCGACCACGGTCAGTGGGGGAGGCGCGACTGCAGCGCCCCGTAGAGCCACGTACCCGCCAGGGCGCCGAGCATCGCCACGCCCAGCGACGTGACCCCGGCGCCAATCAGCGCGAACATCGGTCCTGGACACGCGCCGAGCAGGCCCCAGCCCAGGCCGAACACCGTGCCCCCCAGCCAGTATCGGCTGCCGCGGGGAGTCATCTCCTTGCGCGGGATCGCAATCGGCGCTCCGTCGAGGGTGCGAAGGGCCAGCCGCTGCACCAGCTGCACGCTGAGGGCGGCCACCGCCAGGGCGCTGGCGATCACGAGGTACATGTGGGCGGACTGGAACCGGAACATCTCCTGGATGCGATACCAGGAGAGCACCTCCGACTTCACGAACACGATGCCGAGCAGCACACCTGCGGCCACGTAGAGCAGACGCGCCGCGGTGGCGGTGCCGGCCTCGGGCGAGGCGGGGGTTTTCTCTGACAGCGGGGGAGCCGTTGGCAAGGGCATGGCGGTCACAGCAGGAACCTGAACAGAATGGGCATGAACGCGTGCGTCATCAGCAACCCGCCGGCAAAGAAGCCGAGGACCGCCAGCAGTGAGGGAAGCTGCAGTGAGGCAAGACCCGAGATGGCGTGACCCGACGTGCAGCCCCCGGCCCACCGGGAGCCGAAGCCGACGAGCGCTCCGCCGACCACCAGCACCAGCCATCCGCGCGCCGAGGCCAGCGCCGACCATCCCATGAGTTCGGCGGGCACCAGCCCCGACAGGTCTTGCAGGCCCAGCGCACGCAGATCCCGCTGGGTGGCGGCAGAGATGGCCACGGTATAGCCGTCGGGCAGCATCACGGCGGCGGCGAGAAGACCACCCAGCAGAATGCCCAGCGCGAACAGCAGGTTCCATCCGCCTTCGCGCCGCCAGTCGTACTCGAACAGCGGGATCCCGCAGGGCACGGTGGCGGCGCACATGTGCCGGAGGTTGGACGAAATGCCGAACGACTTGCCGCCAATCACCAGCAGCAACGGCACCATCAGCCCGATGAGCGGCCCGGCGACGTACCACGGCCAGGGCTCATGCCATAAATTCATCGTCGACCCTCAGGCTCGTCCGGTTGAGCCGCCTGCCGTTCAGTTCCGCGACCCCGCGTCCCGCGCGGGTTGGGCACCGCTCAAGTGGGCACGCCGAATCGCGGCAGCACCCACCATTGCAGCGCAATCCACACCACAAGTACTAGAAGAGCAGTCAACATGGCATCCCCTTCACTCGCTCACCTGAGCAGTCGCATGGCCGCCGGCGTGTTTACGAAAATGAGCGCCGACCCGACCACGGTCACGAAACCGGCAAATCCTCGGCGCAGGTTCTCGCTGCTGACACGCCGTGCAATTTGCAAACCGGCTGCCATGCCGGCCAGCGCGGCCATCGTCAGGGCGGCGGTCAGCCCGACCGGGACGGTGTTGCCATGCGCGAGATGCGCCGCCAGTCCGGCGACACTGCTCATCGCAATCACGACGAGCGAGCTGGCGATGGCCTGGCGCACGCCGAGGCCGCCGACTTTCAACAGGGCCGGGACGATCAGGAATCCTCCGCCGACACCGAGAAAGCCGGTGAGGAAGCCCACCGCCGTTCCCGCCGCCAGCATCAGCGACGGGCGGCGCGTCGGCGCTGGTTCGTCGCTCAACCCCGGCTGGCGCCACATCCGCACGCCGACGACGACCAGCAGCAGGCCGAAGAGCAGCAGCAGAATGGAGCCGGGAACGAGCGCGGTCAGCCGGCTGCCCAGATAGGAGCCGCCGAGGGCGGCGCTGCCAAAGAGCAGCGCCGTGCGCCAGTGGATGGCACTGCCCCGGGAACGGACGGCGACGCCGAGGAGACTGGTCGTGCCGACGATGGCCAGTGACATGGGCACGGCGGCGTGGGGCTCCACGCCGATGACGTAGACCAGCACCGGCAGCATGATGATCGAGCCGCCGGCGCCGAGCAGTCCCAGCGTCGCGCCGACGAGCCCGGTCATCGCGAGTCCGGCGAGCACGGACACCGTCATGGCTGGCTGGGGCCCTTCGCGTTCGGGGCGTCGGGTTCGCGCGTGGTCTCCAGTCCGGCCGCCTTCCAGGCCTGCATGCCGCCGGTCAGGTTGGTGACTTGCGTAAATCCGGCGCGCTCGAGCACGCTGGCCGCGATGGTCGACCGGTAGCCGCTGCCGCACATGACGACCAGCGGACGGTCGCGAGGCACGTCGCCGGTCTTGTCGGGCAGATAGCCGCCCATGATGTGCAGCGCCCCGGCGAGGTGCCCGTCGCGCCATTCGGCCTCGGTGCGAACATCCAGCACCTGGGGCCGCTCGGCGCTCGCGAGCTGCTGGTGCAGGGCCTGGGGCGTGATCTGCCCGGTGTGTTGCACCGGCAGGCCGGCGCTGGTCCAGGCCGCCATGCCGCCGCGCAACCAACCCCGCACGTCGTCGAGCCCGACCCGGATGAGCGCGCGCGTGGCCTCTTCAATCGTCGCGTCCTCGCCGATCAACAGCAGCGGCGTGTCGTAGGGCACCACCCACGCGGCCCACATCGAGAGCATGCGTCCGGCGCCGATCCCCAAGGCCTCGGGCACATGGCCGGCGCCGAACTCCGTTTGATTGCGCAGGTCGATGACCACATGGCCGGCCTTGACGCGTCCGTGGAAGTCCTCGACGTCGAGCCCACCCTGCCCCGGCAGTTCCTCGAGCAGGGCTGGCCCCTCGGCGTTGACGCGCTTCATCCGCCGGTAGTACGGCGGGAACGGCGGGGCACTGGCGAGCACCCGTTGCACGAAGGCCTCGCGCGACAGCGCGGGGTCGAGATAGGGGTTGCTCTGGCGTTCCTGGCCGAGCGTCGTGCTGGGGGCCTGGCCCATGCCGGAACCGCACATCGATCCGGCTCCGTGCCCCGGGTAGACAGCCAACCCGTCGGGATAGGCCTGCAGGCGCTGCACGCTGTCGTAGAGCTGGCCGGCCAGGCCGGCGCTCTCCTCGTCGCCGAGCAGGTCGGGACGTCCGACCGAGCCCACGAAGAGAAAATCGCCACTGAGCAGGGCGGCGGGTTCAGGGCGGCCGCGCTCGAAGACGAGAAAGCTGAGGTGCTCGGGTGTGTGACCCGGGGTATGCACGGCTTCGAGGTCGACATGGCCCACGGCGATGCGGTCCCCGTGCGCCAGGTCCTGATGCGCGCCGGTGACCTCGAAGGTCTCGCCGCGGTCATGGGCCGACACCAGCCGGGTGGCGCCGGTTCGCTCGGCCAGAGCCCGGGCGCCCGACGCGTAGTCGGCATGGATGTGGGTCTCGAGGACGAACGCAATGCGAGCCCCGCGCGGGCGGCACCAGTCGAGGTAGACCTCGATGTCACGCCGCGGGTCGATCACGGCCACCTCGGCGGCATCGTCGCTGCCGACGATGTACGAATACTGCGCCAGGCCCTCGTCTTCGATTCGTTCGAGCAACACCACGTGGTCCCTCAATTCCCGGGGCCGCGACGGCGGCCCTCACTGAGTAAGAGGCACGGGTGCGGAACAAGGTTCCGAACGGCTACTTCGGGCGCCGCGGCGACCCGCTTTTCCGGGGCGGACGGCGGGACGCTCCGGCCTTCAGTCCGGACGGGGCCAGGGCCGCGACCTCTGCCGGCATTTCTCCATGGGCGAGCAGCCGGCAGGCATCGCGGGTGAGATCCAGCGAGGCAAAGAGGCTCTGACACCGCTCGCACAGGTCGGCGTCCTTGACGGGAAAAGGCACGCCGCGATCGAGCGCCTCTTGCTTGGCCTGGAGCAGGTCGAGGCAGTAGCGGCGGTCGTGAGTGGTCGAGGGCGCCGGACGGCCCGGCAGGTCGCCGCCGAGACGTTCTCGAACCGCGAGGCGCCCTCGATGCACCCGCGACTTGACCGTTCCCAGGGTGAGGCCCAATACCCGGGCAACATCCTTGAGCGGAATCTCGGCGATCTCGGCCAGCACCAGCGGCAACCGCATCTGCGGGGACAGCCCGGCGATGGCCGCCGCCACACGGTCCTGCAGCTGCTGGCGGACCGCGTCGTCGAAAGGACTCGCGGCAGAGGCGAGGGGCCCGACCTGGTCGTGGGCCGGCGGAAGGGGCGCGGACAACGACAGCATCGCCGCCGGCTCGCCGGCGCGGCGCCGGTGGCGGCGCTGGCACCGGCGCGCCGCGATGGTGTAGAGCCACGTCGATGGAGACGACCGGGCGTCGAACTGTTTCCACCGGCGAAAGGCCTGCAGGAAGACGTCCTGCACGAGGTCGTGGGCCTCGTCGGCATCTCCGCAGAACCGTACGCCGAGCCGGTACAGCCGGGCCCCGTGCTCCTCGAACAAGCGCCCCACCGCCACTTCGGCGGACTCCTTCATCGCTTCATCATGGCGCGCCTCACCGGAACGCGCAACGGGCGCCGGCGAGGCCCGGAATCCCGCACAATGGGCACCGGGCCGGGCCGACTCCGCGAGCCTTCTGCGGGATCCTGCCGACGGCGCGGGCCGCCGGCCGCCACGGGCGAGGAGCACGTCGACATGCGCGTGTCGCAGAACTGGATCCAGATCGGGTTCGCGGTGATCGTCGTGGGCGCTTGCCTGGCGCTCGTGGCGGGACTGGGCCTGTGGCGATACATGACCACCACGACGCCGCTCCATCCGAGCCCGCCGGACGTGGTGTCGGTGGGTCTCGCCCCGCCGCCGCGGTGGGCCGGGGCGGTGGCGCAGGGACGACAGATCGTCCGGGCCGGTCTCGGCGCGCAGAACCTGCCCTGGCCTGTCGGTGGCGGTCGGGGTCGGCGGCGAGATCGTCTGGGCGGAAGGCTTTGGCTGGGCCGACCTCGAGGAGCGGGTGCCGGTCGAGCCCGAGACCCGGTTCAGAATCGGCACCGCCTCGACGGCGCTCACCTCGGCCGCGGTCGGGCTGCTGCTCGAGGATGGCCGGCTGCGGCTCGACGACGAGATCCAGACCTACGTGCCGGCCTTTCCCCGGAAGCCGTGGCCGGTCACGCTGCGCCAGTTGCTGGGCCACGTGGCCGGCGTCAGGAGTGACGGCGGTGACGAGGGGCCGCTGCTGTCGCAGCGCTGCGAGCGGCCGCTCGATGCCCTGCCAGGCTTTGCCGAATACTCGCTGCTCTTCGCGCCGGGCACGCGCTACCACTTCTCGAGTTACGGCTGGATCCTGGTGAGCGCGGCCGTCGAAGCCGCCGCCGGGGAGCCCTTCCTCAGGTTCATGCGCAAGCGCATCTTCGAACCGCTCGACATGGACGAGACCAGGGCCGACTCGGCCGCCGATTCGATCCCCGATCGCGCGACGTCCTACTTTCCGAGATTCGCCGCCGACCCTCGCTACGGCCCGGACCTGATGCGCGATGTCGACTATTCCTGCTACTCGGGGGCCGGCATCTTCCTGTCGACGCCGTCGGATCTGGTGCGTTTCGGGATGGCCATCGACGCCGCCAGGCTGCTGCGCCCGGCCACGGCGCAGCAGCTCCAGATGCCGCAGCAACTAAGCTCGGGGGAAGAGACGGGTTACGGCCTGGGCTGGGACCTCGGATCAGTTACGCTGGCGGGTGAGCCAGCACGTTCCTTCGGCCACGACGGCGAGGTGCTGGGCGGCATGGTGGCAACGCTCGTCACGTTCCGCGATCACGGGATGGTGGTGTCGGTGACGTCGAACATCTCATACGCGGACACGTCCGCGATGGCCGAGAGGATCGCGCAGGCCTTCGCGGCGGCGCCGTGAGGGCGCGGCCCCGAGAGGCTCTCGTCGACGGAGCCCACCAGGGAGTGCCGAACGGAACAGACAGGCGGTGGACCTGCTGTCAGGCTGCGCCTGGGATGCCACCTGTCGTGAGGCCCAAGCTCGTCCGCCGCCCGGGGCCGAGGCGATGAAAGCGCGCACGCGCTGGGGAACGGGGCTGCACCGATGGCTGCGGCCAGCGGTGATCGCCGGCGTCCTGCTTGCCGTCCACCTGCCCCAGCCGCCAGCCGCGCAGGTGGTGACGGCCCCCGCGCTGGAGGCGGCCTTCATCTTCAATTTCGTCAAGTTCACGGAGTGGCCGGCCCGGCCGGCGCCGGAGCCGTTCGTCCTCTGTGTGATGGGGGGGCCGGCGGTCGGTTCGGCGCTCGAGCAGATCGTGCGGGGCCGCCAGGTGGCAGGCCGGCCGATGGTCACGCTTGCCGCAACCAAGCCGACCCGCACGTGTGCCGTCCTCTACGTGCCGGGCGGGACGCTGGAGGAAGCGGCACAGGCCATTGCGGGACTTGAAGGCGCGCCCGTGCTGACGGTGAGCGATATCGCCGGCTTCAACGACATCGGCGGCATGGTGCAGCTCCTCTTCGAGCGCGGCGCCCTGCGCTTCACCATCAACGTCGAGGCCGTGAAGCGGTCCGGACTGACCATGAGTTCGCGACTGCTCGCGTTGGGGAAGCGATGACTGGTTGTTACTGGGCGTTCCTGCTGGTGCTCGTCGCCGGCGTCGCTGTGGCCCCGTCGGCGGCCTCGGCCCAGACGCCGCTGCAGGAGCTGACCCTGGAAGAGCTGATGGCCCTCGACAACGGGATGGTCTTCGGCGCCTCCGAACGGCTCCAGCCCGTCACCGAGGCGCCCGCCTCGGTCACCTTCGTCACCGCGGAGGAGATCGCGCGTTTCGGTTACCGGTCGCTGGCCGACATCCTGCGGTCCGTCCGCGGCGTCTACGTCACCGACGACCGCAACTTCAGCTACGTCGGGATCCGGGGGTTCGGCAAGCCGGGCGACCTCAACAGCCGCATCCTGCTGCTCATCAACGGTCACCGGGTGAACGACAACATCTTCGGACAGGCGGCGCTCGGGCTGGAGTTCGGCCTCGATCCGGCCATGTTCGAGCGCGTGGAGATCATCCGCGGACCGGCCTCCTCGCTCTACGGTGACAGCGCGTTCTTTGCCGTCGTGAACGTCATCACGCGGTCGGGCGCGTCGCTGAACGGCGGCTCGGTCACGCTCGAGGCCGGCTCGCTCGGGGCCCAATCGGTGCGGGCCAGCGCGGGGCGCGTGCTGGCGAGCGGCGTGGACGTCGCGGTCTCCGCCACCGTGGGCAGGATCGACGGCGTCGGACGGCTCTATTTTCCCGCCTTCGACGCGCCGGCCACCAACAACGGGGTGGCCGAAGGCCTCGACGGCGAAGGCATCGACCAGCTCTACGGCCGGTTGAGCTTCAAGGGCCTGGATGTGACCGCGGCCTACGGCCGCCGGCAGCGGGACGTGCCCACGGCCGCGCTCGACACCGTGTTCAACGAGCAAGCCTTTCCCCTGGAGACGACCGACCGTCATACGCTCGTCGACGCGCTCTACGGACGCTCGTTCCGCGGCACGCGGGTGACCTTTCGCGGCTCGTTCGATCAGTTCTCCTACGCGGCCACCTATCCGCTTGCCGGCGAGGCGCCCGAGACACCGCTCGTGGCCAACGCCGTCGGCCTGGGCCGACGCTGGACGGCCGGCGCGGGACTGACGCGGGCCTTCCGCGGCAGGCAGACGCTGCGAGCCGGCGTGGAGTTCTTCGCCAACGTCAACCAGAACCAGGCGCTGGCCTACGTCGGCGGACCCGTGCTGCTCGACGCCCAGCGCTCCTCGGTACAGCAGGCCGTTTATCTGCAGCACGAGGTCAAGATCACCCGCGCGCTCATCGTCAACGCCGGGGCCCGCTACGACGGCTACCAGAGATTCCGCCGGCTCACGCCGCGCGCGGCGGTGATCGTGCTGCCGTCGCCCACCCAGTCGTTCAAGTACCTCTACGGCCGGGCCTTCCGCGCGCCCAACGAGAACGAGTCGAATGTCGTCTACTACGGCCCGCAAGTCGAGGGGCTGCGGCCGGAGTCGATCGACACGCACGAGGTCGTGTGGGAGCAATACGTCAACGGCTGGCTGCGCACCTCGGCGTCGGCCTATTGGTACAAGGCCGATCGGCTGATCACCAACATCTTCGACGAGTCGACGCTCGCCGACGTGTCGTTCGCCAATCAGGGGCAGGTGCGGGCCAAGGGCCTGGAGTTCGAAGCCCAGATGCGTCTTCCCCGCGAGGCCCGGTCGCTCGTGAGCTATGCCGTCCAGGGCACCGTCGATCGGGCGACGGACGGCTCGCTCCCCAATTCACCGCGGCACGTGGCCAAGGCCCGCATCAGCCTGCCCGGGCCGACCCCGCAGTCGTTCGTCTCGGTCGAAGCGCAGTATCTCAGCCGCCGCACCACGCTGGCCGGCCCGACGGTGCCGGGCGGGGCCAACGTCAATCTCCATGTCGTCCAGCCGATCAGCCGGGTCTGGGAGCTGTATGCCGGCGCGCAGAACCTCTTCGGCCGTGAAGCGCTCGACCCGGTGTCGGCGCAGCATCGGCAGCCGGCCATCGCGCAGAACGGCCGCACCATCCGGATCGGGCTGCGGTGGAAGCCCTGGCAGCCGTAGCCGCACGCTCGCTTCGACCGGCACGCCCTCGTCGCTGTCGCCCTGTCACACTCACTGGAGGTCTTATGTCAGATCCGCGCAACGCCGCCCACGACAAGAAGGTCACGCAGGAAAAGAAGCACCAGCCGGTGGCGCCGGCGCCGAAGGAAGCCGCGCCGGTGGCGGCCAGCGACGCCACGGCGCCCGTCTCGGCGGAACTGGACGGGGCCCTCGTCGTGCTCGCCAAGCTCAAGGAACTGGAGTTCCACTCGCGCGCCGCGCTCGAGCGGCTGGCGGAGCTGACGCTGACCGTGGATGACGAGTTGAAGCAGAAGGACATGGTGGCGCCGCTCGGCGAGGTCTACTCCGCCCAGAATCTGCTGCAGACGCGGCTCACCACGCTGCTCGAGGCCTACAAAGCCGAGTGTGACCGCCTGCAGGCGGGACGCGCGTAGCGGGACGCGCGGCGGACGCGCGTAGCGGGACGCGCGTAGCGGGACGCGCGTAGCCGCACGGGCGTCGACCCGTGGCGTCGCCCGGGGCTGGCCCTGACCGCTCGCCGTTATGATGGGCGGCGAGGAGACGACGTGAGCGCACGCGATGTGATTGCCGACCTGCGCGCCCTGGCGGCGCGGACGAGCGACGCCAACGGCGCCCAGCGGGTGGCCTGGAGCCCGGTGTGGCGCGATGCCCGCCGCTGGCTCGACGAGCGGCTCGCCGACGCCGGGCTGCGGGCCGAGACCGACGCGGCCGGCAACAACTGGATCACGCTGCCCGGCGCGCGGCCCGACACGGTCGTCATCGGCGGCCACCTCGACTCGGTGCCCAATGGCGGCTGGCTCGACGGACCGCTCGGCGTGCTCGCCGGCGTCGAGGCACTGCGCCGCCGCAAGGGCACGACGCCGCCCGGTGACCCTGGCGGTCGTGGACTTCGCCGACGAGGAAGGCGCGCGTTTCTCGCGCAGCCTGCTGGGGTCGTCGGGGGCCAGCGGCAGCCTCGTGCCCGACAGCGTGCGCGGCCTCGTCGATCGCCAGGGCGTGCGGCTCGTCGACGCGCTGGCCGAGAACGGCGTGGACCTGGACCGCATGCCCGAGGCCCGCCGCGCGCTCGACCAGCGGCAGCCGCGGGCCTACCTCGAGCTCCACATCGAGCAGGGGCCGGTGCTCGAGGCGATGGGCCGATCGACCGGCGCGGTGGTCGGCACCTACGGGGTCGAGCGCCACGTCCTGCGCTTCGTCGGCCAGGCCGCGCACTCCGGGTCGACGCCGATTGCGATGCGCCGCGACGCGTTCCTGGCCGCCGCCGAAACCGCGCTCGCCTGTCGCGAGATTGCCCGGCGCCACTCGACGCCCGCCGCCGGCATGGTGTGCACCGTCGGCACGGTGACGGTGGAGCCGGGGATCGTGACCGCGGTGCCGGGCGTGTGCGAGATCGCGCTCGACCAGCGCGCCCTCGAGCCGGCACGTCCTGCAGAGCGCGCTGGCCGACGCGCGCGACGCCGCGGCGCGCGCCGCCGCGGCCAACGGCGTGACCGTCGAGTGGCGGCACGTGTGGCGCATCGACCCTTGCCGCTTCGATCCGCGGCTCGTGGACTTGTGCGCCGACGCGGTCCAGGAGGTGACGGGGCACGCGCCTCGCCTGCCCTCGGGTCCGCTGCACGACGCCGTGGAGATGGGCCGCATCATGCCCGCGGTGATGATGTTCGCCACCTCGACCCGCGGCTTGTCGCACTGCAAGGAAGAAGACACGCCCGAAGCCGACCTCGAGGTGACCATCGACGCCTTCCTGCGCCTGGTCGACAAGACCGTCGCCGCGGTGGCGGCCGACTAGACGCCGGGCGGGCGACCAGCAGCGCGCCGCTCCGTGACACAATCCGCGCGCCATGCCGAATGCGACCGACCGACCGTCGCGGCGTGGTCGGTCTGCTCGTCCTGCTCTTCGCCATCACCTACCTGGACCGGGTGTGCATCTCGGTGGCGGGGCCGCGCATCCAGGAGGATCTGGGCATCGACCCGGTCGGGTGGGGCTGGGTGACCGGCATGTTCACCCTGGCCTACTGCCTGTTCGAGATCCCGACGGGCATGATGGGCGACCGCCTCGGTCCCGCGGCGCGTGCTGACGCGCATCGTCGTGTGGTGGTCGGCCTTCACCGTGCTGACCGGCACGATGACCAGCTTCTACCCGCTGCTCCTCACCCGATTCCTGTTCGGCGCCGGCGAAGCCGGGCGCCTTCCCCAACGCGTCGGTGGTGGTGGCGCGATGGTTCCCGCCGGCACAGCGGGCCACGATGTCGGGCGTGAACCTGACGGCCAGCCAGGTCGGCGGCGCCATCGCCCCGCTCCTGGTGCTGCCGATTCAGATGCGCTACGGCTGGCGCATGTCGTTCTATGTGTTCGGCGTGGTCGGACTGGTGTGGGCGGCGGTGTGGTACGCGTGGTTCCGCGACTCGCCCGAGGAGATGCGCGGCGCTCGCCCGGCGGCGGCGCCGGTGGCGAGCACCGCCCCTGTCGCCGCCTTCCCGTGGCGCGCGGCCTCGCGCTCGCCGACGGTGTGGGCGCTGCTGGGGCTGGCCTTCTGCTACATCTACGTCTACAACTTCTTCCAGACCTGGTTCCACACGTTCCTGGTCAAGGGCCGCGGCTTCAGCGAGGGCGGCCTGCTGCTCTCGGCCCTGCCGTTCCTGGTGGCCGTGGGCGCGAACCTGGCCGGCGGCGCCGCCAGCGACACTCTGGCGCGGCGGCTCGGCCCGCGGCGCGGCCGGCGCCTCATCGGCGCCAGCGCCCTGGCGGCCGCGGCCGCGTTCACCGTCGCCGCCATGCTCACGCAGCACCAGCTCCTCACCGTGGTCTTCCTGGCGCTGACCTACGGCGCGATCACCTTCCAGCAGTCGAGCGTGTTCGGCGTGTGCCTCGACATCGGCGGCCCGCGGGCCGGGGCGATGGTCGGGCCTGATGAACACCGTCGCGCAGGTCGGCGGGCTGGTGGGTTCGGTCGCCTACGGCTACATCGTGGCCCGGGCCGGCAGCTACGACGCGCCGTTCGTGCCGATGGTGGCCATGCTGCTCGTCGGCGCGGCGCTGTGGCTGGTGGTCGATGCCTCGCGGGAGTTGCCCGCCCGTCTGCCGTCAGCCTAATCCGCCAGCGCCGCCGTCAGTTCCTTCTCGGATTCGTCGGCGTCGGACCGCTTGCCGCTGCCCTTGCCGGCGTCGGCCGCCTCGCGCCCCGCTGGCGTCAGCGCCCAGTCGGCCTCGAACACCGCCGCCATCTTCTTCACCACCGGCTTGTCGGAGATGAGCGCCCCGATCTCGCGGCGCTGGTCGAGTTCCAAGGCCCGCAGGCTCTGGCTGCCCAGGAACGCCCGCTGACCGTCACGAATGATGGCGCGGACGTGCAGACGCTTCCCGGGGAACTTCTCGGCGTTGAGCCCGGTCTTCACGTTCTTCCCGAGGATGCGGACGTCGACACCGGCGGCCGCCCTCTGGGCCAGCAGGCGCAGCATGCGCGGATCGTTGATGTTCGGGTCGTAGACCAGCAATTGCTTCTTGGCACCCTTGATGAAGTCGCCCAGGACGGCGCGCGAGTTCAGGGGGCTGACCACCAGCTGCTTGTTCGCACAGGTGTAGGGCTGCCGGTCGAGATCGGATTGGAACAGAGCGCTGCGCTTCCTTGACGATCCCCGGCGAGGTGAAGACGGCGCCGAAGCTCCGGCTGCGCTCGATGTCGTTCCAGGTGAAGTTGAAGCCGTTCACGTGAAGACGCCGGCCGTCGACGATCATCATCTTGCCGTGATAGCGAATCAGCTCGTCGGGCGAGCGCGACACGGTGACTCCGGCGTCGAGCAGGCGCGCTTCGAGCTTGCGCAGGGCTTTCTCGCCGCCCTTGTTGGTATGGGCGATCTGGGCGCGCACCGCCACGCCGCGGGCGACCGCCACCTGCAGCGCGCCCACGACGGGCTTGATGTCCAGCCGGAACACCACGATGTCGATGCTCTTCTTCGCCTTCTCGATGGCGACGAGGACCGGCTCCAGGCCGTCGTCGGGTTGGATGATGAGTTGCATGATGGTGGGCGGTCCCGCCTACTTGTCTTTCTTGTCCTTGAAATCGATCTCGACCTGGAGCTCCCCGGGGGGCGCCAGTTCCGACAGTCGTTCCGACAGCCGGGCCGACGGCCGGTCGACGGGCCAGCGCACCTGGTATTCCAGTTCTTCGGCGGCGATGGCGATCACATCGAAGGTCGCGCCCTGACGCCGCAGCAGCCGCTCGATCCCGGCCTTGAGGGGCTGCGTGTCCTTGGCCTTGACCTTGACGATCAGCACCCGGGTGGCCGGCGGCTCGAACGATTCGACGGTCCACAGCAAGGCCAGCAGGAACAACGTGCCGAAGATCGCGATCATCCACAGGCCGACGCCGGTGGCCAGGCCAATGGCCAGGGTCGAGAGCATCACCCCGGCGTCCTTGGGATCCTCGATCTTGGCCCGGTAGCGCACCAGGCCGGCGGCGCCGACGATGCCGAAGGCCCGGGCCAGGCTGGAGCCGACCACCATCATCACCAGGGCGCCCACCACCGCCAGGATGATCTGCGTGTGGATCACCGCCAGGTTGCGCGCCGGCGTGCCCCGCCGCCGCGGCCGCAGGGCCAGCACCGAGGCGAGCACCGTGGCCAGGGGCAGGCGAATGGCCGCGTTCTGTACTTCGTCCCACTGCGAGGCCATGTCCGGCACCACCTCCGGTGGCACCGTGGCCGGCAGCATCCCCTGCGCCAGCGCCGCCGCCGGCAGGATCCAGGGCGTCACGGCGACGCCGACGGCCGCCCATCTCGAAGAACATCACGAGGCTCTTTCCGAGTCCGGACAGGTGCGGTCCGCGATCTCTTTGACTTTGACCTTGAAGGCACCGACCCACGCGCCGACGTCGGCCGTGGGGGCCCCGGCCCGCTCCGGAAACCGGGCCACGGCAAACATCTCACGGAGCTGGCGGTCGGTGAGCTGACGCAACAGGCCCACCAGGAAACGGCGTCCCTCGTCCGAGATGACGGGATGCTCGAGCGTGCCGGTCAGCGATTTGCCCAGGTTGGCGCGGCAGCCCGTGGCGTCGGCCCAGACCGGCGCCTCGGACCAGGTCTTCAGGTTGACGCTGCCGGGCGCGTCGCGATTGAACGCGTTGGCTTTGCCGAACGTCTTGCCCAGGTCGCTGACCAGCATGAACGGCCGGCGGCACGGGCGCTCGCCCTTGCCCTTGCCTTTGCCTTTGCCGTCCAGGCAGATCAGGCGCTGTTGCTCGCGCTTGCTGTCGGTGTGCTGCAGCATGGCCGCCAGCAGCTTGAGCGCGTCGCGCTCGGCCCGCGCCGCATCGGCGCGCGCCGGTCCGACCACGTCGAGTTCGGGCCACGTCCAGCCGCCGCCCTCCAGGCCGTCGATCTCGCGGCCGGGCAGCTTGCGCTCGACGGCAGCCGTTTCGTAGAGCTGCGTGGTGCCGGGCCGTGGCGGGCCGCCGGGCGTCTCGGGGCAGCCGTGGCAGCGGACGCGGACGGGATACATGTGATCGGCGCCGAAGCCGAGCGCCCAGAGCAACCGGGTCGCCGCCACTTCGGCATACACTTCGCCGTTGCGCTCGCCGAACTTCACCTTCAGCTCCTCGCCGTTCGGGCGCACGCAGGTGAACTTCGGGGTGTTGCCGCTCATGGCTTGCTGTTCGTAGCGGCAGTCCACGAGCGCGTCGGGCGCGAAGCTGCCCTTGCCGCCGGGGCCGCGGCGCATGTCCATCCGCGGAATGTCGGTGCGCCTCCAGACCCGCGCCTGCGAGAGGGCGTTCTGCCGGGCGGCCACCGCACTGGGCGAGAGGCTGGGCCGGCCCAGCCCGGCGCAGGAACCGAACATCGGCACCGCGCCGGCCAGCAGCAGCACGCGCAGCGCCGCCCGCCCGGCGCGTCTGGCCGTCATCGCGCAGCTCCGGCCAACTCGGCCCCGGCGGCCGGTTTGCGGTCGACGCGGGTGATCGTGCCCGAGTCGACGACGGCGCCATCGGTGGCGTAGGCGTTGAAGATCAGTTGCTTGTCGAGGATCTCTACGGCCAGAAACACGTTGGTCCGATCGATGACCTTCTCCGAGAACGGCAGGTTGCGGCGGAAATCGCCGGGGCGCAGCTTGCCGCCCGAGCCGACGACGAAGTGCGTGATGTCCTGCTGCGGCTTGGTGCGTTCGTAGATATGGTCGTGGCCGGTCAGCACCAGGTCGACGCCGTACTTGGTGAGCAGCGGTTCGAGGGCGCTCCGCAGCCGTTCGTCGGAACCGTGGGTGATGCCCGACGAATAAAGGGGATGGTGCTCGAACATGATGATCCAGTCCTCCGCCGCCGCCGCCAGCGTCTTCTCCAGCCAGGCAATCTGTTCGGGCTCCATGTAGGTGCTTTCGAGCGCAATCAAGCGCACGTCCTGCTTGGGCGCCTTGAGCGAGTAGTACAGCTTGCCGTCCATGTTGAACAGCTTGTAGAAGCGCTGCTCGCGCGCGTCGTGGTTGCCGAGCGCCGCCTGGAACTTGACGCCGGCATCGAGCAGCGGCTTGTAGGGCGTTTCGAACTTGCTCTTGTAGTCCTGCGGCCGGTCGGAGCCGTAGATGTTATCGCCGACGAGCAGGACCATCTCGAAGGGAAACGCCTTGTGGACTTCCTCCATGCGCTTGGCCAAGGCGTACTGCATCGGTTCGCCGGTGCCGAAATCGCCGAGGACGGCGAACTTGAACGAATTCGGGGCGTTCAGGAACGGCGTCGGCGTGGAGGCCGCCACTTCGGCCTCGGCCGCCGTCGGAGCGGGCGGCTGGCCGCGCGCCAGCCACGTCGAGCAGGCCGCGGCCGCCACGGCGGAAGAGAGCAGGGCGGCGCCGGCCGCCCGTCGAAGCATGGAAGACACGGTCGTCATCTCGGCAAGGCTCTGGCTACGAAATCCACGATGATGTGGGCATCCGGGTCGAGCAGGATCAGGGTGTCGCCCACGAACCGGTACTCGACCTCTTTCGGGATGGGCGGGAGGTTCTTCAACACCTCCGGAGGCATGGTGCTGAGCGGCACGGCGTCGGGATAGCGGCCGTTGACCACGATGCCGCACCCGCCCGGTCGGGTTGTCGTCCATCACCGAGTCGCGCAACTGACGGCGCGACTCCGCGTTCTTGAACAAGCGCTCCATGAGCCGCCGGGTCACCGCCTGCATCGACGGACTGAACAGATCGCCCGGCTTGGCCTTGGGCCGCGCTTTCGCCAGCCGGCTGCCGAACTCGCGCTGGTGCCGGTCGATCTCCTGCGGCGTGGCGTTCTCGGACAGCTTGGGCAGCGTGGCCTCGATGCGTGCGGTGCAGTTCCGCGTACTTCTGCGACTTTCGCCGTGAACTCCGCCATCGTCTTGGCGTCGAAGTTCACCGGTTGTTCCTGCCCGATGCCCCTCGCTCCGACGGCCGCCGGAGTGCCCAGAATGAGCAGGGCGCTACACAGCACTGTGGATGAGATCAGGCAGTGGATTCTCATTTCCCCTCCGGGCCGAGTGACGGGCTGGATCACGACGTCAAGCGGAGCAATGGCGATGCCAGGACGGCGCGCGGTGCGGCGCATTTTTTGCTCTCGAGTCGGCGGTGGCCACGTCCAACATCGACATCTCGCGATTTCGTGTCTCACCCAAGGGCCGCCTGTCGCTCGGCGACTTCGACCCTTCCGATACGAAGCCGTGGGCAACCCGGCCCAAGGCGGCCAAGCTGCTGCGCCAGGCGGCGCGCCGCCTCTACCACCTCACCGAACTGCTCTACGCCCAGGATCGCTGGTCGGTGCTCTTCGTGTTCCAGGCCATGGACGGCGCCGGCAAGGACAGCGCCATCAAGCACGTCATGCGCGGCCTCGATCCGCAGTCGACCCAGGTCTTCAGCTTCAAGACGCCGTCGGACGAAGAACTGCGCCACGACTTCCTGTGGCGGTGCATGAAATCGATGCCGGAACGCGGCCGCATCGGCATCTTCAACCGCTCCTACTACGAAGACGTGCTCGTCACCCGGGTGCGCCCGAATCTGCTGACGGCGCGGCGTCTGCCCAAGCCGCTCATCAACGGCGACATCTGGAAAGAGCGGTTCGAGGACATCCGCTGCGTGGAGCGATACCTCGGGCGCAACGGCACGGTCATCTGCAAGATCTTCCTCAACGTCTCGAAGACCGAGCAGCGGCGCCGCTTCCTCGCCCGGCTATCGGACCCGGAGAAGCGGTGGAAGATGTCGGCCGGCGACGTGAACGAGCGCCGCAAGTGGCAGGAGTACATGGCCGCGTACGAGGATGCCATCCGGCAGACGACCTCGGACCAGGCGCCGTGGTACGTCGTGCCGGCCGACAACAAGTGGTTCACGCACCTGGCCGTGGCGCAGATTGCCATCAAGACGCTGGAACAGTTGAAGCTGACGGTGCCCGAGATGAGTCACCGCGAACTGCGGCTGCTGCGCGAGGCGCGCAAGCGCCTGCGCGCATGACCGAAGGGCGACGGGGCGCGGGCGGCGGACCGCAGTGCTGCTGGCGCTGGCGTGGGTCGGCGCCGTCCCGATGGCCGCGGCCCAGGCCGATGACCGCCCGGCCGGCGCCGGCCGGCTGGCGCGGCTCACCCGACTGGCGGAAGCGCTGACCGACGGGTCCAGGCCGGTGCGGCCGCTCGTCGGCATCGTCGTGCCCGGGTCGGGGCCGGCCGCCGGGGCCGCCGTCGACCTGATGGCCGGCGAGCGCGGGGCGTGGGGGGTCGGCGCGGAGGGGATGATCTCGACGCGCAACTACCAGCACCTGCTGGTGCGCGGAGGACGGATGGCGCGGCGGCGCTTCCTGCCCGAACTGCGCGCGGCCGACACCGCCGCGATGTCGTTCATGGACCCGGGACGCGGCGAAACGGGCGCCGCGGTCTTCCTCGAACATCGCTATCGACACCTGCCGCGGATGCCGTTCTTCGGCGTCGAGAACGACGCGCTGCTGCGCACCGACTTCGGCATGGACCGCACGACCACCGATCTGGTCGGGCAATGGGCCCCGGCGCCGCGCTTCGGCGTGGCCGGGCGCGTCGGGGTGATCACGACGACGCTGTTCGACGGCACCGACAAGCGGCGACCGAACACCCACGACCGCTTCGGTCCGGTGCTGGACGACGTCCGCTTCGCCCGCTCACGCTACCTCACGGGCGGCGTGGGCGTGTCGATCCGCGGCGGCGACGTGACCGCCCAGAGTGCCGGCTGGCTGGTGCACGCGGCCGCCACCGGCTTTGGCGGCACGAGCGCCGGCGCTTCGTCGTTTGCGCGCCTGGCCGTGGATGCCCGCGGCTACCGCCCGGTGGGCTGGGCCGCGCACGTCCTGGCCCTGCGGCTGCTGGCGTCGACCGACGTCATCGAGTCCGGCGGCCAGGTGCCGTACTACCTGCAGCAGACGCTCGGCGGCACCAACACCGTGCGGGCCCTCGACAGCTACCGGCTGCGCGGCACGCAACTGGCGCAGGTCACCCTGGAATCGCGCTGGCGCGTGACCCGGCGACTCGAAATCGCGCCGTTTGTCGACGGCGGACGGGCGCGCGGCGGAGCGCTCCAGATGACCCAGGGGTGGGTCGTCACCCCGGGGATCGGCGCGCGCCTGCGTTTCAAACAGGCCGTCGTGGGCCGCCTGGATGTCGCGCACCGCGGCGGTGAAGGCTGGCGCGTGTCCTACGCCTTCGACAACCCGTTCTGACCGGCGGGTGTGCGACTCACTGCACCGTCAACGGCGAATTGAAACGCAGGCGAACGATGGCGCTCTCCGAGGCCGGCCGAGCGGTGGCCGCCGTTCCCCTTTTCCCGGTGAGCACCCCGCCGCTCAACCCGCTGCCGCCGGCCGGGACGCGCTGGTCGCGGGGGCCGTCGCCGGCAACCGACAGGTCTACCGAGAAGGTGGCGCCGGGAATCTCGAGGATGTAGAACCGCAGGGCGCGCTGACGGCGGCGCAGCAGACGTTTCTCGCCGTCGTGCACCAGGACGCCGCGCAAGGTCGACCCGGCCGGGACGAGCACCTTGTCGCCCGAGCGGAGGTCCACCAGAGTGGTCGCCGCCACGATGCCGTCTTTGGCGACCTTGGCGACATCGTCCGGAGGCGAAGGGTTGCTCAGCCGCACGTCGAGTTCGACGCCGGCCGGAATCTCGCCCTGCACCACCGCCGCCGGGGCGGCCCCGGTTCTGGTCATCAACCGGTCGAGGCGCTGGCTCACCGAGTCGATCTCCAGGGCCGCAATCGGCAGGCCGCGCTTGGCCTTGTCCTGCAGCCGAACCACGTGCGCTTGAATCGCTTTGAGTTCCCTGGTGCGGGCGGCGTCCTCGGCCTTGGGAACGGCGGGTGGCGCCGCCCCCTCGATGGCCGCATCGAGGGCGAGTTCGAGCTTGGTGGTCAGGGCATCGAGGCGCGGATCAGCCGGCTGCGCGGCCGAAGACACTGCCGCGACCAGCGACACGAGCGCGACGCCGAGCCACGCGTGCGGGAAACCAGTCCGAGCCATCGCGGTGCCTCCCTTCGCGGCCGGACGGGGCCGCGTGACGCTCACGCCCTCGCGGTTTGCAGACTTCGTGCCGCCGCGACTGGAAACCGGGCGGGCCGCGGCTACAGGCCCGCTCCCAACGGGCCACGGAGGGACGGCAGACGGCACAGCGTCGATGTCCGGGTTGTTCGATTGGAGCACAGCCGGCGTTATGACCCTCTCAGAGACGGCACTTCTTGGCCGCTCGGGAGCAGCACGTGCGCGAGCCAGACCTCGAACCCCACCCTCGCATCGACGACCCTGCGGCCTGGCTCGACGCCAACGCGCCGGCCATCACCGCCCTGATCACGCGCGCCGCCCGCCGGCGGCGGCTGCGGCCGCAGGACGCCGACGAACTGCGGTCGCTGACCTGGACGCATCTCCTCAAGGACGACTGCCGCGTGATCCGGCGCTACCGCGGCGTCAGCACCATGGCGACCTACCTGTACGTCGTCGTCGAGCGCGTGCTCCTCGACATGCGCACCGCGCAGTGGGGCAAGTGGCGGCCCTCCGCCGCGGCCCGCCGGCTCGGCCCGCAGGCGGTGCTCTACGAGCGCCTGGTGAGGCGCGACGGCATGACCTGAAGATGAAGCCCGCGAGATTGTCGGCCTCGGCCGGCCGGCACGGCGCGGCCGGCCCTGCCCACGACGGCTCCGGCCAGCGACCGCCGCCGCTGCGTGGAATTGGACTCGGCCGCCGCCGAGCCCTCGCCCGACGCCGGCCCGCTCGACCGGCTGCTCGACGAGCACCGGGCGGGCGAGAGCCGCCGGCTCGCGCGGGAGCTGGCGATGGCCGTGCGCCGCCTGCCCGAGGCCGATCGGGCGTTGCTTCGCCTGCGGCACCGTGACGGCCTGCGCATCTCCGAGATCGCCGCCACCCTGGGCCTCCGGGCACGGAACCTCTACCCCCGGCTGGCGGCCATCCACACCGGCCTGCGACGACGCCTGTCGGCGGCCGGGATCACGCGCGGCGACGTGCTGGAGGTAGCCGGGGGCCTGCCCCCGTGCCGCGGATGATCCGTTCCCAGCCTGTGGCCCTGTCACGCACGCGAACCCGGCCACGGACCAGCTCTGCCCCTCGCTCGGAGGCGCCCGCGCCCCGGTGGGCCTGAAACATGCAGTCTTTCGGACACGGCCGCAGCAGCCGGAATCAGGAGACGATCATGGGCAGACTCATTCTTATGTGTGGCACGCTCGGCCTCGCCGCGGGCACCGTCCTCGGCGCACAAACGCCGCCGCCGCAAACCGAGAAGCCGGTGGCCGGCGTGGTCGCGACGGTCACGCTGACGGGTTGCCTCGAGCGTTGGACCAGCGAAGCGACCCCGTCGCCGGACGGCGCGCCGCCGGAGAAAGCGCCGGCGGGCGCGGAGTTCGTGCTCACCAACGTCGCCGGGCAGACGGCCTCGGCCACCGCCGGAGCCGCGGCAACCCCTGCCCGCGAACGCGGCGCGCGCTACCTGCTGCTGTCCAGTCCGACGATGGCCTTTGCGCCGCACCTGAATCACACGGTCACGGTCGTCGGCAGCATCACGCCCCAGCCGTCGGAAGGCGCGTCGGCGGCCGAGCGCATCGCCGAGCCGAGCCGGTCGGAGACGAACCTGCCGGCCGGACCGCGGTCCGAGGCCTACCGGCTCAATCTGGTCGAAGTGTCGAAGCTGACCATGGTGTCGGCCACCTGCACGCGCTAGCGGCGCGGGCGCGGCGCGGTTCTTGAATCGTGCCGCGGTCATGGACACACCAGCACCAGACGACGAGATCCAGGGCGGGCTCACCAGCGCCGAGAAGCGCGACAACGTCATCCGTCTTGCCTTCGGCGGCTCGGTCGAGCGCTACGACGAGTTCTGCCGCGTGCTCCGCGAAGTGGTGCCCCCGGCCACCACGGCGATCCTGCGCGGCAGCGCCGTGACCGGCCGGCGCTGGCGCGACGACCAGCCGTTCGACGCCGACGGCGAGGGCACGAGCGATCTCGACCTCACGCTGGTCGGCGAGGGCCCGTTGAACTACTTCGTCGTCACCGGGTTCTTCGTGCCCGGCGTGCATTCGCGGCCGCTCAGCGACGAGGACCCCGACATCGCTCCGGACCTGGTGGAGCTGCGCGCGCAGCTCATGGCCATGGTCCGGCGTCCGGTGAACATCCAGGCCTCGCGTGATATCGTCCTCCGGTTTCGCGGGGACCTGCTGGATCAGCCCTACCTCACGCTGTTCGAGAAGCCGGAGGGCCTGGCCCTCAGCGGACCCGCCGCCACGCCCTGATGTTCCGGCTCCTCACCTACAACATCCGCGAGGGCGGCCACGGCCGCACCGGCGCGCTCGCCGAGGTCATCAACGCCTGCGCCCCGGATCTCGTGCTGTTGCAGGAGGCCTCGGCGCCGGCCAACATCGAGCAGCTGGCGGCTGCCACCGGCATGGCGGAATGGCGGGCCCTGGCCGGGCAGTCGCTCGGCTTCATGAGCCGCCGCCCGGTGGCATTCTGCGAGTGGGTCCGGCCCCGCATCTCGCGGCATGCGTTCGTGGACATCGTCCCGGCCGGCGAGGGGCTCCGGGTGTTCGGCGTGCACCTCAGCGCCGTGCATGCGGCCTGGACGGAACGCCGGCGGGTCCTGGAACTGCGCGCGCTGCTGCGCGGCGTCGAGCGCCATCAGCAGGGCTTCCACGTGCTCGCCGGCGACTTCAACACGGTGGCGCCCGGCGACATGTTCGACGTGTGGCAACTGCCGGCGCGGGTGCGCCCGTTCGTGTGGATGAGCGGCGGCCGCATCCGCTGGCGGACGGTGCAGACCGTGATCGATGCCGGTTATCTCGACGCGTTCCGCGTCACCCACCCGAATGACCCGGGCGGCACCTTGCCCACGCCGGCGCCGCACGTGCGCCTCGACTACGTGTTCCTGCCGCGCACCGACGCGGCCCGCCTCGCCGACTGCCGGGTCATCCGCCATCCGCTCGCCGCCGCCGCTTCCGACCACTTCCCCGTGCAGGCCGACTTGCTGGACGGGCCGCTCCCGCCAGCGCCGCCGCCGGTGCCCCCACCCGGCCCGACGCGGCGAATCGTCGCTCGACGGCGTGGCGGAGCACGACGGCACGCGCTCAGCCGGCCGGACCGCTGCACAGGCGACATCGCGTCGGCGCACTCGAGTGGGGTGTCAGGGAACAAGCCGTAGACGGTCTACGTCTGTGGCTGTAGGACGTCTACACCCCCATGGCCAAGACCCCCGCTGACACCCGCCTCGAACTGCTCCAGGGGACGCTCGACATGCTCATCCTGCGCACGCTGCAGTGGGGCTCACAACACGGGCACGGCATCGCCCAGTCCATCCGCCAGCAGTCCGACGAGCTGCTCAAGGTGGAAACCGGCTCGCTCTATCCGGCCCTGCACCGGCTCGAGAAGCGCGGCTGGCTCGAAGCCCGATGGGCCCTCAGCGAGGCCAATCAGCGCGCCAAGTACTACGCCCTCACCGCCGCGGGCAAAGCACAGCTCGGGCGCGAGCAGGACCGATGGGCGCAGCTCGTGACCGCCATCGGCCGCATCATGAACCCCGCCTCCGGCCAGGAGTAGCCCATGCGACCCGACGAGCGCGACATCGACGACGAGCTTCGCGGCCACCTGGCGCTGGCCATCAAGGAGCGGATCGACCGCGGCGAGGATCCGGACGGCGCGCGCCGGGCGGCCCTGGCCGACCTCGGCTACCTGCCGGCCGTGCGCGACGCGGTGCGGCAGGTGTGGTACCGCCGCTGGTTCGACGCGGCTGGCGACTTCGCCCGCGACGTGCGCGTCGGTCTGCGCTCGCTGCGCCGGACCAAGGGGATGGCCGCGGCCGTCGTCGTCACGCTGGCCCTCGGCATCGGCGCCAACGCCGCCATCTTCAGCGTGGTCCGCGGCGTGCTCCTGCGCCCGCTGGTCAATCGCGACGAGGATCGTCTGATCTACATCCGCCAGAGCGCGCCCGGCGTGGGCGCCGAGAACATGACCTTCTCGGTGCCGGAGATCGAGGATCTGAAGGCGCGGGTCACGTCGCTGGGCGCCTGGGGCGACTTTTCCACCGTGGAGTTCCCGATGGTCGGCATCGGCGAGCCGCGCGTGGTGCACGCCGGCGTCGTCAGCGGTTCGTTCTTCGAGGTGATGGGGCTGAAGCCGGTGGCCGGCCGGCTGCTGACCCGCGAGGACGACGGCGCGGGCGCGGCCGGCGCCGTGGTGCTGACCCACCGCTTCTGGTCCACCGTGCTCGGCGGCGACGCGTCGGTCGTGGGCACGACGCTGCGGTTGGGCTCGCGCACGGCCACGGTCGTCGGCGTGCTCGAGCCTTCGGTGCCGTATCCAGCCGACACCGAGATCATCGCCAACGTGGTGACCAGCCCGCACCACCTCGACGCGCTGATGGTCACCGGGCGCACCCACCGCATGACCGAGCTCTTCGGCCGGCTCGCGCCCGGCGCCACCATCGAGGCGGCGCGCGCCGAGCTGAAGGCGGCCCATGCGGCCGTCGTGGCCGCCCACCCGGACGCCTACGCCGGACGCACCGACGTGCAGCTCACGGCCACGTTGCTGCGCGACCAGATCGCCACGCCGGCCCGCCTGATTCTGCTCGTGCTGCTGGTCACGGCCGGCATCGTCTTCGTCATCGCTTGTTCGAACGTGGCCAATCTCATCCTGGCCCGCTCGCTGCGGCGCGACAGCGAGCTGGCCGTGCGCGCCGCCCTCGGCGCCAGCCGGGGCGCGCTGCGGCGCACGCTGCTGGCCGAGAGCCTCGTGCTGTGCGGCGCCGGCGCGCTGCTCGGCATCCTGCTGGCCCGCCCGCTCGTGACCGTGGTGGCGCAGTATGCCGCCCGTTTCTCCGTGCGCGCCCTCGACGTCACCGTCGACGGGACCCTGTTGTGGGTCGGCGTCGGCCTGGCCGTAGCCGCCGCCGTCGCCCTCGCCTACATCCCGCGGCTGCCGTCGTCGCCGGGATCGGCCGGCCCGGCCCTGGCCGCCGGCGGCGTGCGCCTCACGCCGGGGGTCACTCGCCGGCTCAAGGCGTTTGCCATGGCCCAGATCGCCTGCACCTTCGTGCTGCTCTCGGCCGCCGCCACCCTGCTGGCCGCGGTGCTGGCGCTCCAGGCCCACCCCACCGGCTACCAGCTCCGGCAGGTGCTGGCCATCGACGTGCCGCTGCCCATCGACGCCTTCGGGGCGAAGTCGATTGCGTTCTACGACGAGGCGGAGCGCCGGCTGGCGGCGCTGCCGGGCGTCACTCGCGTGGCCGTCGGCAACGTGGTGCCGTGGCGCGACGTCGGCAAGTTCGGTCCGTTTGCATTCGCCGTCGAAGGCCACACGCCCGCCAACGGCGCCGAGGCGCCGCAGGCGCGCCTGCGCAACGTGTCGCCGGGCTACTTCGCCACCCTCGGCATCCCGGTCGTGGCCGGACGCGACTTCACCGCCGACGACCGCGGCAAAGGTGAGCCCGTGGCCATCATCAGCCAGGACATCGCCAGACGCCTGTTTCCCGGCGGCGACGCCCTCAACCGGCAACTGTGGTGGACCGATCCGATGTTCGGCAACGCCCGGCGACGCATCGTCGGCATCGTCGCCGACGTGAACGACGAGAGCGTCCTGCCCGGGCCGGCGCTGGCCATCTACCACCCGCTGCGGCAGATGCCGTTCGGCGGCCGGCTGTTCGTGCAGGCCGCCGGCGATCCCTACGCGCTCGTGCCGGCCATCACCCGGGTGATTCGCGAGATCGCGGCCGACCAGCCGGTGGAACGTGCCGCCACGCTCGAGGACGTGCGCGCCGAGGTGCTGGCGCCGGACCGGCTGAACGCCTTGGTGGTCGCCGGATTCGCCGGCGTGGCCTTGCTCATCGCCGTCGTCGGCGTGGCCGGCGTGCTGGCCTTCTCGGTCAGCGCCCGGACGCGCGAACTGGGCGTGCGGCTGGCCATCGGCTCGACGCCGCGGCAGCTGCTCGTCGACGTCCTGCGCGAAGGCGCGGCCATCGTGCTCGTGGGCGTGGCCGCGGGCAGCGCTGGCGGCTACGTCGTGCTGCTGGCCGCCGAGCGCTATCTCGGCGCCGTGCCGCTGCCCGGGGCACCGCTGGTGCTGGGCGCCGCGGCGGTACTGGCTGGCGCGGCGGTAATCGCCGCGCTCGTCCCGGCGGCCCGCGCCGCCAACGTCGATGTCCTGCAGGCGCTGCGCTCGGAGTGAGGCCCCAGGAATTCGCGCCTCGACCGAGCGCTCGAGATTGATCCCCGGGCCGGTCCGCCGTATCGTGGGCGCACCGATGCCTGTCACCATTCGCCCGTCGCCATCCGGCCGCCGTCACGCCGTTGTCGCCGTCCTCGCCGCCGTCGTCGTGGCCGGCGCCGTCGCACTCACCGCGTCCGGACAGACGGCTCCGGCCAATCCGGTCGTGCGCAGCGCGGAACACGACTTCCGGGTCGAGACCTTCGTGGACGGCCTCGTCCATCCCTTTGCCATGGCCTTCACGCCGGACGGCGACATGCTGGTCACGGAACGTCCGGGCCGGCTGCGCATCGTGCGCCGCGGCGTCCTGCTCGAGACGCCGGTCGCGGGGCTGCCCGAGGTGCTCTACCTGGGCAACGGCGCGACGGCGCAGGACGGGCGCGAGCAGGCCGGCATGCGCGAGGTGTTGCTGCATCCCGCCTTCGCCGCCAACCGCCTGCTCTACATCAGCTACACCAAGCCGGGCACGGGCGGCTACGGCACCCTGGCCGTGGCCCGCGGACGCTTCGAGCACGATCGCCTCACCGACGTGCAGGAGATCTTCCATGCGACGCAACCCGGCAACGGCACCAATCGCAGCTCGATGTGGGGCGGGCGGCTGGCGTTCGACCGGCAGGGATTTCTTTACGTCACCCTTGGCGATCGCCAGTGGCCGGCCACCGGCGACCTCACTCGCCATCCCGCACAGGACCTGGCCAGCCACAACGGCGCCACCGTGCGCCTCCACGACGATGGCCGCGTGCCGGCCGACAATCCGTTCGTGGGCCGGCCCGGCGCGCTGCCCGAGATCTACACCTACGGCCATCGCAACGCGCAGGGCATGGCCGTGCATCCGCTCACCGGCGACCTGTGGCAGAACGAGCACGGGCCGCAGGGCGGCGACGAACTGAATCTCATCCGGCCCGGCGCCAACTACGGCTGGCCGGTCGTCGGCTACGGGGTGCATTACACGACCGGCAAGGTCATCCACGAAGGCACCATCAAAGACGGCATGGAGCCGCCGCGGCACGTGTGGGTGCCGTCGATTGGCGTGTCGGGGATGCTCTTCTACACCGGCAGCCGCTTTGCCGGCTGGAAGAACGACCTGCTCGCCGGCGGCATGAGCGGGCAACGGCTGGTGCGCCTGCGCCTCGAAGGGCAGAAGGTGGTCGGCGAAGAAACGCTGCTGCGCGGCCGGGGCCGCGTGCGCGACGTCCAGCAAGGCCCTGACGGCCTGGTCTACCTGGCCATCGACGGCGACGCCCGCGGCTTCGACGGCAAACCCACGCCGATCCTGCGGCTGGTGCCGGTCGAATCGGCACTGAGAGCGCGGTCGCCGGCCGGCGCCGCAGCCCGCCGGCCCGGCGCGGCTCACGCCCGCGCCAGGGCCCGGCGCAGATACGGCGCGGTGCGGCTCTGTGCCGCCCTGGCCACGACCGCCGGGGGACCGGCCGCCACGATTGTGCCGCCGTCGTCGCCCGCGCCCGGCCCGACATCGATGACCCAGTCGCTGCCCGACACCATGCGCATCTCGTGCTCGACGACGATGACCGTGTTGCCGGCCTCGACCAGGCCGGCCAGTTGCGTCAGCAGCTTTTCTTCGTCGGCGGGATGCAGCCCGGTCGTGGGCTCGTCGAGCACGTAGAGCGTCTCGCCGCGGCCGCTGCGCTGCAGTTCGGTGGCCAGCTTGATGCGTTGCGCTTCGCCGCCGGAGAGCTCGGTGGCCGGCTGGCCGAGACGCAGGTAGCCGACGCCGACCTGGCGCAGCACGTCGAGCGGACGGCGCACCGCCGGGTCCTCGGCGAAGAACTCCCAGGCGGTGTCGACGGTCATGTCGAGCACCTCGGCGATGTGCTTGCCGCGGTAGCGGATCTCCAGCGTCTTGGCGTTGTAGCGGGCCCCGTGACAGGCGGGACAGGGCACGTAGACGCTCGGCAGGAAGAGCAATTCGACCATCACGAAGCCCTCGCCGGCGCAGCGTTCGCAGCGGCCCTTGGCCACGTTGAACGAGAACCGGCCAGCGTCGTACTTGCGCGCGCGCGCGGCCGGAGTGGCGGCAAAGAGCTTCCGCACCTGATCGAAGAGGCCGGTGTAGGTGGCCAGGTTCGACCGCGGCGTGCGGCCGATGGCCTTCTGGTCGACCTGGACCAGGCGGCGGATGGAGTCGGCGCCGCTCACGATGTGCCCGCCGGCCGGCGTGACTGGCGCCCGTTCGAGGTCGGTCGGGTCGTCGTCCGGCGCTGGCCCCTCGGCCTGACCCAGCTGCGCGGTCACGAGTTCCACGAGCGCCTGGCTGACGAGACTCGACTTGCCCGAGCCCGAGACCCCGGTCACGGTCGTGAGCACGCCCAGCGGGAACGCCACCTCGAGCCCGTGCAGGTTGTTGCGCGTCACCGTCGGCCAGGCGCAGCCAGCCCCGCGGCTGGCGCGGCTGGCGGGCCACGGGGGCCAGCCCGGCCAGCAGATAGCGGCGCGTCTGCGACGCCTCGATGGCGGCGAGCCCCGCCGGCGGCCCGCTGTAGAGGATCTCGCCGCCGTGCTCGCCGGCGGCCGGGCCGACATCCACGATCCAGTCGGCGTGGCGGATCGACGTCGAGATCGTGTTCGACGACGAAGAGCGAGTTGCCCGAGGCCTTCAGGCGGTCGAGCGCGCGCAGCAGCGCCTCGGTATCGGCGGGATGCAGCCCCGCCGACGGCTCGTCGAGCACGTAGACGACGCCGAAGAGGTTCGACCGCACCTGCGTGGCGAGACGCAAACGCTGCAGTTCGCCCGGCGACAGCGTCGGCGTGCTGCGGTCGAGCGCCAGATAGCCCAGGCCGAGGTCGAGCAGCACCGCCAGCCGGCCCACCAGGTCTTCGGCAATGCGGTGGGCCACGAGCGACTTGTCGGCGTGGTCGGTGGCGCGCTGCCTGGGCATCGGTGCCGGCGGCAAAGGGGCGCAGCAGGTCGGCCAGTGCGCTTCAGCGGACGGCGCGACATCTCGGCGATGTCGAGGCCGGCAAAGCGCACCGACAGGGCCTCGGGACGCAGCCGCTTGCCGCGCGCAGGCCGGACAATCGGCGCTGATCAGGTAACGCGCGACGCGCTTCTTCATGGCCGCGCTCTCGGTCGTGGCGAAGGTCTGCAGCACGTAGCGGCGGGCCCCGGAGAAGGTGCCCATGTAGCTCGGCGGCTCCTTGCGCTTGAGCGCGCGGCGCACTTCCTCGGCCGAGAAGCCGGCATAGACCGGCACGGTCGGCGTGCTCCTCGGTGAAGAGCAGCCAGTCGCGGGTCTTCTTCGGCAGCTTCGCGCCACGGCGTGTCGACGTCGTGGCCGAGCGTGGTGGCGATGTCGCGCAGGTTCTGGCCGTGCCAGGCCGGCGGCCAGGCGGCGATGGCGCGCTCGCGGATGGTGAGCGCGGTCGTCGGGCACCATCGACGCCTCGGTCGCGTCGTAGATGCGGCCGAGGCCGTGGCAGGTGGGACACGCGCCGGTCGGGCGTGTTGGGCGAGAAGTCCTCGGCGTGCAGCATGGCCTGGCCGCGCGGGTAGTCGCCGGCGCGCGAGTAGAGCATGCGCAGCAGGTTCGAGAGCGTGGTCACGCTGCCCACCGACGAGCGGGTGGTCGGCGTGCCGCGCTGCTGCTGCAGCGCCACGGCCGGCGGCAGCCCCTCGATCTCGTCCACGTCGGGCACGCCGAGCTGATGGAACAGGCGCCGCGCATAGGGCGAGACCGATTCCAGGTAGCGGCGCTGCGCTTCGGCGTAGAGCGTGCCGAAGGCCAGCGACGACTTGCCCGAGCCCGACACGCCGGTGAAGACCACGAGCGCGTCGCGCGGGATGTCGACATCCACGTTCTTGAGGTTGTGCTCGCGAGCGCCGCGCACGCGGACGACGCCGGTCGATACGGGGGAGGGCCGACGCCCTGGCGCGGTCGAAGTCATGTCTTCACCGTGCCATCTCCCGGCCAGTGCCCGCAAGCGCGTCCGTGCCGGCGCCGGACCGCGACGCGGCCGCGCCGCCACGATTCGGCCCAGGCGCCGCGCTCCGCAGTACCACTCCCGGCCGGAGGTGTCGCCCGTGCGATTGGCCATGCTCGGACTGGTGCTCGCGGCGCTGAACGCGGAGGGACGCTGCCGGCGCCTCAGGTGCGCTCCGCCCCGCATCCGCCAGCGCGGGTCAGCGGCACGGGCCCGGCGGTCGTGCTGCTCGGCGGCGGCCTGCTCGGCGCCGATGGCTGGGGCACGGTGCCGGCCGCGCTGGCGCGCACCCACCGCGTCATCAACGTCCAGAGCCTCGCCGTGCAATACGGGCTCGACGATCGCCCACTGCCCGACGGCTACTCCCTGCGCTCCGAAGTGGAGGCGCTGGAGGCCCGTCTGAAGGCCCTGGAGGTGACCGAGGCCGACCTCATCGGGATGTCTCACGGCGGCGTCGTCGCACTGGTCTTCGCGCTCGACGACCCGCGCCGGGTGCGCACCTTGACGCTGGTGGAGCCGCCCGCCTTCTGGCTGCTGCCGGAACACGGCCGCCAAGACGAGGGGGCGCGCGCCATGCAGGACTTCCTGACGTCGATGCGCGGCCGCTCCATCGCCGAGACCGAGGTCGAACGCTTCCGCTGCCTGCTCGGCGACTGCCGCGACGGCCGCTCCGCGCGCCAGGCGCCCCAGTGGCCGCAGTGGGTGCAGTACCGCCGGTCGCTGCGCGGTCTTTTCACCGTCAGCGATTACGACGACGACCCGGCGCGCTTGAGCACGCTCATGACGCCGACGCTGGTGGTTGGCGGCGCCACCACCGTCTCCTTCCATCGCGCCATGAACGCGGCCCTGCTGCGCCGGCTGCCGCGGGCCCAGGCCCTGGAGCTGGCCGCCGGCCACAACTCACCGGTGGCTGCGCCCGAGCCCTTTGTCGCCGAATGGCTCAAGTTCGCGCGTCAGTAGTGACGCCGAGCAGCGCCTCGGCGACGCGCTCGCCGCTGTCCATCGCGCCCTCAATCGAGGCCGAGTCGACGAAGTCGCCGGCCAGCCACACCCCCGGCCGCACCGGCGTCGGCGGCCGGCGCTCGAGCGGCATGCGCACCGGCAGCGCGTGGGGGATGCGGTAAGTCCGCAGCCAGCGCCACTCCCGGGTTGCCGCGCCGAACCACTCCCCGAGTTCCGCCTGGACCTGCCCGGCCTGGGTGCGGTCGTCGGCGTGGGCGTTGCCCAGCACCGAGACCGAGACCAGCGCCTGGCCGGCGGGGGCGTAGCGCGGGGCCACGTCGCTCAGCACCGCGACGTTGTTCACGAGCCCGGCGCCCGACCCGTTGATGGCCAGCGTCGGCGCGCCCAGCGGACTGGACGGCGCCGCGAAGTAGAGGCAGGTCACGTGATTCCACGCTGGCGGCGTGACTTCGGGCAGCAGTTGCGCGGCAGTCAGGCCGTCGGTGGTGACGACGACCTCCTCAGCGGCGACGCGCTCGCCGTCGGCGAGGACAACGTGCCCCTCGGTGATGGCGGTCACGCGCGCCCCGAGGCGCACCGTGCCGGCCGGCAACCCGGCGGCGAGCTGCTCGGGGATGGCCTGCATGCCGTGCGCGGGCAGGGCGGCGTCGCCAGCGGAGAACATGCGCAGCACGAACTCCAGCATGCGGCTCGACGCCGTCAATCCGGCATCGAGAAAGATGCCGCCGAACCACGGGCGGAAGAAGCGCTCGATCATGGCCTCGCTGAACCCGTGGTTCCGCAGCGCCTGCAGGGCGGTCGTCTCGGGCCGGGCGAGGAGTTCGTCGAGCGAGCCCTGGCGCACCGCCGAGCGCAGCGTGGCGATCTTCATCTTGTCGGCCAGCGAGCCGACCGGGGCGCGCATCGTGGCCAGGAGCTCCCCCGGCTCGCGCGTCGGGTCGCTGACCGAGTGCAGGGCTCCCTCGACCCAGACGCGGGCGCCCGGCGAGAAGCGGCCGAGCGACAGCGCCTCGTAGTCGAGCCAGCGTTCGGCGGAGGGATAGGCGGTGAGCAGCACCTGAAATCCCCGGTCGAGCTGGAACCCGTCCACGACATCGGTGCGGACACGCCCGCCGACAGCGTCGCCTGCCTCCAGCACCACGCAACTCCGGCCGCCAGCCTGCAGCCGGCGCGCGCACGTCAGCCCGGCCAGGCCGCCCCCGATAATCACCACGTCAGTCATCGTACCGAGTCTGGCCGATTCGCGCGCGTGGCGCCAGCCGAAGGCGATCGCCGGCCGCGCCGAGGGCCCGCCCGACTCATGGGATGATGGCGGTCATGGCTCACGACACCGTTGCTCACGACGTCCAGACCGCGCAGTTGACCCAGAGTCTCAACCAGGTCCTGGCCGATTCCTACGCCCTGCTGTCGCTCACCCACCTGGCGCACTGGAACGTGGAGGGCCCCGGCTTCTTCGCCCTGCACACCGCCTTCCAGACCCAGTACGAAGAGCTGTTCACGGCCGTCGACGAGATCGCCGAACGCGTTCGCTCGCTCGACGCCTACGCCATCGGCGGGCTCGGCACGCTGGCCGCCGCCGCGCAGATGCAGGAGTTCGTGTCGCCGCTGTCGCAGGAGGACTACGTCCGGGCCCTCATCGCCGGCAACGAGAAGGTCGTGACCGACGCCGCCCAGGCCCGCGATCTGGCCGGCGCCGCCAACGACGCCGAGAGCCAGGACCTGATGATCGGGCGCATCACCCTGCACCAGAAGACCATCTGGATGCTCAAGAGCTTCCTCAAGGGCTGAGCCCGACTTCGTGCGAGAATGCGCGGCTATGGCCCGACCTTCGCCCCTGCTGCTCCTGCTCGTCGCGCTCACGGTGGTGCTCGGGGCGGTCGCGCCGGCGGCGCACGACGACGGCCAGCGCCTGCTGACGCTCGACCACTACGTGCGCCACAAGTCGAACGTGCCGGCGATGAACGGCCAGCTCGCGCACCTCTACGTGCGTGAGCGCGTCAGCGCCGGCGTGGCCCTGCGCGGCGCCA
The DNA here is from genome assembly GCA_963834325.1 of uncultured Acidobacteriota bacterium. Lineage (GTDB taxonomy): Bacteria > Acidobacteriota > Vicinamibacteria > Vicinamibacterales > UBA2999 > CADEFD01. The sequence goes on from CAWIBL010000011.1 coordinate 687,845, forward strand.
CCGCGCCCGACCGCGTGGTGCTCTTCGTGCACGGTGCCGGCACGCCGGCGGAAGTGGCGTTCGACACGTCGGCCGGCGACCACAGCTGGATGGCCTACCTGGCGCAAGCCGGCTTCGACGTGTTCTCGATGGACACGACCGGCTACGGCCGCTCCTCGCGGCCAGCCCCCATGGACGACCCGTGCAACCTGGCCGCGGCGCAGCAGGCGCAGTTCATCCCCAGCCTGATTCCCGCGCCGTGCCCGCCGTCGTATCCCGGCCAGCTCACGAGCCTGGCCTCCGACTGGCACGACATCGACGCCGTCGTCGATCACATCCGCACCCTGCGCGGCGTGTCCAAGGTCAGCCTGGTGGCGTGGTCGCTCGGCGGACCGCGGGCCGGCGGCTACGCCGCCCAGCATCCCGACAAGGTGCACCGCATGGTGCTCTTCGCCCCGGCCTACAATCGCACCGCCGCCGCGGCCGCCCCCACGCTGCCCAACCCGGGCGTGGTCTTCAACACCCAGTCGCGCGCCGACTTCATCGCCAACTGGGACCGTCAGGTGGGCTGCGCCGATCAGTACGAGCCGGCCGTGCGCGACGCGGTGTGGGCCGACATGCTGGCCTCCGACCCGGTCGGCGCCACCTGGGGCACGGGCGTGCGGCGGGCGCCGTCGACGACCACCTGGGGCTGGAACGCCGCGGCCATCGGGGGCACGAAGATCCCGACGATGATCGTCGCCGGGGCCCTCGACAAGCAGGTGACACCGGACCGCGTGAAGGTCGCCTACGACGACCTCGGCGCCCCCGACAAGGTGCTGGTGGATCTGGCCTGCTCGTCGCACAACGCGATGTGGGAGAAGAACCACCTGCTCATGTTCGCGGCCTCGCGCGAGTGGCTGAGCACGGGCGCCGTCGGCGAGCAGAAGACCGGCGTCATCCGCCTGGGCTACTGACCGGGTCCCGGCCGCCGGACCGCGCCAGCGGTTGACCGCCTGAGTCGGTATCTCAGGGGCCGGTCGGCACGCCACGCACGGAGCGCGCGGCTACACGTAGGCCAGCAACCGTCCGCACACGAGCGCCGTCGTCCACGCCAGGAGCGACACCAGCGCGGCCGCCCGGGCCGCAACCGGCGGGGCGCCGTTGGCCCACGCCGTCACGCCGCGCGCGGTGGTCCGGGCAAAGACCGCGGCATTGAGCACGGCCAGGGCAATTGCCGTGAGCTTCAACAGGAACGCCGGCTGGCGAATGTAGGTGGCGGCCTGCGTGGTGAAGAGCAGCGCGCCGGAGGCGGCAGCCAGGGCGAAGCCGGCGCGGGCCAGCGGCAACAGGTGAGCGGCGACGCCGTCGACCGGCAGCCGCCGCGAGACGCCGAGCAGCCGCAGGTCGAACGCCACGGCGCTGCCCACGAGCACCGCCAGGCCGAGCAGGTGCGCGACCTCCACCGCGGGGTAGCCCCACGTGGAGGTGCGCACCCACGTTGCCGGCGCGGTCTGTTCCAGCCACGAGGCCCAGGCCAGCGCCGGGCCCATCACCGCAGTTCGACGGTCTTGCCGGCGATGATGATCCGCTCGGCGCGCATCTCGTTGGCTTCCTTCTTGTGCGCGTAGCCGACGACGCGCGCCTTGGTGCCCGGCGCGATCATCGCCTCGCTCAACCCGCGCGCGCTCATGCGCGAGGTGGGCGCGAGCACTACGTCCCAGGTCTTGGCGCCGGCCTCGAGCGTGGCCGTGCCGTGCGGATTGCCCCACGCCGAGGTCTTGATCACGCCGTCGGCGGTGATCGGCTTGGTTTCGTCGTAGGCGCTCCAGCCGTGGTGCGCAAACGCCAGCGAGGCGACGAGCAGCGTGGCGGCGAGTGCGGCCGCGCCGCGGCGGACCGAGCGTGCATGTGTCATGGTGTTCCCCCGCCTGAGTTGTAGCGGCACCGTCGGCGCCGGTCAAGCCCGGCCTCGGCGTTCGCCCTGCTGCGGTAGCGCTGCCGGCGAATGATCACCAGGGCCGACGGCGCCAGGGCTCGCGGCCTCCGCCGGATCTTCTTCCCGTTCCCACCACATGCTCAGAGCTGGAATCGTCGGTCTGCCCAACGTCGGCAAGTCCACGCTGTTCAACGCCGTCACGCGCACCCGCAGGGCCGAGGCGGCCAACTATCCCTTCTGCACCATCGATCCCAACGTCGGCATCGTCACCGTGCCCGATACGCGCCTGGCGGTGCTGCAGAAGATCGCCAAGACCAGCGTCGTCATCCCGGCCGCGGTCGAGTTCGTGGACATCGCCGGCCTGGTCAAGGGCGCGAGCACGGGCGAGGGCCTGGGCAACAAGTTCCTGACGCACATCCGCGAGGTGGACGCGATCGTCCAGGTCGTGCGCTGCTTCGAGGACGACGACGTGCTCCACGTGTCGGGCAGCGTCGACCCGGTGCGCGACATCGAGGTGATCAACACCGAGCTGATGCTCGCCGACCTCGAATCGGTGACCAAGAAGCGCGAGCGCGTCGCCAAGGACGCCAAGCGCGGCGACAAGGCGGCGATCGCCGAAGAAGCGGTGCTGGCCAAGCTGATCGAGGCGCTCGAGGCCGGCCAGCCGGCGCTCACCGTGGCCCTCGAGCCCGAGGAGCGCGCCGTCGCCAAGGGCTTCTTCCTGCTGAGCGACAAGCCGACCATCTTCGCGTGCAACGTCAAGGACACCGACCTGGCCACCGCCGACGCCAACCCTTACGTGATCAAGGTGCGCGACTACGTGAAGACGCACCTGTCGTGCGAGGCGGTGGTCATCAGCGCGCAGATCGAGAGCGAGCTCATCGACCTCGCGCCCGAGGAAGGCGACCGAGTTCCTGAAGGAGCTGGGCGTGGCCGAGAGCGGCGTGGGCTCGCTCATCCGCGCCACCTACCACCTGCTCGGCCTGCAGACCTACTTCACGGCCGGCGAGAAGGAAGTGCGCGCCTGGACCATCCACGTGGGCGACACCGCGCCCAAGGCGGCCGGCGTGATCCACTCCGACTTCGAGCGCGGCTTCATCAAGGCCGAGACCGTGGCCTACGACGATCTGGTGGCCTGCGGCTCGGTCGCGGCCGCTCGCGAGAAGGGCCTCTACCGGATGGAAGGCAAGGAATACGTCGTGAAGGACGGCGACGTGCTGCTCTTCAAGTTCAACGTCTAGCCCGGAGACGTCGCCGTGCCGGCGGCGGCCCTCAGGGCGTAGCGCGGGCCAGGCTCAGCGCCTGGATGCGCGGCGCCGGCGTGGGGGCGAGCAGCACCGAGCCACGGACGCGGCCGTGCTCGCAGCGCCAGGTGAATTCGCCGGCCAGGGCGCCCGAGGGCGTGATCGGCGCGCCCGTCTCGCAGGTCCCCACCTGCGCCTTGAGCGCGGCGATGTCGGCGGTCCAGTGGCCCGCGTCGCGGTCCATCAGGACGTTCATCGCCAGGATGTCGCCGGCGGCCGTGACCGAACCGTTCGTGAACATCGTGCCCACCGCCGCGTAGGCCGTGGCCAGCGCGGGCGACACGGGCAGCGGCCGGGCCGGGAGGTGGCCGGCGCGCAGCAGCGTCACCGCGGCGTCCCATACCGGCGCGCGCGGACCGGCGTAGGTGCGATTGGACAGCGCGAAGATGCCGACGCCGAAGTCAGGCAGCAGGAGCACGTGCGAGCCGTAGCCGGGATACCCCCCGCCGTGGCTGAGCGTGAGCCCGAGCTCGCAATCGGTGGCGGCGTAGAAGCCCATGGCGTAGGCGCTGGCCTCGCGGCAGGCATCGGGGCCACTCGCGCCGGGCCGCATCCGCACCGCCGCGAAGTTGGCGCCCTGCGCCAGCTCGCGCACGCTGGCGCGCTTCACCGGACCGGCGTCGGCGCCGTCGCGCGGCGGCCAGGCCTGCAGCAGGAATGCCACCCACTTGGCGTAGTCGGCGGCGCTCGTCTGGAGCCCGCCCATGGCGCCGAAGGCGCCGTGGGCCATCGTGGGCTCGAGCGTCCAGGTGTTGTCGTCCCAGCGGTAGCCGAGAGCGCGACGTTCAGCCGGGGCCGCGGCCACGTCATACCCGGTGGCCGTCATCCCGAGCGGCGTCAGCAGCGTGCGCTGGACGAAATCCTTGTAGGCGCCCTTCGACACCACCGGCGACGATCCGCCCGAGCAGCGCGTAGCCCAGGTTGGAGTACTCCATCTGCGTGGCCGGCGGGCGCGTGAACGGCACGCCCTGGCCGAGCAGGCGCGTGAATTCGTCTTCGGGCAGCGGCGTCTGGCGGTCGCCCCATGGGTCGTCGGTCACGAAGCCGGCGGTGTGCGTCAGCAGCTCGCGCACGCGGATCTTCGGCGAGTCGTCGGTGGGATACTTCAGCCCGCGCAGCTCGGGGACGTAGGTCTCGGCCGGCGCGTCGAGCGACAGCTGGCCGTCGTCACGCAGCTTCAGGATGGAGAGCGCCGTGAAGGCCTTGGTCATCGACGCGATGCGAAAGAGCGACTCCGGCGTGACCGGCCGGCGGCTGACGAGGTCCTGGATGCCGGCGCCCTTCACGTGGACCAGCGCGCCGTCCTTCACGATGCCCCAGACCAGGCCGGGAATGTGCGCATCGAGACGATAGTTCTCCATGGCCCGATCGACGGCGGCCAGGGTGGCCGGGTCCTGCGCCAGCGGCGTCTGCCGCGCCGTCGCGGGCGCGGCCAGAGTCAGCGCGGCCAGAGCCAAGGTGAGGGTGCGGTGAACGTGTAAGCCAGCCATGCGAGTCTCCTAATGCGGATCGGCCATCACGACACCCTGAACTAGGCGACCGGTCCGCGGTCCAGCACCGGGAGATAGGCGCGCCATGGGCCGACGGCGTCGCGGTACTGCTTGGCCATCACCCGCGCGGTCTGGGCCAGGTGGCCCAGGTCGTGCGCCACCCACGTGGCCAGAAGCTGGCGGAGCGTGACCGGACCGAGCGCCGGATGCTCGCCGGGGAGCGCCAGGTGCGCCTCGGTCAGGTGCCAGCCGCGCAGAATCTCCAGGTTCTGCGCGCGCAGGGCGGCGAATTCGTCGAGCAGTTGCCCGGGCGTCTTGCCGTCGCTCTCACGGACGTGGGCGTAGCGGTCGAAGGGCGCGAAGGTGCGGTTGGGACCCTGGGCAAGGATGATCCGCGCCCGTGGAATCCAGTCGGCGCGTTCGCCGTGGATGACGTGCGCCAGGTTGTCGACGGCGCTAAAGGTGTCGGGGCCCTCGGTGGGCGTGACCCACGCGTCGGGCAGATCCGCCAGCAGCGCGCGGAACGTCGCCGGCGTGCGTTCGAGGACGGCCACGACGTGGCCCAGATCGAGGTCCATGGTGCCGATAGTATGCGCCGTGCCGCGTTTGCCCGTCACACCCGCCAGACGCCGGTGCGGCTGGCGCCGTAACGGCGCTATCGTATGGGGCACGGCGCCCCCTCCCGCGGACTGACCCGCGCGGCGCCGCCCGGAGATCCGCACATGGCCGCTCGCGCGTGGTTCGTCCTCGTCTCCGCCGTCTTCGCCGCCGCCTGCGGCGGCTCGAGTGCTCCGGCGCCCGCCGCATCCGCCAGCGGATCGGGCGCCACCGGCGAGGCCAGTCTCGTCATCGTCAATGGCAAGGTCCACACCATGGACGAGGCCGGCACCATCGCCGAGGCCGTGGCCATCAGCGGCAACACCATCCTGAAGGTCGGCACGAGCGACGAAATCAAGGCGCTGGCTGGACCAGGCACCCAGGTCATCGACGCCAACGGCGGCACGGTGGCGCCGGGCTTCAACGACGCGCACGTGCACTTCGTGTCGGGCGGGCTGTCGCTCGGCGACGTCGACCTGGCGGGCCTGACCACGCTGCCGCAGGTGCAGGACAAGATTCGCGAGTTCGCCGCCGCCAAGCCGGAACTGGCCGTGGTCAAGGGCCGCGGCTGGCTCTATTCGCCGTTCACCGACGCCAGTCCCACCAAGGCGCAGCTCGACCTGGTCGTGCCGGACCGCCCGGCGGTGATGACCTGCTACGACGGCCACAGCGTGTGGGTGAACAGCAAGGTGCTCACCCTGGCCGGCATCACCAAGAACACCAAGGACCCGGCCAACGGCGTGATCGTGCGCGACCCGACGACCGGCGAGCCCACCGGCCATCTGAAGGAAGCGGCGATGGACCTCATCGCCGGAGTGCTGCCGCAGGTGACCGACGAGATCCGCCGCGCCGCCCTGGGCGCGGCCGTGGCCCATGCCAACCAGCTGGGCCTGACGAGCGTGCAGAACGCCGGCGGGTCGCTGGCGGAGATGGCCATCTTCGACGCGGCGCGCAAGTCGGGCGCGCTCACCGTGCGCGCCTATCTGGCCACCGAGGCCGCGGCCGGCATCACCGCGGCCGACGTCGACAAGATGGAGGCGGCCCGCGCGGCAGTACGGCGACGACCCGACCGTGCGCACCGGCATCGTGAAGATGTTCGCCGACGGCGTGATCGAGAGCAAGACGGCGGCGATGCTGGCGCCGTATGTCGGCATCAAGAGCGCCGGCGCCCCCAACATGAGCGCGGCCGAGATGAACCGCATCGTGGCCCTGTTCGACCAGCGCGGCTGGCAGATCCAGATTCACGCCATCGGCGACCGCGCCATCCGCATGTCGCTCGACGCCTTCGAGCACGCCGCGAAGGTCAATCCGGCGCCAGCCCGCGGGCGCCGGCATCGCCTCGAGCACATCGAGGCGATTGCGGCGCAGGACATCGCCCGCTTCGGCACGCTGGGCGTGATTGCCTCGCAGCAGCCGATTCACGCCGCCCTCGGCGACGTCAACCAGACCGCGCCCACGGGGCCGTGGCCAGACGCCATCGGCCCGGAGCGGGCGGCCCGCGCCTGGGCGTGGAAGAGCATCCAGGCCGCCGGTGGGCGCCTGGCGTTCGGCAGCGACTGGCCGGTGGCGCCGCTCGATCCCGGCCAGGGGCTGTGGCTGGCGTCGACGCGCGTCCGGGCCGCCAAGGCCGGCGATGAACGCCTCGGTATCACCGAAGCGCTCGCCGGTTACACCAGCGGGGCGGCCTACGCCTCGTTCGACGAGGCGCGCAAGGGCACGCTGGCGCCCGGCATGCTGGCCGACGTGGTGGTGCTGAGCGAGGACATCTCGGCCGCGCCGATCGCCTCGGCCACGGGCGTGGCGGTGGCCGTGACCATCTTCGACGGCCGGGTCGTCTACGAGAAGCAATAGGCCGGCGGTAGGGACATCAGGACGCCGACGCGGCGGTGGCCGCCCGCACGAACCGGGCCGTCGAGACGACCTGCCCGGTGTGCCGCGCGGCGTGTTCGGCCGCGTGGAACAGCAGCCCGAGCACCGTGGACGGCAGCCGGTCGCGTCCCACCGCGCGGGTCTCGCTGAGAGTGGCCGGATCGGTGGCGGCGAGCTGTTCGAGCGCGCGGGCCACGGTGGCCTGCCAGGCCGCCACCAGCGTGTCGAGGGGCGGCCGTTCCACCGCCATCATGCGCTCGCGTCCGAGCGCCGCCTTCTGCGTCTCGTCGAGGGCGGCGCCGCGCGCGTAGGTCAGCAGCCGGTCGGTGCTGCCGGTGAGATGCGCGACATGGAAACCGACCGGGGTCACGGCGAAGGGGGCGGTCCAGACTTCGACGGGCGACAGGCCCTCGACCGCGCTGGTCACGTCTTCGCGAGCCATCACGAAGGCGTGGGCGACCGGCTGCAGCAGGGCGTGAATGCCCGGCAGCGGACCGCGAAGCCAAGGTTCGGGTTGAGATGTCGTCATCACCAGCTCGCTCGAGGCGTGACCGCGACGCGCGCATTCGCGTCGAGGCGGCCGGCAGCACGATGTCCGCCGGCCCGCTGCCCGACGCAGTGTAAGACCAGCGACGCCAATCGCCAAGGCCTGTGCTATAAGCGTGTGGCCGCGGACCGCCACCGGCCGACACGTTATGTGGACCCACAACTACGAACCTCTCGGCGACAGCCTGGCGCTTTCCGCGCCGGTGGCGGCGCTGCCCATCCTGGTGCTCTTCCTGATGCTCGGCGTGTGGCGCGCGCCCGGCGTGGAAGGCGGCGCTCAGCGGCCTCGTCACCGCGTTCCTGGTCTCCGTGGCCATCTACGGCATGCCGGTCGACCTGGCGGTCATCTCCACGATCTACGGCGCGGCCTACGGCATCTTCCCGATCGCCTGGATCGTCTTCTCGTCGATCATGCTCTACCGGCTGGCCGTCGACACCGGCAAGTTCGAGGTGATCAAGGACTCGGTCGGCAGCCTCACCGACGACCGCCGCCTGCAGGCGATGTTCATCGCCTTCTCGTTCGGCGCGTTCATCGAGGGCGCCGCCGGTTTCGGCGCGCCGGTGGCGGTGTCGGGCGCCATGCTGGCCGGCCTGGGCTTCAATCCGTTCTACGCCGCCGGCATCTGCCTGCTGGCCAACACCGCGCCGGTGGCGTTCGGCTCGATCGGCATCCCGGTCACCACGCTCGCGGCCGTGACCGGCCTGCCGGTCCTGCCGCTCTCGGCCATGGTCGGCCGCATGTGCGCGCTCATCTCGATCATCATCCCCGGCTATCTGGTCGTGGTGATGGCCGGCTGGGCCCGGGCGCGTTGAAGTGCTGCCGGCGATCATCGCCTGCGGCGTGTCGTTTGCCAGCATGCAGTTCCTCGTGTCGAACTACATGGGTCCCGAGCTGACCGATATCCTCAGCTCGCTGACCTGCATCATCGTGATGGTGGCGGTGCTGAAGCTGTGGAAGCCGGCCAACATCATGCGCCTCGAGGGCGATCAGCCGATCACGCTCACGCTCCGCAAGCACACCGGCGGCGAGATCTTCATGGCCTGGATGCCCTACCTGCTGCTGGTGGTGTTCGTGCTGGTCTGGGGCGAGCCGTCGATCAAGGTGCAGATCGACACCTTCACCCACAGCCTGATGCCGTCGTTCCTGCCCCAGGCCGCCACCGGCCTCAACGGCCTGATGGTGCCGGGCCTGCACAACCTCATCACCCGCATCCCGCCAGTCGTGGCGGCGCCGGCGCCCTATGCTGCCGTCTTCACCTGGAACTGGCTGAGCGCGTCGGGCACCGCCTGCTTCCTGGCCACCGTCGCCGCCGCCCTCGTGCTGCGCGTGTCGCCGGGCAAGTTCGTCGGGCTCTACGTCGCCACCTTCAACCAGCTCAAGTTCGCCATGCTGACCATCGCGTCGATGCTGGGCCTGGCCTACCTGATGAACTACTCGGGCATGACCTCCACGCTCGGCCTGATGCTGGCCACCACCGGCGTGCTGTTCCCGTTCTTCAGCGCCGTCGTCGGCTGGCTGGGCGTGTTCCTGACCGGCAGCGACACGTCGGCCAACGCGCTCTTCGGCAACCTGCAGGTGGTCACCGCCAACGCGCTCGGCCTGAACCCGGTGTTGACCGCGTCGGTGAACTCGGCGGCCGGCGTGATGGGCAAGATGATCTCGGTGCAGAGCATCGCCGTGGCCGTGGCGGCCACCGGCATGACCGCCGACGACGAGAGCCGCCTCTTCCGCTTCACCATCAAGCACAGCGTGCTGCTGATGATCGTGATGGGCATCGTGGCCATGCTCTACGCCTACGTCTTCCCCGGCTGGGTGCCGGTGGCGCCGCCCAAGTAGGGCGGCCGCGGCCGGCCGATGCCGGCCGGTCGATGCGTCGCATCCGGCGCCTAGGTCGCCCGGGATCCCTCTGCTACACTCGTTTTTTTCCGGAGGTCCCACAGCATGCCCCGCGCTTCGCGCACCCTTCTGCCTTCCGCGTCAGCCGGCCTGATCGCGCTCGCCCTGGCCTCGGCCACCCTCGTGCCGGCAGGAGCCGCGCGCGCCCAGGGCCCACCGGCCGCCCAGGCGCCGCCCCCGTCTCCGGCCCCGGCCTCCCCGGCCGAGGCGGTGCTCGGCACCTACAAATGGCGCAGCATCGGCCCCGACCGCGGCGGCCGCTCGATTGCCGTGTCGGGCGTGAAGGGCCGGCCGCTCGACGCCTACTTCGGCGCCGTCGGCGGCGGGTTGTGGAAGACCACCGACGCCGGCAACAACTGGACGCCGGTGACCGACGGCCAGATCACGAGCTCGTCGGTGGGCGCGGTGGCCGTGTCCGAGAGCAACCCCGGATGTGGTCTTCATCGGCACCGGGGAATCCTGCATCCGCGGCAACATCATGCCCGGCGACGGCGTCTACAAGTCGGCCGACGCCGGCAAGACGTGGACGCACGTCGGCTTCCGGAACGTCGACGCCATCGCCAAGATCCGCATCCACCCGACCAATCCCGACGTCGTCTTCGTGGCCGCCTTCGGCAACTACCACGGGCCGAGCGACGAGCGCGGCGTGTTCAAGAGCCGCGACGGCGGCAAGACGTGGAAGAGCGTGCTCTTCCGCGACGGCCGGACCGGCGCGGTCGACCTGTCGATCGACCGCAAGAATCCCGACGTGATGTACGCCTCGCTGTGGGAGGCCTATCGCATCGAGTACCAGATGTCGAGCGGCGGTCCCGGCAGCGGCCTCTTCAAGTCCACCGACGGCGGCGAGACACTGGACCGAGATCACCCGCGCCCCCGGCCTGCCCGCCGGCATGGTCGGCCGCATCGGCGTGGCCGTCTCGGGCGCCGACGGCAACCGCGTCTACGCGCTCGTCGAGAACGAGAACGGCGGCCTGTTCGTGTCCGACGATGCCGGCGCCAGCTGGAAACTGATGAACGCGGCCCGCAGCGTGCGCCAGCGCGCCTTCTACTACACGCACGTCTTCGCCGACCCGAACCACAAGGACGTCGTTTACATGCAGAACACGGCGCTCTTCCGCTCGACCGACGGCGGCAAGACGCTGGTGTCGATGGGCAACGGCACGCACGGCGACCACCACGACCTGTGGATCGACCCCGACGACTCCGAGCACGTCGTCGACGGCAACGACGGCGGCGGCGCCGTCACCTTCAATCCCTCGGCCGCGCCGCGCCAGGTGGCCTGGAGCGATCAGGACTTCCCGACGGCGCAGTTCTACCACGTGGTCACCACCGCCCACGTGCCGTTCCATGTGTGCGGCTCGCAGCAGGACAACACCTCGCTGTGCGTGCCGAGCGACACCAACCTTCGGCGGCTTCGGCCGCATTCCGCCAGTGGCCCCCTATCAGGTCGGCGGCGGCGAGCCGGGCTACATCGCCCCCGCATCCGTCGAACGAAGACCTGTTCTTTGCCGGCACCAACAACGGCGGCTTCCTGACGCGCTACAACCAGCGCACCGGCGAGCTGAAGGAAGTCGGCGCGTATCCCCGCTTCTTCTCGGGCGAGCCGTCCAAGGACGTCAAGGAGCGCTGGCAGTGGACCTACCCGATCATCTTCGCCCACGCCGACCCGAACGTGCTCTACACCACCTCGCAGCGCGTGTGGAAGAGCACCAACGGCGGCGACTCGTGGGAGGCCATCAGCGGCGACCTCACGCGCCACGATCCGAAGACCATGGAGGATTCGGGCGGTCCCATCACCCACGACATGAACAGCCCGGAGATCTACGGCACGGTGTTCTCGCTGGCGCCGGGCAAGAAGGACGTCAACCTGCTGTGGGCCGGCTCCGACGACGGCCTCGTGCAGCTCACCCGTGACGGCGGCACGACCTGGACGGTCGTGACCCCGTCGCGACATGCCCGACCTGGGCCGGGTCAGCCAGATCGACGGCTCGGCCTTCGCACCCGGCACGGCCTACATGGCGGTGAAGAAGATGCTGCTCGGCGACCAGGCTCCTTACATCTTCCGCACGCGCGACTTCGGCGCGAGCTGGACGAAGATCGTCACCGGCCTGCCGGCCGCCGACTACGTGCACACGGTGCGCGAGGATCCGGCGCGCCAGGGGCTGCTCTACGCCGGCACGCAGCACGGCGCCTACGTGTCGTTCGACGACGGCGACCGCTGGCAGAAGTTCAGCAACGGCCTGCCCGACGTGCCGGTCAGCGATCTGTGGGTCACGGGCACGTCGCTGGCCATCGGCCACCCACGGCCGCAGCTTCTACGTGATGGACAACCTGGCCACGCTGCGCCAGTTTGCCGGCACGCTCGGCGACGTGGCCTGTTCGCGCCGCCGGCCACCATCCGCGGCCTCGATCGCGTGCTCATCGACTACTACCTGAAGGCGCAGCCGAAGAGCCTCACGCTCGACATCCTCGACGCGCAGGGTCAGCTGGTCCGCACCTTCACGGGCCAGCCGCCCCGCCCGGCCGGGCAGGACGGGGCCGCTGACGACGACGGCCCGCGCGGACCGCAAACCACCGTGCCGATGGCGGCGGGAATGAACCGCGCCACCTGGGACCTCAGCGCGCAGCCCATCGTGTCGTTCCCGGGCATGATCCTGTGGGGCGCGACGCAGAACGGCCCCACCGTGCTGCCGGGCAGCTACCAGGTGCGGCTGACCGCCGACGGCGTCACGCAGACCCAGCCGATCGCCATCACCAAGCACCCGCGGCGGAACGTGAGCGACGCCGACCTGCAGTTCCAGTGGGACCTGGCCACGAGGATCCGCGACAAGGTCAACGAGGCGAACCTGGCGGTGGTGAACATCCGCCGTATCAAGACCGAAGCCGCGGAGAAGTCCAAGGGCGCGCCGAAGGAAGTGGTGGCTGCCGCCGACACCCTCGCCGCCAATCTCAGCGCCGTGGAAGTGGACATCTATCAGGTGAAGAACCAGAGCGGGCAGGACCCGCTCAACTTCCCGATCAAGACCAACAACCGCTTGGCCTCGCTGCTGCGCGTGGCCCTTGCTGGCGAGGGCCGGCCAACGAGCAATGTCGAGCCGATCTTCAACGACCTGGTGGCCGAGTTGAAGGCCGAACAGGACCGGCTCGACAAGACGCTGGCCACCGATCTGGTGACGCTCAACCGCATGCTGACGCGGATCAAGAAGGACGCCGATCAGCGCCAAGTGAGGCGGCGCGGACGGTCCGGCGCAGCGGCCGCACCGCGGGCGGCCCTGCGCTTGGGATACGCCTCAGCGGCGGCGGGTCCGGCCGCCCGCCGTCGGCATGCCGGCGGCGCGGCGAAGCTCGGCGAAGGCCTCGACCAGCGCCGGCAATTGATAGTTGGCGTTGAGGCCGCTCGGGTTCGGCAGCACCCAGACGCGCGTTCCGGCGAGCAGGTCGGGCTGTTCGCCCGCCACCGCGCGCGGCCGGTCGAAGGCGCGTCGATAGGCGCCGATGCCAAGGACCGCGACCCACCGTGGCCGGTGCCTGGCCACCTTGCGCTCTAGGCGTCTCCCGCCGGCGACGAGTTCGCTGGCGGTGAGCTCGTCGGCCGTGGCGGTGGTGCGGGCCACCAGGTTCGTGACGCCGCACCCGAACGCCGGCAGCTCGAGGTCTTCCGCGGCGACGAGCAGGCGCGGCGTGAACCCGGCAGCATACAGCGCCGGCCAGAAGCGGTTCCCGGGCCGGGCGAAGTGATGGCCGACCGCGCCGGAGTAAAGACCCGGGTTGATGCCGCAGAAGAGCACGCCGAGCCCGGGCCCGATCACGTCCCGGAGCACGCGGCTGCGCGCGGCCGCCAGGTCGGCCTTGCTCGGTCGCGTCAGGGCGAGGCGCGTTGGCGTCGGCCGGGGCGCATCAGGCGGTCCAGCCATTGGTCAGACCGACGTCCGACCCAGCAGGCGGAGCGTGGCGTGGTCAGGTTGGCCGGCGAAGTAGCGGTCGAGCAGCCGCTCGAATACCGACCCGGCCGGGGCCACGCAGGCAAACAGCGTCGCGCACGAGCGCAGCTTCAGGTCGTCGGGGGAGCCGAAGATCGTCGAGGGCCGACCGCCCCTCGACGTCGAGTGCCGCTTGGCAGATCTCCTGTAACCGCGGTCCCAGCACGTGATGACGCATATACGCGTCGGCCTCCGCCAGGCTCGCGATGCCGAACTGTCTAGCGGTGGCGCTGCGCCCGAGCCCGGTCAGCTGCGGGAAGATGTACCACATCCAGTGCGACTGCTTGCGGCCGCCGCGGATCTCGGCGAGCGCCTGGTCGTAGTCGCGTTCCTGAGCCCGCAGGAAGCGGGCCAGGTCGTAGGCATCGGCCACGAGTTCTTCTCCGGGGGGGCGGCCGCCGGTCACCTGGCCTTGCGCGCCTTGGCCTTGGCCGTGCGCGTTGGCCTTGACCTTAGGCGCGAGCCTTGGCCTTACGTGGAGCCTTGGCCTTGCGTGTCGGACTCTGGCGGGGGCCTTCGGGCTGACACGCGTTCGGGCAGGTCGGCGCTGCCGGCGCCACGATTCCATTCCTCGAACGTCTCCGGCGAGATCTCGCCCTCGACCAGCAACTCGGCGAACTTCCGGCGCTGCGCTTTGCTCTTGATGGGCATGGCGTCAGACTACATCGCGCTCACCGTCACATAGTAGCCGTCCGGATCTGCGAAGCGAGAACTCCCGCTGCCGGGTCCATTGCCGGGTGCGGCATGCTCAGGACTGGTCAAGGAAGGGTGCTCGTGGGCGCCCCGACGCGTGCAAGCAGAGGCAATGGCCGCGGCGGCCGCCAGCTTGTGGGCCGCCCGCCAGGGGGGGCCGAACGATCGACCCAGCGCGCGCAGGTGCTCGGCGAGGTCGTCGCGGCCGAGCACCGCGGCCGCCTCGCGCACGACCCGCTCGCGATTGTACCAGAAGACGATCCAGCCCCGCGCCACGCCCGCCGTGGCCATGGCCTCGCGATACATGACCGAGTCGGCCATCGATTGGGCGCGATTGTCGGCGATGCGTTCCTCGGTGGTTGCCGGCAGCGATGGACAGGCACGGATGGCGAGGCGGTCAATCGGCACCGGCACGGCCGCGGCCAGTTGCATCAGGCCCTCGGCCGCCCTTCGCGCCGCCGCCGCGCGCACGCGATCAACGAGCGCCACGGCCTCGACCAGCGACAGCGGCCGCGCTCCGGGGGTGTTCAGGTAGCGACCCACGGCCCACGACCCTTCGTGGTGATGCGGGTGCGTCGGCAGGCCGGGGTCGATGAGGTCGATGGTGCGCCGGTCGAGGAGCACGCCACCTGGGGCCACCGTGACCAGCACCGCTCTGCTGCCGTGCTCGGCCACCCCTACGGCGGCGGCGGTCGGCTGCGATCGCCTTCTGGCCACGACATCTTCCACTCGCCCCCCCACACATCGCCGGCGCCATCGTCGACTCGCCAGCCTGCCCGCCGCCGAGAATAGCGTAAATCGAGCGATCGCCGTGGACGCGCCGCCAGCGCAGCCGCATGATCGGGCATCGCTATCCCCGGCCGAGGATCTTCTCCATCGCCTTGCCCCTGGCGAGCTCGTCGATCAGCTTGTCGAGGTAGCGGATCTCGCGCATGGTGGGCTCCTGAATGTCTGCCAAGCGGACGCCGCAAATCACGCCGGTGATCGAGTTCCGCGACGGGTTCAGGCGAGGAGCTTCGGCGAAGAACGTCTCGAAGTCTGTCCGTTGCGCGAGTCTGGCGTCCGAATCTTCCTGGCTGTATCCGGTGAGCCAACGGATGATCTCGTCGACCTCGGCTTTCGTACGTCCCTTCTTCTCCGCCTTGGTTACGTAGTGGGGATAGACGCTGCCAAAGCTGGTCGTATAGATGCGATGTTTCTTGGGAATGATCATCTCGGCCACACGCCTCTTCTCCAGCCGGGGGCGGAGCATCGCCTCACTGCTCCGCCGCCACCTACACGGCCGCGGTCCGGCGCAGCCCCCACAGCACCAGGATCGAAGAAACCACCATGGCGATCCCGACGCTCACGAATCCAGCCGCGATGGCGGCTTCCTGCCACGGGGGCGCGGTGTGACCTGCCGCCGCCAGTGGCGTCAGCGCCGCCGTCCCGAGAATCGCCGCGACGGTGGTCACCGCCCAGTTGGCGTAGGTGCCATAGAGCGCGGTAGCGTAGGCCGCCACCCGGACCCGCGGCGACAATCGCACCTCGCCCCATACGGCCCCGAGCGCCACGAGGAACGTGCCGTTCATCACGCCTTGCAGATGGGCGGCGAGCCCCATGCGCACGTTGGTGAACAGCTGTTCGGCGAACCCCGTAAAAAGACCGAGCAGGAACAGAAACATCCCGTGCCACATCAATCGTCGTCTGGACTCGTCCATACTCGGTTCGCCGCTCGGCAGCACCTTCAGCTTACTTCGCTCGCTTCGGCTTCTTCTGCTCGAGCCCGGTGTTGAGTGCAACCGCGGCCCGGACGAGTGCCTTGAAGGCGCGGGCATTCACCTGCTCCCCTTGGTGAATGTCGATGGCCCGCCGGGTGTTGCCGTCGAGGCTGGAGTTGAAGAGCCCGGCCGGGTCGGCAAGCGACGCCCCCTTGGCGAAGGTCAGTTTGACCTTGTCCTTGTAGGTCTCGCCGGTGCAGATGATGCCTTGGTGGGACCACACGGGCACCCCGGTCATCGCGTTCGAGGGTTTCTTCCACTTCGCTTCTTCGACGATCTCGGGGTCCGCCTCGTGGATGAGCGCGCGCATCGTGCTCAAGGTCTCGGCGCGCCAGTCCGACCGATCATCGAGCCCGCCGTCGTTTGCCGCGGCCGGCGTCCGGCCCTGCCAGGAATCAGACTTCTTCACGCGTGCCTCCTCCCCACTCTCGCGCGGGGCGCAAACCTAGCGGTTCAGTCGCCACAACTGAAAGTTGAGCGCGGCGGCAAAGCCCACCCAGGCCAGATACGGCAGCAGCAGCATTCCGGCGGGCACTGACACCCGCCAGAACCCGACCGTCGTCGCCAGGATAGCCAGCCACAGCACGACGATCTCCACGAGCGCCACCCCGGGCTGATGGGAGCCGAAGAAGAGATACGACCACAGCCCATTGAGCACCAGTTGCAGCGCGAACAACCCCAGGGCCGCCCGCGCACCGGCAAAGCCCGTCTGGCGCCAGACCAGCCACGCGGCAAGGCCCATGAGAACGTAGAGGGTCGTCCAGACCGGAGCGAACACCGAGCTCGGCGGATTCCAGCTGGGCTTGGCCAGCCCCGCATACCAGTCGCCCGGAACGAACCGGGAACCGACCCAGCCGGCGGAGAGTGACACGACCAGCCACAGGACAAGGCCAACTGCTTGACGCGTCATCAGATACTCCATTCTTTCCACAACCCGCCGTCGGCTGCATGCGCTGGCTAGACTCGTCGGCTACTTCGTCCTTCTCCGATAGTTCTTCTTGAACCCGCTTGGCGATTTCGTCCGCCGCCGCCGGTGTCACGCTGTGGCGACGCGCAGTGACGTCAAGGGCACGCGATTCGCTGACGTCGCCACGCAGATCGATCACTTCTCGATATATCCGATACTCTCTCACAGTGAAGCGTCCCGTCTTAGGCGGCACGTAGCCCCGTGCGTCGGCTGCAACCGAGGGTTAACCAGCTGCTGAATCGCTGGGGAAGCGCCTGCGCGTTTCGCGCAGCCGCCTGTACGCCACAGCGCTGGCCGAGCTCTTGGCCAAGCACCAGGGGCGGAAGCTGACCGACCGGCTGAACCAAAGTGTACGGCGCTGAAGACAACCGGTTGGGTGATCGGCTCGGCGGGGCTGCAACGACGTTCCGTGAGGGCCGACCCGTGGTAGTCGAGCGCGGCCAGATCTGGTAGACGGATCTCGACGCGCGGAGGGCTCGGCGCCAGGGCTTCGCCGCCGGGCCACGTGCTCGTGCTCCGGCGAATGCGTCCGGCCTCCCCAAGGACTCGGTCGTCAACGTGTCGCAGGTCGTGACCCTCGACAAGGCCTACCTCACCGACGTGACCGGACGCCTTCGAGGACCGCTCCTGGCCGATGTCGAGGCCGGCCTCCGGCTCGTGCTCGGGCTGTAGTTCTGAGTTGTCTGGCTAACGAGGCCAATCAGCCGCGCGCCGTAAAGCGTCACGCGGCGCGTCGGCTGCATTTGAATGTTATGCCGCTTCCCTCGCTGCTTACTCTATAGCGGCGCCGCTCCGTACGATCTGCTACTCCCCATGCCAGCAACGTTGGTGCATACAAGAAAATACGGCGTCCGCGGGCGGGTGCCGGACATGGGAAACAGACGGCACATCCACAAAAGCTACGCTAGGCGTTAGAAAACGAATCCTGATGGAGTCTGTGGGATGCCGGTGCGCCAACCGATTCGGGCCACGGGCTACGATGCTGCGAAAGAACTTTGCTACTTCAGCTTTTCCGACAAGAATACGCCCGTCGTAAAGCCGCTCATCAACGTCGGCGTGTTGGGTACCCACCATCCCATCCACATCATCATTTTGTGCCGATGCGGCATGCTGGGCGATCAGTGCCTTGATCGATTGCTCGTCAGCGGGTGTCCCGATAACCGTCTGCGCATGCGCGGGGATGGCGAAGGCGAGTAAGGCGAGCAGGAGGGCCGGGCGAATCATGTTGAAGTCCTCGGTGATTGGTTGGCGAGCAAACGGCCCGGGCGACAGCCTAACGATGCCAAATCAGCCGCGCGCCGACACGCGACAGACGGCGCGTCGGCTGCATTTGGAGGTTAGGCATCGCGCCTAGCTGGCGATGGCGTGCGAGGAGCGAACCGAAAGCAGATCGTCGTCGCTGACCGCCCGGATGTCGCGCGCGTCGAGCGTCACGAGCGCCTGCGTGCGCCCGGAGCCCGCCACGAACTCGACCATGTATGCGTCGGGTCCGACCTGCTCGACCACCGCGCCGAGATCGCCCCGCTTGAGACCATGGGCCGGCAGGTCGTGCTCAAGGACGACCACGTCAAGATTCTGAGGTGTCATGCCTTGCCTCCCGGGTACACCGTGACGAATCGCGCGAGCGCAGGGCCGCTTCAAGCTCGCGCCAATTGTGGGCCGTGAAGCCGAGACTCGCGAAGAACCGCGCCTTGAACCGCCCGACGGGATGCGCGTCGGCGAGCACGTAGCCCTCGAGCTTCACCCGCTCAATGATGGCTTGGTCGGCGTTCGGCAACCGCACGCAGTCATTCTAGCGACTTCGGCTCGGTGCTTGTTCGCGAATGCCTAACAAGTATTCGGCCGGTCAGGAATATCCGTCTCGGCCAATCTGGTCGCAGTGTAATCCTCCGGCTGGTCGCGGTGACTGCCACCGGTAAGTAGTTGCGTTCACGCTCACTTCCCTGGTATCGCCAGGGATTGGCGAAACCGGCTTTTATCCCGTTCCGCATATCCCAGATACTCAGCGCCGCTTGGTCGGCGTATTCCAGTCGGCGGCCCACCGTGACCCAGTCCGTCGAGCGGACTTCTGACCCCGCGTCCGCCCTGATTCAGGACGTGGGTGTAGATCATGGTCGTGCTCACGTCGCGGTGCCCGAGCAGCTCCTGGATGGTGCGGATGTCGTAGCCGTTCTCGAGCAGGTGAGTGGCGAACGAGTGCCGCAGGGTGTGGCACGACGCCGGGCGGGGGATACCAGCCGCGCGCGCGGCGTCCTTCACTGACTTCTGCAAGACCGACTCGTGCAGGTGATGGCGGCGGCGCTCGCCGGTGTCGGGGTCGAGGTAGTGCCGCGTCGCGGGGAACACCCATTGCCAGGCCCATTCACGCGATGCATTCGGATACTTCCGGCGCAGCCCGTCGGGCAGCCACACCGAGCCCTGGGCCGCTGCCAGATCGTGCGCGTGCAATTGCTGCCGCGCCTCCAGATGCGCCATCAGCGGGCCCCGCAGCGACGCCGGCAACATCGTCACCCTGTCCCTGCCGCCCTTGCCGTCACGCACCAGCACTTCGCCGCGGTCGAAATGCACGTCCTTCACCCGCAGTTCTACGCATTCCATCAGCCGCAGACCGCCGCCGTAGAGCAGCGACGCCATCAGCCAGGCCACGCCCTGCAGGTGGCCGAGCAGCGCCGCGACTTCCCCGCGCGACAGCACGACCGGGAGCCGCTGCGGCTTGGCGGCGCGCACCACGTCGCTGAGTTCGGGCAGGGGCCGCTCCAGAACCTTCGTGTAGAGGAAGAGCAGCGCGCCCAGCGCCTGATTCTGCGTCGACGCGGCCACGCCGCGATTCGCCAGGGCCGACAGGTAGCCGCTCACCTCGGCGGATCCGAGGGCGCGGGGGTGACGCATGCCGTGGAAGGCGATGAAGCGGCGGACCCACCCGGCGTAGGCCGCTTCGGTGCGCCGGCTGTAGTGGCGGACCCGGAGTGCATCGCGTAGCTGGTCGAGAAGCGTCGTTGGATTCTGCGCTCTGCTGGCGCACGTGCGATGACGGACACGCCTACCTTACCGGCTTGCTGGCGTCCCCGTCGGTACTCCCGTCCCGGCGGCGCCTGGTCGCGGCCGATCCGGCCGGCCTGAATGGTGGCGCGGGCGTAGCTTTCCGGCCGCACCGGCTGGCCTGCCACCCCGCGCATCATCGCCAGCTGACCCACGTGGGTCAGGGCGTCGGCCACCGGCCCCTGGAAAAGCACGCCCGTCGGCGGCTCGGTCACGGCGGGATCGGCCAGGGCGGCGTCGAACGCCGCCAGCTCGCGGAAGAAGCGATCGCGGGCCTCTTCCCAGTCCGTCGTCACGCCCGCTTCCCAGCGGTACTCACCGCGCGCCAGCCGTTCGCCCCACGCCATCAGGTCGCCCAGGTGCGACACCAGTTCCACCGCGGATCGGCTCACCGGTGACACGCGGACATCCGCGAACCCGTCGGGTTCGTCGCGCAGCACCTTCCCGGCGCGGTAGGCCAGCGTGGCCAACGCGTGGCGCAACAACTCCACGGCGGTGGCGGGCGACGGCGGCGCGGGACCTGACAACGGTGCAGCCATGCCGGCGACTCAGCGCCCGGGCGCGCCCAGTTCCACGATGGCAATGGCGTTCCAGTCGTTCATGGGAATCACCAGCCGGTTGCGCTTGGAATCGTAGGTCATCGATGCCGCGCTGGGGATGCCCGAGGCGATGATCTCGGCCTTCCCACCCGGGCGGATGCGCGACACCGTGCCCTGGCGCACACTGCTCACGTACTTCGTGCCGTCGGCCGTCACCACGATGCCGTCGTTGCCGGGGTCGACCGCCTGCTCGGTCGTGACCAGCTTGCCGTCCGGCGTGAACGTGTGCACGTCGTTGCTGCCGATGTTGACGACGACGAGGTTGCCGGCGCCGTCGAAGCCGATGCCGTTGGGCATGCTGAGCGGCGCCCCGGTCACCACCACCGACGACTGCCCCTGCGCCGTGATCTTGTAGACCTTCCAGCTCGTGGCGTCCTGGGGCGTGCCGGTTTGCGTGGCGTAGATGGTGCCGTCGGCGGCCACCTCCAGGTCGTTGAAGCGGATGACGCCGGGCACCTGCACCTGGCCCTTGGGCTCGCCCGTCTTCATGTCGAACCAGCGCACGGTGTCGATGTCCACCACGTAGAGCATGCCGTTGGCGATGTCGCTGCCGAGCGGGTGGTTCAGCGTGAGGCCGTTGCGGTTCACGCCGATCCACTTCAGCGTGTGGACCGAGCCGTCGGGGTTGATGAGCGACACGTAGCCGTCGTTCGGCACGAGATCCTGCGCCATGCCGGCATTGACCGACACGTAGAGATCGCGGTCGGCGTCGTAGGCCAGGCTTTCGCTGAAGCGGAAGCTGCCGTAGATCTTCACGTTCGGCGTGGTCTTCAGCGGCGCGCCGGCCTGGAAGGGCAGCGACGCGGCCGGAGCTGGGGCCGGCTGGGGCGTCTGGGCGGACGCAACGGAAGTGAAGCCGAGCACGGCGGCCAGAGCGGTCGGGACGAGGGCTGAACGCATGGATCGAAATCTCCTGAGGCGACTCGCCGCCTCGGCGGCACGAGGGCGTTGTCATTGTAGCGGCGTTCAGGATGCACCGCGGGGCGCGAGCGCGGCCGTAACAGATATCCGGCGCGGCCGGTGGCCGTTGAGACAGAATCAGACCATATGGACACCGAACAGTACCGTCGCCGCCTGCAGGACCTGGAAACCGCCGCCGCCGCCCGTATCGAGCGCGCGCGCGAGGCCGCCACCAACGCCGCGACCGTGGATGCCGACGATGTCAGGGACTCGGGCGACGCGGGCCAGGTTCACGAACTCGTCGACGAGTCGCTGCTCCAGGCAGCGATGAGCGCCGAGACCGTGGCGCAGATCCGCGCGGCGTTGATCCGTCTCGAGAACGGCACCTACGGCCAATGCGTGGTGGACGGCGAGCCGATCGACAAGGCGCGGCTCGACGCCGTGCCGTGGACGCCGTTCTGCCTGAAGCACGCCGAGGACGTCGAGAGCGGCGACCCCGACCGCATGCCGACGGCCTAGCCTTTCGGTCACAGCGGGCGGCGCCGTCGCTGGCGGGCCGCCGGCGGCAGGACGGGTGACCCCGCGTGGGGCACAGGTAGGGGGAACCGATGCAACTGGGGATGATCGGACTGGGTCGCATGGGCGGCAACATGGTGCGCCGCCTCATGCGGGCCGGCCACGAGTGCGTGGGCCTCGACGTCTCGGCCGACGCCGTGGCCACGCTGGCGTCGGAAGGCGCCACCGGCAGCACCTCGCTCGAGTCGTTCGTCGCGGCGCTGCGGCCGCCGCGCGTCGTGTGGCTCATGGTGCCGGCGGCGCTCGTCGATGCCGAGGTCGACGCGCTCGCCGCCCTGCTCGAGCCCGGCGACATCGTGGTCGACGGCGGCAACTCGCACTACCACGACGACATCCGCCGGTCGGCCGCGCTGGCGCGCCGCGGCATCCACTATCTCGACGTCGGCACGAGCGGCGGCGTGTGGGGCCTGGAACGCGGCTACTGCCTGATGATCGGCGGCGACGCCGACGCCGTCCGGCTGCTCGATCCGGTCTTCGCGACGCTCGCTCCCGGCGCTGGCGAGCATCGCGCGCACGCCCGGACGCGAGGGCGCGGGCAGCACCGCGGAACACGGCTACCTGCACTGCGGGCCGTCGGGCGCCGGGCACTTCGTGAAGATGGTGCACAACGGCATCGAGTACGGCCTGATGGCCGCCTACGCCGAAGGGCTCAACGTGCTGCACCACGCCAACGCCGGGCAGGCCGCGCGTGCCGCCGACGCCGAGACCACGCCGCTCCGCCATCCCGAGCACTACCAGTACGACTTCGACCTGGCCGAGATCACCGAGGTGTGGCGGCGCGGCAGCGTCGTCGCCTCGTGGCTGCTCGACCTGAGCGCCGCGGCCCTGGTCGACAGTCCCGATCTGGCGCGCTTCGAGGGCCGGGTCTCGGATTCCGGCGAAGGCCGCTGGACGATCGCCGCGGCCATCGACGAAGCGGTGCCCACGCCGGTGCTGAGCGCGGCGCTCTACGAGCGCTTCAGCTCGCGCGGGCGAGGGCGACTTCGCTCACAAGATGCTGTCGGCGCTGCGCTACCAGTTCGGCGGCCACCACGAGACGCGCGCCGGGGACAAGAAGTGAGCGGGCCGCGCGCTATCCGACGCGCTGGTCTTCTTCGGCATCACCGGCGACCTCGCCTACAAGAAGATCTTCCCGGCGCTCCACGCCATGGTCCGGCGCGGGCAACTGCGACGTCCCGATCCTGGGCGTGGCCCGCGCCGGTTCGAGTCTCGAGGAGCTGCGGGCCCGGGCCCAGGCCAGCATCGAAGAGCACGGCACGCTCGACCCCGCCGCGTTCGCCGTGCTCGTCGGATCTGCTGCACTACGTCGGGGGCAACTACGA
The DNA here is from genome assembly GCA_963834325.1 of uncultured Acidobacteriota bacterium. Classification (GTDB taxonomy): domain Bacteria; phylum Acidobacteriota; class Vicinamibacteria; order Vicinamibacterales; family UBA2999; genus CADEFD01. The sequence goes on from CAWIBL010000011.1 coordinate 711,281, forward strand.
CGACGCCGGCCACCTTCGAGGCGCTGCGCGCGGCGCTCGGGAGCGCTCAGCGCCCGGCGCTACTACCTGGCGATTCCGCCCAGCCTGTTCGGCCCGTGGCCTCGGGCCTGGCCACGGCCGGGCTCGTGGCCAGACGCCCGCGTCATCGTCGAGAAGCCGTTCGGGCGCGACCTCGCCTCGGCCGAGGCGCTCAATCGCACGCTGCACGAGCACTTCGCCGAACCGTCGATCTTCCGCATCGACCACTACCTCGGCAAGGAGGCGGTGCAGAACCTGCTCGTACTTCCGCTTCGCCAACTCGTTCCTCGAGCCGATCTGGAACCGCAACTACGTCGACCGCGTGCAGATCACCATGGCCGAGACCTTCGGCGTCGAGGGCCGCGGCAAGTTCTACGAGGAAGTCGGCGCCATCCGCGACGTGGTGCAGAACCACCTGCTGCAGGTCGTCAGCCTGCTGGCCATGGAAGCCGCCGGTCGGCCGCGGCACGCGAGCCGGTGCGCGACGAGAAGGCGAAGGTGTTCCGCGTCGATGCGGCCGCTCGAGCCCGACGACGTCGTGCGCGGCCAGTTCACGCGGCTACCGCGACGAAGCCGGCGTGGCGCCGGACTCGCAGGTCGAGACCTTCGCCGCCGTGCGCCTGCACGTCGACTCGTGGCGCTGGGCCGGCGTGCCGTTCTACATCCGCGCCGGCAAGCACCTGCCGGTCACGACCACCGAGGTGCTGGTGGAGCTGAAGCGTCCGCCGGTGACTGCTCTTCGACGACCACGACGCCGCGCGGGCCAATCACTTCCGCTTCCGGCTCAGCCCGCAGGTGGTGCTGTCGCTCGGGGCGCGGGCCAAGACGCCCGGCGACAAGATGCGCGGCGAGGACGTCGACCTCATCGCCTGCCACGAGCAGAGCGACGAGATGAGCGCCCTACGAGCGCCTGCTCGGCGACGCCATGCGCGGCGACCCGACGCTGTTCGCCCGTGAAGATTCCGTGCAAGAGGCGTGGCGCGTGGTGGAGCCGGTGCTGGGTCCGTGCACGCCCCTGCACGAATACGCCGCGCGGCACCTGGGGGCCGGCGGAAGCGGATCGCCTGCTCGTGAACGGCTCGACGTGGCACAATCCGGAACAGCACTGGGTCACCTCGTAACGCTATGGCTCTCGTCGAACCGTTCCCCGATCTCAACGCCCTGGTCACGGCCGTGACCGAGGTGATCGTCAACGAGTCGATCTCGAACGTGCTGCTCCGCGGCCGCTTCACCCTGGCCCTCCCCGGCGGCGCCACGCCGCAGCCGCTCTTCCGCCGTCTCGCCAGCCCCGAGCAACGCGCCCGCATACCCTGGGAACAGGTGCACGTGTTCTTCGTCGACGAGCGCTGCGTGCCGCCGGACGACGAGGCCAGCAACTACCGCCAGGCCCGCGAGCTGCTGCTCGATCACGTGCCCATTCCGCCCGGACAGGTGCACCGCATCCGCGGGGAAGACGAACCGAAGACCGCGGCCGCGGCCTACGAGAAAGAGATGCGCGCCGTGATCGGCCCGCTCAAGGGCCGCGAGTTCGGCGTGCTCGACCTGGTGCTGCTCGGCCTCGGGCGCGACGGCCACATCGCCTCGCTCTTCCCGAGTCACAAGGCCGCCCACGATCTGACCCGCTGGGTGCTCGCCGAGTACATCGACGAGGCCCACGGCACCCGCATCACCCTGTCGCCGTGGATCCTGAACAACGCCCGCAGCACCATCGTGATGGTGTCGGGCGAGGACAAGGCGCGGGCGCTGATGGCGGTGCTGGAAGGGCCCGAGGTACCCGACGCGCTGCCCGCCCAGCGCATCGCCTACGGCGCCAATTACGTGCGCTGGATGATCGACGAACCCGCCGGGAAACTCCTGAGCGATCCGAGGCGCTGACCGTTACCCGCGCACGCGGAAGTTGCGCATCATGCCCATGTCCTCGTGCTCGAGGATGTGGCAGTGGTACAGATACAGCCCCGGGTGCGCAGAGAACGTGACCTGCACGCGCACGGTTTCGCCCGGCAGCACCACCACCGTATCGGTCCAGCCCTGATCGTGGATGCCCTCGCGCAGCGCGTTGGCCGTGCCGCCCGTGCGCGACAACACCCGGAACTGGGGACCGTGCAGGTGTAGCGGATGCGCCGCCATCATGCCCATCGGATTGGGCTGATTGACGAACTCCCAGATGTGCGTCGAGCCCGGCGCCACCGTCTCCGGGCCGGCCACGTCGGTCATGTCGAAGGTGCGGCCGTCAAGCAGCCACTGCATCTGCATGAACGTGATTGGCACCCGCCGCACCGGCGCGTTGGCCGCGACGCGGAAGGCGTGCGCGGACAGGCGTTCGGGCGCTGGCACGCGTGGGCCCGCCCCTCCCGATACGCGCAGCGTCATGAGCGTGAGCGGCGCGCCCTGCGGCACCGGCGAGGTCTCGCCCATCATGCCGACGCGACCGGTATCGCTGTCGCTGAAGGCCAGGGACCGAAGCTGCACGTCATCCCCCGGTGCGTGCCCTGACAGGTCGAGGAGGACGTCGGCGCGCTGTCCCGGCGCCAGGGTGAGCGCGGCCATGGCGCGCGGATGCTCGAGCAGGCCGCCGTCGTTGCCGATCACGGTCATGGCCGTGCCGTCGCTCCACGCCAGCTTGTAGAAGCGCGCGTTGGAGCCGTTCAGCAGGCGCGCCCGGTAGGTACGGCGCCCGACCTCGCGGGTCGGCTGCACGTGGCCGTTCACCAGCATGCGCGAGCCCAGCCAGCCGTTCATGAGCTCCATCATCTGGCCCATGCCCATCCCACCCATGCCCATCCGGCCGCCGCCACCCCTGCCACGGCCCATGCCCATCCCGCCGGCCGGCGCTGTGGGGGCCGGGGCATTCGGATACAGCAACTGATTGGCGGCGTCGAAACGGCGGTCCTGGAGCACGCACACAAGCTCGCTGTCGCCGCTCGGCAAGCCGAGGGCCTGTTCCTCGGGGTCCGACACGATCAGCATCCCGGCCAGGCCCTGATACACCTGCGGGCCGGTGCGCATGTGGGGATGCGGGTGATACCAGTAGGTGCCGGCACGGTTGGTAACGGTGAATTCGTAGACGTAGTCGGCGCCGCCATCCACGGCCAGCCGCGGATGCCCGTCGGCCGCTTCGGGCACGTCCAGCCCGTGCCAGTGGACAATCGACGGCTCCGCGAGGCGATTGCGGAAGCGGATGCGCACCCGCTGGCCACGCACCAGGCGGATGACTGGTCCCAGATACGACTGGTCGAGCACCCGCAGGGTGGACGCGGGCCCCTTTACGATCTCGCCGGTGAAACGCCACACGCGCGTTGCCGCCCCCGGCAGCAGCGGCATTGACGCCGGTGCGGCGGTGAGCGTCAGCTCGACATCGGGCGGGGCCGGGGCCTGCCCGCTGACAGCGGGCCACAGGTCGAGGCCGACGGCGCGGCCGGCGGTCAGCAGGGGCGCGAGGCCCAGAGCGTGGAGCAGCGTGCGCCGGTGCATTCATCCTTCAGTAGCAAGCCGCATACCGCGACGGATGCATGAACGGCGCAGCCTTGAGCGCCATCGCACCGCCGTACCGGGCAGGAATCCGTGGCACCCGGTGGATTTTCCCTCGCCCGCCCCGCGCTCTCATTCAGGTCTCATGCGCAGCGAGTAGGGTGTGCGGATGCTATTGGCCCTTGCCCTCGCTGCGGGTCTGGCGGGCGCGACTCAGCCCCCGCCGCCGCTCACCCTGGCCGACGCAGTCACGCAGGCGCGCGCCGCCTCGCCCCTGCTCGGGGCGGTGCGCAGCCAGGCCGAGGGCCTGGCGGAGGCGTCGCGGCTGGTTTCGCGGCTGCTCAACCCGAGCTTCGACTTCCGCATCGAGAATCTGGGCAGCGGCGCGCCCTCGGGCGTGCTCCCGCCCGACGTCTTCGCCGAAGCCAGCCTGCCGATCGAGATGAACGGACGCCGGCGGCTGCGCGCGTCGATGGCCGCCGCCGACCGGGACGTGGCCGCGGGACAGCTCCAGTCGGCGGCGTTCGACGTGGCGGTGCGCACGGTGCAGACGTACCTGCACGCCCTCCGGACGCGGTCCCTGGCCGCCACGCTGGCCGCCCATCGCGACGGGCTGACGGGCCTGATCGAGACGATGCAGCGGCGCGTGGCCGAGGGCGTCGCGGCGGAAGCCGACCTGCTGCGCTTCCAGGCGGAAGCAGCGCGCCTCGACATCGACGTGGCCAGGGCCGGCCTGGACCTGGAGCGCAGCCTGACCCAGTTGACGTTCGTGATCGGCGCGACGGCGCCGGTCGCCCCGGACCAGCTCGTCGAGCCGCCGCCGGCCGTGGCGCCCGCGCTCGATGACGCCGCCCTGGCCCAGGCCATCGCGCGGCATCCCGACGTGGCCACCGCCGCCGCCAGGGTGTTCCGCGCGCAGCAGGCGACGGCGCTCGAGCGGTCGCGCACCGTCCCCGACCCGGTCGTGGTCGCCGGCTACAAGCGGACGGCCGGTTTCGATACGGCCGTGGCCGGCGTCAGCCTGTCGGTGCCGATCTTCGAGCGCAACAAGGCCGCGGCCGCCCGGGCCGCGGGAGAGGAACGCGCCGCCATGTCCGACCGCGACGCCGTCGCGCGCCGCCTGACCGCCGACGCCGGGTCGCTCGCCGCCACGGCGCGGGTGCTGGCGGAACGCTCGACCCGTGCCGCCCGTGAATTGCTCGAGCCGGCCGAGGCCGTCCGCAACGCCGCGCGGTCGTCCTTCCGCGAGGGCGCCGTCGATGTCGTCCGCCTGCTCGACGCCGAGCGGATCTACAGCGACGTGCAGCGCGCGGCGTTGGAGCTGCGACTCGAGGCGCTGGCGGCCGCGCTCGAAGCGCGACTGGCGATGGGCGAGGAGCTGCGGCCATGACGACTCGACTGAAAGCCCTCACCGGCCGCGCGCTCGCGCTGGCGGCCGCCGCGACGCTGGCCACGGCGTGCGGCGCGCCGGAGCCGTCCGCCCAGCCGGCCGACGCGGCCGCGCCGGCCACCGATGCGGTGGTGCTCACCGCCGAGGCCATCGCCAATGCCGCCATCTCGGTCGAGGCGGCGCGCACCACGACCCGCGCCGACCGCCTCGCCGCCTCGGGGCTGATGGCCGTCGACGACACGCACACCGCCCGCATCGGCTCGCTGCAAGAAGGCCTGATCGTGGAAACGCCGGCCCATGTCGGCGACCGGGTCCGGGCCCGGCAGGTGCTGGCCCGGATGCACAGCCACGTGCTGCACGACGCCTGGGCCGGTTACCGCAAGGCGCTGGCCGACCAGCGCCGCGTCGAGCGGATGCTCGTCTTCGCGGCCGACGCGCACGAGCGGGCCACGCGGCTCTACGCCGACAAGGCCGTGTCGCAACAAGACGTGCAGCGGGCCGAGGTCGAGCGGTCGTCGGCCACCGAGATGGTGGCCGTGGCCGCGGCCGAAGTGCAGCGCTCGATCGAAGAGCTCGAGCACATCGGCGTCTCGATTCACGACCAGCCCCGACAAGGATCGAGCGGCCCGGAGATCGCCGACGAGACCGAGGAGCGCATCCCCGTGCGCAGTCCGATCAGCGGCGTCGTCCTCGAGCGTCTGGTCACGCCGGGCAGCACGGTGGTGCCGGGCACCCCGCTCTTCGTCGTGAGCGACCTCTCCACGCTGTGGGCCATCGCCGAGGTGGACGAGTCGAACCTGTCGCGGGTGAAGGTGGGTCGGCCGGTGCAGGTCACCGTGGCGGCCTATCCCGACGAGCGCTTCGCCGGCACCATCACCTTCATTGGCGACACCGTCAATCCACGGACCCGCCGCATCACCGTCCGCTCCACCGTCGCCAATGCCGATGGACGGCTCAAGCCGGAGATGTTCGCCACCATCTCGCTTGGCGAGAGCGACCCGCGCCCGGTCGTGGTCGTGCCGCCCGCCGCCCTGCAGTCGGTCAACGGCACGGTGTCGGTATTCGTGGCCGAACCCGGCGGGCGCTTCGTGGTGCGCCCGGTGCAGACCGGAGCCGAGCTCGACGGGTTGGTCGAGATCACCTCCGGGCTGAAGGACGGCGAGCGCGTGGCGGTGAACGGCAGCTTCGTGCTCAAGGCTGAAATGGGCAAGGAGCCCGAGGGTGGCCACTGACATGGGGCTCGTCGAACGCTTCGTCGCGGCCAGTCTGCGCCAGCGCTTGTTCGTGCTCATCTGCCTGGCCGCGCTGGTCCTCACCGGCGTGGTCGCCTACCGCGACCTGCCGATCGAGGCGTTCCCCGACCTGACCAATAACCAGGTCACCGTGTTCACCGACGCCCCCGGCCTGGCGGCCGTCGAAGTGGAACTGCGCGTGTCGTATCCGATCGAGACCGCGCTCATGGGCGTGCCCGGCGCAGAAGAAGTGCGCTCGGTGTCGAAGTCGGGCCTGTCGCTCGTCACCGTCGTGTTCGCCGATTCGGTCTCGACCTACCTGGCGCGTCAGCTCGTGAACGAGCGCGTCACCGAAGCGAGCAGCCGCCTGCCCGAGGGGTTGGCGCCGACGCTCGGACCGGTGGCCACGGCCTTTGGCGAGATCTACCAGTACCTGGTGGAGAGCGACACGGTCGGCGTGATGGAACGCAAGACCATCCACGACTGGGACCTGCGCACGCAGCTCCGCTCGGTCAACGGCGTGAGCGAGATCAACTCCTGGGGCGGCCTGACGCGGCAGTACGACGTGGTCGTGGACCCGCGGCGGCTGGAGCGTTTCGGCGTGACCCTGTCGGAGGTCTTTGCCGCCATTGCCGCCAACAACACCTCCTTCAGCGGCGGCTTCATCGAACACCGCTCCGAGCGCTACACCGTGCGCGGCACCGGTCTCGTGGCCAGCGAGGACGACCTGCGCAACATCGTCGTCGACGAGGTCGACGGCGTGCCGGTGCTGGTCTCGGACCTGGCCGAGGTGCGCATCGGCGCGATGCAGCGCCAGGGTGCCGTGACGAGCGACGGCCAGGGCGAGTCGCTGGCCGGCATGGTCATCATGCTCAAGGGCGAGAACGGCCGCGACGTCGGCGCCCGGGTCAAGTCGCGCCTGGCCGAGGTCGTCGACTCGCTGCCCGGCGACGTGAGGATCACGCCCTTCTACGACCAGACCGACGTGATCGACCGCACCGCCGCCACCGTGCGCCGCAACCTCATCGAGGGCTCGCTGCTGGTTACGGCGGTGCTCTTCGTGTTCCTGCGCGACGTGCGCGCCGCGCTCATCGTCGCCGCCGTGATCCCGGTGTCGATGCTGGCCGGGTTCATCGGCATGCGCCTCTTCGGGGTGTCCGGTAACCTGATGTCGCTCGGCGCCATCGACTTCGGGCTGATTGTCGACGGCGCGGTGGTGATGATGGAAAGCTTCGTGCGCAAGCGCACCGAGGCCGGCCACACCCTGGAACAGCACGATCCGCATGGCAGCCGACTGGCGCTCTTCACCGATGCGGCCACCGAAGTGGCGCGGCCGATCCTCTTCGGCGTGCTCATCATCGTGGCCGTCTACCTGCCGATCTTCACGCTCGAAGGCCTCGAGGGAAAGATGTTCCGGCCGATGGCCATCACCGTCTGCTCGGCGGTGCTGGGCTCGCTGCTGCTGTCGCTCACGGCCGTGCCGGTAGTGGCGTCGTACCTGCTGCGCATCACCGGCGTCCACCGCGACGAGCGCTGGTTCGTGTGGCTGCGCGGACGCTATCTGCGCCACCTGACCCAGGCCATCGCCCACCCGGTGCGCACGATGAGCCTGGCCGTGGCCGTCGTGGCCGTGGCCGTCGGCTCCCTGCCCTACCTCGGCACCGAGTTCATGCCCAAGCTCGACGAGGGCACCATCCTGATTGAAACGCGCAAGCTGCCCTCGGTGTCGCTCGACGAATCGGTGGTGCTGGCGACGCGCATCGAGCAGATCGTGAAGGGCTTTCCCGAGGTGCGGCAGGTGGTGACCAAGATGGGGCGGCCCGACCTGGCCACCGAGGCCATGGGCATCTACCAGGGCGATGTCTACGTCGGCCTGCATCCGATCGACGACTGGACGACCGGCCGCGACAAGGACGCCCTCATCGAGGCCCTGGCCACGGCTCTCGCCGCCATGCCGGGCGTGACCTTCAACTTCACGCAGCCGATGGCCATGCGGCTCGACGAAGTGATCTCCGGCGTGAAAGCCGACGTGGCGGTGAAGATCTTCGGCCAGGACGCGGCCACCCTGGAGCGGCTCGGGGCGACGGTGGAGCGGGCGCTGGCTGATGTGCGCGGCGCCAGCGACCTGCAGGCCGAAGTGCTCTTCGGCGCCGCCGAGCTGCAGATTGCCGTCGACCGGGCCCAGATCGCCCGCTACGGTCTCAACGTCGCCGACGTGCGCCGGGTCGTGGAGACCGTGGTTGGCGGCACCGAGGTGACCGAAGTGCTCGACGGCCCGCGGCGCTTCCCGGTGGTGGTGCGCCTGCCCGACGAGCTGCGTGCCAGCACCGAAGCCGTGGGCGCCGTCCTGCTCACCGGCCGGCGCGGCGAACGCGTGCCGCTGGCGCGCGTGGCGCACATCAGCGAGACCCAGGCGCCCGAGGCCATCAACCACGAGAACGCCGAGCGGCGGCTGGTGGTGCAGACCAACGTGCGCGGCCGCGACGTCGGCAGCTTCGTGAGCGAGGCGCAGACGCGCGTGGCCAGCGCACTCACGCTGCCGCCCGGCTACCGCATCGAGTGGGGTGGACAGTTCGAGAACCAGGCCCGCGCCACCGAACGCCTGGCCCTGGTCGTGCCGCTGTCGATCGCCATCATCTTCCTGCTGCTCTTCGTCACCTTCGGGACGGTGCGGCAGGCGGCGCTGGTGCTGCTCAACGTGCCGTTCGCGCTCGTCGGCGGGGTGGCGGCGCTGTGGCTGCGCGGCCTGACCCTCAACCTGTCGGCCTCGGTCGGATTCATTGCCCTGTTCGGCGTGGCGGTGCTGAACGGCATCGTCCTCGTCAGCGCGGTCAACCGCCTGCGCGAGCAGGGCTTGCCGCTGCGCGAGGCGCTGATGGCCGGCGCCTCTACGCGGCTCCGGCCGGTGTTGATGACGGCCACGGTGGCGGCGCTCGGTTTCCTGCCGATGGCCCTGTCGCAGGGCGCCGGCGCCGAGATCCAGCGGCCGCTGGCCAGCGTGGTCATCGGCGGCATCGTCACCTCGACGCTGCTGACCCTGATGGTCTTGCCCACGCTCTACGCGGTGCTCGAACAGCGGGCGCTGCGGGCCGGCGGGGAGGACTGACTCTAGAATAGGGCGGTGCGTGTGCTCGTGGTGGAAGACGACCCGGCCATCAGCCGGTTCGTCGTGCGCGGCTTGCGCGAGGAGCATTACAAGGTGGACCTCGCGGAGGACGGCGCGGCGGCCGAGCAAATGGCCTCGGCGGAGGCCTACGACGCCATCGTGCTCGACGTGCAGCTCCCGGTGATGAGCGGCTTCGGGCTGTGCCGTCAGCTGCGGCGCGACGGCATCGACACGCCGGTGCTGATGCTCACCGCCCGCGACGCCGTGGGTGACCGCATCGAAGGCCTGGACGCGGGCGCCGACGACTACCTGGTCAAGCCGTTCGAGTTCGACGAGCTGCTGGCGCGGCTCCGGGCCCTGACCCGGCGCGGCCGCACCCGTCAGCTCGATGCCACGCTGGCCTACGGGCCCCTGGCCATGAACGCGGTCACCCATCTGGTGCGCGCCGGCGGGCGGACGCTCGACCTGAGCGCCACCGAGTACCGACTCCTCGAACACCTGCTGCGCCACCCCGAGACCATCGTGTCGCGCGATCAACTGGCCGATCACGTATGGGGCGGCGACTACGATCCGTTCTCGAACGTAGCCGACGTCTACGTCGGCTACCTGCGGCGCAAGCTGCGCGCGGCCGGCGTGGACGAGCCGCTCATCCACACCATTCGCGGCATGGGCTACATGCTCAAAGCCCGCCCGGCGGAGGGTGCCGGATGACCCTGTCGTTCCGCACGCGCCTCACCCTGCGCTGGCTCGCCGCGTTCGGGCTGGTGCTGGCCCTGGCGCACCTGGCCGTCTTTGCCGGCGCCCGGGCCTTCCTGCGCCGCGACCTCGACGCGCAGCTTCGCACCCTGGCCGGCACCGAGCTGGCGTCGTCGAGCGACGGCGCCGGTCCGCACCTGCACGACTTCCCCGCCGACGCGCAGGGGGCCGCCGAGGTGGCCGACAAGTTCGTGCAGCTCATCGACGAGCGCGGACAGGTGCTCCTGCAGTCGCCCCGCCTGGCCGGCCGCGAGTCGCTGCTCGACGCCGACGCGCGTGGCCGGGCCTTCGCCGGCGAGGCGCCGATGGTCGACGTGCTCGTGGACGGCAGGGCCGGCCGGATGACGGCGCTGCTCGTGCCGGCGCCGCGTCATCATCTGGTGGCCGTCGGCGTCTTCACCGACGGGCTCGACGCCACGCTGGTGCGCCTCGGCCAACTGCTGCTCGGCGTGGGCCTGGGCGCGCTGGCGCTCACCGCGGTCGTCGGCTTCTCCCTGGCCTCTCGCGCCCTCGACCCGATTCGCCGCATCACCGACCGGGCCGCCGCCATTGCCGACGGCCAGTTCACCACCCGGCTCGATGCGCCCCAGGTGGACGACGAGATCGGGCGCATGACGGGGCTGTTGAACCACATGCTCGACCGCCTCCACGGGGCGCTCGAAGCCAACCGGCGCTTCGCCGCCGATGCCTCGCACGAGCTGCGCGGACCTCTGACCGCCATGCAGGGCGAAGTGGACGTGACGCTGAAGCGGGAGCGGACGCCCGAAGAATACCGCGAAGCGTTGACGCTGGTGCGCGAGCGGCTGGCGGTGATGGGCCGCCTCACCGAGGACCTGATGCTGCTCGTGCGCGCCCAGGAACAGCACTCCCCGCAGGTGGCGGAGGTGCGTGTCGCCGACCTGCTGCAGCGCGTCACCGCGCACGCCACCGGTGCCGCCGCCGCCGGCGGCGTCACCCTGGACGTCGCCGCCGATCCGAACCTGGTCGTCTACGGCGAGCCGAGCCTGCTCGAGCGCGTGTTCGACAACCTGGTGCGCAACGGCATCCAGTACAACCACGAGCACGGCACCGTGTCGATCACCGCTACCGTCACGCCGAGGGCGCCATCGAGCGCCGGCGACTGGGTCAGCGACGAGATCGTGATCGACGTCCGCGATTCCGGCACCGGCATTCCGCCCGAGGAACGCGAACGCGTGTTCGAGCGCTTCTATCGCCTCGACTCGTCGCGATCACGACGGACCGGCGGGGCCGGCCTGGGCCTGGCCATCTCGCGTGAGATCGTGCAGCTCTTCAAGGGCACGATTCGCGTGGGCGATGGACCTGGCCCCGGCACCACGGTGGAAGTGCGGCTGCCCGGCGGCGTGGCGGCGGTGTAGGCCGACGACCTGGACCTCCTCGTCCTGCGGAGCTATCGCGGCAGCGAGATCGTCACGCCGCGCGATTTCCTCGGTCGTCTGCCGTCGTGACCTGCGCGACGCCCGCGGCGGGACCTCACGCCCGCTGACTACCGGCAAGTAGGATACGACCCGTGGCTCGGGGCCTAACCCCGACCATTCGCGGTAAACCATCGCCGTGAACTGTCGTAACCATTGATAGACCCTCTTCCTTCAGCCTCGCTCGTCTCTCCTTCGGCCGCACTCATCGCGGCCACGCCGCCAAAGGAACATGCCGACTGATGCGAAAGCTCATCGACGCCAGTCGAATTCTGCGTCTGTTGCCGCTCGGCGCCGCCCTCATGGCCGCTGCCTGCGGCGGCCCAACTGCGGCTGACTCGAATTCCGGCAGCCGTCCGGGCCGCCCCGTTGCCGCTGTCGAGGTGGTCCAGGCCCGCGAAGGATCGTTGCCGCTGGTCGAACGGCTCACCGGCACGGCCCGAGCCTTCGGCGAGGTCGCCATCTTCCCCGAGGCCAGCGGGCGGATCGTCGAGGTGCTCGTCAACAACGGCGCCGCCGTCACGAAGGGCCAGCCGCTCGTCCGAATCCAGACGGCCGAGTCGCGGCCGCAACTCGATCAGGCGCGCTCGCAGTTGACGGTGGCCCAGGCCCAGGTCCGGGAGGCCGAAGCCGTACTGTCCGACCTGCTCCGGCAACTCGGCCGCACGACGACACTGGCCGAACGCGGGCTCGTGAGCCGGCAGGAAGTGGACACCCAGCAGTCGCAGGTGGACGCCGGGCGCGCCACGGTGCAGCGAGCGCAAGCACAAGTCAAGGCGGCCAGCGCGGTCGTGGCTGGGCGTTCGGCGGTGCAGCGCCAGTCGATGGTGCGAGCGCCGATCTCGGGCCGCGTCGGCCAGCGCGACGCCGAGGTCGGCATGATCGTCGATGGCCAGACCCAGTTGTTCATCGTCGGGCAACTGGACCGCATGCGCATCGAGGTGCCGGTCGCGCAGGATGTGCTGGCCGAGATCCGCCGCGGCCAGCGCGTCGAGGTCATGGCCCGCGACGGCGACCCGCCAATCGTGGCGGCGGTCTCGCGGATCTCGCCGTTTCTCAGTCCCGGCGCCTTCAGCGGTGAGGTGGAGATCGACGTGCCCAATGCGGGGACGCTGGTGCCCGGCATGTTCGTGACGGTCGACATCCACTACGGCGAGAGCGCGGCCGCGACGCTCGTGCCGACGAGCGCCATCTACGAGAATCCCGTCACCGGCGACACGGGCGTGTTCGTCGTGTCCGACCCGCCCGACAAGGTGAAGATCTCGATGGCCGAGCTCGGCCAGGATCCCGTGGCCGTGCCGTTCAGGCGCGTCGAGGTGCTGGCCACCGGGCGCCAGACGGTGGGCGTGTCCGGCCTGCGTCCGGGCGACTGGGTGGTGGTGGTCGGCCAGCACCTGCTGACGGACTCCGACTCGCCCGAGGCCCGCATCCGGGCGCTGTCCTGGGATCACATCCTGAACCTGCAGGGCCTGCAGCGCGAAGATCTGCTGCGGCAGTTCATGGACAAGCAACGGCAGTCCGGCCAGGCGGTGAAGGACTGACATGGCCTCGATCACCGAAACGTCGATCCGCCGTCCCGTGGCCACCGCGATGCTCTACGCGATCATCGTCACGGTGGGCGTCGTGGGTTCCCTCTACCTGCCGGTGGACCTGCTGCCAGCCATCGAGTTCCCGCGCCTGTCGGTCAACGTCACCTACCCCAACGTCGGGCCGGAGGAGATGGAGACCATCGTCACCGATCCGCTCGAGAACGCGCTGTCGGGCATTCCCAACCTGGAGCGGATGACTTCGTTCTCGCAGGAAGGCCGCAGCCGGGTCACGCTCGAATTCGGCCGCCAGGTCAGCCTCGACGAAGCGGCCAACGACGTGCGCTCGGCGCTCGACCGCCTGCGCGACGACTTCCCCCTCGAGGCCGAAGCGCCGACCATCTGGAAGTTCGATCCCGACGCCCAGGACATCGTCACCCTGGCGGTGACCTCGTCACGCGATCTGAGCACGACGACCCGCCTGCTCGAGCAAGAGATCGCCCGCCGTTTCGAGCAGATCCCCGGCGTCGGCGCGATCACGGTGGCCGGCGGCGTTTACCGCGAGATCCAGGTGCAGCTGGCCCGCGATCGCCTGAAGGCCGCCGGCTTGTCGGGCAACGACGTGCGGGATGCCCTGACCCGCGAGAACGTGCAGTTGCCGGGCGGCAACGTCAAGGACGGCGTGCTGGATCTCTATGTCCGCACCCTCGGCGAATACCAATCCCTCGCCGAGATTGGCGCGACGGTCGTGGAGGTGCGGGAGAACCAGCCCATCCGGGTGCGGGACGTGGCCCAGATCGTCGATGGCTACGAGGACGTCACAAGCCTCGCCGAGGTCAACGGCGTGCCCGTCGTCCGGCTCCAGATTCAGAAACAGAGCGGCGCCAACACCGTCGAAGTAGCGGCGCTCGTCCGCGATGAAGTCCAACGGGTCAATCGCGAACGCTCGGACCTGCAGCTGAGCGTCCTCAGCGACCAGAGCGACTTCATCCGGCAATCGATCGACAACGTCAGCCGGTCGGCTCTCTACGGCGGCCTGCTGGCCATCGCCATCCTCTACTTGTTCCTCCGCAATCACTCCGCGACGCTCATCATCGCCCTCGCCATTCCGGTGTCCGTCATCGCCGCCTTCGGGCTCCTCTACTTCGCCGGGCTCACCCTGAACCAGATGACCTTCGGGGGCCTGGCGCTCGGCATCGGGCTCATCGTGGACAACGCCATCGTGGTGATCGAGAACATCGTCCGCCAGCGCCAGGCCGGACGATCCCGCGAAGAAGCCGCCCGCGTCGGCACCCGCGAGGTGGCCGGCGCCGTGGTGGCGGCGACGCTGACGACCTGCGTGATCCTGCTGCCGGTGGTGTTCATGCGCACGACGAGCGGCCAGTTGTTCCAGACGCTCGCTCTGGTGGTGGTCTTCGCCCTCGCCTGTTCGCTGCTCATCGCGCTGACGCTCGTGCCGATGCTGGCGAGCCGGTTCCTGAGCATCCGCCCGCAGGAACCGGCCAGCGCCGGCCGGCGTCGCCGTCGCGCCTCGAGCGGGCCTTCACCCGGCTGGACGACGCCTACGTGCGGGCGCTCGGCTACGCCCTGCAGCACCGGGTGCGGGTGCTGGTGGGCTCCCTTGCGGCGGTCGCCGTCGCCGTCTGGGTGATGCGCTACGTGCCGGTGGAGCTGGCCCCGGAGATGGAGACCAACGAGATCGAGGTGCAGCTCGAGATGGCCCGGGGCACCAGCATGGCCATCGCGACACGCTATCTCGACGAGCTGGCCGACGAGGTGCGGCGCGTTGCCCCGATGAGCGAGGTGGCCTCGATCAACACGCAGGTGCGCGGCGACAACGCCGAACTGGAGATCCGCCTGGTCGACGCCGCGGAGCGGTCCATCGACTCGGTGGTGCTGGCCGACCGCATCAGGGCGGCCGTCTCGGAACGGATTCCCGGCGCCGAGATCCGGGTCCGGGCCCAGTCGGGCCTGTGGATGCTGCGCCGGCTGTTCTCGGCGGGCGGCGGCTCCGAGGAGGTGGAAGTGGAGCTGCGCGGCTACGACATGGACCGCAGCGTGGCCCTGGCCGCCGACATCCGCCGGCGCATGGAGCGGGTGCCCGGCGTCGTCGAGGTCGACGTCACCGAACGCGAAGGACGGCTCGAGGAGAACCTGATCTTCAGGCGCGAGCGCATCTACAGCCTCGGTTTGTCGGTCGAGCAGGTGGGCCGCGCGGTGCAGACCAGCGTCGGCGGCAGTCGTGCCGGCTACTTCCGGGAGGGCGGCGAGCAGTTTCCCATCACCGTGCGGCTGCGTCCCGGGGACCGCGAGACGGCGGCCGATCTTGCCGGCGTGGCCATCCGGACGCCGGGCAACCAGATGGTTCCGGTGTCCACGCTCGTCGAGCGGCGCCGCGATCGGGGGCCCGCCAACATCCGCCACATCGACGGGCAGCGCGTGCAGTTCATCACCGCCAACCTCGAGCGCGGCGTGCCGCTCGGCGAGGCCGTCGAGCGCATCCAGGCGGAGTTGTCGGGTATGGCCCTGCCCACCGGCTTCACGGTCGTCTACGGCGGGGCCTACCGCGAACAGCAGCAGGCGCAGCGCGACTTCGTGATCGCCATCGTCATGGCCCTGCTGCTGGTCTACATGGTGCTGGCCGGCCAGTTCGAACGCTTCGTGGACCCGCTGGTCGTGATGGCCAGCGTGCCGGTGGCCATCATCGGCATCGCCCCGACGCTCCTGCTCACGAACACCACGCTCAACGTCCAGAGCATCATGGGCGTGGTGATGCTCGTCGGCATCGTCGTCAACAACGCCATCGTGCTCGTGGACTACGTCAACCTGAAGCGGCGTGAGGCGGGCCTCGCGGTCCATGACGCCGTGCTCGAAGCCGGCCGCACGCGGCTGCGGCCCATTCTGATGACCACGGCCACCACCGTCCTGGCGCTCATTCCCCTGGCGCTCGGCTGGGGCGCTGGCGCCGGCCTGCAGGCCGCCCTGGCCCGCGTCGTCGTCGGCGGCCTGGCCGCCTCGTCGCTCGTGACGCTGTTCCTCATCCCCGCGCTGTACGTCCAAGCCGCGGCGTGGACCGCGGCCGTGCAGCGGGCGCTCGGGCGACGGATCGAGGCTGGGCAGCCTTCGGAATCGTAAGCCACGATCCGTGACCTTCCCGCCACCGTCTGACGCAGTCACCCATTAGCCTCGGGCCGGCTCGCGCTGTTCGCTGAACGCCCCTCTGGCTCACGCCCGCTGACTACCTGCAAGTAGAATACGACCGCGCACGACCAGTCTAGCGAGCGTCGACACCCGGCATGACCATGTGGCCGGGGTCGGAATAACCGGTCGCTGCCACCGCCGGTCGCGCGTGCATCGCGGCACCGCCGGGCCGGACCGCACGACGTGAGAACGGTCAGGCCAAGGCCCGCGAGCCTGGCCCTGGAGGTGTAGCGAGTGGGATCCACGTGGCTGGGCGGATTCGCGGGGTGGCTGCGCGCCACCGTACCGGCGCCCCTGCTGCAAGCCGTCGTGGCGGTGTTGCTGGCGCTGGTGGCGGCCAAGCTCGCCGATCTGGCCGTTGGCGTCGTCCTGCGGCGGGCGCTGCTCCGCTTCCTGCCGGTGGTCGCCGACCAGCTGACCACCGTGGTTCGACGAGCGGTGTCGCGCTCCATCGTCCTCGGCGGCGTGCTCGTGGCCGCCACCGCGCTGCCGGGGGCGCCCGGGGTCGAGCAGGTGGTCGTGGCCGCGGCCCGAACCGTGCTGGTCGTGGTGTGGGTGACGGCCGCCATCCACGGCGCCTCGGTGATGCTGCGCGGCCTGAGCCTGCAGCCGCGGCCGCCCGCCTGGGCGGCGCCGAGCGCCGTGCCGCTCGTCAACAACCTGTGGCGCGTGACCCTGATGCTCGTTGCCGCCTACGCCATCCTGGCGTCGTGGCAGGTGGATGTCACGGGCCTGGTGGCCTCGGCCGGCATCATCGGCATCGCCTTGTCGTTTGCCGCGCAGGACACCCTCAGCAACCTGTTTGCCGGGGCCGCGATCATGCTGGACCAGCCGTATCGCGTCGGCGACTACATCGTCCTCGATACCGGGGAACGCGGCCAGGTCACCTACGTGGGCCTGCGGAGCACGCGCCTGGTCACCCGCGACGACGAGGAAGTCAGCATCCCGAACGGCGTCATCGGCCGCGCCAAGATCATCAACGAGTCGGGCGGTCCCGACGCCCGCTACCGCCTGCGCGTACGCGTGGGCGTGGCCTACGGGTCGGACATCGATCACGTCATGCGGACCCTGCTCGAGGTGGCGGCCCGTCACCCGACGCTCTCGCCGGCACCGGAACCGCGCGTGCGCTTCCGGACCTTCGGTGAATCGAGTGTCGAGTTCGAACTGCTGGCCTGGATTACCAATCCGGAGCGGCGCGGTCTGGTGCTCCACGAACTCAACTGCGATGTCTACCGCGCGTTCAGCCGCGAGAACATCACCATCCCGTTCCCGCAGCGGGATCTGCACATCCGTGACTACCGTACGGCGCGAGTCGACGAGGCCCCACCACGGGGCGACGAGCCCTAGATTCTTTCTTCGCTCCGCGTCCGCTTACCGGCTCGTCATCACCGGGCCGTTCTTCAGATGGGCATCGAAGAAGGCTTCGGTCCGCCGCCACGCATCGCGCAGGATGTGCGCGCGCCGGAAGAAGTGGATCTCGCCGGGATAGACGCCCATCTCGAACGGCTTGTCGAGCTTCAGCAGCGTGTCGATGACGCGCAGGGAATCGCGGAACTGGACGTTGCGGTCGTTGGTGCCGTGCAGCACGAGCAGCGGCCGCGCCAGTCTGTCCATGTGGTTGATTGGCGCCGACACCTCGTAGATGCCGGGATTCTCGACCGGGGTGCCGAGCCGCGGCGTGGTGTAGCCGGCGCCGTAGGTGGCCCAGTCGACGACGCCCGCCACGTCGATGCCGGCCCGCCACAACGTGGGATCGGTGTTGAGCGCCTGCAGCGTGAGGAAGCCGCCGTAACTGAGGCCCCACACCCCGATGCGATCGGGATCGACGTAGGGCAGCGTCTTCAGGTAGTCGGCGCCGGCGGCCACGTCGGCGGTGTCGCTCACGCCCAGCCCCATGTGCACCCCGGTGGCCCAGTTGCGGCTGTAGCCCGAGCTGCCGCGGTAATCGGGGGTGAGCACGATGTAGCCCTGTTGCACCAGATACTGCGACACCGAGTAGTACATCCGGTAGCTGCCCGGGTGCCAGCCGAGGAAGTTCTGGTCCGACCCGGAGCCGTGAATCCACACGATGGCCGGATGCTTCTTCGCCTTGTCGAGGTTCTTCGGCAGCATCAGCGACGAGGGCACTGGCGCCTGGTCCAACCGGCTCGGGAACGACACGAAGGTCGGCGCCACCAGGTCGGTCTTGTTCAGGCCGGCGGGCATCGAGTCGCTGAGCCGCGTCGGCGTGGCCCCGGACCGCGCCGCCACGGCGTAGAGGTCGAGCGAGTTCTCGACGTCGGTGCGCTGATAAACGAGCGTGCCGCCATCGGGCGAGAAGAGCGGGTCGAGGTTGACGCCGCGCGTGGTGACCACCGCGTCGATGGCGCCGGTGGCCACGTCCACCACGTCGACGAACCGCTCCATCTGGTTGCCGGCGGCGCTGTGGTGGAACGCGATCTTCCGGCTGTCGGGCGACCAGCTTCCCAGCCCCGCGCCGAAGTCGCCTTTCGAAAGCTGCCGAGCCTGCGCTTCGCTCGTGGCGTCGAGCGGCATCACGTAGACGTGGATCCAGCCGGTGCGGTCGCTCACGAACGCCAGTGACTTGCCGTCGGGCGAGACCAGCAGCTTCACGTCGCGGTTGGTCGGCGACCACCACTTCTCGTCGCGGTCGCGCCACAGCACGCGCGGCAGGGCTGCCGACCCGCGCCGACTTGATTTCGCGCGTCTTGCCGTCGGGCGACAGCTCCTGGTAGATGAGCGCACCGTCGCCGCCGAACTGGACGCCACTCGTGGCGCCCACCGTGGGCATCCAGGTCACGTCGCCGCCCTGGGCGGCGATCACGCCGAGACGCCGCTCGCGGTTCACGTTCTCCATCGAACGCACGAGCGGGCCGTTCCACGGGAGGTCCTCCGGCTCGAGCCCGGCGCGCGAGGCGGTGAAGCTCAGCCAGCGGCCATCCGGCGAGAACACGGGCACGCCCGGGACCAGGCCGTCGCCGATGTAGGTGAGCTGGCGCTCGGTCTTGGCCGCGACATGGGCCAGCCAGATCTGACCGCGCCGCAGGAAGGCGATCCGGGTGCGATCGGGAGAGA
Organism: uncultured Acidobacteriota bacterium; assembly: GCA_963834325.1. Classification (GTDB taxonomy): domain Bacteria; phylum Acidobacteriota; class Vicinamibacteria; order Vicinamibacterales; family UBA2999; genus CADEFD01. The sequence continues at coordinate 730,486 of CAWIBL010000011.1, forward strand.
GCGCGAAGGCGCCGGCGTCGCCGAGCGGCGCCGCCATCCGGACCGGCTTGGCGTCCGTGACCGACACCGTCCACAACTGGCCGTCCTTGCCGAAGAGCAGCGTGTCGTCCGACGTCCAGGCCACGTTGCCGAGGTCCGACACGAGCAGGTGCGGGTCCACCGGGAAGTCGGTGAGCTGCACCGGCGTGCGTCCCGGCGTGACCACGAAGAGATCCTGCTTCCCGGCGGCGTCCCACAGGAACGCTACCTTGGTCCCATCGGGGGACCAGGCGGGGCTCGTCGGGTACTTGATGTCGGCGATGCGCTCGATGGTGATGCTGCCCTTGGGCGGATCGGCGTGCGCGGCGCCCAGGGGACAGAGCGCGGCGAGCGCGCCGAGCAGAATGGTGGTCAGCGTCGTCGATCGTCTCGTGCACATGAGTCGCGATGCTACACCGAACTGGCGCGGTCGGCCGCTACGACTAGGACGCCCGTTCCAGGCCGCCTGAGCGCTCCGCCGCGGGGGCCACGGCCACGCCGTCCCGTTCGGCGACAAAGCGCGTCTCGTCCTCGGCCGTGGGGAACAGCCCGAGCTCGCTGAGATGCCGGCGGGCGATGGGGAAGAGCTGCACGCCTGCCACGCTTTCGGGGGGCGGCAGGACTCCGACCCACGGAGACGGACTGGTTGACGCCGTCTCGTGGCGAACGGCCGCGAAAAGGTCCAGGTAGGCGGCGATCATGTCGTCCTGGCTCGGCAGGCCTCGTTTCACGGCGTCGTGGGCCCGGCGCGACATCGCCTGGCGATCCTCAGCCGAAGCCATCAGCATTCGCAGCTGATCGATGGCCCGCCCGGCCTCGCCGTCGCCGGCTCCGTCGACGACCAGGGCGGTATCGTCGGCGCGGATCAGCCATCGCGTCGTCTCGTGAGGGTCGAGCAACACCGGGATGCTGCCGTGCCCCATCATCTCGACGAGCTGCCGCCACGTGTCGCCGTCGCCGCCGGCGGCGATCACGAAATCGCTGGTACGGCACAGATTCAGCCAGGCAGCCCAGGCCAAGCCGGACTGCACCTCGACCCGCGCGTGGCCAAGGGCCGCGGCCAGGGCCGGGGAGGGCTCGAGCAGCACGATGCGGTGATGCGGGCCAGTTTCGTGGAGCGCGGCCACGAAGGCGGCCAGGCGGCCGGCGGCGGCGCCGTCGCGGCCGAGCACGACCAGGGTGCGCGAGCTGCTGGAGGCCAGACGAGGAGGAAGCGTCTCGGCCAGCACATGACCATGGGGAATCACCGTCATCCGCGTGGCTAGCGACGGAACGGCCCGGCTGATGCCACGGGCGACGCGGCGGTCCATCGTGACCGCGGCCTGCCAGTAGTCCTTCAGGCGCCCGGCCTGCTCCAGGTAGAGGGGGTTGTCGTCGTGGAAGACCCCGACGACGGACACCCCGCGCGATAGCGTCGGGATCACGGCGGCGTGGCGCCAGTCGTAGTTCGGCAGGTAGATGCACGGCGCCGAGCCTTCGAGCAGCCGCGCCAGGGCGCCCCAGCGCGCCCCCCAGCCATCGGCGCCGAGCAGGCGCAACTCTTCGACCGGAATGTCGCGCGGGCGCGGCAGCCGCGGATCGTCGACGTTGATCAGGCTGGTGTTCTCTTCGGTGAGCAGCAGCCGCGCATCGACGCCGGCCGCGCGCAGCCCCCGGACGAGATCTTCGGACCACTGGTTGACGCCGTTGCTGGTCCAGATCGGAGCCGAAACCCAGACCGTGAGCCCGGCCGCGGACGCGTCGCCACGGCGCCGTGGCCGCGACCCGCCGGTCACCGTGATCTGGTTGATCTGGTGCAGGTAGTCTTCGGCATCGTCGAGCGACGGAAAGGCGCCGACTCCACGTTCCTCGCAGGGCAGCGGCACCGGGAACAGGCTGACGCCGTCCACGCGTTCGGGCGGCGGCGAGAGCAGGCCCAGAGGCCTGATGAACCGGCCGCTGGCATTGTCGGCCACCGCCTGCTCGAACACCTGTTCGTAGGCCTCGACCATGTCCTCGATGCGCATCCGCCGGCCCGACACCGTGGCGAAGGCCCGGCGCGACATTGCCACCCGCCGCGCCGGGTCGTTCCACAGCAGCGCCAGCCTCTCGGCAAACGCTTCGGTGTCGCCCACCGGCACCAGGAAGCCGTTGTCGCCGTCGTGAATCAGCTCGGGAATCCCACTCTTGGTATCGGTGACGATCGGCACGCAGCCGCGTCCCATCGCCTCGATGAGGGCGTTGGGCATGCCCTCGAACTCCGAAGGCAGGAGGTAGGCGTCGAAGGATTCCAGCAACGCGCCCGTGTCGTCAGGGGACAGCAGGCCAAGGAATCGGATGTGACCCGAGGCCACGAGCGGCGCGGCGGCGGCGCGGAGCGCGGCTTCATCGGGACCGGCACCGACGATGCTCAGCGCGATGGGGATCCCGCGCGCCACCGCGGCCGCCACGATCGCCGGCAGATCGAGCACGCGCTTCTGGTGCTGTTTGAGAATGCCGTGATAGACGACCCGCAAGACCTCGTGCGTGGTGTCGCGGCGGGCTAACTGCAGGGGGATGTGGACCCCGATGGGAATGGTGTGGACGCGGCCGGCGAGCGACGGATTCACGGCCACGACCTTGTCGGCGATGGTCTGGCTCACCGCCACCACGGCGTTCCAATAGGGACCGAGGCGGCGCACGTGATCGTAGTGCAGCGGATCGTCGCTGTGCACCACCCCCACCACTACGACGTCGCGCGACAGCCGGGGGATCACGCACGAGTGCCGCCAGTCCGAGTTGGGCAGGTAGATGCACGGCGCCTGCTCCTCGAGATAGCGCTGCATCCGTCCCCAGTGCATGCCCCAGCCGTCGTAGGGCGCGCACGGCAGCCGCTCGAAGGCCACGCCGGCGGTATGCGGGAGCCTGGCCTCGGGGTAGTGCACCAGGTTGGATTGCTCCTCGGTCAGCAGGATGTGGGCGTCGACGCCGCCCTCCCGGAGGGCCCGCGCCAGGTTGCCGGAGAAGATGTTGACGCCGTTGACGGTCCAGGTCGTGGCGCCGACGACGACCGGCGGCAGCGGCCGCAACAGCCGCCTGAGACGACGGCGCGCCCAGGCCAGCCGCGGACGCACCGGCAGCGGCTGAATGCCGGCCGCCTCGGCAATCCAGCTGGTACGCCGCACCAGGTTGGGGAGGAAGAGCGCCAGCGGCGGACCGAGCAGCAGCGCCAGCCGCGGCTCGTCGGCGCACAACTGCAGCGCCAGGCCGAGCGGCAGCCACACCTCGTAGAACTCGTTGTTGACGAGCGGAACGTAGCGCTCGGTGGAACGGCCCGGGGCGTCGAACATCGGCAGCAGCCACCCGGACCGGATCTTCACGGCTTCGGCGACGGCGTAGGCGGCCACGACGACCGCGGCGACAGGCGCCACCGGCAGCACGAGACCCACGAACGTCAGCAGGCCGATGACCTCGAGCGGCAAGAACACCCCGAAGACCAGCCGCCGGGCGCGGGGGATACCGAGACTGCCGCCGAAGGTCCGCACGCCGGCCTTGAGATCGCCCTCGCGGTCCGCCACCTGGTGCACGATGATGCCGCGCAGGCCGGCACAGAGCGCCCAGCACACCGTCGCGGCCAGGAAGGCAGCGGCCATCGGCGTGTCGAGCCCGCGGGCGACCACCCAGGCGACGGTCGCCGCCGGAACCGCGTGCACCCCACCGGCATCGGCAAGCGCGCCCAGCACGCCTCGCTCCTTGAGCCGGGTCGGCCGCACCGAATAGAGCGTCGGCAACGCGATGTTCGCGGCCACGAGCAGCGCCATGACGCGATCGGCGAACCACGCCTGCAGCAGGACGAGGGCAACGAGCGGGCAGCAGCAGCGCCGCCGCCCGCGCCGGCCACGACAACGGCGCCATGCGGTTGCGCCGCCCGGCCACCCGGTCCTCGTCGATGTCACACCAGTCGTTGAGGACGTAGCCGTAGACGGCCACCAAGCAGACGCCGACAATCGCGGCGCCGCCGAGCGCCAGCCGACCGGTGCGGCCCGTGGCCTGAAGCAGCGTGCCGGCGCTGGCGATGGCCACCAGCGGAGGAATCTTGTAGAGCCACCAGTCGGCGGCCCGCACGATCGCCGTCACGCGGGCAAGGGGCGCAGCCTTGATCACGGCGGCCCGGATGTGCGCGGCCGCGCGAGAGCGCCAGCGCGTGTTGCGTGCGACGGGTCACAGAAGAAGGGTGCGAGCCGGCGTCGAGAAGCGCCGGCCTGGTCCAGGCAGGCACGATCTGGTTGTCGGATCGCGCCAGTCGCGGCTTCAGTGCCCGCGCGCGTGCACGCTGGCGCAGATCCGGCCCAGGACGCGAAGGGCGGCCTCGGACGCATCACGGAGCTGCACGGAATCGTTGCCGGGCGGACGGATTGCCGATAACCCTGGCAGGCCTTTCATTCTCAGGGAGCGTCAACGCGTGGCAGGTGTACGGTCCGTACTGTCGACTCCGTTCTGGATGGCGACGGCGTCACGACGGCTCACCGGGCTGGCGCTGCTTTTCGCGGTGGCCTTGCTGCTGCGGCTCCCGAACCTGATGAGCCTCCCGAGGTTCGAGGACGAAGGCCAGGAAGTGACCTGGGCCCTGGACATCGCCCGGGGCGTGCACACGCCGCTCACCGGCTTCGATGCTTACTACGGGCCGTTGTTCTCCTACCTCGTCGCCGGCCTGTTCCTGGTGTTCGGCGAAGACGCGCTGTGGCCGCGGCTGCTCGTGGCCGTCGCCGGGGCGCTGACCGTGCCGGCCATCTTCGTGCTGGCGGCGACGCTCGTCAACAGGCGGGCGGGTGTGGTGGCCGCCGGCCTGGCCACGACCAACGTGTGCATGGTGCTCTTGGCCAGCCGCTACGGATGGTCGGCGTCGCTCGGTCCGTTCTTCGCCACCACCACCTTACTGGCGGCCTACACCGCGGTGACCCGGCGGCGGCCCCACATGGCCGCAGTCGCCGGCGTGCTCGGCGGCCTGACCATGCAGGCCCATCCGATCAACGCCGTGCTGCTGGCGGGCCTGGCTGGCTGGTATCTGTGGGAAACGCCCTGGCGCGCGTGGTTCAAGGGTTCCGTTCCCTACGCCGCCGGACTGGGCTACGTCGTCGGCTACAGCCCGATGATCTGGATGTGGCTGTTCCATCGCCACGAGATCATGCGGCGGGTGAACGAGCAGACCTACGCCTACGGCCCGTCACTATCTCCCGCCACATACCTCGAGCACCTCTGGCACCTGGTGCCGGGACTGGCCGTGGTGGCCCTGGGCGCTCCGTTGATTGTCGGCGGTCTCCACGGCTGGGCCCGGCTGCGTCGGAAGGGACGGACCGTGGCCGGCCGCCACGACGACTCGGCGCGCCGCTTCCTGATCTCGGTGTCGGTCGTGCCGCTCTTGCTGCTGCCCCTGGCGCTCAGCGCGTTCCTGCCGCGCTACCTGGGCTGGTTCCAACCGGTGATGTTCGTGATCGTGGGCGCCGGCCTGATCGGAGCGCTGCCTCCGCGCCCCGGTGATGGCGCCGAACGGCCGGAGCGATGGCGCGTCCGGCTGCGGCCCTGGGTGGTCGTGACGGCGGCGTTGATGACCTTCGATGTCGCCCTCCTGGTCGGCGCCCAGAGCTATCTGTGGCGCAGCGGCGCGACCAACGCGAAGTTCTTCGAGCTGCGGGACGCGCTCCGGGCCCGGGGCGGATGCAGCGCCGGTGTCGTCGTCGAGGACCTCGGGGACGAGTCGACACCCGACTCCGATCGCGCGTGGATATTTTTCAACCAGGCGTCGATCGTCTACACCCTGGCGCTGGATCGCTGCCCCACGAGCGAAGTGCCGGCGCGATCCCTGGCCGATCCCGCGCAGCGCCAGCGGCTGCGGGGCTGGGCCATCGTGTCCGAACCGGTCGCGGCCGCACTCCAGGATGAGCAGCGCGCCGAACGGCTGATGTCGATCGACCCGGGATCCACCGGCGGGACCAATGTGGGCTACCGGTTTCGCTTCGTCCTGCTCCGCGTCGGCGAGGCGCCCTCCGGCCCCCAGAGCATCGTCCCGCCGTGAACCTCGGTGATCCGCCCCGGCGCGGAGTGGCGTCAGCCCTGGAGATGCGCGGGATCCATCCACACCACTTCCCAGTGGTGGCCGTCGAGGTCGTAGAAGCTGCAGCCGTACATGAACCCGTGATCCTGCGCCTCCATGGCCGGCGTGCCGCCGTGGGCCAGCGCCGTCTTCATCATCGCGTCCACTTCGTCGCGGCTGTCGCACGACAGCGCGAACAGGCCCTCGGTATGCGTCGCCGTATCGCACATCGACTTCCTGGTGAAACCCTGGAAGAAGGGCGGCGTGAGCAGCATCACGAAGGCTTCGTCGCTGACGATCATGCAGGCGGCCTTCTCGTCGGTGAACTGCGGGTTGAAGGTGAAGCCGAGGGCGGCGAAGAACTGCTTCGACGCTGGCAGGTCGCGGACGGACAGGTTGACGAAGATCTTGCGGGACGGGGCGGCCATGCGATTCCTCCAGTAGGCGGGTTACGGGACTATAGACCCCGGCGGGCGCGGGAAATCATCGGTGGCCGCGCCGGCCCTGACCGCTTACAGCAGCGACGGCGGCAGGCCGACGTTCCTCGACGTCGACACGCTGTTCCCGCGCTTCGGCACGAGCAGCGTCAACCCGCTATTCCATGAGGAAGGTCCCGGTCGTGAACGGTTTGCCTCGGCGGTAAACGCTCACCGACGGCGCCGGTGCTGGTCGTGGAGGTGTTCACCAGCGTGAACGCAGCCGGTACGGCGCCACTGCCGAACAGGCGCTTGCCCCCACGCGACCGGACCACCGGGAATGTGAGCAACCGGTACTCGTCGATGAGGTCGTGCGCGATCAGCGTCTGCGCGAGCCCGGCGCTGCCGTGCACCTGGAGCTCGCCCGTGAAACGCTCCTTGATGGCGCCCACTTCGGCCACGACGTCGCGGACCAGCGTCGTGTTGGTCCACGTGAAGTTCGTCCGCGTGCGCGAGGCCACGAACTTCGGCAGCGTGTTCAACTTGGTAGCCACCATGTCGTCCGGATCGGTCGACGCGGGGCCAATGCCCTGCGAAGATGTCGTAGGTGGTGCGTCCCAGCAGGAACCCGTCAGCCTTCGCGAAGATAGCCGACATGGTCACGCCCATGTCCACGTCGGCGTGAGGCACGAGCCACCCTTCGTGTTCGAAACCGCCGCTCGGGTCTTCGCCGGGACCGCCGGGCGCCTGCATGACGCCGTCGAGCGTGAGGAACGTGGTGATGGTCAGGTCAGCCATGGAATCTCCAATGATGCACGGTCTGAGAGTTTAGACGTCCGGCGCGGCCGACAATCATCGGTGGGTGATATGCGGGGCGGCTGACCGTCGACGGCCGGATTCGCGTCCCTCGACGCGAACCCGGCCCGCGACCCTGTCTCTACGACTCGGCGCGCGGCAGCGCCACGAAGGTGTCGTTGCCGCGGCGGCTGACCAGCACCAGCGCCGGGCGATCCGGCTGCGTCTTCAAGGCCTCGCGCAGCCCCGCGACCGAGGTCACGGCCTGGCCGTTCGCGGTCTTGATGACGTCGCCCTCGCGAATGCCGGCCGACGCCGCCAGCCCGGCCGGATCGACACCGGTCACGACCACCCCCGTCGCCGTCCTCGGCAGCTCGAGCTGCTCGGCAATCTGCGGCGTGAGCGGCGTGACCGCCATGCCGAAGCCCGACTCGGGCCGGCCGTTCCCCTCCGCGCCCGGCGCGTCGGCCGCCGCCGGCTCGCGTTCGGCCAGGCGCGCCGTCAGCGTTTCGTCGCGGCCATCGCGCCGCACGACGATGGTCACCGAGGCGCCAGGCCGCGAGCCGGCAATCTGATTGCGCAGCGCGGTTGGCGTCGGTCACCGGCTTGCCGTCGATGTGCAGGACCACGTCGCCCTGCTGCACGCCGGCCCGCTCGGCAGGACTGTCGGGCTCGACCTCGCTCACGAGCGCGCCGCGGGCCTCGGGCACCCCCAGGCTCTCGGCCAGTTCGGAGGTGAGCCCCTGCACGGTCACGCCGAGCCGGGCCCGGTGGACCACGCCGTCGGTGACGAGCTGCTCGGCCACGGCCTGCGCCATCGCCGACGGAATGGCGAAGCCGAGGCCGATGTTGCCGCCCGAGGGCGACAGGATCTGCGCGTTGATGCCGACGAGCTCGCCCTGCAGGTTCACGAGCGCGCCGCCGGAGTTGCCGTGGTTGATGGGCGCGTCGGTCTGCAGGAAGTCTTCATAGGCGCCGTCGCCGGCGCCGGTGGCCCGGCCCTTGGCGCTGACGATGCCCATGGTGACCGTCTGGCCGACCCCGAGCGGGTTGCCGAAGGCCAGCACCACGTCGCCGACCTTGATCCGCTCCGAGTCGCCGTAGGGCACGACCGGCAGGCCCGTGGCGGCGATCCGCAGCACCGCCAGGTCGCTGGCGGCATCGCTGCCCACCAGCGTGGCCGGGAACGAGCGGCCGTCGGCCAGGTCGGCGCGCATGCGCGTGGCGCCGTCCACGACGTGATGGTTGGTGAGCACCAGGCCGTCGGCGCGCACGATCACGCCCGAGCCCAGGCCGCCTTCGCGCCGCCGCTGCGGCGCCGGCGGGCTGCGCCGGCCGAAGAACTGTTCGAAGCCTTCGGGCAGCCCCGGCATCGCCGTCTGCGACATCACAGCCGTCTTCTCGACGCGGATGGTCACGACGGCCGGCGCCACCTGGTCGACCACCTGGCTGTAGGACTGCACCGGCGAACCGGGCAGCGGCGCGGGCGTCACGACCGTGGCGGCGGGACCGGCCTGCGGCTCGGCCGAGGCCCACAACCTCGAACCCGTTCCAGAGACACCTGCGGCCGCAACCGTGGTGGCCAGGCCCAGCGCGGCGATGCCGATCCACGGGGACGTCGACCGGCGGGAAGGCATTGGCGTTCCGTTCATTGCTGACACTCCTTTGGACACATGCGATCGTGCCTACACCCTGTAAGACGCTGGCCCGAGTGTCGGAATGGCGTCCCGAACATGACATCGGTGACAGGTTCGGCGGCGGGGGCGAATGGACCCGCTGGGACCACCCGGCTCGTCAGCCCGGCGGCGGGGGCGGAGGCGCGGGCGCGGCCGGCAGGGTGATGGTGAAGGTGGTGCCCTGTCCGGGCGTCGACGCCACGGCCACCTGTCCGCCGTGGGCCTCGACGATGGCCTTGACCAGCGACAGCCCCAGGCCGAGGCCGCGGCTGGCCCGGCTCGAGTCGGCGCGGTAGAGCCGATCCCACACCAAGGGCAGGTCGGCGGGCGCGATGCCCACGCCGCTGTCGCGGACGGTCACGGCAACGCCCTGGCCGCGCCGCTCGGCGCCGACGTCGATGCCGCCGTCACGTTCGGTGTACTTCACCGCGTTCTCGATCAGATTGGCCAGCACCTGGCGCAGCCGCGTGCGGTCGCCCATCACCGTGAGCCCGGCCGGCACCGAGGCGGTCAAGGTCAGGCCCTGGTCTTCGGCTTCGTCGGCGTAGAGGTCGATGGCCTCGCCGGCGACGGCGGCAAGATCGACCGGGGCCCGGTCGAGCGCCATCGTGCCGGTTTCCGCCTCGGAGATGTCCATCAGCGCGGTCAGCGTGGCGTTGACGCGGTCGGCTTCCTCGAGCGCCCGCTCCAGCCCCTCGCGCAGGGCCGCCGGGTGATTGGCGAGCAGGGCGGATTCGGCCCCGGCGCGCAGGCGCGTGAGCGGCGTGCGCAGGTCGTGGGCCACGTTGTCGAGGGCGCCGCGCATGCCGGCCAGCAGCACCTGGATGCGGCCGAGCATGTCGTTCACGAGCCCGCCCAGCTCGTCGAGCGGATCGTGCGAGGCGCGCGTCTCGACCCGCGCGTCGAACCGCCCGGTCGCCAGGATGGATCGCAGCGTGCCTTCGAGCGCGCGCAGCGGCGCCAGCGCGAAGCGCGTGAGCACGGCCCCGCCGAGCAGCGCGACGACGACCACCACCGTGAGCACCTGCAAGCCGCGGGCGCGGAACTGCGCCAGCAGCTCGTCGCGCACGTGCGAACTGCGCCCGACCTGCACGATCACGCCGTCGGGGAGGCGCGCGGTGCCCACTTCCAGGACCGAACCGTCGGGCGGATTGGGGATCACCATCCACCCGGCCCGCACCAGCGCCGGGGCGTCGAGGCGCGAGAGATCGAAACCGCCCCAGCCCGGCGGCTCGGCGAAGTAGACCACCTGGGACCCGGCATTGATGACCCGCACCAGCAGCCGCTCGTGGCGTCCTTCGCCGGCGTCGACCTCGATGAGCCGCTGCAGGCCGCGGCAGGCCGCGGCGGTCGTAATCGGCGGCATAGCGGGTCAGCATCGACTCGAGCACCGAGTGATCCTGCGCCTCGAGGGCCCGCGCCAGCAGGGCGTAGGTGACGAGGGCGACCGCGGCCACGCTGCCCATGAACAGACCGGCGTACCACAACGCGATGCGCAGCGGGAAGGCGCGCGTGATGGCGCTATTCGGCTTTGAGGACATACCCCACGCCTCGCACCGTGTGCAGCAGCTTCGGCTGGAAGTCCTTGTCGATCTTGTCGCGCAGCCGGTGCACGAGCACGTCGACGGCGTTGGTGCCGGTGTCGAAGCTGTAGTCCCACACGTGCGACACGATCATCGCCTTGGACATGACCTTGCCGGCGTGGCGCATCAGGTATTCGAGCAGCGCGAACTCGCGCGGCCGCAGCTCGATCGGCGTGCCGCCGCGGCTGGCCTTGCGCGTGAGGCGGTCGAGGACGAGATCGCCGACGGCCAGTTCCGCCGATTCGATCGGCACCTGCCCGCGGCGGGTGAGCGCCTGGACGCGGGCCACCAGTTCCTGGAACGCGAACGGCTTGGTCAGGTAGTCGTCGCCGCCGGTCTGCAGGCCCTTGACGCGGTCGTCCACGGAATGCCGCGCGCTCAGGAACAGCACCGGCGTGGTCACGGCGGCGCGGCGCAAGGCCGCCACCAGGCTCAGGCCGTCGAGCCGGGGCAGCATCACGTCCACGATGGCGGCGTCGTAGGGATGGGCGCGGGCCAGCTCCAGGCCCTTGACGCCGTCGCTGGCGACGTCCACGGCGTAGCCTTCCTGGCGCAGTCCAGCCGCGACGAACTCGGCAATGCTGGGGTCGTCTTCGACGACGAGGATGCGCACGGGCCTATCGTCCTGCGCCGTCGCGCGAGGGTCAAGCCAGACGGGAGGCCTGGCGTGCCCGGTATAATCGGGCCGTGCTCGACCAGTCGCGCCGGCCACTCGCCGATGACACGTCGCCCGCGGCGGAGCAGGCGCTGATCCGCCGCTGGCGCGAGATGAGCGGAGCGGAGAAGGCCCGACTCGTCTCGTTGCTGTGCCGACGCACCAATGCTCTGGCCGCGGCCGGAATCAAGCTGCGCCATCCGGATGATTCTCTCCGGCAGCGATTTCTGCGGTTGGCGATCGTGAGACTCGGCTACGCCCTGGCGGTCCGCGCTTTTCCGGACGCTGCCGGACTGGAGCCATGAGGTGAGCGTGGACGTCGATCCGTGGCGGGTGGCCACCGCTGTGGCCCGCGTGTTCGACGATCTCGATCTGCGCTACTCGATCGGTGGGTCGATGGCCAGCTCGGTGAGTGGCGAGCCCCGTTCGACGCTGGACGTCGATGTCGTCGTCGCTCTCGAAGCGCCGCACGTGGAGCCGCTCCTGCGGCGGCTGGCAGGGCAATATTACGTGCCAGAGGACGCGCTCAGGCGAGCCGTTGCCGAACGTGCGTCAACCAACATCATCGATCTCGACAGCTCGATCAAGGTCGACATTTTCGTTGCCGGCGGGACGCCCCTCGATGAACAAATTCTCGAGCGCAGGGTGCGTGTCGAGCTGGACGGCGATCACGCCGTCTACGTCCACACGCCGGAAGACGTGCTGCTCCAGAAGCTTCGCTGGTTCCGCCGCGGCGGCGAGGTGTCCGACCGCCAATGGCGCGATGTGCTCGGCCTGATTCGCGTTCAGGGTTCGCGGCTGGATCGCGTTTATCTCAATGACGGAGCGGCGCGCCTAAGCGTCAGCGATCTGCTGGCGCGGGCCCTGGGCCAGGGGTAACCCCCTGCCGGCATCGGCCGGGGGGCACCCGGCCCGCTAGAGCAGCGCCAGCACGGCAAACGCCGTGGCCAGATCCGACATGAACATCCGCCGCCACGGCTCGCCCTTGTCGCCGCCGTGCTCGCGGTCGAAGTTGAGCGAGTGCGCGCGCCACGGCGCCCAGGCCGCATCACCGGGCGTGCCGGTCTGCTGGTTGGCGCGCAGCCAGGTCAGCCCCTTGTGCACCGCGGGCCGGCTGCCGAGCCCGGCCTGTTTCATCGCGTAGACCACCAGGCCGGTGGCATAAGCGTCGGACCCGCCAATGAGCGCCTGGTCGATCGTGCCGGGCGCGGCGAACGGTCCGGCCGTCTTGCTCCAGCGCCATTCGCCCAGGTCGGCCAGCGACCAGCCGCCGTCGGCACGCTGCGCGGCCGCCAGGTCGCGGACCAGCCCCTCGCGTTGCGCGGTGGTCATCACCCCGCTCAGGCGCGACGAAGCCAGCAGCGCCCAGGTGCGATTGAAGAGACGCTGCGCGCCGACATTCGCGCCCAGGTATCCACGCAGCTTCTGCACGCCGGCCTGGCCGGCGGCATCGCCGCTGGCCTGGCGTCCCGTGGGCGAGCCGGCGGCCAGCGCCGCCATCGTGGCGCCGTGGAAGACCGCGTCGCGCGTCTCGTACGGCTCGAGGCCGAAGTCGAGCCAATCCCAGGCGCCGTCCTCGCGCTGCACCGTCCACAACCGCGCCACCGCCTGCCGGGTCAGCGCGTCGGGCCCGGCGGCGCCCAGGTCGAGGTCGCGGCTGGTCAAGAGGACGGCGTTCATCACCGCTTCGACGCCGCGTGACTCGACCTTCTTGGCCTCGGTGTGGTCGTAGAAGGGCTGCTGCGCGTCGGTGTGCGCCAGGCGCGTGCGCACCGTTTCGAAGATGGTCGTCTCGTGGACCGTGGCGGCCGTGACGCCCATGGCCTTGCGCAGCGCCGGGCGGGCCAGCGCGTAGGGAATGGCCGTGTGGCACGACAAGCACTTGGTCTCGGCCTCGCCGCTCTTGAGCGGCTTGGCCTTGGTCCACCACACGTCCATGCGCGCATCGAGGTAGCGCGCGGCGGCCGCCTTGTCCCACCCGCCCGGGTCGTCACCCGGCGCGGCCGCGCCGAGCGTGAACGACGCGAGGAGCACGGCGCCGGCGACGGCAAAGAGGCGGATGGACATCGGCGGATCTCACCACCCCCGGCCGGGGCGGTCAAGCGCCATTCGCGGTGGCCGCGGCTCGCGCCGGTCCGGCCGAAAGACGCCTGCTAGACTCGCCACGCGGCGCCACGCCGCAGGAGGCTCCCATGACCCGTCTTCGACTCACCCTCACGGCGGCGGCGCTCGCCGTCTTCGGCGTCACGCTCGGCGCGCAGGACCGCACCGTCGAGCTCTTGCGCCTCCTCGCCGACACCGCCGGGGCGCCCGGCTTCGAGGAGCCGATCCGCAAGGTGATGGTCGAGCAGATGAAGCCGCTGGCCACCTCGATCACCTTCGACGGCATGGGCTCGATCATCGCCACCCAGGGCACCACCGGCCCGAGGATCATGGTCGACGCGCACATGGACGAGCTCGGCGGCATGGTGCGGCGCATCACGCCCAAGGGCTTCCTGACCATGCAGATGCTGGGCGGGTGGCTCGACCAGGCGCTGGTCGATCAGCGCTGGGTGATCATCGGCGCCAAGGGCCCGGTGAAGGCCATCACCGGCATCCGCGATGTCCACGTCGTGCCGGCCGACGAGCGCACGCGCGTCTACCCGCGCGACACCCTGCTGCTCGACGTCGGCGCCAGCTCCGAAGCGGAGGTGCGCGCCATGGGCATCTCGGTGGGCGATCCGATCGTGCCCGACGCGCCCTTCGAGGTGCTGAACGGCACCGGCAACTACCTGGGCAAGGCGTGGGACGACCGGGTCGGCTGCGCGGTGGTGATCGAGGCGATGCGGCGCCTGGCGACGGCGCCCGCATCCCAACCAGATCGTCTACGCCATCACCACGCAGGAAGAAATCGGCCTGCGCGGCGCCCACACGGCCGCCGCGGTGATCAAACCCGAGATCGGCATCGCCATCGAAGGCGGCATCACCGGCGACGTCTTCCCCGGCCGGCCGGAAGAAACGCAGGCGGTGCTCGGCGGCGGTCCGATCCTGTTCGTCTACGATTCCTCGGCGCTCCCCAACCGCAAGCTGAGCGCGTTCGTGAAGCAGACCGCGGCCGAGCGAAAGCTGCCGCTGCAACTCGACCTGGTGCAAGGCTACGGCGACGACTCGGCCGAGATCCAGAAGAGCAACGGCGGCGTGCCCACCGTGAACCTGCTCGTGCCGGCCCGCTACACGCACGCGCACAACGGCGTCATCAACCGCCGCGACTTCGACCAGATGGTGGAGCTGCTCGTGGCCATGCTGCAGAAGCTCGACGCGCCGACGGTGGCGGCCATTCGCGACTTCACGCCCTGACCCTTCACGCCCCGACCACCGCGGCACTGTGGCCTCGGACGCGGGGCGCCGGGAGGGCCGCAGGGGCGGTCGGACACGGTGCCGAGGCTCGGGCCATCGGGCTCCGGCTGGGCGCGATTGCCGCCATGAGGTACGCTGACCGGCATCCCTGTGGCAGACGACGAGACCCGACCCGGCGCGCCGCACTGGGCGGTGCTGGCTTTGGCCCTGGCGCTGCTGAACGCGGCGCTCACCATCGCCAATCTGTGGCCGACGCCCTTCGTCCGCTTGAGCGGCGACCTGTCGGCCGAGTTGGCCGTGGCCGTGCTTGCCCTCGTCGCACTGCACCGGCACGTCACCGCCCGGCCGCGGCTGGTGCCGGGCCTGCTGGCGGGCGCTTGGGTGCTGCTGGCCGTCGGCCGCTACGCCGCGGTCACGTCGCGGTCGCTGTGGGGCCGCGACATCAATCTCTACTGGGACATGCCGCACCTGCCGGCCGTCGGGGCGATGCTGGCGTTCGTGGCCACGCCGTGGGTCATCGCGGCGGTGGTGGGCGCGCTCGTGGTCGTGCCGCTGGCGCTCTATGCGCCGCTACGCTGGGCGTGGGGCCGGGTGACCGCAGCCACCGCCGACCGCCGGTTGCGGCCGGTGCTGGTGGTCCTGTCGATGCTGGTCCTGCTCGTGGGCGCGGTGCAGCGGCTCGACGAGCGCGTCCCGCAGTCGCCGGGCGTGGCCACGCCGGTGACGCTGGTGTGGGCGGCGCAGGCGCGCCAGTTGGCCTACGAATGGAGCGGCGCGGGGTTGCGCGAGCTCGGGCCGGCGCCGGTGCTCGACTCGAACCTCGCGAACGTGCGCGGGGCCGACGTGTTCGTGATCTTCGTCGAGTCCTACGGGGCGGTGAGCTGGGAACGCCCGGAGTACGAAACGGAACTGGCCGGCGCGCGTCGCCAGTTCGCTGACGACGTCAGCGCCAGCGGCCGCCAGGTCGTCTCGGCCTATGTCGAGTCGCCGACCTTCGGCGGCGAGTCGTGGCTGGCGCACATCAGCCTGCTGTCGGGCACGGAGGTGCGCGACGGGGCCATGAACGCGCGCCTGATGGCCCAGCGGCGCGACACGATGATTGCGCCGTTCGCCCGTCAGGGTTACCGCGCCGTCGCCGTCATGCCCGGGATCCAGAGCGTGTGGCCCGAGGGCCGCTTCTACGGCTTCGACACCATCTACGGCGCGCCCGACCTCAAGTACCGAGGGACCGCCGTTCGGCTGGTGGGACGTCACCGACCAGTTCTGCCTGGCCAAAGTCGATGCTCTCGAAGCCACCTCCCCGCCCACGGACCGCCAGCCGCTCTTCGTCGTCTTCCCCACCATCAGCACGCACACCCCGTTCACGCCGACGCCGCCCTATCAACCCGATTGGGCGCGAGCCCTCACGCCCACGCCCTACGACGATGCGGCGCTGCAGGCGGCCTGGGCCATCCCCGCCGACTGGCTCGACCTCGGCCCGGGTTACGTGCGCGCCCTGAAGTACGCCTACGCCACCTTCGGCGGCTACCTGCGGTTCCGCGCCGACCGCGACGTGATCGTGGTGCTCATCGGCGATCACCAGCCGCCCGCCCTGGTGAGCGGCGAAGGCGCGCCGTGGGACGTGCCGGTGCACGTCGTCAGCAGCCGCCAGGCGGTGCTCGACCGGCTGGTGGCGCGCGGCTTCACCGCCGGCCTCACCCCGCGCCGGCCGGTGCTGTCGAAGATGCACGCGCTCACGCCCGTGCTGCTCGACGCCTTCGGCGACGGCCAGTGACGCGGCAGGTAGACTAGCTTCGACCCCGGGCGCCATCGCCGTGCTGTTCACCGAGCCCACCTTCCTCTTCGTTTTCCTGCCGGTGCTGCTGGCGCTCTACACGCTGCCGCTGCCGAAGAACGCCTTGCTGCTCGTGGCCAGCATCGCCTTCTACGCCACCGGCGGCGGCGCCTTCACGTGGCTGATGCTCGGGTCGATTGCCGTCAACTACCTGGCGGCGCTGCGCATCGATCGGCTGGCCGGCACGCCCGCGGCCCCGCGCCTGCTCGCCCTGACGGTGGCCGCCAACCTGTTCGTGCTCGGCGTCTTCAAGTACGCCGGGTTCGCGGTCGCGAATCTCAATGCCGTGCTGGCACTCGCCGGTGAGACGCCGCTGGTGGTGCCCGCCATCGCGCTGCCGATCGGCATCTCGTTCTTCACCTTCCACGCCATCTCCTACGTGGTCGACGTGAAGCGCGGCGACGCCGTGGCCCAGAAGGGCCCGGTCGAGGCCGCCTTGTACCTGCTGCTGTTTCCCCAACTCATCGCCGGGCCGATCATCCGCTACCGAGACATCGCGGCGCAGCTGGCCGGGCGCGTGGTGACGCGCGCCGACCTGGCCTACGGCGCCCGCCGCTTCGTCGTCGGCCTGGCCAAGAAGATGCTGGTCGCCAACATCGTGGCCGGGCCCGCCGATCGCATCTTCGCCCTGCCGGTGGCCGAACTCACGGCGCCGCTCGCGTGGCTGGCCGTGACCTGCTACACGCTGCAGATCTTCTTCGACTTCTCCGGCTATTCGGACATGGCCCTCGGGCTCGGCCGGCTCTTCGGCTTCCGCTTCCCCGAGAACTTCCGCTACCCCTACGCCGCCGTCTCGGTGCAGGACTTCTGGCGCCGGTGGCACATCTCGCTGTCCACCTGGTTCCGCGACTACGTCTACGTGCCGCTCGGCGGCAATCGCGTCTCGCCGCTGCGCACGCACCTCAACCTGGTGATCGTGTTCTTCCTGTGCGGACTGTGGCACGGCGCGGCCTGGACGTTCGTGGCCTGGGGGCTCTTCCACGGCGCCTTCCTGGTCGGCGAACGGGTGCGCGCCGATCGCGCGCCAACGCCCGTCGCCGCGCCGGGGCTGGCCTCCCGCGTGGGCGGGCACGCCTACACGCTGCTCGTCGTGATGGTCGGCTGGGTGCTGTTCCGCGCCGACACGCTGACTCAAGCGGGCGGCATGCTGCGAGCCATGGCCGGGTTCGGCCACGGGCTGCCGACGACCTACGCGTGGTCGTGGTACGTGACGCCGGAGCTGATCCTGGCGTTCGGCTGCGGCCTCGTCGGCGCGACGCCGCTACTGGCGCGGCTGGCGCGCCGATGGAGCACCGGCGGCGGCGCCGCCGGCAACCTCGCGCCCACCCTGCCGTGGGCGGCGTCGGCCGCGGTGGCCGTGGTCCTGGTGGTGCTGCTCGGCGCCTCGGTGATGCTGAGCGCCGCGCGCACCTATAGCCCCTTCATCTACTTCCGCTTCTGACGTCCCCGATGGCTGCCGTGTCCTCGACCCGCCCGCCGGCCCCGCCCGAGTGGCGTCTCCACCCGGTGTGGGAGCGCGTCCTCGTCGCCGTCTTCCTGGTGGCCCTGGCGGCGCCCGGACTCGCGACCCTGGCGGGCGTGGACTCCGGCATGACCCGCGGCGAGAACCGGGACCTGGCGCCGGCGCCGGAACTTGCGCCGACCTGGCGGGCGGTCTCGGCCTTCCCCGCCGCGTTCACGACCTGGTTCCAGGACCACTTCGCCTTCCGCGGCCGGCTGGTGCAGTGGCAGGCGGCCTTCCGCCTGCTGGCGCTGCGCGTCTCGCCGGCGCCGGCGGTGATTCGCGGCCAGGACGGCTGGCTGTTCTACGCCGACGACGGCTCGACCGACGACTACCTCAACGCCGCGCCGCTCGGTCCGGCCGACCTCGCCCAGTGGGCGGCAGCGCTGCAGCACACCCACGACTGGCTGGCGGCACGCGGCATCACGTATCTCTTCGTGCTCGCGCCCGACAAGCACGTGGTCTATCCCGAGTTCATGCCCGACTCGATCCGGCGCACGGCCGGGACGTCGCGCACCGACCAGCTCGTGGCCCACCTGCGCGCCCACACCACCGTGCCGGTGCTCGACCTGCGCCCGGCGCTGCTGGCGGCCAAGCGCGAGGGGCGCATCTACCATCGGACCGACAGCCACTGGAACGATCCGGGCGCGTTCGTGGCGGCGCAGGCCATCCTGGCGCGGCTGCAGGCGTTGAGCGGCGGCGCGCTGCGCGGCGTGGCAGCCGACGCGCGCCGGGACTTCACGCGAGAAGACGCGCGCGGCCCAGGCTGGGACCTGGCGCGGATGCTCGGGCTCGAAGCCTGGGTGCAGGAAGACGACATCCGCCTGCGCCCGCGGCAGCCGGCGGCCCGCGTGGTGGAGCCGCCCGATCCAGACCCGGACCACATCGAAGGGCGATTGGTCACCGCGCACGTCCGCGGTGATCTGCCGCGCGCCGTGATCTTCCGCGACTCGTTCGGCTCGGCGCTCGTGCCCTTCCTGGCGGAGCACTTCAGCCGCGCGCTCTTCCTGTGGGAGTACGACGTGGACCCGCGCCTCGTCGAGCAGGAGCGGCCAGACGTGGTCATCCAGCAGTGGGCCGGGCGCCGCCTCTCGACGCGCCTGCCCTACGACCCGTTCGTGGCGCGGCCCGCTGCCGCCGCCGCGCCGCCGGTCAGCAGTAGTGGCGCGGGGCGTCGATGAGCACGCGCCGGCGCCGCAGCGCCGCGTAATCGGCGCCGATCGCCGCCTCCAGCGTGGCGGCATCGAGCCGGCCGCTCAGATCCGCTGCGACCTCCAGCGTGTCGGGCAGATAGCGGCGGCAGCCGCCGAACTCGTCGGCGTACTCGGGCGTGGGGAAGGTCAGCGTGAGAGTCGAGCCGGCGCCGCGCGCGGCCACCTGGTAGAGCGGATTCACGATCAGGGCGCCGGTCACGGCCACGGCGCTCGGCACCTGGTAGCGGCGGAATACCGCCGGGTCCGGGCTGGCCACCAGCGTCAGCGAGTTCTCCGCGCCCATCGCCGCCGGCGTCACCTCGCGCGTGAGGTCGATGGCCTCGCCGTCGAGCAGACCGCTCAGCAGATCGGCGTCGCGGAAAAGCCGCGGGCCGCGCCCGGCGAAGCAGATCGGCGTAAGCCGCCGGCGTGAGCGGCATGCCGGCCGAGTAGTTCCAGCCGAGCGCGCTGTGGAGGTGCGGCATCACCACCAACCCGGCCGGCCCGCTCACCCGCATCAGCTCACCGGCCAGCAGGCGCTTGTGCCAGATGTAGGGGAACGCGTCCGAGAGCACCGCCATCGAAAAGGCGTCGCTGGCAAACGGCAGCGGGTGGTTGGCATCGCAGCATACCGGGTGACAGGCGGGCGCCGTGACGCGCGCGGCCAGCCACAGCTTGGCGAAGTAGACATCGGCCAGCACCGTGCCGGGACCGGGCCTCGGGCCAGCCGCCTGCACCTCGGTCAGCACGCGGGTCAGGTGGCCGGAGCCGCCGCACACGTCGATCGCCCACTTCGCCGCAGCCTGTGGATGCTGTCCCAGCGCCCGCAGCACGCCCTCGGCCATCACGTAGGTCGGGATCCGAGAAGCGGTAGAGGAAGTAGGTGCCCTCGGCGTCGGGACTCAGCACCGCGATGAGCTCGCGGTAGGTGGCCGGCGCCTCGCGTCCGAGCAGCCCGCGGAGGGCGGCGGCCCGGCCGGCATCGAGGCCGAGCAGCCGGTCGCGCGCCGCGTCGGGGCGCCCCGCTTCGAGGGCCACGATGGCCGCCCGGGCCGCGTCGTCGGCCAGCAGCACCGGAATCGAGTCGACGACCGGGAACGCGCAGCACTCGCAGCCGAGCACGCCCGAGACGATGCGGTCCTCGTGCCGGGTGAGCGCGTGGTTCTCGACGGGCGACAGGCGGGTGCCGCAGAACGGGCAGCGCAGCAGGGCGAGGAGCGACTCGTGCATGGCGAAAGACTCAACCGGGCGGGGCCGACAAACCGTCGAGGAAGGTGGCGCCAGCCGCGCCGGCGGCGGCCCGGCGGAAGTGCTCGGTGCCGAGCAGCCGCGGAGCGTCCGCCTCGGCGATGGCGGCAATCGGGCTGGCGGCCATCTGACTGTGGTGGCAGCGAAGGGCGGCCAGTTTGCGGACGGCGCACGGCCCCGCCTCGATGACCAGCGTGGGCGGCGCGGCCAACGCGCCGAAGGCGTCGGGGTCGTCGAGGCCGGGCACGATCCCGGTGACGGCGCCGGCATGGGCCGCGACCGCGCGCATCTGCCCGGGCGGCATGGTCACGTAGTAGAGGGCCGGCGCGGCCGCGCCGAGCCCCGCCACGACCTGCGTCGTCCGCTCGTGCACGGCGATGTGATCGGGGTGCCAGTAGAGGCCGTCGGGGCCGAAGGTCACCACCACGTCGGGCCGCAGCCGCGCGATGGCCGCGCCGATGTCGGCCTCCAGCTGCTCGGGCGCCACCCACGGCAGCATGCCGTCGCCGTGGTCGAGCACCACGACATCGCCCAGGCCGAGCACCCGCGCGGCGGCATCGAGCTCGCGCGTCCGCAGCGCGCCGAGCCGGCGGCGGCGGTCGGCGCGTCGGCTGCGTCGGCCGGGGCGACGCCGCTGGGCTCGAGGCCAGGACCGGCCTCGCCGCGCGTGAGGCACAGCAACGTGGTCACGGCGCCGAGGCTGGCGCAGCGGGCCAGCAGGCCGCCGCAGGCCAGCGATTCGTCGTCGGGATGCGCGAACACGGCAAGCAGCACGCGCCCGTTCGCCGACGGCGCCGGCGGCGCCATCTCAGACCGTCCCGCCCGAGCGGGAGGTGGCCAGAAGCGCCGTGTAGACGTCGACGTAGGCGTCGACCATGCGGTCCGCGCCGAACCGCGCCTCGGCGGTGGCCCGCACCACCGCGCGGTCGAGAGCCATCACCCGCGGCAGGCCGGCCACGAGGGCGTCGAGCGAGGTGAAGACGCCCCCGGTCACGCCCACATCCACGACCTCGCGCACGGCCCCGGCGTCGAAGGCGGCCACCGGCGTGCCGCAGGCCATCGCCTCGGCCAGCACCAGTCCGAAGGGCTCGCCGGCCTGCACCGGATAGAGCAGCGCCCGCGCGCCGCCGAGCAGCGCCACCTTGTCGTGGTGCGACACCTCGCCCACATAGACGGTCTGGACGCCGTCCACGAGCGGCGCGACGACCTCGTCGTAGTAGTCGTTGGGCTGCGCGGCCAGCAGCAGCCGCAGGCCGGCGCGGCGCGCCGCCTCGATGGCCGGCACGACGCCCTTGCCCTCGGTGAAGCGGCCGAGGAAGAGCAGGTAGTCCTCGGGGTGGGCGCGGTAGACGAACTGCCGCAGGTCGAGGCCGTGAGGAATGCACCCCGACCACGTTGAGACCCGAGAGGCGCCGCGCCTGATCGTGCGACACGGCCACGAACGGCTGCTCGGCGTAGCCGCGCCACATGTCCACTTCGCCCTCCACCGGCGAGTGGTGCACGGTGTGCAGCACGCGCGTCGGCACCAGCCGCGCCAGGGCCAGCGACGTCGGGGCGTAGGCCGACTGGCAGTGGATGACGTCGAACGCGGCGGCGCGCTCGAAGGCCGCCGCCAGGTTGAAGAGCTCGCACGTCTCCCACGGCCACATCGCCGGGTCGTCGCGGTAGCCGCGCGGGTAGATGGCATGCAGCCCGGCGGCGGTGCGCGAGTCGCCGGTGGCAAAGAGCGTCACCTCGTGGCCGCGGGCCACGAGCCCTTCGGTGATGACCGACGCCATCGTCTCGATCGACCCCGAGAGCCGCGGCGGCACCGACGTGCCCACCGGCGCCACCTGCGCGATGCGCAGTGGCCGCGTCATCGGCCGGCCACCTCGAGCAGGCGGCGGCAGCACCCGGCGCCGCGTCGAAGTGCTCGCGGGCGATCTCGGCGGCGCGGACGGCATGGCGAGGATAGTCGGCGGCAATGCGGTCCAGCCCGGCCAGCGCCTCCTCGGGCGTCGCAAACGCCAGCAGCCCCTCGCCCTCGGGCAGGTGGGCGCTCCAGCCGGTGTCCTGGACCAGCGCGGGACGGCCGGCGGCCAGGTAGCACTCGGTGCGGTCGCTGAACCAGCCGGAACGGCGCGAGACGTAGGCGTGCTTGGCCACGCCGAACTCCGCCTTCGAGCCCTGGATGAAGGCCCGGTAGTCCCACAGCGAGCGCGACACGCCCATCGCATCCACGGTGGACCAGCCGTGGCTGCGCAGGAACTCCTGCGGGCCGTTGACGGCCAGCTCGATGCGCTGCGGCGTGCGCGAGGGCAGGTCGAGAATCTTCAGGAACTCGCGATCCTTGTTCCCGTCGACGTCGGCGAAGCTCTCGATCTTCCAGGTCATGATGGTGGTGAAGCGATCACCCGGCGGTCCCGCCTCGGGATGCCACAGATCGGTGACCACCGGCTGCCACGTCTTGTGCCACGTCAACCCGCCGGTCGGCACGTCGCAAGCCGGCGTGCCGATGTTGGCGCCGAACGTGAAGAGGTGAGTGAAGCCGCGGAAGAAGTCCACGTACCACGGGTCGCCCTTGGCCAGGGCCAGTTGGGTGAAGACCGGGTCCGAGTCGATGAACACCCGCCGCGGGATGCGCGTGTACTCGTCGCGCCAGAACCACGAGCCGCCCGAAAGGTTGATGAACAGATCGGCGTCGGCGCAGAAGCCCTGCACGGTCTCGCGGGACGCGCCGTGATAGGTGCCGTCGAAGTTGACGAAGCTCCAGCGGTCGCCGAGGCCGAAGGGCTCGAGCGCGTCGTGGATGTAGCGCGTGCCGTAGCCCGGATCCTCGGACCGCGTGTTCAGCACCGGGTCGTAGATGACCTCGCCGGTGTCCTCGACGTAGAAGACCTCGTGGCCGAGCGCGCGCAGGCCGAGCAGGTACATCAGCGAGCACCAGGTGACCCCGCCGAAGGGATAGCGCGCGATGATGCCGGCGACGAGGATCTTCACTGGGCGCCCGTCCTCAGATCGCCTGCAGCACTTCGTCGACCGTCTCGGGCTCGTCGAGCGACCGGCCGACCGACAGCCGCGCGCACATGCGCGCGTAGAGGTCGTTGGTGTGGAGCAACTCGTCGTGCCGGCCCTGCGCCATCAGCCGGCCCTCGTGCAGCACGAGGATGCGGTCGGCATCGCGGATGGTCGAGAGCCGGTGGGCGATGACGATGGTGGTGCGGCCGTGGCGCAGCGTCCGCAGGGCGCTGAAGACGGCGTCCTCCGAGATGGCGTCGAGCGACGAGGTCGGCTCGTCGAGGATCAGGATGCGCGCGTCCTTGAGCAGGGCCCGGGCGATGCCGAGGCGCTGGCGCTCGCCGCCCGAGAGCGTGCCGCCGGCCTCGGCCAGCGGCGTCTGGTAGCCGTGCGGGAGCCGGGCCACGAAGGGATCGACGTGCGCCGCCCGGGCCGCCGCCTCGACCTCGGCGTCGGTGGCCGCCAGCCGGCCGTAGCGGATGTTGTCGGCAATCGATCCGCCGAAGAGCACCGGCTCCTGCGGCACGAGCGCGATACGCTCGCGCAGCGACCGCAGGGCGTAGCGCGAGGCCTCGATGCCGTCGATGAGCACCCGGCCGCCGGTCGGCTCGAAGAAGCGCGGGATGAGGCTGGCCAGCGTCGTCTTGCCGGCGCCGGTCAGGCCGACGATGGCCACCATCTCGCCCGGACGCGCCGTGAAGCTGACCTCGTCGAGGATGACGCGGCCCTCGTCGTAGGCGAAACTGACGCGCTCGAAGCGCACGTCGCCCTGGATGTGCGTGGCGTCGAGCCCGTCCACGGCGTCGAGCGTCTCGGGCGTGAGGGCGAGGATCTCGCGCACGCGCCGCGCGCTCACCACCGCCTGCTGCAGCGAGCCGGTGGTGTGGGCGATCGACGACAGCGGGTGGTAGACGGCGGTGAGATAGGCCAGCACCACGAGCAGGCCGCCGACGGTGAGGCGGCCGTCGAGCACGTGCATGCCGCCGACGGTGAGCATGAGCGCGGTGCCGACCAGCGTGATGGCGCTCAAGGCAATGGCGAAGAACGACTCCTGCCAGGTCAGGCGCAGCCGCGCGTGCATGGTGTCGCCGCCCAGGCGGTTGAAGCGCGCCAGTTCGTGGGGCTCGCGGGCGAAGCTCTTGACCACGCGAATCGAGGAGAGCATCTCGAACATCCGCTCGACGAGCGAGGACTCGAGCTGCTTGACCCGTTCGGCCCGATCGACCATCCGCGTCGAGTAGTAGCGCAGGCAGGCATACAGGAAGGGCACGACGCTGAGCGAGAGCAGCGCCAGCGGCAGATCCAGCTGCGCCAGGATGGCGAACATCACCACCAGCTTGAGGGCGGCGGTGGTGAGCGGGAAGATGCCGCCGATGGCCAGGTCGTTCACGCAGTAGGCATCGGCCTCGAGACGGTAGACCGAGTCGGCGGTGCGGGTCACGACATGGTGGCGCAGGCCGAGCGCCAGCAGGTGGTCGAGCAGCCGCGCCCGCAGGTCGTAGAGGATGCGCTGGCCGGTGTTCACCTGCAGCTGCGTGTGCAGCATCATGACCACTTCGCTCATGAGCTGCAGCAGCAGGCCGGCCACGACCACGACGAGCAGCAGCGTCACCGGGTTGGTGCCGACGGTGGCCTGGGCCAAGGCGGCCAGCGGCCCGGGCAGCGGCTGGCCGCCGAGCACGTTGTCGACCACCGTCTTCAGCGGCCAGGGCGCCAGGGCGCCGAAGGCCACTTCCACGACCGCCAGCGCCGTGATGGCGGCGACGCGGGCCCGGTGCGGCCGCAGGAACGACAGCGTCCAGGCGACGAGGCTCACGCCGTTCTCCGCGGCACCCGTCGAGGCGCGGGCGGCGGCTGGGCCGCGCGTCCGCCGAGTTGCCGGCGCGGATCGCCGCGCCGCGGCGCCGCCGGGGTCACGCGCGCCGGCGCGCCCGCCGCTGGCGCGGCGCACGGTCGTGACCGCGCCGGCCGGCGCGGGCACGGATTGCCGCGTCGGTACTACGGGCGCCATCAGGCGCAGTTGAAACGGACGCGGGCTCGGGCGCGGCGGCGGCGCGCGTCGCCGGATCGCGCGACAGGATGAAGCCGCTCACGATCAGACTGGCGGACACGACGCCGAGCACCAGCGCGGCCTGCCCCTTGTGGATGATGGTGGACGGCCGCCAGGTGAGGCGCGGCCCGGCCCGGCGCCCGGACAGCGGCATCATGCCGGCGTGGGTGGTGACGCGCGACAGGGCGCGGTCGAGCACGGCCACCGACCGCGTCGTCTGCCACGCCGCGGTGACAAACAGCGCCGCGGCCGCGGCCATGGCCGCCGTGGTGACCCAGGGCCAGCGCAGGGCGATGGCGGCGCTCGAGGCGCCGACGAGGGCGGCCGAGAGCAGCACCGCGCGCAGGATGCCGTTCACGCTCGGCTGCAGCCGCGCGGCCACGCGGCACAGGCAGCGGCCCTCGGCGTGTTCCTCGACGAGCGCGCGCACGTGCAGCCAGGCCCACCGGCCGACGGCGAGGCTGAGGTCGCGGTCGGTGCGCCAGCCGTCGTCGATGTCCACCCGCGGCGCCGGGCGGGCCGCGCGCAGCGACGTGGCCAGCGCGGTCAGCACCGTGCTCTGCGCCGTCCAGGCTTCGCTCCAGAACGACCACTCGGCGGTTCCGCCGATCTGCAGGCGGGCCGAGGCAACGGCGCTCCACGGCGACGGCGGCGGCGCCGTCCACGGCACGGTGGCGACGTGCGGCGAGGCCGCCACGTCGGGCGGCGAGAGCAGCCCCCGCATCCGTCCGTACATCCGCGCCACCGGCTGCAGCAGGTGCAGCCAGGCGATGAGGGCGCGGTAGTGGAGGCGGCTGCGGGCGATCGAGTGCGAGCCGATGCGCCGGCAGGCCGGACAGATCCGTTCCAGCGGCAAAGGCCACGCAGCGGCCGACGGTGACGGCCCACCCGGTGAGGCCGGCGGCGAGGACGAGGGCGGCGGCTTCGCCGGGGTGCATGAGCAGCGCCAGCAGGCCGGCCAGGATCAGCCCCGTGGCGCCCAGCATCCATGCCGGCGAGTGCGGCAGGAACTTCAGCGGGTGGCAGTCGGTGCTGTAGACCGAGGGGAAGGCCGCCGTGCCCCACACGCCGGTGTTGACGCGCCGGCCGGTCAGGGCGCGCACGAACGGCAGCGGGCTGTAGATGCGGCCGCGCCACAGCATCTGGCCGCGCACGAACTTCTCGGGATGGTGGGCGTCGAGCCAGGTCTCGCCTTCGCCGTAGCCGACCTGCTGGCGCCAGTAGCCCTTCACCGAGGGGCGATGGTGGTGCCAGACGAGCGCGGCCGGGGCAAAGCCGATGGTGCGGCCCGTGGCCTGCAGCCGCCAGCACACGTCGACGTCGTCGCCGGCCCGCAGGTAGACCGGGTTGAAGCCGTCGATCGAGGTCAGGGCCTCGCGCCGGAAGGCCATGTTGCAGCCCGGCACGTGTTCGGCGATGCGGTCGTCGAGCAGCACGTGGGTCGGACCGCCCGGCGCGCGCGCCACGCACTGGGCCACCCACGGATCGTCGGCCGGCACCACGTTGGGGCCGCCCGATCCGGCCACGGCCGAATGGAGGAGCGGCTGCACCAGATAGGTCAGCCAGTCGGGATCGACCCGCACGTCGGCGTCGGTGTAGGCCACGATCTCGCCGGTGGCGTGCGCCAGCCCCACGTTGCGCGCGGCCGACAAGCCGCCGTTGGGGATGGTGATCACGCGCACGCCCGGGAAGCGCCGCCGCGATGGCCGCGGTGCCGTCGCGCGAGCCGTCGTTCACGACGATGGTCTCGACGCGCGGGTAGGTCTGGGCCCGCAGCGCCGTGAGGCAGTCGTGCAGGGTGTCGGCGGCGTTGTAGGCGCAGACCACGACCGACACCGTTGGCCAGGCGGCCCGTTCCGCGGCCGGGAACGGGGCGTCGGCGAAGGCTGCCGCCACGGCCGCCAGCGCCGGCTTGGGCTGCCGTTCGGCGTCGACGAGCCCGAACGCCCAGTCCTCGACCTGATGCCCGCCCCGCCACCACTCGTCGGTCCACGAGAAGGCCACGGCGCCGGCGGCGCCCTCGGCGAAGGCGGCGCGCAGGTGCATCGCGGTGATTGCGGCCTGGCCGTCGAGCCCCTCGCGGATGCTGTCGGCGCCGGCCTCGGCCAGCAGCAGCGGCTTGGTGCCGGCCACGTGCTGCAGCCGCCCCAGGTAGGCGCGCAGGTCGGTTTCGCGGTGCAGGTAGACGTTGAAGGCGCAGACGTCGAAGCAGCTCACGTCGAGATGTTCGGTCGGCGGGAAGTTCACGTAGGTGACCGGCGTGTCGGGCGCCACCGCCTTGACGTCGGCGTAGAGCTGGCGCAGAAAGCGCTCGATGCGCGCGTGCCCGTGCCAGCGCACGACCGCCGGCGGGATCTCGTTGCCCACCGCGATCATCAGCGTGGCCGGATGCGCGGCGACGCGGCGGGCGGCGGCGGCAACGGTCTGACGCACGTCGCGCGTGAGCGCGGCGTCGTCGAGGAAGGCGATGTGCTGCGCCCACGGAATGCCGACCATGACGCGCAGGCCGTGGCGCGCCGCCAGGTCGAGCAGCGCATCGGGCGGCACGGTGTAGGTGCGCACCGTGTTGAGGCCAGCGGCCGCCATCATCGCGAAGTCGCCGTCGATGCGCGGAAGTGGGGGGAACTGCTCGCCCTGGCCGTCGGGCGCAAAGGTGCCGTAGGCCACCCCGCGCACGAGGAAGCGCCGGCCGTTGAGTTCAAGGAACTTCCCTTGGACGCGGAGTGCCGTGGTCATGCGCTCGGGATCGACAGCCAACACCCCATTCTATCGCTCCGGCTGGTGCCCCAGCCGGGGCCGCAGGGCAGCCCGGGGCCTCGAGCCGGGTCCAGGCACGCCGATTACCCCGGCGGCCCGGTCCGTGGCCACGGCCTCGGCAACGGCATCAAGCACGGCCGGGCTGGATCGCGTCTCCCTCTCGGCGGCGGCGACCGCCTCGACCGTGGCGGAGGCCGAGCCGATCAAGGGTGACGGCGCCGGGGAACGGCGCCGGGCCCGCGCCGGCGACGGCGAGGTTAAGGGCAGGGCGAGGGCGAGGGCGAGGATCAGCGCGCGGAACGGAGCACCGGCCGTTACGAACGCACGCTCGAGCGGAGACTCGAACAGGCGTTCGCGCACGTGGACGGCAACGACGACGGCCCGCACCGTCGGCACCGCAGGTAGCAGACCCGCCGTCCGGTCCGCCCGTGGCCTTCGCCTTCACCTACGTGGCCCTCGCCGTGCAGCGCTACACCTCGCTACAGGCACCCGCCGGGCCGGCCCGCTAACGGGGCCGTGTTACAGTGCGGCCGATGTCGACCGCCACCGTGCGCCAACTCCAGTCCGCGGACGTGCTCGAGGCCCTGCGCGGCCTGCGCGCCAGGCAGCCCGTGAAGTACTGGGCCTTCTATTCCAGTCAACTGGGCGGCATCGTGACCGACCCGGCGCTGATGGTGCTGCCCTTCGACGACCACATGGTGCACCGCGGCCACGGCATCTTCGACACCGCCGGGCTCGTCGACGGCAAGATCTACGACCTCGAGGCCCACCTCGATCGGTTCCTGGCCTCGGCCGAACGTTCGAAGCTGCGCCTGCCCGGCCCGCGCGACGAGATGCGCGAAACCATCGTGGCCACGGCCAAGGCCGCCGGACAGCCGAACGGCGCCATCCGCTACTGGCTGTCGTCGGGTCCCGGCAGCCTCGAACTGAGCCCGGTGCCCGGCGCCGACCCCGGCTTCTTCGTGATGATCTTCGGCGGCTTGAACTACCCGGAGCGCTGGTACAGCGAAGGCCTGCGGGTGATGTCGACGACCTATCCGATCAAGCCGTCGCTCTACGCCATCACCAAGAGCACCAACTACCTGCCCAACGTGCTGATGCAGATGGAAGCCAAGGCCGCCGGCCTCGACAACGGGGTCTTCCTCGACGCCGCCGGCAACGTCGGCGAGAGTTCGAACATGAACGTGGCCTTCGTGACGGCCGACGGCGTGCTGCGCCACCCGAAGTTCGATCACATCCTGTCGGGCTGCACCTCGATGCGCCTGCTGGCGCTGGCGCCGGCCCTGGTCGCCCAGGGCGTCATCGCCGGCGTGGAGGTCTGCGACATCCCGGCGGCCGAGGCTCGCGCCGCGCGCGAGATGATGCTCATCGGCAGCTCGATCAAGGTGGCGCCCATCGTCGAGTGGGACGGCCAGCCCATTCACGACGGCAAGCCCGGACCGGTGAGCAAGGCGCTCCTCACGCTGCTCGAGGACGACATGCGCAACAGCCGCGACCGGCTCATCGACTTGGCCTGAACCGGCCGCCGGCCGTCACCCGCGACGCGAACTACCTGAGGACGCTCCCCGAGGGCGTGGCCGGCTTGGCGGTTGCCCCGGTCAGGAACGGCACGGCTTCGGCCAGCGGCAGCTCGCTCTTGCCAAAACTGTCGGTGTAGCTGGCGCCGCTCAGGAGCTTCAGCGTCACCTGCGTGCCGGCGAGCTTGCCCTCGTAGAGCTTCACGTTTTCCATGCCCGAGGTGTCGGCCGCGCCGATCAGCCACAGCGTGGGCACCTTGATCTCGGCCGGCTCCAGCGCCGGGTAGTCGGCCATGGCCCCGAGGGCCAACGCCGACACGGCCACGCCGGCGTCCCAGGCGGTGCGGTCGCTGTTCGAGAGCGCGTCCACCTTGAGCGTGCCGGCCATCTGCTGCTGCACGAGCGGCAGCCACTTGGCCCGCATGCCGACCACGGCGTCCTTGACCATGCCTTCGAGCGGCGGGCCCAGGGTGGCGCCGGCCAGCACCGCCGAGATGACCCGATCCGACCGCGCCGCCAGGTAGCGGCCGATGGTGGCGCCGTGGCCGAAGCCCCACAGGTGGAAGCGCGGCGCCTTGGCCGCGTCGGCGACGGCGGCGACGTCCTCGAGGTGACGGTCGAGCGCATAGGCGTCGGGCACGGCCGGCCGGCCGCTCTCGCCCCAGCCGCGCAGGTCCATGGTGATGACGGTGAACGTGCCGCGCAGCTTCTCGACGTAGCCGCGCTCGGTCCACGAGCGCCCGGTCTGACCACCGCCGTGGAGCAGCAGCAGCGCCGGGCCGGTGCCCTCGACCTCGTAGACGATTTTGGTGCCGTCCGCCGAGGTGGCGGTGCGGCGCTGCGGGACGGCCGGCTTGTCCGTGCCGGCCGCCGGCTTCTGGGTGGCCGCGGCGCCCGTGGCGGCCGCGGGCGTAGTGGTGGCGGGTGGCGAACTGCCCGCGGGCCGGGCCGTCGCACACGCGCTCAACGCGAGCGCGCGCGACGAGGCTGGCCGTGGTCGTCAGGCGACGGGCGTTCGCGACATCGACGCGGGTCATGTCGGGCCTCTGGGAAATGTGTGATTGCAGCCGCTCAGGAATATCACACGCGGCCGCCGGCGTCGAGATCCGGATGCGCAGTGCGCACGCGCACGCGCCGAGCCGGACATGCCTAGACCGCACCTCGACCATGCGCGCACGACATCACCTGTGACATCCGAAGATTAATCAGGACGTCCCACGCGAACGCGGTACACTCCCCGCCACTTAGGTTCGTCCTGCAGTCGCCGCTACGCGCGCCCGCCGACGGATCAGCCTCTCGGAGGACGCATGTTCGGCATATCGAGACGACGCGGCTGGTTCATGGCCCTGGCCGTGGCCGCCTGTTCCCTGCTCGCCACCACGGCGCAGGCGCAATCCACCTTCGCGACGATCAGCGGCGTCGTAGCCGACAGCAGTGGCGCCGTGCTGCCGGGTGTCACCGTCACCGCGCAGAACGAACAGACCGGCCTGGAGCGGTCGGTCGTCACCGGCGAGCGCGGCGCCTACCGCATCTCGGAGCTGCCGCCGGGCCGCTACTCCCTCAAAGCCGACCTGACCGGCTTCACGGTTCAGGAACGCACCGGCCTGGCGCTGGCCCTGGGCGCGCAGGTGACGATGTCGTTCACGCTCGAGCTGTCGACGGTGCAGGAAGCGGTCACCGTCACGGCCGCGGCGCCGCTGGTCGACACGACCAGCGCGGCGCTGGGCACCTCGATCACGCCACAGGAAGTGGATGACCTGCCGATCACCGGCCGCAAGTTCATCGAGCTGGCGCTGCTTGCGCCCGGAGCCGCGCCCAACGTGTCGGAAGGCAGCACCCAGTCCGACTCGATTTCCTTCGGCGGCTTCGGCGAAGCCTTCAAGTCGCTGTGGCTCGAGGGCGTCGACATCAACGACGAGGTAACCGGCGGCGGCTCGGCCATCTCGAACGCGGCCCGCCACACGTTCTCGCAGGAATCGGTCGAGGAATTCCAGATCATCGCCAACCAGTACTCGGTCGAGTTCGGGCGCTCGGCCACCGGCGTCATCAACATCCTGACCAAGTCAGGCACCAACAATCCGACCGGCCGCGGCTACTACTTCCTGCGCGACGACGCCTTCGACAAGCCCAACTACTTCGCCCGGGGCGAAGTGCCATTCCGCCAGCAGCAGTTCGGCGGCACCTACGGCGGCCCGATCACGCAAGGACCGGATCCACTGGTTCGGCACCTACGAACGCCAGGCCGCCGACGAAGTCGCCACCGTGGACGTGCCGGCGTTCCTGCTGCCGGTCCTGCCCGACCCGCGCACCGAGGTGCCGCGCATCACGCGCACCCACAACCTGTTCAACAAGTTCACCGCGGCGCTCAAGCCCGGGCAATTCCTGTCGCTCATCTCGCTGTTGGGCAAGCAGGACGCCGACAACCTCGACGTCGGCGCCAATGTGGCGGGCGACGGCGGCGACAACGAGCGCGCCTACGACGTGTTCACGTCGGTCGGGCTCACGAGCGTCATCAGCAACAACCTCACGAACCAGCTGCGCGTCGCGCACAGCACCTACGTCAAGGACCGTCTGCCCTCGGGGCCGCTCAGCCCGCGCGTCGAATTCCCGAGCTTCCAGTACGGCCAGGCCAACAACTACCCGCAGGACCGCGACCAGTCGAACATCATCGTCTCGTCGACCATGAACTTCCACAAGGAGACGGCGCGCTTCGGCACCCACGACTTCAAGTGGGGCGCCGAGGGCAACTGGACGCGGGGCCGCAACGCCATCAACTCGATCTTCAACGGCAACTTCCTGTTCACCGCCGACCGGCTGCCGGTACCAGGTGACCCGAGCACCTACCCCGTGCGCTATCAGGTGCGCACCGGCAACACCGAACTGAACCGACCGATCGACCTCTACGCCGGGTTCATCGAGGACAACTGGCGCGTGAAGGCCGGCCTGACCGTGGCGCTCGGCGTGCGCTACGACCTCGAGCTGCTCGGCGGCGGACTTCAACGGCGAGGTCGTACCCACCGACATTCCCTACGTCGGAGTTCGTGCGCGCGCTTCGTCGCCGGCGACCTGCGCGGCAAGACCTACCGGGCCGCGCCGCGCGACTACAACAACATCGGCCCGCGCCTGGGCATCGCCTGGGACCCGCAGGACAACGGCAAGATGGTGTTCCGGATGGGCGCCGGCCTGTTCTACGACTCGATCTCGAGCACGACCTACGGCGGCCAAATCCGGCTCTACCCAGGCGGCCGCACCCAGACCTTCGCCAACGACGTGCGCGTCACCGGCGTGCCCAACCTGACCTTCCCGAACATGCCGGCGCTGTCGACCCTGCGTCAGCCAGGGCAGCGGCAACGTCGCCGTGCCCAACGCCAGCTCGCAGTCGCCGGTCGTGCAGCAGTTCAGCATCGGCGCGCAGCGCCAGGTGCTCCAGCGCACGGCCCTGGCCGTCGACTACATCCGCATGCACGGCCTGAACTTCCTGCGCACCATCAACCTGAACGCGCGGCTGCCGAACGGTCAGTACCCGCTCTCTGCCGACGGTCTCATCGTGGGCCTCAACGACTACGGCAACCGCCTCGTCAGCGACCAGGTGCAATTCAAGGTCGACCAGCGTGTCGGCACGGCGCTGACCATGCGCGCCTCCTACACCTACGCCAAGGTCTTCACCTTCAACTCGCCGGCCATCGACAAGAACAACCTGAACGCCGACTGGGGTCCGGCGCCGAACGACGTGCGGCACCGCTTCGTGATGAGCACGGTGGCGCGCCTGCCATGGGGCGTGCAGTTCGGCGGTATCGTCACCGCGTCGTCGGCGGCGCCCTACAACATCATCACCGGCTTCGACACCAACGGCGACCGCGACATCAACGAGCGGCCGCTCGATGCCAGCGGCATGATGACGGCGCCGTTCTCGGGCCGCGGCGACGGCTTCTTCCGCACCGATCTGCGCCTCAGCAAGTCGGTCGGCCTGGGCGGTGAGCGGAAGCTGGAAGTGATGTGGGAGATGTTCAACCTGTTCAACACGGTGAACTTCGGCAACTACGACGGCAATATGCGTTCGACACGCTTCGGCCAGCCGCGCTTTGCGGCGGCCCCGTTCCAGGGCCAGCTCGGCCTGCGCCTGGATTTCTAGATCGACACGCGGGGACCGGGCGCCGCGCGCGTCCGGTCCCCACTTCTCAGCGCCGGTCGCGCCAGGAGGCGGGCAGGTCCGGCTTGGTCTCGCGCAGGATCTCGAGCACGGCGGTCCGGTCGGCCGCCGTCAGCGCCGCGAACTGCCGGACGGCGGTCCTTCCCGGTCAACACGTCGTGCAGCCGCCGGTA
This sequence comes from uncultured Acidobacteriota bacterium, assembly GCA_963834325.1. Taxonomy (GTDB): domain Bacteria; phylum Acidobacteriota; class Vicinamibacteria; order Vicinamibacterales; family UBA2999; genus CADEFD01. The sequence continues at coordinate 764,434 of CAWIBL010000011.1, forward strand.
GACCCGCGCGCGCACGTCGGCCGGCAGCGCGTCGAACGTCGTGCTGTAGATCAGGAAACTCAAGCGGATACCGGAACAGCCGCGTCTGCAGATCGAAGTCGCGCAGCGAGCGCCCCCGAGCGTCACGCGGACCACGCGCCGGAAACGTGCGGGTGAACGACGACACCCCGGCGAGCGGCGCCGGCAGCGGCGGCTCGTCCACGAGCAGCAGGTACCGCACCACCTGGTCGACGCGCTCGTCGAGTGACGTCGTCGGCCCGGGCAGCGGCAGGCCGCCGGCGGCCGCCACGCGGCCTCCCAGCCGAGACGAATCAGGTGGTTCGAGCCCCTGCGTCTGGTGCTCGAGGGTCATGAGCGCGACCAGGTCACTCGTCGGCTCGAGGTAGTCGGCAGGGTCGAAGCGGCCGGCCAGGCTGGTGAGATTGCCCGCGCCGGTGACGTCGAGCACCGTCGGCTCGGCGGGATTGCCGGCGACGGCGTTGCCGCGATGGCGCGTGGCGCCGTGCGTGCCGGTCACGTACCATCCGCCCCAGCGATCGGCGAACCACGTGCGATGGTCGGTCACGATCGCGCCCGTCGCGATCGGGCCGGCCGGCCGATCGGGAACACCGAGCTGACGAAGAAGCCCGGGCACACCCATCGTGGCGACGCCGTGGTGGCACTGCAGGCAGGTGTCGCGGCGGATGATCGACGGCACCGGCCGGGCGACGCCGTTGAGCGTGTAGAACATCGCGCCTTGCCGCGGGTCCATCGCCACCAGCTCGATCGTGCCGGTGCGCGGCACGACCGCCACCGCCACGTCGTCACCGAAGTAGATCGCCGCGCGGCCGCCGCGGCGAGATGCTGGCGTGCTGGAAGCTGGTTTTCGAGAAGACCAGCGTCTGGCTGTCGGGCGATGTCGAGCGCGCGCCAGCAGGCTCGGGCAGCACGCCCACGCCGGGCGCGCGATTCGAGCGTCACCTCGTCGCGGGCAAGCCGCGCGGCCAGCCGGCCCACCACGTCGGCCGGCAGCCGCGCCGGGATAACGGATGGCCGGGTGGTCGAGCGGAATGTTCTCTTCGTAGTGCGGTTCGGGCGGCTGCGCCGGACGGGCGGACACCTGCGGCGCGGCCGCGCTGGACCGCACCAAGGCCGCGCCCAGCACGAGCGCCACGCCCACGCCGACGCGCCGGCGAGCCACCACCGCGACCCGCCTTCGCTACTGCTTGGGCGTCGCCGACTTCGGCTCGCCCGCCTTGGGCATCACCGGCGCCGGCGCGCCCAGGCTGAGCAGCAGGGCCATCGTCTCGGGCTGCTCGATCGGCAGGTGCGCGTTGACCTTGGGGCCGTTGGCCATGTCGGTCGGGTAGCCGAACCTGCTCTTCACGTCGAGCCGGGCGCCGTGTCTGGCAAAGAGCTTCACCATTTCGATATCGCCGCGATAGGCGGCACCGTGGACCGCGGTGAAGCTGTTGCGGTCGACGGCGTTCACGTCGATGCCGACCTCGAGACAATAGGCAGCGGCCTCGACCCACGCGCCGTGCAGGTTGCGGTGGAAGTTGGCGCCCCAGCCCACGCCGGCGGCGGCCATCAGCGGCGTCGTCCCTTCCATGGTCGGGATGTTGGGATCGGCGCCGGCGGCGACGAGCAGCTTCATGACCGGCACATCGCTCGACTGGGCGGCGCGCCAGAAGGCGGTGGCGCCGGCCGTCGAGACCCAGTGCTGGTCGTGGGTGAGCGAGCGGAACCACAGCTTCTTGGTGAGGCGCAGGTTCGGATCGGCGCCTTTGGCGAGCAGCGCCGCCATGAGCTCGACGTGGGTGATCTTCTCCTGCGCCGGTCAGGGGATTCGGGGCCCAGCCGAGCGGCGCCCATTCCGCATCGACCGTGGCGTAGAGCGGCGCCAGGCCCGATTCGTCCGACAGGTTGGGATCGGCGCCGTGGTCCAGCAGGTAGTGGCCGATGTCGAAGTGGCCGTTGCTGATGGCGATGAGCAGCGCGCTGGTCTTGTCGCTGGCGCTGATCCGGTTGACGTTGGCGCCGGCCTCGACGAGCGCCTTCACCGCCTCGGCGTGGCCCTGGCGGGCGGCGTAGTGCAGCGCCGTCAGCCCGCCCATGCCGCTCAGCGGGCCGCGGCCCGAGCGGGCCATCTGCGCCGGCGACGGCGGCGGCACGAGGTTGCCGTCGTCGTCGTAGCGCGGCTTGCCGGCCAGGTCGATGACCTTCGACGTGGCGTTCAGGTCGGCGCCGCGCGCGGCCAGCGCGGTGATCGCGCCGGCGCGGTTCTCGGCCGCGGCAAACATCACCGCCGTCTGCTGATTCTGCGCCTCTACGGCGTGCACGTCGGCGCCGCGCTCGAGCAGCAGCGTCACCGCGTCGGTGCCGCCGGCGGCTGCGGCCAGCATCAGCGCGGTCGTGCCGTTGCTCTTGGCCGCCGTCGGCGCGGCGCCGGCCGCGATGAGGGCGTCGATCATCGGCCGCGTTGCCGTTGGTCGCCGCCATCAGGAGCGGCGAGATGCCGCCGATGCGCGTCAGCGGGTTGGCCGCGGCGCCGGCCGCCAGCAGCGCCTTCACCGTGCTCGAGGTCGTCCTTGAAGGCGGCCCAGTGCAGCGCCGTCATGCCGTCGCCCATGGGCGGCGTTGACGTCGACCTTCTGCGCCAGCAGGGCCGACATGGCCGCCCGGTCGCCGTTCATGGCGGCCGCGGCCAGGCGCGCGTCCTTCGGCCGTCTGCGCGTAGGCGACCGGGACGAACGCACCAGCAGAGCGCCGTGGACACGGCCGCCGTCAGGCACAGGCCGCGCAGCGAGTGAGTGAAGGACATGCGTGGCTGCTCCCTTAGAGTCCGCTGACGTAGCCGGTGCTGTCGCCGATCTGCTCGACCTCGACGCCCAGCTTGTGCGCCAGCGTCAGCCAGACGTTGGCCATCGGCGTGCCCGGCGCGTAACTGAGGTGCAGGTTGCCGTCGAGCTGGCCGTTCATGTGCCCGGCCAGGAAGAGCGGACAGCGCTTGTGCTCGTGGATGTTCGAGTCGCCCATCGGGCTGCCGTAGATGACCAGCGTGTGGTCGAGCAGCGAGCCGTCGCCGTCGGGCGTGTTCTTCAGCTTCTCGAGGAACGGCGCGACGTGGCTGACGTGATACGCGTTCAGCCGGGCGAACTCGGCGATGGTCTCGGGGTTCTGGCCGTGGTGCGACAGCGAGTGGAACGGCTGGTTGATGCCGCTCTCGGTGAACACGCGGTTGCTGGCGTCGCGGCCCATCTTGAACGAGCTGACGCGGGTGATGTTGGCCATGAAGGCCAGCGCCTGCAGGTCGAACATCAGCTCGACGTGTTCGCCGAACGAGTCGGGCACGCCGAGCGGGCGCCTCGGGAATGGCCCGCTCCTCGCCGCTGGCGTTGAACTGCTCGATCTTGCGGATGCGCTGTTCCACCTCGCGCACGTCCTCGAGATAGTTGTTGAGACGCAGCGCGGTCGCTCGGCGCCGAGGCCGCGCGCGCAGCCGGCCGATCTCCTGCGACGATGCCGTCGAGGATGCTGCGGTCGACCTGCTGGCGCGCGCGCCGCTCTTCGACCGTGCCGCCGTCGCCGAACATCTTCTCGAACACCGTGCGCGGGTCGCGCTCCATCGGCAGCGGCTTGTCGGCGGCCGCCCAGCTGACGGTGTCGGCGTAGACGCAGGCGTAGCCGTAGCCGCAGGCGCCGGTGCCGTCCACGTTCTCGATGCACAACTGGATCGACGGGATGGGCGTGTCCTGGCCCGTGCTGCTGCGCGTAGAGCTGGTCGAGCGAGACGCCGGCGCGGACGTCGGACCCTTCGGTGAGCTTCGGCCGGGCCGCCGTGAGGAACACGGCCGTCGAGCGGTTGTGATCGCCGCCTTCCTCGCGACAGCGTGGCCGCGGCCGCGTTGTCGAGGTCGGTGTTGCTGACGATGGTGAGGTAGTCGCGATACGGCTCGAGCGACTTCAGCGTCGGGGTGAACTCGAAGTCCGTGCCCACCTTGGCCGGCGACCAGTAGTGCTTGGCCATGCCGTCGATGGTGCTGCCGGCGGCGCCGTGCACCATCTCGATGGCGGCCAAGGCGGCTCTTCGGCATGGCGGCCGTCTTGGCCAGCGGCGTCTGCGCCGACACCATGGCGTCGAGGAAGGGCAGCGCGACGGCTGCGCCCATGCCCTGCAGGACGGTGCGCCGCGACAGGTGCTTCTTGGTGATGTACATCAGCTTCTCCGGATGACGGCGACGGCGGCGGTGCGTCAGTGAACGGGCGGTCTGTCGGCCGAGTCGGTGGCCGTCGGCATATCGTCGGCCTGGCGCATCTGGAACGGCACGCTCTTCACGATGCCGAGCACGATCGCCGCAAAGCGCCCGCCCGAGGCCGGCGGCCTCGCGCTGGATGGCACGCACGGCCGGCATGTCATAGGGCTGGATGACCCGGCCCAGGCCGTACATCAGCAGGTCCTGGGTGAACTTGCGCTCGAACAGGCTCGAGCGGCGCAGCAGCGCCTCGCGCAGGCTGGCCGGTCCGCTCACCGGCGTGCCGTCGCCGAGCGTGCCCGACGCGTCGATGGGCTCGCCGCTGTCCTTGGTGCGCCACAGGCCGACCACGTCGTAGTTCTCGAGCGCGAACCCGATCGGGTCCATGGCCCGGTGGCAGGCGGCGCAGGCCGGGTTCTTGCGGTGCTCCTCGAGCCGCGCGCGCACCGGCAGGTGCTTCACGTCGGCGGTGTTCTCCTGCAGCGGCGGGATGTTGGCCGGCGGCTTGGCCGGCGGCGTCCCGAGAAGCACGTCCATCACCCACTTGCCGCGCAGCACCGGCGAGGTGCGGTTGGCGTAGGACGTGAGCGTGAGCACGCTGGCGTGACCGAGCAGGCCGCGGCGGTCGTTCGTCGGTCGACCGTGCACCTTGCGGAAGCGGTGGCCGAGCACGTTGGGCAGGCCGTAGTGGCGCGCCAGCCGGTCGTCGACGAAGGTGTAGTCGGCGGTGAGCAGTTCGGTGATGCGGCCGGTTCTCGCGGACGATGTGGTTGAAGAACAGCTGCGTCTCGCGCGTCATCGACGTCATCAGGTTCATGTCGAAGTCGGGATACTGATAGCTGTCGGGCCGCATGTCCTTCAGATTCTGCAGGTGCAGCCAGTAGGACGCGAATTCGGCCGAGAGGGCTTCGGCGCGCGGATCGGCGAGCATGCGCCGCACCTGCGCCTCGAGCACCTGCGGGTCGCGCAGCTTCGACGCCGTCGCCAGCTTGAGCAGCTCGTCGTCGGGATTGCTGCTCCACAGGAAGAACGACAGCCGCGCGGCCAGATCCAGATCGGCGATGCGGTAGGTGGCGTTCGGCGCGACGCCGGCCGGCGTGCGCTCGAAGCGGAAGATGAATTCCGGGCTGGCCAGGACCGCCTGCACGGCGGCGCGGATGCCGTCGTCGAAGCCGCCCTTCTCGCCGCGGCCCACGCGGTACATCCGCACCAGGCCCTGGATGTCGTTCTCGCCCACCGGACGACGGTAGGCCTCACGCGCCAGCCTGGTGATGATCGCCTTGGCGCAGGGCAGCTCCTCGGTTTCGGACTTCGGCCGGCACGACATGATACGGCCGCGCGCCTCGGTCTCGGTCAACCCCAACACGGTGTGCGGGCCGTCGATGGCCAGGTCGCGCAGGTGCGGCAACGCGGTGATGCCGGGTACGTTGGCGTTGCTGACGTCGACCAGGCTCTGCTCGGGCGGCTGCACGACATCGTCGACCGGCCCGTCGGCCTTCTGGATGAACGCCGCCGACACGCGCTGCGGGCCGGCCTTCACCTTGATCTTCACCGTGCGCAGGTCGGTGGTGAGCTTGAGGCGCGGCGGAATGTCGAGCAGCGCCACTTGCTCGCCGTCGATCGACACTTCGATCTGCTGCGGGCCCTGCAGTTCGTGTTCGCCGTAGAGCACGGCGAGACCCGAGTAGTAGAAACTCATGCGGAAGACGTACTCGCCATCGACGGGGAAGTTGTGCACGACCGAAATGCCGCCGCGGGTGCCGAAGGGCGTGCCCTCGATGTGGCGGATCTGCGACACGACGCGGGGCAGCGTGTAGGTGGCCACGGCGCGACTGGCCTTCGGATCGCCCAGGGCCAGCCGGCTGATGCGGCTGGCGGCGCGCACGTAGCCTTCGATGAGCGAGGCCGACGTCTTGAGGACGTCGCTCATGTTGGCGTAGCCGCGGCTCATCTCGTCGGCCGGCAGCAGACGCGAGACGTCAGCCTCGACGCCAAGCAGGTCGCGCACCGCGTTGGCGTACTCGGCGCGGTTCATGCGGTGCAGTTCAGGCCGGCCCGGCCGCGGGTTGGCGGCGGCCGCCTGGTCCACGCCCTGCTCGAGCGACGAGGCAAACGCCTGTAGCGTCGCGTCCGACGGGCGGCGCGGTCCGGGCGGCGGCATCAGCCCGGCGCGCACCTTGAGAATGGCCTTTTCGAGGTGCTCGGCGTGTTTGGCGGGCTGGGCGAGATCGATCGTCTCCCAGTTGTAGTCACCAGCCTTGGCGCGGCTGTTGTGGCAGCCGGCGCAGTTGGCGGTGACGAAGGCCTTCTTCGCGTCGACCGTGGCGAAAGTCTCGGGCGAGGCCGGCGGCGGCGCACCCATCTGGCCCTGCGCGTGGGTCAGCGCCACGCACAAAACGGCACCCGACACAGTGAGCAGTCTGGTCATCTTCCCCCGCCCGAATATACTGCGTTGAATCGCGGATGCTAGCATAAGCGCCCCGGCTGCCGTGTCGCCGCTTGTCTCCCGGAACCTAGCCGAGCCGCCGCTTTCCGGCCGTTCCTGCGCCGCCGCCTGGCTGCGCCCCGGGCGGTCAGTGCAAAGCTAGGCCAACGGGGGAAAGCACGTGCCGGCCGTCAGCGCCGAGCGGCAGCGCTTCGGTCCACCGGACGGCGCTCAGCGGGAGCGGTTGATAAAGGTGCGGGAACAGATCGCCGCCGCGCGACGGCTCCCAGCGCAGGGCCTCGCCGAGTGCCGCGGGGTCAACGGCCACGAGCAGCAGCTCGGTCTGCCCGGCGAAGTGCCGGGCCGCCGTTTCTTGCACCTGGGCGGCGGTCGAGAAATGGATGTAGCCGTCGGCCAGGTCGACACGCGGCGCCGTCGAACCGCCCGGCGGCAACCGCCTCGTGCCAGAGCGGCGCGGGCACGATCTTGTAGATCAGGCCGCGGTCTGGCAGCGCGGCGGCCACTACGTGCCCTTCTTGGTGTAGGCCACGACCAGGCCGCTCAGCCCCAGCAGGCCGACCATGTTCGGGAACACCTGCAGCACGTTCATCAGGTCGCCCCAGGCCCACACCAGTTCCGGCCGCATGACGGCGCCGAAGGGAATCAGCAGGCAGTAGGTCCAGCGGTAGGGGATGGTCACCGACCGGCCCAGGATGTACTCGAGGAACTGCTCGCCGTAATAGGCCCAGCCGATGAGGGTGGTGTAGCCGAAGAGGAACGCGCAGAACGCCACCACCCAGCCGCCCACGGTGGGCACGGCGGCGTTGAAGGCGGCGGCCACGGCGGCGGTGCTCGTGAGGTACGGCTGCCCGGCCTGGGCCGCGGCAATCGACGTCTCGGCCACGCCGCTCACCAGGATGGTCATGGCGCTGATCGTGCCGGTCACGAACGACACGATGAACACTTCCATCAGCGCCTGCAGCCCCTGCTGGGCCGGGCGGTCCGACTTGGCGGCGCCGTAGGCCACGGCGGCGGTGCCGTAGCCGGCCTCGTTGGCGTAGACGCCGCGGGCCACGCCGTAGCGCATGGCCACGAACCAGCCGAAGCCCATCGCCGAACGGGTGGTGAGCGCTTCGGAGAAGACCAGCGACAGCACGTGCGGCACGCGGTCGGCGAACATCACGATGACGACCACGCCGCCGATGAGATAAAGGCTGACCTTGAGCGGCGACAGCACCTGCGCCACCTTGCCGATCGACTTGATGCCGCGGATGATGACCGCCCACACGAGCACCGCGATGACGATGCCGGCCAGCCACGTGGGCACGCCGAACACGCTGTCGAGCACGATGGCAATCGAGTTGGGCTGGGTGAAGGGCGTGGTGGTGAGCGCGCCCACGCCGGCCACCAGGGCGAAGACCTTGGCCAGGCGCGGCGCCTTCAGGCCGTCGCGCAGGTAGTACATCGGCCCGGCGTGCACCGAGTCGCCCTGTACGTCGCGGAAGCGCACGGCCAGCACCGCTTCGGTGAACTTCACCGACATGGCGACCAGGCCGTACATCCAGATCCAGAAGAGCGCGCCGGGGCCGCCGGAGATGATGGCCGTGGCCACGCCGGCGATGTTGCCGGTGCCAATCGAGGCGCCGAGCACGGTCATGAACGCCTGGAACGGCGTGAGCGCGCCGCCCGCGGCGGCGGTCTGCTGGGCGAGGATCTCGCGGAACGCTTCGTTGAAGCGCCGGAACTGCACCCACTTGTAGCGGATGGAGAGGAAGAGCCCGGAGCCGAGCAGCATCCAGACGACGACGTACTGGAACAGGTAGGTCGTCAGCGTGTCGATGAATTGCGCCACAGGTCAGCCGGGCGCCATTCTAGTCTGGACCGGCGGTGGCGCTCGGGGAATTGCCCGCGGCGGCGGCGGCGCGCGCGGCGGCGCTACTTGGCGACGTTGAAGTTGCGACGGCCGACCGACGTGCCTTCGAGGAACACTTCCACGCTGTAGCCGCCCTCGGGGAAGCCGGCCGCGCTCTGCAGGTTGAACTCGGTGGCGTTGGCGCCCTTGTAGTCCACCTTCTTCTCGCGTTCGCTGAGGAGCTGCGTGCCGTAGTACCACTTCACGCCGATCGTGCCCTCGCCCCAGTCGGGATTGAGGACCGCGACATAGACCGTCTCGTTCGGCTGGAAGGTGGAGGTCAGGTTGGCGATGCTGCCGTCTTCGTTCAGCGAGCGCCCGACCTGGATCGTGCTCACGGTGAGCGGCTGCGAGCAGGCCGCCAGCACGGCGAGCAGGAGAACGACGGCCAGACTCTTCGAAACTCGAACCATGGCCCTATTCTATGCCCGCGGCCGACCTCAGAGCATCTTGCGGTATTGAACGAACCCGCTCCGGCCGGCGATCCGGTCGTAGAGCAGCATGGCCTCGGTGTTGGTCTCGTGGGTCAGCCACCACACGCGCGAGCAGCCGCGCGCCGCGGCCTCGGCATAGACGTGCTCGATGAGCGCCCGGCCCACGCCCGCGCCCCGCAGCCCGGGCCGGACGAACAGGTCCTGGAGATACATGTAGTCCCCGGTCGTCCAGCAACTGCGGTGCTCGATGGCATGGACGAAGCCGACCACTTCCCCGCCGACCTCGGCCAGCGCGACGTGCATCGGCTCGGCCGGGTCGAGCAGCCGCTGCCAGGTGATCAGGGTCGTCGCCTGGGGAATGTCGGTCTGGTAGAACTCCTGGTAGCCGCGCCAGAGCGGCAGCCAGGTGTCGAAGTCGGCGGCGGTGGCGGGGCGGACGGTGGTCGGCGGCATGCGGCATTGTGCCCGAGCTCGGGGGGAAGCTGGCTCAGCCGTGTTCCCTTTGCCCGCCTCGCGGCGTCTGAGCTTGTGAGCCCGGCAGCGGGATGGGCAGTACAATCAGTGGCGCGCCACATCAGCTTCCGCATACCTTGACCCGAACCCGACTCGCCGCCATCTTCTCCGCCTTCCGCCGCCAGCCCCCCGTCGCGGAGGTGGCCAGCGCCAAGCTGCCGACCGATTTCGGCGAGTTCGACATCCGCGTGTTCGAGAGCCGCCTCGATGGCGCCACCCACGTGGCCCTCGTGCACGGCGAGATCGGCGGGGGCGAGAACGTGCTGGCGCGGGTCCACTCGTCGTGCGTCACCGGCGACATTTTCCATTCGGCGCGCTGCGACTGCGGCGAGCAGCTGCACATGGCGATGCGGGCGGTGGCCCTGGAAGGACGCGGCGTGGTGCTGTATCTGCACCAGGAGGGCCGCGGCATCGGCCTGGCCAACAAGATCCGCGCCTACGCGCTCCAGGACCAGGGCCGCGACACCGTCGAAGCCAACGAGCAACTGGGCTTTCCCGCCGACTCGCGCGATTACGCCTCGGCCGTCGAGATGTTCCGGCTGCTGGGCGTCCGCTCGCTGCGCCTGATGAGCAACAACCCGAAAAAGCTCGAAGGGGTCACCGGCAGCATGCTGGTCATCAACGAGCGGGTGCCCATCGAGGTGGCGGTGTCGGAAGCCAATCGGCGGTATCTGAAGACCAAGAAGGACAAGCTGGGCCACCAGCTCACGTCCGTCTAGGCGTCGCGGCCGCGTCGAACGGTTCGTCTGCCACGGGCCGGCGCCCCTGGCGCTGACGGTCGTCCGAGCGCCAGCAACTTGGCCACGGTCTGGTGGGCCTCGATCGGATGCCGCAGGGACTTGCGGCCGTCGATTTCATATTCGTTCTGCCGCCCGGCCCGGTGGCGCACGAGATATCCGCCGGCTTCGAGAATCGGCCACGATGCGCTGCACCGCCCGTTCGGTGATGCCGACCTGCGTGGCCACGTCGCGCAGCCGCGCCCCGGGGCTGCGGGCCAGGCAGACCAGTACGTGCCCGTGGTTGGTGAGGAACGTCCACGCTGAGTCGGCCATGGCGTAGTGTATCTTTATTTCACGATAAATTATACGCGTCTCATATGTCGTGTATTATTGTTCGCATCTTCCGCGTGTGATGGATAACTCTCCGACCTCGACGTCATCGGCCGCGCGCGCCGCCCTGTTGCAGCGCGCCGTGCGTTTTCTGGCCGACACCCTGGCGGTGTCCCTCTCGGCCGAGGACATCGCCAGCGGTGTCCGCCGGGCCATTGCCGCCTCGCCAGAGGCCGGCCTCGCCGATCTGCTGGCCACGGCCACGCAAGGCACCGGCATCGCCGCCACCGTCGTGGTCCGGCCCTTGGCCGAGGTCATTGCCGATGCCGATCCGGCGTTCCCGTGGCTGGCGTTCCGCCGCGGCGCCAGCGGCGACGCCACCGGCCTGGCCATCGTCGACACCGCCAGAGGGGGCGCCCGGGTCGTCGAAATCGGTTCGCCGATGGGCCCGGCCAAGTGGTCGCGCGCCGGCCTGCGGGAGTGGCTCGGCCTGCGCGACGACCGGACCAGCGTCGAATGGGTGGTGGCGGAAGCGACGGCCTCGCTGAGCAGCATGCGGACGGGCGAGGGCGCGGCGCGGATGGAGCCCTACCAACGGCTGCGGGCGCTGCTCGGCAACGAACGGCGCACGCTGTGGATTGCGCTGATCTACTCGGTGGTGATCGGTCTGCTGTCGCTGGCCGCGCCGGTGGCCGTGCAGTCGCTCGTCAATACCATCGCCTTCGGGTCGTCGCGTCAGCCCCTGCTGGTGCTGACCCTGCTGGTGCTGGTGGCGCTCGGCTTCTCGACGGTGATGAACGCGGCGCGGGCCTTCGTCATCGAGGTGATGCAGCGCAGCATCTTCGCCCGGGTGGCCAGCGACGTGACCTGGCGGCTGGTGCGGGTGCGCGCCGATGCCTTCGACCGCTTCCACGGCCCCGAACTGGTCAACCGCTTCTTCGACACGGTCACGGTGCAGAAGTCGGCGGCCCTGCTGCTGATCGATGGCCTCAGCATCGTCATGCAGACCACCATCGGGCTGCTGCTGCTGGCGCTCTACCATCCCTGGCTACTGGCCTTCGACATCTTCCTCGTCGCCGCCATGCTGGGCATCGTCTTCGGGCTGGGCCGCGGCGCGGTCCACACCAGCATCAAGGAATCGAAGGCCAAATACGCGATGGAGGCCTGGCTGGAACAGATCGCCGCGCATCTCGTGACTTTCAAGTCGGCGGGCGGCGCGCGGCTGGCTTTCGAGCGGTCGCACGACCTGCTCGAGGACTACCTGACCTACCGGGCCGCGCATTTTCGCATCCTCATCCGTCAGATCGTCGGCGCCTTCGCCCTCCAGGCGCTGGCCAGCGCGGCGCTGCTCGGTATCGGCGGCTGGCTGGTGATCAACCGGCAGCTGACGCTCGGCCAGCTGGTGGCGTCGGAGCTGGTGGTGACCCTGATGCTCAGCGCGTTCACCAAGTTCGGCAAGCAGCTGGAGGTCTTCTACGACCTCAGCGCCGCCATCGACAAGCTCGGCGACCTCGTCGATCTCCCGCTCGAGGACCGGGGCGGCGGCGCGGAGCTGGCGCCGGCCCAGGCGGCCAGCGTCTACCTGCGTGAGGCGGCGTTGCACTACAGCGATGCCGCCCAGCCGGCCCTGGCCATCGACCGTCTGGACCTCGCCGCCGGGGCCCGGCTCGGCATCACCGGCTCGCACGGGGCCGGAAAGAGCACGCTCGCCGACGTCCTCTTCGGCCTGCGCCGGCTGACTGGTGGCGTGCTGCTCATCGACGGGCGCGACAGCCGCGAGGTGGCGCTCGACGATTGGCGCGCCGCGGTGGCGCTGGTGCGGCATGTCGAGCTGTTTCCGGGCACCGTCGCGCACAACATCCGCCTCGGCAGCGACGTCAGCGATGAACGCATCAACGACGCGCTGCGGGTGGTCGGGCTGCTCGACGAGTTGCGCGCCCTGCCGGCGGCCCTGCACACCGTGCTGCAGCCGCACGGCCGGCCGCTCTCGCACCGCCAGGCCTGCCGGTTGATGCTCGCCCGGGCCATCGTCCAGCGGCCGCGGCTGCTGATTGTCGACGGGTTGCTCGATCAACTCGATCGCGGCAGCGAACGCGAACAGCTGGTCGCCGCCTTGTTCGACGTCGAGGCGCCCTGGACGCTGATCTGCATGACCGAACAGCCCGACCTCCTGGCCCGCTGTTCCCGGGTCGTGCGCCTGCATCAGGGCACCGTGCACGACGTCACGCTCGAGGAGCTCCGCTGATGGGCGCGCCTTCGTCGTCATCCCACCTGCGAGCCCGCCTGGCCCTGCACGGCGTGCAGGTGCCCCGCGCCGCGCGCCTGGTGGCCCGCCTGCTGTCGGTGCTGCTGGTGCTGGCGGCCCTCGCACTCACGTTCACGCCGTGGCAGCAGACCATTCCTGGCACCGGACGGGTCATCGCCCTGGCCCCGGAAGACCGCATCCAGGACGTGGAAGCGCCGATTGACGGACGCGTCACCCAGTGGCACGTGCGCGAAGGCCAGGTGGTCCGCCGCGGCGACCGGCTGGTCGAGCTGCTCGACAACGACGCGGCGATTCTCGACCGTCTCGGTGAAGAACGTCGGCAGGTGGGGCTGAACGTCGACGAGGCCGAGTCCCGGATGGCGTCGCTCGAGGCCCGGCTCGACGGCCTGCGCGACGCGTGGCGCACCGCCGTGGACGCGGCCGAGCGCCGGGTGGGGATGGGGCGCGACCGGGTCACGGCGGCCGAGCAGGGCGTGACGGCTGCCGAGGCCGGGGGGCTGACGGCCCGCTTGAACCTGACGCGCCAGCATGCCTTGCTGGAGAAAGGCCTGACCTCGGGGCGGTCGGTGGAAGTGGCCGAGATGGAGATGGCGCAGCGCGACGCCGACCTGAAGCGGGCGGTCGCGACTCTGGCGGCGGCGCGCGGCGAAGTCGCGTCGTTGCTGGCCGAGCGCGAGCGGACCGATGCCGACGGCCGGGCCCGCCTGGACGAAGCCAGGGCCGCGCAGGCCGGCGCCTCCAGTGATGTGGCCAAGGCCAAAGTCGAGATCGCGCGGATGGATGTGCGCGTGGCCCGCCAGGAGGCGCAGCGGGTCGTCGCCCCGGTCGACGGGACGGTGCTGCGGGTGTTGGCCCGGCAGAGCGGCGAGCAGCTCAAGGCCGGCGCGGTGCTGCTGACGATCGTGCCGACGTCGCGGCAGAACGTCGTGGAACTGTGGGTGCAGGGCAACGACATGCCGATGGTGACGGCCGGCCGCGACGTCCGCCTCCAGTTCGAAGGCTGGCCGGCGTTGCAGTTCAGCGGCTGGCCGGCGGTGGCGGTCGGCACCTTTGGCGGCCGCGTCATCCTCGTCGACGCCGCCGACAACGGCCTGGGTCAGTTCCGGGTGCTGGTCGAACCCGACCCGAAGGACATCCCGTGGCCCTCGGGCCATTTCCTGCGGCAGGGCGTGCGGGCCAACGGCTGGGTGATGTTGAACGTCGTGCCGCTCGGCTACGAAGTCTGGCGACAGTTCAACGGCTTCCCCCCGGTGCTGGCGCCCCAGGAGCCGCCGGCGGCGGCGCTCGATGCGGGGCCGGGTGCGGCAGGCGGGAAAAAGTGAGACGGGCGGTGCTTCTCGCCGTGATCGTGGCGGGCGTCGGCGGCCAGCCCGTGAGCGCCCAGCCGGCCCGTCTCGAGCCGGCGGCGGTGGTGCAGGCCGTGGAACTGTGGCTGCCGCCCCTGCTCAAGGCCGCGCAGGACATGCGCGCCGCCGAGGCGGACGTGGTCGCCGCCAACGGGGCCTTCGATTTCGCCCTGAAGGCCGATTCGGTCGTCGAACGCGGCTTCTACGACAACGAAACCGTGCGGCTGACCGGCGAGCAGCCGCTGGCGTGGCAGGGCCTGAGCGCCTACGGCGGCTACCGCCTGGGGCGCGGCAGTTTCTCGGCCTACGACGGCAAGGCGCAGACGCTGTCGGACGGAGAACTGGCCGGCGGGTTCAGCCTGCCGCTGCTGCGCGACCGGGCCGTCGACGGCCGGCGCACCGACCGGCGGCTGGCGGCCCTCGGCGTCGATGTGGCGGCGGCGGGGCTGTCGCGCCAGCGGCTCACCGCTTATCGCGACGCCTTGATGCGCTACTGGGACGCGACCGCGGCCGCCGAGCAGTGGCGGGTGCAGGCGGCGCTGCTGGCCCTGGCCGAGCAGCGCGACGGGCAGTTGGCCGAGGCCGCCCGCCTGGGGCAGATCGCCGCCATCGAGCAGACCGACAACGCCCGGGCGGTACGGCAACGGCGGGCGGCGCTGGTGGCCGCGCGCCGGGCGCTCGAGCAACAGACGATCGAGCTCTCGCTCTACCTGCGCGACGGCGCCGGCGAGCCGCGGCGGGTCGCCGACGCTGAGCTGCAGCTGCTGCCCCGAGACGAGCCGGGGGCCGCGCCCGACGAAGCTGCCCTGCTGGCCGAGGCCCTGGACCGCCGCCCCGAAGTACGGGCGCTGACGGCGCGCCGCGGCCAGCTCGCCGCCTCGCTGCGGCTGGCGGAGAACGCCCAGTTGCCGCAGCTCAACCTGTTCTCCGAAGCGGCGCAGGACTTCGGCGCGGGCGCGCCCAGCCGGGCCGGCGCATCGTGGCGAGGCGGCCTGACCTTCTCGCTGCCGGTGCAGCGTCGGCGCGCCATCGGACAGGCGGCGCGGGTGGCCGCGGCCGTGGCCGGCGTCGACCAGGAAATGCGCTTTGCCGCCGACCGCATCCGCGCCGACGTGCAGGATGCGCTGAGCGCGTGGCGCGCCGCCGAGGAGGGCTTGACCATCATCCGCGAGGAGCTGGCCCTGGCCCGTGAACTGGAGGGGCTCGAGCGCGACCGGTTCCTGCTGGGCGACTCGACGCAGTTCATGGTCAACCTGCGCGAGCTGGCGACGGCCGACGCGGCGCTGCGCGAAATTCGCGCCGTCGTCGACCGGCACAAGGCGCGGGTGGCCATCGACGCCGCCACGGGCCGACTCCTGACCCTGTCGCCGGCCGGGGTGTTCTGACGACCGCGCCGAGGTGGCGCGGAGGCCGCGCCGATGGGCTCAGCCGCGGCCGGCTTCTGGCCCGAACCCCGCATCATCTCGGCCGGCCAACCACGCCACATCCACGGCGAACGACCAGGTGAGCAGCGTCAGCGATACCGCGGCGAGCGACACGCTGACCGGCACGTCGACGATGGGCGCCAGGGCGGCGATGAGCGCGGCGATCTGCACCACACACACCGTTTGCCGGCGGCGGTTCGGGGGCAGCGGGCGATTCAGCCACGGCCACACCAGCGCCGCGGCCACGAAGACATAGCGCATCGCCCCCGAGGCCAGCACCCACGCGCCGGCCTTGCCCTGCCGCCACACCAGCGCCGACAGCACCAGGACCAGCAGCGCGTCGACCTCCATGTCGAAGCGCGCGCCGAAGGCGCTGGCCAATCCCGAACGGCGCGCCAGCCAGCCGTCGGCCAGGTCCAGCAACGCGGCCACGGTGGCCGTGCCGATCAGCCACCAGCCCGCCGCGACGCCGGCCGGCTCGAGCGCCACCGCCGCCAGCAGCGTCACCAACAGGGCGCGGCTGCCGGTGACCAGGTTGGCGGGACCGATGCGGGCGAACGGATGGTGGTCGCGAAGTCCCGTGAGGGCCACGACCATCACGCCCGCGGCGATGAACCCCACCCGCACCGGATACCCGGCGCCGAGCGCGAACCAGGGCTGCAGTTGCAACGCCAGCAGCGTGACCGCCCCGCTACCGGCGCCGGCACAGAGCGCGGCCCGCGACAGGAGCGCGGCCCGCGCCGGGTCGGTGGACGCAGTCATGCGCGGCCGCCCACGCTATGCTGGGAGCGCACATGACTCGTGACGCCCGCGCGTTCTGGACCGTGGCGCCCGGCCGCGGCGAGATCCGCGACGAGACGCTGGCCGCCGCCGCCCCCCATGACGTGGTGGTGCGCACGCTCTTCAGCGGCGTGAGCCGAGGCACCGAATCGCTCGTGTTCCACGGTCGCGTCCCGTCCGAAGAATATCAGCGGATGCGGGCGCCGTTTCAGGCCGGCGACTTTCCCGCGCCGGTGAAGTACGGCTACGCCAGCGTCGGCCTGGTCGAAGCCGGACCCGACGGGCTGGCCGGCCGCATCGTCTTCTGCCTGTTTCCCCACCAGACCGCCTACGTCGTGCCGGCGCACGCCGTGCGGGTCGTGCCCGTCGATGTCCCGGCCGGGCGCGCGGTGCTGGCCGCCAACATGGAAACCGCGCTCAACGGCGTGTGGGACGCGGGCGTGCTGCCGGGCGACCAGGTGACCGTCGTCGGCGGCGGCACGGTGGGGCTGCTGGTGGCCTGGCTCGCGGCCCGGGTCCCCGGCTGCGCCGTGCAGCTCGTCGACGTGAACGCGGACCGCGCCGACATCGCCCGGCATCTCGGCGTCGGCTTCGCGCTCGGCCCCGACGCCGCCCGCGACCGCGACGTGGTCATTCACGCCAGCGGCGCGCCCGCGGGCCTCGACACCGCGTTGTCGCTGGCCGGGTTCGAGGCCACCGTGGTCGAGATGAGCTGGTACGGCGACAAGCCGGTGACGGCGGCGCTCGGCAAGGCCTTCCACGCGCAGCGCCTCACCCTCAAGTCGTCGCAGGTCGGGCACGTGCCGCCGGACCGCCGCGCCCGGTGGACCTACGAGCGGCGTATGAACACGGCCCTGGGCCTGCTGGCCGATCCCGCGCTCGACGCGCTCGTCACCAGCGAATCGTCCTTCGACGACCTTCCCGGCACGATGGCGGCGCTCACGAGCGACGCCAGCCGGGTGCTCTGTCACCGCGTGCGGTATCCTGCCGCCGGCGACGTTCCCGCCTGATCGTCGGGCGTCCTTCCAGATTGGTTCTGCCATGTACAGCGTGCTCGTTCGCGGCCACTTCATGATTGCCCACAGCTTCCGCGGCGCCGTGTTCGGCCCGGCGCAGGCCCTGCACGGCGCCACCTACGTGGTCGACGTCGAGTTCCGCCGGCCCGAGCTCGACGCCGACGGCATCGTCGTCGACATCGGTCTGGCCACGACCGTGCTGGGCGAGGTGCTGGGCGATCTGAATTTCAAGAACCTCGACGAGGTGCCGGAGTTCGCCGGCAAGAACACGACCACCGAGTTCCTGGCGCGCGTGATCTTCGACCGCTTCGCCGCGGCCATCCGCGGCGGCCAGCTCGGGCCGGGCGCGCACGGCATCCAGAGCGCGCGGGTCACCCTGGCCGAATCGCACGTGGCCTCGGCGGGGTATGAAGGCCAGCTCGGATAGCGGCGCCCCGCGCGCGGTGACGCTGCTCGTGCCGGGTGATCTGAACCTGCGCACCGGCGGCTACGGCTACGACCGCGAGATCGCTGCCGGCCTGCGCGCCCTTGGCTGGCGTGTCGACGTCGCGGCCCTCGACGGCAGCTTCCCCTTTCCCACCGCCGAGGCGCGGGCCCATGCCGCCCGCACCCTGGCGGCGCTGCCCGACGGCACGCTGGTCCTCGCCGACGGCCTGGCGTTCGGCGCCCTGGCGGAGGAGGCGGAACGCGAGGCCGCACGTCTCGCCTTCGTCGGCCTGGTGCACCATCCGCTGGCCGACGAAACCGGACTCGACGACGCGACGGCTCAGGCCTTCGTCGCCAGCGAGGGCCGGGCCCTGGCCTGCACCCGCGGCGTGGTGGTGACGAGCCGGGCCACGGCCGGACGGCTGGCCGCCTTCGGCGTGCCCGCCGATCGCATCGCCGTGGTCGTGCCCGGCACCGCGCCGGCGCCCGCGGCCCGCGGCACCCGCGCGCCGGTGGCGCTGCTGTGCGTGGCCACGCTCGTGCCGCGCAAGGGCCACGACGTGCTCGTCGCCGCGCTGGCGCGGCTGACCCACCGGCCCTGGCACCTCACGTGCGCGGGCAGTCTCACGCTGCATCCGCCCACGGCAGCGGCAGTGCGGAACCAGCTACGCGCCACCGGCTTGGCCGATCGCGTGTCGCTCGCCGGCGACCTCGACGCGCCGTCCCTGGCCCGCCTCTACGACCGCGCCGACCTCTTCGTCCTGCCGACGCGCCACGAAGGCTACGGCATGGCGGTCGCCGAGGCCGTGGCCCGCGGCCTGCCGGTCGTCAGCACGGCCACCGGCGCCATTCCCGACCTCGTGGACGAGACCTCGGGCGCGATCGTGGCGATGGACGATCCGGCCGCGCTGGCCGCCGCGCTCGAGCCGCTGCTGGCCGACGCGGCGGCGCTGGCTCGCGTCACCGCCGGGGCGCGGGCCCGGCGCGACCGCGTGCCGCGATGGACCGATTCGGCGGCGGCCATGGCCGCTGCGCTCACGAGGTATGCCGGTCATGGAATCGTTCAGCGCTGACTGGCTCGCCCGGCGCGAGCCGGCCAATCACGCCGCCCGCTCGGCCCGTCTCACCGCCGGCGTCGCGGCGCGATTGACCGGGCGCCCCACCACCCGCGCCGTGGATCTCGCCGCCGGCACCGGCTCGAACGTGCGCTACCTGATGCCGCGCCTGCCGCATATCCAGCACTGGACCCTCGTCGATCAGGACCCGGCGCTGCTCGGGCAGGCGTGGCGGCTGCTGATGCCGGTCGGCCAGGCCGCCGAGCGATCCTTCGACGTGCGCCGAGGCGATCTTGCCGGGCTCGACACGCTGGCCCTCGACGACTGCGCGCTCGTCACCGCGGCCGCGCTGCTCGATCTCGTGTCGGCCGACTGGCTCGGCGCGCTGGCCCGCCGCTGCCGCGAGGCCGGCGTGGACGTGCTCTTCGCGCTGACCTACGACGGCCGCATCGCCTGCGACCCGCCCGACCCGCACGACGAACGCGTGCGCGCGCTCGTCAACGAGCATCAGCGCGGCGAGAAGGGGTTCGGCCCGGCGCTCGGCCCCGACGCGGCGCGGGTGGCCGAGGCCTGCTTTCGCGCGGAAGGCTACACGGTGCAGGCCGCGCCCAGCGACTGGGTGCTCGAGGCCTGACATGCGCGAACTGCAACGTCAGCTCGTGGCGGGGTGGGCCGGGGCAGCCGCGAGCCTGGCCCCCGGCGAGGCCACGGCCATCGCGGCGTGGCACAGCCGCCGCCTTGCCCTCATCGAGACCGGCCGGTCGTCGCTGCGGGTCGGGCATCAGGATCTGGCTGCCGGCCTGGCGTCACCGCCGCCCTGACGCGCGCCGATGATTCCCGACCAATCCCGACGGTCTAAGCCTTCGAGGAGGCCTTTGGTCATGCAACTGCACACCTATCTCAACTACGGCGGCAACTGCGAAGCCGCTTTTCGCTTCTACGTGCAACACCTCGGCGCGACCCTGACGATGCTGATGCGCCACGGCGAGCAACCGGGCGGCAGCCACATGCCCGAACACTGGCACGACAAGGTGCTGCACGCCGCCCTCGACCTGGGCGGCACCCAGCTCACCGGCGCCGACATTCCGCCCGAACGCTTCCAGCCGATACGCAGCGCCTACCTGACGCTGACTTTCGACGACAGCAACGAGGCCGACCGCATCTACGCGCTGCTGTCGGAGGGCGGGCAGGTGTTCATGCCGCTCGACGAGACGTTCTTCGCGCACCGCTTCGCCATGCTGCGCGACCGCTTCGGCACCTCGTGGATGCTGCTCCATCCCAAGCCGCGCGCGTAGGGCCCGGGCCACCGCGGCCACGGTCGGCGAACTTCTGGGCGGAACGCTAGATCACGCGCGCCAGACCGGACGCGCCGGCCTCGGTGTCGGCCTCGGCCGCGCGTAGATCGCAGTCGAAGAGCACGTCGCCGCCCATGCGGAACACGCGGTAGCTGGGGCGCGCGCATTCGCTCAACAGGTTGGGCGCCGGCAGGCGAATCGCCGGCCGGCCCATGCCCATGATCATCGGGGCCACGGCAATCTGCACGCGGTCGAGGAGCTGGGCGGCCAGGAATGCCGACACCGTGACGCCGCCGCCTTCGACGAAGACGCGGGCGCAGCCGCGGGCACGCAGCCGCGTCATCACTTCGGCCAGGTCCATCCCGCTCGGGCCGTCGGCCACGCCCATCACCTCGGCCTGCCCCACCGACGGCGCGCTGGCCTGCAGGTGCCGGTTGCGGCAGACATAGATGGTCGGCGCGGCGCCGTCCTGGAACACGCGGTAATCGGCGGCCAGGCGCCGCATCGGATCGATGACGACGCGCAGCGGATTGGGGCCCTCGACCTGGCGCGTGGTCAACTGCGGATCGTCGGCGGCCACCGTGCCCGCCCCCACGATCACCGCGTCGCACAGCGCCCGCAGCCGGTGCATGTGCATCAGGTTCTCGGTGCCGGTCACGTACTGCGAGTCGCCGGTGCGGGTGGCGATGAAGCCGTCGATGCTCTGCCCGAGGTGACCCACGGTGATGGGACGGGCGGCCGTGGCGCTGCAGATCGGCAGATACAGGTCGACGAGCGCGTGGCGCGGATCGCGCGACGGCAGGGCCAGCACCCAGCCGTGCCGGGGCCGCCACTCGAGCAGAGCCGCGGCGTCGCCGAGCGGCACGCGGCGCAGCCCGCCGGTCTCGTCGAGGGCATAGCCGGCCGCGTCGGCGGTGCGGGCCGCCGGCTCGGCGGCGCGCGCCGCTTCACGCACCAGGTCCCAGCCCCCGTCGGCATCGCCGTGGGGGTGGGGGTGCGCGATCGAGGAGAGCTCCTCCGACATCCTGGTTGCAGATTATAGTGGGCCGGCGTGACCGCGCCGGTGAACTCGCCCCGCCAGATCCTGGTGGCCAGCCTGATGGGCACGGCTATCGAGTTCTTCGATTTCTACATCTACGCCACCGCGGCGGTGCTGGTCTTCCCGGCGCTGTTCTTCCCGGCCGCCGACCCGGCCACGGCCACGCTGGCCTCGCTGGCCACCTTCGCCATCGCCTTCCTGGCCCGGCCGATCGGTTCGGCGCTCTTCGGCCATTTCGGCGATCGCGTAGGGCGCAAGACCACGCTGGTGGCGGCGCTGCTCACGATGGGCGTGTCCACCGTGGCCATCGGCCTCGTGCCCACCTACCAGACGATCGGCGTCGCCGCGCCGCTGCTGCTGGCGCTGTGCCGCTTCGGCCAGGGCCTGGGGCTGGGCGGGGAGTGGGGCGGCGCCGTGCTGCTCGCCACCGAGAACGCCCCGCCTGGACGCCGGGCCTGGTACGGCATGTTCCCGCAGCTCGGCGCGCCGATCGGCTTCTTCTGCTCGGGCGGCATCTTCCTGGTGCTCTCGCGCCTGCTCACCGAGGAGCAGTTCATCGACTGGGGCTGGCGCATCCCGTTCCTGGCCAGCGCGGTGCTCGTGGCCGTCGGCCTCTACGTGCGGCTGGCGCTCACCGAGACACCGGTGTTCCAGAAGGCCATCGACCACGACCAGCGGGTGCGGGTGCCGATGATGGAAGTGTTCGCCTCGCACAAGGCGGCGCTGGTCATCGGCACGCTCATCGCCACGTCGGTGTTCGTGAACTTCTACCTGACCACGGTGTTCATGCTGTCGTGGGGCACGACGGCGCTCGGCTACACCCGCGAGCAGTTCCTGTTGATTCAGCTCTTCGGCGTCATCTTCTTCGCGATCGGCGTGCCGTGGTCGGCCCTGCTGGCCGAGAAAGGCCGCCGCTCGGTGCTGATGGCGGTCAACGTGGCCATGGCGCTCTACGGCCTGGTCATGGCCTGGCTCTTCCAGTCGGGCACGGCCGGCGTGGTGATCGGGATGGCGGCCGGCTTCCTGCTCGTGGGCCTGGCGTACGGCCCGATCGGCACGGTGCTGGCCGAGCTCTTCCCCACCAACGTCCGCTACACCGGCAGCTCGCTCACCTATAACCTGGCCGGCATCCTCGGCGCGTCGCTGGCGCCCTACGTGGCCACGTGGCTGGCCACGCGCTACGGGCTGCACTCCGCCGGCTATTACCTGGCCGCCTTCTCGCTGCTCTCCTTCGCGGCGCTGGTCGTCAGCCGCGAGACGCGGGACACGACGCTGTGAGCGGCCCGGGCCGGGTCGAGCCGAGGCTCAGGCGATGAGATCGGGCGGCAGGCGCCGCTCGACCGCCTTGCCGTTCATCACCATCACGTAATAGACGCGCGCCTCGGGACGCGTGTGGACGACGCGCTTCACCTCGGTGCCCTCGAAGAAGATGCCGGCGTCGTTGTCGCAGGCGTAGCCGGGCTTCATCCGCCCCGACTCGATGAGCGAGTGGTAGAGCGGACGCCGCCCCGGCTCAGCGTCGTAGTGCGGGCAGTGGCTGCCGGCCAGGAAGCCGAGGCACTGCACGGTCGAAAGCTCCTTGGGCCGCGAGTCGGTGGTCCCTTCCTCGAACCAGCACAGCGAACCGGCGCTGGCGCCGCCGAGCACGATGCCCTGGTCCCAGGCCTGCTTCAGGATGACGTCGATGCCCTGCGCCTTCCAGATGGCCTGCTGATTGAGGGTGTTGCCGCCCGAGCACACGATGCCGTCGACCCCCAGCAGGACCTCTTCCCAGCTGCGCGCCTGCTGCGTGCTGGCGATGAAGCTGATCTGGTGCGAGGCCTCGACGTTGAGCGGGGCGCAGCTCTTGTACCAGTTGATGATGCCGTTCGGGGAGTCGGCCGAGGCCGTGGGCAGGTAGAGCAGCCTGGGGCGGGGCTTGCCGGTGAGCTCGGCCATGTAGCGGATGAAGGCGGTGTTGAAGCCGCCCCCGGCAATCAGAATCTTCCGGCTGGCGGTAGTGCCCGGCTGGCCCCCATCGGTCGAGGCGGCGGCCGGCCGCGACGTGCCGGCCGCGCCGGCGCCCACCGTTCCCACCACCGACGACACGATGAATTCCCGGCGTTTCATGCCCTTGCTCCTGTCGCCCAGGCGTTCCCGGCCCGGCTGGGCCGGAATTCTATCCCAGGGGTGACGGCCCCATCGGTGCAATTGGTCGGCGCCGGAGCCCGAAGATCGAGTAATCTCCCAGGGTTCGTCGATTTCTCCCTTGGAGGGGCTACATATGGACGCTAGGCATCCGTTTTCTCGTCGTCGGTTCGTTGGAGGAGTGGCGGCCGCCTTTGGCGCCCTGGGTCTGAATCCGAGCGGGCTCTTCGCGCAGGGCCAGACGGCACAGTTCCGCGGTGGCGAAGCCGACTACGACGCCTTCGCGAAGCTGGCGAGCAACGAGAACAACTGGGGCCCGCCCAAGAACGTCATGGAGGCGATGAACCACGCCTGGAAGTACGCCAACCGCTACGGCTACCCGGACGCCAACGTCATCCAGGAGATCGCGGCGCATCACGGCGTGAAGCCCGAGAACGTGCTGCTGACCCCCGGGTCCGGTGAGGTCCTCGAGATCGTCGGCGAAGCGTTCCTGATGGGCAACAGCAAGAAGGTCGTCGGCGCCGACCCGACCTACGCCACCGTCTTCCAGCACGCCACCAACATCAAGGCCGAAGGCATCAAGGTGCCGCTGCTGAAGGACTACCGGCAGGACATCCCGACGATGATCAACGAGGCGAACAAGAACGCCGCCTCGGTGGGCCTCTTCTACCTGTGCAACCCCAACAACCCGACCGGCGCGGTCGTGACGCGCCGCCGAAGTGCGCCAGGTGGTGGAAGGCATCCCCAAGACGATGCCGATCCTCATCGACGAGGCCTACCACCACTTCGTCGACGACCCGGCCTACGGCACCTCGATTCCCTACGTGATCGAAGGCCGCCCGGTCATCATCGCCCGGACCTTCTCGAAGATCGCGGCCCTGGCGGCCATGCGCATCGGCTACGCCATCTCCACGCCCGAGATCATCAAGCAGCTGCGCGTCTACGCCTCGAACAGCGTCAACGTGCTGGCCAAGCACGGCGCCGTGGCCTCGCTGAAGGACACCGCCGGTCAGGCCGAGGTCAAGGCCAAGGTCATCGCGCTGCGCAACAAGACCACCCGCGAGCTCGAAGCGCACGGCTACCCGGTGATCCCGTCGCAGACCAACTTCTTCATGGTCAGCCTGGGCGACGCCACGGTGCAGCCGACCATCGAGGCCTTCAAGCAGAAGGGCATCCTCGTCGGCCGGCCGTTCCCGCCGATGCTGAACCACCTGCGCGTGTCGGTGGGCCTGCCGGAAGAGATGGACCGCTTCACCAAGACCTTCAAGGAGGTCTTCCCGAAGAAGGCGCCGGCCACGTCGATGGCCCGCGGCTAACGCGGTTTTTCGCTGTGCTGGAAGGGCCGGTGGGCAACCATCGGCCCTTTCGCTTGTACGCTCGACCTTGCGTTCCGATCGGCTCACGGCCGACACTCGGAACATGAGCGGACACGCGGGTTATGACGTGGTGCACGAACCGGAGGCGGCTCGCTTCGTGCTGCGGCACGACCAGGGCCAGGTCGGGGAACTCACCTACCGGCGCAGCGGCCAGCGCGCCGCCCTGCTGCATACCGAGGTGCGGCCGGACCTGCGCGGGCAGGGCCTGGCCCGCGATCTGGTGCTGGCGGCCGTGGACTGGGCCCGGGCCGAGCAGCTGAAGCTCGACCCGCTGTGCTGGTACACGCGCGTCGTGCTCGAGCGGTCCGACGAATTCCGCGACGTGCTCTGACAAGGCCGGGCAGCGCCGAGGTGCCGGCATTCAAGCTTTGGCGGCGACGGCCGATGGTGACGGCGGGGACGAACAGATGCTGCCAGCCATCGGTCAGGGATTGCACGGGATCGCCGCGGGCTTCGACCGGCTCGACCGGGCCGCCGCCCGCATCGCCAGGGACGGCGACAGCCAGGACCTGGCCGCGAACGTCGTCGACCTGGTGCAGGCCAAGAATCAGGTGCGCACGAACCTCGCGGTGGTGAAGTCGGCCGACGAGATGACCGGCACGATCCTCGATCTGTTTGCCTGAGCGGCTGAGCCGTGCTCAGCCGGCCGCATTGCTCCGCCGTTCGCTGTTGCAGGGGCCGCGACGCTACGTTAGAGTTCGCGGGTTCCCCTGAAGCGCAGTTCCGGGGACGAAGGAGACGCTTCAATGTCATGCGGGTTCCCGCTTCGTCCCCTGGCCGTGTGGCGGGCGGCTGCTCTGTTCGTCGCGCTCATGCTCGGCCTCGCCTCGTCCTCCCCGGCACAGAACCTGTCCGGTTCCTCCATCGATGGCGTCGTCACCGACGAGTCCGGCGCGGCCCTGCCGGGCGTGACCATCACCGTCACGAGCCCGGCCCTGCAGGTGCCGCAGCTCACGCAGGTGACCGAGGCCGAGGGCCGCTACCGGTTCATCGATCTGCCGCGCGGCACCTTCCAGCTGCGCTTCGAACTGGCCGGCTTCGAGCCGCTGCTGCGCACCGACCTGGTGGTGAACGCCGGCTTTGCCGCCCGCGTCAACGTCACCATGAAGGTGGGGACGCTGCAGGAAACGGTCACGGTCAGCGGGGCCAGCCCGGTCGTGGACCTCACGACCACGCGCGGCGGCCAGAACGTCTCGACCGACCTCATCTCGTTCCAGCTCCCGGGGCTGAAGCAGATGGCCGACGTCATCCAGATGTCGCCCGGCATGAACGCCACCGACGGCTACAAGCCCGGAGCCATCGGCCTGAATGCCCGGGCCCGCTTCAACACCTACGGCATTGCCAGCGGCAACACCAACGTGACGGTGATGGTCGACGGTTTCAAGATCATCGCCAACTCGATTCCCGACCTGGCCAATTCGCAGGAAGTCGACGTGCGCAGCTACGGCAACAGCGCCGAGGTCAAGGAAGCCGGCGCGATGATCAACGTCGTCACCAAGTCGGGCGGCAACGACTTCCACGGGCGCTACAGCGAGGCCTACATGGTCCAGCCCGGGGACAACCTGTCGGACGAACTGGCGGCGCGCGGCCTGCGCATCGGTTCCGAGCTCAAGTACTTCAACGACGCCAGCGGCGACCTGGGCGGCCGCATCGTCAAGGACCGGCTGTGGTTCTTCGGCTCCTACCGCGATCGCCGCAACAAGACGACCCGGCCCGGCCTGCAGCTGAACGCCGGCCCGGATGGCCAGTATCTGACCGGCGACGAGCCGGCGGCGCTGCCCAAAGCCACGCTGGCCAACCCCACCATCAAGGGCTCGTTCCAGGCGACGCGCAACTATCAGTTCGTGGCCGATTACGCCCGCGAGCTCACCAAGAGCGACGCCGATTCGCAGAACACGCCGTTTGGCGCGCAGCCCACCGCCAATCCCGACTTCTCGCACATCGCCTTCGAGGCCACGCAGGTGTTCGAGTGGGTGCCGACGCGGTGGAAGGGCGAGTTCAAGGGCACGCCCACCAACAACCTGCTCTTCGACGTCCAGTACGGCCGCTCCACCTACCTGCTCAACTACTCGCTGCAGCCCGACTGCGGCAGCACGCCCGGGATCTACAACCGCAACACCTTGATGATCACCGGCTGCGGCATCCAGCGCGAAAGCGACTTCACGATGTGGGTGGGCGATGCCAGCTTCACCTGGGTGCCGACCGACTTCCTCGGCGGCGACCACCAGTTCAAGTTCGGCTACCAGTTGTCGCGCCGCAACATCACCGGCAATGCCGAAGTCACCGCCAGCGGCAACTACAACCTGATGTTCGACACCGTCAACGGCGTGCCCAACACCGGCGTGCAGTTCGAGTACAACAACGCCCCGGTCGAACCGAACAACTGGGACAACGTTTATTCGGGCTATATCGCCGACCAGTGGCGCATCGGGCAGCGCCTCACCCTCAACCTGGGCGTGCGCTACGACTACCAGCACTCGTTCGTGCCGGAACAGACGCGCGAGGCCGGCCCCTGGGCCCGGGCCGAGACCTTCCCCGAGGTCGAAGTCGGCACGTGGGGCCGCTTTGCGCCGCGCGCGGCGCTGGCGTGGGACGTCACCGGTTCGGGCAAGATGGTGGCCAAGGCCACCTACGGCAAGTTCAACACCGAGGCCGCCCTGTCGGCCGACTACAACAAGTTTGCGACCTTCAGCACCCAGTTCCGCTGGAACGACCTGAATCGCGACGGCCGCTACCAGCCAGGGGAGGTCAATCTCGACCTGCAGGGCCCCGACTTCCTCTCCACCGGCAGCGCCGCCAACAACCGCCTCAACCCCGACCTGAAGCTGTCGGCGGTCCACGAAGCGACGGCCTCGCTCGAAGTGGAAGTGGCGCCCAACCTGGCGGTGCGCGGCCTCTACGTCCTCAAGTACTCGACCGACAACTTCAACACGGTGAATGTTCTTCGCCCCTACAGCGCCTTCAACATCCCCATCGAGCGGACCGACCCCGGGGCCGACGGCGTACTCGGCACCGGCGACGACGGCGGCCGGGTGACCATCTACGACTTCGACCCGGCCTTCCGCGGGGCGTCGTTTGTCGGCAACCAGGTGGTGAACCGACCGTCCGGCCGCGACGACTACTACGCCTCCTACGAAGGGTCGATCACGCGGCGGCTGGCCGACAGCTGGTCGCTGCTGGCCGCCTACACCGCCACGAAGTACCACCGCTACCTGGTGGGCATACCGCAGAGCCCGAACGACGACTACTTCGATCTCGACGACAAGTGGCGCTTGAACTTCAAGCTGAACGGCAACTACAACTTCCCCAAGGACATCACCGTCGGCGGCATCGTGCAGATCCTGAACGGGGCCTACGGGCAGCGCACCTATGTCTTCCGCGCCACCGACGCCAGTGGCCCGCCGCTGCGGCAGCTGGCGCAGCAGAGCATCCGGCTGGAGCCGTTCGGCTCGCAGCAGGAGGCCGCGCAAGTGACCTTCAACGCGCGCCTGGCCAAGCAGTTCCAGTGGGGCGGCAAGCGCTTGAACCTGGCGGTGGACGCGCTGAACCTCACCAACACCAACGCGCCGACCGCCGCGACCTACGTGTCGGGGGTCAGCTTCGGCCGGGTCAACGACATCCTGCCGCCGCGCACCGTGCGCTTCGGCGTGACCTTCGATTTCTAGAGGTGGCCCTGTGCAGCAGGTTTCCATGATCCGTCGTTACCGCGGGGGCCTGGCCGCCGCCCTTGTGAGCGTGGCCGCACTCGTCGCCTGGCCCGGGGTCTCGGCGCGTGGCGCCGGCGCACCAGACCAGTTGCCGCCGCCGCACCAATGGCCGGCGCCACGGCCGATGACCATGGCCATCACCGGCGATTCGATCATCGTGCAGCCGCTCTCGCCCCACAAGGAGCCGGAGTTCGTCAGGCTGATGGACCTGGTCCGCGGCGCCGACGTGGCGTTCACCAACCTCGAGATGCTGTTCCACGACTACGAGCCGTATCCGGCGACCCAGAGCGGCGGCACCTACATGCGCGCCGACCCGGCGCTGGCCAAGGAACTCGTCTGGGCCGGCATCGACATGGTGGCGCAGGCCAACAACCACACCAACGACTACGGCGTCGAGGGCTCGCAGCTCACCGACAAGTACGTGCGCGCCGCCGGACTGGTGGGGGCGGGGTTCGGCAACAGCCTGCGCGAAGCCCGCGAGGCCCGCTACTACGAGTCCGACAAGGGCCGGGTGGCGCTGGTGTCGGTGTCGTCCTCGTTCCCGGACCCGAGCCGGGCCGGCGATTCCTGGGGTGACACCAAGGCCCGGCCGGGCCTGGCGCCGCTGCGCTTCCGCACCACCAACGTCGTCACCAAGGCGCAGTTCGAGGCGCTCCAGG
Source organism: uncultured Acidobacteriota bacterium (assembly GCA_963834325.1). Lineage (GTDB taxonomy): Bacteria > Acidobacteriota > Vicinamibacteria > Vicinamibacterales > UBA2999 > CADEFD01. Next base: position 793,518 of record CAWIBL010000011.1, read on the forward strand.
CGGCGCTGAAGGGCGCGGGCGTGAGCCTGGGCGGCGGCGGCGGCGACGGGGCGGCGGCGCGGCGGGCGCCTCGGCCACCGAGATGACCGTGATGGGCCGCCACTTCGTCGTCGGCGACAAGGCGGAGACCCGGACCGAACCGCTCAAGGAAGACGTGGAAGCGATGGCGCAGGTGGTCAGCAATGCCGACCGCCAGGCCGACTACGTCATCGTCTCGTCGCACACGCACGAGAACGGCGGCAACCGCTATGTTCCGCCGCAGTTCTTCGTGGCCTTTGCCCACGCCATGGTGGACGCCGGCGCCGACGTGGTGACGGCGAGCGGCCCGCACGTGCTTCGCGGCATCGAGCTCTACAAGGGCCGTCCGATCTTCTACTCGCTGGGCGACTTCATCTTCCAGAACGAGACCTTGCTGCGCCAGCCACCGGAGAATTACGAGCCCTTCGGCATGGCCCGGAATTCGGGTGTCGGGGATTTCAACGACGAGCGCACGAAGAACGGCACCATCGGCTTCCCCGCCGACCCCTATATCTTCGAATCGGTCGTGGCCATGCCCACGTTCCTGAGCGGCCGCATGACCGAACTGCGGCTTCATCCCATCTCGCTCGGCTACGGGCAGCCGCGGTCGCAGCGGGGCCGGCCGATCCTGGCGGCGCCGGCGCTGGGCCAGAAGATCATCGACGATCTGAACAAGTTCTCGGCGACCTGGGGCACGAAGATCGAATACCGCGACGGCGTCGGGATCGTCACCCTGCCGGCGTCGTAGCATGCCGGCGGCAGGGCGCGCGGCCGCGGCCGCGCTCGTCGCCGCGTGGGCCGCCGCGGCGGCGGTATCGGCGCACGACTTCTCGCGCAGCACGTCGCGGCTCACCGTGCACGGCCGCTCGGTGCGGGCGGCCATCGCCATCGGGGCCACCGATCTGCACCAGGGCCCGCCGGTGGATGCCGATGGCGACGGCGTGGCCTCGGTCGAAGAGGTCGATGCCGCCATCGCCGCGGTCTTTGCGGCGCTCAAGCAGCACTACCGGGTGTCCGCCGACGCCGGCAGCCCGGCCAGCGTCGTGCTGACTCGCTACGGGGTCGGGGATGACGGCACGCTGCGCCTGGATCTCGACTTCACGTTCGCCGCGCCCGTGCGCCTCCTCACCCTCGAATCGACGCTGCCGGCCCTGACCCAACCCGACCATCGTCACTTCGTCCACGCGACCATCGGCGACGTCGGACGCGAGGCGGTCCTCGACGGCGCGTCGCCGCGCGCGACCTTCGACGGCACGACCGCGCCGCTGGCCACCGCCCGGCGCTTCGCCGCCCTGGGGGTCGGCCACATCGTCACCGGCTACGACCATCTGGCCTTCCTGGCGGTCCTGCTGCTGGCCGCCGTGTCGGTCGCCGACGTCATCAAGATCGTGACCGCCTTCACGGTGGCGCACAGCGTCACGCTGGGCCTGACCACCATGGGCCTGCTGACCTTGCCCGCGGTGCTCGTCGAGTCGCTGATTGCCCTCAGCATCGCCTGGGTGGCGGTCGAGAACCTGCTCGTCGAGCGGCACGAGCGGCGCTGGCGCATCACCTTCCTGTTCGGGCTGGTGCACGGTCTGGGCTTTGCCGGTGTGTTGCGGGATCTGGAACTGGCGCCCGGGGCCCTGGCCCTGTCGCTCTTTTCGTTCAATGCCGGGGTCGAGTTCGGACAGTTGGCCTTCGTGGCGTTGGTGCTCCCGCTCGTGTGGTGGACGAGGCAGACGCGCTGGCACGCCCCGCTGGCCCTGGCCGGGTCGTCGGCCGTCCTCAGCCTCGGTGTCTTCTGGTTCGTCCAGCGGCTGCTCCTGGCGTGACCATGCAGCCGTCCCGGCGTCAGCGGGTGGCACTGGCCGCGGCGTTGACCGCGCTGTCGGCGCTGGCGGCCTGGTTCTCGACCTCAGGACGCGGGGCGCCGCCGGCCGCGCCCGGCCGGGACGCGCCGGGCGAGATCGTGCTGGCGCTCGCCGGCGACGCCGCGTTGGCGGTCCCCCTGGACCTGGGCGCGGCCTCGCTGCGGGCGGTGGCCGCGCTCGCCGGGAACGCGTCGCTCGGCATCGCCAACTTCGAGTTGGCAGTCGCGGCCCCTGGTTCCGAGGCGACCGACGGGCGGCCGCGCTGGCCACGGGCCGCGCCGGAGGCCGCCGCACAGCTTCGCCGTCTCGGCTTCGGCGCGATGTCGCTGGCCAACAACCACGCCTTCGATTCCGGCGCCGAGGGCCTGGCCCTGACGCAGGCCCACCTGGACGCCGCCGGCATCGTGCATGCCGGCGCCGGCCCCAACCTCGATGCGGCGCGCCAGCCCGTCTACGTCACGGTTCCTGGTGGCACGGTGGCGCTGGTGGCGGTGGCCGTTTCACACGCGCCGGGGGCCGGCGCCACGGCCCGCAGCGGCGACATCAACGGCCGGCCGGGCGTGAACGGCATCCGCCTGACGCGCCGGCTCACCGTCGACCCGGCGGGATTCGCGGCCTTGGTCGCGGCGTTTCCCCCCGCGGTGCTCACGCGCAATCCCGACGGCGTGACCTGGAATCTCATGGGCGTGACGGTGGCGCAAGGAGACGTCGGCGGCATGACGCTGGTGGCCGACGCCGGCGACGTGGCGCGGCTGGAGGCCTCGGTGCGCGAGGCTCGGCGCCGGTCGGCCGTGGTGGTGGTGAGCGTGCACGCCCACGAGCCCGGCAACCGTGTCGACGAGGTGGCGGAGGTGCTGCGCCGGCTGGCGCACGCCGCCGTCGATGCCGGGGCCGATGTCGTCCACGGCCACGGGCCGCACCGGCTGCGTGGGGTCGAGCTTTATCGGGAGCGGCCCATCTTCTACAGCCTCGGCAACCTCGTCTTCCCCGGCCGCGGCCTGCGCGCCGAGGCCGCCGATGAGTTCGAGGATCATGCGCGTGACGTCCGCTCTCCGCTGGCCGGCGAGGAACCGCGCCAACTCGACTTCTCGGACGGGGTCTGGTGGCAGAGCGCGATGGCGATGGTGCGGCTCGACCACGGTCGGGTGGTTCGCGTCGAACTGCATCCGCTCGACCTCGGGGGCGGTCAGGATGCCACGCAGCGGGGCCGGCCGGCTCTGGCCGCCGGGCCGGTGGGCTCCGCCATCCTCGAGCGGCTGCGCGCCTTGTCGACGCCGCTTGGCACGACGATCGCCGTGGAGAACGGCATCGGCGTGGTGCGCCGGTGACTGAACCGTGGCCGGCAAACGGCTGGACAGGCATGACGCGCCCACACCAAGATGGAATCTTGGAAGGTCGAGCGTGACGACTCCGGCCGGCTACGCACCCACGCTCCGCGACTACGGGATCGCCGTGCTGGCCGTGGCCGTAGCCATGCTGCTCCGGTTCCTGCTGACGCCGCTGATGGGCACCGCGTTCCCGCTGGCCACCGCGTTCTCGGCAGTGGCGTTCTCGTCGTGGTACAGCGGCTGGAAGCCGGCGCTGTTCGCTGCGGTGCTCGCGTTCCTGGCGGCGGACTTCCTCTTCATCCCTGGCGACGGCGCCATCCTGGGCCGGCCGGCCCTGCCGGGGTTCTTCTCCGTCAGCGTGTTCCTGCTCACCTGCGGCTCGATCATCGCCCTGGGCGAAGTCGGACGGCGCGCGCGGCAGCGGCTCGAGAGCGGCCAGCAGTCGCTCACGGCCGCCAATCTCGAGCTCGAGCAGCAGGTCGAAGCGCATGCCCTCCTGGCCGCGATCGTCGCCTCGACCGGCGATTCGATCGTCAGCACCACGCTCGGCGGCACGATCACCTCGTGGAACGCCGGCGCCGAACAGCTGTTCGGCTATACCGCCGCCGAGGCGATAGGCCGCGATGTCGCCATGCTCTTTGCCGCGGAGCGCGTGGAGGAAGAACGCGAGATCCTGGAAAGCATCCGCGCCGGCGGCCGCGTCGATCACCTCGACACCACCCGGGTGACCAAGAGCGGCGAGCGCCGCGATGTCAGCCTCACGGTGTCGCCCGTCTACTCGCGGCACGGCATGGTCATCGGCACGTCGATGGTGGCGCGCGACATCACCCTGCGCAAGGTGGCGGAGCGCGAGCGGCGGCGCAACGAGCACGAGCAGCGCCTGCTGGTGTCGATTCACGACGCCACGCGCGGGCTGGCCGACCCGGGCGCAGTGATGCTCGAGACCGTCTCGCGCGTGGGCGAGCACTTCGGCGTGACCCGCTGCGCCTACGGCGAAGTCGACCTCGACGCCGGTTCGGTGGTCATCACGCAGGGCTTCACCAGGGACGTGCCGACGGTGGCCGGACGCTACCCGCTCGGGGTCTTCGGCGAGACGATGCTGGCCGAGCTGCGGGCCGGGCGCACGGCGATCATCGAGGACGTGCGCGTCAGCGCCCTGGCCGCCGGGGCCCTGCCGTCCACGACGTTCGCCCGCATGCAGATCGTCGCGATGGTGTGCGTGCCGCTGACCCGGTCCGGCCGCCTCGTCGCCATCCTGGTGATGGCCGACAGCGTGCCCCGCGACTGGGACCCGCGCGACGCGGCGCTGCTCGAGCAGATTGCCGAACGCACGCTCTTTGCCGTCGAGAGCGCCCGGGCGGCCTCGGCCCTGCGCGAGAGCCGCGACGTGCTGGCCCTGGCCATGGGCGCCGGACGGATGGGCGCCTGGTCGCGCGAGGTCGCGACCGGCGACGTGTGGTGGAGCCCCGAACTGGAAGCGATCGTCGGCCTGCCCCCGGGCGGCTTCGGGGGCTCCGAGAACGCGTTCTACGCCATGGTCCACCGCGACGATCTCAGGGCCATGACCCAAGCCATCGCCGCCGCGGTCGAGAGCCGCACCGATTACCAGGTCGAGTTCCGCTTCCGCCACAAGTCCGGCGAGTGGCGCTGGATGGAAGGCCGCGGCCGCGCCGTCTACCTGCCCGACGGCACGCCGGCCATGCTCTACGGCCTGGGCATCGACGTCACCGAGCGGCGCCGCGCCGTCGAGGCGCTGCACGAAGCCGATCGGCGCAAGGACGAGTTCCTGGCCACGCTCGCCCACGAACTGCGCAACCCGCTGGCCCCGATCACCGCCGGCCTGCACGTCTTGCGACTCACCGGCGGCAAGGGCGAGGCGGCCGGCGCGGCCCGCCAGATCATCGAACGCCAGGTCACGCAGATGGTGCGCCTCGTCGACGATCTGCTGGACGTGGCCCGCATCTCCACCGGGAAGACGGAGCTGCGCTGCGCGCCGATGGATCTGGCCGACGCGGTCCGCGACGCCGTCGAGACGAACGGGCCGCTCCTGGCCGCGGCCGAGCAGCGTCTCGACCTCACGTTGCCCGACTCGCCGGTGTTCGTGAGCGCCGATCGCACCCGCCTGGCCCAGGTCTTCGCCAACCTCTTGAACAACAGCGCGAAGTACAGCGCCCGGCAGCAGCCCGTCGCGCTCTCGGTCTCCGTTGACGGCGCCGACGCGGTCGTGCGGGTGCTCGACCACGGCGTCGGCATCGCCGCCGACAGCCTGCCGGCGATCTTCGAGATGTTCCGCCAGGGCGACCCCGGCCCTCGCTCGCAGGGCGGGCTCGGCATCGGCCTGTTCCTGGTCAAACGCATCGTCGAGATGCACGGCGGCAGCGTGGCCGCCCGGAGCGCCGGGCCGGGACGCGGCAGCGAGTTCGTGGTGCGGATTCCCACCGTGGCGGCGCCGGGGGCGGCCACGCCGGCGGGTTCGGCTGAAAGCGCCGCGCCCACGCCGCTCCGTCGGCGCATCCTGGTGGTGGACGACAACGCCGACGCCGCCGCTCTGCTGAGCATGATCCTCACGGTCGGCGGCCACGAGACACGGCTGGCGCACGACGGCCTCCAGGCCCTCGAGGTGGCCGAGGACTACCAACCCGATCTCGTGTTTCTCGACATCGGCATGCCCCTGCTCGACGGCCACGAGACGGCGCGGCGGATTCGCGCCCAGCCGTGGGGACAGCGGGTCGTGCTGGTGGCGCTGACGGGGTGGGGTCAGGCGGAGGACCGACGGCGATCCAGGGAAGCCGGCTTCGATCACCACCTGGTGAAACCAGCCGACCCGGCAGCCATCGTCGAGCTCATCGCCTCGCTCGCGCCCACCGAAACGCAGCCCTGACCGGGCCGAGCCGGCGCCCGGAGGCGCGGTTCACGAACCGGCGCGGCCGGGAACGGAGGTGGAGCCGGGCCTAGTGGCGGGGCGCCCGACCATCGTCGACGGCGCCAGCGTCGGCGACAACGGGACGGACGCGCGCCAGCAACGGATAGTGGTCGGAGCCCCAGCGGTCGTCCAGCCGGCGGGCCTCCACCGACCACTCGTCCGGCATCTTCGAGAACAGGTGGTCGAGCCGGAAGATCCGTCCGAAGGTGCGGCGGCGGTCGGCCGCGGAGGCATCGGTCAGCACCGCCGCCACCGTCTGGTAGGTCTCGTCCGAGAACCCGAACCAGGTGTTGAAGTCGCCGCCGACGATCAAGCGTTCGTGCGGGCGCAGCGCCTCGAGCAGGCCGCGCGCCTGACGCACGCGGGCGCCGCTGACCATCAGCCACAGCCGCCGGGCCGAGCCCGTGCTCTCGAGGTGCACGCTGGCCACGCGGAAGGTGAAGGGCGCACCGGCCGCGTCGCGGCTGGTGACGGTGGCGGCGACGGCCACCCGGCGCTGCCGCTCGAAGGGCAGCTCGATGGCCGCGAGGTTCGACAGCGGTTCGGTGGACAGGATGGCGTTGCCGCGGTCCTCCCGGGTCTCGCCCGGCGCGCCGTTGCGCATCGACGGCACGTAGTAGAGCGCCAGGTCGAGCGCCTTGGCCAGGGCCACGACGTCGGTGCGCTCGTGAGCGCCGTGGGCGAGGCGCCCGAGGGCGCCGGCGAAGGCAAGGCCAGGCCCGAGCTCGACCGGCACGGTGTCGTCGTCGCGGTAGGCCTCCTGCAGCAGCAGGACGAAGCGCGTGACCGGACGGCCCCCGGTCAGGCGGCCGGCGCGCAGGGCGCCCACCATCGACGCCAGGTCGGCGGTGCCGACGTGGAGGTTCCACGAGACGACAGCCAGCTCGTCGTCTGCCGCCACGGCGGCGGGCCCGACCGTTTCCGGGCGGGACACCACGACAGGCCGGCCGGTGGCGCCGCACCAGGCCTCGAGCGCCGCCCGGTCGCGGGCCTGCCCCGGCTGGAGCCAGGCGATGGCGGGCCCGGCCGCAAGGGCGGACCCGGCCAGGGGGGTGCGGCAGGCTGACGCCGCCAACGGCGCCACGGGCGCGTCGAGGCGCAGCGGCTGGGTGCCGACGCAGCCCGCCAGTGACGGCGTGATCATCACGGCGAGCAACAACATCAGCGCGCGGACAGGCACGTAGGTAGGACGTCTTCCGCCGGGAATGATTTCAGGCGGGAGCCGGCGGCTCTACTGTGGGCGCCGGAACAGGCCGACGTAGACGGCCTTGCCGAGGATGTGGCCCTGCATGGCGTTGTAGACGGCTGTGCGCGTCACCCAGGCATCGGCGCCAGCCGGCACGTCGATCTTCGTGTCGAGCGCGAACAGCTCGAAGGTGTAGTGGTGCAGCGGGCCGCTCGCCGCCGCGCCGGGGCCGCGGTAGACCTCGCCGCTGGCGCTGATCTGGCGGCTGCCGTCGGGCAGGGTCGGCCCCTTGGGCTGGCCTTCGGCCATGCCCGTGGCCGTGCCGGGGATGCCCCACACGAGCCAGTGCACCTGATCCTCGGCGGTCTTGTTGCGGGCCACGTCCGGGTCGCGCATGTGCAGCACGAAGCTCTGCGTGCCGGGCGGCACGTTGGTCCAGGCCAGCATCGGCGACACCTGTTCGCCGGCCTGCGTGTACTTGACGGGAATGGGTCCGCCGTCGGGCCACGCCGTGGTCGTCAACGTCAGCGCGGGACGCGGTGGCGCGGCCGATGGCGCGCCCGGCGCCGGCGCCTGCGCCATCAGCGCCGTCTGCATCAGTCCCAATCCGAGCAGGGCTCCCGCCCACGTCTTCGATCTCATCGTTCACGCTCCTTGGCCGGCGACTGACGCGGCCCGACAAGAACATACGGGATCTCGACCGCTCCGTCGAGAGCCGCCAGCCGGCTGGCGGAGACGCGCCAACGGCGGACGCCGCGCGGCCGCGCGCACGGCAATCGGATTGCTTGTCTCATGGTGTCTCCAGTGGGCCCAGCCCCGGTCGTGGACCGGTCGGCGGTTTTTGCTGGAGGAACCGCGCCGACGCGCTGCCCGCCTTCGGGCCATGCGACGCGCGGATTCAATGCGTTGTGTAAGACGATTCGCGTTTTCGGAGGAGAGTTCATGACTCGAGTGAGGGTGTTGATTACGGCGCTTGCGCTGGCGGCCGCGGTGGCCAGTCCAGCCGGGGCGCAGATGCAGACGGGATCGATTCTGGTCAGGGTCACCGACGACCAGGGCGCGGCCGTGCCCGGGGTGGCCGTCACGCTGACCAGTCCCGTGCTCGTCTCGGGCACCGCGTCAGGCGTCACCGACGGCGGCGGCGTCAACCGCTTCCCGTCACTGCAGCCGGGTATCTACTCGGTCAAGGTCGAACTGCAGGGCTTCCGGACGGTGATTCGCGAGAACGTCGCGGTCCAGGTCGGCGGCACCGTGCCGCTCGACCTGCAGCTGCAGTTGGCGACGGTGGCCGAGACGGTCACGGTCACCGGCAGTTCGCCGGTCATCGACACGACCAGCGCCAACACCAGCGTGAATCTCGGCGAGCAGCTGCTCCAGGGCACGCCCGGCGGCCGCGACATCTGGTCGCTGGTCGAGTACAAGGTGCCCAGCCTGCTCATCACCCGCCCCGACGTGGGCGGCACCTCGGGCGGCCTCCAGGGCGTGTTCAACGCCCGCGGCACGACCAGCGCCCAGAACTCCAGCTACCTGAACGGCATCAACGTCGGCGACCCGGCGGCCATCGGCGCGGCCGGCTTCTACTACGACTTCGACGCCTTCGACGACATCCAGGTCTCGACCGGCGCGCACGACATCACCGTGCCGACGAGCGGCGTGTTCCTGAACATGGTCACCAAGAGCGGCGGCGAGGCGTGGAAGGGCCGCATCACCACGGCGTGGCTGGGCGACCAGACGCAGACGCAGAACATCGACGACGACCTGCTCAGGTACGGCTTCCGGCCCTCCACCAACGCCGTCGACTTCGTGTCGGACGTCAACGTCAGCGCCGGCGGCCCGCTCATCAAGAACAAGCTGCGCATGTTCACGTCGTTCCGCGACTGGCGCGTGCACGTCAACGTGCCGGCGGCCTTCTCGACCCTGGTGCTCGACAAGACCGACATCACCTCGGGCCTGCTCAACGCCAACTATCAGATCTCGCAGAACAACCGCCTGACCGGCTTGTATTCGCGGCAGTACTACAAGAAGCCGCAGCGCTTCCTCATCGCCTCCAACCTGGCCGTGCAGGAATCGACGGTGAACGAGGACGACGTGTTCGACATCTACCAGCTGCTGTGGAACTCGGTCATCACCCAGAAGTTCTTCGTCGACGCGCGTATCGGGCTGAACCGCATCTTCTTCCCGACCTACCTGAACACGAGCGAGCAGACGCTGCTCGACTCGGCCACCAACATCCGCACCCGCAACTACTTCGCCGGCACCGAGCGGTGGCGCGATCGCTACCAGGGCAACGCCACCGGCCAGTACTACCTCGACGACTTCCTGGGCGCGCGTCACGAGTTCAAGTTCGGCTTCGACCTTTCGCACTCGCCGGTCGAGAACCGCGTCAGCCGCGTCGACGACGTCGAGCCGGTCTACAGCAGCGCCACCGGCCAGGCCCAGAACGTCACGCTGTTTGCCACGCCTTTCTTCACGAAGACGGCCGTGAACACCACGGCGCTCTACGCGCAGGACAGCTTCGCGGTGAAGCGCCTGACCGTCACGGCGGGTCTGCGCTGGGAGAAGATCGAAGGCTACCTGCCCGAGCAGACCAGCCCGGCCAGCCGCTACTTCCCCAACCTCGCCCGCTCGTTCGACGAGAAGCGCAATGTCGTGGACTGGACCACCGTGGGCCCGCGTCTCAGTGCCGCCTACGACCTCTTCGGCAACGGCCAGACCGCCCTCAAGGCGGCGGTCGGCCGCTACTACTACCAGATCGCCTCGGGCGGCGGCATCCTCGACGGCGTCAACCCGAACGCGAACTACTCCGAGCAGTACCAGTGGAACGACCTCAACGGCGACCGCAAGTTCCAGCTCGGTGAGCAGACCGGCAACCCGGTCATCTCGCGCGTCGACACGTCGACCATTTCGGTCGATCCCGACTACCTGCGGCCCTACACCGACGAGTTCACGGGCGGCATCGATCACGAGCTCTTCCCGGCCCTGCGCCTCAGCGCCGTCTACACCCACCGCCTCGAACGCAATCCCCAGGCCACGTCGAACCCGGCCAACCCGTTCGACACGTTCCTCACGACTCGCCCCGACGCCGGGCGCGACGGCGTGTTCGGCACCGGCGACGACGGCACGTTCCAGTTCTACAACCGGACGTCGACGGCCCTGAACCAGACCTACTTCACCAACGACCGCAGCTACCGCCAGACCTACGACGGCCTGGAGATCACCGCCACCAAGCGCATGTCGAACCGGTGGCAGATGGTGGCCGGCTACACCTTCGCGCAGAGCCGCCTGAAGGGCCTGAGCGTCAATGTCGACCCCAACACGCTCATCAACGTGACCGGGCCGCTGGCCGGGCAGAACACCAACTTCAACGGGCAGATCGGCGACCGGCCGCACCAGTTCAAGATGACCGGCACCTACGTGCTGCCGCTGTGGGACATCGGCCTGGCCGGCAATCTGAACTCGCAGAGCGGCATCCCGATCACGCGTCAGGTGGCGGTGGCCAAGACCGTGGGCGGCATCAGCACGGTCAACGTCGAGCCGCTCGGTTCCTTCCGCCTGCCGCGCCGCACCGTCGGCGACCTGCGCGTGTTCAAGACGCAGCGCTTCGGCGGCGCCCGCGAGCTCGAGGCGTCGGTCGACTTCAACAACCTGACCAACGTCAACACCTTCTGGGACGCCCGCACGCTGAGCGGCACCATCAACCTGCGCCAGAACGGCGACCCGGCCGGGGCCATCAACACCCTGCCCCAGTTCGCGTCGCCGGCGCAGGTCTACGGGCCGCGGAACGTCCGCTTCAACGTGGCCTTCCGCTTCTAATCCGCCCACACCTACGAGCCACGGAAGCGGTGCCTGCTTCCGTGGCTCGGCTCACACGCCTCCCTCGCGGGCTCGAGGCCTGGCGACGGCCCGACCAGCTCGGCGGTGCTGGCGCCGCGGACCGTGACCCTCCAGGCGCGATAGCTCCCCCCAGACTCCACCCCCGGTCACGCCTCGCTGATGCGCCGGTAAGCGCCGCCTGCCTGTCGCGGCGTATAGAGGTGTTATAAGGAACGCGCCTCGGTTGACGCCGTCCGCCGCCCGCGTTCACCGACCGGAACTGACATGATCCACGCCCCGCCGTCGCCTCTCGCCCGCCTGCTCAAGACCGTCGCCATGGTGGAGCCGGACGAAGTCAAGGCGGTCGCCGTGTCGTTCGTCTACTTCGCGCTGCTGATGGGCAGCTATTTCATCGTGCGCCCGGTCCGCGATGCCATGGGCACGGTGTACGGCGTCGCCAACCTCCAGGAGCTCTACACGGGCACGTTCGTCCTCAGCTTCGTGCTCGCGCCGGTCTACGCCTTTCTCGCCTCGCGGATCCGGCTCTCGACCTTTCTGCCCTGGGTCTACGGGTTCATCGCGGTCACCATGCTCGCCTTCTTCGGGCTGTTCGAGACCGTCGAACAGCAGCAGGACCGCTGGGTCGCGGCGCTCTTCTTCGTGTGGGTGAGCACCTTCAACGTGCTCATCATCTCGGTGTTCTGGAGCCTGATGGCCGACACGTTCTCGCGGGTCCAGGCCAAGCGGCTGTTCGGGTTCATCGCCGCCGGCGGCACCGTGGGCACGATTGGCGGTCCCGCCCTGGCGGCGCTGCTCGTGAACGCCGTCGGCACGAACACGCTGATGCTGATCTCGGCCGGCGGGTTCTTCGTCACCGCCTGGCTGGTGCGCGTGCTGGAGAAGGAGAAACGCCGGCTTCGCGAGATCGGCGGCGACGCGCAGAGCACCACGCTCGACCGCAAACTGGGCGGCCATCCGGCCGAGGGCTTCACGCTGCTGTTCCGGTCGCCCTACCTGCTGATGATCGCGCTCTTCATCCTGTTGATGACCACCATCTCGACGATCATCTACTTCCAGCTCGGCGACCTCATCACCAAGGCGTTCGAGAGCCGCGAGGCGCGGACGCGGGCCTACGCGATGATCGACCTGGCGGTGAACGGCAGCACCGTCTTTCTTCAGCTCTTCGGCACCGGGCGGCTGATCGAGCGCTTCGGCGTGACCGCGGGCCTGCTGCTGAATCCGTTCATCATGGTGTTCGCGTTCCTGGCCGTGGCTTTGTCGCCGGTGCTGCTGGTGCTCGGGTCCATCCAGGTGGTGCGCCGCTTCGCCGAATACGCAGTGGCCAAGCCCAGCCGCGAGATGCTGTTCACCGTGGTGGACCAGGAGAGCAAGTACAAGGCCAAGAACGTCATCGACACCGTGGTCTACCGGTTCGGCGACGTCACCTCGGCGTGGCTCAGCGCGGCGGTGCTGCCCTACGGTGTCAGCGGCCTGGCCGTGGCCGGAATCGTCATGTCCGCGCTGTGGTTCCCCATCGCCTACCTGCTCGGCAAGCGCTACGAGAACGTCCGGCACGGCGAGCTCGTCGACAAGGACGCCGTCGCGCTGGCGAAGTAGGCGCGCTCGGCGCCGGGGCGGCGGTGGGATGGAGTGTATCGGACCGGATGAGGAATAGTCTGGTGGCCCGGCTGCCAGCGGTGGACAATGCCGAATCGCGCCCGTGCCGGCACGCCGGACGCGGGGCGTCGGCTGAACGCGTAAAGGAAGAGATCATGACCAACCTGCTGACCCGCCGTGATTGGCTGGCCCTGACGCTCGGCGCCGGCGCCTCGCTGACCTTCGATCCGGCCCTGCTGCTGGCCCAAGGCAAGATGAACACCAAGGCCATTCCCTCGAGCGGCGAGCAGCTGCCGGTCATCGGCCTGGGCAGCTCGGCGACCTTCGCGTCGGTGGCGCGCAGCGAGGATCTGACCGCCCTGCGCGAGGTCTTCAAGGCGCTCGTGGCCGGCGGGGCCACCGTGTTCGACACGGCGCCCGGCTACGGCGCCTCGGAGGAGGCCTCGGGCCGCATCGTCAACGAGCTGGGACTCGCCGACAAGCTGTTCTGGGCGACGAAGCTCAATGTCGCCGGCCGCGGCAGCGGCAAGGCCGACCCGGCCGCGGCCAAGCGCGCAGGTGGAGGCGTCGTTCGCCCGCGTGAAGAAGGCGAAGATCGACCTCATCCAGGTGCACAACATGGGCGATGTCGGCGTGCAGATTCCGATCCTGCGCGACTACAAGCAGCAGGGCCGCGTCCGCTACATCGGCCTGACGACCACCTTCGAAGGCCAGTACGAGGGCCTGGTCGAGACCATGCGCAAGGAGCCGCTCGACTTCATCGGCGTCGACTACGCCATCGACAACCGCCACGCCGAAGCCACCATCCTGCCGCTGGCGCAGGAGCGCAAGATGGGCGTGTTCGCCTACGCGCCGTTCGGCCGCACCCGGCTCTTCAAGCGCGTGGCCGACCGCCCGGTGCCGGACTTCGCCAAGGAGTTCGACGCGCAGACCTGGGCGCAGTTCTTCCTGAAGTTCGTGGTCAGCCACCCGGCCATCACCGTGACCACGCCGGCGACCAGCCAGGCCAAGAACATGGTCGACAACCTCGGCGGCGGCGTCGGCCGGCTGCCCGATCAGGCGATGCGCAAGCGCATGGCCGACTTCGTCGACGCGCTGCCCGGCGCGTAGACGACCGCCGGCATGGCCCACGGCGAAACGTCCGCGCGAGCCTCGTGGCTCCAGCGACTCGTCGACGTGCGTCCGAACGAGCTGGCCGCCGTGGCCTGGTCGTGGCTGTTCTTCTTCGCGGTGCTCTCGGCCTATTACGTCATCCGGCCGATCCGCGACGACATGGGCGTGGCCGGCGGCGTCGCCAACCTGCCGTGGCTGTTCACCGGCTCGCTCGCCGGGATGCTGCTGGCCAACCCGCCGTTCGCCTATCTGGTGGCGCGGTGGCCCCGGGCGCGCTTCGTCTCGTGGGGTTATCGCTTCTTCGCGCTGAACCTGGTGGCGTTCTTCGCGCTGCTCCACTGGGGCCCGCCGGCGCAGCAGGTGTGGATCGGCCGGGCCTTCTTCATCTGGACGTCGATCTTCAACATGTTCGTCGTGTCGATCTTCTGGTCGGTGATGGCCGACGTGTTCGCCCCGGGCCAGAGCAAGCGCCTCTTCGGCTTCATCGGCGCCGGCGGCACGATTGGCGGCATCACCGGGGCGGCGCTCACGAGTTGGCTGGTCGGTCCGATCGGCTCGGCGAATCTGCTGCTCGTGTCGGCGGCGTTGCTCGAGGTGGCGGCACTGGCGGCACGGCGGCTGTTCGCCCTGCCGCGCACGGCCACACGCGAGGAAGACGGCGCGGCCGCGGCGCCGGTGCCGGAGCACGCCATTGGCGGCTCGATCTGGGAAGGCATGCGGCGCGCGTTTTCCGACCCCTACCTGCTGAACGTCACGCTGAACATGCTGTTCTTCACCGTCCTCACGACGTTCCTCTACTTCCAGCAGGCGGCGATTGTCGATGTCACGCTCACCGATCGGGCGGCCCGCACCAGGTTCTTCGCCAACGTCGACCTCGCGGTGAACGTGCTCACCCTGCTGACCCAGACCTTCGCGACCGGCCGCGCGGTCAAGCGCTGGGGCGTCGCCGCGGCGCTGGCCTTCCTGCCGGTGCTGAGCGTGGTCGGCTTCGGAGTGCTCGGCCTGGCGCCGAGCATTGCCGTGCTGATGACCTTCCAGGTGCTGCGCCGGGCCGGGAACTTCGCCGTGGCGCGGCCGGCGCGCGAGGTGCTCTTCACCGTGGTGCCGCGCGGGGATCGCTACAAGGCCAAGACCTTCATCGACACCGTCGTCTACCGCGCCGGTGATCAGATCGGCGCGTGGGCGTTTGCACCGCTGGCCGCTCTGGGCGCGGGCATCGCCGGGATCTCGTCGGTGGCGATGGTGATCGCCGGCCTCTCGGCCATCAACGCCGTGTGGCTGGGGCGGAAGATGCAGCGCTTGGCCGGCGGCGCCGGGCCCGACTATTCCGGCCTCTCCACGCCCGTGGACCCGGCCGCCTACGATACCGGGCCGGGCTGACCGGGGGGCCGGGCCGCACCAGCGCCATAATCGGCGCTTCAGGCTTCAGCGCTTCAGCGCCGCGGCGCCGCGGGCGGGGGCGCGAGCCGCGCTACTGGCGCCAGCCGGCCGCCGCCAGGGCGACGGCGCCCTGCTCGGTGACCGTGCCCGTGACGCGCAGGCGCAGCGAGGTCGCCCCCAGTTCCTCGCGGGCGCGGCGTCCCAGCTCGCGGAACTGGGCCGTCGTCGCCGCCGCGGCCCGGACCCAGTCGAGCGGCAGCAGGGCCACCACTTCGCCCGAGGGCATCCGGGCCACCATCGCGCGCGAATCGGTGAGCACGGCCGCCACCCGCGAGGCCTCGTGGTGGCGCTGCAGCAGCTCCGCGCTCTCCACGAAGAACAGCGCCTCGCGCCCATCGGCGGCCTCGGCCGCCGTCTCCAGGTAGTCGCCGCAGCCGGGCACGGTCACCGCGTGCAGCGCGGCGACGAGCCGGGTCTGCATCGTGAGCGTGAAGGCGCGATTGCGGAAGAACGCCCGGGCCCCGTCCTGGGAGGCGCCGGCCTCGCGGGCGCGGGCCTCGTTCAGCTTGCGCAGTTCCTCGGGGTCGCGCCCCCACACGAGCTGCCCCACGTCGGCCGTGGTCCCGACGAGCGCCGGAATCGGCACCGCCACCTTGGCGGCCATGGCGCCGGCGACGTCCACCGCGGCGACCCGCTCCAGCGCCTCGCGCAGCACCGGGTTGGCGGTGTACGGATCGGCGCCGACGCGCTGGGCCCAGCGGCGCCCGGCGCTATTGATGCCGAAGATGCTCTTGGCCGCACTGGCCGCGGGGTTGCCGCCGCCGGCGTCGCCGCCGCTCGTCTCGTCGGTGGCGGTCAGGCGGTCGACGGCGCGCTTGGTGCGGCGTCCGAGATTCACGCCGAACCGCTTGACCCCGTCGCCGATGCCCTGAGCCGTGCCGACCGGATCGCTGACCACGCCGACGACGCCGCTGCCCACCTTCACCAGGGACTCTCCGGCCGACCGCGCGAAGACGCCGGCCCGCGACAGCTCGTGCAGCGCGGCCAGGGCCGCCACCTCCTGTATGCGCACGGCCACTTGGGCCGTGCCCTCGGCCTCGAAGGTGCCGAACGGCGAGGTGACCGTGAACACGTGGAAGTGGCCGGGCGTGCGCACGGCCTCGGCGACGCTGTGGTTCGGGCCGGACCGCAGCGCCTCCTCGAGCAGCGCCGACGCGGTCAGCTGCGGGTCGGCTTCATCGGCGGCCTGCGTGTGGACGAGCACCGTGGCGGCGAGCGCCGCGGCAATGAGCGCGGCCACGGGCCGTCTGCGCGCCCGGAATGGTGATCGCGGTGACGGCGGGATGGCGGGGATGACGAGCATCGCATGGCGAGCCTCCGACATCTCTGGACGGCCGCGAGCTGGCACGACGGCAGGGGCGCGAGACGATGGCCGAACGGCGCGGCCGGCTAGCGGCGCGACGGCCGGACGAGCACGAGCGGGTGCGTGGCCGGCGCCGCCGTCGTGGCGGCCGGCGGCTCGCCGACCTGACACGAGCCGGCGCTCGACGGGCAGTTGGCGCAGGCCGGCGCGGCGCCGGCGCCGGGCCGGGCGACGCCGACGAGCCGCCGCAGCAGGACCGCCACGGCGGCCATGGCCACGAGCGTCACGATCGCATGCTGCACGAGGTCCATGGTGATCATCGCGCTCTCACGCCACCCCCGCGGCGCGTAGCCCCTGGTATAGCACGAACGCCACGACGTAGGCCAAGCCCGACATGTAGAAGAGCTGCAGCGCCGCGTACTTGAGGCTGCCGGTCTCCTTGCGGGTCACCGCGAGCGTCGGCAGGCACTGCATCGCCAGCACGAAGAACACCAGCGCCGACGGCAGCGGTGGACGGCGTGAAGACCGGCCGGCCGTCATCGCGGGTCATGCCGCGGATGCGGGCCACGACGCCCTCGTCCACTTCGGTTTCGGCCTGGCCCGCGGCCAGCACCGACATGGTCGAGACGAAGACCTCGCGCGCCAGGAAGCTCGTGAGCACGCCCATGGTGAGCTGCCAATCGAAGCCGAGCGGGCGGAAGGCCGGTTCCAGGGTGTGGCCGATGCGTCCGGCGAAGCTGCCGGCCTGTGCGGCGCGCGTTTCCAGGACCTCGGCCTCCGTCGTCAGGGCCGCGGCCTGGTCGGGGAGCACGCCGGGCGCCGCGGCGGCGGCCCGCAGCGCCACGGCCTGCGCCGGCGGGTCGACGCGCGGGTAGGCGCTCAGCCACCACATCACCACGCAGATGGCCACAATCACCGTTCCGGCCGTGGTCAGAAAGGCCATCCCCTGATCCCGCGCGGTGAAGAGCGCGTTGCGGATCGAGGGCCGCTTGTAGGAAGGCAGCTCCAGGATCATCGGCCGGGCGCGGCCCTTGAGGATGGTGCTGCCGAACAGCTTCGCGGTGAAGAGCGCGGCGCCGGCGCCGAGCAGGTAGCAGCCGGCAAAGACCAGACCGGCGGCCGCGGCGTTGCCGGCAAAGAGCAGCGTCGTCAGCAGCACGTAGACCGGCAGGCGCGCCGAACAGCTCATGAACGGCGCCACGAGGATGGTGGCCAGCCGGTCGCGGCGATCCGGAATGAGGCGCGTGCTCATGATGCCGGGCAGCGCGCACGCATGCGAGGTCAGCAGCGGCACGAAGGCGTGGCCGGGCAGGCCGAACCTGGCCAGCAACCGGTCCATCACGAAGGCGGCGCGGGCCAGATAGCCCGTGTCCTCGAGCAAGGTGATGAGGAAGAACAGCAGACAGATCTGCGGCAGGAACACGACCGTGCCGGCGATGCCGCCGACGATCCCTTGCGACACCAGATCGCGCACCGGGCCCGCCGGCATGACGCGCTCGACGAGCTGACCGAGCTGGGCGAAGGTGGCCTCGATGAGGTCCATCGGCACGGTCGCCAGCGCGAACAGGATCCAGAAGAGCCCGCCCATGATCCCGACAAACGCCAGCAGGCCGAAGAACGGATGGGTGAGGAAGTGGTCCATCCGTTCGGTGAAGTCGTGCCGATTCGCCGGATCGGCGCCCGAGGTCACCGACGTGGCCACCGCGTGCGCCCACTCGGTGGCGTGATGGGCCGGTGCGGTCAGCAACGGGAGATCCGCGGGCCGGGCGCTCTGCTCGCCATCGAGCGCGCGGCGGAGCTCGTCCACCCCGCGGCCGCTTCGCGCCACCAGCGGCACGACCGGCACGCCGAGGCGGTCCGACAGTCCGGCGACGTCGATGACGATGCCACGCCGGCCGGCCAGGTCCACCATGTTGAGCGCCAGCACCATGCGGGTGCCGCGAGCCAGCAGCTGCGCCACCAGCACGAGGTTGCGCGACAGGTTGCAGGCATCGACGATGACCACGACGGCGTCGGGCACGGGGCCGCGGCCGCCGGCCAGCACGGTGGCGGCAATCTGCGATTCCGGCACCTCGAGGTCGAGGTCGTAGACCCCGGGCAGGTCGAGGACGTCGAGGGCGGGCAGCGCGCCGGCCGCGTCGCACCGCCCGCTGCGCACCGAGGTCGTGGTGCCCGGGAAGTTCGAGGTCTTGGCGCGGGCGCCGCAGAGGACGTTGAAGAGGGTGGTCTTGCCGGTGTTCGGATTGCCGATGAGGCCGATGCGCCGTACGGGCGCGGCAGCGACGAGGGGCTCGACGGCGGATGCGACAGCCGTGGACATCGCGGCTACTTCTGGACGTCGGCCTCGGGCACGACATACAGGTGCCGCGCGACAGCGTTGGAGAGGCCGATGCGCGTGGCCCGGACCTGCACGATGCAGGGATCGCCGGCCTTGCACAACCGCATCACGCTGGCGTCGGTGAGGCCCAGCGAACGCAGCACGCCGCGCGACTCGGCGTCGCGCACTTCGTGCAGGGTGGCCACGGCGCCAACGGGCACGCTGCTGAGCGGCACGGCCGGCGACGTGGGAGGGCGGTGGTCACGGGGAGAGGCGTGATGGGCAGCATGTCGAAACCGGTCCTATTCTAACCATCATGAGACCAGATCTCATAATCGCCGCGTCCAGCCGGCTACGGCCGGGCTGGATGGGAGGTCCGCGCTGGCCTCACGCCGAGGGCGTCCGACGCGCTCCGGCGGCGTCGGGTCGCGCTGACGGCGTCAGGCCCGCGGCAGTAAGGCGTCAGGCTCGCAGCAGGAAGTAGATGAGCACGCCGGTGACCGACACGTAGAGCCATACCGGCAGGAAGACGCGATTCAGCCGCCGGTGCCGGTCGAACTGCCTGGTGAAGGCGAAGTAGAACGACGTCAGGCAGCCGGGCACCACCGCAATCGACAGGATGACGTGCGAGGCCAGCACGCTCAGGTAGAACACCCGGCCCAGCCCGGTCCCGGCGTACTTCGTGTCGCCGTGGACGTAGTGGTAGGAGAGGTAGCCGACCAGGAACACCGCCGACAGGGCGAAGGCCGTGACCATGCACAGGCGGTGCAGGTTGACCGCCTTGCGGCGGATGGCGGCGTAGCCGGTGATCAGGCACAGCGACGCGAGCGCGTTACAGGTGGCGTTCAGCGCCGGCACGAACGAGAGATCGAGAGTGCCGCTGGGACCGGCATCGCGCCGCAGGATGTAGGCGATGAACGCCACCGCCACCGTGGAGACGACGGCGTTCCAGGCGAAGAAGGTCCGGTCGGCACGTTCCATGGCACTATTCTGACCCACACTCACGGGAAGGGGTTCCGCCATGACCGAGGACGACTTTCGCGCCATCGCCCTCGGCTTCGATGGCGCTGTCGAGGGGGCCCACATGGGCCATCCCGACTTCCGCGCCAACGGCCGGGTCTTCGCGTCGCTGCACGGCCGCGAGCGCACCGGCATGGTCAAGCTCACGCCTGAACAGCAGGTCGAGTTCCTGCGCGATCAACCGGCGATGTTCGCGCCTTCGAGCGGCGCCTGGGGGCGTCAGGGCTGCACCGACGTCGTGCTCGGCACGGCCAAGACGGCGCCGGTCCGGAGCGCCGATGCTGCTGGCCTACCAGGGCGGCGGTGGCGCTGCCAGCGGCCGAAAGCAAGAACCAGAGCGTCCGCGCGGAGGTCGGCGGTTAGCTCAGGCGCGGCCGGCGAAGTCGCGCGTCTCGGTATGCACCTTCACGCGCTCGCCGGTCTTGATGAAGAGCGGCACGTGAATCTGCAGACCGGTCTCGGTGACGGCCACTTTGGTGACGCTGCCGCTGGCGGTGTTGCCGCGGGCCCCTTCCTCGGTGTCGGCAATGGTCATCTCGATGTGCGCCGGGAACTCGACCGCGATGGGGTTGCCGTTGAACTTCTGCACCTTCACGACGACGTTGTCGACGAGCAGGCCCTTGTCGTCGCCAATCGTGTCGGCGGTGAGCGACAGGGTTTCGAAGGTGCCGTCCTCCATGAAGAAGAAGGCGTCGCCGTCGGAGTACTGATAGGTGGCCGGCACCTGGACGAGGTCCGGCTCCTGGAACTTCTCGCCGGCCTTGAAGGTCTTGTCGAACACGGCCCTGGACAGCAGATTGCGCATCTTCAGCCGCACGAGGGTCTGCCCGCCGCGGGCGGTGGGCTTGGAGACCTCCACGTCGATACAGTGGTAGGGCGCGCCCTCGAACTCGAAGAACGTCTTGCGCTTGATTTCGATTGCTTCAATCAGACTGGCCATAAGAACAGGGGCTCGGGGCTCGAGGCCCGGGGCTGACGATTACGACGGGGACGGTGATGGGCGGCGGCAGGCCACGCGTCGATCCTCGGGGATCAACGGGGCCGCCTCCTAGGATCAACGACGCGGGGCGCCCGGCGCAAGGGCTTCCGCCATGGCCCGGGCCAGGGCCAGGTCGGCGGCGGCCGCGGGGCCCTTGCCGAACACTTCGACGATCGTCGCCGTCACCTTGCCGGTGTTGGTGAACGTGTGCATGGCCCCGCCCTTGAGCGACAGCGCCTCGCCCGGGCCGACGTCCACGGCCGGCTCGCCCTGCACCGTCAACTGGAGCTGACCGGTGATGAGCACGAACACGTGGTAGGTGGCGTCGGCGTGGTTGTGCATGCGGCGCACGGCGCCCGGCTCGGCGTAGTCGCGCAACACGCGGAATGGCCCCTGGTCGATGACGACCAGCGACGAGATGCCCGGGTCACCGGCCACCGCGCGGGCCTTCTCCGGGCCGGCCACGGCCTGCGCCCACACCGGGGCGGCCCACAGGGCCAGGGTGCATCCAAGTGTCGCCGCGCCTACGGTGGCCCAGGTCATGGCCTGTCCTTTCGAATGTCGCCGGGAAGGTCCGGCCGCCCATTCTAGCCGGGGCTGATAGGATTCACCGCACATGTTGCAGCCGTGGTACCGCCAGGTTTCGAGGTCCCAGTGGAAGGCGTTCCTGACGACCTTCGCCGCGTGGGTCCTCGACGCGTTCGACTTCACCATCCTCACCTTCGTGCTGGTGGACATCCAGCAGAGCTTCTCGGTGAACAAGGGCCTGGCCGGCCTGCTCGGCACCGTCACGCTGCTTTTCCGCGTGGTCGGCGGCATCGGCGCCGGCACCTTCGCCGATCGCTACGGGCGCAAGGGCCCGATCCTGTTCTCGATCGCGTGGTACTCGCTCTTCGCGTTCCTGAGCGGCGCCTCGACCACCTACGTGATGTTGTTTGCCTTCCGCGGCCTCTTCGGCATCGGCATGGGCGGGATGTGGGCGGCCGGAATGCCGCTGGCGCTCGAGCACTGGCCCCAGCATCTGCGCGGCATCGCTTCGGGTTTCCTGCAAGGCGGCTACTCGCTCGGGTTCCTGCTCTCGTCGCTGGTGTATCAGCTCGGCTACCCCTACGTCAGCCACCAGCCGGAATGGGCGTGGCGCATCATGCTGTGGTCGGGCGTGCTGCCGGCCGTCGTCATCTTTTTCATCATGTGGACGGTGCCCGAGAGTCCGATCTGGCTCGAGCGCCGCAAGGCGCTGCTGGCCAGTGGCAGCAAGGAGCGGCTGTCGCTCGGCCGGCTCTTCGACCGCGACCTCATCTGGGTCACGCTGCACACCTCGCTGCTGATGGGGGCGTTCGTGTCGGTCTACCAGTCGACGACGTTCTGGTATCCGACGCTGCTCTCGACGCTGAAACTGCAGCCGCTGAAGTTCCTGCTGCTGCTGAATGCCGGAGGGCTCATCGGCGCCGTCGTGCTCGGGGCGATGTCGGAGCGCTGGGGCGGGCGGCGCGGCTCGGCGACGCTGGGCATGGTCGTGGGCCTGCTGTCGGTGCCGCTCTACCTGTTCTCGACCAACCCGTCGGTGCTGTTGCTCGGCGCCTGGATGATGGGCTTTTTCGCCGCCGGCGCCTGGGGCATGGTGCCGGGGTATCTGTCGGAGCGCTTCCCCACCGAGGCCCGCGGGGTGGGCACGGGCTTCGCCTATCACGCCGGCGTGGGCATCGGTTCATACGCGCCGTTCCTCATCGGCCGCCTGCAGGACGGCGGCACCGACCTGCGCGTCGCCATGTCCTACTGCATCGTCACCGCCGGCGTGGTGTGCGTGGCGCTGCTGTGGCTCGGCCCGGAAACCCGCGGCCGGACGTTGACTTGATTTGTAACGGGGCCTGTCACCGTTACAACTTGCGCCGTGGCAATTCCTGCCACTTGTAACGGTGACAGGCCCCGTTACAATGCGCGCATGCGCACCGCCCTTGCCGTCGCGCTCCCCTTCGCGCTGACCATCGGCGCCCACGCGCAGAATCCGGCGCCGCCGCCCGTTGCCGGCCCGCGGCCCGTGCCGACGGCGGTGTGGGCGTCGAAGCCCACGACCCTGCCGGCCTATCCTCCCGGCCTGCGGCCCTGGATCAAGGTGGCCGACGTCAAAGCCCGGCACGCCGGCACCGCGTCATGGCGGGAGCCGCTCTTCGACGACGGCCGGCTGATGGCGGAGTACGTCGCCGCCGCACCCGGCACGGTGCAGAGCCCGCGCTTCCATCCCGACACCCGCGAGTGGTTCGCCATCCTCGAAGGCGAGGTGCGGGTCACCATCGAGGGGCAGGCGCCGCTCACGGTCACGCGCGGCTCGATCGTGAACGTGCCGCGACAGACGGTCTATTCGGTGGAGACCGTGGGCGCCGCCCCGAGCCTGCGCTTCGTGCTGAACGTGGCCAACGCCAAGACCTACTTCGTGGCCGACAGCGCGACGCCGCCGGCCGTGGCCCCGCCGGCGGGCGCGGCGTGGACACCGGCCACCATCAATCGCACGCCGGGCCGCTACGACGAGTTCAACCGCCCGCACGTGAACATCCACGAGGAGGGCGCGAAGAACCCGGCCTATACCGGCGGCCGCTTCGTGCGCGACGACAAGAGCGAGATGCTGGTGATCTACGGCTACGAGAAGAACATGCCGCCGCTCGACGTCACCGACAAGGGCCATTTCCATCCCGAGAGCGCCGAGGCCTGGCTCGTCTTCACCGGCAAGATCCGCTACGCCTTCGAGGGCCAGCCGCCGTTCATCGCCAGCGAGGGCGATGTCGTCTACGTGCCGTCCAACACCTGGCACGCCACGCGCTTCATCGGCGAGGCGCCATCCTGCCGGCTGTCGATCACCGAGTATGTCGGCAATACGCTGGTGCTCGAACCGCGGCCCGCGCCCAGGCCGCCCGGACGCTAGACGCCGGCGAAGGCCAGCGGCAGCAGCGCCTCGACGGCCTTCTCCTGCGCCGGGGTGACCGTGTCGGGGGCGGGCGCGATCCCGAAATCTTGTCGCCGCTCGGAGTACTGTGGGCGCACCATGACCACGGCCGGCGGCTTCACTCGACGCGATTTCCTGGCGGCGGCAGGAGCCGTCCCGTTCGGCCGCGGGCTCGGCCGCCTTCAGCCGCCCGGTCCCCTGCCCGGCGCCGCCGACGTCGTCGTCATCGGCGGTGATGCCGCCGCCTGCGCGGCCGTCTTCCGGCTGGCGCAGGATGCCGCGGTGCGCGTCGTGCTGGTGGACGAGGACCTGCCGTGGGCCCGCCCGTCCGGGCCGGCAGAGGACACCGCGGTGGCCGACCTGCCTCCCTTCACGCGCGGGCACCAGGGCTGTTTCGACGGCTGGCGCGACCGCGGCAATCCGGGCTGGGGCTTTGCCGACGTGCTCCCCGCCTTCAAGCGGATCGAGACCTATGAGGCGGGCGCCAGCGAGACACGCGGCGGCGACGGGCCGCTGTCGGTGAAACACTGCTGGGATCCGCATGCGGCCCATCGCGCCTTCCTCATGGCCGCCGGTCCGGCCGGGTTCCGCCAGGACTCGCGGCACGACTTCAACGGCCCGCGCTCGCAGAGCGTCGCCGGCTACTACCAGAAGGCGATGACCGACGACCGTCCCCACACCTTCACCGCGGCGTTCCTGGCGCCCCTCCGCGGCCGGGCGACGGTGTCGCTGGTGACCGGCGGACACGTGAGCCGCCTGGTCATCGAAAGGGGCCGCGCCGTGGGCCTGGAGTACGTCGTCGGCGGCGCCCGTCACCTCATCCGCGCCGAACGCTCCGTGATTCTCGGCGCCGGCCCGGCCCGCGCCGCACAACTCCTGATGCTGTCGGGCATCGGCCCGGCCGACCAGTTGCGGGCCCTCGGCGTGCCGGTGGTCGTCGATCGCGCCGGCGTCGGCGGCAATCTCCACGACCAGCTGCGCCTGCCGCTGCGCTACGCCGCGCTGCAGGAACTGCCGGCCTCGACGGTCAGCGCCGGCATGTTCACCGTGTCGCTGAGCGCGTCGCCGCCGGACCTGCAGATGGACCTGGTGACGCCCCGCGCCGGCGGACCGCGGGAGCTGGGCCTCGACGTGACGCTGGTGCGGCCGTCGTCCCGCGGAACGATGACGCTGGCGTCGGCCGACCCGAGGGCGGCGCCGCGCCTGTCGCTCAACCCCCTGGCCACCGACGCCGACGTCACCGCCCTGGTCCAGGGCCTGCGGCTGGCGCCGGCTGTTCATGACCGGCTCGCCCCTCGACCGGTTCCGCGGGGAGGAAACGGGCACCACTGCCGCCGCCCAAGGCGCCGACCAGCTGCCCGGCCTGGTGCGGGCCGTGGCCACGGCCCGCGGCCACCTGGCCGGCACCTGCGCCATGGGCCCCGCCACCGATCGCGCCGCCGTCGTCGACGCCACGCTGGCCGTGCACGGCGTGGCCGGGCTGCGGGTGGCCGGCGCCGCGGTGATGCCCGACGTCGTGAACGCGCCGCCCGACGCGGCGGCGCTGATGATCGGCGACCGCGTGGCGACGTTCGTGCTGCAGAACGCCACCGTCCCCGCGTAGCCTTCGTGCGGCGGAACGCCGCCGAGCGTGCTTGACCCGCCCGGCCGGAGGCGGCAGGATGGCTCGATATGAGTTCGGCGGTGTCGTCCGTTGCCGGTCCGCTCGCCCACGCCGAGCGGCGCGCCTACTCGCCCGGCCCCTATCTGGCCGCCACCGCCATCGCCCTTGCCGCATGGCAGCTCTATGCGGCCAACGGCTGGCGCCTGGCCGCGCTGTTCCTCGTGGGCACGGCCGCGGGTCTCGTGCTCTATCACGCCGCGTTCGGCTTCACGTCGGCGTGGCGCGTGTTCATCGCCGACGGCCGCGGCGAGGGCCTGCGCGCGCAGATGCTGATGCTGGCCGTGACCTGCGCCGTGTTCTTCCCGCTGCTCGCCCAGGGCGAGGCGTTCGGCCTGACGCTCTACGGACTGGTGCAGCCGCCGGGCACGCCGGTGGCCGTCGGCGCGTTCATCTTCGGCGTCGGCATGCAGCTCGGCGGCGGCTGCGCCTCGGGCACGCTCTTCAGCGTCGGCGGCGGCAGCACGCGCATGGTGGTCACGCTGCTGGCGTTCATCGCCGGGTCGGTGATGGCCACGGCGCACACGTCGTTCTGGGGCTCGCTGCCGGCCTTTCCATCCACCTCGCTCGTGTCGCTCTACGGGCCGGTGGGAGCGCTGGCGCTGAGCCTGGCCGTGTTCGGCGTCATCAGCGCGCTCACGGTGGTGGTCGAGAAGCGGAAGTTCGGTCGGCTCGTCGACAGCGAGCTGCCGGCCCGGCGTTCGCGCTGGCTGCGCGGACCGTGGCCGCTCGTGGCCGGGGCCGTCGGCCTCGCCGCCGTCAACCTGGCCACGTTGCTGCTCGCCGGACGTCCGTGGGGGGTCACCTCGGCGTTCGCGCTGTGGGGGGCCAAGGCGCTGGCCGCCGTCGGCGTGCCGGTGGAGACCTGGCCGTACTGGTCGTCGCCGGGACAGGTGGCGGCCCTGCGCGGCAGCATCTTCAGCGATGTCACCTCGGTGATGGATGTCGGCATCGTGCTCGGCGCGATGCTGGCGGCCCTGCTGGCCGGCCGCTTCGCGCCGGTGTGGCGCGTCCCGGCCCGGTCGCTCGCGGCCGCCGTGGCCGGCGGGCTGATGCTCGGCTACGGCGCGCGCATCGCCTACGGCTGCAACATCGGCGCGTACTTCAGCGGCATCGCCTCGGGCAGCCTGCACGGCTGGCTGTGGCTGCCGTGCGCCTTTGCCGGCAACATCCTGGGCACCTATCTGCGCCCCGCCTTCGGTCTCGGCGTCGAGCGCTCGGCCCTGCCGAAGTGCTGAGGCGGCTGACCCTGGCCGGCCGCTAGCCCTGGCGCCGCGGCCGCTACGTCGATCTACGTAATCATTACGTATAATGACGTAATGGCGCCGCCCACCAATCCGTTCGTCTACGGCGAGATCGTCACCTCCGACGCCTTCGCCAACCGCGTCATCGAGCGCGACCGGCTGCGGCGCGATCTGGCCGCCGGGCAGAAGGTGTTCCTCATCTCGCCGCGCCGCTACGGCAAGATCGTCGCTCGTGCGCGACGTGCTCCGGAGCCTGGCGCGCGAGGGCGTGCTCACGGTGGAGGTCACCGTGGCCGCCTCCAGTTCCTATGTCGGGTTCCTCGAATCGTATGCGCGCGCCCTGGTGGCCGCCGAGACCCCGGCCGGCCGTCTGCGCCGCTGGACGAGCGAGCTGCTCGACAGCGTGCGGCCCGAGGTGCGCTTCGAGGCCAGGAGCAGCGGCGAGCCCGGCTTCAGCCTGGCCTTCCCCGCCGTCCGCACCGCCCGCGATACGGCGCGGCTGGCCGCCGAGGTGTTCGCGCTGCCGGCCCGCATCGCCGCCGCCCGCAAGCAGCGGATGGCCGTGATGCTCGACGAGTTCCAGGCGGTCGAGTCGTTCGACGAGGGCAACGTCGAGCAGGCGCTGCGCGCCGCCGTGCAGGACCAGCGGCAGGTCGGCTACGTGTTTGCCGGCTCGGAACCGTCGCTGATGGAGAAGATGCTCACGCCCAAGCGGCCGTTCTACAAGGCCGGCCCGGTGATGCGGCTGCAGAAGATCGACCCGGACGAGTTCGGCGACTGGCTGGAACAGCGCTTCAAGAGCACGCGGATCGCGCCCGAACCGGGGCTCGGCGCGGCCATCGTGGACCTGGCCGGCAACGTCCCCTACGACGTGCAGCGCCTGGCGCACGAGGCGTGGGACGACGTGCACGAAGCCGGCCGGCGGGCCGTGGGCCTCGACGACCTGCACCGCACGCTGACGCGGTTGCTCGACGAGCAGCACACGATGTTCGAGGAGTCGTGGCAGCGGCTCACGCTGGCCCAGCGCGCCGCGCTTGCGGGCCCTGGTCCTCGAGGACGGGCGCGAGATGCTGTCGGCCGACGTGCGCACGAAGCATCGCCTCTCGGGCGCGTCGAGCGTGCAGGCCGCGCTGACCGCGCTCGTGAAGCAGGACGTGGTGATGAAGGACGGCCCGACCTACGTCGTCACCGACTCGCTCTACCGCGAGTGGGTCGCGCGCAAGACGTTCTAGGCCGACCCGTCACTTCAGCTCGATGGCCATCACCCGCGGCGTGCCGCTCACCGCCTGCTCGGTCTGGACGGTGCCGCGCGTGATGTAGCGCGCCTGCTTCTCGGCCAGCACGCGCGTCTCGGGCTTGCCGCTGCACCCCGGTCACCCGAACGGTGCCGCCGCTGACCACCACTTCGATGACGTCGTGGCGATAGACGCGCTTCTCGGCCGGGCCGCTCGGCTGGATACGTGTAGTCCCACATCCGCACGCGCTGGTTCTCGAGCACGTTCCGGGCGCCCTCGCGCGGATACGACGAGGGCTCGGGGTCGTCCACCATCATGGTGTCGGTGACCGCGTCCTTCAGGTCCACCATGATCGCCAGCCGTTCGGGCGTGCCGGGCGCGCGCGCTTCCTCGCGGTGGGTGATGCCCTTGACCTGGAAATAAGGCCGCGGCACCGGGAACTCGGCGCCGGTGTTGGCCTTGCCTTCGAGATCGGTGACGGTGATGGTGCCGAAGCGCAGGTAGACACCGGCCATGTCGTAGAGGTGGCGATGCACCGGCTGCTCGTCGCCGTGGCGCCAGTTCACCTCCCACACCGTCACCCGCGGATTGTCGATGAGCTGCGTGACGCCCTTCCGCGGGAAGGCATGCGGATACTCGGTGGCCTGCGCACCCAGCCGCGGCATCACCAAGACCAGCCCCGCCACCAGCGTGAGTGCGGTCGTGAACGCGTGCCGACGGCGTCATGGGTGACTCCTCGAGGCCGCACCGCGCGGCCAGTCTACTTGCGGGTGGCCGTGAACGTGCCGCCGTTGGTGCCGTTGCCGCCGGCGGTGGTGCCGGTGATGGTGTTGCCCTTGAGCCGGCCGGTATAGCGCGGCCCGCCGCCCACGGTGAACGACACTTCGTCGCCGGTGACCTTGGCATCGGCGATCGGCTGGCCGCCGAGGGTGCCCTCGAGCATCTGGAAGGTCTGGGTCAGGGTCAGCGTGTTCGAGCCGACCTGCCATTCGCCGTCGACCTTGGCCGGCACGATCCACAGCAGCGCCGTGCACCAGCTCACGCAATCGCCGGTGATGGTTTCCGTCTGGTCGGGCTTCCATTCCTCCATGGTGAAGGTGTTGGCGACGATGCGCGTGCCCGGGGCCATCTCGAGAATCTTGGGCCGCAGCTTCATGTTGATCGACGGCAGCAGGAACAGCGTGACCACATTGGCCTTGGAGAAATCGGTCTCGAAGAGGTCGGCCTGCACGAAGGTGGCGCGCCCGTTGACCCCGGCGGCGGCGGCGTTCTTCTGCGACAGGGCCACCATGTCCGGGTTGTATTCGATGCCGAAGGAGCGGGCACCACGCTTGGCGGCGGTGATGACGGTGCGTCCGTCGCCGGAACCGAGGTCGTAGTGCAGGTCCTGAGGGGTGATCTTGGCCATGTCGAGCATCTTCTCGACGAGCGCCTGCGGCGTGGGCACCCAGACGACGTCCTTGCCGGCCTGGCCCACGGTGGGCTCGAAGGTCTGGGCGAGGGCGGGGGCAACCGGCAGCGCGACGACGGCGAGCAGCAAGGTGCCCAGGATGCGACGAATCGACGTGGTCTTGGTCATGATCCGGCATGATACGACGAAGGTCACTTGACCCGACCCGCCGAGATCGACAGGATCGGCAGGTCCGGAGGATCGATCCGGCGCCGGCCAGCCGGCGCCGCCACCAGGAAGCGAGGGTCAGCATGTCGCGTCACACCAAGCCCGGCCGCAACGATCTCTGCGCGTGCGGCAGCGGCAAGAAGTCCAAGAACTGCTGCGCGGCCAAGACCGCTTCGTCGACCTGGACCACCCGGGTGCTCATCGCCCTGGTCGCCGCGGCCATCCTCGGCGGCGTGGCCGCGGGCGTTTTCTCCTACGGCGAGGACGCCTCGGCCACGGCGGTGCCGGGCAAGGTGTGGTCCCCCGAGCACGGACACTTCCACTGATGTTCCGCCTGCAACTTGCCGCGACCTTCGCCGTTGCTCTGCTCGCTGCGCCGCCGGGGGCCGCGGCGCAGCCGCTGGATCTCGATTCGGCCACCATCGCGCAACTCAGCGCGGCCATGGACGCGGGCACGCTCACGAGCGAGCGGCTGGTGCAGCTCAGCCTGGCGCGCATCGAGGCCTACGACGACCAGGGCCCGAAGCTGAACGCGCTCATCACGCTGAACGCCAAAGCGCTCGAACAGGCGCGGGCCCTCGACGCCGAGCGCAAGGCCAAGGGCAAGCGGTCGCCGCTGCACGGCATCCCGGTCGTCCTGAAGGACAACTTCGACACCTTCGACCTGCCCACCACCGGCGGATCGGTGCTGCTCGCACACTCGGTGCCGCCCGACGACGCCTACGTCGTGAAGAAGCTGCGCGAGGCCGGCGCCGTCATCCTGGCCAAGGCCAACCTGTCGGAGTTCGCCTCGGGCGGGGCCTTCAGCTCGCTCGGCGGGCAGTCGCACAATCCGCACGACCCGACGCGGTCGCCGTCGGGCTCGTCGGGCGGCACCGGCGTGGCGATTGCCGCCGGTTACGCCGCGCTCGGTCTCGGCACCGACACCGGCGGCTCGGTCCGCGGCCCCTCGACGGCCAACGGCATCGTCGGACTCAAGCCGACGCTCGGACTGCTCAGCCGCGACGGCATCATCCCGCTGGCGCTCAGCTTCGACACCGGCGGGCCGATGGCCCGCCACGTCGCCGACGTGGCCGTCGCCCTCGGCATCATGGCCGGCGTGGACGGCGCCGACCCGGCGACCAGCAAGAGCGAAGGCCGGGTCGAGACCGACTACACCAGGCACCTCGACACCGACGCGCTCAAGGGCGCGCGGATCGGCATCGCCCGGGACTTCATGGGCCAGGACCCGGAAGTGGACTGGGTGGTCGAAGCGTCGCTGGCCGCCATGCGCGCCGCCGGCGCCACGGTCGTGGACGTGCGCTTCCCGAAATGGCTGCTCGATGCCAAGGGCGAGTTCTACACCGCCGTGCGCTACCCCGAATTTCCCGTCCAGATCGGCGCCTACCTGGCCACGCTGAAGCCGGGATTCCCCAAGACGCTGGCGGAGATGATCGAGCGGTCGGAGAAGCTGTCGTCGACGGGGCCCGACGGCGCCGGACCGAATCCGCCGCGCTGGACGCTGTTCAAGCGCGAAGCGGCCAGCGGCACGATGGAGGACTACCGCTACGTGGCGGTGCGCGACCACGGCTTGCCGCTCGTGCGCACGACGCTCGAGGGGGTGTTTGCGGCCAACAAGCTGGACGCGATGGTCTATCCGACCTCGTCGCGCCGGCCGGAACTCATCGCCGCGCCGCCCGACGTGCCCGGCGGCGGGTCGGCGTCGGGCTCGAACCTGGCCAACCTGTCGGGCTTCCCCGATCTGATCGTGCCGGCGGGTTTCACGAGCGACCGCCTCCCGGTCGGCCTCTCGTTCATGGGCACGGCGTTCACCGAGGGCAAGCTCCTCGGCCTGGGCTACGCCTTCGAACAGGCGACCAAGGCGCGGCGGCTCCCGGCGCACACCCCGGCGCTGCCGGGCGAACGGCTGATCGTCAAGTAGGGCGCGCGCGCCGTCAGCTAGCCCGGTTGGCGCTCGCCGGGCGCGCCCTCAGCGGCGCCACGGGGGCGCACGGTCACGCGGATCCGCTCGCCGGCGATGGCGTGCCCGGTCGCGCGGCGCTGCCCGAGCGCGGCATAGATGTCCCGATAGGCCGAGACGAAGGTCTCGAGCGCGAAGTGCCGCTCGGCCAGCTGGCGGGCGCGGTGCGAGGCCGCAACCCAGTTTTCCTGCAGCGCCCGCATCGCCGCCACGGCTTCGTCGAGCGTTGTGACCGCGTGTCCGGCTCCGGCGGCCACCACCAGGTCGGCGACGCCGCAGGCCCGGCCGACGATCGCCGGGCGGCCGCACGCCAAGCCTTCCACGACGGAGTTCGGCGTGGTCTTGCCGAAGCCGTCGGCGTAAATACAAGCCACCACGTGCGCCGCCTGGTAGACCTCGGCCATGGTTCGCGTGCCGAGCCGCTCCCGCGTCACGTTGCCCGGAGGATTCGAGCGCGTTGAAGGCGCGCGTCGCCGCGTCGCCGTCGCCCCACTCGCGCCACAACAGCACGACCTCGATCTCGGGACAGGCGCGCGCCAGTTCGACGAGCAACAGGATGCCCCGATCCGAGAACTCCGTCACGTGGGCCGGGGCGCTGGCGAACACGACGCGCAGCCGCTCCGGCTGCGCCGACTGGCCCCGCGGCGGCGCAAACACGGCGAGGTCCACTCCGGGATACACCACCGAGAGGTGCGCGTCGTTCACCCCGACGGTCCTCAGCCGTTGGGCCAGACCCTCGCTTTCGGTGACGAAGTGGGACACCCCGGCATAGTGCGCCGGGTCCCGCAACTCCGCATCGAAGGCCACGGTGAAAAGCAGCGGCCGGCGCCCCAGCGAGCGCAGAAAGCTCCAGTCGTCGATGGCGCCCCACGCGTGCGTGATCGCCCCGAACGGTTCAATGCCGACGGCCAGGGCCCGCAGCACCATGCGCCGCCGCAGCGACAGCATAATCACGCCGTCGCCGAGGGCCAGTTTCGTGCGCTGACCGCCGGAGAATGACACCACCGGCGCTCCCGGCGCCAGCGCCGCGCGCACGGTCGCGACCTCGTTGGACAGGGCTTCGAATCCGGGGCGCCAGACACCGGTCCAATAGGTCACCTCCGGCGGCATGTCACGATCCACTCGAGAGGCTCGCCGCCGGTGTTCTCCGCAACCTCCATCAGCACCCGCGCCAGCGGCCGCGAGCGCGGGGCCACGTAGACCTGCATGGCCGACTGCAGCCCGAAGCGGTGCTGCACGCCGTCCAGGGCGGTGACCTCGAACCCCGCCTCGCGGAGTTCCGCTTCGATCTGCGACGGGCGCAGCAACGCGTCGTAATGCTTGTAAGCGTCGGGCGAGGCGGCCCGCAGCGGCGCCGACACCACTTCGTTGACCGCGTCGAAGACCAGCAGTCCGCCGGGCCGCAGGACGCGGTGCAGCTCGCGGTAGAGGCGCGCCCGGTCGGCGTCGGCGAAGTGCCGGATCAGGCGAAAGGTGTAGACGAGGTCGAAGGGCCCGCGCAGCGGGAGCTGGAAGGCATCGCCCTGCATGAACTGCACGGCGTCGCCGCCCGCCGCCAGGCGGCGGCGGGCCTCCGACAACATCTGGAAGCTGGCGTCCACGGCGACGACCCGGCCGGTGAAGCCAGGGGCCAGGTCGGTCGTGAGCCGCGCCGGCCCCGGCGCCAGTTCGAGGACGCGGCGGGGTGCCAGTTCGGCCAGCAGCCGGCGGACCGCCGTGACCTGACGGTCGTGCAGCAAAGCCCCGAGGGGCTCGCGGAAGCGGCCGGCGACGTAGTCCCGGGCCACACTGTCATCGCGATAAGCATCGCGGATTTCATCGGGACGGCGGAACACGCCGTCGCCGCCGGCAGGCGCTGAATGCATGGGTCGATAACCTCGTGGGAATTCCACCCGGCTATCGGCAGATCCGGCGGCGCCTTCAATCCCCTGGTCACCGCGGCGCCGGACGGCTACTTCTTCAGCGTGGTGCCGGTGAGCTGTGCCACTCCGGCCAGCGTCGTCTGCGCGGCGTTCAACCCCAGCAGGAAGTCCTTGTCGGAGAACGTGGCGAAGACGTCGGTCGGCTGGTGCCAGTGCGGATCCCAGCCGCTGCCGACGTGCACGCCGCGCTCGTTCTCGCGCAGGCTGACGGCGGCCACGTCGTCCATGAACGGCGTCGAGTCGGTGTTGGTCATGTGCGGACCGACCTGGGCGGGGTAGTCGGTGGCGTATTCGGCGTTGGCGGCGTGGAGGAACCACGCCAGCTTCTGCGACTCGGCGACCATCCGGGAGTTGCTCTGGAACTCGATGTTGACGTCGGCCTCGGGGCGCTGATCGGGGCTCACGGTGCCGTCGGCGCGCGGCGCGCCGTGGTCGAAGAGCATCATGTCGTGCTGCAGCATGCCCAGCCAGCGTGGCTCCGGATACTTGCCGGACCCGGGCGGATCCTCCTTGCCCTGCAGGCCCTTGCGCTGCTCGACATAGGCCCGGGCGCCGTTCAAGCCGGTTTCTTCGTTGTTCCACAGCGCAAACCGGATGGTGCGCTCGGTCTGGACGTCGGGACTGCTGAACAAGCGCGCCAGCTCCATCACCAGCGCCGTGCCCGAGCCGTCGTCGTTGGCCGCCTCGCCCCAGCCGTGGCCGTCCATGTGCGCGCCGATGATGTACATCTCGTCGGGCCGCGACGTGCCCACCTTGGTGCAGTAGACGAGCGACCGGCGCCCCGGGGTGGTGGGCTCGCTATTGAGCGCCCGCAGCTTCTCGTCGGGCTGCTTCATCGGGTCGGTGTTCACGCCAGTGCGCGCCCGCAGGCCACGCGGGCGGCCGCCGCCCACGGCACGCGCATTCGGATTGGCCGGCGGACGGGAGCCCGGTGCCGCCTGGGGGGCCGGCGGCGGGGGATTGAACTCGTAGTCGAGCCGCTCGGTGGGGCAGCCGTAGCTCTTGAGCTGGGCCTCGATCCAGTCCACCGCCTGGCGATTGCGCTGGGTCCCCTGGCGGCGGTCGCCGAACTGCGTCAGTCCCTTGATCGTGGCCTTGTAGCGCTCCAGTTCCAGCCGCGCCACCAGCGTGCGCACCGGGTCGGGGCCCGGCCCCGTCGCCACGGGCGCCTGCGCGCCCGGACTGGCCGCCGCCGCCAACACCATCATCACACCGCCGAGCCAGGTCCACTGTCGCATGCCGCCCTCCGGAAGAGTCCGAGGCAGTCTACTCCCATCGCTGGCCGGGCCAGCCCGCCGCTTCCCGTCACCGAGTACGCGTCCCGAGGGGCCGCGGCGGCCGGCCGACTGCGTCTATAATGCGGGGAGCCCGGCCTCGGCCCCTTTGCGAGGCCGGCACTACGCAACATTTTCGTAAGCGAGGTGTCATGACTATTCGTGTCCATACTCGCGTGCAAGCCTGGTGTTTCGCTGCCCTCATGGGCCTCGTGACGGTTGGCTCGCCCGCAGAGTCGTTTGCCCAGGCTCCCGCGGAGCGCACGCACGTCGTCAAGCGTCTCGGCACCCGGGCTCGCTTCACCCCGGCGGTGCGGACCGTCGACACCATGACGCGGACGTTCGCCCGCCCGCGCACCCAGCGCGATCTGACGACCGTGCTGAAGAACGCCGAGATGTCCTACCTCGAGGCCGACATCAAGAAGGTCATCGCCGACGGCGCCGTGCGCGAGGTGACCATCGCCCCGGGGACCACCCTGCAGTGGATGGCCCTGCGCCGCGGCGGCACCCGTCCCGACATCCTGCGCGTCGTGCGCTGGGAAGGGGCCAAGCCGTTTGCCGGTTTCGAGTTCGTCATCGACGACCTCAAGGAAACCTACACCTTCGTGATTCCGCAGGACTGCGGCAACCTCTCGCTCGTCAGCCGTGAGCCCAGCCGCGAGCTGGCCCGCCGCAACGCCGAGGCCGAGGCGGCCCGCCGCGCCGAAGAGGCCCGCCTGGCCGAGGCCCGCAAGGCCGAGGAAGCGCGCAAGGCCGAAGAAGCCCGCCGCGCCGAAGAAGCCCGCCGCGCCGAAGAAGCCCGCAAGGCCGAAGAAGCGCGCCTCGCCGAGGAAGCCCGCAAGGCCGAAGAAGCCCGCAAGGCCGAGGAAGCGCGTCTTGCCGAAGAGGCCCGCCTCGCCGAAGAGCGCGAGCTGTCGATTCGTCCCTTCGTCGCGGCCTTCGGCGGCAAGCAGCGCCGGCAGTACGACGAGAACGACCCGGCCGGTCTGGGCACGGCGTTCCTGCCCGGCTTCTGCGACCCGCTGTTCGGCGGCAAGGTCGGCATCGAGAAGGGGCTGCGCAACAACTGGGTGTTCGCCCCGGCCGTCGGCTTCGCCTTCAACACCGACGAATCCGACCGCTCCAGCCTGTTCGTGGATGCCGAAATCAACAAGCGCTTCGGCAACCGCGCCTACATCGGCACCGGCCTCGGGCTGTGGGACGTGACCCACAGCGACTTCATCACCCCCACGGCGCTGCTGCACTTCGGGCTGCCGCTGTGGAAGGCCGACGACCAGCGCACGCTGTTCTTCGTGACCGAAGGCCGCGTGATGCTGCGCCGGGCGAGCGACATCGACAGCAACTACCAGTTCTGGGGCGGCCTCCGCTTCCTGTTCCGCTAGTCGACTTTTTCGACGACACCTTCAAGCCGGCTGGGCCTCGCGGTCCGGCCGGCTTTTTCGTTGTCCGTCGCGTGGCTAGGGCAGGGCCACCGGATGACGGCGCTGGATGTCGGCCGCCAGCGCCAGCACCACCTCCTCGCCGTTGGGCGGACCGATCACCTGCAGGCCCACGGGCAGCCCGCGCGCGTCCAGCCCGCACGGCACCGAGGCCACCGGCAGGCCGGTGAGGCTCAGCAGGAACGTGGGCGCGAACCAGTCCACGTAAGTCCGCATCGTCCGGCCCGCGACTTCGGCGGGGTAGTTTTGCTCGACCGGGAACGGCGGCACCGCCGCCGTCGGCGTGAGCAGACAATCGACGCGCGTGAAGAGCTCGCGCATGCGGTGCCACAGGCGGCCGCGGGCATGATGCGCCGCCCCGAGGGCGCGGCCGTCGAGCCCGAGCCCGGCGTCGGTGTTGCCGCGCACGTTCACGCCAAAGCGGTCGATCTCGGCCAGCTTGTCGTACATGCTGGCGATGAACCACTCGGCCCGCAGGGTCAGGAACGCGTCGCGATATTCGCTCAGGTCCAGGTCGATCTCCTCCACCGGCCGCGTGGCCGCGGCCAGCGCGGCGGCTGCGGCGCGGCACACCGCGGCAATCGACGCGTCCATGCCGATGCCGGCAATGTCGGCGCAGTAGCCGACGCGCAGGCCCGACGGCACGCCGGCGCGGACGGCCGCCCCGAAATCACGGCCGGCCGTGGACCGCCCGAGCGGGGCCAGCGGCGACGCACCGGCGATCACCTGAAGCATCAGCGCCACGTCCTCGACGGTGCGGGCCATCGGCCCGCTGACCGAAATCGTGTCCCACACCCAGTCGACCGGATGCGTGGGCACCAGGCCGGGTGTCGGCCGCAGACCGACGACGCCGCAGAAGGCCGCCGGGAGACGCAGCGACCCGCCCAGGTCGGTGCCCTCGGCCAGCGCAATCATGCCGCTGGCCAGCGCCGCGGCGCCGCCGCCGGTGGACCCCCCGGCGCTGAGCGCGGGGTTCCACGGATTGCGGGTGCGCCCGAAGACGTCGTTCCACGTGTTGGCGCCGGCGGCAAACTCCGGGGTGTTGGTCTTGCCGAGCACGACCGCGCCGGCCGCGCGCAGCCGCGCCACCACCACGGCGTCGCCGGCCGGCACGTGACTGGCGAAGATGGGGGAGCCGTAGGTCGTGCGCAGGCCGGCCACCGGCGTGATGTCCTTGATGCCGACGGGCACGCCGGCCAGGAGCCCCGCGTCCTCGCCCGCGGCCACCCGCGCGTCGATGGCGCGCGCCTCGTCGACGGCACGCGGGTTCAGCGTCACGACGGCGTTCAGTTCCGCGTTGGCGCGCTCCACGCGGTCGAGCGCGGCGGCGACCACCTCCACGGCCGACACCTGGCGGGCCCGCACGGCCGTCGCGATCGCGCTGGCAGTCGTCGGGCAGGGGATGTCGCTGGTCATCGCGGAGATTGTCGTTCAGCGGTTGCGCGCCACGCAATTGCCGCGCCCAACCTTTGCCCTCGCACCGCCGTCTATAGACATCGACGCTATATCCATTGTGGCTACAATGAGGCCATGAGCGACGAGCAGACGCCCGAGTCCCTGCTGCCCCTGCCGGCGGCCACGTTCCATATCCTGTTGGCCGTCGCCGACGAGGACCGCCACGGCTACGCCATCATCCAGGAGGTGGCGGCCCGTACCGGCGGGGACGTGCGCCTGGGGGCGGGCACGCTCTACCGCTCGATCCAGCGCATGGTCGAGCAGGATCTCATCTCCGAGTCGGTGGCGCGGCCGGCGCCGGAACTCGACGACGAGCGCCGCCGCTACTACGGCATCACGCGGTTCGGGCGCGCGGTGGCGCGCGCCGAAACCGAGCGGCTGCAGGCGCTGGTGCGGATCGCCAGAGCCACCGGGATTGCCCCACGGAGGACCTGATGCGCGCTTATCGCCTGTTGCTCCACCTGTTCCCCGCCTGCTTCCGAGACGAGTACGGAGCGGAGCTGAGCGCCACCTTCGCCCGGCAACTGGCCCGGACGCGCGGTTCGGGCCGCGTGTGGGCGTGGCTGGCCGGGGGCGCCGACCTCGTCGTCAACGCCGCGCAGGCCCACCTCGCCCTGACCGCGCAGGACATGCGCGACACCGCCCGCACCTGCCGCCGCAGCCGCGGCTTCGCGGCCGCCGTGGTGACGGTGAGCGCCCTCGGCGTCGGCGCCGCCACGGCGACCTTCTCGGTCGCGGACCACGTGCTCGTGCGGCCGCTGCCGTTTGCCGAGGCCGACCGCCTGGTCAAGCTGTGGCAGGACCAGTCGCACCGCGGCTATTCGCGGATGGAGCTGTCGCCGGGCAACTTCGAGGACTGGCGGACGCAGAGCCGTGCGTTCACCTCGATGTCGGCCTTCACCGCCACCTCCGTGAACGTGCTGACGAGTGCCGGGCCCGCTGCGGCTGGATGCCGCCGCCGTGACCGTGAACCTGTTCGAGACGCTCGGCGTCGGCGCCGCCCTGGGCCGCACCCTGGTGTCCGCCGACCAGCGCGGCCCCACCACGACCCCGGTGGTGCTGAGCGACCGGCTGTGGCGCAGCACCTTCGGCGGCCGGCTCGATGTGCTGGGCGCGCCGGTGACCCTCAACGGCGTCGGCTACGCCGTCGTCGGGGTGATGCCGCGCGGCTTCGACTTTCCGCGGCGCGGGACCGACCTGTGGGTGCCGCTCACCTTCGCGCCCGACGACCTGGCTGACCGGGCGAACGTCTACCTGCAGGCGATCGCACGGCTCCGCCCTGAGGTGTCGCTGGCCGAAGCCCGCGGCGAGCTGAACGTGATTGCCCAGGGCCTGGCCCGCGCGTTCCCCGAGGCCAACGACCGCACCGGCGCCACGGTCATCCAGCTGCGCGACGAAGTCTCGCGGCAGTCGCGCCTGATGCTGCTGGCGCTGGTTGGCGCCTCGCTCTGCGTCCTGCTCATCGCTTGCGCCAATCTGGCCAGCCTGCTGCTGGCCCGCGCCGTCGAGCGGCAGCGGGAGCTGACCGTGCGCGTGGCGATGGGAGCGCGCCCGCGGCGGCTGGCCCGGCAACTGCTCACCGAGAGCCTCACCCTGTCCACCGCTGGCGGCGTCATCGGCGTGGCGCTGGCGCTCCTGGCCGTGCCCGCGGCGGCCGCGCTCGTGCCCACCACCTTGCCCATCGCCGAAGCGCCGTCGGCCGACTGGCGCATGCTGGCGGTGGCGGCCCTGGCCACGGTCGTGACCGGCCTCGGCTTCGGACTGGTGCCGGCGTGGCGCATCGCGCGGAACCTGCAGGGCGCCGAGTTGCGGCACGGCACGCGGGTCGTCGGCAGCGGCGCCACCGAACGCCTCCGTGCCGGCTTCGTCGTCGCGGAAGTCGCCGCGGCGGTGGTGTTGCTGGTCACCGTCGGGCTCTTCCTGCGGGCTCTGTGGCGCGTGCAGGACGTCGACCCCGGGTTCCGGGCCGACGGCGTCCTGACCGCGCGCACGACTCTGCCGATGCCGAAGTACGAGGCGACGGCCACCCGCGAGCAGTTCTACGCGCGCATCCTCGCCGAGGTCACGGCCCTGCCCGGCGTGAGCAGCGCCGCCTACACGAGTTTCCTGCCGATGGTGATGCGCGGCGGCATCTGGCCGGTGCTGACCGGCAACTCGGCGGCGCCGGCCGACGCGCGCATGGCCTCGGTCCGCTACGTCACGCCCGACTACTTCGCCACGCTGGCCATTCCGCTGCTCCGGGGCCGCGACGTCACGCGCGCCGACCGCCAGACCTCGCAGTACGTGGCGGTGGTCAGCCGGGCGTTCGCGGCGGCGCACTGGCCCGGCCAGGAGCCGCTCGGCCAGCGCTTCTCGATCGCGCTCCAGGACCGAGTGGTCGTCGGCGTCGTCGGCGATGTCCGCGTCCGCGGGCTCGAACGCGAGAGCGAGCCGCAGGTCTATCTGCCCTCGGCCCAGGTGCCCGACGGCGGGATCATCTTCTATGCGCCCAAAGACTTGGTGATTCGCACGGCCGGCGCGCCGGCGGCGCTGGTGGCGGCCGTGCGCAGTGCGGTCGCTACGCGCCGATCCCGAACAGCCGGTGTCCGACGTGCGGACGCTGGACGACATCGTCCGTCTCGAGACCTCGCCGCGGTCGGCGCAACTGGCGGTGCTGATGGCCTTCGCGGCCGTGGCGGTGCTGCTGGCGAGCCTCGGCATCCACAGTCTGCTCTCCTACATCGTGGCCGCGCGCGTGCCGGAGATCGGCGTGCGCATGGCACTCGGCGCCAGCCCGGCGCAGGTGCTGGGCCTGGTGCTGCGCCGCACCGCGGCGCTGGCCGGCGCGGGCGTGGCCGCTGGCCTGGTGGCCGCGTTCGCGGTGAGCCAGTCGCTGCAGTTCCTGCTGGCCGGCGTGAGTCCCGGCCGACGGCCCGACGTTCGCGGCCGCCGGCGCGCTGGCCCTGGCCGTGGCGCTCGGCGCCTGTGTCCTGCCGGCGCTGCGAGCGGCGCGCGTCGATCCGATGGTGGCCACCCGCGCGGAGTAGCCGCGGCGGCCCGCCTGGGGCATCATTGAGCCGGTGGATCCCTCGGCCGCGCCGTTGCTCTCAGCGCTCACGCTCGGGCTCGGCGTGCTGGTGGCGGCGCTCGGCGTGGCCCTGCTGCCGCTGCCGGCGGTGCCGGCGCTCGGCGTCATCTTCATCGGCGTGTTCCTGGCGGCATGGGCCGACGGCTTCGCTCATATCGGCTGGTTCTCGCTGGCCGTGATGCTCGCCCTCACGGTGTTCGGATCCCTGGCCGACAACGTCGCCACCCTGATCGGCGCCCGCCGGGCCGGGGCCTCGTGGTGGGGCGTGACCGGCGCGAGCATCGGGATGACCGTCGGCCTGCTCTTCGGCCTGCCCGGGCTCATCGTCGGTCCGGCGGTGGGAGCCTTCGCCTTCGAGTATCTCCACAACCCGGATTTCCGAGCCGCCGGTTGGGCCGGCGCGGGCGGGGTGTTCGGGTTCCTGCTCGGCATCGTCGCCAAGGCCGCATTCGGCGTGCTCATCGTCGGCCTGGCGGTGTTCACCTACTTCTTTTCTGACTGCCACCGCCGTTTCGCCACGGGCTGCCCTAGCCGATGGTCTTGACCCGGCCCTCACCGGCGCCCTCGAGAGCGTCAACCATCGCGGACGTGACGTCGCCGGCTGGCGGCTGGACGCCAACGAGAATGTGTCCATCTGACACTTCGGGATCGTAGAGCGCCGGCCGCCGCGACGGCAGGCCGGCGGTCACGAACAAACCCAGCACCGCCGCCAGGATGGCGCCGAGCATGGTCAGCTCGAAAATCACGATCAGGTTCGGCCACGTGGACACGATCGGCATGCCCGACGTCTTTAGCGGCCACATCTGCTGGGTGGCGGTGGTGAGCCAGTAGCCGCCGCTCAGCCCGAGAAGCCCACCGGCCATGGCGATCCAGTGCAGCCAGGTCG
This sequence comes from uncultured Acidobacteriota bacterium, assembly GCA_963834325.1. Taxonomy (GTDB): domain Bacteria; phylum Acidobacteriota; class Vicinamibacteria; order Vicinamibacterales; family UBA2999; genus CADEFD01. The sequence goes on from CAWIBL010000011.1 coordinate 835,126, forward strand.
CCGCGTGGCGACGGCTGAAGTCGTATTCCTCGAAGGGCTCCGACGACATCACCTGAACGTCCGCATCGGCCACGCCGGCCGCGCGCAGGCCGTCGACGGCGCGTTGCGCCGCCTCGGGGCTGGTGTAGAGACCGTAGACCGCCTTCACGGACGCGCCCTCCGCAGGGGCGAGCGGTCGTCCTCGGGTTCCATCGACCGCTTCCGGGTGCGGCTGATTGCCGACCTTCATCTCCCAGATCGAGATGATCGGCACGAACTTCGAGAAGAGCATGTAGAGCAGGGCCATGGCGGCGAAGGTCGCCACCATGATCACGATCTCGGCGGGTTGCGGGCTGTAGCGGCCCCAGCTGTAGGACAGCTGCTTGTGGGCGAGCCCGGGAACGATGATGAGGAAGCGCTCGAGCCACATGCCGACGAGCACGCCGCACGACACGATGACGATGCCGGGAAGCGTGCGCAGGCGCCGGAACGACAGCACCGACAGGGGCAGGACGAAGTTGCAGACGACCATCGTCCAGTAGAACGGCGCGAAGGCGCCGCGCTGCGTCGCCCAGAACACCGCCATCTCCGACGGCTCGTTGCCGTACCACACGGTCAGCCGCTCGGAGAACACGAAGTAGCCCCACAACAGGCTCATGAGCAGGAGCAGCTTGGCCAGATTGTCGAAGTGCAGCGGGTGCAGATACGCCTCGAGGTGGAGCAGGCGCGCGCAGCGCCGCCATGGCGATGATGAGCGCGGCGATACCGCTGAAGATCGCACCGGCCACGAAATACGGCCCGAAGATGGTCGAGTGCCACATCGGCACATGCGCCATCGAGAAGTCGAACGAGACGATGGTGTGCACCGACACCGCCACCGGGATGATGGCCACGGCCATGATCTGCATCACCGACTCGAGCCGGTGCCACTGCCTGGTCGTGCCCCGCCAGCCGAGCGCCAGCCCGCCGTAGACCCGTTGGCGCCAGCCGGTGGTGCGGTCGCGAATCAGGGCGAAGTCCGGAATCATCGGCAGGAGCAGGAAGAGCAGGCTGCCGGTGAGATAGGTGTTGATGGCAAAGAAGTCCCACACCAGCGGGGAGCGGAAGTTCGGCCAGATCTCGCGCGCGCTCGGATACGGCGCCAGCCAGAAGAACAGCCACGGCTTGCCCAGGTGGATGATCGGGAACATCGCGCCGATCATCAGGGCAAAGACGGTGATCACCTCGGCGCAGCGCGTGACCGGGCGGCGCCAGCGGGCGTTCACCAGCCGCAGGATGGCCGAGATGAGCGTGCCGGCGTGGCTGATGCCGATCCAGAACACGAAGTTGGTGAGGTAGAAGCCCCAGTAGACCGGCCAGTTGATGCCGGCCACGCCGATGCCGTACCAGACCTGATAAGCCCAGGCCGCCGCGCCGCACAGCACGATCGTGGCCAGCACCAGCGCCGCCCCGTAGAACCACACCGAGGTGTGGAACAGCGGGCGGACCAGGTCGTCGGCGAGCGGATTATTGCGCGTCCGGTTCATGCCACGACTGCCTGTGCAGGTAAGTGACCTTGGGCTCGGCGCCGAGGTCTTCGAGCAGCTTGGTGCCGCGCGGCGAATGCGTCAGCCGCGAGACCCGGCTCTCGGGATCGTTCAGGTCGCCGAAGACGATGGCGTTGGTGGGGCACGACTGGGCGCAGGCCGGCTGCAACTCGCCGTCCTTCAGGGGCCGGTCCTCGGCCTTGGCCGTGGTCTTGGCGGCCTTGATGCGTTGCACGCAGAACGTGCACTTCTCCATCACGCCCACTTCGCGCACCGAGACGTCGGGGTTCAACTGCAGGTGGAGCGGCTTCTCCCACTGCGGGTTGAAGAAGTTGAAGAAGCGCACGTTGTAGGAGCAGGCGTTGCCGCAGTAGCGGGTGCCGATGCAGCGGTTGTAGACCTGCGCGTTCAGCCCTTCGTCGGTCTGATGGCTGGCGTAGGTCGGACACACCGCCTCGCACGGCGCGTTGTCGCAGTGCTGGCACATCACCGGCCGGAACTTCACCCGCACGTCCGGGAACTCGCCTTCCCAGTAGCGCTCGACACGCAGCCAGTGCATGGCGCGGCCGCGCGCCGCTTCCTCGGCGCCGACCGTCGGGAGGTTGTTCTCGGCATGGCAGGCCGTGACGCAGGCCTCGCAGCCGGTGCACGTGTCCAGATCCACCGCCATCCCCCATCGATGCGTCATGTCACCCTCGTCCGGTCGCGTGGCTGGGCCGTTCGCGAGTGGCGCCGGCAAAGAGAATGAGGCGCCCGTCGGGGTCGGCCACCCTGGTGACCTTGACGCGGGTGGCGGCCCACGCCAGTTGGCCGGTGGTGCCCTCGGCCAGCGGCGCCAGGATGGCCAGGGGATTGGCGCCGCGCCCGCTGGCGTAGCGGGTGAATGTCTCGTGGCCCTGGCCGACCGGCATGGCCACGGCGTCGGGGCCGATGCCGGGCGAGATGACGACCGGCGCCTGCAGCGATCCGTGGGCGGAGGCGACCTCGACGATGTCGCCGTCGTGGATGCCCAGCCGCGCGGCCGATCCGGCGTTGATCTCGACCCAGCTGCTCCACATCGCCGTGGTGAGCGGATCGGGCAGCTCCTGGAGCCACGGCAGATGCGCGAGCGAGCCGTCGAGCAGAGCCTGCGACGCAAACGGCAGGAACTCAAAGGGGTAGTCGCCGGCGCTGCCGTCGAACTTGGGCGGATGCCACGCGGTGGGCGAGACCGACGCGGATGCGGCCGTGGCGGCGCGCGTTGCGGCAGAAGCCGGACCCCGGGCCGGGGCCGGCGGCGCGGGCGCCGCGGACGGCTGCAGCATCTCCTCGAAGGTCTGCCACGGCATGGCCGGATCGAGCGGCGTGGCGAGGCGGCGAACGACGTCGAGCAGCACGTCGGGCATGGCGCGCGTGTCGTAGAGGGGACGCATCGCCGGCGCCGCCACTGTCGCCACGGCCGCGAGCGCGCCTGATTCGGGCGCCGAGTCGACCCACGACTCGAGGAACGAGTGGTCGGGCAGGATCAGGTCGGCCAGGCGGCTCGTGTCGTCGATGAAGCTGCCGAAGCTGGCGATGAAGGGAATCTCTCGCAGCCACGCCCCCACCTTCCATGCGGGCGGCGCCGCGAACACCGGATTGGCCTCGTCCAGCAGCAGCACTTGCGGCGCGGTCGCGGCGATGGTCTCGCGCAACGTGCGCGCCGGAGGCGCCGGCGCCGCGGCCTGCGGCATGAACGACAGGCCGCCTTCGCCCTCGACGCTGCCGACGAGGGCGTTGAGGGCGTTCACGGCCAGCGCCTGGGCCAGGCCGTTGGTGTGCGCGAGCGGCGCGCCGCCGATGATCGCCACGGCCGGGCCGTGGGCCGCGAACTCGCGCGCCAGGCGCTCGACCCGCGCGGCGGCCACGCCGGTGTGGCGCTCGACGGCCTCGGGCGTGAACTCCGGGAGGCCGCTGCTCCACCCGTCGAGCAGCGCGCCGGCGCGGCCGGCCGCGGCCCCCGGGCGCAGCCCCGCGGCCATGATCACGTGCGCCAGGCCCAGCGCCAGCGCCCCCTCGGTGCCGGGGCGCACGGCCAGCCACTCGTCGGCGCTCGCGCCGGTCTGCGACATGCGCGGTTCGACCTGGACGAACTTCGGCCGGACACCGGCCCGTCCCTGGCGCATGGCGCCGTAGGCCACGCTGTGGGCCAGCGGCGAGTTCCACGTGCCGAGGAAATCCGCCCCGAAGCCGAGCAGGTAGCGGGTGCGCGCCAGGTCGAAGGTCGGCAACTGATGGTGGCCGAAGCTGAGCTCGTTGGCCCGCCGCAGCACCGCGTCGTCGAAGATCTCGAACGACACCGGCGGCGGCGCCCCGAGACGGCCGAGCAGCTCGGCGACGAGGTCGTGGCGGCGTCCCCGCCGTGGGCGCGAGAGGAAGACGAGCCGGGCCGGGTCGGCCCTCACCGCATCGAGACGTTCGACGAGCGAGGTCGAGCGCCTCGTCCCAGGAGATCTCGGAGAACTCGCCGCTGCCGCGATCGCCGCGGCGGCGCTGCGGCGCCACGATCCGATCGGGGTGATAGGTGACCTGCACCGCGGCCTGCCCGCGCACGCACAGCCGGCCCTGGCTGAGGGGATGTTCGGGGTCGCCTTCGAGCTTGCGCACCAGCCCCATCCGCGTGATGCCCGGCTGGCCCTTGCGGAACACTTCCGCGTCGCCGTCCATGACCCGCGCCGTCACGCCGCAGCCGGCGGCGCACAGCGGACAGACACTCGGCTTCCACACGGCCAGGCCCGGCACCAGTTCCTCGTCCGGGATGAAGCGGACGATCTGATTCTCGGGGCTGCCGCAACTGGCCAGCGCCGCGGCGGTGCCGGTGATGGCGGTGACCTTGAGGAACTTGCGACGATCCATGGCGCTCATCGGGGGCCGGCCCAGGTCAGTAGTGACAGGTCAGGCAGTCGTTCGACGCCTGCTTCTGCGTGTGGCAGTTGACGCAGAAGGCCATGTCCATGTCCACGGCCCGCACCGCCACCGTCTGCTCGGCCTGGTTGCCGTGACAGGTCGCGCAGGCCGTGCCGGCCCGGATGTGCGGCGCGTGCTCGAAGCGCACGTGCGCCTCGCGCGTGTAGTCGTAGACGCGCTGCCAGGCCAGGTCGAGCCCCTGCTCCTGCATCTTCGTGAGCTGCTGGATCAGCGGGCGGTCGGTGGCGATCTGCGAGTGGCAGATCATGCAGGTGTTGATCGACGGCAGGCCGGCGCGCGGGCCGCGCTCGACGCCCTCGTGGCAGTCGGTGCAGGCCAGACCCTTGTCGAGGTGAATCTGATGGCTGAACGGAAACGGCTGTTGCGGCTCGGGGCGCAGGCCGAAGTGCGACCGCAACGCCTGACCGGCGGTGCGGTTGGCCGGCGTGAAGACCGACGGCGTGCCCCACCGGGACGGCTGATCGACGCGTTGGGCCTGGACCTGTTCGGAGCGCGTGTTCCAGCCGCTGCAGCCCGCACCGGCGACCACGCTGGTCACGAGGGCCCAGACGGCCCAGGGCCGCAGGCTACTTGGCACTGCCCAGCGAGCGGACGAAGTTGACGAGATGCCAGGTGTCCTGGTCGGTAATCTTGCCCTTGAGCCCCTTCATCTTGTAGTCGGGGCCGGCACCCTCTTGAATGACCACGTAGATCTCCCCGTCGGTGGAACCGCGGGTCCAGGTGGCGTCGGCCAGGTTCGACGGCTTCATGTCCTTCGGCGCCGCGGGGCTGTCAGCGAGACCGGTGGCGCCGTGGCAGAAGCGGCAGTACTTCTGATACAGCTGCGAGCCGGTTTTGAGCGACGCCGCGTTGGCGGGCACGGGATTCTTCAGCTTGGCAGCGACGGCTCGCGGTGTGGTCTGCCCGGCCGCGGCCGTGAGGCCGCCGAGGGCGAGGCCGAAAACAGTGGCGGCACCGATTCTTGCGATCTGCGCAAACATCCTGCTCGACTCCTTCGTGTGGCGTGCACGATACCGGAGCCACGGCGCGTATCCGTCGTGCAAACGGCATGGGCGTGGCCCGTGGAACGGCAATCCTCACACACGAGCGTGCGCCAATGCAACCAAATGTCTTTCGGAGTCTTCTGCGCAAGACCTTCGCGGACGGTCAGGGACGCGCCATCACCCAGGTGGTCATGCAGCGCTGGTCCTGCACGATCGTGGTCTTGAGCGGGTCGAGCAGACGGCCATGGAGTCGCGCGGTCATGGCGGTGAGCCTGGCCTCGTCCACGAGATAGCGCTCCGAGCCGTCGGGCATCAGGAAGCGGTTGTGGCCGAGCGGCTGCATGCGGTCGGCCATGCCGATCGACGACGCGAGCCGGCAGAAGAACACGCCGCCGGGTTTCACCACCCGCCACATCTCGAGCACCATCGCCTCGAAGTGCTGGTCGTCGCGGGCGAAGTGGAGCACGGCGTTGCTGATGACGGCATCCATGGCGTGGTCGGGGAACGGCAGGCGCTCGACCAGCTCGACCGAGAAGCGATCGGGAGATAGCCGCGGGAACAGATGGCCGGCCAGGGTCCGGGCCGCGGCAACGGCGGCCGGATCGCGGTCGGTCGCCCACAGATCGAAGCCCTGGCGCAGCATGTAGACCAGGTTGCGCCCGGTGCCGCAGCCCGCATCGAGCACCTTCATGCCCTTGCCGATGCGCCCCCGCAGGAGCTGGTCGAAGAGATAGATGTCGATGTGGTCGAACTGCTCGAGCAGCGTCTCTGCCTTCATGGGTTCGGCTTCGGCCCGCCAGCGCCGGCCCAGCGGCCGAGCGCAGCGTTCCCGGGCTACTGACCCGGCTTGTAGGTCTTTTCGGTGTGGCCCTCGAGCTGCTTCGGGTAGAAGTAGACTTCGCGCAGCGAGCCGTTGGCATAGCCCTGGGCCTGATCGTCGAAGTGGCGCGAGTCGACGTCGCTGCTCAGCCCGCCGGCCGTGATGGCCCGGGCCGTGACGCCGTCCTGGCCGAACTCCACCGCGGCGACGAAGCTGTTGCCGCTCGTGCCGTAGATCTTCTTGCTGCCGTTGTAGGCGCGGGCCCCGAACGAGGCCAGCGATCCCCAGCGGGCCGAGGCGAAGCCCACCGGGAGGCTGGGCTTGTCGTCGCTGAACGGGTGCACGATCTCCGGCGAGATGCGCTGGAAGCGATTGATGTCGCCCCACGGCGTCTTCCATGTGCCGAAGTCGGCGGTGAGCTTGTCGGACGCCGCCGCCAGCGCGTCGAGACGCTGCGCGTCGGTGGCCTTGGTGCGCATGAAGTCGTAGACGGTGATCCCGGCGGCGCGGGCCGCGTCGGCCGATCGGCTCCACAGTTCATCGCCCCAGAAGACGGCGAGCGACTGCGGCACCGAGTTGATCGCCCAGCGGTGATCCCACTGTTGCAGCATGGCGATCTGTTCGGCCAGCTTGGCCTTGAGCGGGTTGGCCGCCGGCGCCCGGTCCCAGGCCTTCACGAGCAGCGGGATCTGCACCTCGAACTCGGGCTGCTGGCTGTCGTAGCCGGTGCCGATGAGCACGTCGATCGAGAAGTCCTTGCGCTGGCCGAGCACGCGGACGGCGTGGACGCCGCGCGGGTTCTCGCCGGAGCGATCGAAGTAGGCGGGGAAGTTGCCCGCCTTCTTGCTGTGGGCGCCGGCGGCGGTGTAGGGCCAGTTGTTGGTGTTGTAGACCCAGCCGTTGGGCGGGTTCTCGACGCTCGGGCTGTCGTCCACGGCGTGCACGCCCTGCCAGTCGTTGGCCGGAACGCTGCCGTCGACCGGCTGGCTCCAATCGAGCTTCGGGTTGCGCTTGGGCACGAAGTTCGAATGGAAGTAGGCGATGTTGCCCTCGGCGTCGGCAAAGAGCGTGTCGTTCGACGAGTTGGTGTGCAGCTCCATCACCTGCTTGTACTCGGCCAGGTTCCTGGTCTTGGTGCGGCGGTAGGACTGCTCGAGCGCCTTGAGCGGCTGTTCCATCAGCGCCGCGGCCACCCACTTGCCATCCTGCTCGCGCACGATCGGCCCGTGGTGCGTGCGGTAGACGGTGAACTCCTTGACGGCCATGCCGCTGGCCGTCTTGTAGGGCACCGTCACCTTCTCGGGCGCGCATCTCGCGCTCGTCGGCGCCGTGCTTGTAGAAGACCTTGCCGTCCTTCTTCACGATGGTCTCGAGGAACTCGTCGACGTTGTCGACGCCGCTCGAGGTGTGCATCCAGCCGGCCTTCTCGTTGAAGCCCTGGTAGATGAAGAACTGACCCCAGGTGAGCGCGCCGTAGGCGTTCAGCCCTTCCTGGCTGGTGACCTGCGCTTCCTCGCGGAAGTAGAACGAGGTGTGCGGGTTGATCCAGCAGCAGGGCCTTGCCGGCCGTGGTGTTGGCCGGGGCGATGGCGATGCCATTGGAGCCGGTGGGTTCGGGCGGCACGGCCAGGTAGCGCGGATCGGGCTCGACGCGGGTCAACGCGGCCGGGTTCTTCCCGTAGAACGCCTCGAGCTGCGCGATCGAGACCTGCTCGATGTCGCCGCCGATGCTGCCTTCGCTGAAGCTGAGCGCCATCCACGGTTCGAACCTGGTGATGACCCGCGGCTTCACCTGCGGATGCGTGTGCAGGTAGTAGTTCAACCCGTCGGCCCAGCCGACCATCAGCGCCTTGCAGCCAGGCCGGCGCCTTCTGGTACTCGGCCTGGAGTTCCACCGGGTCGATGAAGAGCTTCATCCGCAGGTCGCGGTAGATCTCCTTTTCGCCCTCGGCCTCGGCCAGCCGGCCCATGGCGTTGATGAAGTTGGTCTCGACCCGGTTGAAGTCGTCTTCCGCCTGGGCGTACATCAGGCCGAACACCGCGTCCGCGTCGGTCTTGCCGGAGATGTGCGGGATGCCCCAGTCGTCGCGCACGATGGTGACGCCCTCGGCGCGCGCCTGCCACGCGGAGACCTCGGGTGAGACGGCGGGTGCGGGGGCGGCGCCCTTACAGGCAATACCGGCGGCGAGCAGGACGACGAGGACGGTGCGCTTCATGGATGCTCCGGAGGGCTCAACCGGCGCTCGGCGCGCGCCGGTGGCGGAACGGATTGTGGCACAGAAGACCCTCGGCGGGCCGCTCGCCCTCGGGGCGGCGAGGCCGGAATCGCCGTCGGGCTACGGACGGAAGGTGACGGCGCGGCTCGGGTCGCAGGCGGGCGGCAGCCCGGCGTCCTTCGGCGGCACGTCGCCCAGGTAACAACCAGGGATGTAGTAGAGCGGCTTGCGCGGGATGGGCGGCGAGGCCGGCGGCGGCGCGACCGCGGCGGGCACCGGCTGGAGCTCGCCGCGATAGACCAGGGCGCGGCCCTCGTCGATGCGCGCCGTCAGCGTGAACGGTTGATAACCCGCCTGGCGGATTTCGATCTGACGGGTGCCGGCCAGGAGGGTGAGCTCGGACCCGAGGTCGTCGAGCGTGCCCACGTAGGCGCCGTCGACGAACAACTGGCCGGTGGGGCGCGGCTGCAACTCGAGGCGCAGCGTGCCCGCGGCCGGACGCGCCGGCGCCTCCGGGGCGGGCGCCGCCACCGCAGGGGCCGTCGAGAAACCCGGAATGCTGGTGCCGTAGCCGACGTCCCACCCGTACGCGGGTACCACGTAGATCACCCCGGCGCCTCCGGACCGCCGGTGGTGGCCGCCGCGCCGCGGCGGGCGCGCTGAGCCCGGCGTGGTGGTGGGCGTGGGTCCAGCCGGCGCGAGTCCGAGGCCGGGCAAGGGCAGGCCGATCGGAGGGAGCGGCAGACCGATGGGAGGGAGGGAAGACGTCCGCGCCGGGTCGAGCGCCGCGGGCGGCGACTGCGCCTCGGCAAGACTGGCGACGATGAGCAGCAGCGCTGCGATCAGCACTCGCATGGGCGACCTGCTGTCACTATAGCGCGGGTCGGGCCGGGCGGTGGCCGCGGGGTCGAACACGGCCGAGCCAGGCGGCGCTGGCGTGGCCTCACGGCCTGACCCCACGGCCCGTGGGCCGCAGCGCCGACGAGTGCTACTTGAGCATCGGCGGCAGCAGCGGCATGCCGCGGGTGGCGTAGTCCATGAACGTCTCGGCAAAGAGGATGGCCACGAAGAAGAAGCTCATGACCACGGTGATCTTGGTCAGGCGGCTGCTGTACTTCACGTGCATGAAGAACAGGATGACCAGCGTGGCCTTCACGACCGCGATGGCCAGGGCCACGATCGGGTTCAGCGCGCCCAGGTTGACGAAGGCGGCGCCGACCGTGATCGCGCTCAGCACCATCAGGGCCGCGAAAATACTGTAATAGGTCGAGAGCGGCGAGACGTGAACCGATGACATTGACTTCTCCCCACACCAGCCGGCGTCGATGAAAGCGCCCGGTGCCGCCCCGCGAGCGGGGCCTGGATACGCGGCAATCGCTAGGTGTGTCGTTCGACGAGGTAGAGCAGCGGGAACAGGAAGATCCAGACGATGTCGACGAAGTGCCAGTAGAGGCCGGTCATCTCGACCGGCGCGTGCCACTCGCTGTCGAAGCGTCCCTTGTGCGCCATCCAGGTGATGACGAACAGGATGCCGACGCCGACGATCATGTGGACGGCGTGCAGCCCGGTCATCGTGAAGTAGAGGCTGAAGAACAGCTGCGTGGTGCGCTCCACCTCTTCCGGGGCCATGGTGGTGACGTGACGGGTGGCCGGGGCCTCGACGTGGGGTTCGCCGGGGGCGGGCACGTGCGCGAACTGGAAGCTGGGGCCCGGGACGTGGTGGTGCTCGAACTTGTCGGCGTATTCGTAGACCTTGATGCCGAGGAACACGGTGCCGAGGATGATGGTGGCGATCAGCCAGTTGACCGTGGCCTTGCGCTGATTGGTCTGCGCCGAGCGCACGGCCAGGGCCATCGTCAGCGAACTGCCGATGAGCACCACGGTGTTGATCAGGCCGGGCAGGATGGCGATCGAGGCGCTGGCCGCGGCAAACGCGTCGTAGTACCACGAGCGGTAAATGGCGTAGGCGAAGAACAGGCCGCCGAAGAACAGCACTTCGGTGAGCAGGAACACCCACATGCCGAGCACACCAGCTTCACGCTGCTGCGACATCGTCTCGAAGTGGTGCTGCAGCGCCGGATGGTGCGCGTGCGCGTGATCGTGGCCGTGCAAGGGCGAAGCCCCTTCGGCGTGTGCGATGCCGTTAGACAAGCTTGGCCTCCCGGATGACCTTGGGTGTGTACTCGTATGCTTCCGGAATGTCGGTCGGCACTTCGAGGAAGTTCTCGGTCAGCGGCGGCGACTGCGTGCGCCACTCGAGGCCCGAGGCGCCCCACGGATTGTTGCCGGCGACTTCGCCGTGCTTCAGCGACCAGGTGAAGTAGATGACCGGCAGCACGTAGCCGAGGGCCAGCACCGCGGCGCCGCCCGACGACAGCACGTTCAGCACCTGGAACTCGTCCGGATACATGTGGTAGCGCCGGGGCATGCCCAGGTAGCCGAGCACGAACTGGGGGAAGAACGTGAGGTTGAAGCCGACGAACACCAGGATGGCGCTGATGCGCGACCAGAACTCGCTATACATGCGCCCGACCAGCTTGGGCCACCAGAAGTGCAGGCCGCCCAGGTAGCCCATGATCGCGCCGCCGACCATGATGTAGTGGAAGTGGGCGACGACGAAGTAGGTGTCGTGCAGGTGGATGTCGGTGCCGAGCGTGGCCAGGAACAGGCCGGTCAGGCCGCCGATGAGGAACAGCCCGAAGAAGCCGTAGACGAAGAGCATCGGCGCTTCGAAGCTGATCGAGCCGCGGTGCATGGTGGCCGCCCAGTTGAACACCTTGACGGCCGACGGGATGGCCACCGAGAAGCTCAGGAACGAGAACACCATCGCCGCGTAGACCGAGATGCCGGCCACGAACATGTGGTGCGCCCACACGATGAAGCCGAAGATGGCAATGGCCAGCGACGAGAAGGCCACGAAGCTGTAGCCGAAGATCCGCTTGCGGCTGAAGGTCGAGACCAGCTCGCTGATCACGCCGAGCGCCGGCAGGATCATGATGTAGACGGCGGGGTGGGAGTAGAACCAGAACAGGTGCTGGAAGAGCACCGGGTCGCCGCCGCGCTGCGGGTCGAAGATGCCGAAGCCGAAGGCCCGCTCGACAAACAGCATCACGATGGTGATGGCGATGACCGGCGTGCCCAGCACCTGGATCAGGCTGGTGGCGTAATGGGCCCACACGAAGAGCGGCAGCTTGAACCAGTGCAGGCCGGGCGCCCGCATGCGGTGGATGGTGACGATGAAGTTGAGGCCGGTCAGGATCGAGGAGAAGCCGGCGACGAACACGCCCAGGGCCACCGGCGCCACGTTGGTGCTCGACGAGGTGGAGCTATAGGGCGTGTAGAAGGTCCAGCCGGTGTCGACGCCGCCGGCGATGATGGCAAACAGCGTGAAGGCGCCGCCGATGATGTAGAGATACCAGCTGAGCAGGTTGATGCGCGGGAACGCCAGGTCCTTGGCGCCGATCATCGGCGGGATCAGGAAGTTGCCCAACACCGCCGGCACCGACGGGATGAGGAACAGGAACACCATGATGATGCCGTGCAGCGTGAAGAACTTGTTGTAGGTGTCGGGCTGGAACAGGTCGCCCTGAGGCGTCGTCAGTTCGAGCCGGATGCCCACGGCGAACAGGCCGCCCAGGAAGAAGAACACCGAGATCGAGATCAGGTAGAGGATCGCAATCCGCTTGTGGTCTTTCGTGAGCAACCACGACTTGAGGCCGTGGCCGTTCGACAGGTAGTTGTGCGCTGGATAGACAGGCGTTTCCATGACTTACCTTTGCGCGCCCTGCGCCGGCGCGGCTGACGGGCTGGTGGTGGTCGCCGCCGCCGGAACCAGCGCGGGGGCGCTGGTCGGCGCCTGCGGCGAGAGAGACCGGATGTGTTCGATGAGGGCCGCCAGGCCTTCCTCGCTGATGAGGCCCTGGAAGGTCGGCATGAGCGGCGTGAAGCCCTTCACGACCTTGGCCTGCGAGTTCAGGATCGATTCGCGCAGGTAGCCTTCATCGACCGTGCCGGTGCTGCCGTCGGTGAACTCGACGGCCCGGCCGACGATGTCCTTGAGCGAGGGGCCGCGGCCCTGGCCGCTGTCGAGATGGCAGGTGCTGCAGGCCAGGTCCTCGAACAGCTTGGCGCCGCGCTCGGCCATCGTGCCGTCGCTGGCCCCGCCGGCCAGCCAGGCCTGGTATTCCGGCTGCTCCATCACGATGACCGTGCCGATCATGCCGGAATGCTTGGTGCCGCAGTATTCGGCGCAGAAGATGTGATACCGGCCGGGCTTGGTGGCCGTGAACCACACCGGCATGTAGCGTCCGGGGATGGCGTCGATCTTGGTGCGGAAGGCCGGGAAATACAGATCGTGGAGCACGTCTTCCGACGTGACCAGGATCTTGATCGGGCGGCCCAGCGGCACGTGCAGCTCGTTGATTTCCCGCTGCCCGCCGCTGTGCTGGAACTTCCACATCCACTGCTTGCCGACGGCGTAGATCTGCAGGGTCTCGGCCGGTGGCACGCGCATCGTGTAGAACAAGGTCGCGCCCCACCAGAACATCGCCATGGCGATGATCGTCGGGATGATCGACCAGGCCAGCTCGAGCGGCAGCGACCCCTCGATGTGCGCCCCGATCTCCTCGGCGTGCTTGCGGCGGTATTGGATGCCGAAGATGACGACGGCAACCGTGACCGCCAGCGTGAAGAACGCCGACACGGCAACGATGAAGAGATAGAGGGCGTCGACCTCCGCGGCGAAGGACGAAGCGGCCTCTGGAAACAGCGGAATACCACCCATAAGACTCAGTGCCCGGCTGGGGCGCGGCCGTCGCGCCGGAGGGAAATCGCTATGAACCCAAAAAGGATCGCCATCGTCACGGCGCCGCCCAGCCGCACGGCGTTCATCGCCACGAGGCTGTAGGAACCCGTTGCCGGGACGTAGTGATAGCAATAGAGAAGCACCTGGTCGACCACCGACCCGATTCGGCCTTCGGACGATTCCATCAACGAGAACTTCAAGTCCCGCGGCGGGTACTCGATGCCGAAGAGATAGCGCGCGATCCGCCCGTCCGGCGTGACCACGATGACGCCGCTGGCATGGGCGAACTGCTGGGTCGATTCGTCCCACGCGAAGTGGAAGCCCGCCGCGCCGGTGACGCGCTGGATGTTGGCCTCGTCACCGGTCAGGAAGTGCCAGCCGTTCTCGGTCCCCGGACGGCCGTATCGGTCGAGATACGCCGCCTTCTTCGCAGCCGCCATCACCGGAGTTTCGCGCGCGTCGAAACTGATGGCCACCACGTCGAAGTCCGTGCCGACCGTCTGGTCGAGCACCCCGATGCCGCTCACCAGTCCGTTGAGGATCTGGGTGCAGAGCATCGGGCATTCGTAATACACGAACGCCAGCACCACCGGGCGCTTGCCGAAGTAGGCGCCCAGCTTGACGGTGTTCCCGTGCTCGTCGCGGAAGGTCGCGTCGAGGGGCAGGGTGGCGTCGAGCTTCTGTTCGAAGCGCACGTCCTGCAGGGCCGGCGGCATCGCGCTCGCGGTCGGGCCCGGCGCCGGACGGAGGCCGGGAGCGTCGCCCTGCGCACCCACCGACACCGTTCCCGCCACCGCGAGAGCCGCAATCGTGAGCGCGTACCTGGTGCTGAGGATCATGACCTGGGTTCTACCGCGGGGCCGAGGTGCGGCCGGCCGACGAGTCCTGGACCACCATCGCGGGCGCGTTCGAGCCGCCGGCGCGAGCCGGCAGGCCGCGTTCGAGCGTGAGCGCCATGGCCCGATCGATGGGGATGTGGACCACGCCGCCGGGCTGGTCGAGCCAGCCGTAACTGGTCAAGGCGCTGCGCTCTTCGGTCTTGAGCTGCCACACGTCCTTGAACGGCTGCGTCTGCAGCCGCGGGGAGGGCGGTTCCTGCGACACGCCCTGCGCCAGCGGGAACTGCTGCACGGCGGCGTCGTGCGCCTTGGCCTGACGGTCGATGAAGACGAAGATGCCGTAGACGAGCGCGGCCGAGAGGATCATCGCCACGCCCAGCCACACGGCGAACCGGTAGCCGACCGACGGATCGATGTCCGTGTGCTCGTATCCCGCCCCTGGGGGAGTGGGTCCGTATTCGTTGTCTGCGTCGTTCGCCATGTTCGTTCGTCCGTCTTGTCCGCGAGTCCGGGATGCCGGGCCCCGCCTAGTGCGTGTGGTGCGTCAGCGCCTTGGCCAGGCCCTCGTCGTGCAGGGGCATCAGCGACCGCCCCTTGAGCTGCATGGCAAACAGCATCACGAAGATGCCGCCGAGCGCGATGGGCAGCCCGATATCGACGATGCCCACCGACAGGCCGTCCTGGTGGAACTCCGGCGCGACGTGCCAGTAGTAGTCGACGAGGCGGATGCCGACCACCCACAGGGCGATCATGCTTACCCGGCTCCAGTCGCGCTTGACGTCGCGGGCGAGCAGCAGCACGTAGGGCAGCACGAAGTGGAAGATCACCAGCGTCCAGCCCACCCACTGCCAGCCGTTCTGGGCGCGGACCCAGTAGTGCGGGATCTCTTCCTGCGTGTTGGCCGAGTAGATGATGATGAACTGCGAGAACGACAGGTAGGCCCACAGCATGATGAACGCGAAGAGCAGCTTCCCCAGGTCGTGGAAGTGCGAGGGGTTCACCACGCGGGCCATCGGCTTCTCGCGCGACAGCCGGGCCAGCATGAAGATGGCGAAGGCCAGGGCCGAGAGGGCCTGCCCGACGACGTAGAGCAGTCCCCACATGGTCGAGAACCAGTGCGGGTTGATCGACATCGTCCAGTCGACCACGGCGAAGGTCACGGTCAGGCCCAGCAGCAGCAGCCCGCCGCCCGACAGGCGCAGCATCTTGTTGGCCAGAGCCGGGTCGCCGGTGCGATCCTGTTCGGCCGACCAGGCGCTCAGGCGATAGGCCATGAACGACCAGACGATGAAATAGAAGGCGGCGCGGGCCAGGAAGAACGGCACGTTGAGATAGGCCGCCTTGTCGAGGATGACCGGGTCGTCGGTCGGGTGGGTCCAGTGGTACAGGTGGCCCATGCCGAGCAGGATCGGCAGGAACAGCACGGCCATGGCCGGAATCGTCCGCGTCGCCGCTTCCAGGATGCGGCGGATGACGAGGCCCCAGGCGCCGCCGGTCAGGTGGTGCAGCATCAGCAGCGCCAGGCTGCCGAGGCCGATGCCGCTCCAGAACGTCCAGGCTACGAGGTAGGCCTCGTAGAAGCGCTCGGCCCCGGTCATGGCAAAGCCAAGGGCGGCGATGACGGCGCCGACGACCGCGGCGATCATGCCCTTCGACTGCAGGCCCGAGATGCTCTCGGGCGGAGTGTAGGTTTCCGCACTCATCACTAGTGTTCCGCCTTCTTCGCCGGTGCGGCGCCGGCCGCGGGCGCCGGAGCTGCGTCGAGCCGGCCGCGGTCGGCCGCGGGGACGTCGTCGACCGTCGCGTTCTGACTGAGCTGCAGCGCGCGCACGTAGGCGGCAATCAGCCAGCGGTCGCGGGGAGGAACCTGTTCGGCGTAACCCTGCATGGCGCCGAAGCCGTTGGTGATCACGTCGAACAGGTAGCCGGCCTCGATGGTCCGCAGACGATCCTGGTGATAGTTGGCCGCCTGCCGGAGGCCGCGCTGCACGACCATGCCCTTGCCGTCGCCGAGCTGACCGTGGCAGGGGGTGCAGTAGATGGTGAAGCGGTCCTGCCCGCGCTGGAGGTCGGCGGCGGCGACGGCGAAGGGGAACTCCGCCGCGTAGTCGCCGTTGACCTTGCCGGTGTAGAAGTGCTCGTCCTCACGCAGTTCGCCGCGGGCCACGGTGCCGGCCGGGAAGTTACGCGAGGCGCGGCCGTCGGGGAACGAGGCGTTGGCCTCGTAGACCTCGTAGTTCGGGCCGTTGTGCATGTCCTGGCGGCAGCCGGCGGCGAGCGCCGACACGGCCACGAGCGCACACGCCATGAATCGTGTGTTACTCCGCAACGTCGTAGACTCCCTTGGCGCCGAGACCCTGCAGGAACGAACCGGTCTGCTCTTTGGCGAAGTGCGCGTCTTCGGCCTCGATGACGAGAAAGAACTTGTCGGACGAGGCCATGGTGAAGCGGTCCACGTTGAAGACGGGGTGATAGGGCTGCGGGAACCCGTTCAGGGCCAGCATGCCGATGGCCGCCGTGAGCGCCGAGAAGAGAATCGTCAGCTCGTAGGACGGCACGATGAAGGCCGGCCAGGTAGCCAGCGGGCGTCCGCCGATGTTCAGCGGGTACTCGATGGCCGAGGCCCAATACTGAAGCCCGAAGCCGAACATCATGCCGACGAAGGCCATGAACAGCACGGCCTTCGGCAGGTTGGTCCGCTTCTTGTGGATGATGTCGTTCAGCTCTTCGATCGGGATGGGCGTGTAGGCCTCGAGCTTGGTGTAGCCCGCGGCCACCGCCTGGATCGACGCATCCACGATGCTCTGGGCCGAGTCGAACTCGGCCATCAGCCCGTAGAGCCCGGTTTTGTCTTTGCTCTCGTGCATGACTGGATACCGCCTAGTGGCCCGCGCCGTGCGCGTCGTGCCCGTGGGGCACGTGCACCTTGGCTTCAGGCAGCAGCGTCTTCACCTCGAAGATGGCAATCATCGGGACGAAGCGCATGAACAGGAAGAAGAGGGTCAGGAACAGCCCGATGGTGCCGCCGAACATCATGAAGTCCCACTTGGTCGGGGAATACATGTCCCACGACGAGGGCAGGAAGTCGCGGTGCAGCGAGGTCACGATGATGACGAAGCGCTCCAGCCACATCGCCAGGTTGACGATGAGCGACAGCACGAACATGTACTTCAGGTTGGTGCGCACGCTGCGGAACCACAGCACGTGGATGAGCACGGCGTTGATGAAGATGAGCATCCAGTAGGACCAGGCGTAGGGGCCGGTCATGCGGTTCCACAGCATGAAGCGCTCGTACTGGTTGGCGCTGTACCAGCCGAAGAAGGCTTCCATGGCGTAGCCGTAGGCGACGATGAGGCCGGTCGCCAGCATGACCTTGGCCATGTTGTCGATGTGCTTCATGGTGATCAGGTGCTCGAGGCGGTAGGCGGCGCGAATCGGAATCGCCAGCGTGAGCACCATGCCGAAGCCCGAGTAGATGGCCCCGGCCACGAAGTAGGGCGGGAAGATGGTGGCGTGCCAGCCCGGAATGACCGACACCGCGAAGTCGAAGCTCACGACGCTGTGCACCGAGAGGACCAGGGGCGTGGACAGGCCGGCCAGGATGAGGCTGGCCACTTCGTAGCGGTGCCAGTGGCGGGCCGAGCCGCGCCAGCCGAGCGAGAGCATGCCGAACACGTGCCGCTTCACCTTGGAGGTGGCGCGGTCGCGCATGGTGGCCAGGTCGGGGATGAGGCCGACGATCCAGAACACGACCGAGACGGTGGCGTAGGTGGAAACGGCAAACACGTCCCAGATGAGCGGGCTGCGGAACTGCGGCCACAGGCCCATGGTGTTGGGATACGGGAACAGCCAGTAGGCGGCCAGCCACGGCCGGCCGGTGTGGAGCAGCGGGAACAGGCCGGCGCAGGCCACGGCGAAGATGGTCATGGCTTCGGCGAAGCGGCTGATCGACATGCGCCACTGCTGCTTGAAGAGCAGGAGAATCGCCGAGATCAGCGTGCCGGCGTGGCCGATGCCGATCCACCAGACGAAGTTGATGATGTCGAAGGCCCAGCCGACCGGGACGTTGTTGCCCCAGATGTAGACGCCCTTGAGCAGCAGCATGCCGATGGCCAGCTGCAGCACCGAGAGCAGGGCGAAGCCAATCAGGAAGCCGATGACCCAGCCGAAGGGCGTGCGCTTGGAGAGCGGGATCTGCGCGACCGCTTCGGTGATCGTCTCGTAGTCCTGCCCCGCCCCGAGCACCGGGTGATCGAGGGTCGCGGCGGACGAATGGGCGTGGACGGGCTGCGCCATCTCAGTGCTCGCTCTCGGTCGAGGTCGCTTCGTGGGACACGGCGTGGTGCCCGCCCACGGAGGGGTTCGAGGGCAGCGCCGGGTTCGGATTGCGAACCGCCGCGAGATAGGTCGTGCGCGGCTTGGTGTTGAGTTCCGCCAGCATCGAATAGTTGCGCGGGTTGGCCTTCAGCTTGGCCACGCGGCTGGTCGGGTCGTTGAGGTTGCCGAAGGTGATGGCCTGGCTGGGGCACGCCGATTCGCACGCGGTGACCACTTCGCCGTCGCGGATCTCGCGGTCCTCGCGCTTGGCCTGGATGCGGGCCGAGTTGATGCGCTGCACGCAGTAGGTGCACTTCTCCATGACGCCGCGGCTGCGCACCGTGACGTCGGGGTTGCGCTGCATCTTGAGCGACGGGGTTTCCCAGTCCTGATACAGCGTGAAGTTGAAGCGCCGCACCTTCCAGGGGCAGTTGTTCGAGCAGTAGCGGGTGCCGACGCAGCGGTTGTAGACCATGTCGTTCAGGCCTTCCGCCGAGTGCACCGTCGCCGACACCGGGCACACCACTTCGCAGGGCGCGTTCTCGCACTGCTGGCAGGGCATGGGCTGGTAGTAGGTGTCGGGGTTGTCGATGTCGCCCGAGTAGTAGCGGTCGACGCGGATCCACTGCATCTCGCGGCCGTTGGCGACCTGGTCCTTGCCGACGACCGGGATGTTGTTCTCGGACTGGCAGGCAATGACACAGGCGTTGCAGCCGGTGCAGGTGTTGAGGTCGATGGCCATGCCCCAGGAGTAGCCCGAGTATTCCCACTTGGGATAGAGCGTCAGGCCGTCGGAGAGCTTCATGTGCTCCATCTCGTGGGCGAAGGCCGGGTTGGCCTTGAACCCTTCGAGATTGGTGGAGCGCACGAGGTTGCGGCCCTCGATCGACCAATGGTCCTGCGTGCTCACGAGCTGGTAGGTGTTGCCGGTCTTCTCGATGGCCGCCCCGCCGAACCAGGGCGAGCCGCTGCCGCGCAGCGCGTAGGTGTTGACCCCGACGCCGGTGCCGACGCGGCCGGCGCGGGCCCGGCCGTAGCCAACGGCAATGGTGATGGTGTCGGGCGCGTGGCCCGGATCGATCCAGGCGGCGACTTCGATGGAGCGGCCCTCGTGGGTCACCTTCAGCACGTCGTTGTTCTTCACGCCGAGGCGCTCGGCGGTCGACGGCGCCGATGAGCCCGGCGTTGTCCCAGGTCAGCTTGGTAACCGGCTTGGGCAGTTCCTGCAGCCAGCCGTTGTTGGCGAAGCGGCCGTCGTAGACCGAGGCGTCGCGCTTGAAGACCACCTCGAAGGCGCCGGGCGAGGTGGCCGCCGGCAGGCCGGCGTTCCAGCCCGCCGCCAGGGCCACGGTCTTGGGCGCGGCAGCCGAACCGGCCACGAAGCCGTCGTGGAGCCACCGGCGCCACTGCTTCTCGAAGGCCGACGCCGCCGTCGGCGCCGACGCCGACGCGATCGGGCTGCCAGCGGTCGCCGACGGGGCCGCTCCGGCAGGCCGGCCGCTGGCCGACGGCTGCGCCGCGCTCTGAGCGCCAGCGGCGCCAGCAGCCGCGGCCATCTGGCCGCCGGCGGCACCCGGCCGGGCCGGGTTCGAGGGCGGCTGGCCGTTGACCATCGCGGGGGCGGCCGCCGGGGCCGCCGAGGCCAGGGCCGGCGCCGAGGCCGACCAGAACTCGCGAACCACGTCGTAGCCACTGCGCTCGGCGCGGTCGCTCAGCGTGGCGATGACTTCGTGCGGCGACCTGCCGCCGTACATCGGCTGCAGCAGCGGCTGCACGATCGACACGGTGCCATCGAGGCTGCGGGCGTCGCTCCACATCTCGAGGTAGTGCGTCGAGGGCACGTGCCACTGGCACTGTTCCGCGGTCTCGTCGTAGAAGAGGCCGCTGTGGACGCGCAGCGCCACCTTCTTCAGGGCCTCGCCGAACTTCCAGTCGGCCGGCGCGGAGAAGACCGGGTTGCTTTCGCCAATCATCAGCAGCGTCTGCACGCGCCCGGCGTCCATGTCGACCACCAGCTGCCGCATCGCGGCGTGCTGTTCCGAGGCCACGATTTCCGCCGTCGGCAGGTAGGTGACGGTCTGGCCGGCGTTGCCGAGCACATCGTTCATGGCGTGCGCCAGGGCGTGGACGGCGGCCGGCTGACCCTCGCCGGCGACGACGAGCGAGGTGCCGCGATGCGCCGCGAGATCCTTGGCGATGGCGGCCACGAAGTTCTCCGTGCCGGCCGGGGCGGCGCCGCTGGCGCCGGTGACGCCTACTGCCGCGGCCACGGCCCGCGCGAACGCGTCGACCTGGCCGGCCTTCATCGGCAGCCGGTGATCGGCGCGGCCGCCGGTGACCGACGGCGTGGCCTCGGCCACGTAGAGACGGCTGAAGCGATCCGGGTCGGCGTCGAGACGGCGGCGCGAGGCGAAGGCGCGGGCGTACTTCACGCCGAAAGCGTTCTCGGCGGCCAGGAAATCGGCGTCGAGCGAGAGCACGACGTCGGCCTTCGTGAAGTCGTAGACCGGCTCGACGTAGTCGCCGAACGCGAGGCGGCTGCCGGCGCGCACGTTGTCGCGCGTCGTCGGTTCCCACTGGATCCAGCGGGCCTCGGGAAGCTGCGCGAGAATCTGCTGAATCTGGGCGGCGAGGGTCGGCGAGTTGACCGTCTCGGTGAGGATGCGCAGGCCCGCGCCGCGGCCGGATGCCTGGGCCGACAGGGTCCCGCGCATGGCCGCGATGAAGGCATTCCACGGACGGATCTCGCCCAGTTCGGTCAGCGCGTTCGAGCGGTCCGGATCGTAGAGCGTGAGCACCGACGCCTGGGCGAAGAGGTCCGTGCCGCCGAGCGTGGCGGGATGATCGGGGTTGCCCTCGATCTTCGTGGGCCGGCCTTCGTGGCTCTCGACGAGCAGGCCCGTGGCGACGCCGCCAAGCGACATCGCCGTGGCGTAGAAGAGCGGCTTGCCGGGAATCAGTTCTTCGGGCTGCCGCACATACGGCACGATCAGCTCGTCGGGCTGCACCGTGCAGCCGGTGACGCCGGCCAGGGCCAGCGACGCGCTCATCAGCTTCAGGAAGTTGCGGCGCCCGACCGGGTCGTTGAACTCGGAAGCGTTGGCCGGGAACTCGCGGTGCAGGAACTCCTTGAACTCCGGAGTTTCCGCCACCGCTTCCAGGCTGCGCCAGTACTGCGGACCGCTGGCGTCCTGAAGCTTGGCGCGAATGGCATTGAGGTCTAGCTGCTCTGCACTCATCGTTCTGAATCCGTGGCGCTCGTCGTCCGTTGCGCCCATGACGTCCGCGCGCGCATGCGCAGGCCGTCGCGGCCGCCCACTACGCGTCGGTTAGCGATGGCACACCGAGCAATTGGTAAGGCTCTGAATCTTGTATTCGGCCACGAGCTGCGGCCCGAGCACATCCTGCGCCACCGCCGGCACATATCCCATCGTCAGCACTTCCGATCGCGGGCGGACGAACTGCTCGGGGTTGCGGTGACAGTTGAGGCACCACTCCATCTGCAGCGAGCTCTGCTGGCGCATCAGCGGCATCTGGTCGACGCGGCCGTGGCACGTCTCGCAGCCGACGCCCTTCTTCACGTGGATGCTGTGATTGAAGTAGACGAAGTCGGGCAAGTCGTGCACGCGCAGCCACTTGAGCGGCTTGTCGTCGCGGAAGCTGGCCCGCACGGGCTCGAGGTAAGGGCTGGTCGACCAGATCTGCGAGTGGCAGTTGATGCAGGTCTTGGTCGGGGGAATGCCGGCCGAGGACGACACCTCGACGGCCGTGTGGCAATAGCGGCAATCGATGCCGATGCCGCCGACGTGGTGCTGATGACTGAACTGGACCGGCTGGTCCTTGAAGGTGTTCGCGGTGGTCACGAAATCGGAGCGCTGCAGCACCGGCAGCATCGCGCCGAGGGACACCACGACTCCAAGCACCAAGAAGATGCTGCCCTTCGACCAGGCGTTTGCGCTTTTCGGAAAGATCTGCGACATGAGCCGTCGTTCCAGCAGTCGCCGGACTGCTTCCTCCCCGCGGGGTGCGGGCACACTCTACAACGGGAACGCAACAAGTCCCAACACGCCGCCGCGTGCGGGTGTACAGGGCGAGGCAATCCTGTTTGTGAAAACTTTCGCAAGCGAATTTATACCCGAAAGCCCAGCAAAGGGCAAGGCGGGCAGATCCCCGGCCACGGCAACCGGAACAGGGCGGCCACGCCGGACGCGCCGACGACCGCGAACTTGGCGCTTGACACATTCACGCCGGCCAGCGCATAACTCGGCGTATCCCACCCCGGCTCATGCGCCTCCGGCTGCCGCGCCGTCCCGTGATCGTCCTGGCTACTGCCGCGCTGCTGTCGGCGGCCTTGTCCGCCCAGCCTGCGAGGATCGTCAGCGACCGGGATCCGTCCGTCCTCGCCCGTCTCACCGAAGACGCGCGGGTGGGGTTGGGCGTGCCGGGGCTCGGGGCGGCCGTCGCCTCGGGGGAATCGGTGGTGTGGGCGCAGGGTTTCGGCCACGCCGACCTGGAGCAGAACGTGCCTGTGCGTCCCGACACGGTGTTTCGCATCGCCTCCATCTCCAAGCCGATCACGGCCACCGCCGTGATGCAGCTGGTCGAGCGCGGGCTGGTATCGATCGAGGATCCGATCCAGCGCTACGTGCCGGCCTTCCCGCGCAAGCCGCAGGGCGAGATCCGGCTCAAACACCTGCTCTCGCACACCTCGGGCATCCGGCACTACCGCGGCAGCGAATTCGGGCTGAACGACTACTACCCGACGCTCGAGCGGGCCATCGCCGTGTTCAAGGACGACGCGCTGGAGTTCGCGCCGGGCGATCGCTATCTCTACTCCACCTACGGCTACAACCTGCTGGCCGGCGTCGTCGAAGCGGTTTCGGGCCGGCCGTTCGACGACTACCTGCGGGCCAACATCTTCGCCCCGGCGGGCATGCACGCCACCCTGCTCGAGCGGCCGCAAGAGATCGTGCGCCATCGCGCGCGGCAGTACGTGCGCGGCAACTCGCCCTTCACGTGGTTGAACGCGCCGTACGTCGACTTGAGCGTGAAGTGGGCCGGCGGGGGCATCATTTCCACGACCAGCGACCTGCTGCGGTTCGACCTGGCCCTGAATTCTGGCCGCTTGCTGCGGCTCGATACCCAGGAGAGGATGTACACCTCGGCGCGGCTCAACTCCGGCGCCATCACCGGCTACGGGCTGGGTTGGATGGTGAGCCAGGAGGGCGGGCGGCTGAAGGTGGCGCACAGCGGCGGCGCCATGGGCGGCACCACCTACCTGCTGCGTGAGCCGAAAGCGCGCGTGGCCAGCGTGGTGCTGGTCAACCTCGACAACGTCCCCCGGCTGCGCGAGCTGGCCGACCAGCTCATGACGCTGGCCCCCAGGCCCGCCGCCAGCCCGACGCGCTGACCGCCGTTCGCCGCGACCCTGCGAAAGCACCAACCATGTCCGACCGAAAATACCGCCAGCACGGCTACCAGGACGACGACCGCGACCGCAGCCGGCCCCGCAGCGACGGGCCCCCAGGCGGCGACCGCCGCCCCGAGCGCGAGCCCGGGGCTCCCGCCGGCACGCGCCGCATGTCGTCGGAAGGCGCCAAGAACCCGCGCATGATGGGCTACCGCTCGGTGGCCAAGTGCGCGCGCTGCGGCTCGCCGGTCGAGAGCGAGATTCTCACCCTCAGCAAGTGCGAGAAGTGCGGCTCGGCCATGCACGCCTGCATCCAGTGCGTGCACATGGACCCGAGCGCGCGGTTCGAATGCAGCGAGAACGTCCTGGCTCGCGTGCTGCCCAAAGACGCCGCCAACCAGTGCCCGCTCTACACGCCGCGCACCAGCTGGGAACGCGAGACCAGCTCGACGCCCGCGCCGGCTTCGGCGACCAGCTCGGGCCCGGAATCCGCCTCGAGCGCCAAGAAGGCCTTCGACGACCTGTTCAACTTCTAAGCCCGCCGCGGCTCGGGGGTCCGGGGCCGGCCTCGGGAGGGTTACAATCCCTGCATGGCCCTTCTTTCCGATCAGGACCGGCAAACGATCACCAAGCATCTCGAACCGATCGCGAAGAAGGTCGACCTGCTGCTCTTCACGCAAACCATCGGCGGCAGCGAGAGCGGGATCATCGCTCAGCAGGTGGCCGGTGAACTGGCTTCGCTCCACGACAAGATCGCCGTCGTCGAGAAGAGCTTCGTGCTCGACACCGAGGACCGCGCCAAGTACGGCGTCGACAAGGCCCCCGCCCTGGTCGTGCTGTCGGACGGCGAAGACACGCGCATCCGTTTCTACGGCGCCAACACCGGCTATGAGTTCGTGTCGCTGGTCGAGGCCGTGCTGCTGGCCGGCACCGGCAACCTCGAACTCCAGCCGGAGACGCTGGCGGCGCTGGCCGCGGTCGACCAGCCGATGCACCTGCAGGTGTTCTCCACCCCCACTTGACCGCACTGTCCCAGGGCGGTCGTCCTGGCTCACAAGATGGCGTTTGCCAATCCCCTCATCACCGCCGATGCCGTCGACGCGCAGGAGTTCATGGACCTGTCGCGGCGCTACCGCATCACCGGGGTGCCCAAGACCATCGTCAACGAGACGGTCGAGGTCATGGGCGGGCTGCCCGAGGAGGACTTCGTCGCCGCCGTCCTCCAGCCCGCCGACGCGCCGCCGAGCGCGTAAGCGTGCCCCCGGCCGGCCCGGGCGCGAGTAGAATCCCGCGCGGAGGGTGTTCATGCGCGTTGTCACCGTGTCGGTCGTGCTTTTCGGTCTCGCTCTGCTCGCCGCGCCGGCGCCCTCGGCCCAGGGTGGCCGCAAGGTCTACATCTCGGTGGACATGGAGGGCATCAGCGGCGTCAACGGCAACGACCAGACCGCCGCCGGGCAGCCCGAGTACGGCCGCGCCCGCAAGCTGATGGCCGAAGACGCCAACGCCGCGATTCGCGGCGCCTTCGCTGGGGGCGCCACCGCGGTCGTGGTCAACGACTCGCACGGCAGCCAGCGCAATCTCCTGCCCGAAGATCTCGACCCCCGGGCGCGCCTCATCAGCCACAGCTTCAAGCGCCACGGCATGCTGGAAGGGCTCGACGAGACCTTCGACTCGGTGCTCTTCATCGGCTACCACGCCAAGGCCGGAGCCGACCGCGGCGTCTTCGCGCACACCGGATCGGGCGTCGTGCGGGATCTGCAACTGAACGGCGTGTCGGTCGGCGAGGGCGGCATGAACGCGGCCCTGGCCCGGTGGCACGGGGTGGCCGTGGCGCTCGTGACCGGCGACGATGCGGCGGTGGACGAGGTGAAGGCCATTGCCCCCGGTGTGACGACAGTGGCGGTGAAGCGCGCCCTCAACACCCGCGCGCTCGAGATGCTGCCGCTGGCCGAAGCCCGGCGCCTGATCGAAGCCGGCGCCAAGGACGCCGTGGCCGCGGCGAAGAAGCCGGCGCCCGACCGCGCGGGCCCCTACCGCGTCACCATGCGCTTCCGCGACGTCACCATCCCCGAAGTGATGAGCGCCTTCCGCGAGCTGGAGCGCCCCACCGCCGACACCCTGTCGTTCCAGCGCGACGCGATGCCCGAGGTCTATCGCCTGATTCGCGTGCTCTACCGCTTCGTCAACACCGACTAGCGGCCTGCTGGCCGCTAGCGCCGGCCGCGCCGGTGCGTTCGTCGGCCCGGGGATGGGTCGACAGGAAGCCCGGCATGCTGGCGCCGCCGTGCGTCTGCTCCATGCGGGTGAGGAAGCGCACGAAGTGCGCGCGGTCGATGCCGGTGGCGTCCATCACGGCAAAACCGACCTCGTCGGCCTCGACCTCGAAGGCGCGCGAGTAGCGCGCCTCGAGCAGGAACGCCGGCAGCGCCGCCGCGTACGACGACACCGACAGGATGTCGCCCACGACCGCCGCCACGAGCACTCCGGCCGCGGAGGTCTGCAGCACCTGCCGCAGGGTATGGCGCTCGCGCAGATGGCCGATCTCGTGGGCCAGGACGGCGGCGATCTCGTCGTCGTGCTGCGCCGTCTTCTCGAGTTCGTCGAGCAGCACCACCGTGCCGCCGGGAAGCGCGAACGCGTTGGGACCGATGGCAGGGCTGGACCTGAATAGCAGCGTGTAGCCGGCCCCCGGGACGGCGGCGTCGACCAGCGCGGCGAAGCGGCGGGCGAGTTGCTGCTGACGCGCGTCGGGAAGCACGCTGGGCTCGAGGGCGATGCGGTCGAGCACGCCGAGCGCCTGCGCCCCCATCTGCCGTTCCACGGCGGGATTCATTCGCTGGGCGACGACCTTGGCCGCTACCGGCACGCCGTAGACGATGCCGCCCCAGAGCAGCACCAGCAGCGCCACGGCCGCGGCCAGGGCCGGCGCCCAGCGCATCTCCAGCTCGTTGACCCAGCGGTCCACGCGCGGGGCCGGCCGGGCAGTGGGCAACTCGAAGGTCGCGGGCACGACGCAACTGGCGCCGCCGGGCAGATCCAGGCGACGGGGCAGGTCGCCGAGCCGCGGCTCCAGATGCACCGCCGACACGGGCACGGCGGTGGCCGTGTCGTCGTCGTCGATGTGCACCAGGCCGTCGGCGACGCGCACCCGCACGCGCCGGGCCGCCGACGTCCGGCCGTCGTGGTAGGTGGCCTCGACGACGCTCATAGGCCGAAGTCGAAATCCATGGCCTCGCTCAATTCGGCGCCGGCCGCCGAGTCCTCGGCGCTGCCGGCCATGGCCACGGCAACGAGCGGACCTCCGGGCAGCAGCGTGAGCGAGTCGGCACGGTAGTGCGCCAGGCGGATGCGCGCCCACGGCACGGCCATCCCCAGGGTCACCGCGATGGCCGCGAGGTTCGAGGCGTAGATCCAGACCATGCGGCCGCCGCGCAGCCGGCTGTCGAAGCGGTGCGCGCCGAGCCGGGTGTGGTTCCACGCCAGATTCTCGAAGGCGGTCTTCACCGCCACGACCAAGACGCCGATGCCGGCATAAAGCAGCGCGATGCCGACGAGCACGCTGGTGCCGGGCCGGGTCTGTGGATCGCGGATGCCGGCGGCTCCGGCCGCGCCAACGAAGGTGGCGAGCGCCACCGAGAACCACGCCAGCAGACCCAGGCCCGCCAGCAGGTAGATGCGATAAACGGCGCCGGTCGGCAGGTCGAGGGCCAGCCGGGAGGCGCCGTGACGGCTCTCGCCGACGATGTACTCGCGTTGCCGCTTGGTGAGATAGGGATAGGCCAGTCCCAGCGTGAAGGGCACCAGCATTGGCAGGACCAGGAACACACGATACGCGTCGGCCTCGCTGCCGCCGAAGGCGAAGCGGATGCCGCCGTACGACGAGTTGGCGGCGCGGAAGCGGAGCGCGCGCACGAAGACGAGCGGCATCAGCACCAGCAGCGGGAAGTAGAGGGCGCTGGCCACGAGCGGCGACACCCGCCCCAGCACGGCCAGCCCGATCACTACCGCGTAGGCCACCAGGCGGCCCTTGAAGATGGTGACTGGCGACGCGTGATAGCCGAAGGCCTGTCCGTCGAGCGACGTGTGGCCGTAGAAATAGCGCTGCCGCCGCACCTTGGCCCACGCCGAGTAGAGCCCGAGCGTGACGACGCTGAGCAGCAGGTTGACGATCCAGATGCGGAAGTAGTCGCCGGCGGTACCGGTGAAGCGGAACGGCCGCGGACTCAGGTCCACGGGCGGCGAGCCGGTGTCGGGTGGGGCTGGGGGCACCGGAACGGGGTCCGGCGGAGCGAACATGCTCTCCGTAGTTTACTCCGTCAGTCGTCGCCGCTCCCGCCGGATTCCGGCGGTGACGCCGGCACCGGGCGCCAGCCGCGGCCCTCGACCAGCTCGAACCGCGTGTCGTCGGGCGGCTCGCAGCCCAACGGCAGCGGATACGTCGGGTCGCCGGGCAGGACGATGGTGGCGGAGGTACCGGCGCGGACGAAGCCGGGCTGGATGCGCACCATCGGCGTCGTCGAGGCCCACTGCCATGCCTCGTCGATGGAGGCGAATCGGCCCAGCCGTTTGAGTGTGGTCCAGGTGGGCGGCGGCAGCATCATCTCGCCCCGGTGGCAGCGGTCCACGGCCTGCTGCGGGGTGAGCCACTCGAGCGCCGTCATCTCGCCGGCATCGTGTGACGCTTCCTGCGCGGCCGGCATCCGGGCCAGCAGGAAGCGCGTGTCGTAGCGGCGGATCTCGATCTCGGGCGTGACCCAGTGGGCAAACGGCATCACCGCGTCGAGCGCCGGGCGTAGACCGCGCGCGGCCAGGAGCTCGACGAGCGACGTCGGCGACGGCAAGGCCCGGCGGATGGCGGCGGCCGTCGCGGCGTCGGCCATGGCGCCCGCGGCGTCGCGCGCCAGCAGCACGCCGGCTTCCTCCAGCAGCTCGCGGATGGCCGCCACCCGGTGGCGCGCCTCGTCGAGCGCGGTCAG
Organism: uncultured Acidobacteriota bacterium; assembly: GCA_963834325.1. Taxonomy (GTDB): domain Bacteria; phylum Acidobacteriota; class Vicinamibacteria; order Vicinamibacterales; family UBA2999; genus CADEFD01. The sequence goes on from CAWIBL010000011.1 coordinate 863,942, forward strand.
GTCCGCGAAGCGGCCCATCGTGTCGAGCCCGTCGCACGCAGTCGCCGGTTCGGGCGCGTCGCTGTCGTCGACGCGGCCGCCGGGGAACACGTAGGCCCCGGCCATGAACGCCACCTGGTCGTTGCGCCGCACCAGCAGCACCTGGAAGGGCGCGTCCGGCGCGGGGCGGAGCACGACCACGGTGGCCGCCGGACGGGCGGGCGCGGGTGGCGACGTGGTCATCGGGGTGCCGCCGTCCTGCCCGTCGGGCCGCGCGCGCCGGACACGCGGTCGAGCACGACCACCGCTTCGACGTGCGGGGTGTGCGGGAACATGTCCACCGGCTGCACCACCGACACGACGTAGCCGGCCTGAAGGATGGCTGGCAACTCGGCGGCGAGCGACTCGGGATTGCACGAGACGTAGATGGCGCGGGTGGGAGCCACGCGGCCGAACACCGCGTCGAGCACGGCCGGCGAACAGCCCTGCCGCGGCGGGTCGAGCACCACCACGTCGAAGGCCTGGCGGGCCACGGCCGGCAGCGCGTCTTCCACGCGGCCGCCGATGAGGCGCACGGCGCGCGGGTCGAGGCGGTTCACCTCGAGGTTGCGCGTGGCATCGGCCACGGCCTGCGTGTTCTCTTCGACGGCGGTCACCTGGTAGCCGGTGGCGGCAAGCGGCAGCGTGAAGAGCCCGCCGCCGGCATAGAGGTCGAGCACGCGCCTGGCCTCGTCGGGCACGTGCGCCATCACCACGTCCACGAGTGCGGCCGCGGCCGTGGGGTTGGTCTGGAAGAACGCCGTGGGCGAGACCAGGAAGGTGAGGCCGACGCCGCGCTCGCGCACGTGCGGGTGGCCGTCGATGCGCAGCGTCTCGCGGCCCACCATGTACGACGACGGGCGCTCGTGGATGTTGATGAAGAACCCGTCGGGCCGATCGGGCGAGGCGAGCAGGGCCCGCACCGGCCTGCGCAGGGCCGGGACGTTGCGGGTGACCACCAGCATGGCCACGGCGTCGCGCTCGTCTTCGCTGGTGCGGATGATGACGTGGCGAAGCACGCCGGACAGGTCCGGGCCCGCGGCCGGCACGCGCGCCTTGGCCAGTTCGTCGCGCAGCCGGAAGGCGATGCGGTTGGCGCGGCTGCCGTGCACGGGACATTCCGCCACCGGCACCACGGTCTTGCCGCCAGAGGCGTAGTGGCCCATGACCAGCCCGTCGCCGGCCCCGCCCGCGAAGACAAACGACGCCTTGTGCCGGAAGTGCCAGGGCATGCCGTCGTCGCCGACCGGCATGGGCACGACCGGATCCACGGGCGGGAGCCGCGGATCCGATCGGCGCAGCAGCACCTCGAGCGCGTCGCGCTTGCGCGCCAGCTGCTCGACATAGGGCACGTGCTGCCACTGGCAGCCGCCACACGGTCCGAAGTGGCGGCAGCGCGGCGTCACGGCAGACGCGGTCACGCTCTTTGACGCCGAGCCGTCACGCTACTTGACGTCGAGCAGTTCGACTTCGAAGACCAGCGCCGAGTTGGGCGGGATGTCGCCGCCGGCGCCGCGCGCGCCGTAGCCCATGTTCGAGGGAATGGTCAGGATGCGGGTGCCGCCGACCTTCATGCCGGCCACGCCCTGGTCCCAGCCGGCAATCACCTGGCCGCCGCCGAGCGGGAAGTCGAACGCCTGGTTGCGATCCTTCGAGCTGTCGAACTTCTTGCCGCGCTTGTCGGCGGCCGACGGGTCGTAGAGCCAGCCGGTGTAGTGCACGCTGACGGTCTGCCCGGGACGGGCTTCGGCGCCGGTGCCGACCTTCGTATCGTCTTTCGCGAGAGCGCTGACATCGGCCACTTGAACCTCCATGGAAGCCGGGGCGGCCGCGGCCGCCGGGGCGCTGCTGGTGGGCTCAGCCGCATTGGGCTCGCCTCCACCGCAGGCGATGAACGAGATCGAGAGGAAAACGGGAGCGAGATGTGATGCACGCATCACCCGATCATCCTTCCCCGCGCCGGTCGAGGTCAACGCGGTGGTGCCGGCGCCTTGACACGGCCGCACCGGCCCCACAGGATGCCGCATGCGTTCTGTCGGAATCTTTCTCGTCGCGGCCCTGCTCGGGTCGGGTATCGCCGCCTCGACCGCGGCTCGTTCTGCTCCCGCGGAAGGAGCTGCGGCCGCGCCATCGCCTCAAGTCGCGCCTGCGCTCCAGACCGGGCCACCGGGCTCAACCGCGCCCGACCTGGTGCTGGTAAACGGCACGGTCGTCACCGTGGACCGCGCCTTCTCGCTGGCCGAAGCCGTGGCCGTCACCGGCGACCGCATCACCGCCGTGGGCCCGACGGCGCGCATCCGGGCTTTGGCCGGCCCGGCCACGACGGTCATCGACCTTGGCGGCGCGCACGCTGATTCCCGGACTGATGGACAACCACCTCCATTCCGCCGGCGGCGGCCCCGGCGTGGATCTGTCACGGGCCCGCTCGCTCGACGACGTCTATGCCGCGGTGGCCGCGCGCGTGCGCCAGACGGCCGCGGGCGATGTGGTGGTGTCGAACAGCGACTGGCACGAAGCGCAACTGCGCGAGAAGCGCCTGCCGTTGCGCGACGACCTCGACAAGGTGGCGCCGAACCATCCGGTGGTCCTCGTCCGCGGCGGCCACGAGTACGTGGTGAACTCGGCGGCGCTGCGCCGCTGGCAGATCGACGAGAAGACGCCGGAGCCGGCCGGGGGACGGCTGACGCGCTACCCTGACGGCCGCCTCAATGGCGAACTCGTGGACACGGCCAAGGCCTTGGTGAAGCTGCCGCCAGCGCCCACTCGGTCGCGCGACGCCCAGATCGCCGCGCGCGTGGCCGACTACGCCAAGCTCCACGCCGCCGGGCTGACCACGGTGCGCCATCCCGGCATCTCGCGTCGACGACTACCGGCTGCTGCAGGAGATGCAGCGCCGCGGTGTGCTGACGATGCGCGTCAACGCCCTGCTGCGTCCGGGCGGCAGCGCCCCGGCGGTGACCGCCGCGCTGGACGCGTCCGGACTGAAACAGGGCGACGGCGACGCCTGGCTGCGCCTGGGCGGCGTGAAACTGGCGGTGGACGGCGGCTTCGAAGGCGGCCTCATGCGCGAACCGTACGCCGCGCCGTGGGATGAGGGCGGCACGTTCAAGGGCCTGCAGACGCAGTCGACCGAGGCCTTCGACGCCACCGTGCTGGCGCTGAACGAGCGCGGCTGGCGCGTGGCCACGCACGCCGTGGGCGACGCGGCCATCGACATGGTGCTGACCGCCTACGAGCGCGCCAACGCGCGGAAGTCGATCGTCGGTCGGCGCTGGTCGATCGAGCACGCCTTCATCGGCCGGCCCGATCATCTGCCGCGCATCAAGGCGCTGGGCCTGGCGCTGGCCGTGCAGAACCACCTGTATCTGGCCGGCCCCAGCCTGGTGACGTTACTGGGGACCGGTGCGCGCCGGCATCACCACGCCCGCGCGGCTGTATCTGGACGCGGGGCTGCCGGTGTCGTCAGGCACCGATGCGCCGGTGGTGCCGTATCCGCCGCTGTGGACGCTGTATCACTTCATCACCCGCGACACGATTGCCGGCGGCGTGCTGGGCGCCAGACCAGCGCGTCACGCGCGAGGAGGCGCTGCGCATGGCCACGACCGGCAACGCGTGGCTGACGATGGAGGAGGCGGACAAGGGCAGCATCGAGCCAGGCAAGCTGGCGGATCTGGTGCTGCTGTCGGAGAACCCGCTGACCAGTCCGGCGCCGGCGCTGCGCGACGCGAAGGTGTTGCTGACGATCGTCGGCGGAAGGATCGTGCACGACGCGCGGAAGTGAGCGGCGCGGAGTTGGCGGAGGGAGAGGGATTCGAACCCCCGATACGGTTTCCCGTACAGCGGTTTTCAAGACCGCCGCCATCAACCACTCGGCCATCCCTCCGCGCGGTGTTAACTATTGTGCCATAAGGACTTCGGCGGAGGACCCCGACCGCTGGTGACGTCTTCGGGGCGATTGTCCCTGAGTTATCGCTGTGGGCATCGGCCAAGGTTAGCGTCGCCTCTGACATATACCCTGTTTGAGCAGCACCCGGCGGTAGAATCCGGCGCCGGGACGAGTCGGCGGAGCTTGAATCGCGGGCGGACGTGGCTCTACAACCAGCGGGCCTTTTCTGCTACACATAGCGGTGTGTAGTAGATTGTGTAGATGGCGACAAATCTGGCGCTCGACAACAAGCTGCTCGAAGAGGCCCTGAAGGTCGGCGGCAGAGCGACGAAGAAGGAAACGGTGACCGAGGCGTTGCAGGAGTACATCGGCCGGCGCAAGCAGACACGCATCGCCGAGCTGTTCGGGACGCATCGACTACGACCCGAAGTACGACTACAAGAAGCAGCGACGCCGCAAATGAAGGTGCTGGTCGACACCTCGGTCTGGTCCCTGGCGCTGCGGCGACGAGCACCGGCTCACGCGGTGGTCGACGAACTTCGTCGTCTGATCGAGCAAGGGCGTGCCGGCATCGTCGGCCCGGTGCGGCAGGAACTCCTCAGCGGCATTCGCGACCGGGCCGCGTTCGAGCGACTCCGCGACCATCTGCGGGCGTTCCCTGACGAGCCGATCACGTCCGTGGACTACGAGCGTGCGGCCGACTGTCTCAATCTCTGTCGTGCGCAAGGCATTCAGGGCTCGAACACCGACTTCCTGCTCTGCGCCGTTGCCGAGCGAGCCAGATTCCCAATCCTGACTACGGACAACGATTTCGCGAAGTTCAGCCGCGTGCTGCCGCTGCGCCTCCACGCGCTGCAGCCGGGGCCTCACGAGTAGAGCGCTCAGACACGCACAAGCGTGGCGAGCGTGACCTGACCTGTCACGCGTCCCCGCTACCGTCATGCAGGTCGCCGGAATCGTGCCGGCTCGACCATTCCCCAGGGGTGACGTGATGCGACTGTTCGTAGCGGTGGGTGTAGTGATGGCCGTTGTGCTCGTGCCGGCAACCAGGGCGACGGCACAGACGAATCAACGTGGCTGGATCGACGTGAACCTGGGGGTGGCGGTAGCAGCGGGGAAGTCGTACGGCGTGGTGCTCGATCAGACGTTGTATCAGGAGCGCGCCCGCTTCACCGCCGACTACGAGTTCCCGACCGGCGCCAACTTCGATTTCGGCGGCGGCTTCCTCCTCACGAGAGCCTTTGGCCTGGGCATCAGTTTCTCGGGCACGGCCCACAAGGCCCCGGCGCTCGTGTCGGCCACCATTCCGCACCCCCGCTTCTTCGACTCCGCCGCCACCGGCACCGGCGAGTCCGGGGAGATCGAGAAAGTGGAAGGCGCGGTGCACCTCCAGGGCGTGTTCGTCGTACCGACCTCCGACAACATGCGGTTCCGGCTCTTCGCCGGTCCGTCCTACTTCCGGGTCAAGCAGGACACGATCGACGACATCCGCTACCTGCAGAACGCGCAGTTGTTCTCCAGCGGCAACATCGTGACGATCACCGGCGCACCCTTCAGCACGTCGGAAGCCACGGCCTGGGGGTATCACGTGGGGGCCGACTTCTCGGGGTTCTTCAGCCGCGTCGTGGGCATCGGCGGGTTCGCGCGCTACAGCGGCGCCGAGGTCGAGCAGGTCGATCTCGGAGGCACGATCGTCAAGAACAAGGCCGGTGGGTTCCAGGCCGGGGGCGGCCTGCGCCTGCGCTTCTAGGGACGGACAGCGCATGGCGTCGGGGGCGGCGAGACGAACAGCAAGCGCCTCGACCCGTTCTGAGGCTAGCCGGACCCCGACTACACTTCCTGTCCGGGCCGAGCGACCGGCCCTGGACATTCCCTCGCGCCTTGGAGAGCACAAATGACCGACACCTCTGCCACCATCAACGCCACGACCCTGGGCGGCTCGCTGACCTGCAAGGACCTCCAGGCCTCGCTTCGCTTCTACCGCGATGCAATCGGGTTTGCAGTCGCCCAGACCTACGAGCACGAGGGGAAAGTCGTCGCGGCCGTGGTGGCGGCCGGCGATTGCCGCCTGGTGCTCAATCAGGACGACGGCAAGCTGGGGTGGGACCGGAAGAAGGGCCAGGGCTTCTATCTGCAGATCAACGTGGCGGCCCCGGCGGACGTGGACGCGGCAGCGGCGCGGATCACGGCCGCTGGCGGGACGCTGATCGACGAGCCGGCGGACCGCGCCTGGGGGGTGCGGATGTTCCAGTTCCACGACCTCGACGGCTTCAAGCTTGGCGTCTCGACGCCGCTTGCAAGCTAGCGCTGCTTGTAGACCGGCACGCTCGCCGGCAGCGGCCGGTCGATGGCGGGCCGCTCGGTGACGTCCGCCAGCGCCCACAGGCTCGCGAAGATGGTGCGCGCCAGGTAGTGCATCTGCACCGGATCCAGGAAGCGCGCTTCGTCCGACGGCAGGTGATACCGCGCGTGGTTGCCGGTGGTGAACCCGATGGCCAGGATGCCGCGTTCGAGAAACGGGCTGGCATCGGTGCGCGGGTAGAAGAACTCGCTCTCGCCCGTGTCAGATGCGTGGTTGAAGCGGGTCTTCAGATACGAGTCGTTCACCGCGGCCAGCAGCGTCTCCACCTTCGCGCTGAGCACTTTCGGCCCGAGCACGTAGACCTCGTTGCGCTCGGTCACGGGCTTGGTGGTGGGATCGGCTGACGTGGTTGCGCGACTGGCGCCGATCATGTCGATGTTGATGTGCGCCACGATGCTGCCGAGCGGCACCGGCGGCTGGTGGACGAACCGCCGCGTGCCCCACAGTCCCTGTTCTTCGCCGCTGTCCCACAGGAACACGATCGTCCGTTTCGGCCGCGGCGCCTTCGCCATCTGCTCGGCGATCGCCAGCAGCGCGGCGCTGCCCGAGGCGTTGTCGTCGGCGGCGTTGTAGATCGCGTCGCCCTCCACGGTGCGCGTGCCGACGGCGCCGTCGAGGTGCGCGGCGATCGTCACCGTCTCGGCCCTGAGCGCCGGGTCGCTGCCCGCAAGGCGCGCCACGACGTTGAACGGCCGCGTCACCGTGCGTCCGGCCACGGCCACCTGCAGCGTGACGGTCTTCTTCAACTGGAACGAGGCGGGAAACTCGCCCCGGTCGGCGAGTCCCAGGGCCGTCGGGCCGTCCAGCGTCTCGCCGGCGAACACGGCGTCGGTGACGTGAGGCGCCATCAGGAGCGACGTCACCGGCACGGCCGCATAGGCGGACGGCACCTCGGGCGACATCTCGCGGCGCACGGTGTTGGCCGTCCGCAGCTGGTCCCACCGCACGAGGTCGGTCGCTTGCGTGATGAAGAGCACGCCGGCGGCACCGCGTTTCGCCGCCGCGACGAACGGCGTTTCGGCCCCCACGGCGACACGCCCCACCTGCGGCACCTCGACGCCCTTCGGCAGCACGCGCGGACCGTGCGCCACGACCAGCTTGCCGGTTACGTCCACGCCGGCGTAGGGGTCGATGCCGCGGCCGGGAATCACCCAGCCGTGCTGCACGTACACGACCGGCAGCGGGCCCGAGAGCGGCGTGGCGAACGAACCGAGCGCCACGTCGCGGCCGAGCGCGAAGCGCTGATCTCCCACGGTGAGCGAGGCGCCCTCGACGTCGACGCGGGTCTCGTGCAGCTCGTAGTGCTGACGGAAGCCGCCGTCGTCGCCGGCCGGTGCGAGGCCGGCGCGGGCCAGGCGCGCGGCGATGTAGTCGGCGGCCGCGTCGAATCGCGGCGACGGGGTGTTGCGCCCGAGTTGCTCATCCGCCGACAGGAAGGCCACGTCCCAGGCGAGCCGTTCACTGGAGATCGCCTCGGCGGCGGCCCGGACGGCCGGCGGCAGGGCCACCTGGCGCGCCGAGACACTGCCGCCGGCGAGCGCGGCGGCGGCCAGCGCGCCGAAGAGACGACGACGCAGGCGCGGCGTCACGACGCCACGCGCAGCACGACGGCGGCGACGGACACGGAGAGTACGGCACGGACTCGCATACAACAGCCTCCAGGCGGCCTTCAGGATAGTCCGCCCCGCGGAAACGCGCCTACGATAGCGGGCATGCCGCCACCGGCCCGTCGTCCTCCGAAGGGTACCCGCGGGGCGACGACCGCTCGAGTGCGTTCGTGAAGCGAGCCATGTCCGCTCGTGATTCACCGCCGCTGTCGTTGGTCTCGCGCTGTTGGCGCTCATCTGGGCGCTGCAGCACCGGCTGATGTACTTTCCGTCTGGCGATGTGCCGCCACCGGCCGCGCTCGGCCTCGAGCAGGTGGAAGAGGTCACCTTTCCGACGGCGGACGGCCTCACGCTTCATGGCTGGTTCTTCCCGAGCGCGCAGGCTGGCTCGATGACGGTGCTCGTCTGCAACGGCAACGCCGGGAACCGGGCCTACCGGGCGCCGCTCGCCTCGGCCCTGCGGACGCAGGGCATCAGCGTGCTCCTCTTCGACTATCGCGGCTACGGCGGGAACGAGGGCTCGCCGACCGAGACCGGACTCGCCGCCGACAGCCGCGCCGCCCGCGCCTACCTGCTCGGCCGCGCCGATGTGCGCACCTCCCGCCTGGTGTACTTCGGCGAGTCGCTGGGCGCCGCCGTGGCCGTGGAGCTCGCCGCCGCGCATCCGCCCTCGGCGCTCGTGCTGCGCTCGCCGTTCACGTCGATGACCGACATCGGGCGCTTCCACTATCCGTTGCTCCCGGTGGGCTGGCTCCTGCGCGATCGCTATCCGTCGCTCGAGCGGATCGCCGGCGTGCGCAGTCCCCTGCTCGTCATCGCCGGCGACAGCGATGTCATCGTGCCCATCGAACAGAGCCGTCGCCTCTACGAAGCGGCGCCGTCGCGGCACAAGACGCTGGTCGTCCTGCCCGGCGTGGACCACAACGACGAGGCGATGTACGACGCTGGGCCCGTGGTGACGTTTCTTCGTTCGCTGAAGGAGGAGCAGAACCCGTAGCAGGTGTGGTGGCGCTAGCACTCCTGCCGCGAGGGGCTACATCTGCCGGAACAGGTGCAGGTAGTTCCGGCTCACGGCAGCACCTCGGCCCGGCTCTTGAGGTGGATGTCCGCGGTTTCGTTGTCGTGCCTGGTCACGTGGCTGATCGCGCGCAGGTTCACGACCACGGACCGGTGGACCTGCGCGAGCTGGTCCGCGTCCAGTTGCTCGACCAGGGCCTTGAGCGGCGTGCGCACCACGCGTCGGCCGGCTTGCCGCCGTCGCGCCAGGCCACGATGGTGTACTTCGCGTCGGAGCGGCAGGTAGTAGATATCGTCGGTGGCGATGAGGCGCAGAGTCTTCCCTGCCTGCGCGCGAATCCATCGCCGCCGCTCGCTCTTGCCGGGCCAGTGCGCGCATGCAGCCGGACAACGTCCTGGTCGTTACGTCCGTGCGCTCGATCGTCCTAGTGACATTCCACGTGTCCGCCGACGTCGTCCGCGGGTTCGAACCCGGCAGCTTCAAGCAGATTCAGACCATCCTCACGATGGCGGTCTGGCTCTACGGCACGGTGGGGCTGAACGGACGGCGATCGGGCTACATCGTGATGCTGCTGGGGGCGCTCCTCGGCTCGCTCGTGTCGGTCGCGCACATGCGAGGGGCGGGCCTGGTCGGCGGCAGAATCGCCGGCACCGACGGCATGCTGCTCTGGGTCTTCGCGCAGTTGGCGCTCGGCGTGACGGCCTCGGTGTCGGTCGTGTTGGCGGCACAAGCACTCTGGCGCCGCAACGCCTCCGGGTGCGCGCGCTAGGTCCGCGCGGCGATCACCTCACGCCCGCCCATGTACGGGCGCAGCGCCGCCGGAATCACCACCGAGCCGTCCTGCTGCTGGTAGTTCTCGAGCACCGCGATCAGCGTGCGGCCCACCGCCAGCGCCGACCCGTTCAGCGTGTGCACGTACTCGGCCTTGCCGGTGCCGTCGGGCCGGAACTTGATGTTGGCCCGCCGCGCCTGGAACGACTCGCAGTTGGAGCACGACGAGATCTCGCGGTAGGTCTTCTGGCTCGGCAGCCACACCTCGATGTCGTAGGTCTTGGCCGCGCCGAAGCCCATGTCGCCGGTGCACAGCAGCATGGTGCGGTAGGGCAGCTCGAGCCGTTGCAGCACTTCCTCGGCGTTGGCGGTGAGCGCGTCCAGTTCCGCATACGACTGCTCGGGCGTCGTGAACTTCACGAGCTCCACCTTGTCGAACTGGTGCTGGCGGATCAGCCCGCGCACGTCGGCGCCGTAGGAGCCCGCTTCGCTGCGGAAGCACGGCGTGTAGGACGTGTACTTGATGGGCAGCAGCCGCCCGTCGAGGATCTCGTTGCGATACAGGTTGGTGACCGGCACTTCGGCCGTGGGGATCAGGAACAGGTCCCAGTCGCCGGCGATCTTGAAGAGGTCCTGCTCGAACTTCGGCAGTTGGCCGGTGCCGAACATGCTGGCGCTGTTCACCAGGAAGGGCGGCTCGATCTCGGTGTAGCCGTGCTCGCCCGAGTGGAGCTGCAACATGAAGTTGATGAGGGCGCGTTCGAGCTGCGCGCCGGCCCCCATCAGCACGGCGAAACGGGCGCGGGCGATCTTGGTGGCGCGTTCGAAGTCGATGATGCCCAGGGCCGGGCCCAGGTCCCAGTGCGCGAGCGGCTCGAAGTCGAACTGGCGCGGCTCGCCCCAGGTGCGGACGACGACGTTGTCCTCGGCGCCCTTGCCCACCGGCACCGACGGGTGGGGCAGGTTGGGCAGCGTGGTGAGCATCGCCGTGCGGCGCGCCTCCACGGTTTCCAGATCGGCTTCGAGCGCCTTGATCTGCGCGCCCCTGGTCTTGCTGGCGGCAAAGAGCGGCGTGGCATCGAGGCCCTGCTTCTTGGCCCGCGCCACCTCGGCGGACCCCTCGTTCTGCGCCCGCTTCAGCGCTTCCAGCTCCGGGATGGCCCGACGCCGCTCGGCCTCGAGGGCCGAGAGCTCGGCGAGTTCGGCGCTGGCGTCGAGGCCGCGATTGGCAAACCCGGCACGCACGGTTTCCAGATTGTCGCGAACGAAGGCGGGATCAAGCATGGCAGGCCACTCAGGTGTGTATCCTATTACGAATGTCTTCAACGATTCGTAAGGCGGTCTTCCCGGCGGCGGGCCTCGGCACGCGTTTCCTTCCGGCCACCAAGGTGCAGCCGAAGGAGATGCTCACCCTCGTCGACAAGCCGATCATCCAGTACGGCATCGAAGAGGCCGTGGCCTCCGGGCTCACCGACATCATCCTGGTGACCAGCCGCGGCAAGGGCGTCATCGAGGACCACTTCGACATTTCCTACGAGCTCGAGTCGGTGCTGCGAGCCAAGGGCAAGCAGGCGCTGCTCGAGGAAGTGCAGAAGGTCTCCGGCCTGGTCAACCTGCAGGTGGTGCGCCAGGGCGAGGCGCTCGGGCTCGGCCACGCCGTGCTGATGGCCCGGGGACTCGTAGGCAACGAGCCGTTCGCGGTGGTGCTCGGCGACGACATCTTCGACGCCACCCCGCCGGCCCTGCAGCAGATGATCGACGTCTTCGACCAGGTGCAGAGCCCGGTCATCGCGGTGGAGCGCGTGCCCGAGGCCGACGTCTCGAGCTACGGCATCCTGGCGGTGGAGCCGGCGCCGCAGTACGGCCCGCGCGTGCACCGCATCCTCGACATGGTGGAAAAGCCGCCCCGCGGCGAAGCGCCGTCGAACCTGGCCATCATCGGCCGCTACCTGCTCACGCCCGACATCTTCCCGGCGCTCGAGGCCACCAAGTCCGACAAGTCGGGCGAGATCCAGCTCACCAACGGCATGCGCGAGCTGCTGAAGTCGCGGCCGTTCTACGCCCTGGAAGTGGACGGCGTGCGCCACGACGCCGGCAACAAGCTCGGCTTCCTGAAGGCCACCGCCTACTTCGCGCTGCGCCGGCCCGACCTGGCCGACGCCTTCAAGCAATACCTGCGCGACATCAAGGCGCTCGACTGAGGCGCGGAGGTGGCGGCGGGCCACCGCTTCCGTAGGCCGAGATGATTGTGGGGGATCTGGCGAGGCCGCAGGAAGCGGTGGCTCGCCGCCACCGCTCGACTAGTCGCTCTTGGCCGGCGCCGACGGCTTCGCCGACGAGTCGCCGCTGCTGCTGCTGCCGCTGCTGTCGCTCTTCGAGCTCGACCCGCTGTCGGACGATTTGCTGTCGGACGACTTGCTCTCCGACGACTTGCTGTCAGACGACTTGCTGTCGCCGCCGCTGGTCGATCCGCTGTCGTTCTTGCCCGACTTGACGTTGGCGCCGTCGGGCTTGGCGCCGCTGCGGCCGTAGTCGGTCAGGTAGAAGCCGCTGCCCTTGAACTGGATGGCGGGCGACGACAGCAGCTTCTGGACCGTGCCGCCGCACTGGGGGCAGGCCTCGGGGTTGGGGTCCGAGAACTTCTGGATCCGTTCGAAGCGGTGCGCGCACACCTCGCACTCGAACTCATAGAGCGGCATGGCTACTTACTCCAATACGTCGTCGGCGGATCTGCCGAGCATGAGCTGACGCAGCGCCCAGAACGGCGCCGAGCCCCATCCGAGGAACGCGTCGTGAAAGGCCCGCAGCGAGGTCTTGCCTTCCTGCTGATCCTGCCAGTCCTGACGCAGCTTGAGCAGCATCAGTTTCCCGGCGGAATAGACCACGTAGCCCGGGTCGAACGTGCCGCGCTCGGCCTCGCGCCGGGCGTGGGCTTCTTCGAGATACGCTTCGTTCTGGAAGAACCGCACGCCCTGTTCGACCGACCAGTCGTCGGCGTGCAGCTTGATCCCGACCACGAAGCGGGCCAGGCGCACCAGCGACTCGGCCAGCTGGCCCAGGTGCACCGCCGCATCGCCGCGTCCGAAGCCGGCTTCGACCATCATCTGCTCGGCGTAGTGGGCCCAGCCCTCGGTGTAGGAGGTGGGCGCCAGCAGCGTGGTGCGCCGCACCTTCGAGTCGACGGTGCGCAGGTTCTGGTAGTGCACGAAGTGGCCCGGGAAACACCTCGTGCATCGAGATGCTCCACAGCGTGGGCAGGTTCAGGCCGCGCAGGTGCTCGGTCTGACGCGCCTCGGGCCACGACCGGGGGGCGTCGGTGAGGTAGAAGGTGGAGTCCGTCTGCCGCGACTCGAAGGGCCCGGGCATCCAGATGCTGGCCGTGGACCAGCGCAGGAAGTCGGGCGAGGCCGCCACCCGGATCTGGTCGCCGTTGGGCACGGCGACGCACGCCGCTCCGTTCGAGGAAGGTGCGCAGCGCCGCCACCTGGTCCCGGGCGGTGGCAATCAGGGTGCCGGGGGCCGGGTGGCTGGCCTTCAGCTTCTGCCATTCCTCGATCGGGTCGCCGTTGCCGAGCTTGGCCGCCACCACGCGGAACTCTTCCTGCGTCTTGGCCAGCTCGCGTTCGGCAATGGCCAGCAGGCGTTCGGGGGAATAGGGCAGTCCCTCGTCGAGCGTCAGCTTCCGCTCGAACTTGTCGGCCCCCAGGCGGAACGACGCCTTGGCCTTGGGCCGGACGTCGGTTTCCAGGTGTTGGGCATACGCCGACAGGGCGGCCGTGGCCTCGGTCGAGGCGTCGGCCAGGTCGGCCAGGAGGTGCATGTCGTCGAGCCCGCCGAGCGCCCGGGGCAGGTCGTGGTCGATGAAGGTGACGATGCCGCGGAAGGTGTCGATGCCGGTCTTGACGAAGATCGCCGGCGGGTCCTTGATGTTGTCGCGGGCGGCCTGCACGAGGCGGGGCACTTGCCGCAGTTTCGAGAGCAGGCGCCGGCCCCGGTCGGTATCGGAGGCGAAGGTGAAGATGGCCTGCGACGCCAGGCTGGCGGCCAGGGTCTGGCCGTAGAAGTGGGGGTCGCGTTCCCAGGGCCGCACCCGCTCGATGTCGAACTGCCGCGACTCGATGTTGGCCTTGACCATCCGGTGCTCGACCTGCTCCACCGGGGTGAGCGTGGTCGAGGGGATGGCGTCGAGGCGCCGGGCAAAGCCCGCCAGGGCCCCGAGATGGCTCTCGACGGCCGTCCGGCTCAGGTCGTCGAGCAGGTCGTCATGAACGTGGTTGCCGTCCAACGTCGCGCTCGTGGGGTGCGCTTCGTAGAGGTATGCCAGGTAATCGTCGGTGAAATGCTGGAAGGGCTCGGCCACGTCGTTCGGTCGTTCGGTCCGCAGGCTCGGGGATCGAGCATCTCGCAATGGTACAATAAAAACCCGCCACAATGGCCGGTACGCTCTTCGTGGTCGCAACTCCCATCGGCAACCTCGAAGACATGACGTTTCGAGCCGTCCGAGTGCTGCGCGAAGCTGCTGTCGTGGCGGCCGAAGACACGCGCCGCACGGGACTGCTTCTTCATCATTTCGGGATCAGCGTCCCGCTCATCAGCCTGCATGAACACAACGAGGGGCAACGCGCGGAGCTGCTCGTCAGCAGGCTCAACCGTGGCGAATCGGTGGCGTTGGTTACCGACGCCGGTACGCCGGCCGTGTCCGATCCCGGCGCCAGGCTGGTGGCGGCCGCCGCCGCCGCGGGCATCAAGGTCGAGCCGGTTCCCGGGGCCAGTGCGGTGATGGCGGCGCTGTCGGCGTCGGGAGCGGAGGGCGACGGTTTTACGTTTCTTGCCTTCCCGCCGGTTAAGGCGAAAGACAGAACCTCGTGGTTCGAGCGGTTCTCCCAGGCGCGGCTGCTCGGCCCGGTGGTCTTCTTCGAGGCTCCGCACCGGGTCGTGCGAACGCTTGAAGAACTCAAAAATCTGTCTGATGACCAATTAGTGGTGTTCAGGGAGCTGACGAAGCTCCACGAGAGTGTCTATCGGGGGTCGGCCGCGGAGATTCTGACGGCGCTGGACGTCGTGGCGGGGGAATTCACCATCGTCGCGGCGCAGACGGTCATCGACCCCGCATTGCGGGAGCGCCCGACCGACGGGGAAATCGTCAAGATGTTTGGTCGAATAACAGACAAACGCGGACGGGCGGCCGCCCGCGATGTCGCGGACGCGGTGGGGTTGTCGGCCAACGAGGTCTACGACATCGTCCGGCGCGCGAAAGACCTGACGGGTGACGGCCAAACTGCCGAGAAAGCAGACGATGGTTCCTGAAGATCTGCACGTCGTCGTTCTGGCGGCCGGCAAGGGCACCCGCATGCGCTCGGCCCTGCCCAAGGTCGTGCACGTGGCCGGCGGCCTGCCGCTCATCGAATGGGTGGTGCGGCTGGCCCGGTCGCTTCAGCCGCGGTCAATCACGCTGGTGCTGGGCCACGGCGCCGACCAGGTGCGCGAACGGTTCGCCGGCGACCAGCGACGTCCAGTTCGTGATTCAGGAACCGCAGCTCGGCACCGGGCACGCGCTGCTGCAGGCGCAGCCGCTGCTGGCCGGCAAGACGGGACGCGTGCTGCTGCTTTCGGGCGACGTGCCGCTGCTGACCACGGCCAGCGTAGCCGCGCTGCTGGAGGCGCAGACCGCCAAGCGTGCGGCCGTCGTGGTCGCCACGGCCCAGGTGGCCGATCCCACCGGTTATGGCCGCATCGTGCGCGATGGC
This sequence comes from uncultured Acidobacteriota bacterium, assembly GCA_963834325.1. Taxonomy (GTDB): domain Bacteria; phylum Acidobacteriota; class Vicinamibacteria; order Vicinamibacterales; family UBA2999; genus CADEFD01. Next base: position 879,351 of record CAWIBL010000011.1, read on the forward strand.
GGCGAACTGCAGCGCATCGTCGAGCATCGCGACGCTTCGCCCGAAGAACGCGCCATCGACGAGATCAACAGCGGCGTCTACGTCTTCGCCCTCGAGCCGCTCTTTGCCGCGCTCGCACGAGTCGGCTCCGCCAACGCGCAGGGCGAATACTACCTGCCCGACCTCGTCGGCATCTACCGGGGCGACGGCCGCGTCGTGGCCGCCCACAAGGTCGCGGATCCCGACGAGATTCGGGGCATCAACACCCGGGCCGAACTGGCCGAGGTCGGCCGCATCCTCCAGGCCCGGACCAATCTCGCGCTGATGGCCAACGGCGTGTCGCTCGTCGATCCCGCCACCGCCTACATCGGTCCAGACGTCGCCATCGGTCAGGATTCGGTCATTCACCCATTCGTGATGATCGAGGGCAAGACCTCGATTGGCGCGAACTGCGACGTGCAGGGCGGTGTGAGAATCGTGGATTCCATCCTCGCCGACAACGTCCGCGTGCTCAATCACTCAGTGATTACCGAGTCCACCGTCGGCTCAGGTGCCGACATTGGGCCGTTTGCCCGATTAAGACCGAAGTCGGTAGTGGGGCCGCGAGTCCATATCGGGAACTTCGTCGAGATCAAGAAATCAGACGTGGGCGAAGGCGCTAAAATTGGGCATTTGTCCTACGTCGGCGACGCCACCGTGGGTGCGGGCGTCAACATCGGCGCCGGCACCATCACCTGCAACTACGACGGCTTCAAGAAGCACCAGACGGTCATCGGCGACGGGGCGTTCATCGGCAGCGATGCCACCCTGGTGGCGCCGGTCACCGTGGGCGCCGGCGCCTACGTCGCTGCGGGCTCATCCATAACCCACGACGTGCCCGACGGCGGGCTGGGCATTGCCCGCGGCCGGCAGACCAACAAGCCGGGCTGGGCCACGGCGCGAGCGGCCAAACGACAGAGCCGGTGACGGCGGACGAGCGAGAACAGACATGTGCGGAATCATCGGCTACATCGGACAGCGGCAGGTCGTGCCGCTCATCATCGAGGGACTGCGGAAGCTCGAGTACCGCGGCTACGACTCGGCCGGCATCGCCGTCGTCAACAACGGCGAGCTGTCGATCCGCCGCAGCGCCGGCAAGCTCGGCAACCTGGAAACGGCGCTCGCCGCCGACCCGCTGTCGGGCGAGTACGGCCTCGGCCATACCCGCTGGGCCACCCACGGCCGGCCCACCGAGGAGAACGCCCACCCGCACCGCGACTGCAAGGGCCGCATCGTGGTGGTGCACAACGGCATCATCGAGAACTACCTCGAGCTGAAGCGCGAACTGCAGTCGCAGGGCCACACCTTCGTGACCGAAACCGACACCGAGGTGGTGGCGCACCTGGTCGAACGCGAGTGGCAGAACGACGGGCTCGACGGCGCCGTGCGCCGCGCCATGACCCGCCTGCGCGGGCTCTTCGCCCTGGTGCTGCTGTCGGCCGACGACCCGCAGAAGCTGGTGGCGGTGCGTAACGGCCCGCCGGTGGTGGTGGGCCTGGGCGAAGGCGAATTCTTCGTCGCCTCCGACATCCCGGCCATCCTGCAGTACACCCGCGACGTCGTGTTCCTCGGCGACCAGGAGATGGCCGTCGTCACCCAGTCCGGCGCGGTCTTCTCCGACTTCACCGGCACGGTGGTGATGAAGACGCCCACGCGCGTCACCTGGGATCCCATCGCCGCCGAGAAGGCCGGCTTCAAGCACTTCATGCTCAAGGAGATCTTCGAGCAGCCGACGGCCGTGCGCGACACCATCCTGGGCCGCGTGTCGCTCGAGACCGGCACCATCTTCCCCGACGACACCGGGCTCTCGGACGCCGACATCACGAGCATCGACCGGGTCACGCTGATTGCCTGCGGCACCTCGTGGCACGCGGCCCTGGTCGGCAAGTTCCTGATCGAGGAGCTGGCCCGGGTGCCGGTGGAAGTGGACTACGGCTCCGAGTACCGCTACCGCCGCCCGCTGTCCGGTCCGAGCACCCTGGCGGTGGCCATCACCCAGTCGGGCGAGACCGCCGACACGCTGGCGGCGCTGCGCGAGGCCAAGCAGCAGGGCGCCAAGAGCCTCGCCATCTGCAACGTGGTCGGCAGCATGGCCACGCGCGAGGCCGACGGCACCATCTACACGCACGCCGGCCCGGAAATCGGCGTGGCCTCGACCAAGGCCTTCACCGCGCAGCTCGTGGCCCTCTACCTGCTGGCGCTGCACCTGGGCCAGGTGCGCGAGACGCTCACCGTCGACCAGCGCAAGGCGCACATCGCCGACCTGCTGCAGTTGCCGCAGCAGATCGAGCAGGTGCTGAAGTGCTCGCCGCAGATCGAGGACATCGCTTCGCGCTTCCATTCGCGCACCGACTTCCTCTACCTGGGCCGCGGCATCAACTACCCGATCGCCCTCGAAGGCGCGCTGAAGCTCAAGGAGATCTCCTACATCCACGCCGAGGGCTATCCCGCCGGCGAGATGAAGCACGGCCCGATTGCGCTCATCGACGAGCGCATGCCGGTGGTGGCGATTGCCCCGCACGATCACGTGTTCGAGAAGATGCAGGGCAATATTCAGGAAGCCAAGGCCCGCGGCGGCGCGGTGATTGCCATCACCACCGCCGGCGACGACACCTTGTGGCGCCTGCTCGACCGCAACAGCGACTCGATCGTGGCGGTTCCGGCCATGTCGCCGCTGCTTGCGCCCATCGTCATCACGGTGCCGCTGCAGTTGCTCTCGTACCACATCGCCGTGCGGCGCGGCTGCGACGTCGATCAGCCGCGCAACCTGGCCAAGAGCGTCACGGTAGAATAGAACGGGGCCCGGGGCCCGCAAGGCCATGGACCTCCTTTCTTCCCTCAACTCCGAACAGCGCGCGGCCGTCGAGCACGTCGATGGCGCGTTGCTGATCCTGGCCGGCGCCGGCTCGGGCAAGACGCGCGTCATCGCGCACCGCGTCGCCCACCTGGTGCAGGAACGGCACGCCGCCCTCGACGAGGTGCTGGCGGTGACGTTCACCAACAAGGCCGCCGAAGAGATGCGGGAGCGCGTCGAGAAGCTGCTCCAGACCGATTGCCGCACGATGTGGATCTCGACGTTCCACTCCTTGTGCGCGCGGCTGCTGCGCCGCGAAGCCCATCACCTGGGCCTGTCGCGCAACTTCACCATCTACGACTCGGGCGATCAGCAGTCGGTCATCAAGCAGCTGGTCAAGGAGTATCAGCTCGACGACGCGATGTATCAGCCCCGCATGGTCCTCGGCCGCATCAGCCATGCGAAGAACCGCATGGAGGGTCCCGAGACGTTCACCGACGGCTGGAACCCGAAGGACCGCGAGATCGGGCGCCTCTACGCCGGGCTACCTGAAGGCGCTCACCGATGCCAGCGCCGTGGACTTCGACGACCTGCTGCTCAAGGCGGTGGAACTCTTCGACAAGGTGCCGGCGGTGCGGGAACGCTACGCGCGCCGTTTCCGCTTCGCCATGATCGACGAGTACCAGGACACGAACCGTCCGCAGTACCTGCTGGTCAAGCAGCTCGTCAGCGTCCACCACAACCTGTGCGTGGTCGGCGATCCCGATCAGTCGATCTACAAATGGCGCGGCGCGGATGTGAAGAACATCCTCGACTTCAAACACGACTTCCCGCGCGCGGTCACGGTCAAACTCGAGCGCAACTACCGCTCGACGCAGGTGATCCTCGATGCCGCCTCGGCGGTGGTCAGCCGCAACAGCGGCCGCGAGGACAAGCGGCTGTGGACGGATCAGGCGGGCGGGGCGCCGATTGTCACCTACCGCGGCGCCGACGAACTCGACGAGGCCGACTTCATCGTCAAGGTCGTGCGCAAGGCCTTGCAGGACGACTACGACACCACCGCCGCCATCCTCTACCGCACCAATGCCCAGTCGCGCGCGGTGGAAGACGGGCTGCGCATGGCCGGCATCACCTACGCAGTGCTCGGCGGCACCGGGTTCTACGAGCGCCGCGAGATCAAGGACGCGCTGTCCTATCTGAAGCTGGTGCTCAACCCGCACGACGACGTGGCCTTGCGACGGGTGATCAACACGCCGCCGCGCGGGATCGGCAAGGGCGTGATGGACGCGCTCGAGCGGGTCGACGCCGCGGTGACCGACGACCGCAGCGCGCCGCTGCTGGCCGGCCTGGAGCAGGTCGGGGCCACCAACACGCTGTGGGCCAAGATCGACCATGCGACGGCGCACGGCACGCTCGCGCCCCGTCAGCTCACGCCGCTCCTGGCGTTCCGCGACATGCTGGTCGGGGTCACGGCGGCGGCCGCGACCGAACCGGTGTCGACGGTGCTGGGCCTGCTGCTCGACCGCTCGGGCTACCTGCGCGACCTGCGCGAGGAGCGCAGCGAAGAGGCCGACGGGCGCATCGAGAACTTGATGGAGCTGGTGTCGGTGGCCCGGCAGTTCGAGACCGCCGCGCTCGACGCCGGCCTGGCCGAGTTCGTCGACCGCCTGGCGCTGCTGTCGGATGTCGACAAGCCCGAGGGCAGCCGCAACGCCCAGGCGCTGCTGATGACCATGCACTCGGCCAAGGGCCTCGAGTTCCCGGTGGTCGTGATTGCCGGCCTCGAGGAAGGGCTCTTCCCGCACTCCCGCGCCCGCGAGAGCGAGGAAGAACTCGAAGAAGAACGGCGGCTCTGCTACGTCGGCATTACCCGCGCCCGCAAGGAGCTCTACCTCACGAGCGCCATGCGGCGCCGGGTCTTCGGCGAGTACAAGGACACCGAGCCGTCGCGCTTCCTCGACGAGATTCCGCCGCAACTCATCAAGCACGAAGAATCGCGCGCCAGCGTGGCCCGGGCCTCGGCAGCACGAGGCTGGGGCTACGCGCCGAATCCCTACCGGCGGACCGAGCAGGCGGCCAAGCCGGCCAGGCCGGCGGCCCGGACTTACGCCCCCGAAGACGAAGATCAGTCAGGCCGCGGCGGCTTGCGCACCGGCTCGAAGGTGCGCCACGCCATGTTCGGCGCCGGCACCGTGCTCTCGGTCGAGGAACTCGACGACGACCTGAAGCTGGTCGTGAAGTTCACGACCGTCGGCACGAAGACGCTGCGCGCGAAGTACGCGAAGCTCGAACTGGTGTAGCCTCAGTCGGCCGGCGGCTCGTCCGGAGGCGGCAGGGGTTCGTCGGGCGGTAGGGGTGCGTCTGGCGCCACGGGTTCGTCGGTCGGCACCGGCGTCTCGTCGTCCTTCTCCACCAGGGCCACCGACACGACCTTGTCGTCGTCTTCGAGGTCCATCAGCCGCACACCCTGCGTGGTCCGGCCGATGGTGCGGATGTCGCCGGTGGGCGTCCGCATGATCTTGCCCTGCTCGGTGATGAGCAGCAGCTCCTTGTCCTCGCCGACCTGCGCGATCTCGATGACCCGGCCGTTCTTCGCGGTGATGTCGAGGTTCTTGAGACCGAGGCCGCCGCGGCTCTGCACGCGGTACTCGGCCAGCGGCGTCCGCTTGCCGTAGCCGAGTTCGGTCAGCGTGAGCAGCGTGCCGCCCGGTTTCACCACTTCCATGGCCACGACCTCGTCGCCCTCGCGCAAGGTGATGCCGCGCACCCCGTAGGCCGTGCGGCCCATCGGCCGCACGTCGTCTTCGGGGAAGCGGATGGCCATGCCCTGGCGGGTGCCGATGAAGATCTCGCTGTGGCCGTCGGAGAGCTGCACGGCGATGACCCCGTCGCCCTCGTCGATGCCCATGGCGATGATGCCGCCGGCGCGCGGGTTGGCGTAGGCCGAGAGCTCGGTCTTCTTGACCGTGCCGTTGCGCGTGCCCATCACCACGTGATGGGTGTCGTCGAACTCGCGGACCGCCACCATCGAGGCGATCTTCTCGCCTTCGAGCATCTGCACCAGGTTGGCAATCGACTTGCCGCGACCGTCGGCGCCGACATCGGGGATCTCGTGCACCTTCAGCCAGTAGGCCCGGCCGCGGTCGGTGAAGATCATCATGTAGGAATGCGTGGAGGCCACAAACAGGTGGTTGACCACGTCTTCCTCGCGCGTGCGCATCCCGATGCGGCCCTTGCCGCCGCGGCGCTGGCCCCGGTAGGTGGAGATCGGGGTGCGCTTGATGTAGCCGGTGTCGGTGACCGTGATGGCCACGTCTTCGTCGGCGATCAGGTCCTCGATGCTGAACTCGCTCTCGTCCTCGATGATCTGCGTGCGCCGCGGATCGCTGAACTTCTCCTGCGCGGCCCGCAGCTCGTCGACGATGATCTGCACCAGCAGGCGCTGACTGCCGAGGATCGTGCGCAGGCGTTCGATGACGCGGATGAGCTCGGCCAGTTCGTCGAGGATCTTCTGCCGCTCGAGGCCGGTCAGGCGCTGGAGCTGCATGTCGAGGATGGCCTGCGACTGGATGTCGGACAGGCCGAAGCTGGTCATCAGGCCGGTCTTGGCTTCCGGCGCCGACTTGGACGCGCGAATCAGCGTGATGACCGCGTCGATGTTGTCGAGGGCGATGCGCAGGCCGTCGAGGATGTGGGCCCGAGCCTCGGCCTTGCGCAGTTCGAACTCGATGCGGCGGCGCACCACTTCGCGGCGGAAGTCGATGAAGTGCTGGATCACTTCGAGCAGCGACAGCACGCGCGGGCGGCCGGCCACGATGGCCAGGGTGATGATGCCGAAGGTTTGCTGGAGCTGGGTGTGCTTGTAGAGGTTGTTCAGCACCACCTCGCCGACTTCGCCGCGCTTCAGCTCGATGACGATGCGCATGCCGTCGCGGTCGGATTCGTCGCGCAGGTCGGAGATGCCTTCGATGGTCTTCTCGCGCACCAGATCGGCGATGCGCTCGAGCAGGGTCTTCTTGTTGACCTGGTAGGGGATCTCGGTGACGACGATCTGCAGCCGATCGCCCTTCTTCATCGGCTCGATCTCGGCCTTGGCGCGCACCTGGATGCCGCCGCGGCCGCGCAGATAGGCCTCGTGGATGCCGCGCCGTCCCACGATCGACCCGCCGGTGGGGAAGTCGGGCCCGGGGATGAGGCGAATCAGCTCCTTGAGCTTCTGCTCGGTCGTGAGGGCGGGCGCATCGGCCGGGGCCAACAGCGTGTGCTCGATCAGCCACACGGTGCCGTCGATGACCTCGCGCATGTTGTGCGGCGGGATGTTGGTGGCCATGCCGACGGCGATGCCGGTGGAGCCGTTGACGAGCAGGTTCGGATAGACCGTCGGGAAGACGGTGGGCTCGGTGGTCGTCTCGTCGAAGTTCGGAACGTGGTCGACGGTGTCCTTGTCGAGGTCGTCCATCATCGCTTCGGCCAGCGCTTCGAGCCGCGCTTCCGTGTAGCGATAGGCAGCCGGCGGATCGCCGTCGACCGAGCCGAAGTTGCCCTGGCCATCGACCAGGGTCTTGCGCATGTTGAAGTCCTGCGCCAGGCGGACCAGGGTGTCGTAGGCCGGTGCGTCGCCGTGCGGGTGGTAGTTGCCGATGACCTCGCCGACGATCTTGGCGCACTTGCGATAGGTGCGGTTGCTCGCCAGGCCCATCTGCCGCATGGCGTAGAGCACGCGCCGATGGGCGGGCTTGAGGCCGTCGCGAACGTCGGGAAGCGCGCGCCCGATGATCACGCTCATGGCGTAATCCAGGTACGAGCGCTTCATCTCGTCTTCGATGTTGACGGGAATGCGCGATTCAGTAGTCATCGTGTTTGCGGCGGCCGATCCAGCTCTTAGATGTCCAGGTTCCGGACGTCCAGAGCGTTATCCTCGATGAACTTCCGCCGCGGCTCGACCTGGTCGCCCATCAGCGTGGTGAACATCTGATCGGCTTCGGTGTGATCCTCGGCCCGCACCTGCAGCAGCGTGCGCGCGTCGGGATTCATGGTCGTGACCCAGAGCGTCTCGGGGTTCATCTCGCCGAGGCCCTTGTAGCGGTTGACGGCGATGCCCTTGCGGCCGAGACCGAGGAAGTGGTCGATGAAGGCGTCGAGCGAGGTGATTCTGACCGGTGCGTCCTTCGCCGGCCGCGCCGGGGCGGGCGCGGACAGGGCGTGGTCGGCCAAGTCGGCGGCGGTGACGACCGGGGTCGCCGGCGCCTCACCCTCGGGCGTCTCTTCGGGTTCGGGTTCTTCCACCTTGCCGGCGGCGAGCCGCACTTCCACGCCGCCCTGGCGCAGACCACGCGCCAGCGCGCCAATCTCGGCGTAGTTGGCGGCCAGGGCGCGGTACTCCGCCGAGGCCACGAGGGCGCCGCCGAGGGTGTCGGTCTTCGAGTAGCCGAAGCTGCGGTCGTCGACGTGGAGATCCCAGGTGCTGTGTTCTTCGTCGCGCACGCACGTCACGGTGCGCATCGGTGAGCTGAGCGCGGCGGCCATCAGCGCGAGCTCGGCCTCGCGCTCGAAGAACGACTGGTCGTGGGCGCCGTGATCGAGCAGCGCTTCGACGATGTCGGCGGAGTGGCCGCGCCGCTGCACGACGCGCAGCACGCGCTGGTAGCCGGCGATGGTGTGGAGGATTTTCTCGAGGGGCGCGCCGGTCAGCTCGGTGCCGTCGGGCAGCCGCACCACGCGCGACTCGACCGAGCGGTGCACCAGGAAATTCTCGAGCGCGCGTTCGTCCTTGATGAACGTTTCGGCGCGGCCACGCTTGGCGCGGAAGAGCGGCGGCTGGGCGATGAAGATGTGGCCGCGCTCGATGAGCATCGGCATCTGCCGGTAGAAGAACGTCAGCAGCAGGGTGCGGATGTGCGAGCCGTCGACGTCGGCGTCGGTCATGATGATGATGCGGTGGTAACGAAGCTTCTCGATGTCGAAGTCTTCGATGCCGATGCCGCACCCGAGCGCGGCGATCATCGTCTTGATCTCGTCGGAGCCGAGCATGCGGTCGAGGCGGGCCCGCTCCACGTTCAGGATCTTGCCCTTGATCGGCAGGATGGCCTGGAACCTCCGGTCGCGTCCCTGCTTGGCTGAACCGCCGGCCGATTCGCCCTCGACGATGTAGATTTCGCTCTTGGCCGGATCGCGTTCCTGGCAATCCGAAAGTTTCCCCGGCAGCGAGCTGCCGTCGAGCGCGCCTTTCCGGCGCACCAGGTCGCGAGCCTTCCGGGCGGCTTCGCGGGCCCGGGCGGCATCGACGACCTTCTGCACGACCTTCTTGGCCACGACCGGGTTCTCTTCGAGGAACTGGCCCAGCTTGTCGTTGACGATGGCCTCGACGATGCCCTTCACTTCGGTGTTGCCGAGTTTCGTCTTGGTCTGGCCTTCGAACTGCGGATGCGGAATCTTGACCGAGATGACGGCGACCATGCCCTCGCGGATGTCGTCGCCGCTGATGGTCGCGTCCTTCATGTCCTTCGCCAGGTTGTTGCGCGTGGCGTAGGCGTTGACCGTGCGCGTCAGCGCCGAGCGGAACCCCGACAGGTGTGTGCCGCCCTCGTGGGTGTTGATGTTGTTCGCAAACGAGAATTCCTGCGGGTTGTAGCTGTCGTTCCACTGCAACGACACTTCGGCGTCGATGCCGTCCTTCACGCCGCGCATGTAGATCGGCTTCTCGTGGATCAGCCCCTTGTTCTTGTTCAGGTGCTCCACGAACGAATTGATACCGCCGTCGTATTGGAAGCGGTGGCTCTTGCCGTCGCGCTCGTCGTCGAGGGTGATGATGATGCCGGCGTTGAGGAAGGCCAGTTCGCGCAGGCGCTGCGCCAGGATGTCGAAGCTGTACTCGGTGCTCTCGAAAATCTGCGCGTCGGGCCTGAAGGTGACCTTGGTGCCGCGCTTGTCGGTGACCCCGGCGGTGACCAGCGGCGTTTGCGGCGCGCCGCGCTCGTAGGTCTGCTGGTAGACCGTGCCGTGGCGCCAGATCTCGAGGTCGAGCCGCTCCGACAGGGCGTTCACGACCGAGACGCCGACCCCGTGCAACCCGCCCGAGACCTTGTAGCTGTCGTTGTCGAACTTGCCGCCGGCGTGCAGCACCGTCAGCACCACTTCGGCCGCCGACCGGCCGCTCTCGTGCATGTCGGTGGGGATGCCGCGGCCGTTGTCGACGACCGTGATCGAACCATCGAGGTGGATGGCGACGTTGACCTCGGTGCAGTAGCCGGCCAGGGCCTCGTCGATCGAGTTGTCGACGATCTCGTAGACCAGATGATGGAGGCCAGCCGGTCCGGTCGAGCCGATGTACATGGCCGGACGCTTGCGGACTGCGGCGAGTCCTTCGAGCACCTTGATCTTGTCGGCGCCGTAGTCGCCCGTGTTCTCGCCGGCAGGGGCGGCGGCGATGTAGTCGGCCGACTGCGGCAGCGGATCCGGGACCACCGGCGGGATTTCGGACTGGGACATCTACCCTTCGTTTCGTCTGGTGAATCGGAAGCCGGGAGCGGGCCGGAGGCTCAGACCCGCATCGGCATGATCACGTAGGTGTAGCTGTAGCCATCGGCGCCCACGGGGGTGAGCACGGCCTGGCTGACGTCGTCCTTCACGTCGAGCGCCACGGTCTCGACGTCGACGACGTTGAGAAAGTCGAGCACATACTGCGCGTTGAAGCAGATGGTCATGCCGGTACCGGCGTAGTCGACGGCAATCGGCTCGCGCGCTTCGCCGAACTCCGGGCTGCTGGTGGTGACGTCGACCTTGCCCTTCTCGATGACGAACTTGAGGGCCCGGGAGCGTTCGTTCGACAGGATAGCCACGCGCTTGACGGCGCTGGTGAGCCGGTCTTTCTCGAACTCGATGTGCTTGTCGTTGCCCTTGGGGATGACTTTCTCGTAGGCCGGGAACTGCCCGTCGATCATCCGCGACACGAGCAGGCGCGGGCCGATGCGGAAGAACATGTGGTTCTCGCCGCGCTCGTACTCGACGTCGCGATCGCTGTCGGCCAGCAGGCGCCCCAGTTCGGCCAGGGTCTTGCGCGGCAGGATGGCCTTGATGTCGTCGCCCTGGCCGGCGCGCGTGGCCGTGGCCAGCGCCAGGCGGTGCCCGTCGGTGGCCACCATGGTCATGCTCTCGGCCTTGACCACGAAGAGAGCGCCGTTCAGGTAGTAGCGGGTGTCTTCGCCGGTGATGGCAAACTGCGTCTTGGCAATGAGCTGCCGGAACGCGGCCGAGGCGATGGTGGTGGCGCCGGCCATGTCGGAGCTGGGCGGCGTGGGGAAGTCGCCCACCGGCATGGTCGGCATCTTCGACTCGAACGAGTCCGCCGACACGGTGACGTGGTTGCCGTCCTTGGTCGAAACCAGCTTCACGTCGCCGTCAGGCAACGAGCGGACGATCTCGTAGAGTTTCTTGGCCGGGAGCGTGACCGCGCCGGGCTTATCGACGGCCGCTTCGCAACTGCTCGTGAGCGTGACTTCGATGTCGGTGGCGAGCAGCCGGATCGAGTTGCCGTCGGTTTCGATCAACACGTTCGCCAGGATGGGAATCGTGTTCTTGCGCTCGACGATCTGCTGGAAGAACTGCAGCTCACGCACAAGATCGGCCTTCCGGGCGACGAGTTCCATGTTTCCGATGTCCTCGAATGACGGCTGCTGCCGTGGGATCTCTCTAGTGAGCTAGAGAGTAGAAGAGTAGATAGAAAAGTATACAAGAAGGCTCGTGGAAAACCAAATAAAACAGCCCCTTAAGGCCTTTGGTTTCAAGCGTTTAGGTTGTTGATTTTTCTGTGGATCGAAGGCCGGTGCCGGCGGCGGTTCCGGGGGCCGGGCCGGGGCTCCGCAGCGATGCACAGTCGGCCGCCGGGTGGACTGTGCAAAAGCCGCGAGCGGCGGCCCGGGACAGGCGGTTTGCCTAGCGAAACGCCTCGAGGAAGCTCGTGATCAGGTTGTTGAAATCGCCGTCGTTCTTCCGCATCTCTTCGATCTTCTTGATGGAGTGAATCACCGTCGAATGGTGCTTCCCGCCGAAATGTTTGCCGATTTCGGGCAGCGATGCGTGCGTCAACATCTTGCACAGGTACATCGCCACCTGGCGCGGCATCGACACCGACTTGGCGTTGTTGCGCGACTTGAGGTCGACCACTTTGAGCTGGTAGTAGTCGGCGACGTACTTCTGAATCTGCTCGAGGGTCACGGCGCGATCGTCGTGATCGATGACGTTGCGGAGCACTTCCTGGGCCAGTTCGAGCGAGATCGAACGGTTGGTGAGCGAGGCGTAGGCCAGCAGCCGGATCAGCGATCCTTCGAGCTCGCGGATGTTCGACTTGATGCGTGAGGCGATGTAGAGGGCCACGTTGTCGGGCAGCGGAATGGCCTCGGTATCGGCCTTTTTCCTCAGGATCGCCACCTTCGTCTCCAGATTCGGCGGCTGCACGTCGGCGATGAGGCCCCACTCGAAGCGCGAGCGCAGGCGCTCCTCGAGGCGCGGGATTTCGTGCGGCGGACGGTCGCTGCTCAGCACGATCTGCTTCTGCGCGTCGTAGAGGGCGTTGAAGGTGTGGAAGAACTCGTTCTGGGTGCCTTCCTTGCCGGCGACAAACTGGATGTCGTCGACGAGCAGCACGTCGACCGAGCGGTAGCGCTCGCGGAACTCGAGGATGCGGTCGTAGCGGACGGCGTTGATCATCTCGTTCATGAACCGTTCCGACGAGATGTAGGTGAGGCGCAGGCCGGCGCCGTGGTGCACGACGTACTGCCCGATGGCGTGCATCAAGTGCGTCTTGCCGAGACCCACGCCGCCGTAGATGAACAGCGGGTTGTAGGAGAGCGACGGCGCTTCGGCGACGGCACGGCAGGCCGCGTGGGCAAACTGGTTGGAGGGGCCGACGATGAAGGTGTCGAAGGTGTAGCGTGGGTTCAGCCCCTGCGCCACGCCGGCCGGGGCGTCGGAGATGGTGCCAGCCACCTCGACCTTATTAGCGGACGGCGGCGGCGGCACGGCTGGGTCGGCGTCGCCCGCCAGGAAGGTCAGCGACGTCTCGGCCCGCCCGGATTCGCGGAGTGCCTCATCCAGCACCACCGCGTAGTGCTTGGTGAGCCAATCCTTGAACAGCGGGTTGGGCACCCGGATGGTCAGCGTGTGGCCGTCGTCGGCTACGAAACTGGTGGGTTTGAACCAGGTAAAGAAGCTGTGACGGTTGACCTTGCCCTCGACCTTCGCGAGCACGTGTTCCCAGACATTGGCAGGCATACGGGGAAGGCTCGGGACGGGCGCTGGAGCTTTTCCACAGGGTTTTCCACACCTGTGGAAAACCTGGGATTCAAGATCGAGGGGCGACTGCCAGCAGAACGCCGACCGGGAACTGTAACATAGCGGCGCGGCTCGCCGGAGGGTGCGAATAAACAAAATTCGCTCAGTAATCCGCTGGTTTGAGGGCCCACCACTACCTGTGGTGCGTTGACAGGCTCGTCCACCACCGGCTAAACTTCGTGGTTTCGGGGCAGACATTAAAGATGGCCAAAGGGAAGCGTACGTTCCAACCCAATACCCGGCGCCGTGCCAAGACGCATGGTTTCCGAGTTCGCATGGAAACCAAGAACGGCCGCCTGGTGCTCAAGCGCCGGCGCGCCAAGGGGCGCAAGCGCCTCACCGTATCCGACGAAGCCTGATCCGGGGGCTTTGGGCATGCCCGGCCGATTTCCCCCGGCGTCGCGCCTGCGGCGTCGCAGTGAGTTCACAGGGGTCTTCGACGGCGGCGTCAAGAAGCATGGCCGGCTGATGTCGGTGTTCGTGCTGTCCAGAGCCGAGGGCCGGCCGCGTATCGGCATTGCCGCGAGCAAGAAGCTCGGTGGCGCCGTCGATCGCAATCTGGCGAAGCGGCGGATGCGCGAAGTCTTCAGGCTCGGCGGGACTCCCGCCGGGGTCGATATCGTGGTCATCCCCCGTCGCGAACTGCTGGCGGCGCCGTTCGAGAGCGTGCAGCGCGAGTTCGGCTCTTTGGTCGACGTGGCAATGCGGCATGGCAGACGCCCTCAGTCCCCCGTGGAACTCCCGCGCCCTGCTGGCCGCCCTCCGCGGCTATAAGTACCTCATATCCCCTTGGTTCTCAGGAACTTGCCGATACGTGCCGAGTTGCGCCGACTACATGGCGGAGGCCATTCTCCGCCACGGCGCCGCCAGGGGCACGTGGTACGGATTGAAGCGCCTGTCCCGGTGTCATCCATTGGGCGGCTCTGGACACGACCCCGTACCTCATCAGTGACCGCGAACCATGGAACGTAGAGTTCTCCTCGCCATCAGCCTGTCGTTCGTCGTCCTGTTCTTGTTTCAGCGGTTCTTTCCCGCGCCGGAACCGGCGCCCTCGACCCCGGCCACGACTGCGGCCCCGGCCACCCCAGGGGCGCTGACCGCTCCGGGCGCCCTTGTCGCGCCAGGTGCGGCCCCCGCCCCGGCCACGGCGCCGCCGCCCGCCGCGGCTCCCGCAGTGGCGGCAGTCACCGCCGACACCACCGAACGCGAGTTCGTGATCGAAACCGAGTTCGTGAGCGCCGTCTTCACGAACCGCGGCGCCCGGCTCAAGCGCTGGGCCCTCAAGAAGCACCGGAACAACGCCGGCCAGCCGGTCGACCTCATTCCGTCCGAAACCGGCACCCAGCCGTTACCGTTTTCGCTGGCCACGGGCGATGCCGCCCAGACCGCCCGGCTCAACGGCGAGCTCTACGCGGTCGAGAACATGGCCCCCGAGCGTATCGACGCGACCACGTCGCCGGCGGCCCTGACCTTCGTCTACGAAGGCGCCGACGGACTTTCCGCGCGCAAGCGGTTCACCCTGGCGCCCTCGGGCTACGTCCTCGTCTTCAACGCCGACGTGAAGCAGGGCGGCGCCGCGCTCAACCCGAGCCTGGTGTGGGGACCGGCCCTGGGCGACGAGATCGCCCGCGCGGCCGGTTCCGGCGGGATGTTCTCGGGCGGGTATGTCTACCCGGCCGCAGGCTTCGTGCACCAGGACGGCTCGGTCACCCGCTTTGCCGGCGCCGCGGCCGCGACCGCCGGACCGCAAAGCGGCGTGTTCCGCTACGGCGGCGTCACCGACCACTACTTCGTGTCCTCGATCATCGAGCCTCCCGGCACGCAGCGGTTCGACTTCGCGCACGTGCCGCTGCCCGACCCGACCGACCCGGCGCTGGGGCGGCAGCTCGTGTCCTACACCGTCACCTTCAACCAGCCGCCCGGCGACGTGCGCGTGTTCCTCGGCCCCAAGCAGTTCGAGGCCCTCAAGGACATCAATCCGGAATTCACCAAGGTCATCGACTTCGGCATGTTCGCCATCCTGGCCGTGCCGCTGCTCGGGGCGCTGCAGTGGGTGAACGGCTTTGTCGGCAACTACGGCTGGGCCATCATCATCCTCACCATCCTCATCAACCTCGTGATGTGGCCGCTGCGCCACAAGAGCGTGGTCTCGATGCGGAAGATGCAGGAACTGCAGCCGCAGCTGAAGGTCATCCAGGATCGCTACTCGCACCTCAAGATGACCGACCCGGCGCGCGGCAAGATGAACGAAGAGGTGATGGCGCTCTACAAATCCAAGGGCGCCAACCCCGCCAGCGGCTGCGTGCCGATGCTGCTGACGCTGCCCGTGCTCTTCGCCTTCTACTCGCTGCTGTCGCAGGCCATCGAGATCCGCGGCGCGCCCTTCGCCTTGTGGATTACCGACCTGTCGCTGCGCGATCCGTGGTACATCACTCCGTTGCTGATGGGCGGCACGATGTTCTGGCAGCAGCGGCTGCAGCCAGGCACCGGCGACCCGATGCAGCAGAAGGTGCTCATGTTCATGCCGGTGATGTTCACCGCGATGTTCATGACGGCGCCGAGCGGACTGGTGCTCTACTGGTTCACCAGTAACTTGTGGGCCATCGGCCAGCAGTACTTCACCAACTGGTTGATTGGCCCGGCAAAGCCGGCAGGAGTGAAGCGATGAGCGCGACCGCCCCGATCGTGGAGTTCGTTCAGCAGGTCGTCGATGCAATGGGCTTGCATCTGACCGCCAGCGTCGAAGAAGAGGCTGACGGTATCCGCGTCAACTTGAGCGGCGACGACGGCACCGTGTTGACCCGGCGCCAGGGCGAGGCCCTGCAGGCGCTGCAGCAGATCGTCGGCTCGGCCTTCCGGCCCGATCGCAACGACGAGAAGCGCCTGGTCGTGGACTGCAACGGTTATCGCCGCGACAAGGACACGGAGCTGCTGCAGATGGCCATCTTCCTGGCCGGCAAGGCCAAGGACACGGGGCTGGCGCAGGAGATCGGCCCGCTCAATCCCTACGAGCGGCGCATCGTGCACATGGCGGTGGCGGAAGTGCCGTCGGTGGCGTCGGAGAGCATCGGCGACTCGTTCGAGAAGACCGTCATCATCTCGGTCGTCAAGTAACACGCGCGGAAGGCGACTTCCGCAGGAGCGCGGAGGCGCGGCCGTGCAGTCCACCGACGACACGATCGTGGCGGTTGCCAGCCCGCCCGGACACGGCGGGGTGGGCGTGGTTCGGCTGAGCGGCGCTGCCGCCGAGGCCATTGCCCGCGTCATGGCCTCGCGCGGCACGACGTGGCCGCCGCGGCGGGTCACGCGCGCCCGGGTCGAGGGCGCGGGCCTGGCGGCCGAGGCGCTCGTCACCTATTTTCCGGCGCCGCGCTCCTACACCGGCGAAGACGTCGTCGAGTTGTCGGCGCATGGCAGCCCGGTGGTGCTCGCCGCCCTGGTGGAGCGGGCCGCCTCGCTCGGCGCCCGGCTGGCGCGTCCCGGCGAGTTCACGCTGCGGGCCTTCCTCAACGGCAAGCTCGATCTGGTGCAGGCCGAAGCGGCGCGCGACCTGGTGGAGGCGGTGTCGCCGGCCCAGGCCCGGGCCGCCTTCGATCAGCTCGACGGCACGTTGTCGTCGGCGCTCGACGCCATTGCCGTCGCCCTGCGCGAGCTCGAGTTGAAGCTCGAAGCGTCGATGGATTTCCCGGACGAGGGTTACCACTTCATCGAGCGGGCCGAGGTGGGGCGGGCGCTGGAGCAGATTCGCGGGACGCTGACGCGCCTGGTCGACACCGGCGCTCGCGGCCAGGTCGTGCGTGAAGGCGCGCGCGTGGTGATTGCCGGCACACCCAACGCCGGCAAGTCGAGCCTGTTCAACGCGCTGGTCGGCGCCGACCGGGCGATCGTCGCCGCCACCCCGGGCACGACGCGGGACCTGGTGACGGCGCGCGTGGTGCTGGCCGACTACGCCGTGGAACTGGTCGACACGGCCGGTCTGCGCGCCACCGACGACGCGGTGGAGCAGGAAGGCGTGCGGCGAGCGGATCGCGCGGTAGAGCACGCCGACGTCGTGATCGTGGCGGTCGACCGCTCGCGTCCGCTGGCCGACGAGGATCGCGCCGTGGTGGCGCGCGCCGCCGGCGCCCGCGCCGTAATGGTGGCAACGAAGGCGGATCTCCCCGCCGCCTGGCCGGCGTCTGACCTCGGCGTCGAGGCCCTCGCGGTGTCGGCGGCCACTGGCGCCGGGATCAAGGAACTGGTGGCGGCGGTGGGGGGCTGGCTCGACGACGGCGTGGTGGGCGCCGACCACGTGCTCATTACCAACGCGCGCCACCGGGCCCTGCTGGCGGCGGCGCTGATGCACGTCGCCCACGCCGGCGATCAGTTCGCCGCCAGCCAGGGGGCGTTGCCGGAAGAGTTCGTTGCGGCCGACGTCCAACAGGCGCTGGCCGCGTTGGACGAGGTGACGGGGCGGCGGACGCCGGACGACTTGCTCCACGAGATCTTCTCGAGGTTTTGTATCGGCAAGTAGGTTATCTAAGACGTCTTGAATAGATAGATTTATAGAAATAGATAATGAAAACAGATGTGATTGTGATCGGTGGCGGGCATGCGGGCTGCGAAGCCGCATGGGCGGCCGTGAAGCAGGGCTGCAGCGTCACCCTGTGTACCCTCGCCGCCGACACCATCGCCTCGATGCCGTGCAATCCAGCCGTGGGCGGCACCGCCAAGGGCCAGCTGGTCCGGGAGATCGATGCTCTCGGCGGTCTGATGGGCGAGGCCATCGACGCCACCGGCATCCAGTTCAAGGTGTTGAACAGGAGCCGCGGCCCGGCGGTGTGGGCACCGCGCGCGCAAGCCGACAAGCAGCGCTACAGCGCCTGGGTCCGCAAACGGCTGGCAGGAACGCCAGGCCTCACGATCCTCGAAGGACACGTCGCGCGGCTGGTGATCGAAGGACGTCGTGTAACCGGCGTGGAGTTGCTGTGCGGCGAAATGATTCGCGCCAGCTCCGTCGTGGTCACCACGGGCACGTTCCTGAACGGCATCGTCCACGTGGGCGACGTCTCCCGGCCGGCCGGACGAGCCGGTGAACCACCGTCGCTTCATCTGGGTGAGCAGCTCAGACACCTGGGGTTCAGGGTTGGGCGGCTCAAGACCGGAACTCCGCCACGGCTGTCGAAGGCGTCGATCGATTTCGACGCCGGGGTCGCGAGTGGGGTGTTCCACGTGGAACACGGAGATCCTGAGCCGACGCCGCTCTCTTTCATGTCCACCGCTGTAAGAAACTCGGTAGCCTGCTGGCTGCTCCACTCCTCCGACCACGCGCATGCCGCAGTCCGGGCGAACGTTTCGAGATCGCCTCTGTATAACGGGACGATTAAAGGCATCGGTCCGCGCTATTGCCCGTCCTTCGAAGACAAGGTCATGCGCTTTCCGGACCGGGAGCGTCATCTGCTCCACCTCGAGCCCGAAGGCGCGGAGGTGGACGAGATCTACGTCAATGGCCT
This sequence comes from uncultured Acidobacteriota bacterium, assembly GCA_963834325.1. GTDB lineage: Bacteria > Acidobacteriota > Vicinamibacteria > Vicinamibacterales > UBA2999 > CADEFD01. The sequence goes on from CAWIBL010000011.1 coordinate 897,984, forward strand.
GTCGATGAGCTTGCCCGCCGCGGTGCAGGCCGACATCGTGGCCAGCCTGCCCGGATTAGCATCCGCGAAGATGCTGCGACCCGGCTACGCCGTCGAGTACGACTTCGTTCAGCCCACGGAGCTGCGATCGACGCTCGAGACGAAGCGCTACGACGGGCTGTTCCTCGCCGGCCAGATCAACGGCACTTCGGGATACGAGGAAGCTGCCGGCCAGGGGCTGATGGCGGGATTGAACGCCGGGCGGCGGGCCCGGGCGCTCCCCGGCCTTCACATCGGCAGGGATCAGGCCTATCTGGGCGTGATGGTCGATGACCTGGTGACGCAGGGGTGCCTGGAGCCGTATCGGCTGTTCACGTCGAGGGCCGAGTACCGGCTGCATTCTCCGCGCCGACAACGCCGACCTTCGGCTCACGGAGCTCGGTCGCTCAGCCGGCCTGGTGGACGATGCGCGGTGGACCCTGTTCCAGGAACGGCGGGCGCGTCTGGCCGAGAACACGCGCCGGCTGCAGACCGCTACGTTCTTGATGCCCTCGATGCACCGTCTGCCGGCAATCGAGGCATTGAAAACTCAATCCGTGACCCTCGACACCCTTCAAACGGCCGGAATCGTTCTCGAATCTGCGAATCGTCCCGACGTGGATTTCACCACCCTCCAGACCGAAGTGAAGTACGCGGGCTATCTGCGCCGGCAGGACGCGGCGGTGCGGCGCCTGACCCACGCCGACCAACAGCGTATTCCCGAGGAATTCTGCTACCGCGGCCTCCCCGGCTTCTCCACCGAGGTCGTGCAGCGATTGGAGGAGGTGCGGCCGGCAACCTTGGGCCAGGTTCGGCGGATCCCAGGACTTGACGCCCGCCGCGGTGATGCTGTTGAGCGCGCATTTGTCGCAATCTTCGGACGCGCCGGCCCGTTAGGCTAGGATGGGCGCGTGAGCGGCAAGCGGTTGCGGGAGCGTATCGTCCGGCGGACCAAGGCGGTGGGTCTCGACCTGTCGGAGCCGCTGCTCGATGGTTTCGAAGCCTACTTCTCGGAACTGGCCCGCTGGAACCGGAAGATCAACCTCACGGCGCTGGCGCTCGACGGCGACGGCTCCGACGATGCCGTCGACCGCCTCCTGGTGGAACCAGCAGTGGCCGCACGCTACATTCCGGCTTCGGCGAAATCTCTGCTCGACATCGGCTCCGGCGGCGGGTCTCCTGCCATCCCCATCAAACTGTGCCGTCCAGACCTGGCCGTGACGATGGTCGAAGTAAAGGTGCGGAAGTCGGTGTTCCTCAGGCAGGTGGCCAGAAGCCTCGGGCTCGAGCGCACGCAGGTGGAGACGTCGCGGTTCGAAGAGCTGCTGGCGCGCCCGGAGCTTCACGAGTCGCTCGACGTCGCCACCGTGCGAGCGGTCAAGCTCGACACCGCGACCCTGCTTGGCATCCAGGCATTTTTGAAGCCCTCGGGTTACCTGCTGAACTTCACTTCAGGGCAGGACGTGCTGGCCAGTCCTCCTCCGCCGCTGAAACCCAGGGGCGCGCACATCCTGATTCCAGAGAATCAAAGCCGGCTCGTTGTCTTTCAGAAACAGCGAGTCGGCAACGTTCCACGTGAAACACTTTGACTTAAGGCACTACTAAGTACCTTAAAGTCCCTTATTGTCATACGCGGTCTTGTCTATTGGTCATATGCCTAACCTCGCGCGCGTCATTGCCGTTACTAACCAGAAGGGCGGTGTCGGCAAGACCACCACCGCCATCAACCTTTCGGCCGGGCTGGCGCTGGCCGGACATGCCACGTTGCTCATCGACATCGACCCCCAAGGCAACGCTACGAGCGGCCTGGGGATGAAGCGTCACGCCACCAGCGGCGTGTCGGTGTACCACGCGCTGACGGACGAACCGCAGGGCAACGCCGGCGGCTACGTCATTGCCTCGACGGTCGAGAACCTCTCGCTCATTCCCGCGACGCGCGATCTCACCGGCGCGGAAATCGAACTGATCTCGCTGCCCGATCGCGAACGCCGCCTCAAGCAGATCATCGACGCCCTGCGCGAGCGCTTCGCCTACGTGGTCATCGATTGCCCACCGTCGCTGGGGCTGCTCACGTTGAACGGCCTCGTCGCCGCCGACAGCGTGCTCATCCCGCTGCACTGCGAGTTCTTCGCGCTCGAAGGCCTCGCCGACCTGGTCGGCACGATGCGCCGCGTGCGGGCCGCCTACAACCCCGCGCTCGACATCGAAGGGGTGTTGTTGACGATGTACGACGAACGCACCAACCTCGGTCAGCAGGTGGCGCGCGACGTGCGCGACTTCTTCAAAGAGAAGGTCTTCACCACCGTCATCCCGCGCAACGTGCGGCTCGGCGAAGCGCCGAGTCACGGCTTGCCCGGCGTCGTCTACGACGCCAAGTCGCGCGGCGCGGAGGCCTACCTGGCGCTCACCCGCGAAGTCATCGAGCGCCACGCCGCCACCCCGGCGGCCTGACCACGTTTCTGGAGTCCCACATGGAAAAACGCCCCGCCCTCGGCAAAGGCCTCAGCGCGCTCATCCCCGACGTTCCCGCCGCCGCGTCCAACCGCTCGCCGGTGGAACTCGACGTCGACATGCTCGAGCCGAGCGAGTTCCAGCCGCGCCTTCACATGGACGACGCCGCGCTCGACGAACTGGCCACCTCCATCCGCGCCAGCGGTGTGATTCAACCCATCGTGGTGCGGCGCGTGGCGCCCGATCGCTATCAGATCATCGCCGGCGAGCGCCGCTGGCGGGCGTCGCAGCGGGCCGGGCTGGCCAAGGTGCCGGTGGTGGTGAAGGACACGTCCGCCACCAGCCGCGCGCAGCTGCTGGAATGGGCGCTCGTCGAGAACCTGCAACGCGAAGATCTGAATCCGATTGAAGAAGCCACGGCGTACCAGCGCCTGGTGCAGGAGTTCAACCTCACCCACGAGGCGATTGCCACGCGCGTCGGCAAGGACCGGTCGACCGTGGCCAACACGCTTCGCCTGCTGAAGCTCGCCCCGGAAGTGCGCGCCGATCTCGCGAGCAACGCCCTGTCGATGGGCCACGCCCGCGCGCTCGTGGCGCTGCCCGACGACGCCGATCAGCGGCGGATTGCCGGCGAGGTGAAGGCGCGCGGCCTGTCGGTGCGCGAGACCGAAGCGCTGGTCAAGAAGGCGCTCGGCCCCAGTGGCGACAAGGTCGCAGCCGAGCCGAAGAAGAAGGACGCCGACACGCGCGCCGCCGAGGAAGCGCTGCATCAGGCGATCGGTTCCCCGGTGGAGATCGTCCGGCGCGGCCAGGGCGGGAGCGTGGTGATCGGGTTTGCGTCCGAAGGCGAGTTGCAGCGAATCTTCGAGCGCCTGAGCGACACGCGGCGCTAGCCGCCAGTCCGAGCCCGAGTAGCCCAGCAAGCCCCTGTTGCTCAGCCGCGAACTCCGAGACCCGGTATGATCGCCAAATGAGCATGACTGGGAAGAAGCGCCTCACCGAACTGGTGAGTTGCGCTGGTTGAGCGAGCAAACTCGCCGCAGGCGAGCTCGCTCACGTGTTGAGCGACATTCCTCCGCAGACCGACCCCCGCGTCCTGGTCGACTTCAGGACGTCTGACGATGCCGGTGTGTACGCCTGGGAGGCCGGACCGGCGCTCGTGCAGACGGTCGACTTCTTCACGCCGATCGTCGACGACCCCTACCTCTACGGTCAGATTGCCGCCGCCAACTCGCTGAGCGATGTCTACGCCATGGGCGGCCGGCCGCTGACCGCGCTCGCCATCGCCGGCTTTCCCGGAAGACACCCTCGACACCGACACCATCCGCGAGATCTTCAAGGGCGGCTTCGAGGCGCTGCGGGAAGCGGGCGTGGCGCTGCTCGGCGGCCACACGGTGCGCGACCGCGAGGTCAAGTTCGGCTACGCCGTGACCGGCGCCGTGGACCCGGCGCGGATGTGGACCAACGCCGGCGCCAAGGCCGGGGATGTGCTGCTCCTGACCAAGCCCATCGGCACCGGAATCGTCGGCACCGCCATCAAGTTCGGCCGCGCGTCCGATCAGGTGGTGGCCCAGGCCGTCGCCTCCATGCGCACGCTGAACAAGGCGGCGGCCGAGGCGCTGCCAGGACGCGGCCGTCCACGCCTGCACCGACATCACCGGCTTCGGGCTGCTGGGGCACGCCTCGGAGATGGCCGCCGCCAGTGGCGTGTCGCTCGAAATCGACGCCGCCGCGGTGCCGCTCATCGACGGCGTGCTGCCGCTCGTCGCCGACAACAAGTCGGGGGGACTGCACAGCAACCGGGCGCACTTCGCCTCGCGCGTCGCCGCCTTCTCGCCCCTGGCCGAGGCCCGGCATGGACCTGTTCTACGACCCACAGACATCGGGCGGCCTGCTGGTGGCGCTGCCGGCCGAGCTGGCCGACGCCGCCACCGCGGCCCTGGCCGCCGCCGGCGTCACCGCCACTCGAATTGGCCAGGTCACGGCCTCGACGGAGTGGCTGATCTACGGTTAGGTGAGACGCCAGAAAATGCGCGGCAGGACACGTGCAGGCATCGTCTCAGGGCCAGCCTTGTCCAATCATCCCGCCGGATGGTATAAAAGAGCGTTTTGGGCCGCATCGTCGTGCGGCGCCATTGGAGGCTCCATCCAGTGATTCCGGACCTGTCGGTCCTTTGGGTCATCGCGCTGTTGATGCTCTGCGTGTTCGTCTTGAACACGCTGATCTTCCGGCCGATCCTGCACGTGTCCGAGTCCCGCGCCCGCGCCGTGCGTGAGGCCCGCGAGCTGGCCGCGTCGGCTGCCTCGAAGGCCACCGAGGCCTCGGCCAACTTCGACCGCACGCTCGGGGCCGCGCGGGCCGAGGTCTATCGCCAGATGGACGACGCCCGCCGCACTCGCGCTCGACAAGCGCGCCGGCGTCATGGCCGAGACCAAGCAGCGAAATCGAAACCGCGCTCGGTCACGCCACCTCGCAATTGACCGCCCAGGCCGCCGCGGCGCGCGCGGCCCTCGACGGCGAGTCCGCCAACCTCGCCGACGAGATCGTCAACCGCGTGCTTGGCCGGCCGGCGTAGCCACACCATGAACGCTTCCGTGACTCGTCCCAACCTGCGCCCGATCGGGGCTTGTGAATTAAGGCGCAATCTGCCGGCGCGCCTCGCTCTGCTCGGCGCCGCCATGCTCTTTGCCGTCGCGACGAGCGCCGCCGCGCAGACTGCCGACCACGCTCCGCGCGGCCGCCGACGAGCACCAGCCCGCCGCCGAAGGCGACCACGCCCCGGCCGGCGACCATGCCGCCGAAGGCGAGCACGGCGGCCTCTCGGGTCTGCTGTGGCCGACGGCCAACTTCCTCGTGCTCGCGGCGCCCTCTACTACTTCCTTCGCGCGCCCTTCACCGAGTACCTCAGCGGCCGCTCGAGCCAGATTCGCAAGGACCTGGTCGACGCCGCCGAGCTGAACCGCACGGCCAGCGCGCAGCTGGCCGACATCGACCGCAAGATGAAGGCCCTGCCGGGCGAGCTCGACGCCTTGAAGGTTCGCGGCGCGCAGGAGATCGCCGCCGAGGAAGAACGCATCGCCGGCGCCGCCGCCGCCGACCGCGCGCGCCTGCTCACCCAGACTCGCCGCGAGATCGAGGTGCGCCTGCAGACGGCGCAGCGCGAGCTGAGCGACCACGCCGCGAAACTCGCGCTGGACCTCGCGCACCCGCCGGCTCTCGAACGAGATGACGCCGGCCGATCACACGCGCCTCGTCGACCGCTACGTCGATCAGGTGAAGGAGCGCTAGGCGCATGTCCACCCGCACATCCGCGACGCGCTACGCCAAAGCCCTGCTCGACGTGGCCAGCAAGCACGCCGACGCCAGCGGCATCGAACGGCAGCTGACGACCTTCGTCGACACGCTCGACGCGCACGCCGAGCTGCGCGTGGCTCTGACGACGCCGTCCGTGCCGGCGGCCCGCAAGCGGGCCATCGTGACGGCGGTGGCCGAACGCATCGGGATGGCCCCGCAGGCCACCAAGCTGCTCGGCCTGCTGGCCGACCGCGATCGGCTGCACCTCGCGCACGAACTGCTCGCCGTCTATCGCGAGCGCCTGCTCGACCAGCAGAAGGTCGTGCGCGCCGAGATTCGCTCGGCCGCGCCGCTGTCGCCCGAGGCCCTGCGCGCCATCGAGACCCGCCTCGGCGCCGTGACCGGCAAGAAGGTGGCGGTCGACGCCGCGGTCGATCCCGAGCCTGATCGGCGGGGTGGTGGCCACGGTCGGCGGCACCGTCTACGACGGCACCGTGAAGACGCAGCTCGAGAAGCTCAGACAGCAGCTCGTAGGCGCTCGCTGACGACTGGACCGAAGTTACGACACAGGGGCTCCCAGGGAGCCCCGCCCCGAGACCGGTCAGCCGGGACCCGGGCCCCGATGGGAATCAGTGCATGGATATCAGAGCCGACGAAATCTCCAAGATCATCCGCGAACAGATCGGCGGGTTTGCCGTCGATGTGGACGTCGCGGAAGTGGGCACCGTCATCTCCCTGGGCGACGGCATCGCGCGCGTGCACGGCTGCGAGCGGGCCATGGCCGGCGAGATGCTGGAGTTCCCGCACGGGGTCTTCGGCATCGCGCTGAACCTCGAAGAGGACAGCGTCGGCGCCGTGCTGCTCGGCGAGTACCGCGCCATCAAGGAAGGCGATCCGGTCAAGCGCACCGGCCGCATCATCTCGGTGCCGGTGGGCGAAGAGATGCTCGGCCGCGTGGTCAACGCGCTCGGCCAGCCGATCGACGGCAAGGGCCCGATTCTCACCACCAAGTTCGCGCCGATCGAGACGCTGGCGCCCGGCGTCGTCGACCGCCAGTCGGTGCGCGAGCCGATGCAGACCGGCCTCAAGGCCATCGACGGCATGGTGCCGATCGGCCGCGGCCAGCGCGAGCTCATCATCGGCGACCGCCAGACCGGCAAGACCGCCGTGGCCCTCGACGCCATCCTGAACCAGAAGGACACCGGCGTCATCTGCATCTACAACGCCATCGGGCAGAAGCAGTCGACCATCGCCCAGGTCGTCCGCACGCTCGAGGAAGCCGACGCGCTGCGCTACTGCATCATCGTGGCCGCCGCCGCCGCCGACCCGGCGCCGATGCTCTACATCAGCCCCTACTCGGCCACCGCCATGGGCGAGTACTTCCGCGACAACGGCCAGCACGCGCTGCTCATCTACGACGACCTCTCGAAGCACGCGCGTCTCGTACCGCGAGATCTCGCTGCTGCTGCGCCGTCCGCCCGGCCGCGAGGCCTACCCCGGCGACGTCTTCTACCTGCACTCGCGCCTGCTGGAGCGCGCGGCCAAGCTGAACGACGCCCTCGGCGGCGGCTCGCTCACCTCGCTGCCGATCATCGAGACGCAGGCCGGCGACCTCTCGGCCTACATCCCGACCAACGTCATCTCGATCACCGACGGCCAGATCTTCCTCGAAGCCGACCTCTTCAACCAGGGCGTGCGTCCGGCCATCAACGTCGGCAACTCGGTGTCGCGCGTCGGCGGCTCGGCGCAGATCAAGGCGATGCGCCAGGTGGCCGGCACCCTGCGGCTCGACCTCGCGCAGTACCGCGAGCTGTCGGCCTTCGCGCAGTTCGGCAGCAGCGACCTCGACCAGGCCACGCAGCGCCAGCTCAATCGCGGCGCCCGGCTGGTCGAGCTGCTGAAGCAGTACCAGTATCAGCCGCTCGCCGTCGAACAGCAGGTGGTGTCGCTCTACGCCGGCACCAACGGCTACTTCGACGACGTGCCGGTGAACGACGTGCGCCGCGCCGAAGAGGAACTGCACCGCTTCATGGCCAGCCGCTTCGGCTCGCTGCTCTCGACCATCAAGACCAAGAAGACCATCGACGACGAACTCAAGGGGCAGCTCAACGCCGCCCTCACGGAGTTCATGCAGACGTTCCTGTCCGCCGGAGCCCGCGCGTAGGGGAGCTGCTGGCTCCCGGAGTCCCGGTCTCCGGTCCCTGGTCCCAACGGGTCACTAGACATCCAATGCCGTCACTGATCGACATCCGCCGTCGCGTCCGCGCCACCAAGTCGACGCAGCAGATCACGAAGGCCATGAAGATGGTCTCGTCGTCGAAGCTGCGCCGCGCGCAGGAGCGCATCGTGCGCAGCCGCCCGTACGCGCAGGAGATGCTGCGCGTGCTTCAACAACCTGGCCGCGCGCGTCGATCCGGCGGCGCACCCGCTGCTGACCGACGACCCGCAGGCCGGCGCGCACGCTGCTCGTCGTGATCAGCGCCGACCGCGGCCTGTGCGGCAGCTTCAACACCAACGTCATCAAGACCACGGCGCAGTACCTCACCGAGCATCCGGGCGACCCCGGCCGCGAGGTGGCGCTGGCGCTGGTCGGGCGCAAGGGCCGCGACTTCTTCATGCGCCGCGGCTTCGACGTGCGCTACGAGGAAGTCGGGCTGTTCCAGAACGTGAAGTGGGCCCACGCCCAGGCCATCGCCAACACCTGCGTCAAGGAATTCCTCGGCCCGGACGTCAGCTCGGTCTACCTGGTCTACAACGAGTTCCGGTCGGTGATCTCGCAGCGCGTGGTCGTCGAGCGGCTGCTGCCGATTCCGAAGCTGGAGCCCGTGGCAGCCGCGGCAACACCTCGGGCGGACTACCTCTTCGAGCCGTCGCCGGGCGAGCTGCTCGAGACGCTGCTGCCGTTCCACGTGGCGGTGCAGGTCAACCGCGCGCTGCTGGAGTCGTCGGCGGCCGAGCACGCGGCCCGCATGACGGCGATGGACGCGGCCACGCGCAACGCCAAGGAAATGGTCGATCGGCTCACGCTCTACATGAACAAGGTGCGGCAGGCCGCGATCACCCGCGAGATCATCGAGATCGTGGCGGGCGCGCAGGCCACTTAAGGACAGGTGCTGGGGACTTGGGGCTGGAGGCTGGGGCGTGCCAGGCCAGCGCGACAATCGGACCACGGCAAAGCGGAACAGATATGAACACTGAGAAGGTCGGCAAAGTCATTCAGGTGATCGGTCCGGTCGTGGACGTCGAGTTCGAGGACGGGCACCTGCCGGCGATCTACAACGCCGTGCGCGTCCTGTCGGAGAAGACGGCCACCTCCGAGGCGATGGACGTGGTCGTCGAAGTGCAGCAGCACCTCGGCGAGAACCGCGTCCGCGCCGTCGCGATGAAGCCGACCGACGGCATGCAGCGCGGCATGCGGGCGGTCGACACCAACGCGCCGATCATGGTGCCGGTCGGGCCGGCCACGCTCGGCCGCGTGCTGAACGTGCTCGGCGAGCCGGTCGACTTCCCGGATCGCCCGGTCGAGTCGAAGGAGCACTGGCCCATTCACCGGCCGGCGCCGACGCTGGTGCAGCAGTCGACCGAACTGAAGATGTTCGAGACCGGCATCAAGGTCATCGACCTGCTCGAGCCCTACCTGCAGGGCGGCAAGATCGGCCTGTTCGGCGGCGCCGGCGTCGGCAAGACCGTCATCATCATGGAGCTCATCAACAACATCGCCATGAAGCACGGCGGCGTGTCGGTGTTCGCCGGCGTCGGCGAGCGCACGCGCGAAGGCAACGACCTGTGGCTCGAGTTCCAGGAGTCGGGCGTGATCGACATGAAGGACATGTCGAAGTCGCGCGCCGCGCTGGTCTACGGCCAGATGACCGAACCGCCGGGAGCGCGTCAGCGCGTCGGCCTGTCGGCGCTGACCGTCGCCGAGTACTTCCGCGACGCCGAGAACAAGGACGTGCTCCTGTTCATCGACAACATCTTCCGCTTCACGCAGGCCGGTTCGGAAGTGTCGGCGCTGCTCGGCCGCATGCCGTCGGCCGTCGGCTACCAGCCGACGCTGCAGTCGGAGATGGGCCAGCTGCAGGAACGCATCACCTCGACCAAGAACGGGTCGATCACCTCGGTGCAGGCCATCTACGTGCCCGCCGACGACTACACCGACCCGGCGCCGGCGACCACCTTCGCCCACCTCGACGCCACCACCAACCTGTCGCGGCAGATCGCCGAGCTCGGCATCTACCCGGCCGTCGATCCGCTGGCCTCGAGCTCGCGCATCCTCGACCCGCGCATCATCGGCGCCGAGCATTACGAGGTCGCGCGCCAGGTGAAGCAGATCCTGCAGCGCTACAAGGACCTGCAGGACATCATCGCCATTCTCGGCATCGACGAGCTGTCGGAAGAAGACAAGCTGGCCGTGTCGCGCGCCCGCAAGATCCAGCGCTTCCTGTCGCAGCCGTTCTTCGTGGCCTCGCAGTTCACCGGCCGCGAAGGCAAGTACGTGTCGATTGCCGACTCGATCAAGGGCTTCAAGGAAATCTGCGACGGCAAGCACGACAGCGTGCCCGAGCAGGCGTTCTATCTCCAGGGCACGATCGAAGACGTGCTCGAGAACGCCGCCAAGATGAAGCAGTAAGCCATGGCCCTGCCGACCTCGATCACGCTCAGCATCGTCACGCCCGACCACTCGTTCACCCACGAGGTGGACGAGGTGTCGCTGCCGGGTTCGGAAGGCGACTTCGGCGTGCTGCCCGGCCATACGCCGCTCTTCACGGCGTTGCGCACCGGCCAGATGTGGTACCGCACAGGGCGCCGACGAAGCACTTCCTGGCGGTGTCGGTGGGCTTCGTCGAGGTGCTGCCGACCAAGGTCACGGTCATCTGCGCAGGTCGCCGAACGGGCCGAGGATCTCGATCGAGGCGCGCGCCGAAGCCGGCATGACAGCGCGCCGCCGAGATGCAGGCGCCGATGGCGCACGAGATGGACTTCGAGCGGGCCCGCGTGGCGCTGCTGCGCACGCTGCAGCAGCTGCAGGCCGAATCCGGCGCGGCGCAGTGATGGCCGTGGCCGCCTAGCGCCGCGCGCCAGATGTTCCACAACCTTCGGGCGCTGCTCAAGTACCGCGGCCTCATCCAGACGCTCGTGGCCCGCGACCTCAAGGCGCGCTACCGCGGCTCGGTGCTCGGGCTTCTTCTGGTCGTTCTTCAACCCGCTGCTGCTGATGGCGGTGTACACGTTCGTGTTCACCGTCATCATGCCCGGCGCCCACCCGGCCGACATCCAGCCCTACGGGCTGTTCTTCTTCTGCGGCATCCTGCCGTGGACGTGGTTCAGTTCGTCGCTCACCGAGTCGGCCAACGTGCTCATCTCGGGCGGCAATCTGATCAAGAAGGTGCTGTTCCCGGCCGAGGTGCTGCCGATCGTGTCGGTGCTGGCCAACCTGGTGCACTTCCTCCTCGGCCTGCCGATTCTCGCGGCGCTGCTCATCTACTACCAGCGCCCGCTCGATCCCGTGGAGCTGTTGTGGTTCCCGGTGATCCTGGTGGTGCAGTTCTTCTTCACGACCGGCCTGGCGTTCCTGCTGGCGGCCCTCACCGTGCACTTCCGCGACATCAAGGACATCCTCGCCAACCTGCTCACGCTGTGGTTCTTCTCGACGCCGATCATCTACCCGATGCAGATGGCGCCCGAGGGCTACCGCTGGGTGCTCAACCTGAACCCGATGACCCACCTGGCCATCTCCTACCAGGAGGTGCTGTTCCACGTGGGCCCGCATGGCCACTGGAAGTGGCTGCTGGCCATGGGCGGCGTGTCGATCGTGGTCTTCCTGGCCGGCTACTTCATCTTCGATCGCCTGCGCGATTCGTTCGCCGAGGAAGTGTAGGGCGGCCATGACCAATGCCATCGAGGCGGTCAACGTCACGAAGGTGTACCGCAAGTACGCCAAGAAGAAGCAGTTCGCCACGCTGAAGTCGGCGCTCCTCAGCGGCAGCCTGGTCAGCGAGCTGCAACCCGACGAGACGTTCGAGGCGCTGCGCGGCGTGTCCTTCTCGGTGCCGAAGGGCTGCACCTACGGCGTCGTCGGGCGCAACGGATCGGGCAAGAGCACGCTGCTCAAGTGCGTCGCCGGCATCACCAAGCCCACCACCGGCACGCTGGCGGTGGATGGCCGGATCTCGGCGCTCATCGAACTGGGCGCCGGTTTCCACCCCGAGATCTCGGGCCGCGAGAACGTCTTCATCAACGGCATCATGCTCGGCCTCACCAAGCGCGAGATCCAGAAGCGCTTCGATGAGATCGTCGAGTTCGCCGAGATGAAGGACTTCATCGACGCGCCGGTGAAGACCTACTCGTCGGGCATGTACATGCGGCTCGGCTTCGCCGTGGCCATCCACGTCGACCCCGAGGTGCTGCTCGTCGACGAAGTGCTGGCCGTCGGCGACCAGGGCTTCACCGTCAAGTGCCTCGACAAGTTCGCCGAGTTCCGCCGCCGCAACAAGACCATCCTGCTCGTCACGCACTCGCTCGACCTGGTGGAGAAGTTCTGCGACCAGGCGCTGTGGCTCGACCGCGGCAAGACGCACGGCGAAGGCGACCCCAAGCGGGTCATCGCCGCCTACATCGTCGACGTCGAGAAGTCGGAAGAGCAGCAGCTGGCCAAGGAAGAAGCGACGCGGGTGGCCCACGCGGCCATCGACGCCCCGCCCCCGGCCGAGCGAGCAGTCGCACAACCCGGTCGAGACGGCCGAAGCCCCGCCCAACATGTTCAAGGCCACCGAAGGCCGGTGGGGCTCGCGCGAACTCGAGGTCACGACGGTGACGGTCGTCGACGGCGGCGGCGAGCCGGCGCACGTCTTCCACACCGGCGATCCGCTCACCGTGCGCATCGGCTTCCGGGCGCACGAACCGATGCGCGACTTCGTGTTCGGCCTGGGCATCTTCAACGCCGACGGCGTGTGCTGCTACGGCACCAACACGAACATCGACGAACTCGAACCGGATCACCTGAGCGGCGAAGGGGAAGTCCGCTTCGTCATCGACCGGCTGGATCTCGTCGAGGGCACCTACAAGTTCGACGTGGCCGCGCACAAGCTCGACGGCTACCCCTACGACTATCACCGCCAGCTCTACACCATCCGCGTCAAGGCGCGCCGCAAGGACGTGGGCATCTACCGTCCGCCGCACCGTTGGGAAGTCACCGGCGAGGTGACGTTCCGCGAGCCCGGGTCCGGCTTCAAGCGCGGCGACGACGAGGCGGAGTGAGCGCGGTGGGTGTGCTCTCGCCCGACGCGGCCGCGGCCTGGGCCGCCGCCACTCGCGCGGCGGGGCGCCGAGTCGTCTTCACCAACGGCGTCTTCGACGTGCTGCACCCGGGACACACGCGCTATCTGCAGGAGGCGCGCGGCCACGGCGACGTGCTCATCGTGGCCGTCAACTCGGACCGCTCGGTGCGCGCCCAGGACAAGGGACCGGACCGCCCCATCAACCCGGAGCAGGAACGCGCCGAGCTGCTGGCCGCCCTGGCCGCGGTCGACGCGGTGGTGGTGTTCGACGAGGACACGCCGCACGAGATCATCACGGCCATTCAGCCGGACGTGCTGGTGAAGGGCGCCGACTGGGCCTCCGACGCCATCGTCGGCCGCGACGTGGTGGAAGCGCGCGGCGGCCGGGTGGAGCGCATCGCCCTGGCGCCCGGCTACTCGACGACGGCGATCCTGGCCCGCGCCCGACGCTGACCTCGGCCGAGCGCGGGGAGGGGACCGGTCCGGGCGGGGCCGCTCGCAGACGTCGGACCGGTGCTCTGGTCGGAAGTGTTGGCATGGTTGGCCGGGCGCAAGCCACGCGAATCCGCCCCGACATCTGATAGCCTGCGCGCACCGATCCCGGAACCGGAGGGTGCCCCATGCGTGCAAGTCGAGCTTTGGCGGTGGTTGGAGCAGTCGTGGCCGCGGCGGCGCTGGCCCCCGGCGCCGTGCAGCGGGCAGGCCGCCGACACACCCGTGCCCCTGTATCAGGAGCCCCGTCACCACGTGGTCTACGACTCGCCGTCGATGCGGATCCACGACATCCAGATTCCGCCCGGCGACACCACGCTCTTCCACACCCACGACACCGCCATCCTCTACGTGCCCATCGCCTCGTCGCAGACGCGCTCGCAGGTGCTCGGCGCGGAATGGAGCGGCGGCGGTGCGGCCCCGGCCCCGGCGGCGGCGCCGCGGCCCGAGCCGACCCGGCCGGGGAAGGTCAACAGCGTCATCACCTATGTGGACAAGCCCTTCACCCACCGCGTGAACAACGTGGGCGCCACGGTGTTCCGGCTGGTCGGCATCGCCAATCGATCGGCGGGGGCCGCCGCCGAGACCGACGACCTGTCCGGCCTGTCGGCCACCCCCGAGGTGGTCAACCGCTGGTACCGCGCTCACCGCCTGGTGCTCGCGGCGGGGGAGGCCACGGCGGCGCACCGGCACGCTGCGGCCGTCGTCGTCGTGATGCAGACGCCCGGCGCCGCCTCGTCGAGCCTGGAGGCTGCGTCGAGCTGGAGTCCCCTGAACGGCCCCGGCGACTTCGCCCGCCACGACGGGGCCGGCATGCACGTCGTCCGCAACGTCGGTCCCGGCGCGGTCGAGCTGGTCGAAGTCGAAGTGCGCGGCGTCGCGCCGCGCTAGCAGCCGCCGGTTAGGTGCCGCGGGTCGCGGCATAGGACAATAGACGTTTGCCCGAGCCGCCCCGACCCGTGCAGGGACCGGGCCGGCGGCTACGTACTGCATGTCCTCCTCACTCGCCCTCCGCTCCCTGTTCAAGAACCTCGTCGCGCGCGAGTCCCTGGCCGCGCGCCCGCCCGGCATCCACGGACTCACCACGCAGGCCAAGGCGCTGGCCGTGGCCGGCGCCGCGCACGACAAGGCGGGCGAGCCCGTGCTGTTCGTGGTGCCGGCCGACGCCGACATCGACGGGGTGATCGCCAACGTGCGCTTCTTCCTGGGCGCCATCGAGGGTCTCAGCGATACGCAGCTGGCCGGCGCCGTGCTGCCGTTCCCGTCACTGCAGGTCGACCCCTACCGCGGGCTGGCGCCGCACATGCGCGTCACCTCGGCCCGGGCCCGCGCGCTGCTGGCGCTCGCCACCGGCCAGGCGCGGGTCGTCGTGGCGTCCGCCCCGGCGCTGCTGCCGCGGCTGCCCGATCCGTCGGCCCTGGTCGCCCGCTCGCTCGGCGTGAAGACTGGCGCCGATGTCGATCCCCAGGGTCTGGCCGCGCTGCTCGTCGACGGCGGCTACGACCGCCAGGACCCGGTCGATCAGCACGGCGAGTTCTGTCTGCGCGGCGGCATCCTCGACGTCTACCCGCCCAACGAGCTGTGGCCCGTGCGCATCGAGTTCGTGGGCGACATGGTGGAGTCGATCCGGCGCTTCGACCCCGACACGCAGCGCTCGGTCGAGACCCTCGACCAGTTCGTGGTCGTGCCGGTGCGCGAGTCCACCGACCCGTCGGACCTGCCGCTGGCGCTGAACGGGTCGGCGAGCCTGTTCGACTACCTCACGGCGCGACGCAGCGCGCAAATCGCGGTGTCCGAGCCGGACGAGGCGGCGGCCGCCATCCAGCGCGCGCACGAACAGGTGGCCGCCAGCTACGAAGAGGCCGGCAGCCGCACCAACACGCCGGCCACCCTCGTCCCGCCCGAGCGACTGCTCGTGTCGGCGGAGGATGTGGCGGTCCGCCTGGCGCGCGGCACCACGCTCTCGTCCCTCGACGTGCAGGCCGGCGACGGCCAGACCCTGCACCACGTGCCGACGCAGCCAATCGGGCAGTTCCACGGGCGCATCGCCGACTGGATCGCCGAAGTGCGCGAGCGGCGCGACGCCGGCGAGGCCGTGGTGTTCGTGGCCGAAACCGCCGGCCGGGCCGAGCGCACGCTGGAGATGCTGGCCGACTACGAGGTGCGGGCCGAACTGGCCACGCGCACGAGCGAGATGAGCGCCGGCGCGGTGCTCGTCACCACCGGCAGCCTCACCCACGGCATCCGCTTCACGCGCGGCGCCGTCACGCTCTACGCCGAAACCGACATCTTCGACGAGGACCGCCACCGCGGCGCGGCGGCGCGCAAGCGCTCGGCCACGGCCGCCTTCCTGTCGGACCTGCGCGATCTGAAGGTCGGCGATCTCATCGTGCACGTCGACAACGGCATCGGCGAGTTCGTCGGCCTCAAACAGATCGGCGTCGGCGACACCGCTCACGAGTTCCTCGAGCTGCGCTACCACGGCGAGGACAAGCTGTTCGTGCCGGTCGAGCGGCTGGACCTGATCCAGAAGTACACCGGCGGCAGCCGGCCGGCGCTCGACCGCCTGGGCGGCACCACCTGGGCCAAGGCCAAGACGCGCGTGAAGAAGGCCATGCGCGACATGGCCGAGGAGCTGCTGAAGCTCTATGCCGCGCGCAAGGCGGTGCCGGGCCACCCCTTTGCCGCCGACACCCACTGGCAGCAGGAATTCGAGGACGCGTTCCCGTATCCCCTCACGCCCGATCAGGATTCGGCCGTGACCGACATCAAGCGCGACATGGAATCGTCGACGCCGATGGACCGGCTGTTGTGCGGCGATGTCGGCTACGGCAAGACGGAAGTGGCCATGCGGGCCGCGTTCAAGGCGGTCATGGACGGCAAGCAGGTGGCCATCCTGGCGCCGACGACCGTGCTGGCCTTCCAGCACCTCGAGACGCTGAAGGCGCGCTTCGCCTCGTTCCCCGTGCGCGTCGACATGGTGTCGCGCTTCCGCTCGAAGGCCGAGCAGACCGCCATCCTGGCGCAAGTGGCCGCCGGCCACCTCGAGATCCTGGTCGGCACCCACCGCCTGCTGTCGAAAGACGTGCAGTTCCGCGACCTCGGCCTGCTCATCGTCGACGAGGAACAGCGCTTCGGCGTGGCCCACAAGGAACGCATCAAGCAGATGCGGCGCAAGGTCGACGTGCTCACGCTCACCGCCACGCCCATTCCGCGCACGCTCAACATGTCGCTCGTGGGCATCCGCGACATGTCGGTGATCGAGACCCCGCCCAAGGATCGCCTGTCGATTCAGACCCACGTCGTCAAGTTCGACCAGGCGGTGATCACGCGGGCGCTGCGCACCGAGTTCGCGCGCGGCGGCCAGGTCTACTTCGTGCACAACCGCGTCGAGTCGATCTACTCGATGGCCAACCTGCTGCAGCGGCTCGTGCCGGAAGCGCGCGTGGTCGTCGGGCACGGGCAGATGAGCGACGACGCGCTCGAGCGCACGATGCTCGATTTCGTCGCCCACAAGTTCGACGTGCTGCTCTCGACGACCATCGTCGAGAACGGCCTCGACATCCCCAACGCCAACACCATCCTCATCAACCGCGCCGACCGCTACGGCCTGTCGCAGCTCTATCAGCTGCGCGGCCGCGTCGGACGCAGCGATCGCCCGGCCTACTCCTACCTGCTCATCCCGCCGGAAGAGTCGCTGTCGCCGGTGGCCAAGAAGCGCCTGGCGGCCATCAAGGAGTTCAGCGACCTGGGCAGCGGCTTCCGCATCGCCGCGCTCGACCTCGAGATCCGCGGCGCCGGCAACCTGCTCGGCGGCCAGCAGAGCGGCCAGATCGACGCCGTCGGCTTCGAGATGTACATGAAGCTGCTCGAGCAGACGGTGAAGGAACTGAAGGGCGAGGACCTCGAAGACGACGTCCGCGCCATCGTCAACCTGAAGGTCGACTTCCGCATCCCCGACGACTACGTGCAGGACATGAACCAGCGGTTGTCGATCTACCGGCGCATGGCCTCGGCGCGGACCGACGACGACATCCGCCAGCTGCTCGACGAGATGTCCGACCGCTACGGCGCGCCGCCGGCGGCGGTGCTGAACCTGGCCGACTACGGCCGGGTCCGCGTCGGCGCCGACCGCCTCGGCCTCGAGACCATCGACCGGGACGGCTCGCTCGTCGTCTTTAAGTTCAGGGAGCGCACGAAGGTCGATCTGCCGCGGCTGCTGACCCTGGTGCGGTCGCGGCAGGACCTGCAACTGGTGCCGCCCGGCAGCCTGAAGCTGGACGTGCGCCAGGGGGCGCCGGCTGGCAAGCGCACGAGCCGGGCGTGGTGGACGGCCCGGGCCACGGCCGGGGAAGTCACGGCCGGCTTCACCAAGGCCGAGATCCAGCGGGAAGTGGCCGAAGATCCGCGCGCCGAGGGCGGCCTGCTCGACCGCGTGCTGGGCGTGCTGCTGGCCCTGTCGGACGTATGAACGCTGCTAAGCTAGGACGATAACGACCATGAGAACACTGCACACGCTTGCGCTGGGCCTGATGCTCACGGCCGCCGCCGGGGTCACCGTCGGCGCCGACATCATCGAGCAGATTCTCGTGCGCGTGAACGGCGAGATCATCACCAAGTCGGATCTCGAGCAGCGCCAGATTGCGGCCCTGCGGCAGCGCCCCGAAGTGCAGGGCCTGCGCGGCGACGACGAGAAACTGGCGGAGCTGCTCACCGAGGTGACGCCGGCGGTGATCGTCGAGGCCGTCGACGAACTGCTCCTGCTGCAGCGCGGCAAGGAGCTCGGCTACGCGATGGGCGACGAGCAGTTCAAGAGCATCCTCGACAACATCCGCAAGGAAAACAAGATCGAGACCGAAGAGCAGTTCCAGCAGGCCCTCCAGCAGGAGGGCATGACCATGCTGGATCTGCGCCGCCAGCTCGAAAAGCAGATGCTCGTGTCGCGCGTGCAGCAGACCGAGGTGATGGGCAAGATCCCGGTCACCGACGAAGAAGTCGGCGCCTACTACGAGGCCCACAAGAACGAGTTCGCCACCACCCCCCAGGTCACGCTGCGCGAGATCCTGGTCACCGTGCCGGGCGCCGAGGGCACCGTGAACGTCGCCGCCGACGAGGCCGCCCGGGCGAAGGCCGAGGACATCCACAAGCGCCTGCTGGCCGGCGAGCCGTTCCCGCGCCTGGCCGCCGACATGTCCGACGCCGCCTCGAAGGCCAACGGCGGTCTGCTCGGCGAGATCCCGTGGGAAGACATCTCGCCCGAACTGCAGAAGGAACTG
This sequence comes from uncultured Acidobacteriota bacterium, assembly GCA_963834325.1. Taxonomy (GTDB): domain Bacteria; phylum Acidobacteriota; class Vicinamibacteria; order Vicinamibacterales; family UBA2999; genus CADEFD01. Next base: position 916,793 of record CAWIBL010000011.1, read on the forward strand.
GACGCGATGAAGACCGGCGACGTCACGACCGTGCTGCGGACCCCGCGCGGTTACCAGATCCTCAAGATGGACGCCCGCACCGACGGATCGCTGAAGCCCCTGGCCGAGGCCCGCGAGGCGGTCTCGGAGAAGGTGTTCGAGGGCAAGCGCCGGGTCGAGTTCCAGCGCTATCTGACGAAGCTGCGCGCGCAGGCCATCATCGAGTGGAAGAACGACGAGATCAAGAAGGCCTGGGAAAAGGGCCTGGCCGCGCAGCCCGCGACCGAGGCCGACGCCGCCAAGCCCGGCCGCTAGCGCCCGAATCGTCAGGCGCCAGGGGACAGGGTCACGCTGCACGCTGCACGGCGGCGGCATCGACGCGGCATCTCCCCTCGGCTCAACTTCGGTCCGGCCTGTCGGGACGTCCTGCCGCGGAGTGAACAGCGCCCGAGGCCACGGAGGACCGCCAGAACGGCCGGTCCTCAGATTTCGCCTCACGGAGACGCCACGCCCATGCCACCGCCGACCGCCGACGCGAAACGTGCGGCCTGCTCCGGACGTCCGCGCGATCGGCCTCACCACCGCGCCGCTGCCGGCTCTCCCTGTCCGTGTTCCGGCGCTCGCCGCCTCGTTCGGCGGGGGCCGAAGTGCCGCGCCGCCGGCGTCATCCGCGCTAGAATCGACGGGTTCCCATGAAGATCGGCGCCATCGAACTCGCCTCGCCGCTGGTCGTCTCGCCCATGGCGGGCATGACCGACACGGCCTTTCGCCGCCTCGTCAAGCGGCACGGCGGGTGCGGCCTGGTCGTGAGCGAGATGGTGAGCAGCGAAGGGCTGGTGCGCGGCATCGACCGCACCCTCGAGTACGCCGAGTACACCGAGGAAGAGCGGCCCGTGTCCATCCAGATCTTCGGCGGCGATCCCGATCGCATGGCCGAGGCCGCGCGCGTCGTCGAGCGCATGGGCGCCGATGTCGTCGACATCAACATGGGCTGCCCGGTGCCGAAGATCGCCAAGCACCACGCCGGCTGCAGCCTGATGCGCGAGCCCGAACACGCGGCCCGCATCGTGGGCGCGATGGTCAAGGCCGTGCGCATCCCGGTGACGGTCAAGATGCGCAAGGGCTGGGACGACGACCAGGCCAACGCCGCCGACGTGGCGCAGCGGGTCGAGCAGGCCGGGGCGTCGGCCATCGCGCTCCATGGACGCACCGCCAAGCAGTCCTACACGGGCTCGGCCGACTGGGATTTCGTGAGCGAGGTGGCGCGCCGCGTGTCGATTCCGGTGTTCGGCTCCGGCGATTGCGTGGAGCCCGAGCAGGTGGTGGAGCGCCTGCGCCAGGGCGTGAGCGGCGTCTTCGTGGGCCGCGGCGTGCTGCGCAATCCCTGGATCCTCGCGCAGGCGCAGGACCTGCTCGAGGGCCGCGCCAAGCGTGTCGTCACCGCCGAGGAACGCGCCGCGTTCCTGCACGACTACATCGACCTGCTGCTCGACGATCGCCGGACCGAGCAGGACGGCTTCCGTCACGTCGCGCCCGGGTCGACCGGCGTCGATGACGCGCGCGCGCGCAGCCGCGGGCGCTGGGTGGTGAACAAGGTGCGCGCGCTCTGCACGTGGTACACCAAGGGCCTCGACAACGGCTCGCACCTGCGGATTGCCATCAACGCCGCGCCGACGGTCGCCGAAGTCCGCGACATCATCGACCGCTTCTTCCTGGCGCCCGAGACGTTCGTGGCGCCGCCCGGCGGCGTGCCCGCGCCCGCTGGCGAGCTCGTCGAGGGCTAGCGCGCCGATGGGCCTCCGCGTCGCCATCGACCTCGACGGCACGGTCGCCGATTTGTCGCGGGCCATGCACGGCGTGGCCACCAGCTACTTCGGCGCGGCCCGCACGCCGCCGCCGCCCGCCGCGGCCGACGTGCCGGCGCCGTCGGACCGGCCCTCGCTCCAGGATCTCGACCTGCGTCCCTCGGAACTCGACGCGCTGTGGACCGAGGTGCTGCGCACCAAGAACTTCTGGACGACGCTGGAGGAAACGGAGCCGGGCATCGTCGGGCGCATCGCCGCCCTGGCCGCCGACCGCCGCTGGGACGTGCTCTTCATCACCACGCGGCCCACTGCCACCGGCGCCACGACGCAGATGCAGAGTCAGCAGTGGCTGCACGCGCACGGCTTCCCGCACCCGAGCGTTTATGTCGTGAAGGGCTCGCGCGGCAAGGTCGCCGCCGCGCTCGATCTCGATGCCGTCGTCGACGACCGCCCCGAGAACTGTCTCGATGTCGCCACCGAGTCGGCGGCCAAGGCGGTGCTCGTCTGGCCGGGGCCGATCGACACGCTCGGCCCGGGGGTGACGCGTCACGGCGTGATCGTGACGCGCTCGATCGGCGCGGCCCTCGACCAGCTGGTCGAGATGGACCGCGCCCGGCGCGGCGGCGTCGTGCAGTCGCTCAAGCGACTGCTGCGCCGGCACTGACCCGCGTTCGGGCTAGTACTTCTTCTTCGGCGAGTAGGGCCGGTTGCCGCCGGTGCCGCCGGGTTTCTTCCAGTCCGGCCGCGGTCCGCGCGAGTCCGGCCGCGGCGTCCACGCCGGCTTCGGCCGATCCCCGGCCGGCCGATCGCCGCCGCCCGCGGGCCGGTCACGCCATGCCGGCTTGGGCCGGTCGCTCCACGGGCGGTCGCCGCCGGGCCGATCGCCACGCGGACGGTCTCCGCCTGGCGGCCTGACGTCCGCCCGGCGATCGCCGCTCGGCGGTCGCGCCACTCGGGCCTGGGGCCGCGCGAGTCGGGACGCGGCGTCCACGCCGGCCGCGCGCCGCCGCGGTCGCCGCCGCCGGGCTTGTCGCGCCATGCCGGCTTGGGCCGGTCGCTCCACGGGCGGTCGCCGCCGGGCCGATCGCCCCGCGGCCGGTCTCCGCCTGGACGATCTCCGCCTGGCCGGTCCCCACCCGGACGATCGCCGCCGGGCCGGTCGCCGCTCGGGCGGTCACGCCACTCGGGTTTGGGGCCGCGCGCGTCGGGACGCGGCGTCCATGCCGGCCGCGCGCCGCCGCGGTCGCCGCCGCCGGGCTTGTCGCGCCACGCCGGCTTGGGCCGGTCGCTCCACGGGCGGTCGCCGCCGGGGCGGTCGCCCCGCGGGCGGTCTCCGCCTGGACGATCGCCACCGGGCCGATCACCACCGGGACGATCGCCGCTCGGGCGATCGCGCCACTCGGGCCTGGGTCCACGCGAGTCGGGACGCGGCGTCCAGGCCGGCCGCGCGCCGCCGCCGGGCTTGTCGCGCCACGCCGGCTTGGGCCGGTCGCTCCACGGGCGGTCGCCGCGGGCCGGTCGCGCGGCGGTCCCCGCCTGGCCGATCGCCGGCCGGGCGATCACCACCGGGCCGGTCCCCGCTCGGGCGATCGCGCCACTCGGGTCGGGGGCCGCGCGCGTCGGGACGCGGCGTCCAGCTGCCGCGGTCGCCCGCGGGCTTGTCGCGCCACTCCGGCTTCGGGCCTCGCGCATCGGGCCGCGGTTTCCACTCCGGCCTCGGACCGCGCGCATCCGGCCGTGCCTTCCAGTCGGGCTTGGGTCCGCGGGCATCCGGACGGGGCGTCCACCCAGGCCGGCTGCCGCCGCGATCGCCGCCGCCGGGCTTGTCGCGCCACGCCGGCTTGGGCCGGTCGCCGCTCCAGGCCCGTTTCGCCGGGGGCGCGTCGCCCTCGGCTTTGGCGCGGCCGCGCCAATCGGTGGCCGGCGGCGCCGCGTCGCCGCTCGTCGCCGGCGTATCCCCGCCGCCGCCCTCGGATTCGCCGGAGGCGTCGGCTTGGCCGTCCCCGTCGGCGCGACGGTCGGAACCGGCTCCGCCGCTCTCCGCCTCGCCGCCACTGGCCGCCGCATCGCCATCGTCGGCCAGGTACTGCGCAGTGACGTCCTCGAACTCGCCGCCGCCGAACGACGCGTCGTCGAACGCCGGATCCTCGAATCCGGGCTCGACCGGCGTCTGGTCCGCCGGCTGGTCGCCGCCCTCACCGGGCTTCGGCCCGTGACCGGGCCGCGACCGGACCATCTGCTTGAATTTCTGCCACTTGGCCTTCTTGGCCAGTTGGTACTTTTCGCGCGGGTCCTTGTGCTCGCCGCCGGGGCGCCAGCTCTTGCCGCGGCCGGCGGTGCCGTCGGGCGGCAGCAGTGCGCCGTCGGGGCCAACGGTGTAGCCCTCGGCGAGCTTGTCCTTCGCCTCGTCGCGTGATTCCCAGAGACGTCCGCGCTCGAACCACTTCATGAGCGCGCCCGGCTGCTTGACTTGCAGTCGTTTCAGCGTGGGCAGCAGCTCGTCGGGCTCAGCGGCGCGAAACGCCGTTGGCTGGCCGTCCACCAGGATGGTCCAGTAGGCGTAGCGGGGCGGCATTCTATGTCCTCAATTCGAAAGTTCCGGGAGACGTTTCAGCTTCTCGACGAGCGTCGTGCGCTTGAGACCGAGCAGACGCGCCGCATCGGCGCGGTTGCCGTCGGTGCGGACCAGCGCCCGGCTGATGAGATCGCGTTCGATGCGGCCGACCAGGTCGGGCAGGTCCACTCCGACTTCCGGCAGGTCCAGCGGTGGGAGCGGACTCGACCGGAACGGCCTGGATTTCGGGGGGCAGGTCCGAGACTTCGATCTGCGAGCGGGTGCCGCGCAGGATGAGGGCGCGCTCGACCGCGTTCTCGAGCTGGCGCACGTTGCCGGGCCAGGCGTAGGCCATCAGCCGGCGCATGCCGTCCTGCGAGACCATCACGTCGGGCCCGTCGCCGTTCTGGCCTTCGCGGGCGACGAGCTTGCGGATGAAGTGCTGCACGAGCAGCGGCACGTCTTCCTTCCGGTCGCGCAGCGGCGGCAGGTGCAGCGCGATCACGTTCAGGCGATAGAACAGATCCTCGCGAAACGTGCCGTCGGCCACCATCTTCACCAGTTCGGAATTGGTGGCCGCCAGGACGCGCACGTCCACTTTGATGGTGCGGTTCTCGCCGACGCGCTCGAACTCGCGCTCCTGGAGCACCCGCAGCAGCTTGGTCTGCAGCGCCGGGCTCATCGTGCCGACCTCGTCGAGGAACAGCGTGCCGCGGTCGGCTTGTTCCAGCCGGCCCTGACGGGTGGCCACCGCGCCGGTGAAGGCGCCGCGCGCATGACCGAAGAGCTCGGCTTCGAGCAGCGTCTCGGGGATGGCGCTGCAGTTGAGGGCCACGAAGCGGTGCTGGCGCCGTGGGCTGGTCTGGTGGATGGCGCGGGCGATGACTTCCTTGCCGGTGCCGGTCTCGCCGGTGATGAGCACCGTGGCCGCGCTCGGCGCCACCGTCTCGATCATCTGGCACAGGTCGCGCATCGGCTGACTGCGGCCGATGATCCCGGGCAGGCCGTCGCGCTGCTGGAGCTGCTGGCGCAGGTAGGCGTTCTCGGACCGCAGCCGCCGCTGCTCCAGCGCCGATTCCAGCACGTGCATCAGCTCTTCGAACTGGAACGGCTTGCTGATGAAATCAGCGGCGCCGCGCTTGATCGCGTCCACCGCGTCTTTCACCGTGCCATAGCCGGTGACGACGATGCCGATGATGCCGGGATACCGGCCGAGCGCCGCCGCCAGCACGGCGCGGCCGTCGATGCCGGGCAGGCGCAGGTCCGAGACCAGGACGTCGAACGCGAAGCGTTCGAGCTTCTCGAGCGCTTGTTCCCCCGACGAGGCTTCGGTCACGCTGAAGCCGGCCTCGGACAGCCGTTCGGCCATGACCGTGCGCAAGGCGTCTTCGTCGTCGACCAGCAGCAGGTGGGTGGGTTCTGGCAAAAAGGGAATTCTCAATCGCGGGAGTGTCAATATTCTGACACTCGTGGCGGCGGACCGTCAACCTCGAAATCCTCCGGCGGTCGCAGACCCTGCCCTAATCCCCACGCGGCAGCAACCGATACCAGCCTTTGAAGGAGAACGGCCTGTGGAACGTCAGACGATCAGCATCATGAAGGCTTGCGAACTCGTGGGAGTCAGCCGGCGAACGATTTACAACTGGATAGCCGCCGGTAAGGTGGAGTATGTCCGCACGGCGGGCGGCAGCATCCGCATCTTCGTCGACACCCTGTGGCGGCAGCCCGACGGCAGCACGCGCGCAGGATCCAGTCCCGCCGCGTAACAGCTCGAAGACTGCGCGAGGGCGTCAGTGAATCCGACCACTATCCCCGTGGAAACAGGCCAGCAGGTGCAGCCCACCGACCTGCGCGGCCTGTTTCATCAACTCGGCAATCAGCTGGGCGTCATCCTGGCCAATGCCGAGCTGATGGAGATGAAGGCGCCCGACCCGGCCCAGCGCGACCGGGCCATGCACGTCGTCGACGCCGCCCTGCAGGCGGTGGAAATCGCCCGCTCCATCCGCGACGCGTCGGAAGGCTAGCTCCTCGGCCCGACTGCCAGTTTTCGTCCCCCCCGGCAAAATCCGCCAGCTCCCCGCGCCCGCCGCGTCACCGCTTTGGCGTGACCGACCCCCCTGCGTCAACCCACCGACACTTCTGGGCCCCTCCAGACCTGTGCCAGCTCATGCGCAGGAAGCTCGAACCAATTCCGTAAGTCATTAATTGACCATCACTTAGTGGGTGGATGCACACGTTCGTGCTCGCTGCGTGGCGAAGTTGCGCGGTTCTGGCATCGCCTCTGCAATAAGGCTGGCGTCGCCAACTTACGGCGGACCCAGGAGCCCGATTCCAAATGATCGCCCAGCAGACCTCCGAGACCATCAATCCCCGCATCGAGGCCGGCCTCCCCTTCGTGGAAGCCCTGGCGCGCCGGGTGGCGTCGACCATGCCGCATTCCATCGATCTGGGCGACCTCGTTCAGGACGGCGTGATCGGGCTCATCGACGCGGCGCGGCGCTTCGAGGAATCACGGGGCATCAAGTTCGAAACCTTCGCCGAACGGCGGGTCCGCGGCGCGATGATCGACGCCCTGCGCAAGGACGCCTGGCCGCGCGGCGTGCGCCGGGTGCGGCGCGAACTGGAAGCGGCCCGCGAGCGGCTGCGCCTCTCGCTCGGCCACGAGCCGTCGCTGGCGGATCTGGCCGCGGCCGTGGGTTCGGATGAAGCGCGCCTGGGCAAGGTGATCGTCCGCATCAACACCATCGAGCAGACCTCGCCGCTGTCGTGCGCCGAGAACATCGACGAGTCGCAGTTGCCGGCGGTGATGGTGCCGGTCGAGTCCGAGCGTCCCGACGCCGCGTATGAGCGCAAGGAAGTCAGCGACCGGGTGATGGCCGCGGTCAACTCGCTGCCGCCGCGCGAACGCCGCGTCGTCGCCCTCTACTACTACGGCGAAGTCACGATGAAGGAAATCGGCGCGGAACTCGGCGTCAACGAATCGCGCGTCTCGCAGCTCCACGCTCGCGCCCTGCGGCGCCTGCGCGAGGCGCTCGGCCCGGATGCCACGCCGACCGCCTCGGTCCAGGCCCTGCGCCAGGCCGTCGTGGCCTTCCAGCACCGTCCCCGCATGGCCAAGGCCGACCTGCCGGAATCCGACACCGTGGTGCCGGGCGCCATCGCCGCGCGCGCCGAGCGCCGCGGCGTCGTCATCGACTACGCCAGCGCTTCACGCGCCGCGCGCAGCAAGTCGCCGAGCCTGAAGGGCTTGGACAGCCACCGGCAGCCGCTCTCCTCGAGGAAGCGTTCGGCGTCGGTGCCGGCCACGTCGGCGGTCACGAAGATGACCCGCCGCGCCAGCGCCGGCGTGGCCGCGGTCATGGCCCGGTAGAAGCGGATCCCGTCGACGCGCGGCATCTTCAGGTCGCACACGATCAGGTCGTAGTGGTGCTGGGCCACGTGGGCCAGGCCTTCCTCGCCGTCGCCGGCCCTGTCGACCACGAAGCCGGCGTCCACGAAGGCCTCTTTCACGGCGCTGGCCAGCGCCGGCTCGTCTTCCACCACCAGCACGCGCGCCCCCTTGAACACATCCGGGGGCGGCGCCGTGGCCGGTTGCAGGCGCCGCGGCGGCGACGGCTTGCCGCCCGACACCGGGAACTCCACGAAGAACGACGCCCCCGAGCCGAGCCGTGACTTGAGCGAGATGCGGCCGCCGTGCTCCTGCACGATGGCGTAGGCCACCGTCAGTCCCAGCCCCGTGCCCTTGCCGACTTCCTTGGTCGTGAAGAAGGGGTCGAAGATCTTCCCCTGCACGTCGTCGGGCACGCCCGGGCCGTCGTCGTTGACCTCGAGCACCACCTGCTGCTTGGCGCCGTCGTGCCAGGTGCGAATCACGATGGTGCCGCGGCCGTTGGCCCCGAGCATCGCCTGCTCGGCGTTCATCAGCAGATTCAGCAGCACCTGCTTGACCTGATGGCCGTCGGCAAAGACCGGCGGCAGGCCGGCGGCGAGGGCGGGAATCACCGAGATATTGGTGATGCGCTGCTCGTAGGCGCGCAGGCCCAGCGTCTCGCGGATGATCTCGTTGAGATCGACGAGCGTGCGGGTGCTCTGGCGCTTGCGCGCGAAGGTCAGCAGATTGCGCACGATGCGGGCGGCGCGTTCCGACTCGCTCAGGATCACGTCGAGCCCGCGCTTGATCATCTCGTCGCCGTCGGCGCGCTGCTGCAGCCGCTCGGCCCACGACAGGATGGTGGCGAGCGGGTTGTTGAGCTCGTGCGCGACCCCCGAGATGGTCTGGCCCAGCGCCGCCATCTTCTCGGTCTGCAGGAGCTGGTAGTAGAGGTCCCGCGACTGGTCCTCGAGGTGCTTCCGCTCGCTCACGTCGCGCACCAGCGCTTCGATGCGCATCGAGCCACCGGCATCGGGCGGATCGGCCGTGGCCGTGATCTCGAGCCACACCGGGGTGCCGTCGGCGCGGCGCAGCCGCAGGAGGTAGTCGGCGACCGAGCCGGCCACCGACAAGCGTTCGAGAAAGGCGGTGCGAGCCTGCGGATCGGCAAACCGGCTGACGTCGAAGGGGCGCACCTCGCGTTCGATGGTGTCGGCCGCGTAGCCGAGCACCAGCTTCAGGTGCGGGTTGGCCGCCAGGGTGGTGGTGGCCGAGGCGCCCACGAGGCCGATGTACACGCCCTCGTGTACCGCCTCGAACAGCCGGGCAAATGCCGACGCGCGCTCGTCGCCCACCGGCGTCAGCGCTTCTTCGGGGGCACCGGCGGGGTCGGTGTCTTGGTGCGGTACTGCGGCGTCCACTTCTTCTCGATGGACGCGCGGATGCTGGCCGGATCGGCGCCCGAGTTGAAGAGCTGCATCGACTCGCGGGCCACGTCGACGCAGATGGCGCAGCCGAAGCCGTGCGTATCCCACGCGGTGACGTTGCCGGCGGCGTCGCGCGCCCCGATGAAGCAGTTCTCGTTGTTGCGATGCCCGTCGGCCTCGCAGCCGCAGTAGCAGGGCACGTGCCGCGACACCTCGGGATGCCGGGCCACGAATTCGTAGACCGAGCGCGTCAGGGCCAGCGGACGGGCCAGGGCGTAGCCGGCGGTGTTGAGCGGCGGCAGCGGCGCCAGGGCCGGCGCGGCGGGCTGGGCCGAAGCACTGGCCGCGGCTGGGGCTTGGCCGGCGAGCGCGCGGGAGCCGCTTGCCGGGCCGCCACCGCTACGCCGGTGACGGTGGCCAGGGCCAACATCACCACACCGAATCGCATGGGCAGTCGCATGTGGCTACTCTACCAGCGACGCGCCTCGGGCGCGACCGGGATCGCCGCCGTGATGTACGCTGCGGGAGATGAGTACCCGCCTGGCGCGCGCGGCCCAGCTCGAACCCGACAAGACCGGCTGGAACTTCTATCTCTGCGTGCGCAAGGACATCCGCGTCGGCAAGGGCGGCGAGTACCTGGCGCTGACTCTGCAGGACGCCTCCGGTCAGGTGGCGGCCCGGGTGTTCGAGAGCGTCGAGCGGCTGAAACACGAATTCGACCTCGGCGAGTTCGTGCGGGCCGAGGGCCGCACCAGCATCCACAACGGCGAACTGCAGCTGGTGGCCGCATCGATCCGGCGCGTCAACCCGGCGCAGGACGAGGCCCAGGGCTTCCGCCAGGAAGACTGCGTGCCGAGCGCGCCGCGGCCGATCGGCGACATGTGGGGCGAGCTGACGGCGCTCGTCGACGGCGTGACCGAGCCGTCGTTGCGCGTCTTCCTGCGGCGCCTCCTGGCCGACCACGAAACGGCCCTGCGCGAATGGCCGGCCGCCCAGTCGATCCACCACGCCTACCGCGGCGGGCTGCTCGAGCACGTGCTGTCGATGGCCACCGCCGGCAAGGCGCTGGCCCGGCATTACGGTGCGCGCGAAGACCTGCTCGTGGCCGGCGCGGTGATCCACGACATCGGCAAGCTGCAGGAGCTGTCCTACGACAACGGGGCCATCAGCTACTCACGCGACGGCAACCTGGTCGGACACATCGCGCTGGGGCTGATCATGGTGCGGGACACGGCCAAGGGGATTTCGGGTTTCCCCGACGATCTGCGGGCCGAGCTGGAACACCTCGTGGTGTCGCATCACGGGGCCCGCGACAAGGGGTCGCCGGTGGAGCCGAAGAGCGTGGAGGCCTTCATCCTGGCGGCGGTCGACAACCTCGACGCGCAGTTGCACCAGGTGCGGAGCGCCCTGGGCGACAACGGCGCCGACCCGGAATTCACCGGCTGGCACCGGCGCTTCAATCGCGTGCTCTACCGCGGTGTGCGGCCCGTCGACTGAGCCAGACAGCTCGTCGAGTTGCGCGCGGCGGTGTGGCCTGCCGATCCGCGGGGCACCTCCGCGGCCGGCCATCCGCAGGCGCTAGGCTTCGTCGCCCTCGGAGCCGTCGGCCTTGGGGCCCAGGGCAAAGGTCATCGTGCCCTGCACGAGGATGCGGTCGCCGACCCGGGCGTGCCCGGCCAGCAGCCCCATGCGGCTGCGCAGGCGGATCACCTTGGCGATGATCTCCACCGTATCGCCCGGCCGGGCGGAATCGCGGAACCGTGCCCGCTCGATGCCCCGGAAATAGATGAGGCGGCCGAGGTTCTCGGGCTTCGAGAGGATCAGGATCCCCCCGACCTGGGCCACGGCCTCGGTCAGGATCGTGGGCGGCAGCACCCGCAGGCCGCGCTCGTCGGGCGGCGACAGGTAGCGTTCGCTCGACGTGACGTTCTTGATCCCCGTGATGCTGACGTCCGGCTCGAACGCGGTGATGCGGTCGACGAGCAGGAACGGGAAGCGGTGGGGCAGAATCCGGGCGATGGCCGCGTAATTGAGCGGTAGGGACGTCTCCACGAGGCTGGTAGTATCCCACGCCGCGGGGGCCGGGGCTATACTGCGCGCGTGCGCCGCGCCACGGTGCGCCCGGAGGGTTCCCGATGCGCGCTGCCGCCTGATCCTGCACGGCGCCAGCGACGAGCGCGTGCCGGTCGGCCAGGCGCAGGAGCTCTACCGGGGCTTGAAGGATCGCGGCCAGCCGACCGAACTCGTGCTCTATCCGCGCGAGGGTCACGGCTTCACGGAGTACTATCACCTGCAGGACCGTCTCTCCAGAATCCACGGGTGGGTCACCTCCCACGTGACTGGAGCAGGGGCGAAGCCGCCACCACCCCGCCAATGACCAATCCGTCGTTTCCGACCGAAGAACCGGCGCCCGGCGCCGCCATCGACCGCAAGTCCGACCAGGAACGTCTGGCAGCCCTCTTCGCCCTCAGCCGCGAGGTCACGGGCGTGCTCGACCTCGACGAACTCTTGCGGCGTATTCCGCGCCTGATCGCGCGGCTCACCGACTTCGGCGTCTTCTCCGTCTACCTCCTCGACGAGCCCACGCAGACGCTGCGCATCGCCTATGCCGAGGGCTATCCCGAGGAAGCGGCCAAGCGCGTGCGGCTGGCCCTCGGACAGGGCACCGTCGGCACGGCGGTGCAGGAACAGCGGTCGATCCTGATCAACGACGTGGGCGGCGATCCGCGCTACATCGCCGTCGTGCCGGGCGCCCAGTCCACGCTGGTCGTGCCGCTGCGCCACAAGGGCCAGGCGATCGGCGCGCTCAATCTCCTCAGCAACGAGAAGCACGCCTTCGACGAGACCGACGAGTCGATGCTGCGGGCCTTCGCTGCCGTCGGTCGCGCAGGCGATCGTGAACGCGCGCCTGTTCGAGTCGGAACGCGAGTACGCCGCCGCGATGGAGACGCTGGCGGAGGTCGGGCGCGACATGAGCGCCATCTTCGACCTCGACGAGCTGCTCACCCGGCTGGCGCACCTCGTCAAGCGCGTGATTGCTTATCGCACGTTCGGCATCGCGCTCGTGAACGACGCCACCGGCATGGTGGAACTGAAGGTGGCCATCAGCTACGGCGAAGCCGCCGCCAGCGCCCCGGTGCGCATCGGCGAAGGGCTGCTCGGCTATGCCGTGCAGCACAAGGAAGTGGTGCTGGTGCCCGATGTGTCGAAGGACCCGCGCTACATCAACGCCGTGCCCGACGCCAAGTCGGAACTGGTCGTGCCGCTGCTCCTCAAGGACCGCTGCATCGGCGCCTTCGACCTCGAGAGCCCGGAGTTGAACGCGTTCTCGACCCGCCACGTCGAGCTGCTCACGCTGCTGGCCTCGCGCGCCGCCGTGGCCATCGAGAACGCCCGCCTGTGGGAGACGCTGCTGGCCAACGAAGAGCGGATCGAGAGGGAACTGCGCTTCGCGCAGCGCGTCCAGATGGCGCTGCTGCCGCACGAGCTGCCCAAGCGGCTGCGCGCGGTCGACGTGTCGTGGCGCTTCGAGCCGGCCCGCGAGCTCGGCGGCGACCTCTACGACTTCCTCGCGCCCGAGCCCAATCAGTTCATCGTGGCGGTAGGCGACGTCTCGGGCAAGGGCGTGCCGGCGGCGCTCTACAGCGTCTTTGCCGCCGAGGTCGTGCGCGGACGGACGTTCCGCCGGCGGCTCGGTCAGGACCGCAATCATCAGGGCCCGGCCGCGATCCTGACCTCGATCAACCGCATCCTGCACGAGCGGCAGCTCGAGGAGTACTACTGCACGCTCTGCTACGCCCAGTTCGACGTGCGCAATCACACGCTGACGCTGGCCAACTCGGGTCTGCCGTTCCCGATCCGCTGCTCGGCCGACGCCACCGAGTGCGGCCCGATCGGGCTGCCCGGCGTGCCGCTGGGGTCGTTCGGCACGAGCAGCTACGACGAAGTGGTGGTGCCGGCCAATGTCGGCGACGTGTTTGCCTTCTGCACCGACGGCATCTCCGAGACCTTCAACGACAGCGGCGATGAGTTCGGATCGGGACGAATCGCCGAGGTCCTGCGCGCCAACCGCGCCCAGCCGGCCGCGCTCATCACCGAGAGCATCTTCGCGGCGATGGCGGAGTTCCGCGGGCACGCGCCGCAGACCGACGACCAGACGGTGGTGGTCGTGCGCATCACGGCCTAGCCCCCTCTAGCGCGGGGCGGTCGTGGCCGGCGTGCCGCGCTCGAGCACGAGACCCACGGCGGTGCCGCGCTTGAAGCCCTTCCAGTAGGTATGCGCCGGCAGCGGCGTGCCGTCGCGGTCGAGCGCGAACACCGCGTCCTTGCCGTTCGGCACGACGTCGAAGTAGGCCAGGCGCGTGGCCTCGCCCTTGAGGCGCGCATCGAAGTGGGCGGTCACGAAGTGCGCCAGGATGTTGTTCATCCGCACCGTGTCCCACACCGGGTCGGCGTAGTGCGCAAACGGAAACGTCTTCAGCGTCTCCGAGTAGGCGTAGCTCTCGGCCGGCGCGGGCATCGGCGCGCCGGCGTTGTGATTGGCGTTCACGAAGGTCAGCAGGTAGCGCTCGGCGTTGACGGCGCCGTGGAAGATGGCGCGCGGGCCCTTCTCGTAGCCCGACACGTCGTCGACGCTGCCGGCCACCAGCAGCGTCGGCGTGCGGATGCCGGCCAGGCCCGCCTCGTCCCAGTAGCCGGCCTGCATTCCCCACGGGCCGATGGCTACGGCCGCTTTGATGCGAGCGTCGCCCGACTGCTTGTAGGCCGGCGTGTCGGCGCTCCGCTCGAGCAGCAGGCGATTGGGCGGGGCGGCGGGAAAGGCGGCCGCGGCGGACCGGTAGCCGCCGCCAATCACGTTGACCACGCCGTAGCCCCCCATCGAATAGCCGACGAGGCCGGTGCGCGTGGCGTCGACTCGACCGGCGAGGAAACTGCCCGATCCGGCGGCGCCCAGGCGGGCCAGCTCGTTCACCACGAAGAGCTGATCGAACGGGCGGTTGTAGAGCGTGCTGGCAAACGCCTGCTGATCGTCGTAGGTGCTGTCGGGATGATCGATCGACACGGTGACATAGCCCTTGCTCGCGAGGTTCTCGCCCAGATGGCTCATCAGGTAGCGATTGCCGGGATAGCCGTGGGAGATGACGACGAGCGGGAACGGCGCGCCGGTGTCGAGCGGGGCCGCGTCGCGCACCGCGCGTCCGCGCAGCGTGGCGGTGACCTTCGGATCGCGGGTGAGGGCGCGGTACTCGCCGCCGGCGGCTTGCTCGGGGGCCAAGGCGGCCGGGTACCAGACCTCGAGAGTGAGGGCGCGGTCGTAGCGCGCGGTCGGCCCGCCCTCGGTCGTGCGCAGGATGTCGGGCCGGTTGGTGTCGGTGACGCGGATGGTGCGCACGCCGATCGGATGGGCGCCGTAGGGCGCCGAGATCCGGTGCGCTCGGCGCCACCACGTCGATGCGATTGTCCTGCGTCCGGGCCGCCGGCGCCGCCGCGAACCCGGCCAACGCCACGAACAGGAAGCACACAGGCCACGTCGGCAGTCGGGTCACGAACGGCTCTCCAGTCAGGAAGCGACGATACGGCATGCTAGTCTACGCCCGATGAACGATCCGGGCGCGCCGCCCGGCGATGTCTTCGCCGCCGGCCTCTTCCCGCTGTCGCCTGCCACCCACGACCAGGGGTTGCGGTGGCTGTTCGACCTGTCCACGCTGCTGCTGCTGCTCGATTGCCGGCCCGGCGACCGGGTGCTCGACCTGGCGCAGGATCGGGCTTCTCGTCCGAGATGCTGGCGCGCTTCGGCTACGACGTCGTGGCCGTCGACCCCGACCTCGGGGCGCTGGCCAACAACCGGCGCCGGCCCAGCTTCGATGGCGCGCGCATCGCCGGCACGGTGCGGGTGGCCGCAGGCCTCGCCGAACGCCTGCCCGTGGCCGACGGCGCCTGCGCGGGCGTGCTGTGCATGAACGCGATGCACCACGTGAGCGATCTGCCGGCGGCCGTGGCCGAACTGGCCCGCGTCCTCGCGCCGGGTGGGCGCGTAGTGCTGTGCGAGCCCGGCCTGGCCCATCTGGAGGCGGCCGAGACGCGACGGGCCCGGGCCGAGCACGGCGAGGACGACCGCGCCTTCGACGTGCTGGCGTTCCTGCAACTGGCGCTCGACGGCGGCTTCTCGGACGCGATGCTCTCGGCCACGCTGCAGCCGCCGTTGCGCCTGCTGCCGCTCCAGGAGATCGACCTCTTCACGTCAGGCCGGCATCCCCGCCCGCACATGACGCCGCCCGGCGTCGTCGAGGAACTGCATCGCCATCACGCCTACGCCATGCTCGTCCGCGACGGCGCCAAGGCCAAGACCTCGCGCCACCCGGGCGTGCTCGCCTGCACGCTCGACACCGACCCGCTGCCGGCAACGGTCCGCGCCGGGGGCCGGCTGGCCATCCACGTGCGCGCCGCAAACACCGGCGACACACAGTGGCTGGCCCGCCCATCGCCCTACGGCGGCTACGTGACCTTCGGCTGCAAGTGGACGGATGCGGCGAGCGGACGTCTGGTCACCGACGTGCCCGGCCGCACGCGGCTGGCCGCGGATGTCCCGCCTGGCGGCCGCGTCGAGACGGTCATGGCGGTGGAGCTGCCAGCCTCGCTGCCGCCCGGCGAGTACCTGGTCAAGGTCGACCTGGTCGACGAGTTCGTGTGCTGGTTCTCGGACGTGGCGCCGAACCAGCCTCGCGAGCACCGCCTCACCGTCACGCCCTGACGTCAGCTCTTCCCTTCGGCCCAGCGCCGGGAGTAGTCTGCCGTGGCCACGGCGGTTGGGTCGAGCTCCCGGACGGGCACGACCCGCGTCGTGAGAACTGCGAGGGACAGTGACCGACGCCACCCGATTGACCAGGGGCAGCATCCGGGCGTGTGCGCTGGGGTTGGCGCTGGCCAGCACCCTGGTCGACGCGCAGGTCTTTCCGCCCGGCTACGTCGATCCCCAACCGCTGCTGGCGGCGGCGGCCAAGGAGATCGGCGAGGCCAGCCTCAAGTGCATCACCTTCTCGGGCACCGCCTACGGCGGCGCCGTGGGCCAGACCTTCGAGAACGCCGTCAACGTCGACTGGCCGCGGATCGACGCGCTGACCAACTACACGCGCACCATCAACTGGGAAACCGGCACCAGCAAGGAGACCTTCGACCGCAAGCCGGGCTTGAATCCCGCGGCGTGGAAGTACGGCCTCGGCTGGCGCGGCGGCACGCCGATGCAGAAGAACGCGCGCCAGACGCACATCGTCAACGGCGCGCATGCCTGGCACCTGGACGGCGAGGGCGCGCCGCCGGTGGCGGCGTCGCCCGAGGACGCCGAACGGTATCAGCTCGACCTCTGGCTCAATCCGCCCGGGTTCATCAAGGCCGCGCGCCTCCCGGGCGCCAACCCCCAGGCCCTGTGGCGATGGGAGCAGATCGAGATGGGGCGCGACGGCAACGTGGTCATGCCCGAGAAGATGCACGTCGTCTCGATCACCGTGCTCGGCAAGTACCGCGTCGAGGCCACCATCAATCCTCGCAACCAGATTCAGCGGATCAAGACCACCGTGAGCCAGCCGGCCCTGGGCGACTTCAACATCGAACAAGAATCGACCGAGCAGCTGACCTTCGGCGAGGTGAAGTGGCCAATCACCTGGCATTCGCACCAGGGGTGGGACGACAACTGGCAGTTCGACAACGCCAGCACTGGACACAACGCCTACGGCGGCAAGTTTCCCGTCGTGCAGCCGAACGTCTGCGACGATCCGGTGCCGGTGCCCGACGCGGTGCGGCAGGCCCCCTCGCCAGCAGCGCTGACGACAGAGAAGCTGGCCGAGGGCGTCTACCTGCTCGGGGGCACGTCGCACAACAGCTACATGGTGGAGTTCACGAACTTCGTGGCGGTGTTCGAGGCGCCGCTCGACGAGGCCCGCAGCCTGTCGGTGATCGAGCAGGTGGTGAAGCTGGCGCCGGGCAAGCCGATTCGCTGGCTCATCACCTCGCATCCCCACTTCGACCACATCGGCGGCCTGCGCACCTACCTGCACATCGGGTCGACCATCGTGGCGCACCGCAAGGCCATCGACTTCCTGAACCGCGACGTCCTCACCTACCGGCCGCGCACCGTTGCCCCCGACATCGTGGCGCGGTGGCCGCCCACCGAGCTGTCCGAGGGCTACAACTTCGAGGCCATCAACGAGAACTACGTCATCACCGACAACCGCCGCATCCTGCGCGTCTACTACGTGCAGCCGCTGCAGCACGTGTCGGGCATGCTGATGGCCTATCTGCCGGCCGAACGCATCGCTTTCGAGGCCGACCTGTTCGACACCCACGAGCCGCACCGGGGCGCGCCGACTGCGGCCATGCGCAGCCTCTTCAACCAGGTGCAGCGCCTGGGGCTGGACGTGGCCACGCTGGCGCCGGTGCACGGCCCGCCGGTGCCGTGGAGCACGTTTGCGGGGGCCATGGGCGCCGGAAACCGGTGAGGCTGCCGCGCCGGCGGCGGACGCTTCAGGGCGAGCGGGTCTAGGCGACCGGGTCTAGCCGAGCGGTCTAGTGGTGTTCGTCGACGGCCGTGGCCGAGGCCAGGTAGATCCCGGTCAGGGTCATGAAGATGAACGCCTGCAGCGGTCCGACGATGAGGCCGAGCGCCTGAATCGGCAGCGGCGCCAGGAACGGCACGATGCTCCCGATGATGAGCACCACCAGGTGCTCGCCGAAGATGTTGCCGAAGAGACGCAGCGTCAGCGACATCACGCGCGAGGCGTGGCTGATGAGTTCGATGGGCAGCATCAGCAGGAACATCGCCTTGGGCACGCCCGGAGGGAAGGCGAAGTGCAGCAGGTAGTTGCCCAGGCCCTGCGCCTTCACCCCTTCGATGTGGTAGTAGAGCCACACGACGAGGGCGAGCGCGAACGGCACGTTGACGTTGCTCGTGGGCGAGCCGAGGCCGGGGATCTGGCCCATCAGGTTGGCGAGCAGGATGAAGACGAACACCGTGCCGACGAGCGGCAGGAACTTCTTGCCCTTGTGGGGCATCATGTTCTCGAGCTGCTCGACGATGAAGTTGACGATGTCTTCGAGGACGATCTGCAGCTTGCCGGGATGGTCCACGCTCAGCCGCGATCGGATGAAGAGCCCGATGCCGGTGATGAACAGGACGATGAGGGCGGAGAAGACCAGGTAATCCGGCACGTGCACGCCGAAGCGCCCGAACAGGACGTTGACCAGGTCGACGATGGGTGAAGGGTGCTGCAGCTGCTCCACAGCCCTAGATTGTACTTGATTTCACAAGGGCCGGGAAAAAAGCCGGACCGGCGTGGGACGTCGCCGGCCCGGCACCCTGCGTGAGCCTGAGCAGATCCGTGAATGGTCGAGGCTGGGGTCAGCGGTAGCGGATGCGCTGCTCGCGGAGGTGCAGGCCCAGGGCCCGCCCGCCGAGCACCGCCACGTCCTGCACCTTGCCCCTGACCTCGACCTCGGCGCCGCGTGCCGGCGACCGCTTGTCGGTCGAGACCACGGTGATCTCCCCGGTGCCGTCGTCGACCTTGTAGACGTTGAAGCCCACCAGCGGCAGCCCCCAGGAGGTGGTGACCTGGCCCCGGATGGTGACCGAGTGGTCCACGAACCGGCCCGGCTGCGTCTGCACTTGCCGGATGGCGGGACGCCCCGGCACGGTCGCGCATGCCCCGGCGGACAACGCCGCGACCAGGGCCAGCGCCGCGGCTGACCAGCGGATGTTCGAGCAAACGCGCATGAGCGGGCCCTCCTGTGGACGAATCAGCGAACGCGACGGACCGCGAAACCACGTCCGGGATGCGGCGATGCCAGCGCCTGCCTGATGAACGCACCCCGGTGATCCGCCGCGTTCGACCTCACTAATCCAAGATGCGTGCCGTACCGCCGCGCCCGCCCGCTCCGGGCGAATCATTGAGGAATTCGCCGTCACTCGCTGCTCGAGCGGCACCAGGGGCGAACCGGCTCGTCCTGGTCGGCGGACGTGATGACCTCACTCGGGGCCACCGGCGCCACACTGGCTCGGTCGCGCTGGGGCGTCGCCTTCTCGAGGGGCCGTCAGTAGACGGATTCTCGAGGGGCCCGTCAGTAGACGGAGAGGTAGCGGTCGAGTTCCCAGGGCGAGACGTGCCGGATGTAAGCGTCCCACTCGTCGCGCTTGGCGGCCAGGAAGTGCTCGAAGATGTGATCGCCGAGGGTGTCGCGCACCAGTTCGCTCTTCTCGAACTCGTCGAGCGACTCGCTCAGGTTCACCGGCAGGTCGTCGATGCGCAGGTGCCGCCGCTCGCGGTGGCTCATCTTGTAGATGTTCTTGTTCACCGGCGGGCCCGGGTCGAGCTCCTGCACCACGCCGTCGAGGCCGGCGCGCAGCATCACCGCCAGCGCCAGATACGGGTTGCACGACGGGTCGGGCAGCCGCAGCTCCACGCGCGTGGCGTCGCCGCGCGCGGCCGGCACGCGCACGAGCGGACTGCGGTTCTTCTCCGACCAGGCAATCGCCGTCGGCGCCTCGTGCCCGGGCACCAG
Source organism: uncultured Acidobacteriota bacterium (assembly GCA_963834325.1). GTDB lineage: Bacteria > Acidobacteriota > Vicinamibacteria > Vicinamibacterales > UBA2999 > CADEFD01. Next base: position 936,476 of record CAWIBL010000011.1, read on the forward strand.
GCGCTTGTAAGAGTTGACGAGGGGGTTGGTGACGGCGCAGTAGGCGCGCGCGTGCTTGAGGAGCCCGCCGATGTAGTGGAGGCAGGTCGGGCTCAGTTGCCACTCGCGGGTCGCATCGAAGAAGGCGTTGGCCTTGCCCTTGAGCAGCACCTGGTGCGTGTGCATGCCCGAGCCGTTCACGCCGAAGATCGGCTTGGGCATGAAGGTGGCGTGCAGGCCGTTGCGCTTCGCGACGTTCTTGACGATGAAGCGGAAGGTGCTGATGTTGTCGGCGGTGGCGAGCACGTCGTCGTAGCGGAAGTCCACCTCGTGCTGGCCCGGCGCCACTTCGTGGTGCGCGGCCTCGACCAGGAAGCCCATCTGCTCGAGCGCCAGCACGATCTCGCGGCGCACGTCTTCGCCCTGATCGACCGGGGCCAGGTCGAAGTAGCCGGCCGTGTCGTGGGTGGTGGTGGTGGGGCTGCCGTCGCGCCGCTGGAACAGGAAGAACTCGGCCTCGGGACCGGCCACCATGCGGAAGTCCATGGCTGCGGCCCGGGCGATGGCCCGCTTCAAGGCCGAGCGCGGGCAGCCTTCGAACGGGGTGCCGTCGGGATTGGCGATGTCGCAGGTGACGCCGCCCACCTTGGCCCCGCTGGCATCCGGCCAGGGCAAGACCTGAAAGGTGTTCAGGTCGGGCTTCAGGTACATGTCCGACTCTTCGATGCGCACGAAGCCCTCGATCGACGAGCCGTCGAAGAGCACCTGACCGTCGAGGGCCTCGGGGAACTGCCGGTCGGGCACCTCGACGTTCTTGATCACGCCCAGGATGTCGGTGAACTGGAGGCGCAGGAACTTCACGCCGTCGCGCTCGGCGCGTTCGAGGATGGCAGCTTTCTTGTCCATGGCTTCCACGGTGAGGCGCTCCAGTATACGGCTCGTCCCAGCCGTCCGCGGCCGCCTCGCCGCGGCGGCCAACCAAGCGCTTCGGCGCGTCGTCTGTCAGGGAGGAACGCCGGCGCGCCCGGCCGCCTGCGCGCACCGCGCGCTCGGCCGCGCGGCGGCCATTCCCAAGGAGACAGCGATGACGCGTCAACGCACGACCGTGTTCGGCGGTCTGCTCGCGACGGCCGTGGCCGTGGTGGTCACGGGCGTGGCGGCCAGATCCAGCGACGGCGCTCTTGCGGGCGCCCCCCAGCTCCGGGTCGAACCCGGTGACCCGGACCGGCGGGGCCGCGAGGTGTTCCGTCTCGAGGGCGGCGGCAGCCAGCTCGGCGTGATGGTGAGCGACGGCGACGACCCGGCCAGGCCGGGGGCGCGGATCGACGACGTGGATGAGGGCAGCGCCGCCGCCAAGGCCGGCGCCAGGCCCGGCGACGTGGTCGTGGAGTTCGACGGCGAGCGCGTGCGCGGCGCGCGGCAACTCACGAGGCTGGTGCAGGAAACGCCGCCGGGGCGGGCGGTGAAGATGACGGTGCTCCGCGACGGCAGCCGGCAGACGCTCGACGTCACCCCCGAGACCGCCGACAGCGGCTGGAACGAGCGCCTCGGGCCGCAGATTCGCGCCGAGATCGAACGCGGATGGGGCCGGCTGCGCGACCTGCCGGGCGGCTCGCCGCCGGGCTTCGCCTTTCGCTTCGACGGCAGGCCGATGGCGGGCGGACGCGGCCGCCTGGGCGTGCAGGTGGAAGCGCTGAGCGATCAGCTGGCCGGCTACTTCGGCGCCGCCAACGGCGGCGTGCTGGTGTCGAGCGTGACCGCCGGTTCCCCTGCGGAGAAAGCGGGGCTCAAGGCTGGTGACGTGATCACCGCGGTGAACGGCGCCGCGGTGAAAGACGCGCGCGAGCTGGTCGACGCCTCTGGCGGAGGTGCCCGACGGCGGGCCGGTGTCGCTCGGCATCGTGCGCGACAAGAAGACGTCCACGCTCGAGGCCGTCGTCGTGCCGGCACAGCCCAGGCCGGCGCGGCGGTCGACCCGCCGGCGGCCGCCCGGCGTGACCTGTCCCGACGCGGGGCGTGGAGGCCCGGCCCGACACCCAGAGCTGTTCACGGCGGCCGCATACCTCTAATCTGCTCGGGGCGGGTCGTCACGGCCCGGCGAAGGAGGACGTGGGGATGCAGGCGCGCACACTCGGCAATGGAACTTGACGGTGTCGGCTCTGGGACTCGGCTGCATGTCGATGAGTTCCGGCTACGGGCCGCCGGCCGACAGGACGGCGATGATTGCGCTGTTGCGCGCGGCCGTCGACCGCGGCGTCACCTTCTTCGACACGGCCGAGGTCTACGGTCCCTACGTCAACGAGGAACTGGTCGGCGAGGCGCTCGCGCCGGTCCGCGACCAGGTGGTGATTGCCACCAAGTTCGGGTTCGCCTTCGAGAACGGCAAGCAGAGCGGCTTGAACAGCCGGCCTTCGCATATCAGGGAGGTGGCGGAGGCCGCGCTCACACGCCTCCGGACCGACACCATCGACCTCTTCTACCAGCACCGGGTCGATCCCGAGGTGCCCATCGAAGAGGTCGCGGGCGCGGTGCAGGACCTGATTCGTGAAGGCAAGGTGAAGCACTTCGGTCTCTCGGAAGCCGGGGTCGCGACGATTCGCCGCGCCCACGCCGTCCAGCCGGTCACGGCCCTGCAAAGCGAATACTCGCTATGGTGGCGGGAGCTCGAGGCGGAGGTGCTGCCGGTGCTCGAGGAGCTGGGCATCGGGCTGGTGCCCTTCAGCCCGCTCGGCCGGGGCTACCTGACGGGGACGATCGACGAACACACCACGTTTGCCAGCGACGACTTCCGGAACAACGTGCCGCGCTTCACGCCCGAGAACCGCAAGGCGAACCTGGCGTTGGTCGCGTGGCTGACGGCCTTTGCCGCGCGGAAGCAGGCCACCCCGGCGCAGATCGCGCTGGCCTGGCTGCTGGCGCAGAAGCCGTGGATCGTGCCCATTCCGGGCACCACCAAGCAGCATCGGCTCGACGAGAACCTCGGAGCGGCCGCCATCGAATTGTCGTCCGAGGACTTGACGCGAGATCGATGGCGCCGCAGCGGGGATTGCCGTGCACGGGGCGCGCTACTCCGAACCGTTGCAGCGGATGATCGACCGGTGAGGGCCGACGCCGCCCGCGACGGCCGCGAGGCCGGCGTCCGCTAGCCCGGCGCGTCGGGGATCGGCGCGTCGGCGGCCGGCCCGTCGGTGACGGTCGCGTCGGTGGACGGCGCGTCGCGACGGGGCAGCGGCTCGAGCAGCGTGGCCAGCTGCGCGGCGACGATGCCGGCCGCGGCGACGAGCGCGGCGGACGGCGCGCCCGACGAGGTCAGTTCCACCGAGAGCACGCCGACGGGGCCCTTCGACCCGACGATCGGCGCCGCCACGGCGGCCGGCTGTCCGGCGCGTCCCGGCACGACGGCGGCCGCGGCGTTCGAGAAGGCGTGCGCCGTCGGGTTGTCGTCGCCCACCGGCACCGCGGGGAAGCGCGCCACCAGGCGCTCGTCGTAGCCCCAGGCCGCGGCCGCCTGCAAGGCGCCGCGGTCGGCGTCGGCCAGCCAGACCACGATGCCCTTGGCGCCGATGGCCGGGGCAACGCGTTCCAGTACCAAGGCCAGCGCCGCGCCGTCGGACAGCCGCGCCAGCTCTCCGCACACGGCCGCCAGCGGCGTCAGGTCCAGACTCGCCGCCGTCCGCGGGACCTCGGTGGAGGCGGCCGCCGCCGTCGCGCGGGTGTAGTCGAGCGAGAGATCCCGCGGCGCCAGCGGCTCGGGTTCGGCCTCGACCGCCGCGACGGGCACCTGTTCGACGCGAGCCGGCGGGGCCGGCGTGAGGATGAGCGCGGCCAGGGCCAGCACGCCGAGCGCGCCGGCGGCGGCAAGGGCCTGCTGCTGGCGCGCGGCGAAGATGTCGCGGTCGGCCTCGGCGTTCATCCGCGCCGTCATGTCGGCCACCTGCTTGTCGATGGCGTCCACGTGCGGCAGCGCCTCGCCGAACGCGATGTCGCTGGCCATGAGCGTCCGGCCGCCCACGGCCGATTCGTGCAGCCGTCCTTCGGCCTCGATGAGCTGATCGATCCGTTCCGTGCTGCCGGCCAGCGCCGCGCCGCCGGGGATCGCCGCCAGCGCGGCCAGACGCGGACGCGCCGCCTCGATGGCGGCCCTGGCCTGGCGGCTCCAGCTCACCGCCGGCTGTCCCGGCGAGGCCATGGCGGCCATGGCGCGCCGCGCTTCGGCCAAGGCATTCTGGAGGGCCCGGCCATCGGCGGTGGCCGTCTGCAGACTGAGCCGCGTGGCCAGCGCCTGCTGCTCGAGCGAAGCGGCGCGGTAGCCGAGCCCGGCCGCGATCGCCGCGGCCAGCACGAACAGCACCCAACGGGCCGCGGGATGTCGCATGGGGCTCAGTTCTGTCCGTCGAAGTCTGGCGGTCTACACGTCGGGACTAGTCGGAAGCGCGGTCCAGCTCTTCGGTGACGAGGCGCAGCGGAATGACCGACGGCTTGGCCGCGTGTTCCATCTGCACGTTGTGCCCCTTGACCGGCGGCAGGTCCTGATACATCACGTCCCACTTCCAGCGCTCGGAGGGGTTCGACGACTGCAGCCACGTCTCCGCGCTGACCGGCCGGTTGAACGTCCGGTCGCCCAGGCCCTCGTACTCGGCCTGGCCGGCCAGCGACTGGGCCAGATCCACGCGCACAGCCGCGGCGCTGGCGTAGCTGAAGGGCAGCCCGAGGGCCGCCGCCACGCTGGTGAGAATCTGCCAGTCTTCCACGGCGTCGCCGGGGGTGACGATGGCCTTCGAGGCCGCCTGCACGCGCCCCTGGTCGTTCGTGAAGCAGCCGTCCTTTTCCACCCACGCCGCGCCGGGCAGCACCACGTCGGCGGCGGCGGCGAGCGGACCGGTGAGGACGCCCTGGTAGACGAGCGCCTTGATGCGTCCGGCCTGGCGCGCCTCGACCAGCCAGGCCACGTCGCCCATCGACTCGGCCGGACCGGGATCGAGCACGTAGAGCACGTCCACCGAGCCGGCATCCACGGCACTACGCAGCGCCGACAGGTCCGGCGCGCCGTCGAGGCCGGCGCCCACGTTGAGGCCCAGGTCGCGCGCGCCGAGCACGTTCGGGGCATCGGTGGCCGGGACCACGAACTGGGTGTCGGCCGGTTGCGACTTGGCCGACCGGCGCCACGTGACCGCAAGATGTCCGGCGCTGGTATCGCCCTTGAGATCGCTGGCCACGCGCTTGATCAGGAAGAGCTCTTCGAGGCTGGCGTGCGCCGAGACCAGGAAGCGCACCGACGCCGGATCGCGGCGCCCGGCGGCATTCAGCAGATCGCGCACCTTGGTGAGCGCGTCCTTCCACGTGGCGTCCTGCTGCGTGCCGTCGCGGCCGGTCAGGCGCGGCTTGCGCAGCCGGTTCGGACCCTCGACCCAGCCGTAGTCGAAGCGGCCGATGTCGCACATCCAGAAGCCGTTGACCGCGGGGTTGTAGCGCGGCGTGACGCGGACCAGCTGCGAGCCCTTGGCCCATTCGGGCTTGGCCCGCAGCCACGCCGTGGTCGAGCAGCCCTTCGAGCACAGGGTGCAGGTCGTGTCGATGGCGTTGGGGTTGTCCCACGGGCGCGAGCGGAAGCGGTACTGCCGGGTGGTGATGGCGCCGACCGGGCAGATGTCCACGAGGTTGCCCGACAGCAGCGAATGCACGCCCTGCTCGTTGAACGTCGCAATCTCGCTGCCGTTGCCGCGATCGACGATGCCGATCTGCGCGTCGCCGTCCACTTCGCGCATGAAGCGCGCGCAGCGCGTGCACATGATGCAGCGGTTGCGGTTGAGCATCAGCGTCGGGCCGAAGTCGACGTCGGCCTTGACCCCCTCGCCGTCGAAGGTGCGGCGCGGGAAGTCCATGCGGCTCTGCACGTTGCCGAAGGAATAGGAGAAGTCCTGCAGCGGGCATTCGCCGCCCTTGTCGCACACCGGGCAGTCGAGCGGGTGATTGATGAGGAGGAACTCGAAGACGCCGGCGCGGGCCTCGGTGCTCTCGACGTCCTTGGTGTGCACCACCATGCCTTCGGCGGCCGGCGTGGAACACGACGTCTGCAACTTCGGCATCTTCTCGATCTTGACGAGACAGACGCGGCAGGAGGCGTCGATGCCCAGGCCTGGGTGGTAGCAGTAATAGGGAACCTGCACCCCGGCCGAAATTGCCGCCTGCAGCACCGACGTCCCCTTGGGAACCGTTACCGGGGCACCGTCGATTGTGAGCGTCACCTGTTCCATGGCGGTCGGCATCATATCACGCGGCCGATCCCCGTAGAGCCGCCGCCGACGGCTGGAAGTCGTAGTGGGTCAACAAGATGGAGACACCTGGCGGTGTTGGTGGCGCCCTCCGGTGGGACCTGGAACGGGCGTCGCGCTGCGACCAGGGCCGGGCGCCCGCCAGCGCTTCGTGGACTGGCCGGCCGACACGGGGTGACGGACCCCCGTCATCTCGGTGGCGGGTCGACGAGACGGGATCCTCCCATCGGTCGATGGCGCGCGCGACGTTGCCGCGGCCTGCACGGTTCGTCTGCCCGTTGCCGCGGCCCGACGCAACCACGATCGCCGTCGCGCACAGGGACGGATTCGGCATGGCCGTTGCCCTAGCAGCCTACGGCTTCGTGTGCCGACTTACGAAAACCGTCGTCTTTACGGGCAGTTCAAGCGTCTGACCGGACCTCGCGCGTCACGGGCGCCCGTGGTCCGCCTGGCGGCAACCTTGGCGCTCGTGTACGCGACCGTTTTGTGGCTGCCGACGCCGGTGACCGGCGCCGCGGACATCGAACTCCCGAAGCCGGTCGTCGCCTCCGGCGCCCACGCCGTTCTGGTGGACGAGCGTTTGTCCGACAGCCCGGTACTGGCAAGTGCCGTCGGGCCGGGCGGCCGGGTGTTTCTCTACGACGGCGCCACGGAATCGCCCGCCGACGTGTTGGCCCGTGTAGTGAGCTGGGCGAACGCGTCAGCTCAGCCAGTCGCGTCGGTGACGCTGATGGCCCACGGCGCTCCCGGGGCGTTTGCCCTAGGCAACGATTGGGTGACCGCGGACAACGCCAATCGGGGGGGCAATGCCTGGGGCCGGCTCGGCGCCGTATTGGCTCCGCACGCCCGCATCAACTTGTTCGGCTGCGACGTGGCGGCGCCCGGCAGCGACGGTCAACGGCTCCTCGACGAGATCGCCCGCCTCACCGGGGCCGACGTCCACGCTTCGGCCGACGTCACCGGGCGGGGCGGCAATTGGCGGCTGGAAGCGTCGTCATCAGGCGCCGCCCTCGGTGGCGGCGAGGCCGGCATGCTTCCTCTCGACCTCGCGCTGCTGGAGTCGTCCAACGCGAGTCTGGCCTGGTACAGCCCCGCGTGGAGCTACCGCAAGGCGATCGCCATCGACCGGACGAAGGTCAGCGGCGGCGTGGACCTGTCGAACTTTCCCGTCCTGGTGAATCTCGGCGCGGATGCCGGATTGGCCGCCCGCGCCCAGGCCAGCGGGAACGACATCCTGTTCACCAGCGCGGATGGCACGACCAAGCTGGCCCACGAAATCGAGGCCTACACCTCCGCCAGCGGCGCCCTTACCGCTTGGGTCAAGGTGCCGGTGGTTTCCGCCAACGCCGACACGGTCCTCTACATCTACTACGGGAACGGCTCGGCTTCGAGCCAGCAGAACCCGACGGCGGTGTGGGACTCGAGCTACCGCGGCGTGTGGCACTTGCAGGAAAACGGCACGTTCCCGCAGGACTCGACCACCAATGCCAACCACGCCACCAGCGGAACGCTGCCGACCCGCGGGGGCGCCGTGATTGGCAACGGCCAGACCTTCGATGGGACCACGCAGTCGGTGGGCATTCCCCATTCGGCGTCCCTGAACGTCGCCGGCAACGGCACGTTCTCCGTGTGGTTTCGCTTCACCGAGACCCGTGAAAGCAACCTGTTCGAGAAAGGCGGGGCGGGCGGCTACGCCGGGTGGCAGTCGGTCAACAAGTTGTGGTGGGGCCCCCAGACCGGCACCGTCGCCCAATGGTCCACGTCGGGGGCGCTGGTGACGGGTCAGTGGTACCGGCTCGACGGCGTCAACGAAGCGGGGATCAAGAAGCAATACCTCGACGGGAACCTGGTCGGCCAGAGCACCTCTGCCCTCAACTTCAGCAACAACGGCACTTTTCAGCTCGGCAACGGCGTGGACGGGCGGCTCAAGGGCGCTCTTGACGAACTGCGCATTTCCGACATCGTCCGCTCGCTCGGGTGGATCCGGACCGAGTACAACAACCAGAGCTCGCCGGCCACCTTCCTGTCGCTCGGAGCGGAAGACGCGCCGCCAACCGTCACCAACGTGACGTCCTCGACCGCCGACGGCGTCTACGGACTGGGCGCCGCCGTCTCGGTCCAAGTGACGTTCAGCAGCGCGGTCACGATAACCGGGACCCCACAGCTGACACTGGCGACGGGGCTCACCGCCGCGGTCGTGAACTACGTGAGCGGCAGCGGTACGCCCACCCTGACCTTTACCTATACCGTCGCGGCCGGCCACAACTCGCCGGACTTGGACTACGCCTCGAGCGCCGCGCTGGCCCTGAACGCCGGCACGATTCAGGCCGCCAGCGGCAACGCCGTGATTCTGACGCTGCCGGCCCCGGGCGCCGCCGGCTCGCTGGGCGCCAACAAGGCGCTGGCGATCGACACGACGCCGGCCGTCCTGAGCGTCACGTCGTCGACCGCCGACGGCACCTACGGGCCGGGCGCCGCGATTGCCGTCCTGGTGAACTTCAGCGAAGCGGTGACGGCCACGGGCGTTCCGCAGCTGACCCTCGAGACGGGGGGCGCCGACGCGGTGCTCGACTACGCGAGCGGCAGCGGCACGAGCGCCCTCACCTTTACTTACACGGTGGCGGCCGGGCACACCACCGCCGATCTGGACTACGTCGCCACGACTTCACTCACGCTCAGTGGCGGCGCCATCGCCGACGGCACCGGCACCCCCGCCGCGCTGACGCTGCCCGCGCCCGGCGCCGCCGGATCGCTCGGCGCCAACAAGGCCATCGTCATCGACACCACCGCGCCGACGGTCACGAACGTCACCTCGGCCTCGGCCGATGCCACCTACGGCGTGGGCACCACGGTGCCGGTGCAGGTGACGTTCAGTGAAGTGGTGACGGTCGTCGGAACGCCGCAGCTGACGCTGGAGACTGGGGCCGCTGATGCGGTGGTGAACTACGCGAGCGGCAGCGGGACCAGCACGCTCACCTTCAACTACACGGTGGCGGTTGGGCACGCCACGACCGACCTGGACTACGTCGCCACGACCTCGCTGGCCGTGAACGGCGGAACCATCCGCGACGCCGGCAGCAACGACGCGACGCTGACACTGCCGGCCCCGGGCGCGGCCGGGTCGCTCGGGGCGAACAAGGCCATCGTCATCGACGGCGTGGTGGCGACGGTCACCGACGCGACGTCGTCGACGGCCGATGGCCTCTATGGGCCGGGCGCTTCGGTTTCGGTCCAGGTGACGTTCAGCCGACCGGTCACGGTCACGGGAACGCCGCAGCTGACGCTGGAGACCGGTGTGACCGACGCGGTCGTGAACTACGTGAGCGGCAGCGGGACGCCGGCGCTGACGTTCGCCTACACCGTTTTGGCCGGCAACAACTCGCCCGACCTGGACTACGCGTCGACCACGGCCCTGGCCGTGAACGGCGGGACGATCCGGGACACGACGGGCAACAACGCGATGACGACGCTGCCCGCGCCCGGCGCGGCCGGGTCGTTGGGCGCCAACAAGGCCATTGTCATCGACACGATACCGATGGTGAGCGGCGTCACCTCGTCGACCGCCGATGGCACCTACGGGCTGGGCGCGCCGATTGCCGTCCTCGTGAACTTCACTGAAGCGGTGACGGTCACCGGCGTTCCGCAGCTGACGTTGGAGACCGGCGTCAGCGACGCGGTCGTCGCCTACGCGAGCGGCAGCGGCACGCCCACCCTGACCTTCACCTACACGGTGGCCGCCGGGCACACCACCGCCGACCTGGACTATGTCGCCGCCAACACTTTGGCGCTGAACGGCGGTTCGATCATGGACGGCACCGGCAACGCCGCCGTCCTGACGCTGCCGGCGCCTGGCGCGGCCGGGTCGCTCGGCGCCAACCAGAACCTGGTCATCGACACCACCCCCCCGACGGTCACCGACGTCACGTCGGCCACGGCGGACGGCAGCTACGGGGTCGGCGCCACGGCGTCGGTGCAAGTGACGTTCAGTGAAATGGTGACGGTGGCGGGCACGCCGCAGTTGACGCTGGAGACCGGCGTCACCGATGCGGTGGTGGCCTACGCCAGCGGCAGTGGCACCAGCACCCTGACGTTCACCTACACGGTGTCGGCTGGCCACACCTCCGTGGACCTGGATTACGTGGACACGACGTCGTTGGCCTTGAACGGCGGAACCATCCGGGACGCGGGCAGCACCGACGCGCACGCTGACGCTGCCGGCGCCAGGCGCCGCCGGCTCGCTCGGCGCCAACCAGGCACTGGTCATCGACACGGTTGCGCCCGCGGTGACCAACGTCACCTCGTCGGCGGCCGACGGCACCTACGAGCTGGGCGCGGTCATCGCCGTGCAAGTGACGTTCAGCAAGTCCGTGACCGTGACGGGCACGCCGCAGCTGACCCTGGAAACGGGGGTGATCGACGCGGTGGTCAACTACGCCAGCGGCAGCGGCACGGCCGCGCTGACCTTCACCTACACGGTGGCGGCCGGGCACGCGTCGCCGGATCTCGACTACGTGGCCACGACCGCCCTGGCCCTGAACGGCGGCGCGATTCGCGACGTGGGCGGCAACAACGCGACCCTGACGCTGGCGGCTCCGGGCGCGGCCGGCTCGCTTGGCGCCAACAAGGCGCTGGTCGTGGACGGCGTCGTGCCCACGGTCACGAACGTCACCTCGTCCACCGCCAACGGCGCGTCACCGTCGGCAGCACAATCTCGGTGCAGGTGACGTTCAGTGAAGGGGTGACCGTGACCGGGACCCCGCAGCTGACCCTGAAGACCGGGGCGACAAACGCGATTGTGAACTACACGAGTGGCAGCGGCACGAGCACGCTCACCTATATATATACGGTAGCAGCGGGCCACACCTCGGCCGACCTGGACTACGTCGCCACGACGTCGCTGGCGCTCAACGGCGGCACGGTTCGGGACGCGGCCAACAACAACGCGACGCTGACGCTGGCGGCGCCGGGGGCCGCTGGATCGCTCGGCGCCAACAAGGCCATCGTCATCGACACCACGGCGCCTACGGTCACCAACGTGACCTCCTCCACCGCCAACGGCACGAGGGGTGTGGGTGCCACGGTGTCGGTGCAAGTGGTGTTCGGCGAAGCGGTGACGGTGACCGGCATTCCGCAACTGACGCTGGAGACCGGCGTCGTCGACGCGGTCGTGAACTACGTCAGCGGCAGCGGCACCAGCACCCTCTCCTTCACCTATACCGTGGCGGTGGGGCACACCTCGCCGGACCTGAACTACGTCGCCACCACGTCACTGGCCCTCAACGGCGGGACGATCCGTGACGCCGCGAGCAACAACGCGACGCTGACGCTGGCGGCCCCTGGCGCCGCCGGATCGCTTGGCGCGAACAAGGCCATCGTCATCGACACGACGGCCCCGACGGTCACCAACGTCACCTCCTCGACCGCCGACGGCACCTACGGAGTGGGCGCGGTGGTGTCGGTGCAGGTGACGTTCAGCGAAGTGGTGACGGTGACGCAAGTGCCCCGGTTGACGCTCGAGACCGGCGTGGCCTCCGCGGTTGTTAACTACTCGAGCGGCACCGGAACGGCCACCCTGACCTTCAATTACACGGTGGCGGCCGGACACACGTCGGCGGATCTCGACTACGTGTCCACGACGTCGCTGTCCCTCAACGGCGGGGCCATCCGCGATGCCGGGAGCAACAACGCGACGCTGACCTTGCCGACGCCCGGCGCGGCCGGCTCGCTCGGCGCCAACAAGGCCATCGTCATCGACACGACGGCGCCGACGGTGACCAGCGTCACCTCGTCGGCGGCCAACGGCACCTACGGCGTGGCGGCCACCGTGCCGGTCCAAGTGACGTTCAGTGAACCGGTCACGGTGACGGGCACGCCCCAGCTGACGGTGGCGACCGGGGCGACTTCCGCGGTGGTCAACTACACCAGCGGCAGCGGGACCAACACCCTCACCTTCACCTACACGGTGGCGGCCGGCCATGTCTCCGCCGACCTGGACTACCTCTCGTCGGCCGCGCTGGCGCTGAACGCCGGAGTGATTCGGGATGCGGGTAGCAACAACGCCACTTTGACGTTGCCGGCACCTGGCGCCGCCGGGTCGCTCGGCGCCAACAAGAACCTGGTCATCGACACGACCGCGCCGACGGTCGCCAACGTCGCCTCGTCGACGCCCGATGGCACCTACGTCGTGGGCGCGACCGTGTCGGTGCAGGTCGCCTTCAGCAAGCCGGTGACGGTGACCGGCACGCCGCAGCTCACGCTGGCCACCGGCGTCAGCAACGCGGTCGTGAACTACGCCAACGGCAGCGGCACGAGCACGCTCACCTTCATCTATACGGTGGCGGCAGGCCATACCTCGGCCGACCTGGACTACGTGACGACGACGGCGCTGGCGCTGAATGGCGGGACGATTCGAGACGCGGGCGGCAACAACGCCACCCTGACGCTGGCGGCCCCCGGCGCGGCCGGCTCGCTCGGCGCCAACCAGGCGCTGGTCGTGGACGGCGTCGTGCCCACAATCACGAACGTGTCGTCGCCGGCGGCGGATGGCAGCTACGGATTGGGCGCGGTCATCGCCGTGCAGGTGACGTTCAGCAAGTCCGTGACCGTGACGGGCACGCCGCAGCTGACTCTGGAAACGGGAGTGGTCGACGCGGTGGTCGACTACGCCAGCGGCAGCGGCACGACCGCGCTGACCTTTACCTACACGGTGGCGGCCGGACACGAGTCGCCGGATCTCGACTACGGGGCCACGACGGCCCTGGCCTTGAACGGCGGCGCCATCCGGGACGTGAGCGGCAACGACGCGACCCTGACGCTGGCCGCCCCCGGCGCGGCTGGCTCTCTCGGCGCCAACCAGAACCTGGTCGTGGACGGCGTCGTGCCGACAGTCACGAACGTGACCTCGTCCACCGCCAACGGGTCGTACACCGTGGGCGGCGTCATCGCGGTGCAGGTGACGTTCAGCGAAGCGGTGACCGTGATCGGGACGCCGCAGCTGACCCTGGAGACGGGCGTCGTGGACGCTGTCGTGAACTACACGAGTGGCAGCGGCACGAGCACGCTCACCTTTAGCTACACGGTGGCGGCGGGCCACACCTCGGCCAACCTGGACTACGTCGCGACGTCGTCGCTGGCGCTGAACGGCAGCGCCATTCGCGACGCGGCCAGCAACACCGCGACGCTGACGCTGCCGGCCCCCGGCGCCGCCGGCTCGCTCGGCGCCAACAAGGCGCTGGTCATCGACACTGCAGCGCCGACGGTGACCGGCGTCACGTCACCGGCCGCCAACGGCACCTACGGCGCGGGCGCGGTCATCCCGGTGCACGTGACCTTCAGCGAAGTCGTGACCGTCGCGGGCAGCCCGCAGCTCACCCTGGAAACCGGCGCCACCGACGCGGTCGTCGACTACGCCAGCGGCAGCGGCACGAACACGCTGACCTTCTCGTATACGGTGGCCAACGGGCACGCGGCGCCGGACTTGGACTACGTTTCGACCGCCGCGTTGACGCTCAACGGCGGCAGCATCGCGGATGGCCCGGGCAACGCGGCCACGTTGACGCTGGCGGCGCCAGGGGCGGCCGGGTCGCTGGGCTTCAGCAAAGACCTGGTCGTCGACACCATCGCCCCGGCGGTCACCGACGTCACGTCGTCCACCGCCGATGGCACCTACGGACCCGGCGCGTCCGTGGCGGTGCAGGTGACCTTCAGCAAGCCGGTCACGGTGACCGGCACGCCGCAGCTCACGCTGGAGACGGGCCCGGCCGATGCGGTCGTCGACTACGCCAGCGGCAGCGGAACCACCACGCTCACCTTTACCTACATGGTGGTTGCCGGGCACACGTCCCCGGATCTCGATTACGTCGCGACCACGTCGCTGGCCCTCAACGCCGGAACCATCCGCGACGCGGGCAGCAACGTCGCGACTCTGGCGCTGCCGGCGCCTGGCGCCGCCGGCTCGCTCGGCGCCAACAAGGCCATCGTCATCGATACCGCTGCGCCGACCGTGACCGACGTCACCTCGCCGACGGCCGACGGCACCTACGGCACGGGCGCCGCGATTTCGGTTGCGGTGCTGTTCAGCGAGCCGGTGACAGTAACGGGCACACCGCAACTGACGCTCGAGACAGGCGCGGCCGACGCGGTAGTGAACTACGCGAGCGGCAGCGGCACGGCCACGCTGACCTTTACCTACACCGTGGCGGCCGGTCACACGGCGGCCGACCTCGACTACGTGGGCACCACGGCCTTGGCGCTCAACGGCGGCGCTGTGCGGGATGCCGGCAACAGCGCCGCGACGCTCACCTTGCCGACGCCTGGCGCGGCCGGGTCACTGGGCGCCAACAAGGCGCTGGTCGTGGACGGCGTCGCGCCCACGGTCACCAACGTGTCGTCGTCGACCGCCGACGGCACCTACGGGCCGGGCGCGGTCATTGCCGTCGACGTCACCTTCGCCAAGCCGGTGGCGGTGACCGGCACTCCGCAATTGACGCTCGAGACCGGGCTGAGCGACGCCGTGGTCGACTACGCGAGCGGCAGCGGCACGACGGTGCTCACCTTCACCTACACGGTGGCGCCGGGACATACGTCGGCCGACCTGGACTACGTCGCCACCTCGTCGCTCGCGCTAAATGGCGGAACCATTCGCGACGCCGCCAGCAACGACGCGACGCTGACGTTGCCGGCCGCCGGCGCGGCCGGGTCGCTCGGCGCCAACAAGGCGATCGTCGTCGACACCACGGCGCCAGCGGTGACCGACGTCACCTCGCCGACGGCCAACGGCAGCTACGGAGTGGGCGCCGCGGTCTCGGTCGACGTGACCTTCAGCAAGTCCGTGACCGTCACCGGCACGCCGCAGTTGACCCTGGAGACCGGTGTCACCGACGGCATGGCCTCGTACGTCAGCGGCACCGGGACCAACACGCTCACGTTTGCCTACGTCGTGGCTGCCGGCCACAACTCTTCCGATCTGGACTACGTCTCGACGGCCGCGCTGGCGCTCGGCGGCGGGACGATCCGCGACGGCGCCGGCAACGTCGCGACGTTGACGCTGCCGGCTCCGGGCGCGGCCGGCTCGCTCGGCGCCAACCAGGCGCTGGTCATCGACACCGCGGCGCCGGCCGTGACCGGCGTGACGTCGTCGACACCCGACGGCACCTACGGCCTCGGGGCCGCGATCTCGGTGAACGTCGTCTTCGGCGAGGTGGTGGCGGTCAGTGGCACGCCGCAGCTCACGCTCGAAACCGGAGTGATTAACGCGGTCGTGAACTACGTCAGCGGCAGCGGCACCACCACGCTTACTTTCCTCTATACCGTGAGCGCCAGCGATGCGACGCCGGACCTGGATTACGTCTCGACGACGGCGCTGGCGCTGAACGGCGGCAGCATCGTGGATGGCGTCGGGAACGCGGCCGCCGTGGCGCTCGCGGCACCCAACACCGCTGGATCACTCGGCGACGCCAAGGACCTCGTTATCGACACGCTCGGGCCGGCCGTCGCCCACGTGACCTCGTCCACGGCCAACGGCACCTACGGGGTCGGCGCGGTGGTATCGGTCGAGGTGACTTTCACCAGTCCGGTCGTCGTCACGGGCACGCCGCACTTGACCCTCGAGACCGGAATCACCGACGCGGTCGTGGACTACGCCAGCGGCAGTGGCACCAGCACGCTGGCGTTTTCCTACACCGTGGCGGCCGGCCACGGGTCGGCGCATCTGGACTACGTGGCCTCGACCTCGTTGACTGCCAACGGCGGCACCATCAGGGACGCGGCGAACAACGACGCCACGCTGACCCTGCCCGCGCCCGGCACCGTAGGCTCGCTCGGAGCCAACACGGCGATCGTCATCGACACAACGGCGCCGACGCTGACGAGCGTCACGTCCACAGCGGCGGACGGAACCTACGGACCGGGCGCCGTCCTCCCGGTGCAGGTCACGTTCAGTGAAGTGGTGATCGTGACGGGCACTCCGCAGCTGACGCTCGCGACAGGCGCCCCCGCCGCGGTGGTGAACTACGCGAGCGGCAGCGGCACGGCCACGCTCACCTTCACCTACGCCGCGGCGGCCGGCCACACGTCGGCCGACCTGGATTACGTGGCCACGACCGCGCTGGCCGCCAACGGCGGATCGATTCGAGATGGCGGCGGCAACGACGCCACGCTGACCCTGCCGGCGCCCGGAACCGCCGGATCGCTCGGCGCGAACAAGGCGCTGGTCATCGACACGACCGCGCCGACGATCGCCAACGTGACCGCCCCCACCGCCGATGGAACCTACGGCATCGGCGCCACGATTCCGGTGCAGTTGGCGTTCAGCGAAGTCGTGACCGTGACGGGCACGCCGCAGCTGACGCTCGAAACCGGCGCCATCGACGCGGTGGTGGACTACGTGAGCGGCAGCGGGACGTCGACGCTCGTCTTCCTCTACACGGTGGCGGCCGGGCACACGTCCCCGGATCTCGATTACTCGGCGACGACCGCGCTGTCGCTCAACGGCGGCACGGTCAAGGACGCCGGCGGGAACGACGCCGCGCTGTCCCTGCCGGCGCCCGGGGCGCCCGCATCGCTGGGGGCCAACAAGGCGCTGGTCATCGACGCCGTCGCGCCGACGGTGAGCCACGTCACCTCGTCCACCGCCGACGGCACCTACGGGGCCGGCGCCGCGGTGTCGGTGCAGGTGGTCTTCAGCAAATCGGTGACCGTGACCGGATCGCCGCAGTTGACCCTGGCGACCGGTGGCCCCGGCGCGGCGGTCGCCTACGCCAGCGGCAGCGGCAGCAACACGCTGACGTTCACTTACGTCGTGGCCGCCGGTCACGCCTCGCCCGACCTCGACTACAGCTCCACGGCCGCGCTCACCCTCAACGGCGGCACGGTCGGCGATGCCGCGAGCAACGCCGCGGCCCTGACGCTGCCGGCGCCTGGGGCAGCCGGGTCGCTCGGCGCTAACAAGACGCTGGTTATCGACGGCGTCGCGCCGACGGTCACCGGCATCACCTCGTCCACCGCTGACGGCACCTACGGCCCCGGCGCCGTCGTCTCCGTCCAGGTAACGCTCAGCGAGCCGGTGGCCGTGACCGCGCCACCGCAGCTCACGCTTGAAACCGGCGTCACCGACGCAGTGGTGAACTACGCGAGCGGCAGCGGCACGAGCGCGCTGACCTTCACCTACACGGTGCTGACGGGGCACACCTCGCCGGATCTCGACTACGCCGCCACGTCGGCCCTGGCCCTCAACGGCGGGACGATCCGCGACGCGGCCGGCAACGACGCGACGCTGACCCTGCCGGCCCCGGGCACCGCCGGATCGCTGGGCGCGAACAAGGCGCTGGTCATCGACACGACCGCGCCCGCCGTCACCGACGTGACCTCGTCGACGCCCAACGGCACCTACGGCGCCGGGGCGACGATCGTGGTGCAGGTGGTCTTCAGCGAAGTCGTGACCGTGACCGGCAGCCCGCAGTTCACGCTGGAGACGGGCGTCAGCGACGCCGTCGTCAACTACGGCAGCGGCACCGGCACCACCACTCTCACCTTCACCTACACGGTGGCCGCCGGTCACTCGTCGCCCGACCTCGACTACGTCGCCACGACCGCGCTGGCGCTCAGCGGCGGGACCATCCGCGACGCGGCCGGCAACGACGGCGCGCTCAACCTGCCAGCCCCCGGGACGGCGGGGTCGCTGGGCGCCAACAAGGCCCTGGTCGTCGACGCCGTCGCGCCAACGGTGACCAACGTCACTTCGTCGACGGCCGACGGAATCTACGGACTTGGCGCGGTCATCGCCGTCCAGGTGACCTTCAGCAAGCCGGTCACGGTCACCGGCACGCCGCAACTCACCCTCGAAACCGGGCTCACCGATGCCGTGGTGGACTATGCGGGCGGCAGCGGTACGAACGCGATCACCTTCACCTACACCGCGGCCGCCAGCCATGCCTCGCCCGACCTGGACTATCAATCCACTGCCGCCCTGGCGCCCAACGGCGGCACCATCGCCGACAGCTTCGGAAGCGCGGCGACGCTGACGCTGCCGGCCCCGGGCGCGGCCGGATCTTCTCGGCGCCAACAAGGCGCTGGTCGTCGACACCATCGTGCCGACGGTCACCGCCATCACCTCGCCGACCGCGGACGGCACCTACGGCACCGGCGCGGCCATTGCCGTCCAGGTGACGTTCAGCAAGGCCGTGGCCGTGACCGGGACGCCGCAGCTCACGCTCGAGACCGGCGTCAGCGACGCGGTGGTCAACTACGTCAGCGGCACCGGCACGAACACCCTCACCTTCACCTACACAGTGGCCGCCGGCCACACCTCGCCCGACCTTGATTACGGGGCCACCACGGCGCTGGTCCTGAACGGCGGCAGCATCCGCGACACGGCCAGCAACGACGCGATCCTGACGCTGCCGTCGCCGGGAGCGGCCGGATCACTGGGCGCGAACCAGGCCATCGTCATCGACGCGGTGGCGCCGGCCGTGACCAACGTGGCGTCGTCGGCCGCCGACGGCACCTACGGTGTCGGCGCGGTCATTGCCCTCCAGGTGACCTTCGGCAAGCCGGTCACGGTGACGGGCATGCCGCAGCTCACGCTCGAAACCGGAACCGCCGACGCGGCGGTGAACTACACGAGCGGGAGCGGCACCAGCTCGTTGACCTTCACCTACACGGTTGCGGCCGGGCATACGTCCGCGCATCTCGACTACGTCTCGACGGCCGCCCTGGCGCTCAACGGCGGCACGATCCTCGACGGCGCGGGCAACGCCGCAGCTTTGACCCTGGCGGCGCCTGGGGCGCCTGGGTCGCTCGGCGCCAACAACGCCGTGGTGATCGACACGGCGGTGCCGACCGTCACCAACGTGACCTCGTCCACGGGGAACGGCGCCTACGGCATCGGCGCGGTCATCTCCGTCCAGGTGACCTTCAGCCAGAAGATGATCGTGACCGGCACCCCGCAGCTCACGCTCGAGACGGGCGCGGCCGACGCGGTCGTCAATTACACCAGCGGCAGCGGCGGCAGCACGCTGACCTTTCTCTACACGGTGGCGGCCGGGCACGCGTCCGCCGATCTCGACTACGTCTCGAGCGCGGCCCTGGCGCTGAACGGCGGCACGATCGTCGACGGTGCCGGCAACCCGGCCAGCCTGACGCTGCCCCCCCCGGGCGCGGCCGGGTCACTCGGCGCGAACAAGGCGCTGGTCATCGACGGCACGGCGCCGACGGTGGTTGACGTGACCTCGTCCACGCCCGACGGCCTCTACGGCGTGGGCGCCGCCATCTCGGTGCAAGTCGTCTTCAGCAAGGCGGTGACGGTGTCGGGCACGCCGCAACTGACGCTGGCGACCGGCGTCACCAACGCGGTGGTGAACTACGCCAGCGGCACGGGCACGAGCACCCTCACCTTCACCTACGTCGTGGCCCTCGGGCACAGCGCCCTGGAACTCGATTACGTGTCGACGATGGCCCTGGCGCTCAATGGCGGCACGATCGTTGACGGAGCTGGCAACCCCGCGAGCCTGACGCTGGCGCCGCCGGGTGCCCCCGGTTCGCTCGGCGCGGCCAAGGATCTGGTCATCAGCACGACGCAGGCCGATCTCGGCGTCACCAAGACCAACGGGGTCACCGGGGTGACGGCGGGCGGCGCCACCACCTACACGATCGTGGTCACGAATCTCGGACCGAATGCGGTGGTGGGCGCGACGGTCGCCGACGCCGCTCCCGCCGGTATGACCTTCGGCTCGTGGACGTGCGTGGCCGCCACCGGCTCGGCCTGCCCTGCCACTGGCGCCGGCGACGTCTCGGCCATGGTGGACCTGCTGGTGGGCGGGACGGCCACGTTCACCGTGCCGGCCGCCATCTCCACGACCGCCACCGGGTCGTTGACCAACACCGTGCTGGTCGGGCCGCCCGCCGGCACGACCGATCCGGCGAGCGCGAACAACAGCGCCGCCGACACCGATCCGGTGTCGGCCCCGCACGGCCTCGCGGCCGACTTGAGCGTGACCAAGACCAACAACGTGACCAGCGTGACGTCGGGCTCGACGACCACCTACACGGTGGTGGTGGCCAACGCCGGTCCCGACGCGGCACCGGCCGCGACGGTCACCGATTCGGCGGCGGCCGGGCTCGCCAAGACGGCCGTCACCTGTTCGGCGGCCGGCGGCGCCGCATGTCCGGGGAGCGTCACGGTGCCGCTGCTCGAAGGCGGGCTGTCGATTCCCACCCTTCCGGCTGGCGGCAGCGTCACGCTGACGGTGACGGCGACGGTCACGGCCGGCAGCGGCAGCGTCACCAACGCCGTCTCGGTGGCGCCGCCGAGCGGCGTGCTCGATCCGGCACTCGCCAACAACACCGCCACCGACACCGACACGGTGACGACCGGTCCGGCCTCGGCCGACCTGGCGGTCACCATCACCAATGGCACCACGGCCGTCACCGCCGGAGCCACGACCGTCTACGCCGTGGTCGTGACCAACGGCGGCCCTGCGGCCGCCGATTCCGCCGTCATCACGGTTCCATTCGCCGTGGGCCTGACCAAGACCGCCGTCTCCTGCGTGGCCGCCGCCGGCGCGGCCTGCCCCCCCAGCCTGTCGACGACGTCGCTCGAAAGCGGTGCGATCATCCCCACCCTACCGGCCGCCGGCACCGTGACGCTCACGGTGACCGCTGCCGTGACCGCGTCGGGGGGCAGCGTCAGCAACACCGCCACGGTGGCGGCGCCGGCCGGCGTCACCGACCCGGCTCCGGGCAACAACAGCGCCGCTGACACCGACGCCGTCGTCGTCGCCACCGCAACCGCGGACCTGATCGTGACGATCAGCAACGGAACCACGACCGTCACGTCGGGCGGTACGACGACCTACACCATCGTGGTGGTCAATAACGGGCCGGCCGCCGTGCCCTCCGCCGTGCTCACCTCGCCCGCGTCCCCTGGGCTGCAGAAGATCACCGGGACCTGCACCGCCTCTGGCGGCGCCACCTGTCCGACAGGCGGTTCGGTGGCGGCACTGGAAAGTGGATTGCAGGTCCCGGCCATGCCCGCCGGCAGTCGCCTGCTGCTCACCGTGACCGCCAGCGTCACGGCGACGAGCGGCACGGTCGCCCTGTCGGTCAGCGTGATCACGTCGGCCGGGGTGACCGATCCCACGCCGGACAACGACCGCGCCACCGACACGGACGCCATTGCCGCCGCGGCCGCGGTGGCCGACCTGCGCGTGACCAAGTCGAACGGCGGCTCGGAGTTGTTGCCCGGGCAGTCCACCAGCTACACGATCGTCGTCAGCAACGCCGGACCGGCCGCCGTCCTCGGCGCCACCGTTACCGACGCCCCGTTGGGCGGCTTGTCGCTCGGCGCCTGGAGTTGCACGGCGTCGGTCGGCGCCAGCTGCCCTGCGGCGGGAAGCGGCAGCCTGTCGGCGCCGGTGAATCTGACGCCCGGGGCCACGGCGACGTTCACCGTGGCGGCCACCGTGGATCTCACGGCGAGTGGGACGATCACCAACCGGGTCACGGTCACACCGCCGCCGGGCGTGAGCGATCCGGCGCAGGACAACAACACCGCCAGTGACACCGACACGGTGCCCGAGCAGAAAGTCGGCGTGGAGACGCGCGCCGGCACGCCGGAAGCCGTGGCCCCCAACACCTTCGAGATTCCGTACACCGTGGTCGTCGGCAATCGCGGCTCGATCGCCCTCACCAACCTGCAAGTGACCGCCGCGCTGTCGACGGCGTTTGCCGGGAACCCGGTCATCACGGTGCCGCGCGGCGTCGCGGCCGCCGGCGACACGTGCCAGGTCAATCCCGGCTTCTCGGGCCTCGGCCCGGCCCGCAGCCCGGGAACGAACCTGCTCGTCGGGACCGGCGCCCTGGCGCCGCGGCAGGAGTGCACGCTCACGCTGGTCGTGCGCGTGGCTTATGCCAGCGCCGCGGCGATTCCGCGCGAACCGCAAGTCAATCACGTCGAAGCGTGGACGTCCGCGGCCCCAGGCGGCGCGCGTCTGGCCAGCGACACGGCGCAAGCCACGGTCGTCCTGCGTCTGCCGCGCGTCGATGTCACCAAGGCGCTGGTGGCGGTGCAGCAGGTCGGCGAAGAACCGGCGTTCGATGTCAGCTACGCCCTGGTCGTGCGCAACACCGGCGAAGTCCAGGCGCGCAACGTGCAACTGTCCGACGACCTGGCCGCCGCCTTCGGCGCCGGACGCCCGATCATCACGCTGGTGTCCGGCCCCGGGCTCGCCGCCGGCACGGCGGCGATCACCCTGGCCGTCGGGCCCGATGCGTTCGACGGCGTGGCCCGCACGGCCCTGTTTGCCGGGAGCGACAGCCTGAGCCCGGGGGTCGAACGGGCCGTCGAGTTGACCGTGCGCCTGCGGTATCCGAGCGTGCGGGACATTCCCGAAGGCGTGGACCTCGTGAACACCGCCGTCGCCACCACCAGCGCGGATCCCGGCGGCGTCGTCATCAGCAGCGACGCATCCACCGACGTCACCGAGTCGGGCGCCGACCCCACGGCCGACGACACGCCGCGACCCACCGTGGTCCGGTTCGTGCCCAAGCCGCGCCTGGCGCTCCAGAAAACGGCGAGCACCCGGGCCGTCGAGGTGGGCGACACCCTGTCCTACGCGGTGCGCGTCACCAACCTCGGGGGCCCGCGCCTGCCCGAGACGACCGTGATCGACCGCCTGCCGCTGGGCTTCCGCTACCTGCCCGGGTCGGCCCGGATCGCGGCGGGCAGCAGCGCCGCCGCACAGGCCATCGAGCCGGCCGGGGCACCGGGGCCGGAACTGCGCTTCGCCGTGCCGCCGCAGGCGGCCAGCGACGAGATCACGTTGGTCTACCGCGTGCGCGTCGGACCGGGCGCGCAGCAAGGCTCCGGCGTCAACATCGCGGAAGCGGTGACCGTTGGCGCAAGCGCCGTACGGTCCAACCAGGGCCGGGCGGCGGTGATCATCTCGGGCGGCGTGTTCACGACCGACGCCTGCGTGGTCGGGAAGATCTTCGTGGACGTCAACCGCAACCGGGTGCAGGACGACGACGAACCCGGCATCCCTTCGGTGCGGCTGGCCTTCGAGGACGGCACGCTGCTCGTGAGTGACGTGGAAGGCAAGTACAGCTTCTGCGGGCTCACGCCCTCGACCCACGTGCTGAAAGTCGATCGCGCCACGTTGCCGTCGGGCGCGCGCCTGGCCGTCAGCGGCAGTCGCAATGCCGGCGATGGCGGCAGCCTGTTTGTCGACTTGAAGAACGGCGAAGTGCATCGGACGGACTTCATCGCGGAGGCGCTGCATCCGGCCGTGCTCGCGCAGATCGCGGAGCGCCGCGCCCGTGGCGAGGTGTGGGCGCCGGTGTTCGAGGCCGTCCAGCCCGGGACCCTGGGGGGACGGGGCCGTCCGGCCTACCAGCCGGTCCCGGTGCCGGCCGTCGAGGGCCATGGGCCGGCTGCGGCGGGCGACGGGGTCGCGAGTCGGGAGGATGTCGTCATCGGCATGAGCGTGCCGGTCAGCGGCGGATTCGCTTACGCGCCGCCGGCGGTGCGATCCCGGGCCGACACGGCGGCGCTGCCCGACGGCCGGCCGGCGTTGCTCGACGAGGGGTCCGGCACCTTCGGCGTCCTCCGCCTCTCCGCCGACCGGGTCGAAGCTCCGGCCGACGGCCGCGCGGTGGTGGCGTTGACGGTGCGGGCGGTCGACGCCGAGGGCGCCCGTTGTCGACTGCCACTGGTCGGCACCATCGAGGTCACGGGCGGGCAGATCCAGGGCACGGTCCGCGACGGCGACGACTATCCGCCGGGACGCCCACCGCGTCGTCGCCGCTGAGCCTCGATGACGGCTACGGAGGGGCGCGCCTGGTGGCGCCGGGCACCGCCCAGAACGTGCGCGTGCGGGTCACCGTGGGCGAGGCGACCGTCGACGGCGTGATTACCTTCGTGCCCCACCTCGGCCCGCTCCTCGCGGTGGGGCTGGTCGAGGGCGTAGTGGCCTTCTCAGGCGCGGATGACCGGGCCGGCGACCCCGTGCGGGCCAGCCAGGCCTTCGACCGCGAGTTGCAGAAGTTCGCGCGCGGGTTCGGCAACGGGCGGGGCTCTGCCGGCGGACGCAGCGCGCTCTTCCTCAAGGGCACCGTACGCGACGACTACCTGCTGACGCTGTCGTTCGACTCGGACAAAGACGATCGCGGCGTGCTCTTCCGCGACATCCAGCCCGAGGCCTTCTACCCGATCTACGGCGATGCCAGCCTCAAGGGCTTCGACGCGCAGACTTCCGGGCGGCTCTACGTGCGGGCCGAGCGCGGCCGGAGTCACCTGCTCTACGGCGACTTCCGCACCGCCGAGGTCGTGTCAGAGGCGCACGATCTCGGCCGCTACAGCCGCACCCTGACTGGATTGCAGCAGCGGCTCGACACCGGCCCGGTCACGCTGTCGGCGTTTGCCAGTCGCGACTCGCTCTCGCAGGTCATCGACGAGATCGCGGGGCGAGGCATCTCGGGACCCTACAGCGTAAGCAACGCCAACGGCGTGTCGGGCACCGAGAAGGTCGAGATCGTGACCCGCGATCGGAACCAGCCGGCCGTGATCCTGACGGCCGTGCCGCTGGCGCGCTTCGCCGACTACGAGTTCGAGCCCTTCAGCGGACGGCTGCTGTTCCGGCGGCCGGTCCCGGCGGTCGACGAGCGCCTCAACCCGGTGTCGGTGCGCATCACCTACGAAGTGGATCGCGGCGGCGAGAAGTCGTGGGTGGGCGGCGTCGACGGGCAACTCGCCCTGGGCCCCGCCCTGCGCGTCGGCGGCAGCTGGGCCGAGGACCGCGCGCCCGGCTCGCCCTACCGGCTGGCCAGCGTCAACGGCACGCTGCGACTCGGCCGGTCCACGGTGATCGTCGCCGAAGGGGCGCAGAGCACGGGCCTGGCCGGCCAGGGTCCGTTCGGGCAACCGGGCCTGGCCGTTCCCGTCCAGGCCGAGGCCGCCGCCGACGGCTCGGCCGCGCGCGTCGAACTGCGCCACCAGTCGGCCCGCCTTGGCGCCCGGTTCTTTGCCGGGACGGCAGAGGCCGGCTTCAGCAATCCAGGGTCGACCCTCACCGGCGGGCGCACGGAGATGGGCGGGCAGGCCACGCTGACCGTGAGCGAGCCGGTCCGGGTGCTGGCCGAAGCGATCCGCTCCGAGGACGCGCTGACCGGCGGTCACCGCGAAGGCGCGTTCCTGGCGCTCGAGGCGAAACTGGCCAAGGTGCTGGCCGTCGAGTTCGGCGTCCGGCGCGGGAAAGAATCGGCCAGCCCCGCGCAAGGCACGAGCGCGGGCCTGTCCGTCTTCGGCCGGGCCGGATCAAGTGACGCGGGCTTCGGCTTCGGTGGCGCCAGTCAGAACATCGATCCCATCACCGGCCTGCCGGTGGGCAGTCAGAGCTTCGGCCCGCGCCTGTCGGCCGGATCGTCGGCCACCGACACCCCGGAAGGCATCGACGTGCTGACGGCGCGCGCCAAGGCCACGATCTCGTTGGGCGACGCGGTGCACGCCTACGGCGAGCTCGAGCAGGACGTGCGCGACGCCGACAAGAAACTCGCGGCCGTGGGCGCGCAGCTGCGCCTGACCGAGAGCACGCGCGGCTATCTGCGCCACGAGTTCCTGTCGAGCCTCGGCAACGTCTATGCCCTGAACAGCCGGCAGCGCAGCTACAGCACCGTCTTCGGCGTCTCGTCGACGGTGATGAAACACGCCGATGTCTTCAGCGAATACCGGCTGCGCGACGCCATCTCCGGCCGCGAGGCGCAGGCCGCCATCGGCCTGCGCAACCTGTGGGCGCTGGCCGAGGGCATCAACGTGGCCACCAGCCTCGAACGACTGCACTCGATCGCGGGCCTCGACGCGGCCGCGACGGCCGCCTCGCTGGGCCTCGAGATCACGCGCAATCAACGGTTCAAGAGCACGGGCCGGGTCGAGTGGCGGCGCGATTCGGCCAGCCAGAGCTGGCTGTCCACGGCCGGCGTGGCGCAAAAGCTGTCGCGCGATTGGACGTTGCTCTCCAAGAATTACTACCAGCGCACCTCGCCCCGGTCGAGCTCAAGCCAGGTGCAGGACCGCTTCTGGTTGGGCGCGGCCTATCGCGACACCGGCACCAACCATCTGAACGTGCTGTCGCGCTACGAGTTCCGGTTCGAAGACACGCCCGGCACCCTGGGACTGCCCGGCGCCCGGCGTGAAGTCAATGCTGTCTCGACGCACGCCGACTGGCACCCGGCTCGCGCCTGGACCTTCTCGGGGCAACATGCCGCCAAGCTCGTGCTGGACCGCAGCGAGAGCCCGCTGTCGCGCTTCGTCGTGCAGTTGTTGTCGGGACGGATCGGCTACGACGTCACGAAACGCGTCGACCTCGGCGTCCTCGCCAGTTCGATGTGGAGCCCGAAGGACGGCGGCCGGCGCCATGCCGTCGGGCTCGAGCTGGGCTACCAGCTCCGCGAGAACATGTGGCTGTCGGCCGGCTACAACCTGACCGGCTTCTCGGATCGCGACATGGTGGCGTCGCACCAGACCGCGCGCGGCGCCTTCATCCGGCTGCGGACCAAGTTCGACGAAGGGCTGTTCACAAAGAATTGAAGCGGCGCCGCTACTTGCGTTCGAAGTGGCCCAGCGCGGCGTCGTCGCGGTTGAGTTCCACCGAGCGCAGCGCCGAGCGCGGCGCCAGGGCCACCGTTCCCGAGGCCTCGGTGAGCACCACGACCACGTCCTCGCTCGAGCCGTCGGCGTACTGCAGGGTCGCGGTCACCGGCAGGTCGAACACTTCCCCGACCTGGTCGTAGGCCAGCGCCGCGCCGCCGTCGTCGGCGGCCAGCGCGTAACGCACGCGCGGCATGGCGGCATCGAGCACCCAGCGGTCGAAGAAGCGCCCGAGCGATGTCCCGCTGGCCTCTTCCATGGCCCGTTGCAGGTCGTCGGTGCCAGCCTTCTTGTAGCGGTTCTCGGTGTAGAAGCGGCGCAGGCCGGTGAAGAACATGTCGTCGCCGATCATGCGGCGCAGCATGTGCAGCACCGCCGCGCCCTTGTTGTAGACCAGGGCGCGGAACACCCGCGACTCGTTCTTGACGTGGCCCAGGCGATAGCCGAGCGAGATCGGCCCCTGGTCGGAGTGGGTCATGGCCCAGCGCCGCAGGTTGCGCAAAGCCGACCGGTAGACGCCCGTCGCCACGGCGCTCGCGCGCGTAGAGCGTGGCGAAGTACTGGGCGAAGCCCTCGCTGATCCACTGCTCGTGGTAGTTCTTCCAGCCCACCGCCTGGCCCCACCACTGGTGCGCCACCTCGTGGGCCAGGACGAACTCCGGGAAGCCGCTGAAGGTGGCCGGGTCGTTGCGCCAGATGAACGGCGTCGTCGGCAGCGGGTTGTTGACCACGGCGAAGTAGGCCGGGCTGTGGCCCCCCGGCAGGTCGCTCTCGACCATGGCCACCGAGAAGGACGGATACGGCGCGTCGCCCATCAGCGACGAGTAGAAGCGGATGATGTCGGCGGTGGTCGCCAGCGCCTCGCGGGCGCGGCCCTCCTGCCGGCGGTTGGCGAGCATGGTGAGCACGACGGTGTTGCGGCTGCCGACGGGCACCGGCTTGGGCGGCGCCAGCAGTTCCGCCAGCGTCACCGACTTGGGCGGCGGGGGCGGCGGCGGCAGCACGATGTCGAGGGCCACGGTGGCGCCGTCGACGCGGGTCATGCGCGTCACGATGGCCCCGAGGTAGCGCACCGGATGGGTCGTGCGGAAGCTGAACAGCCGCTGGCCGGGCAGGGCGCCCGGCGCCAGTACCACGACGTCCGGGCTGTCGGCCGGCACGCCAGAGGCGGCCACGGTGTACTCGGCCGGCACGGCGATGCGCAGCGACGCGGTGGCGTAGTCGGTGACCCCGGCCTGCGGATACCAGCTGGCGCGGTTGCTGAGCAGCCAGTTGGGCTCGGCCGCCACCACCGGCATGTCGTCGGGGGAGCGGCGCCCATCCTGAATCGACTCGGAGTCGATGGACTGTTGTTCGAGGCGCCCCTGGTAGCGCACCGTGAGCGTCAGCTCGTAGTCGCGCGACAGCGGCGTCGGCAGGTTCACGACGACCGCGGCCTGGTTGCGCACGCGCAGAAAGAGCAGGCGTCCCAGTTCCTTGCTGGTGATCGACGAGACGGTGAGGTTCTCGGCCAGCTTCAGGTTGAGCGCGGCCAGCTGGAACGCGCGCACGCGCAGCTTGAGCGTGGCCACGCCGCTCAGCCAATCCCGCTCCGGGATGATGTCGACGTCGATGTCGTAGTCGAGCACGTCGTACTCGGTGAGGTCGTCCTCGTTGAAATAGGGGCCGCGGCTGGCCAGCTTCTGCGGCGAGGCGTAGATCGAGATGTTGCGCTTGCGCTCGCGGCTGAAGAAGGTCACGTCTTCGGGCTCGCCGGTGGCGCGGGCGTAGGTGAGGGTGCTGTACTTGCGCGTGCGCACCTCGGCCACCATGTCGCCGGGCTGCGGCAGGATCGACCAGATGTCGCGGCTCATGTCGCTCAGGTCGAGGCTGAAGGAGCGCGACACGTCCTCGTCGAAGACCTCGCGGGCCCGCGTCAGCGTGCGCGGATCGGGACTGGCCGGGGTCAGCGTGCCGGCCGCGAGCTGCTGCTCGAAGTCGTAGGGGTTGACCCGCACGAAGGCCGCGTCGAACCGGCTCTCGACCACGTCGGCGCCGGCGAAGAGCCGCACCTGTCCGCGCTCGGTCTTGGGCGTGGGACTGAAGGTCATCAGGCCGTCGCCGAGCAGCACGAGGCCGGTGATGCCCTCGGTGGTGTCGGCCACGAACACCGACCCGGTGACCAGGCGCAGCTCGAAGTCCACCGAGGTCAGGACGAAGTCGCGCGCGGCGAAGGGCCGTTCGCGGTTGAGGGCCAGCCGGTGCAGGGCGTCCAGCTGCGACATGCGCTCCTGCGCCACGATGCGCCAGGGCGAATCGGTTTCGCCGGCCACGGCCACCGTGCCGGTCGGGCGGCGCAGATCGAGCCGCCAGGTGGAGAGCTGGCCGCGCGGACCGCTCTCGAGGAAGACCTCGACGGTGAGGCGATACCCGTCGCCGGGCAGGGCGCCGTCGAGCGGGACGCGGTCGCGCTCGCGGACCACGGCGCGGGTCACGCCGCGCGGCACCGAGGCGTCGAAGAAGTCGCTGGCGGCGTCGGCGTCGGCGTTCACCGACACCAGCCCCATCCACGCGGCCTTGTCGCTGGCCGTCAGCGCCGTTTCGATGAGCTGCAGGGTGCGCGGCACCTGCAGCTCTTCGGGATCAGGCGCGGACGGTTGACGCGCGGACGCCGGAAGCGCCCACAGCACCAGCACGGCCGCAAGCAGGCAGGCCCGGCCCATGTCCCGATTAAACGCCAGATCGGCCCGGCTGGACTACGAGATTTCCAGCGCCGGGACGAGCGGCGGGACCGGCGGCACGATCGGGCGGCTGAGCACGAGCACCGTCAGGTCGTCGGCGAGCCGTTCGCCCTTGCGGTGATGGTCCACGGCGCGGAACACCGCCCGGCTCAGCGCCGCCGCGGCCACCCCGGGCGTGGCCCGCACCGCCGCCTCCAGGCCGCCTTCCTCGAACATCTCGCCGGCTGGCGATTCGGCCTCGGTGATGCCGTCGCTGTACATGACGAGCGCGTCGCCGGGCTCGAGCCGGGCCCGGCCCGATTCGTAGGTCGAGGCCTCGAACATGGCCAGCGCGATGCCGCCCGTGGAGAGCCGCTCCACGCTGCCGCCGGCGCGCATCAGCAGCGGCGGCGTCTGGCCGGCGTTGACGAACTCGATGTCGCCGGTGCGCGGATCGAAGAGGCCGAGAAACAGCGTGATGAACCGCGACGGCGGCGAGTGCTTGGCCACCTGGATGTTGAGGCGGCGCACGAGCTCGGACGGCGACGAGTGTTCGTCGACGAGCGTGCGCAGCATGGCCAGGAACAGGGCCATGAGCAGCGCCGCCGGGCTGGCCTTGCCGGCCACGTCGCCGAGCGCGACGATGACCCGTCCGTCGGACTGGGGCAGGATGTCGTAGAAGTCCCCGCCAACGGTGTTGGCCGGGCGGGTCAGCCCGCTGGCCTCGACCCCGGGCGCCGACCAGGTGCCGTCGGGCAGCATGGCCAGCTGGATTTCGCGGGCCACTTCCAGGTCCCGCTTGAGCGACAGGCGGTCGAAGACCTCGAGCAGCACGATCAGGTTCATCAGCGCGAAGGCGAAGATGAGCCAGTTGGTGCCCGGCTCGAAGGCCAGCGTGGGCACGCCGATGCGGAAGAAGAACGGCGGGATCACGATGGGCACGCCGAACATGCTGATGCCGCGGGAGAGCGACAGCACGCCGACGGCGGCGGCGACGAGCGCCACGCCGTAAAGGGCGCGCCGGGCCGGCGTGAGGCGCATCGTGAAGGCCATGAAGAAGGCCTGCGTCCACTTCAGCACGCGGGTGTGCCGCGGCAGCGAGCGGAAGGCCTTGCTGTCGATGCCGCGCGTGAAGAACCGGTAGGCTTCGGGGGCGTCGCGCGTGAAGACCTTGCCGAGCTCGTCGCTGGTCAGGTCCTGCGTGTAGGCGGAGAAGAACTCACGCGTGCGCGACAGCGGTGGCATCGCCCGGTACTACGGCCCTGGATGACGCCGGGTTCCCGGCCGTGCAACGACGGGTTCACGGCTGACGCGCGATATCGCCCACGCGCGTCGAGGGCGTCGAGTTCGGCGTTCTGGAATCTCACCCGGTCGGGGCGCCCAAACATGCGTGGATTATAGCGATCAGGGCCTGTACCCAGGTGCTGCCGCTGCGGGTGAGACAAACGGCGTCCAGTCCATCTTATGCTGCGCGCTCGTGTCCGACCCGGTGGTGGGCAGGTAATCGCCGTCGAGGTCGAGTCCGTCACCCAGGTTGAAGCCGGCCGGCGGCGACAGCGTCGATTCGTAGGACGAGGTCAGCCCGCTGCTGAGGCGACTCGACGAGGACGCCAAGGCGCAGCTGTTCGGTCGGCGAGAGGTCCGAGTCAGGCGGCCGGCCGTCGTGGCTGTTCAAGCGCGTCCGCGTACCGTGGCGGGTCTTCGGAGCCTGCAGGAGCATCCGCTGGTGAGCATGCGGGTGTTGGTGTCGAAGGCACGGTGAGGCAGCGGATTGGAGTGACTCGGGTCAACCCTGCGCCACCACCCGCCGGTTCACACACCGCGCGCCTGAAGGCCGTTCAGGAACGCGGCAACACGCTGGATCGGAATTCCGCGAAAACTGCCAAGGCTTAGAAGGTGCGTGTCGCCGCTGACCAGGGCCTCGGCGTCGGCCGCAATGGCACACTCCAGGATGCGATCGTCTGTCGGATCGGCCTCGATCACTTGAAGGCTTTCTCTCGGTTCGACGATCCGGGCGATGACACGTAGCTGCCGGTCGGCTTCGACGAGCCATTCGGGCGTTCGGTTGAACTTGTTCCCGAGGACGCGCGCAGCTTCGGCGAGGATCGCTTCAGACGCGGCGAGGTCTATCTGACCGTCCGCGGCCAGATCGAGAAGCTGCTTCGGCTTGCCGCCGAACTGCAGTGCGCTGACCAGAATGTTCGTGTCAGCGACGACTCGTTTCACGACCGCGCCCGAGACTCCAGCACGGCACGCTCGACGGCGGTCTCGACATCGGCATCGGTCATCGAGCCGCGACGCGCGTCGCCCTCACGTCCGATGCTGTCGAGCCAGCGCCGCGCGAGATCTCGTTCAAGTGCGTTCGCGGCAAACGTCTCGAGGGTCGTGCCCTCAGCAGCGGCAGCTGCCTGTGCGCGCTCGTAGATTCCGTCCGGAACGGCGATGCTTTTGGTTGCCATCGTGGATCTGCTTCAAGTATACGCCCGGTGCGCAGTCCCCCGGCTCCGCATGCCGGACTGCCGCCCTCCACTGGCGCGCATCGGCGGATTGTAGCGGCAGGTGGCAAGACCTGAGCCGTGGGCAGCGCTACACTCACCTCATGCCCGGGGAGGATCGGATGCGTCCAGCCGCGTCTGCCGCCGACATGCGGCTCACCTACGACGACTTCCTGCTGTTCCCCGACGACGGGAAGCGGCACGAGCTCATCGACGGGGTGCACTACGTGACGCCGTCGCCGCGGCTGCGTCATCAGGATCTGGTCGGCCGACTGTACGGAGAGATCTTTCTCTACCTGCGCGAGCATCCAGAGGCCGGCCGCATCTTCCTGGCGCCACTCGACGTCGTGCTTTCGAACTACGACGTCGTCGAACCCGACCTGCTCTTCATCGCACGTGATCAGACCGGCATCATGACCGAGAAGAACATCCAGGGCGCGCCGGCACTGGTGATCGAGGTGATGTCGAAGAGCACGCGGAAGCGCGACGCGCAGATCAAGCGGCGGCTCTTCGAACAGGTCGGTGTGCGCGAGTACTGGCTGGTCGACCCCGAACTCGACACCGTGCAGGTGTTCCGGCCCACGGCTGAGAGACGTCTGGCCCGCGTCGAGGAACTCACCGCCGAGGACGGGGGCACACTGACCACGCCCCTGCTGCCAGGGTGCGGCATCGACGTCCGCGCGCTGTTCCGCCCGACCCTCTGACGGTTGTGGCATGGCCCGGCGCTCGGGCCGCGCCAGCCTCGACAGCTACTGCCCGGAACGCCGCCAGCGATCCAGCTCGCGCTCGAGCACCGGCGTGAGGTCGCTCTGGCCCAAGGCATCCTCGAGTAGGCCCAGCGTGGTCCTGATGCGCGAAACGTCGAGCGCCGCTCCGCGTTCAGCCAACACGCCGCGCACGTCGTCGATGTCCTTCTCGCGACCGGCCAGCAGCTTGGTGACGATGAGGTCCTCGGGGCTGATGAACGGCACGCTGGTACCGGCCACGTCGATGGGCACGGCCCGTTCGAGGAACAGATCTTCGAGACCGGGTCCGGCCAGGACCACGTCCAGGCCGAGTCCTGACGGGCGATGTTCGAGCGGCACGACGCGCGTGGCGGTGATGAATGCATCGGTGCCGTCCACGCGCAGGGAAAAGCCGTGCGCTTCTAGCGTGCTGACCAGCTCGCGTGTGGGCACGCTGCATTTCACGGTGACGTCCACGTCCGTTGTCAGGCGAGGACGTCCCCAGACCAGCGCGGCCTGCGCGCCGAAGACGTACCACCCGGCGCCGACGGCGTCGAGCGCCGCCGCCAGATCGACGAAAAGCTCAGCGGGACCGGCCGGCGACGGCACGCAACGCCTCCCCGACCCGCTGGTGGACGCGCACGTCCTCCAGACGTTGCTGAGGCGTCGGCCACTCGGGCCGGATCTGCTGTGCGTGCACACGCATCCGGTCCGCGATGGCCAGCACGTCAGCGGCGGATCGGGCGGTCTTCAG
This sequence comes from uncultured Acidobacteriota bacterium, assembly GCA_963834325.1. Lineage (GTDB taxonomy): Bacteria > Acidobacteriota > Vicinamibacteria > Vicinamibacterales > UBA2999 > CADEFD01. The sequence continues at coordinate 970,038 of CAWIBL010000011.1, forward strand.
CGTGCGCCAGTGGCGGGTCTTCGACGTGTCGAGGGCCGACCAGTCGCGGTTAGCGAACTGTCGCAGCGCATTGCGATCCACGGGGCCGATCCTACCACTCGGCCGCGACCAGCTCTGGGGGCTGCTCGGAGTCAGCGCGCGCGCCGGTGGTGCATGGCCACCGCGCCGTTGCCGAGCGGCCTTGCCGAGACCAGCTCGAGCCGTCGCGTGCTGGGTAGCCCGCTCTGGTGCAGGGTCGGGCCGTGGCCGGCGATCCTGGGGTGGACGAGGAACTTGTACTCGTCGATCAGATCCAGCCGGTCGAGCTCGGTGGCGAGCTTGCCGCTACCCAGGAGCACGCCGGCCGGGTTTGCGTCCTTGAGCCGTTGAACGCTCGTGCGCAGGTCGCCGTTAATATGGTGGCTGTTGGTCCAAGGGAAGTGCGTCCGCGTCGACGACACCACGTACTTCGGCTTGGCCTCCAGCTTGATCGCCCACTCGCGGATGGCTGGCGGCGCTTCCTCTGCCCCGCGAGCGACGGCCGGCCAGTAGCTCTCCATCAACTCGTAGGTGACGCGGCCCCACAGCATCGCCCCGCCCTCGTCCATGAGGCGGGTGAAGAAGGCGTGTGTCTCGTCATCCGCGATGCCCTCGCGGTGGTCGACGCAGCCATCGAGGGTCAGGTTGAGGCTGAACGTCAAGAGTCCCATGCGGCGAGTCTAAGCCATGCAGCGGTCGGGCACCGCGCGCCTCGGCGGCGCGGACGCTACCGAATGTCCCGCACTTCGCCAGGCACGGTGAAGAGCTCGTGCCCCCGCAGCTCCGGTGCACGCCGAGCGGGCTCGGCTCGGCACGTTCGCCGGCACGTGCACGCCAATCGAACGCGCGGCTGCGATCCGCCGTGCCAGCACCTGGCGTCCGTTGTCGCTGGTGAAGAACCAATAGGGCGGAAACGCCACGTGGGTGCGACGGCGGCGCCAGTAGGCGTCGTCGCGGGCGAAGTGCGCGTCGCTGGTGTCGGCATCACCCAGGTGCACCACGGTGGTCGTGGCATCGAGCGTCACGCGGAACGCGATGTTCTCCACCTGCTGCTGTCGCGTGGGCCAGCCGGAATGCGGGATGCGCACGGCTTCGACCACGAGCGAGCCCTGGTCGAGTGTGACCGGCGCGTCCTGATAGGCCAGGGCGATCGCATGCACGCGCGGCGCCACGGCGGCCAGGCGTGCAGCCGAAATGTCCCGCATGCCAGCCACGGCTTGCGCCGGAGCGAAGAGCCGCAGGCCCGGACGCGCTTCCAGCAGGCGCAGCACGTCCACGGCGGAGAAGTGGTCCTCGTGATAGTGACTCACGAACACCGCGTCGAGGCCGTCGAACGGCGCTGTGCCGTCGAAGAGCGCGCGCTCCATCTGCGCCGGCACGAGCGCGTACTGCCCGAAGTCGTTGCGGAACAGCGGGTCGAACACCACCTTGGTGTCGCCGTGGGTCACGAGCACGCTGGCGTTGGCCAGGTACTGCGCTGTGGACGTGGCCGGCGCCGCGGCCCGCGTCGCTCCAGGCTGGCCCGCCGGCTGATCGGCGGCAGCGGCGTGCGCGAACGCCACCGCCGCCAGCGCCGTGATGACTAGCCAGCCGTGGATCCGAGCGCGACTCGTGGCGTTCATTTATCCCCTCACATTGGCCAGCGTGTAGCTGGTGCTGCGACCCCCGGCGTGCCCCTCACGAGCACGCCGCGCTCGACCAACTGCTGGATGTCCCGCAGCGCGGTATCCGCTGAACTCTTGGTCAACGTCGCCCACTTGGACGTCGTGAGCGTGCCTTCGAAGCCTTCGAGCAACCGGGTGATCACCAGACGCTGGCGATCGTTGAGGGGCACGTCGCGCAGGCGCTCCCAGTAGCGGGCTCTCTCGATCACGCCGGACAGGGTGCCCTGTGCGTCTTCGATCGCCCGCGTGAGGCAGGCCAGGAACCACTGCATCCACGCGGTGATGTCCATCGTGCCCCGCTGCGTCCGCTCGAGGACGGCGTAGTATCCGTCGCGCTCCTCGCGAATCTGCGCGGACATGCTGTAGAACCGCTGCGGGCTGCCTTCCGAGCGCGCCAGCAGCAGGTCGGCAATCGCGCGCGCGATGCGGCCGTTGCCGTCGTCGAACGGATGGATGGTCACGAACCACAGGTGCGCCAACGCGGCCTTCAGCACCGGCTCCATGACGGCGTCGCCGTTGAGCCAGTCGAGGAAGCGCGTCATCTCGGCGTCGATCCGGCTGGCGTCCGGCGCCTCGAAGTGCACGCGCTCGCGGCCTGCGGGGCCGGACACGACCTGCATTGCTGACGCGCGGTCGTCGCGCCACGTGCCCACGGCAATGCGCTGCATGCCGCTGCGGCCCGTGGGGAAGAGCGATGCGTGCCAGCCGAACAGGCGCTCCGTGGTGAGTGGCTGGTCGAAACGCTGCGTGGCGTCGAGCATCATCTCCACCACGCCCTCCACGTGCCGGTCGGCCGGCTTCAGCCCACCCACGTCCATGCCGAGCCGGCGAGCCACCGACGATCGCACCTGATCCGCATCGAGCCGCTCACCCTCGATCTCACTGCTCTTCAGCACGTCGTCGGTGAGGGTGCGCAGCACCGCCTCGTCCCTCGCCTGAAGGCCGAGCGCCTGCATCTGGCCGGCCACGCGTCCCTGCAGGTGTCTGGCGGCCGAGAGCGGGGTGGCCAGTTCCCTGTCGTTCCAACGGAAACCGGGCCAGTCTGGAAGGTCGTGGATGTAGGCGCTCATTCGACGCAGCACATGCGGGGAATATAGCGTCTATTCACCGCATCGTCAATATTCGCCGCTAAAAACGCGGCGAATGTCGGCCAAAAGCACCCCGCCGGCCCCCGCTGCCTCGTCCTAAATGACGCCGAGTTCCTGGCCTACCTGCGCCATGCGGTCGAGGGCAAACTGCAAATCCTCGCGCGTGTGCGTGGCCGACATGATGGTGCGCAGCCGCGCCTGCCCCTTGGCCACGGTGGGGAAGCCGATGCTCTGGGCAAAGACGCCCTGGGCAAAGAGCTTGTCCGACATGGTGGCGGCCAGGGCCGCCTCACCCACGATCACCGGGGTGATCGGGCTTTCGCTCTGGCCGGTGTTGAAGCCCAGGGCTTCCAGGCCGGCCTTGAAGAAGCGCGTGTTGTCCCACAGTTGCTCCATCCACTGTGGCTCGGTCTCGAGCACGTCGAGGGCCGCGATGCAGGCGGCGGTGACCGCCGGCGGATGCGAGGTGGAGAACAGGAACGGACGCGCCCGCTGGTGCAGGAAGTCGATGAGGGCGCGGGTGCCGGCCACGTAGCCGCCGAGCACGCCGATGGCCTTCGACAGGGTGCCCACCTGGATGTCGACGCGGCCGTGGCAGCCGAAGTGGTCCACGGTGCCGCGGCCCTGGCGGCCGAAGACGCCGCTGGCGTGGGCGTCGTCGACCATCATGATGCAGCCGAACTCGTCGGCCAGATCGCACAGCGCCGGCAGCGGCCCGAGGTCGCCGTCCATCGAGAAGACGCCGTCGGTGATGAGCAGCTTGCGCTGCGCGGCCGGCAGGCCCTCGAGGATGGTGCGCGCGGCGTCGGTGTCCTTGTGCGGGAAGACCTTGATTGGCGCCTTGCTCAAGCGGCAGCCGTCGATGATGCTGGCGTGGTTGAGCGCGTCCGAGATGATGACGTCGTCCTTGTTCAGGATGGCCGAGACGGTGCCGGCGTTGGCGGCAAAGCCGCTTTGGAAGACCACCACTGCCTCGACGTTCTTGAACGCCGCCAGCCGCCGTTCGAGCTCGACGTGCATGGCCATCGTGCCCGAGATGGTGCGCACCGCACCCGAGCCGACGCCGAAGTCGCGCACGGCGTCGAGCGCGGCCTGGCGCAGCTTCGGATGCGTGGTCAGGCCCAGATAGTTGTTCGACGAGAGGTTCACGACCGAGGTGTGGTCGTAGACGGCGTGCGCCTGCGCCTCCCCTTCGAGCACGCGCAGGGAGCGATACAGCCCCTGGGCCTTGAGGGCGTCGAGTTCGGCGTTCAGGAAGGCAAGCGGATCCACACGGGAAGACATGGCCCGATTATAGGCGGTGCGGGCGCGAGGTCGCCCTCGCCCCCGCCCCAAGTGACGAGCGCCGGCGCCCTACGGCACTTCACCAGCCGCGATGGTGCGCAGGTAGACCCCGCCGCCCCCGCTCAGCGTGAAGGTGATGACCACCGGCGCGTCGCCCGGTCCGCCGCCCGCCGCCGTCACCAGCTGCGACGCGCCCGTGCCGTCCATCAGCGAGCCCACCGCCATGCGCACGCTGCCCAGCCCGCCCGAACCCGACGGCGCGTCGAAGAGCAGCCCGCCGGTGCCGAGCGAGAAGATCTGGAGCAGCCGCGGCGTTCCGCCCTCGGGCGCCAGCAACAGGTCGATCGTGCCGTCGCCGTCGACGTCGCCCAGGGTCACCTGACTGCCCGCCGTTGCGGCGTAGGCCGTCGCCTCCGCCACCAGCGTGGCCGTCGCGCCGCTCACGCGCCACATCTTCACGTCACCGGCCCGGCCCGGACCCGGCATGGTGGCGATGTGGAAGCTGCCGAGCACGCCCGATCCCGGGAAGGTCGCCGCCGCCACGCGCACGCCGCCGGTGAAGGCCGCTTCGTAGGCGCGGAACTCCGCGGCCAGCGTGGCCGCCCCGCCGCCAATCGTGTAGGTGCGCACGTCGGGCGCCCGGCCGCCGTCGGGGCCGACCACGACCTCGCCGCGGCCATCGCCGTTGGTGTCGGCGCACGAGACGTTGACGCCCGCCGGTGAAGCCCGGCTCGAAGGCGTTGAAGGCCGCCAGTTGGGTCTGGATCCCGGCCACCAGGCTGAACACGCGGACCTCTCCGCCGCCTGGACCCTGGGCGGCCACGAGCTCGTCGACGCCGTTGCCATCGACGTCGCACGTGGCCAGCCGGATGCCGCCGCGGAAGGCGCGATCGAAGGCATAGAACGGCGTCCAGAGTTCCTCACCCGAGCCGTTGAAGACCCGCACCTGCGGCGCCTCGCCTTGCCCGGCCGCGGTGATCAGCTCGCCGCCGGCGGTGCCGTTGACGTTGCCGATGGCCAACGCCCGCGCCCCTCCGATGGCATCGATGATGACCTCGGCGCGATCGTTCCGCGCATCCGGATCGGCCGGGCTGCCGGTGACGCGGATGAAGTCCACCCGGGCCACCCCGGTGGTCCGCGGCACGAAGGTCACGTTGAGCACCGCGGTCCCGCCGGGGGGAATCAGGCCGGTGTCGAAGTAGCCGGTGGTCGGGCCGGTGTTGATGATCGAGCCCTGGCTCATGGAGAAGGCCGTCACCGCGAGGGTGTCGGGCACGTCGATCATGACCGCGTAGCGCCCTTGGGCCGGAACAAGCCCGGTGTTGCGCACGGTGTAGGTCGTTTCCACCGTCGTGTTCGGCGCGGCCGTCACCGCCTGACCCGACGACGAGGCGGCGACCGCGTTGGCCGTGAGCACCAGATCCGCGGTCGGCCCGCCGGCGATCACGAAGATGTTCGCGTCGAACATGCAGGCGCCGCCGGCATTGGTGCCGCCGGCCATGAACCACAGCGGCAGGATGTCGCCGTGCTGCGCCGCCGGGCTCACCTGCAGCGTGACGTCGACCCACTGCTGGCGGCCCGAGGGGTGCGGTCCGGGCCACGTGCACTCCAGCAGGCCCCCCACCATGGTGCACACCCCCGGCGGGCTGCCCGCCGGGTTGCCGCTCGGCACCGCCGAGAGCACGGTGACGCCGGCGGGAATCGGCCCGTCGATGATGAGCGTGTTCGACACGCCCGGGCCCTGGTTGATGGTGCCGATGCGCAGCGGCCCGATCGTCCCGCCGGGCGTGGCCAACGCCGGCACCGGCAGCGAGATGCAGGCATCGAGGTCCTCGTTGCTGGCGCCGAAGAAGCCGAAGTCCACCGTGAGGTTGGAATCGGGATCGCTGTCGCCATCGGTCGTCGGCTCGGCCCCGAGAGTCAGCGTGACCGGCAGGCTGCGCACGACCGGCCCCACGGCGGTGCCGTTGTCGTCGTTGTCCTGATCGGTGTCGGGATCGGGCGCCGGCTCGAAGCCCGGACCGTTGCTCGAGGCGCAGCACGCCTTCAGCCGTCCGTCGATGGGGTCGACGTAGTTGAAGTTCGGCGGCACGACCTCGACCACGTAGGTGCCGGGGTCGAGAGCGGAGAAGAGGTAGAAACCGCCGCCGGCGGTGACCTGCGTGGCCAGCACCGTCGTGGCCGTGGCGTCGAGCAGGCGCACGGTGACGCCGTCGAGGCCCGGTTCACCCGCGTCGACCGTGCCGGAGTTGTTGTAGTCGAGCCACACCAGGTTGCCGAGCGACACCTTCAGCAGCGGCCGGATCAAGCCGAAGTCCAAGGTGGGATTGCGCGTGTCGCCGAGGGCGTTGTTCACGATCGGCTCGGTGCCGGGCGCCAGCGTGATCGGCAGGCTGGTGATGGTGATGCCGGTGTTCGAGCCGTTGTCGTCGTCGTTCACGTCGGTGTCGGGGTCGGGCGCCGGCTCCGAACCGCCGCCGGTGCTCGACGTGAATCCCGCCGGCGGGGTGATACGCACGCGGTAGTCGCCAGGCGTCAGGCCGGTGAAGGTGTAGAGGCCGCCGCCGGCGGTGACCGTCGTCTGCAGCACCACCGTGCCCGCGCCGTTCAGCAACTCGACGGCGACGCCGTCGCGTGGCGCATCACCGGCGTTGAAGGTGCCGCTGTTGTCGGCGTCGATGAACACGAAGTCGCCGAGCGACAGGCGGTAGAAGCCGAAGTCGATGGTCAGATTGGTGTCGGGATCGGCGTCGCCGTCGGTGGTCGGCTCGCCGCCGACGGTGAGCGTCACCAGTTCGCTGACGATGCCCTGGCCGGGCACCGGCGCCGGCACGCCGTGGTCGCGGTTGTTGTTGGCATCGCCCGGCTGCTGCCCGGTGCTGTTCTGGTAGCCCGCCAGCGTCTGTCCGGCGCCGAACTCGGCCGGCGAGACCTGCACGAAGTAGTCGCCGGGCTGCAGTCCCGAGAAGAGGTAGAGGCCCGCGGCCGTCGTCGTCTGCGTGCCCAGACCGGTGTCGGTCGTCTGGTCGAAGACGCCGTCGCCGTTGTCGCGGAAGAGCGCTACGTCGACTCCGGGAATCGGCTGTTCGCCGGCGTCCACCATGCCGTTGTCGTTGGTGTCGTACCACACCAGATCGCCCAGCGCGAGGGCCACCTGGACGAACCCGAAATCGTAGGTGTGGTTGTTGAACCCGGCCCCGCCGGTGGTCACCGCGATGACCGCGTTGCCGCCTGCGGTCACGGCGTCGGAATCACGGCTGTCGCCGTTGGCCGTGGCGTCGGCATCGGCCACGGTGGGCACCCGGCCGGCCAGCGCCGGCTGATTCAGGGCGATGCGGAGCTGGAAGCCGGCGGTGTTGGGCGTGAGGCCGGCGATGTTGTAGACGCCGTTGGCCACCGTGCCGGTGGCGGCCGACGAGAAGTAGTAGTGGCCGCCGTTGGCCGTGGTGGCCGTGCCGAGCAGGGTGGTGCCGTCGGGCGCGTAGAGCTCGACGGTGATGCCGTCGAGCGGCGTCTCGTCGGGATCCTGCACGCCGTCGCCGTCGCTGTCCACCCACACGCGGTTGCCGATCTCGATGGGGGCAGCGGTGCAGAGCGCGACGATCTCGCCCAGCCCGTTGCCCTTGCTGAAGGTCGGGCCGATGGGGGGCGTCAGATACAGGTCGTAGCCCTTGGTCTTGGCGGCCGTGGCCTTGTTGAACCACAGGAAGCCGCCGGTCCGGGTCGTCCGCCCGGCGTCGAAGGCCGAGGTCATGACGTCGGGGTGACCGGGAATCTGGAAGACGGCGCCGCTCGACAGCTCTTCATGGATCAGCGGGCCATTGGGGACGGTGAAGGAATCGCTGTAGAAGTACTCGCCGCCGCCGGGTCCCTGATTGTTGTTGGCGCCGAGCGTCGGGCCAAACGTCCCGGCGCGGGCGTTGGCCTCGAGCGTCCATCCGCTGGTCAGATCGCCCGGCGCATTGATGGCCGCAAACAGCGTGTCGCCGCCCGACATGCCCTCGTAGAGCGTGGTGCTGTTGGGATCGTCCATGGCGAAGAAGCCGAACTGGTCGCCGGCGCGATCGGTCAAGCCGATCACCAGATTGCCGTCGACGTCGAACGACAGCCCCGACAGCATCGGCTGTGGGTAGATGCCGAGCGGGCCCCATTGGGTGCTGGGCGAATTGGTGACGAACGTGGGCGACCACGGCAACCACTCGCCCTGGCCGCCGGCCTGCAGGGTGAAGACCTGGCCGCGCGGATGGTTCAGCGGGAACTGCAGCATGGGCGCCGCGGCGAAGGTGAGCGTGGACGGATCGAGGCGGTAGACGTAGGCGTCGCAGGTCGGCCCGGTTCTGCGTCGACTCGGCGGCGTTCACGATGCCGACGAAGAGCTGCCCGCGGTACCACTGCAGCCCGAAGGGCCGCAGGTCCGCGCCGTTCACGCCGGTCGCGCCCGGTGCGTCGAGCGGAATCGAGACCCGGCGCACCGTGGCCGCGGTCAGCGGTCCGCTGGTCGGCAGCTCGTAGATCTGACGATCGGCGAGGTTGACCACATACAGCCGGGTGCCGTCGGCCGACAGCTCGAGCCCGCCGAGCGAGGTCTTGCCCACGGCGTCCCAGGCCACGTTGCCGTTGTCGCGGGTGTAGTCGCCGCCGTTGCCGGCATGACCGTCGAGGCCGGCCGTGCCGGCGCCGAAGATGGCGTCGAGGTCGGCAAACAGCGTCGTCGCGCCGGTGGTCACCGCCGTCGCGTAGATGGCCCCCGGGCCCCCCGGACCGTAGCCGGCGTGCTTCTTCATGAACGCCGCGGAGTAGATGGTGTTGCGCGCCTGGTGATAGCCAAGCCCGTAGACGCTGCCGGCCTGGCTGGCCGGCACCATCAGCTGATGCGTCGTCGGCTGGAAATAGCTGGCGGCGTCGGTGGGGCTGTTCGAGCCGGCCGAGTAGGGAAACGACACCAGCACGGGGTTGCCGTTGAAGCTGCCGCCGACGTTGTCGCCGAACACGAAGCAGCTGGTGGCGAGCGTGGGGTTGTTCTGACAGAAGTTGACCGGGTCGAGGATCCCGAGATTCACGTTGCCGACGTTGCCGTCGGGCACGAACTGCACGGTGGACGCGTTGCCGGTGGCGCCGGGCGCTGTCGCCGAGGGCTGATAGCCCGCCGGCAGGTTCGTGAACTCGACCCGATACGGGCCGGTGCCGCTCGTGGCCAGGGAATAGAGCCCGGCCGCGTCGGTGAGGGCCGGCCCTCCTTGCAGCAGGCCGGCGGCATCGTAGGCGCGCACCTCGACGCCGGCGCGGCCGCGGTCGACGGCGGCCGGGGTGACGCCGAACCCGCCGTCGTTGACGAACGTGATGGCCGTGTCGAAGACGCCGTTGCCGTTGAAGTCCTCGAACACCCGCCCGGCAATCGGGCCGGCGGCCCGGGGCCGGAATTCGGTGGACGAGAGCAGGGCGGCGGCGGTCAGGGCGTAGGCCAGCGGCCTGGTGATGCGCTTCGTGAAAGTCAGCATGGGCAAATCCCGGTCAGACTGGGGACAAACGATGAGCGCCCGATTACCTCACGGCCGCGGCGACGAAACAAGAGCGAAACGACGGATCCGTCCTGCCGGGGCCGGTCGGGCCGCCGGTCTGGCCTTGACGGCGATCGTGCTGGCGGGTCTGGCCCTGCGCCTCTACCGTCTGGACGCGCAAAGCGTCTGGTACGACGAGTCCTTCACCATCGCGCACTCGGTGAAACCGTGGGGCGCGCTGTTTGACGCCCTGGTGCTCGAGGGCGGACGTCACCCCCCGCTGCACTACTGGCTGCTGCACGGATGGTTCGCCCTCACCGGATTCGGCGCCAGCGAGGCGCGGCTGCTCTCGGCTGTGCTCGGCACGCTGTCGATTCCGCTGCTCTACGGGCTCGCTCGCCGCGTCGCCGATCGGCCGACGGCCTTGTGCGCGGCGCTCCTCCTGGCGGTGTCGCAGATCGCCGTCTACTTCTCGCAGGAAGCCCGCGCCTACATGGCCGCGCAGTTCCTGTCGCTGGTGGCGGCCGTCACCTTCATGGCCCTCCTCGCCCGCCCGACGCTGCTCCGGACGGCGGCGTTTGCCGCCGCGACGCTCCTGCTGCTGGCCACGCACTACTACGGCGCCGCGACGGTGATGGCGCTGGGGCTCTACTGGCTCCTGTTCCGGCGCTGCTACTCCCCGCTCGTGCTGCGGCGGCTGGCGCTGGCGGCCGGGCTCGCCGCGGCCGCCTACGCGCCGTGGCCGCTGGCCCTGCAATCGAGCCCGGAAGCGCGGCCGGAGCGGATGTTCCGGGCACGCGATGTCAGCGAGCGGCCGAGCCTGCTGGCGCCGGTCATGGCCGTGAACCGGTTCAACAACGGAAAGCTGGAATCGGTGGAGGGGCCGTCGTCGGCGGCCACCGTCGCGCTGGGGCTGGCCATCTTCACCGTGCCGATCGTGGTGGCCGTGGCGGTGACGAGCGTGAGCGGCGCCACGGCGGGGCCAGCGACCGGTGCGGCGCTGCTGGCGCGGCAGGGGCTAGTGCTCGGCTGTCTGCTGGCGGCGCTGCCCGTGGCCATGGCCATGCTGTTTGGCGGGCTCGGAGCCACCTTCAACTATCGCCACTACTCGTTTGCCGTGCCCGGCTACTACCTGGCCGTCGCCGTCGCCTGGCAGATCTGCTTCCAGCGGCGCGCGGCGCGCGCGGCGTGGCTGGCCGTGGCGCTGGGCTGGTCGGCCGTCGCGCTCCGCGCGAACTACACCGTGCCGACCAAACCCGATTACCGCGCCGCGCTGGCGCCGCTGGCCGACGCGTCACGGCGCGGCGACTGCGCCGTCGTCCGTCCGGCCATCTGGAACGACGCCATGCCGCTGCCGTGGGACGTCTACTACCGCGACCGCGAGCGGCCGCGCGCCGTGCCGCTGGCGGCGCTCCCGGAGGGCCTGGCCGGCTGCGACCGGCTCTGGGTCATCGCCGACCGCACCTGGTGGATGAACCGCGACGAGCCAGGGGAGCCCGCCGCGCGCGTGCTGGCCGCACTGCCGGCGGCGTTCGCGCTCGTCTCGGAATCGCGCCATCCCGCCCTCGAGCTGCGGCTTTATCGCCGCGTCCCGTCGCGATGACCGGCTACGGAACGGTGACGGCGGCCTCCGCCGATGGGCCGCCCACGCCGCACGCGTTGGCGGCCGCTATCCGCACGAAGTAAGTGCCGGGCGATGGCGTCGCGGCGACCGCGGTGGCCGCGCCCATCGCGTAGACGCCGTGCTCGCTCCCGCCGGCGGTGCTGCCCACGGCGAGGTTGTAGGTGAAGGGTCCGGTGCCCGGCGGCGCCGTCCAGTGGAGGGTGACCGTGCCGTTGACCACACTGGCGGTGAGCGTGCCGATTCCGGGGAGCGCGCACGACGGTCCGACCGTCACGACGACGTCGGCCGAGGGCGCGCTCGTGCCGCCCGGGCCGACCGCGCGCACGCGCAGGTAGTAGGTGCCGTTCGGCACGTCGCGAAGACTCAGCGACGTCTGCGTCGACGCGATGCGCCCGTAGGCCGCCGAACCCTGGCTCGGTCCGCCTTCGAGTTCGTACGACGACACGCTGCCGCCGCCCGCCGCCCACGACAGCGACACGGTGGACCCGATCGCCTGGACGACGAAGCCAGCCGGCGCGGCCGGGGCCGTCGCGGCGAGCTCCGGCACGGTGAAGACGGATTCGGCTGCCGCGGCGCTCGTGCCGTGCGCGTTCTGCGCGCGCACGCGCCAGTAGTAGGTGCCGGGCGCGAGCACGCCCGTGATCTCCGCGCCGGTCACGGTGCTGCTGAACGCGGCGGCGTCGCCGGGCGCGCCGCCGCCCTGCACCACATACGAGGAGGCGTTGGCCACCGGCGTCCACGACAAGGCCACGGTCTGGCCGAAGACATTGCCGGTCAAGCCCGTCGGCGTCGCCGGCGCGTTCTGTCCGGCGTTGCCCGGCAGGTATGCGGCCACGGCCGCCACCGTTTCGCGGAGACGCCGCGCGTTGTCCTGCAAGCTGCTGCCCGTGGGCAGCCCGGTGACCGCCGGCTCGCGGACGGCCGGACTCGAGAAGTTGAGGATGCGCGGTTTCGACCCGTAGACGGCGTAGGCCATCAGCGTGCGGATGCTGCCGTCGCGGTAGCCGCGCGCGTAGCTCGCGCCGACCGGCGAGCCGTCGCCAGGCGCATGATCAGCACCGAGGTTGTGGCCGATCTCGTGCGCGAACGACCACTGCCCGGCATAGAGACACGCATGCTCGCTGACGCTGTAGGCCGAGCTCGTCGACGGGCCCATCCACGCCGTGCCGCAGCCGCCCGACGACGAGGCGCGTCCGGTCACGAGCGCCACGAGGTCGGCGCCCAGCGCCGCGCGCCTGGCTTCGACCATCGCGCTCATCGCGCCGCCGAGGCTGATGGCCGACAGATCGGAGCCGATACCGGCCGCCTCGACGTAGGGCAACTCCTCGAGGCCCACGGCCGACAGCACGGCGTTGATGCCGCTGCGCTGAAGGGCGGCGTTGGTGACCGCGACGGCGTTGGCGAGCTGCGCCAGGACCTGCGCGTCCCCGCCGGCCCGCTGGCGCGCGGCGGGGGTGTAGAGCACCAGCAGGTCGATGGCCGCCGTGCTGCCGTCCGCGGCCGACCAGCGGGGAGCGCTCGTCGGCAAAGCGCGCGGGCCGGCGCGGTGCCAGCTCGACGGGGATCTCCGGCGCCACGCGCTCGCCGACCGACACCGCCCCGACGCCGTCGGCGCTGATGTCGTAGGCCACACCGCGCGTCACCACGTCGCCAACGAGCGTGCGGCCGTTCCAGGTCAAGGCGGCCATGCTCTCGGCATCACCGGCAACCGTGCCGACCCAGGTCGTGTGTCCGGACGCGTCGCGCTCGAGCCGCTCGCGCACGAGGGTGAGGACCACGTCAGGGAAGAGATTGAGGACGAAGGGCGCCGCGGCGCTCCGGCCGGGCGCCAGCGCCGCCGTCAACAGATCGGTGCGCACCGCGAGCCGCCGGGCGCGCACAGTGTTCGGCCGCCCGGCCTCGCGCGCCACCGGACCACGCGCGCTCTCGACGAAGAGCGACGGCAGTGACGACTGCGCGATCGCGCCGTCACGCGGTGCCGCGAGCATGGCGGCCACGAGGATCGGGAGCAGGGCGCCGCGACGCGTCCACGAGAAGTTCATTCATCGCGGACAGTGCGACGGATGTGCCAGTACTCATGCGGGCGGCGGCGAGGCGGGAAATGTGCGGCAGGACGTGCAGCACCGTGACCGCGCCGCCGGCCACGACGACTCTCGGCGGCGTTCGCATTCGTTCAGTTGTAGCGCACGCGATCACGAAATCGTGGCGGCTGCCGATTAGACACCCGACGAACGCTTCACGACGTCCACGAAAACCGCGCCGAGCCCGTCGGCGTGCCGCTCGCGTGCCCCTCGCGCGCCGGGCGGAGCTGCGTCAGCGGCGCGGCAACGCGAACAGTTTGTCGCCGTCGCTGAACTCGACGGCCGGGCGCGCGCCTCGGCTCAGCAGCCACCTGGAGATGGCCGGGCCTTCGGGCGAGGTGTAGCCGCTCTCGTGCACCAGCACGTGCGATGCGCCCGCGCTCGTCAGCGCGGTCCACGCGGCCTCGCCGTCGCGCCACACATTCGCCAGCCGGGCCGCGCGTCCGCGATAGCCGTCGGGGAAGTAGCCGCTGTAACCATTGATAATCGGCTTCCCATGCAGTCCGGCGTAGTAGACGAAGCGCAGGTCCCAGGCCGGTTCGCCGAACGGCAGCTCCAGCAGCACCGTGTCGGCGGGCATCAACAGCACGTGCCGATAGGCCAGCGGCCCCTCGTTGAGGCGATACACCGCCGGCCACGGCTCGGCGTAGCGCGGGCCCGACGACCACGTCAGGTTCATGGCTGCGGGCGCGGCGTAGGCCTCGGCCAGGAACAGCACGCCGATCAGCGTGAGCGTGATCGTTCCGGCGCGCCGCCAGCGGGCAATCGCGGCCAGCGCGGACGCGCCGGCCAGGGCCAGGGCCAGCGCCGCCACCATGGCAAAGCGCGCCGGCACCCGCAGCCCGTCGTAGCCCGGGACCCAGTCGAAGAACACGCCGTAGAGGCTGATGCCCTCCAGCCGCACGGCGCCGACCCGCGGCTGCGGCCCGAGCGACATCCACACGGCGAAGACCGCGGCAGCGACGAAGAAAGGCGTGAGGTCGCGGCCCGGCGGCAAGGCTCGTATGCGCAACCGCGCCGCGACGACGAGCGCGCTCACGGCGAAGAAGATCAGCCACTTGAGCGCCCGCCGCACGCTCGTCACGCGCACCGGCAGCCCGGCCAGATCCCACGAGAAGCCGCCGGTGAGCGCGATCAGCACGGCCGCAACGGCGGCGACGGCGGCGGCGATGAGCAGCCAGCGCAGCAGGGTCCTGCCGCGGGGATGATCGGCGAGCGGCACGGTCCGCGCCACGGTGACATAGCGGAAGAGCCACGCCGCAAAGGCCGCCAGCGCCAACGCCAGCGGCACCGCGCCGGGGAACAGGTCGCCCTCGGGCTGCGGGTGCCGATTGAGAATGCCGCCCCAGAAGTGCAGTTGCGGCGGCGCGTTGACATACGCCAGCAGGTTCGCCGAGAACGCCAGCACTTCTTCGTAGGGCCGGGTGAAGCCGTAGTGCGCGCGGGCTTCGGCGTAGGGCAGCAGGAACGGCAGCATGCACGCCACCGCCACCCCGCCGCTGGCGATCATCGCCGCCCAGGTCGAGCGGTCGCGGAGGCGCCGGCGCGTCCACATCTCCCATAACGCGTAGCCGAGCAGCACCGGGGCGAAGAAGAACAGGTAGTAGCCGGTCGACAGGCCCTGCGCGACGAACGCAGCCGTGCCCCACGCGAGCGGCCCCCGCCGTCCGGTGTCGAAGTAGCGGCGCATCCCGTACAGCGCAAACGGCATCCACTGCGACGACAGCGTCTGGATGTGCGGGAACTGGCCGAGCCGGTAGGGCGCGAAGCCGTAGAACAGCCCAGCCACGAAGGCCGCCGCCGCGCTGCCGGTGATCTCGCGCACGAACAAGAAGACGCCGAGTCCCGACAGCGCGAACGTCGCCAGGAAGACGAGGTTGTAGGCGAGCACGATGTTGCCGGTGGCCAGGAAGATCGGCGCGCCCTGCAGCGCCTGCGGCACGAGGTGTTCGGAGAACGTCAGCGCCGCGCTCGACGGATGGAAGATGTTGGCGTTCCACAGGTCGGCAAACGACATCGTGCCGTGCAGCATGGCCGCGGCGCCTTCGGCCACCCACGCCATGATCCACATGTTGAGCAGCGAGTCGCCGAGGTCGGCGGGCACGTCGCTGCCGAGGCCGCGCGCGATCGGCCAGGTCATCACGATCGTGAGGGCGACGTAGGCCGCGGCGGCCAGCGTCGTCTGGCGGAAACGTGCGGACAGGATGGTCACGCCTCAGGCCTGCGTGAACTCCCGCGCGTAGTCGGCGATCTCGTCGTAGATCGAGCCGAGCTCCTCGGGCGAGGCCAGGAACACGACGCGGAAGTAGCCGCCGTCGGCCGGCAGCCCGAAGCCCGAGCCGTGCACGCACCAGGATGCCCTTGGCGCGGAGCAGCCCGTAGACGAAGTCCTCGTCGGTCTTGCCCGGCGGCAGGGTCACCCGCGGCATGGCGTAGAACGCCGCCTGCGGCGCCACGACCGACATGCCGGGCATGGCGTTGAAGCGCTGGGTCGTCAGTTCCGCGCGCACCCGCAGCGCCTGCCGGAAGGCGATCTGGTGCGAACGGTCGCCGTTCAGGGCGGCAGTCACGGCGTACTGCATCGGCCCGGGGCTGCACAGCCGCCCGTCGGCCAGCTTCTTGATGGCGGCCAGCGCGTCGTCGAGCCGCGGCGTCGGCGCCACCGCCATCCAGCCGGCCCGCCAGCCCGGGGCCAGGTAGGCCTTCGACAGACTCGAGTAGGAGAGGATCGGCGCCTCGGGCGCCATCGCCGCCAGCGGCGGCACCGGCCCGTCGAAGCCGAGATCGCCGTAGACCTCGTCGGCCAGGATGACCAGGCCGTGGCTCAGCGCGAAGTCCACCAGTTGCCGGCGCACGTCCTCGGGATAGACGGCGCCGGTCGGGTTGTTGGGATCGATGAGCACGAGCGCCCGGGTCTTGGCGGTGATGGCGCGCGCCATGTGATCGAGGTCGGGCAGCCAGCCGCGCTCCGGGTCGGTGCGGTAGTAGACGGGGTTGGCGCCGATCTTCGCCAGTACCGCCGTGTAGAGCGGATAGGTGGGCGACGGCACGAGCACGTCTTCGCCCTCGTCGACGATGGCCGTGAGCGCCAGCTCGATGCCCTCGGACGTGCCCGAGGTGATGAGCACGCGATCGGGCGAGACCTCGACGCCGCGCCGCGCGAAGTCGGCGGCCGCGGCCTCGCGGGCCGGGGCGATGCCGACCGAGGCGGTGTAGCCGTTGTGGCCGTCGCGCATGGCCCGCTCGACCGCCTCGATGAGGTGCGGCGGGGTCAGGAAGCCGAAGGCGTTGGGATCGCCGATGTTGAGGTAGCGCACCGTCCGGCCGGCGGCCTCGACCTTCTTGGCCTCCACCACCACCTGGCGGATCGCGTAGGTGAAGCGGCTGACGCGCTGGGCCGGGCGAATCGAGGCGGAAACCGTTGTGTTCATGACGCCGGCGATCTTAACAGCCACCGGAGATGGGCGCCGTGTCGGTGCCAAAATGTCCACCGCATCCCCGCCAAGGGTCCGAAAGGGCGCGTCCTTACATACCCCACGTAAGTTTTACACGGTGGAACACCCCACGAGACCCCGTATCCAACCCGGCAATGGTTGGCTAAGTCCTTTAGATGCAGCACTTAATCAATATGGCACGGGGGTTGTTATGGTAAGGAGCATGAAGCGGGCATTCGTCGCCTCATTCGTCGCCTTGATGGCGGTTCCGGCAGCTGAGCGAATCAGCGCCCAGGAGCCCCAGGACCAGCCGGCCGGCATCTTCCGCTCGGGCGTGGACCTGGTGACCGTCAGCGCGACCGTCCGCGATCGGCGCGGACGGGCCGTGTCCGACCTGGACAAGGCCGACTTCGAGGTGTTCGACCGGGGCGTGCGGCGGCAGATCGCCGAGTTCCGGACCGAGGCGGCGCCGATCAGCGTCGCCATCCTGTTTGACGTCAGCGGCAGCATGGACATCGCGTCCAGAGCGCTTGCCGCACGATTTGCGGCATACCACGTGCTCTCCTCGCTGGAGCACGGCCGCGACGAAGCCGCGCTGTTTGCTTTTGACAGCCGGCTGCACGAGGTGGCCCCGTTTACGGTCGATACGCGCGCCCTGCAAGGTGCGCTGGGGGAGGTCGATCCGTTCGGGGCCACTTCGCTGCACGACGCCATTGCCGACACGGCCAAGCGCATCGAGTCGCGGGCCAACGGCCGCCGGGCCATCATCGTCCTCACCGACGGCATCGACACGGCCAGCCGCCTGACCCCCGCCGAGGTGTCCGGCATCGCCAGCGAGATCGACGTGCCGGTCTACATCGTGGCGGTCGTGCTGCCCATCGACAACCCGGACGAGAACCGCCGTCCGGAACTCGTCGGCAAGGTGCCGACGTCAGTGGGAACGCTCGGCGACCTGGCCTCGTGGACGGGCGGCGAGCTGTTCTATGCAAGCACGACGGCCGACACCGCCCGGGTGGCTCGGCAGGTGGTACGCGAGCTGCGTCAGCAGTATTTGATCGCGTTCGAGCCGGGCACGGGTGCCGGGTGGCACCCGATCGAGATTCGGACGACCAAGAAGAACCTGACGGTTCGGGCGCGCGGTGGTTACGTCGCCGGCACGCAGAGCAACGAGTTCTAGTGGCCGCAAGCCATTAGTGAATAAGGCGTCTCAGGAGGACCCCATCATGAAGAAGTCAATGTTCGTCGTCAGCTGTTTTGCCGTGACCCTCGCCGTCGCCCCCGCGTGCGCCACCAAGAAGTTCGTCCGGACCGAAGTCGGTCAGGTCAACGACAAGGTGACCACCATGGGCACGTCGCTCGAAGAAACCCAGCAGCGCGTGCGCGCCGCCGAGCAGAAGCTCGGCGAGGTCGACACCAAGGCGGCCGCCGCCGGCCAGTCGGCCCAGCAGGCCAACGACGCGGCCAAGACGGCGCAGTCCACCGGCACCCAGGCCATGGAAGTCGGCAAGACCGCCGTGGCCAAGGCCGACGCGGTGGAAGCATCCACCCGTAAGCTGATCTTCGAAACCGTGCTCACCGACGACCAGGCCAAGTTCCGGAGCGGCGTTGCCAAGCTCTCGGATGAAGCCAAGGCCGCCCTCGACGCCATGGTGGCGCAGGTGAAGTCGCAGAAGTCGGCCATCTGGGTCGAAATCGAAGGCCACACCGACAGCGTCGGCGACGCCCGCTTCAACGAGTCGCTCGGCCTGGCCCGCGCGGAAGCCGTGAAGCGTTATCTCTACGAGCAGCACCAGGTGCCGCTCCACAAGATGAACGCCATCAGCTTCGGCGAAGAAAAGCCGGTGACCGACAACAAGACGCGCGACAACCGCTCGCAGAACCGCCGCGTCGTCATCAAGGTGCTGGCGTAGCACCTTAGCCGGGACCTCGGTTCCGGGCTGAAGAAGCACTGCAACGGCCGGTGGGGCTCACGCCTCACCGGCCGTTTCTCGTTTGCCTCGACCGGAGAGAGCCCCGTCAGGGCAGCTGGTAGAGCCACGCGCCGCCGGTGTCGGCCACTGCGCGCGCGCCGCGGGTCTCGAGCCAGTCGCGCAGGCGCTGCCCGGTGTCGTCGGTCCAGCCGCCGGTATGGACGACGACGTGCGTGGCCGGCCTCAGCGCCCGCCACGATGCATCCAGGTCGGCCAATGGCACGCGCAGCACCGGCAGGCGCGCCAGGTAGCTGGGCGGCTGGACGCCGCTGTAGCCGTTCAGCGTCCGCCGGTCGTGCGCCAGCGTGAAGAACGTGTAGCGGATTTCGTAGCCGATGTCGCCGAACGGCAGCTCGACGAGCACGGCCGTGGCCGGCAGCGTCCGCGCGAAGCGGTAGATGGCGGGCGTGACCGCCGTCGGCCGCAGGTAGTCGGGAATAGCCGCCAGTTCGTGGGTCCCGAGCGGCAGGTCGATGGGGTAGGGACGGGTCCACGCCGTGCGCGTCGCCAGCCCCGTCAGCACGATCACCGCCGCCAGGCCCACGCGACGCCGCGCCAGCCGCGCCGCGCCGACGCCGGCAAGCACCGACAGGAAGAGCAGGCCGATGACCGCGAAGCGGTGGGCCACGCGCAGCCCCTGGAAGCCCGGAATGTAGGTGAAGAGCACGCCGTAGGGGCCGGGCAGCGTGGCCGCGCCGACGGCGATGATCGGGCCGAGCGACAGGAGCACCGCCGCCAGCGCCATCGCCAGCAGGCCCAGCTTGGCGGCGCGCGACAGTTCGCGCGCGTCCGCTCCGGGCCGAGCGGCGACGCCCAGGGCGGCCATCGCCAGCACCGGCCCCAGCCACGGCATCTCGCCCCAGTAGCCGGCCAGGGTCACCGAGTTGCCCATCACCTCGGGCAGCGTCCGCGTGAAGTCGAGCGCCTGGCGCATCGCCAGATAGGGCCGCACGAAGGGCCACACGCACCCGACCGACACGGCGCCGGCGGCGGCCAGCCCCAGCCAGCGGCGCGGGTCGCGCAGCCGGCCGTGCCGGGCCAGCGCCCACACCGCGAAGAGCGGAGTGAAGAGCGCCGAGAAGGCCATCAGGTAGGTGGACGACAGGCTCAGCGCGACGATGCCGGCGGCGGCCCCGGCCAGCGCCCACAAGCCGCCCGTTGCGGCGAAAAGGTCGAGCGCGAGGAGCGCGAAGATCCACCAGTGCACCGACAGCGTCTGCAGGTGCGCCAGCGACCAGTCGAGGCGATAGTGGCTGAAGGCGAAGGTCAGGCCGGCCACGGCGCCGGCCGCGTGGCTGCCGGTGAAGCGGTGCGTCAGCAGATGCGCGGCCAGGGCCGTCAGGACGAACGCCGCCAGGTGCAGCAGGTTATAGGCGAGCAGCGGGTTGCCGGTCAGCCAGTAGACCGGCAGCGCCTGCGCGGCCTGGGCGGTGAAGTGCTCGGAGTAGGCCAGCGTCGACGGTTCGGGCGCGAAGATGGGCGCCTGCCACATCGCCGCCCACGCGCCGCTGTCGCCCTGGAGCAGGGCGGTGAGATGCCGGGCCACCCAGCCCATGACCCAGGCGATGAACGCCGAGTCGCCGTAGTCGCCGGCCAGGCTGGTCGTGAGCCTGGTGACGAGCGGCCAGCTGGTGATGATGGTGACGCCGAGGTAGGCCGCGGCCACGATCCAGGCGTGGGCGCGAGGCCGGGAATGCGGCGCCACGGGATTTCAGCGCTTGGTGGCGAGCACCAGCAGCGACATGCCGAAGGGCGGCGGATGCGTCTCCTCGCGCTTCAGCAGCGGCATCAGCCACTTGAAGGCGGCCAGCTGGCCCTTGGGCAGCACGGTGCGGCGCAGCACCCGCGAATTGAGCCACCACCCGGCCACGCCGAGGCGATTCAGGAAGCGGATCTCGCCGACGTCGAAGCCGGCCTCGGTGACGAGCCGCGCCAGGCCGTCGCGATCGTAGCGGCGGAAGTGCCGCAGGGCGCGGTCGAGCGTGCCGTAGAGCGCGGGCATGGCCGGCACGAGCAGGACCAGGCGGCCGCCCGGTTCGAGCACCGAGGCGAAGTCCTGCAGCGTCTCGCGATCGTGTTCGATGTGCTCCAGCACGTTCATGCAGACGATCGAGTCGATGCGCTCGCCGCGCAGGTCGGCCCGGCTCTCGGCCGAGAGCGGGAACGAGAACGAGGCGATGCGGATGTGCGGCTGGTCCTCGAAGCGGCGGCGCAGTTCACGCAGGTAGTGGGCCTCGATATCCGACGCCACCACGCGCTCGCGATCGGCGAAGTAGCGCGTCTGGTTGCCGACGCCCGAGCCCACCTCCAGGATACGCCGCCCGAGGAAGGCATCGAAGCGGTCGTGCAGCCACTTGTTGTAGGCGCTGAGCCCGGCCATGCGCCGCAGGGTCTTGGCGCCGACGTCGCCTTCCGGCGCTTCCCAGCGCGCGAAGCGCAACAGCGTATAAACCGCCTTGAAGGCGTCCTTGAGCCCGATCTTCTTGCCTTCTTCGTAGGTGCGCCCGTTGTAGCTGATCGGCACCTCGTAGACGCGGGCCCGCATCCGCGCCACCTTGCAGGTGATCTCGGGTTCGATGCCGAAGTCGCGCGATTGCAGGTCGAGGCGCTGGGCCACGTCGCGCACGAAGACCTTGTAGCAGGTCTCCATGTCGGTGAGGTTCAGATCGGTGATGGCGTTCGAGAGCAGCGTCAGCAGCCGGTTGCCGATCGAATGCCAGAAGTAGAGCACGCGGTGGCCGCCCGGCGAGCCGAGGAAGCGCGAGCCGTAGACGACATCGGCGTTGCCTTCGAGGATGGGCCGGAGCAGCAGCGGATACTCGCGCGGGTCGTACTCCAGGTCGGCGTCCTGGACGATGATGAAATCGCCGGTGGCTTCGCGGAAGCCGCGGGCCACGGCCGCGCCTTTGCCCTGGTTGGTCGGCTGGAGGAAGACGCGCACGCCGCCGTGCCCGTCGAGCGTGGCCAGGATGTCGCGGGTGCCGTCCCGGGAACCGTCGTCGACGATCAGGATTTCCTTGTCGACCCCGTCGAGAGTCACGGCCTGGACGCGCGCCACGATCTCCCGAATCGTTGCCTGCTCGTTGTAGCAGGGCATCACCACCGACAGGGTCATGGCGGCGTCGGGGTCCAGCGGGCGAAGCGGGCCAGGGTGTAGACCGCCTTGAAGGCGTCCTTGAGCCCGATCTTCTTGCCCTCTTCGTAGGTGCGCCCGTTGTAGGTGATCGGCACTTCGTAGACGCGGGCCCGCAGCCGCGCCACCTTGCAGGTGATCTCGGGCTCGATGCCGAAGTCGCGCGACTGCAGGTCGAGGCGCCGGGCCACGTCGCGCACGAAGACCTTGTAGCAGGTCTCCATGTCGGTGAGGTTCAGGTCGGTGACGGCGTTCGAGAGCAGCGTCAGCAGCCGGTTGCCGACCGAGTGCCAGAAGTAGAGCACGCGGTGGCCGCCCTGGGCGCCGAGGAAGCGCGAGCCGTAGACGACATCGGCGTTGCCGTCGAGGATGGGGCGGAGCAGCAGGGGATATTCCCGCGGGTCGTACTCGAGGTCGGCGTCCTGGATGATGACGAAGTCGCCGAGGGCTTCGCGGAAGCCGCGGGCCACGGCCGCGCCCTTGCCCTGGTTGGTCGGCTGGAGGAAGACGCGCACGCCGCCGTGCCCGTCGAGCGTGGCCAGGATGTCGCGGGTGCCGTCGGTCGAGCCGTCGTCGACGATGATGATGTCGAGGTCGACGCCGCCGAGGTCGACCGCCTGCACGCGCGCGACGATTTCTCGAATCGTGCCCCGCTCGTTGTAGCAGGGCATCACGACCGACAGTTTCATCCGGTCGAGTATATGCCGCCAGCCCGGCTGCCGCGAAGGACGGCCAGGGAACGCGGCCCGCCCCGGGGGCGGGCCGGCCGGAGGGTGCGGTTACTCGGGGACGACGGTGAGCTGCCCGCGGGTCTCGCCGCCGGGGTTCACCGCGCTGTGGATGTTGACGTAGACCTGGCCGCCCACGAGGGCCTGGATGAAGTCCTCCCAGGTGCGGATGCCCTGCTCGGCGCGCGGCCGCAGGCTGGCCGAATCGGCCGTGCCGCGCAGCGAGAAGTCGTTCGAGATGTTTGGCGGCGGCGCCAGGTCGACGACCACCGGGCCGGCCGCGCCGGGGCCGCCGACGTGGAAGTGGCCGCCGGTCGCGCCGCTCGGCAGGTTGAACACGTTCACGGTGTAGGTGACCTTCTGGGTGGCCAGGTTCACGAACACTTCGGCCGTGCCGGTGGCGCCGGTCACGACGATGGCCGGGGTTTCGTTCGCGCCTGACAGCACCGCGGTGAGACGCAGCGTCTGGGCATCGGCCTGGGCGCTGGCCCCCAGCACCAGGGCGGCGGCGGTAAACAGGCACTTGATCGTTGGTCGCATTGGGAATCTCCTTGAAACGTCGTCCGGTTGAACAGCCGAATCGACCGTGGCAACCCGGCCCCAGTCGCATGATTCGCGCCACCAGCGCGCCGGCGCCTAGTCACCGGATTATGGGCGAAGACGCCGCCGCGAGGGGCCGCGGACTTACGCCGTCCGAAAGGCCTTACGCCGATGGTAAGGCCGCGGGACTCAGTGCGGCGTCTTGGCCGACTTCAACATCTTCTCCAGCTGGCCCAGCCGCTCGTTGCTGCCGAGCAGCGCCAGGATGTCGCCTTGCTGGACCACGTCGTCGGGGCCCGGCGACACCGTGGTGAAGTCGCCGTGGCCGGTCTTGGAGGTGCGCTTGATGGCGATGGTGGTCAGGCCGAAGCGGGCCCGCAGGCCGATGTCGCGCAGGGTCTTGCCGAAGAAGTCGGCCGGCGCCGGCACCTCCACGATCGAGAAGTCGCCCGACAGCTCGATGTAGTCGAGCACGTTGGGGATGACCAGGCTGTGGGCGATGCGCACCGCCATTTCGCGTTCCGGGAACACCACGCGGGTGACGCCGAGCTTCTCGAGGATGCGCCCGTGCAGCGGCGTGACCGCCTTGGCCACGATGTTCTCGATGCCGAGCTCCTTGACCAGGGTCACGACGAGCAGGCTCGACTCGATGTTCTCGCCGATCGACACGACCGCCACGTCCACGTCCTGGATGCCGGCGGCCCTGAGGGCCCGCTCGTCGGTGGCGTCGAGGCGCACCGTCTGCGACACCTGGTCGGCCAGCGCCGTGACCCGGTCGTCGCTGCCGTCGATGCCGATCACCTCGTGTCCGAGCTGCGACAGGGTCGTGGCCATCGCGGCGCCGAAGCGCCCGAGGCCGATCACCGCGAAGGTTCGTTTGGCCATGTGTGCTACCCGACGAGAATCTTGCCTTCCGGATACCGGAGCTTGGCCTGCGCGGAGTTGCGCCGGGCCACGGCGATGGCCAGCGTCAGCGGACCGAGCCGGCCGATGAACATCATCGCCATCACCAGCAGCTTGCCGACCGGGGTGAAGAACGCCGCGAGGCTCACCGGGGCGCCGTTCTCACTCATCGACAGTCCGACCGTGCCGAAGGCCGACGTGGTTTCGAAGAGCGTCGGCAGCAGGCCGCGGCCCTGCGTGAGCAGGATCAGCCAGGCCGCCGCGTTCATGGTCACGAAGGCGATGAGCGAGACGAAGAACGCCTTGGCCACGAGCTCCGGGGCCAGACGCCGCTTGAAGATCACCGTGTCGTTTTCGCCGCGGACGGTCGACCACAGCGCCGCCAGCGTAATCGCGAAGGTCGAGGTCTTCACGCCGCCGCCGGTGCCGCCGGGCGAGGCGCCGATGAACATCAGGGCCATGATCACGAAGAGCGACGGGGCGGTCATGACCCCGATGTCGATGGTGTTGAAGCCGGCCGTGCGCGTGGCGACCGACTGGAACCACGCGGCCAGCACCTTCTCGCCAACCGGCAGGCCGGCCAGCGTGGCGGCGTTGTTCCATTCCAGGGCCAGCAGCGCCAGGGTGCCGCCGACCAGCAGCAGCCCGGTCGCCAGCAGCACCAGCCGCGTGTGCACCGACAGCTTCACCCGCTGCGTGCGCCCGCGCAGCAGCTCCGCCCACACGAAGAAGCCGAGACCGCCGGCGATGACCAGGCCGGTGATGACCAGGTTCACCACCCAGTCGCCGCGCCACGGGATGAGGTTGCTGCTCCACAGGGCGAAGCCGGCGTTGTTGAACGCCGACACCGAGTGGAACAAGCCGTACCAGGCCGCCTGGCCGAAGCCGAAGGTCGGCGCCCACCAGAAGGTGAGGATAGCCGCGCCGGTGAGCTCGAAGCCGAGCGTGAGCTTCAGCACCGTGCCGGCAAAGCGCACCAGGCCTTCCATGTCCTTGGCGTTGAGCGCTTCCTGCAGCGTGATCCGTTCCTGCAGGGTGACCGAGCGGCCGAGCGCCGCGGCAAACACCGTGCTCAGGGTCATGTAGCCGAGCCCGCCGGCCTGGATGAGCAGCATGACCACGACCTGGCCGAAGACCGAGAGGTCTACCGGCGTGTCGATGACGATGAGGCCGGTTACGCAGACCGCCGAGACCGAGGTGAAGAAGGCGTCGAGGATCCCGTAGTGCCGGCCTTCGGCGTGGGCCAGGGGCAGCGACAGCAGCCCGCCGCCGATGGCGATGAAGGCCAGGAAACTGAAGGCGAGGAACTGCGATGGCGACAGGGGACGCCGGCGAGCCAAGACCCGGCGATTGTGACACACCCGCCGGGGCTACCGGATGGCGCCGAAGTCGAAAGGCGCGCGCCCGAGGCTCTCGGCCCCGTTCTTGACCGCCGCCTCGTAGCGGCCGCGCTTGAAGCCGGCGGCGGCGAAGCGCGCGTGCACCCAGCCGCCGGTGAGCGGCTCGGTTCCGCCCAGCACCGGCGTCGTCGGCGGCGGGAACGGCCACCACGGGGCGTCGGCCGGCGTCGGCTCCCAGAAGAGGCCGAAGCGGGGCCGCCGGTCGGTGGCCTCGGCGACGAGCGGCGTGGCCGCGTCCGGGACGTCGAGCGGCACCAGCAGCACGTCCACGAGCGGCACGCGCACGTAGCTGTTCTGCGGGTGGAACTGCAGTTCGACGATGATCTCGACCAGGCCGCGGTAGGGCGTGAGGGCCTCGGTCATCTGACGCACGCCGTAGTTCCGGTCGAGCACCCGCATCTTTTCTTCCATCAGCAGGACGACGCGGCGGTACTCGGTCACGATCGAGATGCGCCGCACCTGGTCCCCGGGAGAGCGCAGGTAGCCCTCGTGGAACGCGGCGCGCTCGCTGCGGGTGGCCTGGCGCGCAAAGACGATGGCCTGGTCGATGGCCTCGGGGTCGAGGTGCACGTCGACGGCGCGCGCCGGCACGAGGCTCGCCAGGGCCAGCGCCAGCGCCGCCGCCACGACCCGACCGGCCGGTCGCGTGTCCATGCGTTCGAGCATAACAGGGCCAACCGGGTACTATTCGGGGAGCGGCCGCAGGGCCGCGGGAGGCCACGTGACCCTGGACGGACGCGCCGCACTCATCACTGGAGGGACCCGCATGGGCGACGCCGTCGCCCTGAGGCTGGCGGGACGGGGCGCCGACGTGGCGTTTGTCTACCGCGCCTCGGCCGATGCGGCCGAGCGCGCCGCCGAGCGGGTGCGGGCCCTGGGCCGCCGGTCGCACACCCTGAAAGCCGACCTCTCGGATCCCCTCGATTGCAGCGCCACGGTCAACGAGGCGGCCGCCGCGTTCGGGCGGCTCGACGTGCTGGTCAACATGGCCTCGACCTACCGCGAGGTGCCGTTCGACGACCTCGAGGCCGGGCACTGGGACCGCCAGATGGCCGTCGACCTGCGCGCCACGTTCCTGATGTCCATGGCGGCGGTGCCGCACATGCGCAAGCTCGGCGGCGGGCGCATCGTGAACTTTTCCGACTGGATCGCGGCCAGCGGCCGGCCCCGGTATCCGGGCTACCTGGCCTACTACGTGGCCAAGGCGGGCGTGAAGGCGCTCACCGAGGCGCTGGCGCTGGAACTGGCGGCCGATCAGATTCTGGTCAACGCCGTGGCCCCCGGCCCCATCGTCCCGCCGCCGGGCACGACCGCCGAGACGCACGCGGCCGTGGAGCGGGCCACGCCGCTCGGGCGCTGGGGCGGCGAGGGCGAAGTGGCCAAGGCCGTGGTGTTCCTGTGCGAGAGCGACTTCGTCACCGGAGAGACCATCCGCGTCGACGGCGGCCGCCACGTGAAGTAGCGCCGGCCGCGCGCGCCACCGGGCCGCGCGCGCCGACGCCGCGCGGCGTCGGCCGCGCTCATCGACCGCCTTTCAACGTGACCTTCTGCACGCGCCAGTTGGTCAGCTCGCCGATCAGCAGCTCGTTCTCGTTGCGGCAGTCGATGGAGTTGGCCAGGCCGAACTCCTTCGGCCGCTTGCCGGCGCTGCCGAACTTGCCGATGACCGTGCCGTCGAGTTGCACCTTGTAGATGGCGGCGTCGTCCATGCCGTCGGTGTCGCCGGCGTGCGAGATGTAGAGATACTGCGTGGCGCCGCGCGTCATGCACATCGCCAGCGGCGTGCCGACGTTGCCGAACTCGCGCTTGAAGGTGCCGTTGCCGTCGAACACCTGCACGCGCTTGTTGCCGGCGTCGGCGACATAGACGTCGCCGGCCTTGTCGACGGCGATGGCCTTGGCGCCGCGGAACTCGCCGGGGCCCGATCCGGTGGCGCCCCAGTGGGAGATGAAGCGGCCCTCCTTGTCGAGTTTGACCACGCGGTTGTTGGCGCCGAGGCCATCGGAGATGTAGATGTTGCCGGCGGCGTCCCAGGCCACGTCGGTGGGCTGGACGAGCCCCGATCCCGGGATGCCTTCGCCCGGCCGGCGATTGGCCGCGGCGGCTCCGCCGCCGCCGCCACCCGGGGCGGGAGCGCCCTCGGGCCGCGGCGCCGCGGGCCGCACGGCCATGGTTTCCGGCTTGCGCCCGAGCACCAGCGCCACGCGCCCCTCGGTGTCGAACTTCACCACCTGGTTGGCGCCGCGGTCGACGGTCCAGACGTTGTCCTGGGGATCGACGCGCAGGCCGATGGCGGCGTTGAAGCCGTAGACGTCCTGCCCGAGCTCGCGGACGAACTTGCCGCTGGCATCGAACTGGAACAGCCGCGAGCCGTTGCGGAAGAAGGTGCGGTTGTCGCCGAGCGTGGCGTAGGGGTGGCCGGTGCGGGTGTAGACGAAGATCTGGCCCTTCGAATTGGCGCCGACCCCGCCGACTTCGCCCACGAAGGTATCGAGCGGCGTGCGCAGCAGATCGGCGTTGGTCTCGAACGCGATCTCCGGCACGGCGCCCTGCGCCCCGAGCAACGCGCCGCCGGCGACGAGCGCCGCGGCCAGCCCCTGGAACAGACGGGCGCGAATCATCGGCCACCTCCCGCGCTCGACGTCGTCGTCGGCTTCAATAGAATTTTCTGCGACCGCCAGTTGTTGATCTCGGCGGTGTAGATCACGTTCGGGTCGCGGCAGTCCATCTGGTGGATGGTGGCAAACTCGCCGGCGGCCTTGCCGGCCCGGCCGAACTTGCCGACGATGGTGCCGTCGAGCTCCATCTTGTAGACCTCGCCGGTGAACTCGGCCGGTCCGGCCGGCGCGCTGTCGGGCCACGAGTTGGTGGAGTAGAGGTACTGCTTGCCGGGGTTCTTCGGTCCCGGTCCGCCCGACACGCAGACGCCCCACGGGTTGCCGACGTTGGTGTAGTTGGCCTTCCAGTTCAGGTCGTTGTCGAGCACCTGCACCCGGGCGTTGCCGCGGTCGCCGACGTAGACGTTGCCCTGGAAGTCGGTGGCAATCGAGTGCGGCGTGTTGAACTCGAGGTTGGCGCTGCCGCGCTTGCCCACGGCCTTGATGAAGCGGCCGAACTTGTCGTACTTCACCACCCGGGCATCGAAGTAGCCGTCGCTCACGAAGACGTTGCCCTGCTGATCCCAGGCCACGTCGGTCTGGCGGCCGAAGCGGTACTTCTCGTTGCGGCCGTGGTAGACGCCGTTCCCCGGCATGTTCAGGATCGACTGCACCGGGTCCTCGCGCCGCCCGATGGTCATCAGCACGCGGCCTTCCGGGCTGAACTTGATGAGCATGTCGGTGCCTTCGTCCACCGCCCAGATGTTGTCCTCGGCGTCGACCCGCACCGAGTGGGCGAAGGAGAAGCCGTAGTTGTGGCGGCCGATCTCGCGGATGAACGCGCCCTGGGGCGAGTACTCGAACAGGCGCGTCTCGTTGGCCCGGTGGTAGATGTAGATGTTGCCCTTCGAGTTGGTGGCGATGCCCATGTTCTCGCCGGTGTAGATGCCCGGCGGGTTCTTGAAGAAGTTGGGCACGGCTTCGTGCGGAATGACCGGCACGTTGGTGGCGGTGGCGCGGGTCTGCGCTTCGAGCGGCAGGAACGTGAGCGAGGCGGCGGCGGCCAGCGCGGCAACCATCGGAACGAGCGGCAACAAGCGCTTCATAGGCGCAACCCTCCAGGAACCTCGGCCGGACCGGGGAGCCGGGGCACAGGGACTCTACCCGACGCGACCGCCGGGGGCAAGGCGCGCCTGCGGCCGCGAACCGCCGACCCGGAACGGGGCGCGCGTTGGCGAGCGCGCGGCCTGCCGGCAGCAGGATCGGCGGCCACCTGTACCAGCCTCGCCGGCCGGCGCTGGCGGCCTGGCTACAACAGCGGATAGACGAGCGCGGCCCACGTCGTGTAGCGGCAGGCCACGGCCAGGCGCGGATGCAGCCGCTCGATGTTGTTCCACACGAGCGCCAGGGTGGTCATCGCCGCCATCATCACGAGCACCCACACCAGCACCATGCCCGGCGGCTGCGGCCCGATCCGGCTGCCGAGACTCACCGTCCAATGCGAGCCGTAGAGCAGCGCCACGTGCACGGCGTAGACCAGCAGCGATTCCTCGGCCAGGCCCTGGAGCGGCGGCGTGAGCCGGGTCACGTGGTGCCCGATCGCGGCGATGACCGAGAGCAGCAGCAGCACCGAGCCGAAGCGCTGCACGAACGACAGCGGGCTGGCGCGCCACCAGTCGTGCACCCCGTACTCGAACCAGCCGAACTCGCCCATCAGGCCGGCGCCGACGGCCAGCAGCGCGCCGATGAGGAAGAGCGCGCGGGCCAGCAGCCGCAGGTGATCGCGGGTGGCCCACGGGGCCGCGGTCACGCCGAAGGCGGCGCCGAACAGCGTGAAGCCCGCCCACGGGAAGAGCGGGAAGAGCGAGCCGGTGCCGTGCGACAGATAGGACACGACGATGAGCGGCAGGTGGTCGGTGCCGACGATGCCGTGGGCCAGCGGCGTGAGACCGACGACGAGCGCGCCGATGACCGCGCAGGCGACGGCGAAGCGCCGCGGCGTCCGCGTGAGGACGATGAGGAGCTGCAGCCCGAGCAAGGTGATGGCCACGTTCTGCAGCACGTCCACGGCGAAGAAGGAGCGCCAGCGCTCCTCGGAGGCGTAGGGCAGATCGACGAAGCGGCCCATCGGAAACTTCACGAAGTAGCCGAGGCCCAGGAAGAAGACCAGCCGGCGCACGCGCTTGGACGAGCGCTTCGAGAAGCGGCGCTGGTCGTCCCAGTGGCGCAGGCCGGTCAGGCTGAACGCCGCGCCCGACAGGAAGAGGAAGGTGCACGACGTCAGGCCGCGCAGGTAGAGCCAGGCGTTGTACTGGAGGCTGTTGCGGAAGTCGGGGTGGAGCAGCGCGTCGATGGTGTGGCCCTGCACCATCAGCAGCACGGCCACAGCCCTGGCGAGATCCACGAAGAGGATCCGGCCGGGTGACGCGGCTGGCGCCGGTTCCTGGAGCTGCACCAAGATTCAGGGATTGTGCCATACCGGGTCCGCCGCCGCGTGGCGGGACGGACCCGGAGTGGACGAGGGGACCACGGCCGGCGAGAGGCGCCGCCGCGCGGTTACGCCGAGGCGGCGAACACGCCGCGCATCGATTCCAGCGCGCCGGTCAGTTCCTGCCGGCCGCGGCAGGTGCAGAAGCGGATGTAGCCTTCGCTGGCCGGACCGAAGTCGAGGCCGGGCACGCAGCCGACGCGCCCATGCTTGATCAGGTGCTCGGCCACGGCCCACGAGACCGACTCGGCCTGGTCGAAGCCCTGGTCGCGCGCCCAGTCGCTGTTGATCTTCACGAAGGCGTAGAAGGCGCCCTCGGGCGGGTTCCCCGAGAACACGTGCCCGGCGACGTCCTCGAGGCCGGCGTAGAACAGGTCGCGGCGGATCTTGAGTTCGGTCCTGAACTCCGCGATGCAGTCCTGCGACCCTTCGAGCGCGCCGATGGCGCCGTACTGCGCGATCGAGCAGACGTTGCTGGCGGTGTAGAGCGTGAGCTTGGCCGCGCGGGCGCGGATGGCCGGGTCGTGAATGGCGATGTAGCCGACGCGCACCCCGGTCACCGCGTAGCTCTTGCTCATGGTGTAGATCGGGATGGTGCGCTCGTACATCCCCGGCAGCGAAGCGATGCTGACGTGCTCGCCCGAGAAGAGCACGTCCTCGTAGGCTTCGTCGGAGAACACCCACAGGTCGCGGGCCCGGGCGATCTCGGCGATGCGCTCGAGGTCGGCGCGGGTGAACGCGCCGCCGCTCGGGTTGGTGGGCGAGTTGATGTAGATGGCCCGCGTCTTGGCGGTGACGGCGCGTTCGAGCTCGTCGAGATCCCAGCGGAAGCCCAGCGACTCGTGCACCGGCACCTGCACCGGCACGGCGTGCGCCGAGCGCACGATGGCCAGTGACGGCGGCCACAGCGGGTCGGGGCAGATCACTTCGTCGCCCGGCTCGAGCACCGCGTGCAGGGCCACGTAGATGCCGTGCGTGCCGCCGTTGCTGACGATGATCTCGTCGTCGCTGCCGACCGGGATGCCGTTCTTGACGCGCAGCTTCTCGGCGATGAGCTGACGCAGGCGCGGCACGCCGAGCGTGGGCAGGTAGTGCGTGTGGTTGGCCTCGATGGCCTTGCGCATGCCTTCCTTGAAGGTCTCGGGCGCGTCGAAGCTCACGTCGCCCTGATCGAGGCGGAAGGGATTCTGGATCGTGTACATCATGTCGCGGATGCGCACGATGCCGGACATTGGCAGTGAGTCGATGAAGGTGCCCATTGGGTGCTCGCGAGTCTCGGGGCCCGGGTCTCGGGGCTCGGAAGCGAGCCCACGGCTGGAGGCCGAAGACCCTAGATCATATGCGAATCGCGCGGAGTCGATTCGGTCACAGAGGCATAGAACGCATGCGGTCAGCGCGTCCGGGTGGCGAGCCCGGCGCGGTCGAGGATGGCGTCGAGCACGGCGGCGGTGCGGGTCAGGGGCAGGTTGCTCACGTAGAAGTGCTTCACCCCCAACGACATGAGCACGCGGATCGATTCGGCGCAGACGTCCACCGGGGTGGCGCCGCCGGCAAACTCGGCCGACAGCTCGTCGACCGGCACCGGCAGGAACTGGCTGAGGGTCTTCAGGGTCTCGGCCCGGGCGCTGCGGTAGTAGAAGACGCCGAACATGCCCGGCGCGGCCAGGCCCTGGCGATCGGCCTCGCGCAGGAAGGCTTCGACGGCGCCCGCCCGGTGGTGCGAGACGATCTGCGTGAGGTAGAAATCGGCGGTGAAGTCGCCGGCCGCGACAAACGCCACCTGGCGGGCGGCGTCGCCGGCCGGGTTGGCCCAGCCGCCCAGCGGCAGGCCGGGATGACGCTGGCGAAGCAGCTGGCGGAGCTGCCAGGCGTGCTCGACCGAGCGGGCCCGGCCCACGTGCTTGTCGCCGCCGAGCACGACCAGGGCGGGGAAGCCGTGCTGGACCACCTGGTCGGCGTAGCCGAGGCAGAAGTCGAGCGAGTGCTTGGTCGTCAGGAACGGAATCACGCTCGTGCGCGGCACGTCGGGACCCAGGTTGGTGACCAGGTGGCGCAGGTTGTTCTCCTCCTGCGCGCCGACGGCGCTGTCGGTGACCATGACCCGCACGTCGCGGCGCACCAAGCCGCGGATGGCGTGGTAGGTGTCGATCCACGCGTCGATGCCGGCCGCCGACGCCAGTTCGGCGCGGGGCGGGCGCAGTTCGACGGCGACGACATGCGGTGAGTTCTGCAGCGCGGAGAGGATGGGTCTCTGCTCCTTCGGCGTGCCGCCAGCGACACGCGGCTGCGGCCGCCGGCAGGGAGCCTCAGTATAGCGTGCCGGCGATTCTCACCGCTTCTCGAGCAGGGCCAGGCGCGCTTCGAGCGCGCGCACCCGCTCGGCCAGTGCGGCCCGCTCGTGCTCCAGCCGCCGCACCTGCGCCAGGAGCAGCGTCGGCAGCGCTTGGTACATCACGGTTTCGGGCCGGAGCTGCCGAAGGCGGTGTTGTCGCTGCCGCCGCTGTTGAGCCGCATGGCAAACGAGCCCATGGCGGTGTTCCCGGCTCCGGAGGTGTTGCTCTCCATGACGGCGTTGCCGACCGCGGTGTTGTTGTCGCCGGTCGTGGTGTTGCGCAGGGCGCCGTCGCCAAACGCCGTGTTGTCGTAGCCGGGAATGACCGTGTTGGCAAGCGCGCCGGAACCCAGTCCCAAGCTGCCAAACGTGGGGCTGCGCACCCCGATGATGTCCCGCACCACGCTGCCGTTCAGCGTCAGGAACTCCTGCCCGGGCGTGCCGCCCAGCACCAGCCCGCTGCCCACGGCCACGCCGGTCAGGGCGCTGGCCGGCGGCCGGGGGCTGCCGCCGCTGCCGGCCCCGGGCGTGAACACGAAGGCGCCCGTCCGTCCCGCGCTGTCGCGCCAGGTGCCGCTGAACGAGGTCGTCGACATCGTCGCCTCGACGTGCACCGGGCCGCCGCCGGGCGCCGCCACGATGTTGATGCCGAAGCCGACGTGGCCATCGGGATTGAGAAAGGCCGTGCCGATGGCCGAGGCCGCGCCGCTCGCCGCGCCGCACTGGTCGTCGGTGCCTTCCACCCGGAAGGTGCTGCCGGTTTGCGTCACCGCCAGCGTCACGACATTGCAGAAGGGCTGCAGCTGCCAACGGAATGTGCCCAAGGGCTGCGCAGCGGCCATGGCGGCCGTTGCGAGGGTGGCAATCAGGGTCAGGGCGGGAAGTGAGCGGGTCATGGCGGCCTCCAGGAATTCGAATGGCGTTACCTGTCTGATCGCAAATGGCCGGCCCGGCCGGACAACACCATTCGTTCGCGCCTGCTCGCCGCCGCGGCAAAGCGCTGAAGCTCCGCCGTTGCGCGCGGGCCTCGGGCCAGTAATCCGTGCAGAACCGACCTCGTCCGTGGCGAATTTCGCGCGCCGAGCGTAGGGGATTCCCCTATGCTTGGTGAGAGTTCGCACACGCCGCCGTGCGCCTCGATGTTCTCCCTCAAGCACTCGACGAGGCGTCCATGTCAGGCCATCGCCTGCTGATCATCGACGACGAGCCGTCCATCTGCGCGTTCATCGCGCGGGTCGCGACGAGCGCGGGATACCAGACGCTCGTGGTCGAGGGGGCCGACTCCTTCCTGGAACACGTGCGCAGCTGGGTGCCCACGCACATCGCGATGGACCTGCAGATGCCGGTCGTCGACGGCCTCGAGCTGCTGTCGCAACTGGCCTCGGACAACTGCGCCGCCAACATCATCCTGGTCAGCGGCGTCGGCGACAGCGTCGTCAACGCCGCGCGCCGCGTCGGCACCGCCCGCGGGCTCAACGTGACGGCCGCGCTGACCAAGCCGTTCAGCGCCGCCGAACTGGGCGCCGTCCTGCGCGCCAACCGCATGGAAGACCCCTGGCTGACCGTGGCCAACTTCGCGGCCGCGATGAACCGCCAAGAGTTCTTCCTGCTGTATCAACCCAAGGTGAACCTCCGCACCGGTACCGTGTCCGGGGCCGAAGCCCTGGTGCGGTGGCGGCACCCGCTGCGCGGGGTGGTGGCGCCGCTCGAGTTCATTCCGTTTGCCGAGTCGTCGGCGTGCATCGACCAGATGACGCAGTGGATCGGCATGACCGCGGCCGGGCAACTGCGCGCCTGGGACGACCTGGGCTGCCGGATCGACCTGTCGATCAACGTGTCGGCGCGCAATCTCCACGAGGCCCGACTGGCCGAACAGCTCGACGGGCAGTGCCGGATGGCTGGCGTGCGCCCGGAGCGCATCACCCTGGAGCTGACCGAAACGGCGGCCATGCGCGACGCCATCCAGATGACCGACGTCCTGACGCGGCTGCGGGTGAAGGGCTTCAAGCTGTCGATCGACGACTTCGGCACCGGCTACTCGTCGCTGGTGCAGCTCCACCGCCTGCCCTTCAACGAGATCAAGATCGACCGCACCTTCGTGGCCGGCTGCACGACCTCGCGCGAGAGCCGCAGCATCGTCAAGCTGGTGATCGACCTGGCCCACGCGCTGGGGATGACGGCGGTGGCCGAAGGGGTCGAGTCGGCCGAGGCGCTGCGGCTGCTGCGGGAAATGGGCTGCGACGAAGCCCAGGGTTCCTTCATCGCCGCTCCGATCGATGCCATCGCCGTGCCGGGCGCGGCGCTGCAGCACACCCAGAGCCAGTGGTACCGCGCCGGCGGACCCTGGCAGCCCGTGCTCGCCTGAGCGCGTCCTACAGGCGCCCCGGTTCGCCGCGATCACTGCCGCCGTTACGCGGTGGCGCCGCCGCACGAGCTGCCGGCTCCAGCGGTGCAGCCGAAGCAGTGCGCACCGGTGACGATGCGGCGGTGGACCAGCCGCGCCACGGCCTCGTCGTCGCCCAGCGCGGCGATCGACTGGGGCTCGCCGGGGCTGAGGCCCAGGTCGAGCATCTGGTTGAAGTCGCAGTCGAACAGGCGCCCGTCCCAGCCGACGCTCAGCATGGTGCGGCACATCACGCCCGGCACGGCGGCGGGGTTGAACGCCTGCACCAGCTTGTCGAGGTAGGTCTGCAGGTTGCCCGAGTGCTCCAGCCATTCGAGGTAGCGGCTGATGGGCATGTTGGTGATGGTGTAGAGGCGGTTGAAGACGATGCCGTACTTGCGCTGCAGCTCGCGCTTCCAGTCCCGCTCGAGCGAGGCTTGCGCCGCCGGTAGGAAGGCGCCCACCGGGTTGGTCACGAGGTTGAGCATCAGCCCTGAGCCCTCGGCGCCGTAGCCGAGCCCGTTGAACTGCTGCAACGCCGCGATCGACTGTTCGAAGACGCCGTCGCCGCGCTGCCGGTCGGTGGAACTGGCGGCGTACGAGGGCAGCGACGCCACGACCTCGACCCGGTGTTCCGCCAGGAAGTGCGGCAGGCCGCGGTAGTTGGGCAGGGTGGTGATGGTGAGGTTGCAGCGGTCCATCACGTGGCGGCCGAGGGCCCGGGCGGAGGCGACGATCTCGCGGAAGCGCGGATGCAGTTCCGGGGCGCCGCCGGTGATGTCGAGCGTGGGAATGCCGGAGCGCGCCAGCAGGGCCAGGCACGCCTCGACCACCTCGTCGGGCATCATCTCCTGGCGATCGGGCCCGGCGTCGACGTGACAGTGGTGACACGCCTGGTTGCAGCGCCGGCCGACATTGATCTGCAGCACCTGCAGTCCCGTGGCGACGAGCGGCGCCGACCCGTCGGCCGCCACCGCCTCCGCGAACGTCCGGGCCAGCGGCAGGGCTTCGAGCAGCGCGCGCTGCGCGGCCGGAGCCGCCAACGGCGAGCGTTGGTTCAGGAGCGTTGGCAGGGCCATGGGCAGATGAGGGCTACATCGACAGCTTGTCGAGGTGGTGGCGCATCTGGACGCCGTGCACGAGCGACGCGCCGCCGCGGATGGCCGCCGCCACGTGGACGGCCTCGGTCATCTGCTCGGGCGTGGCGCCCTTCTCGAGCGAGCCCGAGGTGTAGGCGTCGATGCAGTAGGGGCACTGCACGGCGTGCGACACGGCCAGGGCGATGAGCGCCTTTTCGCGTTCGGTCAGCGCGCCTTCCGCGAAGACCGCCCCGTACCATTCCTGGAACTTCTTCCACAGCTCCGGCGCATCCTTGCCGATGTCGCCGAACTTCGCCAGGTCCGGCGGGTGGTAGTAGGTGTCCATGCCGTCTCCAATGCGCGAGGAACACGCGACCGCGCAAGCCTGTAGGACGCCACGATTGGCGGCCTGGTTGCGCGCGGAGCATTCCGGGCGCCGCGCGTCGAGCCTGGCGCCTAGAGCCTAGAGCCTAGAGCTCCCGGAGGGCCGAGGGAATCGGCAGCCGGGCCGCGCGAATGGCCGGGAACAGGCCGCCGACGAGTCCCATGAGCAGCGCGTAGATCAGGCCCAGACCGAGCAGCGCGGGGGTGACGCGAAAGGCAAACGCCACCTGGCTGAACGTCTGGAAGTTCATGGTCGAGGTCTGGTAGCCGTTGAAGCCGAGATAGGCGATGAGGCCGCCGAGCACGCCGCCGATGGCGGCCAGGGCCATGGATTCGACCATCACCGAGACCACGACGGAGCTGGCATCGAAGCCGAGCGCCCGGAGCGTGGCGATCTCGCGCGACCGGGTGGACACGGCGGTGTACATCGTGAGGATGGCGCCGAACACCGCGCCGATCCCCATCAGCACGGCGATGCCGAAGCCGACGCCGCGGATGAGGCTGCTCAGCGCCCGTGACTGTTGGGCGTAATATTCGGTTTCGCGCCGCACCTGGACGTTCAGTTGCGGGTTGGCGGTGAGCCAGTCGCGGAAGGTGTCGAAGGCGGCGGACGACTCGAGCTGCGCGGCCACCACCTGGTAGGTGTTGCCGCGCCGGTAGGCGCCCTGCAGCACCCGCGCGTCGCACCAGATCTCGGTCTCGGCCACGCCGCCCTGCGCGTCGAAGATGCCGACCACCGTCCAGGTGCTCTGGCCCGAGCGGACCTGATTGCCGAGGGTCAGGCCGG
The DNA here is from genome assembly GCA_963834325.1 of uncultured Acidobacteriota bacterium. Classification (GTDB taxonomy): domain Bacteria; phylum Acidobacteriota; class Vicinamibacteria; order Vicinamibacterales; family UBA2999; genus CADEFD01. Next base: position 1,007,453 of record CAWIBL010000011.1, read on the forward strand.
CAAACTGCCCGCTGGCGCCGCGGCCGACCACGATCTCGCTGGTCCCGAACTCCAGCATGCGGCCTTCGACGATGGTGGCGTTGTCGCGCACGGCCAGCGTCTGCGGGCCGATGCCGCGCATCGGCACGTTGGCCGGCGAACCGGTGCTGAGCTTGGGCAGGTCGATGATCACGTAGAGTTCGGGCGAGGCCAGCGCCGTCTGGCCATCACGGCGGATGCCCGGCGCCTGCCCGATGATCTCGGCTTCCGGCCCGCTCACTCCGCTGGTCATCTCGCTATCGGCGCCACTGCGCATCACGAGCGCGCGCGAGGGCGACCCCGCCTGCTCCATGGCCGCGGCAAACCCGGCGGCAATCGACAGCACCGACACCAGCACCACCACCACCCCGGCAATGCCGACAATGGCCACGCCCGAGGAACTGAGGCGCTGGGGAATGGTGCGCAGGTTGAGCGCGGTGACGGCCACGGTCTGTCCGATCCAGTTCAGCATCGCAGTCTCGCTCTCAGCCGCGCCGCAGGGCGTCGGTGATCTTCAGGTTCATGGCGGTGGCTGCCGGCAACGCCCCGGCCACCAGGCCGAGCAGCACGATCAGGCCCGCCCCCATGGCCACGTCGCGCGGCGGCAGGATGAAGATCGGCAGCATGCCGGTGGGATCGCCCTGCTGCACGATGAGCCAGGCCAGGGCCAGGCCGGCCGCGCCGCCGAGCACGGAGATCAGCACCGACTCGCCCAGCACCAGTCCGAGGATCGAGCCGTTCGAGAAGCCGAGCGTCTTGAGCACGCCCACTTCGTTGGTGCGCTCGCGCACCGACTGCGCCATGGTGTTGGCGGCGACGAGGAGCATGGTGAAGAGCACGGCGACGAGGATCGCCACCATGATCGCGCCGATGTCGCCGACCTGCTTGGCGAAGCCCTCGACGAAGCCCTTCTCGGTCGTGGTCTTGGTCTCGGCCGAGGAGTTGGCGAACATTTCGTCGAACTTCGCGCCCATCGTCTGCGCCTGGCCGGCGTCGGCGATCTTGACCATGTACCAGCCCACCTGCCCGTCTCCCTGCCGGCGGTTCTCGTCGAGGTAGTCGTAGCGGAAGAAGAACTGGGTCTTGTCGACGCCGGCCTCGCCGTCGTAGATCCCGACGACGTTGAACTCCCACACCTGGCCGTTCTTGGGCTGCCAGATGGTGCCCTGGAGCGGCACGCGGTCGCCGAGCTTCCAGTTGAAGCGCCGCGCCAGATCCACGCCGACGATCACCCCCTGGCGGTCGGCGGCCCAGGCCTGGAGCTGCTCGGGCCGGCACACGGTATTCCGGGTAGATGCTCAGGAACGAGTCGGGCTCGACGGCGATCTGCGCGAAGAAGTTGGCCGGGTCCTGGTAGACGCCGCCGAACCAGGTGTTGTGCGTGGCCAGCGTCACGCCCTCGGTGGCCCGCAGCCGTTCGAGGTAGCTCACCGGCAGCGGCATGATCAGGCTCACCTTGTGGATGAGCACGAGGCGGTCGAGGCCGGCGATGTCGACGCCGAAGCTGAACGCCGTGCGAATGGTCATCAGCAGGCCGAACAGCAGGAAGGCCACGAAGATCGACAGCAGCGTGAAGATGGTGCGGACCTTCTTCCGCCACAGGCTGCTCCAGAGCAGGGGCAGGTATTTCACGCCGCGTCTCCCAGCAGGACGCCCTTCTCGAGGTGCAGCATGCGCGTCGGCGCGCTCGGCGGCGCGGGGGTCGTGGGTGACCATCACGATGGTCTTGCCGTGCTTCTGGTTGAGCGCCGCCAGCAGGTCGAGGATCTCGTCGCCGGACTTGCGGTCGAGGTCGCCGGTGGGCTCGTCGGCCAGCAGCAGCGTCGGGTCGGTGACGATGGCGCGGGCGATGCCGACGCGCTGCTCCTGGCCGCCCGAGAGCTGGCGCGGATAGTGTTTGGCGCGGTCGGCCAGGCCCACGACGTTGAGGGCGATGGCCACCCGCTTCTTGCGCTCGGCCTTCGACAGGTTGGTGAGCAGCAGCGGCAGCTCGACGTTGCGCTCGGCGGTCAGCACCGGCAGCAGGTTGTAGAGCTGGAAGACGAAGCCGATGTGGTGCGCGCGCCAGCGCGAGAGCTGGCCGCCGCCGAGCGCCGCCGATGACTGGTGCCGGCGACCTCGACCGTGCCGTCCGAGGGCACGTCGAGGCCGCCCATCAGGTTGAGCAGCGTCGTCTTGCCCGACCCCGACGGCCCCATCAGGGCCACGAAGTCGCCCTGGGGAATCTCGAGGTTGACGCCCTTCAGCACGTCGATGCGCTCGTTGCCGCGAGTGAAGTACTTGTGGACGCCGTTGACCTGGACGAGTGCGCTCATGAATTCCCCGCTCCCTACTTGACGACGATCGGTGTGCCGGCCGCGAGACCGTCGGGCGGGGCCACGACCACCCGGTCGCCGGCCGACAGCCCGGCCGTGACCTCGAGCCGGTCGCCGTCGGTCCCCGCCGGTCTGCACGGCGCGCCGTTCCACCGTGTCCTGCTGCACCAGGAACACGTAGCTGGCGCCGCCCTCGACGCGCACCGCGCTCTTCGGCACGAGCGCCACGGGTCGTTCCGCCGGGGCGCTGCCTTCGGCCTGCTCGCGCAGGAACGTGACCTTGACGCCCATGTCGGGCAGGATGCGCGGGTCGAGTTCGGTGAAGCCGATGCGCACGAGCACGGTGGCCTTCTGGCGGTCGGCGGTGGGCACCACGGCGATGACCCGGGCCGGAATCTCGAAGTCCGGGTAGGCGTCGAGCACGGCGGTGACCGGCTGGTTGGCGGTGACGCGGTTGATGTAGCTCTCGTTCACGTCGACTTCGACCTCGAGCGAACGCATGTCGACGATGGTGCTGATGCCGGTGCGCGTGAAGCCGCCGCCGGCCGACACCGGCGACACCATCTCGCCGGGCTGCGCGTCCTTCGAGATGGCCACGCCGCTGAACGGCGCGCGAATGACCATGTCGTTCATCGCCGTCTGCTGCACCGCCACCTGCCGCTCGGCCACGACGATCTGCTCGCGCAGCGAGCCGATGCGCGCCTCGATCGAGTTCACCTCGGCCTCGGCCTGGTCGAGATCGGCCGGCGTGGTCAGCCCTTCTTTCGACAACCGGGACCGGCGGCCGAGGTTGAGCCGGGCTTCGTCGAGGCGCACCTCCACCTCGGGCACCGCGCGGCGCGCCGCCTCGAGTTGCGCGCGCGCCAGCTCGAGACCGGCCCGCGCGGTGGAGTCGTCGAGCCGGGCCAGGATCTGGCCCTCCCGCACCGCCATGCCTTCCTCGACGTTCACCTCGACGACCTTGCCGGTGACCTTCGACGAGACGGTGGCCCGGCGGCGCGCCGTGACATAGCCCGACGCGTTCAGCACCGAGGCCTGCGCCCCGGCCGCGCGCTGGCTCACCGTCGCGGCCTCGACCTCGACCGGCCGTACGCGCTGCGTCCACCACCAGGCGCCGCCAGCGGCGCCGCCGAGCAGCACCAGCAGCACCACCCAGCGGCCCCAGCGGCGCGACGGCGCGGACAAGGGGGCGCGCTCGATGCGCAACGCCGACAAATCGTCGATCGGATCAGCCACGGAGTTCCTCTTGAATCACAGGACGGTAATGCGAACGGAAGGCGAAAATCAACCGTCTTGCTTGCTCCTTCAGACGACGAGAAGGCCCAATCGTTCCCGCGCGTCTGCTCGACGGTCGATCGAGCCGGGTGGGCGGCCTGCACCGACCCTCGTGCGGCTCTGTTCCGCCGGTTGCCGACCGGCCATGTCGGGCTGCCCGGGAAAGCGCTCGGTGCCCACCCGGTAGAGAGATCGGCACGCGAGTGCCTACGGCCGGCCGGCCCCGAGGCCGGCGATGCGCCCGGTGGACCACGCCCAGTTGAAGTTGTGGCCGCCAATCGGGCCGAACGCGTCGAGCAGCTCGCCGCACAAGAAGAGGCCCGCTGCGCGCCGGCTCTCGAGGGTGGCCCGGTGCACCTCGTCGAGGGCCACGCCGCCGCCGGTCACTTCGGCCGTGCGGTAGCCCTCGTCCCCGGTCCAGGGCAGCGGGTAGGCGGTCAGCCGGTCGAGCAGACGTTCGCGCTCGTCGCGGCGCAACTGGGCGCAGGAGCGGGCGGGCTCGATGCCGGCCTCGTGCGCGAGCGCCTCGGCCAGACGCTGCGGCAGCCGGGCGGAGAGCGCCGTGGTCACGAGACCCCGCGCCGTGGCCAGCCGGGCGGTCCACTCGCCGCGGTCCAGCGGCGTCCAGGCCACACGCACCACGGCGGGCGCCGCTCCGGGCCACTGGCTGCGCACCGCCACGTGCGACACGTCGAGCACGGCCGGGCCGCTGTAGCCGCGGTGCGTGAACAGGAACCCGCCGCGCGCGGCGGCTCGCTCGCGCGCCGACGCCGCCTCGATGGCGACCTCCAGCGACACCCCGGCCAGCCCCACGTGTGCGGCTGGCACCGCGCGCAGCGGCGTGAGCGCGGCGTAGGTGGGATGCACGACGTGCCCGAGGGCGCGCGCGAACGCCAGGCCGGCGCCGTCGCTGCCGGTGGCCGGCACCGACAGGCCGCCGGTGGCGAGCACGACCCGGTCGGCGGTCACCGGCCCGGCGGGCGTGTCGAGCGTCCAGCCGTCCGCGTCGCGGCGCAGATCGGTGACCGGCGCGCGGAAGCGCAACTCCGCGCCCCGGACGCTGGCCAGCCGCGCCAGCGCATCGCGGACGTCGCGGGCGCGATTCGACGCCGGGAACAGCTTGCCGCTGTCCGCCTCGAGCGCCAGCGGCACGCCGGCGTCGTGCTCGAAGAAGCGCCGCTGCTCGCGCAGCGGCCAGCCGCCGAGCAGCGCCCGCACCAGCGTGCGCGGCGAGTCGCTCACGAACCGCCCCGGGGCCGCCTCGGCGGGCAGCACGTTGCAGCGGCCGCCGCCGCTGATGAGGATCTTGCGGCCGCCGTCGGCGGTGCTCTCGAGCACGGTCACGCGCGCGCCGGCCTCGCGCGCGGCGATGGCGGCCATGAAGCCGGCCGCGCCGGCGCCGACCACGACGACGTGGCGCGTCACCCGTGCCGTCCTGCTCGCGCCGCCGGAGGTGTCGCGCCGATCACGGCACTCATCGTATCGTGGGGAGCGATGAGTCTCGCGCGCACCGTCCTGCTCAAGGCCTCCGACAGCCGCTGGCTCCGCGATCACGGCACCAAGGCGCCGTTCGTGCGCCGGGCCGTGTCGGCCTTCATGCCCGGCGAGACGGCCGACGACATGCTCGCTGCCGCCGTGCAGCAGGCCGCGCTCGGGGTCGGTGCGGTGTTCACCCGCCTGGGCGAGAACGTGGCCGACATGGCCGAGGCCCAGGAGGTCACCACTCACTACCTCCAGGTGATCGCGGAGGTGGAGCGGCGCGGCCTGGCGTGCGAGCCGTCGGTGAAGCCGACGCAGCTCGGCCTCGACGTCGATGGCGACGCGGCCTACGCCAACGCGCTGGCCATCGCCCGGCGCGCCCAGGCCGCGGGCAACTACTTCTGGATGGACATGGAGCAGTCGTCCTACGTGGACGCGACGCTCGACTTCGTGACCAGGCTGCGGCAGGACGGTGCCCCGCGTCGGCGTGGCGCTGCAGGCGTATCTGCATCGCACCAAGGACGACGTGGCCAGGATGATCGCGGCCGGGCGTGGGCATCCGCCTGGTGAAGGGCGCCTACAACGAGCCGCCCACGGTGGCGATGCCGGTGAAGGCCGACGTGGATGCCAACTACCTGGCGCTGGCCCGGACGATGCTGACGCCGGCGGCGCGGGCCAGCGGCTCGCGGGCCGTGTTCGGCACGCACGACGCCGCCGTCATCGGCGCCATCGAGCGGCACGGCGATGGCCTGGGCCTGGCGTCGACCGACTACGAGATCCACATGCTCTACGGCATCCAGCGCGGCGAGCAGCGCCGCCTGGCCCGCGACCGCCGCAACGTGCGCGTGCTCATCGCCTACGGCACCTACTGGTTCCCGTGGTACATGCGCCGGCTGGCCGAGCGTCCCGCCAACATGTGGTTCGTGGCCAAGAGCCTGTTCCGGTAGACGCCGCCCCTACCAGCCCTCGCGCTCGCGCAGTGCCGTCACGTGCGCCGTGTGGTGGCGCGAGTGCCACTCGTACATGGCCAGCACGTCGTCGACGGTCATCGAACCGCGCTCGGGGTGCAACAGCGTGCGGGCGAACTGCTCGGGCCCGAGCGATCGCAGCAGCATGACCCAGCGGCCGTGCAGGGCGTCGAGCAGGTCGAGCGACAAGGCCACCGGCGCGGTGCGCGCGTCGGTCATCTCGGCCCAGATCGCCTCGGGGTAGGGACGGATCGTGGGATGGTCGTCGCTGAGCGCGAACTTGGTGCGCAGATACGCGTTGATGTGGCTGTCGACCACGTGATGCACCACCTGGCGCACGGTCCAGCCGCCAGGACGATACGGGGTGTCGAGTTGCGCGTCGGCGAGCCCGGCGCAGGCCAGGCGCAGGCGCGCCGGCGCCTCGGCAAGGGTCTTCACGGCCGCCGCGCGTTCGGCGGCGGTGAAGGCGGGCGAAGCGGCAAAGGGGCCGACGGGGTAGCGGAGGTCCAGCATGCGGCAATTGTGCACGCAGTCGGCCCGATCGGCGCTACTTCAGGATGTCGGCCAGCGGCACGATGGTCAGCGGGCCGAGCTTGGCGGCCCGGATGCCTTCTTCGATCTTGGCTCGATCGCCGACGATCACGACCGCCATCCGGTCGAGCAGCAGGTACTGCTTGGCCACGCGCGTCACATCGGCGGCGGTCACGGCCTGCACCGCGGACACGTATTTCGTGAACACGTCGTCGGGCAACCCGTAGGTGGCGATCTCTTCCAGTTTCGCCGCCAGCTGGCCCGAGGTCTCGAATTCGCCGGCAAAGCCGAGCGCGGCGTAGTTCCTGGCCTTCTCCAGTTCGTCGGCGGGAATCGGTGTGAGGATGGCGTTCAGCTCGTTGAAGAACTCCTTGAGCGCCTCGGCGGTCTTGTCGGTCTGCACCCCGGCGCCGGCCTGGAACGGCCCGGCCGCGCGGCGCATGTCGAAGCGCGACGAGGCGCCGTAGGCATAGCCGTGCGTCTCCCGCAGGTTCTGGTTGAGCCGCGAGGTGAACGAGCCCCCGAGGATGGTGTTGAGCACGTCGAGGGCGTAGTAGTCCGGGGTGGAACGCGGCACGCCGACGAGCCCGATGCGGATCTGCGACTGCGCCGCGCCCGGCTTGTCGACGACGTAGATCTGACGCCGGGGCGGCTGCGGCGAGGCGCGCACCGGGAACGGCGGGGCGGCCGGGCCCGCGGCCTTCCAGGTGCCGAAGCGCGGGTCGAGCAGCGGCTTCAGGGCCGCCGGGGTGATGTCGCCGACGACGATCAGCACCGCGTTCTCGGGCCGGTAGTGGCTGCGGTGATAGGCGCGCAGCTCGTCGACGCCGAGCCCGGTGAGCGAGGTTTCGGTGCCGCCGGCCGACGTGCCGTAGCGGTGCTCGGGCCCGAAGAGCAGCCGCGGGTAGGCGATGGCGACGAGCGAGGCGGCGTCGTCGCGGGCCTGCAGCAGGCCGGTGAGCCGCTCGGTGCGCAGGCGCTCGAGTTCTTCGGCCGGGAAATCGGGCGCGAAGGCCACGTCGGCCAGCAGGTCGAGGGCTTCGCGCAGCTTCGCCGCCGGCGTGGACAGGCGCACCGCCGAGGCATCGAACCCGGCCCCGGTCGAGAGCTGCGCGCCCAGGAACTCGACGCTGTCGGCCACCGCCAGGGCGGCCTTGCCGGCCGCGCCCTCGTCGAGCATCGCCGCGGTCATGCTGGCGGCGCCGAACTGTCCTGGCACGTCGGCCGAGGCGCCCGACAGCACCACCAGGTTGGCCTGCACGATCGGCACCTCGTGCTGCTCCAGCACCCACACGCGCAGGCCGTTGGCCAGGGTGAGCTTCTGCACGGCCGGCAGCTTCAGTTCCGGCGCGGGCCCGAGCGCGGGCGGGTTCGAGCGATCGGGGAGCGGCTGCGCGCCGGCGCCGGCCGCGGCCGCCACGACGACGAGTGCGGCAGACAGGATGCGGCCGATCATCGCTTCTCCTCCGGCATGACCACGAGTTCCACGCGGCGGTCGCGCGGCAGGAACGCGCGCACGGCCGACGAGATGTCGGTGACGTCGAGCGCGCGGTAGCGGGCCAGGTCCTCTTCGAAGAAGTCCGGCGTGCCGGTGTTCGTGTAGTAGCCGTTCAGCTGATCGGCCTTGCCGTAGAAGCCGCCGACGCGTTCGGCGCGGCGCAGGAACGTGGCCTCGATGGAGTTGCGCACGCGCTCGAACTCCCGGGCCTCGGGCGGCGTGGCCGCGAGCCGGTCGATCTCTTCGTCCACGACCTTCTGGATCTCGTCGAGGCTCTTGCCGGGGCGAGCCGTGGCCACGACCATGAACACGCTGCCCAGCCCCTGCGACTGCTGATAGGCCGAGACGTCCTGCGCGATCTGCAGGTCGTAGACGAGCCGTTTGTAGAGGCGGGAATTCTTGCCGCCGCTGAGCAGCGACGCGACCACGTCCAGGGCCGCATCGCCCGGCCGGAACGTGGCCGGGGTCAGCCAGCCGAGATAGAGCCGCGGCAGCTGCACCTTGTCGGTCATGGTCTTGCGCGTGACCTCGGTGAGCATGGCCGCCGGCGGGGCCACCGGCGGCACCGGCTTGCCGCGTGGGATTTCGCCGAACCACTTCTCGACGAGCGCCCGGGTGCGGGCCGGGTCGATGTCGCCGGCAATCACCAGGCTGGCGTTGTTGGGCGCGTAGTAGGTGCGGAAGAACTCCTGCACGTCCTCGTGGCTGGCCGCGCTCAGGTCCTCCATCGAGCCGATCGTCGACCAGCTGTAGGGATGGCCCTGGGGGAAGAGCATGCCGTCGAGTTCCAGTTCGGCCATGCCGTAGGGGCGGTTCTCGTAGCTCTGACGCCGCTCGTTCTTGACCACGTCGCGCTGGCCGTCGACCCGCTCGGGGGTCATGGTGTCGAGCAGATAGCCCATGCGGTCCGACTCGAGGAACAGCATCAGGTCGAGCGCGTTGGCCGGGCCGTTGACGTAGTAGTTGGTGCGGTCGACCGTGGTCGAGCCGTTGTTGTCGGCGCCGGCGCCTTCGAGCCACGTGTCGAACGCGCCCTCGGGGACGTGCTTCGAGCCCTCGAACATCAGGTGTTCGAAGAGATGCGCAAACCCGGTGCGGCCCGGCTTCTCGCTGCCGGAGCCGACGTGATACCAGACGTTGACGGTCACGATTGGCGGGCTCGGGTCGCGGTGCAGGATCACGTGCAGCCCGTTGGCCAGCGTGAATTCCTGATAGGGCACGGTGAGGCGCGCCGGCGGGGCCTGGGCGGCGACCGGCGGCTGCCCGGCGGTGGCCACGACCGTCAGCACGACCGCGGCAGCGGCGACGTGAGGAATACGCATACCGCCAGTCTAGCGCCGCTCCCTCGTCCGGGCGGCGCGGCGGCCCCGCCTTTTGATAAGCTTTGCTTTTCCTTTCCGCGTGTATCCGCCGTGCCTGAGCCACTCGTCGCCGTCATCATGGGGTCGAAATCGGACTGGGACACGATGTCCCATGCCGTGGCCGTGCTCGACGAGTTCGCCGTGCCCTGCGAGAAGCACATCGTGTCGGCCCACCGCACGCCGCTGTGGATGGCCGAGTTCGCCCAGGGCGCCGAGGGGCGCGGCCTGCAGGTGATCATCGCCGGCGCCGGCGGCGCGGCCCACCTGCCGGGCATGGTCGCCGCCCACACCATTCTGCCGGTGCTCGGCGTGCCGGTGCGGAGCGCCGCGCTGCAGGGCCTCGACTCGCTCCTGTCGATCGTGCAGATGCCGGGCGGGGTCCCCGTGGCCACGCTGGCCATTGGCATACCCGGCGCGAAGAACGCCGGCCTGCTGGCGGTATCGATCCTGGCCACCACGCGTCCCGACCTGCGGGCCCAGCTGCGCGCGTTCCGCGAGGCGCAGACCCGCCAGGTGCGCGAAGACTCGCTGCCGTGAACCGCATCGTCCTGCCCGGCGCCACCCTCGGCGTGCTCGGCAGCGGCCAACTGGGCCGCATGTTCGCCATCGCGGCGCGGCGCATGGGCTACCGGGTGCACACGCTCTCGCCCGGGATCGACACCCCGACCGGGCAGATCGCCGACCTGGAGATCGACGCCGACTACGACGACCTCGATGCCATCCGCACCTTCGCCCACGGCGTCGACGTGATCACCTTCGAGTTCGAGAACGTCTCGACCGCCGCCGCTGACGCCGCCGCCGAGCTCGTGCCGGTGCGCCCCTCGGGCCATGCCCTGCACGTCACGCAGCAGCGCGGCCGGGAGAAATCGTTCCTGGCGATGAAGGGCTTTCCGGTGACGCCGTTCGAGGCGGTGGGCTCGATCGAGGAGCTGACCACCGCGGTCGAGCGCATCGGCCTGCCGGCCATCCTGAAGACCGCCAGCTTCGGCTACGACGGCAAGGGTCAGCATCGCCTCACCTCGCGGCTCGAACTGGAACGGGTGTGGGCGCTCGTCGGCCATCAGCCGGCGGTGCTCGAACAGGTCGTGGACTTCGTGCTCGAGTTCTCGGTCGTGGCGGCGCGCGGCCTCGACGGCGCCTTCGCGCACTACGGCGCCATCGAGAACCAGCACCGGCACCACATCCTCGACGTGTCGGTGGCGCCGGCCCGCATGCCCGAAGCGGCGGTCAGCCGAAGCCGTGGCCATCACCGAGTCGATCATGGAGGAACTGGCCTATGTCGGCGTCCTGTGCGTGGAGTTCTTCCTGACGAGCGACGGCCGCGTGCTGGTGAACGAGATCGCGCCCCGGCCGCACAACTCCGGCCACCTCACCGTGGATGCCTGCATCACCAGCCAGTTCGAACAGCAGGTGCGCGCCGTCTGCGGCCTGCCGCTCGGCGACACCACGCTGCTCCGGCCGGCGGCGATGGCCAACCTGCTCGGCGACGTGTGGGACCGGGGCGAGCCGCGTTGGGACGGGGCGCTGGCCGTGCCCGGCGTGAAGCTGCACCTCTACGGCAAGAGCGAACCGCGCGCCGGCCGCAAGATGGGGCACCTCACCGCCCTTGCCGAGACGCCCGCCGACGCCATCGCCCACGTGCTCGCCGCCCGCGACGTGCTGGCCTAGCCGTCCGGGGCGGGCGCAGGCTCGACCGTTCACTCAGACGCCGCGTCCCGTGTAGAATCACGCTTCTCCATCGCCCCTGAGACGGCCCCCACGTCTTTTGGCTTTGTCGTGACACCACGTTGAGGTGAAAAGAGCCATGAGCAATTCACGGGTCGTAGCAGCTGTTCTTGTGGGCGCGCTCTTCGGCGCGCCATCGGTCACCCCGGCGGCCGCCGCCATTCGCCTGGTGGCGGTGCCATCGGGAGGTTTGGCGAGTCCGCTCTACGTCACGCATGCCGGCGACAACTCGAACCGCTTGTTCATCGTCGAGCGGGGCGGGCTGGTGAAGGTGCTGCAACCGGGCGGCACCACGCCGACCATTTTCCTCGACCTCCGCTCGCGTCTCGTGTCGGGCGGCGAGCAGGGCCTGCTCGGGCTCGCCTTCCACCCGCTCTACGACGCCAACGGCCGGTTCTTCGTGTTCTACACCCGTAGCGGTGACGGCGCGCTCACGATTGCCGAGTACGGGGTATCGGCCAACCCCGACGTGGCCAGCTCCGCCGAGACTCCGGTGCTGACCATTCCGCATCCCGGCGCCACCAACCACAACGGCGGCATGCTCGCCTTCGGGAGCGACGGCTATCTCTACGTCGGCGTCGGCGACGGCGGCGGCGCCAACGACCCGTCGAACAACGCGCAGAATCTCAACCTGCTGCTCGGCAAGATCCTGTGCCTCGACATCAATCCGCCGGCCGGATCGGGCGTGCCGTACGCGTCGCCCAGCACCAATCCGTTCTTCGGCACCATCCCCGGCCGCGACGAGATCTTCGCGGTGGGCCTGCGCAACCCGTGGCGCTTCAGCTTCGATCGGGTCACCGGGCAGCCGTGGGTCGGCGACGTCGGCCAGGGCGCGAAGGAAGAAGTCGACACGCCCCTCGTCGCCGGCGGCAACTACGGCTGGCGCATCTACGAGGGCCAGACCTGCACCGGCATCGACCCAGGCCTGTGCCATCCCGCCAATTACGTGATGCCGCTCTTCGAGTACGCCCACACCAGCGGCCGCTGCTCGCTCACCGGCGGCTACGTCGTATCGCGGCGCGCAGAACGTCGTGCCTCAGGGCACCTACGTCTACGCCGACTACTGCTCGGGCGAGATCTTCGCCTGGGACGGCGCCGCGCAGACCGTGCTGCTCGACACGACCATGAAGATCTCGTCGTTCGGCGAGGACGAGCAGGGCGAACTCTACGTCGTCGACCTCAACGGCACCGTCAACCTGCTCGGGCCGATCGTGCCCTGCGCGTTCCAGTTGAGCAACCAGGGCCAGGCGTTCGGCCTCGCCGGCGGGACCGGCCTGGTCGACGTCACGACCGGCCTCGGCTGCGACTGGACGGCGACGACCGACGAAACGTGGATTCACGTGACCAGCGGCGCCGCGCGCACCGGCTCGGGCAACGTGACCTACACGGTCGACGCGAATCCGTTGCCGTCGCCGCGCGTGGGATTGATGAGCATCGCCGATGGCGGACAGCGCTTCGTCGTGAACCAGGACGGCGTCGCTCCCGGCTGCGTCTACACAGTGGCGGTCCGGCCGGCGCCGGCGCCCGGCGGCCGCGGCCGGGTCGCCGTCTCGGCGCCCGACGGCTGCCAGTGGACGGCGCAGAGCAACACGCCCGGCGTGGCCGTGGTCAGCGGCCGGCGCGGCGCCGGCAACGGCGTGGTCACCTACCGGGTGAACCGCCCGCACGGGCCCGGCCGGGGACGGGCGGAAACGCTCACGGTGGCCGGGCAGCGTGTCGCCGTGACGCCGCCGTAAGCCCGGCGGCCGTCAGCGCATGAGGCCGCGCAGGAACGAGCGCGGCCGGATCTCGACGCGTCGTTTGCCGCGGCGTTTGGCGTCGTAGAGCGCCTCGTCGGCGCGCTTGAGGAGCGACTCGGGGGTGTCGCCGGCCACGAAACTGGTGGCGCCGCCGCTGAAGGTGAAGGTCACGCGGCGCGTGCTGCCGTCGTGGTCGAACTCATAGGACGGCGGCAGCCGGTCGAGCAGCCCGGCCACGCGCTCACGCGCCTTGGCCGCAGTGGGCACCGCCAGCAGCAGAGCGAATTCCTCGCCGCCGAAGCGCGCGGCGAACTCGCCCTCGGCCAGGCCGCCGCGCAGGAGCTGGGCCGCGGCCACGATCACCCGGTCGCCGATCGGGTGCCCGTAGGTGTCGTTGATCCGCTTGAAGTCGTCGAGATCGACCATGGTTACGGCGAAGGGCTGGCCGCTTCCGGCGGCGCGGCTGACCCATTCGCCGACCGCCAGGTCGAAGGCGCCGCGGTTGGGCAGCCCGGTCAGCGCGTCGGTGGCGGCTTCGGTCAAGGCCCTGGTGAGGGACTGCTCGAGTGACCGGACACGGTTGGTCAGCGACTCGTAGTGCCTGGCTTCCGACCGCTGGCGCGTCGCCGCGGCTTCCCGCAGGGAGTCGACCTCGCGGGTCAGCGCGTGCTTGAGCTCGCGGAGGTCTTCGATCTCCACCATGCGGTTCATCGCCGTGGTCGAGCGCAAAAGCTCGTGTTCGAACTGCCGCGAGTCGCCGCGCACCGAGTCGATGACCTGGCGCAGGACGCGCACGAGGTCGGAGAGCTCGGCATCGTGGTCGGTGCGGTGGGCGCGGGCGCGTTCCAGGAAGGTGCCGCAGGCCGTGGTGATGGCCTCGACCAGCCCGGTGAGGCCGAGGGCGTCGTCCTCGTCGTGGAGGGCGCGCCGCCATGCGCCGAGCCGCGCCCGGAACGCCGGGGCGTCAAGGGGCGCGTCGTCGGGTGCGTGCTCCGCCAGCAGGTCGAGCAGGCGCTCACTGAGCGCCAAAAGCGCTTCGGCGCGGTGGCGCTGAGGCGACTGGCTGACAGTGTGGGCTTATCGGCAACCTGAGGAGTGGGCTTCAGGCAGCGGCTGGCGCGGTGGCCGCCGAGTGGAACGGCGCGCGAAAACCGGGCACACTTACGCCAGAACATGAGCGAACAGCCGATTGTCGTCTTCACCGACGGCGCCGCCAAGCGCAATCCCGGCCCGGGCGGGTGGGGCGTCGTCATCGTCACCCCCGCCGGTCACGTCACGGAACTCGGCGGCGGCGCGGCCCTGACCACCAACAACAAGATGGAGCTCACCGGCGCCATCCAGGCCCTCACGCGCCTGCGCGCCACGCCCGGCCGGCTGGCCATCCACACCGACTCGACCTACGTCATCCAGGGCATCGAGCAGTGGGTGCACAACTGGAAGCGGCGCGGCTGGAAGACGGCCACGGGCGGCGAGGTGCTGAACCGCGAGTTGTGGGAGGAGCTGTCGGGTCTGACGGCGGCGCGCCCGCCGCGCTCGATCGCGTGGCACTACGTGCGCGGGCATTCCGGCATCCCCGGCAACGAACGAGTGGACGCGATTGCCGACGGCTTTGCCGTGCAGGGACGCGTGACGCTCTACGACGGGCCGCTGTCCGGCTACGGCATCCCGATTCTCGATCTCCCCGACGACACCAACGTGCCGGCGCGCCGCCAGCCGGCGGCCGCCGCCGCCGCCGGGAAGTCCAAGGGGCCGGCCTACTCGTATCTGAGCGTCGTGGACGGCACGCCCATGCGCCATGCGTCGTGGGCCGAGTGCGAGCGGCGCGTGAAGGGCCGGTCCGGCGCGCGCTTCAAGAAGGCCACCAGCCCCGCCGACGAGGTCGCGATCCTGCGGGCGTGGCAGGTCAACCCGGACGCGCTGTGACGGCGCTCGAGACCGGCATGCGGAGGAGACGATGATGGGAATGCGCGCAACGATTCGAATGGCGGCGCTGGTGGTGGCGGTGTCGAGCGTCCAGGCGGTGGCGACGGCGCAGACGCCGGCGGCCGCGGCCGCCGAGCAGGAGGTGCGCGCGGTCATCGCCGACTACAACGGCGCCTACGGCCGCAACGACCTCCAGGCCTACTTCTCGGCGCTGGCTCCGGATCTCACCCAGTGGTTTCCGTCGGGACGCGTCGACAAGGCGAGCTACCAGGCGTCGTGGACGAAATACATCGGCGCCGGGAACCGGGTCGAGGGGGTCGAGGTGCGGGACCTGCGCGTGCAGGTCAGCCCGGGCGGCGACGCCGCGGTGGCCACCTACCTGCTGCGGGTCACGACCCGCACCGTCAAGGGCCAGGTGTCGAGCGAAGACAACCAGGAGACCGACGTGCTCTTCAAGCGCGATGGCGCCTGGACAATCGTGCACGTGAACTACGCGCCGGCCAGGAAGCCCTGAGACCCGCCATGCCGCTGGCGCCGCCGCCCTGGCCGCTCGATCCCGCCACGCGCCTGCGCGAGTATTCCCCGAGTTCGGCCATCGGCGGCAACTACGCGCCCTTCCTCGAACGCTACGCCGCCGAGAGCGCCCGGGCCCACGCCACGCTGCCGTGCCGGCGCGATTTACGCTACGGCCCGGCGCCGCGGGCAACCCTCGACTTCTTCCCGGCGCCGCCCTCGACCGACCCGGCCGGCCTGCTCGTCTACATTCACGGCGGCTACTGGCAGGAGCTGTCCAAGGACGACTCGGCGTTCCTCGCGCCGGCGTGGCACGCGGCCGGCGTCGCGCACGCCGTCCTCGGCTACACGCTCGCGCCCGAGGCCGGTCTGCCGGCGATCGTCGCCGAGTGCCGCGCGGCGCTGGCGTGGCTGGATGCGCACGCGGCCGGCCTCGGGTTTGCCCGCGACCAGGTGGTCGTCGCTGGCAGTTCGGCCGGCGGCTATCTCGCCGCGGCCTGTGCCGACCGGGCGCCGGCGCCGGTTCGCGGCCTGGTGCCGGTGTCCGGCATCTTCGACGTCGCGCCGCTCATCGGCACGTCGATCAACGAGCCGCTCGGGCTCGATGCAACCGCCGCCGCCGCCCTCGATCTGCTGGCGCCCGAACGCCGCTTCGGCCCGGCCGTCGTGGCCTGGGGCGACGTGGAGACGAGCGAGTTCAAGCGGCAGAGCCGAGCCTTTTTGGCGCGCCTCGCCGCCGCCGGCACGCCCGGCACGGCGCTCGAGGTCGCCGGCCGCAACCACTTCGACGTCATCCTGGATCTGGGCCAGGCCGGCACGCCGCTCTTTGCCGCCGTCCGGCGGCTCTTCGCGCCCGGCGCCTGACGGGCCCGGTAAGTCACGCGGACCTCTAGGTGACGGCCGAGCGGGTGGCAAAGCGCTCCTCGCGCCATTCGCCCGACTCCAGCACCGCCGCCATCCGGTCCACGGCATCCCACACGTCGACGAAACGGGTGTAGAGCGGCGCGACCCCGAAGCGCATCAGGTCGGGCGCCCGGAAGTCGCCAATCACGCCCCGGGCGATGAGCGCCTGCACGATCTCGTAGCCGCCCGTGTCGTGCGCCACGCTGACTTGGCTGCCGCGCCCAGCCGAGTCGCGAGGGGTGACGAGCGCGAGGTCGAAGCCGCCGCAGCGGGCCTCGAGGAGCCCGATCAGCAGGTCGGTGAGGGCGACCGACTTGGCGCGGATTGCCGTCATGCCGCCGGCCTCCGCCGCCAGCACCGTGTCCACCCCGCATTCGAGCGCGGCCAGCGACAGCACCGGCGGCGTGCCGCAGACAAAGCGCGTGATGCCGGCGGCGGGGCGGTAGTCGGTCGTGAAGGCAAACGGCTCGGCGTGCCCGAGCCAGCCGGCCAGCGGTTGGCGCCAGCCTTCCGCATCCATCCGCGCGGTGTGGCGCGGGTGCACCCAGATGAACGCCGGGGCGCCTGGCCCGCCGTTCAGGTACTTGTAGCCGCAGCCGACGGCGAAGTCGGCCGCGCTGCCCGGCGATCCGTCGCCGTGCAGGGCCACGGGCACGGCCCCGGCCGAGTGGGCCAGGTCCCACAGCACCAGGGCGCCGGCGGCGTGGGCGGCTCGCGTCACCGCCGGCATGTCGTGCATGCGGCCGGTGCGGTAGTCCACGTGGGTCAGCATCACGACGGCGGTGTCGGCGTCGATGGCCGCCGGCAGATCACCGGCCTCGACCAGCCGCAGCGTGTAGCCGCGTTCGCGCGCGGCGGTGTCGGCGATGTAGAGGTCGGTGGGGAAGTTGGTGCGTTCGGACACGATGGTCCGCCGGGTGGGGGCGTCGGCGGTGGTGAAGGTCATGGCCGCGGCCAGCGCCTTGTAGAGGTTCACCGACGTGGAGTCGGCCACGACCAGTTCGCCCGGGGCGGCCCCGACCAGCCGCGCGATCTTGTCGCCGATGCGCTGCGCCAGCGTGATCCAGCCGGCGGTGTTCCAGCTGCGAATCAGGTCGCGGCCCCATTCCTCCTGCACGACCTGATGTAAGCGCGCCTCCGTGGCGCGCGGCAGCGGTCCGAGGGAATTGCCGTCGAGATAGAGTTCGCCCCGCGCGTCGGCCGCTTCGAGCGCGAACAGGCCGCGCAGCGGCGCCAGCGGGTCGTGACGGTCCATCTCGGCGCAGGCCTCACGGGTGGGAGTCGGCATGATGGGCCACGATAGCACCGCCCGCTGATGGCGGCATCGGGCCGCAGGCCGCGCGCGCCACGCCGGCCCGGCCCCGGACATCACCGCCTCGAGGCCGTCACGCGACCGGCCGGCGCGGCTGCTAAGCTAACGCCGCATGTCCCGCCCCGGTTCGCCCGTGCCGCCGTCCCCGCCCGCGCCCGCTGCGCCGGCCACCCGCGCCGCCAGCGGTTCGGCCGAGCCGTTGCTGCGGGTCGTCGGCACCTTCGGCCTCGCCGCCGCCATCATCAACATCACCGTCGGCGGCGGCATCTTCCGCCTGCCGGCCAACGTCGCCGGAGTGCTCGGTCCGGCCGCGCCGGTGGCCTACATCGTGTGCGCGCTGGCCATGGCGCTCATCGTCGTGTGCATCGCCGACGCCGGCAGCCGCGTGTCGCTCACCGGCGGGCCCTACGCTTACATCGGCGTGGCCCTGGGCCCGTATGCGGGCTTCCTGTCGGGCGTGCTGTTGTGGATGCTCGGCCTCTTTGCCACGGCCGCCGTGTCCACGGTGTTTGCGGCCAGCGTCGGCCAGCTCGTGCCGGCGCTCGGCGGCAGCGTCCGCCAGACCACGGTGCTGGCGGCGACGTTCGTGTTCTGGTCCGTCGTGAACATGCGCGGCGTGGCGCTGGGCACGCGACTCAACAACATCGCCACCGTGGCCAAGCTGGTGCCGCTCGGGCTCATCGCGGTGGGCGGCCTGTTCTTCGTGCGCGGCGAGTATCTGACGGTCACGGTGTGGCCGTCGGCCGGCGATGTCGCCCGCACCTCGCTGCTGCTCATCTTCGCCTTCGCCGGCGTCGAATCGGCGCTCGTGCCGAGCGGGGAAGTGCGCGACACGGCCCGCACCGTACCGCGGGCCATTGCCCTGGCCATGGCTGGCATCACCGCGCTCTACATCGCGCTGCAGGTCTCGGCCCAGGGCATTCTCGGCCCGGCGCTGGCGCAGGCCACGGCCACCCCCCTGGCCGACGCCGCCGGGCTCGCCTTCGGCGCCTGGGGGCGCACGCTGCTGCTGGCTGGCGCATCGGTCTCGATGTTCGGCTATCTGGGCGGGATGACCCTGTCGATGCCGCGCATGGTGTTTGCCCTGGCCCGCGACGGCTACCTGCCGGGCGCGCTCGCGGCGGTCCATCCCACCTGGCGCACACCACACCTGGCCATTGCCGCGCAGTCGGCCGTCACCCTGGCCCTGGCCGTGTCGGGGACCTTCGAGCGCCTCGCCATCCTCGCCAACGTGTCGGCGCTGGCGCTCTATCTCGGCTGCGCTATCGCGGCTTGGCGCCTGCGCGCCCGGAGCAGCGCCGCCGACGCCCAGGGCCTGCGGGGGCCGCTGGTTGGCGCGGCGCCGTTCCTGGCCGTGCCGGTCATCGTGTGGCTGCTCACCGGACTGACGCGCGACGAGTGGATTGGCTTCGGCGCCTGCCTCGCGCTCGGCACCCTGGTCTACGTCGTCGCGCGCGCGCGCCGCTGAGCCCGGCTACAGCGGGCGGTGCGCCGCTCGACCGCTGGGCGCTGCTCGAGCGCGCAGCCTGGCGCGCGGGTCAGGCGCGGCGCTTCCGGCCGACGAAGACGTCGCGGCCCCACGGGTCGCGGTGCGAGGCGGCGTCGCATCCCGCCTCGTCCAGCCACGCCGTCCACGACGCGCGCGGGAACAGGCCGTGGCGGTGCACCTCGTGGAGCAATTCCTCGCCGCCGTCGGCGGCGCGCACGACGAAGTCGTAGACCGTCTCGTAGATGCCGTCGGACGGATTCGGGTCCTGCTTGCGTTCGATGTAGGTCAGCGCCCGCCCGTCGGGCATGACCGCGCCGCCGCGGTTCTCATCGGCCTCGAAGGTCTCGGCGACGAAGTCGGGAATCACCACCAGCCCGCCGCCGGGCCGGCAGTGCCGGGCGGCCGTGGCGATGGCCGCCCGCGCATCGGCGGGAGTCGCGGCAAACACGATGGCATCGTGGATGAACACCAGGTCGAAGACCCGGCCCAGGTCGAGGCTGCGCATGTCGCCCAGGATGTGCTCGCACTCCGGATTGACGGCGCGGCTCACGGCGAGCATCTCCGGGGCGAGGTCGCTCAGGGTGACGCGGACGTGGCCCTTCATGTGGAAGGCGAAGCTGCCGCCGCCCGAGCCCAGTTCGAGCATCGTCGCCGGCCGGGCGTCGGGCGCCGCCAGCAACGCCGGCCGCAGTTCGGCGACTTCCTCGGCGTAGGCCGAGGGCGGCGACAGCAGCGGCCACCAGACCGCCAGGTCGGTGTACATCCGGAACGGCACGGGCACGTCCCGATCCTGTCACGTCCTGGCCCGCCATCAGCGGCGGCGTCAGGCGATCGGCTGGAGGGCGCGCAGCCACAGCACCGGCCGGTCGGCCTCGCGCGAGGCCGCCAGATCGACCTCGAACTCGGCCATCCAGTCGTTGTGCTGCTCGGCATCGACGAGCACCTGCTGCACCAGCCACGCGCGCGGCGCCGCCGGCCCGATCGACGTGCGTGTGCCGGAGGTTGCGCGCCTCGGGGTCGAGGCGCACCGCTCCGTGATCGGCACGGTAGGCCTCGAGCCGTCCGCAGCCGCTCGGCGGTCCAGGCCGAGGCGCCGGCCTCGCCCGGCGCGGCCGGGTCGAGCGCGGCGAGCGCCGCCTCGTGGTGGCCGAGGGCCCAGGCGCGCAGGAAGGTGAAGATGCGGGTGCGGATCGCGGCGGTGAACGCCTTCTCGTCGCGCGTGATGTCGGGCGGCCCGGCCGGCGCCTCGGGGCGGAGGTCCTCGCCGCGCGGTCCCGCCGGCAGAACGGCCGGTAGCTGGGGTCGCGCATGCGCTCCCACTCGTCCTCGAGGCTCGAGTCGACCTGCCGCAGCAGGGTGCGCGAGGTACAGCTCGATGTCCACCGACCTCGTCGGTCTTCGAACCGTCGGGCACGGTCTGGCTGAGCACCTTGTAGACGCTGTTGAGGTGGCGCAGCAGCAGGCCTTCGGAGCGCTGCAGCTCGTAGTCGCGGACGTACTCGGCGAACGAGCGGAAGTTCTCGAACATCTCGCGCGCGATCGACTTGGGCCGGATGTTCTCCTCGCCGACCCACGGGTGCCGGTCGGCGAAGGCGTTGAAGGTCTCGTAGACGAAGTCGCGCAGCGGCTTCGGGTACTCGAGCTTCTCGAGCTCCTCCATGCGCTCCTCGTACTCGACGCCCTCGGCCTTCATCTGCGCCACGGCGCGGTCCTTCACCCGATCGAGCTGCTTGCGCAGGATCAGCTCCGGGTTCTCGAGGATCGATTCGACCAGCGTGAGCACGTCGAGCGCGTAGTCGGGCGCGGTCGGCATCGAGCAGCGGCAGCGTTTCGAGCAGGTAGAGCGACAGCGTCTGGTTCATCGAGAAGTCGTCCTGCAGGTCGACGTTGACGCGCAGCCTGGCGCCGTCCGCGGTCGGCGGCATGAACTCGACGATGTGGCGGGCGACGAGCGCGCGGAACAGCTGCCAGGCGCGCGTGCGGTGCGCGGCCTTGGCCCGGTCCGGCTCGTGCGAGTCGCGCAGCAGGCGCTGCATGGCGCGGCAGCCGTCGCCGCGCCGGCTCGAGCACGTTGAGCAGCATGCCGTGCGACACCTGGAAGCGCGACACCAGCGGCTCGGGCGGCGCGCCGATGAGGCGCTTGAAGGTGTTGCGGTCCCAGTGGACGAAGTTGCGCTCCGGCGGCTTGCGCTTGACCGCCTTCTTGCCGCCGCGCGCGGCCTTCTCGCTCAAGCCGGAGGTTCTCGATGACGTGCTCGGGCGCCTGCGCGACGACGAAGCCGCGGTCGTCGAAGCCCTTGCGCCCGGCGCGCCCGGCGATCTGCTGGAAGTCGCGCACGGTCAGGTGGCCGTCTTCTCGCCGTCGAACTTGCACAGCTTGGTGAAGAGCACGGTGCGGATCGGCACGTTGATGCCGACGCCGAGCGTGTCGGTGCCGCAGATCACCTTGAGCAGGCCCGGCCTGCGCGAGCTGCTCGACGAGCACCCGGTACTTCGGCAGCAGCCCGGCGTGGTGCAGGCCGATGCCGTGCCGGAGCCACCGCTGCACGTCCTTGCCGTACGGGCTGTCGAAGCGGAAGCCGGCGATGCGGCGCGGCGATCTCGGCCTTCTGTTCCTTGGCTGCAGATCTTGAGGCTGGTGAAGTCCTGGGCGCTGCTCGGCGGCGTCGGCCTGCGTGAAGTGGACGACGTAGACCGGCGTCTGGCCCTTGTCGACGAGCTTCTCGATCGTGTGCGCGAGCGGGATCTCGGCGTAGTCGAAGTCGAGCGGCACCGGCCGGTCGCCGGACTTCACGGTCACCGTCGGACGCCGGTTCAGCCGCGTCACCGCCTCCTCGAAGACGCTGGTGTCGCCGAGCGTGGCCGACATCAGCAGGAAGCGCGTCTGCGGCATGGTCAGCAGCGGCACCTGCCAGGCGACGCCGCGCTCGCGGTCGGCGTAGTAGTGGAACTCGTCCATCACCACGTCGTCGACGTCGGCGTCGGCGCCCTCGCGCAGCGCGATGTTGGCGAGCATCTCGGCCGTGCAGCACAGGATCGGCGCGTCGCGGTTGACCGTCGCGTCGCCGGTCAACATGCCGACGTGGTCCGGCCCGAACTCGCGGCACAGCCCGAAGCACTTCTCGTTGACCAGCGCCTTGATCGGGCAGGTGTAGACGGCCCGCTGCCCGCGCGCGAGCGCGGCGAAGAGCATCGCCGACGCGACCAGCGACTTGCCCGAGCCGGTCGGCGTGTTCAGGATGACGTTCGTTGCCGTCGAACAGCTCGAGGATCGCCTCTTCCTGCGCCGGGTAGAGCGTGAGCTGGCGCGCCGCGGCGTACTCGAGGAAACGGTCGAGGAGCAGGTCGCTCGAGGGTTCCCGCGTCGACGGAAGGAGATCGGCAAGGGACAGCGGCGGCAGGAATCGAGTATATGTCCTCCGGCCGGCCGCAACTTTCGGGCGCTGCCGGCCGTCCAAGTGGCCATCATGGGCCACCTCCTCCAGGATCTGCGCCACGCCGTGCGGGGTTTGGCCCGCACGCCCGGCTTCACGCTGGTCAGCGTGCTGACGCTGGCGCTCGGCATCGGCGCCAACACGGCCATGTTCTCGATCGTCAACGGGGTGGTGCTGCGGCCGCTCGGGTATCCGAAACCCGAACAGCTCATCTACCTGACCACCCGGTTCCCGGCCCAGGGGCTCGACCAGTTCTGGGTGTCGCCGCCCGAGTTCTTCGAGTTCCGCGAACTGACGCAGTCCTTCAGCGAGGTCGGCGCCTACGCCACCACCGACGTGAACCTGATGGCCGGCGACCGCCCGCGCCGGGTCCGGGCGGCGGCCGTGACCGACGACGTGCTGCGGGCGCTGCAGGTGGCGCCGGCGCAAGGGCGTCTGTTCAACCGCGGCGAAACCGATGTGACCAGCCAGCCGGGTCCGCCTGGCACGCCGCCGCCGGCCCCGCCACAGGTCGCCCTCCTGTCGCACGAGCTGTGGCAAGTGGCCTTCGGCGGCCAGCCGATGCTCGGGCAGACGGTGGCAGTGAACGGCGTGGCCCGCGAGATCGTCGGCATCATGCCCCCGGGCTTCGACCTGATGGACAACCGCACCGAGATCTGGCTCCCGCTCGGGCTCAACCCGGCCAATCGCCAGAATCGCGGCAGCCATTTCCTCTACCTCGTTGGCCGATTGAAGGACGGCGTCACGCCGGAAGCGGCGCAGGTCGAACTGACCGCGCTCATTGCCGCATGGAGCGCGCGCACGGGCGTGACCCAGCACGTGTTTGCGCCGCTGCCCCCGCCGACGGCAGGCTCGACCCGCCCGGGCGCTGGCCACACGCTCCAGATGGCGCCGGTGCGTGATCAGATCGTCGGCGGGGCCAGCCGCGCCGTGTGGGTGCTGCAGGCGGCGGTGGGCTTCGTCCTGCTCATCGCCTGCGCCAACCTGGCGAACCTGCTGCTGGCCCGGGCCGAGTCGCGTCACCGGGAGTTCGCCGTGCGCACTGCTCTTGGCGCCGGCCGGGGACGGTTGCTGCGCCAGTTCATGACCGAGGGGGTGGTGCTGTCGATGGCCGGCGGCGCCCTCGGCCTGCTCCTGGCGCAGGTCGGCGTCCGCGCCGTCCTGGCCGCCTTTCCCAACAGCCTGCCGCGCACCGGCGAGGTGGCGGTGGACCCGGTGGTGCTGCTCTTCACCCTCGGCGTCTGCCTGGCCACGGGCGCCGTGTTCGGCCTGGCGCCGTTCGTCCACACGCGCGTGGCCGGACTGGCCGCCGCGCTCAAGGAAGGGGGCACGCGCGGCCCGACGGGCGCCGCCCGCCGCCACGTGCGGCGGGCCCTGGTCACCGGCGAGGTTGCGCTGGCGGTGATGCTGGTGATTGGCGCCGGGCTGCTGCTGCGCACGGTCGTCAACCTCTCGGCGGTGGACGCCGGCTTCGACCGGTCGCGCCTCGTCACCTTCGCGGTTTCGGTAGCGCCGGCCACCTATCCCCAGGCCCCGCAACGCGCCCAGTTCTATCAGCGGCTCCTTGACCGCTTGCGTCAACTGCCGGGCGTGCAGGGCGCGACCGCGATGTCGGGCCTGCCACCGGAGCGGCCGCTGAACGCCAACGACACGGACATCGACGGCTACACGGCGCCGCCGGAGGGTCCGTTCGAGAACGTGGACTTCTACCAGTCGGTGATGAGCAGCTACTTCGAGACGATGGGGATACCCATCGTCGAGGGCCGCGGCTTCCTCCCGAGCGATGCCACGGCGCCCGGGGCCGTGGCGGTCGCGAACGAGACCATGGTGCGGACGTTCTGGCCGGACCAGGACCCCATCGGCCGGCGGGTGCGCCCCGGTGGCCCGACCACGCCGTGGTTTACCGTCATCGGCGTGGCCAAGGACGTGAAGCAGGGCGGGCTCGACAAGAAGACCGGCACCGAGCTCTATTTCCTGGTGGACCAGACCGCGCACCTGGCTCCTCCGGCCAACCAGGCGCCGGGCACCATGAACGTGGCGCTGCGCACCACGCTGACCCCGGCGGCGCTCTCGACCGCGGTAACCGGCGTCGTCGGCGAGGCGGACCAGACGGTGCCGGTCGTGCGCCTGCGCGAGATGGACGCGGTCTTCGCCGAGTCGATCCGGCGGCCGCGGCTGCTGGCGCAACTGCTCGGCGGCTTTGCCGGCCTGGCGCTGCTGCTGGCGGCCATCGGCACCTACGGCGTGCTGTCCTACTCGGTGCTCGAACGCCGCCGTGAGATCGGCATCCGCATGGCCCTCGGCGCCAACCAGCGCGCCGTCCTGGCCGGCGTGATGGTCCAGGGGCTGGCCCCGGCGGCGGTCGGCGTCGCCGCCGGCCTGGCCGGGGCCGCGGCGCTCAGCCGGGTGCTGGCGGCGCTGCTCTTCGGGGTGCAGCCGATCGACCCGGCGACCATGGCTGCCGTGGCCGGCACCATCGGCGTCGTGGCTGCCATGGCCTGCGCCCTGCCGGCGTGGCGCGCCTCGCGCGTCGATCCGAACGTCGTGCTGCGCCACGAGTGAGCCGGGTGGCGGCCGGGCGGGCCGCCCGGGACGCGGGCGTATCTGCTACGGTGAGGGCATGCGTGGCGACGTCCTGACTCGAGATGAAGAAGCGCTGCTCGCCGAGGAGCGCGCCAGCCTGAGCCGGCTGCAGACGACTCTGGCGGGCATTCCCAGCACCACCGACGACCAGGACGCGCTGGCCCAGTCGATCCGGCGGCTCGACGAGCTGTTCCTGCTGGTGATCGTCGGCGAGTTCAATTCCGGCAAGAGCACCTTCATCAACGCCCTGGTCGGGCAGCGCGTGCTCGAGGAGGGCGCCACGCCGACGACCCGCCGGGTCCAGATGCTGACCTATGGACCCGAGGTGTCGCACACGGTCTCGACGGCCGCGCTGGACGTCGTCACCGCGCCGGTGGAGATGCTGCGCCAGATCCATATCGTCGACACCCCCGGCACCAACGCCATCTTCCGCGAACACGAAGCCATCACCGTGGACTTCGTGCCGCGCGCCGACCTCGTCCTCTTCATCACCTCGGCCGACCGACCCTTCACGGAAACCGAGCGCGGCTTCATGGCCGCCATCCGCGAGTGGGGCAAGAAGATCCTCGTCGTCATCAACAAGTTCGACATCCTCGAGACGGCGGCGGACCGCGCCAGCGTGGAAGCGTTCGTGCGGCGCAGCGCGGCGGAACTGCTCGGCCTCGAGCCCGAGGTCTTCGCGGTGTCGGCCCGGGCGGCCCTCCGGGCCAAGCTCGCCGGCGAGGCCGCGGCCGGCGCCGACCCGGCGGCGCAGTCGTTCCTCGCCCTCGAGCGCCACATCGTCGCCACCCTGGACGCGCGCGAGCGCGTGCGGCTGAAGCTGCTCAATCCGCTCGGCGTGGCGCGGCGGCTGGTCGACAGCTACCTGGCGCTCGTCGACGTCGACCTGCAGGTGCTCACCGATGACGTGCGGGCCACCGCCGACATCGAGGGGCAGTTGACGGTCTACCGCGAGGACATGAGCCGCGAGTTCCGGCATCGGCTGTCGTCGGTCGACAACATCCTCCACTCGTTCGAACAGCGCGGCGTGGCCTTCTTCGACGACACGCTGCGCATCGGCCGCGTCTTCGACCTGCTCAACAAGACCCGCCTCAAGGCGGAGTTCGAACGCGACGTCATCCAGGACATGCCGCAGCTCATCGAGAAGCAGGTGCACGACGCGATCGACTGGATGGTGGCCAGCGATCTGCGGCAGTGGCAGGCGGTGATGGAGCGCATCCGCGAGCGCCGCGCGACCCACGCCGGCCGGCTGGCCGGGGCCATCGACAGCCGCTTCGAGTACGACCGGGCGCAGTTGCTCGAGACCGTCGGGCGGGCGGCTGAGCGGACGGTCGAACGCTACGATCTGGCTCGCGAGAGCGAGACGATGGCCGAGTCGGTACGCCTGGCCGTGGCCGGCGCGGCCCTGGCCGAGGTCGGGGCCATCGGTCTTGGCGCCGCCGTCACGGCGCTGGCCACGACGACGTTTGCCGACGTGACCGGCATCATGGCGGCCGGGGCGCTGGCGGTGATCGGGCTATTCGTCATCCCGGTGCGGCGCGCGCAGGCCAAGACGACCATGCGCGCCAAGATCGAGACGATGCGACAGCAGCTGGTGGGGACGCTGACGGCGCAGTTCGACGAGGAACTGGATCGCAGCGTGGCCCGGGTGCGGGATGCCATCGCGCCCTACACGCGATTCGTGACGGCCGAGCAGGCGCGCCTCGGCGCCGCCCGCGCCGGTCTCGGCGCGGCTGGTCAGGAACTGGTGGTGCTGCAGCGCCGCGTCGAGCTGCTGGCCGGCCGCGGCTGAACGGGTGTGGCTACCGGCGGCCGCGAAAAGCGAAGCCTCCGCCCCCGAGCAGCAACACGACCAGAAGGATGATGATGAGCGTGTTGGTATCCATGCCAGAAGGTGTACCGCGGGATGCGCCCCCTGATCTGTTCCGTTTTGCACACGGCCCGCGCCGGCACTGCCGGGTCCGCGTCCGGCGCCGCTGGCGCGGCTACGCGAGCGCGCGTTCGAGGATGTGATCGGTCTGGCAGTCGGACCCCACCCAGAAATCCGCGGTGCCGGTCTGGCGAAAGCCGCACTTCGCGTAGAACGCCCGGGCCCGCGGATTGTGTTCCCACACGCTCAGCCACACGGTGCGCCCGCCGAAGGCCCGCGCGGCGGCGACGCTGGCCGCCATGAGCGGCGCGGCCACGCCCTGGCCGTGCCAGCGGCGATCGACGTAGAAGCGGTGCAGTTCGACCGGCGCCGACCCCTCGACGCAGGCCGGCGGCTCCACGCGGCGCACCTGCGCGAACCCCACCGGCCCGGCTTCGCCCTCCGCCAGCAGCGTCACGTAGTCGAGGCTCGTGAGTTCCGCCGTCTGCTGCGGCACACCGAAGGTGGTGGCGAGGTGGTCGGCCATGTCTGCCGGCTGGTTGTCGGCCGCGAAGGTCTCATGGAACGTGCGGGCCCCGAGCGCCGCCAGGACGGCGGCGTCGTCGACGGACGCGCGGCGGATGGTGACGGCGGCCGGCACTAGCGCTGCGGCTGCGTGGCCGCCGCGGCCGGCTTGGTCCACTCGTTGGCCCAGTTGAGCATCTCGGCGAGGCTGTGCAGGACCGACTCGCGCGCCGCGTAGCCGTGGGCCTCGGCCGGCAGCGTCACGTAGCGGACCGTCGCGCCGTGGCCCTTCAGCGCCACGTAGAAGCGCTCCGACTGGATGGGGAAGGTGCCGCTGTTGTCGTCGGCCTCGCCGTGAATGAGCAGCACCGGCTCCTTGATCAGATGGGCGTTGTTGAACGGCGACATGCGCGCGTAGATCTGCGGCACTTCCCAGAAGGTGCGCTGCTCGTTCTGGAAGCCGAACGGCGTGAGCGTGCGGTTGTAGGCGCCGCTCCGGGCGATGCCGGCGCGGAAGAGATCCGAGTGCGCCAGCAGGTTCGCGGTCATGAACGCGCCGTAGCTGTGGCCGCCGGCGATCAGCCGGTTGGGGTCGGCCACGCCCATGGCCACCACTTTGTCCACGGCGGCTTTGGCGCTGGCCACGAGCTGCTCGACGTAGGTGTCGTTGGCGGTCTCGCCCGGGCCGACGATGGGCATCGACGGGTCGTCGAGGATCGCGTAGCCCTGCGTGAGCAGGAGCAGATGCGAGGCTCCGCTCACCGCCGTGAACCGCTGCGGCGAGCCGGTGACCTGCCCGGCGGCGTTGGGATCGACGAACTCGCGCGGGTAGGCCCAGAAGATCAGCGGCAGGCGGCCCTGGGCGGGCGTCCAGCCGGCCGGCGTGTAGAGCGTGGCCGAGAGCTGCACGCCGTCGGGCCGGCTGTAGGTGATGAGCTGTTTCTGCGCCGACGAAATCTGCGGCGCCGGATCGGCGGAGGTGGTGATGGTGACGCGGCGTCCGTCGGCGACCGAACGCACCAGCGTGGCCGGCGGAGTGGAGCGTGTCTCGAAGCGCGTCAGCACGCGCGAGCCGTCGTCGGCGAGCAGCCCGAGCACCGGCTCGTAGCCCTCGGTCATCTGGTAGGCGCGTTCGGCGCGCAGCGTCGTCAGGTTCAGCTTGTCGAGGAACGGGCGATCGCCCTGCGGCGAGGCGCCGTTACCGGCCAGGAAGATGGTGTCGCCGAACTGCACGATGGCCTCGGCGCCGGAGGCGGTGGCCTTGCGCAGCGGCGTGCCGGGGTGGCTGTAGGCGTCCTCGGCGCTGCGATCCCAGACCTTGCGCGGCGCGGCCCCGGAACCCGCGAGCAGCCAGGTGCGCGTGCGGCGCGTGGGGCGATCGTTCTCGGTCAGGAGGGCCAGGCCCTGCTCGGTCCAGGCCAGGTTGCCGAAGCGGTACTCGGTGCGCGCCAGTTCGGCGGCGGTGCCGCTGAAGGGGGCGGCCAGCGTGACCACGAGATCGCGATGCGGCACCGGCGTCTTCGGATTGCCGCCGTCGAGCGCCTCGGCCCACGCCAGCGTCGCCGGCGCGGTGGGATGCCAGCGGAAGGCGCGCGGCCCTGGCAGCACGCCGCCGTTGGGCACGGCATCGGCGACCGGCAGGGTGGCGAGCGTCTTGCGGATGGCGCCGACGCTATCCCACACCGCCATCGTCTTGCCGAAGTCGTGGACGGGCACGAGACGGGAGAAGGGGCGCTTCACCGACGTGACCAGCACGTACTGCCCGTCGGGCGAGGGCAGCGCCTGGGTGTGCAGTCCGGGCCGGCCGAACGGCGTGAGGGCGCCCGTGGCGGCGGTGACGAGCGTGAGCTGGCTGGTGCCGAAGTACTCGAACAGCGCCTCGTCGTGCGCCGAGGTCAGCAGATCCTGATAGGTGCGCACTGGCGCGACGCCGCCGCGGTGTTCCTGCACGTTCGGTCCATCCGGCACGGCCGGCGCGGCTGGCGCCGCCGGACGCCCGGGCACGGTGGCCGCGCACAGCAGGCGCCCGCCCGTGCCCACCCAGGCGCACGCCGGACCGAAGACCGCGTTGAGCCCCAGGCCCGTCACCGCCGCGGCGCGGCCGGTGGCCGTGTCGCCGATCCACAACTCGATGCCGGCATCGCGCGTGTGCGCGAACGCGAAGCGGGCGCCGTCGGCCGAGAAGCCGATCCAGGTGAGGGCCGGGTCGGGCGGCAGCGTGACCGGGCGCGCCGCCCCGTCGGCGACGGTCTTCAGTTCCAGCCTCCGGGCCGTGCGGGCGCGGTGGCGGCCGTTGGTCCTGGGATCGATGCGCAGGCCGGCCAGGCGCAGCATCGGCCGTGACAACTCGGCGATGGTCGGCATCGGCGCCAGGTCCAGCACCGCCACCACGTCCCGCGCCGGCGACAGATGGACGTCGGGCGGCGGCGGCGCGTCGAGGATGTCGACGATGGCTCGGGGAGGCAGCAGGTAGCGGCTGTCGGCCGGCTGCGCCGCCGTCGACGAGGCCGTCAGCAACGCGAGGAGGGCAATCGACGCCAGGGGCCGGGTCCGCATGAGACGCTCCTTGGGAAAGTCCTACACTACCCCGGCCGGCAGGTCGCGGAACACCACGCGATCCCGGCCGGCGCGCTTCCCCATGTAGAGCCGGTTGTCGGCCAGGCGCAGCAGATCCTCGGGCGTGTCGATGCCGGCGTCCTCGAGAAAGGTGGCGATGCCGACCGTGGCCGTGATGCGCACCGTGCCGCTCGGCAGGGCCACGCTGGCGCGGTCGCGCAGGCGGCGGCGGAACCGCTCGGCGAAGGCGGCGGCGCTGGCCGAATCGGCGCTCGACAGGATGACGACGAACTCGTCGCCGCCGTAGCGGCACACCGTGTCGGCGGCCCGGGCATGTTCGTTCAGGAGTTCCGCGACGAGCCGCAGCACCCGATCGCCCACGAGGTGGCTGTGGGTGTCGTTGATCTCCTTGAAGTGGTCGGTGTCCACGAGCAGCACGCTCAGCGGGTGCTGATAGCGCGAGGCCTGGGCCACGGCGCGCGGCAGCGCCTCGTCGAAGTAGCCGCGGTTGTAGAGGCCGGTGAGCGCATCGCGCGTCATGCGCGTGCGGGCCTGCTCGTAGAGCTGCCGGTAGGTGAGCTTCTGGAAGACGTCGGCCACGTCGCCGCTGCCCACGGTGGCCGTCTCGGGCTCGAAGTAGCGCAGGTAGAGGGTGAGCGCGCCGGCATAGAAGAGCATCGCCGCCGTCTTGCCGGCCAGCGCGGTGATCATCAGGGCGCGCAGCTCCGGCCGGCCATTCTGCACGGCCAGCGTGAACATGGTGCTGTCGAAGGCGCCGATGGCGACGAGCGCGACGGCGGCGCGCACGAACATGTGCCGCGTGTAGCGGCTGACGATTTCATAGACCAGGATGAGGCCGATGGCGTCGAAGAGGAGCAGCACCGTGCCGACCAGACCGACCCAGGCGTTGGCCTGCAGCGAGTCGGTGGTGAGCCCGGCCGGCACGTCGCTGCCGGGAATGCGCACGTGCTCGCTGACGATGATCGCGACGAGCGACAAGCCGGCGTTGGCCAGCACCAGGCCGTAGACCAGTTTTCGCGCTTCGCGCGTTTCTTCCTTGATGTAGACCAGCAGCAGCGCCAGCAGCGTGGCCGTGAACATCACGGTGGAGGCCGGGTAGAGCGCCCAGCCAGGCGCGACCTCGACCTTCAGGCTCAGCGACGCTTCCAGGTACTGGAAGCCGCCCATCACGATGTAGAGCGGCGACAGACCGAGCAGGGTGCGGCTCCGGAAGAGCCCCAGCACCAACGCCGCCATCACTGCCGCTTCGGCGCCGAGCAGCGCCAACTGAACCGGGTACATAAGAGCTCTCTTGAGGGGCGCTGCCGGCAGCCTACCACGGCCTTCGCCCCGGCGCTCTCGCCGCCGGACCGGGCTCAGCGCGGCGTCAGGGTCAAGGTGTGCACGGCCGCGCCCGGCAGCAAGGGCAGGGGGTCGCCGGCGACCCACGCGGGCTGCTGGTCGCCGTAATGCGCCGACAAAGGGTGCCCGCTCTGTCCGCCCGGCATGTGCAGGATGGCCGTGTCTTCGTGCCCCGGCGAGGCGACGAAGCGCTCGGATGCGCCCGAGCGCGGCGTCAGCACCCGCGGCGTGTAGACGTCGCCGGGCAGCGGCTGGCGCGGCATGTTCAGCCAGCGGCTCAGGAGGGGCACGGCGGCGGTCAGCGGATGGGCGATGTCGGCGGCGTTCTGCTCGCCCCAGGTGCGCGCGCCGAGCGGTTGGCCGCCGGCGGTCATCACGGCCACGGCGCGGTCGATGGCCGCCAGCAGGAACGCGTCCCACGACGGATACGCCGGGTCGAGCAGGTGCGCCGGCCGTTCGTGCACGAGGCGCCACAGCGGCCCTTCGATTCTGCGGATCGTGCCGACGTCGACCGCGCCTGGGCCGGCCGTGGGCAGGCCGGCGGTGAGGGCGTCCATGGCCATGCGCGAGGCGGTGAGGCGGAACGTCCGCACCAGGCGGTAGGCCACCGAGTCGGCCGAGGCGCGCCCGGTCCACGCCGTGTCCACCAGCCGTCGTGCTTCCGCGCGAGCCGGGGTGGCCACGGCGTCGTCGGCGTCGAGCGTCGCGAGGAACACGCCGCGCCAGCGGTCGAGGAAGAGGGAGCGGTTGTCGAGTTGAATGGCGAAGAGGTCGCGTTCGTCGGCATGATCGAGCCGCTGCAGGCCGTCACGGATCATCCAGGCGCGGATGCCGTCGCTGTAGCCGCCGTCGCCGATCTTGTCGAGCATGTCGCCGCCGACCACGCGCGCGTTGGCGGTCCACAGCCGTCCATCCGGCGGGTCGACGACCCGCGGGTGGTCGTCGTAGCCGAGATAGCCGTCCCAGCGGTGGGTGCCGTCGGCCCACGACGTCGGGACGTCGCCGCGGAACCCGACCCGCCGCGGGATGGCGCCGTAGATGGTCCAGCCGATGTGACCGTCGCGGTCGCCGACGACCAGGTTCTCGGCGGCGAGAGAGGCGCCCACCGCCAGCCGCATGGCCTCGTCGACGCTGCGCGCCTGCGCGATGCGGGCGGCGTCGGTCGAGAGCACCTGCGGATCGTGCGCCACCCACTTGAGCGCCAGCTCCCGGCCGTCGTGATGGCGGCCCACGACCGGGCCCCAGATGGTCCAGCGGACCGGCAGGCTGACCGGCGCGGCGCCCTTGACGGCGATGATCTCGTCGTAGCGGTCGAAAGCGCGCGGCCCGTCTGGCGTCTGGTACTTCGTGGCGTCGCCGGGCGCGGGATCGATGAGGACGACGTCGGACCAGTCGCCGACCGAGTTGGTGAAGCCCCAGGCGATGTCGCCGTTGCTGCCCACGGCCATCTGCGGTCCGCCCGGCAGGGTGACGCCCGAGAGCCGGCGCGTGGCCCCGGGCCGGCGGTCGTCGGGCATCACGTAGGTGGCGCGGTACCAGATGTTCGGCGCGGCCAGGCGCAGGTGCATGTCGTTGGCGACGATGGCGCTGCCGGTCTTGGAACGCGCGCCCGACACCGCCCAGTTGTTGCTGCCGAGGGTCGCCGCGTCCTCGTGCGGCAGTGGCATCCACCACGGCAGCGGGCCGAGCGCCGGCGGCGGGGCGACGGGCGCGAGCCGCGAGGTCTGGTCCGGGACCCGGCGCGTCGCGAGAGTGATCACGTCCGGCCCGGGAACCGGCGGCACCGGATAGGGCTCGCCGACGATCGGGCTTTCCCAATCGCTGGCGCGCCCCGCCAGGAACTCGAAGAGCGGCCCGGGCAAGGCGTCGCGCATCGCGCCGAGCGTCTTCTCGTACTCCCACTGCGCGCCCTGCAGCGTCACGTACATGGCGATGGCGGTGAGCATCGAGTCTTCGACGCGCCACGGCTCCGGGGTGGCGCGCAGCATCAGGTACTCGAACGGCGGCGCGGCGAGAGCGGCGAGGCCGGCGTTGACGCCGGCGGCGTAGGCCTCGAGTTCGCCGCGATAGTCGGCCGGCGCGGCGGCCACGGCCCGGCCGGCGAGGTGACGGAACCGGTGCGCGCGCATGGTGCGGTCGGCGTCGAGCGCCGCGGCGCCGACCAGCGCCGACAGTTCGCCGGCGGGTTGGCGGCGCTGCAGGTCCATCTGGAAGAAGCGCTCCTGCGCGTGCACGAAGCCCACCGCCCGGGCCAGGTCCAGACGCGACGCCGCGGTGAACGTCGGGATACCGAAGCCGTCGCGCGTCACCGTCACCGGCGCCGACAGGCCGGCAATCACCACGCTGCCGTCCATCTGCCGGCAGGCTGCGCCCGACCATCACGCGCGCGCCGATCGCGACGATCGCGGCGACGACGACCGCGAGCACGAGGAGCACGGCGAAGAACCGGAGCAAGTGACGCCGCATGCCGGTCATCGTAGCAGCGGCCAGATGTAACGGGGCCTGTCACCGTTACAACTCCCGGCGCTGCGGTTTCTGCTACCGCGGCCTCGACCCTGGTGGCGTCTCGCCCCCGCGGCCGCCGGCCCGGAGCGAGATTGCAGAAACTGCAGCAGGGAAAGTTGTAACGGTGACAGGCCCCGTTACAAGTTTGAGCGCAAGCCGCGGATCGTGCCCGACCCCGCCGGGCGCATACGCTCGTGCCATGATGACTCACGAGGACACGTCGTCCGTTCCCGCCATGGCCCGTCCCCGCACCGACGACCCGCGCTGGACGCAGGTGCTGACGCGCGCCGCCGAGTCCGACGGCCGCTTCGTCTACGCCGTGCGCAGCACCGGCGTGTTCTGCCGGCCCACCTGCCCGAGCCGTCGTCCCCGCCGCGAGCAGGTGCGCTTCTTCGCCGCTGCGCGCGACGCCGAACGCGCCGGCTACCGCGCGTGCCTGCGCTGCGCGCCACACGGCGCGCGCCCGGTCACTGCCGCCGCTCGCGCGGTGGCCCAGGGCGGCGTCGTATCTGCGCGCGCAGGCCGCCGAGCCGGTGGCGCTCGGAGATCTCGCTGCCCGCGTGGGCCTCAGCCCCTCGCACCTGCAGCGCGTGTTCACCGCGCACACCGGCGTCTCGCCGCGCCAGTTCCATGCGGCCTGCCGCGCCGAGGAGTTCCGCCGCGCCCTGCGCGACGGCCGCGACGTCACGAGCGCCACCTATGAAGCCGGCTACGGCTCGCCGAGTCGCGTCTCGGCGCATAAACCCACGGGCCGGGGCCTGACTCCGGCCGCCTATCGCCGCGGCGCCGCCGGCGAGACCATCCGCTACGCCGTCGTCCCGTGCGCGCTCGGGCGGCTGCTCGTGGCGGCCACGCCCAAAGGCGTCTGCGCGGTGAAACTGGGAGCCGGCGACCCCGGGCTCGTGGCCGAGCTGGCCGGCGAGTTTCCGGCCGCGGACATCCGCGCTGGCGGCCTGCCACCGACCTGGGTGGACGCGGTGACCCGCGCGGTGAACGAGCGTCCCGCCGTGACGCCCGAGGTGCCGCTGGACGTGCAGGGCACGGCCTTCCAGTGGACCGTGTGGAAGGCTCTGCAGGCGATTCCGCCCGGCGAGACGCGCACCTACGCGGCCTTGGCGCAGGAGATAGGACGCCCGTCGGCGGCGCGTGCGGTGGCTAGGGCATGCGCCACAAACCCCGTCGCCGTGGTGGTCCCATGCCACCGGGTGGTCCCGGCAGCGGGCGGCCCGGGAGGCTACCGCTGGGGCAGCGCGCGCAAGCAGGCGTTGCTGCGGCTGGAAGCCGACGGCGCCATCCCGTCCAGGAAGCGCCGCTGATCCATTACAATCCGCCCTCGTGGAACGCCGGTCACGCCAGGTTGCGGTTCTGCTGGAGGCATTCGCCGCGGGGCATCCCGGCGTGCGCCTGGGTCGCTGTTTCGGCGAGCCGGCGGTCTTCGCCGGCCGGCGCGTCGCCATTCGCGGTGCCGGGGCCGAAGTGGCCCTGCGCCTGGCTCCGGCCGGACGCGACCGGGCCATGACGCTCTGTCCGGGTCGCGTGCGCCGGTGGCACAACGGCTGGTTGTACCTATCGGCCGGCGCGGGTCGCCCGGTCGCCGCCGTCGCCGATCGCTCCGCCGCCGCCGCCGTCGCGGATCGCTCGGCCGCGGCCGTCGCGTCGCTCTTCGAGCACGCCGTTCACCACGTGGCCAGCGCATGAGCCGCATCCGTTACGGCGTCTCGCCCTGGTCGCTGGCCGCCGTGTCCAAGCCGCGGGCGTTCCCCACCCGGGTGGACGCCGAGACCGCCGACGTCGTCGTGGTGGGAGCCGGTCTGACCGGCATGCTCACTGCCGTGGCCCTCAAGGCGGCGGGTCAAGAGGTCGTGCTGATCGAGGCCGGGCGCGTCGGCACCGGCCACAGCCTCGGCGCGTCGGGCATCACCGGGCTGCTGCTGACGACCGACTACCGGCTGCTCGAGACCGCCCATGGCCGCCGCGCCGCGCGCACGCTGATGAGCACGGTGGCCGAGGCCGGCGCCACCCTGGCCGCCGGCCTGCGGAAATCCAGGATCCCCGGCCCCGTGAGCCCGCGCGATTTTCTTTCGGCGCTCGACGTCGAGGGCCGCGGCTGGAATCGCGAAGTCGCCGCGCGCGAGGCCGCGGGCCTGGCGGCCACGGCGCTGGCGGGCGGGACGCTCGGCAAGGCCACGCGGGCCGACATCTCGGCCGCCATGCACATCCGCGGCGCGCAGCTCGTGGACACGGCCCGGGTCGTGGCCGGCGCGGCCGCGCGGCTCGGCCCGGCCCGCGTGACGGTCTACGAGAAGAGCCCGGTCAGCAAGATCACCTTCTCGCGCACCGACGCCACCGTGCAGGTCGACAAGCGCGCCATCGTCACGCCGCGCGTCGTCATCTGCACCGACCAGCCGGGGACGCTCGCCCCGACGCTCGACCGGCACGTGCGCGGCCTACGAGCGCTTCCACGTGCTCACCGCGGTGATGCCCGCGGCCATGCGCAAGGCCGTCGGCGCCGACCTCGGCCGCACGGTGCTCGTGGATCGCGCCGCCGACCTGGCGCTGACCGTCACGCCCGGCGGCCGCCTGCTGCTCAGTGGCGGCGACTCGCCGCTCCTGGCCGAGAAGCAGCGCGCCACCGCGCTCGTGCAGCGCACCGGACAGCTGATGTACGAATGCCTGAAGCGCTATCCGGACATCGCCGGACTGGCGCCGGAGTTCGGCTGGTCGTCGCCGATCGTGGCCGCGCCCGACCGGTTCCCGCTCGTCGGGCCGCACCGTCAGTATCCGCATCAGCTCTTCTCGTTCGGCACCGACGCCGACCCGTCGCTGGCGTGGATGGCCAGCCGCATGCTCGTTCGCGCCGTGCTGCATCAGGCCACCGCCACCGACGAGATGTTCGGCTTCGCCCGGGTGCAGGAAGACCGCTCGTAGCCTGTTCCAGACGCGGGCGGGCCGGTATACTGCTTCATTGCACTCGAGATTGCTTTGGAGGCACTCACCCCATGCGTCGTCTGATCTTCGCTCTTGTCCTGCTCGTCGCCGCGGCCGGTTCCGCCGCCGCGCAGTCCACTGCCATCAACGGCTCGATTGAAGGCATCATCACCGACGAATCGGGCGGCGTGCTGCCCGGCGTCACGGTGACCGTCACCAATCTCGACACCGGTGACACGCGAGTCGTGGTCACCAACGAGAGCGGCCTGTACCGCGCGCCGCTGCTCTCGCTCGGCAAGTACAAGGTCGAGGCCGAACTCCAGGGCTTCAAGAAGCTCGAGCAGACCGGCATCAACATCTCGGCCGGCCAGACGGCGGTCATCAGCATGAAGCTCGGCGTGGGCGCCCTCACCGAGACCATCTCGGTCACCGCCGATGCGCCGCTCGTCGACTTGAGCAAGACCGAACAGGGCCGGACCATCACCGAGGCCGAGATCAAGACCCTGCCGCTGACCTCGCGCAATCCCTACAACTTCGCGCTGCTCCAGCCCGGCGTCGTCGGCTTCGAGAACTCCGAGTTCGGCGTGCCGCGGCTCACGACCAACGGCGCCCTGCTGCGCGTGAACTACCAGATCGACGGCAGCAACAACACGCAGAAGGACCGCGCTGGCCTGCGCCAGATGCCGATGTCGGAAGTGATGATCCGCGAGGTCAAGGTCGTGACCACGGGCTACGCCCCGGAGTTCGGCCAGACCATGGGCCTCATCTACAACGCCATCACCCCGTCGGGCACCAACACCTTCAAGGGCCAGGGCAGCTACCGGCTGCAGCGCAAGGCGATGGTCGCGTTCCCCTTCTTCACCCAGGGCCCGCGCACCGACGACACCAAGCCGCCCACCGAAGTGAACGTCTACACGGTCGACATCGGCGGCCCCATCGTCAAGGACAAGACGCATTTCTTCGGCGGCTACGAGCACACCGAGCGCGACCTTTCGGGCGGCGCCGTCATCACCATCGCGCCGGCCAACCAGTCGGTTCTCGGCCTGAGCGAGCCGCAGTACATGCCGCGCGGGCTGAACACCGAGTTTGCCATCGGCAAGATCGATCACCAGGTGAACGGCTCCAACCGCATCTCGGCGCGCTACATCTTTTTCGACAACTTCATCAACAACAACGTCGGCGGCGGCATCGGCTCGGTGCAGCGGGCCACCGACTTCAGCGACCGCCAGCACTCCACGGCGGTGCAGCTCATCTCGACCATCCGCACCAACCTGCTCAACGAACTGCGCGTCCAGCACGCCACGCGCGCGCAGGGCCGCGCCCCCGGCTCGCAGGCCGGCACCGGTCCGGCCATCAACATCCCCAACGTGGCCAACTTCGGCGGCCCCGTGGCCAGCCTGACCGACGCCGGCTTCGCCTTCACGCAGGACGTGTCGCAGTTGAACAACAGCCTCACCTACCTGCGCGGCGACCACTCGCTCAAGGTCGGCTTCGACATCCAGCACATCTCGGATTTCCGCCAGAGCACGCCCTTCCAGCTCTACACCTTCCCGACGGTGGCCGCCTACCAGGCGGCGCGCAGCGGCGCCAATCCGTTCGGCTACAACACTTTCCAGCAGTACTTCGGCGAACCCAACCTGGAGTTCTCGTCGAACACCTACGGCCTGTTCGTGCAGGACGACTGGCGCGTGTCCGATTCGCTGAAGGTCCTCTACGGCCTGCGCTACGACCTCTACGACGTGCCGGCGCCCGACGCCAACGCGCCGTTCGACACGTCGCGCGACTTCGTGGTCGACAAGAACAACATCGCCCCGCGCCTCGGCGTGGTGTGGACGGTGGGCAGCGACCGCCGCACGGTCGTGCGCGCCAACACCGGCATGATGTACGACCAGGCGCTGCTGGCCAGCTACGAGCAGGCGCTCATCAACAACGGCACCAACCAGCGCGCCGCCGCCTCGTTCCAGCCCGCCCAGGCCGGCGCCCCGGCCTTCCCGGCGGTGCTGTCGGCCGGCACCGGCGCCACCCCCAACACCCTCACGACGGTGTCGCGCGACTTCGACGTGGCCAACAACTGGCAGAGCAACGTGCAGCTCGAGCGGCAGTTGAGCAACCGCTTCGCGGCGTCGGTGGGCGCGTCCTACTCGCGCGGCTACAACCTGCCGGTCATCAGCAACATCAACGCCATCAACCCCATCGGGCGCCTGGCCGACGGCCGGCCGGTCTACAGCACGGCCGTGAACGCCAGCACGCGTCTCGACCCGCGCTACAACGTCGTCAACCAGATCGAGTCGCTCGGCGAGTCGACCTACAAGAACTTCACGGCGCAGGTCACGGGCCGCAACATCATCGGCATGCAGTTCGACTTCGCCTACACGCTCGGCAAGAGCGTGGACAACGCGCCCATCACCAACCTGCTGTCGGTGCAGGGCGACCCGGGCCGCACCAACCCCGAGAGCCTCGACTACGACAAGGGCCCGAACGTCCTCGACCAGCGCCACACGTTCGTCGGCAGCATCGTGGCCCGCCCGAACATCGACGGCGGCAACGCCGTGACCCGGGGCCTCGTGAACGGCACGATCCTGGGCGTGGCCATGCAGTTTGCCAGCGGCGTGCCGATCAACCTGCGCGCCAACCCCGGCGAGATCAACAACGACGGCGTCGCCAGCGACCGGCCCGCCGGCGTGGGGCGCAACTCCTTGAACCTGCCGGCGCGCTACAACGTCGACCTGCGTCTCTCGCGCCAGGTGCCGTTCGGCGGCGCGCGTCGCGGCGAGGTGATCGCCGAAGTGAAGAACGTCTTCAACACCGTGCAGTGGAGCAGCGTGCAGAATGCCGCCATCGCCGTCAACGCGGCGACGGGGCTCCCGACCGGCGTGGGCACCGGGGTGCTGCCGACGAGCGGCGACCAGCTGATTCCCAACGGCGGCTACGAGCAGCGTCAACTGCAGATCGGCTTCCGTTTCGTGTTCTAGGATGGGCCCGGTCCCGGGCTCGAGCCCGGGGCCGCCGCCTCGACGCCCATGACTCCGCCGCTCTCCCCCGACCCGCTCGACCACCTGTTCGGCGCGCTGGAACTGCGCGTGCTGGAGGCGTTGTGGACGCGCGCGACGGCCGCCACCGTGCGCGACCTCGAGCCGCGCTTCGCGGGCGTGGCCTACACCACGCTCATGACCACGCTCGATCGCCTCTACCGCAAGGGGGTGCTGGCGCGTGAGAAGGCCGGGCGCCGGTTCCTCTATCGAGCCGCGCCTGTCCCGCGAACAGCTGCTGTCGAGCGTGGCCGGCGGCGCGCTCGAGGCGATTCTCGGACCGCGCGCGGCCGAGTACGGCGCGATGGTCTCGTTTCTGCTCGATGCGGTGCGTCGCGAGGACCGCGACGTGCTCGACTCGCTCGACGCGCTCATCCGCGAGCGGCGCCGCGCCGACGAGGAATCACGATGACCTCCGGCGTCCTCGCCCTGTGCCTCGGGCTGGCCACCGTGGCGCTGGCGGCCGCGGCCGGCAACGCCCTGGTGCTGCTGGCCGGCTACCTGACGCGCCGGCAGGCGTGGACGGCGTTCGGGGCGCGCACCACCGCCAGCCTGCTCGTGCAGGCCCGCCTGGCGCCGCTGCAGTCTGGCGCTCGTGTGCGTGCCCGTCGTGCAGCTGGCCTTCTGGCGCTACGAGCCGGCGCACCAGGCGGAAACCACCGGCGTCGTCCTGCCGCTGCTGGCGGCGGCTGGCGGCTGGGTGCTCGTGGTCGTGGCCAGACGCGCCTGGCAGTGCGTGCACGGCACCTGGCGCGTGGCGCAGGCCTGGCGGCAGGCCGGCGTGCCCGCGCACGTGCCCGGCTGGCACGGCCGGGCCTGGATCGTCGACACCCACTTCCCGGTCGTCGCTGTAGTCGGCGTCGGCCGGGGCGAGCTTTACGTGTCGGCGGCCGTCGTGCGGGCGTGCAGCGCCGCCGAGATCGCCGCCATCGCCGCTCACGAACGCGCCCACGTCACTGGCCGCGACAACCTGACCCGGATGCTCTTCGCGCTCGCCCCGGCGGCGCGTCGCGCGGCTGCCCGGATCGAGCGGGCCTGGGCGGCTACCGCCGAAGAGATCGCCGACCGCCACGCGCGCGCCGCCGGCGACGGCGTGACGCTGGCGCAGGCCCTCATCAAAGTGGCGCGCCTGGCCCTCGGCGCCACCGCGCCGCCGGCCCTGGCCACCAGCGCGTTCATCGGCGGCGACGACCTCGACGGACGCGTCCGCCGCCTGCTCGAACCGGCGCAGCCTCCGGGCCGCTCGCTGCGCGGCATGCCCGTGGCCGCAATCGTGCCGGTGGCCGTGGCCGCGGCGGCCTGGGCCCTCCCCGAGATCTACGAAGCGGCCGAGTTCCTGGTGAAGCTGGGGCGCTGATCACCGCCGGCGAAACTACTACCGGTGGTAGTAGTTCCAGCCGCCGTCTAAGCTGCTCGATGTGAAGACGTCGTTGGTTCGTGCCGGCCTCGCGGTGTTGCTGCCGCTGCTCCTGATCTCCCCCGCGACAGCGCTCACCGGACGCGTGGTGAAGCCCGACGGCACGCCCGTGGCCGGGGCGGAAGTGACGATTCTCGGCCGGCCGGGTACGGCCACGACCGACGGCGAAGGCCGCTTCTCGTGGACGCCGGATCCGCCGCTGCCCTTCGAAGTGCTGGTGGTGGCGCCGGGCGGCATGTTCATGAAGCCGATCCTGGTGGAACGCCTCGAGCCCTCCCGGGCGCTGGTGCTCACCGTGGAGTCGCTCGTGAGCGAGCGGATCACCGTGTCGGGGGCGGCGCCCGACATCGAGGCCACGCCTTCGGCCGCGACCGCCAGCCTGTCGCAAGCCGAGATCCAGACGCGCCTCCCCTCGAATCTGGTGCAGGCCCTCGAAAACGTGGCCGGCGTCAATCAGGTCAGCGAGGGACAGGCCGCCGTGCCGGCCGTGCGCGGGCTGGCCGGGGGACGCACGCTGATCCTCATCGACGGCGCGCGCGTGAACTCGGAGCGCCGGGCCGGCGCCAGTGCCACCTTCCTCGATCCCGAGATTCTCGAAGGGGTCGAGGTGGCTCGCGGGCCGGGCTCGGTGGCCTACGGCTCCGACGCCTTCGGCGGGGTCATCGCCGTGACGACGAAGAAGGTCGCGCCCGGGGCGCCCCTGGCGGCGCGCCTCTCGGCCACGCTCGGCGAGGGGGTCCCGGAACGCCGTGTCGGCGGGGACGTCTCCAAGGGCTTGCGGCAGGGCTCACTGTTGCTGGCCGCGCACGCCCGCCAGGCCGACGACTGGCACGGGCCCGCAGGCGTGGTCTTCAACTCGGGCTACCGCGACCGCGGCCTGCTCACGCGCGTGACCCACGTGGCCGGCGGCGGCTTCCTTTCGGCCGGCTACCAGGGCGACTTCGGGCGCGACATCGAGCGTCCGCGCAACAACTCGCAGACCACGCGCTTCTTCTATCCCGAGGAGAACTCGCATCGCCTCACCGCCGAGTACGACAAGCCCGACGTCGGCCCGTTCGAGGAACTGGGCCTGAATGCCTTCTACGGGCGCTACAGCCAGATCACCGACCAGGACCGGTTCGCCACGGCCACCGCGCCGCGCAGCGTCGATCGGGCCGACACTCAGCGCCCACGACTTCCAGTTCCGCGGCTACGCCCGCCGTAGTCTCGGCCAGGCCCGCTGGGAACTCGGGGTGGACGTGAACGGCCGGGCTGGCCTGCGGGCCCTCGACATCCTCGAGCGCTACACGCTGGCGGGCGCGTTGACGGCCACCCGGAACGTGTCGATCGACGCGGCCCGCCGCATCGACCGCGCCGTCTACTCGAGTCTCGACGTCGTGGTGGCGCCGCTCGTGTCGCTGGCCGGCGGGGCGCGCGCCGACTACATCACCACGACCAATCGCGGCGGCTACTTCGGCGATCGCGGCACCAGCCACGGCGCCGCCTCGGGTTTCGTGGCCCTCACCGCCGGCAGCTATCGCGGCGTCTCGTTGACCGCGCAGGTGGCGCGCGGCTTCCGCGATCCGGTGCTCTCGGACCGCTACTTCCGGGGGCCGTCGGGCCGCGGCTTCGTCACCGGCAACCCCGATCTCGATCCGGAATCGAGTCTGCAGTTCGATGCCGGCGCCCGCTTCACCTCGCGCCGGGTGCGCGCGGCGCTCTACGGCTACCACTACCGCATCGACGATCTCATCGAGCGGTTCCAGACGACCCCCGACGACTTCTTCTTCCGTAACCGGGGCCGGGCGCGGTTGCGCGGCGTCGAGCTCGAATCCCAGATCGAGCTGCCCTGGCGCCTGTCGGTGGAAGTGGCGGCGCAGGTGGCGCGCGGCCGCACGCCCGGCGCCGGCACGTTCCTCGACGGCATCTCGACCGAGACCGGCT
Organism: uncultured Acidobacteriota bacterium; assembly: GCA_963834325.1. Lineage (GTDB taxonomy): Bacteria > Acidobacteriota > Vicinamibacteria > Vicinamibacterales > UBA2999 > CADEFD01. Next base: position 1,050,613 of record CAWIBL010000011.1, read on the forward strand.
CGGTGCAGGTGCGCCGGTCGATCGGCGCCCGCGCCTACGCGCAGGCGCGCGCGGCGTGGTTTGCCGACGACGATCGCCCGGGGCCGACCGAGCGCGTCGTGCCCGGCTACACCCTGATCGACCTGAGCGGCGGCATCACCCTGCGGCAGCATCTCGAACTGCGTGGCCTGGTGCGCAACCTGACCGACGGCGCCTACTTCGCCAGCCAGGACGTGCGCGCGGTGTCTGCGCCGGGGCGGACGGCGTCGCTGACCGCGGTGGTGCGCTTCTAGAGCCAGGGGACGGCGCCGCGCCGTGGCGGCGCCGCTGGCAGGTGATGGGACGCTGCCGCCGCGATGCGATCGCGGCAGCAGCATCCGCTCCGATGCGATCCGACGCTAGGGGACCGTGAGTACCCGCTCGAGCGATGCCGGACTGGCGCCGAGCGCGTTCACCGACCGCACCCGCAGATAGTAGGTGCCGGGCGGCACGCCAGGCACCGACAGCGTCGTGGCCGTCGATCCGGTGTCGATGACGCCGAGGTTCGCCAACCCGCTGGCCGTGCCGGCCTCGATGATGTAGCTGGTGGCCGTGCCGATGAGCGGCGGGCCCCAGGTCAGCGTCGCCGTCGAACCCGAGCGCGACACGAAGAAGCTCGACGGCGGGCTCGGCGGCGCCGGCACGTTGCCGACGTTGATCATCACATCGGGCGTCGCCGCCCCCACGAACGCCCCCGCCTTGGCGCGGACCCGCAGGAAGAAGAAGCCCGACGGGATCGGATCGAAGGTGAACGACCGGCTGCCGAGTTCGACGACGGCCAGGTCGGCTTGTCCGACCGCGGTGCCGGCTTCGAGCACGTAGCTCGTCGGGACCGGGCCGGCAACCGGCGCCGTCCAGGTCATGGTCAGGCGTCCGCCGCTCATCCAGGCCACGAGATTGGTCGGGGCATTGGGCGCGCCGATGCCGCCGTTACCGACGACGAGCGCCACTTCCGACGACGCCGAGCCGGTGCCGAAGGCATTCACGCCGCGGACGCGCAGGTAGTAGGTGCCGGGGCCCACGCCGGGCAGGGCGAGCGACGTGCCGGCCACCGGCAGCGAACCAATCGTGGTGCCGGGGGTCAGGCCCGCCTCGAGGACGTAGCTCGTGGCTACGCCGCCGGAGGTCGGCGCCGTCCACCAGATGATGGCCGTGCTGCCCTTGGCAAACGCCACCACGGAGAACGGCGACCCCGGTGCCGTCTGCGGCGGCGCCAGGCCGAAGTCGATGCCGGTCGTGCCGGCCCCGGCCGCCACGCTCACCGCCGCGCCGTTGGCCACGGCGAAGGCGACCGAGCAGAACCCGTTGGGACAGGCCACGTTGTTGTAGGCCTCGTTGGGGTAGCGGGCGCTGTTGGTGGCGAGATGGTAGGAGCCGGCCGGCAGCCCGAACACGGTGAAGCCGCCGGAGCTGTTGGTGGACCCGAAGCCGACTTGGCGTGGCGTTGCGCCGCCCGAGTAGACCGCGACGCTGACGGACGGCACCGGTGCCGCGGACGCGGCATCGGTGACCGTGCCGCTGATCGAGCCGGCCCGATCGAGGGCAAAGTCCCGCCCCGTCGTCGTAGCCCCGGCGGTGACGTCGACGGGAGTGCTGGCGACGATCAGGGAAGTGTTGCAGAAGGGGCACGGCGTGCCGCCGAACACTTCGGCGACGTAGGCCGACGAGGGGGACGTCAACGCGAAGTAGGTGCCGGTCGGCAGCCCCCGGACGACGTAGGCGCCGAGGGTGTCAGAGAGGCTGGAGCTCACGAACGCGGCCGTGCCGGGTCCCGTCTGGCGATAGATCTGCACCGCGACATTGCTCACCGGCACGGAGGTGGCCGCGTCGAGGATGGTGCCGCTGATGGCCCCGCCCAGATCAAGGAGGAAGTCCCTGCCGCTCGTGGTGGCCCCGACCGTCACGTTCACCGCCGTCCCCAGGTTCACCGCGTCGGTGCTCGAGCAGGCGCCCGGGCAGGCGATGTTGTCGTAGATCTCGTTGACCGCCTGATTGCTCACCGTGTAGAGCTGGTAGGCCCCGGTGGGCAGCGCGCGGATCGTGTAGTCGCCCGAGGCATTCGTGATCGCCGAGCCGAAGAAGGTCGTGGTCAAGCCGACGCGGCTGACCGCCTGCACCGTAACGCCGGCCAGCGGCGCCGACGTGGCGGCATTGCGCACGGTGCCGTTAATGGTGCCGCCAGGATTCAGGGCGAAGGCGATGGTGGTGGCCGCCCCTCCGGCGGTGACCGGGATGGGCGATCCGCTGCTGGCCGCGGTCGAAGCGTTGCAGTTGCCGGCGCACAGGATGTCGTCGTAGATCTCGCTGGTGTAGCCGGCGCCGGCGCCGGCCGCATAGGCGTAGTAGACACCCGTGGCCAGGCCGGACACGCTGAACGCGCCAGACGCGGTGGTCACGCTCGACCCGACGAAGATGTTCGTGCCCTCGGCGAGCGTCCCCAGTTGCACGGTGACGCCGGCGACGGGCGCGCCGCTCACGGCATCGGTGACCGTGCCGCTGACCGTGCCGCCGGGATCGAGGGCGAAGTTCCGTCCGGTGACGGCGGCCCCGGCCCCGACCACGATGCTGGTGCCGGTGGCCACGGCGGTCTGGCTGACACACACCGTCGGGCACGGGATGTTGTCGTAGATCTCGTTCACGAAGCCGAGCGTGTTGAAGCCGAGGGTGTAGGCCACGTAACTGCCCGCCGCCAGCGGTGCCGTGTAGTTGCCCGAGGCGTCGGTCGCCGACGAGGTGAAGCACGACGGGCCTGCCGCCGTGCCGGTGCAGAAGGTCACGAAGCGGCCGGCGAGCGGCGCGTTGGTGGCGGCGTTGGTGACCGTGCCGGTGACGGTGCCGCTCTGGGCGGCAGCCGGCGCCGGCAGACCGGCCAACGCCAGGACGCCGACCAGGACGGTTCGAGAACAGGTAGCGCGGAAAGTGCCAAACAGGGCGAGCAGTCGGCCAGGGACCATACGAACCTCTCGTTTCAATGGGGGCTATTGGGCCTGGCGCCACGGCCGCCATCGCCACTTGCGCGCGCCGCCGCCACCCCGCCCATGCTTCCCCTGAGACGGACGTCGCCCTGATTTTCCGGAGCGGCGGCCGTCTGCCCCCGCCACTTCCGCGGCTCATCCGTCTCCTGTACGATGGTGGACGGCTGCGGCCGTCCGGCAGGCGCCCGATCTGGGCTCCGGGACGAGGCTCGCCCGCCGCAGGAATTCCTCCCCATGCGCCGACTGCGTCCCGTCTCCTTCCTCGTCGCCCTCGTCCTGGCCACGACGCTTGCGCCCACGCACGCCCAGCACCGGCTGCGGCCGGTGAGCGAGATGACGGGCCGCCCGGCGCTCGAACTGGCCTTGCGCAAGCTCGACACGGTCGGCAACGTGATGATGACGACGGCGCACCCCGACGACGAGAACAACGCGCTGCTCGCCTACTACGGGCACACCAAGGGCTTCCGCACGTCGCTCGTCACCGCCACGCGCGGCGAAGGCGGTCAGAACGAAATCGGCCCCGAGATCTTCGAAGCGCTGGCCGTGCTGCGCACCGAGGAACTGCTGGCCGCGCACAAGTTCGACGGCGCCGAACAGTACTTCACGCGAGCCGTGGACTTCGGCTTCTCGTTCAGCGTCGAAGAAACGATCGAGAAGTGGGGCGGCCAGGCCATCCTCGGCGACTACGTCCGGATGATCCGCACCATCCGTCCCGACGTCATCGTCGGCTTCGTGTTCGACGGCGAAGGCGGCGGCCAGCACCACCAGACCTCGTCGCGTCTGACCGCGCAGGCGTTCCGCGCCGCGGCCGACCCGAACGCGTTCCCCGACCAGATCGCCGCCGGCTTGCGGCCCTGGCAGCCGAAGAAGTTCTACTACACCGCCGGTTTCGGCGGTCCCGGCGGTCGCGGCCAGGCGCTCCAGGGCGAGGGCGCGTCGTCGCTCTTCAGCTTCACCGGCGGCGAGGTCTACGATCCGCTGCTCGGGCGCACCTGCAACGAGGTAGCTGGCGAGGCGCGCAGCATGCACAAGTGTCAGGGCATGTCGCAGTTGCTGCCGCTGCCTGGCGTCTCGCAGGGCTTCGGCCCGGCCGGCCCGCGCGGCTACCGTCTGCGCGACACGGTGCTCCCCGGCGGCGTGAACCGGCCCGATCCGGAGATGTTCGACGGCGTGGACACGACGCTCTCCGGCCTGGCCGGCCATGCCGGCGCGACGGCGCCGGCCGGCCTGGCCGCCGGTCTGTCGCGCATCGTCGCCGCCGTGACCGACGCGCGCGCCGCCGTGGCCGCCACCGGATCGGCGGCCGCCGTGGCCCCCCTGGCCGCCGGCCTCAAGGCCGTCCGCGCCCTGCGCGCCGAACTGGGCGGCATGGGTCTGACCGACGCGGCCAAGTACGAGATCGACGTGCGTCTCGCGCAGAAGGAGACCCAGTTCGGCGAGGCGCTCATGCTCGCCGCCGACGTGCGAATCGACGCCGTCGCCGACGACAACCTGGTCGTGGGCGGCCAGCCCGTGCAGGTGCAGATCATCGCCGCCAACCGCGGTGAGGCGCCGGTGTCGATGAGCGGCGCCCTGGCCGGCTTTGCCTCGGCCGCCGGCGACTGCGCGGTGGCCGTGCTCGGCGCCCAAGGGCGCCCGCAACTGCAAGCTGACGGCGGTCGTGCCCGCCGCGGCCCGGCTCACCGCGGCGCACTTCAAGTACGCCACCGATGCCGCCCGCTTCGTGCTCGACCCCGACGTGCCGGCCGGTCTCCCGTTCCGGCCCACGCCGTATGTCGCCGCCGTGGCCTTCACCATCGGCGGTGAGGCGGTGACCATGCCGGTGCCCGTGGTGTCGCGCTCGGAAGGGAATCTCTACAGCGGCGAGAAGCGCGCCGAGCTGCACGTGGTGCCGAAGTTCGCGGTGCAGGTCACGCCCGGGATCGTCATCGTCCCGGCCGCCGGCGGCCCGAGCCCCACCCGCGACGTGCGCGTCACCGTGCTGAACCACTCGAAGGGCGCCGCCACCACCGAGGTGGCGCTGCAGACGCCGGCCGGCTGGCGCGCGGCGCCGGCCATGCAGACCGTGACGTTCTCGCGCGAGGACGAAGCCGCCACCGTGCGCTTCACGCTGACCCCGCCGGCGCCAGCGGCACTGGCCGCGCTGGCCGCGCCGGGCGCGCGCGTGACGGTGAGCGCGTCGGCGCGCGAGGGCGGCGTCACCTTCGATCAGGGCTACCAGGTCGTCGAGTACCCGCACACGACCCGGCGGCACGTGCTGCGGGCGCCCGAGGTGCTGGTCAGCGTCCTCGACCTCAAGGTGAAACCGAACCTCACGGTCGGCTACGTGGTGGGCGTGGGCGACGAAGTGCCCGCGGCGCTCGAGCAACTCGGCGCGCGCGTGGAACTGCTCAACGAGGATCAGCTGGCGTGGGGCGACCTGAACCGCTTCGACGTGATCATGACCGGGGTGCGCGCCTACGAACGGCGGCCCGACCTGCGCGCCTACAACCAGCGGCTGCTCGATTACGCCAAGGCCGGCGGCACGGTGGTGGTCAACTACAACAAGTTCGAGTTCAACGAGGCCCAGTACGGTCCGTATCCGGGCAAGGTGAGCAGCCGCCGCGTGACCGACGAGAACTCGCCGGTGCGGGTGCTGGCGCCCCGCCATCCCGTGTTCACCACGCCCAACACGCTCACCGACGCGGACTGGAAAGGCTGGCGCCAGGAGCGCGGCACCTACTTCTTCGACCAGGCCGATCCCAACTACACCGATCTGGTGGAGTTCACCGAGCCGTTCCCCTACAACGCCGGCCCCAAGCTGGGCGCGCTGGTCGAGGCCAAGGTCGGGGCCGGCCGCTGGCTCTATCTCGGTATCGGCCTGTGGCGCCAGCTGCCGGCCGGCACCGACGGCGCCTACCGGCTGATGGCCAACATCATCAGCCTGGGCTCGGCCCCGGGCCCGGCCAAGGCCGCTTCGCCGGCGCCTCGCGGCGGGCGGTAGACAGTCGGCGCCCGACCAGGTAACTTTCCCGCCGGCCCCAGGTCAAAGGTTGCAGACGCCCATGCTGGACCACGTGCTTCGCCGGATGAGTTTCGGGGCCAGCCCCGCGGAACTCGACGCCTTCGCCCGCCTGCCGCTGGTGGGCGTGATCGGCTATCTGTTGAACTACGATCGCGCGCCCGGCGACGTCGATGCGCGGATCAACGACCCGGCCTACGTCGGCATCACGACGCGCGGGCAGTTCTCGCCCAACACCGTCGTGAACGACGCGCGCCAGCGCTGGCTGTTCCGCATGGTGCACAGCCAGCGGCCGCTGCAGGAGAAGCTGGCGCTCTTCTGGCACAACCATTTCGCCACCGCCTACAGCAAGGTCGCCGGCACCTTCGGCGGCGAGCACGCCACCAAGATGATGGACGGCAAGCCCTCGGAGGTCGCCGGCCAGCGGCGCGGGCAGATTCAACTCTTCCGCGACCTGGCCACCGGCCGGTTCGACGAGCTGCTGATCGCGGTGGCCCGGGATCCGGCCATGCTGGTGTGGCTCGACGGCCGTCTGAACGTGCGCGCGCGCCCGCAGGAGAACTTCGGCCGTGAGCTGATGGAGCTCTTCACGACCGGCGTCGGCCACTACACCGAGGACGACGTCTACGCGGCGGCCCGCGTTTTCACCGGCTGGAACCTGCGCCTGAGCGGCGACCGGGGCACGCCGGCCACGAGCTACTACGAGTACGTCTACAACGCGGCCCAGCACGACCCCACGGCCAAGACCTTCACCTTCGCCGTGATGCCCGACGGGGCCCGCACCATCCCGGCGCGGCCCGGCGCCGACGGCGAGCAGGACGGCGTCGACCTGATTCGCGCGCTGGCGCGCCGGCCCGAGACCGCCGACCGGCTGGCGCGGCGCCTGTTCGCCTTCTTCGTGACCGAGCTCGAGACGCCGAGCGACGGGCTCGTCGCCAGCATGCGCGAGGCCTACTTGAACAACGACACCAGCATCCAGGCGATGCTGGTGCGGCTGTTCACATCGGCCGAGTTCCTCGACGAGTCGGCCGCCTTCGGGCGCTACAGCTGGCCGGTCGAGTACGTGGTGCGGGCCATCAAGGAAACCGGCTGGAACGGGCTCTCGGTGGATGCCGCCATGACCCCGCTCGTCAACATGGGGCAGCAGCTCTACGAGCCGCCCGACGTGAACGGCTGGGCGCTCGGCCCGGAGTGGTTCTCGACCGCCTCGATGCTGTCGCGCATGAACTTCGCGGCGGCGCTCATGGCCAACCAGCGCTTCAACCTGCAGCAGGCCGCCGCGCCGGCGCGCTCCTCGCCCGAGGCGCTGCTGGAGTTCCACCTGAAGCGCTTCTCGCCGGCGCCGCTGGCCCCCGGGACCGCGACCGCGCTGCTCGACTATCTGCGCCAGGGCGGGGCCTGGACCGGCGCCGACGCCCAGCTCGCCACCAAGGCCGCGGGCCTGGGGCGGCTCATCGTGGGCTCATCCGAGTACCAGTTCAACTAGGGGCCGCAGCATGGACTTCACGCGCAGACAGTTCGTTCGCGGCGGCGTCACGGCATTCACGTTCGGCTTCGCGGCGCCGCAGTTCCTGAGCGACCTGGCCTTTGCCCAGGGCGGCGCCTCTCGAAACCTGGTCGTGGTTTATCTCAACGGCGGCAACGACGCGCTGAGCACGCTCGTGCCCTACGGCGATGCCGACTACTACGCGCGCCGGCCGACGATTGCCGTGCCGGCCCCGTCGGTCCTGCAGATCGGCACCGACCGCGGCGGAAACGTGCTCGGGCTGCATCCCGCCTTGCGCGGCCTGAAGCAGATCTTCGACGACGGCCGGCTGGCGGTGGTCCAGCGCACCGGCTACCAGAACTCGAGCCGCTCGCACTTCGAGGGCTTCGACATCTACGGCACCGCCAATCCCGGCAACGCGCAGGGCACCGGCTGGCTCGGACGCTATCTCGACACGCTGCCGTCGCCCATCGATCCGCTGGTCGGCTGGAACACGTCGCGCGAGACGCCGCGCCCGCTCGTTGGCCGCACGGTCGGCGTGCCGGCGATCACCAACCCGGCCACCTACAGTTTCGCCAGCCCCAACACCGGCGCCGAGGCCGGCTACGAGCGTGAAACGGCGCTGCGCATCTCGTCGCACCTGCCGGCCGACCGGCCGCACCTCTCGTTTGTGAACTCCACCGCGCAGGCGGCGCTCAGCACGCTCGACCGCGTGGCCACGGTGGCCGCCTACCGGCCGTCGCTGGCCTATCCGAACAACGGCTTCGGGCAGGCGCTGCAGGCCGTGGCCGGGGCGATGAACCGCCAGATCGGCACCAAGGTGTTCTGGGTCTCGACCGGCGGCTTCGACACGCACGCCAACCAGAACCCGGTGAACGGCGCCTACAACACGCTGATGGCCACGGTGAACGGCGGCCTGCTGTCGTTCTACACCGATCTCAAGAACCAGGGGATGCTCGATGCCACGATGGTCATCGTGTTCTCGGAGTTCGGGCGCCGCATCACCGAAAACGGCAGCAACGGCACCGATCACGGCGCGGCCGGCATCATGATGGCCCTCGGCGGGCTGGTGCGCGGCGGGCTCTACGGCACGGCCGCCAAGCTGCGGCAGGACCCGGGCAACCCGGCCCTCGAGAACGCGGCCGGCGACGTGCGCTTCGAAACCGACTTCCGGGCCGTCTACGCGCGCGTGCTCGACGAGTGGCTGGGGGCCAACTCGGTGAGTATCCTGGGCGCGGATTTCCGCACCGGCGCTCCCGCCATTCTGTAGCACCGGTCGGACGCCTGAAGTCGGCCCCCGGGGCGCGTGCACTAGACTCAGGACATGAGTCTGCAACGCCTCTCCGTCACGGCTGTGCTGGCGGTCGTCCTCTCGGCCCAGCCCTTCGCTCAGGAAGGCGTCAAGGAAGTCGGATCGCATCCGCGCCGCCATCACCGTGCTCGACGAGGTAATGAGCGCCCGCGATTCCTCGGTGCCGAGCGCCATCCTCGAGCGGGCCGAAGCCATTGCCGTGTTCCCCTCGATGGTCAAGGCCGGCTTCGTCATCGGCGGCTCACGCGGCCACGGCATCATCAGCGTGCGCGACGTGAAGAGCGGCGCGTGGTCCTCGCCGGCGTTCCTGACCATGACCGGCGGCAGCTTCGGCTTCCAGCTCGGCGTCCAGGAAGTGGACCTGATTCTGGTGGTGCAGAATCGGCGCGGGCTGGAACAGCTCCTCAAGAACCAGTTCAAGATCGGCGCCGCCGCCGCGGTGACCGCCGGTCCCGTGGGCCGCGACGCCTCGGCCTCCACCGACATCCAGTTGCGCGCCCAGATCCTCAGCTACTCGCGCGCGCGCGGGGTCTTTGCCGGCGTGACCTTGAACGGCAGCACCATTCGTCAGGACCGCGATGCCAACGAGCGGTTCTACGGCGTGGCCTATCGCACGACGCAGATCGCCAACGAGCGCCTGGGCGGCTCGCCCGAGCCCGCCCCGGAGTGGCGCGCCGGACTGGCGAAGTACGCGGGCGGGTTGCCGTAGCCACCGGCGCCCGCCTCGGTCGCGGTGAGCATCCCGCCGTGCGATCCGCGCCAGAGGACGGCCGCCGCCTACGCCACGGCCCGCCGGTCCCGCAGCGCCATCCATCCGACCGCGATGCGGTAGATGGCCCAGATGCCGAGCACGAAGAAGCCGACCGCCCAGATGGCGAAGCCGACCAGCACCAGCGTGAGCGGCAGACCCACCGCCAGCACGAAGATCGACCACAGCACGGCATACCAGAACGTGCGGATCTGCCAGGTGAAATGCGATTCCAGCCAGGTGCCGCGGGCCTCGCTGCGCTTCACGTAGTTGAGGATGACGGCGATGATCGACGGCCAGCCGAACACGAAGGAGCCAATCACCGAGGCGGCGCCGAAGGCGCCGAGCGCCAGGCCGAGCGCGTGGAGGCCGTAGGTGACGTGGGTGACGGTGACGAGCGACGAATCGGGTTCGCGGTAGACGGACGTCGAATCCATGGCGCCCCCTCCAGGTGGGGTCTCTGAGTTAGACGCTCACGCGTCCGGGCTGTTCCGGCGCCATCATGATCGCAGCAGCGCGTCGAGCGCGAGCCGCAGCTCCGGATAGCGGAACTGGAAGCCGAGCGCCTGCGCCTTGGCCGGCACGGCGCGCTGGCCGGTCAAGAGCAGCTCCGCCATCTCGCCCAGCGCCAGCTTCAACGCGAAGGCCGGCGCGGTGAACAGAGTGGGGCGGTGCAGCGCCTGCCCCAGCGCCGTCGTGAACTCGGCGTTGGTCACCGGTCCAGGCGCGGTGAGATTGAACGGACCGTGCGCCTGCGGCTCGGTGATGAGGCGCGCGGTCAGCGCCGCCCAGTCGTCGACGTGAATCCAGGGCATCCACTGGCGGCCCGAACCGAGCTTCCCGCCGGCGCCGAGCTTGAAGGGCAGCAGCATCTTGGCGAGCGCGCCCTCGTCGCCCAGGACCAGCCCGGTGCGGAGCACCACGAGCCGGCCCACCGCGGCGGCGGGCGCGGCTGCGGCTTCCCACGCGGCCGCCATCCTGGCCACGAAGTCGTCCCCGGCCGGGGCGTCTTCGGTGATCGGCTCGTCGCCGTGATGGCCGTAGTACCCGACACCCGAGGCGCTCACGAACACGCGCGGGCCGCCGGCCACCTGCTGCACCGCCTTCACCAGGCTGGACGTGGACTTGAGGCGGCTGTCGAGCAGCGCCTCCTTGCGGGCCGCGGTCCAACGCTGGTCGGCCATGCCCTCACCGGCGAGGTTCACCACCGCGTCCATGCCGGACAGCCCCTGCGCCCAGGGGCCGGCATCGCCGTCCGGCGTCCACACGAGGTCGTGGGGCCGGTCGGGGCGGGCCCGGCGGGTGAGGGTGGTGACGCGGTGGCCCTCGCGCGTCAGGACCCGCGTCAGGGCCCGGCCCAGGAATCCGCTGCCGCCGGCCACGACGATGTTCATGCCCCATTGTGACGCGCCTTGCGTCGGCGGCGCAGGCGGGATCACGCGTCACCGGCTGAGGCGGAGCCGGGCCGGAACGCCCCGCTTGACAGCGACCCCGCGATCAATTAACTGTACGGTTAAACCAACCGGTTAGTTAATTATCCACTGCGCTGTCCCCGGCCTGAACCCGTGCCCACTGCCGTCGCCACCCGCCGCCGCACCACGCTCCGCTGCTCCCGCCGCGCGCCCCCGCCGCCCGGGCCCCGCGCCTGCGTCCGGGCGCGCCGCCGCCGTCGCCGACACCCGCGATCTCATCTTCGCCGCCGCCGCCGACCACTTCGCCGCGCACGGCTTTGCCGGGGTCAGCGTGGATGCCATTGCCGCCGCCGCCGGCGTCAACAAGGCGATGATCTACTACCACTTCGAAGGCAAGCTCGGGCTCTACCGCGCCGTGGTGCGCGACATGCTGACGGCGGTGGGCGGCGCCGCCGCCGGGATTGCCGCCGGCCCCGACGCTCCAGACGTGAAGATCGAGCGCTTCATCCAGACCATCGCCCATCTGCGCGACACGCGCCCGTGGTTCCCGCCGCTGATGATGCGCGAGATGGCCGCCGGCGGCCCGCGCCTCGACCCCGACACGCTGGTCCTGATGAAGGCGGTGTTCGTGGCCTTCAGCGCGATGCTCGAGGCCGGCGTGGCGGCGCGGATGTTCCGCAAGGTCCATCCGGTGCTTGCCTACATGACGATCATGGGCCCGTTGATGTTGAACGCGGTGCGCGAGCGGGCCGCGGCCCAGCCGGGCCGGGCCCGTCTGCCGATGTTCGCGCCCGTGGACCGCCGCGAACTCGTGGCGCACATGCAGCTCACCGCCCTGCGGATGCTCGCCAAGGACCAACCCAGATGACCGCGACGCACACTCTCGGTTCCGCCGCCCGGGCCGCCGCCGTGGCCGGCACGCTCGCCCTGGCCGCGGCCTGCGCTCCTGACAGCAACCCGAACGAGCTGCGTGTCTCGGGGCACGTCGAGGCCACCGAGGTGCGCCTGGCGCCGGAGCTGGGCGGACGCGTGTTGACGCTCGACGTGAAGGAAGGCGACCGCGTCGAGGCCGGCGCCCGCATCCTCACGCTCGACGCCACCGACCTGCAACTGGCCATCGCCCGCGCCCGGACCGAACAGGCCGGCGCCGAGGCGCAGTTGCGCCTGGTGCGCGCGCCGGCGCGACGTGAGGACGTGCGCCAGGCCGAGGCGCAGGTGGAGGCCGCCCGGGCCGAAGTGCCGGGCGCGCGGGCCGAACTTGAGGGGGCCACCGCCGACCTGCGGCGCTTCGACCTGCTGTTGGAACGCAAATCGGGCTCACAGAAGCAGCGCGACGATGCCGCCACCCGCCGCGACGTGGCCGAGGGGCGTCTCGAGGCCGCCGCCAAGCGGGTCGCCGCTGCCGAGGCCGCCGTGACGCGCGTCAGGGCCGGCGCGCGGAAGGAGGAAGTGGCGGTGGCGCAAAGCCGCATCGCCACCGCCGCGGCCGCCATCGACACGCTCGAAGATCAGCTCGAGGACGCAGTCCTCAGGTCGCCGGTGGCCGGCATCGTCACCGCCAAGCTGGCCGAAGCGGGCGAGGTGATCGCCCCCCGCACACCGGTCGTGGTCATCACCGATCTGGACCGCGCCTGGGCCGATGTCTACGTCCCTGAGCCGGCGATTCCCCGGATCACGATGGGGCAGGCGGCCACGCTCTTCACCGATGCCGGCGGCGCCGGCCTGCCCGGCACCGTGACCTACATCTCGCCGAAGGCCGAGTTCACGCCCCGGAACGTGCAGACGGCCGAAGAGCGGGCCAAGCTGGTCTATCGCGTCCGGATCGCGGTCGACAACCGGGCCGGCGTCCTGAAGCAGGGCATGCCGGTCGATGCCGAACTGACGCTCTCGCCCGTGGCCGGCGCGCCTGGCCCGGCCCAGCCATGACCCCGGCCATTGCCCTCACCGACGTCAGCAAGCGCTACGGCGCGACGGCCGCGCTGAACGGCCTGTCGTTTGAAACGGCGCGGGGCGAGATGTTCGGGCTGATCGGGCCGGACGGCGCCGGCAAGACCACGGCCATTCGCCTGATCTGCGGCCTGCTGCACGCCGACGGCGGCCAGATCCGCGTGCTGGGGCTGGACCCGGTGCGCGACCATCGGGCCCTCACCCACAAGGTCGGCTACCTGTCGCAGCGCTTCAGCCTCTACGGCGACCTGACCATCGACGAGAACATCGCCTTCTTCGCCGAGATCCACGGTGTCACCGACTACCGCGCGCGGCGCAACCACCTGCTCGACATGACGCAGCTCACGCCGTTCCGCGATCGGCTCGCCGACAAGCTCTCGGGCGGCATGAAGCAGAAGCTCGCCCTGGCCTGCACCCTCGTCCATCAGCCCGACGTGGTGTTGCTCGACGAGCCGACCACCGGCGTGGACCCGGTGTCCAGGCGCGAGTTCTGGAAGCTGCTCTCGCACTTCCTGGACAGCGGCGTCACCATCCTGATGACCACGCCCTACCTCGACGAAGCCGAGCGCTGCAGCCGCGTGGCCCTGGTGCACGAGGGCGCGCTGCTCGCCCTCGATACGCCCGGCCGCCTGCGGACCTCGCTGCCGGGCCTGTGGATCGAGGCGTTCCCGCCGGACGTTCGGAGCGTGCGCGACCGCCTTCGCGCCGCCGGCCACACCCACGTCGAGGTGTTCGGCGAGCGTCTGCACGTGTGGCTCACGGACGCCGCCACCGAGCACCAGGCGCAGCAGCAGCTGGACGCGCTGGCCGCGCGCGCCGGCGTCCCGCCCTTTGCCGGCCGCGTCATCACCCCGTCCCTCGAGGACGTGTTCATTGCCCGGCTCGCCGACCTCGTGATCGCCGCGCCGGCTGGGACCGAGTCATGACCTTGAAGCCACGTGCTCAGCACCGTAGGACCGCGGCGGCCGCCGCGGCTCTGGCCGGCCTGGCCCTGTTGGCCGCCCCCGGGCCGGTGGTCGCCCAGCCCGCCGCGCCGGCGCCGCTGCGCCTGACCCTCGACGACGCGCTGGCCAGGGCGGCCGCGGCCAGTCATCGCCTGGGTGAGGCGCGGGCCCGTCAGGCCGGGGCCGACGCCGCCGTGGTCGTGCGCCGCCGGGCCGACGACCCCTCGGCCTCGGTGAGCGCCGGTTACACCCGCACCAACCACGTCGACGAGTTCGGCATCACGCAACCGGACGGCCGCCTGCGCGTCATCTATCCCGACATCCCCGACAACTACCGCACGCGTCTCGAGCTGGTGTGGCCGGTCTACACCGCCGGCCGCGCCGATGCGCTGGCCCGCGCGGCTCAGGCCGAAGCCGACGCCACCGGCTCCGACCTGGCTGCCGTGCGCCTCGATCTCCGCCTCGAGGTGTCGCGCGCCTACTGGGCGCTCGTCACCGCCGAAGAAACCGTGCGCGTGCTCGAGGCGGCCCTGGCCTACGCCGACGACGCGCTGGCCGACGTGCGCACGCGGGTCGACGCCGGCTTCCTGCCGCCCAACGACGTGTCGCGCAGCGAGGTCCAGCGGGCGCGCCAGGAACTGCTGCTCGTCGAGGCCCGGGGCCGGGTGGCGTCGGTGAGCGTGGACCTGAGCCGCCTGATCGGAGTCGACCCGCCGGGGCCTCTGCAACCGGCAGATCGTCTCGAAGGTCCAACGGCGGCGGTCACCGACGCCACTGCGCTCGTCGCCGAGGCGCTCGGCCAGCGTCCCGAGCTGACGGCGCTGTCGCTGCGAGCCGACGCGGTCACCGGGCGCCTCGCCGCCATCTCCGCCACGCGCCGGCCCACGGTGGCCTTCGCCTCGGGTTACGACTTGGCCCGCCCCAATCCGCGCATCTTCCCGCGGCAGGAAGCCTGGCGCGATTCGTTCGACCTCTCGCTCAACGTCAACTGGCAGTTCTGGGACGCCGGCCGCGCGGCCGCCGATCGCACCGAGGCGCAGGCCGCCGCCACTCAACTGGTCGAGCGCAAGGCCGAGACCGAGAGCCAGATCCGCGCCGACGTGCGGAAGCAGCTGATCGAACTGACCACGAGCCGCGCCGCCCTGGCGCCGGCGCGTCTGGCGGTGACCGCCGCGGCCGAGACCCGCCGCGTCGTGGACGACCGCTTCGAGGCCGGCGTGGCCACCACGCTCGACGTGCTCGACGCGCAGGTGGCCGTGCTGCAGGCCGACCTCGAGCGCACCCGAGTGCTGGCCGACATCCGGCTGAGCGAAGCGCGCCTGGCCCGCCTGCTGGGGCGATGATGAACGGCACCTCGCCGGCCATCGACGTGCAGCGCCTGACCCGTCGCTTCGGGGATTTCGTGGCCGTCAACGACCTGTCGTTCCAGGTCGGGAAGGGCGAGGTGTTCGGCTTCCTGGGCGCCAACGGCGCCGGCAAGAGCACGACCATCCGGATGCTGTGCGGGCTGCTGCGGCCCACCAGCGGCACGGCCCTCGTCGGCGGCATCGACGTCGGGTCCGATCCCGAAGGGGTCAAGCGTCACATCGGCTACATGTCGCAGAAGTTCTCGCTCTACGAAGCGCTGACCGTGGACCAGAACATCCGCTTCTTCGGCGGTGTCTACGGACTGTCGGGACCGCGCTTCGAGGAGCGGCGCCAGTTCGTGCTCGACATGGCCGGCCTGCGCGGCCGGGAGAAGACGGTCACGCGCTCGCTCTCGGGGGGCTGGCGCCAGCGGCTGGCCCTCGGCTGCGCCGTGCTGCACCAGCCGCCCATCGTCTTCCTCGACGAGCCGACCGGCGGCGTCGATCCGGTCAGCCGGCGTCAGTTCTGGGATCTCATCGGCAACCTGGCGAGCACGGGCGTGACGGTGCTCGTGACCACGCATTACCTGGACGAGGCGGAGCACTGCCACCGGCTGGCCATCATCCACCGTGGCCAGATGGTGGCGCTGGGCTCGGCCGCTCGAGCTGAAGAGCGTCTTTGCCGAGCGGCCGATTCTGGAGGTGCAGTCGGCCACGCCGGTGGAGGCGATGGCCGCGCTCGAGCGGTTGCCCGAGGTGGAGAAGACCAGCATCTTCGGCACGAGCGTGCACGCCGTGCTGCGGCACGCCGGCGTGACGCCCCAGCAGGTGGGCGAGGCGCTGCAGGCCCAGGGCCTCTCGGTGCAGACGCTCGGACTGGTGACGCCGTCGCTCGAGGACGTGTTCCTCGACGTGGTCGAGCGCACCGAACGGGCGGGTCAGGCGGCATGATCGTCACCACGCGCGCCATGGTCCGCAAGGAGCTGCGGCAGATCCTCCGCGATCGCCGCACCCTGCTGATCCTGGTGTTCGTGCCGGCGCTGTTCCTGCTGCTCTACGGCTACGCGCTCAACTTCGACATCCGCAACATCAAGCTGGCGGTGGACGACCGCGACGGCAGCACCGCCAGCCGCGCCCTGGTCTCGGCCTTCACCAACTCCGGCTACTTCAGCTACGCCGGCGCGGTCCACGGCGGCGACGGCCTGGAGCGGATGATCGACACCAATCAGGCCCGGGCCGCGCTGGTGATTCCCGCCGGCTACAGCCGCGACCTGGCCCGGCGCACGCCGGTGCGCATCCAGGTGATCGTCGACGGCGACAACGCCAACACCGCGGCGGCGGTCGTGGGCTACGCCGGGGCCATCGTGGCCGAGGCCGGGGCCGAGCTGGCGGCGGTCATGACCGGTGGTCCGGGGGCCACGCCGCGGCCGCTCATCGGCTTCGAGCCGCGCGTCTGGTACAACCCGCAGCTGCGCAGCACGCTCTTCCTGGTGCCCGGCCTGATTGCCTACATCGCCATGATCACGGCGGTGATCTCCACCTCGCTGGCGGTCGTGCGCGAGAAGGAACGCGGCACCATGGAGCAGATCCGCATGGCCCCGGTGAGCCCGCTGGCGTTCGTGCTCGGCAAGACCGTGCCCTACTCGGTCATCGCTTTCGTGTCGGCGTTGCTCATCGTGCTCGTCTCGATGGCCCTCTTCGACCTGCCGCAGCGCGGTTCGTGGTGGCTGCTGTGCCTGGCGATTCTGCTGTTCCTCATCGGCGCGCAGGGCCAGGGGTTGCTCATCAGCACCGTGGCCAGCACCCAGCAGGTGGCGTTCCAGCTCGCCTTGCTGTCGTCGTTCCTGCCGACCTTCATCCTGTCGGGCTTCATCTTCCCGATCACCAGCATGCCGCCGGCGGTGCAGCTCATCACCCGCGTGGTGCCGGCCCGCTACTTCGTGGCCTCGCTCAGGTCGGTGGTGCTCAAGGGCGCCGGCATCGAGGTGGTGTGGCCGAACCTGCTGGCGCTCGTGATCTTCGCCTCCGTGATGCTGGGGCTGTCGTCGCTCCGGTTACGGCGGGAATGGCGGTGACGCGATGACGGCCGGCCTCAAGCGCGTCGGGCATCTGCTCATCAAGGAGCTGATCGAGCTGCGCACCGATCCGCGGCTCTTCGGCATCGTGATCCTGGCGCCGATCATCCAGCTCTTCGTGCTGGGCTACGCCGCCACGACCGACGTGACCGACATCCCGATTCTGGTCGCCGACGGCGACCGGTCGGTCGAGAGCCGCGCGCTCATCGAGCGCTTCGGCGCCTCGGCCAACTTCAACCTCGTCGACGTGGTGACCGGCGGCGATGCCGTCGAACACCACCTCGAGCACGGCACCGCATGGATGGCGCTCACCGTCCCGGCCGGCTTCGGCGCCGACGTGGCCGCGGGCCGGCCCACCACGGTGCAGGTGATTGCCGACGGCACCGACTCGAACTCCACCACCGTGGCGCTCGACTACGCCCGGAGCATCGTCGGCGCCTACTCGGCGGAACGCTCGGCGGCGCGGATGCCCGGCGGCGTGCGGGCGGCGCCGATCGACGCCGACGTACGGGTGTGGTTCAACCCCCGGCTCGAGAGCCGCGAGTTCATGGTGCCGGGCATCGTGGCGCTGCTGCTGCTCGTGGTCACGACCAATCTGTCGGCCATGGCCATCGTGCGCGAGCGCGAGGTGGGCACGCTCGAACAGCTCAACGTCACGCCGCTGGCGCGGTGGGAGCTGATCGTGGGCAAGCTCCTGCCCTACGCGCTCATCGGCATGATCGACGTGGTGCTGGTCACGATCGTGGCGGTGTTCTGGTTCCAGGTGCCGTTCCTGGGCAGCTTCGCGCTGCTCTTCCTCTGCAGCATGATGTATCTGCTCAGCACCCTGGGCCTGGGGCTCTTCATCTCGACCATCTCGCAGACCCAGCAGCAGGCGTCGATGACGGCGACGTTCTTCTTCCTGACGCCGATGATCTACCTGTCGGGCTTCACCTTCCCGATCGAGAACATGCCCGAGTGGATCCAGTACGTCACCTACGCCATTCCGCTGCGCTACTTCCTGGTGATCGTGCGCGGCATCTTCCTGAAGGGCGTGGGCGTGGACGTGCTGTGGCCGCAGATGGCGGCGCTGCTGGCTTGCGGGCTGGTGCTCATCACGCTGGCGACGCTGCGGTCGAGCAAGCGGTTGGCGTAGCCGCTGTGCTTGCACGACGTGCGTCCGATCCCCCATCGTGGGGATCAGGGGGACGTAAGCGGCTGATCGTGAGGACGAGCAGACGCAGGCGGTCGATGAAGAAGCGCAAGCGCGGCAAGCAGAAGACAGACCGCCGGACGGTCGATCACCCGACGGCCGACCATTCCCCCCGGCACGCGCACGCCGTGCCGGCCGCTTCGTGCCGCGCACGGCGGAAGCGCCCTACCGCGTGTGGGGCGAGCACCTCGAGCCCGATTCGCTCCGCCAGCTGCAGAACGCCT
The DNA here is from genome assembly GCA_963834325.1 of uncultured Acidobacteriota bacterium. GTDB lineage: Bacteria > Acidobacteriota > Vicinamibacteria > Vicinamibacterales > UBA2999 > CADEFD01. The sequence continues at coordinate 1,069,293 of CAWIBL010000011.1, forward strand.
GCTCGCTGCCGGTGGCGGTGGCCGGCGCGCTGATGCCCGACGCGCACGTCGGCTACGGCCTGCCGATCGGCGGCGTGCTGGCTACCGACAACGCCGTGATCCCCTATGCCGTCGGCGTGGACATCGCCTGCCGCATGAAGATGACGGTGCTCGATCTGCCGGTGACCACGCTGGCCATTGGCGCCGACCGGCTGACCCGCGCGCTCGAGCGCGAAACCTGCTTCGGCGTGGGCGGGGCGTTCGCGCGCCAGCGCCGTCACGACGTGCTCGACGCCGACTGGCGCGTGAGCCCGGTGACCGCGCGTCTCAAGGACAAGGCGTGGAAGCAGCTCGGCACGAGCGGCAGCGGCAACCACTTCGTGGAGTTCGGCCGGCTCACGGTGATCAACCAGGCCGTGGGCCTGCCTCCGGGCGAGTACCTGGCGCTGCTCAGTCACTCGGGCAGCCGCGGCACCGGCGCTGAAGTCGCCGGGCACTACAGCCGGCTCGCCCGGAAGCTGCATCCCGAGCTGCCCCACGAGCTGGCGCAGCTGGCGTGGCTCGATCTGGCCACCGAGGCCGGGCAGGAGTACTGGGCGGCGATGGAGCTGATGGGGCGCTACGCCGCCGCCAATCACGCCCTGATCCACCAGCACGTGGCCGCAGCGCTCGGCGCGACGGTGCGGCTCGACCTCGAGAACCACCACAACTTCGCGTGGCGCGAGCGGCATGTGCTGGCCGACGGCCGCGAGGCCGAGGTCATCGTGCACCGCAAGGGCGCGACGCCGGCCGGCGAGGGCGTGCTCGGCATCATCCCCGGCTCGATGGCCACGCCGGGCTACGTGGTGCGCGGCAAGGGGTCGGCCGCGTCGCTCCGCTCGGCGGCGCACGGCGCCGGCCGCCGCATGAGCCGCACCCGCGCCCGCCAGACCCTGACCTGGCCGCGCGCGCAGGCGTTCCTGCGCGAGCGCGGCGTGACCCTGCTGTCGGCCGGCCTCGACGAGGTGCCGATGGCCTACAAGGACATCGACGAGGTCATGGCCGCCCAGCAGGATCTCGTCGAGACGCTGGCGCGGTTCGATCCGCGGCTGGTGAAGATGGCGCCCAGCGGGGAGCCGCCCGAGGACTGACCCGGACCGGCGCGATTCTGCCCAGACCCAGACTCTCGACCCTCGGCGGGCCGATTTCTCTGCCCGCCACCGCGAGTCCGGAAGACGCTGTTGCACGCCGCTGCCTGACCGTTCGCGCCGGCCGCGAGCGGCACGCTTCGTGCTGATTGTAGAAGTCACCGGACGCACGGCGCCACGACGCGAGACGGGCGGCAGGAGAGGGATCGACATGGAGAAGCGGGCGCGTCAACGGAAGAAGACCAGCGTGTCGGTGCGATTCGGCCCGGACCGCCCGGACCGGATGGGCATCATCACCGACGTCTCGGCCCGCGGCATCTACATCACGACCAACGCCGTACTGCCGCGCGGCTCCGCCGTGCACGTCCAGGTGCCGGTGTCCGGCGGCGAGCCGGTGCTGCTCGAGGGGCAGGTGATGCGCTGCCGCCGCGTCGCGCCGCAGCTCATCATGTTGACCAAGGGCGGCATGGGCGTGCATCTCGCGAGCGCGCCGGCCGCGTGGCGCGCCAGCCAGACCCTGCCCGAGGAGTAGCGCCAGCCGCCACTGCCCCGGCCCACGCCCGGCTTTGGCATAAGATCGAACGGCGTGTCCGACACCTCGTTTCCCCGCCATCGCCTCCGCATCACGCTGCTCGAGAACGTCCACCCGGCGGCCGCCGAGGCCCTCCAGGAACACGGCTACGCGGTGGAGGTCATCCCGCGCGCTCTCGAAGGCGACGAACTGTGCGAGGTGATGGCCGCGTCCCACGTGCTCGGCCTGCGCTCGCGGACCAAGGTGCGCGACGAACATCTCGCCCACGCCGCCAGGATGCTGGCCATCGGCTGCTTCTCGGTCGGCACCGACCAGGTCGCCATCGCCGAGGCCGCGCGGCGCGGCATCCCGGTGTTCAACGCGCCCTACGCCTCGACCCGCAGCGTCGCCGAGCTGACGCTCGGCTGCATCATCGGCCTGGCCCGGCGCCTGGGCGACAAGAGCAACGCGCTGCACCAGCGGCGGTGGGACAAGTCGCTGGCCGGCGCCCACGAGGTGCGCGGCCGCACGGTGGGCCTCATCGGCTACGGCCACATCGGGCAGCAGGTCGGCCTGCTGGCCGAGGCCTTTGGCATGCGCGTGCTCTTCTACGACATCGTGCGGAAGCTGCCGCTCGGCCTGGCCCGGCCGGCCGAGTTCGAGGCGCTGCTCGAAGAATCCGACTTCGTCTCGCTCCATGTCCCCGAGACGCCGCGCACCGTGGACCTCATCGGCGCGGCGCAGGTGGCGCGGATGCGGCCCGGCAGCTATCTGCTCAACCTGTCGCGCGGCAAGGTCGTCGACGCCGAGGCGCTGCGCGAGGGACTGCGCGGCGGCCACCTGGGCGGCGCCGCCCTCGACGTCTACCCGGCCGAGCCCACCCCGACGGTGACCGAGTTCGACGTCGGCTTCGCCGACCTGCCCAACGTGATTCTCACGCCGCACGTCGGCGGCAACACCGAGGAGGCGCAGCGCAGCATCGGCCTCGAGGTGGCGCATGCCCTCAGCGAGTTCGTCGACCGCGGCTCCACCGAGGGCGCGGTGAACTTCCCGCAGGTGAACCTGCCGGCCATGCCCGAGACGCACCGCATCCTGAACATCCACCAGAACGTGCCGGGCGTGCTGGCGGCGGTCAACAACATCGTGTCGGAGCTCGGCGCCAACATCGAGGCCCAGTTCCTCGCCACCACCCGCGACATCGGCTACCTGGTCATGGACGTGAACCGCGAGCTGTCCGACGAGGTGCACACGCGCATCTCGGCCTTGCCGATGAACGTCCGGACGCGCATCCTCTACTGACATGAGCGACCTCCTCGACGCGCGCGATCTGACCGGGCCGGTCGCCGCTCCGCCGGCCTGCGTGCGCGTGGCCCCGTCGCGGCCGACGTCGCCGACCTGCTGCGCGACGAGTCGCGCCTGACCGCCCCCTCGGTGGCGTCGGTGGCCGAGCCGGACACCCTGGCGGAACTGCGCCAGGTGATGCGCTGGCATGCCGGGAACGGACACCGGGTCACCGTCAGCGGCGCGCGCACCGGTCTGACCGGGGGCGCCGTGCCCGACGCGACCACGCATCTGCTGTCGGTGGCGCGCCTGCGCGGCATCGAGGCACTCGACCTGACCGCCGATCCGCCCTGCGTGCGAGCGCTGGCCGGCACCAGCCTGCGCGAACTGCAGGCGGCGCTGGCCGCCCGCGCCCCCGGCTTCTCCCTGCCGCTCGACCCCACCGAAGCCGGGGCGTCGCTGGGCGGCATGGTGGCGACCAACGCCGCCGGCTCGCGCGCCTTCCGCTTCGGGGCCACGCGCGACTGGGTGATTGGGCTCACCGTGGAACTGGCCTCCGGCCGCACGCTCGAATTGCGCCGCGGCCGCGACCGCGCCGACGGCGACGCCCTGACCCTCGTCGACGGCGACGAGCGGCGCATCGCCCGCCTGCCGGCCATTCCCAAGCCGCACACCAAGAACGCCATCGGCTACGGCTTCGTGCCCGGCGGCGACGCGCTGGACCTCTTCATCGGCAGCGAGGGCACGCTCGGCGTGGTCACGGAGGTGACGCTGCGCCTGGCCCCGGACACCGAGTCGCGGCTGGCCTTCCTGCAGTGCTTCCCCACGCCGGCGCAGGCCTTCACGCTGGTCGAGGCGCTGCGCGGCGACGCGGAGCTGCGGACCACCGCCATCGAGTTCCTCGACGCCCGCTCGCACGAACTGGCCCACGAAACGGGGAAGCCCGAGGTCGAGCGCGTGCTGGCCAACGTCCCGGCCGGCAGCTGCTCGGTGTTTGCCGAGTTCGGTTACGACGACGAGCCAGGGCTCGAGGCCGCCGTCGATCGCGTGCTGGCCCACGTGGCGGCCGCCGGCGGCGACGAAGCCGCGGGCCTGGCCGGCATCGACGACCAGGCGCTGCGCGACATCCGCGCCTTCCGCCACGCCGTGCCCGAGCGCATCAACGCCACCATCGCCCGGCGCCGCGAGCAGCATCCCACCCTCCACAAGATCGCCACCGACATGGCGGTGGAGGACCAGGACCTGCGGTGGGTCTACGACCTTTATTCGACGCGGCTCACCGCGGCCGGGCTCGACCACGCCATCTTCGGCCACGCCGGCAACAACCACTTCCACGTGAACATCCTGCCCCGCGACGACGGCGAACTGCTGCGGGCCAAGGCGATCTACGCGGAGTTTGCCGCGGCCATCGTGGCCCGCGGCGGATGCGTGTCGGCCGAACACGGCCTCGGGCGGATCAAGAAGCACTTTCTCGCCGGTGCAGTACAGCCCGGCCACGCTCGACGCGATGCGGGCCGCCAAGCGCTGGCTCGATCCGGACTGGCGGCTGAATCCCGGCGTGCTCATCGACCCGTAGCCGGGGCCATGCTGCCCGTCATCCACCTCGTGCCGAGGGCGCGTCCGGGCGCTTCGTGGCGCGGCCGTTCCGGCGCTTCGTGCCGGGCGCCGGACCCGCTATCCGCCGGCTACAGCAGGTTGCGGAACGCCGCGACCAGCATGGTGACGCCGGCCAACACCAGCAGCCAGAGCACGCCGTTGCGGAACGCCGTCGGGCTCATGCCGATGTAGATCTTCGACCCGTAGATCGAGGGGATGATGAGCGAGCCGGCCACCACGGCCATCTGCGGCAGGTGATCGGCGCGGGCCCGGCCCGCCCACACCAGCGACGCGAAGGTGGCCGACAGCACCACCAGGTTGAAGTTCTGCAGTACCGCCCGGTGCTCGTCCTTGGTGTAGCCGCGCAGCGTGGCCCATAGCGCCGGGGCCAGGCCGCTGAAGCCGCTGAGCGGCGCCATCACGCCGCCGAGCAGGCCCACGAACGCGTCGGCCCAGCGGCCGCCGTGGGTGACCTTGGGCAGCCGGGCGGTGAGCAGCATGGCCGAGCAGCAGACGACCAGCAGGCTGCCGAGCACGAGCTTGAAGCGGTTGGGGTCGAGCAGCGGCAGCAGCCGCGTGCCGAGGGGGATGCCGACGGCGCTGCCGAGGACGAACGGCCACAGCAACCCGACGTGCCAGCCGCGGCGCACGCGGATGACCGAGATGATCTGACCGGTGAGGCCGCCGAACACCGCCATCACGGCGGCCAGTTGCGGGTCGACGCCCCACACCCAGATGGCCATGGCCGCCATGGCGAAGGCGAACCCTGAAATTCCCTGGACCAGCCCAGCTACGGCCGCGCCCACCGCCAACACCCACATCTCGCTCATTCGCGCGACCGTCCCCGCCCTGCCATCGACAGTTGAAAAGTCTTGAATTGTAACCCGGGCCATTCGCCCAATGTGCGACCCGTGGAGCGTCGCCGGCCTTGGCGCACCAGCGTTCAGCGGCAGCGGCTGGGGGCGCTGCCGAGGCTCGCCGCAACCGGGGTAGGATGGAATCCATGGCACGAAACGCAGTGGTTCTGATGGCGGTCGTGACGGCGGTGACGGTGGCCTCGTGGGGCGCGGGCGCGCAGACCCACGACCCGTGGCGCGCCAAGCCGCAGGGAGCGCGGCCGCCAAGCAGCCCGCCGGCGGGACGCACCCGTCAGGCAAGTCGACGACCGACGGCGTCTACACGGCAGCCCAGGCCGCAAAGGGTGAGGAACTCTACGCGCAGACGTGCGAGCACTGTCACCAGCCGGCCAAGTTCACCGGCGCCGAGTTCACCCGCGCCTACGTGGGCCGGCCGCTGACCGTGATCGATCAGGCGATGGCCGAGATGCCGCAGGACAATCCCGGCAGCCTGACGGCCGACGACGTCGCCTCGCTCATCGCCTACTTCCTGCACATGAACAAGTACCCGGCCGGCGAGGCGCTGCTCTCGGGCGCGCCCGAGGCGCTCAAGAGCATCATGATCGCGCCGCGGCCGTGAGCGGCTGGCGTCTCGAACACACCTACGCCGGCCTGCCGGCCCTGTTTCACGCGCGCGTGGCGCCGACGCCGGTGCGCGACCCGCACTTCGTGGTCTTCAACCAGGCGCTCGCGGCGGAACTCGGCCTCGACGTCCAGGCCCTCGATACCGCCGGACGGAGCGGCCATCTTCGCCGGCAACGCCCTGCCCGACGGCGCGCAGCCGCTGGCCCAGGCCTACGCCGGCCACCAGTTCGGTCACTTCACCGCCCTGGGCGACGGCCGCGCGATTCTTCTCGGCGAGCACATCACCCCGACGGGCGCGCGGGTGGACGTGCAGTTGAAGGGCGCCGGCCAGACGCCCTACTCGCGCCGCGGCGACGGCCGCGCCGCCGTCGGCCCGATGCTGCGCGAGCTCATCATCGGCGAGGCCATGCACGCCCTCGGCATCCCGACCTCGCGCGGCCTGGCGGTCGTATCGACCGGCGAGCCGGTCTACCGCGAGCAGGTGCTGCCCGGCGCCGTGCTGACCCGCATCGCCGCCAGCCACCTGCGCGTCGGCACGTTCGAATGGGCGGCGGCGCATCGGGATGCCGATGCCGCTGCGGGCCCTGGCCGACTACACCGTCGAGCCGGCACTATCCAGAGACGGCCGGTGCCGACGCGCCCTACCTGGCGCTCTTCGACGCCGTCGTCGAACGGCAGGCGCGCCTGCTGGCCCAGTGGCAGCTCGTCGGCTTCATCCACGGCGTGATGAACACCGACAACATGGCCCTTTCCGGCGAGTCCATCGATTACGGCCCGTGCGCCTTCATGGACACCTACGATCCGGCCACGGTCTTCAGTTCGATCGACGCGCAGGGGCGCTACGCGTATCAGAACCAGCCGCCCATCGCGCAGTGGAACCTGGCGCGGCTGGCCGAGGCGATGCTGGCGCTCTTCGACGCCGATCAGGCGCGCGCCATCGAAGTGGCCAACGGCGGCATCGCCCGGTTCGAGGTCCGCTTCCAGCATCACTGGCTGAACGGCATGCGCGCCAAGCTGGGCCTCGTCACCGAGGAGGACGGCGACGGCGCACTGGCCGCCGCGCTCCTGACGTGGATGCACGAGACGCGCGCCGACTTCACCAATACCTTCCGCCTGCTCAGCCCCGCCGGCGCCGATCCTGGGGACCCCGCTCAGCCCGCGGACGCGGCGTTCCAGGCGTGGCATGGGCAGTGGCAGGCGCGGCTGGCGCGACAGCCGCAGTCGGCCGAGGACGCCGCGGCGCTGATGCAGCGCAGCAATCCGGCCGTCATCCCCCGCAATCACCAGGTGGAAGCGGCGCTGACCGCCGCCTCCGAGCGCGGCGACCTGGGGCCGGTCGAGCGGCTGCTCGCGGCCCTGTCGTCGCCCTACGACCATGCGCGCGCGCAGCCCGAGTTCACCGCGCCGGGCCCCGACGGCCGTCCCCACCGCACCTTTTGCGGGACGTAGCCCACGACGTAGGATGAACCATGGCCACTGCCGAACGCCGCCACCTGTCGATGCTGCGCTCGTATACGCCGGCCGACGCGCTCACCATCGGCAACGCCGCGTGCGGCACGATTGCCATCTTCCTGTGCCTCGAGTTCCTGGCCCAGGAGAACGCGCGCTATCTGTGGATTGCCTTCCTGCTGCTGCCGCTGGCGCTCGTGTGCGACGTGCTCGACGGCTACGTGGCGCGCTTGAATCGCCGCCGTCAGTCGGTGCTCGGCGCCGACCTCGATTCCCTGGCCGACGTCATCTCGTTCGGCGTGGCCCCGGCCGTGCTCGGCTACACGCTCGGGCTGCGCGGCGGCTGGGACATGCTCATCCTCACCTACTTCGTGGTCTGCGGGGTCAGCCGTCTGGCCCGCTTCAACGTCACCGCGTCGGCGCTGGCGGATGAGACGACCGGCAAGGTGAAGTACTTCGAGGGCACGCCGATTCCGACCAGCATCGGCATCGTGCTGATGCTCGGCGTGGCCGCGTGGCTCGGCCACACCGGGCCCGACCTGTGGTTCGGGGCGCTGCGGATCGGCCCGGCCACCCTGCACCCGCTCAGCCTCGTCTACGGCCTGAGCGGCAGCGCCATGATCAGCGCCACGCTGCGCATTCCAAAACCCTGAGGCCGGAGCCCGCTTTCCGCCGCGCCGCCCTGGCCCGTAGAATCAACGCACACCCTATGACCGACCATCGCCTGACGCCTGCCTCCCCGACCGACTTCCAGCGCCGCACCGTGCTGCGCGGCGCCGCCGGACTCGTGCTCGCCTGGCTGACGCCCATCCGCGTCGCGGGACAGGTGCCGCAAGGGCCGGCGCCCGCGTCCGGCGACCTGCTGGTGCGCGTCGACGACCCGAACCTCGTGCCCATCGCCGCCGAGGACGTGCCCTACGACCCGAAAGGCATCATGGTCTGGGCCATCTCGCCCCAGAGCGACGTGGCCAAGACCGACGCCATGCACCGGATCATCGTGGCGCGGCTCAACCCGGCCTCGCTGTCGCAGGCCACGCGCGCGCTCGCCGCCGACGACCTGGTGGCGTTCTCGGCCATCTGCACGCACAACGGCTGCGAAGTGGACGAGTCGCTCGGCGACAACCAGACGATCTTCTGCAGCTGCCACAACTCCACGTTCGACCCGCGCGAGTCGGGCGGTGTCGTCGGCGGCCCGGCGCCGCGTCGCCTGCCGCAGCTGCCGCTGCGCATCGTCGACGCCCGCGTCGTGGTCGCCGGCCCGTTTACCGACACGCCCGGCTACGGCTGATTCTTGTATCGATTTGTAACGGGGCCTGTCACGGTTACATCTCAAAGCGTTGCCGAAACTGCGTACGGTTAACGCGGGACGCGCAGGGCCAGGAGCTCGCCGCTGTAGCCCGGACCGCTGACCGCGATGACCAGGTACTGGCGGCCATCGAGCAGGTAGGTCATCGGCGAGCCGGTCTGCGGCGCCGGGAGCTGATAGGCGGCGACTTCCCGGCCCGTGGCCTTGTCGTAGGCGCGCAGCATGGCTCCGCGCGTGCCCGACGGCGTGGGCCCGAAGTTGCCCTCGCCGGCGATGAGCAGCGACTTCGTGACCAGCGTGCCCACGTTGTTGCCCGGCCGGCCCGTGGGCGGCACGTCCAGTCCCTTCAGCGCGGGGTGGTTCCTCACCAGATCCGGGGTGCCGCCGTGCGGCACCTGCCAGCGGATGTCCCCCGTCGCCAGGTCGATGGCGCTGATGCGGCTGTAGGGCGGCTTGACGAGCGGCAGGCCGCGCACGCTGAGGTCGCCGCGCGCCGGCGCGCCGGCCGCATCGGCCGTGGCCGACCCGGACCCGCCCGACCGCCGCGCGCCGGTCAGCACCGTGCCCTGGTGATACGGCAGGTCGGACGCGCCGGGCGGCGGCGGCACGAGGCCGAGCGGCCGCACGACGCTCTCGGACGCCACGTACAGGAGGCCGGTCTCGGGATCGTAGGACCCGCCCGGCCAGTTGGTGGCGGCGCCCTGCGCGCCGAGCGTCAAGGTGGCAATCGGGCCGCCCTCCCGGCTGACCACCGGCGGCGTGAACATCGGACCGATGCGGTACGGCGCGATGAGCGCCTCGGCCTCGCGGCGCAGCTCCGGCGTGAAGTCGATGAGATCGTCCACGGCGAAGCCCTGGCGGTCGTAGGCGGGCGGCTTGGACGGCATCGGCTGCGTCGGCGAGTACCACTCGCCGGGGACGTCGCCCTTGGGCGCCGGCCGTTCGACGATCGGCCAGATCGGCGCGCCGGTGAGGCGATCGAACACGTAGAGGAAGGCCTGCTTGGTCGGCTGCGCCACGATCTTGCGCGGCCGCCCGTCGATGACCACGTCGGCGAGGATCGGCGCGCACGGGATGTCCATGTCCCACACGCCGTGGTGCACGAACTGGAAGTGCCACTTGCGCGCTCCCGTCTGCAGGTCCACGGCGACGAGGCTCTCGCTGAACAGGTTGTCGCCGGGCCGCTGCCCGCCGTAGTAGTCGTGCGTCGGCAGCTCCACCGGCAGGTACGCCAGGCCGGCCTCGAGGTCCACCGAGATCTGCGCCCACACGCCGGTGTTGCCGGTGAAGGCCCACGAGTCCTGCCGCCACGTGTCGTTGCCGAACTCACCCGGGCTGGGGATGGTGCGGAAGATCCACAGCCGCTTGCCCGTGCGCGCATCGAAGCCGCGCACGTAGCCCTTCACGTTGACCTTGCTCCGGGGATTGGCGCCGGTCTCGAACGCGGCCCCGACGATGACCACGTTGCCGGCGACCATCGGCGTGGAGTGCAGCCCCACGGCCGCCTTCACCGGGTCGAGATCCTGATCGAAGTTCTGCTTCAGGTCGACGATGCCGTGATCGCCGAAGCTCTCCACCGGCTGGCCGGTCGCCGCGTTCAGCGCGATCAGTCGATAGCCGGGGGTGACATAGAGGATGCGCTCCGCGGTGCCGTCGGTCCAGTACGACAGGCCCCGTCCCGACAGGAGCCGCGGCGCGGCGGCGCCGCGGGGACCTTCATCGAGCGAGTAGCTCCACTTGATCTCGCCGGTGGCGGCGTCGAGGGCCACGACGGCGCGGCGCGACCCGGCGGTGGAGAAGAGCCGGCCCTTGACCATCAGCGGCGTGGACTGGAAGTTGAACTCGGGACGCGGGCCGAAGTTGTCGGTCTTGAAGCGCCAGGCCACTTCCAGCTCGCCGAAGTTGGCGGCGGTGATCTGATCGAGCGGCGCGTAGCGCGTGTGGCCCAGGTCGCCGCCGTAGGTGGGCCACTCGCCGGCCCGCGTGCCCTGCTGCGCCGCGAGCGTCACCGACCCGAACAGCGCGGCCGCGGCCACGCGCATCCACGAGTGAGGCAGCGTCATGCCGGGGAGTATACAAGCTGGCCCGGCCCTGTCGCCGAGCGCCGGCACCATCGACGAGGCACCATCGAACGCAGGGACGACCGCTGCCACGGCCAGTCCGATCCGCGCCTCACCGGACAGGCGCAGGGCTGCTAGCCAGTCCCGCCCGGCGGTGCTCGCGCATCGGGATCTGCCCGCGCACGCGGGTGATCGCCGAGGGCTCGAGCCGCGCCGTCACGAAGCCCACGCCGTCGGTCGCCCGCGCCACCACGTGCCCCCACGGATCGCAGACCAGGGAGTGGCCGTAGTTGTACTGCGTCGTGCGCCCCGACTCGTAGGCGCCGCACTGCGCGGCCGCCAGCACGTAGGTCTGCGTCTCGATGGCCCGGGCCCGCAGCAGCACCTCCCAGTGATCCTTGCCGGTCAGCAGGGCGAAGGCGGCCGGCACCACGATGACCTCGGCCCCGCCCTGGGCCAGCGCCACGAACAGCTCGCTGAAGCGCAGGTCGTAGCAGATGGTGCAGCCGACCGTCAGCCCCTCGAGGTCGTAGAGGACCACGTCGTCGCCGGGCTTCACCGTGGCCGACTCGCGATGCGCGTGGCCATCCGGCGCGACGATGTCGAAGAGGTGGAGCTTGCGGTAGCGCGCTGCTTCCCGCCCCTCGCGGTCGAAGACCACCGTGGTGTTGTGGATGCGCGACTCGCCCGGGATCCGCTCGAGCATGCTGCCGGCGTGGACCCAGACCCGATGGGTCCGCGCCAGGGTCTGCATGGCCGCGTAGGCGGCACCCCCGGGCAGCGGTTCGGCCGCCGCCACGTAGCCGCGCGACGGCCCGCCGTAGTACTCGAAATACTCCGGCAGGACGACCAGAATCCGGGCGGTCGGCCTCGATGGCGTGAGTGGCGAGCGCCTCGACGTCGCGCAGGTTCTTCGCCCGGTCCAGGCCGGCGTTGTTCTGGATGAGTGTGGCCTTCACGGTGCGTCCAGACTAGCCGCTCGCCCCGGCCGAGGGAAGGGGGCTATGCTGTCTCCCATGATTCACCCGGACCCCGATGTCCGCGTCGTCAAGGGCGCCTGTCCGCACGATTGTCCCGACACCTGCGCGCTCGAGACCACGGTGCAGAACGGCGTGGCCATCAAGGTGGCCGGGTCCAAGTCGCACCCGTTCACCGACGGCGCGCTGTGCACCAAGGTGTCGCGCTACCTCGATCGCACCTACGCCCCCGACCGGGTGGTCCATCCGCAGCGCCGCGTTGGCGGCAAGGGCCCCGGACAAGGCGCGTGGGAGCGGATCACCTGGGACGAAGCGCTGACGACGATCGCCGCGAAGTTCAACGAGATCATCGGCTCGACCGACGGCCCCGAGGCCATCTGCCCCTACAGCTACGCCGGCACGATGGGACAGCTCAACTTCGCTGGCATGGACCGGCGGTTCTTCCACCATATCGGCGCCTCCCTGCTGGACCGCACGCTGTGCTCGTCGGCCGGCAAGGTCGGCATCAAGCTCTCGCTCGGCGGCAGCGTCGGCATGGATCCCGAGCGCGTCGAGGACTCGCGGCTCATCCTCATCTGGGGTTCCAACCCCATCACCTCGAACCTGCATTACTGGACTCGCGTCCAGGAAGCCAAGCGGCGCGGAGCCCGCGTCGTGGTCATCGACCCTTACCGCAGCCTCACCGCTGAAAAGGGCACCGACCACCTCGCCGTGCGGCCCGGCACCGACGCCGCCCTGGCGCTGGCCATGATGCACGTCATCATCGACGAGGATCGGCACGACGCCGACTACGTGGCCCGGCACACGGTGGGCTTCGAGGCGCTGCGCGAGCGCGTGCAGGACTACCCGCCGGCCCGCGCCGCGGACATCTGCGGCATCGCCGGGGACGACATCGTGGCGCTGGCGCGCGACTACGCCACCACCCGGCCGTCGGCGATTCGCGTGAACTACGGCCTGCAGCGGCACAAGGGCGGCGGCGCCGCGGTGCGCGCCATCACCTGCCTGCCGGCGCTCGTCGGCGCGTGGCGCGATCCGGCCGGCGGCGTGCTGCTCAGCACCGGCGACTTCTACGGCATGAACACCGCCGCGCTCGAGCGCCAGGACCTGCTGGCCGGCCGGCGCCCGCGCACCATCAACACCAGCTCGATCGGCGACGCGCTGCTCGAGGCCACGCCGCCCATCCGCGCGCTCTACGTCTACAACTCCAATCCGGTCACCGTCGCGCCCGATTCGGAAAAAGTCGTGCGCGGCTTCGCGCGGACCGACCTCTTCACCGTCGTCCACGACGTCTTCTTCACCGATACCGCCGACTACGCCGACATCTTCCTCCCGGCCACGACGCAGCTCGAGTGCCTCGACGTGCACAAGTCGTACGGGCACCTCTACGTGCTGCTCAACCAGCCGGCCATCGCCCCGGTGGGCGAGGCCCTGCCGAATACCGAGGTGTTCCGGCGGTTGGCCCGGGCCATGGGCCTGACCGAGCCGGCGCTCTTCGAAGACGACGAGACGATGATCCGTCAGGCCCTCGACACGCCGCACGAGCGCATGCGGGGCATCACCTTCGAGCAGTTGCGCGAACACGGGTGGCAGCGGCTCAACGTGCCCGCGATCTACGCGCCCTTTGCCGAGGGCGGCTTCCCGACGCCGTCGGGCAAGTGCGAGTTCTACAGCGAGACGGCCAGGGCGATGGGCCTCGATCCGCTGCCCACCTTCACGCCGCCGGTGGAGTCGGCGCAGAGCGCGCCCGAGCGGGCCCGGACCTATCCGCTGGCGATCATCTCGCCGCCGCAGCGCCACTTGCTGAACTCGTCGTTTGCCAACCTGCCGCTGTTCCTCGACAGCGAAAAGGAGCCGCACCTCGACATCCATCCCGAGGATGCCGCCGCGCGCGGCATCGCGGAGGGCGCCTGGGTGCGCATCTTCAACGATTGCGGCGCCTTCGGGGCCCGCGCCCGGGTCACCGACAAGGCCCGGCCGGGCTGCGTGGTGGCGGTGTCGTTGTGGTGGCGCAAGCTCACGCCCGACGGCAAGAACGCCAACCAGGTGACGTCGCAGCGGCTGGCCGACATGGGCAACGCGGCCACGTTCTACGACGCGCTCGTGGACGTGGCGCCAGCGCCAGAGCCGAGCAGCCTTACGGGGGCCGCCGCGAGCGCGGTTCATTCCGCCGCCAGTTGACGCAGGGCGACTGCGACGACGACTGCGATTGCGACTGCGCCGCGGCGGCGGGTGGCGCGGAGGCGCGAGACCCCTCCCGTCCGGCTCCAGGTGTGCTACGGTGCGCGGTTATGGCCCAGGCATCCCTCGTTCGGCTCGGCCTGCTGCTCACCGTCACGTGCCTGGCCGGAGGGACGGCCCCCCTGGCCCTGGTCCAACCCGGCCCGGGCGCCGACGACCCCGCCCTGCTCGCCCGCCTGAACGACGACTACGTGCGCGCTGTCTTCACCTCGGACGCGACCCGCTTCGAGCAGCTCCTGGCGGCCGACTTCCGCAACACCAACCCCGACGGGACGATCGTCGATCGACGCGGCTTCCTCGCGCAAGTCGCGCGGCCCTCCAATCTGAGGAGCCTGAGCTGCCAGGACGTGGAGATTCGGCTCTTCGGCGACACGGCCGTCGTGCACGCCCGGACCGTCTACGAGACGAGCGACGGCAAACCGGGCGCGGGGCGTTACACCGACATCTGGCGCAAGCAGGACGGGCGCTGGCAGGCCGTCGCCGCGCACGTGACGCGCCTGGTGCGCTGAGATCGCCAGCCGTGGGGGCGCCCGCCCCTGTATCGTAGTGAGGGAGGAAGCAAGCATGGTTGTCGGGAAGTGGACAGTGGGACTGGCGGCACTCGTGGCCGTCGCGGTGGCAGCGGTTGGCGCCGAGCAGGCGCCGCCGCGCAAGTCTTTGATGGTGCCGGCCAATTTCAAGGAAGCGGCGCCCGAGACGTACAACGTGAAGTTCGACACGAGCGTCGGCGAATTCGTGGTCAAGGTGACGCGCGCCTGGGCGCCCAACGGCGCCGACCGGTTCTACAACCTGGTGAAGAACGGCTTCTACGACGAGGCCCGCTTCTTCCGCGCCGTGCCCAACTTCATGGTGCAGTTCGGTCTTCACGCCAATCCCACGGTCACCAAGGTGTGGCAGGCGGCGCGCATCCCGCCCGACAAGGTGACGCAGAGCAACAAAAAGGGCTTCATCACCTTTGCCATGGGCGCCACGCCCGACACGCGCACCTCGCAGGTGTTCATCAACTTCCGCAACAACACCAACCTCGACGGGATGGGCTTTGCGCCCTTCGGCGAAGTGGTCAGCGGGATCGAGAACGTGGACAAGATTTACACCGGCTACGGCGAAGGCGCGCCACGGGGCAGCGGTCCCGCGCAAGGCCGGGTGGCCAGCGAAGGCAACGCCTACCTGACCAAGTCGTTTCCGAAGATGGACTACATCAAGACGGCGACGATCGAGCCGTAGTCGCAGCGGGTCACTCGTGCGCGGCGAATGCCGCGCTTGCATCGATGTCCTTATGGACGCCGCACGCTGGCAGCGGGCCGAGGAGATTTTCCACCGCGCGCTCGAGCTGCGCGAGCGGGAGCGCGACGGCTACCTCCGCGCCGCGTGCGGCCCCGACGCCGACCTGCTGGCCGAGGTCGTCTCGCGGCTGGCCCGCGTGCCCGGCAGCGACCGATTCCTGAACGCCCCGGCGCTCGATGCCGCCGCCCTTGCATCCGAACCCGCCGCGGCGCCGTCCGGCGCCGTTGGCGCGATCCGCGTCGGCGACCAGGTGGATCACTACCGGGTGCTGCGCCAGCTCGGCGAAGGCGGCATGGGCGTGGTCTTCGAGGCCGAGGATCAGCGCCTGGGCCGCCGTGTCGCTCTGAAGGTGCTGCGCCCCGACGGCGCGGATCCGATGGCCCGCGAACGGCTCATCCGCGAAGCGCGCGTCGCCGCTGGCGTCGTGCATCCGCTCATCTGCCAGGTCTACGCCCTGGGCGAGCTGGGCTCGTCGCCCTACATCGCCATGGAACTGGTCGAGGGCGAGACGCTGGCCGGACGCCTGGCGCGCGGGCCCCTGCCGCCGTTCGAGGCGCTGCGGTTGGCCGTGACCATGATCGAGGCGCTGGCCGTGCTGCACCGCCACGGGATCGTCCACCGCGACCTCAAGCCCTCGAACGTGTTCCTCGGGACGCGGGGCCTGAAGCTGCTGGATTTCGGCCTGGCCCGCCCGGTGCAGGCGTCCGCCGACGTGACCGGCCAGCCGGTGACGGCGGCCGGGATGATCGTCGGCACGCCCCAGGACGCCGCCCCGGAGCAGCTCCTCGGCGCGCCGCTGGACGAACGCGCCGATCTCTTCTCCGCGGCGGTGGTCGTCTTCGAGATGCTGGCCGGCCGGCCGCCGTTCACCGGCCACACCCTGGCCGCGCTGACGCACGCGGTGCTCTACGAGACGCCGCCGGCACTCACCGGTTCGGCCGCGATCATGGCCGCCGACCGCGTCCTGCACCGCGCGCTGGCGAAGCGTCCGGCGGACCGTTATGCCACGGCCGCCGAGTTCGGCGGCGACCTGTCGTCGGCGCTGACGATGGTGGACAGCGGCCAGTCAGTGGAGGCCCGCCCAATTCTGCGCCTCGCCGTGCTGCCGTTCCGCATGCTCACGCCGGATCCCGCCACCGACTACCTGGGCTCCAGTCTGGCCGATGCGCTGACCAGTTCGCTGTCCGGCCTGGAATCGCTGGTCGTCCGCTCGACGCTGCAGACGGCGCGCTACGCGCAACCGCCGCTCCTTCTCGACCGGATCGCCACCGACCTCGCCGTGGACGTGGTGCTCACCGGGTCGCTCCTCGTCCGGCCGCGCCAGGTCCGGGTCACGGCCGAACTCGTGGCCGTGCCCGGCGGCGACGTGCGCTGGTCGTATCGCACCGACACGGCGCTCATCGGAGTGCTGGAACTGCACGACGACCGGCGGCGTACCGCGGTGCTGTGGGCCTCGCCGCTGAGCCCGCGCGACCAGCGCGCCCCGCCGCGGCCGCTGGCCCACAACGCCAAGGCGTTCGACCTTTACTTGCGCGGCATGCAGCTGCGGGCCGAGGCCGGCGCCCTGGCGCGCCAGGCCTACGCCTTCTTCGTCCACAGCCTGGAACACGATGCCAGCTTCGCCGCCGCCTGGGCCGAACGCGGGCGGCTGGAGCGCATCATCGGCAAGTATGACGAGGCCTTCACGCTGGCCCAGGCCGAGTCCTCGCTCGGGCTGGCGCTGTCGCTCGACCCGGACAACGGCGCGGCGCAGCACTACTACGCGCAGATCGAGATCGATTCGGGGGCGCGTGGACGCGGCCCTGTCGCGCCTGATTTACCGCGCGTGGCAGCGGCGCGCCGAGCCGCATATCTACGCTGGCCTGGTCCATGCCTGCCGCTACGGCGGGTTGCTGGAGGCGTCGGTGGCGGCGCACCGCGCGGCCCAGCGGCTCGATTCCGACCCTGTCGACGAGCGTGCTGCACACCTACTACTTGCAAGGGGACTTCACGCGGGCCCTCGACGAGGCCACCGGAGCAGCGATCTGTTTCGAGGCGCGCTTGCTCGGCGCGATGGACGCCGCGACGAGGCCCTGGCGGCGGCGCGGCGGGAAGAGATCCGCTTTGCGCCGGTGCCGCTGCTCCGCGCCTTCGGCCGGCTTGCGCGCGGCGCTCGAGGGCCAGGCCGACGAGGCCGTGGCGGAGCTGCTGCCGGTTCGACGCGTCGCGTTTTCTCGACGGCGAGGGCTGGTTCGACGTGGCCGAGATTCTACGCCTTGCTCGAGATGCCCGAGCGCGCGTTGGCCACCCCGCCCCGCGCCGTGGACGCCGGATTCCTGTGCCTGCCTGCCTTCGAGCGCGACGTCTACCTGGTGCCGCTCCATGCCCTGGACGGGTGGACGCCGCTGTTGGCGCGGGTCACGGCGGCGCAGACCGCGGTGTCGCGCGAGTTCGATTGCAGCGGCGGCAGGACGCTGCTCGTCGTCTGACGCCGCCGTCTCACGCGTGGCCCGGACATCCGCCCGGCCAGCGCGGTTGGGCCACAATGAAGCGTGCTCACTGCCGTTCGTCCGCGCGCCGCCATCTTCGACCTCGACGGCACCATCGTCGACAACATGTCACTGCACGCCGAGGCGTTCGGTGTATTCGCCGACCGTCATGGCCTGCCGGCCCTCACCCCGGCCAACCGGGCCGAGCTGGATGGCCGGCGCAACAGCGCATCTTCCCGGTGCTCTCTGGGCCGCGACATGACGGCGGTGGAGTGGCAGGCCTACGAACACGAGAAGGAAGGGCTCTACCGGGAAGCTCTCGCGGGGCCGCCTGACCATGGTGCAGGGCCTGCCGGCGCTGCTCGACTGGTTCGCGGCCAACGGCATCGCCGTGGCGCTGGCCACGTCGGCGCCCGAGTTGAACGTCGCCCACACGCTGAGCGAAGTCGGCCTGGCCGGCGTGTTCTCCACCGTCGTGCGCGGTGATCAGGTGCCGCGCGGCAAGCCCGCGCCCGACGTGTTCCTCGAGGCCAGCCGCCAGCTCGGCGCGCCGGAGGCCAGCGTCGTGTTCGAGGACGCGCCGATGGGTATTGCCGCGGCCAAGGCCGCGGCCATGCGGGTCGTGGCCATCACCTCCACCTTCAGCGCCGCCCAGTTTGCGGCGCTGCCCGAGCTGCCGATTTCATCTGCGCCGACTTCGCGGCCGTGCTCGCGCTCTACCAGCCGACGGCCTGACCGTCCTTGCGGTGGTCCGATCCGGCGCGGTAGACGCCGTTCACCGGATGATCCTCGGTGATGCTGCGCCGGTCGAAGGTCGGCTCGGGCAGCCGCGGATCGCGCGTGAAGAAGATGCCCGGATAGCCGCCCACCGCGCCGCCGTCGACGCCGCGCACCTTGTGGCCCTTGGCCGTGAGGGCCTGGCCGACGAGCGCGAAGAGGTTGTGTTCGAGCGACAGCAGGTTGGTCGTCTGGTTGTGCGTGAAGCGGGCGGCGTCGGTGGTCATCTGCACGTTCATGCCGTGATCGATGAGGTTGACCATGTGCTGCGCGTGCGTCTCGGGCTGCACGCTGCCACCCATGTTGCCGAAGGCCATCAGCGGCGCGCCGTCCTTCATTACGAAGCCGGCGATGATGCTGTGGAACGGCCGCTTGTGGCGCCACGACGTTGGGGCTGCGCGGATCGAGCGAGAAGGCGCTGCCGCGGTTGTGCAGGACGAAGCCGTAAGGGCCGACGGTGGCGCGGCTGCCGTAGACGCTGAATACGCTGTGCACGAGCGACACCATGTTGCCCCAGCGGTCCCCCGTGGTCAGGTAGATGGTGCCGCCGTCGGTGCCGCCGTTCACGCTCGGGGTGCCGGCCTTGTTCGGGTCAATCTTGTCGCACAGCGTGGCGGCGTAGGTCTTGGACAGCAGTTGCGCCACGGGCACCGTGGCGAACTTCGGGTCGCCGTTCCTGGCCAGCAGGTCGGCGTAGGCCAGCTTCTTGGCTTCGACCATCATGTGCCAGGCCATCGGGTCCGACGGCCCGAGCGACGCCAGGTGACGCCCAGCTTCGGCATGCACCCTCGAGGATGTTCAGCATCTCGAGCGCGGCGAAGCCTGCCCCGGCGGCGGCAGCTGATGGATGTCGTAGCCGTGGTAGCTTCGGTGGCAATTCGCTCGACCCACTCGGGCTCGAAGGTGGCGAGGTCCTCGCGGCTCATCACGCCGCCGTTGGCCTGCACCTTGGCGACGATGGCGGCGGCGATGTCGCCTTTGTAGAAGGCGTCCTTGCCTTGCGCCTGCAGCAGGCGGAGGGCTTTGGCCAGGTTGGGATTGCGGATGATGCCGTAGAGCGGCGGGGGCGCGTCGCCGTCGAGGAAGATGGCCCGCGATTCGGCGTCGGCGGCCAGGCCCTTCTGCGCGCTGCGCACGTCGGCGTGCCGCCGTTCCGCCAGGCCCCAGCCTTCGTCGGCCACCTGCGCGGCGCGGGCGAACGTCTCCCTGAAGCTCATCGTGCCGAAGCGCGTGAGCAGCGCGTCGTAGCCGGCCACCGCGCCGGGCACGGTGGCGGCATTCACGCCCGAGCCCGGGACGCGTTTCTCGCCCAGCTTGGCGAAGAACTCGGCGTCCACGCGGCCGGGGCCCAGCCGGCGGCGCTGAGCGCATAGAGCTTCTTCTCGCGGGCCACCCAGACGATGGCGAAGAGGTCGCCGCCGATGCCGGTGTCGTTCTGCGAGGTGACGTCGAGCATCGCGCCGGCGGCCACCGCCGCGTCGATGGCGTTGCCGCCCTGGCGCAGGATGTCGAGGCCGGCCTGCGCCGCCAGTGGATCGCTCGTGGCCACGATGCCGTGACGGGCCACGACCTCGGAGCGGCCCTGGCCGAGCCAGCCCTGGGCGCGTGATCCGGGCACGGCCTTGATGTCGGCGGCCGGCTGCGGCCTGGCGGTGGTCGGCTGGCCGAATGGATTCTGCGACTGCGCGCGGCCGGTCATGGCCCAGGTGCCGGCGGTCAGCAGCGCGAGAACGAATGCGAGACGGGTGGAACGCATGACGGGAACCTCCGAAGGACGGGCTGATCCTCTCGTACTTCGTGGCGGGGGGCGGGTGATTTCTGTCGCGGCCCTCGTCAGGCCGGCCGCCCCGGCGCCGCCGGGCGGGGCGCCGTCGGGTGGTAGCATAGCCGCCCACAGGAACACGCCGACCGGGCCCGCAACGACGGGCGATGAGGGGCGCTGGAGACAGCGCTCCCGAGGAGACGCTGATGGCGGAGACACCGAACGCGCTCGCCGGGACGGGCATGATGCCCAGCCTGACCGTGAATGACCTGCAGCAGAGCCTGGACTTCTTCTCCGGGCTCGGCTTCGAGGTGGAAGATCGCTGGGAGCACGACGGCGTGCTGCTCGGCGCCATGCTCAAGGCCGGCGTGGCCCGCCTCGGGCTCAGCCAGGACGACTTCAAGAAAGGCCGCGACCGCGTCAAGGGCGTCGGCATGCGCATCTACATCGAGGCCACTGACGACATCGACGAGGTCGCGGCGCGCGCCGTGGCGGCCGGCGTCACCCTGGCCAAGCCACCGTACGACACCGAGTGGGGCACGCGCGCGTTCGAGGTCGTCGAACCGAGCGGGTTCGTGCTGACCATCTCGTCGCCGTCGGCGTCGCCCGCGTAGGCCCGAAGCAGCGCGCCATGACCGTCCGCGCGCGGATCGCCGGCGTTGCCGTCGTCGTCGCGTGCCTGGGCGGCATCGCCCCGCACGCGCAGTCGCCCTCCAGAGTCCACTGTTCGGCTCGGGGCGCCGCCCCGGCCGGCGCGGCGCTCACGGAGTACCGGCTCCCACCGGACACGCTCGCCCGGTCCGAGGCGCTGTATCGCACCACCCTGGCGATGCTCGTGGTCGGCACGCTCTACGGCTTCGGGGTGCTGGCGCTGGCGCTGACGCGCGCGTCGCCCCGCGGCTTCGGCGATCTGGCCGAGAGGACGAGCCGCCGACGCGTCGTCCAGGCGCTGGTCTTCGCGCCGCTGCTCGCTGTTCACGCTCGACGTGCTCAGCCTGCCGGCTCGCTCTACGGCCACCATCTGCAGCTGCAGTACGGGCTGTCGGTGCAGGGCTGGGCCTCGTGGTTCTGGGACTGGATGAAGGGCGAGGCTGCTCGGCATCGGCCGATCGGCACGCTGCTGGTCTGGGGCCTCTACGCGTTCCTGCGCCGGAGCCCGACGCGCTGGTGGTTCTACGGCTGGCTCGCGTCGATTCCGGTGGTGCTGCTGCTGGTCTTCATCGGCCCGGTCTTCATCGATCCGCTCTTCAACACCTTCGCGCCGCTCGAGGCGCGGCAGCCGGCGCTGGTGCCGGAGCTCGAGAAGGTGATGGCCCGCGGCGGGCTGTCGATCGAGCGCTCGCGCATGTTCGAGATGCAGGCCAGCGACAAGGTGACCACCTACAACGCCTACGTCACCGGCATCGGCGCCAGCAAGCGCGTGGTGGTGTGGGACAACACGTCGCGCGACCTGACCATCCCCGAGACCCTGTTCGTCTTCGGCCACGAGCAGGGCCACTACGTGCTGCATCACATCTGGTTGTCGATCGGCTTCGCCATCGCCGGCCTGCTGCTGCAGCTGTATCTGGCGTCGCGCCTGATGGGCCGGGTGCTGGCGCGGTTCGGCAGCCCGCTGGGCGTACGCGGCATCGACGACTGGGCGTCGCTGCCGGTGCTGTTGCTGCTGCTGAGCGTGTTCTCGCTCGCCGCGCAGCCGGTGTCGGCCGGCCGTCTCGCGCATACCTCGAGCACCAGGCCGACATCTACGGGCTCGAGGCGATTCACGGCCTGACGCCGGACTCGGCGCAGGTCGCCGCCCAGGCGTTCCAGAAGCTGGGCGAGAAGGCGTTGTCGTATCCCGCGCCGCATCCGCTGCTACGTGTTCTGGGCCTACGACCATCCGCCGGTGCACGAGCGTCTGCGCTTCGCCGTCAACCTACCGGCCGTGGGACGCGGGCCAGCCCGGCCGCTACATCGAGTGAGGCGACTGGCGATGCCGCCGGGCCAGCGCGTCGCCGAAGAATCCCACCGCGAACAAGATCAGGCTGAGCACGATCGTCCGACCGTGCGTCATCATGAAGTCGGCGCCCGCCAGCGTGGTGCGCGGCGCGCCGAGTTGCTCCAGGACGAGCACCTGCGTTTCGTCCGGGATGGCGACAAGGAGCGTCGCCGCAAGCGTCAGCGCGATGCCGGCGGCCACGGCGTAGTCCCAGGAATCGAGATAACCGCGACGGGCCAGGACCAGACCGGCGGCCACCGCCGCCACTGCGAGCAGAATTTCCATGGCCTTACCTCCTGGATGCGCGACGAGGCCCGGCCCCGAATGCCCGAGCTCGACGGCCGATCCGGACGCACTGGTGGTGTCTTATCACGGAAGCCCCCAGAGCGGCCGGCGGTCGCACAAGAAAAGGGCGGTGGCCTGGAAGTCCAGGACACCGCCCCTCGTCACTTGCCGCCGGCAGGACCGACGGACCGGCCGCCGCTACTTCTTGTGGGGCTGGTCGATGCGCGCCTGGACGTTGCCGCCCACGATGTTCTGGAGCGGCAGGTTGAGGACCTCGACGCCCGTAGCCGTGTGGTAGACCCGGAAGCCGATGCTGTCGGCGGTGCCAGGCTCGCCCGCGTCAATCAACGTGAACTCGACCGTGTAACCCAGGGTGCCGTTGAATCGGCCGGTTCCGACGCCGTAGATCTTGTCGACCCGCGCGGCCGGGGGCCGCTGATCGATCCGGGATCGTCGGTGCAGATGGCGCTGGTGTGCTGGAGCATATGGTACTGATTGGTCCGAGCGCTCGAACCGGGCCAGTTGATCTCCAGGTTGTTCGACAGCAGCAAGTCGCAGTGAATGGTGAAGCCCTTTGTCACCTTGAGTCCGGTGTTGGTGTCGATGCTCTTGCCGCCCCCGGTGAACCGGCCGACTCCGCCCACCGGCGGGTTGCAATCCCGCGGCAACTGCACCGTGGTCGACGCGCTCTGGCCACCCGGATTTCCGTCGGCCCAGATCCCCACGGCGACAGCCGAGACCGTCACGGTATCACCGGGATTGCCCGGCGCCGGCGCGCTGCCGGAGAACGAATACGTCGGGGCGACGAACGCTCCGGTGTAAACCAGGCTGCCGTTGAACTTCACGGCAATCTCGGGATTGCCGAGGCTGAACAGCTCCGTCACGGAGAAGTTGATCTGCAGGGAGTTGTTGACGCAAACGCCCACGGCATCGACCTCACGTCGTAGGCGGAGGCGGCGGTCGGCGCAACGGCCTGGACGAGCATGGCGATGAGGAACGTGAGGCCGGGCAGCTTCAATCGATGCATGTAGGAGATTCCCGCCGAAGGGAACATGGGCTTGGATGACAACGCTCCGGCCCTCTGCAACACCGGCGCCGGATGCAGCCTGCCGCGGCGCCCGGCAGATTGCCCGGGGAAATTGGCGGTCTTCGGGGTTCGACCGTTGTGGCGCGCTCGTGGAAGGCGGGTCGGGAACGACAAATTGCCGTTAAATCGTGCGCGGGGGAACTCCGGGACGCACATGACGCTACGGTCGGGCGCGCAAAGGTCGCGTCCGAGACTGATGGGGACCGGCGGTGCGCAGGGCGTGAGAGGAGACGGTGGCGCCTACCCGGGAATGATGTCGATGATGAGCAGCTTGCTCTGCGCCGCCGTGTAGGGTCCGAAGGTTGTGGCCGGGCCTCCGCCGACGACTCGGACCTCGGTCATGTAGGTGCCAGGGTCGCGGCTCGTGAGCCGCTTGGCCGACGCGTTGAACCGCGGATTAGCCACGTCGACACCGCGCGGGACGGTGATCGTGAGTCGGGACGCGGCCGGACCAGAGGCGCCCGGGTCGACGAGCGCAAGGTGCACCACCTGGCCAGTGACCGGCGACCCCGGCTGCGAAACGCCGTTGAGCGTGACGTCGACAGTGGCTTTGGTCAGGCGCGGATTGTTCCGCTTCAGCCGGAATCCCTGGCCGGCCGACACCCAGTCCTGCGGTGCGTCGATGGTCACCGAGCCCCCCTTCACCCGGATCGGACCGTCGT
Organism: uncultured Acidobacteriota bacterium; assembly: GCA_963834325.1. Classification (GTDB taxonomy): domain Bacteria; phylum Acidobacteriota; class Vicinamibacteria; order Vicinamibacterales; family UBA2999; genus CADEFD01. The sequence continues at coordinate 1,093,601 of CAWIBL010000011.1, forward strand.
CGCCCCCGCGGCGGAAAGTCAAGAACCAGTAGAGCGCCGCGGCCACGGCCACGGCCACGCCGAGCCCAGTCAAGAGTTCAGTCGTCATCTGCGTCTCCTCCTGCCGCCGTGCGGCCCTCAAGTCAGTCCCTGGCCGAGCCCTCCGTCGTGCGCGTGATGGTGGCCAGCAGCGGCGACAGATCGTGGCGGCCTCGATACGGGGCGATGGCCGCCCCCCACTGGCTGGCCAAGCGGCCGAAGGCCTGGCGGGCGCGCGCGGCGTGCGTCGCCGCGAGCGACGAATCGGTCGCGAGCGTGGCCGCCAGGGCCGCCAGCCGCCAGACGTTCTCGTCGCTGTCGGCGGCGGAGGGCTCTGCAGCAGTCCTTCCACCTCGCTGCTCGCCCGCGCCCGATCGCCGGCCGCCGCCAGGGCGATGACCCGCCACCACCGCAGATCGCGTCCCGTGAGCGACGTGTGGTCGAGGGCGGCGGGCACGGCCGGAATCGGCCCGCCCTGGCCGGTCGAGACCGCCGCCACCGCGTCCAGCATCAGGCCGAGCCGGGCGGATTCGTCCGTCGGCGGGGGGGCGGCGCGGACCAGCGGGGCGACGTGCTGGCGGGCCGCGGCGAACCGCCCGTCGGTGACGGCCTGCAGCGCCCGCAGCACCATGACCCGGCGGGCCCGCGAGGGATAGGCGCCGGTGCCGGCGGCGATGCCGGCCTCCACCTCGTCGAGCGGCGCCGAGGCTTCCGCACTGCGTCCCAGGCGGATGAGCACGTCGGCCAGGTTGGTGAGGTCGTAGGGCAGTGTCTCGGTGTCGCGCAGCGAGCGCCGCAGCGCGATGGCCGCAGCCCGATGTTCCACCGCCGCCGGCAGCCGTCCCTGACTGAAGGCCATCGTGGCCAGCGAGCTCTGGGCCTGGGCGCGCAACTCGTCGTTGTGACTCTCGTCGGCGAACGCGAGCACCTTCTCGAGCTGACCGCCCGCAGTGGAGTACTGGCGCAGCTCTTGATGAGCGCGCGCGGCGATGGTCAGGGCGACCGCCTCGAGCCGCCGGTGCCGGCTCTGCGCGTAGTAGCGCAGCGGCTCCTCGAGCAACGCCAGCGCCGCGGCGGGCTCGTTCCGGTCCAACTCCAGCGCCGCCCGCTGGGTGCTGGCGCGCATCGCCGTGCGGGTCAGAGAACGCTCGTCGGCAATGGCCCGGGCCTGAACCAGGGCGGCCTCGGCCTCGACGACCTTGCCGTTTGCCAGCAGCGTGCCGGCCATGTCGATGAGGCCCCCGGCGGCCGTGCCTTCCAGGCCCGCGGCCAGGGCCTGGTTGACGTAGGTGCGGAGCGTGGCCAGACCCGCGGCGAACTGGCCCGCGCCGACCTGGGCGCTGCCGCTCTGGAAGCCGGCGCGAATCACCTGCGGCACGAGCCCGGCCTGCTGGGCCAGGCGGCTGGCTTCTTCCGCGGCTTTCGCGGTGGCCTCGAAGTGCCCGACCGAGTCGAGCGCGGCGCCGCGCTCGAGCAGCGTCTCGACCCGCCCCTCGATGTTCGACGAAAGCGCGTAGAGGCGGTCGGCCTCGTCGAAGGCCGCGAGCGCCTCGGTCAGGTTGCCGCCCTCGCCGAGCACCGAGCCCAGGCGCAGGAAGCCCGACGCCAGCTGGCTGTTCAAGGCCGTGGCGCGCTCGTAGGTCCGGCGCGCGTCGGCGAGCCGTCCGGCCGCTTCCTGGGCCCGCCCGAGATCGACGAGGTCCCCGGCGTCCTCCGGGTTGGCCGCTGCCAACTCGGTGTAGGCGCCGATGGCGCGGTCGAAGTCGCGCAGCACCATGGCCCGGATGGCCGCCAGGCGCAGCCGGTCGTCGGGAGCGAGGCGCGATTCATCGGGGACGAGCGCGCTCACGCGGATCAGCGCGCTCTGCGCTTCGCGTTCCTCGTCGAGCGCCGACAGCACTTCGGCCAGACGCGAGTGCGCGAGCGCGTAGTCGGGATGGAGCCGCACCGCTTCCTCGAGCGCCTTGCGTCCCGTGGCAAACGCGCCCTCGCGGATGGCCTCGATGCCGCTGTGTGTACCACTCCTGAGCGGCGAGCGGCGCCGGGGGCAGCTTGGAGCCCGGCGTACGCCACACGCCGCTGACGGCGCCGCCGATGAGCGCCGTCGCGACCAGCAGGGCGGCGGCAAAGGCCCAGCGGCGCAGTCTCGCCGGGCCCGCCGGCGCGTCGACGCGCAGCACCTGGAGGGCGCCGCATACTTCCGCCGCGGACTGGAAGCGGCGGACCGGCTCCTTGGCCAGCAGGCGGCGGCACACGTCGTCGAGGCCGGCGCTGATTGCCGAATTGACCCGCGACGGGGGCTCGGGCTCCAGGTGGAGCACCCGGTCCATGACCTGGTAGGGCGTGCCGCCGCGGAACGGATGGATGCCGGTCAGGCATTCGTAGAGCACGACGCCCATCGAGAAGAGGTCGCTGCGCGCGTCGGCCAGGCGGCCCTGCAGCACTTCGGGCGCGATGTAGCCGGGCGTGCCCGAGATGGTGGCGGCTTCGACCCCGGTGGTCAGGCCGGCGTCGCCGATCTGGTCCATGCGCGCGATGCCGAAGTCGAGCAGCTTGGCGATGCCGGTCTGGGTGATGACGACGTTGTGCGGCTTCAGGTCGCGATGAATCACGCCGTGTTCGTGCGCCGCCTTGAGCGCCTCGGCGATGCCGCCGACCAGATCGAGCGCCGGCCCAACGCCCATGGCGCCGCGTTCGAGGCGCTTGGCCAGCGTTTCCCCCTCCACGTACTGCATGACGATGAAGTCGCGGCCGTTCTCGTCGGTGCCCACTTCGTGGACCGCGCAGATGTTCGGGTGATCGAGCGCGGCGGCGGCCTGGGCCTCATGACGCAGCCGGCGGCGGGACTCGTCGCCCGTGCCGGTGTGGGTCAGGAACTTGATGGCGACCAGGCGGTTGAGTTCTTGGTCGTGCGCGAGGTAGACCTCGCCCATGCCGCCGGCGCCGAGGCGGCTGCGAAGCTCGTAGTGCGCGACCGTTCCCAGTGCTCCGGTCATTGCGGCCTGGCCGCGGCGGACGCGTGGAGGCGGCGCGTTCGCTGTGGTTGGCGCGAGTATACACACGAGATTGTGTGCAAGCTCTGGTGTTTCGTGAGCTGGCGGCCGCGCCAAACGAGCTCAAGGATGAGCCGGCGTCAGTCCAGGAAGACCGTGCGGATCGCCTGGTTCACGTCGCGCATGGCCGCGGTCAGCGCGGCGGCCGCGCGGCCCGGGCCGGAGGCGGGGTCACCCGCCGCGGCGACCACGTCGGCGACGCGCTCGGCCAGCGGCAGCGCCGGCCGGCGCCGCTCGCTGCGGGCCAGGAGGGTCTCCACCCGGTTCACGTGCGCGCGGGTGTGTGCGATCTGGGCCAGCGCGTCGGCCACGCTGATGGCGCCGCGTTCCGCCTTCTGCAGCAACCGGCACTCGAACGTCCGGCAACAGCGGGGCCGGTGCGTGTAGACGCCGCACCGGGTCCCGCGGAGCGCCGCGCAGGGCAACGAGAGCAGCTCGGCGTCGGCGTCGTCCCCGTCCACCGCCAGCCCCAGCGCCTCGAGCCGTGCCGCCTCCGCCGGTCCCGTCAACTCGACGTCGCCAAACAGCGTGCCGTCGCAGCACAAACCGCAGCGCGTGCACAGGACCTCGGTCAGCATGGTCCGTCGGTGGCGCGCCTGGTCACATCGACCCACGCCGCGCCGGTCAGCGCCGCCAGCCGTCCCGGCGTGATGCGCACGGCCGCATTGGTGGCCCCGGCCGCCGGCAGCACCTCGTCGAAGTCCTCGAGCGAGGCGTCGAGGTAGACGCGGAGCGGACGGGGCAGTCCGAGCGGCGACACGCCGCCGACCGGATGGCCGGTCTCGGCCTCGACCTCCGCCGCGTCGAGCAGGCGCGGCTTGGTCTTGAACTGCGCCTTGAACTTCTGATTGTCGAGGCGCGCATCGCCGCGGGTCACGAGCAGCACCACCTCGTCGCCGAGGCGCAGCGATAGCGTCTTGGCGATGCGTCCGGGCTCGACGCCGTGCGCGTCGGCCGCCAGAGCCACGGTGGCGGTGCTGGCCGGGAGCTCGATCACGTGAATGTCGGGCGCATGCGCGGCCAGGAAGGTCTTGACGGATTGCAGGCTCATGGGGGCACGCGGAGATGCCGAGGGGTCACGCGATGTGCGCACCGCTGGTGTTCACGTAGACCGCGTAGAGCGACTGGCTGGCGGTCATGAACAGACGATTGCGCCGGGCTCCGCCGAAGCAGACGTTGGCGCAGGTTTCCGGCAGGCGGATCATGCCGAGCAGTTCGCCGGTGGGCGCCAGCACCTGCACGCCCGGCCGGGCCCCCGCCCAGACGTTGCCGTCGACGTCGCAGCGGAGGCCGTCGGCGCCGCTCGGCGCGTTGGTGCCAGGAATCTGCAGCGTCGCGAACGTGCGGCCGTTGCGCAGCGCCGTTCCGTCGACGTCGAACACCCGGATGGCGCGGGGCCCGCCGGTATCGGCCACGTAGAGCTTCTTGTAGTCGGGCGAGAAGCAGAGACCATTGGGGCCGCCGAACTCGTCGCCCACCTTGTCGACCTGTCCGCTCCGGCCATCCACCCGGTAAACCGCGACGGGCAGCTCCGACTCGGACTTGACTCCCTCGTAGTTGCCGTTGATGCCGTACATCGGATCGGTGAACCAGATGTCGCCATCGGGGTGCACGACCACGTCGTTGGGCGAATTCAGCCGCTTGTTCTGATAGCGATCGGCCACGACCGACACGCCACCCCGCGGTTCGTAGCGCACCACGCGGCGGCCGCTGTGCTCGCACGACAACTGGCGCCCCTGGTCGTCGAACGTGTTGCCGTTGCTGTGGCCCGACGGCTGCCGGAAGGTCGCGACATGTCCGTCTTCGTCGAGCCATCGCAGCTGCGCGTTGTTGGGGATGTCGCTCCACACGAGGTAGCGCCCGACGCCGTTCCAGGCGGGCCCCTCCGCCCACAGCGTGCCGGTGTGCAGACGCCGGATCGGCGTGTTGCGCACGACATAACGGTTGAAGCGCGGGTCGAGCGCCACGATGTCGGGATCCGGATAGGGCAGCGGATCGCCGGTCCAGACGCGCGGCGTCGGCACCGGCGACACCGGTGGCGTCTGCGCCCGGCTGGAGTTAACGACAGCCACGCCGCCCGCGACAGCGAGAAACGCTCGGCGGTTCATGGTCTTATTGCTCCTTCTGGTGACCCGGCGTTTCGTCGCCAGCCGTGCCGAGCGTGCGCGGGTTCTGGCGGGAACTCAGAGCGGCCGTGGCCGCCAGGATTCCGAGCACTACAGCGGCAATCGCGCGACCAGGCATCGGCACTCTCCGGATCAGGCACCAGACCAACGCGGCAGACGGGCCGCCCGGCACTATACTGCGCCGCATGCCGCAGCCCAACTCCCTGGTCGCGCGCACCGTGGTCTGGAGCAGCCTGGCCTTCCTCGCGGGCGCCGGCGCCGCCCGGGCGGACGTGACCCGGATCGCGATTACCAATCCGCACGGCGAGCAGCGCGTGCCGATGGCGACCTACACCGGCTGGAACTTCCGCGGCGCCGCCATCGGTGGGACCAGGCAACTGGTCAACCTGCTCGGGACGGCGCTTCCGCTGGCGTCGACCAAAGCGGAGCGGCACGCCGCGCACGATCCCCGGCTGTCGGTGGCGGAGCGCTACGCGTCGAAAAGCGCATACGCGGCCAGGCCTCAGCGGGGCGACGCCCTCGTCACTGGCGGCTATCTGCTGGGCAGCGACAAGCCCGGGGTGATGGCCAGGGTCGAGGCGCAGTGGAAGACGGCTCGATGAGCCGAGCTTTACCGCCGGTCATCGATCTGCGCGATGGCCCACTGCACCGCGCGCCGCACGCCCGGGGAGCGGTCTTGCTTCGCGGCTTCCAGCGCCGGCAGCGCCGAGGCACTTTCGATTTCTCCCAGCGCCCAGGCGGCCACCGCCCGCACCTCGGCGTCGGCGTCGGCGAGTAACGGCGTCAGGCTGCGAACGGCGTCCACCGCTTCGATCTGGCCCAGCGCCCACGCGGCCATGCGCCGCACCCGCGCGTCGCCGTCCTTCACGAGCGGCGCCAGCACGTTCACCGCCGCCGGATCCTCGATCTCGCCGAGCGCCCACGCCGTGGTGAGTCGCGTCTCCCAATCCGCATCGCGCAGCGCCGCGCGCAGGATGGGCACGGCCGTGGCGCTCTCGATCGCCCCCAGGGCCCAGGCCGACATCCGTCGCACTTCGGGCGCCTGATCGCGCAGGGCGCGTTCCAGGTGGGGCAGCGCCGCCACGTCTTCGATCGACCCCAGCGCCCAGGTGGCGCGACGGCGCACCCGCATCGACTCGTCGCCCACGGCGCGGCCGAGGGCGGGAATCGCCGCCGTCATCTCGAGCGCACCCAGGGCCCACGCGGCCATGGCGCGCACCACCTCATCGCGGTCACCGAGACCCGTGGTCACCGTGCCGATGGATTTCGGATCCTCCAGTTCGCCGAGTCCCAGCATGCCGATCTCGCGGTAGCCGGCGGCCGCGTCCGTGGCCAGCGCCGCAAACTCCGCGGCCGCCCAGGCGGGCTGCTCGCGCGCCACGACGCGGGCCGCGATTCGCCGCACGCAGCGATTCTGGTCGCGCAGCGCGCTGCGGAACACCGCGAGCACGCGCCCGTCCATCGCCTTCGACGTCATCCGCCCGAGCGTCGGCCCCGAGAGGTGCGCGCCGCGTCCGGCATGCGGCATGGGCATCGGCACCGGCATGGGCGCCGGCATCGGCTCGTCGCTGTCGCTGCCGTGCCAGCCGCCGAAGTTGGTGAGCGAGCGTCCGGCCAGCTCGCACACGGCCGGATCGGCGACGCGCAGGGACGTGAGCAGGCGCGTCATCGTCTCCGCGTCGAGCGTCTCGGCGGGCTGCGTGGCCAGCATGGCAGCAAGTAGCAGAACGGTCATCGGCATCGCTCCTGGGTTCGAGGTAGCGATTGGACGTCTGGGGACGACGTTTCGTTGTCAACGGATCCTGCGTCAGGGCCGGATGTAGACTCCGAGGCGCCATGCAGACACCCATCCTGCTCGTCCTCTTCTCAGTGGCGGCCGGCGCCGTGGTCTGGGCGCAAGCCCCGGTCACTGGCAAGCCGTCCGTGCCGACGCCGTCGCAGCGCATCGCCCTGGTCACCGGCTCCACCGACGGCCTGGGCCGCGAGGTGGCCCGGCGGCTGGCGGCCGGGGGCGCGCATGTCATCGTCCACGGCCGCAACGTCGAGCGCGGTCAGGCGGTGGTGAGCGAGATCGCCGCCGGCGGCAAGGGCTCGGCCCGGTTCTACCAGGCCGACTTCGCCTCGCTCGCCGAGGTGCGCCGCCTGGCCGACGAGATCCGCCGCGACTACCGCCGTCTCGACGTGCTCGTGAACAACGCCGGGGTCATCACCCCGGAGCGGGCGGTCAGCGCGGACGGCCACGAACTGCAGTTCGCCGTCAACTACCTGGCCGGCTACGAGATCACCTACGCGCTGTTGCCGCTCATCGCGCAGGGCCGCGCGCCCCGCATCGTCAACGTGTCGTCGCTGGCCGCCGCGCCGCTGGACTTCAGCGACGTCATGCTCACGCGCGGCTACTCGTCCAACCGCGCCTACGGGCAGAGCAAGCTCGCGCAGGTGATGTTCACGATCGACTTGGCGCAGGAGCTGAAGGGCCAGGGCATCGTGGTGCAGGCGCTGCATCCGGCCACCTACATGAACACGACGATGGTGGTTTCGGCCGGGATGACGCCCCGGAGCACCGTGGAGGAAGGCGCCGAGGCGGTGATGCATGCCGTCGCCACCGACGCGCCGAGCGGCAGCTACTTCGTGGGCCAGAAGGTGGGCACCCCGCATCGGCAGGCCGCCGACCCCGAGGCCCGCCGTCAGCTAGGCGAGCTGAGCCGGCGGCTGACGGGGCGGCAGTAGCCCGGCCGACGCTCGCTCATGGCGCGGCGGGACCTGTGCGGAACATGCCGTAGACGCTCTACGTCTATCGGGTCACGATGGCACCGGCCAGCCCCGCCTCGCCTCGCGCAATGGTCAGGGCCGCCGCGGCCTCCTACCTGATCACCTTTGCGGCTGGCAGCTACGCCCTCGTCTACCGCGGCCGCGCGGGCGCCATCGCCGGCCTGATTGCGGCCGCCAGCTACGTTGCCGTCACGCTGCTCTTCTACGGCATCTTCAAGCCGGTCAGCCGGAACCTCTCGCTGCTCGCCGCGGGCGTGAGCTTCACCGGCATTGCCGTCGGGGCGCTCCGCGTCACCGCCGACAGCCCGCTGGTGTTCTTCGGCGTTTATTGCCTGCTCCTTGGTTACCTGATCCTCGAGTCGACGTTCCTCCCCAGATTCATCGGCGTCCTGCTGCTCGTCGCGGCGCTGGGGTGGCTGACGTTCCTCTCGCCCGCCCTGCGCGTCTCCTTGTATCCCTACAACCTGGCACCCGGCATCATCGGCGAAGGCGTGTTGACCTTGTGGCTGCTCCTGGCCGGCGTGGACGTGCCGCGATGGCAGGAACAGGCCCGCGCCGGGCGAGCCTCAGGAACCACGTGACGCGTGATCAGTCAGCGCACGACGCGACCTCTCAGTGCACGACGCGACGCGGCACCAGCGCCTTGACCGCCTCGTAGATCGCATCCGGCGACGCGTGCGCCAGGGCCTGCACGGTATCGGGATGCGCCGCCGGCGCGGTGGCGGCACTGCACACGGCCTGGCGCAGCAGGAACTTGTCGCGCTCCGCGGCCATCCAGCCGGCGGTGACGAAGCCAATCCAGAAGAAGGCGAGCGCGCCGGGCAGGTCGCCGGCGCCGATGGGCAGCGACGGCGTGTCCGTGCCGCCGAGCATCCAGGCGGTGGCCGCTGCCGTGGCGGCCGCAGTGGCCGCGGCCCTGCCGATACGGCCCAGGCGGCGCAGGCCCACCGCGCGCCGGGTGCGCCAGTCGAGGCTCGTGAGGGGCCGCCCCGGCTCGCGCTGCCGGGCCAGCCAGGCGCTGACCGCGCCGCCCGCCCCGCCCAGACACGCCGTCCAGATCCACGTGCTCACTGTCATGTCCATGGCTGTTCGTCCCAGTCGGTTGCGGCGCCAGGCGCCGCCCCGTCGGTTGACCTCGTCTGCCTTGTCGGCGTTCCTAGGGAATAACGCCGCGGGGCCCGGATCTGTACGTGCAACCTGCGCCATTGGGACTTGCGTGCACCGCAGCGCAGGGAGAGAATCCAGGAAGCCAGCGGATCGGCACCGACGCCGGCGCGCACCACCATGGAACCGCACCCCCGCGACGCGTCTCCGGGCGGCCCTCTGTCGAACCCGGTTTCCGAGGAGCTGCTGCGCCGCGCCCGCTCGGGCGACGAGGGCGCGCTCGATCAGTTGTTGGCGCGCTACCTGCCGCGGCTGCACCGCTGGGCCCACCGCCGCGTGCCCACCTGGGCGCGCAACGCCGCCGACACCGCCGACTACGTGCAGGACACGGTGCTCCACACCCTGCGCCACCTCGGCACCTTCCAGCCGCAGCGCGAGGGCGCGCTCCTCGGCTACCTGCGGCGGTCGCTCGTGAACCGCGTGCGCGACCAGTTCCGTTACGCCGCCCGGCATCCGGCGCCCGGGGAGCTGGACGAGGCGATGGCCGACGGCGGCCGCTCGCCGCTCGACCAGGCGATTGGGGCCGAGGATCGTGGGCGCTACCAGGCTGGCTTGAAGCGCCTGCGCCGGATCGATCGCCAGGCCATCGTGGCCAGCATCGAGCTTGGTTACAGCTACGAGCAGATCGCGTTGATGCTCGACAAGCCGTCGCCCGAGGCGGCGCGCCTGGCCGTGCGGCGGGCCCTCGTTCGGCTGGGCGAGGAGATGGCGCGTGGCGCGCGGTAGCCCCAAGCCGTTTCCCGATGCGCTCGCCGCGGCCATGGCCGACGGCGCCGCCATCGACTGGCGGGCGGTGGAATCGGCGACCGCCGGCGTCACCCACGCCGACCTCGTGCGTCAGTTGCGCGTCATCGCCGCGATGCGCGGTGGGCAGGGCGCTACGCTTGCCGGCGCGCGCCCCTGGCTCAGGCAGGCCGTGGCCGTGTCGTTCGTCCTGGGTGTGGCCCTGGCCGCGCTCAAAGTGCTGGTGGCGCTGGCCTTCGTGCCGGCCACGCTGGAGCGCCTGTCGCCCGGCGCGCCGATCGCGCCGTTCGTGCTCAACCTGGCCATCTTCGGCCTCGGCGGACTGGTGCTGGTGCTTGGCGGCGGACGCGACCGGCGCCTGCAGTTGCTGGGCGGGCTCTACCTGACCATCGCGGTCGCGTTCGTCGACCCGTTCCTCTCCCCGGCGTCAGGATTTGCCGGCGCGCTTTCCGGCGCCCTGGCCATGTGCCGGCCGGAGTCCTTCATCGCGCTGGCGGTCTGGCTGTTTGCCTGGGCCTTCCCCGGTGAGCCTGTCGGCCGGCGCGCGCGGGTGTGGGCCGGCGCGATGGTCGCGGTGGCGACCGCGGCGGCCGTCGTGCTCTTTGCGGCCACGGCTCTGCGGATGCAACCGGCCTGGCCGATCACCGACCCGGTGGTGATGGCCGTCCTCGAAGCGCTGAATCGCAGCACGCCGAGCTCGCTCTACTTCCCGCTGCTCTTTGCTATTGCGTTGCCCGCCGTCCCGTTTCTCGTAGCCAAGTCCCGGCTCGAATCGGCTGGCCGCCGGCGCCAGGTCACCTGGTTCCTGGCCGCCCTGGCGCTCGGCCTGACGCCGATGCTGGTGGCCGTCGTCGCCACGCCGTTCGTGCCTGCCTTGAGCGATCCGGCGGTGCGCCAGCCGATAGGCGTCCTGCTTTACCTGGCGCTCGGCCTGATCGTGCCGATGACGGCCTATGCCGTGGCCGTGAACCACGTGATGGACCTGCAGTTCGTCATCCGCGCCACGCTGCAGTACGCGCTGGCGCGCTACGCGATCTGGGCCGCGATTCTGGCGCCGCTCACCTATCTGGCGCTGGATGTCTTCGTGAACCGCGGCCTCACCTTCCTCGAGTATCTGGAGGCCCGCCACCCGAGCGCCCTGCTCGCCCTGTCGGGCTTCGGCTTCGTGGCCCTGACCTTCCGCTCGCAGCTCGTCGGCGCCGTGGACCGGTGGTTCCTGCGGGAACCGCTCGATCCGGCGCACGCGCTGGCGCGCCTGGAGCACCGTTTCCGGTCCAGCGAGAGCCTGCGCGGCATCAGCCTGGCCCTCGGCGACGAGCTGACGACGGCGCTGCATGCCGAGCGCGCCACGGTGCTGCTGCTGGCCGAAGACGGTGCGTCGCTCGTGGCCCTCGACGGCTCGGTCCCGCCCTTGCCGCGCGGCGCCGTGCTCCTGGATCTGCTGCAGTCCACCCGGTCCGAGGTGCAGGTGGATGCGCGGTCGGCCATTGCGCGGCTGCTGCCCGATCTGGAGCAAGCGTGGCTGAGCGAGAGCGGCGCGCAGCTCTTGTCGCCGCTCCTCGGCTCGTCTGGCGCCCTGCTCGGCGTTGCCGCCATCGGCGCGGCCGTGCACCGCCTGCCCTATACGCCGAACCACGTCGCGCTGGTCACGGCGATGTGCGGTCACGCGGCCATGCAGCTCGAGAACCGCCGGCTGCGGGAAACCCAGGCCGACCCCTTACGGCGGCCCGCGCCGCCTCTTGCCGGCGTCGGCTGGCGGGACGAACCGGCCGCCTGGTGCCCGCGGTGCTCCGAAACCTCGGCGCCGGACACACGGCGTTGCCGCTGCGGCGCCGCCACCCGGTCGGCGGTGCTGCCGCTCTTCGTCAACGGCAAGTTCCGGCTGCAGCGGTTCCTCGGCGCCGGCGGCACCGGCGTCGTCTACCTGGCCACCGATCTCGCCCTGGACCGCAAGGTGGCGATCAAGACGCTGCCGGCCATGCGGCGGGAGTACGCCGAACGTCTCCGCCGGGAAGCCCGGGCCATGGCCTCGGTGCTCCATCCGAACCTGGCGACGATCTACGGCACCGAGGAGTGGCAGGATACGCCGCTGCTCGTCGTCGAGTACCTGGAAGGCGGGACGCTGCTCGACTGGCTCGCCCGCGGGCCATCGCCCATCGGGGAGGCCCTCGATCTCGGCATCATGCTGGCCGACGCGCTCGATCGGGTGCACGGCTCCGGCGTCCTGCACCGCGACATCAAGCCCAGCAATATCGGCTACACCGCCGACGGCGTGCCGAAGCTACTCGATTTCGGTCTGGCGGCCATGCTCGACCGGTCGCAGGGGCCGGACGCGACCGCGGCCGTGATGCCGGCCGATCCGGTGGAGCTGGCGGCGCGGTTCCAAGGCGTGAAGGCCTCGTCGACGCTGACCATCACCCACCAGGTCGTGGGCACGCCCTTGTATCTGTCTCCCGAAGCGCTCGCCGGGTCGGCGCCGCAGGAATCGTTCGACCTGTGGAGCCTGAACATGGTGCTCCACGAGGCCATCGCCGGACGCCACCCGCTGGCCGGCCGTTCGGTGACCGAGGTCGTGGCGGCGATTCAGCACGAGCCCCTGCCCGATGTGCGCGACGCGCGACCGGAATGCCCCGCCGCGGTCGCGTCCTTCCTCAACGACGCGCTGTCGCGGGTCGCGGCCCGGCGCCCGGCCACCGCCGGGCACCTCCGCACCGAGCTGCGCGGCCTGCGCGCCCGACTCGACGCCGGCCAGTAGTCCTCGAGCCTGCCTCCTGTACGAGATCCGCCCCGCCGGCGTTCTCACCTGGTACGGCCTGGCCGATTCCTGAGGTGACGTAATGCCGGTAGAGTCCATCGATTTCATCCTGAACGACTGTCTGCTGGCGGCCGGCCAGGGCATTGGCACCGAGAAATCCGTGGATTTCGACGTGGTGGTCTGGTGGCGCACCCGCTACCGGGGGTTCTTCCTCCACGCCATGAGCGCCCACGGCAATTCCTGGGCGGCCGACCGACACCGCGTCACGGCGGTAGGGCGCTACCTGGGCCAGCGTGCGCTGCATCACGCCAGCAGCTCGCCCTCGGTCGACCTGCGGGCCGCCGAGCTGGCCTCGCGCGACGTGGAAACCGGCTGCCAGATGAGCGCCGCGCGCGACGGACTCGGCGCTGCCGCCCTTTAACTGTTTGACATTCGCCATACGGAGGATCAGATGAACATCGACCCGATTCGCCAGGACGTTCCCCCGAGCCCGTTTGCCCACGTCGCCACGTCGCCGGCCGCCACGACCCCGGACCAGACCCTGGCGCACGAGCGCGCCGTCGATGTCATCCTCGACGATTGTTTCCTGAGCATCGGCCAGGCGGTCGGGCTGCGGGCCACGTTCGACTACGAGGCCGTGCAATGGGTGCGCACCAACTTCCGCGCCAAGTTCCTGGCGGCCATGCGCCACTTCGGGAACCGCTGGCTCGAGGATTGCGCGACCGTGACGGCCGTGTGCGCCATGCTCGGCGAGCGCGCGGTGCGCCACGCCAACGGCGCACCCGCGATCGACGTCGAAGCGGCGCGGAAGGCCTCGGCGGATGTCGAGCGCTACTGCCAGCTGCACGCGGCCCGGCGCAGCGGAGCGCGCGGCGCCTCGACGGAGGCCGCCACCGCGCTCATCGCCGGCTACTGGTGCACGTGGGAGCCCTAGACACACGACGGTGCTGTCGCCTGCCGGTCACGGCCGTCCCACCGACGGCGGCCGTGCCGGCAGTGGTGTGGACCGGCGATCGCGGGAGTGAGGACTCAGGTGGCTAGCCAGGAGAGCGACAAGCAGGGGATCGACTTCATTCGCCGGCTGGCGGCCGGCACGGCGCACGACGTCAACAACCTCCTGCTGCTGATGAACGGCTGCGCCGAACTGGCGCTGGACGACGGATCGCTGAGTGCTGATACGCGGAAGCTCCTGACCGACATCCTGGCCGCCGGGGCGCGGGCCGGCGTCCTGACCCGGCAGTTCATCAATCTGGGGCGGCCGCCGGTCACGCCGGCGGTGGGCGTCGACGTGGCGGCGCTGCTGCGGTCGTCCGACCTGCTCTTGCGTCGCCTGGTCGGCGAGCGTGTCAAGCTCGACCTCGACCCGGGCCCGGCACCGCTGTGGGTGCAGAGCGATCCCAGTCAGGTCGAACAAATCGTCGTCAACCTCGCGCTCAATGCGCGCGATGCCATGCCCAAAGGGGGCACGCTCACGATCACCGCCGATTCGGTGACGGGGCCGGCGCGGCGCGCGCGGCTCACGGTCAGCGACACGGGCGGCGGCATCGATCCGGCGATCCGCGGCCGCATGTACGAGCCTTACGTCACGACCAAGGGAGGCGCCAACCACTGCGGGCTGGGCCTGGCCGTAGTGCGGTCGATCGTGGACCAGCTGGGTGGCTCCATCCAGGTGGCGACGGCCCTGCGACAGGGCACCACCTTCACCATCGAGCTGCCGCAGCGGGACGAGTCCGGCCCGGCGGCCGGCGCCGGCGCCTGACGGATCGCCTTGCACCCGCCCGGCCGATCGGGTCAGATCGCGCCATGCCGTCCCCATCCGATCGCCGTCAGTTCCTGGGCGCGATGTCGCTCGCCGGTCTTGGCAGCCTCGCCGCTCCGGCCGGCCCGGTCCCAGCCGCTGCCGCGCCGGTCCAGCCGCAGGGCGATGCCGGCGAGGCGCGTAGCGGGGTCACGCGCGCCCTGGCCCGCTACGTGGTGGAGGCCCGCGCTGCGGATGTGCCGCCGCCTGTCAGGAAGGAAGCCCGGCGCACGCTGCTGAACTGGATGGGCTGCGCCGTGGGCGGATCGCGGCACGAGACGCTCGATGCCGCGATCGGCGGCGCTGGCGCCGTTTTCCGGCCCGCCGCAGGCCGCCGTGCTCGGCCGACGCGACCGGATGGACGTGCTGCACGCCGCGCTGATGAACGGCATCAGCTCGCACGTCTTCGACTTCGACGACACCCACCTCAAGACCGTGATCCACCCGGCCGGTCCGGTCGTGTCGGCGACTGCTGGCCCTGGCGGAGCACCGGCCGATGTCGGGCGCCGACTTCCTGCACGCGATGATTCTCGGCGTCGAGGTGGAGTGCCGCATCGGCAACGCCGTCTATCCGGCGCACTACGACCGCGGCTGGCACATCACCGGCACCGCCGGCGTCTTCGGCGCGGCCGCGGCGTGCGGCAAGGCGCTCGGGCTCACCGAGCAGCAGATGGTGTGGGCGCTCGGGCTGGCGGCGACGCAGCCGGTCGGCCTGCGCGAGATGTTCGGTTCGATGACCAAGAGCTTCCATCCCGGCCGCGCCGCCCAGAACGGCCTGACGGCGGCGCTGCTCGCGGCCGCGCAACTTCACGAGCACGGAGGTCGGCCTCGAAGCGAAGAGCGGCTGGGCCAACGTGCTCAGCACCACCCGCAACTTCCACGAGATCACCGGCAAGCTCGGCGGCAGCTACGAGATCGCCCTCAACACCTACAAGCCGTTTGCGTGCGGCATCGTCATCCACCCGACCATCGATGCCTGCGTCCAGTTGCGCAACCGAGCACACCCTGACTGCCAGCGACATCGAGCGCATCGATCTCAGCGTGCATCCGCTGGTGCTGGAGCTGACCGGCAAGAAGACGCCGCAGACCGGGCTCGAAAGCAAGTTCAGCGTTTATTTCGCGGCGGCGCTGGCCATCGTCCGCGGCTCGGCCGGCATGCGCGACTTCAGCGACGAGAACGCCCGCGATCCGGTCATCGTGGCGCTGCGCGACCGCGTCGTCGCCACGATCGATCCGGCGGTGAAGGAAGATCAGGTGCGGGCCCGGATCACGCTGGCGGACGGGCGCGTCGTGAGCCACTTCGTGGAGCACGTGGTCGGCAGCCTCGAGCGCCCCATGAGCGACGCCGACCTCGAAGCCAAGGCGCTCGACCTGATGAAAGGCGTGCTGCCCGACGCGCAGGCGCGGGCCCTGCTCGACCTGTGCTGGAAGGTGGACGATCTGCCGGGCGCCGCGGCGCTGGCGGAGGCGGGCGTGCCGCCGGCCTGATCACGGCCACCCCTCAGTCGGCCCACACCTGCGCCAGCTCCACGATCACGTCGACCGCCTTCTCCATGTCCTGCACCGACACCCACTCGAAGCGCGAGTGGAAGTTCTGCTCGCCGGCAAAGAGGTTGGGCGTCGGCAGGCCCATGAACGACAGGCGCGAGCCGTCGGTGCCGCCGCGGATGGCCCGTTCGCGCACCGGCAGGCCGGCCCGGGCGATGGCCTGGCGGGCCCGGTCGACGACGAGCGGGTGCTGGTCGAGGACCTCGCGCATGTTGCGGTACTGCTCCTCCACCTCGACACTCCACGGCCGCCCCCGGCACCTCGTCGACCACCTCCTGCGCCAGCCCGCGCAGCCACGCCTCCTTCTCGAGCAGGCCCGCCGTGGCGAAGTCGCGCACGATCAGCTTCACCGTGGTCCGATCGACGCCGGCCTGCACGTCGTAGGGGTGCACGAAGCCCTCGCGCCCCGCCGTCGTTTCGGGCGACAAGCGATCGGCCGGGAGGCGATCGATGAAGCGGGCCGCCAGCTTGACGGCGTTCACCATGCGGCCGGCGGCGTAGCCGGGGTGGGTGTTGATGCCGCGGAAGGCCAAGGTGATGGCGTCGGCGGCGAAGCTCTCGTACTCCAGCTCGCCGCGCGCCCCGCCGTCCATCGTGTAGGCATAGCGCGCGCCGAACCGGGCCACGTCGAAGTAGGTCGTGCCGTGGCCGATCTCCTCGTCCGGGGTGAAGGCGATGCGAAGCGGGCCGTGCGCAATCCCGGGATGCGCCATCAGGTATGCGGCGGCGGTCATGATTTCGGCCACGCCGCTCTTGTTGTCGGCGCCGAGCAGCGTCGTCCCCGAGGCGGTGACGATGTCGTGGCCCAGGCACTCGCCCAGGTAGGGCAGGTCGGCCACGCGCAACACGGTCCGAGGGTCGTCGGGCAGCACCAGGTCGCGGCCGTCGTAGGCGCGGTGCACGAGTGGCCTGACACCGGCGCCACTCATCTCGGGCGACGTGTCCACGTGCGCGATGAAGCCAATGACCGGCACATCCGGCCGCGAGGTGGTGGCCGGGATGGTGGCCATCACGTAGCCGTGCGCGTCGATGGCGGCGTCGGCGACGCCCATCGCGTGCAGCTCGGTCACGAGGTCGCGCAGCAGGACCAGTTGACCGGCGGTGCTGGGATAGGTGCCGGTGCCTTCGCGCGACTGCGTGTCGTAGGAGACGTAGCGGAGGAACCGGTCGAGCACGGACGTGGCCATGCTAAGGGCCCCCTTCTAGTTCCATACCCCGAGGGCCTTGCGCACCGCCACCATCTGACCGACGTGGTAGGAGACGTGATCGGCCGCGAGCAGCAACGCGCGCAAGTAGGTCTGCGAGGCTTCCCCGGTGGGCACCGTGGCGGTGAGATCGGTCACCTCGCGCGCCAGTTGCTGTAGCCGTTCCCGAGACGCCGTGCAGGCCGCGATGCTGTCCAACCACGCGGCCTCGTCGGCCGGCGCCGGCCGCTTCGGCCAGTAGTCGCCGGGCCAGGTCCGGTCGTGCACGTACTTGGCGTTCACGCAGAAATCGAGGATGTCGTCCTGCGCGATGCGGATGTGCTCGAGCAGTTGCCAGGGCGAGTGCTCGAAGCCGGGCGGGTGCACGCCGCGGGCGTGGGCCGGAATGCCGTCCACCGCCTTGTCGAAGCCGACGTGCGCGTCCTCCCAGTTCAACACCTGGACCAGGTGTTGGCGGATGACATCGTTGGGTCGTGGCATGGTCGCATCGCCTCCCTGGGCGCAGCTTAGCCCAGGGCGCGTGCGCGACGTCCACTCACGCCACGAGCGCGTCGAGCTTGGCAGCGCAGATGAAATCGTTCTCCGACAAGCCGCCGATCGCGTGCGTCGTGTAGGTGATCGTGCAGTAGCCCCAGCCGAACGCCACGTCCGGATGATGGCCCTGCTTGTCGCCGTGCCAGGCGGCCAGGTTGGCCAGTTGCACGGCTTTGGCAAAGCCCTTGAACTCGAAGCGCCGGGTGAGCGCCCCGGCCCCGGCGTCGAGCCGCCAGTCGGCATGCAGGTCGCCCAGCAGCCGGGCGCCGGCCTCGGCGTCGAGCGGCGGCGTGCCGCCCTCGCAGGGCTGGCAGGTGCGGTCGCGCAGGTCGCAGACGCTCATGAGGCGAGCGCCGGCGCGGGCGCGTCCTTGGGCGGGAACTTGGGCGCGTGCAGCCCGAGCGATCGCGCCTCGGCGATGTCGGCCATCAGGTCGCGCTCGGCCACGCCGAACAGCTCGTCGAGGTTGTCGATGACGAAGTAGACGGGCTGATGGATGTCGATGCGGTAGGGGGTGCGCAGGACGTCGATGACGTCGAACGGCCGGTACTCCGGCTCGCCGCCGACCGACCACGGCAGCTCGGTGGGCGAGGAGGCCAGGCCCGAACCCAGCGACTTGAGTTCGCCGTTCTCGCGGGTCAGGCCGAATTCAATCGAGAACCAGTAGAGGCGGATGAGCCACGAGTAGTCTTCTTTCGCGGCCCTGAGCCCAGCCTGGCCGATGGCGTGCGAGAAGCCGGCGAAGCGGGGATCGGCAAGCAGCGGGGAGTGACCGAAGATCTCGTGGAAGATGTCGGGCTCTTCGATGTAGTCGAAGTCTTTCCGCGACCGGATGAACGAGGCGGCCGGGAACTGGCGTTCGGCGAGCATGCCGAAGAAGCGCTTGAAGCCGATGAGGGCCGGAACCGGCACCACGTTCCAACCCGTGCGGGCCCGCAGGATCTCCGAGACGTCGGGGCACTGCGGGACGCGGTCGAGCGGCAGGTTGACCGCGGCCAGGCCGTCCAGATAGGCCTTCGAGGCGTGACGGCGCACGTTGGGAATCTGCCGGGCGCACAGGTCGCGCCAGACCGCGTCTTCCTCGGGGGTGTAGGCGATGCGGCCGGACTCGTCAGGAATCTTGGCGACGTAAGACGTGGTGGCTGGCATGGTCAGCCGATATTGACCGGTGCGCGGTGAAATGGGTTGGCTATTCACGGGCAAAGAGCGCCGTAATGGCAATAGATTTCCTCGAAAAGCCGGTTAATAGGTATTCTGTGCCTCATGCCCGAGCTCGACGACTTCGACAAGCGCCTGCTCCGCCTGTTGCAGCACGACGCCCGCCTCACCACGCAGGAGCTGGCCGACCGCGCCGGGCTGTCGGTGTCCCCGGCGTGGCGCCGCATCCGCCGCCTCGAACAGGAGGGCATCATCCGCGGGCAGGTGGCGATGCTCGATCCCCGCAAGCTCGGCCTGCACGCCGTGGCCTACGTGCACGTCTCGCTGCTCGATCACGCCGAGGCGACCATCGCGCGCTTCGACCAGTTCGTGCAGGAACAGGATCAGGTGGTCGAATGCGCCTCGATCACCGGGTCGAACGACTACGTCATCAGGGTCGTCGCCAAGGATCCGGAGGACCTCGAGTTCTTCATCATGCGGAAGCTGCTGGCGCTCGGCGTGGTGCGGTCCTCGGCCACCAACTTCGTGCTGCGCCAGACGAAGTACACGACGGCGCTGCCGATCGAGTAGAGGCGGACCGCCGGCGCCGGCGGCACGTCAGTCGGTGCGCAAGGCGGTCATCGGCGCCAGCACCGCGGCCCGCGCGGCCGGCACCAGCGCGGCGGCCAGCGCGGCCAGACCCAGCGATCCCGCGGCGGCGCCGAGGGCCACCGGATCCCAGAACGCCACGCCGAAGAGTTGCGCCGAGAGCAGGTAGCCGGCGCCCACGGCGAGCGGCAGGCCGAGCAGCAATCCCAGGACGACGTGCCGGAACGCGCTGCCCAGCACGAGCCGGACGATGCGCGGGCGATCGGCGCCGAGGGCCATGCGCACCCCGATTTCGCTGGTGCGGCGCGCCACCGAGTAGGCGGTCACGCCGTAGAGGCCGATGGCGGCCAGGACCAGCGCGACGACGCCGAACAGGCCGGCCAGGCTGGCCACGGCCCGCGGCTGATCGAAGGTGCGTTCGACCTGTTCGCTCAGGGTCCGGATGCTGGTGACGACGAGGTTCGGATCCGCGTCCGCGAGCACGCGCGCGACCTGCGGCTCCAGCACCCCGGGCGGGAGGTTGGTGACGAGCAGCAGCCCGCCCACGTAGTGCGACGCCGTCTCGACCCGGCGCATCAGCGGATTGGCGTAGTCGACCGTCTGCGCCAGCGGCACGAAGAACATCGGCCGCATCGGACGATCCAGCTGGAAGCCGGCAAACCGCGCGTCCTTCACCACCCCCACGATGCGGAAGCTGTTGGCGTTCTCGGGCAGGTTCAGGCCGAAGTGCTGATCGAGCGGATCCTCGCCGTCGGTGAAGAAGCGCCTCACGAACGCCTCGTTGACGACGGCGACGGCTTCGGCCGTGGCGTTGTCGGCGGCGCTGAAATGGCGTCCGCGCACCAGCTTCACGCCCAGCTGCTGCAGGTAATCGGCGCTCACGCGGTCCCACGAGGCGCCGGTCTGTTCGCCCGGTTCCGCCAGCGGCTTGCCGGCGATGATCACGCCTTCGCCCCAGTTGTCGGTGAGCGGGTTGTAGAGCGCCAGGCCGGTGCCGTGGATGCCGGGCATGGCGCCGAGGCGTTCTTCGAGGTTGCGATAGAGCGCGCTCAGCCGTTCCCCGGTGAACGAGGCCGAGGGCCGTCCCACCGAGACGATGACCCGGCCCTCCTGCTCGAAGTGGAAGTCCTGACCCTCGAGATTGCCCAGGCTCCGTCCGAGCATCATCGACCCGGCCACGAGCACGACCGAGAGCGTGGCCTGCACCACCAGCAGCGCCGTGCGCGCCACTGACGAGCGGTCGCCGGCGGTGCGGCCGGCGCCGCGCAGCGCCTCGATCGGGTCGGTGCGGGTGGCGAGCCACGCCGGCGCTGCCCCGAAGAGCAGTCCGGTCACGAGCGCCAGGCCGGTGGCGAAGGCGAGCACGAGCGGCGAGGGCGTGGTGTCGATGGGCAGCAGCGTCGCCCCGGCGAAGGCCAGCGACAACAGCAGTCGCGCCGCCGCCATGGCCACGAGCAGGCCGGCCAGGGCGCCGCCCACCGCGAGGAGCACGCTCTCGACCAGGGCTTCGCTCACAATCTGGCGCCGCGAGGCGCCCATCGCCAGGCGCACGGCGGTCTGGCCGCGCCGGGCGACCGCCCGCGCCAGCAGCAGGTTGGCCACGTTGGCGCAGGCGATGAGCAGCACCAGGCCGCACACCGCCAGCAGAATCTGCAGGCTGCGTCCGTATTGCTCCTTCATCACCCCGACCCCGCCGCCGGCCGGCACCACGGCGATGACCTGTTGCGGCAGCACCCGCTCCACGGTGGCCATCCAGTTGGGCGGGTAGCCGGCTTCCCGCTGCATCCACTGCCGGAGCAGGCCCGTGAGCCGGGCGTCGAGCCCCTCCACTGTCGCGTCCGGCCGCAGCCGGCCGATGACGCGCAGCCAGGCCGAGACCGGCTGGCGCAGCAGCGACGTGTCGCCGGCGATGAGCGGCTCCTGCTGCAGCGGCACCCAGGCGTCGGGGGGATTGGCTTTCAGGGTCTCGCCGTAGAAACCAGGCGGACCGATGCCGGCAACGGTGAAGGCGCGGCCTTCCATGACGAGGGTGGCGCCCACGATCGAGGGGTCGCCGCCGTAGAGCCCCTGCCAGGCGTGATAGGCCAGCACCACCACCGGCGCCGCGGCCGGCGTGTCGTCGGCGGCAGTGAAGACGCGGCCAGCGAAGGCGTTGAGGCCGAGCGTCTCGAAGTAGTTGCCGGTGACGTAGGTGGTGCGGTGGGGGCGCGGCGCCTGGTTCACGCCCTGGCGGCGCACGCTCATCCGGTTGCCACCGGCCTGGAAGGCCGTCATCGCCGCGAATTCGGGCGTGTCGGCCTTCAGGCGCTCGAACAGCGGGAACGAAAACATGCCCCAGCGATCTTGCGGGCCGCCCTGCACGCAACAGTTGTCGCCGTCGCCGATGCGATAAAGGCGGGCCGGATCGCCGACCGGCAGCGACTTCAGCATCACCGCGTGCATCAGCGTGAAGATGGCGGTGGTGCCGCCGATGCCGAGGGCCAGCGTCAATACCGCCGTGGCGGTGAAGACCCGCGCCGAACGGAACTTGCGCAGGGCGTAACCCAGGTCGCGAATGAAGGTGCTCACGTCTGCGTTAGACGGAGGTTGCCGGCCCTTCGTTGAATCGCCAGCCAATCCGGCCGGGACGAACGGCGCGCGCGGCCGGGCTGGACCCGCCCCGCGCGCCCTCGACTACTGCTTGCGGTAGGTGCTGACTGCCGGCAGGCGCGAGCCGGTGCCCGGCGGCGGCGCCGGCTCGCCGACCACGTTCATGGTGATCGAGCCGATGCCGTCGATCGACGCGGTCATCTTCTCGCCCGGCTTCAGGAAGCGCTCGGCCCCGCGGTAGGCCTGGCCCATCCCGGTGCCGCCCGAGGTGCCGTTGTTGACGACGTCGCCGGGGAAGAGGGTGATGATCGACGAGCCGTACTCGATCAGCTCGTAGATCGAGTGGATCATGTCGGCGGCGCCGGCTTCCTGCATCACCTTGCCGTCGACCGTGAGCGTCTGGCGCAGGCGCTTCATCGGGTCGCCGTAGAACTCCTTCGGCACGATCCACGGGCCCATCGGCGCGAAGGTGTCGTGGCCTTTGCCGACCAGCCAGTCCGAGCCGGGCCGCGAGTCGGGCGGCCGGCCGCCGCGGTCCGAGACGTCGACGGTGACCATGTAGCCGAAGATGTGCTCGGCCGCCTTGTCGGCCGGCACGTCGCGGGCCGCCCGGCCGATGACGATGCCGAGCTCGACTTCCCAGTCCACGCGGTCGCGGCCGTGCGGGATGATCGACGTCGTCGCCGTCGCCGACCACGGCGCCGCGCGTCGGCTTGAGGAAGAGATACGGCACGCCGCGCTTGGCCCGCCGTTCGGCCTCGGCCTTCTTCTGCTCCTCGGCGGTGCCGGTTTCGCCGACGTGCGTGTAGAAGTTGACGGCGGCGTTGAGCATCTTGCCCGGCATCAGCGGGGCCAGGATGTCGACCGACTTCACGTCGTGCACCCAGGCCGGCCGGGACGTGCCGGTCAGGCGGTTGCTGCGCACCAGGTAGTTGACGATCTCGTAGAGCCGGGTCTTCATCCCGTACTCGTAGCGCCCGACGAGGTCGACCATCGTCGGCGGCATCGGGCATCGGCGGATAGGCCGGGTCGCGCTGCGAGCACGCGGTTGGCCGCCGCGAGATCGACGACGAGGGTGTCGCGCAGCACGATGCCGATGCGCGGCTCGCCGCCGATGTCGAAGGTGCCGAGCTTGAACGGCTCGGCGCTGCTGATGGCCGGATTGCCCTGCGCCGTGGCCGGCGCCGGACCGACGAGGACGGACAGTGCCGTCAGGACCGCGAGAACTCTCATAGAACCTCCTCCGAATGGCCTCCTTTGTAGCAGGCGCCGCCCATTGCCGCCGGTAAAAGGATGTCTTGGAGATGTCTGCAACTTGTCTCCGCGGCGGACCGGCCCCCTAGACAACTTGCAGACAATTCCTAGACATGGTTTGACAACGCCCGGGCCGGCGAACGGCTAAGCTCGCGCCGATTCGACCGACTCCGAAAGGGAGGGGTTTCACATGGTGGCTGCTGCACGACTCCTGCTGTTCATCTCGAGTGTGTTCGTCGCCGCGTCCTCTCCGGCCTTCGCCCAGCAACGCGGCGCGATCTCCGGGAAGGTGCTCGACCCGGATGGGCTGGCGCTGCCTGGCGCCACCGTGCGTCATCACCAACGCCGCGACCGGCTTCACCCGCGAGGCCGTCACCGCCGACACCGGCGCGTATTCGGTGCCGAGCCTCGAGCCCGGCACCTACGACGTGGCCGTCTCCATGGCCGGCTTCGGCAACGCCACCCGCACCGGGCTGGTGCTGGCGCCGGGCTCGGTCGTCACGCTCGAGTTGAAGCTCACCGTCGCCGGCGTTCAGGAGAACCTGGTGGTGACCGGCGAGTCGCCGCTCGTCGAGCGCACCAGCAACCAGATCGGCGGCAGCCTGTCGCGGCGCGAGATCGAAGAAGTGCCGTCGAACTTCCGCAACTTCACCGGCCTGACCCAGCTCATTCCGGGCATGACCCCGAATCCGGCGACCTCCACCTTCGAAGGCGGCCAGGTGGTGGCCAACGGGTCGCCGTCGCAGCAGAACGTCTACCTGATCGACGGGATGTACAACAACGACGACCGCCTGGGCGGCAGCCAGGGCACGCAGGTGCGCCTCGTCCTCGACAACATCGAGGAGTACCAGGTGCTGGCCAACCAGTACAGCTCGGAGTACGGCGGCGGCGCCGGCGCCATCATCAACATGGTGACCCGCGGCGGCACCAACGACATCCGCGGCCGCGTCTACTCGTACTTCCGCGACGAGACGCTCAACGCCCGCGGCAAGTTCCTGACCGCCGGTCAGCCCAAGCCGCCCGAGCGCACGCTGCAGGCCGGCTTCGGCCTGGGCGGTCCGATCGTCCGCAACCGCGCCCACTTCTACTTCACCTACGAGCGCGACAACGAGGACATCGCCGGCCAGAAGCGCTTCCCGGCCGCGGCGGCGCCGCTGGCCGTGGACCAGGTCGGCTTCTTCACGGTGCGCGCCAACAACTACTTCGCCCGCGCCGACCTGCAGCTGAACGACCGCAACTTCCTCAACGGGCGCTGGCTGCTCGAGGACGCGGCCTCGCGCGGCGAGGGCTTCAACACCAACAACGCAGACCCCCGACGCCCAGGATTTCGGAGGCCGACCACGACACGCTGTGGGCCGGCACCTACACCAGCGTGATGACCGACCGGCTGTCGAGCGTCACCCGCTTCGGGCGCATCGGCGAAGAGCTGACGACGGCGCCGCAAGGCTTCTTCAACGACAGCGGCAAGGCCATCGGCTTCGACGGCCGCGACCCGTTCTCGATCGGCCAGCGCAACCAGCACGCCAGCTACATCACCGGCACCGGCGGCACCGGCCCGACCACGGTGATCCGCACCTACGTCGTCGACCAGGCGTTCAGCTACTTCATCCCCAGCCTGTTCGGCGGCGAGCACACCGTGAAGGCCGGCGGCGGTTACAGCTGGAACAACATGGACCCGCGCTCGACGTTCGATTCCGGCACCTTCCAGTTCCGCACCGACGCGCCCTACAACCCGGCCGACCCGGCCACCCATCCCTTCCAGTTCGACGTCACCGTCGGCCCCCGCAGCGACTACGGCTACGCGTGGTGTCGAAGGACCAGCGCCGCTACCTGTTCGTCGAGGACAAGTGGAGCGTCACGAGCAACCTGACCTTCAACCTCGGCCTGCGCTGGGACAACCACGAGCAGACGCCCAGCCACGACAACGCCTTCGCGCCGCGCGCCGGCTTCGCCTGGGACGCGCTCGGCACGGGACGCACCGTGGTCCGGGGCGGCATCGGCAAGTTCTACGCCTACGTGCCGGTGGTGCACGACCTGACCCTGCAGCAGAGCGGCGTCAGGACGCTGTTCCCGTCGATCTCGATCAACGCCGCCAGCCCGAATGCCAGTCTCGTGCTGATTCCCGACATGATCACCGACACCGCCGGCAACCCCGGCGTGGCCCGGCTGTCGCCCGCCGGCCAGGCGGTGCTGAACCGGTTGCGCGATGAAGTGGTCGCCGGGACCGGCTTCAACCGCAACCCGCGCATCGACAGCCCCGATCGCAAGATGCCCCACACCTGGTCGTGGAGCGCCGGGGTCAGCCAGGAGCTGTTCGGGCAGGTGGCGCTGTCGGTCGACTACGTCGCCAACGCGTCGCGCAATCAGCTCGGCGTCATCGACATCAACGAGCCGGTCAACGGCGTGCGCCCGGGCGTGGCCGCGTTCGACCCGACCGGCACGCTCATTCCGGCCGAGGCCCGCGGCGTGAGCTTCCAGCGCGTGCTGCAGTCGCAGACGAGCGACGCTCTTCGACGGCGACTACAAGTCGATGCAGGTGTCGCTCGTGAAGCGCATGGCCAACCGCTGGAGCGGCCGCCTCGCCTACACCCTGCAGCGCAGCAACTACGTCGGCGTCGGCAATCCCGACGCGCGCCGGGTGTGGCTCGACAACGACTCCGCGGGCCGACTACGGCGAGTTCCAGTCGAACCGCACCAACGTGTTCGCGGCCAGCGGCAGCTGGAACCCGTGGCGGACGCTCACCTTCGCCACGGTGGTCAGCGCCATCAGCGGCGCGCCGATCAACGAGACGGTCGGCCGCGACGTCAACGGCGACCTCGACAACAACGACCGGCCGATTCGCGGCATCGACGACCTGACCCGGCCCGATCGTCTCCGAGCTCGATTCGCAGGGCCGGGCCGTGCCGTTCGGCATTCGCGGCCCCGGCTCGTTCCTGGTCGACCTGTCGATGCGCTACCAGCTGCCGCTCGGCGGCCGGCTCGACAGCCTCGACTTCTTCTTCGACGTGTTCAACGTCTTCAACCGCCTGAACGAGGTCGCGCCGACCGGCAACCGTTCGTCGCCGAACTTCCTGATTGCCGACCTCGGCCCAGTTCCCGCTGCAGTCGCAGCTCGGCATCCGGCTGCGGTTCTGAGGCCACGGTCATGCGGGCCCTGGCAATTGCGGCGGTGATGGGGGTGGCGCTGCTCGGCGGCGCCGCCGCCCCGGCGATGGCCCAGATGGAGCTGGGCGTCATCAAGGGCCGGGTCGTCGACGAGGCCGGCGCGCCGCTCGAGGGCGTGAAGATCCGGCTGGTCAACGTCGACCGCGGCCGCGAGGTCGTGCTCACGAGCGGCAAGGACGGCCGCTTCTACCGGCGCGGCCTGCAGGCCGTCGAGTACGAGATGACGGTCGAGCGCGAGGGCTACCAGCCGATCAGCGACAAGGTGAAGCTGGTCGCCGGCACCGACCGCGACTTCGACTTCAAGCTGGCCAAGGCCGCCGCCGGCGGCTCGAAGGAGTTCCAGGCCGGCGTCGCCGCCTTCAGCAGCGGCAACTTCGCCCTGGCCGCCACGCAGTTCGAGGCGGCCATCGCCCAGGCGCCGACCGTGCCGGCGCTGCACGTCAACCTGGCGCTGGCCTACTTCCGCCTGAACCGCGTCACCGACGCGGTGGCGAGCCTCGAGAAGGCGGCGGCGCTGGCGCCGACCGATGCCGGCCATCCAGTATCAGCTCGGCAGCGCCTACGTCGACATGCAGGCCTACGACAAGGCCGTGGCGGCGCTCGAGAAGGGGCTGGCGGGCGAAGCCGAACCTCGCCACCGACGCCCTGGCCCTCGAAGCCGCGTCGACGCTCGGCGCGGTCTACTTCGCGCAGGGCAAGGTCGGCCGAGGCCGAAGCGCAGTTCCAGCGCGTGCTCGCGGCCAAGCCCGGCGCCGCCGGGGCCACGCTCGGCATGGCCAAGATCCACTTCAGCAAGGGCGAGGTGGAGAAGGCCCTGGCGCTGTTCGACCAGGTCGTGGCCGACCATCCCGGCACGCCCGAGGCCACGCAGGCCGCGACGTTCATCAAGGAGCTCCGCAAGGGCCCACTTCAAGGGGGACGTACAGTGATGAAGCACATCGGCACCGCCAGCGCGGCGCTCTCGCTCCTGATCGCCGTCGGTCGTCATCGCGCAGGAAAAGGGCGGCGGCGACGAGACCGGCCCCTACGAGGTGGTGGCCGGCTGGCCCCAGAACTACTGCGGCGACGGCTTCGTCATCGGCTCGACCGGCGGCATCTGGGCGGAGAGCCCGGACCGCGTCTACATCTTCAATCGCGGCTGCCTGCCGGCGCATCAAGGACGCCCGCGGCGCGGCCGAACAGCTTCATTCCCGCCGCGCAACGCCTCGGGCTACGACCTGTCGCAGAAGGATCCGGCCCGGCACCCGCGCTGGGATCACGTGTTCAACGTGGTCGACCGCGAGCGGCAAGCTCATCGAGTCGTGGGACCAGCACAACAAGATGTTCGTGCGTCCGCACCGGGTGCTGGTCAACCCCTACGACGCCGAACGTCATGTGTGGCTGGTCGACGACGGCGCCCACGCCATCTACAAGTTCACCCGCGACGGCAAGAAGCTGGTGATGACGGTGGGCACGCCGATGCAGCCGGGCGACGACGGCACGCACTTCAACCGGCCGACCGACATCGCGTGGCTGCCCGACGGCACGTTCTTCGTCAGCGACGGCTACGTCAACACCCGCGTCGCCAAGTTCGACAAGGACGGCAAGTTCCTGATGACGTGGGGCCAGAAGGGCAACGAGCCGACCGAGACGCGGCCCGGCTACATGAACACCGTGCACGCCATCGCCATCGACAAGAACCGGCGCATCTACATCAGCGACCGGGCCAACTCGCGCATCCAGGTGTTCGACGAGAACGGCAAGTTCCTCGACGCCTGGCCCAACATCCGCCGGCCGTATTCGGTGCTGCTGTCGGAGGACCAGCACCTGTGGGTGGCCGACGGCACCACGCAGAAGTTCACCAAGTTCGACCTGACCGGCAAGCTCCTCTACTCGTGGGGCACGTTCGGCGCGTTCCCCGGCGGCTTCTGGGGCGTGCACCAGTTCCACACCGACAGCGAGGGCAACCTCTACACCGCCGACGTGCACGTCGGCCGGCCGCAGAAGTTCCGGCCGAAGAAGGGCGCCAACCCGGCCCACATCATCGGCACCTACATGCGCGGCACGAACTGATCGGCGGCGCGGCGCCGCCGCGACGGCGTTCACCCTCCTGTTCGCGGAGGCCGACGATGGTGCGACCCGGCTGGCTGCTCCTGTCGATGGGAATCGTGCGCCGGTGACGCTGGCGCGGTGCGCGCCGTCCCCGGCCTCGTCCGAGAACGCGCCGGCGGCGTCCGGCTCGGCGCGCCGCCACGGTCGCCAGCGAGCGCGGCGGGCAGGAGGAGTTCGGGCCCTACGAGCCGGTGCCCAACTGGCCGCAGCCGCTGCCCGACGGCGCCGACGGCGTCACGCACGACGGCTGGACCTGGGGCTCGGTGGGCGCGGTCTACGCCGAGTCGCCCGACCGCATCTGGATTGCGCAGCGCGGCGAGCTGCCGCTGCCGCCGGGCGCGGCGCCGTGGACGCCCTACGCGATGCTGAGTCCCGTCGCGCGGCAGCGCCACCGGCAACGACGACGGCCTCGGCGCCACGTGCGAGCCTGCCGCCAAGCGCGGCTGGGAGCGCCGCTACCACCACGTCATCTTCGTCGTCGACCGCGACGGCAAGATGGTGCAGCAGTGGCCGCAGCACGACACGCTGTTCGACAGGACCTGCGGCCGCGGCCCGCACAAGATCAAGATGAGCCCGTACGACCCCGAGACAAGCACGTCTGGGTGTTCGACGATCAGCTCCACGTCATCCACAAGTTCACCTACGACGGCAAGCTGGTCATGACGCTCGGCACCAAGGGGCAGCGCGGCCGCGACGCCGGCCGGCTCTTCGACCGTCCGACCGACATCGCCTGGCTGCCCGACGGCACGTTCTTCATCACCGACGGCTACGGCGGCACGCGCGTGGCCAAGTTCGACAAGGACGGCACGTTCCTGATGGACTGGGGCGCGGCCGCCGAAGGACCCGAAGCAACCCCGGGCCCAACGAGTGGAACACCGTGCACAGCATCGCCATCAGCGACGACCGGCGGCTGTTCATCGTCGACCGCGGTCATCGCCGCATGCAGGTGTTCGACGAGCACGGCAAGTTCCTCGACATGTGGACGCACCGGGGTGCGCTCGTCGCCCTACGCGCACTTCATCTCGACGGACCAGTTCCTCTGGGTGGCCGACGGCGGCACCATGCGGATGCTGAAGTACGACCTGAACGGCACGCTACCTCTACGGCTGGGGCGCGCCGGGTGGGCAGCCGGGCCAGTTCAACGGCGCCGCACTCCCTGACGGTCGACCAGGAAGGCAACATGTACACGGCCGAGGTCTTCGGCGGCCGGGTGCAGAAGTTCCGGCCCAAGCCGAGCGCCGACCCGGCCAAGGTGATGGGCCAGGAAGCGCGGCTGGGCGGGAGCTAGGCGGCGCCCCGACTGCCTGGCGCCCCGACCGCCTTGCGCTTGACAGCACCCGGCGGCAGGCGTAACGTGCCCGCTCAGCCATAGAACCCATCGCCATGCGGCCCGCCCGTCGCTCCTGGCGCCCTCATCCGCTCGTGCTCGCCATCTTCGCCACGATTGGCGCAGCCGGGCTGGTGCTGTACCTGCAGCATCGCGCCATCACGGCGCTGCAGTCGCAGACGCAGGTCATCGTGCGCCAGCTCGTCCGAGCAGGCCGCCGACGACGTCGCCCGGGGCCTGCGGCGCACGCTCAACGGACCGATCTTCGACACCCTGGCCGCGGTCAACCACCCCGACCTGCGCGCCGGCCGCATGGACCTCGTGGCCCGCAAGTTCGCCGAAGGGCTCGAGGCCTACCCGCACGTCGAGCGCTTCTTCGCCTGGCGGGCGCAGCCCACGCTCCGCCGCCGCCGACGTGCTGTTCCACGGCCGCACCGGCGGGTTCGTCCGCGACGCCGCGATGGGCCGCGACGTGCTCGACCTGGCCCGCCGTCACGCCGGGTCGCAGCAGATCTACGTCGCCGCCGAGGGCGTCGGGCACGGGGCCCGGCAGATGTTCCTGCGCCTGTTCTGGACCGACGCCCGGCGCCTCGACTACTTCGCCGTGCTCGGCTTCGTCATCGACCCGACGAGCCTGCCGCGAGCAGCTCTTCGCCGGGCGCCACGGCGCCGGCCTCGAGACGCTGCTGGCCCGGCGCGGCGGCGAGCTGCCGTTGCAGCTCCGCGTGTCGCGACGAGCGCGGCACGGTCGTGTTCGGGACGCTGGCGCCCGGGGTCAAGGGCGTGCGGCTGCCGTTCCCGATGCTGTTCTATCCCGCCGACGACATCCGCTCGCGCCTGGCCGCCGAAGTGACGGCGCAGCCCTGGACGATCGAGGTGGGCGCCCCGGCCATTGGCGGGGCCATGGCCGGCAGCGGCTACGGCTATGGGCCGACCGCGCTGTCGCTGCTGCTGATGCTGGTGGCGCTCGGGCTCGCCTTGCAGGCGCACCGCCGCTCCGCCGAGCTGGCGCGGATGCAGACCGACTTCGTGGCCCACGTGTCGCACCAGCTCAAGACGCCGCTGTCGCTGCTGAGCGCGGCGACCGAGACGCTGCAGATGGACCGCATCCGCTCGCCCGAGCGGCTGGCCGAGTACCTCGACACCATCCGCGCCGAGGCGCAGCGGCTGGCCGCGCTGGTGCAGCGCGTGCTCGAGTTCTCGCGCGTGCAGCAGCAGCGCAGCTACGAGTTCGAGCAGGTCGACCTGGGCGCGCTGGTGCGCGAGACGGTCGATGCCTTCGCGCACGGCCTGGCCAGCCGGCAGGTGGTCTTCGACGTGCGCCTGACCGGCCCGGGGCCGTTCGTGCTGGCCGACCCGGCGGCCCTCGAGCAGGTCGTCGCCAACCTGCTCGACAACGCCGTCAAGTACTCGAGCCGCCGACCAGCCGGTGTCGGTCACCGTCCGGGCCGAACGGCTGTGGGCCATCATCGAGGTCGCCGATCGCGGCGTCGGCATCGCCGCCGCCGACCAGGAGCGCATCTTCGAGCGCTTCTACCGCGTGCCGGGCGCCGGCCATCGCCAGGGCTTCGGCCTGGGCCTGCCGATCGTGCGCGAGCTGGTGCACGCGCAGGGCGGCAGCGTCGACGTGTCGAGCGCGCTCGGCGCCGGCAGCACGTTCCGGGTGATGCTGCGCTGCGTCACCGGGCCGATCGTCAACGGACAGGGCGCCGCTGCGCCAGCCGGAGGCCGTGTGATGAACGCCGACCTGGTGCAAGGCCGAGGACGCCAAGCACGTGCTGGTGGTCGAGGACGAGCCGCAGATGCGCGCGATGCTGGCCGACAACCTCGAGTTCGAGGGCTACCGCGTCACCGCGGTGGCCTCGGGCGAGGAGGCGCTGCAGGCGGTGGCCGGGCGCCACTACGCGCTGCTGCTCCTCGACGTGATGCTGCCGGGCATGAGCGGCTTCGACGTGTGCCAGCAGCTCCGCGCCCGGGCGCTGCACATGCCGATTGTCGTGCTCACGGCCCGGACGCACGAGCAGGACCGCATCCGCGGTCTCGACCTCGGCGCCGACGACTACGTCAGCAAGCCGTTCAGCGTGCGCGAGCTGCTGGCGCGCGTGCGCGCGCTGGTGCGGCGCGACGACTGGCACTCGCCCGGCGGCGGCGAGTTCACGCTCGGCGACGTCGTGGTCAAGCCGCAGCAGCGGCTGGTGCTGCGCAAGGGCCGGCGCGTGGCGCTCTCGGCCCGCGAGTTCGAGCTGCTGCGCTACCTCTTCGCGCACCGCAACGAGGTGGTCAGCCGCGAGCAGCTGCTGCGCGACGTGTGGGGCTACAGCCACCTGTCGGTCACCCGCACCGTGGACAACTACGTGGCCAAGCTGCGCACGCACATCGAGCCGCGTCCGCACGAGCCGCGCTACCTCATCACCGTGCACGGCAGCGGCTACCAGCTGCTGGCGTAGGCCGGCGGCGTGGCCGCGTCGCCGCGGCGCGCCAGCCGCCTGGGCGCCAGCCGCGCCATGTCACCCCTCCGGGATGATGCCCAGTTCGATGTAACGCGGCCGGACGGCGGCGCGAATGGCCGGCAACTGGCGCCAGAACCACACCGCGGTCAGGACGCACGCGGCGCCGGCCGCCAACAGCGTCGTCTCGACCCCGACCCGGTCGGCCAGCAGGCCCCCGAACAGGCTGCCGAGCGGCGCCGAGCCGAGCAGGGCGATGGTGTAGAACGACATGACCCGCCCGCGCTTGTCGTCGTCGACGATGGTCTGGACGATGGTGTTGGTGGCCACCACCTGGTACATCAGGCCGTAGCCGGTCACGGCCATGAGCGCCATCGACAGCCACAGCCACGGCGACAAGGCCAGAAGCACGACCCCAGCGCCGAAGGCGGCTACCGCCGTGGCAATGGTCTGCCCCAGGCCGACGATGCTCTGGCGCAGCACCAGACGCACCGCGCACGCGAGCGCCCCGATACCCGAGGCGGCCATCAGGAAGCCGAGCGTGTGGGCGCCGCCGTCGAGGGTGCGGCCGGCCACGATCGGCATGAGCGTGGTGTAGGGGGCGCTCAGGATGCCGATGGCGCCGAGGAACACGAGCAGGCTGCGGATGGGCGTGGACTGCGTGACGTAGCGCCACCCGTCGGCCAGCTCGAGGCGGATGCGCCGATTGGCTGGCGGCCGCACTTCGGGCGGCACGCGCATCGACAGCAGACCCCAGATCACGGCGATGTAGCTGAGGCCGTCGATGAGGAAGCAGTAGCCTTCGCCGACCGCCGCCACGACGGCGCCGGCGATGGCCGGACCGACCAGCCGCGCGCTGTTGAAGTTCGACGAGTTGAGGGCGATGGCGTTGCTGAGATCGGCGCGGTCGTCGATCATCCGCACCACGAACGCCTGGCGGGTCGGGAGCTCGACGGCGCTGATCACGCCCTGGAACAACGTCAGGCCGATGATCCACGGCATGTTGATGTGGCCGCTCAGCGTCAGCGCCGCCAGCGCGAGCGACTGGGCCATGGCCAGCGCCTGGGTGGCGATGAGCACCCGGTGGCGATCGAACCGGTCGAGCCACACGCCGGCCAGCGGCGGCAGGAAGAGCGACGGGGCCTGCCCGGCGAAGCCGACCAGGCCGAGCAGGAAGGCGGAATCGGTCAGGCGGTAGACGAGCCAGGCCGTGGCCAACCGGGTCATCCACGAGCCGATGAGCGAGATGCCCTGCCCGATGAAGAACAGCCGGTAATTGCGGGAGCGAAGGGCGCGGAAAGGAGAACTCACGAGGACCCGGGGGCCGCGCCGCTACCGCACGCGCTCGAGGTAGCCGTCGCCGGTGAACATCCGCACCACGCGCCCGCCTTCCTCCACGAAACGCACGATCTCGCCGACCGGGCCGCCGCCGGTGGGGGCGGTGTAGCGGAACTGGCCGTTGCCGATCGGCTCGAGCCGGATCGGGTTGTCGAGGTTCGGGGCGCTGGGCGTGATGATCACCAGCCGCTGGTCGAGTTCGACGACCTGGGAGTCGCCGCCGCGGCCGCGGTAGAGACCGGCAAAGCGCGCCCACGACGGATCCCACGCCTTGGTGGCGGCATCGGGTTTGGGCGCCGAGGCCTTGGCCACGGCCTCGCCGACGGTGTTCATGAGCTGTGTGGCGATGGCGCCGGGATTGGCGTCGTCGGCGTTGGTCAGCACGATCACCGCGACCTTGCCCGCCGGGTAGAGCATCGTCTGCGTCTGGTAGCCGGGATAGCTGCCGCCGTGCGACACGTAGACCTTGTCGCGCTCACGCCGCACGGCAAAGCCGATGGCGTTGCCCTGGGTCCAGTTGCTCTCGAGCACGCGGACGCGGTGCATCTCGCGCAGCGACCCGGTGCTGAGGATGTTAACGCCCCCGCGGCGGCCGGTGCGGAACTGGGCCGCGGCGAACTTGGCCATGTCGTCCACGGTGGAGGTGATGCCGGTGGCCGCAGCCATGCCCCGGGCGTCGATGAACGGATTGGTGGCGCGCGTGTTGTCGGGCATCAGCCGGTTGTAGCCGATCGCCAGCCCGGCCACGACGGCGTCCACGCTCGATGACGACATGCCGAGCGGCTCGTAGATGTGCTGCTGCACGTAGTCGGCCCAGCGCTGCCCGCTCACGGCCTCGATCACCAGCCCGGCCACCGAGAAGGCCAGGTTGGAGTACTTCCAGCGCACTTCGGGCGAGAACGGCGCCTGGCGTTCCGCCATCAGCTCGCGCAGTTCCTCGGTGGTCGGGAAGGCGAACGTCGTCCAGTGCGACCCCGCCTCCCGCGGCAGGCCGGAGGTGTGGGTGAGCAGTTCTTCGATGGTGATTTCGGGATCGTCGTCGGCGGCGCGCTTGACCTTGAACCACGGCAGGTACCTCGCCACCGGATCGTCGAGCCGCAGCTTGCCGTCCTCGCGCAACTGCATGATCGCCGTGGCGGTGAAGAGCTTGCTGTGCGAGGCCATGCGGAACCTGGTCTGCGGCGTCATCGGCGTCTTCCGCTCGGTGTCGGCCCAGCCGAAGCCCTGCGACCAGACCAGATCCTGATCGGCCACGACGCCCACCGCCACACCCGGCAGGTGGCGATGGAGGAGTTGCCCCTCGAGCCACGCGGTGAAGAGGCGGACCGCTCCCTGCACCTCGGCATCGGCCGCGACCCGAGCCGCCGGGGCGGCCGGTTGCGCGCCCGGCGCGGCTGTCGCCAGGATCAGCGCCGCCATCAGGACGGCGAAGACGAACGGAAAGCGCTGGACGGTGGGTCTGGGCATGGCGCGATCTCCTGGATGACGGCGCGACCATTATCCACAGCGTTCCGCCCGGCACAACGCCGGCGGCGTCGACCGGTCGCCGATGGCTGAGGGGCGGCGTAGTACGATGGAGGTGCCCATGTCACAGAACCCACCCGTCCCCTCACCCCGTTCGACCGATTGCGCCCGCCGCACCGTGCTTCGCGGCGCCGCCGGGCTGATGCTCGCGTGGCTGACGCCGGTGCGTGCCGCCGCCCAGGAGGCGGAGGTGGCCGGGCCCGCCGCGGGCGACTGGCTGGTCCGCGTCGGCGACACCAACCTCATTCCGCTGACCCCCGACGACGTGCCCGCCGACGGTCAGGCGGTCATGGTGTGGCCGCTCGCGCCCAAGGGCGATGTGCTCAAGGACGGCTCGTCGCTCAACCGGATCCTGCTGGCGCGCCTCAACCCGTCGTCGCTGTCGGCGGCGACCCGCGGCCGCGCCGCCGACGACATCGTGGCCTACTCGGCCATCTGCACCCACTCGGGCTGCGAGGTCGACGACAACGTCGGCGACAACCAGACCATCTTCTGCAGTTGCCACCAGTCCACGTTCGACCCGCGCGATTCCGGCGCGGTCATCGGCGGTCCGGCGCCGCGCAGCCTGCCGGCGATGCCGCTGAAGCTGGTCGACGGGCGCCTGGTCATCGCCGGCGCGTTCACGTCGCCTCCGGGCTTCGGCTAGCCTGCGTCAGTCGCCGGTCGGGCGGACCGCCGGCGGCGGCAGCGCCTGCATCTGGTATTCCTTGGGCGGCTCGGCGCCGAGCAGGTGGCGCACGAAGTAGTCCCAGCGGCGGCGCATGACGTAGGGCCCGTCCACGCCGTAGCCGTGGCGCTGGCTGGGCAAGAGGAGCAGGTCGAAGTCCTTGTTGGCTTTGATCAGCGCTTCGATCACCAGGTAGGTGCTCTGCGGCGGCACGTTGTCGTCCATCATGCCGTGCATCAGCAGCAGCTTGCCCTTGAGCTGTTTGGCCAGCGTCTGGTTGGCCTCGGCCTCGTAGGTGTCGCGCGGCTCGTCGCCGCTCTGATGGGCGCCGCCCAGGCGGTGCAGCAGGCCCTGGTAGCGCTCGCCCCAGTCGTCCTCGTAGACGCGCTGGTCGTGGTTGCCCGATTCCGAGATGCCGACCTTGAAGAAGTCGGGATAGCGGAACATCGCCCCGGCGGTGATGAACCCGCCGCCGGAGTGGCCCCACATCCCGGCGCGGTCGATGTCGATCCACGGGTAGCGCGCCGCCAGTTCCTTCATGCCGGCCACCTGGTCGGGCAGCGTGTTGTCGCGGCCCATCGCGCCGTAATAAGCGTCGTGGAACGACTTCGAGCGGCCGGGCGTGCCCATGCCGTCGATCGACACGACCACGAAGCCGAGTTCGGCCAGCGCCTGGTTGTCGCCGCGCGCCGCGGCGAAGGCCCGGCTGCCGACGCTGCCGCTCTGCGGCCCGGGATACGCGTAGTTGATGATCGGGTACTTCCTGGCGGCGTCGAAGGTGGTCGGCCGGAAGAGCAGCCCGTGGAGGTCGGTCTTGCCGTCGCGCCCCTTCACGGTGATCGGCATGGGCGGCTGCCAGCCGGCCGCCGTGAGCTTCGAGAGGTCGGCCTTCTCGAGGGGCATCACCACGGCCCCGGCCGGGTCGCGGATGACCACCTCCGGACCGCGCTCGGGCGTGGACACGGTGACGACGGCGAAGGCGCCGGTCGGCGACATCTGCACGACATGGTGCCCGTCGCCGGGGGTCAGCGAGGCGTAGCCCTTGCCGTCGAGGCCAACGCGGTAGAAGTGCGCGAAGTAGGGATCCTGCTTGGGCTCGCGGCCGTTGGCGGTGAAGAACACGGTGCGCGTCTGCTCGTCGACGCGGACGATGCGGGTCACCGGGCCCGGGCCCGACGTCACCTGGTTCTTGAGGCGGCCGTTCGTGAGGTCGTAGAGATACAGGTGGCTCCAGTCGTCGCGCTGCGAGTTCCACAGGATCTCGTCGGTGGCCCACAGCACGCGCCAGCCGGCCGGCGACTCGAAATGGGTCTTCTCGGACTCGGCAAAGACCGTGCGGACATCGCCAGTCGTCACCTCGGCCACGCGCACCGTGGCGGTCTTGTGGTCGCGCGCGGTGGACACGAAGGCCAGCCGCGCGGCATCGGGGCTCCAGATCATGTCGTTCACCGAGAAGTCGTCGCCGAGCATGGCGCGGTGATAGTCGGGCGCCATCTTGAAACGCACGACCGCGCCGCTGTCGGTGTCGATGACGACGCGGTGCAGCATGGCCACGGCCTCGTCGCCAGGGAGAGGGTACTTCCAGGCCTTGAGCACCGGGTGGCCGGCCCTGGTCTCGACCAGGTACATCTCGCCCACTTTCCGTTCGTCCTGCTGGAAGGTGGCCACTTTCTTCGAATCGGGCGACCACAGCACGACCGGCCGCGGCGACGACCGCCAGCCGGCGTTGTCGGTGGCGTAGCCGAAGTCGGGCTCGCCGTCGGTCGTGAGCGGGCGCTCGACTTGCGAGTCCCGGTCGCGCACCCACAGGTTCCAGTCCTTGATGAAGACCGCGCGCGTGCCGTCGGGCGAGACGACGGCGTTCCCGTCGCGGGTGGCGCCGGCCGTGCAGGTGGCGCCGGTGACGTCGCAGCGGTAGCGCGTCTGGCCCACGTCCATGGCCACCGACGTGCCGTCGGCCGACAGCTCGACGGCCGGGAACGGCAGCCGCTTGGCGTCCATCTTGGTGGCCGAGGCCGTGGCCAGCGCGGCCGCCAGCCGTTCGTGATCGAAGGCGGGCAGGCGCGTCTTCCTGGCCGGGTCGACGAGCATGAACACCACCCCGTCGGCGGTGGTGCTGCGGTAGGTGAAGCGGTCGTCGGGCAGCCAGGTGGCCGTGACCGTGCCGCCGATGACCAGCGGGTTCACCGTCGGGCCGAGCAGCCGTTCGGCCCGGGCGTAGTCGGCGGTGGTCAGCGCCGGCTGGGCCGGCAGCGCGGCCGGTGGCGCCGCCGTGGCGGCTGGTTGTGCCAGGCTCACACCGGGCGCCGCCGTCACCGCCGTTGCGAACACGAGCACTCGGGCGGCTGTCAGGGCAGGGCCAACGCGCAGCGTCATCAAGAGACTCCTCGAACGCTGAGTTTAGCGCGGTTACCGCGCGGCGGGGGGTGGCCTCGTATAATCAGAGGATCGCCCATCCCAGGAGTGCGCCGTGAGTGAGCCCGAAGAAGATTTCGCCGCGATGTTCGAAGCCTCGGTCAAGGCCAAGCAGTTCGACCGCGGTCAGATGATCGAGGGCACGATCGTGGCGTTCGGTCCGAAAGTGGCGTTCGTCAACGTCGGCGGCAAGGGCGAAGCGCAGATCGACCTCGAGGAACTGAAGGACGCCGAGGGCGACGTCGAGTTCTCGGCCGGCGACCGCCTCCAGGCAATGGTCGTGTCCACCGCCGGCGGCATCGTGCTGTCGCGCAAGGGCGTGCGCAACGCCGCCACCCAGCGCGAGATCGAAGACGCCTACCAGGCCGGGCTCGCCGTCGAAGGCAAGGTCGACAAGCAGGTCAAGGGCGGCTACGAGGTGCGCATCGCCCGCGAGCGCGCCTTCTGCCCGCTGTCGCAGATCGACATCAGCCGCACCACCGACCCGGCGGTGCACGAGGGCAAGACCTACACCTTCAAGATCATCGAGTACAAGGACGGCGGCAAGGACATCGTCGTGTCGCGCCGCAAGCAGCTCGAGGAAGAGCAGAAGGCCGGCGCCGCCGAGGCCCGCAAGGCCATCGTGGTCGGCGCCGTGCTGCCCGGCCGCATCACCTCGGTGCTCGACTTCGGCGCCTTCGTCGATCTGGGCGGCGGCATCCAGGGCCTGCTGCACGTCTCCGAGATGGGCTGGTCGCGGGTCACCAACCCGAACGAGATCGTGGCTCCCGGCGATCAGATCACGGTGAAGGTGCTGCGCGTCGACGACGGCAGCCACAAGATCTCGCTCGGGCTCAAGCAGCTGCTCGACGATCCGTGGACGGCCGTGGCCACCAGCTACGAGGTCGGCCAGGTGCGCACCGGCCGGATCACGCGCGTGGCCGAGTTCGGCGCCTTCGTGGAACTCGAGCCCGGCATCGAAGGCCTGGCCCACGCGTCCACCTTCGCGCCCACCGGCCGGGTCGGCGGCTGGGCCAAGACGCTCACCACCGGCACCACCAGCGCGTTCGAGATCCTGAGCATCGACCTGGCGCAAAAGCGCATCGGCGTGGCCATGGTCGAGGCCGGTTCGTCGCGGGCCGCGGGGTCCACGGCCGCGCCGACCGGGATCACGCCCGGGGCGATCGTTACCGGCAAGGTCGACCGGCACGAGAAGTTCGGCGTGTTCGTGTTCCTGGCGCCCGGCAAGACCGGCCTCATTCCGTTTGCGGAAACCGGCGTGGACCGCGATCAGGATTTGTTGAAGGCGTTCCCCATCGGCAGCGAGGTCGAGGTCGTGGTCCTCGAAGTCGACGCCGCCGGGCGGCGCATTCGCCTCAGCAAGAAGGCGGTGGCGGAACAGCAGGAGCAGGCGGAACTGCGCGAGTACGCGGCCCGGCCCGAGGCCGCGCCGGCCTCGTCGCTCGGCTCCCTGGCCGACAAGCTGCGGGGCGCGCTCGATACCCGCCGCAAGTAGCCGCGCGGCGTCAGTGGCGATCGAGCGGGCGGCGTTCCCGCAGCTGCCCGCGCAACTCGTCGGTCATCTCGTCGGCGAAATACACCTTCACGGTGTCGAAGACGCCGCCTTCCTCGTCGCGCCGCGTTCCCAGCCAGCCGTCGACGAACTCGCCGATGGTGCGGCGCGAGGCCTCGCGGGCGAGGGCCACCCGCCGCTCGTCGCGGGCCCGTTCCGCCAGGTCGCCGCTGAGGCTGCCGCGCAGCGCCTCGAGCTGCGCCTGCTTGTCGAAGCGGGCCCAGCCGCTCTCGGTCTTCTCGCGCCAGGTCGAGGTGTCGATGGCCACCGGCAGGCTCGGCTGCAGGCTCGGCGCCACGACCACCGTGGTCTGGCCCTGCGAGACGATGTCCCACGCCGGGTCGATGAGCGGCACGCCGTAGCGGTAGGTCGCCGCCACCTGGATGTGCGAGACGGTGTTGCCGAGGTAGAGACCCCACCAGGTCTTGGCGTCCGACTTGTAGAAGTCTTCCCCCATGCGGATGGTGGCGGTTTCGAGCAGGCCGCCCGGCAGCGTCGCCACGACCGGCGGGTCGGCGCGCCACTCGGCCGTCCAGTTGTGCGGCGCCGGGGTGAGGGTGGTGCGTGGCAGAAAGCGGTAGATGGCCACGGCCGCCAGCGTCAGCACGACGGCGGCCACCAGCGCCAGTCCGGCCACGATCTTCGCAGGGCGACCCACAGCCATCGCCGCCAGCGTACCATGCGGCGCTGTCGCGCGCCGGCCGGCGCCTACTGGGCCACTTCGTCCTGCGCGGGGAAGCCGTGCTGCTTCCGCCCTTCGTCCCCCTCGTGCTCGGCCGTGGTCTTGTAGAGCTCGAAGCGGCCGTCGGCCGCGGGCTCACGCAGGCTTCGCTCGTAAGCCTTCCGCTCGGCCGGCGCCCATGGGCGAGAAGCCGCGGGCGATGCGCAGGTTCTGGCGCAGCACCTTCAGCGAGTCGATGCCCGACACCGTGGTGCACACCGGCAGGCTCATCGCGTAGCGCAGCGCCGCGGTCACCACGGCGGCCTTCTTCTTGATGGCTCGGCCGTCGCCGCCCAGGCTCTTCATGCCGATGGCGGCGATGCCCTGCCGCGCCAGTTCGGGCAGGACCCGCGCCTGGAAGCTGCGGAAACCGGCATCGAACCCGTTCAGCGGCAGTTGACAGGCGTCGAAGGGGAAGCCGTGCGCGAGCATCGCCAGGTGGATGGCTGGATCCTTGTGCCCGGTGAATCCGACGTAGCGCACCTTGCCCTGCGCCTTGGCGCGCTCCAGCGCCTCGATCACCCCGCCCCGGGCGAAGTGCCGCTCGGGGTCGTTCTCGTAGACGCATTCGTGCACCTGCCACAGATCGAGATGGTCGGTCTGCAGGCGGCGCAGCGATTCCTCGAGCTGCCGCATGGCCACGCGGGCGTCGCGCCCGTGCGTGCACACCTTGGTCATCAGGAAAGCGGCGTCGCGCCGGTCGCGCAGGGCCCGGCCCATCCGCCGCTCGCTCTCGCCGTCGTGATACTCCCAGGCGTTGTCGAGGAAGGTGACGCCGGCGTCGAGGGCCGCGTGCACGATGCGCACGGCCTCGGTGACGGTCGGCGTCTTGCCCAGGTGGTAGCCGCCCAGCCCGAGGATGGAGACCTGGTCGGAATGGCGGCCGAACGGGCGGCGGGCGACGTCCATGGTGTGTCCCTGGGCCGTCACATCCGGCCCGTCATGACCATGATCAACAGCACCACGAGCAGCAGCGTGAGACCGCCCGACGGTCCATAGCCCCAGCTCCGGCTGTGCGGCCAGGTGGGCAGCGCCCCGAGCAACAGCAACACGATGATCACGAGCGCGATGGTGCCGATGGTCATGGTCGTTCCCCTGCCGCGCGCGCGCGCGGTGCCGTTGGTCCGCCCCGTGCGGACGAGTCGTCTGTTGCATCGGGCATGCCACGAGCGTGGCGGCGGTCAGGCCGGGTCGAGCGCACGTTTCAGGCGGCTGACGGCTCGTCAGCGCAGTCCTGACCGCGTTCCTCGGCAGCCTGCGACCCAACATGTGCAAGGCGCCGGACAGGGCGGCGTCGTCAGGGCTGCTTGGCGATGGTCAGGCCGTCGGCGCCGTGCTTGGCAATCAGGCTGGCGAGCAGGCCGGAGGTCTTGATCTCGTCGGCGAAGGCGGCCAGGTAGGCGGCCGCCGCCGCGCGCTCCTTGCGCACGCCCATGGCCTGCTGCACGGCGGTGAAGCCGCCGGCCAGCACCCGCGCCCCCGGAATCCCTTTGGCGTCTTCCAGCAGCCGCGGCCTCAGGCCGGCCAGGGCATCGAGGTTGGAGCGCATGAAGAGCTGGAGCGCGCCCTGCATGGTGTCGGCCTCGACGAGCGTGGCACGCTTCAAGGTGCGCTGCAGATAGAGCGTGTAGGCGGCGCGGGCGGTGGTGGCGATGCGGTAGCCGTCGCGGTCCAGGTCTTCGGCCGACCAGATTGCCGCGTTGCCCGGCAGCAGGTAGGTGGCCTCGATCTCCACGTAGGCGGGGGTGAAGGTGATGAGATCGGCACGGGCCGGCTCGGCCCCGATGAAGGCCACGTCCCACGCCTGGTCTTTGGCCCCGTCGGCGGCCAGGCCGGCATTCTCGTAACCCACGAACTCCACGGTGGCGCCGGCCCGCCGCGCCAGTTCGCGCGCCAGGTCGGGCGCCACGCCGGCGTGTTCGGGCGCCCGCGACGACACCAGCAGGAAATTGCTGTAGTTGAGCGCCGCCCGCAGCTTGCCGTTCGGCGCCAGCTCGGCCCGCACCGCGTCGGGCATCGCGGTCACGGCCTGCGCGCCTGCCGCCGCGTCGCGCGCCCGTGGCGAGGCGGCCACGGCCAGGATGAGGACGACGCCGACGACGAAACACCGCGACAGTGACGACGGAGCATGGGACATGGGGCCTCGGTTGGACAGCGCACGCGACGGCAGGATACCGCGCTTCACGACCGGCGGCGGGGTTCTTCGTCGCTTGCCGATCTAGAAGGCAGACCCGCGGACTGAAAGGGCAGCCCCTCGGAGGACGACACGCCATGAGAGACACAGTTTCGGCCGTCATCGCGGCGTTGGCACTGGCAGCCACCGCGGCTGGCGCCGCCGGCCAGGTGCCGGCCGCCCCACCGGCCCCACACGATCACGGGACGCCCCCCGCCCAGGTGGGGGCGGTGCACTTCGCCACCTCGTGCGCCCCGGCCGCGCAGGCCACCTTCGACCGCGGCGTGGCGCTGCTGCACTCGTTCTGGTTCTCGGCCGCCGTGGAGAACTTCAACGAGGTGCTGAAGGCCGATCCGGCCTGCGTGATGGCCCGCTGGGGCATCGCCATGAGCTGGTGGAGCAACCCCTTTGCCGGCTTCCGCTCGCCCCAGGCGCTGGCCGCCGGCCTGGCCGCCGTGGACGCGGCCCGCGCCAGCGGCGCCGGCACCGACCGCGAGAAGGCCTATGTGGAGGCGGTGGAGCAGCTCTTCCGCGACCCTGGAACCCGCGATCAGCGCACCCGGATTGTCGCCTACGAGAAGGCGATGGAGGCTCTGGCCGCTCGATTCCCCGACGACATCGAGGCGCGCATCTTCTACGCGCTGGCCTTGGCCCAGGCGGCGCTGCCGACCGACAAGACCTACGCCAATCAGTTGAAGGCCGCCGCCCTCCTCGAGGAAGAGTTCGCGCGGCAGCCCGAGCATCCCGGGCTGGCCCACTACATCATCCACAGCTTCGATGTGCCGCCGCTGGCGCCGCGGGCCCTCACGGCCGCGCGCCGCTACGCCGCCATCGCGCCCGACGCGCCGCACGCGCTCCACATGCCGTCGCACACCTTCACGCGGCTCGGCCTTTGGGAGGACTCGATTGCCACCAACCTGAAGTCGGCGGCCGCGGCCCACCGGGATCCAGGCGCGGCGGCGGAAGAACTCCACGCGCTCGACTACCAGATCTACGCCTACCTGCAGACGGCGCAGGACTCGGCCGCCAGCCGCACGCTGCCGCTGGTCGCGCCACTGGCCGCGCGGATTGCCAGTGCCGGCGCCGGCAACGCCGCGCCACCCACGGCCGGCTACTACGCCGCGGCGGCCATGCCCGCCCGCTACGCCCTCGAGCGCGCGGCCTGGGCCGATGCCGCCGCGCTCACCCCGATCGAGTCGCCGTTTGCCTACGCCACCGCCGTCACCCACTTCGCCCGCGCGCTCGGCGCCGCCCGCAGCGGCCAGGCCGAGGCGGCGGCCCGCGACGTCGCCCGCCTGGCGGCGCTGCGCGACACGCTGAAGGCGGCCAACGACGCCTACTGGACCGAGCAGGTGGAGATCCAGCGGCTGGGCGCGAGCGCCTGGGTGGCGCTGGCCGCCGGTCGGCAGGCCGAGGCGCTGGCGCTGATGCGTGAAGCCGCCACGCGCGAAGACGCCACCGAGAAGGCGGCGCTCACGCCCGGCCCGATCAAGCCAGCGCGCGAGCTGCTCGGCGAGATGCTGCTGCAGGTGCAACAGCCGGCCGAAGCCCTGGCCGCCTTCGAGGCGACCTTGACCAAGGAGCCGAACCGCTTCCGCGCCGTCTACGGCGCCGCCAGCGCGGCCCGGGCCGCCGGCCAGGGACCAGCGGCAGCCGACTACCTGGCGCAGCTGGCGCGGATCACCAAGAGCGGCGACCAGCCGGGCCGCGCTGAACTCC
This sequence comes from uncultured Acidobacteriota bacterium, assembly GCA_963834325.1. Classification (GTDB taxonomy): domain Bacteria; phylum Acidobacteriota; class Vicinamibacteria; order Vicinamibacterales; family UBA2999; genus CADEFD01. The sequence continues at coordinate 1,138,044 of CAWIBL010000011.1, forward strand.
GCGAGGCCCGGGCGGCGGCGCGCTGAGCGCTCGACGTCGCGCCGTGGCGTCGACCGGCCCGGTCCGCTGGAAGCGCGCTGGCCGCTCGCCGCCGGCCGCGTCCGTTAGAAGCCCGCGGGCCGCTGGCGCGCCACGTCGAGCGCCTGTTCCATGGCCACGCCGACCCGGCCGATGGTGCCTTCGTCGAACAGGCGCCCGATCAGGGTGACGCCGTGCGGCACGCGCCGCGGCGGATCGAACGTGGGCAGCGGGTGCGCCGGGTCGGGCGCCCAGTCGCTGCGCGCCTGCGCGACCGTCACGAAGCCGGCGCGCAGGGTCAGCGACGGGTGCCCGGTGAAGTTGCCGATGGTCAGCATCTCGTCGCGCAGCGACGGCACGAGCAGGACATCGACGTCGGCAAAGAGGCGCGCCATCTCGCCGGCGACCTTGCGGCGCAGGCGGTCGGCCTGCACGAAGTCGACGGCCGAGAGGAAGCGCGACATGCGGAAGAGGTTCGGCCAGGCGTCCGGGACCTGCACCTTCAGCTGGTCCACGCCGTGCGACAGCGTGAGCTCTTCGAAGGCGGCCGCGGCCTCGCTGAAGAGGATCGTGCTGCAGCGACCCGTAGGGCCAGTCGGGCAGCGTCACTTCGACCGGCGTCAGGCCGAGCCTCTCGACGAGGTCGAGCGCGGCGCGGTCCACGTCGGTGGCCGGGTGGCGCCGTCATCCACGCGGGAAAGAAGCCGACCCGCAGCCCCTGCACGCGGCGCGGTGGCATCGACGTCCAGGAAGCACGGCACGCTCGACACGTCGCCGGCGTCGGGCCCGCTGATGGCCTGGAGCACGAGCATCGCGTCCTCGACGCCGCGCGTCATCGGCCCGAGCTTGTCGAGCGACCAGCACAGCGTCATCGCCCCGGTGCGCGGCACGCGGCCGAAGGTGGGCCGCAGGCCGGTGACGCCGCAGCGCATCGCCGGCGCGATGATGCTGCCGCCGGTCTCGCTGCCGATCGAGAAGCCGACCAGGGCCGCGGCAGTCGCCGCGCCCGGTCCGGCGCTCGACCCCGACGCGCCTTCCTCGAGCAGCCACGGGTTCATCGTCTGCCCGCCAAACCAGATGTCGTTCAGCGCCAGCGCGCCCAGGCTCAGCTTGGCGACGAGCACCGCGCCGGCCTCGGTGAGCCGCCGCACCACCACCGAGTCGGCCGCCGGCACGCGGGTGCGGAACGGCTCGGCCCCGTAGGTGGTGGCGATGCCGGCCGTGTCGAGCAGGTCCTTCACGCCGTAGGGGATGCCGTGCAGCGGTCCACGGTAGCGCCCGGCCGCGATCTCCGCGTCGGCCTGCGCCGCCTGGCGCAGCGCCAGCTCCCTGGTCGTGGTGATGACGCTCCGCAGCTGTCCGTCGAACGCGTCGATGCGGGCCAGATAGATCTGCGTGAGCCGCGTGGAGGTGAGCTGCCGCGCTTCGATCCAGCGCGCCAGCTGCGTGACCGGCGCAAAGGCGATGTCGGCGTCGGCCGCCGGCAGCGGCGTGGCGGCGGCGCCGGTGCCGGTGCGCACGAACCGGTCGCGCGCGGCCACGGGACGCGGGTCGAGGCGGCTCGGCGTCCACACCGTGGCCGGGGCCACCGTGTCGTCGAGCGCCACCGCGCGCGGCCCGGTGCGGCGCTCGAGCAGCGGCGCCAGCGACCGCGGCCACGCCGCCGCGGCCAGCTCGCGTTCGGCCGGCCGCATGGTGATCTGCGCGAGCTTCTCCGCTTCGGCGAACGTGGCCGCCGAAACCGGCGGCCCGGTGACCGGGCCGGCGCCGAAGGTCGGGGGCGCGCCGGGCGCGGGCGCGCCAGCCGCCGGCGCCGTCGTGGCAGCAGGCGCCGGGGGCAAGGGGTCGCGACACGCGGCGGTGGCCGCCATCAGGCCCATGGGCGCGGTGATCAGGAACTGGCGGCGGGTGTTCATGGCGTGGGTGGCCCAGGGTATACCATGCTCGCCGAGCCTCGATGACGACGACGCCCTCCGTATCCTCCGTGCGCGCGGCCGTGGTCCAGGCCAGCGCGGTGCCCTTCGACAGCGACGCCTGCGTGGACAAGGCGGTGCGCCTCATCGGCGAGGCCGCGGCGCAGGGCGCGCGCGTGGTCGTGTTCCCCGAGGCGTTCGTCGGCGGTTATCCCAAGGGCCTCGACTTCGGGCTGGTGATCGGCGCGCGTGATCCGGCGGGGCGCGAGGAATTCCGCCGTTACCTCGACGCCGCCATCGCCGTGCCCGGACCGCAGACAGCGCGGCTCGGCGAAGCGGCCGCGGCCCACGGCTGCCACGTGGTCATCGGGGTCATCGAACGCGACGGCGGCACCTGCTATTGCACCGTCCTCTTCTTCGGGCCCGACGGCGCGTATCTCGGCAAACACCGCAAGCTCATGCCGACGGCGCTCGAGCGGATGATCTGGGGCTTCGGCGACGGCTCCACGCTGACCGCCGTCGACAGCCCTTACGGCCGCATCGGCGCGGTGATCTGCTGGGAGAACTACATGCCCATGCTGCGCATGGCCATGTATGCCAAGCAGGTCGCGCTCTACTGCGCGCCGACCGCCGACGACCGCGACACCTGGCTGCCGTCGATGCGTCACGTCGCGCTCGAGGGCCGCTGTTTCGTGCTCACCGCCTGCCAGGTGCTGCGCAAGGACGAGTTCCCGCCCGACGTGCGCGTGGGGCTCGGCGACACCCCCGACGCGCTGCTGATGCGCGGCGGCAGCGCCATCATCAGCCCGCTCGGCGCGGTGCTGGCCGGGCCGGAGTTCGGCGGCGAGGCCATCCTCACCGCGGACCTGGACCTGCACGAGATCGGCCGCGGCAAGTTCGACTTCGACGTCGTCGGCCACTACGCGCGGCCCGACGTGTTCCAGTTGACGGTGAACGAAGCGGCCATGGCGCCGGTGGCGGTGAAGACCGAGCCGCCCCGGTAGGGCGAAGATGCACGCCGGGTGGCCCCATGACGCACCAGGGAGAAGAGCGGATGCGCACGAATCGCCGGCCCGGTCGAATCGCCTTTGCGGCCCTGGCCCTGGTGGCCGGCCTGGCCGGCGGCCGCCCGGCGGCGCAAGCCGACGCGGGCGGCATGAGGGCCCGCATCGAGGCCGCGCTCGATGCCGACGTCAGCCAAGTGTTGACGTCGTGGCGCCTGCCCGAGGCGGCGAAGGCCGGCGGGCGGCCGGTGACGCCGCGCTCGCTCCTCAGTCACACCTCCGGCGCCGACGACGGCTTCGGCTTCCCCGGCTACGATCCAGCCGCGCCGCGGCCCACCCTGGCGCAGATCCTGGACGGTCAGGCGCCGTCGAACGTGGGCCCGGTGCGCTTTGCCCGTCCGCCGTTCAGCGGCTACAAGTACTCCGGCGGCGGCGTCACCCTGATGCAACTGGCCCTGGCCGACCTCACCGGCCAGCCCTTTGCCGCATTCATGCAGGCCACGGTGCTCGGGCCGCTGAAGATGACCAGCAGTTCCTTCGTGCAGCCGCCTCCGCCCGAGACGGCCGCGCAACTGGCGCGGGCCCACGACTCGCAGGGCCGGACCATGAACACCGCCTGGCACGTCTATCCGGAACAGGCGGCGGCCGGGCTGTGGACGACGCCCTCCGACCTGGCGCGCTTCGTCATCGAGGTGCAGCGCGCCGTGCGCGGCCCTGCCGGGGCGGTGCTGTCGCAGGCCTCGGCCCGCGAGATGACCGCGCCGGTCGGCGTGGGCCCGTATGCCGTCGGCCTCGCCGTGGACATGCGCGGCGAGGGGTGGTATTTCTCGCACGGCGGCTCCAACTGGGGCTTCCAGGCCGACCTCGTCGGCCACGTTCGCAAGGGCTACGGCGTGGCCGTCATGACCAACGGCGATCGCGGCCGCGCCCTCATCACCGAGATCGAAGGGCGGGTGGCCGCCGCCTACGGCTGGGACACGCTCGACAAGCCGCTGGTGCGCTGACCACCGTCCGGCCCCGGGCCTCCGCACCGCACACTACGTCAGTCCGACGAGGGACCCGCGCATGAGCAGACGTCTTCGCTATCAGGTCGCCGCCAGCCTCGACGGCTTCATCGCCCGCGTCGACGGCGGTTACGACTGGATCGTCATGGACCCGGACATCGACTTCGCCGCGCTCTACAAAGAGTTCGATGTCGCCGTCATGGGCCGCAAGACCCACGAGGTGATGCGGGCGATGGGCGACAGCGGGCTGACGAGTTTGGAGACGATCGTGTTCTCGCGCCAGACGGCCCCTTCCGCGGTCCCCGGCTTGCGCATCACCAACGAGGACCCGGCCACGGTGGTGGCCGGCCTCAAGGCGGCGCCGGGCCGGGACATCTGGCTCTACGGCGGCGGCGAGCTCTTCCGGACGCTGCTCCTGGCCGGTCTGGTCGATACCGTCGAAGTGGCAGTGATTCCTGTGCTGCTGGGCGAGGGCATCCCCCTCCTGCCGCCGGGCGCGAGCACCACGCTGGTCTTGAGCGACGTGAGGACGCTGCCCGAAAGCGGCATCGTGGTGCTGGCCTACGCCCTGCCGGGCGGCGTGGGCCCGGCCCCGGCCATCCACTTCCTGAAAGCGTCCGCGAAGCGAACGACCAAGCCGATGCGGGGCCGCGGCAGCCCCTCTCCCCGGGCGCGGGGCCGGGCCCGCCGGTGAGCCGCCACTGCCGTCGTGGCCGCTGACGCCCTGGCGGCTTTCGGCTTGACCGGCGGCCGCGATGCGCGCAGACTCCTGAATCTGGATTCATCTTCATGACTCTGGCCCTCAGTCCGCGCGAGCGCCTGCGCGAATCGACCCGCGACGCCATCCTCGACGCCGCCGCCCGGAGCTTCAACGCCGGCGCCGCCGGCGCCGTGCGGATGGAAGACATCGCGGCCGGCGCGGGTATCGCCGTGGGCACGCTCTACAACTACTTCACCGACCGGCAGACGCTCGTCGCCGCGCTGCTGCAGTCGCGCACCCAGCGCCTGCTCGACGCGCTCGACGCGGCCGCGGCCGCGGGCGCGGCCGAGGGCCATCCCGTCGCCGCCGCCGCCGTGACCGAGGAGCTGCGGCAGTTCGTGGCCACGCTGGTCAGGCATTGGGACGCCAATCGCATCCTGCTCACGCTGATGATCGAGGACCTGCTGCAGCGCGGCGCCGACGCCCGCGCCGTGCATCGCCAGCACACCGTCGCCACCCAGTTGCTGGCCCGCGCGCAGACGCTGATGGCCCGCGGCATCGACGCCGGCGTGCTGCGCCCGGCCGATACCGGCATCTACGCCGCCATGCTGCTCGGCATGGTCCGCGGCGTCGTCACCAAGTCGATCGTCGGCGGCGAGGCCGCCTTTGCGCACCACGGCGACGAGATCGTGCGCGTCTTCCTGCGCGGAGCCGCGGCGTGAGCGGCCGCCGCCCTGCGTCCTCCACGAAAGCGTCACCCCCCATGCCCATTGTCCGAAACGCGCCTCGCCGTCAGCTCGCGGCCGCGGCCTGGGCCATCGTCCTGGCCCTGCCGCTGGGCACGGCCGCTCAGACCCCCGCCCCGGCGCCGTCCGCCGCGCCCCAGGTCCTGCCGCTCGAACCGGCGCGTGAGCGCGGGGTCAGCGTCACGCCGGCCTTCGAGGGCTGGTATGAGAACGCCGACGGCAGCTTCACCCTGCTCGTCGGCTACTTCAACCGCAACAAGGCCGAGACCTTCGACATCCCGGTCGGGCCCAACAACCGCATCGAGCCGGGCGACATCGACCAGGGCCAGCCCACCTATTTCGCCACCGGCCGCAACTGGGGGGTGTTTGCCATCAAGGTGCCCAAGGACTTCGGCACCCGGATGCTCACCTGGACGATCGTGTCCAACGGCGAGGTGCAGGCGATTCCGCTCGGTCTCACCAAGGGCTACACCATCACCCCCTTTGTCGAATCGGGGATGGGCAACCGCCCGCCGGTCTTCACCTTCGCGCCTGGCGCGGAGAAGTTCACCGGCCCGCCCACGGCCGTCGCCGCCACCAAGGCGGCCGCCGTCGGCCAGCCGGTGACCCTGGAGGTGTGGGTCGAGGATCCCAAGCAGACCAAGGTCGGCTTGCCCTCGTCGCGCTCCGCGCCCGGCGTGGCCCAGGTCTCGTTCCACAAGTTCCGCGGTCCAGGCCGCGTGACGTTCGACCCGGTGCGGATGCCGGTGCCCAATCAGGGCGACATGGTGAGCACCAAGGCGACGTTCAGCCTGCCGGGCGAATACCTCGTGCGCGTGCAGGGCAACGACGAATCGGGCGAAGGCGGCGCTGGGTTCCAGTGCTGCTGGACCAACACCTACGTCAAAGTGTCGGTGAAATAGGGAGCCACGAACATGACCCGTGAGAACCAGAGACAGGCACGAAACGGGGCGTTGGGCCTTACGGTGCTGGCCGCCGCGCTGTGGCTGCCGGGCTCGGCCGCGGCTGGCCAGGCGCCGGCAGCGGCGCCCACCTTCTCGAAGGACGTAGCCCCGATCTTCCAGGCCAAGTGCGAGGCCTGTCACCGGCCCGACTCGATCGCGCCGATGTCGCTCGTCACCTATCAGCAGGCGCGGCCGTGGGCCCGCTCGATCAAGGCGCGCGTGCTCGAGCACCAGATGCCGCCCTTCCAGATCGACCGCACCGTCGGCGTCACCAAGTTCAAGAACGACGAGTCGCTGAGCGACGGCGAGCTGCAGACCATCGTGAAGTGGGTCGACGCCGGCGCGCCGCAGGGCGACCCCAAGGAGCTGCCGCCGGCCCGGGAGTGGCCGAGCGACCAGGGCTGGAACTTCGCCAAGATCTTCGGGCAGGCCGAGCCGGACCTGGTCGTCAAGTCGGAGTCGTTCACCATGCCGGCCGTGGCCCAGGACGCGTGGGACGAGCGCGTCACCCCGTCGGGCATCACCGAGCCGCGCTGGGTGCGGGCCATCGAGATCCGGCCCAACGCCGTCAAGGGCCGCAAGATCACCCACCACGCCATCGCCTACCTGCAGCAGGACGAGCCCGGCGTCGTGACCACGCCGGGCCTGCCCGTGCCGTTCATGGAATGGGCCGTCGGCAAGCAGGGCGAGCTGATGCGCCCCGACACCGGCAAGCTGCTGCTGCCCGGCTCGAAGTTCCGCTGGGACATCCACTACTCGCAGGCCGGCGAGGAAATCACCAGCAACGTCGAGATGGGCATCTACTTCTACCCCAAGGGGCAGGAGCCGAAGTACCGCAACTCGCTGTCGCTCGTGCCGGCCGCGCTCGGCACCCTCGACATCCGGCCCAATGCCATCACCGTGAGTGAAGGCTTCTTCCCGCTCAAGGACAACGCCCGCATCGAGAGCTTCCAGCCGCACATGCACCTGCGCGGCAAGGCCATGATGGTCGAGGCCGTCCTGCCGAGCGGCCAGCGCCAGGTGCTCAGCAACGTCGAGCGACTTCAACTTCATGTGGATGACCACCTTCGTCTACGCCGACGACGTGGCGCCGCTGCTGCCCAAGGGCACGCTGCTCAAGGTCACCGCGTGGCACGACAACACCACCGGCAAGAAGAGCAATCCCGATCCGAACCAGTGGGTCGGCTGGGGCGACCGGACGGTCGACGAGATGGCCCATGCCTGGATCAACATCGTCTACATGAAGGACGACGAGTACAAGGCCGAGGTCGAGAAGCGCAAGAGCGGCGCGGCCACGACTTCGGCGCGCGACCGGCAGTAGAGCCGCCGGCGCCGGCGCACGATTCGGCCTTTCGCACGGATGGGGTTCGCTGGTAATCTCTCCCCGTTCGCCCGAGCAACGGCGTGCGGTTCTGTGCCTCAAGCAGGGCAGAGCTGCCGCCGATAACCCGGGTGAACTGAGCTGCTGAACTTGGGCGGAGGCGGGGCCTGGTCTCGCTGCCGTCGCGGGTCATGGCAGCGGATTTGGAGCCGCCCTGGTGCCCCGCCGCGTCCGCGTCTGCCTCGTCCTCTGCATCCCCGTGGCGTTCGTGCTGGGCGGCTGGCACGCGCAACGCGGCATGGCCGAGCAACTGGCCACGAGCGACGCGCGCCTGGCCGCGCTCGGCGACGAACTGGCAAGCAGCATCCTCGAGATGCGCGAGTGGCAGGCCGGCCCAGGCGCGGCCCGCGTGTCGGGGGGCGCGGGCGGCGAGGCCGAGCTGGTCGACGAGATCAAGCGGCAGTTGCAGCACGAGATGGGGCTGATGCCGATCAAGCTGCTGCGTGAGCGGCGCGAGAGCTTCGTCGAGCTGAACGCCGTCGACGCCGCCGGCAAGGTCGGCTACGGCACCGCCGGTTACCTCGGGAACGGTTACTTCATTACCGTGAAGCATGCGGTGGTGGCCCTCGACGACGACGGCGGCGACGGCCGGGGCCGCGACATCATCTCGATCAAGCTGCGCTACAAGGATCAGGACCTGCCGGCGCAGATTGTCGATGCCGGCGACGCCACGGCCGAAGTCCATTCCGGCGACTGGGCGCTGATTCGCGTCAAGGGCGCCATCGACCTGCCGCCCCTCCGGGTCAACGCGAGCTACGCCTACGAGTTTGCCGACCCCATCTTCCGGCTGGGCAACGACTACTCGAAGGGCATCATCCTCAGCTCCGGCTACGTCGGCCAGCGCACGGCCAACGGGCTGGTCACCTGCCTCACCGACGGCCACCCCGGGGTGTCGGGCGGCGGCGTGCTGGATCAGCAGGGCGATCTCGTCGGCATCCCCATCGGGCGGATGCAGGGCGACTACCGCTTCTCGTTCATCCTGCCGCTGCGCGACGAGATGTTCCGCAAGTTCAAGCCCGCGGCCCCGCCAGCGCGCCGCGTTCCGGCCCCGGTATCGGCGGCGGTGGCGGGCGAAGTGGCGCAGGCGCCGGCCCCGGCCCCGCTGGACGCCCCGGTGGCCGTCACGCTGGCGCCGTCACTGCTGCGGGAGCGATGATCTCGTAGGAGCGCCGGCGCGCGCCCTGATCGTAGATGTGCGAGGTGACGATCAGTTCGTCGGCGCCGGTCCGATCCACGAACTCCTGCATTTGCGCCGACACGGTGGCCGGGCTGCCGATGAACGAGACGCGGGTCCGTTGCATCGGGTCGGCCGCCTCGAACGGGTCCCGCTCCCATTCGGCCGACGGCGGCGGCAGCGGGATGGGATTCCCGGCCCGCAGGCTGGCAAAGCTCTGGCGGCCGGACGAGGCCAGGAACCGGGCTTCCTCGTCGCTGCCGGCCGCCACCACGTTCACCCCCAGCATCACGTAGGGCGCGGCCAGTTGCGCCGACGGCGTGAACCGCTCGCGGTAGATGCGGACGGCGTCGAAGAGCATCGCCGGCGCGAAATGCGAGGCAAACGCGAAGGGCAGGCCGAGGGCGGCCGCGACCTGCGCGCCGAAGGTGCTCGAGCCCAGGATCCAGATCGGGATCGACAGCCCCGCGCCGGGCACCGCCTGCACCGCCTGGCCGGGACGCACCGCCGCGAAGAATCCCATCAGCTCGACGACGTCCTGCGGGAAGCTGTCGGGATCGGTGCTGAGCGTGCGCCGCAGGGCCAGGGCCGCCGCGCGGTCGGTGCCGGGCGCGCGGCCCAGCCCGAGATCGATGCGCCCCGGGAACAGCGATTCGAGCGAGCCGAACTGTTCGGCCACCTGCAGCGGCGCGTGGTTGGGCAGCATGATGCCTCCCGACCCGATGCGGATCCGCGACGTGCCCCCGCCGACGTGCGCCAGCAGGACAGCGGTGGCGGCGCTGGCGATGCCGGGCATGTTGTGGTGCTCGGCCAGCCAGAAGCGGGTGTAGCCGAGCCGCTCCGCGTGGCGGGCCAGATCGAGGGTGTGGCGGAAGGCGTCGGCGGCGGTGCCGCCCTCGACGATCGGGGAGAGATCGAGCACCGACAGCGGAATCTTCACGTCATTACGATACCTGGCGGCGGGTTCCGGTTTCCTCCGGCCCAGGCCGCGACCACACCCGCGTCGTGACCTCGCCATCTCCAGTCCCGATGCAGCGCCGCGGGTGATACGCTAGTGCGTTTCCCGCGCGCCCCGGACATTCCGACGGCAGCCGCGTGTGCGTGATTGAAAGGACCAACGAGGATGACAGCGATGACTTTGCGGCGCCTGTGCGCCGTGGCTCTGGCCGTGTTGCTGCCGGCGGTGAGCTTCGCGCAGGGCGGCGGCGCCAGCACGACCGGCACCATTCTGGGACGCGTGACCGACTCCAGCGAGCTGGTCCTGCCGGGCGTGACCGTGACCGCCACCAGCCCCTCGATGATCGGGCCGCAGACGCAGGTGACCGGCGAGAACGGCACCTTCCGCTTCCCGGCCGTGCCGCCCGGCGTCTACACCCTCACCTTCGAACTGGCCGGGTTCAACGGCTTCCGGCGCGAGGGCATCCAGGTGGCCCTCGGCTTCAATGCCACCGTCAACGCGCAGCTGGCCGTGGCCTCGCTGCAGGAGACGGTGACCGTCACCGGCGCCTCGCCGGTCATCGACACCTCCGCCACGAGCGTGCAGCAGAACTTCAAGGCCGAGCAGCTCAACTCGATTCCCAACGGCCGCGACATGTGGGCGCTGCTGGCGGCGACGCCTGGCGTGGTGATGAGCCGCATCGACGTCGGCGGCAACCGCGCCGGCAACCAGACCGGCTACACCGCCTACGGGCTCACCGGCCAGGTGCGGGTGTCGGTCGAGGGCATCAACACCACCGAAGGCACCGGCGGCGCCGGCTTCTACTTCGACTACGGCTCGTTCGAGGAAGTGTTCCTCGGCGTGGCCGGTCAGGGCGCCGAAGCCGCCACCCCCGGCGTGCAGTCGCAGTTCCTCGGCAAGTCGGGCGGCAACCGCTTTGCCGGCGAGTTCTACCAGGACTACTACAACAACGGCTTCCAGGCCTCGAACCTCTCGGACGCGCAGCTGGCCGCCGGCCTTCGCCCGGGCAGCAACGAAGTGGACAGCTACCGCGACATGAACCTGAACTTCGGCGGTCCCATCAAGAAGGACAAGGCCTGGTTCCACACCTCGTGGCGCAAGCAGTTCAACGCCGTCGAGAACAGCCAGTTCGACTTCGAGAAGACCTTCGACACGTGGAACACCAATCCGTCGGTGAAAGCCACCTATCAGCTGACCCAGAACCACAAATTGGTCGGCTACTACCAGTGGAACATGAAGACGCAGCCAAACCGGCTGCCGCTCGGCACCTATTTCTACGACAACGAAGGCCAGACGGTGCGCCAGGAATCTCCGAGCTGGGTCTACAAGGGCGAGTGGAACGGCACGATCAGCGACAAGCTCTATCTCGAGGCCCGCTTCGGCGACTTCGGCTACTACGACCCGCGCCGCACCAACAGCGACGAGCAGTACTTCTGGCGCGACAGCGGCACGCTGCGCCTGACCGGGGCGCACGCCCAGAGCCAGACCGACCGCGATCGCAAGCAGCTGACCGGCGCCGCCACTTATTTCCTCGACACCAAGAAGGGCTCGCACACCATCAAGTTCGGCGGCGAGATCTACAAGGAGTCGCAGTGGAGCGGCCGCCAGCAGAACGTCGGCGGCAACATCGAACACATCTACGCCAACGGCCGCTCGAGCCAGGTGGTGTTCGGCGTGCCCACGGCCCTCTCGGTCAGCGGCCGCCGCGCCAGCGACGACGGCGACCTGCTCGTGGTCAACAAGCTCGATCAGCAGGACCTGTTCCTGAACGACACCTGGGCCCTCGGCCGCCTCACGCTGACCATGGGCGCGCGCTGGGATCGCTACAAGGGCTGGATGCCCGAGAACCGGCAGCTCGCCTACAGCATCGGCCCGGTGAGCGTGCCGGCGCAGGTCTTCCCGGAGCGCGACTTCTTCACCTGGAACTCCTTCGGCCCGCGCGTGGGCATGACCTACGATCTGGCCGGCGACGGCAAGACCGTGGTCAAGGCCAGCTACGGGCTCTTCTGGCACAACCCCGGACCGACGGTGAGCGCCGACGCCAATCCCAACCAGAACAACAAGAGCGTCACCTACAACTGGAACGACGTGAACGGCGACCGGCGCTACCAGGTGGGCGAGGAAGTGGGCGCCCCGACCAACACCACGCTGGCCGGCACCATCCAGATCGACCCGGACCTGCAAGCAGCCCTACTCGCACGACGCCTCGGTCTACCTCGAGCGCCAGCTCGCCGGCAACATCGCCTCGCGCCTCGGCTTCGTCTACAAGACGGAAGACGACCTCATCTCGCTCTACAACCCGAGCCGGCCGATCTCGGCCTACACCGTGCCCTTCCCGTTTGTCGACATCGGCGAGGACGGCGTCGGCAACACCGCCGACGACCGCACGCTCACCCTCTACGGCGTGCCGGTGGCGCAGGCCGCCAGCTTCCCGATCAGCAACGTGGAGCAGAACACGCCGCGCTTCTCGCGCTACAAGACGGTGGAAGCGTCGATGGCCAAGCGCCAGGGCGAGCGCTGGTCGGCGCAGGTCGGCGGCAGCTACACGTGGCTGAACGACTTCCCGGGCCAGTACCCGAACGACCCCAACGCGCAGTTTGCCGAACCGACCACCCGCTGGGACTTCAAGGTGTCGGGCAGCGTCGCCATGCCGTTCGGCATCCGCCTCTCGCCGCTGCTGCGCCACCAGGCGGGCCAGAACTACGCCCGCCTGATCTCGGTGGGCTCGGCGGCGGCCACCGCGGCCGGCGCCATCTACGCGAGCACGACCGCCAACCCGTTTGCGGTCGAACCGCGCGATGCGCGGCGCCAGGACAACATCACCGTGCTCGACCTTCGCGCCGATCGCGCCTTCACCCTCTACCGCAGCCTGCGGGTGCGGCTGATCGGCGACCTGTTCAACATCACCAACAGCAACGCGGTCGAAACCCGCACGGTCACGACCGGCTCCGCGTTCAACCGGCCGACGGCGGTACTGGCGCCGCGCACGGCCCGCATCGGCGTCCGCGTCACCTTCTAGTCGCTCTACCTTGCCGGCCCGGGCCAGCCGCCGACGCGGCGGTCCGGGCGGCCCTCTCGTTTCCCGCCGGTTGCCCGCGCTCGGCCTGCCTGGTTGAGCGCTCCCCCTGCCCGCCCTCGCGTCAGCCCGCCTGCGCCACCCGCTCGCCCTCTTCCACGTCGACCCGCGACAGCAACCAGCCGCCCACCACGAAGAACGCGATCATGCCGAGGACGGCCGATCGCGACGAGCCGGTGAGCACGCCGCTGACGGTGAAGACGAGCGGGCCGAGGATGGTGGCGAAGCGTTCGACCACCGCGTAGAAGCCGAAGTACTCCGAGGTCTTGGCCGGAGGGATGACGCGCGAGAAGAGCGAGCGGCTGAGCGCCTGCGCGCCGCCCTGCACCGTCGCCACGAGCCCGGCCAGCAGGAAGAAGTGGGTGGCGTTCTGCATGAAGAAGCCCAGCGTGGCGGCCACCGAATAGACGGCCAGGGCCAGGAAGATGGCGCGCTTGGTGCCGATGCGCGGGCCCAGGCTGCCGAAGAGGAACGAGAACGGCACGCCCAGGAACTGCACCATCGCGAAGGCCGCGATCTGCTCCGATCTGGCCCACCCCGACCTCCGCGCCGTAGATCCCGGCAAAGCGGATGATGGTCTGGATGCCGTCCTGATAGACCAGCATCGCCAGCAGCATCAGGAACGCCTGCCGGTACTGCCGGATCTCGTGGAAGGTCCGGGCCAGGCGCGCCAGCGAGGCGCGCAGGGGCGACTCGCGGCCGCCTTCCGCCGGCGCCAGCACCCGCGGCGGCTCGGGCACCTGGCGCAGCAGCGGGATCATGAAGAGCAGCCACCACACCCCGACGCTGGCAAACGACAGCTTGGTGGCGGCCACCGTGCCCGACAGCCCGAACCACTGCGGCTGCAGGATCCAGGCGAGGTTCAGCACGAGCAGGACGCCGCCGCCCAGGTAGCCGAGCGCGTAGCCGGCCGACGACACGCGGTCGGTTTCGGCCGGCGTGGCCACGCTCGGCAGCATCGAGTCGTAGAACACGAGCGAGCCCGAGACGCCGAGGTTGCCGAGGATGAAGATGGCTGCCGCCCACGCCCACCCGCCCTCGCGGATGGTGGCCAGCAGGAACGTGCTGGCGATGCCCAGGCCGGCGAAGGTGACGAGCATCTGCCGGCGGCGCGCGGTGTAGTCGCCGTAGGCCCCGAGCACCGGCGCGGCCAGCGCCACGATGGTCATGGCCACGGTGGTGATGATGCCGAAGCGCGTCGTGGCCTCGGCGGGGCTCATCCCGCTGGCGGCGTAGGAGGAGAAGAACGGCGGGAACACCGCCGTCACGACGGTGGTGAAGTAGGCGGAGTTGCCGCAGTCGTACCACGCCCAGGCGCGTTGCGCCGGAGTCACCAGGCCGACGCGGGCGAGCGCGCGGGAGAGCACGGCCGACAGCATAGCGCACGCCGTGCGGCGCCCCGGCGGGGCGGCTCGGCGTCGTGCGCGGCGCTCGGGCCGCCGCGGCGCCGGCCGATCAGGCGCGGCGCGCGGCCGCCGACTCGCGCGCCACCTCGCCGAGCGCGTCGAAGTCCAGGTTGGCGCCGGTGAGAATCGCCACGCAGGCGCCGCCGGTCGCGCGGCCGCGGCGGTAGACCTCGAGGCCCGCGACACCCAGCGCGCCGGCCGGTTCGACGATGCCGCGGGTGTCGCTGAAGACGGCGCGCATGGCCTCGCAGATCTGCGCCCGCGTGACCCGCACGACCTCGTCGGCGGTGGCGCGGGCCAGGAGGAAGGTGTGCTGGCCCACCTGCCGCACCGCCACGCCGTCGGCGAACGTGTCGAGATCCTCCACCGGCACCGGCCCGCCGGCGGCCAGGGCCCGGGCCATCGCGTCGCAGTTCGACCGGCTCCACGCCAATCACGCGCACGTCGGGCCGCAGCGCCTTGACGTAGGCGCCGACGCCGGCCAGCAGCCCGCCGCCGCCCACCGGCACCAACACCGCGTCGAGCGGGCCAGGATGCTGCCGCAGGATCTCGGCGGCCACGGTGGCCTGCCCCTCGATCACGCGCGGGTCGTCGAACGCGTGCACCAGCACCAGGCCGCGGTCCCGCGCCAGGGCCCGCGCCGCCACGTCGGCGTCGGCGAAGCGTTCGCCGACGAGGACCACCTCGGCCCCGAGCGCGTGCACGGCGGCCACCTTGATGGCCGGCGCGGTGCGCGGCATCACGATCGTGGCGGGAACGCCGAAGTAGCGGGCCGACGCCGCAACCCCCTGCGCGTGGTTACCGGCGCTGGCCGCCACCACCCCGCGGGCGCGCACCTCGGCGGGCAGGGCGGCCAGGCAGTGGAAGGCGCCGCGGATCTTGAAACTGAAGCAGATCTGCTGGTCTTCGCGCTTCAGCCACACTGGCCCGCCGTAGCGGGCCGAGAGCGCCGGCGCCCGCTGCAGCGAGGTGCGGCGCGCCACCTCGTAGACGCGGCTGGCGTGGACCGCGTCCACGAACGCCGCCTGGGACCCGGTCGGCCGGGCGAGGCCTCGCCCCGGTCCGCCGGCCCGGGAGGGCCAGTCGGCATCAAGGGGCAGCGTGACGGTCGGGGCAAGCGGTGTCTGGCGAGTCGGCACGGAACCTCCGGTGGAGGCCCGGTCCGCGAGGAAGGCGGGGGCAGATGCAGCAAAGCCCCGTCCTCCTTCGAGGTACGGGGCCTGTGAGCTGAAAGCTGGTGAAGAGCTTAGCCGGGCCGTACCTCGGAGTTGCGCGCCATAATGGCGCCGCAAATCGACATGATCCCGGCCACGGGACACATCACGACGAGCCGGGCGGGAACCCGAGTCTGAGCCGGTTTCTGCGGCAGCCTCGTCATGAAGGGCCCATAGGACCCCAAGCGGCGCGACATGTCAAGGGCCGGGCGTCCCCGGACGAGGTCGCTATACTCGGGGAATCTCGCCGATGTCTCCGTGTTCACGAATCCGGCGCACGCCTGCGGCGGTGGCGGCGCTGATTGCATTCCTGGCCGTCGGCGCCGCTAGCCGCGCGCCAGCGCGATCGCACCGGCGCCTGGGTCGGCCTGCTCGACGAGCACCCTGCCATCGAGTACGCCACGCGTCCGACCCACGACCGCATCGCCGCCTTGAACGACGCGCTGGAGGCGGGCCAGGTGTCGTTGGCCTTCGAGCCCCAGACCGGCTACCTGCGCTCGGTGTTGCGCGCCCTCGAGGTGCCCGAAGCGTCGCAGTTGCTGGTGCTGTCGCGCACCGGCGTGCAGCGCCTGGTGACGAACCCGGCCAATCCGCGCGCGCTGCTACTACAACGACGCCGTGGCCGTGGGCTTCATCCGCGGGTCGCCCTTCCTCGAACTGGCGGTGCACGACCCGGAGCAGGGCGCCGTCTTCTACACCCTCGACCAGCGCGCTGCCGATCGACCGGCGTTCTCGCGTCAGACGTCGTGTCTCACCTGTCACGTCGCGGCCACGACGCTCGAGGTGCCGGGCTTCATGACCCGCAGCCTGCGCGTCGGCGCCGATGGCACCTTGAAGCTGCGCCTGGGCAGCCACCACGTGGACCATCGGACGCCGTATGCCGAGCGCTGGGGCGGCTGGTTCGTGACCGGCGCCCACGGCCGGATGCGGCATCTCGGCAACGTCGTGACCGATGCGGCCGACGCGCCCGTCTCCCTGGTGCCGGGCGGGCCCCTGAACGCCCGCACGCTCGACGGCGCCGTGGATCTCTCCGGCTATCCCACTGGCCACAGCGATGTCGTGGCGCTGGCCGTCTTCGACCATCAGACCCGCGCGCTGAATCTGCTGACCCGGGTGGCCTGGGAGGCGCGTGTCGCCGCGCACGACGGCCGGCCCGGCGCCGCTTCGCCGGTTCTGGCCGGACTCATCGGCGAGCTGGCCGACTATCTGCTGCTCGTCGACGAAGCGCCCATCGACGGCGGCCTGCGCGGCACGTCGGGTTTTGCCGAGTGGTTCACGGCGCAGGGCCCGCGCGATCGACGCAACCGCTCGTTGCGCGAGCTCGACCTCGGCACGCGACTGATGCGGTATCCGTGCAGCTTCACGATCTACAGCCCGGCTTTCGCCGCCCTGCCCGCCGACGTCCGCGACGCCGTCTATCGCCGGCTCGCCGCCGTGCTGGCGGGCGCGGACGCGTCGGCCCGCTACGCGCACATCACGCCGGCCGGCCGCCGCGCCGTGATCGAGATCCTGCGCGACACGCTGCCGGAATCGGCCAAATATCTGGAGTAGCGCACCAATCTCTTGAAGTGGATGATTCCGGCGATTGAATGTGCAGCGAACATGCAGCCGATGTCACTTCTTTGATTGACAAACGGTCTGGTCCGGACAGAATGGCCTCGTCTCGGCGATACGCCATTTCGCGCGACGGCATTTCGGAGGGGGTAACAACGATGTACCGGTTCCTGACCTGCGTGCTCCTATCGTCAGTGGTTTGGAGCGCAAGTCCCGCGCTCGCCCAGACGGGCGATGGCAACTTGCGCGGCTACGTGAAGGATGAATCCGGGGCGGTGCTGCCCGGCGTCAACGTGACGGCGACCAGCCCCGAACTGCTGGCCCCAGTGACCTCGGTCACCGACGGCACCGGGCTCTACCGGTTGAACAACCTGCCGCCCGGCAACTACGTGATCACGGCGGAGCTCACCGGTTTCTCGACGGTGCGCCGGGAAGGCATCCTGGTGCGCGCCGGGGCCACGTTCTCGATCGACTTCGACCTGAAGCTCAGCACCCTGCAGGAGACGATCACCGTCACCGGCGACTCGCCGATGATCGAGACGAGCAAGCCGACCAGCTCGATCACGCTCGACCGCGAGTTGATTCGCGCCGCGCCGATCTCGTCGCGCCGCGTCTTCAGCGACGCCCTCGACCTGGCCCCGGGCATCTCGTCGCGCAACGTCGACGACGGCGTCGGCCGGCGCTCCTACTACTTCAAGGGCGCGGTGATCTTCTCCCACGTCTTTACCCTCGAGGGCGCGCCCGCCGGATCCTTCCTCGACTCGTCGGCCCACTCCATCGGGTTCGGCGGCGACACCGTGCAGGACACCGAGCTGAAGCTGAGCGGCGTCGACGCGGCCTCGCCCACCGGCACCGGCGTGGTCATGAACATCATCGCGCCGCGCGGCGGCAACGCGTTCAAGGGGTCGGCCATCTACGACTACCAGAACACGGCCTGGAACAGCGACAACACCAAGGGGGGCAGCGCCCCGGGCGGCCTGCCGACGGCCCAGTCGGTGAACCAGTTCGACTTGGCCCTCGGTGGCCCGGTGGTGAAGAACCGGGTGTGGTTCTTCACTGCGTTCCGGCGCGCCGACCTCACCAATGGCATCAGCCGCTCGCCGCTGAACGCCGCCAACATCGCCAACCTGGTGCCTGATTTCCAGCCGTTCGACAACTTCATGAAGAGCAACCAGCCCTTCGCGAAGGTCACCGCGCAGGTCACGACGCGTCACGAGATGACGGCGTTCTACCAGAACGACCGGTCGAAGTACTCGAGCAACCGCGAACTCGACAACAAGCCCTACCTGTTCAACTCGACCGGCGGCGGCCTGGGCCACGCCCGCGTCAACTCGGTATGGACCAACCAGCTGACCTCGGCTCTGTCGGTGAGCTACAACAACAAGCGCGGCAACGATGCCAACACCTACGACGGCGTCGACCTCAACGGTCCGCAGATTCGAGATCCATCAGGATTCGTTCACCAACGCTGGCCGTCAGGAGGGCACCGGGGCACTGGCCCGGCTGAACACGCCCGACTCGATCGCGCTGTCGAAGGCCCACATCTGGCTGATTCGCGGCGACCTGACCTACTACAAGCAGGGCTGGGGCGGCGGCCACGAGTTGCGCGCCGGCATCTGGGCGGCGCCGTCGATGGTGCGTGAAACCACCACCGAGTACGTCAACAACGGCTTCATGCTGCAGGAAGATCGGTTCATCGACCCGGCGAACCCGGCGGCCGGCACCACGCCGTTCCGTCTGCAGTTCCGCTCGCCGGCCGTGGTCCCCACCATCAGCGAGCACGACCGCGACATCGCGCTCTACGTGCAGGACTCGTGGACGCCCACGTCGCGGCTCACCGCGAATGTCGGCCTGCGCGTGGATTTCATCAAGCGCCAGGACAAGATCCTCGGCATCGACCGGCAGAAGAGCACCGCCGTGCAGCCGCGCGCCGGCATCTCGTATCTCATCACCGAGGACGCCCGCAACGTCATCCGCGCCAGCTACGGGCGTCTCTACGAGCAGGTCAACGGCCGCGACTACATCGTCACCTTCGGGCAGACCGGCGCGGTCAACGAGACCAACACCTACATCGACAAAGCCGGGAACCGCACGTCGGTGCTCACCCCGGCGACCCGCAGCGTCGATCCCAATCTGCTGTTCGACAAAGACCTGCACCAGCCCTACCTCGACGAGTTCTCGGTCGGCTTCAACCGGCAGTTCCCCGGCCAGATCAGCGTCGGGGTGGCCGCCACGCAGCGCCGCTTCAAGGACAACTTCGCCGAAGTGGACATCAACGGCATCTATCCTTCGGGCCCGGGCCAGCCGTTCGGCGGCTTCGGGCGCGTCGATCCGAACCTCGGCATCGTCACCCAGGAAACCAACAACACCTGGACGGGCGTGGTCGTCAACGCGGTCGAGATGACCTTTGCCAAGAACATGTCGCACAACTTCCAGGTGATCGCCAGCGCCACGCGGCAGTGGCAGTACCTGACCGGCACCTGGAATCCCACCGACCCGGCCCGCTTCGTGCAGCCGGACGCATTCGCCAACAACCGCGACCTGTCACAGCAGCTCTTCGGCAACGGCGACGACAACACGCTGAACGGCGGCGGCCGCGAGTCGGGCGCGGCCTACCGGCCGTTCTCGGTGCGCATCGGCGGTCAGTGGCTGGCGCCGTGGGGCATCAGCGTCGGCGGCAGCTACGTGATTCAGGCGGGCGGCTACGTCGGCCCGCTGCTCACGCGCCTCGACGCCAACGATCCGCAGGTGACGCAGTACGGCCCGGCGACGGTGCGCCTGGCCAACGGCTTGACGCAGCCCAACCCGCTGGCGACGCGGCTGCGCTTCGTGGGCCCGACCCGTAGCGACGGCCAGATCCGCAACGACGACGCCAAGTACCTGCAGATGAAGATTGGCCGCACGTTCAAGTTCGGCACCCAGTCGTTGGAGCCGGCTATCAACCTGTTCAACGTCTTCAACACGCCGGCCAACACCCAGTGGGGCGTCGGGGCGAATCAGACCTACAGCCCCAACTACCTGAACCGCTTCAACCGGCATCCGCCGCGCGCGATGCAGCTGTCGATCGCCTACAAGTTCTAGGCGCCGCGGCCACGCGATGTTCGACGAGAGCCGCCACGCCCGCGTGGGCGGGCGGCTCTTTCTCGTTCCACCCTTTCCTTCCGAGGTTCGTCATGCGCCGACTCTTCATCCGTGTCACGTGGATTCTCGCGGCGGCGGCGGTCGTGGCCGCTCAGCCCGCCCGCGGGACACGCCCAGGCGCCGGCGCGGATCGCCCCGGAGGTCTACGGCAACCTGCATTGGCGCATCATCGGCCCCGAGGGCAACCGCTTCTCGTCGGCGGCCGGCATTCCGGGCGACCCGCTCACCTACTACGTGGGCGCCGCCTCGGGCGGGATCTGGAAGACCGTCGACGGCGGCGTGAACTGGACGTCGCTCTTCGACGCCCAGCCGGTGCAGTCGATCGGCGCGCTGGCCGTCGTCGCGTCGGACCCGAACATCGTCTGGGCCGGCACCGGCGAGGCGCACATCCGCAGCCACATCTCGCTCGGCCAGGGCGTCTACAAGTCGCACGGATGCCGGCAAGACGTGGACGCTCATGGGGCTCGAGCAGACCGGCCGCATCGCCGCGCATCGTCATCGCATCCGCAAGGACCCGAACATCGTGCTGGTCTGCGCCCTCGGCCACGCCTACGGCCCGCAGCCGGAGCGCGGCGTGTTCCGCACCACCGACGGCGGCGCGACGTGGACGCGGGTGCTCTTCGTCGACGAGAACACCGGCTGCTCCGACCTCGCGATGGACCCGACGAACCCGCGCGTCCTCTTCGCCGGCATGTGGCAGCTCGAGATCCACACCTGGGGCCGCACGAGCGGCGGGCCGGGCGGCGGGCTCTTCACGTCGCGCGACGGCGGCGTCACCTGGAAGCGGCTGACCGGCAACGGCCTGCCGACGAAGCCGGTCGGCAAGGTCGCCGTGGCGATCGCGCCGCTCGAACCCGGACCGCGTCTACGCGCTGATCGAGACCGGCGACGGCATCCCGTGGAACGGCCAGCCGACCGAGAGCGGCCAGCTCTGGCGCTCCGAGGACGGCGGCGAGCACCTGGCGCATCGTGACGCGCGACCGGAACGCGATGGGCCGCGCGCACTACTACTCGCGCATGGCGGTCTCGCCCGACGACGAAGACGAGGTCGTACTTCCTGACCGCGTCGTACGCCAAGTCGATCGACGGCGGCGCAGACGCTCACCGTCGCTGCCCCGCGGCGCAGGCGCCCGGCGGCGACCATCACGACATCTGGATCGATCCGACGAATCGCCAACCGGCAGATCGTGGCGCACGACCAGGGCCTGTCGATCACGCAGAACCGCGGCCGGACGTGGTACCGCCAGCGCCTCGCTCAACGCGCAGATCTACCACGTCACCGTGGACAACGAGATCCCCTACAACGTGCTCGGCAACAAGCAGGACGAGCCGTCGTACCGCGGCCCGTCGCAACAGTCGCGCTGGCCAGCGGCTTCGGCGGCGACGCCGGCATCTCGCGCGGGATGTGGCACTCGGTCGGCGGCGGCGAGAGCGGCTGGGCGACGCCCGATCCGACCAACTCGAAGCTGGTCTGGTCGACGGCGTCGGGCTCGGGGATGGTCGGCGGCATCGTCGTGCGCTTCGAGGAGGACCGGCGGCAGTTCCGCAACGTGGAGGTCTGGCCGCAGCAGTCGAACGGCCCGCCCGCCGAAGGCGTGAAGTACCGCTTCGTGTGGGACGCGCCGCTGCACATCTCGCCGCACGACAACAACACGATCTACATCGGCAGCCAGCACGTGCACCGCACGCACCAACGGCGGCCAGAGCTGGGAGGTGATCACCCCCGACCTCACGCTCAACGACAAGACCCGGCAGGGCAGCTCGGGCGGGCTCACCCCCGACAACATCGGCGTCGAGTACGCCGGCGTCGTGCTTCGGCATCGCCGAGTCGCCGCGCGAGAAGGGGCTGATCTGGGTCGGCACGAACGACGGCCTCGTGCAGCTCACGCGCGACGGCGGCAAGACGTGGACCAACGTGACCACGAACCTGCCCGGCCTGCCGCCGTGGGGCATCGGTGCGCAGCATCGCGCCGTCGCGCTACGACGCCGGCACGGCGTACCTCACGGTCGACTTCCACCAGGTGAACAACCGCGATCCGTTCATCTACCGGACCACCGACTACGGCCGGACCTGGAAGGCGCATCACCACCGGCATCCCGCAAGAGCATGCTGAGCTACGCGCAAGGTGATCCACGAGGACCCGAAGCGCCGCGGCATGCTCTACGTCGGCACCGAGAACGCGATCTACGTGTCGTTCGACGACGGCGAGCACTGGCAGCCGCTGCAGAACGACCTGCCGCACGCGCCGGTCTCGGGCATCGTGGTGCAGGAGCACTTCGACGACCTCGTGATCTCGACCTACGGGCGCGGCTTCTGGATCCTCGACGACATCGACGCCGCTGCGCGAGCTCACGCCGCAGGTGCTCGCGCGGCCGACGCGCACCTCTTCGCCGCCGCGCGCGGCGTACCGCTTCCGCCCGATCACCGCGCCCTCCACGACCTACGACGATCCGACCACGGGCGAGAACCCGCAGTACGGCGCGTCGATCAACTACTACCTGAAGGGCGCCGCCGGCGCGGCGCCGGTGCAGCGTCACGCATCCTCGACGCGCAGGAGCCGGTGGTGCGCGACGCTGACGGGCACGAACGCGCGCCGGGATCAACCGCATCCACTGGGACCTGCGCGACGAGCCGACCGCGGAGGTGCGGCTGCGCACCACCCCGATCTACGCGCCGCAGGCGCAGTCCGGCCCGGCCTCGACGGCCGCGTCGGCGCCGGGCACGGGCCGGCTCTCCATGCTGATGCCGCCGGGCACCTACACGGTGAAGCTGTCGGTGGGCGGGCGCGAGCTGACCGCAGCCGCTCGTCGTGCGCAAGGACCCGAACTCCGGCGGCACCGAGGCCGACATCGCGGCGCAGACCCGGCTCGTCGCCGAGCTGCGCGGCCACGCCAACACCGCGGCGGCGATGCGTCGCACAGCATCGAGGTCGGTGCGCGTGCCAGCTGGCCGGCCTCGACCAGCTGCGGCGCCGATGCCGCCACGCAAGACGGCGGCAACGACACTCAGCCAGCAGCTCATCGACGCTCGAGATGAACCTCGTGGACCTGCGGCTGACCGGCGGCGGCCAGGACGGCGTGCGCTTCGGCTCGAAGCTGATCGGCAAGCTCGGCTACCTCGCCAACGGCGTGTCGGGCAGCGACTTCAAGCCGACCGACCAGCACCTGGCCGCCGAGAAGGTGATTGCCGACGAGGTCAAGAAGGTGCAGGCGCTGGTGGATGCGTTGCGGGGCCGCATCCTGGGCGGCTTCAACGAGCAGTTGAAGAGCAAGAACCTGCCGCCCATCGTCGTCCCGACCCCGCGCTAGCGGCCGATTCGTGGGTTCCAGGCCCGGCCGGGCGGCATCTGCCGCCGGCCGGGCGCGTGGTTCCACGACGTCGCGCCGCACCGCGTAGTACCCTGCCCGGCGTGAGCCGGAGGTCCCGCCCGCACGCCGCCCCGAACCCCAACGCGCCCGGGCACCCCCCGGCTCCGCCACCAGGCCGCTCGTCGCGCCGGCGCTGGGCGGCGGCCGTGCTCGTCGCCGGCCTGGCGGCCGGCGGCCTGTGGTGGCGGGCCGGCGTGCGGGGCGCCCGCGGGATCCGGCGGCCCGCCCAACGTGCTGCTCGTCACCCTCGACACCACCCGGGCCGACCACCTCGGCGCCTACGGCTACGGCCCCGCCCGCACCCCGGCGCTCGACCGCCTGGCCGGCGAGGGCGTGCTCTTCGAGCGGGCCATGGCGGCGGCGCCGACGACGCTGCCGTCGCATGTCAGCCTGATGAGCGGGCGGAACCCGATGGCCCACGGCGTGCGCAACAACGGCGTGCCGGTCGGCGCCGACGTGCCGACCCTGGCCGCGTCCTTCCGCGCCGCCGGCTACCGCACGGCCGCCTTCGTGAGCGCCTTCGTGCTCGACGAGCGCTTCGGCTTGGGACGCGGCTTCGACACCTACGACGACGAGCTCGACCCGCCGGTGGGCCGGACCAGCGAGGCGCTGGAGCGGCGCGGCGACCGCACCGCGGCGGCGGCCGCGGCCTGGCTGGCGGCGCCTCAAGCCGGTGCGGGCGCGCCGGCGACGACCGCGCCGGGCGCTACCGCCGCGCCGTTCTTCGTGTGGGTGCACCTCTACGATCCGCACGACCCCTACGAGGCCCCGTCGACCCCGGCCGGCGGCGTCGCCTCGCCCTACGACGGGGAGATCACCTTCGCGGACGCGGCTGTCGGCACGCTGCTCGACGCGCTCGGCCACCAGGGTCTGGCGGCCAACACCATCGTCGCCGTCATTGGCGATCACGGCGAGAGCCTGGGCGAGCACGGCGAGGAGACGCACGGGATGTTCGTCTACGAGTCGGCCCTGCGGGTGCCGGCGCTGCTCGCGTGGCCCGGACGCCTGCCGGCGGGCCGGCGCGTCACGCCGCTCGTGCGCGCCATCGATCTGGGGCCCACGCTGCTCGACCTGGCCGGCCGGCCGCCGCTCGAGGGCGCCACGGGCGCCAGCCTGGTGCCGCTCGTGCGCGGCGCGGGCGAGGCGCCCGCCACGGCCTACGCCGAAACCTATTTTCCGCAGCTGTTCATGAACTGGGCGCCGCTGCGGTCGCTGCGCGACGGGCAGTGGAAGTTCATCGAGGCGCCGGCGCTGGAGCTCTACGACCTGGCCGCCGACCCGGGCGAAACGACCAACCTGGCGGCGCGCGATCCGGAACGCACCGGCCGGATGCGCCGGGCCCTGCATGCGCAGCTGGCCGCCGAGACTCGCGCCGCTGCGGCCGGCGGCCCCGACCGCGAGACGCTGCGCCAGCTGGCCGCCCTGGGCTACGTCGGCGGTGGCGGGACCAGCGGCGCCGACGAGCCGCTGTCGCGTCCCGATCCCAAGGCGATGATCGAGGTCTTCAACCGGCTGCGCGCCGCCAACACCGCACTCGATCGCGGCCGCTTCGACGAGGCGGCTGGCGTCGCCGCCGCGACGCTGGCGGCGGATCCGGGGAATGCCTTCGCCGTGCTGATCCTGGGGAAGGCGGCGCGGGCGCAGGGCCGCTACCGCGAGGCCGCTGGGCACTTCCGCCACTACCTGGAACAGGTGCCGCTCAGCGCCGACGCGCACCAGTGGCTGGCCATCTGCCACCTGCAGCTCGGCGACTTCGATGCGGCGCTGGCGGAAGTGGAACTCGGCGCTGGCCATCGACAAGCGCTTTGCCGAGGCCCTCACCTTGCGCGGCGACCTGCTGGCGGCGGCCGGCCGGGTGGACGAGGGACTGCACGACCTGCGCGCGGCGGTGAACGTCAACCCCGATCGCCCGGCCGCGCACATCGCGCTCGGCCGCGCCCTCGTGCGCCTCGGCCAGACCGCCGGGGGCGAGGAGCAGTTCGCCTACGCGCTCGCGCTGGCGGCGCGGTTCGAGCAGTCGGGGCGGAGCGGCCAGGCGGCCCTGGTCTACGAGCAGCTCGCCGCCGAACCCGGCCTGCCCGCGGCGTTGCGCGAGGCCGTCCGCGCCCGGCGCGCCGCGGCGTCGCGCTAGCGTGCCCGGCGGCGTCTGCGGGGCGGCGGGGGTCAGTCGTCGTCGGTCTCGAACACCAGGGTGACCACCACGGTGTCGCCGTCCCGTTTCTGTCCCCGCTTCGCCTTGGGCACCGCCAGCAGCGAGCGGTCCGACTTGGTGTCACGCCACACGCTGGTGGCCCACGTCTGGGAGTCGACGGTGGCCGTCACTGGCGTGCGCCCCCACGGCCGCGTGGCTGGCGGCGCGACGGTCTTCGGGATGATGGCAAAGTGCCAGCCGCCCTTGCCCGGGTAGCGGAGGAGCGTCGTTTCGAACGGCCCGTGCTGCACGGGCCCCGTGGTGGTGCGCTGGCGCATGTCGCTTCAGGATAGCGCCGTGGTGGCAGACAGCTCGCTTCCTGCGAAACCGCACGGATCGGATCGCCAACCGGAGCGACGGCAAGGCACGCGTGCGGTGCTACCGCCGCACGGAGGCGTCGCCCGAGAACGTCTTCAGGTGCACCCGGCCACTGCCGCCGCCGTTGAGCGGGCCCTGCACGCTGCGCCGGCCCCGCGCCCGCGACACGGTCAGCGGCAGATCGGTCGAGAGTTCGCCGCTGAAGGTGTTGAAGGCGAACTCGCCGCGGGCGTCCGCGGTGATCCGCAGGTCGATGTCGCCGCTGAAGGTGTTGATGTCGAGCGCCTGCCCCTCGGGCCAGGTGGCGGCCTCGACTACGACCCGGCCGCTGAAGGTGTCGAGGTCGGCGGCGCCTTCGACCTCGCGCACCGTGACCGGCGCGCTGAACGACTTGATGTCGAGGCGCGTCCGCGTCGGCACCTGGATCTCGATGTCGGCCTCGACGACGTTGTCGTGGTCGCGGTTCCCGTCGTGAACGTTGGCGTCGATGGTGATTGTGTGGCCGCGGCTCTGGATGTCGAAGCGGACGTCGCGCAGCCGGTCGGGCTCGCCCCGCCGGACGGCGCGGATGACCACGTCGTTCCCCGGCGTGCCGCGAACCTCGACCGTGCCGGAGAAGGTCTTGAGGCGCAGCGTGCCGCCAGGCTGGAAGGGAATGGTGCGGTCGACCCGTTCTTCGACTTTCTGCGCCAGAGCGGGCCCGGCGGTGAGGCCAACGAGCAACACGACGGCGGACAGTCGGCGGGCGGGCATCATGAGCACCTCGCCCTCTCAGACGGGACCGGCCGGCAAAAGGTTGCCGCCGACGACGGTCCCCGGCAAGAGGATGATGATGGAGGAGGCGACATGGCACAGCGGGTGGTGGTGATCACGGGGGCCAGCGGCGGTATCGGGGCGGCGCTGGCCGAGCGGCTGGCGGCCAACGGCGAGGCGGTGGGGCTGGTGGCCCGGCGCGCCGACGCGCTCGAGGCGGTGAGCGGGCGGTGTGGCCCCGAGGCGCTGGCGATCGTCGCCGACATGACGCGCCGGACCGACGCGGACCGCGTCGTGGCCGAGGCCATCACCCGCTTCGGGCGCATCGATGTGTGGGTGAACAACGTCGGCCGCGGGATCACGCGGCCGCCCACCGAGCTCACCGACGAGGACATCGACGACATGATGCGGGTCAACGTCAAGTCGGCGCTCTACGGCATGCAGGCGGTGCTGCCGCACTTCAAGGAGCACGGCCGCGGCCACATCATCAACGTGTCGTCACTGCTCGGGCGCGTGCCGCTGGCGTCCTTCCGCTCGGCCTACAGTGGCGCCAAGCACTTTCTGAACGCGCTCACGGCCAACGTCCGCGAGGAGTTGGCCGCCACCCACCCCGGCATCCAGGTGTCGCTCGTATCCCCCGGCGTGGTGCGCACGGAGTTCGGCGTGAACGCCGTGCACGGCGGTCCCGATTCGCGCACCCTGCCGAATTCGCAGAGCGCCGAGGAAGTGGCCGAGGTGATCGCTGGGGTGATGGCGTCGCGGCGGGCCGATGTCTACACGCGCCCGGGCGCCCGCCAGATGGTGGTCGCCTACATCAGCGGGCTGGGTGAAGACCCGGAGCCAGCGTCCGAGGCCTGAGTCGCGTCCTTTCGGGGCTAACTGCCGCCGGACTTGCGGGGCGTGGTCGAGCGGGGCACGAAGCCGCGCGAGGTGGCATTGCGCCACGGCTGCTGGGTGTGGTGCTTGGCCGTGCGCGGCGCACTGGCCTCGACGGCGTCGGCCGGCGTCTCGAGGGCGGCCGTCACTTCGGCCTTCACCTTGCGCGCGGCGGCGGCGAGGGCCTCGTCGGCCGGGAGGCAGCACTGCTTGTATTTGCGGCCGGAGCCGCAGGCGCAGGGCTCGTTGCGCCCCGGTTTGGCCGTGTTCGGAGCGATCATCCCATCAGTGTAGCGGATCGACGCGGCTTACCAGGCCACCATCGCGTCCTCGAAGAGCGCGGCCAGCTCGTCGGGACCGGCCGGCCGCGGCGACAGCAGGTGATGCGATCGGCCAGCACGGGGCCGGCGTCGGCTTCGCGCACGCCGGTGACGTCGGCGCCGAGGGCCTCGGCCGCCCGCAGATGCCGCGCCGGACGTCGGTGGGCTCGACGCGCACGCGGTCGTAGACCTCGGCGGTCACGCCCGGGCCGAAGCGGACGCTGGAGGCGGCCATCTCGAAAGCGAACTCGTGGCTCATGGCCGGAGTCTAGCCAAGCGCCGAGGGACGGTGCGCGGAAATCGTCCGCCACGACGCGCCGCGGGCATAGAATCCCGGGCATGTCGTCCCCCCAGTCCTGGCTCGCCACCGTCGCCGTTCTGGTCTGCACCGGCGCCGTCCTTTCGGCGCAGACGCCGCCTGTCCGACCCTAACCGGCGTTTCCTGACGCTGAAGGACTATCGCCTCGAGAGCGGCGTCGTCCTGCCGGTGGCCACCGTGGCCTACGCCACCTTCGGCGCCCTCAACGCCGCCAGGGACAACGCCGTGCTCGTGCCCTCGTATTACGGTGCCGACTACCACGGTTACGACTTCCTGATCGGCCCGGGCAAGGCGCTCGACCCGGCCAAGTTCTTCGTCGTGGCCACCGAGATGTTCGGCAACGGCTTCTCGTCGTCCCCCAGCAACACGCCGGCTCCGCATGCCGGTCCCGATTTCCCGGCCATCGCCATTCGCGACAACGTCGAGGCCTCGCAGGCGTGTGCTCGAACACCTCGGCGTGACCCACGCGCGCGCCGTCGTCGGCTTCTCGATGGGCGCCGAGCAGGCGTTCCAGTGGGCCGTCTCGCACCCGGACTTCATGGACGGCATCGTGCCGTGGTGCGGCACCGCCGTGACCTATCCGCACGGCATCGTGCGGCTGGAAAGCGCCATCCGCGCCCTCACCGCCGATCCCGCCTTCGCCGACGGACGCTACACCTCGCCGCCCCTGAAGGGCATGGCGGCGTGGTCCACGCACTGGGCGGCGTGGGTGTGGTCCCAGGAATGGTGGCGGCGCGAGCTGTTCAAGCCGCAGTCGTCCACCGTGGAGGCGGCCCTGGCCGCGCGCATTGCCCGCGACTCGGTCCGCGATCCCAACAACCTCATCCTGCACGCCCGCACCTGGCAGAAGCACGACGTCGGCGGCACGCCGGGTTTCAACGGCGACCACCAGAAGGCGCTGCAGTCGATCACGGCCCGCGTGCTCTACATGCCGTGCGAGACCGACCTGTATTTTCCCATCGGCGATGCCCGCTACGAGCAGCAGTTCCTGAAGCACTCGACCTTCACGCCAATCCCGTCGCTATGGGGGCACTCGGCCGGCGGCGGCGGGAACCCGGCCGACGCCGCCTTCATCAACCAGCAGATCGCGGCCTTTCTGGCGCGCTGACGCGCCGTGCGGCAGACGGCGAATTCCTGATTGACGCGCGGCCTGATCGACCTGCTCAGCGCCTCACCGCATCTGGAGGTCGAGGGCTACTGGCTCGCTCCGGACGCTCGTCGTATGATCGGCGCGTGCGTATTCCCGTTGCTGCTGCGCTGATTGCCGCCACCGCCGTCTTGTCACTGGCGCCGCTCCGCGCCCAGGCGCCGCCGCCGTTCCAGGTGGAAGAAGCGTCGATTGCCGACATCCACGCGGCCTTCCGGGCCGGACGGATCACCTGCCGCGGCCTGGTCGATCAGTATCTCCGGCGGATCGAGGCCTACGACAAGAACGGGCCGGGCATCAACGCCATCGTCACGGTGAATCCCAAGGCGCTGGCCGAGGCCGACGCCCTCGACGCGCGCTTCAAGGCGAGCGGTCCGGCGGGTCCGCTGCACTGCGTGCCGATGATCGTGAAGGACAACTTCGAGACGGTCGGGCTGCAGACCTCGAACGGCTCGCTGACCTTCGCCGGTTACGTGCCCACGCACGGACGCCTTCCAGGTGGCGCGGATCAAGGCGGCCGGCGCGATCGTGCTGGCCAAGTCGAACCTGGCGGAGTGGGCGTTCACGCCCAACGAGACGGTGAGCTCGATCCTGCCCGGCTACACCAAGAACCCCTACGCGCTCGACCGCGTCACCGCGGGATCGAGCGGCGGCACCGCCGCGGCCGTGGCCGCGAGCTTCGGCGCCATCGGGCTCGGCACCGACACGGGCAACTCGATCCGCGGGCCGTCGTCGCACCAGGCGCTCGTCGGCATCCGCTCGACGATGGGCCTGACGAGCCGCGCTGGCGTCTTCCCGCTGAACCTGCTGGCCGACATCGCTGGCCCGATGGCCCGCACCGTCGCCGACGTGGCCGCCGTGTTCCAGGTGGTCGTGGGCGAGGATGCGAACGACCCGGCCACCTCGGTGGCGCGCGGACGGGCCGTGCCCAACTATGCCGACGCCTTGAAGCGCGACGCGCTACGCGGATTGCGCATCGGCGTGCTGCGCCAGGCCTACGAGCGCGACACGACCGATCCGGAGATGGTGCAGGTCTTCATGCGCGCGGTGGACGACC
Organism: uncultured Acidobacteriota bacterium; assembly: GCA_963834325.1. GTDB lineage: Bacteria > Acidobacteriota > Vicinamibacteria > Vicinamibacterales > UBA2999 > CADEFD01. The sequence continues at coordinate 1,168,627 of CAWIBL010000011.1, forward strand.
TGAAGCTCGCCGGCGCCGTCGTCGTCGACCCCGTTCCCGTCGAGGGCCTCGAGGCCATCAAGCGCCCGGCGGGCATCTCGTGTCAGGCCTTCAAGTACGACCTCAACCAGTTCCTGGCGGCGCGCCGAGGCCGCGTGCCGGTCGCCGATCTGTCGGAGGTGGTGAAGGGCGGGAAGTTCCACCCGACGGTGCGGCGGCAGTTGGAGCAGACCGAGCAGGGGCCAGCCAACGGGCCGGGCACGCCCGATTGCGTGGCCGAAGCGGCCTATCGCGATCAGGTGCGCGCCGCCGTGCTGAAGACCATGGACACCAACACGCTCGACGCCTACGTTTATCCGACGTGGAGCAATCCGCCGCGTCTCATCGGCGACCTGAACACGCCGGGCGGCGACAACAGCCAGTTCTTCTCGCCGGTCACCGGGTGGCCGTCCGTGCAGGTGCCGATGGGCTACACCCGCGGCGGCCTGCTGCCGGCCGGGATCACGTTCTTCGGCCGGGCGTGGAGCGAGCCCATGCTGCTCGGCGCCGCCTACGCGTTCGAGCAGGTCACCCGGCATCGGCGGCCGCCGGCCTCGACGCCGCCGTTGCGGTAGGGGGCGGGACGGCCGGGTCAGTCACGTCCCGCAATACTGGCTCGGTGACAAACGCCGGCCGGGTCAGTCACCTCGCGCGATGCTTGGCTCGGTGACAGACCCTTGGCGCGCAATGGCCACGAGCGCCTCCATCTCGAGGGCGGTGACCCGTCGGCGCGCAGCCTCTCCAGCACGTGGTCCTTCACTCGGCGCCGGGCATCGGGCGGCAGCGCGTCGAACACGCCGCGATTGCTCGTGCCCATGATCACCGGCCAGAATGCCTCGGGCGAGGCCAGCGGCATGCGCCACCGCTCCGTCGTCACGCCGGGCGGGGCCGTGCCGGCCGCGGCAAAGAGCGCCTCGAGCGCGCCGGGCTCGGCCAGCCTGTCGGCCGGGCTGATTTCTTCCAGCGTGCTGTCCTCGCGCCGCACCGCCTCCCAGAAGTAGGGCTCACCCGGCGACAGCACCACCTGGCCCCAGACGGTCACGGCCAGCTGTCCGCGCGGCGCCAGCCAGCTCCAGGCGCGGCGGAGCACGCCGGCCATGTCGTCGAGGAAGAACAGGCCGAACACCGAGACCACCGCGTCGACGGAGGCGGGCGGCAGGGTCAGGTCGGCCACGTCGCCGACGCGAAACTCGGCCCACGAGAGCCCCTGGCCGCAGCCTCGAACCGGGCCTGCGCGACCAGCGCCGGGGTCAGGTCGAGGCCCAGGACCCGGCCGGTAGGCCCGGTCTGCTCCGCCGCGGGCAGCGCCGAGGCGCCCGTGCCGCAGCACAAATCCACGACGCTCGCGCCGGGGCGCAGGTCGAGCCGTTCGATGGTGCGCCGGCCGTAGTGGTGCCAGAAGGGCAGGGCGTCGAAGTGGTCGGACGCCGCCGTGTAGGAGGCGACGATGCGGGCGACATCAGCCATCGGACCAGGCGATCATACGGGATGCGGCCGCCGGCCCAGGTCCGTGAGCCGCCGCGTACGGTAAGCTGCGCCGTCGAGACGGCATCGCCGCCGAGGGCTCATGCAGATTCACAACCGGGTCGTGGCGCGGTTCGCGGATGGGCGCGTCGTCAAGGGCACCACGCAGGATTTCTCGGTCACCCGGGACTTCTTCCACGTCATCCCGCCGGACCCCGGGCAGCCGCCGGTACGGGTCGGCATCCCGGCCCTCAAGGCGGTCTTCTTCGTCAAAGACCACGACGGCAACCGGCACTACATCGAGAAGAAGGCCTTCGACAAACTGGTGCCGGGGCGGAAGCTCCAGGTGGTCTTCAAGGACGGCGAGACCCTGGTTGGCGCCACCACCGCCTACGACGCGGCGCGGCCCGGCTTCTTCCTGACGCCGGCCGATCCGCAGTCGAACAACGACCGGATCTTCATCGTCGCCAAAGCCGTGCGGGCCGTGGCCTTCATCAGCTGACGGTCAGTCGAGCGCCAGCAGCCCGGTGTAGATGGCCATCCCCACCACGGCGTGCACGCCGTGCTCCTGCAAGAGATCGATCTCCTCGCGCGTCGTGATCCCGCCGGCGGCAATCACCGGCCGTGACGTGGCCCGCGCCACCGCCAGGATGGCCGGGATGTCGGTGCCCTGCATCAGGCCTTCGCGGTCCACGTGCGTGTAGAGGAACGCGCTGCAGTAGGGCTCGAGCGCCGTGACCGCCTCCACCGCGGTGATCGGCAGCGACGTCTTCCAGCCGTGGATCACCACCTGGCCGCCCTTGCTGTCGACGGCGCCGACGATGCGCTCGTTGCCCACCGCGCGCGCCAGTTCCTGCGCGAAGGGGAGGTTGACCGGCTGGTCCTGCGGGTCTTTGGCGCGGCCGCCGCGGAAGAGCGACGAGCCGACGATCACGTGCGTGGCCCCGGCCTCGATGAGTTCGAGGGCGCGGGCCGCGGTGCGGATGCCGCCGCCGACCCGGCACGGCAGCCGGGCCGCGATGTAGCGCACGAGCGCGTCGTTGTTGCCCACGGCCATGGCCGCATCCAGGTCGATGAGCTGCACCGCCGGGAAGCTCGCGAAGCGTTCGATCCAGCCGTCGACGTCGCTGGACTCGAGCGCGAGCTTCTCGCCTTGCACGAGCTGCACGATGCGCCCGCCCTTGAGATCGATCGACGGAATCAGCACCCGGCACTCCCTGTAGACATCACTCTCGTCCCCGTTCCTGGTCCCCAGCCCCTGGTTCCCAATCCCCGCGGTCCGGCCTGGGCGGTGCTCACCACAGCCCGACCTGACCCGACACCGACTGGATGAGCTTCCGCGAATCGAAGCCCACGCCTTGCCGGAACACCGTTTCCACCTTGCGGACGTCGCCGATGACGCGCGATGGATCCCCCGCCACGACCAAGAGATCCGCTTGCTTGCCTGGCGCCAGCGTGCCGATGCGCCCCTCGCGACCCAGGTAACGCGCGCCGTTGCGCGTGCCGATGGCGATGGCCTCGAGCGGCGTGAAGCCGGCCTCGACCAGCAGTTCGAGCTGGCGCTGATTCGCGAATCCCGGGATGACGCCGCCGCCGCCGGTGGGATCCGTGCCGGCCAGCAGCACGCCGCCAGCGCGGACGAACTCGCGTTCCAGCACGAGCGCCTTCGGGAACAGCGTGCGATACACCGAGTCCTGGTTGGCGGCGGTCCGCGCGTGCGTGCGTTCGAACTGGGCTCTGAGCGGCGGCGTGAGCACGTCGAGGCCGGGCGGCAGCGGCCGGCCGGGGGTGAAGGTCTCGAAGACGGTGAGCGTGGAGGTCAGGGCCACGCCCTTGCTGATCAGCGTCTGCACCAGCGCCTTGAACGGCGCGCCCTGCGGGTCGACGGCGGCCACCGTCTGCTGGCCCCGGCCCTGGCCCGGGCACTGGTCGGGGGTCTTGCCGGGCACGAAATCGGTGGCGGCCAGGAAACCGTGTTCGAGGTTGTCGATGCCCAATCCGGCGGCTTCGGCGTAGGTGACCGAGCACAGGTGGCCGGTGACCTTCATGCCGCGCGCGTGCGCGGCCTGCACCGCGGCGCCGAGGGCGGCGCGCGAGATCTGCATGTAGGCCTTGAACGACGTGGCCCCGGCCTCGGCCCAGTAGTCGACGTGACGCGTGGCGGCCGCGGCGGTGTCGAGCGTGGTCATCTGCAGGAAGGGGTTCGGGCCGTTGACGTAGGGTGCGGTGGCGTCGATGGCCGGACCGGCGACCTCGCCGGCCTCGACACGCTTCTTGAGCGACAGATCCATGAAGCCGTTCATGTTGCCGCCGGTGCGCATCGTCGTCACCCCGCCAGCCAGATACAGGCGCACGAAGCTCTGCCCGAGCTGTCCGTAGACGCCGGGGCCGGTCGGGTAATAGAGGTGCTCGTGCACCATCACCAGGCCGGGCATGACGCTCTTGCCCGTGAGGTCGATCACCTGCGCGCCCGGGGGCGGGGAGGTGGCGGCCGAGGGGCCCAGCGCGGCGATGATCCCGTCGCGCAGCACGATCGTGTAGCCGTCGCGGGCCGGGGCGCCGGTGCCGTCGATGACCCGCGCGTTCACCAGGGCCACGACCGGCGCGTCGACCGACACGAAGTCCCTGACGGCCTCGCCGATGGCGGCGCGCTGCGCGTGCGAGCGCGCTGGCTGCGCCGCCAGGATCAGCAGCAGCGCCGCGGCGCCAAGGCCAGGGGGAACGCGCACCTCAGGCGTGCCGGTGGTCCGCCGGCAATTCGAAGCGGGCGATGGTGTCGCCTTCGAAGTCGACCTCGATGAGCACCGCCGGCTCGTCGCCCATCACCCAGGCATCGTGGCCCGGTTCGATGGCCAGGGCCGCCGGCGCCGCGTACTCCTGCACGCAGCCGTCCGGGAAATGGACATGGATGCGGCCGCGCGCCAGGAAGCCCACGTGCGCGTGCATGCAGGTGTCGGTGCCGGTGATCGGCTTCATGTGCGTCGACCAGCGGAAGCCCGCCGGATAGATGGCGCGCTTGATGCGCCCCGCGCCGGTCCGCACGATGTCGAGCTGGACGCCGCCAACGGTACGCGAATCGGCGCCCGCCATCGGTGCCGTCAGAGAGTCGTGTGCGTTCACCAGGGCCTCCAGGAACTTTCGATTCTAGCCATCGGCGGGCCGCTCCGCCAGTGCCTCTTCCATGACGCGCAGGTCCACGGGCTTCACCAGGTGGGCGCGGAAGCCAGCCGCCTTCGAGCGTTCGCGGTCGACGTCCTGGCCGTAGCCGGTCAGCGCCACCAGCGTGATGCCGGCCAGCGCCGGCAGCTCCCGCAGCCGTCCGGCCAGCTCGTAGCCGTCCATCACCGGCAGGCCGATGTCGAGCACGCCCAAATCGGGACGGAACTCGGTGGCGGCGCTGATGGCCGAGGGGCCGTCGTGGGCCACGCAGGTGGTGTGGCCGCGCGCTTCGAGCAGTTCGGCCAGGCTGCGCGCGGCGTCCTCGTTGTCGTCGACGACCAGCACGCGGCGGCTCACGCCCGCGCGCGCTGGCGGACGCACCCCCGACGGGGACTTGGCGCGCGGCTGGTTCTCGACTCGCGGCAGCCGCACGGTGAACTCGCTGCCGTGGCCCGGTCCGTCGCTGTGCACGCCACACGGTGCCGCCGTGCTGCTCGACGAGATTACGCACGATCGCCAGGCCGAGCCCGAGCCCGCCGGCCGGCCGGTCGCGCTGCTGGCGGCCCTGCACGAACAGCTCGAAGAGCTGCGGGGCGATGTCGGGGCTGACGCCGATGCCGGTGTCGGTCACGGTCAGGACCACGGCCTCGTCCTCGGCCCGGGCGAGCACCGTGATGAGCCCGCCGCGATCGGTGTACTTGGCGGCGTTCGAGAGCAGGTTGGACACGACCTGGGCGAGCCGGGTCGGATCGCCTTCCACGCGCAGGCCCGAGCCCGGCACCGCCACCGTCACCCGGTGCGCCCGCTCCTCGAAGAGCGGCGCGGTGAGTTCGAGGGCCTTGGCGACCACGTCGGCCAGCTCCATGACCTCGGTGCGCAGCTCGACTTTGCCTTGCGCGATGCGCGAAACATCGAGCAGATCGTCGATGAGGCGCGTCAGGTGGCGGACCTGCCGCTCGATGACGATGCGCTCCCGCTCGTTCGAGGCCTCGCCGCGCAGCTTCATCAGTTGCAGCGCGGTCAGGATCGGCGACAGCGGATTGCGCAGCTCGTGCCCGAGCATGGCCAGGAATTCGTCCTTGGCGCGGTTGGCGGCCTCGGCGGCGAGGCGTAGATCGTCGAGTTCCTGGCGGGCGCGGACCTGCACGGTCACGTCGGAGGCGATGACGAAGACTCCTTCGATCTCGCCGGCCACGTTGCGGAACGGCGAGTAGACGAAGTTGTAGTAGAGCGTCTCGGTCGTGCCGCCGCGGTCGAACTGCGCCGGCGTTTCGGTGCCGACATGGGCCAGGCCGCTCGTGAAGACCTCGCCCAGCAGGGTGCGGAAGGGCTGGTCGCGCAGTTCGGGCAGCCCCTCGAAGAGCGGCCGGTCCTTGACCGCCTCCAGCGGGCGTCCCCAGGCGGCGCAGATCCGCGGGTTGGCCAGTTCGACGACGTGGTCGGGACCGCGCAGGATGGCGATGAGCGTCGGCGCCTGCAGGAACAGCGAATAGAGCAGGCGCTTCTGCTCCTCGGACTGCTCGCGCGCTTCGCGCTCGGTTTGCGCCGCGCGCTCCTGCAGCGTCCGCATCAGCCGCGCCCGCTCGATCGATTCCCAGCAGCGGCTGGCCACCTGCTGGACCAGCTGCACCTCGGCGTCGCTCCAGGCCCGGGGCGTGTCGTCGTGCACGGCCATGGCCGCCACGAAACGGCCCGACTTGAGGAGCGGCACACAGACCACGGCGCGGATGCCGGCAACCGCGAAGGCTGCCCGGTCGCCCTCGTCGACGCGCGAGTCGTGGCTGTCGGTGACGACGTAGGGCTCCCCGGCACGCATCAGGCGCAGGCAGACGGCGCCGAACTGGTCGAAGAGATGGCGTTCCGCGCCGCGCGCGCGGCCGCTGAGGTAGTCGCCGGTGACCAGGAACGCTTCGCCGTCGTCCTCGACGGTGGCGTAGGCCAAGCGGCTCACCCGCAGGTGCGCGCCGAGCAGGGCCGCCGCGCGCTCGGTGATCTCGGCGGGCTCGACCAGGGGCCGCAGGGCGTCGTCGAGCGCGAGCAGGAAGCGGTGGCGGGCGACGATGCTCTCGAGCTCGAGCTCGGTGCGCTTCCGCGCCGTGATGTCGCGCGTCGACCCGGCCACCACGTCGACACGGCCATCGGCGCCCCACACCGGAGTGAAGATGTACTCGTAGACCCCCTGCGTCCCGGTCGGGCTCGTGTAGGGCGTCTCGTCGCGCACGGTCGTGCCGGTCGCCACCACCTCCTGAATCTGGCGGTGCAGGCGGGCCGCGAGGTCGGGCGGGTAGTCGAGGTCGAAGAAGTTCCGGCCGACTGCGTCGCCGGGCCCGAGCCCCCACAAGTCGAGCAGCGGCTTGTTGGCGTAGAGGAAGCGGCCGTCGCGGTCGAGGATGTAGGCGAAGTCGACGATCGACGACAGCGTGATCTCGAAGAGGCGGGCGTGTTCCTCGACGAGCGCGGCCAGCTCCAGCTGCTCCGCCTCGCCGTCTACACGGCCGTCGCCGGGCGCGGCGGCATTGCGCTCCCGCTGCTGCTCGAGCAACTGGCGGAGCCGCGTCGCGGCCTGATGGGGTCCCGCCCGGTCGAACGCACCGGTAGTCATCCGATTCATGGCAGCAGCTGAGCCGAGGCGGCAGGGCGCACGGCGCAGTATATCGTGCGCTTCCCGGCCCTCGCGACGCGGGCCCACGGCTCAGCTGTGCCGCGCTGGCGCGGCGGTGAGGGCGCGCCCGCACGACGGCGGCGGATCAGCGCGCGGCCAGCTCGAACACGTAGAGCACGTGGCCCGTGGACGGGTGGTTGATCTCCGGCGCCAGGGTGCGCGGCACCAGACGCGGGCTGCCGCCGCCCAGTCCGGTCGTGACCGCGACATACTGCTTGCCGTTGGCGCTGAACGACACGGGGAAGCCCTGCACCGACGTGCCCAGGCGCGTCTGCCACAGCACTTTGCCGGTCTTCACGTCGTAGGCGCGGAAGAAGCGGTCGAGGTCGCCGATGAAGACCAGGCCGCCGCCGGTCGAGAGCGCCGCGGTCAGAAACGGCGCGCGTTGTTCCACGCTCCACAGCTCCTTCAGCGTGCGCGTGTCGTAGGCGGCGAGCTTGCCGATGTTGCCGTCGCTGCCCGGCATCTCGAAGAAGCGGCGGGCCGCCGCCGTGCCGCCCTGGCCGGCCACCTGTTCCACCTTGCGCGGCGCGATCTCCATGCACGACTGCGCCAGCGGGATGACCAGCGCCTGCGTGCCGGGGTGATAGGTCATCGCCTGCCAGTTGTGGCCGCCCTCGGTGCTGGGGCACGACAGGATCCACTGATCGAGCTTCTGCTCCAGGATGTCGCCGCGGTAGGTGGCGCGCCCGGTCTTCTTGTCGATGTCGGTGTAAACGTTCTGGAAGATGGTCTCGGTGAAGTCGAGCAGCGCCCCGGTCTTGCGATCCAGCTTCCACAGGATGCCCGACTTGCCGATGGTGAAGAGCGCCTGCTGCGCGCCGGCGTCGACCGAGACGCGTTCGAACACCTCGTCGAGGTCGAGCGTCTCGCCCGGCAGGTGCTGGAAGCGCCACGCCAGCTGCCCGGTGGCGGGATCGAGCGCCACGGTGGAGGCCGTATGCTGCGCGGCGTCGAACGGCCGCGTGCCGCGGCTCACCGGCATCCACGGCTTGGCCTGCGCGACGCCCCAGAAGGTGAGGTCGACGTCGGGATCGTAGCTGCCGGCAATCCACGTCTCGCCGCCTTGCCGCATCATGTCGGGCAGGTTGTTCCAGGTGTCGCCGCCGAGTTCGCCCTCGTGCGCGACGGTGTGGAACTTCCAGGCCAGCTTGCCGGTCTGGGCGTCGTAGGCGCTGATGAAGCAGCGTTCCTCGCGGTAGCGGTCGCAGCCCTGCAGCCCCTGAATCACCTTGCCCTTCACCACGATCGGGCCGCTGGTGTTGGAGAAGCCCTTGGTGGCGTCGGCGATGGTCGTTTCCCACACCAGCTTGCCGGTGCGGGCGGCAAGGGCCACCAGGCGCGCGTCGGTCGTGGCCAGGAAGATCTTGTCGTCGTAGATGGCGAGGTTGCGCATCGACCCGAAGCCGATGGCGCGGTTGGGGCCGACCTGATTGGCCCAGATCAGCTCGCCGGTGGCGCCGTCGAGGGCCTGCACCTCGTTCATCGTGTTGGTGAGGTAGACGATGCCGTCGTGCACGAGCGGCATCTGCTGGTTGGAGCCGCCCTCGTTCATGTTCCAGGCCCAGGCCAGGGTGAGCGAGCCGACGTTGGCGGGCGTGATGTCGTCGAGCGGGCTGTGGCTCCACGCCTGGTAGTTGCGCCGCGCCATCAGCCAGTCGCCGGCCGGCGGCGTGCGCAGCATCTGGTCGGTCACCGCGGTGAAGCGCGGCACCTCGCCCTGCACGTAGAGGCCGCGCGGCGGCGGCGGTCCGGCCGGCCGCGCCGGTGCGGCCGCGCCAGCCGCGGCCAGGGTCGTGGGCCGCACGCCGGTGGCGACGGTGCCGATGGCCACCGCCGTGTCCGGCGCCAGCGCGGTGGCGCCCGCGGTGGCGCCGTTGACCTGCAGGATGAAGGCGGTGACGTTCACGTATTCATCGAGGCCGAGCGTGGCGCCGCCCGGCGGCATGGACGTGCGGATGTAGTCGAAGAGTTCCTTGGTCGACCGCGTCCGCCACACGTTCATGAACGAGGCGCCGGCCAGCGGCGAGGCCTCGTTGCGGCCGCCCAGGTCGGCCAGGTGGCACGAGGCGCAGCGCGCCTGGTAGGTGCCCTGTCCGGCGGCGGCCTGCGCCGCGGTGAAGATGCCGCCCGGGGGCGTCTGCGCCGCGCTGGCATCGGCGCTCGGCCCGGTTCCCGCGACGTCGGCGGTGAGCACGGTGTCGGCGGTGCCCGCCAGGGCTACGGCCAGTCCGGCCGCGGCCATCGTGAGCCATCCGGTGGCGAGGTGTCGTCGGGTCATCAGCGTCGTCCCTTCGGGGCCATGAGCCATCCCCACAGATTGCCGTCCGGTGCTTTCTCGCTGTGGACTTGCACGTAGAGCAGCCCCTGGGCGAAGGCCGCGGCCTGCTCGCGCGTGAGCGTGACCGTGCCCTTGAACGCGCCGCTCGTGCCGCCGCCGGCCGGGAACTCGCCGACGAGCGCGCCGCGCATGCCCGGCTTGGGGCTGTCGAAGACGCGCACGATGGTGGCCGGCGAGCGCAGGCCCTTGTAGGTGCCGTCCACGGTGAGCGTGGCGCCGGCCAGCGAGGCGCTGGCCGCGCCCAGACCGGCGATGGTGTCCTGCATGGCCAGGTCGGTGGGCAGCGGCGAGAGCCGGGCCCGCATCCCGCCCGGGAGCGGCGCCGCAGACTGCCCGGCGCCGAGGGCCAGAACCAACAGCAAGGCGGCTACGGTCATGGCCAGGGATTGTAGGCCAAACCGGCGCCGTCCCCTGATAGCATGTGCGGCTCGCGGCCCCGATCCGGCCGCGCCCGGCCCCGCGGAGGTGCGAATGGTCGCTCTGTCGTCGCTCTGGCTGCCCGTGCTCGTGTCCGCCGTCCTGGTCTTCGTGGCCAGCTCCGTGATTCACATGGCGCTCGGCTACCACAACTCGGATTACGCCAAGCTGCCGCGGGAAGACGACATCCTGGCGGCGCTCGGGCCGATCGGCATCCCCCCGGGCGACTACTTCCTGCCCCACGCCGGCGGCATGGCCGCCTTCAAGGATCCGGCGTTCCAGGCCAAATGGAAGAAGGGGCCGGTGGCCACCTTGACGGTGATGCCGCCGGACACGAATTTCATGGGCAAGCAAATGGCGCTGTGGTTCCTCTTCGCCGCGGTGGTCGCATTCTTTGCGGGCTACGTCGCCTCGCACACGATTCCCGCCGGCGGCAACTACCTCGTCGTGTTCCGCGTCGTCGGCACGACCGCGTTCATGGGCTACGCCCTGGGCCTGTGGCAGATGACCATCTGGTACCGGCGCTCGGTGGCGACCACGCTCAAGTCCACCTTCGACGGCCTGCTCTACGCGTGCCTCACGGCCGGCGCGTTCGGCTGGCTCTGGCCTTCGGCCTAGTTGTAACGGGGCCTGTCACCGTTACAATTCGCGGCGCAGCAGTTTCTGCAACGCGGGCCGACGGGGGGCTCGATTCAAGGAGTGCGAGACATGTGCGATGAAAACTTCGAACACGACCTGGAGAATTACTCGCGCTTCCCTCAGCTGACCCGGCGCCAGCTCGGCGCGGTCTCGCTCGGCGCCGGCATGACCTTCATGCTGCCGCGTGCCGCCGACGCCCAGGCCGTGACCGAGACCGACGTCACCGTCACGACTCCCGACGGCCAGGCCGACTGCTACTTCGTTCATCCGGCCAGCGGAGCCACCGCCGCCGTGCTCGTGTGGCCCGACATCCTCGGCCTGCGCCCGGCGTTCCGCCAGATGGGCAAGCGGCTGGCCGAATCGGGCTACGCGGTGCTGGTCGTCAACCCGTTCTACCGGATGAAGAAGGCGCCGGTGGTGGCCGCGGGCGCGAGCTTCGCCGACCCGGCCGTCCGCAACGCCGTGATGCCGCTGGCGCAGGCGCTGAACGCCACGACGCACGTCACCGACGCCAGGGCGTTCGTCGCCTGGCTCGACGGCCAGGCGGCGGTGGACCGGCGCCGCAAGATCGGCACCACCGGCTACTGCATGGGCGGCCCGATGGTGATGCGCACCGCCGCGGCGGTGCCGGATCGCATCGGGGCCGGCGCCTCGTTCCACGGCGGCGGCCTGGTCACCAAGGAGCCCGACAGCCCGCACCTGCTCGTGCCGAAGATGAAGGCGCTCGTTCCTGTTTGCCGTCGCCGAGAACGACGACCAGCGCGATCCGGCGGCCAAGGACGTGCTGAAGGAAACCTTCGCCACGGCCAAGCTGCCCGCCGAGATCGAGGTCTACGCCGCCGCTCACGGCTGGTGTCCGCCCGACTCGGCGGTCTACGACAAGGCACTGGCCGAGCGCGCCTGGTCGCGCCAGCTCGTGTTGTTCAAGACCGCTCTGGCTTGATTTGTAACGGGGCCTGGCACGGTTACAACTCAGCGCGCTGCAGAATCTGCTACGTGTGACAGGCCCCGTTACAAACGGATGGGGATGGCGCGCGCGCTGAGGAACTGCTTCAGGTCGGCGACCCCGTGCGTGTTGAAGTGGAAGATCGACGCCGCCAGCGCGGCGTCGGCATGACCGGTGGTGAAGACCTCGGCGAAGTGCTCGAACGAGCCGGCGCCGCCCGAGGCGATCACCGGGATGGCGACGGCATCCGAGACCGCGGCCGTGAGCGCGCAGTCGAAGCCGGACTTGGTGCCGTCGCGATCCATCGACGTCAGCAGGATCTCGCCCGCGCCGCGGTCGGCCGCTTCGCGCGCCCAGGCCACGACGTCGCGGGTGGACGCCGCCGAGCCGCTGCGGGTGTAGGCGATCCAGTGTTCGTCGACGTTCTTGGCGTCGATGGCGACGACCACCGCCTGGCTGCCGTAGCGTTCGGCCAGGCGGGTGACGAGCGCGGGATCGGCCAGGGCCGCCGAGTTGAGGCTGACCTTGTCGGCGCCGGCCTCGATGGCCGCGGCCGCGTCGGCTTCGGTGCGGATGCCGCCGCCGACGCACAGCGGCAGGAACAGCTCGCGGGCCACCATCTGGATGGTGTGCGCCCGCGCCTGCCGCGCTTCGAGCGTGGCGGTCACGTCGAGGATCACCACTTCGTCGATGCCTTCGACGTCGTAGCGCCGCGCCAGGTCGGCCGGGTCGCCGGCGGCGCGCAGCCCCTCGAACTGCACCCCTTTGACGACCATCCCGTCGCGCACGTCGAGGCAGGCGATGATGCGCTTGGCCAGCATCACCGCACCTCCGTCAGCCAGTTGCGCAGCACCTGCAGGCCAACCGCGCCGGATTTCTCCGGATGGAACTGCACCCCCGACACGAGCCCCTCCTGCACGGCGGCGGTGAACTCCACGCCGTAGTTGCTGGTGGCCACGGTGCCGCGCGCCAGCGGCGCCGCATACGAATGCGTGTAGTAGACGTGCGCGCCCTCGCCGATGCCGGCAAAGAGCGGCGACGGGCGGGGGAACGACAACGTGTTCCAGCCCACGTGCGGCACCTTCTGGCGCAGGCCGGTGCCCGGCGCGGTGTCCGGCAGCCGCTCGCACAGCCCCTGGCACACGCCGAAGCCCGGCACGTCGGGCGCTTCGGTGCTGCCGGCAAAGAGCCACTGCAGCCCCACGCAGATGCCGAGCAGGGGTTTACCGGCGTCGAGCCGCTCCAGGATGGCGTGACGCCACGCCCGGTCGAGCGTGCGCGTGGATCCGAAGTGGCCGACGCCGGGCACGATCACGCCGGCGGCCGAGGCGATGTCGCCCGGACCGGCGGGCGTGTAGACCTCGGCCCCGACGGCCGCCAGCGCCTTGCGTACCGAGGTGAGGTTGCCGGCGCCGTAGTCGACGAGCGCGATGCTCACAGCAGCCCCTTGGTGCTCGGCAGCATCTTGGCCATGCGCGCGTCTCGGGCGCAGGCCACGCGCAGCGCCCGGGCGAAGGCCTTGAAGCTCGCCTCGATCTTGTGGTGATTGGAGCGGCCGTGCATCACCTTCACGTGCACGTTGGCGCGGGCCCCGGTGGCGAACCCTTCGAAGAAGTCGGTCACCAGTTCGGTCTGCAGGTCGCCCACCAGCCGCACCCGCACCTTGGTGTCGACCACCGTGTGCGGGCGTCCGCCGAGGTCGATGGCCACCACCGCCAGCGTCTCGTCCATCGGCATCACGAAGTAGCCGGCGCGGTTGATGCCCTTGCGATCGCCGAGGGCCTGGTCCACCGCCTGTCCGAGGGCGATGCCGATGTCTTCCACGGTGTGGTGCTGATCGACGTCGAGATCGCCGGTGGCGGTCACGGCCAGGTCGAACGCGCCGTGGCGCGCCACCAGGTCCAGCATGTGGTCGAGGAAGCGCACGCCGGTGTGGTTGGCAAAGCGCCCCCGTCCCTCGAGGGTGAGGGCGATCTTCACGTGCGTTTCCGCGGTCTTGCGGTCGATCAGGGCTTTGCGCACAGCTCCTCCAGCGCGGCCACGGCGGCACGCGTGTGCTCGACGACCCCGGCGGTTACGCGGAAGCAGCCGGCGCAGCCCGGCTCGCGGCTGCGGTCGCGCACCAGCACACCGCGCGCGATCATGCCGCGCACGAGCTCCGGCGTCCGGTCGCCGCCGTCGACGAGCACGAAGTTGGCGCTGCTCTTCCAGTACTTCAGACCGAGCCGGTCGAGCGCTTCGTAGAGCAGCGACTTGGACGCGGTGGCCTGGGCCACCGACCACGGCACGTACTCCGCGTCGGTGAGGGCCGCGCGCAGCGCCGCCACGGCCACGACGTTGAGGTTCATGATCGGCATCACGTAGCGGATCGGCGCGAGGATCGCCGGCGGCGCAATCAGCACGCCGACGCGCATCCCGGCCAGCCCGTGGGCCTTCGAGAAGGTGCGGCCCACCATCACGTTGGGATACTCGCGGGTGAGGTGCAGCAGGTTCACGCCGCCGAAGTCGTGATACGCCTCGTCGACGAGCACCAGCGCCTGGCTGGCGCGCTCGGCGACGCGGCGCACGTCGGCTTCGCCCACCGACTGGCCGCTGGGGTTGTGGGGCGTGTTCACGTGCACCAGGCGGGTGTTCGGGCCGACGGCAGCGAGCACCGCGTCGGTCGGATAGGCAAACGTGGGGTCCATCGGCAGCGCCACGGTGCGGGCCCCGAGCGCCACGGCGTTGATGGTGTAGGGCTCGAAGGCCGGCAGGGCCAGGATCTGCTCGGGTTGCCCGCTGAGCGTCGTCGGCGGAGCGCCCAAGGCCACCAGCGCCTCGGGGGTCCGTTGCCCGAGATAGGCGATGGCCGTGAGCAGCAGCCCTTCGTCCAGGCCGTTGGTCAGCACCAGCCAGTCGGGATCGACGCCGAGATACGCGGCGGTCTCGCGAACCGCGGACTCGTAGTCGGGGTAGGTGGAAATGTCCAGCGGCGTCATGGCGCGGATGGCCTCGAGCACGCGCGGCGAGCAGCCGGCGGTGTTCTCGTTCAGGTGCAGGCGCAGGCCCGGGCCCAGGTTGGGCATGCCTTGAATGGTGGTCATCGAGTCTCAGCCTTTCGCGCGGCGGAGCGCCGCGTCGCGGGGGTGGTGGGGCGGGTAGCGCGGGTGGACCGGCGGGCCGGCGCCGGCGCGGCTGCGCCCGCCATGCGGACCTCGATCGAGCGCGCGTGACCTTCCAGGCCTTCGGCGCGCGCCAGCGTCGTCACCGTCGCTGCCAGGCTGGCGAGTCCGGCCTTGGTGAGCGTCTGGATGGACACCAGCTTGACGAAGTCCGCCGTGTGCAGTCCGCCGCGGACCCGGGCCACGCCCGCGGTGGGCAGGGTGTGGTTCGAGCCGATGGCGTAGTCGCCGGCCACCTGCGCCGTCCACGCCCCGACGAACACGGCGCCGGCGTTGGGAATGCGACCGGCCCGGGTGTCGGTGTCGACGACGAGATGCTCGGGCGCCGCCTCGTTGGCCAGCCCCTCGGCCTCGGCCATCGTGCGCGTCACGATGATGCCGCCATGATTCCAGAGAGACGCCGCGGCCGGACCCGTGGCCGGCAGCTGCCGGGCCACTTCCTCGGCCACCTCCCGCGCCAGCGTGGTCCTGGCCGTGATGAACACCGCCCGGGCGTCGGGGTCGTGCTCGGCCTGGGCAATGAGATCGGCGGCGATCCACGCGGCCGGGCCGCGGTCGGCCACGATCAGGATCTCGCTCGGGCCGGCGTAGAAGTCGATGGGACAGTCGGGCGCGACCAGCGCCTTGGCCGCCGACACCCAGCGATTCCCCGGTCCGACGATCTTGCTGACGCGGGGCACGGTCTTGGTGCCGTAGGCCATGGCGGCAATTGCCTGCGCGCCGCCGATGCGGAAGAAGCGGTCCACGCCGGCTTCCATCGCCGCCGCCAGCACCACCGGATCCACCGAGGGACTGCACACCACCACTTCGGCCACGCCGGCCACACGCGCCGGGATGGCGGTCATGAGCAGCGACGAGGGCAGGGGATAGCGGCCGCCGGGCACGTAGCAGCCGGCCCGTTCGAGCGGCACCACGCGCTGCTCGACGGTCACTCCCGGCAGCGGCCGCACCCGCCACTCGCGGGGCCGCTGCGCCGTGGCCACGGCGCGAATCGAGGCCGCGGCCCGGGCCAGCGCCGCCCGCACCTCGGCCGGTGCCTTCTTGGCGCCGGCCACGATCTGCGCGCGCGTGACCTCGAGCGGCCCGCTCCAGCCGTCGAGCGTCCGCGCGTACTCGCGCAGCGCCACGTCGCCTTCGGCCCGCACGCGGCCGACGATCCGGGCGGCCTTCTTCACGGTGGCCTGGTCGCGACTCACCGTGGGGTGCAGGAGCAACGCGACTTCGGCGGTATTACTCGATTGGACAATCTTGATCATGGGTCGTCACTTGTCGGGTCTCGCGTCTCGGGATTCGGGGTCACGGGCCCGGGTCTCCGGTCTCGGGCCCCGGTCTCCGCTGGTCAGGCCGCGCCCGTCCTAGAGCACGATCTTGTTGAGGGGATACTCCACGATGCCCTGCCCCCCGGCCGCCTTCAGCCTGGGGATGAGCGTGCGCGCCGTCTTTTCTTCGATGACCGTGTTCACCGCCACCCACTCCGGGTCGCTCAGCGCCGACACCGTCGGCCGCTGCAAGGCGGGCAGCTGCGCGATGACGCGGTCGAGGTCGGACTTCTTCACGTTCAGCATCAGGCCGACGCGGCTCTGCGCCTCGATGGCGGCCTTGAGCAGCAGCGCGATGGTCTCGAGCTTCTCGCGCTTCCACGGGTCGGCCATGGCCCGGGCATTGGCGACCAGCTGCGTGTTGCTCTCCATCAGCGTGTCGATGATGCGCAGCCGGTTGGCGCGCAGCGTGGAGCCGGTCTCGGTGGCTTCCACGATGGCATCGGCCAGCACCGGCGGTTTCACCTCGGTGGCGCCCCACGAGAACTCCACGTCCACGGCCGCATCGCGCGCCGCGAACCACTGCCGCGTGACCCGCACGAGCTCGGTGGCCACGCGCTTGCCCTTCAGGTCCTGCGCCGTCGTGAAGGGCGAGTCTTCGGGCACGGCCAGCACCCACTTCACCTTGCCGAAGCTCTGCTTGGAGTAGACGAGGTCGCAGACGGGCACGAGGCCCGGCTCCTCGGGGTGGCCGATGGCGTGTTCGGCAATCCAGTCCATGCCGGTGAGGCCGGCGTCGAGCACGCCGTCGCCGACGTAGCGCGCCATCTCCTGCGCGCGGATCAGCATGCACTCGATCTCCACGTCGTCGATGGACGGGAAATAGGAGCGGGTGTTCACGTGGATGTCGTAGCCGGCGCGCTTGAACAGCGCCACGGTCGCATCCTGCAGCGATCCCTTGGGGATGCCCAGCTTCAACACACTCATCGCGCCGCCTCCGTCCAGTCCGTTTCGATCTTGTTGAAGCACGTGCGCTCACCGGTGTGGCACACGTTGCCGTCGCCTTCCCGGGCCGCTTTCACGAGCACCGTGTCGTCGTCGCAGTCGACCAGGATGTGGCGCACCGCCAGGCGGTTGCCCGAGGTCTCGCCCTTGGTCCACAGCGTGTTGCGGGTGCGGCTGTAGAAGGTCACATAGCCGATCCGCCGGGTGATGGCCCAGGCTTCTTCGTTCATGAAGCCCACCATCAGCACTTCGCCGCTCGTGTCGTCCTGCACCACGGCCGGCACCAGCCCGTCCAGCTTCGAAAAATCCAGGGTCATCGTCAGTCCTTCGGTCGAGTCGCCGTTCCGGATCGGGGCCAACAACAAAAAACCCCGCCGGGGTTCCGGCGGGGCTGCTCAGGTTCGTGAGTGAACGCTGAAGACGTGTCAGGAAGCTACACGCACAGTCCGGCCGGCCCGCAATGGGGCTGGTGATGATGGACATGATGGGCGTGGTGCAGCGCGAACACGATGGTAGGAGCGTAGCCGAAAACTCCGGCCCGGGGCAAGCGCCGCCGCCGAACCCGCGGTGACGCGGCCGATCAGGCCGACCGGTTCGCGCCCACGGCGCCCAGGCCGGCACGGCGCCGGATGGCGTTCACGAGGTTGCCGCGGCGGCCGTGGCGCAGCGCGAAGAACGGCGCGTAGGGATGCGCCCCGATGGCCAGAGCCGCGGCGCTGGCCGGCCGGAAGACCAGTCCGCGCAGCGCCGCCACCACCGACCGCCCGAACCGCACCCGGTTGGCGGCACGCTCGCCTTCGAGCGCCGCCAGTTCGAGCAGCCGCTCGCGGAAGCGCGGGTCGGAGCGCATCCGCGCGGCATAGCAGTCGTGCTCGGGGCTCGTGGCCGCAGTGTAACTGCCGCGGTAGGCGCTGGCGGGAATCGCCATCACCGTCACGCGCGGCGTCACCCGCATCCGGGCGCCGGCGCGGAAAGCGCGGTACATCCAGTCCTGTGACGACGACACAAAGGTCTCGCGCGCTGGCCGCCACGGGCCGATTCGCCCGGCCAGTTCGCGGGTCATCAGCCACGCCGACGCGAACACGAACAGCCGCGGGTCGTAGCCGCCCTCGAGCGGCACCCCGCTCAGGCGCGCGCGCCATCGGCCGGCCTCCAGATCCTGGGGCGACACCGGCAGGGTGACGATGAGCGGCGACCAGACCAGGTCGGCGTCGTCCGCCGCGCACGCCTCGACCGCCGACGCCAGGTGATCGGGGAAGTAGAGATCGTCGTGGTTCAAGTAGGCGACGTAGCGCCCGCGGGCGCGCCGCAGCCCCTCGTTGTTCGGCGCCGATTGCTCGCCGGCGTTCGCGGGCAGATTGACAAACGCGATGCGCGGGTCGGCAAAGCCGGCCACGATCGCTTCCGTGTCGTCGGTGCAGTGGTCGCCGACGACGAGCAGTTCCCAGTCGGTCAGCGTCGAACGGCGCACGCTCTCGATGGCGTGGGCCAGGACGCGGCTGCGATTGTAGGTGGCGACGATGACCGAGACGAGCGGGGCCGTGGTCATAGAATGTGCATCGTGCCACACGTCGCTGTGCTGGGCGCCGGCATCACCGGCTGTGCCACCGCGCTGTTCCTGGCGCGGCGCGGCACGCGGGTCACGCTGTTTGACGCCGCGGCCGCGCCGTTCACCGGGGCGAGCCGGTGGAACGAGGGCAAGATTCATCTTGGCTTCCTGTATGCCGCCGATCCGTCGCTGGCCACGGCCCGGCGGGTGCTGCCCGGCGGCCTCGCGTTCGCGCGGCTCACCGCGACGTTGATCGGCGCGCCGATCGCGCCGGCGGTCGCCGTCGAAGACGAGATCTATCTGGTGCACCGCGCCTCGGTCATCGATCCCGCGGCCGCGGCCGCCTACTACGAGGCGGTCGCCGCGCTCGCGCACAGCCATCCCGACGCCGACGGCTACCTGGCGCCGGTCGCGCCGGTGGGCCGGTTGACGCCGGCCGCGCTGGCCCGCATCTGCGCCAGTCCGGACATCGTCGCCGGATTCCGCGTGGCGGAGCGTTCGGTGTCGACGCCGTGGATCGCCGATCGGTTCGTGGCCGCGGTGGCCGCCGAGAGCCGCATCGAGCCGCGGATGGAGACGCGCGTGAACGGCGTGTCGTCGGCCGGAGCCAGCGGCCGCCAGTGGCGCATCCACTCGCCAGCGGGGGACGACGGGCCCTTCGACGCCGTGGTCAACGCGCTCTGGGAAGGCCGGCTCGCCGTGGATGCCTCCGTGGGCCTCGCCCCGCCGCTCACCTGGACGCACCGCTACCGGCTGTCCGCGTTCGTGCGCGCCGACCGCGACGTGGACGTGCCGAGCGTGGTCATTGCGACCGGCCCGTTCGGCGACGTGAAGAGCTACACGCGCCGCGACTTCTATCTCTCCTGGTATGCGTCGGGGCTGATGGCGGAGGGCAGTGGGGTGGCGCCGCCGGCCCGGCCCGAGCTGACGCCGGCCGAGCGGGCCAGCGTCATCGACGGCATCTTCGACTGCCTGGGCCGATTCCTGCCGTCGGTGCGCGTGCTGGCTGGCGCGGTGGCGTCGGCCCGGCTCGAAGGCGGATGGGTCTATGCCGCGGGCCAAGGCTCGCTGGCCGACCCGGCGGCCACCCTGCACCGGCGTGATCGCCTCGGCATCCGCCGCACCGGGACTTATGTCTCGGTCGACACCGGCAAGTACTCGGTGGCACCGGCGCTCGCGCTCGAGGTGGCCGACCTGCTCGCGCCTTCCTGACCGGGTAGCCTCCCGGCCCGGTTCGATGGCACACTGGAGACATGAACACCAAAGCCATGGTCGTTGCCCTGGCTGCCTTGGCCTCGACCGGATTCGGGCCCGTGGCGCAGGCGCAGAAAGCCGCGCCCGCCGCCGCCAAGGTGGTCGTCTACAAGTCCCCCACTTGAGGCTGCTGCGGCGCCTGGATTCAACATCTCCGGGCGGCAGGCTTCCAGGTGGAAGCCCACGACGTGACCGACGCGAAACTGAACAGCGTGGCGGCTGAGAACGGCGTCACCGAGGACCTGCGGTCGTGCCATACGGCCAAGGTGGACGGCTACACGGTGGAAGGCCACGTGCCGGCCGCCGACGTGCAGAAGATGCTCAAGGACCGGCCCAAGATCACCGGCATCGCCGTGCCCGGCATGCCCGCGGGATCACCCGGCATGGAGGCCGGCGGCCGGAAAGACCCCTACGACACCGTCGCCTTCACCAAGGGCGGCGCCAAGACGGTCTACGTCCCGCATCGCTGACCTCGGGCCGGCGTCACTTCCGCGCGCAGTCGGGACTGTTGCCGCCGCCTTTTCTCAGGAAGTCCACGTAGTAGCCGGCGTAGCGGGTGGCCTCGCCGCGCTCGGCCTCGCTCTGCAGCAACGGCCCCACGTCGCCTTGCCAGGCCGCGGCGCACGCCGCGGCCGGCGTGTCACTGCCGGCGCAGGCGCGGAAGGCGCGGAACGCTCGGCGATAGGCATCGAACTGCGGGCGCGTCAGCGGCGCTCCATGCCCCGGCACCGCCAGGGTGAAGGGCGTGGCCCACACCTCGTCGAGCGCGGCTTCCCAGGCGGCCGGGCAGGCCGTCTCGAAGAACGGCGCCGGCAGGGTCACCAGGTCGCCGAGCACGGCCACGCCGGTGGCGGCGTCGTAGAGCCAGAGGTCGGCGGCCGTGACCGCATCGGCGGCCACGCGCACGTCGAGGCGCCGTCCGGCGAGGTTCATGACGTCCGGCCGATCGACGGTCACATCGGGATGTAGCGTCGCCGGCGTCGCCATCGTGGCCATGAAGAGCTCGCGCTCCTCGCGCCGGACGGCCGGCAGGTCGGCATCGCCCGGCGCGGCTTTCGCCGCCGCCAGGTTGCGTCCCAGGAAGCCGCCCGGAGCGCTGGCCGCCACCACCGCCGAGGTCGCGTAGACGCGCGCACCGGGATGGGCACGCTTGACGCGCCCGTTGCCGCTCGAGTGATCGAGATGCCAATGCGTGTTGACGATGGCGGCGATGGGCGCATTCCGCTGGCGCGCGAAGGCGAGGATGCCGTCGCTGTGCCACGGGTGACGCCCGGTATCGACGACGACGAGCCCCGCCGGGCCCGCGAACACGACTGTGTTGCCGTCGGGACCACGCTCTGGCAGCATCGCACCCGGCAGCAGGAACGTGCCCGGCGCGATCTCGCGCGGGCCCGGCGCCGTCGGCCGTGGCCCGGGTAGCGCGGCCGGTTGCGGCCCGGGCGAGGGGGCTGGCGGTGCTGGTCCGGCCGCCAGCGCGAAAACGAGCAGGAAGGCCACGACCATGGCGCAGCGTAGCAGCGCGCGGCGCCCAGCGGAGTTCCCTGGTCCGATTGCGCGGGGACCGCCGCTGGTACCGCCGCCAGGACCTCCGCGGCAGGAGGCTCCGGGCCCGTACGCTATGGTGGTCGGCGAGACGTCGCCATGTCCGAATCGCCCCCCGCCCCCGCCCCCGACGCGCCGGCCTTTGCCATCGCGCCGCCGATCGAGCCGATGCTCGCCAAGGTCGCCGCCGCCATTCCCGCCGGCCCGTTCCTCTACGAACCGAAGTGGGACGGCTTTCGCGCCCTCGTCTTCCGCGCCGGCGAGGACGTCTTCATCCAGAGCCGCGACCTGCGTCCGCTCGATCGCTACTTCCCCGACCTCCATGCCACGCTGGCGCAGGCGCTGCCCAGCGGCTGCGTGGTCGACGGCGAGATCGTGATTGCCACGCCGGCCGGCCTCGATTTCGACGCCCTGCAGTTGCGTCTGCACCCGGCGGCATCCCGCGTGGCGACGCTGGCGGCGCGCACGCCGGCATCGTTCGTGGCCTTCGACCTGCTGGCGGTGGACGGCCGCGACGTGCGGTCCGAGCCGCAGGGGGAGCGGCGGGCGCGGCTCGAGCGCCTGCTCGCTGGCGTGAAGCCGCCAGTGCACCTCACGCCGCTCACGAGCGACCCGGCGGTGGCCGCCGATTGGCTCGGCCGCTTCGAGGGGGCCGGTCTCGACGGCGTCGTCGCCAAGCCCGTCGACGGCCCCTACCAGCCGGGCGTTCGGGCGATGCTGAAAATCAAGCACGTGCGCAGCGCCGACTGCGTCGTGGCCGGCTTCCGCTGGCACAAGAATGGCCCGGGCGAGCTGGTCGGCTCGCTGCTGCTCGGGCTTTACGACGCGGACGGCGCGCTGCAACACGTGGGCGTCACCTCGGCCTTCACCACCGCCGTCCGGAAGACCCTGGCCGCCGAACTGGCGCCGCTGCGGGCCGACGCCGTGGCGGGTCATCCGTGGTCGGCCGTGGGCCTCGACCGACGCCGCGACGACGCGCATGCCCGGGGGGCAGAGCCGCTGGAGCGCCGGCAAGGATTTGTCGTGGGAGCCGCTGCGCGTCGAGCGGGTGTGCGAGGTGAAGTACGACCACATGCAGGGGGACCGCTTCCGCCACGCGGCCATCTTCCTGCGCTGGCGCCCCGACCGGCGGCCCGAGGACTGCCGCTACGATCAGCTCGAGGTCACGACGCCGTTCGAGCTCGCGAAGGTTTTCGGCGCGGACGCGGCTGGCCGCTGACCGCGTGCGGGTCGCCCGGCGCGTCGTCGGGATCGAGCGCCTCCTGCGCCGGCCGCTCGGCGGCGGGCACGTGCTCGAGGTTGACGCGGATGCGCGTCCAGGTCGACGAGCGGCCGCGCATGCGGTCGACGAGCACGTCGGCGGGCTGCAGCCGCGCGGCGGCGGCTTCGTGGCGCGCCTTCCAGCGCTCGAGGCCGGCCAGCGCGGCCGCTTCCGTCGGGGCGCGGCCGATCTCGATGAGCGGCCGGCTGGGGCGCGGCGCTTCGACGGCTGCACCCGCGGCGGCTCGCCCGCCTGCTTCTCGTAGTGCGGCGGCCACGGGGCGTCGCCGAGGCCGTCCTTCTCCTGGCGCGCCGACAGCTCCAGCAGCCCATCGAGCGCCGCGGCGTCGTCGTCCATGGCGGCGTGCGGGTCGCCCACGGCGGCAAAGCGCGCCGGCATCGTCGCCAGGGTGAAGTCGGCCGGGTCGGCTGTCTCCAGCTCCGCCCACGTGAGCGGCGCCGACACGCGCGCGTCGGCGGTCGGGCGCACCGAGTAGGCAGCGGCCATGGTGCGGTCCTTCGCGTTCTGGTTGTAGTCGAGGAAGACGCCGTGCCGCTCTTCCTTCCACCACTTGCTGGTGGCCAGCGCCGGGCGCGCGGCGCTCGACTTCGCGGGCCAGGGCCAGCGCGGCCCGGCGCACCTCGGTGAAGGTCCAGCGCGGCGCGATGCGCACGTAGATGTGGATGCCGCGTGACCCCGAGGTCTTCGGCCAGCCGGTGAGCCCGAGATCGTCGAGGGTGGCGCGCACCACCCGGGCGACCTCGCGCAGCTGGTCCCACGCCACGCCCGGAACCGGGTCGAGGTCCACGCGCAGTTCGTCGGGATGGTCCAGGTCCTCGGCGCGGACCGGGTGCGGGTGCAGTTCGAAACATGCCAGGTTCGCCATCCAGGCGAGCACCGCCGCTTCCCGCGGCACGACCTCCTCGGCCTGCCGGCCGGACGGGAAGCGCAGCGCCACCACCTCGACCCAGTCGGGGCGTGACACCGGCGCGCGCTTCTGGTAAAAGAACTCGCTCCCGAGGCCATCGGGGTGGCGCACGAGCACGTTCGGCCGGCCGCCGGCGGCGCGCAGAGCGCCCGGGGCGACGGCCAGGTAGTAGTTCACGAGGTCGCGCTTGGTGTAGCCCGGTCCGGGGAACAGCACTTTGCCGGGGTTCGTGATCGCCACGTCGCGACCGCCAATCGTCAGGATCTCTCGCTCAGCGGGACGCGCCATGGCTCATCCGCCATGGTAAGCGACGGCGAGGAAGGAGCCGGCTCGACAGCGAAACATTACACATGGGTGGCTAATGGCTACCATGTGGAGCAACCCGATTGGCCCGGGTCGGCGGTGAGTTACCCTTGGGCCGGTCGTACCGCGCCGTTTGTGCTGGCACCCGCGTTGCAACCTCCTGAGTGGCGTTGTCCACTGCGGACCGTTCCCCCCTGCCAATATGCCTGTGCCATCGCGACGCCGCGCCGACGCCGACTCGGACGACCCGTGGGGCTTCGGTGTGCCGGACGGCACGCTGGTCGAGCTTCGGCACGAGCCGCCCCCCGAGCCGACTGACGAATTGCCGCCCGCCCCGCCCGCCGAGGGAGCAAACGGCATCGCTCCGCCTACTTCTGGCACGCCGCCGTCACCGGTCGAGCCGGAGCCGGAGCCGGAGCCCGAGCCCCAGCCCGAGCCCGAGCCGGTGGCGGCCGCACCGCCATCGGCCCCGGCCGTAGTGCCGCCGACCGCAGTGCCGCCGCCTGTAGCGCCGCCGACCGTCGTGGCGCCGACCGTAGCGCCGCCGACCGTCGTGCCGCCGGCGGTCGTCACGCCGCCGCCTCAACCCCCGAGCGTCGTGGCGCCAGCGGCGCAGGCGGTTTCGCCGCCTGCTCCGGCCCCGCGCGCGGAGGTCGCGCCTTCACCGCTCGACGACTCGAGCGATCTGCGCCGGGACCGGCGCGGCGACGTTCGGGCGCCGCTGGGGGTCGACCATGCCGGGGACGTGCGTCCCTATCCCCAGCCCCCCGCCGTTCCGCCTCAGCGGGTCGCGCCCGGCGCATCGCGCCGTTTCGCCACCGCCGCGCTGGCCCTGGGTTTGATCGTGCTCTCGGGGGCCGGCGCCTACCTCTGGTTCACGGCGGGGGCGGACCGTTCCGCCGAGGCCGCACGCCCCGTCGGCACCTTCGTGTTGTCGTCCCATCCCCCCGGCGCGCAGGTCGTCGTCGACGGCGTGCCCGCCGGTCCCACGCCGCTGGCCCTCCAGCTCACGCCGGGCCCGCACGCGGTCGTGGTCACCGGCGCCGGCGGCATCTCCGAGCAGCTGAGTGCCACCGTCGCCGCCGGGGAGTCGGTGTCGCGCCACCTGGTGCTCGAGCCGCCTGCTCCCCCCCGCCGGTGACGCCGGCCGGCGTGCCGGGCGTGCCGGGCGCGGTTCAGAACGGGCCGGGCGGCACGGCCAGCGCCGCACCGGCTCCCGCGCCGCCGCCGCCGCCGAGCTACGTCACGTTCTCGGCGCCGTTCGACGTGCAGGTCTACGAGGACGGCAATTTCCTGGGCACCAATTCGGGCGAGCCGCTGCGGGTGCGGCCCGGGACGCACACCTTCACCCTGGTCAACGAGCAACTCGGCTTCCGCACCTCCGAAACCGTGGTCGTCGGCACGGGCCGATTGACGCGGCGCGTCGTCGAACAGCGCAGCGCGCCGCTCAGCGTCAACGTGCTGCCGTGGGCCGAGGTGTTCATCTCGGGCCGCAGCTTCGGCGAGACGCCGCTGGCCAACATCTCGCTGCCGATCGGCGCCTATCGCGTGACGCTGCGGCACCCCACGCTCGGCGAGCGCGAAGTGCCGGTCACGGTGCGGCTGGGCGCGCCCAACCGGCTGGCCGTGGACATGCGGAGGTAGGGCAGTGCGAGCCTCGGTTGCTGTGGTCGGGAACCTCACGCTGGTGCTCATGTTGAGCGTGCCGGCTGCCGCGCGCGCGCAGGACACGCTCGAGGCCGCGATGGGGCTCTACGCCTCGGCCGCCTACGAGGAGGCGCTGGTCATGCTCGACCGGCTGCCGAAGGAAAGCCTCGACGCCACGGCCCAGGTGTCGATCGAGCACTACCGCATGCTGTCGCTGCTGGCGCTCGGACGCACGGCCGACGCCGAAGCCGTGGTGGCCGGCCTGCTCGAAGTGCATCCGACCTACCGGATCACCCCGGGCGATGCCTCGCCCCGCGTGCTGAAAGTCTTCATCGACGCGCGTCGCCGCGCCTTGCCCGCCGTGGTGCGGCGGCGCTACGAGCGGGCGCGGAAGCTCTACGCCGCCAGCGACTACGCCGGGGCGGCCAGCGAGTTCGGCGTGGTGCGGGTGCTGCTGGCCGACGCCGATCTCTCCGCCGAGGATACGGGCCTGACCGATCTGGGCCAGGTCGCGGCCGGTTTCGAGGACCTGAGCCGGGCGGCGATCGCCGCCGAGGAGCGCAAGGCTGCCGAGGCCAGAGCCGCCGCCGAGGCGGCCGCCGAGCAGGCGCGTGAGGCCGAACGGGCCGAAGCGGCCCGCCTGGCGGCGGCCCCGCCGCCGGCTCCCCCGCCGCCGGTCGAGCCGCCCGACGGCATCTACGGGTTGCAGGACCGCGGCGTGCTCCCGCCGGTGGCCGTGCACCAGGAGCTCCGCCGATGGACCGGGCCGTTGCCGCCGCCGACGGCGGGCACGCCGCTCGGGGTGGTGCAGATCGTGATCGACGAAACCGGCGCCGTTGTCGACGCGGACGTGGTGACCTCGGTCAGCGGCTTCTACGACGCGGTGCTGATCGAATCGGTGAAACGGTGGCGCTACCAGCCGGCCACGAGGGACGGACGCGCGGTGAAGTTCCGGCGCGTGTTGACGGTGCTCAGCCGCTGAGCCCGCGACCGCCGCGCGTGGCCTCCTACCGGCCGGCCGCCGCGGCCGTCAACTTCGCCGCCATCTCCTGATAGAACTTGAAGCGGCTCTGCTGATCGGCGGTCGGCGCACCCACCCAGCGCCCGGTGTCGCTGAAGAGACCGGTGAGCCGCGACGACAGTTCGCGCGCCTGGCGCTTCACGTCGGTCAGCGCGGCATCGCCGGCCGGCGCCTTCTGCACCTGGTCGGCCACCGGCGCGAACTGGCGGATGGCGGCGGCCACCTGCATCTGGAAGTCGCTCCACGTCTTCTGATCGGCGGGCGTGGCGTCGAGGCGCGGGTCGGGCTTGACCGTCACCTTCTGTTCGAGCGTCTTACCGGCCACGGCCAGGCGCACGGTATAGACGCCGGGCAGCACGTAGGGCCCGGCCAGATTGCCGGAGCGCGGCGCGTCGTCGTCGTCGCCGCCGAAGCCGCCGCGCACGGGCAGATCGGCGTGGCGCAGGTTCCACACCACGCGGTTCACGCCTTTCTCGCGCGTCGGCGCGAGCGTCTGCACCAGCGTGCCGGCCGCGTCGTGCACCGTGAGCACGGGCTGGGCCGAGGCGCTGCCCAGCCAGTAGTCGATGATCGCGCCGTTGGCCGGGTTCTCGCCGCGGAAGATCATGTCGCCGGCATGGGCCTTCAGGTTGGCGTAGCGGATCTGCTCGGCCGGCTCGACGGGAAACAGTTGCGCGTCGCTGGTGGCGGCCGCGGCCAGGCCCTGGATGGCCGAGAGCTGGTCGAGGATCCAGATGCCGCGGGCGTGCGTGGCCAGCACCAGGTCGTTGTCCCGCGCCTGGATGGTCAGGTCGTTGAAGGGCATGGTGGGCATGTTGTTCTTCAGCTCCACCCAGTGCCGGCCCCGGTCGACGGTGATGAACAGCCCCAGCTCGGTGCCCAGGTAGAGCACGGCCGGGTTCCTGTGGTCCTCGCGAATGGTCCGCGCCACGCGGCCGGCGGGCAGGTCGCCGGTGATCGCCGTGAACGTCTTGCCGAAGTCGGTCGAAGCGTAGACGTAGTTGGTGAAGTCGTTGCTGCGGTGGTTGTCGACGACGACGTAGAGCGTGCCGTCGGCGTGCCGCGACGCCTCGATGCCGGCAAACCACGACGAGGCCGGCAGCCCGGGGAAACGCGACTCGGCGCTGTCGAAGGTCTTGCCGTCGTCCATCGAGATGCGGAACTTGCCGTCGTCGGTGCCGGCGTAGATCACGCCCTGGCGGCGCGGCGCTTCGGCGATCGCGGTGGTGCCGGGGTAGTAGGGCACGCCGTCGTCGATCGACAGCATCGACTCGTCCGACGTCTTGCCCATGACCGGCAGGGTGGCGCGGTCGACGCCGGTCGTCATGTCGCCCAGGTCCTGCCAGGTCATGCCGCGGTCGCGCGAGCGGAAGAGATGCTTGGCCCCGGCGTAGAGCGTGGCGGGGTCGTGCGGCGAGATGAGCACCGCCGCGTCCCAGTTGGCCGGGTGCATGGCGTTGCCGAGGACCTGCTCGGGCACGTTCTTGCCCCAGGTGGTCCAGTTGCGGCGGGCGCCGATGGCCCCGGTGGGATCGCCCGGGCGGATGTCCTGCACCTGCCAGGTACGCGTGTCGTTGCGTTGCAGGCCGAGGAACTGCGACGACGAGAAGACCACGCGCGGGTTGGCCGGATCGGGCACGGCAAAGAAGCCGTCGCCGCCGCACAGCCGCGACCAGTGCTCGTTCAGCACGCCGCTCGAGGTCCAGCTGGCGCTCGGCCCGACCCAGCAGCCGTTGTCCTGCAGGCCGCCGTAGACGTTGTAGGGATGGGCGTTGTCGACGGCCACGCGGTAGTACTGCGCCAGCGGCAGCGACGTGACGTAGAGGAACTTCACCCCGCGGTCGTAGGAGATGCCGATGCCGCCGTCGTCGAGCTTGATGACGTGGCGCGAGTCGCGCGGGTTGACCCACACGAAGCGATCGTCGCCGTGCGTGGTGGTGCGGGGGGCGGTGAAGCTGGCGCCGCCGTCGTCCGAGAACGAGTAAGCGTTGAGCATGTAGATGCGCTGGTCGTCGTTCGGGTCGATGGTCGGCTGGCTGGCGTACATCGGCCGCGGATTCCAGTTGGACATGAACTTCCAGGTGCGGCCGCGGTCCTCGCTGCGATACAGGCCGCCCTGGCGGTTGATGTAGGCGGTGGAGGCGTTGTAGCGCGAGCCCTGCTCGATGCTGGCGTAGACCACGTTCGGGTCCTTGCGGTAGACGGCGATGCCGATGCGGCCGTAGTCGCCCTCGGGCAGGCCGTTGCCGGTGATCTTGGTCCACGTGGCGCCGGCATCGGTGCTCTTCCACAGCGCGCTGCCGGGACCGCCGCCGTTGAAACCAAACGGCGTGCGCCGGCGCTGGTAGCTGGCGGCGTAGAGGATCGACGGGTCGCGCCAGTCCATGGCCACGTCGGTCACGCCGGTGTCGTCGTCGACGTGCAGCGTGCGCGTCCAGGTCGTGCCGCCGTCGCGCGTGAGGTAGAGCCCGCGGTCGCCGCCCGGGCCCCACACCGAGCCCTGCGCCGCCACGTAGGCGATGTCGGGGCTGGTGGGATGCAGCACGATGCGGCCGATGTGCTTGCTGGTGGTGAGGCCGACGTTGGTCCAGGTGCGCCCGGCGTCGGTGGACTTGTAGACGCCGTCGCCCCAGCCCACGCTCTGCCGGTTGGCGCGCTCGCCGGTGCCCACCCAGACGATATCCGGATTGGGCTGGAAGACGGCGATGTCGCCCACCGAATGCACCGCCTCGCGCTCGAACACCGGCGCCCAGGTGACGCCGTTGTCCTTGGTGCGGAAGACGCCGCCGGTCGACGAGGCGACGTACATGGTGAAGGGATCGGACTCGACCACGTCCATGTCCACGACCCGTCCCGACATCGTGGCCGGGCCGATGTTGCGCAGCCGCAGGCCGGCGAGATCGGACGACTGGAGGGGCGCCGCCTGCCGTGCCGGCAGGGGCACGGTGGCAAGGGCGGCGAGGACGAGGACGGCAAGGATGTGACGTGGCTTCATATAACGGCGCTCCAACTCCTTCATTATGCGTGGCCGGTTCGCCGCCGTGTGTCTCGACTCGTCCCGGCGCGTCGGCCGCGGACGCCGCGGCGCGGGAATCGGGGCGGCGGTATAGTGGGGACAACCGCGTCCGGAGGTGCCATGAAGTCGAGCGTCGTGCCCGCGTGTCTGTTGTCCCTCCTGATGGCCCCACTGGCGACTTCGGTCCCGGTCATGGCCCAATCGCTCGGCCAGATCGCGGCCCAGGAAGCGGCGCGCCGCAAGACCATCCAGGCGCCGGCCCGCGTCCTCACCGAGACCGACCTGGGGCCCGCCGCCGCACCGCGTCCGATGGCGCCCTCCGCCCAGCTGCCGGCCGATGAGGCCACCGCAGGACGACGCGCCGCCGTGGCGCCGGCCATCTACCGGAGCGGCGTCGTCCCGGCCATTCCGGTCCAGGCGGTGAGCGCCGGCGAAGTGGTGCTCGAAGTGGCCGTCGATTGCCGCGGCCGGGTGACCGGCGTGAGGACGCTGCGCCACACGGCCCCGTTCACCGACGCGATGACCGCGGCCGTGCGCACCTGGACCTTCGCGCCGGCCGAAGACGCGCCCGTGCCCGCCGCCGGCGTCGAGCCGAATCCGGCCGAGCGCAAGGCCATCGACTCGACCGTGCTGGTCATCGGGCTGTTCCGTCCGCCGGCGCTTTTTGCGCCCACGCTCGGTGAGCCGCCGGCCAATGTCGCCAAGGCCTCGGGCGCGGCCCCGGTCCCGATGGTGCCGCTCGAGATGCCGTCGTATCCGGCCAACGCCCTGCACGACGGCGTGGTCATGCTCGAACTCGACGTGGCCGGGCACGGCGGCATCGACGGCCTGGCGGTGGTGAAGTCGTCGCCGGCCTTCGACGCAGCGGCCGTCCAGGCGGCCAGTTCGCTCATCTTCGCGCCCGGGCGCGTCCACGACCGCGCCGCCCGCGCGCTCGTCTACGTGGTGGCCGGGTTCCGGCAGCCAGTGACCTAGGCGCGAAGCGGCGTAGGTCAGCCGGGCAGGACGAAGCGGGCGACCACATCATGAGCATCCCTCGCACGCGGCCCGCCATTCTCCTGACCGGCCTTCTGCTCGGCGCGGCCTTCCTCCGAGCCGACCAGCCCGTGGCGCCCGTTGCCGCCACCGCCGCCGCCGTCCAGGCGCGGCCCAGCGACCACGTGATCGTCATCTCCATCGACGGGTTCCGGCCCGCGATGTATCTCGATGCGGCGCGGGACGGGGTGGCCGTGCCCAATCTCCAGGCCCTGCGCCAAGCCGGGTCGGCGGCCGAGGGCATGGTGGTGGCCCATCCGTCGCTGACCTACGTGTCGCACGCGTCGCTGGCCACCGGGGTGCGGCCGGCGCGTCACGGCATCATCAGCAACACCAGGTTCGATCCGCCCGCTGGCTCGACGCGGTGGTATTACGAAGTCGAGGCGATGAAGGTCCCGGCCGTGTGGGATCGCGCCAGAGCGCACGGCCTGAAGACTGCCGGCGCGTCGTGGCCGGTGACCGTGGGGGCCAGCCTGGACGTGCTCTTCCCGGAGTCGAACCAGGCGCCGCCCGACTCGACCTGGCTGGCGCGGGCCCGCGCCGATTCGACGCCTGGCCTGGTGGACGCCGTGGTCAAGGAACTGGGCGGCTACGGCGAGAACGACAACCGCAACGCCGTGCAGCGCGATCGCTTCACCGCGGCCATGGCCGCGCACATCATCCGCAGCCAACGGCCGAACCTGCTGATGGTCCACTTGATGGAGACCGACACGGCGCAGCACGCCGACGGCCCCGGGTCGGCGGCCGCCCGCGACGCCGTCCAGCGCATCGACACCCATGTCGGGGCCATCGTGCGCGCCACCGAAGAGGCTGGCATCCGCGCCCGCACCACGTTCCTCGTCACCGGCGATCACGGCTTCTCGCGCGTCCATACGCTGATCCAGCCCAACGTGATCCTGCGCGAGGGCGGCTGGCTCACGACCGATGCGCGCGGGCGCGTGGCCACCTGGCAGGCGGCCGCGCACGCCTCCGCCATCAGGCTGAAGAATCCCGGCGACCGCGCGCTCGCCGCCACCATCGAGGCGGCCTTTCGCGCCGCTGCCGCCGGCCACGTATCAGGGCCTGTTCCGGGTCGTGTCGCGCGCGGAACTCGACGCCCTCGGCGCCTATCCCGAGGCGGCGTTCTTCGTCGAGCCGGCCGAGGGCTACTACGTGACCGACGGGGTCGTGAACGGCGCCGTGCTCGTCGCCGCGACGCGGTTCGGCGCGCATGGCTTCCTGCCCACCGAGACGCGCATGCACACCGGCTTCATCGCCGCCGGGGCCGGCATCCGCGCCGGCGTGCCGCTGCCGCTGCTGCGCCAGATTGACATCGCGCCGACCATCGCCCGGCTGCTCGGATTCGAGATGCCGGACGTGGACGGCGTGCCCATCGTCGGCGTGCTCAAGTAGATCGCCGCCGGGCGCGACGCGGTGAGTCCTTCCGGCGCCGACGACGCGGGCCGTGAGTGGGGGCATGGCACAATTGGCCCGTGCCCAGGCTTCGGACCGTGACGGTCACGCGCTACGTGACCCCCCTGCGCGAAGGCGGCTCGCTCCCGGCCATCGTGGAGGCCGATGACGACGGCCTCTACGTGCTGAAGTTCCGCGGCGCCGGCCAGGGGCCGCGAGCCCTGGTGGCCGAACTCATCGCCGGCGAGATCGCGCGCGCTCTCGGCCTGCCGGTGCCGGAGCTGGTCTTTGCCGACCTCGCCCAGGACCTGGCCCGCACCGAGCCCGACCCCGAGATCCACGGTCTCATCCACGACAGCGCCGGCCTCAACCTGGCGCTCGACTACCTGCCAGGCTCCGCCACCTTCGATCCGCTGGTCCACCACCTCGACCAGGACCTGGCGGCGCGCATCGTGTGGTTCGACGGCTTCGTCACCAACGTCGACCGGACGCCGCGCAACACCAACATGCTGATGTGGCACCGCCGGCCGTGGCTCATCGACCACGGCGCCACCCTCTACTTCCACCACACCCCGGCCTGGCGTGACGAGCCGGCCCGGGCCCGCGATCCGTTCGCGCTGCTCGACCGCCACGTGCTGCGAGCCCGCGCCGGTTCCCTGGAAGCCGTGGACGGGGCCATGGCCGAGGCGCTCGAAGGTGACGTGCTCGAGCACATCGTCGCGGAGGTGCCCGCGGCGTGGCTCCAGACCGACGTGCCGGACCCGGACGTGCCGTCAATCCGCGCCGCTTACGTCGCCTACTTTCGGGCTCGCCTCACCGCTCCGCGGCCGTTCCTGCCGGAGGCGTCCGGTGCCCGTTGAGCTGACCTACGACTACGTGATCGTGCGGGTCGTGCCGCGGGTGGAGCGGGGCGAGCGCATCAACGTCGGGGTCATCCTGTCGTGCGTGGACTCCGAGGTGCTCGACGCGCGCATCCTGCTCGACGAGGCCCGGCTGACGGCGCTCGACCCCTCTGTGGACATAGAGGCCATTCGCGCCGGCCTGGCGCTCATCACCCGCGTGTGCGCCGGCGGGCCCGAGGCCGGGCCGATTGGCGAACTGCCGGCGCGCGGGCGCTTCCGCTGGCTGGCCTCGCCGCGCAGCACGATGATCCAGACCTCGCCCGTGCACACCGGCCGCACCCGCGACCCGGCGGCGGCGCTCACGCGCTTGTTCGATTCGATGGTGAAGGCGTCGCCGTCCGGCGCGTGAAGGCGTTGGCCGAGTGCGAGTGAGTGCGAGTCGGCGCCGCTTCCGCGCGGGGGCCGCGGCAGGCGCCCCTCAGCGCAGCACGGCAAAGGGGTCGAGCGGGGTGCCTTGCCACCACCGCTTCTCGGCGGTGAGCTCGAAGATGGCAAAGTGCAGGTGCGGCGTATTGGCCGGCGCGTTGCCCGTCGTGCCCACGTAACCGAGCACCTGGCCGCGGGTCACCGTGTCGCCTTCCGACAGCCCGTCGGCATAGCGCTCGAGGTGCGCGTAATAGTAGGCGTAGCGGCTGGTGGGATCGAACTGGTAGACGGTGATGCCGCCGGCCTGGCTGTTGAACAGCTTGGCGACGGTGCCGTCCTCGACGGCCACGACCGGGGTGTTGCGCGGCGCCAGCAGGTCCAGCGCCTCGTGGCGGCGCTGGCCGCGGGCCTGGTCGAACGTGCTGAGCAGATCCTCGCGTTTGGCGCCCAGCACCGGCACTTCGAAGCGCCGCTGCCGCAGCTCCTCAACGGCCCGTTCGGCCGACCCGGCCACCGCCGCCGGCGACGCGTCGGACGGCAGCGACGGCGCCGTGTCGTTGGCACTCGGGCGGGCCTCGATGACCGGCGCGCGGGCTCGGGGGCGGACCGTGGCCGCGGGCGGCACGGCGGCCGGCGCCGCCGCATCGCTCGGTGGCGCTTCCGGCGACATCTCCGGCTCGCTGGCGCGGAAGAGCATCACCAACACGGCCATCACGGCCATGCCGGCGAGAAACCCCACGGAGGCCGGGAAGAGCTGCGAGGCTCGACGCCGGAGATACGTCATTCCGTGAACACCACCTTCGTGCCCTTGGCCACCATGTTGGACACCGCCGCGGCGTCCCAGTTGGTCAGGCGCACGCACCCGTGTGACGAGGTGTGGCCGACGGTGCCCGGCTCGGGGGTGCCGTGGATGCCGTAGTGCGGCTTGTCGAGATCGATCCACACCGTGCCTACCGGCCCGTTGGGCCCCGGCGGCAGCTTGGTCTTGGCGTGGGCGGGATCGGCGTCCCAGAAGAGATCGGGGTTGTAGTGGAACACCGGGTTGCGCGCGATGCCGGTGACCACCCAGTTGCCGAGCGGCAGCGGATCGTGTTCGCTGCCGGTGGTGGTGGGCGCGTGATAAAGGACGGCGCCGGCGGCGTCACTCACGGTGAGCACCGACAGGGACTTGGACACCGTGACCACGAGGTCCGCGCGCGGGGCCGGTTCGGCCGGCGGCAGGACGTTGGGCACGGTGATCGACTCGCCGGCGGTGAAGCGGGCCGAGGGGTTGAGCCGCTTCAACAGGGCCGGGGCGGTGTGGAACCGTTCGCCGAGCTGCTCCAGCACCGACGCGTAGGACAGGGTCAGGAGTTTCGCCTTCTCCATCATGTCTTCGGGCATGGCCGGCTCGAACGGGCCGGCGACGTCCTCGGCGGTGATGACGTAGGCCCGCGTCGGCGGTTCGCTCTGCGCCAGCGCGTCGGTGACGGTGATGCCCTTGACCCGGGCAAACGCCTCGCTGGCCCGCGTCGTGTTCTGGCCACCCCGTCCGTCGATCTCGCCCGGCGAGAAGCGGGCGCGGTCGAGCAGCACCTGCACCGCGAGCATATCCGTGCCTGAGGTAGCCCCCCGCTGGGCTGCCTTGGGTAGCGCGGTGCCACCGCTGATGATCACTGCCACGGCCAGGGCCGGCCACGCTGCCTTCGATAGTTGCATGGCCCCTGACGGTGCAAGCGACGTGCCCGGGTCGCGCCAGCCCCGCGCCGGCCCCTCGCGGGCCGCCGCGGCCGCTGTGGCTAACGGCTCGGCTTGCGCGGCAGCTTCTCGGGCCAGTTGGCCGCCTGCCACGCAAACACCGCCGCCACCGCCCCCTGCTGTTCGGCGTCGGCTCGCTGGACGCGGTCGAAGGTGTCCATGTTCGAGTGATGCGAGCGCGAGTTGTACTCGAGGCGCTCCTGGATGAACTGGAAGCCGGGCAGGCCGACCTGGTCGAACGGCACGTGGTCGGTGGAGCCGACGCTGCGCGGGCTGGCCATCTTCCAGCCCAGCCCCTTCAGCGGCTCACCCCATTTCTCGAGGATCGGCAAGGCGCCCTTGTTGCCCTGGCCCCAGATACCGCGGATGCGGCCGGTGCCGTTGTCGAGGTTGAAGTAGGCGGCGACGGCGGCGTGATCGGCGGTGGGCTGCTTCGCGGCCGCGTCCCAGTAGTGGGCCGCCACGTAGGCGCGCGATCCGAGCAGACCTTGTTCCTCGCCGCCCCACAAGGCCACGCGGATGGTGCGGCGCGGCTTCAAGCCGAGCGCCTGGATGGCCCGCACCGCTTCCATCATCGCCGCCGATCCGGTGGCGTTGTCGGTGGCCCCGGTGGCGTAGGGCACGCCGTCCAGATGCGCGCCCATGATCACGACCTCGTGGGCCAGGTCGGTGCCGGGGATCTCGGCGATGGTGTTGATGCCGTTCGGCTGCGCGGCCTCGGGATGGAACGTGGTCTGGATGTTCACTTCCATCGTGACCGGCACGCGGCGCTCGAGCAGCCGCACCAGCCGGTTGTAGTGCTCGACCGCCAGCGTGGCCGAGGGCACTTGCGCCGGGGCCTGCGGGTCGCGGCTGCCGCCGCCCGTCGGGAAAATGGTGCCGCCGTCGGTCATCTGCGTGCGCCACGTCAGGTCGCTGCCGCCGGCCGCCGTGTCGTTGTCGCTGCCGCGCTCGAGCAGCACGCCGACGCCCTCGTCGACGAGGAACTGCTGGACCGCGCGCGCGAGCTGCTGCCGGGCCCGGGCGGCGGCGGCGGCGCCGGGCGGCGCGACGGCGGCGGGCGCGGGCTCGACCGGGGTGGCCGCCTCGGTCCACCACGGGCCGTCGTCCATGCGCAGGATCACCGGGCCCTCCAGCATGCGGACGGCGCGGGCCGGCTGCATCACGACGATCTTGCCGCGCAGCGTGCCGGCGTAGGTGGCGAAGTCGGCCTCGCTGCCGATGGTCACGCGCACCACCTCGCTGGCGATCGGGCCGGCCGTGGACGGCGAGAACGAGCGCGGCGCACCGATGAGCACCGCCGGCTGCGGCGCGACCATCGTGGCCGAGAAGCGCTGGATGCTCCAGCCCTGGCCGAACGACCAGCGCTCCTGGTGCACGTTGGCCAGGCCCCAGTCGCGGAACTGCTGCATGGCCCAGTCGCTGGCCTGCGCAAACGCCGGTGTGCCGGTGGCGCGCGGCCCGAAGACTTCCGACAGCCACCACACGTGCTCGTAGACCTTGGAGCGCGTCGTCGCCTCGTCGCGCACTCGCGCGATGGTGGCCGGGTCGAGCGGGCCGGGCCCTTGCGCCGACAGCGTCAGCGCGCACAGAACAACGGCGGAAACCGACACGGCAGACCAACGCATCATGCGCGGATCTTACTGCGCCCGCCCCTGCCCACGGTGGCTTCGGGGCGACGTTGCAGAAACTGCAGCAGGGAAAATTGTAACGGTGCCAGGCCCCGTTACAATTGCGCGAGCACGGGGCGACGGTCCGCCGTCAGCGCGCGACTTTGCGCGCCGGGCGCTTCGCGGGCGCCGGCAACTGCTCGCGGCCCACCATGACCTCCGTGGACTTGATGATCGCCACCGCCTCGTCGCCGCGCCGCAGGCCCAGCTCGATGAGCGCGTCGCGGGTGATCACGGCGGTGAGGCGCTGGTCGCCGATCCGCAGCCGGACCTGCGCCAGCAGGCCGTCGTGGCGCACCTCGTCGACGATGCCGCGCAGCTGATTGCGGCCGCTGAGGGCGACGAGGACGCCTCGAGGACGCGCGTCCGGACGGCCACGCTGGCCGGGCGGCCGTGGGGAAGCGCCGGGCTGAGCCAGCAGGCGGTCCACCTCGGCCAGCGGCACGCGGTGATGCCCGCCGCCGGTGCGGACGGTGCGCACGCTGCCCCGGTAGATCCACTGCTTCAGCGCCGAGTAGCTGACGCCGAGCCGGCCGGCGGCCTCGCGCACGGAAAGCATGGTCGGGCTCATCGGCTCACTCCTGGGCGGCAGCGGAAGCAAAACGCAGCGAATCGTCTGCAGAAACGGCTCGAATCATACTATTCTGTCGGCCATGCCGCCAATGCTCCCGCGCCCGCACCGGGCGGCAGGGCTGATCCTGCTCACGGCCCTGCTGAGCGCGTGGCCCGTCGCCTCGGTCCGGTCGCAGGCGCCGCCGCTCGTCGTCTCGGTGGCCGCGAGCCTGAGCGACGTGATGAGCGAACTGGCGCGCCGGCACGAGCAGGCCACCGGCCAGGCCGTGCGCCTCAACGTGGCCGGCTCCAACTTCATCGCCCGTCAGATCATCGAGGGCGCCAGCGCCGATGCCTTCGTCAGCGCCGACGAGCGACAGATGGATGCGGTGGAACGGGCCGGCCGCCTGGTGCCGGGCACGCGCGCGGACCTGCTCACCAACCGGCTCGTCGTCGTCGGCCGGCCCGGCAGCCCGCTGCGCGCCGGCGACCCCGCCACCCTCGCGTCGGGCCAGGTGCGCCGCGTCGCGCTCGGCAATCCCGAAAGCGTGCCGGCGGGTGTCTACGCACGCCGCTGGCTCGAGGCCGCGGGCGTCTGGGCCGCGGTGGCGCCGAAGGTCGTGCCGACCATGTCGGTGCGGGCGGCGCTGGCCGCGGTGCGCGCCGGGCGCGTCGATGCCGCCGTGGTCTACGCCACCGACGCCGCGACCGAGACGTCGGTTCCCGTGCTGTTCCGCGTCGATCCTCGGGACGCGCCGCCGATCGTCTATCCGGTCGCCGTGGTCCAGGGCCCACGGCAACAGGCGGCCGGACGCTTCGTCGCCTATCTGCGTTCGCCGGACGCTGGCGTCGTGTTCACGAACGCCGGCTTCGGCCTGGCCGCGCGCTGAGGTCCTGGTGCACCGCGCATGAACCAGAGCATCCTTGGCATCGCGCTGTTCTCGGCGGCCACGGCGGTGGTGGCGACGCTGCTGGCGCTGCCGGTGGCCGTGGCCCTCGGCTGGCTGCTGTCGCGCCGCGCCTTCCCCGGCAAGTCGCTGCTCGAGACCGTCGTGTCGCTGCCGCTGGTGCTGCCGCCGGTGGCCATTGGCCTGCTGATGCTGCAGCTGCTCGGGCGCAACCGTCCCCTCGGCCGCCTGCTCGACGCCGCCGGAGTCGACGTGGTCTTCACGTGGAAGGCCGTCGTGCTGGCCATGACGGTGATGAGCCTGCCGCTCATGGTCCTGACCATCCGCACCGGCTTTGCGCAGGTCAACCGCCGCTTCGAGGCGATGGCCGCCACCCTGGGCGCCAGTCCGTGGCGCGTGTTCTGGACGATCACGCGTGCCGCTGGCGCGGCCCAGCATCATCGCCGGCGCGCTGCTCGGCTTCGCGCGCGCCCTGGGCGAGTTCGGCGCCACCATCGTCGTCGCCGGCGGCATTCCGGGCCAGAGCCAGACGCTCGCGGTGGCCATCTTCAACCTGACCGAGGCCGGCCACGAGGACCGGGCCAACGTGCTCATGCTCGTGTCGATCGCCGTGGCGTTTGCCGTCGTCGCCACCGCCAACGCCGTGCTGCGCCGGGAGCGCCGCGCGTGATCGCCCTCGAGTTCGACGTGCGCGTCGTGCAGGACGGCTTCGCCCTGCACCTCCACGACCGCGCCGAGGTGCAGGTGCTGGGGCTCGTCGGCCCGTCGGGGGCCGGCAAGACCACGCTGCTCGAGGCGCTGGCCGGACTGCGCGCGGCCACCGGCGTGATCCGCGTCGGCGGGCGCACGCTGCTCGATTCGGCCGCCGCCATCGACGTGCCGGCGCGCCGCCGCCGCGTCGGCTACGTGCCGCAGGATGCGCTGCTCTTTCCGCACCTCACGGTGCGCGGCAACCTGGCCTACGGCGCCCGCGATGCGGCCCGCGTGGACGCCGTCGCCGAGATGCTGGAAGTGGCGGCGCTCGTCGACCGTCCGGCGTCGAGTCTGTCGGGCGGGGAACGTCAGCGCGTCGCGCTCGGGCGCGCCCTGGCGGCCGACCCCGAGCTGCTGCTCCTCGACGAGCCGCTCGGGGCGCTCGATCCGGCGCGGCGCGAACGCATCCTGCCCTACGTGCTGCGGGCCCGCCAGGCGCTCGGCGTGGCCATGGTGTGGGTCACGCACGACACCGACGAACTCACGCACGCCGCCGATCGCGCGCTCGTCATCGACCGCGGGGCGGTGGTCTACGCCGGCGCGGTGCGCGACGCTCTCCCGCTGCTCGGCCGGGGCCGCGCGCGCTAGCCGTTCGCGCTGGCGACATCGTCGCGGTGGCGGCCTAAGAGTTCGCCGTCAACCGCGTCGGGTGCGAGTTCAGGCGTGGCCGGCGCCACCGGCAGCCACACCGAGAAAGTGGCGCCGCGGCCCTCGCCCTCGCTGTGGGCGGCCACCGTGCCGCCGTGCAGTTCCACCAGGGCGCGCACGATCGAGAGGCCCAGCCCCAGGCCGCCGAAGGTGCGCGTGACGCTGCCGTCGGCCTGGCGGAAGCGGTCGAAGGCGTAGGGCAGGAACGACGGCTTCATGCCGATGCCGGTATCGCGCACCCGCAACTCGAGCCGGCCGCCGTCGGCCCCGGCCCAGATCTCCACCGATCCGGCCGAAGTGAACTTCACGGCGTTGGCCGACCAGGTTGTAGACGATCTGCTGGAGCCGATCGGGATCGACGACGACACGCGGCAGATCGGGCGCGACGGCAACCGTGAGCCGCACCCCCTTCGACTCGGCCGCCAGACGGAACGCTTCGCCGACACTGCGCACCACCTCGGCCACCTCCACTTCGCGCGGCGTCAGCCGGAACTTGCCCGACACCGCCTTGGACACGTCGACCAGGTCGTTGGTGATCTGGGCCTGCAACCGCGCCGTCCGTCTCGATCGCGTCGAGGGCGTGGCGCTCGCGCTCCGGGTCGAGCCGCCCCGAGCGCAGCAGCTCGATCCAGCCGAGCAGGGCGTTGAGCGGCGTGCGCAGTTCGTGCGACAGCGTGGCCAGGAACTCGTCCTTCAGGCGATTGGCGGCCTGCGCCTCCTGGAGGAGGCGCGCGTTCTCGATGGCCGCCGAGGCGCGGCGCGCCACTTCCTCGCCCAGGGCCACGTCCTCTTCGTCGTAGCGCGGCCGGCGGTCGTTGCGCACCCAGGCGAAGCCGCCCTCGACCTTGCCGCGGACCACCAGCGGGACGTACATCAGCGAGGCCATTCCGTAAGTCCGGGCCACGCGCACCTGCTCCTCGGAATAACCCAGCGCGGCGAAGGCCTCGGGCGTGGCGTGCGCCACGAGCCGCGACTGCCCGTCCTTCACGATCTCGAGCAGGCGCCCGGGGGCGCGCGGGCCGGCGTCGCCCGGCTCCAGCGGCCCGAGCCGCGCCTCCATGATCTGCTGCATGGCCGGATCGCGGTGCGCCTGGCCGATGCGGATGGGCGTGCCGCGCCCGTTGAACATGTCGAGCTGCGACCAGTCGGCCATCTGGGGCACGGCCAGGCGGGCCAGGTGCCCCAGCGTGTCGCTCGGCGTCCAACGATCCGTTGAGCAGGTGGGTGGCGTCGCCGAGGAAGCGCTGCGCCTCGGTGGCCCGCCGCCGCCGGCTCACGTCGAGGAACGCGCCGATGGCGCCGCGCGGTTGCCCGGCGTCGTCGAAGAGCGGCGCCGCGAACTCGAGCAGCGACAGCAGCGTGCCATCCGGACGCACGATGTCGTGGTCCACGGCGCGAACCGGCTGCCCGGTGCGGGCGGCGCGCTGCATCGGCAGTTCGTGGTCGGCGACCGGCGTCGCCCTCGGGGGTCAGAATGTTGAGCGCGATGCGCTCGTGCACGCTGGCGGTCTGCGAGATGTTCTCGTCAGGGGGCACCCCGAGCATCCTGGCAAAAGCCGGGTTCGGGCGGAGGCGCTCGCACGACAGGTCCTCGGCGACGGCGATGCCGATCGGGGCGGTGTCGAACAGCGTGGCGAAATCGCGCGACCGCTGCTCGGCTTCGCGCGCCAGCCGTTCGGCCCGGGCCTGCGCGGTGAGCAGCTCGCCGGTGTGGCGGTTGGCGCGCGCCGTGGCCTCGACGGCCTCGGTGCGGGCCGACTCCAGCCGCCCGGCCAGCACGGCCACGCCGGTCCCGACGACGACGAAGAGCCCGAGCGCCACCAGCTCGCCTCCCATCCCGGCGACGGCTCGTGTGCCGATGCCCGAGCGCCAGCTCCAGGACGATCGGGCCGAGCACGGTGGCCAGGATGCCGGGGCCCCGCCCGCCCATCGCCGTGGCCGCGAGCACCGCCGGCAGGAGCACGGTGACCGGCACGCGCCCCGACTGCAGGAGCCGCTCGAGGCCGAGGCCAGCCAGCGTGGCCGCCGCCACGCTGGCCACCGCCAGGCCGTAGCGGGACCCGGCGTTCATGCCCGGGGCGCGAAGCCGGCCGATGCGCCGACCCACGCCAGACCGCGATTGTGCGAGACGCCCATCATCGGCGCCGCGCCCCATCCGGATGAGCGGCAGCACCGGCCGCAGACGGTCGGTCTGCACGTACATGATGCGCACCTCGGCCTGCGTGGCCCCGTGGGGCGTGTCGATGGCCGGCGCGAACGCCACGCGCTCCTGCAGCAGGTAGAGATGCCGCTGCTCGGGCGGGATGGCCGCAAGGTCGGCCTCGGTCGGCGCGAAGATGATGCCGCCGCCGGCAAACGAGAAGAGCGGCTTCAGCACCAGATCGTCGGCGCTCGGCCGGAAGGTCCGTCACCAGGTCGAGCCGCCAGGTGCGCGGCACCGACGGGTGCGCGAGCCACGGAATCGCCGACTTGCTCAGGCGGAAGTACCACGCGGGATGGCCCGACCCACTCGACGTCGAGATCGTCGCGGAAGTCGAACGGCATCGGGTGCCCGGTGCGTTCGAGCTCGTCGGGGATGACGCGGTTGTAGATGCGGCGCATCGGCAGCTCGCGGCCGTCCGACGCGCCGCCACAGGCGCCGGTCCCGCACGACCAGGTCCTGGGGATCGACCGTGTCGATGTCCCACAGACGCTTGGTGATGGCGAAATCGGGCCGCGTCTTCTGCCGCTCCGGCGCGATCTCCATCAGCACCACGTCGGCCGGGTCGTGACCGCCGATGAGCACGTCGCGCAGCAGGGCCAGGTAGCCGGTCGGGTCGAGGCCGCCGAGATAGGGGCAGCAGATCCGCCGGCAGCGCGAAGACCTGGCGATAAGCCTCGGCCAGCGCGTGCTGGAATCCGTAGAGCGACGGAAACGCCTGCAGTTCGACCAGCCGCGGCTCGTAGCCGCCGCCGGCCGTGCGCACCAGCCCGAAGTCCACCTGCACGCAGGTCGGCAAGCGCTTCCTGCCCCGGGCCCAGGTAGCGCGACGGGAATGAGCGCCTCGGCCTCGGCCCGGGCCCGCGCATCGGCGAGGAAGCGCGGCGACCAGGTCGGCCGCCGGTGTCGGCCATCGCATCGAGCAGCGCGGCCGGAAAGAAGCACGGCGTTTCCGACACCGTGAACCCGAGCGGCACGCCGGCGCGTGTCGGCCACGAGCGCCTGCAGCCGCGCGTAGTGCGTCCGGCGTCCAGTCGGCGTTGAAACGGGCGCGCAGCGCCGGAATCATGGGCCTAGGCCGAGACCAGGAACGTGCCGCGCTGCATCAGCGGCGTGTCGTCCACCCAGATGTCGAACTGCGTGCCGACCACGTCGATGTGCGTGGCCGAGTACCAGTCGGCGCCGGTGTGCGCGCCGTAGGGGTTGCCGAAGGCGATGTGGATGCCGGGGAACTTCTCGTCCTGCAGGATGTTGCCGATCAGGTGCGTCAGCTCGATGTTGGTGCCGATGGCAAACTCGCCGACGCGGTCGGAGTTCTCGTCGGTGTGCGTGTACTTCCAGAACGCGTCCTCGAGTTCCTTGTTGACGCTCGACGCCGCCACCAGCCGGTTCTTCCGGACGTCGAGGAACAGCGGGCTGTCGGTGAGCATGCCGAAGCGCGCGCACAGGTAGTCGCCGACCACGCCGTCGACGACGACCGTGCCGTTCACCTCGCCCGGCGTGGTGAAGATCTCGCCGCCGGGCAGGTTGCCCCACTTGTCGGGGCTGATGAGGCCGCTCGTCTTCAGCCACTTGTAGTCGGGGTTGAGCGTGGCCACGAAATCGCTGCCGGCCGGCGTCGTGGCGCGCACCTGACGCGCCGAGCGCACCATCTCGATCACCTTCTGGCTCAGGCGATCGACCTTCAGGTAGTCGGCCCGCATGCCCTCGCGCATGATCTGCGGGGTGATGTTCACCATGTGCGCGTGGCGCATGCGCCGCTGGTTGACGATGTTGGTGAGCTGCATGCGCGAGGCCAGCTCGTGCTGCTGAACCTGCACGGCGAAGATCGACACCTGGCTCTGGTGCATGTCGGCGGCAATCGCTGCCGGCAGATCGGTCAGCGGGCGAGGCGCTTCTTCTTCGAGCACGAAGGCGCGGCACGGCGCGCCCACCGCCTCGATCTCGTGCACCAGACTGGCGGCGATCTCCTCGCAGGCGCGGTCGGTCACGACGGTGACCCGTTCCTGCGGCTGCACGTTCAGACACACGCGGATGGCGTTGCGCGCCCCGGGAGTCAGCTCCGGATCGAACGATGTCGTCAATGTCGCCGTTCCTCGGTGCGGCCGCCGGCCGCCTGTGGCCGCGGGCATCCGGCCGCCACCGTGTCAATTGCCCCCCGCATTATTGACCAGACTGGATCCCGGTTTCGAGAACAAGCCCGCCGGGCGGGCTACGTCTTGTCGGGGAACTCCGCCGCCAGCACCTTGGGAAGACAGGTCGGGCAGATGCCGTGCGAGAAGGTCGCGTCGGTGTGCTTGGCGATGTAGGACTCGACCTGCTCCCAGTAGTCGTGATCGGAGCGCACGCGCGGCAGTAGCTGCAGATCGGCAGCAGTCCCGAAAGGCGCCGGATGCTGGCGAGCAGGCCCAG
Source organism: uncultured Acidobacteriota bacterium (assembly GCA_963834325.1). GTDB lineage: Bacteria > Acidobacteriota > Vicinamibacteria > Vicinamibacterales > UBA2999 > CADEFD01. The sequence goes on from CAWIBL010000011.1 coordinate 1,212,794, forward strand.
CGTGCGCTCGCCGACGTGGATGCGCGCGCGCAGTTCGTCGGGCTCGAACGGCTTGGTCAGGTAGTCGTCGGCGCCGGCTTCGAGGCCGGCCACCAGATCCTGGCGGCTGCTGCGCGCGGTGAGCAGAATCGCGTAGATCGGCGCGGCCGGCGGCGTCGCCCGCACGCGCCGGCAGATCTCCAGGCCGTCGAGGCCGGGCATCATCCAGTCGACGATCGCCAGTTGCGGCGGCGCCGGGCCGGAGATGACCTCCCAGGCGGCCAGGCCGTCACGCGCCACCACCACCTCGTGAGCCCCACGGCTGGAGGGTGCGCTCGAGAATCATCGTCGAGGCGCGGTCGTCGTCGGCAATCAGGATTCGCATGGCTGGGAGGCTTCTGCGGACGGGCGAAGAAGATCGATGATCGCGGCCGCTTCGGCCGACAGGTGGCTCCAGGCGGCGGCGGTCGCCTCCAGGTCGGCGGCGGCGCCGGCGCCCCGGCCGATTCGAGCGCCTGCGCCGCGTCGAACAGGCGGCCGGCCGACAGATTGCAGGCCGCGCCCTTGATGGCATGGGCCGCCGCGTGGATGGCGTCGGCGTCGCCGCGGGCCACCGCTTGTTCGACGGCGGCCAGCCGCTCGGGCAGGTCTTCGAGGAACACGCCGGATGACGTCGGCCATCAGCTCGCCGATCGCCCGACAGGCGCTGCAGCAGCGCCTCTTCATGGAACGTCGACCAGGCCGGCTTCGACGGCGCGGCGCGGCCGCGGTCGCCGCGCTGCTCGACCGCGGCGAAGAGCCGCTGCGGATCGATCGGCTTCGACAGATAGCCGTCCATGCCCGGCGGCGAGACAGCGCTCGCGGTCGCTGTTCATCGCGTGCGCGGTCATCGCGACGATCCGCGACGCGCCGGCCGGTGCCGCGCTCGCGCAGGCGGATCGCGACCGTCGCCTCGATGCCGCCCATGACCGGCATCTGCAGATCCATCAGCACGACGTCGAAGGTCTCGTGCTCGAGCCGCGCCAGCGCCTCGCGGCCGTCCTGCGCGAGCACGTCACGTGATGGCCGCGCCGGGTCAGCAGGCCCGACCGCGACCTGCTGGTTGACCACGTTGTCCTCGACCAGCAGGACGCGGGCGCGGGTGGTCTGCGCGCCGACGGCCAGGGCGCCGGCCGTCGAGCGCGTGGCGCCGGACGGCACCGCGGTCTGAGCCAGCGGCGTCGGCCCGAGCGCGCGTTCGATCGCGGCCAGCAGGTCGGCGGCGTAGACCGGCTTGGTCAGGTAGGCGTGATGCCCAGCTCGGCGCAGCGCGGCGGTGTCGGCGAACTCGCCCGACGAGCTCAGCATCATGACCGTGGCGCCGGCCAGCTCGGGATGCCGCGCGATTTCCGCCGCCACCTCGAAGCCGTCCATGTCGGGCATGTGCGCGTCGAGCAGCACGAGCTCGAACGGGCCGCTCCGGCGCGGCCGTCGAGCAGCGCCTCGATGCCGGCCGCGGCCGCTGGCGACGGCGGTTGGCGGTCATGCCCCAGCGCCGCACCTGCTCGGTCGAGGATGCGGCGGTTGACGTCGTTGTCGTCGACGATGAGCACGTCGAGATGCGGCGCGGGCAGCGCCAGCGCCGCGGCGTCCGGCGCGGCGGTGACGTCGAAGCGGCACGGTGAAGTGGAACGTGCTGCCGGCGCCCGGCTCGCTCTCGACCCAGATCCGGCCGCCCATCAGCGCGACCAGCGTGGACGAGATCGTCAGGCCGAGACCGGTGCCGCCGAAGCGCCGCGTCGTCGATCCGTCGGCCTGGCGGAAGGCTTCGAAGATGGCTCTCGTGCTTGTCGCGCCGGAATGCCGATGCCGGTGTCGGTGACGCTGAAGTGCAGCATGCGTGCGGTCCTCGGTCGCGCGCGTCCTCGCGCACCGCCACCAGGACGTGGCCGCGCTCGGTGAACTTGAGCGCGTTGCCGACCAGGTTGGTGAGCACCTGCTGCAGCCGCGTCGGGTCGCCGATCGACCCCGTCCGGCACGCTCGGGTCGATGTCGCAGATGAGCTCGAGCCCCTTCTGGTGCGCGCGCAGGGCGAACGGCTTGAGCGCGCCGGCGATCGACGGCGCGCGGCGAGAACGGCACGGCTTCGAGCGTCGAGCTTGCGCGCTTCGATCTTCGAGAAGTCGAGGATGTCGTTGAGGATCGACAGCAGCGAGTCGGCCGACGTCCGCACCGTGGCCAGGCTGTCGCGCTGCTCGGCGGTGAGCTCGCTGTCGAGCACCAGGTCGGTCATGCCGATGATGCCGTTCATCGGCGTGCGGATCTCGTGGCTCATGTTGGCGAGGAACTCGCTCTTGGCGCGGCTGGCCTCCATGGCGCGGTCGCGCGCCGATCACCAGCTCCTGGTTGCTGGTCTGCAGTTCGGCGGTGCGCGCGTCGACCGTGTGCTCGAGGTCGTCCTGCTGCCGGAGCAGCTGCTGATCGCGCTTCTGGATGTCGGACAGCATCGCGTTGAAGCTGGTCGATCAGCTCGCCGATCTCGTCGTCGTCGCCGGCCGCGGCCCGGACGTCGTAGCGGCCGCCGTCGCGGACCAGCCGGGTCACCTCGATGAGCCGGTCGATCGGGTCGAAGATGAGCCGCGCGGTCATGCGCGACAGCGCCAGCGCGATCCAGAACGCGGCCGAACAGGGTGCCCGCGACGATGACGCCGAAGCGCGTCGACCAGGGTCGTGACCTCGGCCGTGTCCGACTCGATCTCGATGCTGCCGATGACTCGTGGTTGAGGGCGATCGGCCGGACGACCCGCAGCCGGTCGCCTTCGAAGACCGGCCACCGGCCCCGAATCCGGCCGTCGCCAGTCTGGTGCGCGATGGTCGTCGCCGGCGTCCGCCTGGCCGCGTCGTAGCTGGCCAGCAGCGTGCCGTCGCGGGTGAACAGCCGGGCCACCGAGGATGTGCTCGTTGACCGCCGTCGCGCGCAGGGTCTCGGCCGCCGCCGCGGCATCGTTGAAGGTCAGCGCCGCGGTGCTGTTGGTGCCGACGATGTCGGCCAGCATGGTGACGTCGCGGACCAGCCGGGAGCGTAGCGTTGATGTAGTCGTAGGTCACGAACACCGCGCCAGGCCGCCAGCAGCGTCGTCACCGTGGTGCCCACGGCCGCGACCGTGAGCTTTCGCCCGAGCTTCTGGCGCCGGAACCACGCTGCGGCCCGGTTGGCGTGAGGGCCCGCGCCATCGGGCCGCCGGCGCGGCATCATCGGAAGGCCCAGCGCGGCGCGCCGACCCCGACCACGGTCCGGGCGTTAGCGCCGTACACGGCCGCCACCCCCATCGCGGATGGCAGCATCCGGGCGGCCTGGTCGGACTCGGGGAGAGGTCACCCGTCCAGAATAGGCCGGCGCACCGTGGGACGCCTGTCTTATTGGGCACACGAGGCGCGCGGCCAGCTCCGCCATGGCCGCCGACGGGGTGTGCGGCTGCGCCCGGCCGATTGGACGCGTCGCCGCGCACCCGTTGGTTTGCCCCGGCCCGTTGCGGTGGGCAGCGGCACGCACCTCCAGTCCCGACAATTGGCCATCGCCGTTCCAATCGTGCACGTGGAACGACCTGCCGGCGCGGCGCCGCTGCTCGCCGCAACGCGGAACACCGCTTGCATTGTTGGCGGCATGGCCCACACCACATCCGACCTGGCATCCCCGCTCGCGCCCCGCCTGGAGATGCTGGCCGCGCTCGAGCCCGCGCCCTTTCCCGTCATCAGCCTTTACCTGAATCTCAGCGCCAACCAGCATGGCCGCGACGACTTCGACACCTTCGTCCGCAAGGTGTTTCCGGAGCGCGCCGCCGGGCTGCCTGCCAGTTCCGCCGAGCGCCAGAGCTTCGACCAGGACCACGAGAAGATCCGCGCCTATCTCGAGGGCCAGGTCGAGCGCTCGGCCAACGGCCTGGCCATCTTCGCGTGCGCCGGCGCCGATCTCTTCGAAGCGGTGCAGCTCGACGCGCCGGTCGACGAACACGCGCTCTTCATCGGCTCGGTGCCGCACCTGTATCCGCTGGCCCGGGTCATGGGCACCTATCCCCGGTATGCGGCAGTGCTGCTCGATACCAACAAGGCGCGGATCGTCGTGGCCAGCATGACCACGCCCGAGCGCACCGAAGAGATCAGCGGCGTCAAGACCCGGCGGACCTCGCAGGGCGGGTGGTCGCAGGCGCGCTACCAGCGCCACATCGAGAACTTCCACCAGCACCACGTGAAGGACGTGATCGACACGCTCGATCAGGTGGTGCGCGAGGAGCAGATCGACCAGATCGTCGCGGCCGGACCGGATGCCGCCGTGGCCCTCCTGCGGGAGCACCTGCCCTCGCATCTGGCCGAGAAGCTCGAGGCGACGACCAAGCTGAACGCCTCGGCCAGCGATGCCGAAGTGCTGCAGGCGAGCCTCGACTCGCTGCGCGAAAAGGACGCCGAGACCGATGCCGAGCACGTCACGGCGCTGCTCGACGCGTGGCGGAGCGGCGGTCTCGGGGTGGCCGGTCCGGAGGCGACGATGAAGGCGTTGCAGATGGGGCAGGTGGACGAGTTGCTCATCACCGGCACGCCCGACACCCTGAAACCCGTGCAGCGGCTGCCCGAGGACGCCGCGCCCGGCGAGCTGCAGGTCGACACCTCGGCGCCGCAGGGGGCGCCCGATGCGGCGCGGCTGAAGCTGGCCGACGAGCTCGTGACCCGCGCCCAGCAGTCCGGGGCGCGCATTCGCATCATCGAAGACGGCGAGCTGCTGGCCGCCATCGGCGGGGTCGGCGCGCGGCTGCGCTTCCGTCTCTGACGGGCATCGAGGAGATCGAGATGAGCAAACAGAACAAGGTGAACCCCGGGCAGTACACGCAGGCCGGCCGGCTCAGCCCCGACGACGCCGCCCGCGAGCGCCGCAACCACAACCCGGTGGCGTCGGAACGCACCGGCACCGGCCAGAAGGCGGTGCATACCCAGCCCACCGACAAGCCGGCCGCGGCGGAGCCGCCAGACGCGCCGGAGAAATCAGACGCGCCGCAGAAGGCAGATGCTCCGACGAAGCCGGACTAGCCAGCTACGCGTGCTCCCGAGAGTCTGACCGCGTCGCCGAACGGCGAGTGGCGTGGCGTGCCGGAGGCAGGCGAACGCGCGATGGGTTTACATCCGCGTCCGTCTTGACTATGGTTACGCCACCAATTCGCAGCTAGGCAGAAGGACAGTTCACGGGGGGACCCATGCAGGTCATTCCGGTGGCGGCCGTCCACCGCGGTTTCGGGACGACGTCCCGGCGCGACGCGTGGTGGGCAACGCCCCTTGCGGTGTTCGTTGGTTTGTCAGCGTTCGTGGCGTATTCGACCTGGGCGGCGTTCCAGGGCGAACACTACACCTACGGTCCCTATCTCTCGCCGTTCTACTCACCCGAACTCTTCGGCCGCTCGCCCCACGCCTGGTTCGGCGCCATGCCACCGGGGTGGCCAGGGTGGCTGCCCTTCTCGCCAGCGCTCCTCATCCTGCCCTTCCCGGGGCTGTTCCGTTTCACCTGCTACTACTACCGCGGCGCCTACTACAAGGCGTTCTGGGCCGATCCCCCGTCGTGTGCCGTCGGTGAGCCGCGCAAGAGCTATTGGGGCGAACAATCGTTCCCGCTGATCCTGCAGAACGCGCATCGCTTCTTCATGTGGGTGGCGCTGGTGTTCATCGGGCTGCTGGCCTACGACGTCTGGCTGGCCTTCTGGTTCACCAACCCCGCCACTGGCGGGCGCGAGTTCGGCATCGGCGTGGGCACGCTGGTGCTGGGGGTCAACGTGATGCTGCTGGCCGGCTACACCTGGGGCTGCCACGTGCTGCGCCACGTCGTCGGCGGGCGGCGCGACGAGATCTCCAAGTCGAAGACCTGCGACATGGCCTACGCCTGCGTGTCGGGCCTGAACGGCCGCCATCAGCTCTTCGCCTGGCTCAGCCTCTTCAGCGTGATGTCGAGCGACCTCTACGTCCGGCTGTGTTCGATGGGCATCCTGAGCGACGTGAGGCTTCTGTAATGCCGGCCGGGCACACCCACAACTACGACGTCCTCGTCGTGGGCGCCGGCGGTGCCGGTCTGCGCGCGGCCATCGAGGCGGCGTCAGGCGGCGTCTCGGTCGGGCTCATCTGCAAGTCGCTGCTCGGCAAGGCCCACACGGTGATGGCCGAAGGTGGCATGGCCGCGGCCATGGGCCACAACGACGACCGCGACAACTGGAAGGTGCATTTCGCCGACACCATGCGCGGCGGCCAGTACGTCAACAACTGGCGGATGGCCGAGATCCACGCCAAGGAAGCGCCCGACCGGGTGCGCGAACTCGAGGGCTACGGCGCGGTCTTCGACCGCACCCCCGATGGGCGCATCAACCAGCGCAACTTCGGCGGGCACCGCTACCCGCGCCTGGCGCATGTCGGCGACCGCACCGGCCTGGAGCTGATCCGCACGCTGCAAGATCACACGATTCACCAGGGCGTGACCGTGCACATGGAGTTCACGGTCATCGAACTGCTGCTCGACGACCGCGGCGCGTCCGGCGTGCTGGCCTACGACCGCGATCGCGGGCGCTTCCACACCTTCCTGGCCAAGGCCGTGGTGCTGGCCACCGGCGGGGTGGGCCGGGCCTACAAGATCACCAGCAATTCGTGGGAGGGCACCGGCGATGGCCACGGCCTGGCCTACCGCGCCGGCGCCGAGCTCATCGACATGGAGTTCGTGCAGTTCCACCCCACCGGTATGGTGTGGCCGCCGAGCGTGCGCGGCATCCTGGTGACCGAGGGCGTGCGCGGCGAGGGCGGCGTGCTGCGCAACAGCGAAGGCCGCCGCTTCATGTTCGACGACATCCCCGACAACTACAAGCCGCAGACGGCCTCCGACCCGGAAGAAGGGTGGCGCTACACGCAGGGCGACAAGCAGGCGCGGCGCCCGCCCGAACTGTTGACGCGCGATCACGTCGCCCGCTGCATCAACCGCGAGGTCAAGGCCGGGCGCGGCAGCCCGCACGGCGGCGTGTTCCTCGACATCGCCTGGATCAAGGAGAAGATGCCCGAGGCGGCGGCGCACATCAAGCGCAAGCTGCCGAGCATGTATCACCAGTTCAAGGAGCTGGCCAATCTCGACATCACCACCACGGCGATGGAGGTGGGCCCGACCACGCACTACATCATGGGCGGCATCCGGGTCGAGGCCGACACGCAGGAATCGTCGATTCCCGGCCTCTTCGCCGCCGGCGAATGCGCCGCCGGCATCAACGGCGCCAATCGCCTGGGCGGCAACTCCCTGTCGGACCTCATCGTCTTCGGCAAGCGGGCCGGCGAGTACGCCGCCGCGCACGCGCGCGGCCGGGGCCCGGTGCGGCTCGACGACGGCGCGGTGGAGCGGGCCATGGGCACGGCGCTCGAGCCCTTCGACCGCGGCCCCGGCGAGAATCCCTACAAGGTCCAGCAGGACCTGCAGGACGCGATGCAGGCGCTCGTCGGCATCGTCCGCACCGAAGACGAAATGCGCGAGGCGGTGGACCGGCTGGCGGCGCTGCGCGAGCGGGCCGCGCGGGCCGGCGTCGAGGGTCACCGCGAGTATCACTCCGGCTGGCACACGTGCCTCGACCTCCGGAACCTCCTCGACGTGGCGGAGGCCATCACCCGATCGGCCATCGAGCGGCGCGAGAGCCGCGGCGGCCATTTCCGCGACGACTACCCCGACAAGACAGCCGAGTTCGGCGCCTGCAACATCACCACGCGCCGCGCCGCCGACGGCAGCATGCAGGTGGTGCGCACCCCGGTGCCGCCGCTGCCGCCCGAACTGGCGCACGTGATCGACGAACAGAAAAGCTAGGGCCAACCACAGACAGAGCCAGGACACCAACACGATGAACGCGACGTTCCGCATCTGGCGTGGCCGGGCCGGCGAAGCCGGCGGGTTCGGTGACTACCGCACCGACGTAGGCGAGGGCATGGTGGTGCTCGACGCGGTGCACCAGATCCAGGCCGATCAGGCGCCGGATCTGGCGTGCCGGTGGAACTGCAAGGCGGGGAAGTGCGGCTCGTGCTCGGCCGAGATCAACGGCCGGCCGCGGCTGATGTGCATGACCCGGCTGAACACGCTGGACCTGACGCAGCCGGTCACCGTCGAGCCGATGCGCGCCTTTCCCCTGGTCAAGGACCTGGTGACCGACGTGTCGTGGAACTTCCGGGTCAAGGAGGGCATCCAGCGCTTCCGGCCGCGCCCGCCCGATGCGCCCGACGGCTCGTGGCGGATGTCGCAGCGCGACGCCGACCGCGTGCAGGAGTTCCGCAAGTGCATCGAGTGCTTCCTCTGCCAGGACGTCTGCCACGTGCTGCGCGACCACGACAAGCACGACGCCTTCATCGGGCCGCGCTTTCTGACCTACACGGCGGCGCTCGAGATGCACCCGCTCGACAGCGGCGACCGGCTGCGCGACCTCAAGGACGCGCACGGCATCGGCTACTGCAACATCACGAAGTGCTGCACCAAGGTGTGCCCGGAGCACATCCAGATCACCGACAACGCCATCATCCCGCTCAAGGAACGGGTCGTGGATCGCTTCTACGATCCGGTGACGCGCCTGCTGCGCCTGTTCAGGTAGGAGGGCCACGATGTTCACGCTGAAGCCGCTGTCGACGGAGGCCATTCCCGCGGCGCTGGCCAAGGCCGAGCGCTATCGTCTGCTGAACGAGCCGCATCAGGCCGAGAGCATCTGCGAGGACATCCTGGCCGCCGTGCCCGACGAGCCGCGGGCCGCCATCACCCTGCTGCTGGCGCTCACCGACCAGTTCTCGACCGGCGACGGCCACCTGGCGGCGCGGGCCCAGGAGCTGGCGGCGCGGCTGCCGACGCCCTACGAGCGCGCCTACTTCGGCGGGCTGGTGGCCGAGCGGCGTGGCCGCGCGCTCATCGGCGGCGGCGCCGGCCGGGCCCGCAGTGCCGGGCACTGGCTGCGCGACGCCATGGAGCGCTACGAGCACGCCGAGCAGGCGCGTCCCCCGGGCAACGACGACGCGCGGCTGCGCTGGAATGCGTGTGCCCGCGTGCTCAACGCGCATCCCGAGATGATGGAACAAGAGTCCGGACCGACAGCGCCGCTCATGCTCGAGTGAGCGCGGCCGCGGCAAGGCGCGCGGGGCGGTAGAATGGTGGGGTCGCCCCGAAGGTTCCCCTCCACCAGCATGCCAGCACCGCCCATTCTGCTCGTCAGTCAGATCTATCCCCCGGCCGTTGGCGGCAGCGGCGTACTGCTCGAGAACGTCTACGCGCGCTGCGCCGGCGTGTCCGTCACGGTGATGACCGACACGGCCGTGCTCGGCAGCCGCGTGCAGGGCGCCGTGGTCGAGGTGGTGCGCCAACCGCTGGCCACGCCGCACTGGGGCTTTTCGCATCCCGGCGGCGTCGTCCATCATCTGCGCACCGCGCGCGCCATCCGCCGCCAGGCGGCCCGGCTCGGCCCCGGCACGACCGTCCACTGCGGACGGGTGCTGCCCGAAGGCGTGGCGGCCCGGCTGGCGTCGTATGCCGGCGGCCCGCGCTTCTCGTGCTGGGTGCACGGCGAGGACCTGGCCACGGCCCAGTCGTCGCGCGAACTCACGGCGGTGACCCGCTGGGTGCTGCGCGGGGCCACGCGCGTCTACGCCAACAGCCTCAACACCAAGCGCTTCGTCGAGACCTTCGGCGTCGAGCCGGCGCGGATCACCGTGGCCCATCCCGGCGTGGACGCGGCCCGCTTCCATCCCGGCCTCGACGGCACGCCCATCCGGCGCCGCCACGGCCTCGACGACGCCTCGCTGGTCGTGCTCTCGGTCGGCCGGCTGCAGGCGCGGAAGGGCCACGACGTGGCCATCCAGGCGCTGGCTCAGGTGGCGCCCGAGTTCCCGGCCATGAAGTACGTGATCGTCGGCAACGGCGAGGAGCGGGCCCGCCTCGAAGGACTGGTGGCGCAGCTGCACCTGGGCGACCGGGTGATCTTCGCCGGCGAAGTGGCCGACGGCGACCTGCCCGACTACTTCGCGGCGTGTGACGTGTTCCTCTTGCCGAACCGCGTCGAGCAGGGCGACTTCGAGGGCTTCGGCATCGTCTTCCTCGAGGCTGCCGCGGTGGCCCGCCCGGTCATTGGCGGGGCCAGCGGCGGGGTGGTCGAGGCCGTGGCCGACGGCGAAACCGGCCTGCTCGTGGACGGCGCCGACGTCAGCGCCGTGGCCGCGGCGCTGCGGACGCTTGCCGCCTCGCCCGAGCGGCGCCGGCATCTGGGGGAACAGGGCCGCGCCCGCGCCGCCGGCCAGTTCACCTGGGACGCGGCCGCCGCCAAGGTCGCCGCCGCGCAATTGTAACGGGGCCTGTCACCGTTACATCTCGCGGCGTAGCAGAAACTGCGACGTGTCGGGACGAGGGTCCGCCGGGCGGCACTAGAGCCCGGCCTGTGTCTCCTCGGCCATGAACTGCACGACCTGGCGCAGGTCGCCGCCGTGGCGTTCGAAAGCGGCGAGCTGACGGTCGGCGCCGGTGCCGTGCTCCATGATCCAGCGCACGTGCTCGAGTTCGCGGCGGCTGCCCAGTTCGTCGGCCGCCTCGGCGACGAGGTTCAGGTACTCCTCGATCAACTGCCGCTCGGGGACCTCCGTCTCGCGCCCGAAGTCGATGAGCGAACCGGCGATGCCGTAGCGCGAGGCGCGCCACTTGTTCTCCATGATGAGCGCGCGGCTGTAGGGGCGCCACGCCTGGTTCTTCTCGTGCAGTTTCCACAGCGTGAAGACCGTGGCCTGGATGAGCGCGGTGAGGGCCAGCGTCTCGTCGACGCGCATCGGCAGGTCGCAGATGCGGACCTCGATGGTCGGGAAGAACGGGTGCGGCCGCACGTCCCACCAGATCTTCTTGGCGTTGTCGATGCAGTTGGTGCGGATGAGCAGATTGACGAAGCTCTCGTAATCGGCCCAGCCGTTGAACGTGTCGGGGATGTTGGTGCGGGGGAACTTGTCGAAGACCTTGCAGCGGTAGGACTGCAGGCCGGTGTTCATGCCCAGCCAGAACGGGGAATTGGCCGACAGGGCCAGCAGGTGCGGCAGGAAATAGCGGATCTGGTTCATCAGGTGGATGATCGTCTCGCGATCCTCCACGCCGATGTGCACGTGCAGCCCGAAGATCAGGTTCGAGCGAGCCACCAGCTGCATGTCCTCGACGACCTGCAGGTAGCGCTCGTCGGGCGAGATGTCCTGCACCCGCCAGTCGGCAAACGGATGGGTGGCCCCGGCCACGAGCTCGAGCCCGTGATCGTGGGCCAGCGACACCATCTGCCGCCGCAGGTTCACCAGGTCCTCGCGCGCCTCGGTCATGTCGCGGCACACCCCGGTGCCGACCTCCACCACCGCCTGGTGCATCTCCGACTTGACCTTCTCTTTCATCACCCGCTGGCCCTGGGCCATCAGCTCGGTCTGGATGTGCGAGCGCAGGTCGAAGGTGACCGGGTCGACGGTCTGGTATTCCTCCTCGATGCCGATCGAGAACGACGGTCTCATGGCCGGCCTTTCAGCAGCGGCGCCCAGCGCAGGTCGGGCAGGGCCGGCGGCTCCTGGGCCTTCTTCACGGCAAAGCGGGCCACGGCCTCGACGATCCACTCGAAGTTGGCCGGACCGACCGAATGCGGGTCGGCGTCGGGCGCCGGGTTCATGAAGTCGATGGCGTAGGGCACGCCGTCTTCGACCGCGAACTCCACGGTGTTGAGGTCGTAGCCGAGGGCGCGGCACAGGGTCAGGGAGTCGGCGGTGACTCGCTCGATCAGCCCCGCCGGATAGGCCGGCGGGTCCTTGACGTAGCGCTCGTGGAAGGGCGCGCGCGGGTCGTAGGCCATCACGTGCACTTCTTCCTGGCCGACGACGTAGCAGCGGAAGTATTCCTTGAAGTTGACGCCGCGCTGCAGGGTCATGCACAGCGACCGCGTCTGGTCGTAGCTGGCGAAGAACTCGTCCCGCGACTTCACCTGGAACACGTCGCGCCAGCCGCCGCCGTCGAACGGCTTGAGGAAGGCGGGGAAGCCGACGTAGTCGAAGACCTCGTCCCAGTTCAGCGGATACATCAGGTTCCGCATCGACTTGTCGGTCGTGCCCGGCGGATGCTCCTTGTGCGGCAGCACCACGGTTGGCGGCACGGCCACGCCGAGGCGGGCCGCCAGCGCGTAGTTGAAGAACTTGTCGTCGGCGCTCGACCAGAACGGGTTGCTGATCACATAGGCGCCGGACAGGGCCGCGATCTTCAGCCAGGCGCGGTAGAAAGGGATGTCGTGCGAGATGCGGTCGACCACGACCGCATAGGGGCAGGGCCCCTCCATCTTCACGCCGCCGATCTGCACGAACTCGGCGGTGACCCCGTTCACGCCCATGGCGTTGATGCGCTCCACGAGCGCTCCGGGGAAGACGTTTTCCATACCAAAGAGGACGCCGATTCTCGCCATGTCCCGCTGCTCCCCGCGCTGCGTCCGTGCGCGCCGCGCCGGCCCACAGCTTAGTGCAAGCCCGGGTCCCACGTCAGCGCCGCCGGTCCGACCCCAGGGTGATGCGGTTGGCCGGTCGGCCGATTACCCTGCCATGACCCCGGTCGCGATTCGCCGTTCCCTGACGTGGGCCGCCGCCGCGCTGACCGCCGCGCTCGTGGCCGCCCCTGCCGAAGCGCAGCCGTTCGGCACCTTCACCTGGCAGTTGCAGCCGTTCTGCAACCAGGTCACCGTCTCGATCACCCGCGACGGCAGCGCCTACACCCTCGACGGCTTCGACGACCAGTGCGGCGCGCCTCAGCGGGCGCCGCTCATCGGCACGGCGGTGGTCAATCCCGACGGCGCGGTCGGCCTCGGCCTGGTGATCGTGACCGTGCCGGGCGGCCGTAGCCTGCACGTGGATGCCCAGGTCTCGCCGGCCAGCGGCAGTGGCACCTGGCGCGACAGCGCCGGCAACAGCGGCAGCTTCGCCCTGGGCGCCGCCGTCGCCGGGCCGGAGCGTCCCCTCCCGTCCAGCGCGCCGGCCCCGGGCTCGTTCATCGACGTGTCCGCCGCCACGCTGACGGGCTCCTACGGCTTCGGCGTGGTGATCAGCGGCGCCACGCCGCCAAGCGGGGCCGCCGTCCTGGCGCAGTGGGGCGAGCCGCCGACGCTGCCGGTGAGCATCCCGGCCGCGGTGCACGGGGTGAGCCGCGATGCCGTTGGCGTGGTGGGCGCCAGCACCTCGTCGGTCGGGGTGACCGGCCTCTCCGCCACCGGCACGGGCGTGGGCGGCCAGAGCGTTTTTGGCCCGGGTGTGTTCGGCATTTCCGAGCACGGACCAGCCGTGCGGGCCGTGTCGCTCGGCGGCGGGGCGGCGGTGGAACTGAGCGGCGCCATCGCCGTGAGCGGACCGGTGCGTCCGGCCTTTCAGCACATGGCGACGCCGGCCAACATCAACGGGAACCTGACCCGGATCAGCCATCCGCTGCTGAACGACAACCCCGGCGCCATGGTCTACGTGACCCACGTCTACGGATTCGGCGCCGCCGTCTATGTGGGCGCGACCGGCGTCTACTACGACCCGGCCTACTCGCGCTGGAGCATCTTCCGCGAGGACCTGGCCAGCATGCCCGCCAGCGCCACCTTCAACGTGCTGGTGGTCATCCAGTAGCTACGGCAGGTAGGCGTTGGCCATCGGCTGCCAGTTCGGCCAGTCGTGCTTGCTGCCGAATCCCCACACGTGCAGCGAGTGCGGGATGCCCTTGGCGGTGAGGACGTGGGAGAAGTCCTCGTTGGCCTGGCGGCAGATGTCCCATTCGCCGGTGGCCAGCACGAACTTGTTCCGCCGGTAGCGGTCCAGATAGTAGCCGTCGGTCAGGTTCGGCACGAACGCCAGCGGGTTCAGCAGGTAGGCGTCGTTGTCGGCGTAGCCGTTGAGGAACTGGCTGATGTCGAAGGCGCCGCTCATCGTGACGCACGAGGTGAAGGTATAGGGATGACGCAGCGCCATGACCATGGCGTGGTAGGCGCCGAAGCTGCAGCCGGTCACGCCGATTCCGTCGTGCGCGTTCATCTGCTGGATGAGCGGGACGACGTCGCCGAGGATGTAGGACTCGTACTGCAGATGGCGCTCGACCCGCTGGCGCGGGTGCTTCCACTTGCTGTACCAGCTCTCGACGTCGACCGACGACACGCAGAAGAGCTGCAGCCAGCCGTTGTCGAGTTTCTGCTTCAGGGCGTCGACCATGCCGCGGTCCTCGAACTCGAAGAACGCGCCCATCGAACTGGGGAAGACGATGACGGGAGGGCCGCCGTGGCCGAACACGAGGAGGTCCATGTCGCGGTCGAGCGAATGGGAGTGCCAGCGGTGGTGGTCGCGCTTCATCGATGATGGGTCCGTGGTGGGGAAGGCCGCGCCGGCGCGGCCGGCGGCGCCATCTATACTAATAGCGTCGGCCCGTCCGGTGCTCATCCCCGCGTATCCCGCAGTGTCCCTGCCACACCTCGAACGCCATGCCGCCCTGCCGTCGCGGTTCCTCGACCGCGCCCGCGACGTGGTCGTCTACCTGCCGCCGGGCTACGGTTCCGACCCCAGGCGCCGCTATCCCGTGCTCTACATGCACGACGGGCAGAACCTGTTCGATCCCGAGGACGTCGTTCGTGCGCGGGCACTACTGGCACCTCGGCGAGATGGCCGACATGCTCATCGCCGAGGGCCGGGTGCAGCCGCTCATCATCGTCGGGGTCTACCACACCGGCCCTGGGCGCCTGCTCGAATACACGCCGGTCAAGGACCCGCGCCTGGGCGGGGGCCGGGGCAAGGCCTACGGGCGCCTGCTCGTCGAGGAGCTGAAGCCGTTCATCGATGCGCACTACCGCACGCAGCCGGAGCGCGAGCACACCGGGCTCGGCGGGTCGTCGCTCGGCGGCTTGTCGACGATGTACCTGGGCCTGCGCCATGCCGAGGTCTTCGGCCTGCTGGCCGTGCTGTCGCCGTCGGTCTGGTGGGGGCAGCGCGCCATCCTGCGCTTCGTGCCCAAGGCCAAGCCGCGGCCCGATACGCGCATCTGGCTCGACATGGGCACGGCCGAGAGCCGCAACGGCCTGGCCGACGCGCGCAAGCTGCGTAACGCGCTCGTCAAGGCCGGCTGGCGCGAGGACGTCGATCTGGCCTATTCGGAGCCGGCGGGCGCGACCCATTCCGAAGACGCATGGGCAAGCCGCGTCGGCGATGTGCTCCAGTTCCTCTATCCCGGCGATTTCGGACCGTGGTGAGCACGCTGCGCTAAGCTGTCTCCGCACATGTTCCGCCCGGTCCTCCTGTTCACGTTCCTGACGGCCGCGTTCGTGACCTCGACCACTCTGGCGTCGGCGCAGCTGGCGGCGCCGGCGGCAGCAGCGCCCGGGCAGGAGTCCACGCCGTCCGGCGCGGCCACCATGGTCCGCGACGGGGAAGGCTACCCGACGGTGCGCGCCATCAAGCTGGCCGCGCCGCTCGTCGTCGACGGCCGGCTCGACGAAGACGTCTACACCGCCCAGCCGCCGTTCGGCGATCTCATCCAGGTGGTGCCGCAGACGGGACAGCCGGCCACCGAGCGCACCGAGCTGTGGCTGATGTTCGACGACAAGAACATCTACGTGGGCGCCCGGGTCCACGACTCGGCGCCGCCCGAGCGCTGGATCGCCAACGAGTACCGGCGCGACAGCTCGCCGCTGCGGCAGAACGACCACATCGGCGTCGGCTTCGACACCTTCAACGACAAGCGCAGCGGCTTCATGTTCTACGCCACGCCGCTCGGCGCCTTTTCCGACTACTCGACCATCGACGAAGGGCAGCCCAACAGCGACTGGAACCCGGTGTGGAACGTGCGCACCGGGCGGTTCAACGGCGGCTGGACGATGGAGATGATCATCCCCTTCAAGTCGCTGCGCTTCTCGGGCGGGCAGAACCAGACCTGGGGCTTCCAGGTGCGCCGTTCGATCCGGCGCAAGAACGAGTGGGCCTACCTGACGGCCCTGCCGGCCTCGATGGGCGGGCCGATGGGCCTGAACCGCGTCTCGCTCTTCGGCAGTCTCACCGGCATCGACGCGCCCCCGGCCGGCCGCACCACCGAGATCAAGCCCTACGTCTTCGGCGCGCTCGACCACCGATCGGATCCGCCGGCCGCCGGTGGCCAACCAGCTCGATTCCCAGGTGGGGCTCGACGTGAAATACGGCATCACCGCCAATCTGGTCGCCGACTTCACCTACAACACCGACTTTGCCCAGGTCGAGGTGGACGAACAGCAGGTCAACCTCACGCGCTTCAGCCTCTTCTTCCCCGAGAAGCGCGACTTCTTCCTCGAGGGCCGCGGCATCTTCGACTTCGGGCGCGGTGGCGCCAGCGGCGGCGGGGGCGGCGGCGGCCTCGGCAGCGGCGTCAACTCGGCCTCGGCCACGCCGTTCCTGTTCTACAGCCGGCGCATCGGCCTGAATCGCGGCCGGGTCGTGCCGATCGAGCTCGGCGCCCGCATGACCGGCAAGGTCGGCAAGTTCGGCGTCGGCGTGCTGAACATCCAGAGCGACGACGAGCTGGTGTCGGGCACGCCCGCGACCAACTTCACCGTGGTGCGGGTGAAGCGCGACGTGCTGAAGAAGAGCACCATCGGGGCGATGTTCACCGGACGCTCGAAGTCCAACCTGTCCACCGGGTCGAACGAGGCCTACGGCGTGGACGGGGCCTTCGGCTTCTACGAGAACCTCACCATCGGCGGCTACTACGCGCGCACCCGCACCGACGGCCTGAACGGCGACGACGACAGCTTCCAGGGGCGCTTCGACTACTTCGCCGACCGCTACGGCGCGCGCCTGGAGTACCTGGATGTCGGCGACGACTTCAATCCCGAGGTCGGCTTCCTCCAGCGCGACAACTTCCGGCGCTCGTTCGCCTCGTTCCGCTTCAGCCCGCGCCCCACGAGCCTGAAGGGCGTGCGCAAGCTCACGTGGCAGGCCGACTTCGAGCACCTCGAGAACGGCGGCGGCGCGCTCGAGACCCGCGTGCAGGTCGGCAAGTTCAACGTCGAACTCGAGAACAGCGACATCATCGCCGTCGAGGGCACGCGCGACTACGAGATGATCGTGCAGCCGTTCGCGGTGTCGAGCGGCGTGTCGATTCCGGCCGGCAGCTATTCGTTCGACGACCTGCAACTGAGCTACGCCATGGGCGCGCAACGGCGCATCGCCGGCACCATCGGCACGCAGGTCGGGAACTTCTGGAACGGCACCATCCGCAGCCTCAGCTACACCGCGGCCCGCGTCTCGGTGCTGAAGCAGCTCTCGATCGAGCCGACCGTGCAGCGCACCCGCGTCGAGACCCCGCAGGGCGACTTCACGACCACGCTCCTGCGCACGCGCGCCGACTATGCCTTCTCGCCGCGGATGTTCGCCAGCGCGCTCGTCCAGTACAACTCCGCCGACCGCAGCTTCAGCACCAACGTGCGCTACCGCTGGGAGTACAAGCTCGGCAGCGAGTTCTTCGTCGTCTACACCGACGAGCGAGACACGCTCGGCTCCGGCTACCCGGGTCTCAAGAACCGCGCCTTCGTGGTCAAGGCCACCCGCTTCTTCCGTTTGTAACGGGGCCTGTCACCGTTACATCTTCCGATGGTGCAAAATCTGCACTTCGTGCGAACGCTCCCGCCGGCGATGGCCGCCGTCCTGGCGCTGACGCTCGTGGCCGGGCCCGCCACCGCGAGCGCCCAGCCGCCGTCGATTTCGCTGCCGGCGATGCCCGCAGCGGCCGATCCGCGCGCCATCACCGACGTGCGGACCATCGACCACGAGACCTTCCAGGCGATGGTGCTGCGCGTGCCCGACGGCCAGGCGCCGCGCATCGACGGCCGCCTCGACGAGGCCATCTGGGCCGAGGCGCCCCTGCAGGGCAACTTCATCCAGCGCGAGCCGGCGTTCGGCGCGCCGGCCAGCGAGCCGACCGAGTTCCGCGTCCTCTACGACGACAAGAATCTCTTCTTCGGCGTGTGGGTGTGGGACCACGACCCCGACGGCATCCTGGGCAGCGAACTGAAGCGCGACTCGGGACTGCGCAAGGGCGACCAGATCAAGATCGCCATCGACACCTTTCACGACCATCGCAACGCCTACATCTTCTTCACCAACCCGCTCGGCGCCTACAAGGACGCGCAGAGCGTGGAGAACGGCCGGACCATCAACTACGACTGGAACGCGGTCTGGGAGATGCGCACGGCGGTGGACGGGCGCGGCTGGTACATCGAGGCGCGCATCCCGCTCAGCCAGCTCCGCTTCACCGGCAGCCTCCCCGACGCCGTGTGGGGGCTGAACGTGTGCCGCATCCTGATGCGGAGGAACGAGGAGTCGTACTGGGTGCCGTTCCCGCGGGAATGGGGCGCCGGCGGGTTCGCCCGCGTGGCCAGCGCCGGGGTGATGCGCGGCCTGCAGGGCCTGGTCTCGCGGCGCCGGCTCGAGTTCCTGCCCTATGCGTTGCCGCGCCTCAGCCAGGACTTCGGCCCGCCCGGCACGACCGGCCGCACCGGCGCCACCGCCCTCGAGGGCGGCTTCGACTTCAAGGTCGGACTGACCGACGAGCTCACCGCCGACCTCACCTTCAACACCGACTTCGCGCAGGTCGAGGCCGACCAGGAAGTGGTCAACACCACCCGCTTCAGCCTGTTCTTCCCCGAACGCCGCGTCTTCTTCACCGAGAGCGCCGGCATCTTCGACTACGGCCGGAGCGGCTCCAGTGCCGGCGGCGAGGCCTCCACCAACGACCCCGGCGTGCTGCCGCTCTTCTACAGCCGCCGCATCGGACTGGTCGACGGGCAGGAGGTGCCGCTCGTCGGCGGCGGCAAAGTCACCGGCCGCATCGGCAACTACGCGGTAGGTCTGATGAACATCACGACCGAGGCGGCGGACGTGGTCGTCGGCGGCCGGCGCCAGCGCGTCGAAGGGTCGAACTACACGGCCCTCCGCGTGAAGCGCAATTTGTTTGCGCAGTCGAGCATCGGCGCGATCGTCCTCGATCGCCAGGGCGGACTATCGGCCTACAACCGCTCGGTCGGCCTTGACGCCGGGTTTCTGTTCGGCTCGAACCTGACCTTGACCGGCCTTTTTGCGAAGACGGACTCGCCCGGCCGCGATGGCCACGACACCGCCGCTGTCGGCGATTTCATCTGGAAGAGCGACCGCTTCAACTACGGACTGCAGTACGCCGACATCGGGAAGAACTTCAACGCCGAGATGGGCTTCATCGTGCGCACCGACGTGCGCAGCACCAAGGCCAAGGCCGGCTGGACGCCGCGGCCGCGGCTGAAGCGGGTGCGGCAGTTCGTCTTCAACGGCCTGCTCGAGGACTACCGCGGCCACGACGGCGTGCTGCAGTCGCGCACCACTACCGGCGAGGCCTCGCTGCTGGCGCAGGATACGTCGAATGTCCGGGCGGCCGTCACGCGCGACTTCGACACGCTGTTCCAGCCCTTTGCCGTGGCCGGCACGCGCATCCCGGTGGGCGAATATTCGTGGACCAGCGTCGAGGCCAGCTACAGCTCCAACCAGTCGCGTCGCGTCTACGGCAGCGCCAGCATGGAAGCGGGCGAGTACTACCACGGCGCCCGTCAGACGGCCCGCCTGGCCGTGAACTTCCTGGTTGGCCGCACGCTGCTCTTCGAACCGAACTACACACGCAACCGCGTGACCCTGCCCGACCGGCCCGCGTTCACGAGCAACGTGCTCAACGTCCGCGTCAGCCACTCGTTCTCGCCGGCGCTCTTCCTCAAGGGCTTCGCGCAGTACAGCGACGAGCGCAAGGCGGCCAGCTTCAACTTCCTGCTGTGGTACATCTATCGCCCGGGCAGCGACTTCTACGTCGTCTACAACCAGGGGTGGGACACCGACCTGCCCAATGGCCCTCCAGGCGCGCGTCCGCGGCCGCTCGCTGGCGGTGAAGATGACGTATTGGCTGGCTCGCTAGACCGGCCGGGCCGCGACCAGCGCTGTCTCGACGCGGGCTGGCGCCCGTAGCGGGCCGGTGGACGCCGTGGCGTCGGCGCTCCACCGAGCCGCGCCGGGCGCCGTTCCGGCCCGCGGGTTTTCGCAGCAGCAAGGATATGATTTATCCCGTGCCGCCCGAGGGACCGGAGGACAGAGTGGAGGCGGCCGCGCAGGGCGCGCGCGTCTGGCTCCGGACGGCCCGGCACGAGTGCTGGCGACGCGGTCATCACCGTCGACGCCGACGGGCGCATCCGCGACATGAACGCCGTCGCCGAACGGCTCACGGGTTGGTCCGAAACCGAGGCGGCGGGCCGGCCGTTGGCCGAAGTGTTCGTCGCCGTGGACCCCGACCCTGCTCATCTCGCGCGACGGACAGCAGCAGCCCATCGCCCACAGCCGCGTCCCGTTCCGCGATGCCGACGGCCGGCTGGGCGGCGCCGTGATCGTCTTCCGGGACAGGTCCGAAGAGCGGGCGCAACTGCGGGACCTCGAAGAGAGCGAACACCGTCACCGCGAGCTCTTCGCGGCCAATCCCCACGCCATGTGGATCTACGACGAGCAGTCGCTGGCGTTCCTCGACGTGAATGCCGCTGCCGTCGCCCGCTATGGCTACTCGCCCGACGAGTTCAGGGCCATGACCCTGGCCGACATCCGGCCTGCCGAGGACGTCCCGGCGCTGGTGGCCGACGCCGCCGCCGTGCCGGACGGCTTCGAAGGCGGGCGCCGCTGGCGTCACCGGCGCAAGGACGGCTCACTGCTCACCGTCGAGATCGCGACCCACCCAGTGCCGTGGCCGGGGCGGCGCGCTCGCGTCGTGCTCGTGCTCGACGTCACCCCCCAGGCCGCGCTCGAGAGCCGGCTGCTGTGGCAGGGGCAGATGCTGACGCGGCTGGCCTCGCGTGAGCCGCTGCAGACGCTGCTCGACGAGCTCGCGGCCTTCGTCTGCACGCTCTGCCCCGGAGTGATGTCGAGCGTGATGCTCTTCGATGCCGCCGCCGGAGTCCTGCGTTCGGTCGCGGCTCACGGCATGCCGCCCGAGGTGCAAGCGGCAAGCGATCCCACCCCGGTGCGGGAGCGGCGCCGGCATCTGCGGAACGGCGGCAGCGCGCCGCGTGCCGGTCGTCGTCGACGACATCGCGACCGATCCCGCCTTCGCGGCCTATGTCGATGTCACCCGGCGCTTCAACCTGCGGGCGGCCTGGTCGCATCCGTTCTTCGACACGGAGGACCGGCTGCTCGGCACCGTCGCGATGTACGTGCACGACGCGCGCCGCCCCACGACGCCTCGAGATCGAGGTCACGACGTTTGCGGCGACGCTGGCCGGGGTCATGGTCGAGCGGGCCCGGAACCTGGAGGCGCTCCACGACCGTGAGAGCCAGCTGCGCCTGATCTTCGAGAGCGAACCCGAATGCGTCAAGGTGCTCGACGCCGACGGCTGCCTGCTCGAGATGAACCCGGCCGGCCTGCGGCTCATCGAGGCCGATTCGATCGACCAGGTGCGCGGCACGCCGGTCGGCAATCTCGTCACGCCGGAGTACCGGGATCGATTTGCCGCCTTCACACACGAGGTCGCGCTCGGCAGCGAGGGCTCGCTGGAGTTCGAGATCACGGGGCTCAAGGGCACGCACCGGTGGCTGGAGACGCATGCCGTTCCGCTGCGCGACACGCAAGGCCGGATCACGGCGGTACTCGGCATCACCCGCGACGTCACCGAGCGCAAGGCCCTGGCCGCGCAGTTGCTGCAGGCGCAAAAGCTGGAGTCGGTCGGCCGCCTGGCCGGCGGCGTCGCGCACGATTTCAACAACATGCTCAGCGTCATTCAAGGGCAGACCGAGCTGGCCCTCCAGGACCTCGTGCCCGGCAGTGCCGTGGCCGAGAGCCTGCACGAGGTGCTGCGCGCGGCGCAGCGCTCCGCCGTGCTGACGCGCCAACTGCTGGCCTTCGCGCGGCGCGAGCCCTCGGTGCCCCGGGTGGTCGATCTCAACGCGCGCATCCAGGACGTCATCGGCATGCTGGCGCGGATCATCGGCGAGGGCGTGACCGTGTCGTGGCAGCCGCAGCCGGGGGTCTGGCCGGTGCGCATCGACCCCGGGCAGCTCGATCAGATTCTGACCAACCTGGCGGTGAACGCCCGTGACGCGATGGGCGGCTCGGGCACGCTGACGGTGACGATCGCCAATGTCACCCGGGCCCGCCATGACGGAGCGGCCGGCGACTACGCGCTGCTGACGGTGTCGGATTCCGGCGCCGGCATGGATGCCGAGACGCAGGGGCGCATCTTCGAGCCGTTCTTCACCACCAAGCCGCTCGGTCAGGGCACCGGCCTGGGCCTCTCGACGGTCTACGGCATCGCGCGCCAGAATGGCGGCACGGTCGAAGTCGAGAGCACGCTTGGCCGGGGCGCCACGTTCCGGCTATTCCTGCCGCGCTGCGCTGACGCGGTCCCGGACCGCCCGGAGTTGGCGCCGCCGCACCTCTCGGCCGGCGGCCGCGAGACCATCCTGGTCGTCGAAGACGAACCGGCGCTGCTCGGCCTGGTCGGCCGGATCCTGCGCCGCGACGGCTACGAGGTGCTCGAAGCGCAGTCGCCGGTCGACGCCGAGGCTCTGGTGCGCCACCACGAGGGGCCCATCCACCTGGTGGTCACCGACATGGTGATGCCGGGCATGACCGGAAGGGAACTGTGGCAGCGCGTCAATCCGCTGCGGCCGGGGCTGCACTGTCTCATGATGTCCGGCTACTCGCGCGAGGCCATGGAGGTCGCCGGCGATGTCGACGTGCCGATGCTCCACAAGCCGTTCCCGATGACCGCGCTCGTTGCCGCGGTGCGCGACGTGCTCGACGGACGGCCCATCCAGGCCTGACCGCCGCGTCGCTCCCGGATGGCCCCACGTCCTCGCTCCTCGGCGACGTCGCACAAACTGCCACACTCGGGAATGTAACGGTGACAGGCCCCGTTACAAATCACTCGGCGATCGTCTTCCAGTTCTTGACCAGGTGCTCGGCGCTGCGCCAGGCCAGGGCCTGTGCGGTCAGGGTCGGGTTGTGGGCGCCGCTCGTGCCCATCACCGACGCGCCCAGCACACCGAGGTTCGGCACCTCGTGCGCGAACCCGTAGCGGTCGACTACGTTGGTCTCGGGGTTGTCGCCCATGCGGGTGCCGCCGTAGGCGTGGGTGTTGAGCCCCATGGTGCCGAGCGGACCGCGCACGATGTCGACGGCGCCGGCGGCGCGGTACCAAAGTTCCATCTTGTCCTGGATGAACTCGGCGATCTTCCGCTCGTTGTCCTGGTAGTCGGCGGTGATGCGGCACACCGGGAAGCCGAGCGGGTCCTTCACCACGGGATCGAGGTCGAGGTAGTTGCTCTCGTAGGGCAGCGTCGTCTTCTGAAGGTAAGCCGTGTTGACGCGGTCGGCGTTCTCCTTGACGAACGCCTTCCACTGCGGGCCCCAGGAGGGCGCGCGCCCGAACGTGTTCATGTTGGCGGCGCCGATCGGACGGCGATCCGAATAGACCCACAGGTTGCCGCCGCCGATGAAGTCGAGCCCGCCGTGGTCGAAGTTGTCGTCGGCCCAGTTGTCCACGGCCACGCCTTGCGCGGGCAGGCCGTACCAACTGTTCAAGTTGAACGGGAAGAGCGCGGTGACCGAGGCGCCGGTGGCGTGCGAGAGGTAGTGCCGGCCGACTTGCCCGTGGTTGTTGGCCAGCCCCTTGGGGAAGGCCGGCGACGTCGACAGCAGCAGCAGACGCGAGTTCTCGTAGGTATAGCTCGAGAGCAGCACCGCCTTGGCCGGCTGGAAGAACTCCTCGCGGCCGCTGACGTAGGTGACGCCGGTGACCGTGCCGGCCGCGTCGCACTCGATCTTCGTGACCTGCGCCTCGGTGACGACCTTGAGCCGTCCGGTCTTCTGCGCCCGCGGGATGGTGGTGACGTTGGGGCTGTTCTTGGCGTCCACGTGGCAGCCGCCGCGATTGCAGAAGCCGTGGTACATGCACGGCATGCGCCCCTGATAGCGCTCGGAGTTGATGGCGGCCGGGCCCGCGAACGGGTGCCAGCCGAGCGCCTTGGCCGCGCCGGACATGCGGTCCAGATACCCCGTGCTGCGCAGCGGCGGCATCGGATATGACCGGGCCCGCGGCGCTTCGAAGATGTTGCCGCGTCGATCGATGGTGCCCATGACGTTGCCGGCCTGGCCCGACACGCCGATCTCGTATTCGACGCGGTCGTAGAACGGCTCCAGTTCGTCGTAGCCGAACGGCCAGTCCTCGACGGTCGAGCCCTTCGGCACGCGGTCGCGGCCGTAGCGCCGGGTCGTCTCGCTGACCGTCTTGAAGTCGAAGTGCGACAGCCGCCAGCTCTGGGCCCAGTAGTGCAGGGCGGTGCCGCCGACGCCGTTCATCATCACGTGTCCGGCGGCGCGCGTGGTGGGCGCGCCGGCACTGACGCGATGCGTCGGCACCTCGCGGTTGCACTTCTGAACGGCCATCGGCCAATCGCGCACGTTGTTGCGGATCTCGTCGGGGGCGAAGTCCTTGTGCGTGAGCCACGTCCCGGCTTCGAGGCCGATGACGTCGAGGCCGGCCTCGGCCAGCGGCAGCACGGCCACGCCGCCGGCGGCGCCCAGGCCGATGACCACCACATCGGTGCCGGGCAGGCTAGTCGGCATCGCGGTCGCTCCCGGCCGGCTTCTGGTCGACGACCGCTTTGTTGAACATGGGATTGTCGTACGCCGAGGCGCGGACGCGGGTGGGCGGCGAGGTCAGCTTCTGCTCGGCGGTGGTGACGGTGGTGCGGATGCCCGGGTAGCCGACGAGGTCCCAGCCGACGAAGCCCTCGTTGCCGCCGTAGCACGGATCGCCGAACGTGCCCTGCCAGACGTGCCCGCGCACGAGGGCGAAGAAGGCGGCGGAGCTGCCGTCGAAACCGACGTTGGCGCCGGTGGCCGTGCCCGTCTCGACGTCGATGAGCAGCGAGATCTGCTTGGTCTCGGAAAGCTGCAGGAACGGGGCGCCGCGGGTGTGCCGGGCGTAGCGTTCGAGCGCCTCGAGACCGGTCCGATAGGCTGCGCGTTGTTCCGAGAGCGCGCCGGCCAGCGCGCGGTCGATGTAGCGCACGGCCATCGCCTCGGTGGCGCCGGGCCCGTGCTGGTCGGAGGGGATGAGCAGCGCCGCGAGGCGATCGAGCAGGTCGGCCTCGTGCGTGGTGAGGGCGCGCAGCGGCTCGCGGGCTGGCCGGGCCCGCGTGGCGGCGCGCTGTTCCGCGATGACCGCGGCTGCGGCGTCCCCCGGCGGGCTCAGCGCCGCGGTTGCGGCGGCGGCGGGGGCGGCTCCGGCAAGCTTCAGGAGATCGCGGCGCGTGAGGTTCGGACGAGACATCGCTGGTCTCCTGCCCTGGTCATTGCCGCCGGGCGTAACCGGGGACACGCCTGGCGCGGCATGTCAGCGCCCCGGCGAGGGCGGCTTCCGTTCGTAGGTGGCCACGAGCTCGCCCTGGCCCACGATGTGCCCGGCCATCGCCTCTACCAGTTGCGCCTTGGTCATGCCGGCAGGCAGGTCGGCGACGTCGAGCGCGAAGACGGTGAAATGGTAGTTGTGGACCTTGCCGGGCGGCGGCGCGGGTCCGCGGTAAATCGGCCGGCGGAATCCGGACGGCCCCTGGACCGCGCCGGCGATCGCGGCCGGCATCGGGGCGGCTGGGTCGATGGGCAGGTCCGCCGGCAGCCCCGTGGCCGAGGCCGGGATGTTGTAGATGACCCAGTGCACGAACGGCTGCGGCATCGGCACGTCCGGGTCGTCGCAGATCAGGGCGAACGACTTGGTCGTGACCGGCGCGCCCGTCCAGGCAAAGGCTGGCGACGTGTTCTCTCCGTCGGCGCTGTGTTGCCTGGGGATGGGCTGCCCGGCGGTGAGCGTGGGGCTCGTGACGGTGAGCGTCGCCGGCACGGGCTGGGCCGCGGCGGACGGGGACAGGGCGGCTGTGGCGGCCAGCACCAGGAGCGGCAGCAGGCGGGCGACGGTCACGCCGCGCAGTATACGCGCTGGCGACTTGTAACGGGGCCTGTCACCGTTACAAGTCGCAGAATCCGCAACGCCGGGGAATGTAACCGTGACAGGCCCCGTGACAAAGTTGGCAGAATCAACAACGCCAGAACTTGTAACGGTGACAGGCCCCGTTACAAATGGCGGCGGGCGAGGGCGGCCACGGACTGGACCATCGACATCAGGCCCATGCCCTTGCCCATGGAGATGTTCTGGCGGAACAAGCGTTCGACGATCTCCGGGTCGACCTTGGCAATGTCGGCGGGGGGCAGGCCCGACAGGGCCTTGTCGAGAATCGCCGCCAGGGCCTTGGCCGACACGCCCGAGGGGTTCTCCACGGCGAAGTGCAGCTTGAGGGTGCCGTCGGGGTTCGGCACGGCCCAGGCGTAGGCCTCCGATTCGCAGTGCTTCACCAGGTGTTCGGCCGGGAAGGGCCGCGTGGCCACTTCCGGCCGGCACTTCCTTGAACTTGCGCGCGAAGTCGATGAGCAGCTGCGTGCGCTCGTGCACGTCGGTGACGCCGGCGAAGACATCGAGCAGCGTCTGCAGGCGTTCGGGATAGTCCGGCATCAGCGCTCGATCGGCACGCCGACGAGGTTGCCCCACTCCGTCCAGCTGCCGTCGTAGTTGCGGACCTTGTCGAAGCCGAGCAGGTAGGTCAGGGCGAACCACGAATGGCTGCTGCGTTCGCCGATACGGCAGTAGGCCACGACGTCCTTCGTGGAATCGAGCTGGTTCTCGTCCACGTAGAGCGCCTTCAGTTCGGCTGCGGTCTTGAACGTGCCGTCGTCGGGATTGATGGCCTTGGCCCACGGCACACTCTTGGCGCCAGGGATGTGGCCGCCGCGGATGGCGCCTTCGTTCGGATACTCCGGCATGTGCATGCGCGTGCCGGCGTATTCCTCGGGGCTGCGCACGTCGACGAACTGGCCGCCGCTCTTCTGGAACTGGATGACCTCGTCGCGCAGGATGCGGTGCGTGACGTCGTCGCGCGCCGGGGCCGTCGTAGCTGGTGGCCTTGAGCACCGGCGTGTCGGTGGACCACTCGCGCCCTTCCTTCTGCCACTTCATCCGGCCGCCGTCCATGACGTGCGCCTTGGTGTGCCCGAACAGCTGGAACACCCAGAAGGCGTAGCACGCCCACCAGTTGCTCTTGTCGCCGTAGAAGACCACGGTCGTGTCGGGGGTGACGCCGATCCTCGCCATCAACGCGGTGAAGCCGTCGCGCTCGACGTAGTCGCGGCGCACCTGATCGTTGAGGTCGCTCGTCCAGTCCACGTGCACGGCGCCGGGGATGTGGCCCATCGCGTAGAGCAGCGTGTCCTCGTTCGACTCGATGATGCGCACATTCGGGTCGCTCGTGTGCGCCGCGACCCACTCGGTCGAGACGAGGGCGTCGGGATGCGCGTAGCCGCGGTCGGCGATGGCAGTCATGCGGGACTCTCCTTGGGGACCGAAAGATTCCCAATCTACCATGCGCCTCGATCGCCGGGCCGGGTGCCGCCCCGGCCCTCTCAGCCGTGGCGTCGGCGTGGCGGGTCCATCGAGTGCGCCGCCCTCACGCGCCTCGCCGCCAACGGTTACCGCGACGCCGTCTTTGCCGCCGGCTTGCCCTGGATCAGCGCCGCCCGTTCCAGCACGCGCGGATGCTGCACGCCGACGGCCAGCACGGTGGCGATTTCGCGCTTCGCCTCGGCCCGGCGGCCGTTCTTGAACAGCGCCCAGGCATAGGCCTCGCGGGTGTAGACATCGCCGCGCTTGGCGATCTCCTGTTCGGCCAGCTTCAGGGCCTCGCCGGGCTTCTTGCCGGGCCCGGCCAGGTAGGCGATGAGTTCGCGGTTGGCGTTGTCGTCGCCCTTCATTTCGGCCCGGGCGCCCTGCTCGAATGCGGCGTAGCTCTTGGCCGCGTCGGCGGTCATGCCGGCCCGCGCCTGCGCCTCGGCCAGTTCGAACAGGTTCTCGGGATGCGGCGCCACGCCGTAGCGCTGCTGCTGCAGGTCGGCCGCCTCGCGGAAGCGCTTCTGCGCGGTGCGCACGTCGGCCAGCTGGCCGAGCGCGTAGTGGTAGTTCGGGAAGAGGCCCAGCGCCTGTTGCAGCACCTGTTCGGCCGCCGCCGGCTTCTGGCGCACCAGCTCGAGGTGTCCGATCTGCGTGAGCACCCAGGCCCGGTCCTCGGTCTCCTGGTAGGGCATGCGGGTGAACGCCGACTGCATCAGCTCGATGGCCCCTTCGATGTCGCCGAAGAGCTCGCGCAGGTAGGCGGCGCGGGTCAGCGCCGGGATGTTGCCCGGACGCAGGTCGAGCATCCACTGCGCCGATTTCTCCGCGTCGTCGTAGCGGCCGAGCTCGATGTTGGCGTCGGTGAGCAGCCCGTAGATCATCAGGTCGTCGGGCACCTTGGCATTGAGCTGCAGTGGCCAGGGCGTGCGCCTCGGCGAAGCGGTGCTGGCCGAGCATCGACCAGGCGCGCACCTTCAAGCCTTCCATGTTGTCGGGCGAGAGCGTGAGCGACGTCTTCACGGCCTCGTCGGCCTGCTGGTAGAACTTCGGATCGGCCGTCTCGCGGGCGCGCTGCGTGAGCGCCAGCGCCAGCTCGTTGTAGCCGTGGAAGTGCTTGGGGTCGCGCGCGATCTTGCGGCGCGCCAGGGCCATCTTCCGTTCGGCCGGCGACTCCATGCCGGGCAGCGTCGCACCCGGGCCCGGGCCCGCCGTGCCGGCTCGCTCGGCCGAGGGCCGCGGCGCCGTGGTGGCTGGTGAGGCTGGCGTAGACGGCGACGACTGGGCGGAGAGCGCTTGCGCGCCCCCCGCCATCACCGCCGCGGCCGCGAGAATCCATCGCGTGGTCGTCATGATCGAATCTCCCGGCGCATTCATGGTTACAGTCCCGGCGGGCAGACGCCCGCGCATCCGGGCTCGTTGGGATCCACGTGACGGCTGTTGCGGCCGTCGTGGGCCGGCGCCACGTAGGGGAAGGTGGTGCGCTTGGGCATGTCGTTGACGTTGACGCCGTCGCCGATGCGGGTGCCGTAGGCCGTCGGGCTGGCCAGGATGCCGCCCACCGCGCGCGCGGCGATGTCGGTCACGTCGTCATCCGGACGGCGGCCGTTGGGGAAGCCGGCCGCGTCGTCATTGCCGGGGTTCGAGTCGAGCAGCGTGAGCAGGCCGAGGCGCTGCTGCTGGCCGGCGGGAGTCGGCGGGATGCCGGTGTTGATGCGGAGCAGGTCGGCCACCGGGCCCGTCGGCGTGCCGGCGGGGATGGTCGGGACCAGCGTAGACCACGAGCGGCGCCAGGTCGACGCGGTCGCCGCTCGGCACGGGCACGCCAATCGACTTGAAGATGTCGGCCAGCAGCGGCCGGGCGTAGAACTGGACGAACTGCAGGTCGCCAGCCGGGCTCTCCATGCTCCAGCGATCCTTGAAGCCGGTGCCGATGATGAGCTCGT
Source organism: uncultured Acidobacteriota bacterium (assembly GCA_963834325.1). Classification (GTDB taxonomy): domain Bacteria; phylum Acidobacteriota; class Vicinamibacteria; order Vicinamibacterales; family UBA2999; genus CADEFD01. Next base: position 1,242,243 of record CAWIBL010000011.1, read on the forward strand.
TGATGAGCGGGTTGCCCATGCGCTGCACCTGCCGCCACGGTCCCTGGCGTGAGGTTGCCGTTGCCTTCACGGGGCATGCGGCGCACGGTGATCTGCTGGCGCGACGTGGTGGCATACGTGCCGAGCACGGCGGCCGGTTCGTCGTTGGCGTGACGGCGGAGGTCCTGCGTCAAGAACGCAATCGGGATCTCGATGGCGATGGTGTTGACGTTGTAGCCGGAGACTTCGTCGGGCGCGACGTTGACGGTGTTGTTGTTGTCGTCGGTCGCCGACAGCACGCCGCCGCCGGCCGCGGGCCGGAAGTTGAGCGAGTCGAAGGCCGCGCCCAGGTCGATGTAGAACGGATCGTCGGTGGTGCCGGCAAAAACCTTGATGCCGAAGCCCAGGTCGTAGATGCCCTGGTTGTAGAGGGCCTGGTAGTTGGGCATGGTGCGCGGGCCGACGTTGCTCGGCACGGCGAAGACCGAGCGGCCGGCCGTCAGGTCCACCCGCTGGTTGCCCTTGATGGCCACCACCGAGTAGCTCTGCCGCGAGCCGAGGCCCTCGGAGCCGGGGCCGTCGAGCGCGGTGATCGGCGGAATGCCCACGAGGTTGCCGACAAAGCCGGTGAACACGCCCGGCAGGCGCTGCTCGGTCTGGAAGCGGAACTGCAGAGTCAGGTCGGTGACCGCGTCGTGGTTGTTGTCGATGTGCATCTCGTAGAGCACTTCGGGGTCGAACGGGAAGTAGTTGGGGCCGTTGCCGGGTTCGAGCAGCGGATCCACCGACATCACCATCGTCATCTTCGACGGGTCGTCGTAGCTGACGAACGAGTACCAGTCGGTGATGTCGGCGGCGCGGTCCAGGGCGGTAATCGGGGCTTCGCGGTGACTGGCGGTGTAGACGGCAAGTGGGGCTGCCACCACCGCCACGGCCAGGGCGGTCTTGAGCAATTTACGGGTCATAGGTCAGGCTCTCCTTCGACGAACATACGGGCGCGAGGCGGTCTTTGGATTGAAACGTGCTCATGTTGCGCAACGCGCGGGTCAGCGGCGGGGCAAGCCGCATCAACCTGCATGTTCACTGCCACTGGGACGCGCCATCCGCCCGCCATCGGTCCCCGGCGAAGTTCCCGGGCTCCGGGCAGAGGCCTCCTGTAAAGTAGAGATGGATGCCGCGCCCTGCTTCAGCCCTCCTTACGGCCGTGATGGCGGCCGCCTTCGTCCAGCCCGTTGCCGCCCAGCCCAGCAAGGAACGGCCCTTCATCCAGGCCGTGAAGGTCGAGACCGGACCGCGCATCGACGGCGTGCTCGACGACGCCGCCTGGCAGGGCGCCACGCCGGTCGGAAACTTCACGCAGCAGGAGCCGAACCTCGGCCAGCCGGCCACCGAGCGTACCGAAGTGCGCATCGTCTACGACGCGCGCACCATCTACATCGCCGTGCACGCCTACCAGACGGGCGGGGTCGACGCCACGGCGGCCGGGTCGGAGACCGACCCTCATGCCGCGCATCGCGGCGGGGTCGTGGCCACCGAGATGCGGCGCGACTCGGACCGGCTCTTCGACGAGGACAACTTCCAGGTCATCCTCGACACCTTCAAGGACTCGCGCAACGGCTACATGTTCGTCACGACGCCGCTCGGGGCGAAGCTCGAGCAGCAGGTGTTCGACGAGGGCGAAGGCGGCGGCCGCGGCACCACCTCGAACGTCAACCGCAACTGGGAAGGCGTGTGGGACTCGGCCGCGAAGATCACCGACGACGGCTGGACGGCCGAGATGGCCATCCCCACCAACACCCTGCGCTTCCGGCCGACCGACGGGCAGACGTGGGGCATCAACTTCCTGCGCCACATCCGCCGCAAGAACGAACTCGATTACTGGGCGCCGATCCCGCGCGCCTATTCCCTGACCCGGGTCAGCCTCGCCGGTGAGCTGCGCGGCTTGCAGAACCTGAGCCTGGGCTGGGACCTGAAGCTGAAGCCCTTTGTCGTCGTCGGCCCGCGCAACCGGGTGCTGAGCGCCGCCAGCACCCAGAACACCTGGACGCGCGACGTGGGTCTCGACGCGCGCTACGGGGTCACGCCCAGCCTGAACCTGGACCTCACGCTGAACACCGACTTCGCGCAGGTGGAAGTGGACGAACAGCAGGTCAACCTGACCCGCTTCGGCCTGTTCTTCCCCGAGAAGCGCGATTTCTTCCTGGAGAACTCCAACGCCTTCGCCGTGGGCACCGGGTCGTCCTTCACGAGCACGCCGGTGCAGACCGACCTCTTCTTCAGCCGCCGCATCGGGCTCAGTGACACCGGCCAACCCGTGCCGATCATCGGCGGCGCGCGCCTCACCGGCAAGGTCGGCAAGAACAACCTCGCGGTCATGGACGTGCAGACCGACAGCGCCTTTGCCAAGCCGGGCGAGAACTTCTTCGTGAGCCGCTACAGCCGCGACGTTTTCCGCCGCTCGCGCGTGGGCGCGCTGTTCATCAACAAGTCCGCCGTGGACGGCAGCGATCACTTCAACCGCACGATGGCCGTCGACGCCAACTTCGGCCTCGGCAAGAGCCTGCAGATCAACTCCTACGTGGCCAAGACCGAGTCGCCCGACGGCGTCGTGTCCGGCCGCGGGCAGGACATGGCCCTTTACGGCCGCATCGCTTATCGCGATCCGCGGCTGAGCATGTGGGTCAACTACCTCGACGTGCAGGACAACTTCAACGCCGAGGCCGGCTTCGTGCAGCGCCGCGGCATCCGCACCACCAAGGCCTACTTCAGCCCCACGCCCCGGCCCAAGCGCGGCAACATCAAGCTGATGGAGCCGATGTACGTGCTGACCTACACCACCGACCAGAACAACCGCCTGGTCGGCCGCATGCACCACCTGATGGTGGGCACGACGCTGCGCGACGACTCGTTCATCAACGTCATCTACCAGAAGAACCTGGACGTGCTCGACCTGCCGTTCAACGTGCGTCCCAACGTGCGCATCCCGGTGGGCTCGTACAACATGAACGAGTGGTCGTTCACCTACAACACCAGCCCCGGCAAGCGCCTGTTCCAGCGCCTCACCTTCCAGCCGAACGACTTCTACGGCGGCACGCGCCGCTCGTTCTCGGCCGCCTCCGGAGTCCGCGCCACCAGCCGGCTGTCGAGCGAACTGCAGTACAACCGCAACGACGTGAAGATGCCGTGGGGCAACTTCCTGGTGAACCTGGCCACGCTGCGCGTGGACTACACCTTCTCGCCGAAGATGACCATCCGCAGCCTCACGCAGTACAACACCAGCACCAACGAGATCTCGAACAACATCCGCTTCAACCTGATTCACCACGCCGGCAGCGACCTCTACGTGGTCTACAACGACCTGCGCCAGACGGGCCTGCCCGCCGACGTGTTCGCGCAGAAGGATCGACAGCTCGTGGTGAAGCTGAACTACCTCGTGCAGAAGTAGCGGGCTGTGGTCTTCTTCGGCCGTCCAGGCCGCCGCGCACGGCGAGCGCCGCGCGCTGTCGGCTGACGATGCCGATGAGGACGAGCCGACGACGCGGGGGCGGCGCGTCGTGGACCCAACACCGCCTGGAGGAGACATGCCCGGACGACCGCGCACCGACGCCCGCAATCGCGGCGCTGACCGCATCCGGGAGCAGTCGGGCGCGGACGGCAGCTCCAGCACCGCGGTGTTGTGGCGGCGCCTCGATCAGCCCGGCCACGACGTGGTGCGCGTCGTCGAAGGGCCCGGCGGCGTGGTCATCGAAGGCACGGCGCTCTTCGAGGAGGGCGGCGAGCCGTGCCGCCTCGACTACCGGGTGCTCTGCGACGGCCAGTGGCGGACGCGCCTGGCCACCGTCAGCGGCTGGTGGGGACTCGACACCGTCAATCTGGAGATCGCCGTGGACGCGGCCGGGCAGTGGACTCTCGACGGCGAGCCGTGCCCGGACCTTACCGGCTGCGTCGACGTGGACCTGAGCTTCACGCCGGCCACCAACGTGCTGCCCATCCGCCGCCTGGCGCTGGCCGAGGGCGCCCGGGCCGAGGTGCGCGCCGCCTGGCTGCGGTTCCCGGAGTGCACGCTCGAGCCGCTCGACCAGGTCTATGCCCGCACGGCCGATCGCCAGTATCACTACGAGACCGCCGGTGGCGACTTCACCGCCACACTGGCCACCGATGGCCACGGCGTCGTGGTGCACTACTCGGGACTGTGGCAGCGCGAACCGGCGGAGTGAGCCCGGCCCCCGGGCCGTCGGCGCGGCCCTGATGTAAGCTGCCTCGATGCTCAACGCGACCCCGCGCGCCGCCACCCTTGCCGTTCTGCTCGCCTGTGTTCCGGGCGTAATCCCGTGCGGGGCCCAGCCGGCCCCGGCCGCGCCCCTGCCGCTCGTCTACGTGCTGTCCACCGGCGGCACCATTGCCGGGCAAGGCGCCTCGTCCACGGCCATTGCCGACTACCAGTCGGGCGCCATTCCGGGCGCGGAGCTGGTCAAGGCCGTGCCCGAGATCGCGCAGGTGGCGCGCATCAAAGTCGAGCAGATCGCCAACGTCAACAGCTCCGACATCACCATCACGCACTGGCTCACGCTGGCCCACCGGATCAACGCCATCTACGAGAGCGATCCGTCGGTGGCCGGCGTCGTCATCACGCACGGCACCAACACGCTGGAAGAGACCGCCTATTTCCTGAACCTGACCGTGAAGCACGACCGCCCGGTGGTGCTGGTGGGTTCGATGCGGCCGGCCTCGGCGATGAGCGCCGACGGCCCGCTGAACCTGCTGAACGCGGTGCGCACGGCGGTGGCGCCACAGTCGCGCGGCAAGGGCGTGCTGGTGGTGCTGAACGACACCATCAACGCCGCGCGCGACGTGACCAAGACCAACACCTACCGCGTCGAGACGTTCAAGGCCGCCGAACTCGGCGTGCTCGGCTTCGTCGACGCCGATGCCGTGACCTTCTACCGCACCTCGGCCCGCCGCCACACGGCGGCGTCGGAGTTCGACGTCACCGGGATGACCAGCCTGCCGCTCGTCGACATCCTGCTCTCGTACGTGCAGCCGAGCCCGATTCTGGCCAAGGCGCTGGTCGAGGCCGGGGCGAAGGGCATCGTGCTGGCGGGCACCGGCGCGGGGCTGTTGTCGATTCCCGAACGCCAGGCGCTCGAGCCGTTCACCACGCTGCCCGAGAGCCGGCGCCCGGTGCTGGTCCGGTCGAGCCGCGTCGGCAACGGCCGGGTCATTCCGCAGAAAGACTACGACGTGTTGGGCATGGTGCCGGCCGACAACCTCAACCCGCAGAAGGCGCGGGTGCTGTTGATGCTGGCGCTGACCAGGACCCAGGACCCCAAGGCGATCGCCAGGATGTTCGCCGAGTACTAGTGCCGAATGCCCACTGAGTCTTCCCGCCCGGTCGTGCTCGTCACCGGCGCCAGCCGCGGCATCGGCGCCGTGACGGCCCGGCTCGCGGCCGCCCGCGGCTACGCCGTGGGCGTCAACTACCGAGCCGACCGCGCGGCGGCCGAGGCGGTGGTGCGCGCCATCACCGGGAGCGGCGGCGCCGCCGTGGCCCTGCGCGCTGACGTGGCCGTCGAGGCCGACGTGGTGCGGCTGTTCGCCGCCTGCGACGAGGCCCTCGGTCCGATCACCGCGCTCGTGAACAACGCCGGCGTCGTCGACGTGAAGGCGCGCGTCGACGAGTTCGACCTGGCCCGCCTGCAGCGCATGTTCGCCATCAACGTCTTCGGCACCATCCTGTGCGCGCGCGAGGCGGTGCGGCGGATGTCGACCCGGCACGGCGGCGCTGGCGGCGCCATCGTGAACGTCTCGTCGGTGGCCTCGCGCATCGGCTCGCCCGGGGAGTACGTGGATTACGCCGCCGCCAAGGGCGCCGTCGACGTCTTCACCATCGGCCTGGCCAAGGAAGTCGCCACCGAGGGCATTCGGGTCAACGCGGTGCGCCCCGGCATCGCCCACACCGGCATCCACGCCAGCGGCGGACAGCCCGACCGCATCGAGCGGATTGCGCCGCTCGTGCCGATGCAGCGCGGCGGCCAGCCCGAGGAGATCGCCCACGCGATTCTGTGGCTGCTCTCCGACGAGGCCTCCTACACCAGCGGCGCGCTGCTCGACGTGGCCGGCGGCCGCTGACGCCGGCGCTACGTCTGCACCAGCATCTTCACCAGGTTCGGCATGCCCACGCCCTGCATGGCCCGGTCGCGCCCCAGGTCGGTGCAGTTCTTCATCAGGATCTGCTTGACCTTGTCGGGCTGCCCGATGAACTCGCGGCGCAGCGACAGGAAACAGGCAATCAGCCCCGACACGTGCGGCGCGGCCATGCTGGTGCCGTCCAGCTTGTAGTAGAGGTCGGCGCTGGTCGGCGGCTTGCCGGCGCTACCGGGCGCGGGGGTCGTGGCGGCACGACAGGATCTGCTCGCCCGGGGCCACGCAGTCCGGCTTGCAGCGGCCGTCGGCAGTGGGGCCGCGCGACGAGAAGTGCGACACGCCGTAGGTGTGCGGCTTCTCCTTGTGCACCGAGCCGACGGCGATGGCTTCTTCCAGATTGGCGGGATCGCCGATCGAGCAGGGAATGTTGGCGCCGAAGTCGCCGTCGGTGCTCATGAGCCGGCGGAAGCCTTCGTTGCCGGCCGCCAGCACGACGACCACGCCCTGCCGCCACAGACGTCGCAGCTCGTCGCAGAGCGGCGTGTGGCCGCAGCCGAACACCCCTTGTTCGAACTCGCCGCCGAGGCTCAGGTTGATGCCGGCGATCTCGAGCGCGCCGGCCTTCTCGTTGATCGAGGCGACGTGGTCGAGGGCCTTGATGATCCAGGAGTCGTCGCCGACGCCGTCGTCGTCGAGCACCTTGTAGATGTGCAGCTTGCCGTGCGGCGCGATGCCGGACAGCCGGGTCAGGCCCTTCACCTTGCCCGGAAACTCGTACTCGCCGGCGATGATGCCGGCCACGTGCGTGCCGTGGCCGTAGCGGTCGGTGGTGTCGCCTTTGCCGTGGCGGGCCTTGGCGCCGTGGCGCACGGGCTCGTCGCTCAGTTTCGTGCAGTCCCATCGGGCCACGATGTTGCCGTGCTTCTTGAAGTGGACGTGCTCCGAACAGCCCGAGTCGAGCACGGCCCACTGGATGTCGCGGCCGGTGGCGCTGTAGGCCTGGTGCGCCGGCGCCGCTTGCACCTGCTGGATCGATTTGTCGAGCAGGGCATACTTGCGCGCGTTGCGCCACACCCGGTAGAGCGGCGGCAGGGGCAGGCCGAGCTTCTGGAACTCGCCTTTCGCCGACAGCTGCTGCGCCTCGGTTTCGGTGAGGCGCACCGACACGTAGCGCTCGAGGCGCTGGACGCCCAGGACGGCGTTGTCTTTCGGCAGCCCGGTCACGCGCTCGACCAGTTGCACCACCCGGTCGGCCATCTCGGCGCGGCTGCCGGGCATCGCGGCATTCTGGGGACCGTCCATGGCGGCGAGCGTGTTCATCGCCCAGACCGGATCGGTCAGCTCGATGAGCAGCGGCCGGCGCTCGCCCCTGGACGCGCGCTCGAAGTCGGTGGTGACGTCGGCGGCGAGAGTGAACTGGGCGGTGCGCTGGAAGCGCTGCAGGTCCACGGCGGCGCGCACCTGCTGCTGCACGAAGGCCAGGCACAGGTAGCCGGTCGCGGAATGCGCGTCGCGCGGTCCGTCGCCGTTGGCCAGGACGTTGTCGACGAGCGTGGCCGTGCCGGTGTAGTGCGGCGCCAGCTTCTCGCGCTGGGCCACGACGTCGTGCGGGTCGAAGACGTTCACCCACTCGCGCACGCCGGCCGGGATCGGCAGCCGGCCCGACCCGAGGCCATGCAGGCGGCGCAGCTGATTGCGGACCTCGGCCAATCCGAGCGGCGAGCCGATCGTGACCAACTGGGCCACGTCGACCTCGCGGCCGAGATCCTGGAGCAGCGACCAGGCAATCATCGTGCCCTGGCTGTGCGCGACCAGCACGAACGGCCCGTTGCCGGCGGCGAAGCGCTCGCGCAGGCGGTCCTTCATGGCGTCCCGGCGCCGGCGGTCGAAGAAGAAGTCGTTGACGTCCTTCAGGAAGAGCGCCGTGACCAGGCGCGTGAGCGGGTCGAAGAAGTCGAAGCTGCCCAGTCCCTTGGCGCCGGCCTTGGTGGCCCGCTTGGCGCCGTCCAGGCCGGCCCGCCCGCCGCCGCCCATCTCGCCGAGCAGGCGGGTGAGCGCCGCGCGCTCGCGCGGGTCGTCGGTCAGGTCCTTGACCACGGCGGTGAGCGGCTGTTCGCGCTCGACGGCGCGAGCCATGGCGCGCGCGCCGAAACTGCCGATGTGCATGGCCCGGGCGCTCACCGTGTCGGGATCGGCGCAGGTGGCGTGCTCGGGCGGGCCGTGGCGATCGGTCTGGCACCAGTAGGCCATGCGGCTGCGCTCGCCCAGGCCGAAGCCCATGAGCGCGTGGTCCCACTGGCAGCGCAGCACGGCTTCTTCCGGTTTGTTGCCGATGCCGTGCACGTAGACCAGGGTGCGCGCCTGCTCGTTACTGGTGCTGGCGGCCGCCTTGGCGGTCTTTGCCCGGACGGCCCTCCTGGCCCCCTGGCTTCGGCGGGCTCTGGTTCGGCCACCGGTGGTTCGTCTTCGCGGCGGCCTCGCCGTCGTCGTCGTGGTGCGTTTCCTCGGCCGCTTCGCGCCGGTCTTGGCCATGGTGTCCTCGCGGATGGGGGCGGACGTCAGCCGCACCTGCCGGCGGCCCCGCCCGTCGGATCAGGCGACGTTCCTTCTATTCGGACCTCAACGCCTGGGCCACGTCCACCCGAGCGGCCCGGGCCGCGGGCACGAGCGAGGCCGCGACAGCCGCGGCGGCCAGCACCAGCGCGGCCGCGAGCGTGGCCCAGACGCCGGGCAGCTCCACGTTCTGGATGAAGCTGCCGACCACGCGCGTGAGCAGCAGGCCGCCGACCACGCCGACGACGATGCCGCCGCCGGCAATCACCACGCCTTCGTTGAGCACGCCGGTGAGCAGGTTTCGCGGGGCCGAGCCGATGGCCAGACGGATGCCGAATTCGCGCGTCCGCGCGCTCACCGAGAACGCCAGCACGCCGGCCACGCCGACCACCGCGATGAGCAGCGCCACCCCGGCGAAGCCGCCGAAGACGAAGGCGTTCAACCGGGTCGGCGCCAGCACCTCGGCGCGGATGTCGTCGATGGTCGCGGCGTGTTCCACCGGCTGCTCCGACGAGATGTCCCGCACGATGCGCGTAATCGACGGCACGAGGGCGTAGGCATCGGTCTTGGCGTGGACGAACAGGCGGCCGCCGTGCATCTCCTGCTCGAAGGGGTGATACACGGTCATCGTCGGACCGGGCACGACGTTGACGTCGTCGAGGTCGGCGGCGACGCCGACGATGCGCCGCCCGTTCTTGCTCACGCCGATGAAGTCGGTGACCGGGTCGGTCCACATCAGCGTTCGGTTGACCGCGTCCTGGCCGGGGAACATGCGGCGGGCCAGGCTCTCGCTGACGATCACCACCTTTTCGGCGTCGTGCCGGTCGTCGGCGTTGAAGTCTCGCCCGGCCACCAGGGGAACGCCCAGCGAGTCGAAGAAGCCCGACGACACGCTGCGGAACTGCGCCCGCGGGTCCTCTTCGCCGTTGGCCTTCTGGTAGCCCTCGACGGTGAACTGCGCGGCGAAGAAGCCAGGATCGCGCCACGGCACGACGGTGCCGAGGGCCACACGTTCCACGCCCGGCAGCTCGCCGATGCGGCGCAGCGCTTCCTTGTAGAAGGCGTTGAGCTCTTCGGGTTTGCGCGTGAACGACACGACCGGCACGTTCACCGCCAGGACGTTGCCGCCCTTGATGCCGGTGTGGGTGCGCTGCAGCGAGATGAGCGTCGTGAGCAGCATGCCGGCGCCGGCCAGCAGCACGAACGAGGCGGCAATCTGGGCTACGGCAAAGAGCCGCAAGCGCCGGTTGGTGCCGGGCGTGATGCGCACGTTGCTCGTGCCGATGCCGGGCCCGGTGACCGCGTCGGCCGCCGGCAGGCGCGGCACGTAGGCGAGCAGCACGGCCGCGGCCACGGCCAGCACCGCGCCGACCCAGAGCAGCGTCGCGTCCACGGTGACGTCGAGCGCGCGCACCGAGAAGCGCGAAGCGTAGCGGGCCAGCACCGACACCATCGGCCGGGCCACGGCCACCGCCAGCACGGCGCCGGCCACGCACAGCATCAGGCTTTCGGCCAGCAGGGTGCGGCGCAGGGCCCAGCGGCTGGCGCCGAGGGCCGCGCGTACGGCCAGCTCGCCCTCGCGGCGCACCGAGCGGGCCAGGATCAGGTTGGCGACGTTCGAGCAGGCCACGATGAAGACCAGCGCCGAGGCCGCCAGCAGGACGAGCAGGATGGTGCGCGCTGGCGAGACGATCTGCTCGCGCAGATTGACGGCGTCGATGCGGAAGTCGGCGTTGTCGGGATACGCCTCCCGGTGTTCCGCCACGATGGCCCCGTGCGCGGTCGTGAGTTCGGCCTTGGCCTGCTCGAGCGAGGTGCCAGGTGCCAGGCGCCCGAAGAGCTCGGTCATGCGGTGCACGCGCCCCTCGACCATGGTGGCGTCGAGATGATGCGGGCTGGTCACGACGTTGGCGATGATCTCGGTTTCGGTCGGATACGGCACCGACGGCTCGAGCACGCCGACGATGGTGGCCACCCGGTCGCTCAGCCGGATGGTCTTGCCGATCACGTTCGGATCGCTCTGGAACGCCGTGGTCCAGAAGCGGTGCGTCAGCACCGCGGCGCCGGCCGCCGCGGGGCCGTCGTCGCTGGGGCCGAGCAGGCGCCCCACGACCGGCCGCAGGCCCATCACCTCGAAGTAGCTGCCGCCGACGACGCCCGCGCGCACGACCCGCGGCTCGCCCAGGCCCACCATGGTGAATTCGATGGTCGAGAAGTCGCCGAGCGACGACAGGGTCTTGACCCGGCCCTGCAGGTCGCGCAGTTCGGGCACGGAGAAGTTGGCATTCTCGATGCCGATGCCGCGCGCGCTCTGGCGGAGGTAGACCAGCGTGTCCTGGTCGCGGTTCACCAGCGGACGCAGCAGCACGCCGCGGACGACGCTGAAGATGGCGGCGTTGGCGCCGATGCCGAGCGCCAGCGTCAGCACGACGGTGATGGTCAGGCCCTTGGTGCGGGCCAGGGAGCGGAAGGCGTAGCGCAGGTCGGTAAGCAGGGTCATGGTGGATAGTCGCTCCTCGACCTCCCGGATCGACACCCTGGGAGACGGCGAGAATACCCGAGATCGACGGCCGCGTGCGGGTGACGAAACGAGGGACGAGGGCCCGGCCCGGAATGCGGGTGCGCCGGGTCCGGCGTAGTGCTAGAGTCCATCCGCGCTTCACGCCCCGCCACCGATGTCCACCGTTCCATCCAGCGCCACGGCTTGGCCCGAACGACCGGCCGCGATCCTGCGGCACCTCGCCGGCGCTGGCGTGGCGGTGGTCGGCCTCGCCGTGGCCGCCGCGGCGGCGCCGGTGCTGACCTCGGCCGACGCGCGCATCACCTTCAGCGCCGCGACCGCCTGCGAGGTCGCGCTGACCCTGACGGTGACTGGGGCCACCGACATCGAGCACCGCCTCGAGATCCTCGACGGCAGCCGCACCGAACTGCTCGAGGTCCGCGGCGCGGCGCAGGCCGGTGCCGTCCGCGAGATCGGACGGACGCTGGCGCTGGTCGTCAAGCCGAGCGGCGAGAGCTACACCCTGCGCTACCGCGTCACGCAGCCGGACCATCGGCCGCACCGCTGTCCGATCTGGCTGCCGGCCGCGCCGGCCGACGGCCTGACCCGCAACGTCCGCCTCCGCGTGGCCGTACCGCCCGGGACCAGCGCGAGCGGCACGATGCCGTCCTTGGCGTGGACCGGGGCGGGCCCGGATGACGCTGCCAGCCCCGCCCCCACCGGGCCGGTGGGCGTGGCCACGCTGGGACACCTGCCGGCCTTTGTCGTCGTGCCCTTTGCTGCCGCCGGCCGCCCCCGCCCCTGGGACGTCTCGCGGGTGATGGATGCGGCGGCGATCGGCACGCTGGTGCTGGCCTCGGCGGTGTGGCTGCGTCGGCGGAAGGGCCCGTCCTAGCCGTGGGCTTCGGCTGGAGCTTCTACGGCTTCTTCGTCGCGGCCGTCGTGTGGCTCGCGGTCTATTTCCTGTGGGCCTGGTCGGCGGCGAAACGCGACCGCGAGAGAGGCCGCTGATGGTCGTCGATTCGGCGGTGCTCTACTGGGTCACCGGCGCCTACGTCCTGCTGGTGCTCGGCGTGTCCGTCTGGGGCTACGGCAAGAACAAGACGGAAGAAGACTTTCTGGCCGCCGGCCGCACCATCGGCCCGTGGGTGGGCGGCGCGGTGCTGGCCGCCACGCAGATCAGCGCCGGCACCTTCGTGGGCACGCTCGGCCGCTACTACTTCACCGGCGTCAGCTGGGGCTGGGCCTGGTTCGGGGTGTGGGCCGGCTGGATGGTGTCGGCCATCTTCGTGGCCCCGAAGCTGCGCCGGTTCGGAGCCCTCACCGTGGCCGACTACGTCGGCACGCGCTTTGCCAGCGAGGGGGCGCGCACGCTGGCGGCGGTGCTCATCATCGTGTGCTACAGCATCCTGCTGACCGCGCAGTTCCAGGCCATCGGCGAGATTGCCGCGGCGGTGTTCGGGCTCAGGCCGATGGTGGCGATGGGGCTGCTCCTGGCCAGCACCGGCTTCTACACGGCCATCGGCGGCGTGCGGTCCAGTTCCTATATCGAGTTCGTGCAGACGCTGATCATGATCATGGCGCTGGTCTTCGCCGTGCCGGTGGTGCTGTCGCACACCGGCGGGCTCACGGCTCTCGGCGAGTACGTCGGCTCGATCGAGCCGCGCGTGACCGGCTGGTGGTTCACGTGGAAGGAGATTCTGGCGACGGGCCTGGCGTTCGGACTGGGCATCGCCGCGGCGCCTTACGAGATGACCCGCTACTACTCGATGCGCGACGTGGCCACCGTGCGCTACGCCATTGGCGTGTCGATGCTGCTGCAGGTGATCATCGCCGGCAGCGTGGTCACGCTGGGCATCGGCGTGCGCGGCATCTATCCCTACCTGCCGTCGCCCGATCAGGCGTCGAGCATCATGGCCTCCACGCTGATGTCGCCGCTGCTCGGCTCGCTGTTCGTCGTCGCGATGCTGTCGGCCATCATGTCCACCGTCAACTCGATCCTGCTCGTGACCGGGGGCGCCGTCGCGCACGACCTCTACAAGCGGCTGGTGCATCCGCAGGCGACCGAGGCGCGGCTCCTCTGGGTCAACCGCATCTCGATCGTGGCGCTGGGCGTCCTGCCGTTCTGGTTCGCCACGCATGAAGCTCGGCGATGTCCAGGCCATCGTGGTGGAGCAGGCCAAGTTCATCGCCAGCTTCTTCTTCGTGCCGGTGGTCGTCGGCTTGAACTGGAGGCGCGGCACCAGGCAGGGCGCGATCTGGAGCATGGCGGTCGGCTTTGCCGGCTGCCTGATCTGGACGTTCACCGGCCAGCACACCGTGGCCAGACACGGCATCGACGCGGTGGAGGTGGGTGTCGTCCTGAGCGCTTTGGCGTTCGTCATCGCCAGCCGCCTGTCGGCGCCGACCCCGGCGGAGAACCTGGCCATCTTCTTTGAAGACGCAGGATCCGCCTCGTCGCGACTTGTAACGGGGCCTGTCACCGTTACAAACGCGGCGAAGCACCGGACTCGAAAGTTGCGGATTCCCGCGGATACTCTCGGTGTCCCGGTCTGCGGCGCTGCAGAATCTGCGACGGTTGGAGATGTAACGGTGACAGGCCCCGTTACAAATGGAGAGCGTTGTGTTCAAAGACGAAGTGCTCGAGGCGGCGGCCCGTGACGCGGTGCGCCTGGACGAATCGCGCGCGTTGCTCGACAAGTTCATCACGCTGATCCGCGAGTCGGGCACGGCCGACGAGGAGACGGCGGGCCGCTACCTCGTCGAGCCGGCTGGGCGCGCTCGGCGTGCCCGTCACCCTGCACACGCCGGAGCTCTACATCAGCAATCCCGTGCGCGCCGAGCTGTCGATCGCCACGGCCGACGGCACGCGCACGTTGCACGCGCGGCCGCCGGCCATGGGCCGCAGCACCGGCGACGATGCCGGTCGAGGGCGAGATCTGTTACGTGCCGTCGAAGTACGCCGGCGGCACGTCGTCGCTCTTCGACCTGCCGGACGCCGCCCGCGGCGGCGGTGAGCGACGATCCGGTGCGCGGCCGGATCGTGCTGACCGAGGGCTTCTCGATGCCGGCGTCGGTCGGGGCGTTCGAGCGGCGCGGCGCCATCGGCCAGATCTACATCCATCCCGGGAAGAACGTGCACGAGGGCATCTGCACGTCGATCTGGGGCGCGCCGACGGCCGAATCGATCGGCCGCAAGCCGGCGGTGCCGGTGGTGTGCATCAACAACCCCGACGGCCAGGCGCTCATCGCCGACCTCGAGACCGGGCCCGTGCGCGCCAGCCTCAAGACCTGGCTGCGCGAGGGCTGGATGACGTGCCTGCTGCCGGTCGTGGAGATTCGCGGCCAGCGAGGACCCCGACGAGTTCCTGCTCGTGCACGGCCACTACGACTCGTGGTACGAGGGCATCGGCGACAACGCCACGGGCGATGCGGCGCTGCTCGAACTGGCGCGCGTGCTGTGGGAGATGCGCGATCGGCTGAAGCGCACCGTGCGCATCGCGTGGTGGCCGGGCCATTCCACCGGCCGCTACGCCGGCTCGACGTGGTACGCCGACACCTTCGCCGACGAGATCGACGAGCACTGCATCGCGCAGCTCGACATCGACTCACCGGGCTGCGAGGGCGCAACCGCTTACGAGGAAGTGATGTGGATGGCCGAGGCCGACGCCTTGTGCCGCAGCTCGATCCACGACGCGCTGGGCGTGACGTCGCAGCGCGTGCGCCCGCTGCGCGCCGGCGACTACTCGTTCAACCAGATCGGCCCGACCGGCCTCTACATGCTGCTCTCGAACATCCCCATCGAGGAGCGCAAGCGCCGCGGCTACTACGCGGTGGGCGGCTGCGGCGGGAACATCGCCTGGCACACGCCCGACGACCTGATGCCGGTCGCGGATCTCGAGATCCTGCGCCGCGATCTGTGCGTCTACCTCACCACCATCGTGCGCATCCTCAACGCGCCGCTGCACCCGTTCGACTACGCCGCGGCCATCGACGAGATGCGGCGGCCGTGGCGAGCTATCACCAGGCGGCCGGCGGCGCCGTGGACTTCGCGCCGCTGCTCGCCGACATGGAGGCGCTGTCTGGCGCTGATCACGCGCCTGGCAGAATCGAGCCGAGGCGACGCTGGCCAGCGGCGCGAGCGCCGGCGAGCGCCGGACGCTGAACGCAATCATGCGCCGGCTGGCGCGCCTCATCGTGCCGCTCAACTACGCCAGGGGCGAGCGCTTCGATCACGATCCGGCGCTGAAGCTCGGCCCCGTGCCGAAGCTCGAAGGGGCCATCAATCTGGCGTCGGCATCGCCCGACCTGCGCCGCTTCATGACGGTCGGCCTGCAGCGCGAACTCAACAAGGTGCGGGCCACGCTGCGAGCGGTGCAGCGCGAGCTGGCCGGATAGCCGCCGCACCGTCGGCGCCGGATAGGAGGCGCGCCCGTCGGGGACTTCGTCGGGGCGTCGTGGCTACTTCGCGGGCGTGGTCAGCGCCCCGGTGCCGCTCAACACCCGTCGCAGGTAGTCGATCTGCCCGAGGTGGTAGTTGAGATGGCCGTAGAGATGGATGACGAAGTGACGATTGGACAACGGCGTGCCCAACACGTTCTCGGGATAGAGCTCGTCCCACCGCTCGGCGGGCACCGCGTCCAGCACCTGTGGAATCAGCGTGGCCAGTTCCGCGAGGTCGGCGGCCATCTCCGCCCGCGGCACGTCGACGGCGCTGAACTCGCGCGGCCGATCGCGCACGTAGGCCACGCCGCCGAGCGGCAGGCCGATGAAGGCGCGCAGATTGCCACTCAGGTGCAGCATCAGGTTGCCGGCGGCGTTGGTCACGCCGGGCCGCACCTGCCACAGGTGCGCGTCGTCGAAGGCCTCGAGCTGGCGCGCGAGACGGGCCAGGTCGCGACGATAGAGGGCGGAGAGGTCGGCGCTGGTGGACATGGGTGATGGGTAAGATGACCAGGGCCAGCCGCGCGTTGCCGCATGCATCGCGCTGGCGTGACCAGGTGGATGGTAGCACCCGCGCAAGGGTCCAAGGTCGATCGCGCCCTGGCCACGGGTCATCAGATCCGCGGCTGGACATGCGCACCGGGTTGCGGTCCGCCGGCAGTGACGGACTTTGCTAGACTCGGCCGGCACCGGAGAACCTCATGCCCAACCCGCTGGTCCGCGTCGTGCGTTCGCGTCTCGTGTCGGTCGTCGTGCTTGGCCTGGCCATGTCGGCCTGCCAGTTCTCACCGGCCGCGCAAACGCCGCCGGCGTCGGCGGCTGCCACCGAGATCCTGTGGGACCGCTACGGCGTCCCGCACATCTTCGCGCCCGACCACCCGAACCTGTTCCGAGCCTATGGCTACGCGCAGATGGAAGCGCACAGCGAACTGCTGATCCGCCTCTATGCCCAGGCGCGCGGCCGCGGCGCCGAGTTCTACGGCGAGCAGTACCTGGATTCCGACCGCTGGGTCCGCACCAACGGTTTGCCCGCGACGGCCAGGCAGTGGGCGGCGGGGCAGAGCCCGGAGTTCGCGCCGCTCATCGCCGCCTTCGCCGCCGGCCTGAACGCGTGGGCCGCCGAGCACCCGGCCGAGATCAGCGCCGCAGCCGGGGGCGTGCTGCCGATCACCGTCGAGGACGTCTACGCCCACGGCCTGCGCGTCATCCACTACGACTGGATCGTCAGTCCGCGCCGCCTCGAGGGGCGCCTGGCGCGCTGGGAGGACGAGGTGCACGGCTCGAACGAGTGGGCCATCGCGCCGTCGCGCTCGGCCACCGGCAAGGCGCTGCTGATGAGCAACTCGCACCTGCAGTGGGGCGACATCCACACCTACTTCGAGGTGCAGCTCACCGCCCCGGGCGTCACCTCCTACGGCGCCGTGTGGGTCGGCTTCCCGGTGCTGCGGCAGTGCTTCACGGAGTACGTGGGCTGGACGCAGACCACCAACAACCCGGCCGAATCGGATCTCTACGGCTTGATCGAGAAGGACGGCGGCTACCTGCTCGACGGCCAGGTCACGCCGTTCGACACCCACACCGAGACGATCAAGGTGCGGCAGGCCGACGGCTCGTGACCGGGACGAAGCGCTCGCCATCCGCCGCAGCGTGCACGGCCCGGTCGTGGCCGAGCGCCGCGGGATGCCGATCGCGATGCGCGTGGCCGCGCTCGACCGTCCGAAGATGTTCGAGCAGTTCTGGCGCATGGGCCTGGCCAGGAACTTCACCGAGTGGGAAGCGGCCATGCGCATGCAGCAGCTGCCGCTCTTCAACACCGCCTACGCCGACCGCGACGGGCACATCGCCTACGTCTACAACGCCACGCTGTGGAAGCATCCCACCGGCGACTATCGCTTCTGGCAGGGCGTCGTGCCGGGCGACAAGAGCGCGCTCATCGGCACCGAGATCGTGCCCTACGACGAGATCCCCAAGGTGGTCGATCCGCCCGAGGGCTGGGTGCAGAACTCGAACGACATGCCGTGGACGTCCACCTATCCGATGATCCTCGACGCCACCAGGTTCGCCGCCGGCTTTGCCGCGCCCCAGGGCATCACCCAGCGGGCGCAGCGCGGCATCCGCATCCTGAGCACGGCGCCGGCCAAGATGACCTTCGAGGACGTCAAGCGGGGCAAGCTGTCGACCCGCGTCGAAACCGCCGATCAGTTCGTGGACGAGATTGTCGCCACGGCCAAGGCGCGCGGCACCGAACGCGCCCGGCGGGCCGCCGACGTGCTGGCCCGGTGGGACCGGCAGGCCGAAGTGGACAGCGCCGGGATGCTGCTCTTCTACAAGTTCATGACCGCGGCCGGACCGGCCTTCGGTGATATCGGCGGCTTCAAGGTGCCGACCGACGACCGGCGCCCGCTCGACACGCCGCGCGGGTTCAAGGATCCCGCCAAGGCCATGGCGGCGCTCGACCGGGTGGCCGGCGAGGTGGAGAAGGAATACGGATCGCTGGCGGTGAGGTGGGGCGACGTGCTGCGCTTCCGCCGCGGCGGCATCGACGTGCCCGGCAACGGCGCCCCCTCGCAGCTCGGCGCCATCCGCACCATCGGCGTGAGCGAGTTCAAGGACCGCACCGTGGAAGCGGTCTCGGGCGATACGTTCTTCGCGGTCATCGAATACTCGGTGCCGCAGCGGGCCGAAGTACTGCTCAACTACGGGAACTGGTCGAAGGCCGGCTCCAAGCACATCGCCGACCAGTTGCCGCTGGCCTCGCGCAAGGAGATGCGGCCGATGTGGCGCACCCGGGCCGAGATCGAGGCCAACCTCGAAAGCCGCAAGGCTTTCTAGTCTAGAGGGTGGTGAAGAGCTGCGGCCACCAGGCGGCGGCCCGGGCGTGGCTCAGCGCGGCGCCGAGCAGCGGCAGCCACACCCAGCGCGAGGCCCGCGCCACCTCGAGGTAGAGCGCGTGCACGTCGATGGTGAGGCGCGGCGGCGTCTGGAACTGGCGGAACGAGGGCCAGAGCCGGTTCACGCGCGTGCAGTAGTCCCGGTAGGGCGCGCCCAGCGTGGCCGACAGATGCTCTTCCTCGGCCGGGATGGTGAGCAGCGAGTAGGCCACCGCCAGGACGGCCGAGGCCACGGCCAGCAGTGGGCTCTTGAGGAACAGCGCGGCTGAGAGCGCCAGCACGATCGACCCCAGGTAGAGCGGGTGGCGGCACAGCGAGTAGGGGCCGTCGGTCACCACGAGTTCGTTCTTCCGGCCGCCCACGAAGAGCGTCGCCCAGAAGCGCAGGCCGGCGCCGCAGAAGAACGCCACCCACGCCAGCGCGTCGCAGGCCAGGTCGAGGCGCGAGTCAGCGGGAAGCAGAGGTTCCGACAGGCTGGCGACGATGGCCGGCGGCCCCAGGAGGCAGACGCCCATTGCGCCACGCCACCGGAACCGCCGCCGTACGACCACGCTGGGAAAGGACACGCGGCGCATCATACCTGCCCGCTCCGCTTCTCGACCGGCTCCGGTCGGCCCGTTTGACTCATTGATGTCGTGGGAGTAATGTGCTCGGCGATTACGTCGCGTTCCTAGCGCAAGACTCTGAAAAGTCATCGATGTCATAGGAGCAGCACATGAATCGTCGTCAGTGGTGGATGTCTTCATTGGTGGCGCTTGCGTGTGTGATGGCCATGCCGCTCGGAGCGTGGGCGCAGAGCGCGATCTCCGGAACGGTTCGTGATACCTCGGGCGGCGTCATGCCGGGCGTCACCGCCGAAGTGGCCAGCCCCGCCCTCATCGAGAAGGTGCGCACGGTCGTCACCGACTCCGACGGACGCTATCAGATCGTCGATCTGCGCCCGGGCGTCTATACCGTCACCTTCTCGCTCCCCGGGTTCAACACCGTCGTGCGCGAGGGACTGGAACTGCCGGCCAACTTCACCGCGCAGATCAACGGGGAACTCAGAGTCGGCGCGCTCGAAGAAAGCATCACCGTCACCGGCGGCACCCCGACGGTCGATGTGCAGAGCGCCGTGCAGCAGGTGGTGCTGAGCCGCGCGGTTCTCGATGCCGTGCCGACCGGCCGCAGCGTGCCCACGCTCGGCGCGCTGATGGCCGGCGCCCGGCTGGCCCTGCCCGACGTGGGGGGCACCTCGGGCATGCAGAATCGCGACCTCACCATCCACGGCTCCGACGGCCGCGACACCACCTTCCAGGTCGACGGCATGACCCTCAACGGCCTCGAGGGCGACGGCAGCGTGCAGAGCTACTTCAACGACGCCATGTTCGAGGAGGTCAGCTACCAGTCGAGCGCGATCAGCGCCGAGGTCTCGGCCGGGGGCGTGCGGGCCAACATGATTCCCAAGGACGGCGGCAACACGTTCAAGGGCTCGGCCTTCCTGTCGGGGGCCAACAGCAACTTCCAGAGCGACAACACCAAGGATGCGCGGGCCAAGGGGCTGACGGCGCCCGACGCCCTCGACAAGGTGTGGGACCTGAACCTGTCGCTCGGCGGCCCGATCAAGAAGGACCGCTTGTGGTTCTTCTCGTCGTATCGCGACTGGGGGGTCTACCAGTACATCGCCAACAGCTTCTTCGGGTGGGGCCCCAAGGGACCGAACTTCCCCGGCACTACTCCGGCCGGCGAACAAGCCGTGGATGACGCCAGCCTCCGCAGCGGCGTCGTGCGCCTGACCACGCAACTCGGCAAGCACAAGATCGCCGGCTACCTCGATCGCATCCGCAAATTCCGCGGCCACGAGAACTCGGCCGGCGCCGGCGTGGTCATCGCCGGCGAAGCCACCGACATCCGCTCGCCCAAGCAGTACTACACGACCGAGGCCAAGTGGACCGCGTCGCTCAGCTCGCGGCTGCTCTGGGAGATGGGCTTTGCCATCAACAACGAGAGCTACAGCCTCGAGCCCCAGCCCGAATCGATCAACGCGATTCCCAAGCGCGACATCACCCTGAATACCCTCTACGGCGCCTACGACGGCGGCGTCTACTACCGCGAACCGATTCGCCGCTTCGGCATGGCCACGCTGTCGTACGTCACCGGCTCGCACGCGGTGAAGACCGGCATCCAGTTCCAGAACGGCTACTTCTGGCGGCAGCGCCGCGAAACCGCGGATCTGGTGCAGCGCTACCGCAACGGCGTGCCGGATTCGGTGCTGATCCACAACACCCCGCAGGATTCGCGCGCTGATATGAACGCCGACGCGGCCTTCTTCATCCAGGACTCGTGGTCGCTCAAGCGCCTCACCATCAATCCCGGCGTGCGCTTCGAGATGTTCAACGGCTCCACCCCCGCGCGCGAAGTGGCGCCGGGCAACTTCGTGCCCTTCCGTTCGTTCGCCGAAGTGAAGGACGTGCCGGACTGGAAGGACGTGTCCCCCCGCTTCGGCATGGTCTGGGACATCATGGGCAACGGCAAGACGGCGGTGAAGTTCGGCGTCGGCAAGTACGTGCGCTCCTACACCACCGGATTCGCCGAAACCTACGACCCGAACTTCTACGATACCGACACCCGCACCTGGGTCGACACCAACGGCAACGACATCGCCGAGAAGAGCGAGCTCGGACCGAGCCAGAACCGCAACTTCGGGATCAAGGCCACCCGGCGGCCGGCCGAGGACATCGCGCGGCCGTATCAGATCGAATCGAACCTGAGCGTGCAGCGCGAAGTGTTCTCTGGCACGTCGGTCACCCT
This sequence comes from uncultured Acidobacteriota bacterium, assembly GCA_963834325.1. Taxonomy (GTDB): domain Bacteria; phylum Acidobacteriota; class Vicinamibacteria; order Vicinamibacterales; family UBA2999; genus CADEFD01. The sequence goes on from CAWIBL010000011.1 coordinate 1,263,543, forward strand.
CAGCGCGTTCCGTCGCGACTACAAGAACCTCATCTGGACCGACAACCTGGCGGTGGACCCGTCGGACTACACGCCGTTCCAGGTCCCGAGCCCGCTCAACAACGGCGACATCGTCACCATCTACAACCTGAACCCGGCCAAGCTGGGGCTGGTCGACAACCTCGATCAGAACTCGTCGGAGAACTCCCGCATATTCACCGGCTACGACCTCACCTTCCAGAGCCGCGTCAAGGGCGTGAACATGTTCGGCGGCGTCACGCTGGGCAAGCAGGTGGCCGACACGTGCCAGGTGGAAGACCCGAACTTCCTGCGCTTCTGCGACCAGAACAACACGGCCTCGCCGTTCCAGACCCAGGTCAAGCTCTCGGGGAGCTACACGCTGCCGTGGGCCGTGCAGATCAGCGGCTCCTTCCAGAGCTATCCCGGTGATGCCCGCAACGCCACCGTGGACGGCACCATCGTGGCGGAGGATCCGTCGCTGCGCGTGAACTGGAACGTCAACAACGCCACCTTCAGGGCGCTGACCGGCGTGCCGCTCACGCAGTCGCAGGTCATCGTGCCGCTCAACGAGCCGGGCACCGAGTTCCTGGGGCGCCACAATCAGCTCGATCTCCGCCTCAAGCGCACGTTCCGCTTCGGCAACTACTCGATCGAACCGCAGTTCGACGCATACAACGCGCTCAACTCCGGCGTCGTGCTCAGCCAGAATCAGACGTTCGGCACGGCGCTCGGCCGGCCGGTCACGATTCTGCAGGGGCGGCTGCTGCGTTTCGGGCTCCAGGCGCGCTGGTAGGCGGCGCCGCTCATTCGGCGACGACCTTGTGCACCTGGGTGCCGATGCCGTCGATGGCGCACTGCGCGGTGTCACCAGCGCGCATCCAGCGCGGATCGGCACGTTCGATGTTGGTGCCGGCCGGACTGCCGCCAGAGATGACGTCGCCGACGTTCAGCGTCAGGATGTTCGAGGCAAACGACAGCAGCTCGTAGATGTTGTGGCTCATGCGGTTGGTGTTCGAGTCCTGCATGACCGTGCCGCTGAGCGTGAACACATGCTTGATGTTCATCGGATCCTTCACGAACTCCTTGGGCACGATGAAGGGCCCGAGCGGTCCGAAGGTGTCGTGGTTCTTGCCGATGAGCCAGTCGGAGCCGCCCATCTTCCGGTCGCCGCGGCCGCCGCGATCGGAGACGTCGATCTGCACCGTGTAGCCGAAGATGTAGTCGGCGGCGCTCTCGACCGTCACGTACTTCGCGGGCTTGCCGATGACCACGTTGAACTCGCACTCGAAGTCGATGTTGGTGCGTCCGCGCGGCATCACGATGTCGTCGAACGCGCCGGTGATGACGGCCGGCGACTTCTGGAACAGATACGGGTTGTCGCGCGTATCACCGGCCGGCCGCTCCCAGATGCCCGGAGCGCTCACCGCCTTCGCTGCCGCTTCCGGCGCGGCGCCGGCGCGCTGCTGCTGCGCGGCGATGCCGGCCGTGTGCTCGACGTAATTGCCGCCGGCGTTCAGCACGACCACCGGCTGCACTGGCGGCAGCACCTTGAGCGTGCCGAGCGCGAAGGCGTAGGCCGGCGCCGTCTTGGCGGTCGCCACGTCACGGGCAATGGCGGCCAGCCGTCCTTTCCAGTCGGCCTCGTAGCGCGCGATGAGCTGCTTCATGTCGGTTGGCGCCGTCAGCTTCGGCGCCGAGGCGTTGGCCGCCTCGAAGGCGGCGTTGGCCGGCCCGACCTCGACCACCTGCGTGTCCTTCAACACCAGGCCCACAAACGGCGTGCCGCCCCGCGCGAACGTGCCGAGCTTGAACGGAACCGCGGCGCCGCCGCCCTGGGCGCCCGTGCCACCGCCACACCCGGCACCCGCCCACGCCAATGCCATCGCTACGGCCGCTGCTCCGAATCTGGCTGTCGTCATAGGGCTGTCTCCATGTCAAACGGTTCGACCGCGCTTGCGCGCTGCGCATCTTATGGCCTCGGCCTGGCAATTGCCACTCCCGGGGCGCGCGCCGGCCGCGCCCCGCGCCACGGCTCGCCGGCCGCGCGACAACGGCTCGCGGTCCACGCGCCACGGCTCGCCGGCCACGCGACAAAATGGGAGGTCCGCGCTACGGCTCGCGGCCCGCGGCGCGCGCGCCGCCCTGAATCCGGGCCCACCGGGCCGGACCTGGCGTCGGCAGATCGGCTGGCGAGGCCCGAATTCACGCGGGAAATGTGCCTGGGCGGCCCCGGGCCAGCGGCTCGTGGAATCCCCGCGCACGCCCTGATTCAGCTGTAGACTCCGGCGAAAGAGGTAGCCTCATGTTCAAGACATGCGCAGGTGTTGGGCAGGGTTCCGGCCTTGCCGTCGGTGCCGTTGTCGTGTGGATGCTGTCGGCCTCAGCCCCGGTGGCGCTGGCCCAGGCCCCGACGGGCGCCAAGGGGTCGGTGACCTTCGCCAGGGACGTGGCGCCGGTGCTGCAGAAGAACTGCGAGGGCTGCCATCGGCCCGGCGACGTCGGCCCGATGTCGCTGCGCACCTACGAGGAAGTGCGGCCGTGGGCCCGCTCGATCAAGGCCAAGGTGGTCGCCGGCGAGATGCCGCCCTATCGCTACGACCGGATCGGCATCCAGGATCTGAAGGACGACCTGCGGCTGAGCGACACAGGACATCCAGACCATCGTGCGCTGGGTCGATGGCGGCGCGCCGATCGGGAACCTCGCCGACATGCCCGCCGCCGCGGCAGTTCTCCGATGGCAACAAGTGGACCTATGCCGAACGGTTCGGCCCGCCCGACGTGATCGTGCCGACCAAGCCCTACGACCTGCCGGCCCAGGGCCAGGACCGCTGGTGGCGGCCGATCGTGCCGATTGGCACGTTCGAAGATCGCTGCATCAAGGCCATGGCCGTGAAGCCGTCGCGGAAGGGCCGGGCCTCGGCGCATCACGCCAACAGCGACCTGATGGTGCCCGACGAGAAGAGCGGGCAGTACGTCACGCTGGAGCGTGTCTCCGAGTACGCCTCGGGCAAGACGGGCGAGATCGTGCCGCCGGACGGCTGCCGCACGTTGCCGGCCAACTCGATGATCCGGTGGGACGTGCACTACTGGCCGCTCGGCGAAGCGGTGAAGGACGACGTCGTCGAGCTCGCCTTCTGGCTCTATCCCAAAGATCACAAGGCCAAGTACAAGCAGGACCTGAAGCTCTACACCCTGCTGATGAAGGGCGGCGAACTCGAGATTCCGCCGCACGGCACGGCCATGACGCAGGGCTTCCACACCTTCAAGACGCCAGTGCGGATCGACAGCTTCCAGCCGCACGGCCACGCCCGGCTGGTGGGCATGACGGCCGAGATCTTCTACCCCGACACCGGCAGGCTGGAGATGGTGAGTTCGGTTTCCAACTGGACCAACGCCTGGCACACCAGCCACGTCTATGCCGACGACGCGGCGCCGCTGCTTGCCCGTGGGCGCGATGCTGGTGCTCACCGGCTACTACGACAACACCGCGAAGAACAAGGGCAACCCCGATCCCGACCAATGGGTGGGCGGCGGCAGCCGCACGTCCGACGAGATGTCGCACGCGTGGATCACCGTGACGCACCTCGACGACGAAGGCTACACGCGGATCGTCGCCGATCGCGAGGCCAAGGCCGCGGCCCGGGCCACGACCACCAGCCCGCAGGCTCAGAAGCAGTAGCTTCGGCGGGCCCCAGGCCGCAGATCGGCGCGCACGGAAGAGCCTCTCGAGCATCGAGAGGCTCTTTCTCGTTGCGCGCCGCCTTCCGAGGAGACGTGACCGTGCCAGACGATCGATCGTTGCTGTAGTCGTAGCGGCTGCCGTGATCGGCTCCGCTCAGCTCTAGGCGCAGCTCCCGCGTCCGCTCATTCCGCTGCCCGGCGACGGCAACCGCGTCGCGCCGTTCTTCGACGGCTGGTACGAGAACCCGGACGGCACCATCACGTTCTCCTTCGGCTTCTCCAATCTGAACAAGGACCGGGTGATCGAGATTCCCCTGGGCCCCGACAATTTCATCACGCCGAAGGAGTACGACGGCCGGCAGCCGACGTCCTTCCCGGTGTTCGGGCCAGACACCGCGGACGGCGGCGGCGGGGCCGGCGGTCGGCCGCCGGCGGTCGCGCCGGCGACGGCCGCTGTCAGGGCGCCGGGCGCCGGCGGGGGCACCGTGGGCCGCGAGCGCGATCGCGACCGCGGCGTCTTCACGGTCACGGTGCCGGCGGGCTTCAAGGGCGACGTCGTGTGGACGCTGCGCTACGCCGGCCAGACGCATGCCGTGCCGGCGCGCGCCAAGTCCACGGCCTACCAGCTCAGTTGGCCGGCGGCCATGGGATCGACGCCGCCGCTTGCTGCGCTTCGCCGAGAAGGGCGAGGCGGGCCGTGGTCCCACCGGCCTCATGGGGCCGGCGCTGCAGGCCAAGGCAGGCGCGCCCATCGAGCTGAAGATCTGGGTGACCGACGATGCGGTGCACGACAAGGAGCCGATCAAGTTCGGCCGCGAGCGGCCCGGGATGAACGTGTCCTGGTACAGGTACGCGGGACCCGGCGCGGTGTCCTTCGACCCGCAGAAGGTCGGGTTCCCGGCCTTGACCGGCGACTCGACGACCACCGCCACCTTCACCGAACCGGGCGAGTACGTCGTGCGCGTCAAGGCCGATGCGTTCGGCTATTCGGATTCGTCGGCCGGCAACCAGTGCTGCTGGACCAACGGCTACCAGAAAGTGACGGTGACGCGATAGCCGTCAGCGCCCGTGTCGCCGTCGGCTCCTCGGGGTCGTGGCTGCGGCCGCATGGACCGACGTGCGTCTCGGCCCAGGACCGGACGCCGGCCGAGCGCCGCGTGGCGGCGTTCGAGCGCGACCACCCCGAGCTTCACGCGCTGCTGGTCGGCACGACGCGCGCGCACGGCGTTCTCTACGGCGCGCTCGCCCGCGGCCGGGGGAAGGTACGCGAGACGGAGACCTTCGCGCTCATGATGCGCCGCACCGCGCCAGGCGCGCTCGCCTCGCGCCCGGATCCGGAAGCCGAGGCCGGGTATGCGGGCTTGGGCGCCGTGGGCGCGGAGTCGTCCGCCGCACGCAGGCGTTCCAGCTCGAGGTGCTGGCCATCCTCGCGACCGTGCCGCATCCGAACGGACCAAGGCGCTCGACGAGGCCGTCGACCGGTATCTGAGCCGTCCCGAGGTGTCGCTCCCGGACGTGCCCAAGGACATGACCATCCTCTACGACCATCCCTACTCGTCCATCGTGGTGCCCGTGCCCGGCGCGCCCAAGGCGAAGACGCCGCGACTCAAGGGCTTCGTGTGGGCCGCCACCTGGCTCCAGCTGGCGGCCGAGGAGCCGCTGCGAGCTCTCGACCGGCGCCGACCGCGCGCGAGGTCTCGAGACCGTGACGCGCCGGTTCCGGCAGAAGCTGGCCTACGGCAAGCCGCCGCAGACCTTCCCGTCGGAGCTGCCGCTGGCGCCGTCGATTGCTCCCGAACTGGTCACCACCCACCTGCGCACCGCGGCGATCATCGACAACCTGAACATGATGCACGCCGTGCTGGCCGACGTGCTCGAGCATCCCAAGGTCGGGAACGTCCGCGCCGCGCTCGACGAAGTGGTGGCGCAGTTTGTCGACCGCGCGTATCGCGTCGTCGATGTCGACGACTGGATTCGCATGGCGCTGCGCCACAGCATCTTCGAGCAGGGCGGACCGGCCATCGGGGTGATGACCGTGTCGGATCGCAACGGCTCCGGGCATCTCCAGCATGCCGGCGGCGGACGCGGCATCCTGCCGGGGATGAAGTAGGCCCGGGCTCCAGCCCGGTCTGCCCCCCGGAGCGGCCTGCCGTCGAGCGCGGGTCGGCGGGCCAAGGATCGGTCAGATAGCTGATCGTGGTCGGCCCGTTGGTCCTCGCGTGCGCTGCCGCTGTCGCCGGACAGGCCCCGCCCGGATTCAAACGCACCCTGCTCCAGCAGGTCGACCTGTCGACGGCCGGACGCGAGGCGGTCACGGCGCGGGCCGAGTTCGTGCCGGGCGGCACGGGGCGTCACACGCACTTCGGCGAAGAGATCGGCTACGTGATCGAGGGCGTGCTCACGGTCGAGATCAACGGCGTGTCGAAGGAAGTGAAGGCCGGTGAGGCCTTCGCCATTCCGGCCGGGGCGCCGCACAACGCCACCAATGCCGGCGCAGGCCCGGTGGCGATTCTCGCGACTTACATCGTGGAGAAGGGCAAGCCGCTGGAACGCGGGGAAGTGCGCGCCGGCGCGTGTAGGTCGTCTCCATGGGAAACGGACCCTCCGCGGTGCGCATCACGAAGCGTTCGCCCGGCACGAGTTCGACCACTTCGTAGGTGTAGGCGAGTCGCCGGCCGAGGAAGCGGGCCACGAAGGCAATCTGCGAGCCGACGCGCACGGGCGGCTCCGTCTTCCATTCGACCGAGTGGATGTTCGCGTACCACAGCGGCACCCGCTCGGGGTCGGAGGCGAACTCCGCCACCTCCGCGCGCGGCCGCGCGATGACGATCTCGGTCGAGACGTCGACGGCCATGGCTGGTGCGGTCCTGTGCGGTTAGACGAGCGGCGCGACTCCGCGGTTAGCGGCCCCTGGCCTCGGTGCCCTGGTCCCCGGGCCACAGGTACTTCCCGAACCAGTCCCAGTTCTGCTGCATCGCGGCGCGATTGGCCTTGGGCTTGTCGAGTCCGTGCCCGAAGCCGCGGAAGATCATCAGCTCCGTCGGCACCTTCTGGTCCTGCAGCCCCTGGTAGAGCTCGAAGGCATTGGGGATCGGCACCCGCGGGTCCTTGTCCCCGTGCTGGATGAGCGTCGGCGTCTTGGCCGAGGTGATGAAGGTCATCGGCGAGGTGTCGGCGTAGATCTTCGGGTCGTCCCACGGCGTGGCCTTGAGGTACTGCCGGGTGAACGGGTGGATGTCGGTGTTGACGTAATAGGTGACCCAGTTCGAGATGCCCGCGCCCACCGACAGCGCCTTGAAGCGACCTGCGTGCCGGGTGGTGAGGAACGCCGAGATGTAGCCGCCCTGGCTCCAGCCCATCGCGCCGACGCGGTCCTTGTCGACGAGGCCCTGGGCCACGAGCGCGTCGATGCCGCTCAGCACGTCCCAGGCGTCGCCGATGCCGAGGTTGCGCACGTTGAGCGCGCGGAACGCCGCGCCGTAGCCGGCGCTGCCGCGATAGTTCGGCTCGAGCACGAGCGCCCCCTTGGCCAGCCAGCCGTCGATCGGGTAGAAGCTCGCGCTGCCGAACGGCAGCGGACGCGACACGCCGGTAGGCCCGCCGTGAATGACCACGAGCAGCGGATAGCGGCGCCCGGCCGCGAAGTCCGCCGGCTTGTGCAGCACGCCTTCGATCTCGGCGCCGTCCTGGCTCTTCCAGCGCACCACCTCGCGGCCGTGCTTCGGCCAGGCGGCCACCTGCGAACCGAGATCGCTGAGTCGGGTCGCCGTCAGGGTGGTGGCGACCGGCGCCGCGTAGACGTCGGGGAAGTCGCGCGGGCCGCTGGCCACGAAGGCCGTGTGGGCGCCGCTCGGCGTGACCGCAAACGACTGGCCGATCCATTCGTCGCGCACCCGGTGCATGGCCACCTGCCGGCTCGACGGCTCGAGGCGATAGAGATATGCCCAGGTGCGCTGCGAGGCGGAGAAGAAGATGCCGTTGGCGGTCCAGGCCACGAGCGAGGGGTTCTCGTCGAACCGCTGGGTAAGCACCTCGGGCGCGCCGCCCCCGGCCGGCACCGTGGCGATGCTGTCGTTCTCGAAGAAGTAGAACGGCGTCGCCATGGCCGACTCGAAGGCGATGTGGCGGCCATCGGGAGACCACTTGGGATTCGAGTCGGGGCCCGCCTGAGTGACGAGAGGCGACACCTGACCCGACGCGACGTCGACCACCGAGATGTCGGCGCTGCCGCTCATGCCCGCGTCGCTGCTGACGCGGTGATCGAACGCGAGGCGGGCGCCGTCGGGCGCCCAGGCGAAGCTGCCGACGACGAAGGCGCCGGCGGTGAGCGGCCGCGACGTCTTGGTGGCGAGCTCGACGAGGTGCAGCTGCGCCATCCGCGCGTCGTGATCCTCGTGCGTGTAGTCGCCGTACTTCTCGCTGCGCGCCTTCATCGCCGCCGTGACCGCATCGGTCATGGTGTAGGCGAGGCGGGCGCCGTCGGGCGCCCACGCAAAGGCGGTGACGCCCTCGCTGCCGGTCGTGAGCACCTCGGCCTCGCCGCCCTCGAGCGACAGGCGATACAACTGCCGGGTGTCGCTGCGATCGGAGACGAAGGCCAGCCACTTGCCGTCGGGCGAGAAGGCCGGTTGCGTGCTCGACTTGGCGGCGTTGGTGATCTGGCGGCCGCTGCCGGCCACGCGCGTGTCGGCCAGCCACAGTTCGGTCTCGTAGGCGTTGTCGGTCCAGTTGGTCTCGCGCACGCCGTAGGCCACCCAGTGGCCGTCGGCCGAAATGGCCAGAGGACCGCTGGTCCGCTTCAGCGCGACGAGGTCGTCGATCGATTGCGCCGCTGCCGCGGCCGCGGAACCGGCCAGCAGGAGCAGCAGGCAGACAGCACGCATGGGCTCACCTCGGCGCTATCCTACCCCCTCCGCGCCGCCGCTGCCGGGGCCGTTACTGCTTCAACTTGAGGCCGGCCGGCAGCGCCACGTCGGCGTCGGTGGCGCTCGGCGTCAACTGCAGTGTCTCGACGGTGCTCGTGAGCACGGTGCTGCGTCCGGGCACGGCCGGCGCGGTGCCGGCGGCCGGCGCGTCGTTACTCTTCTTGCGCAGGCGGCCCAGCCCGCCGAGCAGTCCGCCCAGGCCGGGCGCCGGCTCGGACTTCTGCGCCTGTGCGCCTTCCGCGTCGGGCGGCACCGCGGCCTGCACGATCATCTCGGTAAAGAGCGGGGTGCCACTGAGCTTCTTGCCCTCTTCGGCCATCCTGGCCATGGCGTCCTTCATCTGCGGATACATGGCCATGGCCTGAGCCATGCTCGGCGCGGCCGCGGCCGCAGCCTGCATCATCACCGGGCCATAAATCTTCTCCGCGTAGCGCAGGCGGAAGGCGTTCAGCTCCTGCAGCGCCGGCACCGCGGGCGTCATCCACAAGTGCGTCTCGAGCACGAGCCCGCCGCTCTGCTCGAGCGTCTTGCCCTTCTCGCGCACGATGATGGTGGCAATCGATTCCTTGGTGGGGAGACCGGCAATCTGACGGGCGCCGCTGCCGTCCGTGATCGTGAAGTCGACCTCGTATTCCTTCTGGGGCTCGGTCGTGCCCGGCTTGTTCGTCTCGGGCTCGGGTTCAGGTTTGGCCGCGGCCGCGTCCTTTTCGGCCCGGGCCATCTGCTCTTCCATCCGGCGCCGCATCTCGGCAAACGTGATGACGGTGTAGCTCTTGCCCTTGAGATCGAGGTCGTAGACCTTCTCTTCGTTCAGGTCGATGATCTCGCCGGTGTCGCCGGTGATGGTGATCATCCGGTCGCCCTTGAGCGCCACGGTGCTGACCACGCCTTCACGGGCGCCCTTGCCGCCGAAGATGTTGACCATGCGCCCGATGGCGCCCTCGAACTTGATCTGCGTGCGCTCCTGCGTCTTCACGTCGGCGCGCGCGACGGCCGGCGACAACAGGGCGATACCAAGGACCACGGCGAAAGGGATTCGCATCGACATGACTCCAGTGTAGCAGCGGGGAAAAAGCGGGAACCCGGCGGGTGGCCGATGGAGTAAGCGCCAAGCGCCGCCGCCGCCCGTCACGCCACCGTCACGGGCTCAGGTGCCAGTGCTCAGGTCGACCCAGCCCGACGGACCCGAGGGCAGGCGGACCAGCGTGAAATCGCCGAACCGGCCCAGCACGTCCACGGTCGCGCCGACGGCCACGACGTGCATGGGGGCGGCCTGCGTCCGCGGCTGATCGCGCACCACGGCGCCGGGCGCCAGTGCCTGCCGCCGCAGCGGCGACTGGACCGGGCGCACGGCCGTGGCTGCCAGGTAGCCGGTCGTGCCGTCGGGCAGGACCACGCGCAGCGACGTGCGCGACGCGGCCACGACCCGCATCACCGTGTCGCGGGCCAGTTGGCCACGCTCGACGCCGGGGGCCGCGAGCCCGTCGCGAAGGACCGTGCGGGCCGCCGTCGTGCGGACCTGCGTGTCGAGCCGCTCCACTGGTCCCGCGGCCGGTGGCTCAGGCACGGCGTCGTCGGCGCGCACGAAGGGCAGCGGATCGACCGCGCCGCGCGCATAGATGCCGAAATGCAGGTGCGGCGCCGTCGTCCGCGCGTTGCCGGTGTTGCCGACGTAGCCGACCACGTCGCCGATCTTCACCGTGGCTGACCCGGTGAAGGCCCAGCGATCGAGGTGCGCGTAATAGAAGGTCGCGCCGCGCCGCCGGTCGTGCAGCCACACGACGTTGCCGCCGAGGTTGTTGGTGCTCGGTTGCGCGATGCCGTCGGCCACGGCCACCGCCGCGGTACCTCGCGGCGCGAAGATGTCGATGCCTTCGTGACGGCGCGCGCCCGCGTCGCGGTCCATGCCGAACAGACTCTGCACCGCCCTTGCCGTCACCCCGGAGAGCGGGAAGGCCAGCGACGACAGCGACCGCTGGATCACGGTGAAGCGGCCGCCGCGGAGCAGCTCTGGCTGGACGCGCAGCACGTAGGTGCCGTCGCCATCCGCTTCGTGGGTGAGGCTCATCGTCTCGGGGGCCAGCGAGGCCTCCAGACGCGGCGCTTCCCCTGGCCGGAGCTCGAACAGGTCCACGAACAGCCGCCCCGTCTGCGTGCTCTCGAAAGTGACGTCCACGCGCAACACCCGGCCGCGCTGGAGGTCCAGCCGGTAACCGAGGGCGGCCGGCGCGTCGGCGGCAAAGAACCCGACCTCGTGGAGGGGCAGTGTGGCGGCCGTGGCCCGGGCCAGGGCGTCGCTGCCGGCCTGCACCCAGTCTCGGCCGAGGGCGGTCTGGTCCAGGCCCGAGGAGCGCAGAGACTCCCGATAGCTGTCATAGGGCGAACTCGGCTGCGCCAGGTTCCGCAAAGGCCCTGTGGTACACGCGGCCGCGGTGGCAAGCAGCAGGGCAGCGACGAGTTGCGCCCAGGGTCGAGCGGTGGGTGCCGGCATCTCCTGGGACGGATGCAAGAATCCCGCCCCCGACGGCGACTGCCCCTCGTGCTGGCGGCCGCGCGGTGGGGACTGCGAATTGGCGCCGGCGGACAGGGGTGAGCCGCCGGCGACGGTCGGCGCTGGGGAGGCCGACGAGATCAGCTGGGCAGGCGCGCCAGATCGGCCACGGCGTTGGCGCGGGCCCGTGTGGCCTCGGCGGTCTCATCGAGTTCGGGCTTGAACTCGCGGATCGCCGACGCCAGCGACTTGCGCTCGGTGAGCACCCGGTGCTTCAGCAGGACGAACGGGATGTCGGTGTTCCGCGCGGCATAGGCGACCGTCATCAGTTCCCGCGCGTTCTGGAAGCCTTCAGAGGCCACCCGCACGTCGGTGCCCCGGTTCAGGATGTGCTTGACGTGCTGCTGCACGGGCTTGGCTTCCGCCGCCAGCACGCGTTCGAGCTTCGGCGCCGTGATGCGCCGGGCCTGCAGCGGGCGTTCCGCCACCACCGTGGGCTCGGGTTCTGGCGCCGGCGCGGTCACGGCCGGGCTGTTCGAATCGCGGGTGGCGTCGAGTTGGGGGCCCAGCGTCAAGCCGAGCGCGAATGCGCCAACCATACCGAGAATCGCGACGATGGATGTTCGAGCGAACATTGCGTCACCTCCTGTCGCCCTGTAGTGCAAGATGCGTGACAGACGAAAAGCCCCCGTATTTCCGGCCTGAACTCCGAGAATTCCGCACGGATGAGCAAATCCTACCGGGCAGGAACTGCACGGTCTCCGGCGAGCTCTGCCGTTGACGGTCACCCGCTTCATCCCAGCCGTAGCCGCGGTGCTACGCTCGCCGCATGCCCTCCCGACGGCACGTCTTACAGGTGGGCGCGGCCACCCTGGCCGCGGGCCTGATCCCGGCGCTGCCGGTCGTCGCCCGGAAGCCGCGCCGCATCCTGATGCTCGGCGGCACCGGCTTTCTCGGCCCGCACCTGGTGCATGCGGCCCTGGCGCGCGGCCATCAGGTGACGATGCTCAACCGCGGCCGGCGCACGCCCCACCAGAACGCCGGGGATTTCGCCCGCGTCGAAGCGCTGCGCGGCGATCGCGCCCAGCCTGACGCCTATGCCAGCCTCGCCGGACGCACCTGGGACGTGGTCGTCGACACGGCCAACAGCGTGCCGTGGACGCGCGCGGCGGTGGCGGCGCTGGCGGGGGCGACGGGCCGCTATCTCTACGTGTCGTCGACCGGCGTCTTCTGGCCGTATCGCACCGTGCACATCCCCGAGGACGGTCCGATCGTGCTTGCCGACACGCCGCCGCAGGATCCGCCGAGCTTCGGGGTGATGAAGGCGCGCAGCGAGAACGCGGCGCGCGAAGGCTTCCCGCAGGGGCATCTGGTGGTGCGGCCCGGCTACATCGTGGGCCCGGGCGATACCTCCGACCGCTTCACCTATTGGCCGGTGCGCATCGCGCGGGGCGGCGAGGTGCTCGTGCCCGGCCGCGCGGACGATCCCGTGCAGTACGTGGACGTGCGCGACCTGGCCGAATGGATGGTGCGCCTGATGGAAGCCGACGCCACCGGCTCGTTCAACGCCGTGGGCCCGGCCGCGCCGCAGACGCTGACGCAGTTCATTGCCGGACTCGCGCCGCTCGAAACGGCGCCCACCACCTACACGTGGATCGCGGACTACGCGTGGCTGAAGGCCTATCCGCTGCGGACGCCGTCACCGGGCGATCCCGGCGGACTGGTCGAGGCCATCCCGTGGGTGATGGCCGCCGGCGACGAGCTCGGTCACATGCGCATCAGCCACCGCAAGGCGCTGGCGGCGGGGCTGACCTATCGTCCGCTGTTGGTCACGGCGCGCGACACGCTGGCGTGGCGGCGGAGTGAGGCCGTGCCCGAGGCGCTGCGCCAGCAGCCGCGGTATGTGATGACGGCGGAGCAGGAGCGAGTGTTGCTGGAGAAGTGGAAGGCAAGAAGCGGCTAACCGGCGGCGACCTTCGCGTTCCGGAAGAACCCCGCGGGCATCGGCCTACGCAACTGCCAGACGAACGCGATTGGCCGCTCTCCCTTATGCGAGAGGTAGTCGACCGGGCCAAGGAACGTGTACGGCTCGGTCCGGCCGTCCTGCTCCCGGCGCTGGCGCACAAAAAGGAGAATGTTGCCGAAACGTTCGCGGTGCTGGATATATCGCTGGCCGGTTGGTGATGTCTGGGACGTGCCTGACTGCGATTCCCAATGGAAGAGCGTGGGCGAAACGGCGTAGTCCCGGTAGAGCGTGGACGGCGAGTAGTCGCGCTCTGACTTCTCGAGCGTCACAAAGAACAGATCGCTATTTGTGGCTTCGTCACGGACGACGCCAGTCTGGGTCCAGGCGGGTCTCCCGAAATCGAGGCGTCCGAATGCCGTCAAGACCTCGTTCATGGTGTGGCGAGCGTGCACGGACACCGGCACGCGGTGGGGCCAGCCAATCTCCTGGTCAAGCGGGTAGGTCACATGCGTTGACAACTCGTCGAGCAGGATCCGCAACTCGCGCAGTTCCTCGACGATCGCCGGGTGCGCATGCAACACCGACAGGAACTCCTCCAGGGATTGTGGCGTGACCCGGTTTGACTTCAGCGTAAAAGCCAGTCCCGCTATCAGTCGCCGCGTCTGCTCGCCGAGCGAAGCCGCGGAGCAAGACGACAGCGCCTGGTCGTAGGCGTCGAGCCGGAGTGGATCTTCGACGTGAAGCAGACGTGCGATGGCGTCGCCGAGAGCCTCCTCCTGAGGACCAGCAATAGCCACCGCCACTCCGGCAGCTCGCTTCAGTCCGGACCAGCACCCCGCCCTGTAGACGTCACCAAGCTCGAGCCCGGTCTCGCTTAGGAACTCCTGCAAGGATGGCACTCGACCGCGGAAAGGCTCCGAGTTGAGGAGGGTGCGCAGCTCGCTCACCATTTGCGGGCGCATTGAGGGCACCGCTCCTTTGATGTTGCGCAGGTACTTGGGCATATACTCGCCCCACCCACCGTGACCGCGCGCGCCAAGCGACCGCCCCCGCGTCGCCCGCGGACACGAGCCCGATGAAACGCCTCTCGCCTCGACTCCCCAGCGCGCACGCCGTCATCCTCGACACGGCCGCGGCGCGCCTGCCCGACGATGTCGTGGCCAATCACCTGAAGCGGCTCGAGGTGTTCGCGCTGGTCAGCGGCGGCCTGTGGGCCATCGGCCTGCTGATGGACTCCGTAGTCTTCCCTGCGGCAGTCGGTGTGCCTGTCGCCGGCCGGGCGGCGCTGGTCATCGAGGCGGGCGCGGTCGTGCTCGCCGTCGCGCTCTATGTCTGGGTGCACCGGTCGCGGCGGACGACTGAAGCCAAGGCCGACGCCGGACTCTGGCTCCTGCTCGTGAACGCGGCGGGGATCGCGCTTCTGGAGACGTGGGCGACCGATCCGACGCGGGCGCTGCTCGGCCACATCTCGTGGACGGCCGTCGCCATCCTGCTCACGGCGATGATTGTGCCGAGCCACGCCGGCGAAGATGCTCGGGGCCGCGCTGGTCGCGGCGTCGCTCGGGCCGCTCGGCGTCTGGACGGCCTCGCTGCGCGGCGTCGACGTGCCCTCAGCCCTGCAGACGATGCTGATGTACGTCCCGGCCTACTCGTGCGCGGTGGCTGCCGTGATTCCGGCCCGCATGTTCCAGCGCATGGGCCGTCGCCTCCGCGAGGCGCGGGACCTGGGCAGCTACGAGCTCGAAGCCTTGCTCGGCCAAGGCGGGATGGGCGAGGTATGGCGGGCGCGGCACCGGTTCCTGGCGCGGCCGGCGGCCATCAAGCTGGTGCGGCCGGAAGTGCTCGGCGCCGGCAGCGGTGGTGACCCGCGAATCGCGCAGCGGCGCTTCGAGTCCGAAGCGCAGGCAACGGCGGCCCTGACCTCGCCGCACACCATCCGCCTCTTCGATTTCGGCGCCACCGACGACGGGCGCTTCTACTACGTGATGGAACTGCTCGACGGCCTCGACATGGCGGCGCTCGTCGAAGAGTTCGGCCCGCTGCCGCCGGCGCGCGCGCTGTTCCTGCTGCGGCAGGTCTGCCATTCCCTGGCCGAGGCGCACAGCCGCGGGCTGGTGCACCGCGACGTCAAGCCGGCCAACCTGTTCGTGTGCCGCATGGGCCGCGACGCCGATGTCGTGAAGGTGCTCGACTTCGGCCTCGTGCAGTATGCCGAACGCGATCCCGCGCAGGACCTGACCCAGTCGATCGGGTCCTTGCCGGGGGTGGCCGGCACGCCGGCGTTCATGGCCCCGGAGGCCATCGTCGGCGACCGGCCGGTCGATCACCGCGCCGACCTCTACGCCGTCGGCTGCGTGGCGTATTTCCTCCTGACCGGGCAGCACGTGTTCGCGCGCAGTTCGCCGATGCAGGCGCTCATCGATCACGCGAGCACGCCGGCCTCGGCGCCCTCGGCCCGGTCGCCGGGGCCAGTGCCGGCCTGGCTCGACGGGCTCGTGCTGGCGTGCCTGGAGAAGGATCCGGAGCGTCGCCCGCCGGACGCCGACGCCATCGTCCGCTGCTTCGACGAGCACGACACCACGGACGCGTGGACGCAGGCCGATGCGCGACAGTGGTGGCAGCAGCACGTTCCCCCAGCCACGAGCGCGGTCCCGAGCCGTTCGCCCGAGCCCGAGCCCACGATCTGAGCCAGCAGCTCGTCGCCCGTCGGCGGACCACGCGCGTCCCACAAGCGAACAGGCGCGGGCCTGGCGGCGCCCCGGGCGACTCGGCAAGCTGTTGACCGACAGCTATTTAGCGCGCTGCGCCAGCCCTGGCAAGCATTCTGCAAAGTCGGCCGGCCTATGGATCGCCTGTTCCAAGACCTCCGCCACGCTGCTCGTGTCCTGCTGAAGACCCCGGGCTTCACCTTCATTGTCATGTTCACGCTGGCGGTTGGCATCGGCGCCAACACCGCGATGTTCAGCATCGTCAACGCCGTCCTGCTCCAGGGGCTGCCGTTTCGCGACGCCGCGCAGCTGGTCGACGTGAACGAGGTCGAGCGGCGCAATCGCGACCGCGGCGCCGTCGCGCCGGCGACGTTTGCCGACTGGCAGAAGATGGCGACGACGCTCGAGTCGCTGAGCGCTTATCGGCGCGGCACCTTCAATGTCGCGTTCGCCAAAGGCGAGCCGGAGCGATTGATCGGCGCCACCACCTCTTCCACGTTCTTCGACGTGCTCGGCACCGCGCCCGTACTCGGCCGGCAGTTCACGCGCGACGACGCCGAGCCCGGCAAAGGGCAGAACGTGGTGGTCAGCTTCGGCTTCTGGCAGCGGCACTTCGCCGGGTCGGCCGACGCCATCAACCAGAGCGTGCGGCTGAACGGCCGCCCCTACACGGTGATCGGGGTGATGCCGGCCACCGTCAACTTCCCGCAGGGCGCCGAGTTCTGGATTCCCGCCGCCTACGACCTGCCCGCGGCCGGGCCGGGCGATCCCCGGCAGCAGCGTGGCGCGCACTACCTGCGCGCCATCGGCCGGATGAAGACGGGGCAGACGCTGGCCACGGTGAACGCGGAGCTGACCACCATCTCCGACCAGCTGGCCCGGGCCTATCCCGACGAATCATCGAACTTCGTCGGGGTGGCTCGCTCGCTGCAGGATCAGCTCGTCGGGTCGGCGCGGACGCCGCTGCTGGTGCTGCTCGGCGCCGTGGGCTGCGTGCTGCTCATCGTCGTGGCCAACGTCGCCAACCTGTTGATGGCGCGAGCCACAGTGCGCGCGCGGGAACTGGCGATTCGGGCCGCGGTCGGCGCCGACCGCGCTACGCTCATGCGCCAGCTCCTCACCGAGAGCGTGCTGCTGGCCGTCGTCGGCGGCGGCTTCGGCGTGCTTCTGGCGTTCTGGGGCGTGGATCTGATCCTGGCGCTCGATCCGGGCGACGTGCCGCGGGTGACGCCGATCAGCGTGAACGGGGCCGCGCTCGGCTTCGCGCTGCTGCTCTCGGTCGTCACCGGGGTGCTGTTCGGCGTGGTGCCGGCGTGGCAGGCGTCGAAGCCCGAACTGCAGCATGCGCTGAAGGAGAGTTCGCGCGGCACGACCGGGGACGGCCATCGCCGCCTGGCCCGGGCCGGGCTCGTGCTGGCCGAGGTCTCGCTGGCCCTCGTGCTGCTGGTCGGCGCCGGTCTGCTCTTCCGCAGCCTGATGACCCTCATCGACATGCCGCTGGGGTTTGCCACCGACCGGATCCTCACGCTGCAAGTGGCGCCCACCGGCGAGAACTACCGCTCGCCCGGACAGCTCATCGGCTACTGGAACAGGGTGATGGAGCGGGCCAGCGCCGTGCCCGGCGTGGAACGCGTGGCCCTGGCCAGCACGCTGCCGATGGGCGGCGGCATGAGCATCATCGCCTTCAACGTCGCCGGCAAGCCGGTCGTGCCGCTCAGCCAGCAGCCGCTGGCCAACTGGCTGGAAGTGTCGCCCGGCTACTTTGCCACGCTCGGCATTCCAGTCGTGCGGGGGCGCGAGTTCGAGCCGCGGGACATGGTCGAGAACCCGTCCACGATCCTGATCAACGAAGCCATGGCCCGGCGCGAGTTCCCCGACCAGGATCCGATCGGCCAGCGGTTTTCGTTCGGGCCCGACGAGCGCGGGGAGCCGCAGTGGTCCGCGATCGTCGGCGTGGTCGCCAACGTGCGCCAGTACCGCGCCGACCAGGAACCGGTGCCGATGGCCTTCGGCGTGCACACCGGCAGTCCGCAGGCGCCGTTCAACGTGGTGCTGCGCACGGCCGGCGAGCCCACGGCCGTGGCCGCGGCCCTGCGCGCCGCTCTGCAGTCGCTCGATGCCTCGATTCCCGTGTCGCCGGCGCGCACGCTCGGGGCCGTGGTCGGCGCGTCGCTCACCCAGCGCCGCTTCAACATGACGCTGCTCATCGTGTTTGCCGGCATCGCCCTGGCGCTGGCCATCGCCGGCATCTACGGCACGGTGTCGTATGCGGTGGCCCAGCGGCATTCCGAGATCGGCATCCGCGTGGCCCTCGGCGCGACCAGCCACGAGATCCTGCGGCTGGTGCTCGTCGACGCGCTGAAGCCGGTCGTCGCGGGACTGGCTGTCGGACTGGCGGCGGCCCTGGCGCTGACCCGCGCCCTCGACGGCCTGGTCTTCGGCGTGAGCACGACCGACCCGGTCACCTTCATCTCGCTGGCCGTCGTGCTGGGCCTCGTCGCGCTCGTGGCCAGCCTCGTGCCGGCTCTGCGGGCCACGCGCGTCGATCCGTTGAACGCCTTGCGGATGGACTGACGGCGGCGGCGCGTGACGCGGCTGGGTTCGTCGCCGCCTGGCGACGCTCGATAAGGCTCAGTCGCGTCGGAACCGTCGAGGCGGTGCGATCGAGCAACTCTTACTCGGTGCACGCCTCGCCAGCAGTGGGAACGCGGAAATGCCTGTATTGTCGCGCCTTCTGCGAGGTGTGGCGGTGGCACGATTCACGCAGTCGATCTGGGCACATAACGTGTCCAAAGCGCCGAACCGCATTCAACGCACAGGGAAGTTCCTCACCGACAGCCACGGGAAGTTCTACGTCAAGGGCGTGTCCTACGGCACGTTCGCGCCGGACGCGCGCGGAGAACAGTTCCCGCCGATGAGTCAGGTGGCCGACGACTTCGCGCACATGTGCGATCTCGGCGTCAACACCGTGCGCACCTATACCCCGCCGCGGCTGGCGCTGCTCGACGAAGCCGGCCGGGCCGGCCTGCGCGTGATGGCCGGCATCCCCTGGTCGCAGCACGTCGCCTTTCTCGACGACGCCAAGGCCCGGCAGAGCATCCGCCGCGACGTCACCGCCGCCGTGCGCGCCCTGCGCCAACACGAGTCATTGCTGATGGTGGCGCTTGGCAACGAGATCCCGGCCGCGGTCGTGCGCTGGCACGGCCGTCAGCGCGTCGAGACGTTCCTGCGCGAGCTCTACGACGAGGCCAAGGCGACCTCGCCCGACACGCTCTTCACCTACGTGAACTTCCCGCCCACCGAGTACCTCGACCTGCCGTTCCTCGACGTGTGCGCGTTCAACGTCTACCTGCACGACCCGGCCAACCTGCGCCGCTACCTGGCGCGGTTGCAGCACGTGGCCGGCGACCTGCCGCTGCTCATCGCCGAGGCCGGCGCCGACAGCCTGCGGGAGGGCCTCGACGGGCAGGCCGCGGTCACCGCGATGCAGCTCGACACGGCGTTTGCCGAAGGCGCCTGCGGCGCCGTCGCCTATGCCTGGACCGACGAGTGGTGGCGTGGCGGCCAGCCGGTGGACGACTGGGCGTTCGGCCTCGTCGACCACGACCGGCGCGAGAAGCCGGCCGCCGGCGCGGTGGCCCGGGTGTTTGCCGAGGCGCCGTTTGCCGAGGCCGAGCGGCGCACCTGGCCGAAGGTGTCGGTGGTGGTGTGTGCCTACAACGCCGCCGACACGCTCGACGATTGCCTCGTGGCGCTCGGCCAGCTCAACTACCCGGATGTGGAGGTCGTGCTCGTGAACGACGGCTCCAGGGACGGCACCGAGGCGATTGCCCGGCGCCACCCGTGGGTGCGCCTCGTCACCACGCCGAACAACGGCCTGAGCGCCGCCCGGAACGTGGGCCTGTCGGCGGCGACCGGCGAGATCGTCGCGTATACCGACGCCGACGTGCGCGTGGACCCCGATTGGCTCACCTACCTGGTGCAGCCCTTCATCACCTCTGAGGTCGTGGCCGTGGGCGGGCCGAACGTCGTGCCCGCCGACGATCCGTGGATCGCTCAGTGCGTCGCCCGCGCCCCGGGCGGACCGACGCAAGTGCTGTTCGATGACCGGATCGCCGAACACGTGCCGGGCTGCAACCTGGCGGTGCGGCGCGAGGCGCTGCTGGCCATCGGCGGCTTCAACCCCATCTTCCTGCGCGCTGGCGACGATGTCGACGTGTGCTGGCGGCTGCAGGGCGCCGGCGGCACGATCGGCTTTGCGCCCGCCGCGCTCGTCTGGCATCACCACCGCGCATCGGTCGGCGCCTACTGGCGCCAGCAGGTCGGCTACGGCGAGGGCGAGGTGTGGCTGCGGCCGCATCACCCGGACAAGTTCTCGGGCTCGAACATCCAGTGGCGCGGGCACATCTACAGCCCGCTGCCCTTCGTGAAGTCGCTCTTCGCCACCAGCATCAACGCCGGTTCCTGGGGCACGGCGGCGTTCCCGAGCGTCTACCGGACGAGCGCGCCGGCCCTGGTCTTTGCCCCGCACACGCTCACCTGGCAATTCGGCTCGGCGCTGCTGATGCTGGCCGGTGTGGTGCTGTGGTGGACGGGCTCGGCCGACCTCGGCCGCGGCGTCCTCGTGGCCGGTGCCGCCGGCCTGTTCACGACCCTGGCGCGCTGCGTCGGCCACGCCTGCGAATCGGACATCCGCTCGCTGGCTCCGCTGGCCGGGCTGTCGCCGCGCCACTCGCGCCTGGCGACCCGCGCCATGATCGCGTGGCTGCACTTCATCCAGCCGCTGGCACGGGCCCGCGGCCAACTGCGCGGCATGTTGTCGTCGCCCGAATTCGAGCTGGCGCACGAGCAGCACAGCCCGGCGCCGGGGTGGCACCAGGTGCCCGGCGTCCTCTCGGCTCTGGCCACGCGCCGCCGGGCGCTGACGTTCTGGTCGGAAGCGTGGCTGGCGCGCGAGGCGCTGCTGACCGCGCTGGTAGACCGGCTGCGCAGCACGCGCGTGGCTACGGCGCTCGAGATCGACGGCCCCTGGGAGCTGGGGCGCGACATCAGCCTGCAACTCGGCCGGTGGGGGCGCGTGGACGTGCAGCTGCTGGTCGAGGAACACGAGCGCGGCCGCGTCCTGGTGCGGGTCGCCCGGCGCCTGCGGGTGACGCCGTTCTTCCTGGTGTCGGTGGCGTCGCTGCTGGCCCTTGCCGCCGTCATCGACGCGTCGGCCAGCGCGTGGCTGGCCATCGTGCCGATGCTGGCGGTGCTGTTCATGATGGCCCGCGCCGCCTGGCATGCGGCCGTCACCGTCGCCTTCGCGGACGACGTGATGACCCGCGCGTTGCAGGAGGCCGGCGCGATGCTCGTTCCCGCCGCCGGTGCCGCGACGCCGGTCCGCGTTGCCGAGTCGGGAGGATCGCCCGCCCCGACGGTGAGCCATGCCGGCTGAGGCCGGCCGGCCCCGCCGGGCCGGCAGCTACGCGCAGTTGCTGCGCTACGCGACGCCCTATCGCCGCGGCTGGGCGAGCATCGTGGCGGTGATGCTGCTCAGCACCGCGGTCACGCTGGTTCAGCCGTGGCCGCTGCAGGTGCTGGTCGACCACGTGCTCGGCGGCGCCCCGCTCCACGGTCCGTTCGACGCGCTGGCGAGGCGGGTGCCCGGGGCGGACACGGCCGAAGGACTGCTCGCCTGGGTGGTGCTGGCCGGCCTGGCCATCTTCCTGCTCAACACCGCCGCCGAGTTCGTGTTGTCGCTGCAGTGGACGCGCCTGGGGCGGCGCATGGTCTACGACCTTGCCGGCGACCTCTTCGCGCGCATCCAGCGCCGCTCGCTGCGCGCGCACACGCTCCACCCGGTGGGCGATTCGATGGGCCGCATCGCCGTCGATGCCTGGAGCGTCCACGCCATCGTCGAGACCCTGCTCTTCGCGCCCGGGCACGCGCTGATCACCACGGCCGTGATGGTGGCGGTGATGGCGCGGCTCGACCCCGGTCTCACCCTGCTGGCGCTGGGCGTCGCGCCGTTCATGAGCGCCGCGGCGTGGCTGTTCGGGCGGCCCATCCGCGCCGCCGCGCACGCCCGTCGCGAGGTTGAGAGCCGGCTGCAGGCGCACGTCCAACAGACCCTCTCCGGCATCCCGCTCGTCCAGGCCTTCACCGGCGAAGACGAGGCTCAGGAGCGTTTCCAGCGGCTGGCCAGCCAGGCCATCCGCACCCACCAGCGCACGGCGTTCGTGGGCAGCGCCTACGGCCTCGGCTCGGGGCTGCTGACGACGGCCGGCACGGCTCTCGTCATGTGGGCCGCGGCCATGCGCGTCCTCGACGGGCGTCTCACCGTCGGCACCGCGCTGGTGTTCCTGTCCTACCTGGCCACGCTGCAGTGGCAGCTCTCGGCCTTTGCCGCCGTCTACACCACGCTGCAGAGCGCCGGAGCCAGCGTCGACCGCGTGCTCGACGTGTTGAACGGCGGCGAGGCCGTGCCGGAACGGCCCGGCGCTCCTGATCTGCCGCGGGTGCGCGGCGAGGTGCGCATCGAGAACGCGGTCTTCGGCTACACCCCCGATCGGCCGGTGCTGCGCGGCGTGAGCCTGACGGCGCGGGCCGGCGAATCGGTGGCCATCGTCGGGGCGACCGGCGCGGGCAAGAGCACGCTGGTCGGACTGCTGCCGCGGTTCTTCGATCCCACCGGCGGCCGCGTGCTGATCGACGGGCACGACGTGCGCGAGGTGTCGCTGGCCAGCCTGCGCGACCAGGTCGCGGTGGTGCTGCAGGAGCCGTTCCTGTTCCCTTTCTCGGTGGCCGCCAACATCGGCCTCGGCCGCCCGGAGGCCACGCGCGACGAGGTCGAGCGCGCCGCCCGGGCCGCCAACGCCCACGACTTCATCGCCAGCCTGCCGCTCGGCTACGACACGATCATCGGCGAGCGGGGCGCCACGCTTTCGGGCGGCGAGCGGCAGCGCCTGGCCATTGCCCGCGCCCTGTTGAAGGACGCGCCCATTCTGATCCTCGACGAACCGACCAGCGCCCTCGACGTCGAGACCGAGCAGGCCGTCGTCGACGCGCTGCAGCGGCTGATGCGCGGTCGCACGACCTTCATCGTGGCCCATCGGCTCTCCACCATCCGGGCCGCGTCGACCATCGTCGTGCTCGAGCACGGCACGGTCGTCGAGCAGGGCGCCCACGCGGCCCTGATGGCGCGCGGCGGCCTCTATGCCCGGATGCACGGCCTGCAGAGTCCGGTGTTCGAAGAGGCGGTGGCCTAGCCATGCCTGCCGGCGCCGCCGTGGCCGTCGCCTCCGCTCCGCCCGTGGACACGCGCGCGGTGCGGCTGTTCCACTGGTTGAGCGGCTACGCACTGCGCCGCTGGGGCGGGCTCGTCGCCGTGCTGGCCACGATGGTCGTCAGGATCGGCCTCGATCTGCTGAAGCCGTGGCCGATGAAGCTGCTGGTCGACCACGGCCTCGGCAGCCAGCCGCTGCCGCCGGCGCTGGCCGCCGTGGTGGCGTCGTGGCCAGGCGGCGGCACGCGCGAGGCGCTGATCGGGTGGAGTGTGGCCGCCACGGTGGTCCTGTTCCTGGCCGGCTGGGCCCTGGGGGTGGCCGTGTCCTACGCCAGCATCGGCTTTGGCCAGCGCATGATCTACGACCTGGCCACCGACGTCTTCAGTCACCTGCAGCGGCTCTCGCTGAAGTTCCACAGCCGCCAGTCGGTGGGCGACTCGATTCGCCGCGTCACCACCGACTGCGGCTGCATCTCGGTGATCGTCAAGGACGCGGCGCTGCCGTTTGTAGCCGCGCTCGTCACCTTCGTGGCCATGTTCGTGGTGATGTGGCGCCTCGAACCGCGGCTCACGCTGGTGTCGATGGCGGCCGCGCCGTGGCTGTTCATCGTGTTGCGCCGCTACATGCAGCCGATGCTCGACACGAGCTACGCGCAGCAGGAAGCGGAAGCGCGCCTCTACGAGGTGGTCGAGCGCCAGCTCACCGCCATTCCCGTGGTGCAGGCGTTCGGCCAGGAGCCGGCCGGCGACCGCGTCTTCGCGCAAACCACCGCCGCGGCCGTCGATGCCGCGGTGGAATCGACCGTGGTCGGGCTGAAGTTCCGGCTGTTCACCGGATTGGGCACCGCCCTCGGCACCGCGGCCATCCTGTGGCTGGGCGCGCACAGCGTGCTCGACGGCCGTCTCACGGTGGGCGGCATCCTGGTGTTCCTGGCTTACCTGGCCGCGCTCTATGGCCCGCTCGAGACGCTGATGTACGCCCCGTCGACGACGCAAGGCGCGGTGGGCAGCGCCCGGCGCGTGCTCGAGATCCTCGATACCCGGCGCGAGGTCGAGGACCGGCCCGGCGCCCTGACCGTGCCGCGCCTGGCCGGGCACCTGCGCCTCGAGCACGTCACCTGCGGCTACGACGAGGGCCGGCCCATCCTCCGCGACATCGATCTCGAGGTGCGGCCCGGCGAGACCGTGGCGCTCATCGGTCCGACCGGCGCGGGCAAGAGCACGCTGGCCGGGCTCGTGCCGCGCTTCTACGATCCGTGGTCCGGACGCGTCACCATCGACGGCATCGACGTGCGCGATCTGGCGCTGAAGAGCCTGCGCTCGCAGGTGGCCGTGGTGCTGCAGGAGGCGTTCCTGCTGCCGACGACGATTGCCGAGAACATCGCCTACGGCCGGCCCGGCGCCCCGCGCGCCGAGATCGAGGCGGCCGCCCGCGCCGCCAACGCCCACGACTTCATCATGCGGCTGCCGGCCGGCTACGACACGATCGTCGCCGAACGCGGCGCCACGCTGTCGGGCGGCGAGCGCCAGCGCCTGTCGGTGGCCCGCGCGCTGCTCAAGGACGCGCCGATTCTGATTCTCGACGAGCCGACGAGCGCCGTCGACGCCGTGACCGAGGCGCTGCTGCTCGAGGCGCTCGAGCGGCTGATGCACGGCCGCACCACGCTCATCATCGCCCATCGCCTGTCTACCGTCGCCCGGGCCGACCGCATCGTCGCGCTCGACCACGGCGTCGTCGTGGAAACCGGCACGCCCGCCGAGCTGCGCCGGCAGGGCGGGATGTACGCGCGCTTTCACGCGCTCCAGCGCGCCCCAGGAGACGACCATGCCCAGTGAGATCTCGAGACGGCCGCTCGCCATCGTCGCCGGCTACCTTGTCGGCAACCCCGTCGGCGGCCACGTCATGTCCATCCTGCACTGGCTGTCGGGGCTCCGCGCGCTCGGCTACGACGTCATCTTCGTCGAGCACCACGGCTGGCCGAACGCGTGCTGGAATCCGCTCACCAGGACCTTGAGCGACGATCCGTCCTACGGCCTGAGCGAGCTGGCCACGCACGCCCGGCGGCTCGGACTGCGCGGCTGGTGCTTCGTCGACGCGGCGGGCGCGTATCACGGCCTGTCGCGCGCCGACATGGTGGCGGCGTGCCGGCAGGCCGAGGTGCTGCTGGGACTGTGGACGGTGACCTGGCTCGACGAGTTCGCGCTGTGCGAGCGCCGCGTCTTCATCGACACCGACCCGGGCTTCACGCAGTTCGCCATGTCGCCAGACGTGCACTCCAGCCTGGACTTCGCCTCGCCGGTGGACTTCCACGAGCACTACAGCTACGGCTCGCGCATCGGCCAGGCCGATTGCCCGATCCCGACGCACGGCATCGAGTGGCAGCCGCTGCGTCCGCCGGTGGCCCTCGACCTGCTGCCGGTGCAGTTCACGCCGGAAGCGCAGGCCTTCACCACGGTCATGGCCTGGTCGCCCCGCGAGCCCATCGTCTACGAGGGCGAGGAGTATGGCCAGAAGGACATCGAGTTCTGGCGCATCGCCGGACTGCCGTCGCGCGTCGAGACGGACCTCGAGATCGCCCTCGGCGGCAAGGCGCCCTTCGCGGCCATCCGTTCGGCCGGGTGGCGCATCGCCGATGCCGCGGCGGTCACGGCCACGCCGTGGACCTATCGTGACTACATCGGGCAGTCGCGCGGCGAGTTCAGCGTGGCCGTCAATCTCGAGGTGAAGTCGCGCAGCGGCTGGTTCAGCGACCGCACGGCCGCCTATCTCGCCTCCGGCAAGCCGGTCGTGGTGCAGGACACCGGCTTCTCCGAAGATCTGCCGACCGGCGAGGGACTGATGGCCTTCACCACCGAAGACGAAGCGGCGGCGGCGCTGGAGGAAGTGGGGCGCGACTATCCGCGGCATTGCCGGGCCGCGCGCCGCATCGCCGAGGAGCACCTCGACGCCACCCGGATCGTGAGCCGGGTCGTCGGCCGGCCGATGTAGCCATGCGGGTGCTGGCGCTGGCCCTCGGCCTGCCCTTTCCGCCGATCGGCGGCGGCCTCGCCCGCACCTTCCATCTGCTGAAGGCGCTGTCGGCGCGGCACGAGGTGGAACTGCTCGGCTTCAGCTACGGCGAAGCGCAGGAAGCGGCGCCGTTCCCGGTGCGCGTGGTGCCGGTGCCGTGGCAGTGGTCGGCCGACTATCAGCGGATGAGCAGCGCCGACCTGGACGAGGCACGGGCGGCCGCGGATCGCCTGACCTACGATTGCCCCGACCCGTGGTTCGTGAGCGCCCTCGACCCGGCGGCGATGACCGCGGCGTTGCACGAGGCGCTGCGCGCGCGTCCGGACGTGATCCTGCTCGAGGGCACGCCCCTGGCGCAGTTTGCGCCGGCCCTGCCGCGCGATGTCCCGCGCCTCCTCGATCTCTTCGACATCCACAGCGTGATGGCCCGCCGGGCCCTGGAGCAGGCCGCGGCGCCGGAACGGCGGGCGCTGGCCCGCGAAGCCGCCCGCACCCTGGCCTTCGAACGGCGGGCCGCGCAGACCAGCCACACCTGCCTGGCCGTCTCGCCCGCCGACGCGCGGGAGGCCCGGACCCTGCTCGGCGCTCCGCGCGTGCGGGTCGTGCCCAATGGCGTCGACACGGCCCGCTTCGCGCCGTCGCCGGAGCTGCCGGAGCCGGGTGCGATCCTGTTCACCGGCCGCATGAGCTACGCCCCCAACGCCGAAGCGGTGTGTCACTTCGTGCAGGACGTGCTGCCGCTCGTGCGCCTCGTAGCGCCGCACGCGCGCTTCCACGTCGTCGGCGCCGCGCCGCCGCCGCAGGTGCTCGCGTTGCAGTCCGACGCGGTCGTGGTGCACGGCCGGGTCGACGACGTCGGGCCGCATCAGCGGCGCGCCGAAGTGGTGGTGGTGCCGGTGCGCTCCGGCGGCGGCACCCGCCTGAAAGTGCTCGAAGCGGCCGCGTCGGGCAAGGGCATCGTGAGCACGCCGCTCGGCATCGAGGGCCTGTCGCTGCAGGACGGCCGCGACGTGCTCGTGGCCGAGGCCGCGCCCGACTTTGCCGCCGCGGTCGTGTCGCTGCTGCGCGACCCCGGCCGGCGGCACCACCTGGGTTGCGGCGCGCGGCTGATGGCGCGGGCCTTCGACTGGGCCGCAATCGGCGCGGCCCTGTGCGCCGTGGTGGAGGAGACGCGCGGCTGAGCCGATACATTCGGCAGCCACCGACCCGCCGCATTTTGCGATAGTGGGAGCGGCTCTCGAGATGATGATGCGGCTCGGCTCCCGGCATCCTCGGCACCCGCGGCCTGGTCCTCCTCATCGCCCTGTGGGGAGCGGAACTGCGCGCCGAGCCGGCCACGGCGCGCCCGGCGCCCGGCCGCACGCGGGCCATCGCGGCCGCCCGCGTGGCCACGCCACCCCGGATCGACGGCCTGCTGACCGACGAGGCGTGGGCCGCGGGCGCCGTCGCCGACGGCTTCTGGGTGTCGGACACGCAGCGGCCGCCCACCGATCAGACGAGCGTCGTCGTCACTTACGACGACACCGCCCTCTACCTGGCGTTCACCTGCCTCGACGCGCGTCCCGAGCTGGTGCGGGCCACGCAGCTCACCCGCGATGCTTCGCCAGGGCGCGACGACCGGGTCACGGTGGAATTGGATCCGCGTCACAACCATCGCGCCGTGTCGCGCTTCACGGTCACCGCGCGGGGCACGCAGTCCGACGTGCCGGCCGGCGGCCGGGCCGCCAATCGCCTGTGGAAGGGGGCCTGGAGCGCCGCGGCACGCCGCACGCCCGTGGGCTGGACGGCCGAGATGGCCATCCCCCTGGCCCTTCTCGACTTCGCGCCCGACGCCGAGGTGTTCGGCCTCAACCTGCTGCGCTACCAGAACCGCACGGCCGAATGGAGCGAGTGGGCCGACCTCACGCCGCGGCGCCTGCCCGAGGAGGCCGGCCACCTCACGCGGGCTGGATCTGGCCGAGGCCGCGGCGGCCGGACGGCTGACCGCGATGCAGTACCTGGCCAGCGGCCGCCCCGCCGCCGGGGGCGGCGCCGGACGCGAGATGGGCACCGGCGTGGACCTGCGCTACCAGTCGTCACACGGCGTCACCTCGATGGTGTCGACACGGCCTGACTTCAGCGCCATCGACGCCGACGTGGCTGGCATCGGCTACAGCCACACCGAGAAGTTCGTGAGCGATCGGCGTCCGTTCTTCCAGGAGGGCGGCGCCTTCTTCGGCGATCGCGAGGTGTTCCACAGCGGCCGCATCGAGGCTTTCGAGGTGGGGGCCAAGACCTTCGGGCGCCTCGACGACTACGAAGTGGGACTGCTCGCCACCGCCGACAACGCCACCGGCCGGTCCGACTATGTCGGCCGCGTCGTGCGCGAGATCGGCTCGACCTTCAACGTCAGCGCGACGCTCGTGGGCACCCGCCAGGAGGCGCTGGTGAACGACGTGCTGCAGGTCCGCGCCGGCGGCCGCGTGACCCGGCACCTGCGCGTCGACGGCAACGTGGCGCGCACGACCAGCGCCGATGGGGCAGGGGCTCAGGCCGAAGGAGCGCGGCAAAGGGCGGAGATCGCCTACCAGCGCGCGCACTGGTACTCCGGCGGGTGGGCCGACCGCACCGACGCCGCCTATCACGCGGCCGACGGCTTCCTGCCGGCCGATCTTCCGGGCACGGCCGGCCGCGGCGCCTACGGCGGCTACAACCGCGCCTTCGGTGGACACTGGCTGCGCCGCGCCGACGCGTCCCTCTCGGTGCAGGTCCGCGACACGACGGCCGGCCTGCGCCAGCGCGAGACGGCCACGTTCTATGCCGGAGCCGAGACGGCCTCGAACCTCCAGCTCAACGCCGGGGTCAGCACCGGCGCCTACCGGAGCCGCGGCGACCAGCCGGGGGCCTGGCGCGACGCGCTCCACGACGACCGCTCGTATCTCACGTCGGCGTTCTACAACAGCCCGGGCGGGCAGTTCGGCTACGGGGCGCAGTTCTCGTGGGGCGAAGCCGGGGCGCAGACCTACGACAGCCTGGCCCCGACGGTGTGGATCGCGCCGAGTCCGGGTGTGTCGATGACCTACAGCTTCGAGCGGGCCGACTACGACGTGGTGCGCCATCAGCACGTCCTGTCGGGCACGTGGGAGATCAGCGGGTCGCAGTCGGTCGGAGCGCGCTGGGTGGACCACGACGGCGGCTACTATCGCCTCAGCTACCGCCGCACCTTGAAGCGCAGCCTCGACGCCTTCGGCGTCTACACCTCCGACCCCTTCGACCCCGGCCGCTTCGACGTGAAGTTCATCTGGGCCCTCTCGCCGGCCCCGGCCGGCCGGAAATGACGGCCCCGCATCCTGGCGGCTCGGATCCTTAGCGGCTCGGCACCGCCGTCAACAGGATCTCCATGGCCTTGTTCAACGTGGCGTTCACGTGACGCTGCCCCTTGAAGTTCCCGAGGCGCACGATCACGAGGTCGTGTGACGGGTCGATCCACACGGACTGGCCGCCGGCCCCCTGCATCGAATAGGCCGCCTTGGGCAGCGGCACGCGGCCGTCGCCGTTGATCCAGAAGAACCCGCCGTAGACCGGGTTCTCGTCGGCCAGCCAGGCCGGCGCCAGCGTGCTCACGAAGTCGTTGAAGTCGTCGGGCAGGATGCGCTCGCCGCCCGGGGTCACGCCGTCGTTCAGATAAAGGTTGCCGAGGCGCGCCCAGTCGCGGCCGGACATGAACTCGTAGCCCTGGGTCAGGAAGTTCCCCGACGGGTCGGTCTCCATCACCATCGTGCGCACGCCGATCTTGTCCCACAAGGCGCGCTGCGGATACGACAGGTAGTCGAGTTTCAGCTTCTCGATGCCGAGCCGGTTCAGGTAGTTGACGAGCACCGGGTCGGTGTTGCGATAGCGGCCCACGGTGTTCGGCTTCCACTGCTGCGGCCGCGTCGCCGCGTACTTATAGGCGTTGCCGGCGTCGGTGTAGAGGTACAGGTGATCGGGATACGGCCCGGCCCGGTCGTAGTCGGGATCGGAGGGACTGATGATGCGGATGCCGCTCGACATCCGCAGGATGTCCTGGATGCGGATCTCCCGGCGCGGGTCGTCGGCGCCCTGCCATTCGGGAATGGGAGCCGGCTGGTCGAGCGTATACACGCCGCGCTCGATGAGCGTGCCCATGATGGTGGCGGTCACGCTCTTGCCCATCGACCAGCTTTCGAGCGGCGTGGTGCTGGTGATGCCCTCGCCGTAGCGCTCGGCGATGACGCGGCCCTTGTAGGTGGCGACAAAGGCCGTGGTCTCGGCCTCCGGCATGGCGAAGGCGGCGTCAACCGCTTCCCGCACCTTGGCCTCGTCCACTCCGGCCGGGGGCGGCGTCTTCGGCTCGCGGTCGCCCATCGGCCAGTCCTGCGCGCCGGCCGGCGGCAGGTTGGGCTTCACCGTCTTGGGCGTGAAGTTCAGCGAGGTCGCTGCCTTCGGGATAGGTGACGCAGCCCTGGCTGCCGGTGTAGACCGCCGTCCGCACCGTGCCGTTGGGCAGGGTGATGCTCACGGTCTTCTTCGCCCGGTCGACGACCGGGCGGCCGACCTTGGCCCGTTCTTCGTAGGGCCCGGTGAAGTAGCCCACGTGTTCGGCGGCGAACTCGGGGTCGTAGCCGGTGATGAACACCGCCGAACACACCGTCTTGACGTAACCCGAGGTGTGGTGCGACAGCGCGTCGCCGGGCACCGGCTCGTACTTGGTGGGCAGTTCCAGCGAGGTGGCGCGGGCGATGCGCTTGTCGCGCGCCGCCGCGGCCGGGTCGGCCGGGGCGGCGGCGGCTGGCGCGGCGGCCGGTTCCGGGGCCGGCTTGCAGGCGATGCCCAGGCCGGCGCCGGCCGCCAGCAGGATGCCCGCGGCGAGGCGCGCGGTTGGTAGCTCGAAACGGCGAATGCTCATCAATGGGGCCCCCTTGCGGTCGGGGAAGTCTACACCGCAAGGGCGGCCGGGACCGCAGCGCGCCCCGCCCCGGGCGGCAGTGCTTGACCGGCCGGCTCCGCGGCACTACAAGTGAACGGGGGAGCATCGACCGTGCCGCATGTGAAGTCGTGGACCGTTATCGGGCTCCTGGCCGCCGTCGTGACCGTGGCCCACGCCGCCGATTACCGCACCGTCCAGGGCGAACTCACCGCCCCATCTTGCGCGGTGACCGACCAACCCGGCGAAAGCCCGGCCGCCCGCCTCATGCGCTGCGCCCGGGAGGGCGCGGCGATGGCCATCCAGACCGCCGACGGCCTCCTTTTTGTCGAGGGCGACTATGCCGCCAACAACAACGCCAAGCTGCTCGACTTCGTGGCCAAGCCGGTGGAAGCCAAGGGCCAGGTGTCCGAGCGCGACGGGCGGATGACGATCCACGTGGCGGCGATGATGGTGCGCAAGCCGCCGCTGCGGTGAGCCGAGGCTCGAAACGACAGCGGCCCCGGCGGGGTGTCCCGCGCGGGGCCGTGCTCGTCATCCGCCGGCGGGCCGGTTACAGGGCCTTGAGCAGCGCCTTGACCTTGTCGGTGGCTTCCCAGGTCATGCCCTTCTTGCCGAAGTGGCCGTAGTTGGTCGTCTGCGAGAAGATCGGGCGGCGCAGATTCAGCTGCTCGATGATGTCGGCCGGCTGGAAGCTGAACACGCGGTTCACGGCGCGGACGATCTTGGCGGCCGGCGCCGTGCCCGTGCCGAACGTCTCGATGTGCACGCTCACCGGATCGGGGTAGCCGATGGCGTAGGCAAACTGCACTTCGCACCGTTCGGCGAGCTTGGCCGCGACGATGTTCTTGGCGACCCAGCGGCCCATGTAGGCGGCGCTGCGGTCCACCTTGGTGGCGTCCTTGCCCGAGAAGGCGCCGCCGCCGTGACGGCCCATGCCGCCGTAGCTGTCGACGATGATCTTGCGGCCGGTGAGCCCGGTGTCGCCCTGCGGGCCGCCGATGACGAAGCGGCCGGTCGGGTTGATGAGGAACTGCGTCTGGTTGGTGAGCATCTTGGCCGGCAGCACCTTGCGCATGACCTCTTCGATGCAGAAGCGCTCGATCTCACGGTGCGACACATCCGCCGTGTGCTGCGTCGAGATGACGACGTTCGAGATGCCGACGGGCTTGCCGTCCTCGTAGATCACCGAGACCTGCGACTTGGCATCGGGGCGCAGCCACGGCACCGCGCCGCTCTTGCGGATCCGCGTCAGCTCGCGGCCGAGGCGATGCGCGAACATGATCGGGGCCGGCATCAGCTCGGGCGTCTCGTTGCTGGCGTAGCCGAA
This sequence comes from uncultured Acidobacteriota bacterium, assembly GCA_963834325.1. Lineage (GTDB taxonomy): Bacteria > Acidobacteriota > Vicinamibacteria > Vicinamibacterales > UBA2999 > CADEFD01. The sequence continues at coordinate 1,295,845 of CAWIBL010000011.1, forward strand.
CATCAGGCCCTGGTCGCCGGCGCCCTGCTTGGCGGTCTTCTTGCCGGCGGCCTTGCGGGCGTCGACGCCCTGGGCGATGTCGGCCGACTGCTGGGTCACGAGCAGGTTCACGAACACCTTGTCGGCGTGGAACACGTCGTCGTCGTTGACGTAGCCGATCTCGCGGATCGCGTCGCGGGCAATCTTCTCGAAGTCGAGCTTGGCCCTGGTCGTGATCTCGCCGCCGATGATCACGACGTTCGACTTCACGAACGTCTCGCACGCCACGCGGCTGAACTTGTCCTGCGCCAGGCACGCGTCGAGCACGGCGTCGGAGATGGTGTCGGCGACCTTGTCGGGATGCCCCTCACCGACGGACTCCGACGAGAAGATGTATCGATCGGTCATAACGCTCCAGAAATAAAAAACCCGCGACCATGGGTCGCGGGCGTTCCGCGACTTAGATAGAACTACCAGGGTGGTGTGAACCCCGGGACGCGGCCCATCAAGTCGGGAAATCGCCGCGTCAGATGACCCTTCAGTATCGCCGTCGGTCCGCGGCGCTGTCAACCAGCAGGCTGGGCCGGACTGCCGCGGCCGGATCGACCCGGGGCCGAGGCGGGGTGCGGGCGGGGCGGCCCGGACTTGGCCTAGAAACCGATGGTGACGCCGCCGGCCGCGCGCCAGAAGCTGAAGTCGCCGAGCACGTCTTCGAGCAGGACGTCCACGTCGGTGAGCAGGCGGAAGTAGCGCAGGTCGCCGCGCAGCGACCAGCGGCCGGTGCCGACGCGCACGCCCGCGCCGGCGTTCACGCCCAGGCCGTTGTCGGTCGTGACCTCGTCGAACAGGCCGCCGAACGAGGCCACCCGGCTGCGCAGCAGCCCGCCGCCGGCCGAGACATACGGCTGCAGGCCGCCGATGGTCCGGGCCACGATCACGTTGCCCATCAGGGTCGTGACGTGGTTGGTGCCGAGCACCTCGAGGTCGAGGTCCTTGGGAGCGAAGAAGTCGGGGATGAACCCGAGGTCCACTTCGACGCCCAGGCCCCTCGCGCCCAGCCACCCCACGGCCGCGCCCAGGTTGGCCCGCGTGTCGATGGTGCCGCCGCCGAAGTTGACGCCGGCGTAGGGCGTGACCAGGATGTCGGCGCCGGACTCGGACGGCAGCCCACAGGCCAGGGCCAGGGCAGGCCGCAATCGCGAACGTCCTCATTGGGCGCGAGCTACTTCTTGTGATCGGCGATGTACTGCAGAGCGAACTTCTCGAGGCCGGGGTTGCTGAGGCCGATGGCGTGCGCTTCGGCAGTGGCCTTCTCGATCGAGTAGTTGTCCTGGAGCACGCGCTTGGCCAGCCACACGGCGCCGACGCGCTGGGCCGAGCCGCAGTGCACGTAGGCGGGCTGGTTGCTGGTGTCGGCGATGGTGGCCAGGAAGGTGTCGAACACCTTCGCGTCGGGGCTGCCGCCGCTGAAGGGGATGTGCACGTAGTTCAGGCCGAGGGCCTTGGCCTTGGCCTGGTTCGCTTCGAGATTGGTGCCCGGCTCGCTGGCCATCCGCAGGTTGATGACCGACTTGAAGCCGTCCTTCTTCAGCAGGTCCAGCGTGGCCACCTCGGTAGCTCCGCCGCAGGCCACGGTGGCGTCGACGCGGGTGAAGTTGGTGACGCCGGGGTAATCCTGCTTGGTCTGGGCCAGCGCCGGGGCCGCCAGGGCCAGGCAGAGAGCAATCGTGGCTGCGCGCATGAAGTCTCCTTCGAGGGTAGACGCCGATTCTACGTCACGTCCTGCGAGCCGCCCGGCGCTATTCCTTCTCGACGGTGACCGCGACCGGCTGCTGGATGCGCACGCTGACCGTGGAACCCGCCGGCACCGTGACCGTGTTGCGCTCGCCGGCCATGACTGCCGCCGTGCCGCCGCCGGCACCCACCGCGCCGCCGATGGCCGCGCCCTTGCCGCCGCCCAGGATGGCGCCCAGGATGGCGCCGCCCACGGCCGCGCCGCCGATCTTCGCGGCGCTCTCACGTCCGGGCGACGTGCCCTCGCGGGTGATGGCGTCGGTGCGCAGGTTGACACGGTCGCCATTGGCCAGCACCACCGTGTGGAAGCGGATGCCGAGGCGGGCACGTTCGCGGACCTTGCCGCCACGTTCCACTTCGGTGACCGTGCCGTGCACGAGCGAGCCGGCGGGAATGGCCACGCGGCCGCCCACCCGCACATCGCGGGTGACGCGGGCGTCGACGGCGTCTTCCACCTTGGCGCGGTCGCTCGACACGGTCGATTCGAGCTGCAGGCCGATCACCGAGTCGGCCGGCACGACGAGTTCGACGAAGTCGGGTTCGGGCGGGGCGACCGGTTCGGGTTCGGGTGCGGTCACCTCGGGCGCCTGGGCTTGCACGGCGGGACGCGAGTCCCACATCGACGTGCCCGAGCTGGACGTGGTCGCGGCTGGCCGGGGTGGCGACGGGGGCCGGCGCCGACTCGACCGGAGGTGCCGGGCGCGCCGTGGCTCGCCGCTGCGAGGCGGGAGGGTCGCGCCGGGGCGTGGGGGCCGGGGCCGCGCGGCGCGCCGGCGCGGCCGGTGGCGGGGGCGAAATGCGGGCGGGCGCGGCCGGCGCCGCCGCGGGTTCGGGGGTCAGCACCCCTTCCGAGGCGGTGACCGCCTGGGCCGCCGGGGCCTCGGGGCCGCGGAAACGGGCGCCGTGACGGCCGTCTCGGCGTTGTGCTTGGTAGCCAGATAGGCCCCACCGCCCGCCGCCGTGAGGCACGCCAGGATGAGCCCGCCGGAAACTACCTTGTTGATCAGCATTGCCAACTCCTCGCTCAGGGTTATAGCAAGGCGCGTGCCCGGACCCCGCCGCGATTACCTGGGCTTTGCTGCCGGACGATCCACGATTCTAGCGCCGGGCGGTGTCCTGTCCCGGGGAACGTGTCCTCGATTCCAGCCGGTTTGCGGCTGAGAAGCTCGTCGCTGGCGGCGCCGGATCCGTCGTGTATTCTCGACGTCGAGTCTCGTGTGACGTCCTCCCGCTTGCACTGTTTCGTCGCGCCGTCGGCCGGAGCACGGTTGACGGCGGCGCGCGCCTACGTGCGGGCGCATGCGCTCGACGAGGTGCTGATCGTGGGCGCGACGCGGGCCTCGGCCGACGAGCTGGCGCTGGCTATCGCGCGCGAGGGCGGCGCGCTCGTGGGCGTGTCGCGGGCGTCGTTCGCGGAACTGGCCACCAAGCTCGCGTTGCCGGCGCTGGCCGAGCGGCTGGTGAGCCCGGGCGGGGCGCTCGGCGCCGAGGCCATGGCCACGCGCGCGGCCTTCGACGCGCTGGCCGCCGGCGAACTCTCCTACTTCGCTCCCGTGGCCGATCTGCCCGGCTTTCCTCGCGCCCTGGCGCGCACGCTGTCGGAACTGCAGCACGCGCGCGTCGATGCCGGCGCGCTCACCGGGCTCGAGCACGTGGGCCCCGACCTGGCGGCCCTGCTGGCGCGCGTGCAGGACGAGGCGCGGCGCGCCGGCACGGTCAGCCGCGCCACCACGCTGGCGCTTGCGGCCGCAGCGCGTGCGGGCCCGGCCCGAGTCGCTCGGGGCGCGGCACGTGCTCCTGCTCGACGTCGCCCTGGCCACGAGCGTCGAGCGCGGGCTGCTGGCGGCGGTGGTGGATGCGGCCACGACCACCCTGGCCACCGTGCCGGCGGGCGACGCCACGACCCTGGCGGCGTATGAGCACTGCGGCGGCACGGTCGAGACGTCCCCGTGGGGGCGGGCGTCGCCACGGCGCCACCGGCGTCGGGCGGGCGACGCGCTGGCGCGGCTGCAGACGTGGCTCTTTGCGTCCGACACGCCGCCGCCGGGGCAGCTCGACCCGTCGGTGCAGGTCCTGTCCGCGCCGGGCGAGGGTCGCGAAGCCGTCGAAATCGCGCGGCGGGTGCTGCAGGAGGCCGCCGCCGGCGTGCCCCTCGACGAGATGGCCGTGCTCCTGCGCGCGCCCCACACCTACCTGGGACTGCTCGAGCACGCCTTCGCCCGCGCCGCCGTGCCGGTGTGGTTCGAGCGCGGCACGCGGCGTCCCGACCCGGCCGGCCGCGCCTTCCTGGCGCTGCTGGCCTGCGCCGACGAGAGCCTGTCGGCCCGCCGCTTCGCGGAGTACCTGTCCCTCGGCCAGGTGCCAAATGTAACGGGGCCTGTCACGGTTACATCTGCCAGGCGACGCAGATAGTGCGACGTTTGCAGGATTCTGCCAACGAGGTGGCGGAGGGGCTGATCCCGCCGGGCGAGCGGGTGGAAGATCCTGCGCCCATCGACGAGGCGCCGGCGGCCAGCGAGCGCGACGGCGACCGCATCGTCGCCGGCACGCTGCGCGCGCCGTGGCGGTGGGAGGAGCTGCTCGTCGAGGCCTATGTCATCGAGGGGCTGGCGCGCTGGCAGCGACGTCTCCCCGGGCTGCGCCGCGAGTTCGAACGGCGCATGCGCGAGCTGGCCGACGAGGATCACGACGCGCCCCGCCTGCGCGCGCTCGAACGCGACCGCGAGCAGCTCGGGCACCTCGAGTCGTTCGCGCTGCCCATCGTCACGACGCTCGACGACTGGCGCACCCCGCGCACCTGGGCCGAGTGGCTGCGCGCGTTCTCGGAGCTGCTGCCGCGCGTGCTGCGGCAGCCGGCCCGCGTGGCCCGCGTCCTGGCCGAGATGGCGCCGCTCGGCACGGTCGGCCCCGTGCGCCTCCGCGAGGTGCGCGAGGTGCTGGCCCCGCGCCTGCTCACGCTCACGAACGAGCCGCCCCGGCGCCGGCACGGGCGCGTGTTCGTCGGCACGCCCGCAGGCCGCGCGCGGGCGCCAGTTCCGCGTGGTGTTCGTGCCCGGCCTGGCCGAGCGCATCTTCCCGCAACGCCTGCGCGAGGACGCCCTGCTCGTGGACGCGCGCCGCGCCGCACTGGAGGCCGGCCTGCCCATGGCCGACACGCGCGCCGACGACGAGCGCCTGCAGCTCCGGCTCGCCGTGGGCGCTGCCGCGGCGCGCGTCTATCTCTCGTATCCACGGCTCGAGCTGGCCGAATCGCGGCCGCGCGTGCCGTCGTTCTACGTGCTCGACGTGATGCGGGCCACGACCGGCGTCATTCCGCGCTACGACGCGCTGGCCGACGACGCCTTCGGCGCGCGGCAGCGCCTCGCTCGACTGGCCCGCGCCGGCCGATCCGGCCGCGGCCATCGACGATCTGGAGCACGACCTGGCGGTGCTGAAGCCGCTGCTGCGCGCGCCGCTCTCGCAGCAGGCACGAGCACGAGGGCCGGGCCCGCTACCTGCTCGAACTCAATCCCGCGCTGCGCCGTTCGGTCGTCGAACGCTGGTCGCGCTGGCAGCCGAAGTGGTCGCCGGCCGACGGCCTCATCCGCGTGCAGCCGCTGACGGCGCCGGCGCTCGCCGCGCAGCGGCTCACCGCGCGGCCCTATTCGCTGACGGCGCTGCAGCGCTTCGCGGCGTGTCCCTATCAGTTCCAGCTGGCGGCCGATCTACCAACTCGCGCCGCTCGACGAGCCGGCGCCGCTCCAGCGTCTCGATCCGCTCACGCGCGGCAGCCTCTTCCACGAGATCCAGACGTCGTTCTTCCGCCATCTCGTGAAGAACGGCATGCTGCCGCTTTCGCCGGCGCGCGCCAAGGCGCGCGCCAGGGCAGCTCGACTGGGCCATCGGCGAGGTGACCAGCCAAGGCCTACGACGACCTGGCGCCAGCCATCGACCGCGTGTGGAAGGACGAGATCGACGGCCTGCGGCGCGACCTGCGCCTGTGGCTCGATCAGCAGCTCCTGACGGATGCGCCGCACTGGCTGCCGGAGCGCTTCGAACTCGGCGTTCGGGCTGCCGCTCGACGCCCGGACGCGACCCCGCGTCGGTGCGCGAGCCGGTGCGCGTCGGCGCGGCCGGCTACCTGCTGCGCGGCTCGATCGACCTGGTGGAGCGGCGCCTCGACGGCTCGCATCTGCGGGTCACCGACCACAAGACCGGCAAGAACCGCACGACGCCGGCCACCATCGTCGACGGCGGACGCGTGCTGCAGCCGGTGCTCTACGCCGTGGCGCTCGAGGCCCTGACCGGCCAGACCGTGGCCGAAGGGCGCCTGTCGTACTGCACCACCGCCGGGCGGCTTCACCGAGCGGCCGATCGCGCTCGACGATCTCATCCGCCAGCGCGGCCTGGAGGTGCTCGAGATCATCGATCGCGCCGTCGAGCACGGCACCCTGGCGGCCAAGCCCGGAACGCTCGGCCCGCACCCGGCCTGCGCGTATCTGCGACTTCCGGCCGGTGTGCGGTCCCGACGAACCAGCGCGCACCCGGCGGCAAGCCGGCCGTTCCCGACCTCGACGCGTTGCGGAGGATGCCGTGATCGGCCAGCAGCGCCGACCTGCGACGACCGCCGGCTCATCGCCGAGGCGCTCGATCTGACACGCTCGTCGTCGAGGCCGCCGCCGGCACCGGCAAGACCACCGAGCTCGTGAAGCGGATCGTGCGGCTGGTCACGAGCGGCCGGGCGGCCATCGACGAGATCGTGGCGGTGACCTTCTCGGAGAAGGCCGCCGGCGAGCTGAAGCTGCGCTGCGCGAAGAACTCGAGCGGGCCCGGCTCGACCGCCGCCGGCGACGAGGCCGGACGGCTCGGAGCGGGCCGTGCAGCGCTTCGAGGAAGCGCACGTCAGCACCATCCACGGCTTCTGCGCCGACCTGCTGCGCGAGCGTCCGGTCGAGGCCCGCATCGATCCGTCGTTCGTCGTGCTCACCGAGGGGCAGGCCGGCGCGGCTCTTCGACGAGGCCTTCGCCGACTGGATCCAGCACGAACTCGACCAGCCGTGCGAGGGCGTCCGCCGCTCGCTGCGCCGGGCGACCGTGCGCCGCTTCGGCGGCGACGACGACGAGGACGCGCCGATCGAGCGCTTGAAGCGCGCCGGCCGCGAGCTGCTCGAGTGGCGCGATCACCCGGCGCCGTGGCGCCGCCCCGACGGCTTCGACCGCCAGAGCGCCATCGATCACCTGCTCGACGCCATCGGCAGCTTCAGCGCCCTCAGCGCCAAGCCGACCAGCCCCCGCGACCCGCTGTGCCGCGACACCGAGCCGATCCGGCGCGTCTGGGCCGAGGTGCAGCCGCTCAGGGCGCGCGGCTTCGACGACTACGACGGCTGGGAATCGGCGCTGGTCAACCTGGCGGCGCGCCACTACGACCTGCGCAAGGGCAAGAGCACCAGCGGCCACTACGGCAAGGACGTGCCGCGGGCCGCGGTCGTGGCCGCGCGCGACCTGATCGTCGAGGCGCTCGTGGCCTTCCGCGACTGCGCCGACGCCGACCTGGCGGCCCTCGTGCACGAGGCGCATGCAGGACGCGGTGCAGCGCTACGAAGCGCGCAAGCAGCGGGCCGGCGCCGTCGACTTCCTCGATCTGCTGATCCGCGCCCGCGACCTCGTGCGCGACGACGCGGCCGTGCGCCACGACTTCCAGCGCCGCTTCCGCTACCTGCTCGTGGACGAGTTCCAGGACACCGATCCGCTGCAGGCGGAACTGCTGATCCTGCTCGCCGCCGACGAACCGGCGAGGCCGGGCGCGACCCCGCCGGGGCTGCGCGACTGCCGCATCCGCCCGGGCGCGCTCTTCATCGTCGGCGATCCGAAGCAGTCGATCTACCGCTTCCGGCGCGCCGATGTCGGCGTCTACCGCGAGATCTGCGAGACGCTCGTCGCCCGCGGCGCCGTCCGCGTGCGCCTGCGCACGTCGTTCCGCAGCGTGCCGGCGATCCAGCGGGCGGTCAACGCCGCTTTCAGCGCGCACATGACCGGCGACGCCAGGTCGCTGCAGGCCGACTACGTGGAACTGCAGCCGGCGCGCGCCGACCATCCGGCGCAGCCGGCGGTGGTGGCGCTGCCGGTGCCGCGTGCGCTCAGCGATCGGGGCAACGTGACGCAGGCGGCCATCGCCGCGTCGCTGCCGGAGGCGGTCGGCGAGTTCGTGCGCTGGCTGGTCATCGACAGCGGCTACACGGTGCCCGACGAGCACGCGGCGCCCGGTCCGGACGGCGCGCCGGCGCGGCGGGCCATCCGCGCCGGCGACGTGTGCCTGCTCTTCCGCCGCTTCCTCGACTTCCAGACCGACGTGACCCGCAACTACGTGGAAGCGCTCGAGTCCCGGGGGCTCACGCACCTGCTGGTCGGCGGCAAGGCGTTCCACGAGCGCGAGGAAGTGGACGCGCTGCGCACCGCGCTCACGGCCATCGAGTGGCCCGACGACGCGCTCAGCGTCTTCGCCACGCTGCGCGGGCCGTTCTTCGCGGTGGCCGAGGAGGAACTGCTGGCGTGGCACGCGCTCGGCCACGGCTTCCGGCCCTATCACGTGCCCGAGCCGGTGCCCGAGGCGCTCACCGCCGTGGCGCGAGGCGCTCGAGCGCGCTGCGCGAGCTGAACCGCCTGCGCAACCACCGGCCCGTGGCCGACACCATCGGCCGTCTCATCGAGGCCACGCGCGCGCACGCCGGCTTCGTGCTGTGGCGCGGCGGCGAGCAGGTGCTGGCCAACGTGCTGCAGATCGCCGAGCTGGCCCGGCGCTACGAAGCGGAAGGCGGCCTGTCGTTCCGCGGCTTCGTCGACGAGCTGCGCGAGGCCGCCGACCGCGCGCCCACGCCCGGAGGCGCCGATCCTCGAGGAAGGCACCGACGGCGTGCGCCTCATGACCGTGCACAAGGCCAAGGGCCTCGAGTTCCCGGTCGTGATCCTGGCCGACATCGGCTGCAAGCTCAGTCGCGACGAAGCGCAGCGGCATCTCGACGGCAGCGCGCGGCCTGGCCGCCATCAAGCTGGCCGGCTGGGCGCCGCTCGACCTGCGCGACAACAACGCGCTCGAGGCGTCGCGCGACGCCGCCGAAGGCGTGCGGCTGGCCTACGTCGCCGCCACCCGCGCCCGCGACCTGCTGGTCGTGCCGGCCATCGGCGACGGCTCCGCAGGACAAGCAGTGGGTGCATCCGCTCTCGGCGGCGCTCTACGGCGGCGACGCGGTGACGGCGCCCGGCGTGCCGGCGTTCACCGGCCGCGACACGCATCTCGACCGTCCGCCCAACAACACGCCGACGCTGCACACGATGCGGCCCGGCGCGTTACGCGCACCTCGATCCGGTGACCGGCGCCCCCTACACCGTGGTGTGGTGGGACCCGCTGCTGCTCGAAGAAGGCCCGGCGCCGAGCGGCGCGGCCTGCGCCACGAGCACCTGATCGGCAAGGACGCGCCGGCCGACGTCGTGGCGGCCGATCGCGCGCGCTACGAACGGTGGCGCACCGCCCGCGAAGCCACGCTCGTGACCAGCGCCGCAGCCCAGCCTCCGCGTGATGACCGCCACCGAATGGGCGCGGGCCAGTCTCGACGGCGGCGTGGCCGTGCCGCCGGAGGTGGCCGAGGCGGCGCGCCGCAGTCGCGGTCGTGGCGCTCGAGCGTCGCCGATGCCGACGCGGCCGTCGGGCAAGCGCTTCGGCACGCTCGTGCACGCGCTGCTGGCGCACGTGGCGCTCGAGGCCGGGCCCGGCGACATCGCGCAACTGGCGGCGGTGCAGGCCGGATGCTCGGCGCGACCGACGACGAGCGGGCCGCCGCGGCCACCGTGGCCGGCGAGCTGCTGCGCCATCCGCTGCTGGCCCGGGCCCGGGCCGCCGCCGCGGCCGGCCGCGTCGTGCCGCCGCGAGGTGCCGCTCGTGCTCACCGTGGGCCCGGTGCTCGTGGACGGGCAGGCCGACCTGCTCTGGGACGACGGCGACGGCTGGATGGTGCTCGACTTCAAGACCGACATCGAGCTCGGCGGCAGCACGGCGCTCTACGCGCGGCAGGTGGCCGTGTATCTGGAAGCGCTGCGCCGCGCCACCGGCCGGCCGGCGCGCGGCGCGTTGCTGCGCGCGTAGCCGGCCGTCCGCCCGATCGTGCGGGCCGGCTGGTGGCGCGACGGAGCCCGGCCGGTTGGCGCCATTCTGCCGTCGGCGCCCAGGGGTCACACCGCTACGGGGTCGCGCCTGATAAGGTGACGGGCATGTCCATTCGTGTCCCGCTCGCGCGCTCGGCCGTTCCGGCCTCACTGTCTCCGCCCTCGGTCTCGGCTGCATGGGCATGTCCGACTTCTACGGCGCGGCCGACGAGACGGCGTCGCATCGCCACGATTCACCGCGCCATCGACCTCGGCGTCACGTTCCTCGACACGGCCGATGCCTACGGGCCGTTCACCAACGAGACGCTCGTCGGCACGGCCATCCGCGACCGCCGCGGCCGCGGTCACGGTGGCGACCAAGTTCGGCTTCCAGCGCAACGCCGACGGCACGCCCGTCGGCATCAACGGCCGGCCCGAGTACGTGCGCCAGGCCTGCGACGCGTCGCTGCGCGCGGCTCGGCGTGGAGGCCATCGATCTCTACTACCAGCATCGCGTCGATCCGACGGTGCCGATCGAGGAGACGGTCGGGGCGATGGCCGAACTCGTGCAGGCCGGCAAGGTCCGCTACCTCGGGCTGTCGGAGGCCGCGCCGGCCACGCTGCGCCGGGCGGTGGCGGTGCATCCGATCGCGGCGCTGCAGACCGAGTACTCGCTGTGGAGCCGCGATCCCGAAGGCGAACTGCTCGACACCTGCCGCGAACTCGGCATCGGCTTCGTCGCCTACAGCCCGCTCGGGCGCGGCTTCCTGACCGGCCGCTTCCGTTCGATCGACGACCTCGCGCCGAACGACTGGCGCCGCCAGAACCCGCGCTTCCAGGGCGCGAACTTCCAGAAGAACCTCGACGTCGTGGCGCAGGTCCAGGCGCTGGCCCGCGACCAGGGCTGCACCCCGGCGCAGCTGGCGCTGGCCTGGCTGCTGGCGCAGGGCGACGACATCGTGCCCATCCCCGGTTCGACCCGCGCGGCGCGCGTCGAAGAGAACGCCGGAGCGCGTGGCGGTGACGCTGTCGCCCACGGATCTCGCGTCGCTGGCGGCGCTGGCGCCCGGCATCGCCGGCGAGCGCTACACGCCGGCCGGCATGAAGGCGCTGAACGGCTGATGGCGGCCTCGCTCACCACGCTGGACCTGGAGGTGCGCCGCCATCTGCTGACGACGCTGGCCGCCGGCGCCACGCCCTCGCGCGGGTCGGTGATGCAGGCGCTGGGGCTCGACTACGCGCAGGTCGCGGGCAGCTACCTCGCGCTCGAGGCGGCGCACGTCATCGTCATCGATCGCGACACCGGCGAGGTGTGGATGGCGATGCCGTTCTCGGCCCTGCCCACGGCCTTTCGCGTGGTGGTCGGGCACCGGTCGGTGTGGGCCAACTGCGCGTGGGACGCGTTCGGCGTCGCCGCGGCGCTCGATCACGACGTCACCTTCACCACGCCGTGTCCGGCCTCCGGGGCAGTGATTGCCGGCGGCGTCCGGCGGGGCGTGGCCTACGCCCATCCCGGGTCGGTGGCCTACGTGGGCGTGCCGGCGGCAAAGTGGTGGGACGACATCGGCTTCACCTGATCGACGATTCGGCTCTTCCGGTCGGAAGAGGACGTCGAGCCGTGGGAGCATGCCGGCGGCCGCCCGGCGGGACGCGTGGTGCCGGTGGCGCAACTGGCGGCGCTCGGCCGGCGGTGGTATCGCGGGCGGCTGGCGCCCGGACTGGCAGCCGCGTCCGCGCGACGCGGCGCAGGCGCTGCTCGAGTCCACCGGCTTCACCGGCCCATTCTGGTCGTTGACCGGCTGAGTCGACGGGCGTCAGGGGGAGCGTGTGAGCGGCTCGTCGGCGGGCCGCACGCGCGGATGGCCGCGGCGCCGCCGCCGCCCTCGATCCACGCGGTCAGCAACTCGACGGCCTGACGATCGGCCACGACCGTGCCGATCGGCGGCATCTGGCTCGACGGCCGGCGCGACCTGGCCCGATACAACAGCGCGCTCAGATCCGGACGGCCCGGACGCACCAGCCGCGAGGTCCCCTCGGGCGCCGTCGGCACCACCCAGTGCCCGGGCCGATCCACGGTGGTCGTGAGCGCATCGGGCGCGCACATCGCGTCGGCGCTCGAGCGTGTACTTCAGGAACAGCCCGAGCGACGCGATGGTGCTCTGCCGGTTGTGGCAACTGCCGCAGTTGGTCGAGAGATAACCGAGCACGGCCCGCTCGCGCGCGTCCGCCGCCATCACCCGCGGCGGCGCCGCCGCCAGCTCGGGACGCGCCGGCGCCAGGCGCTGCTCGGTCACCAGCGACCGCAGCGTGACCATGCCCTCGTCGAGCGGCTCGGCGTGCGGCGCCAGCGGGTCGCGGTCGTCCGAGAGCTGGAGCGCGGTGAAGCCGAGCACCTCGGTGCCGGCCGAGTCGTGGCAGGCCCGGCACTCGTCGTGCGACGGAATGCTGTGCCGCTTGCCCGGCGCCACCTCGGCGACGTCCGCGGAGGCCGTCGGCCGGCGCCAGCACCGCGTCCCGCTCGTCGTCGCGCCACGCATACGAGGCGAACTCCCAGCCGTCGGCCGTCTTCCACAGGAGCCGCGTCTCGACCTTGCGGCCGTTGAACGTGAACTCCTTCCAGAAGCGCGTGCCGACGGGGAAGTCCCAGTGATCGAGCCGCGATGCGTCGATGGTGGCGCCCTCGGGCAGCCGCACCCACCGGCGCTTGGCCGCGCCGTCGCTCCACAGCGGATACTGCGGCGCGAACGGGCGATTGCGCGGGTCCACGATCAGCGCCGCCGCGTCGGCGTAGAGCCCGGTCTCCGACAGCAGCCGCGGCGCCGTGGCCGGCGGGACCCGTCCGGCCGGCGTCGCGCGCGCCCATCAGGCGGCCGGCAGTGGCGCCCACCCAGAGCAGCGCGCCCGCCGCCGTCAGGGCCCAGGCCCGGCGGGTCGTCACTGCGGCGCTCCTTCCGGCGGATCGATTGGCTGGGGCACGCGGTTCTTCACCGGCGGCAGCGACCGGAGATACGCCCACAGCGCCTTGATCTCGGGATCGGTCAAGGCCCCGACGACGAAGTAGGGCATCGGCGGCAGCACCGGGCGGCCCTTGCCCTGGTGCTTGCCGGTGCGCATCGTGGCGATGAACTGTTCCTCGGTCCAGTCGCCGAGGCCGGTTTCCTTGTCCGGCGTGAGGTTGGCGGTGAAGCTCACGCCCCACGGGCCGGCCCAGGCGGTGTTGGTGGCGGAGACCGACCGTCGACCCAGGGTCCGGGCGGCAGCTTCGGGGCCGGCGGCATCTTCAGCGCTTCCGGATGGCCGGTGAGCGCGCGCGACATGTCGGGCTCCGGTCCCTTCGGGCCCATCTTGAGCGGCGTGTGGCAGTCGTTGCAGCCCATCGTCCGGACGAGGTAGGCGCCGAGGTCGGGGTGCGAACGCGCCGGCTGGGGCGGTGCCGGCGCGGCCCCGGCCTGCGGCGCGCGGGCCGTGACGATGAGGGTGGTGAGCGTGACGGCGCTGAGGGTGAGCGCCACGGTGGCCAGGCGATTCGGTCTCATGTGGTGGGTCCTCCTCACGGTGAGACGCCATCATCAGGGCCCGAGTTCGTCGACGCCAACCTAAGTGTTTCCTATGCGATCTTAAGAAGTTCCTAACGGGCTATACTCGCCCGCCACCCTCATGACTCCGCCCGCTCCGCCGCTCATCGACGACGCGCTCGCGGCGTTCCTGCAGCAAGGCGTCGCCATCAACCTGGGCACGCGCAACGATCGCCTCGAGCCCCATGCGGCTTACGTCGGCGCCGCGCTCGTGGACGACGATCGCCAGCACCTCACCATCTACGTGCCGACCCTGGCGGCCGGGCCCGTGCTCGACGACTTGTCGGCCAACGGCCAGGCGGCGGTGGTGTTTGCGCGGCCCGAAGACGACCGCGCCTGCCAGGTCAAGGGCACCTTCGTCGCTGCGCGCCCGGCCCGCGACGACGAGGAGGCGCTGGTGCGGACGCAGTGCGACGGCTTCTGCCGCCAGCTCGAGATCATCGGCATGCCGGGGGAGTCGACCCGGCCCTGGGTCGTCTGGCCAGCCACGGCGGTGCGGCTGCGCGTCACCGCGGTGTTCGATCAGACGCCGGGGCCCCAGGCAGGAGCGCCCCTCCTGTGAGCCTGGGCCTCGAGACGCTCACCGCCTGCTTCCAGGGGCTGATGCCCGCCACGCTCTACACCTGCTCGGCCGATGGCCTGCCCAATGCCGCCTACCTGAGTCACGTCGACTACGTGGACGCGTCGCACGTGGCCCTGTCGTTCCAGTTCTTCAACAAGAGCCGGCGCAACGTGGCCGAGAACCCGCAATGCGCTCGTGCGCGTGGTCGATCCCGACACCCAGCAAGGCTGGGAACTGCGCCTCAGGCTGGAGCGGTCCGAAACCGTCGGGCCCGATCTTCGAGCGCATGGCGCTGCGCATCGAGGCCATCGCCTCGTACTGCGGCATGAAGGGCGTCTTCGCGCTCAAGGCCGCCGACATCTACGAGGTGCTGTCGGTACGCAAGGTGCCGGAACAACCGGGCTTCGCCACGCCGGAAGGCCGCCGGCCGGCGCCCGACGCGGTGTTCACGATGGAGGCGCTGCAGAACCTCGCGCTGCGCCTTCACGGCGCCGAAGGCCTGGAGCCGGTGCTGGATTCGATTCTCGCCGGCCTCGACGAGTTCTTCGGCTTCCAGCACTCGATGATCCTGGTGCCCGGCGACGCACCCCAGACCCTGGTCGCCATTGCCACGCACGGCTATCCGGCGCGTGGCGCCGGCGCCGAAGCGCGCTTCGGCGAGGGCATCACCGGCATGGTGGCCGAGGCCCGGCAGGCCATCCGCATCTCGGGCCTGATGCGCGGTGTCCTCTACGCCTATGCGGCCCGGTGCCGGGCGGAACAGCACGGTCTGCACACCGCCGAACTCAGCATCCCGCTGCCCGGGCTGGCCAGTCCCGCCAGCCAGCTCGGCGTGCCGCTGCTGGCCCGCGGCGACCTCGTCGGGGTGCTCGTGCTCGAGAGCGAGACCGCCTACCGGTTTCACGAGAGCGATCGCGCCACCATCGAACTGCTCGGCTCGTACCTGGCCCTCGCCATCCAGAACGCCGTGCTGCAGGAAACCGCCGACGGGCTCGACGGGCGCGCCGGCGCCGAGCCCGCAGGCGCCGGCCCCGCCGCCGCCACGCCGGCCTGCCGGCGACGCCACGAGGTGGCGTTCTATCAACACGACGACTGTGTCCTCGTGGACGGCGACTACCTGATTCGCGGACTGCCGGCGCGGATCCTGTGGAAGCTGCTGACGGCCTACCAGGCGGAGCGGCGCGCCGAGTTCACCAATCGCGAACTGCGGCTCGACAAGGCGCTGCAGTTGCCCGAGTACAAGGACAACCTCGAGACGCGGCTGCTGCTGCTCCGCCGCCGTCTCGACGAGAAGTGCCAGGACATCCGGCTGGTGCCGCGGGCCCGCGGCCGCTTCGGCCTCGAGGTGCACGCCGACCTGGTGCTCGCGGCTCGCCCGTGATCCTCGATCCCCTGACGGCGCCTCCCGTGAATCTCCCGGCGGGTCCTGACTAGCGCTCGGCGCGGGAGATCCAGCGCGGCACGACCGGCAGGTCCACCGTGTCGAGCGCGTCGAGCAGCGCCCCGGCATCGGCGTCGTGGCGCACCACCGCGCGGGTCTCGGGCTTGATGAAGCCCTCGGCCCAGGCGTGGTCCATGAAGCGCAATCAGCTGGTCGTAGAAGCCGTGCACGTTGAGCAGGCCGCAGGGCTTGCGGTGCAGCCCGAGCTGGGTCCAGGTGACCGCCTCGAACCACTCTTCGAAGGTGCCGATGCCGCCGGGCAGGGCGATGAACGCGTCGGAGAGATCGGCCATGAGGGCCTTGCGCTCGTGCATCGAGTCGACGATGTGCAGGGTGGTCACGCCGCTGTGGCCGATCTCCCTGGCCATGAGCGTGTGCGGGATGACCCCCACCACCTCGCCGCCGGCCTCGAGCATCGCGTCGGCGACGACGCCCATCAGGCCGACGTTGCCGCCGCCGTAGACGAGACCGTGGCCGCGCGCGGCCAGTTCCCGGGCCAGGGCCCGCGCCGCCGCCGCGTATTCGGGCCGGGACGCCGGGGCTGGAACCGCAGAAGACGCAGATCCGACGCATCGTGGCGAAAGGATAGCAGGAGCGGGGAAATGGCGCGCGTCAGCCGGTGAACTTGTAGCCGAGGCCGTGCACCGTCTGGATGATCTGCGGCACCTTGGGATTGACCTCGAACTTCTGACGCAGCCAGGCCACGTGCACGTCGACGGTCCGCGTCGAGGGCGTGTAGTCGTAGCCCCACACCTCGTGCAGCAGCTCGTCGCGCGACAACGTGGCACGGCGATGCTCGAGGAAGTAGCGCAGCAGCTGGAACTCCTTGGCCGAGAGGTCCACCGGCTCGCCCTCGCGCGTGACTTCCGCCTTGCGCACGTCGACCACCACGTCGCCGAAGGTGTAGATCGCGGAGCCGGCCGATCCGGCCGGAGCCTCGGCCGCCGGCGTCTGTCCGGCCCGGCGCAACAGCGCCTCGATGCGGGCCAGCAGTTCCAGCGCCTCGAAGGGCTTGATCAGGTAGTCGTCGGCGCCGAGCTTCAGGCCGACGACGCGGTCCACGACCTGTCCGCGCGCCGTGAGCATCAGGATCGGCGTGGTGATGCCGCGCTGGCGCAGCGTGCGGCAGACGTCGAAGCCGTCGCGCTTGGGCAGCATCACGTCGAGCACCACGAGATCGAAGCGTCCGGCCGTGGCCAGGGCCAGCCCGGTGTCGCCGTCGCCGGCGGTGTCCACCTCGTACCCTTCGGAGACGAGCCGATCGGTGAGCGTGAGCTGCAGGCCCGGTTCGTCTTCGACGAGCAGCAGGCGTCCGGCCGCCACGGCTAGGAGGCCGACGGCGCGGCCGACCGGGCGCCGGCCCGACCCGCGGCCAACCCTTCGCTGGCGCCGCCCGCCACCGGCGGGGCCGCCGGCAGGCCGATGGTGAACGTGCTGCCGCGGCCGGCTTCGGTGGTGAGTTCGACGTGGCCGCCGTGCGCTTCGGCGATGCGCCGCACCAGGCTCAGGCCGAGGCCGCTGCCCTGGATCTGGTTGGCCACGGCCGTGCGCCCGCGATAGAACGGCTCGAACACCCGGTGGCGTTCGTCGGGGTCGAGACCCGGACCGTGATCCTCGACCGCGATCCGCACTTCGCGGCCGCGCGCGCCGCCGGCGGCGTCCACGCGCACGCGCACCCAGCGGTCGTCGCCGGCGTACTTGATGGCGTTGCCGACGAGGTTCTGCACGGCCGATTGCAGGGCGCCGGCATCACCGACGACGAGCGGCAGGTCTGGAGCGATGTCGACCTGCACGTTCACGCCGGCGCGGCCGGCATCGAGGGCCGACTGCTGCACGGCCGCCCGCACGACGGCGTCGGCCGACACCGGCGTCATCGGCAGCGCCCGTCCCGAGCCGAGCCCGGCCAGTTGCAACACCCGCTCGACCGTCTCGCCGAGGCGCCGCGCCTCGGTCTGGATGGTCGCGCCGTAGCGCTTCACGCGGGTCGGATCGCCGACGACGCCGTCGGCGAGATTGGCGGCGGCGGAGTTGATGACGGCCACCGGCGTGCGCAGCTCGTGCGATACCGCGGCCACGAACTCGAGCTGCTGGCGGGCCAGCGCCTGGGCCCGGCGGGCCGACACGGCGATGAGCGACACGGCCACGCCGAGCAGCAGGAGCACGCCGAGACTGAGCGTGAGGTTGCGCCGGCGCGAGACCGCCACCGCCGCATCGAGCGAGCCGGCGCGATGCTGGACGCGCAGTTCCCAGTGCCCCGGCCCGCGGCTGATCCCGCGGGTCCGCACCGAGCGGCGGCCGTCGCCGTCGCGCATCTCGATGACGCTGACCACGTCGTGGCCGGGGAGGGCGTCGTCGAGCTGTGGCGGCGGGGGCGGCGGCAGGTCGGGACGGCCTTCCAGGCGGCGGCCGTCGGGACCGACGCGGGTGACAATCATCATCGGACCGTTGTGGGGCTGCAGGAACGCCTCGGTGATGTCGGGCGCGGCGGCCGTGGCCGCGGCGGCGCCGGACTCCGACTCGAACACCACCCGGCCGCTGTTCTTCGACACGACGGCGACGCGGTAGTCGGACGACTCAGGGAAGTGTTCGGCGACGAGCGCCGGCAGGCGCTCGCCGGTGAACGTGTCGAGCGCCAGCGACACGACGGTGAAGCCGCGCACCCGCACGTCGGGAAGGAAGGACTCGGCGGCTCCGGCCCGTTCGGGCCTCGACACCGTGATCACCGGCGACACCAGCGTGCCCTCGTCGCCGAGCGCGGCCGTGGCCGCCATCCGCTCGCGGCGTCCCAGGGTGTCGTCGTCGGCGGTGGCGACGAACTTCTGCAACTGCGCCCGGAGCGAAGTGAGCGCGGCCGGCCATTCGACCGCGTTCGAAGCTGCGGCCCGCCGGCCGCCATTGATACGCCACCAGGCGGGCCTCGCTGGCCGAGGTCGGCCCTGGCGCCTCGATGAACCACACCTGCCTGACCAGCGCCGCGGTGGCCGCGTTGGCCATGGCGCTGCCGTAACGCAGCGCATACGCGTCCCAGTCGCGCCGCTCGACCATCGCGCCGTCGAGCTGCAGGCTGGCGCTGACGCGTGACAGCTCGGTGTCGACGGCCGAGGTGAACTGCGAGGCCGCGGCGCGCAGCGTGCGGCGGCTGCGATCGCGATCCGCGGCGGCGATCTGGTTGACCCAGTCGTACTGCAGCCAGGCCAGCGCCGGCAGCAGCACGGCCACCGTGGCGGCCAGCCACGTGGTCTTGGCAAAGCGCGGCAGCGGGCCCGGCATGAGGCGACTCTAACACGCGAAACGGCCCGGAAAATCGGGCCGTTCGCGCATTTAACATCGTTAACAAACCCTTTGCCGAGCCTTAACGTCGGAAGCCGCGGCGGCCTCCGTCAGAATGAACAGACCAACAACGACCGCCCGCTCGGCCCTGCGGCCGGCGGCGTGAGATGGCCAAGGAGACAGGCATGAAAGCGTGGATGGCAATGGCGGCGGCAATGCTCGTAGGCGTCGGGTCTCCCGGTCTGGATCGCGTGGTGCCGCTGCCGGTGTATGCCGCCGAGCAGGCCGCCGATCACGCCGCCAAAGTGCTGGCCGAGATGCGCCAAGCGCTCGGCGGCGCCAAGCTCGCACAGGTCAAGAGCCTGAGCGTCGAAGGGCCGTTCCGCCGCGACGATGGGGCAGCGCGAGACGGAAGGAACCATCGCGCTCGTGCTGGCCGCGCCCGACCGGATGCACCGGCTGGAAGAGATGCGGATGGGGCCGGCGACGATCGAGCGCACGCAGGTCCTGAACGGCGAGACCTCGTGGACCGACATGCAGAACCGCGGCGGCATGGGCGGCGGGATGCAGATCGTGATGCGCGACGGCCCTCCCGGCGCGCCGGGTGCGCCGGCCCCGGATCCGGCCGAAGCCGAGAAGCGCCGCACCACGATGTTCAAGGCCGAGATGCAGCGCTGGATGTTCGTGCTGCTCGGCACGCCCGCCGGTGAGGTGACCCACGCCGGCGTGGCCCAGTCGCCCGACGGCCAGGCCGACATGATCGAGATGACGGACGCGCGCGGCCAGGCCCTGCGCCTGTTCGTGGACCAGGCCACGCACCTGCCGCTGATGCTCAGCTACTCGGAGATCCGGCCGCGCATGATGATGCAGGGCGGTCCGGGCGGACGGCGCGGTGGTCCCGGTGGTCCGGCGGTCCGGCGGCCCGGGCAGCGGCACGGGCGGCGCCGCCGCGGGCACCGGCGCCGCCGCGGCGGGCGGCGAACGGCAGCGGCCCAGCCCGGAGGAGATGCAGCGGCGCATGGCCGCGATGCCCCCGCCCACGCCCAGCGCCATGACCATGACCTTCGAGGAGTTCACCTCGGTCGACGGCGTGAAGCTGCCCAAGCGCATCACCCTGGCGGCCGACAAGACGCCGGTCGAGGAGTGGACGCTCGAGCAGATCAAGGTGAACCCGTCGGTGAAGGCCGACCTCTTCCAGAAGAAGTAGTCGCCTCCGGCCACGGCGGGATCGGCGGAACGAAAGGACATGGACATGCGTGCCGGGTTGCGAGTCGTCGGGGGAGTGATCGTCGCCGTCGTGATGACGGCGGCCAGCGCCTGGGCCCAGGGTGGGAGCGGTGCATCGCTGCGGATCACCGTGCTCGACGAGACGGCGGCGGTGCTGCCGGGGGCTACCGTGGTGCTGGTCGGCGACGACGGCGTGGACCACCTGCTGCAGGTCGACGAGACGGGCGTCGCCGTGGCGACCAACCTCATGCCCGGCAGCTACACCGTGGGCGCCACCTACCCGGGCTTCCGTCCGGCCAGCGCGGCGGTCACGTTGAAGCGCGGCGCCAACCAGCTGGCGCTCACCCTCAACGTGGCCATGAGCGAAGAGGTCACCGTGGCCGAGACCGATCCATCCGAGCGGCGCGACAACGGCTTCACCACCACCCTCACCCAAGACGAGCTGGACGCGCTCTCCGACGACGCCGACGAGATGGCCGAGCAGCTCGCGCAGATGGCCGGTCCGGGCGCCCAGATTTTCGTGGACGGGTTCCGCGGCGGCCGGCTGCCGCCGAAGGATCAGATCCAGCAGATCCGGTTTCGCACCAACTCCTACGCGGCCGAGTACCACGACGCCGGCATGGTGCGGGTCGAGGTCATCACCAAGCCGGGGCTGGGCGCGTGGCGCAGCCGCGTCACGTTCGGGTTCCGCGACGAGTCGCTGAACGCGCGCAACGCCTTTGCCGACGTGACCCCGCCCGAGCAGGTCAAACGGGTGCAGTTGAGCAGCCAGGGGCCGATCGTGAAGGGCAAGACCAGCGTCAGCTTCTCGGTCGAGAGCAACCAGGCCTACGACTCGCAGACCATCGTGGCGGCCACCCCCGGCGGCGACGTGCGCGACCTCGTGCGCCGGCCCAACGAAGTGGTGAACGCCAGCATCCGCGTCGAGCAGGCGCTCAGCGCCGGCAACGCCCTGCGCGCCGAGTATCAGCGGCGCACGCAGGATCGCCGCAACCTCGGCGTCGGCGACTTCGAACTGCCCGAGCACGCCTACAGCACCGACGCGGTCACCGACACGCTCCGCCTGCGCAACACCCGCGTGCTCGGCAAGAAGGCCTTCAGCGAGCTGAAGTTCGAGTTCGTGCAGTCGACCTCCGAGAACACCTCGTCCTCGACGTTGCCGACGCTGCGCGTGCTCGACGCCTTCACCGGCGGCGGCGCCGGCCAGACCGGCACGCGCGAAGGCCGCCAGTTCCTGCTCGACCAGAGCCTCGACTTCACGCTGCGCAAGCACTCGCTGCGCGCCGGCGTGCTCTTCGAAGCCGGGCAGTGGGACAGCACGCAGCAGACCAACGCCAACGGCACGTATACCTTCTCGAGCCTGGCCGAGTTCCAGGCCGGTCTGGCGCGGAACTTCACCCGCCGCGTCGGCGACCCGTCGGTGTCCTACACGCAGTACCAGGCGGGGTGGTACGTGCAGGACGACGTCAGGCTGACGCGCAACCTGCAGGTCAGCCTGGGCCTGCGTCAGGAAGTGCAGACCCACGTCGACGACAAGTGGAACCTGGCGCCTCGCGCCGCATTCACCTGGACGGTGGCCAAGACCAACATCCGCGGCGGCTGGGGCCTGTTCTACGACTGGTTCGAGAGCGGCACCTACGAACAGACGCTGCGGGCCGACGGCGTGCGCCAGTTCGACGAGGTGATCGTCAACCCCACCTACCCGGTGAGCGCCACCTCGTCGGGCACGCCGTTGCCGGCCAGCCGCATCCAGACGGCGGCCGCGCTCGACCAGCCGATCGTCCAGCAGGCGTCCCTCGGCTTCGACCGCAACCTCAAGACGTGGCTGGGCGTGCGGGCCGACTACATGTGGACCCGCGGCTATCACATGCTGCGGTCGATCAACGTCAACGCGCCCATCGACGGGGCGCGGCCGGACCCGCTCGTCGGCAACGTCAGCGAACTGCGCTCCACCGGTGAGCGCGCCCAGGATCGCCTGAGCGTCGGCATCAACCTGCGCGTGCCCAATCGCCGGATCATGGGCAACGTGATGTATCAGCTGGCCAGCACCCGCAACTTCGCCGACAGCCCGCTCAGCCTGCCGTCGAACTCGAACGACCCCGACGCCGACTGGGGTCCGGCCGCGCAGGACGTGCGCCATCGCCTGTTCTTCATGGCCAACTTCCCGGTCGTGTTCGGGCTGCGCGCCGGCCTGAACGTGCAGGCCTCGTCGGGGCGGCCCTACAACCTCACGACCGGTCTCGACGACAACGGCGACACCGTCTTCAACGATCGTCCGGCCGGCGTCGGGCGCAACTCCGAGCGCGCCGCCGGCCAGGTCACCGCCGACCTGCGTCTGACGCGGTCGTTCAACCTCGGCGGCATCTTGAGCGGCGGCCCCGAGGGCGTGCCCATGGGCGGTCCGCCGCCGCCTCCCGGCGGCGCCGCGGCGCAGCGCGGCATGGGCGGTGGGCCCGGCGGCGGCGAGGGCGGCGGTCCGCAGATGGTGGTGATGGAGGGCTCCAACTCGCGCTACCGGCTGGATCTCTTCGTCAACCTCCAGAATCTGTTCAACCGCACCAACCTCAATCTGTTCAGCGGCAACCAGCTGTCGCCGTTCTTCGGGACGGCCACCTCGGCCGGCCCGGCCCGGCGGGTGGAAGTCGGAGCGACGGTGTCCTTCTAAAGGGGCCTCGTCGGCCACCCGCTGGCGCGCCGGCCCTGGCGCGCCGGCTCTGGCGCGGCCCGGCGGCGAGGACCGCTCCTCGCTGCTAGAGTTGAGACGTGGAGCAGCGCGACGCACCGGAGGTGCTGATCATCGGCGGCGGCGTGATTGGCTGCGCCGTGGCGTTCGAACTGGCGGAGGCCGGGCTGCGGGTCCGCCTGCTCGAAGGGCGGCGCCTCGGCGGCGGCGCCTCGCAGGCCTCGGCCGGCGTGCTGGCGCCCTACGTGGAAGGGCACGACTCCAAGCCGCTGCGAGCGCTGGGCCGGCGCTCGCTCGACAGCTACGACGCGTTCGTGGCCCGGGCCGTGGAGGCGTCGGGGCAGACCGTGCCGTTCACGCGGTGCGGCACGCTCGAAGTGGCCGTGACCGACGGCGATGTCGGGCGCCTCCAGCGCGCCCGCCAGATGCTCGCCGCCGAGGGCGTGGCTGGCGACTGGCTCGAGGGCGACGCCCTTCACCAGGCCGAGCCCGCCGTGCATTCCGGCGCGCTCGGCGCGCTCCGGATCGCCGCGCATGCGGTGGTGAACGTGCCGGCGTTGACGACGGCGCTGGCCGCCGCGGCCGCGGCCCGGGGCGCGGAGGTGATCACCGGCGTCGCCGCCACGTCGCTCTCCCGCGGCGCCGACGGCCTCGTCGTGCAGACCTCCACCGGGGCCATGCCCGCCGCGCAGGTGGTGCTCGCGGCCGGCGCCTGGGCCGGCGCGCTGACCCCGCTCGGCGCCGACCCGATTCCGGTGCGGCCGGTGCGCGGTCAGCTCCTCCACCTGGGCACGGCAGCCGGCACCTTGCGGCACATCGCCTGGGCCAGCGACGTCTACCTGGTGCCGTGGAGCGACGGCACGATGCTGGTCGGGGCCACCTCCGAAGACGTCGGTTTCGATGAACGGTCCACGGCCGGCGGGGTGGCCGCCCTGCTGCGGTCGGCCATCGCGCTCGTGCCGGCGTTGGCCGACGCCACCTTTCTCGAGGCGCGGCGCGGCTTGCGTCCGGCATCGCCCGACGAACTGCCCTACATCGGCCGTTCCGCCGTCCTGCCCGGGCTCATCTACGCGTGCGGCCACTACCGCAACGGCGCGTTGCTGGCGCCGCTCACCGCCGCGCTGGTCCGCCAGCTCGTGCAGGGCGACGACCGCGACGAGGCGCTTGCGCCCCTCGCCCCGGCCCGCGCCGGACGGTTGTAGACTGGGCCCGGTTCGATCATGAGCAACGCCATCAGCGACGACGACGTCCGCGCCCGCCTGCAGGCCCTCCCCGAGTGGCGGCTGGAGGACAAGACGATTGTGCGGGAGTACACCTTCGGCGGCTTCCCCGAGGCCGTCGACTTCGTGACCCGGCTGGTCGCCCCGGCCGAGGCCGCCGATCACCATCCGGATCTCGAGATCCACTACCGCCGCGTGATCGTGCGTTACTCGACGCACAGCGAGGGCGGGCTCACCGCGAAGGACTTCGCCGGCGCCGCGGCCGCGGACGACGCCGCCCGGCCCCCCGCGCAGTGACCGCGTCTGGCGCCGGCCCGGCGCCCGCCGGCCGCGGCGAGTGGGCGATCGCCTGCCTGGTCGTGGCCGCCGTCGCCGTACTCGCCACCTGGCCGCTCGCCGTCAGTCCCTGGCTCGTGCCCGCGCACCAGGATCCGCTCTTTTCGGCGTGGCGGCTCTACCAGTGGACGCGCAATCTCGCGGCCGGCGCGCCCGACGGCCTGTTTGGCGGCAACATCTTCCATCCGGCCGGCGACGTCCTGCTCTACTCCGACGCGATCCCGTTGCCGGCGCTGCTCGGCGCGCCGTTCATCGCCGCCGGCGTGCCCGTCACCATCGTCTACACCGCGCTGGTCTGGGCCTCGTACCTCACGGCCGGACTGGCGATGTTCGCCTGCGCGCGCGAGATCTCCGGCAGCCGCTGGGGCGGGCTCGTGGCCGCCGCCATCTTCATCGGCGCGCCGGCCCGTCTCGATCACGTCATGCACCTGGAACTGCTGTGGACGGCGTGGATGCCGCTGGCCGTGCTCGGCACCGCCCGCGTGTTGCGCGGCCGCGGCCGGGCCGTGTGGTTGATCGGCGGATCGCTGGCGGCGCAGTTCCTGTGCTGCATCTACTACGGCGTGTTCTTGTTCACGATCTGGCCGCTGCTGGCCGGCGTCGAGTGGCTGCGCGCGCGTCCGGAGCTCGGCCGCGCCACCGTGCGCCGCGGCGCCGTGGCGCTGGGGCTGGCGGCGCTGGTGGCCGGCGTTTACGCCTTGCCCTATCAACGCGCGCGGCAGGTGGTCGGCGAACGCGAGGACTACGAGGTGCTGCGCTACAGCGCCACCCTCGAGAGTTACGCGGTGTCGCCGCCATCGAGCCGATGGTGGGGCTGGACGTTCGGCGACGACGACGCCGAACTGCGCCTCTTCCCGGGCCTGCTGGGAACGTCTCTGGCGGTGACCGCGCTGGCCACGCCGGCCGCGCCGTGGACCGCGGCTCTGGCCGTGACCACGGCGTTTGCCATGGAGGCATCCACCGGGCTGAACGGCGTGACCTATCCGCTGCTGCGGCGCCTGGCGCCGCCGTATCGCGGCCTGCGGGTGCCGGCCCGCTTCGGCGCCGTGGCCCTGATGGGCGTGGCGCTGCTGGCCGCGTTGGGCTGCGCCAACCTGACGCGGGCCTGCGGGCAGGTGCCGGGCGCGCCGGTGGCGGCGGTGATGGCGCTGGCGTTCATCGCCGCGGAGAGCGCGGCGGCGCTGCCGGTCCGCGTCCTGCCGCGCGCCGCGCCGCCGGTCTACGCGCTCCTGGCGGACCTGCCGCCGACGGTGATCGTGCACACGCCGCTGCCGTTTCCCGAGGCCCTGCCCGGACCGGAAGCAGACTTCCAGTACTTCGCGCAGTATCACCAGCACGAGCTCATCAACGGCAACAGCGGCTTCTATCCGCCCAACTACCTGAAGACGCTCGACCGGGCGCGCCGCTTTCCCGACGATCGGGCGCTGGCGGCGCTGCGCGAGGCCGGCGCCGAGTACCTGCTCGTGCACGAGCAGTTCTTCCCGACGCGCGAGGCGTTCGCGCAGGCAGCGGTGGCGATGGAGGGGCGGGACGACGTGACCCCGGTCGCGACGTCGAGCGACGACGGCGGCGCCGTGCTGGTCTACCGGCTCGGTGCGCGTAGCGCGTCACGACGTCAGCGCTTGAGGCCGATCGGGAACGCCGTCTCGAGATCGCCGGCGGGGCGGGGAATCACGTGCACGCCGACCAGCTCGCCCACGCGCCGCGCCGCGGCCGCGCCGGCATCGGTGGCGGCCTTCACCGAGCCCACGTCGCCGCGGACGATGGCGGTGACCAGTCCGGCGTCGACCTTCTGCCAGCCCACGAACACGACGTTGGCGGTCTTCAGCATGGCGTCGGCGGCCTCGACCATGCCGACGTAGCCGCGCGTTTCCACCATGCCCAGTGCTTCGCCGGTGACCGTGGGGCTGTCGCTCACGTCGGTTCCCTTCTGCCGTGCCATCGCTACTGAATCCTGCCGCGCGCCGCAATCGGCAGCGCGCTCACCACGTCGAGGCCGTGCACCAGCCACGCCTCGTCGACCAGGTTCGACACCACGCAGGCGTGGTTGGGCAGCACGCGGACGCGGTCGCCGGGGGCGAGCGGCGCGGCGCCCGGGGTGACGTGCACGGTGGCATGTTCCTCCGAGAGTCGCTCGACACGCAAGTGCGGATCGGGCTGCTCGCCCGGCGCGGGCGCGAGGTTCCGGTAGATGTCGCCGTGCCCCGGCGCCGACGCGAAGCCGCGGGCCCCGTCGGCCGCCAGCGTCTTGCTGCCGCAGTCGAGCACGACGCGATCGGCGGCCGGCACGCTCACCACCGTGGCCAGCACCGTGAGCGCGCAGTCGTCGCGCGTTGCCGCTCCGAGGCCGACCATGGTGCGGTCGTAGTAGACGTAGTTGCCGGGCCGGAACTCGGTGACGGTGCCGCGGGCCACGCGCAGCGAGTAGCGCGCCGGCGGCGTGGCCCCGACGCTGACCTCGCCGATGGCGATGCCGTCGCCCCGCGCGGCCCTGGCCACCCCCGCCATGAGGTCGCGTTCGGCGGTGGCCATGGCCTCGAGTTCCTGGTCGGACCGGGCGTGATAGGTGTGCCCGGCGTGGCTGAGGATGCCGGCCAGGCGCAGGCCGGGCAGGTGCGCGACCTCGCGCAGGAACGGCACCGCGTCGTAGGGCTGCGCCGAGATGCCGCAGCGATGGAAGCCGACGTCGATCTTCACCAGCACCTCGGCCAGGGTGCCGGCGGCGGCCATGGCCTGCGACCAGCCGCGCGCCACCTCGAGGTGATCGACCACGAACGACAGGCGCGTCCGCTGCTGCAGCGCCACCACGCGGGCCGCCTGCGACGGCTGCAGCGGATAGGGCACGCGGATGTCGGCGACCCCGGCGTCGGCGAAGACCTCGGCCTCGCCCAGCTTGGCGCAGCAGATGCCGGCGGCGCCGGCCTCGAGTTGCAGGGCGGCGACGAGCGGGCTCTTGTGGGTCTTGGCATGCGGGCGCAGCGTGACGCCGGCGTCGCTGGCCGCCTCCTGCATGCGCGCGATGTTGGCCTGCACCCGGGGCTGCTCGATGAGCACGGCCGGGGTCCTGAGGTCGTCGATGGTCACTGGGACATGATACGCGGGCGTGCGGTAACCTTGTCGGGATCGGCGGCGCCCGCGGCCCCCGGAAGTGACCCATGGCCCTACGACTAGAGACCGCGTCCGAGGCGGCGCTCGACCAGATCCTGCGCGACAGCCACCCCCTGTGGGGCGGCGGCCTCGCCTTCGACGCCTACGCCAAGTACCAGGCGGCCGAGCGGCGCACGGCCTGGGGCCGCGCGCACGTGGAACGCATGGCCCTCTTCGACGGCCAGCGCCTGCTGGCCAGCGCCAAGCGCTACGACCTCAGCGCCCGTGTGGACGGCCGCATCCGGCGCGTGCTCGGACTCGGCGCCCTCTTCACGCCGCGCGAGCTGCGCGGGCGGGGCGCGGCCTCGGCCATGGTGGCGCATCTGGTCGATGCCGCCAATACCGAGGGCTTCGAGTTCGCGCTGCTCTTCAGCGACATCGGCCCGGCGCTCTACGAGCGGCTCGAGTTCGTCCCCATCCCGCTGGCCACGTCGACGCTGCGGGTGCTCACCAAGGACGGCGCCCCGGCGATGCTCGTGCGCGCGGGCGACGACAAGGACCTGGCGCACGTGACCGAGCTGAGCCTGACGCGCTCGTCGACGTCGCGCTTCGCCCTCGATCGCACCGAGGACTTCATCCGCCACGCCATCAGCAAGCGCCGTCTGCACGCCGGTCTCGGCCCGCCAGGACTGCGCCAGGTCGAGTTCCTGGTGGCCGAGGAAGGGCACATGGCGGTGGCCTACCTGGTGTGCAGCGTGCACGACGGCGCGTGGACCATCGAAGAGGCCGGCGACCGCGATCCAGCCGGCGCGCGGCTGGGCGCGATGCTGCAGGTGATGCTGGCGCGCGAGCCCTCGCTCGAGCCGCCGCGCATCACCGGCTACTGGCCGCACGACCTGCGTCCGCCGCAGCTCGAAGTGGCGGCGATCAAGCCGAGCGACGAGGTCATGATGATCCGCCCGCTGCGCGATCGCACGCTGCCGATGCCGCCGCTGAGCGCGTCGGACATCGCCTTCTGGCACGGCGACCTGTTCTAACCGCGTCGCCCCATCGCCTCGCTCCTGCGGGCGGTGGCAGAAACTGCCACGCGGAAAGTTGTAACGGTGACAGGCCCCGTTACAATTGCGCCGCTACTGGCGCAGGCGCAAGGTCAGCGTCTTGGACTCGCCGGCGCCGAGCGCGAGCCGTTCGGCGCGGTCGCGGATGGTGGCCAGGAACTCCGGGTCGAGGGCTTGGCCTTCTTCCAGGCCCTGCACGGCCAGCACGCGGTAGTCGGGCGACGGCGGCAGGGCCGAGAACGAAAAGGTGCCGGTCGTGTCGGGCCGCGCCGTGCGGATGAAGCGCGAGTAGAACGACCACTGGGTCTCGTCGGCGGGGAAGACGACCACGGTGGAATCGAGCAGGACCTCGCCGCGCTCATCGCGCACCGTGCCGGTGACGCTGGTCGTGGTCTGGGTGAGCACGACGCGCAGGCCGGACACGCGAGTACCCGGCGTGAACGCCAGCGGCACGTCGGTGACGTCCTGGCCGTCGAGCAGCACGGCCTTCAGGTTCCATCCCGACGGCAGATTCACGCGCAGGTAGGAGGGCTCGAAGAGACCGCGCAGTTCGAAAGTGTAGTCGTCGGCCACCTGGCCCTGACCGCTGCCGCCGAGCGGCGTGCCCGCGGGCTGCGCCGGCACGGCGCTGATCCGCACCTGCGCGGCGCGGAAGGCCGCCGGCGCGCCGGTGTCGGTTTCGATGCGGCCCGACGCCACCGCCGTCGGCATCAGCGCGATGGAGACGTCGTCGACATCGCCGCCGCCGACGGTCAGCGGCGTGCGGCCGGCCAGGCCCGTGTCGCCGCGCCGGCCCTGCGGCCGCACCACCAACGTATAGCTGCCCGGCGCCAGTCCGGGCAGTTCGAAGGTCCCGTCGCCGCTGACGGCGGCGCCGCGCGCATTGCCCAGGCCGAGCGAGGCGCCGCCAGCCGGAACGGCCATCACCAGGCCGCCGGGCTCGGCGCCGGCCGGCACCATGACCCGGCCGCGGACGCGCGACAGCGGCGCCAGCCACAGCCCGAAACTGATGCCGCTCACTTCCTGCCCGAGCGCCACGGGCACGCGCTGCGCCTCGGCGACGTTGGTCGTGCCGGGGAAATAGGTGGGGGCATAGCCGGTGGACGGCTGATCGCCGGGGTTGCCGCGCCGGCCGGGACGGTCTTCGCGCAGCGTCGCCGAGACGGCGTATTCGCCCGGCGGCAGGCCGAATACGCGGAACGATCCCTGGTCGTCGGTGCGGTCCGATTGCCCGGCCGGGCGCAATTGGCGCTGCCCGTTGACTGTACTGCGCACGCAGCACCTGCACCTGCGCGCCGGTGAGCGGCTCGCCGAACTCGTCGAGAATGCGGCCGGCAATCACGCTGCCGCGCGGCAGCCCGATGCCGATGCGGTCGAGGGTCGCGCCCGCCGCCAGATTCGATGGCCGTCCCCGGCTCGCTGGGGCGGCGCTGGCCGTACTGCAAGGTCACGAAGCCGCCCTTCGAGGCGGTAAGGGTGTAGCGTCCGCCGGCCAGCTCGCGAATCTCGAAGCGGCCCTGTTCGTCGGTCGTGGCCATGCGGTTGTCGCCGCTGTCGGGCGCCACGGCCCGGACCTGGGCGCGGCGGATCGGCGCCCCGGTGTCGGCCGCCACGACCACGCCCTTCAGCACCGCCGTGCCCTTGGCCGCGTTTTCCCCAGGCAGCAGTCCGCGGGCCGGGGTGCGCGGCCCGGGGGCGGACTGGGCCAAGGCAGTCGTCGCGCCCGACGCCACGAGCGCGATCAGCGCCACGATGAGGGGGACACGACGGAGGGGCGTCATCGTGCCTTGGATACGAGCTGGCGCCTCCTGCCGTTTACTGGCGCCGGCGCGGCCTCAGGCCGCCGGTTGCACCGGCTCGGTCCCCATGTCGCGCACGAAGCGGTAGTGCGAGCGCAGGGCCGACAGCAACGTGATGTTCTCGCGGCAGGGCACGCCGTGTTCCTCGCACACTTCGCGGACGACGCGGGCCAGCGCCGGGTAGTGCACGTGGGCGATGCGCGGGAACAGGTGGTGTTCGCGCTGGTAGTTCAGGCCGCCGAGCAGGAAGGTCGCCAGCCGGCTGCCGGTGGCGAAGTTCGCGGTGGTCGCGATCTGGTGCACGGCCCACTCGGGCGGTTGGACGAGATCGCCGGCGGTGGGATGTTCCACGGCGTCCACTGAATGGGCGAGCTGGAAGACCACGCTGAAGACCAGGCCCATCAACATCGACACGAGCACGTAGGTGCCGAACACCTGCCCGGCGCCGTGGCGCGTGAGCGGAATGACGAAGGCCACCGTGACGAAGATGGCCTTGCCGGCGAGCAGCCAGCCCAGGTCGGCGCCCTTCGGATAGCCGGCGCTCAAGCCGTCGTTCTTGCCGAGGGCGAGCCGCTGGATGTCGCTGTAGAGATACCGCAAGTGCACGAAGGTGTAGAGCGCCCAGAGGTAGATGTGCTGGTAGCGGTGCCACCAGTACCAGCGGTGTTCTTCGCTGAGGCGCGCCATCGGGCCCAGGTTGATGTCGGCGTCCTCGCCCGGGATGTTCGTGTAGACGTGATGGTTGTGGTTGTGCTTGTCCTTCCAGAAGTACGAGCTCGCCCCCATCAGGTCGAGGGTGAATCCCGCCAGCCGGTTGACCCACGGGTATCTGGAGAACGTGCCGTGATTGCCGTCGTGCTGCACGTTGAAGCCAATGCCAACGAGCGCCAGGGCCAGCACCGTGCCGGCGGCCAGCACCGTCCACCACGTGTGGGCGTGATAGACGAGCACCACGTACGACAACGCGGCCGCCCCGATGAGGGCGGCAGCCTTGGCGTACATCAATGGGCTGTCGACGGTCCGGCGGGAACCAATGACTGATTCGACGCGACGATCCAGGGCGACCTTGAGGACGGCTGGGGAGGCAAAGCGCGTTGGGTGGCTGAGCAACGGCTCAGTTTATCCCGATATATTTCGCTTCGTCTGACCAAAAGGGGACAGTCGCGCAAAAATGTCGCCCCGGGGTCGAGATCGGGCGATGATCGCGGCCGAATCCGCCTGCAGCCGCGCGCAGACCGGCTCAGCCCTGGTCGCCGGCCGGACGCGTCACGGCCGAGGCCGCGGCACGGCCGTGAGCGGCACTTCATGCACCCCGCCGTCGTCGATGCGCAGCGGCGTGGCCAGCGCGCGCAAGGCCGCGAGCATCTCGGGCCGCGCCAGCACGGCGCGGGCCGCGCCCTCCACCGCCACGGCGAGATAGCGACCACCGGGCGGCAGGCCCCGCACGTCGTAGCGGCCGGCGTCGTCCACTTCCGAGGCGCCCACCAGTCGGGACGGCCGGGTCCAGCGCGTGTCGTCATCGACGAACACGACCACGGTGGGACGGCGTCCGCCGCGGGCCCGGGTCCAGGCCACCGGCCCGCGCACGCTCGAGGCGCGATTGGTCATGGTGACTTCGAGCGTCGCGTTGCCGAGGTCGAAGTCGACCGCTTCGTCGGTGACGTCGCGGCCGTTCAGCGTGATCGACTTCATCCACCAGGTGGTGAGCGGCCGTGTCGCCGGCGTGACGGCCTGCAGCGCGCGCACGTTGATGCCGGGCGATTCGGCGCCGGGGATGAGGCGCGCTTCGACGGCGCGCAGATGCTGCCGGCCGAACGCGCCCTCGATGCGGAACGAGCCGTCGGAGAAGGTGCGGGCCGGCGGCGGCGTGGGCGCCCGCCCGGCGCCGGCGGCATGGAGGGTGATCATCGCTGGCACCCCGATCGGCTCGCCGGCCTCGTTGACGACGCGTCCCCGCGCGATCGCGCCCGGCGCGCAGGGGCACATACACGCCGTCGAGATCGGCGCCGGTCACCTCGACCTCGGTCGTCCCGTAGTACTCGACGCCGCCCTGCTGGAAGTGCCGCGCCGTGACCTGGTAGGTGCCGGGCGCCAGGCGCGTCAGTTCGAAGCTGCCGTCGTCGCGGGCCCGCGCGCCGCGCGTGACGTAGCCGTCGAGCCGCTGGGGCGCCACCAGGCCGACCCCGAGGTTGACGGACCGGCCGCTGGTGTCGGGCGGCAATTGCACCATGCCGCGCACCGCCGCGAGCGGCACCGACACGAGTTGGAACGCCAGCCCGCCGGTTTCCCGCCCTGGCTCGACCCGCACCGCCCGGGCGTTCGACAAGCTCGCCGTGCCGGGGTAGTAGGTGGCGGCGTAGCCTTCGCGCTGGCTGGCGGCGTCGTTGGTGTCGGCCACGAAGCGGTTGGGTCGCGCGCCGACCAGGTAGTCGCCGGGGGCCAGGCCCCACACCCGGAAGGCGCCGGTGTCGTCGGTGGTCGGGGTGATCGGCGACGAGATGGCGCGCACGCTGCCGCCGCTGTCGCCGGGTTCGCGGCGCAGCACCTCGACCTCCACACCCACGGCCGGCTCGCCGAACTCGTCGCGGACCCGGCCGGTCACGACGCCGCCACGGTAGAGCGCGATGCGCACGCCCTGGACACGCTGTCCGGCCCCGATCAGCTGCCACTGCGGCTCTTCCGGCTCGCCGTTCCACAGGTTGTCGTAGTCGAAGTAGCCGCTCCGCGAAGCCGTGACTTGCACGCGCGCGGCCGGCACGCCGGTGAACTCGAACTGCCCGGCGGCGTCAGCCGTCGTGGCCACGACGCGCGAGCCCTCGAGGTCGGGCTCCTCGATGACCAGCGACACGGTCGCCCGGCGCATCGGCGCCCCGCTCGTGCCGTCCACGACCACGCCGCGGATCACGGCGGTGTCTTGCCGCCCCGCCCGGTCGCGGGCGGGAGCCTGCGCGGCGGCGGCGGCCGGACGCGCGGCGGTGCGCGTCCACGGCAACGCGGCGGCCAGGGCCAGAACGAGCAGCGCGGCACGCGGAGGCCGGGTCATGCGATCGCCTGAATTCTACCCGGACCAGGGGCCTCGGCGGGGGTTCGGTCAGGCCCCTGGCTGCATGGTCGTTGGCGCCCGCCGTGACTCCGGTTGCCCCAGGCCGGCAGGGCTGACGCCCGGGCCTGCCGCCGCCGGGGCCGGGTCTGGGCCCTGACGCCGGCGGCTAGGCAGAGCGCAGGATCTCGCGAGCGGCGTTGGCGCCCGAGCCGCCGGTCAGGCCCAGGCCCGGGTGCGTGCCGGCGCCGCACAGCCACAGCCCGGCGATGGGCGTTCGGTACTGGCTCCAGCCGAGCAGCGGCCGCATCGTGAACAACTGATCGAGGGCCAGTTCGCCGTGGTGGATGTGGCCGCCGGCCGAGCCCCATTCGCGCTCCAGGTCGGCCGGGGTCATCACTTCGGCTTCCACAATCAGGCTGCGCACGCCCGGCATGTAGCGGTCCAGCGTGTCGAGCACGGCGTGGAGCAGGCCGGCGCGGGCCCCGTCCCACGGTCCCTCGCGTAGCACGTGCGGCGCATACTGCGCATAGATCGACATCACGTGTCCGCCCGGCGGCGCCAGCGTGGGGTCGAGCACGGTGGGGATGAACGCCTCCAGCCAGGGCGCCGGGGAGTAGCGCCCGTACTTGGCGTGGTCGAAGGCGCGCTCCATCGCGTCGATGTCGGGCGCCATGCGCAGCCGCGCCGCCAACTGCTCGCGGTCGGCGCCCGGCACGACCGGCAGGCCGGCGAGCGCCAGGTTCACCTTGGCCAGCGCGCCCGCGGCGCGGTAGTTCCCGGCGCGCCAGCGGAACTCACTCGGCATGGCCATCGGGTCACAGAGCGCAAACGTGCTCTTGGGATCGAGACCCGACACCACCGCGCCCGCCGCGAGGGTGCGCCCGTCGTCGAGACGCACGCCCGTCGCCGTGGCCCCGCTGCCGGTGAGCACCTCGGTCACGCCGGCGCCGGTCGCGATGGTGGCGCCGGCCTGCTCGGCGGCGCGGCGCAGCGCCGCGGCCAGCTTGCCGGGACCGCCCCGCGGCCACGTGCACGCGGGATTGCCGGCCAGGTCGTTGGCCGCGTGCAGGAGGAACAGCAGGCCGCTGCCGGCCGACCACGGGCCCATCAGGTTGCCGAAGACGCCGTCGGCGGCGAGGGCCGCCTGCACCATCGGCGTCTCGACGTGTTCGGCCACGAGGTCGGCCACCGGCATCGGGCCCCAGCGCAGCAGCCGGTAGCCGTCGCTCCGGCCCAGGCCGCGGAAGGCGCGCGCGGTGCGGAGCAGGCGCCACAGCTCCCGCGGCGACGGCGCGTCGATCGAGGGCGGGGTGTGGTCGAACACCGACGCGACGACGCGACCGAGCTTGGCCCGCGCCTGCATGAACGCCGGCCACTGCGCCGCGTCCCGGGCCGAGTGCGCGCCGAGCGCCGTCGCGGCGCGGCCCACGTCGTGCCACAGCGTGACGGCCCGGCCCTGGCCGTCGAGCGCCGTCATCCAGGCGCTGTTGGTGACGAACTCCAGGCCGTGCTCGCCGAGGCGCAGGTCGCGGGCCACGTCGGCGCGCAGCGGCCCGACGCTGTGGGCCGCGGCCGGGACGAAGAAGCCCGGCGCCAGTTCGCGCGTCACCGCGGCGCCGCCGACCTCGGCCCGCCGTTCCACCACCGTGACCGCGCGGCCGGCCCGGGCCAGCAGCGTGGCGCAGACCAGGCCGTTCACCCCGCCGCCGATGATGACGACCGGCGCGCTCACCGGCGGAAGTCCTTCAGCACGCGGGCCGCCGCGTTCTGGCCGGGCGCGCCCATGATGCCGCCGCCCGGATGCGTCGCCGAGCCGCACATGTAGAGCTTCTGGATCGGCGTCGCATACTGCGCCCAGCCCGGCACCGGCCGCAGGAAGAAGAGCTGTTCGAGCGACAGCTCGCCCTGGAAGATGTTGCCTTCGCTCAGTCCGAACTCGCGTTCGATGTCGAGCGGGGTCAGCACCTGGCGATGCCGGATGATGTTGCGGATGTTGGGGGCGTGCACGGCGATGGCGTCGATGACCGCGTCGCCGAACGCCTCGCGCCGCGCGTCGTCCCACACGTCGCCGGGCGTCAGGTGATAGGGCGCGTACTGCACGAAGCACGACATCACGTGCTTGCCGGGCGGCGCCAGCGACGAGTCGCTCAACGTCGGGATGACCATGTCGATGTAGGGCCGGCTCGAGAAGGCGCCGTGCTTGGCCTCGTCGTAGGCGCGCTCCATGTAGTCGACGCTCGGCGAGATCGAGATGGCGCCGCGCAGGTGTTCGCCGCGGCCGGGCCGGCAGGTGAAGTCGGGCAGCGCGTCGAGCGCCAGGTTGACCTTGCCCGACGAGCCGCGGTACTTGTAGCGGCGCACCCCCTCGAGGAACTCGTCGGGTAGTTCCGCCGGCGTCAGGAAGCGCTCGAAGGTGAGACGCGGATCGACGCTGCTCACGACCACGTCGGCCAGGATCTCGTCGCCGTTCTCGAGGGCGACGCCGGTGGCCCGGCCGCCCCTGGTGAGGATCCGCGCCACCGGCGCCTCCGTGCGGATCTCGGCGCCGAAACGGCGCGCCGCGCCGGCGATGGCGTTCGACACCGCGCCGGTGCCGCCGCGCGACAAGCCCCACGAGCGGAACGCGCCGTCGATCTCGCCCATGTAGTGATGCAGCAGCACGTAGGCCGTGCCGGGCGAGCGCACGCCCAGGAACGTGCCGATGATGCCCGAGGCGCTCATCGTGGCCTTGAGCGCGTCGGTCTCGAACCACTGGTCGAGGAAGTCGACGGCGCTCATGGTGAGCAACTGCACCTGGTTGACCTTGTCGTGATGACGCAGGTCGCGGAAGCGTTTGCCGATCGAGAGCAGCTCCAGCAGGCCGCGCGGGTCGAGCGACATCGGATCGGGCGGGGTCATGCCCAGGATCGGCTTGGCGAAGCGGCCCATCTCGATCATGGCCATGCCGTAGTCGTCGTAGGCCTCGGCGTCCCGGGCGCTGTGCCGGGCGATCTCGCGGCGCGTCGTCGAGTGGTCGTTGACCCGCCACAGGGAGTCGCCGTTCTCCATCGGCGTGAGCGTGCCGTCGAGCGGCAGCAGCTCCAGGCCGTGACCGGGCAGGTCCAGGTCGCGGATGATCTCGGGGCGCAGCAGCGACACGACGTAGCTGCACACCGAGAACTTGTAGCCGGGGAAGACTTCCTCGGTGACGGCGGCCCCGCCGAGCACATGGCGGCGTTCGAGCACGAGCGTCTTCTTGCCGGCCCTGGCCAGGTAGGCGGCGCAGGTGAGGCCGTTGTGGCCGCCGCCGATGACGATCGCGTCGTAGCGCATCGGCGCCAGTATAGGTCCAGGGGGAGGGCGGCCGGCTCGGACGCGGCGGCCACCGCGCGCGACGCTGGCGCGAGGCGCGCGTCAAGGCTGCCGGCGCGGCGTGAACGGCGTGCGGTACAGCCACACCGGGCGCCCGTCGGGACCTCGCAACACGTGCTGTGGTTCTAGCTCCGCCGCTTCGAATTCGAGGCTGGCCAGCCACGCTCCGGGCCGCAGCTCGCGCGCCGCCTTGGCGCTGGCCCGCGGCATGCTCTCGGGGCGCTGGAACAGGTAGACCAGGTCGTAGGCCGACCAGTCCGCGGCCCAGATGTCGGCGCGCCGCACCCGCGCGAAGCGACACCGCCACGCGCAGACGAGGCGCAGCGGCCAGCTCCATTCCAGGCCCTCGATGCGGGCGCCCGGGTACTCGCGATGCAGTTCGCGCAGGCCGTCGCCGAGGCCGCAGCCGGCATCGACGATGGTCGGCTGCCCGGGCGGGAGCGGCGCGAGCGCCGCCAGGCCGCGCAGGGCGCCAGCGGGCGTGGGAAAGAGCGGCGCGTCGCCCCAGGTGCCGGCGGGGTAGAGCAGCGCCAGCAGCACGAGCGGCAGCAGCCACGTCCACGCCGGCCAGGTGGCGGCCACGCCGCTGGCGACGATCATCAGCGGGAAGCCGCCGGCCATGAACACCCGGCGCCACGGCGTGCCGCCCCAGGTGCTGAACCCCGCGCCGCAGGCGGTGGCCGCGGCAAAGGCCACGACGGTGGCCACCCCGAGCGCCGTCAGCCCGGCGTAAACCAGCCAGGCCACGGCCCAGGTCAGCAGCGCCGGCAACGGCCACATCATGCGCGCCTATTCTGCTGCCGATCGGGCGGCAGGGCCCCGGATCGCCTTGCCGGGACAGGCTCGGCGGCGGTAGTCTCTTCGGCGTCCGCCCCCCGCGACGACATCGCGACAGCGTTCACCTACCGGGGCCCGGGCTCCGGCAGTCGATGGGAGTGCGGCATGAAGCGACTCTTGGCGATATGGCTGGTGCTGGTCAGCGCGGCGTGCGGCGGCGGCTCGAATCCGATAGCGGCGACCCCGGTGGTGACCACGCCGCCCCCGGAATCACCGGCCCCGTCGCCGCCGGCGCCCGCGCCGAGCACGATCATGGCCACGCTGACGGCCACCAACGGCGGCCTGCCCCTCGGCGGCATCGCCGTCAACATCCGCGGCATCGCCACGGCCACCACCGACGGCGCCGGGCTGTTCACGTTCTCGGCGCCGCCGGCCACGAGCTCGGCGTCGCTCGAGTTCAGCGGCCCGTCGATCGTGCCGCGCACGCTCACCCTGGCCACGCGCACGCGGAGCGTCGGCCTCGACGCCATCCAGATCGCCGGCGGCTTCTCGCTGTCCTTCTATCGCCACTACGTGCGCAATGGCTTCGAGCAGCCGGGCACGCTGCAGCCGTTGCGCCGCTGGACGGAGAACCCGCGGATCTACCTGCGCACCGTGTTCGGCCCGGCCAGCCGCGCCATCGACACCAGCACCCTGGACACCGTGGCGGCGGCCATTGCCGGCGCGGTCACGACCTTCACCGGCGGGCGGCTCGGCGTGGCCGGCATCGAACGCGGCACCGACACTCGCGAAGGCGTGCCCGGCTGGATCACGGTGGTGTGGGACGAGGCGCTGGGTGACCGGGTGTGCGGGCGCGCGTTGGTCGGCAGCAATCCCAACCGCATCACCCTCCACCCGCGCAACGACGGGTGCCGCTGCCCCGGGGATCCGGGGCAGGTGTCGAGGTCGGTGGTCGTGCACGAGGTCGGTCATGCCATGGGTTTCTGGCACACCGACAGTCGCGAGGACGCGATGTTCGACACTTTCAATTCGTGCAACAGCACCGTCTCGGCCCGCGAACGGCTCCATGCCGCCATTGCCTACGCGCGGCCACCGGGGAATGTCGATCCGGATACCGATCCGTCGGGCGCGATCGCCCTCGTGCCCTCGGTGCTGGCCGTCCGCTGACGGCGCCGCGCCGGCAACGCTCCGCGCCCGGAGTCCAGCCCCTATAATCAGCCCGTGCCCGTCGGGTCCGCCTTCCACGCACGCACGCTGCCGCTCGCCGCGAGCCTGAGCTACCGCGACTGGGCCGGGTTCTACGCCGTGAGCGCCTACGAAGCGCACCACGAGCACGAGTACAACGCCATCCGCAATGGCTGCGCGCTCATCGACATCTCGCCGCTGTTCAAGTACCACCTGCGCGGCCCGGACGCGGTCCGGCTAGTGGACCGGGTCATCACCCGCGACGCCGCCAAGCTGGCGATCGGACAGGTCTATTACACGCCCTGGTGCGACGACGACGGCAAGGTCATCGACGACGGCACGGTGACGCGGCTGGGGCCCGAGGTCTATCGCTGGACCGCGGCCGACCCCAACCTGCGCTGGCTCCTCGAGCACGCCCGCGGCCTGGAGGTGAGCATCGAGGACGTGACCGAGCAGGTGGCGGCGCTGGCGCTGCAGGGGCCGAGCGCGGCGCGTCTGCTCGCGGCGGTGAGCGACCTGCCGATGGGCGACCTGAAGTACTTCCGCGCCGCTGCGGGACACATCGCCGGGGTGCCGGTGGAGGTGACGCGCACCGGCTACACCGGCGACCTCGGCTACGAGGTGTGGCTGCCGTGGTCCCAGGCGCTCACCGTGTGGGACGCGCTCGTCGAGGCCGGCCGGGCCTACGTGCTGCGGCCGACGGGGATGCTCGCCCTCGACGTGGCGCGCGTCGAGGCGGGGCTGCTGCTCACCGACGTGGACTTCCACAGCAGCCGCAAGGCCAGCATCGCCGCGCAGATGTACTCGCCGGCCGAGCTCGGCCTGGGGCGGCTGGTGCAGTTCGACAAGGCCTCGCCGTTCGTGGGCCGGGCGGCGCTGGCGCGCGAACACGCCGCCGGCCATCGCCGTCAGGTCGTCGGGCTGGAGATCCGCTGGGCCGAGGTCGAGGCCCTCTACCTGGGTGTGGGGCTGCCGCCGTCGGTGCCGGCGGCCGCGTCGCGCGTGGCGGTGCCGGTCTACCGGAACCAGCGTCAGGTCGGGAGGGCGACGTCCACCGCGTGGTCGCCGACGCTGAAGAAGCTCATCGCGCTGGCCACCATCGACCGGCCGCACTTTGCCGAGGGCACCGAGCTGCAGATGGAAATGACGGTCGAGGCAACGCGCTACACCGCCACCGCCACCGTCGTGCCGACGCCGTTCCTGAAGCTGGCGCGGCGCACGGCCGCGCCGCAATTGTAACGGGGCCTGTCACGGTACAACTTTGGCGTGGCAGATCTGCCACGCGGCAGTTGTCACCGTGACAGGCCCCGTTACAAATCACCCCCGGGCGAGGCGGGCGGCCCTGAACGACTGGATGCCCTTCACCAGGTACCACACGAGCACCACCACGGTCACGATTTGCGCCCATACGGCCGGGCGCCCGAGGTCGAGCGTGCCGTTGGCGATGCCCGGGACGAGGCGCGCGGCCGTGCCCGCGATGCCCAGGAGCGCCACGACCATGGCCACGTGCATCACGTGCTTGCGGGCGCCTTCGTTGCGCGCCACCCACGCCAGCAGCACGAAGACCACGCCGAAGAACGCCGGGATGAGCGCCGTCATGCTCGTCCGCCCCGTGCCCAGGTAGCTCAAGATACCGATTGCCGCCAGGATCAATCCAACCAGTCGCGTCGTAGCCGTCATGTCGCTATCTCCGGGGTCATTGTATCCGCCTCCCCTATGATGCCTCCTCGGAGGCCGGAAGGCCGGTGCTAGACTCACCGCCATGAAAATCGCCCTGGTGCAGCAGCACGCCACGCGCGACAAGGCGGACAACGTGCAGCGCGGCCTCGCGGCCGTGGACCGCGCCGCGGCCCTGGGCGCCCAGGTGGTGTGCTGTGCCGAGCTGGCGTTCGAGTGGTTTCATCCGCAGCGCCCCGCCGAGGCCTCGATGCGCAGCCTCGCCGAAACGCTGGACGGCCCGCTGGTCACGGCGTTCCGGGCCAAGGCGCGCGCGCACGGGATCGTGCTGGTGCTCAACTTCTTCGAGCGCGACGGCCTCGACACCTACGACTGCTCGCCGGTCATCGACGCCGACGGCGTCGTGCGCGGCGTGACCCGGATGGTGCACATCACCGAGGACGCGTGCTTCCACGAGCAGGGCTACTACACGCCGGGCGACACCGGCGCGCCGGTTCACGACACGAAGTTCGGACGGATCGGCGTGGCCATCTGCTACGACCGCCATTTCCCCGAATACATGCGCGCGCTGGCGCTGGCCGGCGCCGACCTCGTCGTGGTGCCGCAGGCGGGCACGGTCGGCGAGTGGCCCGACGGACTCTACGAGGCCGAGATGCGCGTCGCCGCGCTGCAGAACGGCTACCACGTGGCGCTGTGCAACCGCGTCGGCACGGAAGACTGCGTGGACTTCGCCGGCGAGTCGTTCGTGTGCGGCCCCTTCGGCGAGATGATCGCGCAGGCGCCGCGTGGCGAGGATCACCTGCTCGTCGCCGACATCGACCTCGGCGCCAACGACCGCGGCCCGGCCCGAACGCTGTTCCTGCGACACCGCCGCCCCGAACTCTACGCCGCGTGGGTGGCCCGCTAGTGGCGACGCCGGTTGCCGCCGCGCCGCCGGCCACGCCCGGACTGCGGCGCGCGCTCGGCAAGTGGGACCTCACCGCCATCGGCGTCAACCAGGTGATTGGCGCCGCCATCTTCCTGTTGCCCGCCGATGTCGCGCGGCTGGTCGGCGACTGGGCGCCGCTGATGTTCCTCGGCGTCGGCCTGGCGTCGATGTTCGTGGCCCTGTGCTTTGCCGAAGTCGGCAGCCGGTTCGACAGCACGGGCGGGCCGATCGGCCCGGCGCGGGCGGCCTTCGGCCGCTTCGTCGGCTTCGAGGTCGGCTGGATGCTGTGGTTCAGCCGCGTCACGAGCGGCGCGTCGGTGATCAACGGCCTGGCCGTGGCCCTCGGCTACTACTGGCCGGTCGTGTCCACCGGCGTGCCGAGAACCGCGGTAATTCTGGCGGTGCTCGGCGGCCTCACCTGGGCCAACCTGCGCGGCATCCGCCAGACCTCGTGGCTGGTCAACTTCTTCACCATCGGCAAGCTGGTGCCGCTGGCGCTCTTCATCCTCGTCGGCGTGTGGTTCGCCGACCTGACGCGCACCGTGCCGTCGGGCCCGGTGCCGCTGGCGCAGCTGGGCACCGCGGCGTTGCTGTTGATCTTCGCTTACGGCGGCTACGAGGTCACCGGCATCCCGGCCGGCGAAGCGTCGAATCCGAAGAAGGACGTGCCTTTTGCGTTTGTCGCCGTGATCCTCGTCGTGTCGGCGGTGATGACGCTGACCGCGGCGGTGGCCACCGGGCTGCTGCCGGACATCGGGGCCACGCGCACGCCCATTGCCGATGCCTCGGCCCTGGTGATGGGCGTGTTCGGCGGCCTGCTCGTGAGCGTGGGCTCGGTCGTGTCGATGACCGGCAACAACATGGGGCAGTTGCTCTCGGGCTCGCGCACCGTGTTCGCGCTGGCCGAGAACGGCGACCTGCCGCCGGTGTTCGGCCGGGTGCATCCCGTGTATCGCACCCCCCACGTGGCCATCTGGTTCACGTCGATCGTGCTCGTCGGGCTGGCGCTCAGCGGTTCGTTCGTGTTCCTGGCGGCGGTGAGCGCGGTGGCCCGGCTGGTCGTTTACCTGTCGGCCTGCGGCGCCACCTTGCGGCTGCGTCGCGCCGACATGGCCACGCGCGTGGCCCCGGCCAACTTCACCGTGCCGTTCGGCCCGGTCATTCCGGTGATTGCCATCCTGATCTCGTCGAGCATCCTGGCCGGCGCCACGTTGCAGCAGTTACTGGCCGGCGCGGCGGCGCTGGCGGTCGGCGGCGTGCTCTTTGCCGTGGCCACACTCGGCGCGGCGAAACGCGCGGTCTGACCCGGGCGGGGGGCGAAGCTCCAGCCAGCCACCAGGCCCGCGGCATCGGTCAGGGCGACAGCACCGCGACCTTCAACGCCTCGAGGATCATCTCGTCGCGCACGTCGGCGCGGTTCTTCGGCGAGCTGCCCCAGGCCTCGTTCAGCGTGGTCATCCGGGCGACCACGCAGTTGACGTCGCACAGCCCTGCTTCGCCTTTGAGGCGCAGCGCGCCCGAGGAGCGCGCCTCGAGCTCGACCAGCCACCGGTCGAAGAGACGCGTGTTCTCGTCGGCGCCGTTGCCGTCGCTGGCCCCGATGTTCCAGGCGAGCAACCGGTCCATGGCCTCGACGACCCGGGGATCGACCGGGACCGAGCGCTTGCTGAGGGTGAAGGCAAAGAGCGTGGACGGCTGCCCGGTGAAGGGCGAATTCGGCGCCGACCCCGGCCTCAGCGTGGCCCCGGGCTCGGCGTGCGCCTTGACCTCGTTCAGCAGCGGCACCAGGGCCCGGGCGGCCTCGTGGCGCTGCGCCACGGTGGCCCCAAGCACGATTGGCGGTGCCTGCGCGAAAACTCGACTCGGCCCGGCCCCCAGCCAGACGAGCGCCAGGAAAAGCAGGGGGACGACGAACAATGGGGAGCGCTGCGGGCGCATGGGACCTCCAGGATGCCTGACCCCACTACATCACCAAGTGTCACCGGGCGCAATGTGGTGCGGCTGAGTTAAGGACCGGCCCAGCGCCCGCATAATGGAGTGCAGAAAGCGAGGGAACTGATGGCTGAGCCCACGACGACTCCACAACAGAACTGCGCCCACCCCAGTTGCGACTGCGTCGTGCCCGCGGGACAGAAGTTCTGCAGCGACTACTGCAAGACGGCGCCAGAGACGGAGTTGCACTGCAACTGCCGTCATCCGGGCTGTCATATCTAGCCTTCCACCCGTCCCGCGCCGCCGGCCGTCTCGACGCCCGCCGCGCTCGACGTGTGCGCTACCGTCGCCGCCGCGATGCCTCCAGCCGCTCCGCGGCCAGGGGATCGCGGTGGGCGGCGCGGCGCATCTCCACGATCGGCCCGTTCAGGTAGGTCACAAACGGCGCCATCGCCTGGAAGGTCGCGAGCAGTTGCGGGTAGAAGTCCGGGCGCACGGCGAAATCAGGCGCTTCTTCGCGCGCCGCCATGAACTGCTTGTGGCGCAGCTGGTCGGCGGCCGGATGTCCTGCGTCGAAGCCGCGCGGCATGCGCCTGGTCTTGTCGCCCTGCATCGCGCCCAGGTACTTCTTGAAGGCCGGTGCGGCCACGAGGCGCGCCAGTTGGCGATGCCGTTCGGCGATATGCGTGCGCACGGCATGCAGCGTCGGCCCATCGGGCGAATAAAGGCCGCCGCCGATCCACACGTGTTCGGGCGCCACTTCGAAGTAGAGGGCCGCGCCTTCCATCCGCGCCATCCCGCGATACGGGAACACCGCCGCCACGTTGGTCTTGAGCGGCGCCTGATTGGCGCTGAACCGCGTGTCGCGCCACGGCCGGAAGAGCGACACCTTCGGTCCGGCCTGGAACCCCGGGGCCACGCGCGGCAGATCCTCGGCCAGGCGCTCCACGATGGCCAGCATGGGGGCGTGCACGTGCCGGTCGTAGTCGGCGCGCCGCTCGTGGAACCACTCGCGGGTGTTGTTTCGCTTGAGGGCGCGCAGGAACTTGAGGGTCTGGGCCGAGAAGCCCGGGGCGCTCGTGGGCATTTCCCGATCCTAGCAGCCGTGCCCGGACAGCCGCGGCCCGCGGCGGCCGCGCCCCCGCAAGAAGGCCGATCCTCGACGCTCGGCCCCGTCTGCAGTTCTTTATGAAATCACTGTTCCTGACCTGTGTGGCCCTCGGTGCGCTTCTGATCTCGCCGGCGTGTTCCCACCCGCCGCCGGCGGCGACCGGACCGCGCCTGCAGGAGCAGCCGCTGCGAATCGGACCGCCGGCGGTAGCCGGGGTGGACGGACCGGTGGGCGTGACCGCGCTCGACACCCCGGCCCAGCCGTGGCTGGGCGCCCCGGGCCTCGTCCGGACCACGGCCGAGATCATGGCCGAGGCGGCGCGCACCCCGCGCCGCGCCCTGGATCTGGCGGCGCCGCGTTTTCGGAAGGTAGCGCCCGACCGGACGAACCTGCTGCAGAATCCCGACGCGCTGCCCGACCCGGTGGCCCCCGCCGCCGATCGCGAGCCGGAGCCGCGGGCGGCGCAGTCCGTCGCCGCGCCCACCGTGGACGTGGCGACCGTGGCCGACACCGGCGCGCTGCCGCCCGACACCCAGGGCGACATCGGACCGACGCAGTTCCTGGCCGGGCTGAACGGGCGCATTCGTACCGTCAACAAGCAGACCGGCGCCCGCGACGGCGTCCTCGACGTCGACTCGGGCATCTTCTTCTCGGCGGTGACGAACGGCGCCGGCA
Organism: uncultured Acidobacteriota bacterium; assembly: GCA_963834325.1. Lineage (GTDB taxonomy): Bacteria > Acidobacteriota > Vicinamibacteria > Vicinamibacterales > UBA2999 > CADEFD01. Next base: position 1,340,670 of record CAWIBL010000011.1, read on the forward strand.
CCTCGGATCCGCGCGTGCGTTACGACCGCCGCACCCGCCGCTGGTTCGTGATCATGATCACCGTGGCCCTGCCCAACCGCTACCTGGTGGCGGTGGGCAACACGGCGGCCACGAGCGGGACGATCGTGGCCGGCACGTCGTGGACGTTCTTCCAGTGGACCAACACGCGCCGGCAGGGCGGTGTCGGCGGCGCCAATTCGTGCCTGGGCGACTATCCCACGCTCGGCCTCGACGAGGATGCGCTCTACATCGGCGTCAACCAGTTCTGCGGCACCGGCGTGCCGACCCTGGCCTTCGATTCGACCTCGCTCTACGTGCTCAACAAGACCGCGCTCATCGGCGGCGAGCTCACGGTGGCGCCCTTCGACGCCGTCCTGCCCAGTTCGTCGAGCCGCGGCATCTACACGCCGCAGGGCGTCGACAACTTCGACGCCAACACCGACACCGGGTATTTCATCGGCGTCGACAACCTGCAATTCGGCACGCTCGTGCTGCGCCGCGTCGCCAATCCCGGATCGTCGCCCAGCCTGTCGGCCGACGTCACCGTCACGGTGCCCGCGACCTGGGCGCCGCGCGACGTCCCCCAGCCGGGGAGCAGCGCGCAACTCGATGGCCTCGACGACCGCCTGCTGCACGCCGTCATCCGCAACGGCCGCCTGTGGACGAATCACCAGATCGAAGTCAACGAATCCGGCGCGGCCGGGTCGGGCGGGCAACGCAACGGCGTGCGCTGGTACGAGCTGCGCGATCTCGACGGGGCGGTGTCGGTGGCGCAGGCGGGCACGGTGTTCGACAGTGCGCCGGACAACCCGCTCAGCTTCTGGATGGGCGCACTCATGCCCAACGGTCAGGGGCACGTGGCGCTCGGCATGTCGCGCTCGGGCGCGAGTTCGTTTGCGAACGCCGCCGTGACGGGCCGGCTCGCCGGCGCTCCCGCCGGCTTCATGGAAGCGCCCGTGACCTACAGCAACGCGACGTCCGTCTACCAGATCCAGGGCAACGGCGTCACGCAGCGGTGGGGCGACTATTCCTCCACCAGTGTCGATCCCGACGACGACATGACGTTCTGGACGTTCCAGCAGTACGCCAACGCGCCCAATTCCTACGCCGTGCGCCTGACCCGGCTGCTGGCGCCGCCGCCGGCGATCATCACCTCGGTGTCGCCGGGCACCATCGCCACCGGCCGGACGGGCGTGGCCGTCAGAGTGACCGGATCGGCCAGCGGCGGCCGTGGCTTCTTCGATCCGGGCCCCGGCTTCCCGCGCCGGCTCGCGGCGTCGTTCGGCCCCGGCGTGACCGTCACCGGCGCCGTCGTCACCAGCCCCACGTCGCTCACTCTCACCCTCGACATCGCCGCCGACGCACCTCTGGGCCCGCGCCCGCTGACGGTGACCAACCCCGATGGCCAGACCGCGTCGCTGGCCTCGGCGATCACCCTCGGCTCCGGGGTCAATCAGGCGCCGCTCTTCGGCGTGGTGCCGGCCGATCGCACGCTGTTCGATGCCGGCTCTGGCGCCACCACCGGCGCCCTCGCGTTCCAGGTCGGCGATCCCGAGGGCGCGGCCGTCGTCGTCACGGCGGCCTCGTCGAATACCGCCGTGATCCCGGTCGCAAACATCACCCTCAGCGGCACCGGCATCGAGCGCGCGGTCGCGGTGCGGAGCGTGGGCGCCTTGGGCTCCTCGACGATCACGCTGACGGCCAGCGACGGGGTCCTCACCGCCACGACCAGCTTCGTCGTGACGGTGGCCCTTTCCACCGTGCCCAGCCCGCCGCGGAACCTGACGGCCGTCGTCATCCGCAACACGCTGGTCTTCACCTGGGAGCCGCCGGTCTCGGCCGCCAGCGAGCCGGTGGCCGGCTATCACCTCGAAGCCGGCTACACCCCCGGTACCACGCTCGGCGTCCTCGCGCTCGGCGAGGTCCTCACCCACACGCTCGTCGCGCCAAGCGGCGTCTTCTACCTGCGGATCCGCGCCCACACGCCGGCCGGCGTGAGCGAGGCCTCGAACGAGGTGGCGGTCGCGGCCGGCGAGGCGGCCCCGCCGCTGGCTCCGCTTTCCCTCCTGGCCACGGTGCAGGGCACGGCGGTGACCTTGCAGTGGACCGAGAATCCGCTGGGGCCGGTGATTGCCGGTTACCACGTGCAGGCGGGCACTGCGGCCGGCCTGACCGACCTCGGGGTCGCGCCGGTGGCGCCGTCGGTTCGCTCGTTCTCGGTGAACGCGCCGCCGGGCACCTACTTCGTGCGGGTCGTCGCGGTGAATGCCGCGGGCGCCAGCGTGGCCTCCAACGAGGCCGTGATCGCGCCCGGTCCTGGCGTGTGCACCATCCCCGCCGCGCCCACCGGGCTGACCGCCTCGGCGCAGTCCACGCTGCTGACCGTGCGCTGGAACGCCGCGGCCAGCGGCGCGATTCCGGCGACCTACCAGTTGCAGGCCGGCACCGTGAGCGGGGCCACCGACATCGGCGCGGTCGACTTCACCGGCGACACCACCGCCGCCGCCGGCGCCGTGCCGCCGGGGCCGTACTTCCTGCGGGTCGTGGCCGCCAACGCCTGCGGCGTCTCACCGGCCTCGGCCGAGGCGTCGCTCGTCATCCCGTAGCCGTCCGCGTTCTACCTGATGGGGCATTCCTCGGAGAGGAACTTCACCACCGTCACGTCGATGACCGGCACGGCCACCGGCGTGGGCAGCGACCCGCGCGAGGGATCGCGGCCGGGCTGCCCGATGACCACCCGCGCGCTGCCGACCCGCGCGCCGAGCAGGTGTTCGCCGAGGTCGGCCTTCTTGATGATGCCGACGACCTCGACGTAGTGGCCGTTGTGCTTCTTCACGTCGGCCATCACCGCTTTCGGCGCGGCCACGCGGAAGCTGTGGCCGGAGATGTCGGGACCGAGGCGCACGCCTTCCTCTTCGGTGCGTTCGCCGGCGGCGAAGACGCGCCCCTTGAAGCAGCCGCGGGCGCCCACTTCCACCGAGTCGCTGGGGATCTTCTTCGTGCCGGGTTCCTGCGCCGGCGCGGCCGCCAGCAGCACGACGAGAATGGCGTTGAACATGTCGGGCTCCTCTACGGGGTCAACGGGACGCGGGCAGCTGCCACAGCACGGCGCCGTCGCGCGCCGCCAGCCGCCTGGCGCCGTGGCCTTCCAGCCACTCTCCAATCGTAGTGCGGCGGCTGTCGTCCCACGCGCCGGTGTGGACCAGCACGTGGGTAGCCGGGGCGAGAGCGGCCCAGGCCGCCTCGGGGGCGGCCGGGGGATCCTTCAGCAGCGCCGCGCGATTGCGGTAGGACAGCGGGAAGAACCCGCTGTAGCCGTTGAGCAGCCGGCGCTCGTGCATCAGCCCGAAGTACATGTAGCGCAGTTCGTAGCCCGGGTCGCCAAACGGGAACTCCGCGAGCACGGCCGAGGGCGGCGTCGTGGCCAGGAAGCGGTAGATCAGCGGCGCGTCCTGGGCGGGCCGCAGGTAGGCCGGGGCCGGGTTCACACCGGCTCCGTGGATGGGGCGGTCGAGCGGAATCGGGCCCATCCACTGCAGGTAGAGATGCGCGGCGGCAACGGCCACCGCCAGGCTCGCGCCGGCGCGTCCGGCGCGACGCGCCAGGAGCGCCGCGCCGATACCGCCGAGCACCGCCAGCGCCGTCAGCAGCACCACCGCCACGCGGCCGGCGACGCGCAGGCCCGAGTAGCCCGGCACGTAGTCGAAGAGCAGCGTGTAGAGGCCGGGCAGGCCCACGGGGGCGCCGTTCAGCCGCGGTACCGGGCCGAGCGACAGCCACCAGCCCAGGATGCCGGCGCCGGCGAAGAACCCGATCGCCCAGCGCAGCCCCACGCCCTTGCTCCGCCAGCCCAGGCCGCTGGCCGCCGCCAGCGCCAGCATCGGCGCCAGATACGGCAGCCGCGATCGATAAAGGTCGAGCGAATAGGAATACAACTCCAGTTCGGCGCGCGTGCGGGCGAACTGGTGCACGCGCTGCAGTTCCAGGTAGGGCAGCACGAGCGGCAGCTGCACCATCGCCACCGCGGCGCCGGCCACGCCCAGGGCGATCCAGCCGCGGCGCGTCCGCCAGGCGGTGTGGCGGGCCAGCACCACCAGGCCGAAGGCGCCAATCAGCGGGTCGCAGTAGAGCATGTAGTAGCCGCTCGAGGCGTTGAGCGCGAGCACGCTGAGGGCCGCGAAGGCCAGGGCCCGGCGTGAACCCGAGCGCGCGAAGTGCCACAGGCCCAGACACGCCAGCGGCACCCACTGCGCCGACAGCGTGTGCAGGTGCGACAGCGACGCCGTGCGGAAGTCGTTGACCGCAAAGAGCACCCCGGCCACCAGGCCGCCGAGGCGGCTGCCCGTCAGCTCGCGCACCAGCAGATAGGCGCCGAGGCCCGACAGCACGAACGTCGCCAGGAACACCAGGTTGTAGGCGAGCAGCGGATTGCCGGTGAGCCAGTAGACGGGCAGCGCCTGCACGGCCTGGCCGACGAAGTGTTCGGAGAAGGCCAGGGTATTGGCCTCGGGGGTGAAGATGGGCGCGTCCCACATCGCGGCGAGCGCCGCGAAATCGCCGGTGAGGGCGCGCGTGAGGTGGCGCGCCACCCAGGCCATCACCCAGGTGACAAAGAGCGGGTCGCCGTAGTCGCCCGGCAGGCTCGAGGTGAGGCTGCCCGCCAGCGGCCAGGTGCTGGCGACGGCCAGCGCCAGAAAGGCAGCCCCGGCCAGCCAGCCGTCGGCTCCGACGCGAAAAGTGTCGCTGTGCCCGCGCTGCAGCATCAGTGGGTCAAGGCGTAGAGCACGACGTTCACGCCGAAGGCGTAGCCGTCCACCGAGAAGGCGTAGAAGTAGTCGGGATCGTCGCCCTCGCGTTCCCACGAATCGCCGTAGTCGGTGTTGTGCGTGGCCAGCGCCAGGATGCGGCCGTGCTCGTCGAGGAAGGCCCGGGCGTGCGGCACGCGGCTGTCGCTGCCGTTCTCGGAGGTGGCGCCGCCGGTGCCGGCCCAGAAGTTGATCGACGGGATCTGCTTCACGTCATCGACCTGGAACTGCGTGTGGAAGATCGGGTGCCCGGGGTCGAGATCGCGCATCTGATACTGGCCGGCCGGCAGGACGCGCCGCATCTGCGTATTCGAAGCTCTCCCAGGCCGCCGTGCCCCAGAAGTCGTCGGCCCACAGGAACCCGCCCTTCTGCAGGTAGTCGCGCAGCGGCAGCACCTCCGACTCGTCGAGCACCAGCCCGCCGGGCTCGGTCATCATCACGAACGGGCAGCGGAAGAGCGACGGGTCGGTGAGCTGCACCACGAAGTGGCGCGGTTCCCGCGCCGCGTCGAAGCTGACGCGGGTGCGCGTCAGCTCGGACAGGCGAATCGACAGGTTCACGTCGGCCCGCGGGTAGTCGACGCTCCAGCCCGAGCCGCGGCGGCGTCCGGTCTGGAAGGCCGACGCGGCAGAAGTTGAAGCCGCCGTCGAAGCTGGCGTCGGTGGGCTGGGGGAAGCGGTTCGACATGCCCAGCCGGCGCTGCCGCGCCAGCCCCTCGCTGCCGAAGCCGAGCAGCGCGGCCAGCGCCACGGCGACGCCCGTGAGCACGACGGGGCGGCGGACGGCGCGGAAGCCGGGGCAGCGTCACCCCGCCACTCTACGACGAAGAAGCCGCGGCGTATACTGGGCGCCGTCCCGCCATGGCCCTAGCCCCTGCCGTCCTTCAGTCCCTGGTCGCGGACCTGCGCGCCGCGCTCGGCGATCGCCTGTCCACCGCCGCTGCCGTGCGCGGCCACCACAGCCACGGCGAGTCGTGGCATGCCGCCGCCGAGCCCGATGCCGTGGTCTTTCCGGAGACCACCGAGGAGGTGAGCGCGGCCGTCCGCATCTGCGCCGCGCACGGCGCGCCGATCATCGCGTTCGGCATCGGCAGTTCGCTCGAGGGCCACGTCAACGCCATCCACGGCGGCGTCTCCATCGACCTGACGCGCATGACCAGGGTGCTGCGCCTCAGCGCCGACGACATGGACGTCACGGTGCAGGCCGGCCTCACGCACCGCAAGCTCAACGACCACCTGAAGAACACCGGCCTGATGTTCATGGTCGACCCCGGCGCCGACGCGACCATCGGCGGCATGACCGCCACGCGCGCCTCGGGCACCGCGGCCGTGCGCTACGGCACGATGCGCGAGACAGTGCTCGGGCTCACCGTGGTGCTGGCCGACGGCACCGTCGTCACGACCGGCGGCCGCGCCCGCAAGTCGTCGTCGGGCTACGACCTGACGCGGCTCTTCGTCGGCTCCGAGGGCACGCTCGGCGTCATCACCGAGGTGACGCTGCGGCTCTACGGCCGGCCCGAGGCGGTGTCCACGGCGGTGTGCGGCTTCCAGTCGATGGCCGGCGCGGCCACCACGGTGATCGAGACGATCCAGCTGGGCGTGCCGGTGGCGCGCATCGAGATCATCGACGAGGCCCAGCTGGCCATCGTCAACCGCTTTTCGAAGACGGCGTTTCCCGAGGTGCCGACGCTGTTCTTCGAGTTCCACGGGCCGAGCCAGGCGGTGGTCGAGGAACACGCCCGCATCGTGCGCGAGGTGGCCGACGGCCACGGCGCCACGTCGTTCACCTGGACGACCTCGCTCGAGGAACGCGCCAGGCTGTGGGAGGCGCGGCACAACGTGCTCTACGCCACCATCGCCTCACGGCCGGGGGCCAAGGCCTGGACGAGCGACATCTGCGTGCCGATTGCGCACCTGGCCGAGTGCATCGTCGAGACCCAGGCGGACCTGAAGGCCTCGAACCTGGTGGCGCCGCTCGTCGGCCACGCCGGCGACGGCAACTTCCACCTGATCTTCATGCTCGACCCCGACGACCCCGACGAACTGGCGCGCGTCGCCGCCGCCAATCACCGTCTGGTCGAACGCGCTCTCAAGTTCGGCGGCACCTGCTCGGGCGAGCACGGCGTGGGGATGGGCAAGCTGAAGTACCTCGAGCAGGAACACGGCGCCTCGCTCGAGGTGATGCGCGCCATCAAGCGCGCGCTGGATCCGCGGAATCTGATGAATCCGGGCAAGCTCGTTCCCGGCGTGTGACCGGCGCGCCGGCCCCGGCCGGCCGAAGACCGCTGTCGTATACTGACACTCGCGGTCAGCGGCTCGGTCCGGCCATGCTGCCGCCCGGCTTCTCATGAGCCGCGGCCGGCCCCCTTTCCTAGAGTTCCCCGCCTCCGATGGCCAAGCGCAAACCCGAACCTTCGCTGTTCGACTCGCCGACCGACGACGCCTCGCCCGAGAGCGCTACGCCTCCCGCGCCGCCCGCGCCGCCCGCGGCCGACCGGCGGCAGCAGTGGCGGCTCCACGCCCGGTGACGGTTCGGGCGCGGTGTCGCTGCCCGACGCGGCGCAGAGCCGCTACTTGAACTACGCCCTGTCGGTCATCACCTCGCGGGCCCTGCCCGACGTGCGCGACGGGCTCAAGCCGGTGCAGCGCCGCATCCTGTTCACGATGTGGCAGCAGAACCTCACCGCCGACACCAAGCACCGCAAGTGCGCGAAGGTGGTCGGCGACGTGATGGGCAACTACCACCCGCACGGCGACTCGGCGCTCTACGAGACCCTGGTGCGCATGGCCCAGCCCTTCTCGCTGCGCTATCCGGTGGTGGACGGCTCGGGCAACTTCGGCTCGCTCGACGGCGACCGGGCCGCGGCCATGCGCTACACCGAATGCCGCCTGGCGCGCATCGCCGACGAGATCCTGCAGGAGATCGAGCAGGAGACGGTGCCGTTCCGGCCCAACTACGACGGCACCAAGACCGAGCCGGTGGTGCTGCCGTCGCGCATCCCCAACCTGCTCGTCAACGGCGCCACCGGCATCGCCGTGGGCATGGCCACCAACATCCCGCCGCACAACCTGACCGAGGTGTGCCAGGCGCTGGTCAAGCTGCTCGACAATCCCGACCTGTCGGTGGCGCAGTTGTGCCGCTGGGTCAAGGGGCCGGACTTCCCGACCGGCGGCCAGATCCTGAACACCCCCGACGAGCTGAAGGAGCTTTATCGCACCGGCAGCGGCGGCATCCGGCTGCGCGCCACCTGGGAGGCCGGCCCGGTCGGCCGCGCCGAGAAGACCATCTACATCACCAGCATCCCCTACATGGTGGACAAGTCGGTGCTGGTCGAGCGCATCGGCGACATCGTGCTGTCGCGCAAGCTGCCGCACCTGCTCGACGTGAAGGATCTGTCGACCGACGACGTGCGGATCGGCCATCGAGATGAAGCGCGACGCCGACGAGAAGATGGTCATGGCGTATCTGTTCAAGCACACGCCGCTGCAGACCAACTTCGCGGTGAACCTCACCTGTCTCGTGCCCACCGAGAACGCCGAAGCGGGCCGCCCGGAGCGGCTCGACCTGAAGCAGATGCTCTGGCACTTCCTGCACTTCCGGCTGGAGGTGGTGACCGGCCGGCTCGAACACGAGCTGCAGCAGCTGCAGAAGCGCATCCACATCCTCGAGGGCTTCGAGAAGGTCTTCGACGCGCTCGACGAGATCATCCGCATCATCCGCAAGTCCGACGGCAAGGCCGACGCGGCCGAGAAGATCATGACGCGCTTCTCGCTCGACGCGGCCCAGACCGACGCCATCCTCGAACTCAAGCTTTATCGCCTGGCCCGGCTCGAGATCCTGGTCATCCAGAACGAGCTGAAGGAGAAGCGCAGCCGGATGCGCGCCATCAACGCGCTGCTGGCCGACGACGCCGCCCGGTGGCGGCTGGTGCGCGAGGAGCTCGAAGAGGTGCAGAAGACCTACGGCGACGCCCGCCGCACCGCCATCGAGCAGGCCGACGAGACCGAATACGCGCCCGACGCCTTCATCGTCGACGAGGACAACGTCGTCATCGTCTCGCGCGACGGCTGGGTCAAGCGGCAGAAGGACGTGAAGGACCTGGCGACGACGCGCCTGCGCGAGGGCGACGCGGTGCTGGCGGCGATGGCCGGCAGCACCCGGGCCACGGTGGTGTTCTTCACCAACTTCGGCGTCGCCTACACCGCCCGGGTCATCGACGTGCCGGCCTCGACCGGCTACGGCGAGCCGGTGCAGCGGCTCTTCAAGTTCAAGGACAACGAGCGCGTGGTGGCGGCCTACAGCCTCGATCCGCGGGCCATCGGCGACATCGGCCGGGCCAACCCCGGCGGCGACGACGAGCCGGCCACCATGGCCGACGCCGACGTGCCGGTGCCGCCGGTGCACGCGGTGGCGGTGACGAGCGACGGCTACAGCCTGCGCTTCTCGCTGGCCAACGTGGCCGAGCCGAGCACGCGCTCCGGACGCCGCTACGCGCGCCCGGCCGAGGGCGCCGAGGTGGTCGGCGTCGCGTTGGCCACCGGCGACGAGACGCTCATTGCCGTGACTCGCGCCGCCCGCGCCATCCTGTGCCCGGTCAGCGAGGTGAACTTCCTGGGCGGTCCGGGCAAGGGCGTGATCCTGCTCAAGGTCGCCGACGACGACCGGGTGCTCGGCTTCGTGGCCTCCACCGGCGATCGCGACCTGATGGTGGTCGAGACCTCGCGCGGCGCCGAGCAGACCGTGAGCACCGGCAAGTACGAGGTGACCGGCCGCGGCGGCAAGGGCCGCGAGCTGCATGCAGCGCGGCCAGTTCACGCGCGTCGTGCCCGCGGCGGCCGTGGTACAAGGGTGGAGTGAGGAAGCCTGAGGCTCTCCGCCGCGCCACCGGCGCTCTACTGACGCTGGTCCTGGCGCTGGCCGCGGCCAGCGGCCGCGTCGGCGCCGATGTCGCGCCCACGCCGGCCTGGCAACTGAACGGCGGCATCACCACCGCGCACCTGCAGCGGCGGCCTCGTCTACGTCGGCGGCACCTTCACCCAGCTCTACTCGCCGTCGACGACCGAGGATCAGTTCTACGATTTCGTCACCGGCCAGGTGCTGCCGCAGTGCGCCCGGTCGACCACGCCCCGGGCCCTCAACGGCAATCCCGACGGCCGCGGCGGCCTGCTCGTCACCAGGCGCGAAGACGACGCCTTCGCCGATGCCGACGGCGTCTTCACGCCGCCGCGCCGGCACCACCATCGTCCGCATCGGCGACGACTGCCTGTGGGATCGCCAGTTTGCCGCCCCGGCCATCGATCCGGCCAATCCCGACGACCTCACCATCGGACTGCCGGTGCGCGTCGGCAACGTGGTGCTGGCGTCGAACGCGGTGCTCGGCCCGACCTGCTTCCTGCGCGCGCAGGTGGCGGCCTACGACGCTTCGACCGGGGCCCACCTCGCCTTCCAGTTCTTCGACAACCTCAGCGAGATCGGCTTCCTCGGCGTCTCGTCCACGCACGTCATCGCGCGGGTGCGCGGCGGCTTTGCCGGCGCCTACACCCTTGGCGCCGTGGCCCCGGCCACGCTCGAACTGACGCAGACGCTGACCTTCCTCACCGACGAAGCCAACGGCGCCCGCTCGTGGATTCGCGATCAGACGCTCTACCGGTTGCGGCCGGCGCCGGTGAACACGCTCGAAGCCTACGATCTCACCACCCTGGCCCCCAAGAGCGGCTGGACCGCCCCGGTCGTGCCCGGCCTGGTCGACATGGAGGTGGCGGGCTCGCGCGTGTTCCTCACCACCGGCACCGTCAACGGTCAGGCCGTGGCCCAGCCGGCGGCCGTGGCCCTGGCCACCGGCGCGCTCGATCCCACCTGGACGCCGGCCCCGCTGACGCGCCGTGTGCCGGATCCCACCGGCTTGCCCTACGTGCCGGCGCTGACCCAACTGGCCACCGACGGCCAGCGGCTCTACGTCAGCGGCGACTTCGAGCGTCGTGGCCGGCGTCGATCGCGCCGGGCGTGGCCGCGCTGTCGACCGCCGCCGGCGCGCTCGAGAGCTGGGACCCGACGCCGTTCCTGGTCACGCCGCTCGAGTATTCGCGGACCGGGCTGCTGATGTCGCGGCCGACCGGCACCAACCTGGTCACCCGGCGCTACCTGGCCGCCGTCGATCGCGCCACCGGTCTCGCCACGCCGTGGGACCCCAACGACGCGGCCCGCGTCCTGCTGCACCAGCCCACGCCGGTCTCGGCCATCGCCGCCGACGATCGGCACGTCTACTTCGCCAGCGCCACGAGCGGCGAGGTGCGGCGCGCCGACGTGGTCTCGGCCGACGTCGATCAGAACTGGCGGCTCGTCGTGTCGCGGAGCGGCGGGCTGCCGGGCACCGTGAAGGCGCTGGCCATCAGCAACGGCACGCTCTACCTGGGCGGCGAGTTCGATTCGCTGTCGGGTGTCGACCTTCCCGGCCACGGCGCGGCGGGCAGTAGCCGCCGTGGGCGCCGACGGGGCCTTGCGGCCGTGGGCGCCGGCTCTCGACAACCTGGAAACGGTCACGCTCTTCCGCGCGCATGCTCGTCCTCGGCAGCACCGTCTATCTGGGCGGCGACTTCACCTCGGTGAGCGGGCAGTTCCGTCCCGGCTTTGCCGCCGTGGACGCCGTGACCGGCGGGCTCACCCAGCCGGAGATGTTCGTGCTCGGCGACACGCGCATCTACGGGCTGGCCACCGACGGCGCGCAAGTCTTCGTGGCCGGGGTCACCTTCGGCGCCCCGCTCGTCGGCGCCACCACCATCCCGGACACGCAACTCACGCCGTTCGGTCCGACCGGCGGCACCGTCCCGACGAGCGCGGCGTTCGTCGCCGGGCGGCTCTATGCCGGCCTGGAATACGACCCCGAGGCGGCGGCGCCGACCACGAGCGCCACGGTGTGGGGCGACGTCGTCGGCGACGATCGCGGACTGGTCCACCTGCCCGCCTTCGAGGGCAGGATCGACTACTACGACGCGCTCCCCGGCAACCCGCCCGATCCGCCGACGCTGACCGCGGTGGCCACCGGCAACCGCCTGGACGTGTCGTGGAACCGCGCCGCGACCGGCGGCGCGCCGTCGAGCTACACCCTCCATGCCGGCACCGCGCCGGGCGCGAGCGAACCTGGGGTCGCTCGTCTTCCGCGGCCCGACGAGCTTCACCGTGAACGCGCCGAGCGGCCTCTACTACCTCACCGTCGTGGCCCGGAACGCCGACGGCACGAGCGCGCCGTCCAACGAGGTGGCGATACAGGCCGGATGCTTCGTGGCGCCACCGGCGCCCGGTCCGCTCACCTTCACCACGGCCGGCACGTCGGTGTCGTTGGCCTGGGGCGCGGCGGCAACGGCGGCGGGCTACCTGGCCGAGGCGGGGCAGTCGCCGGGTCGGCGGATCTCGGCTCGGCCCTGCTGCCGAACCACACTGCGCTGACCGTCTCGGCGCCGCCCGGCCTCTACTACGTGCGCGTCCGCGCCGTGAACGCGTGCGGCATCGGGCCGGTCTCGAACGAAGTCGCGGTCAGGCTCGACGGCAGCGTGGCCGTGCCCGAGGCCCCGACCGGCCTCACCGCCGGCGTCGCGGGGAACGTCGTGACCATGGCGTGGACGCCGCCAGTCAGCGGCGGCACGCCGACTGGCTATCAGGTCGAGGGCGGCGCCACGCCGGGCGGCGTCGACGCGGTGGCCCACACCGCCGCGGCCACGCTCGTCGTGCCCGGCGCGCCACCGGGCACCTACTACCTGCGGGTCCGCGCCTTCAACGCCGCCGGCCTCGGATCGGCCACGGCCGACCTCACCGTGGTCGTGCCGTAAGGACGGCGGTCTATTGCTTGTCGATCCCGAGCTCGGCCAGCCTCGCGGCCACGTCCGGTCCGGCGCTCGAGACCTTCACCGATTTGTCGATGTGCAGGATCTTGCCGTCCACGCCGATGTAGAAGGTCCAGCGGCTGGCCACGCCGAACGAGCCGAGCACGCCGTAGGCGCGCCGCGGTGGCCTTGGTCGGGTCGGCCAGGATGGGATAGTCGGCCTCGACGTGCGCGGCAAACCGGGTGTTCTCTTCCGGGGTGTCGACGCTGGCGGCGAAGTAGGCCACCTTGAAGGCTCGAATCGCCTCGCCGCTCTCACGGAGCGACTTGCATTCGATCGTTCAACCACCGGTGAACGCCTTGGGGAACCACGCCAGCACGACCGCGCTCTTGCCCCGGTAGTCGGCCAGCGTGTGCGTCGTGCCGTCGGATCCGCGCAGCGTGAAGTTGGGCGCCTGATCGCCGACCGCGAGTTCCACCCCGCTCTGGGCGCGGCCCACGGCCGCAGCCGCCAGTCCGATCGCCATGGTCACGCCGAACCTCAGCCACTTGCGTACACCCATGTTGCCTCCAGATGAGATGGTATCAGCATCGCTGCGGGTCCGCTCGAGTCCGCTCGGGCGGCAGCCCCCGTATGATGGGAAGGTGAGGTCGAGAATCCCAGGCCGCCTCGCCTGGGCGGTCGCCGGAGTGGTGGCGCTCGTCGGGGCAGCGCTTCTGCTTGTCCACACGCCCCCCGTCGCCCGTTGGAGCCGCGATTGGGTCGTGCGGCAGGTGACCGAACGTTGGGGTCTCGACCTGGCGGCCGGTTCGCTCGACCTACAACCTGGTGACCGGCCGCGTGTCGATCGACGATGTCCGCTTGTCGGCTCCCGGTCACGCCGACGCGCCGTTCTTCTCGGCCCGGCGCGTCACCGTCATCCTGCCGTGGGTCATCCTGCGCGGCACCGTCCGGCTCTCCGATCTGCAGGTCGACGAGGGCCGGGTGTGGCTCGTGCGCGAGAACGGCGTGCTCGTGAACCTGCCGCCGTCCTCGGGCAACCCGCCGCCGGACGTGGCGCGGCGGCTCGACATCCGCGGCCTGCAGGTGCGCGGCCTCGACCTCGACTACGAGGACCGCACCGGCGACATCGACGTGCAGGTGCGCGGTCTGCGCACCGACCTCGGCGAGCGCGACATCCGCGTCTTCGCCGGCGCCAGCGGCACCATCACCGCCACCTCGGTGATGGCCCGCATCGGCGAGCGCGCCACGACCAGCGGCGCGGTCGCCGGACGCATGGCCTTCGACGGCTCGAACGTGTCGCTGCAAGAGCTCACCGTGCCGTTCCCCGAGGCGCACGTCGTCGCCGCCGGCCGCATCAACCGCGTGCTCGACGACGTGCGTTTCGCGCTCACGCTGACCGGCGGGATCGACCTCGGCGCCATCGCCGCGTGGACCCCGCCGCCGGTGCCGGTCTCGGGGCCAGGCACCTTCGAGGGCACGTTCGAAGGTCCGCTCGGCGGCTACGAACTGCGGGCCACGTTCGCCTCCGAGGCCATGACCATCGCCCGCGTGCCGGCGGTGAGGCTGGCCGGCGTGCTCACCCTGACCTCGCCGCGCATGGTCATCGAGCCGCTCACCATCACCACCCCGCCCCAGGGCGGCACGGCCCGCCGCGGCGTGTTCGACGGACGCTTCGTCTACCGGTTCGGCGAGCCCGGCGGCTCGGACCTGACGGGTTCCTACCGCGACTTCGATCTCGACATGGCGCTGGCCCTCTACGATCAGGATCCGGTGTCCGCGGCCGCCTGGGAGCAGGGCACCGTGTCGCTGGGACGCGACAGCCGGACCGCGCCGCTGCGCCTGCGCGCCACCGGGCGCAGCACGCCGCTGGTGCGCGCCGACCGCGTCGCCCTCGACGGCACCTGGGACGCGCGGCTGGAGAACGAGCGCTGGTTCGCGCGCCACGACCATCGCGTGCTCGACAGCGCGCGCGCCTTCGGCACGCTGCAGTGGCGGGCCGGCGGCGACGTGGCCACGACGGCGCTGTCAGGTCCGCTCACCCTCGAAGTCGCCGACGTCGGCGCCGCCGTCCGCGCCGCCCGGCGCTCGGGCATCGGCATGTCGGCGGCGCTCGTGGATCTGGCGGGCACGGCGCACGGCGACCTCACCGTCGGCGGGACGCTCCAGCGCACGGTCGTGACCGGCCGCGTCGAGTCCACCGACCTGGTGCTGCCGCACGGCGCGGGCGCGACGGCGCAGGCCGACATCGTCTACGACGAAGACACGCTCGGGGCACCCGCCTTCGCGCTCCAGACGCCGGGCGCCAGCGTGAACGGTCACGTCACCATGGGCATGGCGTCGAGCCGGCTCGACGGCGCCTTCACGGCGGCGGTCGACTCGCTGCCCGCGCTCCTGGCCCCGTGGACCGACGTCCCGGCCGTGTCCGGCACGCTGCAGATCGCCGGCACGATCGGCGGCACCACCGTGGTGCCCGACGTGCCGCTGCGCCTGCAGTCCACGCCGGTGACCTACGGCACGCAGCCGATCGGCACCGTCGACGGCGAGGCCCGGCTGGTCGGCACCGAACTCACCGTCGAGCGCCTGGTGCTCGATCAGGGCCCCGGGCAGCTGCGTGCGTCGGGGCGCGTGGACTACGAGACCTACGCCTACGACGCGACCATCGACGGACAGGCCCTGACGTGGGTGCGCCCGCTGCCCGGCAGCGGCGTCGAAGCCGTCACCGTGGACGTCAGCTACGCCGGCGCCGGCACGCTCGATGCCCCAGGCGGCGCTGGCACGCTGACCGTCGCGCCCACCGGCGGCTTTGCCGACATCACCGGCCCGGCCGACGTGCGCTGGCAGTTCGTGAACGGCACGGCCGCCGTCACCGCCTTCTGGCCCAGGCTGCGCGCCCTGGTCCAGGCCGACGTGGAGCCGCGCGCGCCGTATGCGTTCCAGGGCACGGCCATCGTCAGCCGCCTCGACGTGCAGCCGCTCGCCCTTCTCGTCGGATCGCTGACCAACGCCGTGTCGGGCACGGTGGATTTCAGCGCGGCGTTCCAGGGCACGCTGAGCGACGCCGCCGCGGCGACGGCCTTTGTCAACCTGCAGGACCTCGACATCTCGGTGGGCGGCATGCCGGTGCGACTCGAGGGCCCGGCGCGGGTCACCGCCGGCCTCGGCGACTACAGCGTGGACGATCTGGCGCTGCGCGTCGGCACCAGCCAGCTGACGCTCGGCGGGCGCTTCCGCGAAGGCCTCGACGAGCCGCTACGCGCTGCCTTCACCGGCGAGGTGGCCGACGTGGTGGCCCTGGCCCGGGCGTTCGGCGCGGTGCCGGAGGGCACGACGGCCAGCGGCGCGCTGACCGCCAACTGGGAGAGCCGCGGCAGCATCACCACCGCGCGCTCGACCATCGCGCTCACGAGCGGCACGGTCGCGATGGCCGGCATCCCGCCGATCGACGCGCTCATGGCGGCGGCGACGTTCGACGGCTCGACCCTGGCCGTGGAGACGCTCACGGCGCAGTGGCAGGGCGGCGCCATCACCGGCACCGCCACCATCCCGCGGCAGTTGCTCCAGGGCGGCGCTGGTGGACCGATCACGCAACCCGGGCGCGTCGACCTCAAGGTGACCGGCCTGACCGAAAAGGCCCTGGCGCCGTGGCTGCCGGCGTCGACCCTCGACGACATGAGCGCGCGCGTGTCGGCCACGCTCGGGCTCGACCTGACGTCCGGCTCGCTGGCCGGCATCAACGGCACGCTCGTGCTCGACGAGGCCTCGATCACGGCCGCCGGTGTGCCCATTTCGCAGACCCGGCCCAGCTACCTGTCGATGGCCGGGGGCGTGCTGTCCTTCGACGACATGGAGTTCGGGGCCGGCGTGCCGGTGCGGGTCGGCGGCAACGTCATCTTCGGCGACGCCACCGCGCTGAATGTGTCGATCACCGGCACCCCCGGCCTGCGCCCGCTGTCGGTGCTGTCGCCGCAGACCTCGGTGGACGGCTCGGTGCTGATCGACGTCTGGGTCACCGGCACCCCCGAGGCGCCGCAGCTCCACGGCACCTTGGAGTTCACCGACGCGGAAGTGGTGATGCGGAACCCGCGGGTCATTGCCTCGAGCATCAGCGGACCGGTGGTGTTCCAGGGCGACCGCTTCTCGCTCCCGGAGCTGAAGGGCTTCCTGAACGGCGGCGACTTCGAGGCCAGCGGGGCGGTCCGGTTCACCGGCGTGGACGTGATGACCGGCGAGATCGCGCTGCAGGCCCGCGGCGTGGCCGTCGAGTACCCCGAGAACGTCGACAGCGAGATCGACGCGCTCTTCACCTACGTGGTCGGGGCCTCGCCGATCCTGCGCGGCGACGTCCGCATCCTGCGCAGCGCTTACCGCGCCACGATCAGCCTGCCGGCCCTCGTGGCCTTCAACGCCACCCGCGTGGTGGACGTGGCGGCCGGCCCGAGCTACCTCGATTCGCTGCGGCTCGACGTGGCCGTCTCGACCGAAGACGACATGATCATCGACAACAACTACGGGCGCTTCGAGGCCGCCGCCAACCTGCGCCTGCAGGGCACGGTCGAGCGCCCCGGGGTGACCGGGCGGGTCGAGCTGCGCGAGGGCGGCGAGATCTTCCTGCTGAACGGCGTCTACCGGCTGACCGAGAGCACCATCTCGTTCACCGACCCCACGGCCATCCAGCCGGACATGAACATCACGATGGTCACGCCGACCGGCCGCTTCGAAAGCTCGGTCACCCTGTCGGGCACGCTGGACCAGCTGCAGACCACCGTCACGTCGTCCGACCCGAACGCCGACCCGACGCTGTTGAACGTGCTGCTCGGCGGCAGCAACTCGCTGACCGGCTCGGACGCCGTCGCGCTGCTTTCGGGCGAGCTGCTCGGCGTGACCGGGCGCGCCATCGGGCTCGACGCGCTGCGCATCGAGCGCGGCTTCAACGCCGACTTCGTGCGGCAGGACCCCGGGCTGATCGCGGAAGACGTCGACCCGACGGCGCGGCTCACCGTGTCCAAGCGCCTCAGCGAAGAGGTGGAGGTGATCCTGTCGCGCAAACTGAGCGGCAGCGGCGACCTCGCGGCCGTGGTCAGCTACCGGCCGTGGCGCAACGTCGAACTGCGCGGCACCTCGCGCGACAACAACGACCGCGCCTACGCCGTGCGCCATGAGCTGACCTTCGGCGGCGGGGCGACGGCCACGCCAGTCCGCGCCCGGCCGACCGCCGAGGTTGCCGGTGTGAGCATCTCCGGCGCCGCGCCGGGCGACGAGGAGGCGCTCCGCGACGAGCTATCGCTCCGCGACGGAAAGACCTTCGACTTCATCAAGTGGCGCGAGGACGCCGAGCGGCTGCAGGAGTGGTATCACGAGCGCGGCTTCCTCGAGGCCCGGGTGCGGCCGTCGCGCACGCCCGGCGACGGCGACCAGCTGACGCTGACCTACGGCATCATCCCCGGTCCGAAGACGGAGCTCGTGGTTACCGGCACCGAGGTCTCGCCGCGCCTGCGCCGCGAACTCGAGCAGGCGTGGTCGCAGGCCGTCTTCGACGATTTCCGGCGCGACGAAGTGCGCAAGGTGGTGGCCCACGACCTGGTCCGCCGCGACATCATCGGGGCCACGGTCGAGGCCACGGTGGCCACGGCCGCGGAGAACGAGAAGCGGATCGAGGTCGTGGTCCAGGGCGGCACCAAGGTGTCGTCGCGCGGGGTGGTGTTCACCGGCGTGCAGTCGCTGGCCACCAAGGACCTGGAGGCCACCTTGCGCGGGCGGGGCCTCGAGGACTGGGCCTGGGTCGATCCGGCGTTGACCGTCGAGCCGCTGGTGTCGCGCTACACCGAGGCCGGCTTCCGGGCCACCAAGGTGGTGGCCGCCGAACCGCGCGTCGAGGGCGGCCGGGGCGTGCTGCCGATCACGGTCACGGAAGGGCCGTTGACGACGGTATCGGCGATCGGCGTCGACGGCGTCGGCGAGGACCTGGCCGCAACCGTCGAGGGCATCGTGCGTCCGCTCGAGGGACAGGCCTTCCGGAACTCGCAGATCGACGAGGCGCGGCGGCGTATCGAGGCGCTCTACCGCGCGCGCGGGTTCAACAACGTGGCGGTCACGCCGACGGTGACGTTCGCGGAAGGGGCCCGCGCCGACCTCGCCTTCGCGGTGACTCCCGGGCTGCAGCAGCGGCTCCAGGCGGTGGTGGTGGACGCGCCCGGCCGCACCCGGCCGTCGGCGGTGGTGACGGCGCTGCGCCTGGAGCCCGGCACGCCGGTGGATTTCGGCAAGTGGGCCGAGGCGCGCAAGCGCTTGTTCGACACCAACGTGTTCCGGCAGGTGGACGTGCGTCCCGAGGTCGTGCCCGGCGCGCAGACCGACACCGTCGAGCCGGTCAACGCGCGCGTCACCGTCACCGAGTGGCCGGCGTGGCGCCTGCGCTACGGCCTGCAGTTGAACGACGTCGACCAGAGCAACCTCGGCGGCGACAGCGACCTGCCGCGGGCCCGCAATCTTGGCGCCGTCGCGGACCTGCAGAACCGCAACGCCTTCGGCCGGGCGTTCACCTACGGGATCTATGGCCGCGTCGAGCGCCGCCTGCAGTCGTCGAACGCGTATCTCACCTTTCCGACCCTGTTCGGACGGGCCGTGCAGACCAACGCCTTCGGCTCGGCCTCCAAGCAGGACACCGCCTTCGACGACGAGGGCGTGGCCCAGCTGCGCCGCACCAAGCGCCTCGTGGCCCTCGAGCAGCGCGTGCGCCGGGGCCGGGCCATGGAGATCGTCTACGGCTACCGCTTCAGCCGCGAGGTGCTGCGGCCGTTCGAGATCGACGACCCGTTCTTCCAGGAGACGCTCATCGGCCGCTTCACCGGGTCGGCCTTCTTCGACCGGCGCGACGATCCCTTCAACGCCACCCGGGGCTGGTTCGGCTCCCTGAGTCTCGAGCGCCTCAGCTTCTTCGGCTTCGACAGCGACTCGGTGAAGCTGCTCGGCGCGTTCTACCGCTACCAGAGCCTCGGCCAGTTCACCATCGCCTCGGCGGCGCGCGTCGGCACGTCGTTTGTCGATCCGCTGCTGTTTGCCGAACGCTTCTTCGCCGGCGGCTCCGACACGGTGCGCGGCTACCGGGAGGACGGGATCGGACCGACCGACATCACCGGGTTGCCCTCCGGCGGCAACTCGATGCTGATCCTGAACCAGGAGATCCGGACGCCGCTCTACAAGTGGATCCGCGGCGTGGTGTTCGTCGACGCCGGCAACGTCTACCTGGAGAAGCGCCCGTCGTTCTCCGACCTGCAGGTCGGCTACGGCGCGGGGCTGCGCTTCAACACGCCGTTCTCGTTGTTCCGCCTCGACTTCGGGCTGCCGTCGCGCGGCACAGGGCAAGCGGTTGTACGTGGGAATCGGGCAGGCCTTCTAGGCGAGGTGGAGGCGGCGGGGAGCGGCGGGGGTGGGAAGGCGAGGGCCGGGCCGGCGCCCGAGCCATCAAAGAGGTTGCAGAGCCGCCGCCGGGAGAGCGGGCCATGGGGCCCGCTGCCGGCGACGTTCTGCACGGTGCACGCCGGGAAACCCGACGCCACCGCATGTCGATCGCTCAGCCTCTGAGCGAGTTGAGGGCGAGCTGCACCTGGCGCTTCTCGGGGGCATCCGGCGCGAGCTGGATGAACCGCCGGAAATGTTCCGCCATCGGCTCGAGTTGCTTGGCCCGCTGGGCGGCAACGCCGGCGTTGTAGTGTGCGTACGCGAACTCAGGCATGAGATCGGCCGCCCGGTTCAGAACTTCAGCGGCCTCGCCGAACTGGTTCTGGCGGAGCAGCACCAGGCCGAGCTGATAATGGGCAAAGCCGAGGTCGCCGTTGATGTCGCGGGCCCGGCGGCCCTGGTTCACTGCCTCGTCCAGGTTGTTGTCGAGGAGGGCGATGGCCGACTGGCCGACGGCCTTCCAGGCTTCGTCGTCGCTGTTGGCCAGCTTGGCGAATTCGCTGCGCGCGTCCTGGTTCCGGTCGAGCTTGGAGAAGGCCTGCCCGGCCAGGAACGTGGCATTGGGGTCGTTGTTGCCGGCCTGCCGGTCGGTTTCGACCCGCTGGACCGCTTCGGCGTAGGCGCCACGCTCGAGCAGGCGCTGGGCCGACTCCTGGGCCGCTGCCACGGGAACCGTTACGGCGACGGCCATGGCCGTCGCGGCCATCGAATGCAGGAAGTATTTGGTCATGCCCCGTGAGTCTGCAAGACAAGCGCCAAAAATGGTCAGGCATCTTTCACTGATATAAGCACCGAAGCGCAGGCCGGCTCGGCGTGGTGACGCGCCAACTGCCCTGAAGCTAGGTACGACGTGACTCAACAGGTGACGTGATGAGCGAAACCGCAAAGCTGGCGGACATGATCGTGCGGGTCATCGACGGCGACCCCTGGCATGGGCCCAACGTGATGTCGTTGCTCGACGGGGTGTCGCATACCGTGGCGGCCGCCCACCCCGTGCCCGGCAGCCATTCGGTCTGGGAACTCGTGCTGCACATGACCGGGTGGGCCAGGGAAGTGCACGCGCGCCTGCGCGGCGCCTCGGCCGGCGAGCCGGCCGGCGGCGACTGGCCGGCCGTGGGCGAGGTGAGCGCGCCGGCGTGGCGGGCGGCCACGGCGGCGCTCGTCGAGAGCCACGTGGCCCTGGCTGCCGTCGTCCGCGCCACCGCCGACGGCGTGCTCGACAGCGCCGTCGTCGATCGGCGCGACCGGGCCGCCGGCACCGGCCTGTCGCAGTACCTCACCCTGCACGGCCTCGTGCACCACACCACCTACCACTCCGGGCAGATCGCGATGCTGGTCAAGGCGGCGCGGACAGCGGACTGAACGGCTCTCAACGTCGACGGCCCGGCTTACCGTCGACGGCCCGGCCACGGCCGGCGGTCGGGACTGGCGCCGGGCCCGCCGCGCCGTCCGGGCGGGTTCTCCCAGTTGGTCCCCGGACCCGCCCGCCCGTCCCGGCGGGTTGTGGTCGAGGTCGCGGTAGCGCCGCAACCGGAACGGGCTGGCGCCGGGGCCGCCCGCCGGGCCCGGGCGGATTCGCCCAGTTGGTGCCGCGGCCGCCGGCCGGTCCCGGCGGATTGCTCCGGAAACCGCGCCGCAGGCGGCTCGCCCCAGGTCCGCCGCGGGGGCCCGGCGGGTTCTGCCAGTTGGTGCCGGGGCCACCGCGCGCGCCGGGCGGGTGGTGGCGCCGGTGCGGGTGGGCGGCGGCGGGGGCGAGGCCCAGCACCAGCACGGCCAGCGAGCTCAGGGCCAGGGTGCGGAACCAGGTCGACGGGAGCAGCTCGGTCATCGGATCCTCCGGGGCGAGACGGCCAGATCACGTTGGCCGGTAATCAGTTAGACCGCGGGGGTGACCGGAGGTTGAACCTGCTATACTGGCGCGGAGCTTTACGCACAGGGGCACTCCGGGGCGGCAGTTATTGCACCGGGTGTTCACCAGCAGCCGCCCGTCAGGCGGCTTGCGTCCAGGCCGCGCGGACCTTCGGTCGTCACCGCGCACTGGCCGTGCGAACGAGCTGGCACCCCGCACGGGACCGCGTGCACGGTGCGCTCAACGATTTCAAACCCGAGTGTCGTCAGCATCTTCGGCCGTGTTCCGCGGTGATTCCGCGCGCGCCTCACGTGGCGCGACGTGGCTGCTCGTGCTGGTGATCGCCGCCGCGTTCCTCACGCCGCTGTCGTTGCGCGCCGTCAATCGCGCCGTCGCCGGGGAGGCGCCCGGACTCGGCTACCTGCCCGCGCTCGAACTGCGCCGCGGTCATCGCGCGTTCAACCCGCAGCCGATCGCGGACCTGCAGTACGGCAACCCGGCGTGGGTGTTCATCGGCGACTCGATGATGGGGACCCGCATCGAGCCGGTGCACCTCGGCGAGATCTCGTCGACGCGCGACGAGGTCGTCTCGTTCCTCTACAACCCGGCCACCGGGCCGGCGTGGTGGTATCTGGCGTTCAAGAACCACCTGATCGCCTCGGGCGTGAAGCCGCGCATGACCTTCGTGTTCTTCCGCGACACCAACCTCACCGACACCCTGTTCCGCCTCGAGAGCCTGTACGGCACCGCGCTCGACGAGGTGGCGCACGCCGAGGAGCCCGAGCTCGACGCCGTCGTGGCGGCGCGCCAGCGCGGCGCCTGGTCGCGCGTGCACACCGCCGC
Organism: uncultured Acidobacteriota bacterium; assembly: GCA_963834325.1. Lineage (GTDB taxonomy): Bacteria > Acidobacteriota > Vicinamibacteria > Vicinamibacterales > UBA2999 > CADEFD01. Next base: position 1,363,447 of record CAWIBL010000011.1, read on the forward strand.
CGTGCGCGCCTACGAGACCGACGTGACCACCAGCTGGCTCGAGCCGGCGGTGCGGCGCTGGTTCGTCAACTACCGCTATCCCGACGCCGACGCCCGACTGCGCTTCGATCAGTCGCTGAACGAGCGCTTCGATCTGGCCAACCTGCGCGGCGACGTCGCCGCCGATCTGTCGGGCGCCAACGAAGCCGCCGACTTCGCCCGCGACCTGCCGACGTCGGTGCTGCCGCTGATGGTCGGCGCTGGCCCGCGAGCACGGCGTGCCGTTGTGCTTCGTCCGCGTGCAGCGGCGGCCGGCCGGCACGACGCCGCCCGAGCAGTCGCCGAATCTGCGGCGCTACGTCGCCGACCTGCAGGCCTATCTCGCGGCCAACGGCGTGCTGTTCCACGACGACTGGGGCGACCCCGAGATGCCCGAGTCGATCTACGCCGACGGCGATCACGTGCGCGACCGCCGCCACTACACCGGCGTGTTCCGGCGCCGGCTCGATCCGCTCTTCCGATGATCTTCCACAGCCTCGACTTCGCGGCCTTCTTCCTGATCGTCGTGGCGATCTACTGGCGCCTGCCGCACCGCGGCCAGAACCTGCTGCTGCTCGCCGCCAGCTACGTGTTCTACGGCTGGATCCACCCGTGGTTCGTGCTCATCATGCTGGCCTCGACCACGGTCGACTACTGGGCCGGGCAGCGCATGGAAGACGACCCGGCCCGCAAGCGCGGCTACCTGGGCGCGAGCCTGGCGGTGAATCTCGGCATGCTCGCCGCCTTCAAGTACTTCAACTTCTTCGTCGAGAACGTCCGCGACGTGCTCGCGGCCATGGGCCTCACCGTGTCTCCGCCGCTGCTCGAAATCGCGCTTCCCGCCGGCATCTCCTTCTACACCTTCCAGGCCCTCAGCTACACCGTCGACGTCTACAAGGGCGAGATGCGGGCCCGCCGCAACCCCGTCGACTTCGCGCTCTTCGTCGCCTTCTTCCCGCACCTGGTGGCCGGCCCGATCATGCGCGCCCGGAATCTGCTCGTGCAGGTCGAGCAGGCGCGCGTCTGGAACGCCACGCTGGCCCGCCACGGGGTCGTGCTGATCGTGTGGGGGCTCTTCAAGAAGCTGGTCATCGCCGACAACGTCGGGGTCATCGCCAATCGCGTGTTCTCGCAGCAGGATCCGGCCTTCGAGGTGCTGTGGGCCGGCGTCTTCGCTTTCGGCATGCAGATCTACGCCGACTTCTCGGCCTACTCCGACATCGCCCGCGGCGTCGCCCGGTGGTTCGGCTTCGAACTGGTGGTCAACTTCAACCATCCCTACATCGCGCACAGCCCCACCGACTTCTGGCGGCGCTGGCACATCTCGCTCTCGACGTGGTTCCGCGACTACGTCTACATCCCGCTCGGCGGGAACCGCGGCGGCACGGTGGTGGCGGCATGCACGCTGATCACCACCTTCCTCGTCTCGGGGTTCTGGCACGGGGCCAGCTGGAACTACGTGATCTGGGGCTTCTATCACGGCGGACTCGTGTGGATCACGCGCACCGTCGGACAGGCGCTCCGGCTGCCCGAGCACTGGCCCGGGCCGCTCGGCCTCGTGCAGGTCGCCCTCACCTGGACGGCGATGATGGCCGGCTGGCTGTTCTTCCGGGAGACCAACGCCGACTTCCTCGGGCACTTCCTCCGCTTGTCCCCGGCGGTCACGGTGCCGGGCGAGGGGGCCATCGGCCTGCACTTCTTCGTGCTGGCGGCGACCTGGTCGCTGCCGCTCTTCCTCCACGATCTCTGGGCCCTGGCACGCGAGCGCCAGGTGGCCCTGGTGGCGTGGATCGAATCCCACATGACGGGTCTGCGCCTGGCCGGTGTCCAGGCGGCAGGCGTTGGCGTGCTCGCAACCCTGACGCTCGTGCTGCGCAGCACGACGTCGCTCGATTTCATCTACTTCGCTTTCTGAAGACCCGCAACACAAAGGATCGACTTATGTCCGACGAACGACTCAAGATTGCCGTATTCATCGACTTCGACAACGTCGAGATCGGCGTGAAGAACACGCTCGGCCTCAACTTCGACATCGGCGCCGTGCTCGAAGCCATCAAGGAACGCGGTGAGGTCATCACCAAGGTGGCGTTCGGCGACTGGAAGCGCTCCGGCGACTACGGCCGCGCCATGTCGAATCACGCGGTGCGCCTGGTGCAGCGCGTCATGACCCCCGGCGGCGACAAGAACGGCGCCGACATCAACCTGGCTCTCGACGCGCTCGAGATGGCCTTCACCCACGATCACATCAACGCCTTCGTCATCGTCGGCGGCGACAGCGACTTCATCACCCTGGTGGAGAAGCTGAAGCAGTACGACAAGAAGGTGTTCGTCGTCGGCGGCCGCCAGTTCACCAGCCAGGTGATGCAGAAGAACTGCACCGAGTTCATCGCCTACGAGAACGTCGTCGGCCGCGGCGGCAGCGCCGGCGGCGGCAGCCGCAGCAGCGGCGATCGGTCCCGTCCGGTCGCGGCTGGCGCCCCGGTGGGCGTGGGCCAGGCCATGAACATCGACGCCATCGTGCCGCTCGTGCGGCGGGCGCTGAAGGTGCTCGCCGATCGCGAGGTCACGCCGCAGCTCGGCCTGCTGAAGAGCACGCTGCTGCAGCTCGACTCGTCGTTCTCGGAGCGCGACTACGGCGTCAGCAGCTTCCGCGACTTCGCCGAGAAGCTGGCCGAGAAGGGCATCGTGCTCCTCAAGCACACCGGGCGCAGCACGCTCGTCGAACTGAGCGAGGCGGGCGCGGCCATGGCGGACGCGGTGCCGCCGGCCCCGGCCCCGGCCCTGACCCTGGTTCCGGGCACCGACGCGGCCTCCGGCGCCGCCCCGCTCGCGCCGGCCGCGCCGGCCGGCGATACCCCCGTTCGCGAGCTGGCGCCGCGGGTCCCGCGCGAGATCGATCCGGCCACCGCGGCCAGCATCGCCGAGGGCGTGGAGCTGGTGCGCGAGCTGCTGGCCGACCCGCCGCAGCCGCCGCGCTGGCCGATGTACCTGCGCCAGATCAAGCAGTTCATCCGCGCCAGCCATCCCGACTTCGACGACCGCAAGTATGGGTCGATCGTGGACTTGATGCGGGCCTGCCAGAAGGAAGGCCTGGTCAAGCTCGAACGTGATCGTCAGGGCGGCCTGCGCGTGTTCGGCGCCGGCGGTTCGGCCGCCGTGCCCGCGGCCTCCCCGTCGCCGGCGTCGGATGCGCCGGCCGTGGTGCCGTCCTCGGCCAACGTTTATCGTCCCAAGAGCGTCACCTTCGGGTGGGTCATTGGCGACGACGGCGCCGAAGAGACCGAGGAGCGGACGGAGACGGGCGAGGGCGACGAGCCCACCCTCGACGCTCCGGTGCAGATTGCGCCGATGGTGCCCGACGAGATCGAGCCCGAGGACGACCAGTCGAAGTTCTTCGCGCCCGGCAGCGCCAAGGAACCGGTCAGCGCCGGCCCGGCGGCGCGCGGCGCCAAGCGCGGACCGCGGCGCACGATGAGCGCCGAAGAGGCCGCGGATCGGCCGAAGCGGGCGCGCAAGACACCGGCCAGCGGGGGCCGGCGCGCGGCCACGCCGGCTCCGGCACGGCGCAAGAAGAGCTGACCGCCGGTCTCAGCGCTCGTAGTCGGTCTCGACCAACCCGCCCGCGCGGCTCCATTGCACGCGGCGCGGGGGCAGGGTGTCGGGCCGGCCCGGGCGGTGGAAGTAGATGAGGATCTCGGCGTAGCGCTCTTCGAGCGGCGCCGAGATCGCTCGCGCAATCGCCGCGGCGTCGCCGAGATGCCGCGTCTCGACCTGCACCACCAGCACGTGCTGCGCGGCGAACTGCTCGGTGATCGTCCAGCGCGCGAACGGATCCGCGGCGCGCTTCACCGCCGGGAGCTGGTGGGCCGGCGGAATTGCCTGGAAGGTGACCGCGGCCGGTCCGCGCACGGACACCCAGGTGCCGGCGCCCGCCGCGCCGCACAAGCCCACCACCGCGGCGAGCGCGGCTCTGGTCACGGCGTCACCATAGGCCCGAACCCCGAGGCGCGCAAGGTCAATCGCGCGACTCGCCGTATACTTCTGACGTCCGAGCCCCGCCTTGAGCTACACCGCCAAAGACATCACCGTCCTCGAAGGACTCGAGCCCGTCCGCAAGCGCCCCGGCATGTACATCGGCGGGGTCGGCGCGACCGGCCTGCATCACCTCGTCTGGGAGATTCTCGACAACTCCATCGACGAGGCCATGAACGGCCACGCCTCGGCCATCGCCGTGACCCTGCACGAGGACGGCTCCTCGGTCACCATCAGCGACGACGGTCGCGGCATCCCGGTCGACGCCCACCCCAAGACGAAGCAGAGCGCCCTCGAGGTCATCTTCACGGTGCTCCACGCCGGCGGCAAGTTCGAGACGGGCAACTACAAGACGGCCGGCGGCCTGCACGGCGTCGGCGCCAGCGTCGTGAACGCGCTCTCGCGCGAGCTCGTCGCGACGGTGCGGCGCGACGGCGCGCAGTACGAGATGGGCTTCAAGCAGGGGAAGCCGGTGGCCCCCCTGAAGAAGACCGGCGCGGCCCGGGGCAGCGGCACGACGGTGTTCTTCCGGCCCGACCCGGTGATCTTCCCGAAGGTCGAGTTCGACCCGCAGATCATCCGCGATCGGCTGGAAGTCGCCAGCTTCCTCCACAAGGGCGTGAAGGTCGGTTTCGACGACCAGACGACCGGAACCCGGCACACCTTCCAGCACGAGGACGGGCTCGTCGACTACCTCAAGAAGATCCTGGCCGAGCGCGCCAGCAAGCCGGTGCACGACGCGCCGTTCGTGCTCGCCAAGGAGAACGGCGTGCGGCTCGAGGCGGTGCTGCAGTGGACCGAGTCCACCGACGAGCACCTGCGCAGCTACGTCAACGGCATCCCCACCGGGTCGGGGGGCACGCACGAGGCCGGCTTCCGCGCCGGCGTCGGCAAGGCCGTGCGCAACTTCATCGAGACCCACAACCTGTCGCCCAAGGGCGTCACCCTGATTGCCGAAGACATCCGCGAGGGACTCACCGGCGTGATGTCGGTGTTCATCGCCGAGCCGCAGTTCCAGGGCCAGACCAAGGACCGGTTGAACAACCCGGAAGTGTCGAGCGTGGTGGACGGGTTCGTGCGCCCCGCCCTCGAGCACTGGCTGAACAACAACATCTCGATCGCCGAAGGCATCGTGGCCCGCATCATCCTGGCCGCGCGCGCCCGCGAAGCCAGCCGCGCCGCCCAGGCCGACGTCGTGCGCAAGGGACCCACGGCGGGACGGGTGAACCTGCCCGGCAAGCTGGCCGACTGCACGCAGCCCGGCTCGATCACCAGCGAGCTCTTCGTGGTCGAAGGCGATTCGGCCGGCGGCTCGGCCAAGCAGGGCCGCGACCGCGCCCGCCAGGCCATCCTGCCGCTGCGCGGCAAGGTGCTCAACACCGAAGGCATCTCGACCGCCAAGGTGCTCGAGAACAAGGAGCTGGCCGACCTGGCCACGGCGCTCGGGTGCGGCGTGGGCAAGGCCTTCGACCTGTCGCGCCTGCGCTACGGCAAGGTGATCATCCTGGCCGACGCCGATTCCGACGGCCACCACATCGCCACGCTGCTGCTCACGTTTCTGTTCCGCCACATGCCGCAGCTCATCGCCGCCGGCAAGGTCTACCTGGCGCAGCCGCCGCTCTACCGCATCGACATCGGCAAGGAAACCTTCTGGGCGCTCGACGAAGCCCACAAGGCCCAGATCCTCAAGCAGCGCACCGGCCGCGCCACGCCCGAGATCACGCGCTTCAAGGGCCTGGGCGAGATGATGCCCAAGGTGCTGTGGGAAACGACGCTCAACCCGCGCACGCGCCGCCTGCTGCGCGTCGATGTGTCCGATCAGCTCCTCACCGACCGGGTGATCAACGAACTCATGGGTAAGGACGCCTCGGCGCGGTTCCGCTTCATCATGGAGCGGGCCGAGGACGCCCAGGAACTCGACGTCTAGCGGATTTCCCGCTGCGGCCTGTCGATTCGCCCCCGAGGGCAGCAGCCCCTCGCGCTACAATCCGAGCGTCCCGAATGGCCGGTCCGGCGTCCTCGCCCAAGAAGTTCGATCGTTCCCTCATCGAAGGCCCACTGGCCCCGGCCGTGTGGCGGCTGGCCTGGCCGACCATGCTGCAGAACCTGGTGGCTGGGCTGCAGGGCGTCGTCGATCACGCGCTCGTCGGCAACATGATGGGTTACGCCGCCAACGCCGGCATCGGCGTGGCCTGGCAGATTTTCCTGGTCGTCATCGTGTTCATGGCCTCGCTCTTCACCGGCCAGGCCGTGCTCGTGGCGCGCTACGCCGGCATGGGCGACCACGACACCGTCAACAAGGTCGTCTACCAGGCCTTCATCACCGCCGTCGGGATGTTCGCGGTGCTGGCGCCGATCGGCTACTTCGCCAGCCCCTACCTGCTGTCGCTCGTGAACGCCGCCCCCGAAGTGCGCGCCCAGGCGCTGCCGTTCCTGCGCATCAACTTCGTCTTCAGCATCGGCATGCTGCTGTTCTTCATGCTGTCGGCGGCGCTGCGCGCCTCCGGCGATGCCAGGACGCCGCTGCGGCTCGGCATCACGATGACCGTGCTGAACCTGATCTTCAACGTGATGCTCATCCCGAAGTTCGGCACGGCCGGCTCCGCCATGGGCACGGCGGTCGCCTCCGCCGCTCGTGAGCGGCTACGCGCTGTGGCTGCTCTTCAGCGGCAAGCTCGTGGTCCGCTTCTCGCGCGAGCTGTGTACCCGGCCCGACTGGACGGTGATCCGCTCACTGTTCAAGTTCGGGCTTCCCACCGGCGTGCAGGGCATCGCCATGAACGTGGCCGGCGTGATGCTGCTCCGGTTCATCGGCGGCCTCGAGCACAGCGCCGCCGCGCAGGCCGCCTACACCATCGCCTACACCGAGCTCTTCTCGATGATCAGCTGGACTTCGGTGGGCCTGATGGGCGCCGCCGCCACCATCGCCGGGCAGAATCTCGGCGCCGGTCAACCGGACCGGGCGCTCCAGGGCGTCTATACCGCCGCCGGGTTCGGGCTCGTCGTCGCGGCCATCGTCGGCGCGATGTTCCTGTTCATCCCCAACCAGCTGCTGGCGGTCTTCGGCGCCGGCGACGGCGGCCACGTCTCGGAGATCGGCCGTCAGCTCCTGCGCTATCTCGCCCTCTCGGGCTTCTTCATCAGCGCCGCGCTCACCTTCACCGGCGGCCTGCAGGGCACCGGCGATACCCGGAGCCCGCTCTACATCACCCTGGTCTCGCAGATCGTCATTCCGATCGGCCTGTGCACGACGCTGCAGAGCATGCGTCCGCTGGTGCCGTCCGACATCTGGCTGGCCATCCTGCTCGGGCACTTCACCCGCTGCGCCCTCTCGTTCCTGCGCTTCCGCCAGGGCAAGTGGCGGGCCATCAAGGTCGAGATCACCCCGGCCCGGGCGTCGTAGCCGCGCCGGCGCCGCGTCAGGGCGCTGCCGGCCGGGTGGCGCCGAAAACCACGCCCACCGATCGCGGAATGCGGTTGAAGAAGCGCCCGTAGTCAGGCGAGGTGATGTTGGTCTGCACGTCGCGCTCGGAACCCGAGGCGAGGGCGTTGTAGACCTTGAGGCCGGCCGTGAAGCGGCGCTTCCGGAACGTCCACGGACGCACCAGCGAGAAATCGACGGTTGTCACGTTCGGCAGGCGCCCGGTCCGGTTGCGCGCGCCGACGAAGTTCTGGTACTCGTCGACCGCCGACCACGGGAAGCCCGACCGCCACTCCACGACCGGGATGACGATCCACTGACCCTTCAGGGCCTGGGAGCCGCGCACGATCACGCGGTGGGGGACGTCGGTGGGGCTGAGCGAGTGCGCGTTGGCGCGGATGATCGGGTTCTTGAAGTTGCCGAAGTAGGCGTCGTAGTCGTTCAGGTCGCGGATGCCGCGCGAGCGCACGTAGGCCACGGTGAGGTCGCGATGCTCGCCGCCGAGGTAACGCCCGCTGGCCTCGACCTCCCAGTACTTGGACAAGCCGCTCGACGACAGCGTCAAGGTGCCCCGGGCGGAATCGGGAGCGACGACGGCGTCGTGCGCGCTGTCGCGATACAGATAGCCCAGTTTGAAGAACAGCCGCCGGCCGAAACGCTGATCCCAGGCCACCGTGCTCACGATGCTCTGCGGCGTGAGCAGCTCGCCGACGGCGTGCGCGTAGGTCACCGGCGGCGCCTGCAGGCGGCCATCGGCCGTGAACCGGCTGACCGTCGCGACCGGCAGCTGCCCGAACGCGCCGACGTTGAGCGGGGTGCGCTGCGCGAACTTGCCGACGCCGCCGCGCAGGATGCCGCGGCCATCCCGCAGCAGGCTCACGGCCACGCCGCCCCGGGGCGAGTAGTTCCACTGCTGTGTGACATCGTCGCGGTCGGCCCGCATGCCCAGTTCGAACATCACCCGGTCGTTCAGGCGCCAGCGGTCCTGCGCGAACATCGCCACCTCGGTGGCGGTCACCGCCGGCCGCGTCAACGCCGGCGCGAAGGCGATGCGCTCGGCCAGCGAGCCGTCGAGGCGCCGCACTTCGACCGGCTGGCTGTAGTGATCGCCGTCGTAGCGCGAATACTGCACATCGAGGCCGGCCTTGAACACATGCTGTCCGGCCAGGTCCTTGGAAAAGGTCAAGGCCTCCACGCCCTGCAGGCTGGTGACGTGACGCTCCTCGCGGTTGAAGTAGTGGCCGCTCTGCGACTGCGGCGCGTAGACCATCGGGGTCGTGCCCTTGGTCTCCAGGTCGACTTCGAAGCGCCGCCCGGTCAGCGTCGACTCGAGCACGACGCGGTCCGACAGGATGACGCGATCGACGATGCCCGCCGCCAGGCCCGATTGCGCGAACTTGGGGGTGGACTCGGGCGGCCGGAAGGTCGAGAGCGTGGCGTTGGTGATCTTGCGCGGGAAGTAGATCACGCTGCCGACGAGCGAGTGACGCGACGACAGCACCGCGTCGAGCCGGGTGTAGGAGTCGAAGCTATCGAGCCCCAGGTCGGGCTCTCCGGGCAGGCTCCTGACCGGCGTCCGCGCGTGGCGGTACTGCAGATACTGGCCGAGGAGCAGGCGCTCGCGCTTGAGCGGGCCCGACACCGACAGCCGCGGCTCGAACTTGGTGATGACGCCCCGGCCCAGGCCGGGCAGCAGGTTCTCGGGGCGCACGCGCCATTCGTTGGTGCCGCGCCGCGTCGTCACTTGGGTCACGCTGGTCGAGAAGCGTCCGTATTCGGCGGCAAACGGGTTGGACAGCACTTCCACCGACTCGACCGCGCCGCTCGGCAGCTCGAGATCGAAGTCGCCGGTGGACGGATCGTTCAGGCTGGCGCTGCTCAACTGAATCGCCGCCGTGGCGGGCGCGCCGCCCTTGACCCGCAGCCGGCCCTCCGGGCCGCGGATGACGCTGGGCAACTGCGTCATCAGCGACTGGAAGTCGTCGCCAGCCAGCGGCTGCACGTCCATCTTGGCGCCGGTCAGCACGTCGCTCACCGCCACCGGCTGGATGCTCTCGGTCGGCGAGTTGGCCGGGGCGACGACGTTGACGCTCTCGCGCACGAAGGTCAGCCGCATCTCGAGCAGCACCTGGGCCTTCGCGCCGGCCCGCACCTCGAAGGGCGCCGAGTCGATGTCCGAGAACCCGTCGCGGGTCGCGTGCACGACGTAGCTGCCCGCCGGCACGCCCGGGAACGAGACCTGCCCGACGACATCGCTGGTGGTGCGCGCGATGAGCGCGTTGGTGTTCGTTTCGCGCAGCTCGACGGTCGCCACCGGGATGCGCAGCGAGCCGAGCGTGAGCGTGACGACGACCTGGCCGGGGTCCGGCGGCTGCGCCGCCAGGGCCGCGGCCGGCCCGGGCGAGGCCGCCGCGCCGAGCGCCATCAACAGCGGGATGAGCAGATGTCGGTGGTGCGTGGGCACGGGTCGGCCTCCCAGAACAACGTCGCCGTCTCACCGGCGGCACTGCCGGCGGGCGCGCCGCCGGCCGTCGGGCCCACACGGCCGCCCGGGCGCGCGGCACAAGTCTATCGCCGTCGGGCGCCGGGCCGACGGTCCGTCACCGGCGCGCATCGCCGGACGCGGGCGGCGGCGGGGCGAGTGACAACACGCCGAGCGCGCCGATCATCACGGCCGTGGCGGTCAGGACCGGGCCCCAGGGCAGGACCCCGCCGGCGCCCTGCAAGCCGAACCAGGCGGCCAGCTCGGGACGCTGCGCCAGCGTGCCGATCAGCCCGTTGTTGAGGGCATGCATGACCATGCCCGGCACGACCGAACCGGAGCGCCAGCGCAGCACCCCGAGCAGCACGCCGAGGATGAAGGTGGGCAGCAGGCGGTAGATCGACGCGTGGGCCAGGCCGAAGAGCAGCGCGCTGAGGAGCACGGCCGGCCACGCGCCCAGGCGGCGCAGGCCGGAGAAGACCAGCCCGCGGAAGAAGAGCTCCTCGCAGATGGCCGGCGTGACGCCCAGCACCAGCCACACCACCCACAGCGGCATTGGTTCATCGCCGAGCAGCAGGAAGCGCTCCATGGCCCGCGTGAGCGACTCGGGCGGCGGCAGCAGCCGGGCCACCACGCCGCCGGCAAAGAGCCAGGCGCTGGCGCCGAGCACCAGGGCCACGAGCACCGCGGCCGCCGGCGGCCGCCGCCAGGCCAGCGTGCGCCGCCAGTCGAAGCCGAAGAGCGCGATCAGCCCCAGCGTGGGCAGCAGGAAGCCGCCGTACTGGAGGATGACGAGCAGCCAGGGGACCGACAGCCCGCGCAGCGACAGGCCGCCGTAGAACTGCACCACGAGCAGCGCCGCGAAGGCGGTGAGGGCGAAGCCGACATCGGGCGTGCCGCCGGCCGTCCCGCCACGCTCGAACACGGTACGCAGCGAGGTCTTCTCGCCGACGAGCACCGTCTCGCGGTGGAAGACGTGGACCGCGCCGGCGATGGCCACCGCGGCGTAGAGGCAGGCCGAGAGCAGCGTCAGGAACACCAGCTCCGCCCCGGCCTCGCGCAGGAAGAGGGCCTTCACGAGCAGCGTCACGTTGACGATCGGCACGAAGGCCGTCCAGGCGTTCAGCTCGATGGTGGGCAGGGCCACCACGCCGGCCGGCAGGGCCACCGCCATGTAGACCGGCGTGAGCATCGTCTGGCCGTCGCGGAAGTCGCGGGCGAACGAGGCGCAGGCCAGGAAGAGAGCCGAACTCGTGAGCGTGACCGGCAACAGCACGGCCAGCGCCAGCACCAGGTTGGTGGCGCCGATGCCCGGCAGGTCCGCCGGCAGGAGGCGCGACACCGTCAGCGACAGGCTGACCAGGTTGGCGACGAGCGACAGCAGTGACAACAGCCACACCGTGAGGAACTTGGCGACCACGATCTCGGCCGAGGTGATGGGCGCGCACAGCAGCGTCTGCATCGTGCCGCGTTCCTTCTCGCCGGCGGTCAGGTCGATGGCCGCATACATCCCGCCGAGCACCGACAAGGTCAGCAGGATGTAGGGCAGGATCGACCCGAGGAGCTGTCCCGATCGCCGCTCCGCGGAGGACGTGTTGCGGGTCTGCACCGTGAGGCCCTCGGCAAATCCGTCGGGCAGGCCGCGCGCGCGCTGCCGCTCGTCGACGATGCGGTCGCGGGCTTCGTCGAGAGCCGCGGTCACGCGCTCGTGGGCCACCGACGAATCGCGCCGCACCGAGTCGTAGTAGACCGTGAGGGGCACGGCATCGCCGCGGGCGAAGGCGATCGCGGTGTCGGGCCAGGCCACGATGACCGCCTGCACCTTGCGGCCGGCGACCGCCGTCCGGGCAGCGGCCAGGACCGGGTTCTCGGGTTCCAGTTCACGCGGCCCGGGCTCGCGGCTGCGGCGCAGTTGGGCCGGCGAACTGCGGCCGGCGGCGTCGAACCGCTGCAGGCGGCCGGACGGCAGGCCGGTGCGCACCTCGTCCGGCGCTTCGCCCCAGGGCTGCAGCGTCAGGTCGCGCGAGGCGGCGAGGGCCGCCTGCACCGGCGCCGGCACCTCGCCCCACACCGCCACCACCGAGCGGTCGGCGGCAATCGCGTCCTCGCCCGATTCGGCGATGCGGGTGAAGGCCAGGATCACCAGCGGATAGAGCAGCACCGGCAGCCCCACCGTCATGAGCAGCGTGCGCCGATCGCGCAGGGTCTCGCGGAGTTCCTTGAAGAGGATGGTGCGGACGATGGCGGCGCGCATCGCCGCTCAGGCCGCCCCGGCGTCGGCGCCGGCGTAGTGGAGGAACGCGTCGGTGAGGTTGCCCTGACCCGAGCGCGCCAGCAGGGCATCGAGGGGGCCGCTGTCGACGATGCGGCCGCGATGGATGAGGTCGATGCGGTCGCACAGGTACTCGGCCTCGCCCATGATGTGGGTCGACAGCAGCACCGCCCGGCCGGCGTCGCGGGCGCGGCGGATGGCTTGCACGATGAACTGGCCGCTGACCACGTCGAGGGCGTTGGTCGGCTCGTCCAGAATGAGCAGTTGCGGCTCGTGCAGGAAGGCGCGGGCCACGTTGGCCCGCTGCTTCTGCCCCGACGAGAGCGTGCCGCAGGGCCGGTCGGCAAACGAGGTGATGTCGAGCTCGGCGATGAGCGTGTCGATGCGCCCGGCGGCCCGGGCCCGGTCGAGCTCGTAGAGCGTGGCGAAGTAGCGCAGCATCTCGCGCGGACTGAGGCGCTGATAGAGCTGCGTGTCGCCCGACAGGAAGCCGAGGCGCCGCTTGGCGGCGAGCGGATCGGCCCGCATGTCGAGGCCGGCCACGATCACGCGGCCGCGGTCGGGCGAGAGGATGCCGGCGAGCATGCGCAGCGTGGTGGTCTTGCCGGCGCCGTTCGGCCCGAGCAGCCCGACCACTTCGCCCGGGGCGACCTGGAGTGAGACGTCCTCGACGGCCGTGACCGCGCCGAAGCGCTTTCCGAGGGATTCGGCCTCGAGTCCTCCCGTGGCGAATGGCATCAGACTACAATCTTACGGGTTCCCAACGCTCGAAAGGCGCCGCCGATGGCTTCAGATTTCTCAGGTATTCGCACCGTCACTCCCGCCGTGAACGAACCGATCCGTTCCTACGCTCCGGGCTCGCCCGAAAAGGCGTCGCTCAAGGCCCGCCTGGCGTGGATGGCCGGCGAGGTGATCGACATTCCGCTCATCATCGGCGGCAAGGAGATCCGCACCGGCGATCTCGGCCAGGCGGTGATGCCGCACGACCACCGCCACGTGCTGGCGACCTACCACCACGCCCGCCCCAAGGACGTCACCGCGGCCATCGCCGCGGCCCAGGCGGCCAAGGCCGAGTGGGCGAGCTGGTCGTGGGAAGACCGCGCTGCGGTGTTCCTCAAGGCCGCCGACCTGCTGGCCACGACCTGGCGCGACACGCTCAACGCCGCCACCATGCTGGGTCAGTCGAAGACGGTCTACCAGTCGGAGATCGACGCGGCCTGTGAACTGATCGACTTCTGGCGCTTCAACGTCGGCTTCGCCCAGGACCTGATGGCCGAACAGCCGCTGTCGACGACGGCGATGTGGAACCAGACCGACTACCGCGGCCCTCGAGGGCTTCGTCTACGCCGTCTCGCCGTTCAACTTCACCGCCATCGGCGGCAACCTCACCAGCACGCCGGCGCTGATGGGCAACACCGTGCTGTGGAAGCCGGCCGGCACCGCCATGGTGGCGGCCTACTACACGATGAAGCTGCTCGAAGCGGCGGGCCTGCCTCCGGGCGTCATCAACTTCGTGCCGGGCGAGCCGGTGATGGTGAGCAAGATCGCCATGGACTCGCCGGATCTCGCCGGCATCCACTTCACCGGCAGCACCGGCGTGTTCCAGAGCATGTGGGAACAGGTCGGCGCCAACATCAAGAAGTACAAGAGCTACCCCCGGCTGGTCGGCGAAACCGGGGGCAAGGACTTCATCGTGGTGCACGCCTCGGCCGATCCCGCAGGAAGTGGCCGTGGCCATGGTGCGCGGCGCGTTCGAGTACCAGGGCCAGAAGTGCTCGGCGGCCAGCCGGGTCTACGTGCCCAAGTCGATGTGGCCGGACGTGCGCGACCGGGCCGTGGCCATGATGCGCGAGATCCGGATGGGCGACACCCGCGACTTCCGCAACTTCATGGGGGCGGTCATCGACAAGCGCGCCTTCAGCAAGATCAGCGGTTACCTCGAACACGCCCGGCGCAACGCCAAGATCGTGCAGGGCGGCGGCGCCAACGGGCGGGTCGGCTACTTCATCGAGCCGACGCTGGTCCAGACCGACAATCCCAACTACCGGCTGATGTGCGAGGAAATCTTCGGGCCGGTGCTGACCGTGCATGCGTATCCCGACAAGAAGTTCGCCGAGACGCTGCAGACGGTGGACCAGACCTCGCCCTACGCGCTCACCGGGTCGATCTTCGCCCGGGACCGGGCGGCGGTGCTGCAGGCCTCGGCGGCGCTACGCAACGCGGCCGGCAACTTCTACATCAACGACAAGCCGACCGGCGCCACCGTGGGCCAGCAGCCGTTTGGCGGCGCCCGCGGCTCGGGTACCAACGACAAGGCCGGGTCGAAGTTGAACCTGACGCGGTGGGTGAGCGCCCGCTCGATCAAGGAGACCTACAACCCGCCGACCGACTTCACTTACCCCTTCATGGGCGAGGAGTAGCCCGGTCCCGGGTGGGGGCGTCGCGCCGTCCTGGTCAGTCGGCCCGGAGGGCGTTGGTCGGGTCGGTCCGCCCGGCCCGCACCGCCGGGATGGCGGCGGCGAGCGTGCCGGCGCCGAGCAGGGCGATGGCGGCCACGCCCAGACTGACCGGGTCGGTGGGCGCGATGCCGTAGAGGAACCGGCCAGCGTGGACCCGAGGGCCAGGGCCCCGGCCACTCCCACCGCCACACCCAGGCCGACGGGCGTGAGGGCGCCAGCGATGACGCCGGTGAGGATGCGGCGCGGCGAGGCGCCGAGCGCCAGCCGCACGCCGAATTCGGCCCGCCGCCTGGTCACCGAGTAGGACACCACGCTGTAGACGCCGACCGCGCCAATGACGAGCGCCAGGGCGCCGAGCACCGCCAGGAAGAAGCGCAGGCGAAGGGGCTCGGCCACGGACCCGGCGACGACCGCGTCGAGAGTGGTGACGCGGTCGATGGCGACGCGGCTGTCGATCTCGCGCACGGCGGCCCGCACCGCCGCGAGCGGCGGAGGAGCGCCGGCGCCCTTCACCACGAACACCGCTCCCTCGGGGGCCTCGGCCTGGGCCAGCGGGACGTAGAGCACGAAGGGGTTGTCGCCGGTCAGGCGGGTCATCCGCGTTTCCTCGGCCACGCCGACGACGGTCACCCACTGGGGCTGGTCGGCGAAGGTGTGGCGCACGCGCCGGCCGAGCGGGTCGCGGCCCGGCCACATGCTCCTGGCAAACGAGGCGCTCACGATGCCGGCCGCCGGCGCTCCGGCGCCGTCGGAGGCGGCAAAGCCCCGGCCCTGGTCGACGCTGATGTCCATGGCCTGGAAGTAGCCGGGCGAGACGATGCGGTAAAGCGCATTCGGCTGCCGCCCGTCGCCAAGGTCGGGCCGATCTTCGATGTTCATCGTGCCCTGCCAGCCGCCGTCGCGCAGCGGGAGCCGGGTCACGAGGCCGGCGGCCGTCACGCCGGGCACCGCCGAGACGCGCGCGGTCACCTGCTGGAAGAACGCCGCCCGCTCGGCGCTCCCATGACGCGCGTCGGGGCGACGAGATCCAGGGCGGCGACATGCTCGGCGTCGAAGCCGGTGTCGATGGCGTAGAGACTGTCGACCGAGCGCGTGAACATGGCGGCGCTGGCCACGAGCAGCACGGCCAAAGCCACTTCCGCGGCGACGAGGGCGTCGTGGACGCGGCGGGGGCCGGCAGCCGCGACCCCGCCGGACGAGCGCTCGCGGGTCGGGCCCTGGAGGCTGCCGGCCACGAGGGCGCGAACCGGGGCCAGCGCCACCACGGCTCCCACGATCAGGGACAGGCTCACGGCCACGGCAAAAAGCGTCCAGTCGACGGCCAGCGTGTCTTCGAGGCCGTCGGCCAGCGGCAGGCGCGCGACCAGCGTGCGGAACCCGGCCAGGGCCAGCCCGGCCCCGAGCACCCCGGCCAGACCCGACATGACGATCGACTCGGTGACGATCTGGCGCACCAGGCGGCCGCGTCCGGCGCCGAGCGCGGCCCGCAGGGCCAGTTCCCCGGCGCGGTCGGTGGTGCGGGCCAGGACGAGCGCGGCGACGTTGGCGCAGGCGATGGCGAGGACCAGCAGTCCCGCCATCTGCAGCAGCAGCACGGCCGGGCGGATGGCGCCGCGGGCGTAGTCGCGCAGCGGCGTGACGGCGGCGCCCTTGGTCTTGTCCCAGGCCTCGGGATAGGTGAAGCGGCCGCCGAGGGCCCGCGCGATGCTCTGCACGTCGGCGTCGAGCTCGCCGCGGGTGAGGCCCGGACGCTCGCGCCCGACGAGCACGAGCCAGCCGTTGCCCTGGTAGTGGTCGGTCGAGGGATCGAGCGGCAGCGGGCGCCAGATGCGGAAGACCGGCGAGGGGAAGTAGAAGCCGCGCGGCATCACGCCGACGACCTCCACGGGCGCGCCGTCGATTTCGAGGCGCCGCCCGATCACGGCCGGATCGCCGCCGAGTTCCTGCTGCCAGAAGCCGTGACTCACCACCGTGATGGGCGCGGCCCCGGGCCGGTCGTCGCCCGGTTGGAAGCCCCGGCCTACGAGCGGGGCGACGCCGAGCACGTCGAAGAGCTCGGCCGAGGCGACCGTGGCCAGCACCGTGGAACTCTGCTCGGCCACGCGCAGCGTGTAGCCTTCGTTCGAATAAGCGGCCAGCCCCGAGAACGCCCGCTGCCGCTCCTTGACGAAGTCGAACTCCACGCCGCGCCAGTTGAAGTCGCTCCAGAACACCTGCAGGCCGGCTTCGTCGGCCACTGGCAACGGCCGCACCAGCAGCCCGATCGCCACGCTCGACAGGGCCACGGTGGCGCCGACGCCGAGGGCCAGGGTGACGACGCCGAGCAGGGTGTAGGCGGGCCGGCGCCACAACTGCCGCAGGGCGACCCGCAGATCGCCCAGTGCGTCCACGACGGCGCCGATGCCCCAACTGTCGCGCGCCCGCTGCTGCTCGCGCTCGACGATGCCGAAACGGCGGCGTGCCTCGGCGGCCGCCGCGGCCGGCGCCCACCCCTGGTCCACCAGCTGGCGAGCCTGCATCTCGAGATGGAACGCCACCTCTTCGCCGAGCTCGCGGTCCATCAGGTCGCGCCGCGCCAGAGCCCGGACGCGAAAGACGAGATTCGACAGCAACGACATCAGCGCACCTCGCAGACTGGCAGCCGCGTCAGGCGGTTGCCTCGACGATCCGGGCCACGCCGCGCGAGAGCCGCGTCCAGTGGTCGATCTCGGCCTCGAGCTGGGCCTGGCCGGCCGGCGTGACCGTGTAGTAGCGGGCCCGGCGGCCGTGTTCGGTGTCCTGCCACGCCGACGAGAGCCAGCCCTCGCGAGTGAGCCGGTGCAGGGAGGCATACAGGGAGCCCTGCTGCACCGACAAGGCGGCCTCCGACATGGCCTGGATGCGCTGGGCGATGCCCCAGCCGTGCTCGGGCGCCAGCGACACCACTTTCAGGATCAGCAGGTCGAGGGTGCCTTTGATCAGCGCGTTGTCTGTTCCCATGCGTTTTCCGAGCGATTGACGCCTTCTCTCACTAATCGAGGGTATAGACGAGAGCCACGTTCGGAAGGTTGCCGAGGTGCGCCTCTGGCATAATCCAGCGCTCCCATGTCCCAGGCTCGGAACACGACGCGGCTGGTACGCCGCGGCCTTCTCGCCGTGCTGCTCCTCGGCATCGTCGGCATGTCGGTCGAGCTGCTGCTGCTGGCGCACTACGAAGACCTCGATCAGCTCATTCCGCTGGCGCTGGCGGCGCTGGCGCTCGCTTCGCTGACGTGGGTCACCTGGTCGCCATCCGCAGCCGCGGTGCTGGCGTGGCGCGCCGTGATGGCCGGATTCGTCGTGGCCGGGCTGGTGGGTGTGTGGCTGCACTTCCAGGCCAACGCCGAGTTCCAGACGGAGATCGACCCCACGCTCGGCGGGCTGGAGCTATTCTGGAAGGTGGTGCAGGCCAAGGCGCCGCCGGCGCTGGCGCCGGGCGCGATGGCACAACTGGGACTGTTGGGGTGGCTCTATGCCTACCTTCAGGCCGACCGGAGCCGGTAGCGGCGTCCGCAACGATGATGAGGAGCAGACCATGACCGACACACGACTGGCGCTGATGCTGGTGACCGCGCTGACGCTGACTCACGTGGCCCCGGCGGCGGCGCAGGTGGGCAAGTCGCTCGGCGTCGTCGATGCCAACACCGTGCCCGAGGCCGAACTGGCCAAGCTGCCGCACATGACCGCCGCCGTCACCAAGGCCATCGTGGCGGCGCGCCCGTTCGACAGCATCGTCGCGTTGCACAAGCTGCTGCTGACGCAGGGGCTCACCGCCGAGCAGGCCGCGGCCTTCTACGCGAAGGCCTTCGTGCACATCAACCTCAATACCGCCACGGCCGAAGAGATCATGCTGATCCCGGGCGCCGGCAAGCGCATGGCGCACGAGTTCGAGGAATACCGCCCCTGGAAGGCGTGGGCCCAGTTCGACAAGGAGATCGGCAAGTACGTGAACGCCCAGGAGGTGGCCCGTCTGGCGCAATATGCGTTCATCCCCGTGAACCTCAACACCGCCAGCGATGCCGACATCCTGACCATTCCTGGCGCCGGCCCGCGCATGCTGCGCGAGTTCAAGGAATATCGGCCCTGGAAGACGACGGCGCAGTTCGACAAGGAGATCGGCAAGTACGTCGACGCCAAGGAAGTGCGCCGCCTGGCGCGCTATGTCGCCATCCCCTGACCGCCGTCGTCGCGGGGCTGGACCGAGCCGGATGCTAAGCTGCCCGCAGCCATGGCTCCGGCTCCCAGCCCTCCGTCCCTGATTCACCACCCGCGCCCGGACTTCTCGCAGACGGCGGCCCGCGGCCTGCTCCGGTCGCTGTTCGGACTCGACGGCGAGCTCTCGCCGCTCGACAGCGAGCGCGACCAGAACTTCCACGTGCGCGCGGCGCAGGGCCAGTTCACGCTGAAGATCGTCAACGCCGCCGAGCCGCCGAGCGCCATGGCGTTCCAGACGGCGCTGCTGCGCCACGTCGAGGCGGTGGCGCCGGCCTTGCCGCTGCCGCGCGTCGTGCGCCTGGCCGATGGCGGCGATCTCGGCGAAGCCCTCAGCCCGCTGGGCGAGCGTCATGCCGTGCGCCTCGTGACCTACCTGCCGGGCGTGCCGCTGGCGCAGGTCGAGCGGACGCCGACGGCCCTGCGGTCGCTCGGACAGGTGCTGGGACAGCTCGACCGCGCCCTCGCCAGCTTCGGCCATCCCGGCGCGTTCCGCGATTTCGACTGGCACATCCGCGCCGTGCCGGCGTCGCGGGCGCGGCTCGACGCGGTGCCCGACCCCGGCCGGCGCGCCCTCGTGTCGGCGCTGCTCGACGGCTTCGACACGCGGGTCGTGCCGGCTTTTCCCCACCTCCGCCATCAGGTCATCCACAACGACGCGAACGACTGGAACGTGCTGATCGATCCGGCGTCGGGCGAGGTCAGCGGCCTCATCGACGTGGGCGACGCGGTGTTCGCGCCGCTGGCCGCCGAGGTCGCCGTGGGCTGCGCCTACGCCATGCTGGCGTCGGCGGCGCCGGACGGGGCGCACGAGCGGCCTGACGCCCCGGCCCGCTACGCACGGAAGATGTCGCGTCGCCAGGGCGAGGCGCTTCTCGGGCAGGACGCCCCTCTCGCCGCGGCGGCCGCGGTCGTCGCCGGCTATCACGCGGCGATGCCGCTGACCGCCGCCGAGATCGACGCGCTCTTCGACCTGATCGCCGGACGGCTCTGCATCAGCGTCACCATCTCGGCACAGCGCCAGGCGACGTCGACCGACCCCTATCTGTTCGTCAGCGAGCAGCCGGCGTGGGACCTGCTGCGCGCGCTGCGACGCCATCGGCCGGGCCCGCTTCACGGCGGCGCTGACGCGGGCCTGCGCGCAGGGGTGGCCGGACCCGCCGCCGCGGGATGCCGTCGCCCTGCTGGCGGCGCGCCAGCGGCACCTGGGCAAGAACCTGAGCCTGTCCTACCGCACGCCGCTGCACATCGTGCGCGGCGACGACGTGTGGCTCATCGCCGCCGACGGCCGGCGCTATCTCGATTGCTACAACAACGTCGCCCACGTGGGCCATTGCCATCCGCGGGTGGTGGCGGCGCAGGCGGCGCAGGCGGCGCGGCTCAACACCAATACCCGCTACCTGCACGAGAACGTCGTGCGCTACGCCGAACGCCTCGCGGCCACGCTGCCGCCGGGGCTGGACTGCCTGTTCTTCTGCAACTCGGGCAGCGAGGCCAATGACCTGGCGCTGCGAATAGCCCGCACCGCCACCGGCCGTCACGGCGTGGCCGTGCTCGACTGGGCGTATCACGGCCACACGCAGGCGCTCATCGAGATCAGCCCCTACAAGTACCAGCGCCGGGGCGGGCAGGGACGCCCGGCGTTCGTCTGCCAGCTGCCGCTGCCCGAGCCCTATCGCGCCCCCGACGACTGGCCGCCCTTCGAGATCGGCGCGCGCTTTGCGGCGGCGGCGCGGAGCCGGCTCGCCGGCGCGGCGGCGGCCGGCCACCCGCTCGCGGCTTTCATTGCCGAGACCATCCCCAGCGTGGGCGGCCAGGTGTTCCTGCCGCCCGGCTATCTGCCGGAGGTCTACGCCGCGGTGCGCGGTGCCGGCGGCGTGTGCATCGCCGACGAAGTGCAGGTCGGCTTCGGCCGCGTGGGCACGAGCATGTGGGCGTTCACCGAGCACGAGGTCGTCCCCGACATCGTGACCATGGGCAAGCCGGTGGGCGCCGGTCATCCGCTGGCCGTGGTCGCCACCACGCAGGCCCTGGCCACGGCCTTTGCCAACGGGATGGAGTATTTCAACACCTTCGGCGGCAACCCGGTGTCGTGCGCGGTCGGCCTGGCCGTGCTCGACGTGCTCGAAGACGAGCGCCTGCTCGACAACGCGCGGGTGCAGGGCGCCTACCTGCTCGACGGGTTGCGGCGGCTCGCCGAGCGGTTCCCGGTCATCGGCGAGGTGCGCGGGCGCGGCCTGTTCCTCGGGATCGAGTGCGTCGACCGACCGCCGCACCAAGGGCCACGACGGCGCGACTGCCGGCGCGGTCGTGAACCGGGCCGTGGAACTGGGGGTGCTCATGGGCACCGACGGCCCGCACGAGAACGTCATCAAGCTGCGTCCGCCGATGACCGCCACGCGGGCGCATGCCGACCTGCTGCTGGACGTGCTGCAGCAGGCCTTCGCCGACGTCTGCGGCGGCTAGCTGGCGCAGACGCTTACCAGCGGAACAGCTTCGTCACCTTCATCACGAACGACCGGTTCTCGAGATCCGGGTAGCCGGGATTCAGGGTGGTGCGGCCGTCGCTGTAGACGACGAAGAGTTCGCTGCCCGGCTTGTACTCCCACCGGAAGCGCAGGTTGGTCGACATCGAGGTGGTGCGCGACTGGTACTGGAGCAGCGCCGCCACGAACATGCGCGGCGTGACGGTGAAGGTCAGGCGGGTGCTGGCCAGGTTGGTGTTGCCGCTGCCGTAGGGCCCATCGACGCGATTCCACGACAAGGTCGGCTCGGCGTAGAACTGCGGCGTGAACTCGACGCGCCCGCGCCACGTGACCTCGGTCAGCGAGCCGTCGTAGAAGTTGCCGCGGCCCAGGGTGATGCCGCCGCTGACCCGGCGCTGCAGCCCCATCTGGTAGGACAGCTTGCTGTTGGTGAAGCGGTAGCCGCCGATGGGCACGACCACGCCGCGGGCCACCTCGAACGGCTCGACCAGCGCCTCGAAGGCCTGGCTGACCTCGCTGTTGATGAAGTCGCCGTTGTTCAACTCGACGTTGATCTGGCCCTGGAACTCTTCCGATTCGACCAGCCCGCTGGCGGCGCCGGTGATGTGGTCGGCGCTGGCCTGGAAGGACAGCTTGCGCACGCCGGCCAGGTTCTTCGGGCGCGGGCTGAAGCGCGCCTGCGCGTAGCGACCGCCGGAAGGCCGTGCGCCGCATGAAGCCCACTTCGGGATTGAAGCCGTCGCCGACGAACAGGTGCTCGACGTTGGCGCCGTAGCGGTCGCCGTTCCAGTCGAAGCGGCCGCGGTAGCTGGTCTGGCCGCCGTCGCTGCCGTCGGTGGCGGTCTTGGCCCAGTAGGCGTTGATGAAGACGTCGCTGCGCACGTTGAACTGCGCGTCGGTGCCGATCGAGTAGTTGTTGGTCGACGTGGCTCCGGCCGCGGGATTGCGGCTGGTGGCGACCATGCCGATGCGGCTGCGGCTCAGCACGTCGCGATTGACGCGCAGCACGCTGACGTTGGTGGTCGGAATCCGGGCCGAGAAGCCGTTGTCGTCGGGCGCGGCCGTGGCGCTGTCGGACTGCATCGAGAGCGCGCCGATCTGCCAGCCGCCGGTGCGGCCGAGCACGCGGGCGCCGCCGATGATCGGCACCACCGTGCCGCTGTCGAGGCCGATGCGCCGGCTGTAGAAGAGGATCGGCGTGAGCCCGTCCCCACCCCCTCCGCCGCCGCCTCCACCGCCGCCCCCTCCGCCGCCGCCGCCACCCCCGCCGCCGACGCCGCCGAAGGCGAAGGCGTCCTGGCCCTCGAGGAAGAAGTCGCGCTTCTCAGGGAAGAACAGCGAGAACCGCGTCAGGTTGACCTGCGCTTCGTCGTCCTCGACCTGGGCGAAGTCGGTGTTGTAGGTGAAGTCGGCGACGAGCTGCTGCGTGATGCCCCACTTGGCGTCGCCGCCGAAGTTGGCATCGCGCTTGTTGCTGAAGGCCGGCACGGCGTTCCGGTTGGTGAGCACCGACCCCAGCACGTAGGGCTTGAGGTCGAGGTTGATCGAACGCTTGGGCGTGGCCATGCCGACCAGGCTCGCGGCATCCGAGAGTTTGTTGAGGCCGCGGCGGCCCCACGACCGGGGCACCAGGTTCAGATACGAGACTTCGTTCTTCCAGCGCACCATGCGGCGCAGGTTGACGCCCCAGATCTCGCTGCCTTCCTTGAAGCGGACCGAGCGGAAGGGCACGCGCATCTCGATCGTCCAGCCGCCGTCGAAGTCGGCGGCCTTCGACCACCACAGCCCGTTCCAGTTGGAGCTGGGCTGCTCGTTGGTGGCCGTCCAGTCGAACATGCCGCCCAGCCGGTTGGCCGAGAAGCCGAAGCCGTTGCGCTGATCGTTGAAGGTGTCGAACACGACCGCCAGATGGTCGTTGTTGTACATGTTGAACGAATCGCGGCGCATCTCGCTCTGCACGCGGCGGGTCGGCTCCGACTCGTAGAGCCGCGCGCTCACGTACACGTTCTCGTCGTCGAAGAAGATCCACGCCTCGGTCTTCTCGGTCGCCGGCTCGCCCTCGCGGGGTTCCTGCTGGACGAAGCCGGTCAAGGGCGGCAGGGTGCTGTAGATCGACTCGGTGAGCTGGCCGTCGAGGGTGTAGTCGCCGGCCAGCCGGGTGGCGCGGATGGTGGCCTTGCCGGCGGCGTCGCGCACCAGGACGGGCGGCAGTTCCGAGCCCGGCGTGGCGCTGACCTGCGCCGGCGGCGGCCCGAGGGAAGGCGTTTGCGCGAACGCCAGCGTGGACCACAGCGCCGTGCCGGCGAGGACCAGGCTGGGAACGAACGAGCGGCGCAGGAATGACAGGTGAGCCAAGAGGAGCGATCAATTGAAACACAGCGGGCGGTCAACCCCAACCGCCGGGAGGTAAAGAGTTGTCTCCCACGGCCGTGTCGCCAGCCGCCCTGAAACGACACCAGCCGTGCCGCCCGGAGGCCGCACGGCTGGTGGAGTAAGGCGGCCCGGTGCTAGTGCACCGAAGGGGCGCTGACGTCGCGGGCAGCGCGCCAGTCGGAGGCCAGAATCGACCACAGATGCTGGTCGTAGTGCTGGCCGTGGCGCTCGAACGACTGGCGCAGCAGCGCTTCGCGCACGGCCCCGACTTTGGCCAGGGCCCCGTTGCCGCGGCCGTTGAGCACCGCTGCCCGGGCCTCCAGGCGGTTGACCCCGATGGTGGCGAAGGCGAACTCGACGACGAGCGGCGCGCCGGCGCCGAAGAGGCCGGTGCCCCAGTAGGGCGAGCCGATGACGAAGCCCCATTCGGCGTTCTGGAAGTCCGCGTCGAGCTGCCGCACCTGGAAGATTCCGACGGCGGTGTCGGTACCGGCCGGCACCACCGCGAAGCAGGCGTAGCGGCCCGCGGCCTGTTCGTGGCCGGCCCATTCGATGAAGCGGCGGAAGCCTTCGACCGAGGTCGGCGGCGGCGAGATGAAGCGCGCCACTTCCTCGGTGGTCAGCAGCCGGCAGAGCGATTCGGCGTCGCTGGCGCGCAGTGCCCGCAGCGTGACCGGCCCGGCCGCCAGCACCGGCAGTTGCCGGCGCCAGTCGGTGGTCGCGACCGCGTGCGCGGCCGGGAACTCCATCGCCGGCAGCGCTGCGTGCAGCGCCTCGGAGTAGGGCATCTTCTCCATTAGTAGCTGCCTCCCGGGGTCACCAGGCCGGGGTTGTTCTCGGTGTCCCACGCCAGGGCGTCGAACGCGTGAATCTCCGCGGTTTCGTCGGGGTAGGGCGGCGTGTCGGTGCCCGAACTGCCCCACGAGACGCCCGGACGTGCTCATGCCCCACACGATGTTCATGCCCCACACGATGTTGTTGCCCCACACCACGTTGAGCCCCTCGGCCATGCCCCACACGATGTTCAGGCCGAGGCCGTTGAGGCCGCTGGCGTCTGGCCCCACATCACGTTGGCGCAGTTGGCGGCGCTGCAGTCCATGCCCCAGACGATGTTCATGCCCCAGACGATGTTGTCGGCCATGCCCCAGACGATGTTGTCGTCCAGGCCCCAGACGATGTTGCTGCCGGTGCCCCAGGTGGCGCTGGTGTCGAGGCCCCAGACGATGTTCTCGCCCCAGACCACGTTGGCGCCCCACGTCTTGCCGAAGCAGGACAGGCCGCAGGCCTCGCCCCAGACGATGTTCTGGCCGCCGGGCGTCTTGCTCTCGCCCCACACGATGTTGGCGGCCCAGGCGTTGGCGAAGGGCGCCAGCACGCCGCCGGTCACGGCGTGGTTGCCCCAGTGGATGCGGCGGCTCCAGGTGGACGACTGCGGGACCTGGCTGCCGCGCCCGCCGCGGCGGTAGTACTCGGCCAGCGTCACCGCGCCGCGGGCGTTCAGGAAGCCGGCGCCCTGGGTCAGGGCGTCCACGTTGTCCTTGTTCTGCGGCGGTGTACTGCAGCAGCGCCTTCACCAGGTTGGGCGTGAGCGTGGGATTGGCCTGCAGCATGAGCGCCACCGTGCCGGCCACGGCCGGCGCCGCCATGCTGGTGCCGCTCAGGGTCAGGTAGGGCTTGAAGGCCGTGACCCGCGTGCCGGCCAGCAGGTACTGCGGCTTCTCGACGATACATCTTGCTGTTGGGGCTGGCCAGCGAGGCCACGGCGGTGCCGGGAGCGACCAGGTCGGGCTTGGCCGCGAAGTCGTGGGCCGTCGGCCCGCGCGAGCTGTAGAGCGCGACCTCGTCGTCGCCGCGCCAGGTGCTGCCCTTCGTGTCCGATGCGCCCACGGTGATGACCCACGGGGCGTTGCCGGGCGCCGTGATGGCGCCGTACTGCGGCTGGCCGGCGGCGTTCTTCCCGATGTTGCCGGCGGCGGCCACGACGACGATGCCGGCCTGGACGGCGCGCTTGGCCGCCAGGGTGAGCGGGTCGGTGTGGTACGACTCGAACACGCCGGCGCCGAGCGACATGTTGATGACGCGGATGTTGTAGGCGGTGCGGTTGGCCACCGCCCAGTCGAGGGCCGCGATGATCGAGCTGATGCGGCCCTGGCCGTTGCCGTCGAGGGCCTTGAGCGCCACGATGGTGGCGTCGGGCGCGACGCCGGCGCGGGTGCCGCCGCTGTCGAAGCCGTTGCCGGCGATGATCCCGGCAACGTGGGTGCCGTGGCCCCAGTCGTCGTAGGCGGCGCCGCCGGTGCCGACGAAGTCCACGAACTTGCTGATGCGCTGCGCGCTGGCGCCGGCGTTTCGTAGGTCGTCGTGGCTGGGGGTCACGCCCGAGTCGATGACCGCCACCCCGATGCCGGCGCCGGTGTAGCCCATGCGCTGCCGCACGGTGCGGGCGCCGATGGTCGCCGTGGTGCGGCCCAGCAGGGCCTCGACCGGCCGGTCGTAGTGCACGCGCCGCACCGCGCCGCTGGCGGCCAGCTTGCGCAGCATGCGCTTCGACATGCGGGTGGTGCGGCCGCGCATCCCGCCGAGCCGCTGGCCCTTGCGGCCGCCGTGGGCCGACACGAGCTGATCGGCGGTGGTCTCGTCGTTGAACTCGACGATGACCGGCACCTCGTTGTCGTCGCCGGCGACATCCTGGAGCAGGCTGTCGAACTTCACTTCGTCCGGGCGGGTGGGCTTGACGCGGCGCTGGGCAGCGGCATCGGCGGGCGCGAAGCCGAGGCCGATGGCTACCAGAACGGCGCAGAGCGAGAAGCGGCGGATGGACACGGTGGTGGAACCTGAGCGACGGAATAGTGACGGAGACATCATGGCGTCCCTAATCGCAAGGCCGCTGCCAACCTCAGGCACAGGACCGCGGACAGCGCCGTGCCGCACGGATTGCTCAGCGTTTTCGCGGCGGCCGCACGGCACTGCACGAGCCCTCAGTCGTGGTTTCTGCAATCCCGCTCTCGCCATGAACTGCTCCATCTCTGCACAGCAGCCTCGCCTGCGATTCTGAAGGCCGGGCCTAACTCCTTGCCTGACCATGGGTTATATCGGTCGTGTGCCGTCCGGGGACAGGGTGCTTATTTTCTGCACAGCGGCCATGACGAAAGTGTTAGAGAATTTGCCACCTTCCGTGCATCTTCCGCGGCGAGAACCTCGCCAACCAGCCTCGGGGCAGGATTACGCCCCGGGCGCGACCTCGCGGGCGGGTCAGCGATCAGCGCGCCGACGGCTCGAGGAGCGGGGCCAGGCGCTCGCGCGCGCCCGCCGTGAACACCGCGGGGCTGCCGCCGGTGTGCAGGAAGACCACCGTGTCTCCCGGATCGATCGAGCCGGAGCGCACGTCCGCCACCAGGCCGGCCATCGCCTTGGCGGTGTAGGTCGGGTCGAGCACGAGCGCTTCGCTGCGCGCCACGAGGACCAGCGCCTCGAGGGCCGCCGCCGTGGGCAGGCCGTAGCCGTCGCCGATCTGCGTCTGGTCGGTGAAGAACTCGGCGGCCGCGATCGTGGCGTCGGCGCCGAGCAGGTCGGCGGCGGCGCCCGCCACGCGCCGGGCCCGCTCGATCTTCTCGGGCTCGCCCGCACTCACGGCCACGCCGTGCAGGCGATAGCTCGCGCCGGTCAGATGGGCGCCCAGGGTCAGTCCCGCCTGCGTGCCGCGCGAGCCGCTGCCGAAGTACAGCCGCGCCGGGCGGACGCCGAGGGCATCGAGTTGCCCGGCCAGTTCCAGCGTGCCGGCGACGTAGCCGAGCGCTCCGACGGCGCTCGATCCACCCACCGGGATGACGTAGGGCCGGCCGCCGCGCGCGCGGATGGCCGCCGCGGTGTCGGCCACGGCCGCCTCGTCGTGCCCGACCGCCAGCATCGGATCGACCGAGGGCACGAACGACACGTGGGCGCCGAACAGCCGATCGAGGAGCAGGTTGCCCTCGTCGGCGGGCGCCGCGGTCGTGGCGGTGAGCACGAGGTGCGCCTCGAGCCCGCACAGCGCCGCCGCCGCGGCGGTCATGCGCGCGTGGTTCGATTGCACGGCGCCAGTCGTGATGACGGCCGTGGCGCCCCTCGGCGAGGGCCTGGCCGAGCAGGTATTCGAGCTTGCGCGCCTTGTTGCCGCCCAGGCCCAGGCCGGTGAGATCGTCGCGTTTGACCAGGATGCGCGGGCACCGGTCGGGACCGCCGAGCGCGGCCCTGAGGCGCGAAGCGTCCTCGAGCGGCGTCGGGAGCGCCGCCAGGCGCGTGTGCGGCAGGGCGGAGAGGCGCGCGGAGAGATCGTCGCGGGTCATGGGCCGGCGCCGCGTCAGGCGGCCGCCGGCGATTATACGCGGGCGTCTGGAGGGGCGGGTGCGCCTGGCAATCCGCGCCCGAGGCCCGCGGCGCTCATCAACGCCGCCAGGTCGGGGGGCAGCGGCGCTTCGAAGTGCAGCCGCCGGCCCGAGCGCGGGTGGGCGAACGCGAGCCGCCACGCGTGCAGCGCCTGGCGCGGAAAGCCGCGCGCGGCGCGGTCGACGGCGACATCGACCAGGCGCGCGCGGGGCGGCTGCCCGTAGGCCGGATCGCCGACGATGGACCAGCCTTGCGCGGCGAGGTGGACGCGCAGTTGGTGCGTGCGCCCGGTCACCAGTTCGCAGCGGAGGAGGCTGAGGCCGCGGGCGTTCCCGCGCGAGCGGTCGAGCACCTGGTAGCGGGTCAGCGCCGCGGCGCCGCCGTCGCTCACCGTCACGCGCCGGCGATCCAGCGGGTCGCGCCCGAGCCGGTGCGCGATCTCGCCTCTTGCCGGCACCGGCCGGCCCCAGACGATCGTCAGGTACTCCTTCACGAAGCGGCTGCGCTCGCCCTGCAGGGCGGTGTGCACCTCGGGTGACTTGGCGACCACGAGCAGCCCCGAGGTGTGCTGGTCGAGCCGCTGCACGAGCCGCGGCTGCCACGCGGCCGCCTCGCCGGGGTCGCGTCCGGCGTGCCAGAGGAGCGCGTTCAGGAGCGTGCCGGCGCGGTGAGCCGACGAGGGGTGGACCACCATGCCGGCCGGCTTCACCAGGACGACGATGGCGGTGTCTTCGTAGAGGATCGAGAGCGGCAGCGCCTCGGGCGACGGAGCGGGACGCCGCGGCGGGCGGGGCGTGTCCACCTGCACGACGTCCCCGGCCTGCAGACGCTGCGCTGGCCGCGTGGCCGGCGCGCCGTTGACGCTGACGCGGCCCTGCGCGACGAGCCGCTGGAGTTCGGCCCGCGACAGCGAGAACGGCCCGGCCAGGTGCCGGGCCGCGGCGTGATCGAGCCGGTGCGCGGCGTCGCCGCGATCGGCCACGAAGGCCGCGTCGCGGAGCGGCGCGGCGCGCTTATTGATCGCGATAGCTGATGAGCTCCACGTCGAACACGAGCATTCCGCTCGGCATTCCGCTCTGGCCCTTGTAGGCGAGCTTCTCGGGAATCCAGAAACGCGTCTTCTCGCCCACCGCCATCAGCTGCACGCCTTCGGTCCAGCCGGCAATCACGTCGCCCAGCCCGAAGGTCGCCGGCGAGCCGCGCATGACCGAACTGTCGAACAGCTTGCCGTTGGTCTGCCAGCCGGAATAGTGCACCGTCACGCGGCTCGACTTGGTGGGATGCCCGCCGCCGCTGCCGGCCTTGAGCACCTTGTAGGCCAGGCCGGAGGGCGTGCGCTGGGCATCCGCCGGCGCCGCCGCGACGTCGGCCGGCGCGCACGGTCGGCGGCGGCGTGAACTCGAGCAGTTCGATGTCGAAGACGAGCATGCCGGCGGGCCGCCCGGCCTGGCCCTTGTAGGCCAGCGCTTCGGGGATCCACAGCCGGCGCTTTTCGCCCGTGGTCATCAGCTGCACCCCTTCGCCCCAGCCCTTGATCACCCGGTCGAGCGGGAACGTGTTGGGGGCGCTGCGGGCGTAGGAGCTGTCGAACATCTTGCCGTCGGTGGTCCAGCCCGTGTAGTGCACGGTGACCATGTCGGTGGCGCCGGGCTTGGCGGTGCCGGTGCCGGGGGTGACGACCTTGGTCACCAGCCCGGAGGGCGTGGTGAGCGCATCTTTGGGCGGCGCGGCCACGTCGGGTGGCGGCGGAAGCGGCGCAGGACGGGGAGCCTGCGCGGCGGCCATCACGGGCAGGAGCGCCGGGGTGAGCAGGAGCGTGAGGACCGCACACAGGGTGAATCGCATGTCCGTATCCTGAACCAGCCGGCAAGCACCGCGCAACTGGCGACTGCGCGCCCTCGCCAAGCGTCAATTCCCCGACGCCGATCGCCGTTGCCCTGACGGATTTGTTGGACGGACCAGCCTGGGATGTAAGATACGGCCGCAATAATGGCCATTCCCTCACTCTCGAGCATTGGCTCGAAACTTGTAAAAGGCTGATCGCTTGTCACCCATCGGTTCAGACGGAACGCAGTTCGTCCTCGTTGTCGGCGCGGACACCGACAAGGCCACCGAGCGGCTCGATGCCCTGCAGCGGGCCGGGTTCTCGGTGAAGCCGGTCTCGACCTTTCTCGACGCGCGGCAGGTGCTCGCCGAACTGGCGCCGCAGGCCATCGTCACCGACGTCTATCTGGGCGACTACAACGGCCTGCACCTGGTGGCCATCGCCCAGGTCGAGCATCCGCGCACCACCTGCCTGGTGGTCGGCCCACTCGACCCGTCGCTCCAGGCCGAGTCCTACCATCTCGGCGCCCGGTATCTCGTCGAGCCGGTGACGGCCGATCGACTGACGGCCGTGCTCACCGAACTGGTGGCCAATCCGCGCCCCCAACGCCGCTGGCCGCGCCAGCGTCCGGCGCGCGAAGTGGCCACCGTCGTCTCCGGCGTCGAAGCCCGGATCATCGACGTGAGCTACGGCGGCGCCGGCATCGAGTTCCTCAGCGCCGACATCCCCACCGACAACCTCGAGCTCATCGTGCCTTCGACCGGGCTGGCGGTGCCGGTGGAGCGGGTGTGGGCGCGCCGGCCCGGCCAGGCGCAGCCGGTGGCCTGCGGGCTGGCGCTGCGGCGCGACAGCGCCGTCGACGCGCGGTGGCGGACGTTCGTGGACGGCCTCGAGCTGCTGCCGGGCATCCTGCCGCTCAGCGGCCATTCCGGGCTGCCGGCGTAGCCGGCGACGGGCGCGCCTGACGCCCGAAACGCTCGGACAAGTCAGCCGAGTAGTGCCCACAAGTCTGGACAGGCCCAGTCGCGTAGCGCCTTACCCCACGCCAACCGCCAGTTGTCATTGGCCGCCCGATTGCAAAGCCACTCTCGGCACCCTCCAGCATGGCATCAGACATTCTTGTCGTCAGCGCCGACCCCCACGTCCTCTCCGGCCGCGTCACCGCCCTGCGGAGAGCCGGTTTCTCCGCTCGCGCCTGCTCCAGTTTCCCGGATGCCCGGCGCACCCTGGACGAGAGCCCGCCCCCTGAGGTGCTGGTCACCGACGTCCGGCTCGGTCCCTACAACGGCCTTCACCTGGTGGCAGTGGCCCGGGTCGAGTTCCCGCGCACGGTGGCCATCGTCATCGGCGGTCAGGATCACGTGCTCGAAGTCGAGGCTGGCGGCCTTGGCGCCCGCTATCTGCTGGCCCCCGTCACCCCGCGCGATCTCGAACTCACGATTGCCGAGCTGCTGGCTATGCCCCGTCCCAAGCGGCGCTGGCCGCGCAAGCGCCTGGCCGCCGACGTGGCGGCGATGGTCGAAGGGCTGCCGGGACGGCTGCTCGATGTCAGCTACGGCGGGGCGTGCCTCGAGGTGTTCGGGATGGCGCCTCCCGGCGATCGCATCCACGTGGTGATTCCCGAACTGGGCATCGACCTGCAGGGGCAGCGGGTGTGGGCGCATCGCGCCGATCCGCTGCAGCCGGTCGCTTGCGGCGTCGCCTTTGCGATGCCCGACGACCCGCGCTGGCAGTCCTACGTCGACGCTGTCGGGGCGGCGTAGCGCCGCGGCGTATCCGGCCAGCGCTCGAGCGTGATGGCTATTCGCTGTCCCGGCCCGGCGCCATGCGGAAGCGCTGGAACGGCATGTGGCAGCCGTACTTGCGCAGGAAGTTCAGGAAGCGCTTGTAGTCCTGCGGTTCCATGTTGAACAGCTGCACCAGCGCCTTGTAGTTCCCCCGCGTCTGTTCCAGCCCCACCCGCACCAGGTGACGCACGTCTTCGCGCGTCAGGTCGCGGGCCATGAACGGTTCGTAGGCCACGTCCCAGAACGACTCGCCCTTGAGCAGGATGCGATCGAGCAGCGCTTGGGCCGGGGCGGCGATCGCCGCCTTGGGGATCGCCTGGTCGGGCGGCGCGGCGATGGCGCGCACTTCCGCGGGCAGATCCTCGACGCGGATGATGCCGCCGGGGCAGCGGCAGGTCAGGCGCTCGGCGATGTTGCGGAGTTCCCGCACGTTGCCCGGCCAGTCGTAGGCCTCGAGCGCCGTGACCGCGTCGTCGGCCGAGGCCGGCAGGGGCACGCCGTGTTCCACCGCGAACTGCCGCAGGAAGTGATCGAGCAGCGGGGCGACATCGTCGCGCCGTTCGCGCAGCGGCGGGATGGTGATGTGGATGACGTTCAGGCGGTAGTAGAGATCTTCGCGGAAGTCGCCGCTCTGGATGCGCTCGGGCAACCGCCGGTTGGTGGCTGCCACCACCCGCACGTTGGCGTTGACCCGGTTGCGCTCGTCGCCGACCCGCTGGATCTCGCCGGTCTCGAGAAAACGCAGCAACAGCGCCTGCATCCGCAGCGACATCTCCCCGACTTCGTCGAGGAACACGGTGCCGCCGTTGGCCGCCTCGAACAAGCCGCGCTTGTCGCGGTAGGCGTCGGTGAAGCTGCCCCGGGCGTGCCCGAAGAGTTCGGATTCGAGCAGGGTGTCGGGCATCGCCGCGCAGTTGATGGTCAGCATCGGCGCATGGCGGCGGCGGCTGCGCGTGTGAATCAGGTGGGCAACGACTTCCTTGCCGGTGCCGCTGGCGCCCGTGATGAGCACCTTGGCGTCCGATCGGGCCGCGTACTCGACTTCCTGATGTACCACCTTCAGTGCCTGACTTCGGCCGATGAGGACCTGGGTCCGGGCTGGGCGGGGGGGCAACTCACGGGGAGCGTCGAAAGGCTGCATGGCTCAGAGGTGGGGGGAGGGCGGATGACAAGCCGACCGCGAAACAATATCAGCAGTTTGTGGACAAGAGCAAGATTCCAGCGACAAAGCAGCCGCACTGGCAAGAATAAAGTCAGGGAGATATGGCCAGAGTGTGCAATTTCACGATATTGGGTTGCAGCGCCTCATTGGCGGACGCCCCTCGGCGCGATTCTCAGTCTGCGTCCAGCCAGAACATCATCCGCGATCTACGCTCAATCGGCCCGCGAACTGGCTGATCCGTATCGATCGACCCAGACTTTGGCGCGTATCTGTTCCGCTGTTCTTTCGCGTGATGGTGGCAGGGCTATTGCTTTAGGAGGGTGACGACGACCGCCATTCGCCCCGGCCCTGGTCCGGGCCCATAGCGTCGCAGACAAGGATGTCCGCCGTGCTCACGCGACTGCCCATCACCCGCCTCTTCTCGTCGGCCGCCGTGATTGTCGCCGGATTGGCGCTCGGCGCGGTCCGCGCCGAGGCTTCCACGCTCGGGTTCTCGTGCATCACCCGCAACTCCGCCAGCAGCTGCGCTATCGGCGAGTCCCAGCTGAGCGCCTCGCTCGTCGACCTGGGCAACGGGTCGGTGGAGTTCCTGTTTCAGAACACCGGCGCCAACGCTGCCTCGATCACCCAGATCTACTTCGACCAGCCGAGCCCGTCGGTGATGTCGTTCCAGAGCTTCGCCGGCTCGAACGGCGTCGCCTTCAAGAAGATCGACAAGAACCTGCCCGGCGGCAAGGCCGTGCAGTTTGCCGCCACCGACGCCTTCGGCGCCAGGCCGCCCGTGGCGCAGAACGGCATCAACCCGGGGGAGTGGCTGAAGCTGGTCTTCACCCTGAACCAGGGCTCCACCTTCGCCAGCCTGCTGACCAGTCTGGCCACCGGCGACCTGCGTATCGGCACGCATGTGCAGGCCATCGGCGCTTACGGCAACAGCGAGTCCTTCCTGGCCAGCCCCACCGTCGTACCTGAACCGGCCACCATGTTGCTGCTGGCCACCGGCCTGGCCGGCGCCGCCGCGGCTCGCCGTCGTCGTCGGCAGGCGGCGGCCCCGGCTCAGAAGCAGTAGTGCCGCGGGACGCCTCACGGTGTCCCGCCGTCGTCGTTCAGGCCGGGTCACCGGCGGCCGCGGGCCTGCCGCATTCCGAGATTCCGGTCGATACTGTCCCGACAGTGATCAGTGCCACGCCGCGCTCCGGGCCGACTCTGCGCCTCGCCGTGCCGGCGGCGCTGGCCGGGCTCGCCTTCGTCGCCCTGTTCTTCGATGTCGGCCGCGGGCTGGTGTCGGACTGGGCCACCGACGACAACTACTCCCACGGCTTCCTGGTGATTCCGGTCGCCCTCTTCCTGGCCTGGGAACGACGCCCGGCGCTGGCGGCCGCCGCGCTCCGGCCGAGCGCCCTCGGTCTTCTCGTCGTGCTGGGCAGCCTGCTCCTGCTCGGCGCCGGCACCCTCGGCGCCGAGATGTTCCTGACCCGCGCGGCCATCGTCGGCGTGCTGGCCGGCACGGTGCTCTTCGTCCTGGGCTGGACGCACCTGCGCCTGCTGGCCTTCCCGCTGGCGTTCCTCCTGCTCATGATTCCGCTGCCGGCGCTGCTCTTCAATCAGGTGGCGCTGCCGCTGCAGTTGCTGGCGTCGCAGGTGGGGGAGGCCGGTCTCGAAGCGGTCGGCGTGCCGGTCCTGCGCGAGGGCAACGTGATGATCCTGGCCAACACGACTCTTGAGGTGGCCGAGGCCTGCAGCGGCATCCGCTCGCTCGTGTCGCTGCTCACGCTCGGCGTCGTCTACGCCTACTTCATGGACTCGCGCCTGTGGGTCCGCTGGCTGCTCACGCTGGCCACGGTGCCGATTGCGGTGCTGACCAACGGACTGCGGGTGGCCGGCACCGGCATCGCCGCCCATCGCTATGGCCCGGAAGCCGCCGAGGGCTTCCTGCACGGCTTCTCGGGCTGGCTGGTCTTCGTTGCCGCGCTGGCGCTGCTCTTCATGCTGCGCGAAGTCATCAACCGCATCACGCCGGATCCGGACTTGGCGCCCGGCCTGCCGGCCAGTCCGGCGTCGGCGTGACCGGCATGAACATGGCGGCCCGCCTCCTCGTCGTCTTCCTGGTTCTCGCTGCCGCCGCGGCGGCGCTGCGGGCCAGTGCGCGGCCCGATGCCGCGGTGCCGCGCGAGACGCTGGCCGGCTTTCCGATGGTGCTCGACGGCTGGAGCGGGGCCGAGGCCGCGCCGCTCGATCTCGACACCATGCGCGTGCTCGGCGTCGACGACTACCTGTTGCGCGCCTACAGCGCGCCGGACGCGCAGGTCGGGCTCTACGTCGGCTACTACCGGAGCCAGCGTCAGGGCGATACCATCCACTCGCCCATGAACTGCCTGCCCGGCGCGGGCTGGGTGCCGGTGCAGTCCGGCCGCACCACGATTGCCGCCGGAGACGGCCGTTCGATCGAGGTCAACCGCTACGTCATCCAGAAGGGCGAGGAGCGCCAGGTGGCGTTGTACTGGTACGAGGGCCGCGGCCGCAGCGTGGCGAGCGAGTACTGGAGCAAGGCCTTCCTCGTGCTCGACGCGGCCCGGCGCAATCGCACCGACGGCGCCCTCGTGCGCGTCCTCAGTCCCGTGGCCCGGGGCGAGGACCCGGCCGCCGCCGACCGGCGCGCCGTGGCCTTTGCCGGCCGCGTCGTTCCTCTGCTGCCGCGTTTCGTGCCCGAATAGGAGCCCCGCCGTGATCTCGACCCGCCCTCCGTCCCGCGTCCGCCGCCTCGCGCCGCTGGCCGCGTTCGTGCTGCTCTTGGCGGCTTGCGGCCGGGATCCGGCGGCCGAGAAGCAGCGGCACTTCGAGCGCGGCGAGTCCTGGTTCGCGCAGGGCCGCTTCCCCGAAGCGATCATCGAGTACCGCTCGGCCATCCAGATCGATCCCGCCTTCGGGCGCGCGCGCTTCCGGCTCGGCGAGGCGTATGCCAAGGCCAGCGATCCCGAAGCGGCGTTTCCCGAGTACGTGCGCGCCGCCGATCTGCTGCCCGACGATCCCCAGGCGCAGCTGGTGGCCGGTCAGTACCTGCTGCTGGCCACGCGCTACGAAGAGGCCCGCACGCGGGCCCGCGCCGTCATCGAGCGCGAGCCCAGGAACTCGGCCGCGCACGTGCTGCTCGGCAACGCGCTGGCCGGCCTGCAGGACTACGATGCGGCCGCCGCCTCGCTCGAGAAGGCCATCGAGTTCGATCCGAATCGCGGCCTGACCCGCGCCACGCTGGGGGCGATCGAGACGGCGCGCGGACGCACCCCCGAGGCCGAGGCCGCCTACGCGCGGGCCATCGAGGTCGATCCGACGTCGCCCGAGGCGCACCTGGCGCTCGGCAGCTATCGCCTCGCGTCGGGCGATACCGGCGGCGCGGAGCAGGCGTTCCGCACGGTGCTCACGCTCGATCCGAAGAACGCCCTGGCGCTGCGCGCCCTCTCGTCGATGTTCGTGAACATGAACGAGGCCGGCAAGGCCGAACCCCACCTGCGCCAGCTCGCCGACGAGCGCGACGACACCGCCGCCGGCTTCCTGCTCACCGAGGTGCTCCTGGCCGCCGGCCGCGAGGCGGAGGCCATCGCGCGCCTCGAGAAGATGGCCGCCGTGCCGCGGCAGTTCGCCGACGCCACCTTGCGGCTCGCCACCATCGACTACGTGGCCGGCCGGCGTCCGGGGGCGCTGGCGCGGGTCGCCGCCCTGCTCGAGCAGCAGCCGCGCTCGGCCAAGGCGCTGGCCCTGCGGGGCCGCTTCCGGCTCGATGCCGGTGACGTGGAGGCCGCGCTCGCCGACCTGCAGTTGGCCGTCAACTCCGACCCCAAGTACGAGGCCGGCCACTTCTGGCTGGCGCAGGCGCTGCTGCAGCGGCGCCGCGGCGCGGAAGCGCGGGCCTCGCTGCTCGAGGTGTTGCGCCTCGATCCCCGCTACGTGCCGGCGCAGGTCGAACTGTCGCGCGTCTATCTCGGCGCCCGCGACTACGACCAGGCGATCGCGACGGCCCAGCAGGCGGTGCGGGCCTCGCCCAATCACCTGGAAGCCCGCCTCGCCCTGGTGCGGGCGTTCGTCGGCGCGGGCCAGGCCGACAACGCCGCCGAGGAGCTTCGCCCGGTGGCGGCGCAGCTGCCGAAGGAGCCGCGGGTACAGATGCTGGAGGGCCAGATTCGTCTCGTGCGGCGCGATCCCAAGGCCGCCGAACAGCGCTTCATCGCCGCGCTCGAGGCGGAACCGACGTCCTACGAGGCGTTGGGCGGCCTGGTGGCCAGCCGACTCGCGGCCGGCAACGTGGCCGGGGCGCTGGCCGCGGCCAACACCGTGCTGGCCAGGACGCCGACCGACGCCAGGTCGCTCGTGCTGGCGGCGCGCGCCTACGGCGAAGCCCGCGACTTCAAGAACGCCGAGGCGGTGTTGAAGCGGGCCATCGAGGCCGACCCGGCCCTGCTCGAGGCCTACTCGATGCTCGGTCAGCTCTACGTCGCCGACCAGCGGCTCGAGGAGGCGCTGAGGGAGTTCCAGCGCCTGAGCGAGCGCCAGCCCACGGCCGTCGGTCCCAAGACCGTCGTGGCCGTGCTGCACCACATGGCCAACCGCCGGCCCGAAGCCAAGAAGGCCTACGAGGCGGTGCTGCGCGTCGACCCTGGAGCCGTGGTGGCGGCCAACAACCTGGCGTGGATGAAGGTGGAGGACGGCGAGGACCTGACCACGGCGCTGCAGCTGGCGCAGGCGGCCAAGGTCCGGGCGCCGCAGTCGCCCGAGGTGTCCGATACGCTCGGCCTGATCTACTACCGGCGCAATCTGTTTGCCTTCTCGGCGGCGGCCTTCGAGGACGCCGTGCGCTACGCCCCGCAGAACCCCGAGTATCACTACCGGTTGGGGCTGGCCCTGTCGCGCAACGACGATCCGAGCCGGAGCCAAGGCGTCGTTCAGGAAGGCCCTGGCCATCAGTCCGACGTTCCCCGGGGCGGCCGACGCCAGGGCCCAGCTCGCGGCGCTGCCGTAGCGCCTCTCGACTGGCCGTGCCGTCGTCACCGGGTGCGCCCGTCCGGCGCCGGATCAGGCGCGGACCGCGGCCGCGGCGCGCACCACGTCGACGAGTTGCGCGCGCGGAGCTTGCCACGACAGCCCGGTGAGATCGGCGCTGGCGGCGATGGCGCGGCGCTCGTCGGGACCGAGATCGAGCAGCCGCACGACGGCCGCGGCAAAGGCCTCGGCCTCGTCGGCCACCGCGCACCCCGGGCTGACGATGCCGGGGAGGCCCTCGCGCACGGCGGTCGTGGTCACCACCGGCACCCCCGCGGCCAGCGCCTCGAGCACTTTGTTCTGCAGGCCGCGCGCCGTGTGCAGCGGGGCCACCGAGACGGCGGCGCGCCACAGGTGGTCGCGGGTGTGCGGCACGGCCCCGGTGACCGTGATGCTGCCGCCGGCCAGGGCCCGCACCATGGCCGAGGGCTGACTGCCGACGATCTCGAGCTGCGCCGCGGGATGACGGGCCAGGACGCGCGGCCACACCTCGGCCGCCAGCCAGGCCGCGCCGGTCTCGTTCGGGGCGTAGTTCATCACGCCGCAGAAGACGACGGTGCGCGACGGCGGCGCCGGGCCGGCCGGCTTGAAGTCGTCCACGTCGACGCCGTTGGGCAGGACCCGCACGTCGGCGCCTGGGGCGATGGCGGCCAGCGCCTCGCGTTCCTTCTCGTTGATGACCAGCGTCGTCACGGCGCGCTCGGTGGCCCGGCGCTCGAAGGCCGAGAGGACGCGGGCCTCGCGCCGGTAGGCCCAGCCCTTGGGCGGCGCCGTCACCTCGGCCAGCCGCCGCCACTTCTGCGAGTCGACATCGACCATGTCGAGCACCAGCGGCACGCCGGCCAGCGGCGGCCGCAGGGCGAACTTGGCCATGCCGCTGCAGAAGGAGACGACCACGTCGGGGCGGCGGGCGGCCACGACCTCCCGCAGCACACGGTCGATGGCCGGCGCGTCGAGCAGGACGTGGGTCAGCGGCTCCGACCCGGTGAGCGCGAGCGGGACGCGCAGCCAGCGCAACGGCCCGGCCACCGGCGCGCACGACACGGCCAGGCCGCGCGCCGCCACGGCGCCGGCGTGCCCCGCCTCGTCGCCGTCGTGGACGAGGGACACCAGGTCGACGTCGAAGGCCTGGCGGAGCCCCTCGAGCAGGTGATAGGCCCGGATGCGATCGCCGCGGTTGGGAGCGTAGGGCAGCCGGTGCGTGAGGTAGAGCACCCTCACTTGGGGGCCTGGTCCTGGCGCGAGCGGATCAGCACCGCGGGCACGCCGCCGACGATGGCGTAGTCGGGCACCGGCCGGGTCACGACGGCGCCGGCGGCGACGATGGCGTGGCGGCCGACGTCGGCCAGCACCACCGCGCCGTTGCCGATCCAGGCGCCCTCGCGCACATGGACGCATACCGGCACGCCGGGCTGATCGCGGATGGGGACGTCGAGCTGCGCGATGCCGTGCGTATGCGGACCACTCGGAATCTGGACGCCGGCGGCGATGAGGGCATCGCGCTCGATGTGCACCCAGCCGAGGTTGCAGTGCGGGCCGACATAGGCGTTGTCGTCGATGCGCACTTGCGCGGTCGAGAAGAGGCAGCCGACGCCGATGACCGTGTCGGGCCCGCAGCCGGCGGTGGACGCCTGGAGGAAGGCGCGGCGCAGGTACTGCCCGGGCAGGCCCGGGATGAGGGCGAGCCACTCCGCCGAGGCCTGGAAGGCGCGGTCGTGGCCGACGACAAGCGCGCGCAGCGCCACCGAGAGGCGAATGGGCAGCACCGCGATGGCCGCCAGGGCGCGGATGAAGGACTTGAGGACGCTCATGGCCGGGCCCCAGCCGTCTGCCGGTCCCGCATCAGCCGGGTGTAGATGTCCTCGACCTTGGCCACCCGGCGCGCGAACGAGAGATCCGTCTCGACGCGCCGCCGTGCCGCCGCGGCCAGGGCGCGGCCGCGATCCGGATGGGCGGCCAGGGCCGACATGGCCCGGCCGAGGCCGGCCCGATCGCCGCAATCGACGAGCAGGGCATGCGTCCCGTCGTGGGCGATCTCCGCGGTGCCGCCGGCGCGGGTCGCGACCACCGGCGTGCCCAGGGCCATGGCCTCGAGCACGGCGTTGGGGGTGCCTTCGTAGTCGGAAGCCTGCACGAACACGTCGAATGCGTGGTGCAGCAGCGCCACGTCGTTCCGCTGGCCGAGCAGGTGCACGCGGGCGGCGGTCGCACCGAGGGCCTCGACCTGCGCGCCGCAGGGCCGGCAGGCTCGAGCCGTCGCCGACGACGACGAGGTGCGCGCGCGGCTCGGTGGCGGCGAGGGCGGCGAACACCTCGATCAGGAGATCGAAACGCTTCTGCGGTTCGGCGCGGCCGACCGCACCGAAGATCACGGCGCCGGGCGGCAGGCCCAGGGCCAGGCGCGCCTCGGGCTCGCGGGCCGGATCGCGGCGGAACGCCGCCGGATCGATGCCGTTCAATACCGTGGTGACGCGTTCGGGCCGCGCGCCGCTGGCCAGCAGCACCTGGCGAATCTCTTCGGATACGGCAATCACATGGGTGTAGCGCGACAGCAGCCACCGGTCGCCGGGGTAATAGATCCGCTGCTCCTTCCACGAGTGGCCCGTCCAGCCGTGCGCCGTGGCGAGCGGAATCGGACCGTCGAGGCGGGCGAGGAGCAGCGCCAGCAGGTCGGTTTTGTACTCGTGCGCGTGCACGATGTCAATGCGACGCTCGCGGACGATGCGCCTGAGCGCGGGCAGCACGGCCGGGTCGAGCGAGCGCCGCTCGGGCACCTCGAGATAGGGGATGCCGAGGGACTTCGACCACGCGTCGATGCCGAACACGCCGTCGCGGGTGTCGCGGAGGTAACAGACGGTAACCTCGAACCGGCGCGGGTCGGTGAGCGCGGTGCCGAGCAGGATCGTCTTCTCGGGGCCCCCGCCGGTGCCGCGTACGCTGCGGAGCTCGAGCACGCGGATCCGCGAATCGGCGATGGGAGACATCGACGCCGCGTTCATCGGAGTACCGCGTGGTGGCGGCGCCTGGACATCACCTTCGTTGCAGCCGCAAGTGTGGGCACGACGCGGACGTGCCGTCGGAGTCGGAGGAGCCTGACATGGGCGGAGCGGAGCAGGCCCTATGGTATCGTAATCATCGCGCTCGACGTGACCTCCTGCACGCTTTGGGAGACGTCGAAGTGCTCAGCGCCGCACGGTTCTGCTTCCGTCGATCGTGGCGGCCGCGTCTGCAGCACAGCCCACCCCCGATGACCGTCACCCGTCCCTGCCTCGCGGTCCGTTGCCAGCGCGCCAAGAGGCGCGGGCGGCGATGACCGGCGCGGCCCGGCTCGGCCTGGTGACGGTAGGCGCGGGCGCGGCTGGCCCGAGGCGCGCCGAACCGCTCACGATCGGCGTGCCGTTGCCTCGGGGCCGCGTCCACGACGCCGCCACGCTGGTCA
The DNA here is from genome assembly GCA_963834325.1 of uncultured Acidobacteriota bacterium. Classification (GTDB taxonomy): domain Bacteria; phylum Acidobacteriota; class Vicinamibacteria; order Vicinamibacterales; family UBA2999; genus CADEFD01. The sequence continues at coordinate 1,404,826 of CAWIBL010000011.1, forward strand.
TCGACGGCGGCGCGCCGCTGCCCACGCAGGCCCAGGCCCTCGATCACTGGCCCGATGGCAGCATCCGCTGGGCCCTCGTCGACACCCGCGCCGACGTGCCCGCTGGCGGCGCCGTGCTGCGCGTCCGCGACGACGTGGCGGCACCGGGCCTGGCGCACCCGCTGGCCCTGACCGTCACGGCCCGCCAGGCATCGGTCACGAGCGGCGCCACGCGCGTCGATCTCGACCTCGATCGCGGCCAGCCCTTTGTTGCCGTGCTCGACGACGGCCGGCCGGTGATCGACGCGGCCCGCGCCGGCGTGCACATCCGCGACGCAGGCGGGGCAGCCATGGCGGTCCGCTTCAGCGCCATCACCACGGAGGTGAGCGGGCCGCTACGCGCCGTCCTGTGCGTCGACGGCGAGGCCGGCAGCGCCAGCGGGAGCCGGATCGAGGTGCGGCTGCGCCTCACGTTCCTTGCCGGACTGCCGGTGATGGGGATCGAACTGGCGCTGCGCAATCCAGCCGCGGCGGCGCACCCCGGCGGCTTCTGGGAACTCGGCGATCCGGGCTCCGTGCTGCTGCGCGAGGTCGCCGTCGACGTGCCGCTGCCCGGAGCCGCGCGCGCCAGCCTGGCCTCGCTCGAGCGCGGCGCGCCGCTGCAGGAGGCAGCGCTGCCGCTGACCGTGACGCAACATTCGAGCGGCGGCCAGCAGTGGGCCAGCGACGTGCACGTGAACCGGGCCGGCGCCGTCGTCCTCGAGCGGCGCGGCTACACCACCACCGCCGGCCACGTCGAGGGCGCGGGTCTGCGCGCCACACCGCTCATCGCCGCGCAGCACGCCGGCGGCGCCGTGTGGGTGGCGGCGGAACGCTTCTGGGAGGTGTTCCCCAAGGCCCTCACGGTCGCCGAGGATGGCCTCGTGCGCATCGGCTGCCTGCCGGCCGGCCCCGACGCCCACGAACTCCAGGGCGGCGAGCGCTGCGATTACGAGTTCTGGGTGGCGTGGGGCGAGGACGGCATCGCCGGGCCGCCGCTCGAGTGGCGGCGCGCCCCCTCGACCGCGCTGCCCGAGGCGGACGCGGTGGCCGAGGCCGAGCACCTGCCCGGCCTCGAAGCCGCGCGGCCCGGCGAGAACCTGGTCTACGAGGGGCTCATCGCCGCAGCCCTGGACGGCGACGATACGTTCCTTGCCAAGCGCGAGCGCATCGACGAGTACGGCTGGCGGCACTTCGGCGATCTCTACGCCGACCACGAGAACGGCAGCGAGCCGGGCCGCCACATCGTGTCCCACTACAACAACCAGTACGATTCGATCCACGGCCTGACCGTGCAGGCGCTGCGCCACGCCGATCATCGCTGGTGGGACCAGGCCCGCGCGCTGGCCCGCCACGTCTCGCGCATCGACGTCTACTGGACCGACCGCGATCGCGCCGCCTACAACGGCGGGCTGTTCTGGCACTCGGCGCACTACACCGCGGCTGGCACCTCCACGCACCGCACCTATCCGCGGGTGGCCGGTCTCGACGGCGGTGGTCCGTCGAACGAGCACTGCTACTCCAACGGCTTCTTGCTCCACTACTACCTGACCGGCGACACCACCTGCCGCGCCGCCGTGCTGAGCCTGGCCGACTGGGTGATGGCCATGGACGACGGACGGCGCGCGCGCTGGCCGCTGCCGTGGTTGAGCCCGGCGCCGACCGGCGCGGCCAGCGCCACGGTGTCCGGCGACTACCACGGCCCGGGCCGCGGTCCGGCCAACGCCATCGTCACGCTGCTCAACGCCCACCGGCTCACCGGCGAGGCGCGTTATATCGACAAGGCCGACGAGTTGGTGCGGCGCGTCGTCCATCCCGAGGACGACCTCGAGGCGCTGGGGCTGCGTGATCCCGAGCACCGCTGGTCGTACACCGTGCTGCTGCAGGCGCTCGGCAAGTATCTGTCGGCCGGTCAGGACCTCGGCCGGCGTGGCGCCCAGGGTTCCTACGCCCGGGCCGTGCTCCTGCACTACGCCCGCTGGATGGCCGACCACGAGTACCTCGCGCTCGAGAAGCCGGAGCGGCTCGAGTACCCCACCGAGACGTGGGCGGCGCAGGATGTCCGCAAGGCCGAGGTGTTCGACCTGGCAGCGCGCTACGCGGCGAGCGCCGACGAGCGCCGCCGCTTCCTGGCCTGCGCCGCCGATTTCCATCGCCGCGCTCTCGACCAGCTGGCGGCGCTGCCGACGCGCACCCGCACGCGTCCGCTGGTGCTGCTCCTGTCCTACGGCTACGCGCGCCCGTGGTTCGCGCGCCAGGGGCCGGGGATGCCTCTGGATCCGGCCCCGGCGCCGCCCTGGCCGGCGCCCTCGCGCTTCGTCCCGCAGCGCGCCCTGGCCATGCGGCGCCTCAAGCAGCTCGCCGCCGTGGGCGTGGTGGCGGCCGGTGCGGCCGCCGTCGCGCTGCTGCGCTGGCTGCTCTAATCAGGACGGACTGCCCGCGCTGGCGTGCCGTGGCGCGGCTCCTCGGCGCCGCCGGAGTTTGCGCCATCACAGCTGTGATACCGTAGAATTTCGGCACTCCGGACGCCGAAGTGCACGATGCGATCCCTCTTTGTCGTCATCCTGATTGCGATTGGCTTCACCGGCTCGATCTTCAGCCGGCACATCGGCCTTCTCACGTACGTCTGGTTCTCGCTCTTCCGCCCGGTCGACTGGATCTACTGGAACCTCGTGCCCTTCCGGCTGTCGCTGGTCTCGGGCCTGCTCCTGCTCGTTCCGTCGCTGCTCTCGGGCATCCTTCCCAACCTCACGCACCCGCTCAGCCTCATGACGGCGCTGATGCTCGGCATCACCCTCGTGGCGCAGACGACGAGCTACCTGAATCCCGACTGGGGCTGGGTCGATCAGTTCGCCCGTCTCGTCGTCGTCTCGACGCTGGCCGTCTCCCTGCTCACCACCCGGGAGCGCATCTCGCAGTTCGTGGCGGTGATGGCCGGCTCGTTCGCGTTCTTCTCGGCCAAGGCCGGGGTCGTGGCCCTGGTCAGCGGCGGCGTGCAGTTCTCGGAAGGCCAGGCCGGCACCTTCGTCGACAACAACGGCTACGCCATGGCGGTCAACATGGCCATTCCGCTGATGGCCGTGACCGGCACCACCCTCGCCGGGAAGCACATCCCCTACCTGAAACAGATCCGGCTCGGCTTCCTCCTGGCCATTCCGCTCAGCGTGTTCACGGTCATCGGCACGATGTCGCGCGCCGGCCTGCTCGCCCTGGGCACGCTGGCGTTGATCCTGGCGCTGCTGCAGCGGCGGCCCCTGCTGTGGACCGCCGGCCTGGCCGTGGCCGGCATCCTCACCTACAACTTCGCGCCGATGCCCGAGGGCTATCTGGAGCGCGTCGAGACGATCACGACCTATCGCGAGATCGGCGAGGGCTCGGCCCTGAGCCGCCTGCACTTCTGGCGCATCGCCGTGAAGATGGCCGCGGCCAACCCGCTCGGCGTGGGCCTGCGCCAGTACGATCGGGCCTACGACGACCACGACGACTCGGGCGGCGCTTACGGATTCACTCGGGCGGTGCACAACAGCCATCTGCAGGTGCTTTCGGAGCTCGGCTACGCCGGCTTCGCCTTGTGGATCCTGACCTTCCTCTACGCGCTCGCCAGCGGCCTGCGCATTCGCTTCACCGCCGCCAAACTCCCTGGCCTGACCGACGAGGAGCGCACGTTCTACGTCTCGATGGCCACGGCGCTGGTCGCCTCGATGTGTGCCTTCATCGTCGGCGGCACCTTCATTGCCGCCGCCAGCAACGAGCTGACGTGGCTGACCTTCGCCGGCCTGGCCGCCCTGCAGCGCGAATTCCAGGCCCGCGTCCGCGCTCTCGTCCCGGCGCGCACCCAGGCCCTGCGCGCGGCTCCGGCCATGCCGCCGCCGCGCCGCAAAGCCATCGCGTGAGGTCGCCGCGCGTGCTGCAGGTCGTCCTGCAGCTGGATCCCGGGGGCACCGAACGGCTGGTGATCGAAATCGTCAGGCGGCTGCACACGCGCCTGCCGATGGCGGTCTGCTGCCTCGACGAGCCGGGCGCATGGGCCGACCGCGTGACCGCGCTCGGCGTGCCCGTGCATGCCCTGCACCGGACGTCCGGGTTCCATCCGAGCCTGTCGCTGCAGCTGGCCGCGGTCGCCCGCCAGGTCGACGCCGACGTGCTCCACTGCCATCACTATTCGCCGTTCGTCTACGGCCGGATGGCGGCGCTGCTCGTGCCCGGAGACCAGAGCCATCTACACCGAACATGGCCGGCTGTCGGACGCGCCCCCTTCGCCCAAGCGGCGGCTCGCCAACCGCGTGCTGATGGCCGGCGCGCACGACCTTTACGCCGTGTCGCACGACCTGCGCGCGCACCTGCTGCGCGAAGGCGTGCCCGGCCGGATGCGGGTCATCTGGAACGGCATCGATCCCGGGGAGCCGCCGTCCGCCGAGGCGCCGCGCGGCGGGGCGGGCGGCGCTCGGCGTGGACGCCGGCGCCTGGGTGGTGGGCACGGTGGCCCGGCTCGACCCGGTGAAGGATCTGGGCACGCTCGTGGCCGCGGTGGCCGAGGCCGCGCGGCTCGGCGCGGCGGTGACCCTGGCGGTCATCGGCGACGGCCCCGAGCGCGCCGCCCTCGAGGCGGCGGCCCAGGCGCACGGCGTCGCGGCGCGGGTGCGCTTCCTCGGCCACCGCGACGACGCGCGCGCGCTGGTGGCCGGCGTGGACGTCTTTGCCAACAGCTCCACGAGCGAGGGCGTTTCGCTCACGCTGCTGGAGGCGATGGCGGCCGAGCGGCCGATCGTCGCGACCCGCGTCGGCGGCACGCCCGAAGTGGTCGTCGACGGCGAGACCGGGCGTCTCGTGCCGGCGCGCGACCCGGCGGCGTTTGCCGCGGCCCTGCTCGACGTGGCGGCCGATCCGGCGCGAGCCCGCGCGTGGGGCGTCGCTGGCCGCGGACGCCTGCTGCAGCACTTCACCCTCGACGAGATGGTGCGTCGTTACCTCGAGGTCTACGGCGGCGATGCCGCCGCCTGAGTCCCGTCTCAGCGGTGCGATGCCAGTTGCCCAGTGCCGCCTCCGGCCGCGGCGCCAGGCGCCCGGCGGCGCGCCGGTCGGCCCGGCTACAATGTTGCGGATGAGCGTCATGGCAAGAGAGCGGGTCTAGGCGGATGTGCGGGATTAGCGCCCTCGTGGCTCTCGACGGAGAACTGGCTCCGGCCCTCGCCGGCGACATCCGGCCGATGACCGACGCCATCGCGCACCGTGGCCCGGACGGCGACGGCTTCTACCACACCGGCTTTGCCGCGCTCGGCCATCGCCGCCTCTCGATCATCGATCGCGCCGGCGGCCACCAGCCGATGGCCAACGAGGACGACTCGCGCTGGATCGTCTTCAACGGCGAGATCTACAACCACAAGCCGCTGCGCCGCGAGCTCGAGGCCCGCGGGCACCGCTTCAAGACCGTGTCCGACACGGAAGTGATCCTGCACGCCTACGAGGAGTACGGCCCGGCGTGCGTGGAACGCCTGCACGGCATGTTCGCGTTCGCCATCTGCGACACGCGCGCCCGCGAGGTCTTCATCGCCCGCGACCGGCTCGGCAAGAAGCCGGTCTTCTACGGCGTCTTCGGCGGCGTCGTCCACGTCGCCAGCGAGATCAAGGCGCTGCGGCGCAGTTCGGCGTGGGACGGCGAGATCGACCTCTCGGCCCTCGAAGGCTACGTGTCGCTCGGCTATTTCGTGGCCCCGCAGACCATCTACAAGCACGTGCGCAAGCTCGAGCCCGGCCACTGGATGCGCATCGCCAACGGCCGCATCGAGACGCGCCAGTACTGGGACGTGACCGAGTTCGACACCGACACCCGGCCCGATGCCGAGGTGCTGCGCGACCTCGAAGGGCTGCTCGGCGACGCCGTCAACTGCCGTCTCGAAAGCGAAGTGCCGCTCGGCGCGTTCCTGTCGGGCGGCATCGACTCCGGCCTGGTCGTCTCCTACATGGCCGCGGCCCAGGGCGCCGGCGTCGTCACCACCTCGGTGGGCTTCGAAGAGCGCGCGCACAACGAGCTCGAGGCGGCAGCGCTCACCGCCGAGGCCTTCAAGACGCGGCACTACCCGACGCTGCTGCAGCCGCGCCTCGACGAGGTGTTCGACACGCTCGTCGACGCCTTCGACGAGCCGTTTGCCGACGCCTCGGCGATCCCGACCTATTACGTGTCGAAGGCGGCGCGCTCGCACGTGACGGTGGCGCTCACCGGCGACGGCGGCGACGAATCGTTCGGCGGCTACGGCCGCTACGACCTGCATGCCCTCGAGGCCCGTTACCGCTCGCTCATCCCCGGGGCCGGCGGCCGGGCGCTGGTCGGCTGGCTGGGACAGCACTGGCCGCGGTCGCAGCGCGTGCCCCGGGTCCTGCGCGCCGGCAACGTGCTCGAGAACCTGGGCTGGCCGCCCGAGGCGGCCTACTACGCCGATTTGTGCTTCGTGAAGCCGTGGGACGCGCGGGCGCTGCTCGGCATCGACTCGGGCCGCTCGCCCGAGACCAGTCCCGTCTACGAGGCGGTCACGGCGCCCTACCGCCGCTGCCCGTCGTCGAGCGCGCTGCAACGGGCGCAGTACGCCGATCTGAAGATCTACCTGCCCAACGATCCGCTGGTGAAGGTCGACCGCGCCAGCATGGCGACCAGCCTGGAAGTGCGCTGCCCGCTGCTCGATCACCGCGTCATCGAGTTCGCCTTCCGGCTGCCGGCCGAGCGCAAGGTGCGGCCCGGCCGCTCCAAGTTCTACCTGCGCGAGCTCGGCGCGCGCCGCCTCCCGGCGGCGCTGCACACCATGCCGAAACGCGGTTTCTCGGCGCCCATCGGCGAGTGGATGCGCGGGCCCTATCGGCAATGGTTCCGCGACGAGGTGCTGTCGCCCTCGTCGGCCGTGGCCTCGATGCTCGATCGCGCGCTGCTGGCGCGCTGGGTCGACGAAGATCAGCGCGGCGAGCGCGATCGCTCGTCGGCGTTGTGGACGGTGTGGTGCCTCGAGCGATGGGCCCGCCGGTCGCAGTCCCGTCCCGCCTGATTACGATTTCCCACCAGCGATCACGCTCCTGATCGGCACGCGCGCCCGGCGCGCGTGACCACGCCTCGCCCTGGCTCGCGGGGCTCCGCGCCCGCGCTCACCCGCCCACCGACAGTCTCGTAAGTCCCCATCCGAAATCCGCGTTGTCACGGCGTGCAGCCGGGATCCGCGCGATCGCGGCAACCGCGTGTGCGCGCAATCACTTAGCTGCGTACCGGCACCCAGGGCACATCACTTGCTCTTTCAGTCGGCATGCAGCGAGTCACGAGCGCACCGTTCCCGCGACCCCTCGTGACCCTCCGCGCAGGTTCTGGCAAACACGGGGAAATCATGACATCACGAAAATTCGTCGCCGCGATTGCGGCTCTCATCGTCGGCGTCGTCATCACTTCGGCGAGCGCGCAGACGCCGCAGCAGCAGCCGCTCGTGCAGCCGGGCAACCTCGCATACCTGGGGAAGTTCACCTTGCCGACCACCGACGGCACCGGCCGCGGTACCGCCGAGGGCGGCCTCACGTGGGGCGGCCCGGCGATGGGCATGGGCCCCGACGGTCAGTCGCTCTACTTCGGCTGTCACGACTGGGGCACCCGCATCGCGCGCGTGAGAATTCCCGCGCTCGGCGCCACCGCCAGCGTCGCCGAACCGTGCGCGCCGATCGCCAACCTCTCGAACATCAATCCCGGCGACCCCAACTCGAAGAAGCTCGGGGGCTCGCTCTGGTGGAACGGCCGTCTGACCGTGTCGGCCTACTCCTACTACGACGGCAACGGCACGGCCGTGGCCTCGCACTTCCTGGGCACGACCGTGGCCAACCAGGCCGGCCCGTATCGCGTGGGCCCCACCAACCCGGGCCTCGTCGGCGGCTACATGGGCGTGATTCCGCAGGAGTGGCGCGGCTTGCTCGGCGGCCCGGCGCTGACCGGCCAGTGCTGCATCGCGGTCATCGCCCGTTCGAGCTTCGGCCCCTCGGCCAGCGTCTTCAATCCCGATGACCTCGGCAAGGTGAGCCCGGTGCCGTCGACGATGCTGGTCGGCTATCCCGAGGCCCACCAGACGTTCGGACCGTGGAACGTGCCCAACCCCTACTTCACCGGCGTGACCCGCGTGGCCGGCATCGCCTTTCCCGCCGGCACCCGCACGGTGCTCTTCGTCGGCCGGCACGGCTCGACGTTCTGCTACGGCACCGGCACCGCCAATCAGACGCTCGCCGGCAAGCCCGATGGCCAGGGCAACGTCTACTGCTACGACCCGATCGACCTGTCGAAGGGCTCGCACGGCTATCCCTACCGCCACCAGGTCTGGGCCTACGACGCCGTCGATCTCCTGGCGGTGAAGCAGGGCACCAAGAAGGCCTGGGACGTGAAGCCCTACGCCGTGTGGACCCTGACCGAGATGAACAACAAGGGCTCGGCCAATCTGCGCAGCGCCACGTATGACCCGGCGACCCGGCGGCTGTATGCCGTCGGCGACAGCGGCGACGCCGCGCCGGTCGTCCATGTCTACGAGATCACCAACGCCGTGCTCGGCCCGCCCGAAGAGATCTGCGGCGACGGTCTCGACAACGACGGCGACGGCCAGGTCGACGAGGGCTGCGGCGCGGTCCTGGAAATCTGCGGCGACCTCATCGACAACGACGGCGACGGTCTGGTCGACGAAGGCTGCAAGGAAATCTGCGGCGACAAGATCGACAACGACGGCGACGGCCTGGTCGACGAGGGCTGCGTGGAAATCTGCGGCGACAAGATCGACAACGACGGCGACGGCCTGGTCGACGAGGGCTGCGTGGAAATCTGCGGCGACAAGATCGACAACGACGGCGACGGCCTGGTCGACGAGGGCTGCGTGGAAATCTGCGGCGACAAGATCGACAACGACGGCGATGGCCTGGTCGACGAAGGCTGCGTGGAAATCTGCGGCGACAAGATCGACAACGACGGCGACGGCCTCATCGACGAAGGCTGTGGCGCGGTCGTGGAAATCTGCGGCGACAAGATCGACAACGACGGCGATGGCCTGGTGGACGAAGGCTGCGTGGAAATCTGCGGCGACAAGATCGACAACGACGGCGATGGCCTCATCGACGAAGGCTGCGAAGGCGTGGCGGCCAAGCCCGGCGTGCCGCAGCGCGTCTCCGGCTCGGTGCGGAGGTCGACGGTCTCGCTGAAGTGGACGGCGCCGCTCACCGGCGGCACCGTGCGCGACTACCTGGTCGAAGCCGGAGTCATGCCCGGACAGACGCTCTACTCCACCGCCGTCGGCACGGCCACCTCGGTGTCGGTGCCCAACGTCGGCACCGGACGCTATTACCTCCGCGTGCGGGCCCGCAACGCGAACGGCGTGAGCGTCGCCTCGAACGAAGTGGTCCTGTCGGTGGGCTGCGCCAAGCAGCCGCGCCAAGCGACCGAACTCACTGCGACGACGAGCGAGGGCGTGGTCAACCTGGCGTGGAGCGACCCGGACGGCTGCAGCGACACGCAAGTACACCGTGAGCATCATGGGTGAGAACGCGGCCACCGTGCAGACGTTGACCGCCGGCGACACCAATGCCATGACGCTGCTGCCCAAGGGCACCTACCTGGCGCGGGTCAAGACCCTGGCGGCGACCGGCTCGAACGAGTCCGAGGTGCTGAAGTTCACGGTCAAGGGCGACCAGTGCGCCCCGCCGCGCTTCCAGACGCAGCTGAAGTCCAACCTGACCGGCCGGCGCCTGGGTCTGTCGTGGTCGCCGCTCGCCCCCGACCTGGCGACGGCTGACGACGAGGTCGCTCCGGTCGCCTTCGTGCTCGAGGCCGGATCGGCTCCCGGCGCGGCCGACTTCGGGTCGGCGCCCATGGACCGGGAGCGCGCGTTCGAGAACGACGTGCCGCCCGGGGTCTACTTCGTGCGGGTGCGGGCCGTGAACGCGTGCGGTGCCGGCCAGGCGTCGAACGAGGTTCGCCTCGAGGTCCGGTAGGCCGTCACCACACCCGGCTCGACCAAGCACAATCCGTCCACCGCTGTCCAAAATTGAAACGGGCAGCGGTGGGCATCTGTTTACCCACCGTTCTCGATAAACGCAAAATATACAGTAAATACACGTGAGAGAGGGCGGTTGGGTCTCCAGGCCCGGAACTTGCTAAGGCCGGGCCGGCACTCAACAGTTCATAGCCGAAGTCCGGGGGTCTCTCTCATGTCGTTGCGCCACGCTGCCGTCACTGTCGTCGCCGTCTTCTCGCTCCTGCCGACCTCGACGGCGCTGTCGCAACCCCAGCAGCAGAGTCTCGTCCAGCCCGGTAACCTGGCGTATCTGGGCCAGTTCACGCTGCCGTCCACCGACGGCACCGGGCGCGGCACTGCCGAGGGGTCGCTGCTCTCGGGCGGGGCCGCGGTGGGCCTCGGGCCCGATGGGCAGTCCCTCTATTACGGCTGCCACGACTGGGGGTCCCGCCTGGCGCGGGTCACCATCCCAGCCCTCGGCGGCCGCGCCGCGGTCGTCGAACCGTGCGCGCCGGTGGCCAATCTGGCCGGTATCAACCCCGGCGATCCCAATTCCAAGAAGCTGGGCGGCTCGTTCTGGTGGAACGGACGGCTGACCGTCTCGGCCTACTCCTACTACGACGGCAACGGCACGGCCGTGGCCTCCCACTTCGTCGGCGGCGATGTCGCCTCGCAGCTGGGGCCCTACCGGGTGGGCGCGGCCATCAAGCCGGGGTTCGTCGGCGGCTACATGGGCGTCATCCCGCAGGAGTGGCGCACGCTGCTCGGTGGGCCGGCCCTGACCGGACAGTGCTGCATCGCCGTCATCGCGCGCTCCAGCTTCGGCCCCTCGGTCAGCGTCTTCAATCCCGATGACGTGGGCAACGTCCCCGCGGCGCCGGCCACGACGCTGCTCGGCTATCCCGAGACCAACCAGGCCTTCGGGCCGTGGAACGTGCCCAACCCTTATTTCACCGGCGTGACCCGCATCGGCGGGGTGGCCTTCCCGGCGGGCACCCGCTCGGTGCTCTTCATCGGCCGCCATGGCACGACGTTCTGCTACGGCACCGGCACCGGCAACGCCGCCTTGGCGGGTACCCCCGACGGGCAGGGCAACGTCTACTGCTACGACCCGGTCGACTACTCCAAGGGCTCGCACGGCTACCCCTATAAACACCAGATCTGGGCCTACGACGCCGTCGATCTGCTGGCGGTGAAGCAGGGCGCCAAGCGGCCGTGGGACGTCCTGCCCTACGCCGTCTGGGACCTGCCCGAGATGACCGGCAACCTGGGCGGGGCGTCGATGAGAAGCGCCGCCTACGACCCGGCCACGCGCCGCTGGTACGTGGTGCTCGACAACGCCGACAGGACCCCGACCGTGCACGTCTATGAAGTGACCAGCGCGGTGCTGCAGCCGCCGGCGCCCGGGCCGGTGGGCTTTGCGGCCCAGATCTCGGCGGCGGGCGCGTCGCTCCTGTGGTTCCCGCCGGCGGCCCCGGGCCTGGCCGGCTATCGCCTCGAAGTCGGCTCCTCGCCGGGTGGCGCCGATGTGGGCGTCCTGCCGCTTGCCGCCGAGACGCGCGGCCTGCCGCTGCCGGCGGGCCTCTCCGGCACGTTCTACCTCCGCCTCCTGGCGCTCTATGCCGACGGCACGAGCGGCGCCTCCAGCGAACTCAAGGTGACCCTCGGCGCTGGCGGCGGGGCCGCACCGCCCGCCCCTCCCACCAACCTCCGCGCCGCCCTGACCGGGGCCAACCTGGTCATCAGCTGGGACCCGCCGGCCGACAGCTCGGTGACCACGATCGTGGCCGACGTCGGCACGGCCAGCGGCACCGCCAACCTGGCCTCGGCCGCGCCGCTCGGCAAGTTCGGGCCGTTCGTGGTGCCCAATGCGCCGGCCGGCACCTACTTCGTCCGCCTCCGGGCCGTCGGCTCCTCCGGCGCCAGCGCGCCCTCGAACGAAGTGCAGGTCACCGTGGGTAGTGGCGGCGGCAGTAGCGGCGCTCCGCTCCCGCCGACGGGACTGCGGGCCACGGTCGGTGCTGGCGGCCTGGTGAATCTGGTCTGGTCCCTGAACGACGACGGCCCGGATACGGCGGGCTACTACCTCGAGGTGGGAGCCCAGCCCGGAGGCGTCGAGTACGGCACTCTTCAGGTGAAGACGCAGGGCTTCAGCGTTGGGGCTGTGCCACCGGGCACCTACTACCTCCGCGTCAGGGCGTGGAACGCCGTGGCCACGAGCCTGCCCGGCAACGAAGTGCGCCTGGTAGTGCGGTAGCCGCGGCTCAGGCGGCCGGCTGGCCGGACGGCTGCGGGTGGGCCGAGGCCGAGAACCGGTAGCGCTCGCGGGCGTTCATGAGCGGCAGCTCGATGACCCGGTAGAGGACCTCGGAGGCGGCCAGGGTCAGCGCCCAGGCCAGGGCCAGGAAGACCGGGAACGAAGGCACGTCCAGGCGCGACAGCAGCGCCAGGCTCTCCGGGTGGAGCAGGTAGACCGAGTAGGCGCGCTTGGCCAGATACGCGCTGCCGGGCACGTAGAGCGACTGCCGCCACTTGTCGCTCGACACCGCCAGCAGCAGGATGGAGCCGTAGATCACGATGCACTGCGTCTGCTCGTCGAGCGGCAGCGCGTAGGCCGGGTTCCAGCGGGCGAACACGAACCAGGCGTAGAGCAGCACGCCCACGCCGCCGATGAGCGGCGCGGCGGCGCACAGCCGGCTCCACAGGCGCGGCGCGAACACATTGATCCCGGCCAGGGCCACGCCGGCCAGGCAGGCGTCGTAGCGCACGTGGGTCTGCTCGATGTGACCGTAGAGACCGAAGGTCCGCATCACGAAGGGCGCCAGCAGCACGGCGGCGCCCACCGCCACGCCGCGCCGCCCGAGCGAGAACAGGAACACCACCAGCGGCGCGATGGCCAGGTAGAAGTGCTCCTCGACGCAGAGCGACCAGCTCACCGTGAAGTAGGGCAGCTCACTGAAATAGTTCTGCCCGAACCAGAGGAAGGACCAGTCGAGGTCCCGGTTGCCCTTGTAGATCTGCTGGGCGAACGTGAAGAAGAGCACGGCGTAATAGGCCGGCAGCGTGCGCATCCATCGCCGCGACCAGAAGCGCGTGAGGCGAATCGAGCCGCTCGACTTCACTTCCCGCATCAGCTGCGATCCCAGCAGCCAGCCGCTGAGGAGGAAGAAGAGGTCGACGCCGGTGCCGCCCAACTGCAACGGCGCCAGGGCCGGGCCGACGCCGTAGGCGAGGCAGGCGTGCGCCAGCACGACCGAGGCGATGGCCCAGCTCCGCAGCAGATCGAGCGAGGGGATCGGAACGGTCGCCGCCCGTTCCCGGGTCGGCGTCACGTCCGGGGCCCCCGCGGGGGTCGGTTCCAGCATCGGCGCCTTATGGGATCGACCGCACGATGTGCGGGCCGAGCGTGTTGGCGACGGCGAGCGGGAGCCGCTGCCACGCGCGGATGGCCAACTGGAACTTCGGGTTCTTCGGGCTCTGGTCGGGCAGCGCCCCGGCGGCGATGTCGTACTCCCAACAGAGCGGCGTCGGTTCGGCGCCCCACTGCTTCTTGAAATGGAACGTGCCTTCGTTGGGCGTGGACCGCCCGAAGTCCATGACCGTGCTGCCGTCGGCGATGGCCTGCTTCAGGATCGTCCAGTAGAGCAGGTTGTTCGGCGACATGGCGTTGAACTCACGCAGCGACGAGGCCCACGGCACTTCGGTGCGCCCGCGAAAGCGCCAGGTGAGCCCAGCGGCCACCGCCGCCCCCTCGTGCCGGACCACGATGACCCGGGCCCGGTCGGGGAACCTGTCGAGCACCGCCTCGAACAGCCGCGGGGTGTAGACCGGGGTGCCCAGGTCGCGCATGTTGCGGCAGAACACATGGTAGAAGTCGGCGGCGAGCTCGCGCCCTCCGACTTCGGTCGTGAGCGCGCTCTTCTCGGCCTTCCGCACCTGATTGCGCACCTTGCGATCGAGCGCGGTCCACAAGGTGTCGGCGTCGCCGGGCAGCGCCAGCGTCATCGCCACCTTGTGTTCCTTGGGCGCCAGGGCGGGGAAGCGGCGCCGATCGTGGCGCAGCTCCAGGTGCGAGGCACCGCACCGGCGCGTGTAGGCGCCGGCGTAGGCGACGAGCGCCTCGGCCGCGTCGTCGTCGTCGGCCACCACTCCGCCGTAGTTGACGAAGGGCAGCGACACGACGAAGCGCCCGAACAGCGGCGAAGCGAAGCGCACGAGCGGCAGCACGCCGACGATGCGCCCGTCGCGCTGCGCCGCGGCGTAGTCGGCTTCGTGGCCGAACACCTCGGTGAAGATCCCGCGCCACCGCCACAGGTGGTAGCCGCACGCCTCGGGATGCGCCTCCACGTAGGCGTTCCAGGCCGTTTCGTCCTGGCAGGACACGACCGCGACGGGAGCGCGCCGCGCGCTCCCGGATTCCATGGTGCTCACGACGATTACCTCGCTGCCGAGGGCGGCGCGCCCACTGTCAAGAACGGCAGCGACGCGCCGTGGATGAGCGACCGCATCGTGCCGAACGGGAAGTCGCGCAGCAGGCGTTCCAGCCGGGCCTCCGTGTCGTGCAGGTTGCGGTAGTGACGCAGCCGGCCCAGCCAGCTGCCGGGGAGGCGCGGCTGGCCGGGATCGATCTCCCACGGGTGCAGATAGAACACGGTGGGCGCCGCTTCGGCGCGGTTGACCCGGCGCATGCCCCACCGCGTCCACTGGTAGGGCAGCAGCCGGAAGTAGCCGCCGCCGCCGATCGGCAGGTTCATCCCGGCCACGCGCACGGTCGAGGCCGGGACTTCGACGATGGTGCCGGCCGGACGGCGCACGACGCCGGCGTGCCGTTCGGCATCGGGGATGCCGTAGCGGTCGTGGTGGATCGGGAAGATGCTCGAGTCGTAGGTGTAGCCCTCTTCGATGAGGACGTCGAGAGCCCACAGCGACCGGGCCGTGACCGAGAAGCTCGGGGCGCGGTAGCCGTCGACCTTCTGGCCGGTGGCGTCTTCCAGCATCCGCTTGGCGACCCGCACGTCGTCACGGAAGGCCTCGGGGGTCTGGTCGTAGATCAGGCGATGCGCGTAGCCGTGCGAGGCCACCTCGTGGCCGCCGTCGCTGATCCGGCGCACCAGCCCCGGCACCCGTTCGGCCACCCACGCCAGCACGAAGAACGTCCCTTTCACGCCGGCCCGATCGAACAGTTCGAGGAGCCGGTCGGTGTTGGCCTCGACCCGGCTCTCGCGCGCGTCCCAGCTGCTGCGGGCGACGGTGTGCTCGAAGTTGCTGACGTGGAAGTAGTCTTCGACGTCGATGGTCATGGCGTTGCGGATGACGCCGTTCGGTGCGGCCCCGCTCACGACGCGCCCCGCCGCAGCAGCACGGTCTTGACCGTCTGGAACATCACGAAGATGTCCAGGGCCACCGACATGTTCTTGATGTAGTAGAGGTCGTACTGCAGCTTCTGCAGCGCGTCCTCGACACTGGCGCCGTAGGTGTATTTCACCTGCGCCCAGCCGGTGACGCCCGGCTTGACCACGTGCCGCTGGCCGTAGAAGGGGATCTGCTTGGTGAGATCGGCGACGAAGCCGGGACGCTCGGGCCGCGGTCCGACCATGCTCATGTCGCCGCGCAGCGCGTTCCACAGCTGCGGGATCTCGTCGAGACGCGTGCGCCGCAGGAAGCGGCCGACGGGCGTGGCCCGGGTGTCGTTCTTCTGCGCCCAGACCGGGCCGGTGCTCAGCTCGGCATCGACGCGCATCGAGCGGAACTTGAACACCGTGAAGACCCGCCCGTGCTGGCCGACGCGCTCCTGCTTGTAGAAGACCGGGCCGGTCGAGGTGAGCTTGATGAGCGCCATGACGATGAGCGCCAGCGGCGCTGCCAGGACCAGGCCGATCGACGCGGTCAGGATGTCGAGCGCGCGCTTGGTGAACACCTGGGTGCGCGTCTTGCGAAAGCCTTCCGAGAAGATCATCCAGCTCGGACGCAGGTTCTCGACGGCGATCTTGCCGGTGTATTCCTCGTAGACCGTGGCCAGGTGGTCGAAGGTGACGCCGCTCAACTTGATCTCGAGCAGCTTGTCCATGTTGAGGCGTCCGCGCGCGTCGCTGAGGCTGACGACCACACGGTCGACGTCGCGGCTCTGGCAGATGTGCGGGATGTCCTCGATGGTGCCGATGATCCCGGGGTTGAACAGGGCCGCGCCGACCTTGGCCGGATCCGGGTCGACGAAGCCGACGATCTCCACGCCCAGTTCCGCCTGGCGCTCGTGAATTTCCTGCGCCAGGGCGACCGCTGCCGGCGTCGTGCCGATGAGCAGCAGCCGTTCACCCGGCCGCACCTGCGCCGTGGCCCATTGGAACAGGGCCCGCGACAGCAGGATGGCGACGATGACAAAGGCGGTGGTGAGCAGGAACACGCCGCGGCCGACGATGAGCGACGGGAACCAGAAGTAGATTACCGCCAGGATGCCGGCCGTGGCCGCCAGCGAGCGGAGCAGCCGCACGAACAGCTCGCGCCGATCGGCCACGACCCGCAGGTCGTACATGTCGGCGAAGAACAGACAGAGCTGGCAGATGGCCGCGACCACGCCGGCCCGCGACAGCCCCTGCGGCGTCGTCAGCACTTCGACCGCGGCGTCGTAGCCGAGGCGGATCGCGGCCGCGCCCGCCACCGCGAGAACGATCATCACCGTTTCGAGGAGCATCAGGAACGGCGTCCTGGTGCCCAATTGACCTGCCATACGTCAGCCGCGCCGGGGCGCTACCGCCTCCCGTAATAGTCGGCGTGGTAGTTCGCCGTCGACATGTCGCGCGGGTCGACCCCGTTCAGCACCACGCCGAGCAGCCGTTCGCGGCCGATCACCTTGATCGCGGTATCGACCAGGTCGAACTCGGTGCGTCCCGCCGACACCACCAGCACGGCCCCGTCGACGTGATCGGCCAGCAGGTTGGCATCGGGCAGCACCGCCAGGGGCGCGGTGTCGAGGATCACCCAGTCGTATTCCCGCCGGGCTTGCGCCAGCAGGGTGGTCATGGCGTCGGAGGTGAGCACGCCCATCGGATCGCCGTCGAGCTGTCCGGCCGGCACGACCGAGAGGCGCTCGGTGATGCGCACCACCGGGATCTCGCCGTGGGTGATGATGTCGGCCACGCCGGGCGAGCTGGGGATCTGGAAGGCGGCGTGCACCGTCGGCCGGCGCAGGTCGCAGTCGATGAGCAGCACGCGGCGCTGGTAGGAGCCGCTCAAGGTGAGCGCCAGGTTGACCGAGGTGAGCGTCTTGCCCTCGCCCGCCACGGCGCTGACCATCATGATCAGCTTGCCGTCGTGATCGAGCTGCCACTGGTGCAGCCGCCCGGCCAGCCGGCGGTACTGCTCCAGCGCCACGGTGGGCGCGCCGTGGGGCGCGACTACCTTTTCGGCCAGGGCGGGGTGGAAGGTGGCGCCGGCCGGCACGCTGGCGCGGCCAGCCGCGGGCGGGCCGGCTGGGCCGGCTGGGCCGGCCGAGGTGCGGCTGGTCCCGGCAGGGCCTCCCGCACGTCCCATGCCGCGTCGAAGAGGGCGCTGTCGGGCGCCTCGCTCGGGGCGATGGCCGTCGTCGGGGACGCGGTCTGTCCGTCGTTGGCGCGTTCGAGCGCCTTTCCAAAGCGGCTCATGTCTTTTTCCTGAACGAGAACCAGCGGCGCTTGCCGAAGCTGGTGAAGAGGTCGCGCGATGCGTCGTCGGGCGCGGTGACCGGGGCCGACGTGCGGTCGGTGACGTCGGCGACGTCGGCGACGTCGCTCCCGCTCCCGTCCGTTCCGGCCGGCGCCGCGGCGGTGGCCGCCGCCGCGATGACCCCGGCGGGACTGGTGCCGAGCGTGGGCGCCGCCGGCGTGTCGATGTGCTTGGTGCCGAGCGTGGGCCGCGACGGCTCCGTGGCCGGCAACCGCGATGGGGTCCGGCTCTGCGGTTCGCCCGGCACCAGGTCGAAGTCCCGGGAGACTTCCTCGACCAGGGCCGGACCAACGGGCCGCTGTTCCGCGGCAAATCCGCTGAGCAGCGCGTTGTCGCAGATGACGTTGATGGTACGGGCCACGCCTCCGGAGTATCGGTAGACCAGTTCGACCGCTGCAGGCGTGAACACCTCGGGCGGGTTGCCGCCGGCGACCCGGATGCGGCCGGCGATGAGCGCCGCCGTGGCTCGCAGATCGAGCGGCCGGAGCGTGGCCCGAATGGCCACGCGCTGCTTGAGCTGGCGCAGCGAGGTGTCGTTGAGCCGGTCCGCCAGTTCGGGCTGGCCGACCAGCACCACCTGGAGCAGCTTGGCCGTGGACGTCTCGATGTTCGCCAGCAGCCGGATCTCCTCCAGCAGTTCGTGCGGCAGGCTCTGCGCCTCGTCGACGACGAGCGCCGTGACCTGTCCCGAGGCGTGCGCCCGGGCCAGCGTGGCGGTGAGCTTCGAGAGCAGATCGGTTTTCGAGTGCGCGGCCTCGGCGCCGAGGCGGAAGGCCTTGGTCAGGAACAGCAGGAACTCGTCGCGGGTCAGCGCCGGATTGTTGAGATAGGTCTGGCGCACGTTCTCGCCGCGCAGCGCCCGCAGCGCCGCCCGGACGATGGTCGTCTTGCCGGTGCCGGCTTCACCGGTGACGACGATGATCCCCCGGCGCGAGGTGATGCCGTACTGCACCGCCGCCAGCGCCTCGCGGTGCATTGGCGTGAGGTAGAGGTAGCGCGTATTGGGGGTCAGGTCGAAGGGCCGTTCCGTCAGCCCGTAATACTCGTGATACATGGTTCGACGCCCAGGCTAGCGGAGCCAGCTCCAGGCGATGGCGATGGCCACGCCGATGCCGCCGACGGCGGCGCCGGACAACCCGAGCACCTGCCGCAGGTGGCGCCGGCGCTCCTCGGTGTTGCGCATGCGCGGCACCGTGGCCAGCACCGGCAGGTCGAGCGTCTCGACCACGTCGGCCTCCTTGTGCAGGGTCTGATCGCGAATCTCGAGCAGCAGGAGCAGGCCCAGGCCGAGCCCCAGCCCGAGCAGCGTGCCGGCAATCTGCACCAACGGACGGTTGGGCGAGTAGGGCCGCTCCGGCCGCCGCGGCGGATCGAGCACGCGGAACTGCTCGCCGATCTGGCGCCGTTCGAGGTCGGCCGCGACCTTCGACTCTTCGCGCTTCTGCAGGAGGCTCTGGTAGCCGCTCTGCAGCGTGCCGTAGTCGCGCATCAGCTCGGTCATCTCGGATTCGCGCGTCGGCGCGGCGTCGAGGCGGCCGCGGTAGCCGGCCAGTTCGTCCTGGACCTTGGCGAGGCGCGTTTCCTTGACCTTGATGGTGGTGTTGATCTGGTCGAGTTCGTCGCGGACGGTGCGGGCGCGGCGCTCGGCCGCCGAGAGCGGCGTGGCCGACGGGGAGGCGCCGCCGGCGGCCGCGGCCACGGCCGCCTGTTCCGCCTTCACCTTCTGCTCCAGCTCGCGCACGATCCGCTCGCCGCGGATCACGTCCGGATGCTCGGGCTTGAGCCGCGTCTGCAGGTTGCGCAGCCCCTCGCGCGCGGCGGCCAGGTCGGTGGCGGCCTGGCTCCGCGGCACGTCGGCCGGGTCGACCCGCCCGGCGCTGGCCGCCTCGTCGGCGGTGAGGGTGAGATCGCCGAGCGCGCTCTCGAGCAGGCGGCGCCGATCCCGGTCGCGATCGAGCGAGTCGGTGAGGCCCTGCGCTTCGAGCTGCAGGGTCTGCACCGCCGTGAAGTTGCTCTGCGTCTGCGTCGGCAGCTCGCCGGCGTAGCGGAGGCGGAAGGCCTCGAGGCGCTTTTCGTGCTCGATGAGGCGCTTGCGCGCGTCGTTCAGCTGCGATTCGAGGAACTGGTTGGTGGCGTCGGCCTGCGTCTCGCGATCGCGCAGGTTCTCCTCGATGAAGAGCGAGGCCAGCCGTTCGGTGACCTGCTGGGCCAGCACCGGGCTCTCGGAGCGATAGGCCACGCTGAAGGCGTCGCCGCGCTGCACGCTCACCTCGACCTGGGTGCGCATGTAGGTGATGACGTCCTCCATCGGCTCCTTCTGGCGGAGCGTCGGATAAAGGTTCAGGTCCACGAGGATCGGCTCGAGCCGCGAGCGGCTGAGGATCTGCGGGCTGATCGACTGCAGCCGGTCCTCGATGCGCGAGGTGACCGTGGGCCGCACGTACTCGTTGGGCACCCGCTGCGGCACCACCAGGATGGTCGTCTCGGCCCGGTAGATGTCGGGCACGAAGCGCAGATAGGTGGCGGCCAGCACCGAGGTCACGATGGCCGGGGCCAGGACCAGCCACTTCCCGCGCCAGGCGATGCGCGTGATGTCGTCGAATGAGTAGCGTTTTCCGGGCAGCATAACCATCGTCTCCGAAACTTACGGCCGTCGGTTGAACGGGCTGACGCCCAGGGACAGGCCGACGCGCACGCCGTGCCGCCCGAACGAGCCGCTCGGGTAACCGACGAGCGCCTGATTGACGTCGAACTCCGAGCGGAACAGGCTGTACTCGACGAAGATGCCGGCCGCGGCGCCGGAGGTCGAAGCGCGTCTGCACCGAGGCCGAAGCCGAGTTGAACTTGAGGGGGTTGGGCGTCACGTTGACCTGGCCCGAGGAGTAGTTGGCGTTGAGGCCGGCGCCGACGCGCGCCCCCGAGCTGTCCGCCGATCGAGGCCGAGAGGCCGGCAAACACCACCGGGTTGCGGTAGGCCTGGACGAAGCGCGCGTCGCGCGTGGCCACGAGCTGCGCGTCCCAGTTCCGGCCCACCCGGTGATCAAGGGTGGCGGCGCCGACGATCTGGAACTCGTTGCGGGCGCCGTTGGGCACCTTGACGAAGCCGCTGCGGATCCCGACGCTCGTGTCGCGGGTGATCTGGAACGGCCGCGAGAAGTCCACGCCGAAGTCGTAGCCGTCGATGCGGGCGGTGTAGCTGCTGGCGCCGTCGCGCCCCGGCACGTGCACCTGGTTCAGGGAGTAGCCGACATAGCCGCGCAGGTTGCGCGTCAGGTCCTGCGACACGCGAAGCCGCGTGTCGAAGCGCACGGAGCTCGGCAGCGGCGTGTCGAGCTGCTCCTGGGTGCCGATGCCGCTCGAAAGCGTGAGGTGCGTGCGCCGCCGCACCGAGTACGACACCTGGCCGGAGGTGTTGAGGTCGATCTGGCGGATGGTGGAGATCTGCAGGTTGGTGGCGGCGGCCAGGGAACTCGGATCGAGCGGGCCGCCGCCGGCCAGGCCGCCGCCGCCCGAGGCCAGGAACGACGCGGCCGACAGCGGCGCGTACTGGGCGGACTGCCCGAGCCGCCACTGCCAGCGCCCGCTGCTGGTGGAGCCGAGATTGAACGACACGCCGTAGGACGGCGCCGTCGAGGGCCTGAACCGCGGGTAGTAGCGGTTGGCGGCCGAGGCGCTGATCATCATCATGACGCGCCGTCCCGGCCGGTTGTAGTTCAGGCGCACGTCGCCGCCGCTGAAGACGCTGGCTGGTCGGCTGGAACGTGGCGACCGTGTTGCTGGCGAAAAGCGGAGCGTCGTAGCCGCCGAAGAGGCTGCCGTTCATCTGCAGCCCGGGCTGCGGCGGCCGCGTATCGAAACGCGGCTGCGCCACGGCGGTCGCGGCCACCAGGCCGCAACCGCTGGCGAGGGCCAGACGGACCATCCTCCGGGCGAAGGTCATGGGATGATCACCGTGTCGCCCGGCCGGAGCAGGACGTTCTGTTCCATGCGGCGGCCGCGGGCCACTTCCTTGTAGTTGAACACCAGGCGCGAGGTCTTGCCGTCGACGGTGCGCACGACGCTGATGTCCTTCACGTCGGCAAAGGGGGTCGGGCCGCCGGCCTGGGCCAGCAGCTGCAGCACCGTCGTCGGCGCCAGCAGCGGGTAGATCCCGGGCTTCACCACTTCGCCCATCACCGAGACCTTGCGGCTGTTGATCTGCTTGACGATCACCGTGACGCTCGGCGACTCGACGTACTTCGGCGGCGCCGGCCGACACGCGCTCGCGGAACTGCTCGGGCGTGAGGCCGCCGGCCTGCACGTCGTTCAGGAGCGGCAGCGAGACCATGCCGTCGGGCCGCACCATCACTTCGGCCGAGAGCTCCTTCTCGCGCCACACGACGACATCGAGCACATCTTCGGCGCCGATGACGTAGTCGGGCGGCGGCAGGACGCCGAGCTCAGCCGCGTCATCGGCCGGCGGCTTCTGCGTCGTGGCGGCCGGGCCCGGCGCGCCGGCGCGGGCTGCGGCGCGGACTGCGCCGCCACCGAGACGGCGGCGGCAACCACGAGGACGGCGGCAAACAGCTCGGCCTTCATCGGAACTCCTTGAACGACACCTGGCACTCGTGCGTGCGCAGGAAATTGAGGAAACGCTTGTAGTCGGCCGGGGGCATATTGAAGATCCGCACCACGATCCGGTAATTGCCGCGAGCTTCCTGGAGGCCCTTGCGGACCAGGTCGCGCAGGTTGCCGCGCGTGATCTCGCGTTGCATGTAGAGCGGATAGACGAGCGTCCAGAACGACTCGCCGGTGTCGACCAGCTTCTGGTAGAGCTCGTCGGAGACCGTGCGCCGGCGTTCCCGGCGCGGCCGGTAGGCGCCAAACGGCAGCAGCCGGATTTCAGGCGGCAGATCCTCGGGCAGCGCCACCTCGCGCTGACAGGTGACGGCCAGCCGCTCCACCAGGTTCTGGAGCTCCCGGACGTTGCCGGGCCACGAGTACTTGCACAGGGCATCCATGGTCTCGGCCGACACCGAGCGCAACGCGTAGTGTCCGGTCGAGGTGCTGCGCTGCAGGAAGCGGTGAACCAGGTCGGGGATGTCGGTGCGGCGCTCGCGCAGGGGCGGCACCAGCAGGTGGATGACGTTCAGCCGGTAGAACAGATCCTCGCGGAACGCCTGCTGGGCGATGAGCTCGCGCAGGTTGCGGTTGGTGGCGGCGATGACGCGGATATTGACGGTGGCGCGGGCGCGATCGGCGCCGACCTTCTGCAGCTCGCCGGTTTCGAGGAAGCGCAGCAGCAGCCCCTGCATGCGCAGGGTCATCTCGCCGACTTCGTCGAGGAACAGCGTGCCGCCGTCGGCCATCTCGAGCTTGCCCTGTTTGTCGCGATACGCGCCGGTGAAGCTGCCCTTGACGTGACCGAAGAGCTCGGACTCGAGCAGGGTTTCGGGCAGACCGGCGCAGTTGACGGCCACAAACGGCCGGGCGGCGCGCACGCTGTGGGCGTGCACCGATCGGGCGACGAGCTCCTTGCCCACGCCGCTCTCGCCGGTGATGAGCACCTTGGCGTCGGAGCGCGCGGTACGCTCGATATCGGCGCGCAGATCCGAGACGGCGGGGCTCTCCCCAATCAGTTGTGCTTCGACAGTAGCGGCCAGCATCGGTCGTCCTCGAGTCGGCCCCCGGGCCGGAGTCCCATTGTCGCGGACCCAGGTGGTTCTTGGCCTGCACCAGCAGGTAAATTGTCGGGGTCCGCCTTGCTGGTAGCAAGAAACACGCCGGTAACGGCTGAGACGCAAATGGCGGCGGCTTTCCGTCTATTCGTCGCGTGAGGGGGCGACGCCGGGTGCGGAAACGCCTTCACGATTACCGTTCTCGTCCTGAAAGGTGCTCAGGCGCAAGAACAATAGTCTACTGGAGTCGGTAATTTGTTGCTCTCTGATCCTGACCAATAGAGCGCCAAACCGTAGCGCAGGGTCCTCGTGCGGTCAACTCCGGGGGGGCGGCAGCAGCAGCGTCCGGACCTTGACCACCCGGGCGTCGCGGTCGCCGAGCCCGGTCACGAGCACCGCCAGGGCCCCCGCCAGCAGCGGCTGGGCCTCGTCGCGGCGGCCGAGAGCCAGCCACACCGACGCCAGTTCGACCTCGGCGGCGGCCCGCTTCCAGTGCCCGGCGGGCAATTTCGCGGCGCGGATACGCACGGCGTCGGCGGCCAGCGGCTCGGCCTCCGCGGCCCTCCCCTGGACCCGGCGGAGCGCCGACAGGGCCAGCAGGCAGTCGGCCACGGCCGGATGGTCGGGCCCGAGGCCGCCGCGCTGCAGGGCCAGGGCCTCGCCGAGCAGTCGCTGGCCCTCCTCGGCCCGCCGCGTCGCGGCCAGGGTTTCGCCGAGCACCTGGAGGCTGAGGCCGATTTCGAAGTTCCCGGCCGGCAGGGCCTTCTGGCGGAGCACGAGCGCGGAGCGCAAAAGCGTCTCCGCCTCGTCGGTTCGACCCATTGCGAGCAGCACGCGTCCTAAATTGTGCTCGACGCGGGCTACCGCCGGATGGGCCGGGCCGTAGCGGCGGCGGCGGATTTCGAGTGACTCGCGGTAGAGCGGTTCGGCTTCGCCGTAGCGCTGCCAGTCCTCGAGCAGCGTGGCCAGGTTGTTCAGCTGGACCGCGTAGTCGGGATGCTCCGCGCCGAGCCGCTTCCTGACACTCTGCACGGCCGTCCGATACAAGGGCTCGGCCGCGGCCAGGTCGCCCTGATCGTGGAGCAGCGAGGTGAGGTTGTTCAAGGCGGTGATGGTGTCGGGATGGTCGTCGCCGTAGGCCCGCTGGCGGATGCCCAGCGCTTCGCGCAGCAGCGGCTCGGCCCTGGCGAACTCGCCCTGGGCGTTGTAGACCTGCCCGAGGTGCCCGAGCGCCTGCGCCAGCGCCGGGTGGCCGTTGCCGAAGCGCTGACGGCGGATGGCGATGGCTTGCTCGAGCACCGGCACGGCGTCGCCGAGCCGGCCCTGCTGGCGGAGGATGGAGGCCAGGTTGTTCAGGCCGACGGCGACGTACTCGGAGGCCGGCCCGTCGTGCTCGCTCCAGGTGGCGATGGCTTCGCGCAGCAGCGGCTCGGCGTCGGCGTAGCGGCCGCGCTCGCTCAGCGTCAGTCCGAGGTTGTTGAGCGACGAGGCGACCGCCGAGGGCGAGGCGCCGAGCCGGCGCTTGAGGGCCAGGGCGTCGCCGTGCAGCCTCTCGGCTTCGTCGTAACGAGCCAGCTCACGGTAGGCCTCGGCCAGGTCTTCCATCGCCGCGGCCGTGTCCAGGTGCTCGCGCCCGGCGGTGGAGCGCTGCAGTTCCAGGCCGCGCTCGAGCAGCGACGCCGAGGTCTCGTAGAGGCCGAGGCCGCCGTAGACCGTGCCGATCGTGCCGAGGAGCCGGGCCCGGATGGCCGGCTGACCGGCCAGGTCGTCGTCGATGCGTTCCGCGCCGCGGTCGAGCAGCTCCCGGGCCGTGACCGCGCCGCCCCCGCCGCGATCCGGATCGGACACGACGAAGAGCTGGGTCAGGAAGTCGACGACCCGCTCGGCCGTGTCCCGTTCATACGCGGTGCGGTCGCGCTCCACCGCGAGGCGGGCCGCCTGCACCGAGAAGGTGACGGCGGCCGCGGCGACGACGGCGAGCAGCGCGGCGGCGGCGCTCACGCCCCAGCGGTGGCGGGCCACGAAGCGGCCGGCGATATACGGCCAGCGGGCCGGACGCGCGACCACCGGCAGCGCCGCGAGGTGCCGGCGCAGGTCGGCGGCGAGGGCCTCGACCGACACGTAGCGCCGGCTCTGATCCTTGTCGAGGGCCATGGCGATCACCGCGTCGAGATCGCCCGCGAGCTGCGCCCGCAGCCGGGCCGGGGTCGTGCGGCGCAGGGCGGCGCGCTCCTTCGGGGCGGGCGCGCGCTCGAGCGGCTCGGTGGCCACCAGGCTGGCCGGCCGCGGCGCCACATGACAGACGACGCGCTCGATCTCGGCGCTGGTCATGGCGGTGAAGTGCAGCGGCCGCGCGCCGGTCATCAGTTCGTAGAGCAGCACGCCGAGGGCGTAGACATCGGCGGCGGTGGTCACCTGCTCGCCGCGCACGACTTCGGGGCTGGCGTAGTCGGGCGTCAGCATCCGCCCCTCGCCCGGCGGGGTCGTCGTGTCCGGGACCCCGTCGAGGGCCAGGCGGGCGATGCCGAAGTCGAGCAGCTTGGGCGCGCCGTCGCTCGTCACCAGGATGTTGCTGGGCTTGATGTCGCGATGCACGATGAGGCTGCGGTGCGCGTGGCTCACCGCGTCGCACACCGTCAGGAACAGGCGCAGGCGCTCCTCGACCGTGAGGCGCTGCGCATCGCAGTGCTCGTCAATCGGCACGCCCTCGACGTGCTCCATCACCAGGTAGGGCAGCCCCTCGGGGGTGGTGCCGCCGTCGAGCAGCCGCGCGATGTTCGGGTGTTCGAGCCACGCCAGGATCTGGCGCTCGGCGCGGAATTGCCGCACGCGTTCGGGATCGAGCAGGCCGCGCACCACCTTGACGGCCACCTTCTGCAGGAACTCGTCGTCGTCGCGCTCGGCCAGATAGACGGCGCCCATGCCGCCCTCGCCGAGCATGTTCACGAGCTTGTAGGGGCCGAGCCGCTCGAGCGGCGGGCGGGCGGTGGCGATGGCCTCGGTCACCGCGTCGGCCACCACCGAGAGGAGCGGCCGGCCGGCGTGCTCCTCGGCGTCGGCGGCAAGCAGGCCGTGCACCAGCCCGGCCAGCTCCGGGTCGGCGGCTTCGCGGTCGACCAACGCGGCGCGGTCGGCGTCGGGGCAGGCCAGCGCCGCCTCGAACAGGTGCTGCGCGGCCGCCCAGCGTTCCGGAGTCATCCGCCCACTCCCTTCCGGCCGGAGGCGCCGGGGCTATTCGCTGGCGGCGGGGCCGCGGGCGGTGAGCTCGTGGCGCAACCAGGCCTTGGCCATGCGCAGCTCGCGGTCGACGGTGGCCGCCGACACGCCCACGGCCTCGGCCGTCTCGTCGTAGTTCAGGCCGCCGAAGAAGTGCAGTTCGACGATGCTGGCCTTGCGCGGATCGAACACGGCCAGCCGCTCGAGCACGTCGTGGAGGTCGAGGACGTCCATCGACGGCGCCGCCACGATCGCGGCCACGTCCTCGAGTTCGACCTTGACGGCGCCGCCGCCGCGCTTCTGGCGCCGCCGGCTGCGGGCGTGGTCGACCAGCACGCGCCGCATCGTGCGGGCGGCCACGGCCATGAAATGCGCCTTGTCCTGCCAGGAGACGTCGGCGTCGATCAGCCGCAGATAGGCCTCGTGCACCAGGGCCCGCGTCTGCAGCGTGTGGTCCGGGCGCTCCGAGCGCAGGGCCCCACGCGCAATCCGCGCCAGCTCGTCGTAGACGAGCGGCAGCAGGCGGTCGAGGGCGGTGGCCTCGCCGCCTCGCCATGCGTGGAGCAGGATCGTCGCGCTGGGTGGTTCCACGGAGCCGGTCCTCCTGGGGAAGCCGGCTGATTCTACTGCAACTGGCTCAGCCCTCGACCAGCAGCCAGGCCGGATCCTCGATGTAGTCCTTGATCTTCACCAGGAACTGGACGGCCTCGCGCCCGTCGACCAGGCGGTGGTCGTAGCTGAGGGCCAGGTACATCATCGGGCGGATGACGACCTCGCCCTTGACCGGCACGGCGCGGTCGGCGATCTTGTGCAGCCCCAGGATGCCGACCTGCGGCGGATTGAGGATGGGCGTGCTCATCATCGAGCCGAAGACGCCGCCGTTGGTGATGGTGAAGGTGCCGCCCTTGAGGTCCTCGAGGGTGAGGCTGCCGTTGCCGGCCCGGGCGGCGAAGTCGCGGATGCCGAGCTCGACGCCGGCGAAGGTCATCTGATCGACGTCGCGCAGCACCGGCACGACCAGGCCGCCCTCGGCGCCGACGGCCACGCCGATGTCGTAGTAGCGCTTGTAGACGACCTCGTCGCCCTGGATCTCGGCGTTCAGCTCGGGGAACGCCTTGAGCGCCCCGACGGCCGCCTTCACGAAGAACGAGGCGATGCCGAGCCCGACCCCGAACTTCTTCTGGAAGCCTTCCTTGCGGCGCTCGCGCAGCGCCATCACGGCGCTCATGTCGACCTCGTTGAAGGTGGTGAGCATGGCCGCGGTGCGCTGCGCCTCGACCAGCCGGCGGGCAATCGTGGCCCGGCGCTTGGTCATGCGCACGCGCTCTTCGCCGCGCGCTCCGGGCGCGGGCCGCGGGGCCGGCGGCGCTGCCGGCCGGGCGGCGGCCGGAGCCGCGGGCGCCGGCGCGGGAGCCGCCGCGGGGCCGGGCGCGGGCGCGGGAGGCGCTGCCGGCGGCGTGGCCGAGCCGGAGACGAACTCCCGCACGTCCTGCTTGGTGACGCGCGAGCCGCTGGCCGTCACCGCCTCGAGCTTCACGTCGTGCTCGCGGGCCACGTTCTTCGCGGTGGGCGTGGCCTTGGGCGCGGGCGCCGCCGCGGCGGCCGGCGCCTGAGGCGCAGCCGCGGCAACCGCCGCCGCCGGCGGTGCCGCTGACGCGGCCGGCGCGGCCGCCGCGGGTGTGGCTCCGGCCGCGGCCGGGGCGAGCACCGCCAGCACCTCGCCGACCTTCACGTCGGCGCCGTTCGGGTGCTTGATGCTGGTCAGGACGCCGGCGCGATCCGCGCTCACTTCGAGGTCGATCTTCTCGGTCTCGAGTTCGACCAGCGCCTCGCCGAGGGCGACCTCGTCGCCTTCGTTCTTGAGCCAGCGCGCGACGCGGGCCTCGACCACCGACTCACCCAGTTCCGGGACAACGATGTTCACCACGCTCAGTTTCCTCCGCGTCCCCGGCCCGAGCCGTGAGACCCGCTTGTCAGACCTGTTTCGACAGCACGCGATCGGCGTCGCCGACGTCGGCCTTCTCCTCGAAGGCCTGGGCGACGACGGCGCGCTGATTCACCTGGTGCCACGCCGACGAGCCCTCCGAGGGGCTCGAGTTGCGGACGCGGCCGACGTAACGCAGCGGCCAGCGCCCGGCGATGATCTGCTCGAGGCCGGGCCGCACCGCGTCCCACGCGCCCATGTTCTCGGGCTCTTCCTGCACCCAGCACACCTCGCGCAGCTTCGGGAAGCGCTCGATGGCGGCCTTCAGCTGCTCGGTGGGGAAGGGGTAGATCTGCTCGAGGCGGGTCAGCGCCACGCTGGTGCTGGTCTTGCGCTGCTCGCTGCCGGCCAGGTCGACGTAGACCTTGCCGCTGCAGATGACGATCCGGCGCACCTTGGCCGCGCTCCGCGCCGCCTGGTCGTCCTCGATGACCTTCTGGAACCGGCCCTCGGCCAGTTCCAGCGGCGTCGAGGCGACGAGCGGGTGGCGCAGCAGGCTCTTCGGCGTGAGCACGATGAGCGGCAGCGGGTCGGTGCCGAGCAGCAGCGCCTGGCGCCGCAGCACGTGGAAGTACTGCGCGGCCGTCGTGCAGTTGACGATGCGCACGTTCAGGTCGGCGGCCATCTGCAGGAAGCGCTCGACGCGCGCGCTCGAGTGATCCGGGCCCTGACCTTCGTAGCCGTGCGGCAGCAGCAGCACGAGCGACGGGGCCATGCCCCACTTGGCCCGGCCCGACATCAGATACTCGTCGAGCACGGTCTGGGCGCCGTTGATGAAGTCGCCGTACTGCGCTTCCCAGAGCACGAGCCGCGCCGGCTCCTGCAGGTTGTAGCCCAGCTCGAAGCCAATCACGGCCAGCTCCGAGAGCGCGCTGTTGTGGATTTCGAAGGCCGCCTTGGCCTGCGGCAGCGCCTGCAGCGGCGTGTGCTCCGCGCCGGTCACGGCGTCGTGCAGCACCGCGTGGCGGTGACTGAAGGTGCCGCGCTCGACGTCTTCGCCGGTGAAGCGGATGGGGATGCCGTCGGCCAGCACCGAGGCCAGCGCCAGTTCCTCGGCCGCGGCCCAGTCGATGGCCCGTTCGCCGGGCGCGGCGAACATCGTCTTCTTGCGCTCGCGGCCGCGTTCGAGCTTCTTGTGCACGGTGAAGCCGGCCGGGACCTGGGCCAGCGCCTCGTTCATCGCCACCAGCTGCTCGAGCGGCACGGCGGTGTTCACCCGGGCCGCGGCCCCGCTCGGCGGCACCACCGGCACCTCGGGCACGTAGTGCTCCTCCGGCTTCAGCGTGGCGTAGGCCTCTTCCATGATCGCCGCGTGTTTGGCCACGAGCTCGTCGGGCAGCGACGCGGGCACCTCGCCGGCGGCGACGAGGGCCTCGGCGTAGCGCTGGCGCACCGTCGGATGCGCGGTGACGCGCTGGTAGATCTCGGGCTGCGTGAACGACGGCTCGTCGCCCTCGTTGTGGCCGTGGCGGCGGTAGCCGACCAGGTCGATGAGGAAGTCGAGGCCGAAGCGTTCGCGGTAGGCCCACGCCAGCCGCGCCGCCTCCACCGAGGCCACCGCATCGTCGGCGTTGACGTGGACGATCGGCACCTTGAAGCCGCGCGCCAGGCCGCTGGCGTAGCTGGTCGAGTACGACTCCTCGGGTTCGGCGGTGAACCCGAGCTGGTTGTTGGCGATGATGTGAATGGTGCCGCCGACGTCCCAGCCGGTCAGGCGCGAAAGGTTCAGCGTCTCGGCGACGATGCCCTGGCCGGGGAACGCCGCGTCGCCGTGAATCAGGATGCCGAGGACCTGCTCGGGGTGCAGCCGGGGCGCGCCCGGCGCGCCGGTGGAGGTGCCGGCGGCCCGGGCCATGCCGACGAGCAGCGGATCGACCGCCTCGAGATGGCTCGGGTTCGGCGGCATGGTGATGACGCAGGTATCCGGCCGATCGGGATGGGCCGCGCGGGCCCCGGCGTGGTACTTCACGTCGCCCATCCAGCCGAGGTCGACGCGGTTGCTGCGGGGGAAGAGCGGGTCCTTGAACTCGGCCAGGATCTGCGCGTAGGGCTTGCGCATCACGTGCGCGAGCACGTTCAGCCGGCCGCGATGGGCCATGGCGATGAGCACGTGCGTCACGCCGGCGGCGGCGGCATCGCAGATGATCTCGTCGAGCACCGGGATCATCAGGTCGAGCCCCTCGATCGAGAAGCGCGTCTTGCCCGGGAACGTGCGCTGCAGGAAGCGCTCGAAGACCTCGACCTGGGTGATGCGGTCGAGCAGCTTGCTGCTCTCGATCGGATCGTGGGGCGGACGGTAGCGGCCGGCCTCGACCGACTCGCGCAGCCACACCCGCTCGTCGGGCACGAACACGTGCGCGTAGTCGTGCCCGGTCGTGGCGCAGTAGATCGCGCGCAGCCGCTCGATGGCCTCGAAGGCGTTGGCGGCGCCGGCCGCGGCCGGTCCGCCGATGATCCCGGCCGGCAGGTTGCGCAGCGCGTCGGCGGTGAGGCCGTGGGCCTGCGGGTGCAGCGACGGATCGCCGATCGGCCGGTGGTGGCCGACCGGATCGAGCGTGGCGGCGAGATGGCCGTAGCGCCGGATCGACTCGGCCAGGGTGACGGCCGCGATGGCCGCGGCCGTGTCGGCGGCGCCGGCGGTGGCGGTCGTGGTCGCGGCGGTGAGCGGCGCGCCATCGGCCGGCGGCGTCCACGTGCGGAAGGCGGCACGGGTCGCGTCATCGACGGAGGCGGGATCCTGCTGGTATCGCTCGTAGAGCTCGAGCACGTAGCCGGCGTTGGCCCCGGTAAACTGGTCCCACGGATTCATAACTCAATTATTGTAGTGCAGGCCGTTTCCATTCCCCCGAGGGCGAACCGCGATGATTTCCCGACCGACCTACGACGACGCCAACCTGATCCTGCGCCTCTACGAAATGCGGCGCGAGAACCGGATGCGCGAGGCGCGCGCGTGGTTCACGGCGCAGTTCCGCCCGAAGAACTGGGAAGAACTGGCCACCGTCGTGCCGCCGGGCGGCGCCGAGAACGCGTCGTACCGCATGGTCATCTCCTACTGGGACATGGTGGCGTCGTTCGTGGTCTCGGGCGTGCTGAACAAGGAGCTGTTCTTCCAGAGCGGCCGCGAACTGCTGGTGGTGTTCGAGCGGATGCGCGCCGGTGCTGGCCGGCATCCGCGAGTCCTACAAGGACCCGTCCTACCTGGCCAACCTCGAGCGTCTCGGGCCTCGAATTCTCGGCGCACATGCGCGCGCAGAGCCCCGACGCATACGACGCATTCGTGAAGCGCATCAGCGGGTGACCCGCCTCATCGCCATCGACGTCGACGGCACGCTCCTCGACGGGCGCGGCCGGGTGCCGGAGGACAACCTGGCGGCGCTGCACGAGGCCGCGGCCAGCGGCATCCACCTCGTCGTCGTCACCGGGCGCAGCTATCCGTTCGCGCTGCAGGCCCTGGCCGGTCTGCCCGATCCGCTCACCGTCATCGCCTACAACGGCGCGGTGGCGCGACTGCGCGGCGGGGCCACGCTGGCGGTGCGCCACCTGCCGCGCGGCACGGCCCGCCGGCTGCTGGCCTCGACCAAGCCCTGGCGCAGCTCGACGCTGGTGCAGTTCGACCGCGAGGGTTCCGGCCAGACCATGACCGACATGATGTCGTGGGACCAGCCCAACCGCCGCGGCTACTTCGAGAAGGTCAGGCACCTGGTCCAGGCGGTCGACGACCTCGAACTGGCATGCGCCGACCACGACCCGGTGCAGGTGGCGTTCAACGGGCCCACGGCGCAGATGGACGCGCTGCTCGGCGCGCTGCGGACCGGCGGGCTGACCGCCGGCGCGTCGCTCTCGGTCACCGCCTACCCGGCCCGCGACTTCACCCTCGTGGACGTCAACGCCGAAGGGGCCACCAAGGGCAGCGCCCTGGCCCACGTGGCCGCGCATTACGGCGTGGCCCAGGCCGACGTGTTCGCCATCGGCGACAACCACAACGACGTCGACATGCTGCAGTGGGCCGGCACCGCGGTGGTGATGGGCAATGCCGAACCCGAGGTGCTGGCCCTGGGCTTCCCGGTCACCGCGTCGCACGACGAGGCCGGACTGGCCGTGGCCATCCGCAAGTACGCGCTCGGGACTCAGGGGTAGAGCCGGTCAGAACCGCGTGCCCATCCTGAAGTGGGCCCGCCACCGGTCGCGGCCGCGCGCCACGTCCAGACCCAGCGTCAGGCCGGTGAGCTGGGCGAACCAGCCGGCGCCGAGACCGCGGTCGTAGGCGGCGTCCTGCCACCTGGTGCCGGCCTGATAGACCGCGGCCCAGTCGGCAAAGAGCCGCACGCCGGTCCGCAGCGTGTTCAAGGGCGAGCCCAGCGGCACGGCCCACGAGGCTGAGGCGCCAGTGGCGTTGTCCGCCACCCGGTAGCCCAGGCGGTAGCCGCGCAGCCACGGGCCGCCGCCAATCATCGCCTGCTCGTAGGCGGGGAGCGCGCCGTCGGCCGAGATCTGGAACGCGCTCAGCGTCAGCGCCGAGCCGGCCAGCAGGCCGACGGCCACGTGTCCGTCGAGGCGGTGACGGCGCCGCCCGCCGGTGGCGACCTCGAGCCGGCCGAGTTCGGCGCGGCCCCACACGGCGTTGCGGGGAAAAGCGGGGTCGAGGCGGGTGTCGAGCGTGAGGTCGGTGGTGAAGGCGGTGACGTCGCCGCGCTCGTCGCCGAACTGGACGCGCTCGCGCGACGCGGCGGCCCCGATCCGCAGGCTGTTGCCGAGCCGCCGCTCGAGACGGGCCCGCCCGCCGCTGCGCCGTTCGGCCACGGCGAAGGCCGGGTGTTCCGTCTGCCGGATGTCGGCGCTGGCCACGACGCGCGACACGACCGCGCCGTCGAAGGAGCGCTCGGCCTCGATGGCGGCACGGCGTTCCCCGCCCCAGGTGAGCGGCAGCGAGAGGCGGCTGTTGCCGCCAAAGAGGTCGGCGAGGGCTGGCTGCAGGCCAAAGGTGACGCCGTAGCCCTCGTTGTAGCGGAGCACCGGCAGCCACTGCACGCCGGCCACCGTCTGCCTCAGCCATCCCGGCCGCGGCAGGTCGGCGCTCGCGCCCGGCAATTCCTCCACGAACAGCATCACGATGATGTCGTCGGGGTCGTCGATCGAGCGCGACAGCTTCTGCACGTCGGCGCCGGCGAAACGGCCGCTGGCCTGGAGCCGGGCCTGGGCGGCGTCGAGCGCCGCCTCGCTGGCCAGTTCGCCGAGGCGAAGGCCGCTGAGCGCCACGACCTCCGCGTCGGGGGTGACGTAGTTGCCGTGCGCCTGGATCTCGACGATCGGCGGGGCAGCCGGCTGCGCCGCCGCGGGGACGGCGAGCCACATCACGACGCACACCAGCCGCGCGGCCATCCTCATCGCACCCGCACCGTGACGCCGGCCTGCTTGTAGTCGAAGTAGCCGATGTCGTAGCGCGCGTCCAGCGGTCCGGCCGCCGAGCCGAAGCGCACGCGTCCGGTCACCGCCGTGGGCAGCCACACGCCGGGGAAAGGCTCGCCCATCTGCATCGACGCGGTGAGATCGTCGACGCGCAGCACGCTGCGGCCCGGCAGGAAACCCATGTCCACATTGTCGAACACGAAGCGCACGATTTGGCGCTCATTACGCAGAATCCACAGAGTGACGAGCGACACCTTGTTCATCTGCCGTTCGAAGTGGCCGTCCCCGTCGTCCGGGTCGCGCCGCCGGGGCGGCGGGCCGCGGCGGTCACTGCGGCCGGGCTCGTCCTCGGCGTCGGCGAAGAGCCGGGCGGGGTAGTAGTGCACCTTCAACCCCTCGCGGCCGTCGAGTTGCTCTTTCCCGGCCAGAGCGTAGCGTCCAGGTTCGAACTTGAAGCGCAGGAAGTATGCGGCCTCCACGAAACCCGGCTCGGCCTGCTGCCGCAAGACGTCGCCCAGGGCGTCTGGCTGGATCGCCGGCACCTCGACGGGCCGGCCAGCCGCGGCGTCGCGCTCGCGCCGGCGGGCCTCGCGCTTCTGCTGCCGCTCCAGGTAGACCGCCTCTTCACGCCGCCGTTCCGCCTCGCCGACCGTGACGCCGTTGGCGGTAAGTGGACTGCGGATGAAGAAGCCGTCCTTCGGGAACCAGCGGTAGGTGCGGCTCATGCCGAAGAGCCGCGCCCCGCCGGGGCCGGTGACCAGCACGCGCTGTCGCTCCTCGAGGACGTACTGCTGGAGCTTCTTCCAGTTGTCGTCGCGCCGGCTCAGCACGTCGGCCATGAAGCGGTCGAGGTCGGTGTCCCGCGGCGCGGCCGATGGTGCGGCCGGCGACCAGGACAGCGCGATGAGCAGGCCGGCGGCGAGCCATGGTCGCAAGGGCAGACTCCTGATACGGCGGGACCGCAACGCGTCGGTATAGACGGCAGCCCGGGCTCGACGGTTCCCCTGGGGCCGCCGGGCGCTGTGATAGAACCAAGCCCGGGATTCTCCGGGTGGAGTGACACAGATGCGCATAGCGGTCGTCGGGTCGGGAGCGGTGGGCGGATACTTCGGCGCGCGGCTGGCCCAAGCCGGACAGGACGTGGTGTTCATTGCCCGCGGCGCCCACCTGGAGGCCATCCGCGCCCACGGTCTCGACGTGCGCAGCGCCGCCCTCGGCGACTTCGTGGCCCGGGCCCGCGCCGAGGCCGACACGGCGGCGGTCGGCGCCGTCGACCTCGTGCTCTATGCCGTCAAGTCCTACGACGACGCCTCCGCCCTGCCGCTCCTGGCGCCACTCATCGGCGCCGAGACGGCGGTGCTCACGCTCCAGAACGGCGTGGACAGCGCCGAGCGGGTGGCCGAGGCCGTGGGCCAGGCGCACGTGCTCGGCGGCACCACCTACGTGGCCACGGCGGTGGTGGCGCCGGGCCGCATCGTCCAGACCGGGGTGCACCGCTCGATCATCTTCGGCGAGGCCTTCGGCGCCGGCGAGGTGATCACCCCGCGCGTCCAGGCCATCGCCGACGTCATGGCCCCGGCCGGCATCGAGGTGCGCGCCGTGCCCGACGCGCGCGTGCCGATCTGGGACAAGTTCGTCTACCTCGCGCCGTTTGCCGGCTTCACCGGGGCGGCCCGCCTGCCCATCGGGCCGCTCTGGGCGCTGCCCCACGTGCGCGAAATGTTCTACGCCGCGGCTCGCGAGGTGGCGGCCATTGCCGCGGCCGAGGGCGTGCGCATCTCGGCCGATCGCTTCGACACGCTGCGCGACTACATGGACCACATCCCGGCGGGGACGCGCTCGTCGCTGCTCGTCGATCTGGAGCAGGGCAAGCGCATCGAGGTCGAGGCGCTGCACGGCGCCGCGGTGCGCCGGGCGGCCGCGCGCGGCGTGCCGGCCCCGATTCTGCGCACGCTCTACGCCGCGCTCAAGCCGTGGGAAACGGGACGGCCCGCCGCTTAGAGCGGATCGGGCATCGCGCCGTCGTCGGAGGTGTCGATGAGCAGGCGATGGATACGGCAGCCGCGGGCGTATTCGACGAGCGCCACCTCGGACGGCATCCGGAAGATCCCCTTCCAGAACCCGCGTTTCTCGCCGCGCCGCGGTTCCGCTCTGGCCGCGTCGGTCCCGGCGCGGGCCCAGGCGGCCAGCGGCACCGGCCCGCGCGGGCGGCGAGGCGAAGGCGCCGGCGGCGCCGCCACCACCGGCGCGGGCGGGTCGAGCGGGATATCCACCGGCGCCGCGACCGCGGCCTTCGTTCTGATCCGGGGCGCGGCGGGCTTGCGCGCGGCGCGAGTCCGGACCGCGGCTCCGCCGGCGGCGCGCGCCACCGCCGGCGCATCGGCGTCGGCGCGCGGCGCTGCGACCGGCGCGGCCGCACTGGCCTTGGCCCGCCGGGTCGCCTTCTTCTTGCCGGCCGCCGACGGTGCAACGCTGGCCGGGATGAACGGGCCGGCGGCGGTCGGTGTGGCCGCCGCGGCGGCGAGCCTCACGGCGCGGGCCACCGACATCCGCACCGCGGGTGCTACGGCAATCTCGGTCTTGATCTTGGCCTTCGCCTCCATCACTCCGGCGCGGATCATCGCTTCCTCGATGGCGAGGCCAACGCCGTCAGCGGTGCGCTCGGGGCGGAACGCGCGGCGGCGCTCCTGGCGCGCGCTCTTGGCGGAGGCCCGCAGCACCGGGCGGCCGAGCCGCGCGAAGAGGGCCTGCATGCCGGCCTTGGCGGGATCGTAAATGCCCCACTCGTCGGTGATGGGGACGCGATCGTTGGCGGGGGGACGTTTGGGCATGATTGGGGACCACAGACCGCAGCAGCAATCGGCATGCCTCGAGCGTATGGCGGTGAAACCGCGGGGAATTTTCGCGGCGGGCCGCGGCCGCCGCCCTGGCACCGTACGGAAATCGACCAGTTGTTACAGAACGGAAAGACGGCCCGCCGCGATCGGCGGTGCCACCGCGCGCAACTTCCCCCCAGCCGCGGCGAAGCTGCCGTGGCACACCCATTGCGATAACCGGGCCATGGTTGTTTCGTTCCTGGGGACCAAGGGCGGCACCGGCACGACGACGCTGGCGGTCAATTGCGCCGCCGAACTGCACCGCGTCACCGGCCGGCCCACGGCGATTGTCGATCTCAAATCGGGCGCCGGTGACGTCGGCCTGTTCCTGGGGCTCCGCTCGCGGTTCACGCTGCTCGATCTGCTCGACCAGCTCGAATGGATCGATCCCGCAACGGTGCCGAACCTCCTGGCGCGCCACGACTGCGGCATCGACGTGTTGCCGGCCGCGCCCGACTTCGGGCGGCCCGGATCGGCCGAGGCCCCCGACGTGGAGCACGCCGTCGACACGCTGCGGCGCGGCTACGACTGCGTGGTCATCGACGCCGGCAGCACCCTGAACCCGTGCGTGGCGGCGGCGCTGCTCGGATCGGACGAAGTGCACCTGGTCGCCAACCCGGACGTGCCGTGTCTACGCAACCTGCAGCGGCTGCGTCACCTGGTGGGCGTGGCCGGGGTGCCGGCCGAGCGCCTGCGCTACGTGCTCAATCGCACGTCGGAGACGGCCGGCGTGCCGCTGCGCGAGATCGAAGAAGCGCTCGGGCGGCACATCGATCACCGCTTCACGAGCGATTACCGCGCCGTGGCGGCCGCGCTCAACGCTGGCGTGCCGCTGTCGGCGATGCGCGCCGGAGCGCTGAGGGCCGAGCTGGACGCCTTCGCCCGGGCCATCGTGGCGCGGGCGGCGCTGGCGGCGTAGCGATCAGGGCTTGACGAACTCGGCGGTCACCGTCGTGCTGATGCCGCCGCGCGCGGTGAAGTCGCCGACGACGGTCATGCGCCGCGGCTGGCAGGCCGCCACCAGATCGTCGAGGATGCGGTTGGTGGCCGCCTCGTAGAAGATGCCCTGGTTGCGGAAGCCGAGCAGGTAGTACTTCAGCGCCTTCAGCTCGAGGCACGTCTCGTCCGGGGATGTAACGGATTTCGATGGTGCCGAAGTCGGGCAGGCCCGTCTTGGGGCACATCGAGGTGAATTCGGGACACGAGATGGCGATTTCGTAGAGTCGCTCAGGCCGCGGATTGGGGAAGGTCTCGAGCGGCATCTCGCTGGACATGCTTCCGATGTTAGCACCCGGCTCCGCGCCACGGCCCGGCGCGCGCCTGCTGCTCGTTGACACGTCCCGGCGTGCGCGCTAGCATTCCCCCTGCTTTTCCTCAGGTTTTCCGCACTCTCCGGCGCCGCGCGGATGTGCGGGTGATGCACCAGTGACGCGCGGCCGCATTCCACGGGGGACGAACACATGGCAGAAGCTCGCAGGATGGGCAAGTCGGAGCTCTTTTCCCACTTCGCCGAGAAGTTCGAACTGAAGCGGACGCAGGTGCGTGAGTTGTTCGACGAACTCACCACGCTCTGCGAGAAGGAACTGAAGCGCTCGGGCGAGTTCGTGATGCCCGGCATGGTCAAGCTCGTCGTGCAGAAGCGCAAGGCCCGCATGGGCCGCAATCCGGCCACGGGCGAGCCCATCAAGATCCCGGCCAAGACGGTCGTGAAGGCGCGTATCGTGAAGCAGCTGAAGGACGCCGTCCTTCCGCGCAAGTAGCTCCACCCTTCCCCCGGGTGACACGACGGCGGGGACGACCTGTCCCCGTCGCTTCGTCGCCTCCACGGCGTCTACGCGCCGCCCCCTCGAATCTTCTTGGCCAGGTCCTTGATCTCGAGCCGATCGAGCTTGAACTTGAGCGTGCTGAGCGGCACCCCCAGGTAGCGCGCGGTCTGCGTCACGTTCCAGCGGCTCCGCTCCAGCGCCCGGATGATGTAGTTGCGCTCGAAGGTCATGAGCGCGCGATCGAGCAGGCTGCCCGAGCCGCCGCCGCGATCGATGTCGGCCACCTGCAGCTCGAACGGCAGGTCGCCGTCGGTCACCCAGTCGTGGCCGCACGTGGCCACCAGCCGCTCGATGAGGTTCTCGAGCTCGCGGATGTTGCCCGGCCACCAGTAGTTCTGCAGCATCAGCA
The DNA here is from genome assembly GCA_963834325.1 of uncultured Acidobacteriota bacterium. Lineage (GTDB taxonomy): Bacteria > Acidobacteriota > Vicinamibacteria > Vicinamibacterales > UBA2999 > CADEFD01. The sequence continues at coordinate 1,443,863 of CAWIBL010000011.1, forward strand.
GCGTCGACGTGGCCACGCCCTGGATGTTCTTCCGGAAGCGCGTGTTGTAGCGCGCCAGGAAGAACCGCACCAGCTCGGGCAGATCCTCGATGCGCTCGCGCAGCGGCGGGATGCGGATCGGGATCACGTTGATCCGGTAGTAGAGGTCCTCGCGGAACGTCCCTTCCTTGACGCTGCGCTCGAGGTCGACGTTGGTGGCGGCGACGAGCCGGAACTGGACCTTGATCGGCTTGCCGCCGCCGACGCGCTCGACCTCGCCCTCCTGGATCGCGCGCAGCAGCTTGGCCTGCAGATCGAACTTCAGGTCGCCGATCTCGTCGAGGAAGAGCGTGCCGCCGTGGGCCAGTTCGAACTTGCCGATCTGCTGGCGCATGGCCCCGGTGAAGGCGCCCTTCTCGTGGCCGAAGAGCGTGCTCTCGACCAGCTCGCGCGGAATGGCGGCGACGTTCACGGCGATGAACGGGCCGTCGGGCTGCTCGGAGTGGCGGTGGATCATGCGCGCCACCAGTTCCTTGCCGGTGCCGCTCTCGCCGCGGATCAGCACGGTGGTCGGGAGGTTGGCCACCTGGTGCACGCGCTCGAGCACCTCGCGGGTGGCCGGGCTCGGTCCCGAGACGAACTCGCGGTCGCCGCTCTGGTCGCGGACCTCGGCCGACAGCGCCAGCACCTGCCGGTTGAGATCCTGCCGCTCGGCGGCGAGGGCCACGACCGACAGCACCGTTTCGGCCGGCGCTGACTTCACGAGGAAGTGGTAGGCGCCGAGCTTCACCGCCGCCACGGCCGTGTCGACGTCCGGCGCGTCGGCCAGCATGACGAACTCAGCCATCGGGTAGTTCTCGCGGACGATGCGCAGGAAGTCGAGGCCGTTCACCCCGGGCAGTTCGCGGTCGGCCAGCACCAGGTCGACGCCGTCGCGGCCGATCATGCCCAGGCCGGCCTCGGCCGAACTGGCGCGCAGCACGCGGTTGTCGCGGCGCAGGATGGCGGCGAATCGCTCGCGCGTCGTCTCGTCGGCGTCGACGACGAGGATGGTCTTGCGGGCCGGCGGCATGCTGCGCTCAGTATAGGGGGTGGCGCATACTGGTCGGTGGGAGGCGGACGCTACGATGGACTGGTCGTGGATGATATCGGCGGTGGCGCTGGTGATGGCCGGCGCCGGGTGGGCCGCGGCGGGCCGGGCCGCGCGCGAAGCCCGGCGAGCCACCGAGATGTACTGGCAGCTCAAGTGACGATCACGGCGAGCTGAAGACGCGCGTCGACGCCGTGGCCCCGCCGCCCGGGGCCGAACCGCGGAGCGCGCCGGGCACGCAGTTCGTGCCTTTGACCAGCGTGAAAAGATGACGCCCATGCGGCGCCGGCATCGACGCCACTGTGGTTGACGGGCCGCCCGGTTCCAAGCGACAGTGGGAGGCTGTCCGTCGTCGATGCGCGTGGACACAGAGCCGGACTGCAGCGGCGGTCGGGACGAGGAGGATTGAGGCGTGGCGAGCGAATACGACGTGGTAGTGGTAGGGGCCGGCACCGGCGGCTACGTGGCGGCCATTCGCGCCGCGCAGCTCGGGTTGAAGGTGGCGGTCGTCGAGCGCCAGAAGACGCTCGGCGGCACGTGCCTGATCTGGGGCTGCATTCCCACCAAGGCGCTGCTCGAACATGCCCACGCGCTCAAGGTCGCGCAGTCGGCCAAGGAATGGGGTCTCACCGGCGTCGACGGCGCCAAGGTCGGGCATCGACATGCCGGCCGTGCACGCCCGCAAGGACAAGATGATCACCGGGCTCACCGGCGGCATCGAGTCGCTCTTCAAGAAGCACAAGATCACCTGGCTCAAGGGCTCGGCGCGCCTGACCGGCGGCAAGGGCGTCGAGGTCACGCACGCACGACGGCGGGAACGAGACGCTCACCGCCACCCGGAGCTGATCGTGGCCACCGGCTCGGCGGCCCGCTCGGTGCCCGGCATCGAGGTGGACGGCACGCGGATCATCTTCAGCGATCACGCCATCCACCTGCCGCACGTGCCGAAGTCGATCGCCATCATGGGCAGCGGCGCGGTCGGCGTGGAGTTTGCGTCGATCTTCAAGAGCTACGGCAGCGAGGTCACGATCATCGAGCTGATGCCGAAGCTCGTGCCGGCCGAGGACGAAGCGGTCTCCAACGAACTCGAGCGCACGTTCAAGAAGCGCGGCATCAAGACCTTTACCGGCACCCGGGTGACGAGCGCGTCGGCGACCGCCACCGGCGTGGACATCGTCATGGAGAAAGCCGACGGCAAGGCGGAGTCGCTGAACGTCGAGATGCTGCTCGTGGCCACCGGCCGCGGCCCGGTCACCGAGGGCCTCGGCGCCGAGGCCGTGGGCCTGAAGATGGAGCGCGGCTACGTCGTCGTCGACCCGCTCTTCCGCACCAGCGTCCCGGGCATCTCGGCCATCGGCGACGTCATCACCATGGGCGGGCCGCACTACCAGCTGGCGCACGTGTCGTCGATGGAAGGCATCCTGCTGGCCGAGCGCCTCGCCGGCCACGAGGTGACGCCGATCAACTACGACCACGTGCCGCGCTGCACCTACACCGAGCCGGAAATCGGCAGCGTCGGCCTCACCGAGGCCCAGGCCAGCGCCGCCGGGCACGACGTGCGCGTCGGCACGTTCCCGTTCCGCGCGCTCGCCCGGGCCCGCATGGCCGGCGAGACCGACGGCTTCGTGAAGATCGTGGCCGAGAAGAAGTACGACGAGGTGCTCGGCGTGCACATCATCGGCCCGCGCGCCACCGAGCTCATCGCCGAGGCGGTCCTGGCGCTGCGCCTCGAGTGCACGGTCGAGGAACTGGTCAAGACCATCCACGCGCATCCGACCATGTCAGAGGCCATGGGTGAGGCCGCCCACGCGGCGCACGGGGCCGCGATCCACATCTGAAATTTCCCCGGTCCGTGGTTTCCGGTCACGACGAGACCGGGCCAGGGGCCGCGGCGCCATCATCGAGGAACTGTCATGTCCACGCCTGTTGTGATGCCCCAGATGGGCGAGTCGATTGCCGAGGGGACGATCGTCCGCTGGATCAAGAAGGTCGGCGATGCGGTCGACCGCGACGAGCCGCTCTTCGAGATCTCGACCGACAAGGTGGACGCGGAGATTCCCTCGCCGACCGCCGGCGTGCTGCTCGACATCGCCGTCAAGGAAGGCGAGACGGTGCCGATCCACAGCGTCGTGGCCACCATCGGCGCGGCCGGTGAGAAGGTGGAGACGGCGGCCGAGCCGCTCAGCAACGCCCTGCCCGAAGCGGCGGTGGGGCAGCCGGAAGTGCCCGCGGCCACGACCGCGACCCCGGCGACTGTAGCCCCGGCCGCCGCTGTCGCTGCTCCCGCGGTCGCTGCCGCTACTCCGGCGCCGGCGCCCGCCCCGGCCGCTGCCGCCGCTGACGCCGTGGACGCCGACGGCCGCGGGCAACGCTCGTCGCCGCTGGTTCGCCGCATCGCCAAGGAGCACGGCGTCGACATCACCGGCATTGCCGGCTCGGGGGCCGGCGGCCGCGTGACCAAGCACGACATCCTCGAGTTCATCGACAAGGGACCGGCGGCCAGCCCCGAGCCGGTCCCGACCTCCGGCCCGGCGCCGTCCGTTGCGCCCGCCTCCGCATCCGCCCCCGGCCCGGTGGCCGTCAGGCCAGCCGCGCCAGCCGCACCGGCCGCACCCGTGGCCCGCATGGCGGGGGACCGGGTCGAGCCGATGTCGGTGATGCGCCGGAAGATCGCCGAGCACATGGTGTTCAGCAAGCACACCTCGGCGCACGTCTACTCGGTGTTCGAGGTCAACTACACGCGCGTCGACCAGATTCGCAAGGCGAAGAAGGACGAATACGAACGGCAGGGCGCCAAGCTCACCTTCACCTCGTTCATCGCCAAGGCCGTGGTCGACTGCCTGCGGCGCCATCCGGTGATCAATGCTTCGATCGACGGCGACAACGTCGTCTACCGCGGCTCGGTCAACCTGGGCATCGCCGTGGCCCTCGAGAACGGCCTGATCGTGCCGGTCGTGAAGGGGGCCGACGAGAAGAACACGCTCGGCCTGTCGCGGGCCATTGCCGATGTCGCCGATCGCGCCCGGGCCAAGAAGCTGAATCCCGACGAGGTGCAGGGCGGCACGTTCACCATCACCAATCCCGGCACCTTCGGCGCGCAGTTCGGCCTGCCCGTGATCAACCAGCCGCAGGTGGCTATCCTCGGCGTCGGCACCATCGAGAAGCGCCCGGTCGTCATCGACGACATGATCGGCATCCGCACCATGGGCTACCTGACGCTCGGCTACGACCATCGCCTGGTGGACGGCGCCGTCGCCGACCAGTTCATGGCCGACCTGAAGCGCGCCATCGAGACCTTCGATGCCAGCCAGATCTAGGGACGGGCTCGCCGACCTCGCCGTCGGGGGGTAGCACCCTGGAGGGCCCAGCCGTCAGCGCCCAGCCTCCAGCCGCGCGCCGCCAACTCGTTGTGCGGCGCCTCGGCGTCGTGCCCTACGACGAGGCGCTGGCGCTGCAGCGGGCGCTGGTCGCGCAGCGCCAGGCGGGCGCCATCCCCGACACGCTGCTGCTCCTGCAGCATCCCCACGTGTTCACGCTCGGAGTCAAAGGCGACGGCGGCCGCGGCCACATCCTGGCGCCCGCGGCGCGCCTCGCCGAACTCGGGGTGGCGGTGTCGGAGACCGGACGCGGCGGCGACGTCACCTACCACGGCCCCGGGCAGCTCGTCGGCTATCCGATCATCGACCTCGACCCGGACCGCCGCGACGTTCACCGCTACGTGCGGGATCTCGAAGAAGTCATGATCCGGGTGTGCGCTACCTACGGCCTGACCGCCGGGCGCATTCCCGGCAAGACCGGAGCCTGGCTGCGGGTGCCGGACGGCCACCAGCCAGAGCCCGCCCCGGCGTCGGCGGCGGGGGCTGCAATCCCGGCTGAGCCGGCCAAGATTGGGGCCATCGGGGTGCGCATCTCGCGCTGGATCACGAGCCACGGCTTCGCCTTCAATGTCTGGACGGACCTTGAGTTTTTTCGCCTGATCGTGCCTTGCGGGATCGCGGAATATGGCGTGACTTCGCTGAAATCGGAGATTGGCGGTGCTTTCGCCATGCCCGACGTCGAGGCACGCTTCGTGCAGCTTTTCGGCAGTGTGTTCGACCGTCACATCACGACGGCCGAGCCACCGCCACCATGACCACATACCCTATCCGCTGCACGCAACATACTCGGGTGGCCGGCTGGATGAGCGTGCTCGTCGCCATCGCCACGTTCTCGTATCTGCACGACGCCTACGACCGCATCCCGCTCCTCGTCCCCATCCAGTTCGAAGACGGCAGCCCCAGCCTGTTCGCTTTCAAATCGCTGGAGCTGGTCTACCTGCCCTTCGGGCTGCAGCTGGCGCTGGGGCTCATCTTCGCCGCCGTGGTGGCGCTGCTCATGCACCGCTCGGCGACGCCGCCGGCCGGCAGCGAGGCGCGCGGCGCCCTTGCAGTGCAGCATACCGCCGAGGGCGTGGCCCTGCTGGCCTTCGTCTGGATTGCCTTCCAGGCGGTGAACGCTTGGCGTCTGGCCACGCTGTGGCGCCGCACCTTCGACGGCAACATCGAGCTCTACACTCTGGCGCTCATCACCGCGCTGACCGCCACGGTGGTGGTCGGGGTCCGGGCGGTGCTGAAGGTGCAGGAATCGGCGCCGGGCACCGACGACCTCTACGCGCCGGTCCTCGACCGCCGCCGCCCGCTGGCGTCGGCCGGGCTGGCGGTGCTGCTGGCCATGGGCATCGCCGGGCCGCTCTATCTCCTCGTCGCGGTCTTCGGAGCGCTGAAGCCGATCTAGTTCCAGGCGGGCACGGCCGCCGGCTCGTGCGCGGGAATAGTCGAGGGTCACCGGGGTTCTATCCGGTAGACACCAAACGAGGTTCCCGTGACCAGCGCCCAGATTGATTCCGCACTCATCGAACGACTGCAGCTCGGCGACGACACCGCTGTCGCCGAGTTGGCCGGGATATACGGCGCCAGAATGTACCAGCTGGCGCTGCGCTTCACCCGCAACAAGGAAGACGCCGAAGAAGTGGTGCAGGACGTCCTGCTCAAGGTGAGAGACAAGATCGACGCCTTCCGCGGCGACGCCGCGCTCTCTTCCTGGATCTACCGCATCACCTTCAACACGGCGATGTCCCGGCTGCGCGCCACCCGGTCGACGCGCCGCTACGAAGTACCGGACGAGCCGATCGGCACGTTCGAGGACGGCGCGCCGCGGACCCTGGAGCCGGCCGACTGGTCCAATCTCGGCGACGAGCTCGTGCACCGGCGGCAGATGCGCGACGCCCTGCGCGCCGCGGTGGCCGAGCTGCCGGCCATCTATCGTGAGCCGGTCATCCTGCGCGACCTGCGCGGCCTCTCCACCGAAGAAGCGAGCCGCCAGCTCAAGGTGAAGGACCAGACGTTGAAGTCGCGGCTGCACCGTGGCCGGCTGATCCTGCGCGACCGCCTGGCGGATTTCGCCACCGGGTTGTCCATGCACAACGCCGCCCCCGTGCACTAGGGGCCAACCCGTGCACTAGGGGAGGCGGCGTCTCGCCGCGGGCGCGAACCCGCCGCGCGGGTCAGCGCGTTACGCCGCTTCGACCATGCGCGGCTAGTCGGCCAGCGCCGACTCGAGGCGCGTGCGGTCGCGCGGTGAAAGCTCGGGCCAGAGCGGCGTCACGCCCTCGGCCCCTACCATTGCCGGCAGGGCCACGCCGCGACGGCGTACCCCCTCCGCCCCTGCCGGCACCACGAACACCGCTGGCGTTCCGGCTCCGCGAGTCAGGGCCAACGCGGCGATGCGCACGGCCGCGCCGGCAAGCGTCAACGGCGGCGGCGGCCACAAGTAGGGCAGCCGGGCGTCGAGCCGGGCCAGCACCGGCGGCGTCAGCACGGCGCTGGCGCGGCGGCCGGCAATCGACGCGTCGTTCCACAATGCCACCGCGGCACCGGGCGGCCGGCCCACCAGCATCAGCGAGACCTCGCGCGGGGCCGCGCCCGCCTCCAGGGCGGCCAGCGCGGTGAGTCCGGCGCGCAGACCTTCGGGGGCCGAACCAACTACGCGCGCCGGGTCGGCGCCGCACTCGTGCACCAGCCGCTCGACCAGCTCCAGCTGCGCGGCGCCCGCGCACACGATGAGGGCCCGCGGGTTGAGGGCGCGCACGTGCCTCAGCAACTGCACCGCCGCCTCGCCCTGGTGTTCGACCGGCGGCGCGCCGTGGCGGTCGGCCACGACCACCACCGCGGCACCGATCACCACGCCCAGATCGCCCGTGCCCACCACCTCCACCGCCACGCCGTCGATGGCCGCGGCCTGCAGGATGTCGAGCGCCTTGCCGCGGGCCACGTCGAGCGCCTCGTCGACCAGCACGACCCGCCGGGTCACGGCCGCGGCCACGGCCTGACGCGCTACCGCGCCGCCGAGATCGCCCGCGCCGAGGACGACGAGTGTGGACACGGGAGGTATTCTAACGGTTGACGCGCGGGGATCGGGGGGCCAGGGACATGCCCGGCGAGACGACCGGGCCTTGCGACCGATCGGACGCGAAGGCGAAGCGGAGGACAGAGATGGCGGTTGCACTGGTCACGGGCGGAACGCGCGGCATCGGCTACGCGGTGGCGGAAGCGCTGCTCGCGCGCGGGGATGCCGTGGCCATCACGGCCACCACCGGCGAGGGCGCGACGCAGGCACAACAGGCCCTGGCCGCCGCGGCCAACTCGACGCGGGTGCTCGGCCTGACGTGCGATGTGCGCGACCGCGCGGCGGTGCAGCGCACGGTGGCCGCCGTGGTGGAGCGGTTCGGCGGGCTCGACGTGCTGGTCAACAACGCCGGGGTCGGCGTGGGCGCCCCGGTGTCGGTGCTCAGCGAAGAAGAGTGGGACCGCCTCATCGGCGTCAACCTCACCGGCGTGTTCCACTGCAGCCAGGCCGCCATCGCGCCGCTCAAGGCCCGCGGCGGCGGCTGGATCGTCAACGTCAGCAGCCTGGCGGGGAAGAACCCGTTTGCCGGCGGCGCCGCCTACTGCGCGGCCAAGGCCGGCGTGGACGCGTTCAGCGAGGCGCTGATGCAGGAGGTCCGTCACGACGGCATCCGCGTCAGCCACGTCTGTCCCGGTTCGGTGGCCACCGGCTTCAATGGCCGCGAGCCGTCGGCCGGAGCCGAATGGAAGCTGCTTCCCGAGGACGTCGCCCAGGTCATCGTGGACCTGCTCTCCTACCCCCCGCGGAGCCTCCCCAGCCGCATCGAGATCCGGCCCTCGCGGCCGCCGAAGAAGTGAGCGACATGATCATCGAGTCGGCTGCCGCCCCGCCCTTCATGAAGAACGGCTTCGTCGTGAGCTGCGAGCGCACGCGCCAGGCCATCTACATCGACCCCGGCGACGAAGTGCAGGAACTGCTCGCCTACATCGCCCGCGAGGGCCTGCGGGTGACCGGCCTGCTGCTGACCCACGCGCACATCGATCACGTGTCGGGCGTTGCCGCCGCCAAACGCGCGCTGGATGCGCCGATCTGGCTGCATCGCGACGACAGCTACATCTACGATCACGCGGTGCAGCAGGGCGAGCGCTTCGGCTACGCGCTCGAACAACCGCCGCCGGTCGACAAGTGGTACGGCGGCCCTGAGCCGCTCGGGTTTGGCGACTACGAGGTGACCGTGCACCACACGCCCGGGCACTGTCCCGGCAACGTCTGCCTGCAGGTGGGGCGGCGCGGCGCGTTGGGGATGGACCTGTTCGTGGGCGACACGCTCTTTGCCGGCTCGATCGGCCGCACCGACCTGCCCGGCGGCAATTACGAGGTGCTGATGAAGGCCATCACCGAGGTGTTGCTGCCGCTCGGCGACGACGCGCGGGTGCGCCCCGGCCACGGCCCCGACACGACTATCGGGCGCGAGCGCACGACCAACCCGTTCCTGCTCGAGTGGGCGCAGCGGCCGACGGTCTGAAGAAACCGCCGTTCCCGGTGCCGCCCGGCCCGGAACCATCCCTCACGGCCCTGATACCTGCTGCGCGGGGCGCGCACGGCATCACGTTCGGCACCCTGCTCAGCTCTCGGCCTGACGGACCGAGAACTCCATCCGGCCCACGCGCAGCGTGTCGCCGCTGGCAAGCTGGCCGACGGCCACCCGGGCGCCGTTCACGAACGTACCGTTGGTGCTCTCGAGATCCTCGACGAGCAGGCCCTCGGGCCGGAGCGTCAGGCGGCAGTGCAGGCGCGAGACGAGCGGGGCGTCGACCACGAAATCGGCGCGCGGAGCCCGGCCCACGGTCTTGATCGAGCCCGGCAGCAGGCGGAACAAGAGCGTCTCGGGGGATTCAGGGGTCGACTCGATCAGCCACATCGCGGGCCGATTCTAACAGGCTCGAGCGTGGGGCGGACCACGGTGGCCGCGGATTCCGTGCATCCCGGCCATCTGCAGCTCGTATGCGTGGCCGGCGGGGTTCTGTGCGAGCATTCGCCGATGAACACGTCCCGGGCAGAACGGAGCTCACAGTGACCCACTCGATCCGCCACGCCTTCATGGTCAGCGCTTCGGTCGGCGCGCTGGCCGCGCTCACGGCCGTGCCGGCGGCGCAGCCGGCCGCGCCGCCCCCCCTGCATTTCACCTCGGTGCAGCCGGAGCTGCTCGGCGTGCCCAACTCCTACTCGAATGCCTGGGGCGACTACGACAACGACGGCGATCTCGACCTGGCCGTCTCTCTCGGCACCGGCGAGGTGCGGCTCTATCGCAACGATCGCGGCACGCTCGTCAGCGTCGGCGCCGAGGTGGGCATGCCCCAGGCCGGCAGCCACGAACTGCGCGGCCTGAGCTGGGGCGACTACGACCAGGACGGCGACATCGACCTGCTCGGCGGTTCAACGCCCACCGACAAGCTCACCGTCGTGCTGCGCAACGACGGGGGCAGGAAGTTCACCGACGTGGCCGCCGCGATTGGCTTGACCATTCCCGGCCGGTCGGCCCGCCAGACCAACTGGGTGGACTACGACAACGACGGCGACCTCGACGTCTACTCGGCCGATCGCAGCGGCGAGAACCAACTGTTCCAGAACACCGGCGGCCGGTTCACGCGCGTCTTCGCCGGCGCCGGGCCGACCGATCCGCGGCCCACGGTGGGCGCCTGCTGGCTCGACCTCGACGACGACGGCGACCTCGACCTCTACCTGGCCAACCAGTCCGGTGCCGCCGACGCCGTGTGGCGCAACGAGCGGAGCGGCGTGTCCTTCGCCGATGTCGCGGCGGCCCTGGGCCTGGCCGGGCCGCGGCGGACGAAGGAGCAAGGCGGCGTCGGCTGCGCCGTCGGCGACTACGACAACGACGGCGACCTCGACATCTTCGCGCCCAACTACGGCCACAACCTGCTTTATCGCAACAACCACGACGGCACGTTCACGGAGGTCGGCCAGCAGCTCGGCGTGGGCGTCGAGAACCACGCCGTCAGCGGCGACTGGGGCGACATCGACAACGACGGCGATCTCGACCTGTCGGTCATCTCCTACGAGGGCCCGGTCGGCGCGCAGACGCCGCTGAACGCGCTCTTCCGCAACGACGGCGCGGCCGGTTTCGTGAACCTGCTCACCAAGGACAGCCCGCTCAACCTGGCCGACCACGCCTCGCAGTTTGTCGACTACGACAACGACGGCGCCATCGATCTCTCGATCACCGACGGCTACGGGCCCAAAGGGGGCCACTTCGTCTTCCGCAACACGCTGGCCGACGAGGCGAAGGCGCGCAGTCTGAGCGTGCTCGTGCTCGACGGCCAGGGGCATCACACGCGCTTCGGCGCCGAGGTGCGCCTGTTCGACGCTGCCGGCAAGGTCCTGGCCACGCGTCAGGTGGTGACCGGCGGCGGCTACAACTCGCAGCGCGCCGCTCCCGTGCACTTCGGCCTGACGACGCTGGCGCCGGTGCGGGTCGAGGTCACGTTCATGGGCCAGGCCGGACGCAAGACCCAGAGCATGAGCGGTGTCAATCCGGCCGACTATCGCGGCAAGAGCCTGGTCATTCGTCAGTCGCGCTGATCGGCGGCATTGCCCGCCCCAGGAGGTTCCATGTCCCCACGCCCCTCGCTCATTCGTGGCCCGGCTGCCCTTGGCGTCGTCCTGGCAGCGCTCCTGCTCGTACCTGCCGCCGCCTCGGCCCAGACGGCGGAACTGCGCGGCGCCATCGCCGACGCCAGCGGCAGCGCCCTGCCCGGCGTCACCGTGACCATCACCAACACCGCCACCGGCGTCGAGCGCGTCGTCATCACCGACGAACAGGGCGGGTTCCGGGCGCCGGCGCTCCAGCCCGGGCCCTACACCGTGACCTCGTCGCTCACAGGATTCTCTGCCGACACCAAGCAGCTGGTGCTCACGGTCGGCCAGGTGGCCGACCTGAGGGTGGCGCTCGAGATCGGATCTATCGCCGAGACCGTGCAGGTCGTCGGCCGCTCGGCGGTGGAGATCGAGACGAGCAAGTCGGATCTGTCCGCCGTCGTCAGCCAGGAGCAGCTCTCGGAGCTGCCGGTCCTCAACCGCGGCTTCGTCGGCCTGGCCCAGTTGCTGCCCGGCGGCGGTCCGGCGCGCACGGCCGACGGCCGCTTCGGCATCTCGACCTCGTTCGGCGGCACCAACGTGCGCAGCATGTATTCGATGCAGATCGACGGTGGCATCATGGATCATCCGATCTACGGCTTCGCCATCGTCAACGTCAGCCAGGACGCCGTGCAGGAGTTCCGCGTGCTCCGCAACCAGTTCGACGCGGAGTATTCGCGCGCCGGCACCGCGGTCGTCAACGTGGTGACGCGCTCGGGCACCAACGACCTGTCCGGCCGCCTGTCGTACTTCGGCCGCGACGACGCGCTCAACGCCAAGAACGCGTTTGCCCGCACCAAGCCGCCCTTCGACGCCGCCCGCTTCAGCGTCGCCGGTGGCGGCCCGCTCGTGCGCAACAAGGCGTTCCTGTTCGGCACCTTCGAGTACCAACCGGCAGAACTCGGTGCGCATCATCGCCCTGCCGGCGGCCAACCCGTTTGCCCCGGAGTTCAACGGCGTCTACGACAACGGCACCAGGGCCAAGCTGGGCCAGGCCAAGATCGACTACACCGCCAGCGCCCGCCACTCGTTCAGCACGCGCTATCTCTACGACAACGACGACATCGTCGAGGACTATCAGCTGGCGGAGAACACCGCGCTCGACTTCTCGGACCTCTCGACCAGCTGGAACTGGACGCTGGGCGGCTCGATGCTGAACAGCGCCGTCGTCCAGTACATGGATCAGGACACGCAGCGGTTCCAGACGACCACCGACACGCAGGTCATGCGCCCGTCGTTCACGTCCGGCCGCTCACCCAACCTGCCGCAGGGTTTCCCGCGCAAGCGCGTCACGGTCAACGACACGTTCTTCTGGTCGGCCGGCCGGCACTCCACCAAGTTCGGCGTGCGCATGGCCATGGAAAACCTCGACTACCTGGCCGACTACTACGGCGCCGGGGTGTGGCAGTTCAACACCGACCGGCCGTTCGCCGCTGCCGATCGCACCACCTGGCCGACCCGCTTCACGGTCGGCAGCGGCCCGGCGACGCGCAACTACAAGAACACCGAGTGGGGCTTCTTCGCGCAGGACGACGTGCGCCTGGGCAACGTCACGCTCAACCTCGGGCTGCGCTACGACTTCGACAGCAACCTGCGCAGTCCGGGCCTCATCGAGGACCTGCTGGCCAACCCGCAGTTTGCCGGTCTCGAGAACCTGGTCACGGCCGACCGCGGCAACGACCTCGACAACCTCCAGCCGCGCCTCGGGTTCGCGTGGGACGCGCGTGGCGACGGCCGCACGGTGCTGCGCGGCGGCTACGGTCTCTACTCGGGCCGCAACCGGCCGTGGTTCAACATCCGCGGCGACGTCGTCAGCAACCAGTTCACAGCCGAGATCACCGACCCGAACCTGCTGCAGTTCTACCCGAACCAGACGGCCACGCTCGGCGGCCGCACGCTCGAGGACTACATCCGCGCGGCCGGCGGCCGGGCCCTTTACCTGCCTGGCGACGACTTGAACCTGCCCTACGTGTTGAGCGCCACGCTCGGCGTTGCCAGGATGCTGCCGGGCGAGACCTCGCTCGAGGTCGATCTGATTCACCAGACGCAGAAGGATCTGCAGACCGGGCGCGACGCCAACCTGCCGGCGCGCGGTCCGCTGGCGACCAACCCGCGGCCCTACCCGCAGTTCTCGTCGGTCACCCTGATCAATTCCCTGACCGACTCGACCTACGACGCGCTGCAGGCGCAGCTGCGGCGGCGCTTCAAGGGCTCGACCTGGCAGATTTCCTACACCCTGGCCAAGGCCGTGTCCAACGGCACCAACGACAACGCCAGCGTCAACACCGATCCCTGGAACACCTTCGGCAACGACGACCGCGGGCTCGACGAGAACGATCGGCGGCAGGCGCTGTCGGTGTCGGCGATTGCGCCGCTGCCGTTCGGCATCCAGCTGGCCACGATCCTGTCGCTGCGCAACGGCAATCCCTGGGACATCACCGCCGGGGTGGACCTCGATCGCGACGGCAACAACCAGGATCGTCCGGCCGGCCTGCAGAAGAATGCCGGCGGCAGGGAGAGCGAGACCAATCTGGCCATCATCAACGCGTTCCGCCAGTCGCGGGCCCTGGCCCCGATCACCATGGACCAGCTCACCCGCACCGCGGCCGACCGCGTCGTGGACCTGCGCGCCACCAAGATGTTCACGGTCGGCGATCGCGCCCGCTTCGAGGTCTTCCTCGAGGGCTATAACCTGCTGAACGCGGTCAACTTCGAGAACCCGAGCGGCGTCATCACTTCGGGCAGCTTCACTGTTTACACGACCGCGCGCGACGCCCGCCAGATCCAGTGGGGCGCCCGCATCCAGTTCTGATCGGGCGGCCCGGCCCGTCCATTCGCGCGTTCGCTCTGCCGTCCCCGGCCGGAGGGGGCGGCAGTTGTCGTTTTACGCGGCCGAAATGTCGTGGATACATGGCAGCAACACCGACGACGTACATGTATCTACATGGCCTGCGTCCTTTCGCGTTCTCCGCGCCGCCGCGGTCCCGCCACTCGGTCTCTGGGACTGGCCGTCGTGCTCACGACCCTGGCCGTGTTCGGCCAACCGCGGCCGGCGGCGGCGGCCAATCCCGCGCTGCTGCGGCTGCTGCAGGTGCTGCGCGACAAGGGGTCAATCACCGCTCAGGAATACGAGGACATCCGCGCCGTGGCCGAGGCCCCCGACGGGTCCGCGGCGCCGGCCTCCGGCGCGCCTACCACGGCCTCCGGCGGGCCGGTTCCCTCGCCCATCGCCGCGCCGGTCGAAGGCCTCGCGCAGATCCCGGCGGCTGCCGCCGTCACCCCGGCCACCGTGACCAAGGCCCTGGCCGGCAAGTGGTACGAGCGCATCGGCATCCGGGGCTACTCGCAGCTGCGCTACGCGGAAGTGGCGTCGCAATCGGGGGCCGTGCTGGAAGTGCCGGCCGACCGGTCGGTGAATCCCCGCGAGTCGTTCGGCATCCGCCGCGGCCGCCTGGTCTTCAGCGGCGACGTGGCCGACCACCTGTCGCTTTACGCGCAGACCGACTTCAACGGCTCGACCGGCGCGGCCGACTACTCGCTGCAGATGCGCGACCTTTACGGCGACGTGTGGCTCGACCGGGCCAAGACCTACCGCATCCGCATCGGCCAGTCGAAGGTGCCGTTCGGCTGGGTCAACCTGCAATCGAGTTCGAACCGCGCGCCCCTGGAGCGCCCCGACGCGCTCAACAGCGCCGTCGAGGGGGAACGCGACCTGGGTGCCGCCCTGATGTGGGCTCCGGCCACGGCCAAGCAGCGCTTCCGCGAACTCGGCAACGCCGCCTTGAAGGGCTCGGGCGACTACGGCGTGCTGGCGGCGGGACTCTTCTCGGGCCAGGGGCTGAACCGTTCCGATCAGAACGGCGACCCGCACGCCTTCGTGCGCGCGACTTACCCCTTCAAGACCACGAGCGGGCAGTTCTACGAACTGGCCGTCCAGGCCTATCGCGGCCGCTTCGTGGTGCCTACGCAGGCCATCGCCGCCGGGGGCGCGTCGTTCACGCCGGCCCAGGCCGAGTCGGGCGTGCTCGACCAGCGCGTCGCCGGCACCGTGGTGATCTACCCCCAGCCGCTCGGCCTCGAGGCCGAGTGGACGGTGGGAAAGGGGCCGCAGCTCGCCGACGACAACCGCAGTATCGAGGCGCGGCGGCTGCACGGCGGTTACGTGCAGCTCAATTACCACGTGCGCCACAGCACCGGCACGTGGCTGCCGTTCACCCGCTGGAGCTATTTCGACGGTGCCCGCAAGTTCGCCCGGAACGCCCCAGCCATCGCCGTCAACGAACTCGACTTCGGCGTGGAGTTCGCCAGGTGGGCCGAAGTGGAAGTGACCGGCATGTTCACCCACACCTTCAAGCGCACGCGCACCAGCGACGTTCCCGTTCGCGCTGACGCGCGACGCCAACCGGCTCGGCTTCCAGGTGCAGTGGAACTACTAGCGCCCGGACGCTCTAGAATCGACGGATGAGCGTCGCCGACCATCTCGGAATCAAGACCAAAGAGTACGACCGCCAGATCCTGACCTTCATCCCGCACTATGCCGACATCCTCGAGGCGGCGGCCGGCGCGCTCGAGGCGCTCGATCGGCCGGTGCGCACGCTGGTCGACCTGGGCACCGGGTCGGGCGCGCTGGCCGCGCGCTGCGTCAAGGGGCGGCGCGGCGTGCGCGTGGTCGGCATCGACAGCGACGCCGCGATGCTCGGCCTGGCCCGGAAGCGCCTCGGCGCGACGCTGACGCCGGTCGTCGCCGATTTCTCGGTCGCGCCTCTGCCGGCCTGCGACGTGGTCACCGCGTCGTTCTCGCTGCACCACCTGGCCTCGCCCGAGGCCAAGCGCGCGGTCTTCGGCCGGGCGTTTGCGGCGCTGCGGCCCGGCGGCCTGCTCGTCGACGCCGACTGCATGACCAACGGCGACGCCCGGCTCGCGGCCCGCGACCACGACGAGTGGCGCCGCCACCTGGCGGCCAGCCACGGGCGCGCCGCGGCCACGGCCTTCCTGAGCGCGTGGGCCGGCGAGGACACCTACTTCACGCTCGACCTCGAGACGGCGCTGCTCCGCGACGCCGGCTTCGCGGTGGACGTCGTGTGGCGCCGCGGGGCGTTTGCGGTCGTGGCCGCCGCCAAGCCGCGCCGGCGCGCCCGGCGCTAGTCGCGACGGCGGTCGTCGGCCTTGGCCTACAATCTGACCCGCGTGCGCAACTTCTGGGAAGTGTTCGCCAGCTCGGCCCGGCGCTTCCCGGGCAACGTGGCGGTCGAGGTCCAGCGCTCGACCGGACTGGAGCAGGTCACCTACGACGAGCTGCAGCGGATGGCCGAGGCCATTGCCGCGGGTCTCGCCGGGCGCGGCGTCGCGGCTGGCGACCGCTGCGCCATCCTCGCCGACAACGACGCGCGGTGGTGCGCCGTCTACCTCGCGGTGTTGCGCCTCGGCGCCATCGCCGTGCCGCTCGACACCAGCTACACCCAGGCCCAGGTGGCCACCGTGCTGACGGCCGCCGGCGCGCGCCTGCTCGTGGCCGGCACGCGCCTGCTGCCGCGGGCCGCGCCGGCCGTGGCCGGGGCTGGCGGGCTGCTCGTCGCGATGTATGAAGCCACCGGCGCTTCAGGCGAGCTGGCCGATCCGCGTCTGCTGACGGTCGACGCCCTGCTGCGCGCCCCGTCGCTGCCGCTCCCGCCGTGTCCCGCCGGCCGCGACGACGCGGCCGTGATCCTCTACACCTCGGGCACCACCGCCGACCCCAAGGGGGTGGTGCTCACGCACGGCAACCTCGACGCGGAGCGCGCCGCCGCCTTCGCCGTCGTCGACGTCTCGGAGCAGGACGCGGTGCTCGGCGTCCTGCCGCTCTTCCACTCGCTGGCGCAGATGGCCAACCTGCTCCTGCCGTTCGCGGTGGGCGCGCGCGTCGTCTACCTGGAGACGCTGAACACCACCGACCTGCTCGACGCGCTGGCCCGAGCGGCGCATCACCATCTTTGCCTGCGTGCCGCAGTTCTTCTACCTGATCCATCAGAAGGTCACCGCCGAAGTGGCCCGGGGCGGCTGGCTGAAACGGAGGATCTTCCGCGGCCTCTGGCCCTTACGCTGGCGCTGCGCAAGGTCGGCCTCAACCTCGGACCGACGGTGTTTGCCCGGGTCCACCGCGTCCTCGGCGGCCACATGCGGCTGCTCGTCACCGGCGGATCGAAGTTCGATCCGGCCGTGGGCCGGGACCTCTACGGCCTGGGCTTCTCGATCATCCAGGCCTACGGCCTGACCGAGACCTCGGGGGCGGCCACGATCAACCAGCCGCACGAGGCCCACCTCGACACCGTCGGCCGGATCCTGCCGGGGAACGAACTGAAGGTCATGCCGCCCGAGGGCGACGCCGAGGACGGCGAGATCGCCATCCGCGGACCGATCGTGATGCAGGGCTACTACAACCGACCCGACGCCACCGCCGAGGTGATGCGCGACGGTTGGTTCCTGACCGGCGACCTCGGCCGCCTCGACCCGGCGGGCCGGCTGACCATCACCGGGCGCAAGAAGGAGATCATCGTGCTCGCCTCGGGGAAGAACATCCATCCCGACGAGATCGAGAGGCACTACGCGGCGTCGCCGGTGATCAAGGAAGTGTGCGTGATGGGCGTCACGCGGCCCGACGAGCCGACGACCGAGCGGCTGCACGCCGTCGTGGTGCCCGACGCCGATGTGCTCCGCGCGCGCAAGATCGTCAACGCCGGCGACCTCCTGCGTTTCGAGATGGAGGGACTGGGCGCCGGCTTGCCCGCCCACAAGCGCGTGCTCGGCTACGACCTGTGGTTCGAGCCGCTGCCGCGCACCACGACCGGCAAGCTGCGCCGCCACGAGATTCAGGCGGCAGCTAGAGGAGCGCGCGCTGGCCCGGGCCGCCGCCGCGGCGCAGCCGGCGACCGCGGCCGACGACGAATGGAGCGACGAGCCGCATGCCGGCGCGGCGCTGGAACTGGTGAGGCGGCGCGCCCGGCCCGGCGTCACGGTGCGGCCCGACGCCAACCTCGAACTCGATCTCGGTCTCGACAGCATGGAGCGGGTCGAGCTGCTCACCGAACTGGAGCAGCGCTTCGGCGTGACCGTCGGCCCCGCGGCGGCGCACCAGATCCTCACCGTGCGCCAGCTGGTGGCGGCCGTGCGTCCGGCCGCGGGTGCTGGCGGGACCGCGCAGGTGGACGCCGCCTGGGACACGATTCTGCGCGATCTGCCGCCCGCGACCGACCCGGACCTGGCGCCGCTGCTCAAGAAGCGGCCCCTCTTGGCGCCGCTCGAGTGGCTCATCTGCCGCGCCGTCAGGCTGTTCCTGGCCCGGGTCGAGGTGGCGGGGCTGGAGCACCTGCCGGCGACCGGCCCGTTCCTGATCTGCCCGAATCACCAGGGCTATCTCGATCCGTTCCTGTTGTGCGGCGTGCTGCCGCTGGCCACGTTCCGGCAGATGTTCGTGGTCGGCGCCGCCGAGTACTTCGAGACGCCGCTGATGCGCGGGCTGGCGCGGCACGATCAATCTCGTGCCGGTGAACGCCGACGCCTCGCTCGTGCCGGCGATGCGGGCCGGCGCGTTCGGGCTCACGCCACGGCAAGGTGCTGCTGCTCTTTCCCGAGGGCGAGCGCTCGATCGACGGCGGCGTGAAGCGTTTCAAGAAGGGCGCGACGATTCTGGCCAAGCAGCTCGCCGTGCCGATCGTGCCGGTGTCGTTGCGCGGCAGCTTCGAGCTGTGGCCGCGCACCGGCGGCATGGCCTGGCGCCTGGTGTGGCCGTGGAGCGGCCACCGCGTGCGCATCGGCATCGGCGCGCCGCTGATGGTCCAGGACGGCGAGAGCTACGCCGACGCGGCCCGGCGCCTGCGCGACACCGTCGACGGGTTGTGGCACCGTTCCTGACCGGCCAGGCCCGGTCAGCGACTGGACTTGACCGTGCCGCTCTCGTCGACCGGCCGCCGCACGCCGTCGATGAGGGTGGTCCGCACGACGGTCACGACGCTCTCGGCGATCGGCCACGGCGTCTCGTTGGCCACCGCCCAGTAGGTGACGCGCGCCGCCGCCGAGGTCTTGCCCTTGGCCCACGGCTGCGCCAGCGCGAACTCGGGATAGATGAACAGGTTGTCTTGCGCCGCGGCCACGCCGAGCGGCGTGAACGAGAAGCGCGGCACGACGTAGAGCAGGTCGCGGTCGACGGTGTCGACGCGCGGATCGGCAAACTGGGCGCCGCGCCGGGCCACGTCCATGATCACCGACACCAGCGTGTACCACGACACCTGCCGGGCGGCGTTCAGGTTGCGGCGGCGGATCTCGATCCCGTAGGGATGCCACGGCGGATCGGGCGCCACGCCGTGCCGCCGGCGGTGCGTGCCGCGATGGATGGCGATGCGCGCCACCGGCACGCGGTCGGGCTTCTTCTCGCCGGCGCGCGTCGCGCAGCACGTGGAAGTCCATCACCAGGTCGTCGGCTTCGGGATGGGGCAGCGCGAAGTGGAGCTGCTTGTCGGACAGCCGCGCCGGCTGCTTGAACTCGACGTCGAAGCTGCTCACGCCCGTGCAGCAGCTCGCGCTTGGCCAGGTAGTGCCAGAGCGTTTCGATGTACCACTCGGCGCTGACGCTGCCGGCCGAGTTGAGCATGTCGGGCACGATCGGCTTGTGGCGGGTGTCGAGCACCGCGCTGATGGCGCGCCCGGCGGCGCCCACCGCCCGTTTCACGTCTGCTGCCCTGAGCCGCTTCATCCGCTCGTGCTCGCTACTTGGCGCCGGGGCCGAGCGTGCGGGTCAGCCACTCGGCGATGGCGGCCGTGGCCTGGCCGCTGACCGGCCTGCCCGGTGAGCGTGGCGTACTCGCTCACCTCGCCGGTGGTGGCCGGGACGAGCAGGTGGTTCACGCCCGGGATCTTCACCACGTCGACGGCCACCTGGCGCTTGCGCGCCCGGGCCAGCGCCGCCAGCGCGTCGGCGTGGTGCGGGCGCCACCTGCGTGTCGAGTTGGCCCTGCACGATGAGCAGCGGCTGGCGCACGTCCTTGATGATCCTGGCCGGATCGAAGGCGAGAAAGCTCGCGAACCACGGCGTGTCGGCCTGCGCGCGCAGGTCGTCGGGCACCTCGTCCCACGGGCCCTGGCCGGTGGCGGCGGCGTTGATGCGGGTCTGCAGGTCGGCCTTGGCCTTCTTCTCCTCGGGCGTGACCTTCATGCAGTCGAGCAGGTGCTGCTGCTGTTCGAGCACGAGCGCGCCGCCGGTGCCGGACGCGCCGGCCACGAGGACCAGGGCGGCGACGTCTTGTCTCGATGCGGCCCAGTTGCAGCGCCACCCACGCGCCTTCGCTGTGTCCGAGCACGGCGAGGCGCTTCGCGGTCGACGTCCTTGCGCGACTTGCGCAGGTAGGTGACGACGGCGCGGGCGTCGTCGGCGTAGTCGGCCAGCGTGGCCGTTTCAGCCCGGCCGCCGCTCTGGCCGATGCCGCGCTTGTCGTAGCGCACCACCATGATGCCGGCCTCGACCAGGCCCTGGGCGATCTGGCCGAGCACGGGGATGCCCGCCACCGTGCCGTCGCGATCGGCCGGGCCGGAGCCGCCGATGAGCACGACCACCGGCAGCTTGCCGGCGCCGGTCTTGGGCCTGGTGATGGTGGCGGCGAGGTTGAAGCCGTTGGCCGGCACGCGCACCGACTCGTCGCCGGGGATCGAGAACGCGGTCATCCGCGAAGCGGCCGAGGCCACGTCCTCACGGGCCACTTCGAGCGTCTGCGCCGGCACGCTCAGGCGCACGAAGGCGCCCGACGCCGCCTCGGCCCACACGCGTGGCGGCGACCTCGCCGGCCGGATTCTTGAAGGTCAGCGAATAGCGCCGCGCCGCAAACGCCCGCTTCGGCGTCTCGATGCGCTCCTCGGCCACGGCGGTGACGATCACGGGAATCTCCGCCTGGGGCGCGATATAGGCCTTGAGCTCGGTGCCCGCCTGGGCAAACTGCAGGCGCGCCGCCAGCGCCGCGTAGCTGCCGAAGAAGATGTTGGGCAGGACCACGGCGTCGGCCGACACGTCGTCGATCTTGTCGGTGGCCTCGCCGCCTTCGGTCATGTGGTTGGTGGCCTTGCCGTCGGCAAACGACGTCTTCAGCGTGACGTCCTTGCCCTGGACAGTGGCGTCGAGCTCGAGCGAGCGCGCCTGCCAGCGGGCGTCGTAGCGCACTTCCAGGTGCCGCACCGCGGTGGCCACCGGCGGATTGAGGCGCGAAGAGCCGCGCAGGATGAAGCCGTCGGCCTGCGCGACGAGCAGGACCTCTTCGCGGCCCATCACCCGGCCGGCGAGGAACACGACGTAGGTGTGGCCGCCGGCGGTTTCGGCGCGGGCAGGAGCGGCCGGCCGGGGGGCGACGGCCTGAGCCAGGACCGCCGCGGGCGCGGCGGCGGCCAGAAGCCCCAGAAGGGCCAGCCGGCGGATACAATTTGCAGTTGTGAGTGGCACTCGCTGCTCCACGGTCAAAGGGTAGCAGAGTTGGAAGAGCCGACTGATTTCGACGTTCTGCGGCAGGGGGCGGGGCTCGTCCCGCGCGTGGGCCGCAGCGTCGTGCGGATCTCGGGCGCCGAGCGCGCGACCTGGCTGCAAGGGCTGCTGACCAACGACATCGTGGCGCTGGCCCCCGGCCAGGGGTGCTATGCCGCGTGGCTCACGCCGCAGGGCCGCATGATCACCGACGCCATCGTGCTCGCCGAGGAAGAATCGATCGCCATCGAGGTGCCGGTCGCGCTCGGCGAGGTCGTCACTCGCCAGCTCGGCGCCGCCATCTTCGCCGAAGACGTGACCGTCGCCGACGAGGGCGCCCTGTGGGGCATGCTGGGGGTGCACGGCGTCCGCGCGCCCGAGGCGATCGCGCGCGCGCTGGTCGGCTCGCGCCCGTCGGCCAGCCGCCTGACCGCCGAGATCCTCGGCGACTGGCCCGAGTTTGCCAACGCGCCCCTCGGCGCCCTGGGCCGCGTGATGCGCTGCGATCACTACGGGGCCCCCGGCTTCGCGCTGCGCGTGCCGGTCGAGGCGCGCGATCTGTGGATGTCGCGGCTGCGCCTGGCCGGGGCCACGCCGGTGGCCGCCGACGTGCTCGAGTTCGCCCGCATCGAGGCGGGGCGGCCCGAGTTCCTGGTGGACATGGACGCCGATACCATCCCGCTCGAAGCCGGCATCGAGGACCGCGCCATCTCGTTCACCAAGGGCTGCTACGTCGGCCAGGAGGTGATCGTGCGCGTCGTCCACCGCGGCGGCGGGCGCGTGGCCAGGAAGCTGGTCGGGCTGCGCCTCGATGGCGCCACGGTGCCGGGCGTGCGGGCCACGGTGCGAGCCCCGCGCGGCGAGGTCGGCCGCGTGACGAGCGCCGCCTGGTCGCCGCGTCTGCGCTGCGCGGTGGCGATGGCCTACGTGCACCGCGACTTCGTCGAGCCGGGCACCATGCTCACGGTCGACTGCGAGGGCGCGCCGGTGGCCGCCACCGTCAGCGCCTTCCCCATAGCGTAGACGCCCGCGGCGGCGCCGCCGGATGCTGCTCGTCCGGGGCGATGGCGGCTGGCCGCGACCTCAGCCCACTTGGCGTCTCGTTTGCAGAGGAACTGGCCGGGGGATCGATTTCCTCCAGAGGAGAGCCATCGTGAACAAACGACTTACGACGTGGACGGCAGCGCTGGTGCTGGCATCGGCGGGCTTGGCCGCGGCACAGGAGCAGGCCACCGTGCTGAAGCGCGACGGCACCCGCGTCACCGGAAAGTTCGAAGCGTGGAACCGGAACACCAACACGCTGTATCTCCGTGTCTCACTTGGCGACCAGCGCGTCATCCCGTTCGGCGATGCCATCGTGGTCGAGGTGGGCGGCAACGCCGACAACCTCCCGGCCAACGAACTCGAGGCGGCGCGGGGCTCCGACCACATCCTCGTGACCCGCAGTGGCGAAGTGCTGCGCGGCCAGCTCGGCAACATCGAAGGCGGCGAGGGCTCGGGCCAGGAGGACGCACCGCGCATGGTCACCTTCAAGCCGGCCAGCGGCAATGAACGGCGCATCCCGTTTAGCGACGTGCGGCGGCTCTACCTGGGCAACGCCCCAGCAAGCTTGAACACGCAGGGCGCCACGACCCGCGCTGAGCCCGAGGCGCCGACGCCGGCCGGCGCCGTGCGCGTGGGCGGCGACGCCGGATGGGTGTCGGCCAGAATCACCGTGCGCCGGAACGACCGGGTGCAGTTCACCTCGAGCGGTCAGGTGCAGCTCTCGGCTGATGCCGACGACAAGGCCAGCCCGGCCGGTTCGCTCAAGGGCCGCTACTCGCCGAGCGCGCCAGCGCCGACGCTGCTTGCCGGCGCGCTCATCGGCCGCATCGGCAACGGCCCGCCGTTTGCCATCGGCGACCAGACCGCGGCGCTGCCGATGGACGCCGCTGGCCCGTTGTTCCTGGCCGTCAACGACGACCACGTGAACGACAACCAGGGAGCCTTCACGGTTACCGTTCAGGTCGTCCCGGGACGGCGCTGACGGACGGCGGCCCTGAGCCGCCATTCGATCTACTCTTGCGCGTGACCGCGAAGGCGCGCCTCGTGGTGGTTGCGGCCGTCATCGAAAATGACGGCCGCTTCCTCCTTACCCTCCGTCCGGCCGGAACCCATCTTGCCGACCACTGGGAGTTCCCCGGCGGCAAGTGCCATCCTCACGAAACCCACATCGAAGCGCTGCGGCGTGAGCTGCACGAGGAACTCGACATCGTCGCCGAGGTCGGCGCCCTCGAGCACACCGTGACCCACACGTATCCCGAACGTACCGTGGAGCTGCACTTCTACCGCTGCACCTTTTCCGGCGAGCCCAGGGGCATGATTGGCCAGGAGGTGCGGTGGGTGGCTCGCCGCGATCTGTCGGACCTGCCGTTCCCCGAGGCCGACCGGGCGCTCATCGCCCAGCTCACCGCGACGCCCTGAGCCGGTTCGCGGCCGCCTTGCGCATTCCGGACTGAACGCCCCGATTGCCGCCGGCGATGCCCGCCGGCGCCGGGGGCGGGGGAGTCCGTCATGCCCGACGCCGCCACCACTCATGTTCGCGTCAATCGCAGCCTGCTGGCCGTGGCCGAGCGCCGCGTGCTGGTCTGGCTGGCCCTGCGCCTTCCGGCTCGCATCCATTCCGACCATCTGACCGCGCTCTCGGTCGTGGGCACGGCCCTGGCTTCGGCCGCCTTCGCGCTGGCCCGGGTGTTCCCGCTGGCCCTGGTCGGCGTGGCCGTGGGTCTGGCCGTCAACTGGTTCGGCGACAGCCTCGATGGCACCCTGGCGCGCCTGCGGCGCCAGGAGCGACCGCGTTACGGCTTCTACGTGGACCACGTGCTGGACGTCGTCGGCGCCGCCGTGTTGATGGGCGGCATGGCCGTGTCCGGCTACATGACGCCGCTCGTGGCGCTCGGCGTGCTCGTTGCCTATCTGCTGGTCTCGGCCGAAGTGTTCCTGGCCACGGCCGCCGGCGGCGACTTCCGGCTGTCCTTCGTGCGCATCGGGCCGACCGAGCTGCGCCTCCTGATCTCGGCCGGGGCCCCGGCCCTCTTGCTCTGGCCCGACGGTGACGCTGCCCGGGCTGGGCCGCGTGCTGGTGCTCGACGTGGCCGGCGCCGTCGCCATCGTCGGCCTGCTCACCGCCCTTGCCGTGTCGGCCACGCTGACGGGCCGTCAGCTCTACGTGGCCGAACCGCGCCGCCGGTGACGCGCGGCACTAGAATCTCCGCATGACGCGGAGATGGTGCCGTGGCTGAGGCCGGGCCGGACCAGCCGCCCGAGGCGGCGCGCCTGCTGCGGCGCGCGGTGGCCGGCGACGGGCCGGCCGCCTCGCGGCTCATGCCCCTCGTCTACGACGAGCTGAGGCGTCTGGCCGCCAGCTACATGCGCCGCGAGCGGCCGGGCCAGACCCTGCAGGCCACCGCCCTTGTCCACGAAGCCTACGTCCGCCTGGTCCGCCCCGGCGATCGGCCGTGGCAGGGTCGCACCCACTTCCTGGCGATCGCGGCGCTGTCGATGCGGCAGGTGCTGGTCGATCGAGCCCGCCGGCGCGGCGCCGCCAAGCGCGGCGGCGGCGACCAGCGCATCACCCTCGACGCGTCGCTGCTGCCCGCGCCCCAGCCCGACGCCGGCGTGGATCTCGTGGCCCTCGACGCGGCGCTGACCGGACTCGGCGCCCTCGACCCGCAGCAGGCGCGGATCGTGGAGCTGCGCTACTTCGGCGGGCTGACGGTGGAGGAGACGGCCGAGATCGTCGGCGTGTCGCCCGCCACGGTGAAGCGTCACTGGACGCTGGCCCGCGCCTACCTGAAGAAGGCGCTGGCCGGCGCGTGACATGACACCCGAGCGCTGGCGTCTCGTCGGGGATCTCTTCGCCCGCGTCCTGGAACAGCCGGACGACGCGCGCGGGGCGTGGCTCGACGCCTGCGCCGCGCCCGACGAGGTGCGCCGCGAGGTGGCGGCGCTGCTGGCCGCGCACGCCGGCGCCGACGGCTTCCTCGAACGTCCGGCCGCGGCGGCCGAGGCCGAGGCCGAGACCACCGCCGGTCCGCTGACGCCGGCGCTGCACCCCGGCGCCATCGTCGGCTCCTACCGGATCGGGCGCATCCTCGGCCGTGGCGGCATGGGGGTGGTCTTCGAGGCCGAGGACCTGCGCCTGCACCGCCGCGTGGCCCTCAAGGCGGTGTCGTCGCCCCGCGGCGCCACCGCGGCCGACGAGCAGCGGCTGCGCCGCGAGGCCCGAGCCGCGGCCGCGCTCGTCCACCCGAACATCGCCACCGTCTACGCGCTCGAGGACATCGACGGCCACGCCTACATCAGCAGCGAGTACCTCGAGGGCGAGACGCTGCGCGAGGTGCTGCGGCACGGGCCGCTCGCGCGCGAGCGGACGCTGGCCATCGCCCACGCGCTCGGCGACGCGCTCGTCGTCGCGCACGGCCGCGGCGTCGTCCACCGCGACCTGAAGCCGGAGAACGTGCTGCACCTCTCCGACGGCCGGGTCAAGGTGCTCGACTTCGGCCTGGCGCGTCTCGAGGGCGAAGCGCGGCACCTGGCCTCGGCCTCGCGTCTCACCTTGCCCGGCTTCATGGCCGGAACGCCCGGCTACATGGCGCCCGAGCAGCTGCTCGGCCTCGACGCCGACGCCCGCGTCGATCAGTTCGCGCTCGGCGCGCTCATCGCCGAACTGGCCCTCGGCGCCAACCCCTTCGAAGCCGGCACGCTGCCGGCCACCATCGCCCGGGTCATGGCGTCGGACGGGCTGCCGCCGGCCGCCCAGGCGCTGCTGCCCGCCGACCTGGCGGCGCTGATCCACCGCCTCACCCGCCAGCGTCCCGGCGACCGCTTCCCAACGGCGAGCGCGGTCGTCGAGGCCATTGCTTCGTGCCAGCGCGGCACCGCGTCGGTCGGGGTCGTGTCATCGAGGCCAGCCCTGACCGCCACGGCGACGCCGCTGCCCTTCTCGACGTGGGATCGCGATCCGGCCACCGGACGACGGCCGGCGTTGTGGTGGTGGCGCTTCCACCAGGCCGCGGCCGCCGCCGTCTACTGGCTGATGATTGGCCCGGCCTGGCTGGTGCACCGGCAGGTGCCGCCGCGGCTGCCGTGGTTCCTGGCCTGTCTGGCCGCGACCATCGTCGCCGCCAACGTGCGGCTGCACCTGCGTTTCTCGGCCGCCGTGCTGCCGCGGCACCTGCCGGCGCAGCGCGGCAAGACGCGCGGCTGGGTGGCGCTCGCCGACTGGAGCCTGATCCTGCTCTGGACCTACGCCGCCGTGACCCTGGTCGAGATCGACGGCCAATGGTCGGCGGTGTTCTTCGCGTTCGCTCTCGGGGCCGCGCTGGCCGTGGTCCTCATCGAGCCGGCCACGACGAAGGCGGCCTTCGACCGGACGCCCCCCGCCCCCGACTCGTGATCGCGCCGGGCCTCAGCGCGGCGGCGGCGTGAACGGGTAGGAGCGGCAGAACCTCGCCATCGGGCACACGAGGCAGGCCGGCTTGCGCGCCGTGCAGGCGATGGCGCCGAAATCCATGAGCGCCTGGTTGAAGTCGAAGGCGCGGCCGCGCGGCACGAGCGCCGCTGACACGAGCCACAGGTGCCTGGTCGTGGCGTGGGCCTTCGGTTCACCGACGCCGACAAAGACGCGGAAGAGCACGCGCGCCACGTTGGTGTCGAGAATGGCGGCGCGCTGGCGGAAGGCGAAGCTCAGGATCGCCCCGGCGGTGTAGTCGCCGATGCCCTTGAACGAGAGCAGCGTCTCGCGGTCCGCCGGTAGCTGCCCGCCGTAGCTGGCCACCGCCTCGCGGGCGATCGAATGCAGGCGCGTCGGCCGGATGTTGTAGCCGAGGGGCCGCCACGTCGCCGCCACGTCGGCGGCGTCGGCCTCGGCCAGCGCGGCAAACGACGGGTACTTGCCGAGCCACTCGTGATACTTCGGCAGGACCCGGTCCACCTGCGTCTGCTGCAGCATCACCTCCGAGACGAGGATGTGGTACGGGTCGTCGGTCTTGCGCCAGGGCAGGTCGCGGCCGTGCCGGTCGTACCAGCGGAGCAGGACACGCCGGAAGCGGGCACGTTCGGCGGGCGGGGGAATGGCGGGTTTTGAAGCGCGTGAGCCGCGCGGGCGCGTCATAATTCGGGGAGTGAAGATCTACACCAAGACTGGCGACGACGGGACCACGAGTTTATTCGACGGCACGCGCGTCGCCAAGACGCACCCGCGGGTGACGGCCTACGGCACTGTCGACGAGCTGAACGCCCACCTGGGCGCGGCCCGGGCCGCGGGCCTCGATGCCGACCTGAGCGAGCGGGTGACCAGGATCCAGCGCGACCTGTTCGCGCTCGGCGCCCGCCTGGCCGACCCGCGCCACAAGATCGCCGGCCGCGTCACCAAGGCCAGCATCGGCGCTGCCGACGTCGAGCGCCTCGAGGGCTGGATCGACGGCCTGGAAGCGGAGCTGCCGCCGCTCGTGCACTTCATCCTGGCCGGCGGCTCGCCGGCCGCCGCCGCCCTGCACGTGTCGCGCACCGTGTGCCGGCGGGCCGAAGCCGCGGCACTGGCCATCGGCGAGGGCGAGAGTCGAGCCCGTCGTGCTCATCTACCTCAATCGCTTGTCCGACCTGCTCTTCGTGATGGCCCGGGCCGCCAACCACCGCGCCGCCGTGCCCGAGCAGAATCTGGTGACGGGCGGCACCGCCGGTCTGGCGCGCGACTACCAGACCTGCCTGGCGCTGGCCGCCTCGCACTACGAGAACTTCCCGGTGGCCTCGTGGCTCGTGCCCGCCGCCCTGCGGCCGCATGTCGCCGCGGTCTACGCCTTCGCCCGCACCGCTGACGACTTCGCCGATGAAGACGGTTATTCCACGGCGGAGCGCCTGCGCCTGCTCGACGAGTGGCAGGAGCGTCTGCACGCGGCCGCCGGCGGCAGCCCGGCGCTGCCGGCCGGCGTCGCGCCCGTCGCCGGCGCGGCCGCGTCCGACACGCGCGAGGCCATCTTCCGCGCCCTCGGCCACACCATCCGCACCCGGCGCCTGCCGGTGTCGCTGTTCGAGGCGCTGCTCTCGGCCTTCCGCCAGGACGTCACCGTGACCGGCTACGCCACGTGGGCCGACGTCGACGACTATTGCCGCCGCTCGGCCAATCCCGTCGGGCGGCTGGTGCTGCGGCTCTTCGGTTACGACGACGATCGCCTCGATCGGTGGTCGGACGCCGTGTGCACCGCGCTCCAGCTCACGAACTTCTGGCAGGACTTCGCCGTGGACTGGCGCCGCGGCCGCCTCTACGTGCCCGAGTCGGAGTGGCGGGCGGCGGGCGCCAGGATCGAGGACCTCACGCCCGGCCTGGCCTCGACCCCGCGCGAATGGCGCCAAGCGCTGACCGCGTGTGGGGCGCGCACGCGGGCGCTCTTCGACGAGGGCCGGCCCCTGCTCGACCACGTGACGGGACGGTTGCGCTGGGAACTCCGCGCCACCTGGCACGGCGGCGCGCGGGTGCTCGAGCGCCTCGAGCAGGCCGGATTCGACCCGGTGGCCGAGCGTCCCACGCTGCGGATGCGCGACGCGCTGGTGGTAGGGTGGAGGACGCTGCTGTGAGCCGCGACACGTCGTTCTACTACTCGTTCCTGGTGCTGCCGGCGGCGCAACGCGACGCCATCGTCACGGTGTGGGATGCCTGCCGCGCCATCGACGACGCCGTGGACGAGGCGCCGAGCCGCGAGGCCGCTACCGGGCAGCTGGCCTTCTGGCGCGCCGAGATCGGCCGCGTGTTCGACGGCGGCACGCCCGAGTCGCCGCAGGGACGGGCGTTGCAGCCGGTGGCCGCGGCCTTCACGCTGCCGCGGCGCGCCTTCGACGATCTCGTCGACGGCGTCGAGATGGACCTGACGCGCACCCGCTATGCCACCTTCGAGGAGCTGCGCGAGTACCTGCTGGCGCGTTGCCTCCACGGTCGGCATCATCTGCCTCGACATCTTCGGCTGCCGCCATCCCGGCGGGCGTGACTACGCGATGAATCTCGGGCTGGCGCTGCAGCTCACGAACATCGTGCGCGACGTCCGCACCGACCTGGCCAACGGCCGCATCTACCTGCCCCAGGACGAGATGCGGCAGGCCGGCTGCACCGAGGAGGCACTCGCGCAAGGCGAGGTGACGAGCGCCGTCCGGGCCGTGCTCGAGTTGCAGTGCCGGCGCGCGCGCGACTACTACGAACGCGCCGCCGCGGCCCTGCCGCCCGGTGAAGCCCGGCATCTGGCGGCCGCCGAGATCATGGGCGCGATCTACTTCGGCATCCTCGAGCGCATCGAGCGGCGCGGTTACGACGTGTTCTCCGAGGTGGTGCGGGTGCCGCGGCCGGCGCGGGCCTGGACGGCGGCGGCCACCTGGGCGCGCACGATGATGCGGGCCGGCGTGGAAGCCCTGGCCCCGGCGCGCACGCCGTGAGCGCCGCCGATGTCGTGGTGGTCGGCGCCGGCTGCGCCGGCTTGAGCGCCGCCTGCGCGCTGGCCGCGGCCGGCGCGCGCGTGCTCGTGGCCGAGGCCCGCCCGGTGCTCGGCGGTCGCACCTTCGCCACGCGCGACCGGATCTCGGGCGACTGGGTGGACAACGGCCAGCACGTGCTGCTCGGCTGCTATCACGACACGCTCGCCTATCTCGCGCGCATCGGCGCCCGCGACCGGCTGCTCGTGCAGTCGTCGCTGGCCGTGCCCATGATCGATGGGGCCGGCACGGCCTCGGAGCTGCGCTGTCCGGCGCTGCCCTCGCCGTTCCAGCTGGCTGCCGGGGTGCTGGCGTGGCCGGCCTTGTCGTGGGCCGACCGCCTGACCGTCGTCGGCCTGGCCCGGGCCCTCGACCCGCGCCACCAGCGCGAGGCCGAGGCGTTGACCGTGCGCGAGTGGCTGCGCCGGTGGGGGCAGGCCGACCGGCTCGTCGAGCTGTTGTGGGAGCCGCTGGCCGTGGCCGCGCTCAACCAGCCCATCGACCGGGCCACGGCCGGCACCTTCGTGGAGGTAATCCGGCGGATGCTCGGACCCGGGCCGGACGACGCCGCGCTGGTGCTGCCGGCGCAGTCGCTGTCGCACGTCTTCGTGGACCCGGCCGTGGCCTTCATCGAGGGTCACGGCGGCGCGGTGCGGGCTGGCGCCGCGGCTCGGCTCGACACCCGCGACGGCCGCGTCACCGGTGTGCGGATCGGCGGCGAGTTGGTGCCGGCCGGCCGGGTGATCTCGAGCGTGCCGTGGCACGCGATGCACGCGTTCCTGGCGGCGGTGGCCCTTCCGTGCCTCGGTCGAGATGGCGCGTCGCGCCGGCGCCATGCGCGCTTCGCCGATCGTCACGGTGAACCTCTGGTTCGACGGCCCGGTGCTCGACACGCCGTTTGTCGGCCTGCCCGGACGCGCCTTCCAGTGGGCGTTCGAGAAACGCCTGGTGGCGCCCGGCCACGGCACGCACGTCTCGCTCGTGTGCAGCGGCGCCGCCGACGTGGTCGACGAGAGCAACGACGCGCTGGTCGCGCGGGCCCATGCCGAGTTGGCCGCCGCCGTGCCCGCCGCCGCCGGCGCCCGCCTGCGCCGCGGCACGGCCGTCCGCGATCGCCGCGCCACTTTCTCGCTCGAGGCCGGGCAACCGCCGCGGCCCTCGACCCGCACCGGGCTGGCCGGCTTCTTCCTGGCCGGCGACTGGACCGACACCGGCCTGCCGGCCACCATCGAAAGCGCCGTCGTCAGCGGCCACCGGGCGGCCCAGGCGGTGCTCGACGACCGGGAGCTGTCGGACGCGGGACGGGTCATTCGGCCATAGGGGGGCCGCCGCCAGCCATGCTCGTCCTCCTTGCGCATTATCAGGAAATCGCCCTCAAGGGGCAGAACCGCCCGTGGTTCATCCGCTACCTGGCGCGCAACCTGCGCGACGCGCTGGCCGGGCTCGACGTCGGCGACGTGCGCCTGCCCATGGGCCGGGTCGAGGTCCCGCTCGGCGAGACGGTGGAGGTCGACGAGGTGCGGCGGCGCCTGACCAAGGTGTTCGGCCTGGCCAACTTCGCCGTGGCCCACCGCGTCGAGCCCGACATCGAGGCCATCACCGCCGGCGTGCTGCGCGACCTGCCGCGCCACCGCGTGGTGCCGAGCTTCCGCGTGGAAGTGCGGCGGGCGCACAAGCAGTTCCCGACGCCCTCGCCCGTGCTCGAGCGCCACGTCGGCAGCCTCGTGCAGGACGCCACCGGGTGGAAGGTGGATCTCGTCGCATCCGGCCTTCACCATCTGGATCGAGATCGTGCCCAAGGCGGCGTATTACTACTACGGCAAGGAGCCCGGCGCCGACGGCCTGCCGTCCGGCACCGGCGGCCGCGTGCTGGCCCTGCTCTCGGGCGGCATCGATTCGCCGGTGGCGGCGTGGCGGATGATGCGGCGCGGCTGCCACGCCACCTTCGTGCACTTCCACGGCCATCCCTTCACCTCCCACGCCTCGATCGACAAGGTGCGCGAGCTGGTGCGGGTCCTGGCCCCCTATCAGCTCGGCGCCCACGTCATGCTCATCCCCTTCGGCGAGCTGCAGCGCCAGGTCACGGTCACGGTGCCCGGCCCGATGCGGGTCGTGGTCTACCGGCGGCTGATGCTGCGGATTGCCGCCCGCCTCGCCCGGACGGTGCACGCCCAGGCCCTGGTCACCGGCGATGTCGTCGGCCAGGTGGCCTCGCAGACGCTCGACAACCTGGCGGTCATCGGGGCGGCCACCGACCTGCTCACCATCCGCCCGCTCGTGGGCATGTCGAAGGAGGAAATCACCCGCGACGCCCGGGCCCTCGGCAGCTATCCCATCTCGATTCTTCCCGACGAGGACTGCTGCACGCTCTTCACGCCGCGCCATCCCTTGACCCGCGCCCGGCGCCGGGACGTCGACGCGGCCGAGCGCGACCTGCCGATAGCCGAGATGGTCGAGGCGGCGGCCGCCGCTCCGGTGATCGAGCGGGTCGACTGGCCGATGGTAAAATCGCCTGCCCCCCTGTAGCGACAGCGCGACCGAGGGCGCTCCGTGACGGACGCGTGAACGTGTCCGCCGCCCCATTGTGTGGCCCGCTCGACGGCGCGGCCCGAGGACCTGACATGGTGTTCAACTCCGTTGCCGACATCACCGCCGCGCTTGCCGGCACCGCCGCCATCACCGGTGAGGCCATTGCCGTCACCGGCGTGCCCTCGGACGATCTCGTCGATCGGCTGGCGCACACCGCCTCCTTCGGCGCCACTCCCGAGATCAAGGGCACGGCGCGCTGGGTGCTGCTGCACCTGGCCGCGCACCAGGGCGTCCGCTTCGCCTCGATCCACGATCTCTATATCGCCATGGGCAAGGGCGAGGCCGGCGGCTTCACCGTGCCGGCCATCAACGTGCGCATGATGGCCTACGACACGGCCCGGGCGGTGATGCGGGCCGCGCTGGGCCTCGACGCCGGCGCCTTCATCCTCGAGATTGCCCGCTCCGAGATCGGCTACACCGAGCAGCGGCCGCACGAATACGCCGCCATCATGGCCGCCGCGGCCGTGCGCGAGGGCTTTCGCGGCCCGCTCTTCCTGCAGGGCGATCACGTGCAGGTGGCCCTCAAGAAGTACGCCTCGCCCGACCGCGACAAGGAACTGGAGACACTGCGCGCCCTGATCAAGGAAGAGATCGCCGCCGGCTTCTTCAACATCGACATCGACACGTCCACGCTCGTCGACCTCGACAAGCCGACGCTCGAGGAGCAGCAGGCGGTCAACTGCGAGCTGGCCGC
Organism: uncultured Acidobacteriota bacterium; assembly: GCA_963834325.1. Taxonomy (GTDB): domain Bacteria; phylum Acidobacteriota; class Vicinamibacteria; order Vicinamibacterales; family UBA2999; genus CADEFD01. The sequence continues at coordinate 1,477,223 of CAWIBL010000011.1, forward strand.
GGATTTCGCGGCCTTCATCCGCCGCCACGAGCCGGCCGACGTGACCGTGTCGGTCGGCGGCGAGATCGGCGAGGTGGGCGGCAAGAACTCCGACATCCACGAGCTCCACGCCTACATGCAGGGTTTCAACGCCGCCCTGGCCCGCAAGGGCGGGCAGCTGGCCGGCATCAGCAAGATCAGCGTCCAGACCGGCACCGCGCACGGCGGGTTCGTCGGCCCGGACGGCAAGGTCCGCATGGACGTGAAGATCGACCTGGTGACGCTCGAGGAGCTGTCGCGCGTGGCCCGCGAGAGCTACGGCCTGGGCGGGGCCGTGCAGCACGGCGCGTCGACGCTCAATGCCGAGGCTTTCGAGGCCTTCCCGCGCGCCGGGGCGTGCGAGATCCACCTTGCCACCAACTTCCAGAACATGGTCTACGACCACCCCGAGTTCCCGGCCGCGCTCAAGGCCGAGATGTATGCGTGGGTGCGCGAGAACGCCGTGGAAGAGAAGAAGGACAGCGACACCGACGAGCAGTTCCTCTACAAGGCCCGCAAGAAGGCCATCGGCCCGTTCAAGAGCCAGGCGTGGAACCTGCCGGCCGAGGTTCGCGCCGCCATCGGCAAGAGCCTCGAGGAGCAGTTCGCCTTCCTGATGGGGAAGCTGCGCATCAACGGCACCACCGCCGTGATTGCCCAACACATCACCCCGGCCAAGGACATCCTGTCGCTCGAGGCTTCTCGGCAGGCCGCGGCCGGGACGATCACGCTGGAGGAACGGAAGGCCGAAGGCCTGTCCGACTAGGTGCGCTGGTCTGCGCTGGTAGTGGCCGCGACGCTGGCGGCGGTCACGGCGGCGTGGCCGGATCTGCAGCGCGCCGGCTACTCGCCCGACGAAGAGTTCACGCTCTTTGCCGTGCGCGGCATCACCGCGCACGGGCTGCCGCTGCTCCCCTCGGGCCTGCTCTACGACCGCGGGCTGGCCTACTCCTACGCCGCCTGGCTGGCCGGTCTGGCCGGCGGCCCGCCCTTGCCGGCCTTCCGGGCGGTGAGCCTGGCTTGTGCCGCGCTGTCGCTCTGGGTCCTCTTCCGCGAACTGCGCCGGCTGGCCTCGACCGCCGGCCGCGGCGCTGGCGGTGGCCGCGGTGGGCATGTCGTTGCCGTTCTGGGTGTCGGCAACGACGGCGCGGTTCTACGCGCCCTTCCTGCTGTGTTACCTCGTCGTGCTCGCGCTGCTGGCGCGACCGCAGCTGTCGTGGCGGGGCGTGGCCGCGCTGTTCGGCGCCGCGGCAGCCGCCCGCTGGACCCACGAACTCGCCTTCACGCTGGCCCTGGTGCCGGCCGTGGCCGTGGTCCTGGCCGCTCCAGGTGAGCGCCGGTCGTGGCTGCGGCGCGCCGCCTGGGTCGTGGCCGGACTGGCCGCCGGCCAGATCGCCATCTTCGCGGTGCATGCGCTGGCGCCGCCGTCGAACGGCGACGTGATGGTGCGCCGCTTCTTCCTGTGGCAGGTGCTCAACCTCTTCGAACTCCCGCCGCTCGCCTTGCCGCGGGCGCTGCCGCTGGCGGCGCTGGCCGGCGTGGTCCTGTCGTCGGGCCTGGCCCTGGCGCGCTGGCGCGTCAGCCCCGCCGCGGCCACGCTGATGCTGGTTGGCGGCACGGCCGCGGCCCTCGGTCAGCTCGGCGTGGCGCCGGCCATCGCGCTGGCCGCCCTGCCCATCGCCGGGCCGGCCGCGCGCCGGACGCTCGTCGGCACGGCGCTCGTCGTGACCGGGCTGGCCACGGCCTTCTGGATGGTGGCGCTGCTGGCCGGCGGTCTCGACGGCGGTGCGGCCTGGACGCGGATCACCGCCTCGGGCTTCGTCTATCCGCTCGACATGTTCTCGTATGCCGTCGTGGCCTCACCCGGCCTCGTCGCTGCCGTGTTGACCCTGCTGCTGGCCCGGGCGGCCGGCCGCGGCGGCGAATGGACCGTGCCCGAGCGGGCGCTGCACGGGCTGTGGATGGGATGGATGTTGTGGTTCGGCGTGATCGAGTCAGGCATCACCCAGCGCTACCTGCTGCTGCCGGTGACCTTCATGCTGGCGGCCCTGGCCGTCGATCTCGCCGCGGTGGCGGCGCGGGCCAGCGGCGCGCGGCGACGCGGCTGGCGGCGGCACTCGCCGTGGTGGTCGTGGCGGTGGTCTCGACTGGAATCGTGGCGCGGCCCGAGAGGCGGCGAGCGCCGCTGGGTGGCGGCGCGGCCCACGCTCGACGTGCCGGCGGTGGCGTCCGAGGTTCGCGCCGCCGATCTCGTGGCCTGCACCGATGAACTCGCCTGCCTGCTCGCCGTGGGCCGGGCCGACGCGTGGCTCGCGCTCGACGAGTTCTTCCGCGAGCGCTTCGTGGTGATGCGCGCCGCCGGGCCGGCCGGCACCTACACCGGCGCGCCGGCCTCGTTCGAGCTGCTGCCGCTCCTGCAGCGGGCCGAGCGCGAGCAGCGGCGGCTGGTGGTGCTCGAAGTGTTGAAGGACGTGCCCGGATACGGCAGCACCGCGGCGCTCGTGACCCGCCAGCTGGCGCGCGAGGACCTGCGCGGCGAGGTCCTCGGGGCGGGGGCGGGCGTGCGCCTGATCCACGTCGTCCGGGCGCCCGACCGGCGGGTCGTTCGTCGCCGGTAGCGTGCTAGCATCCGCCTCGTAGAGGAGGCGTCATGAGGCAACGGCTGGCGGCAGGATGGATGTGCGGCGCGATGGTGCTCGGGGCGTTGGCGCTGCAGGCGCAGAATCCTCCGGGTCAGACGCCGGCCCCATCGCCAGCGAAACCGGCGCCGCCGCCGGCCCCGTCGGCCGACCCTTACGCCGGCAACGCCGCGCCTGGAGCCAGCCAGTTCCCGTTGGCCGCGCCCGCCGGCAGCGACAGCCGCGCCCGCGACCACGCGCCGGCCGGCGCCGCCAATCAAGGCGGCTTCGATCCGGCGGCCTGGAAGTTCGGCAACGCCACGGCGGCGCCCGCCGGATCGACGATCTGGAACCCGGCCAAGGTGAAGCTGATGCAGGGCGGCAAGGTCACCGGCGCCACCCTCTTTGGCGCCACCGACCCCAGCGTCTACTGCGCCATGGCCAACGCCGGCTACGACTTCATCTGGACCGAGATGCAGCACGACCAGAAGGAGTGGCAGGCGGTGGCGCGCATGTGGCGCACCTGTCCCACCGCCAAGGCGGTGCCGGGCGTGCGCGTGGCCTACACCGACGAGCGCGAGATCCAGCATGCCCTCGACGCCGGGGCGCTGGTGCTGGTCGTGCCCACCGTGGACACCGAGGAGGAGGCCCGCGAGGTGGTGAACTGGACCTACTTCCCGCCGCTCGGCCGGCGCAGCAACGGCGGCGGCCAGGCCTTCGACGCCGGGATGTGGGGCGGCGTGCCCGGCGGCTACCGCAACACGGCCAACGACAACATCGTGCTGGTGCTGATGATCGAGACGCTCGAAGGGGTGAAGAACGCCGCCGCCATCGCCAAGGTCCCGGGCGTGTCGGCGATCTTCGCGGCCAGCGGCGACCTGGCCAACTTCAGCGGCTACCGCCAGGGGCAGCCCGACTACGAGCGGCTGGTGAACATGGTGCACGACGCCGCGCTCGGCGCCGGCGTGCGCTTGTGCGGCCCGCTGGCCTGGCGCGACCGGCCCGACTTCACCTGCTTCCAGGCCGGCAGCGAAGCCGCGCTCATCGCCCGTGGCGCCGCCGCGGAACTCGGCCCCCTGGCCAACACGCAGGGCCAGCCCGCGGCCGGGCCGTTCGCGGTCAAGCGCCCGTAGCGCCGGCGCCGAGGAAATCGCGCAGCGCGTCGCGGGTGCTGCGGAAGGCCAGCTCGTCCCAGGGCAGCTCGCTCGTCTGGAAGGTGCGGATCTCGGAGCTCTCGTCGTCGATGGCCAGCTGGCCGGCCAGCCACGAGGCGTGGTAGACGACGATCACGGCCGTGGTGCCGGGGTACGAGTAGATGCCGACCAGGCCGTCGAGGCGCACGTCGATGCCGGCCTCCTCGCGCGCCTCGCGCGCCGCCGCCAGCCGCACCTCCTCGCCGCGGTCCACGTAGCCGCCGGGGAACACCCACAGCCCGTGGCCCGGCTCGATGGCCCGGCGGGTGAGCACGATGCGGCCGTCCGGCATGGTGATGATCGTGCCCACGGCCAGCTTCGGGTCGAGGTAGAACACGTAGCCGCAGGGCGGGCCGGTGCAGACCAGCCGCATCGGCTCGCCGGTCTTGAGGGCCCGCGATTCCACGGGGCTGCCGCACACCGGGCAGAAGCGATAGACGGGTCCATGCTGGGTCACGTCACCCGGATCATCGCACGAGCCGCGGCGCGGACCGCCCCGCCCGCCGGCCCCGGCTACTTGCGCCCGGCGGTAGCGGCTTCCTTGCCGCGCGCCAGGTAGATGTCGCGGGCCTCGCGGAACTGCCCGAGGACATGGGCCTTCTCCTCGTCGCTGCGCCAGCCCGCATCGGCCGCGGCCATGGCCGTGAGCTTGTCGATCCACTTCACGAAGTAGTCGGCCGACGCCTGGCTGCGGATGGCCTGCGTGCCGACGGTCACGAAGATCGGGTTGGTGACCGCCAGCGGCCGCGAGTTCTCGACCGGGAAGGTCAGCGCCTTGCCCACGGCGCGCAGCGAATACCAGCCGCTGGCCTTGAGCTCGAGCGGCAGCTCGAAGGCGGCCGAGCGGCGCTCGCCGGTCAGCGGGATGGTGTGCACGACCTGGCCGTTCGACACCAGCTCGAAGCGCTCGAGCGGCACCATCGAGTTGAGCGTGCCCCGGAAGGTGACCTTGCCGCCCCCGGCCGGCAGCGTGATCTCTTCGCCCATGCCCGCGGCGTCGGCCGAGAACTCGAGCAGCGGGCCGTTGGTGACGAAGCCCCGGCCGGCGAGCATCGCCGTCATCCAGTTCTCCCACGTCAGCGGCTGGTCGCCGAGTTGGAAGTAGCCGCGCGACACGCCCACGAGCTCGACGCGGTGCAGGCTCGAGATCGAGTCCTCGCCGCCGGTGACCGGGACGCGGAAGCCGTTGTTGAGGGTGTGGTACCACACGGTGAGCACCGCGTCGCCGGCGCTCTGCGACCACAGCTCGTGGTAGCTGAGCGACCCCAGCGCCACGTCGACCGGGAAACCCTTGGCGGTCCCGAGGCTGCCGTCGACCGGGTCGGCGTCGCCGTTGTAGGGGTGCACGTAGGCGCCGATGCCGCCCTGCGCCTTGGCGAAGCGGAAGATGTCGGTGTTCGACGGATAGAGGCTCCCGATGCCGGTCCCTTCGTAGCCGGTGACGAAGGGCGAGATCAGGTGGTTCTTCAGGTTGAAGAGCGAGATGTGGCCGTAGAACGGCGGCCGGTACTCCTGCCCCACGTGCATCACGTAGTCGCCCTTCGAGAGCGGGTGCAGGGACTGGCCGGAGGTGTAGTGCTGGTAGTCGAGGATGCGGTTGTCCTTGTTGGCAATCTGCAGGCTGGTCATGCCCATGTCCTCGGCCTTGGCCATCAGGACCATGTTCTCGGGCGTGTTGTGCAGGTTGCCGGCGTAGTTCATGTGCACGTGATTGCTGCCCGAGCGCCAGCCGCGCGCCTTGAAGTCGACGATTCGCTTCAGGCGGATGGTGACGTTCGAGGTCGAGCCCGGCGCCAGGGTCAGGGTCGTCTTGGCCACGTCGTACTCGAACCCCTTGGTCACTTCGATGGTGAACGAGCCAGGCGGAACCTGGGTGACATAGCGGCCGGGGGTGTGGAACAGGTGACGGTTGAGGATGGCCAGCCGTTCGTAGGAATCGCCCGGCGTGTAGGGCTTGCCGTCGGCGGCGGTGTGATAGACCCGCGCCGGGGTCTCGTCGCCGGTGAGGTCGTCGACGATGCGCACGGCCACGGTGGCCATCGGCCGGGCGTAGCGGCGCTCGGCGATGCGCACGATCTTCTGCTCGCCGCCCCAGGCCTTCATGAGCTTCAGCTGCGGCAGGCCTTCTTCGTTCGAGATGTAGGCGATCCACTCGCCGTCGGGTGACCAGCGGGGCAGGAAGTTGTCGTGGTCGCCGAAGGTCATCTTGTAGGGCTCGCCGCCCACCGTCGGGAGCACGAAGAGCTCGGTGTACTGCCCGCCCAGGTGCGACGCGTAGATCATGCGCTTGCCGTCGGGCGACCACTGCGGCCGCGTGCGGTAGAGCGTTTCTTCCTTGTGAATCAGCGTCGCCTTGCCCGTGCCCATGACGTCGGGCCCGACCGGCACCCGCCAGATGCCGCCCGAGCCGAGCGGGATGCCGCGGTTCGACACCAGCAGCAGCTCGGTGCCGTCGGGGGAAAAGGCCGGCGCGATGTGCACGTCGACGGCGCCGAAGTAGAGGCGGTCGCGGCCGAAGGAGTTGTCGGTCGTGACCTGCACCGGGGTGCCCGGTTTGCCGTCGACGACGTCCATCACGTAGATGTTGAAATAACCGTTCGGGGCGGTGGACACGTAGGCCAGGCGCTTGCTGTCGGGCGACCAGGCCGGCTCGTGGTTCACGTGCGTTCCGGTGGTGAGACTGGTGGTGACGCCGGTGGCCAGGTTCAACAGGCGCAGGTTGATGCTCCTGGCGTCGTCGTCGGCGGTGTAGGCCAGCCACTTGCCGTCGGGCGAGAACTCCGGCATCGACAGGTACTCGCGGGGCGAGAAGACCAGCTCCCTGGCCACGGTGCTGCCGACGTCGATGGTCCAGATCGAGCCGTCCATGGCAAAGGCAATGCGCTTGCCGTCGGGCGCCCACGACGGCCACCACGGCGTGCTGCTGGCCGCCGGCGCGAAGTAGTAGTTGTGCATGTAATTGCCGCCGGTCTTGGCGCTCGGATAGACCTGCGCGAGCGCCGGGCCGGACCCGGCGAGGGTGACGGCTACGGCAAGGACGGCGACGGCAACGAAACGGCCCAGAGCTCTACTCACATCGACCTCCGAAACGGGCGGCGGAACCGGCCGTGAGTCTACACCCCCCCGCCCCAGGTGGACAGAGGGCAGGCACTCTGTTGTACTGGACCCATGTCCATCCTGAAGGTCTCCCGCATGGGACATCCGGTGCTGCGGCAGAAGGCGCGCGCGGTCGAACGCTCGGAAATCAAGGATCCGCGCTTCCAGAAATTTCTCGACGACATGATCGACACGATGCACGAGTACCACGGCGTCGGCCTGGCCGCGCCGCAGGTGCACGAGGGCTTGCGGGTGTTCGTGGCCATGCTCGACAGCGACGACGAGGCCGAGGCCAGCGTCATCATCAACCCCACCATCACCCCGCTCGACGACACCATCATCGAGGGGTGGGAAGGCTGCCTCAGCATCCCCGAGATCCGCGGCCGCGTGCCGCGGGCCAGCAAGATCGTGGTCAAGGCCCACGACCGGCAGGGCCGCATCGTGGAGATCGAGGCCGACGACTTCCCGGCCCGGGTCATCCAGCACGAGACCGATCACCTCGACGGCGTGCTCTTCCTCGACCGCATGAAGTCGATGTCGACGCTGACCTACCTCGACGAGTACTCGCGCTATCACGCGAAAGACAGTGACGACTAGATGAGACGACTCGTGCGGTGGCTCGCGATCCTGACGGCGGTGGGGCTCGCGTGGTTCTGGTGGCGCGACGCCGCGGCCACTGGGGAACTCGCGTATCGCGGCACCGTGGAGGCGCCGACGTGGGCTGCCGACGGCCCGCCCGTGCTCATCGACAACGCGCACTGGAACGCCGCCACCGGCACCCGCGGTCTGGTGGCCTTCGCCGGGCTGCTCGCCGCCGACGGCTACACGGTGCTCCCCGACGCCAACGCCACCCGCGCCGAGACGCTGGCCGACGCGCGCATTGCCGTCGTCGCCAACCCGCTGGCCCTGAGCGGGCTGGCCCGCCGGGCCCTCGACCGCGTGCAGCTCTCGCACCTCACGGCGTTCGACGACGAAGCGCTCATCGGCCAGGAGATCGAGACCACTATCCAGTGGATCGAGAACGGCGGCTCGCTGCTCCTCGCCGTGGACGAAGACCCCATCGCCCGGGGCAGCGTGGATTTCGCCGCCCGCCTCGGCGTCGGCCTGCGCCGCCAGCTGGTGATCGACGTCGGGAACTCGGAGCCGCGTTTCCCCGAACGCTTGATCTTCTCGCGCGAGAACGGCTTGATCGGCGCGCATCCGATCGTCGACGGCTTCCCCGGCGCCCCGGCCGTGAACCGGGTCGTGACCTTCGGCGGCCAGGCCCTCGTGCCTCCCGAGAGTGGGGCGGCGCTGCTCATCCTGAGCCCCTCGGCCGTGGCTGTGGCCCGCAAGGGCGACCCGGCTACGAGCGGCGAGCCGGTCGGCGGGCTGGCCCAGGCCGTGGCCTTCGAACGCGGCCGCGGGCGCGTGGTGGTGATCGGCGACGTGGCGCTGCTCACCATGTCGGAAGTGGGCGACGGCCAGCCCATGGGCCTGTCGTGGGCCGGCACCAACAACGAGCGCTTCGTCCGCTACGTCATGCGCTGGCTGTCGCGCCGCGACGATCCCCGTCCGACCCGCTCGCCGCCTCCCCGCGGGCCTCAGTAAGCGGCGGCGATGGTGCGCCCCAGCCCCACCATCTCGAAGGACAGCGGCGCCGGCGGATCGTCGACCTCGCCCCGGAACTCGTAGACGGTGAGTTCCCGGGCCTCGCGGCCGACGTTGGCCACGATGGGCACTCGGGCCAGCGGCGTGAAGAGCGTGCGGTCGTGGAGCAATTCGTCGAGCGCGGCCAGCGACGGCAGATCCAGCCAGAAGTCCGACTCCGCCACGATGTGGCGGATGCCGTAGCGCTGGATCAGGCGCAGGATGTCGTGGCGATCGAGGCCGCGGTCCTCGACCCCGCGCTCGCGCGCGATGAACATGCGCAACAGCAACTTGTCGGCGCGCACCGTGCGCTGCGTGGCGTCGAGGCCGCGCATGGCGAAGATGAAGCTGCCGTCACGGTAGCCCGGAAAAGAGGATGTTCTCGCCCGGCGCCGCCCGGTGGGCCACCACCCGCGCTGCTTCCGCGTGCCCGACGACGGTGGGCGCCGGCGTGGCAAAGAGGCCCCAGGCGGTCGTGGCCACGGCGATGGCCACGGCGGCGACCGGCGCCAACCGGCCCACCCGGACTTCGAAACGCTGCAGGGTGTACATCGCCAGGATGCCGAGCGGCAGCAGGGTGATGAGCGAATGGCGGTCTTCGCGCAGCGCGATGAACGACAGCATGGCGTAGCCGACGACCCACCAGCTGGCGAGCAGCAGCCAGTGCGGGCGCGTGAGGGCGCCCGAGCGCAGTGCCAGCGCCGCGCCAATCGGGGCCAGGAGCAGGGCCGGCCAGCCGAGCTGATTGGGCAGGGCCTCGAGGTAGAACGTCCACGCCTCGATGGACATCCGCGGCAGGTCGGTCGTCTGACTGCCGACGACCGACTTCAGGTTGGCCGAGCCGAACTTCACCAGCAAGATGGCCGCGGGCAGGAGCAGCACGGCGGCAACCGCCGCGACCGCCCACAGGCGCCGATCGCGCATCCAGGTGGTGCCGCGCGCCGCCACGAGGGCCAACCCGAATGGCACCAGGATGAAGCCGGCGTTGTACTTTGTGTAGACGGCCAGGACGACGAAGGTCACCCAGGTGTACAGCGCCGCCCGGCTGTCGGTCTCGAGCCAGCGCACGAAGAAGAGCGCCGCAGCCACGATCAGCGCGTAGACGGGTACGTCGAGCATCACCTGGCGGCTCCACATGAGGAGCTCGGGCCCGGCCCCGGCCACCAAGGCGGCGGCGAAGGCATAGGGACGCGCCAGCCAGCGGCGCGCCAGCGCGTAGGCGGCCAGGAGCAGGCCCAGGTGGAACAAGGCCACGACGGCCTGCGCCACAAACGGTGACACCCCGAACAGCCCATAGGCCAGGGCCAGCACGGCATGCACGAGCGGGGGGTAGAACGGCAGGGTCAAAGCCGGGTAGTGGAGGTAGTAGTCGTGCGCATAGTCCACGGGATTGCCGACCGGCATGGCCCGCGCGGCATCGAGGAGGAAGGCGCCGTTCAAGGCATGGCGCGGCGCGTCGCTCCACCAGTAGCCGCCGTCGAGGGGAGAGGTGGCAAAAGCGAGCCCGGCCACGAGGACCAGCCCCGCCAGCCAGGCGGCGTCACCGACACTGCGAACTTTCGTCATGGTCAACTGTCGCGAAGCGATACGGACCCGAACCGTCGCGCTGTCGCTGTCAGCCCAACCATGCAATTCGCGGACCGGTTGGCGCTGCGCCAGCTCTACCAGCCTGGAAACCCGGCGAGGTGAGCCTCCGTCGCGCCGGGCTCGGCCGTTAGAATAGGCAGTCCATGCCCTCTCTGGCCCTTGCCACCGACGCCCCCAGAGTCACGTTGCGCAGCGCCCCGGCCGTGCCCTACGACAGCGCCATTGCCGCCGCGCGCACCTGTTATTCGCCGCGCGTCATCGACACGACCGAGATCACCGACCGGCAGCGCGACTCGATCGGGCCGCTGACCTTCGAGGGCGGCCACCACACCGTCTTCCAGCACGCGCACTTCGAGTTCGGGCTCGAGAACATCTCGCGCCAGTTCGTGTGGAGCGTGCTGCACGCTTATCCGTTCTACAACTCCGAGCAGTCGAGTCAGCGTTACGTGAAGCTGAAGGAGCCGCGCGCGTTCGTGCCGCCGCTCGACGGCGAGGCGCGGCGGGTCTACGAAGAGGCGGTGCTCACGGCCTGGGACGACTACGCGGAGCTCTCGGCGCCTGCTCAAGGACGACGCCTGGGCGATCCTGAAAGAATTGCGCTACCTGCGGCCGTCGAACAACGCCGAACGCCACCGGGCCGTCGAGCGCGAGGCCGAGAAGAAGGCCATCGAGACGGCGCGCTACGTGATTCCGATTGCCGCCTTCACGTCGATGGTGCACACCGTGTCGGGCCTGGTGCTGCACCGTCTCCACCGCATGCTGCACGCCGGCGACACGCCGCACGAGGCCCGTCTCGTCATCGGCCAGATGGTCGATCTGGTGAAGGCGTTCGACCCGATGTTCTTCGAGAAAGTGGGCCTGGCCACGCTCGGGGCCGGCGACCTGCCCGAGGCCGACTTCCCGCGCGCGCGGGCCGGCGGCGATGCCTTCGCCGCGGCCTTCGACGCCCGCCTGGGCGGCCGGGTATCGCGGCTGCGCGACTGGTCGTCGGATGCCGAAGCGGTGGTCGGCGATGCCGTGCGGGCCACCTTCGGGCTCGAGGACGGCGACCTCGGCGACGACGAGGCCATCGACCGGGTGATGAATCCGGCCCGCAACCGCTACCGGGTGGACATGCTCAACGTGTCGCACCACTCGCCGATGATGCGATCGCTGCACCATGCGGCCTACGTCTTCGAGAAGAAGCTGAGTCACACGGCCGATTCGCAGGACCAGCGGCACCGCATGGTGCCGGCGTCCCGGCCGCTGATGACCTTTGCCGACACCACCGCGCCCGACGTGGTGACGCCGCGCCTGATCCGGCAGAACCCCCGCGCCGCGGCCGTCTTCGAGCGGGCCATCGCCGGTGCGTGGGCGGCCAAGAACCGGCTGCTCGAACTGGGCGTGCCGCTCGAATACGCGCTCTACGTGCTGCCCAACGCCAAGGCGCTGCGCCTCGTGGAATCGGGCAGCTTCCTGGCCCTGCAGCACAAGTGGACGCTGCGCACCTGTTTCAACGCGCAGGAAGAGATCTATCTGGCCTCGATGGACGAGATCGCGCAGGTGCGCGAGGTGCATCCCCGCCTCGGCCGCTTCCTCGGGCCGCCGTGCGTGCTGCGCAACAAGGTCGTGTCGCCGCGCTGCACCGAGGGCTCGCACTTCTGCGGCGTGCCGGTGTGGAACAGCTTCCCCGATGCGGTGAGGCGGCTGTAGTCCGCGGGCTGCCGTGACCCTCACGCCCTGGCTGGCGCATCTCTACACCGCCTCCGGCGCGGCCACCGCGCTGCTGGCGGCGCTGGCGGTGCACGAGGGCGATTTCCGCGCGGCATTCTTCTGGTTGGCTACCGCCACGCTCATCGACGCCACCGACGGCGTGCTGGCCCGCGCGCTCCGGGTGAAGGAGCGGCTGCCGTGGTTCGACGGCGCCCGGCTCGACGACCTCATCGACTACCTCACCTACGTGTTCGTGCCGGTGGTGCTGATGATCCGGGCCGGACTGCTGCCGTCCCCGGTGGCGTTCTGGATCGGCAGCGCGGTGCTCATCGCCAGCGGCTACGGCTTCAGCCGCAGCGACGCGAAGGTGGCGACGACCGACCACTTCTTCACCGGCTTCCCCTCGTACTGGAACATCGCCGCGCTGTATCTCTACGTGTGGGGCTTGGCGCCGGCCGTCAATGCGGCCATCCTGGTGCTGCTCGTGGTGCTGGTGTTCGTGCCCACGCGTTACGTCTACCCGTCGCGCACATCCACCTGGCGGCTGGCCACCATCGGGCTCGGCACGGTGTGGGGCGTCTGCCTGTTCATGATGATTTGGCGGCTGCCCGCCGTCGACGGGCCGTGGATGCCGGTATCGCTGGTGTTCCCGGTCTACTACCTGGTGCTGTCGGCGCGCTTGAGCGCGGCTGAGCGGTCAGGTCGGCGCGGCTGACCAGGGGGCGCGAACGAACGCCGGCAAGGCCCGGGCCGAGCGTGCGCGGCCACCCCGGGATCCGCGCGCCCGCTGGAATGCCTCTTGCTGAGGCATACGGGTATGGCGATGCAGACCCAGCTTTCACAGTACGCGAACCGGCGGCTCACCCGTCGCCTGTATCGTTCGATGCCGTTGATTGGCAGCGTGGTGGCTATTGCCACGCTCGGGCTGGCCATGCGGCGGAAGGGCGCGCTGCGCGGGATTGCCTCCACCGTGCTCGACTTCATTCCGTTTGTCGGTGGCGCCAAGAACGCCGTCGAAGTGGCGCGCGGCCGCGACTTCTTCCCCGACCGCCCGCCCCGCCGCTGAGCGCGCCCACACCTAGGTGCCCAGCTGATCCAGCCCGCGTGCTCAGCGGTCAGGCGCCGCGACGCAGCCGGCGCAGCGTGTCGAGGTTTTTCGCGTCGAGCGCGTCCGGCTCGACCAGCAGGGGCTTGGTCGTGCGGGCCGCTTTGGCGGTCTCGATGAGCAGCGGCCGTCCGGCGAAGCGCCGGTCATGGAGCAGGCGCCGGAACGGCTCCAGGCCCAGGCAGCCGTCGCCGATGTGCTCGTGTCGATCGACACGGCTCCCGCACGGCCGCTTCGAGTCGTTGCCGTGGAAGACGCGCACGCGCTCCAGGCCCACCAGACTGGTGAGCGACGTCACCGTCGCCTCGTAGCCGGCCTCACTGACGATGTCGTAGCCCGAGGCCAGGAGGTGGCAGGTATCGAGGCAGATGCCGAGCCGCGGGGAGCCGTCGAGGTGCGCCACGATCGCGGCCAGGTGCTCGAAGGTGTAGCCGAGCGTGCGCCCCTGTCCGGCGGTGTGCTCGAGCAGCACCATCGTCCGGCGTCGCGGGTGCGCCGTGAAGGCGGCCCGGATGCCCTCGGCCACGAGCCGGAGGGCGTCTTCTTCCGAGCCCGCGGTGCACGTGCCCGGATGAATCACCACGCCGAGCAGGCCGAGCGCGTGGGCGCGGTCGAGTTCATCGGCAAAGGCCGCGATCGACTGCGCCCGCAGGGCCGGCACGGTCGAGGCCAGGTTGATGAGGTAGCTGGCGTGCGACACCACCGGCGTCAAGCCGGTCTCCTCGACGCGGCGGCGGAACCGCCGGACCTCGTCGGGATGGAGCGGCGGTCCCACCCACTGGCTGGCGTTCTTCGTGAAGATCTGCAGCGCCTCGCAGCCATGCAGCTCCGCGCGATCGACGGCCTTCGACACGCCGCCGGCGACCGACATGTGAGCGCCGATGCGCAGCATACGGTCCCATTGTGACCCCATCGCCGCGCTCGCCGGTTCCCGCGGTCCGAGATGTCAGCGACCCACCGTGCCGGTCGGCGGGAGATCGCAGAAACTGCAACAGGAAAAGTTGTAACGGTGCCAGGCCCCGTTACAACTGCCGGGGACCCGCCGGCGCGCCGATTCCGCTACGATCGGCACATGGCCGCCGAACTCGACGCCGTCATCATCTTCGGCAAGGACACCTGACCGCACACCGCCAGCGCCCGTGAGGCGTACGAAGCGCGTGGACCGGTCACCTACGTGAACGTCAAGAAGGATCCGATGGATCTGGCGCGCATGCTCCGCTACAGCGGCGGCCAGCGGCGCGTGCCGGTGATCGTCGATCGCGGGGCGGTCACCGTCGGCTACGGCGGCACTTGAGGGGTCTGAGCCCCTGCCGCCGGTCCGGCGGCCCGCTTCTCTCCTCCCCGCGACGGCGCTGAGAACGCGCCTACAATTCAGCGGTGCGTCTCGCCCGGAGCCCGCGGTGACGGTCGTTCCCCTGCACGCCGGTAACCCCGGCGCGATGACCGGGTCCGGCAACTGGACCTACCTCGTGCCCGGCCCGGCGCCGGTGCTGATCGACGCCGGGGTGGGAGAGCCCGCGCACCTCGACGCGCTTTTTGCCCACGCCCCGGCCGGACCGGCGCAGGTGCTGGTGACGCACATCCATCCGGATCACGCGTCCGGGGCGCCGGCGCTGGCGCGACGGGCGCCGCAGGCGCGCTTTGCCAAGTTCCTCTGGCCCGGGCCTGACGCGGCCGTCGCGTGCCGTGGCGCGGCGTGGCCGACGGCGACGAGATCGAGACCGGGCTGGGCCCGCTGCGCGTGGTCCACACCCCGGGCCATTCGCCCGACCACGTGGCGTTCGTGCACCAGGCCTCCGGCACGGCGTTCACCGGCGACCTGCTGGTGCAGGGCAGCAGCGTGGTCATCCCGGCGTCGCACGGCGGCGTGCTCGTCGACTATCTCCGCTCGCTCGAGCGTCTGGCGGCGCTCGGCATCCGGCGGGCGCTGCCGGCCCATGGCCCGGCCATCCCCGACCCGCTGGCGCTCATCGCGGAGTACCAAGCGCATCGCCGTCAGCGTGAGCAGCAGATCGTGGCGGCGCTGTCGGGCGGCGCGGCGAGCGTGGCCGAGATCGCCACGCGCCTCTACCGCGGGCTCGACCCGGCGCTCGTGCCCCAGGCCCGCGACAGCGTGCTGGCGCACCTCGTGAAGCTCGACGCCGAAGGCGTGGCCGAGCGCGGGCGCGGCGGTTGGCGGCTCCGGCCGTAGCCCGCGGCGGTCGAGCCGGGTCCAGTGCTACAGTGCAGAAACGCGGTCCGGATCGCGGCCGCGGAGACCCGTCCATGGAAAAGATCGTCGACCACATCAACGTCAATCGCGACAGCTACGTCGAACAGCTCAAGGCCTTCCTGGCCATCCCCAGCATCTCGGCGCTGCCGGCGCACAACGCCGACACCCGGCGCTGCGCCGAGTGGGTGGCCGCGGAGTTGACCCGCATCGGCCTGCACGGGGCCCGCCTCGTCGAGACGCCCGGCCACCCGGTCGTCTACGCCGAATGGCTCGGCGCGCCGGGCGCGCCCACCATCCTCTTCTACGGCCACTACGACGTGCAGCCGGTCGATCCGCTCGAGCTGTGGACCTCGCCGCCCTTCGAGGCCACGGTGCGCGACGGGGAGCTCTACGCCCGCGGCGCGGTCGACGACAAGGGCCAGGTCTTCATGCACATGAAGGCGGTCGAGGCGCACCTGTCGCAGAGCGGCACGCTGCCGGTGAACATCAAGTTCGTGCTCGAAGGGGAAGAAGAAGTCGGCAGCGCCAATCTCGACGACTTCATCAAGGCCAACAAGGACCTGCTCGCGGCCGACGTCGTCGTCATCAGCGATTCGCCGATGTTCGATCGCGACGTGCCGTCGATCTGCTACGGGCTGCGCGGCCTGGCCTACTTCCAGATCGACGTGCGCGGCTCCAAGTCCGACCTGCACTCGGGCTCCTTCGGCGGCGCGGTGGTCAATCCGGCCATGGCCCTGATCCAGGCCCTCGCGCAGATGAAGGACAAGGGCGGCCGCGTCAAGATCCCGGGGTTCTACGACGACGTCGTGCCGCTGCGCGACGAAGAGCGGGCCGAGTTCGCCAAGCTGCCTTTCAACGAGAAGCGCTACCGCATGGATCTCGGGGCGCCGAAGCTGTTCGGCGAGACCGGCTACACGACGCTCGAGCGCGTGTGGGCGCGGCCGACCTTCGAGATGAACGGCCTGCTCTCGGGCTTCACCGGCGACGGCGCCAAGACGGTGCTGCCGGCCGTGGCCATGGCCAAGGTCAGCATGCGGCTCGTGCCCAACCAGGATCCGACGAAGATCGGCGACCTCTTCGAGGCCTACCTGAAGAAGGTCATGACCAAGGCCGTGAACTACACCCTCATCCGCATGCACGGCGGCAAGCCGTGGATGACCGGCTTCGACAACGACTACGTGCAGGCGGCCGGCCGGGCCATCGAACGCGGCTTCGGCAAGACGCCGGTCTTCAACCGCGAAGGCGGCTCGATCCCGGTGGTGGCCACCTTCCAGGAAGAGCTCGGCCTGCCCTGCGTGCTCTTCGGCGTCGGCCTGCCCGACGAGAACGCCCACGCCCCCGACGAGAAGATCGACCTGGGCAACTTCCACAACGGCGTCATCGCCGCGGCCGCCCTCTACGAGGAGATCGGCCGCCTGCGCTGAGATGGACGGCGTGCTGGCGCGGCTGCGCGCCTTCTACGGCCCGCTCGCCCAGCCGCCGCGCGAGCTGTTCGCGTTCTTCGTCTGGGACGTCGTGTCGGCGCGGGCGCTGCCGGCCCGGCGCGACACGGCGTGGCAGGCCCTCAGGCGCCTGCCGGCGCTCACCCCCGATGCCATGTTCCAGGTCTCGAAAGAGGATTTGGGGCAGGCGCTCCGCGCCGTCGGCGGCGTGGAGCAGCGCATCGAGCAGCTGAAGAACGGCAGCGGCCACTTCCGCCGGCACCGCGAGCTGCGGCAGCAGGTGAGCGGCTCGCTCCGCGCCGCGGTGCGGGCCCTGGCCGGTGTGCCGCACCTGTCGCCGGCGGCCCGCCTCGGCGCCCTGCTCTTTGCCGGCGGGCACGCGGTGGCGCCGGTGGATGACGGAGTGGCGCGCGTCCTGGGCCGGCTGCACGGCGGGGGTGGGCCGAAGCGCGCGCGGGCGCCGCGAGGCGCGGCGTTGGCTGTGCCGGGCGTGCGGCGGGGATCGTGACCGCCTGGCGGAGGCCGGCGTGGTGCTGGCCCATCATGCGGCCCACGCCTGTGCCGAGTTCGCGCCCCACTGCACCGTCTGCCCACTGGCGCCGGAGTGCCACTACGCGCGGACGACCCGCTGAAGCGCCGCAGGGCCAGGACTCGGCCCGTCGCCCGGAGGCCGGTGCCCCCGACGGACGCGGGATCAGCCAGCGGCGGCGTCCGGGCTAGTTGAACGAAGCCAGCCGGCGGCGCAGAGACTTCACGTGATCCCAGACCTGCGTGGTCTCGTCGCGGCTCTCGTCGCCGCGGTCGGTCAGGGCCACGAGCTTGAGGTACTCCTCGAGATCGCGCAGCGCCGGCGCGTAGTCGTGCAGGTGATAGGACAGCAGCCCGCGATCGCGCAACTCCTGCAGCGACGACGGCGACAGCGCCAGCAGCGCGTCGGTGACGACGCGGGCGTGAGCAAACGAGCGGTGCTGCACGTAGAGCCGCTTGAGGTTCATCAGCATCCGCAGGAAGATCTGCCGGCGCGAGGCGCGCGCCAGGAACTCCGGGCGGAACGGAACGTCGCCGTCCTCCTGCCGGGCCAGCAGCGCCTGGCAGTCCTGCTCGGTGAGCACGGCGCCGCCGTCGAACGGATCGACGACCAGACCGTGCTCGGCGTCGCCGGTGGCCGCGTCCCACACCCGCACCAGGAAGTGCCCGGGGAAGTTGATGCCCTCGGCCCGCAGCCCCGCGCGCCGGGCCGCTTCGATGTAGACGACGGCCAGGGTGATGGGGATGCCGGTGCGGCGCTCGAGCACCTGGTTCAGGCAGCTGTTGCGGACATCCGAGTAGCGCTCGCGGTTGCCGTGGAAGCCGAGGTCGGCGTAAAGGCACTGGTTCACGGCTTCCACGCGCGCGTCGACGGGCCCCTCGGCGCCGGCCGCCCGGGCCACGCTGGCGAGCGCCTGATCGCCGATGGCCTCGAGCCGGGCCAGCCACGCCTGGGGTTCGAGCCGCGGATACTCGACCGTCGCGATGGCCAGCGCGCCGAGCGCCATGTCGTGCCCCGAGCGCTTCTCGCTCTCGTTCAACAGGCGCGTGAGCGTTTCGACGAGCGGCGTCATCCCGGCTCGCACAGGCGATCGAGCGCGGCCAGATCCAGCGTGCCCAGATCCTCGACGACGAGCTCGGCATGCGCCGACAGCGCGGCCGCCGGATAGGTGTTGGTGACGGCGACGGTGCGCAGGCCGGCGGCGCGCGCCGACTCGAGGCCCCAGTGCGAGTCCTCGATGGCCACCGTGTGGCGGGGGCTGAGGACGCGGCCCACGGCCGCCTGCAGGCGCGCGAACGCCTCCAGGTAGGGATCGGGCGCGGGCTTCGAGTGCGGGGTCTGATCGGCGCCGACGATGGCCAGGAAGCAGTCGCGCAGCCCGGCGGCGGCGAGCACGTCTTCGATCTCGCGGGTCAGCGCGCCCGAGGCGATGGCCAGCGGCACCCGCGCGGCGGCGACGCGGATGAACTCGGGAACGCCGGGAAAGAGCATCTCGCCGGCCGCGGCGAGCGCCTCGTAGCGGTGTTCCTTCTCGGCCAGCAGCTTCTGCAGGACGTCTGGCGCAAACGGCGCACCGGCGTCCTGGCCGAGCGCCTTGAAGACGCCGAGGTCGTCGAAGCCGAGGTAGCGGTGGTAGTAGGCCTCGTCGCTCAGCGTGACCGCCGAGGCCTGCCGCTCCAGCGCCTGCTGGAAGGCGCGCAGGTGCAGCCGCTCGCTGTTGGCGACCACGCCGTCGAAGTCGAGGATGAGAGCCTGCAGCGCGCTCATCGGGTGGGAGCCAGGATCTCGGCGGCGCGCAGGCGTTCGCCCGCCCGCACCGGTGTCTTCAACCGGTTCTCCGCCGGCGGGAACGGGCAGTCGTACTCCGCGTTGTAGTAGCAGTAGGGATGGTAGGCGGCGTTGAAGTCGACGATGTAGACGCCGCTCGACTGCGGGTCGACGTCCATGTAGCGCCCGGCCTGATACGTTTCGGTGCCGCTCGTCAGATCGCTGAAGGGGATGAACAAGCGCGACACCGTCGGCTCGCCGGCTTCGGCAAAGGCCGTCAGCCGCATCGGCTGCCCCTTGAGCGTGAACTCCAGGTAGCCAATCCGCTCCATGTCGCGCTGCTTGCCGGTGGAGGTCGGCATCACCAGGCGGGTGCGCGGCTCGATGAGCTTCAGCGTGCCCGGCGGGGCGTAGGCCGGATCGACGTCGAAGTAGCTGAGGGGCAGGAACTTGCCGTAGTCGGCCGGCTTCATCGGCGAGTCGGCGCCGCCGCGGAAGAACTCGTCCTTCCTGGTCCGCGCCTCCTGAACCGAGCGCAGGTAGACCGCGTCGGGCGGCTCCTGCGCGCACGCCCCCGCCGTCGCCAGCGCCAGCGCCACGGCCAGGGCGCGCCATCCCGTCGTGCTGATCACGTCGTTCAGTGTGCCACAGGCGCCGGGGCAACCCGATCGAAGTGCGCGACCAGGCGCTGCCCGAGGCGCCCGATCCGGTCCTCGAACCGGCCCATCGGCTCGGTGACGGCGTTGGCGAAGAAGGCCACGACGATGGGTCCCGATTTCGCGTAGATGATGCCGGCGTCGCTGGCCAGGCGGCCGCCGTCGCCGGTCTTGTGGCCGACCGGGACGTCCAGGTAGTGGGGCAGGCGGCGGGTGCCGAGCTGCTGGCGGCGCAGCGTCTGGCGCATCCGTTCGCAGCCCGCCGCGGTCGTGAGCGTGCACCGCTCGATGGCCTCGAGCAGGCGGGCCGTGGCGGCCGGCGTGGTCGTGCCGAGCCAGAAGGCGCGGTCGCCGCTCGTGCGGCGGTCACGTTCCTCGGCGAAACGCCGCCGGTTGGCCGGGTCGGTCACAATCGCCACCCACCGCGCCCTGGCCCCCGCAAAGAGCGGCGTGTAGTGCGCCGCCAGCGGGTTTCCGTCCATGGTGTAGAGCAGGCCGGTCACTTCTTCAGCGGTGAGGGCGGCGAAGGCCGGATCGATCAGCGAGAGCAGGGCGCGCCGGTAGGCATCGGGCCGGCCGAACGACCGGGTCTCGGGAAAGCCCGCGGCCTTCAACCAGGCGTTCACCGCGTCCACTCCGCCGATGGCCTCCACGACCAGATCGGTGGCGGTGTTGTCGCTCGTGATGATCATCTCGGTGACCAGGTCGCCGAGCGTCGGCGCCAGACCGAGGTCGTGACTCTGCAGCACGCCGGTGCCGTGCCGGAGATGGGCGCGGGTGAGCGTCGTGCGGCGCGAGAGGTCGAGCTCGCCCCGACCGGCCATCTGCATGGCCCGCACCAGGTAGGGCAGCTTGGTGATGCTGGCCGGGCTGAAGGCCTGGTCGGCCCGCACGCCGGCGGCCCGGCCCGAGGGCAGGTGCGTGACGTAGACGCCCGTCGTTGCCGGCATCTCGGCCAGGGCCGAGGTCAGCAGCGCCGCCAGGTCGCCGTCCGGCGCCTGCGCCTGCGAGCGGAGCGGCCAGGCGCCGGCCAGCGCCATCCCCGTGGCCAGGACCGCCAGCCCGACCCGATGCCGCAGACGTGATTGCCGCACCATACTGGCCTAGGCGAACGGGTAGCCGCCGCGGGCTACCGTGGCGTCGGCGATAGTGCGGCGCAGCGCCACCAGATTGGCCGGCGTGAGCTTGAGGAGCCGCTTGAGCGCCGACAGGCTGGTCCGCAACGCGTCGCCTTCCACCAGCGCGGCCAGGGTCGAGCGCGCGGCCAGCTCGATGCGGCCGAACGC
Source organism: uncultured Acidobacteriota bacterium (assembly GCA_963834325.1). GTDB lineage: Bacteria > Acidobacteriota > Vicinamibacteria > Vicinamibacterales > UBA2999 > CADEFD01. Next base: position 1,498,053 of record CAWIBL010000011.1, read on the forward strand.
CTCGTGGGTCACGACCGTGGCGGTGGCGGCGTGCAGCGCGGCGCTGCTGCCGGTGGCGGCCAGGGCCCGCAGAACGGCGCTCTCGGCGGCATAGGCATCGATGATGATGTCGGCCAGGGAGGAGAGCACTTCCTGCTCGTGCTGCAGCGCGTCGCCGTGCCGCTGCATCGCGGTGCCGGCCACGAAGAGAACCACCTTCTTGAACGCGGTCACGGCCTGGAGTTCGGCGGCGAGCACGCGGTCGCTGGCCTCGGGCCCCGCCATCGGTCCGAGGATCTCGTCCTGCAGCGCCCTGGCGGCGGCCAGGAGCGGCAGTTCGCCCTTGACGGCCTTCTTGATCAGCATGCCGGGGATGAGCAGCCGGTTGATCTCGTTGGTCCCCTCGAAGATGCGGTTGACGCGCGCGTCGCGGTAATGCCGCTCCACCGGATAGTCGGCGACATAGCCGTTGCCGCCGTGTATCTGCACGCTCTCGTCGATGATGTAGTCCACGGCTTCGCTGCCGTAGACCTTGGCGATCGAGGCCTCGACGGCGTATTCCTCGAGCGCGTGCAGCATCGAGGCGGGCGCGGCGCCGCCGGCTTCGATGGTCTGGTCGATGAGCCCGGCCGTGCGGTAGATCAGGCTCTCGAGGGCGTACTCGCGCGCCGTCATCTCGCCGAGCTTGTGACGGATGGCGCCGAAGGTGGCGAGGGCCACGCCGAACTGCTTGCGCTGCGAGGCGTACCGGGCCGCATCGGCGATGGCGCGCTTGGCCCCGCCCGAGGTCATCGCCCCCAGCTTGAAGCGGCCGAAGTTGAGGACGTTGAAGGCCACCTTGTGGCCCTTGCCGACCTCGCCGAGTACCGCCTCGGCCGGCACCTTCACGTCCTGCAGGATCACCGGCGTCGTCGACGATCCGTGCAGGCCCATCTTGTGTTCTTCCTGGCCCGACGACACGCCCGCCCAGCCGCGCTCGACGATGAAGGCGGTGAAGTGCTCGCCGTCCACCTTGGCAAAGACGATGAAGACATCGGCGAAGCCGCCGTTGGTGATCCACATCTTCTCGCCAGAGAGCACGAAGCTGCCGTCGGCCTGACGCATGGCCCGGGCCTTGGCCCCGAGCGCGTCGGAGCCGGACCCCGACTCGCTCAGGCAGTAGGCGCCGGCCATTTCGCCAGCCACCAGCGCCGGCAGGTACTGCGCCTTCTGCGCGTCGGTGCCGAACAGGAAGATCGGCAGGATGGTGAGATTGGCCTGCGCCCCGAAGGTGGCGGCAAACGATGCGTTGCTGGCGACCTGCTCGCTGACGACGAGCGTGGCCACCTTGTCGAGGTCGACGCCGCCGTAGGCCTCGGAGACGTTGGTGCCGAGCAGGCCGAGCGCGCCGCACTTCCGCAGCAGCTCGCGGTTCAGGGCCCAGTCCTTCTGTTCGAGCCGGTCGAGTACCGGCAGCACCTCGCCGTTCATGAACTCGGCGGCCGACTGCTCGATCAGCCGGTGCTCGTCGGTGATGCGCTCGCGCGTCATCACCGCCGCCGGATCGGTCGCGACGATCAGCCACTCGCCGCCGCGCGTGTTCCGTGCCGTTGCTGGTGCCGCCATCTGCGTTCTCCTCCTGCTGCCGCGTGCGTTCCGCCGCCGGCCGGTGGCCGCTCGTTCATCGCCGATCGCCGGCCCGCGCCGCCAACCGCGGACCAGTCTGTGCTACTCGAGCCGTTCGAAGATCCCGGCCGCGCCCATGCCGCCGCCGACGCACATCGTCACCAGCCCGTAGCGGGCGCCGCGCCGTCGCATCTCGTAGAGGAGCGAGGTGGTCATTCGGGCGCCGGTGCAGCCCAACGGATGGCCCAGGGCAATGGCCCCGCCGTTGACGTTGAGCCGGTCGGCGGGAATCGCCAGTTCCGCCTGGCAGGCCAGGACCTGCGCGGCGAATGCCTCGTTGAACTCCACGAGGTCGATGTCGGAGAGCTGCAGGCCGGCCTGCTTCAGCGCCTTGCCCACGGCGGGCACCGGGCCCAGGCCGAAGAGCTCGGGCGGCACGCCGGCGGTGGCATAGGTGACGAACCGGGCCAGCGGCGTGAGGCCGTGGTCGCGCGCGTAGCCGGCCGAGACCAGCACCACCGCGGCGGCCCCGTCGCTCGTCTGCGACGAGTTCCCGGCCGTGACCGTGCCGCTGACGTGAAAGGCGGGGGCCAGCGCCGCCAGGGCGGCAGCCGAGGTCTCGCGCCGCGGCCCTTCGTCGACGGCAAAGAGCGACTCGCGCGTGACCGGCGCCCCGGTAGGGTCGGGGGCCACCCCGCGCACCGGCACCGGCACGATCTCGTCGGCGAACCGGCCGGCGTCGATGGCGGCCAGGGCCCGGCGGTGCGATTCGAGCGCGAATGCGTCCTGGGCCTGGCGCGAGATGTGCGAGGTTCGCGCATGGTTCTCGGCCACCAGGCCGGTGCCGAGGTAGACGTCGGGATACGAGGCGACCAGGCCCGGGTTGGGCGCCACCTTGTGGCCGCCCATCGGAATGAGGCTCATCGACTCGGTGCCGCCGGCCACCACCACCCGCGCCTCGCCGAGGCGGATGCGGTCGGCGCCGTAGGCGATGGCCTGGAGGCCCGAGGCGCAGAACCGGTTCACGGTCACCGCCGAGGCGCTCACCGGCAGCCCGGCGCGCAGGCTGCTGATGCGGGCCACGTTCAAGCCCTGCTCGGCCTCGGGCATGGCGCAGCCGACGATCACGTCGTCGACGTCGCCGGCCTCCACCTGGCCAGCCCGGGCCATGACTTCGCGGATCACGAGCGCCGCCAGTTCGTCGGGACGGGTGAAGCGCAGCGCCCCGCGGGGCGCCTTGCCCACCGGGGTGCGAGCCGCGGCCACGATCACGGCGTCGGTCATGTCAGCCCTGCCAATCGGCGAGAAGTTCCTCGACGGCATCGCCCACGAGCGACGTCTTGCCCTCGAAGAGATGGTTCGCGTGTTCGATCCAGGTCAGTTCTTTCGGCTCCGGCAGCGACGCATAGAACTTGCGGACGTCCTTGGCCGAAATCAGTTCGTCGTCCTCGCCGTGGATGATGAACTTCGGCTTCGTCCACGTCACCAGCTCGGAGAAGTCCCAGCGGTCCACCGCCGGAGCCACGAGCAGCACCAGCGACACGCGCGGGTCGGTGGGCCCGGCCGCGGCGGCAATCCACGAGCCGAACGACATGCCGGCCGCCCACAGCGGCAGGCCGGGATAGCGCGCGGCGGCAAAGTCCAGGGCGGCGCGGAAGTCGTCCTTCTCGCCAGGGCCGGCATCGAAGCTGCCGGCGCTCAGGCCGACGCCGCGGAAGTTGAAGCGCAAGGCCGCGACGCCGACGCGCGTGAGCGCCTTGGCCGTCTGGTAGAGCGCCTTGGTGTGCATGGTGCCGCCGTGCAGCGGATGCGGATGGGCGCACACGGCGACGGCCCGCGGCGGCCCCTCGGGCAGGTCGAGCCGCGCCTCGAGCGGGCCGGCCGGGCCAGCGATCTCTTTAAGAAACTCGGTCGGCACGAAGGCTCCTTGAGGTCATGAAATCAGCGACGAGCGCGGCGAAGTCGCCGGCCCGGGTCACGGTGCCGGAATGGCCGGTGCGGGCCATGGTCGCGACGCGCGCATGGGGCAGCCACTGGAGATAGCGAAGCGTGTCCTCGGGCGGCACGACCCGCTCCAGCGCCGCCTCGCCGGTGACGAGCAGCGCCGGCACCGGGATGGGGCGATCGGTCGAGAAGCGCGCCCGGGCGAGCCACTGGAGGCGCCGCACCATGCGCGCCGACGACGCCGGGGCGCCGGCGATCCGCCAGCCGTGATCGACGACGAAGTGCAGCAGGTCGCGGCCGGCGGGGAAGGCCGCCCGCAACTCCGGATACATGCGCGCCGGGGCCCCGAGCCAGAACGCGCCCGCCGTCAGCCGGGGCGCCGTGAGATAGCGCTGGGCCCGGGCGGGCAGCGTCCAGCCGGGCGGCGGCGCCGAGGCCAGCACCAGGCCGGCCACGGCGTCGGGGTGGCGCGCCGCGTACTCGGCAGCGATCAGCCCGCCGTAGGAGATGCCGACGAGCACCGGCGGCTCGGCGCCGACGTCGCGTCGCACCTCGTCGAGCTGCGCCAGGTAGTTCTCGAAGCCCGCCGCCTCGGTCCACGCGAACTCGCTCGTCGGCTCGTCGGACAGCGAGAAGGTGGTGACCCGGCCCAGCGCGGCGAGCGCCGCCACGGTCGGCAACTGCCACTCGTGGCGCCCCTGGATGCCGGGCACGACCACGATGGGCGGTCCCTGGCCGAACTGGATGAGGCGGCCCACTAGTTCCTCAGCGGCTTGCCGGTGGTCAAGGTGTGCTGGATGCGGGCCAGCGTTTTCGGCTCGCCGAGCAGGCGCAGGAACGCTTCCCGTTCGAGGTCGAGCAGGTGCTGCTCGCTGACGGTGGTGGCGTGCGGCACGGCGCCGCCGGCAAAGACGTGCGCCAGCGCGCGTCCGATGGTGAGGTCGTGGTCGGTGGCGCGCCCGGCCCGCCAGGCCAGGTGGACGCCGAGCTGCAGGGACGCGCCCAGCGATTCGCCGCCAACAGGGATGGCCAGGCGCGGCTGCGGCGCGCGGTAACCGTCGTTTACGCGCTGCAGGGCCCGCACCTTGGCGTCGGCGATGAGGCGCTCGCGGTTCATCGAGAAGGTGTCGAGCGGCGACAGGTAGCCGAGCCGGACGGCGTCGGGACCGCTCGCCGACACCCGGGCCAGGGCCACCGTCTCGAAGGCCGGCTGCACGAACGGCAGCGGGTCGGCGCCCGGAGCGGGCAGGCGCGTCATGGCGCGCGCGATCATCTCCTTGGTGCCTCCACCGGCGGGGATGAGGCCCACGCCGACTTCGACCAGGCCCATGAACGTGTCGCCGGCGGCGTGCACGCGGTCGCCGTGCAGCGCGATTTCGCAGCCGCCGCCGAGAGCCAGGCCGGCCGGCGCGACCACGACCGGCACCTGGCTGTAGCGCAGCGCCATCACGCCCTGCTGGAAGCCGCGCACCATCAGGTCGAGCTCGTCCCAGTTGCCTTCCTGCGCCTCGAGCAGCACCAGCATCAGGTTGGCGCCGGCCGAGAAGTTCGGCGGCCTCGTTGCCGACGACCAGCGCCCGGAAGTTGGTCTCGGCCTCGGTCACGCCGGCCCGGAGCATGGCGATGGTGTCGCCGCCGATGCTGTTCATCTTCGAGTGGAACTGCACGCACAGCACGCCGTCGCCGAGGTCGACGAGGCTGGCGCCGGGGTTGCGCTTGACCACCATCGAGCGGGCCGCCGCTTCGGTGAGCACGAGCAGGCCGGGACCGGCCGGCGGCAGCTCGCCGTCGCGCAGGCGGTTGCGGCCGGCGGCCAGCGCTTCGGCCACGAGCGGCGGCACCTCGGTGATGCCGTGCGCCGCGGCTGCCTCCGTGACCTCGCGCAGGCCGATGGCGTCGAGCAGTTCGAAAGGCCCGCGATCCCAGCCGAAGCCCCAGCGCATGACCCGGTCGACGTCGTCGATCGAATGGGCGATCTCGGGCGCGACCCGGGCCGCGTAGAGCAGCGTCGGCGCCAGCGTGGCGCGCAGGAACGCGCCGACGCGGTCCTGGCCCAGGAACAGCCCGCGCACGCGCGTGCCGATGTCGGGGGTGGCCGCGGCCGCTTCGATCGAGGCGAACCCCGGCCGGCGCTGCTTCGCGTATTCGAAGGTCGTGGGATCGAGCGTGTAGACGACCGACGCCCCGCCCTCGTCCTTGCGCCGCTCGTAGAAGCCGCGGCCCGCTTTCTCGCCGAGGGCCCCGGCGTCGATCAGGCGCTGCAGCAGCGGCGAGGGCGCAAACCAGGCCCGGTCGTCGGCGCGGGGCAAGCGTTCCTCGAGATTGCGCATGACGTGCGCGAGCACGTCGAGGCCGGCGATGTCGGCGGTGCGGAAGGTGGCTGACGCGGGCCGGCCCAGGGGGCTGCCGGTGATGGCGTCGACCTCGTCGATGGTGACGCTGCCCGACTCGACGGCGCGCAGCATCGCCGCCACGCCGTGCAGGGCCAGGTGGTTGCCGATGAAGTTGGGCGTGTCCCTGGCCACGACCACGCCCTTGCCGAGCACGCGGTCGGCGAAGGCGGCCACGGCGGCGACGAGGGCCGGGTCGGTGTCGGGCGTCGGGATGATCTCGAGCAGGTGCAGGTAGCGGGGCGGATTGAAGAAGTGCGTGCCCAGCCAGCGCCGGCGCAGCGCCAGCGGCCAGCCGTCGCTGATGGCGCCGACCGGGATGCCCGAGGTGTTGGTGCTCAGCACCGCGTGCGGCGCGCAGTGTGGCGCGACGCGCGCCAGCAGGTCGCGCTTCACCTCGAGCCGCTCGACGATCGCTTCCATGACCCAGTCCACGGCCGCCAGCTGGGACCAGGTCCTCGTCGAAGCTGCCGGTGCGCACGAGCCGCCAGGTGTCGGGCGTGAACTGCGGATCGGGCTTGAGCTTCCGGGCCCGCTCGAGGCCCTGACGGGCGGCGTCGCGGGTCACGTCGAGCAGCAGCGACGGCACGCCGGCGTTGGCGAAGTGCAGCGCGATCTGCGCGCCCATCGTGCCGGCGCCGAGGATGCCCACCGAGCCGATGTTCATGCCGCGCCTCCCACGGCCCGCCGACGGCTGCCGACGCCGTTCAGGAAGAGGTCGATGACCGTGTCGGCGTCGTCGGCGAGCGGATACTTGCGGCGGCTGAGCATCCAGTTGGTGGCCATCTCGTCGAGGGCGCCGAACAGGATCTTGGCCGCCGTCGTGGCGCTGATGTCGCGCCGGAACTGTCCGTCGGCCTGGCCGGCTTCCACCGCCTCGCGGATGAGACCGAGGTAGTCGCGCAGATAGCTCGACGAGAAGCGCTCCATGAACTTGGTCGACTGGCGCAGCTCCACCTGGAACACCACCGCGAGATCGCGGTCGCGGCCGAGCCGCTCCAGGTGCAGGCGGGCGATGCGGCTGAGACGCTCGCGCGGGTCGACGGCGCCGGCGAGCGCGGCGCGCCCCTCGGCAATCGCTTCCCGCATCGTGCGCTCGAAGAGCGACACGAGCAGGTCGTCCTTGCTGCGGAAGTAGAGATACACGGTGCCGGCGGCGACGCCGGCCGCCTTGGCCACGTCGGCCACCTGCGCGTTGAAGAAACCGCGCTGCGCGAAGACCCGCGTGGCGGCCCCCAGGATGGCGTCGCGCTTGTCCACCACGGCGGGGCGGGCGAGGTCGGCGGAGCGTCGGGACAGGGTGGCAGCTCGGCTCATGAATGAACGTTCATTCATTCTCGGCTCGGGTTCCCGGGGCTGTCAACATCTATGACGGCGACGACCAGCGGTCCCCGCCGGCGCTCATCGCCGGTGGCAGGCTTCACCCGGACGCTATAATCGCCGCCAATGAACGTGACCATCGGGAAGCGCTCGGCGCTCGGCCGGAGTGGCGCGGCGGCGCTGATCCTCGGGCTCACCGCGTTGGTCGCCAGCGCTTGCGGCGGCAGCCCGCCGGCGGCCTCATCCACGCCCGGCTTCCGCGACCAGTTGATCTTCGCGGCGGCCGCCGACGCCACCACGCTCGACCCGCACAACACCACCGACACTGAATCCGATCAGGTGATCATGATGATCTACGAGCCCCTGATCGCCTTCGACGACGAGATGAAGATCGGGCCGCGGCTGGCCGAACGGTGGAACGTCGAGGCCGACGGCGTCACCTGGACGTTCCACCTGCGCCCCGGCGTCACGTTCCACGACGGCACCCCGCTCGACGCCGAGGCCGTGCGCCTGAACTTCACCCGCGTGCTCGACCCGGTCGCCAATCACAAGCGGCTCTCGCTCTTCAGCATGATCGACCGCATCGAGGTGGCCGGGCCGCTGACGGTGCGCATCGTCACCAAGTATCCGTTCGGCGCCTTCGAGCCGACCATCGCCCACGTGTCGTCGGCCATCGTCAGCCCCGCCGTGGCCCAAGCTACGGGCGCGGCCTTCGGCAGCGCCGCCGACGCCGTGTCGGGCACCGGGCCCTACCGCGTCGTCAGCTGGAAGAAGGACCAGGAGATCAGGCTCGAGCGCTTCGATGGCTACTGGGGCGCGAAGGGCGTGACCAAGCACATCGTCTATCGCCCGATTCCCGAAGCGGCGGCGCGCGTCCTCGCCCTCGAGAGCGGTGATGTCGACGTCATCAGCCGCATCCCGGCCACCGATATCCCGCGCCTCGAGGCGCGGGCCGACGTGACCGTGCACCGCTTGCCCGGCGTCGGCGCGCAGCAGTTCCGCTTCAACGTCACGAAGAAGCCGTACACCGACCCGCGCGTGCGCCAGGCCGTGTCCTACGCCATCAACCGTCCGGCCATCGTGACGAACCTGGTCGCCAGCTTCGCCCGGCCGTCGACGAGCGCCCTCACCCCGGTCATGCGCGGCTACGCCGACCTGGGCGAGATTCCCTACGACCCGGATCGCGCCAGACGGCTCCTGCGCGAGGCCGGCTATCCCAACGGCTTCGCCACCCGGATCGCGACCACCCCCCGCTATCCGATGGGCGTGGAGCTGGCCGAGGCCGTGGCCTCGGATCTGAAGAAGGTCGGCATCACCGCCGCCATCGACGTCTTCGACTGGGCCACGATGGTGCAGTTCTGGGCCGGCCTGCCGCCCGAGAAGAACCCGCAGGAGATCTTCATCATGGGCGCCGGCGCGTCCACCGCCGACGCCGACTGGGGCCTGCGGCCGATCTTCAAGACCGCGCCCACCAACGAGAACAACTACGGCTACTACTCGAACGCCGAGTTCGACCGGGTCATCGAGGCGGCGATGCGCGAGACCGACGCGGCCAGACGTCAGGCGCTCTATACCCGCGCGCAGCAGATCGTCTACCTCGAGGATCCGGGCGCGGTGTGGCTCTTCGACACGCTCTACAGCGTGGCCGCGCGCGGGGCCGTGACCGGGCTGCGGCCGATGGCGCTCGGCGTCGTCACCTTCGAGCGGGCGCGGGTCGCCGGGTCCTGAGGACGGGATGCGCCGGGCGCTGCGGCTGATCGCCCGGGCCGGGCTGCGGCTCGGGCCGGTGCTGGTGGCCATCTCGCTACTCGTGTTCTCGATCGTCCACCTGATTCCGGGCGACCCGGCGGTGATTGCCGCTGGCCTCGAGGCCTCACCGGCCACCGTCGACCGCATCCGCCACGACCTCGGCCTCGATCGCCCGCTGCCGGTGCAGTACGGACGGTTCGTGTTCCGCGCGCTTCGCGGCGACCTCGGCGTCTCGGTGCGGACCGGCGCCCCGGTCGGGCGCGAGATCCTCGACCGGCTGCCGCACACCGCGCTGCTGGCCGCCGGCGGCGTCACCCTGGCCGTGGCTCTCGGACTGGTCGTGGGCCTCGGCGCGGCGCTGGCGCGCCGGGTGCTGGTCGATCGCCTGCTGACCGCCGGCAGCCTGCTGGCGGCGTCCACGCCGTCGTACTGGCTGGCGCTGATGCTGATGCTGGTCTTCTCGGTGGGTCTGGGCTGGCTCCCGGCCATCGGCGTGGGCACCCCGGCGCACTACGTGCTGCCGTGTCTCGCGCTCGGCCTGCAGTCGGCCGGCGCGGTGGCGCGCATGACGCGGGCGTCGGTGCGCGACGTGCTCGGGCAGGACTTCCTGCGGGCGGCGCGGGCCAAGGGCGTGCCCGAGTGGCGGGTGCTGGTGCGCCACGGCTTGCGCAACGCGCTCCTGCCGGTGCTGAGCCTGGTCGGTCTGCGCATCGGCGGCCTGCTCGCCGGCACGGTGCTGGTCGAGAGCGTCTTTGCCGTGCCCGGCGTCGGCCGCATGATGGTCGACGCCGTGGTGGCCCGCGACTTCCCGGTCGTGCAGGGCGGCGTGCTGGTCGTGGCCGCGATGGTCGTGGTCGTGAACGGCCTCACCGACATCGTCGCCGGGACGCTCGACCCGCGGGTGCGGGCATGAGCTGGGGGCTGTCCTTCCTCCGCCGCGACTTGCTGGCGGCCGCCGCCCTGGCGGTGCTGGTCGCGGTGGGCCTGGCCGCGTCGTTCGGACCGTGGCTCGCGCCCTACGATCCCAACGCCGTCGACCTGGCCGCCAACTACCAAGCCACGTCGCTGGCCCACCCGCTCGGCACCGATCATCTCGGCCGCGACACCCTGAGCCGGCTGATCGCCGGCGCGCGCGTGTCACTCGGCATCGCCCTGGCGAGCACGGCCTCGGGTCTGCTGGCCGGATCGGCGATCGGCCTGATGGCGGCGTGGCGGCGCGGCCTGGCCGAACGGCTGCTGCTGCAGTTCATCGACATCCTGCTGGCGCTGCCCGAACTGCTGCTGGCGATTGCCGCCGTCACGGTGCTCGGCCGGGGCACCACCTCCACGGTCGTCGCCGTGGCCATCTACGCCGTGCCGAGCTTCGCGCGCATCGTCCGGGCCGCGGCGCAGCCGATCGTCGGCACCGAGTTCGTGCTCGCGGCCCGGGCCTCGGGCGCCTCGGCGTTCCGGCTGCTCACGCGGCACGTGCTGCCCGGATGTCTGTCGCCCATCCTCGCGCACACCACCGTCATGCTCGGCAGCGCCATCCTGCTGGCCTCGGGCCTGTCGTTCCTCGGACTGGGCGTGCAGCCGCCCGATGCCGAATGGGGCGCCATGCTCAGCCGCGGACGTGAATTGCTGCGCACGGCGCCGCTCGGCGCGGTGGCCCCGGGAGTGGCCATCACCGCCACCGTGCTGAGTTTCTCGGTGCTCGGCGACGGCGTGCGCGATGCCGCCGATCCGCGCCGCCGCCGCCGCGGTTAGCGCACCGCGCGCTGCACGATGGCTTTGAACTTCTGGCGGAGGCCGTCGGGATTGGCGCGGTGAGGCCTGGGTCATCAGCACGACGACCGTCTCGGTTCACCGGGTCGACCCAGAAGATGGTGCCGCCGGTGCCGTCCCACCCGTACTCGCCGACGTTGGCGCCGGAGTCGCCGGCCTCCATGCGCACGTCGACGTTGGCCAGGCCCCAGCCCATGCGGCCGCCGCGGGCCTTCAGCAGGTGGTCGGGCAGTCCGTTGGCGGTCATGCGCGCCGCCGTTGCGGCCTGTAGCAGACGGGTGCCGCCGAGCGCGCCCTTCTCGAGCAGCATCTGACTGAAGCGCAGGAAGTCGGGCACGCTGGACACCAGGCCGACGGCGCCTTCGAGCAGCTGCGGCCGCGCGGTGAACGGCACGGCCTCCATCTCCACCGCGACGAGCCCGCCGCCCGGAGCCGGGCCGTAGACGGTGGCCAGCCGATCGCGGCGGTCGGGTCCGACCACAGAAGACGGTGTCGGTCATGCCGAGCGGCTGGAAGATGCGGCGTTCGAGGAACACGTCGAACGGTTGTCCCGACCACACCTCCACGAGCCGCCCCACCACCGTCGTGGCCTCGCTGTAGCGGAAACGCGTGCCCGGGTCTTCCATGAGCGGGGCCTTGGCGATCTTGGCGACAAACGCCGGCAGCGCCTCGTCGCGCGAGCGCACGCCCAGCGTGCGATACAACTCCGACGTGCGGTGGCTGAGCCCGGAGGTGTGGAGCAGCAGGTCCTCGACGGTGATCGGCCGCGCTGGCGGCCGCGGCGCGGCGCCCGGCGCCGTCACCACCTGCACCGCGGCGAACTCGGGCAGATATTTGTGCACGGGGTCGTCGAGCCGGAAGCGGCCCTCGTCGTGCAGCATCATCGCCGCCACGGCCGTGACGGCCTTGGTCATCGAGTAGATGCGGAAGAGCGATCGTTCCGTCATCGGCGTCTTCGTCGCCAGGTCCTGCACGCCCACCGCCTGCAGGTAGCCCACCTGGCCGCGCCGCGCCACCGCGGCCACCGCTCCGGCGATCTTGCCGTCCGCCACCCACTGCGTGAGCAGCGCCGTGGCGTCGTCGAGCCCGGCCGGCGCGAGGCCGGCGGCGGCCGGGGCGACGCGCGGCAGCCCCTGCTGTCTGGCGCTCACGGCCGACAGCGACAGGACGACGGCGGCGAGGGAAACCCATCGGATGATCACGCGAGCATTCTAGTCCCGGAAATCAGGTCCATCTCGTGAGGATGTGTTCGCGGTCGAACACGCGCACGCCAATGGCGGCGAGCAAGAGACTGAGCAGCCACAGCAGCGCCGCGGCAGTCAGGATCCAGCCGGTGGACAGCAACAGGTGCCCGCCCAGCTGACCCACGAAGAGGGCCATGATTGGCAGCACGACGAGGCCGCCGAACTGCTGCGCGGTACGCGCGTCGCGCAGTCCGCGACGAGGCCATCACCCCCAGGACGAGCGCTACGGCGGCAACGGCTGGCGCCAGCGCGCCGACGAGGGCCAGCGGGCGAGGCGTGAGCAGCGTGGCGGCAACGCCCGGCTCGGCGAATGCCGCGGCGGCGCCGAGCAGCACGGCGAAGCCCGCCGCCAGCAGCGCCAGCGAGACGAGCAGCGCTACCCCGGTCTTGGCCGCCAGCAGTTCGCCCGTGGTGATCGGCGTGGCCAGCAGCGGCTCGAGCGATCGGGCCTGCTTCTCGCCGACGACGCTGGTCGTGACCAGGGTCATGGCCCCGATGACCGGCACGAGCACGAGCAGCGGCAGGAACTGCTGCAGCACGAAGGCCTGCACGGCGCCGTCGGCCGTGAGCGCGGTCACCGCGGGCACGAGCGGCGCCAGTTCCCGGGCGAGCTCCACGAGGTCGTCGGCGCCGCCGAGCGCCTCGCCCGTCCAGGCCGGCACGCCGACGACGATGACAAAGGGCAGGGCCACGGCCGTGAGCAGCATCAGCAGCGGCGTGACGAGCACGCCCGGCGCGGCCCGGAGTTCGGCGGTCTCCTTGGCCATCAGCGCGCGCACGCGCGGGAACGGGGCCTCAGACATCGCCGTTCACCAGCGCGAGATAAGCTGCTTCGAGCGACGGCACCGACGGCTGCACGGACCTCACGCGGGCTCCCGCCGTGACCAGCGCCGCCACGACGTCGGGCACCTCGGCCCCGGCGGCGAGCGTGAGGTGCAGCGCGGAGTGGGCGGCCCGGGCCGCCGCGCACAGCGTGGCCAGCGCCGGCACCGCCGCCGGCAGCCATGAGGCCGCGTCGCCGGCCAGCTCGATGGTCACGCGCGGGGCGGCGTCGAGGCGGCGGCGCAGCGCCGCCGGCGTGTCGAGGGCCAGGAGCGTCGTGCGCAGCACGCCGATGCGATCGCCCAGCGCTTCCGCCTCACCCAGATCGTGCGTCGAGATGAGCACGGCGGTGCCGTCGCCGCGCAGGCGGGTGATGATCGCCCGCACGTCGCTTGCCGCCGCCGGGTCCAGGCCCGAGGTCGGCTCGTCGAGCAGCAGCAGACGGGGCCCATGCAGAATCGCGCGAGCCAGGGCCACGCGCTGGCGCAGGCCCTTGGAGAGCACGGCCGCCGGATCGGCCTCGCGCCCGGCGAGCCCGAGTTGGCCGATCACCGTCCGCACGCGGGCGGCCGGGTCCGACAAGCCGTGGAGGCGGGCGTGCGTGATGAGGTTGAGCCACACCGTGAGGCGATCCCAGAGGCCGGGGGTCTCGGTGAGCAGGCCGACCCGCGCATGCAGCGCCGGGGTCGCGCCGGCGCCGAGCGGCGACCCGGCCACGGTGCCGCGACCTGACGACGGCGCGATCAGGCCGGCCAGCAGGCGCAGGGTGGTGGTCTTGCCGGCGCCGTTGGGCCCGAGCAGGGCCACGACCTCGCCGGCGGCGATGGTGAGGGTCAGGCGATCGACGGCGGTGCGCGCGCCGAAGCGCCGCGACAGGTCCTCGACGTCGACGACCGGCGCGGTCCGCGTGTCCATGGGGCAGCCCGGGCCGGTCAGCGGCCCTCGAACGCCAGCCTGATGGCCGTGAAGAAGATCTCGGCCATGCGCTGGTAGCCGGCTTCGGTCGGATGGAGCCCGTCGCTGCCGATGAGCGTCAAGACGCTGGGGGCCATGGCGGCGTCGAGGTCCACGAGGATCGCGCCCTCGGCGGCGGCGCCGGCGCGGATGGCGCTGTTCAGCGACTGGACGAGCGGCACCTGGAGCGCCAGACGGCCGCCTGGCCGCACCGGCGGCAGCGTAGCCAGGAAAACTGTGGCTCCCCTGGCCCGGGCCGCCCGCACCATGGCCAGCAGGCCGGAGATGGCGTTGTTCAGGCCAGCGGGGTTCGGGAGGGCCGCCAGATCGTTGGCGCCCGAGAGCAACAGCACGGCTTGCGGGTTGGTGGCGGTCATGCGTCGAGGGCAGCCGCACGGCGCCGTCGATGGCCCATTCCTTGGACTTGCCGGCGTTGGTCACGACGAACTGCTGCGCCTGCGTGATGAAGCGGGCCCGCAGCAGCGCCAGGAGCTTGGTCGGATACGACGCCGAGGGCACGACCACGAGCTTGAAGTTGGGGAAGCCGTCGGGCCCGGCGGCGCCGCTGCTGGTGGCGGCCGGCAGCGTGACCTCGCCCTCGGTCAGGCTGTCGCCGAACGCGAGGAAGGCGGTGCGCGAGAGCGGCGGCGGCGCCACGGTGACCGTGAAGGTGCACGAGGCGGCCCCCGAGCGCGCGTCGCTGGCCGAGCACGAGACGCGAGTCGTCCCCACCGGGAACGGCGTGCCCGCTGGCGAGCACGAGATGGTCACGGGCAGGACGCCGCCAGTGGTCGTGGCCGGCGGCACCTGGAGCGACACGGGCGCGCCAGTAGTGGATTGGCCGAGAAGGTCGGCCGGGCATTGGATCAGGAACGGCTGGATCTGGGGGAGGGTCGGCGCCGTCGGGGTGTCGCCGCCGCAGGATGCCGCCAGGAGCGTGGCCACGGCCACGGCCAGCAGCGGCAATCGGCGACACGTCTGGCGCAGTCTTCGCCTCAGCCGGCTCATGGAGACCACGATGATACCGAGGGCTCGACGGCCGGGCAACGGGGGCGCCCTCAGCGCGCGTCGAACTCGAAGCAGCCCGGGGTCACGAGCAGGCGGCCGGACGAGGCAAAGGACAGGCTGTTGGGCGCAGCCAGCCCGGCCGCGACGAACTGGACGGTTCGCACTTTCTCGCCCAGGCCGTCGAACACGTAGGTGTAGGGCACGACAAACGAGACCCACAGCCGCCCGTCGGGCGACAGCGCCGCCGTGCGGATGGTCGGCGAGACGAGCGGGATCTCGGTGCCGTCGATGTCCCGGCGCGGCCAGGTGGAGGGCAGGGCCGACACCAGCGGGTCGAGTTCGCGGCCCTGGATGACCCGGTGGAAGATGAGCGTGCCGGCGGCGTCGAAGCGGGAGAAGGCCGGCTCGCCGGCGAGGAACACGAACCAGTAACCGCCTTCCGGATCCTTCAGCGGGATGCCGGCGTTGAGGGCCAGGTGCAGCTCGCGGTCAGCCTCGTGCCCGGTGGCGCGCAGGCGCCCGATGGTGCGCACCGGCGTGCCCGCCAGGCCGTATTCGGTCATCAGGCCGCCGGTTTCAGGCTGGCTGATGAGCACCGAACGTCCGGTGTACTGCAAGGTGCCGATGCCGCTCAGCGACAGGCTGCCGAGGGTCACGCGCGGCGTGGCGCGGCCGGGCAGGGTGAAGCCGCCGGCGCGGCGGCCGTCGCTCGTGAAGATCTGCACCCGCTCGCGGCCGTTCGGCGCATCGGCCACGACGAAGGTGCCGCCCGGGTCGGCGTCGAAGGCCGTCGGCTCGATGACTCGCCCGTCTTCACCGCCGATGGCCACGATCTTCCGGCTGGCGCGGCGATCCGCCGTGATGGCGTAGACGGCGTGGCCGCGCCGGTCGAAGACCAGCTCCTGGCCCGAGGTGAGCCGCGTGAAGCCGAGCGGCTCGCGGAACTCGCCGACGATCTCGACCGGCAGGGCGCCCACCGCGCGCAGCGTCTCGACGTGTCCCGGCGAGTCGGGACGAGACGCCGCGGCGGGCCCGGCCGCGGACTGTTGTTCTTGTCCTCGACGCGGTACGGCCCCTGGGATGGCCGGCGTCGCTGCCGCCGTGACCAGCCCCGCTCCGCCGAGCGCCGCCGTGACGATGGCCGCGCGCAGCCCGGTCACTAGGCGTCAGTAGGCGGCGAGCTTGCGGATCGCCGCGAGGACGTCGGAGGTCTGCGGCAGGATCGCTTCCTCGAGCTCGGGATAGTAGGCCACCGGGCAGTCCATCGCGCCGACGCGCTTGACCGGCGCATCGAGATGGTCGAAGAGTTCGTCGCCGATGCGCGCCGCGATTTCGGCGCCGAAGCCGCACGTGACCTGGTCCTCGTGCGCCACGATGACGCGGTTGGTCTTCTTGACCAGGGCGGCGATGCCGTCCCAGTCGTAGGGCATGATCGTGCGCAGGTCGAACACGGCGGTGCTGATGCCGTCTTTCTCCGCCTGCTGGGCGGCCACGACCGAGCGCTGCACGAGCGCGCCCCAGGTGATCACGACCAGGTCGGTGCCGTCGCGCTTGAGCGCGCCCTTGCCGAACGGCACCATGTAGTTGTCGCCCGGATACGCGGCCTTGTTGTAGGTCTGGCGGTAGAGGTGCTTGTGTTCGAGGAACATCACCGGGTCGTCGCAGCGAATCGAGGTGCGCAGCAGGCCGGCGGCGTCGGCGGCATTCGACGGGAACACGATGCGGATGCCGGGACAGTGGGCGAAGATGCTCACGCCCGACTGGCTGTGGTAGGGCGCGCCGCCGCGCAGGTAGCCGCCGATGGGCACGCGAATCACCATCGGGCAGGTGGTGTTGTTGCCCGAGCGGTAGCGCATCATGGACATCTCGTCCTTGATCTGCATCATCGCCGGCCAGATGTAGTCGAAGAACTGGATTTCGACCACCGGCTTCACGGCGCGGGTGGCCATGCCGACGGCCCGGCCGACGATGTTGGCTTCGGCCAGCGGCGAGTTGAAGACGCGCTCGGCGCCGAAGGCGCGCTGCAGGCCGTGCGTGACCTTGAACACGCCGCCCTTGCCCTGCACCTGCGCGAGCGCGCCGGCGCGGCTGGCGTCGGCCACGTCTTCGCCGAAGACCACGATGCGCGCATCGCGCGCCATCTCGCTCTTGAGCGTGCGGTTGATGGCCGCCACCATCGTGTCGGGCCGGCCCTCGGGCTCCTCGGGCGTGTCGAAGGCCGGCGAGGTCGGATCGACGTCGGGCGAGAACACCCACAGGCCGGCGGTTTCAACGGCCGGGCGGGGCGAGGCGATGGCGTCGTCGGTGGCCCGGGCGATCTCGGCGTCGACCCCCGCCAGGAGCGCGGCCAGCTCGGCCTCGGTGGCGTGGCCCTGTTCGAGCAGCAACGCGCGCATGCGCACCAGCGGATCGCGGACGGCCTCGTCCTCGCGTTCCTCCGCCGTCTTGTAGAGCCGTTCGTCGTCCGACAGGGAGTGCGAATACGGCCGCGTGACCTTGGCGTGGACCAGCGCCGGCTTGCGCTCGTTGCGCACCCAGGCCACGGCGTCTTCCATCGTCCGGTAGCTGTCGAGGTAGTCGGTGCCGTCGCAGCGCAGCACCTTCAGGTTCGGGAAGCTCTCGACCAGCTTCGACACGTCGCCGCCGGGGGTCTGCACGTCGACCGGGACCGAGATGGCGTAGCCGTTGTCCTCGACCAGATAGAGCACCGGCACCGGGCGGGTGCAGGCGGTGTTCAGCGACTCCCAGAACTCGCCTTCGCTCGTGGCCCCGTCGCCGATCGACACGTAGGTGACCTCGTCGCCGTGCTGGAGTGATTCCCCGTCGGGGATGTCGCTCACGCGCGCGTAGATCATGCCGGCTTCGCCGCAGCCGACGGCCTGCAGGCACTGCGTGCCGGTGGGGCTGCCTTGCGACGGGATGTTGAGCGCGCGGTGGCCCCAGTGCGACGGCATCTGGCGGCCGCCGGAGTTCGGATCGTCCTTGGCGCCGACGGCGCCCTGCAGCATCTCGAGCGGCGTCATGCCCAGCGCCAGACAGAGCGCGCGGTCGCGGTAGTAGGGGTAGAACCAGTCGTAGCCGGGCTTGAGATGCGCCGCCGCCGCGACGCAGCATGGCTTCGTGGCCGGCGCCGCTGATCTGGAAGTAGATCAGGCTCTGGTTCTTGAGCTGGATCTCTTTGTCGTCGATGCGCCGCGAGAGCAGCATCACGCGGTAGGCGGCGACGAGCTCGTCGCGCGACAGACCGGCATGGCGTCTCCGTGGCCGCGCCGGCCGTGAGCGGCGCGCAGGTGGCCTCGCTGTTCTTGGCGAGCGTCGAACCCTTCATGCTGTTTCCTTCTCGTGGACGCCCGACCACACGGGCCGCGTACGCGGCTCACACCGCTGCGTCAGCAAGCTCGAATTATACCATCCGGGTCCCGATGTTATACTCCGTCCGGTTTCGCGCATGGGTGCGCATGTCGCGCCCGGATTCGGTCGCGAATCCGTCGCGAGCCAGACCTGCCGATGAGAGGTTGATGCATGTCCACGCGCCCCGTACGCCTGCACCGCTGGGACGAAATCGCGCTCGAAAAAGTCACCGAGATGATCTCGCGCAAGGTCGTCACCGGCGAACGCGAGATGATCGGCCAGATCTACCTCAAGCGGGGCGCGGTCGTGCCCATGCATTCGCACGAGAGCGAACAACTCACCTACGTGCTGCAGGGCGCCCTGCAAGTTCCTGATCAGCGGTGAAGAGATCACCGTGCGCGAAGGCGAAGTGCTGCACATCCCGTCGTGGGTGCCGCATCAGGCCGAAGCGCTCGAAGACACGTTCGAGATCGATCTCTTCAGCCCCATCCGCCAGGACTGGCTCGACGGCACCGACAACTACTTCAAGGACGTCCCGACGCCCAATCCCGGCAGTTCCGGCAGCTAGGTCCAACTGGGCGCTCGCCTAGTGGATGTGCTTCTTCCATTCCTTGGCCCAGTCGGCGTTGGGCTCGCCCGGTCCGCCCGGATTGCGCGGGCCGCCGTCACGGCTGCCCGGTCCGTGCCGCCCGCCCTGGTAGACCTCGAACTTCGAGCGTGACCGGCCGAGGCGCCACTTGAGCCAGCGGTACCTGATCTCGTCGAGCGGCCCGCGGCGGCCCTTCAGATACAGGTAGCCGACGAGCAGTCCGCCCAGGTGTGCGACGTGCGCCACGCCGCCGCCGGAACTGCCGATCGACGACAGGAACGCGATGGCCCCGACGATGATCACGAAGTAGCGCGCCTGGATGGGAAAGAGGAAGTAGAGATAGATCTGGCGCGTCGGGAAGTAGAGCCCGTAGGCGAGCAGCAGCCCGTAGATGGCGCCGGAGGCGCCGACCACGACCGACTGATACATCTGGTCGGCGCAGGGGCAGCGGGCTGAGCGACCACGCAATCGTGACCAGGGCCGCGCCGACGCCGGTCACCATGTAGTAGCGCACGAAGAAGCGCGTGCCCCACGTGCGTTCGAGCTCGGTGCCGAACATCCACAGCGCCAGCATGTTGAACACCAGGTGGCCGAGGCCGCCGTGGAGGAACATGTAGGTCACCGGCTGCCACAGCGCGAGCTGGCCCAGGAACATCGCCGGCACGAGCCCGAGGCGCACGATCGATGGCCGGCACGATCAGGCTCAGCAGGAACCCGGCCACGTTGATGGCGATGAGGGTCTTCACCGCCTGGCTGAGCGGCCCGGGCCCCATCGAGTAGGCGACGCTGCCGTAGCGGGACATGGGTTCGATTATAGGCGCGGGCTAGCGCGCGGCGGCGGCGTTCGTCCCGTCTCCGGGGAGGGGCTGGCGGAGGCCTTCGGGCAGCTGCGCGGCCAGCCCCGCGGCCAGCAGCGGCACGCCCGCAGATGCACAGCAGCGCCGTCGGCAGGCCGAGCTTGTCGCCGACCAGCCCCACCACCGGCACCATCACGCTGCCGACGCCCCAGGCAAAGCCCATCATCAGCGACGACACGGTGGCGGCGCCGACCGGCGCCAGCATCTGCGCGTAGGTGACGTTCACCGGCAGCGTCGATTGCAGCAGCAGTCCGCCGATGGACACGGCGGCGGTGAACCACCAGCCGGTGAGCTGCGAGGCCGCCACCATGAACGGCACCGACGAGACCAGCGAGACGAGGATGACGCGCCGCGGCCCGTAGCGGTCGGCCAGCGGTCCGCCGGCGAAGCCGCCGATGCCCGACACGAGCAGGTAGCAGGTGGCCGCCAGGCTGGCGTGCGCAATCGACATCCCCTGCGAGGTGAGCAGCACCGGCATGAAGGTGGCAAAGCCGGCCGACGTGAGCGTGCGCAGCACGACCGAGAAGTAGAGCAGCGCCAGCGGCCGGGCGTAGGGCTTGAGGCCGGCCAGGCCCTCGCCCTCCCTGGCTCCCGGCGTCGCCAGCGCGGGCACGCGCCGCAGCAGCATCCACAGGGCGATCAGGCCCGGGAACGGCGATGATCGGCGACCAGTGGAGGCCGAGGCGTTCGATGGTCGGGGCAAAGAAGAGCGGCGCCATGGCCATGCCGATCGAGCCGCCGGTGATGTGCACCGACATGGCGAAGCCCTTGTTCGTGCCCGAGGCGCGGTAGACCGCCGCGGCCGCCGAGGGATGGAAGGCGGCGCCGCCCAGCCCGCCAACCACGAGCAGCACGCCGAGCGCCACGGGCGAGGCGGCAAGGCCGACCAGGCTCAGCACCACCACCGACAGGATCGGCCCGGCGACGAGCAGCAGGCGCGGGCGCCAGCGGTCGGCCAGCGCGCCGAAGGCCAGCTGCGACACCGACGAGGCCATCTGGAAGCACATGGCCAGCGTGCCGACGGCGGTGAGCGAGAGGCCCAGGTGCGGGATGAAGAGCGGCAGCAGCGGCGTGTAGATGTTGGTGTAGGCGTCGACGATGAAGTGCGTGGAGGCCAGCGACACGACCGTGGGCGACAGCCCCAGGAAGCGGCGGGGCGCGGCGCCAGGAACGCTCCCGGCGACGGCATCGCCCGGTGTCATGACGTCGGACCCATCAGGGTAGTTTACACGCCGCCCCGATGCGGCCCTGGCCCGCCGCGGCCGGACCGGGCGCGGCGCCGCGGCCGCGTTATGATGACGCGAGACCATGCGGCCGCTCCGGATCGTCCTTGCCGTCGCCACCGTGCTGTTCCTCGCGGCTCCCGGCCCAGGCGCAGGCGCCGTCCTGCACCGCCACCGGCCAGTCGATCTTCGTGCGCGACACCCTGCGGGATCTGTACCTGCTGGTACCGCGAGCTGCCCGACGCCGACCCGGCCCGCTACGGCTCGCCCGAGGCCTACCTCGAGGCCGTGCGTTACCGGCCGCTCGATCAGCTCGTTCAGCTACATCACCTCGCGCGCCGCCAACGACGCGTTCTATTCGGAGAGCCAGTTCATCGGCCTCGGCCTGTCGACGACCGTGACCGGCGGCGAGCTGCGCGTGCTGCAGGTGTTTGCCGGCAGTCCCGCCGAGGAGGCCGGTCTCGAGCGGGGCGCCCGCATCACGAGCCTCGACGGCCAGGCGGTGAGCGCGCTCATCGAGAGCGGCGAGATCGGCACGGCCTTCGGCCCGGCGCAGGCGGGCGTCGTGGTGACGATCGCATTCGCGCGGCGGAACGGCGACCTCCGCCA
Source organism: uncultured Acidobacteriota bacterium (assembly GCA_963834325.1). Classification (GTDB taxonomy): domain Bacteria; phylum Acidobacteriota; class Vicinamibacteria; order Vicinamibacterales; family UBA2999; genus CADEFD01. The sequence goes on from CAWIBL010000011.1 coordinate 1,519,461, forward strand.
GGCGGCCGTGCGCCAAGCGCGCCGTGACCATCCCCACGGTGTCGCTCACGAGTGTCTTCGAGGTGGAAGGCCGCAAGGTCGGATACCTGTTCTTCCGCAACTTCGTGCGGCCGTCGGTGGCGGCCCTCGACGAGGCCTTTGCGGCCCTGCGCGAGGCCGGCGTGCGCGAACTGGTGCTCGACCTGCGCTACAACGGCGGCGGCCTGGTCGACGTGGCCGTCCACCTGGCCAGCCTGATCGGCGGCTCGCCGCTGCGCGACCAGGTGTTTGCCGAGTCCCGGCACAACGACCGCAACGTGCGGCGCAACGAGACGCTGCGCTTCACGAATCCGGCCGGCGCGCTCGCGCTCGACCGGCTGGTCGTGATTGCCACGCCGGACACGGCGTCGGCCAGCGAACTGGTCATCAACTCGCTGCGGCCGTTCATGCCGGTGGTGGTCGTGGGCGACCGCACCTACGGCAAGCCGGTGGGGCAGTACGGGCTGCCGTTCTGCGACAAGGTGCTGGCCCCGGTGGCCTTCTCGATGGTGAACGCCGACGGACGCGGCGACTACTTCGACGGCCTGGCGGCCGACTGCGTCGCCGGCGACGACCTCGACCACGACCTCGGCGCGCCGGAGGAAGCGTCGCTGGCCGAGGCGCTGCGCTTCATCGCCACCGGCACGTGCTCGGCGCCGGTCACGGCCACCCGCGCCCGTGGCGCCGGGCCCTCGGCCGGGCGCGCCGTGGGCTGGGCGGCGCTCATCAACGCCTACTGAGCCGCGCTTCCACGTCCTGCTTCCCCGGGACTAGCGCGGCCGGCCCGCCAGGCGCCGGAGACGCGACAGCACGGCGTCGCGCACCTCCTCGAACTCGCGGATGCGCAGCATCTGAGCGGCGAGGCCGAGCGTGGCGACGGCCAGGCCGATGGCGCCCGCCAACCGCAGCAACTGCGCCGAGAGCGATGGTCCCGGCAGCACGATCTCGAGGCCGGCCATGGCCGCCCCGGCCGCCGCGGCCATGGCTCCGGCCGCGATGAGCGTCTTCGTGAAGGTCGCGGCGACGTGCCGGAGTTCGAGCCCGCCGAGCGAGCGCCGCGCCAGCCACGCCAGCGTGCCGGCGTTGAACAGCGAGGCAATCGAGGCGCTGAGGGCCAGGGCCTTGTAGCCGAAGATCGGCGCCGTCGTGACGCTCAGCGTGGCATTCAGCAGCACCGCCGCCACGCCGACCGCGGCCGGCGTGCGGCTGCGGCCCATGGCGTAGAAGGTGGGCGAGACGATCTTGACGACCGAGTAGCCAACCAGACCGACCGCGTAGAGCTGCACGGCGGCGGCCGTGGCCATGGTGTCGGCGGCGGTGAAGTTGCCGCGCTCGAACAGCAGCCGCACGATCGGGCCGGCCAGCACCACGAGACCGAGCGTGGCCGGCACGTTCAGCGTGAGCATCAGCGCGATGGCCGAGGCCAGCGTGTGGCGCATGCGCGGCAGGTCGTTGGCGGCGGCCAGCCGCGACATGGCGGGCGTCGTGGCGGTGGCAATCGACACGCCGAAGAGACCGATCGGCAGGTACATCACGCGGAAGGCGTAGGTGAGCCACGAGACGGCGCCGGTGCCCTCGCCGGTGGCCACCACGGTGTTGACGAAGACGTTGAGCTGGGTGGCGGCCAGGCCCACCATGCCCGGACCCATCAGCGTGAGGACGCGGCGCAGCCCGGGATCGGCCAGGTCCAGGCGGGGCCGGAAGCGGAAGCCCTCGCGCCGCAGCGGCGGCCACTGGAGGGCAATCTGGCCGACGCCGCCGACCAGGGTGCCGTAGGCCATGGCCAGGATCGGCTCGATGCCCATCGAGATGGCCACCGGGACGAGGCCGATGCCGACGACGATCGAGGCCACGTTGAACATCGCCGGGGCCAGCGCCGGCACGAAGAAGATGTTGAGCGAGTTCAGCATCCCCATGCAGGCGGCGGCGACGGCGACCAGCACGAGGAACGGCGCCATGACGCGCGTCAGCTCGACGGTGAGTTCGAACTTGCCGGGCACGGCGGCGAAGTCGCCGGCCAGCAGGTGCACGAGCGCCGGCGCGAAGATGATGGCGGCGACGACCAGCGTGGTCGTGGCCAGGACCAGCGCGGTCATGATCGCGTTGCCGAGCTGCCAGGCGCGCTCCCGTCCCTCGAGGGCCAGCGTACGGCTGAAGGTGGGCACGAGGGCGGCGCTCATGGCCCCTTCCGCGAACAGATCGCGGACCAGATTGGGGACGCGGAAGGCCACCAGGAAGGCGTCCATCGAGTCGCTGGCGCCGAACCAGTAGGCCAGCACCTGCTCGCGAACCAGGCCCAGGATGCGGCTCGTCATGGTCGCCGCGCCGGCGACTCCAGCCGACCGCGCGAGCCCGGTCGAGGCAGGCGTCGTTGCCATGTAATCCGCCCGAAGCGTAGCACGCCGCTTCGCGCCCGGAATCGGACGGCGTCCGGCTGCGGACGGGCAAAAAAATCGGGCCCCGGCCTTGCGGCGGGAGCCCGAGGAGGATGGTGAGAGGCTGACTAGGCCTTTCAGAGCTATAGACGGACCATCGGCGCGAATAGTTTGATCAGCCCGCCAGCGCGGCCCGGACGAGCTCGTTGACGCGCTTGCCGTCGACGGTCTTGCCGGCCAGGTCGGCCATCACCGCCTTCATCACCTTGCCCATGTCCTTGGCCGAGGTCGCCCCGGTGGACGGCGACCGCGGCGGTCACGGCCGCCGCCAGGTCGTCGTCGCTGGCGGCCGGCGGCAGGTAGGCGTCGAGCACGACGATCTCGGCCTGCTCCTTGGCGGACAGCTCCTGGCGGCCGGCGGCATTGAACTGCTCGATCGAATCGCGGCGCTGCTTGACGAGGGCGCCCACCACCTGCAGTTCCTCGGCCGGCTCCAGGGCGCGGTTCTTCTCGATGCTCTTGTTGGTCAGCGCCGTCTTCAGCATGCGCAGCGCCGTCAGCGTCGTGGCGTCCCTGGCTTTCATGGCGCGCGAGATATCGGCGGTCAGCGTGTCGGTCAGCGGCATGGGTCGGGTCCGTGCGAAAAAGGAAACGGGTCAGTGGTCGAGGGCCGCGTCACCGGAGGTGAAATGCCAGTCGGCCGTGGTGTCGTAGAACGCGCGCGGGGTGCCGGGTTCGTTGATCTTGACCGTCAACGACAGCGCCGACCGCACGCCGAAGTAGCCCGAGCGCCGGAACAGCCGGCGGAAGCCGCCGTGCAGCACGTGGCAGCGGATCTTGTCGGAGTCCACGGTGAGGGCCTCGCGGTCCACCCAGCGCAGCAGCGTCTTCACCGCGCCATCGTCGTCGGGGTCGGCCAGGAAGTCCACCAGGTGGGTGACGCGGCCGCGCGGCTCGTGCGCATGGCGGTAGACCGCGTAGCCGGCCACCTCGTTCTCGCGGCGCAACACCGCGATCGAGTAGCGCGCGTGCGGCGGCTCGGCGAAGCGCCAGTTGACGTAGGCGGCATCGCGGCGCACGGCCAGGGCGAGCTTGGGCGCGACGCGCGCCCACAAGGCATCGGCGCTGGCATCGAGCCGGCGCACGACCTCGACCGATTCGCGCAGCGGGCGCTGCCGGGCCACCACCCGCACGAACGGCAGCGTCACGGCCGAGACGAGCCGGTTGACCGGCTGCGGCCAGTCGGGACGGCGGAGCGCCCGCCGGCTGAGCGGCTTCACGAGACAGGGCAGCGGCACCGCCTTGGGCACCCGCATGCGGTCGAGGACGGCCCGGGTCGGGTCGCTCACCGACCGCGGCCAGGGCGACGTCGGTATCGCGGTGCCCGGCGCGCACCAGCAGTTCGTGCAGGCCCTGCCGGTCGCGCTCGGCGGCCACGACCGGATCCCTGAGCCAGGCGCCGCGCGAGGTCCTGGCCGGACATGGCGACGCGAACGGGGAGGACGTTGAGCGCACCGACGAGCGACGGCCCTTCGCGCACCACCCACGGCGGGTTCGCGCCACGCGCGGCCGGGTTCTGGCGGCGCTCCCACTGCCAGGTGAGCTTCAGGCGTTCGACGGCCTCGGGTCCGGAGGTGCGGCGGTACAACTGCTCGAGCGCACGGCGGTCGTCGCTGCGGTAACGGTCGAGCTCGGCCATCGACGGGCCAGGCTACCCCTGCGGGCGGGGGCGCGTGCTGCCGGGCTGACCCGGCTGGGGCATCGGCTGCACCGGCTGCTGAATCATGCCGGGAACGGCCGAACCGCCGGTGCCAAAAAATCCAGGCAGCTCGGTCGGGGCGCCCGTGCTGCGGCGGCTGCACCGGCTGGAAGAAGGCGCCGCCCGGCTGGAACGGGTTCTGGCCGGGCTGCGGCACGGGCTGCTGCCCGAACGGCATCCGCCTGAGCAGGCGCAAACGGCCCGCCGGCGGGCTGTCCGAAGGCAGTCGCAAACGGATTGGCCTGCGGCGCCGTTTCGGGCATGTCCTGCGGTTCGGGTACGGCTTCCACGACCGGTTCGGCCTCAGCGACCGGAGGCACGCCGAAGCGATTGCCAGGGCCGGGACGATTGCCGGCCCGGCCGCGCCGCCCGCGGCAGCGCCAGCCGGCGGCGTGCTCGTGGCCAGCACCAGGATGCGGTCGTACATCGACGCCGCCGACCCCTGGCACGGGCCGGGCCGCCGCGACGTAGCCGGCCGCGCCGCGCAGGATGATGTCGAGGGCCTTGGCTTCGGGCACGCCCTCGAGGCTCAGGGTCAGGGGCGGACCGGCGATGCGTTCGGCCCCGACCACGCGGGTGCCGCCCACCTTGGCCCATTCGGCCAGCACCTGGCGCACGGGCACGTTGTCGGCCGAGAGGGTGACGAGCCCGTCGCGGATGTCGAGCTTGAGCTGTTGCGCCCAGGCGGGCAGCGCCACGAGCAGCGCCAGCAGAGTGAAGCAGACCCGGACCATGGATCCAGTATACGCCCGGGTCCGTCGGATCAGCGCGCGCGGAAGTCCTCGATGACCCGCTGGATGATTTCGTCCAGCTGGACCTTGGGCTCGTAGCCGACCAGGCCGTGGATCTTGCTCAAATCCGGCACCCGCCGCGGCATGTCCTCGAAGCCGGCATCGTAGGCCTGCTCGTAGGGAATCGTCACGATCGACGAGGTCGAGCCGGCGGCGGCCTTGACCCGCTCGGCCAGCTGGCGGATGGTGACTTCTTCGACGTTGCCGATGTTGAACACCTGGCCGATGGCCTTGGACTCCTGCATCAGGGCCAGGAGGCCGCGCACGACGTCGCCGACGTAGGTGAAGCTGCGGCTCTGCGTGCCGTCGCCGAACACCGTGATCGGCTCGTTGGCCAGCGCCTGGCGCACGAAGTTGGGCAGGACCATGCCGTACTGACCCGACTGGCGCGGCCCCACGGTGTTGAACAGGCGGAAGACCACGACCGGCAGCTTGCGCTCCTTGTAGTAGGCCAGCGCGTGGAACTCGTCGAGCATCTTGCTGCAGGCGTAGGCCCAGCGGTGCCGGGTGGTGGCGCCGAGCACCAGGTCGGCGTCCTCGCGGAAGGGCACGTCGGTGCTCTTGCCGTAGACCTCGGAGGTCGAGGCCATCAGCACCAGCTTCTTCTTCTTGTTGGCGTGGCGCAGCACGACTTCGGTGCCGTGCACGTTGCACTCGATGGTGTGCACCGGCCGCTCGACGATGAGCTTGACGCCCACGGCCGCCGCCAGGTGGAAGACGACATCGGCGTGGTCGACGAGCTCGGCGGTGAGCTGCTCGTTGAAGACCGTGTCGATGGTGTAGCCGAAGTGCTGGTTCGCCTTCAGGTGCGAAACGTTGTCGATCGACCCGGTCGAGAGATCGTCGACGATGTGCACGTGATGGCCGGCAGCCAACAGGGCCTCGGACAGGTGCGAACCGACGAAGCCCGCGCCGCCCGTAATCAGAACTCGCATGTGCTCACCTCGAAAACGCCGCCACGGCGGCGGCCACTTCGGCCACAGCGGCGGCCGAGAGCGACGGATACAACGGCAGCGACACGACGCTCTCGCACACGCGATCGGCAATCGGGCACTGCGCGGGGGACCAAGCCGCCGCGGCTGGCTGCCGCGGAATCGGCACGGGATAATGAATCAGCGTCTCGACACCGGCGTCGCGCATGTGGGTCTGGAAACGGTCGCGGTCGGCGACGAGCACCGGGAACAGATGGTACACGTGACCGGCATCGAACTCGCGCGGAACTTGCACTGCCGCGGTGTGAAGGCGCGCGCGGTACTCTGCAGCGAGGCTCCGGCGGGCCCCGGTGGCGGCCGCCAAGTGCGGCAGCCGGGCCCGCAGGATGGCCGCCTGCAGCTCGTCGAGCCGGCTGTTCACGCCGCGCTCGCCGTGGTGGTAGCGGCTGGTCTGGCCGCCGTTGCGCAGGCGCGTGAGCCGCTCGGCCAGGGCCGCGTCGTCGGTCGTGATCGCGCCGCCGTCGCCGAGGGCGCCGAGGTTCTTCGTGGGATAGAAACTGTAGGCCGCCGCCGCCGAGCCGCGGCCGAGGGGCACGCCGCGGTGCGTGGCCAGATGCGCCTGGCAGGCGTCTTCGACCACCGCCAGCCGGTGGCGGGCGGCAATGGCGGAGAGCCGGTCCATGTCGGCCGGCTGGCCGTAGAGATGCACCGGCACGAGGGCGCGGGTGCGCGGCGTGATGGCGGCTTCCACCGCGGCCGGGTCGAGCGTGAGGCGCTCGGGGTCGATGTCGGCGAAGATCGGTCGGGCCCCGGCCATGTCGATGGCCAGCGCGGTGTAGGCCGCCGACAGGGGCGAGGTGATGACCTCGTCGCCGGGGCCGATGTCCAGGGCGCGCAGGGCCAGCGCGATGGCGTCGGTGCCGGTGTTGACGCCGACGGCGTGGGCCGCGCCGACGGCAGCCGCGAACTCCTGTTCGAAGGCCGCGACTTCCGGACCGAGCACGAACCAGCCCGAGTCGATGACCCGGGCGATGGCGCCGGCAATCGCCTCGCGGTCGTCGCCCGGCCGCAGCACGTTGAACGGCACGCGCATGGGCGCCGTTCACGCCGCGGCCCCGTCGACGTAGGCGTCGTAGTGCGCGCGGTAGTAGGCCAGCGTGCGCGGTCAGGCCGTCGCGCAGCCCGATGGTCGGGCTCCAGCCGGTGGCCTGGCATGAACCGCGTCGAGTCGGCGTAGAAGCTGCCGATGTCGATGAGCTTCTTCTCGGGCGGCCACTCGACGAAGCGGAAGGACGCGCCCTCGGCCAGCGACACCAGCAGCTTGACGAGCTCGGCGTGGCTCCAGTGCTCCGCGCCGCCGACGTTGAAGACCTCGCCGTTCACCGTGTCGCTGGCCCCGGCCAGCAGGAAGGCCGCGCAGGCGTCGTCGACGTGCACGAGGTCGCGCACCTGCGAACCGTCGCCGAATACCTGGATCTCGCGGCCGTCGAGGGCCAGGCGCACGAACCAGCCGATGAAGCCCTGGCGGTTGTGGCGGATCAGCTGCCGCGGGCCGTAGACGTTGGTCAGACGCAGCGAGCAGGCGCGCACCCCGAAGACGTTGTTGTAGAGCAGATGGTAGTACTCGCCGGCGACCTTGTTGATGCCGTTGACGTCGGTGGGGCGGACGAGATGCGCCTCGGTGACCGGCAGCGACTCGGGGCGGCCATAGACCTGCCGGGTGCCGGCGTAGACCACCTTGGCGCCGGGGTTGTGGTGGCGGCAGGCCTCGAGCAGCGTCAGCTGGGCCCGGCAGTTCACCTCGAGGTCGGTGTGCGGGTCGCGCATGCTGTCGATGTGACTGACCTGGCCGGCGAGGTTGAAGATCACGTCCTGGCCGCGCACCAGATAGTTCATGGTGCTGGCCTGGCGCACGTCGGCGACGTTGAGCCGCACGCGATCCTTCACCGGCTCGATGTTGAACAGGTTGCCGCCCGAATCCGGGATGAGCGAGTCGACGAGCAGCACCTCCGCGCCGAGGTCGGCGAGGCGGATGGCCAGGTTGCTGCCGATGAAGCCGAGCCCGCCGGTGATCATCACGCGGCGCCCGCGGTAGAAGTCGGCGCTCACGTCAGCGTGGCCCCTGCCCCGGCCGGGCCGCGGCGGGCGCGCCGGCGGGCGCGCGCAGGTGTTCGCGGCGGATGACCAGCGCCCACCACAACTTCATCACGTCGGCCATGGTGCGGGCCACGCGCGGGAAGTTGAAGAACTGCGAGGTGCCGTGCGTGCGGTGATAGTGGTGCACTGGCACCTCGGCGACGCGGAAGCCCGCGTCCTTGAACTTCTTCATCATCTCCAGGCAGATGACGCCGCTGTTCTTCTCGAGGCGCACCGTGTCGAAGATGCGGCGGCGCATCAGGCGGAAGTCGCAATCGACGTCGCGCACGGTGAGGCCGAAGAGGCGCTTCACGCTGTGGTGATAGAGCCGGCCGATGACGATGCGGTGCCAGGGATCGGAGCGGCTGATCTTCCACCCGTTCACCCAGTCGACCGGCTCGGTCAGCGCCTGCCACAAGTCCGCGACCTCCCCCGGGTCGTACTGCGCGTCGCCGTCGGTGTAGAACACCAGGTCCTTGGTGGCCGCGGCGAAGCCGCTGCGCAGCGCCCCGCCGTAGCCGCGGTTGACGGCGTGGTGCACGACCCGGAAGTGCGCCGGGTAGAGACGCGCGAGCTCGTCGAGGATCTCCGGGGTCTCGTCCTGGCTGCCGTCGTTGACGACGATGACCTCGTAGTCGGGCGTCAGCGTCCCGGCCACGTGCAACGCGCGGATCACGAGACTGGCAATCGTCCCGGCGTCGTTGTAGGCCGGGAAGAAGATGCTGAGGCTGTGGGGTGCGGGCGGCGGGGGCATGATTACGAGCCGGAAGAATTGTATCTCGCGGCCGCCCCCGGCCGGCGGCCAAAGGCCCGGCGGAGCAGCAGCCGCCACGGCGTCCAGAACGACTCGCGGATGACGCCGCCGGAGATCTTCGACGCGCCGACGCGCCGCTCGACGAAGACGATCGGCACTTCGGTCACCGTGCACCCGGCCTCGAGCGCCAGGAACAGGGTTTCGACCTGGAAGGAATAGCCGTCGGAGGTGATGAGGTCGAGCGGCATGCGGGCAATGGCGTCGCGGCGCCAGCAGCGGAAGCCGGCGGTGCAGTCGCGGACCTTCATGCCGGTGACCGTGCGGACATACCAGTTGGCGAACGTCGAGAGCATGAGCCGCCGCAGTGGCCAGTTCACCACGCTCACGCCCTGCAGGTAGCGGGAACCGATGACGATGTCGGCGCGGCCCGACGCGGCCACCAGGTCGGCCACGTACTTCGGATCGTGCGACAGGTCGGCGTCCATCTGGAACACCAGCTCGGCGCCGGTGGCCAGCGCCGCCTTCATGCCGTCGAGATACGACCGGCCGAGGCCCCGCTTGCCGGTCCGGTGCATCACCGTCAGGCGGCCGCCGCTCTGCGCGGCGAGGGCGTCGGCAATCTGGCCGGTGCCGTCGGGCGAGCCGTCGTCGATGACCAGCACGCGCACGTTCGGCTGCGCCAGCAGCAGCGCCGCGATCTCGGGCAGGTTCTCCCGCTCGTTGTAGGTGGGCAGGAGGACCAGCGCGGTGGGCGCCGTGGCGGCGGACGGAGTTGCATCAGCCATGTGAAACGAGCCGGTCGATGACCTGATCCCAGGTGATGGCGGTGGCGCGCTCGCGGCCGGCCGCGCCCAGGGCCGCCGCCACGTGCCGCGCCGCGTGGAGTTCGGCGATGGCCTCGCCGACGGCCCGCGGGTCGGGCTCCGTGACCCGCCCGGTCACGCCGTCCTCGACGAATTCGCGTGTGCCGCCGGAGTCGACGGCGGTGACGACGGGCTTGGCGGCAAGGAAACCCTCCAGCGTCACCAGGCCGTAGTCCTCGTCGAACGGCACGTAGACGACGGCGAGGGCGTGCTGATAGAGCGCCGGCAGGTCGTGGTCGTTGACCGCGCCGAGGAACGTGACGCGGTGGGCGACGCCGGCCTCTTCCGCCGCGCGCTCGACGAACCGGCGGTGGCTGCCCTCGCCGACGACCACGAGCGTGAGCGGTTCGGGCCAGTGGGCCACCGAGCGGACCGTGAGATCGACGCGCTTGTTCTGCTCGAGACGCGCCACCGAGAGCACGTAGTTGCCGTATGGACCGGGCGCCAGGCGGCTGGCGAGCAGCGGCGGGTGATAGAGGGGCGTGGAGTCGAGGCCGTTGTAGCGCTGCAGCCGCTCGCTGACGGTGCGCGAGATGGTGTAACGGCCGACGCACTCGCCGAGCGCCCGCTCGTCGATGGCCATCAGCCGATCGCGCAGGGCCACGTCGATCTCGTCGTGGCCGAAGTCCGAATACTCGGTGGAGGCGAGTTCGTAGGCCGCGCGATGCTGGTGGACCAGCCAGCACACCTTGCGTGGATGGCGGGCCAGATAGGTCGGGAACTTGGTGCCGATGACCAGGTCGATGGGCCGGCCGTTGCTCTCGCTGAGGTCGAGCAGGCCCCAGACCGCGGCGTGGGGCAGCAATTCGTCCCTGGGATACCACTTGAACGGGATCGACACCCGATCGGTCTCGAACCCGCGCTGGCGCAACTCGTCAACCAACTGACGCACGAGCAACTCCGCGCCGCCGCGCACCAGCGGCACCTGGGTCTCACAGACGAGCACGGTGCGCACGGCCATCGGTCAGGCGACCTGCACCAGCGGGATTGCGGGGGAACTCATGTAAAAACGGGCCTCGAACGAAACCGCTCATGGTAGCATGCGGCGACACAGGCGAAGATAAAGCGACAGCGCTTGTGGTGTCGTTTCCCGACGGCACGGCGAACAAAACACGTAAGCCCAATATTCCGTACAACTTAGTTGACACCTTCGGCACTGTCCTCTACGATTCCGGTGGTCATTTCTGGACTGGAGTGGAGTAACCGTGCTTCGAGGGAACTCACCGGCAAAGATCGACGACAAAGGCCGGCTCAAGATCCCTAACGCCTTTCGCGCCGTGATCCAAGAGGAACACGGACGGGAGGTCTTCGTCACCAGTCTTTCCGGCGATTCGGTACGCATCTACCCGATGCCGGTCTGGCTCGACATCGAGCGCAAGCTCGCCCAAGCGCCCTCCACGCACCCGGCGCGGCTGAAATTCCTCGATCGCGTCAATTTCTACGGGCAAGTCGCCGAATTCGACCAGCAGGGCCGGGTCCTCATCCAGCCCCGCGTGCGTGAATCCGCGTTCATGACCGGCGAAGTCGACGTGCTCGGCAAATACGACTATCTCGAGGTCTGGAACCACGAGCGGTTCCTGGCCAAGCTCATCCGCGAGCCGTTCTCTGACGACGACGCGCGGGCGTTGGCCGACTACGGCATCTAGCAAAGAAACGAGCCATCCGTGTCGGACGTGGACCTGCCGCAGCACCTCCCGGTGATGGTGGACGAGGCGACGCGGCTGTTGCAGCCCGAGGGCGGCGGCACGTTCGTGGATTGCACGCTCGGCCTCGGCGGCCACACGCGCGCCCTGCTCGAGCACGGCGCCGGGCGCGTCATCGGCCTCGATCGCGATCGGCAGGCGCTGGCGCTGGCGGGTCGCGCGCTCGAACCGTTCGGCGCGCGGGTGCAACTCGTGCATGCCGACTACCGCACCGTCGACACGGTGCTCGATTCCCTGGGTGTGGCCTCGGTGGCCGGGGCACTGGCCGACCTGGGCGTCTCCTCGATGCAGTTCGATGCCGAGGGCCGCGGCTTCAGCTTCCGTCGCGACGAGCCTCTCGACATGCGCATGGACCAGTCACAAGGGCAGACGGCGGCCGAACGGCTGGCCTCTGTCGAGGAAACCGACCTGGCCGACGTCATCTACCAGTTCGGCGAAGAGCGGCGCTCGCGCCGCGTCGCCCGCGGCATCGTGATGGCGCGCGACCGCGCCCCGATCGAGACGACCGGTCAGCTCGCGGCCATCGTGCGCCGGGCGTTGTCGGGCCAGGGCTGGCAGCGCATCGATCCGGCCACGCGCACCTTCCAGGCGCTGCGCATCTGGGTCAACGGCGAGCTCGACCGGCTCGACGAGTTCGTGCGCCGCGCGGCGGTGCGGCTGCAGGCGGGCGGACGGCTGGTGATCATCAGCTTCCACTCGCTCGAGGATCGGATCGTGAAGCACACGCTGCGCGCGCTCGACCGCACCGACGGCGTCGTCAAGGTGTTGACCGGACGGCCGATCAGCCCGAGCGACGCGGAGATCGCTCTGAACCCGCGCGCCCGCAGCGCCAAGCTGCGGGCGGCGGAACGACTGGCTTGAGCCGGAGGAGGGCGCCATGGAACACGTCGAAGCCTTCGAGTACGCCATCAAGAAGGACGTCCGCAACAACGCCATCGTCCGCGAGGTGGACGAGCGGCGCCAGCGCGAGCTGTGGGTGTCGCTCGGCATCGGCGTGCTGCTGGTGCTGGTCGTGATGTTCGACGCCTGGCAGCACTTCGAGCTCATCCGCCACGGCTACCGCATCGAGCAGATGCAGAAGGAACGCGCCGTGGAAGATGCCGCGCGCCAGCATCTGCGCCTCGAGCTCGAGACCCTGCGCGCGCCGCAGCGGATCGAGCGGCTGGCGACCACGCGCCTCGGGATGGTCGCGCCGAAGTCCGGCGACGCCATCGTGCTCGAGCGAGTGCTGTCGGCGGAGCCGCCGGCCCGTTCGGTCGTCGCCTCGCGCTAAGGCAAGACCCGGTGGATCTCGATGGCTGACCCGACCCTGAACGACTGGCGCCGCACGATCCGGAGGCGCGCCTTCGTGGCTGCCCTCTGCCTGGCGGTCTGGGCCGTCGGCATCGAGGCCCGGCTCGTCTACCTGCAGGTCTTCCAGTATGCCGACCTGCGGGCCCGCGCCGACCGGCAGCAGAACCGCGTCGTCTCGGCGCAGGCCCGGCGGGGCGAGATTCGCGATCGCAACGGCCGGCTGCTCGCCTACAGCGTCGACGTGGACTCGGTCTACGCCGTGCCCTCGGAGATCGCCGACGCCCCGGCGGCGGCGCGGGCGCTGTGCGGCGCCCTCGAGAACTGCCGCACCGCGGAGCGCAAGGAACTCGAGGCGCGCCTGGCCAAGGGCGGCGCCTTCGCCTACGTGGCCCGCTTCGTGTCGCCGCGGGTCGCGCAGCGCGTGGCCGCGCTCGACCTCGAGGGCATCGGCTTCATGAAGGAGAGCCGGCGCTTCTATCCCAACAAGGAACTGGGCGCGCAGGTGCTCGGCTATGTCGGCGTCGACAACCTCGGCCTCGGCGGCATCGAGGCCGCCTACGACAAGGTCATCAGCGGCCACCCCGGCAAGATCCTGGTCCAGATCGACGCGCGCCGGCGCGCCTTCAGCAGCCTCACCGTGCCGCCCACCATGGGCGCCACGCTGGAGCTGACCATCGACGAGTACCTGCAGCACATCGTCGAGCGCGAACTGGCGGCGGGGGTGATCGCCAACCGGGCCGAGGGCGGCACCGCCATCGTGATGGATCCGGGCACCGGCGAGATCCTCGCGATGGCCAGCTACCCGACCTTCAACCCCAACAGCTTCGCGGCGGCCACGGCCGAACAGCGCAAGAACCGCGCGGTCACCGACCTCTACGAGCCCGGATCGACCTTCAAGCTGGTCACCGCCTCGGCGGCGCTCGAAGAAGGGGTGATCAAGCCCACCGACCTCATCGACACCAGCCCCGGGTTCATCCGCTTCAAGTCGCGCCAGATCGACGACACGCACCATTACGGCGTGCTCAGCTTCGCCGAGGCGATCGTCAAGTCGAGCAACGTCGGGGCCATCAAGGTCGGATTGCGGCTCGGCCGCGACCGGCTCGGCGAATACGTCAGCCGCTTCGGCTTCGGCCGCACCACCTCGCACGACTTCCCGGGCGAGAGCCCCGGCATCGTCTGGAACCCGAAGCGGCTCGACGACAGCGCCGTGGCCTCGGTCTCGATGGGCTACCAGGTGGGTGTGACGCCGCTGCAGATGGTCACGGCCACCGCGGTGGTGGCCAACGGCGGACGGCTGCTCCGGCCGCACGTGGTGCGGGCCGTCGTGCGCGACGGCGAGCGCACCGCCACCGAGATCAAGGAAGTGCGCCGCGTCATCAGCGCCCGCACGGCCGCCGAGCTCACGACCATCATGGAAGACGTCGTGACGAGAGGCACCGGCAAGGGCTGGGCGCAGGTCGAGGGCTTCACCGTCGCCGGCAAGACCGGCACGGCGCAGAAGCTGGTGCGCGGGGCCTATTCGCACAGCGACTACAACGTGTCGTTCACCGGCTTCGTGCCGTCGCGCAAGCCGGTCTTCGCCCTGGTCGTCGTCGTCGACACGCCGCGCAACGGCTATTACTACGGCGGCTCGGTGGCCGGGCCGATCTTCCAGCGCATCGCCGACGCCGCCCTGCGCCACGTCGGCGCGGCCCCCACCGTGTTCCCGGCGCCGCCGGTGCTGGTTGCGCGCCACCAGCAGCTGCCCGTCCTGAATCCCCGGGCCCGGCCAAGGTCATCACCGTCGACGCCGCCGGCGGCCGGACCATGCCCGACCTGGTCGGTCTGAGCGCGCGCGAAGCGCTGCGCCGCGTGGCCCGCCTGGGCGTGTCGGCCAAGGTGCAGGGCTCGGGGCTGGTGGTGGCGCAGTATCCCGAAGCTGGCCAGACCGTGGCCGTGGGCGGCGCCTGCACGCTCATGCTCGATCGTGGCCTCGGCCGGTCCGGCCGCGGGCCGGCGGGGACCCTGCCGTGACGATAGGCGACGTCCTCGCCGCGCTCGGCGCGCTCGTGCGGACGAGCGAGGGACTCGATCCGGCGGCCGCGGTCCATGCGGTGACGTGCGACTCACGCCGGGCGGAAGCGGGCGGGATCTTCGTGGCGCTGAAGGGCCTCAAGGCCGACGGCGTCGCCTTCGTCCCCGAGGCCGTCGCCAACGGCGCGTCGCTGATCGTGAGCGAGAGCACCCGGCCGGCCGGCGTCGACACGCCCTGGATCGTGGCCAGCGACGGCCGGCTCGCCCTGGCGCTGCTCGGCGCCGCGGTCCACGGCCACCCGAGCCGCGAGATTCCGGTCGTTGGCGTCACCGGCACCAACGGCAAGACCACGACCGCCTACCTGCTCGCCTCGGTGCTCGATGCGGCGGGCCTGTCGGCGGGCGTGCTCGGCACCGTCAACTACCGCGTCGGCAACCAGGCGCGCGAGGCGGCGCGGACGACGCCCGAGGCGCCCGAGGTGCAGGGGCTGCTGCGCGAGATGATCGCCGCCGGCAACCGCTCGTGCGTGATGGAAGTGTCGTCGCACGCGCTGGCGCTGCGGCGCGTCGACGGCATGCGCTTCGCCGCGGCGATCTTCACCAACCTGACCCGCGACCATCTCGATTTCCACGCCGACATGGAGCAGTACTTCGCGGCCAAGCGGCGCCTCTTCGAGATGCTCGAGCCGTCCGCCCCGGGCGTGATCAACGCCGACGATCCACGGGCCGCGGCGCTGACCCAGGTCTGCGCCACGTCGCTCACCTACGGCATCCAGCAGCCCGCCGACGTCCGCCCCGAAGGGCTGTCGATGGACCTGCACGGCGTGCGCTTCCGCGCCACCACGCCGGGCGGCCCGGTCGAGATCGAGTCGTCCCTCGTCGGCCGGCCCAACGTCTACAACCTGCTGGCGGCGACCGCGGCGGCCAGCGTGCTGGGCGTCCCGGGCCCGGCCATCAGCGACGGCCTGGCCCGTCTGGCCGGCGTGCCCGGCCGCTTCGAGCTCGTCTCGCAGGCCGGCGACGACATCACCGTCGTCGTCGACTACGCGCACACCGACGACGCGCTGCGCAACCTGGTCGAGACCGCGCGCCCGCTGGCCCGCGGCCGGGTGGTGACGGTGTTCGGCTGCGGCGGCGATCGCGATCGCACCAAGCGTCCGTTGATGGGGATGGTGGCGGCGCGGCTCAGCGACGTCGTGGTCATCACCTCGGACAACCCGCGCAGCGAGGATCCCGCGGCCATCATCGAGGAAATCCGCCGCGGCATTCCCGCCGGCGAGGCGGCCTCGGGCCGCACGCCCGAGGTGGTGGCCATCGTCGATCGCGCGGCGGCCATCGAGAAGGCGGTGACCTCCGCTCGCACCGGCGATCTGGTGCTCATCGCCGGCAAGGGTCACGAGAAGACCCAGCACATCGGCGCCCGGGTGTTGCCGTTCGACGACGCCGAAGTGGCCAAGGGCGCGCTCGCGCGCCGTCACCCGAGGATGGCCTGACCATGCGCCTCGAGCACGGCACCTACTCGGCAGCGGACCTGGCGGCGTCCCTCGGCGGGCGGCTCGTGGCCGGTTCGCCGGCGCAGCGCCTCGGTCCGGCGACCATCGACTCCCGCGCGCTGGCGCCCGGCGAGCTGTTCTTCGCCATCGTGGCGGCGCGCGACGGGCACGCCTTCGTGCCGGCGGCGCTGGCTCGCGGCGCCGCGGGTGTCGTGGTGCAGACGCGCCACGGGCTGCCTGCCGACACCGGCACGGCAGTGGTCGTGGAAGTGGCCGACACCCTCAAGGCGCTGCAGGACCTCGGCCGCGCCGTGCGCCGCGCCTCGGGCGCGCGGGTCGTGGCCATCACCGGCAGCGCCGGCAAGACCACGACCAAGGACGCCATCGCCGCCGTGCTCGGCGCGCGTTACCGCGTCGTGAAGAACCGCGGCAACCTGAACAACCATCTCGGCCTGCCCTTGTCGCTCGTCGAACTGCGCTCCTGTCCCGACGTGGCCGTGATGGAACTCGGCATGAACCACGCCGGCGAGATTCGCGTGCTCGTGGGGCTGGCCGAGCCCGACGTGCGGGTGTGGACCAACGTCGGCGACGCGCACATCGGCTATTTCGGCTCGCGCGCGGCCATTGCCGAGGCCAAGGGCGAGATCCTCGAGCAGGCCGACGCGGGCACGCTGCTCGTCGCCAACGCCGACGACCCGCTGGTCATGGCTCGCGCCGCCGGCTTCCCCGGCAAGGTGGTGACCTTCGGCCTGGCCCCGGGAGCCACGGTGCGCGCCGCGGCCGTCGACGATCGCGGGGTGGCCGGCACCGCCGCGGCCGTGGACACGCCGGCCGGCCCGCTGACGCTGACCCTGGCCCTGCCCGGGCGCGGTCACCTGTTGAACGCCCTGGCCGCCGTCGCGGTCGGCGTCGAACTCGGCATCGAACTCACGGCCATCGCCGACGCGCCTGCGCCAGCTGGCGCCGGCGGCGCACCGGGGCACGCTGCTGCAGACGCCGTCGGGGGCCACCGTGCTCGACGACACCTACAACTCCAGCCCGGCGGCGCTCCAGGGCTCGCTCGAGGTGCTGGCCTCGAGCCGTCCCGCCGGACGGCGCCTGGCCGTCATCGGCGAGATGCTGGAACTCGGCGACGAGTCGCTGCGCCTGCACGACGAATGTGGCGCCGCGGTGGCCGCGGCCGGCGTGGAGCGGCTCGTCACCGTGGGCGGCGACGCGGCGCGGACCCTCGGGACCGCGGCGGTGCGCCATGGCCTCGCGGCCCGGGCCGTCACCCACGTGGCCACCAGCGACGAAGCCGCCGCCCTCATCGGCGCGGACCTGCGGGCCGGCGATCTGCTGCTCGTGAAGGGCTCGCGCGGCATCGGCACCGACCGGGTCGTGGCCCGTCTCGTGGGAGGGGCGTGATGCTGTATCACCTCCTCTTCTCGTTGTCCCCGCAGGTCGGCGCCCTCAACGTCACCCGCTACATCACCTTCCGGACCGCGGCCGCCAGCATCTCGGCGCTGGTCATCTCGCTGGTGATGGGGCCGTGGCTGATTCGCCGGCTGCGCGAGTTCCAGATCGGGCAGGTCATCCGCCAGGAGGGCCCGCAGTCGCATCGCGCCAAGGCCGGCACGCCGACGATGGGCGGTCTGCTCATCCTCGCGGCGGCGCTCGTGCCGACGCTGCTCTGGGCCGACCTGACCAACCCCTTCATCTGGATTGCCGTGCTCTCGACCGCGGCCTTCGGCGGGGTCGGCTTCATCGACGACTACCTGAAGATCACCCGGCGGTCGTCGGGCGGTCTGGCGCCGCGCTACAAGTTGGCCGGACAGATGCTGGTGGGCCTGGTGGTGGGCGGCACGCTGCTGTGGCTGGCCTCGCGCAACCAGTACAACACCCGGCTGATCTTCCCGTTCTTCAAGCAGCTGATTCCCGACCTCGGCTGGTTCTACCTGCCGTTCTCGGTGCTGCTCCTGACCTTCTCGTCGAATGCGGTCAACCTCACCGACGGCCTCGACGGGCTGGCCATCAGCACCTTCGCGGTCGCCGCCGCCTGCTTCACCGCGCTGGCCTACGTGACCGGCCACGCGGTGTTTGCCGAGTACCTGCTGCTCGTGCGCATCCCGCTCGCAGCCGAGTTGACGGTGTTCTGCGGCGCCCTCGTCGGGGCGAGCCTCGGGTTCCTCTGGTACAACTGTTATCCCGCCGAGATCTTCATGGGCGATGTCGGCTCGCTGGCTCTGGGCGGCGCCCTCGGCACCGTCGCCATCCTGATCAAGCAGGAGATCCTGCTCGGCATCGTCGGCGGCGTCTTCGTCATCGAGGCGCTGTCGGTGATCCTGCAGGTGGGCTCCTTCAAGCTGACGGGCAAGCGGATGTTCCGCATGGCCCCCATCCACCACCACTTCGAGCTCGTCGGCTGGAGCGAGCCGAAGGTCATCACCCGGTTCCTGATCGTGGCGATTCTCTTCGCCCTGTTCAGCCTGACCACGTTGAAGCTGCGATGAGCGCGCCCCACACCTCGCCGCGCGGGCCTCAGGGGCAGCCGTTCTCGGTGGCCGGACGCCAGGTGCTGGTCGTCGGGGCCGCGCGCAGCGGCCGCGCCGCCGCGGAACTGCTCGTGTCGCGGGGCGCGCGGGTCACCCTGACCGACCGCGCCTCGGACATCCCCGACGCCGAGCGCCTGCGCCGCGCCGGGGTGACGCTCGACCTCGGCGGCCACCAGGCCGGCCTGTTCACCGCCGTGGACCTGATCGTGACCAGTCCCGGCGTGCCGCCGGAGCTGCCCGAACTGGTGTCGGCGCGCAGCGCCGGCGTTCCCGTGATCGGCGAACTCGAACTGGCGGCGCGCTGGCTCCAGGGCCGCATCATCGCCATCACCGGCACCAAGGGCAAGTCGACCACCACCACGCTCGTCGGCAAGATGCTCGAGGCCTCGGGCCGCAAGGTGCTGGTCGGCGGCAACATCGGCGTGCCGCTCAGCGCGCACGTCGACCAGTCCACGCCCGACACGGTGCACGTGGTCGAGGCCAGCAGTTTCCAGCTCGAAGCTACCGACACCTTCCACCCGTGGATCGCGGCGCTGCTGAACCTGTCCACCGACCATCTCGATCGCCACCCCGACCTGGCCGCCTACGCGCAGGCCAAGCAGAAGGTCTTCGCCAACCAGGGCCCAGGCGACTGGCGCGTGCTGAACGCCGACCAGCCCGAGACGCTGTCGCTCGGCATCGGCGCGGCGCGCGAGCTGTGCTATTCGGCGACGCGTCCGCTGGCGCACGGCGTCTACGTCCGCGACGGCATCGTGCGGCACCGCACCTCGGACGGCGAACTCGCGCTCGTGCCGCTCGGGGTGGCCCGGCTGCCCGGACGCCACATGGCCTCGAACGTGGTCGCCGCCACGGCCATCAGCCATCTGGCCGGCGCGTCGGTCGACGGCATGATGACGGCCCTCTCGGCCTTCACCGGCCTCGAGCACGTGATGGAGCCGGTCGGCGAAGTCGGCGGCGTGCGCTTCGTGAACGACTCGAAGGCCACCAACGTGGACGCCGCGGCGCGCTCGATCGAGAGCTTCTCCGGCGTGGTGGCGATCGTGGGCGGGAAGTACAAGGGCGGCCGGTTCGAGGATCTGGCCGGTCCGCTCCGCGCCCACGGCCGGGCGGTGGTGGCCATCGGCGAGGCGCGGCCGCTGGTGGTGGCGGCGCTGGCCGGGGTGGTGCCGGTCGAGGAAGCGGCCTCGATGGCCGCCGCCGTGCGCCAGGCGCATGCGCTGGCCACGCCGGGCGGCCTCGTGCTGCTGGCGCCGGCCTGTTCGAGCTTCGACATGTTCCCCGATTACGCGGCCCGCGGCCGGGCGTTCAAGGAGGAGGTCGCGAAGCTGGGCGGCGGAGAGCAAGTGAGGGCGGGGAACGGGGTCAGCGGTCAGTGACCGCTACCAGGGAGGGATAGAGCACGAGCACGGTGAGTTCGATCGAGAGGTGAGCAGTCATCAGCCGGGTGGTGGCGAATGGGAGCCGGTCGCTGGGAGCGCAGGCTGCCTTGGTCTGTGTGGCTGGTGTCCCAGTCCCCCACTTGGCTGATGACTGCTGACCCCTCGCGAACTCATGCGGTCCGTCGAGGGGCCGGACGCCGCGGCGGCGCCCGGACAGATGTTTCGGTTCGATGTCCCCGGCACTTTAGAGGCCGGTTCCTGTGGGGCGGGCCCCAGGGCGGGAGAGTATGGCGCGGAAGCTTCAGTCTGACAAGTGGCTGTTCCTGGCGACCCTGGCACTCGTGTGCATCAGCGTCGTGATGGTCTACAGCGCCTCGGCGATGATCGCGCTCGAGCGCTACGAGCAGCCCTACCACTTCGTCATCCGGCAGGGGCTGTGGGCGGTCCTCGGCCTGGCGGTGCTGTCGATCGTCATGCGGATCGACTACCGCACCTACCGCAACGAACAGCTGATCTGGGCCGTCGTCGGCGTCGTCGGTGTGATGCTCGTGGCGGTGCTCTTCTCGCGCCCGATCAACGGATCCCGCCGCTGGTTCGGCGTCGGCGGCTTCGGCATCCAGCCCTCGGAGCTGGCCAAGGTGGCGGCGATCTTCTTCACGGCCTTCACGCTCGACCGGCGCATGCACCGGATCAACGACGTGACCTATGCCTTGCCGCCGCTGGCCCTCATCGTCGGCGGGCTGGCCGGGCTCATCCTGCTCGAGCCCGACTTCGGCACCGCGGTCGCCCTGGCCATCGTCGTGGCCGGCATGGTGATGGCGGCCGGACTCAGCTACCGCTACTTCTTCGGCCTGGCGCTCGTCGGTCTGCCGGTCGCCTACGTGTTGCTGATGTCGGCCGATTACCGGCGCCGTCGCTTCCTGGCCTTCCTCAACCCGTGGGACGACCCGCTTGGCGGCGGCTATCACATCATCCAGTCGCTCATCGCCGTCGGCAGCGGCGGCACGTTCGGGCGCGGCCTGATGGGCGGCATCCAGAAGCTGTTCTACCTGCCCGAGCCCCAGACCGACTTCATCTTCGCGGTGATCTCGGAGGAACTCGGCCTGCTCGGCGCCACCTTCGTGGTGCTGTGCTTCGGCATCATCGCCTGGCGCGGCCTGCGCGCGGCCGTCAGTGCGCCCGACCGGTTCGGCGCGTTCCTGGCCCTGGGCATCACCCTGATGGTGGTGGCGCAGGCTCTCGTCAATCTGAGCGTCGTGCTCGGGCTGATGCCGACCAAGGGCATCCCGCTGCCGCTCGTCAGCAGCGGCGGGTCGTCGCTGCTCGTGAACCTGGCCAGCATCGGAGTCCTGCTGAACATCTCGCAGCATGCCGTGCACGATGCCGCCACGATGGAGCAGGGAGCCGCGTGATCCGTGCATGTACTGATTGCCGGCGGCGGCACCGGGGGGCACCTCTACCCCGGGATCGCCGTGGCCGAGGAGCTGACGCGGCGGGACCCGTCCTGCACGGTGAGCTTCGTCGGCACGCAGCGGGGACTCGAGACGCGGGTCGTGCCGGCGCTGGGCTATCCCCTGGATCACATCCGCAGCGCCGGCCTCAAGGGCAAGTCGCCGGCGGCGCTGTTGCGCGGGCTGTCGCTGCTGCCGCTCTCGGCGCTGGACGGCTGGCGGGTGCTGTCGCGCCGTCGTCCCGACGTGGTCGTGGGCGTGGGCGGCTACAGCTCGGGCCCGGTGCTGCTGCTGGCGGCGCTACGCGGCATTCCCACGCTGCTCATGGAGCAGAACACCGCGCCGGGATTCACCAATCGGCAGCTGGCCCGGTGGGTGCGGGCGGCGGCCGTGAGCTACGCCGAGACGCTGCCCTTCTTCCCGGGCACCGGCTTCCTCACGGGGAACCCGGTGCGGCGCGAGTTCCTGCGCGGCGCGGAGGCGGCCGGTGATGCCGTCACCACGGAAGGTCCGGTGCGCGTGCTGATCATGGGCGGCTCGCAGGGGGCGCGCGCCATCAACGACGCCGTCGTGGCGGCCGCGCCGCGGCTGGCCGCGGCAGGTGTGGCCATCACCCACCAGACCGGCGAGCGCGACCTGGCCCGCGTGCGCGAGGCCTACGCGGCCGCCGACGTGCCCGCCACGGTGGCAGCGTTCTTCTACGATCTGGACGCGCGGATGCGGGCCTGCGACCTGGTCGTGGCCCGGGCCGGCGCCTCGACGCTGGCCGAGCTGACGGTGCTGGGCCGCGCCTCGGTGCTCGTGCCCTTGCCGACCGCCGCCGACGACCACCAGCGCAAGAACGCCCGCGTGCTGGCCGCGGCCGGGGCGGCCGAAGTCATCGATGAACGGGAGCTGACCGGCGAGCGGCTGGCCCAGGTTCTGGCGGAGCTGGCCGCCGACGGCGCGCGCCGGGCGCGCCTGGCGGCTGCGGCCCGGGGGCTGGGCCGGCCGGACGCGGCAGCGCGGGTGGCCGCTCGCATCGTGGCGCTGGCGGGGGGGCGATGACTCCCATGCTGGGCAGAACCCGTCACGTGCACTTCGTCGGCGTCGGCGGCATCGGCATGAGCGGCATCGCCGAACTGCTCGCCAATCTCGGCTACCACGTCTCGGGGTCCGACCAGTCGCGCTCGCAGACCTCGGACCGGCTGGCCGGGCTCGGCGTGACGGTGCAGGTCGGCCACGACGCCGCTCACGTCGGCGCCGCGGATGTGGTGGTGATCTCGTCGGCCATCAAGCCCGAGAATCCGGAGATCGCCCAGGCCCGCGCTCGCGGCATCCCGGTCATCGCCCGGGCCGAGATGCTGGCCGAGCTGATGCGGCTGCAAGGTCGGCATCGCCGTGGCCGGCGCGCACGGCAAGACCTCGACGACGTCGATGATCGCGCTGGTGCTCGAACGGGCCGGTCTCGACCCGACGGCGGTGATCGGCGGGCGGCTGCGCGCCTTCGGCAGCAACGCCCGGCTCGGCCGCGGCGAGTTCATGGTGGCCGAGGCCGACGAGAGCGACCGTTCGTTCCTCAAGCTCTCGCCCACGGTGGCCGTCATCACCAACGTCGACCGCGAGCACATGGAGGCCTACGGCGGCTTCGCCGACCTGCAGCAGGCCTTCGTGGACTTCGCCAACAAGGTGCCGTTCTACGGCGCGGTCATCGCCTGCGTCGACGACGCCGAGCTGCGCCACGTGCTGCCGCGCATGACGCGGCGGGCCACCACCTACGGCATCGCCGAGCCCGAGGCCGAGATTGCCGCCACCGACCTCGTCCTCGAGGGTTTCGGCAGCGCCTGCACGGTGGTGCGCCGCGACCCGCGCGACCGCACGGCCGAGGCCGTGCCGCTCGGCCGCCTCCACCTGCAGGTGCCGGGGCGCCACTCGGTGCTGAACGCGCTGGCGGCCGTGGCCGTCGGGCTCGAACTGGGCGCGCCGTTCGACGTCATCGCCGCCGCCCTGGCCGAGTTCCAGGGCGCCGAGCGGCGCTTCGAGCGCCGCGGCGTGGTCGGCGAGGTCACCGTCGTCGACGACTACGGCCACCATCCCACCGAGATCGCCGCCGTGCTGGCCGCCGCCCAGGCCGCCGCGCCGGCCCGCATCGTCGTGGTCTTCCAGCCGCATCGCTATTCGCGCACGGCGCAGTTGCTGCCCGAGTTCGCGGCCGCGCTCGCGCCCGCCGACGAAGTGATCCTGACCGACATCTACGCCGCCAGCGAGGAGCCGATTCCTGGCGTCAACGTCGAGGCGCTGGCCGAGGCCGTGAACCGCCGCCGGGGCCGGCCGGTGGTGGTGGTGAAGGCGCTCGAAGAGGTGGCTGCCGCCGTGGCCGGACTGGTCCGGCCGGGGGACCTGGTGATCACCCTCGGCGCCGGCTCGATCGGCAGCGTCCCGGCGATGCTGCTGCGCGAGCTGACGCGCCGCTTCGGCACGGAGGTGGCGCCGTGACGCCCGGGTTGCCCACGCCCGCCGACAAGCGCTTCCGCCGCGCCCAGGTCAAGCCCACCGGCCGCCGCGGGCAACTGTGGCGGCGTCGTCGGCGTGGCCGCCAAGTCGGTGGGGCTGGCCGTCGTCGTCGGCCTGGCGCTGTGGCGCGCGGCGACGCTCGTGGCCGAGTCGCCGGCGCTGCGCATCGCGCACATCGTCGCTGCACGGCAACGACCGGCTGTCGCGCGGCGAGGCGCATGGCGCTCGTCGGCGAACTGCACGGCCAGAACATCCTGGCCGTCCGCCTGGAAGACTGGCGCCAGCGGCTGATGACCTCGCCCTGGGTCGAGGACGCCGTGGTGCGCCGGGTGCTGCCCAACACCCTCGACGTGCTGGTGCGCGAGCGCACGCCGATGGCCGTCGCCCGCCTCGGCCGCGACCTCTACCTCGTCGACGCGACCGGCGTGGTCATCGACGAGTACGGGCCGGGCTATGCCGACCTCGACCTGCCGGTGATCGACGGCCTCGGGCCGGTGCCCGGCGAGGACGCGCCGGTGATGGACGAGCGCCGCGCGCACCTGGTCGCCCGCCTGCTCGCCGACGTGGCGCCGCACGAGCACCTGGCGGCCCGGGTCTCGCAGATCGACGTGCGCGACGCGCGCGACGCCGTGGTGCTGCTCGACGGCGACACGGTGATGCTGCGGCTCGGCGATCGCGATTTCGCGGCGCGGCTCCAGGACTACCTGGACGTCGCCACGGCGCTCAAGGACCGCGTGACGGCCATCGACACGGTCGACCTGCGGTTCGGCGAACGGATGTACGTGCGTCCCGGGCGTGACGACGGCGGGCCGCAGCCCGCGTCGCGCGAGGTCGGAGCTGGGTAGTCGGCTGGGAGGTCAGTAGTGGCACGGAATGAGCGGTACATCGTCGGACTCGACATCGGCACGTCCAAGGTGTGCACGGTGGTGGGCGAGGTCTCCGACGGCGGCGGGCTCGATGTCATCGGCATCGGCATGGCCGAGTCGAAGGGCTTGAAGCGCGGCGTCGTGGTCAACCTCGAGGCGGCCGTCGACTCGATCAAGAAGTCGGTGGAGGAGGCCGAGCTGATGGCCGGCGTGGAGATCGGCTCGGCCCACCTGGCGGTGAGCGGTCCGCACATCAAGGGCTTCAACAGCCGCGGCGTCGTGGCCGTGGCCGGCAAGAATCGCGAGATCACCCGCGAGGACGTGCGCCGCGCCCTCGACGCCGCCCGCGCCGTGTCGCTGCCGGCCGGCCGCGAGGTGCTGCACGTGCTGCCGCAGGACTTCGTGGTCGACGAGCAGGACGGCATCGGCGCCCCGGTCGGCATGACCGGCGCCCGGCTCGAGGTCAACGTGCACATCGTCACCGGCGCGGCCACCTCCACGCAGAACCTCGTGGCCTGCGTGAACCGGGCCGGCATCGCCGTGGTGGACATGGTCATCGGCCAGCTGGCGGCCGCCGAGGCGGTGCTGACGCCCGACGAGCGCGAACTCGGCGTGGCCCTGCTCGACATCGGCGGCGGCACCGCCGACCTGGCCATCTTCGAGCGCGGCGCCCTGTGGCACACGGCCGTCATCGGCGTCGGCGGCGACCACTTCACCAACGACATCGCGGTCGGGCTGCGCACGCCCATCCCCGAGGCCGAGAAGGTCAAGCGCCGCTCCGGCTGCGCGCTCTCGGGCATGGTCGACGAAGACGAGACCATCGAGGTGGCCAGCGTCGGCGGGCGGCGGCCGCGGGTGATGGCCCGGCGCATCCTGTCGGACATCCTCCAGCCCCGCGCCGAGGAGCTGTTCCACCTGGCGTGGGACGAGATCAGCAAGGCCGGCTACGAGAAGTCGCTCAATTCGGGCCTGGTCCTTACCGGCGGCGGCGCGGTGCTCGACGGCATGTCCGAGATCGCCGAGCAGATCTTCGACCTGCCCCTGCGCCGCGGCGTGCCGACCGGGGTCGGCGGGCTGGCCGACCACTTGAGCAATCCCGCGTGCGCCTCGGCCCTGGGGCTGGTGCTCTACGCGCACAGACATCGACAGTTCGAAACGGCGGGGGCCGGCGGCGGCGCCTTCACCCGCATGGTGAGCCGGCTGCGGACCGTATTCAAGGAGTTCTTCTGATGGACGGATGGTTGAAACCAGGACAAGCGATGGCCGACGCCGACAGCAAGCTGAGGCTGATGCTCGACGAAGAGCTGCGCAGCGGCGCCCGCATCAAGGTCGTGGGCGTGGGCGGGGGCGGCGGCAACGCCGTGTCGCGCATGGTGCAGGCGGGGCTCTCGGGCGTCGAGTTCATGGTGGCCAACACCGACGCCCAGGCGCTGCGCTCCAACCCGGCGCCGGTGAAGATCCAGATCGGCAGCAAGCTGACGAAGGGCCTCGGCGCCGGCGCCGATCCCAACGTCGGGCGCCAGGCCGCGCTCGAGGACACCGACGCGCTCATCGCGGCGCTGAGCGGCGCCGACATGGTGTTCGTGACGACTGGTCTTGGCGGCGGCACCGGCACGGGCGCGGCGCCGGTGATTGCCAGCCTGGCCACCGAACTGGGCGCGCTCACGATCGCGGTCGTGACCAAGCCCTTCAAGTTCGAGGGCAAGAAGCGCCTGACCCAGGCGGCCCAGGGCCTCGACGCGCTGCGCGACGCGGTCGACACGGTGATCACCATTCCCAACGAGCGGCTGCTGTCGGTCATCGACCGGCAGACCTCGATGCTCGAGGCCTTCGTGACCGCCGATGACGTGCTGCGTCAGGCCATCCAGGGCATCTCGGACCTGATCCTGGTGCCCGGCATCATCAACCTCGACTTCGCCGACGTGAAGGCGATCATGTCGTCGGCCGGGCGTGGCCATGATGGGCACGGCCATGGCCGACGGCCAGACCCGCGCCCTCGACGCGGCCAACCGCGCCGTGTCGAGCCCGCTGCTCGAAGACGCGTCGGTCAACGGCGCGCGCGGCGTCATCGTGAACATCACCGGCGGGCCGGACATGGGCCTCATGGAAGTGCACGACGCCATGTCGGTCATCCAGGAAGCGGCCCACGAAGACGCCAACATCATCTTCGGCGCCGTCGTCGACCCGCAGCTGAGCGGCAAGGTGAAGATCACCGTCATCGCCACCGGCTTCGAGCAGGCGCGCAGCGCCCGGGTGCTGCCGTCGCACTCGTCCACTCCCGTGGACCTGTCGAATTACACCGCGCACCTGCGCGCCGGCGCCGGGGCCCACGCCATCGACGCGGCGCCGGCCCAGCGCGCCACCATCTCGCGCCGGCCGTCGATCGACATGCCGATGCAGCAGCGGGCCGTCGTCAACGGCGTGCCGCTGCAGAGCTACGATCTGGAGCCGGGCGAGGTGGATCTCACGATGGAGCTCGAGGTGCCGGCCTTCCTGCGGCGTCAGAACGAGTAGGCCACCACGGCGGCGCGTGGCAGGCGCGTGGAAGGTGGCGTGCCGCGCCCGCGGCCTTCGCGGCCCCGCGGAAGGGCCGGTGGCGGATCCCTGGGGGTAGTAGACTGTTAGCGGGGGCGCTCGCCCCCGACAATGACGTACATCCTGGGAACAACGCGAAGCTGCCCGTCAGACCTTGGCGCGCGAAGTGGGATACGTGCAGAAGCCGCACGTCAACCTCATGCGCGTCGGCCTGGCCTTCCCCAACACCTACTTCGTGGGGATGTCGAACCTCGGCTTCCAGACGGTCTACCGGCTCTTCAACGACCACGCCGACACGGTCTGTGAGCGGGTGTTCCTGCCGCCCAAACAGGAACTGAAGGCGCTCGTCGAACGCAACGCCCGCCTGGTGACCATCGAATCGGAGACGCCGCTCAACGACCTGGACGTGCTGGCCTTCTCGGTGTCGTTCGAGTGGGACTACACCAACGTTCTCACCATGCTGCGCCTGGCCGGCCTGCCGCTGCGCGCCGCCGACCGCGACCATCGCCACCCGCTGGTGGTGATTGGCGGCGCCGTGACCTTCGTGAACCCGGAGCCGCTGGCGCTGTTTGCCGACGTGATTGCCGCCGGCGAGGGCGAGGTGCTGGTGCCGTCGTTGCTGGAGGCGGTGGCCAGCGCCACCTCGCGGGGCGATCTGCTGACGCAGCTGGCCCAGCGGCGCGGCTTCTATATCCCGTCGTTCTACGACGTGCATTACGCGGCCGACGGCACCATCGACTCCTACGTGCCCCGCGAAGGCACCGGGGCTCCGCCGGTCGTGAAGAAGGCGGCCCTGAAGACGACCGAGGCCATCGACCCGCCGTGCACCTCGATCTTCACGCCCGACACCGAGTTCGGCTCGCGCTTCCTCATCGAGGTGGTGCGCGGCTGCGCCAACCTCTGCCGCTTCTGCTGGGCCGGCTACAACTACCTGCCGGTGCGGGCGTTCCCCACCGACCGGATCCTCGAACTGGCCCAGGCGGCGCGGGCCCACGCCAACCGCGTCGGCCTCGTGTCGATCGCGCTCTGCGACCATCCCGACATCGAGCTCATCCTGACCAAGCTGGCAGAGATGGGCTATTCGATCAGCCCGGCCTCGCTGCGCCTCGACGACCTCACGCCGACCATCGTGCGCCTGCTGCGCGAGAGCGGCGAGCGGACGCTGACGATCGCCCCGGAAACCGGGTCGGACCGCCTGCGCCGGGTGATCAACAAGACGGTGACCAACGCCGAGATTCTCGAGAAGGCCGACCTCATCTTCTCGAGCGGCATCGAGAACCTGAAGCTCTACTACATGATCGGGCTGCCGACCGAGACCGACGAGGATCTCGAGGCGATGCGCGACCAGACCGTCCAGTTGCGCGACATCATGATGAAGTACGCCAAGGGGCGCGGGCAGGTGGGCCGGATCGTGGGCAGCGTGAACCCGCTCGTGCCCAAGCCCGGCACCGCCTACCAGTGGCTGTCGATGACCGACACCAAGGAGATCGAGCGCAAGATGAAGCGCCTCCACGCCCTGGTCGACAACATCGATCACGTGTACTTCTCCATCAAGAGCGAGCGCCACTCCTACTACCAGGCGCTGATGTCGCTCGGCGACCGGCGCGTGGCGCCGGCCATCGAGGCCGCCGAACGCAACGGCGGCCAGTGGCGGCAGGCCGTGCAGGAATCGGGCGTGGACGCCGATTTCTACATCTACCGCGACCGCTCGCAGGACAAGATGCTGGCCTGGGACATCATCGACGGCGGCATGAAGGACACGTTCTTCCGCAACGAGTTCGCCAAGGGCCTGCGCGAAGAATGGACGCTGCCGCCGAAGCGGCAGCAGGAGAACGCGCGCCTGCTGCCGATGCTGACGTGAGCGGGCTAGAACGGCGTGGCGGCCGATTCCTCGCCCGCCGCCTCGCCATCGTCGACCGCCTCGGCCTCGAATCGCGCGTAGGCGCTCAGCACCAGGTCCCGCAGGTGGTCCTGCGCCTTGACGTCGGTGAGGGCGCGCAGCAGCGCGAAGCTGCGCCGCTCGCCGTTCACGGAATACTGCCGCGCCGGGAACGTGACGTTGCGGCCTGAGCCGTTGCGCCGTTCCCAGACGGCGAACCCGAGCAGCTTCAGGCCGGCCAGCGGGCCGTCGATGAAGTGGAGTTCGGCGTCGGCCAGCTTGCCGACGGGGCTGCCTTTGTCGTTCGGAGTGATCTTGACCAGCATGGGTGTGCTCCCGCCGCGCGGAGGTGGTGTGCGCGGCTGCCGTTCTCCTCATCAACGGTCGTGCCAGGCTGCCGCCCCCGGTCAGTTCCTGGCCTTTTCGCGATTCGCGCCGCCACCGGCGGCCTCCGCGCCGCCGCGGCCGTCAACTGCAGTCACCAGCCCGGCGCCGCGCGGGCCGGAGGGGCGATGACGCTGCCGGCGCCAGCCGCAGGATTCCGCTGGACCAGCGAGCCCTGGGGCCAGATGCTGCGCTGCACCCCGCTCGAGGCGGTGGCGCGCCACGGGTTCACCTCGCGGCAACTCGGGTTGCGCCCCGGGGACGCCGCACCCGCCGCCTGGACCAGCGCCGCGGCCTCGGTCGGCTGTCAAGTGCCGCAACTGGCGCGCGTGCGCCAGGTCCACGGCGCCGCCGTGCGCGTGGTGCGGGCCGCGGATCTCGGGGCGCCGGCGCCCGAGGCCGACGCCGCCGTCACCAACGTGCCCGGCGTGGCCCTGGCGGTGGTGGCCGCCGATTGCGTGCCGCTGCTGCTGGGCGATCCGCTGACCGGCGCCGTGGCGGCCGTGCACGCCGGCTGGCGCGGCACGGCCGCCGACGCGGCCGGCGCCGCCGTGGCCGCGCTGCGGCGCGAGTTCGGCGTCTCGCCAGCCTCGCTGGTGGCGGCGATTGGTCCGAGCATCGGCGCGTGCTGCTATGACGTCGGCGAGGAACTGCTGACGGCCTTTGCCGCCGCCGGCCATTCGTCCGTGGACCGGGCCGAGTGGTTCACGCGCGACCGCGCCGGCCGTTTGCGGCTGGATCTGTGGCAGGCCAACGCCGACCTGCTGGTGGCCGCCGGAGTGCCCCGGGCTCGCGTGCACGTCGCCGGTCTGTGCACCAAGACGCACGTGGACGTGCTCGAGTCGTACCGGGTCGAGGGCGACCGGGCCGGCCGCATGGCGGCGATCATCGTCGCGCCTTGAACGCCGGCGCGGCGGCGCGACTACGACTCGGCGGGAGGCGCGGCGGCGTCGGGTGCGGGCGTTTCGCCGTCGGCCGGCTTGGGCTCCGGTACCCAATAGAGAATGCGCACGCAGCTCTCGCACTGCAGGATCTGATCGCCGGCCCGCACCTGATTGTAGAGATGTGGCCGCACGCGCACCCGGCAGGCCGAGCACAGGCCGTCGACGACGCGGGCGATGCCGATGCCCTTGCGCCCCTTGGCCACCTGCTCGAAGGTGGCGAGCAGGCGCGGCTCGATGGTCTTCACGAGTTCAGCGCGCTCGGCGAGCAGCGCCGCCAGCGCCTCGGTCAATGTGGCCGACTCGCTCTCGATAGCGGCTTTCTCGGCGGCCACGCTCTTCTTGTCGGCGGCCATCCTGGCCTCGGCGGCCTTGACGACGGCGGCGCGGTCGTCGCTCTCCAGCATGCGTTCGAGCTCGATGCCCTCGATCCGCTCGACCTCGGCCGAGAAGGTGGCGATCTCGTGCTGCAGGGCGTGGAACTGCTTGTTGTCCTTCGCCTGCATCAGCTGCTCTTTGTATTTCGAGACCCGCTGCTGAGCGACGGCCGCTTCCTTTTCCAGTTCGCGCTTGGCCGTCTGCGATTCCCCGAGGGCCGCCTTGGCGGCCTCGAGCGCCTGCGTGGCGGCGGCCAGCTTGGCGTCGAGGGCGGTCACTCGCACCGGCGCGTCGGCCAGTCGCCGGCGCGCGTCTTCGGCCCGGGTTTCCAAGTCTTGCAGGGCCAGAAGCGAGGTTATGGCGGGCAACATCGAGGTCCAAGCATAGCGTAGGATACCGGCGTGGAACACGCTCCCGAGATCCTGCAGCCGGGCGCGGTCCCGCTATCTGCCTGGCGCGCCATCTACTTCGGCGGCGCCGTCCGGCTCGACCCCGCCTGCCAGGACACGGTCGCCGCAGGGGCTCGCGCCATCGATCGGGTGGTGGCCGCCGGGGCCCCGGTGTACGGCGTGAATACCGGCTTCGGCAAGCTCGCGTCGGTGCGCATCGAGAAGGCCGACCTCACCGTCCTGCAGCGCAACATCGTGCTCTCGCACTGCGCCGGGGTCGGCGAACCGCTGCCGGTGCCGGTGACGCGGCTGATGATGGCGCTGAAGCTGGCCAGCCTGGCCCAGGGCGCCTCGGGCGTGCGCTGGAGCACCGTCGAGCATCTCGGCGCGTGCCTGAGCGCCGGGTTGATTCCGGTCGTGCCGGGACAGGGCTCGGTCGGCGCGTCCGGGGATCTCGCGCCCCTGGCCCATATGGCGGCGGCGCTCATCGGCGTGGGCGAGTTCACGGTGAACGGGCAGCGCCTGCCGGCAGAGCGGGCCCTGGCCGATGCCGGCATGACCCCACTCGTGCTCGGCCCGAAGGAAGGCCTGGCCCTGCTGAACGGCACGCAGGCCTCCACCGCGCTGGCTCTGGCCGGTCTCTTCGAGGCCGAGCGTGTCTTCCAGGCGGCCCTCGTCACCGGCGCCCTCACGACCGATGCGGCCAAGGGCTCCGACGGCCCGTTCGACGCGCGCATCCAGGCGCTGCGCGGGCAGCCGGGCCAGGTGGACGTGGCCGCCGCCCTCGCCGCCCTGATGCGCGGCAGCGCCATCCGCCGTTCGCACCTCGTCGGCGACGGCCGCGTGCAGGATCCCTACTGCCTGCGCTGCCAGCCGCAGGTGATGGGGGCGTGCCTCGACGTGCTGCGCCAGGCCGCGCAGACGCTGGCCGTCGAAGCCAACGGCGTGTCCGACAACCCGCTCGTCTTTGCCGCCACGGGCGAGGTCATCTCGGGCGGAAACTTCCACGCCCAGCCGGTGGCCTTTGCCGCCGACATGATGGCCCTGGCCATCTGCGAGATCGGCTCGATTGCCGAGCGGCGCATCGCCATGCTCGTCGACGCGGCGCTGTCGGGGCTGCCGGCCTTCCTCACGCCCAATCCCGGACTGAACTCGGGCTTGATGATTGCGCAGGTGACCGCCGCCGCGCTCGTGTCCGAGAACAAGCAGCGCGCCTACCCGGCCAGCGTGGACTCGATTCCCACCTCCGCCAACCAGGAGGATCACGTGTCGATGGCCGCGCACGGCGCCCGCCGGCTGCTGCCGATGGCCGAGAACGCGGCGCACGTCATCGGCATCGAGCTCATCGCCGCGGCGCAGGGCTGCGAGCTTCCACGCGCCGCTGGTCTCGAGCGAGCGGCTCGAGCGCGCCGTCGCGCTGCTGCGCGCCGACGTGCCGCCGCTCGACCACGATCGCTACCTGGCCGACGACATCGGCGTGGCGACCGGACTGGTGCGCTCCGGCCGGCTGGCCGCGGCGGCCGGGCTCGACCTGATGCCGGCGGTCGATGGCACCGCGGCTGACGGCGCGGCGATGACGGACCTGTCGTGGCTGGCCGTCGCGCGCGGCGACGCGCCGCTGGTCGTGAGCCTGCCGCACGCCGGCACCACCATCCCGCCGGCGTTGGCGGCGCCGCTGGTGTCGCCGTGGCTGGCGCGCAAGGACACCGACTGGCACCTCGATCGCCTCTACGACTTCGCCGTCGGTCTGGGCGCGACCGTGGTGCGCACGGCCATCTCGCGCACGGTGATCGACGTCAACCGCGATCCGGCTGGCGTGTCGCTCTATCCCGGACAGACCACGACGGCGCTCTGTCCCACCGAGACCTTCGACGGGGAGCCGCTCTATGAGCCCGGGCAGGAACCGGATGCGGCCGAGCATCGCCGACCGGCGCGCCCGCTTCTTCGCTCCCTACCATCACGCGCTCGACACGGAACTGGCCCGCCTGCGGACGCAGCATGACCACGTGGTCCTCTACGACGGCCACGCGATCCGCTCGGTGATTCCCCGGCTCTTCACCGGCGAACTGCCGCAGTGGAACATCGGCACCAGCCACGGCACGACGTGCAGCCCCCGGCTCACCGAGATGGTCGAACGGCACTGCGATCGCTCCGGTCTGTCGCGCGTGACCAACGGCCGCTTCACCGGCGGCTACATCACCAGGCACTACGGACAGCCGGCCGCCGGCGTGCACGCGATCCAGATGGAGCTGGCGTGCCGCGGCTACCTGCGCGAGCCCGCCGCGCCGGCTCCGGACAACTGGCCGGCGCCCTACGTCGAGGCCGCGGCGGCGCGGCTGCGGCCCACCCTGCATGCGATTCTCGAAGACGCCGTGGCCTTCGCCCTGGACCGCGCGGCGCCGCCGTCGAAAGGAGTGCTATGACCCGCACCATCACGGGCCGCGCGCGGCACCACGCGCACGGCCAAGAGCTGGCTCACCGAAGCGCCGCTGCGCATGCTGATGAACAACCTCGATCCCGACGTGGCCGAGCGGCCCGAGGATCTCGTGGTCTACGGCGGCATCGGCCGGGCGGCGCGCAACTGGGAGTGCTTCGACCGGATCGTGGCGGCGCTGACCGCGCTCGAGGACGACCAGACACTGCTCGTGCAGTCGGGCAAGCCCGTGGGGGTGTTCTCGACGCACCGGGACGCGCCGCGCGTGCTCATCGCCAATTCCAACCTGGTGCCGCACTGGGCCACGTGGGAGCACTTCCACGAGCTCGACCGGCGCGGCCTGATGATGTACGGCCAGATGACCGCCGGCTCGTGGATCTACATCGGCAGCCAGGGCATCGTGCAGGGCACCTACGAGACCTTCGTCGAGATGGGCCGGCAGCACTACGGCGGCGACCTCGCCGGCCGCTGGATCCTCACGGCCGGCCTCGGCGGCATGGGCGGCGCGCAGCCGCTGGCGGCCACCATGGCCGGGGCGTCGTGTCTGGCCGTCGAATGTCAGCAAAGCCGCATCGACATGCGCCTGCGCACGCGCTACGTGGACGCGGCAAGCCGCCACTCTGGACGAGGCGCTGGCGATGATCGACGAGAGCGCGCGGGCGGGCCAGCCCCGCTCGGTGGCGCTCCTGGGGAATGCCGCCGACGTCTTCCCCGAGCTCGCGCGCCGGGGGGTGCGTCCCGATGCCGTCACCGATCAGACCTCCGCGCACGACCCGGTCAACGGCTACCTGCCGCAAGGCTGGACGGTGGAGCAGTGGCTGGAGCGGCGCGCCAGCGATCCGGCCGGGACGGCCGCCGCGGCGAAACGCTCGATGGCGGTGCAGGTGACGGCGATGCTCGCGTTCAAGGACGCCGGGGTGCCGACGTTCGATTACGGCAACAACCTCCGCCAGATGGCCAAGGACGAAGGCGTGGCGCGCGCCTTCGACTTCCCGGGCTTCGTGCCGGCCTACATCCGTCCGCTCTTCTGCCGCGGCGTCGGACCCTTCCGCTGGGCGGCGCTCTCGGGCGATCCCGAAGACATCTTCAAGACCGATGCGGTGGTGAAGGCGCTCATGCCCGACGACGAAGCCCTGCACCGCTGGCTCGATCTGGCGCGCGAGCGCATCGCGTTCCAGGGCCTGCCGGCGCGGATCTGCTGGGTGGGGCTCGGCGATCGTCATCGCCTGGGCCTGGCCTTCAACGCGATGGTGCGCTCGGGCGAACTGACGGCGCCGATCGTCATCGGCCGCGATCATCTCGACTCGGGCTCGGTGGCCTCGCCCAACCGCGAGACCGAGGCCATGCGCGACGGCTCCGACGCCGTGTCGGACTGGCCGCTGCTGAACGCGCTGCTCAACTGCGCCTCGGGCGCCACCTGGGTGTCGCTGCATCACGGCGGCGGCGTGGGCATGGGCTTCTCGCAGCACGCCGGCATGGTCATCGTGTGCGACGGCAGCGTCGAGGCCGACGCCCGGCTGGCGCGGGTGTTGTGGAACGATCCGGCCACCGGCGTGATGCGTCACGCCGACGCGGGCTACGCCGAGGCGGCGTCGTGCGCGCGCGAGCATCGCCTGAACCTGCCGATGATCGGCGGATGAGCGCGCGGCGCCTGCATGCCGCCGCCGCGCTCCTGCCGACCGGGTGGGCGCGCGACGTGCTGCTCGAGTGGAACGAGGCCGGCGACTTCGTGGCCGTCACGCCCGGCACGCCGCCCCCCGCCGGGGTGGCGCCGGCGGCCGGTCCGGTCGTGCCCGGCCTGCCGAATCTCCACTCCCACGCCTTCCAGCGCGTTTTCGCCGGACTGACGGAGTTCCGCGGGGCCGGCGACGACAGCTTCTGGAGCTGGCGTGAGCGGATGTACCGCGTGGCCGGACGGATCACGCCCGACGCAGCTCGAGGCCATCGCCACGTGGCTCTACCTCGAGCTGCTCGAAGGCGGCTACACCTCGGTGTGCGAGTTCCACTACCTGCACAACGACACCGACGGCCGGCCCTATGCCGACGACGCGACCCTGGCCGCGTGCCTGGCCCGCGCCGCCGCGCGGGTCGGACTCGGCCTGACGCTGCTGCCGGTGCTGTATCAGCAGGGCGGTTTCGGCGGCCTGCCGCCGCACCAGGGGCAGCGGCGCTTCGTGAAGACGACCGCGTCGCTGCTGCGGCTGATCGAGACGCTGCGCGGCAGCGGCCGGAGTGCCGGCCTGCGCGTGGGTCTGGCCGTGCACTCGCTCCGGGCCGTCGCTCCAGCCGCCCTCGACGAGGCGCTCGCGGGGATGGCGGCGCTCGACGGCGCGGCCCCGATTCACCTCCACGTCGCCGAGCAGCGCCGCGAGGTGGAGGAGTGCCTGGCATGGAGCGGGCAGCGACCGGTGGCGTGGCTGCTCGACCACGCGCCGGTCGACAGCCGCTGGTGCCTCGTGCACGCCACGCACCTCACCGCCGACGAGACCCGCCGCGCGGCCGCGACCGGCGCGGTGGCCGGCCTGTGCCCCACGACCGAAGCCAACCTCGGCGACGGCATCTTCGACCTGCCGGCGTGGACCGCAGCGGCAAGCGCCACGGCCGGCCGCTGGGGCGTCGGCTCCGACAGTCACGTGGCCGTGAGTGCCGCCGGCGAGCTGCGGCTGCTTGAGTACTCGCAGCGCCTGCACACCGGCCGGCGGAACGTCGCGGCCACCCAGGCCGATCGGCACGTCGCCACCGCCCTCACGCTGGCGGCCGTGGCCGGCGGAGCGGCGGCCTCGGGACGGCCGGTGGGCGGCCTGGCGCCGGGCCAGCGGGCCGACCTGGTGGTGCTGGACGGGGGACATCCGCTGCTCGCGGGTCTGCCGGGGCCCGCGGCCCTCGACGCGCACGTCTTTGCCGAGACCAGCGGGGCGGCCATCGACACCGTAGTAGTCGGCGGCAGGGAGCGGGTCCGGGGCGGGCGCCACCAGTTGCGCGAGCAGGCCGCGCCGGCATTCATCCAAGCCCGCCGGCTGTTGTCGTCCATCGGCGAGTAGTGGGCCCACCTGGATTTGAACCAGGGACCGACCGGTTATGAGCCGGCTGCTCTAACCGCTGAGCTATGGGCCCTCGGGACGAGTCGGAGACAAGTCTACCGCGCTCGGCCGTGGTCTCGGGCGCTGGCGTTTGCTGGGAACAGGGCGGCCCCCGCACAATAGAGCGTCCGGCCTCCTTCGTCGTCCGGCCGTCCCGTTCCCCCATGAGCCAACTCCAGACCTTCGCCGCGCTGACGCAGAGCGCCCAGCCGTTCCTGGCCCTGGCGCCGATGCAGGACGTCACCGACGGCGCGTTCTGGACTCTCATGCACCGTTACGGCGGCGCCGACGTCTACTGGACGGAGTACTTCCGGGTGCAGGCCGACTCGCGGCCCGAGAAGTGGATTGCCGAGTCGATCACCGGGAACACCACGGGCCGGCCGGTCGTCGCGCAACTCATCGGCAACGACATCCCCGGCCTGGTCCGCACCGCCAGGCTGCTGCAGCAGCTGCCGGTGGCGGCCATCGACCTGAACCTGGGATGCCCGGCGCCGATCGTCTACCGCAAGTGCGCCGGCGGCGGACTGCTGCGCGAGCCGCAGCGCATCGACGCCATCCTCGGCGCCCTGCGCGACGCGGTCGACATCGCCTTCACCGTGAAGACCCGCGTCGGCTTCGCCTCGGTCGAGGAGTTCGACACACTGCTGCCGATCTTCGCCCGGCACTCGCTCGACGCGCTCACCGTGCACGCCCGCACGGTGGCCCAGATGTACCGCCTGCCGGTCCACTACGACCTCATCCGCCAGGCGGCGGAGACGATGGCCTGCCCGGTCATCGCCAACGGGCACGTCTACTCGGCGGCGCAGGCCCAGGACCTGCTGACGCGCACCGGGGCCCGCGGGCTGATGATCGGGCGCGGGGTGATCCGCAGCCCGTGGCTGTTTGCGCAGATCCGCCAGCAGCTCCGCGGCGAGCCGGTGACCCTGCCCACGGGCCGGGACGTGCTGGGCTACATCCGGGCGCTGTGGGACTCGCAGGCCGATGCCGGCGCGCCCGAAAAGTCGCAGTGCGAACGCATGAAGAAGTTCATGAACTACCTCGGGGAAGGCGTCCCGGCGCCGTTCCTGCACCAGATCCGGCGGGCCCAGACCGCGGCCGAGTTCCACGGCATCTGCGCCGCCGCCCTCGATCACGATCGGCCCATGACGCTGGAGCCGGACGTGTCCGTGGTCCCGGCCGCCGTCCCCGTGCCGGCCTGATCCGCCGGCCACGGCATTCGGCCTCGGCCGGGGTATCATGGAATCGAGACGACCCCATGAGCAGAGCTTCTGATTTCTCTCTCGTTGTCCTCGCCGCCGTCGCCGCCCTGTTGGGGACGTTGGTCGCCCCCGTCTCGGCCCAGGCGCCCCCGGCCGTCTTCACGGCGGCCCAGGCCGACGCTGGCAAGGCGCACTACGCCACCACCTGCGCCGCCTGCCACGGTGCCGATCTGGGCGGCGCCGACGCGCCGGCCCTGGCCGGAACCGACTTTGCCAAGGCCTGGAGCACGCAGACCACGGCCGATCTCTTCAAGTACGTGCAGGGCATGCCGCCCGGTGGCACGCCGCTGCCCGACGCCGACAACCTGACGGTGGTCGCGTTCATCCTGCAGCAGAACGGCGCTACGCCCGGCGCCACGCCCCTCGACGCCACGACCGCCGTGAAGCTCGGCGGCATTGCCCCGGGCACCCGCCCGCCACCGCCCGTAGCCGTGTCGCACCCGCGGTAGGTTCGTCTCCCGCTCCGTCGACCCCGTCGAAGAGGACTCCTGATGCTGAGCAGACGTCATTTCATCGAGCAGTTGGCCGCGGCCGGCGGAGTGTCGCTGGCCTACGACTCGATGCACGGCCTGGGCGTGCTCGAGGCCTCCACCTCCACCCCGTTCGACCTGCGCGGCACGGTGGCCGGCGTGCGCGTGGCCGTCGTTGGCGGCGGCCTGGCCGGTCTCACGGTGGCCTACGAACTCGAAAAGCTCGGCTACTCGTGCCACGTGCTCGAAGCGCGCCCCCGGCCGGGCGGCCGGGTGTTCACGGTGCGCCGCGGCACCGAGAGCGAGGAAGAGGGCTCGACCCAGACCTGCGGCTTTGCCGAGGGGCAGTACTTCAATCCCGGGCCGATGCGCATTGCCTATCACCACGACACGACGCTGGCCTACTGCCGCGAGCTGGGCGTGCCGATCGAGGTGTTCGCGGTCAACGGCGACAACGGCTTCTTCTATCCCACCAAGGGCACCGGCCTCACCAACCGCCGCGTGCGCATGCGCGAGGTGCGGGCCGACATCGACGGCTACGTCAGCGAGCTGCTCAGCAAGGCGACGGCGCAGAACGCCCTCGACGACGTGCTCACCACCGACGATCGGCAGCGGCTGCTCGACTACCTGCGGGCCAAGGGCCGGCTGAGCGCCCAGGGCCGCTACACCGGCAACATCCAGATGCGCGGGCCGAGCGACACGCCGGCCGCCGACGGCTCCGACACGGTCACGCCCTACTCGCTCAGCGAGCTGCTCGGTTCGCGCATGCTCAACCAGGTGGACCTGACCTACGAGTACGAACCCACCATGTTCCAGGTGGTCGGCGGGATGGACCACCTGCCCAGGATGCTGGCGGCCAAGGTCAAGGGCCATGTCACCTACAACGCCGCGGCGCGCGAGATCCGCCAGCACGAAGACGGCGTCACGGTCACCTACGCCGACAAGAGCGGCGGGCTGAAGAAGCTCGAGGCCGATTACCTCGTGTGCGCCCTGCCGCTGCCGCTGCTGGCCGAGGTCGACACCGACTTCACGCCCGACTTCAAGAAGCTGGTTGCGTCGGTGCCCTACGCGGCGGCCGGCAAGATCGGCCTGCAGTTCAAGCGCCGCTTCTGGGAAGAGGACCACCAGATCTACGGCGGCGCCACCAAGACCGACATGGACATCACCCAGATCGTCTATCCGTCGACCGGCTTCCTGGGCAAGAAGGGCACGCTCGTCGGCTACTACCTGCAGGGGCAGAGCGGCCGGCCGATCGGCGAGATGCCGCCGTCAGAACGTCTGGCCCTGGCCCTCGAGCAGGGCGGCCGCATCCATCCGCAATACCCGGCCGAGTTCGAGCACGGCTTCTCGGTGGCCTGGCACAAGGTGAAATGGAACAAGGGCTCGTGGTCGGCGACGCCGGCCGCCACCAAGGCCAAGCTGAAGGAGCCGCAGGGGCGCGTCTACCTGGCCGGGGATCACCTGGACCTGAACGCGTGGATGCAGGGCGCGTTCGAATCGGCGCGGCACGTGGCCACCGCCATTCACGCCCGCGCCGGCGCCACCACCCGCCAGCGCGCGCGGTGAGCCGGTTCCTTACGTAAGGATGAACATCAGGTCCTTACGTAAGGATGAACATCAGGGCGACGGCCCCCACGATGAACACCAGGCCGGCGGGAATCCAGAGCAGCGTGAGATCTTCCATAGCCGAAGTGTAACGCACCTCCGCCCTAGGTGCGCCCTTCGAGGAAGGCCCGCAGCTTGCGGCTGCGCGAGGGGTGCCGCAGCTTGCGCAGCGCCTTGGCCTCGATCTGGCGGATGCGCTCGCGGGTGACGGCGAAGTTCTGCCCCACTTCTTCGAGCGTGTGTTCGGAGCCCTCGCCGACGCCGAAGCGCAGCTTGATCACCCGCTCTTCGCGCGGGGTCAGCGTCTTCAGCACCGATTCGGTCTGCTCGCGCAGGTTGAGGTTGATGACCGCGTCGGACGGCGACACGGCGCTGCGGTCCTCGATGAAGTCGCCGAGGTGCGAATCTTCCTCTTCGCCGATCGGGGTTTCGAGCGAAATCGGCTCCTGCGCGATCTTCAGGACCTTGCGCACCTTCGACACCGGGATGTCCATGCGCCGCGCGATCTCTTCCGAGGTCGGCTCGCGGCCCAGCTCCTGCACCAGCGCGCGCGAAGTGCGAATGAGCTTGTTGATCGTCTCGATCATGTGGACCGGGATGCGGATGGTGCGCGCCTGGTCGGCAATCGCCCGGGTAATCGCCTGCCGGATCCACCACGTGGCGT
This sequence comes from uncultured Acidobacteriota bacterium, assembly GCA_963834325.1. Lineage (GTDB taxonomy): Bacteria > Acidobacteriota > Vicinamibacteria > Vicinamibacterales > UBA2999 > CADEFD01. The sequence continues at coordinate 1,560,332 of CAWIBL010000011.1, forward strand.
AGGTCGAGAACTTGTAACCGCGGCGGTACTCGAACTTGTCGACCGCCTTCATCAGGCCGATGTTGCCTTCCTGAATCAGGTCGAGGAACTGCAGCCCGCGGTTGGTGTACTTCTTGGCGATCGAGACGACGAGACGGAGGTTGGCTTCGACCAGCTCCTTCTTGGCCTGCTCGGCCTGGGCCTCGCCGCGCATGATCACTTCAAGGGTGTGGCGCAGGTTCTCGGGGCTTTCTTCGAGCCCGTCGCTGAGGCGCTTCACTTCGAACTTGAGGTCCTTGTGGCGCTTGAGGAGGTTCTTCTTCTCCTCTTCCTTCAGCTTCGGCGTCTTCTTGGTGACGATCTTCGGGTTGAGGGTCTTGTTGACCAGGTCCAGCTCGCGCTGCACCTTCTGCACGACCTCGACCGCGTCCTTCACTTCCTCGATCATCCGGCGCTTCACCGCTTCGGTGAACTCGATCTTGCGAATGAGCTTGGACACTTCGACTTCGGCGCGCATGTGCTTCCACGCGGCCTTGCGGTACTTCTTCTTGTCCTTCTTCAGGATGGTGTCGAGCTTTTCCTGGAGCTTTTCTTCGTTGGTGCGCGCCTTGCGCACGTTCTCGATCTGCTTGAGGAACTGCTGTGCGCGCTGCTCGATGCGGTCGTCGGTGATTTCTTCGTCGTTGAAGATCACCAGCTCGCGGACGGTGCGCTCACCGGCCTTGAGCTGATCGCCCATGCGGATCACCGCCTTGATGATGGCCGGCATGCGCGAGATCGACTTGATGACCGAGAGCTTGCCCCGCTCGATGCGCTTGGCGATGGCCACCTCGCCCTCGCGGGTGAGGAGCGGCACCGTGCCCATCTCGCGCAGGTACATGCGGACCGGGTCGTTGGTCTTGTCGAGGGCGCCCGGCGTGAGGTCGAGTTCCTGGCCGTCCTCGGTGGTGGCCGGGCCCTCGCCGCGCTCCATCGTGTCGCGCTCGCGGTAGCCCTTCTCGGTGTCGACCAGGTCGATGCCGGCGGTGCCGAAGACGGTGAGGAGCTCGTCCAGTTCCTCCGGGTTCGAGGTCAGCTCGGCGGGAAGGACGTCGTTCACTTCGTCGTAAAGGAGGTAGCCCTTCTCCTTGCCCATGGCGAGGAGCTGGCGGACTTCGTCGTACTTGTCCTCGAGAGACAAGGGCGACCCCCCGACGGGGAACGGAGCAATGCGGCTGGCTTTGTGTGTACTCACGTATTTTTTTGGAGGTAAGCTTTTGATTGTAGCCCGCGAAGGGGCGCTAAGTTTCACCAAGACGCCTTCTGATGGCAATCTTTTTCATGACCAGCTCGGTGAGCCGGGCCGATCCCGGATCCCTGGCTGCTAGCCGGGCTATTTCAGCGTCGATGTCGGTCAATTCCCGCCGAGTGCGCCCGTTCCGGAGCGCTTCCACGCAGGCGTTCAGGTCGAGCACCGGCGCCTGACGCTCGGACCCGGCCCGGGCCAGGATCCGCGCTTCTCTCTCGGTTAGACGCTCCATGAGCGCGGTTGGCAACATCTCCGGGTCGCCGTGGGCCAACTCGACCGCCTTCTGCAACAGTCCTTGCGCGGCAAGTCCTTCGAGGTCTTCGACTTCGAGGGATTGCAGGGCCGTGACCGCGACCTCGGGCAGGTGCAGGATGGCCCACAGCAGCCCCCGTTCGGTGTCGGTCACCTGCGTGGCACCCGGCGTGAGCCTTTCCGGTAAAGACGTCTTCCGGGCGGCGGCGGCCTTGCGGATCTCGGCGCGAACCACTTCTTCGGTGACGCGGGCCTTGTGGGCCAGGCGGTCGGCGAACTGGTCGCGGGTCGCCGGGTCGGGAATCCGCGCCGCCACCGCCAGCATCTGCGTCAGGAACTCGAGGCGGCTGCTCTCGCGCGTCAGATTGTGGGCCGCGGCGCCACGCTCGAGCAGGAACTCCAGGTAGGGCTGGGAGCGCTGCAACTCGGCCACGTAGGCTTCGCGGCCGTGCTTCTGCACGAACGTGTCGGGATCCTCGCCGCCCGGCAGACGGGCCACGTTCACGTTGAAGCCCTCGCCGACGAGCAGCTCGCTCGACCGTTCCGCCGCGTTCTGGCCGGCGGTGTCGGGGTCGAAGTTGATGATCACCTTGGGCGTGAAGCGCCGCAGCATCTGCGCCTGCTGGGCCGTAAGGGCCGTGCCGCAGGTGGCCACGACCGGCAGGCCGCCGGCCTGGTAGAGCTGGGCGAAGTCGAAGTAGCCCTCGACCACGATGGCGAAGTTCGTCTTCCGCAGTTCGCCCTTGGTCAGGTTCAGGCCGTAGAGGGTGCGGCTCTTGGTGTAGATCGGCGTTTCCGGGGAATTCAAGTACTTCGGCACCTGGCCGGCTTCGAGGGCGCGGCCCCCGAAGGCGACGATCGACCCGGTGTCGCGGCAGATCGGCACCATCAGCCGGTTGCGGAAGCGGTCGGCCACCGAGCCGTCATCGCGCACGCTGACGAGACCGCTCTGGCGGATCAGCCCCTCCTTGAACCCCTGGGCCTGCAGCCGCTTGTGGAGACCGTCGCGCGAGCCTGGCGCCCAGCCGAGCTTGAGCGCAGCCACGGTCTCGGCCGTGAGCCCGCGCTCGCGCAGCAGGTAGTCGCGGACGCGCGTTCCCGGCGCCGAGGCCAGCTGCTCGGCGAAGTAGGCCGCCGCCAGGTCGTGCATCTTGAGCAGGGCCTCGCGTTCGGCCGCGCTCTCCGGTTGCCCGTCCCCGGCCTCCAGCTGCGGCACCGGGATGCCGAACTTGCCGGCCACGAGCTTCACCGTGTCCTGGAACCCGAGCTTCTCCTGCAACTCGATGAACTTGAACACGTCGCCGCCGACATTGCAGCCGAAGCAGTGGAAGAAGCCCTTGTCGCGATTGACCGTGAACGACGGCGACTTCTCGTTATGGAACGGACAAAGGCCCTTGTAGCTGGCCCCGGCCTTCTTCAGGGACACGTAGTCCTGGATCACCGTGACGATGTCGGCAACGGCGCGCACTTCGTCGATGAAGGACTGCGGGAACTTCGGCATGGGTGCGGGGGGGCCGGTCCGGTGCGGTTGCCGGGCGCTATTACTCTACCGTGTTGCCGTCTCGCGCGGGGCCGCAACCGGGGCCGATGAATCGTGAGCTCGGCCGCAACTTCAGGAGGCGGCGCGGGCCGGCGCTGGTATGCTGCGCACGGGAGGTGCGTGTTATGAGTTCGTCCCTACCTTCGGCGCTCGCGTTCCTGCTCTTGCTCGCCCCGGCGCAGGCCGTCCAGACCGGTGTCGACTTCACCGGCACCTGGACCATGGTCCCCGACCGCAGTGAGTCCCCGCAGCAGACCCCTCCGATCAAGTCCCTCATCTACACCATTACCAACTCCGCCACCGAGCTGAACCTGAAGTCGGACCGCGACGGGTCGGACTCGTTTGCCAAGTTCGTCATCGGCCCGCCGGCGCGAGCCGGCGCGGCCACCACCGTGGATGCCGGCACGGCCCGCGCCTACTGGGACGGCCCGCGCCTCGTGACCGAGCGCGCCGGCACGGTGCAGGGCGAGACGGTGTCGATCAAGCAGATCCTCGGCCTGAACGCCGACGCCTCCGAGATGACGGTCGAAACGCTGGTCATCGTGCAGCACGGCTACACCCTGCGCGGCGCCAAGAACTACGCTTCGAAGACCGACGTGTTCGTCCGGGCCCGCTGACTACCAGTCGGTCGGCTGGTAGTCCTTGAGGAACTTGCCCCAGACGTGGCGGCCGGTGTTGAAGCCGTCGATGATCGGATCGACGATGCGGGCGGCGCCGTCGACGATGTCGAGGGGCGGGTGGAAGCGGTGCTCGGCCACCTTGCGGGCGGCGATCTGCGCCGGGTCCTCGTCGGTCACCCAGCCGGTGTCGACGCTGTTCATGTGGATGCCGTCGGCGTGGTAGTCGGCCGCCGAGGTGCGCGTCATCATGTTGAGCGCGGCCTTGGCCATGTTGGTGTGCGGGTGCCGCGTGGTCTTGAACTTGCGGTAGAACTGGCCCTCGACCGCCGAGACGTTGACGATGTGCTTGTCGGGCTCGGGCGCGCGCATCAGGAGCGGCTTCAGCCGGGCGTTGATGATGAAGGGCGCGACCGCGTTCACGAGCTGCACTTCGAGCAGCTCCACCGCCGGCACCTCGTCGAGCATCAGCCGCCACGAGTTGCGGTCGCGCAGGTCGATCTGCTGCAGGTCCTGATCGAGCCGGCCCTCGGGGAAGAGGTCGCGCTGCGCCGTGAGCTCTTCGGGCAGCAGCGCCAGCTGCGACAGCGCCGCCGCGTGGGTCAGTCCGGCCGCGGCCCGGACCCGCGCCGGCTGCAGCGACTCGTCGCCCTCGGGCAGCAGGTGGTAGCCGCGCAGCCCCTCGTAGGCGCCGAGCAGCCGCCGCGTGTCGGCGGGCATGGCCGCCAGCGACGCCGCTTCGCCGGCCATCATGTGCTGGTAGAAGTCGGGCGGGCGCCGCACCGTCTGGCAGGCGTTGTTGATGATGAAGTCGAGCCGCGGGCGCGTCTCGATCAGGTGGCGGCAGAACGCCTCGACGCTCGGCGTGTGGCGCAGGTCGAGCCCGAAGATCTCCAGCCGGTCGCCCCACTCGGCGAAGTCGGGTTCGGCGGCGTAGCGGGCCGCCGAGTCGCGCGGGAAGCGCGTGGTGACGATCAGCTGCGCGCCGGCCCGCAGCAGCTTGATGCCGGCCTGGTAGCCGATCTTCACGCGCCCGCCGGTGAGCAGGGCGACGCGGCCGCGCAGGTCGGCCGTCTCGGTCCGCTTGCGGAAGTTGAGCGCCGCGCAGCCGGGACAGAGCTGGTCGTAGAAATGGTGCACGGCCGCGTAGTCGCGCTTGCAGATGTAGCAGTTCTGCGGCTCGGCCACTTCGCGGAAGGGGCCGTCGCCGGCCACGTCCTCCGGCACGAAGCCGGCCGGCGGATGCACGTTCGGTGTCGTGAACACCGGCTTGCGGCGCAACTGCCGGATGCCGGTTCCGGCGAGCACGTCCTCATCGCGCCGCACCTTCTCGGCCATCCGCTGGCGCACCCGCGCTTTCACCAGGCGGCGCCGTTCGGGCACGGCGGGGCAGAAGACGTCCCCGGCGGCGCGGGTCAGGCGGCTGCGTTCCTCGTCGGTCAAGCCGGACAGCAGCCTCAGGTCGGCGGCAACCGCTTCGAGCAGCGCGGTCGCGGCCTTCAGACGGTCCACCAGGCCGCTGGCCGGCGCCTCGTCGGTGAGCGGCGCGACATCGGGGTCGTGGGTCGGGGAGTTCACTCCCTCAATTCTGGACCAAGTTGCCGGGCCGCGGGGTGGCGAGGCGACGGGCGCGCTGCCGGCGTGGCCTCGGGTCCGCTCGCCGTCCCGGGCGGCGCCGTTTCCCAGGTGTAGGGCCGCTTGGTGACGTGGGTCTCGAACCACGCGAGCTCCACGTTCACCTTGAACAGCTCGTGCCGCAGCTCGCCCCAGCCGTGCGGTTCGCGCGGGGCGATGTAGAGGTGCGTCGGCACGCCCAGGCTCTTGAGCGCGCGGTACATCTCGACCGACTGCGGCGACGGCACGCGCACGTCTTCTTCGCCGACGAGGAAGATGGTCGGCGTGGTGACCTTCGACACGTACTTGAGGGGCGAGTGCTCCCAGTAGGTGTCGATCGGCGCGTCGGCCTGCCACGGCGTGCCGCCGAACCACGGCGTGCGATAGGTGCGCACGTCGCTCTGGGCGTACATCGAGATCCAGTTGGCCGCGCCGGCCCCGGAGGCCGCGGCCTTGAAGCGCGGCGTGAACGTGATGATCTTGTTGGTGAGGTGACCGCCGCCGCTCCAGCCCATCTTGGCCATCCGGTCGCCGTCGACGAGGCCGAGGGCGATGAGGTGGTCGACGCCGCTCATCACGTCGAGATGCGCGTTCACGAAGTAGTGGCCGACCATGTCGCGGAGGAACGGGTCGCCGTAGCCGGTGCTGCCGCGGTAGTTGGGTTGCAGCACCATGTAGCCCTTGGCGGCCAGCACCTGGGTGTAGTTGCTCCAGCGCCCGAACCCGAACTTGTCCGAGGCCTGCGGGACCGCCGTGCGTCTGCACGACGAGCGGGTAGCGGCGGCCGGCCTCGTAGTCGAGCGGGTAGAAGAGCAGCCCCTCCACGGTGGCCCCGTCGGCGCCCTTCCATTCGACCTTCTCCTGGCGCGGCAGGCGGAAGTCCCTGGCGTAGCGGTCGAAGACGTGGCTCACCTGCGTCGGCGCGCCGCTGGTCATCGTCCAGACGTCGCCGGCGCCGGCCGGATCGTCCTTGGTGAACACATGCTGCCGGCGGGCGGGCAGGTAGCTCCATCCCCCGATCGCGTGGTTGCCGGTGGTGAGCGCGCGCGGCGCGCCGCCGCCCACGGGCAGCTCGAACAGCTGGCTGTGGACGCCCAGGTTGGCAACGAAGTAGATGGCGCGCCCGTCGCCCGACCAGGCCGCGTCGGTCACCTCGTGGCCGAAATCCGCGGTCAGGTCCCGGGCCGCGCCGCCCGCCGCCGGCATCACGAAGAGGTTGGCGTTGTAGTAGGTCGTCGTAGCGTTCGTTGGCCTGGGCGAGAAACAGCACCTGCGAGCCGTCGGGCGACAGGGCCGCGCCGCTTTCCGGCACGTCGTTGCGCGTCAGGGCCACGGCGTTGCCGCCGGCCGCGTCCATCACCCACACCTCGCTCCGGCCGCCGTCGCCGAAATTCGGGCTGGGCGCGCGGTGATGCGCCACCCGGGTGCCGTCGGCCGACAGCTCGTAGGCGGTGACCGAGAAATCGCCGGTCGTGATCCGCGCCTCGGTCTGCGCCGCCACGTCGATCTTCCACAGGTGGCGGTGCTGGAAGTTCTCGTCGAAGGCGTAGACGTCGTCCTTGACCTTCTCGCGCGCCAGCAGCTCGGCGCTCTTGGGCTCGGCGGCGAGGAAGTACACGGTCTTGCCGTCGGGCGACCACTGCGGGTCGCTCGCGGCCGTCGCGTGGGCGGTCAGCGGGCGCGCCTCTCCGCCCTCCATGGGCAGGAGCTGGATCTGCGCGCGTCTCGGCTCCGGCCCGTTTCCCCACGAAGGCGAGCCACTTCCCGTCGGGCGACCACTGCGGCTGCGTTTCGCCCTCCGGACCCTGCGTGAGCTGCACCGCGCCGGTGCCATCGGTGCGCACCCGCCAGAGATGGCCGATGCGCTTGTTGGCGGTCCAGTCCGCGTCCGTCCGGACGTAGACCACCTGGGTGCCGTCGGGTGACAGCCGCGGCGTGCCGACCACGGGCAGGTCGATGAGATCGACGATGGTCATCGGACGCTGGGCCAGGGCCGACCCCGGCAGCATCTGAAGCAGGCACGCGCACGAGAGGATGAGCAGGCGGTGGCGCGACATGGCGATCCTCCTGGCCCGGTGGGCCGATGGCCGGGAGTGTAGCGCAGGCAACCGCGTTGGGACGTCGCGGATATGCGCCCGTCGCCGGCCCGCTGAGCCGGGTCTCGGGGCGTCCGGGATCGCGATCCGGGAGGCTGTCGCGCAGCGACATCAGCCGTTGACGCGAGCGGAGGCGACTCCTAATATTCGACCGGAGACAGTTGGCCCGTGCCGGTCTTCGCACGATCCCCGGCCTCCCCTCGCGCACTCACAGAACGTGCGTCCTTGCATATCTTGGCTTCGGAGGAGGTTCCATGACGACTGGACGAGTGTTCATTGCGGCCGCCCTGTTACTCGGGGTGGGCCGTCGTCGCGTCGGCGCAGAGCGGCCTCGGCGGGCTGCGCGGGGCTGGTCATCGACGGGCAGGGCGGCGCGCTGCCCGGGGTGACGGTGACCGCCACCGCGCCCGAGATGCTGGGTCCGCAAACCGGCGTCACCAACGAGAACGGCGAGTACCGGCTCATCAACCTGCCCCCGGGCACCTTCACGGTGACCGCCGAGCTCACCGGCTTCGCCACCTTCCGCCGTGAAGGGATCCTGATCCGCACCGGGTCCACCTTCCAGGTGGACATCACGATGCAGCTCAGCGCCCTGCAGGAGACGATCACGGTCACCGGCGACTCGCCGATGATCGAGGTGGACAAGGCCAGCAACGTCCTCAACATCGACGGCGAGTTCCAGCGCCTGATGCCGATCCAGGCGCGGCGCAACTACAGCGACTTCCTCGAGCTGACCCCCGGCGTCATCTCGCGCGGCTTCGACGACGGCAGCGGCCGGCAGGTCTACTTCGGCCACGCCACCGAGCACTTCGCCCACGTGCTGCAGCTCGAAGGCACCATCGCCACCAACTACCACGACGCGCAGCTCACCTACGTGTCGATGGGCGCCGACATGGTGGCCGACACGCAGGTGAAGACCGGCGGCGTCGACGCCGCCTCGCCCATGGGCACGGGACTGGTGATGAACGTCATCACCAAGAGCGGCGGCAACGTGTTCAAGGGCAGCGGCGCCTTCGCCTATCAGCCCTACCGCTGGAACGGCAACAACGTGGACAACTGCTCCACGGCGCCCGGCTGCCGGCCCGGCGCGGGCGGCACGCCGACGACGGCCTACGTGCGCCAGTTCGACGGCGCGCTCGGCGGCCCCCTGATCCGCGACAAGGTCTGGTTCTTCGGCGCGCTCCGCCGCGGGCTGTCGTCGAGCGGCATCAGCCGCACCGCGGCCGAAGTGGACCGCCTCGCCGCCTTCCAGCCCGGGGTCGCGCCTCTTCGACAACGACTCCGAGAGCTGGCAGCCGTTCGTCAAAGTGACGAGCAAGGTGGCCGGCCACGACGTCCAGGCCTTCTACCAGCGCGATCGGCTGCTGCTCACCGGCGACCGCGAGTACAACTACGAGCCGATCCAGGTGCAGTCCACCGGCGGGCCGCTCTACGCCGGCAAGGTCACGTCGGTGTGGGGCTCGAGCGTGACGACCAGCTTCAACGCCTCCTACAACGGCAAGGGCGGATCGGATGCCTCGACCTTCTCGGGGCTCGGCCGCACCGGTCCGCAGATCGTCGTCCACGAACGGGCCACGCCGTCGGGCGCGACGCTGCAGGGCACCGGCCGCATCCTCGAGGGCGGCAATCTGCAGTCCTACAATTTCCAGCCGGCGTCGCAGATCATCGTGCGCGGCGATCTCACCTACTACAAGGACGGCTGGTTCGGGAACCACGAGATCCAGACCGGCTTCTTCGTGGCCCCGCGCAACACCTACAACCAGGACACCCACTACGTGAACGACGGCTTCGTGCTCGAAGAGCACCGCCTGCGCGACGTCACCAACATCGCTGCCGGAACGGTGCCCTTCCGCCGCCGCTACCAGCTGCCGGTCGACCTCCGGACCAGGCAGGCCGAGGACCGCGACGTGGCCATCTACCTGCAGGACTCGTGGCGGCCCACCAACCGCCTCACGGTCAACCTGGGCGTGCGCGCCGATTTCGTCAAGCGCACCGACAAGGTGTTCGACATCGTGCGCCAGAGCAGCACCGAGATCGGCCCACGCTTCGGCTTCTCCTACATGCTCACGAGCGACGCCCGCACCGTGCTGCGCGGCAGCGCCGTGCGCGTGCACGAGCAGGTGATGGGCCGCGACGCCATCACCCTGTTCGGCGCCAATGAAGCCGCCGGCGACACCAACATCTACGACCTCAACGGCAACGGCGTGTTCGAAGCCTCGGAAACGGTGATCACGCCGGCCCGCGCCGCGGCGATCGCCGACTACGAGTTCGCCGACAACCTGCATCAGCCCTACGTCAACGAGTTCATCCTCGGGCTGCGCCGCCAGTTCCCGTGGCAACTGAGCGTCGATGTCGCCGGCATCTACCGGAGCTACCGCGACAACTGGGCCCGCGTCGACGTCAACGGCATCTACCCGTCGGGACCGAACCAGCCCTTCGGCGGCTTCGGCGCCATCGATGCCAACCGCGGCATCATCTTCCAGCAGCAGAACAACTCGTGGAGCACCCTGGAATACCGCGCCCTGGAAGTGACGGTGGCCAAGAACATGTCGCACCGCTTCCAGCTGATGGCCGGCCTCAATCGGCAGTGGCAGCACTTCGGCGGCACGTGGAATCCGACCGACCCGGCCAGGTTCATCCAGCCCAGCGCGTTTCCGAGCGACACGCTGCTCTACATGCCGCGCGGCAACAACGAGGAGAACAGCCTGCCGATTGCCACCGGCACCACGGTCCACACCTACGGGCCCACCTGGCAGGAGTACTCGATGCGCTTCGGCGGCACCTTCATGGCCCCGTGGGGGGTGACGCTGGGGGCCAGCTACACCATCCTCGCCGGGCCGTGGACCGGCCCGATCGTCGATCAACTGCCGGAGAACGACCCGCAGCTCTCGGTGTTCGGTCCGGCGCGGGTGACGCTGGCCAACGGCACCACGCAGAGCAACCCGTTGTCGACGCGGATGCGCTTCGTCTACCCGACCCGCGGCGAGGGTCAGGTGCAGGCGCCGCCGATCAAGACGCTCGGGCTGACGCTGAACAAGACGGTCAAGCTCGGCGCCAGCCGCGAGTCGGTGCTCGGCCTGTCGCTCTTCAACGCGCTGAACGCGGGCAACTACAGCCAGTACAACTACAGCGGCGCCAACGAGCGCTTCAACACCGCCAACTTCCTGCAGCTCCGCAACCAGCAGCCGGCCCGGGCCGTGCAGGTGACGGTGCTCGCCCGCTTCTGAGCGGCGCCGCAGAGCAGATGACTGGGGCGGCTCGGCGAGCCGCTCCAGTCGCGTCGGCCGACCCGCCGGTTACTTGGTGCCGTGCGGGCGGAGCTGCTTCCACCGTTCGATGAAGGCGACCGCGGCGTTGACGAAGATGTCGGTGTCCTGGCGTCCGCGTGCCGCCGACGCCGCCGTCACATCGCGGGCGCTCCACACCCCTGTCTCGGTCATCTCCCGCGTCGAGGTGCCCTTGCCGGTGGCCGCGGCCTTGAGCGACTCGGCCAGGAACACGCGGGTGGCCGTGGCGTCACCAGCCACCACCTCGGGCAGCATCTTCTCGAGGTGCGGCAGGAGCGTGAGCGGCGCCGTGCGGGCCACGCTCATGTTCACCAGGCCGGGCGTGAGGTAGAGCGACGACGAGGTCTCGTTCACGCCGGCATGCCGGTCGAACTCCCTCGGCTCCTGCCGGGCCGCCGGCGGCTCGAACGGTGCCGCCGCCTCGCCGAGTTCGACGGCGATGCCGCCCGTCTCCTGGTTGATGCGGTCGGCGATGTAGCGCGAGATGGCCAGATTGCCGCCGTGGCTGTTGAGAATCAGGAAGCGCTTGAAGCCGTGTGCGAGCAGGCTCTGCGCGGCCTGGAAGTAGACGAGCTGAATCGTCTCCGCTGGCAGGGTGATGGTGCCGGGGAAGGCCATGTGATACGGCGAGTTGCCGGGGAACAGAATCGGCGCCACGAGCACGTCGGTCTTCTGCGCGACCAGCTTGGCGCGCTCGACCCCGTTCAGGAAGTCGGTGCCGATCGGGCCCTGGTGGCCGTGCTCCTCGAGCGAGGCCACGGGCATGATCACCATGTCGGTGCGGGTCAGCAGCTCCTGCACCTCGGGCCAGGTCATGTGCGGCAGGTAGTTCTTGATCTTCTGCTCGTGCCAGAGCGGATTGGCGGCCGGGGGCGCCTGCGCGACCGAGGCCGTCGCCGACCACAGACACAGGACGGCCGCAAGGGCCAGGCTCACTCGAGTCATGACGATCTCCAATCTTGGCAAGATGGACGGCAGCCGGTCACTTGCTGCGCACGGCGGTCATGGTGATCTCGAGCCGCGCGCCGCGGGCCAGTTCCTTGACCGCCACGGTGGAGCGCGTCGGCAGCGCGCCACTCGGGAAGGCGGCCCGGTAGATCTCGTTGAAGCGGGCGAAGTCGGCCATGTCGGCCAGGTAGACCGTCACCGCCACGACGTCGGCCAGCGACATGTCGGCCGCGGCCAGGACGGTCTGCACGTTCGCCAGGATCTGCTTCATCTCCGGCTCGAGGCCGCCGGGCACGAGCTGGCCCGACACCGGATCACCACCGGTGCTGCCCGAGAGGTAAAGCGTGTCGCCCACCAGGATGGCCGGCACGAGCGGCGACGGCGTGGGCTTGTAGCCGGCCGGCTGGATCACCCGCCGGACCGGCGCGGGGCCGCGGGTCTGCTGGCCGACGGCGTAGCCGCCGCCGGCAATCAGCAGCGCCGCGGTGATGGTCAGCACGGGCGCGATCGAGCGGGTGAAACCGATGGTCGAGATCATGACGCCTCCCTGGCGGCCAGCGCGGCGCGATGTCGGCACGCCGGTGGCTGCAGGCGCCAAGTATGGTCGAACCCGGCGCCGGCCGGGGCGGCAGACTAGGCGGGCGCCGCCGGCAGGATCGTGCCGCGCACGTCGCCGAAGCCGATGGGCGCGCAGTGGTCGCGCACGGCCCGGGCCCGGATGATCACCTCGTCGCCGTCTTCGAGGAACGTCCGCGTCTCGCCGCCCGGCGAGCGCGAGGGGGCGGCGGCCGCCTTCGGTGATCTCGAGCAGGCTGCCGAGGCCGTCCGGCGTCGGCGCGGAGATGGTGCCGGACCCGAGCAGGTCGCCGGGCCGCAGGTTGCAGCCGTTGCTGCTGTGGTGCGCGACGAGCTGCGCCACCGTCCAGTAGAGGTGCCGCGCGTTGCTGAGCGACAGGCGATGCGGCGGGCGGCCGTCGCGCCGGGCCGACGGCGTGTGCAGCAGCACCTCGAGCTCGAGGTCGAGCGCGCCGCGCGCGCTGGTCGTCCTCGTCGAGCAGGTAGGGCAGCGGCGCGGGATCGCCGTCGGGCCGCGGCGGCTGGGGCCGGCGAAACGGCGCCAGCGCCTCGGGCGTCACCACCCAGGGCGAGATCGACGTGGCGAAGTTCTTGGCCAGGAACGGGCCCGAGCGGCTGGTATTCCCAGCCCTGGATGTCGCGGGCCGACCAGTCGTTGAGCAGGCAGAAGCCCGCGATGTGCGCCGGCCGCGTCGCCGATCGGGATGGGCTCGCCCAGCGCGTTGCCGGGGCCGATCCAGATGCCGAGCTCGAGCTCGAAGTCGAGCCGCCGGCTGGGTCCGAACCCCGGCAGGTCGGCATCGCGGCGCCTTGCGCTGCCCGCGCGGCCGGCGCACCGGCGTGCCCGACACCACGATCGACGAGCTGCGGCCGTGGTAGCCGATCGGCACGTGCTTGTAGTTGGGCAGCAGCGGGTTGTCGGGGCGGAACTGCCGGCCGACATTCAGCGCATGGTGGATGCCGGCGTAGAAGTCGGTGTAGTCGCCGATCGACCGCCGGCAGGTGCAGCGTGCAGCCGTCGGCCGGGTGCAGCAGCGGCGCCAGCGCCGCCGGCCCGGGCCGCGCCCTCGCGCAGCAGCTCCGACAGCCGCGTCCGCAGCGCGACGCGCGCGGCCGGCGCCGAGTCGCCAGCAGGCGGTTGAGCGAGTCGCCGTGCCGGCCACCGCGGCGGCCTGCGCCGCCTCGCCCGTGAACAGCGCCGGCCGCCTGCGCCGCCGGCAGGTCGAGGATCAGGTCGCCGATGGCCACGCCGGCGCGCGGCCGCGGATCGCCGGCCGGGGCGAAGATCCCGAGCGGCAGGTTCTGGATCGGGAAGTCGGCGTGGCCGTTGGCCGAACGCGACCCAGCTCCGGCAGGTCGGGGTCGTGCGTGGCGTCGAGCCCGCGCATCGTGGGCTCCACGGTTACGGCTTGGCCGGGTCGAAGTGCTTCTTCAGCTGCCGGCCGTAGCGGCCGTACGACTGCTGCCGCGCGTTCGACTGCGCGGCAAAGGCGGTGACGCGCTGCGGGAAGCGCGTCTCGAACATGAAGGCCAGGGTGCCCTCGAGCTTGCGCGGCCTCAGCTCGACGTTGCTGGCCGCCTCGAAGGCGTCGACGTCGGGCCCGTGCGGCAGCATCGTGTTGTGCAGCGAGACGCCGCCGGGCACGAAGCCCTGCGGCTTGGCGTCGTACTGCCCGTAGACCAGGCCCATGAACTCGCTCATCACGTTCATGTGGTACCAGGGCGGACGGAAGGTGTTCTCGGCGACCAGCCAGCGATCCGGGAAGATGACGAAGTCGATGTTGGCCGTGCCCGGCGTCTCGGACGGCGAGGTCAGCACGGTGAAGATCGACGGGTCGGCATGGTCGAACAGGATCGGCCCGACCGGCGAGTAGCGGCGCAGGTCGTACTTGTAGGGCGCGTAGTTGCCGTGCCAGGCGACGACGTCGAGCGGCGAGTGCTCGAGCGGGCTCGCCCACAGCGCGCCGCCCCACTTCACGTAGATGCGTGCCGGCGCTGTCGGTGTCCTCGTAGGCGGCCACGGGCGTCAGGAAGTCGCGCGGGTTGGCCAGGCAGTTGGCGCCGATCGGCCCGCGCTCGGGCAGGGTGAAGGCGCCGCCGTAGTTCTCGCACAGGTAGCCGCGCGCCGGCCCGTCCGCAGTTCGACGCGGATCTTCACGCCGCGCGGGATCACCGCGCACTCGCCCGGCTCGATGTCGATGATGCCGAACTCGGTCCACAGCCGCAGCTCGCCCTGCTGCGGCACGAACAGCAGCTCGCCGTCGGCGTTGTAGAAATACTCGTGCTCCATCGAGCGCGTGACCAGATAGACGTGGGCGCCCATGCCGGCCTGCGTGCCGGCGTCGCCGGCCGTGGTCATGGTGCGCACGCCCTCCAGGAAGGACTGCGGCTGCGTCGGGGAGCGGCAAGCGGATCCCAGCGCAGCGGCGCGATCGGCAGGTCGACCTCGTGGCACGGCGCCGTGCGCCACAGGCCGATGTCGGCCTTCTCGAACCGGCCCGAAGTGCGCCACGGTCGGCCGGATGCGGTAGAGCCACGAGCGCTCGTTGCTGGCCCGCGGGGCGGTGAACGGCGAGCCGCTCAGCTGCTCGGCGTAGAGCCCGTAGGCGCACTTCTGCGGCGAGTTGCGGCCGATCGGCAGCGCGCCCGGCAGCGCCTCGGTCTCGAAGCCGTTGCCGAAGCCCGACATGTAGCCCGGCGTGATCTGTGCCGCGCGCGCGTTCCGGTGATGGCGATGTCATCGATGCCTCCAGCATGCGCCGACTCACGCGTCGAGATCGACATGAATCTCGTCGTTCTCGACCCGAGCCGGAAACGATCCTGAGGCGCGTGGTCGTCAGGCTGCCGTCGGCCGCGCCGGTGCGGATGTCGAAGAGCGCGTAGTGCACCGGACACTCGATGAAGCCGTCGACGACGCAGCCGTCGGACAGGGGCCCGCCCTGATGCGGGCAGACGTCGCTCGTGGCGAAGTATTCGCCCGTCGAGCCGGTAGAGCGCCACGGGCCGGCCCTGGCACCTCGACGCCGAGGACGCCGCTTCCGGGCACGGCGTCGGCCCGCGCCGCGAACGTCCAGGCCATCTAGCGTCCGGCTCCGGCTTCAGCACGCCGCGGCGGATCTGGTCTTCCTCGATCGACTCGAACAGCGCCTTGAAGTTGCCCTCGCCGAAGCCCTCGTCGCCCTTGCGCTGGATGAACTCGAAGAAGATCGGGCCGATGGCCGTCTGGCCGAAGCGCTGCAGCAGCACCTTGGTGAAGCCGCCTTCGACCACGCCCTCGCCGTCGATGAGGGCGCCGGTGCGCTGCGAGCCGCGCGAGGTCCTCGCCGTGGCCGGGCAGGCGCCGGTCGATGCGCGAGTAGTAGATCGGGTTCGGCGCCGGCATGAACGTCGACGCCGCGCGCGATCAGCGTCTCGATCGAGGCGTAGAGGTCGGTCGAGCCGAGCGCGATGTGCTGGATGCCCTCGCCGCTGTACTCCTGGAGGTACTCCTCGATCTGGCCCTGCTCGCCGGCGTCCTCGTTGATCGGGATGCGGATCTTGCCGTCGGGGCTGGTCATCGCGCGCGAGTGCAGCCCGGTATGCTTGCCGGCGATGTCGAAGTAGCGGATCTGCCGGAAGTTGAACATCCGCTCGTAGAAGCCGGCCCACTCGTCGAGCCGGCCGCGATGCACGTTGTGGGTCAGGTGGTCGATGTAGCAGAGGCCCGGCCCCGGTCGGGCTGCCGGATCCTTGTCGCCCAGCCACTCGAAGTCGACGTCGTAGATCGAGCCCTTGGCGCCGTAGCGATCGACCAGGTAGATGTGCAGGCCGCCGATGCCCTCGATGGCCGGAATCTCCAGTTCGTTCGGACCGGTCGTGGTGTGCGACCGGCTTGGCGCCGAGCGACAGCGCGCGGTCGTAGGCGTGCTGGGCGTCGACGACGCGGAAGGCCATGGCCGGCGCCGACGGCCCGTGCTTGGCGGCGAACTCGGCGGCGAACGAGCCGGGCTGGGCGTTCACGATCAGGTTGATGCCGCCCTGCCGGTAGAGCGTGACGTCCTTCGAGCGGTGCCTCGCCACCGGCACGAAGCCCATGGTGCCGGAACAGGCGATCGAGCTGCGCCGGGTCGGGATGGCAGAACTCGACGAACTCGAACCCGTCGGTGCCCATCGGGTTCTCGTCCGAGATGACCGGCGGTTCGGCGTCGTGTGGAAACGGTCCCATGGTGTGTCTCCGGAAGATGAAGGTCAGGGCAGCGCGGCGACGAGCGGCCGCAGCTCGTCGGCCGGCTCGCGGAACGAACATGAGCCGAAGCCGACCAGATGTCGGCGCGCGTGGCGCGCAGCAGCGCGGTCGGGAACGTCGAAGGCGCCCCAGCGGAGGTGCGTCGTCGGCGAAGATCAGCGACGCGGACTCGGTGCGAGCAGGAGCACCTGCTCGGCGACGGCGGCCGGGTGGCCGGCGCGGAGCGCGGCCGTCGCGAGCAGCACGTTGAGATAGCCGTACATCGGCGCCCGGCGCCGCCGTCGCGTCGTAGGTGAGGCGATAGGAGCCGCGCACGGCGTGATGCAGGCCGGCGGTGGCCTTGAAGCGGACGCCGGCCCGAGTGGCCGCGGCCAGGAACGCCACGACCGTCGCTGGGCGCGGGAAAGGCCGCGGCGGTCATCCCGCCGGTGCGGATCTTGGCGCCGCAGGCCGCGCGCCGCGATGCGTGCCAGCCAGGCGTCGAGGTCGGCGCCGGCGGGAATCTCGACGATACACCTCGCAAGCGCCGGCCGCCGTTCGGCGAGCCAGTCGATGCCGTCGAGCGTCGACGGCTTGGCATTCGATGGCGTCGACGCACGCACGCTGGCGCGCGAGTGCCGGCGTTGAACGGCGGCGACGGCCGCGAGGTCGGGGTCGGCTTCGGCGGCCACGATGGCGCTCACCCGCCACACCGGCGCCGAGCCCGGCAGCGCCTCGCGCTCGTCCGCCAGCTCCGCCAGGCGGCCGGCCGGCACCACGAAGCGTCCGAGCATCCAGGCATCGGCGCCGGCGAGCGCCGCGGCGTACTCGGCCACGGCGTGGCGCATGTCGAGCGCCGCCGGCGGGAACAGCCCGGCGTAGTCCACGACGCCCGCCAGCAGGGCGGTGGCGCTCGAGGGCACGGCAGACGATCGAGGTGTCGTTGATCACGGGACTGAGGACCAGCCTATGGCGTTAGGATTGATATATCCATTACCTTTTTCGGCACGGATCGATAGTTGCAACCTCATGATCCACCCGCCTCGCCTCGAGCTCCGCCACCTGCGTTACTTTTCCACCGTGGCCGAAGAGCTGCACTTCGGCAAGGCCGCGGCTCGCCTGGCGCTGTCGCCGCCGTCGCTGAGCACGCAGATCCAGCAGCTCGAGAGCATCGTCGGCGCGCGGCTCTTCGACCGGCACAGCCGCCGGGTGACGCTGACCGATGCCGGGCGGGTGCTGCTCGAGGCGGCCGGCCGCCTCTTCCGGGATGTCGACGCCGCCGTCGCTGCCACCCGGCAGGCCCACGCCGGCCAGACCGGCGAGCTGCGCGTCGGCTTCGGCCCGACGCTGATGCTCTCCACGCTGGCGCAGGTGGTTCGCGCCTATCGCGGCCGTCATCCCGGCGTCCGCATCGAGCTGCGCGAACTGGCGACGGCCGAGCAGATCGCGGCGCTGCTGCGCGGCGATCTGGACCTCGGCTTCGTGCGCGGCGCCGAGGCCGATCCGCGGCTGCACGTCGAGCCGTTCGCGCGCGAGCCGCTGCTCATCGCCGTCAATCGCGATCACCGCGCTGGCCAAGGCCAAGCGGGTGCCGGTGTCGGCGCTGGCCGACGAGCCGTGGGTGCTCTTCCCGCGCGCCATCGCGCCGCTGCTGCACGAGGCGGTGATGCGCCTGTGCCGCTCGGCCGGGTTCACGCCGAAGGTGGTGCAGGAGAGCCGCGAGGTCTACACCACGGTGGGACTGGTCGGGGCCGGCGTGGGCGTGACCATCGTGCCGGCGACGGTGCAGCGGATGTCATGGAAGGGCGTGGTCTACAAGCCCATCGCGCGGGCCTCGGTGGAGCTCTCCATGGTGCGGGCCAGCGGCGCGGTGCGCCCCGTGGTCGAGGCGTTCCTGGCCGTGGCGCGAAGCGCCGCGCTGCGGCAGGCCTGAGCCGATGGGCTCCGGCTTCGCGCCCGGCGACGCGGTGCAGACGCCCTTCGGCAAGGGCGTCGTGTCCGAGGTGCGCAACGGCGGCCGGCTGCTCGTGCAGATCCAGCAGCGCACACTGGTCGTCGACGCGCGCCAGGCCGCGGCCGTGACGGACACGGCGAAGAAGGCCCGGCCGCCGGCCGCGCCGGCCGGCTCCGTCACCGTCGTGGCCGCCCGCGGCGGTCACGCGCCGCGCGAAGTGGATCTGCACGGGCTGACCGTCGAAGCAGCGCTGGCCAGGATCGACACCGCGCTCGACGCGGCCCTGCTGGCCGGCCTCGCCGAGCTGCGCTTCATCCACGGCCGCTCGGGCGGAAAGCTGCGCGGGGCGCTGCATCAACGTCTGCGGGCCATCAGCGCGGTGCGTGGCCTGCGGCTCGACCCGCGCAACCCCGGCGTGACCATCGTCGCGCTGTGACGTCCGGCAAGGCCGGCGGTTCCGATCGATTCATGGACGATGTCGTTGACATCGAGTATCGTCATGCCGCGGCGCCGGTCGATGTCGAGCGGCGCCGACGCCGCCCCCTCAGCAGTGTCCAAAATGAGGAGACGCCGATGAAGAAACTGTGGATGTGGTGTTGTTGCCGGCGCGTAGGCCACGCCGTTCGCGCAGAGTGCCACCGAGACCCTGGTGGTCACGCCTCCAATACCCGCGGGTGGACACCGCCGACACGCGGCCGGGCGGCGCGGTGTCGTTCGTGCGGACGCCTCGGCGCCTCGCGGCACCGGCGCCTTCACTGACCACCACGGCGAGCACCGCAGCCAAAGCGCAGTACCTGCACGAGACGTCCACGCCGCTCTTCGAGGTCACCGACCTGGCCTACTTCAGCAAGCAGAACAGCGCAGTCCTTCGCGGGCGGCGCGCCGTCCTACCAGCTCGTCGTCAACCTGTGCGGACCGACGAGCCGGGTTCACGACGTTCGTGTTCGAGCCTTACCAGAACGGGGTGGTGACGCCGGGGACGTGGCAGTCGTGGGACGTCGATGCCGGTCAGATGTGGTCGTCGCGCAGCGTGACGTGCGGCGAAGCGAGTGTGGTGGCCGGCGGCTGGCGGCGCGCCGTTCTATACCCTGGCGGACCTGCAGGCGGCCTTCCCCGACGCCGTGGTCATTGGCTTCGGCGTGAACATCGGGTCGAACAACCCCGTCGTACGACGTCGAGGCCGACCTGGTGCAGTTCAACGAGACCATCTACGACTTCGAGGTCCACAGCACGCCGAGCAGCCCCGATGACTGCAAAAAGGGCGGCTGGTCGACCTTCGACCCGCCCACTGGACCCTACAAGAACCAGGGCCAGTGCGTGAGCGCGGTCATTCACCAGTAGCGTCCGTCCCGGCCGGGCCCGTCGCCAGCGGCGGGCTCCGGCTTCCTCGCCGAACGGGTCAGGCGTAGCGCACGCTGAGATCGCCGACGCCATCGATGTGGCCCTCGAGCACATCCCCGGCGACAACTGGACCAACGCCTTCGGGCGTGCCGGTGTAGATCACGTCGCCGGGCGCGAGTTCGACCAGGCCCGAGAGATAGGCGATGGTCTCGGGCACGCTCCAGATCAGATCGGCGAGGTCGCCGGTCTGCCTGGTCGTCCCGTTGACCTTGACCCAGATGGCGCCCGTCGCGGGATGGCCGATGGCCGCGGCCGCGGCGATCGGCGAGATCGGCGCCGACCGGTCGAAGCCCTTGCCCATGTCCCACGGCTTGCCGGCCGCCTTGGCCGCGTTCTGCAGGTCGCGCCGGGTCATGTCGAGGCCCACCGCGTAGCCGAACACGAGCTCGAGCGCCCGGTGGGCCGGCACGTTCGCGCCGCCGCCACCGAGCGCCACCACCAGTTCGATCTCGTGATGCAGGTTCACGGTGGCCGGCGGGTAGGGGATGGTCGCGCCGCTCACGACGATGGCGTCGGCCGGTTTGGCGAAGAAGAAGGGAGCTTCGCGCGCCGGGTCGGCGCCCATCTCGCGGGCGTGGGCGGCGTAGTTGCGGCCCACGCAGTAGATGCGGCGCACCGGAAACACGGCCGACTGGCCGGCGACGGGCACGGTGGGCATCGGCCAGGCGGGAATCACGGTGTTCATGCGCTCATCGACCTCGGAAGGACACCGGCCGCGGCGTCAGCGGCCGCGTCCATGATGCCTGATCGGCGCCGGCGGACGCGATGGCGAATGGTGAGCGGTAGAATCACCGAACCATGACCCAGAACCTGGCGTCACGCCTCGTCGTGCTGGCCGCCGTGCTGGCGCTGAGCGGCCTTCCTGCCGGCGCACAGACGCAGGTCGCGCCCTGGCCGCGCGAGCCGGAGGTGGCTACGCCGCGGCCGGGGCCGCCGGCCGCTGCCGACCTCGAACTCATCGGCGAGTATGAAGGGCCAGCCGCCGCCGGCGGTGGGGCGCGTCCGCACCTGTATGTGCTCGAACGCGACGGCCGCCTGTGGGCCATCATTGGCCGCGGGGCGGCGCAGCCGGCCAACCTCACGCCGGCGCGCCATCCGGCCGGGCGGGTCACCGGCGTCGCCATGGGCGGCGTCGCTTACACCAGGCTGCAGGTCGGGCCCGACGACGGGTCGGGGCAGTTGCGCGTCAGCCCCATCCGCCCGGTGGAGGCCGTGCTGCGCGAATCGCGGGCGCTGGCGCCCCCGGCTGAATCCGGCACCTTCCGGCCCGCCGATCTGGTCGAGCTCGTCACGCTCGACCCCACCATCAAACTGGACGTGCGCTACGCCACGACCAACAACTTCCTCGGTTCGGTCTTTTATGCGCAGGCCCGCGCCTTCTTGCAGCGGCCCGCGGCGGAGGCCGTGGCCCGGGCGCACCGGGCGTTGCAGCCGCTCGGCTACGGGCTGCTCGTGCACGACGGCTACCGCCCCTGGTCGGTCACCAGGACCTTCTGGGAAACGACCCCGGCCGAGAAGAAGTGGCTGGTCGCCAACCCCGCGCAGGGCTCGAAGCACAACCGCGGCGCGGCCGTGGACCTGACGCTGTACGACCTGGCGACCGGGCGCGTCGTCGACATGCCCAGCACCTACGACGAGAGCACGCCGCGGGCCTATGCGTTCTATCCCGGCGGCACCAGCCGGCAGCGCTGGCACCGGGCGCTCCTGCGCCGGGTGATGGAGAAAGAGGGCTTCACGGTGAATCCCGAGGAGTGGTGGCACTTCGACCACGACGACTGGCGCCGCTACGCCATCGGCAACCAGCCGTTCGAGCAGATCACCCGGGTCCGGTAGCCGCCGGCCACCGCTCGCGGGCGCGCAGCGCCAGGCCGGTCGCCACCGAGGTCAGCTCGTCGCCGCCGGTGACCTTGGCGGCGCCGAAGCGCTCGGTGAAGATCCGCCGCACCGCCGGCACGAACGACGAGCCGCCGGTCAGGAACACGCGGTCGATGTCGCCCGGGGCCAGCCCGGTCGTGGTCATCAGCCGGTCCACGCACGCCGCCATGGTCGAGAGATCGCCGGCGATCCACCGCTCGAAGTCGGCCCGGGACACCCGCGTGCGGATGTCGGCTGCTCCAGAGACGAACGCGAAGTCGGCCTGCTCGTCCGACGACAGCGTGAACTTCGTGCGCTGCACCGCTTCGTGGAGCTGGAAGCCCGAGATCGTTGCGGATGAGGACGAGCAGCGCCTCCAGCCGCTCTGGCCGCCTGGCGGTGCGGCGTACGCGCTCGAGGATGTCGAGCGTGGCCGGCGCGCGCAGGAACGACAGGTGATGCCACCGCTCGAGCCGCTCGTAGGGCCAGCTCGGAATCGGCAGGATCTTGTCGGGCGGCGACAGGTAGTCGTCGCCGAAGCCGAGCCGGGGGGCGACGAGATGGCGCACCAGGTGGCGGTCGAACGCGTCGCCGGCCAGCGGCACCCCGTCGGTGCCGAGGATGTCGGAAGCGCGCCGGCCGCGTGCGCGCACGCCCGGTCCGACGGCCATCACCGTGAAGTCGCTGGTCCCGCCGCCGAAGTCGCCGATGAGGATGCGCTCGTCGCGGGTGAGGCGCGCCTCGTAGGCATAGGCCGCGGCCACCGGCTCGTACTCGAACTCGATCTCGTCGAAACCGGCCAGGCGCATGGCTTCGCGCAGCCGTCCGGCCGCGAAGGCATCGGCCTCGGCGTCGGCCGGCATGGAGAAGTGCACGGGCCGCCCGAAGACGGCGCGGCGCGGCGCGGGCCGGGCCAGCTCGTCGCCGATGTGCGTGCCGAGCCGGGCGATGAGCCGTTCGAGCGAGTGGTAGCTCGTGCCCACGACCGTGCCCTCGAAGCTGCGATCGGCCAGGTAGGCCTTGAGCGACTGGATGAAGCGGCCCTTGTGCTCGGCCGCCAGGTAGCGCTCGATGGCGGGCCACCCGGCCGCCGCCGGCTGCCGCGCTTCGAAGTAGAGAACCGAGGGGAAGGTCGGCTGCGGGCCGCTCGCGCTTGGAAAGGGCCAGAGCCGTGGGGCCGACGTGCCCTCGGCCAGCGCCACCGCGCTGTTGCTGGTGCCGAAGTCGATGCCGATCCATGACGTCACGCTCCCACGATCTTATCGTGCGGCGTGAAGGCCACGGGGCGGCGCGCGCTTGCTACAATGGGCCGCCACCTCCGCGCTCGCCGCGCGCGTCCCCGCCACCCTGTTTCCTTCCCGTGTGTCCATGACCTCGATCGCCGCGCTCATCGCCCAGGAACTGAATGTCCGCGTGCCGCAGGTGGACGCCGCCGTCGCGCTGCTCGACGACAAGTCCACCGTGCCCTTCATCGCGCGCTATCGCAAGGAAGCGACCGGCGGGCTCGACGACACGCAGCTGCGCACGCTCGAAGAGCGGCTCGCCTACCTGCGCGATCTCGACGAGCGGCGCGGGGCGATCCTCAAGAGCATCGACGAGCAGGGCAAGCTGACCCCGGACCTGGCCACGGCGATCGGCGAGGCCGATCACCAAGGCGCGGCTCGAAGATCTCTATCTGCCCTACAAGCCGAAGCGGCGGACCAAGGCGCAGATCGCGCGCGAGGCCGGACTCGAGCCGCTGGCGCTCGGCCTGCTGCAGGATCCGTCGCAGGACCCTGCCGCCGCGGCCGCGCCCTTCGTCGACGCGGTGCGCGGGGTCGCCGACACCGCGGCGGCGCTCGACGGCGCGCGCTGGATCCTGATGGAGACCTTCGCCGAAGACGCCGAGCTGGTCGGCGGCTTCCGGACGCTGGTCTGGGAGCGCGGCGAATGGAAATCGACGGTCGTCCCCGGCAAGGAAGCCGAGGGCGTGAAGTACTCGGATTACTTCGCCGCCACCGAGCAGGTGAAGGCCGTGCCGTCGCACCGCGTGCTGGCGCTGCTGCGCGGCCGCAAGGAGGGCTTCCTGCGCCTGGCCGTGGGCCTGCCCGACGAGGGCGTGGACGGGCCGACCGAACCGGAGCGCCGCATCGCGGCGCGCGTCGGCATCGAGAACCGGGGCCGGCCGGCCGACAAGTGGCTGATCGACACGGTGCGCCTGGACCTGGAAGGTCAAGCTGCTGCTGCACCTCGAGGTCGAGACCGAGCAGCGGCTGCGCGAGCAGGCCGAAGTCGAGGCCATCCGCGTGTTCGGCCGCAACCTGCACGACCTGCTGCTGGCCGCGCCGGCCGGCCAGCGCGTGACCATGGGCCTCGACCCCGGCATCCGCACCGGCGTCAAGGTGGCGGTGGTGGACGGCACCGGCAAGGTGCTCGAGACGGCCACCGTCTACCCGCACGAGCCGCGCAAGGACTGGGACGGATCGCTGCGCACGCTCGGCGCCCTGGCCGCCAGACACAGGGTCGAGCTCATCTCGATCGGCAACGGCACGGCCTCGCGCGAGACCGACAAGCTGGCCGCCGACCTGATCCAGACCCATCCCGACCTGCCGCTGACCAAGGTCATGGTGTCGGAGGCCGGCGCGTCGGTCTACTCGGCCTCGGAGCTCGCCGCCCGGGAGTTCCCGGATCTCGACGTGTCGCTGCGCGGCGCGGTCTCGATTGCGCGGCGGCTGCAGGATCCGCTGGCCGAACTGGTGCGCATCGACCCGAAGGCCATCGGCGTCGGCCAGTATCAGCACGACGTCAGCCCGTTCCAGCTGGGCACGGACGCTCGACGCCGTCGTCGAGGACTGCGTGAACGCCGTCGGCGCCGACCTGAACACCGCGTCGGCGCCGCTGCTCAGCGCGGATCTCCGGGCTGAGCGAGACGCTGGCCGGCAACATCGTGTCGTTCCGCGACGCCAACGGCCCGTTCCGCAACCGCCGGCAGCTCCTGCAGGTGCCGCGCGTGGGCGAGCGGACGTTCCAGCAGGCGGCCGGCTTCCTGCGCGTCGTCAACGGCGACAACCCGCTCGACGCCTCGGCCGTGCATCCCGAGGCCTATCCGGTGGTCGAGCGGATCGTCGGCCCGCACCGGCCTGCCGGTGCGCGAGCTGATCGGCCGGAGCGCGGTGTTGAAGACGCTGGCGCCCGAGGACTTCGCCGATCCGCAGTTCGGCGTGCCGACGGTGAAGGACATCCTGGCCGAACTCGACAAGCCGAACCGCGATCCGCGCCCGGAGTTCAAGACCGCGGCCTTCACGGACGGCGTGCAGGAGCTGCGCGACCTCGTGCCCGGCATGAAGCTCGAAGGGGTCGTGACCAACGTCGCCAACTTCGGCGCCTTCGTGGACATCGGCGTGCACCAGGACGGCCTGGTCCACGTCTCGCAGCTGGCCGATCGCTTCGTGAAGGACCCGCGCGAGGTGGTCAAGGCCGGCGACATCGTGAAGGTGCGCGTCGTCTCGGTGGACCTGGAGCGGAAGCGCATCGCGCTCACCATGAAGAGTGGCGAGGTGCCGGCGGCCCAGAGCCCCGCGCCCACACAGTCCTCGCCCGCGCAGCGCGTGCCTCCGCGTCCTGCCGCGGCGCCACGCCCGGCGCCGACGCCGAGCACGGCGCTGGCGGCGGCCTTCGCGAAGCTGCAAGGCAAGGGCTGAGGTTACGGCTCCGGCGCGTCGGGTGCCCGCTTCGCCCAACCCTCGGCGGTCCGCACGAACCGGCCGACGGTCGACGGGTGGAACGCGTCGTCGTCGGACCGCCAGGTGCGCCGCTCGAGGGTGATGGCGCCAAGCGCGAGCCGCAGCACGTTGAAGGTGTTGGGCTCGCCGCGTTCCCGCGTGGACATGGTGCCGGCCTGCACGACCAGCGCCGAGTGGCCGGCGATGCGGTAGCGCTCGGCGGTGTGACCGACGTGGCTGACGTGGAGGTGTCCGGCCAGGAACACGTCGGCGCCGGCGCGCGCCAGCGCCTCCATCGCCATGCGGGACCGGCCGATCAGATGCTCGTCGCCATGCCCGGCCGGGAGGTCGAAGGGGTGGTGCGTGACCACGACCTTGAGCCGCTCGCCCGCCGACTGGAAGCGTGCCGCCGCCCTGGCCACCTGCCCCTCGTTGACCCGGCCGCCACCGTGGAAGAGGCCGGAGCGCACGCTGCTCAGGCCAACCACCACCAGTTCGTCGTCCTCGAACACCGGCTCGAGATCGGCCGTGATGTGGCGCGTGTAGCCGGCCAGGGGCGTGCTGAACCGGGTCACCAGGTCGAAGAGCGGCACGTCGTGGTTGCCGGGCACCACGATCTGCGGAAACGGCCGCTGCTGCAGGAAGTCGCGGGCTTGAACGAACTGGGCCGCGCGCGCGCGCTGCGTGAGGTCACCCGAGACCGCCAGCAGATCCGGCCGCAGGTCGTCGACGGCGTGGCCGAGCGCGGCAATCACCCGCGGCTCGGTGCGGCCGAAGTGCAGGTCGGAGAGGTGGACGAGGGTGCGCATCAGGCGGTGACCTCGGGCAACAGTACCTGTAACGCGCCGGGACGCACCGCGAAGTGCAGCGGCGGCGCAATCTCGACGAGTTCGCCGTCGAGCGCCAGCCGGGCCTGGGTGTAGGGCGTCTCGACCCGCAGCTCGCGCGCCGCGAAGACCACGAACGCTCCCGACTGAACCGCGCGTCCGATCAAGGCTCGGGCCAGCAGCAGCGGCAGGTCGCGGGTGTGCGTCCGCGGCGCCAGGTAGGCCACGAGCTGCCCGGCGTCGAGCCGCTCCCGGCTGCCGAGCTGTCGCCCTTCGATGGTGTATTCGTTGTTGCCGATGAAGAGGAAGGGCGTGCGCCAGCGCGCCACCCGTCCGTTCGCGTCTTCCAGCCGCACGTGCACGCCCCGGTAGTGGCGCAGCACCCGGGCGATGCCGAGGGCCATGGAGCTCCACTTGCGTCCGCCCTGGGCGCGCAGCGTCTCGCGAATGGCCACGATGTTGGGATACACGCCGATGGAGCAGGCGTTCAGGAAAACCCGGCCGTTGACCGTGCCCACATCGGTTCTGACCACCCGTCCCGAGACGATCGCGGCCACCGCGGCGTCGAGCTCGAGCGGCACGCCGAGGTCCTTGGCAAAGTGATTGAGCGTGCCGATGGGGAGGACCCCGAGCAGCGCCTCGGTGCCGGCAAGTCCGGCGGCCACGCTGCTCACCGTGCCGTCGCCGCCGGCAGCGGCGACCACGGCGCCGGGTGTGGCGTGGCGCGCGGCGGTGGCGGTGGGATCCTGGCCCGGCTGCAGCTCAATTACGGTGGCGTCGCAACCGGCCTCGCGGAATACCTCGCGGATCCGATCGGCAGGCGTGCCGCTGCCGGCCGCGGGGTTCATCAGCACCGTCACGGCCCGACGCTGCATCAGTGCGATCTCGCGCTCACGGCGGCCCCAGGTGCAACATCCAGGCCGCGCCGAAGGGGACGGGCCGTCCCGTCGCACCGACCGGTCCGGGGCGGAGCGGGCGGCCCGTCAGGGAAGCAACCGTCGGCGGCTGGGTCGCACGCTACCAAATGGTGGCGTGTAACCGGCCAGTCAGCGCGGGCCGGAGCGGAACTTCGAGGCCAGGAAGGCCATGCCAGCCAGGAACAGCACCACCAGGATCACGCCCGCCCACATGCCGGCCTGGAAGATGTCGCCGATCACCTGGCATCCAGCCGAGCTGACGCCCAGCACGACCAAGAGCATGAGTCGGACAGCGGTGGCGGCAGGCATCAGCGGCATGGAGGGCTCCCAACTCGGCCGGAGGGCCGATGCCGCATAACCGATGCAAGCCACGTGCCTCGTCCGCACATCTTCGGACTGTGGAGTGGAACACCGTGTGCGACCGCGCCGAGCAGGTGCCGCAGGAGCTGGCCGCGGCCGCGCCACAGCCCATCCGTCCGGAACGCGTACCGGCGGAACCCAACCCGGTGCTGTCGCGCGACGCGGTCGTGGTTGCCGACCCCGGCACGCCTCGCCCTCATGTGTCGGCCTCTTACCAACTCCAGCACGCCGGCCGCCACTGGAATACCAACCGTGCCCACGGCGTTCGGCCATTCGCTGGCCGCGCAACCAGCCGTGCGCGGCACCTGGCTGACCGTCCAGCGAGGCGCCAGAAGCGATGCACTGGGAAGGCGCGGCCCGCTAGAAGGCCACGGGTGACCCCGTCGCGCTCTCGGCCACGGCGGCCCGCTTCGAGAAGCAGTTCAAGGACTCGTCGTGGGCGCGGAAGGCGTCGGTATGGGCGACGTGAGCCGCGGCCGGATCAGTCTTTGAGCTCGACGACGGTGGCCCCGCCGCCGCCCTGATTTGGCGGCGCCGGGGCCGCTTTGAGCACCAGCGGGTGGTCCTTGAGAAAGGTCTCCAGGCCGCGCCGCAGCGCGCCCGAGCCGTGGCCGTGCACGATGCGGATCTCGCGAATGTCGGTAACGAGCGCGTCGTCGAGGAACTTGGCGACGCGGTCCACCGCCTGGTCCACCGTGCAGCCGATGACGTTCAGTTCGCTCGACAGTCCCTCGCGCGGCTGCAGTTCGACGTGGACGCGCACCGCCGACGCAGTGGCCGTCTTGTGCGGGCCGCCGATGACGCGCAGGTCCTTGACCACCGCGCGCAGGCGCTTGCCGCGCACGTCCACTTCCGCCCGGTTGCCGTCGAGCCCCACGACCGTGCCCTCGATGCCCATGCCGCCCACCATCACGCGGGCCCCGAGCGTGACCGGCACGCCCGGGTCGGGCGCGGGTGCCGGGGCGGCGCCGGGCTGACGCAGGCCCTCGATGATGCGGCCGACCGCGGCCGCGGCCTCGGACCGCGCCGCTCCCGCTTCGCCGGTGGAGATGGCGGTGCGCTGGGCCCGGGCGGCAGCCTGCTCGATGAGCACATCCGACCGTTCCTTCAGCCTGGCGACCACGGTGTCGATCTCCTGGCGCGCCTGACGGAGCCGGTCGTCGAGCTTCTCGTTGACGCGCTTGGCCAGGCGGCCTTCGCGCTCGGCGACGGCGCTCTCGCGCTGGCGCAGGGCGGTGTTCTGGGCGATCAGCCCGGCCCGTTCGCGTTCCAGCTTGCGGCGCTCGGTGTCGAGGGCGCGGGCCTGCGCGTCGACGCGCTCCAGGTGCGCGTCGAGCCGCTTGCGGTCGTCGCTCAGGTAGTTGCGCGAGGCGGCGACGATGGCCGGCGCCAGGCCGAGACGCTGCGAGATCTCGATGGCCAGGCTGCGCCCGGGCGCCCCGTAGATCAGGCGGTAGCTCGGCGCGAAATTCTGCGGGTCGAACGCGAAGGCGGCCGTGGTCACGCCCTCGGTGGCGGTGCCCCAGCTCTTGAGCGCGTCGTAGTGGGTCGTGGCCAGGACGATCGCGCCCTGCTGCATCAGGTGCGCGATGATCGCGGTGGCCAGCGCCCCGCCTTCGGCCGGGTCGGTGCCCGTGCCCACTTCGTCGAGCAGCACGAGCGACGGCACCTGGACGGCGCGCTCGATGGCCGCGATGTTGGTGATGTGCGACGAGAAGGTGCTGAGACTGGCCGAAATCGACTGCTCGTCGCCGATGTCGGCAAAGACCGAGCGGAAGACCGGCAGCGTCGAGCCCGGCGCGGCGGGGATATGCAGCCCGGCCTGGGCCATGAGCGCCAGCAGCCCCGTGGTCTTGAGCGCGACGGTCTTGCCGCCGGTGTTGGGGCCGGTGATGAGCAGCACCCGCGCCGGCGGCAGCAGCGCGATGTCCACCGGCACGGGCGTGGTCGTGCGTCGTCCCGCCGCGTCCTCCAGGCGATCGACGACGCTCTGGATGAGCAGCGGATGGCGGCTCTCGCGGAGCTCGATGTGGCCGGTCGGCGAGAGCACGGGCTCGACCGCGTTCATGGCGTGCGCCAGCCGCGCCCGCGCCTGCAGCAGGTCCAGTTCCTCGGCCACGGCCAGGGCCACGCGGAAGTCACCGGGGCGGGCCCGGAACCGGTCGCTCAGCTCGAGCAGGATGCGGAAGATCTCTTCGGCTTCCTCTTCCTCCGCGGCGACGATGTCGTTGTTGATCTCGACCGACGCCATCGGCTCGAGGAACAGGCTGGCGCCGCTGGCCGACGATCCGTGCACGATGCCGGGAATGGCGGCCTTGTGCTCGGCCCGTACCATCAGGACGAAGCGGCCGTGCCGGCTCGTGACCACCTGTTCCTGCAGATACTTCGCGGTGTCGCGGCCCCTGGCGAACTGCTCGAGCGTGGTGCGGAGCTTGGCCCGCTGCCGCCGCAGCCGCTCGCGGATCGAGGCCAGGCGCGGGCTGGCATCGTCGACGACTTCGCCGTTCACGTCGATGGCGCGGCGCACGGCCGTGACCTCGTCGGCAAACGGCGCCAGGCGGCTCACCAGCTTCTGCAGGATGGGATAGGTGCCCGGGGCCCTGGTCACGGCCGTCTGCGCCTCGGCGATCGAGGCCACGAAATCGGCGAGGATGCGCAGCTGCAGCGCTTCGAGGGGACGTCCTTCGACCGGCAGCGCCTGCAGCGCGGCCTCCAGCCCGGCGCCGGCGCGCAGCGGGAAGATGGAATGCAGCTCGACGTAGCGCACCGTTTCGCTCGTCGCCGCCAGCGCCTGCGCCACGACGGCGCGATCGGTCTGCGGCTGTTCGCCGAGCATGCGCGCCTTGCCCACCGGCGTGAGCGCAAAGCTGGCGAGGGCCGCGATGATGCGGTCGAACTCGAGGGTGCGGAGGAGGGCGGGAGTCATGGGCAGGTGTCGGTGGCCGAACCCGGGCCGCGAGTCCGGCTAGGCGTGATTGATCATACTGGCCATGCACCCGGCGCCGAAGCCGTTGTCGATGTTCACGACGGCAACGCCGTTGGCGCACGAGTTGAGCATGCCGAGCAGGGCGGCGATGCCGCCGAAGCTGGCGCCGTAGCCGACGCTGGTCGGCACGGCGATGACCGGCACGTTCACCATCCCGGCCACGACGCTGGGCAGCGCGCCTTCCATCCCGGCGACCACGACGATGACGCGCGCGGTTTCGAGGCGCGTCCGCTCGGCCAGCACGCGGTGGATGCCGGCCACGCCGACGTCGTAGATCCGCGCGACGTCGTTGCCCATGATCTCCGCGGTCACCGCCGCTTCCTCGGCTACCGGCAGGTCCGACGTGCCGGCCGAGACGATGGCAATCGTGCCCGCGCCCTTCGGCAGATCGCGCGGCAGGGTGATGGCGCGCGCCAGCTCGTGGTAGTGCACGCCGGGAACGGCGGCACGAACCGCTTCCCAGGCTTCGGGGGTGGCGCGGGTGACGAGCAGCGGGGCGCCGTGCCCGGCAATCCGTCGAGCTATCTCAGCAATCTGGGCCGGCGTTTTACCCAGCCCGAGCACGACCTCGGGGAAGCCTTGCCGCACGGCCCGGTGATGATCGACCTTGGCAAAGCCCAGGTCTTCGAAGGGCTGGCTGCGAAGCTCGGCCAGGAGCCGCGTTTCGGCATCGGCCGGGCTTACGGCGCCGCGATGAAGCGCTTCCAGAAGGGCCCGAATCTCACTTGGCGTCATCGTTTCAACCGGTCCGGACTCGTTGACTTGACCAAGTAGTCAACTATAATCGGTATTTGTTTGTCGGCGTGAACGAACGGCCAAATCAACGATGACGCTCGCAGAAACCCTCATCCTCGCGTCCTACTTCTTCGTGCTCGTGATCCTGGCCGTGTACGGGTGGCACCGGTACTACCTGGTCTACCTCTACATGCGCCACAAGCACGAAGTGCCGGTGCCGCAGGCGGAGTACGACGACGCGTCGCTGCCCGTCGTCACCATCCAGCTCCCGCTCTACAACGAGATGTACGTCGTCGACCGGCTGGTGGATTCGGTGTGCGCCATCGACTACCCGCGCGAGAAGCTGGAGATCCAGATTCTCGACGACTCGACCGACGAGACGCGCAGCATCGCCGAAGCCGCGATGCGCCGTCATGCGTCGGCCGGCATCGACATCAAATACATCCACCGCACCGACCGCTCGGGCTACAAGGCCGGCGCGCTCGAAGCCGGTATGAAGGTGGCGCGCGGCCAGTTCATCGCCATCTTCGACGCCGACTTCGTCCCCAAGCCCGACTTCCTGATGGCCACGGTGCACCACTTCACCGACTCCAAGGTGGCGCTGGTCCAGACCCGGTGGGGCCACGTGAACGAGGACTATTCCCTGCTCACGAAGATCCAGGCCATCCTGCTCGATGCCCACTTCGTGCTCGAGCACGGCAGCCGAAACCGCGGCGGGTGCTTCTTCAACTTCAACGGCACGGCCGGCATCTGGCGCAAGGCCGCGATCATCGACGGCGGCGGCTGGCAGCACGACACCCTGACCGAGGACCTCGACCTCAGCTACCGGACCCAGCTCAAGGGCTGGCGCTTCGTCTTCCTGCCCGGCCATGTCGCGCCGGCTGAGCTGCCGGTCGAGATGAACGCCTTCAAGAGCCAGCAGCATCGCTGGGCCAAGGGCTCGATCCAGACCTTCCTGAAGCTGATGCCGCAGATCCTGCGGTCGGACCAGCCGGTGCACGTCAAGGCCGAGGCCTTCTTCCACCTGTCGGCGAACTTCAACTACCCGCTGATGTGCGTGCTGTCGGTGCTGATGGCGCCGTCGATGATCATCCGCTACAACATGGGCTGGTACGAGATGCTGCTCATCGACGTGCCGCTGTTCCTGGCGGCAACCGCGTCGGTGGCCAACTTCTACATGGTCTGCCAGCGCGAACTTTATCCGCAGACGTGGACGGAGCGCCTGAAGTACCTGCCGTTCCTGATGTCGATCGGCATCGGCCTGGCCGTGAACAACACCAAGGCCGTGGTCGAGGCCATCTTCCACAAGCCGAGCGAGTTCAAGCGCACCCCCAAGTACCGCATCGAGGGCGGCACCGGCGAGTGGATGGGCAAGAACTACCGGCAGGCGGTGGCCGTCCAGCCGATCATCGAGGTGTCGCTCGGGCTCTACTTCACGGGCACGCTGTTCTACGCGCTGGCCAACGGCATCTACGGCACCGTGCCGTTCCTGATGCTGTTCCAGGTGGGCTTCCTCTACACCGGGCTGCTCTCCATCGTGCAGCAGTTCGGCGGCGATCTCGACTTCAAGCCGGTCGTCAGCAAGCGCGCCTGACCCGCGGCGTCATGGGGACTGCGCCGGAACCCGCGTGATCCGTCCCGACGACACCCTGGTGACCGACCGGCTGGAGCTGCGCCGCTTCACCCCGGCCGCCCTCGACCTGCTCGACACCCTGGCCAGCGATCCGCGGGTGATGCGCTATCTCGGCGGGGTGAAGGACCGGGCCACGACCGAGACCATGCTGCGCGTGCGCATCCTGGAGTACTACGACCGGCATCCCGGCTTCGGCATCTGGGCCACGGTGGAGCGCGCCACCGGCCAGTGCGTCGGGTTCCACGTCCTCAACCACATCCAGGGTCAAGCCGACATCCAGGTCGGCTACGTGCTCCTCCACGGCGCCTGGGGCAAGGGCTACGCCACCGAGATGACCCGCGCCCTGCTGCGCTACGGCTTCGCCGAGCGCCACGTGCCGCAGATCGTGGCCATCACCAACCTCGACAACCTCCCGTCCCAACACGTCCTGCTCAAGGCCGGGCTGCGCCGCCACGGTGAGCGCCGGCTCGCCCACCAGGCCTATGTCGACCAGGGCCCGATGGCCTGGTTCGAAGCCGACCGCGATGACTGGCTGGCCGGGCAAATGTAACGGGGCCTGTCACCGTTACATTTTTCCCTGATGCCGATTCTGCGTACTCGGCGGCCGATGCTATCGTCTCGGCCGTGCCCACGCCGACGCTCCGCCCGCTGATTCTGGCCGCTGTGGTCGCCGTGACGGCGGCCACTGGACTCGCTCGCCTCACCGCCCAGCCGGCCCCAGCCGCGCCGTCCGCTTCCAGTTTCCAGCCCTCCGCCGCCGACGGGCGCGGCCCTTTCGACCTGGTCATCGCCGGAGGCCGCGTCGTGGATGGCACCGGGGCGGCGTGGTTCCAGGCCGATGTCGGCATTCGCGGCGACCGCATCGTCGGCATCGGCGACCTCACGACCGCGGCCGCCGCGATGCGCATCGACGCGCGTGGCCTCGTCGTCGCCCCCGGCTTCATCGACCCGCACGTGCATGCCCGCGAGCGCCTGTTCGATCTGCCGCACGCCGAGGGTTATCTGCTGCAGGGTCTCACCACCGTGGTGGACGGCAACGACGGCAGCTCGCCGCTGCCCCTCGCGCCCTACTTCGCCAGGCTCCAGGCGGCCACGATGTCGCCCAACCTCGGGTCCTTCGTCGGCCACGGGACGGTGCGCACGGCGGTCCTGGGCACGGCCAACCGGAAGGCCACCGGCGCCGAAATCGCCAGGATGCAGTCGCTGGTCGCCGAGGCGATGCGCGACGGCGCCCTCGGGCTCTCGACCGGACTGGCCTACGTGCCCGGCACCTACGCGCCGACCGACGAGATCGTCGCGCTGGCCGAGACGGCGCGCGCGCACGGCGGCATCTACGTCTCGCACATGCGCGACGAGGGTGGCGGCGTGCTCGATGCCGTGCGCGAGACCATCGCCATCGGCGAGCGCGCCAGGATCCCCGTCCACATCAGCCATCACAAGGTCGGCGGCCGCCGGCAGTTCGGGCAGAGCGTGGCCTCGCTCGAGCTGATCGGCGCGGCCCGGCGCCGCGGCGTGGACGTCACGTTCGACCAGTATCCCTACACGGCGTCGCAGACCGGCCTGTCGCTCATCTTCCCGCGCTGGGCGCTGGCCGACGACCGGTTGAACGAGCGCCTGGCGAGCCCCGGCCAACGCCGGGAAATCCGCACCGGCATGCTCTCGTTCATCGACGAGCGTTTCGGCGACGACCCGTCGCGGATCCAGCTCGTGCGCTGCGGTCACGACCCGTCGCTGGCGGGGAAGACCATCAAGGACCTGCTCCTCTCCGCCGGGCAGCCGCTCACGCAGGGAGCCACGGCCGACATGGTCATCGAACTGCAGCTGGCCGGCGGCTGCAGCGCCATCTTCCACGCCTACGACGAGCCCGACGTCGAGCGGTTCCTGCGGTCGCCTTTCGGGATGATCGGCTCCGACGGCAGCCTGACCACCCCCGGGGACGGCGCCCCGCATCCGCGCGCCTTCGGCACCTACCCGCGCGTGCTCGGCCGCTACGTGCGCGAGCGCATGGTGCTGACGCTCGAGGACGCCGTCCGCAAGATGACGTCGTTTCCCGCGGCCCGGCTCGGGCTCGCGGACCGCGGCGTGCTCAAGGTCGGAACGATCGCCGACATCACCGTGTTCGACGCCGCGACCATCGCCGACAAGGCCACGTTCGCCGACCCGCACCACTACTCGGAGGGCGTGGAGTACGTGCTGGTGAACGGGCAGCTCACGGTCGCCAAGGGCGTCCACACCGGCGCGCGGGCCGGCCGCGTGCTGCGCGGGGTTGCAGTTTCTGCCAGGTAGACAGATGTAACGGTGACAGGCCCCGTTACAAGTGCGGCTATTTCTGCAACAACTGCCCCGGCTCGATGGTCTGACTCGGGGGCGGCGCTTCGCCCCGCTCCACCCAGGCCACCAGCCGGTCGAACGCGTCGCGCACCGTGGGCAGATACGATGGCCCTTCGCTCATCGCCCTGGCCACGTCGGGGTCGAGTCCCAGGCGCGAGGCGATGTACATGAACGACTGCACCCCGTCGTCGTCGCCCGACATGTGCCACACGCCCTCCACCAGGTAGAGCCGATGCTTGTCCACCGGTGAGACGCGCGCGCGATAGGCCTTCAGTTCCGTGATGACGAAGTCGTCCCAGGTGCCCGCCACCTCGATGGTCGGCACGTGCACGACGCCGGTCGAGTTGCCGCCCGGATCTGGCCGCGCCGGGCTGGCCGCGGCGCGCACCGCGCCGCTCGCGGTATAGGGCCACAGCCGGCGCGCGGCCACCGGCGTGCCGATCGCCGCCGCGAACGCCGTCACCTTCGGGTCGTTGGCGGCCAGGCCCGGGTGCGTCTTCGGATCGATCCCCGGCCACAACTCGGCGAGCCGTGCGTGACGCGTCGCGCGGGTAGGCGCGTCGCCGTTGGCGCCGGCGACGATGACGACGCCCGCGTAGGGAGTGCCGGCCGTCTCGGCCGCCGCGCGGGCGATGCCGCCGCCCATCGACAGGCCGAGCAGATAGCGCCGGGCCGGCGCCCGGCCGAGGCGTCGCCCGATCTCGACCGAGACGAGGTCGCCGAACTGCGTCGTCAGCGCCAGCCCGTCGGCCGCGTTCACGGCGCCGTCGCGGTCCACGCTGGCGTAGGCGAATCGCCGGGCCACGGCATGCGCGCCGATGACGTCGTCGAGCGCCGTTTCGTCGGTGCCGATGACCTTCCCGGCGGGATCGAAGTTGTTCCCGCCCGAGCCGCCATGCGCGCCGACGACGAGCGAGCCGTTCCAGCCGGTGGCGGGATAGCGCAGCACGAAGCGCTTGGCCACCGCGGCGCCGGCCACGGCCAGAGGCACTGTGCCCTTGAGCTGCACGACGCCGTCAGCCGTGGTCGTGGCGGCAGCGGCAAACGGCGAAGGCGGCTGCGCCGCCGCGGCCGGAACTGGCCAGGCCTCCGCGGCGAAGGCCACGGCGAGGACGGCGGCGAGGGACAGGGAAGGAAGCCAGGCGTGACGGTTGGACATGTTCAGAAGGTGGCGATGGGGTTGACGGGCGAGCCGGAACCGCCCGGCGCGGGCAGCGCCGCCACGGTCAGCATGAAGGTCCAGCGCTTGAGGCGCGCCGCCACGCGGGCCACGTCTTCGAGGTCGGCCACGTCGATCATCGGCATGCCGAGCGTGTTGATCGACAGCATGTGAATCGGCCGCGGGAAGCCCTCGATGTTCGACGGCTGCACGTCCTGCACCGCGTCGCTGCTGATGAGCGCCACGTCGCGCTGCTTGAACCAGGGCATCACCGACACGTGGAAGCCGGCGGCTTCGCGGGCAGCCGGCCACGGGCCCTTCTCGGCGCGCCGGGCGAAGCGTCCGGTGCGCAGGAAGAGCGCATCGCCGCTGCCGATCTTCACTCCCGAGAACTTCTCCCACGCTTCCAGATCCGAGGCGTAGATCGGCGTGCCGGGCTCCAGGTAGGGCACGCCGCGCATCAGCGGGATGTCGACCAGCACGCCGCGGGTGACCAGGCCGTCCTTGAAGCCGAGGATGCTGTTCTTCATGCAGCCCGGGCCTTCGCCGAAGCCGTCGCGGGTCGGCGTGGCCTGGTGGTACTTCTCGACCTCCCAGCCGTTGTAGGTCCGGCCTTCGAAGATGTAGTGGCAGAGCGAGTCCATATGGGTGGTGGTGGTGGCGTGGTAGGTGGACGAGATCACGTCCATGGCCGCGCCCGGCAACATCTTGCCGTCGCGCATCAGGAACTCGATCTTGAACGGCGTGGGGTTGTCGGCCAGCACCTCCTTGTCGAGGGTGTGCGCCATCGACACCGACAGGCCCTCGGTGACCAGCGCCGCGGCCTCGCGCCGCTTGGCGGCGGTGATGAGGTTGAAGGTCCCGATCTCGTCGCTGGCGCCCCAGCGGCCCCAGTTCGAGATGTCCTTCATCATCTGGACCACCTCGGCCCGGGTGGGGTTGCGCGGCGCGGCCGCCGCCGGCGCCTGAGCGGCGAGCCCGGGGACGAGGACCCCGGCCTGCCAGCCTCCGGCAAGCACCGCTCCCACCCACACCATCCGAAGAGCTGCGTGTCGCATGTCGTGCCTCCCTGGCCGCCGCGGAGGATATCACCGCGGTCCCCAAGTAAGATCCCCTGATGGCTGACGAGAAGGTGAAGGCGGGACTGGAAGACATCGTCGCGACCGATTCGAGCATCTGCTTCATCGACGGCGACCGCGGCGTGCTCTCGTATCGCGGCTACGACATCCACGACCTGGCCCGGCACGCGACCTTCGAGGAGGTCTGCCACCTGCTGTGGCACGGGCACCTGCCGGTCAAAGCCGAACTCGGCGACCTGCAGTCGCAACTGGCCGCGGCCCGGCCGCTGCCCGAGCCGATCGTGCGGCTGATGAAGATGCTGCCGCCGGGCGACGGCATGGACGCGCTGCGCACCCTCACCTCCGCCCTGGCTCACTACGACGCCGACGCGCACGACAACTCACCGCGCGCGTCCTACCGCAAGGCGGTGCGGCTCACCGGGCAGATCGCCAGCCTGGTGGCCACGTGGGGGCGCCTGCAGGCGGGCGGCAGCCCGATCGCGCCCGACCCGGCCCTGGGCCACGCCGCCAACTTCCTCTACCTGCTGCTCGGCGAGCGCCCCGACCCGGTGGCGGTGCGGGCCATGGACGTGGCCCTGGTGCTGCACGCCGACCACGAGCTGAACGCCTCGACCTTCGCGGCCCGCGTCGCCGCCGCCACGCTCACCGACATGCATTCGGCGGTGGTGGCCGGCATCGGCACGCTGAAGGGGCCGCTGCACGGCGGCGCCAATGCCGAAGTGATGAAGATGCTGCTCGAGATCGGCCAGGACGCGCCGCCCGAGCGCATCGATGCCTTCGTGCGCGGCAAGCTGGCGCGCAAGGAGAAGATCTCCGGCTTCGGCCACCGCGTCTACACCACCGAGGATCCGCGGGCCACGCACCTGCGCCAGATGTCGCACGACCTGGGCCAGCGGGCCGGCCGCCTCGGGTGGTTCGCCATGTCGGAGCGCATCGAGCACCTCGTCAAGAGCGAGAAGAAGCTGAATCCCAACGTGGATTTCTACTCGGCCTCGCTCTACTACACGATGGGCATCGCCATCGATCTCTACACGCCCATCTTCGCCGTCAGCCGCATCTCGGGCTGGTCGGCGCACGTGCTCGAGCAGCTGGCCAACAATCGCCTGATTCGCCCCCGCGCCGCCTACACCGGACCCACCTACCCGCAGGCCTGGGTGCCGCTGGACCAGCGGTGAGCGACGCCACGTCGGCCATCCACGAACTGTTTCGCGGCATCCCGCCGCTCATCCTGGCCGC
Organism: uncultured Acidobacteriota bacterium; assembly: GCA_963834325.1. Taxonomy (GTDB): domain Bacteria; phylum Acidobacteriota; class Vicinamibacteria; order Vicinamibacterales; family UBA2999; genus CADEFD01. The sequence continues at coordinate 1,598,906 of CAWIBL010000011.1, forward strand.
GATGATCGTCATCCCCCTGGCGATGTCGGCCGCGGCCATCGCGCTCGGGTGGCGGGCGCAGCGCGCCGCGGTGGGCCGGCGCCAGACGCCGTCCTCGCCCCGGGGGCCGGCCGAGGACGCCCTGGGCGCCGGCATCACGGTGGCCATCGTCCCGTTCGCCTTCGCCCTGCTGGTGATCTGGGCGCGATTCTTCTGACCTCGCGCCGGACGCGCGCCCTGAGTGATAATGAATGGTTCACTGAGCAGTCGTGCTGAAGCAGAGCCGCGTCCGTAACTTCGCCATCGTCGCCCACATCGACCACGGGAAATCCACCCTGGCCGATCGCTTCCTCGAGTACACCGGCGCCCTGCAGGCCCGCGAGATGGAAGCGCAGGTGCTCGACAGCATGGATCTCGAGCGCGAGCGCGGCATCACCATCAAGGCGCACCCGGTCCGGCTGAACTACAAGGCGGCCGACGGCGAAAGCTACATCCTCAACCTCATCGACACGCCCGGCCACGTCGACTTCGGCTACGAAGTGACGCGTTCGCTGGCCGCGTGCGAGGGCGCGCTGCTGCTCGTCGATGCCTCGCAAGGCGTCGAGGCCCAGACCCTGGCCAACGCCTACCTGGCCGTGGACGGCAACCTCGAAGTCATCCCGGTCATCAACAAGATCGACCTGCCCAGCGCCGAGCCCGAAGAGGCCCGCCGGCAGATCGAGGAGATCATCGGCCTCGACGGGGCCGGCGCCATCCTGGCCAGCGCCAAGGAAGGCCGCGGCGTCGGCCGAGATCCTGGAAGCGGTGGTGGCCCGCGTGCCGCCGCCGGAAGGCGACCCCGACGCGCCGCTGAAGGCGCTCATCTTCGACTCGTGGTACGACTCGTATCGCGGCGTGATCGTGGTCGTGCGCGTGCTCGACGGCACGCTCAAGCCGGGCATGAAGGTGCGCTTCATGGCCACCGCGCAGGACTACGAGGTCGAGCAGCTCGGCGTGTTCACGCCCAAGCCGCTCGAGATGGCGGAAATCGGCGTCGGCGAAGTGGGCTTCATCAACTGCGGCATCAAGCGCATCGCCGATGCCCAGATCGGCGACACCGTCACCGAGAGCGCGCGGCCGGCCGCCGAGGCCTTCCCCGGCTTCAAGCCGCTCAAGCCGATGGTGTTTGCCGGCCTCTATCCGGTCGAGAACCATGCCTACGGCGAACTGCGCGAGGCCCTCGACAAGCTGCGCCTGAACGACTCGGCCTTCTTCTTCGAGCCCGAGACCTCGGCCGCGCTGGGCTTCGGCTTCCGCTGCGGCTTCCTCGGCCTGCTGCACATGGAGATCGTGCAGGAACGTCTCGAACGCGAGTTCGACATGGACCTGATCACGACCGCGCCGGGCGTGCTCTACCGGGTCACCACGACCGACGGCGCCGTGCGCGAGATCGACAGCCCGGCCAAGCTGCCCGAGGCCGGCACCATCCAGCTGCTCGAGGAGCCGGTCATCACGGCCATGATCCTCACCCCGGGCGAGCACGTCGGCGCCATCCTGCAGCTCTGCCAGGACAAGCGCGGCGTGCAGAAGGCGCTGGAGTACAAGGCCGCCAACCGCGTGCTCATCACCTACGAGCTGCCCTTCAACGAAGTGGTGCTCGACTTCTACGACCGGCTGAAGACCATCTCGCGCGGCTACGCCTCGCTCGACTACCACGTCACCGGCTACTGGGCCTCGCCGCTGGTCAAGCTCGACATCCTGGTCAACGGCGAATCGGTCGACGCGCTGTCGATGATCGTGCACCGCGACCGGGCCTACGACCGCGGCAAGCAGCTGGTCGCCAAGATGCGCGAGCTCATCCCCCGGCAGATGTTCGAGGTGGCCATCCAGGCGGCCATCGGCGCCCGCATCATCGCGCGCGAGTCGGTCAAGGCCATCCGCAAGAACGTGCTGGCCAAGTGCTACGGCGGCGACATCTCGCGCAAGCGCAAGCTGCTCGAGAAGCAGAAGGAAGGCAAGAAGCGCATGAAGCGGGTCGGCACCGTCGACATCCCGCAGGAAGCGTTCCTGGCCGTGCTCAAGCTGACGGGAGACTGACCGTGACCGCCGCCCCCTTCCGGAAGTCCACCGCGCGGGAGTACTTCGAGTCGATCGTGGTGGCGGTGATCCTGGCGCTCTTCATCCGCACCTTCGTGGTGCAGGCCTTCAAGATCCCCACCGGCTCGATGGAGCCGAACCTGCTCGTCGGCGACCACCTGCTGGTCAACAAGTTCGTGTTCGCGCCGGCCCTCGGCGGCCTCGAGCGGACGCTGCTGCCGATGCGCCCGATCGTGCGCGGCGACGTGGTGGTGTTCAAGTTCCCCGAGGATCCGGAACGCGACTTCATCAAGCGCATCATCGGCCTGCCCGGCGAGACCATCGAGGTGCGCGGCGCCCAGGTGCTCGTGAACGGCACCGCCATCCCTGAGGCCTACGCCCACTTCCTGCTGCCGCACGACCCCGACGCGGCGCTGAACGAAGGCGACCCCCGCGAGCGCTATGGCCCGGTCACCGTCCCGGCCGGGCACTACTTCGCGATGGGCGACAACCGCGACAACTCCCAGGACAGCCGCTATTGGGGCTTCATGCCGGGCCATTACGTGAAGGGCCGGGCACTGATGATCTACTGGTCGTTCGAGTCGCCCGACAGCCCCGAGCGCCGGCCGCCTGCTCGGCGGCACCCGGTGGTCGCGTCTGCTGCACCAGATCCACTGATCGTCCCGCGGCGCGCGTCCGGAGTCCGCCGCGGCTCGTCTGTTACACTCGATCAGCCTCCCCCGAGGCGGACATGACGACGATCATCAAGCTGCTCTTCACCGCGTTGATCCTGAATGCCTGCGTGCAGGCCGGCCGGTCGTCGTGGACGTTCTACCAGTTCCAGGACGCCGTGCAGCAGGCCACGCTCTTCAGCGGCAAGGAAACGCCCGACGAGCTCAAGGCCCGCGTCTTCGCCCTGGCCGAGGAGCACCAGGTGCCGCTCGACCCCGAAACGCTGGACGTTGCCTTCCAGTCCACGCAGGCGCGGGTCAAGGGCCACTACACCGACGAGGTGAAGCTCGTGCCCGGCGGTCCGCCCTACAAGTGGACCCACGAACTCAATCTCGACGTGCGGCGCGTGCCCTACTGATCGACCAGGACGGCGACCCGAGCCGTCAGGCCAGCCCGACCCCAGGAGAACGCGCCCGAGCCGCGCCCGGGCCCCGGCCCGCGCCCCGGTCCGCGCGGCTCAGCCCTGCAGCAGGCCGAGGGCGGCGTGAGCCGAATGCGTCACGTCGTCGAGGGTGGCGCTGATGCGGCGGGTCGAGGCGGCGACAAACGCCGGGTCGTCGAGCGTCTCGAGGTTGGCGCGCGCGCTCGACGCCGCGCCTTCGGCGGCCGCCCGCACCAGGGCGATGGCCACGAAGAGATCGCTGGCGGCGGCGCGATGGCCGGCCCCGGCCACCGTCTCCATCAGCTTCAGGACATCGGCGCACAGCCGGGCGGTCTCGAGCGGCACGAGCGTGGCGTCTTTCGTGGCCTCGACGATGGCGAGCTGCCGCGCGGCTGTCGCCGCGTCGGTGTCGCGAGGCCGGCGGCGCGCGGCGAGCAGCCGGTCGAAGGCATCGGTGTCGAGATCGGCGAGCGTCTCGAGGCGGGCCCGCGCCGCCGCCAGCGGCCGGACGCACGAGATCGAGGGCTTCGCGCTCGTCGACGGCGTTCCGGCGGGTGCGCGGCAGCGACGCCACCATCTCGGCCAGGGCCGCGCCCAGGGTCCCGGTGATGGCCGTGACGGTGCCGCCGCCTGGCGTCGGGCTCGGGGCGGCCACCCGCTTCACGACCTCGTGGAGGGGCAGGTTCGCCAGGGAGGTCACGCGTCGGCCCTCCTGGGTGCGCGTTCGTGCACGACGGCGCCGCGCTTGACCACCGCCGCCACCACCGGCGCGCCGACCCGCACGAGGTCGGCCAGCGTGCCGTCCACGAGCACCGCGTCCATCTGCTTGCCCGGTTCGAGACTGCCGACGAGATGCTGCCGGCCCAGCGCCGCCGCCGCGTTGATGGTCGCGGCGACGAGCGCTTCTTCCAGGGTGAAATCCATGCCGAACGCGGCCAGAGCCAGCACGAAGGGCATGGAGGGCGAAAACCCGCCGCCCGGATTGCGGTCGGTGGCCAGGGCTACCGGGACACCGCGGTCGACCAGCATCCGCGCCGGGGCGTAGCGCCCGAGCTTGAGGAAGAAGGCCGCCGCCGGCAGCAGCGTGGCAATCACGCCGGCCCGGGCCATGGCCTCGGCCCCCGCCTCGTCGACGTGGATCAGATGATCAGCCGATACCGCGCCGACCGCTGCCGCGGTGAGCGCACCGCCGCTCGAACCGAGTTCGTCGGCATGGATGCGCGGCCGCAGTCCGAGTGCCAGACCGGCCTCGAGGATGCGCCGCGACTCGTCGGGCGTGAACACGCCGTTCTCGCAGAACACGTCGTTCCACTCCGCCAGACCCGCTGCCGCCACGGCCGGCAGCATCTCGTCGATGACCAGGCGCACGTAGGCGTCGCGCCGGCCGCGGTATTCGAGCGGCACCTCGTGGGCGCCCATGAACGTGGCCGCGATGTCGATCGGCTGCTCGGCGCCGAGCCGGCGGATGGCCCGCAGCAGGCGCAGCTCGGTGGCCGTGTCCAGCCCGTAGCCGCTCTTGATCTCGCAGGTCGTCGTGCCCTGGGCCAGGGCCTCGGCCAGCCGCGGCAGGGCCGCGGCCACGAGTTCGTCCTCACTGGCCGCGCGCGTGGCCGCGACCGTGCTCACGATGCCGCCGCCGGCCGCCGCGATCTCGGCGTAGCTGGCGCCGCCGAGGCGGCGGGTCAGCTCGTCGCGGCGATCGCCGGCGTAAACGAGGTGGGTGTGGGGGTCCACGAAGCCCGGGACCACGAGCCGCCCACGCCCGTCGATGACCGTGGCGCCGGGCTCGAGCGCGATGGCCCGGGTGACCGCGGCGGCCGGACCCACCGCCACGATGCGGCCCTGCCAGGCGGCCACCGATGCGTGGGCCACGGCGGCGATGTCGCCCTGGGCCGCGCCAGCGCGTGGTGACGGACCCGCGCAGGTGGCCACGAGATCGGCGGTGTCGATGAGGAAGTCGGCGCGGGGGATCGCCCCGGCCTCGACCAGGCTGCCGCCGTGGCCCGGGCGCACCATACGGCTAGCCGTTCTGCACGCGGGCGGGTTCCGGCGGCGTGGCGGCGGCCGGCGTGAGGGCGGCGCCGCTCTCGGAGCGGTTCGGACGCATCAGGCGGATGTTGTCGTCGCGCTCGCGCGCGTCCTGCTCACGGACGAAGTCGAGGGTGTTCTTCAGCGCGTTGATGATTGCTTCGACCGAGGTTTCGGTCTCGCGCCGCCGGGAGCGAAGCCCCTCGATCTCGCGCTGCAGATCCTCGAGCCGGCCCTGGGCCTTCTGGATGAGCATGTCGGCGCGCGATTCGGCCTCGCGCAACACGCGCTCGGCATCCCGCTCGGCCGTGTCGCGCAGCTCGTCGGCCAGGCGCTGGGCGCTGACCAGGGTGTTCTTGAGGCTCTTCTCTTCGGAGCGGTGCTCGGCCAGGTCGGTTTCGAGCCGGGCCACGTCGCTGCGCAGGCGATCGGCTTCGCGCAGGGCGCCCTCGTAGTCTTCGGCTACTTCGAGGAGCAGCGCGTCCACTTCGCCGCGGTCGTAGCCGCGCATCGCCGACTTGAATTTCTGCTGCCGGAGGTCGAGTGGCGTGACGTTCATGATCTGCTGCTCCCTGCCCGTGGCCCTGGGCCCTGAGCCCGTGCTCAGCTCCGCTCGCCGAATATCGCGCTGCCGATCCGGACGATCGTCGCGCCCTCCTCGATGGCCACCTCGAAGTCGTGGCTCATGCCCATCGACAGCTCGCCCAGGCGCGTGGACGGCACGCCCGAGGCGGCCAACCCGTCGCGCACGGCCACGAGCTTCCTGAACCACGGCCGCGCGTCGTTCGGGTCGGCGACGGCCGGCGGCAGCAGCATCAGCCCCACCAGCTCCACCGCCGCACACTCGGCCGCGGCCGCGAAGATCGCCGGCAGCTCGTCGGGCGACGCGCCGAACTTGGTGGCCTCGCCGGCCAGGTCCACCTGAACCAGTGCCTTGGGCCGGCGGCCCGCCGCCGCCGCGCCCTCGTCGAGCTTGCGCAGCAGCGAGACCCCGTCGACCGCGTGAATCCAGTGGAAGGCCTCGGCCGCCTTCCGCGCCTTGTTCGACTGCAGGTGGCCGATGATGTGCCACCGGATCCTGTTGTCGGTCGCTTCGCCGATCTTCTGCAGCCCTTCCTGCACCTTGTTCTCGCCGAAGTCGAGCTGCCCGGCGGCCACGGCGGCGGCGATGGCGGCTGCCGGATACGTCTTCGAAACGGCAACCAGGCGGACGGCGCCGGGCGGACGGCCGGAGCGGGCCGCGGCTGCGGCCATGCGGCCCCGGATGGCTTCCAGGCGCGCGCCGATGGTGGCGGTGAGGTCGCTCACGCCGGCGGTGGCTTCAACTGGGCCAGCATCGCCGTGGCCTGCCCGGCGAACTGCCCGCTCGGGCGCCATCTTCACATACTGCTCGAACGAGGCCACGGCCTCGGGCACCTTGCCCTCGTTGAGCAGCGCCATGCCGAGCTGGAAGCGGGCGTCGGCGTTGGTCGGGTCGGCCTTGGTCGCCTCCTCGAACTTCACCTTGGCCTCGCTGATCTTGCCGGCGTTCCACAGGATGATGCCCTGGTTGTAGACGGCATCGGCGTTGCCGGCCGGCGCCGATGCGGCCGCCTTGGCGCTGATGGCGGCGGCCTCGTCGAAGCGCTTCTGGGTGTTGTAGAGCGTGGCCAGCGAGTTCAGCGACTCGGCGTGGTCGGCCTTGATCTCGAGCGCCTTCTTCCAGCTCTCCTCGGCCTGCTTCTCGTCCTTCTTCTGCATGAAGGCGTAGCCGATGTTGAAGTAGCACTCGTGGCAGGCGGGCGAGGCGGCCAGGGCGGCCTGGAACCGGGCAATCGCCGTGTCGTAGTCGCTGGCGCGGCTGGCGGCGACGCCTTCGTCGAACGCCTTCTTCAGTTCCGCCAGCTTCGGATCGGTCCCGGGCGGCACGGTCGAGAGCGTGATCGTGCACCTCGGAGGTGTTGCCGACGCGGATGCGCGTGTCGGCCATGCCCGACGCCCAGCTTCTCGGTCGTGGCCGTGATGCGGTAGGCGCCGGACTGGAGCCCGAGCTGCACGAACTCGCCGCGCTTGTCGCTCTTGGTCGTGAGCTTGCGGTTCCCGCCCTCCATGTACTCGATGGTGATGACGGCGTCGGCCACCGGTTTGCCATCCGGCCCGACGACCTTGCCCTTGACGAGGCCGGTCTGGGCGTAGGCGGGAACAGCCAGGGCCAACGCCATGGCGAGGGCGAACAGCCGTGACAGGATGCGGTAGGTCATGACGGGGAAGTGCCTCCTGGCGTCAGTGTAACGCGAAGGGCGCGGCGCCGCGGGTCACCATCTCAGCCGCTAATCGAGCCGGAACGATCGATGGCAGCGGTTAGAATCAGAAGGTCGCTTGCCGCAGCCGCTCGACCGCTGCGGTCGGCTTTTTCAAGGAATCCGGATTGTCCCAGCCCTTCAAGGGAACCGCCCCCTCGCCGGTTCTCGAACAGCACGTCGCCGCCCGCATCGCCGCCGAACGGGAATATCACGAGCAGCACTACGCCGAGGAGCCCGGCCCGGCCGGGGTGACCTTCGACCTCGCCGAGTCGCCCGATCGCCGGCCACGCAACCTGACCTGGGCCCACTACGACACGGTGCTCGAGCACTTCGGCCGCGACCTCCGCGACCGGCGCATCCTCGTCGTCGGCTGCGGCCTGGGCGATGTCGCCCTGAACCTGGCCAGGAACGGCGCCGTGGTCGATGCCTTCGATCTCAGCCCCACGGCCATCGCCATCTGCCGCGAACGGGCGGTCGCCTGTGGCTTGCCGCACGTCCGCTTCTTCGTGTCGTCGTGCGAGGAACTGGAGGCCGAGCCGGAGAGCTACGACGCGGTCGTGGGCAACATGATCCTCCACCACATCGACATCCCCACGGCGATGGAGCAGTTCCACCGGCTGCTGCGGCCGGGCGGGCTCGGCGCCTTTGCCGAATGGAAGGAATACGCGGTCGTCGACCGCATTCGCCGCTGGCCGGTCTTCCTCAAGATCTTCCCGAGTGGCGGCGCCAGCGGCTATGCCACCGACGACGAGCGCAAGCTGAACGCGCAGGACTTCGCGGTGATTCGCGCGCGGTTTCCCAACCTGCGGCTGCAGGTGCGCTACCTGATTCGCGGCAAGCTCGATTACTTCGTGCCGCCGCGCGGCCACTGGGTGGAAGCCGTGGACTATTGGCTGCTGCAGCGCCTGCCGTGGCTGTCGCCGTTCACCGACGGCGTCGTCATCTCCTTCTCCAAGCCGTGACCGGGCGGGGCGCCGCGCGCCCCTGACGTTCTCGAACGGCCCTGACGGATCTGACGGGGCGGCAGCGTGCCGGGCGTGCGCAGCGCGGGCCGTTCCATGCCGGCGTATGCAGATCGCCGCTGGCGGCCATCTTGCCCTTGGGTCGTGCATGTCCCACATTGCACGACTCCCATCCTGGACCCGCTGGGGGCTCGGCATTGCCGCCGCCCTCGCGCTGTCCACCTGGTCGCATTCCTTCTCGCTGTCCGCACAGACCTCCCCGGTGCCCGGGGCCACGACCAACGTGGTCGCGGTGAATCCGTCGACGACCTTCCAGACGATGCGCGGCTGGGAAGTCCAGAACGAAGCGCGTCCCTATCGTTCCGACTATCAGGCCTACCGGCAGACGGCCGTCGACAAGGTGGCCGAGGCCGGCATCAACCGGATCCGGTTCGAGATTCGCGCCGGCAGCGAGCACCCCGTCGACAACTTCGCCATCTGGCGGGCCGCCGGAGCACCGCCCGCGCCCGATCCCGCGTATGTCGCGTGGCGGGCCAAGCGCTACGAGACGGTGAACGACAACAACGACCCGAACGTCATCAACCCGGCCGGGTTCCACTGGAGCGAGATCGACTCGGTGGCCGACAATCTGGTCAATCCGCTGCGAGCGAAGCTGGCGGCCAAGGGCGAAAAGCTCTACGTCAATCTCAACTACGTGTCGTTCATGGCGCAGGTGACCAGCGGCGCGCCCTACCTGCACAAGGTTCCGGCGGAGTACGCCGAGTTCATGCTGGCCACCTTCCAGCACCTCCAGGCCAAGTACGGCTGGGTGCCCGACGGCATCGAGGTCATTCTCGAGCCCGACAACAGCCCGCAGGCGTGGACCGGCACCCTCATCGGCCAGGTCATCGCCGCGACCGGGGCGCGCCTGGCCGCGGCCGGCTTCACGCCGGATTTCATCGGTCCGAGCACGATGTGCATGAACACCGCCGTCACCTTCTTTGACCAGGCGATGGCCGTGCCGAACGCCGCCAAGTACATCAAGGAGCTGTCGTATCACCGCTACTGCGGCATCGCCTCGGGCGGCCTCCAGACGCTGGCCGGCCGGGCCCAGGCCGCCGGCCTGGGCACGGCGATGCTCGAATGGTGGGACTCGGGCCTGAACTATCACGCGCTGCACGAGACGCTGAAATCGGGCCGCGGCACCGCGTGGCAGCAGGCCACGTTCGTGGACCTCGACTCGCGCGACGGCATCGGCATCGCCTACATCAACCCGGCGACGCCGACGGTGGCCGAGTTCACTAACCCCACCAAGTTCCTGTCGCTCTACTACCAGAACGTCCGCTTCGGGGCGGTCCGTGTCGACGCGGCCAGCAACAACTCGGGTTTCGATCCGCTGGCGTTCCGCAACCCGAACGGCACCTTCGCCGTGGTGGTCAAGGCCAGTTCCGGTGGCACCTTCGCCGTCACCGGGCTGCCGGCGGGGGTCTACGGCATCAAGTACGCCTCTCAGTTCACCAACGCCACCGGCACGAAGCCGAACCAGACCATCACCGCCGGACAGGCCGTGACCGTGGTGCTGCCCACCTCCGGCGTCGTCACCGTCTACGGCGGCACGGCGGGAATCGTCGAGGTCTGCGGCGACGGCATCGACAACGACGGCGACGGCCAGATCGACGAGGGCTGCCCGCCCCCGCCGGTCGAAGTCTGCGGCGACGGCATCGACAACGACCGCGACGGGCTGGTCGACGAGAACTGCGTCGAGATCTGCGGTGACGGCCTCGACAACGACCTTGACGGCCGGATCGACGAGAACTGCCTCGAGATTTGCGGCGACAAGATCGACAACGACCTCGACGGCCTGATCGACGAGAACTGCCTCGAGATCTGCGGCGACAAGATCGACAACGACGGCGACGGTCTGGTCGATGAGAACTGCGTCGAGGTCTGCGGCGACAAGGTCGACAACGACGGCGACGGTCTCGTCGACGAGAACTGCGTCGAGATCTGCGGCGACAAGATCGACAACGACGGCGACGGCCTCGTCGACGAAGGCTGCCCGGCCCCCATCGAGATTTGCGGCGACAAGATCGACAACGACGGCGATGGCCTCATCGACGAAGGCTGCCCGACCCCCATCGAGATCTGCGGCGACAAGATCGACAACGACGGCGATGGTCTCGTCGACGAAGGCTGCGCCACCGCCGAGGCCGTGCCGGGCGCGCCCCGGCGGCTGTCGGGCTCGGTCAGGCGGGCTCACGTGTCCATCCGGTGGGCCGCTCCGATCACCGGGGGCGCCGTCGGGGACTATCTGGTCGAGGCCGGCGTGGCCCCGGGCACGACGCTCTATACCTCGCCGGTCGGCACGGCGCGGTCGGTCTCAATGCCCGGCGTGGGCACCGGCAAGTACTACGTCCGGGTGAGAGCGCGGAACCAGAACGGCATCGGCCCGGCCTCCAACGAGGTCGTCCTGTCGGTGGGCTGCACCAACCGGCCGCGGGGCGCGACCGGGCTGACGGCGACGACCAATGAAGGCCTCGTGACCCTGGCGTGGACCGACCCGGACGGCTGCAGCGACACGTCCTACGCCGTGGAGATCGCGCGCGAGGGCGGGGCCAGGACCGAGATGCAGACGCTGACCGCTGCTGATACCAACGCGACGACGCTGCTGCCCAAGGGCACCTACTTCGCGCAAGTGAAGACGGTGGCGGGCACCGGCACGAGCGCGTCCGAACCGTTGAAGTTCACGGTCAGCGGCGACCAGTGCGCCGCGCCGCGCTTCCAGACGAAGCTGCAATCGGCGGTGCGGGACCGCCACGTGAGCTTCTCGTGGGCGCCGCTCGATCCCGACACGGCCAGCGCCGACGACCTCGTGGCCAGCGTGTCCTACCTCATCGAAGTGGGGTCGGCCCCCGGCAGTTCGGACATCGGCGCGCAGCCGATGGATCGCGACACGGTCATCGCCACCGACGCGCCGCCGGGGATCTACTACCTGCGGGTGAAACCGGTCAACGTCTGTGGAGCGGGCCGGCCGTCCAACGAGGTCAGGATTCAGGTGCAATAGGCGCGAAGAACCGGCGCACCTCGTCCATCGAGTAGGTGATGGGCGCCGGCGGCAGGGAGGCGAGGAACCGCCGACCGTAACCCATCGTGCGCACGCGGGGGTCGAGGATGGCCAAGACCCCGCGGTCGTTGCGGTGGCGGATGAGCCGGCCCAGGCCCTGCAGCAGCGCCAGGATGGCCAGCGGCACCTGGTAGTCCGCAAAGGCGCTGACGCCGCGCGCGGCGAAGGATTCGATGCGCGCCGCCACGATCGGATCGCCGGGCGAGACGAAGGGCAGCTTGTCGATGATGACGGCGCTCAGCTGCTCGCCCTGCACGTCCACGCCTTGCCAGAACGAGGACGTGGCGAAGAGCACGGCATTGGGCGTGCGCCGGAACTCATCGAGCAGCAGCGAGCGCGGCGCCGTGCCTTGCACCAGGATCGGATATTCGAGTTCGGGCTCGAGCAGGCCGACCACCGCGCGCATCGTGGCGTAGCTCGTGAACAGCACGAAGGCGCGGCCGCGCGAACAGCGCAGCAGCTGACCGGTTTCCCAGGCCACCGCGGCGGCGTAACGTTCATCCCGCGGCAGCGGCATCCGCCGCGGCAGGTAGAGCAGCGTCTGGGTGCGGTAGTCGAACTCCGAGGGCACGGTCATGGCCGCGGCGTCTTCCAGCCCGAGCCGCTCCTTGATGTAGGCAAAGCCGCCATCGACGCTGAGCGTGGCCGAGGTGATGAGCGTGGCCCGGCGCTGGCCGGCCACGAGATCCCGCACGATGCGCGACACGTCGATGGGCGAGGCGCGCAGCTGCACGCTGCGGCCGCGCACCTCGAGGAAGTAGACGTAGCCGGGGTCCGACGCGGCCAGCAGGAAGCGCAGCTCGGCGGCCAGGTCGCCGGCCCGCCGTCCCACGGTGGCCACGTCCTCGCCGGACCGCGGGCTCACGGATTCGTCGGCCGGCGCCGCCGTCACGAGTCCCAGCGCGGCCTGGAGCCCGTCGAGCGCGCCGGCCAGGTCCAGCCCGGTCGCCACGTGGTCGGCGAACCACTCCGGCGCCACCCGCAGCCGGTCGTCGCCGCGGCCCATGCGCGCCAGGGCCAGCGCGCTGAAGAAGGCGCGGCCGTGATCGACGACCCGCATCACCCCGCGGCGGGCATCGTGGGCCCGGGGATCGGCGGCGCGGCCCTGGCCGATGGCGGCCTCGGCGTCGCGGGCCAGATCGTCGAGGCGATGGTTGCTGACCGCCGTCCCGAAGTACTGCGTCGCCACGTCCTCGAGCTGGTGCGCCTCGTCGACGACGAGGTGACCGCAGGCCGGAATCACCTCGCCGTAGGCGCTCTCGCGCACCGCGGCGTCGGCGCAGAGCAGGTGGTGATTCACGATCACCACGTCGCTCTCGGCGGCGCGCTGGCGCATGCGCGTCACGTAGCACTCGCTGTAGCGCGGGCAGTCCGAGCCGAGGCAGGTCTCGGCCGTGGCCGACACCTCGTGCCACAGCGCCAGGTCTTCGGGCAGCCCGGCCAGTTCGGCGCGGTCGCCGGTTTCGGTACGCGGCAGCCACTCCTCGATCACCGGCAGGAAGATGGCGTGCTCCGACGAGAGGCGGGCGCCGCGCACCGCTTGGCGCGACTTGTAGTCCTCGAAGCGGTGCAGGCACAGATAGTTGGCGCGGCCCTTCATGCAGGTGGCGGTGAACGGCACGCCCAGCGCCTGGCGCAGCACCGGCACGTCCTTGCCGTAGATCTGCTCCTGCAGGTTCTTGGTGCCGGTGGAGACGAGCACGCGGTGCCCGCTCAGGATCGCCGGCACGAGGTAGGCCATCGTCTTGCCGGTGCCGGTGCCGGCCTCGGCCAGCAGCACGCCGCCGTCCTCGAGAATCCCGGCCATGGCCGCGGCCATGCGGCGCTGCCCGTCGCGCGGCTCGTAGTGCGGCAGCGCGCGGGCCAGCGGGCCGTCGTCGGCAAAGGCGCGGGCTACCGCGTCGACGAGACGGCCGGGTCCTGGTAGAGCGGGAACGTTCGGCACAGCTGCTCGACCTCGGATTTCACGGCCGAGGCCACGGCCTGGTCGTCGGGCGCGGCCAGGACGCGCGCGATGAGCGCGGCGATGGTGCCCATGTCGCTGGCTCTCATGCCCCGGGTGGTGACCGCCGGCGTGCCCAGGCGGACGCCGCTCGCGACCATCGGCGGATTCGTGTCGAACGGAATGGCGTTCTTGTTGACCGTGATGTGCGGCCCGGCCGAGCGCGGCCTCGGCGACCTTGCCGGTGAGGCCCTTCGAGAACACGTCGACGAGCACCAGGTGGTTGTCGGTGCCGCCGCTGACCACGCGGAAGCCGGCCGCCGACCAGGCCCGCGGCCAGCGCCGCCGCATTGGCGACGACGTGCCGCTGGTAGTCGGCAAACTCCGGGTCGGCCGCCTGCTTGAAGCACACGGCCTTGGCCGCGATGATGTGCATCAGCGGCCCGCCCTGCACGCCCGGGAAGAGCGCGCGATCGATGTCCTTGGCGTGGACCTGGCGGCACAGGACGAGCCCGGCGCGCGGTCCGCGCAGCGTCTTGTGCGTGGTGGTCGTGACGAAGTCGGCGTGCGGCACCGGGCTCGGGTGCAGGCCCGTGGCGACCAGCCCCGCGATGTGCGCCATGTCCACCATGAAGAGGGCGCCGCTCTTGCGCGCGATCTCGCCCATGCGGGCGAAATCGATGACCCGCGCGTAGGCGCTGGCTCCGGCGATGAGCAGCTTGGGCTGGTGCTCGAGGGCCAGCCGCTCGACCTCGTCGTAGTCGATGCGCTCGTCCTGCTGGCGCACGCCGTAGGGCACGATGTTGAAGTACTTGCCCGAGAAGTTGAGCGGGTGGCCGTGGGTGAGGTGGCCGCCGTGGGCCAGGTTCATGCCCAGGATGGTGTCGCCGGGCTTGAGCTTGGCGAGCAGCACGGCCATGTTGGCCTGCGCCCCTGAATGCGGCTGGACGTTGGCGTGCTCGGCCCCGAAGAGCGCCTTGGCGCGCTCGATGGCCAGCGCCTCGATCACGTCGACGTGCTCGCAGCCGCCGTAGTAGCGCTTGCCGGGATAGCCCTCGGCGTATTTGTTGGTGAGAACCGAACCGGCCGCTTCGAGCACGGCCACGCTCACGAAGTTCTCGGAGGCGATGAGCTCCAGCCCCGTTTCCTGCCGGACTTCCTCGCGGGCGATGGCCGCGGCCACCTCGGGATCGGCGTCGGCCAACGGACGCCGGAACATGGCCTGGTCGAAGGTGTCGCTCATGGGATCCTGGAATGCGCCGGGCCGCCGGCTACGACTGGGGGCCGCGCGCGGCGCGGCTTTCGAGCTGCTGGATCTTCTGCACGCGCTGGACGTGGCGCCCGCCGCCGAAGGGCGTGCCGAGGAAGACGTCGAGGATGACCTCGGCCTCGGCCGCTGGCGTGCGCCGCGCGCCGAGAGCGAGGACGTTGATGTCGTTGTGCTCGCGGGCCAGCCGGGTCTCGTCGCTGTCGAGGACGGAACCGGCCCGGATGCCGGGCACCTTGTTGGCCGCGATGGCCATGCCCACGCCGCTGCCGCACACCAGGATGCCGCGCTCGGCGGTGCCGGCGGCGACGGCGTCGGCCACGGCCGCGGCGTAGTCGGGATAATCCACTGACGCGGCCGAGCTGGTGCCGAAGTCGTGCCAGCGCACGCCCTCGCGCGTCGAGCAGCGGCTTCAGCGCTTCCTTCAACTCGAAGCCCGCATGATCGGCGCCGAGCGCGATGAGCATGGCGAAATTGTACACTAGCCCCTCAATGAGCGCTGTTTCCATCTCCCCCCGCGGAGAGACACGACTCCGCCACGGTCACCCGTGGATCTACCGGTCCGACGTCGCCGCGGGCGATGCCGAGGCTGGCGACATCGTGCTCGTGCGCGGGGCCCGGGACCGTCCGCTCGGCCACGCCCTCTTCAGCGATCAGTCGCAGATCGCGCTGCGCATGCTGACCCGCGACGACCGGCCGATCGACGCCGCCTTCTGGCGCGCCCGGCTGCAGGCGGCCATCGCCTTCCGCGACACCCTCGGCATCGACGCCACGGCGCGCCGGCTGGTGCACGGCGAAGCCGACCTGCTGCCCTCGCTCATCGTCGATCGCTACGGCGACGTGCTGGTGATCCAGACCTTGTCGCAGGGCACCGATCGGCTGCTGCCCGACTTCACGCAGTGGCTCGTCGAACTCACCGGCGCCACCGGCGTGCTCGAGCGCAACGACCCGCGCGTGCGCCAGCTCGAGGGGCTCGAGTCGCGCGTCTCGGTGGTCCACGGCGAGGTGCCCGATCTGGTGCCGGTGCACGAAGGGCCGATCGAGTACGAGGTCGACGTGCGCCACGGGCAGAAGACCGGGCTGTTCCTCGATCAGCGCGAGAACCACGCCGCCGCCGCCACCTACGCGCGCGGCCGCCTGCTCGACGCGTTCAGCTACCACGGCGGCTTCGCCCTGGCGATGGCGCCCGGCTGCGCCAGCGTCGAAGCGCTCGACGCCTCGGCCGACGCCGTCGAGCACATCCGCGCCAACGCCGCGCGCAACCGGCTGCCGCAGGTCGAGGCGCGCGAGGCCAACGCGTTCGACGAGATGCGGCGTCTCGAGAAGTCCGGCGCGAAGTACGACACCGTCGTCCTCGACCCGCCGGCCTTCGCCAAGAACAAGGCGGCGCTCGACAAGGCGCTGGCCGGCTACAAGGAAATCAACCTGCGGGCCCTGCGCCTGCTCGAGCCGGGCGGCGTGCTCGTGACCTGCTCCTGCTCCTACCACGTCGACGACGCCACCTTCGCCGAGGTCATTCACTCGGCGGCCATGGATGCCGGCTGCCAGGTGTCCATTGTCGAGCAGCGTACCCAGGCGCGGGACCACCCCGTCCTGCTCGGCGTGCCCGAGACGCACTACCTCAAGTGCCTGATTCTGCGAAAACTCCCCTGAAACTGCAGCGGCGTGGCCGTGGCGGCCGGCCCGGACGCCGCCCCGCCCACGGGACCGCGCCAGCCGGCCGGCATCCATGCGCAAGTTCGACCGTATCCATCCCGATTAGCCGCTGGCGTAGCCAGCCGGTAAGCAGGTAGAATCCCTTCCCTAGCCTTTCGTTGAAGTAACTGGAGGACCGAGCGATGGAATACGGTCAGACTCGCGGCCTGTTCGTAGGCGCGTTCGCATTGACAGCGTTCATGGCAGTGCCCTCGTTCGCGCAGACGAGCGCGAATGCCCCGACGTTCACCAAGGACGTCGCGCCGATCTTCCAGGCCAAGTGCGAGTCGTGCCATCGGCCCGACTCGATCGCGCCGATGTCGCTCGTGACCTACGAGCAGAGCCGTCCCTGGGCCCGGTCGATTCGCGACCGCGTGCAGACCCGGCAGATGCCGCCCTGGCACATCGACACCACCCTCGGCATCCAGGACTTCGAGAACGATCGCTCGCTCAGCACCGCCGAAATCGACCTCATCGCGAAGTGGGTGGCCGCCGGCGCGCCCAAGGGCGACATGAAGGACATGCCGAAGCCGGTCGAGTGGCCGGCCAACGACGTGTGGAACTTCGAGAAGATGTACGGCAAGCCGGATCTCATCATCAAGTCGCCGGCCTACACCCAGAAGGGCAACGCGATGGACGCCTGGTACAAGCCGGTCGTCCCGACGGGCCTGACCGAAGAGCGCTGGGTCCGCGCCATCGAGATGCGTCCCGGCACCATCAAGGGCCGCAAGATCACGCACCACGCCCTGGCGCGGCTGCAGCAGAACGACGGCGAAACGGGCGGCCCCGTGGCCGCCCCCGGCAGCGACGACCCGGGTCCCGGGCCTGTTCATGGAATGGGCCGTCGGCAAGCAGGGCGAGATCATGCGCGAGAACTCGGGCAAGCTCATGAAGCCCGGCTCGAAGATCGTGTGGGACATCCACTACCACGCCGTCGGTGAGGACATCACCGACTCGGTCGAACTCGGCATCTACTTCTACCCGAAGGGCCAGGAGCCGAAGTTCCGCCAGACGCTGGCGCTCTTCAGCGGCATCACCGGCGGCAACCGCGCCCTCGACATCGCCCCCAACTCGATCAACGTGTCGCAGAACTTCCACGTGATGAAGAAGGCCGGACGCGTCGAGAACTACCAGCCGCACATGCACCTGCGCGGCAAGGCCATGTCGATGGAAGCCATCCTGCCCACCGGGCAGGTGCAGATGCTCAGCCAGGTGAGCGACTACAGCTTCAACTGGCACACCAACTACGTCTATGCCGACGACGCCGCGCCGCTCCTGCCCAAGGGCACCATCCTGCGCATCACGTCGTGGCACGACAACACGTCCGCCAACAAGAACAACCCCGACCCGAATCAGTGGGTGGGCTGGGGCGACCGCACGGTCGACGAGATGGCGCACGCGTGGGTGAACATCACCTACATGGACGAGGCCGACTTCAAGGTCGAAGTGGACAAGCGCAAGGCCAAGACGGCGACGACGATGGAGCAGCGCCAGCAGCAGTAGGCGCGGGGCCGTCGTCGTGTAGCGTTACGATTCAACCGGGGGTGCTGCCGAGATGGTGGCACCCCCGCTGCTTTTCAGGAGCCCGTTCCAATGACCCGCTTGGTTTCCCTGGTGTCCCGCTGTTCCCCCGCGCTCGCGCTCGCGGGCGTGCTCGGTCTGGCCCTGACGACGCTCGAAGGGCGGCAGCTGCCGCTCGACGCGCTCAAAGACAGCGGCCAGGCCATCTATCCCGCCTTCGAAGGCTGGTACCAGAATCCCGACGGCAGCTACAGCCTGCTGCTCGGCTACTACAACCGCAACCAGAAGCAGACGCTCGACATCCCGGTCGGCCCGAACAACAAGGTCGAGCCCGGCGGCCCGGACCTGGGCCAGCCCACCTATTTCCAGGTGCGACGCGGCTGGGGCGTGTTTGCCATCAAGGTGCCGAAGGACTTCGGCAGCGAGAAGCGCTACACGTGGACCATCGTGGCCAACGGCAAGCCGGTGTCGGTGCCGGTCGGGCTGATCAAGGACTATCAGATCGAGCCCTTCAAGGACGCGGCCGAAGGCAACACGCCGCCGGTCGTGAAGTTCTCGCCCACCGGCAAGGCCTATCAGGGGCCGCCCACCGAGGTCGCCCACCAGCTCACCGGCACGGCCGGGCAGCCGGTCACGCTCGAGGTGTTCACGACCGACGACATGCACCAGGAAGAAGGGCAGAACGCGGCGGCCGCCGCGCGCACGCCGCGCCTGGTGCAGTCGTGGCACAAGCACCGCGGGCCGGGGGATGTCACGTTCTCGGAACAGCGCCCGAAGATCGAGCGCCGACGGCAAGTCGTCGACGACGGCGACGTTCTCCGCGCCTGGCGAGTACATGCTCAGGGCGCAAGCAAACGATAACTCCGGCGAGGGTGGCGGCGGCTTCCAGTGCTGCTGGACCAACGCCTACGTGAAGGTCACCATCAAGTAATCCTTCGCGCCACGCCCAAGACGAGCCGGTCGGCCACGTGCCGACCGGCTTTTTGTTTTCAGGGACGTCATCGACTCCAGCGCGTTGGATTCGGACAGCCGCCGCATGCGTCTGGCCGATACTTCGCGATCGTTGTTGTCATGGAATGTGTAATTCCATCATCAATCATCTCCATTCCTCGTTGACTCGTGACGTTTGCGCTTGTAGCCTTCCGCTGGGCGGAAGCGTTGCTTGGCGTAGTTGCGCGCCGGTCGCCAAGCCGCCATTACTCTTGGAGGTTGGAAGCATGTCGAGAACATCCAGGCTGGCGTTCGCGCTGAGCCTTGCGTTGGTCGGGGGCGGCATCCTGTCGACACCCGCTTACGCGCAGAGCGCCATTAGCGGCGTCGTGAAAGACGAAACGGGCGCCGTGATGCCCGGCGTATCAGTGGAGGCGGCCAGCGCCGCGCTGATCGAAAAGGTCCGCACCGCGGTCACCGACGAGAACGGCGCCTACCGCATGATCGACCTGCGTCCCGGCAACTACGCGCTGACCTTCACGTTGCCAGGGCTTCAATGTCATCAAGCGAGACATCGAGCTGCCGTCGAACTTCGTGGCCACCATCAACGCCGATCTGAAGGTCGGCACGCTGGAGGAATCGGTCACCGTCTCCGGCCAGTCGCCGCTCGTCGACGTGCAGAGCAACGTCAAGCAGCAGGTGCTGTCGCGCGACGTGCTCGACGCGGTGCCGACGGCGCGGACCATCCAGGGCCTTGGCCAGCTCGTTCCCGGCGTCACGTTCAACCAGCCGGACGTGGGCGGCTCGCGCGCCATGCAGCAGGTCTACTTCTTCGTCCGCGGTACCGGCTCGGCGCAAACGGTCGTGCTCGTCGATGGCCTGATGACCAACGGGCTCATGGGTGACGGCGCGGTCAACGCCTACCACAACGAAGCCATGACGCAGGAAGCCGTCTACATGACCTCGGGCGGCAACGCCGAGACGATGACCGGCGGCGTCACGCTGAACCTCGTGCCCAAGGACGGCGGCAACCGCTTCAGCGGCGGGCTCAAGTACGCCAAGAGCCCGGCCTCCTGGCAGGGCGACAACCTCAGCGACGAGCTGAAGGCGTTCAACGTGCGGGCGGTCGACCGGGTGGCGAACTTCTACGAGTTCAACATCGAGCAGGGCGGCCCGATCGTGCGCGACAAGCTGTGGTTCTTCGGCGCCTACCGCAAGGCCCGCTATGACAAGCCGATTGCCAACACCTTCAACCTGCCGGCCGGCGTGCCGCCGCCGCAGGCCTTCGCCCAGTGCCTGTCGGGCGCGGTCAGCTGCGAACAGGGCATCTCGCCCGAGAAGATGGACAACCCCATCGTGCGCCTCACCTGGCAGGCGTCGCAGCGCAACAAGTTCGCGGTCTACTACGACCGCGCCTTGCGGCTGCGGGCTGGCGCCATGAGCAACGCCACCGACCCGCGCACGGCGTCGGTCGTGTGGAACACCCCCATCTTCGCCACCGGTTCGGCCAAGTGGACCTCGACGCTGTCGTCGAGCCTGCTGCTCGAGAGCGGCTTCTCGTTCAACCGCGAACGCTACGACAATCTCTACCAGCCCGGCATCCTCGCCGATCGCGGCACGCCCGAGTGGTATCGCAACGTGCGCAAGAACGACGTCAGCACCGGCTTCCTGTGGAACGCGTCGTCGGCGCAGCTCGGCAACTACCCCGATCGCTACACGGTGTCCACGGCGATCTCCCGCGTCACCGGCTCGCACACGGCCAAGCTGGGCGTGCTCTACGGCTGGGGCCCCTTCCGGCGCTACAACAACGCCAACGGCGATCTCTACCAGACCTACAACAACGGCGTGCCGCTGCAGGTGACGGTGCTCAACACGCCGCTGCAGGTGCAGGAGAACATGGACGGCCAGTTTGCCGTCTACGCGCAGGACT
The DNA here is from genome assembly GCA_963834325.1 of uncultured Acidobacteriota bacterium. Classification (GTDB taxonomy): domain Bacteria; phylum Acidobacteriota; class Vicinamibacteria; order Vicinamibacterales; family UBA2999; genus CADEFD01. The sequence continues at coordinate 1,619,714 of CAWIBL010000011.1, forward strand.
CGTGGCGCCTGAACAACGTCACCGTCAACTACGGCATCCGCTACGACCGCGTGGCCCAGAGCGTCGCCGGCCAGGACGCGCAGATCGGGCGCTTCGCCAACTCCCCGGCCTACGGCGACATCAAGGTGCCGACGTGGACCGACATCTCGCCACGCACCTCGGTCGTGTGGGACATCTTCGGCAACGGCAAGACGGCGGTGCGCGGCGGCTACAACCGCTTCATGACGGCGCAGACGGTGGGCCTGGCCCAGCTCTACAGCCCGACGGCGCTGACCACCGCCAACATCGCCTGGCAGGACCTCAACGGCGACGACATCGCCCAGGGCGAACGCGGTTGCGTGTATCTCACGCCCGGCTGCGAGATCAACTTCGGGCAGCTGCCGGCCAACTTCGGCATCCGGGCCCTGGCAACGCCCGACCCGGATATCCAGCGTCCCGGCCAGCACGCCTTCAACCTCGGCGTGACGCAGGAGGTCCTCGGCCGCCTCACGCTGACCGGCGAGTGGTACCACAACCGGTTCTTCGACATCACCGAGCGCAACAACGTGCTGCGGAACTTCGACAGCTACACGCGGGTGGACGTCGTCAGCCCGATCGACGGCCAGGTCATCCCGGCCTACAACGTGAAGCCGGAATTCCTGTCCGCCGTGCAGAACGTCGACGTGCACGACCCGGACATCAAGCGTATCTACAACGGTTTCGAGCTTGGCTTCAACGCCCGGCTGCCGCGTGGCGCCCGGGTGTTCGGCGGGTTCAACCTGGAGCGGACGCTGGCGGATACCTGCAGCGCCGGCACCGATCCGAACTTCACCGTCTTCTGCAACCAGTGGGACAACGGCATTCCGTGGCAGACGCAGTTCAAGCTGTCGGCTGTCTACCCCCTGCCGTTCTGGGGCGTCACTGCCAGCGGATCGTTCCGCAGCCTCTATGGCTACACCGTCGGCACGGCCGCCATTCCCTACGGCGTCTTCACCTTCGGGACCGGTCTTGACCAGCCGCGCGGTCAGGGCACCTTCTGGCAGGTATCGCGCACGACGCGTTACCCCGCCAACTGCGCGGCGCCATGCCGTCCCGGCGAACTCGTGATTCCCGGGTTGACCACCGCCACCCTCAACGTGCCGCTGGCGGCACCCGAAACCGAATACATGCCGCGCATCAACCAGCTCGATCTGTCGCTGAGCAAGGTGTTCAACGTGCGCGGCATCCGGATCCTTCCCAAGGTCGATGTCTTCAACGCGACCAACTCCGACCGCTGGTCGAGCGTCACCACCGCGCAGTTCGGCACGGCCACGTATCTCCAGCCGTCGACCATCCTGCAAGGCCGCCTGATTCGTGTCGCGATCGAGTCGAGCTGGTAGTGACTGACGGGGCTCGGGGCCCGGAGTTCGGGGCCCGAGACTCCGCTCCGGGATGAACGGGTGAACAGGGCGGGCCGCCGGGCTCGCCCTTTTCATTTGGCGCCGAGGTCACCGGCGCCGGAACGGGCGGCGCTATACTCGGATCTGCGATGTCCACTGCCTTCGCACCAGTGCGCTTGGCGCTCGCCGCGGCGCTGACCCTGGCGGCCGCCGCCGGGGCCGCAGCCCAGCCGCTGGTCGTTGGCCTCGACGGCGCCCCCGTGGCCCCGCTCAGTGGCGACGCGCCGGCCACGGTGCTGCTCTTCACCGGCGTCGACTGTCCCATCTCCAATCGCTACGCGCCGGCGGTGCGTCGTCTGGCGGCGCGCCACGCCGCGGCCGGCGTGCGCATCTGGCTGGTCTACGCCAACGTCGGCGATTCGCCCGCGGCCGCCCGGGCGCACGCCACCGCCTTCGACTACGGCCTGCCGGTGGCCCTCGATGCAGGCGGTGTGCTGGCCGACCGCGCCGGAGCCACGGTCACCCCGGAAGTGGCGGTCTTCGACCGGGCGGGCGCCCTCGCCTATCGGGGCCGCATCGACGATCGCTACCTGGACTTCGGCGTGGACCGGCCCGTGCCCACCACCCACGATCTCGCCGATGCGCTCACGGCCGTGGTTGCCGGCCGGCCCGCCCCCGTCGCGCGGACGCGGGCCGTGGGCTGCGCCATCGTCCGACACCAGCCATGACCCGGGGACTTGCACGCGGGCTGGGGATCGCCGGCCTGGTGGCCCTGGCAGCGCTGGCCTGCTCGGCTGGCATGGCCCTGGCGCAGCCGGCCGCCGCCCGGCCAGCTAGCGCGGAGCCTGCGGGACCCGTGACGTTCAATCAGCACGTCGCGCCGATTCTCCACTCTCGTTGCGCGCAGTGCCATCACCCCGGCGGCGCCGGCCCCTTCGACCTCCTGACCTTCGCCGACGCCCGACGGCGGGCCGCGCAGATCGCCGCGGTGACGCGCAGCGGTTTCATGCCGCCGTGGAAGGCCGACGGCCATCCCGGCGAGTTCGTGGCCCAGCCCCGGCTCACATCCGACGACGTGGCCGTGCTCGCGCGATGGGCCGTGGCCCCGGTCGAGGGTCCGGGCCCGGCGCCGTCGCCGCCGTCGTTCCCGACCGGCTGGTATCTCGGCCAGCCCGATCTCGTCGTCACCCTGCCGGCGGGTTACGTCCTGCCGGGGGAGCCGGCCGACGTCTTTCGCATCTTCGCGGTGCCCTTGCCGGTGAGCGGCACGCGCTATGTGCGCGGCATCGAGTTCCACCCCGGCAACGCCGCCGTGGTGCACCACGCCAACATCCGCGTCGATCGCACCGGGCAGTCGCGGCAGCTCGACGCCGGCGACCCGGCCCCCGGCTACGACGGGCTCATGGCCCGTTCGGCCGAGTATCCGGACGGCCATTTCCTCGGCTGGACGCCCGGCCAGATCGCGCCGCTCGTCGACGCGGATCTGGCGTGGCGTCTCGACCCCGGCACCGACCTGGTGGTGCAGCTGCACCTGCAGCCGAGCGGCAAGCCCGAGCCGGTGCAGCCGACCATCGCCTTCTATTTCGGCGACCGGCCGCCCACGCGCACGCCGTCGATCCTGCGCCTCGGCTCGCAGGGCATCGACATCGCGCCCGGCGACGACCGCTACGTCGTCGCCGACCGCTACACGCTGCCGGTGGACGCGACGCTGCTGGCGGTGCAGCCGCACGCGCACTACCGCGCCGTCGACGTCACCGGCACGGCCACCTTCCCCGACGGCACGACGCGCACGCTGATTCACATCGGCGCCTGGGACTTCCGCTGGCAGCACGTCTACCGCTATACCGAGCCGATCCGCCTGCCGCGCGGCACGACGCTCGTCGATGCGCTACGTCTACGACAACGCCCCGACCAACCCGCGCAACCCGCAGGTGCCGCCGGCGCGCGTGCGCTGGGGACAGCGGTCGTTCGACGAGATGGGCGACCTGTGGTTCCAGCTCGCCACCGACGCGCCCGGCGATCGGGCGCGGCTCGGCGCCGAGGTGCAGGCCAAGATGGCCACCGAGGATCTCATCGGCCTCGACACGATGCTGCTGGCCCATCCCGACGACAGCGAGCTGCACGACGATGCCGGCGTGCTGGCGCTGCAACTCGGCCGGCCCGCCGTCGCGGTGGGACACTTCCGCGCCACCGCTGCCCAGCGGCCCGAGTCCGCGGCGGCGCACTACAACCTGGGTACGGCGCTGACCTCGGCCGGCCTGCTCGATGACGCCGTGGCCAGCTACGAGCGCGCGCTGGCGCTGCGCCCCGGCTACGCCGTGGCCCTCAACAACCTCGGCGACACCCTGGTTGCGCTCGGCCGCAGCGTCGAGGCCGTGCGTCGCTACGAGCAGGCCGTGGCCGCCGAGCCGGACCTGCCCGAGGCGCGCAACAACCTCGGCGCGGCCCTGTGGAAGCTCGGCGACCTGCCGCGCGCCGAACGCGAACTGCAGCGGGCGCTGGTCCTGCGTCCCGGCTACGCCGAGGCGTTCTTCAATCTCGGCCACGTGGCGCTGCGCCGGGACGGCGCGCGCGCCGCCGCCCCGCATTTCCGGCGCGCGGCCCAGCTCCAGCCCGAGTGGCCGGCGGCGCTGGTCACCGCCGCCTGGCTGCTCGCGACCGCGCCGGAGCCCGATGTGCGGGCCCCGGTCGAGGCCGTGGGTTTCGCCGAACGCGGTGTGGCCATCACCGGGCGCGCCGACGCGCGGGCGCTCGACACGCTGGCGGTGGCTTACGCCTCGGCCGGACGCTTCGACGAGGCCGTGACCACGGCTCGCGCCGCGCTCGCCGCGGCGACCGGGCCGTTGGCCCGGGACATCGCGGCCAGGCTGGCGCTGTTCGAACGCCGCGAGGTCTACGCCGAGAAGCGCTGACCTCATGGGCCCGCCCGGGCTCGGGCGTATCGCCCGCGGCTGCGGGCCACCGGCGGTCGCTACCCGGATGAGGCGCGCAACCGTTCGGTCATCCACGCCGCCGCGAACCCCACCGTGCGCGCGCGTCGCCCCGCGCGATGCCGAGGCGCCGCCCATCGGCGATCGGCGCGGCCGCCGGAATCGCTCTGGTATAGTGCCAACGTAAGTTTCCGCCAGGGGCATCTTCCTGCGCTCGACGGGTCCCGAATCCCGGGCCGGAGTCCAGGAGGGTTGAGACCGTACCCTCGGAACCTGATCCGGTTCACACCGGCGTAGGGAGAGCGGCCATGAGCACACCCGCAGACACCACCACTCCGTCCGGCGATTACGCCGACGCCTACCCCAATAGTTTCCGCGTCTTCGATGCCTCGTCGGTGACGACGCCCGAGGGGGTCGTGCCGGTGCAGGTGCCGGCGCGCGAGGTGCGGCTCTCGGGCGGCGAACCGCCCATCCGCCTCTACGACACGAGCGGCCCGAAGGTGACCGACGTGCGTCAGGGCCTGCCCAAGCTGCGCGACCCCGTGGGTCGCCGGCCGTCGCCCTTCGGCCACCTCAGGGCCGGCGGGGCAAGCGTTCACGCAGCTGGCCTACGCGCGTCGCGGCGAGATCACGCCCGAGATGGCGTTTGTCGCCGTTCGCGAGGGCCTGCCGGCCGAGTTCGTGCGCGACGAGGTCAAGCGCGGCCGGGCCATCATCCCGGCCAACCTCAATCACCTCGAGCTCGAGCCGATGATCATCGGCCGCAACTTCCTGGTGAAGATCAACGCCAACATCGGCAACTCGGCCGTGTCTTCGTCGATCGAGGAAGAGGTCGAGAAGCTGCGCTGGGCGACGCTGTGGGGCGCCGACACGGTGATGGATCTCTCGACCGGGAAGAACATCCACGAGACGCGCGAGTGGATCATGCGCAACTCGCCGGTGCCGATCGGCACCGTGCCGATCTACCAGGCGCTCGAGAAGGTGGGCGGACGGCCCGAGGACCTGACCTGGGAGGTCTACCGCGACACCCTCATCGAGCAGGCCGAGCAGGGCGTGGATTACTTCACGGTGCACGCCGGCGTGCTGCTGCGCTACATCCCGATGACCGCCAACCGCATGACCGGGATCGTGTCGCGCGGCGGCTCGATCATGGCCAAGTGGTGCCTGGCCCACCACCAGGAGAGCTTCCTCTACACGCGCTTCCGCGAGATCTGCGAGATCATGCGCGCCTACGACGTGAGCTTCTCGCTCGGCGACGGCCTGCGCCCCGGCTCGATTGCCGACGCCAACGACGAGGCGCAGTTTGCCGAGTTGAAGACCCAGGGCGAGCTCACCTCGATCGCGTGGGAATACGACGTCCAGGTGATGAACGAGGGCCCCGGCCACGTCCCCATGCATCTCATCAAGGAGAACATGGAGAAGCAGCTGGAGTGGTGCCACGAGGCGCCGTTCTACACGCTGGGACCGCTCACGACCGACGTCGCGCCCGGCTACGACCACATCACCTCCGCCATCGGCGCGGCGATGATCGGCTGGTACGGCACGGCCATGCTCTGCTACGTCACGCCCAAGGAACATCTCGGCCTGCCCAACAAGGACGACGTCAAGGCCGGGGTCATCGCCTACAAGATCGCCGCCCACGCGGCCGACCTGGCCAAGGGGCATCCGCGCGCCCAGGTGTGGGACGACGCGCTCAGCAAGGCCCGCTTCGACTTCCGCTGGGAGGATCAGTTCAACCTGGCCATGGACCCGGTGACGGCGCGGGCCTATCACGACGCCACGCTGCCGGCGCACGGCGCCAAGGTGGCGCACTTCTGCTCGATGTGCGGCCCCAAGTTCTGCAGCATGGAAATCACCCAGCAGTTGCGGCGCGAGGCGGCCGAGGGCATGGCCGGGAAGAGCGACGAGTTCCGCCAGCTGGGCGAAATCTACGTGGCCGCGAAGGCGCTGAGCCCCTCGCTATACTTTCCATCGGCGTCCGGGCTGCCCGGGCGCGTGACGGCCGGAACACCACCGGCCGAGGAGGATGACCCGTGAAAGTGTCTGGATGTACGGTTGGAGTGCTGGTTTTCGTGGCCACGGCCGCCGCGGCGCAGGACGTGCCGCCGCCCGCCGCGCAGATTGCCGGCGCCGTGCTGGCGGCGCCCGAAGACCGGCGCGCTGGCGCCAAGGTGCTCGGCTGGGACGCGGCGGGGAAGGTCGTGACGCTGCGCGAGGGCACCAACGATCAGGTGTGCGTGGCCGACAATCCGAAGGTGGACGGCTTCAACGTGGCCTGCTACCACAAGGAACTCGACCCGTTCATGGCCCGCGGCCGTGAACTGACGGCGCAGGGCGTCACCGAAGACAAGGACCGCGACGGCACGCGGTGGAAGGAAATCGACGGCGGCAAGCTGGCGATGCCCAAGGAAGCGCGCACGCTCGCGGTCACGACCGGCAAGTCCTTCGACGCCGCCACCGGCCAGGTGACCGACGCCTACACGCGCTGGGTGCTCTACGTGCCCTACGCCACGGGCGCGTCGACCGGACTCACGACCAAACCGGCCCCCGGAGTGCCGTGGCTGATGGACCCGGGCACGCCCGGGGCGCACATCATGATCAGCCCGGAACGTCCCGCGACGCCCAAGTAGCGGGGCTACCTAGCGCGGCGAACCGGCCGGCGCTGGGACAATCTGCAGCAGCGTGGGGAAGCGCTCGGGCTGCTGCCCGGGCCGCGGGTTCGGGTAGCCGGCCGAGCCGCTGAAGGTGTAGTCCTTCACGGTCACGCCTGGAGGGAACGCCATCGTCTCTTCGCGGAACCGGCCGATCTCGAAGACGTGCGTCGGCGGCACGTCGAACACGAGGTTGCCCTTCTCTCTCAGCACGTTGCGGTAGTAGGTGACCATCTCCGCAAACGGCGAGCCCACGCCGAACACGTAGTAGCGCTGGCCGCGACCGGCGTCGTAGGAGCGCAGGAACACCGCGGTCGGATAAATCGGGAAACCGAGTTGCGCCTCGGTTGGCGCGGCTTCACCGGCCCCCGGTGCCATCGTGGCGGGGGCTGGCGCCGGCGCCGGCGTGGTCGTGGGCGGAGGCGCTGCGGGCGCCGGCCGCGCCGGCTGGGCGGGCCGGGGCGCGCCGGGGAAGGGCTGCGGCGTCTGCGCGCTGACGACAGCGCCCGCGCACGCCGCAATCAGCATGACGAGCCTCGACCGACGCATGTGCTGAGCCATACCCGTATTATAGAACCCGATGCCGCGTGCTTCGGCCGGGCATTGCGGCGCCCCATTGCGGCTCGTCAGCCCACGAGCGCCGTTCCCGGCCCCGCCGCCGGGCGCCGAGACCAGAGACCCGCCTCCATGTCCCACGCCCTCGCGCAGTTCTGCCTCGCCAACGACGCCTGGCTCCACGACGTCATCGACGCGCTGGTGTCGATCGAGTCGCCCACCGACGACAAGGCCGCGGTCGATCGCTGCGGCGCCGAGTTCCGCGCCCGAGCCTCGGCCGCGGGCCTGCGCGTCCGCGTCGAGCCCCGAACCGAGGCCGGCGATCACTCGGTGGCCGAGATCGGCACGGGCGGGCCGCGCATCCTGCTCGTGGGTCACGTCGACACGGTGTGGCCGCACGGCCAGCTCCGCCGCATGCCGCTCGAGCGCCGCGACGGCAAGCTGTGGGGGCCGGGCACGCTCGACATGAAGGTCGGCGTGGCCATGGGGCTGCTGGCCACGCGCGCGGTGTTCGAGACGCTCGGGCCGGCGGCCGGCCGCGTCGCCATGCTCGTGACCTCCGACGAAGAGACCGGCAGCGACACCTCGCGGGCCTTGATCGAGGCCGAGGCGCTGGCCAGTGACGCCGTGCTGGTGCTCGAGCCGGCGCTGGCCGGCGGTGCCGCTCAAGACCAGCCGCAAGGGCATCGGCCAGTATCGCCTCGCCATCACCGGCGTGTCGGCGCACGCCGGCGTGGACCCCGGCAAGGGCGTGAGCGCGGTGCGCGAGCTGGCCCGCCAGATCCTGGCGCTCGAGGGGCTGCACGACCTCGACCGCGGTGTGTCGGTGAACGTCGGCGTGGTCGGCCGGCGGCACGCGGCCCAATGTCGTGGCCGAAGACGCTCACGCCGTCGTCGACGTGCGCGCCCCGACGCTCGCCGATGCGGCCCGCGTGGACGCGGCCCTCCGGGCGCTCCAGCCGGTGCTGCCCGGTGCCCGCCTGGCCGTGACCGGGGGGTTCGAGCGACCCCCGATGGAGCGCTCCGCGGGCGTGGCGGCGCTCTACGCCCACGCCCAGGCGGCGGCCGCGGGTCTCGGCCAGGTCGTCGCCGAAGGCGGCACCGGTGGCGGCTCCGACGGCAACTTCACCGCCGCGCTGGGCGTGCCTACGCTCGACGGCCTGGGGGCGGTGGGCGACGGCGCGCACGCGCTCCACGAACATGTCGAACTCGACCAGCTCGGGCCACGGACGGCGCTGCTGGCCGCCCTGATCGCGCGCCTGCTGTCGCCCGACGGCGTGCTGCCGGCGCGGGCGCGCTAGCGGCGCGTTGGCGCCGGCCCGGCCCTGCGGCGGTGCCCGGCGGGCCTCACCGCTTGGACGCGCGGGTCGACTGGCGCGGCGCTCCGGTGAAGACGAACCGACCTGCTACCGCGGCGCGCGGGCGAAGCGGAACGAGGGCTGCGCGGCCGCAGGTGCCGAAGTGGCGGACGGCTCGGCCTCGGACCGCGCTCGCGGGGCCACTCCGTAGCGGGCCTTGAGCAGCCCGACCATGCGTTCCACCTCGCCGGTATAGGCCGGCGGCGCATGTTTGCTGGTGAACAGCCGCTCGTAACCGGCGACGAGATGCGGGTACTCGGCGGCGAGGACGCGCATGAAGTGCGTGCGCGTGCCGCCCTGCAGGTGCAGCACCATGGCCCCGATCGACCTGGCCCCGTGATCCGCGGCGGCCTTCACCGTGGCCTCCAGCAGCGAGCGCCTGGTGGTGATGCCGGGCACGAGCGGCGCCATCAGCACGCCGCAGTGGATGCCGGCGTCGACGAGCGCGCGCACCGCCCGCAGCCGCTGCAGGGGCGAGGCGGTGCCGGGCTCGAGCCGCCGCCAGGCGTCCTCGTCTACCGACGGCACGCTCAGGTAGACCGAGCAGTGCGTGCGCGCCGTGAGTTCGCGCAGCACGTCGAGGTCGCGCACGACCATCGGCCCCTTGGTCACGATTCCGACCGGGGTGGCCGTGTCGCGGCAGGCGATGAGGCTGCCGCGGGTCAGCGCATATGTGCCTTCGATGGGCTGATAAGGGTCGGTGGCGGTGCCGAGCGCCACCTGCTCGCGGGTCCACGACGGCGCCGACAACTCGCGCCGCAGCACCTCGACGAAGTTGGCCTTCACGAAGATCACCGAGGCGAAGTCGTCGCCCTCACCGAGTTCGAGCTGGTGCTGATAGCGGCGCGCGAAGCAGTAGTGACACCCGTGCGTGCAGCCGCGGTACGGGTTGAGGGTGTAGCGGAAGGGCATGCCCTCGACGCGATTGAGCGCCGACTTGCAGCGGATCTCCTGATAGGTGGCGTGGTCGGCGCGGGTCTCGGCGTCGGGAAGCGCGGCCAGGCCGCCGGCCTTCACCAGCCGGGCGATGTCGCGGGTCGTCGGCGCCGCCTCGGGTGCGCCGAACAAGTCAGGAAACAGGCGCGAATCCATGGCGATCTCACTATTTCGCCTTATGTTCGCCTTGTCAAGCCGGGGCGGCCGACGGACGGACACCGGGTTCAGCGGGTTTCGTTCTGGACCTGGCCGCGCCAGTAGGCGAGCAGCACGATCGAGGGTGTCGTCGAGCGAACAGGCGGGCACCCAGCCGGTGTCGGCGGTGAGCTTGGCGTGGCTGCCGAGCACGACCGGCGTGTCGGCCGGACGCATGCGGGCGGGATCGAGCGACACGGTCACGGGGAGCGACACGCGCGCAATCAGGCCGTCGAGCACCTGCCGGATCGAGATGGTCCGGCCGCTGCACACGTTGTAGACGTGGCCGGCACGCCCGGCGGCCATCAGCGCCGAGTAGGCGCGCACCGTATCACGCACGTCGGCGATGTCGCGCTGGGCCTCGAGGTTGCCGACGGCGAGGACCGGGGGGGCCAGCCCGGCTTCGATGCGCGCCAGCTGGCGGGCGAAACCGGAGGCGGCAAAGGCCGGCGACTGCAGCGGCCCGATGTGATTGAACGAACGCGTCACCACGACCGGAACGCCGTGGTCGCGCCACGCCGCCAGCGCCACCATCTCCTGGGCCAGCTTGCTCGTGCCGTAGGGCGTGTTGGGAGCGATCGGCGAGTCCTCGGTGAGCGCCTCGGTCGAGGGCTGGTAGATGGTGGCCGAGCCGGTGACCAGCACGCGGCACGGCCGGCCGCCCGCGATCAGCGCGGCGAAGAGATTCGAGGTGCCGAGGACGTTGCCGGCGAAGGTCTCTTCAGCGTGCGCCCACGAGTCGCCCACGTGCGCCACGCCGGCCAGATGGTAGATGGCGGCCGGCCGGGCGGCGGCCAGCGCGGCACCCAGACCATCGCCGTCGAGCAGCTCCACCGCGGTCCAGGTCACCCCGGGCATCTCGGGCGGCGTGGTGCCGGGCCGGTACCATCCGACGACTGGTCCGTCCTGGCTGAGCGCGCCGGCCAGGTGCTGGCCCACGAAACCGGCCGCGCCGGTGACGAGCACGGGGGCCAAGGTCAGTAGCTCCTGCCGCCCATGTTGCCGAAGAAATTCGAGAACGTGCCGACACCGGCCAGCGTGAAGCCGAGGCTGAAGCGTCGATCGGTGGGCAAGGCCGCGCCGACGTAAGGGTTGTATTGCTGATACTCGACGACGACGCCGCAGCACTGGGCGTTGTAGAAGGCGGTCACGCGCTGCTGGAGGATGACGTCGCGCTCCAGGTCCCAGTTGAGCGAGTAGTCGCCGCCGAGGCGGCCGCCGAGCCCGGTGAGGCGCGTCGAGCCGTTGACCGAATTGGTCGGAAAGACCGACGACAGGTTGCGGCTCCATGACAGCGACACCCGGGCCGCCGGAACGCCGTAGTCGCCCGCGGTCGAGACCGACAGCATCTGCCGCGTCGCGTAGTCGTACTCGGCCCGCACCGAGGCGCCCAGGGCGGTCACTGGCTGGGTGCGCACCTGCAGGGCCACCGGGGAGTAGTTGCTTGGCGGCCGGGCGCTGCCGCTGTCCACGTAGGTCGAGTTGTAGGTCGGATCGAAGCGACTGGCCCGCTGGTCGGTGTAGTAGCTCTGGGTCACGCTGGCCGTGAGCAGTTCGCGCGGGGCGCTCGACAGGGCCGAGGCGGCGGGATCCCGGGACGCCTTGCGCACGAGCACCCGATTGGTGAGGCCGTAGGTCATGCGCGTGACGCCGCCGACGACGTAGTCGTAGGAGCTGCCGAGCCGCACCACGCGGTCCTCGCCGTCGATGGCGGTGACCCGCTGCACCGAGAACGCCGGCTCGATCACGTGCTTGAGCCGGTCGGCCAGGAAGTTGTTGGGGGTGTAGACCTTGCTGACCACCGGCCCCACGAAATCGGCGCGCATGTCGGCGTAGCGCCGCACGTAGGGCACTTCGACCTGCTGGTTGTTCTCCAGGCTCTGACTGTAGCGGGTGACCCGGTAGGACATGTTGAGGTTGACGTTGAGGAACGGCAGCTTGCTCAGGGGCGCCCGCAGCGTCGGCGTGACGTCGACCTTCGACATGCTCCTGTCGATCTCCTGGTCGCCGTTCTTCTCGACGTAGATCGGGCGCGAGGCCTCCGACTGCATGGCGAAGAACACCGGCAGGCGCCCGAGCTGGCGGCTCGACACCGCCGCCGTGAGGCTGGGCATCGAGCCGGTGACGATCGACTGGGTGGCGCCGAAGAACTGCTCCTGGCGGTTGCCGTTCAACGACGCGTTGAGGAAATTCCACGAGCCGGTAACGCTGCCGGTGATGCGGCTGACGCTCTGCGTGGCGTTGTAGATGTCGCGGCTGAACAGCTGGTTGACCTGGAAGCTCGAGGAGTAGTCGATGAGCGCCCGGCCCTTGAGGTTGAACGGCAGGTCCTGGTTGACCGCGCCGTTCACGAGGACGCTGTTCTGTTCGGGCAGCGGGACGCCGTTCACCGTGGCCGCCTTCTGGCCGAGACGATAGGCGCGCAGGTTGCCGCCCGAGGTGGGCGTTGCCACCCAGCGGTACTCCGCGCCGTAGCCCTGACCGCGGGCGGTGTACCAGTCGTGCAGCAGGCTCAGGTCCTGGTTGCGCGAGATGGCCCAGAAGAAGGCGTTGCTTACCGACTGACCCTGGTAGGTCGAGCGGCCGTAGACCGGCAGCAGGAACCCGGTGGCGCGGTCGTCGTCCTGAATGGGGTAGTAGAGCAGCGGCAGGTAGAAGACCGGCACGTCCTTCACGCGCATGACGGCGTTGCGGAGGATGGCGTAGTCGCCGACGTTGATGACGATCGAGCCGGCCACCATCTCCCACCGCGGCGTCGGCTGCACGCAGGTGGTGAAGCCGCCCTTCACGACCTTGTATTTGTCCTCGCCGACCTTCTCGAGCGTATCGCCGTAGAAGTAGACGTCGGGCTCGAGCGCGCCGAACATGCTCTTCTCGGCCCGCTCGCCGATCGACGCCAGGCCCGAGGCCGTGTAGAAGATGCCGGTGCCGGAGCGGGTGTTGAAGACCGCGCGCTCGGCGGCGATGCGGGCCGTGGCCGTCTCATAGAGCACGTTGCCCGACGCCTCGAGGCGGTTGGTATCGGTGTAGATGTCGATGACGTTGGCGTAGAACTTCTGGCCCTTGACCTCGAGGTTCTCGGTCTCGACCTGGCCGGTGAGGCGCCAGTGATTGGCCTCGACCTGCTCGAGGCGCATCTGCTTGCTGTCGTAGCCGGGGATCTGCGCTCGCGCCGCGGCGGCGTGCAGCACCGATGAGCGCAGTGCAGACGAGCAGGCGGGACGTCATGCGGTCGCCAGACTGAGGCGGAATTCGCAGAATATCACGCGCCCTCGAAGCCGCCGGCCACGAGCGCGGCCCGCAGCGGACCGACCAGATAGATCGAGCCGGTGAGCAGCACCGGCGCCGGCCGCGCCAGCGCGCGGGCGACGGCGCTGGCCGGATCGGTGTCGATCTCCACGGCCAGCCCCGGCTGGCCGAGCGCCGTGACCTGCGCCGCCAGCACCGCCGGCTCGGTGGCTCGCGGCTGGTTCGCGACCGTGACCACGACGCTGGTCGACGTAGGGCAGCAGCGGTCCGAGGACGCCGGCGACGTTCTTGTCGGCCATGACCGAGGTGACGAGCGTGAGCCCGCGCGCGCCGGTCTGCGCCAGGTAGTCGCCGAGCGCCCGCGCCCCGGCCGGGTTGTGAGCGGCGTCCACGAGCACCCGGGCGCCGGTGGCAGGATGCCGGAGCCATTCGAGGCGGGCCGGCCAGCGCACCTCCGCCAACGCGCTCTCGATGGCCGCGCGGGGGACGGGCCGGCCGGTCACCGCGCCCAGCGCCTCGAGCAGGCGGATGGCGACGAGCGCGTTGCCGGCCTGGTGCGCGCCGGCGAGGCCGAGGCGCAGGGGGCCGTAGTCGGAGACGGGCGTCCGCACGACCAGCCGCGCGTGTCCCTGCTCGAGCTCGGCGCTGATCTCGGCGTGGTGGCGGGCGCGCGTGACCGGCGCCCCGGCGTGCTGGGCCATGCCCTCGATGACGTGCAGGGCATCGTCGGGCACGTCGCCGACGATGAGCGGCACGCCGGCCTTGGCGATGCCGGCCTTCTCGCGCGCGATGTCGGTCAGGGTCGTGCCCAGGTGGCGCTCGTGATCGAAATCGATGGTGGTGATGGCGGCAGCCACGGGAGTAATGACGTTGGTGGCGTCGAAACGGCCGCCGAGCCCGACTTCGACGACGGCGATGTCCACCGCCGCGTCGGCGAAGACCACGAACGCCGCGGCGGTCGAGACCTCGAAGAACGTCGGCACCGAGGCCAGCACGCCCCGCGCCACGAGGGCGTCCACGGCCCTGAACACGCGGGCCAGCGCTCCGGAGAGCACCGTCGTCGTCCACCGCCCGGCCGCCCACCGCGATGCGCTCCTCGACCCGGAAGAGGTGCGGCGACGTGTAGAGGCCCACCCGCCGGCCGGCGCCGATGAGCGCGGCGCTGGCCATGGCGCTGACCGAGCCCTTGCCGTTGGTGCCGGCGACGTGCAGCGACGGCCAGGCGCGCTGCGGCTCGCCGAGCTCGGCGAGCAGCGCCTGCATGGCCGCGAGTCCGAGCTTGATGCCGAAGTGCTCGAGGGCGAAGAGCCGCTCGACAGGGGTCATCGACGGCGATGTCCGGTCAGTGGGCGGCGACGCCGGGGCGGTCGGGCCCCATGAAGCGCAGCAGGCGGGCGATGGTGCCCTTGAGGTCGCGGCGATCGACCACGAGGTCGAGTTGCCCGCGTTCGAGCAGGAACTCGCTGCGCTGGAACCCGGCCGGCAGCTTCTGGCGGATGGTCTGCTCGATGATGCGCGGGCCGGCAAAGCCGATGAGCGCCTTGGGTTCGGCGATGATGCAGTCGCCGAGCATGGCGAAGCTGGCCGTGACTCCGCCGGTGGTCGGGTCGGTCAGCACCGACAGGAAGGGCAGGTGGGCGCGGTCGAGGCGGGCCAGCGCCGCCGACACCTTGGCCATCTGCATCAGCGACAAGGCGCCTTCCATCATGCGGGCGCCGCCCGAGCACGACACGATGATCACGCCGGTGCGCCGCTCGAGTGCGTGCTCGATGGCGCGGACCAGCTTCTCACCCATGACGACGCCCATGCTGCCGCCGATGAAGCCGTACTCCATGGCCGCGACGATGGCCGGGATGCCCTCGATGGCACCGGAGCCGACGAGCAGCGCGTCCTTCATCCCGGTCGCCTTCCGGCTGGCCGCCAGCCGGGCGGCATACGGCTTGGTGTCGGTGAACGACAGCGGGTCGTTCGAGGCCAGCGCCGCGTCGTGTTCCTCCCACTGTTCGTCGTCGAACAGGGCCCGCAGCCGCTCGGTGGCCGTCAGCCGGAAGTGGTGCGCGCACTTGGGGCACACACTCAAGGTCTTCACGAGATCCTTCGTGTAGATGATGGTGTCGCACTCGGGACACTTGATCCACAAGCCCTCGGGCACCCGGCTCGAGGCCGTGACCGCCACCATGGGCTTGCGGGTCTTCTTGAACCACGCCATACCCCGCCAGTGTAGCAGCGCTAGCGGCGGGTGCGCGGCACGTAGTAGCGGGTGCCGTGGGTCAGGCTTTGCACCTGTTTCACGAGGTCGTCCAGGGCCTCGTCGTCGTGTTCCGGATCGAACTGCGAGGTCTCGACCACGAGGAGCGGGGTGGCGGTGTAGTGGAAGAAGTAGTGCTGGTAGGCTTCGTTGAGCTCGCGCAGGTACTCGGCGTCGGGGCGGGGCGTCTCGTCCTCGGGCTCGTGGTCGCGGGCGGCGGCGCGGGCCAGCAGCACGTCGGTCGGCACCTGCAGGTAGACCACCAGGTCGGGCGGCGGCACGTCCTTGACCAGCAGGTCGAAGAGCCGCTGGTAGATGAACAGCTCGTTGTCGTCGAGGTTCAGGAACGCGAAGATCTTGTCCTTGTCGAAGACGAAGTCGCACACCGTCGTCTGCTGGAACAGGTCGGCCTGGCGCAGCGACGAGAGCTGGCGGTGGCGGTTGAGCAGGTAGAAGAGCTGCGCCTGCAGGGCCGCGCCGGGACGGTTGGCGTAGAAGTCGGCCAGGAACGGATTCTCGACGCGTTCCAGCACGGACGTGCCCTCGAGTTTCGCGGCGAGTCGCTCGGCCAGCCTGGTCTTGCCCGAGCCGATGGGGCCGTCGATGGCGAGGTAGCGGAAGGCCACGAGGGGCCGAGTATAACAGCCCCCTCCGCACGGCGGCGAGGGCGCGGCCTGCGTGGTAATGTGATGGGCAACCCGGAGTCATAGACCCTGTGAAAATCGACCGCCTCGACGTGCGGCTGCTGCGCCTGCCGCTGGCCCAGTTCTTCGAAACCAGCTTCGGCCGGTCCTACGACCGGACGTTTCTGCTCATCCGCCTGGAGGGAGAAGGCCACGTCGGCTGGGGAGAGGGCGTTGCCGAGGCGCATCCCTATTACAGCTCCGAGACCACGGAAACGGCGTGGCACATCACCACCGAATTCCTGGCCCCGCGCGTGGTCGGGCAGTCGTTCGAGCACCCCCGGGACCTCTTCCCGGCGCTGGCTCGCGTGCGCGGCCACAACATGGCCAAGGCCGGGGTCGAAATGGCGGCGTGGGATCTCTACGCCCGCATCCACGGCCAGCCGCTCTCCGCCGTGCTCGGCGGCACCCGCGACCGCATCGAATCGGGCGTGTCGATCGGCATCCAGGATTCGCTCGACCAGCTCGTGACCAAGGTGGAGAAGGAACTGGCCGCGGGCTACCGCCGCATCAAGATCAAGATCAAGCCCGGCTGGGACCTGAACGCCGTCGAGGCCGTGCGCGCGAAGTTCCCCGACATCAAGCTGATGGTCGACGCCAACGCCGCCTACGGGCCGGAAGACGGCGCCCACCTGGCCAAGCTCGATCCCTACAACCTGATGATGATCGAGCAGCCGCTCGACTACGACGACGTGATGGACCACGTGCAGTTGCAGCGCCAGATCACGACGCCGATCTGCCTCGACGAGTCGATTCACACCGTGCGCATCGCCCGCGACGCGATCGCGGCCCAGGCCTGCAAGATCATCAACGTCAAGCCCGGGCGCGTCGGGGGCCATGCCGAGTCGATCCGGCTGCACGACCTCTGTCAGGCCCACGGCATCCCGGTGTGGCACGGCGGCATGCTGGAATCGGGTATCGGCCGCGCCCACAACATCCACCTGGCCAGCCTGCCGAACTTCTCGCTGCCCGGCGACATCGCCGCCAGCAAGCGCTACTACCTGCCGGATCTCATCGAGCCGGGGATCGAGGTGTCGCCCGACGGCACCATCCCGGTGCCCACCGGCCCGGGGATCGGTGTGAACATCGTCGAGGAGCGGGTCAACGCCGCCACGCTGCGGCATGTCTCGCTCGATGCCGCGGCGGTGCGCCCGGCGGGGCACTAGGCGCCGATGCCGTTTTCGGGCGCTCGCGCGATGACGGCGGCCGGGGCGCCACGGCTGCTGCTGCTCATCGGCACGATGGGCCTGACGGCGGCCTGCGCCGCCACCGCGCCGCCGCCGATCGTGGCGCCGCCCCGGCCCAGCTACGAGCAGAAGGTCGCGGCCATCCTTCACCTCGAAGACCGGCGCGTGCTCGCCGATACGACGCTCCCGCCGTCGTCCCCGGCCGATCTCCTGGCCCTGCTCGGCGACGAGGAAGGGCGCGTGCGCCGCCGGGCGGCGCTCGGCATCGGCCGCGCCGGCCTGGCGGAGGGTGTGGCGCCGTTGTCCTCGGTGCTGGCCACCGATCCCGAACCCGAAGTGCGGGCCATGGCCGCGTTCGCCCTGGGCATGCTCGGCGACGCCGCTGCGGCGCCGGCCCTGGTGACCGCCCTCGGCGATGCCGACCCGCGCGTGCAGGGGCGCGCCGCCGAAGGCCTTGGCCTCATCGGTCACACCGCCGCCGCCGGCCCCATTGCCGGCATGGCCGCCGCGCACGTGCGCGCCGGTGCTCTCGCGGCGGTGGCGTCGGACGACCAGACGTATCCTCAGGCGCCCGCGGTCGAGGCCGTGCGCCTGGGCGTCTACGCGCTGGTGCGGCTGGCGGCGTTCGAACCGCTGCGCTCGGTGGTGCTCGGTGCCGACGGCGCGGTGGCGAGCGACTGGTGGCCGTTCGCCTATGCGGTGCAGCGGCTCGCCAACCCGGCCGGCGTCGCGCCGCTGCGGGCGTGGCTGGTCCGGGGCGGGGCCACGACGCGGGCCTTCGCGGCCCGGGGCCTCGGACTTCTCAAGGACGCCGAGTCGCGTCCGGCCCTCGAGGCGCTGGCCAGGGACGAGCGCCAGACGCTCGGCGTTCGCGTGCAGGCGGTGCGGGCGCTGGCCGCCGTTGCCGACCGCCGCTCCTCGCCGGTGGTCGTGGCCCTGCTTGCCGAATCGACGCCCGCGGCGCTGCGGCTCGAGGCCATGACCGCGCTCGGCGCCGTGGCCGACGCCGCCGCCGCCGAGCTCCTCGTCGATTACCTCGAGACCTCGTGGCCGCCGCTGCGCGCCGCCGCGCAGACGGCCCTCGCGAAGGCCGACCCCGAGACGTTCATGACCGTGCTTTCGGGCATCGACATCGACCGCGAGTGGGTGGTGCGCGCGGCCCTGGCCACGACCCTCGGCAACTTCCCGCCCGATCTCCCGGAGGCCCGGCTACAGCAGCTGGCCGCTGATCCCGACCCCAAAGTGCGAGCCGCCGCCCTGGCGTCGATGGCGCAGCTGGCGTTGCCGTCGGCAGCCAAGCACCTGCTGACGGCGCTTGCCGATCCCGATCCGGCGCTGCGCATGCGCGCGGCCCAAGGGCTCGGCACCCTGAAGCCGGCCGGCGCCGCCGAGGCGCTGCACCGGGCCTACGTGGCCGCGCGCGCCGACGACACCTACATCGCCAGGGGCGCGCTGCTCGGCGCGCTGGCGGCCGTGGACCCGGCGGCGGCTACGCCGCTGG
Organism: uncultured Acidobacteriota bacterium; assembly: GCA_963834325.1. Taxonomy (GTDB): domain Bacteria; phylum Acidobacteriota; class Vicinamibacteria; order Vicinamibacterales; family UBA2999; genus CADEFD01. The sequence continues at coordinate 1,638,565 of CAWIBL010000011.1, forward strand.
CGCGCGAGGCGCTGGCCGACCCCGATTGGGCGCTGCGCGTCCGCGCCGCCGCGGTGCTGAAGGAGATCGCCGCCACGGCCCCGGCGCAGCCGGCGCGTCCGGCCCCGCCGCCGGCCGAACCGACCCTCGATGCCGCGCCGGCGCTGGCGGCGCCGGCCTACACGCCGCAAGCCTACGTGCAGACCACGCGCGGGGACATCCGCATCGATCTCGCGGTGCTCGACGCGCCGCGCACCGTGGCCAACTTCGTGGCGCTGGTCCGCCGCGGTTTCTTCAATGGCTTGACCTGGCACCGGGTCGTGCCCGACTTCGTCGCGCAGACCGGCGACCCGCGCGGCGACGGCGAAGGCGGCCCGGGCTACACCATCCGCGACGAGCTCAACGATCGTCCCTACCTGCGCGGCAGCGTCGGCATGGCGCTCGACTGGAAGGACACCGGCGGCAGCCAGTTCTTCATCACGCATTCGCCCCAGCCGCATCTCGACGCGCGCTACACCGCGTTCGGCACGGTCGTCTCCGGCCTCGAGGTGGTGGACCAGCTGCTCCCCGGCGACACCATCCTCTCGATACGCGTGTGGGACGGCGCCGCCTGGATCGGCAGCGACGCGCGCCAGTAGCGCGCCTCGTCGCCGGCCGGCTCGCCCGTCCACGCCCGTTCTTCCTGCCCGGACTGCTGCGCGCCGCCGTACAAGAAAAAGGGGGCACACGGTGCCCCCTGGATAGTGCAGTCGCGAAGAACGCGACCTACCGCTTCTTGGCGGTCTTCTTGGCGGCCTTCTTCGCAGCCTTCTTTGCCTTCTTAGCCATGTGTTATCCCCCCTTTCTAGGTTGGGATGTGTGCGGTGTTTGGAACCTCGTCGCCTGCCGGCGGCGGCGCCTTGCGGCCCCTCGCTGACTGACGTCGGTTCCGTCCGCCTCGTGTGCGCGTCGCCAGTGACGCGCGAATCGTGGAAGAGAAAGACGGGGCGGTTCGAGGTGAAACCGCCCCGAAGGCCGCAGACGGCCTACTTCTTCTTCGCGGTCTTCTTGGCCGCCTTCTTGGCCGCCTTCTTTGCCTTCTTCGCCATTCGTCCTCCTAGGAGAGATGACTGCGCCGGGTGGCACCCTTCTCACGGCCTCACTACCGGTGGCCTGAGTAGGTATCCCTCATACCAGATGTAGATTATGGATGAGAAAAACGCGATGTCAAGCACAAATCAGACTCGCGTGTCAAAAGGATCTGCCGTACGACGACGATCAACCACGCTCGTTTGCGCTCTTCGTGTCAACTCGATGCGGCCCGCGCGAGTGTGACGCGCGCACGCGTGTCAAGTGGAGCGGGACACGCATGGCCGCGGCCGATCGCCGCGGCCAGCGGCGTCGATTCACGCGGCGGACCACGTCGTTCATGCCTCGATCTCGCGCGCTCTACGCGCCGATCACGGCGCGTTCCCTCCGCGCGGATCTCCGGCGCGGTTGAGCGTGGACCGATCTCCGGCGCGGTCGAGCGTTGAGCAGATCTCTGGCCCGGCTGCGCGTGGCGACGAGGGCGGCGATCCGACCCGTGCGGGGCGCGTTAGAACGCGCTCGTGCGCAGCTGCTGCTTCTCGTGATGGCGCTCGAGCGCCAGGGCGATGAGGCGATCGAGCAGCGCGGCGTAGGCCAGGCCGCTCGCCTCCCACAGCTTCGAGAACATGCTGATGGTCGTGAACCCCGGAATGGTGTTGATCTCGTTCACGACCAGCGTGCCGGTGGCGCGTGACAGCAGGAAATCCACCCGCGCCATGCCGGCCCCGTCGATGGCGCGGAACGCCTCGACGGCCAGGTGCTGCACCCGCGCCACCGTTGCCGCGTCGAGCTCGGCCGGAATCAGCGTCTGCGAGCCGGCCTCGAGGTACTTGGCTTGGTAGTCGTAGAACTCCCGCGACGGGATGATCTCGCCCGGCACCGACGCGACCGGCTCGTCGTTCCCGAGCACCGCGCACTCGATCTCGCGCGCTTCGTGAACGGCGGCTTCGACCACCACCTTGCGGTCGAACTGGAACGCCACTTCCATGGCGGCGGCGAGCGCGTCCGCGGTCTTCACCTTCGAGATGCCCACGCTCGAGCCGAGGTTGGCCGGCTTCACGAACACCGGCAAGCCGAGCCCGGCGATGGCGGCTTCGTGCTCGTCGCGGCGGCGCGTCCACTCGAAGCGGGTCACGACCGCATGCGGCGTCATCGGCAGCCCGCGGGCGGCAAAGAGCGATTTCATCGCCGCCTTGTCCATGCCGGCGGCCGACGCCAGGACGCCGGAGCCGACGTAGGGAACGGCGCCCAGCTCGAGCAGGCCCTGCACAGTGCCGTCCTCGCCGAAGGGGCCATGCAGCACGGGGAAGACCACGTCGAGTCCCAGGCCGGTCACGACGGCGCCGTCGGGTTCGCTGCCGCCAGGCACCGGCCGGCGCTCGATGGTGAGGAGGGTGTCGTCGCTCGGATGCGAGACGAGCAGCGTGTCGCGCCCGGCGCGGGGCAGGCGCCCCGAGTGCGTGCGTCCCTGCTCGATGACCTCGGACGCCGAGAGCGCCGTCGGCGCCCGGTCGGCGAGCACCCAGCGTCCGTCCTTCTCGATGCGGATGGGCACGGGCTCGTAGCGGGTGCGATCGAGATGCTTGAAGATGGCCGCGGCCGAGGCCACCGACACTTCATGTTCGCCCGAGCGGCCGCCGTAGATGACACCGACACGCAGTTTCTTCACGCCAGCGATAATAGCAACGACTCAGGGGCTGGGGGACAAGGGGGCCGACCGACGTCGCCCGAGACCCGGACCCGAGAGCCGAGAGCGAGAGCCGAGACCGACGATGTTTTCTTTCACCCTCACGCATTCCGACGGGGCCGCCCGCCGCGGCGTCATGACCACGCCGCACGGCCGCGTGGAGACGCCGGCGTTCATGCCGGTCGGCACGCAAGGCGCCGTGAAGGCGATGACCGTGCGGACGCTCGAAGAGGCGGGCGCGCAGATCATCCTCGGCAATACCTATCACCTGTGGCTGCGTCCCGGCGCCGAGCTCATCGCCCGGCGCGGCGGGCTGCACCGCTTCAACGGGTGGTCTCACCCCATCCTCACCGACAGCGGCGGTTACCAGGTGTTCAGCCTGGCGGCGCGCCGCACCGTGGAGGAGCAGGGAGTGCACTTCCGCTCGCACCTCGACGGCAGCGCGCAGACGCTCACGCCGGAACGCGCCGTCGAGATCCAGGCCAGCCTGGGGTCCGACATCGCGATGGTGCTCGACGAGTGCCCGCCTCATCCTTCACCCAAGGACGCGATTGCCACCTCGCTGAAGCTGACGACGCGCTGGGCGAAGCGCTGCCGCGAGCGGCTCGAGGCGTTGCGTAACGGGGACACGGCTCAGGGCATGGCCCCCACCAATCCCGGGCAAGCGCAGTTCGGCATCGTCCAGGGCGGCGTTTACGCCGATCTGCGCGCCGAGAGCGTCGGCCAACTGGCCGAGCTGGATTTCGAAGGCTACGCCCTGGGCGGGCTCAGCGTCGGCGAGCCGAACGAGCTCATGTACGAGGTGGTGGGGGAGGCCGCACCCCGGCTGCCCGTGGGCAAGCCGCGCTACCTGATGGGTGTGGGCACGCCGGCCGACCTGGTGGAGGCGGTGGATCGGGGAATCGACCTATTCGATTGCGTGCTTCCTACCAGGAATGCGCGCAATGGCCAGCTCTTCACCCGCCACGGCCCGCTCAACATCAAGAACGCCCGCTTCGCCGAAGACGACGCCCCGCCGGATCCGGACTGCGGCTGCTATACCTGCGCCCACTTCTCGCGCGCGTATCTGCGTCACCTATATATCTCCGGCGAGATCACCGGGAGCATCCTGAACACGGTCCACAATGTGTCCTTCTACCTTGACACTATGCGGCTAATTAGGCACGCTATTGCGTTTGGGACGTTTTCAGCCTTCAAAAAAGACTATCTGGCGGCGCTGAGCGTTCGGCCCTTTTCCTCATGACGTCGTTCCCGCAGGTTGATACCGCAGTGGTCATAGCCATGGCGGCGGCACCGAATTCCTCGGTGAATCCGCTGATCCAGTTCATTCCGTTCGTCCTGGTCCTCGCGATCTTCTACTTCGTCATCCTGCTGCCGATGAAGCGCCGGCAGAAGAAGGTCGAAGAATTCCTCGGGGCCATCAAGGTAGGCGACAAGGTGGTCACTACCGGAGGTCTCTACGGTTCGGTGGCGAAGCTGGACACCGACAGCGTCCACCTCCAGATTGCTCCCAACGTTCGCGTCGAGGTCTCGCGGGCCGCGATAGTCGGCTATCAAGGGCAGCCCCCGGTCACCGCCGAGGGCAGCTAGGGTCATCATGTCGAAGAATTTGCGCTGGAAAGTACTGACCATCCTGGTGGTCATCGGACTGTCGGTGTGGGCGTTCGTCCCGCCTCAGGAAAAGATTCGGCTGGGGCTCGACTTGAAGGGCGGCGTGCACCTCGTGATGAGCGTGCAGACCGACGACGGGCTGAAGGTCGAGACCCAGTCGGCCGCCGATCGCCTGCGCGAAACGCTGCGCACCCAGACCATCCCCGCCACCGTGGAAGTCGTCGGCCCGGCCGAGTTCAGGGTCATTGGCGTGCCCTCGGCGCAGGACGCGCCGTTCCGCCAGGCGCTGGTCGACGTCGACCTGATGTACGACCGGTCGCAGTCGGCTTCCGACTACACCTTCCGGCTCAAGCCGAACGTCGCCAACCAGCTGCGCGAGGAGACGGTCAACCAGGCGCTGCAGACCATCGAGCGCCGCGTGAACGAGCTCGGCGTCGCCGAGCCGCTCGTGGCCCGGCACAGCGCCGCCGACCAGATCCTCGTCCAGCTGCCCGGCGTCACCGATGTGAACCGCGCCAAGGAAATCATCCGTTCGACGGCGCAGCTCGAACTCAAGCTGGTCGAGCAGGGACCGTTCCCGGACGAGGCCTCGGCCCGGCAGGCGTTCGGCAACACCCCGCCGCCCGATATCCAGATCCTGCCCGGCCAGAGCGAGGGCACGGTGGGCGCGCCGCCGAGCACCGTTTACTACGCCGTCCGGCGCGTGGCCGCGGTGACCGGCCGCGACCTGCGCACCGCCCGGCCCAGTCTCGACGAGAACAACCGTCCGGCGGTCAGCTTCTCGCTGAACAACGAAGGGGCCGTGAAGTTCGGCAACTTCACCCAGGCCAACATCAACCGCCAGCTCGCCATCGTCCTCGACGGCCGCGTCTACTCGGCGCCGAACATCCAGTCGCGTATCGACAGCGAAGGACGAATCACCGGGAACTTCACCCAGCAGGAAGCCGGCGACCTCGGCCTGGTGCTGCGCTCGGGCGCCCTGCCGGCCAACATGACCTACCTCGAGGAGCGCACCGTCGGGCCGACGCTCGGCGCCGACTCGGTGCGCGCCGGCGTGCTGGCCTCGGCCGGCGGCCTGGCCTTCGTGCTGCTCTTCCTCCTCTACTACTACAAGCTGGCCGGCTTCAACGCCTTCGTCTCGATCACCACCAACCTCCTCATCCTGCTCGGCCTGATGGCCTATCTGGGCGCCACGATGACGCTGCCGGGCATCGCCGGCTTCATCCTCACGATCGGCATGGGCGTCGACTCCAACGTGCTGATCTTCGAGCGCATCAAGGAAGAACTGGTGAACGGCAAGGGCGTCAAGGCGGCCGTGGCCGCCGGCTTCGACCGGGTGTTCCTCACCATTCTCGACACCCACGTCGCCTCGCTCATCTCCGCGGCGTTCCTCTTCCAGTTCGGCACCGGCCCGATTCGCGGCTTTGCCACCACCCTCACCATCGGACTGCTCTCGAACGTGTTCACCGCGGTGTTCGTCTCGCGCACCATGTTCGAACTGTCCCTTTCGCGCCGCGAACAGCCCGCGACGCTCAGCATCTAACCCCATGCGTATCTTCGACAATCCGAACTACGACTTCATCAAGTGGCGCTGGCACGCGCTGGCGCTGTCGGGCCTCGTCGTGCTCGCCGGCCTGGCGTTCGTGATCGCGCGCGGCGGCCTGCCGATGGGCATCGACTTCACCGGCGGCACCATCGTCGTGGCCAAGTTCGAGCAGCCCGTCGCCGAGGACGCGGTGCGCCAGGCGCTGGCCAGCACTCCCGGCGAGAAGGTGGTCCAGAGCTACGGCGATGCCGCCGACAACGCGGTGCTCATCCGCCTGCCGCAGACCGGCGACGAGGACGCCGCCAACCTCGACGAGGCGGCGCGCAACGTGGTGCAGGCCCTCGGGGCGGCCGGCCTGCCCAAGTTCGAAATCCTGTCGCAGGAGATCGTCGGTCCGGTCATCGGCCGCGAGCTGCAGTTGAAGGGCATCTACGCCACGCTGGCGTCGATTGTCGGCATCGCCATCTACATCGCGCTGCGCTTCCGCCCGGCGTTTGCCATCGGCGCCATCGTGGCCACGCTGCACGACGTGCTCGTCACCGTGGCGTTCCTGGCGGTCTTCGGCTACGACCTCTCGCTCAACATCGTCGCCGCCTTGCTCACCATCACCGGCTATTCGGTGAACGACACCATCGTCATCTTCGACCGGGTGCGCGAGAACATGCGCAGCGCCCGCCGCGAGCCGCTCGACCGGGTGGTCAACACGGCCGTCAACCAGACCCTGAGCCGCACCGTCATCACCGCCGGCACGACCTTCGTGTCGGTGCTGTCGCTGTACCTCTTCGGCGGCGAGGTGCTCGAGGGCTTTGCCTTCACCATGCTCGTGGGTATCGTGAGCGGCACCTACTCGACCGTGTTCATCGCGGCGGCCATCGCCATCATCCTCGGTAACCGGCACGCCGCGGCGACCACGGCGGCCGGTTCGCCCGTCAAGGTGAAGGCAGCGACGGCCCGCCGCTCCTAGGCCGGCACGCGCAGCGCCACGGCCGGGTGGCCGGACGGGCGGAGCGCGGGCGCCGGCACGGTCCAGGCAACCCGATGCAGTGGTTACGGCGCAGTTTCATCACCGGGTTCTTCGTGACGGTGCCGCTCATCGTGAGCGTGGCGGCGCTCGTGTGGGCGTTCAGGTTGGTCGACAACTTCACGACCCCGCTGGCGACGCGGATCCTGGGCCGCGAGGTGCCGGGGATCGGCGTGCTCATCATGGCCACGCTGGTGCTCGGCGGTCGGCGCCGTGGCCACCAACGTGTTCGGCAAGCGGGTGCTGCAGGGGGCCGAACGGTGGCTGCTGCGCGTGCCGGTCTTCAAGACGGTCTACGCGCCGGTCCGCCAGCTGGTGGCGGCCTTCGCCCCCGACAACGAAGCGGGATTCAAGCGTGTCGTGCTCGTGGACGATCCGGCCCGCGGCCTGCTGCTCGGCTTCCTGACCCGCGAGTTCAGCCTCGATCGCGGCGCCGGCAGCGAAGCCTTCGTCGCCGTCTACGTGCCGACGAATCATCTTTACCTGGGCGACGTCGTGGCGTTTCCCAGGGGCCGCGTGCACTACCCGGATCTGACCGTGGAAGACGGCATCCGGATCTTTCTTACCGGAGGCATGGCGCTGCCGTCCTCCCTCCGGAGCCGCGCTGACGCGGGTCGAGTGTAGGATTTCGGCGGTAACGGCACGACGCGAGGAGCTGAGAGCACACGTTATGACGAGCGCGAGGCAAAGCATGTTGAGACGATGGTGGCAGCGGGCCGGCGTGGCCCTGGTGGCGTTGGTGGTGCTGGTTGGACCGCTGGCGCTGACGGCGGCGGCGCAGCCGGCGGAGGCGGGCGCGCCCGAGGCGGTGCACCGCCCCGGCGGCGAGGTCAACATCCAGTTGCCCGACTTGAACACGGGCGACTTCCTGGGCATGACCGGGCACGGGATCCTGCTCACCGGCCTGGTGGTGTGCGTCCTCGGGCTGCTCTTCGGCGCCTGGACCTACAGCGCCGTCAAGAGCCTGCCGGTGCACAAGTCGATGTCCGACGTCTCGGAGCTGATCTACGAGACGTGCAAGGCCTACCTGATCCAGCAGGGCAAGTTCCTGCTGATCCTCGAGGTCTTCATCGGCACGGTGATGGTGGCCTATTTCTGGCTGATCGGCCTCGAGGCCTACAAGATCGCCATCGTGCTGCTCTTCAGCCTGATCGGCATCGGCGGCAGCTACGGGGTGGCCTGGTACGGCATCCGCATCAACACCCTGGCCAACTCGCGCACGGCCTTCGCCAGCCTGCGCGGCCACGCCTTCCCGGTGTGCGACATCCCGCTGCGGTCGGGCATGAGCGTCGGCATGATGCTGATCTCGGTCGAGCTGCTCTTCATGCTCGCCATCCTGCTCTTCATTCCTGGTGAATACGCCGGCGTCTGCTTCCTCGGCTTCGCCATCGGCGAGTCGCTCGGCGCCGCCGCTCTGCGCATCGCCGGCGGCATCTTCACCAAGATCGCCGACATCGGCTCGGACCTGATGAAGGTGGTCTTCAAGATCAAGGAAGACGACGCCCGCAACCCCGGCGTGATCGCCGACTGCACCGGCGACAACGCCGGCGACTCGGTCGGCCCGACCGCCGACGGCTTCGAGACCTACGGCGTCACCGGCGTGGCGCTCATCTCGTTCATCATGCTGGCGGTGAACGACCCGGCCGTGCAGGTGCAGCTCCTCGTCTGGATCTTCATGATGCGCGTGATCATGGTGCTGGCCTCGGCCGGCTCCTACCTGGTGAACAACGCCATCGCCGCCGGGCGGTATGCGGGCGTGGCCAAGATGGACTTCGAGGCGCCGCTCACCATGCTGGTGTGGATGACGTCGCTCGTCTCGGTGGTGCTCACCTACGCGCTGTCCTACCTCCTCATCCCCAACCTGGGCGGCAATACGTCGCTGTGGTGGCAGCTCTCGAGCGTCATCACCTGCGGCACGCTGGCCGGCGCGATCATCCCGGAGTTCGTGAAGGTGTTCACCTCCACCAGTTCCGCGCACGTGCGCGAGGTCGTGACCTCGTCGCGCGAGGGCGGCGCCTCGCTCAACATCCTGTCGGGGCTGGTCGCCGGCAATTTCAGCGGCTACTGGCTGGGCCTGACCATCATGGGCCTGATGGCGATTGCCTACTACTTCTCGATGATGGGCCTGGGCGGCCTGATGCTGGCGCCGGCCGTGTTCGCCTTCGGTCTCGTGGCCTTCGGCTTCCTGGGCATGGGCCCGGTGACCATCGCGGTCGACTCGTATGGCCCGGTCACCGACAACGCGCAGTCGGTCTACGAACTCTCGCAGATCGAGGAGATTCCCGGGATCGAGGCGCAGCTCCAGAAGGACTACGGCTTCAAGGTCAACTTCCCCGTGGCCAAGGAACTGCTCGAGGAGAACGACGGCGCCGGCAACACCTTCAAGGCCACGGCCAAGCCGGTGCTCATCGGCACGGCCGTCGTCGGCGCCACCACGATGATCTTCGCGATCATCATGGCCCTCACCCAGGGCCTGGCCGATCAATCGTCGATCGCCAAGCTGTCCATCCTGCACCCGCCCTTCCTGCTCGGCCTCATCACCGGCGGCTCGGTGATCTACTGGTTCACCGGCGCCTCGATGCAGGCCGTCACCACCGGCGCCTACCGCGCCGTGGAGTTCATCAAGGCCAACATCAAGCTCGACGGCGCGACCAAGGCCTCGGTCGAGGACAGCAAGAAGGTCGTGGAGATCTGCACGGTCTACGCGCAGAAGGGGATGTTCAACATCTTCCTCGGCGTGTTCTTCTCCACGCTGGCGTTCGCCTTCGTGGAGCCGTTCTTCTTCATCGGCTACCTGATTTCGATCGCCCTCTTCGGGCTCTACCAGGCCATCTTCATGGCCAACGCCGGCGGCGCCTGGGACAACGCGAAGAAGATCGTCGAGACCGAGCTGAAGATGAAGGGCACGCCCCTGCACGACGCCTCGATCGTCGGCGACACGGTGGGCGATCCGTTCAAGGACACCTCATCGGTGGCGATGAACCCGGTCATCAAGTTCACCACGCTCTTCGGGCTGCTTGCGGTCGAGCTCGGGGTCTACCTTACGGCCGAGAATGGGGCCATGCTGACCAACGTGCTGGCGGCGATGTTCTTCGTGGTGAGCATGTATTTCGTGTGGCGCTCTTTCTACGGGATGCGTATCGAATCCGTGTAACGGGTGACAGAAGTCTGGCTGTGGCGCGACGCCGGCGGGTCAAACCGCCGGCGTTTCGCGTTTCCGGGATCAAAACCAGGCGATCGCGAAAAACCCAGGAAATCTGGGCGGGAAATGGTTGACGCCGCCACGGCCCACAGCTAGAATCACCCGGGTTTTCGAAGCCTTCCGCAGCCATGCGCGGGCTCCGAAAGCATCTCAGTCCAGGGCGGTCACCAGACGTTGGTGCCACTTTCCGGGAACCGGTGTCAAAGCTAGATACGGTGCAGTTCTGCGGTGACCGTCACGTTCTCGCGCGCCTGACGACTCGTCGTTGACACGTCAAAAATCTCACCGATATAATCGGCGGCCTCGTCGCTGCCGAGCGCCAGGTCAGGAGGAACAGTCCAGTGCCACGCGACCTCTTTGGTGATGTGGTCGACCCATCGATCAAGATGGGAAACAAGTCGGGTTACACCGTCGCGCTGACGATGCTGGCCGAGGTCGCAATCCTCGCAGCCATCGTGATCGTGCCGTTGATGGCCGCAGATATTCTGCCAACGCCGCCGTCGATGATGGCGTTCGTTGCGGCTCCGCCGCCACCGCCCCCGCCGCCGCCCCCGCCGCCGCCACCGCAGGCGGCAGCCCCCCCGCCCGAGGTGGAAGTGAATCCCACCGCGGCCCCGGTTGAAGCCCCCAGCGAGATCAAGCCCGAGACGGGCATCGAAGCTGGATTCGAAGGTCAGGTCGGCGGCGTCGACGGCGGTCTCGCCGGCGGTGTCGTTGGCGGCATCACGGGTGGCATTCCCGAACCGCCGCCGCCGCCGCCCCCGCCCCCGACCGCGCCCGTTCGCGTCGGTGGCAACATCAAGCCGCCCCAGAAGGTCAAGCACGTCAATCCTGTGTATCCTCCGATCGCGCAGTCGGCGCGCGTTCAGGGCATCGTCATCATCGAGGCCACGATTGGCCCGAGTGGCGCGGTGCAGGATGCCAAGACCCTGCGGTCGATTCCGCTGCTGGATCAAGCCGCGCTGGATGCTGTGCGCCAGTGGGTGTTCACGCCGACCTTGCTGAACGGCGTGCCCGTGCCGGTCATCATGACGGTGACGGTGCAATTCACGCTGCAGTAGGTCGAAACGATTGCTTTGAACCCGATTCAGGGTCATTTCCGGAGGAATACGATGGACGTTCGGAAGATTGGTCAGATTGCGGCGGTTGCCCTCGGCGCCCTGCTCGTTAGCTCCACGGCCTTCGCGCAGGAAGGCGGCGGCGGTGGTATCGACTTCATCGAGATGTTCGAGCAGATGGGCGCGGTTGCCATGGCAATCGCCGTCGTGCTGTTCATCATGTCGTTCTGGTCGGTGGGTGTCGCCATCGAGCGCATCTACACCTTCAGCCAGGCGAAGAAGCAGTCCAAGATGTATGCGCCCCTCGTGGCGAAGCACCTCAAGGACGGCCGCCTGAAGGAAGCCATCCAGCTGTCGTCCTCGAAGGACTACCGCTACAGCCACCTCGCCAAGGTGGTGCTGGCCGGCCTCCAGGAATACCAGTTCCAGCAGGACACCGCGGGCGGCGCCACGCTGAACCGCGACGACCTTCTGGACACGGTCCGCCGCTCGATTCAGCGCGCCTCGGCGCTGACGGCCAACGACCTGAAGAAGGGCATCTCGAGCCTGGCGACCATCGGCGCGACCGCCCCGTTCGTCGGTCTGCTCGGCACGGTCGTCGGCGTCATCAACGCATTTGTCGGCATCGCGTCGTCGGGCTCGGGCGGCATCGGCGCCGTCTCGGCGGGTATTGCAGAAGCTCTGGTGGAAACGGCGCTTGGCCTGTTCGTGGCCATCCCGGCGGTGTGGTTCTACAACTACCTGACCGGCCGGCTCGAGTACTTCAACGTCGAGATGGACAACTCGTCGTCGGAACTGCTCGACTACTTCATCCGCAAGACGGCTCACTGAGGTTCGTCAGGCGTTGATTTCGCCCGGAGAGTGAACTATGTCAATGAATGTCGGCGGCAGCAGAGGGGGCATCAATTCGGAGATCAACGTGACGCCCCTCGTGGACGTCATGCTCGTGCTGCTCATCATCATGATGATCATCGCGCCGCTCTTGCAGAAGGGCGTTCCGGTCACGCTGCCCACGGCGACCAACAGCGCTGACAAGCCCGAGACGCAGGACCAGACGGTCATGGGCGTCACGTCCAATGGCCAGTTCTGGGTCAACGGCGTGCAGGTGCCCGACGCCGACGTGCGCGGCCGTCTCGACGACATTCTCGAAGGCAAGCAGAACAAGATCATTCTGATCAAGGCCGACGAGGATGCGCCGTACGGACGCGTCATGGAAGCGATGGACACCCTGCGGGCGGCGGGCATCGAGGACATGGGATTGATCACCGAGCGCAAGGCTCAGGGGAGGCAACTGATGTCTGCTCACAATCACATGGGTGCCGACAAGGTCGTCACCGCCAAGAAGCTCGAAGCCAACGGCGACATGAACATCACGCCGATGATCGACGTGCTGCTCGTGCTGCTGGTCATCTTCATGGCGGCGCTGCCGCTGTCTCAGAAGGGCATCGACGTCAACCTGCCCGCCGAGACGAAGACCAAAGACCAGAAGACGCTCGACATCTCCCAGATCGTGCTCGAGTACACCAACGACAAGCGCATCTCGGTGAACAAGAACGACGTGCAGCTTCGTGATCTCGGCGACATGCTTCGCAAGATCTACGAGGAACGCAAGGACAAGACGATGTTCATCGCCGGCGACGGCGCGCTGCGCTACGGCGACATCGTCGACGTCATCGATGCGGCCAAGGGTGCGGGTGTCGAAAAGGTCGGCATCATCACCGAAGGCATGCGCAAGGCGGCCAACGCCGCTGCCGGCGGCGCCAACTAGGCGCAGCTCGCGCACCGTATCGGGTTCGACTTGGGCCGCCCGCCGGGGCGGCCCAAGCTTTGTCCGGCCCGCTCCTGGAACCGTCCCGCCGTGCCCACAGCCTCCTCCCGCGTGACCCTCCTCGGACTGCCCTGGGACGGATCCTCGTCGTTTCAGAGGGGCGCCGCGGCGGCGCCGCGCGCCATCCGCGAGGCGCTATGGTCGCCCTCCACCAACACGTCGACCGAGCTCGGCATCGCCATCGAGCCGGCAACACTCGACGATGCCGGCGATGTGGCCCTGACCAGTGATGCGCCGGAGGCCCGCGCGGCCATCGAGGCGGCCGTGGCGGAACTGCTCGCCCGGGGCGCCGTGCCCTTCTCGCTGGGCGGCGATCACTCGGTGACCTACCCTGTGCTGCGCGCATTCCGCGGCCACGGTCCGGTGACCATCCTGCACGTGGACGCCCACGCCGACCTCTACGACCAGTTTCCGCTGCCTGACCCGGCGATGCCCGGCGGCCCACCCGGCGACCGCTTCTCGCACGCTTGCCCGTTTGCCCGCATCCTCGAAGAAGGGTTGTGCCGCCGCCTCGTGCAGGTGGGCATCCGCACCCTGACTCCGCACCTGGCGGCCCAGGCGCGGCGTTTCGGCGTGGAAGTGCATGGCCCCGACGGCTGCGCCGCCGTCCCCGTGGAGGCCCTGGAGGGCCCGGTCTACGTGTCGCTGGACCTCGACGGGCTCGACCCGGCGTTTGCCCCCGGGGTGTCTCACCCCGAGCCGGGCGGGCTGTCGGTCCGCGACGTCGTGCGCCTGCTGCACCGCCTGCGCGCGCCGATCGTGGGCGCCGACATCGTCGAGCTCAATCCCCATAACGACATTCGCGATCTGACCGCCCGCGTCGCCGCCAAGCTGCTCAAGGAACTGGCGGCAGTGGCCATCCGGAATTCCCGCAGTTAAGCCCCGCCTGGGTGCGCAGCTGTCGGCCCCGTGCCTCGCCGGCCGCGCCTCACGCCCAACGACAACGGCCGGGGCTCCCGCGTGGGCGCGCCCGGCCGTGGCCGTGGAGAAGGTCGGTCGGCGGCGGGCCGCCGGCGCCGGACCGTTAGAACTGATACCGGACCATCAGCTGGAAGCGATAGACGTCGGTGAGGAAGGCGGTGCTCTCGAGCGACCGTGTCATCAGCTCGTTGTTGATTACCCGCAGCCGGTACTGGGCCCGGCCCTGGGCATCGGCTTGCTGACCGGCGGTGACGGTGAGCGGCTGGTTCGAAATCAGACGCTGTCCCACCCCCCACTTGCTGTTGATGAGGTTGCCGACGTTGAGGATGTCGGCGCGCACCTGGAGCGAGTGCCGGCGCCCGCGGATGTTGGTGAACAGGTCCTGCGCCAGGCTGAGGTCCATGCGCTTCACGAGCGGCAACAGGACGCCGCCGCGTCGCGCGTACTCACCGCGGTGCTTGCTCAGGTAGCTGTCCTGCGAGATGTAGGCGTCCCACGCGGCCGCCTGTTCGGCCGCCGTGTAGGTGCGCCCGCCGACGGTGAACGTCTGGAAGTTCATCTCGGACTGGTCGCGGTGGATGTAGAGCAGGTCGTTCGAGGTGCCGCCGTCGCCATTGAGGTCGCCCGAAAAGGTGTAGCTGGGGGCGATCGCTCCGTTGTGGCGCGTTTCAAAGAACGCCGAGAGCGAGGAGCGGCCGAACGAGAACAGATCCTTCCCGACCGTGCCGGTCAGGAAGAAGCGGTGGCCGGCCCGGCCAGTCGGCGAGAAGGCCACGCCGGGATTGTTCGGATCACCCGCGTGCTCGTTGTTGTTCCACGACCCGAAGGCGATCGAGCCGGGATCGACCGTGTTCTTCGACTGCCCGTAGCTGTAGGCCATCTTGAAGAAACTGGCGCCGACGCGGCGATCGACCGAGGTGGCGATGTTCCACGACGACCCGACGTTCTGATTCTTCAGCACCACCGCGTTGGCCACGGTGGGGTTGATGCGGTTCGTGCCCGCCCAGCGGGGCCGGGTGTCGGCGCCGGTGAACGAGGCATCGGCGGGGGCCAGGTTGGCGTTGATGTAGTAGACGCCGTTCACGTCCTTGCCGTAGAGGAACTCGGTCGTGCTCGAGAAGCCCCAGGGCAAGCGCTGATCGACGGCGATGTTCGAGCGCCACAACTGCGGGAACTTGAAGTCGCGGTTGGTCAGCGCCAGTTCGAAGGCGCTGGCCGGCGCGCCGCTGACGCTGGCCGGCTTGTAGCGGTTCGGATCCGGATTGAACGGGCGGGCCGTGGTGTTTTCGAGCTGTTCGAAACCGGTGAGGACGCCGGTGTTGCCGACTTGGTTCGAGATCCACACGTAGGCCGGCCGGCCCGTGAAGATCCCCGTGCCGCCGCGCACCTGGGTGCGGCGGTCCTCGTCGACGGCCCAGTTGAAGCCCACGCGGGGCGACCACAGGAGGTTCGAATCCGGCAGTTTCCCGGTCTCGTAGGACACCGGGTTGCCGGCCTCGTCGCGGAACGTCATCGCGTCGGCCACGGTGTTGGTGTAGCCCGTGTCGGCGAACTCGGGGCACGTCGAAGCGCACGCCGGCCGAGATGGTGACGCTGTTGGTGGGCCGCCACTCGTCCTGCACGTAGGCGCCGCCGTAGAGCACTTCGAGCGGCTGGACGGGCTTGTCCTGGCCGGGGATGTTGCTCCAGCGCACCTGGAAGCGGCGCAGCGTGATGGGCGATACGGCGCGGTTCGGGTTGGCCGCCAGGTCGGCGACATCGGTGTAGAAATCCTGCAGCGAGTTGTAGACGTAGGCGCTCTGTCCGCCCGGGAAGAAGACGTTCTCGGACTCGTAGCGCTCGAGCGTCGCGCCCACCGTGACGGTGTGACGGTCGATGAACTTCATGAAGTTGTTCTGCACCTGGAACGTCTGGTAGCGCAGTTCGTTGTTGGGCGTGAAGGGCTCGGTGCCGAACGACGTGTAGGTGGTGGCGGTGTTGAGGATGTCGACGAAGGGGAAGAGTTTGTCGACGGCGCCGCGGCTCTCGTCCTGCGAGGTGTAGCCGATGATGAGCGAGTTGGCCATCGAGCCGCCCAGCGTGCTGTTCCACTCGCCGACGGTGGACTTGATGTTCTCGAGGATCGAGTAGTTCGAGCCCGCGAAGTTGAGCGCCTGGGTGCTCGTGCGGCGGTTGCCGAAACCCAGCGACGACGAATTCGACGCCAGCTGCGGCGACTCCGAGTCGAGCTGCACGTAGCGCAGGGTGATCTTGTTGGCGCTGTTCAGGTTGTAGTCGCCCTTCAACAGGTAGCGCTTGGGCGGCACCTCGAAGTCGTAGCCCTCGTAGCCGCCAGGGTCGTACTGGAAGCGGCTGTTGAGGAGCGCCGCGAGGGCGTCGAGGTCCGAGGCCAGCACCCGCGTCACGTTGCCCACGGAGGCTTCGCCGCCCTGGTTGGCCCGGAAGGTCGTGCCCGGCTGTTTGAGGGACTCGGTTTCGGCGTTGCCGAAGAAGAACAGCTTGTTCTTCACGATCGGGCCGCTCAGGTAGCCGCCGGTGTTGGCGAACTCGAAGGTGCCGGGATTGAAGGCGAGGCCCTTGGCCTTGGTGCCGACCATGTCGTCGTTGCGGAACTGGCGGTAGAGCGAGCCGTGGAACTGGTTGGTGCCGCTCTTGGTCACCGTGTTCACGCCGGCGCCGACGAAGTTGCCCTGGCGCACGTCGAAGGGCGCGACGCTCACCTGAATCTGCTCGATGGCGTAGGGCGAAATCGGCGCGACGCCGGTGCGGTCGCCGGGCTGGCCGGCCAGCCCGAAGGAGTTGTTGAAGGACGAGCCGTCGATGGTGATGTTGTTCAGCCGGTTGTCCTGGCCGGCGAAGTTCGAGCCGCTGGCCTGGGGCGTGAGACGCGTGTAGTTCTCGAGCCGGTTGCTGACATTGGGCAGGTTGGCGATCTGTTCGAGGACGACCGTGGTGGCGGCGCCGGTGCGGGTGGAGCTGAACACCTCGGAGGTCGACGCGGTGACGGTGACCGTTTCGGTCACGGCGATGGCGCGCACGGTCATCGGCAGGTCGGTGGCGACGCCGAGGTTCACGGTGACGTTGTCCTGCGTGGACGGCTCGAACGCGGTGCCGGTCCCCTGGTAGCCGACGGTCACCGAGTAGGGCCCGCCGATGCGCATGCCGGGCACGAGGAATCGGCCATCAGCGCGCGTGGTCGCCTCGTAGGTCGAACCCGAGGGCAGGTGGATGGCGATGACACTGGCGCTGGCCACCGGCTGGCCCCCCTGATCGGTCACGACGCCGGTCAGTGAACCGGTCGTGACTCCCTGCCCGAGCCCAGGGGAGGGGAGGGCGAGCGCGGCCAGCAGCGCGAGCGGTGTGAGCGCGCGAAGAACGAGCTTCATAAGTGTCTCCATGTGACGCGTTGTAACGGCCCCACTTTATCAAACCGTCCCGGTCCAGGAGGTCTCGGCCCGGTAAAATCACCGGCCGGTCGCAGGGTCCGGCCAGCGCCGGACGGGGGAACGGCAAAGGGCTGTTTCGCCTCGAAGACGAAACAGCCCTTGTCGTGACTTCACCGCGCGAGCGCCGTGGCGGCGCTGTTCCGGGGTCGATGGCTAGCTGGTGGCGGTGCTCTTGGCCTTGCGCATCTCTTCGGCCTTGTCGCGGAGCTGGTCGGCTTCGCGAATCAGGGCCTGCTGCCTGGCCGGGTCCTTGATCAGGTTGGCCTGGAGGCGGAGGAGGAGGTTCTTGTAGGCAATCGCCTCCATGTAGTCGTCCTTGATGACGATGGCCTTGTCGACCGACTCGATGCCCTTGAGCACCATCTCGAGCTTCTCGGCGTCCTTCAGGCGGAAGTCGCGGTAGGCCTTGTCCCAGTAGTAGGTGGCCAGGGTGTAGTGCGCTTCGGGGTTGTTGGGCTCGATTGCCACGCGCTGATCGAGCGCCTCGATGGTCTTCGCGAAGTCGCCCTGGCGGTTGTAGTAGCCGGCCAGCTGCATGTAGACGGTGGGGTCGCTCGGCTTGGCCGCCTTGGCCTTGAGGAAGGTCTCTTCGGCGATCTCGTATTCGCCCGAGTTCTCGTAAATGCTGGCCAGCTGGTAGTAGTTGGACGGGTCGGCCGGGTCGAGTTCGATCATCTTCCGGACGATCGGCTCCGACATGGTCGGGTCGTTCAGCTTGTCGGGACCGTAGGCCGACACCAGGAACTCCAGCGAGCGCCGCTTCCACAGCGGGTCGTCGATGTTCTCGGCGGCCTTGTTGTAGTTTTCGATGGCCTTCTGGAGCAGGGCGTCGTTTTCGGGCTCGCCGGCGCGCGTCGGCCGGTACATGTTGTCGAGCGAGTTGGCGAGGAAGAAATAGCTGTAGGCGTTGCTCGGATTCATCTGGATGGCTTCGTCGTACTTCGCCGCTGCCCCGCGCCAGTCGCTGGCCGCATACAGCTTGTTGCCGTCCTTGAATGCCTTCTGGGCGCGGACTTCGTTCACCTTGCCGCACCCTGCAACCGCCAGGCCTAGGCCGGCCACCAGTGCCAGACCCGCCATCGAAGACCGGAGCTTCATCGTTTCCCCCTCAAAACCTTAGACCGCGTCGAAACCCCGACGGAACGCTTGCCCCGGGTTCTTCCGACAGGGATATAGAGCCGCAGGCCGGGAAGTATAGCCAGTTCCACCACCCCCCGCAACCTGCGGCCGTGACTGCTATCATGGCGGCGCAGAGAAATCTTCCCTCACTGCGTTAGACACCGATTCACGCCAAGTGGCCATGATCCGTTTCGAGGATCTCCTCGACAAGGTCCGCGCCTACAGCCCCGAGGCCGACTTGGAGCTGCTGAGGAAAGCGTACGTCTTCTCGGCCCTCGCCCACAAGGGCCAAGTGCGCCACTCTGGCGAACCCTATCTCGTGCATCCGCTTGAGGTTGCGGACATCCTCGCGGACCAGCGGCTGGATCCTGTGTGCGTTGCCGCGGGGCTGCTGCACGACGTCATCGAGGACACCCTCACCACCGTCCAGCGCATCCAGGAGCTATTCGGGCCGGATGTCGCCCATATCGTCGAGGGCGTCACCAAGATCAGCGCCATCCCGTTTTCGTCGAGCGAAGAGCGGCAGGCGGAGAACTTCCGCAAGATGCTGCTGGCGATGGTCGACGACATTCGCGTGATCTTCGTCAAACTCGCCGACCGCCTCCACAACATGCGCACGCTGCAGTTCATGCCGGAGGACCGCCGCGCCCGGGTGGCCCAGGAAACGCTCGATATCTACGCCCCGATTGCCAGCCGGCTGGGCATGAACAAGGTGAAGAACGAGCTGGAAGAACTGGCCTTCCTGCACCTCGAGCCGACCGCCTACCAGTCGCTCAAGACGCGGGTCGAGGCCAAGCGGGCGGCCACCGAAGGGGTCATCGAAGAGCTGACCACCGAGATCCGCGCCAAGCTCGAAACCGCCGAGGTGCCGGTCGCGACCGTCGACGGCCGGGTGAAGCGGCTCTACAGCATCTGGCTCAAGCTGAAGCGCCAGAAGATCGAGCTCGACCAGGTCTACGATTTCGTGGCCATCCGCATCGTCCTGCCCTCGGTCAAGGACTGCTACGCGGCGCTCGGAATCATCCACCAGGCGTGGTCGCCGGTGCCGGGGCGCATCAAGGACTTCATCGCCATGCCGCGGCCCAACGGCTACCAGTCGCTGCACACCTCGGTCATCTCCGATCGCGGCGTGCCCTTCGAGGTGCAGATTCGCACCGCCGAGATGCACCAGCGCGCCGAGGAGGGCATCGCGGCGCACTGGAAATACAAGGAAGGGCGCGTCGGCGCCGGCCGCGACGAGCAGTACTTCCAGTGGATGCGCCAGTTGCTCGAGACCCACCAGGAAGTGCGCGACTCGCAGGAGTTCCTCAACCACCTCAAGATCGACCTCTACCGCGAGGAGGTCTACGCCTTCACGCCGCGCGGCCAGGTGAAGGTGCTGCCCGACGGCGCCACGCCGATCGACTTCGCCTACGCGGTGCACACCGATGTCGGCCACCGCTGCGTCGGGGCCCGCGTCAACGGCCGCATGGTGCCGCTGCGGGCCAAGCTCAAGAACGGCGACATCGTCGAGATCATGACCACCGCCGGCCACGCGCCCAGCCGCGACTGGCTGAGCGTCGTCAAGACGTCGCGCGCGCGCAACAAGATCCGCCAGTACATCCAGATCGAGGAAAACGCCCGCGCCATCGACGTCGGCCGCAAGCTGCTCGAGAAGGAGGCCAAGCGCTTCGACATCGCCAAGGCGATGCTCGAGGAAGACAACCTGAAGCCGGCCGCCACCGCCCTGGGCACGGGCAAGGTCGACGATCTGCTGGCCCAGGTCGGCTACGGCAAGCTGTCGGCGCGCCAGGTGCTCGACGCGCTCGTGCCCGAAGGGCAGCTCAAGGAAAAGGCGCCGGACCACCCGGTCGTGTCGGCGGTCAAGCGGGCCCTCCGGCCGGCCAGCGCCGCGGCCGATCGGATCACCGTGAGCGGCGCCAACGACCTGATGGTGGCGCGTGCCCGCTGCTGCAACCCCATCCGTGGCGAGAAGATCGTCGGCTACATCACCCGCGGGAAGGGCGTGTCGGTGCACTCCGCCGCCTGTCCCAATGTCGTCAATCTGCTCTACGACCCGCAACGCCGGATCGACGTCGAGTGGGACACCGGTGGCGACCCCGCGCCCTACACCGTGCGGCTGACCATGCAGGTCGAGGACCGCAAGGGCATGCTGGCCGAGCTCAGCGCCAGCATCGCCGACATCAACACCAACATCCTGACCCTGGAGGCGACGACCGGCGCCGACACCCATGCCCGGATCGACGTCACCGTCGAGATCAAGGACATGAAACACCTCGAGCGCGTGATCAAGTCACTGCGCAAGGTCGACGGGGTGCTGGATGTGGAGCGGGGCGGCAGCCGGTAAGCGCCGGGCGGGGCGGGCGCGATCAGTCGAGCACGACGATGGCGTCGATTTCGACCCGCACGTCGCGCGGCAATCGCGCCACCTGCACCGTCGCCCGGGCCGGGAACGGCTCGGTGAAGCAGGTGGCGTAGATCTGGTTGACCACGGCGAAGTCGGCCATGTCGGCCAGGTAGATGGTGGTCTTGGCCACCTTCGAGAAGTCCGCACCGGCCTCGGCGAGCAGGGCTCGCATGTTGTCGAGCACCTGGGTCGTCTGCTCCTCGATGCCGCCGGCCACCACCGTGCCGTCGGGACCAAGCGGAATCTGGCCCGACAGGAACACGAGGGAGCCGACTGCGAGCGCAGCCGAGTAGGGGCCGATGGCGGGCGCTCCTGAGGCGGAGCTGATGGCGCGGCGCATCGGCGTCAGGCGGCCTTGACGACCTTCTTCGAGCGGATGCAGCGGGTGCAGACGCGCATCCGCTTGGTCGCGCCGTTGACGACCGCGCGGACGGTCTGCAGGTTCACTTCGAACCGGCGCGGACCGACGTTGTGGGCATGGGAGATGGTGCGGCCGACGACCGGCCCCTTGTCGCAGATTTCACAGCGTCTTGCCATGACGGATACCTTCTAGCTACGTACAAATGACGTGAAAATCGCCCGTGCGAAACCCCAAGCCTACCATGCGGTCGGTTCAGAGGTCCACCGGGTCGAGACGGGGCCCTCGCGGGCGCCTCGCTCCTGGTTGACCGCCCGGGTCCCCGAGGGCCACAATAGTGGTCCTCCGGTCGCCCTATGGCGTGTATGTTTTGCCACATCCATGCCCGTTCGGTGGTGGACAGTTGTCGCCAGTAGTGGACAGCTTCGAACAAGAACCCGAATGGCCGCTGCGGCGTCTAATCGACTGAACACGCGTTCGAGAAGCTCGACACCCACCCGAAATCAGCAGTTAAGTCTCTGTTTTTGAGTCACTTAACCAACTGAACCCGGTGACAGATACCCGGTCGACGGTCACGGCTGAGGGCGGCGGTGTGAGCTCACATACCGGACACTCGTAATATTTTCAATTCCTCCGGGTTTCGACCAACGCCAGACGACGGCACGAAGTCAGGTACGGCGATTGCAAGCTTGTGAGGAATATCAGGAGTCCTCTCCAACAGAGGACACGGAAGGAGCGGCTGGAGTCATGGCCAAGGCAGCGAAGAAGAATGTGGCGACCGCGGTGCTCGACAAGGCCACGCGCTACGACGACCTCAAGACGATGCTTGACGAGCGCCGTCGCGTGATCCTGCACGAAGTGCAGGGAAGAATTCGTGGCGTCCGCGCCGACGGGGCCGAGCGGCCTCACGAAGGTGGTCAGGACCCCGGTGAAACCGCCGAAGTCGACATCCAGGAGGATATCGAGTTCGCGCTGATCCAGATGAAGGCCGAAACGCTGAACAAGATCAACGAGGCGCTGGCTCGCCTCGACGAGGGGCGCTACGGTCTGTGCTACGAATGCGGCGACGAAATCGCCGAGGCGCGCTTGCGAGCTCTGCCGTTCGCGGTCCGCTGCAAGGATTGCGAAGAAGAGCGCGAGACGGCGATTCAGCGCGAGCGTACAATGTCGCGGCGCGGCTCGTCGAGCTTCTTCGACATGCAGCGCTAGACCCGAACACCACACCGACCAGCAGGCCCCGCCTCCCGGCGGGGCCTGCGTCCCACATCGGCCCGGGTTCTCGGGCACTTCCACGCGCCGTTTTTTCGGAGGGATCGCCGATGAGCGATCACGATAGCCACTTCGACGCGGACGAACCGTCGGCGGAACAGCCGTTCCACGTGCCGGCGGAACTGCCGGTGCTGCCGCTGCGCGACACCGTGCTCTTCCCCAACTCGTTCATGCCGTTGGCCGTGGCCCGCGAAAGCTCGGTGCGTCTCATCGACGAAGCCGTGGCGGCCGGGCGGATGATCGCGGTCTTCACCCAGCGCGAGGCTTCGGAGGAAGATCCGCGTCAGGACGACCTGCACACCATCGGCACCGCCAGCCACATCCACAAGATGTTCAAGCTGCCCGACGGCAGCCTGCGCATCATCGTGCAGGGTCTGGCGCGTGTGAAGTTCGACGGGCTGATCGCCAGTCGGCCCTACCTGCTGGCCAATGTCAGCGAAGCCAAAGACGAGCTGTCGGACGACGATCGGCTCGAGATCGACGCGCTTCAGCGCAACATCAAGGCAAACTTCCAGCAGATCGTCTCGCTCTCGCCGCTGATGAGCGACGACCTGCAGACGCTGGCCTCGAACATCACCGAGCCGGGCCGCGCCGCCGACTTCATTGCCTCGAGCCTCGGCACGCTGTCGACGGCCACCAAGCAGGAAGTGCTCGAGACCATCGACGTCCGGGCCCGCCTCGATCATCTCAACCGCCTGCTCATCAAGGAACTCGAGGTGCTCGAGCTCGGCTCGAAGATCCAGTCGCAGGTCCAGTCCGAGGTCGGCAAGAACCAGCGCGATTACTTCCTGCGCGAGCAGCTCAAGGCCATCCAGCGCGAGCTCGGCGAGGGCGACGACCAGACCCGGGAAGTCGAGGAGCTGCGTCAGAAGATCGAGACCGTCGGCCTGCCCGACACGGTGAAGAAGGAAGCGTTGCGCGAGCTCGATCGGCTGTCGAAGATGCCGCCCGCCGCCGCCGAGTACACCGTCTCGCGCACCTATCTCGACTGGATGGTGGCGCTGCCCTGGACCAAGCGCACCGAAGAAATCATCGACCTGAAGAAGACCCGCGCCGTGCTCGACACCGAGCATGCCGGCCTCGAGAAGGCCAAGGAACGCATCCTCGAATACCTGGCGGTGCGAAAGCTCAATCCGACGGTGAAGGGGCCGATTCTGTGCTTCGTCGGCCCGCCCGGCGTGGGCAAGACGTCGCTGGCCCGCTCGATTGCCCAGTCGCTCGAGCGCAAGTTCGTGCGGGTCTCGCTCGGCGGCATGCGCGACGAGGCCGAGATTCGCGGCCATCGCCGCACCTACATCGGCGCCCTGCCCGGCCAGGTCATCCAGGGGCTGCGCCGGGCCGAATCGCGCAACCCGGTCTTCATCCTCGACGAGATCGACAAGCTCGGCGCCGACTTCCGCGGCGACCCGGCCTCGGCCCTGCTCGAAGTGCTCGACCCCGAACAGAACAACACGTTCCGCGACCACTACCTCGACGTGCCCTTCGACCTGTCGGACGTCCTCTTCATCACCACCGCCAACGTGCTCGACCCCATTCCTCCGGCGCTGCGCGACCGCATGGAAGTGCTCGAGCTGCCCGGTTACACCGAGGAAGAGAAGCTGATGATCGCGCGTGGGCACCTGGTGGGCAAGCAGGTGCCCAACCACGGGCTCACCGCCCGGCAGCTCACCTTCACCGACGCCGGCTTGCGCACCCTCATCCGCGGCTACACTCGCGAGGCCGGCGTCCGCAACCTCGAGCGGGAAATCGGCGCCATCTGCCGCAAGGTGGCGCGGCGGCGGGCCGACGGCGAGACCGACCGCGTGAGGGTCACGCCGGCTGTGGTCCATGAGCTGCTCGGCGCCCCGAAGTACCTGGAGGAAGAGATCGCCGAGCGCACCAAGCGGCCGGGCGTGGCCATCGGCCTGGCCTGGACGCCGGTGGGCGGCGAGGTGCTCTTCATCGAAGCCTCCCGCATGAGCGGCACCGCCTCGCTGACCCTGACCGGTCAGCTCGGCGATGTCATGAAGGAATCGGCGCGGGCCGCGCTGTCGTGGGTGCGCGCCCACGCGGCGCAGTGGAGCATCGACCCCGACTTCTTCAAGGGCTCCGAGATCCACGTGCACGTGCCCTCGGGCGCCATTCCCAAGGACGGCCCGTCGGCCGGCGTCACCATGGCCACGGCCCTGGTGTCGGAACTGACGCGGCGCCCGGTGCGCGGCGACGTGGCCATGACCGGCGAGATCACGCTGTCGGGGAAGGTCCTGCCGGTGGGCGGCATCAAGGAAAAGGTGCTGGCCGCCAAGCGCGCCGGCGTGCGCGAGATCATCCTGCCGCGGCAGAACGAGAAGAACGTCAAGGAAGACCTCGACGAGGATCTGCGCGCCGGCCTCAGCATTCACCTGGTCGGAACGATCGACGAAGTGCTGCTGCTGGCGCTGCTGCCCGTGCAGTCACCCGCCGGCAAGCGTCCGGCCCGACGGGTGCAGCCCGGGATGCAATAAGCTCGGCGCGTGCGCGTCGTCTACTCGCCGCGATACCACCTCGACTTCGGCCCGCACGTGTTCCCGACGGCGAAATACCACGCCGTCGCCGAAGAGCTCACCCGGAGCGGCCTGGTCGCCCCCGGCGCCTTCTGCGGCCCGGTGGCAGCCTCGTGGGACGAGCTGGCCCTGGCTCACACCCCCAGCTATCTCGACGGCCTGCGCAACGGCACCTTGAGCCCCGAGGCCATCGCCAGGCTGGAGATTCCCTGGTCGCCAGCCATCGTCGAGGGGTTCCGTTTCATGACCGGCGGCAGCCTGGTGGCGGCGCGGCTGGCGCTCGACGGCAGCGACCGCACGGTCGTCCATCTCGGCGGCGGCTTCCATCATGCCTTCGCCGGCCACGGCGAGGGCTTCTGCATGTTCAACGACGTGGCGGTGGCGATTCGTGGCGCCTTCCGCGACCGGCTGGCCGGAACGGCGGCCGTCGTCGATCTCGACGTGCACCAGGGCAACGGCACCGCGGCCATCTTCAGCGGCGACCCGAGCGTGTTCACGCTGTCGATTCACGAAGAGGCCAACTATCCCGCGGTCAAGCCGCGCGGCTCGCTCGACATCGGCCTGGGGCGCGGCGTCGGCGACGACGAATACCTGCGCGTGCTCGACGGTGCGCTGGCGCGGGCCCTGGCCTCGCTCCCGGATCTGCTGATCTATCTGGCTGGCGCCGATCCCTACGCCGACGACCAGCTCGGCGGCCTGGCGCTCACGCGCGACGGGCTGCGGCGGCGCGATCGCCTGGTGTTCGAAGCCGCGCGCGGCGCGGGCGTGCCGATCGTGGTCCTGCTGGCCGGCGGCTACGCCCGGCGCTTCGCCGACACCGTGGCCATCCACGCCGCCACGGTGGAGGAAGCGGCGCGCGCCTGATCGCGCCTCAGCGCAGCAGCGCCAGCCCGGCCACCGTCTTCATGTCGAGGATCTCGCCGGCCGAAATCAGGCGCCGCACCTCGTCGAGGGAGAAGGTGCGCGGCTCGATCACTTCGTCCTCGTCCTGCCGGGCGGTCGAATCGGGGCCGGGCGGCCGCAGCTCCGTGCAGCGATAGAAGTTCATCACCTCGTCGCAGAAACCCGGCGTGGGCAGGAGCGAGCCGAGGCGTTCGATGCGGCCGGGCACGAGCCCGATCTCTTCCTCGCACTCCCGCGCCGCGGCCGCGTCCGGATCCTCGCCTGGCTCCAGGCTGCCCGCGGGCACCTCCCAGATGAAGCGATCGACGGCGTAGCGGTACTGGCGGATGAGCACGATCTGGCCGGGCGCCGGCATCGGCAGCAGCACCACCGAGCCGGGATGGCGCACGACGTCCATCAGGGAGGTGTGCCCCGAGGGCAAGGTCACGCGGTCGGCCGAGAGCGTGAACACGCGCCCGCGGTAGATCTCGCGCTGCTCATGGACGATCGTCGCCGGGCTCGTCGTCTGGGGTGTCAGCCCCGGACTCGACGTCGACGGCGCGGGCCAGTGGGGCTTCGGAGGTTGGGACATGACGTGGCTCCGCGAGCACGGTCGAGCGCTTGTCGGCCGGGGTGATGTCTTCGAGCACCGAGAGGAGGTCTTCCGGCAGCGGCGCCTCGAAGGTGAGGCGCTCCTTCGTCGTTGGATGCGTGAAGGCCAGCCGCTCGGCGTGCAGGAACGGCCGGGTCAGCCGTTGCACCGCCCGCACGTCGTGAGCCACCCGCTTGTGCACCCCGCCGTAGACCGCGTCGCCGACGATGGCATGGCCGATGGCGCTCAGGTGCACGCGGATCTGGTGCGTGCGGCCGGTGGCGATGGCCACGCGCAGCAGCGTGACGCCGGGCAGTTGGCGGGCCCACGTGATGCGGGTCACCGCCTCGCGCGAGCGGCGCGCCCGCGTCGAGATCTTCTCGCGGTGCACCGGGTCGCGGCCGAGCGGCAGGTCGATGCGCTTGCGGTTGTGCACCGTGCCCCACACCAGCGCCACGTATTCCTTCTCGACCTCGCGGTCGTGGAACTGGCGGGCCAGTTCCTGGTGGGCGGCGTCGTTCTTGGCGACCACCATCACTCCCGAGGTGCCCTTGTCGAGACGGTGCACGATGCCGGGACGGACCTCTCCGCCGATGCCGCTCAGGTCCTTGACGTGATGGAGCAGCGCGTGGACCAGCGTGCCGGTGGCGTGGCCCGCGCCGGGATGCACGACCAGGCCCGCCGGCTTGTCGACGACGATGAGGTCGACGTCGTCGTAGAGAATCGGCAGCGGCAGATCCTCGGGCACCAGCGTGGACGGCGCCACCTCGGGGATCTCGAGCGTGACCGTATCGCCTTCGCGCAGGGCGGTGTTGGCCTTGGGCGCCGCCACCCGCGCCACCGTCACCCGGCCCTCCTCGATGAGCCGCTGGAGCTGCGCGCGCGAGTGGTTCGGCACCTCACTCGCGAGGAACTTGTCGAGCCGGAGGCCGTGGTGGTCGGACGAGACCTCGAAGGTGTGCTGCTGCATGCGGGCTATCTGGCTGGAGCGCCTGGAAGGCGCGGGCCGGGGCGCTCGGCCCCGGCCACCCGCGAGTGTAGACGACCCGCCGCCCGCTGGCTATCGGCGAATCGGCGTGGCCGTGAAGAAGAAGCCGCAATCGGTCGGAAACGTGACCGTGAAGCCGCCGTTGTTGGCGGTGAGCCCGGCAATGAGCTGCCCGCAGAACGGGGTGATAGCGGGAATGACATTCACCCCGGAAAACTGCCCGGCAAAGGTGACCTGATAGGTGCCGACGCCCGTGCGGGTGGCCGTGACCCCCGGGGACAGAGCGAAGCCTGCGCCGTTCGGGTTGACACCACCGCCGACGGCCAGCAGCAATCGGGTGACTTCGGTATTGACGAGGGTGAGCCCGGGGCTGACCGAGAAGGGGACGAAGCTCGGTGACGCGGAGGTGAGCGCCTGCACGTAGTAGCGGTCACGGGAGGGGAACGGCGGCGTCACCGGAACCACCGCCTTGCCCGTGCCATCCAGCCTGACCTGCGAGGTGCGCGTCGGATCGCCCGCGCCGGCGGTCATGGAGGTCACCGCGGCCGCCGTCGGCACCGGCGTGGCCGGCTGGCCGCGTCCGGCCCGGCCAGCCACCACAGCATCACGAGGCTGAGCGGCGCCAGCACCAGCGAGATGAGCTGCGAGGTCGAGAACATCGACGACCATGCCGCGGTCGTCGCCGCGGAAGAACTCGATGATGAACCGCGACACGCGCGTACATCAGCACGAACTGCCAGAAGGTGCGGCCCGGGAAACGGGCGGCCCGCGCTTCTCGATGACCAGCAGGGTCACGCAGGATCACCAGGCCGGCCAGCGACTCGTAGAGCTGCGTCGGATGCAGCGGCACGTCGAGCGGCGTGCCGACGTTCAACGCCGCGGCCGGATCGGTGAAGGTGATGGCCCAGGCCACCTGGCGTCGGCTTGCCGTAGCAGCAGCCGGCCGCGAGGCAGCCCAGCCGGCCGACCATGTAGCCGAGGGCGATGCCCGGGGCGAACAGATCGCCCGACTGCCACAGCGGCAGCTTGTGCTTGCGCAGCTGGTAGATGCAGGTCAGCGACGCGGCAATCAGGCCGCCGTAGAAGACGCCGCCCGAGCGCAGCAGCGAGATGAACTCCTCGCGGCTGCTGGTGAAGTGGTCGAAGTCGACGACGAACAGCAGGCCCTTGGCGCCGACCAGCGCGGCGATGATCACCCAGATGCCCAGGTCCAGCACCCGGTTGCCGTCGAGCCCCGCCTGGTTGGCGCGGCGCACGCCGAGCCACAGGCCGAGCAGGTAGGCGGCGGCCAGCAGCACGCCGTAGCTGTAGATGGTGACCGGGCCGGCCTCAAGCAGGATTGGGTGCACGTCGGTATCCCAGGAAGTCGAGCGCCACGTCGAGGAGCATCAGCACCACGCCGACCGATGATGGCGGCGTCGGCGACATTGAAGGCCCAGAAGTGCCAGGTGCCCCAGTAGGCGTCCACGAAGTCGAGCACGTAGCCGGCGGTGGCGCGATCGATGAGGTTGCCGATGGCGCCGCCGAGCACGCCGGCGATACCGGCGCGGGCGACCTTGTCCGACGCCGGCAGGCTGCGCCGCATACCAGGCCACGCCGGCCAGCGCGCGTGCCGGCCACGAGCATGAGCGCCGCCGTCTTGAACGGGAAGTCGGCGTTGTTGAGCATGCCGAACGCCGCGCCGGTGTTGTGCACGCGGGTGAGGCTCAGCCAGCCCGAGACGACGTCGATGCTCTCGTGCAGTTCGAGCCGGCCGCGGACCAGCGCCTTGGTCCACTGGTCGAGCGCGACGACCGCGAGCGTGATGACGAGTTCGAGGCGGCGCATCGCGTCCTACAGGCTCACGGCTTCCGCCAGCGCGTCGACGCAACGCTCGCACAGGCCTTCGCGCCCGGCGGCGCTCGTCACCGCCGGCACGATGCGCCAGCAGCGCTCGCACTTGACGCCCTCGGCGCGGCGTCACGGCCACCTGCACGGCCTCGGCGTCGCCGCGCTGCCAGCCGCACCGCCGACACGCCGAACAGCGTCGGCAGGAACGCCTCGTAGCCGCGCAGCAGGTCGAGCGGCGCGCCCATGGCCCGCACCTCGACGGCCGCCGACAGGTTGCCGGCGATGGTCTTGTCCTGCCGCTTCTGCTCCAGCGCCACGTTGACCACGTCGCGGACGGCGCCGAGCTCGGCCCAGCGCTGCGACCAGCGGGTCGTCGAGCAGGCGCTCGAGGTCGGTCGGGAAGAGCGCCATGTGCACCGAGGCTTCACGCGTGCCCGGCAGCCCGCGCCACAGCTCGTCCATCGTCACCGACAGGATCGGCGCCAGGAGGCGCGCCAGCCCGTCGGCGACGGTGAACATCGACCGTCTGGCCGGAGCGGCGGCCGCGCCGAGCGGGCGCCGTAGGTGTACATCCGGTCCTTCGTGACGTCGACGTAGAACGCGCTCACGTCGACGGTGATGAACTGGACGGCGAGCTGGAACACCGTCGGGTAGTCGTAGTCGTCGTAGGCCTTGACGATCTTCGAGGCGACGTCGGCGTACTTCGCCAGCATCCAGCGATCGACCTCCTCGAGCTGCGCGACCGGCACGCGGTCGTCGGCCGGATCGAAGTCGTAGAGGTTGGCCACGAGCACCCGCAGCACGTTGCGGATCTTGCGGTAGGCCTCGATGGTGCGGGTCAGGATCTCCTTGCCGATGCGGATGTCCTCGCGGTAGTCGACCATCGAGGCCCACAGGCGCAGGATCTCGGCGCCGCTCTGCTTGATGACGTCCTGCGGCGACACGCTGTTGCCGAGCGACTTCGACATCTTGCGGCCGTCCTCGGCCATCACGAAGCCGTGGGTCAGCACCTGGTCGAACGGGGCCCGGCCGCGGGTGCCGATGCCGACGAGCAGCGAGCTGTGGAACCAGCCGCGGTGCTGGTCGCTGCCCTCGAGGTAGAGGTCGGCGGGCCAGCGGTGATCCTCGCGGAAGGGCAGCACCGCCTCGTGGCTCGAGCCGGAGTCGAACCACACGTCGAGGATGTTGGCTTCGCGTTCGAACGCGGTGCCGCCGCACGACGGGACAGGCCAGCCCGGCCGGCACGAACTCCTCCAGCGGACGCTCGTACCAGGCGTCGGCGCCGTAGGTGTCGAAGACCGCGGCGGCCTGCTCGACCAGCGCCTTCGTGAGCACGGCCTGGCCGCACGAGGTGCAGTCCATGGCCGGGATCGGCACGCCCCAGGCGCGCTGGCGCGAGATGCACCAGTCGGGCCGGTTGGCGATCATGCCCTCGATGCGGGCCCGGCCCCAGCTCGGGATCCAGCGCGTGTCGGCGATGGCCGCGAGCGCCTTCTGCCGCAGGTCCTGCGCTTCCATGGCGATGAACCACTGGGCCGTCGCCAGGAAGATCACCGGGTTGTGGCAGCGCCAGCAGTGCGGATACGAGTGATGGAAGTCCTCGCGGTGCCACAGGCGGCCGCGGGCCTGCAAGCGCCGCTTCGACGCTCGGCGTTGGCCTTCCACACCTGCTGACCGGCGAACTGCTCGACGGTGTCGTTGTAGTGGCCGCCGGCGTCGAGCGGGGCGTAGATGTCGAGTCCGTACTTCACGCCGGTGTGGTAGTCGTCGGCGCCGTGGCCGGGCGCGGTGTGCACGGCGCCGGTGCCGGCCTCGAGCGTCACGTAGTCGGCCAGCACGGCCAGCGAATCGCGCTCGTAGAGCGGATGCCGGAACACCAGCCGCTCCAGCACCGCGCCGGGGAACGTGGCCAGCAGGGTGTCGAACGACCGCCCGGTCCTGGCCGCCACCGCGGGCGCCAGGTCGCGGGCCACGATCACCGCCGTGCCGTCGACGTCGTAGGCGCCGTACTCGAAGTCCGGATGGAAGGCGATCGCCAGGTTCGACGGGATGGTCCAGGGCGTGGTCGTCCAGATCAGCACCGACACGGGCCGCCCGGCCAGCGCCGGGATGCGGCGCCGTGGCCTCGGCGCGGCTGGCCTCGCTCAGCGGGAACTCGACGGTGACCGACGGCGAGACGTGCGGCTCGTACTCGACCTCGGCTTCGGCCAGGGCGGTGCGGCAGTGGGTGCACCAGTGCACCGGCTTCTTGCCCTTGTAGACCATGTCGGCGGCGACAAACGCGCCCAGGGCGCGCACGATGGCTGCCTGGTAGCGGAAGGCCATCGTCAGGTAGGGGTCGTCCCACTTGCCGATGATGCCGAGGCGCTTGAAGCCCTCGCGCTGGATGCCGACGTACTTCTCGGCGTACTTGCGGCAGGCGCGGCGGAAGTCGGCGGTGGACATCTCGCGCTTCTTCGGGCCGAGTTCGCGGTCGACCTTCAGTTCGATGGGCAGGCCGTGGCAGTCCCAGCCCGGCAGGTAGGGCGCGTCGAAGCCCAGCATGTTGTGGGACTTGACCACGAAATCCTTGAGGATCTTGTTCAGCGCCGTGCCGATGTGGATTTCGCCGTTGGCGTAGGGCGGGCCGTCGTGCAGGAGGTACTTCGGCGCGCCCGGACCGGGCCTGACGAATCCGTGCGTAGAGGTCCATCGCGTCCCACCGGGCGACGGCTTCCGGCTCAGCCGTCTGCAGGTTGGCCTTCATCGAGAAGGCCGTGCGCGGCAGGTTACACGTCTCTTTCCACTCGGTCATAGGGATACGGCCATTGTACGTCAGCGGATTGGCGCTCCAGCCCGGCGGTCCCACGGTTACGCGCGTCCGGAGCGGGAGACGGAGTGCTTCCGTCGCGGCGGAGCCCGCACTACAGTGGACCCATGGTGACCGAGTCGACCCTCCCCAACGGCCTCACGGTTCTGGTGCAGGAGGTGCATACCGCGCCTCTGGCATCGGTATGGTGCTGGTACAAGGTCGGGTCGCGCGACGAAGGCCCCGGCCTGACCGGGGTGTCGCACTGGGTCGAGCACATGAACTTCAAGGGCACGCGGAACATCCCGCGCGACCAGGTGAAGGGCATCATCGAGCAGTTCGGCGGCAGCTGGAACGGCTACACCTGGATCGACCAGACCACCTACCTCGAGACGGCCACGGCCGACGCGCTCGACCGCATGCTCTTCATCGAGGCCGAGCGGATGGCCAGTTGTCTCTACGAGCCGGCCGACTGCGAATCGGAGCGGACCGTCATCATCTCGGAGCTGCAGGGCGGGGACAACGACCCCGAGCAGCGGCTCGACACCGAGATGACGGCCACGGCCTTCAAGGCGCATCCCTATCGCCATCCCACCATCGGCTGGCTCGGCGACCTGAAGACGATGACCCGGGACGATCTCTACGGCCACTACCGGCGTTTCTACGTGCCCAACAACGCCACGCTGGTGATTGTCGGCGATGTCGCCACCGCCGACGTCCTGAAGCGCGTCACCTCGGCCTTTGGCGCCATCGAGCCGGGGACGCCGGCCCGGCGGCCCACCACCACGGAGCCCGAGCAGGAGGCCGAGCGCCGCGTCTACCTGCGCAAGCCGGGCACCACCGCCTACTGGCGCGCCACCTTCCACGCGCCCGGCTTTGCCCACGCCGACTTCTTCCCGTTGCTGGCGCTCGACGCCGTCCTCACCGGCGCCTCGGGGCTCAACATCTGGTCGGGCGGCTCGGTGCCGACGCCGCAGCGCAGCGCGCGCCTGTATCGCGCCCTCGTCAATACCGGGCTGGCGTCGTCGATCTCCGGCTTCCTGGCGCCCGACCGCCGAACCCTATCTCTATTCGATCGACGCCACGGTGGCCCATGGCCAGACGCTCGATGCGGTCGAACGGGCCATGCTCGAACAGTGCGCCATGGCCGCCCGCGACGGCGTCACCGCCGCGGAGCTGACGCGGGTGCGCGCGCAGTTGCGGGCGCGCTTCGTGTTCGATGCCGGCAGCGTCACCGACCTGGCACACCAGCTCGGCTACTTCGCGACGATCGGACGCTGGCAGGACTGGGGCGAGGTCAACACGCGGCTCGATGCGGTCACGCTCGACGAGGTGAACGCCGCGGCGACGAAGTATCTGACGGCCGACAACCGCACCATCGGCATCTTCGAGCCCATCGCCAGCGCGAACGGCGAGGCCCGCTGATGGCGCTGGCTCCCATCCGGCGGGTGCTGCCCAACGGGCTGACGGTGATTGCCGCCACCAACCGCCTCATCCCCGCCGTGTCGCTGGCCATCGGCGTGAACGCCGGCGCCGCCGCCGATGGGCCCGGCGCCACCGGCACCGCGGCGTTGACCGCCCGGGTCCTCGACAAAGGCACGGCCGGATACAGCGCCGACGCTATCGCCGACGAGCTCGACGGCCGGGGCGCGTCGCTGTCGGTGGGCGCCGGCCGCCAGCAGATCGTCGTTGCCGCGACGTGCCTCGTCGACGACCTGGCCGCGGTGCTGCCGGTGGCGTGCGACGTGGCCCGCCGGCCGCAGTTTCCGGACCCGGAAGTGGCCACCCGCCGGGCCGAGTTGCTGACGGCCATCCACGAAGCGGCCGACGACCCCGGCATCGTCGCCGTCGATGCGTTGTGCGCGGCGCTCTACCCCGGCGGGCATCCGCTCGGCCGCCCGGTGCGAGGCTACGCCGCGGATGTCGCGGCGCTGACCCGCGAGCGTCTGCTGGCGTTCCATGCGCAGGCGTTTGCGCCGTCGGCCGCCACGGTCGTCCTGGTCGGCGATCTCGACGCCGATCGCCTCGTCGACGCGGTGGCCGCCCACATGGCCGACTGGAGCGGCGAGGCCACCGCCAGCGTCCGGCCCGATCCCCCGTCGCCGGTCACCGCGCGACACGTCATCGTCCGGTCGATGCCCGACAAAGCGCAGGCCGACGTGGCCTACGGCTTCGTGGGCCTGTCGCGGCGCGACGACGACTACTACCCGGCGCTGGTCATGAACAACGCCCTCGGGCAGTACGCGTCTGGGCGGCCGGCTGGGCGACAGCATCCGCGAGCGCCAGGGCATGGCCTACTACGTGTTCAGCAGCCTCGATGCCGGCCTCACGGCCGGACCGTTGATGGTCCGCGCCGGCGTGTCGGCCGACAACGTGCAGCGCACCATCGATTCGATCGACACGGAACTGCGGGCGGTGCTGGCCGACGGCTTCACGCGGGCCGAGGTGGACGACACCAAGAAATATCTGATCGGCTCGCTGCCGCGGCAGCTCGAGACCAACGGCGGCATCGCCGGCTTCCTGCTCTCGGCCGAGATCTTCGGCCTGGGCATGGACCACGACGTGCGTCTGCCCGAGCGCATCGCGGCCGTGACCTACGACGACGTGGCCCGGGTCGCGGCCCGCCTGCTCGACCCGGAGCGCGCGGTGGTGGTCGTGGCCGGGCCCTGGAACAGACCGGCCTCATGACCCAGCCGGTTCCCGTTCGCGCCGTCTTCTTCGACGTCGACTTCACGCTGATCCATCCCGGCGAGACCTTCCAGGGACCGGGCTATGCCCGGACCTGCGCCGCCCACGGCGTGCAGGTGGACGCCGTGCAGTTCGAGGCGGCGGTGACGCGCGCCCTGCCGCTGCTCGACGACCTGGCCGACCCGCTCTACGACCACGGCCTCTTCATCAGCTACACCGCGGCGATCATCGAGCACATGGGCGGCGCGGGGTGAGGGCGTCATGCCCGCGGCCACCGAGATCTACGAGCAGTGGGCGGCCAACCACCACTTCGATCTCTACGACGACGTCCGCGACGTCCTGCCGGCGCTGGCCGAACGCGGGCTCGCACTGGGCGTGATCTCCAACTCGCACCGGTCGCTCGAGGCCTTCACCGCGCACTTCGAACTCGACCGCTACGTGCGCACGCACGTGTCGGCGCATCCCAACCGCTACATGAAGCCCCATCCGAGCATCTTCCGGAGCGCCCTGGCGGCGGCGGGCGTGGACGCCCACGAGGCCCTGATGGTCGGCGACAGCCTGAAGGCCGATGTGGAGGGGGCGCTCGGCGCCGGCCTGCGCGCGGTGTGGCTGCGCCGCGCCGGCGAGGATTCGATCGCGCGTCCGGCCGGGGTGCCGCTCATCCGGCGCCTGCATGAACTGCCGCCGCTCATCTGGCCGGAGGACGTCCGCCGCTAAGGCCCGCCCTTTCCGTGCGGCCGCCCGGCGGCTACACTCGTCCCCTGATGTCCGAGCTGCGCTTTCGCGACCTGCACACCGCCGACGAGTTCCGCCAGGTGATGGACCTGGAAGCCCGGGTCTGGGGCTTCACCGACCTGAACGACATGGTCACCGTGCCGGTCTTCACCATCACGGTGAAGCGCGGCGCCATCCTGATTGGCGCCTACGACGAGGCCGACCGCATGGTCGGCTTCGTCTATTCCATCGTCGGGATGAAGCCCGGGCGGCAGGTGCTGCAGTGGTCCCACATGCTCGGCGTGCTGCCCGAGTATCGCAACAGCGGCCTGGGCCGGGACCTGAAGCTGGCCCAGCGCGACCGGGCGCTGGCGCAGGGCTACGAGCTCATCGAGTGGACCTACGATCCGCTGCAGGCCATGAACGCGCACCTGAATTTCGCCAAGCTGGGCGTCGTGGCCGAGGAGTATCACCGCAACGTCTACGGGGAATCGACGAGCGTGCTGCACAAGGGCACGCCCACCGATCGGCTCGTGGCGCAGTGGTGGATCGCCCGGCCGCACGTTGCCCGGCGCGTGGGCCCGGGCGCGATGATGCCCCTGACCGCGAGCGAGGTCAGCGAGGCCGGCCGGATCAACGTGACGCATGCGGCGCAGGCGTGGCTGGCCAACTCCGATATCTTCCTGGCCCTCGACGAGCGGCGTCTCGTGCTCGAGATCCCGATGGGTTTCACCGACATGCAGCGCGAGGCGCCGGCCCTGGCGCTGGAGTGGCGTCTGCAGACCCGCGAGATCTTCGAGACCTACTTCCGCAAGGGTTACCGCGTCGTCGACTTCCATCTCGACCGTCCGCACGACCGCGGTCGCTATCTGCTGGTCAAGAAGGAAGCACAGCCGGGCGGCTAGCCCGGCGGCCAGGCCAGCGTGCGTCCACCGAGGACGTGCAGGTGGAGGTGGAAGACCGTCTGCCCGGCGTCGGCGTTGCAGTTGAACACCGTGCGAAAGCCCGCGGCGGCGTACGCCCCGCTCGGCGGCAATGGCGGCGGCCCGGCGCACCATCCCGCCCACCAGCGCGTCGTGATCGGGATCGAGATCGTTCACGGTCGGGATATGCGCGCGCGGCACGATCAGGATGTGGAGCGGCGCCTGCGGGTTGACGTCCTCGAAGGCCACGAGGTCGGCGTCTTCGTAGACCTTGCGCGGCCGGGATCTCACCGGCCACGATGCGACAGAAGAGGCAGCTCATGGCGCGAGTATAGCGGCGCGTCGAATCGAAGGTGACACACCGCGGCGCCTGCGTGTCATGATTCCTGAAACACCATCCCCGGTGATAACGGCCCGGCCAGCGCGGAACGGCGGGCCTGAGGAGAGATCGACATGATCGACAAGTATCGTGACCTG
This sequence comes from uncultured Acidobacteriota bacterium, assembly GCA_963834325.1. GTDB lineage: Bacteria > Acidobacteriota > Vicinamibacteria > Vicinamibacterales > UBA2999 > CADEFD01. The sequence goes on from CAWIBL010000011.1 coordinate 1,675,489, forward strand.
GAAGGTGTTGCCGCCACGCTCGGCGTGCGTGAGTTCTCGCTGAAGGAAGTCGGCGGCAAGGTCTACATCGCCGGCAAGACCACCTACGCGCTCGAACGCGACCTGCTGTGGGACGCCATCAAGAAACACAGCGGCTGGGACAGCGAATTGGCCGTCGACATCAAGGCCGATCGCACCGACATCCACGGCGTGCACACGGTCAAGCCGGGCGAGTCGCTGTCGAAGATCGCCAAGGTTCACCTCGACGACGCCAATCGCTACATGGACATCTTCAACGCCAACAAGGACAAGTTGAAGGATCCGGACCTGATCCATCCGGGTCAGGAACTCGTGATTCCGAACCGGTAACCCGGTCCGTCAGGCCCCGCGCGTCGCCACCACGGCGCGCGGGATTCCCTGCAGGTCCTGGCGCACGTGCGCGTGCGCGCCGAGTCCCGCGCCGGCCAGCGCCGCCTGCACCTGCGGCCACTGTCCCACCCCAATCTCCAGCACCAGCGACCCGCCCGGCGCGAGCCGTGCGCCGGCCAGGTCGACGATCACCCGCGCGTCGCGCAGGCCGTCGGGACCCGCAAACAGGGCCGTGGCTGGTTCGTGACCGACGACCTCGGGGGCCAGCCCGGGCGCATCCCCCTCGGGCACGTAGGGCGGATTCGAGACGATGAGGTCGAAGAGGCCGTCGATGCCGTCGAGGAACGGCGTCTCCACGAAGGTGATCGGCGCCGCGACGCCGTGGGCGACGGCGTTGGCCCGGGCCACGACCAGCGCGGCCGCGGAGATGTCGGTGGCGACCAGCCGCGCCCGCGGGCACTCGAGCGCCAGCGTGACGGCGAGGCAGCCGCTGCCCGTGCCGATGTCGGCGACGCGCGGGGCCGGCAACCGCGGCCAGGGCGGCGAGCGATTCGTCGACGAGCAACTCGGTCTCGGGCCTGGGGATGAGCACTCCCGGGCCGCACCTGGAACGCGCGTCCGTAGAACTCCTGGAGGCCACGGATATAGGCCACCGGCTCCCGCGCGGCCCGGCGGGCGATGACGGCGGCGAAGTGCCGCCGCGGCGGCGTCGGTCGCCGGCTCGTCGCGCCTGGTGATCCACGACGCGCGATCCCAGGCGAGCCCGTCGCGCATCAGCAGCTCCGCGTCGAGCGCGGCCTCGGCGATGGGGATGCCGGCGGCTACGAGTTGCGTCCGGGCGGCGTCGACGAGATCGCGGAAACGGGCCACCGCGACCCGCGCTACTTCTTCGCCGGGTCGGCGTCGGGCGTGTCGGTGTTGGTGACGTCCTTCAGACGTTCGGACTGGAAGAACGTCGACACGGCGTCGAGCATCTCGGCCAGTTCGCCGTTCAGCACGGTCGGCAGCTGGTGGCTGGTGAAGCCCACGCGATGGTCGGTGATCCGGCTCTGCGGAAAGTTGTAGGTGCGAATCTTCTCCGACCGCTCGCCCGTGCCCACCTGGCCGCGCCGCTCCTTGGCCTCGGCGTCCTGCTGCTTCTGCAGTTCCATCTCGTAGAGGCGCGCGCGCAGCACCTTCATGGCTTTGGCGCGGTTCTTGATTTGCGACTTCTCGTCCTGCTGCGACACGACCATGCCGGTCGGCAGGTGCGTGAGCCGGACGGCCGAGTAGGTCGTGTTCACGCTCTGGCCACCCGGGCCGCTCGACATGAAGGTGTCGATGCGCAGGTCCTTGGCCTCGATCTGGATGTCGACTTCCTCGGCTTCGGGCAGCACCGCGACGGTGGCCGTGGAGGTGTGGATGCGGCCGCTGGCCTCGGTATCGGGCACGCGCTGCACGCGGTGCACGCCGCTCTCGAACTTCAGGCGGCTGTAGACGCGCTTGCCTTCGATGTTGACGATGGCTTCGCGGATGCCGTTGCCGACCTCGCTCAGCGACATCAGGTCCATCTTCCAGCCCTGCTTCTCGGCGAAGCGGCTGTACATGCGGTAGAGGTCGCCGGCAAAGAGCGCCGCTTCCTCGCCGCCCGTGCCGGCGCGAATCTCGAGGATGACGTTCTTCTCGTCGTTGGGATCCTTGGGCAGCAGCAGGATCTTGATGTCGGCCAGCAGCGCGTCGCGAGTGGCGGCCAGCTCGGTCAGCTCGTCGGCCGCGAGCGCCGCCATGTCGGGGTCGTGCGCCCTTGGCCAGTTCGTCGGCCTGGGCCATCTGCTCGAGCACCTGGCGGTATTCGCGGTAGGCCTGCACCAGCGGTTCGATCTCGGCCAGCGCCCGGGCGTGCCGGCGGTACTCGTTGGGGTCGCTCTGCACGGCCTGCGAGGCCATGGCCGCGGCGTGGGATTCGTAGCGTTGTTCGACGCTAGCCAGTTTGTCGAGCATCGATTACCTCGGCTCCACGCTGCTGCCGCCCGAGACCGGCGGCAGGAACGCCACGTCATCGCCCTCGGAGACGGGCGTCGTCATCCGGGCGTAGTCCAGGTTCACCGCGCACGACATCGACCGTTCGTAGGCCGCGGCGGCCGGGTGCGCCTGCGACCAGCGCCTGCCACACGTCGCGCACGGTGGCGCCGCCCGGGGCGTCGAGCACCAGTTCGCCCGTGCCCACGAGTTCCCGCAGGCGGGCAAAGAGCTTCACGTTCACGCGCACGCGATCTTCAGCGCGGTGTCGCGCGCCGCCTCGTCGTGGGCGTCGGCCGTGGCGCCCTCGATCCACACCTCGCCGCCCTCGAAGTGTTCGTGCTTCCAGATCGGCACGATCTGCTTGATGCGCTCGATGGCGTAGCGGCAGGCGCTGAAAGCGTCGGCGCGATGCGCCGTGGCCACGGCGATGACCACGCTGGCCTCGCCGATCTCGAGCCGGCCGGTGCGGTGATGAATGGCCATGCGGGCCCCGGCCCAGCGCGTCTGCGCCTCGTCCACGATCAGGGTGAGGGCCTTCTCGGCCAGCGGGCCGTAGGCCTCGTAGTCGAGCCACAGCACCTTGCGGTTCGCGTTGTGGTCGCGCACCAGGCCGACAAACGTCGTGACGGCGCCGGCGGCCGGGCCCTCGACCGCGCGGAGCACGGCGTCGACGGTGAGCGGAGCAGCGGTGATGGCGGTGGCGGGCGGCATCAATCCTTCAGTATAGCGGGGCCGCGCAGCTGCCACTGGTGATCGAGCGGGCGATGCCCCTGGCCGAGCGGAATGCCGGCCCGCATCGCCCCGGCCACGAAGGCCTGCGCCGAGCGCGCCGCCGCCTCCAGTTCCTCGCCGTGGGCGAGCCGCGCCGCAATCGCCGCGGCAAAGGCGCAGCCGGTGCCGTGGGTGTGCACTCCGGCCACCCGCGGCGCCACGAGCTTCACGACGCGTGTCCCGTCGACGAGCACATCGACGATGTCCGGCACGTCGAGGTGGCCGCCCTTCACGATCACCGCGCGCGGGCCCATGGCGCGAATGGCGTGGGCCGCGGCCACGGCTTCCTCGACCGATCGAATGGGCGCGCCGACGAGCGCTTCCGCTTCGGGGATGTTGGGCGTGACCACCCGCGCCGCCGGTAGCAGATCGCGGCGCAATGCGCCCACCGCGGCCTCGGCCAGCAGCGCGTCGCCGCTCTTGGCCACCATCACCGGGTCCACGACCACGTTGGGGATGCCGAGGCGGAGGATGGCCGCCGCCACCGCCGAGACGATTTCGGCCGTCGCCAGCATGCCGGTCTTGGCCGCGTCGCAGCCCAGGTCGGCCATCACCGCCTCGATCTGCGCCACCACGAAGGCCGCTGGGGGCACGTGTATCGCCGTCACCGCCACCGTGTTCTGGGCGGTGAGCGCGGTGATGGCCGAGGTGCCGTAGACCCCGTGGGCCGCGAAGGTCTTGAGGTCGCCCTGGATGCCGGCCCCGCCGCCAGAGTCACTGCCCGCGATTGTCAGCGCTGTCCGCATGTTGATAAGATTCCGCCCGTATGACGCATTATCGCGCCGCCCACCTCGAATCCGCTCGCCCCGACTCGCGCGTGACCCGCATCGGTCTGGCGGCGGGCCTGGTGGCTGGCGCCACCGCGCTCACCGCCGTGTCGGCTCAGTTCAGCCTGACGCTGCCGGGCTCGCCGGTTCCCTTCACGCTGCAGCCGGTGGCCGTGCTGCTGGCGGGCGTGGTCCTCGGCGCGCGTCTTGGCGGGCTCAGCCAGGTGCTGTATCTGGCGGCGGGCGTGGCCGGCGCTTCGGCCTTCGCGTGGTCGCCGGTGCTGCTCCCGGGCGCGGCCCGTCTCGTCGGCCCGACCGGCGGCTTCCTCATGGCCTTCCCCGTGGCTGCGCTGATGGCCGGACTCGTCTACCGCCGAACCGCCACGCGCGGCGTCCTGGGCGCCGCCGCGGCGATGATTGCCGGCCTGGTGGCGCTCTATGCCGGCGGCATCGCCTGGGCCAGTCTCTTCATCCCTGCCGCGCCGGGTCTCGGCTTCGTCGCCGGCTTTGCGCCCTACGCCGCCGCCGACCTGGTCAAGGTGGCCCTGGTCGCCCCGGTCGTGCCGGCGCTGCGGCGGGTGCTGCCCGGCGTCCGGGCGTAGCGCCGCCCGCGGTCGTCGCGGCTGCTTTCCCGAAAATCAGGAAGTACTGGAACGGCAGGAACGTCTCGCGCCGTTGCCGGACCAGGCCGGCCTGCGCGGCGGCGGCCTCGATGATTTCGGGGGCCACGCGATCCTGCTCCTCGGGTCCCGGTCCGGCGCCACCGGCGCGGAAGTCCACGACGCCGATCCGGCCCAGTGGTTTCAAGGCCGCGGCCAGGTTGCGGAAGAGCGTCACGCGATCCTCGATCTCGTGGACCACATCCACGATCAGCACCGCGTCGAGCCGGCCCGCGGGCAGCCGCGGATCGCTGCCCCGGCCGAGCACCGGGCGCACGTTGGCCAGGCCCTCGCGCTGCACCCGGCGGGTGATGGCCGCCAGCATCTCGGGCTGCACGTCCTGCGCGTAGACGAGCCCGTTCGGGCCGACGCGGCGGGCCAGGCGCACGGTGAACCAGCCGCTGCCGGCGCCGACATCGGCAACGACCGACGCGTCGGCGATGCCCAGGGCGTCGAGGATCTGGTGCGGACGCTGCCACTCGTCGCGGTCGGGGGCCTCGAGCAGGCCGAGATCCTGCGGCGGGAACAGGCGGCCGTGCTGGCTCTTGGCCGGCGGCGTCTGCGCTGACCCGGCGAGCGCGGCGGCCAGCGACGAGGACGACGGCACGCACGGCGACAGGCCCGCTCCTCACACCCGGAATTATACTGGGCGGATGCTGCCCGCCTTCTTCGATTCCGTCGTCGCCCTGATCGTTCGCACCTCCACCGATCTGCCCCCCGACGTGCGCGCCGCGATGCGGGTGGCCATGGACCGGGAGGACGAACCGCGGGCCGCGCAGGCGCTGTCGATCATCGGCCAGAACATCGACCAGGCCGCCACCGTCGAAGGGGCCATCTGCCAGGACACCGGCATGCCCACCTTCGAGGTGCAGACGCCCGTGGGCGTCAACCAGATCGTGCTCGAGCAGCGCATCAAGGACGCGGTGGCCGAGGCCACCAGGCGCGGCAAGCTGCGTCCCAACTCGGTCGATTCGCTGACCGGGGAGAACTCCGGCGACAACCTCGGCCCGGGCACGCCGATCATCCACTTCAAGCAGTGGGAGCGCGACGAGATCGAGGTCAAGCTGATCCTCAAGGGCGGCGGCTGCGAGAACATGAACATCCAGTACTCGCTGCCCACCGAACTGCCGCACCTCGGCCGCGCCGATCGCACCATCGAAGGGGTGCGCAAGTGCATCCTGCATGCGGTGTGGAACGCGCAGGGCAAGGGCTGCGCGCCGGGCGCGCTCGGCGTGGGCATCGGCGGCGACCGCACCTCGGGCTACGTGCTGGCGAAGGAACAGCTCTTCCGGACGCTCGACGACGTCAATCCCGACGAGCGCCTGGCCGCGCTCGAAGCCGACATCATGGCCACGGTGAATCGCCTCGGCGTGGGCACGATGGGCTTCGGCGGCAAGGTCTCGCTCATCGGCTGCAAGGTGGGCGTGGCCAATCGCCTGCCGGCCAGCTTCTTCGTGTCGGTGGCCTACGACTGCTGGGCCTTCCGGCGCCTCGGCGTGACGCTCGACGCGACCAGCGGCGAGATCCGGCACTGGCTGTACCGCGACCCGGCAGTGCCGGCGCTGGCGATGATGGACCAGGGCGGCTTCCGCCGTACCGGCCGCGAGATTGCCCTCGACACGCCGCTCGACGAGGCCACGGTGCGGTCGCTGAAGGTCGGCGACGTGGTGATGATCAGCGGCCGCGCCTTCACCGGCCGCGACGCCGTGCACCATCACCTGATGTCGCACGAGCCGCCGGTGGACCTGCGCGGCAGCCTCATCTACCACTGCGGCCCGGTCGTGAAGAAACTCGACGACGGCTCGTGGACGATCACCGCCGCGGGCCCCACGACCAGCATCCGCGAGGAACCCTACCAGGCCGACATCATCGGCCGCTACGGCATCCGCGCGGTGATGGGCAAGGGCGGCATGGGGCCCAAGACGCTGGCCGGACTGCAGCAGCACGGCGCGGTCTACCTCAACGCCGTCGGCGGCGCCGCGCAGTTCTACGCCCGCTGCATCGAACGCGTGGACGGCGTGTCGCTGCCGGAATTCGGAACCCCCGAGGCCATGTGGCATCTAACCCTCAAGGACTTCCCGGCCATCGTGACCATGGACGCCCACGGCAACAGCCTGCACAAGGACATCGAGCAGGCCTCGGCGACGCAGCTGGCCGAGTTGGCCGCGCCGCTCCGGTAAGCCTCGCGGGCAGACCCGGCTGTCACGTGTAAGTCGTTGACTATAAACGGGTTGATCGCTCAATCGTCGGCCCATTCTCCGTGCTACACTGAGGGCACTATGCACACCGATACTGTCACCGCACTCGACGCGCCGGTTCCGCTGCCCGCGCCCAGCATCATCAACGTGACCGAAGCGGCGGCGGGGAAGATTCGCGAACTGCTCGTGGAAGAAGGCAAGGCCGAAAGCGGCCTGCGCGTCTTCGTGCAGGGCGGCGGCTGCTCCGGCTTCCAGTACGGCCTGATGATCGAGGAATCCGGCGGCGTCGGCGATCAGCTGTTCGAATCGAACGGCGTGCGCCTGTTCGTCGACCCGGTGAGCTTCAGCTATCTGAAGGGCGCCGAAGTGGACTTCGTCGACACCATCACCGGCGGCGGGTTCACCATCAAGAATCCCAACGCCAGCTCCACCTGCGGGTGCGGGTCGTCGTTCAGCGCCTAACGTCGTTTGCTTCGCGCGGCGCGCGGCGGGCCGTTCCGGCCCGCCCGTCCGCCGTGCGCTCGCCTCTGCAGTCAGGTTCCCGGTCATGGCGATGAGCGCGCTCCCCGACATCGATCGCCTGCGCCCGGCCGGAACGAAGCGTTCCGGCAAGCGCGACCAGATCGTGAACACCTTCCTCAAGCAGGAAGGCCACCTCAGCGCCGACGACCTCGTCGACATCATCAAGCGCGAGGACCAGCGCATCAGCCGCGCCACCGTCTACCGCACGCTCCAGTGGATGGTGACGGCCGGCATCGCGCGCAAGGTGGACTTCGGCGAGGGCCGCTTCCGGTTCGAGCACTCCTACCGGCACCCCCGGCACTATCACCTGATCTGCAAGACCTGCAACCGCTCCTTCGAGTTCCTCAGCTCCGACATCGAGGCGCTGGTCGAGGAAGTGGCGGCGGCGCGCAACTTCATGGCCCGGCAGAGCGTGGTGCAGATCTACGGCACGTGCGAGGCCTGCCAGGCCGGCCGCACCACGCAGCCCGACAGCGGCAATTCGGAGCTGCTCTTCGCGCGCGACGCGTTGCGCATCGCCATCGCCACCGAACGCAGCGGCCGTGAGTTCTACACCCGGGCGGCGCGCCTGGTGAAGAACACGCGCGGCCGCCACGTGTTCGAGAAGCTGGCCGCCGAGGAAGTCGATCACCTGCACCGGCTCGAGGGGCGTTACCGGGCCCTGCTCGAGCGCGATCCGGAGCTCGAATCGCGGCCGACGTTCCTCTTCTTCAAGGGCGCCGCCAACGGCCTGTTCGCGGAAGGCACCGAGCAGCTGAGCAAGCCCGGCGTCGACGAAGCCGAGGCCCTGCGCATCGGCATCCGCTGCGAGCGCGGCTCGCACAAGTTCTTCAAGCGCTACGGCGAGCGTTTCGAGGATTCGGAAGGCAAGCAGGTGTTCCTCGAGTTCGCCGACGAGGAGCGCGAACACCTCGAGCTCCTCATCCGCGAATACCGCGCCCTGATCACGCGGCGGCACGCCGGGCCCAAGGCCAAGCGAGCGGCGAAGACGGCCCGGCCCGCGGTCGTCCGCAAGCTGCGTCCTTCGACGTGATCGACCTGCACCTGCACACGACCGCGTCCGACGGCCGCTGCACGCCCGCCGAACTGGTCGACAAGGTGCAGGCCGCTGGCGTCACCACGTTTGCCGTCACCGACCACGACACGGTGGCGGCCGTCGACGAGGTGCGCGCGCTCATCGCCGGCCGGCCGCTCACGCTCGTGCCCGGCCTCGAGGCGACGGCGGTGTGGCACGGGCGCGACGTGCACGTGCTCGGCTACTGGATCGACACGACCGACGCCGCCCTGCTCGCCTTCCTGGCCGAGCAGCGCCAGCGGCGCGTGGCGCGCGTCCTGCAGATTGGCGACGCCCTGGCCAGGGCCGGGGCGCGCGGTCGATCTCGGAGCCCCTGCTGGCGCACGTCGCGGCCCGCGCCGGAGCCGCCGTCGGCCGCCCTGGCGTGGCCCAGGCGCTCGTGGCCGCGGGCCACGCCGCCTCGGTGCAGGACGCCTTCGATCGCCTTCTCGGCGAGGGCGGCCCGGCCTACGTGCCGCGCTCGGGTGAACCGCCCGAGGTGGTGTGCGCGATGATCCACGCGGCCGGCGGCATCGCCTCGCTGGCCCATCCCGGAGTGACCCGGCGCGACGACTGCCTGGAGGCGTGGGCGCGCGGCGGGATCGATGCGCTCGAGGCCCATCACTCGGATCACTCCGAGGCTCAGCGGACGTTCTACCTCGAGCGGGCCGGCCAGCTCGGGTTGGCGGTGTCGGGCGGGTCGGACTTCCACGGCGACGATCCGATGAGCCATCGCTCGCGGCGGCGCATCGTCGGCGCCGTCCCGCTGCCGTCCGACCACTTCGCGGCGCTGGTGGCGCGACGCGACGCGCGGCGGGCGGCATGAGCGCGCCCGAGGTGCTGGTCGAGATCGCCGGGGTGGTGAAGGACTACCAGGCGCTGCGGCCGCTCCGCGTCGTCGATCTGCGCGTCACCCGCGGCGACGTCGTGTCGGTGCAGGGCCTCGACGCCCTGGCCGCCGAGGTGCTCGTGAACCTGATGACCGCGGCGATGCGGCCCGACCAGGGCTCGGTGCGCCTCTTCGGCCAATCCACCGAGAGCATCGACGACTACGATGCCTGGCTGGCCATGCTCGACGGGTTCGGCCTGCTCACGGACCGCGCCGTGCTCCTCGATCAGTGTTCGATCGCGCAGAATCTGGCCCTGCCGCTGTCGCTGGCGATCGACCCCATCCGCCCGGATCTGATCCCGATCGTGGAGGCGCTGGCCGACGAGGTGGGCATTCCGCGCGAGGTCATGAGCGGGCCCGTGCGCGGCGCCGATCCGACCGTGCTGCAGCGGCTGCGGCTGGCTCGCGCTCTGGCCCTCGGGCCGCGCCTGCTCGTGGCCGAACACCCCACGGCGTCGCTGCCGCGCGAGGCCGTGCCCGGCTTTGCCCGCGACCTGGCGCGAATTGCCGCCGCCCGTGGCATCGGGCTCCTGGCCCTCAGCGCCGACCGCGAGTTCGTGCGGGCTCTCGGCGGCAGCATGCTCACCCTCGACGCCCGCTCGGGCGTGCTGACGCGTCCGGGATTGCTGGCCCGCCTGGGCCTGGGATAATGAGGGCATGACGATCAAAGGCGAGGTCGTGCGGCTCGAGCCGGCCCATGGGTTCGGATTCATCCTCGACGACCAGCAGATGGAGTGGTTCTTCGTTGCCAGCGGCGTGCGAGCCGGCGGCCTCGGCGCTCTCTGGGTCGGCGAGCGCGTGGGCTTTTCGCAGGAGCGGACGCCGAGCGGACCGCGCGCGGCAGACGTCCACCACGAGTCGGTCGAGTGACGCCGCGGCTGCTGCTCTTCGACATCGACGGCACGCTGGTGCTCACCGGCGGCGCCGGGCAGCGCGCCATCAGCCGGGCGTTCCATGAGCTCTTCGGCGTGGCCGACGCATTTGCGGGCGTGCCGATGGGCGGCCGCACCGACCGCTTCCTGGTGCAGGATGGCCTCGAGCGCTGCGGCCTGCCGGTGACGCCCGAGGCGCACGCGGCCGTGCGCGAGCGCTACCTCACCCGGCTGGCCGAGGAAATCGCGGAACCGGCGCAGGGCCTCAAGGCGATGCTGCCGGGGGTGGCGCCGCTGCTCGACGCGGTCGGCGCGAGGGACCACGTGCACTCGGCGCTGCTCACCGGCAATTACCAGGTCGGCGCGCGCATCAAGCTCGAACACTTCGACCTGTGGCGGCGCTTCGACTGGGGTGCCTTCGGCGACGACTACACCGACCGCAATCTCATGGCCCAGGCGGCGATGGCCGCCGCGCCAGGGCGCGGCGTGACGCTGCCTGACCCGTCGCACGCGATGGTCATCGGCGACACGCCGTTCGATATCGCCTGCGCCCGCGCCGCCGGTGCCCGCGTCATCGCCGTCGCCACCGGCGGCCACGGCGTGGACGAACTCCGCGCGTGCGGTGCCGACGTGGTGTTCGAAGATCTCACCGACCTCGACGCCGTCCTCGCGGCCATCGACGCGTAGCCCGCTTCGGCGCGCTCACAACGCCCGCAGCGAGCGGGCGAAGCCGAGGCCGAAGGCCGAGGCGCCAGTCCGACGTGCGTCGAGCAGAGGCCGAGCAGGCCGGAGGCGCCCAGGTACAACGTGCGAACGAGCATGAGAAGCCGAGGCCGAAGGCCGAAGGCGCCCGGGCACAACGTGCGTACGAGCATGAGAAGCCGAGGCCGAAGGCCGAAGGCGCCCACGTAGGAGTCGTGCCGATCAGGCGAGCCCGCAGGGCGAAGCCGATCCGCCTGACTCCCAGGCGCGCCGCCGCCACGCCAGAGGCGTGGCGGAAGCGCCTGGGAGTCGAACCCAGCCCGCCCTCAAAGAGGGCGGCGACCGGTTTTGAAGACCGGGAGGGCCACCGGGCCCCGTTCGCTTCCATGGCCGATCATACAGGGCGGGGGCGCGTACGCGCCGCGGCCCTCGGACCGAGCGGGTGGGTAAGTGAGGTGGGAGGAGCAAGGGGCCCGGCCTCATGCCCTCGAGGCCGGGACGACGGAAGCTTCAGCCTTCGATGAGACGCACGTCGGCGGCGCGCGGTCCCTTCGCGGATTCCTCGGTCACGAACTCGACTCGCTGGCCTTCGCGCAAGAGTTCGAATACCACGCCGCGCACGGCGCTTCGGTGAAAGAAGTGCTCCAGGCCCGACTCATCACGGATGAAGCCGAAGCCCTTGTCGATCAAGAGCCGTGCGATTGTGCCCTGGTACATGTCCGTGCCCTCCGACGACGATGAACGCACGCTGCGTCACCACGTGCTGACGGCATCGGGCGCGCTGGCGACACCAGATCGGCAGCCGCCCGGTGCAACCACGCGGGTCATGGCGTGGACCCGAGAGGTTCGGGCAGTGTAGGCAGGCGTCAAAGCGCAAGTCAAGGCCGGGCGCGGGCTGACCGCTCGTGTCACGATAGGGCGCACGACCATGCTTCGCGCCGTCATTCTGGCAGCTGGACAGTCGACCCGGATGGGCCAACCGAAGGCCGGCCTGCGCGTCTCGGAGGACGGCCCGACGTTCGCCGCGGCGATTGTGACGACCCTTCAGGCGGCCGGGATCGACGATGTCATCGTGGTGGCCGGCGCCCACCCGGAAGCGGTGGCGGCGGCCGTGCACGGCCTCGCGGTGCGCGTGGTGCGCCACGCCGGCTGGCCGGCGGGGCAGCTGTCGTCGCTCGTGGCCGGCCTCGACGCGGCCGACACGCCCGGGCTCGAAGCGCTGCTGGTCACGCTCGTGGACATCCCGCGCGTGCGCCGCGACACGATCGAGGCGCTCGTCGACGCGTGGCGCCGGTCGCGCGCGCCGATAGTGCGGCCGGCCATTGGCGCCCGGCACGGCCATCCCGTCATCTTCGACCGGGTCACCTTCGCCGACCTGAGGTCGGCGCCCATCGAGGTGGGGGCCAAGGCGGTCATCGGCGCGTGGCGCGACCGCGTGCTCGACGTGCCGACCGACGACCGCGGCGTCCTCGTGGACATCGACACCCCGCAGGAGTACGACGCCTTCCGCCGCGCCCAGGATCAGGACCGCGCCCGAGCCCAGGACCACGACCAGGACGCATGACTGGTGGATCCGGAACGACCGCGTAAGCGAGAAAACGCCCGGGCCTGACCGCGTCAGGCGCCGGGCGTTGGCCCTCTCGGCCCCCGCGGGGGCCGCTACACCGCTACCACTTCAGCTGCGCGCCGAAGCGCACGACGCGCGGGTTCAGGATGCTGCTGACGCCGTTGTAGGCGGCGGTGCCGAAGTTGGTCGACCGCACCCCCAGGACCGGGTTCGCGTTCATGATGTTGAAGATGTCGGCCTGCAGCTGCAGGCGACGGCCGGCGCCGATCTCGAACCACTTGGCCAGCGAGACATCGAGCTGGTTGATGCGGTCGAGGAACTCCGTGCCGGGGGCGGTCAGCGGCAGCAGCAGCTGCCCTTCGGTCATGCCCGGGATGACCAGCGCGCCGGGCGTGCACGGGCCCGTGCAGTTGGCGGCGTAGCGCGTGGTCGGCGTGATCAGCCAGCGGGTGCCGATGGGGCTGCCCACGTCGCCGTAGCCGGGACCGGCGATGCGGTTGCGGTCGGCCGCCGCGGTGCCCGAGTAGCCGCCGAGGGAGCGGCCGGCGATGCTCTGGAACGACACGCTGGCCTGGATGCCGAACTTCACCGGATAGGTGCCGGCGAACTTGAACTGCTTCAGGAACGGGATGTCGTTCTCGCGATCGTCGCAGAAGCGGAGGAAGTTCGGGTCGTCCGGCTCGTCGCAGGTCACGCGCAGCGTCCGCTCCATGGTGAAGCCGCCGAAGACCGTGCCGCCGCCGGGGATGCGGGCGTTGAAGGTGATGTCGCCGCCGTTGTAGATCTGCTTGCGATCGGAGGTGGCGTTGGTGTCGAAGTCGTTCACGGCCCGCAGCTGCGCGGTCGTGGCCACCGTGTAGGCGGTGAAGACCGAGCCGTCGAGCGGGCTCACGACGTCCACGCCGCGGTAGTCGGCGGGCGTGCGCAGGAGGTTGTCGGTGACCGGCAGGTCATAGAACTGCCGGCGGTAGAAGGTGGCGGCCACCGACACCCGCGGGAACAGCTCGTGCTGGATGCCGGCGGTGTATTCGAGGTTGTAGGTGCGCTGGAAGTCGGGGTCGACGGTGGCCAGCGAACGCGTGCCGAAGTTGGCCGGCAGGCCGGCGAAGTTGATCTCGCAGCCGGCGGTGCCGAAGGTGCAGCCACGCTCGCCCTGGGCGATGTCGTCGCCGTTGGTGTCGGTCCAGGGCAGCGTCACCGACGTCAGGGCCAGCGGGTTGTACTTGGTCGCGAACTGCGTCGTGCGCGACTCGTTGTAGCGGTTGAAGCCGGCCTTGAGCGCCGTCTTCGAGTTGCCGAAGAGGTCGTAGACGACGCCGAGGCGCGGCGCGAAGTCCTTCCACGTGGGCATGGGAATCGCGTCGAACTGGCGCGCGTCCACGAAGCGGCCGTGGCCGGACTCCTGCTCGGCGACTTCGTGCGCGAGATACTCCCAGCGCAGCCCGGTGTTGATCGTGAAGCGGTTCAGCGACCACGAATCCTGCACGAAGAGTCCGACGTCCGCGTTCAGCTTCTCCTGGTAGCGGAGCGGCGTGTTGTAGACCGTGACCGACACCGGGTTCGTGAACGGCGCCGCCGCCGTGCCGGCGTAGACCTGCTGGAGGTCGGCGTTGGTCTCGCGCGTATTCACGTAGGGGCCCCAGTTGTACTGGACGCCGGCCTTGATGTTGTGCGATCCCGAGATGTAGCTGAGCGCGCCCATCATGTTGAAGCGATCGGGATAGCGGCCGCCCCAGTTGGCCAGGCCGTTGGTGAGCGCGACGACGTTCTGATCGCGCCGGCTGGCGTTGGCGTACCACTCGGGCGTGAACGGCACCTTGTTGACGCCGTCCTGGTTGGTGATGACGTATTCCTCGTAGTTGAAGGAATAGCCGGCTTCGGCCAGCAGCGAGTTGCTCAGCGTGCCGGTGTACTTGGCGGCCGCCGAGTTGTAGCGGGGCGAGGTCCAGATCTGGGACGCCGTGGCCGGGTCGTCGCCGGCGTTCATGCCGTGGCCGCGGAACTTGTCGATCTCGTCGTAGTAGACCGAGAACTTGTGCTTGGGCGTGACCTGCCAGGTCAGGCGGACCAGCCGCTCTTGATCTTCTGGTCGTCGATGCCGGCTTCGCAGTTGACGGCGCCGGAGCGGCAGCCAGCCAGCGCCTGCCGGTAGGGCGTGCCGGAAGGCGCGTTGAAGACGTCGGCCACCGGGGCGTTGACGGACCAGGCCCGCAGCGACGTGAAGAACCAGAGCGTGTCGCGCTTGATCGGGCCGCCGAGCGCCAGGTTGAAGTCGTAGATGCGTTCGATGCCTGGGCCGAAGCGCAGCCCGCGGCTGATGATGTCGTCGGTCAGGTTGTCGCTCTGCACGCCCTTGTCGGTCCAGGCCGCGAAGAACGCGCCGCTGAAGCGGTTGCCGCCGTCCTTGGGCACGATGTTCATGCGCACGCCGCCCGGCGACACATCAGCACCAGCGCCGCTGGTCTGATAGGACATCTCTTCCATCATCGCCTGGTTGAAGTACTGCTGCACCGCGCCGTCGCCGTCGAGCCCGTTGACCATCAAGCCGTCGACGGTGACGATGTTGTTGGCCGAGGTGAGACCGCGGGTCGACATGTAGCTCTGTTGCATGGCGCGCGAGCCGCCGACGTCGGGCACGTTCAGCGACACGCCGCTCACGAGCTGCGCCAGGCCCTGAATGGTCCGGCCGGTGGGCACCTGCTCGAGGATCTCGGAGGTCATCACTTCGACCTTGGCGTTGCTCGACACATCGACGGTCGGCGAGGTGCCAGTGACGGTGATGGCCTCCTCGAGCGCGCCCACCTCGAGGGTGCTGTTCAGCGTGCCGGTGAAGTCGACGCGCAGTTCGACCTTCTCCTGGCGCATCTGCTTGAAGCCCGGCAGCGAGAACGTCACCGTGTAGGTGCCGGGCCGCAGGTCGGTGATGCGGTACTGGCCGTTGGAATTGGTGGTGTCGGTCTTCGAGCCCTCGATCAGCGCGGGGCTCGAGGCCTCGACGATGACGCCCGGCAAGACGGCGCCGCTGGTGTCTCTTACGGTGCCGGTGAAGGAACTCTGCGCCGCCGCAACGGAGGGGAACACGAGCACCGCGACGACGCACGCGACCAACGCCTGGAAACGTCCTGCCATGCCACTCTCCCTGTCTTGATGACCTCCGTCGTCACGACCGGTGACGACGGCCTTCACGCACGACCGACGCCGGGAGCGGCCGAAGCGAGCCAGTGGGCGCGGCACTGACCAAGCCTGCATAAAGCACCGGTGGCTAAACCGGCCTCGTTATGCGAATAGCCGGGCCTTAAATATCACGGAGTGTCACCGATATGCAACAAGACGTCGTCGTTTCGTCTTGTTATGTCTCCAGGGCCGGCGCGGCCTAAGGTCCGGGTGCAGGCGGACGTTTGATCGGGGCTCGGGTGACGTGTTTCAGGCGATTGGAGATCGACGGTGATGGCCGGATGGCCGCCGCCTCGGCGTAGGTCGCTTGCGCGCGATCGGTGTCGCCGCGGGCCCGCTGCAGGTCACCTTGCAGCGACAGGCCCTGCGACTCGAGCGCCGGGATCTGCCGCATGAGCGGGGCCAGCGCGGCGGCCGCCGCCGCCGCCCGGCGGTCGGCCAGGGGCTGCGGCCGTTCGGCCGCCTCCGGCGGCGCGACCGGGGTGGCCGCTGACATGAACACCCGCGGCTGCCCGGCGTTGGCCGACACCAGGCCGGCCAGCCGCTGCACGGCCGGCGACTGCGTGGCGGCCGGCTGGAGCTGTTCGGCCCGCCGCAGGGCGATGACCGCCAGACCGGGCCAGTTGGCCGCGTCCATCAAGTCGGCCGTGACCACCCAGGTGGCGTGTTCGGGCAGCTCGGGATGGTGCCGCGCCACGATTTCCTGCGCGGTCTGGACCATGGCCAGCGGCGCGTCGGCGGCGTCGGGCGCCGCGGCGCGCAGCCGCGCCACTTGTTCAGGGTCGGACAGCCGGGCCACCAGTCCCTGCGCGACCTCACCGGCGAGCGCCACCTGCCGGCTGACGACGGCGGCCTGGTCCGGGACTCGGACCACGACGGGCAGCGGCGCCGATACGTCGGAGGTGAGCGTGAACCGGTACTCACTCGCGGTGGCGCCGAACCCGAGCGCGAGCTGCAGCTTCTCGGTAGTCCGGGCCGGCAGCTCCTTGGGCGTGTCGCCGGGCCAGACGAACAGGTGGGGATCGGAGATCTGGGCGATGGTGTAGCGCAGTTTCGATCCGCCGGCGTTGACCAGCCGGGCCGGCGATCCAAGCGGGTTGGTCAGGGTGAAGAAGGCGCGGTCGCCGTCGCGGACGAAGTCCGGCGTCTCGAGCGCCGCGACGAGCGTCTTGCCGATCACCAGGTCGTTCAGCGCATTCACGAGCACGACCACGGAGTCGTGCTCCGGCCGATCCGGCTTCACGATTTGCAGGTGGTCGGCATCGACGGCCACGGGCGTGCCCTGGCAGAAGCGCGTGGCGCTGGCCCACGGCACCACCAGCACGCCGTGAGTCGGCCGCTTCTCGTAGGCGCAACGGACCTGCGGGGCGCTGGCCCAGCGGCCAGCGCCGCCCCAAGCACGCACGCCGCACCGAGGAGCCCGGCCCACCGCCGGCCGGCCCGGGCGACGGCGCGAGAGCGTCGAGGGATCATGTGACCTCCAGGGAGCGCGCGCCCAGGCCCCCGGGGGAGTATCATCGCCGCCACTTGGCGCCGCCCCGGCGCACGGAGGCAAGCGATGAGGAGGCTGACGCGCCCGGTCTTATGTTCTGGTCCTCGGGGCGGGATTGGGGGCCCAGGCCGGCGGCTCGCCGCCGGCGGTGCTCTACGAAGGCGCCCGCCTGATCATCGGCGACGCCACGCCGGCCATCGCCTCGGGAGCCATGCTCGTGGCCGACGGCCGCATCCGCGCGGTGGGCGTCACAGGCGCGGTCACCGCCCCCGCCGGGGCCCGGCGCGTGGACCTGACCGGCAAGACGGTGATGCCGGCCATGGTCAACGTGCACGTCCACATGGGCTACGAGAGGTACTCCACCTGGGACGTCGCCAACCACACCTCCGAGAACCTGCGCGATCACCTGCTGCGCGAGGTGTTCTACGGGGTTGCGGCCACGACCGCCGTCGGCTCCAGTCCGACCGGGCAGATGCTGGAGTTCCGCCGCGATCAACTGGCGGGCCGGTATCCTGGCACCTCGCGGCTGATCTACATGCCCGGCATGGCGCCGCCCGACGGCGGGCCCGACGAGGTGCTGCGCGCCGCTACGCGCCAGAATTCCGCCATCCACGAGGTGACGACCCCGGCCGAGGCGCGCGCCACCGTGAACCGGCTCGCCGACCTCGGTCTGGCGCACCTCAAGATCTGGGTCGACGACCGGCGCGGCACCTACCCGAAGTTCACCGACGAGACGTGGCGCGCCATCCTCGAGCAAGGGCATGCGCGCAAGATGACGGTGCACGTCCATGCCATCGCGCTGGCCGATCAGAAGGCGGTGGTGAAGGCCGGTGCCGACGTGCTCGTGCACATGGTGCAGCGCGAGCCGCTCGACGACGACTACCTGGCCATCGTGAAGGAGAAGCGGCCCTATTGGGCCACGGTGATCGGCCTCGGGGATCCGACGGACGTGTGCCGGCCCGATCCGTTCTTCGAGCAGGCCCTGCCCGATTCGGTCATCGCCCGGATCCGCGCGACGACCGAGCGCCGGCCGCTGTCGCCGAGCTGCGGCCCGCCGGCGGCCACCGCCGCCGACCGCGAACGCCAGATGGCCATCAACTTCCCGAAGATGCTGGCGGCCGGAGCGCGCGTCGTGCTGGCAACCGACACCGGCATCCAGCCGGGACACACGTTCGGATCGGGCGAGCACGTCGAACTGGCCCGCTGGGTACAGCTCGGCATGGCGCCGGCCGAGGCGATCGTGGCGGCCACCAGCCGGCCAGCGGCGCTCATGGGCCAGGACGATCTCGGCGCGCTCGCCGTGGGCCGGCGCGCCAGTTTCATCGTGCTCGACGCCAACCCGCTCGACGACATCAGGAACACCCGCCGCATCGCCGATGTCTACCTGGACGGCGCGCGCGTCGACCGCGAGGCGCTCAGGGCGACCTTCAAGCGCGAAACCCGCTGAGCCCGCGGCGGGACGCCGGGCCGACGCCGTGAGAGCGCTCGCCGTCCCGTGAAAGCGCGTGAACCGGACCTGCGCCGGGCCGCGACCGCGGCGCCGGCGGGCCGTCGAAGCGGCGTATCATGTGGTCCCCGTGGCGATTTGCCGAGTTTCCAGCACATTTCAGGACGGGACGCCGCACGCGCGGCCGGCGGGGGCCGCATGACCGTCCTCCGCTCGGTCCGGTGGCGCATCTTCTTCGTCGCCTGGATCCTCTACTCCGCGCATTTCGCCACCAACGTCGTGCGCGAGCACTACCCGGCGTTCGCCGTGGCCGAGCGCGGCACCTTCTTCGTCGATGAGTACCAGGGCTTCCACGCCGACATCTTCGAGCATCGCGGACACTCCGTCGTCGGCAACCAGGTGCTGGTGTCGGTGCTGGCCGCCGTGCCGCTCTTCGTCTTCGATCCCGTGCTCGACGCCGTCGAGCGCTACAGCGTGGCCAGGTTGCAGGACGCGGCCCCGCCGCCCGCCGCCGAGTACCGCACCGACAAGCCGCTCCGCCGCCAGTTCTTCCAGTTGGTCCGCGAGCGCGGGCTCGACTTGCGTTTCGGCGCCGCCACGGTGGTGACCTCGGCCTTCTTCATGGCGCCGATCATGGCGCTGTTCCTCGTCTACTTCTACGGCGTGCTGCTGGGGCGCGGTCTGGCCTCGCCGCTGGCCACCCAGCTCACGTTGCTGCTCGGCTTCGGCACGCCGCTCTTCTTCCGCACCTCCACGCTCAACCACAACGTGTTCGTGATGTACGCCATGTTCATCTCGTTCATGTTGCTGTGGGCCGCCGCCGCGGCGCCCGGGCCGGCGGGCACGCGCCAGCGGCTGTGGGCCGGATTCTTCGCCGGCCTGACGCTGGCCATCGACTACGTCGGGATCGTGCTCATGCCGCTGCTGTGGGGCTACGGCCTGTGGTCGCGCCGCCGGTCCCGCGTGGCCCCGGCGACGTGGGGCGGGGCCATCTGGGAATCGCGCTTCATGGTGCTCGGCAGCCTGCCGCCGATTGCCTTTCTGCTCTACAGCCAGTGGGCGATGTACGGCAACCCGTTCCTGCCCGGCCAGTACTGGATGCCGGACCAGAACATCTACGTCAACGAAGGCGCGCGCGGCTTCACGCTGCCCGACCTGGAACTGCTCGATGATGGGCCTGTTCGATCCGTCGTTCGGCATGTTCACCTGGGGGCCGGTGCTGGCCCTGGCCCTGCTCCCGGTGCCGAGGGCCTGGGCGGAACTGGTCGTGCCCAGACTCGAGCGGCGGTGGATTGCGGCGGCGTCGGTGGCCCTGCTGGTGTTCGCCTCGATGAACCAGTACTCGCGCCTGCAGTTCAACAGCGGCTTCCGCTACCTCGTGCCGCTCGTGCCCTTCCTGGTCCTGGTCATCGCCGAACACTGGCGGCGGCTCGGTGGCCCGCTGCGTCTGGGCCTCATGGCCGCGGCCGGGTTGCACTCGTGGGTGCTCACGGTCTACCGGGAGCCGGTGGGCCGTTCCTGGCAGCTGTTCGTCACCGAGGGACCGCAGCTGCCCTGGTACCGCGTGCTCAGCATGACCGGCAACCCCGACAGCCCGTGGCTCGGCACCACCTGGGTGCCCCTGCTGCTGCTCGCCTTCACCGCGGCGGTGGTGGTGATGATGTGGCGTTACGGCGCCCGGATGGAGTCTCACTATGGACGCGGTTAGCTCCGGCCCGGCCGGTCCGCTCGTCTCGGTGGTGGTGCCGGTCTTCAACGAGGCCGAGGTCATCGGCGCGTTCTTCGCGCGCGCCACGCAGCGCCCTGACCGGCCTCGACTACGAACTGGTCTTCGTCGACGACGGCAGCCGCGACACCTCGTTCCAGCAGCTGTGCGACTTCGCCGCCGCCGACCCGCGGGTGCACGTCATCAAGTTCTCGCGCAACTTCGGCCACCAGATCGCCATCTCGGCCGGCATCGACTTTGCGCGCGGCGAGACCGTGGCGGTCATCGATTCCGACCTGCAGGATCCGCCCGAGGTCATCGTGCAGATGATCGAGGCCTGGCGCCAGGGCTTCGACGTCGTCTACGGGGTCCGTTCCGACCGCGAGGGCGAGACGGCCATCAAGCTGCTCACCGCCTCGCTCTTCTACCGGCTGCTCGGCCGGGTGACCAACATCCACATCCCCCAGAACGTCGGCGACTTCCGCCTGATGAGCCGTCGCGTCGTCGAACAGCTCAAGCTCCTGCGCGAGAAGGATCGCTTCGTCCGCGGCCTCGTCAGCTGGGTGGGCTTCAAGCAGACCGGCGTGACCTACCACCGCGATCGGCGCCTGGCCGGCGAGACCAAGTACCCGTTCCGCAAGATGGTCAAGTTCGCCTTCGACGGCATCACCTCGTTCTCGACGCTGCCGCTGAAGATCGCCACGTGGATGGGCTACCTGGCGGCCTTCGTCGCGATCCTCTACCTGGCCAGCGTGTTCGTGCAGAAGGCCCTCGGCTACACCGTCGACGGGTGGGCCACGATCATGGTGGCGATGCTGTTCATGGGCAGCGTGCAGCTCATCTGCCTGGGCATCCTCGGCGAGTACCTCGGGCGCATCTTCACCGAGGTCAAGCCGCGGCCCATGTATGTCGTCGAGACGCATGTGAGCGCCCGCCACGGCGGGCTCGCGCCGCCGCGATGAGCGGCCGCGCCATCTTCGTCACCGGGGCCGGCGGCTTCGTCGGCCGGCGCCTGCTGCCGGCGCTGGCGCGCCTCGGCCGGCCGGTGATCGCGCTCGATCGGTCGGGGGCGCTCGGCGCCGTCGTCCCTGCCCGCGGGCGTGTCCACGTGCCGCGGCGACCTGCTCGCGCCCGACACCTATGCCGAGGCGCTGCGCGCCTGCGACGTGGTGGTGCACCTGGCGGCCGCGACCGGCAAGGCGACGGCGGCGGATCACCACCGCGTGAACGCGCAGGGCACGGCCGCACTGACGGCGGCGTGCCGCGACTCCGGCGTCGAGCGGCTGCTCTTCGTCAGCTCGATTGCGGTCTCCTTCGCCGACCAGACCGGCTATCACTACGCCGCCGCCAAGACCGCGGCCGAGCAGGCCGTGGCTGGATCGTTGCTGCGCACGGCGATCGTGCGGCCGACGATGATCTTCGGCCCCGGCTCGCCGGTCGAAACGGCACTGGCCAAGCTGGCCCTGTTGCCGGTGGTCGTCGTGCCCGGCGCCGGCCGGGTGCGCGTGCAGCCGGTCCATGTCGACGATGTCGCGGCCTGCCTGGTCGAGATCGTCGCCCGGGACCGTTTCAATGGCGAAGTGCTGGAGGTGGGCGGCCCCGACGTGCTCCCGATTGCCGATCTGCTCCAGGCCATTCGCGTTGCCCGGGGCGGCACGCCGGGACGGATCCTGAAGGTGCCGCTCGGGCTGCTGCGTGGGCCGGCGCTGGCGGCCGAGCGGGCGGGCCTTGGCGGCGTCCTTCCGGTCACGGCCGGGCAGCTCGCGTCGTTTGCCAACGACAGCACGGCGGCGGCCACGACGCTCGAGGCCGCGCAACCGGCGCGCATGATCCCGCTGGCGCGGATGCTCGGCGACGCCCCGGCCGCGGCCGGCGCTGCCGCCAGCGCGGCCGGCGTCGCCGCTGGCGGGACCGGCGTTGCCCCTGGCGGGAGCAGCGTGAACCGCGAGGCCGTCGACCGCGAGTGCCGGGTGTTCACGCGCCACCTGCTCGGCCTCGAGGCCGACGCCTTCGTGCTCGCGGCCTATCGCGACGCGGTCGCGCGGGTGCCGGCGCTCACGCCCAAGTCGGCGTTCGACGACCTGCTGCTCGCCAGCGCGCGGCGCGGCGCCGGCTGGACGCGCCTCGCCGATGCTTATGCGGCGCTGTTGTTCCGCGACTCGGCCCTGCGGCGGCGGCTGGTCATGACGCTGGCCATCCTCGAGACACGCGCGCCCTTCCACCAGCACCTCGATGCCCCCGCCGGCGTGCCCGGCCTGGCCTTGTGGATCCGGATGGCCGCGCGCGTGGTGGTGGCCGTCGCCAGTCTCGCGGCCGGCGTGTTGATTTTCGGGCCGGCTCGGGCCGCCCTGGCCGTCCTGGGGACACGCCGATGACGCCGACGGTCACGGTGATCGGGCTCGGGCGCCAGCGGCGTGCACTTCGCCTTGACCGTGCTCAAGGGCGGCGGCCGCGTGCGCATGCTCGATGTCGGCATCCAGGGAGGGTCACAGCCGCTGCCGGACGCCAGCCTCAACGAACTCAAGGCGCAGTTGCCCGATCCAGTCGAGTATTTCCTCGGCAGGGGTTTCCAGGGCGCGTTCCTGCCTGGCGACAACGACGAGTACTACGGCATCCCGCCGGGCAAGGACTACATCTTCGAGAGCCCCGCCGGCTTCGGCCATACCAGCGTCGGCTTCGCGCCGCTCTTCTCGTTCGCCCGCGGCGGGCTGGGGGAGGCCTGGACCGCGGGCTGCTACCCGTTCACCGCGGCCGAGACCGCCGCGTTCCCGTTTCCCTACGCGGAGCTGGGCGCGCAGTACGACGAGATCGCGGCCCGTATCGGCATCACTGGCGCGGACGACGACCTCAGCCCCTACATGCCGGTTCACGCCCACCTGCTGCCGCCGCTCCGCCTCGACGCGCACTCGGCGCGCCTGCTCGCCGACTACGCCGGCGTGCGCGAGCGCCTCAACGCCGGGGGCGTGTTCCTCGGGCGCACGCGCGTGGCCACGTTGAGTCAGCCCTTCCGCGACCGCCCGGCGTGCACCTACTCGGGCCGCTGTCTGTGGGGTTGCCCGACCGGCGCGCTCTACACGCCGTCGCGCACGCTGCGCGAGTGCCAGACCTATGACGGCTTCGAGTACGTGCCCGGCGTGGAGGTCAGTCACCTGCGACTCGGCGCCGGCGGGAAGGTGGCAGCGGTGGTGGCTCGCCAGCTCGGGTCGGGCGCCGAGGTCGAGTTTGCGGCGGAGCGGGTCGCGCTTGCGGCCGGGGCGCTGGTGTCGAGCCGCATCTTCCTGGCCACCGTGCGCCACGCCGGCGGCGGCCCGGTGCGGCTGGCCGGACTGATGGACAACCGGCAGTTGCTGGTCCCGTTCGTCAACCTGAAGATGCTGGGACAGCCGTTCGACGCCAGCACCTATCAGTACCACCTGCTCGGGATGGGCGTGGCCGGCGATTCGCCGCTCGACTACGTGCACGGCCAGATCACGACGCTCAAGACAGCGCTCGTGCATCCCGTGCTGCAGCGCCTGCCGTTCGACCTGGGCACGTCGGCGGCGCTGTTCCGCGTCATCCACGGCGCGCTGGGGCTGGTCAACGTGAACTTCGCCGATACCCGCCGGGCCGACAGCTACGTCGAACTCACAAACGACGTCCGGCCGCGTCTGGCCATCCGCTACGCGCCCGAGGCCGGCGAGCCGCGTCGCATCGCCGCCGCCCTGGCCCGGGTGAAGAAGGCGTTGTGGGCGCTCGGCTGCGTCGTGCCGCCGGGCATGGCCCACCTCCGCCCGATGGGCGCGAGCGTGCACTACGCCGGCACGGTGCCGATGACGGCCGCCGCCGGCGCGTTCACGGCGACGCCGCACGGCGAGAGCCGCGACGTGCCGGGATTGTTCCTGGTCGACGGCGCGGGCTTCCCGTCGCTGCCGGCCAAGAACCTCACCTTTACGCTGATGGCCAATGCCGCCCGGATCGCGGCGGCGGCCTTCTGATCAGGCCTCGGACCCCTGGGCCTGGGCGCCGCCGGCCACCTCCCGGGTGGCGCGCAGCCAGTCGGCCACCGGATCGGCCGGACGGCCACGGCGCTCGAGGTGCAGGAAGTAGGCGCGCACCCGGATGAGCTCCTCGACCGGGGTGGTTGGCGACATGGCCGCGACGGGGGTCGGCGCGACCGCCACGGGGCTGGCCGTCGCGGCCGGGCCGGCCACCGGCGGCGCGGCTGCCGACTTCGGTGCGGCGGCGAACTGCGGCTCAGCGGCCACCTGCGGCTCGGCTGACACCTGCGGCGCTACGGCCGTGGGAACTTCCGGAACTTCTGGACTCGCGGCCACCTCGGCCTTGGCGGCCTTGGTGCGCGGCGCGGCGCTGGTGCGACGGCGCGGCGTGGCCGCGGCCGCGACCGGCGGCGCTGGTGCCGCTGGAGGCGCCGGATTGACGCGCTTCGAAGGGGTGGTCTTTCGTGGTGATGTGGGCATGATTCAATTCTAGGCCAGACAGTTGACGGCGCGATGAAGACTGGCCGCGCTCTTCACCGGAATTGCCCCGGGCGGCGGCCCGTCAGGCGTGCATCACGTAACGGTCGATGGCGGCGGCAGCCTGACGGCCGTCGGCAATCGCCCACACGATGAGCGACTGGCCGCGTTGCATGTCGCCGGCCGCGAACACGCCGCGGGCGCTGGTCATCCAGTCCTCGTCGCGCCAGACGGTGCCCCGCTCGGTCAGGCGCAGGTCGAGATCGTCGAGCAGGCGCACCCGCGCCGGACCGGTGAACCCCATTGCCAGCAGCACGAGATCGGCCGACATGGAGAACTCGGTGCCGGGTTCCGCCGTGAACACCGGGCGGCCCTCGACCGTCTGGCGCGTCACCTTGTGCCCGTGGAGCAGGCGCACACGGCCGTCGGCATCGCCGGTGAAGCTGGTGGTGGCCACGGCGTAGTGGCGGGCGCCGCCCTCTTCGTGGGCCGACGACACGCGGAACACCTGCGGCCACAGCGGCCAGGGGTTGTCGCCGGCGCGTTCGGACGGCGGCGCCGGCAGCAGCTCGAACTGCGCCACCGACACCGCGCCCTGCCGGTGGGCCGTGCCCAAGCAGTCGGCGCCGGTGTCGCCGCCGCCGATGATGACGACGTGCTTGCCGGCCGCCGAGATGGCGACCCGGTCGTCCAGGGCGTCGCCCTGGCACCGGCGGTTCTGCTGCTCCAGGTAGTCCATCGCGAAGTGGACGCCGTGCAGATCCCGGCCCGGCACCGTGAGGTCGCGGGGCTGGCCGGCGCCGCCGGCCAGCAGCACCGCGTCGAAACTGCGACGCAGGTCGTCGGCGGTGATGTCCACGCCGACCTCGACCCCGGCACGGAATACGACCCCTTCGGCCTCGAGCAGCGCCAGCCGCCGGTCGAGCACCCGCTTCTCCATCTTGAACTCGGGGATGCCGTAGCGGAGCAGGCCGCCGATCCGGTCGGCCTTCTCGTAGACGGTCACGCTGTGACCGGCGCGGTTCAGTTCGGCCGCGGCCGCCAGACCGGCGGGTCCCGACCCGACCACCGCCACCTTCTTCCAGGTGCGCAGGGCCGGCGGTTCCGGCGTGATCCAGCCTTCCGCGAAGGCGCGATCGACGATGGCCAGTTCGATGGCCTTGATGGTGACCGGGTCCTTGTTGATGCCGAGCACGCAGGCGCCTTCGCACGGCGCCGGACAGAGCAGCCCGGTGAACTCGGGGAAGTTGTTGGTCTGGTGCAGCCGGTCGAGGGCGGCCCGCCAGGCGCCGCGGTAGACCAGGTCGTTCCAGTCGGGAATCAGGTTGCCGAGCGGGCAGCCCTGATGACAGAAGGGCACGCCGCAGTCCATGCAGCGGGCGCCCTGGCGGGTCAGTTCGTCGGCCGGGTAGCCCGTGTAGACGTGGCGGTAGTCGCGGGTCCGCTCCTCCACCGGGCGGGCCGGCGGCTTGACGCGCGCGAACTCGACGAAGCCGGTGGCCTTGCCCATGATCAGGCCCCCACCAGGTTGCCCGCCGCGGCCGGACGCGCGTAGTGCCGCTGCCGCGCTTCGGCGTCGCGCACGCGTTTGAAGTCGCGCGGGGTCACGGCCACCAAGGCCCGCTGCGCGTCGGGCCACGCCTCGAGCAGGCGCGCGCCGATGGCGCTGCCGGTGAGCCGCACGTGGCGGGTGATAAGGTCGTGCACGAGCAGCGCTTCGTCTTCGTCCTCGAGTCGATCGAGATCGACCATCTCGGTATTGCAGCGGCGGGCGAAGGCGCCGTCGCCGTCGAGCACGTAGGCGATGCCCCCGCTCATGCCGGCGGCGAAGTTGCGGCCGGTGCGCCCGAGCACGACGACGCGGCCCCCGGTCATGTATTCGCAGCCGTGGTCGCCCACGCCCTCGACGACCGTCTGCGCGCCGCTGTTCCGCACGGCGAAGCGCTCGCCGGCCACGCCGCGGAAGAAGGCCTCGCCGCTCGTGGCGCCGTAGAGCGGCACGTTGCCGATGATGACGTTCTCTTCGGCGACGAAGCGGGCCCCCTGGGGCGGCCGCACGACCAGCCGCCCGCCCGACAGGCCCTTGCCGACGAAGTCGTTGGCCTCGCCCTCGAGCGTGAGGGTGATGCCGCGCGGCAGGAACGCGCCGAAGCTTTGCCCGGCCGCGCCCGTGAAGGTGACGCGGATGGTGTCGTCGGGCAGCCCGGCGCCGCCGTAGCGCCGGGTCACCTCGTAGCCGAGCAGGGTCCCGGTGGTGCGGTCGGTATTGCGGATGGGCACGGCGATCTCCACCGGCGCCTGGTGGTCGAGGGCGGCGGCGGCCCGGGTGATGAGCGTCTGGTCGAGCACCCGGCTGAGGTCGGTGACCTGCGCGGTCACGGCCCGGCGCGCGGCGCCCTCGGCGATCGGCGGTTGATACAGCAGCGGCGCCAGGTCGACGCCGTGGGCCTTCCAGTGGCCGGCGGCCGGCGCGAAGTCCAGGCAGTCGGCGCGACCGATCATCTCGTCGAGGGTGCGGAATCCGAGCTGCGCCATGTACTCGCGCACCTCGTCGGCGATGAAGCGGAAGAACGTCTGCACGAGTTCGGGCGTGCCGGTGAAGGTCTTGCGCAGTTCCGGGTCCTGCGTGGCGATGCCCACCGGACAGGTGTTCAGGTGGCACACCCGCATCATCACGCAGCCCATGACCACGAGCGGGGCGGTGGCGAACCCGAACTCCTCGGCGCCGAGCAGCGCCGCCACGATCACGTCGCGGCCGGTCTTGAGCTGCCCGTCGACCTGCACCACGATGCGGTCGCGCAGGCCGTTCATCAGCAGCACCTGCTGCGCTTCGGCCAGGCCCAGCTCCCACGGCACGCCGGCGTGCTTCAGGCTGGTGAGCGGCGAGGCGCCCGTGCCGCCGTCGTGGCCGGAGATGAGCACCACGTCGGCGTGCGCCTTCGAGACGCCCGCGGCCACCGTGCCGACGCCGGATTCGGCCACGAGCTTCACGTGCACGCGGGCCGTCGGGTTGGCGTTCTTCAGGTCGAAGATGAGCTGCGCGAGATCCTCGATCGAATAGATGTCGTGGTGCGGCGGCGGCGAGATCAACCCGACGCCGGGCGTCGAGTTGCGCACCTTGGCGATCCACGGGTAGACCTTGTGGCCGGGCAACTGGCCGCCCTCGCCCGGCTTGGCGCCCTGCGCCATCTTGATCTGCAGATCGTCGGCGTTGACCAGATACTCGCTGGTGACGCCGAAGCGGCCCGACGCCACCTGCTTGATGGCGCTGCGGCGCGAGTCGCCGTTGGCGTCGGGCACGTTGCGGGCGGGATCCTCGCCGCCTTCGCCGGTGTTCGACCTGGCGCCCATGCGGTTCATGGCGATGGCCAGCGTTTCGTGCGCTTCCTGGCTGATCGAACCGAACGACATGGCGCCGGTGCTGAAACGCTTCAGCAGCGCCGTCACTCGGCTCGACCTCGGCCAGCGGCACGGGCGGGCCCGCGGCCTTCATCGTGAACAGGCCGCGCAGCGTGGCGCGCTTCTGGCTCTGGTCGTCGACGAGCCGCGTGTATTCCTTGAAGATGCTGTACTTGCCGGTGCGCGTCGCGTGCTGCAGGCGGAACACGGTGTCGGGATTGAAGAGGTGCACTTCGCCGTCGCGGCGCCACTGGTATTCGCCGCCGCTGCCGAGTTCGACCGGCCCGGCCGGGCGGCGGCCGAAGGCCTGCGCGTGGCGCCGGCGCACTTCCTCCGAGATGGTCTTCAGGCCCACGCCGCCGATCCGCGACGAGGTGGACGTGAAGTACTTCTCGACGAAGGCGTGGTCGAGGCCGACGGCCTCGAAGATCTGCGCGCCGCAATAGCTCTGCAAGGTCGAGATGCCCATCTTGGACATCACCTTCAGCACGCCCTTGTTGAGGGCCTTGAGGTAGCCGGTGACTGCCTGGGCCTCGGTGACCCCGGGCAGCAGGTCCTGACGGATGAGATCGTGGAGCGACTCGAAGGCCAGGTAAGGATTGACGGCGCCGGCGCCGTAGCCCATGAGCAGCGCCACGTGGTGCACTTCGCGGGCATCGCCGCTCTCGACGAGCAGACCGCACTTGGTGCGCGAGCCCTCGCGCACCAGGTGGTGGTGCACGCCGGCCGTTGCCAGCAGGCTCGGAATCGGCGCGTGGGTGGCATCGACGCCGCGATCCGAAAGGATGAGGATGCCGTAGCCGGCGGCCACCGCCTGACTGGCCTTGAGGCAGAGCGCCGCCATGGCCCGCTCGAGGCCCGGTCCGTCCTCGTCCGGGTTGTAGAGCAGCGGCAGGGTCGTCGACCGGAAGGGCGAGCCAGGCGGCAGGTGGCGCAGCTTGGCCACCTGATCGTTGTGGAGGATGGGGTACTCGATCCTGATCTGCCGGCACGCCCTCGGATCGGCCTCGAGCAGGTTGCTCTCGGGCCCGATGGTGGAGGCCATCGAGGTGACGATCTCTTCGCGGATGGCGTCGAGCGGCGGATTGGTGACCTGGGCGAAGAGCTGCGCGAAGTAGTCGTAGAGCAGGCGCGGATGCTCGGACAGCACGGCCAGCGCCGTGTCGGTGCCCATCGAGCCGATCGGCTCCTCGCCGCTCATGGCCATCGGCGTCAGCAGCAGGCGCAGGTCTTCCTGGGTGTAGCCGAACGCCAGCTGCCGCTTGAGCACGGTCTGGTGATCGGGCCGTTCGGCGTGCGCCTTGGGGAGCTGCTCGATGTCCACCAGGTGCTCGCGCAGCCAGGCGCCGTAGGGCTGCGCCGCCGCCAGGCCGCGCTTCAGCTCGTCGTCGCTGACGATGCGCCCCTGGGCCGTGTCCACGAGCAGCATCTTGCCGGGCCGCAGCCGGTCCTTGGTGACCACGCGCTCGGCGGGGATGTCGAGCACGCCGACTTCCGAGGCCATGATCACCAGGTCGTCGGTGGTGACGGTGTAGCGCGACGGGCGCAGGCCGTTGCGGTCGAGCACGGCGCCGATGACGGTGCCGTCGGTGAAGGCAATCGAGGCCGGGCCGTCCCACGGCTCCATCAGCGACGAGTGGTATTCGTAGAAGTCGCGCACCGCCGGATCCATGTCCGGGTTGCCGCTCCACGGCTCCGGAATCATCATCAGCACGGCATGGGGCAGCGAGCGGCCCGACATGACCAGGAACTCGAGCACGTTGTCGAAGGTGGCCGTGTCGCTGCCGCCAGGGCGGATGACGGGCAGGAGCTTGTGCAGGTCGTCGCCGAACACGCTCGAGCGCAGCAGCCCCTCGCGCGCCTGCATCCAGTTGATGTTGCCGCGCAGGGTGTTGATCTCGCCGTTGTGCGCCACCATCCGGTAGGGATGCGCCAGTGGCCACGACGGGAAGGTGTTGGTCGAGAAGCGCTGATGCACGAGCGCCAGCGCCGAGGCCAGGCGCGGGTCGGAGAGGTCCGGGAACATCCGCTCGATCTGCGTGGCCGTGAGCATGCCCTTGTAGATGAGCGTCGTGGCCGACAGGCTCACGATGTAGAAGGCGCGGCGCGCCGGCTCGTCGAGAGCCAGGGCGGTGACGGCGTGCTCGATGCGCTTGCGGATGACATAGAGGGCGCGCTCGAAGCGCAGCCCGCCGTCGTCCGCGGCATCAAGGGCGGCGCCCACGAAGAGCTGCTCGAAGACCGGCGCGACGGCGGCGGCCGCGGCGCCGATGGCCACCAGGCGCGTCGGCACCGGGCGCCAGCCGAGCACGGTCTGGCCTTCCTCGCCGACGACGCGCTCGATCAGGGCCCGCAGTTCGGCCCGCGGCGCGTCGGCCGTGGGCAGGAACACCAGACCGGCGCCGTAGCGGCCGGCGGCCGGCAGGGCAAACGGCGTGACCTGACGCAGGAACGCGTCGGGCATCTGGATGAGGATGCCGGCGCCGTCGCCGGTGTCGGGATCGGAGCCCGTCGCGCCGCGATGCTCGAGGTTGATGAGCAGGTCGAGGGCCTGGCGCACGATGGCGTGGGAGCGGTGACCCTTGATGTGGGCCACGAAACCCACGCCGCAGGCGTCGTGTTCGTCGCTCTCGCGGTAGAGCCCCGCCGGTGCCGTTGCCCTCTGGCGAGACCGCGCCTGGTCGCCGAGGTCCTCCATGCCGTGTCGATCCATCCCAGTTGCCCTCGGGGAGCCAATTAGAGAGAAATACGAACGATAATCAAAGCGCAATGTTCCTATTGAAACAATGCGAAAAGAAGATGATCAGGCGGTGGGCGTGCCGACCGGCGTGACCGCGTCCTGATCCTGTTCGCCGGTGCGGATCCGGTAGATCTTCTCGATCGGGAAGATCATGATCTTGCCGTCGCCGACCTCGCCGGTGCGGGCCCCGCTCATGATTGCGCTCACGGCCGTGTCGACAAAGTGGTTGGAGACGCCGATCTCGATGCGCACCTTCTCGGCCAGGGCCATCTTCACCGTGGTGCCGCGGTAGTTCTCGACGTGCTCCATCTCGCCGCCGTGGCCCTGCACGCGGCTGATGGTGAGGCCGCGGACCTCGGCGTGGAACAGCGCTTCGAGCACGTCGCTCAGTTGTTCGGGGCGGATGATGGCGACGATGAGCTTCACAGGCGGCCCCCGTTGGGCACGGCCACCGACTCGACCATCTTCCGGGCGAAGACCGAGTCCTTGGGCGACACCAGGATGGCGCCGTCGCCGCCGGTGTAGGCTTCCTCGCCGTGCTCGGTCACGTCGAGGCCCACGCCCTCGACGCGGGTGCTGATGCGCAGCGGCATCACCACGGCCAGCAGCTTGAGGATGCCGAAGGTGGCCGCGGCGCTGTAGGCGGCGACGAGCAGCACGCTCCCCACCTGCACCGGCACCTGCCACGGGTTGCCGGTGAGCAGGCCGCTCGGCCCGCCGCTCCAGGCCGGATCAGCGAAGATGCCGGTCAGCACCGCGCCGGTGGCGCCGCCCAGGCCGTGCGCCGCGACCACGTCGAGCGAGTCGTCGAGGGTGGTGCGGGCGCGGTAGATGAGGGCGAAGTAGCTGGGAATGGCGGCCAGGCCGCCGAGGGCCAGGGCGGCGACCGGACCGACGAAGCCGGCGGCCGGCGTGACCGCGACCAGGCCGACGACGATGGCTGTGGCAGCGCCGACGGCGGTGACGCGACCCTCGCGGAAGAGGTCGAGGAGGGTCCAGGTGGCCAGGGCCGCGGCCGGGGCCAGCAGCGTGTTCACGAAGGCCAGCACCGCGGTGGTGTTGGCGGCCAGGGCGCTGCCGGCGTTGAAGCCGAACCAGCCAAACCACAGCAGGCCGGCGCCGAGCAGGGTGAAGGGCACGTTGTGCGGCAGCATCGCGTGGCGGCCGTAGTCCTTGCGCGGGCCGACGACGATGGCCGCGACCAGGGCCGCCGCCGCGGCGTTGACGTGCACCACGGCGCCACCGGCGAAGTCGAGCGCACCGGCGGTAGCCAGGAAGCCGCCGCCCCACACCCAGTGGGCTACCGGCGCGTAGACGGCCAGCACCCACACGACGACGAACGCCAGGTAGGCGCTGAAGCGCAGGCGCTCGACCACGGCGCCGGAGATCAGCGCGGCGGTGATGATCGCGAACGTGCCCTGATAGGCCATGAAGAGCAGGTGCGGGATGGTGCCCTGCGGCTGCAGGTCCACGCCCCGCAGCCCGGCGTAGGCCAGCGAGCCGAGCGCCGGCGAGCCCGGCGCGAACGCCAGCGAGTAGCCGAGCAGCGCCCACACCACGGCCACCGGACCGAGCGCCGCGAAACTCATCATCAGCGTGTTCAGGGCGTTCTTCGAGCGGACCATGCCGCCGTAGAAGAAGCCGAGCGCCGGTGTCATCAACAGCACCAGGGCGGTGCTGACCAGCATCCACGCGAGGTCCGCATTGTTCATGACGATATTGAATCGAATGGGACATCGTCATGTCCAATAGGACTTAATTGTGGAACCTATCAGCAGCTCATGGACTCCGTTAGAACCATGCTCCGAGAGCATCGCGAAGATGCACCGTGCTAGTCCCCGGACCCGCGCAGCGGACGCAGGCCCGCGAAACTCGTGCGCACGTAGCGCCCGCGGGCGTCGACCACTCGGCACGCATCGCCGCGGTACCGCACCATCAGCACGACCCGGGCCCCGGCGTCGAACTCGCCGTCTGGTGGCGCCGCGGCACGATCGCCGAAGGTGAAGGGCTGCGGCGTCCGGACCTCGTGGGTGAAGCGGTTCGGCTTCGGCCGCACCAGGTTCCGCGCCGCTACCAGCGCCGAGTCCGGCAGCACGACGATCGCCGGCCGGCGCATGCCCTTCA
Organism: uncultured Acidobacteriota bacterium; assembly: GCA_963834325.1. Taxonomy (GTDB): domain Bacteria; phylum Acidobacteriota; class Vicinamibacteria; order Vicinamibacterales; family UBA2999; genus CADEFD01. The sequence continues at coordinate 1,708,374 of CAWIBL010000011.1, forward strand.
TGGCGCGACCACTCAGGGCACCAGACTGCCTTCGGGCAGCGTGATCGGCAAGATCGGCAGGGCGTGGGGATGACCGTGCGTGGTGCCGGCCCCGGCCGCCGCGAGGGCGAACAGGTCGGGCAGGCTGTAGGGCTCGGCCCGGGTCAGATCCACCTGGTAGCCCAGGTCCTTGAGGCTGGCGACGGTCATGCGGCTGAGGGGGTTGTTGGCCGCGGCGATGAAGCCCGACATCAGCTCGGTGCGGAAGACCGTCTCGCGCCAGTGCCCGTCGCGGGTGCCGGCGCCGCCGCTGTTCTCGACCGGCACCTCCGCGGCCGCGCCCGCCTTGAGCTTGCCGTATTCGGTCTTGGCGGCGCTACCCGTGAAGCGCGGGTTCGTGGTGCCGGCGCCCTTCAGCTTGCCTTTGAGCGCCCAGATGGTGCCGATGCCGACGACGTGGCCCATCTCGTGGGTGATCACGTCCTTGAGGGTGCCGTCCTGCTGCATCTTGGCCAGATCGGCGGTGTCGAACGACATGATGCCCTTGACCGGCAGGAACGCGCTCGTGCCGGCGCCGGCGGGGCGCACGTGGGTCGGACCGGCCTGACCCAGGATGCCGCCCGGGCCGTCGATGGCGACGCCCTGCGCCAGGATCAGCAGGTCGTCGACGATCTCGCCGTCCACCTGCACGCTCGGCAGATCCCCGACGATGACCCGGGTCCAGCGATCGGCGGCGGACTTGAACGCGTTCTTCTGCGCGGTCGTCAGTCCGCCCAGGAACCGCACTTCGATCTTGTAGGCCGAGGCTGCGGCCGGGGTCCCGAGCTTCCGGGCCGCCACCTTTGCCGAGGCCACATAACTTTCGTAGGTCTGCTTCCTCACCGCCGCCTTGATCTTGGCCATGCTGCCTCCCGTGTGCGCGCCCGGGCCGCGTTCGGCCCGATGCTACACCCGCACAGGCCTTCCGGATCGTGGCCTGGTGGCCGCGGCCGCGGCGCCGGGGCGCGTCGATCCACAAGGCGTGCTCGGGCCGCGAAGTCCCTCATGGCCCCGGCCGGCCGAGGACGAAACCGGGCTGCGGCCGGCGTGACTCGGGTTCCAATCCGCCTCGCCCGGAGAGATAATCCGCGCGACTCGCGAGCGTGACCACCCACCACTTCCAGGGGACGGCTATGAAGACGACGGCGACAGCACTCGTGGCGTGCGGCGTGATGGCGATGGCAGCGGCCCTGCCGCAGGCGCAGCCGCCGGCGCCGGTCCCAGTGCCGCCCCAGGCGGCGGTAGCCGCGCCGGCGCCAGTCGACGCTCGCGTGGCCCGGCTGAAGGCGCTGGTCGACGCCGACGTCTCGTCGCCGGCGATGTACGACCTGGGCCAGCAGATGAACGACATGGTCTTCAGCTTCGGCGAGATCGGGTTCCAGGAGGTCGAGACCCAGAAGTATCTGGGCGCGCTGCTGCGCGGCCACGGCTTCACCGTCGAGGACGGCGTCGCCGGCATCCCCACCGCGTGGGTGGCCAAGTGGGGCTCGGGCCATCCGGTGGTGGCCTTCGGTTCGGACATCGACGGCATCCCGCAGGGCAACCAGAAGCCGGGCGTGGCCTTTCACGACCCGATGATCGCGGGGGCGCCCGGGCACGGCGAGGGCCACAACTCGGGCACGCCGCTGAACATCGTGGCCGCCCTGGCCGTGAAGCGCGTCATGGAGCGCGAAAAGCTGCCGGGCACGCTGATGATCTGGCCGGGCGTGGCCGAGGAACTGCTCGGCACCAAGGCCCATTTCGTGCGCGCCGGACTCTTCAAGGACGTCGACGTGCTGATCTACAACCACGTCGGCTCGAATCTCTCGACCAGCTGGGGCGACGGCGGCGGCAGCGGCCTGGTCTCGGTCGAGTATCAGTTCGAGGGCGAGACCGCGCACAGCGCCGGGGCGCCGTGGCGCGGGCGATCCGCGCTCGACGCCGTCGAGCTCATGAACGCTGGCTGGAACTACCGGCGCGAGCACCTGCGGCTGGCGCAGCGCACGCACTACGTCATCACCAACGGCGGCGATCAGCCGAACGTCGTGCCGCGCAACGCCGGCGTTTGGTACTACTTCCGCGAGACCGACGACGAGGCCATCCGCAACATGTGGGACATTGGCGACAAGATGGCCCAGGGCGCGGCGCTGATGACCAACACCACGTGGACCTCGCGCGTGCTCGGCACGGCCTGGCCGCGGCACACCAACCGCACGCTGGCCGAGACCATGCACGCCAACATCGTGCAGGTCGGCTTGCCCACGTGGAGCGAGGCCGACGTGGCCCTGGCCAAGGCCACCCAGCGGGTGATGAAGGTGCCGGAGATCGGGTTGGCCAGCGGCGCCATCGGGGCGCTGCGCGGCCGTGAGCGCATTCCCGACGAGGAAAAGTTCGGCGGCCCGTCCGACGACATCGGCGACGTCACCTGGAACGTGCCCACGGTGTCCCTGAGCTACCCGGCCAACTTCCAGGCGGGCCCCGGCCACAACTGGGCCAACGCCATCCCCATGGCCACGCCCATTGCGCACAAGGGCGTGAACGCCGGCGCGCGGGTGGAGGCGATGACGGCGCTCGAGCTCATCCTGCGTCCCGAACTGGTCCGGCAGGCCCGCGAGTATTTCGAGAACGTGCAACTCAAGCAGCGCACTTACGTGCCCTTCATCCGTCCCGACGACAAGCCGGCGATCTGGATGAACAAGGCCACGATGGACCGCTACCGCCCCGAGATGCGCAAGTACTACTTCGACCCGGCCAAGTACAAGACCTACATGGACCAGATGGAGGCGCAGTTCGGCATCAAGTACCCGACGCTCGCGCCGGCGGGGACGCGGCCACAGTGACCGGGCGGCCGCTGCTCGTCGTGGTGCTGGCAGGGGTGATGGCGGCGTGCGCCGGCCCCCCGGCCCCACCCGCCCCGGCGGCGCCGGCCATCGACACCGACCTGCTCGAGGTCTCGGTGCCGCAGCTCCACGCGTTCTACGACCGCCGCACTTACACCGTCGCGCAGGTGGTCGACTGGCATCTCGCCCGCATCCGCGCCTACAACGGCGTCTACCGGGCGGTCGAGACGGTGATGGACGGCGAGGCGCGGGCGCGGGCCGCGGCGCTCGACCGCGAAGCCGCCGCTGGCGGGGGGACGCGCGGGCCGCTGTGGGGCGTGCCCGTCGTGATCAAGGCGAACACCAGTATTGAAGGGAAGGTGACGACGGCCGGATGGGTGGGCTTCACTATTCCCGGACGCGAACTTGTCGCGCCGCGTGATGCCGCCGTGGTCGCCAGGCTGCGCGCGGCCGGTGCGGTCATCCTCGGGCACACCAACATGCCCGACTTCGCCAATAGCGACACCAACCGCAGCAGCTCGTTCGGCCGCACCGGCAACGCCTACGACGTGCGCTTCTCACCCGGTGGGTCGTCGGGCGGCACGGTCACGGCGGTGGCCGCCAACCTGGCGGTGCTCGGCACCGGCACCGACACCGGGAACTCGATCCGCATGCCGGCCGCCACGAGCGCGCTGGTCGGCGTGTATCCGACGCGCGGCCTGGTCAGCATCGCCGGCATCGCGCCGCTCGACTGGCTGCTCGACAACACCGGCCCGATCAGCCGGACCGTCACCGACGCGGCCATCGCCTTGTCGGTGATGGCCGGCCCCGACCCGCTCGACGCCCGCACCGAAGGCAGTGCGGCGCTCGCGCAGCCAGGACCATACACGCAGTACCTCAAGGCCGACGCGCTCAACGGGAAGCGCTTCGGCGTGCCGGCGTTCATCCTCGAAGGCAGCGGCATCCCGTTCCACGGCCTCCACGCCGCGGTGCCCGAGGCGGCGGCGGCCCGGGAGCGCGCCAAAGCCGCCACGCCGCTCGACCCCCGGACGCGCACCGCGTTCATGGCCGCGCTCGATCAGCTCCGCGCGCTCGGGGCCACCGTCGTCGTCGACGACACGGTCCTGCCCGAGAGCTTCGCGCGTCTCGCCAGCCGCGTCGGCACGTATCCCTACGTGCGCCAGGGGCCGGAGCAGTTCCTGAAGGAGTTCGGCCCGGTGCACTACAAATCGCCGGCGGAGTACGCCAGGGCCGTCGGCGCGCCCTTCTCGCCGATTACGGCCGGCGACGACACGCACATCGGCGCCCTCGCCGGCCTCAGGGTTCCGCACCGGCGGCTCGAGACCGATGCGCAGGCCGAGGCCAACTACTTCGGTCCGCGCCGCCTCACCCTGGCGGCCTACCTGGAACCGCTCGACCGCCTCAAGCTGGATGGCTACGTCTATCCCGCCATCCAGATTCCGCCGCCCGACGAGACCATGCCGCAGGACGGCGCCCTCAGCAGCGGTCCGCACTCGGCGACGAGTTGGGTCAACATGATCGGCGTGCCCGCCGTGGTCGTGCCCGGCGGCTGGTACCCGGGCGGCCTGCCGTTCGGCCTCGAGTTCTCGGCCCGGCCGTGGCGCGACGGCGACCTGCTCGGGTTCGCGTTTGCCTGGGAGCAGGCGACCCGCCACCGGCGCCCGCCGGTGCTGGCCGACAAGGGCCTGCTGCCCGCCGCGCCGTAGCCCGGCGGGCGCTGCCGGCTCCGCCGTCCGGGTGCCGCCCCGGGCGGCCGCGCCCCGTGACCCGCGGTTCATCTACACTCTGTTCGAGCCATACCGGCGGGCGCTTCCGCCGCCGACGGCAACGGAGTGACCTGATGAGAGTGGCCGGACTGAATGGCGGCGCCCGCGACGGCGCCGCCGCCGTGGCCGAGGGGCCACGACTGGTGGGAGTGTGCGCGCAGGAACGGGTCACCCGGGTGCGCGGCATGGCCGGGGCGGCGGGCCTCCCGACCGACGCGCTGGACCTGCTGCTCAGCCGGGGCGGCCACGCGCGCCGCGACGTGGACGAGTACGTGGTCGTCGACGGCGCCGGCGAGGGCCTGCCACCCGGCATCGCGCCGGTGACCGCGCTCGGCCACCATCACGCGCATGCCGGCACGGCCTACCTGACTTCTCCGTTCACCTCGGCGGCCATCGTCATCTGCGACGCCGACGCGCCGGGCACGAGCGTGTGGCTGGGGAGCGAATCCACGGTGACCCGCGTCGAGTGGCCCGCGACCGGCCCCGGCTTTGCGCCCGCCTATGCGCGGGTGGCCGCCGGCCTGGGCTTCCACACGGCCGCCGCCGGGCAGCGGCTCGAGGCGTTGGCGCGTCTCGAACCCGAGGCCCGCGATGCCCGCGTCGACGCGCTCTTCGAGTGGCGCGACGGCGTCCTCGCCGTCGATCCTGACCTCGAGTCGCGTCTGGAGGCCTGGGCCGGCGGCGGCGACGACCACGGCACGCTGACGCGGGCCCGCCTGGCCGCGTCGGCGCAGGGGCGCCTGGCCGATCTGCTGCTGGAACTGCTGCGCGGCGTGCAGCAGCACCTCGGCGTCGATCGGCTGTGCGTCGGCGGCACGCTCTTCCACCGTTCGTTCATCAACACCCGCGTGAAGCGCGCCGGCATCTTCGCCGACGTCTTCGTGCCCATCGATCCCGGCAACAGCGGCCTGGCCGTGGGCGCGGCCTTGAGCGCGCTGGGCACGGCCCCGGCGCCGGTGTCGCCGTTTCTCGGGCCGTCGTATTCCGCCGAGGAAGTGAAGGCGGTGCTCGACAACTGCAAGCTGAATTACTCGTGGGAATCCGAGGGCGGGGTGATTGCCGCGACGGTGCAGGCGTTGCGGGCCGGGCACCTGGTGGGCTGGTTCGACGGCGGCATGGAATGGGGGCCGCGCGCGCTCGGCGCCCGGAGCATCCTGGCCAGTCCCACGCAGCCCTACGTGCTCGAGAACCTCAACCACTTCCTGAAGAAGCGCGAGCCGTGGCGCGGCTACGCGCTGGCCGGAACCGAGGCCGCCGTGGCCGAGCACTTCGATGGCCCCGAGCGGGCGCCGTTCATGGAGTGCGACTACCTGCCCCGCGATCCAGCGCGCTTCCGGCACGCGCTGCCGGCGGCGGGCGCCACCGTGCGGGTCCAGACGGTGGCCGCGGACGGGCGGCCACGCTTCGCGCATCTCCTCGACGCCGTCGGCGCCGACAGCGGCCTGCCGTTTGTGGTCAACACCTCGTTCAACGGCTTCCACGAGCCGATCGTGTGCAGTCCGCGTGATGCGGTGCGCGTCTTCTACGGCTCGGGGCTGGACCTCCTGGTGATGAACCAGTTCGTGCTCCGGAAGTAATCGTCGGCGCTGCCGTCCGCGGCGATGAGCGCCGGGTTCAGTCGCTGCCGGCGGCGTCCACCACGCGCTGGGCGCGGCGGCGCGCCGCCTCGGCGGCGTCTCGTTCGGCGGCTCGCGTCTTCAACTCGCGCTCGGCCTGTTGGTAGGCGCGGGCCGCGGCCGCGGCCTCGGCGTCGGCGCGCGCCAGCTCGGTGCGGGCTGCCGCAAGCGCGGCCGCCGCTTCACGGCGGCGTGTGCGCTCGCGTTCGGCCTGCTCCGTCTCGGCGCGCTGCCGGGTGCGTTCCGCTTCACGGGCGGCTTCCCGGTCGGCCTGGGCGCGGCTGCCGAACCGCGCCGCCTCGCGTCGTCGCGTGGCCGCGCCGTCGTCGCCTGCGGCCGCGCCATCGGCCTGGGCGTCGCTGCCGCGGGCCGGCGATTCAGGGGAGGTCGGCCCCGGCCGCGACTTCAGCACGAGACCGGCCAGCGCCTCCAGGCCCCGCGGCGCCAGCGGCCGCGTCAAGCGTCCCTGCGCTTCTGGCGCGGGCAGGGCCTGCAGGGTGTTGCGGACGGCATCGAGAGTTGCGGCCGTATCCGGGTGTCCGCTGCCTCGCAACACCTCCCGGGCCACCGTCAGCGTCTGTCGGACCGCGTCGCGGTGGGCCTGCTCGGCCTTCTGGATCTCCGCCCGCCCGCCGGCCAGCGTCCGCTGATGCTGTTCGAGCAGCGCCCCGGCGGCGGCGATGAGCTGCTCCAGCACCGGCCGGTGATGCCAGTGGAGCTGGTTGATCGCCCAGGCCGGCAGGCTCGGCTTCTCGAGCTTCTTCAGGTCCGGGCGCCGGGCGGCCTTGGCCAGGGCGTTTCGGGCGTCGGTGAACGCCCCGAGCGGACCCTGGTACAACCGGTCGATGTCGTCGTCGAGAGTGGCCATGGCGGTCGGGACGTCTGCGACTGTACTTCGGCAGCCCGTGGTGACCCCAGCCGGACGGCACGATGTTTCGCTCGAGGCCGGCGGAACGCCGCGGCGCGCCGGGTCACGACTGTACAATCGGATAATGCCCAAATTGACAGTCGAAGGATACGGAACGTTCGAGGTGCGGACGGCAAGCGGCTGGTGCTGGCCATCGAACGCGATGCCAAGGTCGACATCCTCCACGCCTGCGGCGGCAACGCCCGCTGCACCACCTGCCGGATCGAGTTCATCGACGGCGAACCGGTGAAGCAGACCGTGGCGGAACACGAACGGCTGGTCGCCCGCGGCCTCACCGGAGTGCGCTTGTCGTGCCAGATCTCCTGCGATCACGATATGACGGTGCGGGCCATCAGCCGCCTCGAAGGCTCGGGCCGTCCCGATCCCGGCCCGGCGCCGCAAGAATCGATCATGCCCACGCCGGAGTGGATCGAAGCCGACTGATCGACCGGCTCCGCCGTGCAGCCGCGCGTGCGCGTGGTCGCTCCTCCGAAGCCTCGGTGACGGTTGATGACAGCCGGAACATCGCCGTGTTGGCAAGATACTCCGGCCGAATTATGATCGCCGGGCCGGCACGGTCGTCGGCTCACGTCGACCTAACCCACGAAGTACGGTGCGCGCCATGGCAACTCAACTGGCGGAGGCGGGTGTCGTCCGCAGCGACGTCCTGAACGCTTCCCGAACCTCGTTCTTCGACACCTGGCGGGACGACCTGCCGTCCGGCGTCGTCGTGTTCCTCGTTGCTCTGCCGCTCTGCCTCGGCATCGCCGTGGCCTCGGGCGTGCCGCTCGTATCCGGGGTCGTGGCCGGCGTGGTCGGCGGCCTGGTCGTCGGCGCCCTCTCGGGCTCGTCGCTGATGGTGAGCGGTCCGGCCGCGGGCCTGACCCCGATCGTGCTGCTGGGCATCCAGCAGGTCGGCGGCTTCGAGCGGCTCCTCCCGGCCGTGGTGCTCGCCGGGGTGCTGCAGTTGCTGCTCAGCGCGGCTCGCGCCGGCGCGCTCGCCTACTACGTGCCCTCGTCGGTCATCAAGGGCATGCTCGCCGGCATCGGCATCACGCTCATCCTGAAGCAGGTGCCGCACGCGGTCGGCTACGACGCCGATGCGGAAGGCGACATGTCCTTCATCGAGTCGTCGGGTGAAACCACGCTCAGCACGCTGGCGGCCGCCTTGCAGCAGATCCAGCCGGGCGCGGTGCTGGCCGCGCTGCTCGGCGTGGCCGTCATGCTGTGGTGGCCGCGCTCGCCCTTCGCGCGCGTGCGGCTGCTGCCGGCGCCGCTGCTCGCGGTCGGCGTCGGCGTCGGCCTGAACGAGCTGTTCCGCGTCTACCTGCCCGAACTGGCGGTGCGCGGCACGCACCTGGTCACGCTGCCGACGAGCCAGAACGGCGACATCATGCGCCACCTGGTGCTGCCCGACTGGAGCGCGCTGTCGAGCCCGGCGGTGTGGCAGCTGGCGGTCATCATCGGCCTCGTGGCCAGTCTCGAATCGCTGCTCAGCCTCGAGGCCACCCGCAAGCTCGATCCGCTCCGGCGCGATGCCTCGATGAACCGCGAGCTCATGGCGCAAGGCGTCGGCAACATGGTGTCGGGGGTGCTCGGCGGCCTGCCGCTCACCGGGGTGATGATTCGTTCCTCGGCCAACGTCGATGCCGGCGCGCGCTCGCGCCTGTCGGTGATGGTGCACGGCGCCCTGATGCTCGTGGCCGTGCTGGCCCTGGGCGCGGCGCTCAACCGCATTCCGCTGGCGGCCATCGCCGCGGTGCTGCTGGTGACCGGCTTCCGCCTGGCCGCGCCGTCGCTGTGGCGCAATGCCTGGCATCTCGGCTACAGCCACTTCATCCCGTTTGTCGCCACCGTCGTGGCCATCGTCTTCACCGACCTGCTGCAGCGGCATCGGCGTCGGCTTCGCCGTCGGCGTCGCCTTCATCGTCTTCGAGCACCTGCACAGCCCGGTGCTGACGCGGGTCAGCCCGCCCGGCGCCGTGCTGACCCGCTACGCGCTGCCCGAGCAGGTCACCTTCCTCAGCAAGGCGAGCATCTCGCGGGCCCTGAACGGACTGAAACCGGGCACCCGCGTCGAGATCGACGGCCGCCGCACCACCCGCTTCGACCACGACGCGCTCGAAGTGCTGCACATCTTCCGCGACACCGCGCGGCTGCGCGGCATCGACTACCGGCTGGTCGGCATTCCCGACACCGAGCTGACGCCCACGCACCACATTCATCACCACTGACGTCCGGGATTCCCATGGAAGAATATCGCCGCATCATTCAAGGCAATCGTGCCTGGGCCGAGCGCGTGCAGGCCGACAACCCCGGCTTCTTCAGCGAGACCGCGCAGCGCCAGGAGCCGCTGTTCCTCTACATCGGCTGCGCCGACAGCCGCGTGCCGGCCAACACCGTGACCGGCACCATGCCGGGCGAGCTGTTCGTGCATCGCAACATCGCCAATCTGGTGATGCCGAGCGATCTCAACGCCATGAGCGTGCTGCAGTACGCCGTCGACGTGCTCGACGTGAAGCACATCCTGGTGACCGGACACTACGGCTGCGGCGGCGTCAAGGCGGCGATGTCCGGCCAGCAGCACGGCCTGGTGGACCATTGGCTCGGCCCGATCCGGAACGTGCTGCGCTGGAACATGCAGGAACTCGACGCCCTCACCGATCCGCAGGCGCGCTTCGACCGGCTGGTCGAGTTGAACGTGCTCGAGCAGCTTTATCACCTGTCCGAGACCCCGATCGTCCAGCAGGCCTGGGCCCGCGGCCGCCGCCCGGTGCTGCATGGCCTCGTCTACGACTTGAAAGACGGGCTGCTGCGCGAGATCGCCACCGGCATCGATTCGCAGGACGCCGCCGAGCACCTGGCCGACCGCCGGCTCTCGGGCGTGGCGGCGGGGCCGCCGCCGATCGGTCGCGTGGCGTCGCCGATCCTGGCCGGCGAGAGCCTGGCCGACGACATCGCGGCCCGCGTCCTGGCGCGGCTCGACGAGGCCGCCGACAAGAAGAAGATTCTCCGCTAGGGCACGCCGCGGACGTCAGTGGCGCGGGAAGAGGACCAGCAGCGTCTGGTAGTGGCCGGCGGCGGTGGCGAAGTCGCGGGCCAGACCGGCGTGGTCGCTGTCGCCGCGCTGCTGATGCCGATCCGGGTGCAGGCGAACGGCCAGCTGGCGATACGCCGCGCGCAGTTCGCCGGCGGTGAAGCCGGCCGGCAGGCAGCCGCCGAGCGCGTTGAGACCGTCGAACGCCTGCTGCTGTGACGGAGTGAGCAGCCGTGCCGACCGTGGCGCGGTGGCGGCGGCAGAGACCGGCGGCCCTGAGGCGCGGACGTAGGCGGCGCGGGCGCGCGTGCCGGGCGGCGGCATCGAGGCGAACAAAAAGGGGAGTGGCGACGGGGCCGCGAAATGGCGGGCGGCGCCGACGTCGGGCCGGGCGGCCGGCCGGGCTTGCAGCGCGTCATCCAGGACATCGACGAAGGGGCGGCCCCGCACGAAGGGGCAATCGGCCGTCGCCGGCCGGGCTTGAAAACCGCCGCCGGGAATCGCCTCGCACTATGCTTGGGAGGTGATCGCCCTGGTTGGCCGCAGGCGTTTGGCCTGGACCGTGCTCGGCTTCCTCGCGCTGCTCGGGGCTGGCGCCGGCGTGGTCGAGGCACAGCGCATCTGGTCGGGCGGCTACGGGCGCGTGCCGCCGCGCTTTCCCACGGCCACCACGTTCGACGGCAACTTCCACTTCTGCCGGGCGATCTTCAGGAGCGATCGCCGGGAGAAGCAGGGGTGGAGCACCGACTATCCCGGCGCCGACTTCAACTTCAGCGTGCGCATCGCCGAGCTGACCAAGGTCCGCGTGACCATGGTCGATGAGGGCGGCGAGCCGTTTCCCGATGCCGTCGTCGTCCGCCTGACCGACGACGCGCTCTTCCAGTGCCCGTTCCTGTTCATGGAGGATGCCGGGACGGCGCGCTTCACCGAGGCCGAAGGCCTCCGGCTGCGGGACTACCTGCTCAAAGGCGGCTTCCTCCTCGTCTCGGACTACCACGGCGACTGGGCCCGCGAGCAGTTCGACGAGGAAATGCGCAAGATCCTGCCGCCGGCGCAGCACCCCACCATCGACCTGACCCCACCCGGTCACCCGATGTGGAACACCATGTTCCCGGTGACCCGGCTGCCGCAGATGGCCTCGATCATGACCTGGCGGCGCAGCGGCGGCGGCACCATCGAACGCTGGAACGGCGACGCGGCGCCGCCGGACGCGCGCGGCATCACCGATGCCCACGGCCGCGTCATGGTGGTGATGGTGCACAACACCGACCTGCCCGACCCGTGGGAGCGGGAAGGCGAGGACCCCGACTACTTCTTCCAGTTCTCGCCCGAGGCCTACGCGGTCGGCGTCGATATCCTGCTCTACGCCATGACGCACTGATCCGGAACGGGCGCGTCCTAGCGGTCCACCTCGGGCGCCGGCAGGCGCGGTTTGGCGCCGTGCGGCGCGGCGCGCAGGTACTGCGCCGGCCAGGTAATCGCCTGACCCAGTTCGCGCGCGGCCCGGAGCGGGAAGTAGGGATCGCGCAGCAGTTCGCGGGCGATGAACACCGCATCCGCCTGGCCGGTGAAGACGATGTGTTCCGCCTGCACGGCGGTGGTGATCAGGCCGACGGCCGCCGTGCGGATCTCGGCCTGGCGGCCGATCTCGTGGGCGAACTCCGTCTGGTAACCGGGCCCGAGCGGAATGCGCGCCCCGGCCACGTTGCCCCCCGACGAACAGTCCACTAGATCCACGCCAGCCGCCCGCAGCAGACGCGCCAGCGCAATCGACTGCGGCAGGTCCCAGCCGCCCTCGGCCCAGTCGGTCGCCGAGATGCGAACGAAGAGCGGCAGGTGGTCGGGCCACTCGTCACGCACGGCCGCCACCACCTCGAGCAACAGCCGGGTGCGGTTGGCCCACGACCCGCCGTAATCGTCGGTGCGCTGATTGCTGAGCGGCGACAGGAACTCGTGCAGCAGGTAGCCGTGCGCCGCGTGCACCTCGATGACCCGGAAGCCCGCCGCGTGGGCCCGCCGGGCCGCGCTGGCGAAAGCCGCGACCACTTCGCCGATGCCGTCGGCCGTGAGCGCCTGCGGCAGGGGGTAGTTGCCGCTGAACGCCACCGCGCTCGGCGCCACGACTTTGGTCCAGCCGCCCTGCTCCACGGCCACCGCGCCCTCGCCGCTCCACGGCCGATAGGTGCTGGCCTTGCGACCGGCGTGGGCCAGCTGCATGCCGGCGACGCTGCCCTGTTCATGGATGAAGCGGACGACCCGCGCCAGCGGCTCGATGTGGCCGTCGGTCCAGATCCCGAGATCCTCGGGGCTGATGCGTCCCTCGGCAGTGACTGCCGCGGCTTCCGTCATCACCAGGCCGGCACCGCCCACGGCGCGGCTGGCGAGGTGCACGAAGTGCCAGTCGTTGGCCAGGCCATCGACGGCGGAGTACTCGCACATCGGCGAGACGAACACGCGGTTGGGGAAGGTGACGCCGCGGATCGACAGCGGTTCAAAGAGGTGTGGCATGCCGGAGGTCTCGGATTCTGTCTAGCGCAGTCCGGCCTCGCGCAGCGCCGCCGCCAGGGCGGGCTCGGCGATACGATGACGCGCCACCAGGCGGCCATCGATCATCAGGACCGGGATGTCGTGCTTGTACTTCTCGTAGTCGTCGAGGTCGAGCGCGATGTTGCGCTCGGCGATGCCGATGCCGGTGCCGCGCAGGGCGGCCTCCAGCAGGTCGAGCATGTCGTCGCACAGGTGGCAGCCTGGCTTGGTGTAGATGAGGACGCGCGCCCCGTGCATCCAGCCACTATAGCGCCTCGTCCTGGCGGCGCCCGCGGGCGCGCCCATGCCGGTCGAGAAGTGGAGGCGTTCGTTGTAGTGTGGAGAGTTCATGGACCGCGACGACCGCGACGACTGCGACGAACGCCAGGACGGCGAGGCTGGGGATGCGCCGCCCATTCACCTGGCGCCCGAGGATCTGGCGCCCGACACGCTGCGCGCGGTGATCGAGTCGTTCGTCCTGCGCGAGGGCACCGACTACGGCCTGCACGAAACGGCGCTCGACGACAAGGTGGCGCAGGTGCTCGGGCAGTTGCACCGGCGCGAGGCGTATGTCGTCTTCGATCCGCCGACCGCGTCGGTCAGCATCGTCGCGGCCCGCGCCTTGCCTGGTGCGACCGGCCGGAACCCGCGCCAGTGACGAAACGCGAAGTCGACTCCTGATCGCCGGCACGGTTTGCATGCGCCCTCGGACGGTCTCCTCGCTGCCGTATACTCCACCGGTGGCCACCTCCTCGCGGCAGCCCTGACCGCGCTGGCTTGCCCCCCCTCCCGAAACCAGTCGAAAGAGGACGAACGTGTCGAATCCAGCCCCTCAGGAATCCGCTTCTCCATCGCTGGCCGGCCGGCCGGTGGGCGACTACTACCATGTTTGCGCCTTCTTCGACAGCCGCGACGACGAGTACGCCGTGCTCGGACCCTTCTTCAAGGAGGGGCTCGATCGGGGCGAGAAGTCGGTTCACATCGTCGACCCGGCGCTGCTCTCGGATCACCTCACCAGACTCGAGGCCGCGGGCATCGAGACCGAGCGCTGCCGTCAATGCGGCCAGCTCGACGTCCTGTCGTGGGACGACGCCTACCTCAGTGGCGGAACGTTCGCGCAGGAACGGATGCTGGGGGCGATCAACGCGGTGATCGCCGCGGGTGTCGAGGGCGGCTACCCCAAGATGCGCATCATGGGGAACATGGGGTGGACCCTGAAAGGGAATCCGGGCACCGAAGAGGTCCTGGAGTTCGAGGCGAGGGTGAACGAGGTGCTGACGGAATCGCGGCAGCTGGCAGTGTGCGTCTACGACAGCAGCCGGATCTCCGGGGCGATGATGATGGACATCCTGCGTTCCCATCCGCTGACGCTGATCGGCAACGTGCTGCATCAGAATCCCTTCTACGTCCCGCCGGCGCAGCTCCTGCTGGAGCTACGCGCGCGCAATCAGAAGCAGGCCGCCGCCGCCCGCACCCAGACGGGCCCGGATGCAAGGCAAAGTCGAACCACTGCCTGAGCCGCCGCTGCGCATCGCGTCGGAGGTGGAGCTGCGCCGTTGCCTGCGGGACGTGATGTCCCTGCTGGCCCTGCCGGCGCTGCTCGGCGGGGAAGAACCGCACGCGTTGGTCGAACTGCTGGCCGACGCCGTGGAGCGCCTCCTTCCGATCGACGCGTGTCACGTGCACGTGCCGCTGAGGCTCAGCGAGCCGCCCGTGGAATCGCTGCGGGTGGCGGGGCGGCCGGTCGACCTGCCGGCGCCGGACTGGGCGGAGTTCACCTGCCTCGACGGCATCGGCCTGGCCCCTGAAGCCGCCACGGCGTGGGTAGCCACGCCGCTCGGAGCCGCGCGCGTCGTGCGCCTCACGATGAACTACGCCGGACGGGCTGGCATCATCTCGGTGGCCAGCACCGACCCGGAGTTCCCCGGTCCGGTCGACGCCGTCGTGCTGCGCGCCGCCGCCAGCCTGGCCGGCAGCGCCCTGAGCACGGCCAGTGCGCTCTACGAACGCGAAGCCGCCTTGCGCGCGAAGGACGAGTTCCTGGCCATGCTGGGCCACGAGCTGCGCAACCCGCTGGCGCCGATTGTCACGGTAATGGCCATCATGAAGCTGCGCGGCGGCGGCACGCTGTCGCGCGAACATCAGGTCATCGAGCGGCAGGTGGCGCACCTCACGGCGCTCGTCGACGACCTGCTCGACATCGCCCGGGTGACCCGCGGCAAGGTCGATATCCGGACGGAGGACGTCGAGACGGCGGAGTTCGTGGCCCGGGCCGTGGAGATGACGCGGCCGCTGCTCGAGAAGCATCGGCACACGCTCGTCGTCGACGTGCCGGCGGCCGGCCTGCCGGTGCGCGTCGACATCCGGCGCATGGCCCAGGTGATCGGCAATCTGCTGATCAACGCCGTCAAGTACAGCCCCGATGAGGAGCGCATCGAGATCACCGCCTCGCGCGAGGGGACGACCGTGCGCATCGGGGTCCGCGACAACGGGATCGGCATCGACGGCCAGCTGCTGCCGCGGGTGTTCGACATGTTCTACCAGGCGCACGCGTCACAGGATCGCTCCGGGCTCGGCATCGGCCTGGCGCTGGTGAAATCGCTGGTGGCGCTGCACGGCGGTAGCGTTGCCGCCTACAGCCCCGGCGTTGGACGCGGCAGCGAATTCGTCGTCACCCTGCCGCTGGCTGCGGCGCTGCGGCCGCCGCGGCTGGCGCCGCCGGCCGAAAGCGCCGCCGCGCCAGTCGTTCCGCAGCGGGTGCTGGTGGTGGACGACAACACCGATGCCGCCGTGGCGGTGCAGCAGCTGCTCGACGCGGTCGGCCATCACGCGATGGTGGCGCACGACGCCGCCGCGGCGCTGCGGCTGTGCGAGCAGCTGGTGCCGTCGGTGGCGGTGCTGGACATCGGGCTGCCCGGCGTCGATGGGTATCAGCTGGCCCAGATGATCCGCCTGCAGATGGGCGCCCGGGCCCCTCGACTGCTGGCATTGAGCGGCTACGGATTGTCCGCGGACGCTCAACGGAGCGAGGAGGCCGGGTTCGAGGTCCACTTGGTGAAGCCCGTCGACGTCGAGCGCTTGCTCGCCGCGGTGGCGGGAAACGGAACACCCGCCAAAAGTTGAACGGGAGCGGCCCGTCGGGCGCTCAGAGACGATCAGACCGGCCAGAACAGCAGGATTAGCGGCACGGCCAGCACGGCAATCAGGAGCTCGAGAGGCAGCCCCATGCGCCAGTAGTCCCCGAAGCGATACCCACCCGGCCCCATGACCAGGGCGTTGCTCTGGTGGCCGATCGGCGTCAGGAACGCGCAGGAGGCCCCCACGGCAACCGCCATCAGGAATGGATCCGTGGCCACGCCGAGCGTGCGCGCGGTGCTGATCGCGATGGGCGCCACGATGATGGCGGCGGCGGCGTTGTTCACGAGGTCCGAGAGGAACATCGTGGCGACCAGGAAGACGGCAACCATCATCGCGGGTGCATGGGTGTCGGTGGCGCCGATCATCGCCTGCGCGATGAGCGCCGCCCCTCCGGTGGACTCCAGGGCCGCGCCAACGGGGATCATCGCCCCCACCAGCACGATGATCGGCCAGTCGATGGCCTCGTAGGCCTCCTTCAAGGAGAGCAGGTCGACCATGGTCATCAGCGCGGCCGCCGCCACGAACGTGACGTGAATCGGCAGGAGGCCGAGCGCGTTGACCGTCAAGGCTGCAATGAAGATGCCCAGCGCCAGGCCGATGCGCCGCGGTTCGCCGAGGCGCAACTGGCGCTGCGCCAGCGGCAGGCACCCGAGCTCCGAGAGCGAGGCGAAGACCGTCTCGGCGGGACCCTGCACCAGGATGACGTCGCCCGAATGGAAAAGGAGGGAGCGCAGCGGCCCCCGCACGCGGGAGCCGTAGCGGGCGACGCCGATGACGTTGATGCCGTAGCGAAGGCGGAGATACAAGGACCACGGCGAGTTGCCGACGAGCTTGGAATCGGGCGCGACGATCGCCTCGAGCAGGGACACCTGGTCGGATCCCAGCGTGTCGCGCAGTTCCTTGTCGGCGTGGCCGAGGCTCAGCTTCGCCTTGTCCATCACGCTCTTCAGCGACTCCGGGTCGGCCTCGAGACTGAGGACGTCGCCGCCCCGCAACGGTTCCGAGCCCGGTGGGGCCGGCCGGTGGCGATCGCCGCGGGCCAAGCTGAGCACCACCGTGTGCCCCTCGACCGCGTCCTCGAGCTCGTGGAGCGGACGACCCACAAACGGTGACTCGGGCGTCACCGTGACCTCGGCCACGTACTCGTTGAGCTTGAACAGGTCCGAATCGCCGGCGCCCGAGTCGCGGCGGGGAATCAGACGCCAGCCGATGGCGGCGATGAACACGACGCCGGCCACGGCGATGCCCAGACCGACCGGAGCGAAGTCGAACATCGCGAAGGGTGGAGCCCCGGTCTGGGCGCGAAACGACGCGATGATGATGTTCGGCGGCGTGCCGATGAGCGTGGTCATGCCGCCGAGCAGCGAGCCGAAGGCCAGCGGCATCAGGAGATAGGACGGGGCGCGGTTGCTCTTCCGTGCCATCTGCACCGCCACGGGCAGCAAGAGCGCCAGCGCCCCGACGTTGTTCATGAAGGCCGACAACGTGGCCACCAGCGCCGTCAAGCTGGCCACCTGGAGCCACTGCCGGTTGCCGACCCGCAGCAGCGCGCGGGAGATCAGGTCGACGACGCCGGCGTTGCGCAAGCCGCGGCTCACGACCAGCACCGCGCCCACGGCAATCACCGCCGGGTGACTGAAGCCGGCAAACGCCTGGTCCCCAGGCACCAGGCCGGCCAGCGTCGTGACGAGGAGCGCCAGCAGTGCCACCAGGTCGTAGCGCCACGGGCCCTTGGCGAACAGTCCCAGTGCGCCGGCGAGAACAGCCAGCACGAGGGCTTGGTCAGCGGTCATCAGAAGTCCTCGCAGACGGGGTCATAGGGGCGCCGACTGGCGCCAGAACACGATCGTCAAGGACCCGGTGTCGCCGCTCAGGGGACCAGAACCTGCTGGACGGTGACCGCCATGAACGGCACCGCGCAGGTCATCTCGGCGTACAAGCGAAACCTCGCCGGATCGTGGGGAATCTGCTTCCCGTAGTTGGAGGTGACGTTGTGATCGACCCACACGCGCGCGCCGACGCCGAAGGCGTAGGTCCGGCCTCCTTCCACGAGAAACCTCGTGCCCAGCGCCGAATTGACGTAGTTTCGCGTGAGCGTGTGGCGGACGTTCGCAAACCCGGTCGACCCGGCATCCTGCGCGTGCGAATCGAAGACGGCCACCTCGTTCAGGCGCACCAATTCGTACGAGCCGGTGAGCACCGGGCTGCGGACCCACTGCGCCACCAGCAGGCTGGCGCCGAGGCGAACCTGGCCCGCGATCAACCGAGGCCAGAAATCGACGAACATCCGGTAGGCCAGCGAGCAGTAGACGTCGGGCTCGTAGGTCACGTAGCTCAATTGGCTGGCCGGCGTGTAGGTGATGGCGACGCCAGCGTCCTCGATCTTGAACGGATCATCGGTGGCCGCGGCGGCGTAGGCCATCATGCCGCCGGAATCGCGGCTCGCCGTGCCCACCCCGGTGCCGCTTGTCCACTGGTGCTCGTAGAGCCGGTTGTCGGGTGGTTTGGGCCGGCTCGACGCCTGCTGATCGCGCGGCACGTAGAGCGTGTCGGGCCAGCTGAGGCCCGCCAACCCGGCGAAATTCAGGAACCCCTTGGCGGCGGTCTTGGCGCCGCCGCGGACGGCGGCGCCGATGATCTCCGGCTGCCGGGCCTGAATCTGCCGGTCAGTGACGGTGGCGCCGGTCACCAGATCGTCGAACGCGCGCCCCAGCCGCGCCTGCCGCGGCGTGACCCGAGCGTAGGGAATCGCCTCGAAGACCGGGGTCCGGCCGCCGCGTTCGGAGCTCTTCGGAGACTGACGCGCTTTTGCCATGCGCGGGATTATGCGTCGGCGCCGCGAGGGTGGGAAGGACGATTTGGCCGGCCTACGGCGTGGCCGGCGGCGGCACGCGCTTCTTCGACGCCTGCTCGTAGGCGTAGGCCAGGCCGATCAGCGTCGGCTCGCTGCACGGCAGGGCCGACGAAGGCCGCGGCCGACGGCACCGGCTTGGCGTCGAACCCGGCGGGGAACGGCCGCGCCGGTGAGCGCGTTCGGCACCATCCCGTTGGGCACGACGATCTCCGGATAGCCCGGACGCGAGCCAATCAGCGACGCGTTCCAGCCGGGGAAGAGCAGCGCGTCCAGCTGGTTGGCCTCGATGGCCGCCTTGAGCCCGCGGGTCTCGGCCAGCCGGATGTCCTTGGCGCGGTCGGCCTCGTAGCGCGCCCGGTCGCGCTCGAGGTCGATTTCGTCCGAGATGTCGAGGTTCGACTGGCCATAGCGGATCGCGCCGGCGCGCGTGTGGGTGAGGTTCCACGTCCGCAGGTCGGTCAGCGACGTCAGCGGGGCCTTGTCGCCGAGCGTCTTCAGCCAGGCGTTGAAGTCGCGCTTCATCCCGTACTTGAAGACGATCGAGCAGGCGGCGTCGCCGCCGCGGCCGCGCTCGAAGCCCGAGCAGGTGTCCCACGCGATGGTGTTGCCCTCGATCGTGTCGTCGAGCACGCTCGGCAGGTCGGCGGGATCGACGATGACGGCGCCCTCGCGCTTCAGTACCTCGATGGTCTCGCGCATCAGCGCCGCCGACGCGTCGCTGAGCCCGCCGCGCGGCGTCTTCTCGCCGGGAATCAGCCGTGGCTCGTAGTAGAACGCGCGCGGGATGCCGATGCGCGCGCCCTTGAGCGCGTCGCGTTTCAGGAACGGCGTGTAGTCGCGCCCGGGTGGCGGCGTGCAGCGCGTGGTGGCCGCGTCGTTCGGGTCGGGCGCGGCGCTCTCCATCACGCCGAGCAGGATGGCGGCATCGGTCACCGTGCGCGCCATCGGACCGGCGGTGTCCTGGTCGGCGGTGATCGGGATGATGCCGTAGCGGCTCACGCGTCCGGTCGTCGGCCTGATGCCGACGAGCATGGTGAGCTGCGCGGGGTTGACCACCGAGCCCGACGTGTCGGTGCCGACGTTGGCGGCCCAGAAGTTCGCCGCGGTGCCGGCGCCGGAGCTCGAGCCGCCGGTGCTCATCACGCCGCGGCCGTCATCGGCGCCCTCGCGCGGATCGCGGCGCGGGTCGTAGGGGTTGTAGGCATGACCGGCGACGCCGGTGTAGTTGCCGGGCATCGGGCTCGGCGCGCCGGCCACCCAGTTGGCCAGCTCCGTCAACACGGTCTTGGCGATGATGATCGCGCCGGCCTCACGCAGGTTCTTCACCAGCGTGGCCTCGTAGGGCGCCACGAAGCCGTCGAGCGCCAGCGCGCCGCCGGTGGTGGGCATGCCGGTGGCCTGGATGTTGTCCTTGAGGGCGATCGGAATGCCGTGCAGCGGCCCGCGCATCTGGCCACGGGCGCGCTCGCGGTCGCGCGCATCGGCTTCCTCGAGCGCCTGCGGATTGACGCTGATGACCGCGTTGACGCGGTCCTCGTACATGCCGATGCGGGCCAGGTAGTGCGTGACCAGCGCCCGCGACGTCAACCGGCCGTCGGCCATGGCCTGACGCATCTCGGGAATGGTGGCCTCGACTACCTGGAACGGCGTGGGGGGCGCGACGGGCAGGGCCGGCTCTCTGGGGGGCCTGGGTCAGTCACCACCGGTACGGCGAGCGAGACGAGGAGCAGGGGCAGCAGTCGTGTCACGCCACGACTTTACCCCAGCGGACGGCACGCTACGGCCGGAGGCCCATTACGACGCCGCGGGCTCATCCTCGTCGTGTTACAAGCAAGGCTGTTCAGGAGGCCCGATGTCGAATTCAGAATCTGCTGCAGCCGCACTGCGCCCGAATCTGGGGGGCACCGTCATCCTTCCCGGCGCCGCCACCTACGACGCCGCCAGGCGCGTCCACAACGGCCTCATCGACCGCCATCCGGCGGTCATCGTCCAGTGTCGCGGCACCGCCGACGCGCAGGCGGCTGTGCGCGCCGCCCGAGAGCACGGGTTCGAGATCGCCGTGCGGGGCGGCGGCCACAACGTGGCCGGCAATGCCGTATGCGACGGCGGCTTGGTCATCGACTTGTCTCAGATGCGAGCGGTTCAGGTCGATCCCAAGACCCGGCTCGGACGGGCCCAGGGCGGCACGACCTGGGGCGACTACAACCGCGAGACGCAGCTCTACGGCCTGGCCACCACCGGTGGCGTCGTGTCCTCCACGGGTATCGCCGGGCTCACGCTCGGCGGCGGTCTTGGCTGGCTGATGGGCAAATACGGACTGGCGGTGGACAACCTGCGAAGCGCGACGCTCGTGAACGCGGCAGGCGACGTAGTGCGCGCGAGCGACGACGAGAACCCCGATCTGTTCTGGGCGATCCGCGGCGGGGGCGGCAATTTCGGCGTGGCGACCTGGTTGGAATACGACACCTACCCGGTCGGGCCCATCGTCACCGGCGGCTTGGTCGCCCATCCGTTCAGCGCGGCGCGGGACGTGCTGCGGTTCTATCGCGACGTCACCGCCGAACTGCCCGACGACTTCACGATCTTTGCGGGCCTGATTCACGCACCCGACGGCTCTGGCACGAAGCTGGCCGCCATCATCGTGTGTCACATCGGCGATCTCGGCACCGGCGCGCGCGCTGTCGAGCCGATCAAGCAATTCGGCTCGCCGGTGATGGACGTCATCGGTCCGATGCCCTACAGCGTCGTCAACACGCTGTTCGACGCGGGGTTTCCACCCTACGCGCTGAACTATTGGAAATCGAACTTCCTGGCGGCACTGAGTGACGACGCCATTGACACGCTGATCGCGCGCTTCGCCGCGTGCCCTTCGCCGATGAGCGGACTTCTAATCGAGCATTTCCACGGCGCCGCGACCCGGGTCGATCCCACGGCCACCGCCTTTCCACACCGGACGCCCGGCTTCAACCTGCTGGTGGCCGGGGAGTGGATGGACCCGGCGGACACGACGCTCAACACCACCTGGACCCGCGACACCTACGCCGCGATGTCGGCGTACTTCGCCAGCGGGCGCTATGCCAACTACCTGAACACCGACGAAGTCGGCGATCAGAACGCCGTGGCCGCCGCCTTTGGCCCCAACGCCGCGCGCCTTCGCGAGCTGAAGCGCCGCTACGACCCCGACAACGTGTTCCATCACAACCACAACATCACGCCCTGACCGGGCACGCGTCGAACGACGTGATGGCCAGACTATCGTCTGGCTCCAGCGACTCGCGGAGCTCAAGACCGTAGGCCTGGTGGGCAGATAGCCGTCTGTCGCCGGTCGACTGCAGCGACCCTGACATTCTCGGGCTCGCTACCCAGGCCCAGGGCCGCGGAGCAGCTCCCACAGGCCGCGCGGGGAGAGGATCGGCAGCGGCGCCCGTCTCGGGCCAGGTCGCTACGTGTTCGACCGGTCCGCGCACACGCCTGATCGAGCTCACGTTCGAGTGCGTCATCCCAGCGGATCGTCCGTGTCGGTTTGGGCGCCAGCAGTGGCCGGTCCGGCTATTTGCGCGTAACCTTGGCCTGGTCGAAGTAGCTGTGTCCCTCGACTTCTGAGAGAGTCGCCGCGATGGCGTAGGTATCGTCGCCGGTCGCCACTGTCACCGTCCGCGTTCGGATCTCGGTGCGCTTCGGCGATTGGCTGCGCAGGGCCTCGCGGAGCACACGGCCATCCATCGCCGGGGGCACGGGCAGACCGAGCAGGTGCAACAGCGTCGGGGCGAGATCCACGTTGCCGCTCGGGCTGGTCACGCTGAAGGCGCGAACGAAGTCCGGACCCGCGGCGATGAGCGTGTTGTGCACATCATCGGGATTCGTGCTGCCGTGCCCGGCCGCGCCGGCCGCCATCGTGGAGGCGCCGCGCGGGCCGCCCGGCTGGGCGTCCATCCAGTGGGCTGACACCAGGATGTCGCCGGCGCGCGGATGCGTCCAGCCGATCAGGTCGAACGACAGCGTGCCAGGTACATGACCGTCCGGGCTGCCTGGCGTCCTGGCGGCAGTGAAGATCGCCCCCACGGCCGGTGCCTCGCGCAGCGCGGTGACGATCTGCGCCACGCGCGCCGGGTCGCGGTCGCGACGCAAGTGCACCGCCCCGCCGGCGACCACGATGTCTGGCGTGCCATCGGGCATCGGGTGGGCGAAAGGCATCACGAGCGCGGGCAGATCGAAGCCGCCGGAGTGGCTGGAGAACCCGTGGTCCGACACCACGATGAGGTTCGTCGTCGCGAGCCGGCCGGCGGCCTCGAGCGCGTCTTCGATCCGGCCAATCTCCGTGTCGACGGCCGTGAGCGCCTGCCGCGTGGCCTCGGTGTCGAGCCCCACGGCATGGGCGGTCGTGTCGGGTTCACTGAACCAGACGAACGTCACGTCTGGCGCGATCTCCGGCAGCCCCACGCGCAGCAGCATGTCGGTCATGTAGCGGTTCCGCCCGGCATTCGGCACCGCCTCCTTCGGGATCGCGCCGAGCAGTAATTCGACCTTGGCTTGCATCGCGGCCGGGCGGAAGAGCTCCGTGTTGAGGATGGTGCCCGACGTGGCCGTGGGCGCGAGCAGCCGCGCCGAACCCGGTGAGCCGGAGCTCACGACCAGTACGCGTCGTCCCGCCGCCGCGAGGATGTCGCCCAAGGCCGGCGCCGTGAGCAACAGGCCCTCCGTGGTCGCGACCCGTTCGAGCTGCCGGTGGTCGGCCGTGTCGGTGGCCCGCGTCGCGTTGGCAGATGGAATGTAGATGGCGTTGCCGAGAATGCCGTGGTGGCTCGGGAGCATCCCGGTGGCGAATGTCGCGGCGTTCACGCGGGTCACCGTCGGAAACACCGCATGGTGGTTCGTGAACGTCGTACCTCGCGACACCAGACGCCGCACACGTGGCATCACGGCGTCGCTCACCATGTCCGGTCGGAGGCCGTCAACGACCAGCACGATCTGCGTGTGCGGCGGGGGCGGGGGCGTCGGCGTCTGAGCGCCCGTTCCTGGTCCCGTGGCCAATCCCAGGGCCAGGGCGCACGCAACAGCCACAAGAGACCGGAGTCCAATCATTGGCGGCATGCCGGCATTATGACGCTGCGGCACGCGTCGCCAGAAGAACGCCGTCGCGCCCCGTCTCGCTTCTAGCGCCGCGGCCGCGCATCGAGCCGGTCCCACTTGTAAGCCGCCGCGATGCGATCGTCGAGCTCGCGCAGCAGCGCATCGCCATTCGCTCCGTTGGTCATCGCGGCAAAGCCGTAGCCCTTGAGCCGGTGCAGCACCAGCACGCACTGGAAGCCCCAATTCGATCCCCCATGCGTCAGGTACCAACCCTCGCCGAGTGCGTTGATCGACAGCCCCAGCCCATACGGACCGACACCAACCGGCGCGGTCATCTCGACGGCCATCGCCCGCGAGATCACTTTGTTCGACCGGCCCTGCACGGACTTTTGCACCTCCGCGCCAAACCGCGCCAGGTCCGCGGCCGTGGTCCACAAGCCTGCGGCCGCCAACTCGGGATAGACATGCCACCGGGTCTCCCGTGCGGCGCCCCTGGCATCGTGCGCTCGCGCCGCGTGCGCACCGCGCAC
This sequence comes from uncultured Acidobacteriota bacterium, assembly GCA_963834325.1. Taxonomy (GTDB): domain Bacteria; phylum Acidobacteriota; class Vicinamibacteria; order Vicinamibacterales; family UBA2999; genus CADEFD01. Next base: position 1,732,655 of record CAWIBL010000011.1, read on the forward strand.
CGGCGGCAGGGGCTGGGCAAAGGTGCTCGACGTCATGCCGGTCGGCCCGAGGACCCACTGGTCCATGAGTTCGACAAACGGCCGCCGTGTCACCTCGGTCAGGAGCAGCTGCGCCAGCGCGAACCCACCGCCTGAGTATTTGAAGGCGGCAAACGGCGGGCGACCGATCAACACGGGCCCGACGTTCGACGGTGGCTGGCCGCTGAGGATCTGAACCACCGTCGGCAGCGGCGCACCGGGCTCGTAGCCGGGAAAGCCGAATCCATCGTCCGTCCCCGACGTGTGGCTGAGGAGTGCGCGCAGCGTCACCGGCTGGCGCGCAGTGTGTTCGGATGCGGGGACGCGCCACGACGTCAGGAAGCGGTTCACATCCTCATCCAGGCCGAGCTGTCCCTGTTCGACGGCTTTGAGGAGGGCGAGCGCGGTCACCGGTTTGCTGATCGACGCGGCCTGGAAGAGCGTCTCGGTGGTCACCGGCGCGCCGGTGACGACGTCGGCCAGGCCGTAGCCTCGTGCCCAGTGCACCTCGAAGTCCTTGATGACGGCGACGCTGAGCCCGGGCACGCCGGTCTTCTGCATGACGGTGGCCAGCGGTAGGGACGCCAGTTCGCCACCGCGTCCGGTCTGCGGCCCTTCGATGGCGGCGATGAAGGCGGCCGGGCCCTCTTGTGCGCGCGGGGCGGCGGCGAGCACCGCGATGGCGACCCAGGCGAGGACGGCCGCGGCTCGCGTTGGGCTCCGGCGTGCGGTCCGCCGGGCCATCGTGACGGGGGAGACGCGGGTGAGCCGTGCCAGGCAGGTGCGCATAGCCGCTCAGTCTAGACGAGATGGGAACGCGCGGGAGAGGGTCGGCATCGGCGCACGTCGGGAGTCGATGGCGGCATCCTGTTGTCGGGTGGAGCCTCGGGAGAAATGGTGGCCCGGAGCCGCGCCAGTTGGACCAGACGACCGACCACGCCCAGTCGAGTGATCTTTCGCGCGTCGTCCGTTGGACAAGCGCGAAGTCGAGTGGCTTCACGGTGTGACGTCACTTATTCGTCCAACCCACCGTCCACTCGCCCTCGTAACCACGGCCCGTCATCCAGTGCATCTGGCCGGACACCTCGATCGGCACCTCGCGGAACGGCGCGGTAAAACGGATCCGCGCGCCGCTGTAATTCGACGTCAGCTCGAGGGTGAGCCCGGTCGCCGCTCCTTCATCCAGCGGCTTCGTAAGCGTGAGAAACGCGTCCGGCGACGGGCGGGGCGGCGGCCACAGATCGACGATCATCTCGGCGCCCGGATAGTGACCGGTGACCCAGATCTCGGCGAGCGTGTCCAGCCGGCCGTCGGGGCGTTTGCGCATTCTCGAATGCGCCACCAGGTAGGGCGGGTGGATCTCGGCCCGTACCGGCGAATGGCCGCAGTCCATGATCCATCGTCCGTTCGTCACGACCAAGTCGCCCGGGACCGGCCATCCCCAGCCGGCGAAGAAGTAGCGCGCGTAGTAGGCCTCGAACTCGATCTCCATGTAGGTCTGTTCGGTTGTCGTCTTCGCCCCGAAGCCGGCGAGGGGCCGGATGCCGACGTTCCAGTCCGAGGGGAACACGTCCCCGATGCCGCACCGCGGACTGTTGTTCGTCATCCGGTGGTCGTGGGTCAGTGGATTGTCCGTGCAGGAGAGCCGCGATGAGTGCACCCACCCGGTCACCGGCGTGTGCACGTATGTGCCGGTCAGGCTCTGCCACTCGACATCCGAGGTCAGCGGATACTTGCCGTTGCACGACGTGACCATGCGCTCGTACTCGGGCGTCGTCACCGTGCAGGGGCCGAGGTTTCCGTCGCACGGAAATGTGCGATAGACGGTTGGCGTATTGCCGTCAGGCGTCAACCCGACGCCGTCGATGCCGTCGCCGACCCGTTCGACGTAGAGGACGGCGGGGGATCCGCGAATCTCGAGCGTCGACGCTTCGACACCGGGCAGGTCGACCCTCGCGAAGCGCTGGAAGAGCCATGTCTGCATCGGCCCTGGCGAGCTCGTGGGATCGGTGATGGCGATACCGGTCGTCGCTTCCCCGCCGAGCGTCTCGATCGCATCCCGAAAGACCGCCGGCACGTAGGCGGTCGCCGTGGCCGTCGCATAGATGCGCCCATGTCGGAAGTCCTGGGCGCGCGCGCCGGCCAGGGCGTCCGTTTCCTCCGCGATGGGACACCCGAGGCGGCTGACGAAGCTGCCCTGCTCGCGCGTCGCCATCCACTTCTCGAAGACCCGCCCGGTGACGACGAAACTGCCGTTCGGGGGCGCGGCGATCAACCCGTTCTCGTACACCGCGAATACGCAGTTGCTGTCACGCCCGCCGAAGCGGAGCGCCCCGAAGGCGCCGGCTCCACCGGACGAGTCGAACCGCGCGCGGATGGCGGGAGGAACCACGCTGAAGGTCACCGTGGCGGTGCCCTCGAGATTGGCCGCGTTCCTCGCGACGGCGGTCACGGTGTACGGGCCCACCAGCGCGCCGTAGTTCAGGGAGAAGGTCCGGCTGGTGCCAGAGCCGCCGAGCGTAATCTCGTTCCGACTGTCGGGTGCGGTCGAGTCCGGCGGCAGCCCGCGCCTGATTCGCAGTGTGAGTGGATCGAGGAGCGACTCGCCCGTGACGGTTCCCCGCAATTCGATCGTGCCTTCATCGAAGACCGTGCCGGCGGAGGGGTTCGCGAAAGCGACTGCCGGGGGCGCGGTCGGGAGGGGAGTGGTCGTTCCTTCCACGGTCAGGTCGTCGATCGTGACGAGCGGGCTCCCGGCGATGTGAAACTCCGCCCGGGTGATGCGCGACGACGCGGACCGTACCTCGAAGAAGGCAGTGAAAGCGTCGGTCGGCACCGGCTTCGGGCCGTCCTGCCCAACCAGCACGTTGTTCGCGTCGAAGGCCATCAGCGTGCCTTCGCCGACGATGCCAGGCAGGTTGCCCGCGAAGAGTGCGACGCGCGCCATCGGACCGGTGAACGCCATCCGGAGCGGCGCCGGCGAGAACGCTTCGGTGCTCGGGGAAATCGAGCGAAGGATCTTGGTGGGCGAGTGCGCGTTCGGGTTGGTGTCGATCCACGCGCGCTGGAAGATGACGCCGCGGGCGCTGTACTCCGCCGACACCTCGCCGACGGCCCGGTCCTCGAAGTCGATGACTGCGGGCTGCACACCGCCGGCCACGGCTCCGGCCGCCATCACGGCGACCGCCAGGACGAATCGAATTGTGCGCATGATCGTGGCTCAGGGGATCGCGAGGACGCCCACATGCAGCGTCATCTTTGCGGTCGCCGGTCCGCGTGCGGCGATCACGACCTCCCCGGCCGACGGGACGCGGACCCGTGCTGTGCCCGGTCGCCGTCCCGCGGAGGCGCCGCCGCCGGTGAACGTGGCCAGCCGCGTGCCGCCCTTGAGAACGATGATCGTCACGTTGTCCGTGCCTGCCGCGCTGGTGCGGAGGAGCAGCACCGAGGGACCCGGAACGGGGACGGTGACCGAACGCCTTGCGTCGGGCGACGGCTGAATCACGTGCTCCGTCCACTTTGCGACGGCCCAGCCTTCGGTGCGCTTCTCGCCGTCGTCCGGTCCGTTGTCCACCAGCGCAGCGGCGGGGATCTCGGGAGCCCGTCTGCCACTGCCGGGATTGACCGCCGGATCGTCGGTGACCCGCCCGCGGGGCGCTGTCTCCTCGACGCGGGGCTGTGGGGGGTTCTGCGCGGAGATGATTACAGGTGAGACGGCGGCGGAGAGAACGGCGGCGGCCAGAACCCGGAGAGTCACGTGGGCCTCCTTCGGAACTTGAGCGCGACGCTTCAGCGGCAGGGGTTCGCGCCGAATATAGACGCGCTGCGCCAGCGATCCAACGGAAAACGCTCGGCCTGTAGAGCTGCCGGCACAAGAGCGTCAGGGGTCCCGGGCGGCTCGGCCAGCGAGCCAGGCGTCCACGACCGTTTATCGCAGAGTGGGGCGTCTAACAGCGGCAGGAAGTGCACCCCCCATTTCACACGTCGCCGTGGCTGCCCTCGGTGACCGGTAGAAGGTCATCGAGGGCGCGGCCGACTGCCACACGCGAGAGAACAAGGATCTGTTGGGGAGTCAGGCCAGCCGCCAGCAGGTGGAGTACACCGGTGACGCGAATGCGCAGGCCCCCGGGCGTCCGCCGCACTGCGCTGGGTCAACGGTGATGCGTTCAGCTGAAGGATTTGGAGTTGGTGGACCTGACCGGGATCGAACCGGTGACCTCCTGAATGCCATTCAGGCGCGCTCCCAACTGCGCTACAGGCCCATCTCGTGCGGGGAGACTTCGAATAATACCAGATCCGGAGCCCAGGACAGGAGATCGATCTCCGGCCCGTTCTGGCGGCGGCGCCCGCCGGGCTCAGTACTCGCTGAAAATCCGTTGAATCTCGTCGCGGCTGGTGGTCGTGGCCAGGGCCAGCATCAGCAGGATGCGCGCCTTGACCGGAATGTGGTCCTCGGCCGACACGGCAAACGCGCGTCGCCGCTGCTGCGCTGGCGTCAGGTTGGCCGGTCCCGGGCCGCGGTTGGGCGCGATGCGTCCAGCCCCGGTGCGCGTCGACGTCACCACGAACACGCCCTTTTCGGCGGCGTAATCGAGGCCGGCGTTCTGGTCGCCGCTCGTGGCGCCGGCGCCGGCGCCGGCAACCACCAGGCCCTTGGCCCCCAGGTCGACCAGGGCCTTGATCACGTCGCCGCTGGCGCCCTGATAGACCATCACCACGTCCACGCGCGGCAGGCTGGTGAGGCGCGTCACGTCGAACTCGCTCGTGCTGGTGTGGCGCTGCAGGATCTCGCGGAACATCACCACGCGGTCGCGGTCGACGATGCCGAGCAGCCCGTGCGTGGGGCTGCGGAAGGTCTGCAGGCGCAGGGCGTCGGTCTTGGTGACGTCGCGCGCCGAGTTGATCTCGTCGTTCAGCACCACGAGCGCGCCCTTGCCGCGGGCCGCCGGGTCGGCCGCCACCCGCACGCCCTCGAGCAGGTTGGCGGCGCCTTCGTAGCCGAGCGTGCTGGGGTTGCGCATCGAGCCGACCACCACCACCGGACGCGGGTCCTTCACGGTGAGATGCAGGAAGAAGGCGGTTTCTTCGAGCGTATCGGTGCCGCTCGTGACCACGATGCCGGCCAGGTCCTTGTCGGCGGCGAAGAGTTCGTTCACGCGCCGCGCCAGCTGCAGCCACTGCTCGAGCGTGATCTGGCTGCTGGCGACGTTGAGGAACTGCTCGTGCGTCAGGGTCGCGGCCTTCTCCAGGCCGGGCATCGACTTGGCCAGGTCCTCGGCCGTGAGCCGGCCGCCGTCACGGTTCGAGATGGTGCCGCCGGTGGCCACCATGTGCACCCGCGGCAAGGTCGTCTGGGCGAGCGCGGGGGTGGCCGCGCCGGAGAGCATGAGGACGCACAGGATGAAGCTCGCGCGGAGACGTTTGGACATGGCGCCTATTGTGAACGATTCGGCCCCGCTTAGCGGGGACGGGGCGGCGCGGTGACGAGCGTCAGCCAGTTGGTGAGCTCGCGCGCGGCAAGCTCGGGTGTCTTGCCGTAGAAGGGCATGAGGGCGGTGGGCATGCCCGGGCGGCGGGCCAGCTTGGCCCGCCACTGCTCGGTCGAGACCGCATGCACCTCGATGAAGTAGGTGCGGCCGGAAATCTCTTCTTCGTAAAGTTTTGTGTGCACAGGTTGCCGGACGATTCGAAGCAGCGGGTGGCCGTGGGGTGACAGCGGAGCGACGATTCTACGACGCTGACCGGGTGAAACAAGCGAAGGTCGGCGCGAAGGCGGCGGTTCTGGCCGGTAGGTCCGCGCAAGCGTTGGACTTCTGGCGGCGAATTTTCTTTTGGGCGCGGGTTCTCCACAGGACTTGCACCTTCCATCCACAGGTTTTCCACACCGGCCGCGAACGGAGGCCGCCGCGGCGATATTTTCGTGGCGTCTTGACGCTGTGGAGACCGCCACGTACGCTGAAGGGATGGTGCGGTGGCGTGGCGCCCTCATGGCCGGACTGCTCTGCCTCCTGGCATGCAGCGTGCCGGCGCATGCGCAGGCGCCGGCCAATACCCAGGCGCCCGCCACGCCGCTGCTGCGCCTCTTCCTGGCCGACGGCACCTCGCTGACGAGTTTCGGCGAGTGGGTCCGCATGGGCGACCGGGTGGTGTTCTCGTTGCCGCTCGGCGAAGGGCCGAGTCCCGACCTGCAGCTCGTCACCATCGCCGCGGCTCGCGTGGACTGGGCGAAGACCGAGCGCTACGCCGCCACTGCTCGGTCGGTGCACTACGCCTCGACGCGCGCCGAGGACGACTACGCGCAGTTCTCCAACCAGGTGGCGGCGGTGCTCACCGGCATCGCGCGCGAGCCCGACCCCAAGCGCCGCCTGGCGATGGCCGCCTCGGCCCGCACGGCCATGGCCAACTGGCCCACTCAGCACCACGGCTACCGTGCCGCCGACGTGCAGCAGATGCTCACGCTGCTCGACGAGGTGATCTCGGACCTGCGCGCCAACGCCGGCGAGGACCGGTTCGAACTCGGGCTCGTCTCCACGGCCACGCCGGCCCCGGTCGAGACGCTGCTGCCGCCGCCCACCGCCGCGCAGCTCGCCGAGGAGCTGCTCACCGCGTCGACCCTGGCGGAGACCTCGACGGAGCGCACGACGCTGCTCGAGAGCGTGCTGGGGTTCATCGATCGGGCCGCGGCGCTGCTGCCGGCCGCCTGGGCCACCCGCGTGCGGGCGAGCACCATCGGGTCGCTGTCGACCGAGCGGGCCGCGGATGCCGCCTACACCAAGCTGGCGGCAAGCACGCTCGACACCGCCGCCCGGCGAGCCCGGGCCGCCGACGTGCGGGGCATCGAGCGGCTGCGCGCCGACGTCCTGGCCGCCGACGCGAAGCTCGGGTCGCGGCGTCCGGCCGAACTCACGGCGGTGCTCGGGGCGCTCGACGCCAGCGCCGAAGCAGCGCGCCGTCTGCGTCTGGCCCGCGACCGGTGGCAGATGCTCGAGCCCGACTACCGCAGCTATCGCCGGTCGGTGGCTCCGGCGCTACGCGAGCTGCAGCGCGCGGCCAAGCCGCTCGAGGACATCCGCGCCCAGGCCGGGCCCAAGCCGAGCGTGCTGGCGCTGGCGACCAGGCGCTTCTACCGGGCCCGCCCGGCGATGGCCGGCACCAATCCGCCGCCGACGCTGGCGGCCGTGCACGCCCTGCTCCAGAGCGCGTGGAATCTCGCCGACAACGCGCTCACGCTGCGCCGGCGCGCCATCGAGACGGGCGATCCGCAGCGCGCCTCCGAGGCCTCGGCGGCGGCCGCCGGGGCGCTCATGCTGGTGGCCCGCGCCCGCGCCGACCTCGACAAGGCGCTGGCGCCTCCGTCGCTGCAGTGATCACCTCCCGCCAGACCCTGCTGCATCGCGCCGCCGATCCCGACGGCTTCCACCGGGGGATCGCCGCGCTCGTGGCCGAGCGGCAGCCGCTGGGGGTCCGCGACACTTTCGTGGTGGTGCCGACGCGCGCCGCCGCCGATCAACTGCGGCGCACGCTCGAGCACCTGGCGTGGACCTCGGGCGCGGCCGCGCTGTGCCTGCCGCTCATCGGCACCCGCGCCGACCTGCTCGACGCGCTCGCCGCGCGGCTGCGCCATCCGCCCCCGCGCCTGAGTGCGTTTGCCCGCGAGGTGATCCTGGGGCGCGCCGCCCGCGCCGCGCGGGCCGGCGGCTACGAGCCGCCGTTTGCGGTGCGGCCCGGCCTGGTCGCCGAGATGCTGGCGCTCTACGACGCGCTCCGCCGCCAGCGGCGCACGGTGGCGCGCTTCGAGGAGTTCCTGACCGACGAGCTCACCGCCTCCGACGACCGCGGCGCCGAGCGGCTGCTGGCCCAGACGCGCTTCCTGGCCGAGGCCTTCCGCGGCTACGACGCCGACGTCGCGGCCAGCGGCCAGTACGACGAGCACGGGCTGCGCGAGCACCTGCTGGCCGAGGTGCCGGATCGCCCGATCACGCAGGTGATGGTCACCGTCACCGATCGCATCGCCGATCCGGCCGGGTTGTGGCCCGCCGACATCGACCTGCTCACGCGCCTGCCCGGCCTTCAGCGCATCGACGTCATCGCCACCGAGGCGCGGCTCACCGGCGGCTGGCTGGAACGGGTGTTGGAAGAGCTGCCCGGCATCGAGGAGCGGACCGTGCCGGCCGGCGTGGCCGGGCGACCGGTGTGTCTGGTGCCCTCGGCCGACGCGTGGCTGTTCACCAGCCGCGACCGCGAGGAAGAACTGGCCGCCTTCGCGCGCCGCCTCAAGGCCGAACGCCGCGCCGGACGGATCGACGAGACCACGCGCGTGGCTCTGGTGGTGCGGCGGCCGCTGCCCTATCTCTACCTGGCCCGCGACGTGCTCGGGCGCGCCGGCATTCCCTACGAAACGCGCGACACGCTGCCGCTGGCGGCCGAGCCGTTTGCCGCCGCGCTCGACCTGCTCTTCGAGTGGGTCGCCGGTGGCTTCACGCGCCCGGCCACGCTGGCCGTGCTGCGCTCGCCGCACTTCCGCTTCACGGCCGACGGCACGCCGCTCGACGGGAGCGCGGTGGTGGCGCTCGACCGCGCGCTCGCCGACGCGCGCTATCTCGGCGATGCCGAGCGCCTGGCGGCGCTGGTCGCCGCGTGGAGCGCCCTGCCCGAACGGCGCCGGCACGAGCACGCGCGGCGCGCGGTGCCGGCGGCGCGCGTCGCGGCCGAGGCCGCCACGGCCCTGCTGCCGATGGCCACGCCGCGGCCCGTGACCGAGCACATCGCCACGCTGATGGCCTTCCTCGACCGCTACCTGCGGCCGTGGCCCGAGGGCGACGGGGTGGGAGAGCGCGAGGCCCGCGTTCGCGCCGCGGTGCTCGGGGCGTGCCGGTCGCTGGCCGAGGCCTACGGCGCCTTCGACGCCGAGGCGGCCCTCGACGTCGGCGTCGTGTCGGCGGCGGTGCGTCGCTGGCTGGGCGCCCAGACGTTCGCGCCGGCCACCGGCGACGGCGGCGTGCAGATCGTCGATGCCGCCACGGCGCCCTACGGCATCTACGACGAGATTCAGATAGTCGGCCTCATCGACGCCGACTGGCCCGAACGCGAACGGCGGAGCATCTTCTATCCCGCCTTCCTGTTGCAGTCGCTGGCCTGGCCCGAGGAGCGCAAGCGGCTCGAGGGCGCGCGGGCCGCGTTCATCGATCTGCTGGGCCTGGCCCGCCACCGCTTCGCCTTGTCGACAGTCACCCTCGAGGACGACGCGGTCGTCGAGCCGTCGGCCTTCCTCCACGAAGTGCGGGCCCTGGCCCCGCCCCGGCAGGTGGCGCCGGTGGACGAAGCGACGCGCGTCTTCCCGTGGGAGGCGCTGGCGCTGGAGCCCGCGGCGATCGAATCGGTCCCCGGCTCCGCCGGCGAGTGGGCGCGGCTGCGTGAGGCGCGCGCGCCGGGCAGCGATCCCGTGTTCCACGGCCAGGCCGGGCCGTGGACCCTGCCGCGCGTCTCGGTCAGCCGGCTCGAACGCTACCTCGATTGCCCGTTCAAGTTCTACGCCTCGCAGGTGCTCAGTCTCGACGAGCCGCCCGAGGACGACGACGGCCGCACGCCGCTCGAGCGCGGCCTCTTCCTGCATGAACTCTTCGAGCGCTTCTTCGCCGCCTGGAAGGGCGCCGGCCGCGCCTCGATCACGGCAGCCTTGCTGCCGGCCGCGCACGAGCTCTTCGCCGCCATCGCCGCGCCGGCCCTGGCCACGCTGCCGCCCGGTGAGGCGGCCATCGAGCGCCTGCGCCTCTTCGGCACCGCCGGCTCGCCGGGCATCGCCCGCCGGGTGCTGGCGATGGAAGTGGAACGGGGCGGCGTGGTGGTCGATCGCTTGCTCGAGTACGAACTCGACGGCGCGTTCACCTTTGCCGCCGCCGACGGCCGCACGCGGCGGCTGCGGCTGCGCGGCAAGGTCGATCGCATCGACCTGCTCGGCGATGGCACCTTCCATCTCATCGACTACAAGACCCGCCGCGTGCCGGATCTGAAACGGGCGCTGCAGCTGCCCATCTATTCGGTGTGCGTCGAGCAGAGCCTGGCCGGCTACCTCGGGCGGCACTGGCGCATCGGCGAGGCCAGTTATCTGTCCTACGAGGGCCCGGCCGCGATCACCAACCTCACGAAGAAGGCCGCGGACCTGCCGGCCCGGCTGGCCGAGGCGCAGACGCAGCTGCTCGACCTGCTCGACGGCATCGCGGCGGGGCACTTCCCGCCCCAGCCGGCCGAGCGGTCGCTGTGCGCGACGTGCGCCTATGCCGCAGTGTGCCGCAAGGACTATGTGGCGGCGGAGGCGGCCGATGGCTGACGGGCAACTGCCGTTCGCCTTCGACGACACGCCCGAGCCGCCGCTGCCCGAGGCGCTCGTCCGCGATGCCGACGCGCGCGTCTACGCCGTCGACCCGTCGGTCAACGTGGCGCTCGAAGCCTCGGCCGGCACCGGCAAGACCAAAGTGCTGGTTGACCGCTACGTGAACCTGTTGCGCCTCGGCGTGGAGCCGCGCCGGGTGCTGGCCATCACCTTCACGCGCAAGGCCGCCGCCGAGATGCGGGCCCGCATCGTCGCCGAGCTCACGCGGATGGCCGAGATCGGGGCGATGCCGCCGGCGATCTGGAAGCAGCTGCGCGGCCGGCTGAGCGAGATCTCGATCAGCACCATCGACGCCTTCTGCCTGTCGCTGCTCGGCGAGTTCCCGCTCGAGGCCGACGTCGATCCCGGCTTCGGCGTGGCCGACGAAACCGAGACGCCGCGGCTCGTGGCCGAAGCCCTCGACCACACGCTGCGCATCGGCCGGGCCCAGAGCGCCGTCAGCGACGACCTCGCGCTGCTCTTCGCGCGGCTGGGCGAGGGCCGCCTGCGAACGGCGTTGGCCCGCCTGCTCGACCGGCGGCTGGTGGCGGTGGCGGCACTCGACCGGTTCCTGGCCCGGTCCCCCGGCGGCCTTTCCGCCGAGGTGGCGGCAGCCCGCCTGGTCGAGCGCCTGCGCGCGCTGCTGAACCCCGACCTCGTGGACCGCTTCGCCCGCACCGGTCCCGACGCGCCCGCGTTCCGGCTGATCACGGCCGGCCTGGCCGGCGTCCTCGCGCCCGGAGCGGCGGTGAACCCCGGCGAGGTCGCCGACCTGCTGGCGCGGCTGCGCGACTACTGCTGCACCCAGGGCGGCACGCCGCGCAAGAAGCCGCTGCACCTGAAGGCCACGTTCCCGTCTGGCCCGGCCTACACCGCCCACGCGGCACTGCTCCAGGACGTGGGCTCGGGGGTGCTGGACCTCGTGCACGCCCACAAGCGCGACGTCAACGTGGTGCTGGCGCGCAGCCTGCGCTGGCTGACCGCGCGGGCCATCGAGCAGTACCGGGCCACGCTCGACGGCCACGTGATGGTCGACTTCACCGACGCGCTCGTGAAAGCGCTGGCGCTGCTGGCGCAGATGGAAGAGTTCTCGCAGAGCCGCTACCGGCTCGAGGCGCGCTACCAGCACGTGCTCGTCGACGAACTGCAGGACACCAGCCGGCCGCAGTGGCAGCTGGTCGAACTGCTGGTGCAGGCCTGGGGCGCCGGCGCCGGGGTCGCCCACGAAGGGCCGACGCCGCCGTCGATCTTCGTCGTCGGCGATCGCAAGCAGTCGATCTACGGCTTCCGCGACGCCGACGTGGGGGTGCTCGACGAGGCCGCCCGGCTGATCGGCCGCCTGCGGCCGGGGCGCGAGCCGCGGCGCGTCATCGTCAAGAGCTTTCGCGCCGTGCCGGCGCTGCAGCGTTTCGTCAACGACGTGTGCGACGAGATCGACAAGCGCACGGATCGCGTCGACGCCTTCCGCTACAGCCAGGACGACCGGTTCCCGGTGCCCGACGACGACGCGCGGGCCCGGCCGGTGGGGCTGGTGGCCGCCAGGGAGACGCGGCTCGTGGCCCGGGCCGTGGCCGGCGAGATCGCGCGTCTCCTGGCCGAGAAGGCCGCCGTGCGCGACCGCGACACCGGCATCGCCCGCGACGTGCAGGCGGGCGACATCGCCGTCCTGTTCCGCTCGCGCGACAGCCACCGCGAGTTCGAGCGCGAGCTGGAACAGGTCGGCGTGCCGTTCTACGTCTACAAGGGCCTCGGCTTCTTCGACGCCGACGAGGTCAAGGACGTCATCGCCCTCATCCACTACCTGGCCGAGCCCGACACCGACCTGCGCGCCGCGGCCTTCCTGCGCTCGCGCCTGGTGCGGCTGTCGGATCCCGCCATCAAGGCGTTGGCGCCCCACCTGGCCCAGGCCTTGCGCCAGTCGGAGCCGCCGGCCGCGGCCGCCGACCTCAGCGCCGAGGATCAGGCCGTGCTGACGATGGCCCGCCGCTCGGTGGCCGACTGGATCGCGCGGGCCGATCGCCTGCCCCCGGCCGAGCTCGTCGACGCGGTGCTCCACGACAGCGCCTACTACTTCGAGATCCGCGGCCGCGGCCACGCGCAGGCCCGCGAGAACCTGAAGAAGCTGCGCTCGCTCATCCGGCGGCTGCAGAACCGCGGCTACGCCACGCTCGGCCGGGTGGCCGAGCGCGTGTCGCAGCTGATGGCCGGCGACGAGTCCAACGCCATCGTCGACGCGCTCGACGCGGTCAACCTGATGACCGTGCACGCCGCCAAGGGGCTCGAGTTCCCGGTGGTGTTCGTGGTCAACCTGTCGCGCGGCGTCGGCGGGCGCGGCGGTCCGGTGGAAGTGGTGACGCGCGTCACGGCCGAGGGCGGCGTCGACGACCTGGTGTCGCTCGACGGCCTGGCGGAGGACGTCGGCGACGAGATCGAGGCGCGCGAACGCGAGGAAAGCAAGCGCCTCGTCTACGTGGCGCTCACGCGCGCCCGCGACCGGCTCTACCTGGCCACGACCGTGGCCAAGACCGGGACGTTTGCCCCAGGGCCGGCGTCGCTCGGCCACGTGCTGCCGCCGTCGCTGGCGCCGGCGTTTGCGCAAGCCGCCGCGGCCGCCAGCGGCAGCGAGGCCATCGAATGGGTGGCGGCCTCGGGCGCGCGCCACCAGCTGCGCGTGGTCACGGTTGCGGCCGCGCCGCCACTGGCGGCCCCGGGGGCGCCGCCGGCCGTCGCCGACGACTTCGCGCCCCTGGTGCTGGCGCGCAGCGGCGCCAGCAACGTGTCGGACATGGCGCGCGCGGCCGCCCCCGCGTTCGGGCCGGGCGAGGGCGGCGATCGCGGCGCCGCGCGGGCGTTCGGCGCCCTCGTCCATCGCGCCGTGGCGGCCGGCGCTCTCGCGGTGGCCGAGGACGAGCGGGACCGGATGGTGGCGCGCCTGGGCGCCGACATGACCAGCGACACGCGCCAACAGGCCCGGAGCGCCCTCGGGCGGCTGGCGGCGCGCGACGACGTGCGCGAGCTCATCACTGAAGCAGATGTGGACCATGAGGTGCCGGTGTCGTGGCTGGCCGGAGACGGCTCTACCGTGCGGGCCGTGCTCGACTGCGTGGTCGCCCACAAAGACGGGCGCATTACCGTCGTGGAGTTCAAGACGGGCCGGCCCCGGGAGGCCGACGAGCGCCAACTGGCCGACTATGTCGAGGGCCTGGGACGGCTGTTGCCCGGAAAAATCGTCTCCGGCCGCATCATTCGGCTGGATCCATGAGTTTTCTTTGTTGTGTGGGTGTGAACCTTTTCACTAGACTATGGAAAGCGTTGCCCACGATCGGGCACGCGAGAGGAGCAAGAGCGTGGCGTTGACGTGTCCGAGTTGCGGCAATGACCAGAACTTCCAGGTCAAGACGCTGCAGATGCACGTGGTGAAGCTCGACGACTCGCGCGTCGAGGTCACCGACGAGACCCGTCCCGCCGTGTTCGAGGTGCTCTGCGACGAGTGTGAGACCGCGCTGAACTTCGACGAGGCGGACGATGCACTGCGTCGTGAAGTAATGCTGACCGTCGGCGCGCGCTAGTCGCACGCCGGTCGGGTGAACGACCTCAGGGGCCTCCGGGCCCCTTTTGTCGTTCATGCCCTCAGGGCTCGTCCACGTCGCGGTTGGCTTCCTCGAAGTAGTCGCATTCGGGGCAGATCCATTCCCGGATGGGCGTCTTCAGCACCTGCGACGAGCCGGGGATGTGGCGGATTTCCTCGCGTTCGCTGAGGCGCATGAACTCGCCGCACTGCGGACATTCCTTCTGCATGGTTTCGCCATGGTAGTGAACCGCAGTTGCCTTGACAACGTGCCGGTCGGCTCCTAAGGTTACGGAATGCGCGCCGCGGGGCGCGCGTTTGTGATCATGTCGAGACACTGGAGCGTCGACGAGGCCTGGACGGCGGCCGAGAGTTCACCTGAGCTCGAGCGCGAGCTGCGCCGTTCGCTGGCCGACGAAGTGGCCATCGATTTCCCGTCGATGCGCGGCGCGATCAGCCGCATGCGGGCCAGTTTCGGCGACACCGTCGAGACCGCTCCGCTCGTGGCACACGTCCGTCTGTCGCCGCGCCAGGCCGTTCAGGGCGCGAAGGTGCCGCTCGACGTGCCGCTGTCCCGCGTGTGCCGCGGCTGCGGCGGCCGGGGCGAAACGTGGAGCGCCTCGTGCACCCCGTGCGAGGGCACGGGCGTGGCCACCGAGCGGTATCCACTCACCCTTACCGTGCCGGCGGGCGTCGTCGACGGCGCCCGCTTCGCGTTCAGCGTGGCCCACCCGCGCGGCCACCGCGCGCACGTGGAAGTGCGCGTCGCGGTGCTGTGAGACGGCACGTCGATTTCCTGGCGCAGCTCTACCGCGTGTGGGGCGCCGTGTTCATGATCGTCGGCGCGGCCGCCCTGGCCCTGGCCGGCGGCGCGGCCGCCATCGTGCGCGTGTCGGGACCGGTGGCCACTGGCTCCGACGTGGCCGCGGGCCTCACCGCCGTCGTCATGGGCGGGCTGGCGGTGCTGGCCCTCATCTGGGCCGGCCTGCACACCTGGGTCGGACGCGCCTTGAGCGGCCACGGCCCGCGCGCGCGGCTGCTGGCCCTGGGGCTGGCGGTGGGCAACCTGCCGCTCCTGCCGTTCGGCACCGCGCTCGGCGCCTACGCCTGCTGGGTGCTGCTGCACAACGACGGCCGGCAGGTCTTCCTGCCGGCGCCGCCGGTCGCGCCGCCGGCCGCACACTAGCCGCCCGTGGGCGGCGGGTCCACCGTGCCGGGGGCCGTCCACGGCCCGCAGCGCAGCACGCGCGTGGCGGCCATCCAACCGCCCCGCACCAGACCGTAGCGGCGCAGCACGGCCTCGCCGTAGTGGCTGCACGTCGGGTCGAAGCGGCAGGCCACGCCCGACGCCGCGAACAGCGCGCGACAGCGTGCCCTGGTACAGATGCACGCCGGCGATGGCCGCCCGCGCGGCGAGCTGATGCTCGGGCCGCCGGCTCAGATCGGCGACGGCCAGGGCGAAGAGGACGACCACGAGGGCCCAGGCGGTCTTGGACATGATGGCGGTCTCGTGATCGACCGATCCTGCGAGCGGTCGGGCGCGGCGTCTAGAGGCGGTCGGCGTAGTGCGACACGCCCGGCACGATCAACCGGCCGCCGTTGACGCCCTTGACGATGGCGATGATGTGCAGGACGACGATGCCCAGCCAGACGAAGAAGCCGAGCAGCCCGACGACACAGCCCAGGATGGTGCCGAGCGCCATCTGGACGATGGTCACCGCGATCCAGAAGACGACCTCGGCCAGCATCAGCACGATGCCGTGCTTGGCGTGCCACTGGACTTCCTTGTCGTCCTTCTCCACGAGCAGCGGCACGAGCGCCAGCAGCCACAAGTAGGACAACACGATCATTACGCCGCGGTTGCTGGAGTGGACGCCGCTGCCCGGAAGGGGCGGCGGCACGCTGGCATCTGCCATCGGAGCCTCGCTGGTGGCCGCGGGGAGGGCGGGCCGTGCGGTGGAGTCTACACAATGGCCAGCCCTTCCGCCAGCCGCGCCAACGCTGGGGTAAGCTTGATCGGATTGATGGGGAGGGCCGCGTGATGTCAGACGGATTGCAACCGGGAGCCGTGCTCGACGCGCTCAAGGGCGTGATGGACCCGGAGTTCCGGCAGGACATCGTGGCCCTGGGCATGGCCAAGCAGGTGGCGGTGGCCGAGGGCCGCGTCACCTTCACCTTGGAGCTGCCGACTCCCGCCCACCCCGCGCGCGAGCGCTTGAAGGAGCAGGCCCAGGCCGCCGTGGCCGGGCTGCCCGGAGTGACCGGCGTGGACATGGCCGTCACCGCCGTCGTCAAGTCGGTGACCCGGCCCGAGCACGGCAAGACGCCGCTGCCGGGCGTGAAGAACGTGATTGCCGTGGGCGCCGGCAAGGGCGGCGTGGGCAAGAGCACCGTCTCGGTGAACCTGGTGCTGGCCCTGGCGCAGATGGGCGCCAAGGTCGGCATCCTCGACGGCGACCTCTACGGCCCCAACGTGCCGCTGATGTTCGGCCTGACCGCGGAGCTCGGCACCGACGGCCAGAAGATCGCCCCGGCCGAGAAGTTCGGCGTGCAGGTGGTGTCGATGGCCTTCCTGGCCAGCGACGACCAGGCCCTGATCTGGCGCGGGCCGATGCTGCACAGCGCCATCCGCCAGTTCTTCACCGACGTGTCGTGGAAGGACCTCGACTACCTGATCATCGACATGCCGCCGGGCACCGGCGACGTGGCGCTGTCGCTCAGCCAGACGGTGCAGGTGGCCGGCGCGGTGGTGGTCACGACGCCGCAGATCGTGTCGCTCGCCGACACCCGCCGGGCCGTGCGGATGTACGAGAAGCTCTCCATTCCGCCGCTCGGGCTGGTCGAGAACATGAGCTACTACGCCTGCCCGAACTGCCACATCGAAAGCGACATCTTCGGCCACGGCGGCGGCGAGCAGCTGGCCACCGAGATGAACCTGCCGTTCCTGGGCCGGCTGCCGGTGTATCAGCCGATTCGCCTCGGCGGCGATCGCGGCATCCCGCTCGTCGTGGCCGAACCCAACTCCCCGGCCGGCCGCGGCTTCTTCCACCTGGCCGAGCGCGTGGCCATTCGCGCCGCCGTCGCCGCGCACGAGAACGCCGTCAAGCACAAGGGGAAGATTCCGCTGATTCAGGTGCGCTAGCGGCTCGACCCGGGACGAGGCGACCCAGGCAGCCCGGGCCCCGGCCCGACCTGGCCCATCGCGATGACTCCGGCGAGCGGCCCGAGGGCGAGGATGCCCGCCGCCCATTGCCAGCCCACGCTCTGCGCCACGCGCGGGAGCAGGGCGATCGAGACCATCGTCAGCAGGAAGCCGAGCGAGACCTGCAGGGTCAGCGCCGTGCCGATGGCGTCGGCGGGCGCGCGTTCGCTGACGAGCGCCGAGAACTGCGCCGAGTCGGCCACCACCGCGAAGCCCCACACCACCACCAGCAGATAGAGCCAGGCCGGATGGCGGCCGTAGACCGCCGCCGTGGCCAGGCAGCAGGCGCCCGAGACGAGCATGGCTTGTCGCGCCACGCGGGCCTTGCCCCACGCGTCGGCCACCCGCCCGGCCAGGACGCAGCCGAGGGCGCCGCTGCCGATGGCCACGAAGGCGACGAGCGAGGCGTGTGCGCCCGGCGCGGCCACGCCGCTGGCGGCGAGGCTGGCGCCAGCAAACGCGGCAATCCAGGCCCACATGGCATAGAGCTCCCACATGTGGCCCAGGTAGCCGAGCGTGATCACCCGCACGTCGCGCACCGAGAAGGCGCGGCCGATGGCGCCGAGGCTGAAGGGGGCGGTGGCGGGCACGAGCGGGCCGTTGCGCACGACCACCAGGGCCATGACCGCGCCGCCGACGGCCAAGAGGGAGGTCCAGGCGATCGGCGTCTGCCAGGCCTGCCCGAACACGGCCGTCACCAGGTGCGGGGTGGCCGTGCCGAGCGTGAGCGCGCCGATGAGCACGCCGAGCGCGAAGCCGCGGCGGGTGCGGAACCAGCCGGCCGCAATCTTCATCGCCGGCGGATACACCCAGGCCAGCGCAGCGCCAGTGGCCAGGCGCGAGGTCAGCAGCGCATACGGGCCGTCGGCCAGGAACACCGCGGCATTGGCGGCGGCGCCGAGCAGGCACCCGGCGGTCATCAGGTAGCGCGGGTTCACCGCATCGGCGAGGTTGAGGGCGGCGGTGAGCAGCGTGCCGCCGACGAAGCCGGCCTGCACCGCCACGGTCAGCCACGCGCTCTGCTGATCGCTGAGCGCAAACGCCGCGGCCAGCGACGGCGTCACCGCCGTGGCCGAGAACCACAGCGACATGCCGAGCAGCTCGGCGACGGCCAGGGCCATGAGCATGCGCCAGGCGCGCGGGCTGTCCTGCGCCGACAGCGACGGCGCCGGGCTCACGGCCACGTCGCGTCGGCGGCGGGGAGAGGTGGCCGGGGCCCCCGCGTCACGCCAGCGCCTGTTCGAACGCGTGCGTGAGGGCCGCGGCGCTCGTGCGCGTCCACGTCTCGTTCACGCCGAGCGTCACGGTGGCC
The DNA here is from genome assembly GCA_963834325.1 of uncultured Acidobacteriota bacterium. GTDB lineage: Bacteria > Acidobacteriota > Vicinamibacteria > Vicinamibacterales > UBA2999 > CADEFD01. The sequence continues at coordinate 1,751,124 of CAWIBL010000011.1, forward strand.
TGGCCCGGCGGCGCGGCCGGCATGAGCACGCCGCGCTCGGCGAGGCGGCCGGCGACCGTCGCCGGGGCGACGCCGGTGAAGGTGACGCGCGTGAGGTTGGTGCCGTTGGGGATGCGCTCGATGGCCACCCGCGGATGCCGGGCCACGGCGCCGTAGAAGGCCTCGGAGATGGCCACGGCCCGCGTCAGCCGCTCCACGAAGCCGTCCATGAAATGGCGGGCCACGAGCGCCGCGTTCCAACCCACCGCCAGGTTGCCGCCGAACATGCGGCGGGTGTGGAACATGCCGTCGAGCAATGCGGCCGGACCGGCGAGGACGGCGCCGATGCCGCAGTTGAAGTACTTCCACAGCGACACGTAGACGGTGTCGAAGGGCGCGGCGTAGTCTGCGGGTGTGATGCCGGTGTAGGCCGAGGCGATGAACAGGCGGGCCCCGTCCAGGTGCAGGCCGATACCGCGAGCCCTGGCCAGGGCGGCGATCTGCCGGGCCTCGTCCCAGTCGAACATCTGCCCCGACAAGCGGCGGATAGGGCTTTCGATGGCGATGGCCCCGACCTCGGCCGCCACCCGGCCGCCGGCCGTGCGCGCCAGGACCGCCTCGACGTCAGCAGCGGTGAAGGTGGCGCGTCCGGGCGCGAGCGGCAGCAGCGTCTGCCCCGACAGCGTCTGGCAGGCATCGCCGGTGTCGTTGTAGATGTGGCTCATCTCGGGCACGATCACGCGCCGCCGCGGGCCGGCCAGCGCGCGCAGCGCCAGCTGGTTGGCCAACGTGCCCGAGGGCATGAACACCGCGCGCTCCTTGCCGAGGAGCTGCGCCCAGTGGCGCTCGAAGCGCTCGACTTCGCCGCCGAGCAGGTAGTTGTCCTCGGTGACCTCGCGGCCGCGGCAGAGCTCGTCGAGCAGGCTCGCGTATTCCCGCGGCGTGATGCCGATGCCGTCGCCCGACAGGTGCACCGTGCGCGGTGACGGCGCGGGTGCGCCGGCCGACACCGGTGCGACGTAGGGCACACAGCCGAGTCCGGCGGCGGCGCCGAGCGTCTCGACGAAACCGCGGCGGGTGACGTGGCGCATGAATCCTCCGGACCGCCGGCCGGGTCCGACCCGCTGCGGTGGTCGGATTATAGCCGCGGCGGTGCCGCCCGCGACTTGGCCGCGCGTTCCGCAATGGGACACGATAGGATCGTCACTGGCGCACCGATCCGTGGACATTCCCTACACCACTCATACGCTCAGTAACGGCCTGGACGTCGTCGTCCACGAAGATCGCCACATCCCGATGGCGGCCGTCAGCGTGTGGTACCACGTCGGCTCCCGGCACGAGCAGCCCGGCCGCACGGGCTTTGCCCACCTCTTCGAGCACCTGATGTTCAAAGGCTCGGCCCACCATCCCAACGGCTACTTCGAGGCGCTGCAGGAAGCCGGCGGCCTGGTCAACGGCTCGACCAACACCGACCGCACCAACTACTGGGAAGTCGTGCCGTCGCAGTCGCTCGAGCTGGCGCTGTGGATGGAGTCCGACCGCATGGGCTATCTGCTGCCGGCCCTGAGCGAAGCCAAGTTCACGACCGAGCGCGAAGTGGTGCTGAACGAGCGGCGCCAGAACTACGAGAATCGTCCGTACGGGCTGGCGAGCATTGCCCTGGCCGAGGCGCTCTTCCCCGAAGGGCATCCCTATCGCTGGGTCACGATCGGCGCGCCCGCCGACCTCGTGGCGGCGAGCATCGACGACGCGCGCGCGTTCTTCCGCGCCTACTACCATCCCGGCAACGCCTCGATTGCCATTGCCGGCGATGTCGATGCCGCCGAGGCCATCGGCCTGGTCGAGAGCTATTTCGGCGAGCTGCCGCCCGGCCCGGCGGTGACTCACCCGCAGCGCACGTCGGTGCTGCCGCGCGAGGCCCGGGTGGTGCTCGAGGACCGCGTCGAGCTGCCGCGGCTGGCGCTGGCCTGGCATACGCCCGAGATGTTCCACGACGACGACGCCGCCATGGACATCGCCGCCGACGTGCTGGCCAACGGCAAGACCTCGCGGCTTTATCGCGCCCTGGTCTACGACGCGCGGCTCGCCGCCGACGTCTCGGCCATGCAGGCCTCGCGCGAGATGTCGAGCGTGTTCCACGTCATCGCCACGGCGGTACCGGGCACGGCGCTGGCCGCGCTCGACGAGGCCATCACCCGCACCCTCGAAGAGCTCGCGGCCACCGGCCCGACCACCGCCGAACTGGAGCGGGCCACGGCGCGGGCCGAGGCGCAGTTTGTCTACCGCGTCCAGACCATTGGCGGCTTCGGCGGGAAGTCCGATCAGTTGAACGCCTACAACGTCTTCACCGGGTCGCCCGGCTTCATGCGGGCGGATCGCGAACGCTACGCCCGGGCCACCGCGCCGTCGGTGGCCGCGGCGGTGCGCCGCTGGCTGCGTGACGCGCCCCGCGTGGCCTTGAGCGTCGTGCCGCGCGGCCAACAGGCGCTGGCGCTGCCCGGTTCCGAGCAGGTGTTCCCCGCATGATTGCCGTCGACCGTTCGCGCCTGCCGGTGTCGGGCGCGCCGCGCTCCTTCGTCTTCCCGTCGGTTAGCCGGACGGCGCTGGCCAATGGCCTCGACCTGCGGCTCGTCGCCCACGACGCCGCCCCGGTCGTATCGATTGCCGCGGTCGTGCGCGGCGGTTCGTCGGCCGATCCGGCCGACCGCCCCGGGCTGGCGGCCTTCACCGCCGACCTGCTCGATGACGGCGCCGGCGACCTCGACGGGCCGGGCCTCGCCGACGTCTTTGCGCGCATCGGCGCCGAGGCCGACATCGAAGTGTGGCCCGACGCCACCGTGGTGAGCATCACCACGATGGCCCGCTACGCCGAACGGGCCCTGCAACTGCTCGCCGACCTGCTGGTGCGGCCGCGCTTTGCCGACGAGGACGTCGAGCGGGTGCGCGGACTGCGGCTCGATCGCCTGCGCCAGATGCGGGCCCAGGCCTCGACGCTCGCCGACCGCGCCTTCACGCGCGAGATCTACGGGCCCCACCCCTACGGCCATCCCGGCATCGGTCACCCCGCGGCGGTGCGGGCCACGACCGCCGCCGACATCCGCGCCTTCCATCGCGACACCTGCACGCCGGCGGCCACCTCGCTCGTCGTCGCCGGCAACATCGCGCCGGCCGAGGCGGCCGCGCTCGTCGAGCGGACGCTGGGCCCGTGGCGGCCGGCCCCGCCGTCGGGCCGAGTGCCGCAGCCACTGCACGCCGAGCCGCCGCCCCGCGGCTGCGTGCTGGTGGTGCCGCGCCAGGGGGCGCCGCAATCCGAGTTGCGCATCGGCCAGGTTTCGGCCTCGCGGCTGACGCCGGACTACCACGCGCTGCTGTTGTGGAACGCCGTGCTCGGCGGCCAGTTCGTGAGCCGGCTGAATCTCAACCTGCGCCAGGCCAAGGGCTACACCTACGGCGTGCGTTCGGGCTTCGACTTCCGCCGCCGGCGCGGGCCGTTCAGCGTGCACACGAGCGTGCAGACCACGGCCACCGCCGACGCCGTCGCCGAGGTGCTGCGCGAGATCGCCGATCTGACCGGGCCCCGCCCGGTCACGGCCGACGAACTGGCCCGGGCCAAAGCGGCGGTCGGCCTCGGCTTTCCGCGCGGCTTCGAAACCGCGCAGCAGGTGGCGCGCGCCGTCGCGCAACTGGCGCTGCACGACCTCGACCCCGACCACTTCGCCCAGTTCGGGGCCCGCCTGAACGCCGTGCGCCTCGAGGACCTGACCCCGGCCGCGGTCCGGCACGTGCAGGCGTCGCTGCTGACCGCGGTGGTCGTGGGCGACCCCGAGGCGGTGGGCCCGCAGTTTGCCGACCGCGGCGTGACCATCGAGATCCTGGCCGACGAGACCGAGTAGATGCGCGCGGTGCGCTTCCACGCCCACGGCGGACCCGAGGTGCTCCGGCTCGAGACCGCGCCCGATCCCGAGCCGCGGCCCGGACACGTGGTCGTGCGGGTCCGCGCCTGCGCCCTCAATCACCTCGATTTGTGGCAGCGCCGCGGGCTCGACCGCGTGGCCATCCCCCTGCCCCACATCTCGGGCGCGGACGTGGCCGGCGACGTGGTCGAGGCGCCGGACGGCGAGTTCCCGCCCGGCACGCGCGTGTTCCTCCAGCCGGGCCTGTCGTGCGGACGGTGCGCGGCGTGCCTGGCCGGCCAGGACAACACCTGCCCGCGCTACGACGTGCTCGGCTATCAGAGCGACGGCGGCTACGCCGAGTACGTGCGGGTCCCGGCCGTCAACGTGGTGCCCATCCCGGCCGCGGTGTCCTACGTCGCAGCCGCGGCCTTCCCGCTGACGTTCCTCACCGCCTGGCACATGCTGGTGACCCGCGCCCGCGTCGCGGCCGGGGAGACGGTGCTGGTCCTGGCCGCGGGCAGCGGGGTGGGGCAGGCCGCCATCCAGGTGGCGCGGCTGCACGGCGCGCGCGTGATCGCGACGGCCGGGTCCGCCGCCAAGCTCGAACGGGCCCGGGCCCTGGGCGCGCACGAGGTCATCGACCACCACGCCAGCGACATCGCCGCCGAAGTCCGCCGCCTCACCGGCAAACGCGGCGTCGACGTGGTCGTCGAACACGTCGGGCAGGCCACGTGGGCCAAGAGCGTGCGCGCGCTCGCGCCGGGTGGCCGGCTGGTGACCTGCGGCAATACCACGGGCTGGGACGCCGCCATCGACCTGCGCTTCCTCTTTTCGCGCCAGTTGAGCCTGCTCGGCTCCTACATGGGCACCAAGGCCGAGCTGTTGCTGGCCGCGCAGTTCCTCTTCGATGGCCGGTTCCAGCCGCTCATCGACGCGGTGCTGCCGCTCGCGTCGGCCGCCGACGCCCACCGCCGCCTCGAAGCCGGCGACGTCTGCGGCAAGCTGGTGCTCACGCCGTAAGCGTTGAACCTCGCGGTCCCGGCCGCCGTCTGATTCACAGTCCGGGGTGTATCATTCATGCGCCTGGACACCGCCATGTCCGACCCCGAACCTCGTCCCAGCCGTTTTCATAGCCTCAGCATCAGCCTGACCGGAGCGGTGGGCGTGATCGCGGTCATCGTGGCGAGCGCCACCATCTGGCTGGTCCTCACCGATCCGGTCACCGTGGCGGAAGCCGTGGACAGCGGCGAATACGAACCGCTCGTCGAGGAGCTGGCCAGCGTGATCTACAACGCGCTCGTCGGCCTCATCAAGTACCTGTAGAGCCCGGGCCTCGTCACCACGACGGGGCGACGACGCGCTCACACGCCAGCGCCACCCGCAGCAACCCGGTGGTGTCACCGCGCGCTCCGACGATCTGCAGGCCGATGGGCAGGCCGGCGGGCGACAGGCCGCAGGGCAGCGATAGCGCCGGCTGGCCACCCAGATTGAACGGCTGCGTCAGGCGCAGCATGACGTTGCGCACCGGCTCTTCGCCGTCGCCGACGTCGGCCAGCGCCGCGCCGATGAGCGGCGCCGTGATCGGCAGCGTCGGACAGAGCAGGGCGGCGCGTCCGGCGAGCGCGTGGGCGATCTCGCGCGCGATCACCTCGCGGCCGCGCAGGGCCCGCGCGTAGTCCTCGCCGAGCACGTAGCGGCCCATCTCGAGGCGCAGCCGCACCGGCGGCGTGTAGTCGCCAGGCCGGCGCTCCAGCGTGGCGGCGTGATAGGCGGCCGCGTCACCCAGCACCAGGTGGAGGTAGATCGGGCCGATGTCGGCCGCGTGCGGAATGGTCACCGGCTCCATCACCGCCCCGGCGCGTTCCAGTTGCGCGACGGCGGCCGCCACGCCCTCGCGCACCTCGGGCGCCAGGCGCGTGTCGAAGTAGCCGGTCAGCACGCCGAAGCGGAGGCCCTTCAGGGACGCCGGCTCCAGGTGCGCGGCGGCGGCCGGAGCGCGTCCGGCCAGGGTCTCGTGCACCAGCCAGGCGTCGGTGACGGTGCGCGCCAGCGGCCCCACGTGATCGAGCTGGCGGCTGAGCGGCACCACGCCGTCGGCGGGCACTTCGCCCCAACCCGGCTTGAGGCCGACGACGCCGCACACGCCGGCGGGAATGCGGATGGACCCGCCGGTGTCGGTGCCAATCGACGCCAGCGAGATGCCGGCGCGCACGGCGGCGGCCGACCCGCCGCTCGACCCGCCGGCCGACCGGGTGTCGTCGATGGGATGACGCACCCCGCCGAAGCCGGAGTCGTCGCTGGTCGTCCCGAAGGCGAACTCGTGCAGGTTGTTCTTGCCCACGAGGACGGCGCCGGCCGCCTTCAGCCGGGCCGTGACCGGCGCGTCGGCCGTGGCCACGACCTCGCGCCGCACCTGCGAACCGGCCGTGGTGCGCACGCCGGCCTGGTCGATCAGGTCCTTGAGCGACACCGGGATGCCGTGCAGCGCGCTCACCGCGGCCCCCGCGGCCCGGGCGCGGTCGGCGGCGCGGGCGGCGTCGAGGGCGGTTCCGGCGGTCACGGCGATGAGCGCATTCAGGCGCGGGTTGTCGGCGGCGATGCGCTCGAGGCACTGCTCGGTGAGCGCCGTCGACGTGGTCTCGCCGCGGGCCAGGGCGCCGCGCAGCTCGTCGATGGTCTGACCGTTCCAGCCGTTCATCGCTCCGCCTTGGCGGCGGGGGCCGGCGGCGGCGTCACGGCGTCGGCCTGGTCGTTCCAGTCCGCCGCGCGCAACGCCGTCGTCGAGGCCGCCAGTCCCTCGCAGCAGCGGCTTCAGTTCCGGCAGTCCTCGCCGCTCCGCGTCGGCGATGGCCGCCGCCAGCCATCGCTCAACCGTCATGCCGCGTCCTTGCCGTCGCTGTTGCTGCCATACCACTCCTGCTGCGCTCATCGAGCGCAGCCGCTCCGTGCCGCCGTCTAATTCTTGATCGACATCGCCACGCCGTCGCCCACGGTGAGCCACGTGGTGCTCAACCGCGGATCGGCTGCCAGGCGATGGTTGTAGGCGGCAATCGCCGCGGTCGAGGCCGCGTCCTTCTGCGGCGGGCTCACGAAGCCGGGCACGACCTCGCCGCTCCACAGCACGTTGTCGGTCACGAGCAGCCCGCCCGGCCGGAGCAGTCCCACCAGGGTGTCGAGCATCGGCTCGTAGTGCGCCTTGTCGCCGTCCTGGAAGATGAGGTCGAACGGCCCGGCCAGCTTGTGGAGGTAGCGCGAGGCTTCGCCGATCATCACGTTCACGCGGTCGTCCACGCCGGCCTCGCGCACGTAGGTGCGGGCGGAGGCGGCCCGGGCCTGGTCGCGCTCCAGGGTCACGAGCAGGCCGGTGGCCGGCATCGCCGTGGCCATCCACACGGTGGAGTAGCCGATGGCCGTGCCGATCTCGAGCACCCGCGCCGCACCGCTGACGCGGATCAGGGCGTGCAGCAGCGCGCCGGTCAGCGGATCGACGACCGGCACATCGCCGGTGGCGCCGGCGGCCCGGATGCGTTCGAGCACCGGGTGCGGCAGGCGGCCGAGGCCGCTCACATAGGCAGCCACGGGGGCAGGCGTCGAGGACGCTCATCGGTGGCCGATTGTAAGCTACGCTGTGACGCTGTGAGACACACCAAGATCGTCGCGACGCTGGGCCCGGCCACCAAGGACGACGCCGCGCTCGATGCGCTGCTCCAGGCCGGCGTGGACGTCGTGCGGCTCAACTTCTCCCACGGCACTCACGAGACCCACCAGGTCACCTACGACCGGGCCCGCGCCGCGGCGGCCCGGGTCGGCCGCGACGTGGCCATCATGCAGGACCTGAGCGGTCCGAAGATTCGCACCGGCCTGCTGCTCGGCGGCCAGCCGATCGAACTGCGGGAAGGCGAGGCGCTGGTGGTGGCCACCGGCGATTTCATCGGCGGCCCGGGCCGCGTGTCGACCAGCTACGCCGAGCTGGCCCGCTCCGTGCGGGCCGGCGACCGGCTGCTGCTCGACGACGGCCGCATCGAGCTCCTCGTCGAGGGCAGCGACGGGGTGGCCATCACGACGCGCGTCGTCAACGGCGGCCTGCTGGCCGAGCACAAGGGCATCAACGCGCCGTCGGTGGCGCTGCCGACCGGGGCGTTGACGCTCAAGGACGCCGAGGATCTGGCGTTCGGCCTGGCGCTCGGCGTCGACATCGTGGCGCTGAGCTTCGTGCAATCGGCCGGCGATGTCACCAGCGCCCGCGAGCTGGCCGTGGCCCACGGCGTGGCCGACATCCCGCTCGTGGCCAAGCTCGAGCGGCCCGAGGCGATCGCCCGCCTCGACGAGATCCTCGACCACGCCGACGCGGTGATGGTGGCCCGCGGCGACCTCGGCCTCGAGGTGCCGTTCGCGCGCGTGCCGCGCGTGCAGAAGGACATCCTGCGCACCGCCAATGCCCGCGGCGTGCCGGTGATCGTGGCCACGCAGGTGCTCGAGTCGATGATCAAGGAACCGCGGCCGACGCGGGCCGAAGTGAGCGACGCGGCCAGTGCCGTGGACATGGGCGCCAGCGCCGTGATGCTGGCCGGCGAAACGGCGGTGGGCCGGTTTCCGATCCGCGCCGTCCAGGCACTCGATGCGATCATCCGCGACGTCGAGTCCGACGGCGTCCACCAGCCGGTGCCGGTGCCGCGGCTCTGGCAGGAAGGGCCGTGGGAGCATTCGTCGGCGCTGGCCGACGCCGCCATCAGCCTGGCCACGCGCGCGCACGCCGGCGCCATCGTGGCCGTGACCCGCGAGGGCCGCACGGCCCGGCTGCTGTCGAGCGGCCGCCCCGTCGCCCCGATCTATGCGGCCACCGACCGTCCGGAAGTCGGGCGGCGCCTCGCCTTGTGGTGGGGCGTGTGCCCGCTGGTCATGTCGCTCGAAGGCGACGTCGACCAGGTCGCGGCCCGGGTCGTCGATCACCTGCGCGGGATCGGCGCGCTGACCGCCTCGCCGACAGCGGTGATCGTCAACGTCAGTCCCGATCTCGATCTGGGCCTCGCCAACTTCGTGCGCATCCGCCGCGCGTAGCTGCCGGGCGCGGCTACCGCGCGAAGCGTTCCAGCCGGTAGGGAGCCAGGAACTCGACCTCGACCTGGTCGAGCAGTTCGATGGCCGCCAGCTGGCCGACCACCGGCGCCAGCGTGATGCCGCTGTGCATCGCCGCCAGGTAGACGTTCGGCCGCGCCGTGGTGCGGCCGAGGATCGGGTGTCCGTCGGCGGGCAGCACGCGGAAGCCGAGCGTGACGCGGTCGAGCGACGCTTCCGCAAGCCGCGGGACGAGGCGGCTGGCGCCGTCGAGCAGCTTGCGGCCCATCGCCTGACTGGTGTCGCGCGAGGGCGAGCCGCCGAAGTCCACGCCGGTGACGATCTCGCCGTTGGGGAGCTGCTTCAGCGTGGCTCCGGGCGCAACGAGGACGCGGTCGAGGAGGCGCGCGTGCGGGGCCGTGTGCGCGAGCAGCCCTGGAGATTCCGTCATCGGCACGGCGAGCCCGAGCAGTTTCCCGAGGACCGGCATCTCGACGCCGGTGGCGAGCACCACCGCGTCGACGGCGATGGTCTCGCCGCCGGCGCGCAGCCCGCGGACGTGCGGGCCGTCCATGTCGAACGCCGAGACCGTGACCGGATGACGGATGACGGCGCCGTGCGCCGCGGCCGCTTCGAGCAGCAGCGTCGTGGCGGCCACGGGATCGACCGTGCCTTCCTCGTCGCAGAAGCTGGCGGCGGCGACCGGGCCCGGTTCGAGAGCCGGCACCAGGCGCCGCATCTCGGCGGTGTCCACCAGCCGGGTGCTGTAGCCCCACGCCTGTTGCCCGGCCACGGCGCGGCGGAAGGCCTCGGCCCTGCCGCCCTCGACCTGCCACTGCACCGTGCCGCCCCACTGCATCACCAGCCGCGGGCCGAGTTCGTGCTGCAGGCGGCGCCAGCCCGCCATGCCGAGGCGATTGAGCTCGTAGTAGCCGCGCGGGCGCTTGCCCCCGGCGTTGATCCAGGCAAAGGAGTTGGCGGTGGCGCCGGCCGCTGGCGCGCGCTGTTCGAACACGTGCACTTCGGCGCCGCGGCGGGCGAGGTGATAGGCGATGGACGCGCCGATGATGCCGCCGCCGACGACGGCAAGGCGCCGGGGGGCCCGGGCCGAGAGGCGCAGCGGCCGGGCGGCCAGCGCCGCGGCGGCAAGCCCGAGCGTGGCGACGAAGCGGCGACGGTGGATGGTGCGCATGGCGTGGTCCTCGTCTCCCGGTCCCAGGTCTGCGATCCGCTTCAGATCGTGGCGCCGTCGTGCATCAGCCGGCCGCGTTCGAAGCGATCGACGGCGAAGGGCGCGATGTCGAACGTGCGGCTCTCGCCGAGACGCACCAGCTCAGAGACGATCAGGCCGGTGGCCGGCGACATCATCAGCCCGTGGCCGCTGAAGCCGCTGGCGAAGATCAGCCCGGCCAGCGCCGGATGCTCGCCGACGACCGGGTTGTGGTCGGGGGTCATCTCGTAGAGTCCCGCCCAGCCGTGCACGTCGCGCACGTCGGCCGCCGCCGGCAGCCGGCGCACGAGCGCCGGGTAGAACTCGGTTTCCCAGCGCGCGTCGTCGCAGGCCAGGTTCTCGCCCTCGTCCTCGTCCCACTTGGTGAAGGCCAGGATGATGCGATCGGGATCCCCGGGGCGCCAGCGCGTCGTCGTGGCGCCAATGCACGCCGCCCGGGTCGATCACCATCGGGAACCGTGTCGGCCAGACGTGGGGCAGGGTGCAGCGGAAGAGCAGTTGCCTGACCGGCGCCACCGGAACGCTCAAGCCGGCAAGGGCGGCCACGCGCCCGGCCAGGGCCCCGGCGGCGTTGACGACCACCGGGGCGTCGAGCCGCCCGCCGCGGGCCAGTTCGACGCCGGTCACGCGCCCGCCGGCGGTGTGGATGCCGGTGACCTCGTCGGTGACGTAGTCGACGCCGGCGGCCTCGGCGGCGGCGCGGAATCCGAACAGCACCTCCCGCGGATTGGCGTAGCCGTCCTCGGGTCCGAGCAGCCCGAAGCGGATGTCGTCGAGGGCCAGGCCGGGCACCAGGACCGCGATCTCGTCGGGGCTGAGGCGGCGCTGCACCGCGCCGGCGTCGGCCTGCGCGGCCTCACGCGCGCTCAGCGCTGCGGCGTTGCCGTCGTCGGCGAGGAAGAGATAGCCGCGCGGCCGGAACCAGGCGCGGGGGGTGTGCGTGGCGGTGCGCAGGCGCGTGTCGAACTCGCGCCACAGCCGCACGCTGTATTGCACCATCCGCACGCACACGGCGGAGCCGAACTGCTGGCGGATGCCGCCCATGGCCAGGAACGACGAGGCGCGGGCGTAGGAGCGGTCGCGCTCCACGACCACGATGCGGCCGGTGAAGCCGTCCTGGCGCAGGCGCCACGCGGCGCTCGAGCCCACGACCCCGCCGCCGGCGATGACCACATCGGCGGTCACCGGCGGGAGTCCTCGGGCGTGCGGACCCGGTAGCGCCATTCGTTCTCGAGGTAGTCCTTGAGCATCGCCAGGCTGTCGGTCCAGCTCGCGTGCGTCAAGGCGAAGTAGCGCCGCCAGCGCGGGCCGTCATCCGCGGCGCTCTGGCGGATGCGTGACGCGCGTCCGGGCCGCATCGGCTTCCGGCCGGCAGGTGATCTCGAGGGCCATCGGACCGAGCGGCTCTCCGGCCGGAGGCTGCCAGCAGACGTCGGCGACAAACAGCTCCCGGTCCGCGGCGTAGTCCATCACCGTGCCGTGCAGGGTGCCGCCGAGTTGACCGAGGGCGTCGTCGAGATCGTCGCCGGCCGACCAGGTCACGGCAAACGGTCCCGAGGGACGGGGCACGACCACCGAGCGTTCGACCTGCCACCAGTAGCTGAGGTCGCGATGCGCGATGAAGGCGCGCATGACCCGGGCGGCGGGGGCCTCGATCACCGTCGAGAGCACGAACTGCGGCGGGCCGGACGGCAGCGGCGCGCTAGCCATAGAGCAGGAACGGCGCCCGCAGGGCGCGGAACGCCTGCTGGTCGTCACGCCAGCCGGCGGCAATCGTCTCGGCCGCGGCCCCGGCCTCGATCTGCGCCCGCAGGACGCCGCTGCCGGCCAGAATGTCGATCGGCATCAGGCGCTGCTCGTACTCGTAGGGCGGCGGCCGCCACGCGAAGGCCGCCGGATCGGCGCGGCGCAGTTCCTCGATGACCGCGACGCCGGTGACCACGGGCGTGAACGCGCGGCGGTCGGTGACGTGGATCTGGCAGCCCCCGCACGTCACCTGGTGATGCTTCTGGAAGGTCGGCTCGAACACCACCGGGCGGAAGCGCACGCCGGGCAGGGCGTGCCCGTTGAGGCGATCGGCGAACGCCTCGGCCCGCACCCAGGGGGCGCCGACGAGTTCGAACGGGCGGGTCGTGCCGCGGCCCTCGGAGGCCATCGTGCCCTCGAGCAGCACCGTGCCCGGATAGACGACGGCGGTGTCGAGCGTGGGCATGTTCGGCGAGGGCATGATCCACGGCGTGCCGGCCTCGTCACCGTAGTGCGCGCGCTGCCAGCCGTCCATGGTGACGACCTCGAGGTCGGCGCCGATGCCGAAGTGCTCGTTGAAGAGCTTCGCCAGCTCACCGATGGTCATGCCGTGGCGCATCGGGACGGCGTATTGCCCGACGAACGACTCGAAGCCGGGGACCAGCGTTTCGCCTTCCACGGCGTCGCCGCCGAGGGGATTGGGGCGGTCGCACACGATCACCGGCACGCCGTGCTTCCGGCCGGCGACGAGGCAGTTGGCCATCGTGTAGATGAAGGTGTAGATGCGCGCGCCGATGTCCTGCAGGTCGACGACCAGCGCGTCGAGGCCGGCCAGCATCGCGGCGGTGGGCTCGCGCGTCTCGCTGTAGAGCGAGTAGACCGGCACGCACCGCGAGTCGTCGCGCGCGTGCGGCGACTCGATCATGTTGTCCTGCAGGTCCGACCGGAAGCCGTGCTGCGGGCCGAAGATGGCGCCGAGCGTGACCCCGTCGGCGGCGCGCACGCGGTCGACGATGTGGACCAGGTCGTGATCGACCGAGGCCGGGTTGGCCACCACGCCCACGCGCAAGCCGCGCAGGCGCCCGGAGGCGAGAAGCCGCGTCGTTCCCAGCGTCACTGCCATGAAGCCCGATTATAGTGAAGAGCCTCCCGTGAGACGTCCATCGTGAGTTCCCTGTCCCGCACCGCCGTGACGCTGGTGCTCGCCGCCTATCTGGTGCCGCTGGTCGTGCCGGTGCCGCTCATGGAAGACGACGAGGGCCTGCATGCGGCCATCGCGATGGAGATGGTCGAGCGCGGCGATTGGATTGTGCCGCGGCTGCTGACCGAGCCCTTTCTCGACAAGCCGATCCTTTATTTCTGGATGCAGGCGGCGTCCCTGACCATGTTCGGCCCGTCCGAGTTCGCCGTCCGGCTGCCCGGCACGCTCATGGCGCTGGCCGGGGCGGCGGCAACCGGCTGGCTGGCCGCGCTGCTCTTCGGCCCCGCCGCCGGCCTGCGGGCCGCGCTCGGCTACGCGACGATGCTGCTGCCCTATGCGGTGTCGCTGGCGCCGCTGCACGATCTGGTGATGGTGCCGCTCGTGGTCGTCGCCCTGGGCGCGTTCTGGCGCGCGTCAACGGCGGCGACCAGCGGGGCGCTGGTCGGCTGGACGGTGGTGGCCGGCTTGGCCCTCGGCCTGTCGATTCTCGGCAAGGGCCTCACCGGCGTCGGCCTGGTCGGCGTGGCCATGGCCGCGTGGTTGCTGTGGACTCGCGCCCTCTCCTGGCGCCTGGTGGCCTCGGGCGCGGCTGCCGTCCTCATCGGCGCGGCCGTCGCCTGGCCGTGGTACGCGGCCATGGAACAGGCGTCGCCCGGGTACCTCAATTATTTCTTCATGGACCGGCACGTCGCCGGCATGACCGAGGACACGCAGCGCCACGCCGGCCGGCCATTCTGGTACTACGTGCCGATCGTCGTGGCCGGCACGTGGCCGTGGCTGCCGGCCGCGTGGCCACGGGGCGCGTCCTGGCCACCAACGCCGACCGGCTGCTGGTCAGCTGGTTCGTGGCCGATTTCGTCTTGCTGAGTCTGGCCGGCTCGAAGCTCGCCACCTACCTGCTGCCGGCCTTGCCGGCCATTGCCGTGCTCGCCAGCCGCGGCCTGGCCGACGGCGCCGGCGCGGCGCCGCGATGGATGCGTCCGGCCGAGGTCGTCACCGCCGCCTTGCCGGCCGTGGGCTCTGGCGGTGCTGTGGTGGCAGGGCGCGCCGGTGCCGTGGCCGTGGGCCGCGCTGGCGCTGCTCGTGCCGGCGACGGCCCTGCTCGTGCCGGTCCGCCGGTCCGACGCCAGGTCCGCGCCCGACCGGTTGCTGATCGTCACCGCCGCCGCGCTCCTGGCCGTGTCGCTGACCGTGCGCCCGGTGGCCGCCGAACAGCTCACGGCGCGGAACCTGTCGGCGCGCTTCAACGCCGCCGGCGCCGTGCCGGCGCACGTGTGGATCGTGGACGAGGGCGTCGGCTCGTTCCTCTTCTACCTGCGCGAGGACTTGCGGAAGGGGCTGGTCAAGGGGCAGGTGCGCGCGGATCTCGCGGTTCTCCACGCCCGACCTCCTCGACGGCGCGCCCGGCGGCGTGATTGCCGTGGCCCCCGATCGCGTGGCGGGGGTGGCCGAGATCCTCGACTTCGGCGACGTGCCGCCGCCCGGGCCGGGCGAGTTCGTGGTCATTCCGCTCGACCGCGTGCGGGTGCGCGCCGCCCACTGACGAGCCGCCACGGCAGCCGTTGCGCGCGAGTCGCTGCCCGGCGCATGCTTGCAGCATGCAAACACGCGTCCTCGGAGTCACCTTGGCGGCCGGCCTGGCCGTGGCCGCCTGGTCGTGCGGCGGAGCAAGTGGCGGCGGGCGCCTGCCGCAGGTCCAGCCGCAGAGCACCGAACCGGCCGCGGCCGACCCGGTTCACGCGGCCCTCGAAGGCGAGTGGCGGCTGGTGTCGATGGAGACGGCCGGAGGCTCGCGCCGGGTCACCGGCTTCCTGCGCTACGACCGCTTCTCCAATCTGACGCTGCGCGCCGACCTGGCGCCCGACGAGCCGTCGGCGCGGGCCCCGCAGACGGTCGTGGCGGCGTTCACCGCCAAGGCGTCGCCCGGCGGCGGCGCCTTCGACTACGCCGGCCTGACCGAGGAGGTCGGCCGCGAGCGGCTCACGCCCGATGCCGTGGACATGCGCGAGTGGCGCTTCTTCGAGGTCGACGGCCGGACCTTGCGGGTCTCGGCCCGCGGCGGGCGCTCCGCTACACTGGTGTTCCAGCGGGCGCAGTAGCCGCCCGCGCGCGGCGATGAAATACACCGTGCTCGAGAGTCCCGTGGGGCCGTTGATGCTGGCCGGCGACGAGTCGGTGCTGCGCGAGCTGTGGTTTCTGCAGGGCCGCCAGCGCCAGGCCCCGAATCCGGCCTGGACCGAATCGGCCCGGGCCTTCGCCGAGCCGCTGCGGCAGTTGAAGGCCTACTTCGGCGGCCGGCTGAAGACCTTCGACCTGGCCGTCGATCCGGGCGGCACGGCTTTCCAGGCCCGGGTGTGGACGGCGCTGCGCGACATTCCCTACGGCCAGACCGTCAGCTACGGCGAATTGGCGCGCCGCATCGGCGACGCCAAGGCCGTCCGGGCGGTGGGACTGGCCAACGGCGCCAATCCCATTTCGATTGTCATTCCCTGCCACCGCGTCATCGGCGCCGACGGCACGCTCGTCGGCTACGGCGGCGGGTTGACGATCAAACGCGCGTTGCTGTCGCTCGAACAGGGACAAGGCGCGCTGCTGTAGGGCCGTCCAGCGGGCGCCGACGCGCCTGCCCGGTCACGGCCGGCCCGCCGGCAGGGCAAACGCGACCAGCGCGGCGTCGGCCCCGAGGCTCGTGGCCACGACCACGAACTGGCGGCCCGCCCGCGACCGGTAGGTCATCGGCGTGCCGGTGACGCGGCGGGGCAGCGGCACCCGCCACAGCGTCGCGCCGCTGCTCGTGTCGAGCGCGTGGAAGGCGCTGTCGTTGCCGCCGACAAAGAGCAGGCCGCCGCGCGTGGCCAGTACGCCGGCGGCGCCCGGCACGCCGAGCTGGTCGGGCAGCGCCAGGCCGGCCAGGGCGGGATGGGCGCGCAACTGCGGGTCGTCGCCGAACGGCACGCGCCAGGCGATGGCGCCGGCGTTGAGGTCGATGGCGACGACGTGGCCGTAGGGCGGCTTCAGGATCGGCAGCGGCCGGCCGCCGCCCGGCGGCTCGAAACTGGTCGAGCCCGACAGGTCGCCGACGAAGTCGGCGTCGACCTCGGCCGCGCGCGGGTTCGAGGGCGAGCGATTGGCCGGCACCACGCGGGCCAGGGCCAGCTGGTTGGTGGTCTTCACGAACAGCCGGCCGGTCGCCGCGTCGAAGGCGCCGCCGCCCCAGTTGGCCCCGCCGATCACCCCGGGCCGCATCAGCGTGCCTTGCGTGGTCGGCGGGGTGTAGAGCGGGCCGATGCGGTACTTCTGCATCGCGGCCTGCGCCGCTGCCTTCAGCTCGGGCGTCAGATCGAAGGCGTCGTCGAGGGTCACGCCCTGCTCGGTGAAGGCCGGCGGGCGCGTGGGAAACGGCTGGGTGGGCCACGCCGCCTCGCCGGCCACGTCGCTGGCCGGCACGGGCCGTTCCTCGATCGGCCACACCGGTCTGCCGGTGACGCGATCGAAGACGAACGCGAAGCCCTGCTTGGTGAGCTGCACGACGGCGTCGATGCGCTGGCCGCCGACGGTGATGGTCACGAGGTTCGGCGGCGATGGCGGGTCGTAGTCCCAGATGCCGTGGTGCGCGAGTTGGAAGTGCCACTTGCGCTTCCCGGTGGCGGCATCCAGGCACACCAGGGTCTCGCCGAAGAGTCCCGCGCCGTGGCGGCGGCCGCCGAAGAAGTCGTTGCTCGGCGTGCCCACCGGCACGTAGAGCAGCCCGCGCGCGGCGTCGAGAGTCATCGGCGCCCACGCATTGGTGTGGCCGGTGAAGGCGGTGGCCCCTTCGGGCCACGTCTCGTGCCCGGCCTCGCCGCGCCTGGGGATGGTGCGGAAACTCCACACGGGCTTGCCGGTGCGCGCGTCGAAGGCCCGGATGTCGCCGGGCGGATCGTTCTTGTAGACCAGCCGGTCGCCCACGCCGTTGCCGAGGATGACCAGATCCTTATAGATCACCGGCGGCGACGTCTGCGTGTAGTGCTTCTTCTCGATCTCCCAGATCAGGCCCTTGCTCGTGTCGACCGTGCCGTGGTCGCCGAAGCTGTCGACCGGCAGGCCGGTGGCGGCGTCGAGGCAGATCAGGCGGTAGCGCGAGTTGAGGAACAACCGCAGCTTCCCGCCGTCGCGCCAGGCCGCCAGACCGCGGTGCACGAAGCCGGTGCCGTTGGGCGGCTGACCGTCGACGTAGGCCTTCGGATCGAACGCCCACAGCTCGCGGCCCGACTCGGCGTCGAGGGCCACGACGCGGTTGTAGCTCGTCGTGAGGTAGAGGACGTTGCCGATCATCAGCGGCGTCGTCTGGAAGTTGCCCGGACGCGCGCCGTAGGCCTCCATGGGCTGGTCGCCGGGCCGCCATTCCCACGCCTGGGCCAGCGTGTTCACGTTGGCGCGGCCGATGTCGGTGAGCGGCGAGAACTTGGTGCCGCCGGCGTCTCCCCCGTAGACCGCCCATTCCTGCGGGGCTGGCTGCGAGTGGACGCCCTGCGTGAGGGCGGCGGTGAGCGCCAGCGCGATCAGTCCCCAGCGGGCGGTCATGGCCGCCCCGTTCCCGTGGTCGCGGCCGGGAGGTGCTTGTAGACCACGCCGCCCTTCATCACGAAGACCACCCGGCGGACGGCCGTGATGTCCTGCAGCGGATCGCCGTCGAGGGCCACGAGGTCGGCCAGCAGTCCTGGCGCCAGCGTCCCGATCTGACCGGCCATCTGCAGCGACTCGGCGGCCAGCGACGTGGCCCCGATGATGGCGTCCATCGGCGTCTGGCCGCCGTCCTTGACGCGAGTGACGATCTCGCGGGCGTTCTGGCCGTGCGCCCCGGCCACCGCGTCGGTGCCCATCGGCATCTTCACCCTGGCCGCCAGGGCCGCGGCGAACATCGGGTAGTTCAGCGGCACCTGCTTCTCCATGAAGGCAAAGCCCTCTTCGTTGTAGTTGCCGATGCCCAGGTACCTGGCCTTGTTCTCGACGTAGTTCTGCAGCACCAGGCCGATGTTGGGATCGAGGTAGGTGCCGTGCTCGGCCATGTACTTCAGCGTCGCCTCCGAGATGCCGGAGCCGTGCTCGACCTGCGTGCACCCGGCTTTGGCCGCGGCCAGGGCGGCGCCGTCGCTCTGCGCGTGCACCAGGGTGCGCAGGCCCAGCGCCATCGCTTCGCCACAGGCGGCGTGCAGCTGCTCGTCGGTCAACGTCTGCGCGCCGCCGTCGCGGATGCTCTTGGAGGCGAAGATCTTGATGAAATCGGCGCCGGCGGCTTTCTGCGCGCGCACGTAGGCGCGCAGCGCCGTCGGCATCGCCGGTGCGCTCGTTCGCCGACCCGAGCGAGGAGAGCAGGCGCGGTCCAGGCAACGTGCCGCGGGCAATGGCGTCACGTAGTTCCTTGTCGTCGAGCGCGCCGGCGCTCTGCACCGTCGTGAAGCCGTTCACGAGCGTGATCCAGGCGTTCTCGGCGGCAAAGAGCGCCCGCTCGGCCGGCGTCTCGCCCTGGTTCTGGGCCCGCCCGTTCGTGCCGAAGTGATAGCCGATGTGGACGTGGACGTCGATCATTCCCGGCATCAGCGTGCGGCCGCCGAGGTCGTAGGTCACGGGACCGGTGCGCTGGTCGATGGTCACGATGCGGCCGTTGGCGATCTCGACAGTGGCGTTCTGCCGCACGCCTCCCTTGCCGTCGAGCAAGCGCGCGGCCCGCACCGTGATCGTGTCCTGGGCAACGGCGGCAGACGACGCGGCGGTCACCGTGGCGACCGCGGCGAACAGAACGGCCCGAAGCAAGTGATGGCGCATGGGTGACCTCGCGAAGGGAAAAAGGCGTAGGAACGGGAACCGCCGCCACGGGGCGGCGGCTCCCCACACGCGGCTAGAAGGCGATCCGGCCGCCGAGGCGCAGCAGCCGGCCCATCACGATGGCCGACGGCCGGCCGAGCGACGCGCCGACCGTCTGGACGGCGTTGGTGATGGCGTTGTTGTTGAAGACGTTGAACAGATCGGCCATCGGCTCGACCCGCACGCCGCGGACGGTGAAGGTCTTGGCCACCCGCAGGTCGAGCAGGTTGATCCACGGATAGCGGTAGTCGCCGCGCTCGGCCACCTGCACGTTCTGCGTCACCTGGGTGAGCCCGGGGACGACGCCGGTCGTGACCACGAAGGTGCGGGTCTGCGGCAGGCCCGACGACGAGCGGAGCGAGCCGGCAAACTGGACGCCGGCCGGGAACGCGTAGCTGAAGCCGGCGCGCACCTGGTAGGGCGAGTCGAAGCCGATGTTGCCGCGGTTGTTGATGCGGACGTTGGGGTTGTTCAGGTCGCCCGAGTCCTGGTCGCCGTAGTTCTGGCCGATGGTGACGCCGCCGAAGACGTTGGCGCGGGCGACGCGGGTGGTGAACTGCACCTCGACGCCGTGGTAGCGCTGCGACAGGTCGTCGATCGTCTTGAGCAGGTTGCGCACCTGGCCGCGCGTCGCCGGATCCTGGTTGAAGACCGTCAGCGGCTGGTTGGTGAGCGGGTTGGTGATGGTGACCGGGGTGTAGGCGCTGGCCGGCACCGCGTCGTTGACGGTGGTGTAGAGATCCCAGAACTTCCGGCCGAAGTAGGCCAGCATCACCGAGGTGCGGCCGCCGATCTGCCGCTGGACCGAGGCGTTCCATTCCCACTGGATACGGCCGCTTGAGGTCGGGATCGACCGAAGCCGAGGCTGGGCTGCAGCGAACCGGTGCAGCGTTCGAAGGCGATCTCGCCGTTCTGCGCCAGCAGATCGCCGTTGCCGTCGGCCCACGGGCAGGTCTGGAACGCGATGTTCTTCTGGTTGAGCGGCTGGATGATGGTGATGCCGGCCAGGCGGTCGTAGCGGCTGAGCCCGGCCTTGACGGCGGTGCGGCCGTCGCCCATCACGTCCCACGACATGCCGAAGCGCGGCGAGATGGTGTTCCAGTTGACGATGTTCTTCTGGGCGGCGAACTCGCGCGCCGGCACCCAGCGGCCGGCCGCGGCCGTCTGCTCGGGAATCGACATGGTGAAGCGCTCGTAGCGCAGGCCGGGGTTGAGCGTGACGCGGCCGAAGGTCCACGAGTCCTGGAGGTAGATGCCGGTGTTGACGCCGGACTTCCTTGTGCCCGCTCTCGTTGTTGACCAGCCGCACCGAGTTGGGCACGCCGTTGCTGACGATCTGCACGATGTCGCCGCGCGTCTGGAACAGCTCCTGCGAGTCGCCGGTGCGCACCTGGAAGCCGGCCTTCAGGTTGTGGGCGCCGGTGACGTAGGACATGAAGCCGGCATAGGTCCACATCCGCGCGGAGTTGATGTCCTGGCGCGGCGAGACGCCGCGAAACACCGACTGGATCTGATCGAAGGTGGCCACGGCGTCGGGCGCGGCGTCGGGCTGGAACGACAGGTTGTAGTTGACCGGCATGGTGAAGACCGAGGCCTCGGCGAGCAGCCGGTTCGAGATCGGCGAGCTCCACTTGGCCTGGCCGATGTAGTTGAGCCCGGTCGTCTGCACCACCGACGAGATCGGCTCGTTGATGTTGGCGGCGATCCAGTTGTTGGGCCGGTGGCCGCGCCACTTGATGCTGCGGTCGTAGTGGACGGTGAGCTTGTTGCGCTCGGTGAGCTGCCCGGTGAAGCGCAGGGTGGCGTCGGTCAGGCGCTGGTCGTCGAGGGCCTGCGCGCCCGACGAGGTGAAGGTGTTGCCGAGATAGTTGTTGGCCGCCCAGCGCCGGAAGGTGCTGAAGAACCACAGGCGGTTGCGCACCACGGGGCCGCCGAGCGTGAAGTTGAGGTCGTAGACCGTGTCGACGCGGTTCTGGGCGCGGAAGAACGAGCGCGCGCGAGCTCGTCGTCGAGGTTGTTGCTCTGCATGCTTCTCGCTGGCGCCGGTGGCGAACATGCCGCCGTGGAACTGGTTGCCGCCGTCGCGCGGGATCATGTTGATCTGCACGCCGCCCACCGGGGATTCGGCCGGCAGCGAGCTGGTCTGGTAGCTGATTTCGTCCATCAGGCCGTCGTTGAAGTAGAAGCCCGTCTGGTTGCCGCCGAAGCCGATGTGCTGGATCTGCACGTTGTCGATCATGAAGACGTTGTCGTTGTTCGACGATCCGTGCACCTGCAGCGTCGGCTGCTGCATCACCTGCGTGCCGCCCACGTCGGGCGTGTTGGTGGTGACCCCGGCGATGAGCTGACCGACGGCGAACGGATCCTTGCCGCTCGGAATGGCGTCGAGCGTCTCACGCGTCATCACCGACTGCGACACCGTGTTGCGCACGTCGACGAGCGGGGCCGCGCCCGACACGGTGACCGTCTCCTCGAGCTGACCGACCGACAGTTCCACGTTGACGGTGGCGGTGAACGAGGCGCCGAGGCGGATGCCTTCGCGCCGCACCGTCCTGAACCCCGGCAAGGTGAACGTCACGGTGTAGTCGCCGGGCCGCAGGTCGGTGACCTGGAACTGTCCGTTCGAGCCGCTCACCGCGCTGCGCGACCCCTCGATGAGCGCGCTGCTGGCCGCTTCGACCGAGACGCCCGGCAGGACCCCGCCGGAGGAGTCGCGCACCACCCCGGCGATGCCGCTCGCGCTCTGCGCCAGAACCGCCGCCGGCGACAGCCCCACGAGGCCGAGTGCCAACCACGTCCACACGCGAATCGTCCGCCACTTCATAAGAACCTCCCAGCTGAGATACAAGTCATGCAATTCAGTAATGACATTTCGACAAAAGAACAGCGGAGCCGATGGAAAGGGATGATGAGGCGGACGACTCGGGCTTGTCAAACCCCAGAGGGGCGGCCTGCCCCGCGGCTGGTACCAACCGCGGCTGTGAGGTGTTCGCTACCAACGTTGACGACGAGCCGAGGGCCGAAACTTCGAATGTTGGAAAGTTTCGTTCCAACAAATTGAACCCTCCACGACTACGCCAGCTCATCTTTATTAACTAAGTGTCATGTTTGCTAAGAGTTATCAGTCGAGGCTGACTGGCACGATGTTTCCAAGAGACCGAGCGTTCGGTAATCGACTCATACACTTCGTTGGGAGCACAAGCATGACAATTCGAGCGAGCGCCATAGTAGCGGCTCTCTGGCTCGCCTTCGCCGGAACCGCGTCGGCGCAGGTGACCAATACTGGGACGGTACAGGTCGTGGTCGCCGACTCCGACGGCGGGCGACTGCCCGGCGTCACCGTGTCGGCCCAGGCCGCCGACACCATCACCCGCCGCACGGCGGTCACCGACGGGGAGGGCGTGGCCACCCTCGAAGCGCTGGCGCCCTCGGCCCAGTACACGATCACGGTCAACCTGCAGGGCTTCCAGGACCAGACCCGCCAGCAGATCCTGGTGCGTTCGGGGCAGACCACCGCGCTCAACTTCAGTCTCGCTCTGGCCGGTCTCACCGAAACGGTGTCGGTCACCGCGGTCACCCCGGTCGTCGACGTGACCAGCGCACTCACCGGCCAGGACATCACGCTCCAGCTCACCGAGTCGCTGCCCACCGGCCGCAGCTACCAGAGCTACCTGCAGCTGGTGCCGGGCGTGCTGCCCGACGACCAGAACAGCTCCGGCAATCCGGCCTCGCGCTCGGGCATGAACTACAGCGACATCGGCGGCGCCGTCGGCATCTCGACCGACAACGTCTTCTACTTCGACGGCATGAACGTGACCGACCCGGTCACCGGCACCTTCGGCGCCAACCTGAACACCGAGATCATCCAGGAGCAGAAGGTCATCACCGGCGGCATCCCGGCCGAGTTCGTCGGCGCCACCGGCCTCATCTCGAACGTCATCACCAAGTCGGGCAGCAACGCCTTCCACGGCTCGGCCAACTACTTCTTCCAGAACAGCGACCTGGTGGCCGAGAACCAGAACGGCGCGGCCCAGGAGTTCTCCACCAAGGACAACGCTTACACCTTCGGTGGCCCGATCTTCCGCGACAAGGCGTGGTTCTTCGGCAGCTACCGCTACACCAACCGCCAGGATGAAGTGGCGGCCCTCGACACCAACCAGTTCCTGCGGTCGGTGGACAACACCCAGCACCAGGGCTTTGCCAAGGCCAGCTGGGCCGCCACCCGCGACGACCTGGTGAGCTTCACCTACCTGAGCGACCCCACCGAGATCACCGGCCGGCGCGACCGCAACATCACCAACGCCCGCGACCGCGCCCGTGAGCAGGGCGGCCACCGCTTCCTCGGCAACTACACCCGCGTGTGGGGCAGCACCCTGCTCGAGGTCATGGCCAACAAGCACAACGGCGAAGTGACCGACCTGTCGGCCATCCGCCAGGGCCGCATCGACGTGCTCTACCAGGGCACCGACGTGCGCACCCTGGCCGACGAGCAGCAGGGCGGCTTCGGCCGCGACCTCATCGATCAGCGCGACAACAGCGCCGTCCGCGGCCACGTTGCAGCGCATCTTCGGAGCGCACACCGTCAAGGTCGGCGCCAGCTGGGAGAACCCGAAGAACTTCCGCGACACCGTCTACGTCGACGGCCAGGGCCGCTACAACCTGGCCCCGCAGTACAACGGCCGCAACATCACGGCCGCGCAGATTGCCGCCGGTGGCTGGTCGAACCTGCAGTTCGACGTGACCAACACCAGCGACTTCAGCGGGTTCATCAGCACCATCAACAGCCGCCCCGACCGGGCCCGCTTCTACGGCGCCTACGACACCAACGGCGACGGCACCATCATCGACCGGCGGAACTGGGCGCGGCCATGGTCTTCAACACCAGCTACGACCGCGACTTCCAGGCCGAACTCGGCCCGCAGGAGACCGAATCGCGCGGCCTCGTCCTTCTACGCGCAGGACGAGTGGACGTTCAACCGCTTCACCCTCAACCTGGGGGTCCGCACCGAGCAGTGGAAGCACTACGCCACGACCGGCGACGAGATCTTCACCTTCGACTGGGCCTTCGCGCCCCGGCTCAGCGCGGCCTACGACCTGCTCGGCAACGGCCGGCACAAGGTGTCGGGCTACTGGGGCCGTTACTACGACCCGATCCGCAACGACATGACGAACTTCGCCGGCACGCTGACCGGCTCGGTTCTCCAGGAACAGGTGTTCGCGCTCGGCGAGTTCGTGACCTACCGCACCCGCGGCGGGGCCACGGTGCAGGACGCGTTCTTCTCGCCCAAGACCAAGACCCCCTACACCGACGAACTGCAGTTCGGCTACTCGGTCGACCTCGGCAACAACATGAGCTTCGACGCGGCCTACTTCAACCGCCGCACCCGCAACATCTTCGAGGACTACGACCTCCACCTGTATGCGGACCCGACCGGATACGCCAGCATCAGCGGCGTCCCCGGCGACCCCAACGCGGCCGACTCGCTCTTCCTCGGCTACGACTACTTCGGCTACACCGAGAACCCCGGCTCGAACTTCGTGCTCGGCACCCTCGAGGGCGGCAAGCGCAACTTCCAGGGGCTGGAGTTCGTGTTCCGCAAGCGCTTCGCCAACAACTGGCAGGTGCTCTCGTCCTACAACTGGAACGACGGCAAGGGCAACACCAACTCCGACGGCAACGCCGACTTCCAGGGCGACGTGCTCTTCCTCGACCCGCGCGCGCCGAACCAGTACGGCACGCAGCCCGGCCTGATCCGGAACATCGTGAAGGGCGCCGGTTCCTACACGTTCCCGTTCGGCCTGCAGCTCGGCGCCACGGGCACCTGGAACTCGGGCACCATCGCCAGCCGCACCTTCCTGGCCTCGGGCCGCAACCTGCCGTTGCGCGTGCCGACGGCCGAGGCCTACCTGTTCGGCGGCGTCGTCGACCGGTGGCTCGCGCCCGACTCGGTCGGCTCCCTCGAGAACCCCTCGTGGGGCCAGATCGACCTGCGCGCGCAGTACGTGCGCTCGATTGGCCAGGCGGCCGTCGAGGTGTTCGTGGACATGTTCAACGTCCTCGACAACCAGGACTCCGTGCGCAACCAGGACCTGGTGGCCGGTCAGGGCGGCGTGGCCTTCGGCTCGGCCCTGCAGTGGGTGCAGCCGCGGCGCGCCTTCCTCGGCGCCCGACTCCGCTTCTAGTCGCGCGCGTCGCTTCGTGATGGCCATGGGGCCGGTGGTTCGCCACCGGCCCCATCGTTTTGTACGGAGACCTCGGCGGGCATGGGCCCGGTCGAGAGCCTGAGCGCCCCGGCCGCTATCGGGTGGCCGCCAGGACCTCGAGCAGCGCCGCCGCCACCGCCTGGGGCTGTTCGTGCGGCACGAAGTGGCCGGCCCCGGCCACGATGCGGCGAGCCACCAGCCTGGGGAACGCCGCCCGTTCAGCGGCGGTCGTCTCGGGCGCGGGCCGCCCGAAGCCGTCGTCGCCGCCGTGGAGCACGATGGTCGGCACCTCGACCTTGGGGCGCGTCGCCAGGAGCTTTTCCATCTCGGCGAAGCGCGGCTCGCCCGGTGCGTTGAAGTTGCGGTGCCGGTAGGAATGGAGCACGCAGTCCACGAAGTCCGGGTTCTCGAACGCCGCGGCGCTGAGCTCGTAGGTCGCGTCGCTGAACGTCCACGTCGGCGACCACTCCTGCCACATGAAGCGACAAAGGGCCTGGCGGTTCCTGGTCAGACCCTGGCGGCCCGCCTCGGTGTTGAAGTACCACTGGTACCAGGAATTGCGCACCGCCGCCGGCGGCGCCGGCGGACCCGGGGTGATGGTGTTCTGGATCGAGTAGCCGCCGCACAGCACCGCGGCGCGGACCCGATCGGGATGCAGCGCCGCCGCGATACACGAGGCCCGGCCGCCCCAGTCGTAGCCGCTGACCGCGAAGCGCGGCAGGCGCAGGGCATCGGCCAGATCGATGACGTCCTGCCCGATGGCCGCCTGCTGCGCCGTGCGCGGCGCCGCGGGATCCAGGAACCGAGTCGGCCCGTAGCCCCGCAGGTAGACGGCGAAGGCGCGATAGCCGGCCTCCGCCAGCACCGGCGCGACCCCGTCATAGGCGTGGGCGTCGTCGGGGAAGCCGTGCAGCAGGAACACGGGGAAGCCGGTGACCGGGCCGCTCTCGTGATAGCCGATGTCGAGCACCTTGGTGCGCGCCGTCTTCACTGGCGGGGCCGGGCTGGCCTGAGCCCGCCGCCCGGCCGCAGCCCCGGTCATGCCGGCCGCCGCCACGCCGCCCGCCGTCACGCCGGCCACGAACTCGCGTCGATTCATGGCCAGCACAGTAGCTGGACCCGCCGTCCGGCGTCCACCCGTCGATCAACAGCTCAGACCGGAGGGCCTTCGGCGGCCGCCTCACTTTCTGACCGGGCCGCCGCTGGCCACGGAGTGAACCACGTATAATCCGCGCAGGCACGCCGATTCGCGGAGGATATCTCGCGTGACGGCACCGCCGAGAGGGGTTCCATGCAGCGAACGAATACCAACGACCCTGCCTACTACCACAAGGTCGTGGACTGCCAGTGGGGATGCCCGGCGCACACCAACGTGCCCGAGTACATCCGGCTCATCGCGCAAGGCCGCTACGACGACGCCTACTTGCTCAACCGGGAATCGAACGTCTTCCCCGGCATCCTCGGGCGGACCTGCGACCGGCCATGCGAACCAGCCTGCCGGCGCACCCGCGTCGACGGCAAGCCGGTGGCCATCTGCCGCCTCAAACGCGTCGCCGCCGATCACAAGAGCGACGACGTCAAGGCCCGCCTGCCCCAGGCCCCGGCCCGGAAGAACGGCAAGAAGGTGGCCCTCGTCGGCGCTGGCCCGGCCTCGCTCACCGTGGCCAACGACCTCATGCCGCTCGGTTACGAGGTGACGCTCTTCGAGAAGTTCGACCGGCCCGGCGGCCTGATGCGGGTCAACATCCCGTCGTTCCGCCTGCCGCCCGAGGTGCTCGACGAAGAGATCGCCGCCATCGTCGACATGGGCGTGGACGTCCGCTACAACACCCCGGTCGCCAGCCTTGGAACGTTGCTCGACGCCAAGGAGTACGACGCGGTGTTCGTGGGCAGCGGCGCGCCCAAGGGCAAGGAACTGGAGATCCCCGGCCGGCGCGAGTCCGACCAGATCTTCATCGGCATCGAGTGGCTCGAGTCGATCCACTTCGGCCACGTCGACTCGGTGGGCAAGCGCGTGCTCATCATCGGCGTCGGCAACACCGCGATGGACTGTTGCCGCTCGGCCAAGCGCCTCGGCGCCACCGACGTGAAGGTCATCGCCCGCAAGACCCGCAAGTACTTCAAGGCGTCGCCCTGGGAACTCGAAGACGCCGAGGAAGAGGCGGTGGAGATCCTCGAGAACCTGCAGCCGGTGCGCTTCATCGTCGAGAACGGCACGCTCGTGGGGATGGAGTTCGACAAGTTCATCTCCACCGAGACGGACGGCAAGCTGCACCAGGAACCGGCCGGCCGCGAGATTCTCCCGTGCGACACGGTGGTGCTGGCCATCGGCCAGGACAACGCGTTCCCGTGGATCGAGCGCACCATCGGGCTCGAGTTCGACAAGAAGTGGGACATGCCGATCGTCGACAAGACCACCTTCATGTCGACGCGTCCCGGCGTGTTCTTCGGCGGCGATGCCGCCTTCGGCCCGGCCAACATCATCTGGGCGGTGGAGCACGGCCACCAGGCGGCCATCTCCATCCACCAGTACTGCCACGACCTGCCGGTCACCGACCGCCCGGCCCAGGGCATGACCCTCACGAGCACCAAGATGGGCCTGCACGAGTGGGCCTACAGCAACAACTACGACCCCTCGAAGCGGCAGAAGATGAAGCACGTGGAGATGCCGCTGCGCTTCCAGAACATGGCCACCGAGGTGGAGGAGGGCTTCACCGAAGAGCAGACCCGGGCCGAGGTGCAGCGCTGCCTCAACTGCGACGTGCAGACGCACTTCACCGACAGCCTGTGCATCGAGTGCGACGCCTGCATCGACATCTGCCCGGTCGACTGCCTCACCATCGTGCCGGCGGCCGAGGAAGCGGTGCTGCGCACGCAGCTCATGGCGCCGGCCGAGAACCTCGACCAGGCGCTGTTCGTCTCGGATCCGCTCAAGCAGACCAAGCGGGTGATGGCCAAAGACGAGAACGTGTGCCTCCACTGCGGGCTGTGCGCCGAGCGCTGCCCGACCTACGCGTGGGACATGCGCAAGTTCGTGCTGGAGTGGCCGCAGGCCAAGCACGCGCTCCCGACCGCCGCGGCGGCCCGATAACGCAGGGGACTTCAGGCAATGGACCGCGTCAACGACTTCGCGTTCAAGATCGCCACGGCCAATGGCACCGGCTCGGCCAGCGCCAACGGCCTGATCATGCAGGCCATCTTCCGGATGGGCATCCCGGTCACGGGCAAGAACGTCTTCCCGTCGAACATCCAGGGTCTGCCGACGTGGTACGAGATCCGCGTCAACAAGCACGGTTACACGGCGCGCACGCCGCACTTCGACCTGATGGTGGCCCTGAACGCCGCCACCTACGCCAGGGACGTGGCCGAGGTGCGCAGCGGCGGCTGGCTGCTCTTCGACTCGAGCTGGCCGCTCGACGACAAGCTGAAGCGGGCCGATGTCGGCTACCTCGGCGTGCCGCTGGCCGACATGTGCAACGCCGCGTTCAAGGGCGTGCGCGAGCGCATCCTGATGAAGAACATCGCCTACGCTGGCGCGCTGGCGGCGCTCATCGGCATCGACACCGAGGTCATCCGCGCGCTGACCCAGGAGAAGTTCTCGAAGAAGCCGGCGCTGCTGGCTTCGAACGACACGGCCATCGCCCTGGGCTACAACTACGCCAAGGATCACTTCGCCTGCCCGCTGCCCATTCACCTCGAGCCGATGGACGCCACCCGGGACTCGATCCTCATCGACGGCAACACCGCCGCCGGCCTTGGCTGCGTCTATGCCGGGGCGACGGTGGGCGCCTGGTATCCGATCACCCCGTCCACCTCGCTGATGGAAGGCTTCAAGGGGTTCTGCCAGCGCTTCCGGCGCGATCCCGAGACCAAGAAGAACCGCTACGCTATCATCCAGGCCGAAGACGAACTGGCCGCCATCGGCATGGTCATCGGCGCCTCGTGGGCCGGGGCGCGCGCCTTCACGCCCACGTCTGGTCCGGGCATCTCGCTGATGAACGAGTTCATCGGCCTGGCCTACTACGCCGAGGTGCCGGCCGTGATCTTCGACGTGCAGCGCACCGGACCCTCGACCGGCATGCCGACGCGCACGCAGCAGGGCGACCTGATGCTGTGCGCCTACGCCTCGCACGGCGACACGCGGCACATCTGCCTCTATCCGGCGGACCCGAAGGAAGCCTTCGAGATGGCGGTCGCCTCGTTCGACCTGGCCGAGCGCTTCCAGACCCCGGTGTTCGTGCTGAGCGACCTCGACATCGGGATGAACGACTGGATGGTGCCGAAGCTACAGTGGGACGACAGCTATCGCCCCGACCGCGGCAAGGTGCTGTCGGCCGCGGAGCTCGACGCCGCCAAGACCTTCTACCGCTATCTCGACGTCGACGGCGACGGCATCCCGCAGCGCACGCTGCCGGGCGTGCACCCCAAGGGCGCGTTCTTCACGCGCGGCTCGGGGCACAACAAGCTCGGCGCCTACACCGAGGACTCGGACGAGTACCAGGAGGTGCTCGACCGCATCGACCGCAAGATCCAGAACGCCGCGCGGGCCGTGCCGGCGCCGATCATCAAGCGCAGCCCGGGCGCGAAGGTCGGCCTGGTCACGGTGGGCGGCTGTCACGCCGCCTGCGTCGAGGCGATGGATCTGCTGGCTCAGGACGGCATCGCCGTCGATTACCTGCGCGTGCGCGGGTTCCCCTTCGGCGACGACGTCCGGGCTTTCCTGGCCGAACACGAGGTCAACTTCGTCGTCGAGCAGAACCGCGATGCCCAGCTGCGCAGCCTGCTCGTGCTCAACACCGGCGTGCCGCTGACGCAACTCGAATCGGTGCGCTACTACGCGGGCTTCCCGATGAGCGCGCATCACGTGATTTCCGGCGTGAAAGCCAAGATGGAGAAGGCGGCATGAGCTACATCGCCAAGCCCAAGGTGCACCACCCGTCGCTGAAGAAGAACGCCATCGGGCTGACGCGCCGCGACTACGAAGGCGCCATCACCACGCTGTGCGCCGGCTGCGGGCACGACTCGATCACCGCCGCCGTCATCCAGGCCTTCTGGGAACTCGACATCGCGCCCCACACGGTGGCCAAGCTCTCGGGCATCGGCTGCTCGTCGAAGACCCCGGCCTACTTTCTCAAGGAAGCGCACGGCTTCAACAGCGTGCACGGGCGCATGCCGGCGATTGCCACCGGGGCCGGCGCCGCCAACCAGACGCTGACCATGATCGGCGTCTCGGGCGACGGCGACTCGCTCTCGATCGGCCTCGGCCAGTTGTGCCACGCCATCCGGCGCAACGTGAACATGCTCTACATCCTCGAGAACAACGGCGTCTACGGGCTGACCAAGGGGCAGTTCTCGGCCTCGGCCGACCCCGGCTCGATGAGCAAGAAGGGCGAAGCCAACACCATGGACGCCATCGACAGCGTGCTGCTGGCCCTGACGCTCGGCGCCACCTTCGTGGCCCGCAGCTTCTCGGGCGACAAGGCCCAGCTCGTGCCGCTCATCAAGGCCGGCCTGGCCCACAAGGGCTTTGCCTTCATCGACGTCATCTCGCCGTGCGTCACCTTCAACGACCACGAAGGTTCGACCAAGAGCTACGCCTACACGCGCGAGCACCAGGTCGAGGTGGTGCACGCCGATTTCGTGCCCTTCCGCGAGGAGATCACCGCCGAACAGACGCCCGGCGCGGCCCGGAGCGTGATGATGCACGACGGCAGCTTGGTCACCTTCCGCAGCGTCGCCGAGAACTACGACGCGACCGACCGCGACGGCGCCTACAACTACATCCGCGAGCGCCAGAAGGAGCAGGAAGTGCTCACCGGGCTGCTCTACCTCTCGCCCGATTCGCGCGACATGGCCGAGCAGAACGAGATCGTGCCCGGGGCCATCACCAACCTGCCCTTCGAGCAGTTGTGCCCGGGCAGCGGCGAGTTGGACAAGCTGATGGCGCGCTTCCGCTAGCACTCGGGCGGACGTGAGACGCGCGCTTCCAGCCGCCGTGCCGGCGGCGTGTGGCGGTGATCGCGAAACATTCGTCAGGCCGGCAGGCCGAGTTCGCGCGCCGCCTGTGCCTGCGCGGCGTCGATGGTCAGGAATCGGTCGAGTGGCGCCGCCGCGTGAAACCACAGCGCCGTCTGCAGGTGTGCCAGGTCGAGGGAGCGTGGCGTCGCCACCGCCGGCATGGTCAGGGACGCGCATAGCTCGAGCGTGAGGTCCCGCAGCTCGAACACGTCGATATCGGCGGCGACACGCGCCAGGCAGGTCTCGTATTGGCCGGCGTCGAGCGCCCCTAGTCTGGCGAACCTGACCAGGTTCCGTCTGGTCTCGAGGATCAGCAGCACGCTCGAAAGACACGCCGCGCCGTCGGTCGCCTCCGCGACCTGTGCGGCGCCCGGCTCGTCGAGCAGCAACGACAGGTAGGCCGAGGTGTCGAGGTAGACCCGTCGCTTGCGAGCGGCACTCACCGGTCGCCCCGGTCGTCGAGCAGTGTCGCCAAGAGCAGGCCTTTGGGACCCCGAAGCCCACCCTTGATGGCGGGTCTCAACCGGCTCGAGCCGACTCGGGCGCCTCGGTGCGTGTTCGTCGCGGCGACCGGCGTGAGCTGGGCGACCGGCTCGTTGTGGCGGGTGATGACCAGAGTGGCGCCGGCTTCCGCTTCGGCCACCGCGCTCGACAGCCGCGCCTTGAGATCCTGCACGGAGATGCGAGTCATGGTCTGATTTTAAATTAAACAGGTCTGAAATAGGTCCAGAAATTATTGGTCGAGCCCGAGTGCGCCGCAGCGCCCGCCCTACCGTCGTGTCGCGTAGTGCAAGTCGCCGGCTCGCACGTCGAGGGTGTCACCGTCGATGACGATGGTGACGCTCTCCTCCGGACCCGTCGGACGTAGCCGCGCCCGGCCGGTGAGGCTGGCCCAGCCAGCGGCCCTCTGAATCGACCCGAACGCCGTCATTTCGAGGGCGATGCCGGTCGTTGCTTGCGTTACGCGCACGGTGCCACTGGCTGCACGCGCGCCTGCCGCCTGCGTCACGTCGATGGTCGCTTGCATGTCGGTGGTCGCGCCGCGATGGCTCATTGCGCGCGCGCCTGCCGGCGTCATGGGCCTCGTCGGCATGTGTAGGCCACGGCGCAGCGCCCTTCCCGCTTTCGCGCCGGTGACGGCACCGCGGTCGAGCACCACCTGGCCGTTCAAGATGACCGTATGCACACCCTCCGACGGGAGGGTCGGGGCCTCGAAGGTGGCGTGGTCGATGATCGTGCCGGGATCGAACACGACGATGTCCGCGGCCATGCCGGGCGCCAGCCAGCCGCGATCCACCATGCCGATGGTGGCGGCCGGCAAGCCCGTCATCTTCCGGACCGCGTCTTCCCAGGTCAGGACCTGCTGCTCGCGTACGTAGCGACCGAGCACGCGCGGAAACGAGCCGTAGTAGCGCGGATGTGCGGCCTCGCCCGCGACGGCGCCGCAGTCGCACGCCACCGATGAAGTCGGATGCTGCAGGATGGCGACGAGATCGGCCTCGACGCCGAAACGGGCGATGATGCCGGGGTTGCTCTGCTCGAGCAGCCGCACCACGGCCTCGCCGGCCTGGACGTTCATCGACGCCATGACCGCCGTGAGTTCCCGCTTCGAAGCCGGCAGGTAGATGCCGGCGGCGCCGCCGAAGCGGCTGTTCATCGCCGCCTCGGCCTCGGTGATGATGCGCGCGCGCTGAACCGGGTCGGCGAAGCGTGTCAGCATCGCCTCGCGGCCGCCGTCCTGGGCCCAGCCCGGAATGATGAGCGACACGAGACCAGTCTGGCCCGCCAGGTAGGGATAGACGTCGGCGGCGGTGTAGGTGCCGCGTTCGGTGGCCTGGCGCATCTGGCGGAGGATGTCGGCGGCGCGCCCCTGCTCGCGTCCTTGCACCTTCATGTGCGTGATGACTGGGGTGAGGCCTGATCGCGCGCCAATCGCGATCGTCTCCGCCATGCCGGCAATCGAGCTGAAGTCCGACTCCGGCGTGACGCGGTCGTGGTTGGTGAAGAACGTGCGCGACGCGCGCGCGACGTCCACGATCTTGATGACGTCTTCGGTCGATGCGTAGTAGCCGGGCTTGTAGTCGAGACCGGCGGAGAGCCCCCAGGCGCCGTTATCGAGGCCGTTGGTGAGGTGCTCGCGCATCCGTTCCACCTCGGCCGGTGTCGGCCGCCGGTCGGCCAGGCCGACGATCTCGGCCCACACGCTGTTGAAGCCGATGGCGGCGCCGATGTTGACGGCCAGTCCGCGCGTCTCGGCCGCTGCCAGCTGGCCGCGGATATCGACGGGGCCGGCGCCGTCGGCGTTCAGCAGCTCCGTCGTGACGCCCTGCGTGAGCATGTTCGCGGCGGTGCTGAGCCCATCGGGCGTTGCGTGGCTGTGGATGTTGATGAAGCCGGGAGTGACGAAGCGCCCGGTGGCGTCGATTTCGATGGCGCCTCGAGCGCCGGAGAGGTTGCCGATCCGCGCGACCGACCCGGAGCTGACCGCCACGTCGGATCGGAAGCGCGGCGCGCCGGAGCCGTCGATGACGGTGCCGCCTCTGATGACGATGTCGTAGGCCGCGGCCGGGGGTTGCGCGAGTGCCCGCAGAGCCGTGACGAGGGCGAGTATGGTGATGGCCAACCAGTGGCTGCGGCGCATGCGGCGATTATAGGCGCCTGTCTCCACCGGTTCCGACGACTCGCGGGGCTACTCGGGGGGGCGAGAGGGGCCGTGCCCGTAGACCCAGGCGCGCGCGCCGCTGGTCTTCACTCTCCGCGTGTGGAACCATACGCTCGCCCGCCGCCGTGTCGCCGGGTGGGAGGTCATTCATGGGTTTCGGAGTTCGGGTTTCTGGTCGCGGCCTGCTGGTCGGACTGGCGCTGGCCATCTCGGTAACCGGCCTGCGCGGCGCCGCGCCGGACGACGATCCGGCCACCGTCGGCGCCACCCGGCTGCTGCGCCAGCCGACGGTGAGCGCCACGCACATCGCGTTTGCCTACGCCAGCAACATCTGGATCGTGGAGCGCGCCGGCGGCACGGCCCGGCGCGTCACCAGCTTCCAGGGCCAGGCCAGTCACCCGCAGCTGTCGCCGGATGGCCGCACCCTGGCCTTCAGCGCCGAGTATGCCGGCAACGCCGACGTCTACATCGTCCCGGTCGACCGGCGGGGAGCCGACGCGCCTCACGTGGCACCCCGGCGCCGATCTGGTTCAGGGCTGGACGCCCGACGGCGCGCGCGTGCTCTTCACGTCGACGCGGGCCACGGCGGCGCCCACCCCGACCGCGCGCTTCTGGACGGTGGCCGTGGCCGGCGGCCCCGCGTCGCCGCTGGCGCTGCCGCGCGGCTATCAGGGCAAGCTCTCGCCCGACGGGCGGCACATCGCCTACCGCATGAACAGCTCGTGGGACGAGGAGCGCCGCAACTACCGCGGCGGCCAGAACAAGCCGATCTGGATCGTCGATCTCACGAGCCACGAACTGGTCTCGCCGCCGTGGACCGGCTCGAAGGACATCGATCCGGTGTGGGTGGGCGAGTCGGTCTACTTCCTCTCGGATCGCGACGGCGTCGCCAATGTTTGGGCGTTCGTGCCGGCAACCAAGCAGCTCACGCAGGTCACACGCTTCATCGACTTCGACGTCAAATCGCTCGGCGCTGGCGGCGGCGCGGTGGTCTTCGAGCAGGCCGGCTACGTCCACGCACTCGACCCCGCAACCGGCAAGGCCGCGGTCGTGCCCATCCGCGCGGTCGGCGACTTCCCGTGGATGATGACGCGCTGGGACGACGTCACCAGCCGCATCGGCAACATCGGTCTGTCGCCCACCGGCAAGCGGGTGGTCGTCGAGGCCCGCGGCGAGATCTTCACCGTGCCGGCCGACAAGGGCGACGTGCGCAATCTCACGGCCTCGAGCGGCGTCGGCCGAACGCGAGCCGGCCTGGTCGCCCGACGGCCGCTACGTGTCCTACTTCAGCGATGCCTCGGGCGAGTACCGGCTGGTCATCGAGGCCCAGGACGGACTCACGCCGCCGCGGGAGATCGCGCTCGACAAGCCGACGCGCTACTACTCGCCGGCGTGGTCGCCCGACAGCACCAAGCTGCTCTACAGCGACACCAACCTGAACGTGTGGGTGCTCGACGTGGCCAGCGGCGCGGCGAAGATCGTCGGCCGCGATCCGTGGATGGTGCCGCAGCGCACCCTGGCGCCGTCGTGGAGTCCCGACAGCCGCTGGGTCGCCTACGCCACCCGCCTCAATACGCTCTACCGCGCCATCGTCATCGCCAACGCCGACACCGGCGAGCCGCACCAGGTCACCGACGGCCTGGCCGACGCGACGTATCCGGTGTGGGACGCGAGCGGCAAGTACCTGTGGTTCCTCGCCTCCACCGACCTGGGGCTGCGCTCGCAGTGGCTCGACATGACGTCCTACGAGCGGCTGCAGACCTTCGGCCTCTACGTCGCCGTGCTGCGCCAAGGGCGAGCCGAGTCCGGTGCTGCCGCAAAGCGACGAGGACGCCGGTGTGGGCGCGAAGGTGGAGCCCACGCCGCTCACCGCTTCGAGCGCGCCGGTGACCATCGACTTGGACGGCTTCCAGCAGCGCGTCATCGCCGTCCCGGGCGTGCCCGAGCGCCAGTACTCGCGGCTCGCGCCCGGCGTGCCCGGCACCGTGTTCATGCTCGAAGCGCCGGCGGTGGCCGAACGCGGCGGGGCGCCCCAGGCCGGCAGCACCGTGCGCCGC
Organism: uncultured Acidobacteriota bacterium; assembly: GCA_963834325.1. Taxonomy (GTDB): domain Bacteria; phylum Acidobacteriota; class Vicinamibacteria; order Vicinamibacterales; family UBA2999; genus CADEFD01. The sequence continues at coordinate 1,787,017 of CAWIBL010000011.1, forward strand.
TACCGCCTGGCCGACCGGGCCGCGGCCACCTTCGCGGGCAACGTCGCCGATTACGCGGTCAGCGCCGACGGCAAGAAGCTGCTCTATCGCACGCCGGCGCGCCCGGCTGGCGAGGGCGGCGGCGCCGCGCCAGACACCGGCGCTCTTCCTGGTGGATGCCGACGCCAGGGTGCCGGACACCGGCGCCGGACGGATGACCGTGGCGCTGCGCCTGCAGCTCGACCCGAAGGCCGAGTTCCGGCAGATCTTCAACGAGGGCTGGCGCTACCAGCGCGACTACCTCTACGTGGCCAATCAGCAGGGCGCCGACTGGCCGCGCATGAAGACGATGTACGGCGCGCTGCTGCCGCACGTCATGCACCGCGCCGATCTGACCTACCTGCTCGACATGATGGGCGCCGAAATCGCCGTCGGGCACTCCTATGTGCGCGGCGGCGACCTGCCCGACGGTGCCGGCCACCTCCGGCGGGCTCCTGGGCGCCGACATCGCGGTCGAGAACGGGCGTCACCGCCTGACCCGGATCTACGACGGCGAGAGCTGGAACCCCGAGCTGCGCGCGCCGCTGGCCGCGCCGGGGTCGACGTGGCGGCGGGCGACTACCTCGTGAGCATCAACGGCGTGGAGCTGACTGGCGCCGACAATCTGCACCAGCGGCTCGATGGCACGGCCAATCGACAGACGGTGCTCGGCCGTCAACGCGCAGCCGACGCGCACCGGCGCGCGGCAGGTCACGGTGGTGCCCGTGCCGAACGATCAGGGCCTGCGCACCCGCGCCTGGGTGGAAGGGAATCGGCGGCTGGTCGACAAGCTGTCGGGCGGGCGGCTGGCCTACGTCTACGTCCCGAACACCGGCCAGCCTGGCTACGTCGAGCTTCAATCGCTACTACTTCGCCCAGCAGGACAAGGCCGGCGCGATCATCGACGAGCGCTACAACGGCGGCGGCTCGGCTGCCGACTACATCATCGACGTGCTCGGCCGCGATTTCGACGGCTACTTCAACAACGTCGCCGGCGACCGCGTGCCGTTCACCAGTCCCGTCGGCCGGCATCTGGGGCCCGAAGGTGATGATCATCAACGAGATGGCCGGTTCGGGCGGCGACCTGATGCCCTACATGTTCCGGCGCCGCAAGATCGGGCCGCTGGTCGGCACGCGCACGTGGGGCGGCCTGGTGCACACGCGCCGACACGCCGCCGTTCGTCGACGGCGGCACCATGATTGCGCCCCGCGGCGGCTTCTTCACGCGCGACGGCAAGTGGGCGATCGAGAACGAGGGCGTCGGGCCGGACATCGAGGTGGAGAACTGGCCCAAGGAGGTGATCGCGGGCGGCGATCCGCAGCTCGAACGCGCCGTGCAGGAAGCGCTGCGCCTGCTGCAAGGCCTCGCCGCCGGACCGTCTGACGACCGAGCCGGCACCGCCGAGCTGGGGCAAGCGCCCGGGGCGCTGATCAAACCAATCCGCTCCCGGGCCCGTCCAAGAGAGCCGGAGCCCGCCCATGCTGACCGATCTGCGCCTCGCGCTGCGCACGCTGCGGAAGACGCCGTTTGTCACCGCTATCGCGGTGGTGTCGCTGGCCCTCGGCATCGGCGCCAACAGCGCCATCTTCTCGCTCTTCAACCGGATGCTGCTCAGCCCGCTGCCGGTGCCCGACCCCGGCGCGCTCGTGAACCTGGCGGCGCCCGGGCCGAAACCCGGGTCGACCAACTGCGGCCAGGCCGGTGAGTGCGACGTCGTCTTCAGCTATCCGATGTTCCGCGATCTGGAGCGCCTCCAGAGCGTGTTCACCGGTCTGGCCGCCCACCAGCTGTTCGGCGCCAATCTCGCGGCCCGGGGCCAGACCGTGAGCGCCGACGGCCTGCTCGTCTCGGGCAGCTACTTCCCGACGCTGGGCGTGCCGCCGGCCCTGGGCCGCCTGTTCGCGCCGGCCGACGACCTGCACCCGGGCGCGCATCCACTGGTGGTGCTGAGCCACGCCTTCTGGATCTCGCAGTTCGGCGCCAATCCCGGGGTGCTCGGCGAGACCCTCACGGTCAACGGCCAGACAATGAGCGTCATCGGCGTGACCAGCCGCGGCTTCGACGGCACCACGCTCGGCGCGACCCCGAAGGTTTTCGTGCCGCTGACCATGCGCGCGATGGTGATTCCCGGCCGCGACGACTTCGCCAATCGCCGCAGTTACTGGGCTTACCTGTTCGCCCGGCTGAAGCCTGGCGTCACCCGCGATCAGGCCCTGGCCGTGCTTGACCCGCAGTACCGGGCCATCGTCACCGACGTCGAAGCGCCGCTCCAGGCCGGCATGAGCGACCAGACGATGGCGCGCTTCAAGGCCAAGTCCCTGGAGCTGACGCCAGGCGGGCGCGGCCAGAGTTCGGTGCACAGCGAGGCGCGGGCGCCGCTGCTGCTGCTGCTCGGGGTGACGGTGCTGGTGCTCGTCATCGCCTGTGCCAACATCGCCAACCTGCTGCTGGCCCGCGCCGCCGGCCGCGCCAACGAGATGGGCGTGCGGCTGTCGATCGGCGCCAGCCGGGCAAGGATTGTCCGGCAGCTGCTGGTGGAGTCGTGCACACTGGCGCTGCTCGGCGGCGTGGCCGGATTGCTGGTGGCGCGCTGGACGCTCGTCGGCAGTGGCGGCGATGCTGCCGCCCGACGCGGCCGGAACGGTGCCGGCGGGCAACGATCCCGTCATGCTGGGCTTCACCCTGGCCGTGTCCCTGGTCACGGGCGTCGTCTTCGGCCTGTATCCCGCGTGGCACAGCACCAGGCCCGACCTCGTCACCGTGCTCAAGGGCCACGCCGGGCAGCCGTCCGGCGCGCGCGGCGCCTCGCGCTTCAGAACCACGCTCGCCACCAGCCAGATCGCGCTGTCGATGGCCTTGCTCGTGGCCGCCGGCCTCTTCACCAAGAGCCTCTACAACGTCAGCCGCGTCGACCTGGGGCTGAAGGCCGATCAGCTCGTGACCTTCTCCGTCGCGCCGGAACTGAACGGCTACACGCCGGCGCAGTCGGTGGCCTTCTTCGAGCGCGTCGAGGACAGCCTGGCCGCGCTGCCGGGCGTCAGCGCGGTGGGGGCCTCGCGCGTGCCGCTGCTGAGCGGCAGCAACTGGGGCAGCAGCGTGGCCGTCCAGGGCTTCGAGGCCGGCCCCGACACCAATACCTCGGCGTCGTTCAGCGCGGTCGGACCGGACCTGTTCAGGACGCTCGGGGTGCCGGTGCTGGCCGGCCGCGACTTCACCCGCGCCGATGCGCTCGGCGCGCCGAAGGTGGCCATCGTCAATCAGGCGTTTGCCCGCAAGTTCAACCTCGGCGATCAGGCCGTCGGCACGCGCATGAGCGTCGGCCGCACCGCGAAGGCCCTCGACATCGAGATCGTGGGCCTGGTGCAGGACGCGAAGTACAGCGAGGTCAAGGACGCCGTCCCGCCGCAGTTCTTCACGCCCTACCGGCAGGACGAGAACGCCGGGGCCAGCGCGTTCTACGTCCGCACCGCCGGCGACGCCTCGGCGCTGCTGGCGTCGGTGCAGGCGGCGGTGAAAGAGCTCGATCCGAACCTGCCCGTCGAGAACCCCAAGACGATGGCGCAGCAGGTGCGCGAGAACGTCTTCCTCGACCGCATGATCAGCACGCTGTCGGCCGGCTTCGCCGTGCTGGCCACGGTGCTGGCCGCGGTCGGGCTCTACGGCGTGCTCGCCTACACGGTGACGCAGCGCACGCGCGAGTTCGGCCTGCGCATGGCCCTCGGCGCCGACGCGGCGATGGTGCGCGGGCTCGTGCTCGGTCACGTGGGCCGCATGACGCTCATCGGCGGCCTGGCGGGCTTGGCGGTGGCGCTCGGTCTCGGCCGCCTGGCGCGGTCGCTGCTGTTCGAGCTCGACGGCTACGATCCGGCGGTGCTGGGCGTCAGCATGGTGCTGCTCGCGGCCGTGGCCCTGGCCGCCGGGTTGGTGCCGGCGCTGCGCGCCTCGCGCATTCAACCGATGGCCGCGCTGCGCCAGGACTGATGCGGCCGCCGCCGGCGCCCGCCTGAGTTGCGGCGACGGTCTCGAATGACGCACGATGGGGCGCGTCCCCAGCCATCCATGCGTCGAGATCCCAGGTTCCTCGCCCTCTGCCTGCTCTTTCTGCTGTCCGGCGCCTGTGGTCTCACTTATCAGGTGGTGTGGCTGCGGCTGCTGGCGCTCGTCTTCGGGGTGACGGTGCACGCGGCCAGCACGGTGCTGGCCAGCTTCATGGCCGGCCTGGCGCTCGGCGCCGTGCTCGCCGAACGCCTGGTGCAAGCGCGGCCATCCGCTGCGCGTCTTTGCCGCACTCGAGGCCGGCATCGCCCTGGCGGCCCTGGCGACGCCGGTGCTGCTCGACCTGGCCACCGGCGCTTATCGGCCCCTCTCGGCAGCGTTTCCCGATTCGCTCGCGCTGCTGACCGGGGCGCGCTTCGTGTGCTCCGCCGCGGTCCTGCTCGTGCCCACCGTGCTCATGGGCGCGACCCTGCCGGTGCTCAGCCACGCCGCCCATCGTGCGGGTGGCCCCGTCCACCCGGCTCGGCGCGCTTTACGCCGTGAACACCGCCGGCGCCCTGGCCGGTGCGCTCCTGACCGGCTACGTCCTCATCGGCGGCCTGGGCATCCAGCGCACGTTCCTGGCGGCCGCGGCGACGAATCTGCTCGTGGCCGCCGGCGCCTGGGCCCTCAGTCGCGCGGCCGAGCCCGCGAAGGCAAATGTAACGGGGCCTGTCACCGTTACATCTGTCGGCACGGCAGTTTCTGCGACGGTGGTCATTTGGGTGATGGCGGTGTCAGGATTTGCCGCCCTGGCGTTGGAGATCGTGTGGTTCCGGGTGCTGGTGCAGTTCCTGCCAGCCACCTCGTATGCCTTCACCACGATGCTCGCCACGGTCTTGGGCGGCATCGCCCTCGGCAGCGCGGTGGCGGCCCGCCACCTGCGGCGGACGCGCGACTGGAGCCCGGTGCTCGCCTACACCCAGGGCGCGACCAGCATCGTGGTGCTGCTATCGCTGGCCGTCCTCGGCGCGACGTATGCCGCCGGGTGGCGCACGTCGGGCCTCGTCCAGGGCGCCGCCGCCGCCATCCTGCCCCCGGCGCTGCTCATGGGCTACGCCTTCCCCGTGGCGCTGGCCCTGTGGACCCGCGCCGCCACGGTCACGGGGGCCCCGCGGCCCGTGGGCCATCTCTACTCCGCCAACGTGCTCGGCGGCATCGCCGGCGCGGTGGCCAGCGGCTTCGCCCTCCTGCCGCTGCTCGGCAGCCGTCGCGCCCTCATCGTCCTCGCCGGGCTCTATCTGGCGAGCAGCCTGGCGATGCTGCTGCCGGCCCGCCGCCTGCGCGGCGCCGTCGCGCTGGTGCTGCTCTTCGCTGGCGCCGTCACCCTCGTGCCCGATCCGTTCGACGCGGCCCTGGCGCGCCGGCACGGCAAGGGCGAACGCGATCTTCTGGCGCGAGGAAGGGGTGCAGACGTCGGTCAGCATCCACACCCACGCGTTCCGCGGCTGGCTGATGTATCTCGACGGTCTGCACCAGGCCTCGGACGCGCCCGAGATGGTCAAGCTGCACCGGCTCATCGGCCACCTGCCGATGGTGCTGCACCCCAACCCGCGCCGGGCCCTGGTCGTCGGCCTGGGCGGCGGGGCCACGCCGGGGGCGGTGAGCCAGCACGACTCCGAGGTGCTGGTCGTGGAGCTGTCCGACAGCGTGCGCAAGGGCGCTGGCTTCTTCAAGCACGTGAACTACGACCTGCTGTCGCGTCCCAACGTGCGGCTGCGGGTGGACGACGGGCGCAACTTCCTGACCCTCACCCGCGAGCGTTTCGACGTGGTCACGGCCGACCTGATCCAGCCGATCCACGCCGGCGCCGGCAACCTCTACTCGCGCGAGTACTTCATGCTGGTCAAGGAGGCGCTGGCCGCCGACGGCATCGCCTTGCAGTGGATCGGCCACCGGCCCGACACCCAGTACAAGTTGATCATGCGCACCTTCCTGGACGTGTTCCCCGAGACCACCTTGTGGCTGGACGGCCAGTTGATGGTCGGTTCGGTCACGCCGCTCACGCTGTCGCCGGCGCTGGTCGAGGCCAAGCGGACCCGGACCGAGACCCGCCTGGCCCTCGACGAGATCGGCCTCGACAGCTTCGCGACGCTGCTCTCGTGGTACACCGCCGGACCCGACGAACTGCGCCGTTTCGTCGGCGACGGCCCGCTCCTGACCGACGACCGCCCGCTCGTCGAGTACCACCGGTCGCTGCCGGCCGACGACCGGCTGGTGAATCTGGAGGGCGTGCGCGGCGACGTCACGGCGCTGGTGCGGCCATGACCGGGGCTCCCGGCGGGCGCGCCATCGACACCGTGTTCCTCGACGCCGGCGGGGTGCTGGTCCACCCGAACTGGGAGCGCGTCGCCGCCGCCCTCGCCGCTCAGGGCGTGGCGGCCGACGCCGCCGGGCTCAGGGCCGCCGAGCCGCGGGCCAAATACGAGATGGACGCCGGCGCGCTCATGGCCCGCACCGACGACCAGCAGCGCGGGTGGATCTACTTCGACACCGTGCTGCGCCATGCCGGCATCGCGACGAGCGACGCCACCGGCCGCGCGCTCGCCGACGTGCGGCGCTATCACGACGCGCACAACCTCTGGGAACACGTGCCCGCGGACGTCGTGCCCATGCTCGAGGCGCTGCGCGCGCTCGCGGTCCGCCTGGTCGTGGTCTCGAACGCCAACGGCCGCCTGCACGAGATGTTCGACCGCGTCGGGCTCACGCCGCACTTCGACGTCGTGCTCGACTCGCACCAGTGGGGCGTGGAGAAGCCGGACCCGCGGCTCTTCCACCTCGCCCTGGAGCAGAGCGGGGCCGTCGCGGCCACGACCGTGCACGTCGGCGACTTCTTCCACATCGACGTGGCCGGCGCCCGCGCCGCCGGTCTGGCCGACGGCGTGCTCTTCGACAGCGCCGGCCCTCTACACCGACGCCGACTGTCCGCGGCTCCATCGTCTCGCCGATCTCGCGCCGCTGGTGGCCGCACGCAACGCCGCGGGGCCCGGGCGCGGCCGTGTCCTGCCGCACCCGCCGGGGCGTGACCCGTCGCGCGCCCGTCGCCCTGACCTGCAGCCGCTGCGCGCCCGGTCCGTCCGCCGACGCTCAGCCGATCGGCACGAGCTCGCACTTGCCGTCGGCGCAGCGCAGCCGCAGGCGCGTTTCGGGCACCACCATCGACCGTCCGCTGCCGGTGTAGCGGTGACCCTCGATGGTGGCGGTGAGGATGGTGCCGTTGTCTTCGACGCGCAGCATGCCGAACTGCCCGTTGGTCTGCGCCGGCGGCTCGTGCGAATAGGGGCCGCCCTTGGCCCGCACGAACCGGTCGAGGGGCGCGGCCTGGGCCACGACGAAGCCGCCGTTGGCGTTGTTGCGCCCGTCGTCGAAGGCCAGCATGTGCGCGTCGCCGCTGAGCATGAGCAGGCGCTGGCCGAGGCCGAGCGAGGTGATGCGTTGGCCGATGGCGCGGCGTTCCGCGGCGAACATGCCCCAGCCCTGCCGGTCGCCGTCGACCGTGATCCACGGCACCGGGTTGACCCAGACCAGGAAGGCCACGCGGTCGGCGGCCGCGCGGCCCAGCTCCTCGAGCAGCCACGCGAACTGGCGCTGCCCGAGCAGCGTGCGCTGCGCCGGCAGCCGATCCGAGCGCGCGTCGGTGACGAGGAACCGCACCCGCCCGATGTCGAAGGTCTGGGCCAGCGGTCCGTCGGCGTTGGCGCCGATCGGCAGCGGGTAGTGCGGCACGTCGGTCGCGTAGTAGGCGCGGGCGGCGTCGCGCGTCGGCGAGGTGCCGTCGGATTCGTCCAGGCCGAAGTCGTGATCGTCCCACACGTAGACGATCGGGGTGCGGCGGTAGAACAGCGCCTGGTGCTCCTGTGAGAGCACGCGGTCCAGGCTGAGGCGAAAGCGGCCCATCAGCGGTTGCAGCGGCCGGGCCGCGCCGGTCAGGTTGTAGTAGTGCAGGTCGCCCATGTGGATGAACACGTGCGGGTCCTGGGCGCCGATGGCGTCGAAGACGCCGCTGTTCGAGACGTGCGACATCGGCACGAGGCGCGTGCCCCCGGCGCACGAGGCGAAGGCGGCCTTGAAGCTGAACGGGCCGATGCCGAACGTCCGGAACCGCACCAGCGTGCCGGTGCCGGGCCGGAAGCCGCAGAAGTACTCGCGGCTGGGGGCCAGGCCGTTCACCGCGTAGTTGACGACGACCCGGCCCGACTGGCTGAGCGACGGCGCCGGCACGAGCCGCCCCTCGACCCGCCGGGCGTCGCTCAGATCGCGCCGTTCGCTAAGCAAAAGCACCGGCGCCGCGCCGATGATGCGCGCAAACGCGACGAGCACCGTGGCCGAGGTGGGGGTGACCGCGCCCGACCACAGCCACGCCGGCTCCGGCACCGGGCCCGGCTTGTCCTGCGCGAGGGCCAGGAAGGCGGCGGTCCGGGCCAGGAACTGGCGCCGGTGGAGCGGGGGCACGGAAGTCGGCACGCGTGCCGATCCTACCGTAATGGGTGGGCCGGTCCGGATCTCCGGTGCGGAGAGCCCCGGGGCTGATAAGATCGCACCGCGGCTCCGCCCTTCGCGGAGTCGGCGCGTGCGACCGGTTCCGTGGTTGTCGGACCCGGGGGCGCCCGCGCATCGGAGCCAGGCATGTTCCAGGGACGTCCCCGCAGCAAACGCGATCGAGAGCGTGCGCGGCAAGACCGGCAGAAGCAGAAGACCCAGAAGCGTGTCGAGGCGCGCGAACGCCGCGCCCATTCGCCCGACGCGCCTCCAGGCATCGATCCCGATATCGCCGGCATCGTTCCCGGGCCCCAGGCCAATCCCTGGGGCGAAGACCTGTCCGACCTGGCCGACGAGGGCGAGGATGAGGGCGAGGGCGAGGACGACGGGCCGGAACCGGCGTAGCGGGCAGCAGGCGGGCCGCAATCACGGCCGCGCGCCTCGCCCCGCACTCTCCCTGGCGGGCTGGACGCGGCCGTTACAATGGCCGGATGTTCAGCCCGATTTCTCGTACCGACGTCCGCGCGCGCGCCGTCGCGTTCGCCCTTGCGCTGGTGAGCGTGCCCGGCGTGGCCGGCGCCGGCCAGCGTGATCCGAGCGGCAACGCGGCGCGGAGCGGCGACGGCGTGGCGGTGCTGGCGGCTGTCCCCGGCGCCGGCGGCGAGGTCGAGATCCTGCGCGACGAAGTCGACGCTCTGCGTCGGCAGCTGACCGGCCTGGCCGCGGAGCTGCGCGCGCTACGCGCGATGATCCCGGCTCCGGCGGCGGCCCCTGGCGCCGACAGCGGCGCTGCCCCGGCAGGCCTCGCGGCCCAGGAACTTGCGGCCGCAGCGGCACCGATCGAGATGCGGCCGGCGCGGCTCGAGACGCTGGCGCCGAGCACGGAACCGTCGGCGTCGCGCGTCCCGGTCAGGGTGTCGGGCGCCATCGTGTCGAACACGGCGATGAACTCGGGCGACGCCAACTGGCTCGAGAGCCCCAACATCGTCGGCCCGGCCGCGGGCGGATCGATGACCTCGACCATGCGTCAGAGCCGCGTCGGCGTCCACGTCCAGCCGCTGCCGGCGGGCCCCTGGCAGGCCACGGGCTCGCTCGTCGTCGATTTCTTCGGCGGCACGCCCGGGTTCGTGACCGGCCCGGTGATGGGGCTGCCGCGCCTGCTCGTGGCCTTCGCCCGGCTCGAACACGCCGGCACGGCCATCCAGGCGGGCCAGGATCACGTCATGCTGGCGCCGCGCGACCCCACGTCGCTGGCCGCCTTCGCTTTCCCGCAGTTCTTCCGGGCCGGCAACCTGTTTCTGCGGGCCCCGCAGGTCCGGATCGAACAGCGCGTCGGCGGCGTCACGGTGAAGGCCGGCGTCGTGGCCCCGCTCGCCGGTGATGCCAGCGGCAGCTACACCTTCACGCCGGTGGCCGGCGCGGGCGAACGCTCGGAACGTCCCGCGCTCGAGAGTCACCTCGGGTTCGATCGCGGCGACGCCGCCGCGGCCGGGGAATTCCATGTCGGCGTCTCGGGCCACTACGGCTGGATTCGCCAGGGTGGCGTGGTCGGCGCCAAGTCGGCCGGCGCACTCGACTTCCTCGCGCGCCGGGGCCGCCTCGGTCTGGCCGGCGAGCTCTTCGCCTCCGAGGATCTCGATGCCTATGGGGCCGGCGTCGGGCAGCCGGGCCGCGCCGCCGGTGGCTGGATCGAGGCCCGGGTGGCAGCCGCCTCGCGCCTGGCGGTGAACGGCGGCCTGGCGCGCGATCGCCGTCCCGACGGCGCTGGCGCGGCCGGGCACCGGGGCAACACCAGCGCGTTCGGCAATGTCATCCTGCGGTTCACGCCGGAAGTGGCCGCGTCGCTCGAATACAAGTGGCTGCAGACGCGGTATCGCTCGGGCAGCCAGCGCCAGAACCATCACGTGAACGCGGTGTTCGCGCTGTATTTCTAGGGCCGGGACGAAGAACGACTGGGGCCATGGCGACGGCCCGAAGGGGCCGCCGCCACGGGACGCGGATGCGCGACTAGGGCAGATCGGGTGGAGGCACCCGGCGCTTGGTGGCCTGCTCGAAGGCGTAGGCGAGTTCGATCAGCCGGGGCTCGGTGCAAGCCGTGCCGGCAAAGCTCACGCCGTAGGGCTGATCCTTGGCATTGAAGCCCGCCGGGAACTCCGGCGTGGGCGCGTTCGGCACGAAGCCGAAGGGCACGATCACCGTGGGGTGGCCGGCCTTGGCCGAGATACCGGCGCCGCCGCTGCCCGGGAAGATGAGCGCGTCGAGGCCGTGCACGGCCATCGCTTCGTCGATGCCGTGGGTGCGCGCCAGGAAGATGTCCTTGGCCCGATCGGCCAGGTAGCGGTCGCGGTCGGCCACGAGGTCCATCTCGTCGGACACGTCGAAGTGCGCCTGGTCGTACTTGATGGCGCCGCGATTGCGGTTGGCCACGTTGTAGTTGCGGAGTTCGGTCAGCGTCTTCACCGGCGCGCCCGGCCCGAGCGAAGCGAGCCACAGGTTGAAGTCGCGCTTCATGCCGTACTTGAAGACCGTCGAGCAGGCGGCATCGTTGCCCTTGTTGTTGGCCGGGCCGGCGCAGATCGGGAAGGTGTTGTAGTTCCGCGAGGGCGTGCCGTCCACGTAGCTCGGGATGTCCACGTCGTCGATGATGGTGGCGCCTTCGCGCCGCATGATGGCGATGGCTTCTTCCATGACCGCCAGCTGCCGCGCGTTGATGCCGCCGACGAGCGCGCCGGTGTCGGGACGCGCCACCTGGCGGTAGAAACCCGCGCGCGGGATGCCGATGCGCGCGCCCCTCAGGCCGGCCAGGCGCAGGAAGCGCGTGTAGTCCCGGCCGGGCGGCGGAATGCAGACGTTGGTGGCCGGGTCCTTGGCGTCGAGGCCCACCATCGGGCCGAGCAGGATGGCGGCGTCGGCGACGGTGCGGGTCATCGGCCCGGCGGTGTCCTGATCGGCGGTGATGGGGGCGATGCCGTAGCGGCTGATCAGGCCCACCGTGGGCTTGATGCCGGCGAGCATGTTGGCGTTGGCCGGGCTCAGGATCGAGCCCGACGTCTCGGTGCCGACGCTGGCGGCCCAGAAGCTGGCCGCCGTGCCGATGCCGGAACTGGATCCGCCGGTGTTCATCACCGGGCGCCCGTCGTTGGTGGCGGCGCGCGGATCGGTCCGCGGGTCGTAGGGGTTCATGCCGTACTGGAAGAGCGCGCTGTAATTGCCCGGCATCCCCGAGGCCACCCAGTTGGCAAACTCGGTGAGGACGGTCTTGGCCATGATGATGGCGCCGGCGTCACGCAGGTTCTTGATGAGGGTGGCGTCGTAGGGCGGCGCGAAGCCGGCGAAGGCCAGCCCGCCGCCGGTGGTGGGCATGCTGGTGGTGTTGATGATGTCCTTGATGGCGATGGGGATGCCGTGCAGCGGCCCGCGCACCCGGCCCGCGGCCCGTTCGCGATCGAGCACGGTGGCCTCGTCCATCGCGCTGACGCTGATGGCGGCAGTGGCGTTCAACCGGCCTTCGTACTTGTCGATGCGGTCGAGGTACATCTGCACGAGCTCGCGCGAGGTCACCCGGCCGTCGGTCAGCGCGTTCTGCAGATCCCAGATCGACGCTTCGACGATGTCCACGCGGTGGCTCTGGGTGCCGACGCGTGGCGGTTGATCCTGCCCGTCCTGCCCGTTCTCTGCGCCGACGCCGATCGCCGTGGCGATCAGCGCGGCCCCCAACAGCAACACTCGTCTCATGTCTGCCTCCCGCGCGTCGGCCGTCGCGGCCGAAGGCGGCAAGGCTACACCAAAGACGCGCGCTCGCGCCTACGGCGCCGACGGCGGCGGCACGCGCTTCTTCGAGGCCTGCTCGAAGGCGTAGGCCAGTTCGATGAGTCGCGGTTCGCTGCAGGCCAGGCCCGAGAAGCTGACGCCGTAGGGGATGGGCTTGCTCTCGTAGCCGGCCGGGAAGGGCGGGGTGGGGGCGTTGGCCACGAGCGCGAACGGCACGATGACGGTCGGATAGCCGGGCTTGGCGGCGATGCCGGCGCCGCTCGCGCCCGGGAACAGGATGGCGTCGAGCTTCTGCGCCTTCATCACTTCGTCCATGCCGTGCGTGGCGCCGAGGTGGATGTCCTTCTTGCGGTCGGCTTCCCAGCGCGGCTTGTCCCGGTCGAGGTCCATCTCGTCGGAGACGTCGAGGTTGGCCTGGCCGTACTTGATGGCGCCGCGATGCTGGTGCGCCAGGTTCCACTGCCGCAGTTCGCTCAGCGTCGTGACCGGACCGGTGCCATTCAAGGTCGCCAGCCAGGCGTTGAAGTCGCGCTTCATGCCGTACTTGAACACGACCGAGCAGTTGGCGTCCTTGCCCTTGGCGCCGTCGGTGCCGGCGCAGGTGTTCCAGGTCAGGAAGTTGTTCTTCGGATCGCTGTCGACGATGCTCGGGATGTCGGCCGGATCGACGATCTCGGCGCCCTCCGCTTTCAGGATGGCGATGGCCTCGGCCATGGCCGTGGCCTGCGTCTCGCTCAAGCCGCCGCGCGGCTCCTTCTCGCCGGGCACGGTGAACTTGTCGAAGTAGAACGCCCGCGGGATGCCGATGCGCGCCCCCTTCAGCCCGTCGCGCTTGAGATGCACCGTGTAGTCGCGGTTGGGCGGCGGCGTGCACACGCGGGTGGCCGCGTCGTTCGGGTCGGGCGCGGCGCCTTCCATGGCGCCGAGCATCATGGCCGCGTCGGCCACGTACTTGGTCATCGGCCCGGCCGTGTCCTGGTCGGCGGTGATCGGGATGATGCCGTAGCGGCTGATGCGCCCCACCGTGGGCTTGATGCCGGCCAGCATGTTCTGGTTCGACGGGCTCAGCACCGAGCCCGACGTCTCGCTGCCGACGTTGCCGGCCCAGAAGTTGGCGGCGGTGCCGATGCCCGAACTCGACCCGCCGGTGCCGGCGACCGGACGGCCGTCGGAGGTGGCGTCGCGCGGGTCGCGGCGCGGGTCGTAGGGGTTCATGCCGTAGCCGCCGAGGCCGCTGTAGTTGCCGGGCATGCCCTGGGCGATGAAGTTGGCCAGTTCGGTCATCACCGTCTTGGCGAGAATGACGGCGCCGGCCTCGCGCAGGTGCTTGGTCAGGGTGGCTTCGTAGGGCGGCACGAAGCCCTCGAACGCCACCGCGCCGCCCGTCGTCGGCATGTCGGTGGTGTGGATGTTGTCCTTGAGCGCCACGGGGATGCCGTGCAGCGGCCCCCGCACCTTACCGGCCTTCCGTTCCGCGTCGAGCCGGTCGGCCTCGGCGAGCGCTTTGGGGTTCACCGTGATGGCGGCATTCAGGGTGTCCTCGTACATCCCGATGCGCTGCAGGTACTGTTCGACCAGTTGACGCGAGGTGACGCGGCCCTCGGCCATGGCTGTCTGCATCTCGGCGAAGCTGGCCTCGACGACCGAGAACGGCGCCGCGGCGGGGGTGGGCGGCGGCGGCGACGAGCAGGCCGAGACGGCGGCGGCGCAGACGACGACGGACAGGGAACGCAGTGACAACATGGAACCTCGCTGAGGGAAGGTCGATGGTGGAGCATGCCACACCGAGGCTACTTGTCGCTCATGGTCTTGCGCGGGAACACGTCCACCGTGTCGCCGATCACGATCGTCATCTGGTCGTAGCCGACGGCGAGCGGGCCCGCATAGGTGCGCCGCGTCGGCGCGATGAGGTCGTCGGCCGTGGCCGGCGAGGGCACGATGTGCGTGAACACCGCCAGGCGCGGCTTGACGCGGGCAAAGAGCGTCCCGGCCTGCTCCGGGCTGATGTGCCGCGCCAGGATGCGCTCGAGGGCCTTGGGGTCGCGCACCTGCGCGCGCCGGGCTTCCACCTCGGGGCTGATCACCTCGACGACCATCACGTCGGCCCCCTTCGCGTGCTCGGCGAACCGCTCATCGAAGCGCATGTCGCCGGAGAACACCGCCGAGCGGCCGCGGTACTCCACGCGGTAGCCGTAGGCCGGCGCGGCAAAGGCGCCGTGGTCCACGGCAAACGCGGTCACGCGCACGCCGTCCTGGTCCAGCACGACGCCGGGCGCCGCGTTGACGGCCGCCAGGCGCACACCCTCGGCGGGGAAGCCTTCGTCCCTGGCGCGCGTGGCGATGTCCCATTGATACGCCGCAGTGAGGTGACCGGCCATCTCGGCGGTGCCGGGCGGGCCGACGAGCGCGAGCGCCTGGGCCCGGCCGAACACCCAACTGGTGAGCCACACGTCGGGGAGGCCCACCGTGTGATCCGAGTGCAGATGCGTCAGGAACAGCGTGTCGATGCCGATGAGCAGGTCGCGCTGACCGATCTCGAAGAGCCGCTGCGCGGCGCCGCGGCCGGCGTCGATGAGCAGGCGCCGGGGGCCGGCTTCGATCAGGATCGACGGCCCGAAGCGCTCCAGGTTGGGACGCGGATTGCCGGTGCCGAGCAGCGTGATCTGAAGCGTGTCACCACTCGCGGCAGGCTGCGCGTGCACGGCCGAGAGCGTGCTCGCGGCAAGGACAGCGGTGAGAAGGGCCTGTCGTGGCGTCACTGGCTACTCCGGGAATCGAGGCGCGTTGGCGCGATGGAGCGTGGCATGGACCAGGTCGCGGCTGGTGGCGCCGCTACCGCCACCCGCGCAGCCGCGCGCGCATGCGCACGAAGTCGTCGGGCGGCGGCGCTTCGGCGGCGACGCGCACGCCGGTGACCGGATGCGGAAAGGTCAGCGTCCAGGCGTGCAGCATCTGCCGCGCCGCGGCGTCGGCGCCGCCCGGCGAGCCGTAGACGCGATCGCCGAGCACGGGGTGGCCGATGTGCTGCAGATGCAGGCGGATCTGGTGCTGACGCCCGGTGTCGAGCGTCAGTTCGACGAGGGCCGCGCCGGTGCCGTAGGCCTGGCGGACCACGTAGTGGGTCACGGCGGGAATGCCGGTCTCGCCGCGGCCGGCCAGACGGCGCCGTCCGGCGGTGTAGCCCTCGGCGACGGCCGCCTCGATGGTGCCGATGACGGGCGAGGGCACGCCCTCGACGAGCGCCATGTACTGCCGGTCGAACTCGTGACGCCCGAACTGCGCGCGGCCGGCGTCGTGGGCTTCGCGCGTCAGCGCCAGGGCCAGCGCCCCCGAGGTGTCGCGATCGAGCCGGTGCAGCGTGCCCACGTAACCGCCCGGCCCGCGCCGACGGTCCATGTACTCGCGCACACGGCTCAGCACCGTGTCCTCGTCGGCGCCGTCTTCCTTGTCCACCGGGATGGTCAGCAGTCCGGCCGGCTTGTCGATGACCAGGATGTGCGCGTCCTCGTAGAGGCGCCCGAAGCGCGACCGGGCCGGCCGCACGGCGGGACGGTTGACGTCGAGCACGACCGCCGCGCTCGAGAGCACTTCGGCGCCGGGGTCGCGTTCGATGACGTCGTTGACCGTGACCTGGCCGCGCTCGATGGCCGAGCGCACCTTGGCCCACGACAACCCGGGCTGGTCGGCGCGGAGACGCTTGTCGAGTCGCGTGCGGATGGGTCTGGTCAGACGTCGTGCCTCGGGAAAGGGTGCGCCCACGCGCGGGCGAAAGGGGATCTCCGCACTATAATCCAACCCTTCAGGAGGCTGGGTATGCTCGACGACACCGTCACGTCCATCTGCTATTTCAACGGAACCTGGGGCACCGGCGCGGTGCCGCTGATGACGTCGGCCACCAACGCCGCCTGGCTGGCCAACGCCGTGTTCGACGGGGCCCGGGCCTTCGAAGGTGTGGCCCCGGATCTCGACCTGCACTGCCAGCGCTCGATCCGATCGGCCGAAGGCCTGCTGATGAAGCCGCCGGTCAGCGCCGAGCGCGTGCTCGAGCTGGCCCGCGACGGCATCGCCATGTTCCCGTCCGACGCGCCGCTCTACATCCGCCCGATGTTCTGGGCCGAGAGCGGGCTGGTGGCCGTCGATCCCGACTCGACGCAGTTCGCGCTGGTCATCACCAGGATGCCGCTGCCCGATCCGGCGCGCGGTTTCTCGCTGTGCCTGTCGCCCTACCGGCGGTCGAGCCCCGAGCAGGCGCCCACGCACGCCAAGGCCGCCTGTCTGTATCCGATGGCTGGCCTGGCCATCGCCGACGCCAAGCGGCGCGGCTTCGACAACGCGGTGATGTGCGATCCCATCGGCAACGTCGCCGAGCTGACGGCGCAGAACATCATGCTGGTCAGCGGCGGCGCCGTGCACACGCCGGTGCCGAACGGCACGTTCCTGAACGGCATCACGCGCCAGCGCGTCATCGGCCTGCTGCAGCAGCACGGCATCGCCGTGCACGAGCGCACCATCCGCCCGGCCGAACTGCACGAGGCCGAGGAGATCTTCTCGACCGGCAATCACGGCAAGGTCGTGCCCTGCGTCCGCTACGAGACCCGCGAACTCGGCGCGGGCCCGGTCTATCGTCGCGCCCGCGAGCTCTACTGGGCCTTCGCGCACAGCCGCACCGCCGTTCCCGCCGGCTCGCGCGGCTGACGGCCGCCCGCGGTTACTCGGGCACGACGGCAATCACCTCGATCTCGATGAGGAAGTCGGGGTTGGCCAGGCGCGGCACCTGCACCAGCGTGCTGGCCGGCAGCTCGCTCGTGAAGTACTGCGCGCGGACGTCGCGCACCACCTGCACCTGCCCGGCATCGAGCATGTAGTAGTTGGTCTTGACCACGTCGTTGAAGGTCGCGCCGGCGGCCTTCAGGGCCACGTCGAGATTGGCGAAGACCTGCCTGGTCTGCGCCCTCACATCGCCGCGGCCGACGAGCTGCCCGCTGGCGTCGAACGCCACCTGCCCGGAGATGTAGATCGTGCGCCCGCCGCGCGCGGAGACGACGTGGGCATAGCCGGTGGGCGTCGACAGCCCCGGCGGGTTGATGCGCTGAATCACGGAACGCGCTCCTTGGGCTGACGCCGCGGCCACGGCGAGCGCCACGCCGGCAACGAGCGCCGCCGCACTCAGACCGGCGGTGATACGGGTGACGGGAACCATGCTGCCTCCTGGAATGCGCTCCACGATAGCGCCGTCACGAGCCGCGGGCGCGGAAATCTCGCGCGGTGCGGGCCGCGCCTACGCCGCCGGACGGGGCTTGCGCGCGTAGAGCAGGATCGTCGCGGTGCCGACCATGGCCGCCACGACGATGACGGCCGCCACGGCCGCACTCAGGCGCCCCGTCAGGTAAAGCACGCCGAGGCTGAGGCTGACGCACGACCACATCGACAGCAGGGCGCTCCGGGCGGCCTGCCGCGACATGCCGCGCCCGTCGTCGAGCACCTTCATGTAGGGCGCAAAGAGCGGAATCCGGAGCAGCCGCTCCTCGAGCCAGGGGCAACTGCGGGCAAAGCAGTAGGAGGCGATGATCAGGAAAATCGTGGTCGGCAGGCCGGGCACGAAGACCCCGAGCCAGCCCAGCGCGACCGAGGCGAGCCCCAGGCCGGCAAACGCCCAGCGCCGCGGATCGCGGATCCACGACACGGCTTGGCGGTCGACGGGGCAGGCTTTGTCCATGAGGGGCTCGGTCATTGTCTCGCGCCGAATGCCGCGGGGCAAGCCCCACGGCATCAGAGGTCGAACCGGTCGAGATTCATGACCTTGTCCCAGGCGGCGACGAAGTCGGTCACGAACATCTGCTGCCCGTCGTCGCTCGCGTAGACCTCGGCCAGGGCGCGGAGCTGCGAGTTCGACCCGAAGACCAGGTCGGCGCGGCTGCCGGTCCACTTGACCTCGCCGGTCGCCACGTCCCGGCCTTCGAAGACGTCTTCGGCGGCGGAGGTCGGCATCCAGGCGGTCGCCGGGTCGAGCACGTTGACGAAGAAGTCGTTGGTCAGGGCCTCGGGCCGCCGGGTGAAGACGCCGTGGCCGGACGGCTGGACGGTGGCGCTCAGGGCCCGCAGGCCGCCCACGAGCACGGTCGTCTCGGGACCGCTCAACGTCAGCATCTGCGCCCGCTCGAGCAGCAGCACCTCGGCCGGCTGCGCGAGGCCGGTGCCGACGTAATTGCGGAATCCGTCGAAGGCCGGCTCGAGCACCGTGAACGCTTCCACGTCCGTTTGCTCTTGGGACGCGTCGGTGCGTCCCGGCCTGAAGGGCACCTGGATGTCGTGCCCGGCGTTCGTCGCGGCCTGCTCGACGGCGGCGACGCCGCCGAGGACGATGAGGTCGGCCAGCGAGACCTGCCGGGTCCCGCCGGCCTGATTGAATTCCTGCTGGATCCCTTCGAGGGTCCGCAGCACCTGGGCCAGTGCCGGCGGATTGTTGACGTCCCAGTCCTTCTGCGGCGCCAGCCGGATGCGCGCCCCGTTGGCCCCGCCACGCTTGTCGGTGCCACGGAACGACGCCGCCGAGGCCCACGCGGTCGAGGCGAGCTGGGCAATCGACAGGCCCGAGGCGAGCAGCCGGGCCTTGAGGGCGGCGATGTCCTCGGCCCCGATCAGGTCATGGGTGACCGGCGGCACCGGGTCCTGCCACAGCAGCGGCTCGGCCGGAACCTCCGGGCCGAGGTAGCGGGTGATCGGCCCCATGTCGCGGTGGGTCAGCTTGAACCACGCCCGGGCGAAGGCGTCGGCGAATTCCTGCGGGTGCTCGTGGAAGCGGCGCGAGATCGGCTCGTAGACCGGGTCCATCCGCAGCGCCAGGTCGGTCGTGAGCATGGTCGGCGCGTGTGACTTCGCCGGGTCGTGCGCATCGGGCACGGTGCCCGCGCCGGCGCCGTTCTTCGGCTGCCACTGCTTGGCGCCCGCCGGGCTCTGCGTGAGTTCCCACTCGAAGCCGAAAAGGTTGTCGAAGAAGTCGTGGCTCCACTTGGTGGGCGTCGTGGTCCAGGTGACCTCGAGGCCGCTGGTGATGGTGTCGCCGCCGCGGCCGGAGCCGTAGCTGCTCGTCCAGCCGAGCCCCATCGCCTGGAGCGGCGCCGCTTCGGGTTCGGGCCCGACGTGTCCGACGGGCGTGGCCGCGCCGTGCGTCTTGCCGAAGCTGTGTCCGCCGGCGATGAGGGCGACGGTCTCCTCGTCGTTCATGGCCATGCGCCGGAACGTCTCGCGGATGTCGTGGGCGGCGGCCAGCGGGTCAGGGTTGCCGTTGGGCCCTTCGGGGTTCACGTAGATGAGCCCCATCTGGACGGCGGCCAGGGGATTCCCGAGATTCCGTTCGCCGCTGTAGCGCTTCTCGGCCAGCCAGCTGTCCTCGGTGCCCCAGTTGATCTCCTCGGGCTCCCACACGTCCTCACGCCCGCCGCCGAAGCCGAAGGTCTTGAAGCCCATCGACTCCAGGGCGCAGTTGCCGGCGAGCACGATCAGATCGGCCCAGGAGATCTTGCGGCCGTACTTCTGTTTGACCGGCCACAGCACCCGGCGGGCCTTGTCGAGGTTGGCGTTGTCGGGCCAGCTGTTGAGCGGCGCGAAGCGCTGCTCGCCCGAACCGGCGCCGCCGCGGCCGTCGCTGATGCGGTAGGTGCCGGCGCTGTGCCAGGCCATGCGGATGAAGAGCGGCCCGTAGTGACCGAAGTCGGCCGGCCACCAGTCCTGCGAGGTGGTCATGACCTGCTCGATGTCCTTCTTGACCGCGGCCAGATCGAGGCTCTCGAACTCCGTGGCGTAATCGAACGCCGGGCCCATGGGGTTGCCCTTGGGCGGGTTGCGGTGCAGCACGTTGATATTCAACTGGTTCGGCCACCAGTCGCGGTTCGAGCGGGGGCTCTCGGCCGGGGCCGAGAACGGGCACTTCTTGTCGTTGTCCATGTTGGCGTGGCCTCTCGTGGGTTGGGGATGCGGCCCGGAGTTCATTCCGGGGGATTCTGTTTGCCGTCCGCCGCGGACATCGCCTTGGCGGCGGCGCTCTGCCGCGGGTTGCGCGGGCGGCGTGCGGGTGGGTCGGAAGGGGAGGGCGCTTTGGCCCCGGCCAGGCACTCCGGGCAGCGTCCCCAGTAGGCCACCTCGGCCTCGTCGATCTGGTAGCCCTGGTCGTCGGCCGCCGTGAGACAGGGCGCGGCGCCGACGGCGCAGTCCACGTCGAGCAGCCGCCCGCAGAGGCGACAGATCAGATGGTGATGGTTGTCGCCAACCCGATCCTCGAACCGGGCTGGCGAGCCGGAGGGCTGAATACGGCGGATGAGGCCGGCCGACACCATCAGGGCCAGGGCGTCGTAGACCGACTGCAGCGAGATGGCGCCGATTTCGGCGCGGACGGCCTCGGCCACGCCCTCGGCCGTGACGTGGGGCTGGCTCGAGACCGCGCGCAGGACGGCCAAGCGCTGGGCCGTGACCTGGATGCCGCGTTGACGGAATAGCTCAGCCGGATCGGACACGGCCACAGAGTAAGTCAATTCTTGGAGTGACTCCAAGCGATTTTTAGAGCCGGGGGTTGTATCCTGCGGGCGTGCTGATGAGCGGGAAGGACCGGCGCACCGCCGCGATGGTGGCCGCGGTGATCGGACTCGGCGTGCTCGGCGCGGTGGCGCAGGCCAAGTCCACCGGCAAGCCGCGCCACGCGGCGGTCGACGCGGTGATCGTGCACTCGCTCGGCGGGCCCGACTGCCAGGACGGCGCCCCCTTCTTCCGGCGCATCGAGGGCGACGCGCGGGCCTGGATCACGAAGTTCCGCCGCCTGCCGATCGTCAGCATCCACTACGTGATCGGCCGCGACGGGCAGGTCGAGGCAGGCATTCCCGAGACCCTGGCGGCGTCGCACGCCATCGGCTGGAACCAGCGGTCGATCGGCATCGAGCTCGTGAACAGCGGCGACGGCGTGGATCCGTTCCCGGCCGCGCAAGTGCAGGCGCTCACCGCCCTCGTGCGCGCCATCCGCGCCCGCCATCCGGCGGTGACCCCGGCCCGCGTCCTGCGCCACTCGGACGTGGACCACTCGACGTTTCCCGTCGCCCGTCACGGCGACCGCTGCGCCGGGTTCCGCCGCAAGCTCGACCCCGGTGACGCGTTTCCGTGGACCGCGTTCACCGCCGGGCTCGCCCGCGACTAACGCGGGGCCGGCGTCGCGGCCAGCGCCTCGCCGAACCGCCGGGCCGCCTCGCGCACGCGCTGCACGTGCTCCGGGCCCATGCGCATCAGCTGCTTCTGGGCCGCCGGCAACCCCTCGATGGCCGGGTCGGCGTAGGCATAGCCGCCCTTGGCCGGCACGAGCGCCGCGCCCTCGGGCCCGTCCGGCGTCGTGGCCACGACCTGCACCGCGCGGCGCACGGCCTCGTCGAAGCCGCCGCCAGGATGTCCCTGCCGCGCATAGGCTTCGGCCAGCCGCGGACGCAGCGTGGTGAAGACGGCCGCCAGGCGCACCGGATCGACAGCGGCCACGGCCTCGACGAGCGGCGCATAGCGCGCATAGCTGGACGGCGCGGCCTGGGCCACGCCGTCGCGACGGGTCAGTTCAAAGCTCTGGCGAGGCCGCAGCACCGCGAGATCGCGCGCCGGCGATCGGCCCTGCGCCAGCCGGTCGATGGCCGTGGCGATGCTGGCGACGAGGTCGTCGGTGGCCAGCCACTTCAGCAACTCCGGGTGCGACCCCAGCGCGGCGAAGAGTTCGCGCACGTAAGGATCCATCTCCTCGAGCGGGGGCAGCGTGACGGCCACGGGTGGAGCGTCGGCCGGAGACGGCGGGATGCTGGCCGTTGCCGTTGTTGCCGTGTCGCCCGGGGCCGCGCCGGGCCCGCGGTTACGCGACACGTAGTACCAGATGCCCGCGGCAAACACGGCCGCCGCCAGCAGCACCAGCACCGCCACCTTCGGCCCTTGAGAGGGGGGAGCGGAGGGCGCGACCGTCGCGCTATCCGTGCGCTCCGGATCGAGCGGGAGATCGTCGGGCGAAGTCATGACCGCCTCCAACCCCGAGGGTGTCAGAAAGCGCTGCCCCGCGCAAGCGCCGCCGCCTCGCGCCACGGCGCCGCTACTGCGCGCGTTTGGCCGCGCGCACCGTGGCGAGATTGCGGGTCGCGTCGGCGAAGTCGGGGTCGAGCCGCAGCGCCTCCTCGAACTGCGCGGCGGCCTCGTCGAAGCGGCCCTGCGAGCCGAGGGCGATGCCGAGGTTGTTGTGGGCCTCGACATACCCCGGGGCCAGCGCCAGCGCGCGCGTGAACGCGGTCACGGCGCCGCGCAACTCCTCCTCCTCGAGCAGGAACACCCCGTGGTCGTAATGGGTCACCGCATCGGCCGGGGCCAGGGCCAGGGCGCGCGCAAAGTGCGGCCGCGCGTCGTCGCGGCGGCCGAGCGAGGCCAGCGCGTTGGCCAGATTGCGATGGGTCAGCGCCGACTGCGGTTCGAGGGCGAGGGCGCGCGCGAACTCGACGGCGGCCTCGGCGAACTGCCCGCGTTCGGCCAGCGCCGTGCCGAGGTTGTTGTGCACGCCGGCCGAATCCGGATCGGCGGCGCCAGCGCGGCGCAGATGCACGGCGGCCTCTTCGGCGCGGTTCACCTGCAGCAGCGCGTTGGCCAGGTTGTAGTGCAGATCGGGGTAGTCGTCGCGCCGCCGCAGCCCCTCGCGATAAGCGTCGATGGCGGCGTCGACCTGGCCTTGCGCGCGCAGCGTGACCCCGAGGTTGTTGAACGCGGGCACGTAGTCCGGTTGAATCTCGAGGGCGCGGCGGTAGCGGCCGACGGCCTCGTCGAGACGGCCGTCTTCGTGCAGGGCCACGCCGAGATTGGTCTCGGTGATGGCCCGGCTGCGCGACGCCGACACCAGCGGCCAGTGCGAGACGATGGCCGCCGCGACCGCTGCCGCGAGCACGGTCACGCCTTCGGCCCGCGGCCGCGTGTCCCAGGCCCGCCGGAACTGCACCAGGCCCGCGGCCGCGAAGAACACCAGCAGCGGCACGAGCGGGTAACGGTAGCGGGCAAACACGTAGAACGCGATGGTCGAGGCGGCAAAGGCCAGGGCCATGGCGTAGAGCACCCACAGGCGCCGGCGCGCCGGCCACGTCGCCCACAGACCGAGGAGGGCCAGCGGCACGAGCGCGCCGAAGTGCGTCACCGGGCCGAACAGCCGCAACGGCCACGACCATTCGGCGTACGATTCCTGGCTCTCGGTGTCGATGGTCTCGGTGGCGTTGACGAGCAGCGCCGCCTTGCGGCCCATCAGGCGAAGCCACGCGCCGGGCTCGCCGCGGATGAAATCCCAGGCGCGGCCCGACCAGTAGCTCGAGACTTCGCCCGGCGTCAGCGTCCGCCGGGCGGCCCGCTCGCGCCAGCTCGGTCGCGTCGGCGCGCTCGTATTCCGGCGAACCGCGCCCGAACCTGAGGGCGGTGTAGCTGCCGTCGGCGCCGGCGTGGTTGCCGATGTAGAAGTTGGGCCCGAACTGCGACGTCGTGAGATACATCCCGCCGCCGACGGCGGCATTGCGAATGGCGACCGGCGCGACCGTCAGGGCCAGACCGGCCGCGAACAACCCGAGGGCCGCCGTCCGGGTCACGCGGGCCGGCACCGCGCCGAACCAGGCCCAGGCGGCCACGACGGGCACCAGCACCAGCGCGTTCTCCCGCGTCAGGGCCAGCCCGCCCAGGGCCACGCCCAGTCCCAGCCACAGCCGTTTCGCGCCGGGCGCTCCGGTGGCCAGGGCCGCGATGGCCGCCAGCATCGCGGCCACGAAGAACACGTCGAGCCCCGACTTCTGGATCAGCCCGTCGAAGAAGATCGCCGGGGCGTAGACGGCGAGGATGGCGCCGGCGGCCAGGCCGGCAGGGCGCGACACCAGGCGCGTCGCCGCGTAGGCGACCAGCACTGCCGACAGCGCGCCCAGCCCGGCCTGCACCACCCGCACGGCCGTCAGGTCGTGGCCGGCCACCGCGTAGATCAGGCCCAGGAAATAGGGATAGAGAGGCGCCTGGTAGAAGACCTCGGTGCCGATCCAGTCGCCGCTGGCCAGGCGCTGCCCCCACTGGTCGTAGCCGCGGCCGTCGCCCAGCAGGGTGGCGAAATAGGGCGTGCCGCGCATCTGCCACAGGTGGATCAGACGCAGGGTCAGGGCCGTGAGGAAGATGGCGGCCGCCGGCGCGGCAAAGCCGCCGGGGCCGGGGGCCTCGGCGCCGGCAGAACCGGCGGGGGGCGGACTTGCCGGGTGGGGGGCGCGTGACGCGCGGGACGCTCGGGAGGCCACAGCACGCTCACGGTTCCCGTGAGACCGCTCGATTATGGCCGGGCCGGCCATCGGACTCAAGACAGCCGGGCGGTCGAGCCGGGTCTCCCGGACGGCCGGCGGCGGCGATTCGGTGCCCCAGGGGACCGGGCCCGGCGTTACACTTGGATACGAATGATCTAGAATATCGCCGCACGACGAGCTGACCCCGGCCGGGGACAGCGCGTGCGGAGACAATTTGGCGACGAGGAGGCGGACATGGCGCGTTGGACCCCGTGGATGCTTGGTGGTGTGCTGCTGTTGGGAGCGGCGCCGGCGTGGGCACAAGGAAGCGCCCCGGCTGCGGTGACGTTCTCGAAGGACATCGCGCCGATCTTCCAGGCCAAGTGCCAGGCGTGTCATCAGCCCGATTCGATCGCGCCGATGTCGCTCGTCACCTACCAGCAGGCCCGGCCCTGGGCCCGCTCGATCAAGGACCGCGTGGCGCGCCGCCAGATGCCGCCCTGGCACATCGACCAGTCGGTCGGCGTGCAGCGCTTCAAGAACGACATGTCGCTCAGCGACACGCAGATCGACACCATCGTGAAGTGGGTCGATGCCGGGTCCCCGCAGGGTGACCCGAAAGACCTGCCGCCCCCCGTGCCCCTCGTCACCACCAACGAGTGGCAGGGCGTCAAGGACGGCTTCGGGGCCCCGGACGTGGTCATCAAGTCGTCGGAGTACAAGATGCCGGCCGTGGGCCAGGACGTCTGGTACCGCCCGATGAGCGACATCCCGATCACCGAGCCGCGCTGGGTGAAGATGGTCGAGATTCGTCCCACCAACCTCAAGGCGCGCAAGATCCTGCACCACTCGATTGCGTATCTGGTGCTCGAGAACGACCCGGAAGCCGTCAACACCGGCACCGCCACCTTCGGCCTGTCCGGTCCCGCCTCGCGCGAAGACCTGCTGGCGCGCCGGCCGCAGCTCATGGAATGGGCCATCGGCAAGGGCTACGACAAGTTCGCGGACGGCACCGGCAAGCTGATCGTTCCGGGCGAGAAGATCTCGTGGGACCAGCACCTGCATGCGATCGGCGAAGAGGTGATGGGCGGCTCGGAGATCGGCCTGTGGTTCTACCCCAAGGGGCAGGAGCCCAAGAAGCGCAGCTACCTCATCGGCTTCACCGGCCTGCGTGAACGCGAGTTCCTCGACATCCCGCCCAACTCGGTGGCCTACACCGAAGGCTTCACGGTGCTCAAGGAAAACACCATGATCACCAACTTCCAGCCGCACTTCCACCTGCGCGGGAAGGCGATGAAGGTCGAAGCCATCAAGCCCGACGGCGGCCGCGAGATCGTCAGCTACGTCGGCAACTTCAACTTCAACTGGATGACCAACTACATCTACGAGGACGACGCTTCGCCCATCTTCCCGAAGGGCACCATCATCCAGGTGAGCGCGTGGTACGACAACACCACCGCCAACAAGGACAATCCGGATCCGGAACAGTGGGTCGGCTACGGCGACCGCACGGTCGACGAGATGGCTCACGCCTGGATGAACGTCGTCTATTACACCGACGACGAGTACAAGGCCATCGTGGCCGAGCGCAAGGCCAAGGCCGCGCGCCCGACCGTGGATCGCCAGTAGCCTTGTCGCGGGAGCCAAGCATGCCGGTCGTCCGCCGCACGTCGCAGGCCGTCTTCGGCGTCCTGCTCATCGCCGGTGGAGCATGGGTGTCTGCGCGGCAGGCGCCCGTGCTCCCTTATGAACCGCCCAAGCAGTTCGGCGCCAGCATCACCGGAGCCTTCGAAGGCTGGTTCGTGAACCCCGATGGCTCGCACAATTTCCTGGTCGGCTACTTCAACCGCAATTTGAAGCAGGCGCAGGACGTGCCCATCGGGCCCAACAACCGCATCGAACCGGGCGGGCCCGACCTGGGCCAGCCCACGCATTTCGAGCCGAGGCGCCGCACCGGGGTCTTCATCGTGCAGGTGCCCAAGTCGTTTCCGGCCGACCAGAAGCTCACCTGGACCCTGACGGTCAATGGGCAGACGACGCAGATTCCGCTGCGGCTGCACCGTGACTACAACGTCAATCCATTCTCGGAAATCGCCATCGGCAACACGCCGCCGGTGCTGACCGTGGGCGCTACCGGCACGAAGCTGCAAGGACCGGTGGCGTTGCTGAGCAAGGCGCCGGTCATGACCACCACCGTCGGCACGCCCCTCACCCTCACCGCGTCGGTCGACGACGACGGCAAGTTCGCCAGCGCCACGATGGCGCCGGTGACCGACAAGCGGTCGCCGGTCAACCTGCACTGGGCCAAGTATCGCGGCCCGGGGCCGGTGGTGTTCGAAGCGGCGGCGGTCAAGCTGCAGGTTACCAAGGGCGGCAATATCAACGAGCCCTACAGCGCCACCGGATCCACCACCGCCACCTTCAGCGTGCCCGGCGAGTACGCGCTGGTGCTGCTCGCCACCGACTACTCCGGCGAGGGCGGCAACGGCGAGGTCTGCTGCTGGACCAACGCCTACGTGAAGGTCACCGTCAAGTAAGCGCCGGGCGCGCGTAGACATAGCCGCCCACCCGGTCCAGCGCGACCGGCACTCCGAACAACGCGCCCAGGTGCTCCGGCGTGAGCATCTGGGCGGTCCCGCCGTCGCCCGCCACCCGGCCCTCCTTCAGCAGCAGCACCCGCCCGATCTCCGGCAGGATCTCCTCGGTGTGATGGGTCACGAGCACGAGCGTCGTGCCGGCGCGAGCCACCGCCCGCACCTGCTCCAGGAAGTCGTGGCGCGCGGCCAGGTCCAGACCGGTGGTCGGTTCGTCGAGCACCAGGACGCGCGGGCCGGTGACGAGGACCCGGGCCAGCATCACGCGCCGCGCCTCGCCCCCCGACATCTCGTGCAGGAGGCGCGAGGCAAGATGGCCGGCGCCGACCAGCGCGAGCGCCGCCGCCGTGCGCGTGCGCATCGCGGCCGTCGTCTGGCCGTAGCGGAGGATGCCGTGCGAGGCGAAGAAGGCCGACAGCACCGCGGCCTCGCCGCTGATCCGCCCCTCGCTGTTGCCGGCCACGAAGCGCTGGTGCAGCGCCGACGACACGATGCCGAGCCGCGAGCGCAGCGTGGTCACGTCCCAGCGGTCGTTCCCGAACACGCGCACCGCCGGCCTGCCGTCGGGGTGCGGCAGGGCGCGCTCGTGATGGGTCAGCAGGCTGACCAGGATCGACTTGCCGGCGCCGTTGGGCCCGAGGATGGCGGTGTGCTCGCCCTCGCGGATGGTCAGCGTCAGACGGTCGAGCACGGGGCGGCCGTCCTTCATGACGGTGGCGTCGTGCAACTCGAGCAGGGGCGGCGCGGACACGCGCGAATGATCGCACAGACCGGCTGCGGCGGCTCACGAGGGCGCTGGTATCGGGTAGGATGCGCGGCATGACCTCGCCGGCGCGCCTCGCCTCCGCCGCCCGTCCGCCGTCGTCCGGGCGTCCGCCTTCGCCCGCGCGCCGCTACGCCGGGCTGGCGATGGCCCTCGCAGGCGTGCGCCGCCGGCCTCGCCGTGACCGTGCTGGCGCAGCCGGCCACGCCGACGCGGCCGCATCATCCCGACGTCGTTTACCAGTCGCCGACCTCGCTCGGCGCCGCCAGCTACGCCAAGATTCTCTGCTCGGCGGTGTTCGTCAGCGGCCGCGACGTCGACGAGGCGCGGCGGAACAGCGCGTTCTTCCTGATGGCCGCGCCGGACCGCTCCGCGCCGGTCACGGTGGACGTCGATCGTTCGGCCCGGCGCGTGCGCGCCTCGGTCAACGGCGTGACCCGGACCGCGGCGTTCTACGGCGATCAGGGCTGCGTCATCCATCCCGACGGCGAGGACCGCGTGTTCTTCACGCCGACGCCGGTGCGCACGACGCTGCCCGACGCCGCGGCGACGCCCTGGCCGATGGGCGACGCGCCGGTGGCGGCGCCGTGGCCGGCCAAGCTCGATCGGGCCGCGGTGACGGCGGCCGTCGACCAGGCCTTCGCCGACCCCGAGGGCCTGACGGCGGCCATGGTGGTCGTGCACCAGGGCCAGATCATCGGCGAGCGCTACCTGGCGGGCGTCACCAGGGAGACGCAACTCGAGAGCTGGTCGATGGGCAAGAGCCTCACGGCCACGCTCATCGGCATGGAGATCCAGCGCGGCACCTTCGCGCTCGACGACCCCGCGCCGGTGCCCGACTGGCGCCGTCCCGGCGATCCGCGCGGACCGATCCGCATCCGCGACGTGATGCAGATGAGCAGCGGCCTGAGCTTCACCGGCCAGGACGACCGCCATCTCGATCCGCGCACCCAGTACCACGACCACTTCTTCATCTACGCCGGCGCGGTCGACGCCTTCAAGTACGCCGTCTCCTCGCCGGTCGAGTTCGCGCCGGGCGTGGTGGGACGCTACCGCAACTCCGACCCGATGACGCTGGGCTTCCTCGTGCGCCAGGCGGTGGAGCAGCGCGGCGAAGCCTACCTGACGCATCCGCAGCGCGCCCTCTTCGACCGGATCGGCATCCGGCGGCAGGTGCTCGAACCGGATCCGTGGGGCAACTTCCTGCTGAGCGGCTACGACTACGGCACGGCGCGCAACTGGGCGCGGCTGGGGATGCTCTACCTCCAGGACGGCGTGTGGAACGGCGCGCGTCTGCTGCCCGAGGGCTTCGCCGCGTTCGTGCGGACGCCCGCGCCGGCGTGGGCGCGCCGGGAGTACGGCGGGCAGTTCTGGGTCAACGGGGAAGGGCAGTGGCGCCTGCCGCGCGACGCTTATTTCATGTCGGGCGCCGGCGGGCAGCACACCTTCATCGTGCCGTCGCACGATCTCGTGGTCGTGCGGATGGGCCACCAGCGCGGCGCCGCCGTCGGCGCCAAGCTGCTCAACCAGTCGCTCGCGGCGCTGGTGACGGCCATCGACGCGTCCCGCTAGCGGCGGCAGCGCGGAGCTACCGCCCGTCGAGGGTGAAGGCGAACACCTTGCCGTTGGCGATGCCCGACATCACCGCCGCTCGGGCTGAACTCGATGCGCCAGCGTTCCTTGTTCGCCACCGGTTCCAGGCCAGGAAGAACCCGCGGCGTCCCCCGGGCGTCGGCGGCGGCGGGGGTACCGGGGCCGCGGCCACGGACTGCCGCCCGCATCGGCCGGTCCCCTTCCGCAGGCATCTTCGCCACAATCGCGAAGGTGCGGCGTTGTAGAGTGAACCGCGTGCATCACCTTCTCGTGCTCACCAAGCATCCCGACGAATATCGCGCCCTCATCGAGGCGGCCGGCTGCCCGGACCTGGCGGTCGTGGCCGCGTCCGACGTGGCCGACGGCCTGGCCCGCGGCGCCCACAGCGACATCCTGTTAGGCGACCCGACGCGGGTGAAGGCGGCGCTGCCGCACCTGCCCAGGCTGGTGTGGACGCAGCTCACCTGGGCCGGCGTCGAGCCGATGCTCGACCCGGCGCTGCGCCGCGACTACGTGCTCACGAACATCCGCGGCGTGTTCGGCCCGCTCATGTCCGAGTACGTCTTCGGCTACCTGCTGGCGCACGAGCGCCGGATCCTGGCGCGCTACGAGGCCCAGCGCCAGGGCCGGTGGGACGCCACGCTGCCGGGCACGCTGCAGGGCAAGACCATGGGCCTCGTCGGCGTCGGGTCGATCGGCGCGCACCTGGCCGCCACCGCCCGGCACTTCGGCCTGCGCGTGCACGGCTACACCCGCAGCAGCCGCGACTGCGCCCACGTGCAGCGCTATTTCCACGGCGACGAGAAGGCGGCGTTTGCCGCCGGCGTCGATTACCTGGTGGCCGTCCTGCCCAACACGCAGGGCACGCGCCGCATCGTGGATGCCGAGATGCTCGGCGCGCTGCCGCCCCACGCGGTCGTGGTCAACGCCGGCCGGGGCGACACCGTGGACGAGACGGCGCTCATCGACGCGCTGACCAGCGGCCGGCTGGCCGCCGCCGTGCTCGACGTGTTTCCCGAGGAGCCGCTGCCGCCGCAGCATCCGCTGTGGCGCGCCCCGAACACGTTCATCACCAGCCACACCTCGGCGCCGAGCTTCCCGCGCGACATCGTCGGCGTGTTCGTCGAGAACTACCGGCGCTTCCACGGCGGGCAGCCGCTGCTGCACCGCGTGGAGTTCGAACGCGGCTACTGACCAGCACGGGGCGGGGCCTCCCGGCCGGCGCCGTCGCCCGGATGCATCCGCGAGCTCAGGGTGGCCGCGCGCAACGCGGCGCGTCTAGGGGACGAGGGCCACGGCCCTGAGCGGCGCGCCGCTGCCGCCGCCGATCTTCATCGGCAGTGCGATCAGGTGGGCGCCGGTCACGGGGAGGCGCTCGAGCGCCGTCAGGTTCTCGAAGGCCGGGATGTTGCGCTCGTAGAGGATGCGGATGTGACTCGAACTGCGTCGACGGGCCGTCGTCGACGCTGACCTGACAATCGGCGTTGGCCCCGGCCCGATCGGTGACGTCCACGACGTAGGCCGCGCCCATCAGCCGATCGAGCGGAATCTGCTCCACCGTCTGCCCGCCCTGGGCAAAGTGCACCGGCGCATCCAGGTGCGTGCCGCCGGGCTCGGACGAGAAAAAGCTATTGACCCTCGGCCATCTGGTCGAGGCGGAACGCATCGGCCGTGGGCCAGAACACCGTGGCGGCGTCGTAGGTGTGCGACAGGTCGACCACGGTGCCCGACGGGAACGGAGCGGACACCGCCATCGGCGCCGGGGCGGGCGGCGTGGCGGGCCCGGGGGCACAGCCGCCGGCGGCGAGCGTGGCGAGCAGGACCAGCCGGCGCAGGGCTACGGCGCCGCGTTGGGCAGGTAGATGGCCATGAGGTGCAGCGGCGTCTGGATGTCCACGAACTGGTGCGGCAGGCCCGAGGGCACGATCAGGAAATCGCCCTTGCCGAAGGTCTGGCGCGTGCCGTTCTCGATGCCGGTGCCGGCCTGATTGGTGCCGGTGCGCGTCGGCGCCACCAGCGTGCCGCCGGTGAGCAGCGTGGCCGAGCCCTCGATCACGTAGAAGAGTTCGGCCTGGGCCTCGTGCAGCGAGGCGCCCTGCGGCCGGGGCAGCCGCCGCTCGACGTTGACGTTGTAGGGCGCCAGCGTGAACACGCGCACCGACGAGGAGGGCCGATCGCCCGGCAGCTTGGCCAGCGCGGCGGCGAGGTCGGCGGCCGGGAACACCGACGCCTTGGTGCGATCGGTCGGCACGGGCGTGGGCGCCGGGGCGGGGGCGGCGGTCTGGGCCCGGGCGGCGGGGCCGGACGCGGCGTGAACGGCAAGCAGACAGACCAGGGCAAGGGCAACGCGCATGAAGGCCTCCACGGCAGGGATTGTAGCGCGCCGCCGCTACTGCAGCGTCTGCGTGCCGGGCAGGAAGCGCATCGTCGCCGCCATGATCCGCTGCTGCCCCGACGGCGTCAGCACCGGGAACACGGCCACGACCCGGCCGTTGACCGCGTCGACGCCGTTGTAGTCGCCGAAGAACGACGAGCGGGCGCAGCAGTCGAACGGCTCGACCGGCAGCGCGTGGTTGACGAAGGTGCGGCCCCCGTCGATGCTTCTGGCCAGGGTGACGCCGGTCATGGTGCCGGTGAGGCCACGCCGGTCGTGAAAGATGACGTTCAGCGAGCCGTCGCTCTGGTCCACCGCCAACCAGGTGAACATCTGCGCCGCGCCCTTCGGGTCGTCGTTGACCCGCACCGGCGCCGCCCAGGTCGTGCCGCCGTCGCGCGAGGCCAGCAGGAACACGTCGGTGTCGCCGTTGCGCTCGTCGATGAAGTTCACATAGACGCTGCCCTTGTGGGGCCCGGTGCTCACGTCGGTGGCGGTGACCGGCATGCCGTTGTGGCGCTCCACGCCCGGCAGCGGGAGGTCCCAGCCGCCGCTCAGCGTCGAGAGCACGCGGTCCGCGCCGAACGTCCAGCCGCCATCGCTCGAGCGGTCGAACACCAGGCCCTTCGGACCGGCCCAGGCCACGTAGACATCGCCGCCCGGGCCGACCGCCGGCACCGCGCCTTCGACCGTGTCGTCGTCGTCCTTGGCCCCGCCGCTGTCGTCCGAGATGCGGATCGGCGGCTGGAACGAGCGGCCGCCGTCCTTCGATCGCGCAAACCAGATGTGCGTGCGGTGCAGCGGGTCGGCGCTGCCGTAGACGTCGAAGCGCGTCCACGCCACGTAGAGGTTGCCGCGGTGCGGCGAACTGCCGCCGCGGTCGGCCGCCAGCCACGGCTTGTCCTCCATCGGGATGGCGGTGTTCAGGTGGTCCACGACCGGCACGGCCGGCTGCCAGGTCACGCCGTCGTGCGAACGGCGCACCAGGATGCCCGACGACGCCCGCTCGGGCCGTTCCACGCGGATGCCGTCGAAGGCGATGTAGGCGTGGAAGGCCGTGCCCGCGCGGTCGAAGGTGATGACGTCGTCCCCCTGGACGCGCGCGTCGGGGTTGGCGGCCGGCGTGCCCGTCCAGGTCAGGCCGCCGTCGGTGGAGACGTAGCCCCAGTTGCTCGAGCGCGGCTGGCGGCCCGGCTCGCTGGTCTGGATGAACGTGCTGATGACGTGGTTGGCGTCGGTCGGGTTGATGGCCACCGAGGCTTCCGCCGGACGGCGGGCGTCGGCGGCGCTCACCGCCACGACGCGGATGCCCGTGGGCGTCTGCGCCGCAACGAAAGGCAGCGTGACACCGGCGGCGGCGACGGCGAACGCGACGAGGGGCGCGACGCGGGGAAACATGCGCCCATCATAGAACGCGGCCGCCGGTCGCATGCCCGAGCGCGCCGCTACGGCATCGAGGCGACCCGCAAGTCGTAGACCGCCACCGGCCACACCGTGCCCGGGCGGCGTGCCAGCGGGCCCGGCAGCCGCGTGTCGGCCGGATCGAGGCGGGCCACGCCGAGGCTGCGCAGCGCGAGGCGATTGACGCCGCGGCGGAAGATGCGGCCCGCCAGTTCGCCCGGCACCGTGAGGGTCACGGTCGACGGCGCCGGCACCCCCGCCGTGAACTGCCCGACTTGCGTGCCGTTCACGTCGAGAGCCAGGGCGGCCTGCACCGGCGGATCGTCGAGCCGGGTGCGCGTCGTCAGGGTGATTTCGACGGCGCCGCGTCGCGCCACCAGCGGCACTGCGATGGTGGCCGTGGCCCGGCCAATCCACCAGGCTGAACCCCACTCGTCGCCGCTCGGCGCCTCCCACCCGTCGAGCAGGTACTTCTCGCCGGCGCCGTCGAAGCGCATCTCGAACGACTCGCGCGGCACCTCGGGCGAGAGCAGATCGTACTTGTCGACCGGCACGCCTTCGCGCCACGCGAACCACGCGTTGGCCGGGAAGGCAAAGGGATAGGCGTAGGGCGGACGGGTGTGGAGGTCGGCCTGCT
Organism: uncultured Acidobacteriota bacterium; assembly: GCA_963834325.1. Lineage (GTDB taxonomy): Bacteria > Acidobacteriota > Vicinamibacteria > Vicinamibacterales > UBA2999 > CADEFD01. Next base: position 1,820,967 of record CAWIBL010000011.1, read on the forward strand.
GGCGGACCATCCGGCCGAAGCTCACGGGCTCGTCCTTGGGCAGCATCCCGGCGGTGTACTGCACCATCAACAGGTGGTTCCACCACAGCGCGGCCACGACGAGTGGCGCCAGGGCCACGAGCGGCCGGCGCACGACGCTCTCGATGGCCAGCGCCAGGCCCGGCGCGAGCAGCACCAGCACGCTCGTGAAGCGGCGGCCGCCGAACGACCAGCCGCCCGGCCAGTCGGCGGTGGCGCCGTTGACCCACGCCGTCAGGAACAGCACGACCAGGCCGGCGGCGGCCCAGCGCCACTCACGCCGCAGGTAGGCGACCGTGCCGAGCGCCGCCACGTAGGCCACCGGCGTCCACGAGAAGAAGCCGTGCCACGACGAGAACAGCGTGTCGAGCCAGCGTGACTGCCAGGGATTGAAATAGCCGCCCTGGCCGAGCAGTTGATAGTCGTAGCGGGTGAAGAGCAGGTAGCTGTGGAGCGCCTGCAGGAGCAGGAACGGCAGCGCGCCGATCAAGGCCCAGAAGGCCAGCGTGCCGGCCCGCCGCGCGCGCTCGGGCCAGGGCGCGGGACCGGCCAGGACGAGCAGCCCCGGCAGCAGCGCGAACAGCACCTCCTGCGACCGCGCCGCGAAGGCCAGGCCGATGAGGGCGCCAAGCCCCAGGCTCTGGCGGCGCGTGGCGCCGCCCGGCACCCAGCGCGCGCTGGCCACGGCAAAGAGCGCGGCAAAGCCGAACGACGCCGCGTGGGTCATCGACGGCTCGTAGACCATGTACCAGAAGAGCGGCGTGGCGCCGAAGAGCAGCCCCACGGCGGTGACGGCCACGCCAGGGGCAAAGCGCGCGCGCAGGTGCAGCAGCAGCGCCCACAGACCGGCGGCGCCGACGGCAAACGACGAGAGCAGCACCGCGCGCACGTAGGGCAGGCCAAGGCCCTGGAGGGCCGGGTCGGCCGGCCCGGGCCAGGCGCCGACGGCGCGGCCGAGCGCGTCGGCGGCGGTGACCAGCAGGTAGAGGGGCGTCCAGATCAGCGTGGGCCCGATCGGCACCACGTGATTGGGCCGCGGCGGCTGACCGAGGTAGGCGAACTCGCGAGCCACATCGAGATCGCCGTCGACGACGACGCTGCGCAACTGCGCGAAGTAGGTGACGCCGTCGGTGGTGATGCCGTGGGTGTCGGCGACGAGGACGCCGGCGGCGTAGAGCAGCACCAGGCCGAGCCCGTGCAGGTCCGCCGTGGCGCGCACGAACTCGCCCCAGGCGCGGCCCTCGCGGCGAGTCTGGCGCCACGAGGCGGCCAGCACGATCGGCAGACCCGCGGCCGCGACGATCCAGGCCGAGGGCCGCGGCGGAAGTGTGATGAGGAGCCCCAGCCAGAGGACGATGCAGGCGGCGAGCACTGCCCCAGATCATACACGGCGTCTCGTGGCCGGGCCGCGGCGCTCCTCATCCAGGCCCGCGGTGGGGACAGGCACGAGGTAGCGGTGATGGCGAGCAGCGGGGCGCAGCTCTCACGCGCCGGTCAGGGCCGCCACCACCGTCTCTTCACTCACCTCCGAGAAGTCGGCGTAGAACTGGCCCACCGCGAAGAACCCGGCCGGCGAGTGCAGGCACACCACCTCGTCGGCGGCGTCGCGCAGCCGGGCCACCGTGTCGGGCGGGGCCACGCCCACCGCCACCACGATGGTCCGCGGCCGGCGGGTCCGCATGGCCTGGATGGCCGACAGCATCGACGCGCCGGTGGCCACGCCGTCGTCCACGATGATCAGCGTGCGTCCGGCCGGGTCGACCGGACGGTGCCCGGCGCTGGCGTAACGGCGCCGCCGCTCGCCGAGCCGCTGCTGTTGCGCGTCGATCTCGGCGCGGATGTACGCGGCCGGCGCGCTCTCGAAGTACGGGACCCTTCACGACCACGCCCGCTTCGTCCACCGCGCCGAGGGCCAGCTCCGGCTGCCCGGGCGCGGCGAGTTTCCGCACCAGCAGGACGTCGAGATCGCCGTGCAGGGCATCGGCGATGACCCGCGCCATCGGCACCGCCCCGCGGGGCAGACCCAGCACCAGCGGGTGCTGCGGCTCGTAGGCGGCCAGGCGGCCGGCCAGCAGAACGGCGGCCTCGTGACGATTCCTGAAGCGCATGGCCCGTCAGTCGGCGCTCCAGGCCACGGCGGTGCGGACCAGCTCGTGCCCGTTGTGCAGACCGAGCTTCTCCTTGATCCGCGCCTGATGGGTCTCGACGGTCTTGACCGACACGCTGCAGGCGGCGGCGATGCCGCGCGTGCTCAGACCGCGGCCGAGCAGCGCGAACACTTCGCGTTCACGCGCCGACAGCAGCTCGCGGGGCTCGCGGGGCTCCGGCACGCCGCGCCGCGCCGCGCGTGAGACGATGCGGGCCGCCACCGCGTCGCTGACGTAGGTGGCGCCGGCAGCGACACGGCGCACGGCCGCCGTCAGCGTCTGCGCGGCCGCGTCCTTCATGATGTAGCCGCGCGCGCCGGCGGCCAGCGCGCGCTCGGCATGCAGCGTTTCGTCGTGCATCGACAGGACCAGGATGCCGACGGTGGGCCAGGTGGCCGCCAGCGTCGGGATCAATCGCAGCCCCGACTCGTGGCCGAGTCCGAGATCCACAATCGCCACATCGGGCGGCATTGGCAAGGCGGCGATGGCCTGCACCGCGCCTTCGAGCGAGCCGGCCTCGCCCACCACCGTGAGATCGGGCTGCTGACGCAGCAGGTGGCTCAGGCCGCGGCGCACGATCGGATGGTCGTCGACGATCAGCAGTCGCACCGCCATGGCCGCTCACGTCCTGGTCGGGCCGGTGGCCGCCGCGCCGTCGGGGCGCGGCCCGGTGAGAGGGGCCCAGCAGCGCACGATGGTGCCGCGGCCGGGCCGGCGTTCGAAAACGCAGTCGCCGCCGAGCAGGCGGGCCCGCTGCTGCATGCCCTTGAGGCCGATGCCGTCGTGCGTCACCGCGGACCGCAGGCCCCGGCCGTCGTCGCTCACGGCGATCTCGATGCCATCGTCGGCGCGGCTCAGCGCCACGACGATCTCGCCGGGATGCGCGTGGCGCACCGCGTTGTTCACGGCTTCCTGCGCGATGCGGTAGAGATGCAGCGCGGTTGCGGGATCGTCGATGGGGGCCGGCATGTCGCAGCGGAGGCGGCAGGTGATGCCGGTCACCGACTGGCACTGCGAGGTCAGGTCGGCGAGCGCGACGGCGAGCCCCTCGGGCACGGCCTCCACCGGCATCAGGCCGCGGACCACGCCGCGCAGCCGCTTGTGGGCGGCGGCGATGGTGTCGACGACGTCCTGCGCCTGCGCCGACAGCGGCGAGCGCTGGCTGGCCAGTTGGCTTTGCAGCGTCTGGGCCAGCAGCCCGATGCCGGTGATGTGGCCACCGATCTCGTCGTGCAGCTCGCGCGCCATGTGGCGGCGCTCCTCGGTCTGGCTCTCGGCCAGACGCCACTCCAGGGCGCGTCGCGCGCGCAGGTCGTGGAGCACGCAGACGTAGCGGCCCAGGTGATCGATCTCACCCACGGTGAGCTGGGCCGGGAAGACCGTGCCGTCCTTGCGCACGGCGGTGACCTCGGTCGTGGTCTCGATGACGCGCGGCTCGCCCGGAGCCAGGCAGCGGGCGAGGGGGCCGGCGGCGGCCTCGCGCTGCGGCGGCGGCATCAGCTCGCGCAAGTTGGTGCTGGCCGCCTCCGCGGCGCTGTAGCCGAAGAACCGCTCGGCCGCCGGGTTGAAGACGTCGATGGTGCCGTGCGCGTCGACAGTGATGATGGCGTCGGCCACCGTGTCGATGATCGAGCGCAGATACTCGCCGCTCTCGTTCAGGGCGGCCTCGGGCCGCGCCGGGGCGGCGACGTCCACGAGCGTCCACAGCGTGTGGATGTCGTCGAGGGGCGCCACGGTGAGGAGCACGTGGCGGACTTCGCCGTCCTGGCGCACGACACGCACGGGCGCGGCGTCCGGCGCGGCGCTCGGCTCGTAGCGGCCGCGGGCCCCGGCGTCGTGGCCGTGCAGCGCGCGGCACCAGTCGCCCACGGTTGGAAGCTCCGTCCCGGGGCGGCCGGTGAGCCTCTCGGCGGCGCGGTTCAAGGTAAGACGTTCCCCGGAGCGGAGCACGGCGGCAACCGGCAGGGAGTGCAGCACGCGCCAATAGGCCCGTGCCGCTTCGTCGGCTTGAACCTTGGCGGGGAGGCGGCGTTTAGGTTGCCGGGGCGGCGGGGCAGCGGGGCAGAGGCCCCCCGGTGAGCGCGACATCGGCTCACGCAGTGCTCGCCGCGACGTCCTGGCCGACGTCTTCCCCATGGGCAGCCGGCTCATCTTACAGCCTGCCTGGGTATTCCCCTACTAACTCAGCAGCGCCCGCCGTGGGCGGCGAAGTGTGGCACGCACCCACCCAACGTGGGCATCGGCCGCCACACCTCGCCGCCAGTGCGTACCCGCGGCCGTGGGCGGGGCGACTCACATGCCGCACCCGACCTGGTTGGCCAGAAACCACACGGCGATGAGCGAGAAAGGGACCCCGAGCATCCAGGCGACTCCGTATTTCATAATCACATCCTCCGCACCGCAGAAGAGCAATGCCGATGCCAGCTACTTCTTCACGATGAGGAAGATGCCGGCCACGAGCATCAATCCGCCGACCAGCGGAGGCAGCGCCACGCCCTCGGTCTTGTCGGCCGTGATCTCGATCGGCCCGGCATCGACCACGGTGTCCTTGCGCGTCCATGAGATGCCGCCGTAGATGAGCGCCAGCACGCCCAGAACCACCAACACCACGCCCAGTGCTTTCATCGCCATCTCCTTGTCAGCCACTGCGGTGACTCGACGGCAGAGCGGCTGCAATGCGCATTCCACGGGCGCCGTCGCCACCCTCCGGCCGCCGAGCCGTGGCATGCGCCATGCAATGTGGCCACACACGGCGCCGGGACGACTGCCGGTCCGGAACCCTCTGTGTCGTAGCTGGAAGGATCACACCATGACCAACGAAGACGAGATCAAGGGCAAGTTCGAGCAGGTGAAGGGCAACGTCAAGGAGCAGACCGGCAAGGCGCTCGGCGACACGGAGCTCGAAGCCGAGGGCGAAGTCGATCAGGCGGCCGGGAAGATCCAGGAGACGGCCGGCAAGGTGCGTCGAAAGATTGACGAAACGCTAGGCTGATTTTCGCGGGCGGTGTCCGCGGCCCGGCGTCTGGTAACGACGTCGAGCCGCGCGGCATCCCGCCGCAGGGACAGGACCCGTGCGTATGAACTGGACGATCGTCGCTGCCGTGCTCATCACCGCGCTGCTCATCGCGGTCGGCATGAACTTCGTGGGCCCGGAGAAGCGCATCGAGCGCAAGATCGAGCACCGCTACGCCACCGCCGATCCGCAGTTCCGTCGCGAGATGGACGTGATGATGGGGCCGGCCATCGTGCCCGGCAACTCCATCACCGACCTGCAGAACGGCGTCGAGATCTTTCCCGCGATGCTCGAGGCCATCGCCGCCGCGCGCACGACCATCAGCTTCGAGACCTACATCTACTGGTCTGGAGAGATCGGCAAGCAATTCGCCGACGCGCTGATCGAACGGGCCCGCGCCGGGGTGGCCGTCTCGGTCATCATCGACTGGGCCGGCAGCGTGAAGATGGAAGAGCAGCTGCTCGACGAACTGAAGCGCTCCGGCGTCCGCATCGAGCGCTACCGTCCGCTGCACTGGTACAACATCGGCCGGATGAACAACCGGACCCACCGCAAGCTGCTCGTCGTCGACGGCCGCGTGGCCTTCACGGGCGGCGTCGGTGTGGCCGACCACTGGCAGGGCAACGCCGGCAGGCCCCGAGCACTGGCGCGACATGCACTTCCGCCTCGAGGGTCCGGTCGTGGCCCAGTTCCAGGCCGCGTTCAACGACAACTGGATCAAGATCACCGGCGAAGTGCTGAACGGCCCCGGCAACTTCCCGGCCATCCCGCCGGCGGGCGCCCATCCGGCGCACCTCTTCATCAGCTCCCCGGCTGGCGGCAGCGACAGCATGGAACTGATGTATCTGCTGACGCTGGCGTCGGCCACGCAGAGCATCGACCTCGAGGCGGCCTACTTCGTGCCCGACGAGCTGATTACGCAGGCCCTGGAGGCGGCGCGGGCCCGCGGCGTCCGCGTGCGCGTCCTGCGTCCCCGGCAAGCACATCGACTCCGAAACCGTGCGCCTGGCGTCGAAAGCCATCTGGGGGCGGCTGCTCAAGGCGGGCGTCGAGATCTACGAATACCAGCCGACGATGATGCACTCCAAGCTGCTCATCGTCGACCGCGAGATGGTCTCGGTGGGCTCGACCAACTTCGATCCGCGCTCGTTCGCGCTGAACGACGAGGCCAGCCTCAACGTCTACGATGCCGGCTTTGCCGCCCGCATGACCGAGGTGTTCGAGCAGGACATCGTGCACGGCCTCGCCTACACCTACGAGCTGTGGAGCGCCCGGCCGCTGCGCGAGAAGTTCCTCGAAGCCGTGATTCGTCCGATCCGGTCGCAACTATGAGGCCGGCCGGCGCCAGCGCGAGAGACCACGATGCCCACTGACGGACCGAACTCGCGCCGGACACCGATGCGGGCGGCGATCCTGCCGCTGCGGATTCTGGCGATCACGGCCGTCGTGGTGATGCTCTACGTCGGCCGCAATGTCCTGCTGCCGGTGGTGCTCGCGATGTTCATGTTCTACGCGCTCGACCCCATCGTCGATCGCCTGCAGAGATGGGGTGTGCCGCGGGCCCTGGCCGCCGGCATCGTCGTGCTGCTGTCGCTGGCCGCGGTGACCGGCGGTGCGCTGGCGCTGTGGCCGCAACTCGAGACGGTGGTCACCAAGGTGCCCGAGGGCGCGGCCAAGCTGCGCGACTCGATGCGGGCGGCCCGCACCGGCACGCAGAAACCCTCGGCCCTGCAGAAGGTGCAGGCCGCCGCCGAGGCCATCGACGCAGCCACCGCCGAGACCGCCGCGCCGGTGACCGACCGCGGCACGGTGCGGGTCGAGTTGACCGACACGTGGCGGGTGTCGGATGCCATCTGGGCCGGCGGCATGGGCGTCCTCGGTCTCTTCGGCCAGTTCCTGAGCGTGCTCTTCCTCACGACCTTCCTGCTCATCGAGGACGACTCGTTCAAACGCAAACTGGTCCGCCGCATCGAGACGCTGGGCAGCAAGAAGGTCACCGTCGAGATCCTCAACGACATCGCCAGCCACATCGAGCGCTTCATCTGGGTGCAGTTCGTCACCTCCGCCGGCGTGGCCGTGATCACCGGCTTTGCCTTGTGGGGCATGGGCGTGCAGCAGCCGGCCGTGTGGGGCATCTTCGCGGGCGTGATGAATCTCGTGCCGTTCTTCGGGCCGTTCATCGTCACCGTCGTGCTCGGCGCGGTGGCCTACCTGCAGTTCGGCACGATCTCCTATGCCGCCCTGGTGGCCGGCATGACGCTGATCATCACCTCGATCGAGGGCAACTACGTCACGCCGAAACTCCTCAGCCGGGTGGCCTCGATCAATCTCGTGGTGCTGTTTGTCTCGATCGCATTCTGGAGCGCCGTGTGGGGCGTGGCCGGGATGCTGTTGGCCGCGCCGCTGCTCATGGCCATCAAAGTCATCTGCGACCGCGTCGACGGGCTCGAGGGCGTGGCCGAATTTCTGAGCGCGTAGGGTCGGCCGGCTCGAACGGACGGAAGCGTTTTGCTACTCTGGCACCACGCATGCGGCCCTCCATCACCGGTGCCACCACCCGCTCCGGCAGCGTCGGCGGCTCGCGCCGCGACGGTGCCTTGCTGCGAGCCGGCCAGCTCGTGGCGAGCGCGGAATCGGGGCTGTCGTATCGGATCGGTGCGCTGCTCGGCCAGGGCGGCTTCGGCCAGGTGTTCCTGGCCGCGCGCGTGGGCGCCTCCGACCGCGTGCCCGACACCGTGTGCATCAAGGTCAGCACCCGCCAGGACGGCTGGCTGCGGGAAGCCTACTTCGGCACCCTGCTCCACGACCAGCCGCGCGCCGTGCGTCTCTACGATGCGTTCCCGTTCTTTGCCGCGGGCGGGCCCATCGTCTACGGCCTGGCCCTCGAGTACGCCGGCCACGGCGACCTGAGCGCGTTCCTGGCGCGGGGCACCAAGCGCTGGTCGGAAACGGCCGTGCGGCGCGAGATCGCCGGCATCCTGCACGTGCTGCGCAAGCTGCACCGCGGGCAGCTCCTCCATCGTGACCTGACGCCGCTCAACGTCTTCGTCTGCGAGGGCTACCGCCTGAAGCTCGGGGATTTCGGCATCGTGCGCCAGCAGAGCGACTACCGTGGCGTGACCGCGCGCACGCTGAACCCGCACATGGCGCCGAGCGACATCTTCGACCGCGCCGCGCCGAAATGGCAGGCCAGAGACGATGTCTACCAGGTAGGACAGCTCCTCGGGATGCTGGTGAAAGGCGACGCCTCCCGGCGCGTGCGCACGCCCGAGGTGCGGAACCTGCCGTGCAGCGACCACCTGAAGGAGATCGTCTACCGCTGCATCGGCGAGCGGCGCAAGCGCTACGAGAGCGCCGACGACCTCATTCGCGCGCTCGAGCAGCCGACGCCGACGATCGCCACCCGCGCGGTGAAGTCGCTGAAGGGCGCGCGCCTGGCTTTCACCGGCATTCTCAGCCAGCCGCGCGTGCAGGCGGCCAAGGCGGCCCGCGCCGCCGGCGCCACCGTGCTGGCCGGCGTGTCGGCGAAAGTCACGGTGATCGTGCGCGGCCGGCCCAACCCGTTGCAGGCCGCGGGCAAGGACGGCGGGCGCAAGCTGCTCGAGATCAAGCGGCTGCGTGAGAAGGGACTGAAGATCGCGGTGCTGAGCGACGCGCAGTTCTGGCGGCTGGCCGGGCAGAAAGCACGCTAGCGGAGATGTGCCCGGCCCCACCCAACTCGGGCGTCGGGCTTACCCGCAATCGGACCACGCCCGTGCGGGCAATTGGTCGCAGTCTTGCACCGTCATTCCGGCGATGACGCCGAAGCTTCTCATCCTGAGCCTGAGCCTGCTCATGGCCGGGGCCTGTCGCGAGGCGGCCCATGAGGCGGCCGAGACCCCGGTCGTGCTCGAGGTCGAGTCGGTGGGCGACATCCCGCCCGGGACCCTCACGCTGCCCAACCGCGAGCTGTCAGTGAAGTTCGCCATCATCGGCGACAGCGGGCGCGGCTCGGCCGAGCAGCACGCCGTGGCGGCGCAGATGGCGGCCTACCAGAAGCTGTTCGACTACCGCTTCGTGCTGATGGCCGGCGACAACATCTACGAGGGCCCGGCGACGCCCGAGGACTATCGCCTGAAGTTCGAGGCTCCCTACCAGGCCCTGCTCGATGCCGGCGTCCAGTTCTTCGCGGTGCTCGGGAACCACGACGATCCGCAGCAGGTGCACTACCCGCCCTTCCACATGGACGGGCACCGCTACTATTCGTTCACGCCGCCGGTGAACCTGCTGGCGCGGCTGCAGACGCGGGTGCGCTTCTTCGCCCTCGACAGCACCAATCTCGACGGCGACCAGGTGCGCTGGCTGGAACAGCAACTGGCCCGGTCCACCGAGGAGTGGAAGATCGCGCTGATGCACTACCCGCTGTATTCGTCGGGCCGCTACACGCTCCAGGCGCGGCGCCAGCGCTTCACCCTGGAAGGGCCGTTCGTCGACGGCGGCATCGATTTGGCGTTCTCGGGCCACGAGCACATCTATCAGCGCTCGCACCTGCAGAACGGCATCCTGTATTTCATCACCGGCGGCGCCGGGTCGCTGCGCGCCGGCGACGCCAGCCCCGCCTCGTCGATCGCCCGCAGCTTCGACCGGGACTACCACTTCATGCTGGCGGAGATTTCCGACGAGGGCTTCTTCTTCCAGGCCGTCGACCGCATCGGTCACACGGTGGATGCGGGCACGCTGCGCCGGGCCACGCCCGTGACCCGCACCGTGCCGCCCGCGGCCTCGACTACGACGGACACGCCGGCCCGTCGCTGATGGCGCTGACGCGCTGCTTGAAGACCTTGACCCAGTCGGCCAACGCCGCCGGCCTCGAGGGCAGCAGGCCGGTCGACTGGTCGAACCGCGCGGCCGCAAACAGCCGGATCAGCTGATCGTCGGTCAGCTGGCGCAGGCGGGTGCTCAGGTGCTGCCGGCCGGCTTCGCTGATGGCCACCGGCGCGAACGTGGCGCCGTCGTAGGGCAGGCTGGCCATGTCCGTCGTGCACTGCGCGCGGTCGGTCCAGATAGGGGCGCGTTCCCAGGCGGCCAGGTCCACCTTCTTGGGCCCGAAGGCGGCGCCGACATCCTGGAGCATGGCGAACGGCCGCGTGCAAGGGGCGCCGTCGGGCCACTCCGACAGGCACACCAGACGCTGATTCTCGCTCTTGTTGTCCCAGTGCGCGAGGAACACCGCCAGCAGGCGCAGGGCGTCGACGTGCGCTCTCGGCGCGCCGCCCGCCTTGACGTCGATCTTGTCGAGTTCGAAGAAGGCCCAGCCCTTGACCCCCTCGGCGGTGATCGGCTGGCCGGGATGCTTCCGTTCCACCGAGACGCGCGTGAAGTCCTTGTGGTCGTTGTAGTCGACGAGCTTCTTGAAGTAGTCCTGCGTCTTGGTGGCGTCGGCCGTCTTCATCAGCAGGAAAGGTTCGGCCGGGCAACCGTAACACCGGAGTTTGGCCACCGGCCTGACGTCGTCGGCGCCGAATCCCAGCAGGCGCAGCAGGCCGGTCGCGGCGATCTCCGACGGGATCTCGGGAGTGCGGCCGTACTTCACGCGGATCTGCTCGCCGCTGTCGAGGACACAGTCGAACTTCTGGGCCGTGCCGCCCGGGTCGGTGAAGATGAACTTGCACTCGAGGACCGGCGGGGTCGCGGCCGCGCGGCGTGTGGACCCGACCGCCGGCGGCGACCACACCTGCGCCCGGGCCAGCAGCTCCGCCCGCTCTTCGGGCGAGACCGTCCGGGCTGGCCGGTTCGCCGCCGGCTGGACGACGTCGCCGCGCGCCGGGGGCATCAGCGCGCCGAACGCGAGGACCGTCACGACCGGCAGGGCCGCCGCGAAGTGCCGCCGTTTCATGGCACCAGGCGTTGCAAAAATCGTGACAGGGCGGC
>CAWIBL010000012.1:0-2706065 GCA_963834325.1 uncultured Acidobacteriota bacterium
TTTGCGAACGGCGGTCGCCACCCGCCTGCTCTATTCCCTCGGCAAGACGCCCGGCACGGCCACCGCGCGCGACTGGTTCCACGCCACGGCCTTGGCCGTGCGCGATCAGCTGGTCGAGCGGTGGATGGCGTCGCTGCACGCCGCCGAAACCCGCTCATCCAAACGGGTCTACTACCTGTCGATGGAGTTCCTCACGGGGCGGCTCCTCTCCAACAGCCTCCTCAACCTCGGCCTCGACGGCGAGTGTCACGCCGCCTTGTCGGCGCTCGACGTGAGGCTCGACGACATCCGGGCGGTCGAACAGGATGCCGCCCTGGGCAACGGCGGCCTCGGGCGGCTTGCCGCCTGCATCCTCGACTCGATGGCGACGCTGTCGCTGCCGGGCTTACGGCTACGGCATCCGCTACGAGTTCGGTCTCTTCTACCAGGACATCGAGAGTGGCGCGCAGGTCGAACACCCCGACACCTGGCTGCGCTACGGCAATCCGTGGGAGCTGCCGCGGCCGGAGGTGCTCTTCCCGGTCCGCTTCGGCGGCCGTACCGTGCAGGTCACCGATCACACCGGCCGGCGGCGCTGCCACTGGGTGGACGCCGACACGGTCCTGGCCATGGCCTGCGACACGCCCGTGCCCGGCTACGGCACCCGCACCGTGAACAACCTGCGCCTCTGGTCGGCCAAGGCTTCGCGCGACTTCAACCTCCAGCAGTTCAACGAGGGCAACTACTTCAAGGCGGTCGAGGAGAAGACCGAGTCCGAGAACCTGTCGAAAGTCCTGTATCCCGACGACTCGACGCCGGCCGGCCGCGAGCTGCGGCTGAAGCAGCAGTATTTCTTCGTGTCGGCGTCGCTCCAGGACATCGTCCAGCGCTTCCTCGAGTCCGGCGCGCCCTTCGATGCGTTCCCGGACCAGGTGGCGATTCAACTGAACGACACCCATCCGGCCGTCGGCATCCCCGAACTGATGCGCCTGCTGCTCGACGTCCACGAGCTCGAGTGGGACCGGGCCTGGGACCTCACCCGGCGCACCTTCGCCTACACCAACCACACGCTCATGCCCGAGGCGCTGGAGACCTGGCCGGTGGCGCTCTTCGAGCGGGTCCTGCCGCGTCACCTCGAGATCATCTACGAGATCAACCACCGCTTCCTGACCGAGGTACGGCGCCGGCATCCAGGCGATGTCGAGCGGGCGCGGCGCCTGTCGATCGTCGACGAGCACGGCGGCCGCCGCATCCGCATGGCGCACCTGGCCATCGTCGGCAGCCATCACGTCAACGGCGTGTCGCAGCTGCACACCGATCTCATGCGCACGAGCGTGTTCGCCGATTTCGACGCTCTCCGCCCGGGCGCGTTCGTGAGCATCACCAACGGCATCACGCCGCGCCGCTGGCTCCAGCATGCCAACCCGGGCCTGGCGGCTCTCGTCACCGCGCGCCTCGGCGCCGGCTGGATGAAGGACCTGCGCCAGCTCGATCGCCTGGCGCCGCTGGCCGAGGATCCGGCCTTCCGGGCGCACTTCCTGGCGGTGAAGCGGGACAACAAGGCGCGTCTGGCGCAGCTGGTCCGGGAGCGGGTCGGGCTCGAACTGCACGTCGACTCGATGTTCGACATCCAGGTCAAGCGGATGCACGAGTACAAGCGGCAGCTCCTGAATCTGCTGCACGTCGTCGCCCGCTACAACCGGATCCGCGACGGCCGCGTCGCCGGCCTGGCGCCGCGCACGGTGATCTTCAGCGGCAAGGCCGCGCCCGGCTACGCCTTTGCCAAGCTGGTGATTCGCCTCATCCACGGCGTGGCCGACGTGGTCAATCACGATCCCCTGGTCGGCACCCTGCTGAAGGTCGTCTTCATCCCCAACTACAACGTGTCGAACGCCGAGATCATCATTCCGGCGTGCGACCTGTCGGAGCAGATCTCCACGGCGGGCACCGAGGCGTCGGGCACCGGCAACATGAAGCTCGCGCTGAACGGCGCGCTGACCATCGGCACCCTCGACGGCGCCACGCTCGAAATGGCGCGGGACGTCGGCGACGAGAACATCTTCATCTTCGGCCTGCGCGCGGCGGAGGTGGCCGAGCGGCGGGCGGCCGGCTACGACCCGTGGGCCATCTATCACGGCCACGACGAGCTGCGCCGCGCCCTCGACATGATTGCCGGCGGGCACTTCTCGCCGACCGAGCCGGCGCGGTTCCGCCCGGTCTTCGACCGGCTGACGGCGCAGGGGGACCACTTTTTGCTCCTGGCCGACTTTGCCGCCTACCTGGAGTGCCAGGACCGCGTCGACGCGGCCTACCTCCGGCCCGACGACTGGGCTCGCCGGGCGATCCTGAACGTGGCCGGGATGGGCGGGTTCTCGAGCGACCGCACCGTGGCCGACTACGCACGCCTCATCTGGAATGTGACGCCGGCCGAGGCGGCGCCCGCGGCGGCGATGGACCTGCATGCGAAATCGACGTAACTACTACCGCATCCTCCACGTCCAGCGGGACGCCCCGGCCGCGGTCATCAAGGCCAGCTACCGCGCCATTCTCCAGCGCCTGGGGGCGCACCCCGACCTTGGCGGCGATCACGCCGAAGCCACGCTCATCAACGAAGCCTTCGCAACCCTCAGCGACCCGGCGCGGCGGGCGGCCTACGACCGGGCGATGGCCAACGTCGAGGCGCAGCGCCGCGAGCGGCGCGAGGCTGCCCCGTCGCGCCGGCCGGCGCCGCCGCCGGCCACTCACGCCCCCGCCGGCGGACGGGCGTGCGCCTTCTGCGGCCTCGCGGTGGCGATGCCCTCGGCCGCGGCCCCGGACGCCCTCTGCCCATCGTGCGGGAGTGCGCTGGGCGCGGCGCAACGGCATAAGGCCGACAGCGGGTCACGGCGCGCCGTGGACCGCCTCCCGCGGCAGCTGACGCTGACGTTTCGCCTCGCCGCTTCGCGCACCGCCGCCTGGCACGGCACGATCGAGGATCTGTCGCTCGAGGGCATGCAGTTCCTGACGCCCCTGGCCATCCCGGTGGGCGAGCGCCTGCAGATCGAGTGCGACTTCTGCAGCGCCGTGGCGGTGGTGAAGCGGGTGACGCCGGGCACCGGCGCATCCCGGGGGATGCGGCATTACGGCGTGGAGTTCCTCACGCTGCTCGTCAAGCGCACGCGCGGCAGCCTGGTCTCGACCAAGGCCTGAGCGGCGCCGCGCCGCTCACGGTGGCGGAGCACTCGTCCGGGTCGGCCGGAAATACAACACGGCGACCGCCAGCGCGAGGGCGCCGTACTCCAGCCCCTGGATGGCGGCGGGAACGGCCCATGGCTGGCCGGGGCCGAGCGCCCAGACGCGGTATGTGGGGATGACGGCGATACTCCAGACCAGCAGCGGCCGCGTCCAGCGCTCGACCGAGAACGGCACCAGCCAGATCAGATACCAGGGGTAGACGACCGGAGCAAAGAGCAGCGACACGGCCATCGGCCAGGCCCAGGCCACGCCCTCCGAAGCGCGGCGGCGCAGGGCCAGAGCCGTGCCCAGTCCGGCCGCGACGGCAACGCCGGCCGCGGCGCGGGCGCCGATCACCTGCTCGAGCGGCGCGAAGGCGAACTGGTTGAAGCGAAAGCGCGCGACCACGTCGCCAAGCGATCCCGTGGGGAGGCGCCAGCCTTCGACAAACGGCAGATAGAGCAGCGCCAGACCCGCGGCGCCCAGCGCCGCGTGCCCCCAGCGCAAGCGCCGCAGCAGAAGCGGCGCCAGCACCACCGGCACGAACTTGACCGAGACACTGGCCACCGCTGCCGCGATCCCGGTGGCCGGACGCCGCCGCGCCAGCGCCGCCAGCGACACCACCAGGAACATGACGCCCAGGGCGTCGAGGTGTCCGCCGCTGGCCGTCTCGAAGATGACGACGGGATGCCACGCGTAGACGAGCGTCCACGCCGGGTGCATCCCGCGCCCGACCAGCCACACCCACAGAGCGGCCACCGTGACCGCCTCGGCGGCGACGAGCGCCGCCCGGATGACGACGGCCGACTCGCCCACGCCAGTGACGGCCCGGAAGAAGTACTGCGCGCCCGGAGGATAGGGACTCGGCACGTCGCGGTTGTTCATCGAGCGCGTCGCGTCGGTTTGAAGCGCGGCGTAGGCCGGATCGTCGGGACGCACGACGTAGGGATTGACTCCGGCGCGCTGCAGCCGGGCGTCCCAGATGTAGCGGTGGGTGTCGTGCTTCTGGCCAGCCGGCTTGAGGACGAGCGGCACCCGGGCGGCCAGCGCCAGGGCCAGACAGGTGAGTAGCACGGCCGGCGATGGGCATCGCCCGCGCCGGATCCGGTCGAACGCCAGCGCGTAGACCACCGCCGCCAACGCCATCCGGGTCAGATAACCGCTCCCGCCCATGGGACCGCTGCGCCAGGCGAGATCCCAGAAGAGCAGCGCCAGCGCCGTGCCGAGGGCCAGAAACGCCGAGCCATTGGCCATGGCGCGTCAGGACCGCCGCAGCGTCGCCAGGTAGGCGCGGGTACGCGGCGCCATCGGCGACGCGTCGCGTCCCAGCCGTTCGACGTCGGCGGCGACGTCCACGTCGTACCACGTGTCGGTCAGGGCCACCGCCAGGCGGCGTTCGGCCGCGCGGGCCAGCAGCGCATCGAGGGCGCGCGTCGTGCCGAGCGGCGAGGGCTCGAACAGCCCCGGGTGGGCTTGTCTGGCGCCGACCAGGTAGTAGCCGCCGTCGTCGGTCGGCCCGGCCACCAGATCGTGGTCGGACAGGGCCGCAAAGGCCGACTCCAGCACGCTCGGGGCAAGGTGGGGCGAGTCGACGTTGAAGGCGATGACCGCGCGCGCCGGCGTCGACGCCGCCAGGGCCAGCGTGGCCTCGAGGGCATCGGCGAGCCCGGCCCCCGGCTGCTCGACGATGTCGAGGCCGGCGCCCAGCCACGCGGCAAGGTCCGCCCGATCGCCGGCCGGGCACATCACGGCGATGCGCGCGCCGGCGATCGACGCCGCCAGATCGAGCGTGTCTTCCAGCAGGCACCGGTAGAGGCCGACGACCGCGTCGCCGTCGAAGCTGGAGAGCAGGCGGGTCTTGACGTGGCCGGCGCGTGGGGCCTTGGCCATCACGACGAGCAGCCGGTCGATCGCCCCCGGGGTCATGAGCTCACGCGGTAGCGCGCGATGCGCGTGAAGATGTACCACGCCGCGCCCAGCGAGCCGCGCACGGTGCCGGTGATCTTCGAGGTGCCGATGCGCGGGTGATAGCTCACCGGCACTTCAACGACCCGCCCGCCGGCCCGGGCGAGCCGCGCAATCATCTCCACCGGCCAGCCGTAGGTGTCTTCGAGCAGCGGCATGCTGCGGACCAGATCGTAGCGGACGGCGCGGAACGGACCCAGATCCGTGAGCGGCACCCCGAATGCCAGACGCATCAGCCGCGCCGCCACGCGGTTCCCCAGGCGCGAGTGCCAGGGCAGCGCGCCGGGCTGCAGCGCGCCTGCCAGCCGCGACCCGATCACCATGTCCGCGGCGCCGCGGCGAATCGGGTCGATCAGCCGCGCGAGTTCCGCGGGGCGGTCTCCGTAGTCGGCATCGAGGAAGACGACGATGTCGGGGCCGGTCACCGCATGGAGACCCGTCCGGCAGGCGCGGCCGTAGCCGCGCCGCGGCTCCGACAGCACCCGCGCCCCGGCCGCCGCCGCGACCTCGGGCGTGCCGTCGGTGGAGCCGCCGTCGACGACGATGATCTCCGCGACCAGCGGGGCCGGGAGATCGCGCAGCACCAGCGCCAGGCCGGCCGCCTCGTTGAGGGCCGGAATCACCACCGAGACGCGCGGGCCTGCAGCTACCACCAGGGAACCCTCGGATTGCGGCGCGCCGAAGGACAGTTCGGTCACGGCGCGCATGACGGATAGAGGCCCTTGCCGTCGTTCTCGACGAAGACCCAGACGAACATGGCGTCAATCAAGATGCGCACCAGCGCGAGCACGCGCCACGACGATGGTGGTGCACGCGCTCTCGAGTTTTGGCATCTCGCGAGTCACCGCGAGGTGAATATCGAGGGGTTTGACCTCGTTGCGGACAATCGGACAATAAGGATCCGGCTCGGCGAGGGCGCCCATCAGCCGGCGGCGGCCGGCGCACCCGCCGTGGCAACTGGCCACGTGCGCGCAGCCCTCACACGCGGCCGGGAGCGAACGAGCGGCGACGAAGGGCTCGGTCGCCACGATGTCCGGGCCCGCGTCGAGGAGGATCTCGAGCGGAGCGCCGGCGCCGGGCCAGTAGACGCACGGCTGCACGGTGGCCCGCGGCGTCACCCGTACCGTCGCCACGCCGCATCCCCCGCGACGCGGCGGCAGTCCGGCCATGGCCCGGACCAGCGGCTCGCCGATGGCGATGACGTCGGTGGTGGCCAGGAGCGTCTCGAATCCCGTCCAGTACTGCTCGTAGCTCAAGGCGAAGGCGTCGGTGCGCACGGCCTGATAAACGTTGATGCGCAGCGGCGCGTCGTAGTGTTTGGCGATCCTGGCCACGTCGGCGAGGCGGTCGAAGTTGGTCCGCATCATCACCGCGACGAAGGTCACGGGCACCCCGAGCCGCCGGCAGCGGGCCGCCTGCTCGTGGACGAGACGCCAGTTGCCGGCGCCGCGCTGCGCGTCCTGTTCGGCCTCGGTCGGATAGTCGAGCGAGAACTCGATATCGGCGAACGCCGCCAGGTCGGCGTCGGGCACGGCCGCCACCGAGAACCCGTTGGACGTCATCGTCAGCTTGATCGGCTGCGAGCGGAGGTAGTCGAGCATCGCTGCGAAGTCCGGATGCAAGCCGTTCTCGCCGGTGCCGAGGTTGACCGAATGCACCGGCAGACGCTCCATCGCCGCCCGCACCTGCGCGATCGACAGGCGGTCGATGCGGTCGGGGTCGCGGTAACAGAAGGCGCAACTCAGGTTGCACTCGTTGGTCAGTCCGAGGCCTACGGCAAACGATGCGGCCGGCAGCGGCGCCGCCGGGTGCGGGTCGACGGGAGATGTGGCCATGTGTCCCTTGCGCGCGTCGGTGGCGGATGCAGGGTGCGAACCCGCGCCCGGGTTCGCGGTTGAATTGCCGGCGTCGTGTCGACCATGCTGGGGCCATGCTGACGGATGCGCAACCCGACCAACGTCCCGCCCTCTGGGACCAGCATGTCGCATTGTACGAGATCGTCTTCGAGCCCTTCAGCCTGGCGCTGGCCGCGTCCGCCATCGAGGGGCTGGCCCTGCAGCCGGCGGAGGCGGTGTTGGATGTGGGCGCCGGCAACGGCGGAGCGGCGTTGGCGCTGGCCGGCCGCGGATGCCGCGTCACCGCCATCGACGCCTCGTCCGGGATGGTCGCCCGCCTGCGGGCGCGCGCCGAGGCTGCGGCCCTCGACATCGAGGCGCAGGTGATGGACGGCCAGGCCCTGACCTTCGCCGACGCCGCCTTCGCCGCCGCGCTCTCGGTCTTCGGCGTCGTCCTCTTTCCCGACGCCGTGCGCGGTCTCGCCGAGATGCGTCGCGTCGTCCGCCGCGGCGGACGGGTGGCGGTCGTGACCTGGACCGAACCGCAGCACTACGAGCTGGCGGCGGAGCTGCGGGCGGCCGTGCTCGCGGTCAAGCCAGACCAGCCGGCCTCGCCCTTGCCGGCCCAGCTGCGCTTTCGCGAGCGCGCCGACCTGACCGCGTTGTTCCACGCCGCTGGTTTCGATGCGGTGGACATCGAGACGCGACGGGCTGAGTTGCACGCGCCCTCGGCCAAGTGGCTGGGAGCGCGGCTGCGGTTTGCGCCGGGCATGGCCGCGCAACTGGACAATCTCGGCGACGACGCCCCGGCCGTCATCGAGCGCTTCGTGGCCAACCTCGAAGCGCGGCAGGGCGAAGGCGCGATCCGGCTCGGCGGCGTGGCCTTCGTCGCGGCGGCGACGGTGCCCTGACCTCGGTCAGTCGGGACGCATGGCCGCCAGCAACGCCGGGTCGAGCCGCCAGGTCAGCGCGGGTCCTGCCGCCACCCATACCGAGCCGTGCGCCACGAGCACCGCCCCGCCGCCGTTGCCGGTGAAGCGCTGCGCCGCCCGGTTGGTGGTCGGATCGATGCGCACGAGCGGCAATCCCGGCGCGCTCAGCCACACGGCGCCCTCGCCCACGGCGATCTCGCCGGCGGCCGCGCCCTCGACCGCAATCGTCGCGACCACCGTGTTGGTCTTCGGATCGACGCGTGACACCGACCCGTCGCCGCGGTTCAACGTCCACACCCCGCCTTCGCCGACCGCCACACGGCCCGGCTTTGGTCCGACCTTCACCGTCTCGATCACGGCATTGGTGTGCGGATTCACGCGCGTCACCACGTCGCCGGCGGCGCTCGTGATCCACAGTGCCTCGTCCCCGACGGCCACCGACGAGGGGTCGCGGGCCACGAAGACCTCGGCCACCACGTCGTTGGTGTCGGGGTCCACGCGCGACACCACGCCCGCGCTCGCCGACGCGACCCACACGCTGCCCACCGCCGTGGCGATCCGGCCGGCCGGGTCGGCTACGCCCAAGGCGAGGGGCGCGGTGACCGCCTGGGTCTTGACGTCAGCGCGCGCCACCGTGCCGGCGCCGCACGCCGGCGCCCACACGCTGCCGAAGGCCACGACGAGACTCGCGCAAACGGGGGAGGGCAGGGTCACAGAGGGTCCTGGCGCATTCGTCTTCGCGTCGATGTGGACCAGGCCGCGGCCAGCCGGCACCCAGACGCCGTCGTCCGAGGCCACGGCGCCGGGCTCGAGCCCGACCGCGATGCGGGCGTCCGGAATGAGGCGCGCCAGGGCGATGACGTCGGCCGGCCGTGGGGCGGGCTTGGCCGGATCCTGGGCAGCTCTGCCATTGGCTTGCAGCCCGAGAGTCACAGCCACGAATGTCGCCATTGCCGTCAGCGCCGGCTGCCAGACCCGCAGTTTCGGAGAGCGGCCGGCGCGATCATTCAGGAAAGCCATGCGCGTGCATAATACGCGTTACCCTATGCGGTTATCGATGCCCCGGCCCACGCTGGCCCTCTACATCGTCCTGCTCGTGTGGGCTGCCTGCCTCGGCGTCGGCGTGGCCGCCCGCCAGGCGCCGGCCCCCGCTGCGGCGGCAACAGCGACGCCCGCCGCGTCGGCCGAGCTCTTCGAGACGCGTGTCCGTCCCTTGCTCGCGGCCAACTGCTACGCCTGTCACACCGCCAGCGCGATGGGCGGGCTGCGCCTGGATTCGCGCGAAGCGCTGCTGAAAGGCGGCGACACCGGCGCGGTGATCGAGCCGGGTCAGCCCGACACCAGCACCCTCATCAAGGTGCTCCAGCACGCCGCCGGTTTCCCGGCCATGCCGAAGGGGCGGGCGAAGCTGCCGCAGGCGGAGATCGACGCGGTGGCCGAGTGGGTGCGGGCCGGCGCGCCGTGGCCCGGTGCCGCCACCACGACCGCCGCGCCGGCCGCCGCGGTGGAGAAGACGATCACGCCGGAGCAGCGCGCCTTCTGGTCCTTCCGCCCGCTGCAGCGCACGGGCGCTCCCGTCGTCAGGGCCGCGGACTGGCCGCGCACCGACATCGACCGCTTCGTGCTGGCGAAGCTCGAGGCCGAGGGCCTGGCGCCGGTCGCCGACGCCGACAAGCGCACGCTGCTGCGCCGCGTGACGCTCGACCTCACCGGCTTGCCGCCGACGCCCGACGAGGTGGACGCGTTTCTCGCCGATGCCTCGCCCGACGCCTACGACACGGTCGTGGATCGGCTGCTCGCCTCGCCCCACTACGGCGAGGCCTGGGGCCGGATGTGGCTCGACGTGGCCCGCTACGGCGAAGACGACTACCGCAGCCTCGACCCGATGGGCCGCGGCCTGAACCCTTATCCCAACGCCCACCTCTATCGCGACTGGGTGATCCGCGCCTTCAACGACGACTTGCCCTACGACCAGTTCGTCGCGGCCCAGCTGGCCGCCGACCTGATGGAGGGGCGCGACCGCGTGCGCCACCTGCCGGCGCTCGGGTTCCTGGGCCTGGGGCCGTGGTACTACGACAACGGCGCCGTCGAGATCACGCGCGCCGACGAGCGGCACGACCGCGTCGACGCAGTGAGCCGGGGCCTGCTCGGCCTGACCGTGGGCTGCGCCCGCTGCCACGACCACAAGTACGACCCGATTCCCACCAAGGACTACTACGCGCTGGCCGGCGTCTTCCTGAACACCGAGTACCACGAGTATCCGCTGGCCCCGAAGGCGGTGGTGGACGCGTTCGCGGCCAGGGAGCAGGCGCTCAAGAAGAAGCGGGAGCTGCTGGCCGATTTCACCGCCACCGAGTCGCAGCAACTCGCCGAATCGCTGGCGTTCCAGGCGGCGCGCTACGCCAAAGCCGCGTGGAAGGTCACCGGCGAGCCGAAGAAGGACAAGCACGAGGTCGTGGCCGAGGACCAGCTCGATTACGAGCTGTTCGACCGCTGGCTGGCGTTCCTGGCCAAGCGCCCCGTGTTCTATCCGTTCCTGAAGGACTGGCAGGCGCTCATTGCCAAGGGCGGGACCGCCAAGGAAGCCGATGCGCTCGCCGCCGAGGTGCAGTCGCTGCTTGTGTCCGTGGTCCTCGAGCAACGCGACATCAAGAAGGAGAACGACATCATCCGCGCCCGCGCCCTGCCCACGGCCACGCCGAAGGAGCCGGCGAATCTGCCCAACGAGTTCAAGACCAACGACGACTTCTGTCCGGGATGCGGCCTGGTGCTGCGCAGCATGACCACCGCGCGCGCCGCCTTGTTCACCGACGTGTTCCGCGACAACCTCGACCCCGACGCCGCGCCCGGCAAGCCGACCCGCCCGGGCCTGCTGCGCTTCTCGGGCTGGGCCCTCGACCAGCGCCTGGGCGGCGATCGCCGCGCCCTCATCGACACGCTGCGCAAGGACATCGAGACGACCGCGAAGGGGCTGCCGCCCAAGTTCGCCTACGTGCACGGCGTGCGCGACGTCGAGGCTCCGGTCGACCTGCAGGTGCACCTGCGCGGCAGTCCGACGCGCCTCGGTGACGTGGTCCCGCGCGGCTTCGTGAGCGTGCTCAGCCCCGGTCCGCGCACGGCGTTCAGCCAGGGGAGCGGGCGTCTCGAGCTGGCCCGGACCATTGCCGCCCAGCCCACGGCCCTGCGCGTCATCGTGAACCGCGTGTGGAAGCAGCACCTCGGCTCGGGCCTCGTGTCCACGCCCAGCAACTTCGGGCTGAATGGGGAGCGGCCCACCCATCCCGAATTGCTCGACTACCTGGCGCAGTATTTCGTCGAGCACGGGTTGTCGATGAAGGCGCTGCACAAGGAGATCCTGCGCAGCCGCGTCTATGCGCTCAGCGCCGACACGCAGACCGCGGCGGCAGCGAAGGATTCGGGCAACCGGCTCTACTGGCGCGCCAACCGCAAGCGCCTGAGCGCCGAACAGATCCGCGACAGCGTGCTGTTTGTCTCGGGCGCGCTCGACGCCCGCCTGGGCGGCCCGTCGGTGCCGCTCACGCCGCTGGCCGACCGGCGCACCATCTACGGCCGGATCAGCCGCTACAAGCTCGACGAGTTCCTGCAGCTCTTCGACTTCCCGAGTCCGAGTCAGACCGCCGAACAGCGCTACTCCACCACCGTGCCGCTGCAACGCCTCTTCTTCATGAACAGCGACTTCGTGCAGCAGCACGCCGAGCGCCTCGCCGAGCGCGTTGCCGACGAGCCCGACGACGCCGCCCGCATCACCAAGGTCTACCGCCTGCTCTACGGGCGGACGCCGACTGGCGCGGAAGTGACCGCCGGCCGCGAGTTCCTGAAGGCCGAGGCCTTGCAGCAATACGCGGAGCGCAAGGCTCGAACGGCGGAGGCCAGGACCACGGCCGACGACGCGCCGCCTGCCGTAGAGGCGAAGGCGGAGCCGGAGTCAGAAGCGGACGCCGCCACCGCCGGTCCGGATCCGAACGGCATGATGAGCGGCGTGACGCCCGGCGCCCAGCCCAGTCCGGACGAGGCCGGGAAGATGCGGCCGGTGACGACGTTCGGCCGCTACGTCAAGGTGCTGTTGAGCGCCAACGAGTTCATCTTCGTCAGCTGACGGTCGATTCCATGTCCCACCGCTCGCGTCCCCCGCTCACCCGCCGCGACGCCCTCTGCCGTATCGGCGGCGGGTTCGGCATGATGGCGTTTGCCGGAATGGTCGGCCAGTCGCTCTCGGCCGCCGGCCTCGACCAGGCCGCCACCAGCGCCGCCACGGCGCTGCCCGCCGCTGGCAAGGGACTTCATCATCCCGCTCGCGCCAAACGAGTCATCTTCCTCTTCATGAACGGCGGGCTGTCGCAGGTCGACAGCTTCGACCCCAAGCCGATGCTGGCGAAGTATCACGGTCAGCCTTTGCCGGGCGGCACGGTGGCCACCGAACGCAAGACCGGGTCGCTCATGCAGTCGCCGTTCACCTTCACCCGGTATGGCCAGAGCGGGCTCGAAGTGAGCGAACTCTTCCCGCACGTCGGGGCGTGCGCCGACGACCTCTGCCTGATCCGGTCGATGCACACCGACATCCCGAATCACGAGCCGTCGATGCTCATGATGAACACGGGACACAGCCAGGTGGGCCGGCCCTCGCTGGGCGCGTGGCTGACCTACGGCCTGGGCACCGACAACCAGAACCTGCCCGGCTACGTGGTGCTTTGCCCTGACATCCCCACCACGGTGGGCCCGCCGCTGTGGAACAGCGCGTTCCTGCCGGCCGTGCACCAGGGCACCTACATCCCGAGCAAGGTCGAGCGCCCCGACCAGATCATCGGCAAGGACTTCGACCCGAAGAAGCTCGTCTCCTACATTCACAGCAAGCACTTCACCCTGGCCGAGCAGCGGCGCGAGCTCGACCTGATGGAAGCGCTCGACCGGCTGCAGCGCGGCGCCGCCCCGGCCGACCCGCAGCTCGACGCCGCCATCGGCTCGATGGAGACGGCCTACCGGATGCAGACCGAGGCCCCGGACGTCTTCGACATCCGCAAGGAGACCAAGGCCACGCTGGAGTTGTATGGGCCGGGCAGCACCGCGCGCGGCTGCCTCATGGCGGTGCGGCTGGTGGAGCGCGGCGTGCGCATGGTGCAGGTCTACTACGCCAAGGGCGACCCCTGGGACGCCCATTCCGACATCCAGCAGCACCGCAAGAACGCGGCCGACTCCGACCAGCCGTTTGCCGCGGTGATCAAGGACCTGAAGTCACGGGGCCTGTTCAAGGACACGCTGGTCGTGTGCGGCTCGGAGTTCGGCCGCACGCCAGTCGTCGAAGTGGGCGGCATGGCCGGCGCCCAGA
Organism: uncultured Acidobacteriota bacterium; assembly: GCA_963834325.1. Lineage (GTDB taxonomy): Bacteria > Acidobacteriota > Vicinamibacteria > Vicinamibacterales > UBA2999 > CADEFD01. The sequence goes on from CAWIBL010000012.1 coordinate 13,269, forward strand.
GCGGGCGCGACCACAACCCGTTCGGCTTCTCGATGTGGCTGGCCGGGGGCGGCGTGAAGGGCGGCCTGACCTACGGGGCCACCGACGATTTCGGCTTCAAGGCCATCGAGAAGCCGGTGCACGTGCACGACCTGCACGCCACCATCCTGCATCTGATGGGCATCGACCACACGAAGCTGACCTATCGCTACAGCGGCCGCGACTTCCGGCTCACCGACGTGTCGGGCACGGTGCTGCACGACATCATCGCCTAGGGCCCCGTCCTCGGCCGACGACGGGGCCGGGTTCGCCGCGGTCTACGGCCGCGGCGCCGGCGCGGCCGCGGCGGGAGCGGCGCAGGCGCTGTTGCCGGCGGCGTCGGTCGCGCAGACGCGGTAGGCCGCGTCCGCCGGCACGCCCGTCGGCCAGTCGGCGGCCCACAGGTATTCGCCCGCCCAGCGCATCGGGATCTCGTGCGCCGCAGCGCCCGTGAACTCCACGGCCACGCGCCGCCAGTCGCTGGCCAGGCTCGGGCTCTTGCGGTCGTGCACGCGCGCCAACACCCGCGTGGCGGCCCCGGGACGCGTCGCGACATGCACCAGCGAGAGCGAGGGCGGCGCCGTGTCACGCGGCAGGCCACGCCCCGAGAACACCCGCTCGTCGGTGGCCGTCTTGTGCTCGCCCTGTCCCTGGACGACGTCGAGGCGTCCGTCGCCGTCGAGATCGGCCAGCGCCAGGCCCAGCGTGCCCGGCGTGTCGGCGCCGCCGAACACATCGAGACGGGCGGTGAGGCGGCCCGTGCCGTCGTTCACGAGCAGGCGGTCGGGGCCGCTCAGCGAGCCGACGACGAAGTCGGCGTCGCCGTCGGAGTCCGCGTCGAGAAACGCCAGCATGTTGTCGTCCTCGCCGACGTTCTCGCTGGCCGGCCACCAGGCCGGCGTGAGGTCGCGGAAGCGGCCCTTGCCGTCGTTCCGGAAGACGTGCTCGCGGCGGCTCGACTGGTCGTCGCCGGCGATGTCGCCGTCGTTCATAGTCACAAGATCGAGGAAGCCGTCGCCGTCGAGGTCCATCGCCTCGAACTCGTAGTTGTTGGTGTACTGCGGCAAGGCGCGGGCGTCTTCAGCGAACGTGCCCGCGCCGTCGTTGCGGAACAGGCTGCTGCCCGGGCAGCGCTTGCACGACACCAGGACGTCGAGATCGTCGTCGTTGTCGACGTCGGCCAGTTCGAGGTCCCACGAGAAGCGCACCTTGAGCGCCGGCATGCGCGCCTCGGTGGCCTCGGTGAAGTGGCCGGTGCCGTCGTTCAGCCACAGGCGGGTGCGGCCGCCGTCGTTGGTCATGTTGTGACCGGGGCCCCAATCGGCCAGCACCACGTCGAGGTCGCCGTCGCCGTCCACGTCGCCGAACTCGAGATCGCCCACGCTGAGCGGGAGCTGGGGCAGATGCGTGTCCGTCACCTCGCGGAAGGCGCCTTGGCCGGTGCCCAGATACAGACGGCTCTGCGTCTGATAAGTCGTGCCGACGAGGATGTCGACCAGGCCGTCGCCGTTCACGTCCCGCGCCCTGATCGCCCGCGCCAGGTCCGGCGCGGCGCCAAGCACCGCGGCGGTGGCCTCGGCGAAACGGAAGCCCGGGCCAGTGTGCAGGAACACCTGGTTGAGCTCGGGCGAGCCCGGCGTCGAGTAGTCGCCGCCGTTGGCAAAGAGCAGGTCGGGCCGGCCGTCGCCGTTCAGGTCGGCGATCTCCACCTTGTTGGTCCAGGACGCGGTAGTTGGCAGGGCCTCGGCGGTGACGTCGAGCCACAGGGGCGCGGCGAGCTGGCCCGAGACCGCCACCGCGGTCGCAAGCACGCCGATCGAAACGGCCAACAGACCGCACCGACACGTCGCGTCGAGGCTCAGCGCGTCTTCTCCAGCCCGGCGAACAAGGCGGTCAGTTCTGGCATGAGGTGAGAAATACCACGCCAGCGGCCGAAACGCCGAGCGCTACTTGCTGTCGCGGCGGCCCTGCGTCCGCTGCGTCCTGGCCGCGGCGTGGCCCTGCGCCCGCGTGTGATGCGACTTGGCGATGGCGTGCTGCTTGCGCACCCCTTTCGCCTGCGCGCTCTTGGCCTCCATGCCCTCGGCCTGGCGCGGCGGCGCGACGGGGGCGGCGCTGCCCGGGGCCGCGGCCTCGTCCTCGGGCGCGGCGCTGCCGTCCTGACGCGCCACGCGCTCCTTCACTTCGGCGACGATGGCCCTGGCCCGTTTCTTCGCGGCATTGGTTGTCGGACTCTTCGGCATGGGGAACCCTTCTGAACGGTGGGCAGGCCGCCGTGGTCTGCGCGTGCCGCTTGTGCCTGCATCCTGACACGATCGTGGCATGAAGCGGCTCGTCGGTAGGTCGGCGCGCGCCCCGACGCGGTCCGTATGACCAAACGCCGGCGGCGCTGTTATTGCAACGCCGACCGCATGGACAAACTTTCCGTCGGCCAGCGTTTTCCCAATCTCGAGGCGCGCGCCACCGATGGCACGACGGTAGCGCTGCCCGCGGCTCTCTCCGGGCAGACCGCCGTGGTGCTGCTGTATCGTGGACACTGGTGAGGGCACTGCCGTCAGCAGTTGGCTGACTTCCAGCACCACCTGAGCGAACTGCACGCCCTCGACGCGCGCGTCGTGGCGGCGTCGTCCGATGACGAGGCGGGCGCGGTGCGCACGGCCGAGAGCCTGCACCTCGAGTATCCGGTGCTCTACGGCCTGGATGCGGCGGCGACCTCGGCGGCCATCGGCTGCTACACCGGCACGCATGCCGGCGCGGCTCACGTGCAGCCGGCCGCGTTCGTGCTCGACGCCGACGGGACCATTGCGCTGGCCACTTACTCGAGCGGCAAAGTCGGGCGTCTCACCGCCCAGGATGCCGTGACCCTCGCCGGCGACCTGAAGAAGACGCGGACCTGAGCCCCACGACCGGTGACCGGGCGGCCAGCGCCTACTTCGAGAGCGTGGTCGTCAGCCGCCTGAGCGTGGCCAGCTCCTGCTTGTCCACCGCGTCGAGCGCCGTGCGGCGCTCGGCGATACCGGCGGTGAGACGCCGCAGCAGAATCCGTGGCGCCGTCGGTGGGCGGCCCGTCGCCCATCGAGGCAAAGCCGAGGAGCCGCGCCAGTTTGCTGTCGATGCCGGTCGGGTTGGCAATCAGATCCTGATTGGCCCTGGCCCGGTACTGCACCAGCCGCTCTTCGATTGTGTAGAGGCGGTTGTTGAGGTCGGTCAGCGCCTTGTCGAGCAGCGCCTGCGACTCCGGCGTGCGGCCGCGCCGGGTCTCCTTGGCCTTCTTCACCAGTTCCTCGGCCTCGCGGCGCGTCTCGCGCACGCGGGAGACGACGGTCATCGTTTCGGTGAGCTTGTCGCGCACCTCGATGAGGAACGCAAACTGCGTCTCCAGGTCGGCGTCGGTGTAGGTCAGCCGCGGATCCTTCACGATCGTCGCCGTGGCCCGCGTGGCCACCCCGTTGACGGCGAGTTCGAGGGTGTAGTCGCCCGGCGGCGCCACCGGCCCGTCGGCGCGTCCCTGGAACACCGCGTTCGGCAGCACGGTCGCGGCCGGATAACGCATGTCCCACACGTAGGTGTTGGCCCCGGCCCGCGCGACCGGCCGGCGTGGTCCGCCGGCGGCCGCACCAGGCGGGTTGAAGGTGACGGTGCGGACCACCCCGGCGCCCGGGCCGGACCCTTCCTTGGCAATGGTCAAGGTGACGGGCCCGGTCGGCGCCGTCTTGAGGTAGAACGGCACCACGACGCCGTTGGGCGGGTTGGCGCCGTCGATGTTGGCGGCGCCGGCGAAGTTGCCGGCCAGCGATGACCCCCGGCCGTAGCGCACGGTGGTGCGCGGAGCAAACAGTGTGACGGCGTCGGTCAGGGCCGCCGGCGTGAGCTGGCTGAGGAGGGCGACGTTGTCGAGAATCCAGAACGAGCGGCCATGGGTCGCGGCCAGCAGGTCGCCGTCCTTGATGACCAGGTCGTGCACCGGCACCACCGGCAGGTTGAGCCGCATCGACTGCCACTGTCCGCCGTCGTCGAACGACACGTAGACGCCGGTCTCGGTACCGGCGTAGAGCAGCCCCTTGCGGACAGGATCTTCGCGCACCACCCGCGTGAAGTCGCCGGGCGCGATGCCGTTGACGATCTTCGTCCACGTCTTGCCGTAGTCGGCGGTCTTGTACAGATAGGGCGCGTTGTCCTGCAGCTTGTAGCGGGTGGCGGCCACGTAGGCCGTGCCGGCGTCGTGCGGCGATGGGTCGATGATGCTGATGAGGGCGAACTCCGGCAGGTCCGGCGGCGACACCTTGGTCCACGAGCCGCCGTTGTCGCGCGACACGTGCACGTAGCCGTCGTCCGAGCCGGCCCACAGCACCCCGGCCTGCTTGGGCGACTCGGCAAACGCGAAGATCGTCGCGTACCACTCCGGCCCGTAGGCCTCGCGCGTGATCGGTCCCCAGAACTCGCCGGGCGACGGGTTCAGGTAAGACGGCGTTTTCTCGAGCGTCTTGGGATCGGCGCGCGTCAGATCCGGACTGACCACCTCCCAGCTCTGACCCTCGTTGCGCGTCCGGTGCACCATCTGCGAGGTGACATACAGCGTCTTGGCGTCGTGCGGCGACACCATCACCGGGTAGGTCCACCAGAAGCGGAAATTGATGTCGGCCGCGCCCCAGCCGTAGTGCGTTTCGGGGTTCGGTGAGATGTCGCGCACCTGCTTGGTGCGCCGGTCGTAGCGGTAGAGCCAATGATGGTCGGCGGCGTAGACGATGTTCTCGTCGGTGGGATGCGGCGCGACGTAGCCGTCCTCGCCGCCGCCCACGGTTTCCCACTCCTCGATGGTGATGCGGCCGTGGTCGGAGCGGCTCGGCACCGAAATGGTGGTGTTGTCCTGCTGCGAGGCGTAGAGGCGGTAGGGCACCTGGTTGTCGGCGGCCACGTGATAAAGCTGGGCCGTGGGTTGATTGAGGATCGTGGACCACGACTTGCCGCCGTTGAAGGTGACGGTCGCGCCGCCGTCGTTGCCCTCGACCATGCGCATCGAGTCCTTGGGATCGATCCACAGGGCGTGGTTGTCGCCGTGGGGCACGGCCACCTCTTGGAAGGTGGTGCCGCCATCGGTCGACTTGAACAGGTCGACGTTGAGCGCCCACAGCACCTCGGCGTTCTGGGGGTCGGCGAAGATGTGGTGGTAGTACCACGGCCGCTGGGTGAGGTCGGCGTTGTCGGTCAGCTGGGCCCAGGTGGCGCCGCCGTCGTCGCTGCGGTAGATGCCCTGGGCCGCGCCGGCGGCATCGATGATCGCCCACACGCGATTGGGCTGCGAGGGCGCCAAGGCAATGCCGATCCGGCCCTTGTCGCCCTTCGGCAGGCCGGGCTTGTCGCTGAGGTCGGTCCAGGTGTCGCCGCCATCGGTGGACTTGTAGAGGGCGGTGCCAGGCCCGGCGCTGCGGAATCCCCACGGGTAGCGCCGCAGTTCCAGGGTCGAGGCGTAGACCACGTTCGGGTTGCCGGGATCCAGCACCAGGTCGATGGCGCCGGCGTCGACGTTCTTGAAGAGCACCTTCTCCCAGGTGCGGCCGCCGTCCTTGGTGCGGAAGACGCCGCGATCGGGATTCGGCCCCCAGGCATCGCCGAGGGCCGCCACGAACGCGATATCGGGATTGGTCGGATGCACTTCCAGGCGTCCGATCTGCTTGGTGGCTTCGAGTCCGAGGTGCGTCCAGGTCTTGCCGGCGTCGATCGACTTGTAGACGCCGTCGCCGTGGGACGCGTTGCCCCGGATGCAGCCCTCGCCCATGCCGACATAGACGATGTTCGGGTTCGACGGGGCCACGGCGATGGCGCCCACCGACCCCAGCTTGAAGAACCCGTCAGAGACGTTGGCCCAGTTGAGCCCGCCGTCCTCGGTCTTCCACACGCCGCCGCCGGTCGTGCCCTGATAGAAGGTGAACTTGTTGACCGGGTCGCCGCTCACGGCCACCACCCGCCCGCCCCGGGCCGGACCGACCGAGCGCCAGCGCAGCAGGTCGAGGTAGGACGGATCGACGGCCGCCGCGGCTTGCTCGGCCGCGGTGACGTCGACGTGGGGAATCTGCCCGAGGGCAAGAACGAGAAGGGTGGCAAGAGCAAGGCGCGGGCGGATCATGGCGTGGGCTCCCAAAGGTGGGGCCACCATACCACGCGGGTTTGGCGGCGCTGCCCGCCGGCGGCATGCCAAGCCCCCAGCTCGGCGGCCTCTTCGGCTGGCGGAGTTTTCTGACGGGTCCTGGACCGCCCTGCCTTGAAGCGCGTCCAACCTAGAGATGACTTCACCCGCCGACTCTTCCGTCCTGTTCTCCCCGGCCCGGCTCGGCTCGGTGGCACTTCGCAACCGCATCGTGATGGCGCCGTTGACGCGCAGCCGCGCGGCGGCCGGCAACGTGCCCCACGCACTGAACGCCCGCTACTACGGGCAACGCGCCTCGGCCGGCTTGATCATCTCGGAGGCCACGCAGATCAGCGCGCTCGGCCAGGGCTATCCCAAGACGCCCGGCATTCACAGCGACGAGCAGATTGCCGGCTGGCGCCTGGTGACGAGCGGCGTCCACACGCGCGGCGGCAAGATCTTCCTGCAGCTCTGGCATGTGGGCCGGATCTCGCACCCCCTGACCTTGCCGCACGGCCAGCTCCCCGTGGCTCCGTCGGCCATCCGGCCGGCCGGTGAGATCTACACCGAGCAGGGCATGCAGCCCTTCGTCACCCCGCGCGCCCTGGCCCTCGACGAGTTGCCGGCATTGGTCGAGGACTTCCGCCGCGCCGCCGCCAATGCTCAGGCCGCCGGCTTCGACGGCGTCGAGATCCATGCCGCCAACGGCTATCTGATCGACCAGTTCCTGCGCGATGGCACCAACCAGCGCGACGACGCCTACGGCGGCCCGGTGCAGAATCGGACGCGGCTCCTGCGCGAGGTCGTCGAGGCGGTGCTCACGGTATGGACCCCCGGCCAGGTCGGGGTCCGCTTGTCGCCCACCAACCCCTTCAACGACATCGCCGACTCCGACCCACAACGCACCTTCGCGGCCGTGGTGGAGCAGTTGAGCGGCTACGGGCTGGCCTACCTGCACGTCGTGGAAGACCGCGCCAGCGGCTTCGACTATGCGCAGCTCCGCGCCTTGTTTGCCGGCGCTTACATGGCCAACGGCGGCTACGAGCGCGACAGCGCCATGACCGCGGTCGAGACCGGACAGGCCGACTTCGTAGCGTTCGGGAAGCTGTTCATCGCCAACCCCGACCTGCCCGAGCGCCTGCGCCTGAACACCGGCTACAACCCGCCGCGCGAAGCCTCGTTTTATGCTGGCGGGTCCGAGGGCTACGACGACTACCCGGCCTTGGCCGAGGTCGAGGCGGGCGTAGCCTGACGAGCGGCCTTGCGGGGCCGGGTCAGGCCGTCAGGCCTTGATCCGTCCCTTGACGGTGGCCAGGCCGCCGTCCACCCCGATCACCTGGCCGGTCACCCAGGAGCTGTGCGGACCGAGCAGCCAGTCGGCGGCGCCGGCGATGTCGTCCGGCGTGCCGATGCGGCCAAGCGGATGCATGGCGATGGAGGCGTTGAGCGCCACGGCGCTGGCGATAATCGGCTGACTCAAGGGCGATCGACCAGGCCAGGCGCGACCCCGTTCACCCGGATGCCCTGCGAGGCGTAGGTCGCGGCGGCGGCTCGCACCAGCCCGGCCACCCCCGCCTTGGCCGCGGCAATGGCCTCGTGGTTGGGGAGGCCGATGGTGGCGGCGGCCGAGCTGATGAGCACGATCGAACCGCCCGTGGAACGCATCGCGGCCGCGCCGGCGCGGACGACGGCAAACGCCGTCACCAGATTGGCCGCCAGCACGGCGGCCAGTTCCTCGGCCGAGGTGAGATGGGCCGGCTTCAGCAGAATCGAGCCGGCGCAGTTGATGAGGCCGTCGAGGCGTCCCGTCCAGCCGACGGCGTCGGCGACGGCGCGGTCGACGTCGGCAAACGAGGTGGCATCGACGGTGGCGACGCGGCCATCGACCTCTTCGGCCAATGCCGCGAGGGCGGCCGGCCGGCGCGAGGTCATCACCACGTTGGCGCCTCTGGCGGCCAGCCGGCGCACCAGCGCGGTGCCGACGGCACTGCTGGCGGCCACGACGAGGTAGGTGGGACGTGCGGCAGGGGCAGGAGCGGCGTCGGCGGTCATGCCCTTGTTGACTCCTGCCGCCGTCGGAACGGTTCACCCGTTTCCGTCACCGGAGGCTGGGCGGCAGCGTCGTAACCACAGGGGCCCGCGACGGACGACCCCAGCCCGGCAACCCGAGGAGAGCAGACATGGCAGCACTGGAGTATCAGGACATCGTCGGCGTCGCCATCGAGGCCGGCCGCTTCTCGACGCTGGCCCGGGCGCTCCGGTCCACCGGGCTCGACGCGGTGTTGCGGGGGCGCGGACCGTTCACCGTGTTCGCCCCGACCGACGCGGCGTTCGCCCGCCTGCCGGCGGGAATGCTCGACCAACTGCTGGCGCCCGCCGGACGCGACCGGCTGACCGGCCTGCTCCTCCATCACGTCGTCGCCAAGACGGTGCCGGCCGCGACCCTGGCCACGGTGCCGGCGGTGACCGCCATGGACGGCAGCACGCTGACCGTCACCTCGTCGCGCGCGGGGCTGGCGGTGGGCGGAGCCAACGTGGTCACGAGCGACCTCGACGCCGCCAACGGCATCATTCACGTCATCGACGGCGTCGTGCTGACGGCCTGATCGCGGCTCAGCGGCGGCTCGGTCGCTCAGGACGGCGCCGCTGCTTTATCTGCACGGCGTGGTGACGCGTATGGACCCGGTGGAACTTGAGCCACTGATCGACCGTCAGGGCGCCAAGGATGGGGTGATCGAGCATCTTTCCCCGGCCGAGTAATAGTCGCGCCTGCGCCGCGGCGTCGTCGAGGCGCGCCAGATCGCGGCGCACCGACGCCAGCACCGCGCCGAATTGGAGCCGGCCGGTTGGCACGACCTGTTTCGGCGCCTTGCGGCCCACCGGAAAGTAACCGAGCGAGATTACCAGGAACTGTTGAAGACGCTGCTTCGCGGTGGCGGCGGACGCCAGCGGCGCGCCGGTCTCGACACACCGCTCGAAGCCCTTGGCCGTGCCCGAGTAGGTGAGCGTCAGGTGTTCGATGATCTCGGCCACCGACCACCGGGCCTGGTCGGGGCGAGCGTCGCCGTCTCGAGCGGCGTCGACCACCATGGCGAGGCAGCGTTCGAGATGTGGATGCATGACGCCAACGTCAAGTGTAGGGCTGTTCGCCTCCGCACTGCGGTCGTAGACCGAGGGTGTTCGTGTTACGATTCGCCGCTCGTTCGCGGGGCGGGGCGTATTCAGGAGACGAGTGCATGAATCCAGTCGACACCATCAAGGCAGGCTACGCGGCGTTCGGCCGCAACGATCCGTCCGTGCTCTTCGGAGCCATGGCGGCCGGCGTGGTCTGGCACGAAGCGGAGGGCAACCCGCTGGCCGACCGCAATCCGTACGTCGGGGCCCAGGCCATCGGCGAAGGGGTGTTCGGGCGGCTGCTCGACGCCATCGACGGCTTCACCGCGGCGCCCAGCACCTTCATCGATGGCGGTGACGACGTGGTCGTCCTCGGCCGCTACGGCGGCACGCTGAAAGCCAGCGGCGCCACGATCGACGCGCAGTTCTGCCACGTCTACCGTTTCGAAGGCGGCAAGATCGTGTCCTTCCAGCAGTACACCGACTCGGCGCAGTGGGCCCGGCTGATGCCGTAGGCAAGAGGCGCGGAACCGTTCGCGCGTCTGGACGGTGCCTAGCGGCCCGGCGGCGGCAATGACATTGGACCTCGGCACGAGATCGATTGACGGCGCTGGCATCTGGCAGCCCTTGGTGCCGCAGGCGATAACCATCCCGCCTCCAGTGACGATCGGCAGGCCCTCGCTCCCCAGCACGTTGGCCCCGTTAGTCCAGCCAACCTCCAGAGTGCGGGTCGGGTGGTTGTAGCCCGTGCACGCGACATCCCGGCACTCTGTGACCTTCAGCCTCGAGCTCGTTCCCCCCGTGATGGCTGATCACCGGCACGCCGCGCGCGCCGATCAGCAGCGTCCGGGCTGAGGCCCGGGAGCGTCCAGTCGTCGATCTTCGCGCCGCTCGCGCTGCTGCCGCAGGCACCGTCGTCGCAATGAGCGGTCCAGAGGCCCCAGAACATCCGGTGGCTGGCCACGATGGCCAGGCCGTCGCTGCCGATAGCCAGCGACAGCCCGCAGCAGAACTTGTTGTTTTGGGAGAGCGTGTTCAACATCACGGGGCCCGACGTGGTGCCGGTCGAACAGGTCAAGTCGGCACAGAAGTGAAGCTTGACGCCGTCTTCCACCTCCGGATAGGGTCGAGGCACGTCGTAGCGGAATGCGACGACGGGGAGGCCGTTCGGAGCGATCGCGATGTCCGGAGCGACGGCGGTGACGTGCGGCGTCTGCAGATCAACCGTGGTGTTGCCCGACGTGCAGGCCGCATCCCCGCAGTGGATGACGCGCACGAGCCCAGACGACGGCCCAGCGATGAGCGGAAAGCCATCCGACCCGATGGCGAGTGTGAAGGTCGATAGGGACGTGGAGACGGCCGACTGGGTACCGCTCGTGCATCCCAAGTCTCCACACTTCACGACCGTCACCGTTCCCGCCGAGGCGATAGCCACGACGGGCAGCCCGTCGTGCCCAATCGCAATTCCCCCGCCGTATCCGGTGGGGCTCACCGCCACGGGCGTATTGCCCGCGGAACAGGCAGGATTGCCGCAATGGGTGACGACCACGCCGCCTCCACCGCCCGTACCGACGAAGACGGGATTGCCGTCCGAGCCGAGGGCCATGTCGGAAGCCGGGTATGACATGGGCGTGATGACGTCGCTGCAGATGAACTCGGAGTTCACGAGTCCGAGGAACTCACGGCCGTGATTGCAGATGAACTGCGGCAGAAACAAGCCGGACCTGGAGCCGGCCAGCGGGTCGACAGGCACGAGGTTGAAGGGCACGGTCCCGCGCGAGGGTCGTCGCCGCGCCGTCGCGCCGGGGGCCGCTGCCACGCCGGAGCGGCCGGCCGTGTCGTGCCAGGTGCCTTCGCGCCCGGTGACATCGAGTTGTAGCGAGACGAACTGCACCACGGACCCGTCGCGGCGGTAGAGCGCCAGGCGCAGCGTGCCGTCGCTCATCCTGAGAGCGCGGCCCGAGATTGGCGACGGAGCGCCGACGCCGCACCGGTCGTCGTAGCCGGCGACGGTCAGCCCTCGGTCGCCTTCCGCGACGCTGAGCGTCAGCACATTGCAGAGAGGCGAGAGCTGCACGCGGACTCGCGGGCCCCGCCGCGCGTCGAGACTCGAAGACGTGGCCAGCAGTCCCGCCGCGAGCGCGGCGAGCGAGAGAACGAGTCCACGCGGACGCATCAGACTATCCTCCGGAGGGAAGGTCACGGTAGGCCTCTCTGGGCTCTTTGTCAACAATCGAGTCGGCGACTGGCTGGCTTCCTCCGTGGCCATCAGCGCGGCAGTAGCGCCAGCCAGGACGCCACCAGCCCGACGGCGGCGCAGCCGCCGAGCAGCGGCAGGACGCCCACCTTGAAGCGGAACAGCGCCACCGCGGCGGCCACCGCGATGACCGCCGACAGGGCGTCGAAGCGCCCGCCGAAGCCTTGCGGCCAGAGCACGTGGTAGGCAAAGAACATGGCGAGGTTCAGCACCACGCCAACCACTGCCGCCGTGATCGCCGACAGCGGCGCCGTGAACGCCAGCTTGCCGTGCGAGGCCTCGACCACCGGCCCGCCGGCAAGGATGAAGATGAACGACGGCAGAAAGGTGAAGAAGGTGACGACCGTCGCGGCCAGCGCGCCGCCGAGGAACAGGGCCTCAGGCCCCAACGCCTGCTTCAGCCAGCCACCGACAAAGCCGACGAAGGCCACCACCATGATCAGCGGGCCGGGTGTGGTCTCGCCGAGAGCCAGGCCGTCAATCATCTGTGGGCCACTGAGCCACTGATGGGTCTCGACCGCGCCCTGGTAAACGTAGGGCAGCACGGCATACGCCCCGCCGAAGGTCAGCAGCGCCGCCTTGGTAAAAAACCAGGCCATCTGCGTGAGCGTGCCCTGCACGCCGTTGGTCGCCGCCAGCGCAGACATCGCCAGCAGCCACAGTCCCGGGCCGACGGCCAGCACCTTGGCCAGGTGGCGGCGCGAGAAGCGGGCGTGGGCTGGCGTTGGTGTGTTGTCGTCGATCAGCGCTGGGCCGTAGCTGACCCTGGCGCTGCCATGTCCGCCGCCGAGCGCAAACACCCGCGGCCAGCGGCGCGCGCCGAAGTGACCGATCAGCCCGGCCGCCACGACGACTCCGGGAAACGGCGCGTCGAAGGCGACGACGGCCACGAACGACGCGGCGGCCAGACCCCACATCCAGCCGTTCTTCAAGGCCCTGGTGCCGATGCGGTGCGCCGCATGCAGCACCAGCGCCGTCACCGCGGGCTTGACCCCGAAGAAGAGGCCGGCCACCCACGGCACGTCGCCGAAGCGCAGGTAGACCCAGCTCAGGGCGATCAGGATGAACAGCGACGGCAGCACGAACAACACGCCCGCGACGATGCCGCCCCAGGTGCGATGCATCAGCCAGCCGATGTAGGTGGCGAGCTGCTGCGCTTCCGGGCCGGGCAGCAGCATGCAGTAGTTCAGCGCGTGCAGGAAGCGCTGCTCGCTGATCCAGCGACGGCGCTCGACCAGTTCGGCGTGCATGATCGCAATCTGCCCCGCCGGCCCGCCGAAACTGATGAAGCCGAGGGTGAGCCAGAAGCGAAGGGCTTCGCGACGACCGACCGCAGCGGGCGCGGCAAGGGTGCCGGCTGCCGCCGCTGGTGTCATGTCGGCCATGTTACCGGACATGACGCGCTGGATGACGTTCACTGGCCGGACGTGCGATCACCTGGCGGGCAATCACGCCGCAGGACGGCCTGCCAGCCACCACACGAAGTCGGTGACCGGGGGCGTGGCGCCGTGGCGGCGCAGCAGCGTGGCGCACTGCGCGCGATGACCGTGGGAATGCATGCACACTTGCATGAGCGCGTCGGCGACGGAGCAGTGACCGCCTGGGATCCGAGGGTCGTGAAGCATGCGGTCGAGGTCCGCGGCCGTGGCCTCCGCCATCCACGTCGCGTCCTCTGCCTGCGCGCTCGAGTAGCGCCGCACCAGCTCATCGAACGAACTGGACGATCGAGCTTCGACCGCCGCGTCGAACGGCCGCCCGAGGATGGCGAGCGTCCAGAAGCGGTTGGCCAGCAGCACGTGGTGGAGCAGCTCGCTGATGTCAGGGTCGAGCGCGGCCGGGGCGGTCTCTCCGATCACGCGGAGCAGGACTGCGTTGGCGTAGCCCTTGTGGCTCACCAGATCGCGGAACAGGTCGAGCATGACGCGCATTCTAGTCGGCCACCCGCACCGCGGACCTACGGTAGCCGACGGCTTGCCGTCCCCGTCTTACCCGCGGACGGCCTACTGGCCGCTGCCGCTCGCCGCCGTGACCTTGATCGGCACGTGCACATAGCGGGTCGCGGCCCCGTCGTCGGCGGTGGCCCGCAACACATAGTCGCCGGCGGCGCGAAACGTGGCCGTCGTCCGCATCTGGCCAGCCGTGTCCTGGGTGAAGCGCGGCGCGAAGGCGACATCGGCCGGGCCCCGCCACACCATCCAGGTCACCACCAGGCCATCGGGCCGGGCCCCCGGGCGCGCCTCTTCACGCGGCGCCGCGGTCGGCACGTTGACCGGCGCATCCGTGCCGCCCACGAGCGTCGGCGGCGTTTCCTGCCCGACGGCCGGCTTGCCCTTGGGTTTCGGCACCGGCAAGCCGTCGTCGGCGACACTCGCGGCCAGCGTGACCGGCGTCGCGACCGTCGCCGGCGCCAGCGCGGTCACCGTGATCGTCGGCGTCTTGTTGGCGGCCCGCTCCGGCGTATTGCCGGCGCCGGTGGAGCCGCCGCTCGGATCGATCTCCCATTCGGCCTGCAGCCAGCCGACGGCGCGTTCGGTGACGTCGTGGTGCGTCACCGTCCACACGACCTCGTCTCGTTTGCCCCAGGTCTTGGGCACGTTGACCAGGAACAGGTTGCGGCGCGTGCGCGAGTAGAAGAAGGTCGGCTGGCCGCGGTCGGGCCCGCCCGGTTCGATCCGGTTGTTCGGTCCAACCGGGATCTGCGGCTCTTCCGCGTAGTTCCGGTTGAGATACCCGAAGTGCATGTTGATGCTGCCGTCGGCCGCCCACGACCACCCTTCGAAGATCGGCTGGATGGCCTGGCCCCGGTTGAAGCGGAAGTTGTTGGTGAACTCCCCCTGTTGGGCCCGCGAGACGGGAGCGTTGACGGCCACCACCGCAAGCGCGATGGCGGCGGCGGCGACGCGGATGCGACCAGCCATGGGCGTCACTGCCGCGGCTGCGGCGCAACCTCGGTCGCGCGCGACTGCCTGGCCTTGCGTTCGGCCACCTGCGTCTTGTATTCCTCGTCGGTCAATTCCACCCAGCCAATCCAGAAGAAGCCCATCTCGTCGATGGTCCGTTGGCCGTCGCCCACCCAGTTCTTGGGATCGAGGGCGCGCGGATTGGTCTTGGTGTTGTCGTGCCACTGGATGTTGTGCAGGATGGTGCCGGCCGGCACCAGCGGCTGGACGTCTTCTTCGTAGTTGTAGGTGAGGTGCCAGTTGTTGTTGAAGTTGGCGCAATTGAGCATCTCGGTCGTCGTGCGGGTGCCCGAGGTCGGGTAGATGACCTCGAGGCATTGCCGCTTGCCGAGGTTGTGCATGTGCGGCTGGAAGGCGATGAGCCGCGCCGGCTTGTGGAGAATCGTGTAGCCGTCACTCCGCGAGACCATGCCGGCCGGGATGTCGAGCGGCGTCGTCGGCTGCGCCAGCTGACGCGACCAGCGGATGTGCTTGGGCACGTAGCCCTTCGGATAGAGCTTCACGCCCACTTCCACCTCGGCGTCGATGGCCTCGCCGATCGAATGGAGGTGGTAGCTGAGACGCGCGCGTTGGCCGGCCTTCAGCAACACGCCGCTGCCTTCCGGATAGACCTCGGCGTTCTTGCCCGAGGCGTACTCGACCAGGAACTGCCCTTCATCCATCGTCGCCTGCTGACCCTCGGGCGTGTTGACCGAGTAGCTCAGGGCGTGATGCACGACCTTGTGCGACTGCGCGGTGGCCGAGCGGGTCTGGATTCCCTTGATGTAGCGATCTTCGTCGATGGGGATGGCCGCATAAAGGTCGCCGAACAGATCCGGTCCCGCCGCCGGCACCGCGTAGGCCGGGAACTTGATGATCACGTCCGGCTCGCCGATCTGCCATTCGCCGGTCTTGGCGAAGGTGCGCGGCGGCGGCATGGCGGCCGGATCGCCCTGCGGGGCGCCGGCATCGACCCAGCGGGCGATGAGCGCGATTTCCTCATCGCTGAGCGAGGGGTCGTCCTTGAAGGCCTGGATGCCAATCGTGCGATCGACGTGGAAGGGCGGCATGTCGCGCGCCACCACCCGCGTCTTGATGGAGCGCGCCCAGGGGCGGACCTCCTGGTAGGTGGTCAACGCCATGGGCGCGATCTCGCCCTGGCGATGGCATGACTGGCACGACCGCTGGAGAAGCGGCGCCACATCCTTGGAGAACGTCGGAGCCGCCGCCGCCGGCGTCTGCGCGCCGGCCACCGGCGGCGCTACGCCAATGACCGAGAACACCACCCCCGCCCCGAAATGGATCACGGCATTTTTCATGTCGAGCGTCTCCTCGATGGCATTGTCGAGCCGCGCCGCGCACGGGTCAATACCTTGTCTGGGGTGGCGCCCGCGACGGCACTGCCTCGGCCGTAGGACGCCAAATGCATCCCCAGGAGCACCAGCCGCCACGGCGGGATGGTCAGCGGCGGCTCGCCGCCGCAGGCCCTGCGCCGACGAGGAAGCGCGCCCTCCGCGCGAAGCCGTGTCGGCTTCTGTGCAGTCTGCCCCCAGCGTGCGGCCAGATCGTCAGCCGCCGCCGGCCGGCGCTGAAGGGGTTGCCCGTGCTGCCGAATAGGCATGTGCAGGCGCGGACGACACCGCGTCGCCCAACACGATACCCGGCGCCCCAGGCGCGCCCCAGGAAGAGGTTCCCGACATGTTTCGATGGCTCCCAATCTGCTTCGCGATCACGCTCGCGGCCATCAGCCCGCCGTTGGCCGAGGCGCAGCCCGCGCAGACCGGCACCGTCGCCGGAGTCGTCCGTGACACCAGCGGCGCCGTGCTGCCCGGTGTAACCGTCACGATGACCAGCCAGGAACGTGGCTTCGCGCGCGACACGACCTCGGACGAGCACGGGCGCTACATCTTTGCCGCGGTCTCCATCGGCCACTACACGGTGGAGGCGACGCTGGCAGGATTCACGCCCGCGCGGTCGGCCGACAACCTGGTCGAGACCGAGAAGACGACCACCGTGCCGGTGTCGCTGGCGGTGGGAAGGCTGACCGATACGGTCGTCGTGACCGGGACGGCGCCCATCGTCGACCGCACCAACGTCACGGCCAACGTCCGGGTGCGGCGCGAGGAGTTCGAGCGCCTGCCGGTGGGCCGCAGCTACCAGGCGCTCATCCTGGCCACGCCCGGCGTGGTCGGCGGCACCGCGCTGACCGGCAGCACCAACGTCAACGCCCTCGGCGCCCCCAACAACAGCAACCTCTACGTCATGGACTCGATCGACACGACCGATCCCACGACCGGCACGTCGGGCACGAGCATCAACTTCGAGGCCATTCAAGAGGTCTCGGTCTCGACCTCGGCCGTCTCGGTCGAGTACGGCCGCGGGCAGGGCGCGATCGTGAACGTGATCACCAAGTCGGGCACCAACCGCGTGGCCGGCACGGCCAAGTACATCGCGGTCAACGACACGTGGGACGCGCAGAACGCGACGAAGAGCGAGGTCACCGGCGCCTCGCTGGCGCGCGTGAAATTCGATCAGGTCAATCCGGCCTACGCGTTCACGCTGGGCGGGCCGGTGTGGCGCGATCGCGCGTGGTTCTTCGGCGCCTACGAGGACGCCACCAACACCACGCCGCGCCGCCAGACGGCCGGGCCGATTCCCGAGGACTACCAGCAGGCGACCGACGCCCGCTTCCTGACCCTGCGAGGCACGGTCCAGATCGCCGATGGTCAGCAAGCCTGGATCAAGTATTTCCGCTCGCCGACCGACGGGTTCGTCTTCGACTACTGGGGGCCGCAGGCGGCCGCCGAGCGCGAAGCCCTGACCGCGCAGAACCAGACCGGACAGTCGTGGAGCGCGCAGTGGAGCGGCGTGGTCCGGGGCAGCTGGGCGCTCGAGGCCGCGGCCGGCACCTACCGGAGCCGCATCGACGTCACGCCTTTCGAATCGGGCCGCATCGGCACCAACGCCCCGGTGCTGTCGCAGGCCGACAATCGCCACTACAACGGCTCGGCCTTCGAGGGCTTCGTGGACCGGCCGCGGCGGCAGGCCAACGTGGCCAGCACGTGGTTCTTCAATACCGGCTGGCGCAGCCACAGCGTGAAGCTCGGCGTGGACGTGCAGACCGTCGAGTCGGGCTCGTTTTTCGCCTACCCCAACGGCCAGTACTACATCGCCGAGTCGTTCGACCAGGCGGCGGGCACGTTCGTGCCGCTCTTCCGCCGCGACTACCAGTCCGGCGCGTCGACCTCCACGGGGAAGAACTACGCCGTCTACCTGCGCGACAAGTTCGACCTGACGCGCCGGATCTTCGTCGAGGCCGGGGTGCGGGTCGAGAAGCAGACGGGTGCGAGCGACCTGGGCCTCGGAACGGTCGACGCGACGGTGCTGGCGCCGCGGGTGTCGACCAGCTTCGACGTCATGGGCGACGGACAGACCATCGTGATCGGCAGCTACGGCCGCTACCACACCGCCATCCTGCAGAGCTTCTCGGATGAGTTCGCCGCCGTGCCGCAACAGCTGAATTACGACAACTACGCCTGGACCGGGTCCGCCTACGTGCTGCAGAACCAGGTGCGGGTCGGCGGCTCGGGCTTCCGGCCGAATCTCGACCTGCGGCCGTCGTTCCTCGACGAGTTCACGCTGGGTCTGCAGCGGCAGTTCGGGCGCAACCTGGCGGCGGGCGTGCGGGTCATCGCCCGCGACTGGCGCGACCTCATCGATGACGTCCGTACCATCAATCCCGACTTGTCGATCAACCGGGAGGTCCTGAACTACGACCAGGCCAAACGGAGCTATCGCGGCGTGCAGAGCACGTTCGAGAAGCGCTTCGCGAACAACTGGAACATGGCGGCGAGCTACACCTACTCGCGCACCGCCGGCAATCACTTCGACGCGGCGTTCACGCCGCTGGGCGATTACCTCGACGCCCAGTGCCGGACCACGCTCGATGCCTCGGTGGGCGCCAACGGCGTGATCGCGTGTCGCGAGGTTCAGAACGGCGCCAACAAGTACGGCCGGCCGATCTACGACCGTCCGCACAACTTCAAGGTCAACGGCGCCTACGTGCGCCCCCTCGGCCCGCTCGATCTCTCCGTCGGCGCGCTGGCGGAAGCCGTGTCGAAGCGCCGCTACGAGAAGGTGCGCTCGGTGAACATCCTCACGCCCGGCACGCTCACCAACTTCGGGCCGACCGCCACCTACTTCTACGATGAACGCGGCTCCGACCCACTGGCGGGCCTGCAGTGGTTCGTCGATGGGGCAGTCGAGCTGACCTGGCGCGGTCCCACCTCGTCGCAGTTCGGCATCAAGGGCGAAGCGTTCAACCTCACCAATCGCCAGGCCAAGGTGGCCTCGAACAACACCGCGTTCTGCGGCAGCACGGTCACGGCCGCCTGCGCGACGGCCGTGCAGAACTTCGGCAAGGCGTCGGGGCGCAACTCCTTCCAGCCGCCACGGCAGTTCCGCATCTCGGCGATTCTCCGGTTCTAACCATCCCAGTGCCGGGGCTCGTCGAGCCCTGGCACTGGCCTCCTCTCCCCGAGAGCCGAGACCGCGTCAGCGCACAGGCAGCGTCGATGCGGAAGATCGGGCAGGGCGCCTACTCGTCGTGCGGCCGGCCAGCTTCACCGTCGGCCGGCATGCCCACCATCGCCCGCACGGCGTTCGGATCCACGGGCTTGGTCAGGTGCCGATCGATGCCGGCGTTGGCCGACTGGCGCCGGTCGTCGTCCTGGCCCCAGCCCGTGACCGCCACCAGCCTCACCGCTGCCAAGCCAGGCAGCGCGCGCAGCCGCCTGGCCAGCTCGTAGCCGTTCATCCCGGGCAGGCCGATGTCGAGGAACACGATCTCGGGGCTGAACTCGCCGGCGAGGTCCAGCGCCGCGGGTCCGTCGGGCGCCGTCCGGGTTTCGTGCCCGTCGAGCTCGAGCAGCGTCGCCAGCATCTCGGCCGCATCGAGGTTGTCGTCCACCACCAGCACCCGGCGCGACCTGGGGGCGTCGGGCGTGACCGGCGCCGCGGCCTCGGACAGCGGGAGCACGACGCCGGCCGGCGCCTTGGGCAGGCGGATGGAGAAGCGGCTGCCGCGGCCGGGCCCGGCGCTGTCGGCCCAGGCTTGACCGCCGTGCAGTTCGACCAGCCGTCGCACCAGCGTCAGGCCGATGCCCAGGCCGCTCTCGGTGCGGGTCAGGCCGTCGCCCATCTGCACGAACATCTCGAAGATGTGGGTCAGCATCTGCGGCGGAATGCCGATGCCGGAATCAGCGACGCGGACGAGCGCGGAGGCGCCCTCGTCGACGACCGTCAGCTCGACACGCCCGCCCCGCGGCGTGAACTTGGCGGCGTTGCTCAGCAGGTTGCTGACCACTTGCGACAGCCGGATGCGATCGGCGTCGACTTCGAGCGGCGTGTCGGGCAGCGTCACGACCAGTGACAGACCGGCGGCCTCGAGAAGAGGATGGCTCGACTCCACCGCGCTCCCGATGATCGCGGCGATATCCACGCGCTCCAGGTCGAGCTGCACCTGGTCGCGGGTGACCCGCGACAGGTCCAGCAGGTCGTCGATGAGGTGCACCATGTGCGCCAGCTGGCGCTCCATCATCTGGCGCGTGCGCTCCGCCGTCGGTCTCGTCGGGCCGGCTGCGCAGGACGGCCAGGCCGGTCCGCACCGGCGCCAGCGGGTTGCGCAACTCGTGCGCCAGCGTGGCGAGGAATTCGTCCTTGCGCCGATCCGCGGTCCGCAGCTGCTCGTAGAGCCGCGCATTGTCGACGGCGGCGGCGGCCCGCCGCGCCAGGTCCATCGCCAGCTCGACGTCGTTGGCCTGGTAGCGGCGTCCGCTCTCGGCCTGCACCAGCGTCAGCACCCCGATCGGCACGCCGCGGGCAATCATCGGGACGGCGATGTAGGACCGCAAGTGCAGTTCGCGCAGGCAGCGCCAGATGCCCGGGATCGCGCGCGCCCTGCTGGAGCATGTCGTCGTCGATCTCGGCCGCCCATTCCGGCTGGCCGGTGTCGATCACCCGCCACACGCCGCCAGGGTCGTCGCGGCGGGGCGGATAGCGCGCGAAGAGTTCATTGGCCAGGGCCACGCGGGCCGCATCGGGATGGTGCACCGACACCCGCTCCAGCGTCTCGTCTTCGGTCACCATGTCCACGGCAAACCAGTCGGCAAAGCGGGGCACGACGAGGTGGGCCAGATGCTGCAGCGTGGCGTGGTAATCGAGGGAGGCGCCGAGCGTGTCCCCGGCGTCGGCCAGCAACTGCAACGTCTGCTCGGCCGCCTTGAGGCTGGTGATGTCCACCGTCACGCCGAAGATGCGGGCCGCGGCGCCATCCGGGCCGCGATCCACGCGCCCCCGGCTTTGCAGCCAGCGGACACCGGTGGTCGATCGCAAGCGGTACTCGACGCTGTAGTCGTCGCCGCCGGCCATGGCCGCGCGCCCGGCCTCCTCCACCGTGGCGAGGTCGTCGGGATGAATCACCGCCAGGAAGTCCGCCGACGAGCCCACCTCGATGCCCCAGAAGGCCAAAGCGTTCTCGGAGCACTCGACGACATCGGTGGCGAGATTCCAGTCCCACGCGTTCATCCGGCCGGCCGCCAGCGCCAGTCGCAGCCGCCCTTCGCTCGTGCGCAAGCGCTCCTCGCCGCGGTGCGCGTCGGTCACGTCCTCGTGCACGAGGACCACTTCACGGACGGTGCCGCTGGCATCCTTCACCGGGTAGGCGAAGGCGCGGACCCAGCGCACGGGATCCTCGTGGCGGCTCAGGTGCGGACTGGTGATGCTCGGGATCGTAGCGAACCGCCGGCAGAGACACCGCCTCACCGGCAAAGGCGCGGCGCAGCAGCGGCGTGACGCCCTGGGCGTCGAGCTGGGGGTCGTGGAGCAGGTTGTAGTCGGCGATGTCGTCGAGCGACAGGCCCCACAGCTCTTTCCAGGCGCTGTTGACGCGAAGCGTCGCGCCGCTCGGCGCCAGGATCTGCGTGGAGAGCGGCGACTGGTCCATGATCGCCTCGAACCGCTCGTCCGACAGGCGTGACGCGTCTTCGGCGCGACGGCGCTCCTCGAGTTCGCGCTGGGCGAGGGCGTAGAGGCGGGCGTTGTCGATCGGCCAGCGCCGCCAGCAGCGCCAGGTTCTCGGCCAGGGCCACGTCGTGGGGGCCGTAGCTCCGGTCCGATTCGGTGATGCCCAAGCTGACCACGCCAACGGTGCTGCCGCGGGACACCAGCGGCACGGCCAGGTGTGAGCGCACACCCAGGTCGCGAATCAACCGCGCGTGGACCTCGTTGGTGGCGTGAGCCGCGATCACCTCCGGGGTGACGCGTTCGAGCAGCTCGAGCTGGCCGCTCTCGCAGACGCGGGCGGCCGGCTGCGAGGAGCCGCGGCGCGGCGGATAGCAGTCGCGCAGCGTCTGGGCCAGTCCCACCTTGTGCTCGTTCACATGGGCGGTGGCGACGCGTCGCAGCTCGCCGCCGTCGACGACATCGACGATGCACAGGTCGCCGAGGATGGGGACGGCAAGATCGGCGACCCGCTGCAGCGTCTGCGCGTAGTCGAGCGAGGAGGCCAGCGCCTCGCCGGCGCGCGCCATCAACGGCTGGCGGGCCGGATCGGTCTCGGAGGAGGCCGGGTGAGGGGCAGGGTCCACAGATCGCATGCGGTGGCTGGCGGGGTTCTCCTAAATGTAACCCGGACGGTCGGGATCGCTACCGCGACGCCCTGGCTCGGGCGCCCCGGTCATCGCTTGTCGAGCAGGGCTTCCAGCCGCGCCAGCCGGGCGCGCAGGGCATCGTTCTCGCGGATCAGGGTGTCGTTCAGCTGGCGCGTGCGGGCCTCGAGGGCCTTCACGGCGGCCAGGGCGATGCCGTCGGCGTCCAGCGTGCCGATGCGCAGCGGATCTTCCCCCAGGCCGAAGGCGGCGTGGAAGTCCTGGGCGGTGGGACCGACATGGCGGATGGCCGCATCCTGACTCTTATAGCTCCACTCCTGGACCGACATCCGCGCCAGCTTGCCGAGCAGCGCTTCGCCGTCGAGGTCGCGGAAGTCGTGTTTCATGTTCACGTCCGAATGGGTCAGCCACTGGCTGCCGCCCGGCGCGATGCGCAGGCCGGAGCTGAGACCGGCATTGGTGTAGAAATAGACGCCGCCGGCCGCCCGCACACCGAACTCGTTGACCGCGGTGCCCACGAAGTCATTGGCCGTCGAGCGGTCGCCGAACAGGAACGACCCGGTCGCCTGCGTCTGGATCCAGACGTTGGTCCCGAGAACGACGCTGCCGCCGGCGCCGGTGCGGACGTTCGAGCCCAGCGCCACCGATTCGCCGCCGCCGGCGGCCGCCTGGAAGCCCGCGGCGATGCTGGCGAAGCCACCGGACAGTGACTGATAGCCGAACGCGACGGAGGAGCTGCCGGCCGTGGAGTTGAAGCCGGCCGCCAGACCATTCGGCCCGGCGGCGCGCGACCCGTAGCCGAAGGCCGTGCTGTAGTCGCCGTCGGCGATGGTGTTACGGCCGGAGACCGTGCTGAAGGCGCCATTGGCCCGCGTGCCGGTGCCGAAAGCGACGCTGTAGTTGCCGTTGGCCGCGACGTTGTTGCCAAGGGCCACGCCCGAGATGCCCACCGCCGCGGCATCCACGCCGGCGGCGAAAGAGTAGGGCCCGATGGCCGCGCTGTTCAGTCCGAATGCGGTGCTATGGGAGCCGATGTTGCCGTCGTCCCACAACGGATTGGTGACCTGGCCGGCGCGGAACGCCCCCTTGTTCGGGTGCCACATCATCCGCGTGCCGACGCCGGACACGGGGATGGCGCCGACCCCGGCCGTGCCGCGCGCCAGGAATCCGCCATCCGCCAGCAACGAGAACGTCGGCGGGATGACGGCCCCTCCGCCTCCCCCTACCGGTGCCGGCCGGGGGCTGCCCCCGACGTTGGCGCCGAAGCCGAAGGTGCCGCTGTTGCCGGCGCTGTCGGACCACGTGCCACTGCCGCTCGGCAGCGTGATGCGGGCGTCGACCTGCACGCCGCGTCCCCCCGGCACGGTCACGATGTTGAGGCCGAAGCCGATGGTGCCGTCGGGGTTGGCCGTGGCCATGCCGACGAGCGGCGCCCGCTGGCCGGCCCCGCACTGGTCGTCGTAGCCGTCGACGGTGTAGAGCGCGCCCTGCTGGGTGAGCAGCACGGTGACCCGGTTGCAATACGGCTGCAACTGCCAGCTGAAGGTGCCGAGCGGCTGCGCGTGCAGGCTACCGGCCAGACCGAGAGTGGCGGTGACGACGCCCAAGGCGGCGAGGGTGCGGATCATCTGTCCTCCGAGACGGAAACGAATCTACTCAGGTCACGCTGACGTGGGCCGCCGCGCCTGAAGGCGCGCCGCGCCCGGGCGGGGCTCAGCGCTGGTCGAGGCGGGCTTCCAGCCGCGCCAGTCGCGCCCGCAACTCTTGATTCTCGCGGGCCAAGGCGGCCATCTGCGCCCGCAGCGCGCGAGTGTCGTCGGGCAGCGTGCGGGTTCGCTCGTCGAGCGCCTTTACCGCGGCCAGGGTAATGCCGTCGGCGTCCATGCCGCCGATACGCAGCGGGTCCTCACCGAGCTTGAACGCGGCGTTGAAGTCTTGCGCGGTGGGCCCGACGTGGCGGATGGCTGCGTCCTGCGACCTGTAGCTCCACTCCATCACTGACATCCGCGCCAGCTTGGCAAGCACGGTCTCGCCATCGAGCTCCCTGAAGTCGTGCTTCATGTTCACATCCGACACGCCCAGCCACTGACTTCCGCCCGGGGCCATGTATTGCCCCGAGGTCAGCCCGGAGTTGGTGTAGAAGCCCACACCGCCAGACGCGCGCACCAGGAACTCGTTGGGGGCGAAGCTGATGATGTCGATGGGAGTGGAGCGATCGCCGAAGATGAACGAGCCGTAGGATTGTTGACTCACCGCCGCCTCCGAGCCGAGGAGGACACTGCCGGCGTTGTTGGCCTGAAGGTTCGTGCCCAGGGCCACCGCCCCATCGCCTCCGGCCGTTGACGCACGGCCGGCCGCGAAACTGCTGGGGCCTGACGCCCGGCTGTAGAAGCCCACCGCCGCGCTGTAGTCGGCCAGAGCCTGCGAGCCGACCCCGGCCGCGAAGCTGTACTGTCCGCTGGCCGCACCGCCGATGAGCGCTGCGGAGTAAACGCCGGTGGCCACGCCTCCGGCCGCGAAACTGTTGGCGCCGCTGGCCGTGCCGCTTCCGATCGCCACGCTGGCCGTGCCGCTGGCCGAGGAGCCGCTGCCCATGGCGACACTGGAGTTGCCCTGCGCGACCGTGCCCTGCCCGGCGGCGAAGCTGTAGTCGCCGATGCCGGCCTCATCCCACTGGATGCCCGGCACGGCCCCCACGCGAAAGGCCGCTTTGCGAGGGTGCCACAGCAGCCGTGTCCCCGGGCCCGAGGCGCCAATGCTGCCCGCGCCGAACGTGCCGGCCGCGACGATCCCGCTCTGGTTGGCGAGATCGAAGGCGCCCGTCCCGGCCGTTCTGAGTGCGAGCGACACGGCGCCCGACGTGCCGCCGCCGGTCAGGCCGAGGCCAGAGATCACGCCGGAGATGGTTCCTCCCCCGCCCGCGCCCGCCGCCGCGCACCCAACGTTGCCAGTCTGACCGATGCTCTGCATGAAGAGGCCGGCGCTGCAGCTACCGTTGACGCGCAGCTGCACCTGCGCCGGGTCGACTCCCGTCGCGCCGACGATGACGGTTGGCCCGGTCGTGGGGCGGGGGGTGCCGCCCGTGCCCGCGCCGGGCGTGAAGACGAAGGCGCCATTGCGGCCCGCGCTGTCGCGCCACGTGCCGCTCGTGGCCGGAAGCGTGACCGTGGCCTCGATGTGGCCCGGGGCGCCGCCGGGGGTGCTGACGATATTGAGCCCGAAGCCGATGCTGCCGCTGGGATTCGGGAAGGCGGTACCGACTACCGAGGCCGATTCACCGCCAGTGCCGCATTGGTCGTCGGTGCCTTCGAGACGGTAGACGCCGCCGTTCTGGGTGATGGCTATGGTGACCACGTTGCAATAGGGCTGCAACTGCCAGCGGAAGGTGCCGAGTGGTTGCGCCTCGGCGGGCGACACGGCCAGAGGGGACGCACAGAGGATTAGGACGCCAATCAGCAGTCGCGTGGTCATGTTGTCTCACCGCTTATCGAGCAAGGCTTCGAGATGGCCTGGGCGCGCGCTTCGAACCGCAGGCCTCGAGTCGTTCATCCGTCGACGGCCACAGCGGCTGTTATTGGTCAGATCGGAAGCCCCGCCCAGAACCCGACACGGGCCACTCGGCCGGGGTGGTACCATCACCCGACGCTCATGCCGTTCCCCGATTCGGACGACCCCATCAGCGCTCTGATTGCCGCCGCCGACGCCGGTGGCGGCCCTGCCCAGAAGGCGCTTTTCGAGGCGCTCTACGCGGAATTGCACCGGCTGGCCGAGTCACACGTGCATCGGGCCGGGCGGCACCTCACGCTGGGGACGACCACCCTTCTGCACGAGGCCTACCTCGAGATCTCGAAGCGCGACGCCCTGGCGTTCCCCGACCGCCGCCACTTCTTTGCCTATGCCTCGCGGGCGATGCGCGGCCTGGTCATCGATTACGTGCGCCAGCGCTTCGCCCAGAAGCGGGGCGGCGAGCTGACGTTCACCGTGCTCGACGACAGCGTGGCGGTGCCGGCGGCCGGCACCGACGACGTGGAGCGCATCGGCGCCGGGCTCGAAGAACTGGAGCGGCTGGATCCCGCACTGGCGCAGCTGGTCGACCTCAAGTTCTTTTGTGGTCTGACCCTGGCCGAGATTGCCGCCATGCGCGGCGTGTCCGAGCGTACCGTCCAGCGCGACTGGGCCAAGGCCCGCGTGCTGCTGCGCGAAGAACTGGAAGAGCACTAGGCTGGCCGTGTCGCCTTTCGCCCGCGCCTTCCGATTGTCTCCACAGCACCCATGAGGCGCCTCGACCCGGCCACGTGGCACATCGTCAGCCCTCTCTTCGATCAAGCGCTCGACCTCGACGCCGAGGCGCGCCGCCGCTTCGTCGCCGAGGTGGGGGCCGCTGACCCGAAGACCGGCGCGACCCTGACGCGCCTGCTCGAGTCGCACGACCGCCTGCTCGGCTCGACCTTTCTCGATACCCCGGCGCTGGCCGCCGAACCGGATCTGGCCGGCACCACGATTGGCGCCTACACGCTCGATGCGCCCCTGGGCGCCGGCGGGATGGGCGTGGTGTGGAAAGCGCACCGCAGCGACGGCCGCTACGAAGGCGCCGTGGCGCTGAAGCTGCTGCAACTGGCGGTGCTGGAGCGCCACACCGAGGCGACCTTCACCCTCGAGGGCACGCTGCTGGCGCGCTTGTCGCACCCGAACATCGCGCGGCTGCTCGATGCCGGCGTGACCGCCGCGGGCCAGCCCTACCTGGTGCTCGAGTACGTCGAGGGGGTCCGCATCGACGTCTTTGCCGAGACGCAGCGGCTCGACGTGGCGGCGCGTCTCGGACTGCTGCTGCAGGTGTGCGACGCCGTTGCCCACGCCCATACGCACCTGGTGTTGCACCGCGACCTGAAACCCTCGAACGTGCTGGTCGACGGCGAGGGCCGGGTCAAGCTGCTCGACTTCGGGATCGGATCGTGGCTCGATCACGAGCCCGATCGCGCGGCTCCGGCCGGCCCGCGCCGGTTCACACCCGAGTATGCCGCGCCCGAACAGGTGCAAGGCGGCACGATTACCACCGTCACCGACGTCTACGCGCTCGGCGTGCTGGCTACGGTGCTCCTGACCGGGGCCTCGCCGCCGGCGGCCGGACCCGCTGGCGTCGCCGGTCGCCTCCTGCCGCGCGACCTCGATCTGATCGTGAGCACCGCCACCAAGCCCGACCCGGCGGCGCGCTACGGCGCGGTGTCGGCCTTCGCCGACGACCTGCGCCGCTACCTCGCGCATGAGCCCATTGCCGCGCGTGGCGCGGCCGTGGCCTATCGGGCTGGCAAGTTCGTGCGCCGCCACCGGCTCACGGTGGCCCTGGGCGGCGTAACCGTGGTGGCGCTGGTGGCCGGAGCGGCCGGCATCTGGCTGCAGTCGGTCCGAGCCGCCGCCGAACGGGACTTCGCCCTGCGGCAACTGGCGCGGGCCGAGTCGGTCAACGACATGAACGCTTTTCTCCTCTCGGATGCCGCGCCGCTCGGGCAATCGTTCACGGCCGGCGATCTCCTGGCCCGGGCCGAGGATCTGCTCAACCGCCATCCGGTCGACCCACCTGACGAGACCACGGTCGAGTCGCTCATCTCGGTCGGACGGCAGTACTGGGCGCAAGACGAAGACGACAACGCGCGGCGCGTGCTGGCCCGGGCCTACGATCTGTCCCGCGCGTTGTCGGCGACGAGCGCCTCGACCCGGGCCAAGGCCAGCTGCGCCCTGGGCAGCGCGCTGGCCCGCGGCGAGGACCTCGAGCGGGCCCGCACGCTGGTCGCGAGCGGCCTGGCCGAGATGCCCGCCGACCGTCCCTTCCTGCTCGACCGCGTGTTCTGTGAGCTGTGCGCCAGCGAGGTGGCGCGCGAGGCCGGTGACGGCGCGTCGGACATCGCGCACACGCAGACCGCCGAAGCCCTGCTCCGCGGATCGGGCCTGGCCTCGGACCTGGCCACGCTCAACGTGGCGACCCACCTGGCCGAAGCGTTCCGGGCCGCCGGCCGCAACGCCGAAGCGAGTGCGGCGTTCGAGGCGGCCTTCGCCGGCCTGACCGCCCTGGGCCGCGACCGCACCGAGATGGCCGGCACGCTCCTCAACAACTGGGGCCTGTCGCGCTATCTGCTGGGACAGCCGCGCGACGCCGAGGGCCTGTTTCGCCAGGCCGTGGCCATCGGCAGCGCCGACGCCGCCGGGGCGAGCGTCTCGCCGATGCTGTTGATCAACCTGGCGCGCCCGGTGCTCGAGCAGGGCCGGGCGGCCGAGGCGCTGGCCATCGCCGATCGCGCCACCGCCGAGGCCACGCGGCTCGGCAACAACGTCGTGCTCATGCAGTCGCTGCTGCTGCGCGCCACCGCCCATCGCGAGATCGGCGACCTGACCCGCGCCGGAGAACTGCTGGCCGCGTTCGCGCGTGGCCAGCAGGATCGTCTGCCACCCGGCCACGTGGCCTTTGCCGCCCTGGCCTCGGAGCAGGCGCTGCTGGCCGAGGCGCAAGGCGACCTGACGGCGGCGGCGGCCGCGGCGGATCGCGCCGTCGCCATTGCCGAGGGCAGCACGCAGGGGCGTGAGCTGCTGGCTCGCGGCTTGTTGCGGCGGGCCACGCTGGCGCTCGCGCGCGGCCAGATCGACGAGGCGCTGGCGGACGCCGAGCGAGGCTTGGCGCTCGAAGTGGAGCGCGCCGAGCCCGGTGCGCGGTCGAGCATCCTGGGCCGCGCTTATCTAGTGTCGGGGCGGGTCCTGCACGCGGCCGGTCGTGTCGAGGCAGCGCGCCCGGCGCTCACCCAGGCGCTCGCCCATCTCGAGCCGGCGCTCGGCGCCGACCACCGCGAGACGGCCGAGGCGCGCGCCCTGCGCGCGTCGTTGCCCTAGCCGACGCGCCGGTCAACGCCACTGCCGCGGGCTCGGGCTTCGAGGAAGAGCGGGTCTCGCGCGGCCTGGGCGACACTGGCCTCGTCGCCTCGGCCGAGCGTCCGGAGAGCGGCGCGCAGCGCCTGGCATTCCTGGTCGAAGAACCGCGCCAGGACCTCGACGCGGTCCTGGATGTCCTGCGCGCGGCGCCGGGCGGCCGGCCGGTCGAGGAGCGCCAGCACCAGTTGCGGCAGCAGCGCCGGCGAGTCGCCGCGCAGGAACTCGACCAGCTGGCCGGACCAGTCAGGAGTGAGCTGGCGGAACCGGACGACGCGGGTGAAGGGCACCCGCGGCACGTCGCCGAGACGCGTTGCCGGCTCGCGGTGCGCGATGAACGACAGCAGGTCGGCCAGGGCGGCAAATGCCTCGCGCACCAGCCGCCGATTGCGATAAGCGCCGTAGAACACGAACGCCGGCAGTGCCGCTGGCGCGGTCGTGCAGCACAGGTCGAGCTCCCGGTCGTGCCGGCGCACGCCTACAAACGGGTAGAGGAAGCTGTAGGCGCCCGCCACGTTCAGCCGCGGCCGCAACGAGGAAATGAGCTGGTGTTCCAGCAACAGCGCCTCGAGTTCGGAGGCACACGGCCGCAGCCGCACCGACGCCGCGCCGCGCACGATGCCGCGCATCTTCTTGTGGGTCGTCTGCTGGGTGGCGTTCCGGTCCTGGGCCAGCCGGCGCTTCAGGTTCTTCGCCTTCCCGACATAGACCGTGCTGCCGCTGGCGTCGAGCATCTCGTAGACGCCAGGGGTCGCCGGAACCTGCTGGATGAAGGCCGCGCCGAACTTGCGATCGAAAAGGCTCACGGCAATCGGACCAGCACGGGGCCGCGCCGCGCTACGCGGAGCCGCTGCCGCTGCGCCTGAGGCCCCCGAGCTTGGCCATCAGTTGCCGGGCCTTCCGGTCCTCGTCGTTCCAGTGGTTGACTTGCGTCTCCCGCGCGGGGTCGTTCGGCTCCAAGGCCAGCGACCCGTGCAGGTTCTGCTCGGCCTGGGACAGGATACCGTCCACGTGCGCCTTCAGCCGCTCGTACCTCCCAATCGTCAAGCACGCTCATGCCACCCTCGTCCTTCGTGTCCAATTCGCTGCAACCGAGCGCCTCCGGGCGGACGCCGTCATCCTGACGCGCGCTCGAGGCCGCACCGATTCTAGCAGGCTGCGGATACGGCTCATCAAGAGGCCCGGCCCGGGCGCGGCCATCGTCCTGTGTTGACTCGAATCGAGACCGGTGCCCATACTCCGTTCTCCGGCGCCACCCTTGGCGTCGCGCCGAGGCGATGGTCGCGAACCACCGCAACGATGAAAGGTATGTGCCCCATGCAGACGTTCGTCCGAAGGCTCCTCATCGCCACGGCCACGGCGGTCCTGTTCGTGACGACTCCGGCCGTCGCCCAGCAGAGCGGCACGCTCGTCGGGACGGTGCGCGATGGGCAAGGCGGTGTGTTGCCCGGGGTAACGGTCACCGTATCGAGCGATGCCCTGATCGGCGGCTCGAGGTCGGCGCTCACGGGCGACAGCGGCGCCTACTCGGTGTCCACGCTCCCGCCCGGCACCTATAGCGCCGCGTTCGAGCTGCCCGGTTTTGCTCCCGTTCGCCGCGAAGGCATCGTCGTCCAGGTGGCCACCACCGCGCGCATCGACATCGAACTCGGCGTCGGCGGCCTCAACGAGACGGTGACCGTCAGCGGGGCGTCGCCCGTCGTGGATGTGTCTTCGACGGTGACCCAGACCAACATCAGCAAGGACCTCTACGAGGCGGTGCCGACGGGGCGCAATCCCTGGGTGATGGCCGGCCTGGTGCCGGGCGTCGTGACCGGGCGCCTGGATGTGGGCGGCACCGAGGGCGCGCAGCAGTACAACATCGAGGCGTTCGGTTCGGCCAACAGCCAGAAGTCCTTCAGCATCGATGGGCTGAAGGTCAACTGGGCCGGCGGCGACGGCGGCGCCACGATGATGTATTACGGCTTCGAGATGTACGAGGAATACAACATGCAGACGGCCTCGGGCACCGCGGAGAGCGACGTCTCCGGCGTCTACATGAACATGGTCACGAAATCGGGCGGCAACCGCTTCACTTCCGACCACAACTTCTACTTCATGAACAAGCGCATGCAGGGCCGCAACCTCGACGACGGCCTGCGCCAGCGGCTCGGACTGCAGCCCGGCCAGAACAGCGGGGCAGCGGGCAACCCCATCGATCTGTCCTACGACTGGAGTTCGACCATCGGCGGACCGATCAAGCGCGACAAGGTGTGGTTCTTCGGAGCTTCGCGCTTCTGGCTGCTCGACCAGTTCCAGGTGGGCGCCATCAATCCCGACGGGTCGCAGGCGATCGACGACAACCGCATCCGCAACTTCGTGGGCAAGCTCACCTGGCAGGCCACCGCGTCGTCGCGGGCCTCGGTGCTCTTCAACCGCAACGTCAACGACCGCCTGCATCGCCGCGATGCGCCCTATCTGTTCGTCGAGGACAAGGCGACGGTGCTGCAGAATCAGCCGGCGCAGAACTACGTGGGGCAGTGGAACCAGGTCGTGGGCCGGACGCTGGTGGTCGACGCCCGGGTCGGCCGGATGTGGGGCGTCTTTCCGGTGCGCTACCAGAAGGACGTGACGCCTAACGACATCGCCATCCGCGATGTCGTCCGCTTCACGCGCATCAACGCCGCCGAGACCCAGTCGCTCAACCCGAACGAGCGCTATCAGGGCAACTTCTCGGCCAGCTACTTCCTCGATCGTGGCGGCATCGGCACCCACGACATCAAGGGCGGCCTGCAGTTCTCCCGCGAACGCGTCGAATACGAACGTATCCGCAACGGCGACTACCTGCTCGAGTTGCGCGACGGCATCCCCTTCCAGGCCCAGCTCTCGAACACCCCGATCAACTCCGACCACAAGCTGCAGACCTGGGGCGCCTTCCTGCAGGACCGCTGGGTGATCGGGCGGGCGACCTTCAACCTCGGCGTGCGCATGGACGGCGTCAAGGCCTGGCTGCCGGCGCAGTCGAGTCCGGCCGGCAACTTCGTCGGCGCCCGCAGCTTCGCCGAGACCGATGTCTTCGAATTCGGCTTCAACATCGCGCCCCGGATCGGCGTGGCCTACGACCTCTTCGGCAACGGCCGCACCGCCGTCAAGGCTTACTACGGCCGCTTCTACAACCAGTTCGGGTCACAGCTCGCCGAAGCCGCCAATCCCAACGCCATCGCCAACCAGTCGGTGGCGTGGACCGACCTGAACGGCAACATCGCTCTCGATCCGGGTGAGCTCGGCACCTTCACCGGCTTCCCGGCCGGCCTGTTCCCCACGGTGTCGCCCGACGCGTCGCGGCCCTACAGCGACGAGATCAACGCCGGCATCGATCAGCAACTGGCCGGCAACCTGGCGGTGTCGGTCAGCTACCACCGCCGCCAGCATCGCGACGGGCTGGGGATTCTCGACCGCGCCCGCACGGCCGATGCCTATGCGCCCATCCCGCGCAGCTACACCGATATCGATGGCCAGGTGAAGTCGATCACCATCTTCAACCTGCGGCCGGAGTTCATCACCGCGCGCGACCGCTACATCAGCAACGTGTCGTTCCTCACCAGCAACTACGACGGGCTGCAGGTCGACCTGCACAAGCGCATGTCGAACCGCTGGCAGATGCTGGCCGGGGCCAGCTTCCAGCGCCATCGCGGCTTCGATCATAGCGGCACCTACACCGGCGTCGACTTCAGCAACCCCAACGCGGTGATCAACCGCGACAGCGGGTCGGTGTTCATCGACCTGCCCTGGACGGTGACGCTCTCGGGCAGCTACCAGTTGCCCTACGACCTGATGGTGTCGGGCAAGTTCACCGGCCGGGCCGGCGACCCGCTCAACCGCACGACGGTGTTCAGCGGCCTGACCGCCTCGCAGGCCAGCGAGACCATTCGCCTGGCGCAGCGCGGCACCGATCGCACCGAGAACGTCACGAAGTTCCTGGACCTGCGGCTGTCCAAGCGCCTCACCGTGGGCCGCGCCCGTCTGGAAGGATCATTCGACGTGTTCAACGTGATGAACGCCAACCACGTGCTGTTGCAGACCGAGCAGATCGGCACCACGTGGGGGCGTCCGACACGGGTGCTGGCGCCGCGCATCGCGCGCGTGGGCATCACCGCGCGCTTCTGATTGGGAAGGGCCTGCGACCGAGGCCAGGACGGGCCTGTCAGCGCGAGCGGGGCTGCTTGGAAATGTCGGCCAGCGTGGCCACCATGGAGAGCAGCGCATCGGGGGGCACGGGCTTGCCGAGGTGCGCCGTGAACCCCGCCGCCAGTGCGCTCTCGCGGTCCTCGCCCCGGGTGTAGGCGGTCAGCGCCAGCGCCGGCATGTGCCGGTGTTCGGTGGGACCGGAGGCGCGGAGCCGTTTCATCAGCGAGTAGCCGTTCTCGCCGGGCATGCCGATGTCGCTGACGAGCACGTGGGGGGCGAATCGCGCCACGGCCTCGACCGCTTCGCTGGCGGAGGAAGCGGCGTGCACCTCGCTGCCCGCGTGGGTCAGCAACGCGGTCAGCAGGTCCCTGGCATCCGCCTCGTCATCGACGACGAGCACGCGCACACCGCGCAGTGACCGGGTGTCGCCAGCCGCGGCGGACGGCGGCGATGCCACGGCGTCCACCGGGGGAGATGCCGGTCCCATGACGTGGGCCACGGCCTGGATCGGAAGGGTGAAGGTGAAGCTCGCACCTGTCCCGGGCCCGTCACTCCTGGCGTCTGCCGATCCGCCGTGCAGTTCGACGATGTGACGCACGAGGGCCAGCCCCAGGCCCAGTCCGCCCGTCCGGCGGGTCGTGGAACTGTCAGCCTGTTTGAAGCGGTCGAAGACAAACGGCAGGAACGCCGGCTCGATGCCCATGCCGTTGTCGCGGATCTCCAGCACGTAATGCGAATCCTGCTTGGTCAGGGACACCTGCACGATGCCGCCGCGGTCGGTGAACTTGACGGCATTCGACAGCAGGTTCCAGATGATCTGGCTGATGCGGTCGGGGTCCGCCACGAGCAGACACGGCTCGGGTGGCGACACCACGCGGAGCTCGAGCGCCTTGGCCGCCGCGGAGGGGCGAACCACATCGACCGCGTCCCCGACTAGCGCGGCCAGGTCGCACACCCGGGTCTCGAGGCGCATCTTGCCGGTGATGATGCGCGAGACGTCCAGGATGTCGTCCACCAGCTTGGCCTGGGCCGCGGCGTTGCGCTGGATGACGTCGAGGCCCTTCTGGCTGCGCTCGAGGCTCGGCTGACTGCGCAGCACGGCCGACCATCCCAGGATGGCGTGAAGCGGCGTGCGCAGTTCGTGTGAGGCGATGGCCAGGAACTCGTCCTTGGCGCGGTGCAGGGCTTCCGATTCGGCGACGCGCTCCTGGAGCGCGGCCTCGCTGCGCCGCAGCGCCTCTTCGACTTGTATGCGCCGCGCCACCTCGTCGTTCAGCTCGGTGATCTTCTGGTTGAGCAGCAGGAACGGATTGGCGTCGTCGCGGGGCCAGAAGCGCACGAACAACACGGTCGACTCCCGGTCGGCGCCCGGCACGGCCACCGCGCCCCGGGCGGTGAACACCACGGGACCCGAGGGACCGGCCACGACGAACGCACCGGGCGTGGGTTCCGTGCTGCGGCTCCATTGCCGGAGCAACCAGGCAAACGCCTCGGCGCTTTCCGGCGCGACCGGGAAACGCCCCCCCGGGAGCACCTCGCCGGCCGCCGTCGCCATGGCGTTGCGTGCGGCCCGATTCGCGGCCAGCAGAACACCTTCCGCGTTCAGGAAGACGGCCGCGTCGGGCAGGGCCCGCAACGTCCGGACGGCGGACTCATGCAGAGCCACGTTCACTCGGCGCGGACATACTCGCGGCCATCGGCGGCTTCTGAGGCTGGGGTCTGCTTCAGATACAGCACGACGCGGCAGCGGCCGTCGCCGTTGGCGATGGTCTCCTCGAGCGCGACTTTGCCGTAGCCGAGGTTCTGGGCGGCAATCGTCCCGAACACGTTGCTGGTCATCATGCAGAGCGCCGCGCGCCCGAGCACCTGCTCCGCAAAGGGACAGGCCCGGTTCCCGAAGACGATCTTCTCGTCATCTTCCTCGATGACGTAGAAGTCGCCCTGGATGCGGCGCTTCAGATCCACGCAGACGTCGCGCACGGCGTCGCGGTCGAGCTGTGACGTATCGAGCGCGGCCTTATAGGCCTCGCTGATCTCGTCGCCCATCCGCTGTCCGACGATCGACACGAACCCTGCCGCTTCGCTGAGCCCGACCACGTCCTGCAGCGCGCCGGACAGGTGTCGGATCAGCTTGCGGAGGAATAGGTCCCGCTCGAGGGAGACCGGAAGCAGCGCGAAGGTCACTGGCGGGCGGGACGGCTCAGGCATGGGAGTGGACTCGACTCGACCAACGATGTGACGAGGGTCGGTACGCTACCGCAAGGGCCGCTGGACCGCAAGCCGCGGGGCCCCGTCCAGCCGCTTGGCGCGCCGCCAGCGGCCTCGTCGGGGCCGATCGGGGTCAAGGGACCGTGACCGACTGGCTGGGTGTCTCCGGGCCCGAGCCGCACGGGTTCACGGCCAGCACCGACAAGGTGTAGGTGCCCGATGGCACGACGCCGCTGATGTGGCGTGTGCTCATCGGCAGCGACGCGGTCAGCGCGCCGCTCACCTTCAGCACGTAGCTCGTAATCGCCGGTCCCGCTCCCGGCGGATCCCACGTGACGGCCCAGCTGCGAGCCCGCCCGGGACACGGTGAAGTTCACGGGCGCTCTGCGGTGCACCGGGACACGCCCCTGGGAAGCTGAGCGTGACGGGCGACGACGCCAGGCTGGTGCCGCTGGCGTTCTGGGCACGCACGGCGAACGTGTAGGTGCCGGGCGGCACCCCGGCGTAGGAGAGCGTCTCGCCCGCAGGCACCGCCACCGACGTGGTGATGTCGCCGCTCACGTCGACGACGAGCGACGTCGGCGCTCCGCCGGCGGACGCGAGCTTCCAACTGAGGGCGAGGTCTGCGCCACTGGCGAGGCCCAGCAACCCCGACGGGGCGGCCGGGGCCATCGGTAGATTGACGAACACCTGGACCTCGTTCGAGGCCCGGCTCCGCCCCGCCGACGACTGGGACCGCAACCGCAGGTAGAAGGCTCCGGTCGGCGCGTCGAACGCGACGCTCGTCGCCCCGCCATCGACTGGCAGAGACCCGAGCACACCGCCAGGGCTGGCGCCGCCTTCCAGGACGTAGGCCGACGGGGGGTCGCCGGTTGGCGGATCCCAGGCCAGCGACGACCCGGTTGCCGGTTACCGTCGCACGGAGATTCGACGGCGGATCGGGAACCACGTAGGGCGGTGGTGTGGTCACGATTCCCAGCGCCCGGCCGTCGGTGCTCGCGACGAACGGAATCGTCGCGGTCACGGCGTGGGTCGTGGTGTCGATGACGGACACGGTCAGGTTGCCGGCGACATAGGCCCGCGAACTGTCGGGGAGGAAGGCCATGACGAAGCCGCGCGGCGCACTCGCCACCGTACCCAGCGAGGCATGCGTCGCTGGATCCAGCCGGTGGGTTCGCGCCGTCGAGGAGTAGTCGGTGGCGTAGACGGTCGCGCCATTGGGCGACACGCCAACGTGGAACGGCCAACGGCCCACTGGAGTCTTCGCGACGAACTGGTTCGTCGCCGTGTCGAGAATCAAGACGCCCGGCGGCGTCGATCCTGGCGGGGTGAGGGACACACAGTCCACGCCTGGCGGGCAGTTATCGGTGCCGCCGGCGTTGAATGGCCGCTGCGGGATGTACAGGAAGCGTCCGTTGGGCGACACCGTCAGGGCACTGGCGTCAATCAGCACGCCGGGCAGTTCCCGCGTATTCGCCACGCGGAGCGGCGCTGTAGAGAACACCACCAGCCGAGTGGGCTCGGCGCTGGCGGTCATGTAGACGCGCTCCCCGTCGGGGGACACGGCGATGCCGGTCGCCCCACCCTGGTTGTGCGTCACCGCGGCGAGGCGCGTCCTCGACGCCACATCGATGGCCACCAACACCTGGCTGTTGCCGGCGACGTAGAGCGTCTGGGTGTCGGGGCTCACCGCCAGCGCCCAGGGGTTCCGGCCCACCAGAGACGTGGGCAGGGTGTCGACCACCGCGTTGGTCGCCGTCGACACGACCGAGACCGACTGGTCGTAATCGTTGGCGACGTAGATCAGGGCGCCGTCCGGCGCCATCGCCATGGCCTGCGTCAGCAGATAGCCGTTGCTGCGCCCGAGCTGAATCCTCGACCCTTTGGTGTGGGTGGCCGGATCGATGACGGTCAGGTACTGCTGCCACGGCGTGCCGGGCACCTTGGTGAGCACGTAGACGAACGGCTGCGCCTCGGCGGTGGCGGCCAGGGCCGACAGCGCCAGCGCGGTCACGGCGCTGGCGAACCACCGGCGCAATCTTGACTCAGACATGGGTGCACTCCTGCGGCTTACGGCTTGGGGACGATGTTCCACACAGGCCTAAACACCAGCCGCTCGGAAACCGAACTGGACGCGGGCGCACGCTCGCTCTGGCCAAGCGCCGCGCCGGCCGGGCGGGGCGATCAACAGGGGCTTCGGGACCGCGCCGATGGACCGCGACGAATCAGTTCACGTCGCTCGACCCGCGGCCGCGCGCCGGACAAGAGTTGAGGCGCCCGGATGAAGGCGGGCCTGCGAATGAACCGAGACGACCTCGTGCGACTCCTACGATCGGGCCTATGCTCGGACCTACGAGGACCGGTCACATCCGCGCTGGCCGGGCTGCGCTCACTACGGGGCTGGCGCGGCTGGCCATCAACCCGGCGAGCGTCGCCAAGGTGCGAGGTACGCCTGCGGCGCGACGTGGACGAGAATTCCCGGGCGAG
Source organism: uncultured Acidobacteriota bacterium (assembly GCA_963834325.1). Lineage (GTDB taxonomy): Bacteria > Acidobacteriota > Vicinamibacteria > Vicinamibacterales > UBA2999 > CADEFD01. Next base: position 51,162 of record CAWIBL010000012.1, read on the forward strand.
GGCATCCGCGCCATCGCCACCGACATTCGCGAGGGCCTGGTCTACGAAGCCCGGCGTGACGGTCGCCGCGTTTCTCGTCGATCATGGCCTGGTGGCGCCGGCGTTCGGCTACCGGATCGCCTACCGTGGCCGGTCGGTCGTGCGGTCCGGAGACACCAAGCCGTCAGACAATCTCGTGAAGTTCGCGCAGGGCGCCGGCGTGCTGATCCACGAACTCGGACGTTCGAAGCAGGACGCGGTGCTGTCGGGGCCCGCCGACGACGTCGTCCCGCCACGCTGCCGCTGGTACGACGGCATTACGCCGGAGCCGTGGAATTCGGTGACGATCTGATGACGATCACCATCGGCGGCCTGGTCACCACCCGCCGCTTTGCGCTCCGGGCGCCGTAGACAGCTCCCGGTCGCGGCGGCGCGAATCGCCTCAGGTGGCGTCAAGACGTGCGGCGGCGCCGTTTCGTCGGTCGAAACGGCGCCAGCCAGAGAACGGTCTACTTCTTCGCAGCCACTTTGCTCGTCGTGACAGTCCAGCTGCCCGAGTTGCTGTGGCGCGAGGGAGAGTCCGACGTGAACACGAGAAGCGACGAGCCCTCGTATTCCTTGAACATCGGGTTCTGCGTTACACGGCCGTTGACGTCGAGGAAACCGCCGCCGGGGTAGGCGTTCTGCAGGCGGATGGTGTCGCCCTCGCGCACGGGACCCTTGCGATCGGGCGTGGCCGCGGTGACGATCCACGTGCCGGAACCGTTATCGCGCGTCGGGGTCTTCGACGTGAACACGCCCAGCTTCGCGCCCGCGTAGTTCTTGAAGGCGTCGAAGTCCTTGATGTAGCCAATCGTGTCGAGGTACCCGAGCGTCGGCGTACATGTTGCGCAGGTGGATCTTGTCGCCGAACTCGAGCGGCGCCCCGGCGGCCTTGCCCGAGGCGGACATGATCTGCCAGCTTCCCGAGCCCATCGACCGGTCGGGGTTCGGGTGCGTGGAGACGAACACACTCTCGGGCGGAAGGAACGTGATCTTGCTGAACTCGCTCTTGTCCCGGGTCCGACCACGCGTGTCCAGGTAGCCACCCTCGCTGGGATACTGATTCTTCAGGTTGACGACCGAGCCAATCTGGATATTCGGCTGACCGCCGGCCTGGGCCAGTGCTTCGTCCTGACCGATCGCGAGAAGTCCCACACACGCGCCGACAAGAGCCACCGCGGACCCGATTCTGAAGCTGCTCTTCGACGCCACAGACACACCTCTGACCAACATTTTGCACATCAAGATACGGATTTCCTGTTCCTGTTATCGCGGAGCTACCCGACGCATCTGGAGCCGCACGGAAGGGGGATTTCAGGGCAGGCGGGAAACGGACCGGGCAGCGACGACGTTCGTTTGAGCGCCCAGACTACCGCGAATCAGCGACCGGAGCAACATCGCACGCGCTCGCCCGCGCGCTGAGGCGCCGTCACGATCGCAGCAGTGACACGGGTTGCGAGCCATTGGCAACCCCGCACGCAAGTGAACGCCGTCTTCCAGTTCTCGAAGCTGGTGGCCGCGTCGATGGTGACGCAGAAGCCCGGTCTGGCGCGTGGCGCATCCCGCACTGGCAGGCTGATGCTCCCGGTTCGGCGCCGTCGCCACTCGTTCCCGGCCAGCTCAACTGAAGAATGTATCTGCGGCCGGTGGTTTCCTGCGGATAATTCTCACGTGCGTCTCGTCGCGACCTCCGAAGCCGTCGGCCCTCGCGTTCGCCCCGTGTATGACCAACGCTGACCCGTCGAATAACGCGGCCGGCTACGCGCCGATCGCCGATGCCGATCTGGCGCTCGTGCTCGACGCCGCCGAGATGGGGGCCTGGCAGTGGGACCTGCGCGCCGACCGGGTCGCGTGGTCGCCCGCGCTCGAGCAGATGCACGGACTTGCCCACGGCTCGTTCCCCGGCACCTTTGACGCCTTTCAGCGGGACATCCATCCCGACGATCGGGAACGCGTCCTCGCGACCATCACCCGCTCGGTCGAGAGCCGTGCGCCCCACCGGCTCGAGTACCGGATCGTGCGCCCCGACGGCGGCGTCCGGTGGCTCGAGGCGCGCGGCCGCCTCCTGCTCGACGGCGCGGGCGAGCCGGCGCGCCTGATCGGTGTGTGCATGGACGTCACCGACCGGCGCGACCGCGAGCGGCGCTGGCGGGAGGTGGAGGTCCAGCAGCAGCAGGCCGAGACCGACCTGCGCGACCAGACCAGGTTCGGACTGCTGTCGCGCGATATCGCCTTTGCGCTCACCCGGCAGGGGGCGATCCGCGACGTGCTCCAGCGCTGCGTCCAGGTCGTCGTCGATCACCTGGGCGCCGCCTTCGCGCGGATCTGGACCCTCAACGAGGCCGAGGCGATGCTCGAGCTGCAGGCGAGCGCCGGCCTCTACACGCACATCGACGGCCCGCACGGCCGCGTCCCGGTGGGCCGGTTCAAGATCGGGCTGATCGCCGAGGAGCGGGCGCCGCACCTGACCAACGACGTCCACGGCGACCCGCGGGTGGGCGATCAGGCGTGGGCGCGGCGCGAAGGCATGGTGGCCTTTGCCGGCTACCCGCTGATGGTCGCCGGCCAGCTGGTGGGGGTGCTGGCGATGTTCGCGCGCCAGCCGCTCAGCCAGATCGACCTCGACGGCCTGGCCGCGGTGGCCAACGCCATTGCCGTCGGCATCGCCCGCGCCCGCGCCGACGATCTGATGCGGATGAGCGAAGAGCGCTACCGCTTTCTCGCCGAGGCGATTCCTACCCAGGTGTGGACCGCGTCGCCGGCCGGGGTCATTCAGTACGCCAACTCGCAGAGCCGCGACTACTTCGGCGTCGATCCGGCGCGGCTCGAGGGCGAGGCCCAGCTGGCGCTGGTCCACCCCGACGACGGCCCGGCGGCCATCGACAGCTGGACCCGGGCGATCGCAACTGGCGATCCCCTCGAATTCGAATACCGGCTGCGCCGTCACGACGGCGAATTCCGTTGGCACATCCTGCGGGCGCGGCCGCAGCGCGGGCCGCACGGCGCGGTCGTGCAGTGGTTCGGGACCAATACCGACGTCCACGACCTGAAGCTGGCGCGCCTGTCCCTTGCCGCCCGGGCCGAGGAGCTGGCGCGCTCGGCGCACGAGCTCGAGTACCAACGCGATCTGACCACCACCATCGCCAACAACACCGCTTCGGCGCTCTTCATGATGGACACCGAGCGGCCGTCCGATGTTCATGAACGCCGCGGCATGCGCGATGACCGGCTACGCCTCGCTCGACGAGATTCGCGACCGGCCGCTGCACGACGCGGTCCACTTCCGCAAGCCGGACGGCTCGCCCTATCCGATGGAGGAGTGCCCGATCGACCGGGCCAACGCCGAGATCGTGCCGCTCCGGGCGCAGCGCGAGGTCTTCTGCCGCAAGGACGGGACGCTGTTTCCGGTCGAGTACAACGTCGCGCCCATCGTCCGCGGTCGGCAGCGCCTGGGCGCGGTGATCGAGGTGCGCGACATCACCGCCGATCTCGACTCGCAGCGGGCGCTGCGCGACAGCGACGAGCGCTTCCACCTGCTGGCCCGCGCCACCAACGACACCATCTGGGACTGGGATTTCGACGCCGGCGCGCGTGTGGTGGAACGAGAACTTCGCCAGCGATGTTCGGCTACCGGCTCGACCAGCTGGAGCCCGGGCTCGCGAGTCGTGGACCAGCCGCATCCATCCCGACGACCTCGCGCGCGTCTGCTCGACAGCATCCACGCCGCGCATCGACGGCACCGGCGCGAGCGCCTGGTCGGCGGAGTATCGCTTTCGCCGCGTCGACGGCACCTACGCCGATCATCCTCGACCGCGGCATCATCGTGCGCGACGGGCAGCGGCCGGGCGCGCCGCATGATCGGCTCGATGATGGACATCACCGCGCGCAAGCACGCCGAGTCCGAGCTGCGCCGCCACGCCGAGGAGCTGGCGTCGCTGGCCGCAGGCGCTGCAGCGCAGCAACCGCGACCTCGACCAGTTCGCCTACGTCGCCTCGCACGACCTCAAGGCGCCGCTGCGCGGCATCGCCAACCTCTCGCAGTGGATCGAGGAGGATCTCGGCGACGCGGTCACCGCCGACCTCGCGCGAGCACCTGACGCTGCTGCGCAGCCGGGTGCACCGGATGGAGGCGCTGATCGACGGCATCCTCGAGTATTCGCGCGCCGGCCGGTCGACCGCTCGCGCCCGAGCCGGTGGCGGTATCGCGCGTCGTCGCCGACGTGCTCGAGCTGCTGGCGCCGCCGGCCGCCATCCGCGTCGAGCGTCGACCCCGACCTGCCGACGCTCGTACGCCGACCGGCTGCCGCTGCAGCAGGTGTTCATGAACCTGATCGGCAACGCGCGTCAAGCATGCGGGCGCAGGCCGGAGCCCCGCATCCGCGTGTCTGCGCGGCGCGAGCCGGACGGCCACGCGAGTTCACGGTCGCCGACAACGGGCCGGGCATCGCGCCGGCGTTCCACGACCGGATCTGGGGCATCTTCCAGACCCTGCAGCCGCGCGACCAGGTCGAGGGCACCGGCATCGGGCTGTCGCTGGTCAAGAAGATCGTGGAGACGCGCGGCGGGCGCGTCTGGGTCGAATCGGCGGCCGGGCGCCGGCGCGACCTTCTGGTTCACATGGCCGGACGCCCGGCCGGGGAGCACGCGTGAGTGAGCGCATGTTGAACATCCTGCTGGTCGAGGACGACAGGTCGACGTCATGAACGTGCGCCGCGCGTTCGACAAGAACCAGCATTCTCAACCCGCTGTACGTGGCCAGCGACGGCATCGAAGGCGCTCGAGATGCTGCGCCGGCGGCGTCCCCGCCGATCGCCGCATCGTGCTGCTCGACCTCAACATGCCGCGGATGAACGGGATCGAGTTCCTCCGCGAGCTGCGCGCCGACCCGCAGCTGCGGCCGATCCCGGTGGTGGTGCTCACGACCTCGAACGACGAGCGCGATCGGATCGAGGCCTACAACCTCAACGTCGCCGGCTACCTGCTGAAGCCGGTGACGTTCGTCAACTTCGTCGAGCTGATGGCGGCGCTCAACAAGTACTGGTCGCTCGTCGAGCTGCCCTGATGCCGCTGACCCTGCTGCTCGTCGACGACGACGCGCGTCGACCGCGAGGCGGTGCGGCGGACGCTGCGCGGGGCGAGCGTCGACGCGGTGGTGGTCGAGGCGCGACACCGCCGACGTCGCCTTCGCGGAGCTGCGGACCAGGGCCTTCGACTGCATCCTGCTCGACTTCTACCTGCCCGGCACCGACGGCCTCGCGGTGCTGCGCGACTGAAGGACGAGGGCTGCGGCGTCCCGGTCATCGTCGCTGACCGGCCAGGGCGACGAGCAGACCGCGGTCGATCTGATGAAGGCCGGCGCCGCCGACTACCTGTCCAAGCAGCTCGCTGCTCGCGCGACCGGCTGGAGCGCAGCCTGCGCCATGCGCTGACGGTGGCGGCGGCCGAGCGCGAGCGGCGCGAGCTGCTCGCGCGCGAGCAGGCCGCGCGCCAGGAGGCGCAGGCCGCCAACCGGGCCAAGGACGAGTTCCTGGCGACCCTGTCGCACGAGCTCCGGACGCCGCTCAACGCGATCCTCGGCTGGTCGCGGCTGCTCGGCAGCGGCACCGCTCGATGCCGCCGCGTTCCGCCGCGGCACTCGAGACCATCGAGCGCAACGTCGCTGCTGCAGGTCAAGCTGATCGACGACCTGCTCGACATCTCCCGCATCGTCAGCGGCAAGCTGACGGTCGACCGCCAGCCGGTGTCGCTGACCGCGATCGTCGCGACCGCGGTCGAATCGCAGCTGCCCGCCGCGGAACGCGGCCGGCGTCGAGCTGCGCTTCTCGACGCGCGGGGCCGAGCGCCAGGTCCTCGGCGACGCTCGCCCGGCTGCAGCAGGTGGTCACCAACCTGCTGTCGAACGCGGTCAAGTTCACGCCGGCCGGCGGGCGCGGTCTCGGTCGGCCTCACCTTCGACGAGCAGCAGGCGCGTCCTTGCGGTCGCCGACACCGGCATCGGCATCGACCCGGCGTTCCTGCCGCACGTCTTCGAGCGCTTCCGCCAGGCCGACGCCTCGTCCACGCGCAGGCACTCCGGCCTCGGGCTCGGGCTCGCGATCGTCAAGCACCTGGTCGAGCTGCACGGCGGATCGGTCGTCGCCGAGAGCGGGGGGCGCGGCGCCGGCGCGATCTTCCGCGTCCAGCTCCCGACCGCTGACCAGGTCGCTGGCGAGCGGCCCGAGAAGGGCAGCCACGAGTGAGTCTGGCCGGGTTGTCGGTGCTGGTGGTCGACGACGATGACGACAGCCGGGAACTGATCTCGGCGCTGCTGCGCCGCAGCGGCGCCATCGTCCGGACCGCGGCGAGCGCGCGGGACGCGCTGGCGGTGGTCCGCGCCGGCGCCCCTGACGTGCTGCTGAGCGACATCGCCATGCCCGAGGACGACGGCTACTGCCTGATCCGCGACCTGCAGGCGCTCGACCCTGAGCGGCCGGTCTTTGCCGCGGCGATCACCGCCTACGCGACCCCGACCGATCGCGATCGGGCGCTTGCCGCCGGCTTCCGCGAGCACGTCGCCAAGCCGTTCGATCTCGGCGAGCTGGTGGCGACGGTGTGGCGGCTGGGCCAGCTGCGCTCGGCCGCCGCCGGCGTCGAATGAGGCGCAGCCGCGGCGGAACTTGGACAAAAGGCTCGACCTCGAGGCCCTGCGCCGGCACCCTTGACCGCCACTGGAGATCACATGTCCCATCCGTTCACGTCGCGCACCGCCAGCCTCGGACTGTCGCTCGCGGTCGCCCTCATCGCCGTCGTCGCCGCCACCGTCTCGCCCCTCGCCCAGGGCGCGCCGAAGGCGACACCCGATACGCCCTTCAAGCTGATGACGTTCGAGACCGGCGGCCGCACGCGGATCGGACTCGTCCTCGGCACCCGCGTCTTCGATATCGAGGGAGCGAATCAGGCGCTGGTGACGCGCACCAAGGTCGCGGCGATGACGATGCCGGGCGAGATGAAGGCGCTCATCGAGCAGTACGCCACCGTCTCGCCGCGCCTTTACCAGATCGCCAACTACTTCGCGGCGCAACCCGCCGCGACGTCTGCCGTTCGCCTTCGAGGTGACGGCCGTGAAGGTGCTGGCGCCCATCAAGTACCCATGGAACCTGATGGCGGCCTCGGCCAACTACAAGGCGCACGCGGAAGGCATGGGCGTGGCCGGGGCGGGACAACAAGCCCGCCCGCTTCCCGCCGCTCCCGGCTGGCGGCGCCGCCCGTCCGCCCGCCACCGGCTTCGACGCCTCGGCGGCCGCGCGCGTCGTGCCGGACCGTGACGCGCCGATTCTGTTCGCCAAGTCGCCGCGCTCGTGCATCATCGACCCGAACGAACCGTTCTACATCGTCGATGGCCGCGGCCGCACCGACTACGAGGCCGAACTAGCCATCATCATGGGGCCGCGCCCGGCCTATCGCGTGGCGCGCGAGAGCGCCATGGACTACGTCTTCGGCTACAGCATCATGCAGGACCTGAGCGATCGCGGCAGCGAGAAACTGCGCGAGGTCACGATGTTCCCGGGCACCAACTGGTTCGACGGCAAGAGCCTCGATCGCGGAGCGCCGTTCGGACCGGTGATCGTGCCGAAGGAGTTCCTGCCGCGGGGCCCGAGCGACCTGCGGATCACGACGAAGTTGAACGGCACCGTCGTCCAGGACGCGCGCACCAGTAATCTCATCTGGAGCGAGCCGCACCTCATCGCTTACATCACCTCGCGCATGACGCTCTACCCGGGCGACGTCATCATCACCGGCACGCCGGCCGGCACCGGCATGGAGCGGCAGGTGTTCCTCAAGCCCGGCGACGTCGTGACCGTGGAGGTCGAGGGCATCGGCACGCTGACCACGCCCTTCAAGGCGCTGTCGGCGAAGCCGCCCACGCCGTGACGTAAGCAGGCACGGGGACATGGCATCCCATCCTCGACACTCTCTCCGCGAGCGAGACGCCGGCTGAACTCGCGGCCGCGGTGCAGGCCGTGGCCCAATCTGTGGTGCAAGTGCACGGACCGCGGCGCGCCGCGGCCGGCGTGGTCTTCGCCACCTGCCGGGGCTCCGCCGGCTATCGTCCGGAGGCTGCGCGAGGCGCTCGGGGCGACGGCCGCTTGGTGCGTCTCGAGTTCCGCAACGACGATCGCCCGGCCATCCAAGTGGGACATGGCATCCATCCTCGACACTCTCTCCGCTGAACTCGCGGCCGCGGTGCAGGCCGTGGCCCCATCTGTGGTGCAAGTGCACGGACCGCGGCGGGCCGCGGCCGGCGTGGTCTTCGCCACCTGCCTGGGCTCCGCCGGCTATCGTCCGGAGGCTGCGCGAGGCGCTCGGGCCCGACGGCCGCCTGGTGCGTCTCGAGTTCCGCAACGACGATCGCAGCCAACGACGTGCAACCGGCCAATCGTCGAGCTGCACAAGACGCGCGCCGTCGTTTCCGCTTGACCGTGTAGCTCGCGAACGCTGAAACTCACCCCACTCGTAGCTGGAGTCCGTCACTGCGCCGGCATGCGGCCTGCGAGCTTTCGGAAAAGGGGAAACGTACGTGCGTCGTTTCGTGCCGGCCTGCATCCTCATCGCCGCGTTGTTGGCGTCTCGGCCGGCGGCTGCCCAGCTCACCCCGGCGCCGTCGACGCCGGAGATGAGCAGCATGTCCATCGTTGCCTTCGATCCCGAGACCGGTGACGTGGGCATCGCGCTCGCCTCGCGCTTCTTCGCGGTCGGGCCGATCGCGGCGCACGTCCGTGCCGGCGTCGGCGCTATTGCTACGATGGGCAGCTCGCCGTTCAAGGACGCCCCCGAGATGCTCGAGTGGCTGGCGCAGGGCGCCAGCCCGGACGACGTGCTGGCGCGCCTGCGCGAGCGCTACACCGACATCGGCCAGATCAATATCGTCGACGCCAAGGGCCGTAGCGCCTCCACCACGAGCCCGGTGACGTCGAGCATGTGGAAGGGCTCCCGGGTGGGGAAGTTCTACGCGGCGGCCGGCAACATCCTCGCCGGGCCTGAGGTGGTGGCGGCCTTCGGTGACACCTTCGAGGGCAGCGCCGGCAAGGGACTGCCGCTGGCCGACCGCCTCTTGGCCGCGCTCGACGCCGCGGATCGGGCCGGCGGTGACGCGCGCGGCCGCATGGGCGCGACGCTCATCGTCAAGCGCAAGGACGCCGGCTACGCCGGCACCGACGATCTGGTGAACCTCCGCGTCGACGACAGCGGCAATGCGATCAATGACCTGAAGCGCCTTTACGCGCGCTGGAAGGAGATCCGCGGACAGGTGCCTGGCTTCCGCGTGATCGAGCAGTCCTCCGGCGACGACGTGCGCTGGTTGCAGAAGGCGCTGCGCGATCTCGGCTACCTGGAGGCGGCCGACCGCTCCGTCTTTGGTGACGACGGCACGCCGGTGGGACGCTTCAACGACGCCACGGGCCGCGCGGTGGACCGCTACAAGCGCGATCGGTCGCTCGGCGGCGGTCCGTCCGCCGGCAAGGAAACCATCGACGCCCTCCGGCGCGAACTGGCGCGAAAGGGCGGCGACCGGTGAGCGGCCGCCTGGCGCTGTCGGCCATCGCCGCGGCGGTCGCCCTGGCGGCCACGACGGCTGTGCCGGCGGCCAGGAGTGTGACCGACGACGCGCTGATGAGCAGCATGTCCATCGTCGGCGTCGATGTGGAGACGGGCGACGTCGGCATCGCGCTCGCGTCGAAGTTCTTCGCTGTTGGCCCGATCGCCACGTTCGTGCGCGCCGGCGTCGGTGCGGTGGCGGTGATGGGCGGCGGGCCATTCAAGGAGGGGGAGCGGCTGCTCGACTGGCTCGCCGAGGGGCTCACGCCGCCGCAGGCCCTCGCCCGGCTGCGCGGTATGTATCCCGACACCGGTCAGATCAACATCGTCACCGCGGCGGGGGAGAGCCTGTCGACGACCGGTCCCAACGCCTCGCAGTGGAAGGGCCACCGCTTCGGCCCGTTCTACGCCGCGGCCGGCAACATCCTCGCCGGTCCCCAGGTGGTGGAAGCGTTCGGCGAGAGCTTCGAGGGCTCGGCGACGATGAACCTGCCGCTGGCCGAGCGCCTGCTGCGGGCCCTGGAGGCGGCGGACGCGGCGGGTGGCGACGCGCGCGGGCGCCAGGGGGCGGCCCTCAAGGTCTACCGCAAGGACGCCGGGTTCGCCGGCACGGACCTCCTGGTCGACCTCCGCGTCGATGACAGCGCCGAGGCCGTGGGCGATCTGCGCGGCCTGTGGACCGAGTGGGCGTTCCACCACCTCCACGGGGTTGGCTACCAGTCCATCGAACAGTCGCGGGGGGCGGACGTCGCGCAGGTGCAGCAGCACCTGCGAACCCTGGGTTACCTGGCCCCGGCCGACCGCACCGTGTTCGACGAGCAGGGGGCACCGCGCGGCCTGTTCAACGACGCGACGGCGGCCGCCGTCGTCCGCTGGAAGCGCGACGCGCACCTCGATGCCAGCCCGTCCCTCGTGCCCTCGATGCTCCGCCAGCTCGAGGACGCGGCCCGCGCCCGGACCACGAGGCCGAGGCCGTGATGCACGGCGGTCGTGCACTGCTCGTGTTCGTTTCGCTGCTGGCGGTGCCGGCCGCGGCTCAGGAGGCGCCCCGCGAGGACGACCTCATGAGCAGCATGTCGATTGTCGGCTTCGACCCAGCCACCGGCGAGTTGGGCATCGCCATGGCGTCGCGCTTTTTCGCCGTGGCGCCAATCGCCACGCACATCCGCGCCGGCGTCGCGGCGATTGCGACCATGGGCGGGGCGCCTTATCAGGACGGCGAGGAGATGCTCGACTGGCTGGCGGCGGGCGCCTCCCCGGCCGACGTGTTCGCGCGGCTGAAACAGCGTTACCCGGACATCGGCCAGATCAACATCGTCGACGCCACGGGCCGCAGCTCGTCCACTACTGGAGCGGCGCCCGAATGGAAGGGTCATCGCGTAGGAACGAACTACGCCACGGCCGGCAACATCCTCGCCGGCCCGCAGGTGGTGGACGCGTTTGCGACCACCTTCGAGCGCCTGGCCGGAAGCGGCCTGCCGCTCGCCGAGCGCCTGCTGCAATGCCTGGAAGCCGCGGACGCGGCCGGCGGCGACGCGCGCGGTCGCCTCGCGGCCACACTCAGGGTCTACAGGAAGGGCGCGGGGCCGTTTGGCACCGACGCCTACCTCGATGTGCGGGTCGACGACAGCACCACGTCGATCGAGGACGTGCGCTACCTCTACGAGCGCTGGAAGGCAGAGCGACTCCAAGCCTACGGCAGCCGCATGGTCGGCATGAGCGTGGGCGGCGATGTCGCCAAGCTGCAGCGCTGGCTGCTCGACCTGGGCTACGCGACGGCCACGGATCGCCGTCTGTTCGACGCGACGGGCACTCCTACGGGCGTCTTCAACGACGCCACCGTCGCGGCCGTGCTCGCGTTCAAGAAAGACCACCAGCTCGGCACGTCGCCAAGCGCCGGCCGGGAGGTGGTGATCAAGATGATCGCCCTGCTGGAGCGTCGCGCCAGGGGTCGCGGCGGCTCCTCCGGGTTCGTGATCCCGGTCCCCAGGAAACCTCAGTAAGAGAAGGAGAAACGCATGCCCGAGAACGACGACCGACGGCTCAGCCGACGGCGAATCCTCCAGATCCTCGCGGCGGCCGGTATCACCGGCCCCGCCGCGCTGGAGGTCATCGCCCAGTCGAAGACCCGCGTCACCAAGGACATCCTCAAGCAGTCGCTGCAGGTCATCGGCGGGGTGCCGCTGTCGGACGCGCGGCTGGCGGTGGCGGAAACGGCGCTGCAGCGCAATCTCGATACCTTTCAGATCGTGCGCGACTTCGTCGTGCCGGACCATATCGAGCCGGCCCCCATCTTCGTGCCCACGCGGCACGACGCCTAAGCGAGGAGCACGATGGCCATCCCAGACCTCGTCTACAAGCCGGCCCACGAGCTGGCCGGCCTGATCAAGAGCAAGCAGGTGTCACCGGTAGAAGTGACGCAGGCGTTCCTCGACCGCGTCGCGGCGCTCGACCGGAAGGTCAACAGCTTCATCACCGTGCTGCCGGAGTACGCCTTGGCGCGGGCCAAGCAGGCGGAGCAGGAGATTGCCGCCGGCAGCTACAAGGGGCCGCTGCACGGCATGCCCTACGCGCCCAAGGACATCATCGCCACCAAGGGCCACAAGACCACCAACGGCTCGAAGGTGACGGCCAACAACGTCACCAACTACGAATCCACCCTCACGCAGCGCCTTAACGACGCCGGCGCGGTGATGATCGGCAAGCTCAACCTGCTCGAGTTCGCGATGGGGAGCGGCGTCCATTCGGGCTTTGGCCCGGCCCGCAACCCGTGGGACCTCGCCTACTCGCCGGCCGGCTCGTCAAGCGGCTCGGGCGCGGCGCTCGCCGCCTTCTTCACGCCGCTGTCGATCGGCACCGACACCGGCGGCTCCATCCGCGGGCCGGCCAACAACTGCGGCATCGTCGGCCTCAAGCAGACCTATGGACGCATCAGCCGCTACGGAGTCAGCACGCTCAGCTGGACTCTCGATCACGCCGGGCCGATGACCAAGAGCGTCACCGACGCCGCCCACATGCTGCAGGTGATGGCCGGCGCCGACCCGCACGATGCGACGTGCGCGAGCGTGCCGGTGCCGAACTACGCCCAAGCGCTCACGCAGGGCGTCAAGGGGCTGCGCATCGGCGTGCCCACCAACTACTTCTTCGACGGTGCGCACCCCGAGACCGACAAGGCGGTGCGCGCCGCCATCGACCTGCTCAAGGGGCAGGGGGCGCAGCTCGTCGAGGTGAAGGTGCCGAACGCCAACCTGGCCGGCTCCGCCGGCTGGATCATCGCCATGGTCGAGGGCGCCTGCTATCACGAGCAGCGGCTCAAGAACACCCCGGAGCTGTTCGACCCGGTCATCCGCGAGCGGCTCGAAGCGGCCCGCTTCTACCCGGCCACCGATTACGTCAAGTCGATGCGCATCCGCACCATCCTCATGGACGAGATGCGGCAGGTCTTCACCCAGTGCGACGTCATGGCGGTGCCCGGCGGCAACCCGGCCACCAAGCTCGATCCGCCGGAGACGGCGGGCAGCGACGTCAAGCCGGGCTCTTCGGCGTCGCCGTACCGCGGCGGCACCACCTTCATCGGCGACATGACGGGCCTGCCGGCGATGACCATCCCGTGCGGCTTCACCAGTGGCGCGCCGACGCTGCCGCTATCCATCCAGTTCTACGGCAAGCCCTACGACGAGGCCATGCTGTTCCGCGTCGGCCAGGCCTACGAGTCGGCCACCGACTGGCACACGCGGCGGGCGCCGCTCACGTAACGGCACGCTTCGTTGCCGCAGCTTCGTCCGTGGAGCCGCGACTTCCGCGCGGCGCCACGATCACTGTTTACTAATGGAGGAGGCGACCGATGGCACACCATCTCGTTCGCACAGGACTCGCATGTTCGCTGGTGGCGCTGCTCGCTACCGGCGCCTTCGGCCAGGCCTTCACGGCCTCGGTGCTCGGCACGATCAGCGACGGCGCCGGCGGCGTGCTGCCCGGCGTGACGATTACGGTCACGAATCTGGCCACAGGGCAATCCCGCACCTCGGTGACCGACGAGGGCGGCCGCTACTCGATGCCGCTGCTGCCGCCGGGCAGCTACCGCATCAGCGCCGAGCTCACCGGCTTCAAGACGGCGGTGCGCGACGCCGTGCGCCTCGAGGTCAACCAGCAGCAGCGCTCCGACTTCTCGCTGGAGATTGGCGCCATCAGCGAGGAGGTCACGGTGACCGCCGAACTGCCGCTGGTGCAGACCAACACCGCCACCGTCGGCACCGTGGTGAGCTCCAAGGAGGCCCAGGAGCTGCCGCTGAATGGCCGCAACTTCCTGCAGCTGAATCTGCTGGTGCCAGGCGCCCTGCCGTCGACCAAGGGCACGACCCTGGCGACCCAGGGCGGCGCGATCAATGTCCACGGCATGCGTGAGTCGTCGAACTTCTTCTGGCTCGACGGCATCGACAACACCACGCAAGCCATCGGCCAGCTGATCGTCAACCCGCCCACCTACTCGATCTCCGAGTTCCGGGTGATGTCGCCGACCTACTCAGCGGAGTTCGGCCGCACGGCGGGCGCCCAGATCAACGTCGTGACGCGCTCGGGCGCCAACCAGTTCCACGGCGACGTCTACGAGTTCCACCGCAACAGCAACCTCGATTCGCGTAACGTCTTCGACCCGCCCGGCAAGACGCCCTACTTCCGGCGCAATCAGTTCGGCGTCGACGGCGGCGGGCCGATCGTCAAGAACAAGACGTTCTTCTTCTTCGGCTACGAAGGACAGCGACAGAAGCAGATCATCAGTTACACCGGCAACGTGCCGCAGACGGCGATGCTTACCGGCAACTTCTCGAGCCTGAGCACGCCGATCCTCGACCCGCTCACGGGCCAGCCGTTCCCTGGCAACGTCATCCCGGCCAACCGCCTCGACGTCACGGGTCTCGGCATCGCCGCGGCCTATCCGGCGCCGAACCTGGAGGGGGCCCGCAACTACCGCTCGCAGCCGCAGAACGAGCTGCGCGACAACACCGTCATCGCCCGTGTCGACCAGCAGATCACCGGCAACAACCGCGCCCTGGTGCGGGTCAACTGGCAGGGCATCTACGAGCTGCAGCCGGTCAACATCTTCGGGCGGACCACCATCATCCCCGGCTACGGGCGTGAGCAGGAGGCCACCCGCTTCGCCACGATCGGGGTGTCCGACACCCACACCTTCACCAACGATCTGCTGGGCGAGTTCCGCGTCGGCTGGAACCGCTGGAAGCTCGACTACCTGCAGCAGGACCGCGCCGACGACGCTGCCGCCCGGCTCGGACTCAACGGGCTGTCGCGCAAAACCGAGGACTTCGGCTTCCCGCTGGTGTCGATGGGCGGCGTCTACGAGAACCTCGGCTCGGCCACCAACCTGCCGCAGCAGGGGCCCTTCGACACGCTGAGCCTGTCGGGCACGATGACCTACGTGAAGGGCACGCACACGATGAAGGCCGGCGCCGACTACAAGAGGTTCGAGTCGGACTTCATCTTCGACTCGCTCGCCCGCGGCTCCTACACCTTCACCGGCCGCTACACTGGCAACCCCCTGTCGGACATGCTGCTCGGGTTGCCGACCCAGGCCTTGCGCGGGCTGGGGCTGGAAGGTGACACCCAGTTCAACTTCATTTCGAAGGGCCTCAGCAGCTTCGTGCAGGACGACTGGCAGGCGCGCGACGACCTGACGCTGACCATGGGCCTGCGCTACGAGTACGTGGCCCCGACCTACGAGGGCCGCGACCGCATCACCAACTTCGACTTCGCCACCGGCACGACGTTGCTCGCCGCGCAGAACGGCCAGAGCCGGTCGATGGTCAACCCCGACAAGTCGGCGTTCGCGCCACGCCTCGGGTTCGCGTGGGACATGACCGGTGACGGCCGCATGGCGCTGCGCGGCGGCTACGGGATCTTCTACGAGGTGACGCTCATCAACCAGACGCTGGGGCTGCGCCTCAATCCGCCTTGGTTCAACCAGGATCTGGCGCTCGGCGACGGCCGCACGGTGACCACTGCCAACGCCTTCAACAACCTGGCCGTGGTGACGCCGAACCTGAGCGCCTTCGACACCAACTACAAGATGGGGCGCGTGCAGCAGTTCAGCATCAACCTGCAGCGGCAGCTGGCCGGCAGCCTGGTGGCCGACGTCGGCTACGTGGGCACGCGCGGCGACCGCCTGTTCCGCACCGTGAACTACAACCAGCCGGCGCCGGCGGCCGGCGCGGTGCAGGCGCGGCGGCCCTACCCACAGTACGGCAACATGAACACCGTCGCCTCGCTCGCCTCGAGCGAATACAACAGCCTCGAAGCGCGCCTCGAGAAGCGCTTCGCTCGCGGCTACTCATTCCTGGCCTCCTACACGCTCAGCAAGAGCATGGACGACGCCTCGGGCAGCGGTGGCACCGCGGATTCCGGCGTGCCCCAGAACAGCCGCGACCTCGACGCCGAGTGGGGCCCGTCGGTCTACGACGTCCGCCAACGGTTCGTGCTGAGCGGCATCTATGAGCTGCCGTGGGGCAGCGGCCGCCGCTGGATGTCCAGTTCCGGCGGTGTGCTGGGGGTGCTCTTCGCCGACTGGCAGGTCAATGGCATCTTCACGCTGCAGGGCGGGCAGCCGTTCACGCCGGTGCTCGGCACCGACAACAGCAACACCGGCCAGCTGCAGGACCGGCCGAACCTGGTGGGCGACCCCTTCGCGCCGGGCCCCGGCTGCGAGCAGACGCGTACCGCCGACTGCTGGGTCAACCCCGCGGCCTTCGCGCGGCCCGCTCCGTTCACCTTCGGCAACGCCGGCCGCAACTCGCTGCGCGGCCCGGGCACCAGGAACCTGGACCTCTCGCTGGTGAAGGCCGTGCGCTTCGGCGGCGCCAATCAGCTCCAGGTGCGCATCGAGACGTTCAACCTCCTGAACTGGGTGAACTACGACATCCCGAACCGCACGGCGTTGACGCCGAACTTCGGCAAGGTGTTCACGGCGGGCCCGCCACGGCAGATTCAGCTGGGCCTGCGGTTCATGTACTGACGCTGATTCGCTCTGGAAGCTGAGTCTCGAACCTGGCACGATGGCGCGCCGCTTGCTGGCGCTCCGTGCGCGTGACTCACTCGCGGCCTCTCGTTCGCAGATGGCGGAACCCGACCGTTCCGTGCTGGTTACCGGACCTCGAAGCTCTGCGTGTCTGCGGACTTGTTGTCCAGGAATACTTCGACCTTGTACTTACCTGTGGGCCAGCCATCCGGCTTGGCGATGTGGAATTCGGTCCGTTCCCGGCTGCCCGGGGCAATCGTGCGCGACGAGTCGTCGACCACCTGCCCGTCCTCGAAGGTCCACTTCGCCCGGAGCGTGGCGCTCTGCGCCGAGCCCTCGGTAGCCACCGAGGCGTAGACGGTGTCGTTTGGCCTGAAGTTGTCGGTCTCGTCGGCGACCGTCTTGTCGCCGCCAATCGATCGGCCCAGCGTGACGTCGGTGACGCGGACACCGTCCGTGCCTGCCGACGTATTGGCCGTGTTCCCCCCGCAGGCCGCGGTGGCCAGCAGGAGGGTGACGCACGCCGAGATCTGGATAGCTTTCGGGTAGCGCAGCATCGTGTTCATCTCAAGCTCCGGGGATTTTCAGGCGCTGGCCGGGGTGAATCAGATCCGGGTTCTTGATCTGGTCGCGGTTGGCCTCGTGGATGCGGGGCCACTTGCTGGCGTCGCCGTAGACACGCTTCGCGATCTTCGACAGGCTGTCTCCGGCGACGACCACATACGACTGCTCCGACCCTGCGGTACCGGTGGTCGAGGCGGCTTCAGGGAAGGGCTCGGGAGCTGGCGGGGCAGGAGCGGTTGTCGAGCTGCCCGACTGGACGTTCGAGAAGTCAGCTTTTGGCTTGTCGTCCTTTTTGCGCAATTTGTCGAATATGTCCATCTGGCTTCCCCTTTTCGGCACTCCGCCGGCGAATGCGCTGCGTGTGCAGCCGCGCGGTCGAATCAGCATCAAGCGTGCCGTACACCTCTTCCGCGTCGAACGAAAAACACCTCTGACCGCCATCTCGACCGCGGCGCTCCGCCGAGTGTGGGTCGCGTGCCCGGGGTAGGCTCTCGTCGTGCCTCCCACGCTCATTCATCGCCCCGCACCCCGCACCATGGTCTTGGCATCGATGGTGTTCCTCGCGTGCCTGATCCTGCCCGGGCTCATCATGGCGCCGGAGAACTTCGTGAACGCGGGCGGCGCCTTCGGGCTCCTCGTGCTGCTGGCCTTCGAGGCGTTGCTCTGGTCGTTCGTGCGGCGCCGCGTCGACGTCTTCGCGGACGGGCATAACCTCACGATGGTCTCGCTGCGCTGGCCACTGGCGACGACGACCACGACGGTGCCGGTGCGCGCGGTGCGAGGCGTCGAGCTGCAGCGCAAGCCCCGTGGACGAGCGGTGCGCCTGGCCCTGCAGCTGGAGGGCGGGAAGACGCTGCCGCTGACGGATTCTTACTTTGGGGCTTCGGCGCAGACCGACCGCGATCTGGCAGCGCTCGGCGCGATCGTCGGCGCTCGGTGATTTGCCGCGCGAGGGCGCCCGACGTCGCGCCGGAACGACTTCCCCGTGTGGCCCGGCATCGACCGCGCGATGATGGACGAAGGTCTCGGCCGACCCTCCCGCGGGCACACCGTTGCAGCTCTGCGGAGATTTCGCCGACGGCTTCGCCGTCATCTCAATGCGATAGCGGTATTTCGCGAGCACTGTCCCCCCTGGGAGGCACATCGCTCGAGGACATGAATCCGTCCTTCTGCCCAGGCTGCGGCTTCGCCACTGCAGCGAATGCCGGCGCTTGGTCTGCCGGAAGCGCGGCACGCCGTTCTTGAGGGCCTGCGCCCGCCGGTTGTAGAAGCCGGTGGGGTGCCTCTTCAGCGGCTCGTCCGCGTAGGCCGGTGCCTCGGCCGGCAGGGCCGCGCGCGCATCCGTGAAGCCAGCCGGCAATTCAGCGGTGCGGCCCGGCCGCTCCTCACGCCGGCGTGGTCGCGCGCGCCACCAACGCCGCGCGTTCCGCCGAGTCCTCCCGCCCGCACTCGGCGGCGCGATCCAGCACGGGGATCTGACGGTTGATGTACTCACCGAGGTGCGCGGTCTGCGCGAGGTACACGACCAGGCCGGTCTCGTAGGACAACTGCTCGGGCCCCGTCATCACGAAGACGTCGGTCGTGCCGGCGCCTTCGGCCAGGATGTAGACGAAGGCCGATGCCAGCTTCAGGGCGTTGTCGGCCTGACGCGATCCCAGGCCCAGCTTGCGCAGGTACACGTGCGTTAGATTGGGGCGGCAGATGACGGTGCCACCGACCGACGGGTGCACGACGTCGGCGTTGAACGGCGCCTCGCCCCATTGGAACGATCGGGTGGCGTTGGCGCCGATCGCCCCGTTCACGAAGAACTCTCGGCCACCGACGGTGCCGACGAGGCCCAGGTAGAGCGCATCGTCCGTGCCCGCCCAGCGCTCCGAACCCGTTGTCAGCGACAGGTAGATGCCAGTGACTCGCATGGCCGACTCCTGGGCGCGGCGACCGCGCAGTGAGAACCGAGAGGTGATTGCCGGAAATGGACCAGGAGTATAGCCGCATGAGCCGATCGCCGCCGGTGACTACTCAAAAGCAGAGCTGGCAAGCGACCCGGGGCAGGCCGCGACTGGTCGGAGCGCGCGCGACGAGGCGGCTGCTGGGTGTTCCTGCGCCTACTCGGTGACGTCGACACCGCGCCAGAAGGCCACCCGCCCCGCGATGCGCGCGGCATCGGGCTTGGGCGCGGCGTAATACCAGGCGGCGTCGTTGTTGCGCTGGCCGTCGACCACGACGTGATAGTAGGAGGCCTCCCCCTTCCACGAGCAGGTCGAGGTGTGGTTGCTCGGGGCGAAGAACTCCCGACGCAGGGAGTCGGCGGGAAAGTAATGGTTGCCCTCGACGACCACCGTGTCGGCGGCCTCCGCGATCACTGTGCCGTTCCAGGTGGCCTTCATGTCATGCACTCCGGTTCGATTATCCATCGGGGGCCGGCTCGCAGCGCCTGCCGATGCCCGCACTCGAGCGCGAAATCCGAGGTACATCCGTTCAGCTTGACGTTCTCGGGGACTCCTTGCCCCACGATAGCGCATGTCGCGCTGACCTCCTTCGCCTCTGGCGGCGTGACCGCTGCCGCATGCTGTCCCGTAAGCTGGGTCGGATGGCACTCGACCCAATGCACACGACCCACAGGAGGAAAATGATGGCAGGCACGCTTCGCCGCGCGGTTCCCCCGCGACGCCGCTTCGAACCGATGGGAGGTGCGGCGTGACCGCGCCCGCCGACCCCGTGCCCGCGTATCTCGAAGACGTCGACGCCGTCGCGTTCGATTCTGCTGACCGCGCTGATCAATTCGTGGCCGCTCTGGCGCGCGGTCGCCGGTGACCCCGAACGCGGCGACCAGTGGCGCCGGGTGTCGCTGCGCATCGTCACCGCGGCCGGGACCTACTTTCCGTATGCGGACGCGGTGAGCCAGGCCGCCGCTGAGGCCGGCCTGGCGCCGGACAGCGCCGACGCGCTGCTAGCCCGTTGGGGCGAATTGCGCCCGTGGGAGGAAGTGCCGCGGGTTCTCGGCGCGCTCGCGGGCCGGCGCCTCGCGGTCCTGACCAATTGCTCGCAGGCGCTGGCCGAGACCGCGGCTGCGGCCTGCGGCGCCCGCTTCGAACTGGTCATGAGCGCCGAGCGCGCCGGCATCTACAAGACGGACCCGCGCGCGTACCGCGCGATGCTCGAGGCGCTGGGCCTGCCGGCGCAGCGCGTATTGTTCGTGGCCGGTTCGGCGCACGACGTGCCGGGCGCCTCTGCCGTCGGCATGCGGGTCTACTGGGCCAATCGGCTGCGCCTGCCGGCACCGCCGACCGATCAATTGCTGATCAACGCAGGTGATACGTCCCTGCTTCCGGGACTGCTGGGCGCGACCTAGGCGCGTCGCTTCCGCGGCCGCTCGCACTATCACGTGTGACTTCTCGCATCCGTCCAACGTGCGCATCGCGCTGTCGGGACGTTCGGGCGACGGCGCGAAGCGCTACCAGGGACATGACACAGGAAACAGATGACCGGGCGCGAATACCTGCGGGTCGTGAAGTGGAGCCCAGAGGATCGGGCGTCAGTAGCCGAACTCCAGCGCGAGGAGCGAATGCACATCCCGCGCAAACTGCGGGAGCTGGGCCACGATGCGCTCTGCCTTGCGCTTGTCGTATGAATGGCTGGTGATGTTCCGGGCCGCTGCGCAACAAAGAGGCGCTGATCCTGCGGTCTCCGTCGGCAAGTTCCGGAGCCGGACCAGGTTGTAGGCGGCGGCGACGAAGAGGAAGTGCCACTCGACACGATCGCCGCCGCGATGCCGCAGCTTGCGGAGCCCACCGACGGTCTTCATCCAGCCGAAGATCTCTTCGACGCGTTTGCGCACCCGTTGACTCACGGCGTAGCCGGGATGTCGCGTCGTCCGGCCGTCGATCGCGCTGCGCTGCTTCTGCGCGACGTGCGGCGTGACGCCGAGCTGACGCGCCTCGGCGACCCAGCCGCGGGTGTCGTAGGCCTTGTCGGCGCCGACGGTCGCCTCGCGCGGCGGCAGCGCCGCGAGCAAGCCGAGCGCCGCCGCACACTCGCCGGTGCCGGTGGCGTGCACGACGCACGCATCGACGACCAGGCCGTGGCGGTTGTCCATCAGCACTTCGCCGAGGTAGGCGAGCTTCGCTTCGCTGCCGCGCGTCTTCTTCGCCAGGCGGCTGTCGGGATCGGTCGTCGACTGGTGCGTGTCGTTCGAGCGGCGTTCGCCGTGGAAGTTCACGGTCGGATTGCCGGGATCGTCGTCCGACGGCCCCGGCTCGTGCCGTCCTTCCGCGTGAAGCTCTTCTGCCCGGCCCACGCCTCGAGCAGCGTGCCGTCGACGGTGAAGTGCTCGTCGGACAGCAGCCGGCGCCCGCGCGCCTGCGCCAGCACCGCCGCGAAGAACTGCCGGGCGATGTCGCCCGCGAGCAGGCGCTCGCGGTTCTTCGTGAACGTCGTCGGCGTCCACACCGCGTCGTCCATGCCCAGCCCGACGAACCAGCGAAACAGCAGGTTGTATTCGAGCTGCTCGACGAGCAGCCGCTCGCTGCGCACCGTGTAGAGCGCCTGCAGCAGCAGCGCCCGCAGCAGCTGCTCGGGCGGCATCGACGGGCGGCCCGTCGTTGGCGTAGATCGCCTCGAACTGCGGCGACAGCTGGCGCAGCGCCTCGTCGGTCATCTGGCGGATCGCCCGCAGCGGATGGTCCGCCGGCACGCGCTGCTCCGGCGAGAGATAACTAAACAGGTGCCCACTCTGCTGATCGTCTCCGCGCATGCTGGCCTCCGGTGGCCGGCAGTGTAGTACGACGATCGGGGTGGTGGGTACTCCTTTTCAGCAGCCTGCTAGGGCGGCGGCCCGCAGGATCAGCGCCCCTTTGTTGCGCAGCGGCGGTCGCTGCGAAGGTGAGCGCGATGCTTAGGCAGCAGGATCGTCAAGAATGCCCGGACCGGGCCCTACTCGGTTACCACCTTGGCTGCGCGCATCTCGAAGGTGCGGCCAAACAGATTGTTCGGCAGACTGAAGACGAGTTCCTCTACCCCGACCGGGTTCGCCAACAGGTAGGCGTCTATCTCGCGGAAGTAAGCCGGATAGTAGTCGCCGACCCAATCGTCAAAATTCAGAACGCAGAAAACAATGCGTCGGGCATCATGGGCGGGGTCCGCCTCCTCGAGCTGCCGAACGGCGCTGTTGAGAGTCTTGCTCAGCTTAGCGAGGTATGCACCCCCCAATTCAGTCGGCACCTTGCCGCCCACAGGCGTGCCGGAGTGCACGCGGTGCCGCCGCCCGGCTTCGTCATCTGAGATATTGATCGTTTTTACCTCGCACAGCACGCGCTGGCCACTATGCTGGGCCTCGAGGTCGGGTGTCGGGCGATCGGTGCGGTTCATGAAACGAATTCCTGAGCACCCAACACTCCGCAAATACGAATAGCCTCGCGCTTCGCTCAACACATCGAAGAAGCTCTGCCAGCTGCGGCCCTTGCTGGCAGTCGGCTTTGAAAGGAGCCCCGATGCATGGTGTTTCAAGGTCTTCCACGCTTCGGCATCGAGGACCGAAAGGACAGCCTCTAGTTTCCTGAAGGCTTCAAGCTTCGAGCTGTTCTCCTGGAGGCTGGACTCGAAGTTCCCAAAGAGCGCATCCGGACTGCCGGGATTGCTGAGGGCATTCCTTAGTTCGAGCACCCGCGCCAATTCCCGGTTGAGGACTCCGAGGGGAGTAGGTGCCGGCGTAGGCGCGGGTTCCTCCACCGGCTCAGGGAACAAGCCTGGCATCCACCGAGATGCGAGGGCGGCTGGGAAGTTGATGCCCAAGGGAGCGCGCGGTCCTTCGGAAACTAGCACCCCGCGTTCCGATAACGCCGATACGACCCGCCGCGCGTGCCGGTCCGTCACGCCCAGCAGCGGCGCCACGTCGCCACGGGGCAGTTCGCCGCGAAACAAGACGGCTTCAAGCACTTGTCCGGACTTCAGCGGCAGTCTACCCGCCTTCGTTTCGTCGTCCGCCCACGCCACGATTCGGCCGCGCAGGCGGTCTGGCCGCACCAGCTGCTCCATGAACCGGACCTGATCGAGGCAGGTTTTCAGGAAGAACTCGGTGAACTCCGCGAGGGCTTCCTCGCTCAGGTTTCCTCTGCCGTCGAGATCGTTGCGGCGAGGACGGTCGCAATTTATGAGGTGCTGTTTGTACGTGCCCACATTGCGCGCCAGCCCGCGTGCGACCGACCAGACCGAGCCCGTATCGAGAGCCTCCAGGAGTACCGCGTGCGACATCAGGCGGGCCACACGGCCATTGCCGTCCACGAAAGGATGAATCCAGAGCAGCCGGTGATGCGCAGCCGCCGCCGCGACGATGGCCTCGGACTTTCCGAGTGGCGTGAAGATTCGCTCGAAGCGTTCGAGGAAGCGAGGCACGGCGCCGGCGCTGATGGGGATGTGGCGCCCGACCTGTACATCCTCCCGCCGCAGCTCACCTGGAACGACCTGCACAGCTCTCTTGGTCACCGGGTCTGAGGCCACCAACCGGTCGTTGGGCAGCAGCTCACTGAAGCGAAGGTGCAGTTCGCGGATGCTTGCGGCTGTCGTTGCTCGGCCTCGCAGGTACTTGTCGTCGATCCAGCGCTGGACGGTGATGTGCGCCCTGGCTTCGTGCTGCAGGTCACGTTGCTTTGGGTCCTGAGCGTAGTCGCCGGCAAGCGCCTTCTCGATGTCGACCGGATGCGTCGCGTGGCCCTCGATGAGGTTGGAGTAGTAGCAATTCATGCCCCTCACCAAGTCCGCCAGCGGGACCATTACTCCTGGTGGGAGGCTGCACCTGAATCCCGCGGAGGCGGCGGCAAGTTCGATGGCGAGGTCGTTCAGTCCTTTCCGATGGCGAGAACCCTCGGACAAAAGGAGCGGTTCCATGGCGGACGGCGTCTCGCCGCGGTCGGCGACCGGTGGGATGTCCGCATTTATGTCCGCTTCTTTGTTGCTCATAAATACATGTGTAGCAGGACATTAGGGGAATCTCAAGTGGCGTGTTCTCGGCCAAGATGTCCGCTTCCGTGTCTGTTACCTACGGGCAATTCAGGCTGCGACGGCCGCTCCAAGGCGGTTTGACAACGGGCTTGACAACCAATGAAAAAGGCCACCGTTTCCGGTGGCCTCTGTGGCCCTTTAAGTTGTTGATTTTAAAGGTGGTGCGGAAGGGGGGACTCGAACCCCCACGGTATTGCTACCGCCAGCCCCTCAAGCTGGTGCGTCTGCCAATTCCGCCACTTCCGCAGAGAGGGTTCGCGCGGCAAGCGTTTCCGCTCTCGCACGAATGTCAGATTCTATCAGAGGCTAGCGCGGGCCGGCCTACTGCTTCTTGGCCGGCGGCGGCGTGGCCGGAGGCGTGGTCCCAGTAGCGGGCGCCTCGGGAACGCTGGTCGCGGGAGCGGCCGGGGCCGGAGTAGCGGGGATGTCGGTGGCGCCCGCCGGCAGGGTCACTTCGGCCGGACCGTCGATGCCGCCGACCACCGAGCCGGAGCCGCGTGCGCCCCAGACCGCCAGCAGGAGCGCCAGGCCCATGAAGGCCACGGTCAGGCCAGCCGTGATCTTGGTGAGCACGGTGGCGCCGGCGCGGGCCCCGAAGACCGCCTGGCTGGAGCCGCCGCCGAAGGCATTGGCGATGTCGCCGCCCTTGCCCTGCTGGAGGAGGATGACCACCATCAGCACGAAGCAAGCGATGACGTAAAGCGTGACGAACAGGTAATAAAACATCGAATCTGCTCTCGGCTCCCGGGCAACCGCAAACCCCGAGTATAGCCCCTAAGCCGGAACGCTGGCTAGGCCTTGGAAGCCGACACGGCCCCCGCGGCCACGATCTTGCCGAAATCCCCAACGTGCAGGCTGGCCCCGCCCACCAGGGCCCCGTCCACGTCGGCCAGGGCGAGCAGCGCGGCGATATTATCCGGCTTGACGCTGCCGCCGTAGATCACCCGGCATTGTTCGGCGGCATCGGCTCCGAACCACGACCGCAGGCGCTGCCGGATGTGGGAATGCACCTCGCCGGCCTGCTCGGGGGTGGCGTTCCGGCCGGTGCCGATGGCCCACACCGGTTCGTAAGCCACCACCATGGCCGCCAGCTGGTCGGCGGTGGCGGCATCGAGGCTGCGCTGCAGCTGCCGGTCCACCACTTCGAGTGTCTGGCCGGCGTCGCGCTGGCCGAGCGACTCGCCCACGCACACGATCGGCACGAGGTCGGCGGCCAGAGCCGCGTGCAGCTTCTGGTTGACCAGCTGGTCGGTGTCGCCGAAGAGCGCGCGCCGTTCGGAGTGGCCGAGAATCACGTACTCCGCGCCGGCCTCGCGCACCATCTCGGCGCTGACCTCGCCGGTGAAGGCGCCCTCGCGTTCCCAGTGGCAGTTCTGGCCAGCCACGGCGACGTTGCTGTTGCGGGCCGCCTCGGCCACGGCGTGCAGCGCGGTGGCCGGCGGCGCCACCACGATGTCGATGCCGTTCACGTCTTTCACGAGCGAGCGCAGTTCCTTCACGTGCACGACCGCGGCGTGCACGGTCTTGAACATCTTCCAGTTGCCCGCGATGAGTGGCTGCCTCATGGCGATCCTCCTCGGGGCTCGGACCCGGGGTCTCGGGCGTCGAGCCGGGAAAAACGCTAGCTCTTGTCGGGAAGGGCGGCAACGCCCGGCAGCACCATGCCGCCGAGGAACTCGAGCGAGGCGCCGCCGCCGGTGGAGATGTGGCTGATCTTATCGGCCACGCCGGCCGCGTGCACGGCCGCCACCGAATCACCGCCGCCGATGATGGTCGTGCCCTGCACCGCCGCCACCGCCTGGGCCACGCCCATCGTGCCGGCGGCAAACGGCGCCATCTCGAAGACGCCCATCGGGCCGTTCCACACCACGGTCTTGGCCGTGGCGATGATCGACGCAAAGAGTGCGGTCGTTTCGGGACCGATGTCGAGGCCCATGCGGTTGCCCAGCTCGTGGTCCGAAACCTGCAGGACGGCCGTGGCTGCGGCGGCGTCGAACTTGTCGGCCACCACGTGATCGACGGGCAGCGTCAACTCCACGCCGCGGACCTTGGCATGCTCGACAATCTGCAGCGCCGCGCCCAGCTTGTCGTCCTCGACGAGCGACGTGCCGACGGGCAGCCCGAGGGCCTTGAAGAAGGTGTAGGCCATGGCCCCGCCGATGAGCAGGTGATCGACCTTGCCGAGCAGGTTCTCGATGACCTCGATCTTGTCCGACACCTTGGCGCCGCCGAGGATGGCCACGAACGGCCGCTCGGGCTCGCCCAGGGCCAGGCCCAGGTAGTCCAGTTCCTTCTCCATGAGCACGCCGGCGCCAGCCGCGGCGAAGGGACCCACCATGGCGTCCACCGAGGCGTGCGCCCGGTGCGCGGCGCCGAAGGCGTCGTTGACGTAGACGTCGGCCAGCGTGGCCAGCGCCGTGGCAAACTCCGGGTCGTTCGCCTCTTCCTCGGGATGGAAGCGCAGGTTCTCGAGCAGCACGACGCGCGAGCCGCCGGCGGCTTCCGATCGGGCGATGGCGGCGCGGGCCGGTTCGCCGATGCAGTCCTCGGCGAAGACCACCTCGAGGCCGAGCAGCCGCGACAGGTGCGCCGCCACCGGGCGCAGGCTGAACTCCGGCGCCACCTTGCCCTTGGGCCGCCCCAGGTGCGAGGCCAGGATCACCGTGGAGTCGTGCCCCAGGGCGAAGCGGATGGAGGGGATGGCCGCGGTGATGCGCGTGTCGTCGGTGATCACGCCGTCCTTGATCGGCACGTTGAAGTCCACGCGCATGAAGACGCGGCGGTCGTCGAGCGGCAGGTCGCGAATCGAGTACTTGTTCATGGGATCCGCCTAGAGCGCCGCGGCGACTTTCCTGAGCAGGTCCACGCAGCGGTTCGAGTAGCCCCACTCGTTGTCGTACCAGGCCAGCACCTTCACGAAGTCGTCGTCCATCACCTTGGTGTAGGCGCTGTCGACAATCGACGAGTAGGGGTTGCCGCGGTAGTCGATCGAGACGAGCGGCGCGTCCTCGACGTGCAGCACGCCCTTCATGGCCCCGGCGGCGGCGGCGCGGAAGGCGTCGTTCAGGGCGCTGGCCGTGACCGGCTTGTCGAGGAGCGCCACCAGGTCGACCACCGACACGTTGGGGGTGGGCACGCGCATCGAGATGCCGTCGAGGCGGCCCTTGAGCGCCGGCAGCACCTCGCCGACGGCCGAGGCGGCGCCGGTCGTGGTCGGGATGATCGACATGGCCGCGGCGCGGGCCCGGCGCATGTCCTTGTGGGGCAGGTCGAGCAGGTTCTGGTCGTTGGTGTAGGCGTGGACGGTGGTCATCCAGCCGCGCTTCAAGCCGAAGCTGTCGTGCAGCACCTTGACCACCGGCGCCAGGCAGTTGGTGGTGCAAGAAGCGTTCGAGATGATGTGGTGCGCGGCCGGGTCGTATTTCTCGTCGTTGACGCCCATCACCAGGGTGACGTCCGGCTTCTTGGCCGGTGCGGTCACGATGACCTTCCTGGCGCCGGCGGTCAGGTGCTTGGCCGCGCCGTCGCGGTCGGTGAACTTGCCGGTGCATTCGAAGACCACGTCCACGCCCAGGTCCCGCCACGGCAGGGTGGCCGGATCCTTGGTCGAGAGCACCTTGAACTCGCGATCGTCGACGGCGATGCTCTCGGCTTTGCCCTCGATCGACGCGCTGAGGTTGCCGAGAACCGAGTCGTACTTCAGCAGGTGCGCCAGCGTTTTGGCATCGGCCAGGTCGTTGACCGCCACGAAATCGATGTCGCGGTCGCCGATGGCCGCGCGCATGATATTGCGCCCGATGCGCCCGAACCCGTTGATGCCGACTCTGACCCCCATGCCCTGCCTCCTGGCTTGTCGTGTGCCGACCCACCCGGCCCATACGCAAACGTATGATTGTATAACCGAGCCCGATCCCCCGGTCAATCCGCGCGCGTTATACTACCCCGGTTGTAACCGGCGTAAATTGAACAAGTTACGCGCATAAATGTACGCCCTGTACAGTGCCCTCATCGTTCTCTTCGCGGTGGCCGTGTCGCCGTGGCTGCTCTACCAGGCCGTGCGCTACCGCAAGTATGTCGGCAGCCTGGCCCAGCGCCTCGGCTACCTGCCGGTGTCGTTCAACATCGACGCCGAGCCGTCGATCTGGGTGCACGCGGTGTCGGTGGGCGAGTTGCTCACGGCCCGGCCGCTCATCGCCGCGCTGCGCGCGCGCCATCCCCGGCTGCGCGTGTTCCTCTCGACCACGACCATGTCGGCGCAGCAGCTGGCCCGGCGCAGCGGCCTCGAGGTCGACGCGGTCTTCTACTTTCCGTTCGACCTCGGGGTCATCGTGCGGCGCACGCTCGACCTGGTCCAGCCCCGGTTGTTCCTCATGACGGAAACCGAGATCTGGCCGAACCTGCTGCGCGAGTGCCGGCGCCGGGGGGTGAAGACGGCCATCGTGAACGGACGGCTGTCGGCGCGCTCGTTCCCGCGCTACCGCCGCGCCCGCGGCTTCTTCCGCCACGTGCTGGCCCATATCGATGCCTTCTGCGTGCAGTCCGACGAGTCGGCGCGGCGCTTTGCCGAGATTGGCGCCGAGCCCGACCGCATCACCGTCACCGGCAGCCTGAAGTTCGACTCGCTCGAGCCGGCCGGGGCCCCGTCGCAGGCCGGACCGCGCGAGCGGGTGCTGCGCTACTTCCGCTTCGGCGCGACGCGGCCGGTGCTGGTGGCCGGCAGCACCATGAAGGGCGAGGAAGCGGCGGTGCTGCGCGCCTTCCGGCGCCTCAAGACCACCATGCCGTCGGCCGTGCTGGTGCTGGCGCCGCGCCACCCCGAACGTTTCGACGAGGCGGCACGACTGGCCGAGCAGGAGGGCTTTCGCACCGTCCGCCGCCAGGAACTGGCCATCGACGCCGAACCCCGCGCCGACGTGATCGTGCTCGACACGATCGG
This sequence comes from uncultured Acidobacteriota bacterium, assembly GCA_963834325.1. GTDB lineage: Bacteria > Acidobacteriota > Vicinamibacteria > Vicinamibacterales > UBA2999 > CADEFD01. The sequence goes on from CAWIBL010000012.1 coordinate 80,276, forward strand.
CGAGCTGGCCACCGTCTATCTCGTGGGCACGGTCGTGTTCGTGGGCGGCAGCCTCGTCGCCACCGGCGGCCACAACATCCTCGAGCCGGCCGTCCACGGCCGCCCCGTGCTGTTCGGGCCGCACATGCACAACTTCGCCGAGATTGCCGCCGCCTTCGTGGCCAACGGCGCCGGCGTCCAGGTGGCCTCCGACGGCGAGTTCGAGGAACAGGTGCTGTCGCTGATGAGCGATCCGGTGCGCCGGGCGCGGCTGGGAGCGGCGGCGCGCGCGCTGGTCGAGACCAACCGCGGCGCGAAGGACAAGACCCTGGCGGTGCTCGACGCGCTGCTGCCCCCGGCTTCGGCGAGCCGTCCCTCGAATGTCCGCCCGTTCCGCAGCCGGTGAGCGTTGCCGACGGCCGCCCGGAGATCCACGTGCTGCACACCCTCTACGGACGATTGGCCCTGGCCCGGCGGGCCTGGTACGAACGGCCCGGGGCCAGCCGTCGCCTGGCCCGGCCGGTGGTGAGCGTGGGCAATCTGAGCGTGGGCGGCACGGGCAAGACGCCGCTGGTGGCGGCGCTGGCGGCCTGGCTCGTCGGCGAAGGCGAGCGGCCGGCCATCCTGTCGCGCGGCTACGCCCGGCCGGTGGCCCCGCGCGGCGTCACCGTGGTGTCGGACGGCGGGCGGCTCCGCACCGACGCGCGCCACGCCGGCGACGAGCCGCTGATGCTGGCCCGGGCCGTGCCCGGCGCCGCCGTCGTGGTGTGCGCCGATCGCTACCAGGCCGGCGTGACCGCCGAGCGCGAACTCGGCGCCACCGTGCACCTGCTCGACGACGGCTTCCAGCACGTGCAACTGGCGCGCGATCTGGACATCGTGGTCACGCCTGCCGGCGAGCTGGCGCAGGAACGCGTGCTGCCCAAGGGCCGGCTGCGCGAGCCGCTGAGCGCCCTCACGCGGGCCGCGTTGCTCGTCGTCGTCGGCGCCAGCGACGGTCAGGCCGCGGCCGAGGCTCGAGCCGTCGGCGTGCCGCTGGCCGTGGGCGCGACCCGGCGGCTGGGGGATCCGGTGACGGTGCACGACGGCGTTCCCGCGCCCGGCGCCACGGTGGTGGCGCTGGCCGGCATCGGCCGGCCCGAGCAGTTCCTCGAGGGCTTGCGCGCGGCCGGGTGGCACGTGGCCGACACCTGCCTGTATCCGGATCATCACTGGTATTCGCGCGACGATCTGACGGCGGTGGCGCGCGCGCGTCGCCTCGTCCGGCGCCTGGGGCGTGCTGACCACCGACAAGGACGCCGCGCGTCTCGACCCGGCGTGGCCGCTGCCGTGCCGGATGGCGCGCGTGCCGCTGACGCTCGACGTGCCCCGCTGGGACATCATCGCGGCGGCCGTCCGCCGGGTGCTCGGAGGCCGCGCGTGAAGGCGCTGCGGCAACGCTGCGAATTGGCCGCCGTCCGCGCCGTCGGCGCGCTCGTGCGGGTCTCGCCGCACGTCGTCGTGCGGGCCGGCGGCACGGCGCTCGGCTCGGCCTTCTACGCGCTCGACCGGTCGCACCGGCGCGTGGCCCTGGCCAATCTCGCGCAGTGCTTCCCGGCGCGGTCCGAGGCCGAGTGCCGGACCATCGCCCGGCGGATGTTCCAGCACTTCGGCGTGCTGCTCCTCGAGCTGCTGCAGTTCAGCAGCCGGTCGCCGGAGGCGATGCGGGCGCGCGTCGACGTGGACGGCGAGGACCGGGTGCGCGCCGCCTACGCCAAGGGCAAGGGCGTGCTGTTCTTCACCGGACACTTCGGCTTCTGGGAGCTGCACGCGATGGTCCACGCCGTGCTCTTCCAGCCGATCGGGGTGCTGGCCCGCCCGCTCGACAACCCGGGCCTGCATCGCCTGCTCGAGGACATGCGGCAGCGCACCGGCAACACGGTCATCTACCGCGAGGGCGCGGTGCGCAAGGTGCTGCGCATGCTGACCATGGGTCAGGGCGTGGCCCTGCTCATCGATCAGCACATGCACAGCCCGGACGCGATCTGGGTGCAGTTCTTCCAGCGTCCGGCGGCCACCACCTCCACCCTGGCGGCGCTGGCCCTGCGCACCGGCGCGCCGGTCGTGCCGGTGTTCACGGTGCCCTTGCCCGGCGGACGCTTCCGCATGATCTACGAGCACCCGGTCGAGCCGCCGGCGGCCGATGCGGCCGAGCCGATCCGCGAGTTCACCCAGCGCTGCACCGACGTGCTCGAGATGTACGTGCGGCGCCAGCCCGAGATGTGGCTGTGGATGCACCGCCGCTGGCGCGACGCGCCGGCCCCCGAGACGCGCGGCATGTTCCCGGCCGTGCGCGACGAGGACGCGGCGGATGCCTAGCCCGGCGCGCGTGGTGGTGCTCGCGCCCAACTGGCTGGGCGACGCGGTGATGGCCTTGCCGGCGCTGCAGTCGGTGCGGGCCGCCTTCCCGGCCGCGCACCTGGCCGTGGCCGCCCGCCCCAGCGTGGCGGCGCTCTACGCGATGGTGCCGGGCGTGGCCGCGGTCCTCCCGCTCGAATCGCGGGGTGGCCTGTCGAATGTCCGGCGCTGGCGGCGCGACGCGGCGCGGCTGGCGGCCGAGCGCTTCGACCTGGCCGTGCTCTTGCCCAACGCGTTCATGGCCGCGTGGATCACGGCGCAGGCCCGCATCCCCGAGCGCTGGGGCTACGACACCGACCTGCGCGGCCGCTGGCTCACCAAGGCGCTTCGCCGGCCGGCGCCGTCGGTGCACCAGGCCGACTACTACCTGGCGCTCACGACCGCCGCCGGCCTGGCGCCGGCGCCCCGCGTGGCGCGCCTGGACGTGCCCGAAGCCGCCCGCGACGCGGCGGCGCGGCTGGTGCCGGCGCGCGACTACGTGGTGCTCGCGCCCGGCGCCGCCTACGGCCGGGCCAAGCAGTGGCCGCCGGAGCGCTTTGCCGCCGTGGCCCGCACCCTGTGGCAGACGCGCGGCGTGACCGCGGTGCTCGTGGGGGCCGGCGGCGACGCCGTGGCCGGGGCCGACGTCAAACAGGCGCTCCTGGCGTTGCCGGGCGGCGCCGACACGGGCGCGGCCCTCGTGGACCTCATCGGCAAGACCGACCTGGCGACGCTGGCGGGCGTGCTCGCCGGCGCGCGCGCCGTGGTCGCCAACGACTCGGGCGCCATGCACCTGGCCGGCGCCGTCGGCGCGCCGGTCGTGGCCATCTTCGGGCCGACCAACGAGCAACAGACCGCGCCGCTCACCGCCGCGCTCGACGCGGCACCGCCGCGGCTGGCCATCCATCACGTGTGGTGCCGGCCGTGTATGCTCAGGGAGTGCCCGCTCGGGCACATGTGCATGCGCGGCGTCGTGCCCGCCGACGTCGCCGCCCTCATTCCATGACCAGTGCCGCCCCGCTCCGTCCGGCCGTCTTCCTCGACCGCGACGGCAACCTCAACGAGGACGTCGGCTACCTGTCCGAACTGGCGCACCTGACGCTCTACCCGTGGGCCGTCGACAGCGTGCGCCTGCTCAACCGGGCCGGCTACCTGGTGGTGGTGGTGACCAATCAGGGCGGCATCGGCCGCAGGATCATCCGGCCCGAGTTCGTGCCCGAGCTGCACCAGGAGATCGATCGCCGGCTCGCCGCTGGCGGCGCCCGGGTCGATGGCTGGTACTACTGCCCGCATCACCCCGAAGCGCTGGTCGAGGATCTGCGCGGGGCCTGCCGGTGCCGCAAGCCGGAAACCGGCATGGTGCTCGACGCGGCCCGCGATCTCGGCATCGACCTGGCGCGGTCGTGGGTGATCGGCGACAAGTGGGGCGACGTGCAGCTCGGCGAGCGCATGGGCGGACGCTCGATCCTCGTGCGCACCGGCTGGGGCGCGCTCGAGGAAGAGGTGCGGCCCGCGGGCCAGATGGTCGACGCCATCTGCGACACGCTGGCCGGCGCCGTGTCGGTCGTGTTCGATCGCGACGGCGCGCGCGTAGGGTAGTCTGTAGCCGCCGCATGACTCCGACACCTCCACAGGCCGATCTCCGGTCGCGCCTGCTCGCCTTGCTCGCCGCGGCGCGCGGCCGGCGGGTGGTGGTGCTGGGCGACCTCATCGCCGACGAGTTCGTGTCGGGCCGCATCGCGCGCGTCTCGCGCGAAGCGCCGGTGCTCATCCTCGAGTACGACTCCACCGAGATCCTGCCCGGCGGCGCCGGCAACGCCGCCGCCAATGTCGCCGCCCTCGGCGGCATCGCGGCGCTGGTGGCCCTGGCCGGCCGCGACGAGGCCGGGCGCCGCGTGCTGGCGGCCTGCCCGGGCCGCGTCGACACGCGCGCCATCGTGCGGCCGGCGGGTTATCACACGCCAGTGAAGACGCGCATCCTGGCCGGCGGCGTGCACTCGGCCAAGCAGCAGGTGGTGCGCATCGACCGGCGCACGCGCGAGCCGATTGCCGAGGCCTGGCGCGCCGCCTGGCTGCGCGCCGCCGAACGCGCCGTGGCCGGGGCCGACGCCGTGCTCGTCTCCGACTACGGCTCCGGGTTGCTGTCGCCGACGCTGATCGCGCGGCTCGTGGCGCCGCTGCGCGGCCCCGGCCGCACGGTGCCGGTGCTCGTGGACTCGCGCTACGACCTGCTGCGCTTCCGCGGGCTGACCGCCTGCACGCCCAACCAGTCCGAAGTGGAGCAGGCCCTGGGCCTCACCATCGGCGACGCGCCGCGGGTGCTGGAACGCGCCGGCCGGGCCATCCTGAAGCGCACGCGCATGGACGCGGTGCTGGTGACGCGCGGCAGCCGCGGCATGGCGCTGTTCGAACCGGACGCGCCCACGCTGCACCTTCCCATCTACGGCTCGGACGAGATCGCCGACGTCACCGGCGCCGGCGACACGGTGATGGCCACGCTCACGCTGGCCCTGGCGGCCGGCGCGTCGCTGGCCGACGCCGCCCGCCTGGCCAATTACGCCGGCGGCCTCGTGGTGATGAAGCGCGGCACGGCCACCGTCTCGGCCCGCGAGCTGGCGCAGGCCGTCACCGCCGACACGGGCGGGCGCTGAGCGATGGGCGCGGTGCTCTCGCGCGAGGCGCTCGTGGCGCAGGTGGCCGAGGCCCGGCGCGCCGGCCGCACCGTGGCCCTCGCCAACGGCGTCTTCGACCTGCTCCACGTCGGGCACGTGCGCTATCTGGAAGGCGCGGGCCGCGAAGCCGACCTGCTCGTCGTGGCCGTGAACGACGATGAGGCCGTGCGCGCCCTCAAGGGGCCGGGCCGGCCGGTGCTGCCGGCCGCCGATCGCGCCGAGCTCGTGGCGGCGCTGCGCTGCGTGGCGGCCGTCGTGATCTTCCCCGAGCCGACGGTCACGCCGCTCCTGGAGCTGCTCCGGCCCGACGTCCACTGCAAGGGCACCGACTACACCGTCGACACCGTGCCGGAGCGCGCGACGGTGCAGGCCTACGGCGGCCGCACGGCCATCGTCGGCGATGCCAAGGATCACTCCACGCGCGACACCCTGCGCCAGATCCGCGAGCGCGCGACATGAGCGCGGCGGCGCTGGCCCCGCACGCGCGGGTGCTGCTCGTGCGCATGGGCGCCCTGGGTGACATCGTCCACGCCCTGCCGGTGCTGGCGGCGCTGCGCGCCTCCCGCCCCGACGTGGCCGTGGACTGGCTCGTGGACGCGCGCTATGCCGGCGTCCTGGCCCTCGTCGAGGGGCTGCGGCGGCGCATCGTGGTGCGCGCCGCCACCGCTGGCGCGAGCGCCGGCGAAGTGCGCTTCAGCGGCGTGCCGGGCATGCTGGCCGCGCTCGGCGACCTGCGGGCGCAGGGCTACGACGCGGCCATCGACCTGCAGGGGCTCATCAAGTCGGCGGCGTTCGCGCGGCTGTCGGGGGCCCGCCGGGTCATCGGCTTCGTGCGCGCGCAGTTGCGCGAGCCGGCCGCGGGCTGGCTCTACCGGGAACAGGTCGCCGGCCCCCCAGGCGGCCACGTGGTCGAGAAGAACCTGGCCGTCCTGCCGGCCCTCGGCGTGCCCTCGGCCGGGATCGTCTTCCCGTGGAAGGACTCGCCGTCTGCCGCCGTGACGGCCGTACGGGCGGACCCGCGGGTGGCCGCGGCCGGCGGCTTTGCCATCCTGAATCCGGGCGCGGCGTGGGACAACAAGCGCTGGCCCCCGGAGCGCTTCGGGGCCCTGGCGGCGGCGCTCGGCGAGCGGCTCGGGCTGCCCAGCGTGGTCACCTGGGGACCGGGCGAGGAGGCCCGCGCGGCCGCCGTCGTGGCCGCGGCGCGGCGGTCACGCCCTGACCTCGCCGCCGACGACGTTGAGCGACCTGCTGGGGCTGGCCCGGCAGGCGCGCCTGGTCGTCTCGGGCGATACCGGCCCGCTGCATCTGGCGGCCTCGGTGGGCGCGCCCATCGTCGGGTTGTTCGGGCCCACGCGTCCGGAACGGAACGGGCCGTGGCAGCCGGCCGACATCGTCGGTCTCCCGGGCGGGCGGGTGCGTGTGTTTCCACAAGCGGCGGTGCGTGCGCGGCCGGGCCTGCATCGAGGACATCGACGTGGCCGAAGTGTTCGCCGCCTGTGCCCGGCGCCTCGGCGCGGGCAATCCGGCGGCGGGCGCCGCCGCGGAGGTCTCGTCGTGAGCGTCGTTCGCGTGCTCGCGCGCTACCGCGTGGCGCTCGGGTCGCTCATGGCCCTGGTCACCGTGTGGCTGGCGCGGCCCTCGGCAGCAACGCTCGTGGCCGGCGCGCTCGTGGCCGGCGCCGGCGCGGCGCTGCGCCTGTGGGCGGCCGGGCACGTCGAGAAGAGCCGCGAGGTGACCTCGAGCGGGCCCTATCGCTACACGCGGCATCCGCTCTACCTGGGCTCGACACTCATCGGCATCGGCGTGGCCGTGGCCGCCGGGAACCCGTGGCTGGGCCTGGCCATCGTCGCCTATCTCGCCTCGACGCTGACCGCCGCGATGCGCGCGGAAGAAGCGCACCTGCGCGAGAAGTTCGGGGCCGCATATGATGAGTACGCGGCCAGGCGGGCGCCGGTGAGCAACCGGGCGTTCAGTTGGGAACGCGCCTGGCGCAATCGTGAACACCATGCGCTGGCCGGACTCGTCGCCGGGCTCTCGCTACTTGCCCTCAAGGTCTGGTATAGTCAGAGTTTCGTCGGACGATGAGCCGGGCGGTTAGCTCAGTTGGTAGAGCACCGGCTTTACACGCCGGCTGTCACAGGTTCGAGCCCTGTACCGCCCACCAGCATCGCGCTGAGGGCAGGGAACCGAACCGACGCACGTTCGGGGTCGTAGTTCAGTTGGTTAGAACGCCGGCCTGTCACGCCGGAGGCCGCGGGTTCGAGTCCCGTCGACCCCGCCATTTTCCCGAACGTCTCACGCCTTGGTCCGAAAGGGCCAAGGCGTTTTCTATTTTGGGCGGAAAGTAGTCGTAGTACCGTGAGGGGTGCGCGCCCCCGGCGCCGGACGACACCACGTGAGACTCGACACCTTTCTCGATCGTCGGTCGGCCCGTCGCGTGGCGGCGTGGCTCCGGCCCCTGACCGGCCGCTACCGTGCCGTCGGGGCGGCGCTGGCCCTCGTCGTGCTGCTGGCGCAGAGCGGCGTCATCGCCGGCTCCCAGTGGGCCGTGCACGCCCTGCTGGTCGATCTGCCGAGCATCGGCGACGTCAAGAAGATGGGCGAGATGGCCCAGGCCACCGTCTTCTACGATGCGGCCGACGCCCCGGCGTTCACCATCTTCGAGGAGCGCCGTTTCGAGGTGGCGCTGGCCGACGTCTCGCCGCACCTCATCGACGCCATCCTGGCCATCGAGGATCAGCGCTTCCGCTCGCACGCCGGCGTCGACCTCGTCCGCATCGGCGGAGCGATGGTGGCCAACCTCAAGGAAGGGCGCCTGGCGCAGGGCGGCAGCACCCTCACCCAGCAGCTGGCCCGCCAGAGCTTCCTCACGCTCGACAAGACCTACACCCGCAAGATGCAGGAAGTGCTGCTGGCGCTGCGCATCGAGCGCCAGTACACGCAAGGACCAGATCCTCGAGCTCTATCTCAACAAGATGTACTTCGGCGCCGGACTCTACGGCGCCGAGGCGGCGGCGATGGGCTACTTCGGCAAGCATGCGCGCGAGTTGTCGGTGGCCGAAGCCGCGCTGCTGGCCGGCCTGGTCAAGTCGCCGTCCACGTGGGCGCCCACCGTGAACATGGAGCGCGCCGTCGGCCGCCGCAACGTCGTGCTGACGGCGATGCGCGAGAACGGCGCCATCGACGCGGCCACGCTCGAGAAGGAAAAGACGGCCAAGGTGGTGCTGCGCGACGCCCTGCGCAGCGACGAGCCGTTCGGCCGCTACTTCAAGGAGCAGGTCCGCCTCGAACTGGTCGAGCGCTTCGGCCGCGAGCGCGTCTACCAGAGCGGCCTGCGCGTCTACACCACCATCGACGTCGACATGCAGAAGGCGGCGGAGGCGGCCGTGGCCAAGGCGCTCGACGACCTCGACACCCGCCGCCTGGCCGCGCTCAAGGCGCGCAAGCGCCCGGTGCCGGCCGAGGACGAGGCGCCGCTGCAGGCGGCCGTCGTGGCCCTCGACCAGACCACCGGCCACGTGCGGGCGCTCGTCGGCGGCCGCAGCTTCGGCGAGAGCCGCTTCAACCGCGCCGTCCAGGGCAAGCGGCAGCCGGGCTCGGCGTTCAAGCCGTTCGTCTATGCCGCCGCGCTCGAGTCGGGCTTCACGCCGGCCACCCTCATCGATCGCCTCGACGAGCCCATCGACACCTTGCAGGGCGCGTGGGTGCCGGAGGACGGCCACTCCGATGCCCCCGAACTCACCATGCGCACGGCGCTCAGGATGTCGAGCAACCGCGCCGCCGTGCGGATGCTGGAGATGGTCGGGGTGAAGTCGGTGGTCGCCTACGCCGGCAAGCTGGGCCTCGGCTCGGTGCCCGCGGTGCCGTCGCTGGCGCTCGGCTCGGGCGAAGTGACGCTCTTCGACATGACCTCGGCCTACGGCGTCTTCGCCAACGAGGGCCGCTGGCGCAAGCCCGTGCTCATCCGCCGCGTCGAGGACCTCGACGGCGCCGTGCTCTTCACGGCCGACGAGTCCGAAACCCAGGCGGTCAAGCCCGGCACCGCCTTCCTGATGACCTCGATGCTGGCCGACGTGATCGACTCGGGCACGGCCTGGAAGGCGCGTCAGCTCGGGTTCCGGCTGCCGGCCGCCGGCAAGACCGGCACCACCAACGACTACCGCGACGCCTGGTTCGTCGGCTACACGCCGCGCGTCACCGCCGGCGTGTGGGTCGGCTACGACGCGCCCAAGCAGATCCTGCCCGGCAGCGCCTATGCGGCCGACGTCGCCGTGCCGCTCTGGGCCGACTTCATGAAGGCGGCCACGGCGGGGGACAAGCCCGTGCAGTTCGCCCGCCCGCGCGGCATCGTCGGGGTGTCGATCTGCCGGCTGTCGGGCAAGCTGCCCGCCGGCGGCTGCGACGCCGTGCCGGTGTCGCTCGACGGCGGCGGCACCGAAGACCGCTCGATGATCCGGACCGAGTTCTTCGCCGCCGGCACCGAGCCCCACGACAGCTGCCCGATGCACGTCGGCCGCTCGCTGCTCGGCCGCATCGCCGACATGTTCACGGGCCCGTCGTCCGAGGTGCCACGGCAGCGCGGCGGCTGGGCGCGCCGAGCCGGAAGCCGAGGCGCCGGCCGAGGCCGCGGCCGCCCCGGCGTCGCCGTCGCCCGCGGGCCTCACAGGCGCCGGAGCCCGAGAAGAAGCGCGGCTTCTGGGGCCGCCTCTTCGGGCGCAAGGACAAGGACGACAGCGACAAGGACGACGCGGACAAGAAGAAGACGCGGCCGCGTCCGCGGTAGTCCGCCGTCATGCCGTTCCGCGCCCTCGTCGGTCACACCCGTCTCACCTCGCTCCTGCTGCGCGCGGTGGTGCGGCAATCGGTGCCGCCGACGTTGCTGCTGGCCGGTCCCGCCGGCGTCGGCAAGTGGCGCGCGGCGCTGGCCCTGGCCGAAGCCCTCAACTGCCAGGCGCCGGTCGACGGCGACGCTTGCGGCACCTGCCGTTCGTGCGACCGCATCGCGCGCGGCCTGCACGTGGACGTGCGGGCGCTCGAACCGGACGACACCGGCAAGATCAAGCTCGACGCGGTGCGCGACGAGCTCGAGGCCTGCGGCTACCGGCCGTTCGAGGGGCAGCGCCGCGTCGTGCTCATCCGCGACGCCGACACCCTGCGGGAAGACGCGCAGAATGCGCTGCTGAAGTCGCTCGAGGAGCCGCCGCCGGCCACCGTGTTCGTGTTGACCTCGGCGGCGCCCGACTCGCTGCTGCGCACGGTGCGCTCGCGCACCATGCGCCTCACCTTCGGGCGGCTGACCATCGACGAGATCGAGCAGCTGCTGACGCGCGATCATGGCCGCGCGCCGGCCGAGGCACGCCGCCTGGCCGGGCTGGCCGACGGCAGTCTGGGGGCCGCTCTGGCCCTCGGGTCGAGCGACCTCACCGAGACGCGCGAGGCCGCGGTGCGGCTGCTCGGCGCGGCGGGCCAGCGCGATCTGGCCGGCCGCCTGGCCGTGGCCAAGGCGGTCATCGGCGAGAAGAAGGACGAGCGCACGCGCCTGGAGATGGCGGCCGTGCTGCGCCTGGCCTCCTCGCTCGTGCGCGACCTGTCGCTGCTGCACGCCGGATCCGACCGCCGCCTGCTGGCCAACGGCGACATGGGCGACCAGCTCGATCGGCTCGCCCGCACGCTCCCGGCGCCGGCCGCCCGCCAGGCCTTCGCCACCCTCGACCGCGCGCTCTCGGCCCTCGACCGCAACGGCGGCGTCAAGCTGGTCGCGGAGTGGGTGGCGGCGGAGCTGTAGTCCCACCTTGCTATCCTGAGACGGTCCCATGAAGCCCCGTATCGCAATCACCGGCGGCGATCCTGCCGGCATCGGCCCCGAGATCGCCGCCAAGGCGGCCGCCGATCCGCGCGTGCTCGAGGTCTGCGAGCCGATCGTCTACGCGCCGCAGCCGTCGGGCCCGTTTGCCATGGGCCAGGTGAGCGCGGTGGCCGGGCGGGCGGCGTTCGACGCCATCGTGCGCGCCGTGGACGACGCCCGGGCCGGCACCGTGGACGGCATCGCCACCGCGCCGGTGAACAAGGCGGCGTTTGCCGCGGCCGGGCTCGGCTGGAAAGGGCACACCGACCTGCTGGCGCACCTGTGCAGCGTCGGCCGGGTGGCGATGATGTTCCATGCCCCGACGCTCCGCGTCGTGCTGGCCACCGTGCACGTGCCCTTGCGCGACGTGTCGCGCCTGCATCACCCGCGAGCTGGTGCGCGAGACCCTGCGCCTCACCGCGCTGGAGCTGCCCTACTTCGGCGTCGAGCGCCCGCGCCTGGCCGTGGCCGCGCTCAACCCCCATGCCGGCGAAGGCGGCCTCATGGGCTTCGAGGACGACGAAGTGCTGGCGCCGGCCATCCGCGAGGCCCGCGAGCTCGGCCTCGACGTCACCGGCCCGCATCCGGCCGACACCGTCTTCGTGCGGGCCACGCGCGGCGAGTTCGACTGCGTGCTCGCGTGTTACCACGACCAGGGCCTCATCCCGGTGAAGCTGCTGGCCTTCGGCACGGCCGTGAACGTCACGCTCGGCCTGCCCATCGTCCGCACCTCGGTCGATCACGGCACCGCGTTCGACATCGCCGGCCGCGGCATCGCCGATCCGGGCAGCCTGATCGAAGCGGTGCGGCTGGCCGCCGAACTGGCCGTGCGCGTCGGAGCCCGGTCGTGAGCTCGCGCGATGGCCAGACCCGGCCCGGCGATCGGCCGCGCGAGGACGGCGACGTCCTCATCGCCGAGAACCGCAAGGCGTTCCACGAGTACCACATCCTCGAGACGTTCGAGGCCGGCATCCAGCTGCTCGGCACCGAGGTCAAGGGCATCCGCGAGGGCAAGGCCGACCTGTCCGACAGCTTCGCCCGCGTGGAGAAGGGCGAGGTGTGGCTCTACAACGTCCACATCAACCCCTACAGCCATCGCGGCTACGTCGATCACGATCCGAAGCGCCGCCGCAAGCTGCTGCTGCACGCGCAGGAGATCCGCAAGCTGATTGGCAAGACCACCGAGAAGGGGCTCACGCTCGTGCCGCTCCGCCTCTACTTCAAGAAGGGGCGGGTGAAGGTGGCCATCAGCCTGGTGAAGGGCAAGCAACTGCACGACAAACGCGAGACGCTACGCAAGCGCGAGGTCGACCGCGAGACGCGCGCGGCGGTGAAGGAGCGCAGCCGCACATGAGCGCGGCCGCGGCCCCGACGCCGATTCCGTTCAACAAGCCCGGCGTCACCGGCCGCGAGCTGCCCTATCTGCAGCAGGCGCTCGCCTCGGGCCACCTGTCGGGCGACGGCCCCTTCACGCGCCGCTGCCACACGCTGCTCGAGGCCCTGACCGGGGCGCCGAAGGTGCTGCTCACGACCTCGTGCACGCACGCGCTCGAGATGGCGGCGCTGCTTGCCGACCTCGGGCCCGGCGACGACGTGCTCTGCCCGGCCTTCACCTTCGTCTCGTCGGTGAATGCCTTCGCGCTGCGCGGCGCCCGGCCGGTCTTCGTCGACATCCGGCCCGACACGCTCAATATCGACGAGCGCCTGGTCGAGGCCGCCATCACGCCGCGCACGCGGGCCCTGATGGTGGTGCACTACGCCGGCGTCGGCTGCGAGATGCCGGCGCTCATGGCGGTGGCGGCGCGGCACGGGCTGCAGGTCATCGAGGACAACGCCCACGGGCTCTTCGGCGCCTACGCCGGGCGCGCCGCTCGGCACCTACGGCGCGACCTCGACCCTGAGCTTCCACGAGACCAAGAACCTCACCTGCGGCGAGGGCGGCGCGCTCGTCATCAACGATCCGGCGCTCATCGCCCGGGCCGAGGTCCTGCGCGAGAAGGGCACCAATCGCAGCCGCTTCTACCGCGGCGCAGGTCGACAAGTACACCTGGGTCGACGTCGGCTCCAGCTACCTGCCCTCGGACCTGCTGGCGGCCTACCTCTGCGCCCAGCTCGAGTCGTGGGAAGAGATCCAGGCGGCCCGCCACGCCATCTGGCGGCGCTACGACACGGCCCTGGCCGCGTGGGCCGCGGCCGCCGGCGTGGGCCGGCCGCAGGTGCCGGCGCACTGCGCTCATCCGGCGCACATGTACTACCTGATCATGCCGTCGCTCGAGGCGCGCACCCGGTTCATCGCCCACCTGCGCGCGCAGATGGTGCTGGCCGTGTTCCACTACCAGCCGCTGCACCTGTCCGACAAGGGGCGCGAGTACGGCGGCCACGCGGGGCAGTGCCCGGTCACCGAGGACATCGCCGACCGTCTCGTCCGCCTGCCGCTCTACCTCGAGCTCGGCGAGGCCGATCAGGCGCGCGTCGTCGACGCGGTGACCAGCTTCCACCCCGCCTAGCCGGCGCTGAGGGTGCGGGCGTAGCGGGCGACGGCGTCGCGCCAGTGCGGCATGGCGACGCCGTGCGCGGCCAGGGCGGCGTTCGACAGGGCGGCAAACTGCGGCCGCGGCGCCGCCAGCGTGACCGACCGGAACGGCACGGCGGTGACGGCGGCGGCCGGATCGACCCCGAGCCCCTCGGCCAGCGCGGTGGCGACGTCGAGCCAGGTGCCATGGCCGCTGTTCACGCAGTGGTAGAGCCCGGGCGGCACGGCCGCCCGCCAGCAGTCCGGCCGTGGCCTCGGCCAGGTCGTCGACGTAGGAGGGCGTCACCGTGCGGTCGGCAAAGGCGCGCACGACGCCGCCGGCGCGCAAGGTGGCGGCCATGGTGTCGAGGCTGCTCTTGGCCGGCGTGCCGCCAAAGAGGCTCGCCACCCGCAACACGTAGTGTCGCGGCGCCTGTTTGGCGTAGAGCTCGCCGAGCAGCTTCGACTGCGCGTAGACGCTGCGCGGCCGGACCGGCGCGGTCTCGGGCAGCGGCCCCGGATCGGCGGCCGGATCGAAGACGAAATCGGTGCTGTAGTGGACCAGCACGGCGCCGGTCGCGGCCGCGGCGCGGGCCAGCGAGCCCACGGCCAGCCCGTTGACGGCCAGCGCCTCGGGCGCGCGGCGCTCGGCGCCGTCCACGTCGTTGAACGAGGCGCAGTTGATGAGCACCTCGGGGCGCAGGTCGCGGAAGGCGCGGTCCACGTCCCCGTGATTCGTGACGTCGAGTTCGCGGCGGGTCACCGCCGTGAGCGCGCAGACCCCGGCGAGGCGGCGGCGCACGGCACTGGCCAGTTGCGCGGCGGCGCCCGTGACGAGGACCCGAGTGGTGCGAGACAGCGGCATGCGGCACGGCGCCACGCGCGCGAATCGGCTCGCGCGGCGCCCGGACACAGTATCATCTCGTTCGACCCCTCGTCTCCGCGATGACCGACCTCTGGTGGCCGCCGATAGCGGCGTTCCTGCTGGCCGTGGCCTTCACTTACGCGGTGAGGCCGCTGGCCACGATGGTCGGCGCGGTGGCCACGCCCAAGGAAGATCGCTGGCATCGCGGCACCATCCCGCTCATGGGTGGCCTGGCGATCACCGGCGCCGTCCTGGCCGTCGTGCCGCTGCTGCCGTCCATGTCGTGGTCTGCCTGGATGCTGGTCAGCGGGGCCACGGTGCTGGCCGCGGTGGGGCTGCTCGACGACTTCCGGCCGCTGCGGCCGCAGGTCAAGTTCCTGGTGCAGCTGGTCATCACCGCCGTGGTCGTCGCCGGCGGCGTGCGCCTGACCATCACCGGGGTCTCGGCCGTCGACCAGCTGATCACCCTGGCGTGGCTGGTCGGCGTCACCAACGCCTTCAACCTGCTCGACAACATGGACGGCCTGTCGGCCGGCATCGGCCTCATCGCCGCCGGCTTCCGCTGCTACTTCTTCCTCGTCGACGGCAACATGGAAGGAGCCCTGCTGGCGGCCACGCTGTGCGGCGCGCTCGGCGGGTTCCTGCTCTTCAACTTCCAGCCGGCCTCGATCTTCATGGGCGACACCGGCAGCCTGTTCATCGGCATGATGGTCGGCGGTCTCAACGTGATCGGGCCGTTCCCCTACAGCCGCGGCACCGTCGCGGTGCTGCTGCTGCCGGTGCTGCTGCTGCTCGTGCCGCTCTTCGACACGGCCTTCGTCACCGTGGCCCGGACGCTGGCCGGCGTCTCGGTGGCGCAGGGCGGGCGGGATCACACCTCGCACCGGCTCGTGGCCCTCGGCCTGTCCGAACGCAGCGCCGTGCTGTCGCTCTGGGCCATGGCCTTCGGGTCGGGCGTGGTGGCGGTGCTGTCCTACCGCTACGGCCTGCCCTACACCGCCACCCTCGTCGGCCTGCTCGTGGCCGGCGTGGCCGTGCTCGGCGTCAAGCTCGGCCTGCAGCGCGTCTATCCCAAGAGCAGCGAGCGCTCGGCCGTGGTGCGGGTGCTGGCCGACTTCCAGTACAAGAAGCAGGTCGCGACCATCGCCCTCGACGCCGCGCTCGTGGCCCTGGCCTACTACTCGGCCTACCTGCTGCGCTTCGAGGGCTCGCTCGAGGCCGAACTGGCGGTGTTCTCGGCCTCGCTGCTGACCGTGCTGGCGCTGCACGCGGTGATGCTCGGCCTGTTCGGCGTCTACCAGGACTCGTGGCGGCATGCCGGCATCCGCGACCTCGTGAACCTGGCCATGGCCACCAGCGCGGGCACCGCCGCGTCGATGCTGGCGGTGCTGACGCAGTATCGCTTCGAAGGCTACTCGCGGGCCGTCTTCGCCATCCACTGGCTGCTCGTCACCACCTTCCTGTGCGGCAGCCGCGTGCTCTTCCGCGCCCTCGGCGAGCTGCTGCGGACCGAGAAGCGCCAGGGGCCGCGCACGGTCATCTACGGCGCCGGCGCCGGCGGCGTGATGGTGCTGCGCGAAGCCCGCTCGAACCACGAACTCGACTGGACCGTCGTTGGCTTCATCGACGACGATCGCGGGAAGTTCCGGACCAACGTGCACGGCGTGCCCGTGCTCGGCACCCTGGAGCAGGTGGCGCCGCTCATCGCCGCGGGCCGCGTGACGCAGGTGGTGGTGGCCACCGCCGCGGTCCCGGCCGATCGCCTGGCGGAGCTCACGCGGCTCTGCGAGGAGGCCGGTGTGCGCACGCTGGTCGCCTCGCTGCAGTTCCGGGAGGCGCCGACCTCGGGCACGACCCGGCACTGACGCTCCCGCCGGCGCTTGTCGGGCGCGCGGCCGGGGTGGTACGCTAGCCCGGTTCGGCAGGCCCGCGTCGGCCCGCCCGGGACCTGTGCTTCCTCTAAGCGAGCCTTCACATCGCCATGGCAAAGACCGCGCTCATCACCGGCATCACGGGTCAGGACGGATCGTACCTGGCCGAGCTGCTGCTCTCCAAGGGTTACCGCGTGGTCGGCGCGGTGCGGCGCCTGAGCGCCCCGAACCACTGGCGCATCGCTCACCTCCAGGACCAGATCACGCTCCGGCCGGCCGACCTGCTCGACCAGCTCTCGCTCATCAAGGTCATCGAAGAGGCCCAGCCCGACGAGGTCTACAACCTGGCGGCGATGTCGTTCGTGCCGGCCTCGTGGGACCAGCCCATGCTCACCGGCGAGTTCAACTCGCAGGGCGTGACCCGGGTGCTCGAGGCGATCCGGCAGGTCAACCCCAAGATCAAGTTCTACCAGGCCTCGTCGAGCGAGATGTACGGCAAGGTCCGCGAAGTGCCGCAGAGCGAGCTGACGCCGTTCTACCCGCGCAGCCCTTACGGCGTGTCGAAGGTCTTCGGCCACTACATCACCGTCAACTACCGCGAGAGCTACGGCCTCTTTGCCTGTTCGGGCATCCTCTTCAACCACGAGTCGCCGCGGCGCGGCCTCGAGTTCGTGACCCGCAAGGTCACCGACGGCGTGGCCCGGATCAAGCTCGGCCTGAGCGATTCGCTCCCCCTCGGCAACCTCGACGCCAAGCGCGACTGGGGCTTCTCGGGGGACTACGTGCGGGCGATGTGGCTGATGATGCAGCAGGCCCAGGCCGACGACTACGTGGTCGCCACCGGCGAAACCCACACGGTGCAGCGCCTCGTGGAACTGGCCTTCAGCCACGTCGGCCTCGACTGGCAGCAGTACGTGAAGGTCGACCAGCGTTTCATCCGGCCGGCCGAAGTGGACCTGCTCATCGGCGACCCGGCCAAGGCCAAGCAGGATCTCGGCTGGGTGCCCGAGGTGGCGTTCGAGCAGCTCATCGCGATGATGGTCGACGCCGACATGGCCCGTCACACCGAGCATCCCGGCGCGGTGCTGGGCTAAGCGCCGCACCGGTCGTCCGGCACGCGCCCCGACCCATGCCGTCCACCCCTGCCGCCCCGCCCGTCCCGCTGCTCGACCTGCAGGCCCAGTACCGGCCCCTGCGCGACGAGCTGCTGGCCGCCGTCACGCGCGTGTGCGACAGCCAGCGCTGCATTCTCGGCGACGAGGTCATCGCCCTCGAGCGCGAGCTGGCCGACTACCTCGGCGTCGCTCACGCCGTCGGCATGTCGTCGGGGACCGACGCGCTCGTCGCGGCGCTGATGGCCCTCAACGTCGGGCCGGGCGACGAGGTGATCACGCCGACCTTCTCGTTCTTCGCCTCGGCCGGCGCGGTGGCGCGCCTGGGCGCGACGCCGGTCTTCGTGGACATCGACCCGCAGACGTTCAACGTGGACGTCGCCGCCGTGGCCCGGGCCCTCACGCCGGCGACCAAGGCCATCATGCCGGTGCACCTCTACGGGCAGGCGGCCGACATGGCCGGCCTGGTCGCGCTCGCCGAGGCGCGGGGCGTGCCGATCGTGGAAGACGCGGCCCAGGCCATCGGCGCCCGCGAGGGCGGAAAGGCGGTCGGCGGCTTCGGCCACAGCGGCTGCTTCTCGTTCTATCCGACCAAGAACCTCGGCGCTTTCGGCGACGGCGGCCTGGTCACCACCAACGACGCGGCCACCGCCGATCGCCTGCGCCTGCTGCGCGACCACGGCCAGCAGCCCAAGTATCATCACGC
The DNA here is from genome assembly GCA_963834325.1 of uncultured Acidobacteriota bacterium. GTDB lineage: Bacteria > Acidobacteriota > Vicinamibacteria > Vicinamibacterales > UBA2999 > CADEFD01. Next base: position 98,214 of record CAWIBL010000012.1, read on the forward strand.
CCTCATCGGCGGCAACTTCCGCCTCGACGCTCTCCAGGCGGCGGTGCTGCGGGTGAAGCTGCCGCATCTGGCCGGCTGGACCGAGGCCCGGCGCCGCAACGCCGCCCGCTACCGGGCGCTGTTTGCCGAGGCCGGCCTGACCGGCGCGGTCACGCTGCCCCACGAGCGTCCCGGCGCCTACCACGTCTACAACCAGTTCGTGGTGCAGGTGCCGCGGCGCGACGAGATGCGCGCGTTCCTGGCGGCCCGCGGCATCGGCACCGAGATCTACTATCCGGTGCCGTTCCATCGCCAGGCCTGTTTCGCGCACCTGCCCTCGGCAGCGGACCGCTTCCCGCACGCCGACGCCGCCGCGGCGCGGGTGCTGGCGCTGCCCATCTTCGGCGAACTGCGCGACGATCAGCTCCAGCAGGTGGTTGGCGCCATCGGCGACTTCCTGGCCGCCGGCTAGCGTTCGAAGCGGCCCGACAGGAGCGCCGACTGCTCCAGGCCGTCGGCGGTGTGCCAGGCCCGGCTCACATCCACCTGCACGAACGGCCAGCGTCCCTCGGGTACCGGCATCCGGCACTCGAACGGCGTGTGATCGCGCGCCTGGTGCCGGCACAGCACGCGGTGGCCGTCCGACACGGTGACGACGACGGGCGACTGCGCGAGGTCGTCGTGCGGCAGGACGACGCGCGTGACCAGCACCGGACCACCGGGCGGGAAGACGGCGACCGCGCGTTGGGCGGCCCGCCGGCCGGTGCCGGCCGGCGTCTCGACGGTGTCCCACAGGCCGTAGTTGTAGATGAAGTGGAAGCGCGAAGCCCGGTCGGGCGGCCGGAATGCCGTCCACCCTTCGACGGCCAGGCCGAGGCCGCAGGCGAGGGCCAGCGTCCAGGCGATCAGGCCGGCGGCGCCGCCGCTGTCGCCCGGGCCGCGTCCGACGCCCGCGCCGTCGTCGGCCCGCGGCACGGCCGCCGCCGTCTGGTCGCGCGGCGCCACGCCGTGGGCCACCAGCAGGCCGACGAGCGCCTGCAGCATCGGGTGCTGCGTGGCCGGGCTGACCATCGCCATCAGGCCCAGCGCCAGCAGCGGCGCGGTGCGGGCCGCGTCGCCACGCGATCGCCGCCAGGAGCGCACGACCGCCACGAGCGCCAGGACCGAGCAGAGCAGGGGTGCGGCGCCGCCGATGAGGCCCAGGTCGGCCAGTTGCTGGCGCCACCAGTTCTGCGCGTTGTCGGGCGGCAGGCGGAGGCCGATGGTGGCGGCGTAGTCGGAGATGACGCTGCCGAAGGTGCCCGGACCGACGCCGACCCACGGGTGGTCGGCAACGACCGCCATCGAGGCCGGGCCGTAGCCGTCGCGCCGCCAGGCCAGGTCCAGCAGCGTGGCCGCGCCGCCGTCGGCCACCCGCCGCACGGTGCCGCCCAGCCGCCATACCGCATCGCCCACCGCCGCATCGCCCTGGCCGTGGCTGAACTGCGCCACCAGGATGCCCAGCCCTGCCAGCACACCGATGGCCACCGCCCGCCGCCGCCACGTCAGGCCGACGAGCCCGGCCACGACGGTGCTCACGAGCAGCGCGGCCAGGCCGGTGCGCGAGCCCGAGGCCGCCACCCCGGCCAGCGCCAGCGCCGCCCAGGTGCCGCTCCACACGAGCCGCGGCACCGCCGCGGGGCGCAGACCCGGGCCGGCAAGCGCCGCGGTGAAGAGCGCCGCCAGCGCCCCCATCGCGTTGGCGTCGTAGAACGGCCCGGCGGCCCGGGCCAGGGCAATCCACGGCTGGTCGCTGAGGAACGACGGGTCCACCGCCTGCTGCCACACGGCCAGCCCGCGAGGCGATGGCCAGCCCCGGTGCCAGCGCCAGCCACGCCCGCCGCCGCGACGCCTCCCCGGCGCCCCAGGCCCAGTCGAAGAGCAGCAGCGCGACCAGTTGCGCCTGCGCCGTGAGGGCGACGAAGGCCGCGGCGAGGTGCGGCGTCATCCCGAACGACCCGTTGGGCGTCGGCACGCCGATCGTCTTCAGCGTGAAGTCGAGTTCGCGCAGCGCCGTCACCGGCCAGGCCACGGCCAGGACGAGCGCCCAGGTCACGACTCCCAGCCGCCAGGTGCCGGTGATGCTCCACGGCGCGCCGGCCGGCCAGGCCAGCCACCCGCCCATGGCCGCCAGCCACGGCATCAGCCGCTGGATCTCGACGCTGCCGGTGGCCAGCCCGGTGCCCAGTTGCCACACCGGCGCCAGCGCCAGGGCCACGAGCAGGGGGACGGTGGAGGCCGGGGCGGCCGCTCGCACTCCGACGCCGGCAGCCAGGGCCACGAGGGTCGGCCAGATCGCCAGCCCTTCGGCCGCCAGCAGCAGCGCGCTCACGATCGGCGCGGCGAGGGCCGCGCCGGCTACCAGGAGTCGCGCCGCGTGCAGGGGGCGGGTCACGGCGGGGTCAGGGGCGCCACGCGCCGTCCGTCATGGCCGCCTGGCGACGACGGCGTAATCGCGGAAAGTGAAGAACAGCCCGTTGAGGCGGTCGACGTTGCGATCGACGGTGTCGGTCAGGGGCTTCAGTTCCGGCGCCGTCTGGGACAGCGCTCGCGCCTCTGGCGGCAGCCGTTCGAGCTTGCCGTTGTCGGGATAGGGCGAGCGCCACTGCACGGCCGTGTCGCTGAAGCCGGCGGCGATGACCAGGAACTTGAGGGTGTCGGGATGGACCGGACGCACGTGGGTGAGATCGCGGATGTAGCTGTCGAAGAACGCGCTCCAGCAGGCCGGATTGATGGTCTCGAGCACCATCGGCGCGCCGGGGCGGAGGGCGTCGGCGGCGGCCGCCAGGAAGCGCAGCAGATAGTCGGGCTGCAGGTGCTCGACGACCTGCGTGGCGATGAGGCCGCCCAGGCTGCCGGGTGCGGCCGCCTGCAGGAACGACAGGCCGTCGCTCTCGGTGACGGTGAAGCCCTTGGCCCGGCAGCGTTCCACCATCTCGTGGTTCAAGTCGACGCCGTGGGCCGCGATGCCGGCCCCGCGCAGCAGTTCCAGGAACTCCCCGCGGCCGCAGCCGATGTCGACGACGTCGGTGGCGCCGGCGAAGATCGGCACGTAGTCGGCCAGGCGCCCGCTGATCTCGTCCTCGCTGCCGCGGAAGAGGTCCTCGAAGCCGGCATACTGCTGGCTGTGCAGGCGGTCGCTCGCCAGCATCTGTTGCCCGGATTCGGTCCCCGGCGCGGCCGCGACCGCAACCGCCGGTGGCGGGGCGGCCGGCGACCCGGGTGCCGTCCCTGACGCCGGGGCCGCCGGCGCGGTGAGGCCGCGCGCGAGCTCCCGCCGCAGCGCCAGCGCGTTCTGCTGCACGACGGCCAGCGCCGTCCCCAGGTCGGTGAGGCGCGTGTCGTAGCGCTGGTCGCGGCTCGAGAGCGAGTCGTAGCGCTTCAGCAACTCGTCGGAGAGGCCGCTCAGGCCCGCCGCCAGGCCGCGCGTGACGTCATCGAGCCGGGCCAGCGCCACGTGCGCGTCCTCGGCCGTGCGCTTGGCCAGGCCGGCAAACTCGTAATCCTTGGTGTCGACGTAGGGCGTGAGCGTCTGCAGGTAGAGGACCAGCGCCGACTGGAAGTGCGCCGATTCCTCGATGTGCCGCTGGACGAGCCCGATGGCCGAGGCGATGGCCTCGGTCACCGCCCGCTCGCGCGGCAGGTTGCCATTGACGTGGGCCACGAGCGTGGCGTTGAACCGCTGCTGCGCGGCCAACGCCGGCTGCACGATTCGCCACACGAACCCGGCCAGCCGGCCGCGCCACCCCGGCAACGGCGGCGGGGCGAGCAGGATGTCCCACTGCTCGTTGAGCGGCGTGACCTGGAGTTCGTCGGGGCCGGGCGGCGGGTGGGGCAGATCGCCCACGCGCTGAATGGCCTGATCGACCGCGGTGAGCGCCGCGTTGTAGCGCGCGTCGGCGTCGTCGCGGTCGCGTTTGAGGCGCGCCAGGTCGTCGACCGACACCGTGCGCACGACCGGGGCGGACGTCGTCAGCCGCCCACCAGGCCGTCGAGCGGGCTGCTCGCCGTCGCATAGAGGCGGCGCGGGATGCGCCCGGCGCAGTAGGCCAGCCGGCCGGCCAGCACCGCATGCTTCATGGCCGCGGCCATGGCCACCGGATCGCGCGCGCCGGCCACGGCCGTGTTGAGCAGCACGGCGTCGGCGCCGGCTTCCATGGCGATGGCGGCATCCGAGGCCGTGCCGACGCCGGCGTCGACGATGACCGGGACCGCGCGACTGCTCGCGGATGATGCGCAGGTTGGTGAGGTTCTGGATGCCGAGGCCCGAGCCGATCGGGGCGCCGGCCGGCATCACCGCGACGGCGCCGGCGTCTTCGAGCTTGCGGCAGACGATCGGATCGTCGTTGGTGTAGGGCAGCACGACGAAGCCGTCCTTGACCAGTTCGCGGGTGGCTTCGACGAGCGCCGCCGTGTCGGGGAAGAGCGTGGCCTCGTCGCCGATGACCTCGAGCTTGACCCAGTTCGACAGGCCGGCCTCGCGGCCCAGGTGCGCCGTGCGCACGGCGTCGGCGGCGGTGTAGCAGCCGGCGGTGTTGGGCAGCAGCATGATGGCGTCGGCGTCGATGAAGTCGAGCAGCGACGCCGACTGCCGGGTGATGTCGACGCGGCGCACGGCCACGGTGACCATCTCGGTGGCGGCGGCGCGGTGCGCCGCCTGCATGATCTCGTGGGAAGGGTACTTGCCCGTGCCGAGGATGAGCCGCGAGTGGAAGGTGCGGCCGGCAATGACCAGCGGGTCGGCGGCCGAAACGGGGGCCGTCATCCGCGGGTGGCGCCCGGGGCCCCGCCGCCCACGAAATTGACGATTTCCATCGTGTCCCCTGCCTGAATCACCGTGGTGTCGTAGGCGGCCCGCTTGAGCACGGCCAGATTCAACTCGACCGCGACGCGGCGCGCGTCGATGCCGAGGACGGTCAGCAGCGCCGACACCGTCAGCGGCGCCGTGAGTTCGTAGGGATCGCCGTTCAGTCGGATGGTCACGGGCGCGGCTGCGTACCGAGCAAGAGCGTACTCAGCGCTTCGGAAGCAAGTCAAGGCAGGCCCTGCCCGCGGCGGCGGGGCCGCCGGTGATTTGAACGCTCGTTTGACTCACGTGGAGCAGGGATGTACCTTTGCCAATTGCCCCGCTGCGGGACGAGCCTTCCTAGCCATATGAGTGTCACGCCTTCCGCCCTCCAGCCGCTCGGCCTGCCCGGCTTCACCTTCGCGGATCTCCATGAGCCGGCGCGGCTGGCCGATCTGTATCGCGCGTTCACCGCCGACGTCGTCGCCGCCGAGCCCGCCTTGTGGGAGCGCTGGACGGCGCATCCGAGCGGGGCCGGCCTCGGCCCGGTCGAGTATTCGAACCTGCTCGTGGCGATGGCTCCCCACGTCAGCCGGTTTCTCGCCCGGCTATTTGCCGTCGGGCCCGACACCGAGGCCCTGGCCGCGGCCACGCGCGCCTACGACGACCTGTTCCGGTTCAAGGCCGACTTCGTCCGCCGCCGCGTGCTGCCGCTGCTCAAGGGCGGCGCGCTCGTGACCGCCAGCGCCAGCGACCACGCCTACGTCGAGGCGGCGACGGCCGGCGCGGTGGATCTGGCGGCCAAGGAGATGCTCGTGGCCGCGGCCGGCTGCGCGCTGCTCGATCGCGAAGTGGCGGCGCGCGAGGCCGACGACGAGCCCGCCAAGGCGGCCGTGGCCGCCGAAATCGAGTCGCTGCGCCGCTGGTGCGCGGCCCATGTCCACGCCCCGGCCCTCAAGGACTGGGTCGTGTTCCGCTTCCCCGAGACGCTCGACTACGGGCATCTGGTGCACGTGACGCGGCGCGATCCGGCCCTGCCCGAGGCGCTCTCGGGCCCCGACGACACCTTGCGCCGCCGCGACGGCTTCTCCCTGACCGACCCGCGCTACACCCCGCGCGAAGTGCTGAACGAAGTGCACTACTGCGTGATCTGCCACGAGCGCGACAAGGACACCTGCAGCAAGGGCATCCGCGACAAGCAGGGCATGGTCGTGGCCAACCCGCTCGGCATCCCGCTGCCCGGCTGTCCGCTCGACGAGAAGATCTCCGAGATGCACCTGTTGCGCAAGCGCGGCGACGCCATCGGCGCGCTGGCGCTGGTGATGCTCGACAACCCGATGTGCCCGGGCACCGGACACCGCATCTGCAACGACTGCATGAAGGCCTGCATCTACCAGAAGCAGGAACCGGTCAACATCCCGCAGGCCGAGACCGGCGTGCTCACCGACGTGCTCGACCTGCCCTGGGGCGTGGAGATCTACGGGCTGCTGACGCGCTGGAACCCGCTCAACGCGGCCCGGCCGCACGCCGTGCCCTACAACGGCAAGAACGTGCTCGTCGTCGGCCTCGGGCCCGCCGGCTACACCCTGGCGCACTACCTGTTGAACGAAGGGTTCGGCGTCGTCGCCATCGACGGGTTGAAGATCGAACCGCCCGAGGCGACGCTCGTCGGCGGTCCCGGACGTCCGCCCCAGCCGGTGCGGCGGTGGGCCGACATCTACCAGCCGCTCGACGCTCGCGTGCTCGAAGGCTTCGGCGGCGTGTCCGAGTACGGCATCACCGTGCGCTGGGACAAGAACTTCCTGTCGCTCATCCATCTCACGCTGGCCCGCCGCACGCGCCTCCGGATCTACGGCGGCGTGCGCTTTGGCGGCGCGCTCCCCATCGACGAGGCGTGGGCCCACGGCATCGACCACGTGGCCATTGCCGCCGGGGCCGGCCGCCCGACGATCATCGACATCAAGAACAACCTGATTCGCGGCATCCGCAAGGCCAGCGACTTCCTGATGGCGCTGCAGCTCACCGGCGCCTTCAAGGCCGACGCGCTCGCCGTTCTCCAGGTGCGCCTGCCGGCGGTGGTCATCGGCGGCGGTCTCACCGGCGTCGACACGGCCACCGAACTGCTGGCCTACTATCCGCTGCAGGTCGAGAAGATGCTCGACCGTCACGACGCGCTCACCGCCGCCGCCGGGACCGAGGTCGTGCGCGCCGTCCTCGACGCGGAAGAGCAGGGCATCCTCGACGAGTTCCTGGAGCACGGCCGGGCCGTGCGGGCCGAGCGGGTCCGCGCCGCCGCGGCCGGCGAGCTGCCCGACTTCGTGCCGCTGGTGCGCGCCTGGGGCGGCGTCACCTTGGCCTACCGCAAGCAGATGCAGGACGCGCCCGCCTACCGGCTCAATCACGAGGAAGTGGAGAAGGCGCTCGAGGAGGGCATCACCTTTGCCGAAGGCCTCGCGCCCATCGAAGCGGTCGCCGATGAGTTCGGGCACGTGGCGGCGATGGCCTTCACCCGGCGCACGGCCGACGGGTCGAAGGAACGGATCGAGCTGCCGGCGCGGTCGGTGATGGTGGCCGCCGGCACGGCCCCGAACATCACCTACGAGAAAGAGCATCCCGGCACCTTCGAACTCGACGGCAAGGGCCGCTACTTCACGGGCTACCGCGTCGAACGCGGGGCCGACGGGCAGCTCGGCCTGGCTCCGGATGCCGACGGGTTCTTCACCTCCTACGCCCGCGACGGACGCTTCGTCAGCTATTACGGCGACAACCACCCGCGCTACAACGGCAACGTGGTCAAGGCGATGGCCTCGGCCAAACACGGCTATCGCCATGTCGTGGCCCTCTTTGCCGACCATCTGCAGGGCCTCGATGCGGCCGGGCAGGCCTCGCGCGACGCCGCCTGGCACGGGCTCGTCGCCCGGCTCGACGACGAACTGCTGGCGCGGGTCGAACGCGTGGATCGGCTGACGCCGACAATCATCGAGGTCATCGTCCGCGCGCCGGCCGCGGCCCGGCACTTCGAACCCGGCCAGTTCTACCGGCTGCAGAACTTCGAGCGCGGCAGCGCCCGCCTCGACGCCGACGGACAGCGCTCGGCGCTGGTGATGGAAGGCATCGCGCTGACCGGCGCCTGGGTCGATCGCGAACGCGGGCTGCTGTCGCTCATCACGCTGGAGATGGGCGTGTCGAGTCGCCTGTGCGCCTTCCTGCAGCCGGGCGAGCCGGTGGTGGTGATGGGGCCCACGGGCACGCCCACCGAGATCCCCGAGACCGACGCCGTGCTGCTGGCCGGCGGCGGCCTCGGCAACGCCGTGCTGTTCTCGATTGCCCGGGCCCTCAAGGCGCGCGGCAACCGCGTGCTCTACTTCGCCGGCTACCGCGACGGCGGCGACCTCTTCAAGCGCGAAGACATCGAAGCGGCCACCGACCAGGTCGTATGGGCCACCGACGCCGGCGTGCCGATCGTCCCGTCGCGGCCCCAGGACCATCACTTCCGCGGCAACATCGTGCAGGCCATGGTGGCCTACGCCGAGGGCCGGCTCGCCGAGCCGCTGGTGCCATTGCCGTCGGTCGGCCGCATCATCGCCATCGGCTCGGACCGGATGATGAACGCGGTCCGGGAGGCGCGCCACGGCGTGCTGGCCCCGCACCTGCAGCCGGGACACGTGGCCATCGGCAGCATCAACTCGCCGATGCAGTGCATGATGAAGGAAGTGTGCGCGCAGTGCCTGCAGCGCCATGTCGATCCGGCCACCGGCCGCGAGGAGTTCGTCTTCTCCTGCTACAACCAGGACCAGGAACTCGACCGCGTCGACTTCACCAACCTGCGGGCCCGGCTGCGGCAGAACAGCGTGCAGGAAAAGCTCGCCGACCTGTGGCTCGCGCACGTGCTGGCCCGGGCCGCGCCGCCGCTGGCGCACGCGTAGGCCGTCGGCCGCCCCCGAGGAGGACGAGCGTGCCCGCCGCCGCCGGGCCGCGCCGGCGAGCTGCGCTAGACTGGGCCGCGTGCTGTCCCCCGGCGACGTCATCGACGGGCGCTACGAGATCCTCGGGCCGCTCGGCGCCGGCGGCATGGGACAGGTTTGTCGCGCCCGCCGGGTGCGGCTGGGCGACGAGGTGGCCATCAAGGCGCTGCTCTCGGCCGAGGGCGGACCTGAGGCCAGCGAGCGGTTCCTGCGCGAGAGCCGGGCCTGCGCCCGGCTGCGCCACCCGAACATCGTCGCGATCCTCGATTTCGACGTCGACGCGCAGCAGCGGCCGTTCCTGGTGATGGAGCTGCTGAGCGGACCCAGCCTGCGCGACGAGCTCGATCTCTGCGGCGCGCTCGGCGCGGCCCGCACTCTCGAGGTGCTGGACGTGGTGGCCAGCGCCGTGCAGCTCGCCCACGATCACGGCATCACGCACCGCGACCTCAAGCCGGCCAATATCGTCGCCCATCGCTACGGGTCGGGCGAGCGGGTCTACAAGGTCATCGACTTCGGGCTGGCCGCGCTGGCCCAGCCGCCCGACGTCACCCGCCTCACGCAGCCGTTCATGTTCCTCGGCACCCTTGCCTATTCGCCGCCCGAGCAGCTGGCCGGCGAGGCCGTGGGCCCCGCCGCGGACCAGTACGCGCTGGCTGTCGTCGCCTACGAGATGCTCACCGGCCGGCGTCCCTTCGAGGCGGTCGAGCCGCTGGCGCTGGCGCAGCAGGTGCTGAGCGGCGCGGCCCCTCCCGCCAGCTCCGTGCACCCGGCCTTACCGGCGACGGTCGATGCCGTGCTCGGGCGAGCCATGGCCCGGGCGCCGGGTGAGCGCTGGCCGAGCGTGGCGGCCTTCGCCGCGGCGCTGGCCACGGCACTGGCGGCCAGCACGCGACACGGCGCCGCCGGCGCCCGGAACCCTCGACGGCGACGGCCTGCTGTCGCGCTACGACCTCGGCGACGTGCTCGGCCCGGGGCGCTTCGGCAGCGTCGTGCGCCGGGGCACGCATCGCGCGCTGTCGACGCCGGTGGCCATCCGTCACCTGAAGCGCGCCGGCCAGCCGCACTGGGAAGCGCTGCGCGGCCGCTTCCTGCGCGAGGCCCGCACGCTGCAGGTGCGCCACCAGCACCTGTTGCACGTGCGCGACTTCGGCGAGGACGCGTCCGGCGTCTTCGTCGTCACCGATCTCGTCGACGGCCCGAGCCTGCGGGAGGTGCTGTCGGCCGGCCCGCTGACGTGGGCCCGGGCGCGACGCCTGATCCTCCAGATGACCGACGCGGCCGAGGCCCTGCACCAGCACGGAGGACTGCTCACCGGCGTGAACCCCGAGACGATTCGCGTGACCGGCAGCGGGGCGGCGGAGCGGCTGGTGCTCACGACCGGCGGCATCCGCGCGCTGGCCGACGTGCTGGCGACCTTGCCGGAAGGGCAGTTGCGCGGCCACGAAACCAGCGACGCCGAGCTGCCGTATCTCGCGCCCGAGGTTCTGACCGGCCGCCTCCCCGACGCGGCCACCGACCTGTTCACGGTCGGCGTGGTGGCGTATCAGATGGTCAAGGGCCGCGTGCCCTACCGCGCGCCGTCGCTGCCGGAACTCATCGGCCAGATGCTCACCGTGCCGCCGCCCGCGCTGCCGGCCGACGGGCCGCCGGCGGCGATGGCCGCCGTGACGCGCTGCCTCGCCGCCGACCCGTCCGCCCGCGGCACACTCGACGAACTGCGCGCCGCCGTGCGGGCGCCAGCGCTCGCCTGAGCGACGCCAGCGCCGTCAGGGCTTGGAACGCGCGCTCGGACGGCGTCCCGGACGCGCTGCCGGCGTCGCGGGGGCGGCCGTCGTCGGGGGCCGCGCGGCGCGGCCCGGGTCGCCGCGGCGCGCCAGCTCCAGCAGGTTCGTGAGCGCGCGCAGTTGCCTGGCCGGGAGGTGCGCCAGCATGCGCTCCACGGCCTCGCGCATCGGCCGATCGAGGGTCTTGAGCAGGGCCAGGCCCTGCGCGGTGATGCGGGTGGTGACGACGCGCCGGTCGGCGTGTTCGCGCGAGCGCGCCAGCAGCTCGCGGGCTTCGAGTTTGTCGAGCAGGCGGGTCACGTCCGGGTCGCGCGTCACCAGCCGGGAAGCGATCTCCGAGCAGGCGTGGCCGGCCTCGCCGGCGCCGCGCAGGATGCGCAGCACGTTGTACTGCGCCTCCGACAACTGGTGCGGCTTCAAGACGGCCGCGACCTCGCGGTTGAGGAAGTCGGTGGTCCGCACGAGGTTGAGATAGGCCTCCTCCTCGGGACCGGCAAACGGCTGCCGCTGCTTCAGGTCGTCCTGCAGAATGCCCATGACCACACGGTAGTCGTTGAAACAGATACGGTCAAGGACGGCGCGGCGGTCACCGCGGCTCGAGGGCGGCCACGGCGGCGCCGATGAGCCCGGCCTGGTCGTTCAGGATGACGTGCACCGGCATCTTGGCGAGCAGCTCCTCCATCGGCGCCTTGGCGCCGAAGGCGGCCAGGAAGCCGCCCTCCTGCAGCGCCTCCAGCAGCTTCGGGGCGATGCCCCCGCCGACGTAGATCCCGGCAGTGGCGACGGCGCGCAGGGCCAGGTTGCCGGCCTCGGCGCCGTAGGCGCCGACGAACAGGCTCACGGCGGCGGCGCACTGCGGGCACTCGGGCGCGCGTTGGGGCGTGCCGGCCTCGGAGACGCGGGCGGCGGCGCCCGGGGCCTCGAGATCGCCCACCACCGAGCAGCGCGAGCCGCCGTGCGTGTGGCGAGCGATGTTGATCATCCCTTGGCCCGACACCACCCGCTCGACATCGACGCGGCCGTAGCGCGCGCGCAGCGCGGTGACCAGGGCCAGCTCGCCGTCGGTGCGGGCGGCAAAGTCGGCGTGCCCGGCCTCCGACGGCACCGGCCGCATGCGGCCGTCGACGCGGTGCAGGATCGCCTCGCCCAGTCCGGTGCCGGCGGCGATGAGCGCGGCGTTGCCGTGCGGCGAGGGACGTCCGGCCTGCAGCGTGTGCAGCTCGTCGTCGTGCAGCACCGTGACGCCGTGGGCCATGGCTTCGAGATCGTTCAGCAGCCGCACGTCGCCGACCCCGGTCACCTCGGTGATCTCGGCGCCGCTGACGCGCCACGGCACGTTGGTCATCGTCGCCACCCCGTCGAGGATCGGCCCGGCGATGCCCAGGGCCACGGCCTGGACGCGCGTGCCGACCTCGCCCACCGCCGCGTGCAGCAGCTGCGGCAGGCCGTCGAAATCGAGCGTGCGCATCTCGCGCACGTCGAGCTGTCGCGGCCGCGGCCGCGTCGGCTCGAACAAGCCTACGAACGTCTTCGAACCGCCGACGTCGGCCGCGAGGATCATGGCCGTATTCTATGCGGCCCGCTGAAGATGCGTTGACATGGACTCATCAATTCGCCATCTTGAATGGAGCGATGTCCGCCGACCCGAGCGATTCCGCTCCGCCGTTGTCCCCGCCTGCCTCGTCGCCCGCGCGTGACGTGCTCGGCATGTATCCGGCGCTTCGCGAAGACCACATCCGCTACCTGCAGAAGTGGGGCTTCATCACGCCGACGCAGCGCGGCAGCGGGGGCACGCAGTTCTCGTTCCAGGATCTCGAGCCTGCTGCGGCAGCTGCACGGCGAGCTGCAACGAGGCGTGGCCTTCCGCGCCGCCCTGCGCGATCTGCAGGTGGGCAAGGAAGGGCAGCTGGCGTTCGACTTCCGGCTCGACGCCGAGCCGGCGCGGATCATCGCGCTGGCCCGCAAGCCGCCGTCGATGCCCTCGGCCCGGTCGGCTGCCGCCGACGTCACGCTCGACGGCTCAGCGGCCGGTCGACGGGCGCGGAGCAGGCGTTCCTCGACGGCTCGATCCTCGACGACGGCACGCCCGAGCGTCAGGCCGAGGCGGCTCGCGCCTACCGGCGCGCCCTGCACGACGAGCCCGACCTGGTGCCGGCGCTCATCAACCTGGCCAACATCCGCTACGCCTGCGACGAACTGCCCGAGGCGCAGGCGCTCTACGAGCGGGCTATCCGTCTCGACGACAGCTTCTTCGAGGCGCACTTCAACCTCGGCAACATCCACCACGACCTGGGCCGGCACGGCGATGCGGTCGATCACTACCGGCGCGCGCTTGTCGCTGAACGGCCAGTACGCCGAGGCGCACTTCTACCTGGCGGTGACGTTGGAGAAGCTGGGCCGGTCGGGCGAAGCGCGCCAGCACTGGCGCGCCTACCAGTTCCTGGCGCCCGACGGCGAGTGGGTCGATCTGGCCAAGGAATTCGGCGACGATCCGGCGCCGCGCTGAACCGCGCCTGGCCGGTTCAGCGGCGGCCGGTCACGAGTTCCAGCGATACGGCGCTTCCGGCGCCGGCCGGGGCTTGGGCGCGCGCTTGGCCTTGTAGTACCCGCAGTCGGTGCACCACGAGTCGGGGCTGAACGTGGTCGCGCCGGCCATCGGCAGCACGTCGCGATGCCCGCAGCAGGCCGGGCATGTCGCCCTCGGCCGCGCGCTGCCAGCGGCACGAGTTGAACTTCACGTGCGCCGGCGACAGTTCGGCCGCCGGGGCGGTCGGCGGCGCCGGCGGGGCCGGCGGCGTGTCGTTAGGCCACTGTGAGTCCAAGAGCGGCCTCCATTGCGCGCCATTCGCGCTTCTGCTCGGGCGCGACCAGGGTCAACGCCCGTCCGCTCGACCCCGCGCGTCCGGTACGTCCGACCCGGTGCACGTAGCTTTCTTTCGTGTCGGGCACTTCGAAGTTGACCACGACCGCGATGCCGTCGATGTCGAGGCCGCGCGCGGCGATGTCGGTGGCCACGAGCACCGGGTGCAAGCCCGAGCGGAAGCCTTCGACGGCTCGCTGCCGATCGATCTGCGTCCGGTCGGCGTGGAGCGCCGCCGCCCGCACGCCCTTGGCCTGCAGGTTGCGCGCCACCTTGTCGGCGCCGATCTTGGTGCGCACGAAGACCAGCACCGGGCCGTCGGCCTCGGCGCGGATGAACTTGGCCAGGCGGTCGACCTTGTCGCGCGTTTCGACTTCTTCCATGGCGTGGGTGATGGTGCGCGCCGCGCCCTGGCGCCGGCCGATCTGCACGTAGTGCGGATCGCGCTGCATCTCCTTGGCCAGCGTCACGATCTCGTTGGGCATCGTGGCCGAGAAGAGCAGCGTCTGCCGATCCTTGGGCAGCGAGCCGAGGATGCGCTGGACGTCGGGCCAGAAGCCCATGTCGAGCATGCGGTCGGCCTCGTCGAGCACCAGCGTCTGCACGCGGACGAAGTCGCCCGAGGAATGGCGCATGTGGTCCATCAGGCGGCCCGGCGTGGCGACGACGATGTCGACCCCGGCCTTGAGCGCGCGCTCCTGCGGGCCCATCTCGACGCCGCCGTAGACCGGCACGCTCGAGCACGGCGTGTGGTAGGTGAGGCCGACGATGGTGTCTTCGATCTGGGCGGCCAGTTCGCGGGTCGGGGCCAGGATGAGGGCGCGGGTGTAGGGCTCGCGCGCCTCGTCGCCGTAGGGCGGCTGTTCGATGAGCAGGCGCTGCAGCATGGGCACGACGAAGCCCAGCGTCTTGCCGGTGCCGGTCTCGGCGCAGGCCACCACGTCGCGGCCGTCGAGGGCCAGGGGAATCACCGCCGTCTGCACGGGCCGGGTCTCGGCGTAGCCCATGTCGGCGCAGCCGGCCATGAGGCGCCGGTCGAGGCCCATCGAGGCGAAGGTGACCGGCGGCACGTCGTCGGCCAGCACCCACGGGATGTCGGTGGCGATGTCCGGCGCGGTCTCGCGCATCGGCGCAGACGAGGAACGGCGGCCGTGCGACGGACCGCTGCGCCGACGTCGAGTGGAAGGAGAGGAGGATGAGGGCGGCTTCAAAATGGCGCCTGGCTAACGGGCGCGGAACGTGATGATCCCGCGGACGGGATCGTAGGGCGAGACACCTACCGTTACACGGTCACCCGGCACGACCTTGATGCGGAAACGGCGCATGCGACCGCTGAGCTGAGCCAACACTTCGTGTCCCGATTCGGTTTGCACGCGATACAGGCCGCCGCTGTGGACGGCCACCACGGTGCCCTGCATGTCGATCAGATCGTCTTTGCTCAAATGGACTCCAACCAAGAAGTGTGCCACATCCGCCCGAAGCGGGCAACCACCAACCGTGGCCCGGTTCGAGCCTGCCCCGCGACGATCGGGTCGAGAGCGGCCGTGGACTATTATTTCATGGCGATCTTATGGCCACTCTGCCGCCCGCGCTCGCTGTTGGCGCTCAATACGACAGCCTGCTCCAGTCGGCCCTGACCCAGTTCTTCGAGCGTGCCGCCCTCGAAACCGAGGCCGAACCTTCGCCCTCGTCGGACGGGCGTCTGTCGATCGACCCCAGCGCCGACCCGGCGGCCTTGTCGATCCGCTGGTTCGGCAACCGCTACACCCTGCGCGTGCCGTCGGCGCGCCCCTTCACCGCCCACGAAGTGCGCTTCGCCCGGGCCATCGGCGCCGTGCTGTCGGCCCGGTACCGCGCCATCCTCAGCCCGCAGCTGATGGTCGAGCGGGGCGACCTCTTCCGCGGCGCCATCGAGGACCGCTACGTCGGCGCGTTCTTCGACCGCGTGCCCTACCAGTTGCAGCCGGGCGTCACCGCCATCCCCGACAAAGTCGCGCTGGCCATCGAGATGATGCGCGTGGCGGCGCTCTCGACCTACGAGAACCAGCCCATCTCCACCGGCGTGTTGCTGCTCGGCACCGACGAGGATCCGATTGGCCTCTACCCGGCCGCCGAACGCGACGACCTGCACTACACCGGCGCGCTCGCCTCGATCAAGAGCTTCTACCGGCTGGCCGACGGCCTGCGCACGGTGTTCCTCGTGAACCGCGCCGGCCGCCTGCTCGACATCGTCGACATCGGCCGGTGGGCCGACCATGCCGGCTCCGGCGCGCTCGGCGACGTGCCGTGCGCCCAGCCCTACCGCGGCCACGCCCGCGCCACCGTCGCCGGCCAGCACGTCTGCGTGGTGCTCAATCCCCGGCGCGAGATCAAGGTGTTCGCCGAGGGCGCGCAGGTGTTCAGCTTCAGTCACGCCGACTGGCGGCTGCTCGACCAGACCTCCAAGTACGCCTTGTGGCAAGCGGCGGTGGGCAATCCCGAGCTGTCCGAGCGGGTCTTCCGCACGGCGCTGGACCTGTCGGATGCGCGCCAGGGCGCGCTCTTCGTGGTGCTGCGCCGGCCGATGGAGTCGCTGGCCCAGCTCGTGGCCGCGCCCGACCGGCTCGACATGGAGCTGGTCGAACCGCAGGGAAACCCGCTGGCGCCGTCGCGCCGCGACCTGCTGCACCTGCTGGCCGGACGCAGCGTGACCGAACTCGACCCGAGCGTGCTGGCGGCGCTGGCCACGCTCGACGGCGCCACCGTCACCGACGCCGAAGGCACCATGCTCGCCGTCGGCGCCATCCTCCGGCATCCGCTGTCGAGCGAGCACGCCAAGGCCGACGGCCTGACCGAAGGGGCGCGCACCACGGCCGCGTTGGCGGCCAGCCGCTTCGGTCCGGTGCTGAAGGTCAGCGAGGACGGGCTCATCACCTTCTACGAGGGCGGGCGGGTGTGGGATCTCTGAGGAAAACGTCGCCGCGCTGGCGTCAGCCGGCAAGGCCAAGTAGAATCTCGCCCTCCCCGAACGGCGGCACATGCAGGTATTCCTCACAGGCGGCACCGGTTACATCGGCGCGGCCGTTCTCGACGCTCTGATCCGGTCCGGACACCACGTCACGGCCCTCGTTCGCGATCCCGAAAAGGCCGCGCGCCTGGAAGCTCGCGGGGCGACGCCCGTGCTCGGCGAGCTGGCCGGGCCGGCCCGCTTCCTCAAGCAGGCGATTGCCGCCGACGCGGTGGTGCACACCGCCTACGAGGCCACGCCGCGCGGTCCGGCCGTGGACCAGCAGTTCCTCGACGTCATCCTGCCGGCGCTGGCCGGCGTGGCCCAGCCGCGCGCGCTCATCTACACCTCGGGCATCTGGGTGCTGGGCCCGCAGCCCGGCGGGGCCGACGAGACGGCGGCGCTGGCGCCGGTCGACCTCGTGGCCTGGCGTCCTGGCCACGAAGCGCGGGTGCTCGCCGCGCAGTCCAGCCAGTTGCGGACCGCCGTCGTGCGGCCCGGCATCGTCTACGGCGGCGCCCGCGGCATCGTCTCGGACATGCTCAAGGACGCGCTGAACGGCCTGGTGCGCGTCATCGGCGACGGCAAGAACCGCTGGCCGTGCGTCTACGACCGGGACCTTGGCGACCTCTTCGCGCGGGTCGTGGCCGCGCCCGGCGCGTCGGGCGTGTTCCACGCCGCCGGCGACGAAGACGAGCGCGTGCTCGACATCGCCGAGGCCATCCGCTCGCACGTCGATCCCGTGGCCGACATCCGCTTCATGCCGCTGCCCGAGGCGCGGGCCAAGATGGGGCCCTACGCCGACGCGCTGGCCCTCGACCAGGTCGTCCGCTGCCCGCGGGCGCGCGCCCTCGGCTGGGCGCCGGCCATGCACGGCATCACCGGCAACGCGCCCCGTCTGTTCGAGGAGTACCGGCGCGCGGCGAGCCGCGAGTGACCGACCTCTCGGTCGTGCTGCCCGCCGACGGCGACGGCAGGCATCTGCCCACGGCGCTGACGCGGCTGCGGGAGGCGCTCGAGCCGCTCGGCTGCCGCTACGAGATCCTGGTCGTGCGCTACGGTCCGGATGCGGCGGTGCCGGCGGCCGCGGCCGGCTTGGCGCGCGTCGTCACCCAGGCTCTGCCGGGCTACGGGTCGGCGCTGGCGGCCGGCTTCGCCGCCGCCGCGGGGGCCTGGGTGCTCACCATCGACGCCGACGTCGTGCAGCCCGGGCCGATCATCGGGGCCCTCTGGGCCCGCCGCGACGACGGCGAGGTGATCATCGGGTCGCGCTACGTGGCCGGCGGCGCCGCGCGGATGCCGGCCTGGCGGACCACGGGGAGCCGCGCGCTGAACGCAGTCTTCGGCCGCGGTCTCTCGCTCGGCGTGCGCGACATGTCGAGCGGCGTGCGCCTTTATCGCGCCGCGATCCTCCGGGGCCTCGGGCCCTTGCCGGCGCGCCTCGACGCGCTGCAGGCCATCCTGGTCCAGGTCTACGCCGAGGGCTGGCGCGTCGTCGAGGTGCCGTTTGTCTACGAGGCCGCGCCGCACGGCGCCTCGCAGGCGCGGGCCACGCGGTTTGCCGCCGACTACCTGCGCACCTTCTGGCGGCTGTGGAAACTGCGCAACTCGATCGAGTGCGCCGACTACGACGCGCGCGCCCACGACAGCGCCATCCCGCTGCAGCGCTACTGGCAGCGCGAGCGTCACCGCCACGTCACCGAACTGCTGGCTGGCGAGGGGCCGGTGCTCGACGTCGGCTGCGGGTCCAGCCGGATCATCGGCGCGCTGCCGGCCGGCAGCGTGGCGGTCGATGTGCTGCTGCGCAAGCTGCGCTACGCGCGGCGGTTCAAGCGGCCGCTGGTGCACGCCTCGGGCTTCGCCCTGCCGTTTGCCGACGCCAGCTTCCCGTGCGTGCTGTGTTCGCAGGTGATCGAGCACGTGCCCAAGGACTCGCCGATCCTGGCCGAGCTCGTCCGCGTGCTGCAGCCCGGCGGCCGGCTGATCCTGGGCACGCCCGACTACGCCAACTGGGAATGGGTGGTCACCGAGAAGCTCTACGGCTTCTTCGCGCCCGGGGCCTACGCCGACGAGCACATCGCGCACTACACGCGGGCCGAGCTTATCGCGCGTTTCGAGGCGCTGGGGTTCCGGCACGAGGCGACGCGCTACATCCTGCGCGGCGAGCTCATCCTGGCGTTTCGACGTCCGTAGGCCGGCCCCGCGACGGCGGTGCGCGGCGGCTATACTGCTCGCCATGATGCTTCGCTCGCCGCTCGGCGCGGCCCTGGCCGCCGCCGCATTCCTCGGTCTTGCCGCCTGCTCGTCGCCGGCGCCGGCCCCGCCCCCTGCCGCCGCGTCGGTCGGCGGTCCCGCGGAAGGCGAGAATCACCGCGGCGCGGATTGCCGCGCACACCCAGCTGCTGTCGCACGACCTGTTCGAGGGCCGCGCCCCGGCGACGCGGGGCGGCGACCTGGCTGCCAACTATCTCGCCACGCAGATGGCGCTCCTGGGGCTCGAGCCCGGCGGCGACAACGGCACCTACTTCCAGCCGGTGCCCATCGTCGAAGCCACCGTGGACCGCAGCTTCACGCTGACCGTGCCCGGCCGCACCTACCGGTATGGCGACGACGTGGTGGCGTTCTCGGGAGTGGAGGACGCCGTGGTCGGCGTCCGCGGCGAGGTCGTGTTCGTGGGCCACGGCATCGTGGCCCCCGAGCAGAAGTGGAACGACTATGCGGGCGCCGACGTGAAGGGCAAGTGGGTGCTGATCATGGTCAACGACCCGCCAGCGCCGGCCGACGAGCCCGCGCTCTTCGACGGTCCCGCCCTCACCTACTACGGCCGCTGGACCTACAAGTTCGAAGAAGCCGCGCGCCAGGGCGCGGCCGGCGCGCTGCTGATTCACACCGACGAATCGGCCACCTATCCATGGCAGGTGGTGCAGTCGTCGTGGACCGGCACCCAGTACTCGCTGCCGCCGGCCGAGGGCGCGCCCGCCTTGGGCGTGAAGGCCTGGATCTCGAACGGCGCGGCGCTCGACCTGGCCCGGCGCGGCGGGCAGGACCTGGACGCGCTGCGGACGGCCGCGGCCACGCGCGGCTTCACGGCCCGGCCGCTCGCGGTGACGGCCACCGCCAGGCTCACGCAGCGCGCCGCCCGCAAGACCTCGCCGAACGTCATCGGCGTGCTCAAGGGCACTAACGAGAAAGAAGCGGTGGCCATCACGGCGCACTGGGATCACTTCGGCACCCGCGCGCCGGCCCCGGGCGAGGCGCCCGACGCCGACCGCATCTTCAACGGCGCCTACGACAACGCGTCCGGCTGCGCCGCCGTGCTGACGATGGCGCAGGCTATGACCCGCGCCCCCGCCAAGCCGGGGCGCTCGATCTATTTCGTGTTCACGACAGCCGAGGAATCGGGCCTGCTCGGCAGCGAGTACTTCGCCGCCCATCCGCCGCTGCCGATGGCGCAGTTTGCCGCGAACCTCAATATCGACGGCGCCAACTACCTCGGCCCGTCGAAGGACCTGGTGATGCTCGGCTCCGACCGCTCGTCGCTCGGCCCGGCGCTGACCGAGCTGGCCACGGCGCGCGGCCGCGTGATGGGCGTCGACACGCATCCGGAGCGCGGCTACTTTTTCCGCTCCGACCACTTCCCGCTGGCCAAGGCCGGCGTGCCGGCGCTGTCGCTGAGCGAGCCCAAGCAGTTCGAGGGGGCGGACGCCGCGGCGCGGCTGGCGCGGCAGGAAGCCTACAACGGCAAGGACTATCACCAGCCGGGCGACCAGTTCGATCCGGCCTGGGACTTCAGCGGCGCCGCTGCCGACATCCGCCTGCTCACCGCGCTGGCCTGGCAGGTGGCGCAGGCCGCCACGATGCCCACCTACAACACGGGCGACC
The DNA here is from genome assembly GCA_963834325.1 of uncultured Acidobacteriota bacterium. GTDB lineage: Bacteria > Acidobacteriota > Vicinamibacteria > Vicinamibacterales > UBA2999 > CADEFD01. The sequence goes on from CAWIBL010000012.1 coordinate 118,495, forward strand.
AGTTCGCCCAGGTCCGGCAGCGATGACGGCCAACGCGACCACGTTCGTGACGCTCGACGACGTGCGCGCCGCCGCCGAGCGCGTGCGCGGCACGGCCGTGCGCACGCCGACGATGGCGCTGCCCTGGCCCGGTCCGGGGGCGGCGCATCCGTTCTGGATCAAGTGCGAGAACCTGCAGCCGATGGGCGCCTTCAAGGTGCGGGGGGCGTTCAACATGCTGGCGCAGTTGCCGGCCGACGCCCGGGCCCGCGGCGTCATCACTTATTCGTCGGGCAACCACGGGCAGGGCGTGGCCATGGCCGCGCAGGCGATGGGCGTGCCGGCGGTGATCGTCATGCCGACGACGGCTCCGGGCGTGAAGGTCGAGGGCGTGCGCAGCTACGGCGCCGAGGTGATCTTCGCCGGCACGACCTCGATCGAACGGCAGGCCCGCGCCGAAGCGGAAGCCGCCGCGCGCGGCCTGACGATCATCCCGCCCTTCGACCACCCGATGGTGATTGCCGGGCAGGGCACCGTTGGCCTCGAACTGCTCGAACAGGTGCCCGACCTCGGCACCGTCTACGTGCCGATGGGCGGCGGCGGCCTGATTGCCGGCGTCGCCGCGGCCATCAAGGCGACGCGGCCGGAGGTGCGGGTCGTCGGGGTGGAGCCGACCGGAGCCATGAAGATGCGGGCGGCCCGTGACGCCGGGCATCCGGTGACGCTGGAGAAGACCGCCAGCATCGGCGACGGCATCATGAACATGCGGGCCGGGACGCTCACCTTCGCGCACGTCGAGCAGTACGTCGACGACCTGGTGGCCGTGCCCGACGAGGCCATGGCCGGGGCCGTGGCCTGGTTGTTCAAGGCGGCGCGCATCGTGGCCGAGCCGAGCGGCGCGGCCGCGACGGCGGCCGTGATGCTGGGCCTGGGCGCGCCGGTGGGCGCCGTGGCGGCGATTGTCAGCGGCGGTAACGTGCAGCCGGACCACTTCGCCAAGTACATCACGCAGGGCTAGCGGGCAGGTGCCCTCTGGCCTCGGCCAGGGCTTGGTCCAGCGTCGTCACCTCGCCGTCCAGCTGACGTTCGTAGACGGCGCGCAGGACCTCGCCCATCCGCGGCCCCGGCGCCACGCCCAGCCCGAGCAGATGGCGCCCCAGCAGGATCGGCGCGGGCGGCGCGTGCTCGACGCCGAGCGCGCGGGCGCGGGCGATGAACCAGTCCATCGCGGAACAGTCGAAGACACCGGTACGGCCGTGGCAGTCGGCCCGGCCGAAGCGCACCAGCAGCTCGAGGTCGACCCGCGCGGCGAGCCGGCGGAAGGCGCCGTCCTTCACCGTGTCCTGGGCCTTGTAGAAGGCGCTCGGCCGCAGATGTTCGGCGACCAGGCCCAGCACCTGACGGCGCACGTCGACGCCGTCGATGGTGTTGATGTTGAAGCGGTCGAGGAGGCGCGAGGCGGCGGGCACGCCGGCTGCCTCGTGTCCCGGTGAGCGCCAGCGGCCGTCGATGAGCGCGGTCGTCTCGGGTTTGCCCAGGTCGTGGCACACCGCGCCGAGCATCACCGTGGTCAGGCGCGGCCGGTCGAGGTCGGCGTTGCCGCGCCGGGCCTCGTCGATGACCATCAGCGTGTGCGTCCACACGTCGCCTTCGGGATGCCACTCCGGATCCTGGGGGCAGTCGTAGAGCGGCACCATCTCGGGCAGCAGTTGCTCGACGACGCCGAGTTCCCGGGCCAGCCTGAACCCGATCGAGGGCCGTTCCGCCACGAGCAGCAGCTTCTCGAATTCGCCCCACAGCCGCTCGGCCGGGAGGTCGTCGAGGGCAAGGCGCGGCACAGCGCCTTGGCCTCGTCGTCGAGCGTGGCCTCGAAGCGCGCGGCAAACTGCAGCGCGCGCAGCACGCGCAGGCTGTCGTCGGCAAACGTGCGCGGGTCGACGACGCGCAGCCGCCGGGTCGCGAGATCCTGGCGACCGTCGAAGGGGTCGAGATACTCGTCGGTGAGCGGATCCCAACCGATGGCGTTCATGGTGAAGTCGCGGCGGCGCGCGGCCTCCACGAACGGCATGTCGGGATCGCCAGCGACGGTGAAGGCGGTGTGGCCGCGGCCGCTCTTCGATTCGCGGCGGGGCAGGGCCACATCGATGGGTCCGAGCTTGTAGACGGGGAAGGCGCGGCCCACCGGCTCGACCCGGCCGAGAGCGGCGAGCATTCCCGGCAGGTCGTCCTGCGGCACCCCGAACACCTCGAGATCGAGGTCCTTCGAGGGCCGTCCGCGCAGGCGATCGCGCACGAAGCCGCCGACGACGACGGCCCGGCCGCCGCGCGCGCGCGCCGCCTCGGCCACCGCGATGGCCACGTCGAGCGCTCCAGCAGAGTCGGTCCCGGGCACGCCCCCATCGTATCCCCGCGCCGGAATCTGACAGAATCTGTGACCGTGGATACCGTCGACCGCCTGTTGAGTGATCTGGTCGCCATCGACTCGGTCAACCCGACGCTGGTGCCCGGCGCCGCCGGTGAGGCGGCGATCGCGAGGCGCCTGGTGCACGAGTTCGAGGCCATCGGCCTGCACGTCGAGGTGCAGGAAGTCGCGCCCGGCCGCCCCAACGTCGTGGCCACGCTCGACGGACGCGCCCCCGGCCGCTCGCTGATGCTGTGCGGGCACATCGACACGGTGGGCGTCGCCGGCATGAGCGCGCCGTTTGCCCCGGTGGTGCGGGACGGACGGCTCCACGGCCGCGGCGCGCAGGACATGAAGAGCGGCGTGGCCGCGATGATCGACGCGGTCCGCGTCGTGGCCGCGGGCGGCGGGCTGGCCGCCGGGCGCGTGGTGGTGGCGTGCGTGGTCGACGAGGAGCATTCGAGCATCGGCGCCGACGCGCTGGTCACGCGCTGGCGGGCCGACGCCGGCGTGGTCACCGAGCCGACCGACCTCGACATCGCCGTGGCCCACAAGGGCTTCGAGTGGGCGCAGATCGACACCGTCGGCCGCGCCGCCCACGGCAGCCGTCCGGCCGAAGGCGTCGACGCCATCCTGCACATGGGCCGCGTGCTGCACGGCGCTGCAGGAACTCGACACCCGGCTGCAGGCCGGCCCGCGGCATCCGCGCCTGGGCCCGGCGTCGTTGCACGCCTCGCTCATCGAGGGCGGAGGCGAGCTGAGCAGCTATCCCGATCGCTGCCGGCTGCAACTGGAGCGGCGCACCCTGCCGGGGGAAGCGCACGGCGTGCTGGCGGATCGAGGTCGAGGGCATCCTGGCGCGACTGGCCGCCGCCGACCCCGCCTTCAGCGGTCGCGCCACGCACGCTCTTCGGCCGGCCACCATACGAAGTGGACCACGCGCATCCCCTGCCGGTCGCCCTGACCACGACCGCCCGCGCCGCGGGCTGTCGCGCCGACACCATCGGCATGAGCTTCTGGACCGACGCCGCCGTGCTCGGCGCCGCCGGCATTCCCTCGGTGCTCTTCGGCCCCACCGGCGCCGGCCTGCACAGCGCCGACGAGTGGGTCGACCTGGCGAGCGTGCGCCAGTGCCGCGACGCCCTGGCCGGGCTCATTCGCGACTGGTGCCGCTGAGTTGTAACCAGTCTGTAACGTCATTGTAACGGGGCCTGTCACAGAGACATTTCCTGGCGTTGCAGAATGTGCAACAGGTCTAGTCGCGGTCGCGCAGGATGCCCTTCACCACGAAGGCCACGTTGGCGGGACGTTCGCCCAGGCGCCGCATGAAGTAGGGGAACCACTGCTTGCCGAACGGCACGTAGACGCGCACGCGGTAGCCCTCGGCCAGAAGCGCCGCCTGCATGTCGCGGCGGATGCCGTAGAGCATCTGGAACTCGAAGCGGTCCGGGCCGAGGCCACGCTCGCGGGCGTAGGCCTTCACCGCGTCGATCATCGCCGGGTCGTGGGTGGCGATGGCCGGGTACGGGTTGTGGTCGAGCAGCGTCCTGGCCAGATCGACGAAGGCCGCGTCGACCTCGCTCATCTTGCGGTAGGCCTCGGTCTTCGGCTCGCGGTAGGCGCCCTTGACCAGCCGCACCCTCGCGCCGAGGGCGTTCAGCCGATCGACGTCGCCGGGGCTGCGCATCAGGCACGACTGAATCACCGTGCCCACCTGGTGGTAGCCGAGGCCGACACAGCGTCTCGAGGATGTCGAGCGTGGCGTCGGTGTAGGGCGAGTTCTCCATGTCGACGCGGACGAAGAAGCCGTGCGGCGCGGCCGCCTCGAGGATGCGGCGCAGGTTGTCGAGGGCCGTGGCCCGGTCGACGTCGAGGCCGAGCTGGGTCAGCTTCAGCGACAGGTTGCGCTCGACGCCCGAAGCGACGACCTGCTCGATGATGGCGAAATAATCGCGCGTGGCCGCGTCGGCCAGCTCCAGGGTGGCGACGCTTTCGCCGAGGTAGTCGAGCGACACGCCGAAGCCCTTGGCGCCGAGCGTCCGCGCGGCCGCGATGGCCTCGTCGATCGACTCGCCGGCGATGAAGCGGCGCGCGAACCCGTAACCCGGGGCCATGCCGTAGCGGGAAGCGAGACGGCGCACGATGCCGACGCGGGCCAGGCCGTGGAACACGGCTTTCGACGTGGCGGCAAGCATCAGGACCTCGGCGCCGGGGCCGGCAGCAGGTGGGCGATGGCGCGGGCGTAGTAGCGGAGCAGGCCGCGGTCGCGCACGCGGAACAGACCGTCCTCGCGGGCGATGATGCCGCGGTCTTCGAGCGGCCCGGCGGCCGCCGCAATCACGGCCGACGACGTCCGCGCGTCGAGGTTGGCGCCGGCGGCGATGAGCGTCTCGAGCATCTGGTCGAGGCGCGCGGTCAGCGCCTCTTCCGGAATCGACGGGCCCATGGCCGCTGCCATCAGGGCCGTCGGCAGCACCTTGACCTGCTTGCCGATGCGTTCCATGACCAGGTGCCCGAGGTCGAGCACGGCCCGCCGCGAGTCGCCGGAGAAGTCCTCGACCGGGATCGGCTCGCCGAAGGTGACGAAGGCGCGGCTGCGGTAGCCCACGGCGTAGCGCACCATCTCGGCCACCTCGCGGCTGAACGCGCGCTGGCGGCGCTTCACCTTCTGGCGGGCGAGCACGTGGTCCTCGAGCACCAGGTCGTAGGCGATCGACACCGGCACGATGACCAGGTCGGGCTGCCCCGACTGCAGGCAGGCGGTGAGCAGGCCGGTCTTGGGCGACTTGATCTCGCCGCTGTAGCTGCGGCCGCCCTCGGGATAGAAGAAGAAGTCCTGCGCCTTCAGCAGTTCGGCGACGTAGGCCTTGAGCGTGATGTGGTAGGCCGGATCCTTGGTGTTGCGGCGGATCGGCAGCGCGCCGGTGACGTGCCGGTGGATGAGCCCGAGCGGCCCGCCGAACAGGTTGATGCCAGCGGCGATGATCGGCGGGCGCAGGCCGGCGTCGTCGAGGGCCAGCAGCTCGAGCAGGTAGTCCATGTGGCTGCGGTGGTTCGAGGCGTAGACGATGCGGCGGTTGGCGGCCGCCGCGGCGCGCGGGCGCTCCACGTGCTCGTCGGTGCGGTCGAGCTTCCGCAGGATCGGGTAGAGCGGATACTCGAGCGCGCGGTAGAGCTCGTAGCGCTGCGTGGTGCACAACTCGTCGAGATAGCCCTCGACGCGCGCCCGCGCCTCCTCGCCGTGGATGCCGTGGCTGCCGGCGAGATACTTGGCCACTTCGTCGCGGGCGAAGACCGCCTGCGCGATCGCCTCGGAGGTCATGCCCGCTGGTCCATGGCCCGGCAGATGGCGTCGGCGAACTCCGTCGTCGAGGCGGTGCCGCCGATGTCGCGGGTCCGCACCGACCCGGCGAGCACGGTCGTGACGCCGCGCATCACGCGATCGGCGATGGCGTCCTCGTGCAGGTGGTGCAGCATGAGCACGCTCGAGAGCAGCAGCGCCAGCGGATTGGCCAGGTCCTGGCCGGCGATGTCCGGCGCGCTGCCGTGCACGGCTTCGAACACGCCGACGCCGTCGGCGCCGAGGTTGGCCGCCGGCACCACGCCGAGGCCCCCGACCAGGCCGGCGCACAGGTCCGACACGATGTCGCCGTAGAGATTCGGCAGCAGCAGCACGTCGAAGCGCTCCGGGAACATGACGAGCTGCATGCACGCGGCATCGACGATGCGCTCGTCGTACTGGATCTCGGGGAAGTCCTTGGCGACGCGGCGGGCGCATTCGATGAACAGCCCGTCGCTGAGCTTCATGATGTTGGCCTTGTGCACCGACGTGACCCGCTTGCGCTTGTGGCGGCGGGCATGCTCGAAGGCGAAGCGGGCGATGCGCGTCGAGGCGACCTCGGTGATGATCTTGATGCTCTCGACCACCCCGGGCACGACCGTGTGCTCCAGGCCGGCGTAGAGGTCTTCCGTGTTCTCGCGGACGATGACCAGGTCCACATCCTGGTAGCGCGAGACCACGTTGGGCAGGTTCCACACCGGCCGCAGGTTGGCGTAGAGCTCCAGCGCCTTGCGCAAACCGACGTTCACGCTGGTGAAGCCCGCGCCGATGGGCGTGGTGATGGGCCCCTTGAGGGCGACCTTGGTGCGGCGAATCGAGGCCAGCAGGGCCTCGGGCAAGGTGATGTCGCCGGCCGCCACCGCGGTTGCGCCGGCTTCGAACGGCTCCCAGGTGGCCTGCAGGCCGCCGGCCTCGAGCACTTGCACGACGGCGCGGGTCACTTCGGGGCCGATGCCGTCCCCAGGAATGAGCGTGATGGTGTGTGTCATACGGACGGAAGACCTATTCTCGCGCTTCCCAGGCGGCCAGCCCGATGCCGGCCAGGGCGATGCCCATCACCAGGGTCGTCGACAAGCTGTGGAGTTGATCGAAGCGCACGCGTCGGGGATCGTCGGCGCCGATCTGGGCGACCGGTCCGGCCAAGTCGCGGCGGAGGCTCCGGGCTTCCGGCAGGACGACGTGCGCGGTGTAGGCGTTGGTGGCCAGCATCCCGCCGATGAGCAGCGCCCGGATGCCGTAACTGAGCGGCTTCGGGCCGAGCAGCCGCAGGACGGTCATGGTCACGAACATCACCAGCCCGGCCACCTCGCCCGCGACCAGCACGCGGCCCAGTATCTCGCTGAACACGGCTCCGGCCAGCACCCGTCCAGGGGCGCCAGCTTCGGCCTCGAGCACCCCAAAGACCGCCGGCGCAACGAAGGCGCCCGCCGTGATGAGGCCGCCCACCCAGACGACGAGCGCCAGCACATAGGCGTAGCGGAAAACGACCATCTGTCCATTCTAGTGCGGCGCGCGATATCCGTCAGTGGAGACTGCGGTTTTCAGCCGCGCCGGCGCGTTCTTCGTTGCCGGTGTCCGGAGCGCGCTGCTACACTCCGCACGGAGGAAATCTGTGATAGCTGAGACGTCCCGTGTCGTGCCGGTGCTCAAGAACATCGCGACACGGCTTCGCATCGAGTCGATTCGCGCCACCACCGAGGCGGGGGGCGGCCATCCCACCACCTGCATGTCGGCGGCCGATATCGTGGCGGCCCTGTTTTTCGCCGAGATGCGATACGACCCGGCCCATCCGCAGCACGACCACGCCGACCGGTTCGTCCTGTCGAAGGGACACGCCGCGCCGCTGCTCTACGCGGCCTGGGCCGAGGCCGGCTTCATCCCCCGCGCCGATCTCCTCAACCTGCGCCAGTTCACCTCGGATCTCGAGGGCCACCCCACGCCGCGGCTGCCCTTCGTGGACGTGGCCACCGGCTCGCTCGGCCAGGGCCTGGCCGCCGGCATCGGCGTGGCCCTCAACGCCCGCCGCATCGGCAGCGACTACCGCACCTACGTGCTCATGGGCGACGGCGAATCGGCCGAAGGCTCGGTGTGGGAAGCGGCCGCGGCCGCCGAGTTCTTCGCGCTCGATAACCTCGTCGGCATCACCGACGTGAACGCGCTCGGCCAGAGCCGGCCCACGCAGCACGAGCACGATCTGGCGTCGTTCGAGCGGCGCTGGACCGCCTTCGGCTGGCACTGCATCGTCATCGACGGCCACGACATGGCGCAGATCCTGGGGGCGCTGGCCGAGGCCCGCGCCACCACCGGCAAGCCGACGATGATCCTGGCGCGGACGGAGAAGGGCCAGGGCGTGAGCTTCCTGGCCGGACAGCCCGGCTGGCACGGCAAGGCGCTGAAGGCCGGCGACGAACTGACGCGCGCGCTGGCCGAACTCGACGCGCAGCTGGTGCCCGAACCGGCCGGCGCCACCGCCGAGATCCGCCGCCCCTCGCGGCCCTCGGCCACCGCCGGGCCGCCGCCGACCGCCAGCAGCGTGGCGCCGCCGCAGTATGCGCTCGGCGATCTGGTGGCCACGCGCGAAGCCTACGGCACCGCCATGGCCAAGCTGGGCGATGCCGATCCGAACGTCGTGGCCCTCGACGCCGACGTGAAGAACTCCACGTTCAGCGAGCGCTTCGAGGCCAAGCACCCCGACCGGTTCTACCAGTGCTTCATCGCCGAGCAGGTGATGATCGGCGCGGCGATGGGGCTGGCCAGCCGCGGCGCCATTCCGTTCCCGTCCACCTTTGCGGCCTTTCTGTCGCGCGCCGCCGACTTCATCCGCATGGCTGCCATCAGCGGCCTGAACGTGAAGATGGCCGGCTCGCACGCCGGCGTGTCGATTGGCGAGGACGGCGCTTCCCAGATGGCGCTCGAGGACCTTGCCCTGATGAGCGCCGAGCCGAACATGACCGTGCTCTATCCGAGCGACGCGGTCTGCGCCGAGCGGCTGGTGGCGGAAGCCGCCTACCACCCCGGCCCCGTCTACCTGCGCATGTCGCGGCCGAAGACGCCGGTCATCTACGCCAACGAGACGACCTTCCCCATCGGCGGCTCGGTGGTGCTGCGCGAGAGCGCGCACGACGTGGCCACGGTGATCGGCGCCGGCATCACGCTCTTCGAGGCGCTCAAAGCCCACGACCTGCTCAAGGCCGAGGGCATCAGCATCCGCGTCGTCGATGCCTACTCGGTGCAGCCGATCGATGCCGCCACCATGCAGCGCTGCGCCCGCGAGACGCGCCGGCTCATCACCGTCGAGGACCACTACGCGGTCGGCGGCCTTGGCGATGCCGTGGCCCGTGCCGTGGCGCCGGGCGGCGCGGTGGTCACGCGGCTGGCGGTGCGCGAGATCCCGCACAGCGGCACCCCCGAAGAGCTCGTCCATCACTACGGCCTGTCGGCCCGCAAGATCGTCGACGCCGTCCGCGCCCAGTGATCGCGGCATGACCAGGCGACCGGCGAAGGGCGCGCGGGCGGCCGGCCGGCGCCGGGCGGCGCTGCTGCTGGCCACCGGTGCCCTGGCCCTGTCGGCCGGCGCCGGCCGATCCGGACTGTCGGCGCAACCGGCCGACACCGCGCTCGTCGGCGCGCAGGATCCGGCGTGGTCGCCCGATGGCACACGTGTAGCCGTGTCGGCGCTCGACGCGGTATGGACGATGACCGCCAACGGCCGGCAGGCGGCGCCGCTCGTCAGCGGCGCGCCGCCCGGCGTGGAGCGCGATCCGGTCTTCTCGCCCGACGGTGAGCGCGTGGCCTTTGCGGCCGATCGCGGCGCCGGTTTCGACATCTACGTGGCGCCAGCGCGCGGCGGTGCCGCCACGGCCGTGACCACCCAACCGGGCGACGAGCGCTGGCCTTCGTTCACGCCGGATGGACGGATCGTGTTTGCGCGCCGGGCCCCGCGCCACGGCCGCGTCGGACCGGATCCCGGGGCGCAGTGGGACCTGCAGCTGGTGCGCCCGGTTCCGGGCTCGTCCGCCTGGCAGACTCCCGTGGCGCTCACCGACACGCCCGACAACGAGACCCACCCGCGCGTGGCGCCAGACGGCACGCTGGTCGCCTTCGTGTCCGAGCGCGAGGCCGACGACGACGTCGACGTGTGGGTCATGCCGCTGCCCGTCCCGACGGCCGCCATCGTGCCACTCGGCACGCGGGTCGCGCGCACGGTCCCCGAGGCAGCGCGGCCGCCGCGGCCGACGCGCGTGGTCCGGGCGGCCGGCGCCGAGAGTCACCTGTCGTGGGCGCCCGACAGCGCCCGGCTGGCCTTCCACGGCGTGCGCGGCGGGGTCGGGGCCGTCTGGGTCGCCACCGTGGAACTTCCGCAGACCGAGGGCGCGGCGGTGCCCCGGGCCCGACCGAAACCCGCCGCCCCGCCACAGCTCGTCTCGCGGCGCCCCGGCGCGCCGGCGTGGTCGCCCGACGGGCGCACGCTGCTCGTCACCGGCCTGCCCGATCCCGATCCGGTCTACAACGGCAACCCGACGCGCGACCACGGGGAGGCGCCGCCGCTCTTTGCCGACCGCACCGCCTTCCAAATGTGGCGCCTGGCCGCGCCGGCGCCGGTCGACGAGGCCGGTCCGGTCCTGAACCCGACACTGGTCTCGCCGCGCGCGTGGTCGACGGCCTACGACCGCGTCTGGGACACGCTGCGCCGGCTCTATTACAGCAGCGGGCCGACGGCGGCAACGTGGGTCGCGCTCGGCGAGCAGTACCGTCCGCGCGCGCAGGCCGCGCGCACCCCCGCCGCGCTCGAAGCCGTGCTCGACGACCTGGTCGCCGCGCAGCCGCTCATCAAGCCGGTGGTGACCTCGCGCGGGGCGATGATCGTGTCTGGACACCCGCTCGCCTCGGAGGCCGGCCGGCGCGTCTTCGAGCGTGGCGGGAACATCGTGGACGCGATGATCGCGGTGTCGTTCGCCCTGGGCGTGGTCGAGCCCGAGGCCTCGGGCCTGGGCGGCGACGGCGCCGCCGTGCTCTATCTGAAGGGCATGGCCGCGCCCACGGTGATCGAATACAAGGACATGACGCCCAGCCACGCCACGATGGACAACCCGGCCATCATGCGCGACGGCCGCCTCGTCGGCGACGGCCCGGCGGCGGCGAACATTCCCGGCGTCGTGGCCGGGCTCGATCACCTGTATCGCCACTACGGCAGCGGCAAGGTGAGCTGGGCCGACCTCGTCGCTCCGGCCATCACCCTGGCCGACGACGGCTTCGTCCTCGACGAGGCGCTGCCCTCGAGCATCGCCGCGGGCCGGCGCTTCATCGAGAAGTACCCCGAGTCGGCGCGCATCTTTCTGCCCGGCGGCGCCGTTCCGCAGCCCGGCGATCGCTTCGTCAACAAGGACTACGCGGCGACGCTGACGGCCATCGCCCGCGACGGCGCCGACACGTTCTACCGCGGCGACATCGCCCGCAAGATCGCCGCCGACATGGACGACAACGGCGGCATCATCACCTACGCCGATCTGGCGCAGTACCGCGCCATTGAGCGCGCGCCGGTGCGCGGCCGCTACCGCGGCCACGCCGTCTTCTCGGCCAGCCCGCCGATCTCGACCGGGATTCAGCTCATCGAGTCGCTGCAGGTGCTGAGCCGCTATGCGCCCCGGGCCGGCGCCCGGACGACGACCGACGCGGACTACTGGCACCACCTCATCGAGGCGTGGAAGGTGCGGGATCCGCTGCGGCGCGTGGCCGATCCCGAACGCTGGCCGGTGGACTACGCCGAGCACCTGCGTGAGGATCACGCGGCGCGGCTCTTTGCGCGGATCAACCCGGCCAGAGCGTCGACCTTCGAGCGCCAGGGCGACGACGACGGGCCCTTCAACCCGCCGGCGACCCGCATTGGCCGGGGCACCACGGCGTTTGCGGTCGGCGATGCCGAGGGCAACCTCATCGCCGTCACCCAGACGCTCAGCACCTGGGGCGGCACGTTCTACGTGTCCAAGGGCCTCGGGTTCCTCTACAACAACCACCTGCGCAGCACGCGCACGACGCCGGGGGCCTACGGCAGCCTGGTGCCGCTGATGCGTTCCTCGACCGGCACCGTGCCGACGTTGGTGTTTGCCGAAACCGGAAGCGGGCTGGTGCCGCGTCTGGCGGTGGGCTGCGCCGGCAACGCCTGGATCCCGCTGACGGTCTACAACGTCATCACCAGCGTGATCGACGGCGGCCTCGGGGCGCAGGCGGCCATCGAGGCGCCGCGCTTCCTGCCCGGCCGCGATCCGGCCGATCCGCTCGAGCACGGCGCCCGCGTCGAGATCGAGGACCGGTTCCCGCACAGGGTGCTCGACGACCTCCAGCGCCGTGGCCACAAGTTCCAGAAGATCGGCCGCAAAGGCGAAGTGCGCTACGGCTATGCCTCGGCGGTGCTGGTCGATGTCGCCGCCGGCACCATCGAGGGCGGCGCCGAGCCCCGGCGTTCGCACGCCGCGGTGGGCGCCGAACGCCCGCCGGCGCCGGCGGGCCGGGCGCTGGCGCCGCGCTGATTCCCGCCGCGCCCATGGCACCTTCAGGTCCCGCCCCATCGGCCACGCTGAGCGAAGTGCGTCTGCGCGTGCCGGCGATGGACTGCGCCGACGAAGTGGCGCTGGTGCGCCGGGCCCTCGAGGCCGTGCCGGGGGTCGTGCAGTTGGGCTTCGATCTCGTGCACAGCCGCGTCGACCTGGCCATCGACCCGGCCCTGACCTCGGCCGCGCAGGTCATGGCTGCGATCAGCCGCACCGGGCTCGAGGTCGAACTGGCGCCAGGGCCGGGCAGCCCGCCGGCAGCGGCGGCCGCGCCCGCTCACTACCTCGACGTGGTGGTCAGCGGCGGACTGTGGCTCGTCGGCTGGCTGCTCGACGGCCTGGCGGCCGACAGCTGGCGCGAGGCGTTCTTCGGGCACGCCGGGTCCGACGTGCTGGCGCACGCCCACGCTCCGCTGGCGGTGCCGGCCTACGGCCTGGCCGTGGTCGTGGGCCTGTGGCGGATGTGGCCCCGCGCGCTCGCGGCGCTGCGCCACCTGCGCCTCGACATGCACGTGCTCGTCTGCCTCTCGGCGGCCGGGGCGGCGGCCATCGGCCAATGGGCCGAGGCGGGCGCGGTTGCGTTCCTGTTCGCCGTGGCCCATCGCCTCGAGTCCTGGAGTCTCGAACGGGCGCGCGAGGCGCTGGCGGCGGTGGCCGGCCAAGGCGCGTTGTCGGCCGACAGCAGCCAGCAGTCGGCGCCGGTCGAGCGCTGGATCGAGCGCTTCGCCGCGGTCTACACCCCGGCCGTGACCCTGGCGGCGGTCGTCGTGGCGGTGGGTCCGCCGCTCCTCGACGGCTTGTGGGCGCAGTGGTTCTACCGCGCTCTCGTGTTCCTGGTCATGGCCTGCCCGTGCGCGCTCGTCATCTCCACGCCGGTCACGGTGGTGGCCGCGGTGACGGCGCTGGCCACGCGCGGCGTGGTGGTGAAAGGCGGCGCGCCGCTGGAACTGGCGGCGTCGACCAGCCATTACACGCGGGAAGGCTTCGCCCGCGTCGGCGTGCGGGTGGCCGCGGATAGCGACGGCCCGGAGGCGATGGCCGCCGCCGATGCCGTGCTCGTGGCCGCGGGCGACGAGGCCGAGGGCCTCGCGCTCCTGGGGCGGCACGCCACCCGCGCCGTGCAGGTGATTCGCCAGAACGTCGGCATCTCGCTCGTCACCAAGCTGGCGTTCCTGGTGTCGGCGCTGCTCGGCTCGGCGCCGCTGTGGCTCGCGGTGCTGGCCGACACCGGCGCCACCGTGGCGGTCACACTCAACGCGCTGCGCCTGCTGCGTATCCGCCAGCGGCGCTGAGGCCGGCGCGGCTACGTCGCGATGTAGTGTTCGAGCTGCTCGATGGTGAAGCGCTGCTCGTCCAGGATGGCCTTGACGACGTCGCCGATCGACACCAGCCCGATGACGCCGGCGCCGTCCAGCACCGGCAGGTGACGCACGTGGTGGTCGGTCATGATCGCCATGCAGTCGTCCATGGTGCAGTGCAGGGTCACGGTCAGCACTTGCCGCGTCATGGCATCGGCCACGAGCAGCTCACGCGACGATTTGCCCCGCAGGATGACCTTGCGCGCGTAGTCGCGTTCCGAGAACATGCCGGCGATCCCGTCGTCGTCGACGACGACGAGGGCGCCGATGTCGTAGCGGGCCATCAAGCGCCAGCGCGTCGTAGACCGTGGCTTCCGGTGAGACGGTGACGACGGGGCCGGACTTCGCGTGCAGAACGTGCTGGACGGTCTTCATGCTGCCTCCAGAGTTTGATGCGACGCCGTACCGCGCATCATAGACCCCGGGCCGCCGAAGTCAAAGGTCCGCCGGCCCGTCACCGGCCGGGAGGCACCACGACCGACGGCGGGGGAGCGGCCGCGTACATGGACAGCGCCGGCCCGTGCCGGCGCTGTCCGCACGCATCCGAAGCGGTCGTTACTGCTGTTGGCGCTGCTGGCGGCGTTCCTGCCGCTGCCCGCGCCGCGCCTCTCTTTCGGCCTGCCGGGCCTTGGCCTTGGCCTGCTGCTCGGGCGTGAGCAGCGCCCAGACCTCCGCGTGGGCCTTGGCGCGAAGCACCGCGCCGTCGGCCTCGACAATCGCCAGGTCGGCGGCCTTCTGCCGGACCGCTCCCTCGTCGAACGTCCCGGCGTTGACCGCCGTGCCCAGGGCCTCGCGCGCCGCCCGCAGCTTCGTGCCCAGCGCCGCGAACTCGGCCTTGTGCGACTCCATTGCCGCCTTCACCTGTTCACGCTGCGAGTCGGTCAGGTCGAGACCGCGCAGGCCCTGGGCCATGCCGCCGCGTCCACCGGGCCCGCCCGGGCCGCGCATGCCGCGGCCGCCCGGCCCGGCCTGCCCCATGAAGCCGCCGGGGCCCTGCGGTCCCTGTTCGCGGGCGACGGCCGCGCCGGCTCCGGCTCCGGCGACGAGTGCGAGTCCGAGTGCGGTGCCGGCCACGAGTTTGAGTGTCTTGGTCATCGGTATGTCCTCCAGCCCTTCCTGCTCAATGAGACGGGACGCGCGTGGCGCCGCTGCGGCGGACCGGTGAAAAAAGTATGACAGACCGTCGGAAGGGCCGGCCAGCGCCCTGAAGGCCCCGTAAGATCGGGGACGGCAGCGGCTCGCATGTCCCATGTCCTCGTCGTCGAAGACGACCGCCACATCCGCGATCTCATCGCCCTGCACCTCGGCCTCGAGGGGCTCGAGTGCACGCTCATCGGCGACGGCCGTGAGGCGCTCGACCGCCTCGCGGGCTCGCCCTTCGACCTCGTGGTGCTCGACTTGATGCTGCCCGGCGTGGACGGCCTGACGCTGTGCAAGGCCATGCGCCGCACCGGCGCCAACACCGCCACGCCGGTGCTCATGCTGACGGCGCGAGGCGAGGAATCGGACAAGGTGCTCGGACTCGAGAGCGGCGCCGACGACTACCTGGCCAAGCCGTTCGGCATTCGCGAGTTCGTGGCCAGGGTGCGGGCCCTGCTGCGCCGGTCGCGCGGGCCGGCGGCCGACAGCTCCATTGACGCCGGCCTCGGCGCCGGCAAGGCCATCACCGTGCACGGCCTCGACATCGACCCGGCGCGCCGGCGCGTGCGCGTGCGCGGCCAGGACGTGGAGCTGACGGCGCAGGAGTTCAAGTTGCTGCACCTGCTGGCCTCGCATCCCGGCATCGTGTTCAGCCGCGAGGCGCTGCTGGCCCGGGTCTGGCCCGGCCAGACGTTCGTGACCGAGCGCTCGGTCGACACGCTGGTCAAGCGCCTGCGCAAGCGCATCGAGGCCGGGACCGACGCGCCGGCGCTGGTGCTCACCGTGTGGGGCGCCGGCTACAAGTTCGCCGATGTCTAGCGCCACGCCCGCGGGCGCCCGCCGCTGGTATCGCAGCCTCTACTGGCGCATCGCCGCCGGCTTCATTGCGTTTCCTGGCGCTGATGCTCGTGGCCCAGGGCGGTTTCTTCGTGTGGCTCTCGACGCAGCGCGAAGAAGCGTTGCCGCCGCGGCTGGTGGCCGATCTGGCCGGGCTGGTGGCCGAGGATCTGGGCGAAGCGGCCGCGCGCACGCCCGGGGCGGATCTGGCGGCGCTGGCGCGCGAGCGGTTCGACGATCTGGCCCGGCCGGCGGCGCTGGTCCTGCGCGACGGGCGCCTGGTTGCCAGCGACATCGAACCGCCGGCGCCGCTCGTGGCGGATCTGCGCCGCCAGCTCGCGGCCGGCGACGACGCGTGGCGCGGGCGCCCGGGCCGCGGGCGCTGGCGGGAGGCGAGGCCCGCTTCGCGGTCTGCGGGGCTGGCGGACGGAGCCCCGGCTCGGGACTGCCCCGGGCCCGGGCCGGCGGGCCGGCCTGGGCGGCGGCGCCGGTGCGGGTCAACGGCGCCGTCGTCGCCGCGGTGATGGTGGCGCGCGGCCGTCCCGCCGCGGCCGTGGCCCGCGAACTGGCGCCGTGGATTGCCGCCGGCTTCGTGGGGCTGCTGCTGGCCGGCACGGCCCTCGCGTCGTTGGCCGTGTTCCGGCCGGCCCAGCATCGCCTGCGCGACCTCGAGGAGGCGGCGCGGCGGTTCGGCGCCGGCGATCTGGCGGCGCGCGCCTCGGAAGCGGGCGGCGACGAGGTCGCGTCGGTGGCGCGGGCCTTCAACCGCATGGCCGGCGAGGCCGCGGCGCGTGAAGCGGCCCTGGTCGACGCCGATCGGGCCCGCCGCCAGTTGCTGGCCGACGTGACCCACGAGCTGCGCACGCCGCTCACGGCCATTCGCGGCTACGCCGAGACGCTGACCCTGCCGGCGTTCGCGCCGGCCTCGGCGCAGGGGCGCCAGGCGGTGCACGTCGTCGACGTCGAGGCGCAGCGGCTGGAGCGGCTGGTCAACGACCTGCTCGACCTGGCGCGCTTCGATGCCGGCGGCGCGCCCCTCGAACTGGCCCAGGTGCCGGTGGCCGCGGCTGTTCACGCGCGTGGTGGAGCGGCACGGCCCGGCCGCGGCGGCGGGCGGACTCACCCTCGAGACAGCCGTGGCGCCAGCCGCCGAGGCCGTGCGCGCCGACGAGCGCCGGCTCGAACAGGTGCTGCAGAACCTCACGGCCAACGCCCTGCGGCACACGCCCGCCGGCGGACGCGTGACCCTGACGGCGCGGCGCGACGGCGACGCGGTGGTCTTCACCGTGTGCGACACCGGCTCGGGCATCCAGCCCGAACATCTGCCCTACGTCTTCGATCGCTTCTACAAGGCCGACACGGCCCGGAGCGGCGCCGGCGGCACCGGACTGGGCCTGTCGATCGTGAAGGCCATCGCCGAACGCCACGGCGGCACCGTGGCCGTCACCAGCACGCCCGGCGTCACGACCTGCTTCGACGTGCGGCTGCCGGCCTGAGTTCAGCGGCTCGACATGCCCCCGGCGTGAGCGTGCCCGCTCTCGGCCGGCCCGGCGGCGGTCGTGTGCACGAGACCGCTGAAGATACCTTGCAGCAGCGGGATGTTGTCGGCCATCAGCTCGAAGAGCTCGGCGCGGTCGATGCGCAGCGCGGTGCCCGGCTGCACGATGGTGCCGGTCGAGGTCATGTAGCGGCCGCTGAGCGCTTCGTACATCCCCACGACATCGCCGCTCTCGGCCTGGTCGGCCTGCGCCGCCCCGGTCGCCGACACCGACACCTGGCCGGTGAGCACGGCATGAATCGCGGCGACGTCGCCGGTCTTGAACAGCTCGCTACCCGAGGTCAGCGGCACGACGCGGGCGGCCGCGGCGAGGCGAACGAGCTCGGCGGTGGTGGCGCGCTGCAGCAGCGGGCTCGCCTGCAGGAGCAGCAGCCCGTCGAGCGCCTGCACGCCGTCGGCCACGCGCCGCTGCAGGTCGGCCGAGAGCTCGCCGTGCACCACCGTGCGCCAGGACGGCGCGCAGCGGGTTTCGAGGAGCATGCGGAAGATGCCCTGCGCGATCTCCACGTTCTCCGACACCAGGGTCAGGAACTCGTCGGTCGTCATGGTCAGGGTAATGGCCGGCTCGAGCGCCGTCGCCGTGCCGCGCACGGGATGGCCTTCGAGAACGTCTTCGAAGCCGATCACTCCGGGGGCGGCGACCTCCGAGCGGCCTTCGCGCGTGCTGGTGATCGCCACGCGGCCATCGAGAACGATGTGCAGCGTGTCGGCGGCATGGCCTTCCTGCGCGATCACGCGGCCGGCTTCATGGCGCACCTGGCGGCCCAGGCTGGCGACGCGGAAGAGCTCGTCGACCGAGACGAAGTCGAAGAGCTGGATGCGGCGCAGCCGATCGGCCAGTTCCACCGCCGGCAGTGGCTCCTGCCACAACACCCGGCGCCGCTCCGCCGGCATGCGCTGCGCGGCCAGCGCCCACGAGGCGGCCTCGAAGACCCACCAGTCGCGGGCCGGGCGGTGCTGCAGCGCGTGCTCCAGGTCGCCGGCGAGCGACCACAGCTGCCGGGCTTCCACGAGCTGGATGGCCGTGGCCGCGATCTCCTGGCTCTCGTCGTGCACGAGCTGCGCCAGGGTGTCCTCGATGTCGCGCTGCCGCGTGCGGAACATCGCGTTGCCCTTGCGGACGCGCACGTCGAGCGGCATGTCCTCGGCCAGCAGCATCACCCGGGCCCGCGATTCGCCCCTGAGGATGTTGTCGAGGAACTCGGCGGCCCCGGCCCGGCTCCGCGCGTCCCCGGTCCGGAGCGCGTGACGCACGGCGGCGATGTCGCCGGCCGCGTGGCCGAGGGCGAGCAGCGTGAACACCCGGTCGAAGGCGCGGTCGTGTTTCTCGTCGAGGGCGCGGGCCAGCAGGCAGGTCGGATCGATGCCGCCGGCATGGAACAGGTTGTAGTGGAGCGTCAGCCGGTCGAAGGCCCGCGCCGTTTCGGCCGAGACCAGCCGGTCGATGCGTGGCCTGCGGCACGGTCATGCCCGGCTGGGTGCGGCGCAGGTGCTCGAGCGCCGAGAGCGCCTTGTAGCGCAGGAAGCCGTCGGGATCGTCGAGGGCATCCACGCAGCGCCTGCAGGGTGGCCGCGCACGGGATGCGGGCCAGCGTGGCCGGCATGTGCCGGCGCACCCACAGGTCCTCGTCGCGGTCGCGCATGAAGTAGACGAGCGTCGGCACGACGTCCTCGCCGTAGCCGGCGAGCACGTCGCGGGCCGCGCCCTTCAGCAGGCGATGGCGCAGCAGCGACACGAGCGGCGCCACGAACAGGTAGTCGCCGCCGCCGAGCCGCGCCGCGCTCTTGATGGCGTCGCGGGCGACGTCGATGTCGGCGTCGAACATCAGCGGCACGAGCAGCGGCCGGAACGCCGGATTGGCCACGCGGCCGAGCGCGCGCGCCACCTCGGCCCGGGTCGCCGCGCGCTGTTCGCGCGAGTCGTCGACGAGGGCGCGGAAGGCGTCGGCCGCGGCGGCGACGTCGGCCGGATCGGCGCTGTTCGACAGCGCCGAGGCGGCGGTGACGACGAGCGCCGGATCGGGATCGTCGAGGTAGGGCCGCATGAGCGCCGCCGCTTCCTGGCCCTTGACCGAGGCCAGGGCCCGCACGGCCGCGCCGCGCACGTCGCCTTCCTCGTCGGTGAGGCCGCGCGAGATGCCGCGCAGCCAGCGGTCGGCGCCGGCCGGCCCCGGTCGCTTCGGCGATGCGCAGCACCCGGGCGCGCACCTCGGGCTGCTCGTGGTAGAGCATCAGCGGGCTCACCAGGTGCCGCTTGTCGAGCGATTCCAGCAGATCGAGCGCGTAGATCGACCCGCCTCGGATCGGGGTGCGCCAGTTCCTCGACCAGCGCCTCGATGGTGGAGAGGTCGGCCGTCTCGAGGCGAATCTCGCCGGCCTTCATGTCCTGCTGCACGATGCTCCGGCGGAACGCCGCCATGTATTCCGCGCGCGCCCGCAGCGCGAAGATCACCCACAGCACCATGATCGTCAGGCTGGCGTAGCTGAGCTGTCGCCAGGTGAGGCGCAAAGCCCCAGTCCTTGATGAGCACCAGGATCAGCAGCGCGCCGGCGCCCTTCGACAGCCGATCGACGGTGACGTCGATGAAGGGCTTGGCCCGGTATTTCACGTCGGCCGGCAGCGGCAGGAACAGGATCTCGCGCGTCGTCTTGTCGACCGTGTAGCGCAGCGACGTGTCGAGCACGCGGGCCACGCCCGTCGTCCACAGGGCGCCGACGGTGAGCATCAGCCCGGCCGACGCGCCCAGGCTGACCGGCAGGATCATCAGCGCGAAGCCGATGCCGAGCAGCCGGTGGATGCGGCTCGTGAGCGCCACCTGGATGAACAGGCCGATGAGCGACAGGTAGACGGTGACCTGCGCGAGAAACGCGGTGATGCCGTCGGTATTGGCCCGGCCCTTGGCCTCGGCCGTGGCCATGTTGAGCTGCTGCTCGATGATGGCCGCGCCGATGGCGGCAAAGGTGATGACCAGGGCGATGATCTGCAGGTGCCGCGAGCCGCGCAGCAGGGCGAGCGCCTCGCCGCCGCCGACGCCTTCGTCCTCGCCGGTCTTGGCGGCGTCCGACGTGCCGGCCCGCTCGTTGGTGCGGATGATGCGCACGACGATGGCCAGGCAGGCGGCGAGGATGGCGGCGCTGACGAGCAGCATCGCGTTGGCGCCCAGTTCCTCGACCAGGGTCGCGGTGATGCCCGCGCCGAGCGCGCCGCCCAGACTGGCGCCGCCGCCGATCGAGCCCGAAGAGGCGCTTGGCCTGGCGCGGATCGTAGATGTCGTTGGCCAGCGTCCAGAACTGGCTGATGAGGAGGATGCCGAGCACCAGGCCGTAGAGATAGAACCCGACCGACACCCACTCGCTGCCCACCTGGGTGAAGAGCACCCAGAAGACGACCAGCAGCACGATCATGCCGGCCTGGGTGACCGGGATCGTCCACCGCCGCGGCACGCCGGCGATGAACTTCGTGTAGGCCTGCATCAGCACGCCGATGACCATGCCGGCGGCAAACTGCACCCACGGCAGATTGTCGGCGCCGAGACTGGTGATGAACTGCGACCGCGTCACCGGCTTGACGACGTTGTAGGACGTCATCGCGAGGAAGGAGTAGAGGAAGAGCAGCAGCGCCGTGGCGCCTTCGCCGGCCCGCATTTCGGCCAGCGGCGACAGCCAGCGGGTGAGCCGGGACGGACGCGGAACGGGCGGAGCCATGGCTGGTGGCATGAATCTTATGCACCCGCCGGCCAACCGGCAATACGATACGTAGCTCGATGGTGAAGGTTGCCGCCCGGATCCTGGGCCTGAGCGAGTCCGAACTGCACCGCTCCTGGCCGATTTTCGCCTACCTGTTCCTGACCACGGCCGGAACAGTCGCCAGCAAGGCCACCCGCGACGCGCTGTTCCTCGACCGTTACTCCGCCGCCGATCTCCCCTACGTCGACATCGCCATCGCCGGCCTGGTGGGCCTGTCGGTGGCCCTCTACATCCGGGCCAGCCGCCTCGTGACGCTGCGCTCGCTGCAGATCGGGAGCCTGTTCTTCTACGCCGCCAACTGTCTGCTGTTCTGGTGGTACAGCCTGGCGCACGCGGGCGACGGCCGGCTGTTCATCGCCATCTACCTGTGGGTCGGCATCTTCAGCGTGCTGGCGCCGTCGCAGGTCTGGACCCTGGCCAACTTCGTGCTGACCTCGCGCGAGGCCCAGCGGGCCTTCGGCTTCATCGGCAGCGGCGCCATCCTCGGGTGGATCGTCGGCGGGCTGGCGACCCGCCTGACCGCCTCCTGGCTCGGCACCGAGACGCTGCTGTTGTGGGTGGCGGCCAGCCTGGTCGTATCGGCGGGCCTGGTCCACTTGTCCTGGAAGCGGGCCGACCTGGCGGCGGTGGACGTGACCATGGACGCGCTGAGCTTCCGGGCCAGCTTCCGCGAGATCGTCGGCTCGCCGTATCTGCGGTCCATCGCCTGGGTGATCGGGCTGGCGGCGTTTGCCACGACCGTGGCCGGCTGGCAGTTCAAGGCCATCGCCAAGGAGCAGATTCCCGACACCGACCAGCTCGCCGCGTTCTTCGGCTCGTTCAACATGCTGGCGGGCCTGGCGTCGCTCGTCCTGCAGCTGCTGCTCACCCGCCACGTGCTGCGGTCGGTGGGCGTGGGCCTGGCCCTCTTCATCGTGCCGGTGGCCATGGCCTCGACGTCGCTGGCGCTCTTGGCCTTCGGCACGCTGATGGCGGTGTCGGCGCTCAAGGCCAGCGACCAGGTGCTGCGCTATTCGATCGACAAGGTCACCGTGGAGCTGCTCTACCTGCCGCTGTCGGCGGCCGAGACCTTCCGGGTGAAGTCGTTCATCGACACCGTGATCTACCGCTTCGGCGATGCCCTCGGCGGCGTGGTGGTGCTGGTCTGCGCGGCGTGGCTCGGCTGGTCGCCGGTGGACGTGGGGTGGCTCACGCTCGCCGCCATCGCCGCGTGGCTGGCTGGCGCCGGCGTGGCCCGGCGGCAGTACGTCTGGAACCTGCAGGAGAGCATTCGCCAGCACCGTCTGGATGCCGAGCGTGCCAGCGGCATCGTGCTCGACCGCAATGCCGGCGCGGCGCTGGCCGACAAGCTCCAGGGGTCACCCGCCGAGATTCTCTACGCCTTGAGCTTCTTCGAGACCTGGCCCGACGACAGCGTGGAACTGGCCGTGACCGAGTTGCTGCGCCACGAATCGCCCGACGTGCGCGTGCGAGCCTTGGCCCTGCTCGCCCAGGCCGGCGTGCACGCGGTCAAGGGCGAGGTGGAACGGCTGCTCACCGACCCGAACCTCGAGGTGCGCACCGAAGCGCTGCTGTATCTGACGAGCCACTCCAACGTCGACCCGCTCGAACTCATCCAGCAAGTCGACGACGTCCACGGCTTTTCCATCCAGGCCTCGCTCATCGCGTTCCTGTCGCGGCCCGGACGGGCCCAGAACGTCGAGGCCGCGCAGGTGCTGCTGCAGCGGATGCTGGCCGACAGCGGCGACCTCGGCGTGCGGGCCCGCATCGAGGCGGCGCGCGTCATCGGCCTGGCGCCCGACGTCTTCGACCGGGAGCTGCGCAAGCTGCTCGAGGACGACGCGCCCGAGGTGGCGCGCGAGGCCGTCCGGTCGGCTGGCCGGCTGGGCAAGCGCGCGCTCGTGCACCGCCTCGTCGACCGCATCGCCGAGACGTGGCTGACCGACGAGATCGTGGCGGCGCTCGGGGCGTTCGGCGATCGCATCGTGCCGACGATCCGCGACTACCTCGAGGACGCCGATACGCCGCCGGCCATCCGTCTGGAACTGCCGCTGGTGCTGCAGGCGATCGCCACGCCGCTGGCGCAGGCGGCGCTGGTCGACAACGTGTTCACCGGCGACACGGCCCTGCGCATGCGCATCCTGGCGGCGCTCAACAAGCTGACCCAGCTCTATCCCGCCCGGCCGGTGAACCGCGCGCTGGTGGAGACGGCGCTCGAGGCCGAGATCACCGGACACTACCGGTCGTACCAGGTGCTCGAGACGATTGGCGGCTCCCTGACCGGGGCCGAACCGGTGGTCGACGGCCTGCGCGAAGCGCTGACCCAGGAGAGCGAGCGCATCTTCCGGCTGATGAAGATTCTGTACCCCGCGCACGACATGCACAGTGCCTTCGTCGGCATCCAGTCGGAACAGGTTGCCGTGCACGACAACGCCCTGGAGTTCCTCGACAACGTCCTGCCGCCGCGGCTGCGCGGGCTGGTGGTGCCGCTCTTCGATCGGGCGGTCAGCCCGGCCCGCCGGGCCGGCCTGGCCGATCGGCTGCTGGGCGTCACGCTGGGCTCGCGCGAGCAAGCGGTCGAGGTGCTGGCGCGCAGCCGCGACCCATGGCTGCAAGCCTGTGCGGCGTATGCCATCGGCGAGTTCCGTCTCGTGAACCTGGCCGACAAGGTCGACGCGTGGGTCACGGCCCGCCGACCCGCTCCTGCGGACCACGGCCGAGGCCGCGCAGGCCCAGCTCAAGGGCCGGGCCGCGGTGCCGTCGGTGGACGTCGGCTAGCCAGTTGCCCGCGGCTTGACTTCGGCTCGCCCGGCTGCCGACAATCCAGGCGCGGGCCACACGGCACGCGGAGGCGGGATGATGAAGCGACTGATCGGGCTGAGCGTGGCGTTGGTGATGGCCGTGAGCGTGGCGGCCGGGGCCCAGCCGGCCGCCACCGTGGCCGAACGCACGCGCGGGCTGGAACGCGCCGACGGCTTCATGCCGCTCTACTGGGACGCGGGCCGCGGCCGCGTGCTGGTGGAGGTGCCGGGGTTCGACCGTGACGTCCTCTACTTCGTGTCGGCGGCGTCGGGCGCCGGGTCGGTCGAGCTGCCGTTCGATCGCGGCATCCTCGGCACCGAGGTCATCCACTTCGAGCGCTCGGGACCGCGCGTGCTGGTCGTGGCCCAGGCCACGCGCTACCGCGCGGTTGGCGGGTCGGCGGCCCAGGTCGAGAACGTCAAGGACTCGTTTGCCTCGTCGGTGCTGGCCGCGTTGCCGGTCGAGGCCGACGAGGCCGGGCGGGTGCTGGTCGACGCCACGCCGCTCTTCATGCGCGATGCCGCCGACGTGGAAGGACGGCTCCGCCGCGTCAACCAGGGCGCCTTCCGCTTCGACGGCGCGCGGAGCGGCTTCCACGCGCCGCGAATCAAGAGCTTCCCGCTGAACGCCGAGGTCGAGACCATCGTCACCTTCGGCGCCGAGAACCCCGGCCTGCTCGTGAACAACGTGACCCCCGACGGCCGGTCGTTCACCATGCGCATCCATCACTCCTTCCTGAAGGCGCCCGAGGGCTACACCCCGCGCGTTGCCGACCCGCGCATCGGGGTCAGCACGATCACCTTTCGCGACTACGCCAAGCCCTTCAACGAGGACACCGAGACGCAGTGGATCACGCGCTGGCGCCTGGAGAAGCAGGACCCGGCCGCGGCGATGAGCGAGCCCAAGGTGCCGATCGTGTTCTATCTCGACGCCGGCATCCCGGAACCGACCCGCTCGGCCATGCGCGCTGGCGCCCTGTGGTGGAACAAGGCGTTCGAGGCGGCCGGCTTCCGC
Source organism: uncultured Acidobacteriota bacterium (assembly GCA_963834325.1). GTDB lineage: Bacteria > Acidobacteriota > Vicinamibacteria > Vicinamibacterales > UBA2999 > CADEFD01. Next base: position 143,219 of record CAWIBL010000012.1, read on the forward strand.
AACGCCGTGCAGGTGAAGGACCCGACGCCCGACATGGACCCGATGGACATCCGCTACTCGTGGATCCTCTGGATCAATCGCGACGAGCGCGGCTTCTCGAGCGGCGGCACGTTCCGCGACCCGCGCACGGGGGAGGTCCTGGGCTCGAAGACGCGCATGGACTCGCATCGCGTGCGCACCATCGGCAACTACTGGGAGAGCTACACGCCGACCTCCGGCGCCGGCGGCGACGAGGCCCTGATGACGGCCGACGCGGGCCTGCTCACCGCGCTCGCGGCCGAACAGCCGTCGGCCGGCATGCCGGCGGCCGAGCGGGACCTGGTCCTGCTGCGCCAGACCCTGCTGACCGCGCACGAACTGGGCCACGTCATGGGCTTCCAGCACAACTTCTCGGCAAGTCTCGACAACTTCGGGTCGGTGATGGAGTATCCGACGCCCCGCGTGAAGGTGGTGAACGGCAAGCTCGATCTGAGCGAGGCCTTCCAGCGCGAAGTCGGCCCCTACGACGAGATGATGGCCCGCTATGCCTACACCGTGTTCCCGGCCGGACAGGAGAAGCCGGGCCTCGAGGGCGTGATTCGCGACATGCGGGCCCAGGGCCTGCACTACCTGCCCGAGACCGATCCGCGGTGGTCGTGGTACGACGACCGGGCCACGCCGCAGGAGTATCTGCGGGAGACGATGGCGGCGCGCACGCTGATGCTGGCGTCGTACGGCCCGAACATCCTGCGCGCCGGTGAGCCGATGGGCGCGTTGCGCGACGCCCGGCTGTGGATGACCTATCTGCATCACCGCTGGGCGATCGAGGCGGGCCAGCGCTACGTCGGCGGCATGTTCCACACCTACCACGTCAAGGGCGACCCCGGGGCGCCCACCGAGATCGTGCCGGCGGCCACGCAGCGCGAGGTGCTGGGCCTGCTGCTCGCGGCCGTGGCGCCACCGGCGCTCGAACTGCCGGAAGCGCTGCTGGCGCAGCTGCACGCCCCATCCCAACAGCAACCTCGAGGACCTCTCGAGCGACTATGCCTTCGACCACCTGCGGGCCGCGCGCATCATCGCCGCGATGGTGCTCGGAGACCTGTTGCAGCCGGAGCGGGCGGCGCGGCTGGTGGCGTTTGCCGATCGCCAGCCGCAGGCGCTCACGTTGCCCGAGGTGGTGACCGAGGTGTTGAAGGCGACGTGGGGCCCGCACGCGCCGGAGTCGTCCATGCAGGTGTCGCTGCGCCGGGTGACGGAGCGCGCGGCGCTCGACGCTCTGATGATGCTCGGCGCCCACGCCGATGCCACCCCCGAGGTGCGCGCCGTCGTGCTCCAGGAGATCCGGAAGCTGGGCCAGGGCCTCGGCGCGCGCCACGACGCCGAGGCGATGGGCGAAGCGCACCTGCGTCAGGCCGAAGCCGATATCGCGCGCTATCTGCAGAATCCCGCGGCGAACGCGCCGAAGTTCGTGGCGCCCGGGTGGGGGGCGCGGCCGCGGTCGCGCTACCCGCTCAGCCCTGGCCCGCCCTTGGGCGGGGGCGGCAACTGACACCACCTCGGTAGCGCCGCGTTACTCGTCCAGCTTCAGGCGCTGCCGCTTCAGGTAGAGGCCCTTGCGCGACAGCCCCAGCGCGCGGGCCGCGTCTTCGACATTGGGGTAGGCGCGGAGCGCGTCCTGGATCATCGCCCGTTCCACGTGCTCGACGGCCGCGGAGAGCGGCTGGTCGCGCCGCACGACCAGTTCCGAGAGGTCGGGCGGGCGTTCGGTGGCCGGCACGGTGCGCCGGCTGGCCGCAATCCTGGCGGACAGATGCTCGGGCATCAGCACCGCACCCGGTTCCGCCAGCGCCACCGCCCGTCGGATCTCGTTGGCGAGCTCGCGCACGTTGCCCGGCCAGTTGTAGAGCAGCAGGTACTCGGCGGCGGTCTCGCCAATGCGGATGCCCGCCTTGCCGCATTCCTTCAACGAGCGCTCGAGGAAATGTTCGAGCAGCAGCGGGATCTCTTCACGCCGGTCGCGCAACGGCGGAATCGTGAGATGCACGACGTTGAGCCGGTAATAGAGATCCTCGCGAAACTTGCCCTGCTCGACCAGCTTGTCGAGGTTGGCGTTGGTGGCGGCGACGACGCGCACGTCGACGGTGAGGGGCGCCGGTTCGCCGAGCGGATGGATCTCGTTCGACTCCAGGAAGCGGAGCAGCTTGGGCTGCACGTCGAGGCTGATCTCGCCGATCTCGTCGAGCAGCAGCGTGCCGCCGCTGGCGTTGCGAATCACCCCGGGGAACGACTCCAGGGCGCCGGTGAAGGCGCCGCGCCGGTAGCCGAAGAGCTGGGAGTCCAGCATGTCGCGCGACACGGCGCTGCAGTTGAACGGCTGAAAGCGCTGCTCGTGCCGGGGCGACGAGCGGTGGATGGCCCGGGCGAGCAGCTCCTTGCCCGTGCCCGTCTCGCCGGTGATGAGCACCGGAAAGTGGCTGGAGGCCACGCGCCGCGCCGCGCCGAGCAGGCGCAGCATCGACTCGGACGCGCAGACCAGACCGAGCTGCTGTTCGGGCAGCGGATCCGGCCACAGCGCCGAGCGTTCGCTTTCGGCCAGATCGGCCTTGTGCAGGGCCGCACCGTTGAGGGCGAGCCGCTGCAGCGCGAGCATCGTCGTCCGGGCCGAGCCCTGATTGCGCGGTCGCGCCCGCACCGTGACCTCACGCCCTTCCTCCGTGCCGAGCGCAAAGGTAACGGCGGCGACGTCGTCGCGCAGTAGCGTCCGATCCGGCTGCTCGGTACCCGCCCAGCCCACGATAGTGGATGTGGGCCCCTGGCTGGCGACCATGACCGCCGCCACGGCGGCGCCACTGTCGGAGAGCAGCGACAGCAGCTCGTATCCGGACAGCACCGGGCGGGAGGACAGATCGACCATGGCCGCGGTCGCGCGAACCGCCTGCGCCGTGGCGTCGGCGGACGACCCGGCGGCGGTGACGACATCGACCCGTCCGAAACTGGCTGGAGCTTCGGCGTAGAACGTGGTGATGTGGGGCACCAGCGACACCGCGCCGGGTGCCTCGAGCGATGCGCGCAGGGAAGCCGCGTTGTGCAGCGCCTCGCCACGCCCGACGACATGACCGATCTGACCGTAGACACGGGCCGCTCTGGAGAAGTGGTCAAGGGCGGCAATTGCTGAGTCCGCCAGATATGCGTCCGAACACCCGGTGACTAGCTGCGGCGAAGTGCTCTATGCGAGCAAACGAACTGCGTCCCACGCTTCCGACGAAATCGGTCAGCTGCGCCGTGGGCGAGGTCGACCGCCAACACCATGGCCTCCGCAGTAGCGATGAGCATCCGGCTCTAGAAGGTTCTGATCGGCTCGACGTTCGCCTTGATAGTTCGACGCAGCGGCTCACCAGAGCGCTTCCGCGTCGGATCGTGAGCCGTTTCAAGTAAATGATCCGACTCGGGCAAGGCTTGTACCACTGGGTCGCACGATCGGTAACGCTACTGAAGCGCGATGGGACCATAATCGGCGTCTGATCGATTCGCTTGTGCGCATCCCAATCACCGTTCGGCGACAGCGAGAGCCAACTGCGTCGACCGTTGATCAACTCGGACGGCATCGAGTCCCCTGATTCAGTCGAACGCCGAGCGAGCGCGAGTCGTGGCGGCGCCCCTGCGTGGCGTCCTAGCAACACTTGAAGATGTGCCGCGTTGTTAGCGCGGGCCTTGCGATAGCCGAGGCGCCATGCGCGCCCGATCGACGAGGAGCCTTTGCGCGCATGGACGTGGCCAGCGCCGTAACGACGTCACCGAGTAGCTGCCGAGGACGCTACTCGTGTGCCAGCTCGAGTCTGAGCCTCGCTGCAGACGATCGTCGATTGCATCTGTTTAAGTGCGAGCGCCAGGTCCAGCTCCTCGTAGCGCGCGTGGCTCCTACCACTCTTCGAGCTCAGCTTCCGCAAGAGACACGGTGATAGCGTTGACAGGCTGCGACGGAATGCACCAGCTCGGAGGCCGCTCTTCGATACTCATCCAGATGGCTGACGTGCAGCCTCAAGGCTGACGAAGTGAAGGAAGGCCTCGACGATGTCTGCCGATCGCCATCGAGATCAGGGCTACGTCGGCACTCTGCGCAGCGAGCTCTCTGCGCGCTTCGCGAACCGCTGCTGGCCATCGAGTGGTTCGACCTGAGAAGAAATCGATTCGGCCCGCCACCAGACAGGGCACGCACTGTCGAGTCTACTGGCGCTGACCAGCGACGATTGATCGTCGCGAGCTGCATACGCGACGTCCCGATTGGCCGACAGCGCTTCTAGTTCGCACTGAGGATCACCCGCTCGTCGACGGAAGCGAGCTGAGACGCCGTCGCGAAGGCCAAGGGCCTCTGCAGATACGTGACCCTTGTTCGCAAGGACTGCGAGTGCGGCGCGCACGTGTAATGTCGGTCGCGCGCGGACGCCGCTTAGAGGTTTACTCTACGGATGGCGTCCAACATGCGTCTCACACGGTCTTGCAGCTCAAGCGGGGTTCGGACTGGCGCTGAGGGTTATGGTGAACGCTGTCATCGAGTCGGTGGCGTTGTGCCAATCGTTTCGGCTTCCACGACAAGTGCTTGGTGATGTCGCGTCGTCAAGAGCACAGACCAACAGGTGGCTCTGGGCTCAAGCGAAGAACGCAGCGATTGTCGGACTTGCGCGGCGACAACAGGGTAGCGACGACTGCGAGACCGCGCTGTCGATGCTGAGCTGGGCTCTCTGGGCCGTCTGTGAGTCAGTCGCTTCCAGATCGATGGCCAAGGCGGAACCGTAGGATTGCGTCGACTGTCGGTTACGGTGCGAGAGCAGGGAGTCCATGGCCGCCAGCGCCGCGTCCCGGATGTGTGGCTGGCTGCAGTCGATTGAAATCCAGGGGCGCTGGAGCGCGTCGTTCAGGCTACCGGCGATTGTCGGAAGCAGAGACTCGAGTGCGCGTCGTTGTCCGACGGTAATGTCCTGTCCACTGCTGGCCGTACAAGGTTAGTGCGCCTACCGTCGATCCGTCACGCACAAACGGCACGCTCGAGCCTAGAACAGGCAGTTTCGTGTCGGCGCGCTGAGACGAGATCGAGTGCCGCATCAGAGTTCCAGACGGATGTTCGATGTGCCGCGACCCAGCCGGTTAGCTGCTCGCCAATCGGAATCTTCGACTTCTGCATCGCCGACTGCGCCAGAACCGTCGACGAAGATCGCTTCAGCGTCACGCCGAGCTGTCGTCGACGACGAAAAGCGCTGCTGTGTCGAAGGTGGCTATTGAGCGAAGGCTGCTGACCAGTTGCAGGCAGACCGCACGAAGAGGAGGAGCAGCGGGATACGGGTGACAAGCATGCGAGAAGCCGAAGTGATTCAAGCGGCGCGACCTGGGGTTGTGCGTCTGTGCGGAGGTTGTCCTGGAGATCGCGGCTTCTTGTGGCGCCGCGAGTAGCACGGCTGGCACGTGTTCGGCTCCGCGCTAGCGCAAAGGTGTCATGCGCCCTGACGAAGGCATCGACGACCAACGGGTCGTACATCTTGCCGCGGCGTTGGGAGAGAATGTCGATCGCTTGCTCCGCCGACATCGCCGGCCTGTAAGGCCGGTCCGATGTCAAGGCGTCGTAGCAGTCGACCACTGATAGAATTCTCGCGCCGATCGGAATGTCGGCGCCCCTGATGCCCAGCGGATAGCCCGGACCCGTCCCAGTTCTCGTGGTGATACCGAACGATGGGGACAACTGGGTATGGAAACTGAATCGAGGAAAGAATGTCGGCGCCGACGGCGGCGTGTGTCTTCATGACGGCGAATTCGCTGACCGTCAGCTTCCCGGGCTTGTTGAGGATGAACTCCGGAATCGCGAGCTTCCCCATGTCGTGCAACAACGCAGCAGCTTCGATTGCACGGAGCTGGCGGTCATCTGGATGCCCAGAGCTTTCGGCTAGGCCCACGGCGTATCGCTGGACGCGACTGATGTGGCCGTGCGTGACTTGGTCTTTGGCGTCGATCGCCATGGCCAACGTCTCGATTGTGGACAGGTGGAGGCTGTTGACCTCGCTCAAGGTGCCGGTTCGCGTCGTCTAGTCGACCGAGAGTCGTCCTGAAAAGCCAGGAACGAAACGACGATGAGCGGTAACAGCAGTGCCGATCAGACGCCAAGTCGATCGCCTGGGTTAGCACGACAAGATGGCCGCGATTGAAGCACTAGCGAGGTAGTTGGCCGAAAGCCAGAGGAACTGTGTGGCCCAGATTGTAACGGCCGAGACGTGAGCGCTCGAATCGCCAGCGCGACAGCGCAACCAGCCAGCTGTTGACAAAGAACACACGCGACGGCAAACACGTAGAGCGGCCCGACGAAGTCTCGAGCGGTCCGTAGTTGCGGCTGCTCTGCGGTCCAGACCCGCCAGGTAGAAAGTAGAGATGCGCCGAGGGCGAATACGGTGAGCGCTAGAGCGCCCACGTTGAAGAGAATGTCGATGGGCGGTCCGGACGTTCTGCCGAAGCCTCAGCGACATGACCAGCGCGTCGACGGCGGCTGTGATCGTTCCGGCGGCGGGGCCGTAGAGCAGCGTGGCGAGGAAGACGACGGGCTCGGAGACTGAGAGTCGAACTACCAGTCCTGGGATCTTGACGGTGTATGCACCAGTCAGGGCTGTCAGAGCCAGTAAGCAGAAGCCATAGCAGCTGAGGGCGGATGGCCGAAGACGTCACCAGGGAGCCGCGCGAGTGAGCAGGGCTCCAGTCCGTGCGGAAGCGCATGACCGCAAGGTACCGAGCGTTCGACTCGCTGTCCTGCGACGTGGTTGCCTGACTGGTCGCTTGCTGCTCGGTTCTCTTGAGCTCTACTCGCCCCAGATGATCAGAGGTCTTCATCATGTACCTCGGTTTGACGGCGTGTTGACTCGATAGGTGCAGAGTTGCACAGTTCTGCAGAGAGATTGAATCTCCCCAGATGATGGCGTCCCCCCAGATGATGGCGTCGCCCCAGATGATGGTGTCGCCCCAAATCATGGTGTCGCCCCAGACGAGCGTGTCGCCCCAGACGAGGGTGTCGCCCCAGACGAGCGTGTCACCCCACACGAGCGTGTCGCCCCAGACCAGGGTGTCACCCCACACGAGCGTGTCACCCCAGACCAGGGTGTCGCCCCACACCAGCGTGTCGCCCCACACCAGGGTGTCGCCCCACACGAGCGTGTCGCCCCATACCAGCGTGTCGCCCCACACCAAGGTGTTGCCGCGCACGGAGTTCCAGTTCACGTCACCCCTGATCTGGGCGCCCCAGCTGGCCGGGAACAGGTCCGATGCGGTGCGCGCCGGCAGGAACTGGCCCTCCTGCAACGCGTTGGTGAGGTTCAGGTTGCCGGCACCGGCGCCGAGCAGGCCCGCTTCCGGCATGAAATCGGCCGAGGCCTGCAGGGCCAGGCGCACGCCGAGCGGCGTCAGGCGCGGGTTGGCGTCGATCAGCAGCGCGGCAGCGCCGCTCACGACCGCCGCCGCCTGGCTCGTGCCGCTCATCGTCATGTAGGCGGAGTGGCCCTTGCCGGCCATGCGGTCGGGACGGATGGTCGGCCAGGGTGGAGCCTTCCACGCCGGCCGACTTGATCAGGCTGCCGGGCGCGCCGAGGTCGGGCTTCACGATGTAGTCGAACTGCGTCGGGCCGCGCGAGCTCCAGGGCGCCAGGGTGTCGTCGCCGCGGCCGGCCGTGCCGTTGGCGCGCACGGCGCCCACGGTGATGGCGTAGGGCGAGTTGCCGGGGGACGTGACGCTGCCGAGCACCGTCTTGCCGTCGGCGGTCAAGCCGCGGTTACCGGCCGACGCCACGACCACGATACCAGCGCGCACGGCCCGTTCCACGGCCTGGCCGAGCGGGTCGTCCTGGTAGGACTGGGTCACCGGCGCGCCGAGCGACATGTTGATGATGCGGATGTTGTACTGGGCGCGATTGGCGATGGCCCAGTCCACGGCCTCGACGACGTCGGCCACCAGGCCCGAGCCGTCGTCGCCCAGCACGCGCAGGTTGATCAGGTGCGCGCCGGGCGCCATGCCGCCCGCGCCCTGCGCCTTGCGCCGGTCGAGCTCGGCGCCCGCGACGATGCCGGCGATGTGCGTGCCGTGGCCATAGCCGTCACGGCCTTTGCCCATCGCCTTGTCGCGGGTGAAGTCCATGCTCACCACCACCTTGCCCGACAGCGACTTGTGGGCGGCGATGCCGGAGTCGATGACGGCCACGCCCACGCCGCCGCCGTTGACGGCGCCGAGGGAGGCCACCATGCCGGCCAGCGCCGCATCGGCGCCGGTCGTGGCCGTCGTCAGGGCCATGTGCGACGTCACGACCGCGTTGGCGGCGACGGCGCGCACGTCGGGGTCGGCCGTCAGGGCGTCGAGCTGATGGGCCGGCACCTCGAGCACGGCGCCCCGGCCGAGACGCTTCTTCAGCGTCAGCGGAAGCCGCGTCAGCACCCGATTGATCGCGGCCTCGTCGCCGTCGACGATCACTTCAACCGTGCTGTTGTTGCCGCGGGAAATCTCGGCGCGGAGGTCGGCCGAGAGTTTTGCGCGGGCACCGGGACCGGCGCTGGCCAGGCCGGGGACGGCAACGATGAGGGCGACGACGAGCGCGGTGAGGAGGCTGGTCATGTCAGGGTCCTTGTTCGAGGGGAACTAGTGCTGCTGCTGTTGGCGAATGCTCACCAGCGACTCGACGACGACACGCTGCGAGCCGCCGCGGGTGCGGATGGTCTGCAGGAGCGCCTTCTCGAATCCGGTAGTAGACGGTCCGTCTCGAAACGCCGAGCATTTCTGCGGCGCGCTCGATGGTGACGCTTCGGCCCAAGCTGGGGAAGGGGTTGGGCACTGGTCAGGTTCTGGCTAGTCTCCATGTCGAACTCCGCCGATATGTATGGCAGGCTTGGTGCCAGCGGCTGGGCTTCGGTCGGTCGGGCGAGCTAAGTCCCTGCCAGGCAACGGGTTAGTGGTCTAGGATGGAAGCCGGGCGTCGCCCGGGCCAGGGGCGGCCGGGTAGGCAAGCCATTGGCCGGGCTTGCACGGGTTCCGCCCGCGCCCGTGATTTCGTGCAGACGGCGCGCTTTTAGGCCAAAAAACGCACAAAGAGGAGATCGGCCAAGTTCTTGACCGGTCGGCTAACAAGTGAACCGACAATCCAGATTCCTGCTCGTTGCCCTCATCGTCGTCGGCCTGTCCGCCCTGTTTTGGTGGAACGACCGAAGTGCCCCTGAGGGACGGCTCCAGCAACGCGCCAGGAGCTGCCCAACGCCCGCGGCGGCGTGCTCGTGGCGTCCTTGCGATCGGAGCCACGCTCGTTCAACCGGCTGGTGTCGCGCGACACTGCCACGGAAGTGGTGACCATGCTCACGCAGGCCCGGCTGGTGCGCGTCAACCGCGCCACCCAGGAGGTGGAGCCGTGGCTGGCCGAGCGCTGGACCACGTCGCCCGATGGCCTGGTCCACACGCTCACGCTGCGTGAGGGCCTGCAGTGGTCCGACGGGCAGCCCTTCACGTCGGCCGATGCCGCCTTTACGTTCACGGCGGTGTTCGATCCGGCCGTGAAGAGCGTGCTCGCGAGCAGCCTCATGATCGACGGGCAGCCGTTGTCGATCGCCACGCCCGACGCCCGCACCGTGGTCGTCACCTTTCCCCGGCCGTTCGGCCCGGGCATCCGGCTGCTCGACAACGTGGTGATGCTGCCGAAGCACAAGCTCGAGGCCGCCGCAGCCGCCGGAACCCTGGCCACCGCCTGGGCGCCGTCGACGCCCCCGGCCGACATGGTGGGCATGGGCCCCTTCGTCCTCACCGGCTACGAACCGGGCCAGCGGCTCACCTTCGCGCGCAACCCCCATTACTGGCGGCAGGACGACCAGGGTCAGGCGCTGCCCTATCTCGACGGGCTCGTGCTCGAGATCCTGCCCGATGCCGACACCGAACTGCTGCGGCTGGGCGCCGGGCAGATCGACGTGACGCAGCAGCAACTGCGCGCCCAGGACGTAACCACGGCCCGCGACCTCGAGAGCAAGGGCATCCTCACGGTGCAGGAAGCTGGCGTCGCTGTCGATTCCGACACGTTCTTCTTCAACCTGCGGCCCGCGGTGTGGGCCGGCGATCCGCGTGGCCGGTGGCTGGCCACCGATGCCTTCCGCCAGGCCTTGAGCCATGCCGTGGACCGCGAAGCCTACGCCAACACCGTGTTCCTGGGCGCGGCCGTGCCCGTGCACGGGCCGATCACGCCGGGGAACAAGGCCTGGTTCTGGCCCGATCTGCCGCGCTACCGCTTCGACCAGGCCAGGGCGCGCGAGCTGCTCGGGGGCCTCGGCCTGACCAACCGCGACGCCGATCCGTGGCTCGAGGACGCCGCCGGCACCGAGGCGCGCTTCACGCTGCTCACGTTCCGGTCAATCGAACGGGGCGCCCAGGTGCTGAAGGAAAGCTTCGAGGCCGTGGGCGTGGCCGTGGACGTGGCGCCGCTCGATCCCGGCGCGTTGATCGAGCGCATGCTGGCCGGAAAGTTCGACGCCATCTTCTTCAACTACGTGTCGAGCGACACCGACCCGGCCATGCAGGCGGATTTCTGGCTCAGTTCGGGCAGCGGCCATTTCTGGAACCTGTCCCAGCCGACGCCGGCGACACCGTGGGAAGCCGAGATCGATCGGCTGATGACGCGGCAGATGTCCGCGGTCGTGCCGGCCGAACGCGCCAGCCTGTTCCGCGACGTGCAACGCGTCTTCAGCGAGCATCTGCCGGCGATGTATTTCGCCGCGCCGCGCCTCTACCTGGCCGTGAGCACCCGCGTGCGCAACATCACGCCCGGGGTGATCCGCCCGCAACTGCTGTGGAGCGCCGACACCTTGTCGCTGGCCCCGGCGGCCGCGAGCCGCTGATCGATGGCCCTGGCCCGCTTCGTGGTGCGGCGCGTGGCTGGCGGCGTGGTGTTCGCGCTGGCCGTGGCCTCGCTGACGCTGGTGCTGGCGCGGCTGGCGCCGGGCGACGCCACGACGCTGGACCCTGACATCCCTCCCGAAGAGCGGGAGGCGCTGCGCGCCGCACTCGGCCTCGATCAGCCGTTGCTCACGCAGTACGGCCGCTGGCTGTCGGGGCTGGCGCGCTTCGACCTGGGCCACTCGTCGCGCTTCAACCGGCCGGTGGCCGACCTGGTCGGCCAGCGCGCCATCAACACCGCGGTGCTGGCGCTGGCCGCGCTGATCGTGGCGTCGCTCGTCGGCATCCCGCTCGGCCGCTTCACCGGGGCCCATCGCGGCTGGCTGGCGCGCGTCGTGCGCGGCGTCTCCATCGCCGTGCTGTCGGTGCCCCCGCTCTTGAGCGCCCTCGGGCTCGTGTTCCTGGCGGCCCGCACCGGCTGGCTCCCCGTGGGCGGGATGACCTCGGGCGGCCTGACCGGCACGGCGTGGCTGGCCGACCTGGCGCGGCACCTGCCGGTGCCGATGCTGGCCCTGGCCTTGCCGCTGGCCGCCACGCTCGAGCGGGTGCAGTCGCGGGCCATGACCGAGGCGGTCGGGCGGCCGTTCGTGAACGCCGCCCGGGCCCGGGGCCTCACCCCGGACCGCACGCTGCGCGTCCATGCCTGGCCGGTGTCGCTGGCGCCGGTGCTCGGCACCTACGGCGTACTCGTCGGCGCGCTCTTCAGCGGCTCGTTCGTCGTCGAGATCGATCACCTCGTGGCCCGGGCTCGGCCAGCTGCTCCTCGAGGCGCTGAACAGCCGCGACGTGTGGCTGGTGGCCGGCTGCGGGGCCACCGGCGCGGCGTGGCTGGCGGCGGGCACGACCGTCGCCGACGTGGTCCACGCCACGCTCGACCCGCGCATTCGCGAAGGGCGCCGCGGCTGATGCGGCGCGCCCTGCTGCTGCTCGCGGTGATCGTCGGGACGGCCGTGGCTGGCCCGTTCCTGGCGCCCTACGGCGCCACCGAGCGGTTCCCCGACCACCTGCATGCGCCGCCGATGGGCGTGCACGTCGACGGCGGCGGACTCTACGCGCATCCGCTCACGCTCGTCGATCGCCTCGAGCAGCGCTTCACGGCCGACACCTCCCGGCGCGTGCCGCTGCCGTGGTCGGGGCGGGACGGCGGCGAGCCGGTGTTCCTGCTCGGCGCCGACTCGATGGGGCGCGACGTGCTGTCGCGGATGCTGCACGGGGCGCGGGCGTCGCTCGGTCTGGCCCTCGTGGCCACGTCGGGCACGCTGCTCGTCGGGGCGTTGCTCGGCGTGTGGGCCGGCTATGCCCGCGGCGTGGTCGAGCGCGGGGTGATGGTCGTCGGCGATCTGCTGATGGTCCTGCCGATGCTCTACGTCGTCGTGGCGCTGCGCGCCACCCTGCCGCTGGTGCTGCCGCTCGGCACCGTGGTGCTGGTGATGGCGGCCATCTTCGTGCTGCTCGGCTGGCCGCGCGTGGCCCGCGGCGTACGCGCGATCGTGCACGCCGAGACCGACCGCGAGCACATCGACGCGGCCGTGGCCCTCGGGGCCTCCCGCTGGCGGGTGATGACGCGGCACCTGCTGCCGGCCTGCCTCGGCTATCTCGCCGTGCAGACGGCCCTGCTCGTGCCGCTGTTCGTGCTGACCGAGGCCACCCTGTCCTACGTCGGGCTCGGCTTTCCCGACGGCGTGCCGAGCTGGGGCACCGCCCTCAGCGACGCCGCCAACCTGGCCGGCATGACGCGCGCGCCGTGGACGCTGGCCCCGGCGGCGGCCATCTTCCTGGTCGTGCTCGTGACCAACGTGCTGCTCGAACCGTCGCGCCAGGACCCCGTGGCCGACGTGTCGCGCTCGGGATAGACTCGTCGCATGCCCGCGCTGCCAGGTCTGTATACGCCGATCGTCACGCCGTTCCGCAACGACACCGTCGACGACGCCGCCATCCGCCGCAACGTCGAGCGCTACATGCAGACCCGGCTCACCGGCCTGGTGGTGCTCGGCTCCAACGGCGAGGCGGTGATGCTCGAGGAGCAGGAGGCGGACCGCGTGATTGCCGCGGCGCGGTCGGCCATGCCGGCCACGCGCCCGCTCATCGCCGGCACCGGCGCCGAATCGACCAAGCTGACCATCGCCGCCTGCAAGCGGGCGGCGCGGCTCGGCGCCGACGCGGTGCTGGTGCGCACGCCGTCGTTCTTCAAGAACATGATGACGACCGACGTCTACGTGCGCCACTACGCGGCCGTCGCCGAAGAGAGCCCGGTGCCGGTACTGCTCTACAACGTGTCGATGTACACCGGCGTCACGCTGCCGGCCGATGCGGTGGGACTGCTGGCCGGGCATCCCAATATCGTCGGCATCAAGGAATCGGGCAGCGACGCCTCGCTGCTGGCCGACTACATCTCGCGCACCGGGCCCGACTTCTTCGTGCTGGCCGGGAGCGGCGTCACCTACTTCTCTGGCCTGGTGGCCGGCGCCGACGGGGCGATCCTGGCGCTGGCCGGCGTCGTGCCGGAGCTGTGCGCCGACATCCTCGACCATGTCGAGGCCGGACGGATCATCGAGGCGCGCGCCATCCAGCGCCGGCTGACGCCGCTGGCGCGGACCATCGGCGGCTTGCACGGAGTCCCCGCGCTCAAGGCGGCTCTCGACCTGATGGGCTTCGAAGGCGGCCTGCCGCGGGCGCCGCTCGGGCCAACGCCGCCCTCCGTCGTGGAGCTGCTGCGCCGCCAGTTGACCGAGCTCGGCGTGCCGCTGCTCCAGCCGGCTGTCCTCGACCCCGACCCGGCAACGTCCTGAGGTGGTGCACCCGCAGGGCGACACTGCGGCGGGGCGGCCGTCGCGGCGGCCCGCGAATGCTGATGATTTGACGGCACTCCGCGCCGGCACCGGCGGACGCCGCGTGGTACGGCAGTTGCACTGCCGACCGACGGAGGCTCACCTGATGCCTGGTCCATCGACGCCCATCCCGGCCGTCCATCGCCGTCTGCTCGCGTTGCTCCTCGCCGCGGCGGTCACCGGCGCGTGCGCGTCGAACCCGGTCACCGGGCGCCGCGAGGTGTCGCTGATGAGCGAGGCCGACGAGATCGCCATCGGCCGTCAGGGCGATACGGAGATCCGGCGGGAGATGGGCGTCTACGCCGACGAGGAGCTGCAGCGCTACGTGAGCGGCGTCGGCGAGCGCATCGCCGCGGTGTCGCATCGCCCGACGCTGCCGTGGACCTTCACGGTCGTGGACGTGCCGGCCGTGAACGCCTTCGCCCTGCCGGGCGGCTACATCTATGTCACCCGCGGGCTGCTCTCGCACCTCGGCGACGAAGCCGAACTGGCCGGCGTGCTCGGCCACGAGGTGGGACACGTCACGGCGCGCCATGCGGCGCAGCAGTACACGCGGTCGGCCACCGGCGGACTCGGCGTGCTGCTGGCGAGCATCTTCGTCCCCGGCGTGCGGCCCTTCAGCGACTTGGCGTCGGCCGGACTGGGCACGTTCTTCCTGAAATACGGCCGCGACGACGAACTCGAGTCGGATCGGCTCGGCGTCGAGTACGCCTCCAAGGCCGGCTGGGATCCCGAGAGCGTGCCGCGATTCCTCGAGACCCTCTCGCGGCTGGATGCCATGAGCGCGCGCGGTGTGCCCAACTGGCTGTCCACCCATCCCGATCCCGGCTCGCGCGTGGCCAAAGCCGCGCCCGTGGCCGCGACCTTCGCCGAGGGCGAGCACGAGCGGAACCGCGACGACTTCCTGCGGCGCATCGACGGGCTCGCCTACGGCGACCCGCCGTCCGAAGGCGTGGTGCGCGGGCACCGGTTCCTGCATCCCGACCTGCGCATCGCCGTGGACTTCCCGGAAGGGTGGGACGTGCAGAACGGCAGCGAGCAGGTCGTGGCTCAACCCGACGGCGAGAAAGTGTTGATGCTGCTCCGCACCGCCGACAGCGCGCGCGGCGCCGACCTGGCCGCCGGGGCCAGGAAGCACATGAAAGGGCTCGGCTTCACCTTCGAGAGCGGCGCCCCGCAGACGGTGAGCGGTCTCGATGGCTTCGTCGCGATCTATCGCGGCAAGGCGCGGGGCGTGGGTAACGTCCGCGTGCGCGCCGCGCACGTCAGCGGTGGGCAACCAGGTCTACATGGTGGCCGGGGTCGCGCCGGAGACCGAGTTTCCGCGCGTCGACGCCGACTTCGCCGCGACGCTGGCGTCGTTTCGCGAGCTGACGGCCCGGGAGGCCGGGGCCATTCGTCCCAACCGCATCGGCCTCTACGACGTGCAGGCGGGCGACTCCTGGCAGTCGATCGCCCAGCGCGCCGGCGGCGCCCTCGTGCCGGCGACCCGCCTGGCGCTGATGAACGGCTTCGCCGTGAATCAGCAGCCGCCGTCCGGCACGCGCGTGAAGATCGTGCTCGAGGGCTGACGGCGCGCCGCCGGCCGGCCCGGGGCTTTATAATCGAGCCTCGATGGCGCGCCGTGCTCGCTGGTCGCGATGGATTTCGGGCGCGCTCGGCGTCGCCTTCGCCTGTCTCGCCTACATCTACCTGACCATCCCCGACGTGCGCGTGCTGGCGGCCGTCAATCCCGACGACGACGGCCTTCATCGAGTTGCGACGGGCCGAAGCCCACGACGCCGGCAAGAGCTTTACCGTGCGCCGCCGCTGGGTGCCCTACAACCGCATCTCGAACCATCTCAAGCGGGCGGTGATTGCCGCCGAGGACGGCGCGTTCTTCGAGCACGAGGGTCTCGACTACGAGCAGATCAGGGAGTCGTTCGAGACCAGCCTGGAAGACGGCGGACCGATGCGCGGCGCCAGCACCATCACCCAGCAGCTGGCCAAGAACCTGTATCTCTCGCCGTCGCGCAATCCCGTGCGCAAGCTGCGCGAGCTCATCATCACGCGGCGGCTCGAAGCGGCGCTGAGCAAGCGGCGCATCCTCGAGATCTACCTGAACTCGATCGAGTGGGGCGACGGCATCTTCGGCTGCGACGCCGCCGCGCGCGCCTATTTCCGCAAGTCGGCGGCGGAACTGAGCGCCAGAGACGCGGCGCTGCTGGCCGGGGCGATCATCAACCCGCGCGTGCACAACCCGGGCAAGCCGACGCGCCGGTTGCTGCGCCGCCAGCAGATCATCCTGCGGCGGATGGGCGGGGCCCGGCCGCCGCCCGACGCTCCGGCCATCCCGGTGGAGGTCACGCCACCGGCGGAGGCCATGCCGGCAGCGGAGCCCACGACACCGGCGGAGCCGCCGCCTAACCGACCCTGCCACGACCTGGCGTCAGCGACGCTGTCGCTCCGCTGGCGTGAGCCCTGTCGTCAGTTGACGCGGCGCGCGCCGACAAAGCGCCGGCGCCAGTAGTCGGCGGTCAGGCGTTCCACGCGCACGACCCCCTTGCTGCTCGGCGCGTGCACGAACTCGTCGTCGTCGAGCGCGATCCCGACATGCGAGGCCCCGGGGGCCACCGTCGAGAAGAACACGAGGTCGCCGGCGCGCAGCGTGCCGGGCGCCACCGGCGTCCCCACCTCGAACTGCGCGCTCGTGTGCCGCGGCACGGGGCGGCCGTAGTGCCGGAACACGAACGCCACCAAGCCGCTGCAGTCGAATCCTGTCGGGTCGGCGCCGCCGTTGCGGTAGGGCACCCCGCGGAACTCGAGCGCCGTAGTCGCGATGCGGTGTCCCAGCAGCTGCGCCGAACTGAGCGGCGCCGCCGCCGCGCCCGTCGCGGCCGGCGCGTCCGGCGCCGCGGTCGGGGGCCGGCTCACTGGTCCCGATCCTCGAGGTGACGGGAACGGCTGCGGGACCGCGCCGGTCGAGGCACACGCCGCCGACAGCGCGCAGAGCGAACCAACGAGGACCAGCCGCAGCATAAGGAGTCTCCCAGCCTATCGGCTCGAGCTGCCAAGGTGTGCAGCGATTTTGCCGCAGTCCCATAAGCCCTTCGTTCCCAACCCGTTACGGCCGTCATCGCTTGACAGACCGGACGGGCGTGGCGAGAATTGGCCAAGGCTATGGAGCAGACGCTCCTTCTCAACGCCACTTACGAACCGCTCAAGGTCGTTCACTGGCAGAAGGCCATCACGCTGTGGTGCCAGGGGAAGGTCGAGATCGTCGCCTCGCACGAGCGCGAGGTGCGGGCGGTTTCGTTCAGCGTGCGCCTGCCGTCGGTCATCAGGCTGCTGCGCTACGTCCGGATCAAGAAACGGTTCGACTACGTGCCGTTCTCGCGCGCCAACATCTACGCGCGCGATCACCACACCTGTCAGTACTGCAACCGGCACCACCAGACGCAGGACCTTACGTTCGACCACGTCACCCCGGTCTCGCAGGGCGGACGGAAGGACTGGGAGAACATCGTGACCTGCTGCGTGACGTGCAATCGCCGCAAGGGCGGACGCACGCCCGCCGAGGCGCACATGCATCTCGTGCGGCCGCCGCGGCGTCCCAACACGGTGCCGGCGTTGCGCATCACCATCGGGCTGCGCCGCACGCCCGAGAGCTGGCGCGATTATCTCTACTGGAACCTGGAACTCGACGACGACAGCTAGCCGTCGCTCTCGCGCCAGCGGCGCAGTGCGCGCACGGGCCCCGGGGTCTGCGATACGATCCGTGGATGGCTAGCGGCGCCGTCACCCTGACCGGCATCGACCCTCCCGGCGTCCTCGCTGGCGCGCGCCTCTGGCTGCGCGGCGCCGGCATGCCGGCGGTGCCGTCGCCCGCGGCGACGGTGTCGGTGGGCGGCGCGCCGGCGCGCGTGCTCTTCGCCGCGCCCGATCGCATCGCCGTGGAAGTGTCCCCCGACACGACGCCCGGCCGCGCGCCGGTGCGCGCCTCATGGTCGCCCGGCGCGACGCTGTTCGTCGACCGTGGGCGAGCCGCTCGCCACCGGCCTGCATCAGGTGGACAGCGCCGTGTGCGGCCGCGACGGCCGGCTCTACTCCGCGTTCAGTGGTCCGCGCGGACAGGACACGCCGGTTTCGGTCTACCGGATCGGCCGCGAAGGCGGCCGCGAGGCGTTCGTCGAAGACATCGTCAACGCGACCAGCCTGGCCGTGTCGCCCGAGGGCGACCTGTTCGTCTCGAGCCGGTATGACGGCACCGTCTACCGCATCCACGGGGACGGCCGGCGCGAGGTCTTCGCCAGCGACCTGGGCGTGGCCTGCGGGCTGGCCTTCGCGCCCGATGGCTCGCTGTTTGTCGGCGATCGCACTGGCACCATTCACCGCGTCAGCCGCGACGGCGTCCGCACCGAGAGCTTCGCCACGCTCCCGCCGAGCGTGGCGGCGTTCCACTTGGCCATGGGTCCGGACGCGCAGCTCTACGTGACCGGGCCGACGCTGGCCACGCATGATGCGGTGCGCCGCTTCGACGCGGCCGGGCGCGAGGAGATCATCGACGGCAGTTTCGGGCGTCCCCAGGGCCTCGCCTTCGACGCGCACGGCGTGCTGCACGTCGTGGAAGCGCTCGCCGGAGTGAGCGCGATCTACCGGCTGCCGGCCGGCGGCTCGAAGCGCGCCGTCGTGTCCGGTCCGGGCCTGGTCGGCGTCACCTTCGGCCCCGAGGGCGAGTGCGTGGCCGCCACCGGCGATGCGCTCTACCGCTTCGCCGCCATTCCCTGATTGCGCCGGCGCGGCGGGCCCGGCTAACCTAGCAGCCGTCCCGCATGGTGTCAGTTTCCCAACTCTTCCGCCGCAAGCCGATTGCGGCGTTGATGGCCAACGAAGGGACGGAGCACGCGCTCAAGCGCGTGCTCGGCGCCGGCGATCTCGTGATGCTCGCCATCGGCGCGGTCATCGGCGCCGGCATCTTCGGGGCGATCGGCACGGCCGCGGCCGGCCAGACCGACCCGAGCGGCGCGGTCATCCGCTACGGCGCCGGCCCGGCCCTGGTGCTGTCGTTCCTGCTGCTCGGCGGCGCGTGCGCGCTGGCTGCGCTCTGCTACGCCGAGCTGGCCTCGATGATTCCGCAGGCGGGCAGCGCCTATGCCTACTGCTACGCCACGCTCGGCGAGTTCGTGGCCTGGATCATCGGCTGGGACCTGATCCTCGAGTACGCCGTCGGCAACGTGGCGGTGGCCATCTCGTGGGGCGACTACTTCACGACGCTGCTCCGCGGCCTCGGTCTGGAGCTGCCGGTCTGGCTCACGACCGGTTATCGCACCGCCGCCCTCAGCTCGGATCCGGCCGTGCACGCGCTCGTCGACACGGCGCCGCGCGTCTTCGGCCTGCCGGTGCTCGTGAACCTGCCGGCCTTCGGCATCGTGCTGTTCATCACCTGGCTGCTGCTGCGCGGGGTGCGCGAGAGCTCCTCGGCCAACAACGTCATGGTCGTCATCAAGCTGCTCGCGCTGGGCTTGTTCATTGCCGTCGGGCTCGGCAGCATCAACCCGGCCAACTACCAGCCCTTCGCGCCGAACGGCTTTACCGGCGTCCACCAGGGCGCGGCCATCGTCTTCTTCGCCTACATCGGCTTCGACGCCATCTCCACGGCCGCCGAGGAAACGGTGAACCCGCAGCGCAACCTGCCGATCGGCATCCTCGGCGGCCTGGCGATCTGCACCTTGATCTACGTGATCGTCGGCGCCGTGCTGACCGGCATGGTGCCGTATCAGCAGTTGGCCGTGGCCGACCCGCTGGCCCGCGCCCTCGAGATCGCCGGGTACACGACCGTGGGCTGGGTGGTGGCGCTCGGGGCCGCGGTGTCGATGGCCGCCGTGCTGCTCGTGTTCCAGTACGGCCAGCCGCGCATCTTCTTTGCCATGGCCCGCGACGGCCTGCTGCCGCAGTGGGCCGCCCGGCTGCATCGCCGAGACGCGCGTGCCGCACGTGACCACGATGCTCACCGGCGGGCTGGTGGCGGTGGCGTCGGCGGTCGGCGATGCGGCCGAGACCTACGACCTCACGAACATCGGGACGCTGTTCGCGTTCGCGCTCGTGTGCATCGGCGTGCTCGTGCTCCGCGTCGTCGAGCCGGAGCGGCCGCGCCCGTTCCGCGTGCCCTTCGTCTGGGTCATCGCGCCGCTCGGCGCCGCCGCCTGCGGCTTCATCATGATCGGCCTGCCGGCGCAGGCGTGGGAGCGCTTCGGCTGGTGGCTGGGCCTCGGGCTGCTGATGTATTTCGCTTACGGCTATCGCCACTCGCGGCTGAAGGTCCGCTAGACGCGCACCGGCGAGCGGCCGGCGCACGCCAGCGCCCTTACTGCTGCCGCAGTTCGAGCGTGCCCGGCACCGGCGCGCTGCACGCCTGGTAGTCGTAGGCGCCGCTGATCGTGGTCCCCGCCAGCGCCAGATTCTGGGCGATGAACGCGCCGGAGAACATAGCCAGCGGCCCCGAGGTGGCACAGGTCGTCGGCACCGTCCGCCGCAACGTGAACTGCACCACCGTCCCCGAGATGGTGCCGGTGACGTCGCCCGTGGCCGGCGCCGCGCCGCTGCCAAACGTGGCGCTCCAGGTGCCACCGAGCAGGCCGACGGCGCCGACCGGCGTTTCCTGCAGGACCACCCGCAACGTGCCGGCGCCGTTGGCGGCGTCAGTCAGCGTGCCCAGCCACGTGCCGGTACGCCCGCCCGGACCGGGCCCAGGCGTGGGCTGGGTGGGCGACCCGGCGCAGCCGAGAGTCAGGGTCAGACCGAGGGTGGCAACGACGATTCGTGTGCACGTCATGGACGAGGCTCCGGAGCGAGGATGGGCAGGGCAAAGAAGCCGGCGCGCGCGGCGGCCGCGAGCACACGGTCGCCGGCGACGGCCGGCGGCCAGAGAAAGCCTTGGTTGAAGTCGCCGTAGCGCCAACGCTCGATCCCGGTGGCGGCGTCCACGGCGATGATGAAGCCGCCGAAGAACGGCAGGTAGACCGAGCGGTCGTCGGCGCTGAGCGTGAAGGTGGTCGATCCGGCGAGGCGGTCGAAGAAGCGCCAGCGCTCGGCGCGGGTGTCGAGGTCGTAGGCCACGACGTAGCCGGTCGCGGAGCCGGCGATGATGAGCCGCCCCGACCGCGTGAGGGCGCGGTGGTCGATGTCGGTGGCGGTGACGATGCCCTCGAGCGGCCCGCTCAAGCGCGGGAACGCCCAGCGCACCGCGCCGGTGGCCACGTCGAACGCGTAGATGTTGCCGTCGCCGGCCGAGCCGAAGACCCACTCGCCGGCGAAGACCGGCCCACCGGCGAGATTGGTGTGCTGCCAGCGTTCCCGCGGGGCGGGGAAAGCGGTGCGCCACAGCAGCCGCCCCGAGGCGGCGTCGAGCATCGCCAGCCCGCCGACGTTCGGGATCACGAACGTAGAGTAGCCGACGGCCACGACGGGGCCCTCGCGGGCCGGGCGGAACACCGAGGTCGTGCCGCCCTCGACGATGGTGGTCATCCAGCGCAGCTTGCCGGTCGTGGTATCGAGGGCGTAGGCCTTGCCGCCGGGCGACCCGGTGTAGACCACACCGTCGACGGCCGGCCCGAGGAACAGGCCGGGGCCGTCGCCGGCTGGCGCTTCGTAGACCCACCGGCGCGCCCCGGTGGCGCGGTCGAAGCCGACGACGTCCCAGTCGCCGGCCACGACCGTCGATCCCGACAGCGCCAGCGCCGTGCCGGCGGTGGCCGCGCCGAAGATCGAGTCGCTGCTGGTCACGCCCGTGCCGGTCTTCCACCGCACCGCGCCGTCGGCCACTGCCACCGCCGCCACCTCGCGGTCGGCCGAGAGGAAGTAGGCGGTGTCGCCGTCGACCACGGGCGTGCCGCTGCCGGTGCCGGGCACGCGCCACAGCGGCGTCGGGCCCGGGCGCGACGACTGTGCGGCGGCGTGGCCGCCGGCCACGAGGCCGGCGACCACCACGAAGAACATCGAGATCCAGTTGCAAGCAGCGGTCATGTCACGGTGTCCTCCACACCAGCCGGCGCGCCCTTACGGCGTGCCGCTTCCCGTCCACCAGATGCCGACGTGGGCGCCGTCGTAGAGCATCAGGAAGCCTTCGTCGCGCACGGTCAGATATCCGCCCGGCGCGTAGCTGTCGGTGGCCCAGATGGGCACGTTGCCGGCGTCGTAGATGACGAAGTTGCCGTCGGTCTGCATCTCGGCCCGGCCGGCGCTCGTCCCGGACGTGTCCGAGGCCCACAGCACGCTGCCGCCGCTGCCGTAGAGCACCAGGTTGCCGTCGGGCTGATAGCGGAGCACGACGGCGCCGTTGGCCGATCGCACTTCCTGATTGGCGTAGAGCCGCTGGCCGCCGGTGAGCGAACCGGGCCCGGGGCCGCCCGGCACCGGCGGCGGCGGGGCCGCGCCTCGGGACGGCACGCCCATCACGCCGGTGAGCACGCCGCGGATCTCGGCGTCGCTGCGCTGCGTTTCCTGGACGTGGGCCGGACCGGTGACCGTGAGGTTGAGAGCGTTGGGATAGACCTGGTCGGTCACCGCCACGACACCGTCGTGCGGGATGCGGCACAGGCTGTCTCCGGTGACGCCCCAGCACCACATCGGGTCCATGTTCCGCGTGAGGCCGGCCAGCTCGCGCAGCCGCGCCGCAAACGACCGCGCCACCAAGTTCGAGGCGGGATAGTTCACGTCGAGATAGGCGGCCACCGAATCGAAGACCGGCGGCATGACCTGCATGACCCACCAGGCCCACTCGCGGTTGTCGGGCGACAGCGCCACGGCCGCGCCGGCGCGCCAGTAGTCGTGCGCGGCGTAGACGAGGCCGACGCGCTTGGCGATGCCCGCCGATTCACGCGCCAGGTTGGCGCCGGAGTTGAGCGTGCCGAGGAACGCCGACCCGGGGACCAGCTGCGGCGCCACCGGCACGACCGAGGCCACGGCCACCGACGAGGCGAGGCTGCTGGCGGTGGCCCAGGAGAGCAGTTGCGTGTGCGCCAGATGCGAAGCGATGGCGCTGGCGATCCACGCAAACTCCCCGCCGGCGCCGTAGGTGCCCGCCAGGCCGGCGACGTTGTAGACCAGGTAGTTGAAGTTGATGAGGTCGAGACCCCGCGCCGCCAGCTGCGAGCCGCCGTGCGGCGTGCCCAGCGTGAGGATGCCCGTGAGCGGCCGGGACCGGCTCCACTCACGGGCGATGAGCCCGCCCTGGCTGTGGCCGACCGCGATGGTGTTGGCGGGCAAGGCCCGCATCTGGCCGTCGAGCGTCGCCACCTGGGTCTCGAACCGCGCGGTCGAGGGGAGCTCGGCGACGTGCGGCGCCATCCGCACGACCGCGGCCAGGCGCTGCGCCGTGGCGTTCCAGGAGCTGCTGTTGGCGAAGATGCCGTGGACGAAGACGACCGGCACGTCCTGGGCGCGGGCGACCGGTGGCAGCAGCCCGGCGCAGCCCAGCGCCAGGACGAGGGCGAGCCACAGCCGCGCGCTCACTGCGCACCTCCCGCCACGCGCACGTCGGTGAGCGTGGTGACCGCGATCAAGCGCTGGCCGGCCGCGCCGGGAACGCGCGATTCCGACCGCGTCCGCGTGCGCACCAGGCGGCCCGGGGCCCGTTCGTCGTAGGTGAACTCGTGGCGCTCCTCGAGCCGGCCGTCCTGCACCACGTTCATCTCTACGGGCAAGGCCGTGCCGGGCTGCACCAGCACCTCCTGCACCCTGGCCCCCCGCGTCTCGAGATAGCGCTCGAGGTTCCGCACCGAGCCCGTACGGGCGCCGAACAGGCGGGCGAGTTCACCGCGGCGCTTGGTGGCCTCGCGCAGCGAGGTGACCAGCCCCTCGCCGCGGCTCAACTCCGGCGGCGCGAAGGCCGCGGGCAGCCGGCGGGACACCCGCGACCGGACGCCCGTCGGCGCCGAGCAGGCGCAGGCCCTGGCCCGCCGGATCGAACTCCACGATCATGCCCGGCATACGGATCGGCCAGGGGCCCGACCCGCGGACCGCCCGTGGCCGGCAGCATCGCCATGCCGGCTGCGGCCCCCGGCAAACTGCTCGATGCGATACCGCGACCGCGGCAGGTCGCGGACCACGTTCCCGTGGTCGTCCACGACCGACCGGTCAACGGTGACCTCCGCGCTGAACAGCGCGCTGCCTGCCGGCTCGATCTCGGGCTGCTGGGCTGCGGCCCGTGCGCTCACTACGGCGGCGAGCACCAGCGTCGCCTGCCACTTCATCGTTTTCCGTTCCATCTCTGCCTCGCTCCCTTGACCTCGGGTGTCGTCGCCTCCCATGTCCGAGCGGCAGCGTGCCAGTGAGCAGCCGGTGGTGCCGCGGACCCCAGCCGGAGTGCAAGGCCGACGCCAGCGCCGGTGGCGGTGGCCTCCGGCGCCGAGGTCCGCGAATCTGGCGCAATTCCACGAGGCCGGGCGCGAGGCGGTGGGCGGGGAAGGGGCAGTTGGTGCCCGCGCGGGTAGCGGCTACTCCGGCGCCAGGCCCGGCGCGGGCTGTGAGAGGTAGAATGAGAGGTTGGATCCCGGCTCGATTTCCGAACCATTGGTATGCCGCACGACTGGATAGCGGTGCGTGGCGCCCGCGTACACAATCTGAAGAACATCGACGTCGACCTGCCCCGCGACCAGCTCGTGGTCGTGACCGGGCTGTCGGGGTCGGGGAAGTCGTCACTCGCCTTCGACACGCTGTACGCGGAGGGCCAGCGGCGCTATGTCGAGTCGCTGTCGGCCTACGCCCGGCAGTTCCTCGAGCAGATGGAGAAGCCCGACGTCGACCTCATCGACGGGCTGTCCCCGGCCATCTCCATCGAGCAGAAGACGACCGGCGCCAACCCCCGCTCGACCGTGGGGACGGTGACCGAGATCTACGACTACCTGCGTCTCTTCTTCGCCAACGCCGGCGTGCCGCACTGCCCCAACTGCGACCGCGAGATCTCGTCGCAGTCGCTCGACCGGATCATCGATCTGGTGATGACCTACCCGCAGGACACGCGCATCAACGTCCTGGCGCCGATCGTCCGCGGCCGCAAGGGCGAGTTCAAGAAAGAGCTGCAGGCGGTCGTGGCCCGCGGCTTCACCAAGGCCCGCATCGACGGGGCGTTCAAGAGCCTCGAAGACGACCTGGCGCTCAACCGGCGGCAGAACCACAGCATCGACGTGGTGATCGATCGGCTGATCGTCCGCTCGGGCATGGAGAAGCGCCTGACCGACTCGGTCCAGGCGGCGCTCGATCTGGCCGACGGCGTCGTGGTCATCAACGCCCTCGACAGCGGCGACCGGCTCTTCTCGCGCAAGCTGGCCTGCGTCGTGTGCGGCATCAGCGTGCCCGAGATGTCGCCGCGGGCCTTCTCGTTCAACTCGCCGCACGGCGCCTGCACCGCTTGCCAGGGGCTGGGCGCGACCTGGGATTTCGACCCGCGCAAGGTCGTGCCCGACGATCAAAAGTCGCTGGCCGACGGCGCGGTGGCGCCGTGGGTGAAGGGCGACCGGCGGATGGTCCGCGCGGCCATCGACGGCATCTCGTCGCATTGGGGCATCGACCCGACGGTGCCGTTCGGGAAGCTGCCGAAGAAGCAGCGCGACCTTCTGCTCTACGGCCCGGGCGTCAGCGTGAAGGACGAAGACGACGAACCGGCGCCGGCCCGGCGCCGCAAGGCGTCCGGCAAGGTCACGGCGCCCTACGGCAAGGACTTCGAGGGCATCATCCCGAACCTGCGCCGGCGCTTCGACGAGGGCGCCTGGGACGCGCAAACCGAGCTCGACGTCTACCGCGCCTTGCGCGACTGCCCGGAGTGCAAGGGCGGGCCGGCTGCGGCCCGAGAGCCGGGCGGTGCGGCTGAAGGGGCGATCGCTGCCCGACTACGTGAGCCTGCCGGTGAGCGAAGCGCTGCGCGTCTTCGACGCGATGGAGCTGACCGAACGCGAGACGCTGATCGCCAGCCGCATTCTCAAGGAGATCCGTGAGCGCCTGCGCTTCCTCGATGAGGTGGGCGTCGGCTACCTCACACTCGGGCGCAGCGCCGCCACGCTGTCGGGCGGGGAAGGGCAGCGCATCCGCCTGGCCACCCAGATCGGATCGAACCTGACCGGTGTGCTCTACGTGCTCGACGAGCCGTCGATCGGCCTGCACCAGCGCGACAACCGCCGACTGCTTGCCACGCTGGCCCGGCTGCGCGATCTCGGCAACACCGTCGTCGTCGTCGAGCACGACGAAGAAACCATCCGCATGGCCGACTACGTGGTCGACCTCGGCCCAGGGGCCGGCGAACACGGCGGCCAGGTGATGTTCCAGGGCACGCCGGCGCAGCTGGCCGAGAGCGCCGACTCGCTGACCGGCCAGTACCTGCGCGGCATGAAGGTGATCCACGCGCCCCGCGCCCGCCGCAAGCCGGGCAAGACCGAGATCGTGATCAAGGGCGCGCGCGCCAACAATCTCAAGGACATCGACGTTCGCATCCCCATCGGCATGTTCGTGGCCGTCACCGGCGTGAGCGGCTCGGGCAAGAGCACGCTGGTCAACGACATCCTCTACAAGGCCCTGGCCAAGCAGATCTACCGTTCCAGCGAGGAACCCGGCCTGCACCGCGTGGTCGAGGGCGTGCACCAGATCGACAAGGTCATCGAGATCGACCAGTCGCCGATCGGCCGGACGCCGCGCTCGAATCCGGCCACCTATACCGGGCTCTTCTCGTTCATCCGCGATCTCTTCGCGATGGTGCCCGAGGCCAAGGCGCGCGGCTACAAGCCCGGCCGCTTCTCGTTCAACGTCAAGGGCGGCCGGTGCGAGGCGTGCCAGGGCGACGGCGTCATCGCCATCGAGATGCACTTCCTGCCCGACGTCTTCGTGACCTGCGAGCAGTGCAAGGGCCGGCGCTACAACCGCGAGACGCTCGACGTGAAGTACCGCGGCAAGTCGATTGCCGAGGTGCTCGATCTCACGGTCAGCCAGGCGCTGCCGCTGCTCGAGAACTTCCCGCTCATCGCCAACAAGCTGCGGACCCTGGAGAGCGTGGGCCTGGGCTACGTCACGCTCGGACAGTCGGCCACGACGCTGTCGGGCGGCGAAGCTCAGCGCGTCAAGCTGTCACGCGAGCTCTCGAAGCGCGGCACCGGCCGCACCCTGTACATTCTCGACGAGCCCACCACCGGGCTGCATTTCGACGACGTCCACAAGCTGCTCGACGTGCTCAACCGGCTGGTCGACCAGGGCAACACGGTGCTCGTCATCGAGCACAACCTCGACGTCATCAAGTCGGCCGACTGGGTCGTCGACCTCGGCCCCGAGGGCGGTGAGGGAGGCGGACGGCTAGTGGCGCAAGGTACACCAGAGGCCGTGGCCAAGGTGGCTGCGTCGCACACTGGGCAATTCCTGGCAGAACTGCTGCAGATGAATGAACCCCGCCAACTGTGTCAAATCAACCACACCTGTGGTGTTTGGCACTGTGGTCACAAAGCCACAGTGGGCGCTGAATTGGCCCTGCGGCACCATGCTAAGTGCATATAGATGTGCAATTTACGGCTATCTTCCGGGGCCTGAAAAGTCGGGCATCCCGTTTGCTACGTAAGGCGTCGGACGCGTAATGGAATTTCAGCAGACACTCAGGCGGCAGGTTTCATGTGCGGGCATCGGCCTGCACTCGGGCACCAAGGTGAGCCTCACGCTCAAGCCCGCGCCGGCCGGCACCGGGGTGGTCTTCCGACGGACCGACCTGGGGGTCGACATTCCCGCCCGCGTCGAGAACGTCACCGGCATCCAGTACGCCACCGTCCTCGGCAAGGACAACGCGACGGTGGAAACGGTCGAGCACCTGCTGGCCGCGCTCGTCAGCGCCGGCGTCGACAACCTCATCATCGAACTCAGCCAGCGCGAAGTGCCGATCATGGACGGCAGCTCGGCGCCCTTCCTGTTCCTCATCCAGGAAGCCGGCCTGAAGCGGCTGTCGGCGGCCCGCACCTACCTGAAGGTGCTGCGCCCGGTCAGCGTCACGAACGGCGACAAGCACATCGCCATCTACCCGTCGGACCACTTCAAGGTCAGCTACACCATCAGCTTCGATCATCCGATGCTGCGCCACCAGTCGCGCACCTCGCGGATCACCGAGCAGTCCTTCAGCGACGACATCGCCTCGGCCCGCACCTTCGGCTTCCTGAAGGAAGTGGAGTGGATGCGTCAGCAGGGCCTGGCCCTCGGCGGCTCGCTCGACAACGCCATCGTCATCGGCGACACCGGCCCGCTGAACGCGCTGCGCTTCGAAGACGAGTGCGTGCGCCACAAGATTCTCGATGCGGTCGGCGACCTGTCGCTGCTCGGCCGCCCCGTGCTCGGCCACGTCGTGGCGCACCGCGCCGGTCATGCCCTGCACACGCAGCTGGCCGCGCAACTGCTCAGCGAGGCCGATGCCTGGAGCCTCGTGGAATCGGCGGCCCCGGCGCCAGACCGCCCCGGCCGGCGTGCCGGTGCGCGCCCGCTAGTTCGTCCGACCTCACGGTTACACCTCCTCGTCAACGGCCGCGCCACCCGCGGCCGTTTCTTTTATTTCGCCGCGGCGCGGGTGTAGCATCGCGCGATGCCCAACCCGGTCGCGGCCCTGCACCTGCCCGGCTCCACCCGCGGCCGCTGGCGCGCCCAGCCGAGTTCGGCCTCGTGAGCGTCTAGCCGAATGCAGCTCACGATTATATTACAATAGATTAGTCAACCTACAACGGCGCGCCTACATGCGCTGAGCG
Source organism: uncultured Acidobacteriota bacterium (assembly GCA_963834325.1). Taxonomy (GTDB): domain Bacteria; phylum Acidobacteriota; class Vicinamibacteria; order Vicinamibacterales; family UBA2999; genus CADEFD01. The sequence goes on from CAWIBL010000012.1 coordinate 171,700, forward strand.
GCACGAGCATGGCGGCAGCCGTGGTGAGCGGCACGGTGGCACTGATGATTGAAGGGGCGCGCAGCACGCTTCGGCGCCAAGCCCACCGCCGAACGCCGTGAAGGCGATGCTGCAGCACAGCGCGTTCCAGATGAACAACGCCAGCGGCGCGACCTACGACGTGCCTCACGCAGGGCGCCGGCGGCGCTCAACGCCGCCGGCGCCGCTGCACGCTGGCGCAGGCCATCAACCCGACCGATGCCCGTCGGCAGCATGCTGGCTGACCGTCAGGCATAGCGAGTCACCACGATCGACGGTCAGAACATCGTGTGGAGCGAGAACATCGTGTGGGGCGAAACATCGTGTGGGGCGAACGGTCTACACGAACAACATCGTGTGGGGCGAAAACATCGTCTGGGCGAAACTTCTGAAACACGCTCGACTGGGTCATCGTCGTCGTCTCGGTCCTGCTGGCGTTTCTGCCGGCGCTGTGGATGGCCCGGCGGGCCGGTTCGAGCACCGCCGAGTTCTTCACCTCGGGGCGGGCCGCGCCGTGGTGGCTCATCGGCGTGTCGATGGTAGCGACCACCTTCAGTACCGACACGCCCAACCTGGTCACCGACCTCGTCCGCCAGGGCGGCATCGCCGCCAACTGGGCGTGGTGGGCCTTCCTGCTCACCGGCATGACCACGGTCTTCTTCTACGCCCGGCTGTGGCGCCGGCTGGGTGTGCTCACCGACCTCGAGTTCTACGAGCTGCGCTACTCGGGTCCCGCGGCGCGGTGGGTGCGCGGCTTCCGGGCCATCTATCTGGGCGTGGTCTTCAACGTCGTCATCATGGCGTCGGTGAACCTGGCCGCGGCCAAGATCGCCAACGTGCTGCTCGGCTGGCCGATCGGGCAGACGCTGCTCGTGTGCGGCGTCATCAACGTCGCCTTCGCCGCCACCTCGGGGCTGTGGGGCGTGCTCGTCACCGACTTCATCCAGTTCGGCATCGCCATGGGCGGGTCGCTGGCGGCGGCGGTCTACGCGCTCCGCCATCCCGCGGTGGGCGGGCTCGACGGTCTCGTGGCCAGGCTCGAGCCGCAGACCCTGGCCCTCGTGCCCGACCTGTCGGACTGGACGGTGGCGCTGCCGATCTTCATCGTGCCGCTCACCGTCCAGTGGTGGTCCACGTGGTACCCGGGCTCGGAGCCGGGCGGCGGCAGCTACGTGGCGCAGCGCATGCTGGCCGCCCGCAGCGAGCGCGATGCCCTGGCCGGGACGCTGCTCTTCACCGTGGCGCACTACGCGCTGCGCCCGTGGCCGTGGGTCATCGTGGCGCTCGCCTCGCTGCTCGTCTTCCCCGAGATCGCCGACATCCGCCGCGCCCTGCCGCACGTCGATCCGGCGCTCGTCGGCCACGACATGGCCTATCCGGCCATGCTCACGTTCCTGCCGCCGGGCATCCTCGGCGTGATGGTGGCCGGGTTGCTGTCGGCCTACGTCTCGACCATCTCGACGCACCTCAACTGGGGCACGTCGTATCTCGTGCACGACCTCTACCGCCGGTTCCTGAGGCCCGAGGCCAGCGAGCGGCACTACGTGCTGGCGGGGCGGTGGGTGACCGTGGCGTTGATGATTGCCGCCGGGCTGCTGACCCTGATTCTGGAGTCGGCGCGCGGCACCTTCAACCTGCTGCTCTCGATTGGAGCCGGCACCGGCCTGCTCTACCTGCTGCGCTGGTTCTGGTGGCGAATCAACGCCTGGAGCGAGATTGCCGCCATGGCCAGTTCGTTCGCGCTGGCCATCGGCCTGCTGTTGCTGGCGCGCAACGGCGTGGTCATTCCGCCCCACGTCTCGCTCCTCGTCACCGTGGCCATCACCACGGTGGTATGGCTGACGGCCACCTGGCTCACCGCGCCCACCGACGAGGCCACGCTGCGGCGCTTCTACACGCTGACGCGTCCGGCCGGGCCCGGATGGACGGCTGTTCGGCAGGCGTGTGGCCCGCTGCCGCCCGGTGACGGCATCGCCGATGCGTTCGTGGGGGCCCTGGCCAGCTGCGTCTTCGTCTACAGCGCGCTGTTCGGCACGGGTCTGCTGGTGCTGGGGCGGCACCTGCCAGCCGGGACTGGCCGGGGTCACGCTGCTGGCCAGCGGCGTCGTGATGGCCCGCTCGGTGCGACGGATGTGGAGCCGGTGAGATGATGGCTGTGGTGCTGGCGGGCGGAGCGGGCATGGCGCATGCGCGCGCCCGATGCCGCGCCCGGGTTGAGCGCCGGGCAGCAGGCCGTCGCCGACCAGGGCGCGAAGGCGATGATGCCGGTGGGGGAGGGCGCGGCGCGGCCGTTCCTCGACTTCGTCCTGAGTGCGCTGGCCGATGCCGGCTGCACCGAGGTGTGCCTGGTGGTGCCGCCGGACCACGACGTCGTGCGCGCGCGCTACGCGCCCGATCGCTGTGCCCGGGTCCGGGTGCACGTCGCCGTGCAGGCCGAGCCTGCCGGCACGGCGGTGGCCATGCTCGCCGCCGGGCCGATCGTGGGTGACCGGCCGTTCCTCGTCGTCAATGGCGACAACCTTTATCCGCCCGCCGCGCTGGCTGCGCTCGTGGACCTCGACGGCTGCGGGCTGGCGGCGTTCCCCCGGGCGTCGCTGGCGCACGACAGCGGTTTCGATCTGGCCCGCATCGCGCGTTTCGCCACGGTGACGGCCGATGCCGACGGCTGGCTCACCGGCATCTGCGAGAAGCCGCCGGTCGAGGACGTGGCCAGGACCGCGCCGGACGCGCTCATCAGCATGAACTTGTGGCGCTTCGACGCCTCCATCTTCGCCGCCTGCCGCGACGTGCCGCCGTCGCCGCGCGGCGAGTACGAGCTGCCGCTGGCCGTGCGCCTGGCCGTGGCGCAAGGGGCCCGGCTGCGGGTGCTGGCCGCGCGCGGGGCGGTGCTCGACCTGACGAGCCGGGCCGACATCGCCGGCGTCAGCCGCTCTCTCGGCGGCCTGGAGCCGCGCCTGTGACCCTGGCCGCACACTTCGCGGCGCTGGGCATGGCCGACGACGATGCGGCCTCGCGGGCGCGGCAGATGGACCGCGTGCACGCGGCCTTCGCGCGCCTGGCCGGGGCGCCGCCGGCCTGGTCGTGGTTCGTGCCCGGCCGCCTCGAGGTGTTCGGGAAACACACCGACTACGGCGGCGGGCGCTCGCTCGTGGCGGCGGTGCCGCGCGGCTTTGCCGTGGCCGCCGGGCCCGCGCGCCGACGGGCGCGTGCGCGTCGCCGACCTGCGGTCCGACGTGAGCGCCGACATCGACCCGCTCGACGACACGCGGACGCTCACCGGCTGGGCGTCATACGTGCAGGTGGTGGCGCGGCGCCTGGCGCGCAACTTCCCAGGGGCCCCGCTGGGCGTGGACCTGGTGTTTGCCAGCGACCTGCCGCGCGCCGCCGGGGTGTCCAGTTCGAGCGCCCTGGTCGTCGGTGTGGCCACGGCCCTGGCCACGCGCGGGCGACTGGCCGAGCGCGACGAGTGGCGCGCGCACCTGCGCGCGGTCGAAGACGTCGCCTCGTACTTCGGCTGCATCGAGAACGGCCTGGACTTCGGCGGCCTGCGCGGCACGGCCGGCGTCGGCACCCACGGCGGCAGCGAAGATCACACGGCGATCATGGCGTGTCAGGCCGGCCACGTCAGCCAGTTCCGCTTCCTGCCGGCCGTTCGGCTCGGCGCCACGGCCCTGCCGCCGGACTGGACCTTCGTGGTGGCGCCGAGCGGCGTCCACGCCGACAAGGCCGGGTCGGTGAAGGACCGCTTCAACCGCGCCGCGCTGGCGGCCCGCGCGCTGCTGGCGTGCTGGAATCGCGGCGCGGCGTCGCCGGCGCCGTCGCTGGCGGCGGCACTCGCGGCATCCGGGGCGCTCGACGAACTCCGGGCCCGCGTCACCGCCCTGCCTCCCGACGGCTTCGCGACCGAGGCCTTGCTGCGCCGCCTGGCGCACTTCGTGGCCGAGGACGGCCGCGTGCCGGAGGCGGCGCGGGCCTGCGGCGAGGGTGACGCGGCCGCCATCGGGCGCTTGTCGGCCGCCTCGCAAGAGGATGCCGAGACCCTGCTCGAGAATCAAGTGCCCGAGACCTCGGAGCTGGTCGCCCTGGCCCGCGCCTGCGGCGCCCACGGCGCCACCAGCTTCGGCGCCGGCTTCGGCGGCAGCGCCTGGGCACTCGTGCCCACGAGCGACGTCGAGGCCTTTGCCACCGAGTGGCTGGCGGCCTACGCGCGGCGCTTCCCGGCGCGAGCCGGGGTCGAATGGTTCGCGGCGCGGCCGGCCCCCGCGGTCGTGGCCGTCGCCGGCGCGGTTGCCGCTCCCGGCCACTGGTGACAGGTCTCGTCGTCACGGCGCGGGCAGTGTAGGATTCACACCACCGACCCGCCGCATGCACGCCGACCTCCAGGAAGCGCTCGACTTCCACCACGCGGTTCTCGCCGAAGGCGCTCGCGCGCTGGTCGGCTACGACACGGCCAAGGCGGTGGCCAACGTCGTGCTGATGTCGGAAATCCCGACCACCTACGACAAGCGATCGGAGCGCCAGGTCAACGCCGGGAACCTGTTGCTGCGCGGCGTGCCCGGCGTCGGCAAGACCTTCTTCGGGGTGATCCTGGCGGCCATTTCCGACGCCAAGTTCGCGCGCATCCAGGGCCGCGCCGACCTGCAGCCGACCGAAGTGGTCGGCTTCCAGATGATCAATCCCGCCACCGGCCAGCTGGTCACCGAGTTCGGGCCGATGGCCTCGGCCGAGGTGATCCTGCTCGACGAGATCAACCGCATCCCGCTCAAGTCGCAGAGCGCCTTTCTCGAAGGCCTGCAGGACCGCACCATCACCGTCGGCAAGGACACCTACGATCTGCCGGCCTTCAGTTTCGCCATCGCCACCATGAACCCGGTGGAATTGGGCCAGGGCACGTTCCCGCTCTCGGAGGCGGCGACCGACCGCTTTGCCGCAATGGTGCAGATCGGCTACCTCCCGAAGGAGGAGGAAGAGAAGCTGGTGGACTTCGACTTCAAGCGCATGACCCTGCGGCCGCTGCTGTCGAAGGCCCGGATCATCCAGCTGCGCGGGCTCATCACCGAGCGGGTGTTCCTGCACAAGAGCCTCGGGAAGTACGTGCAGCGGCTGGTCGGGGCCACGCGGCCGCGCGATCCGCAGACCGACTGGCTCGACCACTCGCCCTCGGCGCTGGTCGAACGCGGCGTCGACCTGGGCGCCTCGCCCCGCGCCATCATCTGCTGGAGTCGCCTGGCCAAGGCCTGGGCGCTGCTCCAGGGAGGGCGCGCCGAGGTTTATCCCGAGGACATCCAGGCGCTGGCGCCGTTCGTGCTCGGCCATCGCCTGTGGCTCGGCCCGCACGCCGCCGCCCACGGGCTCACCCCCGAGGCGGTCATCGCCGACGTGATCGCGGAGGTGCCGATCCCATGATGCACGCGCCGGCCACCACCGCGCTCGTGGACCTCAACGCCATCAGCAAGATCGAGTTGCTGGTGTTGCGGCGCCTGGCCGGCGGCGCAACCGGCGAGCATCGCAGCCGCGCCGACGGCGCCGGCTTCGACTTCGTCGGGTTGCGCGACTGGCAGGCCGGCGACCGGTTCTCGGCCATCGACTGGCCGCAATCTTCGATCAACAACTTCTCGCCGCTGGTCGTGCGCGAGTTCGACCAGCCGAGCACCGCCACCGTGCTGGCCGTGGCCGACGCGTCGCTGTCGACACGCTGCGGCGCCGCCGGCACCGCGGTGGCGGCCATCGTCGGCCGCGCCCTGGCCACCATCGGCCTGTCGGCGGCGTTCTTCCAGGATCGCTTCGGGCTGCTCACCTTCGACGGCGGCTTCACGCAGGTGGCCGGCATTCCGGCGCGCACCGGCCGGGGCCATGTCGTGCACTGCCTCGAAGCCTACGAGTCGCGCCGCGGGCTGGAGCCGGTCGCCGCCGGCAGCGGCATGGGCGCGGTGCTGGCCGGCAGCCTGCGGTCGCCCTCGCTGGTGCCGGTCATCTCGGACTTCCTCTTCGCCGGGGCGCGACAGCTGGTCGAGGAACTGGTCCATGTCAACGTCACCCACGATGTGTTCCTGGTGATGGTCGACAGCGCCTTCGCCTACGCCGCGCCGCCCCTGTCCGCCGGGTTGGATCACGGTGCGCGATGTCGAGGGCGGCAGCCCGCGCGTGCTGTCGCGCCGGGCCTTCCGCGCCTTGGGCGAGCAGGCTCGCGCCTGGCAGGCCGAGGTGGCCGCGGCCGCGCGCGCGGCCGACCTCGACCTCGTCGTGCTCGGCGCCGACGAGGCGCACGGCGAGATCGCGCTGGCCGAGTTCGTGGCCGAACGGCGACTCCGGAAGGTCGCGCGATGAGCCGCCCCGGCCGCGTCGCCGTCGCGCTCGCGGCCCTGCTGCTGGCAGCCGCGACGGCCGGCGCCCAGCCGGCCTCCCGGTCGCGCCCCGACGGCGCTGCCGCGGCGCTGTCGCCCGACCACCCGCTGCGCTGCTGGTGGCGCTCGTCCACCGGCGCCATCCGCGTCGGCGAAGTCCTCGAGGTCACGCTCACCTGCGTGGCGCTCGAGACCGCCGAGGTCCGGGCCGTGCCCGACGAATCGCGCCTGTCGGTCGCGGCGGTGCAGCTCATGCCGTTCGAGATCGTGGGCGGCAGCCATCCGCCCGACGTGCGCCAGGGCGATCGCCGTTTGTTCCAGTACCTCTACCAGCTCCGGCTGCTCGACCCCGACGCCATCGGCCGCGACGTCAAGCTCCCGCCCCTGGCGATTCCCTACCGCGTGCAGAGCGGAGCCGGCGCGGCGGCGGCGCAGGCCGGCCGCGATCTCGTGCACCTGATGCCGCAGCTCGTCGTCCGCGTCGTGGCGCAGGTGCCCGCCGATGCCGAGGACATCCGCGACGGCGCCGACGCCAGCCTGGCGCGCATCGACGCCTTGCGCTTTCGCGCCAACGCGTTTCGCGCCGCGACCATGGTGCTCGGCGCGCTCGGGCTGGTGGCGGCCCTGAGCGCGCTCGCGCCGCTCGTCCGCCGCTGGCGCCGCGGCCGTCTGCGGGTGCCGGGCCGGGTGTCCGATCGGCTGGTGCTGTGGCACGCCGCCGGCGTGCTCGACCAGGTGGCGCGCGCCGCGACGGCCGGGTGGACGCCGGCCACCCTGGCCGAGGCGCATGCCGCGGCTCGTCTGGTGGCCGCGGCCGTACCTGCGCGACGGCCTGCGCCAGCGACGGCTCGATCCCCAGGGGCCGCCGCCCGAGGGCCGGCTGGTGTTCCAGCGCCGGCTGCGCCGCGGCGGCAGCGCCCTCACCGCGCATGTCACCAGCGCGTCGGTGGAGCGCAGCCTGGCGGCCCTGCCGCCCGATGTCGGCGCCACCGCCCGGGGCCGGCTGGAACGGCTGCGCGACAGCCTGGCGGCGCTGACCCGCGCGCAGTACGTGCAGGACGCGAATCTCGAGGATCGCGCCGCCATCGACGAGGCCGTGGCCGGCGCGCGCGACGTGGCCCGCGAGGTGGCGCGCGAGCGGCGGTGGTCGCCGCGCGACTGGTTCGACGCGGCCACGCCGGCCGCGCCGGCGCCGGGATCCTGATGGACACCGACGTCCTGCGGGCGCTGGTCCGGAGCCTGGTCGAGGACGGGCGCGCCATGGCCGCCGACGGCGTCCAGTTCGCGTATCGCGACGCCCCCCTGTTTGCGGCCATGGGCGTGGCCGGTCTGGCGCTCGTGGTCCTGGCGGCCCGCCTCGTGGCCGGGGCCCGTCCCACCAAGGACGCCGTCGCCGTGCCGGCGCTCTTTGCCCTGCCGCGCCCGTCGCGGCTGGCGTGGCTGCGCCATCTGCCCATCGTGCTGGCCGGCCTGGGCCTGCCGCTGGCCATCCTGGCGCTGGCCGAGCCGTTCACCGCGCTCGTCTCGAACACCGTCACCTATCCCGGCCGGCGCATCGCCCTGATGATCGACGCTTCCGACAGCATGTCCACGTCGTTCACGGCGGCCACGCTGAATACCCGCGCCGAGACCGAGCCGGCCTTCTTCACCACGGTGGCGGCGGCCCGGCGCTTCGTCGAGCTGCGCCGCGCCGGCAAGTACGCCGACCTCATGGCGCTCGTGGAGTTCGGCGACCGCGCCTACGTCATCACGCCCTTCACGAGCGACTACGACAACCTGCTGCTCAGCATCGCGCTCATCGGCGACCCGATCGAGTTCTCGATGTTCCCGGACCCGGGCACGGTCATCGCCAGCGCGCTCGAGCAGAGCATCGAGATCTTCAAGGCGTTCAAGTTCCTCGAGGCCTCGGGCAACCTGATGGTGATCTTCACCGACGGCGAAGACACGACCTCGCTCGTGCACGGCCGCAGCCTCGACGACATCCTGAAGAGCGCCGTGGACAACGCCATTCCGCTCTATTTCGTGCGCACCAACTACGGCAAGGCGTTCGGCGAGGGCATCCCCGATGCGCAGTGGCAGGCGGCGGTCGAGAAGACCGGCGGCCGTTATTACGTGGCCCGCGACGAGGCGTCGCTCCTGGCCGCCGTGCACGACATCGATCGCGCCGCGGTCGGGGCCATCCAGGTCACCCACTACACCAGCCGGCAGCCGCGCTTCGCGCTCCTGGCGCTCGGCGCCGCCGGCTGCTTCCTGCTGGCCGCCGGGTTGCGGCTGGCCGTGCCGCAGTTCTCGACGTTTCCGTGAGGGCAGTGATGAGCAACATCCTCGGTCGATTGGTCGTGGCGGCGCTGCTCCTCGGCGGCGCCTGGCTGGCAGCGGCGGAGTCGAGCCGGTTGCAGGCCACCGCCGACGTCTGGCAGCAGCTGGTGCTCCTCCAGAACGACGTGCCGGCACCGGCCGAGCCCGCGCCGCTCACGCGCTGGCTCCCGGCCGCCCTGCGGACGGCCGACGACATCGGGGCCCGGCAGAAGGCCACCGGCGACTACTGGCTGGCGCGCTATGACGAGCTCGTGCGCACGCGCGGCGGCGACCCCGACCCCGCCGTGCGGCTCACCGCCGCCAACGCCGCCTACCGCCTGGCGCGCCGCGCGGGCGAGCCCGGCACCGAGATGGCGGCCCGCCTCGACAGCGTGCGCGACGCCTACGGCGACGTGCTCAAGGGCGACCCGGACAACGCCGACGCGGCCTGGAACTACGAGTTCGTGGCCCGCACCCGCGACGTCGTGGCCCGCGCCAAGGTCGCCGGGCGCGGCCGGCCGGCGCCCGGGACGCCCGGCCTGACCGTGCCGACCGGTGCGCTCACCGTGCACGGGGCCCCGAGCGCCGCCCCGCCCGACGTCAAGGCCGAGGACTTCGAGACCATCGCGCCCATGGACTTCGGCGACCGCGAGGCGCAGCCCGAAGCCACCCCCGGCACCACCCTCAAGCGCAAGGGCTAGGCGGCGCATGACCTTCGGCGTGCCCGGCGCGCTCTGGCTCCTGGCGGTGCCCGCGGTCCTGAGCGGGCTGTGGGCGTGGCGGCTGGCCATCCGCTGGGGCGAGGTCCGGGCCCTCGGCGCCATGCGCATCGTCCCTGAACCTGAACGGCACCGCGTGCTCGGATCGCTGCCGGCGTGGCTGTGCCTGATTGCCGCGGCCGCCTGCCTGCTGGCCGCCGTGGCCCGGCCGCGCGGCGTGGCCACCACGGTGGGCCGCCCGGGCGTGGATCTGGTGGTGCTGCAGGACGCCTCGGCCTCGATGCACGTGACCGACGTGCCCGGCAGCCGCTGGCAGCGGTCGATGGCGTTCGTGCGGCGCCTGGGCGACGCGCTCAGCTGGCAGGACGACCGGGTCGCGCTGGCCGCCTTTGCCCATATCGCCACGCCCCAGATCCGCCTCACCCGCGATCCCAACACGGTCTTCTTCTTCCTCGACCACCTGAGCGCGCGGCCGCCGTTCCGGCTCGAAGACGACACCACCTGGAACACCGACCTCGAGCAGGCCGTGGCCTGGGGCTTGCGCATCCTCGACAAGGACGAAGAGCTGCACGGCGTGTCGCCGAACGCGCGCGTGTTCCTGCTCATCTCGGACGGCGAGGCGTGGAGCGGCGAGGTGGCCCGTTCGATCGATCGGGCGCGCGACGCCGCCGTGCCGATCTTCGTCGTCGGCGTGGGCACGCTGGCCGGCGACTGGCTGCCGGAGGTCGTGGTGCCGCCCACCGAGGAGCCCGCGCCGCATGCCATCTCGCGCCTGAACCGGGCCTCGCTGCAGCGCATCGCCGAGAGCGCCGGCGGGCAATACTTCGAGCTCGATCGCGACACCGACCGCGACATCGCCAACGCCGTCGTCGATGCCGGCCGGCGCCTGGCCCCGCCGCGCGCCGCCGCGCCCACGGTCGTGGAGTTCTACCCGCGCTTCCTGCTGGCCGGCGTGGCCCTGGCCGGCGTGGCCACCCTGTTCCTGCGCTCGCGCCCCGAGGCGTGGCTGCAGTTCGGGGTCTCGGTCCTCACGCTCGCGGCCGTGGTCGCCATTCTCGGCTGAGCGTCCCCGGGTGGTCAGCCGGGCCGTCGGCAAGGTAAGCTGGCTGATTCGTCCGGATGGCGGTTGGCGCCATCGATGGCCCTATGAACATCCTCGTGACCGGCGCGGCCGGCTTCATCGGCATGCACGTCTCGCAGCTCCTGCTGGCGAGGGGTGATGCGGTGATCGGCCTCGACAACCTCAACGACTACTACGATCCGGCGCTCAAGCGCGACCGTCTGGCCCGCCTGACGCCGCACGCCGGTTTCACCTTCGTCGAGATGGACGTGGCCGATCGCGCCGGCCTGGCCGCGCTCTTTGCCGGGCAGCGCTTCGACTGCGTCGTGCACCTGGCGGCCCAGGCCGGGGTGCGCTATTCGATCGTCAACCCGCACGTCTACATCGACAGCAACCTCGTCGGCTTCATGAACGTCCTCGAGGGCTGCCGCCACGCCGGCGTCGGCCACCTGGTCTACGCCTCCAGTTCGAGCGTCTACGGCAGCAACACGCAGATGCCCTTCTCGGAGTCGCACAACGTCGACCACCCGGTCAGCCTTTATGCCGCCTCGAAGAAGGCCAACGAGCTGATGGCCCACACCTACAGCCACGTCTTCGGCCTGCCCACGACCGGCCTGCGCTTCTTCACCGTCTATGGGCCGTGGGGCCGGCCCGACATGGCGCTCTTCAAGTTCACCCGGGCGATGCTGGCCGGGCAGCCGATCGACGTCTACAACCACGGCCAGATGGTGCGCGACTTCACCTACATCGACGACATCGCCGCCGGCGTCGTGGCCGTGGTCGATCGCGTGCCGGCGCCCGACCCGGCCTTCGATGCGGCCCGGCCCGATCCGGCGCGCAGCCATGCGCCCTACCGGATCTTCAACATCGGCAACAACCAGCCGGTGCCGCTGATGGAGTTCATCGAGGCCATCGAAGGCGCGCTCGGCGTGACCGCGCAGAAGAACCTGCTGCCGCTGCAGGACGGCGACGTGCCCGGCACGCACGCCGACGTGTCGGCGCTCACCGCCTGGACGGGGGTGTCGCCCTCGACCTCGGTGCGCGACGGCGTCCGGCGCTTCGTTGCCTGGTATCGGGATTACTTCGCCCAGTAGGGATCACACGGATGGATACGATTGCAGTCATCGGCCTGGGCTATGTCGGCCTGCCTCTGGCCGTCGAGTTCGGCAAGACCTTCACGACCATCGGCCTCGATCTCTCGGCCGAGAAAGTGGCCGCCTACCAACGCCACGTCGATCCGACCGGCGAGGTCAGCAGCGCCGACCTGAAGGCCGCCGTGCACCTCACGTGCACCACCGACCCGAGCGCCATCGCGTCGGCCGACGTGATCATCGTGGCCGTGCCGACCCCGGTGGACGACGCGCACAAGCCCGACTTCGGCCCGCTGATGGCCTCGTCCGAAAGCGTCGGGCGGCATCTGAAGCGCGGCGCCACGGTGGTCTTCGAGTCCACGGTCTATCCGGGCGCCACCGAGGAAGTCTGCATTCCGATCATCGAGCGCCACTCGGGCCTCACCTGGAAGAAGGACTTCTTCGTCGGCTACAGCCCCGAGCGCATCAATCCGGGCGACAAGCTGCGCACGCTGACCAAGATCACCAAGGTGGTCTCGGGCGACTCGCCCGAGACGCTCGAGAAGGTGGCGGCCGTCTACGGCGCCGTCATCACCGCCGGCGTCTACAAGGCCAGCAGCATCAAGGTGGCCGAAGCCGCCAAGGTCATCGAGAACACGCAGCGCGATCTGAACATCGCCCTGATGAACGAGCTGTCGCTCATCTTCCACCGCGTCGGCATCGACACCACCGAGGTGCTCGAAGCGGCCGGCACCAAGTGGAACTTCCTGCCGTTCCGGCCGGGCCTGGTCGGCGGGCACTGCATCGGCGTCGATCCGTATTACCTCACGCACAAGGCCGAGATGCTCGGCTACACCCCGCAGGTGATTCTGGCCGGCCGGCGCATCAACGACGGCATGGGCAAGTACGTCGCCGAGCAGATCATCAAGCGGATGATCGCGCACGACCTGCCGGTCAAGGGCGCCGACGTGATCGTGCTCGGCATGACCTTCAAGGAGAACTGCCCCGACCTGCGCAACAGCAAGGTCATCGACGTCGTGCGCGAGCTGGCCACCTTCGGCGTGCGCGTCTGGATCCACGACCCGCTGGCCGATGCGGCGGCGTGCGAGCACGAATACGGGGTCACGCTCACTCCGTGGGAAGCGCTGCCGACGGCGTCGGCCATGGTGGCGGCCGTGTCGCACCAGGAGTACGCCGAGATGGGCGTGAGCGCGCTGGCCGAGCGGCTGGTGCCCGGGGGCCTCTTTGCCGACGTCAAGTGCGCCCACGACCCGGCGGCGGTGACGGCGGCCGGCCTGCGGCTCTGGCGTCTCTGAGCCGCGACGAGCGGCCCTGACCGGGCCCCGGCCTTTGATATCGTTGCGGGAGGGCTCGCCGGCGCCGGGTCGCCGGCGCCCCCCAGCCAGGCCGATGTCCACGACCCTGCCCCTCTACGCCCTGACGCTCGCGCAGATGACCGGCGTGCTGCACAGCCGCACCCGCGCGCTGGCGGCCCTGCGCGCGCTCCATGCGGCGGCGCCGGCGGTGGGGGTGCCGGCCGAGCTCGCCGGGGTGAGCCAGACCGTCTGGGCCGCGGCCCGGCCCGGCCTGCACGTGCCGGCCTGGCGCATCGTTCGCCGCCACGCGGCCGAGGACGGCACCACCAAGTACGCCGTCGCCTTTGCCGGCGCTGGCGACGACCAGGCCGTCGAGACGGTCTGGATCCCCGGCCGTGGCCGCGAGACGGTGTGCGTTTCCAGCCAGGTGGGCTGCACCCGCGCCTGCACGTTCTGCGCGACGGCCGACATCGGCTTCCGCCGCAATCTCACCGCCGACGAGATCGTGCTCCAGTACCTGGTGGCCGCGCACGACGCGCCGGCCCGGCCGCGCAACGTCGTGTTCATGGGCATGGGCGAGCCCATGGACAACCTCGACCAGGTGCTGGCGGCCATCGCCGTGCTCACCGGCGCGCCCTCGCCGCTGCTCGGCGCCGCGCACATCACCGTGTCCACCTCGGGCATCGGGCCGGGCATGGAGCGCTTCCTGCGCGAGAGCGACGTCGGCTTCGCGCTGTCGCTGAACGGCACGACCGACGCGCAGCGCGCCGTCATCATGCCGCAGACCCTGAAGTGGCCGCTGGCCGAGCTCTTCCGCATCATGCGCGCCGATGCCGGGTCGAAACCGTGGCGCCGCTACTTCATGGAGTACGTGATGCTGGCCGGCGTGAACGACAGCGACGCCGACGCCGATCGCCTGCCGGGGCTGCTGGCCGGGCTGAACGCCCACGTCAACCTGATTCCGCACAATCCGTTCCCGGGCAACCCGCTCGTGGCGTCGCCCCCCGACACGGTGGCCCGCTTCCGCGACCGCCTGCACGGCCACGGGGTGCGCGCCCTGGTGCGCGTGCCGCGCGGCCAGGACATCGCCGCGGCCTGCGGGCAGCTGGCGAGGCGTGCGTAACCGCCATCGCCGTGTCACACTGAACGGGCTGCCGCGTGGCCACCGCCCGGCGGGCACACGCGATGGAACACTCCGCCGAGGTAGTGCTGCTGCTCGACGAGTGGCGACGGGGCGATCAGGCCGCCTACGACCGGCTGATTCCGCTCGTCTACGGCGAATTGCGCCGCCTGGCCCACGGCCAGCTGCGGCACGAGTCGCCGGGCCATTCGCTTGCAACCCACGGTGCTGGTGCACGAAGCCTACCTCCGCCTGGCCGACGCCGACATCGCGTGGCAGAACCGCACGCACTTTCTCAGTGTGGCGGCGCGGGTCATGCGCCGCATCCTGGTCGAGTGGGCGCGAGCCCGGCGGGCGGGGAAGCGGGGCGGCGACGGCGTGCGGGTGACCTTCACCGACGGCGTCTCGCCGCCGGCCGCCGACCCGGTCGACGTGCTCGATCTGGACCAGGCCCTGGAGCGGCTCCAGGCCTTCGACGCGCGCCAAGCCGAGGTCGTGGAACTCTCCTACTTCGGGGGACTGACCTACCCGGAAATCGCGCAAATGCTGGGCATTTCCGAAGCCACGGTCGACCGCGACCTGCGTCACGCCCGGGCCTGGCTGAAGCGCGAGCTGGCCGGCCTCTGACTTTCGCCCTCGCCCCGTTCGCGTTTGCACACTAAATTCGCCGACCGTGAGGGGATGCCGCCTCCGGATTCGCATACAGGTCGAGCCAGAGTTCCGAGTCCGCAACGCCGCCAGGAGTTTCCCTGATGTTTCGTGCCCGCGTCAGAACGTCCCGCATGCCCCGCCTTGCCCTCGCTGGTCTTCTGGCGGTCGTGGTTGCCGCCAGCGCCACCCTGCTGGCCCAGATTCCAGGCCGGAACGTCAACATGGTGGCCGGGCTCGAGCTGGCCTGGCGGCGACCCGTTCCTGCAGCGCCAGAACGAGCCGTCTCTGGCCGCGTCGACGCGGAACCCGCTGCACCTCGTGGCCGGCAGCAACGACTACCGCACGGTCGACGTCCCCGGGCTGCCCGACGGCACCGAAACGGGCGATGCCTGGGTCAGCGTCTACAAGTCGTTCGACGGCGGGCAGCGGTGGTCGAGCACGCTGATGCCCGGGTATCCGCAGGACACCTCGGAGGCCGGCAGCGCCTCCCCGCTCAAGGGCTATCAGGCCGCCGCCGATCCGGTGGTGCGCGCCGGCACGCACGGGCTCATCTACTACAACGGCCTGGTCTTCGACCGCGGCGAGAACGGCCGCAGCGCCATCTTCCTGGCGCGGTTCATCGACCGCAACAACAAGGAAAACGGCGACCCGGTGGCGTACCTCGGCGCGAGCCTGGTCGCGGCCTCCTCACGGCGCGGCGTTTCTCGACAAGCCGTGGATGGCCGTCGACATGCCGCGCGGCAATGCCGCCATGTGCGTGGTCGGCGGCACCGCCACCGGCGCCAAGGTCAAGCGCAACGGGCACCGGGGCCGCGACAGGCAAGGGCAAAGGCAGGACAAGGACGACGGCCCGCTCGCTCGACCCCGGTCTGCAGTACGTGCCGGCCGGCGCCGTCTACGTGGCCTACACCGAGATCACCGGCGAGGGCTCGACGCTGCGGTCGCAGATCTTCGTCAAGCGCTCGATGGACTGCGGCGCGACCTGGAGCGCGCCGCTGCGGGTGACCAACAGCGCCGATGCCCTCAACCAGGGCGCCACGCTGTCCATCGTCCCGGCCACTGGCGACGTGTTCGTGGCCTGGCGCCGCTTCTCGCTGCCGCCGGTGACCGACGCCGATGCGGTGATGGTGTCGCGCCTGCGGATCAACGGCCAGTCGTTCGACGCCCCCGGCAAGGCCCGCGGCCTGCGCCGCACCAAGGCCGACAGCGAAGCCGTCGACCGGCTCTTCGAGCATCGCAAGCGGCGCGCCAAGAATCCGGCCGTGGCGGCCAGCGTCTCCGAGATCGACCAGACCACCTCGCCCTTCAAGTTCCGCTCCAACGCTTATCCCGGCGCTGGCCGTGGACGGGGCCGGGCGGGCCTACATCGCCTGGTCGGAGCGCGGCTACGCCCCCGCCAACCCGGACCCGGTTTACGGCGACGCGCGCATCCTCGTCGCCTCGACGCTCGACGGCAAGAGCTTCTCGGCCGCCGGTCGTGGCCGACAACCCGGCCGAGTTCGGCCATCAGCTGATGCCCTCGCTGGCCTTCTCGGGGGGCAAGCTGATGCTGCTCTTCTACGACCTGCGCGAGACGGCCGCCCAGGCCTTCGGCCAGTTCGTCGACGACTCGCTCAGCGCCACCAAGCGGCAGACCATCGACATCCGCGCCTCGCTGGCCTCGCCCGGCGCCGACGCCGGCCTTCGCCCCGTCGGTGCGCGTCTCCGACTACCTGATGGGCTATCGCAGCAGCACCTCGCTGCTCGAGCGGCTCCAGTCCAATCCGCCCAACCTGCCGATGTTCCGCCTCGGCACCGTGCCCTTCATCGGCGACTACATCGACCTGGCGCCGGCGCCGGCCTTCGTGCCCACCGCCAGCGGCGACTGGATCTACAACACCGCCCCGAGCACCGAGACCCCGGTGTTCCACGCCGCCTGGACCGACAACCGCGACGTGCGGGCGCCGCTCGACGGCAACTGGACCAACTACACGCCTCCGACGATCAACGGCCAGTTCCCGGGGACGAGCCTGTTCCTCAATGACGGCACCACCAGCGTGGCGCAGTGCCTCGCCGGCAATGCCGGTTCGCGCAACCAGAACATCTACACGGCGCGCATCGGCGGCGGTCTCCTCGTCGGGGCGCCCGGCAACACCAAGCCGCTGTCCACCACGGTGCCGCGCGGCTTCGTGCTGTTTGCGCAGAACCAGACCACGGTCGACCAAGACGTTCCGCATGCGCGTGCTGGCCCAGCCGGTCGGCGGCCGGGCCTCGTTCGACCAGTTCCCGCAGCCGCCCTACACCGCCTCGTCGCCCGCGCCGCGCACCTTCGTCGACGTGCAGCGTGCCGCCGCGCTCCACCGCGGCCCGCACCGTGTATGTCACCTCCACCGACCCCAAGGCCTCGCTCTCGGTCGATGTCTCGGAACTGACGGCGGTGGCTGGCACGGTCGTGACCGGCGGCCTGACCGGACGGGTGCTGCTCAATCCCGACATCGAGAACCCCGACATCGAGAATCCCGACATCGAGAACTCCGGATATCGTGAATCCGGACATCGAGAACGCCGAGGTCTACAACCCGGACATCGAGAATCCGGACATCGAGAATCCCGACATCGAGAACCCGGACATCGAGAACCCGGACATCGAGAACCCGGACATCGAGAACGTCAGGGTCGCCAACCCCGACATCGAGAATCTCGGCCTGGCGACGCCCGACATCGAGAACCCGGACATCGAGAACCCGGACATCGAGAACCCCGACATCGAGAATCCCGGATATCGAGAACGGGGCCGTGGCCGACGTGACCTGGACCGTGTCGAACATCGGCAACACCACGTCGGGGTTCAACGTGAACCTGTTCCTGGCCAATGCCACCATTCCGGCCGGCGTCAAGACCCAGCTGGTCGTCTACAAGACCTACAAGACGCCGGTGCTCGACCCCAACGGCTGCGACCTGCGCACCGAAACGCGCAACATCGTGCTCTACAACCTGCCCAGCCCGAAGTTCATCACGCCCGGGCCAGGGCCTGCCCGATCAGAACGACTCGGCCGACACCAACGCCACGCTGTGGCTCAACCCGGGCGAGGTCGGGCGCGTCACGCTGCGCGTCTTCGACGACGGACACCTGCAACAACGTCATCGTCACCAACCTGGACGGCTCGACCGCGTCGATCGACCCGGCCTTCAACCCGGCCACGGCCGTGACCGCGGCCATCTCGGCCCAGGGCGTGGACGAGCTCGATCCTTCGGGCGCGACCAAGCCGCCGGCGGTGACGACGACCGGCACCAACCTGTTCTTCCTGCAGCAGCCGAGCACCGCGTTGCCTGGCACCGCGCTGGCGCCGCCAGTTCGCGTGCGCATCTGGGACAACACCGGCGCGCCGCTGCCCGGCGTGATCGTCACCATGGCGCTCTGCGGCCCGGCCAATCCGCTCACGCCGGCCAGCTGTGAGCCGTCGCCGGCGGGCGTGTCGCTGTCGGGCTCGACCACGGCCGTGGCCGACGCCGACGGCATCGCCGCCTTCCCGACTCTGGCGGTCAACCTCTCGGCCACCGGCCTGCGCCTGCGGGCCACGGCCACTTCGCCGGGCGCGGTGGCGGCCGGCATCTCGGCGCCGTTCGATGTCGCGTCGCCTTGCCGGGCCCTGGACGGCCTCGGGGAGCGGTACCGTCACGCTGCACGACAGTGGGACGGGAGGCACGCCGTCGTTCAGCTACAACAACCCGGGCGCCTACACTGGCGCCTGGACCCTCTCGAGGGTGGCCACGGCCACCGAAACGGTGAACCTCACCTACGCGTGGAACGGCTTCCACTCATTCTTCAACGTCACGACCGGACTCGACGTCTTCGTTAGGCGTGGTGGCATGGACATCCATGTGCGGTCGCTCATCAACGAGCCCCTTGTTGGCGAAGGGCCAGTCGTGTGCTGCGCTTTCCCGTCGGGTGGGTTCACCTACGCCGGGGCGACCGCGGTGAGCGTGCAGGCGGGAGATATCTACGGATTCCGCGTGCGCGGGAGTCATGGCGACGGAACCGTGGCCATGAACGGGACCGTCAGCGTGGTCGTGGCGGGCACCCCGCAGTTCACGGTGGCTGTGCGGGGCACGGCGGGCGGATACCAGAGTCAGACGCCGGGCTATGGCCCCACCAGTGTGCCCGCCAGGGTCTACGGCGGCACGCTCTCGGCCGGGCAGCAGTTCACGGTGGCGGCGTCCGGCCTGGTGCAGAGAGGAGCGGCCTTCGCTCCGACCGGACCTGGTGGGACGGGCGTGTGCGACGGAAGCTGCCTGCTCGCGGGCGCGCCGATCGGGAGCCTTCTGGCGCGAACCGGAGGGGGGGCGTGGCAGCTCGTTGGCGCCGGACCGACGACGCTGACGGCGGCCAGTGCCGGGCTGCTCGAGTTCGCCGTCAACGACGATTCCTTCACCGACAATACCGGCGGCTTCTATGCCACGGTGGTGTGGGGGGCGACTGCGACCCCGACAGTGACCATTGGCAACTGGGCGCAGGTCTACGACGGCACGCCCAGAGCCGTCACGGTCACCACCGTACCCCCCGGCCTGGCGACGGCCGTCACCTATAACGGTAGCCCGGCCGCGCCGATCGCGATCGGCGCTTACACGGCCGTGGCCATCGCGGCAGGACCTGGCCACCTGGGAAGGGCGAGTGTCAACGAGACCATCGCCTCAACCGTGGCAGCCGGCGGTGGTGGCGGCGGGCCGTATCCGGCGTCCGGCGCGCTTGGCTGCGCCCCGGGGGTGTTCGCCACCGGCGTCCAGCCCTCGACGGTTGATTATTACGGCCTGTTGGGTACGCAGGTGCTGTGCGGTAGCAGCACCCCTTCTGACCGTGTGTCCGGACCAGTGCCGACCGGGTGGGGACACACCGTTTACACCGACGCCGCGGCGAGCTGCGGTGCGGGTGAAGTGATGATCGGCCTACACGGCCAGATAAACGCATTCAGCGGCTTGACGGTGCTCCAGAACATGGGGCCCCGTTGCCTCGCGGCCGGCGGAGGCGTCACCGACGTCCCGGCGGTCGGCACCCCCAACGCGACCTGGCCCACGAACTACAGCCTGACCTGCAACCCCGGCGAGGCCGTCACCGGTATCGTCGGCGGCATCGGCGAAGTCATGGATTCGGTGGCGCTGGTCTGCGCTCCGATTCCGTGATCGTGGCCCCTGCCACGCCGGCTGACTCGTGAAGGGTCAGCCGGCGGTCGCCCTGGGGACGAGTCACGGCACTGAGGCGGCGGGTTGGGGTGATCGTGCCCCGACCCGCCGTTTCGACAGGTACCATGGGATGATTCCTGCCACGCATGGCCATTGACCCTGGGGCGGCGACCGGTGGCGACGTCGACCCGACGATCGTCCCGTTTGCCGTGGACCACACCCCGCAGCCGGGGACGGACACCTCGATTACCGGCCTCGACAGCAGCCTGGGGCTGGGCGCTGCGGATGACGACCGCACCCTGGCTCCCGCCCCCGTCCAGCCACGCCGGACGGCCGCGCCCGTCACCGCCGACCCCGACCGGACCATCGCCCCGTCAGCGGTCGACCCCGACCAGACCATCGCCCCGGGAGCGGTCGACCTCGACCAGACCATCGCCCCCTCCGCGGTCGATCCCGACCAGACCATCGCTCCGAGCTCCAGAGAAGCGGAGCGGACGCGGGCGCCGGGCCCCGGTGGCGTCGACCACACGTTTGCCCCGGCCATCGCCGACGGCGGCCTGACCTTGCCGCCGGGTGGCGGCCCGCCGGAATCCGGCGCCGAACTGCCGCCCGGCACCAAACTGGGCTCGCGCTACACCATCCTCAAGCTGCTCGGCCGCGGCGGTATGGGCGCCGTCTACCAGGCCTACGACGACGAACTCGGCGTGGCGGTGGCGATCAAGACCATCCTGACCGGCGAGGGCAGCGACGAATACACGCGCCGCGACCAGGTGAGCCGCTTCAAGAGCGAGCTGCTGCTGGCGCGCCAGGTCACGCACAAGAACGTCGTGCGTATCCACGACCTGGGCGAATTTCGCGGCCTCAAGTACATCACCATGAGCTACGTCGCTGGCGAGACGCTCACCGCGCTCGTCCGCCGCGTCGGGCCCTTGCCGGTGCCGCAGGCCATGGCCCTGGCCCGCCAGATTGCCGACGGCATGGCCGCGGCCCACGATGTCGGCGTCGTGCACCGCGACCTCAAGCCCGACAACGTGATGGTCACGCCCGACGGCCAGGCGCTGATCATGGACTTCGGCATCGCCTCGTCGTCGGAGAGCGCCAAGGGCGGTGGCCAGGTCGTCGGCACCATCAGCTACATGGCGCCGGAGCAGGCGACCGGCAAGTCGGTGGACGCGCGCGCCGACCTCTACGCCTACGGTCTCATCTGCTACGACATGCTGGTCGGGTTCCAGCGGCTGAAACGCTACGAGAAGCCGCTCGACGAACTGCGGGCCCGGTTCGCGGCGGCGCCCGCGGAGCTGCGGACGTTGCGGGCCGAGGTGCCCGCGGCGCTCGAGAGCCTGGTCGCCAGGGCCACGCAGCCGGCGCCCGAGGCGCGCTTCGCCGACGTGCTCGAACTGCGCGACGCGCTGTCGAACCTGACCGACGACGGGCAACCTCAAGCCGGTCGAGAAGCCGCGGGCCCGCTGGCCGGCGGTGGCCGCCAGCGTGCTGGTCACGGCCATCGTCGGATCGAGCGCGTGGTGGTATTTCACCCCGCCGGCGATTGTCGAAATGGCGCCGGTGTCGGTGCTCGTCGCCGACTTCGAGAACAAGACCGGCGACCCCGTGTTCAACGGCGTCGTCGAACAGGCGCTCGGGCTCGGCATCGAGAGCGCGTCGTTCGTCACCCAGTACCCCCGGCGCGACGCGCTGCGCGTGGCGGCCGCGCTCAAGCCCGGCGCCACCCTCGACGAACAGACGGCGCGACTGGTGGCCTTGCGGGAAGGGGTGGCCCGGGTGCTGGTCGGCAGCGTCGAGCCGTCCGGCTCGCAGTACCGCATCACGCGCGCGGCTGCTGGCCGGCGGCAACGCGCCGGAGGCGCCGGAGACGACGCTGAGCGTCGATGCCACCGACCGTGACGCGGTCCTCGAGGCGGTGGGGCGCTTGGCCGGGGACGTGCGCGAGGCGCTTGGCGACGAGCATGTCGGCGACGCCCCGGCCACGACCCAGGAAACCTTCACCGCGGCCAGCCTGGAGGCGGCCGCCGCCTATGCCACGGCGCAGAACCTGCAGGTGGCGGGCAAGGTGGAGGAAGCCATCGACCAGTATCGCGAGACGCTCCGCCTCGACCCGGAGATGGGCCGCGCCTATTCCGGACTGGCGGCCCAGTACACCAACCTGGCCCGCACCGCCGATGCCGACGCCAACTATCAGCAGGCGCTGGCCCGTCTCGACCGCATGACCGACCGCGAGAAGTTCCGCACCCGCGGCAGCTACTACCTGTTTGCGCGCAAGCCGGAACTGGCCGCCGAGGAGTTCCGGGCCCTGGTCAAGGCGTTCCCCCACGACTCCAGCGGCCTGTCGAATCTCGCCCTGGCCTCGTTCTACCAGCGCGACATGGGCGAAGCGCTGGAACAGGGTCGGCGCGCCGCTGCCGTCTTCCCCAACAACGTCCTGCGGCGGTCCAACGTGGCGCTCTACGCGATGTATGCCGGGCGCTTCGACGACGCCGTGGCGGCGTCGACGGCCGTGCACGAACTCAATCCGTCGCATCTCAAGGCGTTCGTGGCCCGGGCCCTGTCGCAGCTGGCGCTCGGCCAGGCCGACCAGGCGGCCGGCACCTACGAGGCGCTGGCCGCGACCGGTCCGGCCGGGGCCTCGTTTGCCGCCGCCGGGCTGGCCGATCTGGCCGCCGCCCAGGGCCGGTTCGCCGACGCGGCGGCGCATCCTCGAGCGGGCCATCGAGGCCGACACCGCGGCCGGCAACGACCAGCGCTGCGGAGGGCAAGCGGCGTGGCCCTGGCCGAGGTGCGGCTGGCTCAGGGCGACCTGGCGGCGGCGACCCGCGAAGCCGAAGCGGCCAGCGCCGGCACCGAGTCGGACGCCGTGCGCGCCGCCGCCGGCCTGGTGCTGGCCGCCGCCGGCCGGGCCGGGCCTGCCGGACTGCTCGCCGGCGCGCTTGCCACCGGGCTGGAGGCCGACCCGCAGGCCTACGGGCGCCTGGTGCTCGCCGAACTGGCCCTGGCCCGGAAGGATCCGCGCAAGGCCGTCGACTACGCCCGCGAGGCGCAGAAGCTGGCCGACACCTGGCAGGGCCGGGTCATCCTCGGCCGCGCCTACCTCGGCGTCAACGCCTTCCCGGAGGCCTACACGGAATTCGAGGCGGCGTTGAAGCGGCGCGGCGAAGCCACCGCGCTCTACCTCGACGACGTGCCCAGCGCCCGGCACCTGCCCCTGGTCCACTACTACATGGGCCTGGCCCAGGCCGGCATCAGGAGCCCGGCAGCGAAGACCTCGTTTGAAACCTACGTGGCCCTGCGCGCCGGCAGCGACCGCCACGCCGCCCTCGACGACGCTCGCCGGCGCCTGGCGCCGTCCTAGGCGTCCGGACGCGCGTCGATGGCATAATCCGCGCTGCGTGGGTCCCCTCGATCAGGCGCGCTGGGAGCGCGTGCGCGACGCTTTCGATGCGGTGGCCGCCCTTCCCCCGGCGGCCCGCGCCGAGCGTCTGACGGCGCTCTGCGGCGACGATCCGGAGGTGCACGCCGAGGTCGAGTCGCTGCTTGCGCACGACCGTTCCGCCGACGATCCCATCGGCCGGCTGGTCGGCCGGGCCGCTCACGGCGCGGCCGAGACAGCGAACATGACCGGCGTGGGCCGCCGGCTCCTGCATTACCGGCTGACTGAACCTATCGGCGAGGGCGGCATGGGCATCGTGTGGCGCGCCGCCGACGAAACGCTGGGCCGCGACGTGGCTATCAAGCTGCTGCCGCCGAGCCTCGGCCACGACCCGCGGCGGCTGGCCCGCTTCGAACGCGAAGCCAAGTTGCTGGCCTCGCTGAACCACACGAACATCGCCGCCATCTTCAGCCTCCATTCGCTCGACGACGTGCCCTTCCTGGCCATGGAGTTCGTGCCCGGCGAGGACCTGGCCGCCCGCCTGGCCCGCGGGCCGATACCGCTCGACGAGACGCTGGGCGTGGCCCGTCAGATCGCCGAAGCGCTCGAAGAAGCGCACGAGCGCGGCGTCGTGCATCGCGACCTGAAGCCGGCCAACGTGAAACTCACGCCCTCGGGGCGGGTCAAGGTGCTCGACTTCGGCCTGGCGAAAGCCTTCGCCGAGGACCTGGCCGGCGGCTCGTCCACGTCGAGTGCCTCGCTGCTGGCGCCGCTCAGCACGCGGGAGGGCGTCGTGCTCGGTACGGCGGCCTACATGCCGCCCGAGCAGGCCCGCGGTCTGGCCGTCGACAAGCGCTCCGACATCTGGGCGTTCGGGGTGGTGCTCTTCGAGATGGTGGCCGGACGCCGGCCGTTTGTTGGCGGCACCGACCATCGACCAACTGGCGGCGATCGTCACCGCCGAGCCCGACTGGACGCTGCTGCCGGCCGACACCCCGTCCGGCCTGGTTCGCCTGCTGCAGCGGTGTCTCCAGAAAGACGCCCGGCGGCGCCTGCGCGACATCGGCGAGGCCCGCATCGCCCTCGAGCAGCTGACCGGCGAGTCGGCCCTCGCGGTGACGGCGCCGGTGTCGCTGCCGCCACCAGCCGCCGCGGCGCCGGCGCGCCGGCTGGCGGGCCATCGCCGCGGCCGCCGTACGGTTGTCGCCGTGGGCCTTGGCGGCTACTGGGCTCGGTCGCCAGCCCGGTTCCGCTCGCCCGGCCGAGACCGGCCGCCGGCTGGCGGTGCTGCCGCTGCTCGATCTGAGCGTGGGAGAGCGCGACGACTATTTCGCCGACGGCCTCACCGAGGAACTGCTCAATCTGCTGGCCCGCAATCCCCAGCTGCGCGTCGCCGGCCGGACCTCGTCGTTCCGCTTCAAAGGCGCTTCCGGCGATCTGCGCGCCATCGGCCAGGCTCTGGGCGTGGAGACGCTGCTCGAGGGCAGTGTGCGTCGAGCCGGCTCGCGCGTGCGGATCAACGTCCAGCTCGTGAACGCCGAGGACGGCTTCCACGTCTGGTCCAATTCCTACGATCGCGACCTGGACGGCCTGCTGCTGGCGCAGGACGAGATTGCGGCCGCCGTCGCGGGCGCGCTGCAGGTGGCGTCGCCCGGCGGCGTCACGCCGGCGCCATCGCCCGCCGGCAACGGTCCGGCCTACAACGCTTATCTGCAGGGCCAGTATTTCCGCGAGCGCAACACCAAGGACGGTCTCGACAAGGCGGCGGCTTACTTCGAAGAGGCCGTGCGCCTCGACCCCAAACTGGCGCGCGCGTGGGCCGGCCTGTCCGCCACCCGCTCGGCGATGGGGGCCGAAGGATACACGCTGCCCGAGACGGTGGCCGGCGAGGCCCGACGCGCGGCCGAGCGCGCCATTGCGCTCGACCCGGAGCTCGCTGAGGGGCACGCCGCCCTGTCGTCGGTGCGGCGCGCCTACGACTGGGACTGGCACGGGTCCGATGCCGCCGCCCAGCGGGCGCTCCAGCTGGCACCGAACAACGCCGACATCGTCCTCGGGGCGGCGCGTGTCGCCAGCTCGCTCGGCCGAGTCGACGAGGCCATCCTGCTGACCAGCCGGGCCGCCACGATCGATCCCCTCAACGTCATGGTGCACTATCGCCTGGGCCGTTATCAGCAGTACATCGGCCAACTCGACGCCGCCCGCGCATCGCTGACCAAGGCGCTCGAACTCGATGACGACTATCCCGCGGCCCGCGAGAACCTGGGCCTCGTGCTCCTGGCGCAGGGGCAGCCCGACGCGGCCCTGGCCGAACTGGCCCGCGAGGCGAGCGAGCCGTGGCGCGATCACGGCTTGGCCATCGCTTACCACCTTTTGAACCGCCCCGCTGAGTCCGACGCCGCCCTGGCCAGGCTCGTGGCCGGGTTCGAGGCCGTCGCCGCGGTGCAGATCGCCCAGATCCACGCGTTGCGCGGCCGGCCCACCGCGGCGATGGACTGGCTCGACCGCGCCTACCTCCAGCGCGACACCGGCCTCTCGCAGTTGAAGTCGACCGCCTACTTCGACCGGCTCGCCGGCGAGCCGCGCTACCAGGCGTTCCTCGACAAGCTGCGCCTGCCGCGCTGAGACGGCGACCGCGGGCCTACTTCACGTAGCTGTCGATGACCGCGCCGATGGCCCGCCGGCACACCGCGCAGAACTCGTCGGCGCGCGTGAACATCAGGCAGTTGGCCTCGGGCCGGTAGAAGCCGCGCGCCTCGTACTTGGCGCCCTCGAAGGCGCCGACCCGCTGCGTGAACCGTTCGGCCGCAAACTGGACGTCGTCCATGGCGCGTTCACGGGCGAAGAGCGCTTCCATCTCGGCCTCGGGGCGGCCTTGGCGGCGGAGTTCGGCGCGGGTGGCCTGCGCCTCGCGCGAGCGCTTCTCGTAGCCGTCCTTGTCCCAGGGGGTGGGCAAAGGCGTGCCGGCGGCCACCAGGTCCTTCCATTTGAGATTGGCCGGGTCGAGCAGCGCCGTCACGTTCGCTTCCCACGGCTCGTCGCGGGTGGCGCTCGGCAGGTAGGCCACCGGCGAGGTGTAGTACTCGTCGGCGAGCGCGGCGAAGTGGTGGGCGAACTCGTGCACGAAGACATACGGCGCAAAGGCGTTGTCGGCGGCCACCGTGCTGTAGAGATTGTAGATGCCGCCGCCGCCGTAGGTGCGGCCGTTGACCACGATCTCGACCACGTCGTACGGCGCAAACGACGCCAGACGCCGGAACGCCCGGTTGTCGAAGGTGAGCACGTAGCGTTCCGAGCCGAAGGCGTCGTAGGTCGAACCGGCCGGATTGCTGCGGTGCACGCCGAGCGACGGGCGCGAGATGCCCGACTCGCGGGCCGGGGGCACGAGGCCCCACACGTTGAAGTCCTGACGGCGCTCCTTGAACGGCGAGGTGCCGAACAGGATGTTCACGAGGCGGCGGGCGTCGGCCGCGAACTTGCCGCGCTCGGCGGCGGTATAGCCGTCGCCGAGCAGCAGCAGATCGACCTTGCGCGCCGGGTCGCCGTGGCGCTCGATCTCCATCAGCTCGCCGGCGCCGGGATCGGGCCGGGCCGTGTTGACGAACATGTCCGCAGGATCGACCGGAGTCGTCCACACGGTGGTCCAGCGGTTGCCGGGCCCGCGCTTGCGCACCGCCACGGTGACCTTCGCGGCTGGCGCGGGGAAGCGCAGCGATTCGTGAAAGGTGCGCGTGATGGTGGTGGCTTCCTCGGTCGTGACCCACTCGTCGTAGATCGACCCGAAGCCGCGCGAGTAGATCAGGGCCTGGGTGGCCGCGTCGCGGACGTCGAACCCGTAGGCGCCGAGTTGCAGGACGTCTTCGGTCTGGCCGGGCACGCCTGGCCAGGGCGCTGGTTCGATCGCCACCTGGTCGAGGGCGAAGAGCTCCTGCGTGGCGTTGCCGGTATGGAAGTAGTCGACGCGCATGGTGCGCGCCGCCGCGGCCGGCCCCGGGGCCGGCCCCGGTCCCTGCGACCGGGCCCCGAGCCCCAGCACGGCGAGCGCCAGCACACCCACCACGGAGAGACCGATGCGCATGAGGCGATGGTAGCCGAGTTACCATCGGCCATGCTGCGAGCCGGAGTCGTCACGACGTGGGTGGTCCTGGGGTCGGCGACGGTGCTGGTGCAGCCCCGGCCGGTGTTCGACCCGCTGCAGCCGGAGCTGTTTGCCGCCGGTGCCAACCTGGTCAACGCCTTAGCCGACATCGACGGCGACGGCGACCTCGATCTCTTCGTTGGCTTCGACGGCACCCCCAATCGTCTCTACCGTAACGACGGCGGCACCTTCATCGACGTGGCGGTGGCGGCCGGCGTGGCCGACGCGCGAGCCACGCGCGCGGCGGCATGGGGCGACGTGGATGCCGACGGCGATCCGGACCTGCTGCTCGGCTTCACCCCCGGGCCGGCCGGCCCGGTGCTGCGTCTTTATCGCAACGAGCGCGGGGTCTTCACCGACGCCACGGCCGCCGCGGGACTCACCGTGGCGGCCGGGGCGGTGCGTCAGCCGGTGTTCGTGGATGCCGACGGCGACGGCGACCTCGACCTGTTCGTGGCCTTCCGCGATCGCCCCAACGCGCTGTTCAGGAACGAGCGCGGCGCCTTCACCGAGGTGGCCGCGGCGCTCGGGCTGGCCGACCCGCGCAAGACCGTGGGCGCGGTGTGGTTCGATGCCGACGAAGACGGCGACCTCGACGTGGCGGTGGCCAACATGGACGGCGACGCCAATGGCCTCTTCCGCAACGACGGCGGGCGCTTCGTGGACGCGGCCGAGGAAGCCGGCGTGGCCTGGGGCGGACGGCGTCCGCGCGATCCCGGGAACGGCACGGTGCGCGTCTGCGCCGCCGATCTCGACGGCGACGGCCGCTTCGACCTCATCGCCGCCAACTACGGCCCGCTCGGCTTCTTCAGCAACCGCGGCGGCGGCCGCTTCGAGGACCGGGCGGCGGCCTGGGGGCTGGCGGTGGACTCGCGCTACGACGCGTGCGCACCGGCCGACATCGACCACGACGGGCGGCTCGACCTCTACGTGAACGGCACGGTGACCGGCGGCGTGAGCTGGCAGGACACGCTCTTTGCCAACACCGGCACCGGCTTTGTCGACGTCACCCCGCCCAACCTGCGCGCGCTGCAGGCCGACCACGGCGTGCAGTGGGCCGACGTGGACGGCGACGGCGATCTCGATCTGGCGCTCACCGGATCACGGCCCGACGGCATGCACTTCGTGATGCGCAATCAGCTCGCCGCCGCCGATGCCAGGCGCTCCCTGCACGTGCGCGTGCTCGACGCCGCCGGGCATGCCACGCTGGCCGGCGCGGAGGTGCGCGTCTTTGCCGCCGGCACGACGCGGCTGATGGGCGCGCGGCTGGTCGATGCCGGGTCGGGCTACGACGCGCAGAGCGACATGCCGGTCCATGTGGGCATTCCCGCCGGCGTGGCGCGAGTCGACGTGCAGCTGATCGTGCCGCGGGGCGGACGTCGCGTCCCCGTGTGGGTGCGGAACGTCGATCCGGCGGCGTGGCGCGGGAAGGCGCTGGTCGTGCGGGCCGCCAAGACGCCGTAGCCGGGCGCGTCTCAGGCCGCGGGACGCCCGAGGGCGGTAGCCCGCGCGGCGTGGTCGCGGCTCGCCGCCGCCGATGTCGCGGGGGCACCCCGCCGTACGACTTCACCGCGTCCCACAGGCCGAGGAAGACCTGGGGTCCGGCCAGACGACCGGTAGAGGTCCGCGGCGAGCCGGACTCGGTGATAAGGTTTCGCTCCGGTGATCATTTATGCGGTGCATGGCACGTGGCCATACGGACGACCCACGTGGGGGGGGCGTCGGCGCACCCGCGCCGAATGGGCGAGTGCCGACGATCCGTGGTTCGAACCCGGGTCGGCGTTCGCCGCTGCTGTAACTCAAGGCCGCGACGTCACCTGGGTTCCATTCGAGTGGAGCGGCGACAACACGTTCGCGGCACGCGACGCGGCCAGCACGCGGCTCTGTGAGCACCTGCAAGCGTCGTTGGCCGCGAGCGCGTCGCCCCTGGCCATCGTGGCGCATAGTCACGGGGGCACCGTCGCCGTGGCGGCCGTGGCGCAACTGAGCGCCGAGCACCGGGCGCGCATCGTCGGCGTCGTCACCATGGGCACGCCCTTCGCGACGTTGAAGTACGGGGTCTCGTCGTCAGTGGCCGTCATGCAAGCGTTGCTGGACTCGGCGGGCAAGGCGTCGCCTTTTGTCGTCGCTCTCAGCGCGGCAACCGTGTGGGCTCTCGGCTCGGAACATGTCTTTATCCACACCGTCGCCCTGGCGACGGCCGCCTGGTCGGCGGTGCTGGTGATCGGGGCGTCGCGACTGCCCGGCCGGATCGCCCGTCGATCCGGCGTTCGCGAGGCTGCCTTCAATCTCTTCGAGAAGGCCCACACCCTCGACGTGCCGCTGTTGGCGCTTCGCGCGTCCGGGGACGAGGCCGGGCTCGCGATCGCGTCCGCTCAGAGCCTGCGCCTGGTGGCGGTGGCGGCGCTCGGAATTCTGCCCCGATGGATGTCGGGCGACGCCCACCGCGCCGGCTCTGAGAGGGCGGGTATGAGGAAAGTGGCGTTCGGACTATCGTGCGTCGTGACGTTGTTGCCGTTGACCCTCCGCTACTCGGAGGCGTTGAAAGGTGCCGCACGGCTTGACGTCGCCGGCGTGGCTCTGGCCCTGGGGGCAGTGGTCGCGGCGTGGACCGAGGCGGTCGCCTGGCTCTTCGTCCTGGCGATGTTCGGGGTCATGCTGCTCGCCTGGCTGGCCACCGCCAGCGCGCGGGTGCTGGCTCGCGCGACCGGTCCCGAGTCGTTGGACCTCATCGCGCACGTCGAATGTGAACCGGTACCCGCGGGGGGGCGTGCGGTCGTCGAGACCCTTGCCTTCGCGAACGAGGAAGAGCGTCGGCTCGTCGACAGTCGGGCGCTGCGTCACTCCTTTCACGAACTGCCGTCGGTTCGCCGGCGCGTGGCCGAGACGATCGCGGACTGGATGGCCCCGGCGCTGGACGAGACGCGGGCGCTGAACGAGGGCGGACGGGCTCGCGCGTTCGTCTTCGCCCGGTGGATCGAGGCGCACGACGGCGTGCTGCGGGCTGGAGGACTCGCGTCGAGGCAGACGGCGCAGCGTCTCGTGGACAGGGCGCACGAGGCCGCCGGCCCCGTCGCGGCCTTCCAGATACTGAGACAGCTGGAGACCCGGCTGCCTGAGGGCGACCGGCCCACGCTCGAGCGGGTGGCGATTGACATCCGCTTGGCTGCGATCGCGGCCGACGTCCACGACGTCCGTCGCAAGCTCGCCGAGGTCTGACCCTCAAGGCCCTGTCGAGTCCGGACCGATGCCGGGTCGCGGGAGTAGAATCCCCCTTCATGAGGCGACCGGCCGGTGCGTCGCCCTCGCCGTCGGGCTGGGACCCCCGTCCACGCCGCACGAATCAGATCGACACGAAAGGATGCCAGCCATGAGAAGACGGATGTCGATTGCAGTGGCGCTGCTGGTCGTGGCCGCGTCGTTCGGCGCGGCGGCCTCCCGCCTCGAGCAGCAAGCCACCGAGGCGTCCGCGGTGCGGGCGCCGCGCTTCGAGGTCGATCCACTGTGGCCCAAGCCGCTGCCCAACAAGTGGATCCTCGGCCAGACCATCGGCGTGGCCGTCGATGCCCGCGATCACGTCTGGATCATCCACCGCGCCGGCTCGCTCGAGCCGGGTGAGGTGCACGCCACGACGACGCCGCCCATCGCGCAGTGCTGCGCCCCGGCGCCGCCGGTGCTCGAGTTCGATCCCGAGGGCAACCTCGTCGGCCACTGGGGCGGGCCCGGCCAGGGTTACGACTGGCCCGACTCGAATCACGGCATCACCGTGGATTATCTCGGCAACGTGTGGATCGGCGGCAACGGCCGCGGCTCGCCGCCGGCCGCCGCGACGCGTCCGCTGGCCGGGCAGAACCGCGAGCAGGACGAGAGCCAGGTCGGCGGGGTGCAGCCGTTCAACGACAACATGGTGTTGAAGTTCACCCGCGACGGGAAGTTCCTGGCCCAGATCGGCAAGCCGCGCTCGAGCAAGGGCTCGAACGACGTCGCCAACCTGCGCCTGCCGGCCAAGACCTTCGTCGACCAGTCCACCAAGGAACTCTACGTGGCCGATGGCTACGGCAACCACCGCGTCGTCGTCTTCGACGCCGAGACCGGCGCCTACAAGCGGCACTGGGGCGCCTACGGCAACAAGCCCGACGACGTCGACCTCGGCCGCTACGATCCGAAGGCCCCGCCCGCGCAGCAGTTCCGCAATCCGGTGCACTGCGCCGATCTCTCGGTGGACCGCCTGCTCTACGTGTGCGACCGCGTCAACAACCGGGTGCAGGTCTTCACGCCCGAAGGGAAGTTCGTCAAGGAGCAGTTCTTCAACCGGGAGACGCTTGGCTCGGGCTCGGCGTGGGACGTGGCCTTCTCCCGCGACCCGGCGCAGACCTTCCTCTACCTGGCCGACGGCGAGAACGCCAAGGTGCACGTGATCAAGCGCGACACCATGGAACTGCTCACCAGCTTCGGCGAGGGTGGGCGCCAGCCTGGCATGTTCTACGGCGTGCACAGCCTGGCCACCGACTCGAAGGGCAACCTCTATACGACCGAGACCTACCGCGGCCAGCGCGTGCAGCGCTTCGTCTACCAGGGGCTCGAACCGGTGACGACGAAGAACCAGGGCGTGGTGTGGCCACGGCGGCCGTGAGCGCCGGGGCGACGCCGGGACGGCGCGCTACGCGGCGGCCGCCGGCGGCGGCGCGTCCTTCGGCGCCCACGACACGTCCACGTCGTTGCGCTTGAAGAGGCCGAGCAGCGCCGCCTTGTCGACGGCCTTGGCGTAGGCGTCCTCGGGCTTCACCACCTGGCGCTTGACGAGATCCAGGAAGCTGTCGTTCATCAGGCACATCCCGTACTTCTTGCCCGACTGCATGATCGACGGAATCTGGAAGGTCTTGCCCTCGCGGATCAGGTTGGAGATCGAGGCCGAGGCCACCATCACCTCGAGGGCCGCCGCCCGGCCGCCGCCGATCCGCTTGCACAGCATCTGGCTGATGACGCCCTTGAGCCCGTCGGCGAGCATCATCCGGATCTGCGACTGCCGCTCGGCCGGGAACTGGTTGATGATGCGGTCCACCGTGCCGTGCGCCGACGAGGTGTGCAGCGTGCCGAACACCAGGTGGCCAGTCTCCGCCGTCTCGATGGCCATGGCCATGGTTTCGAGGTCGCGCATCTCGCCGACCAGCACCACGTCGGGATCCTCGCGCAGCGCCGCGCGCAGCGCGTCCTTGAACGAGTCGGTGTGCTCGCCGACCTCGCGCTGATTGACCAGGCACTTCTTGTTCTCGTGCACGAACTCGATCGGATCTTCGATGGTGATGATGTGATCGGCGCGCGTGCGATTGATGTAGTCGACCAGCGCGCACAACGTCGTCGACTTGCCCGAACCGGTGGGTCCGGTGACGAGCACCAGCCCTTTGGGCAGCTTGCACAACTCGAGGATCTCGGCCGACAGGCCCATCGACTCGGCGGTCAGGATGGTGCTGGGGATGACGCGGAAGACGCCGCCGATGCCCTTGCGGTCGACGAACAGGTTGCAGCGGAAGCGGCTCAACCCCTCGATCTCGTAGGCGAAATCGGCGTCGTGGCGGCGGTGGAATTCTTCGCGCGCGCGCGGCGGGGCAATCGACAGCAGGAGCTGTTCGGTCTCCTGTCCGGATAGCGCCCGGCACCCCGGCACCGGCGTCATCTCGCCGTCGAGCCGCACCGCGGGCGTGTTGGCGGCCGACACGTGCAGGTCGGAGGCTTTCATCTGCACGAGCGCGCGCAGCAGCGAGCGCATGCCGTTGGCGGCCGCGTCCGGAGGGGGCGCCTGGGCCGGCGGCGCGGAGGTGGAAGCGGCGGCAGTCGGGACGTCCATGGTCAATTTCCGGGTTCCGGCAGCTCGACGACGCGAGTGATGTGCCGTTTGTGAACGAGGTGATGGCGGCCGCGCGCGCGCACGGTGATGAACGGACCCGGCGCATTCAGCCAGTCGGCCATGCGCTGGTGTCCGGGGGGCATGTCGATGATCACGTGGCCTTCGAAGTTGACGCCGCTGGCGTCGACGGCCACCCGCGCCAGGGGGGCGTCGGCGAGCCCGGCGTCGTGCACGTCGGCCTGGGCCTTGGCGCCGTCGACCGGCACGGTGAACGCCACCACCGCGGCCACGTTGAAGATGGCCGAATAGACGGCGTCGCACGCCAGGAAGGGGAAGAAGGTCGGGACCGTGTCGCTCCACTCGTCGGGTCGCATCGGACCCATGTGGCGCGACGACTGCGACGGCATGAAGATGTGTCCGTCGAACGCGCGCCCGTCGGTGCACGTGATGGTGACGGGTTGTCTGGTCGTAGGCACCTGCAGGTCGGTCATGGCGCGGTCGGCTCCGCGCAGGTAATCGGCCGTCGGCGCCGCTGGCGCAGGGCGCCGGTCCAGCGCTGCCCGCGGTTGCCCGCATTGTCGTCAACCGGGCGGGCGGAGGACGGCGCGCCGGGTCTTGCGATCGCCGCCGCTATACTGCAGCCATGTTCCGAATCGTCCGCGCCCTCGGGCTGGCCGTGCTGGCTGCGCTGGCCACGCCGTCCGCGCCCTCGTCACAGGTCCGCTCGTTCGTCATCACCGGCGCGCAGGTCGCCGACGGCTCCGGCGGGCCCCTGCGCCCGGCGAACGTGCGCGTCACCGGTGACACCATCGTCGACGTGAGCGCGGTCCCGCCGCAGGCCGGCGACATGGTCGTGGACGGCGCGGGGCTGGTGCGTGGCCCCCGGCTTCATCGACGCGCACAACCACTCGACCGAGGGGCTCGAGGCCGAGCCCGCCGCGACCACCCAGGTGTCGCAGGGCATCACCACGCTGGCGGTCGGGCAGGACGGCAGCTCGCCGTGGCCCCTCGGCGCCTACCTCGCGCGGCTGCGCGCCAATCCGCCGGCGGTGAACGTGGCCGTCCTGGCCGGGCACGCCACCATCCGCCAGCAGGTGATGGGCGCCGACTACAAGCGCCCGGCCCGCCCGGCCGAGACCGCGCGCATGCGCGCCCTGGTCGACCAGGCCATGGCCGAGGGCGCCTTCGGGCTGTCGTCGGGCCTCGAGTACGAAGTGGGGAGCTATTCCGACATCGAAGAGGTCATCGAGATGGCCCGGGCCACCGGCGCTCACGGCGGCTTCTACATCTCGCACATCCGCGACGAGGCCGACCTCACCATGGACGCCGTGCGCGAGGCCATCGCCATCGGCGAGCGCGCCCGGCTGCCGGTGCAGATCACCCACATCAAGCTGGGCACGCAGGGCGTGTGGGGCAAAGCCGGCGAGGTCATTGCCCTGGTCGAGGCGGCCCGCCGGCGCGGCGTCGACGTCACGGCCGACGCTTACCCCTACCTGGCCTGGCAGAGCACGCCGCGGGTGCTCGTGCCCAGCAAGAAGTACGACGACCCCGTCAGCGTGAAGCGCGGCCTCGACGACATCGGCGGCGCCAGGAACGTGCAGATCACCCGCTGGCAGGCCTATCCCCAGTACATCGGCAAGCGCCTCGACGAGATGGCCCGGGCCGAGGGCCTCTCCGACATCGAGGCCTACGTGCGCTTCGCCCGGGACGAGGACGCCGGCATGATCGGCCACGCCATGATCGACGCCGATCTGCGCGCGTTCTATCAGCAGCCGTGGGTGATGGTGGCCAGCGACGGCGGCATCGCCAACAGCCATCCGCGCGGCGCCGGCACCTTCCCGCGCGTGCTCGGGCGCTACGTGCGCGAGCAGCATGGCTGACGCTGCCCGACGCCATCCGCAAGATGACCTCGCTGCCCGCCGCGCGGCTCGGCCTCGAAGACCGCGGCACGCTGCGCGCCGGCATGAAGGCCGACCTGGTGCTCTTCGATCCCGCCACCGTCATCGATCACGCCACCTTCGAGCAGCCGCGCGCACTGGCCACCGGCATCGCCAAAGTCTGGGTGAACGGCGGGCTGGTGTGGAGCGGCGGCGCCGCCGGTCCGGACCGCCCCGGCCGCGTGCTGGCGCGCTAGAATAGCCGCTCACCATCCGCTTCAACGGTCCTGGAGGACGCATGTCGACTCGCACCTGGATGACGCCCACGCTGGCCCTGGCCCTGACCCTCACGGCGGCGCCGTCGTTCGCGCAGACCCCGGCCCCGCAGGGCGCGCGCCCGGGCGGGCGCACCGCCTCGGTCAACACCGCGCCGCGCGTCGATGCCTCGACCATGGCGCGTCCCATCGACATGCATGACAGCGTCTGGATCGAGAACCTGACCATGCTCGAGGTGCGCGACCTCATCAAGGCCGGCTCCACGACCGCCCTCGTGCTCACCGGGGGCATCGAAGAGAACGGCCCCTACCTGACGACGGGCAAACACAACAACGTGCTGAAGGCCACCGGCGAGTCGATCGCGCGCGCCCTCGGCAAGACGCTGGTGGCCCCGATCGTCACGCTCGAGCCCGGCAACCCGCTGCGGCCCAACCTTTCGCCCGGCACCATCGTGCTCTCGCCAGCCACCTACAAGGCGGTGCTCACCGACATGGCCAACAGCCTGAAGTCGCAGGGCTTCACCAACGTGGTGATGATTGGCGACAGCGGCGGCAACCTGAATCCCATGAAGGAGGTGGCCGGACCGTGAACGCCGCCTGGGCCGGGTCGGGCGCGCGCGTCCACTTCATTCCCGAGTACTACAACTACGCGGATGTGGAGGCCTTCGAGGAGCGCGAACTCGGCATCCACGAGACGATGGAAGGCCTGCACGACGACTACTACATCTCGGCCATCATCTCGACGGTCGACACCGACGCCATTCGCATGCCCGAGCGCGTCAAGGCCGGCAAGTTCGTGATCAACGGCGTGCCCCTGGCCCCCATCGAGAAGACGATTGCCAACGGCAAGCGGATGGTCGAGTTCCGGACGCAGGTGACGGTCGAGGCGATCCGGAAGGCGATGGCGAAGTGAACAGCGCCGGCGCGGATGCCCGCGCCCCCTACTGCACGACGACGGCGCGCGTCGTCGTCGGCGAGCCAGACTTCTCGAACCAGTCGATGCCTTCGCTGACCAGGTCGAACTTCAGGGCGTAGCGCCCGGGCGTGCTGGGCAGCGGCACCTCGATGGCCACGTCGGCCGCGCCGCCGCCCGGGATGTCGTCGGGCAGCCACGCGCGGGCGTGGTCGCGGTTGATGAGCGCGCCGTCGGGGCCGACCAACTGCGCGCCCAGGCGCACCAGCCGCCGGCCGTAGCTGGCCTGGCGGCGGAAGGGCCGCGACGAGCGGTTGGTCACGCGCGTGTGCACGGTGATGGTCTCACCGGGGCGCCCGGCGAGGACGCCGTCCCTGCCGAGTCCGTCGTCCCCGGCGCGCCCATCGTGGCCGCCGCGCACGTCGATCTCGGCCCGCGGCGTGGCCCCGGCGATGGCGTTGCCCAGGCCCGACTGGTCCCACACCTCGTGCTGGATACGCGCGAACTCGGTCGTGCCCGGCGCGAAGCGGCGCGAGAACGAGTCCTCGGGATGGTCGGTGATCTCCCAGGTGAGGCGGTCGACGCCGAACTCGGCGGCCAGCGCCCGGGCCTTCTCCATCTCGTCGTCCGAGTCGTTCCAGTTGAAGAGGATGTAGCGCCAGTTGAGCTGCGGCACGTCGCGGCCGCTCTTGGCCTTCTCGTCGGCCATCGCCCGCAGGTTGGCCACCGCCACGTCGAACTTGCCGCGCTGCCGGTAGCGCACGTAGGTGTCCTGGGAGGCGCCGTCGATTGAGAAGGTCACCTCGTCGATGCCCGAGTGCACCAGCCGCCGCGCCTTCTCCTCGTTCAGGGCCAGGCCGTTGGTGCTGGTGTAGAGATAGATGTGCGGGTATTTGGTCTTGATGTACTCGCACATCTCGACGGCGCGCTTGTGCAGGAACGCTTCGCCGTAGTTGAAGAAGTCGACGCGGCCAAGCGTCGGCCCGGCTTCGTCGATGACCCGGGTGAACAGGTCGAAGTCGAGCATGCCGGCCTGGCGCGTGCGGGTGATGCCGGTCTCGGGCGCGCAGCACGCCTGGAAGCACGAGATGTTGCAGGCCGCCGTGCACTCCACGTAGAGACGGCTCGGCAGCGGCCCGACGTTCACATCGCGCACCGGCGCGGGCTCGGTCGTCGGCCAGCGGCTCCTTGAGCGGGCAGTCGCCGCAGAAGGGCGAGCCGCCGGTGTTGATGTCCTCGCGCACCTCGGCGGCGAGCGGGCCGCGCCACACCTGGGTGAGCGTCGCGGCGCGCGTGTCGCCGAGCACGCGCTTGGCGTAGGGATCGGCGCAGCCGCACGAGATGCGGCCGTCGCAGAGCAGGATGGCCGTCGACCAGGGCCAGGAGCAGGTGAAGCGTTCGGCCAGATGATTCAGGGACATCGCTGATTTCTACCGGGGGGGCGTTCAGGGTTCCGGGCTGTCGAGCTTCTTCATGACGCGGTCGAGCTGATCGTTCTCGAAGCGGTTGTAGCTCATGAACAGCGCCTCGCCCAGGTAGGTGCGGCACTCTTCTTCGGTGAGCTGGCCGAGCAGGTGCTGGATCTCCTGCACCGTGTGCTCGTAGGAGAAGTCGCTGTCGTCGCGCCAGACGGTCTTGAACAGCGCTTCCAGCACGGCCAGCACGTCGCCGTCGAGCTCGATGGTCACGCCCTTGCTGGTGGTGATGGTGCGCATCGCCCTAGGCCCCGAAGCTCGTGAGCGCGCCGGCCTCGTCGGCGTGGAGGGCCAGGAAGTTGTGCGCGCCGGTCATCGTCAGCATCGTCTCGACGCGCTTCTGCACGCCGGCCAGCTTCATCGCCCCGCCCTTGGCCGGTGGCCTGCCGGTAGAGGTCCATGAGACAGCCGATGGTGGCGCTGTCCACGTAGGTCACCTTCGAGAAGTCGAGCAGCACCTTCTTGTCGCCGGCGTCGAGCAGGCCGGTCACGGCCCCGGCGAAGTCGGCGAGCAGCGGATACATCAGGCGCGTCTCGTCGAGGCGCACGATGGCCACGTCATTCGATCGATCGATGGTGAAGTTCATCCTGCCACTCCGCTTCGGCGGGGATCCGGGCCGCCGCCCGCCGTGCGCGCGGCCACCGCGCGGTCGTCGCTTTCGCGAATGCGGCTGATCT
Organism: uncultured Acidobacteriota bacterium; assembly: GCA_963834325.1. Taxonomy (GTDB): domain Bacteria; phylum Acidobacteriota; class Vicinamibacteria; order Vicinamibacterales; family UBA2999; genus CADEFD01. The sequence goes on from CAWIBL010000012.1 coordinate 210,036, forward strand.
GCCGCGCCAGTTCGTTGCGTCCCCGGTTGATGCGCGACTTGACGGTGCCCTCGGGCAGGTCCAGCCGGTCGGCGATCTCCTGGTAGGTCAGTTCCTGCAGGTCGCGCATGACCACGGCCTCCCTCAGGCTCGGGGCCAGTTCCTTCAGCCCGCGGCGGAGCAGCGAGGCCCGGTCGGTGGCCTCGAGCGCGGCGTAGGGGCTGGTGGTCGGCGAGACCGGCGCCAGGTCGCCGGGGTCGACGTCGCGGTCGATGGCTTCCCGCTCCTTGCGCACGCTGCGGTAGTGATCGATGCACAGGTTGCGGCTGACGCTGACCAGCCACGTCTGGAAGTTGGCGCGCCGGTCGAAGGTGTCGAGCGACTTGAAGATCTTCACGAAGACGTCCTGGGTGAGGTCTTCGGCCAGGTCGTGGCGCCCGGTGAACTTGTAGGCGATGTTGAAGACGCGCCTGCGGTAGGTGCGGACGATCTGCTCCCACGCCGCCTGGTCACCCGCCAGACAGCGCTGGATCAGCGTATCGATGGCGTCGGGCTCGACCGACGGGGCGTCAAGGGACATCGGCAGGAAAGGTGTGCGTGCGGCGGTCAGAATACCACGGAAGATGGTCTCGATCCGGCTCGTCGCTTCACGGTATCATCGACCACTTCCGACGTGACCGACGACGCTTTCCAGCACCTCACGCACGGCCTGACGATCGAGGCGGTGCCGGCCGCCGACGTGGCCCGGGCCCTCGGCACCCCCTGTTACGCCTACAGCGCCGGGGCCATCCGCGCCGCCTACCGTCAGCTCGACGAGGCCTTCGCGGGCCGGCCCCACGCCATCCACTACGCCCTGAAGGCCAATTCCACGCTGGCCATCGTGCGCCTGCTGCGCTCGCTCGGCAGCCACGCCGATGCCAACTCGATGGGCGAGGTGGACGTGGCGCTGCGCTGCGGCTTCACGCCGCGCGACATCGTGTTCACGGGCGTGGGCAAGTCGGCCAGTGAACTCGAGCGCGCCGTGGGGCTCGACTTCCACGCCATCAACGTGGAATCGCCGGGCGAACTCGACCGCCTGGACCGGCTCGCCGCGGCTCGCGGCGTCACCGCTCGCGTGGCCCTCCGCGTCAATCCCGACATCGACGCGCAGAGCCATCCGCACATCTCCACCGGGCTGCGCGACAACAAGTTCGGGGTGCCCATCGCGCTGGCCCGCGAGCTGGTGCTCGACATGGCGCGACGGCCGGGGCTGACGCCGGTCGGCCTGCACGTGCACATCGGCTCCCAGATCACCACGCTCGGCCCGCTGGCCAAGGCGGCAGCGGCGGCGGCGGCGCTCGGGCGCGAGCTGGTCGCCGAAGGAGTGCCGCTCGAACAGCTCGACTTCGGCGGCGGCTTGGGCATCTCCTACGACGGCACCCCCGTACCCGAGCGCGGCGACTACGTGCGCGCCCTCGTCGCCGCGGCCGAGGGCAGTGGCCTGGCCATGGCCATCGAGCCGGGCCGCTCGATTGTCGGTCCGGCCGGCGTGCTGCTGGCCACCGTGGTCGACGTGAAGCACGTGGCCGGCGGCCGGCGCTTCGTGGTGCTCGACGCCGGCATGACCGAACTGATGCGGCCGGCGCTCTACGGCGCCTACCATCGCATCGAGCCGCTCACGCGGCGGCCCGGCCCGGACGTGGCGTGCGACGTGGTCGGACCGATCTGCGAGAGCACCGATTGCTTCGCCCGCGACCGCCGGCTGCCGCCGCTCGAGGTCGGCGACCTGGTGGCCGTGCGCGATGTCGGCGCCTACGGCGCCGTGCTCGGCTCCACCTACCTGCGGCGCCCGCTGCCGCCCGAGGCGCTGGTCGACGGGGCCACCGTCACGACCATCCGCCGGCGCCAGACGCTCGACGAACTGCTGCAGCTCGAGGTGTGATGACGCCCGGACGCTTGATCGCCTTCGAAGGCCTCGACCAGAGCGGCAAGCAGACGCAGGCCGCATGGCTGGCCGACGCGCTGCAGCAGGCGGGGTTCACCGTGCACACCCTGTCGTTCCCCGACTACGGGACGACCATCGGCGCCGAGATCGGCCAGGCGCTGCAGGGGCAGCGGGCCTACGGCGCCGACGTGCTGCAGCTGCTCTACATCGCCAACCGCTACGAGCACGCGCCGCGCATCCGCGGCTGGCTGGCCGACGGCGCCATGGTCGTGGCCGATCGCTATGCCGCCTCCAGCCTGGCTTACGGCGAGGCGCTCGGCCTCGACGTGGCGTGGCTGGCCGGGACGCAGCGGCTGCTCCCGCCGGCCGACCTCACGCTGGTGCTCGATATCGCCCCCGAGACCTCGCTCGAGCGCAAGCGGGCCGCCCGCGACCGTTTCGAGCGCGACCTGCCGCTGCTGGCGCGCGTGCGCGACAGCTATCGCCGGCAGGCGCAGGCGCCCGCCTGGCAGCTCATCGACGGGGCCCGGGCGCCCGAAGCGGTGCGGCAGGAAGTGGCGCAGGCCGTCCGAACTCGGCTCGGGCTGCTGTAAGGACCACGACGCGGGCCGGCGCGCCCCCTTGCAGGATCGTGGCGGCGGCCGACACGGTCGCGCCCGTGGTGAGCACGTCGTCGACCAGGGCCACCGTGCGGCCGGCCACGCGGGCCAGCTCCGGCCCCGGCGCAAACGCGTCCTGCACGTTCCTCCAGCGCGCCTGCCGCGAGGCCGGCGACCTGCGGCGCGGTGTGGACGGTCCGGGCCAGCGCCCGGCACAGCGGCGGCCCGAGGGCCTCGGCCAGCAGTTCCGCCTGGTTGAAGCCGCGTTCGCGCTGGCGGCGCGGATGGAGCGGCACCGGCACCACCAGGTCGATCCCGGCGAGGAGATCAGCGGCGGCGTCGCGCACGAGCGGCCCGAGCTGGCGGCCGATGGCGGGGCGCCGGCCGTACTTGAACGCGTGCACCACGTCGGCGAGGGTGCCCTCGAACGGGCCCGACCGCCCGCGCGGCGCTGACGGCGCCGAGTTGGACCGTGCAGGCGCGGCAGCAGCCGCCCTGGGCGGCGGCGACGCGCGCTCCGGGAAGGGGAGCGCCGCAGTGGGCGCAGCACGGGGGCGTGAAGCGGATGACGCGGGCCCAGCAGCCGCGGCAGACGGGGCCGTCGAGCGGGTGATCGAGCACCGCCGCGCAGACGGCGCAGGCCGGCGCGAGCAGGGCCGCCAGGACGGCGTCGGCCAGCGCCCGGAACATCAGCGCGGCCGGCCGCCGGGGCCGCTAGCCGTCGACGTCGGGGACGGTCTCGGGCAGGGCCACCGGCACGGCGTTGCCCCACAGGCGGTCGAGCCCGTAGAAGGCCCGCGCCGTGGGCGTGAAGACGTGCACGACGAAGTCGAAGTAGTCGAGCAGCACCCACTCGCCGCGTTCGTAGCCTTCCATGTGGCTGGGCCGCTGCTTCTTGGCGCGCAGGGCGGCCTCGACCGCGTCGGCGATGGCCTGCACCTGGCGCCGGTTGTGGCCGGTGGCGACGATGAAGAAGTCGGTGAACGCATCCGCCTGCCTGAGGTCGAGGACCAGCACGTCGTCGGCCTTCTTGTCGCGCATCGCGGCCACCGTGGCCGTGATCGCCACCGGCACGCGGGCGCGCTTCGGCTTCGTGGTCGTCGTGCTCTTTCCGCTACTCGTCTTGGCCATGCAAGGCACCTACCATCGTTGAACGCGATCCGTACAACCCGTGCCGTCGAATGTACCGCTCGACCGGCGCCGGGACCAAACCCGTGAGCGAACGTCCCGCGGCAGCGCGCGCGCGGATGTCGGTGGACGACACGTCCGGCGTCTGGGCATCGAGCAGCGCCACGCCGGGCGTGGAACGCCCGGGCAGCGCCGCCGTCTCGGTGAGGCGCGGCCCCAGCCCCGGCACGCGCGCCTGGACGTCGGCCAGCGTGATCCCGGGGCGGGCCACGACCACGAAGTGCGCCAGGTCGAGCACGGCGGGGTAGCGCGACCAGGTGGCGATTTCCGCGAAGGCATCGGCGCCGATGAGGAAGAAGATCTGCGTCGGCGCCAGTCCGTCGCCGTGCAGTTCGCTCAAGGTGTCGAAGGTATAGGACGCGCCAGCGCGGCGCACTTCGGCGTCCGAGACGGTCCAGCCCGGTTCGTCGAGCGCCAGCAGGGCGGCCATGGCGAAGCGGTGATGCTCGGCGGCGTGCGGACCCACCGGGCGGTGCGGCGGCTCGCGCGACGGCACCAGCCGCACTTCGTCGAGCGCGAGGGCCTGCGCGGCGGCCCGGCCGGCGGTGCGATGACCGAGGTGCACGGGGTCGAACGTCCCCCCGAGGAGGCCCAGGCGCCGCGGCATCAGCGGTCGTGACTCGGCGCCGGGCCCGATTCGGCGGCCTCGGCTTCGAGCTGGCGCGCGTAGGCGGCCTTGGCCTCGGCCACGAACGGCCAGGCGGCTTCGAGCAGGGCGCCGACGCCCGGTGCCCGCCGCCGCCGAGATGGGCAGGCAGGGCAGCCCCAGTTCGGCGGCGCGCGCGCTGCAGCGCCGCCAGCCGTTCCGGTTCGTCGAGCGCGTCGAGCTTGTTGGCGGCGACGAGCTGCGGCTTGTCGAGCATCGCCGGGTCGAAGAGCGCGAGTTCCCGGCGGACGACGTCGAGGTCGGCGGCCGGATCGCGGCCAGTCGCGCCCGACAGGTCGACGACGTGAACGAGCACCGCCGTGCGCTCGACGTGACGCAGGAACTGGTGTCCCAGCCCGTGGCCTTCGTGCGCGCCCTCGATGAGACCGGGCACGTCGGCAATCACGTAGGTGCGGTCGCCGCTCAGGCTGACCACGCCGAGATTGGGCGTGAGCGTGGTGAAGGGGTAGTCGGCGATCTTCGGCCGGGCCGCGCTGGCCCGGGCGATGAGCGTGGATTTGCCCGGCGTTGGGGAAGCCGACGAGGCCGACATCGGCCAGCAGCTTCAACTTCAGCTTCAGCCGCTTTTCTTCGCCCGGTTCGCCCGGCTGCACCTTGCGCGGGGCGCGGTTGGTCGAGGTGACGAAGTGCGCGTTGCCGAGGCCGCCGCGTCCGCCCTTGGCCACGCACACGCGCTGGCCGGGCACGGTGAGGTCGGCTAGCGCCAGCCACTCGCCGGGCAGTTCGTGATCGGCGACGAGCACGGTGGTGCCGGGCGGGACCGGGATCTCGAGGTCCTTGCCCTTGCGTCCGGTGCGCATGACGCCGGCGCCGCCCTGGCCGCGCTCGGCGCGATGTTCGGGGTTGTAGCGGAAGTGCAGGAGGGTGTTGCGATGGGGATCGGCGACGAGGTACACCGATCCGCCGGCGCCGCCGTCGCCGCCGTCGGGACCGCCCCGGGGCACGAACTTCTCGCGGCGGAAGCTGAGGGCCGCCGGCGCCGCCGTGCCCCGATTCCACGACGATTTCTACGTCGTCAACGAACATGGCTTCCTAAAACACCACGGGGATCGTGACGGCGGGTGAGGCCACCCGCCGTCGCGATCCCCGTGACGAGCCGTGCGGCTCTATTCGAGCGGCAGGATGGTGACGAAACGTCCACGCGACCCGTGATCTTCGAACTTCACGGTGCCGGGGATCTTCGCAAACAACGTGTCGTCCTTGCCGATGCCCACGTTGAGCCCGGCCCGGTATTTCCGGCCGCGCTGGCGGACCAGAATCGATCCGCCGGTGACGACGTTCCCGTCGAAGCGCTTCACGCCCAACCGCTGGGACTGGCTGTCGCGCCCGTTCCGAGAACTTCCTTGACCTTTTTTAGTTGCCATGCCCGAATCCCATGCCGCGCGGAGCGGCAGGCCCCCTGTTTATTACGCGACGATGTCGGTGATGCGCACGCGCGTGAGCGCGCTGCGGTGGCCGGCCGTGCGGCGGTACTGCTTACGGCGCTTCTTCTTGAAGATACGAACCTTGGGACCGCGGTGGGCGTCGACCACGATGCCCACGACCTTGGCGCCCGCCACGGTGGGGGTGCCGGCCGTGACGCCGCCGTCGGTGCTGACGAGCAGCACGTTGTCGAACGACACCGAGGCGCCGGCTTCGCCGGTGCCGTCGAGTTCGATCTCGACACCCGGTTCCACGCGGTACTGATGTCCTTGGGCCTGAATTACTGCAAACACGGGATTTCTCCGTGGAATCGTCGGGCCGCCGGCATGCCCCCGAATCGGGCTCCGCTCCCCGTGGGCGGTTGTAGCCGGGCCAGAACCACCAAGACTAGCAGATCTCAGATGCCGGCTGCTAGTGCAACCGTGCCCGGGACGAGACCCAGCCTATTTCAAGAGGGTGCGGCTGCCCCGGACCTTCTGGGCCGTGAGGGTGTTCAGGAAGCTCGGCAGCAGGCGGTCCATCAGCTCGAAGAAGGACGACAGCGGCGGGGTGGTCTGGTTGGCGTTGTAGAGAATCTCTTCGCGGAAGGTCTCGGTGTGCAGGATCTCGCCGGTGCGGCCGTCGATGAAGACGAAGTTCGGGCGCAGGATGAAGCCCTTGCGCTCCATGTAACGTCCGTTCGGGCTCGACGCGGCGGCGGCCGAGCGAGTCGAAGGTCTCGCGTTCGCGCTGCACGAAGCCGCTGCGCTGCTGGGGCCGGAAGAGCACCGTGCCGGTGACGATGAGCGGCTGCTGCATCTCCTCGCCGACCTTCTTCCAGTAGTCCTTGTCGGCGAAGAGCTTCTCGTAGGCGGCAAAGACCTGTTCGTCGCTGGCGGTCGACTCGGCGGCGGCGGGCTGGACGGGCGCCGGCGGCGGCGCGCCGGCGGCGCCCGCGGCCGGGCCTCCGTTCTCGGCGGCCACGGTCTCGGCCAGGTTGAGCGCGTCGGCGTCGATGACGCGGAGCGTGCCCTTGTTGCGCAGCTGACTGCGCAGCAGGCGGACGGTTTCCAGGTTGCCGTCGACCTCGTCGCTGCCGGCGGTGACGAATCCGGCCACGAACACCCGGGAGAACGGGCGCACGTCGAGCTTCGGCTGGATCGGCGTCTCGAGGGGAATCTCCAGGTAGCCCGCGCTGCAGCCGCTCATCGCGGCAACCAACCCGAAACTAACGACCGTCCTTGCGCCCAGTGCGATCATTGATTTCCTTGAACAGGTCGAAGTTCTGCTTGATGAGGGCGTTGGTCGGCTCGAGCTGCAGGGCCTTCTCGTAGGCCGCGCGGGCCGGGGCGAACTCGCCTTCGTGCTCGTGGGCGATCGCGAGGTTGTTGAAGGCCTGCGCGTAGGTCGGGTCGATCTCGGTGGCCCGTTTCCACCGGTAGATCGCCTCGCGCCACAGCCCCTTCTGGGCCACGGCGATGCCGAACTCCACCTGTTTGCGAGCATCTCCCCGCGCATCGGCGTAAGCGGGCGCTGTGACGAGCGCCGACAGCAGGAAGGCAACGACCAGAGAACCTTTCATGGTCAGGAAATCCACTATAGTCCCGACCCCAGAGCCGGGCAAGCAAAGAGGTCTCGCCTTGCCAGCGCCGGGCGGCGGTTCCATAATCGAAGACGCCGAGGTCGACGGCTGCCGCCACGCTCGACGTGTGCGGCTCGCGGGAACGCGAGCCGTGCGCGGTGGAGGCTCGCATGACCGATCGAGAGGCCCTCGCCCTCGCGCTGTTCGGCTACACCCGCCGGCGCATCCTGGCCGCCGTCATCCGCACCTTGCTGGGACGTCCGCTGCCCGACGTGGACCTCCTCGCCCCGACCGAGCCGGGGGAATCGGCGGTCGCGTGGCTGTGCCGGTGTGCCGGTCATGGCCAGCCGGCCGCGGCGGCCCGGACGCTGCTCGACACCGCCGACCGGCTCCTCGCCGCCGCCGCGCGGCAGGGCCAGCACGCCGTCGGGCTGGACGATCCCGCCTATCCCCCACTGCTCCGCCAGATTCCCGATCCGCCGCCGCTGCTCTGGGTGCAAGGGACACCCGGCCGCGCTGTCGGCGCCGCGCCTGGTGGCCGTGGTCGGGGCTCGCGCCGCCACCCGGGGCGGCCTGGCCGTGGCCGCCGATCTGGCGGCGGGCCTCGCCGCCGCCGGGGTCACCGTCGTGAGCGGCTTGGCGCGCGGCGTGGACGGCGCTGCCCATCAGGCCGCCGTGGCGCAGGGTGGCGCCTCGGTAGGAGTTCTGGGCTCGGGCCTGGATCGCATCTACCCGGCAGAGCATGCGGCCCTGGCCGAGGCGCTGGCCGACCGAGGCGCGGTCGTGAGCGAACACCTGGCCGATACCGCCGCGCTGCCCCATCACTTTCCCCTACGCAACCGGATCATCAGCGGATTGGCGGCGGCGGTGGTGGTGGTGGAAGCCTCCGAGAAGAGCGGCTCGCTCATCACCGCCATGGCGGCGCTCGAGCAGGGGCGCGAGGTGATGGCGGTGCCGGGCCCGGTCGGCCCGGGGCGTCACCGGGGCGGGCACGCGCTGCTCCGCGACGGCGCCCGGCTGGTCGAGGGGGCCGACGATGTCCTGGCGGAACTGGGCTGGGCCCAACGCCCGGGCCGGGAAGGCCCGGCCAATCCCGGCCTGGCCCCTGAGCTGGCCGCCGAACTGGGCCTGGAACCAGCCGCGGAAGATTTTTCTACAGACGAGGTCGTGGCGGCCACGGGCAGGCCGATTGCCGCCATAAGTGCCCGTTTGGTGGCCCTGGAGATCGAGGGGCGGATCGAGCGGATCGGCGGCGGCCGCTTCGTGGCCACCCGGAACCGCGTGCTAACGTAAGCGATTCTGAGGTCCGCCGCCCCCCATGCCAAAACCGCTGGTCATCGTCGAATCGCCCGCTAAAGCCCGAACCCTGTCCCGCTTCCTGGGGGACGACTACCGGGTGGAGGCCAGCTACGGGCACATCCGCGACCTGCCAGAGTCGGCCAGCGAGGTCCCCAAGGACATCAAGGGCAAGTCGTGGGGCCGCCTGGGCGTCGACACCGACGGCGACTTCACGCCCCACTACGTGGTGCCGGCCGACAAGAAGAAGCACGTCCAGTCGCTCAAGGACGCCGTCAAGGGCGCCTCTGAACTGATTCTGGCGACCGACCCCGACCGCGAAGGCGAATCGATCAGCTGGCACCTCGAGCAGTTGCTCAAGCCCAAGGTGCCGGTGCGCCGCATCCACTTCCACGAGATCACCGAAGAAGCGATCCGTGAAGCGCTCGACCATGCGCCCGAGGACGTGAACGAGAACCTCGTCCGCGCCCAGGAGAGCCGCCGCATCCTCGACCGGCTCTATGGCTACACCCTCTCCCCGGTGCTGTGGAAGAAGGTGCAGACCGGGCTCAGCGCCGGCCGCGTCCAGAGCGTGGCCGTCCGCCTCATCGTCGAGCGCGAAGAAGAACGGCTGGCCTTCCGCAAGGCCAGCTACTGGGACATCGAAGCCACGCTGAAGAGCGCGGTCGGCGGCGAGTTCCCGGCCACCCTGATCAAGGTGGCGCAGAAGCGCATCGCGACCGGCAAGGACTTCACCGATCGCGGCGTCCTGCAGTCGACCACCGCCACGCTGCTCGACCAGGCCCGCGCCGAGGCGCTCACCGACGGACTCAAGCGGCACATGCCGTGGACGGTCACGAGCGTCGAAGAAAAGCCGGCCGTGCAGCGCCCGTCGGCGCCGTTCACTACCTCCACCCTGCAGCAGGAAGCCAACCGCAAGCTCGGCTTCTCGTCAGACCGCACCATGAGCGTGGCCCAGCGCCTGTTCCAGGGCGTCGATCTCGGCGGCGGCGATCTCGAAGGCCTGATCTCGTATCACCGCACCGATTCGACCACGCTCAGTGAAAAGGCCCTCGCCGAAGCCGGCCATGCCGTTCAGGAGATGTATGGGCCCGACTACTACAAGGGGCCGCGCCAGTACCAGACCAAGGTGCGGAACGCGCAGGAAGCGCACGAGGCGATCCGCCCGACCGACTTCCGGCGCACGCCCCAGTCGCTCGAGCGCGTGCTCGAGAGCGACGAGCTGAAGCTCTACGAGCTCGTGTGGAAGCGGGCCGTGGCCTCGCAGATGTCCGACGCGCAGCTCCTGCGCACGGCCGTCGAGATCACCGGGTTGTCGGTCGACGAGCAGCCGTGCGTGTTTGCCGCCAGCGGCAAGGCCATCGAGTTTGCCGGCTTCCTCCGGGCCTACGTCGAGGGCAGCGACGACCCGTCGGCGGAGCTCGGCGAGCAGGAAACGATCCTGCCCAAGCTCTCGGTCGGCGACCGGGTCCACGCCCCCGATCAACTCGACCAGGCGCTTTATCTGAAGTCGCTCGCGCCCAAGGGGCACGAGACCTCGCCGCCGGCGCGCTACACCGAAGCGTCGCTCGTGAAGCGCCTGGAAGAGGAGGGCATCGGCCGCCCGTCCACCTACGCGCCCACCGTGGCCACCATCCAGCGCCGCGGCTACGTCAGCAAGCAGGGCAAGGCGCTCGTCCCGAGCTTCACGGCGTTTGCCGTCACCCGCCTGCTGCGCGAGCACTTCGCCGACTACGTCGACGTCGGCTTCACCGCCGAGATGGAAGAGATGCTCGACGAGATCTCGAACGGGCAGAAGGACTGGCTCGACTTCATCAAGGCGTTCTACCGCGGCGACGGCAAGCACACCGGCCTCGAGACCATCGTCGCCGGCAAGGACAAGTCGATCGACTACCCGATGATCGACCTCGGCGCCGATCCGGAGACCGGCAAGCACGTGCGCGTGCGCATCGGCCGCTACGGCCCGTTCCTGCAGCTCGGCGACAACAGCGAGGACGCGCCGCGCGCGTCGGTGCCCGAAGAGATGAGCCCGGCCGACCTCACGCTCGAGGAAGCCCTGAGACTGCTCAAGGCCAAGGCCGACGGGCCGCGTTCGCTCGGCGCCGACCCCGCGACCGGCCAGCCGGTCTACGTGATGCACGGCCGGTTCGGGCCCTACGTGCAGCTCGGCGAGACGCCCGACAAGGGCAGCAAGGACAAGCCGAAGCGCGCGTCGCTCGACCGCGACATGGCGGAGGACACGGTGGCCCTCGACCAGGCCCTGCGCCTGCTGTCGCTGCCGCGTGAACTCGGTCCGGCCGACGACGGCCAGATGATCCTCACCAATCGCGGCCGGTTCGGTCCCTACGTGCAGATCGGCACCGAGTACCGCTCGCTCGAGGCCGACGACGACGTCTACACCATCACCCTCGAACGGGCCAAGGAACTGCTGGCCAAGCCCAAGGGCCAGCGCCGTCAACGCGCGGCCGCGACGGAACTGAAGGCGCTGGGGCCGCACCCCACCGGCGGCGCGCCGGTCCGTATCCTCGACGGCCGCTACGGCCCCTATGTCACCGACGGCACGATCAACGCGTCGCTGCCCAAGGGCGTGGCTCCCGAGACGCTGACCATGGCGCAGGCGGTGGACCTGATGAACGCCCGCGCCAGCGCTCCGTCGGCGAAGAAGCGCGCGCCGGCGCGCGGCGCTGCCGGCCGCGGCCGCGGCGGCGCCAAGACGGCTGCGCCTAAGCGAACCAAGAAAACGTAGCGCGCCGGTGGGCCCCGGGAACCTGCGCACCGACCCGACGAGCGGGGCTGGGCGCGTCGGTCGCCGGCCCGGCGTCGTTGAGGTGGAGCGAGGCCTGCCACCCCCGGCCGTCCATCCACGATAATGAGCGGCGTGGACTACGAGCGCTTCGCCGACATCTACGGCATCTGGACGGCCACGGCCGCGTCCACCCGCGCCAATCAAGCGTTCTACGTCGAGATCTACACCGCGGCCAGCGGGCCGGTGGTGGAACTCGGCGTCGGCGACGGCCGCATCGCGGTGGCGGCGGCGGCCCGCGGCACGGTCATCACCGGCGTGGACCAGTCGCCGGCGATGCTGCAGTTGTGCCGCGCGCGGGCCGCGCGGGCCGGCGTGCTCGACCAGCTGTCGCTCGTCGAGGGCGACTTCCGCAGCTTCACGCTGCTTGAACCGGCCGGGCTCATCGCCATTCCCTACCACAGCCTCGGCCACCTGACGACGCTGGCCGACAAGCGCGACGCGCTGCGCCATATCCACGGCCAGTTGCGGCCGGGCGGGCGCTTCGTCTTCGACGACTTCTTCATCACCCCCGCCCGTCTCGAGCAGATGCGGCAGGTGCAGCTCCGCGCCGAGTACGTGTCGGCGGAAGGCCGCGACACCCTGCTGTGGGTCACCTCACTCATCGACGAACCGGCGCAGACCATGCGCGTGGTCACTTGGGAGGACACGCTCGCAGCCGACGGCGCGATGAGCGGCCGTCGGTATCGCATGCTGTCACTCAGCTGGATGACGCCAGCGCAGGCCCGCCAGCTCCTGGCCGAGGCCGGTTTCCAGGTCGAGGCGTGCTTCGGCGCCTTCGACGGCACGCCGTTCGATTCGGCCACGGCGGACGAACAGATCTGGATCGCGCGGAAGGACTCGGGCGCATGACTGGCACCACCGGACTGAAGAACCTGCGCGTGGACTGCATCGTGGGCATCCATCCGCACGAGCGGGCGGCCACGCAGACCGTCCTGCTCGACATCGAGCTCGACTACGACTTCGCGGCTCCCGCCGCCACCGATGCCATCGCCGATGCGGTCGATTACGTCGCCCTCGCCACCGGCGTCACCGAGCTGCTGCAGGCGGCGCGCTTCCAGCTGATCGAGACGATGGCCGAGCGGGCCGCGGCGTTGCTGCTGGCGCGCGTGGCCGTCGCCACCGCGGTGCGCATCGAGGTGCGCAAGCCGGCGGCGGTGCCGGCGGCGGCGTGCTCCTTCGTCCGCGTGGAGCGCACGCGGTGAGCGGTCCGGAGCGGCGCCCGGTGGCCGTCGTGACCGGCGGCGCCCGGCGTCTCGGCCGGCACCTGTGCCAGTCGCTGGCGGCTCGCGGCTACGACGTGGTGGCCGTCTACCGCTCGTCGGATGAAGAAGCCGCTGCGCTGGTTGCCGAGATCACGGCCGGCGGCGGCCGCGCCCGCGCCCTCAAGCTGGACGTGTCCGACAAGCGCGCCGTGGCCGCGGCCTTCGCCGGCCTCGCCGCCGCGGACGGACGCGTCGATGTGCTCGTCAACAACGTCGGCAACTACAACCCGCAGGACGTGACCGCGCTCGATCCCGACGTGTGGGACGAGACCATCGCCGCCAACCTCTCGGGCGCCTACTACTGCTGCTACGGCGCGCTGCCGCTGATGCCGGCCGGCGGCAGCATCATCAACATCGGCATGGCCGGCCTCGAGGGCATCCGCGCCAACCGGCGCGGCGCCGACTACTACGTGAGCAAGACCGGCCTGCTCGTGCTCACCCGCGCCCTGGCCGCGGCCTGCGCCGCCCGGCAGATCCGCGTGAACATGGTCTCGCCCGGACAGCTCGAGAACTCCGTGGACCTGCCGCCGCCCGAGGAGATGGCGCAGTGGGTGCCGCTCGGGCGCTCGGGCACGCTCGAGGACATCGCCCAGGCCGTGCACTACCTGCTCGACGCGTCCTATGTCACCGGCGTGAACCTCGACGTGGCCGGCGGCTACCGGCTCTGATGCCGGCGGCGGCGGCCTCGGCGCTCGTGCCGCTGTGGGATCGCGCGGCGGAATGGCGGCGCCGCCTGGCCATGATCGAGAGCGCGCAGGCGTTTCTCTACCTGACCACGTTCTACATCGAACACGACGCCTACGGCACGGCGATCGTGGCGGCGTTGCGGCGGGCGCAGCGGCGCGGCGTGGCGGTCACGCTGCTGGTGGACGCCTTCGGGCAGCGCCTGGGCGGCGTGCTGATGACGGCTGCGGCGCGGGCCGCGCTGGCGGCCGAACTCGACGGGTTGCGCGCCGAGGGGGGCACCGTGTCGGTCTATGCGCCGCCGCAACGGATCCAGCGGCTCCTCGGCGGCGGCCAGCACGTGAAGATCCAGGTGTCGGAGGCAGGCGAGGCCATCTTCGGCAGCAGCAACCTCACGACGTCGTCGTTCGCGGGGTGGAACGAGTACGCGGTGGCGGTGCGCGGCCCGGTCGCGGCCGTTTTGCTCGCGAGCCTGGCCGCGTTCGGTGGCGCGGTCGACCCGGCGCACCTGACGCGGCTGCGCGCCGGTGCCGCCGGTGTGACCGCCGATCTGGCGCTCGATTACTGGATCTGCAACCCGAACACCGGGCAGGGCCGGCTCGGGCCGTTGGGGTGGCGCGGCCCGAACGAGGTCACGACACGCCTGGTGGAGATGCTCGACGCGGCCCGGGCCTCGGCCCAGATCACGAGCTTCTACTTCAAGCCCGCGCCGGTGCTCCTCGACGCGGTGCTGCGGGCCGCCCGGCGCGGAGTGCGGGTGGCGGTCTTCCACTCGCACCGCGACGCCCTGCCGGCTACCGACCTGGCGTGGATCGCCGCCGCCGCCAGCTACGGCCGGCTGCTCGGGGCCGGCGTCGAGGTCTTCGAGAACCGCCACGGCGAGCACTCGAAGCTGGTGCTCATCGACGACACCTGGGCCGCCTTCGGCAGCTACAACTTCGAGGACGCCGCCCACGATCGGCTGGCCGAGGCCATGCTCGCCAGCCGCGATCCGCGCGCCGTAGCCCCCCTCCAGGCCATCTTCGCCGAACTCCGCGCCGATCCCGACAACGAGCCAGTGACCGCGGCGTCCTGGGCCGGCCGGCCGGCCGCGACGCGAGCCCGTGTGGCACGATACGGTCGGTTCAAATGGTGGATGTGATGCGCTTCACCGAGATCGAACACAAGTTCGTGGTCGACGGCGCCTTCGACCTGGGCGGCTTCCGCGCCGCCCTCGAGCGGCTCGGTCCGGCCCGGCAGGCCTCGTTGCGGGTGCGCGATCGCTACTTCCTGACCGGCGACGGCCGGGCCCGCCACTACATCGTCCGGCACCGCTTCGACCGCGAGATCCATCAACTCACGGTCAAGTCGCTGGCCACGGACCCGGAGGTGCGCGACGAGATCAACCTCGACCTCGGCCACCACCAGGGCGACCAGGCCGCGCAGGTGGACGCCTTCATGGGGCGGATGGGCGTGACCTGGGCGGGCGAGCTGGAGAAGGACCTGAGCGTCTGGTATTTCGCCGACTGCGAAGTCGTCCATTACGTGGCCGCCAGCGGCGACCGCGCCGTGCGCTGCGTGGAGTTCGAGGCGGTGGGGCCGGTGTCGATTGCCGAAGGCCTGGCTGTCATCGACCGCTACGAGCGCGCCACCGGCTTCGATCCGGCGGCACGCTCGCGTCAGTCGCTCGTCGCTCTGCTGTTCCCCGGCGTCCTCGGCTGAGCCCGGGTGTCCTCGCCTCGGGACACCGCCGGGGCGGCGTCTACGGAGGCGGGCGACGCCGGTTGCGGAACTCGGGGCTCTTGCGGAGCTCGCGCGCCACCTCGGCTTCGGACCAGTTGTCGCGCAGCACCCGGGTGACGAACCCCTCGCTGCCGGCGTCAGGCTCGCGGCCGAGCACCGACAGATAGGCGCGGCGCACGATGTCCTGAGCCTCGTCGCGCGTCATGCGGCTCTCGGCCCGGCCGCCGTAGCCCCGGCCCTGTTGCCGGAACTCCGGGCTGCGGCGCAGCGCCTCGCGCACGTCCGCCTCGGACCATCCGTCAGAGAAGACGCGCTGCCCGTACTCGCGCATGCCGGCGGCGTCGGGCTCGCGGTTGAGGACGTCGAGGTAGGCGCGGCGCACGAGGCGCTCGACTTCGGCGCTCGACTGGCGCCCCCCACGGTCGCCGTAGCCGCCGCCGAACTCGCCCCGGCCGCCGCCGAAGCCGCCCCGCCCGGCGCGGAAGCCGCGCCTGACGCTGAGCGACGACAAGGTGTCGTTCCAGCCCGCCTCCTGGAGATTCGAGACGTCCTCGGCAAAGCGGGTCGACCGGCCGCTGAATCCGGGATTCCGGAAGACGATGATTTCCACTTCGCCGAAGGTGCGAATCGACGAGATGCGATCGTTCAGGCCGGAGGGCATCTGGTCGAGGTCTTCCCCTGCAGGCACGCAGAAGTAGTCGCCCCGGTAGTTGGCGTTCTGGTAGAAGCAGGCGCCGTCGCGCGGTTGGCGCGGCCGGCCCCAGCGCTGGGCCTCGACCGGCAGGGCCGAGAGCAGGAAGACGCCGAGCCACATACCCACCGCCGTGCCACGTCCAATTGCCATTCGCTGACCCATCTGTGCCTCCATCCGCGACGGTGAGAGCCGGGGTCGCGCCTCAGTGGACGCGACGACGCTCGCTGCCGTCTCCAGATGCATGTGTCGTGCCGGTTCGTGGCGACGCCCGCGACCGCACGGCGAAGCCGCTACACTGGTGTCGTGATACGGATCATCGGCGGCGGGTTGGCGGGGTGTGAGGCGGCGTGGCAGGCGGCGCGGCTCGGGCAGGAGGTGACCCTGCACGAGATGCGTCCCGGGCGCGGCACGCTCGTCCACAAGACCGGCGGCCTGGCGGAACTGGTGTGCAGCAACTCGTTCCGCGGCGACAAGCTCGACAACGCCGTCGGGCTCATCAAGGAGGAAATGCGCCGCCTGGATTCGGTGGTCATGGCGGCCGCCGAGGTGGCGCGCGTCCCGGCCGGCGCGGCGCTGGCCGTGGACCGCGAGGTCTTCTCGCGGGAGGTCGCGGCCCGCCTGGCGGCCGAGCCGCGCATCACCGTCAGCCGCGAGGAGATCACGGCTGTGCCGCCGCCGTCGGCGCCGGGCGATGCGGTGATCATCGCCACCGGGCCGCTCACCTCGGACGCCCTGTCGCAGGCCATCCAGGCCTTCGTCGGCGAGGCCCACCTGTCGTTCTACGACGCCATCAGCCCGATCGTGCTGGCCGAGTCGATCGACATGGACAAAGTCTTCCGCCAGTCGCGGTGGGGCCGCAGCCTGCGCCGCGACACCGCCGGCGCCGGCGCCGCACGCACCGATGCCGCGGCGGTGGCGGTTGCCGACGCCGTGGCCGTGGCCGGCCCGCCCGGGGCCGGGCCCGCCTGCGGCGTCGACGACGGGGAAGGCGACTACCTCAACTGCCCGTTCACCAAGGCCGAGTACGACGCCTTCTACGACGCGCTGGTGGCGGCCGAATCGGCCACCATCCACGACTTCGACACGGCCACCTTCTTCGAGGGCTGCCTGCCGATCGAGGTGATGGCCCATCGCGGCCGCGACACGCTGCGCTTCGGCCCGATGAAGCCGGTCGGCCTGGACGATCCGCGCACGGGGCGGCGTCCCTATGCCGTCGTGCAGTTGCGGCAGGACACGCTGGCCGGCGATCACTTCAGCCTGGTCGGCTTCCAGACGCAGCTCAAATGGGGCGAGCAGGCGCGGGTGCTGCGCCTCATCCCCGGCCTCGAACGCGCCGAGTTCGTGCGCTTCGGCATGGTCCACCGCAACACGTTCATCAACGGCCCCAAGGTGCTGCGGCCTACCTGGCAGACCAGGGTGCGCGACGACCTCTTCTTTGCCGGGCAGATTTCCGGCGTGGAAGGCTACGTCGAGTCGGCCGCCTCGGGCCTCATCGCCGGCCGCAACGCCGCCCGGGTCGCGCAGGGGCTGGAGCCGCTGGCGCCGCCGCGCACGACGGCCATCGGCGCGCTGGCCCACTACGCGTCGCACGCCGACCCCAGGCACTACCAGCCGTCGAACATCACCTTCGGCATCATGCCGCCGCTCGATACGCCGCCGCGCGACAAGGCGCTGCGCAAGCAGCAGCTGGCCGATCGCGCGCTGGCCGACCTGGCCGCCTGGATGCCATGAAGGACGCGCTCAAGGCGTTTGTCGACTACCTCGCGCTCAATCGCCACCTCTCGCCGCACTCGGTGCGCGCCTACACGAGCGATGTCGAGCAGTTCCTGGCGCACGCCGCCGCGACGCGCGGAGTGAAGGTGTCGGGGCTGCGCTTTCCCGACCTCGACGCCGAGGCGGTCCGCGGCTTCGTGATCGAGCTGAATCGCGCGCAGCAGTCGCGCGCCTCGGTGGCGCGCAAGCTCTCGGGCGTGCGCGCCTTCCTGCGCTATCTCCATCGCGAGGGGCTGATTGCCGGCGACCCGTCGGGGGCGGCGGTGGCCCCGAAGCTCGATCGCACGGTGCCGCGGCACTTGAGCGAGGCCGAGATGACGACGCTGCTCGAGACGCCCGACATCTCGACCCCGCTGGGGCGGCGCGACCGGGCGATGCTGGAGTTCTTCTACGCCGCCGGCCTGCGCCTGAGCGAACTCGTCGGCCTGGATCTGGACGACGTGCACCTGTCGGCGCGGATGGTGCGGGTGATGGGGAAGGGCGGCAAGGAACGGCTGCTGCCGTTCAATCGCAGCGCCGAAGCGTCGTTGCGGCAGTGGCTGCCCGACCGGGAAGCGCTGCGCGGCGCTGGATCCGCCGCCGGATTCGCGCGCCGCCGCGCGGGCCGCCCAGCCCCGGGGGCGCCTCGGCGAGGCCCGCGCCACCGGCCGCGGCCGGGCCAGCCGCAGCAACCGCGAGCCGGTGTTCGTGAATGCGCGCGGCGGACGCCTGACCGGGCGCAGCGTGCACCGGCTGGTGGGGATCTACATGCGGCAGTGCAGCGAGCGCACCGGCATCAGCCCGCACGCGCTGCGTCATTCGTTTGCCACGCACCTGCTGCAGCGCGGCGCCGATCTGCGCGCCATCCAGGAATTGCTCGGCCACGCCCGGCTGACGACCACCGAGCGCTACACGCACGTGAACGCGGCGCAGCTCATCGAGGTCTACAAGCGCGCGCACCCGCGGGCCCGGACCGGCGACAAGGGCAGCGCCTAGGAGTCGGCGGCTCAGGCCACGTCGGCCGGCGCCATCACGCGGCGCCGCGGCAGCTCGATGCTCAGCGTCTTGATCTTGTAGTTCATCACCCGCGGGCTGATCGACAGCAGTTCCGCCGCGTCCTTCTGCACCCAGTTGGCCATGCGCAGCGCCTCGGTGAGCGCCTGCCGCTCGATCTGCTCGAGGGGCACCCCGCTCGGCGGGATGCGCACCAGCGACTGGTTGTCCTTCACGCCCGGGGTCTGCAGCGAGTCGCCCAGGCGCAGGTCGTCGGGCATGATCTGGGCCGACTCGGCCAGGAGCGCCGCCCGCTCGATGGCGTTCTCGAGTTCGCGGATGTTGCCCGGCCAGTTGTAGCGGGTCAGCATCTTCTGCGCGTCGGGGTGCACCCCGTCGAGCTTCTTCTTCAATTCGTGCGAGAAGCGGCGGATGAAGTGCATGGCCAGCGGCAGGATGTCTTCCTTGCGCTCGCGCAGCGGCGGGGTCTCCACGGTGACGACGTTCAGGCGGTAATAGAGGTCCTCGCGGAAGTGGCCGCTGGCCACCATGGCCACCAGGTCGCGGTGAGTGGCGGCGATGAGGCGCACGTCGACTTTCAGGGTGCGGGTGCCGCCCAGCCGTTCGAACTCGTGCTCCTGCAGGACGCGAAGGATCTTGGCCTGGGTGCTCGGGCTCATGTCGCCGATTTCGTCGAGAAACAGCGAACCGCCGTCGGCCTGCTCGAAGCGGCCGATGCGCTGGCGGTCGGCGCCGGTGAAGGCGCCCTTTTCGTGGCCGAACAGCTCCGACTCGAGCAGGTTCTCCTGCAGCGCGGCGCAGTTCACCTTGACGAAGTTGCGGCCGGCGCGCAGCGAGTTGTGGTGGATGGCGCCGGCGATGAGTTCCTTGCCCGTGCCGGTCTCGCCGCGGATGAGCACCGTGGAGTTGCTCTTGGCCACCTTGCGGACCACGCCGAGCACCCGCTGGAGCGAGTCGCTGCTGCCGATGATCTTGTCGAAGTCGTAGTTCTCCTGCTGCTCGTGGCGCAGGTAGTCGAGTTCGTGGCGCAGCCGTTTCAGCTCGAGCGCCTTCTCGATCTTGACCTCCATCTCCTCGATTTCGAAGGGCTTCTGCACGTAGTCGAAGGCCCCGTTCTTCATCGCCTCGACCGCGGTGGAGACCGAGCCGAAGGCGGTCATCAGAATGACCGAGGTGGTGGGGTGGGTGGTGCGGGTGGTGCGCAGCACGTCCATGCCGTCGGACCCGCCCATTCGCAGGTCGCTCACGACCACGTCGAAGTAGCCGTTGTGCAACCGCTCGATGGCGGCGTTGCCGTTGGGGGCCTCGTCCACGTCGTGCCCCGCCGTGCGCAGGGCCAGGGCCAAGCCCCGGCGCAGCGCGTCGTGATCGTCGGCAACCAGTATTCGACTCATGTTCTGTCCGCTCCTACCACACCCGCGCGTTGCCGCTGACCGGCAGCGTGACGCGGAACTTCGTGCCGGTTCCGGGCCGGCTCGAGAGATCGATGCGCCCGTCATGGGCGTCGACGATCTTGCGCACGATCGCCAAGCCGAGGCCGGAGCCCTGCGCCTTGGTGGTGAAGAACGCGCTGAAGATCTTGTCGGCCAGTTCGGGCGGCACGCCCGGGCCGTCGTCGATCACTTCGACCACGACGGTCGGGATCGGGTGCAGGCCGTCGAGCGGCAGCGCGCCGTCTTCCTCGCGCGTGACTTCGCGCGCGCTGATCTTCACCGACCCGTGGTCGTGCAGGGCCTCGTAGGCGTTGATCAGCAGGTTGGCGAAGACCTGCATGAGCTGGGTCTTGTCGGCGTCGATGAGCGGCAGGTTCTCGGGCACGTCGAGTTCGACGACGACGTCACCGCGCCGGACCTTGCCGTCGGCCATGGTGATGGCCGCCTGCAGCGCCTCGGCCACCGACGTGTGTTCCAGCTGCAGGCGCACCGGGCGGACGAAGTCGAGGATCTCCTGGACGATGGCGTTGGCCATCTTCGCTTCGCTGATGATGTCGCCGACGAGCGCGGTGGCCTGGGCGTTGTCGCGGAGCTGGCGGCGCAGGAGCCCGGCCATCACCTCGATCCCGGCCAGCGGGTTCTTGATCTCGTGGGCCACGGCGGCGGCCATCTCGCCCAGCACGGCCAGGCGGTCGCGCAGCCGCTCGCGCTCCTCGAGCTGCTCGACGCGCGTCAGGTCCTTGAAGAACATGGCCGCGCCGATGGTGACGCCGTCGCTATTGCGGATGAGCGACAGGGTGTAGCCCAGCACCTTGTCCGAAGGGGTCAGGCGCAGTTCGGCGCGGTTGGGGAGGAAGGCCAGCTCATAGGCGCCGGCCAGGACGCGGACGATGGCCGGATGGGCGTGGAACACTTCGGCGAAGGGCCGGCCCAGGTAGTCCTCTCCGGTCGGCAGGCCGAAGATGCGGCACGACTCGTCGTTGATGAGCACGAGCGCGCCGCTCCGGTCGATGGCCAGGACGCCGTTGCGCATGTGGGCGACGAGGTGACGGAAGAAGGCATCGTCCACGAAGTGGGCGGCGGCAATCGGGGCCCGATGCGCCGGTCCCGCCGGGCGGGGCGTCACGGCCGTCTTGGCGGTCCGGCGGCGGGTGCGGATAGTGGGGTCTGCCATGCTTCGGTCCGGGCGGCACATACGCAACTGTCGTGCCCGTCACGATGCTGACGAAATATGGAGCCGTGGGAGTCGTCGAATCGTGCAATCCAGGCCGAAACGACGTCGGTGCCTCACGGAAATGGCACCTTCGATGTCGAAACCGTAAGTTTTCGTCGCCTGGCTAGTGACGAATTTTGGGCCGCGCTGGTCGGCGGACTGGCACCTACGACGCGAGCGCCGCCTTCATCGCCTCGGCCTCGGCCTGCAGCATTTCCCACTGGCCGAGCAGATCCCCCACTTCCCACATCAGCGCCTGATGGCGGTCGAGGACGGGTTTGGAGGCCTCGTGGCGGTCGTAGAACCCGGGCGCCGACATCTCGGCCTCGACCGTCTTGACCGTGGTTTCGCGTTCGGCGATGCGGGCTTCCAGCTCGGCAATGCGAGCGGCGAGGGCGTCGAAGGCACGCTCCCGCTTTTTGCGCTCGGCCGCTTCGCGCTTGCGCTGCCCGTGGTCGGCGGCGGTGCCGGCCGCCGCGGCCGGCGGCGGCCTGGCGCGCTGGAGCGGCCGCGGGTTTGCTGGCGGCCTTGGGGGTCGCGGCCGCCAGGGGCGGCGCAGCCGCGGCCGCGCCCTGAGCCTTGCTCCACAGGAACGCCGCGTAGTCGCCCGGGTAGACCCGCGCCGTGCCGCCGCCCACCTCGACCACTTTGGTGGCCAGCCGCTCGACGAAGTAGCGATCGTGCGAGACGAAGATCAAGGTGCCGCCGTAGTCCATCAAGGCGTCGAGCAGCACGTCCTTCGAGTCGAGGTCGAGGTGATTGGTCGGTTCGTCGAGCACCAGGACGTTGGACGGCCGCAGCAGCATGCGGGCCACCGCCAGGCGCGTGCGCTCGCCGCCCGAGAGCACCCCGGCCTTCTTGTAGACGTCGTCGCCGGAGAAGAGGAAGCCGCCGAGCACGTTGCGGATGGCCGGCACCATGTGCAGGGGCGAGCCGTCGGCGAGTGTCTCGTAGACGGTGAGCGCCGGGTCGAGGCGCGTGGCTTCGTCCTGCGCGAAGTACTGCATGACGATCTGGTGGCCCTCTTCGCGGGCGCCGCGGTCGGGCGGCTCGACGCCCGACAACATCCGCATCAGCGTCGACTTGCCGGCGCCGTTGGGGCCGACGAGCGCCACCCGGTCGCCGCGTTCGATGTGGAGGCTGACGTCGTCGATGACGCGCTTGTCGCCGTAGCTCTTCGACACGTGCTTCAGGTCGAGCACGATGCGGCCGCTCTTCATCGCCGCCGGGAACTGGAAGTGGATGCGCTTGCGTTCGGGCGGCACCTCGATGCGCTCGACCTTCTCGAGCATCTTGATGCGGCTCTGCACCTGGGCCGCCTTGGTCGCCTGGTAGCGGAAGCGGTCGATGAACTCCTGGACGCGGCCGATTTCCTCGTCCTGCTGCTTCTTGGCCTCGCGCAAACGCTCCATCCGTTCGGCCCGCTGCACGAGATAGGTGGAGTAGTTGCAGGCGTAGTCGGTCAGGGTGCGCAGCGACAGGTCGGCGATGCGGTCGACGACGGCATCGAGGAAGTAGCGGTCGTGGGAAACCAGGATGACCGCGTGCGGGTAGCGCGCCAGGTAGTCCTCGAGCCAGTTGCGGGCCTCGAGATCGAGGTGGTTGGTCGGTTCGTCGAGCAGCAGCAGGCCGGGCGCACTAAGCAGCAGCTTGGCGAGGGCGAGACGCATCTGCCAGCCGCCCGAGAGATGTCCGGCCTCGAGGTCGAAGTCGGCCGGGCTGAAGCCCAGGCCCCGCAGGATGGTCGCGACCTTGAGGTCGATGGCATAGCCGTCGCCCATGCGGAAGCGTTCCTGCAAGGTGCTGTAGCGCTCGAGCAGGGTGTCGTGCTCCCCGGCCGGCACGGCCGGGTCGGCCAGCCGGTGCTCGAGGTCGTGCATCTCGTCCTTCATGTCGAGCAGCGGCTTCAAGCGCGTCGCTGGCTTCGGCAAAGACGCTGCGGCCGGAGTGGACAGTCCGTCCTGCGGCAGGTAGCCGACGGTCAGCGCGGTCGGACGGATGACCGCGCCGCCGTCGGCCTCGTCGAACCCGGCCAGCATGCGCAGCAGGGTGGTCTTGCCGGCGCCATTGGGCCCGCACAAGCCGACGCGGTCGCGATCCCCGACGTGCCAGGTGACCTCGTCGAGCAGGACGCGGTCGCCGAAGCGCTTGGTGAGCGACGACAGCTGGATCATGACGAGGCGTGGCGCCCGGCCAGCACGCGCGCGGCGGTGGCGGCGATCTCGGCCGGCCGGCTGGGCTTGGTCAGGTAGCCGCCGATCCCGAAGTTGAGCGCCTCGATGGCCGCGGTTTCCGAGGAGTGGCTGGTCACGATCATCAGGGCCAGGTCGGGCGTGGCGCGGCGCGCTCCGCGCATCACGGCGAAGGCGTCGAGGCCGGGCAGGCGCAGCTCGCTGATCACCAGAGCGTAGGGGTGCTGGGTGAGGCGCTCGGCCGCGAGCACGCCGTCGGGCGCGGTGTCGACCACGTGCCCGGCCGCGCGCAGCGCCCCGGCGATGAGGTCGCGGCTGGCGCTGTCCGGATCCACGACCAGGATGCGCCGGCCCGCCGGCGCCGGGCCGGCCGCCGGCGCTGGCGCCGCCGCGGCCGGCTTGACCACGGCCGGGGCCTGGTCGAGCCAGGCGTCGACATCGCGCCGGCGGAACCGCCACTGCCGGCCGACCCGCACGGCCGGGAGCTTGCCGGCCTCGACCAGCCGGTAGACCGTACGCAGGTTGATTTTGAGGTAGGCGAGCACCTCGTCGGTCGTCAGGAAGGCTTCGGGCTCGGGCGTGGGGGTGCTCACAGGACTACCCGGCAATTGTAGCCCGCGGCGAAGTCGTGGTTCCCGAGGGCTTTGCGGCCGCGCCCTGGGTCGGTGTTCCTATAATGGCTCGAGGCGCCCGGACCGTCCGTCCCAGGGACGGCCAAACGGGTGGTGGCGCCGTCAAAGACTAGTGTTGGGGCTCGACATCACAGGGCCGCCGGCGGCTGACCCCGCGCGGCGAGTCCACGGGGAAGGGGCGACGCAGGCCGTGCAGGGATTGACGATCACCGACGAAGAACTCGTCGTGCGATCGCAGGACGGCGACGTCGACAGCTTCAACCAGCTGGTCAAGCGCTGGGAGCGGCCGATCTACGCCCTGGCCTACCGCACGCTCGGGCGTGAAGACGATGCCCGCGACGTCTGCCAGGACACCTTCTTCCGCGCCTACCGCGCGCTCAAGGGCTTCAAGGGCGAAGCCAAGTTCTCGTCGTGGCTCTACCGCATCGCCCTCAACCTGTGTCGCGACCTGATCCGCCGGCAGCGGCGCACGCCCACCGTGCAGATGCCGGAGAACACCGACATCGCGGAACTGGCGGCGGCCGGCGGTCCGGTCGAGTCGATCGAGACCCTGGTGGCGCGGCGCGAGCTGGGACGGGCGGCGGAACGGGCCATGGCGACGCTGCCGGAAGAGCAGCGCACCGCCATCGTCTTGAAGGAGTACCACGGCCTGACGTTTCAAGAGATTGCCGACATGCAGGGATGTCCGCTCAGCACGGTGAAGACCCGGCTCTATCAGGGACTGAGCGTGGTGCGGCGGCAATTGGAAGACGGCGGGATGTCCGTGGCTGACATCCGTGGGGACGCATCATGAGCACGACTCTCTTCACCTGCGACGACACCGAGACGCTCGTCGCCTACATCTACGGCGAAACCGAGGCCGGCACCAACGACGCCGTGGCCCGGCACGCGGCCGGGTGCGCGCGCTGCCGCGACGAGATCGCCGCCCTCGGCGGGGTGCGCCACGCGCTGGCGCAGTGGACGCCGCCGGCCCCGCCGCTGCGCTTCAGCCTCGCGCAGACGGAGCTGCCGCCGGGCGCAGTCGAGCCGTCCGGCACCGTTCTCCGGCCACGCGTCGCCGCCTGGCAGTCCGTGCCCGCCTGGGCGCAAGTCGTCGCGGCCACGCTGGCCCTGGCCGTCGGGGCGGCCGTGGCCAACGTGCAGGTGCGGCACGACGCGCAGGGGTGGACGGTGTCCACCGGTTGGCTGACGCCGGTCACACCAGTGGCGGCCCAGCCCGCCGCCGACCAGGCGTGGCGGCCGGCGCTGGCCGCGCTCGAGCAGACCCTGCGCGGCGAACTCGAGAGCCGTCCGCTTCGCCCACGCCGGCCGCGGCGCCGGCCGACAACACCGACATCGACACCATCGCCCGCGTGCGCGCCCTCATCGCCGCCAGCGAGCGCCGGCAGCAGCAGGAACTGGCCCTGCGGCTCACGGAGTTCAACCACGATTTCGACCTGCAGCGTCGCGCCGACCTGGTCCGCATCGAACAGGGTCTCGGCCAGCTCGAAGGCCGCACCGGCGCCGAGGTGGCGCGCCAGCGCAAGGTGTTGGATCTCCTCGTCCGCACGGGGCTGAGGCCCCAGTAGATGCAGAGGCCATTGGTCATGACACGCAGTTCTTCCTTCTTCGGGGCCGCCGTGCTGGCCGCCGTGACCACCACGGCATCGGCGCAGCCGGCCGCGCCGGCCGGCGACCACAGCCAGCTCCGCCATCAGATCTACCTGATGGAAGGCGCGCTGGCCCGCGCCGTGACCGCCGGGGCCTCGCGCCTCAACCAGGAATTCCGCGCCGTGATGCCGGACATGATCGTGGTGGCGGGCGAGGCCAACGCGCGCGGCTTCCACCTGGCCGACTACGGCGTCTTCTTCGACGTGGAGGTCCCGGTGCTGCGCCAGAGCATGATGTGGAGCCTGCGCACCATGCTCGAGCAGGACGACCAGGGCGCCTCCGAGGCCCTGGCCTCGCTGCGCGCCGTGGTGGCCACGACGAGCGGCCCCGAGCGGGCCACGGCCGAACAAGCCCTGCGCCGGCTCGAGGCGCAGTTGCGGCCCTACGGCGGGGCTCGCCGCCCGGGAGCCGCCTCCAGCATCCAGGCGGCCGGCACCGCCGGCGCGCCGGGTCCGCCCGCGGCTGCGTCCGGGGTGTCCGGCCCGCCGCGCAAGCTCGACGCGCAGCTCCTCGACGACCCCAACAAGGCCTACACCGACGCGGTCGTGCGGGCCCTGGTCGATGCCATGGTCGACTACTCGCTGCCGATGGTCTCGTCGCTGCAGCCGACCGAATACCTGACGGTGGCGGCTCGCGACAACGAACGGCGCGACCTGCTGGCTCCGCCCAATCCCTACGAACAGGTCTCCACCTTCACCTTGCGCATCAAGGGGGCCGACCTGGCGGCCTACCGCGCCGGCAAGATCGACCGGGACGAGGCGAAGAAGCGCGTCGAGGTCCAGGAGTTCTAGGCGCGGTGGAGCATTTTTCCGGCGCTGGTGTCTGAGTGTGTAGCTGGCACCGGACAACCCCGCCCGGGCCGCGGTATCCTAACGCGCCATGCGTCACACACTGCTCGTGCTGCCCGTCCTCCTCGCCACGATGGCGGGATGCTCTCAGGTAAGCCCCATCCAGGTGCTCGAGCCGCAGGAGGTCATGACCGGGTGGTACGACGCCGGCATCATGGCCGACGGCAAGAACAAGCTGGTGCCGACGCTGTCGCTCAAGCTGCGCAACAAGGCCGACCAGCCCATCACCGGCGTGCAGATCATGGCCGTGTTCAAGCGCGTCGGCGAGCAGGAGATGTGGGGCGAGCACTACGGCTGGGCGGTGCGCCGCGACGACCTGGCGCCGGGCGCCTCCACCGCGTCCATCGTCATGCGCTCGCAGCTGGGCTACACCGGCGAGCAGCCGCGCATCCAGATCCTGCAGCACAAGGACTTCGTCGACGCCAAGGTCGAAGTGTTCCTGAAGAAGGGCTCGCAGGTCTGGGCCAAGCTCGGCGAGTTCCCGATCGAACGCCAGCTGCTCACGCAGTAGCGCCCCGCCTATAATCCCCGGCATGTCGCAGGCCCCCGCGCCTTCCAATACGCTCGACCGGCGTCTGAGCGCCGTCGACGCTGCCGCCATCGTCGTCTCGAACGTCATCGGCGGCGGCATCCTGTTCACGTCGCCCCAGGTCGCGGCCGCCGTGCCGCATCCGGGGCTGTTTCTCCTGGCCTGGCTGGCCGCCGGAGCCCTGGCCTTTGCCGGGGCGCTGGCCTACGCGGAGCTGGCCGCCGTCCGGCCCCGGGCCGGCGGCGAGTATGTCTACCTCCACGCCGCGTTCGGCCGCATCGCCGCCTTCCTCACCGGCTGGACCTCGTTTGTCGCCGGGTTCTCCGGCGCCATCGCCGCCAACGCGTTCTTCCTGGCCCTCTACCTGTCGCGGTTCATCCCGGTGCTGGGAAGCGAACAGGTGCTGGCCTCGGTCGCGCTCGGCCCGATCAGCGTGACGTTGTCGCCGCAGACCCTCACCGCCATCGTGTCGGTGTGGGTGTTGTCGCTGGTCCATCTCCGCGGGGTCGGGCCGGGCCGGCTGGTCGGCAACGTGCTGGCCAGCCTCAAGGTCTCGGCCTTGTTGATCTTCATCGTCGCCGGCTTCGCGTTCGGCACCGGCTCGATGGGCAACCTCTCGACGCCGGCGGCGACCCCGTCGACCGGCTCCTGGCTGTTCGCCCTCGTGCCGGTGCTGTTTGCCTACGCCGGCTGGAACGCCGCCTCCTACGTGGCCGAGGAGATCAAAGACCCCGGGCGCAACGTGCCGCGGGCTCTGGCCATGGGCACGCTGGCGGTCATCGTCATCTACCTGCTGCTGAACACGCTCTACCTGTTCGTGTTCCCGGTCGAGGAGCTGGCGGCGATTCGCGGCAGCGTGCTCGACGTCATTGCCGACCGGCTGCTCGGCACCAACGCCGGCAACATCATGGGCGCGGTCTCGATCATCAGCCTGCTGGCCAGCAACAGCGCCATGATCTTCGTCGGCCCGCGCGTCTACTACGCGATGGCCCGCGACGGCATGTTCTTCCCGGCGGCGGCTCGCGTGCACCCCACCTACCGCACGCCGGCCACGGCCATCGTCGCGCAGGCCGTGTGGACCACGCTGCTCATCCTCACCGGCAGCGGCAGCGCCCTGACGACCTACACCGGGTTCTCGATTCTGCTCTTCAACGGCGTGGCCGTCGCCGCGCTGTTCGTCCTGAGGCGGCGCGAGCCCGACACGATCAGGCCGTACTCGACCTGGGGCTATCCCGTCGTGCCGGCGCTGTTTGTGGCCGTGTGCGCGGTGATCGTCGCCAACGCGCTGTGGACCGACCTGGTCACGCCGCTCACGAGCGGCACGCCGATGGGGCCGTCGGCGGCCGGGCTGCTCATCATCGCCCTGGGGCTGCCGCTTTATTTCTGGTTCACGCGCACGGCCCGATCCTGACCAGCCCCCGCGTCGGCCGCGCCGGCCCGGCACTCGGCCCAGGCCGCCGGCATTTCGTCCCTGGGGCGTCGGCCGCCGCCGTATAATTGTTGTCGTTCCGGCACGGCTGTTCTTGCCCACCCTCCACCTGCAGACGTCGTGAGCCTTCGCCCCCGCGCCCGGGCGTGGCTGGTCGCGGTCAGCGCCCTCGTAGCGGGAGCGTGCGGCGGCGCTCCGCCCGCGTCGCCCACCGAGCCCACGGCGGTGGTTTCCGCCGACACGCCGGCCGACGAGCCCGACCAGTCCGCCAATACGCCGGCGCCGCCCGGCCCGCCGCCCCCGCCGCCGGGGGCGGGTAACTCGCGGCTGCTCGCGGTTGGCGACATCGGCTGGTGCGGTTCGCCCGGCGTCGGGCAGACGGCCGCGCTCCTGGGCCGATTCGCCGACGACATCCTGCTGCTCGGCGATCTGGCCTATCCAAACGGCACGGCGGCCGACTTCCAGCGCTGCTTCGACCCGGAATACGGCCGGCTCAAGTCGCGCTTCCGGCCCGGCCCGGGTAATCACGAGTACGACGTGTCCAACGCCGACGGCTACTTCCACTACTTCGGGGCCGCCGCCGGCCCGGGGCGGCTGGGTTATTACGCCTTCCGCTCGGGCAGCTGGCAGGTGCTGGTCCTGAACTCGTCGGTGCCGATCGAGCGGGGCTCGGCGCAGTTCCAGTGGGTGCGCGACCAGCTCGACCAGCGGGCCCGCTGCACCCTCGCCACCGTGCACCATCCCTATGACAGCTCCGGCAACCATGGGCCGACGCCCCGGCTGCGCGACCTTTGGCAGCTGCTCTACGACCACGGCGCCGACCTCGTGCTGAACGGCCACGACCACAACTACGAGCGGCTGGCTCCCCAGGGGCCCGACCGGACGCGCGACCCGGCCCGCGGGGTGCGCCAGTTCACCGTCGGCACCGGCGGGGCCCCGGTCTATGCGGCCTCGCGGCGCGCCGCCAACTCCGAGCTCTACCTGCAGACGTGGGGAGTGCTGCGGCTGGCGCTCGAGCCGGCGGGCTACCAGTGGGAGTTCGTCGACGTGACCGGCGCCGTGCTCGACCGGGGCGCCGACGTCTGCCACTGAGCCGCGTCTCCGGTGCTGACGCGTCCGGTCAGACGACGCTAGATGAAACAGGGGCGCAACCGTGGAAAGCGCTCACCGGGGCCGTCCAAGTGGTACCCACCATGTTTCGCGCCGTTCGGTTGGCCGTCCTCCCGCTCGTCTTGCTACTGGTTGCCTGGCCCGCCTCGGCGCAGACGGCCGACGAGCTGTTCGACGACGCTGTGCTGCACGACATCCGTCTGCTCGTTCACTCCGACGACTGGGCGAAGCTGAAGGCCGACTTCAGCGACAACACTTACTACCCGGCCGACCTGGTGTGGCGCGGCGTGAAGGTGCGCAACGTCGGCATCCGCTCGCGCGGCCTCGGTACCCGCAACGAGTTCAAGCCGGGCCTGCGCGTGGACATGAACCGCTACGCCAGCGGCCAGCGCTTCCTCGGCATGCGCGCCATCCTGCTCGACAACGTTTATCGCGACGTGTCGCTCGTGCGCGAACGCCTGGCCATGAAGCTCTTCGCCAGCTTCGGCCTGCCCGTGCCGCGCGAGTCGCACGCCAAGGTGTTCGTGAACGACGAATACGCCGGCGTCTACGTGATTACCGAGGAACTGGGCGAGGACTTCGTGCGCCGGGCCTTCGCGCAACCCGGCACCGGCGAACCTGGCCGCGGCACGCTCTTCGAATACAAATGGATTGACGAGTGGCACTTCGGCTACCTGGGCGCGAGTCTCGACGCCTACAAGCCGCGCTTCGAGGCCCGCACGCACGAGAACGACTCGACCGCCGATCTCTACGGCTCGATCGAGGAGCTGGTGCGCGACGTCAACCAGGCCTCGCCCGACCGCTTCGTCGAGGAAGTGGGCGAGCTGCTCGACCTGACCCAGCTCATGACCTACCTGGCCGTCGAGGCGTTCCTCGTCGATCGGGACGGCCTGGTCGGCTACAAGGGCATGGCCAACTTCTATCTCTACCGGCCGGAAGGCTCGCGCCAGTCGGTGCTCATCCCGTGGGACAAGGACCAGACGTTCTACGCCGCCAACCGCGATACGGGTCACGGCCTGGGCGGCAACGAACTGCTGCGCCGGGCCGCCGCGGTGCCGGAACTGTACGCCCACTTCCTCGACACGCTGGCCAAGGCCGCCGACCAGGCCGAGGCGCGCAGCGGGGAAGGCGGCCTGCCCTGGCTGGAACGCGAGCTGGTGCGGGCCGTGGATCAGATTCGCGCGGCCGTGCTGGCCGACCCCGCACGCTGGTTCGGGGTGAAGGACTTCCAGGATGAAATCGACCGGATGAGCGAATTCGCGCGCACGCGCCCGGCCTTCGTGCGCTGCCAGGTCGAGAACGCGCGGCGCCCCGACGCCGTCCGCGAGTGTGCCGCCCCGGGCCGACTGCCCCCTCCGTAGCGGCGCCGCCGCCGCGGCCACACCCACCACGCCCGTGCCGTACACGACGACGGCCGGCGCTTGAGCCGGCCGTCGTGCGCCACACGATGTGCACCCGCTGGTGTGGTTCCCGCCGTTAGTCAGCGGGCCGTGACGCGGAAGATGCCGCCCGTTCAGGGCGCCATGCGGCCGCGATACGTAATCGTGCGTCCGGGCTGTACCCGCACATCGAAGGTGAGCGTTGCCATGCCCGGCTTGCGGACTTCGATGTGGTAGCCGCCTTCGTCGAGCCGCAGCTGCTGCCACATCCCGTCGAAGTCGTCGACGATGCCAGCGTAGTAGCCATCGACGTAGACCTCGGCGTCCTTCGGCTCGACCTTCATCCGCACGCCGCCGATGCTCCAGCCGTAGGGCCCGCCGTAGACGCCGTAGCCGCCGCCGTAGCCGCCGCCCCACTGGTTGCCGTAGCCGCCCCACTGGTTGCCGTAGTAGCCATTCCAGTTGTAGGCGCCGTAGCCGGGCCACCCGTAGCCGGCATACCAGCTCCACGGGTCGTAGAAGTAGTAACCGAGGCCGCCGCCGCCGTTGTAGTAGCGGCGTGCGTACGACGGCGCATAGCGGGACTGCGGCGGACGCGGGGCTCCGGCTCTGGGAATGGCCCGCCCGACGTTCGGATCGCGGTCGCCCTCGTAGCCGCGGCCGCCGCCCGGGGCGCGCACGCCGCCGCGGGGCTGGGCTCCGCCGCCGCCGCCGGCCGAACGGCCCGCCGCCACCGGGGCGCCGTCGGCCGCCCTGTTGTTCCTCGAGCGCCGGCGCGGCCGCCGCGGCGTCGGGGGCTGGCCGCACGCGCCGACGTACCTCCTGCGGGCTGGAGTCATCGTGGTCGCGAGGCGCGCGCACCGACACGCCGCGGTCGCCACGCGGACCGCCGTCGTCGCGACGCTCGGCGCGGGCGCGTTCCACGACCTGCGCCGGCGCGGAGCTGGCGGGTCGGGAACCGGCGGGTCCTGGGCCACAGGCCGACCCGGCCGAGAGCGCGGCCAGTACGACCGCGGCAGTAAAGACGCTTCGGGGCTTCATGACCACACCTCGGGAGATATCAGGGCAGGCGGCACGCCTCCCGAAGTGCAACATCGCTGCCAGCCGAACCACGAGAATGCCGCCCGTGATGGCTGTGGATCGTCCAGATTCCTTGACAGTCCTTTTCTCCAACGGGGACACTTGGAGGCGCGGTTCACGCCCGTCCCGCCATCCGCAGCCCTTCATGTCCATCTTGATCGAGCACCCTACGAAGCTCCGCCCGGCCGGAGCGTGGTGGCCGCTCCGGCGCGCCGCCCGCGCCCGCGCCGTCGCGGCGGCGTTGTGCGCCGTGCTCGCGGTCGGCTGCGGCAAGAAGGGCCCGCCGCTGGCGCCGCTGCAGCGGGTGCCGGCCAAGGTCTCGGCCTGGACCGCCAGCCGGGCCGGCGACGCCGTGTTCCTCACCCTCACCGTGCCCACGGCCAACGTCGGCGGCGACCAGCCGGCAGACCTCGCGGGCGT
Organism: uncultured Acidobacteriota bacterium; assembly: GCA_963834325.1. Taxonomy (GTDB): domain Bacteria; phylum Acidobacteriota; class Vicinamibacteria; order Vicinamibacterales; family UBA2999; genus CADEFD01. Next base: position 242,521 of record CAWIBL010000012.1, read on the forward strand.
GGAGATCTACGCCGTGACCTCGGCAGCCGCGCCCCCGGCTCTGGTCGACGGGCGCGCGCCCGAGGGCCTGACCCAAGTGCTCTCGGCGACGGTGCGGCGTCCAGTGCCGCCGCCCCCGCCTCCCGCCGCCGGTCAGCCGCCGGTTCCGGAACTGCCGCGTCGAGCCGGGGCTCGATCAGGGCGCCGTCCTCACCGTGCGCGAGGTGTTGACCCCGGCCCTCACCGTGCTGGCCGCCGCGGTCCCGGCGCCCGGACCGGCACCAGCCTCGACGGCGCCGCTCGAGCCCGGCCTCGACGCGGACGCGCCCCCGGCATTGTCGTTGCCGCTCGTCTATGCCCCGGCCACGTCGGCGCTGCGCCGCCACTACGTCGCCGTGGCGGTGAGCCGGCGGGGGCGGCGCGGCGCGTGGAGCGACTGGAAGAGCGTCCCCCTCGGGCCGACGTCGAGCGCGCCCGGCGCGCCCGGCGTGACCTACGACGAGGCGGCCCTGACGGTCACCTGGACGCCGGCGCCCGATGCGCGCCAGGCCCCGGCCGCCGCCAGCGACGGCGCGCTCGAGTCGCGGCCCTTCGGTCCGGCTTTGCCGGCGACGCGCTACAACGTCTACGCCGCCGAGGCCGCCGAGGCCGCCGTCGCGGCCGCCGCCGGGCCCGGCGCGGTGACCCGGCCCACGCCGCTCAACGAAGCGCCGCTGGCCGTGCCGTCGCTGACGCTGCCCGGGGTCGTCTTCGGCGTGGAACGCTGTGTCGTGGTGCGCCCGCTCGACACCGTGGACGGCGTGGACATCGAGGGGCCGGCCTCGTCACCTGGCTGCGCGACGCCCCGGGACACGTTCCCGCCGCCCGGCGCCAGCGGCGCTGGCCGCGGTGGCCGGGTCCAACGTGATCAGCCTGATCTGGGACGCCGCGGAGGCGGCCGATCTCGGCGGCTATCTGGTCTTCCGCGGGGACGCGCCGGGCGAGCCGACGACCCAGCTCACGCCCGAGCCGATCGCCGCGACCAGCTTCGAGGACCGGACCGTGAGCGCCGGGGTGCGATACGTCTACGTGGTCGTCGCGGTAGACTCGGCGACGCCGGTCAATCGCAGCGCGCCGTCGAATCGCGCCGAGGAAACGGCGCGGCCGTAGGCGAGACTCGGGGCTCGGGGCTCCGGGGCTCGGGAAGCACAAGGACCATGGACAAGATCTATCGGGTGCGGCAGGGAATGGGCGGGCGCTACGTGGTCGAGCGGGACAACGCGCTCTATTGGCTCGAGGGCGACGTGTTCGGCGACTACCGCACCGGCGCCGGCATCGACGAACCGCTGCGCGACTTCCTGGCGCCGGTGATGCCGTCGAAGATCATGGCCATCGGCCTCAATTACCGGGACCACGCCGCCGAGATGAAGAAGGCGCTGCCGGCCGAACCGCTGGTGTTCATCAAGCCGCCCTCCACGGTCATCGGCCCCGAAGCGAGCATCCGCATCCCGTCGTGGTGCGGCCGCGTCGAGCACGAAGCGGAGATGGCCATCGTCATCGGCCGGCGGGCCACGCGCGTGTCCGCGGCCGAGGCCATGAACTACGTGCTCGGCGTCACCTGCCTGAACGACGTGACCGCGCGCGAACTGCAGGCCAGCGACGTCCAGTACTCGCGCGCCAAGGGCTTCGACACGTTCGGCGCCATCGGCCCGTGCATCGCCGTCGGCCTCGACCCGTCGGCCCTCGAGGTCGAAGGCTGGGTCAACGGCGAGAAGCGCCAGCACTCGAACACGCGCGAGCTGATCTTCACGGTGCCCGAGGTGGTCGAGTTCGTCTCGCGCTTCTGCACGCTCGAGCCCGGCGATGTCATCACCACCGGCACGCCCTCGGGCGTCGGCCCGCTCGTGCCCGGCGATCGGGTGATGGTCAAGGTCCAGGGCGTCGGCGCCCTCAGCAACCCGTGCGTCGAGGCGGAGTGATCGTGAACGACCCGATGGCCAGGTTGCGCGAGCTCGAGCGCCGCGCCGAACTCGGCGGCGGCGAAGACCGCCTCCGCCGCCAGCACGAGGCGGGCAAGCTCGTGGCCCGCGAGCGCATGGAGCTGCTCTTCGATCCCGGCACCTTCGAGGAGATCGGACAAGCTCGTCACCCACCGCTGCCTCGACTTCGGCATGGCCAGCCAGATCGTGCCAGGCGACGGCGTGGTCACCGGCCACGGCCGGGTCGACGGCCGGGTGGTCTACGCCTTCGCGCAGGACTTCACGGTGTTCGGCGGCTCGCTGTCGGAGACCAACGCCGCCAAGATCGTCAAGATCATGGACATGGCGATGAAGGCCGGCGCGCCGGTCGTCGGCCTGAACGACTCGGGCGGCGCCCGCATCCAGGAAGGGGTGATGTCGCTCGGCGGCTACGCCGACATCTTCCTGCGCAACACCCTGGCCAGCGGCGTCGTGCCGCAGATCTCGGCCATCCTCGGCCCCTGCGCCGGCGGCGCGGTCTACTCGCCGGCGATCACCGACTTCATCGTCATGGTCGAAGTCGTCGAGCTACATGTTCGTCACCGGGCCCGACGTGATCAAGACGGTCACCCACGAGGACGTGACGAAGGAAGAGCTCGGCGGCGCCATGACCCACAACGAGAAGAGCGGCGTGGCCCACTTCGCGGTGGAGGACGACCGCGAGTGCATCGCGCTCGTGCGCGAGCTGCTCTCGTTCATGCCCTCGAACAACCTCGACGAGGCGCCGCGCCTGCGCCACCGACGATCCGGTGGACCGCGAGGACGCGGCCCTCGACACGCTCGTGCCGGCGTCGCCCAACCAGCCCTACGACATGCACGATCTCATCGGGACGCGTCGTCGACGACGGCGGCTTCGTCGAGGTGCACGAGCACTACGCCCGGAACATCGTCGTCGGCTTCGCGCGCCTCGGCGGCCGCTCGGTCGGCATCGTCGCCAACCAGCCGGCGCAGCTGGCCGGCACGCTCGACATCAACGCCTCGGTCAAGGGCGCGCGCTTCGTGCGCTTCTGCGACTGCTTCAACATCCCGCTGGTCACCTTCGAGGACGTGCCCGGGTTCCTGCCCGGCACCGCGCAGGAGTTCGGCGGCATCATCCGCCACGGCGCCAAGCTGCTCTATGCCTTTGCCGAGGCCACCGTGCCCAAGGTCACGGTGATCACCCGCAAGGCCTACGGCGGCGCCTACTGCGTGATGGCCAGCAAGCACATCCGCACCGACTTCAACTTCGCCTGGCCGACCGCCGAGATCGCGGTGATGGGCGCCGAGGGCGCGGTCAACATCCTCTACAAGCGCGAGATCGAGAGCGCGCCGGACCCGGCGGCGATGCGCGCCCAGAAGGTGGCCGAGTTCCGGGAGAAGTTCGCCAACCCCTACGTGGCGGCCGAACGCGGGTTCATCGACGAGGTGATCCTGCCGCGCACCACGCGGAAGAAGCTGATCCAGGCCCTGGCCACGCTCGAGAACAAGCGCGACCGGAACCCGCCGAAGAAGCACGGCAACATCCCGCTCTAGAGGTCGCGTCGTCCCCGCGGGCCCCTGGAGGGGCCGGTGGTTGCCGGCCACAGCCCCTCCGAGTGCTAGAATTTCCAGCTAGTTGTGTCCGTTACCAAGGTTCTAATCGCCAACCGCGGCGAGATCGCCGTGCGCGTCATCCGCGCGTGCCGCGACATGGGGATCGCCACCGTGGCGGTCTACAGCGAGTGCGATCGCGCCGCGCTGCACGTCCGCATGGCCGACGAGGCCTGGCCGGTCGGCCCCAATCCGCCGCGCGAGAGCTACCTGCGCATCGACACGCTCCTCGACGTGGCGCGCCGGAGCGGCGCCGACGCGGTCCATCCGGGCTACGGCTTCCTGGCCGAGAACGAGGACTTCGCGCGCGCCTGCCGCGACGCCGGCCTGACCTTCATCGGGCCGTCGCCGGAGGCCATCGAACTGATGGGCAGCAAGACCGCGGCCCGCCAGGCGGCCATCGCCGCCGGCGTGCCGGTCGTGCCCGGCACCGAGACGCCGCTCGACGCGGCCGTGACGGATGCCGAGGTGCTGCGCATCGCCGAAGGCATCGGCTACCCGCTGATGCTCAAGGCCGTTGCCGGCGGCGGCGGCAAGGGCATGCGCATGGTGTCGACGCCGGCCGAACTGCCGGGCGCGCTGCGCGCGGCGCGCTCGGAAGCCGGGTCGGCGTTCGGCGATTCGGCCGTCTACCTGGAACGGCGCATCATGCATCCGCGCCACATCGAGGTGCAGCTCCTCGGCGATCACCACGGCACCGTCGTGGCTTTCGTGGAGCGCGAGTGCTCGATTCAGCGCCGCCACCAGAAGGTCATCGAAGAAAGCCCGTCGCTGGCCGTCTCGCTCGACCTGCGCCGCCGCCTCACCAGCGCCGCCGCCGTCGGTGGCCCGCCAGGTCGGCTACACCAACGCCGGCACCATCGAATGCCTGCTCGACGAGGACGGCTCGTTCTATTTCCTCGAGATGAACACGCGCCTGCAGGTCGAGCATCCCGGTGACCGAGATGGTCTCGGGCGTGGACCTGGTGCACTGGCAGATCCGCATCGCCCGCGGCGAGCCGCCTCACGCTCGATCCCGAGGCCCTGCTCGTGCCGCGCGGCCACGCCATCGAGTGCCGCATCTACGCCGAGGATCCCGACAACAACTTCCTGCCGTCGCCGGGGCGCATCCACAAGCTGCGCGTGCCGCACGGCCCGGGCGTGCGCGACGACAGCGGCGCCACCGAGGGTCTCGACGTGCCGATCTTCTACGACCCGATGATCTCGAAGCTGATCGCCTGGGGCGAGGACCGCGCCGCAGGCCCTGGCGCGGATGCGGCGCGCGCTGCGCGAGTACGAGGTGCACGGCATCAAGACGACGCTGCCGTTCTTCCGCTGGGCCCTCGACGATCCGGATTTCCTGGCGGCGCGCTTCGACACCACCTTCATCGATCGCAAGCTGGCCGAGCGGGCCGGCGCGCCGTTCGACACCTCGTCGGACGACGACGAGACGCTGGCGGCCATCGTCGCGGCCCTGCACCAGGTGCGCGGCGGGCAGGCGGCGGCGCGAGCCGCCGTCGCCCCGGCCGCGGTGCCCAGCCGCTGGCGCCACCAGGCGCGCGCCGAGGGGCTGAGGTAGCGATGCAGTACGACGTCGTCATCGGCGAACGCACCCGCAAGGTCATCGTGCAGCGCGTCGGCGAGGCGTGGCGGGTGAGCGTCGACGGCACGCCCTTCGACGTGGACGCCGCCCGGGTGGACGACGCGATGTGGTCGCTGCTCATCGGTCGACGGCCGCGCCGCCGTCAGCCGCAGCGTGCCGGCCGTGGTCGTCCCCGGCAAGGCGCGCGGCGCGCTCGGCGTGCACGTCAACGGCCGCCAGGTGGCCCTGACCATCAGCGAGAGCGGCCGGGCCCGGGTGCGCGGCGGGGCGGCGGCGCACGGTCACGGGCCGCAGCGGCTGCTCGCGCCGATGCCCGGCAAGGTGGTGAAGGTGCTGGTCAGGCCCGGCGACGCCGTCGAGGCCGGCCAGGGCCTGATCGTGGTCGAAGCCATGAAGATGGAGAACGAGCTGCGCGCCGCCAAGGCCGGCCGCGTCGCCTCCGTCGCGGTCACCGAGGGGCAATCGGTCGACGCGGGAGCGGTGCTGGCCGTCGTGGAGTAGCGGTGCGGGGCAAGGTGCTGGGCGCCCTCGGAGCCTCACTGACGCACGTGCGCCGGCTGTGGCTGGTTGCGGCCGTGGCCATCGCGGTGCTCCTCGTCTCGATCGTCACCATCGACCTCGGCCCGGCCCTGCGCGGCCGCGCCGAAGGGGAGGCCTCCCGCTGGATCGACCGCCCGGTGCACATCGGGCGGCTCGGCCTCAACCTCGGCCGCGGCCGCCTGGTGCTCGAGGACGTGTGGGTCCAGGGCATCACCGCGGCGCACGATCCGTGGCTGGTGGCCGGGCACGTCGAGCTCACCCTCACATGGGGCGCCATCATCAACCGCGAGGTCCTGCTCGACGCGGTGGAGATGCGCGACTGGACCCTCATCGTCGAGAGCTATCCGAACGCGCTGCACAACTGGCCGCGGCTGAACGGCCCGCCCGGGCGCCCCGCACGACCCCGCGCCTGATGCGGACCACGCTCCAGAACGTGCGCGCGACCCGCGGCCACCTCATCGTCCGCGACTTCGGCTCCAACTGGGGCCTCGACGCGCCCAATCTGGAGGTCGTCGCCGTCAAGGGCGACGACTACCGCGGCACCATGACGTGGCGGGGCGGCACGCTGCTCATCCAGCAGTACGAGCCGATGTGGGCGCACTTCACCGCGGCCTTCCGCGTCGCCGATGGCAAGGTGGTCATGGAGCGGATGTCGCTCGACGCCGACGGCGCGCAGGTCGAGGGCGACCGGCGTCATCGACCCGGCCCAGTTCCCCAACGCCACCTACACCCTGACCTCGCATCACGAGCTGCCGCGCACGCGCGCCATCTTCTACGCCAAGGACCAGTTCCAGCTGCACGGCGCCGGCGATTTTGCCGGCACGGTGCGGATGTACAAAGGCGGCTACGAGGTGCAGGGCGATTTCGCCAGCCCCGAGGTCGGCTACGACGCTTATCGCTTCCAGGACTTCCGCGCCGCCGTCGTGTGGGTGCCGACGCGTCTCGACGTGAGCCGCGCCACCGCCCGCTTCTACGGCGGCACGACCGAGTTCAGCTACGTGCTCGACCCGCTCGGCCGGCCCGAGCGCCGCGCCGACGCCCGCTGGGACGTGCGCTACCGCGACGTCGACCTGGTCGCCCTCACCAACTTCCTGCAGACGCGCGGCCTGCGCGTCGCCGGGCGCGCCACCGGCCGTCATCTCACTGCGTGGACGCTCGGCCCGGGCGGCTTTGCCCGCGCGCACGGCGAGGGCTCGCTGCAGGTGGCCATGCCCGCCGGACTCGTGTCCCGCCCCGCCCGCGCTGCCCGAGGAGGCGCTCGACGGCGCCCGCCGGCGGGCCGAGGAGCAGGGCCCGTTCAGCGCGCACATCGCCTTTGCGCCGGTGCCGCTGGCCGCCCAGGTCGCCTACGACTTCGACGGCGACACGGTGCGATTCGCGCCGAGCGAGCTGGCCACGACCGAGACCTACGTGGCCTTCGACGGCCGCACCGACTGGGGCGAGGCCTCGCGGCTGCCGTTCCACGTGACCAGCACCGACTGGCAGGAGAGCGACCGCTTCCTGGCCGGCATCATGACGATGTTCGCGCCCACGGCCACGGCGGCCGTGCCGGTGGACGGGGTCGGCACCTTCGACGGGGTGCTGATCGGCGCCCTCGCCAACCCGCGCGTCGAGGGCCGCTTCGCCGGCGAGGCGATGCGCGCCTGGAACGTGACCTGGGGCCGCATGGAGGGCGCGGTGGTCATCGAGAACGCTTACGCCAACGTGACCAAGGCGGTGGTCACCAACGGCTACGCCCGCATGGACATCGACGGCAAGTTCGCGCTCGGCTATCCGCGCCGCGACGGCGGCGACGAGCTCGACGCCATCATCCGCACGTCGGAGTGGCCGCTCGTGACCATGCGCGCACGCCTTCGAGCTCTACGACTACCCGGTCGACGGGGCGCTCGGCGGCGAGATTCATCTCTACGGCAAGTACCAGGAGCCGTTCGGCTTCGGCCGCCTCACCCTCGATCGCGGCGTGGCCTACGACGAGCCGTTCGCCTCCGGGGTGACCAGCCTGCGCTTCGAGGGGGCCGGCGTGCGCCTCGACGGGCTCGAAGTGCAGAAGGCCGGCACCCTGGTCACGGGCGCCGCCTACGTCGGCTGGGACGGGGCCTACTCGTTCAACGCCGACGGCCGCCGCCTGGCCGTCGACGCGCTCGACCTGACCTATTTCCCGACCCTGCCGGCGCTGACCGGCTTTGCCGACTTCAGCGCCACCGGCAGCGGCACCTTCGACGAGCCGCGCTACGACGTGAAGGTCAGCGTCTTCGACCTGTTCATCGGCGACGAGGGCATCGGGGAGATGACGGCGCAGGTGGCGCTGCGCGGGCTGCAGGTGCTCTACAGCTTCGACATCGCCTCGCCGCGCCTGGCCGCTTCGGGCACGGGGCAACTGGCGCTCACCGAGGCCGGCGAGATCGAGACGACGGTGCGCCTGTCGGACACCTCGCTCGACCCCTACGCGCGCGTGTTCATGCCCACGCTCTCGCCCTACACCGCGGCCACCGGCGGCGGCAGCGTGCGGGTCTGGGGCGCCATCTATACGCCCGATGCGCTGCGGGTCGAGGCGGCCATCGACGACCTGCGGCTGCGCCTCTTCGATTACGAACTGCGCAACCGCGGCGAACTCCGCGTCGGGCTCGACGGCCAGATCGTCACCGTCTCCGCCTTCACCATGACCGGCGACCGCACGGCCATCGACGTCACCGGACGCATCGATCTGGCGAAAGACGTCGTGGCCCTGCGCGCCAACGGCGATGCCAACCTGGCGGTGCTGCAGGGCGTGTTCCCGGATCTGCGCGGCTCGGGCCGCGCCGAGGTGTCGGCGACGATCGGCGGCACCACCACCACGCCCACGGTGTCCGGCAACGCCCTCGTCAGCGACGGCCGCATCCGCTCCTTTGCCTTCCCCCATGCGCTCGACGCCATCAACGGCATCGTCACCTTCGACGCCACCTCGGTGCGGCTCGACGGCCTGCGCGCCTCGCCTGGCCGACGGCAGCGTCGTCTTCGGCGGGCGCATGGGCCTGAGCGGCCTGGCCCTCACCGACTACGACGTCACCCTGACCGGGCACGGCCTGCGCCTGCGCTATCCCGAGGGGATGCGGTCGCTCGTCGACGCCGCGCTGACCGTGCAGGGATCGGCCGAGGCGCCGGTGCTGGGCGGCTCGGTCCTGGTCCGGTCGGCCGTGTGGGCGCCGGCGTTCGACGGCACGACCAACGTGTTCGGCTCGTCGGCCGCGCCCGGGGCGCCGCTGGATCCGGCCGTGCCCGGGGCCGTGAGCGCGACGGCTTCGGTGCCGCTGCGCTACGACGTGCGCCTCGTGGCGCCCTCCACCTTCCGCATCGAGAACGACCTGGTCCGCATCGTGGCCAGCGCCGACGTCAACGTGCGCGGCAGCTACGACCGGCCGCTCGTCTTCGGGCGGGCCGACATCGAACGCGGCGAGGTGCGTTTCGAAGGCCGCCGCTATCTCGTGTCGCGCGGCAGTCTCGACTTCACCAACCCGGAGCGCATCCAGCCGTTCTTCGATATCGAGGCCGAGACGCGCGTGCGCGTGCCGGGCCAGACTTACCGGGTCACGCTGCGGGTGGCCGGCACCTCCGAACGCCTCCAGCCCGAGTTCACCTCGGACCCGCCCCTGCCGTCGGCCGACGTGCTCTCGCTGCTGCTGTCCGACACGACCCCGGCCGGCGACGTGGAGCTGGCGTCGCTGCGCTCGCCCAACCAGCGCGAACAGGAACTGCTGCAGGCGCGGGCCACGCGCGCGCTCACCGGGGCGCTCTCGGCCGAAGTCGGCCGCGTGGTGCAGGACACCTTCGGCGTCGACACCTTCCAGATCACGCCGCTCCTGGTCGACCCCTACCAGCAGGCCGCCGGCCTGAGCGTCAATCCGGCGGCCCGGGTCACCATCGGCAAGCGGTTGTCGGACCGGATCTACCTGACCTACGCGCGCAGCCTGTCGTCGTCGACGCGCGACGAGATCATCCTGCTCGAATACGACCAGAGCGACACGCTCGGGTGGGTGCTGTCGCAGAACGAAGACGGCACCTACGCGCTCGAAGTGCGCAAGCGGGTCACGTTCTGATGCGCCAGGTGCTCGCGCTGGTGGCCGTCGTGCTGCTGGCGTCGCCGGCGGCGGCCGACGTCGGCGCGCTGCTCGGCCGGCGCGTGACCAGCCTGCGGCTCGAAGCTGCGGGGCGGCCGGTGACCGAGGCCACGGTGCTGGCCCTGGTCGAGACCCGGGTCGGCGAGGGGCTGACCATGCGGAACGTCCGGCAGACCATCGACCACTTCGTCACGCTGGGGCGCTACGCCGACATCCAGGTGTTTGCCGAACGCGACGGCGACGGCGTGCGTCTGCGCTACGACCTGGTGCCGATTGCGCGCATCGTCGGGGTCCGGTTCGAGGGCGCGCTCGGCATGGCGGGCAGCGCGCTGCGGACGGCCCTCACCGACCAGTTCGGGGCCCAGCCGGTCTCGGCCCGGCTGCCCGAGATGGCCGAGGCCATCGTGGCGCGCTACGCCGCCCACGGCTTTCCGTCGGCGCGGGTCGAGCCGCGGCTCGAGCCCGACGAGCGCCCCGATCAGGTGACGGCGGTGTTCGCCGTCACGCCGGGCGCGCAGGTGGTGGTCGGCGAGATCACGGTCGAGGGCAATGCCGGCGCCGATCTGCTGCAGCGGCTCGAGCTGCAGTCGGGGCGGCCGCTCGACCGTGAGGCGTTCGACGAGCGCGTCCGCGAGGTCGAAGAGGCGCTGCGCGACGGACGGCTACTACGAGGCCGTGCTGTCGGCGACGGTGCGCGAGGCCGGCCCCGGCGTGGTCGCCGTGACGGTCCGTGGCGACCTCGGCGACAAGGTCCAGGTGGCGTTTGCCGGCGATCCCGCTGCCGGGCGACCGGCAGCGCGCGCTCGTGCCGATCGAACGGCTGCGCTCGGTCGAGGAGGAGGTGGTCGAGGACGCCGGCCGCAACCTCGAGCAGTACCTGCGGCTCGAAGGCTACCGGACGGCCACGGCCACGGCCGAACGGCGGCGCGCCAACGGCGTGCTGCAGCATCACCTTCACGGTGGTCCGCGGGCCGCTGCACGTGCTCGGCGCCGTGCGCCTCGACGGCGTGCGGGAGATGCCCCGGGCCGAACTCGAGCCCCTGACCCGGCTGGAACCGGGCGAGCCGTTCGTGGACGCCCGGGTCGCGGCCGTGGGGGCGGCCCTGGCCGAGCACTATCGCGTGCGGGGGTTTGCCGCCGTCCGTGTCGTGCCGCAGCTCGACCTTCCCGGGCGCCGACGGCGATGGCCGGGTGCCCGTCGACGTGCGGTTCGAGATTGGCGAAGGGCCGCGCACGGTGGTGACCGGGGTGCGGTTCGAGGGGGTCACGGCGATGGCGCCGGAGGCGCTGCTCGAGTCGATGGCGCTCACCACCGGCAAGCCCTACTACCGGCCGCAGCAGGCCATCGATCGCGAGGCCATCGAGCGTCGCTATCGCAATCTCGGCTACCAGCGGGCGGCGGTCGACGCGCGTCCGGCCGCGACCGCAGACGGGACCGGCGTGGAGCTCACCTACGTCGTGCGGGAGGGCGCGCAGACGCGCGTCGATCACGTGCTCGTGAGCGGCACCGCCCGCACCTCGCCGGAGCTGGTGCGGCGCGAGCTGACGCTGGTGCCCGGTGGTCCGCTCGGCTTCGACGCGGTGCTCGAGAGCCAGCAGCGCCTGAGCGCGCTCGGACTGTTCCGCCGCGTGCGCATCACCGAAGCGCCGCACGGCGCCGACGACACGCGCCGCGACGTGCTGGTGGAAGTGGAGGAGGCGCCGTCGACCTCGCTCAGCTACGGCGGCGGCCTGGAAGTCGGCCAGCGCACGCGCCGGACGGCCCAGGGCACGGCCACCGATCGGCTCGACGTCGCGCCTCGCGGCTTCTTCGAGATCACGCGCCGCAATCTGTGGGGCAAGAACCGTTCGGTGAGCCTGCTCACGTCGGTGAGCGTGCGTCCGACCGACCCGGGCGTGGACGAACCCGAGGCCAAGGGCGGCTACGGCCTCAACCAGTACCGCGTGGTCGGGACCTACCGCGAGCCGCGCGCCTTCGCCACGCTGGGCGACGCGCAGCTCAGCGCCTTCATCGAGCGCGGCATCCGCTCGTCGTTCGACTTCGACCGGCGCGGCGTGCGGGCGGAATACGCGCGCCGCTTCAGCAACCGGATCGTGGCGCTGGCCCGCTATTCCTACGACTTCACCGAGATCTTCGGCCGCGACATCGTGGTGGCCGATCAGCTGCTCATCGACCGCCTCTTTCCCCAGGTGCGCCTGTCGACCATCGTCGGCTCGGTGATCCGCGACTCGCGCAACGACGTCCTCGATCCCGAACGGGGCACGGTGCTCGGCGGCAACCTCGACGTGGCCCTGCCCGCGCTCGGCTCGGAGGTCGGCTTCACCAAGGGCTTCGCCCAGTCGTTCGTCTACCGCCGCCTGCCCGGGTCGCGCCCGTGGGTCGTGGCCGCCGGCGCGCGCGTGGGCCTGGCCCGCGGTTTCGAGAAGCGGGTGCCCCGGGTCGACGATTCGGGCCAGCCGGTGATCGGCGCCGACGGGGCCCGGGTCGTGGACGTGGTCACCGACCTGCCGGCCAGCGAGCGGTTCTTCACCGGCGGCGACAGCTCGGTCCGCGGCTTCGCGCTCGATCGGCTGGGCACCGACGCCACGCTCAACATCGACGGGTTCCCCACCGGCGGCAACGCCATGACGGTCTTCAACCTGGAACTGCGCACGCCGCACGTGAAAGGCGTGGGCTTTGTCGGCTTCGTGGATTCCGGCAACGTGTTCCGGCGCGTGCGCGACGTGAAGGTGGTCGACCTCCGGACCACGGCCGGCATCGGCTTCCGCTATCGGTCCCCGCTCGGCCCGCTGCGGCTCGATGTCGGCTTCAAGCTCGATCGCCGTGACTTCTCCCGCGGGTCCGAACGCCGCGCTGTCTACCACCTGTCGCTGGGGCAGGCCTTCTGATGCCGCGGCGTCTGGGCCGAACGAGCCGATCGCCGGGGTGGGGCGTGGTCATCGCCCTGGTCGTGGCCGCGGCCGGCCTGGCCGCGCAGGCGCCGGCGGCGCCCGGCGGCGAGGAGCTGATCGAGCGCACCGTCGCCGTCGTGGGCGGGGCCGTGGTGACGCAGTCGGAGGTGGAGGTCGCCGTGACGCTGGGGCTGGTCACGCCCGCCGGGGCCGGCGCCGCGGCCAGCGCCACCAGCGCGGTCATCGACCGGCTGCTGATGCTGCACGAGGTGGCCCGCTTCTCGCCGGCCGATCCGGCTCCGGAGGCGGTCGAGGCCCGTCTGGCGGCGGTGCGCGCCCGCGCCGGGGGCGAGGCGGCGCTGGCGGCCGTGCTGGCCCGCGGCGGCTTCACCGCGGCCCAGCTGGCCGGCTGGGTGCGCGACGACCTGCGGATTGCCGCCTATCTCGACCAGCGCTTCGCCTCGGCCGGCGTCCCGGCCGACGCCGACGTGACCGCCTACGTCGAGACGCACCGGGCCGAGCTCGAGACGAGCGGCGTGTCCCCGGCCGAGCTGACGGTCGCGGCGCGGGCGCGGCTGGTGGCCGAGCGGCGGCAGGAGCTCGTCACCGACTGGCTGGCCGACCTGCGGCGCCGCACCGAGGTCGTCGAGTTCACGCCGGACGCGCGGCTACGGCACGGCCACGCGGCTGGCGGCCCAGCCGACCAGCACCTGTCCCAGGTTGAAGAGGCCGTGGCTGACGGCCGCCGCCACCAGGCTGCGCCGCCGCAGATAGAGCGCGCCCCAGAACAGCCCGAGGCCGAAGGTGGCCAGCGCGACATCGCGGCCCTGGATGGTGTGGCCGAGGCCGAAGGCCAGGCTGGTGAGGAGCAGCGCCACGAGCGGCGGGCAGACATGCCGCGAGAGGCGGTGGAGCTGGAAGGCGCGCTGCATCTCCTCACGCACGCCGCCGGCGGCCACGACGATGACGGCGAAGGCCGCGGCCATCAGCGGATCGGACATGAACGAGGTCAACGGGTTGACGGCCACGTTGTGCAGCGAGGGCAGGAGCGTCCGCGCCGCCAGGACGGTGAGGGCCACGCCCAGCGTGACGAGCGGCACCAGGGCCACCCCGAGGGCCGCCTCGCGCCAGGGCGGACGGTCGCCCAGGAAGACCGCGGCGAGCGACTCGCCCTGGCGGCGCAGCAGCCAGACGATGAGGCCCACGACCATCACCGCGTCGAGGATGGACACGGCAAAGACGAAGGCGGCGTTGAGGCCGCCGGCGCTGTCCTGCGGGGCCACGCCCAGGCCGGCGAGCAGGGCGGCCGCCACGATCTGGGTGGGGTAGCTCGAGCACAGAATGGTCTCGGCGATGGCCCGGCCGCGGGTCATGACCGGGGTGCGCGGGGGCTCGGCCACGGTGGCCGGGACGTCGAGCGGCAGGCCGGGCGCCACCTCGATGGGCGTGGCGCCGTCGGGCGAGGGCAGGGCGGCGGCCTGCGGCGCGTCAGGGAAATCAGGACGTGGGGTGAGCATCGGCGCGCCTTCGCGATGGTACACTTTCCCCCGTGACCGACGCGGCGAAAGCGGCCATTGCCTCCCAGCGCGTGCTGATCGTCGAAGACGACGAGTCGGCGCGGCTCGGCTTGACGGAACTCACCCGCACGTGGGGCTTCACCGTGGCGGCGGCCGCCGACGGCGAAGAGGCGCTGGCCAAGGTGACGGAGTTCCGCCCGACGATCATCGTCAGCGACCTGGTCATGCCGCGGATGGACGGGCTGCAACTGCTCGCGGCGCTCGGCGATGACCTGGCCCAGCTCTACTTCGTGCTCCTCACCGCGCAGGGCACCGTCGAGACCGCCGTCGATGCGCTCAAGCTCGGCGCCGAGGACTACCTGACCAAGCCGGTCGATCCGCAGCGCCTGCGCCACCTGCTGGAGCGTTTGTCGGAACTGAGCGCGGCGCGCCGCGAGAACAGCGACCTGCGCCGGCGGCTGCGCGAGGAGGGCCGCTTCGGCCGCATGGTCGGCGCCAGCCGCGAGATGCGCAAGGTCTACAACGTGATCGAGCAGGCCGCTCCGACCACGGCGTCGGTGCTCATCGTCGGCGAGTCGGGCACCGGCAAGGAGCTGGTGGCGCAGACGCTGCACCAGCTCAGCCCGCGCAACCAGGCGCCGTACGTGGCCATCAACTGCGCGGCGATTCCCGAGACGCTGCTCGAGAGCGAGATCTTCGGCCACGAGAAGGGCGCCTTCACCGGCGCCTACGAACGGCGCGCCGGCTGCTTCGAGCTGGCCGATCGCGGCACCCTGTTCCTCGATGAGATCGCCGAGATGATGCCGGCCACGCAGGTCAAGCTGCTGCGCGTGCTGCAGGAGCGGCGCTTCCGCCGGCTCGGCGGCCGGACCGAGCAGGAGGTGGACGTCCGGGTCATGGCCGCCACCAACGTGGACCCGGTCGGCGCCGTGCGCACCGGCAAGCTGCGCGACGATCTCTACTACCGGCTCAACGTCTTCACCATCGCCCTGCCGCCGCTGCGCGATCGCCGCGAAGACCTGCCGCTGCTCGTCCAGACCTTCGTCGAAGAGTTCAACCAGCGCGATCAAAAGGCGGTCAAGGCCGTGGACCCCGAGGCCATGCGCCGGCTCGAGGCCTACGGCTGGCCCGGCAACGTGCGCGAGCTGCGCAACGTGATCGAGCGGGCGGTGATCCTGGCCAAGGGCGACTTCATCGAGGCCAAGCACCTGCCGCCGCTGGCCGCCGAGCGCCGCGCCGGATCGGCCTCGGGCGGGTCGGGCGACGTGATGCTCACCCCCGGCATGACCGTGGACGAGGCCGAGCAGAAGCTCATCATGGCCACGCTCGACGCCGCCGGCGGCAACAAGACGCGGGCCGCCGAGATGCTCGGCATCAGCCTGAAGACGCTGCACAACAAGCTCAATCGGATGAAGCAGGGCGCCTGACCGGCGCGGCCACCGCGGCCGCCGGCGCTCCGCGCGCGTGATTCGCATGTCGATCCGGCTCAAGCAGATCCTCGGCGTCACCGCCCTCGTCGGCGCGGTGGTGGTGGCGCTGAGCATCGTCAACCTGGCCGCCATCGCCCGCCTCTCGCTCGAGGAGAGCCGGGCCCGCGGCGAGCTGCTGACCAACCTGGTGTTCCACCGGGCCCTGTCGGTCGTCACCAGCCGCGAGACGGCCTACGCCGAACTGGCCGCCGACCCCGGCATCCGCTCGATCCTCGAGGGCGCCATTTATTCCGACGACGTCACCCTGGCGGCGATCCTCGACGTCGGCCAGGTGGTCATCGCGCACAGCGATCCCGCGCAGGTGGGCCAGCCGCTGCCCCCGGCCGGCAGCCTCGACGAGCTGCTGGCCATGAACTCGTTCCTGCAGCTCTGGGAAATCTGGTCGACCCGCGGCCGCACGCATCGAGTGGCGGGCGCCGCTGCTGCTCGAGGATCAGGAGTTCGGCGACATCCGCATCGGCATCTCGACCCTGCTCGTGCGCGAATCGGTGGCCGCCGCCGTGACCCCGGCCCTGGCCACCGCCATGGGCGCGCTGCTCGTCTCGGTGCTGGTGGCGATCTTCCTGGCGCAGGCGGTGCTGCGGCCGATTCACGTCATCCAGAGCAGCCTGACCCGGCTGGGCCGCGGCGAACTCGGGGTGACGCTCGATCTGCAGGAAGCCGAGGTGCAGGACCTGCGCGGCGTCTTCGACGCGGTCAGCGCGCAGCTGCGCGGCTTGCCGGCCGAGGGCGCGGCCGGGCGCCAGATCGCGCAGTTGTCCAAGCGCGTCACGGCCCTGGGCCGGCTGACGGCCGGCGTGGCGCACGAGGTCAAGAACCCGCTCAACGCCATGACCATCCACCTCGAGCTGCTGCGCTCGAAACTCGACGGCGGGGCGCCGGCCGCCGACGTGCGCGCCCACGCCGACATCATCGGTCACGAGATCAAGCGCCTCGACCTGGTGGTGCAGGGCTTCCTGAAGTTCGCGCGGCCCGAAGACATGCGGGTCGAGCGGGTGGCGCTGGCGGCGCTGGCCGCCGACGTGGCCCATTCGATCCGGCCCGAAGCCGACGTCAACCGCGTGGCCGTCGAGACCTCGTGTCCCGACGCGTCGCTGGCCGTCGAGGCCGATCCGTCGATGCTGCGCCAGGCGCTGCTCAACCTGGCGGTGAACGCCGTGCAGGCCATGCCGCACGGCGGCACCTTGCGCTTCTCGACCGAGACCGCCCGCGACGGGCGCGTGCTCATCCGCGTGCGTGACACCGGCGAAGGCATTCCGGCCGCGCAGCTGGCGCGCGTCTTCGACCTCTACTTCACGACCAAGAAGGGCGGCAGCGGCATCGGGCTGTCGATGGTCTTCCGGACGGTGCAGCTGCACAACGGCGACATCGACGTCGAATCCACGCCCGGCGCCGGCACCACCTTCACCATCTCGCTGCCGCGGGCAGAATGAGCCGTGCGCCGGCGTCGCGCGGCCACGGTAGAATGCAAGGGATGCTGCCCCGCATGATCGCTGTCGCGTGCGGACTGGCCCTGGCCGGGGTCCTGCCCGGCTGCGCCACGGCGAAGGCCTCCGCCCCGGTGCCGCTGCCCACGCTGGCCCCGCCCGACGTGCCGCCGCGGGTGGTCAGCGACTACCTGCCCGACCCGCCGCTCGAGGCCGAGCCGATGTCGGCCGAGGCGGTCGTGCCGGCTCCGCGTCCCGCCCGGCCGCCGCGCCGCGACGTGGCCCGGCCCGAGGCCGCCCCCGAGGAACAGCAGAGCCCGCCGCCGGCCACTCCCGCGACGGCCCCGCCGGCGCTGGCCCTGCAGACGCCGGGCGCCGGGGCCCGCGCCGACCAGTCGATCCGCACGCTGCTGGCCCAGGCCGCCCGCGACCTCGGCCGGGTGGACTATCAGGGACTCGATCCGGACGGCCGCGCCCAGTACGACACGGCCCGGCGCTTCATGCAGCAGGCCGACGACGCCCTCAAGGCCCGCAACGTCATGTTCGCCGGCAAGCTCGCCGACAAGGCCGCCACCATGGCCGCCGTCCTCGTCCGCTAGAGGCATCCCTGCGGCGCCGGCCGGGCCGTGCCCCTTGTGTTGGGCCACGCGAAAAGCGAAAATATATCGAATCTTCGAGTTTTGGCCTGAATACCGCACATATTGCGTCTGACCTAATTTGCAGCCGCTACATCTTGTGGTTCCAGCCCTTGACAAACCGTTGTCGCACGCGCATATTTGGCGACGCGCGCAAGGCGCCTGACCCCAGTTCGGAGACTCCCAGCCTTTGAACGGTCAGCCAGTCGGGCGACGGAAGAACAACGCAGGAATGGGCACGACCGGGAACGTCTGTAATACGCGCGCAACCAGCTGATAAACAACGAATACGTGGTCGACGACGAGCTCCCTCCACGCGGGAGGCGATGGCTTGTCTCTGAATATATGGGCGGAGGACGCATGCATGAAGGCGCTGGGCAGAAGCTGACGGCTGCGGCTGCAGGACAGGACGCAGTCGAGAGTTACGCGGAGGTGAACGCCCCCGCGGCGGGTGGGGGCGCAGGCGCCTCGGTGGCCATTTCGGGCCTCGATTTTCCCCGGTACTTTTCGACCGCCGGGGTCGACCCGTTCGACGAGGTCGAATGGGAGCTGCGCGATGCCGTGATTGGCAGCGAACGCGGCAAGATCGTGTTCGAGCAGCGCGGCGTCGAGATGCCCAAGGCGTGGTCGCAGCAGGCCACCAACATCGTCGTCTCGAAGTACTTCCGCGGGCACGTCGGCTCACCGGAGCGCGAGTTCTCGGTGAAGCAGCTGATCGGGCGCGTCGTCGACACGATTACCGCGTGGGCGCGGCGCCAGGAGTACTTCGGGTCCGAGGACGCGCTGCAGTGCTTCAGCGCCGACCTCAAGCACCTGCTGGTGCACCAGAAGGCGGCCTTCAACAGCCCGGTGTGGTTCAACTGCGGCTTCGAGAAGGCGCCGCAGTGCTCGGCCTGCTTCATCAACTCGGTCGACGACACGATGGAGTCGATTCTCGGCCTGGCCAAGACCGAAGGCATGCTCTTCAAGTACGGATCGGGCACGGGCAGCAACCTGTCGGCCATCCGCTCGTCGAAGGAGCTGCTGGCCGGCGGCGGCACGGCCTCGGGCCCGGTGTCGTTCATGAAGGGCTTCGATGCGTTTGCCGGGGTCATCAAGTCGGGCGGCAAGACGCGCCGCGCCGCCAAGATGGTGATCCTCAACGCCGAGCACCCGGACATCGTCGAGTTCATCAACTGCAAGGTCGAGGAAGAGAAGAAGGCGTGGGCGCTGATCGACTCGGGCTACGACGGCTCGTTCAACGGCGTGGCCTACTCGTCGGTCTTCTTCCAGAACTCGAACAACTCCGTGCGCGTGACCGACGAGTTCATGCGGGCGGTGCTCGATGACGGCGTGTGGCAGACCCGCGCGGTCATCAACGGCGACGTGGTCGACAGCTACAAGGCCCGCGACCTGATGCGGCTCATCGCCGAGGGCACCTGGGTGTGCGGCGATCCCGGCATGCAGTTCGACACCACCGTGAACGAGTGGCACACCAGCCCCAACACGGCGCGCATCAACGCCAGCAATCCCTGCTCCGAGTACATGTTCCTCGACGACTCGGCCTGCAACCTGGCGTCGATCAACCTGATGACGTTCGTGAAGGACGACGGCGAGTTCGACGTCGACGGCTTCAAGGCCGCCTGCCGCACGCTCATCACGGCGCAGGAGATCCTGGTCGACAACTCGAGCTATCCGACCAAGGCGATCGAGAAGAACAGCCACGCCTACCGGCCGCTCGGCCTCGGCTACGCCAACCTCGGCGCGCTGCTGATGTCGCGCGGGCTGCCCTACGACAGCGACATGGGCCGCGACTACGCCGGGGCCATCACCGCGGTCATGACCGGCGAGGCCTACGCCCAGTCGGCGCGCGTGGCCCGCGACCACGGCGGGCCGTTTGCCGGCTACGCCGCCAACCGCGAGCCGTTCCTGCGCGTGATGCGCAAGCACCGCGACGCGATCAAGGACATCACCGCCAAGAACGTTCCCGCCGATCTCTACAACGGCGCCCGCCAGTCGTGGGACGAGGCGGTGGAACTGGGCGAGGACTTCGGCTACCGCAACGCGCAGGCCACGGTGCTGGCGCCCACGGGCACCATCGGCTTCATGATGGACTGCGACACCACCGGCGTCGAGCCGGACATCGCGCTCGTCAAGTACAAGAAGCTGGTCGGCGGCGGGATGATGAAGATCGTCAACCAGACCGTGCCGATGGCCCTCAAGAAGCTCGGCTACACCGCCACGCAGGTGGCCGAGATCATCCACTACATCGACGAGCAGGAGACGATCGAGGGCGCCCCGCACCTGCTCGATCGCGACCTGCCGGTGTTCGACTGCGCCTTCAAGGCCTCGAACGGCGAACGCTCGATCCACTACATGGGCCACATCAAGATGATGGGGGCCACGCAGCCCTTCATCTCGGGCGCGATCAGCAAGACGGTCAACGTCCCCAAGGACGCCAGCGTCGAGGAGATCGAGCAGGCCTATCTGGAGAGCTGGCGCATGGGCGCCAAGGCCATCTCGATCTACCGCGACGGCAGCAAGCGCACCCAGCCGCTCAACACCTCGAAGGACGCGGTCGCGATGCCCGCGGCCGCCACCGGCGTCTCGAAGGACGCGATCGATGCGGCCGTGGCCGCGGCCATGGCCGCGCGCACGCCGGTGCGGCGCAAGCTGCCCGACGAGCGTCACGCCATCACCCACAAGTTCGACATCGCCGGCCACGAGGGCTACATCACGGTGGGCCTGTTCGAGGACGGCATGCCGGGCGAGATCTTCCTGGTCATGGCCAAGGAGGGCTCGACCATCTCGGGCTTCGCCGACGCCTTCGCCCAGGCCATCAGCTACGCGCTGCAATACGGCGTGCCGCTGAGTTCGCTGGTCGACAAGTTCAGCCACGTTCGCTTCGAGCCCTCGGGCATGACGCGGAACGCCGACGTGCGCTTCGCCAAGTCGATCGTCGACTACATCTTCCGCTGGATGGCGTCGAAGTTCCTCTCGCCCGAAGCGCAGTTCAACGCTGGCGTGAACAACCGCGACGAGGCGATGGCGACGACGGCTACGGTGACCGAGACGGTGACCAAGTCGGTGTCGGTCGAGACCTCGGTGACGGTGCCGGCGCCGCCGGTGAAGGCCAAGTCGCAGTTTGCCGCCATGCAGAACCAGGAAGACGCGCCGCCGTGCAGCACGTGCGGTTCGATCATGGTGCGCAGCGGCGCCTGCTACAAGTGCAGCAACTGCGGCACGACCTCGGGCTGCGCCTAGCCGGGACCGGGACTGTCACCGAGCCGGGAAGTGCGCGAGGTGACAGTCCCAGCTGTGCGAGGCGCAGTCTGCCGAACTGACAGCCCAGTTCGTAGTTGAAACTCTCACGACGATTGACGATGCGGGCGGGGTGGAGCAATCCATCCCGCCCGTTTTCTTTTGGGACTGTCACCGAGCAGGGTGTTGCGCGAGGTGACAGTCCCAGCCGCGCAAGGTGACAGTCTCAGATTGCGCAAGGTGACGGTCCCAGTTGCGCGAGGTGGCAGTCACCTGTTCGCCTGGTGCGACGGTCTCAGTTCGCGCGAGTAACAGTCCCGCCCATCAGCGGCTGCGACGTGCGCTCCGTAGACGACGGGGCCGCAGTCGTCCGGCCGTCGCCGCCGTGAGGCTGTGCGGATTATGCCGACCGGCATGCCGTCAATATTCGGCGTATCCGGAACGGGATATCGCCGGCCCGTCTTCACGCATCCCACTGGAAGTGGTTACGCGACTGGACTTACCGGGGCCCGACGCAACAGCGTCATCGGGATACACTGCGAGCCGGGGCGCCACGCCGGATACTTCTGATCGGCCGAAGACTTGTTAGACCGACAACGACGGAGAACTCAACAATGCGATCAACTTGGGTCCCCGGAGCGGCTGCAGGGTTGGCCAGCGCTACGCTTTCGATCGTGTCCAATCTCCGGCATGGCGATCCGCATCGCTTGTCAGCCGCCCCTGACCTGTTCGGCGCGGTCGTGATTGGTCTCGCGGTCGTTTTCGTTGTCCGTCGCACGACACGCGCTGCGGAACCACGACGACAGATGCGTGCCGCCACAATAACGGTCTTGGTTGCTGCAGTCTGGTGCGCTGTAGCGATGGGCCTCTTTGCCTGGCAGCACTTCCCGAGTCATTCTGTTGAGCTTGCGCTTGCGAGCGCTGCAATGAGCTTCATCTTCATCACGGTGCTAGGGTTGTCGGCGACGTACTTTACCCTGCGGTCTAACACCCGCTTGCAGCCGACAGCGCCAGCGCGATCATGAGGCGCTGCGGCTGAAGCGGCCTCGTTGGGCGGCCAAAGCGACGGTGAGGCTCAATGGAGAGCAGGGAATCAGAATTCAACAACTCGCGACTGCGACTGATCGCAGCTCTCGGGCTCGTGACCGGCGCGGTTCTCGGCATCGCGGGCACGTTCGCCCCGTCTGCGTCGTTGCGCGGACTACTTTGGGGCGTAGACGGCACAGCTCTTGTCGTGGCTTCGGCGTTACTTGCCTTTCATCACTTTCACCGTGGAAATGCTTTCGCGGCAGCGGGATTTTTGGTTTTTGTTGCCGGGGAAGCGCTGGTTCTGTCTGGCGCCGCCATGACCCTTGAGGCCAGCGCGCCGTCGTTCGCGGCGGGTGTAAGCCTCTGGGCTGCGTCACTCGCTCTCGTTGGTGCCTCCAACACCATGCCAGTCTGGCTTCGGGTGGTCGGGTGTGTTGCGGCGCTGCTGTTTGCGGTCGTAGCCGTGCGCATCTTTATGGGCGCGGCCCTGACACCTCTCTCGGAGCCGTTGCCGTTCTTCGCGTATCCCTTCTTGGCGGCGACGCTATTCGGATGGGCGTGGGTGCATTATCGCGGTGCCGCCTAACAGGCGCATGCAGCCCACGGCGGTCGAGCGTTGTGGCAGCATGCGGGGCATCCGACCGCCGCGGCTGATGCGCGGTCGTTGGGCCGACAATCGAACGATCGGGCACGCCGAAGCGATGCCTTCGAGGTCTGGTCGCGGGGCCGTGGCCGAGCGTAGGATCGGATCATGAAAGTCGAAGAGCTTGAAGCCGAAGCACTTCGGCTAGATCGTGTTTCGCGACGCACGAGCGCGGGTCTAGGTCGTGCGCGTCATGTTCAACGAGCTGGCCGAGCGCGAGCTCAACGACGCGGCGCAGACTACGAACTTCAGCGGCCGGCCTTGGAGCGTTATTCATCGACGAGGTGCAGCGTTGCACCGAAGCAATCGTTGCTCACCCAGAGGCGGCACCGATCGTACGCGGCCACATCCATCGAAGGCTGTGCCATCGCTTTCCGTATGGTTTGCTGTACTCCACGGTCGGCGATGAGCTCCGCGTCCTCGCGGCGATGCCTCTCAGGCGTCGTCCCGGCTACTGGGCTGGCCGGCAGTGAACGAGCGGCCCAACCAGCGGTTGCACCGACGACGGCTGGTGCCAACCTGCAGGCGGCCGGCGATCTGCTCCGGGCTCCACTGCTTCCGCAGGCAGCGATGTAGGCAGCGCCGTTGCGCAGGCGTGACGCGCGAGTGCGGTCGGTGACCGCGACCGACGGCCGCGCGTTACGTTCCGAGGCGGTGAACGGGCGGTAGGCGCCATCGGCCCGCATGGCATTGCGCCGGAGCATCCGGGTTTTCGAGCTGCGATGACGTCCGAGAATCGTGGCGGTCTGCGCAGGTCGGAATCCCCATGTGCCGCAGGGTGGTAATCAGGTATCGTTCGTCCGAGGTGCTCTGGCGATGACATCGAGGACTCCTTCGACTTGGCGGTTGCAGGAGCCGTCGAGTGATCGCGCGAGGCGATCGTCAAGCGGCGCGTCGCGGCGCCGCCGATGAGGCCGCAACAGGTGCTGGAGACTCGGGACCAGAAATGCTGAAACGCGCTGGCGTGACTCTGCTGCTGGTCATCCTGTGGGCGGCCGGGCTCCTGGGCGGCACCCTCTTTGGCTGGTGGCGGCAGCCACTCGCGCCCTCGGATGATCCGCGTGCCTTCATGCAAGCTGCAACCGCCATCGTCAACGAGGGCAATCGTGCCAACACGGCTCTCATCCTGATAGAGGGAGGCGCCGTCAGTGCTGAGTACTACTCCGCACAGTCTGAAACCATCGACCGGAACACCGTCTTCGCGACCGCGTCTTTGAGCAAGTGGATCACGGCACATGCGGTGATGAAGCTTGTGGAGCAAGGCAAGCTGGACCTCGATCGACCGGTTGAGAGCTATCTCACGAGGTGGGACCTTCCAGAGCACGCGTTCAGTGCGCGTGATGTCACCGTGCGGCGCCTTCTGAGTCACACGGCCGGACTGACCGATGGGCTGGGGTTCGGCGATTATCGACCAGACGAGGCCTTGCCCACCTTGGAGGAGGCGCTGGCCGCACCGCGGGCGTCAGCCGGCCGCCCGTCGGCGTCCATCGCCGTGGGCATCGAGCCAGGCACTCAGTTTCGGTACTCGGGCGGTGGCTACTTGCTGCTCGAGCTGCTGGTGGAAGAACTCTCCGGGGAGCGGTTCGAAACCTTCGTCAGTCGCGAGCTGCTCCAACCCCTCGGCATGGCGCGCTCCGGATACGCCGACCTGTCGGCAACGACCAACTCGGCAATGTCGTACGACGCCGACGGCCGGCCGGCACCGATCTACCGATACGCTTCAAGGGCCGCGACGGGCTTCACCACGTCACCTGGCGACATGGTCAGGTTTGTGCTGGCGCAGCTGCGAACGGCCGAGGGCGGCCCACTCGCCAGGACGACGCTCGAGTCGATGCGCACAGCTGAAGCCGCATCGATGGGCGTCGACATCTGGGGGTTGGGCACAGTGCTTTACGCGCCGACGAAGGGGGGCGGCGCCATCTTCGGCCATGACGGCACCAATGAGCCAGCGATTAGCGCCACTGTCCGGATCAATCCGGACACGGAGGACGCGATCATCGTCCTGGCAACCGGCAGCAGGGTCCTGGCGTCTCAGCTCGGCGCGGAGTGGGTGTTCTGGCAAACCGGCGTGCCTGACATCCTCACCATTCCCACCGAGATCCGTCGAGTGATGCCACTGCTTGGTGGGGGCGCTGTCGGCATCGTGCTACTCGCCTTCGTGCCAGGCTGGCGCAAGCGACGCAGACGTGCCGCAGGCGCCGCCTAACACCGGGGAGCCTCGCCGCATTGCGATGAACGACGGTCGGGTGGGTGCCCCGGAATCACCCGAAGCGTTTTGCGTTATGGTGAGGGGACGGACACCGAAACCTTACCGATCCTCGACGGGCCCATGACCATGAAGAAGACGAAAGAGTTCGCTGCCGTCGCCGACGCGATGGCCAAGATCGATTTCTGCATGATGCAGACGGTTGGAGAGCACGGCATCAACACCCGTCCCATGTCCAACAACGGCGACGTGCAGTACGACGGCGACAACTGGTTCTTCGCGCGGTCGAGTTCCACCAAGATCGCCGAGCTGACCAGGGACGATCGGGTGCAGCTGACGTTTGCCGACAACGACGGCCCGAGCTTCATCTCCGTCTGGGGACGGGGATCGGTGGTCAACGACGACGGCCTGAAGAAGAAGCTGTGGCACAAGTCGCTGGAGCGGTGGTTCGAGAACGGCCCCGAAGACCCCGAGGTCTCCCTCATCAAGGTGACGGCTCACAAGATTCAGACCTGGGGCCGCCTCGGTGACTGGGTTCTCGAAAGCGGGGACTGACCTCCGGTCTCGCCAGCGCCCACGACCCACGGACGGCCACCGAGCCCGCGTCGTCGGCATCGCCCAGCCGCGGACCCGCTCACCGACTCGGCGGCGGAACGGGACGCTAGCCGAGGCCGAGCGACGCGGCCGTCGTCTGCGCCATGACGTCCTCGAGCAGGATCTCGAGTTCGGCAATGGCGATCTCGGTCATGCCCAGGGCCGTGCCCTCGCTCATCGCGCCCAGCACCAGCCCCGGATTCGGTTTCAAGCTGATGCCGACCTTGTTGCATGCGTGGTTGGCCAGCCGCACGATCTGCAGGGCCAGATTGGCCGGGTCGGGGGGCTCGAGGTGGTGGTCGCGGACCACCACCGTGTAGATCTCCGGCAGGTGCCACGACTGCAGCAGCCGGTAGCCGACATCGGCATGCGCGTTGTCGAGCACTTCGCGCACCAGTTCCGGCGACAGCGCCTGTCCCTGGGCGTGTTCGCGCGACATCTCGTCGAGTACGCGCAGCAGGAACAGCTTGCCGATGTCGTGCACCAGGCCGCCGATGAAGGCCGTCTCCGCGAGCTGCGGGAAGCGCGCGCGCCGGGCAATCCATTCGGCCGCCAGGGCGCAGGCCGAGGCGTGGTGCCACAGGTCGCGCATCAAGGTCGCGATGTAGGGATGGCGGGCCGTGTAGCGGCTCTTCTCCGAGGCCAGGAAGACCAGGTTGGTGACCCGCTGCAGGCCGAGGCGCAGCACCGCGGCGCGGATGGTGGCGACTTCCGAGAGGCCGCCGAAGAAGGCCGAGTTCGCCGCCCGCAGTACTTCGGCCACCAGCGCCGGATCCGACTCGATGGCCTTTTCGATCTCGCTGATGTCGTAACGCCCGTCGCGGGCGGCCTTCTGCACCTTCAAGGCGACGTCGCTGAACACCGGCAGCGTGATGTGCCGTTCCGCGGCGAAGTCGAGGGCTTGTTGCAAGAGCGACCGATCGTCGGTCGGCTCGGCGGCCATGGTCGAAACCCGCTCCCGATTCATTCGCTCACTCCCAGCAGACGGAGCAGTTCGGCAATCGGCCGCGGCCGCGACAGGCGCGGCAGTTGCCGGATGATTTCTTCGAAGCTGGTCAAGCCGGCGGCGGCCTTGGCGATGCCGTCCTCGATGAGCGTGACCAGGCCGCTGGCTTCGATGCACACGCGGCGGATGTCGTAGGCGGTCTTGCGCGACAGCAGCGCGTCGCGCACCAGTTCGTTGAGCACGAGGATCTCGAACACGGCGACGCGGCCCTTGTAGCCGGCATGGCGGCAGGCGGGGCAGCCGCGGCCGCGCTTGAAGGTGAGGCCGGCGGCCTCGGCCGGCGCGTAGCCGAGGCGCGACAGCTCCTGCGGCGTGAGCACGTGGTCCTCGGCGCACAGCGGGCACACCCGCCGCACCAGCCGCTGGGCGACCACGCTCACGACCGTGGAGGAGATGAGGAAGGCCTCGATGTTCATGTTCAGCAGCCGGATCAGGCCGCCGATCGAGTCCTCGGTGTGGAAGGTGGTGAGCACCTTGTGGCCGGTGAGGGCGGCGTTGATGGCGACCTCGGCCGAGAACTGGTCGCGGATCTCGCCGATGACGATGACGTCGGGGTCCTGACGGACGATGTGCTTCAGCGTCTCGGCGTAGGAGACGTTGATCTTGGGGTTGATCGAGCACTGCGAGATGCCGTCGATCATGTACTCGACGGGATCCTCGGCGGTGATGATGCTGGTGCTGGCGTCGTTCAGGTAGTTGACGGCGGCATAGAGCGTGGTCGTCTTGCCCGAGCCGGTCGGCCCGGTCACCATGATCACCCCGCTCGGCGCGTCGAGGGCGTCGCGCTCCAGCGCCTCGAGCATGCGGGACGACATGCCGATGTCGCGCGTCGAGAGCAGCGTCTCGCGGTTGTTGAGCAACCGCATGACCACTTTCTCGCCGTGGATGGCCGCATAGATCGACACGCGGATGTCGACCGTGCCGCGCGGCGTGTCGAACTGGATACGGCCGTCCTGATGGCGGCGGCGCTCGGCGATGTCGGCGCCAGCCATCACCTTGATGCGGCTGACCATGGCGGCGGCGTCTTCGTTGGCGACGTCCTCGTGCGGCACCATGACCCCGTCCTGACGGAAGCGGATGCGCATGCGGTCGCGGCCCGGTTCGAGGTGCACGTCGCTGACCCGGTTGGCGAGCGCCTCCTCGAGCACCTTGTTGACGTGGGCCACGGCGCCGCGCTCGTTGCCCACCACCACCGAGGCCGCGGCGGCCAGCTCGCGTTCGGCCCGGGTCACCGCCGTGGTCACGGCGCGGCGCCCGCCGATGGCCACGATCAGGTCCTGGCCGAAGTGCTTGCGCGCGGCCTCGACGTGCTGGCGGTTCATCGGGTCGGCAAAGACCACCACCACCCGGTCGCCGTCGCGCCGCACCGGCACGAAGACGTGGGCCTTGTAGACCGACGCCGGCGCGCGCTTGAGCAGTTGCCCGTCGAAGGAGATCGAGTCGGCCTGCACCGAGGGCAGGCCGAGCTTGTCGGCCAGCACCTCGACCACCTGGTGCTCGTTGACGAAATGGTTGTCGACCAGGATCTCGCCGAGCGGGGTCTGGGGGTGCTCCCGTTGCAGGGCCAGGGCCAGCTTCAGTTCCTGCGGCTCGAGCCGGCCCAGTTCGACCAGCAGCTCGCCGAGCGGGGCTTCGACCCGGCCCGAGCGCAGCACGCCGCGAATCTGGTCCTCGGTGACGAACTTCAGCTCGATGAGCACCGACGACAGGGTGCGCGACGTTTGCACCTTCGAATGGATCCGCGTCGACAGGGCGAACTGCTGTGATGTCAGCAATCCGGCATCGACCAGCAAGCCGGCCACCCGGACCCCGACCGAAGGCGTTGCCGGCCGGTCGGCCGACACGCTGGCGCGCGAGGTGGCCGCCAGGCGGGTCACGACGTCGGTCGGTGTTGGAAAGGGACTGGCCAATTGGAATGCGACTCCGGACGGCCCTGCAATCGGCGGGATCCGGCGAAGCTTGAGAGCGACAGAGACGGGGAGCGGATGGACGCCGGGAAGGACGACGGCGGAACTAGCGGGCGCCCGAGGGCCCCGGCACGATCCGTCCGCCGGTCAGGAAGCGCTTGTAGCCGGAGTAGGTGACCGACGTGCGCATCCGCGCCGCAGTGCTGCCGCGAGTCACGAAGAGTTGCGTCGAGGAAGCCGGCAGCACCAGCTGCTCTTCGGGATCGCTGAACTGGACGCGCTTGAACCGCGTCGTGATGTCGAAGCGCTCCAGCATCGACCCCTGCGTGATGCTGGGACGGCGCCGCAGCTGCTCGGGCATCTTCAGTTCGACATACCCCAGGCGCTGGTCGAGGCGCAGCACGTCGAACGACTCGGCGTCGATCCAGATGCGGCCCTGGGCGCCGCCCTCGACGCGGTACGACAGGCAGGTCTCGTCGTCCTCGGCGATGCTGATGTCGCCGGTGGCCTTGCGCAGTTCCTTGAACTCCACGGTGATGGCCGGCCGGCCGTCGAGCCGCGCCGGCCGGGCCAGCGTGAAGGTGTATTGGTCGCGTTGGCCGGGCAGCAGCATCGAGAGCGGCTGCGTCTCGGTGTCGTGACGCTCGGCGCTGGTGCAGTGGCTCCTGTCCTTGTCGCGCTTCAGCCGTCCGTTCACCTTGACGACCCGGCGGTGGAACTGCGCCTCGGGCGGGTCGGCGCCGTCCACGGCGGGCTCCCACGACAGGCGCAGCTCGGATTCCACGGTGCGGCCCAGGCCCTCGGTGGTCAGCGTGTAGTTCAACGGCTGCACGCTGACGGTCTCGGTGCAGACCAGGCTCTGCGCCCGCATGAAGTACGCCTCGACGCGGGCGCTGGCCCGGGCCAGCGTGGTGTCGAGGTCGGGCTCGCCGCCGCCCGGCGGAACCTGGGCGCCGACGGCGGCCACACCCCACACCGCCAGCACGCTGAGGGCTCCGGGCAGGCGACGGCGGAACGGGGCGGCGTCCATGGCGGTCGCCGGATTATAGCGGCGCGGGGCGCTCGCGGCCACGCCGCGCGTGTGTCACCATGGGCAAGCCCACTGATGAGCGCTCCCGCCCTACCGCCCAGCTGTGCCGTCGACGCGTCCGCGCCGGCGTCGCTCGTCTCGGTCCTGGAACGTTACTGGGGCTACACCACCTTCCGGCCGCTGCAGCAGGAGGCGATGGAGGCGATTCTCGCCGGCCGCGACTCGCTGGTGGTGATGCCCACCGGGGCCGGCAAGTCGATCTGCTTCCAGGCGCCGGCGCTGGTCACCGACGGGCTCGCCCTGGTCGTCTCGCCGCTCATCTCGCTGATGAAAGATCAGGTCGACACGCTCGTCGGCAACGGCGTTGCTGCCGCCTGTTACAACAGCGGCCTCACCAGCGAACAGAAGGCCGAGGTGATGACCGGTCTTCGCGACGGGCGCTTCCGCCTGCTCTACGTCTCGCCGGAGCGCATCGTCGGCGACGGCGCCGAGGTGTTCCTGCGGCGCGTGGCCGCGGGCGCCGCCCCGGTGCGGTTCGTGGCCGTGGACGAGGCGCACTGCATCAGCCAGTGGGGCCACGACTTCCGGCCCGAGTACCGCCAGCTCGGGCGGATGCGCGAGATGTTCCCGGGCGCCAGCCTGCACGCCTACACCGCCACCGCCACGGCGCGCGTGCGCAAGGACATCGTCGGTCAGCTCGGCCTGCAGACGCCGCTCGAACTGGTCGGTTCGTTCGACCGCCCGAACCTGCTCTACCGGGTGCTGCCGCGGGCGGCGCTGAAGAAGCAGATCCTCGACGTGCTGGCCCGGCACCGCGGCCAGGCCGGCATCGTCTACTGCACGTCGCGCAAGGACGTGGACATGCTGGCGGCGTGGCTCAAAGAGGAAGGGCGCCGCGCCGTCCCCTACCATGCCGGGCTCTCGGACGAGGAGCGCCACCGGCACCAGGACGCCTTCCTCGACGAGAACGCCGATGTCGTCGTGGCCACGGTGGCCTTCGGCATGGGCATCGACCGCTCCGACGTGCGCTTCGTGATCCACGCCGGCGCTCCGCAGTCGCTCGAGCACTACCAGCAGGAATCGGGCCGGGCCGGCCGCGACGGCCTCGAGGCCGAGTGCGTGCTCATCGTCTCGGGCGCCGACTTCCTGAAGTGGCGCCAGATGCTCGAACGCAACGGCGAGATGAACGACCAGCGGCGCACGCTGCTGCGCGACATCGAGCGCTACGCTTCGGCCGTCGGCTGCCGCCACAAGCACCTGCTCGCGCACTTCGGCGAACGCTACGGCAAGGACGATTGCGGCGCCTGCGATTTCTGCCTCGGCGAACTCGAGCCGGTGCCGGATGCGGTGACCACGGCGCGGAAGATCCTGTCGTGCGTGGCTCGCGTCGGGCAGCGTTTCGGCGCCGGCCACGTCACCAACGTGCTGCGCGGCCACGCCTCCGAACAGGTCACGGCGCGCGGTCACGCCACGCTCACCACCTTCGGCCTGCTGGCCGGCGCGAGCATCGACGAGGTCCGGGGCTACATCGATCAGCTGCTGGCGCTCGGGCTGCTCCGCCAGACCGACGATCAGTATCCGGTGCTGGCCCTCACCGAGACCGGCGTGGACCTGCTCAAGGACGCCGGCGCCGCCCCCGACCTGGCGCTGGCCCGTCAGCGGCGGGCCGATCCGGCCCGCGCCCAGCGCCGCTCCCGCGCCGAAACCGAGGGCTGGGAAGGCGTGGACCGCGATCTGTTCGAGCGCCTGCGCGCCCTGCGCCTTACCGTGGCCCGCGCCCGCGGCGTGCCACCCTACGTCATCTTCCACGACACCACGCTGCGCGAGCTGGCCCGGCTCAAGCCCACGACCATCGAGGCCCTGCGCCATGTCTACGGTGTCGGCGCGAAGAAGGCCGACGAGCTCGGTCCGGCCGTGCTCGAAGCCATTCACGCGCCGGTGCGGTAAGATCGGCACGTGGTCCGCCAGTACCTGCAGCTAGGCTCCCGCACGCTCGCTTACCTGGACAACGATCCGGGCGCCTCGGGAAAGCCGGCCATCGTGCTGGTGCATGCCTTCCCGCTGGGGTCGCAGATGTGGGAGCCGCAGTTCCGCGGCGCCTTCGACGGCTGGCGCATCCTGGCCCCCGACCTCCGGGGTTTCGGCGGGTCGACCGATCCGCGCCCCGACGACGCCACTCCGACCATCGACGACTACGCCGAGGACGTCGCCGCGCTCGTGCGGGAAGTGGCCGGCGGGCCGGTGGTGCTCGCGGGCCTGTCGCTCGGCGGGTATGTGGCCTTCGCCGTCATGCGGCGCACGCCCGGCCTGGTGCGCGCGCTCATCCTGGCCGACACCCGCGCCGGCGCCGACTCGCTCGAAGCCCGCGCCGCCCGCAAGACGATGCTCACCGTGCTCGAGCACGACGGCCCCCAGGGCGTGGCCCGCGACATGATGCCGAAGCTGCTCGGGGCCACGACGCGCGAGCAGAATCCCGATGCCGAAGAGACCGTACGGCTGCTCATCAAGCGCCAGTCGCCGCGGGCGATTCGCGACGCGGTGGTGCGCATGATGGAGCGTCCCGATTCGACGCCGCTGCTGCCGTCGATGGCCGTGCCCGCGCTGGTCGTGGTCGGCGACGAGGACCTGCTCACGCCGCCGGCCGAATCCGAAGCCATGGCCGCCGCCCTGCCCAACGCTTCGCTCGTGCGCATCACCGGCGCCGGCCACCTGTCGAACCTCGAGCAGGGCACGGCCTTCGAGGCGAGCATCGAGGATTTCCTCGCCGGGCTGCCCCCGGCCTGAGGCCGTCAACGCATGGATCTCGAGCTGCAGGGAAAAGTCGCCATCGTCACCGGTTCGAGCCGGGGGCTGGGGCTGGCCAGCGCCCGCGCGCTGGCCGCCGAAGGCTGCCATGTGTGCATCTCGGCCCGCGGTGAGGACGCCCTGGCCCAGGCCGCTCGCGAACTGGCGGCGGCCGCAACCGCGCCGGCCGAGGTGCTGGCCGTGCGCGCCGACCTGGCCACCGCCGAGGGCATCGCGGCGGTGGTCGAGGCCACCATCGAACGCTTCGGCGGCGTGGACGTGCTCGTGAACAACGTGGCCCTGGCCCGTGGCGGGGACCTTCTGGCAACGACCGACGCCGAGTGGCAGGAGGCGTTCGACCACACGCTCTTCCCGGCCATCCGCGCTTCGCGCCTGGTGGTGCCGTCGATGCGCGCCCGCGGCGGCGGCGCCATCGTCATCATCTCGTCGATCTTCGGCCGCGAGGCCGGCGGCCGCATGACCTACAACGCGGTGAAGGCGGCCGAAATCAGCCTCGGCAAGTCGCTCGCCCAACAGCTGGCCGGGGACAACATCCGGGTCAACAGCGTCTCGCCCGGCTCGATCTCGTTCCCGGGCGGCTCGTGGCACAAGCGCCAGCAGGCCGATCCCGAGGGCATCGCCCGGTTCATCGCCGCCGAACTGCCGTTCGGCCGTTTCGGCCGCGCCGACGAGGTCGGCGACGTCGTGACGTTCCTGGCCTCGGCCAGGGCCAGCTGGGTGAGCGGCACCTCGATCGTCGTCGACGGCTGTCAGAGCCGGTCGTTCTAGCCGCGCCTCGCCGGCGGCGGGTCGCCGACTAGAATATGCGCATGTCCTCGGGCGTCCCCGGCGTCGGCTCGCAGCTGCTGCACTACCGCGTGCTCAGCCGTCTTGGCGCCGGCGGCATGGGCGAAGTGTTCCTGGCCGAGGATACGCGCCTGGGCCGCCAGGTGGCGCTCAAGTTCCTGACCTCGTCCGACAGCGCCGACCCCGACGCCCGCGAGCGGCTGGTGCGCGAGGCCCGGGCCGCTTCGCTCCTGCGCTCGCCCCACATCGCCGTGACCTACGACCTGGTCGAGCACGGCCCCGACCTCTTCATCGCCATGGAATACGTGGAGGGCGAGCTGCTCTCCAGCCGCCTGACGCGCGGACCCATGGCCACGCCCGAGGCGCTCGAGATCGGCATGCAGGTCGCCGACGCGCTCGACGAGGCGCACACGCGCGGCATCGTGCACCGCGACATCAAGCCGGCCAACGTCATGCTGACCAGCCGGCAGCTGGTGAAGGTGCTCGACTTCGGCCTGGCCAAGTTCCTGAAGCGCGCCGACGGCGCCGCCGCCAGGACCATGGGCGTGACCACGCCCGGCATGGTGCTGGGCACGCTGAACTACATGGCGCCCGAACAGCTGCGCGGCGCCGAGGTCGATCATCGCGCCGATCTCTTCGGCCTGGGCGCCGTGCTCTACGAGATGTTCACCGGCCGCCCGCCGTTTCTCGCCGACACCGTCGCCGATGCCGCCGACCGCATCCTGAACCAGGAGCCCGACGCGCTGGCGCGCTACAACTACGCCGTGCCGGCCGATGTCGAGGCGGTGGTGCGCAAGGCCCTGACCAAGGATCCGGCCTACCGCTACCAGTCGGCCCGCGAGCTCTACGTGGACCTGCACCACGCGCGCGAACGGCTGCTGCGCACGGCGCCGTCGAGCGGCCATCACACCTGGCGGCCGGGCATGCACCTGCCGCCGGTCGGCTTCGGACAGGGCGCCGCCCCAGCGGCGCCGGCCTCCGCCGAGCGGTCGGTGGCGGTGCTCACCTTTGCCAACCTCACCGGCAATCCGGCCGACGAGTGGGTGGGGCAGGGGATGGCCGAGTCGCTGACCACTGATTTCGCCAAGGTGCGCGGCCTGCGCACCATCGCGCGCGAGCAGATCTTCGACGTGCAGCGTAGCGCCGGGGCTCAACCGGGCCGGGTCGTCGACGAGCACCAGTCGATCGAGCTGGGCCGCCGGCTCGGCGCCACGTGGGTGGTGGCCGGCGCCGTGCAGCGCCTGGGCGACCGCGTCCGCATCACGGCGCAGATCGTCGGCGTCGAGGCCGGGCGCACCGTGTCGGCCACCAAACTCGACGGCACCATGAACGAGATCTTCGAGCTGCAGGACCGCCTGGTCGAGGACCTGGTGCGGCAGGGGCTGCAGCGTGAACTCGAGTCGAGCGAGCGCCGCGCCATCGGCGCCGACGCCCACTCGGCCCAGGCCTTCGAGGCTTATTCGCGCGGCATGCTGAACCTGCGCCTGGCCACGCCCGAATCGGTGGAGCGGGCCATCGCCCTCTTCGAGCAGGCGCTGACGCAGGAGCCCGACTACGTCGATGCCCTCATCGCCCTGGGCGGCGCCCTGCAACTGCGCGGCGCCTTCATGAACCTGCCGCACGTGCTCGAGCGCAGCCGGGCCCTGCTCGAGCGGGCCGTGGCCACCGCGCCCGAGCGGGCCGAAGCGCACGTGCGTCTGGGGCAGACACTGGCCAGCATGGGCGACAACGCCGGCGCCGAAGCGGCGATTCGCCGCGGCTTGATCCTCGAACCCGACAGCGCCCTGGCCCACGCCCAGATGGCGCGGGTGTTGTGGTTCGGCCACGCCGAGATCGCCCAGGCCATCTCGCACTTCGAGCGCGCCGCGGCGCTGGCGCCGGAGGCCGGCTACACCTACCTGCAGCTCGCGTTGTTGCAGGCCCTCTCGGGGGATCTCGACGGCGCCGAACGCGCCGCCGGGGCCGCGGTCGAACTGCAGCAGAAGGCGATGTCCGGCGCCCAGGGGCTGATTGTCGTCGGGGCGCACACCCGGCTCGGCTACGTCCATTACCTGCGCGGCCGCTACGACGAGGCGGTGCGCGAGTACCGGCGCGAGCTGACGTTCCTGACGAGTACCGATCACGGCCTGCGCGATCGCTCGATCATCGAGGTGCACCAGAAGCTGGCCGCCGTCTATCTTCGCAAGGGAGAGCCGCTCGAGTCGCGCGCCTTTGCCGACCTGGGCATCGAGGCCTTCAACCGGCGGCTGGCCACGGGCGCCGACGATCCCTACACGCGCTACTACATGGCCGCCCTCTACGCGCTGCAGGACGACGTCGAGCCGGTCCTCGAGCACCTCGCGGCGCCGCTGGCGCAACTGGGCCCGTTCACGCGCTGGCGGCTGCCGCGCGATCCCGATTTCGCCGGGGTGCTGGCGAATCCCGCCGTGGCCGCGCGCCTCGCCGGGAACCGGGCCTAGGATGACGGCCCGGCCGGTCACCGGTTCACTGGCCCTGGCCGTGGGCGAGGCGGCCGCGCGGCTGGTCGCGTTCGGCGCGACGGTCTATCTCGCCCGCACGCTCGGTCCGGAGGTCTACGGGGTCGTGGCCGTGGCCGCCGGGGTCATGCTCTACCTGTCGCAGATTGCCGATGGCGGCGTGGAACTCGGGGGCATGACCGATGCCGCGGCCGGCGCCGGACACGTCAACGCGATTCTGGCCGGCGTGCTGAAGTATCGGCTGCGCGTGGCGGCGGTGCTGCTGCTCCTCCTCGTCCCGGCCGGCGCGTTCCTGTTGCCGCAACCCGACGGCCTGGTGCTGGCCCTCTTCGGGTTCGGGCTCCCGGCCATCGCCCTCAGCGTGCGCTGGGTCTACCTGGGCCTGCAGCACCCCCGGCCGGTGGCCGTCTCGCGGATCGTCGGGGAACTGCTGACGGCCGCGCTCACGTTCGCGCTGGTGCGCGGTCCCGGCGACGTGCTCCGCGCCCCGGTGGCGGTGGTCGTCGGCGGGCTGGCCGCGGCGCTGCTGCTCGTGCGCGGTCTCCCGAGCCCTGGGTGTCGATCTGCGCCGCGCCGGCAACCCCGCGCCGGTGGCCGCGCTGCTCAGCCGCGGCCGGCGGCTCGCGCTCTTCACGCTGCTCGGTCTCGTCCTCTACAACATCGACCTGCTGATGCTGCGGGTGCTCGGCGGGGAAGCGGCGGCCGGGCACTACGCCGCAGCCTACGTGCTCATCTCGTTTTGCGCCAACCTGATGATTGCCTACGCGCACACCGTGCTGCCGGCGCTGGCCGGCGCGGCCCCGCCCACTCCGGCGATGGCCGCCACCTACAACACGGCTCTCGTCACCGCCCTGGCCGTCACGGTGCCGGTGGCCGCCGGCGGCGCGCTGGTGGCGCCGCTCGTCATCGGCCTGCTCTTCGGCGCCGCCTACGCGCCGGCCGCCACCGCCCTGCAGGTGCTGGTCCTGGCCGTGCCCATCGGCGCCCTGCGCGAGGTCGCCGTGGCCGCCCTCATCGCCCGCCAGCGCGAACGGGCCCTGCTGCGGGTCAACCTCGTGACGACGGTGGTGAACGTGTCGCTCAATCTCGTGGTCATCCCGCGCTACGGTCTCGTGGGCGCGGCGTGGGCCACGGTGGCCAGTGAAGTCGTGCGTCTCGGCCTGGCGTCCCTGGCGGCGCGGCGGCTGATTCCGGGGAAAACGCCGGTCGCGGCGCTGGCCAAGTGCCTGCTGGCCGGGGCGGGGATGGCGGCGGCGGTGGCGGTGCTGGGGCTGCGCGAGTCGCTGCTGGCCGTGGTGGTGGGCGGCCTCGTCTACCCGGGTCTGCTCCTCGCGTTCGGCGTGGTCAGGCTCGGCGGCGGACGGCACGCGCGCATCGCGGAGTAGCATCGAGGGCACCGCGATGGCAGCCGACCGACTCCCAGCCTTCCCCCTCGGCCGCACGTCGGCGTGGCGCCTCTGGTCGAGCGCGGCCCTGGCCGTGACCGGGCTGGCGCTGGCGGCCCTGTCGGCCGGCGGTCAGACGGCCCCGCCCGGGACCGACGACCCTGGCGCCACTCGGTTCAACGCCGCCGCGGTCGATGCCGCCGCGCGCGGCCTGCCGCAACTGCGCAGCCTGCTCGTGAGCCGGGACGGCCAGCTTCTCGTCGAGCGCTATTACGGCGGGGCCCGGGCCGACCGGCCGGTCAACGTGAAGTCGGCCTCGAAGAGCGTGATCTCGGCCCTCGTCGGCATCGCCATCGACCGCGGGCTGATGAAGGGCGTGAGCGAGCCCATCGCCAGCTACTTTCCCGAGCTGCGGGCCTCGGCCGAACGCGCCCGGCAGACCATCACCGTCGAAGACCTGTTGACCATGCGCTCGGGACTCGCCGGGCACGAGCGGGCGCCAGTACGGCGCCTGGGTGTCGAGCCGCAACTGGGTGCAACATGCGCTCAGCCGGCCCATGACTTCGGCGCCGGGCGACTCGATGGAGTACAGCACCGGCAACAGCCACTTGCTCTCGGCCATCCTGACCAAGGCCACCGGCCGCACCACGTGGAGCTTCGCCAACGACGCGCTGGCCCGGCCGCTCGGGTTCCGCCTGCCGCCGTGGCCGCGTGACCCGCAGGGCATCTTCTTCGGCGGCAACGACATGCTCATGACCTCGCGCCAGCTGCTCGCCTTCGCCGAGCTGTATCTGAACGGCGGGCGGGCCGGGGGGCAGCAGGTGCTCCCCGAGGCCTGGGTGCGGAAATCGTGCGAGGGCCGCGCCCGCGAGTTGCCGTCGTGGGCCCGCGGCGCGGGGCCGGGCGGCCGCCCCGACCCGCTCCGCGACCGCAGGTACGGCTACGGCTGGTGGGTGCACGACCTGGCCGGCCACGAGACGTGCTTTGCCTGGGGCTACGGCGGCCAGTACGCCTTCGTCGTGCCGGCGCTGCGCCTGGTCATCGTGACGACGTCGTCCCCCGACGTCAGCGAGGAGCGTCGCGACCATCGCCGCCAGCTCATCGACATCGTCACGCGCCTCATCGTCGCGCCCCTGGCCGGCGGGCAATTGTAACGGGGCCTGTCACGGTTACAAATCGACGCGCTGCAATTTCTGCGAGGTCCCGGCATGGCGGCGGGCGACGCCCGGCCTACTTTCGCCTGTTGATCGTCTTTCGCGGCGCTAGTACGATGCCCGGACTCCCGGAATTGCGCATGTCAGCCAAGCCGACCCCCTCCCTTCCGGCGCCCGGCTCCTCCGTCGAGCGCAAAGACCTCGCCCTGCGCGGCGCGCTGGAACACCTGGCGCCCGGGCCGTGGCTCGAGCGGCCCGACACGCCCGAGGGCGTCATCACGGCGGTGCGGCGGCTGGCCCCGGTCGCGGCGAAGTTCGAGCCTTACCCGGCCGGCCTCGACCCGCGCCTAAAGGCGGCGCTCGAGGGCCGGGGCCTGCGTCAGCTCTACTGCCACCAGGCCGAGGCCTACCAGCGCGTCATCGCCGGCGAGCACATCGTGGTCACGACGCCGACCGCATCGGGCAAGACGCTCTGCTACAACCTGCCCGTGCTCGACGCCATCCTGAAGGATCCCGGGGCGCGCGCCTTGTACCTGTTCCCGACCAAGGCGCTGGCGCAGGATCAGATGGCGGAGCTGCACGAGCTCACGGCCCTCATCAGCGCCGAGGGCGCCGACGACATCGGCGTCCACACCTACGACGGCGACACGCCGGCCGATGCCCGCAAGACCATCCGGACGCGCGCGCACATCGCGCTCACCAATCCCGACATGCTGCACGCCGGCATCCTGCCGCATCATCCGCGCTGGGCCAAGCTGTTCGAGAACCTGAAGTACGTGGTGATCGACGAGCTGCACGCCTACCGCGGCGTGTTCGGCAGCCACTTGTGCAACGTGCTGCGCCGGCTGCAGCGCATCTGCCGCCACTACGGCTCGGATCCGCAGTTCATCTGCTCGTCGGCCACCATCGCCAACCCGCGCGAGCTGGCCGAGCGGCTGGCCGAGCGGCCCTTCTCGCACATCGCCGAGAGCGGGGCGCCGCGCGGCGAGAAGTTCATCGTGTTCGTGAATCCGCCGGTGGTGAATCGCGAGCTGGGCATCCGCCGGTCCTATCTGGCGGAAGCGCGACGCGTGGCCGGGGAATTCCTGCGCCGCAACCTGCAGGTGATCGTGTTTGCGCAGAGCCGGCTGGCCACCGAGATCCTCACCACCTATCTGAAGGAAGACTTCGAGACCGTGCCGGGCATGGCCGAGCAGATCCGCGGCTACCGCGGCGGCTACCTGCCGCTGCGCCGGCGCGAGATCGAGAAGGGCCTGCGCGAGGGCAAGGTGCGCGGCGTGGTCTCGACCAACGCGCTCGAGCTCGGCATCGACATCGGCGCCCTCGACGTCTCGATCATGGCCGGCTATCCCGGCACCATTGCCGCCACCTGGCAGCGCGCCGGCCGCGCCGGCCGCCGCGCCGCCCGTTCCGCCGCGGTGATGGTGGCGTCGAGCGCGCCCATCGATCAGTTCGTGGCCAAGCACCCGGCCTACTTCTTCGACGCCTCGCCGGAACATGCCCTGGTCAATCCCGACAACCTGCACATCCTGGTCGACCACGTGAAGTGCGCGGCCTTCGAGCTGCCCTTCAGCGGCGCCGACACCTTCGGCTCGGTCGACGTGCAGGAGGTGCTGATGATCCTGCGCGAGAACGGCCTGGTGCACCGCTCGGGCGACCCCGAGGGCGACGAGCCGGGGCAGTGGAACTGGACGAGCGAGAGCTATCCGGCCGATGCCGTGAGCCTGCGCTCGATCACCTCGGACAACTTCGTCATCGTCGACATCGGCGCCGGCGCCAAGGTCATCGGCGAGACCGACTTCACGAGCGGCCCGACCACCCTCCATCCCAAGGCGATCTACATCGTGGAGGGCCGGCTGTATCAGGTCGAAGCGCTCGACTACGACAACCGCAAGGCGTTTGTCCGCGACGTCGACTGCGACTACTACACGACGGCCATCTCCTACTCCAAGGTCACCGTGCTCGACATCGCGGAGGGCGCCGGCCAGACCATCGCGCACGGCGACGTGCACGTGTCGTCGCGCGTCGTCGGGTTCAAGAAGATCAAGTTCTACACCAACGAGAACGTCGGCTCGGGCGAGCTCGACCTGCCCGAACAACAGATGCACACGACCGCCTACTGGCTGTCGGTGCCGCGGGCCACGATGCAGGCCCTGCCGTGGTCCAAGGACGACAAGCGCGACGGCGTCGTCGGTCTCGGCTTCGCCATGAAGAACGTGGCCACGCTCCTGCTCATGTGCGACGCCCGCGACCTCGGCGTGGCCTTCGGCCAGGGCGACGACGCCGACGGGGAAACCGGGCCGGTCGGCGGCCGGACCGCCATTCCCGAGAGCCTCGGCGACGAGCCGCGCATCTATCTCTACGACGCCTTCCCCGGCGGCATCGGCTTCTCGGCGCCCCTCCACGGCATGCACCACGACCTGCTCGGCCGCACCCGCGAGCTCATCGCCGGGTGCGAATGCGACCACGGCTGCCCGACGTGCGTGGGGCCGATTGGCGAAACGGGGCCGCGCGCCAAGATCGTGGCCCTGGCGCTCCTGGCGGCGCTCGGGACCGACCCGGCGCTGCCCGAGGGGGCCGCCCGCCCGGCCCTCGAGGACGCGCCCTTCTGATGACCATGCGCCCGTCGCTGGCCGACCGTCTGCGAGCCGTGGTCGGCGGCTCTCCCGTGCCCCGCGTCGACGCCGACGCCGACGGGCGGCCGCCCGCCTCGCCGCCCGGGGCCGGAGCGGGCGCGACCGCCGACCCGGCGCCCGCCGATCGCACCGCGCGCGTTCGCCGCGCCGCCGCCACCCTGGGCGGCGTCGTCGCCGAGCGGGCCGAGGGCCAGTGCATCGTCGTCGATCGTGTTTATCCCGCCGACGCACGTCATGGCCGGCATCTAGTCGGCGAGGTAGTGCGCACGCTGCGCGAGTCGGCCGAAGGGCTGGGGTTGTTGCGGCGCGCCTGGCCCGGGCTGCGCGCCAGCGCCGCCGCGCCGCTGACAGCGGCCAGCGAACTCGACGGCTTGTGCGTGATCGACCTGGAAACGACCGGCCTGGCCGGCGGCGCCGGGACCCAGGCGTTCCTCGTCGGCTGCGCGCGCCTCGACGGCGACAGCGTGGTCGTGCGCCAGTTCCTGTCGCCCGGCTTCGAGCACGAGCGGGCGCAGCTGGCGACGCTGGCCGAGTGGATGAGCGACCGCTCCGCCATCATCACCTTCAACGGCCGCACCTTCGACCTGCCGCTGCTCGAGATGCGCTTCAGCTTCAACCGCTTGGCCTGGCCGTGGGGCGACCTGCCGCACCTCGACGCGCTCCATCCGGCCCGGCGCTTCTGGCGCGATCGGCCCGAGCTGGCCGGTCCCGACCCCGACGAGTCGAGCTGCTCGCTCGGCGTGCTCGAGAAACGGCTGTCGGGCGTGCACCGCGTCGGCGACGTGCCCGGCTTCGAGATCCCGGCGCGGTTCTTCCAGTTCGCCCGCGACGGCCGGGCCGAGCCGCTCGAGGCGGTGCTCGAGCACAACCGCCTCGACCTGCTGTCGACGCTGCTCGTCTGCGCCCGCGCCGCCACGCTGGTCGTGCGCGGGCCGGCGGTGGCGGTCCAGGGCTACGAGTGCCTGGGCCTGGGCCGCATCTACGAGCGGCTGGGCAGCCGGGCCGAGGCCGAGGCCTGCTACGCCCGCGCCGCCGGCCAGGGCGCCGCCGTCGGCGATGCCCGGCTCCGGGGCGAGGCGTTGCGCCGCCTGGCGCTGTGCCTGCGGCGTGCCGGCCGGGTCGATGCCGCCGCCGAGGCCTGGCGGGCGCTGCTGGCCACGCGCGGCGTCTCGGCGCTCGTCCGGCGCGAGGCCCGGGAAGCGCTGGCCATCTATCAGGAGCACCGGGCCCGCGATTTCGGCGCCGCCCGGACGCTGGTGCTGGCCGCCCTGGCCGAGCCCCT
Organism: uncultured Acidobacteriota bacterium; assembly: GCA_963834325.1. GTDB lineage: Bacteria > Acidobacteriota > Vicinamibacteria > Vicinamibacterales > UBA2999 > CADEFD01. The sequence goes on from CAWIBL010000012.1 coordinate 284,423, forward strand.
GGCCGACCGGCATCGCGCCAATGCACAGCGTCGCCTGGCCCGGCTCGACCGCAAGCTGCACCGTCCCGCCCCGGGTCAGTTGATCACGCAGCTGGACGACGACCGGATCGAATAGTCCCGGTTTCTGGATTGCGTCCATACGGCCATTGCGTGACGTTTTCCGCCCGGAAACAGCGATTCCTGCGGTACAGTAACGCGTTGCGCACGGCGCAATTTCGGCAGTACTAAAGAGTGAAGACCTGAAGGAGCAGAGATGAATATTCGTCGAGTGGTAGTAGCGGTTGCCGCCTGTGCGGCTCTGCTGCTCGCGGTGCCCATGGCACACGCCCAGCAGCAAACCGGGTCGATTACGGGTTCGGTGTCGGACGACAGCGGTGCGGTCCTGCCCGGGGTCAACGTGACCCTGACGAGCGATCGCATCATCGGCGGCACACAGTCGATGGTGACCGATGCCACCGGCGCCTACCGGTTCGACCGGCTGGCCCCCGGCGGCTACGACGTCAAGTTCGAATTGCAGGGCTTCAAGTCGGTCGACCGCCCCGACGTGCGCATCAGCGCCGGCTTCGTGGCCACGATCAGCGCGAAGCTCGAGGTCGGCGCCCTCACCGAGACCATCACGGTCACCGGCGCGTCGCCCACCGTCGACGTCCGCTCCAACGTCCAGCAGACGGTCATGAACCAGGAAATCCTCGAGGGCGTGCCCACCGGCCGCGACCCCTGGTCCCTGGCCAAGATCATCCCCGGCGTGCAGGTCAGCACCTATGACGTCGGCGGCACCCAGTCGATGCAGCAGAGCAGCATGTCGTCGCACGGCTCCAACACCAACGACGTGACCTACAGCATCGACGGCGCCTCGGTGAACTGGCCCGGCGGCGGCGGCGGCGCCACGATGCTCTACTACGACCAGGGCATGTTCGAAGAGGTCAACTACATGACCTCGGCCATTCCCGCGGAAGTGCTGGCCGGCGGCGTCTCCATCAACATGGTGACCAAGATCGGCAGCAACAAGTGGAGCGGCAACATCCGCTACAACTTCGCCAACGACGACCTCCAGGGCGAGAACTGGGCGGCCACGCAGAAGGTCAACCCGAACTTCCTCGGCAATCCCACCAAGAAGACCTACGACCTGAACGTCGCCGGCGGCGGCGCCATCGTGCAGAACCGCCTGTGGGTGAACGGCACCGTGCGCAAGTGGGTGGTCAACAAGCTGGTCAATGCCCGCAACCCCGACGGCAGCCAGGCGCTCGACGACAACGACCTGAAGAACTACTCGGGCAAGGCCGTGGCGCAGCTCACGACCAACCAGAAGCTGGTGGCCTCTTACCTGTGGAACGACAAGATCCGCGGTCACCGGCGCGACACCCCGCCGAACATCGTCGAGGACATCGCCTCGCTCGTGCAGACCAACCCCGCGTCGACGACGCAGGTGAAGTACACGGGCATCCGGGACCGCCTGGTGTTCGAGTCGAACTTCAGCGTCATGGACGGGCAGACCAACTACCTCTACCAGCCGGGCACGGCCGCCGACGCCATTCGCCGCGTCGACACGGCCCGCTCGGAGGCCTTCGTGGCGGCCACGCGCGAAGAGCACCAGCCGAACTCGCGGACGCAGTGGGACAACGTCTTCACCTACGGCATCAACAAGGGGGGCGAGCACCTGTTCAAGGCCGGCGTGCAGGCCGGCCGGCTCTCCTATGAATCGCAGTACTCGGTCCGCGGCGACCACTACGTCGAATACAACAACGGCGTGCCGGCGCTCGTGCGCCAGTTCAACACCCCGGTGACCTCCAAGAACATCGCCAACCTGCTCGGCCTGTTCCTGCAGGACAGCTGGTCGCTCAACCGCCTCACGCTGAACCTCGGCGTGCGCTACGACCGCTACAACGGCGTGCTGCCCGAGCAGTCGGCGCCGGCCGGCCGCTTCGCGCCCGCCCGCAACGTGCCCGAACAGGACGCCCTCAACCAGAACATCTTCGTGTGGCGCACCGGCGCGGCCTACGACCTCACCGGCAGCGGCCGCACGGCCCTCAAGGCCTCCTACAGCCGCTACGGCCTGCAGACCGGCATCGACCGGGTCACCAACGTGAACCCGCTCACCAACGGCAACCGCACCTGCCCCTGGACCGACCCGAACGGCGACGGCCGCTTCCAGGAATCGGAAGTGAACGTGGCGACCTGCTCGGCCTTCAGCGGCGGCGTCTCCACCTTCTACGCCGACGGCGTCGACTGGCCCTACTCCGATGAGATCACGGCCGGCATCGAACAGCAGCTCTCCGGCGCCATCCGCGTCGGCGCGATGTACTACTACCGCACCAACCGGGCGCAGCTCGGCGTCAGGAACGCCGCCGTGCCGACCAGCGCCTACACGCCCTTCCAGCTGACGATTCCGAACGGCCCGGGCGGCACGCTGGCCGCTCCCAAGCCGGTGACGGTCACCATCTACAACCTGAATTCCGCCCTGGCCAGCGCGCAGAACAACGTCCGCGACAACCAGGAATACCTCGACACCACCTACCAGGGCGTCGAGTTCACGGCCAACAAGCGCTTCTCGGACAACTGGCAGATGGTGGCCGGCCTCACCATTGGCAAGAACACCGGCGGCGTGAACGTCAACACCGGGCAGTCGGCCACGGCCGACCTGAACGACCCCAACAACACCACCTACCCCGACGGCATCATCGGCAGCGACTCGCAGGTGGCCTTCCGCCTTTCGGGCAGCTACCGCCTGCCCTGGGACGTGAACGTGGCCGGCACGCTCATCTCCAACAGCGGCTACCCCTACGTGTCGACCGCGTCGGTGACCCGCGCGCAGGCCCTGGCGGCCGGCGTCAACATGACCCGCGCGACGCAGACCGTGCTGCTCAGCAACCGCGGCGACGAGCGCCTCGATGCCGTCACCATGGTCGACCTGCGCCTCTCGAAGTCGTTCCGCTTCGGCAGCCGCAGCCTTACCCCTCAGGTGGACTTCTTCAACATCGGCAACGCCGACACCGCCACCGGCGTCAACGGCGTCGTCGGCAGCACCTACCTGTTCCCGAGCGAGATCTTGTCGCCGCGCATCATCCGCGTGGGCTTCAGCCTCAACTTCTAAACGCGGGTTCGGACCTCACACAAGGGCGGCTCTCCTCCGGGGAGCCGCCCTTCGTTTGTACCGCCAGCCCGGATCCCCGGCCGCGCCGCCCCCAAATGATCCAAATCTCAGGATCAGTCACCAACTCATCAATTTGAAGTCCGCGTTTTCAGGCGTGGAACCGACCACGCGCTCCATTCGTCACACGCCGTGGATTTGCACGGCGTTTGCATGACCGGACCATGCATAGCTACAAAAACGTCTTTGGGAGGACGAACTTCATGAACGTGCTTTGTCGATGGATGACCGTACTCACGCTGGGGCTGGCGCTCGGCACCCCGACGGCTGATGCCCAGCAGACCGGCGCCCTTTCCGGCGTTGTGCGGGACGCCCAGGGCGGCGTGCTGCCGGGCGTGACCATCACCGTCTCCGGCGAGGGCGCCCCCCGCTCCATGGTGACCACGACGGCGGGACTCTACTCGATCACCGGCCTGCCGCCAGGCACCTACACCGTGGCCTTCGAGCTCACCGGCTTCACGACCCAGACCCGCGAGGGCGTGGCCGTGCAGGTCAACCGCACGACCCGCCTCGACCTCGAGCTGGGCGTCGGTTCGCTGCAGGAAACCATCACCGTCAGCGGCGCGACGCCGGTCGTGGACGTGTCGTCGACGGTCACGCAGACCAACATCAGCAAGGACCTCTACGAGAACATCCCCACCGGCCGCAACCCGTGGGTGATGGCCGGGCTGGTGCCCGGCGTGGTCACCGGCCGGCTCGACGTCGGCGGCACCGAGGGCATGCAGCAGTACAACCTCGAGGCGTTCGGCTCGGCCGACAGCCAGAAGTCGTTCTCGATCGACGGCCTGAAGACCAACTGGGCCGGCGGCAGCGGCGGCGCCACGATGCAGTACTACGGCTTCGAGATGTACGAGGAATACAACATGCAGACGGCCTCGGGCACCGCGGAAAGCGATGTCTCGGGCGTCTACATGAACATGGTCACGAAGTCGGGCGGCAACCGCTTCACGAGCGACCACAACTTCTACTTCATGAACGACAAACTGCAGGGCGAGAACGTCGATGACGACCTGCGCGCGCGTCTCGGCCTCCAGCCCGGGGTCCAGACCGGCGCTGCCGGCAACCCGGTGGACCTGTCCTACGACTGGAGCTCGACGCTCGGCGGCCCGATCAAGAAGGACCGGCTGTGGTTCTTCGGCGCCACCCGCCGCTGGCGCCTCGACCAGCTCCAGATCGGGGCTCGCAACCAGGACGGCTCGCAGGCCATCGACGACAACCGGATCGAGAACTACATGGGCAAGATCACCGGGCAGGCAACCTCGAGCACCCGGGCCTCGTTCGTGTTCAACCGCAATCTGAAGTACCGGTTCCACCGGCGCGACTCCCCGTATCTGTTCGTGGAGGATCTGGCGACGACGCTGCAGGACCAGCCGGCGCAGAACTTCGTGGCGCAGGTCAATCAGGTGGTTGGTCAGCGCGGCGTCTTCGATGCCCGTTTCGGCCGGATGTGGGGCGAGTTCCCGAGCCGCTATCAGGACGGCGCCACCGACATCGCCGTGCGCGACACCATCCGCAACACGCGCATCAACGCCGCCGAGATCCAGTCGATCAACCCCAACCATCGCTACCAGGCCAACGGCACCTACAGCTACTTCGTGCCGCAGCTGCTCGGCGGCACGCACGACTTCAAGGCCGGCGTGCAGTTGTCGTGGGAACGCATGGGCTACGACCGTGTCCGTAACGGCGACATCCTGCTCGAACTGCGCGACGGCATGCCGTTCCAGGCCCAGATCGCCAACACGCCAATCGTCTCCGATCACAAGATGGAGACGTGGGGCGGGTTCATCCAGGACCGCTGGGTGATCGGGCGCGCCACCGTCAACATCGGCGTGCGCTTCGACGGCGCCTCGGGCTACCTGCCCGAGCAGGCGAGCCCGGCCGGCCGCTACGTCGGCGAGCGTGCGTTCCAGAAGACCGACATCTACGATTTCTCGATGAATGTCGGGCCGCGCCTGGGCTTCTCCTACGACGTCTTCGGCAACGGTCAGACCGCCGTCAAGGCCTATTTCGGCCGCTTCTACAACCAGTTCGGCTCCGAGATCGTGGAGGCCACCAACCTCAACGCGCTGGCCACCCAGAACGTCGCCTGGACCGATGCCAACAGCAACCAGCGGCTCGACGCCGGCGAACTCGGCCCGGTGCCGGCGTTCGCGCGCGGCTTGTTCCCGACCTTCGACCAGGATGCGAATCGTCCCTACAGCGACGAGATCAATGTCGGGGTCGAACATCAGCTGATCCAGAACCTCGCGCTCGGCGTCAGCTACCACCGCCGCCAGCACCGCGACGGCCTCGGTCTCATCGACGCGGCCCGGCCCGCCGACGCCTACACCCCGGAGGCCCGCACCTTCACCAACCCCGAGAGCGGCCAGGTGGAGAACATCACCGTCTACAAGCTGCTGCCGCAGTTCGGCACCCAGCAGAACCGCGTCATCACCAACGTCGACGTGCTGCAGAGCGACTACAACGGCGTCACCTTCGACATCCAGAAGAAGATGTCGAACCGCTGGCAGATGCTGGCCGGCCTGTCGCTGCAGAAGCATCGCGGCTTCGACCACAGCGGCACCTACACGCAGGGCGGCAACCTCGGCGCCTGTCCGCTCGTCAACGACCCGAACTGCCGCATCAACCGCGAAGACGGCTCGGTCTTCACCGATGTGCCGTGGGTCTTCAACCTGTCGGGCAGCTACATGCTGCCGTGGCAGGAGATCACGCTCGCGGCCAAGTACAACGCCCGCGCCGGTGACCCGCTGAACCGCACCCAGGTGTTCACCTTCACGACCCCGACGCTGACCCAGCCGAGCGCGACGGTCCGCGTGGCCCGCCGTGGTGAGGACCGTACGGACACCGTCAACCAGTTCCTCGACCTGCGCGCGGCCAAGCGCTTCCGCCTTGGCCCGGCCAGCCTCGAGGGCACGATGGATCTGTTCAACGTGCTCAACGCCAACCACGTGTTGCTGCAGAACGAGGGGCTCGGCTCGACCTGGGGCCGGCCGACCCGCATCCTGACGCCGCGCATCATCCGCTTCGGCGTCACCGCTCGCTTCTAACCGGCCGGTCGCGGGGACGGCGCGCCGGGTCGCGAGACCCGGTCCGTGAAATGGCGAAGGGCGGCTCCACTGGAGCCGCCCTTCGTGTGTACGCCGCTCAGCGCTGGCCGCCCGTCATCCGCATGCGGACCGCCCAGCCTGCTGCCGTGGGGGGACCGCGCCGGCCGCACCGCCGGCCACGTTACACTGGCAGCATGCAGTTACGGACGGCCCGCCTCTGTTTGGACTGCGAGGAAGTGCACGACGAGTATCGCTGCCCGCTGTGCGCGTCTGACCAGTTCACCTACATCAGCCGCTGGGTGCCCGCGCCCGAGGGGCACGCCCGGCCACGGCCGGCGCCGACGCCGCCGCCCGAAGCCGAGGCCTATCGGCAACTCGTGCGCGGCGGACCGCCGCAGCGGGCGAGCCGGTGGTCGAAGACGCTGATGGGGGTGGGCGCGGCTGGACTTGGCGCCGCCGGTCTGGCTGGCCTCTTCCTCGGCGCGCGCCGTGCACGCAACGGCGACGCCGGGAAGAAAGGCAACGAGGGGAAGAAAAGCAACGACGACTAGTTGGTCTTGGCCTTGGCCGCCTTGGCGTCCTTCTTGGCCTTGGTGGCGGCCTTGAGGGCGTCGACGGTCTGCGCGCCGAACTTCTTGTTGAAGCGGTCGACGCGGCCTTCGGTGTCGATCAGCTTCTGGCGGCCCGTGAAGAACGGGTGGCAGCTGCTGCAGATGTCCAGGTGGACGTCCTTCTTGGTCGAACGCGTCGTCCAGCTGGCGCCGCAGGCGCAGTGGGCGGTGACTTCGTGGTACTCGGGATGGATGGCGGGCTTCATGACTCTCGGTCCTTTCGCCGGATCCGGGCCGGCCTCCGGGTGGAGGGCCTGACCACTTACCGGCAGACGCAACAGCCAGTCAGTATATCACCCGGGTGGGGGCCCCTCGGGCCGGGGCCGCCAGGCTCGCCAGGCCGCACCGAGCAGCGTGAGACCGAGCCAGCCGGTGGCGGCCGCCAGGGGATAGGCGAGCAGCGCCGGCTTCCACGCCGCCAGGGCCCCTAGACCCAGCAAGGTGCCGCCGCCCGCCGCCAGGGTCGGGGCCTCGGCCGCGCCGAGCGCGCGGGTGGCCGTGAGGGCGGCGCCCACGGTGTTGCCCAAGCGCAGGGCCCCGGCCGCGGCCCGTCCAGGGCCGCCGCCGCCCCGGCGTCGCCGCCACTTGACCAGGCGCGGCGTCGGCGCGCCCCCGGCAGCTCGTCGTGGCGCGGGCGTGGCCCCGGTGGCGCGTCGGCAGCACCACCTCGGTGGCGTTCTCGAGGTCGGCCTGATACATCGCCTCCATCGCCGCGGCAAAAGGCGCGTCCTCGACGGCGACGTCGAGTTCCCAGTTGCCGAGCCAGCTCTGCAGGTTGAGGTTGGTCGAGCCGACGCGGGCCCACAGACCGTCGGCCACGGCCGTCTTGGCGTGCAGCATCGAGCCGTTCCACTCGAACACCCGGACGCCGCCCTCGAGGAGGCCGCGGTAGGTGGCGCGCGAGAACGAGCGCACCAGCGGCAGGTCGCTGCCGCCGGGCACGAGCAACCGCACGTCGACGCCGTCGGCGGCCGCCGCGGTGAGCGCCTGGACGTGTCCGGGCACGCCCACGAAGTAGGCGTCGGTGATCCACAGCCGCTCGCGCGCCAGGCTGGCCACGAGCGTGTCGAGACGCATCATGCTGGCGGCCGCGGGACGGCTGCCGATGACGCGCAGCCCGACCTCGCCCTGGCGCGGGATGGCCGCCGCGCGGCGGCAGTTCCACGGCTGGCAGGGGCGCGCCGATCGCCGCCCAGATCTCGCCGAACTCGGCGTGCACGTCGGCCACGGCCGGCCCGGCGATCTCGACCCCGGTGTCGCGCCACGGCGCCACCGTGTCGGACCCGACCCAGGCGTTGCCGACGCACAGGCCCGAGACGTAGGCCACGCGGCCGTCCACCGCCAGCATCTTGCGGTGGTCGCGCGTCAGCCAGGCCAGGGGCCGCCAGGCCACCGGACGGTTGAAGGCGCGCACCTCCACGCCGGCCTCACGCAGCGGGTGCCAGAAGGAGCGCGACGTGGCCCCGAGCGCGCCCAGCCAGTCGTAGATGACGCGCACGGTGACGCCGGCCCGGGCCCGGGCGATGAGCGCCTCGGCAAACATCCGGCCGGTGCGGTCGCCGTGGATGATGTAGCTCTCGAAATGGATGAACCGCTCGGCGGCGGCAATGGCGTCGAGCCAGGCAGGGTAGTTCTCGGCGGCATCGGCCAGCAGCCGCACCGCGTTGCCGTCGACGAGCGGCGCTCCGGCGGCTCGCGAAAACGCCAGGTCGGCAGCCAGGCGTCCCGAGGGCAGCGTCCGCATGGCTCCACTTTACCAGCGCGCGCGGTGAGGGCGTCGGCGTCAGCCGCGCGGCTGCTGCTGGGTGAGGCAGTGGATGGCGCCGAGCCCCCAGATGAGGGCGCGGCAGTCGACGCCGACCACGCGGCGCCCGGGCAGGGCCCGCTGCAGCACCTCCAGGGCCTGGCGGTCGCGGCGCCGATCCCCGAAGGTGGGCACGAGCAGGCCGCCGTTCACGAACAGGAAGTTCACGTAGGTGGCCGGCAGCCGTTGGCCGTCGCGCACGACCGCGGCCGGCATCGGCACCTCGACGACGGTGAATGGCCGCCCGTCGGCATCGCGGGCCCTGGCCAGGCGGCGGCGGTTGTCGGCGAGCACCCGGAAATTGTCGTCGCTCGGATCGGGTTCGACCGCCGTGACCACGGTGCGCTCGTCGAGGAAGCGGGCCAGGTCGTCGACGTGGCCGTCGGTGTCGTCGCCGGCGATGCCCTCGCCCAGCCACACCACCTGGCGCTGGCCGTAGTAGGCCTTGAGGTACGACTCGATCTCGGCTTTCGACACGCCGGGGTTGCGGTTCTTGTTCAACAGGCACGAGGTCGTGGTCAGCAGCGTGCCGGCGCCGTTCACGTCGATGGCGCCGCCTTCCATGACCAGGTCCACGGCGGAAGACCGGCAGGCCGAGCGCGGCGGCCACCAGCGTCGGCACGGCGTCGTCGGCATCCCACGGCGGATACTTGCCGCCCCAGGCGTTGAAGCCCCAGTCCACGACCGCCGTCTCGACCCGGCCGCGCCGGGTGCGCTGCACGAAGGCCGGCCCGTGATCGCGCGTCCAGCACTCGTTGGTCGGGATGTGGTGGAAGTGCACCTTCGACAGGCGCACGCCGGCGGCGCGCAGGGTGGCCGTGACGATGCGCTCGTAGTTGGCGTTGGGGACGTTGAGGTGCACCGGCTCGAAGGCGGTGATGGCCGCAATCACGCGCGTCACGTCGGCGATCGAGCGGTGATAGAAGCCGGGGAACGAGATCCCCTCGGGCCGCGGCCAGCTGATCCAGGTGGCCGCGTGCGGGGCCCACTCGGCCGGAAACGCGAAGCCCTGTTCGGCCGGCGTGCCGTGGAGCGTCCGGGCGCGGGCCTGCGTGGCGACGGCGCTCACCGGGTTACCGCGCCGGGCCGCGCCCGACGGGCGAGTCGATGAAGCGTTCGGAGATCTGGCCGTAGGCATCGATGCGCCGGTCGCGCAGGAACGGCCAGTGGGTGCGGGCGAATTCGACGCGCGCCAGATCGCATTCCACGACCAGGACTTCTTCGCGGTTGGTGCTGGCGCGCTGCACCACGAGGCCATCGGGCGAGGCCACGAACGACTGCGCCCCAGAACTCGAGGCCGTCGGGGTCGACCGGCTTGCCGTCGGGGCCGTGCACGATCTCGTGGCCGATGCGGTTGGCCACCGCCACCCAGCAGCCGTTGGCCACCGCGTGACTGCGCTGGATCACTTCCCACGACTGATGCTGGGCCAGGCCGTACTGCTTTTTCTCGCCCGGGTGCCAGCCGATGGCGGTCGGATAGAACAGGATCTCGGCGCCCTGCAGCGCCGTGAGGCGCGCCGCCTCCGGATACCACTGGTCCCAGCAGATGAGCACGCCGATGGTGCCGAACCTGGTCTTCCAGGCGCGGAAGCCGGTGTCGCCCGGCGTGAAGTAGAACTTCTCGTAGAACAGCGGGTCGTCGGGGATGTGCATCTTGCGATAGATGCCGAGCAGCGATCCGTCGGCGTCGATGATGGCCGCGGTGTTGTGATACAGCCCCGCCGCCCGCTTCTCGAAGAGCGAGGCGACGACGACCACGCCGTGCTTCTCGGCAAACTGCTGGAAGGCGTCGGTGGACGGGCCGGGAATGGTCTCGGCGAGGCCGAAGCAGTCGTGGTTCTCGGACTGGCAGAAGTACTGCGAGCGGAACAGCTCCTGGGTGCAGACGATCTGCGCGCCGCGCTCGACGGCGCGTTGCGCCAGGGCGAGCTGCCGGGTGAGGTTGGCGCGGGCGCTGGTGCCGCAGGCCATCTGCGTCAGCCCGACCGAGACGATGCGGGACGACGACGCCCGGGCGGGCCTGGCGACGCGCGAGGGACGGCGAGTGGTAGCCATGACTGTCCATCCGTTATAGCACGCGCCACGCGCCGCTACCGCACGCGCCGCTAGCACGGCACCGCGCCGAAGCGCTGCGCGGGTATGCTGGTCGGCGTGCACGTGCATCTCATCGATGGCACCTTCGAGCTGTTCCGCCATTTCTACGCGGTGCCCGCCAGCCCGCGACGCCGACGGCCAGGAGGTGGGCGCGGTGCGCGGCGTGCTCAACTCGGTGCGCGGCATGCTCGACGACGGCGCCACCCACGTGGGCGTGGCCACCGACTACGTGATCGAGTCGTTCCGCAATCACCTGTGGCCCGGCCTACAAGACCGGCGACGGCATCGACCCGCTGCTGTGGGCGCAGTTCCGCGCTGCTCGAAGAGGCGCTCGAGGCGCTAGGGCGTGCGCGTCTGGCCGATGGTGGAGTTCGAGGCCGACGACGCGCTGGCGGCAGCCGCGGCCAAGGCCGCGCTCGACCCGCGCGTGGACCAGGTGCTCATCTGCACGCCGGACAAGGACCTGGCGCAGTGCGTGCGCGGCACGCGGGTCGTGCAGCTCGATCGGCTGCGCCGGACGACCGCGGGACGAGGCCGGCGTGGTGGCGAGGTTCGGCGTCGGCCCGGCCTCGATCCCCGACTACCTCGCGCTGGTCGGCGACAGCGCCGACGGCTTCCCCGGGCTGCCGGGCTGGGGCGCCAAGTCGGCGGCCGCGGTGCTGGCCGCCTACGGGCACCTCGAAGCGATTCCGGACGACTACCGCGCCTGGACGGTGGACGTGGCCCGGGCCGGGGCGCTGGCGGCGACGCTGAAGCGCGACCGCGCCCTGGCGCTGCGTTTCGGAACTGGCCACGCTGCGCACCGATGTGCCGGTGTTCGACGACGGTCGACGAGCTGGCCTACCGCGGCCCGACGCCCGGCCTATCGCGGCCCTTCGTCAGCGTCTCGACGCCGCCGTCGTCGACCGAGCGGCCGACGGCCAACCGTTCGTTGATCGATTCCGGCAGGTCGTCTAGAGTCGGGTGTCCGGCCGTCTCAATCTGGGGCCGACAGGAGTTTCCGATCATGAAGTGTGTGTGTCACCGGTTTGTTCGTCCTGGCGCTCGCCGTGCCCGCCGCCCAGGCCCAGATGGCGCAGGGCGCGCCGCAGACCATCACGCTGTCGACCGGCCTGCAGCGCAGCTACGACGACATCAAGCGCAATCTCACCGAGATGTCCGAGGAGATGGCCGAGGGCGACTACACCTTCATGCCGACCAAGGACGTCCGCACGTTCGGGCAGCTGATGGGGCACGCCGCCAACGCCCAGTTCAACGCCTGCGCCGCCGCCCGCGGCATGGCCAACCCCAACCAGGGCAACGACAACGAGAAGAAGGCCAGCAAGGCCGAGTTCGTCAAGGCGCTGGCCGACTCGTTCGCCTTCTGCGACGAGGCGTTCAAGTCGCTGACCGACGCCAGCGCCGTCGAGATGGTCAAGCAGGGGCAGAACAGCGTCGCCCGCGGCGTCGGTGCTGGCCAACCTCATCGCCCACAGCAACGAGGTCTACGGCACGGCCATCCCCTACATGCGCTCGAAGGGCCTGATCCCGCCCTCGACCGAGCGGGCGACCCAGCAGATGATGCGCAAGCCCGGCGGCAACTGAGCCGGGGCTCGACGGGCGACACCGCAGCGGCGGAGCCTCCGGGTCCGCCGTTGCCCGTGTACCACTGCGGTAGACTCGCCCACCATGCGCACCTCACGCTTCGCCGCCCTGGCCGCGCGGCCTGACGCTGCTCTCGTCGGTGCTGGCCGCGTCGTCTCCGGTGTCGGCCAGCGCGCCGCCGCGCGCCCGCGACCTCGGGCGTGCCGTTCGACGGCACGCCGGGGCCGCTCAACGCCATCACCGACGTGGCCGGCGTCACCGTCGGCCACGCCACCATCATCGCCGGCGACGGCGCGCTCACGGTGGGGCAGGGGCCGGTGCGCACCGGCGTCACCGCGGTGCTGCCGCGCGGCCGCGACTCGATGGCCCAGCCGTCGTTTGCCGGCTGGTACTCGCAGAACGGCAACGGCGAGATGACCGGCACGCACCTGGATCGAGGAGTCGGGCTTCCTCGAAGGGCCGGTGATGATCACCAACACGCACAGCGTCGGCGTGGTGCGCGACGCGGTCATCGCAGTGGCGCCTCAAGAGCGGCCCGCCCGACGCCTCGGGCTACTGGTGGTCGCTGCCGGTCGTGGCCGAGACCTACGACGGCGTGCTCAACGACATCAACGGCTTCCACGTGAAGGACCGCGCACGCCTTCGAGGCGCTCGACGGCGCGAGCGGCGGCGCCGTGACCGAGGGCAACGTCGGCGGCGGCACCGGCATGGTCGTGCTACGGCTTCAAGGGCGGCATCGGCACCTCGTCGCGCGTGGTGACGGCGGGCGGCGCGAGCTACACCGTCGGCGTGCTGGTGCAGTGCGAACTTCGGCCGCCGCGTCGCAGCTGCTCGTCGGCCGGCGCGCCGGTCGGCCGCGAACTCCCGCAGACGCCGGCGCAGGCGGCCCTGCGCCGGCGATCCGGCGCGCGGCGACCTGGGCTCGATCATCATCGTCGTGGCCACCGACGCGCCGCTGCTGCCGCACCAGTTGAAGCGCCTGGCGCGCCGGGCCACGCTGGGCATGGCCCGCACCGGCGGGCTCTCGGGCAACGGCTCCGGCGACATCTTCCTCGCCTTCTCCACGGCCAATCCCGACGCCTTCAAGGCCGCGGGCCTGGCCTCGCTGGCGATGGTGTCGAACGAAGAGATCAGCCCGATCTTCGACGCCACCGCCTGGGCCACCGAGGAGGCGATCATCAACGCGCTGGTGGCGGCCGAGACGATGACCGGCGCCAACAGCCGCCGCGTGGAGCGGCTGCCGCACGACCGCCTGCGCGAGACGCTGCGCAAGTACAACCGCCTGGCGCCGTAGGCCGCACGTAGAATGGATCCGTGACCATCTCCGTGCTCGTGCCCGCCTACAACGAAGCGGGCGGCCTCGGCGCGACGCTGACCAGCATCCAGAAAGCGACGGCGGTGTTCGAGTCGCGCGGCTGGACGAGCGAGCTGATCGTCTGCGACAACAACTCCAGCGACGGCACGGCGGCCATCGCCCGGGCCCACGGCGCCCGCGTCGTCTTCGAGCCGGTGAACCAGATCTCGCGCGCGCGCAACGCCGCGGCGGCGGCGGCCGTCGGGTCGTGGCTGGTCTTCGTGGACGCCGACTCGCGGCCCTCGCCTGGCCTCTTTGCCGACGTCGCCGACGCCATCACCACGGGCCGGTATCTTGCCGGCGGCAGCACGGTGGTGATGGACTCGGGCGGCGCGCTCGCGGCCTTCGGCGTGGGCGTGTGGAACGCCGTCAGCCGGGTGACGCGCTGGGCCGCCGGGTCGTTCATCTTCGTCGAGGCCGCGGCGTTCCGCGCGGTGGGGGGCTTCAGCGAGGAACTCTACGCGAGCGAGGAGATCGATCTCTTCCGCCGGCTGAAGCGGGCGGCGCGGCGCGCCGGCCGGCGCATCGTGATCCTCCGCCGCCACCCGCTGACGACGAGCGGCCGCAAGCTGGAGCTCTACTCGCGCGCTCGAGATTGCCGGCTTCATGGCGCGCACGGTGCTCACGGGCGGACGCTCCCTGCGCCGGGCCGACGGCTGCCCGGTGTGGTACGACGGCCGGCGCTGAGCCGCCGCATTGTCCCAGGCCGCGCCTCTGGCCGGGGCGATCCCGCCCGGCGCCCGTCATCCGCCCAGGTCGACGATCTCGTGAGTCAGAACTCCGGCCTCGATCGTGAGTCTGGCGACGGTCACCGGGAGCGAGAAGCGGCGGGGACCGGCGCTGCCGGGATTCAGGTAGAGCACCCCGCCGCGCCGCTCGGCGCCGGGGCGATGCGAATGGCCGAAGATGACGGCGGCAAAGCCGGCCGCGGCCGGGTCGAGGTCGAGCGCGGCGCGGTCGTGCAGCATGTAGAGGTCGAGGCCGCCCACCGGGATCACCTCGGCCAGCGGCAGGGCCGTGGCCCACACGGCCGTATCCACGTTGCCGCGCACGGCCGTCGTGGGCGCGATCTCGCGCAGCCGGTCGAGGATGTCTGCAGGGCCGACATCGCCGGCGTGCAGAATGCGGTCCGAGCCCTGGAGGGCCGCCACTGCCTCCGGACGCAGCAGTCCGTGCGTATCGGAGATTACGCCGACGGTGATCCTGGGGCCGGTCATGGCCGCCCGGCAGGTGCAGGTCGGGGGCGCGCGCTCAGGCCAGCGAGCAGCGCCAGCAGCGGCGTGACCAGGGCGAGGGTGCCGAAGAAGGCGCCACGGTGGAGGGTCGACAGCAGGGCGTCGCCGTCAGGCGCCTCCAGGAACGGCGCGTCCATCGAACCGTGCGCCACCCACTGCACCACGAAGAAGAGAACAACGGCCGGCGGGACCACCGCCAGCGGCAGCGCGCCCGACGCGCGGGGACTCACGCGTGCCGGGGGCCTCGCGCCGGGCCGCGGCCTGCGACTGCGCCGGCAAGCGAGACGAGCACGATCCCGACGAGCGCCATCACGCTGCCCGGCAGCGGGCCGCTCTCGGGGAGAAAGAACCGCGTGAAAGCGGCCAGCGCCACGGCAAAGGCGCCAGCGGCCACGAACGTGGCGTGCCAGGCCTCGCGGCGGGCCATGGTGGGATTGCGGCGGGCGGCGGCGATCACCGCCGTGGCCACGACGCCGATGATGACGATGAGGCTCACGGCATCGGGCGCGAGCGACTCGAATTGGGGATCACCGCGGCGCAAGTATGTCGTCACCGAGAGGCCGGCGCTGGCGAGTCCAGCGAGAAGCCCGAGAACCGACGGTGAACGCATGTGACCCTCCAGAGCCCGTTCCGTCCATGACGCGCGGGCCACTCGATGCCCTGTTTCAGAAGTGTAACCGAGCGCTCGCATCGTATCAATCACGACTGTGGGCCGCCGGCTCGAGCGCAGACCGACATGGTACAGCCGGCCTGCGCCAGCCTTCGGGAACCGCGGCGCGAGACGCGGGTCGGTGGCCGCGTCGGCGGACAGGCGGTCGTAACGCCGGCTCGCGCGTGTCGCCTGTCGCCAGCTGATCGGCGCGGCGGTGTCAGTTGCCCGGCGTGCGGCCGTCGAGGCCGTGGAAGTCGATGAAACCGCGTTCGACGTCAACCGAGACCAGGCGCACGCGGACGTGCTCGCCGACGTCCATGCCGGCGAAGTCGCGGACGATGCGTCCCTCCGCCGGCAGGCGCAGCAGCCGCGCCCAGGTCCCCTTGGCCGAGGCGCCGGTGACGAGCGCGTCGAACTCTTCGCCGACCCGCGCTTGCAGCAGCAGCGCCGCCGCCGACTTGCCGACCTGGCGCTCGACCTTGTTGGCGGCGTCTTCCTGCGCCGTGACATGGGTGGCGAGCGCCTGGAGTTCGGCGAAGCTGTAGGGCGCGTCGTGTCCGCTGACGGCCGCCTTCAGCAAGCGCTGCGTGATCAGGTCGGGATAGCGGCGATTCGGCGCGGTGGAGTGCGCGTAGTCCTTCACCGCCAGCCCGAAGTGACCGGGAGGCGTGGCCCCGGGCAGCTCCGCGACGTACTCGCCGGCGCCGAGCAGCTTGATGATCGACAGCGACAGGTCGGCAAAGCGCCCCGGGTCGGCGGCCCGGCTCCTGGTGAGGAAGGCATCGAGGGCCACGGAGTCGGGGCTGGACGGCAGCGTCGTCCCGTGCTCGGCGGCCAGGGCCACGATGCGTTCCCAGCGCCGGGGTGTGCGCACCACGCGGCGCAGGCTGGGGACGTGCCGGGCGGCGAGAAACCGCGCGGTGGCGCCGTTGGCGGCGATCATGAAGTCTTCGATGAGTTCGGTGGCGCGGTTCTTCCGCTCCTCGTCGAGGCCGCTCAGGTCGTCGCCGGCAAACACCGGACGCGCCCGCACGGTGTCGAACGTGAGCGCGCCGTTGCGCCGCCGGTGCTGGCGCAGGCGCTGGGCCACCTGGTCCTGCCGGCGCAGGTTGTCGGCGAGCCCGGCCACGTCGGCCACGGCGGGAGGCATCGGCCCGCCGTCCTCGAGCCAGGCGGCGACGTTGTCGTAGGCCAGCTTGGCGTGGTTGCGGACGAGCGCGCGGGCGATGTCCACGGCCCCCACGGCGCCGTCGTCATCCACGTCCATGGACACCACCATCGCCAGGCGTTCCTCGCCCGGGTTGAGGGAGGTGAGGTCGGTGGAGAGCCGCTCGGGCAGCATCGGGAAGATGGCCGCCGCGGTGTAGACCGAGGTGGTGTTCTGACGGGCGTGCGCATCGAGGGCCGAGCCGCGTGGGACGAGCGCGTCGACATCGGCGATGGCCACCCGGATGGTCACGGCGCCGCCGGTCGCCGCCGCCGCGACGGTGAGTTGATCGAGGTCGCGCGAGCTGTCGTTGTCGATCGAGCACCACGGCAGGGCGGTGAGGTCGGCAGCGCCCTCCGGCAGACGCGCCGGCGCGGCGCCGTCGGGTGCGGCTTCCAACTCGCGCACTTCGGCGAGGGCCTCGGTCGAGAAGAACGGGAGCAACCCGCGTTCGCGCATGGCACGGGCGGCGAGATCGCGCAGGCGGCGGCGGTCGGACTGGGCGGCGTGTGGTGTGGACGGCATGGACTCGGCTAGTCTACGGCGTCTCGGGCCGGGGGCCGCGGGCCGCGGTTCCGGTGCCGCCGTCGCCGCCGTTGCCGTCGCCCGGCCCGACCCTCATCGCCCTGGCGGCCGGCGCTCGGCGGCGCGCGCGCCGCTCAGCATGTGGCCCAGCGAGTAGTTGGCCTCATGGCACGCGTATTCGTAGAGGTTGGCGCTCGACCGCGTCATCGTCAGCTCGCCCTTCCACGGTTGCGTGAATGCCGTGGGGTTGTCGATCTCGAACTGGTAGAGCAGCGTGTCGGCGTCGAACAGGCTGAAACGCTCGATCAGGTGCAGGTGGCGGTCCCAGCCGAAGTTGCCGCCGGCATCGCCGTAGAAGCCGCCGCTGTCGTCGAAGTTGGTGGTGTCGACGACCAGCGTGTTCCCTTCCCAGCGCCCGACCGAATCGCCCATCGGCAGCCTGATTTCCGGCGGCAGGTGCGGGCGGCCGTCGAGCGGGATGATCCGGGCGTCGTGGATCATCTCGGCGTGCACGACCACGGCGTCCGGGCGTCTGCACGATCTGGTAGTTGCTGTTGTAGGAGTAGGGTAGCAGCGGCGGCCCGGAGGTGACGAACGCCGCGCACCGGTCCTGCAGCCCGAGATCCTCGGGATTCTCGAACGCGCGCTGCCGCGCCATTCGCTGGCGCTTGACCGCCGCCGCCTCCGGCGTGAGGGCCGGGATGCGGCCGTCGGGTGGGTCGGTGACGATCGAGGTGCGCCGGGTCTTGACGGTGCGCGTGCCGAACTCGCGGAAGAACGTGTTGTAGGTGCCGGTGCCGGTGCGCGGCGCGGCGGTGCCAGACGGCGGCTCCTCGTTGCGCTGCGCGAACTGCCGCTCCCACTCCGCCGCTTCGTCGGGCGTGAAGAACGGCGTGTCCCGCAACGCCACTGGACGTTCGAGCGGCGTCGTCGTGGCCGAATTCCAGGTGCCTTCGAGATCCGGAAGGCGGGGGGCGCCCGCCCGCTGCCCCGAGACCAGCGTGGGGACAGCGGCGAGTCCGGCCGCGAACGAGACCAGCAGGAGTGTGCGACGCATCACGGCGGGAACCTCGAGTAGCTCGGACTGCCACCTCGCGCGAGGCGAGGCTCGGTGACCGTCCCTTCGCCTAGCCCTTGCCGCCGCTCATCGCGTTCAGGAACTCGCCGTTGCTCTTGGTCTTGCCCATCTTCGAGAGCAGCAGCTCCATCGCCTCGACCGGCGACAGCGGCGTGAGCACGCGGCGCAGCACGTAGACGCGGTTGAGGTCTTCCTTCGACATGAGCAGCTCCTCCTTGCGGGTGCCGCTCTTCTGGATGTCGATGGCCGGGAACACGCGCCGGTCGGCGAGCTTGCGATCGAGGTGCACTTCGCTGTTGCCGGTGCCCTTGAACTCTTCGAAGATCACTTCGTCCATGCGCGAGCCGGTGTCGACGAGGGCCGTGGCGATGATGGTCAGCGAGCCGCCCTCCTCGATGTTGCGCGCCGCGCCGAAGAAGCGCTTGGGCCGCTGCAGCGCGTTGCTGTCGACGCCGCCCGACAGCACCTTGCCGCTGGCCGGCACGATGGTGTTGTAGGCGCGGGCCAGACGGGTGATCGAGTCGAGCAGGATGACCACGTCCTTCTTGTGCTCGACCAGACGCTTGGCCTTCTCGATGACCATCTCGGCCACCTGCACGTGGCGCTGCGCCGGCTCGTCGAAGGTCGAGCTGATGACCTCGCCGCGCACCGAACGCTGCATGTCGGTCACTTCTTCCGGCCGCTCGTCGATGAGCAGGACGATGAGATAGACCTCGGGATGGTTGGTGGTGATCGAGTTGGCGATGGCCTGCAGCAGCATGGTCTTGCCGGTGCGGGGCGGCGCCACGATCAGGCCGCGCTGGCCCTTGCCGAGCGGCGTCATCAGGTCCATGACGCGGGTCGACAGGTTCTCGGCCTCGGCCTCGAGCTTGATCTTTTCCTGGGGGTAGAGCGGGGTGAGGTTCTCGAAGAAGATGCGCTCTTTGCCGCGGGCGGGAGGCTCGAAGTTGACGGCCTCGACCTTGATCAGGGCGAAGTAGCGCTCGCCTTCCTTCGGCGGCCGGATCTGCCCGGCCACGGTATCGCCGGTGTGCAGGTCGAACTTGCGAATCTGCGACGGCGACACGTAGATGTCGTCGGGACCGGCCAGGTAGTTGTAGTCGGGGGCGCGCAGGAAGCCGAAGCCGTCGGGCAGGACCTCGAGGACGCCCTCGCTGAAGATGAGGCCGCTCTTCTCGGCCCGGGCCCTCAGGATCTCGAAGATGAGCTCCTGCTTGCGCATCCCCGTCGCGCCGGGGATGTCGAGCTCCCTGGCCACCTTGGTGAGGGCCGAGACGCTCATCTCCTTGAGAGTGGAGAGGTCGAGCGTTACGGCCTGGTCGGGTTGGGAGGGAGCGGCGGGCGCCGGAGCAGGCTTGCTATCAGTTTCCACAGTTCGTCCAGTCCTTCCCCGGAGACCGCGGACAGCGGTAGCACAGGGCCTTGATGATGCGATTCGAGTTCACGCAGGTGACGTTGGCGTTCCGCGCGGGTCAACTTGTCGACCTTCGTAGCCAGTACGGCGTGTTCGACGCCGGTGCTCTCCAGCCATTCCCAGGCACGGCGGTCGGCATCGAGGCCGGGGTGCCGGCTGTCGACGAGCATCAGGGCGCCTCGCACGGGCGAGACCCCCTCACGACTTGCCCGGTTGAAATACGCGTCGGCGAGCACGTTGAACTCCGCCGCCGTCTCGCGGCCGCCCCGGGCGTATCCGTACCCGGGAAGATCGACGAGAAAGAACGGCGAGTCCCCCTCCCGCTGGATCCGGTAGAAATTCGCCAACCGGGTCTTGCCAGGGGCCGCGCTCGTGCGGGCCACGGTGGCCTTCGCGAGCGCGTTGATGAGGGTCGACTTGCCCACGTTCGAACGGCCGACGAAGGCGATCTCCGGCAGCTCCTCCTTTGGGAAGCCACCAGCGCCCGCGGCACTCGTGACGAACGTGGCGGTAACGCGCGCCAAACCCTTTAGTGCGTCACTGCGTCGGGGCTCTCACCCGCGGCCGCCTCGGTGTCGACCGAGGGGGGCAGCGGGGTGATGGGGCCTTCGAGCGCCAGCTTCAGCACCTCGTCCATGTTCGAGACGAGATGCATGTTCATCGTATCCAGCACGTTCTTCGGGATGTCCGCCAGGTCCTTCTCGTTGTCCTTCGGCAGCAGCAGCGTGGTGATGCCGGCCCGGTGGGCCGCCAGCACCTTTTCCTTCACGCCGCCGATGGGCAGGACCTTGCCGCGCAAGGTGATCTCGCCGGTCATGGCCACGTCGCGCCGCGTCTTGATCTTGGCCAGCGCCGAAATCATCGCGGTGGCCAGCGTGATGCCGGCCGAGGGCCCGTCCTTCGGGATGGCGCCCTCGGGAATGTGGACGTGCACGTCGAGCTTGCGGTTGAAGTCCTTGGCGATGCCGAATTCCTCGGCCCGCGAGCGGATGTAGCTCATCGCCGCCTGCGCCGATTCCTGCATCACGTCGCCGAGCTTGCCGGTGAGCGTGAGCCGGCCGCGGCCGGGCATCAGGGTGGCTTCGGTGACCAGGATCTCGCCGCCCACTTCGGTCCAGGCCAGCCCGGTGGCCACGCCGACCTCGTTCTGCTCCTCGGCCAGGCTCGGCCGGAAGCGGGGCACCCCCAGGTACTGGGTGATCTTGTCGGAGGTGATTTCCTCGTAGGTCGCCGGCCCCTCGGTGACCACCTTGCGCGCCACCTTGCGGCACACCGAGTTGATCTCGCGTTCGAGGCTGCGCACGCCGGCCTCGCGCGTGTAGCGCTGGATGACCGCCTGCACGGCATCGCCGGTGAAGGTGATGTTCTTGTCGGTCAGGCCGTTGCCCTCGACCGCCTTGGGCACCAGGAAGCGCTTGGCGATCTCGATCTTCTCGACTTCCGTGTAGCCGGCCAGCTGCAGCACTTCCATGCGGTCGCGCAGCGCCTGCGGAATCGTGTGCAGCACGTTGGCGGTGCACACGAACATCACGTTCGAGAGGTCGTATTCGACATCCAGGTAGTGATCCTGGAAGGTCGAGTTCTGCTCCGGGTCGAGCACCTCGAGCAGCGCCGCCGACGGGTCGCCGCGGAAGTCCATCGACATCTTCTCGACTTCGTCGAGCAGGAAGACCGGGTTCATGGTGCCGGCCTTCTTCATCATCTGGATGATCTGGCCGGGGAAGGCGCCGATGTAGGTGCGGCGGTGGCCGCGGATTTCGGCTTCGTCGCGCACGCCGCCGAGCGACAGGCGCACGAACTTGCGGTTCATGGCCCGGGCAATCGACTTGGCCAGCGAGGTCTTGCCCACGCCGGGAGGGCCCGCCAGGGTGAGGATGGTGGCCTTGGGCTTCTTGACCAGCGCCCGCACGGCCAGGAACTCGAGCACGCGTTCCTTGATCTTCTCGAGGCCGTAGTGGTCTTCGTTGAGCACCTGCTCGGCGTGCTTGAGGTCGCGGCTTTCCTTGGTCTTCTTGTGCCAGGGCACCGCGATCAGCCAGTCGAGGTAGTTGCGCGAGACGGTGGCTTCCGCCGACATCGGCGGCATCGACTCGAGGCGCTTCAGTTCCTGGACGGCCTTTTCGGCGACGTCCTTGGGCATGCGCGCCTGGTCGATCTTCTTCTTCAGATCGTCGACTTCGTTGCCCTTGTCGTCCTTGCGGCCCAGTTCCTTCTGGATCGCCTTCATCTTCTCGTTGAGGTAGTACTCCTTCTGCGCCTTCTCCATCTGCTTCTTCACGCGCGACTGGATGCGGCGATCGACCTGGAGTTTGTCCACCTCGGCATCGAGGATGCCGGCGATGCGGTTGAGGCGTTCGAGCGGCGAGATGATTTCGAGCAGGTTCTGCTTCTCGTCGACGCCGACGAGCAGGTGGGCGGCGATGGTGTCGGCCAGCTTGCCCGGATCGTCGACCTTCACGGCGGCGATCATGGCGTCGTAGTGCAGGTTGTTCGAGAGCTTGACGTACTGCTCGAAGAGCGCCACCACGCGGCTCATCGTCTGCTCGACGTCGCCGGAAGCGTCGCGCTGCTTCTGCAGCACCTTCACGACCACGCGGAAGAAGCCCTTGTCTTCCTTCCACTCGATGACCCGGGCCCGTTCCACGCCCTCGACCAGCACCTTGATGTTGCCGTCGGGCAGCTTCAGGCTCTGCACCACGTTGGCCACGCAGCCCATCATGAAGACGTCTTCGGGGCGGGGATCGTCGGTGCCGGCGTCGTGCTGCGCGGCCAGGAAAATCCGCTTGTCCTTGCCGAGCGCGTGTTCCAGGGCGCGGATGGACGACGGGCGTCCAATCACGAACGGCATCATCATGTGCGGGAAGACGACGACGTCGCGCAGCGGAACGACGGGGAGGGTCTCGTAGACTTCCATCAGCCTGCCTTTTCGATGACCTCGAGGCCGGTGTTCTTGGTGAGCACCATTTCTCGGGTGACGACGTATTCACGGCCCTTCTTCTGGCCCGGCAGCGTGTACATCAGCTCCAGCATGAGATCTTCGATGATCATGCGGAGCCCGCGGGCGCCGATCTTGCGCTCGAGCGCCATGTCGGCGATCGCTTCCATGGCGTCGTCGGTGAAGCGCAGCTTCACGTTCTCGTATTCGAACAGCTTCTGGTACTGGCGCGCGATGGCGTTGCGCGGCTGCGTCAGGATCTGCACCAGCGCCGGCCGATCGAGCTCGTGGAGCGTGCCGAGCACGGGCAGGCGGCCGACGAACTCGGGAATGAGCCCGAACCGGATCAGGTCCTGCGGTTCCACCTGTTCGAGCAGCGCGCCCGAGTCGCGCTGCTTGCGCGACTTGATGTCGGCCCTGAAGCCGAGCGTCTTCTTACCCAGGCGGCGTTCCACCACCTTCTCCAGCCCGACGAACGCGCCGCCGCAGATGAAGAGGATGTTGGTCGTGTCGATCTGGAAGAACTCCTGGTGCGGGTGCTTGCGCCCGCCCTGGGGCGGCACGTTGGCCACCGTGCCTTCGAGAATCTTCAGCAGCGCCTGCTGCACGCCCTCGCCCGAGACATCGCGGGTGATCGACGGGTTCTCGTCCTTGCGGCCGATCTTGTCGATCTCGTCGATGTAGACGATGCCCTGCTGGCACTTCTCGATGTCGCCCCCGGCCGCCTGGAGCAGCTTGAGGATGATGTTCTCGACGTCCTCGCCGACGTAACCCGCTTCGGTCAGCGTGGTGGCGTCGACGATGGTGAAGGGAACCGAGAGGAGCTTGGCCAGGGTCTGCGCGAGCAGGGTCTTGCCGGTGCCGGTGGGGCCGATGAGCAGGATGTTCGACTTGGTGAGCTCGACGTCCGTGCGTCCCTTGGGCTGCTTCTGAATCTCGAGCCGCTTGTAGTGGTTGTAGACCGCTACGGCGAGCTTCTTCTTGGTGCGTTCCTGCCCGATGACGTATTCGTCGAGGAACTTCTTGATCTCGGGCGGGGACGGCAACGCCGACCGCACGCTGCGGCTCTCGCGGTTGTCGTCGGCAATGATGTCGTTGCAGACCTCGACGCACTCATCGCAGATGAATACCGTGGGGCCGGCGATGAGCTTCCTGACGTCGTTCTGATCTTTGTTGCAGAACGAGCAGCGCAGGATCTCACCTTCGCCGTTCTTCTTGACCATAAGGGATCTCGCGGCAGGAGACGCTGGGGGCGCCTCTGTTCGATGTTACACCCGTTTCCGAATCACGTCGTCAAGTATTCCGTATTCCTTCGCTTCGTCGGGCGACATGATGTAATCGCGCTCGGTGTCGTCCTGGATCCGCTTCAAGGGCTGCCCGGTGTGCAGCTCCATGATCTCGTTGATGCGCTCGCGCTGGCGCAGGATTTCCTTGGCCGCCAGGGCGATGTCGGTGGCCTGGCCGCCGAGCCCCGACATCCAGGGCTGGTGGATCAGGATGCGCGAGTTGGGCAGCGACGCGCGCTTGCCCTTGGCGCCGGCCGTGAGCAGCACGGCCGCAATCGAGGCGGCCTGACCGATGCACAAGGTCTGCACGTCGGGCCGCACGTACTGCATGGTGTCGTAGATGGCCAGGCCGGCGGTAATCACGCCGCCCGGGCTGTTGATGTAGAGCAGGATGTCCTTGTCGGGGTCCTCGGCTTCGAGGAAGAGCATCTGGGCAATGACCAGGTTGGCGACCGTGTCGTCGATGGGCGTGCCGAGGAAGATGATGTTGTCCTTGAGCAGCCGCGAGAAGATGTCGTAAGCGCGTTCGCCTCGATTCGTCTGCTCGACCACCATGGGCACGAGCTGCATGCGCGGATCAGTCACGATACGGTTCCTCATCTGGTCAATCGGCGCGCCCGGCGCGTCCTTCACTCCACCACCTGCACGCGGCCGAGGACCGTGTTCACGGTCGATTCGCGGCGCAGGCCCAGCTGCATCCGGCCGAGGCCGTCTTCCTGTTCGAGCCGGGCCCGCACGGCAGCGGCGGTGAGGCCGGCGCTTTCGGCGTAGCGCTCCAGCTCGGCTTCGATGTCGGCTTCGCTGGCCTCGATGCCGTCGCGCCGGGCCACCTGGTCGAGGACCAGGGCCGAGGCGACCGCCTCCTGGGCCGGTTCCCGCTGGCCCTGCCGGAAGGCGGTCCAGTCGATGTTGGCGCGGCGCGGGTCGATCTGCTGCGACATGAGACGCCGCGCGAAGTCTTCCACGCGGCGATCGACCTCGCGGTCGACGAGGGCGCCGGGCACCGGGAAGGGCAGGCGCTTGGCCACTTGCTTCAGCAAGTCGGCGCGGAGCTGGCGCTCCGAGGAGTCCTTCGACTCGGCCTCGAGATCGGCGCGCACCCGCGCCCGCAGGGCGTCGAGCGAGTCGAGGTCTTCGCCGACGTCCTTGGCGAAGTCGTCGTCGAGCGCCGGCATGACCCGCCGGCGCAGTTCCTTGAGGTGCACGGTGTAGCCGACCGAGGTGCCGGCCAGCTCGGCAACGGCGTAATCGGCCGGATAGCTCAGGGTGAAGGTGCGGGTGTCGCCCACCGCCATGCCCATCACCTCGGCGTCGAAGCCGGGAGGATTGGCGGGGGCGCCCATCTCGATCGAGACCTTCTCGTGCTTGTCGGGCGTGGCCATGGCCCCGTCGGCAGCCGAGGCGTGCCGTTCCAGGTCGATGACCAGCGTGTGCCCGTCGGCTACGCCGCCTTCCACCGGTTCGAAGCGCGCGGCGCGTTCGCGCAGCCGTTCGAGCGTTTGCTGCACGATGTCGTCGTCCACGACCACCGGCTGGCGGCGGAGCTGGATGTCGGCGAAGTCGCCCGGATCGAAGGGCGGCACCACGTCGAAGCTGGCCGTGAACGACAGCGGCTTGCCCTCTTCCACGACGACGTCCTTGACGTCGGGGGTGTCCACCGGTTCGACGCCCTTTTCCGACAGCACCTGGTCGATGGTGCGGGGAATGAGATCGTGGGCCACGTCGTGCAGGATCTGGGCGCGGAAGCGCTGGCGCACCACGGTGGCCGGCACTTTGCCCGGGCGGAATCCGGGCAGGCGCGCGGACCTGGTGTATTCGCGGGTGACCCGGTCGATGGCCGACTCGACCTCGCTCGTGGGAATCTCCACGACCAGGTTTCTCCGCGTCTCGTTGACGTCTACCAGTTCAGTCTTCATCAAGGGTGTCTGGAATTGGGTTTGGGAGGGCCGCGACGGCGTGCCGGGCGAGCTGCCTGCGTCGTGGTGGCGTAGGTGGCGGCTGGTGCGAAAGGGGGGAGTCGAACCCCCATAGCCTTGCGGCTACCGGATCCTAAGTCCGGCGCGTCTGCCAGTTCCGCCACTCTCGCAGAGTCTGCTGCTCCAGCCAGAGTAACACGTTTGTCGGGGCCGTCCGGGGCGGCTGCACGGTGGTCCGGCGTGGCCCTTTTACGACGGTGCAACCACTGTTTCGGTTGCACGGCAGCGCTTCGACAGGGCTGGCCATGGTCCTGCGGGATGGTCCGGGTGGGCAGGATAGGGCATCAGCCCTCAGGCCATCGGGTGGAGGTTGCTGACGACCAGTTCGTCGACGTAGCCGCGGCGGTCGGCGCGGGTATTGATAGCCCGGCGCGCCGGCACGCGGCGCATGTGGAAACCCGCCGACACCGCCGACCTCCCGCCGTAGAGCCGTTCGATCGACTCGGCGCTCGAATTGCTGAGCAGGACGTGGACGCCGCGGCCGGCCAGGTCTACGGCCAGGGCCTGCAGGCGTTCCTGGTCGGTGTCCGAGAACCCCCGAGCGGTGTAGTGGCGGAAGTTGGCAGTGGGGCCGAGCGGGGCGTAGGGCGGGTCGAAGTAGACGAAGTCGCCCGGCTGGGCCCGGGCCGCGACGGCGTCAAACGGCGCACAGGTGATGGCGACGCCCGGATCGTTCAGGGCGGCCGCGGCGGCGCGGAGGCGCAGCGGGTCGACGATGCGGGGCCGGGTGTAGCGGCCGGCCGGGACGTTGTAACCGCCCGAACGGTTGAGTCGGAACAGTCCGTTGTAGCCGGTGCGGTTCAGGTAGAGCAGCATGGCCGCCAGTTCCGGGGCGTAGGTGTCCGGGTGAGCGCCGGACGCGGCCCAGGCCGCGCGGGCCGGGTTGAAGCGTCCGTCGCGGATCTGGTAGTAGAAATCGGAGCCCCCGGACGCGTGGCCCTGCGCCAACTCCGCCAGGGCGGCAATCACGTCCTCGGCGGCATCACGCACGCGGAGGTAGCAGCCCACCAGATCCGGATTCTCGTCGCTCAAGGTGACGCGCGCGCCGGTCAGGCGGCCCTGGGCCCGCAGATCGAAGAAGACCGCGCCCGAGCCGAGAAACGGCTCGTGGTAGCCGCCAATCACCGCGGGGTAGTAGGTGCGCAGCACCGGCAGGAGCTGGCGCTTGCCTCCTGCCCACTTCAGGAACGGTCGTGGATCCGGCGCCGGGGGCACGGCGCGCATGTTACCAGTGCCCGCGCTCCTCGGCCCACCACCACGCCCCCAGCGTCGTGGCCAGGAGCAGCGAGGCGGTCGCGACAACGGGCGCCTGGGCGCGCGCGGCGGCGAGCGCCGCCCCGACGGCGCTCAGGACCGCCTGAGGCGCGCCGTCGGCGCCGGCGGTGGCCCCGAGCACCCACACCAGTCCGCCGACCCCGGCCGCCACCGTGGCCAGGCCCACCGCCAGCGCCGCGTTGAAGCTCCAGTCCACCACCTGCTCGTGCCGCCACGTCTCGCGCCGCGCGGCGGCGGCGACGGCAAGGGCGAAGTGGGCCGGCGGCACGGCCGTCGGCCAGGCGGTCAGCACCCGCTCGATGCGCCGGGCCAACGCCAGTTCGGCCTGGCAATCGGCGCACAGGGCGAGGTGGGCCTGTTCATCGATCGTGGCCGGCTCGCCCGCGGCGATCCCGGCCAGGGCCGCGCTGACGGCGTCGCACGGCGAAGCGGTCATGCCAGGTCTCCTTCGAGGGCGGCGCGCAACAGGCGCTTGGCCCGGAAGAGATGCGTTTTTACGGTGCCCACGGGGAGGTCGAGCGCCTCGGCCAGCTCCTCGTATTTCACCCCCTTCACGTAGTGTCCGTGCACCAGCATCCGGTAGTGGGCGGGCAGGCGGGCCATGGCCTTGTCGAGCCGGTCGCGCAGCTCGATGTCCGAGAACACGCGGTCACGCAGCCCGGGTCGCGGGGCCGGGATGGTGTCGTCGTCGAGCGAGACGTCGCGCGGGTGCTCGCGGCGGCGCGCTTCGAAGGCGACGTTCGAGACGATGCGGTAGATCCAGGTGCTCAGCTTGGCCTCGCCCCGGAAATACGGCAGCCCGCGGTGCACGCGCAGGAAGGTCTCCTGGGCGATGTCCTCGGGGCGCTGCGGCGCCTGTACGAGACGGCTGGCGAGGGCGAAGACCATGGGCGAATGGCGCTCGACCAGTTCCCGGAACGCCGCCTCCTCGCCGCGTCGGCAGCGCGCGACGAGCTCCCGTTCGGACGTGTCGAGCATGCGCTGTCACCCTTGGACCGGCGGACCGGCCCGGATTGTTTCACAGCGCCGCTGAAACAATTTCCCGCCCCGGCCGGCTCTAATCTGCCAGGTGGAGGGCGACCGTTGAGCGAGAACGAAATCGAGTTCGTGTCCCGGATGTTGATCGTGCCGGGGCTGCTGATCGTCGGCGGCTTCGCCCTGATGGTCGCCACCATCATCCGCAACGGGAAGATCGCCGAGCTGCGGCACCGCGAGCGGATGGCGATGATCGAGCGGGGCATGACCCCGCCCGAGCCGAGCGAGGGCCGCGAGGGGGCGCGCCGGGCCCACGGGTTCACGATGACGATCGGGATCGTGCTGTGCGGCCTCGGCGCGGCGCTGTTCATGCTGATCGCGTTTGCCGGCGGCGCCCCGGGCATCGCCACCGGCGTCGGCGGCGCGTTCGTGATGGTCGGACTGGCCTTCATCGCCAGCGCCATGAACGCCCGGCGCGACCTGCCCGCTCCCGGCCCCGCGCTCCCCGGCGCGGCGCGGCGCGAACCGGGCCAGCCGCCGTTCGTCACGCCGCCCCCGCCCGGCGACTAGCTGCGGCGCGCGCTACTTGAAGGCGATGGTCACGACCGGGTCATTGACCTTCAGCCCCTGCACGTCCTTGAGGTAGGGCTTCAGTTCGCTGACCGACGCGTCGGGACCGAGCATCTTCTGGACGTTCTTCAGCTTGGTCTCGTCCTGGAGCAGCTTCTCCATGTCCATCTCGAGCAGGGTCACGCGCGAGCCCGAGACGTGGTCGGCGTTGGTCTTCAGGATCTTCCCGGCGACGTCGACGTCGATGCTCACCTTGAAGCCCTTGAACATCGACCGCATCATGTCGAGCATCTGCGGGTTGTCCATGTCGGGGCCGCCACCGGGGGCCGGCGCCGGGCTGCCGGCCGGTTTCGGCTTGTCCTTGAGCGAGACGGTGAGCGTCGACACGCCGTCGCCGCCCGTAGCGAACTCGAAGGTGACCGGATTGCCGTCCTTGGGCGGCGTCGAGATGCCGCCGGTGGCCGAGCCCGACAGGTTCGGATCCTGATCGACGCGCAGCTTGGTGATGTCGGTAAAGGCATAGAGGGCCTTGGTGCCCTCGAAGCCGTCGTCGCTCTTGAGCGGCTGGGCCGACACGAAGGTCACCCCCTCGCCGAGCCGGGCGGCGCTGCGCTTCAGGTCGTCGTCGCTCGGAGCGCCCGCCGGAGTCGGCTGGGCCCCGCCCAGGCCGCCGAGCATGCCCTTCATGAGTCCGAGGTTGACGAGCATCGTTTGTTCGACGGTGCCGCTGCCGTCGGCCTTGACGTTGATGACCGTGGCGCTGCGAATGCAGCCCGTGCACAGGGTGGCGACGAGCGCGGCCGTGGCGACTTTCACGAACATGGGCAACCTCCGGGGGAACGTCCCATCATACCTGCGTGGGCCCGGACCGCCGGCGGGCCGGGCGGCCGCCGTCCGCGCCGGGGGATAATGCGGGCATGGCGTCACGCGAAGGACACGGCCGCACGGCGCTCGTCACCGGCGCCTCGGCCGGCATCGGCAAGGCGTTCGCCGAGCTGCTGGCCGAGCGCGGCTACGACCTTGGTCGTCACCGCGCGCCGCGCCGATCGGCTGGAG
Source organism: uncultured Acidobacteriota bacterium (assembly GCA_963834325.1). Classification (GTDB taxonomy): domain Bacteria; phylum Acidobacteriota; class Vicinamibacteria; order Vicinamibacterales; family UBA2999; genus CADEFD01. Next base: position 314,249 of record CAWIBL010000012.1, read on the forward strand.
GCGCTCGCCGCCGAGCTGCGCGCCGCTCACGGCGTCGTCGTGCACGTGCTGCCCGCCGACCTGGCCGATCCGGCGGCCCCGGCGGCGTTGTGCGCCGCCCTGCAGGCGCGCGGCGTGGCCGTCGACGTGCTCGTGAACAACGCCGGCTACGGCGTGCCCGGGGCCTACGCCCGCACCGAGTGGCGGCGCCAGGCCGATTTCATCCAGGTGCTGGTCACCGCCGTGGCCGAGCTGACGCACCGGCTGCTGCCCGGCATGCTCGAGCGGCGCTGGGGCCGGGTGATGAACATCGCGTCGCTGGCGGCGCTCGTCCCGGCCGCGCCGGGGCACACGCTCTACGCCGCGTCGAAGGCGTTCCTGGTCAAGTTCTCGGAGGCCCTGGCCGGCGAGGTGCTGACCGCCGGGGTGCACGTCACCGCGGTGTGCCCGGGGTTCACCTATTCGGAGTTCCACGACGTGACCGGCACGCGCGCCCAGATGCAGAAGCTGCCACGTTGGATGTGGCTCGACTCGCGCCAGGTCGCCGAGGAAAGCTACGCGGCGGTGATGGCCGCTCAGCCGCTCGTGGTCACCGGCCGCCTGAACCGCGTGCTGGCCTTCGGCGCCAAGCACCTCCCGGCGGTGCTGGCGCGCGCCGCCGTGGCCCGCAACGCCCGTCACTACCGCCAGCTCTGACCGCTCGGCGCGGCCGTCCTCGGCCGGCCACCACGGCGAACTTCCCGCCTCGCCCTCCGTATTCGAGGGACAAGTCCGGCGGTGGCGCCGGGCAGAGGAGGGGGCTGATGCTCGAGGCCATCTGGAAAGACCTGGGTTACGCCGCCCGCGCCGTGCGCCGCAGTCCGGGGTTCTTCGCGGTGGCCGTGCTGTCGCTCGGCCTCGGCGTGGGCGTGAACACCGCCATGTTCGCGCTGGTCGACGCGCTGCTGTTCCGGCCGCTGCCCGTGGCCGCGCCCGAGACGCTGGTGGATTTGTTCACCACCGGCGGCGACGGCGGCGACTACGCGACCTCCTCGTACCCCGACTACCTCGACGTGCTGGCCGAGAACACCGTCTTCTCCGAGATGACCGCCTACAGCCCGATGATGGCGCCGCTCAGCCTCGGCGACCGGTCGCGCCTCGCGTTCGGGCAGGTGGTCACGGCCAACCACTTCGCGGTGTTCGGCGTCTCGCCCTTCCTGGGACGGATGCTGGTGCCGGCCGACGACGGGCCCGGCGCCGCCCGCGTCGTCGTGCTGTCCCATCGCATGTGGCAGCGGGACTTCGGCGCCGACCCGGCCGTCGTGGGCAAGACCCTCACCCTGCGCGGTCAGACTTACACCGTGGCCGGCGTGGCCCCCGCCAGCTTCACCGGGGTCGTGCCGCTGCTGACGCCCGAATTGTGGCTGCCCATCGCGCACGTCGAGGAGGTGGAGCCGGCCGGCATCATCGACAACATCCCGTCGCCCTCCGGCAGCACGCGGCTCGAACGCCGCGGCACGCGGTGGCTCTTCGTGAAGGGCCGGCTGAAGCCGGGGGTGAGCGCGGCGCAGGCGCAGGCCAACGTCGCCCTGATCGGCCAGCAGCTGGCCGCCGCCCATCCGCAGACCAACACCGATCGCCGGATGGCTGCCGTGCCGACATCCGAGGTCAGGCTGCTCGTGCCGCAGGCCGGCGGAGTGCTGTCGCTCGGCGCGGCCGGAATCATGGGCATCGTTGGCCTGGTGCTGCTCATCGCCTGCGCCAACGTCGCCGGCATGCTGCTGGCCCGGGCCTCGGCGCGGCGGCGCGAGATCAGCCTGCGGCTGGCCATCGGGGCCAGCCGCGGCCGCATCGTGCAGCAGTTGCTCCTCGAAGGGCTGCTCCTCGGCACGCTGGGCGCGGCCCTGTCGACGGCCTTGTCGTGGGCGGTGATTCGCGCCCTGACGGCCGTCGAGCTGCCCCTGGGGCCGGTGGCTGTCGCTCTGGACCTGCGGCTCGACGGGCGCGTGCTCGGCTTCACGCTCGCCGTCGGCGCGGTCACCGGCATGCTGGCCAGCCTGGGGCCGGCGTTCACGGCCTCGCGGCCCAACCTGGTCGGCGACCTGCGCGGCGAGGCCCCGGCGGCCCGCGTCGGCCGCCGCCGCTGGGCCCTTCGCGACGGTCTGGTGGTGGTCCAGGTGGCACTGACCGCCGTGCTGCTGGTCGTCGCCGGTCTGCTCTTGCGCAGCCTCGGCGCCTCACAGCGGGCCGACATCGGCTTTGCGTCGCGCGGTCTGGCGGCCATCGCCTTCGACACCGACATGATGCGCTACCCGCCGGCACGCGGCCTCGAGTTCTGGCGCGCGGCCCGGGCCCGCATCGAGGCGCTGCCGGGCGTCACGAGCGCGGCCACCGTGTCGCCGACCTTGCCGTTCACCTTCAACTTCAACCAGACGGAGCTGCGCATCGACAGCCGCACCTACGCCGAAGGGCAGCGCGCCGAGACCATCGAGAACGTCTCGGTCTCGCCAGGCTACTTCGCCACGCTCGGCGCGCGGCTGATCGCCGGGCGCGAGTTCGACGCGGCCGATGTCGAAGGGGCGCCCGACGTGGTCGTCGTGAACGACACCATGGCCCGCCGCTTCTGGCCGGAGGAGTCGGCCCTGGGCCACACGGTGCAGGCCGTGAGCACCAAGCGCACCTACCGCGTGGTCGGCGTGCTTGCCGATCACAAGCAGCACGGCGTGCTCGAACAGCCCCTGGCCTTCGTCTATTTCGCCGCGGCGCAGCGCCCCAGCCGTTACAACTTCCTGCTGGCGCGCACGGGCGGCGACGCCGGTGCGCTGGTGGCCGCGATGCGGCGCGAGCTGCTGGCCATGGAGCCCGGGCTGGTCGTGATGGACGCCAGCACGATGGACGAGCACCTGGCGGCGTCGCTGCTGCCGGCGCGCGTCGGGGCGATGCTGGCCACCGCCTTCGGCGGACTCGGCACCCTGCTGGCGGCCATCGGCCTTTACGGCGTGATTGCCTTTTCGGTGGCGCGTCGCACCCGGGAAATTGGCGTGCGCATGGCCCTCGGCGCGCCGCCCGCCGGGGTGATGGCCATGGTGATGCGGCAGGGCCTCACGCTGGTGGGCGCGGGCCTGGTCGTGGGCGCGGTGCTGGCTGCGGCCGCGGCGTTTCTGCTGCGCGGGCTGCTCTACGGCGTCTCGCCGCTGGATCCGTCGGCCTGGGGCGCGGCGGGGCTGGCCTTGCTGGCCGCCGGCGCGCTGGCCAACGCCGTCCCGGCGCGCCGCGCCATGCGCGTCGAGCCGCTGACCGCGCTGCGCACCGACTAGCCGGAGGACTTGGCCAGGGCGTCGAACTGCTGCAGCCGCCGCGCCAGCGCCTCGAAGTCGGCCAGCGGCACCATCGTCGGCCCGTCCGACGGGGCGTGGTCGGGATCCGGGTGCGTCTCGATGAAGACCGCGGCCACGCCGACCGCCACCGCCGCCCGGGCCAGGACCGGCACGAACTCGCGCTGGCCGCCCGAACTCGTGCCCTGGCCGCCCGGCTGCTGCACCGAATGCGTCGCGTCGAACACCACCGGCACGCCCAGCGCCGCCATCACGGGCAGGGCGCGCAGGTCGGAGACGAGCGTGTTGTAGCCGAAGCTGGCGCCGCGCTCGGTCACGAGCACGTTGGGATTGCCGGCCCCGGTGACCTTGGCGATGACGTGGGCCATGTCCCACGGCGCCAGGAACTGGCCCTTCTTCACGTTCACGACCTTGCCGGTCCGCGCCGCGGCCACGAGCAGGTCGGTCTGCCGGCACAGGAAGGCGGGAATCTGCAGCACGTCCACGGCCTCGGCCGCGCGCCGGCACTGCTCTTCGGTGTGCACGTCGGTGAGCACCGGCAGGCCGGTCGCTTCGCGAATCTCGGCAAACACCGGCAGCGCCGCGTCGAGGCCGAGCCCGCGCGCCGCGCCGAGGCTGGTGCGGTTGGCCTTGTCGAAGCTGGTCTTGAAGATCAGTCCGGCGCCGAGGCGCGCGGCCATCTCACGCAGCGCGTGCGCGACTTCGAGCGCGTGGGCGCGGCTCTCCATCTGGCACGGGCCGGCGATGAAGGTGAGCGGCAGGGCCTGTCCGACGCGCACCGCGTGGCCGCCGGACCCCGCGATCTCGACGACCGCGTTCGGGGTGACGGCCGGAGATGGGCGCGAGGGCATGGGTTCGGCTTTCGGAGGGTGCCGGAGCGCGTTCAGCGCAGGCCGGCACGAAGGAGGTCGTGCATGTGGACCAGGCCGATCGGGTTCCCGTCGGCGACGACGAAGAGCACGGTGACGCGGGGCATCTGGCCGGTCATGGCGCGCAGGGCCTCGCCGGCCAGCGCGTCGGGACCGATGGTGCGCGGCGCCAGGGTCATGACGGCGGCGGCCGGACGCGAGAGGATCCCGTCGCCGATCTGGCGGCGCAGGTCGCCGTCGGTGACGACGCCCACCAGCGTTCCGTCGGCATCAGTGACGCCGACGCAGCCGAAGCCCTTGGCGCTCATCACCCGGATGGCTTCGTCCATCGGCGTGTCGTGGCCGACGAGCGGGCACGCGTCGCCGCCGTGCATCAGCTCGGCCACCTTGATCAGCGCGGCGCCGAGCGTGCCGCCCGGATGGAAGTTGCCGAAGTCGGAGGCGGTGAAGCCGCGGCGCTCGAGCAGCGCCACCGCCAGCGCGTCGCCCAGGGCCATCTGCAACGTGGTCGAGGTGGTGGGCGCCAGCGTCACCCCGCAGGCCTCGGGGGCGTCGGGCAGGCGCAGCACGATGTCGGCGGCGCGGCCGAGCATCGAATCGGGTTGTGCGGTGACGGCGATGAGCGGGATGGCGAAGCGCCGGCAGTAGGCGACGACGTCGGCCAGTTCCTTGGTCTCGCCCGAGTAGGACAACGCGATCACCGTGTCTTCGGCGGTGATCATGCCGAGGTCGCCGTGACTGGCCTCGGTGGCGTGCACGAACTGGGCGGGCGTGCCGGTGGAGGCGAGCGTGGCGGCGATCTTGCGGGCGACATGGCCGCTCTTGCCGACGCCGCAGAGCACCGCCCGGCCGCGTTCGGCGTGTCCGGCCAGCCGCTCGACGGCGTGCGCGAAGGCGTCGTCGAGCCGCTCGGCCAGCGCCCGCAGGCCGGCGATCTCGACGTCGATGACGCGGCGCGCGACCGTCACCGGGTCGGCCGCCGTGGCGTGCGCGCCCGCGCCAGAGGGCGCCTTCCGGAAGGTCATCGGCCCCGATTATGTGCCCGGGGTGGCGCGAGCCGCAACCGTCGCCGTGAGGGCCTGCACGAACGCCTCGGGCGCTTCTTCGTGCGGCCAGTGCCCGGCTGCGGCGAGGGCGGTGGTGCGGGCCTGCGGAAACGCCTGCTGCCAGCGGGCCAGCAGCTTCGGCGGAAAGGCCGGGATCGCGCATCCCCCAGATGAGATGCAGGTCGGTCGTCGCCAGGCGCGCGCGGCGCCGCCACAGCGTGGCGTAGAAGGCGCTCGAACCGAGCAGCGACCGGGCCAGGGCGAAGAGCACCCGCTCGCGCCCGCCGGCGTCGGGGAAGACCGCCAGGTAGTGCGCGTGGACGGCCGGCGTGAGCCGGCGCCGGTCGCCGTAGGCCGAGGGCATGATGAGGCGCAGCGAGGCGTTGACCCGGCGATAGAGCCAGCGTCCCAGAGCGCTGCTGGCCAGGCGCGCCTTGCGGCGCATGCCGGCATCGTCGTCGAAGGGCCACATCCACGAGTTGGCCACGACGACGTGCGCCAGACGGTCCGGGTGGTCGAGCGCCCAGTCGAGGGCGATGGGCCCGCCGAAGTCGTGGACGACGAGCGTGAGCGGACCGTCGGGACACACCGCGGCCATGAACGCGGCGAAGCGGGCGGCGTGGTCCTCAGGCCGATAGCCCGCGTTGACCGGACGGTCCGACAGGCCGAACCCGAGATGATCCACGGCGACGACGCGGCAGTGCCCGCGCAGGGCGGCGATCGCGTGGCGCCACTCGCAAGGTCTGCCTCTCCGCCGCGCCCCGGGCTCGGCCCGCTGCTCTTCGACTGCGCCCGGATGCTCGACGATCTGGCCCAGGCCGAGGTCAACCGCGAGGCCGGGCGCCGCCTGCTGACGCCGGCGCTGGTGCGGCTGCTCCCGCATCTCAGCCGCGCCGGCATCCGTCCCACCGAATTGGCCCGCCGCGTCGACGTGAGCAAGCAGGCCGTGGGCCAGTCGCTGCGCGAGCTGGAGGCGCTGGCCTTCGTGGAGCTGGTCGGCGACCCGGCCGACGGGCGGGCCCGGCTGGTGCGCCTGACTGCGGCCGGCGTGGCCGCCTACGACCACGGCCGCGACATCCTGTTCTTTTACGAAGCGGCGCTGGCCGACCGGGTTGGGCCGGGCCGGATTGACGCGCTCCGCGCCGCCCTCGGCCGCATTCACGTCGTCCTTGCCGACTGGACGGCCAACGGCGCCCCCACCCGGGCGATCCGGGCCCGGCCGCGTCCCCGCGCCCGCCGCTAGTACAATGGCGCCTTCCCGGAGGAACTCCATGCTCAGCAAGACCCTTGCCGCGCGCCTGACGCTCGGCCTCGCCCTGGCGGCTGCCACCGTCTCCCTGTCGGCGCAGATGCAGCCGACCCCCAACCGCAAGACCGGCGAGGGCGAAGGCCCCTTCGAGCGCATGGTCATCCGCGGTATCACCGTCATCGACGGCACCGGCGCCCCGCCGCGCGGACCCATCGACGTGGTCGTCGAAGGCGCGCTGATCAAAGAAGTAACCAGCGTCGGCTTCCCGAAGGTGCCCATCGGCGATCGCCGCCCGGCCAAAGGCACCAAGGAGTTCGACGGCACCGGCATGTTCCTGATGCCCGGCTTCGTCGATGCCCACGTGCACTGCGGCGGCGGCCAGGCGGCCACGCCCGAGTACGTCTACAAGCTGTGGCTGGCCTCGGGCGTCACCACGGTGCGCGGCGTGCCGTGCGGCTCGATGGACTGGGACCTGGCGCAGCGTGAGCTGAGCGCCAAGAACCAGATCGTGGCCCCGCGCATCTTCGCCTATCACCGTCCGTTCACCGGCGAGGGCTGGGACCGGGCCACGCCGCAGACGCCCGAGACGGCCCGCGAGTGGGTGCGCTTTGCCGCCAAGAAGGGCGTCGACGGCCTGAAACTCGGCGCGCACGACCCCGAGATCATGGCGGCGCTCCTCGACGAGGCGAAGAAGTTCCACCTCGGCTCGACCGCGCACCTCGACCAGATGGGCGTGGGCCGGATGACCGCGCTCGACGCTTCGCGGCTGGGCCTGGGCGCGATGACCCACTACTACGGCCTGTTCGAATCGCTCTTCAAGGACACCAGCATCCAGCCCTACGACCCGGCGATCAACTACAACGACGAGCAGCACCGCTTCGGGCAGGTGGCGCGCAACTGGAACCGCATCCATCCGCGGGGCAGCGAGCGGTGGAACGCGCTCATCAAGGAGTGGGTCGACGCGAAGTTCATCATCGATCCGACCATGACCATCTACTCGGCCGGCCGCGACGTGATGCGCATGCGCAACGCCGACTGGCACGACAAGTACACGCTGCAGTCGCTGTGGGACTTCTATCAGCCCAACCGCTACGCGCACGGCGCCTACTGGTTCGACTGGACCACGGAAGACGAAGTGGCCTGGAAGAAGTTCTACCAGGTGTGGATGGACTTCATCGTCGACTTCAAGAACGCCGGCGGCCGCGTGACCACGGGGTCGGATTCCGGCTTCATCTACCAGACCTACGGCTTCGGCTACACGCTCGAACTCGAGATGCTGCAGGAAGCCGGCTTCCATCCGCTCGAGGTGATTCGTTCGGCCACCTACTACGGCGCGCAGGCGCTGCACGAACCCAAGGGCACGCCGATCGAGTTCGGCCTGGTGCGCGCCGGCCTGAAGGCGGACTTCGTGATCACCAAGGAGAACCCGCTCCAGAACTTCAAGACGCTCTACATCACGGGGGCCGTGCGCCTCAACGACGCCACCAACAAGCCCGAGCGGGTCGGCGGCATCGATTACGTGATGAAGGACGGCATCCTTTACGACGCCAAGAAGCTGGCGGCCGACGCGGCGGCCATCGTCGCGGCCTCGAAGAAGGCGGCGCCCAAGACGACGTCGCAACAGTAGAGCGCGCCAGCGGGCGAGCGGATGCCAGTGTCACGGGCGGGGTCTTCGAGATCCCGCCCGTTGTCTGTACGGCGCCGCGAACCGGACCGGAACCCGGTGGTTGCGATACCCCGGGCGGCGCGTTCGTGGAAGAATGCGGCTCTCAACGAGGGCCATCGATGAAGATGCTGATGAAGATCGTAGTGGCGCTGGGGCTCGTGGTGGTCCTGGCGGTCGGGGCCGGGCTGGCGTATCTGTTCACCCGCTATCCGGCCGTGCCGGCCGCCGAGTCGGTGCGCCTCGAGGCCACGCCGGAGAAGCTGGCGCGCGGCAAGTACCTGGTCGAGAACGTGACGGGGTGCGTGGTGTGCCACGCCGATCGCGACTGGAGCCGGTTCAGCGCGCCGGTCATCCCCGGCACCGAGGGCCACGGCGGCCAGCGTTTCGGCTTCGGGGCGGAGCCGTTCGTGCTGTATGCCAAGAACATCACGCCGGGCGGCGTGGGCGAGTGGACCGACGGCGAGCTGCTTCGCGCCATCACCGCCGGCGTCAGCCGCGACGGCACGCCGCTTTTTCCGCTGATGCCCTACCCGCGCTACGCCAGGATGGCGCGTGAGGACGTGGAGGCCATCGTCGTCTATCTGCGCACGCTGCCGACGCGGCCGGCCCAGGCGCTGCCGCCGCGCGAGCTGCGCTTCCCGCTGCCGTTGGTCGTGCGCACCATCCCCGCCGCGCCGTCCCACGAGCCGCGGCCCGACCCGGCCGACCGCGTGGCCTACGGCCGTTATCTGGTCAACGCGGCGGTCTGCGCCGATTGCCACACCCCGATGGACGACCAGGGGGCGCCGCTGCCGGGCATGGACTTCGCCGGCGGCACGCCGTTCTCGCCGAACGGCGTCGGGCTGGTGCGCGCCGCCAATCTCACGCCCGATGCCGTCACCGGTCTCGGCACCTGGTCGGAGCAGCAGTTCGTCGAGAAGTTCCGCGCCTTCCGCGGGGCGCCGCCGCGCACCCTGGAGGGCCCCGAGCGGCTGCAGAACACCGAGATGCCGTGGACCTACTACGCCGGCATGGACGACCAGGACTTGCAGGCCATCTACGCGTTCCTGCGCTCGGTGCCGCCGGTGACCCACCGGGTGGAGAAGTTCGGCGGTCCCGGCGCGACGCAGTAGCCGCGCTAGTTGCCGCCGCGTCCGGCCTTGCGGGCCTCGTCGTCCTGGTATTCGATGTCCTTGCCCGAGCGCGTCTCGACGACCGTGAGGGTGGTGCGCACGATGTCCTTGCCCAGTTCGAGGACGATGGCCTGGTCCTTGCCGTCCTTGTCCTTGAAGCCCACGGTGAAGAAGTGCTTCCGCTTCTTCGAGAAGAGCGCCAGCGGGCTGACGAGGATAGCCACGCCGACGCGCCGCCCGGCCTTCTGGCCGTATTCCAGGCTGGTGATGCTGGCGTAGGGCACCATCAGCGATGGCCCCTTGCCGCGTTCCGGGGTGAACACCATCTGCGTGTCGGTGGCGGTGTCGAGGTTGCCCTCGGCTTTTTCCTGGATCGCCGAAATGGTGCCGCCGACATACTCGGCCTTCTTGCTGTCGACCGCGCCGAGCGTGACGTTGGCGGCGACGACGGCCACGAGCACGGCGGCCGTGCCGCGGGTGAAGATCTTCATTCCTGCCTCCTGCGCCGGGCTGCGACGCCTCCGTATGATAGCGACCGAATCGCGCCCCCGCCAGTTGCCGCATCGCGCCCGCGCCAGTTGTCGATCCGGGCCCGCCAGTCGCCAGTCGGGACCTGGCGGTAGCCCTGGCACGCCACGCGTGTCCTCGAGCGCCTCCGGGACTCGCCGCGGCCGGCGTGCCCGGCCCGACCGGCCGGGCGGCCGCGGGTTCATGTAATCTATCGGCGGAGTCAGCGGTGATGGTGGCCGGGCGAAGGCCGGCGGGACCTGCACCACCGGCTGCCAGTCCAACCGCCATGCCCAACGAACTCATCGGGGTCTACAACATCACGCCCACGCCGTTCCACCCCGACGGCACCCTCGACCTGCCGAGCCTCACCGCGCTCACGCACTTCACCCGCGATGCCGGGGTGAACGGCATCACCATCCTCGGCGTGCTCGGCGAAGCCGACAAGCTCACCGAGAGCGAACGCGATCGCGTCATCGAGACGACGCTGGCCGCCGCCGGAGACGCGCTTCCCGGTCTGCGTGGGCACGACCCACGCCGGCACCGACGGCTGCATCAGCTACGGCAAGCGCGCGCAGATGCTCGGCGCCAGCGCGGTGATGGTGGCGCCGCCGAAACTGGCCCGCACGAGCGACGCCGCGCTGCACCGCCACTACGTGGCCGTGGCCGACGCGCTCGACATCCCCGTGGTCGTGCAGGACTTCCCGCCGGCCTCGGGCGGGATCACGATGACGCCCGAACTCATCGCCGGAATGGCCCAGGCCTCGCCCCGCCTCCAGCACCTCAAGCTCGAGGACGAGCCGTCGCCGATGAAGGTCAGCCAGGTGCTGGCGCTGAATCCGGAGGTGAAGATCTTCGGCGGGCTGGGCGGCATGATGTTCCTCGAGGAGCTGCGCCACGGCGCCATCGGCACCATGACCGGCTTCGCGTTCCCGGAGATCCTCGTGCAGATCTATCGGGCCTACGCCAGCGGCGACGTCGACGGCGCCACCGAGGTGTTCTACAAGTACTGCCCGCTCATCCGCTTCGAGAACCAGCCGCGCATCAACCTGGCGCTGCGCAAGCACATCTACCAGCTGCGCGGCGTGATCGCCTCGTCGCGGGTGCGGGCGCCGTTCACGCCCGTCGACCCCGACACGCTCGCCGACCTCGACGACCTGCTGCGCCGGCTGGCGCTGGCGCCCGCGGCTGCGGCGCGCTGAGCGCGGCCGCCTCGCCTTCCGCTTCCCGCTGTCTTCCCGCGCCGGGCCGACCCCGAGCCGTGCCAAGGAACTTGCCATGAATCTCAATCTCACCGGAAAACGCGCTCTCGTCACTGCCGCCAGCCGCGGCCTCGGCTACGCCACCGCCCTGGGCCTGGCCCGTGAGGGCGCGGCGCTGGTCATCTGCAGCCGCGACGAAGCCCGCATCAACGAGGCCGCGCAGGCGATTCGCGCCGACAGCGGGGCGCGCGTCGAGGCGCTCGTCGCCGACGTCAGCAGCGCCGAGGAAGCGGGGCGGCTGGTCGGTCACGCCGTGACCACGCTCGGCGGCCTCGACATCGTCGTGCACAACGCCGGCGGTCCGCCGGCCGGCGACTTCCAGGCCATCACCGACGCGCAGTGGCAGAAGGCCTTCGACCAGAACCTGATGAGCCTGGTGCGGCTCGTGAACGCCGCGGTGCCCGAGATGAAGAAGGCCGGCGGCGGCCGCATCCTGACCATCGCCTCGTCGTCGATCAAGCAGCCGATCCCCGGCCTGGTGCTCTCGAACGCGCTGCGCACCGGCGTCTACGGCCTGGTCAAGACCCTGGCCAAGGAGCTGGGACCCGCCGGCATCCTGATCAACGTGGTGGCGCCGGGCCGCATCCAGACCGAGCGCATCGAGGAACTCGACAACGCCGCCGCGTCGCGCCGCGGCGTGGCGCTCGATCAGGTGAAGCAGGAATCGGTCGCCTCGATCCCGCTCGGCCGCCTGGGCACGCCCGAGGAGTTCGCCAACCTGCTGGTGTTCCTGGCGTCCGATGCCGGACGCTACATCAGCGGCCAGGCGATCATCGTCGACGGCGGCGCCACCGCCGCGCTGTAGGCGGCGCGGCCCTAAGCCTTGAGGTCTTCCCGCGGGGGCGAGAAGACGTCGAGCACGCGGCTGTCGACGATGGCGCGCCCCGAGTGGGGCACGTTGCCGGGAATCGCGAACACCAGTCCGGGCGTGAGCCGGTGGGTCTGGCCTCCGGCCGTCAGCTCGAGTTCACCTTCCAGCACGACGACGGTCTGCTCGTGCGGGTGCTGGTGCTCGGGGAACGACGCGCCGGCCGTGCACTGCACGAACGACTGGGTGGTGAGCGGCGTATGCACGAAGCGGGCGGTAAAGCCCGGGAACAACTCGCGCGTGGGCTGGGTGTCGAGGGCGTGGACAGGCATGGCAGCTCCGGTTCGCGTCCAAGAATAGCGCGACGCCGGGCCGACGGCGCTGGCTCTGAGGCGCGCCGGCGTGCACAATGGATCGAGGATCTGCCGTGACCCAACCCGCCCCCTGCGTCCTTCGCCTCGCGTTGCTCGTCCTGGTCGCGGCGTGGGCGGCGGCACCGGCGCCCCTCGGCGCCCGCCAGGCCGGAGGGCCGGCAGCGGTTCCGTCAGGGCCGCCGGTTGCGCCTCCAGCCGCGCTTCAGGCGGCCCCGGCCGCGGCGCGGCAGGACGCTCCGCCGGCCACGAGTCCGGACGCCAGTGTCCCCGGTCTCGGCGATCCGGCCCGCTTCGCCGCGTTCCTGGAGATGCTGAAGGGCGAAGCGGTGACGCGCGGCATCTCGGAAGCCGTGGCCGCGCGGGCCCTCGACGGCCTCAAGCCGCTGCCGGTCGTGGTGGCGCGCGATCGCGGCCAGGCCGAGGCCGTGCTCAGCATCGATACCTACGTGCGGCGCCGGCTCACGCCCGCCACCGTCCGCACCGCCCAGCGCATGTTCGCCACCCACCGCGACCTGCTCGACAAGGTCGGCAAGGCCTACGGCGTGCAGCCGCGTTACCTGGTGGCCGTGTGGGGCCTCGAGTCCAACTTCGGCGCCTTCACCGGCGTGCGGCCGACCGTGCAGGCGCTGGCCACGCTGGCCTTCGAGGGGCGCCGCGGCGAACTCTTCAAGAACGAACTCTTCGACGCGCTGCGCATCGTCGAGCGCGGCCACGCCGACCTCGATGCCATGAAGGGCTCGTGGGCCGGAGCCATGGGGCAGCCGCAGTTCATGCCGTCGAGCTACCTCAAATACGCGGAAGACTTCGACGGCGACGGCCGCCGCGACATCTGGGGCAGTCGCGCCGACGTCTTCGCCTCGATTGCCAACTACCTCAAGGCCTACGGCTGGGACGAGGAGGCGACCTGGGGCCGCCAGGTCCGCCTGCCCGGACCAGTGGCGGCAGTGATGACGCGCGCCGGCGCCGCGCGGCGAGGGGTGCCGCGCGGAACGCGCGCTGTCGCAGCCCCGGCTCCTGGCCGAGTGGCAGGAGATGGGCGTGCGCGCGGCCGACGGCGGGGCACTGCCCGCGGTCGATCGCCAAGCGTCGCTCCTCGACGCGGGTGACCGCCAGTTCCTCGTCTACGCCAACTACGAGGCGATTCTCGGCTACAACTGCGCCAACGCCTACGCGCTCAGCGTGGCGATGCTCGGCGACCGTCTCTCCTCCACGCCATGAGACAATTCCATTCAGGCCCCGTGCCGCCGTCCCCTGCACCGTCCCGTCCGCCGCTGTGGCCCGTGGCCGCGACCGCCATCGGCGCCGTCGCCGCGATGTCGGCCGCGCTCTACTTCGTGGCCCACAATCAGACGCCCGTGGCCTTGGTGGGCACCACGCTCTTCGTCGGGCTGGGGGGACTCAGCTTCGAGCTGGCCCGCCGCCGCTTCAGCTAACCCAGAGACGCGCCGCCAGCGGGCCGTCGCGCGGGTTGCCGGCAGCGGCCAGGTGGCCGGAGGCGTGGCCATTCGATCAGGCGCTGTCGTCGATGGCCCGGAGCCACTCCGCGCCGCCGTCCAGCCCCGGCGCCAGCGAGCCGGCCCGCATTGATCGCCGGCGTCCCGGGTGCGTGCGGGGCTGCGTGATAGGCTGACGGGCATGGATGCCAAACTGCTCAAGGGGATGAACGAGCATCTCAAGCTCGAGTTCAAGGCGTCGCACGAGTACCTCGCGATGTCCGTGTGGCTGTCGGCCCACGACCTGCCAGGCTTCGCGACGTGGATGCGGAAGCAGTCCAGCGACGAGCTGATGCACGCGCAGAAGTTCATCGATCACATGGTCGAGCGCGACCAGCAGGTCGTGCTGCCGGCCGTGGCCCAGCCGCCGATGTCGTGGGAGACGGTCGAGGCCCTGTGCACGCACGTCCTGCAGAACGAGCAGGCCGTCACCGCCTCGATCAACGAACTCTATGCCACGGCGGAAACCGCCAAGGACCGGCCCGCGGTGGTGCTGCTGCAGTGGTTCGTCAACGAGCAGATGGAAGAAGAAGCGGCGGCGCGGGCCATCCTGGGCCGCATTCGTCTCGGCGGCACCACCGGCGTGGGGCTGTTGATGATCGATCAGGAGCTGGCCAAGGGCACCATCCCGGGCATGCCGGTGGCCGGCGCCGCGGCTGGCGCCTAGGCGGGGCCTGCGGCCGTGCAGGTGCGCCGCTGGAACCCCGCCGCCGATGGCCCGCTCAGTGAAGCGGCGCTGCGCCAGAAGCTCGAGGCGCTGGGCTACGTCGTGGCGCGGTCTGAACACCCGCCAGGCTCACGCGTTCCCGATCAGGCCTGCGACGTCGACAAGATCGACGCGGTCGTGAGCGGCCACTACCGTCTGGTCATCGCCGGCCACACCGCGCAGCTCGGGCCGGGCGACTGGGTCGAAGTGCCGCGGGGGCGGCGCTACACAGCCACCGTGATGGGCGAGGCGCCCGTGGTCAGCCTGGACGCGATCCGGCGCGCCTCGGGCCGTGGATCCCGGGAGTGACAGCGGTGGCAGTGCTGCTGATCGGCGGACGGGGACCGAGGCCGGGGTCGTAAGGCGATCACCCGACGCCCCCACGACCCGACCATCGTCCGCAGCCCCCCGTCCTCCAGTGAAAGGTCAGGCATGAAGATCGTGATGTTCGGCGCCGGCGGTGTAGGTGGCTACTTCGGCGGCCGGCTGGCGCAAGCCGGTTGTGATGTGTCGTTCGTGGCCCGCGGCGCGCACCTGACGGCGATCCAGCGCGACGGCCTGCGCCTCGTGAGCCCGAAGGGCGACGCGCACGTGACGTCGGTGCGGGCCAGCGCCGACCCGGCGGATCTCGGTCCTGCCGATGTCGTGTTCCTGACGGTCAAGATGTACGACGTGGAGGCGGCCGCGGCGTCGCTCGGGCCGCTGCTCGGTCCCGACACGATGGTGGTCACCCTGCAGAACGGCGTCGAAGCCACCGACATGGTGGCCCGGCACGTCGGGCCGGCGCATACCGCCGGTGGCGTGGCCTATGTCGCCGCGGTCATCGACGCGCCCGGCGTCATCAGGCACACCGCGCTCGACGCCCTCATCGTCGGCGAACTCGATGACACCATGTCGCCGCGTCTGGCGGCGCTGCGCGACGCCGCCTCCACGGCGGGCTTCACCTTCACCGCCAGTCAGCGCATCCGCGTCGACCAGTGGTCCAAGTTCGCGCGGCTGTCGGTGTTCAGCGGCATGACCTGCGTGGTTCGCTCGCCGCTCGGCGTGCTCCGCGCCGATGCCGGCCTGCGCCAGATGCTGGAGCGCGCGGTGGACGAGACGCTGGCCGTGGGCCGCGCCTGCGGCGTGCCCCTGGACGAGGCGGTGCGCGACGAGGTCTTCGCGATGTATCGCAACATGCCGCCCCAGGCGCGCTCGTCGATGCTCGAGGACCTCGAGCGAGGCAAGCCGCTCGAACTGCCGTGGCTGAGCGGCGCGGTCGTCCGCCTCGGCGTCCAGGTCGGCGTGCCCACGCCCACCCACGCGCAGATCGAAACGCTGCTGCGGCCGTTCGTGAACGGCGGCACCCCGCCGATGACCTAGCCGTTGCCCCGTGGCAGAATCCGCCACCTCGCGGGGCGGGGCCGTGCCAGTCACCGGGGACGAGTGGATCGCAGAATCTGCCGACGCTGGCGCGACCCGCGCCACGGCGTCGGCCGACACCAAGGTCATCCCTGAGGTTTCCAGGCCTCGCGCCTGGCCGACACCGTCAAGCAAATGCGGTCGGGGTTGCAGAAACTGCTGCGTCCCGAGATGTAACGGTGACAGGCCCCGTTACATTTGAAAGACGACTTTGCCGCCGACGACGGTGAGGCGCACCCGCCCGTCGAGCAGCTTGCCCGGATCGGTGGCGCCGAGGGTGAGCGGGTCGACCGACAGCGCGGTCAGGTCGGCCAGGCGCCCGGGCACGAGCTGCCCAGTGGCGTCCTCGGCGAAGGAGGCGTAGGCGGCCCAGGTGCTGTAGCCGCGCACGGCTTCTTCCGGCGTCATGCGCTGGCGGGGGTACCAGCCGCCGTCGGGCTGATGGTCCTTGCCCTGGCGGGTGATGGCCGAATGCAGGCCGTAGAAGATGTCGTGATCCGACCCGGTCAGGTCGGAGTTGAAGATCAGGCGCGTGCCGTGTTCGCGCAGCGTCCGCCAGGCGTAGGCCCCTTGCACGCGATCGGGGCCGAGGCGCGTTTCCGCCCACGCCTTGTCTTCGACGGCATGCGGCGGCTCCATCGAGGCGATGACGCCCAGGCGCGAGAAGCGCGGCAGGTCGGCCGGCGCCACGACCTGGGCGTGCTCGATGCGATGCCGCCCCTGACGAGCGCGGTCACTGGTCGCGAGCACGCCTTCGAGGAAGTCGAGCGTCTCGCGATTGCCGGCATCGCCGATGGCGTGCACACCCACCTGGAAGCCGGCGCGCATCATCGCGGCCACGACTTCGCGATCGAAGCCGTAGCCGGCGCCGCTGATGCCGCGATGGCCCTTCATGTCGCTGTAGTCGTCGATGAGCCGCGCCCCGCGCGACCCGAGCGCGCCGTCGTAGTAGGCCTTGACCGCGCGCACGACCAGCATGTCGGCCGGCGCGCCCTGCGGACCCTTGGCGGCCCACTCGCGGCACAGGTCAGGATCGCGCGCCGAGAGCATCGCGTAGACGCGGATCGGCAGCGCCTTCCTGGCCGTCGAGCGCCTGCAGCCCGGCGAGGGTGGCGCGGTCCACGCCGGCCTCGTGGACGGCGACATAGCCCGAGCGCGCCATCTCGTTCAGGCCGGCGAGCAACTGGCTCTCGAGCTGCGCCGGCGTCGGCGGCGGCACGGCCGCCACCATCAGCGTGGTGGCGCGATTCAGGAAGATGCCGGTCGGCTCGCCCTTCGCGTCCGTGCGGATTTCGCCGCCGACGGGCGCCGCGGTGGCGCGCGTGACCCCGGCGCTGTCGAGTGCGTGCCGGTTGGCCCACACCGCGAAGCCGTGCAGCGAGTAGAGCAGCACGGGATGGTCGGGCACCTTCTGGCTGAGCAACCGCCAGTCGGGATAGCGATTGGCCCAGGCGCCCTCGTCCCAGCCGCGGCCGGTGATCCACTGGCCCTTCGGCACCTTGGCGGCGTAGGCCGCGACGCGCTCGACTGCCTCGGCCTCGGTGGCGACGCCGGCCAGGTCCACCGCCTGCAGCGTGGCGCCCAGTTCGAGCACGTGGGCGTGCGAGTCGACCAGCCCGGGCAGCAGCGTGGCCCCGCCGAGGTCGATGACCTGCGTGGCGGGCCCCTGGCGGGCGGCGACCGTCTCGCGGCTGCCGACGATGGTGATGGTGCCGCCGGTGAGGGCGACGGCGGTGGCATCGGGCGTCCAGCCGGCCGCTCCGTGCGGGGCCCGGCCCGACGGCGTGCCGTCGAGCGCCGGATCGGGCCACGCCATGGTGTAGACGCGGGCGTTCACCAGAATCACGTCGGCCGACGGCGGCGGCGGGGTGGCGGGCGCACACGCCAGCGTGAGACCGAACAGGGCGCCGAGGACCGACGAACGAGCGACAATGGTCATGGCGAAGTTCACCGGGAAGGCACGCTGGCCGCGCTGAAGGCCACGGCCAGCCAACTGAGACAGATGGCGTAGGTGCCGAGCGCGTCGCTCGGCCAATGGGCCCCGGGCACGATACGCGCGGCGGCGGCGACGAGCAGCACCAGGGCGACACCGGCCAGCACGCCGGTGCGCAGGGCGCTCGGGCGCAGGCGCCAGGCGAGCACGCCGAGGGCGCCGATGGTGACGGCGTAGATGGTCATGAACGTCGAGGGGAACGAGTAGCCGGACGGCGCGCCCATCACGGCCACCAGCTGGCCCGACGGCCGCGGCCGCTGGAAGAGCAGCTTGCTCGATTCGGCCAGCGTCTGCTCGAGCGCGATGGCGGCCACCACCACCAGCGCGGCGCGCGCACCGGCCAGGCGCCACGCGCCCAGCACCGCGATGGCCATCAGCACGAACTTCAGCGGCGCGCTGGCGGTCGACAGCACCGGCGCCACCCAGGTCGTGTCGGGCGACAGGGCCTGCACCGCGCGCGCGCTGGCGACATCGCCGGGCAGGTAGGGGAGCGAGCCGTGCCTGCGCGCCAGCGACGAGCGTGACGACGAGGGCCACGAGAACGAGCGCACGGGTGGAAGTCATGCGGCGCACATTATCGCCGAGAGCCGGCCTGGCGACGGCGCCGGTGCGTTGCCGCCGCCGCAGGTCGGGCGTGGCGAATCAGCCAAGGGTGAGCGTCGTCGAGATCGCGGCGAAGCGCCGCCACCGCTCCCCGGCCGCCACTCCGTCGAGGGCCTCCTGCACCAACTGGCGCCCGAGCGGATAGGCCAGCACCTTCGAGCGCTGCTTCTCGATGAACGACAGCATGCCCTCCGGATCGAGCACCAGCGCCTCGTCGCGCAGCCGCTCGGTCATCGACGCCATCGTCGCCGACGAGTCGAGGTAGTCGCTGGCGATGTGCGCCACCTCCACGCCCAGGCGCGCCGCCAGACGCTCGACCCGCACCAGGCGGGCGGCGCCGGCCGGCGCCTGGCCGGCGGCCGGGAGCAGCACCTCGGCGCACACCTGCTGGCGTGCCGCGAGCGGCAGCAGCAGGTCGGCGCCCGCTTCCGCCGCGCCTTCGGCCAGCAGCCGATGCGGTCCGAACGACGGCGTCAAGGCGCGCTCCAGCCAGCCGCGGCCCTGCACCAAGCCGGCCGTCGCCAGGACGTGCTGGGCATGATGGCCGGGTGTGCCCTCGTGCGCCGCCAGCTGCAGCACCTGCGCGGCGTCGGCGCCGCCACGCTGCGACACCCACAGGTCGGACGCCAGCGGCGCGGCCGGCCGCGAGAACGCCGCCCAGCCCCCCTCGTCGGCGGCGCGGGTGGTCAGCGTCTCGCCCGGCGGCAGCGGCAGGTGCCGCCCGGCGGCCTCGCGGCACCAGGCCACCGCCGCCGCAAACACCGCCTCGACGCGTTCGGCCGGCACCGCGTGGGCGCGGCGGAAGGCGGCATGGCGCTGCGGCGAGGGTGCCGGCGCCGGGCGGCAGGGCCTCGGCCAGTTCCTGGCGCAGCGCGTCGAGGTCGGCGGCGTGGCGCGCCGGCGGCGCGTGCCCGAGCGTGCGCCGCGCCTCGTCGGCAAACGACTGGCTTTCGCCGAGCAGGCGTCCGGCCGCGGCGTCCAGCGCCGACACCTGCCCGTGCAGATAGGCGAGGCGCGCCGCCCCCGGGGCCGCCAGCGCGGCCGGCGCCATCTCGGCCAGCAACGCCGCCGCGTGGCCCCGGAGCACCGGCACCGGCACGCGGGTGGGCTCATCCCACGACGGCGGGCCGAGCCAGATGTCGACGAGCGACGGCTGGTGCCGCGCCAGCTGCAGCGTGAGCCGGGTGTAGCGCTCCGCCAGCGCCGCCACCGCGGGCTCCGGCGCCGGCGTGGTCGCGGCGCCGCGGCAGCCGGCCAGCGCGCCGGCGGCGCCGCCGAGCAGCGCCACAGCGGCGCATCCGAGGGCGGCCCGGCGCGTCGGATAGGCCCGGTTCCCGGCGACCCCGCCCGGCCGCGCCGACGCCCGCGCGGAGACCATTGGAGACATGCGCAATCTTGTCACAGAGAAGCATTGACTTCGGGCGCTGCGGCAGATTCAATGCGACAGTCCCGCTGCCGACTCCACGGCAGCCGGGTGCTCCAGGAGTGTCCGATGCGGCGCGTGTCCTTGCTGTCCCTGCCTCTGCTGGCGTTCACCTTGGCGTGCTCGCAGCCAGACGCGCCGCCGGCCTCCGGCGCGGCCTGCGGCCTCCGGCTGCCGCCGCACCGAAGCTGGGCATCCGGCCCTACGGCGACGAAGAGATCAAGCCGGACATGAGCCAGGTGCCGCCGGATCTCGCCAAGGTCTTCGAGCACATCGACGAGAACATCGATCAGCACGTCGTCAACCTGCAGGAGTGGATTCAGCAGCCCAGCATCTCCAATTCCGGTGAAGGCATCCCGGAATCGGCGGAGATGGTGAAGGGCTTCTTCGACGAACTGGGCTGCCAGCAGACGCAGGTCTACGACGTGGGCATGACCGAGTACGGCACGCCCGGCAACCCGGTCGTCTACGCCAAGTGCGACGAAGGCGCCGAGAAGACCCTGCTGATCTACTGGATGTACGACACCATGCCGGTCACGCAGCCCGACGCCTGGCAGCACCCGCCCTTCGAGGGCCAGCTGGTCGAGCAGGCGCCCTACAAGAAGGTGATGTTCGGCCGCGGCGCCACCAACTCCAAGGGCCCGCAGATGGTGCAGTTGAACGCCTTCCGGGCGATCAAGGCGGTGCACGGCAAGCTGCCGGTCAACCTGATCGTCGTCGCCGAGGGCGACGAGGAGCGCATGGACATCGGCCTGCGCAAGTGGGTCAAGGACCATCCCGAACTGCTCGAGGGCGCCGACGCGATGATCCGCTTCGGCAGCCAGGGCGCCAGCGGCGGCGGCGGCTTCGGCGGCGGCTCGGAAGGCTGCGTCTACGTCGAGCTGACGACTTCGGGCACGGCCTGGGGCCGCGGACCGACCGTGTCGGACATCCACGGCAGCAACAAGCGCGGCACCGACAGCCCGGCCTGGCGGCACGTCAAGATGCTGGCCTCGCTCGTCAGCGACGACGGCAACACCCCGAAGATCGACGGCTTCTACGACGGCATCCGCCCGCTCACGCCGGAGCAGGAGGCGAGCCTGCGCGGCGGCCGCCAAGGGCATGGACCTGAAGGTGGCGGCCGAGAACCTCGGCGTGGCCCGCTTCATGTTCGACGACCCCTACGAGGTGCTGAAGACGCAGCGCTACGGCCCGTCGTTCAACCTCGACGGCATCTGGGGCGGCAACATGTATGCGGGCGGCGCCGGCGCCATCCTGCCCAACAAGATCACCTCCAAGCACAACTTCCGCTACGTGCCGGGACAGAACGGCCTCGACATCGTCAAGAAGCTGCGGGCGCAGCTCGACAAGAACGGCTACAAGGACGTCGAAGTGAAGCTCATCGGCGACGTGCCGTGGGCGCTCATGAATTCGGACAACGACGCCGGCCGGGCCATGGCCCGGGCCTACGACATCATGGGCATCCCGCACGGCCAGCTGCGGGCCGACTGGGGCATCGGCGGCGGCGCCGCGGCCGGCGGCTACTGGCCCGCGTATCTGTTCGGCAACGGCGAGGTGGGCGAGAAGGTCTCGCCCTTCAAGGGCGTGCCCATCGTCGGCGGCGGCGGTGGCCACGGCGGCCGCGCGCACGCCGCCAACGAGTACTGGGTGATCGAGGGCGCCGGCAAGGTGCTCGGCATGGCCGGGGCCGAGAAGTCGATTGCCGCCGCGGTCTACGCGTTTGCCGGCAAGCTGCCGCCGGCCAAGAGTTCCACGAACTGATGCGGTTGACGGCGCCGGCCTCCGGGCTGGCGCCACGGAAAGTCACTGGAGGGTGTCAGATGCGCCGGGTTTCTCTTTCGTTCATGTGTGCGGCCGCGTTCGTCGCGGCGGCGTGCCAGCAGCCCGCGGCTCCGGCCGCCACCGATCCGAAGACGGCCGAAGCGGCGGCCACGCCGGCGCTCGGCATCCGTCCCGACGGCGACACCGAGATCAAGCCGGACATGAGCCAGGTGCCGCCGGATCTCGCCAAGGTCTACGAGCACATCGACCAGAACATCGATCAGCACGTCGTCAATCTGCAGAAGTGGATCCAGCAGCCGAGCATCTCGAACTCCGGTGAAGGCATCCCGGAATCGGCCGAGATGGTGAAGGGCTTCTTCGACGAACTGGGCTGCCAGCAGACGCAGGTCTACGACGTCGGGATCACCGAATACGGCTCGCCCGGCCAACCCGGTCGTCTACGCCAAGTGCGACGAAGGCGCCGAGAAGACGCTGCTCATCTACTGGATGTACGACACCATGCCGGTGACCCAGCCCGACGCCTGGCAGCACCCGCCCTTCGAAGGCCGGCTGATCGAGCAGGCGCCCTACAAGAAGGTGCTGATCGGCCGTGGCGCCACCAACTCCAAGGGCCCGCAGATGGCCCAGCTGAACGCCTTCCGGGCCATCAAGGCCGTGCACGGCAAGCTGCCGGTCAACCTGATCGTCGTCGCCGAGGGCGACGAGGAGCGCATGGACATCGGCCTGCGCAAGTTCGTCAAGGATCATCCCGAACTGCTCGAAGGCGCCGACGCGATGATGACGTTCGGCGGGCAGTCGCCGAGCGGCGGCGGCGGCTACGGCGGCGGCTCGGAAGGCTGCGTCTACGTCGAGCTGACGACCTCGGGCACGGCCTGGGGCCGCGGACCGACCGTGTCGGACATCCACGGCAGCAACAAGCGCGGCACCGACAGCCCGGCCTGGCGGCACGTCAAGATGCTGGCCTCGCTCGTCAGCGACGACGGCAACACCCCGAAGATCGACGGCTTCTACGACGGCATCCGCCCGCTCACGCCGCGAGCAGGAGGCGAGCCTGCGCACGGCCGCCAAGAGCATGGACCTGAAGGTGGCGGCCGAGAACCTCGGCGTCGCGCGCTTCATGTCCGACGATCCCTACGAGGTGCTGAAGACGCAGCGCTACGGCAAGTCGTTCAACCTCGACGGCATCTGGGGCGGCAACATGTATGCGGGCGGCGCCGGCGCCATCCTGCCCAACAAGATCACCTCCAAGCACAACTTCCGCTACGTGCCGGGGCAGAACGGCCTCGACATCGTCAAGAAGCTGCGGGCGCAGCTCGACAAGAACGGCTACAAGGACGTCGAAGTGAAGCTCATCGGCGACGTGCCGTGGGCGCTCATGAATTCCGACAACGAAATCGGCCGGGCCATGCAGCGCACCTACCAGATCATGGGCATCCCGCACTCGCCGGTGCGGGCCGACTGGGGCATCGGCGGCGGCGGCGCCGCGGCCGGCGGCTACTGGCCGGCCTACATGTTCGGCAACGGCGAGGTCGGCGAGAAGATCTCGCCGTTCAAGGGCGTGCCGATCGTGATGGGCGGCGCCGGACTCGGCGGCCGCGCCCACGCGGCCAACGAGTACTACGTGATTGAAGGCGCGGGCAAGGTCTACGGCCTGGCCGGCGCCGAAAAGGGTGTGGCCACCACCATGTATGCGTTCGCGGGCAAGATCCCGGCGGCCGCCAAGGCCACGAACTAACCGCCGGCTTCCCGGGGCTCAGTCCTTCCGACCGGCTCGGGGTCTCCTGAGCGCGGCGAAGGGCGGTCCCGGGGCGGGCACTGTCGCGACAAGGACCGGCCACGCAATGATTGGGGTTCGCAGTCTGGAGAAGGAGTACCACGTGGGCGACCACGTGGTGCGGGCCCTGCGGGGCGTCACGCTGGACATCGCCGCCGGCGAGTTCGTCACGGTCGTCGGACCGTCCGGCTCGGGCAAGTCGACGTTCATGCACATCCTGGGATGTCTCGATCGGCCGACGCGCGGGCAGTATCTGCTGGGCGGCCGCGACGTCTCGACCCTGCCGCACGACGAGCTGGCGCGGGTCCGCAACGAGACCATCGGGTTCGTGTTCCAGGGCTTCAACCTGCTGGCGCGCACCTCGGCCCTCGAGAACGTCGAGCTGCCGCTGCTCTACACGCGCAAAGGCGCGGTCAAGGCCGTGGAGCGCCGCGACCGGGCCCGCCGCGCGCTGGCCGCCGTGGGCCTCACCGACCGCGAGGAACACCATCCCAACCAGCTCTCGGGCGGGCAGCAGCAGCGCGTGGCCATCGCCCGGGCGCTGGTCAACGAGCCGTCGCTGCTCCTGGCCGACGAGCCCACGGGCAACCTCGACACCCAGACCAGCCACGAGGTGATGGAGGTGTTCGCGCAGTTGCGGGCCGAGCGCGGCCTCACCATCGTGGTCATCACCCACGAGCGTGACATCGCCGCCTGGGGCACGCGTACAATCGACTTCAAGGACGGCGTGGTGGTGCAGGACCAGCAGCACCAGCCCACGATGGGCTCGCGCGCCCCGGTAGGCGCGTAGCCGGCGCCGGTTCCCCGGTCAACCCCAGGAGCTCGACGTGGCCTCACCGATTCAGCGTCTTCGCGCCCTGCACCCGTCGATCGACATCGGGTTCAAGGCCCTCACGCGCAACCGCCTCCAGACCGGGCTGACGATGCTCGGCATCACCGTCGGCGTGGCCACGGTGCTGGCGATGATGGCCGTGGGCGCCGGGGCGCAGCGTTCGATCGAGCAGCAGGTGCGGGCCGCCGGGCTCAACCAGCTGACCATCAAGGCCGGCAACTGGAAGCCGAAGACCGAGGACGTGGGCGGCTCCGTGGCCCACCAGGGCGACGCCGAGGACACGATGCGGCTGCCCATCGACGAACTGATGCCCGAGCTGCCCGGCGCCGGCGATCCGTTCTACGGGGCCGACGTCGTGCCCATCCGCCATCCCGAAGACGACCCGATGGAGAAGCACGACCACCCGCTGGCGTGGCAGCGCCTGGGCGATCTCGAAGCCGGCCTCGGCGCCTCGGCCACGCTGTCGTTTGCCGACGCCGAAGCCATTCGCGAGCTCGACGGCGTGCAGTACGTCGCCTGCGGCGTGCACGGCAACGCCCGCGTCCACTTCGGCGAGAAACGCTGGTTCACCCGGATGCACGGCACCGACCTGCACCTGCTCGACATCAAGCGCACCTGGACGCTGCGCAGCGGCCGCTTCTTCACCGAGAAGGAACAAGAGCAGAAGGCCGATGTGATGGTGCTCGGCTCGGTGGTGGCGGAAAAGGTGTTCGGCGTCGGCGTCGATCCGGTCGGCCAGGACATCATGCTGTGGAACCAGAACTTCCGCATCGTCGGCGTGGTGACGAGCGCCAGCTGGGTGGTGCGTCCGGCTGCCGGCGACGACGAGTTCGACGCCGTCTACATGCCCTACACGACCACGCACAAGCTGCTGAACCTGACCAAGCTGAACGACATCACGGTGACCGCGGCCTCGACCGGCGAGGTCTCGACCGTGGCCAAGCGCATCACCGAACTGCTGCGCCAGCGCCACGGCATCACCATCGAGAAGCCCGACGACTTCACCCTCGTCACCGAGGCCACGCGCGCCATCACCACCGGCGGCCTGCCGCCCAACGTGGCGGCGGCGATTGCCGGCAACGTCAAGGAACTGGAACGCGTCACCCTGGAACAGCTCGCCGGCACGCTCGAGCGGGCCAGCGGCACGATGCGCTGGCTGCTGGCCGCGGTGGCCGCCGTGTCGCTGCTCGTCGGCGGCATCGGCATCATGAACATCACGCTGCTCTCGGTCACCGAGCGCACCAAGGAGATCGGGCTGCGCATGGCCGTCGGCGCCCGCGGCCGCGACGTCACGCGTCAGTTCCTGACCGAGGCGGTGGCCATCAGCCTGGCCGGCGGCGCCGTCGGCGTGGTGCTCGGGCTGGTCGCCTCCTATCTCATCTCGTCGATGCTCAACTGGGCCACGCTGGTGTCGCCGTGGGCGGTGCTCGTGGCCTTCGGCGTCTCGGCGGCCGTCGGCGTGCTCTTCGGCTGGTATCCGGCCCGGCGCGCCGCGGAACTCGATCCCATCGACGCCCTGCGTCACGAATAGGATTCCCGTGCTCCGATTGCTCGCCGTCAGTGGACAGATCGCCTGGAAGGCGTTGGGACGCAACCGGCTGCGCACCGGCCTGACCACGCTGGGCGTGGTCATCGGCGTGGCCGCGGTGATTGCCATGGTGGCCCTCGGCAACGGCGCGCGGGCCTCGGTCGAGCGCACCCTGCAAGTCGGCCGGCACCAGCATCGTGCAGGTCAGCGCCGGCAACTTCATCAAGGGCGGCGAGAGCATGAACATCGCCACCGGCCTGGGCGCCGCCACCACGCTGACCCGCGCCGACGCCGACGCCATTCGCGGCCTGGCCAACGTCGAGTACGTGGCGGCCGGGCTGCGCTCGCGCACCTTCATCGTGGCCTCGCCCGACGCGCGTCTCTTCACCCTGGTGCAAGGCACCGAGGACTCGCTGGCCGACATCCACGGCTGGACGTGGCTGGCCGGCGAGGGCTTCACCGCCGCCGACGTGGCCAACGGCGCGGCCGTGGTCGTGCTCGGCCGCGTGGCCAGCGCGCGTCTCTTTGGCGAGGGCAGCGACCCGACCGGGAAGCGCGTCACCATTCACGACCGTCCGTTCGAGGTCGTCGGCATGATGCGCGCGGTCGACAAGGATCAGGACGAGGGCGCGTTCGTGCCGGTGACCACGCTGGGCCAGCTCACGAGCCGCGCCAATTTCCTGCAGACGATCACCGTGGGCGTCACCGAGGCGGGCGTGGCCACGTCGGTGGGCGACGCCATCACCGCGCTGCTGCGCGAGCGGCATGCGCCGGCGATGGCCGGCGACAAGCGCGTGGCGGAACTGGCGGCCTCGCGCGCGGCCGCCTCGCTCGGCGGGCTGCAGGGGCCGACCGGCAAGGGCACCGGCCCGGACGACTTCGTGGTCCGCACGCTGGCGGCGCAGCAGGTGACCAAGGGGCTCTACACCGAGGTGGCGGCCTTCGCGCTGGCCAACATGCCCAAGCTCGACTCGGCCACGATGGAAGAGATGTCGGGCACGCTCAACCGCGCCGGCACCACGATGACGGCGCTGCTCGGCAGCATCGCCGCGATTTCGCTGGTCGTCGGCGGCATCGGCATCATGAACATCATGCTGGTGTCGGTCACCGAGCGCACCCGCGAGATCGGCCTGCGCCTGGCCATGGGCGCCCGGCGCAAGGACGTGCTCGTGCAGTTCCTGACCGAGGCGGTGGTGCTCAGCCTGCTCGGCGGCGTGGTCGGCATCGGCGCCGGCATCGCGGCGGCGCGCGGTCTCACCGCGCTCATGAGCTGGCCGACCGAGGTGTCGCCGCAGGCCATCGCCGTGGCCTTCGCCATCTCCGCCCTCATCGGCGTGGCCTTCGGCTACTATCCCGCCCGACGCGCGTCGCGGCTCGACCCGATCGTGGCCCTGCGGCGCGAATAGCGCGCCCTTCCCGCTCGCGTCGCCCTCGACACGGCATCTCCCTCCTGCTCACCCTCCGCGCGGCGCGGACGGTGGGCGGAGGCGTGTGACCAACCCGCCGCTGCTCCGGAGTTCGCCGTCGGGAGACGCCGTGCCGAGCGCGCCGCTCGCAAGTCTGGCTCGCGCCCGCCGTGACGGAGCACCACTGACCGCGGGTTCATCCGCTCGCGTCGCCCTCGACACGGCATCTCCCTCCTGCTCACCCTCCGCGCGGCGCGGACCGTGGGCGGAGGCGTGTGACCGACCCGCCGCTGCTCCGGAGTTCGCCGTCGGGAGACACCGTGCCGAGCACGCCGCCTGCAAGTCGGCCTCGCGCCCGCCGTCACGGAGCACCACTGACCGCGGGTTCATCCGCTCGCGTCGCCCTCGACACGGCATCTCCCTCCTGCTCACCCTCCGCGCGGCGCGGACGGTGGGCGAAGGCGTGTGACCAACCCGCCGCTGCTCCGGAGTTCGCCGTCGGGAGACGCCGTGCCGAGCGCGCCGCTCGCAAGTCTTCGCCGCCGTCAGACCTCAAATGCGCCGCTAAGGTTCTCACCAAGGTGGCCTCACACGGCCTTTCCCGTCGACTCAGCTATCAATCTTAGAGGCCGCTCACAGTCGAGTCGAATTGCTGTTCTGCCTCGTCGAGTCACGCCGAGGTGCTCCAGATGCCGCCGGACTGTCTCAGTCGCCGGCGTTCCCGGGGTCTCAAAGTAATAGAACTCGGCCGCTCGCCGGAACCCGCCCGGCGAATCCTCCTTCTCGCCAATTCCTATCAGAGGGAGGAACAGCATCTGCCCGATCCGTGGAGGAGCGACTTTCAAAAGCCAGTCCCGCTCAACGCGCAGGAAAGTGACGGACTGGTCGCGCAGGAGTCCGGCCCACCACTGCGCCCAGGCAGGGTGCTTCTCGTGCTCCGCCTGAAATCGATGCATGGCGGCCCGCGCGAACACAATCGATGCCTCCAGGTAGGCTTCGAATTCCACTCGCTCATCGAGCGGAGCAGTCTCAGCTTTCTCCAGAAAGAATAGGGCTCGGGACAAAGCGGTTCGGGAGTCTTGTGTGAGCTGCATGACTGAGGTGGTCCCCGCCAGACTGCTGATAGGCCAACCGGAATGGCTCGCTGGCCGGTTCCATGCAGGATAGTGCCTCGACGCTCGGCTTGAGCAGCCCTCTCCGATCCATCGACCGCGAGCGGCGTGCTCGGCACGGTGTCTCCCGACGGCGAACTCCGGAGCAGCGGCGGGTTGGTCACATGCCTCCGCCCACCGTCCGCGCCGCGCGGAGGGTGAGCAGGAGGGAGATGCCGTGTCGAGGGCGACGCGAGTGAGCCGATCGTCGACGCCGCGCCGATGGTGAGCAGGTGGGCGATGCCGTGTCGAGGCGACGCGAGTCGGTGACGAACGCTGAGGCTAGGACACCGGCGCGGGTGTAGCTGCCGGCGGCGCGCTCATCGGCCGGTCGCGGAACTGCAGCGCGTGCAGGCGATGGTAGATGCCGCGCTGGGCCAGCAGCTCCTGGTGCGTGCCCGATTCGCGCAGTGTGCCCTTGTGCAGCACCAGAATACGGTCCATGTCCTGGATGGTCGAGAGCCGGTGGGCGATGGCGATGGTCGTGCGGTCGCGCATCACCACGGTCAGCGCGTCGCGGATCAGCAGCTCGGTCTCGGTGTCCACGCTCGACGTGGCCTCGTCGAGGATGAGCACCGGGCGGTCGAAGGCCAGGGCCCGGGCAAACGACAGCAGCTGCTTCTGGCCGACCGACAGTGTGGCCCCGCGTTCGGCCACGGGCGTGGCCAGGCCCTGCGGCATCCGGGCGATGAACGGGGCGGCGTGGACCGCCGCCAGCGCCTGTTGCACGGCGGCCTCGTCGATGTCGGGATGCCCGAGGTGCACGTTCTCGGCAATCGTGCCCGAGAACAGGTGCACGTCCTGGAGCACCAGCCCGAAGCGGGCGCGCAGCTGGTCGAGCGGCAGGTCGCGGATGTCGACGCCGTCGATGGTGATGCGTCCCTGCTGGACGTCGTAGAAACGCAGCAGCAGGCTTACGATGGTGGTCTTGCCCGATCCGGTGGCCCCGACGAGCGCAACGCGCTGCCCGGGCTGGACCTCGAACGAGACGTCGTGCAGTACCGGTTCGCCCGGCACGTAGGCGAAGCTCACCTGCTCGAAGCGGATGACGCCGGCCGGGGCCCGGCGCGGCGGGGCGGGCGGCGTCGCGGTGCCTGGGACGGGTGCGGCGACCGTCGGCTCGGCTGGTGACGCGATGCCCACCGGCGTGTCGAGCAGCACGAAGATCCGCTCCGACGAGGCCATGGCTCCCTGGAGCAGGTTGAACTTCTCGGACAGGTCGCTGATCGGCCGGAAGAAACGCGCCGAGTATTGCAGGAAGGCCACCAGCGACCCGAGCGACAGCGTGTCCTGGATGACCCAGCCGCCGCCGACCCACAGGATCAGCGCCGCCGCCAGCGCGCTGACCAGTTCGACGGCCGGATAGAACACGGCGTAATAGACAATCGACTGGACGTTGGCGTCGCGGTAGGCGCCGTCGATGCGCGTGAACTCCTCGTAGTCGCGCTGTTCCCGGCCGAAGAGCTGCACCGTGGCCATGCCGGTGATGCGCTCGTTCAGGAAGGCGTTGATGCGGGCAATCCAGGTGCGCACCGTGCGGTACGACTCGCGCACGCGGGTGCGGAACCACTGCGCCACCAGCCAGATGAGCGGCAGCACCGAAAAGGCCACCAGCGCCAGCGTCGGGTCCATCCAGACCATGACGGCCATGATCCAGACCAGCGTGAAGACATCGCCGAAGACCGAGACGACGCCGCCGGTGAAGAGATCGTTGAGCACGTCGACGTCGGTGGTGACGCGGGTCATCAGCCGCCCGACCGGGTTCTTGTCGTAGAAGGCGAGATCGAGACGCTGCAGGTGCCGGTAGATCTGCATCCGCAGGTCGAACATGATGCGCTGGCCGGTGAGCTGGAGCACCCACGTCTGCAGATACTCGAGGCCGAACGCGGCCAGCAGCGTGGCCAGGTAGATGGCGGCGATGTTCACCAACCCGGCGGCGTCGCCGGCCGGGATGTAGTGGTCGATGACCAGGCGCGTCAGGTAGGGCGGGGCAAGTTCGAGCGCCGAATGCCCGATGATGGCCGCCGTGGCCAGCGCTACCTGACGCCGGTAGGGCCGCAGGTAGGTGAGCAGCCGGCGCATGAGCCGGGCGTCGTAGGCCTTGCCGAGGACCTCCTCGTCGTGCGCCGACATCAGGACGCCGCCAGCTCCTCTTCGAACTGCTGCTGCCGCGCCAGTTCGGCGTAGAGGCCGCCGTGGGCCACCAGCGCGTCGTGGGTGCCCCGTTCGGCGATGCGGCCCCGGTCGAGCACCAGGATCTGATCGGCCGGCCGCACCGTCGAGACCCGGTGCGACACGATGATCGCCGTGCGTTCGCGCATCACCACGCGCAGGCCGTCGAGGATCTCCTGCTCGGTCGAGGTGTCGACCGCCGAGAGCGCGTCGTCGAGCAGCAGGATCTTGGGGTCGATGGCGATGGCGCGGGCGATGGCCGTGCGCTGTTTCTGCCCGCCCGAGAGGGTGATGCCGCGCTCGCCGACGATGGTGTCGAGGCCGTTGGGGAACGACGCCAGGTCGGTCTCGAGCCGGGCGATGGCCGCGGCGCGCTCGACGGCCGGGCGGTCGGCGCCGGCGCGCATGCCGAACGCGATGTTCTCGGCGATGGTCGCGCTGAACAGGAACGGCTCCTGCGACACGAACCCGATGGCTCCGCGCAGGGCCGCCAGCGGGATGGTGCGCACGTCCTCGCCGTCCACGAACAGGGTGCCGGGCGGCGGGTCGATGAGCCGGCCGATCAGGTTCAGCAGCGTGGACTTGCCCGAGCCGGTGGCGCCGACGATGGCCGTGGTGCTGCCGGCCGGGAGCACGGCCGAGATGTCTTCGAGCACCGGCTGGTCGCCGTAGCGGAACGAGAGATGCCGGAACTCGACGTCACCGCGAATGGCGCTGGCCGAGCGCAGGGGCGAACTGGCCGCCGCATCGGTGATCGCCGGCGTCGCGTCGAGCACCTCGAGCATCCGTTTCCACGACGCGCTGCCGCGCTGCAGCAGGTTCGACACCCAGCCGAAGGCGATCATCGGCCAGGCCAGCATGACCAGGTAGGCGTTGAAGGCCACCAGCTCGCCGAGTGACATCCGGCCGGCGATCACGTCGCGGCTGCCCAGCCACAGCACGAGCAGCACCCCCACGCCCATGAGCAGACCCATCACCGGATAGAAGGCGCCCTGGACGCGGATGAGCGCGCGGTTGCGGCGCACGTACTCCTCGTTGGCGTCCTGGAAGCGACGGATCTCGTGGCCCTCGCGGCCGTAGGCGCGCACGACGCGCACGCCCGACAACGCTTCCTGGGTGATGGCGCTGATGTTCGAGAGCTGCTCCTGGATCTTCTCGAAGCGGCGGTGGATGACGTGGCCGATGAGATAGACCAGGATCGAAAGCGGCGGCAGCGGGATCAGGGCCAGCAGGGTGAGCCGGCGGTTCAGCGACAGCATCAGCGTGATCACAGCCACGAAGGTCAGCACCGTGTTCGACAGGTACATGAAGGCCGGGCCGATCATCATGCGCACGGCGTTGAGGTCGTTGGTCGCCCGCGACATCAGGTCGCCGGTGCGGTTGCGCTGGAAGTAGTCCGGCTCGAAGCGCTGCAGGGCGGCGAAGAAGTCGTTGCGCAGGTCGTACTCGACATCGCGCGATACGCCGATGATGAGCCGCCGCTGGAAGTAGCGGAACACGCCGCCCACCGCGGTGAGGCCGAAGCCGAGCAGAGCGTAGAAACGCACTCGCTCGGCGGTGATGCCGGCGGCCAGGTCGTCCACGGCGTGCTTGAGCACCCAGGGACCGGCCAGGGCCAGGGCGGTGGTGCCGCAGATACAGGCGAACCCGGTCAGGAAGGCGCCACGATATCGCCGCAAGTAGCCGAACAGCCGGCGTGCTGGCGACATCTCCCGATTATACCGGGGCCCTCGAAGACGCCGTTGATAGCGGTTCGACCCGGGGCGGCGGCCGGTGACGATAAAATGCGGCCGATGTCCTTCGCTGCCTTGAGCACGCCGCGCCTGGCCCTGCGGCCGTTCACCGCGGCCGACGTGGACGAGGCGCACGCCTTGTGGACCGATCCGGCCCTGCGCCGGTATCTGTGGGGCGATGTGGTCCTCGGCCGCGCCGCCGCCGCCGACGTCCTTCGCGCCAGCGCCGCGGATTTCTCCGGCCGCGGCTTCGGCCTGTGGCGCCTCCACGACCGCGCCTCGGGCGCGCTCATCGGGTTCTGCGGCTGCCGCACGTCCGGCGGCCCTGAGCCGGAACTGGTCTACGGCCTGCGGCCGGCGTGGTGGGGCCAGGGACTGGCGGTCGAGGCGGCCACCGCCGTGCTCGACCACGTGTTCTTCACGCTGCTCCATCCCGATGTCGTCGCCGCCACCGACCCGCCCAACCGCGCGTCGGTCCGGGTGATGGAGAAGCTCGGCCTGTCGTGGGCCCGCCGCGGAACCGTGAACGGCCTCGACACGGTCTTCTACCGGCTGGCGCGCGCCACCTGGCGCCGGCATCGTGGCCTGGCCCTGCGTTCACGTCCCCGGGGCGTCGCGCATGCGTGAGCCCGTGCCCGTGCGGCCGGCCCTCGCCGAGGACCGCGCCGCCGTGCTGGCGCTGACGCCGCGGCTGGCCGACTTCCCGCGGCCGGCCTGGCGCAGCGCCGTCGAGATCGCCGCCGCCGACCACAGCATCCTGCAGGCGGCTCTCGATGCGCCCGGTCCCGACACCGCGGTGTTCGTGGCCGGGGGCCTGGGCGAGGCCGTGGCCGGCGTGGTCTTCGTCGCCACCCGGAGCGACTACTTCACGGGCGAACGCCACGCCCACGTCGAGGTCCTGGCCGTCGCTTCCGAGGCGCAGGGGCGCGGCGTGGCGCGGGCGTTGATGGCCGCGGCCGAAGCCTGGGCGGCGGCCCGCGGCGACCGCGTCGTCACGCTCAACGTCTTTGCCGCCAACACCCGCGCGCGCGGCGTGTATGCGCGCCTCGGCTACCTGCCCGAGACGCTCCACTACCGCAAGGACCTCGCTGTGCCGGCCGCAGGGTCCGTCGCGGCGGCGGGAGTGGCACCCACGGCCTGGACCATCCGCCCCGACACCCCCGCCGACGCCGAGGCGCTGTGGGCCATCATGCATGCGGTCATCGCCGCGGGTGACACCTACGTGTTCCCCCCGGACCTGGGCCGCGACGCGGCGCTGGCGGCGTGGCATCCGCCCGGCGGGCAGACCTTCGTGGCCGAACAGGATCGCCAGATTGCCGGCACCTATCTGCTCAAGGCCAATCAGCCCGGCCTGGGCAACCATGTCGCCAACTGCGGCTACATGGTGGCGCCGGCGGCGCGCGGCCGCGGACTGGGCGAGGCGCTGTGCCGGCATTCGCTCGAGACCGCCCGGGCCCTGGGCTTTGCCGCGATGCAGTTCAACGCGGTCGTGAGCACCAATCACGGCGCCGTCGCCTTGTGGCAGCGCTGCGGCTTCGCCATTGCCGGCACCGTGCCGCTGGCGTTCCGTCATGCCCGCCTGGGCCTGGTCGACATCCACGTGATGCACCGTCTGCTCTGAAGGCTGCCGAACGCCGGCGTGACACAATCCGTCCATATCCGCGTGACGCCCGCCCCAGTGATCCGTGTCGAGGCGCTCGGCAAGGCCTACGGCCGCACCGTGGCCGTGGACGGCGTGAGCTTCGACGTGCGGGCCGGCGAGATCTTCGGCCTGATCGGGCCCAACGGCGCCGGCAAGACCACGACGCTGGAATGCGTCGAGGGCCTGCGCGCCGCCGACCGCGGGACCATCACCGTGCTCGGGCTCGACCCGATCCGCGAGGCACGGGCCCTGCAGGAGCGGATCGGCGTGCAACTGCAAGAGGCGCAGCTGCAGAAGCGCATCACCGTGCGCGAGGCGGTCGGGCTGTGGGCGGCGCTCTACCGGTCGCCGGTCGACGGCGACGCCCTCCTCGATCAGCTCGGCCTGCGCGACAAGCGGCAGGCGTGGTTCATGACCCTGTCGGGGGGGCAGAAGCAGCGGCTGCTGATCGCCCTGGCGCTCATCAACGATCCCGAGGTGGTGTTCCTCGACGAACTCACCACCGGGCTCGACCCGCAGGCCCGGCGCACCATCTGGGACCTGGTCCGCGGCATCCGCGCGCGCGGCAAGACGGTGTTCCTCACCACGCACCTGATGGAGGAAGCCGAGCGGCTGTGCGACCGGGTGGCGATCATCGATCGGGGGCGGCTCGTGGACCTCGGCACGCCGGCGGAGCTGGTGCGGCGCCACTGTCCGCTGGCCGCGGTCGTCGTCGTCACCGAGGATGCGGCGGCGCCGGCGGCCTTCCGCGCCCTGCCCGGCGTGGCGTCGGTGACAGCGGACGGCAGCCGCCTACTCACGATTCGCGGCCGCAGCGGCGACCTGGTCACCGAGGTCATCCGCTGCCTGGCCGCCCACCAGCTCCACGTCACCGACTTCCGCACCGAACTGCCCACGCTCGAAGACGTGTTCCTCGAGCTCACCGGCCACGCCATGCGGGACTGAAAGGCGGACGCGCATGCTGCGGGGACTGTGGCGGCTGACCTGGCTCGAGATCAAGATCTTCGCGCGCGAGCCGCTCGGCCTCGTCGGCACCGTGGGGATGCCGGTGGTGCTGTTCCTCGTCCTGGGCCGGCTTGCCGGGCGCGCCCGCGGCGGCACCGGGCCGGCGGCGCCGCTCGGCGAGCTGCCGGTGGTCGTCGCCATGCTGGTGGCGGTGAGCGCCGTCCTCTCGCTCGTCGCCGTCATGGCCATCTACCGGGAAAGCGGCATCCTCAAGCGGCTGCGGGCCACGCCGCTTCGCCCCACACCATCCTGACCGCGCACGTCCTCGTGAAGCTGCTCTTCTCGGCGCTCACGATGGCGGCGCTGGCCCTGGCCGGCCGGCGCTTCGTGCCCGTCGGCGCCGAGGTGCCGTGGCTGTCGTTTACCGCGGCCGTCCTCTTCAGCACGGCCTGCGTGCTGGGGCTCGGCTTCGTCATTGCCAGCGTGGTGCCGACGGCGCGGTTCGCCCAACCGCTCGGGGCGCTGGTGCTCTATCCGATGCTCGGCCTGTCAGGGCTGTTCGTGCCTGTGGAGGCGCTCCCCTCTGGCGTGCAGACGGTGGCGCGGCTGCTGCCGCTGACCTACGCGGTGTCGCTGCAGCGCGGCATCTGGCGCGGCGAGAGCTGGTCGAGTCACCTGGGCGACGTCGCCGTGCTGACGCTGGTGGCGGCGCTGTGCGTGGCCGTGTCGTCGCGGGTATTCCGGTGGGAGTAGCCGGCCGGCGCGTCGCTCGGCTTAAAATCGGCGCATGCCTCTCGACACCATTCGCGGCTGGCTCGGGCTCGGCGCGGCCCCGGCCGAGGAGCCGGCCCACGCGCCGCTGCGCCGCCTGGTCGACACCCTCGAGCACCTCGATCCGGACCGGGCCCGCCATCTGGCCCGCTTCGCGTATCTCCTGGGCCGCATCGCCCATGCCGATCAGCACGTCAGCCCCGAAGAGACCAGCGCCATGGAGCGGCTGGTCGAGCGCGAGGGCGGCCTCACCGGCGAACAGGCGGTCGTGGTGGTGGGTCTGGCCCGCTCGAGCAACCTGCTCTTCGGCGGCACCGCCGATTTCCTGGTGGCGCAGGAATTCGCCGCGGCCGCCACCTACGACGAGAAGCTGGCGCTGCTGCGCTGCTTGTTCAGCGTGGCCGCGACCGACGACTCGATCTCGGTGGCCGAGGAATCGGAGATCCACCGCATCGCCGTCCACTTCAAGATCCTGCCGCCGGATCTGACGGCGCTGCGGGTCGCGCACGCGCGCTACCTGCCCGGGCTCCGGGGCCCAGCCAGCCGCTAGGGCGTGGGCGGAGCCTGGATCACGAAGGGCAGTTCGACTTCGTGGGGCTCGCCGAGCAGCGCGTACGAGATCTTGACGTAGACGTCGTCGCCAACGACCGGACGGCCGCTGGCGATCCACGACTCGCCGCTGTCGTCGATGGCCAGCTTCAGCATCTCCGGCGGCTCCTCGCCGCGCGTGATGGCCATGGTGACGCCGGTGGCAATCGACGCCGGCAGCTCGGCGCGGACCGGGTCGCTGAACCACACCCGGTGCCGGCCGTCGCGGGAGAACACGACCTCGTAGTGCAGGTCGCCGTTCATCAGCACCATGCCGCCCCGGTGGGGCGTGTGGTCGCCGTGCGGCGCGGTCAGGCCCTGGTGTTGCGGATCGGACGACGCCGGCGCCGTGGCCGTCGTGGTCGGCGCCGGGGCGGCGGGCGGGTTGGAGCATCCGGCCACCGCCAGGGCGGCCGTCACGAGCAGAAGGTAGCGCATGTCCGGAGAAACCCGCGAGCCGCCGGTCTAGGGCAGCTGCTTGTAAATCGTGGCGACGTTGTCCTTGGCGCGCGTCATCACGTAGTCCTTGAACCTGGCCGGCACCGTCAGCGCGGCGGCGGCCTCTTCGGCGGTCTTGCCGCCCTGCTTGGCGGTCCGCACCGCCTGGAGCACGGCGCGGTTGAACTCGCCGTAGTCGACGAAGTCCTGCCAGGTGCTGACGGCGCTGTGGCCCGGAATCACCGTCTCGACGTTCTTGATGCCGCTGACGGCCTTGGCGAGCGTGTCGGGATAGGTCACGCCCGACCCGCCGTTGTTGGCGTCGAGCAGCGGCAGGCCCTTCGAGGGGAAGGCGTCGCCCGCATGCATGGTGCGCAGGTTGCGGAAGACCACGAAGGTGTCGCCGTTGGTGTGCGCCGCGCCGAAGTAGTAGAGGTCGATGGCGTCGGTGCCGCCGAGCACCGTCAGCTTGTCGGTGTAGGTGGTGTCGGGCATCGCGACCTTCTTGGCCGGATCCTGGAACTGCGGCATCTTCGCCATGCTCAAGGCCACGTTGGCGTGGGCCACGATCTCGACGCTGGCGGGGAAGAACTCGTTGCTGCCCACGTGGTCGCCGTGGGTATGCGTGTTGATGATGTGGGTGATGGGCCGGTCGGTCACGGTCTTGACCTGGTCGAGGATGGCCTGGCCCCAGTCGGCCAGTTTGGTGTCGACCAGGACGACGCCCTTGGCGGTGACGAACACGGCCGTGTTGCCGCCGCCGCCGGTGACCATGTAGAGGTTGTCCTTCACCTTCTCGATGCCGGCCACCTTCGGTCCGGCGGCCGCCGGCTGCTGCGCCACCAGCCCCCGGGCGGCCAAGGTCGTCAGCGCCACGGCCGTCACCGCCGTCAAGACCATGCTGCGGGTCATCGCTATCCTCCGGGGAAGAACACGCGCTGGACGAACCAGTAGGTGCCGGCCAGGGCCACGGCTACAGAGCCTACCATCGCCAGCCGCGATCCGGCGAGGGGCGCGCTCCGGCGCACCGTGGCGAGCAGCGCGGCCACCGGCAGCACGAAGGCCAGCTGGCCCAGCTCGACGCCGAGGTTGAAGCCGAAGAGCGACCAGCCCAGCGCCTCGCGCGGCAGGCCGAACTCGCGCAGCACCGACGCGAAGCCGAAGCCGTGGACCAGCCCGAAGAGTCCGGCCAGCCAGGGCCGCAGGTCGCGGGCCGCGGGCGTCGCGGCCGGTCCGGCGGGACGGGCCAGGCCGTCGCCGACGAGCAGGTTGTCGACCCCCACGAGCACGACGCTCAGCGCAATCAGCGGCTCGATGATCGACGCCGGCGGCGTGACCACGTCCAGGGCCGCCAGCGACAGGGTCACGGTATGGCCGGCCGTGAACGCCGTGACGATGAGGCCGAGCCGGCGCAGCGTGCCGCCGATGAGCAGCAAGCCCAGCAGGAAGAGCAGATGATCCGGGCCGATCGCGATGTGAAACGCGCCGGCCGGCACGAAGGTGGCGAGCACCGCGCCCACGCCCGGCCACGAGCCGGCGTAGTAGGTAAAGGTCGGCTGCCGCGCGTCGAGGATGGCCTGCTGGCGCAGACCCTCGTCCTCGTAGACGTTGACGAACGTCTGGTGAGCCGGGTCGTAGGGGAAGAGCGTGGCGTCCACATCGATCCGGCCGGCGCGGCCCGGCGGCGCGAACTGGACGAGGAAGCGCAGCCCCTGCCGGTCGGGCACCGGCGTCGCATCGCTGAGTGAGACGGCGGCATCGCGACCGTCGAGCCGGACGCGGAGCCGCCGCGCCAGCACCGCGGCGAGCGCGTCGCCGTGCCGCCTGGCCATGGCCGGGTCGCGCAGCGCTTCGGCATTCTCGAGGCCGAGTTCGTGGGCCGCGTCGAGGTCGTGTACTGTGAGGGTGCCGGTGACTTCGCCAGCAGCGAGACGCAGATCGAGGTAGCTGAAGGGCGCCGGGTGGGCGGCCGCCACGGCGGCGGCACTGGCGAGTCCGAGAGCGAGCAGCACGGCGGACGGGCGTATCACGGCGGGCCCTGAGTGTACAGGAGGCGGAAATGACACGAGTGCGACTGGCGGTGGTCGCGGGTATCGCGATCACGGCGACGGGCCTGGGGCTGGCGCAGACGGCCCCGAATCCGCGGCAGCAACCGGGGGCGGCGATCACCATGTATGCACCCGATCAGCACGACCTCTACGACGGGCACTACGTGCTCTCGGCCTCGCGTCTCTACATGGTGGGGACGCTGAACGATCCGCCGGGATGGGACCATCTCGACAACGCCGCCGCGCGGGTCACGCCGGTCAAGGGCACGGCCGAGATCGACGTCAACGACCTCACCAACACCGGCACGTTCACGGCCACCATGACCGTGCCCGACGGCACGCTCGTGCTCACGCTCGACCGCGTGCACGAGTTCAATCCCTGCCAGCAGGGCGGCATCGTCGGCTTCCTTCACGAGCACGGCACCGACTCGGGCTGCGGCGACAACAACTGGCCCAAGACCTTCGTCTACCTGGCCGGTTGGGGCTTCGGCCACGCGACGCTGAACGGCAAGCCGCTCTACCAGGACTACGAGATGCACTTCATGGTCACGCAGGGCATCCGCGACCGGAAGACGCTGAAGGTGCACTACCCGCTGGCTGGCAAGAAGCTCCCGGCCGGCGAGGTGAACCCGGCCACGCAGCAGGTCGATTTCTACATCCGCAGCCCTCAGACCAATCCCCGGAACACCCCCAACCGCGAAGTCTTCGCGCATTTCTTCGGGATGGAAGTGACCTGGAAGTAGGCGGCCGGGCGGCGACCATGGGGCGTAGTAGCATCCCTCCAGGAGTATCGCGAATGTTCAAGCAGCGGCGAATCGGCAGTGTGGCGGCGGCACTGATGTTGAGCGTGACGGCGGCCGCGGCGCAGCCCGCCGATCCAGCCCTGGTCGCCCGGGCGCGAGGCATCCACGAGCGGGTCATCGCGCTCGACACCCACAACGACATCAACCCGCGCGATTTCACCAAGGGCCGCAACTACACCCAGCGGCTCGACAACCAGGTGAACCTGCCGAAGATGGAAGAAGGGGGCCTCGACGCCTCGTTCTTCATCGTCTATGTCGGCCAGGGGCCGCTCACGGCCGAGGCTTACGACCAGGCCTACACGCAGGCGGTCGAGAAGTTCGAGGCCATCCACCGGCTGACCAGAGGAGATCGCTCCCAGCCGCATCGGCCTGGCGCTCACCGCCGCCGACGTGCGGACCATCGCCGCGTCGGGCCGCAAGGTGGCCCTCATCGGCGTCGAGAACGCGTATCCCGTCGGCACCGACTTGAAGCGCATCAAGGAGTTCCACGATCGCGGCGGCCGCTACATGTCGCTGGCCCACAACGGCCACAGCCAGTTTGCCGACTCGAACACCGGCGAGCGCGACGGCAAGTGGCTGCACAACGGCCTGAGCGACCTCGGCAAGCAGGCGATTGCCGAGATGAACCGCTGGGGCATCATGGTCGACATCTCGCATCCCTCGAAGCCGGCCAACCTGCAGGCCATCGCCCTCTCGAAGGCGCCGGTCATCGCCTCGCATTCGGCCGCGCGGGCCGTGGCCGACCACAGCCGCAACCTCGACGACGAACAACTCCTGGCGCTGGCCAGGAACGGCGGCGTGGTGCAGACGGTGGCCTTCGACGGTTACGTGAAGATCAAGCCGCCCGACTCACCGGCGCGGGCCGCGGCCCTGGCCAAGGCGCGGGGCGAGGGGCGCGGTCAGGGCAATCCCGGCGAGATGAGCGATGCGGCCCGGGCCCAGTTTCGCGCCCGGATGGCGGCCGTCGATCGGCAGTTCCCGCCGGCGCCGATGTCGACGGTGTCCGACTTCGTCGATCACATCGACTACATCGTCAAGAAGATCGGCCTCGACCACGTCGGCATCTCGTCGGACTTCGACGGCGGGGGCGGCGTGGCCGGCTGGAACGGCGCCGACGAGACCTTCAACGTCACGCTCGAACTCGTCAAGCGCGGCTACACCGAAGAGCAGATCGGCAAGCTGTGGAGCGGCAACCTGCTGCGCGTGATGGCGGAGGTCGAGCGGGTCGCCAAGGAGATCCAGGCCGGCAAGCCCTGATCCCAGACGTCGTCAGCGCTGCACGGGCGAGTAGGTGACGCCGTCCGGGCTGGCCTGCACCTCGACCCGCGCCAGCGTCTCCCCCGACACGAGGTCCAGCACCAGCAGCGAATTGTCGTTGCGCACGGTGACGAACGCGTGGCGGTTGTCGGGATGCGGGAAGACGCCGGCCGTCTCCGGCTTGGGCACCTTCGTCAGTCCCAGCGGGATCGACTTCACGAGCGTCTGCGTGGCGACGTCGCCAATCACCAGCGACGACGATCGGGCGTGCGGCACCAGGGCGCGGGTGCCGTCGGGCGTGAACTGCACGCGGTAAGGGAAGCCCGGCGAAGGCAGGCGCTTGACCACCTCCAGCGACCGCGTGTCGATGATCGAGATGGTGTCCTCGGCGCGGTTGCCGGCCCATACCCAGCGCCCGTCGGGGGTCACGCCGACGCCCTCGCACTCCTTGCCGGTCTTCACGTCCTTGATCTTCGCGCCGCTGGCGAAGTCGAAGGCGCTGACGCTGCCGTCGCGCAGGTTGGAGCAGTAGAGCCGCGTGCGGTCGGCCGACAGCGCCAGCATGTGCGACACGCCGGCGTCGGTCTTGAAGACCCGCTCGATGGCGCCGCTACCGACGTTCACGAGCAGCAGCGCCTGGTTGGCCTCGGAGGTGACCACCACGCGGGCGCCGTCCACCCAGCGCACGTCATGCGGCGCGCGGTAGTCGCCGAGGTCGATGGTGCGCACGACGTCGCCCGAGGGCAGCGCCAGCACGCTCAGGGTCTTCTGCGGCCCGGCGCCCGGCTTGTTGTAGTTGGTCACGACCACCGTGCGGCCGTCGGGCGAGGCGGCGGCCTCGTGCGGACCGCCGACCACCGCCACGTGCCGGTAGGCGGTCATGGTCCGGAGATCGACGAGCGTGACCGTGTCGGCCTGCTGATTGACGACGACCACCGTGCCGGCCAGCGCGGGGCGGGGCGGCGCGGCTTGCCCCCGCACGGCCACCGCGGCCAGGCTTGAAAGCAGGCACAGAACGGCGGCCAGGACGGCAATGACGGGCATGCCCACACCGTAGCCCCGACCCCGGACCAGCGCAAGCGCCATCCTGGCGCCGGGGACCGTCCGTCACACGCCAGGAGGACGCCGTCCCGGCGATTACGCGCCGGGCGGGGCTTTCGCCGCGACGGTCAGCACGCCGTCCTTGGGAATGGTGACGGTGACCGCCTCGCCGCCGCGGACCTCGACATCGGGCAGGTGGACATCGAACTCCTGGCTGGTGCTGTAGGTCACCTCGTAGAGGCCGGGCGGGAGCGGCGCGATCGACACGGTCCCGCGGGCCATGGCCAGCACCACCACGACCCGGCCGCCGTCGGGCCGGATGAACGCCACCGGGTCCAGCGCCTGGTCGGTCGTGGCGGCATCGATGCGCACGTCGCCGGGGCGGATGTAGTGGAAGTACTGACGCTTGATCTTGGTCCGCTCGTTCAGGGAGGCCTGCCAGGTCGTCCGGTCGACCTTGTAGTAGTTCTTGAACGTGCCCTGCTGCCACGCCGCGGCGCGCCCGGCCTTCAGGTCGC
This sequence comes from uncultured Acidobacteriota bacterium, assembly GCA_963834325.1. Taxonomy (GTDB): domain Bacteria; phylum Acidobacteriota; class Vicinamibacteria; order Vicinamibacterales; family UBA2999; genus CADEFD01. Next base: position 356,483 of record CAWIBL010000012.1, read on the forward strand.
GGTGCAGCTCCACGTGGGTGTTTCGTTCTTCCCAGCACTCGTTCTGCGTGCTGCCGATGCCGGCGCGGGCGGCGCGCTCGCCGATCGCCGCACGGCTGTCGCCGGCCGAATCGTAGTAGCAGTGGTAGCTCAGCTCGGTGAGGTGCGCCGCGGCTCCGGGCACCGCCACCATGTCGTCGAAGAAGGCCACGGCTTTCGACCGGTTGACCACCGATGGGCCGATGAACTGGGGATGGAATCCGGCCGCTGCCAGGCGCGCCGCCGTTGCCACCACGACGCGGCCCATGGCGGTGCCGGTGGTGGCGGTGTAGAAATCGGGCTCGTTGGCCACGTCGATGGCGTCGGGGACGAAGCCGTAGCGCGCCTGCAGATGGTCGAAGAGCACGAGCATCAGCTCGGCGTATTCGGCCGGGTTGTTCAGGTGCCGGAACTTCGAGCGGTTCTGGTCGATATAAGCCAGATAGGTGAACAGCGTGCCGCCGCGCCGTTCGACCTCCCGTTTGTAGGGCACGATGAGGTGGTCCATCTGCCAGTCGAGCAGCGCGAACTCGAAACCGCGGAGATCGGCGAGGTTGGGATCGTCGTTGTCGTTGATGATGTCGTAGGCAACGCCCCTGACCATCTCCAGTTCGGTGAGGGCGCCGCTCAGGTAGCTGGCCCCCCAGCCGGGGCGGCCCTCGGTGCCCGAGAACACGTCGATGCGCACCCGCGTGATGTTGAGGTCGCCCGCGGCCTGCTCGAAGAGCGAGCCGAAGCCCGGGAGGTCGTCCAGATAGTCGTCGCGCACCGTCGGCAGCACCGCCGCTTCCCACCCCTTCATCGTCTGGTGGCGCACGGTGTCGTCGAGCGTGACCACGGCCGATGCCGTGCCGATCTGGAAGCAGGAGGCGCCGAACAACAGGCAGAGCATCAGCATCTTCACACCTCGCAACGTCGTCCCCTCGCCGGCGCGCCCGGCGCCCTCCACATCCTGCGGCAGGCCCCCCGCCGGGTTCAAGCAGATCCGCACCGCCCGCGGCTGTGCCATGATGTCCGTCCGCACGACGATATTCTCGGGGGGACACGATGGCCGACACGAAGATCATTGCGGTGGTGGGCGCGACCGGAGCCCAGGGCGGCGGGCTGGTCAGCGCGATTCTCAACGACCCGCAGGGCGGATTCGCGGTCCGCGCCATTACCCGCGACCCGAATGCGGCCGCCGCGCAGGCCCTGGCCGCGGCCGGGGCCGAGGTCGTGGCTGGCGACGTCGAGGATGTCGAGAGCCTGAAGACCGCCTTCGCCGGGGCCCACGGCGTCTACTGCGTCACCTTTTTCTGGAACCACTTCTCGCCCGAGAAGGAGAACCAGAGCGCGCACAACATGGCCCAGGCGGCCAAGGCCGCCGGCGTGCAGCACGTCATCTGGTCGACGCTCGAGGACACGCGCCAATGGGTGCCGCTCGGCGACAACCGCATGCCGACGCTGATGGGCAAGTACAAGGTGCCGCACCTCGATGCCAAGGGGGAGAGCGACCGCTTCTTCACCGACGCCGGCGTGCCCACCACGTTCCTGCTGACCTCGTTCTACTGGGACAACCTGATCCACTTCGGGATGGCCCCGAAGAAGGACGACGACGGCCTGCTGCAGTTCACCTTGCCGATGGGCGACGAGCCGCTGGCGGGCATCGCCGCCGAGGACATCGGGCGCTGCGCCTACGGGATCTTCAAGGGCGGCGCCGAGTTCACCGGCAAGCGCGTCGGCATCGCCGGCGAGCACCTGACCGGGGCCGAGATGGCCGCGTCGCTGGCCCGGGCCATCGGCCAGCCGGTGCACTACAACGCGGTGACCCCGGCCGCTTATCGCGGCTTCGGGTTCCCCGGCGCCGACGATCTCGGCAACATGTTCCAGTTCTTCCGCGACTTCAGCGCCGACGTCATGGCCGCCCGGCCCCTCGACGGCGCGCGCGCGCTCAATCCGGGGCTGCAGACGTTCGACGCGTGGCTGGCCACCAACGCCAGCCGCATTCCGCTCGGTTGACGCGGCCGTCGTGGCGGCGCTGCCCGGGCCGGACTGGCCGCCACCAACGCCGACCGCGAACGTGGTGACTGCGTCGCGCCCCCGTGCCGCCGCCTAGTTGTCGAGCGCGAGCACGATGAGCACGAGCAGCAGGATGGCCAGGGCGGCAAAGAAGATCTTCACCCAGCTGTAGGGCTGCTCCCCGGCGATGGCGCCGGTGACGCCGTTGACCGCCACCTGATAGCTCCTCCGTCCGTAGTCGTAGTGCAGGAGCCACACCGGCAGCAGCGTGTGCTTGAAGGTCTGGGCGCTGTAGGTCGCGTCGACTTCCAGGTTGCGATAAGTGTCGCCGGGCACGTCCTGCGCGCAGCGCGCCCGCACCGCGGCGTCCATCCCGGCGCGGGCCCGCTCGGCCGCGCCCACGAGATCGAGTTGGTACTGCTCGACCACCCACCCCGACACGTAACCGCGGTCGTAGGGCTTCAGGTCGGCCGTGGGGAAGGGCTCGATGGCCTCGAGCAGCGCCGCGTGGATGCCCTGCGTGGCGGCGACCAGTTCGTCGTCGAAGGCCGTGGCCAGTTCCCCGGCGGCTGGCTCCCAGCGCACGCGGCGCTCCTGCACCGTTTCGCGGCGGCCGTTGCGCCACACGGTGCGCGATTCGTAATAGTAGTGGCCCGCCTCCGCCCGCCAGCGCGCCTCGACGCGCGCGTCGAAGGTCCAGTAGGGCAGGTAGATGCCGGCTACGCGGTCGGTGAGCGCGGCCTTCTTCAGCCGGTTCGGGGCGAACCAGCGGCTCGCATACCACCGCCGGATGGCCTCGCGGACCTGGGTTTCCGCGTAGGTGAAGGGCAGCAGGCTCTCGGGATAGATGACGTTGCGCGTCTTGGTGTAGGGCACGACCGAGGGGGAGCCGCAGAACTCGCACCGCTGCGCCACGCGCGCGGCCTCGAAGAGCGAGATGGCCTTGCAGCTCTGGCACTGCACCGCGGCGCGGTCCTGCGCGAACCCGCGCTGGTCGTCGGGGATGGCGCGCAGGGCCAGGGCCAGGTCGTGTTCGGCGACGAGCGAGCCGTCGCTGGCGAGCGTCGCCGGCGACACCGTGCCGCAGTAGGGGCACACCAGCGCCTGCCTGGCGGCATTCCAGTTGGCCTCGGCGCCGCAGGCCGGACAGTGATGCTTGGCGAGCGCCGCGATCTCCGGCGCCGGTTCCGTGGTCACGCCGGTTACGACTTCAGGAAGTCGTCCAACGCGGCCCTGGTGACGCGCCACGCCGAGCCGATCTTCTTGCCCTTGAGATCGCCCTGCTCGAGCGTGTCGAGCACATCGGCCTCGGTGACGCCGAGCGCCGCGGCCACATCGGCGGGCGTGAGCACGTCGGGAATCGGCGGCGGCACCACGGCCCCCGCGGCCGGCGGCGGGTGAGTGCCGCCCAGGAAGCCGCCCGGCTGATTGACCATCTGTTGCGCCATGGCGAACCCCATCGCCACCTCCGCGGCCGAGCCGGCCACGCCCCCGCCCGACCCGGGCTGGCCGAGGCCCTGCGCCATCTGGTACTTGACGTAGTCGTTCAGGTTGCCGATCGCGCTCATGCTGGAGCGCTTGTCGATGGCCGCTTCGACCTCGGGCGGGACCGAGCAGTTCTCGAGGATGAAGCTGGGGATCTCGAGGCCGTACTTGGCGATGAGGGCCGGATTGATGAGCGGCAGCAGCGCTTCGCCCACCTCCTGGTAGCGCGTGGCCAGATCCAGCGCCGGCACCCGGGCGGTGGCGACGGCGTCGCTGAACACGCTGACGATGCGCGAGCGCATGGTGTCGGCGAACTCGTCGAGCCGGAAGTTGTGATCCGACCCGGCCACTTCCCCGAGGAAGCGCTTCACGTCCACGACCTTGAAATCGTAGGTGCCGAAGGCGCGCAGCCGCACGATCCCGAAGTCCTGATCGCGCATCATGATGGGGTTCGACGTGCCCCACTTGTTGCCGGTGAAGAGGCGGGTGTTGACGAAGTAGACGTCGGCCTTGAACGGCGACTCGAACCCGTACTTCCAGCCCTTGAGGTGGGACAGCACCGGGATGTTGTCGGTGGTGAGCGTGTGCTTGCCGGGCCCGAAGGTGTCGCCGAACTCGCCGACGTAGATGAACTGCGCCGTCTGCGACTCGCGGACGATGAGCTGCGCGCCGTTCTTGATCTCCTTGTCCTCGTCGGGAAACCGCCAGCTGATGGTGTCGCGCGAGTCGTCGGTCCACTCGATGATGTCGATGAGCTGCGTCTTGAGGTAGTCCATCAAACCCATGCGCGTGTGCCTCCCGGCCAAAAGGAACGACGATCTTACTTCGCCTGCGGCCCGGCCCCGGCCCCGCCGCCAGCCAGGCGCTGCCGGGCCGCAGCGGCGGCGGCGTTACCGCGTTCGGCCGCGGCCGCATACCAGCGCCTGGCCGCGGTGAGGTCGGCGGTTACACCCTTGCCCTGTTCGTAGGCCTCGCCCAGCCGCAGTTGCGTCACGGCGTCGCCCTTGAGTGCGGCCCGGGTCCACCAGGCGATGGCCGCGGCTTCGTCGCGGGCCACGCCGCGCCCGGCCGCGTAGGCGTTGCCGAGGTTGTGCTCGGCCAGAGTGTGACCGGTGGCTGCGGCCTGGTGGAACCAGACGAGGGCCTGCGCGGGATCCTCGGGCACGCCCAGGCCTTCGTCGTGGGCCGTGCCCATCAGGAACACCGCCTCCACCGAGGCCTGGAGGGCCTGACGGCGGACGGCGTCCACGAGCAGGCCGGCAATGGCGCGCGCCTTGGCCTCGTCGCGGGGGTAGCCGAGCCGTCCCCGCGAGTAGGCCCGGGCCACCCACATGCGTGCCAGCACGTCGCCGTCGCTGGCGGCTGCGTCGATGAGGCCGCGCGCTTTCGGGTCGTCCACCCGCCCGGCCACGCCGGTGTACCAGCCGAGAGCTTCGACCAGCCGGGCATCGACCGGCGGCTGCGGGGTGGCGACCGTCGCGGCGACGGTCAGGACGAACGCCGTGGCCAGGCCGGCGGCGGCCCGGACAGGGACCGGTGTGGAGGTCATGGTTACACCGCTGTCGGTGGTCTAGCTGAGCGCGCGAATCACGTCCCAGCGGGTGATGATGTAGGTCTCGTCGCTCTTGAAGTCGCGCACCAGCACGGCCGGCGAGTTGGGCGTAATCATCCCGGCCAGCGCGTCGATGCCGGTGGAGATGTCGGCGTAGGGGAAGGCCGGCTCCATGATCGCCTCGACCGGTCCCTTGAGCAGCTCCGGGTGCTTCACGATCTCGGCAAACAGGTGGCCTTCGTTGATCGCGCCGACCAGGCGGCCATCGGCGGTGACCGGAATCTGCGAGTAGGCGTTGGTGGTCAGGATGCGGGCGGCTTCGGCCACCGTGGCCGTGCGTTCGATGGTGACCAGCCTGGCTTTCTGCCGATCGGCCACGAGATCCTTGGCGGTCAGCCCCTTCTTGTCGAGGAAGCCCTTCTCGCGCATCCACTCGGGGTTGTACATCTTGCCGAGATAGCGGGTGCCGTGGTCGTGGAAGATGACCACCACGAGCTCGCCGGCCTTGAAGTTGGGCGCCAGCTGCAGGAGCCCGGCCATGGCCGAACCGGCCGAGTTGCCGGCGAAGATGCCCTCTTCGCGGGCGATGCGGCTGGTCATGATGGCGGCGTCGCGATCGGTCACCTTCTCGAAGTGGTCGATGACGCTGAAGTCGACGTTCTGCGGCAGGAAGTCCTCGCCGATGCCCTCGGTGATGTAGGGATAGATCTCGTTCTTGTCGAAGATCCCGGTCTCCTTGTACTTCTTGAAGACCGAGCCGTAGGTGTCGATGCCCCAGGCCTTCACCGCCGGCTTGCGTTCCTTGAGGTAGCGGGCGGCGCCGCAGATGGTGCCGCCGGTGCCGACGCCGACGACCAGGTGATCGACGCGGCCGTCGGTCTGTTCCCAGATCTCGGGCCCGGTCTGCTCGTAGTGCGCCTGGGCGTTGGAGGGGTTGTCGTACTGATTGGCCTTCCAGCCGTTGGGCGTGTCGCGCTCGAGCCGCGACGACACCGAATAGTAGGAGCGCGGGTCCTCGGGCTCGACGTCGGTGGGGCAGACGATGACGTCGGCGCCGAAGGCGCGCAGGGCATCGACCTTCTCCTTCGACTGTTTGTCGGTCGTGGTGAAGATGCAGTGATAGCCCTTCACCACCGCGGCGATGGCCAGGCCCATGCCGGTGTTGCCCGAGGTGCCCTCGATGATCGTGCCGCCCGGCTTCAGCCGCCCGTCGCGTTCGGCGTCCTCGATCATCTTGACGGCCATGCGGTCCTTGATCGAGTTGCCGGGATTCACCGTTTCGATCTTCGCCACCACGTCGGCTGCGACCACGCCTCGGGGAATCCGGTTGAGGCGCACCATCGGCGTGTGGCCGATGGTCTCGAGGATGTTGTCGCAGATTTTCTTGGGCATCTTCGGAATCTTACCTTGGAGCCCGCGTCGAAGGCAGGCCCGCGAGCCAGCGCTGGCCCTGATGCCGCCGCGGCCGCGCCGGGGCTACGGCCCTAGTGGCTCATCGCATAGAGCACGATGTTCACCGCCATCGCGTAGCCGTTGGGCGAGTACCGGTAGAAGTACTCCGGGTCCTCGCCCTCGCGCTCCCAGGCATCGGAGATGTCGGTGTTGTGCGTGGCCAGCACGAGCAGGCGGCCCTGCGCGTCGGTGATGCCGCGCAGATGCGGCTGCGCGCTGTCGCTGCCGCGCTCCGACGACTCGCCGCCGCTGCCGCGCCAGAACTGGATCGACGGGATCTGGGGCAGCTCGGTGACCGGGAACATGGTCCGGAAGATGGGGTGCTCCGGGCCGATGTCGCGGAACGGATAGGTGCCCTGCGGCAGCACGCGGGCCATCTCGCCCTCGAAGATCTCCCAGGCGCGCGTGCCCCAGAAGTCGTCGACCCACAGGAAGCCGCCCTTGAGCAGATAGTCGCGCAGGGCCGCGACCTCGTCGTCGCGCAGCGACATCGTGCCCACGTCGGAGCCGAGCAGGAAAGGGCAGCGGGTGAGCCACGGATCGGTGAGGCGGGTCACGAAGTGATTGGGCACGCCCGAGGGCTGCTTGCTGACGCGCACCTTGGTCAGCTCGGCAAAGCGGATGGAGAAGTTGATGTCGGCGTCGGGGTAGTCGGTGGACCAGCCCTGGCCGCCGGCTTCGCGCCACTGGCTGGAGTACATCATCCGGCAGAAGTTGAAGCCGCCGTCGAAGCTGGCTTCGCCGCTGGGGAAGCGGGGCGGCACGCGCCGCATCCGCCCCCAGCCGCCGTACTGGGCGGCGGCCCCCGCGGCCAACGCCAGCACCAGCGCCACGGCCACCGGGGCGGTGCGCCGCGCCGTCATTTTTGCGGCGCCTTCGGCTTGGCGAGGCTGCGGTAGTACTCCTCCACCAGGCCCTTGAACTCGGCTGGCACTTCGTCGCTGCCCGACAGCAGCACGTCGCCGGCCTCGCCCTCGACGGCCCGGCGCAGGCCGAACTCGAAGCGGCGCAGGCCGTCGCTGACCGCGCCCGACAGGCGCGCCAGTTCCTGCACGTCGCGGTAGACGCGATCGTCGTCGAGGGCCTTCAGCCGCTTCAGGATCTCGTCGAGGTCGCGCGTGTCCACGCCGTCGGCGCGCAGGGCCCGGCGCAGCGCTTCCAGATCCTGACCGTAGCGGCGGGCCTCGCCGCGGAGCTGACGCACGTCGTCCGCGTTGAAGTTGCCGGGCCGGCCGTTGCCCCAGCCGCCGTCGTCGTTCCAGCCGCCGGCGTTGTCGCCCCCGCCCATGCCGCCGCCTTGCGACGGCTGGCCTGCCTGGCCCTGGCCGCCTTGCCCCTGCTGGCCACTCTGACCCTGCTGACCAGCCTGACCGCTCTGGCCTGGCTGGCCGCCTTGCGCCTGTGCCGCTGCCCGCTCTGGCCCTCCTGGCCTTTGCCTGGTTGGCCCTGCTGCCCGCTGGCCCTGCTGGCCGGGCTGTCCCTGTTGTCCCGGCTGCTGACCAGGCTGTCCCTGCTGTCCGCGCTGATCGCCGGCCTGCTGGTTACCACGCTCGCCCGCGGCTTTTTCCTGCAGACGCCGGCCGAGCGAGTCGACGCCGCGCACGAGGTCGCGCGTCTTCTCCAGGTTGTCGGCGGTCTTGTCGCCGGTGGCGCCCCCTTTGCCCAGCGCCGACTGCGCCTCGGCCAGCTTGCGGCGCAGGTCCATCAGGTTCGAGCCGATCTCCGCGTCCATGTCGCCGGCGGCGGCCTGGCCTTCGCGGCCGAGCAGCCCGCGCGAGTAGCGGAGCTTCTCCTTGATCTTGTCGTCGCGGATCTCGCCGGCCGCTTCCTGCAGACGGCGCGAGGCGTCGCGTTCCTCTTTGGCGATCTCGTTGGCGGTCTTGTCGAGCTGCTGCTCGAGCTGTCCCACCTTGGCCGACAGGCCCTCGCGGCGCTGCGCGTTGAGCTGCGCCTTCTGCATGCGATCGGGCCCGCTCTCGCCGAGTTTCTCGGCGTCGCCGGCGACATCGGCGTGCTCGCGCGCGATCTCTTCGGCCTGGCGCATGGCTTCCTGCACGTCGCGGCCGGCCCGCGCCGTCTGCGCGCCGCGCAGCTGCCGCTGCACCTGCTGCAGGCGGTCGGCGGCGGTGGCGGCCTGGCCGGCGGCGCCGGGATCGTTGCCGGCGGCGGCCTTGCGCATGGCCTCGGCGGCCTGCTGCATCTGGCGCGCGGCCGCGGCCAGGTCGGGGCGGTTCTGCTCGCGCGACAGCTTCTCGAGCTGACGCGCGGCCTGCTCGGCCTGCTCGGCCAGGGCGCGCTGCTGATCGCCGCCGCTGCCGGCGGCCTGACCGGCGGCGCGCCGGCGCTGGCGTTCCAGCTCCTGCTGCTGGCGCCGCGCCAGCTCCTTCAGCTTCTCGGCCAGCGCGTCGACCTGCTGCTCGGCCTGGTTGCTCTCGGCCCGCGACGCGGTCTCGTACTGGTTGGCCATCTTGTCCATCTCGAGTTCGAACAAGTCGGCCAGGTCCTCCGCGATCGAGCCGGCCTGTCCGCCGCCGCCCCCGCCGCCCGACTGGCGGCTGGTCTGGACCTGCATCTCGTACTCTTCCTCGGCCTGCTGCAGGTACTGGAGGGCCTTCTGTTCGGGCGGCATGGCCCCGTCGGGACTGCGCGCCTGCAGCTTGCCTTCGGCGGTCTTCATCTCGGCGGCCGCCAGCGGCAGCAGATCGGCAATCTTCTTGAAGGCCGGGTCGGGCGCGACCAGGCGCGAGTTCATGCGCGCCACCAGCCCTTCGACCTGCTCGCGCAGGCGGCCCTGCGAGAGGGCCAGCACCACCGAGCTCTCGCGCAGCTTCTCGGCGGTGAGGGCCTTCTTCTCGCGCACGACGTTGAACGTGCCGGCGATGATCTGCCGCTGCTGTTCCGACAGCGCCCCGACCTCGGCCCCGCCGCCGCCCCCGCCGCCCCCGCCGCCGGCCTGCGAGGTGGCCGGCTTGAACTCCTTGCCGAAGGGGCGCACGCGCAGGAAGTACATGTCGCTCGTGGCCTGCTTGCCGCCGCTCGCGTCGTTGTCGTTGGCGCGGGCGTAGTAGGCCACCGCGTCGCCGGCCTGGACGCCGAGTTCCTCGAGATAGAACGTGTGGCCGGCGGTGACCTCTTCGAGCCGCTTGGCGCCGCGGTAGAGCGGCACCACCTTCTCGGGCCCGCCGTTCACCGAGTAGACCAGTTCGAGCTGGCGCACGCCGAAGTCGTCGTCGGCGCGCGCTTCCACCACGAACTCCTCGACCGGAGTGGCCGCGGTGTCGCGCCCCGGCTTGGCGATCGAGACGGTGGGCGCCATGTCGGTCAGCACGTCGATGACGTACTGCGGCGAGGCCGTGATCATGTCGCCGTCGGGCCCCTGCAGGCCGACGCGGTAGAAGCCGTCCTTGTCGGCGACGAACTGCCCGACCAGCGTGCCCGCGGCGGACACGGCGAGCGGCACCTGCACCGACTCGTGCAGGGTGAGCTGCCCGGCCGGCGCCGGCATCGTCGGCGTGATGGTGACGCGCACCTCGGTGCCGGCCAGCACGGCGATGTCGCCGGCGTCCTCGACCACCCGCGGCTCGAGGCCGGTGTAGGCGGGGAAGCGGTATTCGAGATCGATGCGCTGCGCGTAGGGGAGGTCGACGACGTCGAGCGTGAAGGTGCTGGAGCGCACGCCGGCGGCCTCGGCCATGAACTCGAGCTTCGCGTCGAGATCGAAGACCATGCCCTCGAAGCTGCCGTCGTCGCCCTTGACCATGGGCACGCGCTCGAACGCGGTGGCCTCGCCCTTGCGCACGAGGAGCACGGCGTCGTCGGCGCTGAAGCCGCTCAGCGTGGCGGTGAAGATCTGATCGGCGCCGCGCGGGACCTGGCCGGAGCCGGGCGTGAGCGCGATGCGATACGGGGCGGCGGCTTCGAGGCTCTGCGACCAGGCGAACATCGCCGTGAGGCCCTGGCGCAGGTAGGCCGGGCCCAGGGCGAAGATGGCCAGGGCCAGCGCCACCGCGCCGGCCGCCATCAGGCTGTAGCGGCGCACGAGCGGCTGGTCGATACGCCGGCCGGCCTCGATCTGCTGGCAGCGGTCGATGGCCTCTTCGACGAGCTTCGCCACCAGCGCCGGCGATTGCGTCTCGCCGTTGCCGCCGCGTTCGGCGTCCATGGCGCTGAGCAGGAGGGCGTTCAGCGACGGCTCGTGCTCCTCGAGGTAGAGGGCGACCTGCTGGTCGCTCACCCGCCGCAGCAGCGGCCGCGCGATCCACCACGCGGCCAGAGCGGCGATGACCGCCACGGTGACGACGCGGAAGGTGAGGATGGCCGGCGGCGTGAAGCGCAGCGCCTCGAGGGCCACGCCGGCGCCGATGAGCACCACGGCGCCGCCGAGCAGCACCTGGAAGAGGCCGCGCACCAGCAGCTTCCGGCGCCAGCGCGCGCGCACCACGCCGATCACGCCGGCAACGCCGCCGGGGGCCGTTTGCGATCGCTCGTGGAGCATCGATCTTCCTCCGTGGCGGTGACGCCCGGAACGTCGTTTACGCAGCGCCGCCGGACAGCCGGCTGGCGATCAGCGATTCCCCGATCAAAAGCAGCATACCTGCAAGGAGCAGGTACCACCACAACCGTTGCGACTGCTCCGTGACCTCGTCCCGGGGCGCCGCCGCCGCCGTCGCGGCCGAGCCGCCGGCCTCGCCGGCGCCGCTGACCGCCGCGGCCACGCTGGCCGGGTCCATGGCTGTGAGATCGGACTCCGCCAGGTCGACGTTGGCCGCCACCACGGTGGGCTCACCGCCATCCGTCCCCGCCCGCCGCACCTCGTAGAACCCCGGCATCGTCACTTCGAAGGCGTCGCCGCGCGCCGCCTCGAGCGGCACCGGCGTGCCCGACGGGTCGACGGCCACGCGCGGGGAGGCGGCGTCGGCCGGCGTCTCCGGGGCGGCCACCTGGCCCACGGTGAGTGACGGCGGGCGGTCGCGGTAGGCGGCCAGCGTGCGCACGAGCTGATGCACGAAGGGCAGGAAGACGGGCTTCAGCGCCGCGTCGTTCCAGGCCAGGTCCATGCTCGTCGTCCACACCGCCATGCGGCCACGGCCGACCGCGCGCTCGACGAGGGCCGGCTGGCCGTCGTCGTAGCGGGCGAGCACGCGCGCGCCTTCGGCCGGCGTCAGGCGGCGGTAGCCGTAGACCCGCACGCTCGAGAAGTCGCCGCTGCGCGGCGCGCGGAACGGGGCGAAGACGGCGTGCCCGTACTCGAGCCCGCCCAGCCGGCCGGCTTCGCCGCGGGTGCGCTCCACCGGCTCGCCCAGCACGCCCGGCAGCGCCGGGTGCTGCGGCCACGAGGCCCGGGCCGCGGCGATGAGCAGCACGCCGCCGCCCCGCTCGGCGAACGCCGCGAGGCGCGCCGCGGCGGCGTCGTTCAGCGGCAGGTCGTGCACGATCACCACCTGGGCGCCGGCCAGGGCCTGGTCGGTGAGCCCGTCCCCGGTGCTCGCGGTCACGTCGAAGCGGGGCGCCTGGCCGATGGCCAGCGCCCGCCGCAGATAGGTCTCGTCGGCGCCGCGCGTGCCCGGGGCCACGACCAGCACGCGCACCGGCTGCAGCGGGGCCACCAGGAAGTGGAAGGCGTTGTCGGCGTCGAGGGCGTCGTCGGCCACCCGCACCACGCCGCGCATCGCGGCCGGCGTCAGCGTGACCGGCGCGAAGGTGGCCGCGGCCGAGGCCTGCGGGGCCACCGTGAGGCGGGCGGTTTCGACGACCCGGCCGTTCAGCTCGAGGGCCAGGGTCACGCCTTCGGCCGGCAGGCTGCCGCGGTTGGTCACGCCCGAGGTGATGGCGACGCGCTCCTGACCTTCGAAGCGCTGGCGCGACAGCGCCACCGGGGCCACCGACAGGTTGCGCGTGTCCATGTCGGTGATGGCCACCGGCGTGAACACCGTGCCGGCCGGCAGGCGATCTTCGTCGCTCGGCACCCACGCGTTCTTCTGGAAGTCGCTGATGAGCACGACCTCCTTCCGCGGCCGGGTCGACTCGGCCACGATCGTCCCGGCCACTTTGAGGGCCGGCGCCAGCCGGGTGGCCTCGGTGCCGGGCGTGGCCGCGGCCAGCGCGCCGGCCAACCGCGCCCGGTCGTCGATCGATTGCAGCGCCACCTCCGCGCCGGTGCCGAAGAAGATCAGGCTGGCGCGATCGGCCGGCCCGAGCGCGTCGAACACCGCGCGCGCCTCGGTCTGGGCCCGCGTCCAGCGATCGCCGTAGCGCATGCTGTAGGAACGGTCGACGAGCACCACCACTTCGCGCGCCCCGCCGGCCATGGCCGCGACGCCGCCGCTGCGGAAGAACGGCCGGGCGAAGGCGGCGACGATGAGCGCCAGCGCCAGCAGGCGCAGCGCCAGCAGGGCCCAATGGCGGATCTTCCGGCGCCGGACCGATTCGTAGGGCACGCGCCGCACGAACATCAGCGAGGGGAAGGCGACGATGGTGTTCTTCTCGCGCTGGATCAGGTGGATGGCCACCGGCACGGCCAGCGCCGCCAATCCCGCGAGGAAGAAAGGAACCAGGAAGCCCATTACCGCACCCGGCTCGTGCGCTCCCGGAACGACAGGTAGTCGTAGAGCGCGAAGTCGAGCGGCTGGCCGGTGTCGAGCAGGCGATAGTCCACCCCCCGCTCGGCGGCCTTGGCGGTGAGCGCGGCGATGTGCCCGCGGATGAGCGCCTGGTACTTCTCGCGGAACGACTCGGGCACGACCGGCAGTTGTTCGCCGGTTTCCGAGATCCTCGAAGGCCGACGGGTCGTCGTAGGGAAACTCGAGCTCGGCCGGGTCGAGCACGTGGAAGACGACGACGTCGCTGCCGCGGAAGCGGATCGGCGCCAGCGCGTCGAAGATCGCCTCGGGCTCGTCGTAGAGATCCGAGATGAGGACGACGACGCCGCGGCGGCCGAAGTGCTCGGCCAGCCTCCGCAGCGGCGCCGACAGGTGTCCGGGCCGGGTCGCGCGGGCGCGGTCGAGCGTGTGCAGCACGACATCGAGATGCTTGGCCGACGGCGGCACGTGGTCGACGATGTCGGTGTCGAAGGTCACCAGGCCGACCCGGTCGCGCTGCTTGTGCACGAGATAGGTGAGGCAGGCGGCCAGCGTCTTGCCGTAGTCGAGCTTCGCGATACGGGCCCCGAAGGCCATCGACGCCGACACGTCGAGCAGCACCGTGAAGTTGGCGTTCGAGTCGGCCTCGAACTCCTTCACGAAGTACTTGTCGGTGCGCGCGTAGACCCGCCAGTCGACGCGCCGGATGTCGTCGCCGGCCACGTAGCCGCGGTGCTCGGCGAAGTCCACCGAGGTCCCGAAGTAGGGCGACCGGTGCAGGCCGTTGATCACGCCGTCGACGACCGAGCGGGCCACGAGGTCGAGGTCGCCGATGCGCGCCAGCACCGACGGGTCGACGAACTGCGCGCCGGGAATGGCCCCACCGAGCGGCATCACATCCCCGATCGCGGCGTCGGCACCGTCTCGAGCAGCTTGTCCACGATCATGTCGGAGGTCATGCCTTCGGACTGCGCGTGGAAGTTGATGAGCACGCGGTGCCGCAGCACCGGATGCGCGAGCGAACGGATGTCGTCGAAGGTGACGTGGTAGCGGCCGCTCATGAGCGCCCGGGCCTTGGCGGCGAGCACCAGGTACTGCGCCGCGCGCACGCTGGCGCCGAACGACACCCACTTCTTGCACCGCGTCGGAGGTGCCCGGCGACTTGGGCCGGCTGGCCCGCACGAGCGAGAGCGCATAGCGCATCACCGGCTCGGCCACCGGCACGCGCCGCACCAGGCGCTTGAAGGCAATCAGGTCCTCGCCGTTGACGGTGCGCTCGAAGGTGGGTTCGAGGATCGCCGTGGTCGTGCGCACGACCTCGAACTCCTCCTCCTCGGGCGGATGCTCGATGACGATGTGGAACATGAAGCGGTCGAGCTGCGCCTCGGGCAGCGGGTAGGTGCCTTCGAGCTCGATCGGGTTCTGCGTGGCGAAGACGTAGAACGGCTCTTCGAGCGTGTAGGTGCGGCCCTGGATGGTGACGCGGTGCTCCTGCATGGCTTCGAGCAGGGCCGACTGGGTCTTGGGCGGGGTGCGGTTGATTTCGTCGGCGAGCAGGATGTTGGTGAAGATCGGGCCGGGCGAGAACACCATCTGGCGGCGGCCGGTGGCCGGATCCTCCTGGATGATGTCGGTGCCGGTGATGTCCGAGGGCATCAGGTCGGGGGTGAACTGGATGCGCGAGAACTTCAGGTCGACGACCCGCGCCAGGGTGTGGATGAGCAGCGTCTTGGCCAGCCCGGGCACGCCGATGATGAGGCTGTTGCCGCCGACAAACAGCGTCAGCAGCACCTCGTTCAGCACCGCGTCCTGGCCGACGATGAGCTTGCGCAGTTCCTGGCGAATGCGATCCTGGCCGTGCTTCATCCGATCGGCGAGCGCGATGTCGTCGGGTGCGCTCAAGTCGACTTGCAAGTTGGCTGCGTCCACGAATCCTCCCAAACCGCCGCTAGCGATGCCAAGCGCCGCTAGTGTGTCATGCCGTAGACGATGTAGTTCACGCCGAACTTGTAGGCTTCGTTCGAGAGGTCGATGGGCACCCAGCCGGTGTCCGAGAACTCCCAGGTACTCGCCGAGGTCGTTGTTGTAGTTGGCCACGACCTGCAGGCGCTTGGCCGGGTCGTTGTCCTCGAAGATGCCGTAGAAGACCGGCTTGTCGCCGCCGTAGGGCGGCACGAAGGTGTCGGGGTCGATCTCGAAGAAGGCATGGAACACCGGGTGGGCCGGATCGATCGGCATGAGGCGCTGCGTCGGCAGCACCTTCCGCAACTGCTCTTCGAAGTTGTACCAGTGCTGGGCGCGGAAGTCGTCGAAGATGAGGAAGCCGCCCTTGGCCAGGTAGGTGCGCAGGCCCTCGGCCTCCCGCTCGTTCAGCGTCCAGAAGCCGGGCTCCGACATGTAGGCCACCGGGTGGCTGTGCAGCTCCGGATCGTCGAGCGTGAGGATGTTGCTGTCGTCGAGATGCGGGCGCAGCAGGGTGATCTCCTGCAGGATCTTCATCAGGTGCAGGTCGGCGCGCGGGTAGTCGTGGGCCCACGGCGGTTCGCGCCGGAACCCGCCGAAGCCGCCGCGGCCGCCGCCGAGCTCGTAGCGCAGGCGCACGAAGGCGAAGCGGCCGTCGTAGGGCACGCGCGCCTCGTCGAGATCCAGGGCCGGGGCGCGCCGCCGCTCCCGCTCGCCGCTGAAGGGGCGCTGCGCGGCGCGCGCCAGGGCGGTGGCGGCGACGACCAGCAGCACCGCCAGCGCCAGCGTGCGCGAGGGCCCGGCCGTTACGACAGACCCACCGCACGGCGGTACCCCCATTCGGCGCTGAGCAGGCCCAGCAGGAGCAGCAGCACGATCGGCGCGTTCCACAGCTCGCGTTCCTCGACCGTGGTCACGCCGCGTCCGGTGTACTGCACGTCCTCGATGAGCCGCGCCGCCGTTTCGGGGGTGTAGGTGCGGCCGCCGGTGTCGTCGGCGATCCGCTGCAACGCCGGCATCTGCCGCGTCGTCTCGACGTACTCGGCATCGCCGGGGCCGGCGTTGACGTGCGCGGTGGACGTGCCGAGCGAGGCGCCGGCGCGCATGGCCTCGACGCGCACCTCGTACCAGCCGGCCGCGCCGGTGGCCAGCGTGCCGGTGTAGGCGCCGTCGCGCTGGCCGTTCCAGGTGAGCGGCACGGCGACGGCCGTCGCCGTCGGGCCCGGTGACGGTGGCGGTCACGGCGGCGTCGCTGGCCGGCACGAACGACGGATCGGCCACTTCGGCGGTGATGATCGCCGTCTCGCCCGGTTCGACCCGGTCGGCCGAGGTCGTGAGCTCCACCGGATCGGGCACGCCGTCGACCAGCCACCGCAGCAGCTGGCGAACGAAGGTCTCGTGCGTCTGATCCTCGACGCTGATGCTGGCGTGCATCTGCCACAGCCACGAATCCTGCGGCAGGAACGCCACCGACTTGCCGCGGCCGAAGCGCTGGAAGGCCAGGACCGGACGGTCGCGCCGCGAGCCGTCGGTGGCGCTGAGCAGCGTGGTGGCGCCGGGCTTCACGGCGTCGACGGCGTTGATGGTGGTGAGCTCGGGCAACTCGGGCCAGCGCGCCGACGAGGCCGCCTCGGTGGCGGCAATCTGCGACACCGCGTGGCCGCTGCCGGCGCGGGTCGGGCGGACGGCCAGGCGCGTCAGGGGCGGGTCGGCCGAGGGCGCCTGCGCGGGCCAGCACCACCGGCAGCGTCTCGCCGAGCGCGGTGCCGGCGTAGCCGCCTTCGCTGAACGACCGCGGTCCGCCGAGCATCAGCAGGCCGCCGCCGCGCTTGTCCACGAACTCGGCCAGCATCGCCAGCTGGTCGCCGGTGAAGGCCGCCGCCTCGATGCTGCCGAGGACGAGACCGCGGTACTGGAAGAGCTCGTCGCGGGTCTTGGGGAAGCCGCCCACGAGTTCCTCGGGGTCGTCGACCTCGAGGCGCAGGTACTTGTTGTCGGCGGTGCGCTGCAGCACGACGAGCTGCAGCTGCTTGTCGTCGGTGAGGGCGCGGCGCAGGAACTTCATCTCGAAGCGCGGCTCGCCTTCGAAGTAGAGGATCTTCTCGCGCCGGTCGCGCACGTCGACGAGCACGTCGCGGGCGTTGTTCTCGGCCAGCAGCTCGCCCGGCTGCGGCGGCACGCGGAAGGTGAAGACGCGCGGGCCCGCCTCCGACGCGGTGAAGCGCACGCGCACCGTGGTGGGCTGGCCGTCGGCGCCGAGCGTGACCGGCTGGCTGCCGACGATCTGGCTGCCGTCGAGCACGTCGAGGGTCAGCGGCTGTCCGGCGTAGCCGTGCGCCGTGACGACGGCGTCGAGCAGCAGCGTGGTGCCGGCCAGCACCGTGCGCGGCGCGGTGACCCGGCCGACCTGGATGTCCTTCTCGGCGGTGTCGCGGCCGACGCCGATGGCGAAGACCGGCACGCCCGAGGCCTTGAGCGCGAGCAGCGCCGGCTCCAGCGCCGCGCCGCTCGTGTCGGCGCCGTCGCTCACGACCACGAGCCCGGCCAGCGGCACGCCGGCCAGTTGCCGCCGGGCTTCGTCGAGCGCGGCGGCCAGACGCGTGTTGGTGCCGGTGAAGGTCAGGTCCTCGCCGGTCGGGGCCGGGCCGAGCGCGCCGGCAAAGCGCAGCGTCCGCACCGTGAACTGCTCGCCGAGGGCCTTGCGCAGTCCGCTGTCGGCGGTGCCGAACTCCTGCTGGACGTAGGTGCTGCGCGGCTGGCCGTTGACGTCGGCGATGCGCATGCTGCGCGAGTCGTCGAGCAGCACGCCGACGACGTTCTGGTGCGGCACGGCGGCGCGCAGCACGAGCATCGGCCGGAACAGGCACAGGAGCAGCACGCCGATGAGGGCCGCCCGCAGCGTGGTCAGCACCCAGCGGTCTCGCGTGGCCAGGCGGCGCGGCGCGCGCTGGTAGGCCAGGACCGCGACGGCGATGGCCACCACCGCCAGCCCGGCCGCGATCAGGGCGCCTGACGGCGGCGCGAAACGGAACTCGCCCTGGTCGAAGACGACCCAGCGAACGCCGAGCAGGAGTTGGGACACGGTATCGAGCACGGGGGTTTGCCGTTCGGGCTGGCCCGTGCCGGCCCATGAGCGGGATTCTAGTCCGCTTCGACTCCGGCGCAAGCGTCTTGGCTTGATTGTCACAGTTTGCCCCTGCGCCCGATGCGCCGCCGCGATAGGATCCAGCCGGGCAAGGAGGGACGTCGATGGTGCGCCGACTCGTGGGTGGAGCAATGCTCGGGGTGCTGGCCGGAGCCGGCGCGTGGCTGGCTGGCGCGCGCCCGCTGGCCCAGACCCCGGCCGACACGATCCTGGTCAACGGGAAGGTGATCACCGTCGATGCCCGCGACACGGTGGCCGAGGCCGTCGCCATCAGTGGCGGCCGCATCGTGGCCGTGGGCACGCACGGCCGACATCAAGTCACGCGCCGGCAGCGCCACGCAGGTCATCGACCTGGGCGGCCGCGCCGTCACCCCAGGCCTCATCGACACGCACGTCCACTTCACCGAGGTCGACGCGCTCTTCAGCATCGACCTCAGCGATCTCAGTCATCAAGAGCATGAAGGACGTGCAGGCGCGGGTCGCGGCCGCAGGTGGCCAAGGTCAAGCCCGGCGAGTGGGTGACCGGCGACGGCTGGGACGAGGGCAAGCTGGCGGAGCGGCGTCACATCACTGCCGCCGACCTCGACGCCGTGGCTCCGAACAACCCGGTGTGGCTCGGCAACACCACCGGCCACTACGGCGTCGGCAACAGCTACGCCATGAAGATCGCCGAGATCCGCAAGGGCACGCCCGACCCGTTGGCCGGCACCATCGTGCACGAGGCCGACGGCGACCCCAACGGCGTGCTGCTCGAAGCCGCGCAGCAGCTCATCACCCGCCACGTGCCGCCGCTGACGCGCGAGCAGCAGAAGGCGGGCATCGCCCGGATCGTCGAGGACTTCAACAAGGAAGGCATGACCGGCGCGAAGGATCCGGGCATCAGCCCGCTCAAGTGGGAGCTCTACAACGAGCTGCTGCAAGAAGGGAAACTGACGGTGCGGGTGTTCGCGCTTGTGGGCGGGCCCGCGCCGGACCGAAGACGCCGCGGCCGTGCTGGCGCGGGTCAACGCCAATCCCCGTCCGCCGGCGTCGCTCGGCGACGGCATGCTGCTCTCGGGCGGCGTGAAGATGTACATGGACGGCAGCGGCGGGGCCCGCACGGCCTGGATGCACCAGGACTGGAACAGGAACCTGACCGAGACCGATACCGGCAATCACGGGTATCCGGCCACGCCGCCCGACCAGTACCGGCGCATGATGACCGACCTGCACAACGCCGGCGTCCACGTGAGCACCCACGCCATCGGCGATCAGGCCATCGACTGGGTGGTCGACACCTATGCGCAGGCGCTGGCGGCCACGCCCACCAAGGGCTTGCGGCACGGCATCATCCACGGCAACACCCCGAGCGACCACGCCAACGAGGTGATGGCCCGGCTGCAGCGCGACTTCGACGCCGCCTATCCCGAGGCCTCGGCCTCGTTCATGTGGTGGATCGGCGACACCTACGCCGGCAACTTCGGCCCGTCACGCAACCCGCGCATGAAGCCGTTCAAGACCTGGCTGAATAAGGGCATCCGCTGGGGCGGCGGCTCCGATTACGGCGTCACGCCGTTTGCCGGCGCGCTACGGCCTGTGGGCCTCGGTGGCCCGCGAAACGCTGAACGGCACGTTCGGCAGGACGCCGTTCGGCCTGGACGAAGCGGTGGACATCCGCACGGCGCTCAAGTCGTACACCATCTGGGCGGCGCACACCATCTTCCTCGACGACCGCGTCGGCTCGATCGAAGTGGGCAAGGACGCCGACCTGGCGGTGTGGGACCGCGACCTCTACACCGTGCCGACCGCGGCGCTGAAGGACTTGCGCGCCGAGCTGACGCTGGTGCGCGGGCGCATCGTCCACCGTGGCCCGGCGTTTGCCCCATAATCGAGCCGTGGCTCCGCCAGCGATCGCGCCGCCGCCGGGCGCGCGCATGACGGCGCGGGCCTGATCGAGACCCGCCATGCTTCCGCCTGATCCCGCGGCTCCGGCGCCCAAGCCGCCGCTGACCGAACCGGCCGAGGGCCACCAGCCCGACGCCGTGCCGATTGCGCGGCGGGTGGCGGCCAGCCCGTTGTTCTTCCCGCTGTGGTACCGCGCCAAAGGCCGGCCCGAGACGCGGATGCCGATGGTCGGCTGGTTCGAGCCGGCGCAGCTGCTGCGCACCGGCATCAAGAGCCTGGTGTCGCTGGCCGTCGGCGAGCGCAGCGACCGGCGCATCGTGCAGGCGCTGGCCTCGCGCCGGCAGGAATACTACGACCACGCCGTTCACTACCGCGATGGTTCGCGCGGGCCGCAGCCGCGGCGGGACGCGCCGCGCGACGAGCTGTGGCTCGATTACGTCAGCGATACCGGCGACGGCTGGAACTCGACCTACGCGGTGGCCTACGCGGCGGCGCAGCGGGCCCTGCGGGTGACGCACGACGGCGTCCACGCCGACCTGCCGCGCGGCGAGGTCCTGGTCTTCGGCGGCGACGAGGTCTATCCCTCGCCGTCCCGCGAGGAATATCAGCGCCGCCTGGTGGCGCCCTATGCCGCGGCGTTCGGCGACGACGATCCGGCCGAGCGGCCGCACGTCTACGCCATTCCCGGCAACCACGACTGGTACGACGGGCTGTCGTCGTTCACCCGCCTGTTCTGCTCCGACATCGGCGGGCGGCGCTTTGCCGGCTGGTGGACGCGCCAGCGCCGCAGCTACTTCGTGCTCAAGCTGCCGCACCGCTGGTGGCTGGTGGGCAGCGACGGCCAGCTCCAGAGCGACCTCGACGTGCCGCAGATGGAGCACTTCCGCGAGATCGCCGAGCGCTACATGCAGGCCGGCGACAGGGTCATCCTGTGCCTGTCGCTGCCGGTGTGGGTCTACGCCCAGAAGTACCGGAGCATGGGCCAGGTCTTCGACGAGACCGACCTCATCTACCTGCGCGAGGAAATCTTCGCCAAACGCGGCGTCGACGTGAAGGTCTACCTGGCCGGCGACCTGCACCATTACCGCCGCCATCAGGAGACGGCGGCTTCGGCCGGGGGCGACGTACCGGTGCAGAAGATCACCGCCGGCGGCGGCGGCGCCTTCCTGCAGCCGACGCACGAGGAGGACCTGTCGGTGCTCCAGGAAGAGGCCGTGACCGAGGACGCGCGCGCCCGCACCTTCGAGGCCCAGGCCACCTATCCCGACATGCGCCAGTCGAAACGGCTGGCCTATGGGAACGTCGCCTTCCTGTTCCGGAACCCGCGCTTCGGCATCGTGCCGGCCAGCATCTACCTGATGACCGCCTGGCTGGTCGGCGCGGCGTCGAGCGGCGAGGCGCCGTCGAACCCGTGGCGGGCGCTGGGCATGACCGTGGACGCCTTCAGCGGCCATCCCGGCCTGGCCTTGTGGTGCACCGCCATCGTGGTGGCCTTCCTGGCCTTCACCGACACGCACAGCCGTCTCTACCGCGTGCTCGGCGGGCTGCTGCACTCGGCCGCCCATTTCGTGGCCATGTTCTACATCGGCTGGGGGGCGCTCGATCTCAGCACCGGCTGGCTCCATGCCTCGGGCGTGGTGCGCTCGGCGCTGGCCGGCGCCGCGATCTTCGCGGGCGGGTGGATTGCCGGTTCGGCCATCGTCGGGATCTACCTGCTGGTGTCGCTGAACGTGTTCGGCCGCCACAGCGAGGAGGCCTTCAGCGCGCTGCGCATCGAGGACTTCAAGCACTTCCTCCGGCTCCACGTCGACGCCGCCGGCCACCTCACCATCTGGCCGATCAAGATCGAGCGCGTGCCGCGGCGCTGGCGCGACCGCGCCGCCGGCGACCTGACCATGTCGCGGGTCGTGCCCGACCAGCCGATGCCGGTGGAGCTCATCGAGCCGCCGATTCGCGTGCCGTGAGCGCGCCGCCGGCCGGGGCGGGCCGGCGCGTCAGAACTAGCCGCGCCAGAAGCGCATCTCGAGCGAGACGCGGGTGCGGTCGGGCTGCTGGTTGAACGCGCCGCCGTGAATCAGGTAGGGCGAGAACACCATCACCTGATTGAGTTGCGGGTCCGGCCGCTCGAGCCGCAGCGGATAGGCGGCGCCCACGACCGACGGCACCGTGAAGGTCATGCCGTTGACCGTGGCCCCCTCGACCGTCCGTTCGATCTCGGATTCCTTCCAGCGGTGGGAGCCGCGGACGAGCGGCAGCGACGAGCGCGGCGTGCTGCCGGCAAACGGCACGTAGATGTTCACGGCGTGGCGCAGGCGGTCGAGCCACACGTCGCGGTGGGGCGGGTTGTTGTCGCGGCTGCGGGGCCGCACCACCCGGTAGCAGAAGTGCTCCGGGAACTCGGTGTGGGGCGGCGTGGTCGAGACCCGGAGCCCGAGGATTTCGCTTACCCGCTGGCTGATGGTCTCGACCGGCACGCCCAGGTCGCCGACCGGATGGCACCACGGACCGAACCCGCTCACGGCCGCGTGCGCGTCGTCGGAGGTGACGACGTCGTGATAGCGCTCGAGGGCGAAGTCGGCCGGCGCCGGGATGCCGGCGGCCTCGATGCGCCGAGCGCAGCGTGAGCCGGATGCCCTCGGCCAGCCGCGCGAACTCGTCGGGCATGAGGAACGGCGCCACCGTGAACCCGTCGCCGGCCCAGGGGCGGCCGGCAATCAGGTTGTCGTCGCCGTCGAGCAGCACCTGCGGCGGGCCGACGGCGGCGTCGCCTTCCACCGTGAAGGTGACCTGTTCGTCGTCGTAGTCGAGCGTGAGCTGGCGGGCGGACATGAGGAGGGCTCCAGCAGCGCGCCGCGCGGCTATCCGATGGTCTTGAACTCCGCCTGCAGCGTCGCCAGTACCTTCATCAGGTCGTCGTAGCGATCCACGGCGTCCTGGCCGACGCGCTGGTCGGCCTGGCCGACCATGCGCTGCACGGTGTTGAACTGGTTGAGCAGCATCGGCTGCGGATAGGCGCCGGGCATGTCGTTGAGCGAGGCCCACACCTTCTGCAGCGGATGCGTGAAGTTCGTGTCCATCGGCCGCGCGCCCACGGGCGCCGCCGCGGGCGGCTTCACGCCGGCCTTCTGCATCGCCTCGTTGACGCGCTCGGCCAGCTGGCGCGTCTCGCTGATGGCGTCACGCACCTTGAGCTGGAAGGCGACCTGGGCTTCGAGGTCGGCCGGCGTCACGCCGTCGCGGGTCACGCGCGGATCGACGACGAGCGCGAACGTGCGGGTCGTCGTCTGGCCGCCCGCGGTGAGCGAAACCGAGTACTTGCCGGGCGGGGCCAGCGGTCCGCCGGCGCCGCCGTTGGGCGCGCCCGCGGTCCACGGCCCGGGGTAGCGCATGTCCCAGGTGAAGCGCTGCGCGCCGGCGCGGCTCTCGATGGCGGTGGAGCCGCCCAGGCGGCGGAACGGGCCGCGCATGTCCTGCGCGGCGGCGCCACCGCGGGCGCCCGCCACCGCGAAGCTGCGAATCACCGTCCCGGCGCCGTCCTTCACCTCGAGCCGGGCGTCGGCCGGGGGGGCGGCAAAGAAGAGGTCGAAGTGCGCGCCGGGCACCGAGTACTCGGGCTCGGCGGCCGAAGGCGGCGTGGGCACGTAGCGGTAGCGCATCGCATCCTGCGGCTGGAACAGATACGCCGCCGGCAGTGACGTCGGCGCCGCGGTGGCGCCTGGGGCCGGCCCGCCGGCGCCGTTGCCGCGGCGCCGTTGCTGCTCGGGCTCGCCGGCCTCGGCGCGTAGAGGTCGGCCAGTTGCTGCAGCGGCGACACGTCGTCCATGATCCACAGGCTGCGGCCCATGGTGCTGACGACCAGGTCGTTGCGGTGCACCTTGATGTCGGTCACCGGGGTGGCCGGGAGGTTCTGCTGCAGCGTCTGCCACGACGTCCCGTCGTTGAACGAGACGAACGCGCCGAACTCGGTGCCGGCATAGAGCAGCCCCGGGCGCTTCGGGTCCTCGCGCACGACGCGGGTCGGGTGGTCGGCCGGGATGCCGTTGGTGCCGCTCGTCAGCAGCGTCCAGGTCTCGCCGTAGTCGGCCGTCTTGTAGATGTAGGGCTTCAGGTCGTGTTCGCGCATGAAGCGGTAGGCGGCGATGTAGAACGTGCCCTTCCGGTGCGGGCTGTCCTCGACCGTCTGGATGCGGCCGCCGGGCGCGAGATCCTTCGGCGTGACCCGCTTCCACGTCTTGCCGTTGTCGCGGGTGATGCTGACCGGGCCGTCGTTGGCGCCGACCACGATCACGCCCTTCTCGAGGCGCGACTCGATCATCGCGTAGATCGAGCTGTAGACCTCTTCGCCGGTGATGTCGCGGGTGATCGGCGTGCCCGGGATGATCTGGTACTCGGGCTCGCGCGCGGTGAGGTCGGGGCTGATCGTGTCCCAGGTGACGCCCTTCGTCGAGCGAGCGGTGCAGCACGTGGCTGGCCTGGTAGACGATCTTGTCGTCGTGCGGCGAGAGATACACCACCGTCTGGCGGGGGAAGCGGAACTTGATCTCGTCGGGGTCGTGGCCGTAGCGGTTCTGCGGGTAGATCCAGTAGTGCTGCTCCTGGCCGGTGGCCACGCTGTAGCGGCCCACTTCGCCCTTGCACGCGCCCCAGATGACCGAGCCGTCCTTGCGCGGCCAGATCTGGCCGGTCTCGCAGCCCGAGGCCTGGACCCACGCCTCGGCCGGGTGATCGAGGCCCCAGGACACGGCCGGGTTGCTGGGGACGATGAGCGTGGTGTTGTCCTGCTGCGGCACGTAGAGGCGGTAGGGGTGCTGCTCGTCGACGCCGACCATGTAGTACTCGGCGTGCGGCTGGTTGAGGATCGACGACCAGCTCTTGCCGCCGTTCAGCGAGACGTTGCCGCCGCCGTCGTTGATCTGCAGGATGATGTCGGGGTTGTCGGGGTTGAACCACATGCCGTGGTTGTCGCCGTGCGGCGTCTCGACGGTGGTGAAGGTCTTGCCGGCGTCGCTCGACTTGTGCAGGCCGAGCTCGTTCACCCACACCTCGTTCTCGTTCTTCGGATTGACGTGCACGTAGTTGAAGTAGAACGGCCGCGCGCGCAGGCGCTGGCTGCTGTTCACGACGGCCCAGCTCTCGCCGGCGTCGCTGGAGCGGTAGAGCCCGCCTTCGGCGCCCGGCGCCTCGATCATGGCAAAGAGCACGCGCGGGTTGCTGCGGGCGATGTCGATGTCGATCTTGCCGATGAGCGTCGCCGGCAGGCCGGCGGTGATCTTCTTCCACGTCTCGCCGCCGTCGGTCGACTTGTAGATGCCGCCCTTGTCGGCCGGCCCGCCGCTGATGATGTCCCAGCCCTTGCGGAAGCCGCGATACATGCCGGCGTAGAGGACGTCGGGATTCTGCCAGTCGACTTCGAGGTCGCGGGCCCCGTGGTCGTTGTCCACGAAGAGCGTCTTCTTCCACGTCTTGCCGCCGTCGCCGGTCTTGTAGACGCCGCGGTCGGCGCCGGGGCCGAACGGCGAGCCCGAAGCCGCCACCCAGACGACATCGGGGTTGCCCGGATGGATGCGGACGACGCCGATCTGGCCGACGTCCTTCAGGCCCACGAACTGGAAGTTGGCGCCGGCGTCGGTGCTCTTGAAGACGCCGCGGCCGATGATCACGTTGGAACGGATCGGCGCCGAGCCGGTGCCGACCCACACGTGACTGGGGTTCGAGGGGGCCACTTCGACGGCGCCGATCGAGCCGGTCGTGATCTGACCGTCGCCAATGGGTCGCCAGGAGATGCCGGCGTCGTCCGTCTTCCACACGCCGCCCCCCGAAGCGCCGATGTAGAAGGTGTGCGGCTGCTGGCGCACCCCGGCCAGTCCGGTGACGCGGCCGCCGCGGGCGGCGCCGACGCTGCGCCAGCGCAGCCCCTGGTAGGCGTTGACCGGCACCGCCATCGCCGGGCCGCCCTGGGCGGCCAGCGGCACTGGCCGGGACAACGGAACGAGGGCGCACACGCTGGCGGCAGCCAGGGCAAGACGGAGGATTCGGGACATGGGTAGAGCGGCTCCTTGAAGACCTGACGGAGTATAGCCAATGCCGTGCGGTGCAGGCCCGTGCCGTTCTGGCGCAGGCCCGTCGCAGGGGGGTTACAGCCGGGCCGGAAAGGCGCACAATACCGGCCATGCCGTTCCCCCCGGCAACCGCGCGCGCGCGCTGGGCGTCACCATTCGTCCTGGCGCTGCTGCTGTCACTGGCCTTGACGACGGGCGTGGCCACCACGCGCGATCTCACCTGGCCCGGAGCCGGCCTGTCCGGCGTCGGCATCGACCTCTACCGCGACATGGCCTTCGCCCAGACCATGCTCGACAGCGGCTTCGGTCCGGATCCGAATTACCCGGGCGAGCGCATGTGGTACAACCCGCTCGTTCCGGCCATCACCGCCGCGATCAGCGCGCTCACCGGCGCGGCTCCCTCTCTTGTCGTGACGCGCCTCGGCGCCTACGTCAACCTGCTCGCGCCGCTGGGCTTCTACCTGCTGGCCGTGACCTTGCTCGGACGCTGGCAGGCGCTCTATGCGGTTGCCGGTTTCCTCTTCCTCACGGGCTCGGCGCTGCCCTCGTGGATCTCGGCCACCTATTCGCCCTGGCTCATGCCGGTGAATTTCGCCCAGGGGCTGTTCTACCTGACGGTGTGGGCCTTCGTCCGCGCCCGCACCGCGTCCGGCGTCGCCTGGTATGCCGCGACCGGCGCGTTGTGGGGCGTGACGTTCCTGGCGCACGCCGCCCCGGCGCTGGTCTTCGGCGTGATGGCCCTGGCCACGTTCGCCTTCGACGTGCGGTGGCGCGAGGGCGCGCGCGTCCCGGCCGGCACGGCCCTGGGCCGGCTCGCGCTGATGATCGGGCTGGCCCTGGTCGTGAGCAGTCCGCTCCTCGTCACGATCATCGGTCACTACGGCCTGCGCACGGTGCACACCGAGCCGGCGATGTACACCGAGCCGCTGCTCGGACGCGAGCTGCCGCGGATGCTGTGGCTGCACCTGACGGCCCCGATGCTCGTGGCCGCCGTTGGCGCGCTGGCGCTGGCGCGGCAGAAGTCACCGGCGGCGCGGATTCCCATCGGCACGTGGCTGCTGGCCTCCGGCCTGTTCCTGGCGCAGGCCTACGTGCTGCTGGCCGCGCGCGTGCTGGCGGGGTGGCGGCTCCCGAGCTTCGTGCCGTCGTTCCACTTCTTCTTCTACGCCAAGGCCGCGACGGCGATGCTCTTTGCCCTGGGGGTCACGGCGATCGCGGCGCGGGCCGTGCGCCTCCCGGCGTTCCAGCGCTGGTCGCCGCGCGCCCTGGCCGACGCGCTGTGCCTGTTGCTGCTCGTCGTCGGCGCGCCGACCTACATGGCCCGTCCCGACTTCGGCGAGGCCCGTCGCGATGCCCTCGCCACCATGTCGAGCCATCAGGTGCGCGTCGCCGAGTGGCTGCGAGCGCAGCGGCAACGCGCCGACGTGGTGGCCGCCTCCGACTACGACGCGGCGGTCATCGCCGGTCCGGCCGGGGTCAAGGTGGTCGCCGCCTTCTCCACGTTCTCGAACCCTTACGTCGACTGGGACGCGCGGGCCGAGGCGCGCGACCGCCTGTTTGCGGCGCTGGACGCCGGCGACGACGACGCCTTCGCCGAACTGGCGGACCGCTTCGCGCTGACGCACGTCATTGCCCGGGGCCGGCGAGCCGCCGACTACGCCGCGCGCGGGGTCGGGCCGATTGAAGAGATATTCGCCGCCGGGGACATTCGCGTCTTCCGGCGGCGCTGACCTTCGGCGCCAGAGGGTGGCGACGGACTGACAGAATTCGTCGGTCCACCGGGTTTGCGACGGGTCCACCTACGAGACTTGTTACCAAGTAGAGTCTGAAGAGGCGCCAACGAGCGCCACGCTGGTGGCCAGCCCATCTGGCGGCACGCGGCTTGCTACGACGCAGCTGGGGTCTAATGGACAACCAGGGACAAGTGTTGGTTCTGCCGCCGTTACCTTCGTAAGAGGCTCTCTCCACCTTCGTAAAAGGCATTCGCCCCGCCATCGCGCATGGTCAACTTCCAGCTGTTCGGTCCGCTTATTCCGAGTGCAGTGCCGTCCTCCTGGTGCGCCAGCGCCGGTGAGGTCGTCGCACGAGCCCCGAGAGCTGTACCGTGACGCCCGAACCCCTGGTGGTCGAGTCCTTCCGCCCCGACGCCCTGGCCCACGACGTCGTCGGCCGGGTGTCGGCAGAGCGTCCCACCGCGGTGGCGCTCCGACACGGCGAGGCCACGCTGAGCTATGGCGATCTCGACCGGCGGGCCGCGGCGCTGGCCGGCCGGCTGCAGCTTCTTGGCATCGGACCGGATGCGGTGGTCGGCGTGCGCCTGGATCGGTCGATGGACCTGATGGTGGCGATTCTGGGCGTGCTCCGGGCCGGCGCGGCCTACGCGCCGCTCGATCCGGCCTACCCCCAGGACCGGCTGGCGTTCATGCTGGCCGACTCGGGGGCCCGCGCCCTCGTCACCTCCAGCCGACTGGCCCCGGTCGACGGCCTGCCCACCATCTGCCTCGACGTCCGGGCGCCCGAACCGGCGGCCACGCCGGGGCCGAGCGGCGTCACGCTCGATCATCTGGCCTACGTGATCTACACCTCGGGCTCGACCGGCCGCCCCAAGGGCGTGGCCATGCCGCACCGGCCCTTGTCGAACCTGCTGGCGTGGCAGGTGGCCAATTCCACGGTCGGGGCCGGCCATGCCACCCTGCAGTTCACCTCGGTGAGCTTCGACGTGTCGTTCCAGGAGATCTTTTCGACGCTGGCCGTCGGCGGTTCGCTGGTGCTCATCGACGAGATGACCAGGCGCGATCCGCGCGCCATGCTGGCGCTGATGCGCGAGCACCAGGTGGCGCGCGTCTTCCTGCCGTTCGTGGCCCTGCAGCAGCTGGCCCTGGTCGGCGCGGCCGCGGCGCCCGTGCCATCGCTCGTCGAAGTGGTGACGGCCGGCGAGCAGCTCAAGACCACGCCGGCCCTGGTCGACTGGCTGTCGCGGCATCCGGGCTGCCGTCTGCACAATCACTACGGGCCGGCCGAGACCCACGTCGTCACCGCCCACACCTTGGCGGGACCGCCCTCGTCGTGGCCGGCGCTGCCGCCGATCGGCACGCCGCTGCCGGGCGTGGACGTGGCCCTTCTCGACGACGCCCGCCAGCCGGTGCGGCCGGGGGCGGCGGGCGAAATCTTCCTCGGCGGCGAGTGCCTGGCGCGCGGCTACCTGAATCGTCCGGAACTGACCAACGAGCGGTTCGAGTCGGTGACGCACGCCGGCCGCACCGCGCGCATGTATCGCACTGGCGACCGCGGCCGCCAGCTGGCCGACGGCGCCTTCGAGTTCCTCGGCCGCGCCGACGACCAGGTCAAGATCCGCGGCTTCCGCGTCGAGCCGGGCGAAATCGAGACGCTGCTGCTGCAGCATCCAGGCGTGCGTCAGGCGGTGGTAGTGCCGCACGCCGACCCCTCGGGCGCGCTGCGCCTGGTGGCCTATGTCGTGCCGAGCCCCGCCGCCTCGTCGGTGCCGGCCGAGGTCGCAACGCAGGTGTCGCAGTGGCGGGCGGTGTGGGACGACACTTATCGCCAGCCCACGCCGTGGGCCGACGCCACGCTGGCCGCCCAGGGCTGGCGCAGCAGCGCGTCCGGCGCCGCCTACGACGAAGCCGACATGCGCGAGTGGGCCGAGGCCACCGCGGCGGGCGTGCGGCTGCTGCAGCCGCGCGCCGTCTACGAGATCGGCTGCGGCACCGGCATGATGACCTTCCGGCTGGCGCCCCACTGCGACACTTACTGGGCCAGCGACCTGTCGCCGGCGGCGCTGGCGCACGTGCGCGAGCACGCCGCCGCCCACGGCGCCGGCCACGCCCAGCTGTCGGTGCGCGAAGCCGCGGATTTCTCCGGCGTGCCCGACGCCGCCTTCGACCTGGTGGTGATGAACTCGGTGGCGCAGCACCTGCCCAGCCTCGACCATCTCACCGCGGTGCTGGCCGGCGCGGCCCGCATCGTCAAGCCGGGCGGGGCGATCCTCGTCGGCGACATGCCGTCGCTGGCGCTGCTCGAGACGTTCCACGCCGACAACGTGCTGGCGTCGGCGGCCGACGCCGCCACCGCCGGCGAGCTGCGGCAGCGGGTGCAGCGGCAGTTGCAGCTCGAGCGCGAGCTGGTCGTCGCCCCCGAGTACTTCGCGCAGGTGGCCGCGCTCGTGCCGGCCATCGGCGGCGCCGTGACCCGGCTCCGGCACGGGGCGCGGGACACGGAGATGAACCGCTTCCGCTACGATGCCGTGCTCACGGTGGGCCCGGCGCGGCCGGCCCCGGCCCCGGTGGCCGAGCACGACTGGCGCGAGCAGGCCGTCTCTCCCGAGTGGATCGCCCACTGGCTGGCCTCGGGCGAGCCGGGCATTCGCGTCGTGCGGCACGTGCCCAATGCCCGGCTGGAAGGGTCGCGGGCCCGGGTCGAGCGGCTGGGGAAGGCCGCCGCCGGCGAGACGGCGCAGGTCATGCGCGCCGAGGCCCGCGCCGCGGAGCGGCCCGCGGTCCATCCCGACCAGTGGCGCGACCTGGCGGCAGGCGCGGACTACCGGCTCGACTGCGCCTTCTCAGTGGTGGCGACCGAGTTCGATGCCTGGTTCGTGCCGCGGGCGCTGGGGGCCGTGACGGTCCCGGCGGCGGCCGACCCCCTCGGCGCGCCGGCCGGCGGCCTCCTGTCCACCAGTCCCTTGCGCGAGGCCGTCAGCCGGCGCCTCACGCCCGAGCTGCGGCGGCATCTGCAGGAACGGCTCCCCGATTACATGGTGCCGTCGACGGTGGTGCTGATGGACGCGCTGCCGACCACGCCCAGCGGCAAGGTCGACCGGCGCTCGCTGCCCGCGCCCGAGGTGCGGCGTCCGGATCTCGAGGCCGGCTTCGCCCCGCCGGTCAGCGCGTTGGAGCGCGATCTCGCCACGATCTGGCAGGATGTACTGCAGGTATCGCGGGTGGGCCTCCACGACAACTTCTTCGACCTCGGCGGACACTCCCTGCTGGTGGCGCAGGTGCTCGAGCGCGTCCGCGTGGTGCTGCCGGCCACGGCGTGCTCGATCGTCGATCTCTTCCACTATCCCACCCTGCATGCCCTGGCGGCGTTCCTGAGCCAGCCGGCCAGCGCCGCGCCGGCGACCCTGGCGCCGGCGCAGGACCGCGGCCGGCGGCAGCGGGAAAGCCTGGCCCGGCCCGCCCGCCGTCCGGGGATGAGCGCGTAACGTCATGGCCGATTCCACCCTGCCCGCCGGGAGCGTCGCCATCGTCGGCATGGCCGGCCGGTTCCCCGGCGCCGATTCGGTGGCGGAGTTCTGGCGCCAGGTCGCCGCCGGCGTCGAGGCCATCACCGTCTTCACGCCCGAGGAGCTGCGCGCGGCCGGCGTGCCCGAGTCGGATCTCGTCAATCCGGACTACGTGCCGGCGCGCGGCCTGGTGTCGCAGCCGGAGATGTTCGACGCGGCGTTCTTCGGCATCGGCCAGCGCGAAGCGGCGTTGATCGATCCGCAGCAGCGGCTGTTCCTCGAGACCTGCTGGCACGCCCTCGAGGACGGCGCGCTCGATCCCAAGACGTTCGCCGGTCTGGTCGGGGTGTGGGGCGGCCTGAGCACGGGCATGGCCAACAACACCTACCTGATGTCGAACCTGCACGGCACGGGGGTCCTGCAGCCGGAAGATCGCCTGCCGGCGATGCTCGGCAACGAGAACGACTACCTGACCACGCGCGTCTCCTACAAGCTCGACCTGCGCGGCCCGAGCGTCAATGTGCAGACGGCCTGCTCCTCGTCGCTCGTGGCGGTGGTGCAGGCCTGCCAGGCCCTGGCCACGTGGCAGTGCGACGCGGCCCTGGCCGGCGGCGTGTCAGTGTCCTATCCGCAGAAGGAAGGCTATCTTTTCCAGGAGGGCGGCATCGGTTCGCCCGACGGCCATTGCCGGCCGTTCGACGCGGCGTCGCAAGGCACCGTGTTCAGCAACGGCGTCGGCGTGGTGCTGCTGCGCCGGCTCGAGGACGCGCTGGCCGACGGCCACACCATCTACGCCGTCATCCGCGGGGCCGCCACCAACAACGACGGCGCCGCCAAGGTGAGCTTCGCGGCCCCGAGCGTCGAGGGCCAGGCCGAGGTGATCGCCATGGCCCACGCCGTGGCCGATGTCGCCCCCGACTCGATTGCCTACGTCGAGACGCACGGCACCGGCACGCCGCTCGGCGACCCGATCGAAGTGGCGGCGCTTACCAAGGCCTTCCGCGCCGGCGGGGCCACCGGCGTCGGCTACTGCGCGCTGGGCTCGGTGAAGAGCCACGTCGGGCACCTCGACTCGGCCGCCGGCATCGCCGGCCTGATCACGGCGGCGCAGGCCGTGCGCCACGCCGTCCTGCCGCCGACGGGGCACTTCCAGACCCCCAATCCCAGGTGCCACTTCGCCACCAGCCCGTTTGTCGTGAGCGGCGTGGCCCGGCCCTGGCCCGCGGGGCGGGGGCCGCGCCGCGCTGGCGTCAGTTCGTTCGGCATCGGCGGCACCAACGCGCACGTCGTGCTCGAGGAAGCGCCGGCGTTGCCGGAGCGGGCCCTGCCGCAGCCCTCGAGCAGCTTGCTCGTCTGGTCGGCCCGGTCCGCGGCCGCGCTCGACGCGGCCACCCGAAATCTCGCGGAGTTCCTGGCCGCCCATCCCGAGGTGCCGCTGGCCGATGTCGCCCATACCTTGCGGGTCGGGCGGCAAGGGTTCGCCCACCGGCGCGCGCTCGTCTGCGCCGATGCCGCCGACGCCGTGGCGGCCTTGCGCGCGGCGCCGTCGCCGCGGCTGGCCAGCGCCGTCACCGAGCCGGGATCGCCAAGCGTCACCTTCATGTTTGCCGGCGGCGGGGCGCAGCACGTCGACATGGCGCGCGGACTGCTGGCCGAGGCGCCGGTGTTCCGCCAGGAACTCGAACGCTGCTTTGCGGCGCTGCCCGACGGCCGGGCGCTGGCCTCGTTCATCTACCCGCATCCCGGCGGCGAAGCCGCGGCCGCGGACCGGCTCGAAGCGCCGTCGGTGGGCCTGCCGGCGCTCTTTGCCGTGGAATACGCGCTGGCCCGCCAGTGGATGGCGTGGGGCGTGCAGCCAGCGGCCCTCATCGGCCATAGCCTGGGCGAGTACACCGCCGCCTGCCTGAGCGGCGTCATGTCGCTCGACGACGCGCTGGGGCTGGTGCGGCTGCGCGGCGAGCTCTTCGAGACGCTGGCCCCCGGCGGAATGCTGGGCGTGCCCCTGCCGGCCGCCGAAGTCGAGGCCACGCTCGAACCGGGGCTGGCCATTGCCGCGGTGAACGCCGCCGATTCGTGTGTCGTGGCCGGCCCGCCCGAGGGGCTCGCGTTATTCGCGGCGCGGCTCGACCGCGACGGGGTCGAATGCCGCCGGCTGCGCATCGGCGTGGCCGCGCATTCGCCCATGGTCCAGCCGATTCTGGACGAGTTCGAACGCTACGTCCGCACGTTGTCGCTGCGACCGCCGTCCATTCCGGTCGTTTCCAACGTGACCGGCACGTGGCTGACGGCCGAGGACGCCTGCGCGCCCGACTACTGGGTGCGGCATCTGCGCCGCACGGTGCGCTTCAGCGACGGGCTCGGCACGCTGCTCAGCGACCCCAACCGCGTCCTGCTCGAGGTCGGGCCGGGCAGCACGCTGTCGTCGTTTGCGCGGCAGCACCCCGGGCTCGGGCCGGGCCACGTGGTGCAGCCGTCGATGCGGCATGTGCGCGAGTCGGCCGCCGATTACGCCGTGCTGCTGCAGGCGCTCGGCCGTCTGTGGACCCGCGGCCTCACCCCCGACTGGGCGGCCCTGCCGGGCGCCGCTGAGGCGCGGCGGGTGCCGTTGCCGCTGTACCCGTTCGAGCGTCGTTCGTACCTCCTGGAGCCGGAGCGGGCCATCACGCCGCTCTCCGCTGCACCACTCTCCGATTCGCCCCCGCTGCCGCGCCCGGCGGCGGCGGCGCCGTCAGCGGCCACCCCCGCAGCGCCCGTCTCCGTGACCACCATGACTCCACCGACCACGCCACCCGCCCCGCCCGCCCGGTCACGCGCCGATCGGATCGCCGACCGTCTGTCCGAGCTGTTGCAGAAGCTGAGCGGGCTGGCCGCGCAGGACATCAGCCCCACCGCGTCGTTCCTCGAGATGGGCTTCGACTCGCTGTTCCTGACGCAGGCGAGCCTGCGCTTCAAGAACGAGTTCAAGGTGCGCGTCACCTTCCGGCAGCTCTTCGAGGACGCCCCGACGATTGAGGCGCTGGCCCGCTACATCGACGGCAAGATGCCGGCCGACGCCATGCCGGCGCCTGCCGCAGCCTGCCGCCGTGTCCGGGGCCGCGCCTGCCGCCGCCGTGGCCGCGCCGGTGGCCGTGGTTGCGCCGCTGGCCGCTGCCGGTGTCCCCGTGGCGCTGCCCGCGCTGCCCGCCACGCTGGCCGTCCATGCCGCGCCTGTCGCCGGTGCGCCGCCCGCCGCTGCCAGCGCCCTGGAGCGGCTGATGCACGAGCAGCTGCGGGTGATGAGCGAGCAGCTCCGTCTGCTCGGCGGCGCGCCGCTGGCGTACACGCAGCCGGCGCCGGAGCCGGCGGCGGCGGTGTCCGCCGCGGCAGTCCCGGCGCTGTCGGCCTCGCCCCTTCCGGCCGAGGCCAGCGGCGGCCGGCCCGAACCGGCGGCGGCGTCCGCCCCGGTGTCCGCGGCCGCCGCGGAAAAGCCGGCGCAGTTCGGCCCCTTCCGCGCCGTCGACAAATCGTTGCAGGGGCTCACGCCTCACCAGCAGCGCCATCTCGAGGCGCTGACCGAACGCTACACCCGCAAGACCAAGGCCTCGAAGGCGCTTACCGAAGCGGCCCGCGGCCGGCTCGCCGACCCGCGCGCGATCTCGGGCTTCCGCAAGATCTGGAAGGAGATGGTCTACCAGATCGCGACCGAGCGCTCGCGCGCCTCGCGGATGTGGGACATCGACGGCAACGAGTACATCGACGTCACCTCCGGCTTCGGCGTGAACCTGTTCGGCTACGACGTCCCCGAAGTCACCGCCGCGGTGCGCGAGCAGCTCGAGCAGGGCATCGAGCTCGGCTCGCTGTCGCCGCTGGCCAAGGAAGCCGCCGATCTCATCTGCGAGATCACCGGCATGGAACGGGCCACCTTCGCCAACACCGGGTCGGAGTCGCTGTCGGGCGCCATCCGCGCCGTGCGCACCGTGACCGGGCGCGACTACATCGCCGTCTTCGAAGACGAGTACCACGGCATCTCGGAGGAAGTGCTGGTCAAGTCGGTGGGGGCCAAGGGACGGCATCGCTCGGCCCCGGCCGCGCCCGGCATCCCCGATCACCTGGTCGAGAAGGTGATCGTGCTGCACTACGACGATCCCGGCGCCCTCGACGTGCTGCGCCAGCGGGCCGACGAGATTGCCGGCGTGATCATCGAGCCGGTGCAGAACCGCCACCCCGACTTCCGCCCGGTCGAGATGATCCGCGCCGTCCGGCAGGTGACCGCGGAACTCGACATCCCGCTGATCTTCGACGAGATGATCACCGGCTTCCGTCTGCACCCGCGCGGCGCGCAGGGCTACTTCGGCGTCGACGTCGACGTGGCCTGCTACGGCAAGATCATGAGCGGCGGCCTGCCCATCGCGGCCATTGCCGGCTCGGCCAAGTACCTCGATGCCTTCGACGGCGGCCCGTGGCAGTTCGGCGACGACTCCTTCCCCGAAGGCGGCGTCACCTTCTTCGGCGGCACCTTCACCCGCAACGTGCTCAGCCTGGCGGCGGCCGTCGCCGCGCTGCGCAAGCTGCGCGCGCTCACGCTCGGCGACTACCAGGCGCTCAATGCCAAGGCCACGCGCTTTGCGCAGGAGGTCAACGCGCTGTTCCGGAAGTACCGCGCGCCGCTGCGGCTCGAGCACTGCGAGTCGGTCTGCAACATCATCTTCACCGACGACCACCCGCTACCGAAGCTGCTGACGTATTTCATGCGTGAGAAGGGCATCCACATCTGGGACCGCCCGTTCTTCATCTCGATGGTCCACACCGAGGCGGAGCTGGCCGAGGTCGTCCGCGTCGTCGACGAGAGCCTGGCCGAGATGCAGGCCGCGCACTTCCTCGGCGAGCCGGGTCCCGGCCGCGGCCCGGGCCCCGACGACAGGCCCGACGTGGTGCCGTTCACCGACCCGCAGATGGAGGTCTGGCTGGGCTCGCAGATCAGCCCCGCCGCCTCGTCGGCGTTCAACGAGGTGGTGGCGCTCGAGATCCTGACGCCGCTCGACCTCGCCGTGCTGCAGCGCGCCGTCGACGACGTGACGGCGCGGCACGAATCGCTGCGGATGACCGTGTCCACGCAGCCCGCCCGGCTTCCGGCTGACGCCGGTGATGGCCGTGCCGGTGACCGTGCGCGACCTCACCAGCGCCACCGACGTGGCCGCGGAACGGGACGCCGTGATCCGCGGCTTCAACCAGGCCGCCATGGACCTGGCCCGGGGCCCGCTGTGGCGGGTCGGCGTCATCCGCGAGCCGGCCCGCGACGTGCTGGTGCTGGTCGTCCATCACCTCGATCTGCGACGGCTGGTCCTTCGGGGTGCTGCTGCGCGAGCTGAGCGAGTGCTACGCGGCGCGGGCGGCGGGGAAGCCGCACGGCCTGGCCCCGGCCCTGCAGGCCAGCGACTACGCCCGCGAGCTCGCGGCCCGGAAGGACGGCGACGAAGCGGCCGAGACGGCCGCGTTCTGGCGGGAGCAGTACCGCACGATTCCCGAGCCGCTGAACCTGCCGGTCGACCGGCCGCGTCCGCCGGTCAGCCAGTTCACCGGTCGCCGCCTCGGCGTCACCTTCGATGCCGACCTGGCGCGGCGGGTGCGCCAGTTCGCCACCGCCAACCGCACCACTTCGTTCTCCACGCTGCTGGCCGTTTTCGAAGTGCTCATGGCCCGGCTCAGCGGCCAGCCGGACTTCGTGGTCGGCATCCCCATGGCCGGCCAGGCGCTCATCGAGCACCAGAGCCTGATTGCCCACTGCGTGAACTTCATCGCCGTGCGCTGCCGCGTCGATCCCGACGTCACCTTCGCCGACCACGTCGCGGCCCTGACGCGTCAGGCCCTCGACCTCAACGATCACCAGGAATTCACTTATCTGAATCTGCTCAACGCGCTGCGCCTGCCGCGGTCGATCGCGCGCGATCCGCTGGTGTCGGTGAGTTTCACCCTCGAGCCGTCGTTTGCCGAGCCCGCGTTCGGCGGCCTGCCCTCGACCGTGCTCTCGGTGCCGCGCGCGACGTCGCGTCGCGACCTGCACGTGAACGTGATGGAGACGCCCGCGGGTCTGTCGGTGGAGGTCGATTACAACGCCGACATCTTCGACGAAGGCACGGTGCGGCACTGGCTCGACGCCTACCGCGTCTGTCTCGATGCCGCCCTCGCCGCCCCCGGGCAGACCGTGGCCACGCTGCCCCTCGTCTCGGCGACCGAGTCGCGGCGATTGAGCGCCGCGACTCCGGTCGCGACGCCGCTGCGCTTCGACCCGGAAGTGCCGCTGGCGCAGCTCTTCGAGGCGGCGGCGGCGCGCACGCCGGCGGCCACCGCGCAGATCTGCGAGGATCGCGCCCTGTCGTATCAGGCGCTGAACGCTCGCGCCAACCGCATCGCGCACGCGTTGCGGGCCCGCGGCGTGGGCCGCGGCGTGCTGGTCGGCGTCTGCCTCGAACGCGGCGACCACCTGCTGGCCGTGCTGCTCGGCGTGCTCAAGGCCGGCGGCGCCTACCTGCCCATCGACCTGGCCTATCCCAACGAGCGCCTGGCGTTCATGCTGGCCGACGCCGGCGCGCCGGTGCTGGTCACGCAGGCCTCGGTGGCCGCGCGCGTGCCGGCCACCGCCGCGACCCTGGTGCTGGTCGAGGACCTGCTCGCGAGCGAGGGCGCCCGAGACCAACCCGGCGCCGGAGAGCGGCCCCGACGACCTGGCCTACGTGATCTACACCTCGGGCACGTCGGGTGCGCCCAAGGGCTCGAAGGTCTCGCACCGCAACGTGGTCAGCCTCATGGCCGGCTCGGCGCCGCTCTTCCAGTTCGGCCCCAACGACGTGTGGACGCTCTTCCATTCCTACGCCTTCGATTTTTCGGTCTGGGAGATGTGGGGCGGGCTGCTCTACGGCGGCTGCGTGGTGGTGGTGCCGCTGGCCGTGAGCCGCTCACCCGAGGCGTTCTACGACCTGCTGATCCGCGACCGGGTCACCGTGCTCAGCCAGACGCCGTCGGCATTCCGGCAGCTCATGGCGGTGGATGCGGCCCGCGCCGGGGCCGCCCGGCTGCAACTGCGCTACGTGGTGTTCGGCGGCGAAGCGCTCGACATGCGGGCGCTGCAGCCGTGGTTCGACCGCCACGGCGACGACGCGCCCGTGCTGGTGAATGGCTACGGCATCACCGAAACGACGGTGTTCGTCACCTTCCACCGCGTCACCCGCGCCGACACCGCCCATCAGGGCAGCGGGATCATCGGCGTGCCGATGCCGCTGTGGCAGGTCTACGTGCTCGACGAGCGGATGCAGCCGGTGCCGGTCGGCAGCCGCGGCGAGATCTACGTGGGCGGGGCCGGCGTGACCGAAGGCTATCTCAATCGCGACGACCTGACCCGCGCGCGCTTCGTGGCGAACCCCTTCGGCGCCGGCAAGCTCTATAAGTCGGGCGATCAAGCGCGCTATCTCGCCAGCGGCGAACTGGAATACCTGGGCCGCCTCGACGCGCAGGTGAAGATCCGCGGCTTCCGCGTGGAGCTCGGCGAGATCGAAGGGGTGCTGGCCCGCCATCCCGCCGTGGCCGAGTGCCGCGTCGTGCCCCACCGCACCGCCGCCGGCGACCTGCGGCTGGTGGCCTACATGCAGGTGACCGGGCCGGCCCCGGAGGATGCCGCCGTGCAGGCGCACTTGCGGCAGTTCGTGCCCGAGTACATGGTCCCGGCGCTGTTCGTGCCGGTCGAGACGTTCCCGCTCACGGCCAATGGCAAGCTCGACGTCCGGGCCCTGCCCGATCCCGACGTGGCCCGCCTCGCCCGCATCCCCGCCGCCGCCCCGGCCCGGACGCTCACCGAGTCGCGGCTCGCAGCGCTGTGGTGCGAGTTGCTGGGCCTGCCGTCGGTGCGGCCCACCGACAACTTCTTCGACCTCGGCGGCCACTCGCTCCTGGCCATTCAGCTCGTCGATCGGGTTGGCGAGACGTTCGGGGCGCGGCTCGCGCCGGTGGCGCTCTTCGAACACGCGCGGCTCGACAGCCTGGCGGCGTGCATCGATGCGCTGACCGGCGAAGGGCAGCCGTCGCCGATGGCGGCCGCGGCGCCCGCTCCCGCGCCCACGATTCCCGCTCCCGGGCCCGCGACTGCTGCTCCCGCGCCGGAACTGCCGGCGCCAGCGCCGGTCCTGACCCTGGCCCCGCCTCCGCCGCGGACGGCCCGCCCGGTCAAGGTGCTGGCGCAACTGGCCGCCGGGGGCCCGGGCAAGCCCTTCTTCTGGGTGCACGGCATCGGCGGCGAGGTTTACAGCTACATGGTCGTGTCGAATCACATGGCCGTGCACCGACCCATCTTCGGGTTCGCGGCCGACTGGACGGTGGCGTTCGCGGAATCCGACCGCACCGTCGAGACCATTGCCGCGGCCTATGTCCGCGAGCTGGTCGCCATGCAGCCCCAGGGCCCCTACCACCTCGGCGGCTACTGTTCGGCGGCCGTGCTCGTGCTCGAGATCGCGCGCCAACTGGAAGCCCAGGGGCGGCCGGTGGGCGCCTTCGCCATTCTCGACTACGCCGTCGTCGACGACAGCAGCCGCCAGCTGGCCACGGCGCCGCTCGTGGCCTTTGCCAGGAATCTGCCCTACTGGATCACCGACGACGCGCTGCCGAGCGGACTGGGCGACCTGACCGCCCGGGTGCGCAGCAAGCTGCGGCGCACCCGCCAGCGCCAGCGCGACGAGCACAGCGGACAGGCCACCGACATCCGCGACGCATTGGGGCTCTACCGTTTCCCCGAGTCGCAAACCGAGATGCTGCGCCTGCACCTGCGGGTGATCGACGAGTACGAGCCCAAGCCGTTCGGCGGCAAGGCCACGCTGCTGCTGCCGCGCGCCGGCCCGCTGCTCGGCCCGTGGCCGCAGACCTACGACATGGGCTGGAAGGACATCGCCCGCGGCGGCGTCGAGGTGCACTCGGTGCCCGGCTCGCACAGCACGTTCCTGAGCGAGCCGTTTGCCGGCCCGCTCGCCGAGCGGATCGAGCAGAGCATTCGCGATGCCGAGTCCCGCCTCGCCGCGGCCGCTCTCGGCCCGCGCGCCGTGGCCAAGCGGGCCAGCGCCTAGGCGTCGCGCCGGCCCGGCCGGTCGCGCCGCTCGGGCCGGTCGAGCAGCAGGTAGAGCGCCACCGCGGCCGCCAGGCTGGGCACCGTCGCGGCGGTCCCCGGCAGGAGGGCCGGAACCGCGTAATAGACGGCGATGCCGCCGCCCCAGGCGGCCAGCCCCGGCCAGCGCACGCCGCCGAGTGGGCCGCGCGCGTCGTAGATCGGCCACCGCCGTGGCCCGCCGCGCTATCACGAAGTGCGCCAGGAGCACGCCGCCCACCGGCACCAGCACCGAGCCGACCACCGTCATGAACCCGGCGAAGCGGTCGAGCCAGGCGCCCGAGGCCGCGCCGAGCGCCGTGCCGACGAGGCCGACGGTCCACACCGCGGTCCGGTCGGGCACCGACGGCACCACGCTGCGCCAGGCCAGCGACGACAGGTAGATGTTCACGAAGTTGGTGGTGATGGTGGCCAGGGTGATGAGCGCCGCCGCCAGCACCCCGACGTCGGCCGCCGCCAGCATGGCCCCGGGATCGGCGCTGCCGGCATGGCGGGCCAGCCGCCAGCCGAGCGGCATCAGCCACAGCGCGGTCAGGCCCAGGCCCAGGAACACTGCCCAGGCGCTGGTCCGCGGGCCGCGGGTGAAGCGCGAGTAGTCGGCGAACATCAACAGCCACGACACCTGGTAGCCGATGACGACGTCGAGCAGCCGCGGCCAGGCAACGAGCCCGGCCGGGGCGGCCGGGCCGTCAGGCGCCGGTGACGCGGGCAAGGCCAGCACCGCCCAGGTGATGACCAGGCCGGCGGCGAGCATCAGCGGCACGGCCCACCGATCGGCGCGCCGCACCGCGCCGGGGCCGCGGGCCACCACGGTGGCCGACACCAGACCCAGCCCGATGGCCCAGGCCCGCTCGCCGAACGGCAGCGGCACCAGCCGCGCGCACACCGATGCGGCGATGACGTTGTTCACGGCAATCCACGCGAAGTTGGTGACGAAGAGCACCGCGGCCACGACACCGGCGCCGGTGTGCCCGAGCACGGCCCGCGCGGCGATCATCGACGGCACGCCCAGGCGCGACCCAATCGGCGCCAGCGCGGCGACGAGGCCGGCCCCAGCCGCGGCGCCGACGGCGACCACGCCGGCCATGGTGGCGCTCGAGGCCACGCCGCCAAGCGCGGCCCCGACCTGCAGGGTGGTGGCCACGATGTTGGCGGCGGCGAAGACCAGGAACAGGTCCCAGCCCGATTGCGTCTGCGCGGCGGCGGCGACGGGGGTGAGGTCGGCGGCGCGCACGGCGGCCTCGGCCTACACGACGTGATGCTCGCCGCCCGCGGCCCCGGCGGCGAAGCGCTCGAAGGCGAAGGGCGCGAGGTCGAACCGGGGATCCCGGCCGAGCATCACGTCGGCCAGGATCCGTCCGGCGGCGGGCGCGTGCTGGAAGCCGTGGCCGCTGAACCCGGCAATGGCGTAGAAGCCGTCGAGGCCGAGCCGGCCGATGACCGGGTTGTGGTCGGGCGTCATCTCGTAGAGCCCGGCCCAGGCGTGCGTGACCGAGGCCTCGGCCAGCGCCGGCAGGCGGCGCACCGCTGCGTCGGTGACGTCGGGCAGGAAGTCCCACTTCACGGTCATGTCGAAGCCGGGCTGCTCGCTCGGATCGCCCATGCCGAAGAGCAGGCCGGCGCCCTCGCGGTGGAAGTAGAAGGTGGTGTCGAAGTCGATGACCATGAGCCGCGAGCGGGGCGTGCGGCCGGCGTAGGCGGCATCGTCCCAGCTGGCGCCGGGCGCCGGCTGCGCGATGAAGATGTGGCGCCGCTCGGGCACCACCGGCAGCGTGATGCCGGCCATCGCCGCCACCGGCCCGGCCCACGGACCGGCGGCGTTGACGACGGTGGGCGTGGCGATGGCGCCGGCCGAGGTGCGCACCCCGGTGATGCGGCCG
Organism: uncultured Acidobacteriota bacterium; assembly: GCA_963834325.1. Taxonomy (GTDB): domain Bacteria; phylum Acidobacteriota; class Vicinamibacteria; order Vicinamibacterales; family UBA2999; genus CADEFD01. Next base: position 398,856 of record CAWIBL010000012.1, read on the forward strand.
CCGGCGACGTCGAGCCCGGTCACCTCGGTGTCGCGCAGGATGGTGAGCCCCGCGGCCTGCGCCGCCCGGGCAAAGCCCATGGTGACGCCGTTCGGATCGGCGATGCCGTCCCGGGCGCAGAAGGTCGCCGCGCGCACGCCGGTGGCATCGAGGCCCGGAGTCAGGGCCGCGGCCTCGGCGCCGGTCAGCCAGTCCACCGTGAGGCCGAGCGAACGCTGCAGGGCGACGCTCGCCGCGAACTGCCGTTCGCTCGCCTCCGACGACAACAGGAACAGGTAGCCGTCCTGCCAGAAGTCGATGGGCGCGCCGACGGCGTCCTCGAAGCGTTCGAAGAGGGCGATCGATTCCCGCGACAGCGCGATGTTGGCCGGGTCCGAGAACTGGTGGCGCACGCCGCCGGCGTTGCGGCCGGTGGAGCCGGTGCCGAGCTGCGCGTCGCGTTCGATGAGCACGACCCGGCCGGCGCCGTGCCGAGTGAGGTAGTAGGCCGTGGCGGCGCCCATGCACCCGCCGCCGACGATGACGACATCCGCCGTTTGCATTGCCGGGCATCGTACCACCGGCTGACGCTATGCTTGAGCGGCCCGAGGGCTGCCCGCGCGCGGGTCCGGCCCGGCGGGCATGGGAGCCTTGCATGACGTGCCGGAAAGCGATTGCCACCCTCACCGTAATGGCCCTGACCGCGACTGGCGGCGGCGCGCAGAGCGACGCCGTCGTGCTGCTGCAGCCGGCGCGGGTCTACGACGGCACGGCGGTGCAGGAAGGCTGGGGCGTAGTGGTGCGCGGCCGGACCATCGCCGCGGCCGGGCCGCTGGCGAGCCTGACCGTGCCGGCGGACGCCGAGCGCATCGCGCTGCCCGGCCTGACGCTGATGCCCGGCATGATCGAAGGCCATTCGCACCTGCTGCTGCATCCCTACAACGAGACGTCCTGGAACGACCAGGTGCTGCGCGAGTCGGTGGCCTACCGCGTGGCCCGGGCCACGGTGAGCGCGCGCGACACGCTCATGGCCGGCTTCACCACCGTGCGCGATCTCGGCAGCGAGGGCGCCGGCTACGCCGATGTCGGCCTCAAGAAGTCGATCGACGACGGCATCGTGCCCGGTCCGCGCATGCTCGTGTCGGGTCCGGCCATGGTCGCCACCGGCTCCTACGGCCCGAAGGGCTTCGCGCCCGAGATGACCGTGCCGCAGGGCGCCGAGGAGGCCGACGGGGTCGAAGGGGTGACCCGCGTGGTCCGGAACCAGATCGGCCACGGCATCGACTTCGTGAAGGTCTACGCCGACTACCGCTGGGGCCCCAACGGCGAGGCGCTGCCCACCTTCAGCGTCGAGGAGATTGCCGCGATCGTGGCCGCGGCCAGGAGCAGCGGCCGCTACGTGGCGGCGCACGCCGGCACGCCCGAGGGTATGCGGCGGGCCATCCTGGGCGGCGTCGAGACGATCGACCACGGCGATGCCGGCACGCCCGAGATCTGGAAGCTGATGGTGGAGAAGGGCGTCACCTTCTGTCCCACCCTCGCGGCCGGCGACGCCACCGCGCAGTATGCGGGTTGGAAGAAGGGCGTCGAGCCCGAGCCGGCGCGGCTCACGGCCAAGCGCGCCTCGTTCCAGGCAGCCATGAAGGCCGGGGTGAAGTTGTGCATGGGCGGCGACGTGGGGGTGTTTCCGCACGGCGACAACCTGCGCGAACTCGAGATGATGGTGGCGGCCGGGGTCACGCCGGCCGAAGCCACGCGCCTCGTCACCTCCGGCAACGCCGCAACGTTCCATGTCGACACCCGCGTCGGCAGCGTGAAGGCCGGCTGGCTCGCCGATCTCATCGCCGTGGCCGGCGATCCGACCCGCGACATCGCGGCGCTGCGCCAGGTGCGGCTGGTGATGAAGGACGGGCGCATTCACAAGCGCCCGTAGGCCGGTCAGGCCGGCGACAGCGCTGTCAGCGCCGCGAGGTCGAGGCCGGCCCCCGCGGCCGCGGCTGCGAGGCTCGCCCAGGTGCTCTCGTCGAGGTCGATGCCGTCCCGCCGGCGCGCCGCCAGGGCCGCCCGCTCGGGATCGCCGGGCAGTTGCACGTGCGCGACCCCCGGGGCCGGAGGCGTGGCCCGGATGGTGTCGATGATCGCCGCCGCCTCTTGTTCGAAGGCCGCGCGCCCGCCGAAGGCATCCGGGTCGATGACGATCGACAGCATGTTGTTGAGGGTTGCGCCGTAGCCGCGGAACCCCGGTGACGCGCTGGTGGCATGTCCGGCCAGGGCCCCGCCGAGCAGTTCGCACAACACCTGCAGGCCGCCCCCCTTGTGCAGCCCGAAGGGCAGCAGGTGACCGCGCGGACCGCTCGAGAACAGGGTGCCGGGGTCGGTCGTCGGCGCGCCGGCCGCGTCGACCAACGCGCCTTCGGGCGCCGGTTCCCCGCGCACGTGGGCGTTGCGGACCTTGCCGATGGCCACCGCGCTCGTGGCGAAGTCCACGACGATGTGCGCACCGTCGGGGCGCGGCACCACCCCGCAGTACGGATTGGTGACCAGGCGCGGTTCCCGGCCGCCGAAGGGCACGACGGCCGGTTCGTGGCCGACGACGTTCACGTAGTGCATCGAGACCAGTCCGGCGTCGGCGCACTGCTCGCCGTAGGCGCCGATTCGGCCCAGGTGACCGGCGTTACGCAGCGCCACGCAGGCGATCCCGGCGGCCCGGGCGCGGACCACGGCGACGGCCATGGCATCGCCGCCCACCACTGGGCCCAGGCCGAAGCTGCCGTCCATCACCACGACCGCGGCCCGGTCCTCGACGACCCGGGCGCGGCGGTTGGGGAACAGCCGGCCGCGCGCGATCCAACGCAGGTAGGCCGGCAGCATGGCGACGCCGTGCGAGTCGTGGCCCTTGAGGTTGGCGTCGACGAGGTGCGCGGCGCACAGGCCGGCGGGGCCTGGCGCCGCCCCGGCGTGCTCGAGGAGCGCGACCGCGAGCCGCAGGAGGGGATCGGCTGTGATGTGCATGATTGGTTCTCGACAGGGCGCCGGCGGGACAGGCGGCGCGCCAAGGCCGGGCGGCCGCCGGACCACGATTCCCTCCGCATCACTTGATCCGCGCACTATTCTAGAGCCAGCCGGGAATCGTGCCGCAGGGGACCGGCGGCCGCCGGAAGCGCCGCGCCGGCGGCGCCGGGGGACGGACACGACATGGACGGTGCCACGCTGATCGTGCTCGGGCTGAGCGCGCCGACGCTCACGATGATCCTCGACAACCTCGAGTCGTGCGGGCGCTTTCCCCGCGTTCACGTCGTCAACAACCTGCAGCGGACGGATCTGCCGCCGTTTGCCAATCCCCGGTTCGAGGTGACCCTCGACCGACGCGCCGAGCCCCCGGACGGCTTCGCCGAGGCGTTTCTCGGCGTGAACCAGCCGGAGAGCAAGCGGGCGGTGCACCTGTTGTTTGCCGATCGCGCGTTCACCTTCACGACCATCGTCCATCGCTCGGCCGCCGTGTCCTCGACCGCGCTGCTCGCCGCCGGCGTTCACGTGAACAGCCTGGTGTCGATTGCCGCCTACGCCGCGCTCGGTCCGTTCGTCTCGGTCAACCGCAACGCCTCGATCGGCCACCACTCCCGCCTCGGCGCCTTTTCGACCGTCAATCCGGGGGCCAACCTCGCCGGGTTCGTGCGCATCGGCGAGCGCACCACCATCGGCATGGGCGCCAACGTCACCGACGGCGTCACCATCGGCGACGACGTCATCGTCGGCGCCGGCTCGCTCGTGACCAAGGACCTGCCGCCCGGAGTCGTGGCCTACGGCAATCCTTGCCGGGTGGTCCGCGACAACGTCCGGCCGTAGCCGCATGCTGCACGTGGTCACGCCGCTCTACCGCTACGACCTGCTGGAACAGGTCTACCGGTCGCTGCCGGCGCACGACGACGTCCTCTGGCACCTGGCCAAGACGTCGCGGCGGCCGCCCCTGACCGACGGCTTCCTGGCCACCGATCGGCGCATTCGCCTCTACGAGATCGATTGCGACGACGCCGACATCGTCACCAAGCGCAACACCATGTTCGCGCACATCACCGACGGCTACTTCTACCTGCTCGATGACGACACCGTCTGCCTCGACGAGATGTACCAGGTCTACCGCGAATACAGCCGGCGCGGCTTCAGCGGCATGATCGTCGGCGCCAGCACGGTCAACGCCGCCCGCAGGCCCTCGCTCGATCCGGCCGTCGAACCGCATCGACACCGGCGCGGTCATCTGCTGCGCGTCGGTGCTGCGCGCCGTCGCCTGGGAATGGATGCCCTCGTCTACGCGCGCGATCGCGTACTTCTGGAGCCGCTGCTTCGCCCACCTCGGGCCCGGCCGGACGGCCGTCGTGCCGCGGACGATCTCGGCCTACAACGCGCTCGGGCCGCTGGTGCGGGTGCGCAAGCGCATCCTGTCGCGCCCGGTCGCCTGGGACATCTACAATCCCTGGCTGGCCCGCCTGTATCTGATGGCGGCCGACCTCCGTCATCACCTCCGGAGCTGGAGAGCCGCCCCATGACCGTGGCCACGTCCGATTTTCTCGGCCTCGACGGCGTGACCCACCTGGCCTCGGGCGGGCAGTCGCCAGTGCTGGCGCGTCACTTGGCGGCCTTCGAGCGGTACGCCCGGACCAAGGGCACGGGCCTGGCCGGCCAGCGCGTCAACGAGGGGGTGCGGGCGTCGGCGGCGGCCAAGGTGGCCGCGCTCATCGGCGCCGCCCCCGACGACATCGGCTTCCCCTCGAGCGTGGCCCACGGCGTGAGCCTGCTGGCCGACTCGATCGACTGGCGCCCGGGCGACAACGTGGTGCTCGAGGGCTGGGAGTTTCCGTCGCTGCTCTACCCGTGGCTGGCCCAGGCGCGCCACGGGGTCGAGGTCCGCGCCGTCGCCCCCGAGGCCGGCGGGTGGCGGGCTCCGCTGGAGCGCTTCGCGGCGGCGGTCGACGGGCGCACGCGGGTCGTGGCCGTGAGCCACGTCTCCTACCTGACCGGCGAGCGGCACGACCTCGAGGCCTACGCGGCCGTGGCCCGGCGCGCCGGGGCCCTGTTTGTCGTCGATGCCTCGCACGCCCTCGGCTCGGTGCGCGTGGCCGCGCCGGTGGCCGATTTCCTCTTCGGCTGCTGCTACAAGTTCCTGCTCGGCACCCACGGCGCCGCCGTCGCTTATTGGAACCGGGCCCGCGTGCCCGACTGGCAGCCGCGCCTGACCGGCTGGCATTCGGTCGAGCGCCGCTCCGGGTGGGAGATCCCGGCCCAGGCCCGGCCGCTGGCCACTGGACAGGCGTTCGAGCCCGGCAACCCGGCCTACGGCGCGCTCCACACGCTCGACAGCGCCCTCGACTACCTGCTCGATCGCGGCATCGAGGCGATTGAAGCGCACACCCTCGCGCACGCCGGCGAACTACGCGCCCGGCTGGCGGCGCTGGGGCTCCCGGTGATGACGCCGGCAGCCGGCCGCCGAGCGGGCCGCCAGCGTGGCGTTCGCATCGCCCCAGCCGGAGCGGCTGCGGGCGGCGCTCGAGGACGCGCGCGTGCTCGTCACCGGCGAGCTCGGCCGGGTGCGGGCGTCGGTCGCGCTGTTCACGACGCCGGCCGACATCGACACCGCGGTCCGGGCCGTTGCGGCAGCCGGCTGAGGCCGGGACACATCCGACGGTGGACCGGCCCGGGCAGCCCGGGCGCTAGCGGCGGTCGGTCTTGTAGACTTTGCCGCCGCGCATCACGAAGCGCACGCGCTGCAGCGCGGTGATGTCGGTCAGGGGATTGCCCTCGACGGCCACGAGGTCGGCCTGGAGGCCGGGGGCGACGGCGCCGATCTCGTGCTGCAGGTTCATCGACTCGGCCGCCAGCGAGGTCAGCGACTTGATGGCCTCGGCCGGCGCCTGGCCCGATTTCACGCGCTCGAGGATTTCGCGCATGTTCTGGCCGTGGGCCCCGGCCACCGCGTCGGTGCCCATGACCATCTTCAGGCCCTTGGTCTGGAGCGCGGCCGTGAACATCGCGTCCTTGAAGCCCAGGGCCTTTTCCATCGAGGCAAATCCTTCGTCGGTGTAGTTGCCGATGCCCAGGTAGCGCTTGCGGTTCTCGAGGTAGTTCTGGGTCACCAGGCCGATGTTCGGATCGAACCACACGCCCTTCTCGGCCAGCAGCGCCAGCGACTCGGCGTTGGCCAGGCCGCCGTGTTCGACCACCGTGCAGCCGGCCCGGGCGGCGCGCATGATCGCCTCGGCGGCATGGGCGTGGACCATCGAGCGCAGCCCCTGCGCCCTGGCTTCGCCGCAGGCCGCGTCGAGCTGTTCCTGCGAGAGCGTGGGCACGCCGCCGTCGCGGATGCTGGCCGAGGCGAAGATCTTCACCAGGTCGGCGCCGTCGGCCTTGAACTTCTGCACCGCCGCGCGCAACTCGTCGGGGGTCAGCTTGGGATTGGCGATCTGGCCGAGCGAGCTGAGGACGCGCGGGCCGGGCAGGACCCCCCGGGCAATCGCGTCGCGCAGCCCCTTGTCGGCGGCTGAGCCGACGCTCTGCACGGTGGTGAAGCCGGCCATCATCGTGACCCAGGCGTTCTCGGCGGCGTAGAGCGCGGCCTGGTCGGCCGGCTCCGGTCCGCTGTGGAAACGGTCGTTGGCGTCGAAGTGCCAGCCGATGTGCACGTGGGTGTCGATGAAGCCGGGCAGCAGCGTCAGGCCGTCGAGGTTGAAGGTGGCCGGTCCGGCCGACTCGCCGACGGCGGTGATCTTCCCGCCGCTGATGCTGACGGTGGCGTTGGCCCGCGAGCCGCCGCGCCCATCGAGCAGCAGCGGCGCCCGCAGGGTGACGGCGCCGCTCTGGGCGGTCAGCGGGCGGCCGGGCGTGAGCATGGCCAGGGCGAGCACGAGCGCGAGGGCCAGGCGACGGATCATGGAACAAGCTCCTGCCGCGAATTCTACGCGAGACGGCGACGGACCCGCGGCGGAAAAGGTCAGGGTGAGGCGGGGCGGCGGGGCCGGACCGTCAGATGAGGTGAGAAGCGATGAGCACGCCCGGCAGCGTGAGGATCATGTCGACCACGAGCGGTCCGACGATGTCGGTGGCGAGCAGCCCGGGCCGCAGCGCGGCGCCCCCGAGGGCCACGGCACTGCAGGTCAGGCCGACGCGCCCCTCGGTCCACGCCATCCCGCCAGCCGTGAGCACGAGGGCCAGGGCGATGGCGATGGTCGCGGTGGGACCGAGCGTCGCCGGCACGCTGGCCACGCCGGTGGCGCGGTCGCGGGCTTCGTCCTTCAGGTCGCACAGCAGGCAGCCGGCGGCAAAGAGCAAGAAGAGCGGCGCGGCGACGGGCTCGAAGATCCAGTGCCAGCCGAACCACGAGCCATCGCCGAACGGCAGCGCGATGGCACTCCACGTCCAGATGAGCGGCACCGCGATCGCCTTGCCCCACGGCAGCCGCTTGACGGCGGAATAGCCGACGGCCGCCCCGGCCAAGACGGGCACGAGCGCACCGGTCGGCAGCGGCAGCCAGACCAGGAGCAGCGCGCCGGTGAGTGCGGCCCCGGCGGCGGCGGCCACCAGCACCCGGCGCACTCGAGGGGTCAGCGCGGGGGGCGCATCGACGACGCGGTCGAGGCTGTAGGCGGCGACGATGCCGGCCAGGAGCAGGCCGGCGCCGGCCGGATCCCAGGGGCGGCCGGTGGCCCGGTGCACGACCAGGACCAGCGAGGCCCCGGTCAGGAGCGGCCACCAGATGTGGAGGAGCAGGAGGGCGGAGCGTGGCGGCGTGACCATGAGGACGGGTCACCCCAGTGTAGCGCCGGCGCCGAGCCGCCGGCCCGAAGGCCGGCGGACATGGCGTGGGTGATGAACTAGAAGCGGTAGCGCGCGCTGATGCGGAACACGCGCGCGGCCGGAATGGGATTGGCCGACGCGGCGTCGATGCCGCCGCTGGCCAGCGGCTTGTTGAAGTTGGGCCCGTTGGTCGTGATGCGCCGCAGCACGACGCTCGAGTTGAACAGGTTGAAGACGTCAACGAAGCCTTCGAACGAGTGGCTGCGCGGCAGCGAGAAGGTCTTCGACACGCGCAGGTCCGACAGCTTCACCCAGTCGTAACGCCCCGCCTGGCCCTCGACCGCCACGTTGACGAGCGCGTTGAGGGCGTTGCGGACCTGGACGACGCGGTCGAAGTAGGCGCCCTGCTGGGCCGTGAAGGTCGAGGCGACGAGGAACCTGCCGGGCAGATCCACCGTGCCGCTCATGCGCACTCCCTGATGGGTCTCGGGCAGCGCCCAGGTGCCGGTCGTGCCGGTCAGCACCACGCCGTAGAGCGCCTCGTTGGGGTTGCGCGGGTCGATGTTCTTGGCGTCGCGTCGGTCGACGTTGTACGAGGCCAAAAACGACCAGCGGTTCGAGAGCGACTTGTTGAATGTCGCTTCGAGCGCCGTGTAGCGGTCGTCGCCTTCGCCGCTGGCGGCGTTGACGAAGAGCGACCTCACCTGGCCGAAGCCGGGGTAGGAACGCGGCACCGAATACACTTCGATCTGGCGGTCGTCGCCGGTGCCGACGAGATTGTCGCGGCCCGGGTCGATGCCCACCACGCGATCGGTGAACGCTTCGTAGGGCTGCGCCACGTTCAGTTCCTTGCTGCCCCGGAAGTCGCGCTTGCGCACGACGTTCAGGCGGAACGAACTGCTGGCGCTGACGCCGAGGTCCAGGCCCACCGTGTCACCTCGTCCATGTATTCGCCTTTGAGCGACGGGTCGAGGCGGCTGTCGCGGCTCTGCCCGGCAATCGAGGTGAGGTTGGAGGCCACCGGCGTGTAGGGAACGGCGCCGTCCCAGCGCGTGTAGGTCGAGACGAGCGTGGCCGCGGGATTGACCTGGCTGGCCACCGGGCCCGCCGCCGCCGTGACGCCCGAGCCGGCCGCCGAGTAGCGGCCGTAGCTGGCCTTGAGGGCGACGCGGCCCGTGCCGGTGAGGTCGTAGACCGCCGACAGGCGCGGCGACCAGGCGCTGTAGGTGGGGAAGTCGCGGTTCTCGGGATAAAGGCGCGCCGTGGCAAACGGTCCGGTGCCGGGATTGCCCTGCTCGGGCAGCCACGACGCGTAGCGGTCGTAGCGCACACCGGCGTTGAGCGTCAGGCGCTTCCACAGCGTCATGCTGTCGTTGGCGAACCACGAGTTGTAGAGCACGCCGGCGTTGGTGTCGTTCGGATACTCGAAGACCTGCACCGAGTCGGGGTGCAGGAAGAAGTCGGTCTCGCCGGGCAGGCTGCGGTACTGGTAGACCTGCTGGTTCGGGTAGCCGTAGGTCTCGACGTGGTTGGTGCTGTGGTAGCCGAGCACGCCCGACTTGATCTCGTGGTTGGTCGCGCCGAACGAGCGGTACCACGACCACGTGCCGTTCCAGCCGTAGCGCGCCGGCTCACGATTCAGTTCGAGGAACGCGCCGCGCGTCTGGGTGGTGGTCAGGTCGACGCGGCGGACGTCGCCGGTCCAGGCCTTGTCGGGCCACCAGTAGCCCGAGCGGTTGACGCTGGCGTCGAGGGTCATGCTCTGGCTCATGATCCGGGTCAGCTTGAGGGCCGGGCCGATGGCCGTCCAGGCCACCTGGTTCTGCGTCGCCTCGCGCGGCAGGAACGTGCTGGCGTTGCGATAGGGCTGCCACTTGCGGTTGAACTGCTGCGTCAGCTCGAGCTTGTTGTTCTTCGACACCTGGTAGGTCAGCTTGAGGGTGGGGTTGTCGAGCCGGGTGAAGTACTCGACCTGCTGACCGTCCTGCTCGGAGACGAAGCCGGGGATGAGCAGGCCCGAGTAGTTGTAGCCGTAGGCCGCATAGAACCACAGCCGGTCGCGCAGGAGCGGGCCGCCCAGGTCGAGACTGACGTCGTTGTAGCGCGTGAACTTGTTGTTGCCCGGGTCGAAGCCTTCGTGGCGCAACCGGTCGGTGACGTTGTTGCCCTGGAAGGCGCCGTCCTGCCACGCGCCCAGGTAGTTGCCGTGGAACTGGTTGCTGCCCGACTTGATGATGAAGCTCAAGGTCACGCCCGGGCTCTGCGCCTCGGCGCCCTTGGCCGCGCCCGAGACCTGCACCTGCTCGTAGGTGTTGTAGTCGCCGAAGAACTGGTCCCAGACCACGCCGTCGAACTTGATGAGTTCGCCGCCGGTGCGGCCGTAGGAACGCGCGCCGGTGCGTGGTCGAGCCGCCGACCGTGTTGCCGCCCACGTCGAACTGCGTGGGGGTCAGGCCGGGCACGAGGCGGGCCAGGCCGCGGATGCCGCGCCCGTAGGGCAGATTCTCCATCTGCGCCTCGCTCCAGTTGACCGCCGACCGTGGTCGACTGCAGGTCGATGGTCGGCGTGGCGCTCGTGACGGTGATCGATTCCTCGAGCGTGTCGAGTTGCAGCGGCCCGTTCACCGTGGCCGTGGCGCTGGCGTTGACGACCACGCCGTCGATGGTCAACGTGCGGAAGCTGGCCAGTTCGAAGGCGACCTGATAGGTGCCGGGTGGCACCTGGTTGAAGCGGTAGGACCCGAGCGGATCGGTGACCGCCGTCCGCGCGCCGCCGATCATCGACGGGCTGGAGATGCTGACGGTGACCCCGGGCAGGAGCCCGCCGCTCGAGTCCTGGGCGCGGCCCGTAATCGTGCCGGTGGTCGACTGGGCGAAAGCCGGCACCCAGGCCAGCACCAACAGCACCGCCGCCACTCCCGCACCGAACGCTCGCAAACGCATCATTCCGCTCCCTGATTGCACCGGAGGCGCGTCGATGCGCCTCGGTCAAGGGAGGAAGGTTACCAGAGCTGGCGCGCGTTGCCGCCGCGCGCCTCCGCGATCGCTGTGCAGGTGCGGCCGGCGCTTATGGCGCAATAAGGCGGCGGAACTCCGCCGAGTCCTTGAGCTTCGCAAAGACCGGGTCGGCGGCGGCCTGCGGCTTCCACTGCTTCGGCTGCCGCCGGATCGCGACGGCGAGTTGGGCGATGGCCTTGGCCGGCTGACCGGCCTGGGCGTAGCGCTGCGCCAGGGCATACATCGCCGGTTCGCTGCGCGGGTTGATGGCCAAGGCCTTCTGCAGCGGGGCGATGGCGTCGGCGTGGCGCCCGGCCTTGGCCAGCGCCGCGGATTCGGCCATCAGGCGGTTCGGCACGCCCAGCGTCATGTCGAGCAGGCGGCGCAGTTCCTCGAAGGGCTGCTCGTGGTCGTCGACGCGGATGTCGACCACGCGTTCGACGGTCGAATCCGAGCCGGGCGGGAGCGGCCGCACCACGAGGATGCCGGCCGACTGCATGCCGCGCGTGTCGCCGCCCTTGCTCTGGCCGGCGTCGAGCGCGTCCATCAGGCGTTCGGCCATCGAGCCCGTGCCGTGCTGGTAGGCGGCGGCCATGGCCTTCACCACCTCCTCACTCGCGAGCGTGTTGCCCTGCGCCGAGAAGTTCACGCCGGTGACGTGCCCGGCAAAGCCGCCCAGGTGCACCAGATCTTTGGGGTCGTGGTTGCGGTCGATGACGCGCTTGCCGGTGTAGACGGCCGAGCGGCCGGTTGCGTCGATGACCGCCACCTGCCGGCTGTCGCGGCCCGGGTCCTCGTCGGTGAGGCGCTTGACGACCTCGGCCGGGGTCAGTCCCTGTTCGAGCAGGGCGATGGCCTTCGGCCCGTAGAGCCGGTTGGCGGACGCCTGCGTGGCCACCGCCCCGACCCCGGGTTTGGCATAGGGCACGGCGGCGCCGGCGCCGAAGGCGCGCGACTGCACGCCGACGCCGAATTCGCCGGTGGCCGGGTCGACGGCGATGATCGAGAAGGTGCCGAACCACGGGTCGGGCGGGACCTCGGCCGGGTCCTGGGCCAGAGCCGGTACGGCCACCGCAGCGAGAAGGAGGGCGACGAGGATGTGCGTCATCGCGGGCAAGTGTAAGCCAAGCGCCTCAAGGTTTGAGGAACCCGGCCGAAGCCCCAGGTATGGCAGGCGTGTTCCTTGCGGCTTCGGCGGCGGTACTCGGCCTGGTCGCGGGCGTGTCGGCGGTGTGGCCGCCGGTCCTATGGTCGCTCCTCGCCGTCGTGCCGCTCATCGCGCGCGGGGTGGCCGACATGGCGCAGACCCGCCAGGCGATCCGCCGCAACTTCCCGCTCATCGGCCACGGCCGCTATCTGCTCGAGATGCTGCGGCCCGAGATCAACCAGTACTTCGTCGAGTCGAACAGCGACGGCCGGCCCTTCAGCCGCACCGACCGGTCGATCGTCTACCAGCGCGCCAAGGGCGAACTCGACACGCTGCCCTTCGGCACCCAGCGCGACGTGTATGCCGTCGGCTACGAGTGGATCAACCACTCGCTGGCGCCGGTGCACTGTGATCCGGCGGTGAGCCGCGTCACCGTCGGCGGACCGGCGTGCACCCAGCCCTATTCGGCCTCGATCCTCAACGTATCGGCGATGAGCTACGGCTCGCTCAGCAAGAACGCCGTGCTCGCGCTCAACACCGGCGCCCGCCTCGGCGGCTTTGCCCACAACACCGGCGAAGGCGGCCTCAGCCCCTACCACCTCGAGCCGGGCGGCGACCTGGTGTGGCAGATCGGCACCGGCTACTTCAGCTGCCGGACGGCCAGCGGCGGCTTCGCGATCGACGAGTTCGCCCGGCGCGCCACGCTGCCGGCGGTGAAGATGATCGAGGTCAAGCTCTCGCAGGGCGCCAAGCCGGGTCACGGCGGCATCCTGCCGGCGGCCAAGCTCACGCCCGAGATCGTCGCCATCCGCGGCGTCGAGCCGGGCCGCGACGTGATCTCTCCGCCCGCCCACACCGCCTTCTCCACGCCGATCGGGCTGCTGCAGTTCCTGGCCCAGCTGCGCGCGGCGTCCGGCGGCAAGCCGGTTGGCTTCAAGCTGTGCGTGGGCAAGCGTCACGAGTTCCTGGGGATCGTGAAGGCGATGCTCGAGACCGGCATCATGCCCGACTTCATCACCGTGGACGGCGGCGAAGGCGGCACCGGCGCGGCGCCGCTCGAGTTCTCGGACTCGGTCGGCACGCCGCTGAACGAAGGCCTGTCGTTCGTCCACCATGCGCTCATCGGCGCGGGCGTGCGCGAGCACATCCGGGTCATCGCCTCGGGCAAGGTCAACACCGGCTTCCAGATCGCCACCAAGGTGGCGCTCGGCGCCGACCTGTGCAACGCGGCGCGGGCCATGATGTTCGCGCTCGGCTGCATCCAGGCGCTGCGCTGCAACACCAACCAGTGTCCGACCGGCGTGGCCACCCAGGACCCCGGCCTGGTGCGCGGGCTGGTGGTCGAGGACAAGTCGGAACGCGTCGCCCGCTACCACAAGGAAACCGTGAAGAGCTTCCTCGACGTTCTCGGCGCCACCGGGCTGACGTCGCCGGCGGGGCTGAAGCCGTGGTACGTGATGAAACGCGTCGGCCCCGGCGAGGTGGTGCAGCTACCACGAGCTCTACCCGGCCACCGAGCCCGGCGGCCTGCTCACGTCGCGGGTCAGCGGGCCGCTCGCCGATGCCTGGGGCCGCGCCCGCGCCGACCGCTTCTGACCTGATGCGCCCGCGGCCGGGCCGGGTCGCCTTGCGTCTGCGGGCGATGGTCGCTACTATCGGCCCGCGCCCGTGCACGCTCGCGCCGGGGCATCCTTTTCCTGGAGGTGACGGGTGAGACGTGTCTTCACAACGGTTGTCCTGGCCGCCCTGGCGCTGGCCCCCGTATCCACGCAACAGCAGACGGTGCCGGAACTGCCCTTCGAGTCGGTGCCCAATCCGCTGACCATGCCCAACGACATCCACTTCGGCGAGATCGGCGGCGTGGCCGTCAACTCGAAGAAGCACGTGTTCGTGTTCTCGCGCGGCAACGTCTCGGGCGCCGCCTACATGGCCCAGGCGGCGCAGCTGCTGGAGTTCGACGCGGCCGGCAAGTTCGTGCGCGAGATCGGCAAGAACAACTTCGCGCTGTCCTACGCCCATGCGGTGCGCATCGACAAGCAGGACAACATCTGGATCGTCGACAAAGGGTCGAACATGATCGTCAAGTTCAACCCGCAGGGCCGGGCGGAGTGGATGTTCGGACGCAAGGGCGAGTCGTCGCACCTCGACGTGCCGCCCGACTACGCCTCGCAGATCGGCGTGCTGCTGAAGCGCGCCGGGCTGCCGGTGGAACTGCCGGCCAACAACAACCCGCGCAACCCGGTGCCGGTGCACCGCGACAACGTCTTCAACCAGCCGACCGACGTGGCCTGGGATTCGAAGGGCAACTCCTACTTCAGCGACGGCTACGTCAACTCGCGCGTCGGCAAGGCCAACGCCCGCGGCGAGTGGGTGGGCAGCTGGGGCTCGCTCGGCAAGGGCCCGGGCCAGTTCGACACGCCGCACGGCATCGCCGTGTCGCCGGCCGACGAGGTCTACGTGGCCGATCGCGGCAACCGCCGCGTCCAGGTGTTCGACCCCGAGGGCAAGTACCTCCGCGAATTCACCATCGATGTGCCGGTCGACCCCAAGCGCGGCAAGATCGTCTACGGCAGCGAGCAGCCGGATGCCAAGACCGGCTCGCAGGCGCCGGGCGCGCCCGACGCCCTGTGCATGACGCCGGGGCCCAATCCCGTGCTCTTCGTCGGCGACCTGTATCCGAGCCGCATCTACAAGGTGTCGCTCGAAGGGAAGGTGCTCGGCGTCTATGGTCAGCCCGGCCGCAACCTCGGCGAGTTCGGCTGGATCCACGGCATCGCGTGCCCGTCCGAAGACGAGATCTGGGTCGGCGAGCTGATCAACTGGCGCGTCCAGAAGCTGGTGACGAAGGGCAAGGGCCGCGGCACCAAGTAGACGCGCCCATCAGGGATTGGTCAGAACGCCGGGGGCGACCGAAGGGTCGCCTCCGGCGTTGCCATTTCGGGGGCTTACCGCTGGCCGGCGGCGCGGAAGAGGTCGTCGGCCGACTGCAGCACGATGTTCCTGAGCCGCGCCGGGTAGCCGGGCGGCAGCGTGGCCAGGAAGCGGCGCACCTCGCCGGCCGTGTCGGCGCCGCTGTAGCCGCCGAGCGTGGCATCCATCCAGCGCTTGGGGAAGAAGATGTCGCCAGTCTTCTGGATCTCCCAGAGCAGGTCGAGACTCGGCCGCACGTACTTGGCCGACGGCGGCCGCGCGCAGCGGATGGTGCAGGTAGTCGAGGCCGTCGAGCACCCAGGGCTCGCGGCGCCGGTTCGCCACGTCCGCGAGCGCCAGGAACCATTTCTCGCGCACCGCCGGGTCGGCCGCGAGCGCCGGCATGATGAAGGCGAAGCGGGCCTTGCGGTCCGGGTTGTCGATGCGGGCCAGCTGCCCGGTCAGGATCTCGGACCAGCGCGGCACCTCGCGCACGGCCAGTTCGAGCGCCAGGGCCGAGTAGTCGGCCTCGGCGAAGGGCAGCCCGGTTACCGTTTCGGCTTTCTCCCACACCGCCGTGAGCCAGGCCAGGGTGGGCGCCGTCGTGGCCATGCGGCGCAGCGCGCCGAACCAGGCCGATTTCTGGCTCGCCGTCGTGGCGGCGTCGAGGCCGGCCCGCAAGGTGCGTTCGGCAGCGGCCGCCCGCGCCGACCGTTCGGCCGGGCTCAGGAACTTCCACCAGGCGTTGCCGGCATAGCCGAGCACGCGCTGCCGCGTCTGCTCGTCGGGTTCGGCCGGCACCGCGCGCATGGCGGTATCGACGAAGGCGGTGGCCGGCACGCTGCGATCGAGCAGCGCCTCCCACAGCGTGACCCAGGCGGCGCCGCGGGTGAGCGCGTCGGGAATCGAGGCGACGTTGGCGGCCAGGTAGTCGCGCGAGATCGGATCGAGGACGAAGCCGCCGTAGGCCCAGCCGCCGCCGTTCGGCAGCACGTAGAGCGGCTCCGGCCAGCCCACGGCCTCGGGCACCGTCGTGCGCGCGCCGGTGAGCGCCACCTCGATGGTGCGCGGACCGTCGGGGAGCGCGACGGTGACCTTGAGGGTCTGCGGCCAGACGCGGCCTTGCTGCTGCGGGTCGGATTGGATGAAGGTGAGCGACTCGATGGTGCGCTTCTCGGGTTCGTCTCCGAGCGGCACGGACAGGCGGGTGGTGAGTTCCGTCGTGATCACCGGCCGTCCCGGCGATTCGACCCAGATCCGGCTCCACGCCGCCAGATCGACCGGCGTGCGCCGGTCGAGCACCGCGATGAGGTCGCTCCAGGTGGCGTTGCCGAACGGGTGCGCGTTCAGGTATTCGCGCAGGCCGTCGCGGAACGAATCGGCGCCGAGCAGCGCTTCGAGGTGGCGCATGACCACCGGCGCCTTCTGGTAGATGATGGCGCCGTAGAGGCTGCCGGCTTCGTTCAGGTTGTCGAGCGGTTGGCGGATGGCGTTGGCGCCAGCGGTGCGGTCGACCTCGTAGGCGGCCGGGTAGTGCGCGTAGAGGAAGCGCAGGTCGTGATTCACCTCCGGAAACGACGGGTTCACGATCTTGGCGGCCATGAAGTTGGCGAACACCTCCTTCATCCAGACGTCGTTGAACCAGCGCATGGTCACCAGATCGCCGAACCACATGTGCGCGGTTTCGTGGGCGATGACCGAGGCCCGGCCCAGGAGCTGGTTCTGCGTGGCCGACTCGTCGAGCA
The DNA here is from genome assembly GCA_963834325.1 of uncultured Acidobacteriota bacterium. GTDB lineage: Bacteria > Acidobacteriota > Vicinamibacteria > Vicinamibacterales > UBA2999 > CADEFD01. The sequence goes on from CAWIBL010000012.1 coordinate 415,419, forward strand.
GCAGTCCCGTGGCGTTGTAGAGGATCTTGCCGGCGTGCTCCATGCCGCCGAATTGGAACGCCGGGATGGCGACGAAGTCGAACTTGCCGAAGGCGTAGGGGATGCCCGTGTAGAGCTCCATGAAACGCAGCGCGCGGTCGTGCAGGTCGAAAATCGCGTCCAGGTTGCGGGCCACCTTGGCGGCGTCGGTTTCGCGGTGGAACATCCGGTAGGTGCGGCCGTTGCGGACGGCCGTCGCGATCTTGAAGTCGCCGACCACGAACGAGAACAGATAGGTGGAGATCGGCGCGGTCTCGGCGAAGCCGACCGACAGCCGGCAGTCGCTGCCGCTTCGACCGTCGGCGCACGCCCGGTTGCCTTCTTCGGTGACGGCGCCGTTGGCGACGGCGGTGAAGGTGCTCGGCAGGCTCAGCTTCAGCGTCCAGCGGGCCTTGAGATCCGGCTGGTCGAACACCGGAATGGCCAGGTGGGCGCGGGCCGGCACGAACAGCGCGTAGAGGAACTCGGGATTGCGGTTGAGCGAGGCGTCGCCGGCGGTGAACTCAATCCGCACCTCGGTCGCGCCGGCCGTGAGCGCGGCGGCAGGGATGACGATGTGGTCGGGGACGAAAGCGGGCGTGACCGGCACGGAATCGACCGAGACGGCCTTCACGTGGCTGGCCCCCGGCGCGAAGTCGATGACCAGCGGCGCCGAGGCGTCGCGCAAGACGAAGCGGGCGATCAGCCAGCCGCTGAGTGGGGCCGTCTGCTCGCGTGGCACCGCCAGCGCCAGCTCATAACGCAGGTCGGTGATCAGGGCCGCGCGCCGGGTCGCGAGGTCGAGCGGAATGCCCGGCCCGGGCGTGGCTGTCTGCGCCACGGCGGCCGCCGCGCCGCCACTGGCGATGGCCAACGCCGCCACGATCTGCCGCACCCACCGCATGTCCAGCTGCATGCCGCGGTTGTACTACGAATCGCCGCGTCGAGGCTTCGGCTCGCGGCTACTTCGCTGTCACGCCTTCCTTGAGGAACGCGACGAGCGGCGTCAGCACCTTCTCGGCGTCTTCGAGGTGCGGAACGTGGCCGAGCCCGGGGATGAGGTGCAGCCGGCCGTTGCCGTTGGGCACGCTCTTGGCCAGGAAGGCCATGCGGTCCTGAAAGGCCTTGGCCGGCCCGAGCAGCATGTCTTCGGCGCCGCCGAAGGCCAGGGTCGGCACCTGGATGTGGGCCCAGTCGTAGACCACCGGATCGGCGTAGAGCATCTGGCCGATGAGGGCCTGCACCATCGCCAGGCGCGGCCAGTCGCTGCTCAACGTCCACGAATAGCGGATGCGCGTGTAGGTCTCGAACTCCTGGTTCCACTTGGTCGGGTCGTGGGCCACGTAGCGGCCGAGTCCGGCCCGCGTGCTCTGGTAGTCGGTCTTGAGGTTCTGGGCGTAGCCCTCGTCGATCGGCGTCATCGGCCGATCGAAGCGGCCGTCGGTGAGCCCGATCGGGTTGTAGATGACCACCCGCTCCACCGCCTTGGGGAACTGCGTGGCGAAGCGCGCCGCCATCATGCCGCCCATCGAGTGGCCGATGACCATGACCCGCTCGATCTTCTCGTGCTGCAGGATCCGCCAGGTATTGCGCACCTGCGAGTTGAAGTTGTAGGGCGCAATGGGCTTGGACGAGCGGCCGTAGCCGATCTGATCGGGGGTGATGACCCGAAAGCCTTCTTTGGTCAGGCCGTCGATGATGGCCTTGAAGTAGAAGCCGCCGAAGTTGTTGCCGTGGAGCAGCACCACCGTCTTGCCGTTGGCCGGGCCCTGCGGCGGCGTGTCCATGTACGAGATGCGGACGTCTTGCTCGTAGACGCTGATGTCCAGGTACTTGCTGGGATACGGATACGGACACTCGTCGCACGTGACGCTGCCCGGCTTCACGTCGGTCGGGGTCGGCGCCGGCGGCAGCACGCTGCGGCTCTGCGCGGCCGCGGACGCCGCGAAGGCGAGGACGAGCACCGAGGTGGTCAGCGGGCGGAAGTGTATGGGCATGGTCTCGGTCCGGGTCGTCGGGTGGCGGCGCCCAGCGCCGGTGGTGGCGCGGCGCCGTGAATCTAGCACACTGTGTCGGCCGGGGCTGCCTACCCCCGCATCCAGGCGCCCAGGCGGCGCAAACCCTCGGTGATGCGCTCGGGCGCCATCACCAGCGGGCCGAACGAGATGCGCACGCCGTTGGTCAGTGACGCGCCGAAGCCGCGGCCGGGCACGACCAGCACGCCGGTGGCCTTGAGCGCTTCGGGGACGAAGGTCTCGGCGTCGCGGCCGACGTCCATCACCGTGTAGAGGCCGCCAGACGGGGTGAGCCGAGGCCGGCCGATGTGGGCGTCGATGGCGGCCAGCGTCACCCGCGCCGCTTCGCGGTAAAGGTCGTTGGCGTGGTCGACGTAGCGGCGCAGCGAGCCGTCGTCGATGGCGCCGGCGAGATAGCGGGCCATGGCCATCTGCTCGAGCGTGTCGGGGCACAGGATGCTGCACTGCTGCACCCGTTCCAGGGCCTCGATGACCGGCGTGCCCGCCTCGATCCAGCCGAGCCGCCGGCCCAGGCCGCGCGCCCACTTCGAGTTCGAGTGAATGCCGATGAGGTTCGGATGATCGGCCGGCGACCAGCCGTAGTAGGCCGGGGGCGGCGCGAAGTACTGGCACTTGTAGGCGAAGTCGATGGCCAGCCAGGCGCCGGCCGCGGCGGTGCGCTCGAGCATCAGTTCGGCCAGGGCCTGCGGCACCACCTGGCTGGTGGGGTTGTCGGGCGCGCCGAAGAGGACCAGGCGCGGCCGGTGCTGGTCGAAGAGGCGAGTGAAGTCGCGGGCCACGCCCTCCGGATCGCTGACCGGCCGGTAGCTCCAGGTGGCCGGGTCGAGCACGGGCAGCCGCACCACGCGGATGCCCGGCGCCACGAAGGCGAGCTGGCCTTCGTAGTTGGCGTAGGTGGGGTCGAGCAGCATCACCGTGTCGCCGGGATCGAGCAGGGCGCGGAAAAGGTCGTGCGTGAGCTGGGTGCTGCCGAGGCCGACGGCGATGTGCTCGGGGCCGAGTCGCGGCACGCCGAAGAGGTGCTGTTCGAAGCGGGCGATCTGCTCGCGGCAGCCCAGGTCGCCGAGCGTGGCGGTGTAGCCGCCGCTCTGGTGGAACAGGGCCGGGTCACTGACGATGTCGACGTAGGCCTGGCGGAACTCGCCGGGCGCCGGGTGGTTCACCCAGCCGCCGCCGAACGAGATCACCTCGGCCGGGTCGAGGCCCATCGCCAGGATGTTCTGGCGTTCCGCCATCTTCATGATCTGGCGGATGGGCGAGGGCGAGTTCATCTGCGCCTGGACCAGCGCGGACAACGACAAGGTGGCGGTCGAATGCATGCTGGGAGGATTGTATCTCCGGGCCCTTGGCTCCGGCGGCCCGCGCCAACCTTCGGATCGCCGGCCCCGTCCAACCGCGCGGGAGGCGATTTCATGAGCCTGGACGGCGTTCGGCAGGATCTGCGGAGCGGGGTGCGGGGCTTGCGGCGCGCGCCGGGCTTCGCCGCGGCGGCGCTGGTCACCCTGGCTCTCGGCATCGGCGCCACCTCGGCCATCTTCACGGTGGTGAAGGCGGTGCTGCTCACGCCGCTGCCCTACGCGCAGCCCGAGACCCGCGTGCTCGTGTGGAGCCGCTGGATCAGCTTCGACAAGACGTGGCTGTCGGCGCCGGAGATCCTCGATTACCGGCGCCTGACCAGGACGCTCACGGCCGTGGCCGGGTGGACCACGGCCCAGCAGAGCCTGACCGGCGACGGCGAGCCGGTGCGCGTGAACGCCGGACTGGTCACCGCCAACACCTTCGCGGTCCTGGGCGCGGCGCCGCTGCTCGGGCGCACCATCACGCCGGCCGAGGACCGGCCGCAGGCGGCGCCGGTGGCCGTGCTCGGCTACGGCCTGTGGCAAGGGCGCTACGGCGGCGACCCGTCGGTGGTGGGCCGGCGCATCGCGCTCGACGACGTGCCGGTCGAGATCGTCGGGGTGATGCCGCGAGGGCTTCCGCCTGCCCACCGACTTCTCTGTCGACGCGGCCGAGCCGACGCAGCTCTGGCGCGCCGCTGCAGCTCGACGAGCGTGAGGCCGAGCGCGGGTCGCACAGCTACTTCGCGGCGGCGGTGCTGGCGCCGGGGGAGACGGCGGCCTCCGCTACCGAGGAGCTGCGCGCCGTGACGGCGGCGATGACCGGGCAGGGCCTGTATCCCGAGGCGATGCGCTTCTCGGCCTTCGCCACGTCGCTCGACGAGGAAGTGCGCGGCGGGGTCCGTCCGGCCCTGTGGCTGCTCATGGGCGCGGCCGCCTGCCTGCTGCTCATCGCCTGCGCCAACGTGGCCAACCTGCTCCTCGTCCGCGGCGATGCCCGCATGCGCGAGATGGCGGTGCGCTCGGCCATCGGCGCCAGCACCGAACGGCTGGCGCGCCAGCTCCTCACCGAAAGCGTGCTGCTCGCCGTGGCCGGGGCCGGGCTCGGGCTGGCGCTGGCCGGGGCCGGCGTGCGCGTCCTGCTGGCGCTCGATCCCGGCAGCCTGCCGCCGTTGACCCCGGTGCGGCTCGACGGCGAGGTGGTGGGGTTCACGCTGGTCCTGGCCGTGGCCACCACGCTCGTCTTCGGGCTGCTGCCGGCCCTCCGCACGCTGCGCGTCAACCTCGTCGAGTCGCTGCGCGAGGGGTCGCAGCAGGCCACCGCGGCCCGCGCGCGCCAGCGCCTGCGCGGCGCCCTCGTGGCCGGCGAGGTGATGCTGGCGGTGGTGCTGGTGATTGCCGCCGGGCTGATGGCCCGCAGTCTCGGCGCGCTCGGCCGCGTGCCTCTCGGCTTCACGCCCGAGCACGTGCTCACCATGCGCCTGGCCCTGCCGGCATCGCGCTACGAGTCTCCCGAACAGGTCGTGGACTTCTATCGCCGGCTGCTCGACGACGTGCGCGCCGTGCCCGGCGTGGCCGCGGCCGGCGTGGTGCGGGCCCTGCCGCTGGCCACGACCATCGGCGACTACGGCCTCGACATCGACGGATACGTCGAAGCCCCTGGCCGCACCGCCAAGGGCGACTGGCAGATCGTGTCCGACGGCGCCTTCGAGGCGATGGGCGCCCGGCTGATACGCGGCCGCTGGATCACACCGGCCGACACCAGCGGCAGTCAGCCGGTGGTGGTGGTGAACGAGACCATGGCGCGCACCTACTGGCCCGACGGCCAGGCCATCGGCGGCCGGGTGCGCGTCGGCGGCGACATGGCCCGGCCCAAGGCGGTCGTCGTCGGCATCGTCGCCGACGAGCGCCACAACGGCGTCACCGCGGCGGTGAAGGAGAAGTTCTACGTGCCGCACAGCCAGTGGCACGTGCTGACCCGCGGCAGCCTGATTCGGAACACGTTCGTGGTGGTGCGCGCGGCTGGCGATCCGCTGGCCCTGGCCGGACCCATCCGCGAGGCGGTGCGGCGGGTCGACCCGCGCCTGCCGGTGGCCGGCGTGCGGCCGATGACCGACGTCGTCGCCACCGCCCTGGCCACGCCGCGGCTCACGAGCGTGCTGCTCGGCACGTTTGCGGCTCTGGCGCTGGCGCTCGCCGTCGTCGGCCTCTACGGCGTGCTCTCCTACGTCGTGGCCCGGCGCACGCACGAGATCGGCATCCGCCTGGCGATTGGCGCCAGCCGGTCCGGCGTGGTGCTGATGATCGTGCGGCACGGACTGGCTCTGGCCGCCGCCGGCATCGTCGGCGGCCTGATGGCGGCCGTGGCCCTGTCGCAGACACTGCGCGGCCTGCTCTACGACGTCGGGCCGTACGATCCGCTGACCTTCGTGGCCGGCCCGGCCACGATGCTGCTGGTGGCCGTCCTCGCCAGCCTGGTGCCCGCGCTGCGGGCCGTGCGCGTCAGCCCCGTGGCCGCCTTGCGCACGGAATAGCCGTCCGCTTTCGCGCGGTCATCGGCGCGGCTCCCGCTGGCCGGCCGACGAGGCGGCGCCAGCGGTCACCGGCCTGCCGTCGCGGGCGTCCGGAGGGCCGGCCGCGTGGCCGCGAGGTCCTCACGGGCGAAGATGCGGATGGGCGGGTTCACGAACGTCGCCGGCCGCCGCTCGAACCACCGCGGCGCCTGGATGACGGCCACCTGGCGATAGCCGAGGGCGCCGCTCTTCAGCTGCGCGAAGAGCTCCGGCGGCAGCGCCTCCTCGTGGTCGATCTCGAAGTCCTCGAGCGGCAGCGACAGCAGGAAGGCGGGGCGCATCGCGCCGCTGGCCAGCGCCGCCGGCCGCACCACGACGTCGGCGACGCCGGCCGGCATCGGCGGCAGCTGGTGCCGCAACACCTGGTGGTCCAACACGAAGTACCCGACGGCATCGCCGGGTTGCGCCGCCTCCGCCAGCCACGCGCTGGCCAGGTCGCGCGAGTCCACGAGCATCTGGCGGGTCAAATCGATGCCGCGGGCGGCCGAGGGGAGCACGACGAGCGCGATGGCCACCCGGAACACCGCCGCGGCGCCGCGGCCGCGCCGCGGCCACTGTGTGGCCACGAGGTCGGCGGCGGCGAAGACCAGCACGTAGGCCACCGGCAGCACGAAGCGGAGCAGGGCGAAGCGCACCGGCAGGATCACGAGCAGACAGATGCTGACGGCCGGCAGCGTCCACAGCAGGAGCCGGCGATCCCGCGCCGCCCACACGGCCACACCGGCCACGGTGCACAACAGCAGCGGCCAGCCGAAGCTGTCGACGAACTGCTGGCCGAGTTCCGCGGCGAAGGCGAGGTAGCCGGCAACCGTCGGCGGGTGACGGAAGTAGAAGGCGCTCGTGGCCGAGCCCTCCGTGACGAAGCGCAGGTGCTGCAGAAAGCGGCTCGGGCGGAAGACGACGCCGCAGGCCACGAGATAAACGACGATGGCCAGGAGCAGCGCCTGCGCGGGCGCGGCCACGGCCCGGCCCCATCCGGCGCCCTGGGCCCGGCGCGCGCGCACGTGCCACCACGCGGCCAGGCCGCCGGCGGGAACGAACGCCGCGTAGTTGGCGTCCTTCAATCCGGCGGCGAGGGCGGCAAAGACCGCCAGCCACAGCAGCCGGCCCCGCGTCGCCTCGCCCCTCAGGCAGCGTGCGAACACCAGCAGGCCGGCGGCGGTCCAGAACATCGCGCCCATATCCACGTTGCTGGTGCGGGCGTAGAAGATCACCGGATAAAGCAGGCCCACGAACAACGCAGCCCACAGGCCGGTCCGCCGGTCGCGGAGCACGACCCCGGTCTCATAGGCGACGGCGACGACCCCGGCCGCCATGAGCAGGCTCGGGAGCCGCGCCGTCAAGGTGAGGAGCGGCAGCTCCAGCGGCGGATGGTCGAGGCCGTAGGGAAAGAGCGGCGCCGGCATCGACACATGCCCGGTCAGCCACAACCCCACGTAGAGCGGGGCGACGAAGCCGACCTGCACCAGGTAATGGAACAACGGATACTGCGGATTGAAGACCGGCCGCCGGGCGGCAAAGACGCCGTAAGTCTCGTTCACGGCGCCGAGCGGGCCGAGTTCGTCGGTGCCCCACGGCCGGTCGCGGCCGGGCAGGCCTTCGGGCAGACCCCACCAGACCCCGACGGCATAGCAGGCCAGCGCTGCGGCGAAAATCCCCAGGTGCGTCCGGGTGAGGCCGCGCCAGGTCAGAAGATGCGCTGCCATCGCGGGCGGATGCTCCGGTCGATCTCGTCGAGGGTGTTGAAGAGCCGGTCGAGGTCGTAGGCGGAATAACGCGGCGGGATGACGATGGCGCGGAACACGGCGTTCTTGTCCGTCCCGAACCCCATCTCCGCCCGCACGTAGTCGACGAGCAACTGCACGAAGTCGGCGAAGGTGCGGAAGTCGTCCCAGCTCATGACCGCGCCGTGGCCGGTGATCACGCGGTCGACGTCGCGCACCTCGGCGGCCGCCGCGGTCAAGGTGCGCGCCAGGCCGACGCCGTCGCCGCCGCCTTCGAGGTTGGCGATGGGGGCGACCGTGTCGGGAAAAAGGTCCCCGGCGTGCAGCACCCGCGCCGCCTGGAAGACGACCAGGGCATCGCCGCCGGTGTGCGCCGGTCCGTGCGAGGTCAAGGTGATGGTGTCGGCGCCGGTGAAGAGGGTGTCGCGGTCGGCAAAGACGCGCACCTTCGCCGTGGCGCCGCGGCGGCGCAGCCAGCCGTAGCCGGTGACGGCGTCGATGGCCTGTTGCTGCCCGATGACTTCGACGTCGTCGGGCAGGACCTCGACGGCGCCGGCGTGGTCGGGATGGGCATGCGTGAGGATCACGTGCGTGACCGGCTTGTCGGTGAGGCCGCGAATCTGCGCCACGAGGTCTGGCCAGGAGGTGGCGTACTTGGGATCGACCACGACGACGCCGGTGGCGGTGACGAAGACCGCGGTGTTGCAGCCGCCGCCGGGAACCAGATACAGCCGGTCGGCGACGGCGATGGCCGACCCGACCGGCGCGATGCCCGGCCGGGCCCCGGATGAGACCGGGGCCGGCGCGCTGAAGCGCGGGACCACGACGGCGCCGAGGGCGACGAGGAGCACGAGGATCACGAGGGCGATGCCGAGGGGGCGAGAAGGAAAGCGCATGGGAGCGTGGAGGGCGCGTCGCGCGGCCGGCATCAGCCTAGCATGCGCCGGCGCGGTGCCCGCTTTGGCGCGGTGTCCGCTTTGACGCGGCGTCCGATTCGGCCGACCGCCCGGCGATGTGGCCGATCGCCGAGGCTATAATCCGCGCGTGATTCACCACCCCGCCGCCCGCCGCCGCTTCCTCGCGCATTTCACCGCCGTCGGCCTGGGCAGCTCGCTGGCGCCCGGCGTGCTCTGGGCGCGGTTGCAGGATGCCGGCGCCGACCGCATCACCCTGGCCATGGTCACCGAGGCGTTGAAGCTGTCGGGGATCGCGCTGCCGGAAGAAGATCGCCAGGCCCTGGTGGACGGCGCCAACACGGCGCTGACACGGCTCGAGGAGCAGCGGGCCACGGTCATCCCCAACGACGTGTCGCCGCCGTATCACTTCAGCCCAATCGTGCCCGGCCTCGCCGTCGACAAAGCGCGCCGGCCGTTCGTGCTGAGCAAGGCGCCGGCGCTGAAGCGACCCGCCAACCTCGAAGACGTCGCGTTCTGGCCCGTGCGGCACCTGGCCGAGCTCCTGCGCACCAGGCAGGTCACCTCGGTCGAGCTGACGCGTATGTATCTCGGGCGGCTGCACCGTCACAATCCCGTGCTCAACAACGTCGTGACCTTCCTCGACGACCACGGCCTCGCCGAGGCCCAGGCCGCGGATGCCGCGATCGCCGCCGGGAACTACCGGGGGCCGCTGCACGGCATCCCGTGGGGCGTGAAGGACATCATCACGGTGAAGGGCTTCAAGACCACGTGGGGATCCCCGGCCTTCACGGAGCAGCAGTTCGACTACGACGCCAGCCTCGTCGAGATGCTGCGCGCGGCCGGCGCGGTGCTGATTGCCAAGCTCACGACCGGCGAACTGGCCTCGGGCGACAACTGGTTCGGCGGCCAGACGAAGAGCCCGTGGGATCCGACCCAGGGCTCGAGCGGCTCGTCGGCCGGCCCGTCGTCGGCCACCGCCGCGGGCGGCGTGGCCTTCGCCATCGGCAGCGAGACCAGCGGGTCGATTCTGAGTCCCGCCGGGCGCTGCGGCGTGATCGGCCTCAGGCCCACCTTCGGGCGCGTCAGCCGCCACGGCGCCATGGCGCTGTCGTGGACGCAGGACCGCCTCGGTCCCCTGTGCCGCTATGCCGAGGACGCCGCCATCATCATGCAGGCGATCAGCAAGCCCGACGGCCGCGACATGAGCGTGGTCGACCTGCCGTTCAACTGGAACGCGGGCGCTCGACATCAAGAAGCTGAAGGTCGGCATCCTGCAGGAGTCGTTCGACGAGCTGACCGAGCCGGCGGCCAAGGCCAACGCCGCGGCCACGCTCGAGACGCTGAAGGGGCTCGGCGTGGCGGCCTTCGTGCCGGTGCCGGTGCCGGCGTTTGCTCACGACGTCAGCGGCATCGGCGTGGAGTCGGCGGCCTTCTTCGATCAGCACGTCCGCGCCGGGCGGATGGCCAAGGCGCGCGCCAGTGTCGGCCGGCCCGCCGGCCGGCTGGTGTCGGCCGTGGACTTCCTGCAGGGGCAGCGCCTGCGCATGATGATGATGGAGGAACTGGCCGCGGCCACCAGGCACGTGGACCTCTACGTCGTGGCCTCCAACAGCGTCGGCCGCGGCGGGCCCGGCGGGCCGCCTCCGGGCGCGGCCGCCGGTGGCGCGCGCGCCCCGCGCCGGCCGCAGGGGCCCACGCAGCGCCACTTCACGATGGCCAACCTGGCGTGTTATCCCGCCGTGAACGTCCCCAACGGCTTTGCCGACGGCGGCACGCCGACGAGCATCGTGTTCTACGCGCAGCCGTTCCGCGAGGCGGAGCTGCTGGCCCTGGCCAGGGCCTATCAGGACCAGGCGCAGTGGCATACGCGGCGCCCGGCCGCGGCCGGCGTGTAGGCGGGCAGTCCGGCCGGCGGTAAGCTGGCACCATGGCGTCGTCCTCCGCGACTCCGGCCGTGCACGCCCTGCGGCGGCACGGGCTGGAATTCACCGAGCACGAGTATCGCTACGAGCTCAAGGGCGGCACCGCAGTGTCGTCGCGCGCGCTCGGCGTGCCCGAGCACCACGTGGTCAAAACGCTGGTCATGGAGGACGAGGCGCGGCGGCCGCTCATCATCCTGATGCACGGCGACCGCGAAGTCTCGACCAAGCAGCTCGCCCGGCAGATCGGCACGAAGACGGTGAAACCATGCGCCCCCGAGGTGGCCGAGCGGCATACCGGCTACCAGGTGGGCGGCACGTCGCCCTTCGGCATCCGCAAGCCGCTGCCCATCTACATGGAACAGAGCATCACGGCGCTGGACTACATCTACCTGAACGGCGGCCGCCGGGGCTTCCTCGTCCGCCTGGATCCGCGCGAAGTGGCCACCGTCCTGGACGCCGGGCTGGTGAACGTCGCCGTCGATTTGTAACGGGGCCTGTCACCGTTACAAATGGCAGAAATTGCAGCGCTTGGAAATGTAACGGTGACAGGCCCCGTTACAAATCGCGGGCCTTGGTCCAGGCCTCTTTCAGCGACACCGTGCGGTTGAATACCGGCGCGCCGGGACGCCCGTCGGGATCGGCAGCGAAGTAACCGAGGCGCTCGAACTGGAAGCGGGCGCCGGCCGGCGCCTCGCCCAGCATCGGTTCGAGCTTGCCACCCGTAACCGCTTCGAGGCTGGCCGGGTTCAGCAGGTCGAGGAACTGCTGACCCGCCTTCTCGGCCGCGCCTTCGGGATCCTCGGCGGTGAACAGCCGGTCGTAGAGCCGCACTTCGGCGTCGACGGCGTGGGCGGCCGAGACCCAGTGCAGCGTGGCCTTGACCTTGCGCCCGTCGGGCGCATCGCCGCCGCGGGTGGCCGGGTCGTAGGTGCACTGCAGCTCGACGATCGTCCCCGAGGCGTCCTTGATCGCGCGCTGGCAGGTGATCAGGTAGGCGTTGCGCAGCCGCACCTCGCGGCCCGGCGCGAGGCGGAAGAACTTCTTCGGCGGGTCCTCGAGGAAGTCGTCGCGCTCGATGTAGATCTCGCGCCCGAACGGCACGGCCCGGGTCCCGAGCGACGCGTCGTCGGGATGGTTCACGACCTCCATCGTCTCGGTCCGGTCGGCCGGGTAGTTGGTGAGCACGAGCTTCAGCGGCCGCAGCACGGCCATGGCCCGCGGCGAGTGGCGATTGAGATCCTCGCGCACGCAGTGCTCGAGCAGGCCGATGTCGATGACGTTCTCTTTCTTGGCGACGCCGACGCGTGCGCAGAAGTCGCGCACGGCCGCGGCCGTGTAGCCGCGGCGCCGCATGCCCGAGATGGTCGGCAGGCGCGGGTCGTCCCAGGCCGACACGTGCCCTTGCGCCACCAGTTGCAGCAGCTTCCGCTTGCTCATCACCGTGTAGTTCAGGTTCAGGCGCGCGAACTCGATCTGGCGCGGGGCGTGCTCGGCCCGGCACTCGCGCACGACCCAGTCGTAGAGCGGCCGGTGTGCCTCGTACTCGAGGGTGCACAGCGAATGGGTGACGCCTTCGTAGGCATCCGAGAGCGGATGCGCGAAGTCGTACATCGGATAGATGCACCAGGTGTCGCCGGTGCGGTGGTGCGTGGCGTGGCGGATCCGGTAGAGGACCGGATCGCGCAGGTTGATGTTGGGCGAGGCCATGTCGATGCGGGCCCGCAGCACGTGGGCGCCGTCGGCGAACTCGCCGGCGCGCATGCGGCGGAAGAGATCGAGGTTCTCGTCGACCCCGCGCTCGCGGTAGGGCGAGTGGATGCCGGGCTCGGTGAGCGTGCCGCGATGCGCGCGGATCTCGTCGGCGGAGTGCGAGTCGACAAAGGCCTGGCCGCGCCGGATCAGCCCCTCGGCATCCTGGTAGAGGCGCTCGTAGTAGTCCGAGGCGTAGTACTCGCGGTCGTGCCAGTCGAAACCGAGCCAACGCACGTCGTCCTTGATCGAGTCGACGTATTCGACGTCTTCCTTGACCGGATTGGTGTCGTCGAAGCGCAGGTTGCAGTGGCCGCCGTGGTCGGCGGCGACGCCGAAGTCCACGCAGATGGCCTTGGCATGGCCGATGTGCAGGTAGCCGTTGGGCTCGGGCGGGAAGCGCGTGACCACCCGGCCGCCGTTGACCCCGGCCGCCACGTCAGCCGCGACTATCTCGCGCACGAAATCCAGGGACGTGGCCGCGCTCTCACGGGCGCCGGCCGCGCCCAATCGATCCGATGACGTCATTGCCGCCTCAGTGTACCAGCCGCGCGAGGCCGGCTCCTAGCCGCGGAGTGCCTGGCCGCGGCTTACCGCGCGCACGGCGGGCCCGACAGCGTGGCCAGCATGATGAGCGGGTTGCGGCCGCGGCGCGTGAACCCGTAATCGGTGTCCCTCGGAATGACCGCAAAGCTGCCGGCGGCGACCGTGACGTCGCGTCCGTCCATCTGCAGGGTGCCGTCGCCCCCGACCACGTAGAGCATCAGCTCCGCGTCGGGGTGTTTGCGGTTCGGCCACGGGTCGCGGACCTGCCAGAGCCACGACTGGGCCAGGCCGCTGCAGCCGACGAGCGATTCCTTCTGCGGTTCCTTGTTCGAGATGAAGTTGCGCTCGATGTAGTCGAGGAGCGACATCGTCGTGACCGTGCCGGCCGGCAGGTCCGGCGATGCCGGCCGGGAAGGCTCGGCCGGGGACGGGTCGGGCGGCGGGGGCGGCGACGGCGGCGGAGTGAGCGGGGCCGGCGTCAGCGTGGCCTCGGCCATCGGGGCCGGGGTGCCGGCCCGCCACGACACTTCCTTCTCCAAGGTGTAGAAACCGGTCTTCTCGAAGCGCACGCGGTAGGTGCCCGGGCGGACGCCGAGCAGCCGCACTTGTCCGGCGGCGGTGGTGATGCCTTCCCGGTCCACCGGCCCGGTGGCGGTGACCTTGACGTCCGACAGCGGCGCACCGGAGGGGTCGTTGACGGCCATGGTCATGACCGCCGTGGCGTTGGCCGGCGCCGCGGCGCGGGGCCGCGGCCGGGGTGCTGCGGGCTGGGCCGGCGCGGGCTGGGCCGGGGCCGGCACCGGGGCCTGGACCCCAGGAAGACCGAGCAGAGCGACGACGATGGGCAGAGCCCCCAGGAACGGCATGGGCCCATGCTACCTGGGAATTGCGGTCATGAGCCAGCGGCCGGCGCGAGGCGGCTCAGCGGTCAGAGGGGCCACGTCGATGTGCGGCCCACCGGGGCGCGCTCGTCCCAGGCGTGGTACCCGAGCTCAGCCGCGACGTAGACTCCGGGCATGATCCCGCGCCTGCGCTCGCCCCTCGTGGTACTCACCGCCATCGCGGCGCTGAGCGGGCCGGCGCTGCCCGCAGCGCAGACCTCTCTGGCGCCCACGGAGCGCCCCCGCGCGGAGTGGGTGGCGTTGGCCCGGGGCGGCTTCGTCGTGCCGCCGGGGCAGTCGGCGGCCGCGCTGCTGGTCGAGATGAACGCGCTGCTGGCTTCGCCCGACCCGGTGCTGCGCGACGAGGTCGCCTACGGTGCGGCCGAGCGGTGGATGGTGCGCGACCGGGTGGTGGGGCCCGAGGACGTGCGCCGGCTGCTCGCGCTGTGGTCCGCGAATCTCGACGACGGCCTGGGCGCCCCCGGCGACGACCGCATCTTCAAGCGGGCGTTTTCGGCGCTGGCGCTGTCGCTCGTCGCCGCCCGCGAGGTGGCCACGCCCTTCCTCACGGCCGCCGAGGCGCAGCGCCTTTTCGATCGCCTGCTCGATTACTTCGCGCGGGAACGCGACCTGCGCGGCTTTGCCGCCGGGCATGGCTGGATGCACGCCGTGGCGCATACCGCCGACGCCTTCAAGTTCCTGGCGCGAGGGCCGCACTGGGCGCCGGCGAATTTGCCGCGGCTGCTCGATGCGGTGCGCGCCAAGCTGGCCGCGCACGATGCCGTGTTCACCTGGGGCGAGAGCGAGCGGCTGGCGGCGGCGCTGCAGGCGGCGGTGCGGCGGCCCGATGCGGAGGGGGCGCTGGTGGCGGCGTGGATCGGGGAGTGGACGGTCGATCACGCGGCGCTGTGGGCCAACGGACCGGTGGTCGACCCGGCCGCGTTCGCCCGCGTCGAGAACGCCAAGCAGCTCCTGCGCAGCCTGCACGCCGGGCTGGCGATGGAGGCCTCGCCGACGCCGGCTGGCGAAGCGGCGCGCCGCGCGGCCCTGGCCGCGCTGGCGCGCATGCGATGAGCGCCGCCGCCCCTAGCGTCCGGGCTTCTTGGGGAACACTTTCTTCTTGCCGCTCGTTCCCTGGTAGTCGTTCAGGCCGCAGAACGCCGTCACCTGGTAGCCCCTGGCTTCGAGTATCGCTGCCGCACGGGCAGCGCGCCCTCCGCCGTTTCAAGCGGTGATGATCGCCTTGTCCTTGGGGATCTCGGCCAGCCGCTGCTCGATCTGGCCGAGCGGGATGTTGACGTAGCCCTCGAGCGTGCCGAGTTTCTCGAGTTCGTCCGGCTCGCGGACGTCGAGGAAGAACACCTGCTCCTTCTCCACGAGCGCCCACACGGCGTCCGAGTCCATCTTCTGCGCCTTCGGCTGCGGCGCCGGCGAGGGAGGCTGGGACTGTGCCGTCATGGTTGCGGTCGTGAAGAGGAGCGCGCAAAGACACAGCGCCAATCGCCGCATGCACACCTCCAGGGCTCATGATAGCGCTCCCGGCCGGTCGTCGGCCCCCCGCCCCCTATATAATCGCGGCGCGCCCCGGGCTTCAGACCGACGGGCGGGGTTCATCCAGGTCAACGGCATCTACCGGTCGCGCCGCCCGGCTGGCGCGGTGCCGCCGGTGCCGTCCACCGTGCCGTCGCCGCGCCGTCGGCGCGGCGCAATCGATTTCGTCGCCGCGTGCGAAACGCCCGGCGCAGGAGACACACCTCATGGACATGCTCACGCGCGACGACGCCCACCGCCGGCTCCATCGCCTCGCCGGCCAGTGGGGCGGCGAGGAAACGGTGCACCCCGCGCCGCACGATCCCGGCGGTCCGGCCACGGCCTTCCTCAACAACCGGATTGCCCTCGGCGGCAAGGCCGTCGTGCAGGAATACGAGCAGTACCGGGCCGGCCTGCCCACCTACAGCGGCCACGGCGTGTTCTGGTTCGACGGCGTGGCCAACCAGTATGCGATGACCTGGTTCGACTCGACGATGGGCACCGCCACGGAATTCCGCGGCGGCTTCGAGGGTGAGGTGCTGCGCCTCGTGCACACCCTGCCGGAGGGCGGTTACGTGCGCGGCACGTTCGACTGCGGGTTGCCCGGCGAGTACGTGTTCGTCATGGACTTTTCGCCCGACGGGGCCGCGTGGACGCCGACCATGGAAGGGGCCTACGGGCTGCTGAACGGGCCGACGCCGCGCGAGCGCAAGAAACGCGTGGCGCGCCGCGTCGAGGCCGTCACGGCTAAGGCGCCGGCTCGGAAGGGCCCCGGTGGTCCGGCCGCGGCCAAGGCGGCCAAGGCGACCAAGACCGCGACGCGAAAGGCTGCGCCGAGGAAGGTCACGCCGAGGAAGAACGCGCCGAGGAAGAACGCGCCGAGGAAGCGCGCGAGGAAGACGCGACGCCAAGGGCTACGCCGCGGAAGGCTATGCCGAAACCCGTCACCAGAGCCGCGAAGAAGGCCGCGCGCGGCAAGAAGTAGTCAGAGGAGACAGCGACATGAGTTTCGCGCGAACGACGTTGGTGCTCGCGGGCGGGATCGCCCTGGGCGTGGCCGCCACACTCGGGGCCCAGACCGCGCAGAGCGGCACGCGGCGCGAGCCGCAGTTCGAGAACGAGCACGTCAAGGTGTGGAAGAGCATCATCATGCCCAAGCAGCCGCTGTCGATGCACCGGCACGAGCATCCCCGCGCGCTCATCGCCATCAAGGGCGGCACCGTGGACATCGTGCAGAAGTCCGGCGAGTCGCAGAAGAACCTGTGGGAGTCGGGCAAGGCCTACTGGCTGACCGAGGACAAGCCGGGCACCACCCACGCCGACGTCAACAACGGCACCGAGCCGATCGAAGTGATCGTCGTCGAACTGCAGAAGCACTGAGCCGGTACGCAGCACGAGGGGCGGCCGAACGTTCGGCTGCCCCTCGTGTCGTCGCCGTGCCGCCCGTGAGGGCGTTCACGCTCGCCGTCTACTTCGGCATGAGCACGGTGTCGATGACGTGAATCACGCCGTTCGACGCCGCGATGTCGGTCTTGGTCACGTGCGCCGCGTCGATCATCACGCCGCCGCCCATCGCCGACACCTTGGCCGAGCCGCCCTGCACCGTCTTGGCCGAGGTCATCTTGGCCACGTCGGCCGCCATCACTTTGCCGGGGACCACGTGGTAGGTGAGGATGGCGGTCAGCTTGGCCTTGTTCTCGGGCTTGAGCAGATCCTCGACGGTGCCCTTCGGCAGCTTGGCGAAGGCTTCGTCGGTCGGCGCGAAGACCGTGAACGGGCCGGCGCCCTTGAGGGTCGGGACCAGGCCGGCCGCGGTCAGCGCCGCCGCCAGCGTCTTGAACGATCCGGCCGCCACGGCCGTGTCGACGATGTCCTTGCCTTGCGCGCGCGCGGTGGTGCCCGCCGACAGAGCCATGGCGGTGATCGCCGCGCCGAATACGAACGTCTTCAGTGCCTTCATGTGGGTATGTCTCCAGTGAGTCAAATGGCCGGGTCTCATGGCGCCGCGGCCTGATGCCGCGTGACCGCGCCCGACCTTGGATACGACGCGGCCGCCGGTGCGCGCGGTTCAGGCGTGGCTATCGGCCACGGTGAGGTCGCTCTTGGCGGCGCTCATCGCGATTTGTTGTGGCGCGACAGGCGCTGCAACTCGGCGATGGTGAACCACAGCCCGAAGCCGCACAGCGCGGTTACGAAGATGCCGACCAGGAGTATGGCCATCGTCGACATCAGCGGCGCCTCGCCTGCGAGTTCAACGTGGCGAAGGACAGAATCGACGGCACCCAGATGCCGACGAACATGCCTTCGTCGCGTTGGCCGGAGAACCACAGGTAAACCGACAACAGGAACGACAGGAACGCCGCGGCCAGGAAGATGGAGTCACTTCGGTGAAACATACCGGGTGGGACGCCAGGCCAGCGCGGGCCGGTTCACTGGGCGCTCGCGCCCAGCCACCGGCAGGCCAGCGCGAACAGGTAGAGATTGAGCAGCAGAAGCGCCAGTGCCGGCAGCATCTGCACCAGGCTGTCGCCGACGCGCAGGCGCACGCCGACGCCGGCGAGCATCAGCAGCGCCAGGCCCCCGGACGACAGCCACAGCGCCGGCGGCCAGCGCAGGCCGACCAGCAGACCGAGTGCGCCGAGGAGTTCGAGGCTGGCGGTGAGCACCCTGAGATGCGGCAGCCCGAACCGCGTGAACTCCCGCTCCAGCGACGGCGCGATCAGGCCCAGCAGGCCGTAGACGAGAAACGTCGCACTCGAGAATGCCGCCAGGAGCGACAGCCGGCTCAACGCGCCAACGCGTCCAGATGCACGCCCGCCACGAACAGCGACAGCAGCAGCAATACCAGCGACGGCAGGAACTTGTGCATCGGGTTCTTGGCCCGCGCGTGAGCGATCTGGGCGCAGAGCATCAAGAAGGCCATGACCAGCGCGGGGCCGGCCACGAGCGCCGGATACCAGATGCCGGCCACGAGCAGCGTGGCCAGGGCGATCTTCGTGGCCCCTACCGCGTTGCGCACGAGGTCGGGAATCCCGAACTGCTTGAACTCCCTCACGATGTTGTCGAAGCGCCCGACCCAGACGATGGCAATCGACACGGCGATGACGATCTGCGCGGTTACGGCGTAGTCATTCACGGTCACGGCGTTCTCCACGGAGGCGGCGGGTGAGGCGCGGCCGCCGCTCGGACACCCGCATAGGACGCCCAGCGCTGGCGAGGCGGTCCCGGCCGTGCTGCCGAGCGGTCCCGGCCGCGCTGCCGAAGCGCTACCGTTCGGGCACTGCGTCGAAGGGCACGGCCTCGCCCCAGTGCGCGTGCGCCTCCGCCGTGGTGCAGATCCACACGGTGTCGATGGCGCCGCACCTGACGCGACCGGCGCCGGCTCGCGCCAGCACGCCAGCGGCCGGTTCCGAGACCACGTAGAGGGTGTCGGCGCGCAGGCGCACGGCGTCGATGTCGGCATCGAACGCGGCGCAGTAGCGGCGGCGCGCCCCCTCGTCGCCGCGGGCGATCACGCCGGCGTTGAGCGACAGCCCGTGGGTGGCCGTCAGGCGCACGGCCGGCTCGTAGGGCTGGGGCGCGGCCCCGCACTGCGGCGGCGGCACCAGCGCCAGGTGCGTGTAGCCGGGGACGATCGCCTCCCAGCGCGGCGAGGAGAAGGGGTTGGCCCAGGCGTAGAACTCGGAGCCGTGGGCGGTGCGCCGGCGGTCGGCATGAACGGCGTGCAGGTCGACGGCCTGCACCGCCACGGCCGCCGCCAGCGCCGCCACCGCCAGCCGGCGCGGCAGGCGAGTAGCTACGGTGGCCACCGCCCACGTCAGGATCAGATAGCCGAGCGGCCAGAAGAAACGGCCCGACGAGCGGAACGCGGCGAGCGGCGCGCTCCACGGCCCGCTCAGGTCGACGACGACGTCCCGGCCGAAGGTGATCGTCGGACTGAGCGCGAAGGCCGTCATCAGCAGGCACACGCCGACCATCGCCGGAGTCCACACGGGCGGCGTCGGGGTGGTCGCCGCGTGGCCTCGCCGTCGCCACGTCACCACGGCCGCGGCGACGATCAACAGCAGCACCCCCAGGCCCAGGTACTGGAAGCCTTCGTAGGCTTGGCCATCGCCGGCAATCGGCAGGTCGGGCAGCACCGCCGACCAGCCGAACGGCGAAACCGGCGCCAGCAGGTTCATCGAGTAGTAGCCGAGTCCGCCGCCGGCGAGCGACCCGTCGCCCTGGAGCACGAACAGCCCCGACAGCCACCAGCCGACGATCGTGGCCGCCACCGCCGAGGCCAGGGCGGCCACCCGCAGGCCCGCGCCCACCTGCCTCGTGGCCAGCGCCGCCGCGGCCAGGATCGGCAACACCATCGCCGCCAGATACGGCTGCGTCATCCCCGAGGCCATGCCCAGCGCGGCCCAGGCAAGTGGGCCGAAGCGCCGGCCGGGTTCACGCGAAGCCACGAGCAGCGCCCACAGGATGAGCCAGTGGGCGCACAGAGCGGCGTGGCCAACGCGCGCGAGCAGCGTCGGCACGAGGACGAACAGCGTTCCGCCGAGCCCCTGGAGCACCGGCGACGGGGTCCAGCGGCCGATCAGGCGCGCCCCGAGCGCGCCTTGCAACACGAAACACAAGAGCAGCCACAGGCCCAGGTACTGAAAGGGCCGCGGCAGCAGCGCCGACAGCGGTTTCAGCAGGTAGGCGGCCAGCGGAATCGAATCGGTGAGGCCGATCGAGCTGCCGAGCGGCGCGTAGTAGCCGTGAATGGTTCCCGGCGGCCAGTGCCACGGCTCGGCGCGGAAGTAGTGCCAGCCGAAGTAGTGCGGCACCCAGTCGCCCTTCATGACCCAGTCGATCCCGGTCGGGTCGAGCGGTCGTGGGCCGGTGAGCCACATCAGGAACGCGCCGCCGATGAGCGCTCCGGCCAGGACGCCCCAGGGGCGCGGCGACGTGGTCATGCGCGCGCTCGGCACCGCCGCCAGCATAACGCACGCCACGACGCGTGATAGGCTCAAACGCCGTGGCCGTGGATGCGTTGTTGCAGGAGTGGGACCCGCGCTTGAAGGCGCTGGTCGAAAGTGATGCGGCGCGCGCCGACGAACGAATGGCGGCGCTGGCCACGCGGGTGATCGATCCGGCGGTGCGGGCCGCCGCCACCACGTATCTGGCGCATCTCACCGCCGCCGATCGGGCCGACGTCTCGACCCTGTGCCGCGACCGCCTGGTCTCGCTGCTGCGCGCGGTGCGGAAGGGCGAGCGCACCGTGCCGGTGGCCGACCTCGAGGACTTCGCCCGCAGTTCCGCCGCCGACGTGTGCCGCGACTACCTGCGGCGCACCCGCCCGCCCGCGGCCCGCCTGGCCAATCGCATCCGCCTGCTGTCCACCCGCGGGGTCGGGCTCGTCGGCTGGACGACGCCGACCGGCCGCCATGTCATCGGCCTGCCGGCGTGGACCGACCAGGGGCCGCTCGAGCCGCCCTATCCCTGGAGCGGCCGCGCCAAGGCCTGGTGGGGCAAGGCCCACGCCGCCGCGGACGGACCGGCGCTGACGCCCACGCTGATTCGCGTGCAGGAGCAGACCGGGGCGCCGCTCTATGTCGATGCGGTCGCTGAGCTGCTGCTCGAAGTGACCGGCGCCAGCGACGGCGACGCACGCCTCGATGCCAGCCCCGAGGGCGATGAGCCGGACCTGGCCGTGCTCGATGCCGGCTCGGGCCCCGACCATCTCGCCATCGCCCGCAACTACCTGGAGCGGGCCTGGAACGAACTGCTGGCCATGCCCGTGCACATGCGCACGGCGTTGCTGCTGACGCTGCACGACCAGCACGGCTCGGCGCTGCTGCCGGTCTTCCACTGCGCCGGCGTGACGCCCCTGCGCGACGTCGCCGAGGCGCTCGGCATGAAGCCCGACGAGGCGGCGGCGATCTGGGCCCACCTGCCGTGGGACGACCGCTCGGTCGGACGGCGGCTCGGGCTCACCGGCATCCAGGTGCTCAACGCCCGGACGGCGGCGCGCTCGCGCCTGCTGAAGAGCATGGCCCGCCGGGACGGGCGATGAGCGTCTCCGAACACCTCTCGTTGTCGCAGCTGCGGGCCTACGTGCGCGGCGCGCTGCATCCCTCGACGCTGGTCGGCATCGACGATCACCTCGAGAACTGCGCGGCCTGCCGGGCCGCCCTGGCGCGCGAGTCCGACGCGTCGTTCGGGGCGGAAGCCTTCGCCCGGGCGCTGGCGGCGCCCGAGTCGCGAGCCGAGAGCCCGCACCTCACCTTCGAGCATCTCCGCGGCGCGGTTGACGAGACGCTGTCCCCGGCCGATCGCGCCTGGGTCGAGGCGCACGTGGCCCTGTGCGTGATGTGCGCCGAGGAGCTACAGGACCTGGAGCGCTTTTCCGCGACCGTGCCCGGCCGGCCCAGGCCGGCGCCGGCTGCGGTGCCGCCGCCGGGTCCGGCGAGGACTCGCCGGCGGCTGCCGGTCCGGCGCCGCGAACGACGCCGACGCCGCTGCCCGCCGCGGCCCCGCACGCTGCCGTCGCGGCTGGCGACGCGCGACGAAGACCCGGGCGAGCCGCCGATGCGCTACGGCGAGCAGCCGAAGGCCTCGCTGCCGTTGTGGATCAAGGCGGTGGCCGGATTGTCGCTGCTCGCCCTCATCCAGCTCTGGGCGTGCTGACGGCGCGCCGGAGCCTCGCGCCCCGCCGTCGGGACAGCCCGCTCAGGCCCGCGGCGGCCACGGCACGAACGCCGACGTGCGCCGCGCGTACTCGGCGTAGCCGGGCTTCGAGGACTTCAACCCCGCCTCGAGGAGGGTCACCCCCGACACGCGCAGCAGCAGAAACGTCATGACCACGGGACTGACGACGGTGGCCCACCCGCCGACGCCGGCCGCGACCACGAAGAGGCCCCACCACACGAGCGACTCACCGAAGTAGTTGGGATGGCGCGAGTAGCGCCACCAGCCCGACGTCGCAGACCTCGCCGGGCGCGGCCGTGCGCTTGAAGCGCCGCAGCTGCGCATCGGCCACGGCTTCGATGGTCAGCCCGGTCACGGCCAGCGCGAATCCGGCGACGTCCCACCCGGTGGGGAAGCCGGCCGCGCCGGCTATCGCCGCGCCAATCGGCCAGGACACGACCCAGGCGACCGTGGCTTGCAGCAGGAAGACCTTGAAAAAGCTGAACCACCACCACGACGCGCCGCTCTGGGCGCGCCAGGCCGCGTAGCGCGGGTCTTCGCCGTGGCCGACATTGCGCCGGCCGATATGCCAGGCCAGGCGCAGGCCCCAGGCGGCGACCAGCGCGATCACGGCGAGACCGCGCGGACCGATGGACTCGTGCCCCGCTGGCGTAGACCAGCGGCGGCCAGCACGAAGGCCGGCCCCCACCACAGTGTCGACGATGCTGGCGTTTCGCAGCGGCAGCGACGCGGCCCACAGCAGCGTGAACGCGGCGACGAGCGCCGCCCACACGGACAGGGCGCCGGGCGCGACGGCGACGGCAGCAGGCGTCAGCAGGTCCACGTGAGGAACGACGCTTCAGGCTACAGGCCCCAGGAGCCGCCCCTACGGGTGGCCCCAGCGCGAGGTCAGGTAGGCCACCAGGCCCGGCTTCTCGTCGGCCGTGACCTTCGCGCCCCAGCGCACCATCTTGTCGACCTCGCGGCCCCAGCCGGCGGCGGTGAGCCGTTGCTGTTCGGACAGGTCGTCGTCGTGGCAGACGCGGCAGGCTTCCTTGAACACCGCTTCGCCGGCCGCGACGGCGGTGGCGTCGTGCGACGGCGTGGGCCGGACGCCGAACTCGCGCGTGAGGTAGCCGACCAGGACCGGCCGCTCCTCGGGCGACAGCTTCGCGCCCCAGCGCTCCATCTTCGCCACCTCGCGGTCCCAGCCGGTCGGCGAGAGGCGCTGCGAGACGATGAGATCGGACTCGTGACAGCCGATGCACCTGGCCGTGGCCACCTCCACGCCGGGGGTGGCGGGGAGGACGGGGGCCTGGGCGCGCACGCCGCCGGCGCTGGCCACGGATCAGTCCGGCGCCGATCATCGCCAGCCCGGCGCGCGCGTCACGCCTTCACCTCGATACGCACCTGGTCGGGCGCGTTCCACAGGTAGCCCGACGGATTCCAGGCCGGCACGACCGGCTGCACCGCGCCGCCGCTGTCGGTGGCGCGCGACAGGATGGTGTGGGTGTTCTGCGGTCGTGGCGGTGAAGGTGAACTCGAAGCGGCGCCAGGCGTACTTCACGTTCTGCCCGGTCAGCTTGGCCGGCTGCCAGGTGGCGCCGGCATCCACCGACACGTCCACCTTCGCGATGTCGCGCTCGCCAGCCCAGGCAAAGCCCGCCACGGTCGACCGGTCCGGGCGGCACCACCGCGCCCTCGAGCGGCCGGGTGATGAGCGACTTGACGACCAGCCCGGTGAGCGGCGCCATGTCCTTGGCGTCGACGGCCGCGCCCGGCGCGACGCGCTTGGTCGGATACCGATAGCCGGTCTGCACCCAGAAGCCGTCGTGCTCCTTGTCGGCCACCGTGATGCTGTTCAGCCACTTGATGGCGTAGGCGCCCTTCCCAGCCGGGGACCACGAGGCGCAGCGGAAAGCCGTGCGCCGGGGGAATCGGCTGGTCGTTCATGGCGTAGGCCACGATGGTGTCGGGGTCGAGGGCCTTGGCCATCGGCACCTGCCGCACGAACGGCGGCTGCGTGCCCATCGGCCGGTCGGCGCCGCTCACGTGCAGGTGGGTCATGCCGGGCTTGGCCCCGGCGCGCTTGAGCAGGTCGGCCACGCCGCACGCCAGTCCACTTGGCGGTGCCGACGGCGCCCTTGCGCCACTGGATGCCGGCGACCGGCGGGTCGAAGAAGACGCGGCCGTTGCCGGCGCACTCGAGCGTGACGGTCACCGACGCGGCCGGCATCTGCTTCAGCTCGGCCACCGACAGCGACAGCGGCGTGCCCACCTCGCCCTGCACGCCGAGCTGCCACGCCGCCTCGTCGAGCTGCGCCGGCATGGGCATGTGGTTGCGCACGTAGAACGCGTCGTTCGGCGTGAGGAAGCTGTCGAGCAGCGCCACCGGCGTCTCGAAGTCGGGCGGACGCACCGAGCGCGCGACGAGCCGCGCGTCCTTGCCGGGCAGGGCCTGGGCGGCGAGGTCCGCGGGCCACACGGCAGCCGCGGCGGCGCCAGCGCCGAGCTGAGCGACCAGCGCCATCAGCTCGCGGCGCGACAACGTGTTGGGGTCGATGAGTGCCATGGCCGTGATTATAGCCAGTCGCCCGCGGACGGCGCGGCCGCCGACCCGCGGACTCAGCGCGGCAGCGCGCGGGATAGCTGCCGGCCGCGGCCCGCAGCAGCTTCACGAACACGTCGGTGTTCTCGTAGACGCCGGTGAACTGCCAGGCGCCCGGGCCGTCGGCCGAGAGCGGCACGTCGCTGGCCGTGTGGCCGGCAATGGCCACGGGCATCGCAGCGCGTGTCGTCGGGGCAGCCGCTGGGATCGGGGCAGCCGCGTGGCGCCGTTCTCGATGGCGCCGGTGACGAGGAATCCGGGATAGACCCGGCCGTCCACGCCGAGGTTGTCGGTGTCCGCGGCCGGCGCCGTCGCGCCGCGGGTTGGCCACGGCCACGCGCGTCGCCGGGTCGACGATCGTGCCCACCTGCGCCAGCCGGTTCGACAGCCAGTTCTCGTAGCGGTCGGGCCCGGCGGCAAAGCCGAGCAGCAGCTTCTTGGTCGGATCCGGATCGGTCGGGAAGCCCTCGCGCGTCGACCGTGTAGTTGGTGAAGAAGTCGAGGGTCTGGGCCGGCTCGAAGCGGAAGGTGGCGGCGTAGTCGCGCACCGACCGGCCGATGACCGCGCGGCGCGTAGCGCTCGTTGCCGACGCCGATGATGCCGAGGCCGCCGCTCTCGTGGTCGGCGGTGACGACGACCAGCGTGTCGTTGGCGGGATCGGCGTCGCTGTTGGTCCGGTCGGGCGAACGCCATCGCCACCTTCACGGCGTTGTCGAACTCGATGGTGTCCCAGATGGTCCGGTCGGCTTCCGACTCGTGCGACTGCTTGTCGATCGACGCGCCTTCGACCATCAGGTAGAAGCCCTGCGGCGAGTGCGCGGCGAGCGACCGCAGCGCCAGGGCCGTCATGTCGTCGAGCATCGGCTGGTCGCGCACGTCCTGGTTGCGCTCGAGCGCCAGTTCGTCGCTGTAGCGGCCGGCGCCCACCTTGTCGAAGGCTACCGACATGTGGCGCGGATGGAACAGCCCGAGCAGCGCCGCGGCCGGCGCGCCGGCCAGCTTCGCCTTGACGTCGGCTGCCGGTGCGCAGCAGCGCGAAGCCGGCGCCGGTGAACTCGGCTCACCAGGTCGCGCCCGTCGGGGCGCGTGCCGCCGGAGGCGGCCGGCTGGAAGTAGGTGGATCCGCCGCCCATCAGCACCGACACGCCGGTGGCCGCGCGTTCGTCGAACAGTCGCGTGGCGATGTCGTAGTAGGCGTCGCGAAACGAGGTGTGGACGGCGTTGCCGGCCGGCGTGGCGTCGATGACCGCGGCGGTCGTGACCAGGCCGACGTTGAAGCCCGGCCCGCGAGTGCGCCTGAGCAGCTCGCCGATGTATTCGACGCGCGGGTTGTCGAAGTGGTCGGGGGTGTTGTCGGGATAGACGCCGACGTGGTTGTTGTTGGCCTTGTGGCCGGTGGAGTACGACGACATGCCGGGCGCCGAGTCGGTCACCGTGGCGTTCAGCGACGAGGTCATCACCAGCCCGGTCACGCGCGAGCGTGTCCATGGCCAGCGGGCCGTTGGTCTTGCCGTAGGTCTGGCCGCGCGACACGACGCGGGCCGCGGTGCGGTGCTGGATGCCCATGCCGTCGCCAACCAGCATGATGACGTTGCGCGCCTGGGCAGCGCCGGGACGCGCCGCCTGCCAGGCATGGGCCTGGTAGGAGGCAGTCATGGTGGCGCCGTCGGCCGTGCGCGCCACCAGCGTGTGCAGGCCGGGGCGGGTGAGGCTGGTGTCGCGCAGCAGGAAGTTGGTGGAGGCGGTCGGCGCCGCCGCCGCCGGCCGCCCCGAGGCGCCGGCCGGGGTGCCGGTGCCGCCGGCCCCCTTCGCGCCGTCCGGGCCAGGCGCCAGCCCGTTGCGGGCCGAGATGTCGACGCCGTCGAGCGTAATCGTGAGGCCGCGCGGCGCCGCCGCGTCGCCCGTGGCTTCGACCCGGAGGTCGAAGCGCTGGCCCACGGCGAAGGTGGCGCCGGAGGGCGGCATGATGCGCAACCGGGTCTGGGCGGCCGCGGGTGAGGAGGAGGCCGCCAGCACGACGAGCGGAAGCACGACGGAGGCAAGCGCGCGCATGGGCGATGCTAGCACGCGGCGGTCACGGGCCAGGGCCGCGCGTCTAGCGTTCGAGCTCGTCGAGCAGCGGCCGCCAGCGCCGCCGCGAGACTTCCACGACGGTGCCGTTCGACAGCACGATCTGCCCGGTGCCGTCGGTGTGGGGCTTGGCCTCGCGCACCGCGTCGAGGTGCACGACGGCGGCCCTCGACACCTGGAAGAAGCGGGCCGGGTCGAGCCGCTTCAGCAACTGCGCCAGCGTCGGCTGCATCAGCAGCTGCTCGGTGGCCGTGTGCAGGCGCGTCTGTCCCTCGTCGAAGCTGAAGGCCACGACCTCGGCCAGCGGCACGACCTTGTAACGGGCGCCGCGGCGAGCCAGGAAGCGCGTGGGCGCGGCTGGCAGCGCCGGCTCGAGGCTGCCGGCGGCCGGCTCGCCCGGCCGGGCGGCGGCCGGCGCGACCCGGGCCAGCGCCGCGTCGAGACGGGCGCGGGTCACCGGCTTCAGCAGGTAGTCGACGGCCTGCAGCTCGAACGCGTCGACGGCGTGCTGGTCGAAGGCGGTGCAGAAGATCACGGCCGGCCGCGCCGGCCCGAGCGAGGCGGCGACGTCGAGCCCGGTGCAGCCCGGCATCTGGATGTCGAGGAACACGACGTCGGGCGTCAGCTCGTGGATGCGCTCGATGGCTTCCACGCCGTCCTCCGCCTCGCCGACGATCTCGAGGTCGGGACGTTCCGACAGCAACTGCCGCAGGCGGCCGCGCGCCGGCGCCTCGTCGTCGACGAGCAGCACGCGCAGGCTCATGCCGTCCTCCGCAGGATGAAGACCGTGACGTCGTCCTGCGCCTGGTCGGTGCCGCGATGGCGCCGCACCGCGCTCACGATGTCGTCGGCCAGGGTGGTCACGTCGGCGCCGCTGGCTGCGCGCCGCCAGCGCCCCGAGGCACGCCAGGTCGAAGTCGTCGCCGTGCCGGTCGCGGGCTTCGCACACGCCGTCGCTCATGATCATCAGGGTGTCGCCGGGCGACAGCCGGAGCGCGGCGGCGTGGAACGCCACGCCCTCCATCAGGCCCACCGCCGGCGCCGTCGAGGTCAGCACCGGCGACCACCGGCCGTCGCCGGCGACGAGTATCGACGGCGGGATGTCCGGCGTTCACGTAGCGGATCTCGCCGGTGCCGGGCGCCAGCACCCCGTGCACCAGCGTCGCGTAGCGCGAGCCTTCGGTGGAGGCCATGACGTCGCGATTGAGCGCCGTCATCATCCCGGTGAGCGACAGGTCGCGCTGACGGATGGCCGCCTGCCACCGCGCCTGCACGCTCGAGGCGATGAGCCCCGCGGCCATGCCCTTGCCCGAGACGTCGCCGAGCACGAACGCCAGGTGCCCGTCGATGAGGTCGGCGTCGTAGAAGTCGCCGCCCACCGCGCGGGCCGGCAGGGTGCGGGCGCCGAGGGCGTAGCCGGGCACCGCCGGCAGCGCCCGCGGCAGCAGGAAGGACTGGGCCCGCACGGCGTCGTCGAGCTCGCGCCTGGCGTCGCGCCGGGCGTCGAGTTTGAGCTGCAGGCGGTCGAGCGTGGCCCGCAGGCGCTGGCGGTTGACCGGCTTCAGCAGGTAGTCGGCGGCGTCGTACTGGAAGGCCTCGACGGCGAAGCGTTCGTAGGCGGTGGCAAACACGATGAACGGCCGCGGCTCGGGCAGCGAGGCGGCCAGCTCGGTGCCGCGTTCGGCCGGCATCTCGATGTCGAGGAAGACCACATCGGGGGCCTGCGCGGCCACGACGGCGCGCGCGGCGTCGGCCTCGCCGGCCTCGCCGACGATGGCCACGCCGCCCAGTTCCAGCAGCAGCGCCTTGAGCCGCGCCCGGGCCGGGGCCTCGTCGTCCACCAGCACCGCGCGCATCATGCCGGCACTTCGCGCGGCGGCTGCGGCCGCGTCTCCAGGGCCACCAGAGGCATGTCGATGACGGCCACGGTGAGCCCGCGGGCCTCGTCGCGCGTCAGCGTGAAGGCGGCGCCGTCGCCGAAATGACCGCGCAGCCGGTCGCGCACGCTGCGCAGGCCGAACTGCTCGCCCGGGCGCCGGGCGAAGGCCGAGGCGTCGGGATCGCCCCCGGGCCCGGGGCCGTTGTCGGTCACTTCGATGGTGAGCCGGCCCCCGGTGGCGCGGACGGTGAGGTCGAGCGTGCCGTGCCCGCGCACCTGCGCGATGCCGTGTTTCACCGCGTTCTCGATCAGGGTGTGGACCAGCATCGACGGCACCGGCGCGCGCCGGGCGGCGGCATCGGCGTCGATGGTGTAGCGGAGCCGGGTCCCGAAGCGAGCCTCCTCGACGTCGAGGTAGGCGGCGGCAAACGCCAGTTCCTGATCGAGCGCGGCCCATTCGTTCTCGGAGCGGCGCAGCGTGTGCCGGAACACCTCGGACAGCTGCTCGACCGCGCGGTCGGCCCGCTGCGGGTCGGTGTGGATCAGCGAGGCGACGGTGTTGAGCGCGTTGAAGAGGAAGTGCGGGTTGATCTGCGCGCGCAGCGCCTTCAGTTCCGACTGGCTGCTCTGCACCCGCAGCTCCTGGGCCAGCAGGTCCTGTTCCTGGCGGCGCTGCTGCAGCCGCATGTTCTCGACCAGGTAGGTGATGACCGTGCCGAGCGAGCGCAGCAGGGTCAGATCTTCGCTGAGCAGCGTGCGTTCGCCGGGCGCGGCCGGCACCGTGAGCCACACGCTCGGGTCGGCCTGGGTCCCGTCGATCCGGAAGGCGATGCGGGCGCTGGCCCCGTCGGGCTCGCTGGTGCCGAGGCGCACCGTGACGCCCAGCACCTCCCTGAGACTGGCTTCGGCCGCGGCCAGCAGACTGGGTTCGTCGGTGGCCGCCTGGATCGAGGAGAGCACGGTGGTCACGGCCGACGCCGGCGTGTAGTGCCGGCCGAACCAGGCCCGATCGAGCCGCCGGCTGAGGCCCCCGGCCAGGCCGGGGGCGGCCAGCATCAGCGGCACCAGGGCCAGGGCGAACAGCCACGGCCGGGCGCCGTCGCGGGGCAGGCCGTCGAGCCAGGGCAGCGCGATCATGAAGAACACGCCCAGTCCGCCGAGCGTGGCCAGCAGCATCGCGCCGCGCTTCACCAGCAGGTCGTAGAACTGGAAACGGTTCTCGTAGTAGGTGGTGGCCGACAGGAACAGCAGCGGGGTCACGCTCATCAGCCGCCCGAGCATCTCGAACGACACCACCGACCCGCTGGTCAACGCGGGCAGGAGGTTCATCAGCGCCAGCACCGCGAACAGGCCGTTCAGCACGTAGCGCAGGTTGTTCTTGTCGGCGGCGGCGCGGGGCCGGGGATTGTGGTTCAGCACCAGCGGCGAGTAGATGCCGGTCACGGCGAAGAGCCCGGTGATCACGGCGCCGATCCAGGCGCCGACGTTGTCCACGGTGATGGCGCCGAGGACCACGGCGAGGATCCACAGGGCCGCCAGCGGCGCGGCCACGTAGACCGCGGCCAGCCCCCGCGCCGCCCAGGCCCGCGAGCGGCCGGTCCATTCATGGCAGCGCGCCTCCTGGAACATCGTGTGCATGATGAGCGGCGGGAAGCCGACCACCAGCATGAGCTGCGCCACATCGAGCCAGCCGCGCCGCGAGTCACCGCTCGCGATCTCGGAGAACTGGTCGAGGGCCAGCACCACGAACCACACCGCCGACCAGGCAAAGAGCGTCAGGCTGGCGCCGTCGAGCCTGGCGGCGCCGGGCACGGCGCGGGTGCGATACGAGGACCACACCGGCCTGGCCTGACGCAGCGACAGCGTCAGCGCCGAGCCGTAGGCAAAGGCGCCGAGCACGTAGACCAGCAGGAAGGCGATCGCGACAGTGGTGATCATGAGGCCGTCACCCGGAGCATACGTTGCCCGCGGCCACGGCGGTCGGTGGACGCGGCCGGATGGCCGCCAGCGGCGATCGAGCGGCGGGGCGGCCCGGGCAGGCGGGCGACGGGACTCCAGCCCATCGCCCTGGGCGGCTTCGGCACCCGCCGCCGCGCTGGCCTCGGCGCCAAGCCGATCAACAATGTCAGGTGCACGGAATTTCGCCACGCCCGCCGATTGCCCTGGCGCCGCTCGAGGCTCGTCTGCCCTCGTCGCCCCTGACCCGTTTCGCGCCGGCGCCCACCGGTTATCTGCACCTCGGACACGTCGTCAACGCCATCTTCGTGTGGGGCGTGGCCCGGGCCGTCGGCGGACGCGTGCTGCTTCGCGTCGAAGACCACGACCGGCAGCGCAGCCGTCCGGAGTACGAGGCGGCGCTGCTCGAGGACCTCGACTGGCTCGGCCTGAAGGCGGACGCCTTCCCGACGAGCGCCTTCCGTGCCGGCGCGTGCGAAGGGCGGCAGTCCGACCGGAAGGCGCACTACCTGCGGGCCGCGCAGACGCTGATTGCGCACGGGCTGGTCTACGGCTGCGACTGCAGCCGGCGCGAGATCGAAGCGGCCGGCGCGGCAGCCGAGGCCCCGCCGTCGCCCCCCGGTCCCGCCGGTGCGCCCGAACCCCGCTACCCGGGCACGTGCCGCGCCCGCGGGCTTCCGCTCGGCGGCGCCGTCGGCTGGCGCCTGGTCGTCGACCCCGGCCCGGTCGCCTTCGACGACGCCGTGCACGGGCCCTCGCGCCAGGACCCGTCGGCGCAGTGCGGCGATCTGCTGCTCCGCGATCGGCGCGGCAACTGGACCTATCAGTTCGCCGTGGCCGTCGACGACATGGCGCAGGGCGTGGACCTGGTGGTGCGCGGCGACGACCT
The DNA here is from genome assembly GCA_963834325.1 of uncultured Acidobacteriota bacterium. Taxonomy (GTDB): domain Bacteria; phylum Acidobacteriota; class Vicinamibacteria; order Vicinamibacterales; family UBA2999; genus CADEFD01. The sequence goes on from CAWIBL010000012.1 coordinate 446,715, forward strand.
GTTCGCCTCCACCGGCCGGCAGATGCTGCTCGGCCGCGTGCTCGGCCGGCCGCGGCCACTCGTCTTCCTGCACCACACGCTGGTCATGAAGTCGCCGCGGCAGAAGCTGAGCAAGTCGGACGGCGACACCGGCCTGCGCGAATTGCGCGCCGCCGGCTGGTCGGCCGACCGCGTCCTCGGCCACGCCGCGCACCTGGCCGGTCTCATCGCCACCGCGCGCGACGTCAGCGTCGACGAACTGCCGGCCCTGGTCGTGCGCTGAAGCGGCCCGGCGACCTCATCCGGGCCGGGCGGCGCCCACGACAGGCCCGCCGCATTGTGGCACCATCGTGTGACGTGACTCCGTGCTCCCCGGCCGACGCCATCCTCCGGCCCTGGCCGCTCCACCTCCGCCCGGCCAAGCCGGCCGACACCGGCCTGGGCAGCGGCGCCACCGTCGCGTCGCTCACCGAACCGGTGGGTCCGGCCATGGTCACGGTGCGGCGCACGGCGCTCGAGGACGTGCAGGACCGCCAGGTCTACATCTCCCTCGACGGCGAGGAGTGGGGCACGCTCTACTACGGCAACGAGCTGACGTGCGAGATTGCCCCCGGCCGCCACCGCATCCGGGCCAACAACACGCTGGTGCGGAACACGGTCGAGTTCGACGTGACCCCCGGCGAGCACGTGCGCTTCCAGTGCATCAACAAGACGCACTGGACCGGCATGCTGTTCATGGCCTTCCTGGGCGCCGCCGTCCTCACCGTGAAGCTGGTTCGGGAGCCCGCCCGCGAGTAACGGCGCGCCGCCGCTGGGGCCGCGCCCAAGGGGCAGGGCAACAGCCAGCCGACACCCCGCCCGTCAACGCGTTGGCGTTTCCGCGGGCTGGTTCCGCGATTGAAATGGCGCCGCGGATCAAAAACGTAATCGGACTGTCCCACATCGACACAAGGCAACGCCTGCTCGGACTCCGCGAATCGGCCTAATTGGCGTGATTTCGCGAGCTTAGGGCCGCGCCGCCAGGGCTGGCGCGACCCTTGCTGAGCAGGGGGCATGCGCACGAAACACTTCCGCGGCGACGAGCGCGGGTTCTCGCTCGTCGAGGTCCTGGTCGTGGCCTCGCTCTCGATGGTGCTCATGGGCATGGCGCTCGTCCAAATCAGCACCTCGCGGGCCACGATGAACGCCGACAACGCCATGCGGCTGATTCTGACCGAGCTCAATCGGGCCCGGGACACGGCCGTCGCCCAGCGCCGGAACGTGCAGGTCACCTTCTCCGGCGGCAACGAAATCCGCGCCAGCCGCCTCGAGATCCCGCTGGGAACCACGCTGCTGCGCCGCGCCATCATGGAAGGCAACATCCGCTTCCTGCTGCCCAACGGCACGCCCGACACCACCGATGCGTTCGGCGCCGGCAGCGCCCTCGACTTCGACGGCAACGGCACCGTCATCTTCAACGGCGACGGCATGCTCGTCGACAGCACCGGCATGGTGATCAACGGCACCGTGTTCCTGGCCGCGCCCAACGACCAGTTCGCGACCCGCGCGGTGACCGTTCTCGGGGCCACCGGCCGCGTGCGCGCCTACCGCCGGCTCAACACCACCTGGGGACGAGTGTAGTCATGCAGACCTCACGGCATTCGGCGTCCGGCTTCTCGCTCATCGAGACGATGATCTCGATCCTGATTCTCACCGTCGGCGTGCTCGGCCTGACGCAGGCCTTCATCAGCGGCGTGCAGAAGTCCACGAGCGCCCCGTATGAAGTGCTGGCCACGCAGAAGGCCTCCGAGGCCGTCGAAAGCGTGTTTGCGGCCCGCGACTCGCACACCATCTCCTGGGCGCAGATGCGCAACGCCGCCCAGGGCGGGGTCTTCCTCGACAACCCCACCGCCATGACCACCGCCGGCACCGACGGCATCCTCAACACCTCGGACGACGGCGCCGTCGAGGTGTTCGTCTATCCCGGACCCGACGGCCTCATCGGCACCCTCGACGACAAGACCATGACCCTCAGCGGATTTACCCGCGAGATCGAGATCGTCGACCTTTCGGCGTTCCTGCGCCGCATCACCGTGACCGTCACCTACCCGGCCAACGGCCAGACCAAGACCTACACGGTCACCTCGCTCATCTCGCAGTACGCGTAAGGACCCGCCATGCAGACCCTTCGCTCGGATCGCGGATTCGCACTCGCCGAATTCCTGGTGGCCTCGGTCATCACCATGGCGGTGATCGGCATCGCCATCAAGACCTTCGACGACGCGCTCAAGATCAACGACGCCACGCTGAAGCTGACCGACGCCGGCCAGAACATGCGCTCGGGCGTGAACCTGCTGGTGCGCGACCTGCTGCAGGCCGGCCGCGACATCCCGACCGGCGGCATCCCGATTCCCACCGGCTCCGGGTCGAGCCTGGTGCAGCGCCCCAGCCCGCCCGGCTTCTCCTACGCCTTCAACAACACCACCCTCACGACGCTCGGCGCCGTGACCACCGGCAACAACCTGGGCTCGATCATCAGCGGCCGCCAGACCGACATGATCACGCTGCTCATGGGCGACCCGTTCCTGGCGGAGCTGCCCGTGGTCCACGCCTCGTCCTACACCGGCCCCGGCGCCGCCACCGATCCGAAGCTCTCGGCCACGGGCTCGAGCCTGGCCATCAACACCACCTATTCCGCGTGGTTTGCCGGCGATCTGGTCAACGGCATCGCGCCGATCAAGGCCGGCGATCTCTTGTTGTTCAAGAACGCCACCGGCAGCTGCCTGCAGACGGTCACCAGCGTGAACTCGACGACGGTGTCCTTTGCCGCCTCCGACGCCTTCAACCTCAATCAGCGCGGCGCCGCCAACGGCTCGATCACCGACCTGCTCGGGACGGACATGGCGGTGCGCCGCATCGTGATGATCTCCTACTACGTGCACGAAACGGTGGCCGGCGAGCCGCGCCTGATGCGCGCCGTCAACAACAGCACGCCGCAGGCGCTGGCCGGCGTGGTCGAGGACCTCCAGTTCACCTACGACCTGGTCGACGGCTCGACCAACCCGGTGAACATCCTCGACGTGCCTTATACCGTCTCCGGCAACACCTTCACCTCCAGCCAGATCCGCAAGGTGAACCTGAAGATCGGCGTGCGCTCGGAAGAAAAGTCGCGCTCGACCAAGGACTACATGCGGAACTACGTCACGACCGTGACCAGCCTGCGCAACCTGGCCTACACGCCGGAATACAAGTAGCCACGAGAGGTCATTCGCCATGAACGCCCGTCCCCTGTTTCCGTCGCCGGCCGCCGAACGCGGCATCGCTCTGCTCACCACCATCCTGATGATGGTGCTGATGTCGGCGCTGCTCGTCGGCTTCACCACCGCCGTGATGAGCGATCAGGCCTACCGCACCATCGACCGCGACCGGGCCCGGGCCTTCTACGGCGCGCAGTCCGGCATCGAGAAGCTGAACGCCGACCTGGCCCAGCTCTTCGTGAACCAGGTCGGACCCACCGACGCGCAGATCACCGCGCTCGGGGCGCCGGCCAAGCAGCCGGCGATTCCCGACGTGACCTTCGTCACCGTCGGTGCGAGCCCGGCCTTTGCCGTAGCCCCGATGGGGCCGGCCACCAACGGCATCATCTCGTCGGGCCCCTACGAAGGCCTGATGGCCCTCAAACGCCAGTTCCAGCTCGACGCCACGGCCCGGTCGGTGGACGGCGGCGAGGTGCACCTGAAACGCGTCGTCGAGGCGGTGGCCATTCCGGTCTTCCAGTTCGGCATCTTCTCCGACGTCGACCTGGCCTTCAACGCCGCGGACGACTTCGATTTCGGCGGCCGCGTGCACACCAATCGCAACCTGTTCCTGGCCGAAGGCTCGGGCAACACCTTGACACTGCGCGACAAGGTCACCGCCGTCGGCCAGGTGGTGCGGCAGTACCTGTCGAACGGAGAAGCCATCGGCGCGGCCGGACAGACCGGCGCCGTCAGCATGACCCGCGGCAACACCACCGGGCCCTTCCGCAGCCTGACCACCAGCGAAGGCAGCGTCACCAGCACGGTCGGTTCGTCGCTCAACAACAACTGGCCGACCGTGTCGCTCAGCACCTATGTCGGCAACATCCGTAACAGCCGCACCGGGGTCAAGCCGCTCAACCTCGACCTGGTGGCCGCCAACGGCGTCAACATCGACTTGGTGAAGCGCCCCGGCGCGCTGGAACCGCCGACCTCGCTGATTTTCATGGAACGCTATTTCAAGAAGGTCAGCGTGCGCATCCTGCTGTCGGACACGGCCGCCGACATCACCTCGTTGCCGACGGTGTCGCCGACGCTGCCGGTACGCCTCGACGGCGACTGGAACGCCGCGGCCCCGGCCGGCTACGGCCCCATCGCCGCCGTCCGGCCGCCAGTGGCCCGTTCGGCCGGCCCCTATCCGGATGCGCCGGCGGGAGCCATCAACGCCCGGGTCAACGGCGCGGTGGGTGTGGGCACCAACCAGACGATCGTGCTCGACAACAACGGCGGCCGGCCGTTCCCCAGCTACTTCAAGATGCCCGCCTCGCTGGCCGTGACCCTGGCCGGGGTCAACGTCATGACCATCACCTGTACGGGCAAGTCGCTCAACACCTTCATCGGCTGCACCAAGACCGGCGGCCCGGGCGTCCTGCCGGTCCTGGCGGGGTCGGTCATCTCAGCAGTCGTGCCCACCGTGGACGGGAACCGCAACGTGTCGGTCGCGCTCACCGCCAACTGGACGAGCACCGCCAACCCGATTGCCGTCGGCCCGGCCAACACCTTCACGACGGCGCCGTTCTCGGTCAACACGTTCTTCATCCGCGACGAGAACATCCAGGTCACCTGCACCGGCTACGACGACACCCCGGCGCCCCTGCGCCGCTTCACGGGCTGCAACGTGCCCTCCCCGATCGCCAACAACGACATGTTCGAAACCGCCTACCTGTCGACCCCGGGCACCGGCACCATCGGCGGATTCCTGAAGGTGGAGATTCAGACCGCGCCCGACGTGTGGCAGGACGTGACCCTGGAGTTCCTCCGTTACGGGATCAGCGGGCCGAACCTCGGCGGGCGCACCTGCGGCGACCCGACTCCCGACGCCATCATCCGGTTGCAGCGCCTGCGCGACAACAACGAGCAGACGACGCTGCTGCCGGCCGGGTCCTGCAGCTACACCGGCAGCACGCTGTCGTCGGACCACTGGCCCAACGCCCTCTTCGATGTGCGCGAGGCGCTGTCCCGCGACGCCGCGCCCGCCGGCCACGCCAACCGGGTGATGCTCGGCGGCACCATGCACTACGTGCAGCTCGATGCCCGCAACTTGTCGCGCTGGTTCGCGCGCACCGGCGCCTACGGCGCCGGCACCGGCAACCAGGCGATGCGCGAAGGCGGCTCCCCGACCGGCGGGTTCTCGGTCTACTTCTCCGATCGCCGCAACAACCGCACCACGACGAACCTCGAGACCGGCGAATACGGCTTCGAGGACGTGGTCAATCCCTCGAGCAGCACCGGGGCGCCCAACGGCGTGCTCGATGCGGGCGAGGACGTGAACGCCAACACCGTGCTCGACGTCTACGGGGCCACGCCGAGCCACGACGGCGTCTTCGGCGCCGTGCCGCCCGGAGCGATCGCGCCGCTGAATGCCGCGGCCACGCCGCTGACCTTCCTGTCGGGCGGTCAGGCCCGCGTCAACCGCCACATCCTTTACCGGCACGCCCTGAAGATTGTCAACGGCGGCCTCGGCAATCTCGTGGCCCCGGGCTTGACCATCGCCGCCGAGAACGCCGTCTACCTGCAAGGCGACTGGAACGCCTCGGCCGGCTGGACCGGCGCCAGCGTGGCCACCTCGATTGCCGCCGACACGGTGGTGGCCTTGTCGAACGTCTGGAACGACCTGAACTCGTTCGGCCCCACGTCCACCAACCTGAACCCCTACGACATCGCCGGCCGGCGGCGCAGCAGCACCACCTACTACCGGCTGGCCCTGATCTCGGGGAAGGGGATGATCTTCCCGAAGCCGGCCAGCGGCGGCGGCACCTACGGCACCGATGGCGGCGCGCACAACTTCATCCGCTACATCGAGGGCGATGCGGCCTCGGGCGATACCGTGTGGTATCGCGGCTCGCTGGTGACCTTCTACTACGCCCGCCAGAACCTGATGCCGCACAAGTGCTGCAACAACATCATCTACGGCGTGCCCACCCGGCAGTTCTCGTTCGACACCAACTTCCTGGACCCGGCGAAGCTGCCGCCGCTGACGCCCGCCTTCCGCGACATCAACGCCCTGGGCTTCGCGCAGGAGACCCGCCCGGGCAAGTAGCGCGACCCGGGGTAGGCTCAGGCCCAGCGATAGCCGTGCGTCGAGAGCGGCAGTGAGCGCACGCGCACCCCGGTAGCCGTGAAGATCGCATTGCACACGGCCGGCAGCACCGGCGGCAGCGCCGGTTCGCCGAGCCCGGTGGGTGCGTGAGTGGTCTTCTCGAAGTGCACGTCCACGGCTGGCGGCGCCTGACGCAGCCTGATCAGCGGGAACTGCGGGAAGTTGCCCTGCACGACCCGTCCGCCCTGCGATGGTGATCTCTTGCGCCATCAACTGCGACAGGCCGTCGATGACGCAGCCCTGCGCCTGATTCTCGGCGTTGCTCGGGTTGATCACCTGACTGCCGATGTCGCCGACCACCCACACCTTGTGCACGGTTACAGCCTTGTCGGCCGCGACGCTCACCTCGGCCACGTGGGCGAAGTAGCCGCGGTGGCTGTAGTAGAAGGCCACGCCCTGTGCCGTGCCCTTCGGCAGCGCCTTCACGCCCCAGCCGGCGCGCGCCGCCACGGTCTCGACCACGTGCCGCATGCGCGCGGCGTCGAAGCCGTCGTTGGTGACGCCGGCCGGCAGGCTGCGCGGCACGCGCAGCAGGTCGACGCGGAACTTCAGCGGGGTCGACCCCCGCGGCATGCGCCAGTTCGTCGAGGAACGACTGGTAGACGAACGCCACGGCGTTGCTGCGCGGCGCCCGCATGGCCCCGGTGGGCACGCCGAGCGCCTGGGTGGATGCCCCCAGATGCCACGCCGGCAGGAAGCCGGCGGGAAACTCGGTGCCCGGCATGTTGGCTGATTGGGCGAAGCGTTCGCCCTCGCCGTAGCTCACGAAATGGCCGGTCCAGGCCACCAGCCTTCCGGTGGCATCCACGCCCGCCTGGAGGCGATGGAAGCCGCCCGGGCGGTAGAAGTCGTGGCGCATGTCGTCTTCGCGCGTCCACTGCAGCTTGACCGGCCGGCCGACCACCTTCGAAATCCACGACGCCTCGACGGCGTAGTCGTTGGTGAGGCGCCGGCCGAAGCCGCCGCCGGCCTGGATGATGTGCGCGGTGATTTTCTCGGGCGCGATGCCGAGCGTTTGCGAGATGGCCGCCACGCCGCGCGCCGGCGTCTGGCTCGGCGACCACAGCTCCAGCGTGCCGTCGCTCTTGTAGTGCGCCAGGCAGTTCTGCGGCTCGAGCGGGGCGTGGGCGATGAAGGGATAGCTGTAGGTGCTCTCCACGACCTTGGCGGCACCGGCCAGCGCGGCCGGCGTGTCGCCGAGTGAACTCAGCGTGAAGGCTGGACCCGCGGCGAAGAGCTCTGCGGCCTTCGCGGCAAAGCCCGCACTGCTTTGCGACGCCGTGGCGCCCTCGTGCCACGTCACCTTCAACGTGTCGCGCGCGGTCTTGGCCTGCCACCAGGTGTCGGCCACGATGGCCACGCCGCCGACGAGCGCCGTCAGGTCGCTGCCGCCCTCGACGACAAACGCGTGGCGCACGCCGGGCAAACGCTTCACCTCGTCGACGTTGGCCGAGGCCACCGTGCCGCCGAAGACGGGGCACTTCTCGTAGACCGCCCACAACATGCCGGGCACGGTGAGGTCGATGCTGTAGATCGGCTTGCCGGTGACGATGGCGGCCACGTCCACGCCGCGCGTGGGCCGGCCGATGATGGTGTAGTCCTTCGCATCCTTGAGCGGCACCGTCGCCAGGTCGGGGGCCGGGAGCGTCGCCGCCGTGGCGGCCAGCTCGCCGTAGCCGAGCGCGCGGCCCGAGGTCGCGTGGTGCACGCGACCGGACTTGGCCGCGACCTCGGTGACCGGCACCCGCCAGGTGCGGGCGGCGGCCTGGAGCATCAAGAGCTTGCCGGCGGCGCCGGCGCGGCGCAGCGGCTCCCAGTTGGTCGGCGTGCCGGTGCTGCCCCCGGCGTTCTGCCGCCCGTAGACCGCTTCGTCGAGATCCGCCTGTTCGAGGCGGATGCTCTTCCAGTCGACCTCGAACTCTTCGGCCACGATCATCGGCAACATGGTCTTGATGCCCTGGCCGACCTCGGGGTTCTTGGCGATGATGGTGACGACGCCGTCGGCGCTGACCTTGAGAAAGGCATTGGGCGCGTAGTCGCCGGCTGCGGCCGCGAGCCCGGGCTCGAGCCGGCGCGCGATCGGTTCGAGACAGGTGCCGAGCAGCAGGCCGCCCCCGGCCAGGCCGGAGACGCGCAGGAAGAGACGGCGGTCGACGAGTATGGCGCCCATGGCGTGTCCTATTCCTGACCCTTGGCCTGGAGGGCCGACGTGCTGGTGGCGGCCATCGCCGCGGCCTTGTGAATGGCCTGGCGGATGCGGAGATAGGTGGCGCAGCGACACAGGTTGCCGTTCATCGCCTGGTCGATGTCGTCGTCGGTGGGCGCGGGCTTCTGCGCCAGCAGCGCCGCCGCCGACATGATCTGGCCGGCCTGGCAGTAGCCGCACTGCGGCACGTCCACCTCCATCCACGCCTGCTGCAGCGGATGGGTGCCATCGGGCGACAGGCCCTCGATGGTGCGCACCTGCGCGCCGCCGGCTGCCGCAGCCGTGGTCTGGCACGAGCGCACGGCGCGGCCGTTGAGGTGCACGGTGCAGGCGCCGCAGGCGCCGACGCCGCAGCCGTATTTCGTGCCGCGCAGGCTGAGCACGTCGCGCAGGACCCAGAGCAGCGGCATGTCGGGCGCGACATCCACGGTGGCGGGCGCGCCGTTCACGGTGAGCGTAATGGCCATGGTTTCTGATTGGACCCGAAGGCCCGCGCCCACCGCAAGCGCCGCCGGGCCTGTCGAGGCGAAAAGGGCTTGACCTTCGTCTTTTGTTCTCTTATCGTCGCATGCGCGCCGGGCCACGCCCGGCCCGTATACCCTTGTCATCGATCGCCGGAGGCCGCCATGACCCCTGAACAAGCCACCTTCCTCGCGCAGCAGTACGTCCAACTCATGCAGGACGAGTTCCCCACCACCTGCAAAGTGCTCAAGGCGGTGAAGGACGACGCCCGCGACTACAAGCCCGACGCCAAGTCGCGCTCCGCCTGGGAACTGGCCACCCACTTGGCCGCCACCGACATGTGGTTCCTCGACAGCGTCATCACCGGCCAATTCGCGTTTGATCCCGAAAAGGCGAAGCAAGCCGAAGGGCAGTTTGCCTCGGTGGCCGACGTCGTCGCCTTCTACGAGAAGACCTTCCCCGAGAAGCTGCAAGCCGTGCAGGCCATGGCGGCCGGCGATCTGGCCAAGAGCATCTCGTTTTTCGGCATGATGGAAAAACCTGCCGCCGAATTCCTCGGCATGGCCAACAACCACAGCATCCATCATCGCGGCCAGCTCGCCGCCTACCTGCGCGGCATGGGCTCGAAGGTGCCGGCCATCTACGGCGGCAGCGCCGACGAACCGATGCCCGGCGCCTAGACCCGGCGGGGGTCAGCGTGCCGCCGGCGCCGGCCCGGCGCAGCGGAAGCCGATGGTCGGCTGCGCCGTGTCCGGCGCGGTGAAGTTGCGGTAGTAGACCGTGCCCAGCCGCGTTTCGGTGTCGGCCCAGCTGCCGCCGCGAATCACCTTGTAGCGCCCCGTGGCCGGACCCGTGGGGTTCTCGACCGGACTTTCGCTGTAGTAGTGCAAGTCGTACCAGTCGGCCGTCCATTCCCACAGGTTGCCCGACACGTCGTAGAGACTGAAGGCATTCGGCGCGTAGGAGCCGACCGGCAGCGGCCCGGTGCTGGCGCCGCTGTGCGCATGACGGCCCGGCCGCGTCCGGCCCGCCGCTGGCGCTGGCGTCAGGGCCGCCGCGGGCGCGGCGGCGCTCGTAGGCGCGGCGGCGCTCGTGGGCGGCACGTCGTCCTGGTAGTCGTTGCCCCACGGATAGTCGAGGTCGGCCACGGGGCCGCGCGCGGCCCGTTCCCATTCGGCTTCGGTGGGCAGCCGCCCGCCCCGCGCGGCGCAATATGCCGCGGCGTCATGCCAGGTCACGTTGTAGACGGGCAGGCGGGCCTTGTCCGCCGGCAGGCCGCGGGCCGCCCCAGTGGTAGGGCGCCGCCACGCCAGCGTCCGGCGACGCGGCAAACGCGGCATATTCGGCGTTGGTCACCTCGTGCGCGTCGAGGCTGAACGCCTCGAGGCGCACGCGATGCACGGGCCGATCGTCGTAGCGCTCGCGAATCTGCCAGCCGATTTCGTCCATCAGCCACAGCCGCGTGCGGCCCATCCAGAACTCGCCGGCGGGAATGGTGACGATGGTGGCTGGCGTTCCGGGCACCACCGGTGGCGGCGGCGCGGGCGGGCGAGCCTCATTCGGCGCCGCCGGCCGGGCCGGCGACGACTGCGCGACGAGCCGTTCGGGTGCGGGGGCCGCGTCTCGACGGGGCGCCGCCGGCGCACTGGCCACGAGCCCGAGCACCAGCCCCCAGGCGGCGACGGAGCGCTTGCCCTGGCGGAATGCCATCGTGCGGCTCACGCGAAGAGATCGCCGATCTCGTCGCTTTCCATCATCGCCGCGCCGCCGAGATTGACCGTGTCCACATACGCGTAGTCGCGGCCCGACGGCGTGTTGGTGACCATCTTCTTCCAGTCGATGCCTAGTGCCGAGTAGATGGTGGCGACGGTGTTGTCCATGAACGGCTGCGTCTTGTGGCGCCAGCCGGTGTCGAGGCACGTGCTGCCGTCGGCGTCGGTCCGGCCCAGGATGCGCCCGCCCACCACGCCCCCGCCCGCATACAAGCCGGTGTAGGCCCCCTTGTAGTGATCGCGGCCGGCCACCGGGTTCATGCCCGGGGTGCGTCCGAACTCGCTCTGCGCGACGATCAGCGTCTCGTCGAGCATGGTTTTGCCCGGCGCCTGCCCGGGCGCGGCCGCCAGGTCGTCGAGCAGGCTGACCAGCCCCTTGTCGAGACGCGTGCAGGTCCGGTAGTGGTTCCACTCGGCGTTGCGGTCGAAGATGCCGGAGTGGTGATCCCAGCGGTCGCCGTCGTAGATGTAGATGAAGCGCGTGCCGGCATTCTGCGCCAGCAGGTTGCGCGCCAGGATGCAGCCGAGCCCGAACTCGTCGTCGCCGTAGCGCTCCTTGTCCTGGACGCTGGCGGTGAACACCTTCGGCCACCGCTCGTCGGTGAGCAGCTTGTAGGCATCGTCGTAGAAGGTCTGGTAGTCGGCCGCCTTCTGACCCATGGCGGCGCGCTGGCCCTCGTTGATCCCGGCCAGCTCCGTGAGCAGCCGCCAGCGCTCGCTCAGCACCTGATTGGCGCCGCTCATGTCGCCGCCGAAAGCGGCAAACACCGTGCTCGGATCGAGGTCCAGGCCGGTGGTCCACGTGGGCAGGAAGCCCGCCCCGATCGAGCCGGCGCGGGCCTTGGTCAGGTTGGTGCTGATGTAGGTGGGGAAAGTGTCGCGTTCGCGCCGCTGCGCCGCCAGTTCCAGGGCCACGACCGACCCGAAGGCGGGAATCTCGCGGGCGATGGCCGGATTGAGCGAGCGGCCGACCTGCGTGTGGTACTGGCCGTTGAAGTGGATGAGTTCGGGCGCCTGCAGCGACCGCACCAGCCCGACCCGCTGCATGTTCTTGGCCAGTTGCGGGAACAGCGTCTGCGACAGGTAGAGGCCCTTGGCCACCTCGGTCACGTCGAGGTCCTTGGGCGTCCAGCGCGTTTCCTTGAAATCCCAGCAGTCCATCGGGCTGATGGCGCCGCCGAGCTCGATGAAGATGCAGTTGCGGGCCGTGCCGCGCGGCGCCGCCTTGCCTTGCGCCGATACCTGCAGCGGCCACACCAAGCCGTCCACCCAGGTACTGGCCAGGGCCACGCCGCCGAAGCGCAGCGCGTCGCGGCGCGACGGCAGGAGGTCGTTCAGTCGTCGATCCATGCGGGCCTCGTTCAGCGGTTGACCAGGAACTCGGGGCTGTTGAGCAGCGCCCACAGCAGAATCTTCGGTGCCGCGGGCGCGGTCGGCGGCGAGCGTGCGGCGGGCCACGTCGAGTTCGGCCGGCGCCGGCGGGCGGGCCGTGGTGCTCAGGTAGAGCTCGTCGATGATCTCGTCGTCGGTGCGCGACGAGGCCACCAGCGCCGCGACCCGCCCTTTGGCGGCCACGGCGACGCGGTCGTTGACCACGGTGGACTTCATCATGAGCAGCGCCTGCAGCGTGGATGGCCGGTTGCCGGTCTGCGGCGGCGTGCGGCGGTTGCTCTGGAAGAAGCTCTGCATGAGCGCGTCCACCGACATGCCCTCGGCCCCACGGCCGATGTCCTGCGGCGTGGCCAGCTGCTTCACGCGGGTCATGGTCTCGCCGCCCATCTGGAAGGCCATCGGCACGCCGGTCACCGCGGCGACCGCGTCGATCACCTCGGGGCCGGTGAGGACGCGCGCGAAGTGCCGCGAGTAATACGGGATGTAGTCGTCCTTCCATTGCCCGGGGAAGCGCGACGAGAGCTGGTAGGTGCTCGACTGCAGGATGGTGCGGAGGGTGCGCTTCAAGCGGAAGCCGTTGCTCGTGAACTCGCCGGCCAGCGCCTCGAGCAGCGCCACGTGGTTCGGCTGCGCGTCGGTGCCGGTGAGTCGATTCATGTCGAACGCGTCATGGGGCTCGACGAAGGCCACCGCCATCAGCCGGCCCCACAGCAGGTTGACCGTGGCCCGCGCAAACTGCGGATGCGCGGTGATCATGCGGGCCAGTTCGGCGCGCGGCTCGGCGCCGGCGCGCGGCTTCTCGCCGGTGAGGATGAACGACGGCTCATGCGTGCCCGTGGGGCGCGGGAACTGGCTTTCCGCCAGGGTCAGGAAGGGCGCGTCGTCGCCGGCGTCGTAGCCTTTACCCAGGTCGTCGACGTGCAGGTCGCGGTCCACGTTGCGCGACTTGTCGTTCCAGTTGCCGATGAGGCGCGTCTTGCCGAAGAACGCCGCCATGGCGAAGAACTCGTCGCGGGTGCGGTCGGCCAGGTAGCCGTTGACGCTCTCGAGGTGCATCGCCCCGTCGTGGCAGGAGATGCACGAGGTGTTGATGCCGAGGAAGACGCGGCTGACGTCGATGGCGAGCGCGTCGACGTGATCGAGCCGGTTCGAGATGCGGTAATCGTCCACGCTCTCGACAAACCGGCTCTTGAGCTGGTTGCTGCGGCCGATGACCGCCAGCGACGGCAGGGTGGCGTGGACCTTCGCCGACGGCGTGAGCACGTCGTGCACCAGTTGGGAGTAGGGCCGGTCGACCTTCAGCTGTTCCTTGAACCAGAAGTGGAAGGCGTTGGCGCCGGGGCCGGCCTCGTTCGACATGCGCAGCAGGTCGCCCCAGTACCACGCCCATTGCTCGGCGAATTCGTCGGTAGCGAGCAGCGTGTCGATCAGCCGATCGCGCTTGTCGGGGGCCGGGTCGGCGATGAAAGCGCGCACGGCGGCGGCCGGCGGCGGCAGGCCGGTGACATCGAGATAAAGGCGCCGCGCGAACTCGTCGTCGCTCGAGAGGGCCGCGTGCGGCACGCCGTCCCGGTCGATGCGCGCGAAGACCAGGTCGTCGATGAAGTTCCGGCGCGGCACCGCCTGGCTGGGCGTGGCCGGATCGGCGGGCCGGGCAACCGCGGCGGTCAGCCGCGCCGCGTCGCGGCCACGGTCGCTGGCGCCGCGCAGCAGATCCTCGTGGGCGGCCTCGATGCGCTCGTGCGGCGAGGGCGGCGGCGGCTCGGGACGGGTCTGGGTCCAGACGGTGACCGAGTACAACGACGTGGCGGCGACGAGGAGCGCCGAGGGGCGGCGCAGCCATGACACAGCGGACATCAGCGGCCTCCGGAAACCCCGGGGCTCACCCCGGAGTGCCGCACAGTCTAGCAGTTCACACGGCCCGAGTCCCGTTACTTGCTCGTCTCCGCCAGCCAGGCCGTCAGGGCCGGCGACTGCCGCACGTCCACGGCCGTGCAGCTCTCGATGCGCTCCAGCGCCTGCCGCAACGACCGGGCGGCGGCCGGCACGGCGTGGGTCTTGAAGAACGCGGCGATGTCTTCCGAACGTTCGGCCGAGCAGAACCCGCCGAGCGCGCCGACGATGTAGGGGATGCCCTGGAACACGCCCACCTTGCCGGTGATGGCGTCCCACCGCGTCTGCAGGAAGGCCCAGGCGCGGTTGCCGTGGCGCCCGGTCAGCATCTGGGCCAGGAGCGCCGGCGCATCCTGCGAGCGCACCTCGTCGCTGAGGGCGAACTCGAGCGTGCGCGTGGCCAACGCCGGGTCGGAGAAGGCCGGGAGCGCGTTGAAGAAGCGGTAGTACTCATCGGGCGTATCGGCGGACGCGCGGACTTTGGCGAGGTAGCGGTCGTAGAGGGCGGCATCGCCGCCGGCCGCCGCCACCTGGAGCACCGGCGCCACCAGGGTGGGCGGCAGCGACGCCGGATCGGCGATGTAGCCTTCGGCCAGGGCCCGGGCGCGTGCCTGCAGCGCCAGGTCGCCGGCCAGTCCGCCGAGCAGGCGCAGCAGCGCGCCGCGGCGGCTGAGCACGTCGTCGTTATCGCCGGGACGAGACTCCAGACCTACGGCCGTGAGCGCCGGCGTGAACGTGGCCCGAATCCAGGCGTCGAACGCCGCGTGTTGGGGCGCATCGGCGATGGCCCCGCGCACGAAGCCGACGCGGGCCACGAGGTCGTTGAGCACGGCGGGCGTCTCGTCGGTGGCGAAGGCGGACGCGAGATCCAGGTAGACGCCGAGGTCGTGGCGGCCGGCGCGCATCATGCGCCATTCATCGCCGAGCAGGCTGAGACGTTCGGCCGCGTTCAGCGGCGGCGTGCGCGTGGCGAACGCCGTCACCGCGGCCGGTTCATATTCGGTGAAGTAGTAGCCGCGGGCATCGGCGTTCACGAACGCGGCGCCGCAGCCCGGCGCGTCGAACGTCTCGCTGGCCGCCGCTACCACCTGGCAGGTGGTGGCGCCGGTGGCGGTCTTCACGCACACCGGCAGAGTCCACGGCGCGGCCGGCGGCGGCGCCGGCGCGCCGGCGGCGGGCGGCGCGCCCACGAAGCGCTGCTGGCGTACGGTGACGCGCGTCTTGCCGTCCACGCAGGCCGTGCGCACCGACAACATCGGCGAGCCGGGCTGGTCGACGTAGCTCTTCATGATGCGGTTCACCGGCTTCTCGGTGACGCGCGTCATCTCCTGCCAGAAGTCCTCGCCGGCGGCGTTGCCCTCGGCATAGCGCTTCAAATACGCCGACACCCCTTCCGCGAACTTGTCCGGCCCGACGTAGGCCTCGATCATGTTCAGCACGCCGGCCGTCTTCTCGTAGGCAATGGGGTCGAAGACCTCGTTGATCTCGGCCGGGGTTTCGACGGCGGTACGGATGGCGCGGGTCGAGCGCAGCGCGTCGAGCCCGAGCGCCGTCTGTGTTTCTTCGACGGCGTTGAGGTCCATGCGCCATTCGGGCTTCCACGCGGCCAGCGGCTTGTTGGCGGCCCAGGTGGCGAAGCCCTCGTTCAGCCAGATGTCATCCCACCACTTCATGGTCACCAGGTTGCCGAACCACTGGTGCGCCAGTTCGTGCGCGATGACCGAGGCCACCGCCTTGCGCACGCCGATCGAGGCCGTGGCTTCGTCGACGAGCAGCATGCGCTCGCGGAAGGTGATGGCTCCGGCGTTCTCCATCGCCCCGGCGGCGAAGTCGGGCACGCCGATGATGTCGAGCTTGCCGTAGGGGTACTTGATGCCGAAGTAGTCGTTGAAGAACTTGACCTGATGTTCGGCGGCGCTCATCGCGAAGGCCGTCAGGTCCTTCTTGTCGGGGGTCGAGCACACGCGGATGGGCGTGCCGTCACTGGCGCCCTCGCGGCAGACGAAGTCGCCCACGAGCAGGGCCACGAGGTAGGTGGACATCTTCGGCGTGGTGGCGAAGGTGACGGTGTGCTTGCCGGGATCGGGACCGGGGGTGTCGGACTTCGGCGCGCCATTCGAGATGGCCGTGTCGCCAGCGTCGATCATCAGGGCGATATCGAAGGTGGCCTTCTTGGCGGGTTCGTCGAAGGACGGGAAGGCGCGGCGCGCGTCGGTGGCCTCCATCTGGCTGACGGCGTAGCTGCGTCCGTTGGCCTTGCTCAAATAGAAGCCGCGCAGCTTGTCGTTGAGGATGCCGGTGTAGCTGATGCGAATGACGGCGGGGCCGGCAGCCAGGCGGGCCGGCACGGTGAAGGTGGCCGTCTCGGCCTCGGCGTTGGTCGTGACCGTGGCCGGTTGCGTGCGCCCGTCGGCTTCGACGGCGACGTCGCCGAAGGTGATCTCGGCCGCGTGCAAGGTGATGGCCGTGCCCGGCTGGTCGAGGCGCACCCGGATCTCCGCCCGGCCGCGGAAGGTGGCGGCAGCCAGGTCCGGGGCGAACCAGAGGGTGTAGTGTTCGGGCGTCACGCCGGCCGGCAGGCGCTGCGCGGCGGCGGGAATGGCGGACAGTGCAAGGACGACGGCCAGGGCAATACGCAGAGGCATACCTCCACGGTAGCAGAGGCCCGTCGCTGGCGGCTCCGGCCGCGGCGGCTTACCGGGGACGAGCGCGGTGACGGCGCGGCGGCCTCACGGGCGCTTGCGCGTGGGCTCGGGCTCCACCTCGGCCCGTTCGCCGTCCCCGAGGTAGACCCGGGCGCGGCGGATCCGGCCGCCGTCGAGTTGGAAGAACAGCGCGCCGGGCGCGGCGTAGCGCTTCTGCGTGGCCCGGTCGGTGTAGGCGGCGATGATCTGCACGGCCACCGCGGGCCCGCCCCATGGACCGGTGGCCTGGTGGAAGAGCAGCGCCGTGGCCTCGCGCGCCGTCTCGCTTTCGATCCGGTAGGTGCGGCGCTCGGTGCCGGCGGCCACGCGGGCGGCCATGACGCGGACCCCCTGGTGGCCGTGATACGTCGCCGTGCCGCGCTGGTCGGACGTCGGGCCGGCGATGTGCAGCGCGTCGGGCGCATACAGCGCCACGAAGGCGTCGAGCGTTCCGGGCTCGCCGTCGAGCGCGTTCCACCGGTCGATCCAGAGCCTCACGACAGCCTCGGGCGTCGCGTCGCCGGCCGGCGCGGGGGCCTGAGCCGCGCCCAGGGGTAGGCAGAATCCGCACACGATCAGCCACGCAATCAGCATCCGCATCCTCACCTCGTGGCGCCAAATCTAACGTACAAGAGCGGTTACGCGACTCGGGCGGAGGCTGCAGATTCTGCAGCGCCTGGAGATGTAACCGTGCCAGGCCCCGTTACATTTGATGACAGCGGCGCGTGGGCATCGGCTATCGTCTGAAGCGTTCAGGAGGCTCCGTGCGAACTCTGACTGCGTTCATGGTGATTTCGGTGACTGCGCTCGGTGGCTTCGTGGCCGCGCAGGCGCCCAAGGCCCGGCACAACCGGGTCATCGCGCTGCTCGAGCAGAAGCAGCCGGTGTTCGGGCTGTATGCGCCGAGCAACCGCCGGTTCCCCGGCGCCCCCCCCGGAACGGCGCGTCCGGCCGGCACGCCGGCCCCCGCCGACACGCCGCCCCGGTCTCCGGCCGAGCTCGCCAAGGAAGCGGCCGCCTACAAGCTCACCGACTTCGTGTTCGACGGTTCGATGGAGGGCGACTTCGCCACGGCGTATCCCGCCTTCGCGGAGTTCGCCAAGGGACTCGCGGGCGCCGGCATCCTTTCGCGCACGCCGCACCTGCACCTGACGCACCCGATGATCGTGAAGTCGCCCGAACTCCGTCCCGACCTCGCGGCCACCCAGGTCGATATCGGCAAACAGCTCAACCTGGGCGTGAGCGGGGTGATGCTGGTCACCGTCGAGACCGCGGAAGAAGCGCGCGCCGGCATCGCCGCGATGCGCTTCACGTCGCGCGGCGGCGTGCGTCCCGAGGACGTCGGCACGGCGCCGGCCGTCTGGGGCATGAGCGAAGCCGAGTACCGCCAGAAGGCCGACGTGTGGCCGCTCAACCCGAACGGCGAGCTCATCAACTGGACCATCGTCGAGAGCAAGAAGGGCCTCGAGAACTTGAAGGAGATCGCCGCCGTTCCCGGCATCGGCGTGCTGTGGCCCGGCGCCGGCACGCTGCGCGGGGTGTTCACCACGACCACCCCGGGCGGCGAGCGCAAGGTGGACATGGCGGCCTGGGAAGCGGCCATCCAGCAGGTCCTGTCGGCGTGCAAGGCCAATCACATCGCTTGCGGCTTCCCGGCCAGCGCCACCGACATCGAGACGCGCATGAAGCAGGGCTTCAACGTGTTCGTGATGAACTGGGGCGAGGCCGGGGTCAAGACCCTCGAAGTTGGCCGCAAGATCGCCGGCCGGACCGACGCGACCCGCTAGGCGGCGCCGGCGCGGTCCCCAGATTCGCCGAGATGGCGGGGCGGGTGGTACTCATGTACCATCACAACCATGTCACCAGCAGCTGCCCGGCCCGCCGCTCCGCCTCGGCCCGTGACCCGGGTGCAGACCGGCGTGCGGCTCGAGAAGCGCCTGCTCAAGGTCACCAAGGCCCTGGCCGACTCGCGCAGTTGAAGCAGGTCTTCGCCCTGGATCTGAGCGCGGCCGACGCGCATCGGCTGACGGAGACGCCCGCCGCGTCGCCCGCGCGCCGGAGGCGAGCATGACGGCCGAGGAGCACGCGGCCTTCACCGCCTTCCGCGCCGGCTCGCTCTCGACCGACGCCTTCCATCACCCCGACCACGTGCGGATGGCGTGGGTCTACGTGCGCGAGTTCGGGCTCGCTGCCGCCATGAAGCAGTTCGCCGACGACTTGCAGCGCTTCGCCGTGGCCAAGGGGGTGCCGGGCCTGTTTCACGCCACCATCACCGTCGCCTACCTGTCGATCCTCGCCGAGCGCGTGGCGATGCGGCCTGCGGCCACATGGGAAGAGTTCGCGGCGGCCCATCCCGACCTGCTGCGATGGAAGCCCGGGGTGCTCGACGGCTACTACTCGCCCGAGCGGCTGTGGAGTCCGGCGGCGCGGGCGCAGTTCCTGCTCCCCGACCGGCAGCCCGATCGAGCGGACGACTGACGGCAGCCCTCAGCCCCGGATCCCGAGGCGACCCGCTGGCGGCGCCGGGTGACAAGACGGCCCCAGGTCAGCGCACGCTCCACTTGCCGGAGCCGTTGGCCGCGATGTAGAGGAAGAGGAAGCAGTAGAGCAGCGCCAGTTCGCCGCCGTTCATGATCGGCCACGGACCGCGGGGCAGATGCGCCCGGAAGTAGGCCACCGCCATCTGGCCCGACGCCAGCAGCGCCAGCGGGCTCGCATAGAAGCCGATCGCGATGCCGAGGCCAGCCACTGTCTCGACCAGGCCGGCAAACCACATCAGCGAGAACGGGGGCGCGGCACCGGGAGATCCGAAGGCGCCGAACAGCTTCTGGAAACCGTGTGCCGCGAAGAGCAGGCCGGCGACGATGCGAAGGGCAGCATAGAGCGTCGGGCGCAGCGGCGTCAGGAAGGTGAGCATGCGTCATGCTAGTCCCAGGACGCGTGACGCCTCACTCATTTCCGGGGCGGGCGATTTGTGAAGCGCGCGATCTCGGCCGCCGAGTAGCCCACGCCGGCCAGCACCTCGGCCGTGTGCTCGCCGAGCAGCGGAGCGCGGCGCCGCGGATCGAGCGGCGTGGCCGACATCTTGATGGGCGTGCCGAGCGACCGCACCCGCCCGAGCGCCGGGTGGTCCACCTCCACCGACATCTCGCGGGCCCGGGCTTGCGGCGCGTCGAAGGCCTCGGCGTAGTCGAGGATCGGCCCGCACGGGATACCGGCGGCATCGAGCCGCTCCAGCCAGTCGCCGCGCGAGGCCGCGACGGTTTCGCGTTCGATGACGGCCGTGAGCGCGTCGCGATGGGCGACGCGGGTGGTGTCGGTGGCAAAGCGCGGGTCGGCGATCCACTCGGGATGGCCGAGCGCGTGCGCCAGCTTCTCGAACGTGCGCTGGTTGCCGGCGCCGATGGTGATGTAGCCGTCGGCGCACTGGAAAGCCTGGTAGGGGGCAATCAGGCGATGCGCCGAGCCGAGCGGCCCGGGCAGACGTCCGCCGAAGTACTCCGTGGCCTCCCACACCGAGAGGGCCAGGCCGGCATCGCCGAGCGACGTGTCGATGTGCTGCCCCTGCCCGGAGCGGTCGCGGTGGTGCAGCGCGGCCAGGATGCCGGCCAGCGCGAACAGGCCGGCGCCCAGGTCGGTGACCGGAATGCCGGCCTTCACCGGCGGCCGGCCGGGCTCGCCGGTGACCGACATGATGCCCGACACGCCCTGCGCCACGAGATCGAAGCCGCCCTTGCCGGCCCAGGGTCCGGTCTGGCCGTAGCCCGAGATGGAGGCGTAGATGAGACGCGGGTGCAGCCGCCCGAGCGTGGCGTAGTCGAGGCCGAGCCGCGCCATCACGCCGGGGCGGAAGTTCTCGATCAGGATGTCGGCGGTGGCGGCGAGCCGGCCGAACGCGTCGCGGCCGTCGTCGTGCTGCAGGTCGAGGACGACGCCGAGCTTGCCGCGGTTCACGGCGTTGTAGGCGTGGCTCTCGCCGGCGCGACCTCCGGCCATGGCCCGGGTCGAGTCGCCGCGGGGCGGTTCCACTTTGATCACGCGGGCCCCCATGTCCGCCAGTAACATCGCGCAGTAGGGCCCGGCCATCACCTGGGTGACATCGAGAACCACTATGCCTTCGAGCAACGTTGTCTGGGACATCGACGGACCACTCGCCACCTTGACCTTCGCGCGCCCCGAGGCGAAGAACGCGCTGACCTGGGACATGTACGACGCGCTCGTGCGGGCCTGCGACGAGGTCGACGCGTCGGCCGCGCGCGTGCTCATCATACGGGGATCGGACGGCAGCTTCTCGGCCGGCACCGACATCGCCCAGTTTGCCGAGGTGACGACGGGCGCCGCCGGCATTGCCTACGAGCGGCGGATCGGAGCCGTCATCGACCGGCTCGAGCGGGTGAACAAGATCACCATCGCGTCGGTGGACGGGCCGGCCGTGGGCGGCGGCTGCGCCATTGCCGTGGCCTGCGACCTGCGGATGTGCGCCGACACCGCCAGGTTCGGCGTGCCGGTGGCCCGCACGCTCGGCAACTGCCTGTCGGTCGAGAACCTGGCCCGGCTGGCCGACCTCATCGGCCTCGGCCGGGCCGTCGAGATCATGTTGACGGGGCGCCTGATCGCCGCCGATCAGGCTCTCGACTGGGGGCTGGCCTCGCGCGTGTCGCCGGCCGCGGAACTGGACGCCGACACCCGGGCCCTGGCCCACGACCTGGCCACGCGGGCGCAAAGCACGGTCGTGGCCACCAAGAGCATGGCCCGGCGCTGGCGCGAGCAGCGCCGTCCGGCCCCCGGGTCGGGCGACGATCTGATTGCCGAATGCTACGCCAGCGCCGAGTTCCGCGAAGGCGTGGCCGCCTTCGCGCAGAAGCGCAAGCCGTCGTTCGCCTGAGCGACGGCGGGGTGGCGCGCGGCCGGCGCGCGCCCCTGGATCAGAAGAGCAGCCAGCAGGCGATGGTCCCGACCACCGTCATCGACATGCCCCACGCCAGCAGCTGATTGAAGAGCCGCCGCGAGTCCTCCACGGAGTTCCCGGGCAGCGCCGCGATGCACAGCGCGCCGATGGTCGAGAGCGGCGACAGGTCCACCAGGTGGCCGCCGACCACCATCGCCGAGGCGATGCCCATCGGGTCGCCGCCGCCGAGCCGTTCCACGAGACCCGGGATGGTCGGCAGGAAGGCCGGGAGCACCACGCCCGACGTGCTGCTGTAGACCGAGACGATGCCGGTGGCGAACGCCACCACGGCGGTGACCGTCGACGGCGTCGAGACGCTGGCCAGGATATCGGTGAAGAGCGACATGCCCTGCGTCTTCTCGAGCACGCCGATGAGCACGGTGACGCCGCACACCATCAGCACCACGCCCCAGGGCATCCGCTTGATCGCCTCCTTCTCGTCGCCGGCCTTCACGAGCGAGAGGAACGTGGCCCCGGTCAGCGCCGCCATGCCCACCTGGAACTCGAAGACGATCACGCCGAGCACGACCGTCGCCAGCACGGCCAGCGTGATCCAGTGCCTGGTCTCGAACGGCTCGGTCACCGCCACGTCACTGCCGTCGGCCGACCGCTTGGTGGTGAACAGCCGCCAGCCGCCGAACAGGAAATAGGCGGCGAAGGTCACGACCACGTGGGCCATCAGGTTGTTGCTGTAGGTGGTCCATTCATAGCCGCCGAGCCCGATCTTGCTGAGCACGCCGTTGACGATCACGCCCGTCGGCGCAAACGGCGACAGCGCGCCAGCCTGCGCGCCGTTGCCGAGCATCAGGGCGGTGAGGAACGGCGGCACGCCGGCCTGGGCGCCCACGGCCATGCCCATCGGCGCCAGCAGCGCCGCGGTGGCGATGTTGCCGGGGCCGATGGTCGAGATGAAGAGCGCCACGACGAAGAACATCACCGGGATGACGCCGGCATTGCCGCGGCAGACGGTTACGGCGCGCGCCGCCAGCCGTTGCAGCGTGCCGTTGACGTTGGCCATGCCGAAGAGCAGGGTGACGCCGGCCAGGGTGATGAAGAGCGGCACCGGGAAGGCGCTGATGACCGTGCTGTAGGGCATGCCGCCGATGTAGACGCCGACGATCCAGGCCAGCGCGAGCGAGACCACGCCCACGTTCACCTTGCTCACCATGCTCAGGGCCACGGCCACGAACAAGGAGGCCAGGGAGATCCACGCGACATTCATCGGACGTCCTCCACGAGCGAACGAAGCAGCACCGCCGGGTGCTGGGCGGCGACCGAGGCGAAATCGGCGACCTGGTGCCGGCACGACGTGCCGGCGGCGACGAGGACGCCGCCGGGTCCGAGCGCGCGGGCGGCCGGCAACAGCTTACGCTCTCCGATCGCCTTCGACACGTCGTAATGCCCGCGGGTGTAGCCGAAGGAGCCGGCCATGCCGCAGCAGCCGGCCTCGAGGTCGGTCACCGTCGCGCCGGGGATGCGCCGCAGCAACGCCGCGGCAGCGCCGGCCAGACCCATCGAGCGCTGATGACAGTGCGGGTGCAGGGCGATGGTCGACGGACCGGCCCGCAGCGGCAGGCTGGCCCGCCCGGCGCGCCACTCCGCCTCGAGATACTCCTCGAAGAGCACGCTCTGGCGGGCCACCGTCTGCGCGCGTTCGCGGCGCCGGCCGCGCAACAGCGCCGGCACGTCTTCGCGGATGGCCGAGAGGCAGCTCGGTTCGAGGAAGACGATGGCCTCGCCGCGGGCCGCGGCGTCGTGCAGGGCCTCCACCGTGGCGCCGGCGGTGACGCGGGCCTCCTCGAGCAGGCCCTGCGAGATGAGCGGCCGTCCGCAGCAGCCGTGCGGCAGCAGCCGCGCGCCGAGGCCGGCCCGATCGAGCACTTCGAAGGCGGCCACGCCGATCTCCGGCTGGCTGTGCTCGGTGAAGGTGTCGGCAAAGAGCACGGCGCGCGCCGGCGACTGCGCGCGCACGTCGCGCAGGCGGCGCGACAGCGTGTGCCGCGTCCACGACGGCAGCGTGCGCCGCCGATCGACGCCGAGCAGAGCTTCGTTCAACGCCCGCCCGAACCGGCTGGCCGTCGCCGCGTTCACCATCGGCGCCAGCAGGCTGCCGATGCGGGCCACGCCGCGCACGTGCCCGAAGGCGCGCACGGCCAGCGGCGCGCCGTGGCGGTCCCACTGATCGGCCAGCACCTCGCTCTTGATCCGGGCCATGTCGACGCTGGTCGGGCACTCGCTCTTGCACGCCCGGCATTCGAGGCACAGGTCGAGCGCCTCGTGCAGCCCGGGATCGTCGAGCCCGGCCGGGCCGAGCTGGCCGCTGAGCGCCAGGCGCAGGACGTTGGCGCGGCCGCGCGTCGAGTCCTTCTCGTCGCGGGTGGCCATGTACGACGGGCACATGGTGCCCTCGCGGGTCTTGCGGCACAGCCCGACGCCGCTGCAGTTCTCGACCGCCCGGCCGAGGCCGCCGTCGGCGCCGAAGTCGAAAAACGTCACTGGCTGGGCGGTGACGTAGCGCGGACCGAACCGCAGGTGCGAGGTGACCGGCGGCGTGTCGACGATCCGCCCGGGGTTGAACAGGCCCTGCGGATCGAACGTCGCCTTGACCCGCCGGAACGCCTGGTAGAGCGTCGTGCCGAACATCTTCTCGTTGAAAGCGCCGCGCACCAGGCCGTCGCCGTGCTCGCCCGAGAGCGCGCCGCCGAATTCGAGCACCAGATCGGCGACGTCGTTGGCGATGGCCTCGAACTGCGCCACGCCGGCGGCCGTCTTCAGGTTGATGACCGGCCGCACGTGCAGGCAGCCGACCGAGGCGTGGGCGTAGACCCCGGCGTGCGTGCCGCGCCGCGCCACCACCTCGCGGAAGCGCGCGATGTAGTCGCGGAGCCGTTCGGGCGGCACGGCCGTGTCCTCGACAAACGAGATGGCCTTGCCGTCGCCCTTCATGCCCATCGACAGCCCGAGCGACGACTCGCGCACGTGCCACACGCGGGCCTGGGCTTCCGCGTCCACGAGCTGGCGGGCCCGGCAGCGGATGCCGGCGCGCGCGAGGTCGCGCTCCAGCGCCTGCATGCGGGGGATGAGGGCGTCGAGGTGCTCGCCGTAGAACTCCACGCACAGCAGGTTCGGCGCGTTGCCCTCGACCATCTGGCGCAGCGAACCTTCGAGCGTGGCGTGGCCCACGGCGTGGCCGAGGATGAAGGCGTCCATGACCTCGACGGCCGAGGGACCGTGCGTGAGCACGAGCGGCGTCGCCCCGAGCGCGTCGAGCAGGTCGTCGAACTCGAGGGTCATGAGGGTCTTGGCCGCCGGCAGCGGCACCAGGCCGACGGTGGCCTCGGTGATGAAACCGAGCGTGCCCTCCGACCCGACCATGATCCGCGTGAGGTCGACCGGCGCGGCCGGATCGACGAAGGCGTCGAGCGCGTAGCCGCCCACCCGGCGCATCACCTTTGGGAAGCGCGCGTCGATGTCGGCGGCGTGCGCCTGGGCCAGGGCCGGCACGTCGCGGTAGGCGCGGGCCAGCAGCGCGTCGCCGGCGCGGGCCCGGTCGAGGGCGGCGCCGGCCAGCGGTTCGAGCCGGGCCATGCTGCCGTCGGCCAGCACCACCTGCTGCGCCCGCACGTGGTCGCCGGTCTTGCCGTAGACGACCGAGCGGGCCCCGCTGGAGTTGTTGGCCATCATGCCGCCGACGGTGGCGCGGCTCGACGACGAGACGTCGGGCGCGAAGCGCAGACCATGGGGCTTGAGCGCGGCGTTCAGGTCGTCGAGCACGGCGCCCGGTTCGACGCGCGCCTGCCGGCCGTCCGGATCGATGTCGAGCACGCGGTTCAGGTGCTTCGAGGTGTCGAGGATCAGGCCGGCGCCGATCGCCTGGCCGGCTTGCGAGGTGCCGCCGCCGCGGGCCGTGATCGGCACGCCGTGGCGGGCGGCGATGGTGACCGCGGCCTCGACGTCGTCGCGCGAGCGCGGCAGCACGACGCCGAGCGGCTCGATCTGGTAGACGCTGGCGTCGGTGGCATAGAGCGCGCGGGTGGCGCGGTCCATGCGCACCTCGCCGGCCAGCGCGGCCCGCAGCTCGCCCTCCAGGGCCTCGGACAGGCGGACGGCGCCCCGATCGGCCACTACTGGCTCTTGCCGCGCGCGGCGATGCGCCACACGTCCTCGACGTGATCGCCACGCAGCGCGTGGATCTCGTCGTAGAGATTGACGGTGGGATCGCAGTGGGGGACGCGAAAGGCGATCCGGTCGCCGACCTTCACCCGCCGCGCCGCTTGGCGCAGGTCGAGGCGGCCGTGTTCGTCGCCGGCCCAGGTGTAGGTGAGGCCGGGTTGGCCGATCGGTTCGGGGCCGAAGGCCCGGTCGGTGGCGAAGGCCTTGTAGCCGCCGTCGACGATGGCCTCGTCGCCCAGCACGCTGATGACGGTGGCGACCACGCTCAGGGCGGTGCGGAAGTCGGTGTAGGCCTCGCCGCCGTCGGCGCCGCCGATCCGGGCGTAGTCGGCGTCCATGAAGATGAAGCTGCCGGGCTGGAGTTCGGTGATCCCGGCCATCTCGGCGTCGAAGCGATAGCTGCCGGTGGAGCCGGCCGAGACCAGGGAGCAGGGAAGGCCGTCGGCCTCGATGAGGGCGCGGGTGGCCACGGCCTGCGTCATGGTCGTCGTCGTGCGCGCGCGGCGCGCCGCGAAGCCGAGGGTGTGCGAGGCGGTGGCATCGTAGGACTGGAGGCCGGCGAAGCGCAGGTGCCGGCACGAATCGATGACTCGGGCCAGATCGCGCGCCGGCTCGCCCGGAGGCACCCCGGTGCGGCCGAAATAAAGATCCACGGCCACCCGCATCGGCGCCCCGGCGCGGGCGGCGGCGGCGTCGAGCGCGGCGACCGCCCCGGCGTCGTCGGCCACGAAGATGGTGTCGGGCGCGGCGGCCGACAGGGCGGCGGCGCGCGCCGCCTTCGCCGCGCCGACGACCGCGGTGGTCACGAGCAGCCCGGGGATGCCGTGGGCCGCGAAGACCTCGGCCTCACTCAGCCGGGCCGTGCAGGACCCGACGGCCCCGGCGGCCACGAGCCGCCGGGCGATCTCGGGACACTTGTGGGTCTTGCCGTGCGGGCGGAAGCCCTTGCCGCGGGCGGCCACGAAGGCCGCCATCGTCGAGACGTTCCATTCGAAGGCATCGAGGTCGAGCAGCAGGGCCGGCGTGGGGATCTCGTCGCGCACCATCGTCGGCGCGAATCCTAACAGATGTTGCGTCGCAGGTCAGGGATGCGCCACCTGCACGGTGTAGGTGGTGCCGGGCGGCGAGGTGCCGACGTCGGATACCGCCACGCAGTAATTGCCGGCCGCCGCCACCGACGCCTGGTAGACCTCGTTGAGCCGGGCCAGGGTGGTCGAGACCTGGACGGCGCACGCCGAGCCGTTCCAGGTGCCGAAGCCGAGCCCGAGCACCGCCGCGCTGTCGGGGGCGACCGCGGTCAGCGTGAGCGACACGTTGCCGCCGGCCTTGCCGGCAAAGGAATGCACCACCGTGGCGCCGGCTGCGACGGCGCCGCTGAAGGTGTCGGTGATGGTGGTGAGCGCCGCCAGTTCCTCGAGCTGGCTCGGCGAGAGCGGGCTGCCGGCGCAGCCGGCCGAGGCCAGCAGCACGGCGGCCAGGAGCCATGACGGCAGGCGCGGCGTACGGAATTCCATGGGCTCTCCCGGCGGGTGGCGACCTGGACGGACGGCGCTCCTCATCGTACTTCGACTACCGTAGCTGCGCATGTCCCTCGCCACGCGCGTGCTCATCGGCCTGCTCGGCGGTTCCCTGGCCGGCCTGGCCCTCGCCGCTTCCGACGGGCCGGCCACCGCCGCGCTGCTGGCGGGGGCGGCGATGGTCGGCGGCCTTTTCGTCGATCTGATCCGGATGACGGCGATGCCGCTCGTCGTGTCCCTCATCATTGCCAGCGTCGGGGCCACGACGGCAGGCGGCTTCGGCCGCACCGGGCTCCGCGCTTCGGCCATCGGCGTGGCGCTGCTCGTGGCCGCCTGTGTCGGCACGATCCTGGTGGCCGAACCGGTCTTGCGGCGCGTCGCCGCGGATCCGGGGGCCGTGGCCGCCCCGGCCGACGCCGGGCCCGACGGTGTGGCGCCGGCCGCCCCTCCGGGCCTGACGCAGTGGGTCCGCGACCTCGTCCCGCCGAACGTGGCCAAGGCCGCCGCCGACGGCGCCATGCTGCCGGTGATCATCTTCGCGGTGCTGTTCGGACTGGCCCTGGCGCGCGTCGGGCCGGCGCGCCGCGACGCGGTGCTGCGCGTCGTCGAAGGCGTGGCCGAGGCCATGCAGCACCTGGTCAGCGGCATCCTCCGGTTGGCGCCGCTCGGGGTCTTCGCGCTGGCCGTGCCGCTCGCCGCGCGCCTCGGACTGACCGCGGCCGGCGCCGTGCTCACCTACGTGGGGCTGGTCGTGGCGCTCACCGTCGCGGCCATCGCGGCGCTGTATCCGCTCGGCGTCGTGGCCGGGCGCTTGTCGCCGCGCGCTCTGGCTGCTTATTTCGCGCCGGCGCAGGCCCTGGCCTTCGCTTCGCGCTCATCGCTGGCAACGCTGCCGGTGATGGTGCAAGCGGCCGAACGGGCCGGTTTCCCGCCGGCGGCCTCGCGGGTCGTGCTGCCGCTGGCCGTCTCGGTCTTCCACTTCGGGACGGCCGTGGCCCAGACGGTCGGCGTGCTGTTCCTGGCGCGCCTGCACGGCGTCACCTTCTCCCCTCTGGAACTGGCCTCGGTGGCGTTGGCCGTGGTGCTGGCCTCATCGGCGGTGCCGGGCATCCCCGGGGGCAGCATCATCGCCATCGTGCCGGTGTTGACGGCCGCCAACCTGCCGCTCGACGGCATCGGGCTGCTGCTCGCGGTCGATGCCGTGCCCGACATGTTCCGCACCACCGCGAACGTCACCGGGGCGATGACCCTGACAGCCATCACCCGCGGCGGCGAGGCTGGGGCTTGACAGGTATCTGTTGAAACGGTAATCTTCTTGTTGAAACAGATACTTAGTGACTGGAATGCGTCCCGCCGACCGGGCGGGAGTTTTTTTGATCACATGTTCGTGTACACGGTTACCGTTCAGACATGATGTAGCCGTCGCCTGACCAGGAGCCCGCCATGACCCGCACGTTCGAGATCGACAAGACCCATTCCGAAGCTGCTTTCCAGGTCCGCCACCTCATCACCAAGGTCCGCGGCCGCTTTGCCGACTTCGCCGGGCTCATCCAGTTCGACGAGCAGGCGCCCGAGCGCTCGTCGGTGACCTTCACGATTCAGGCCGCCAGCATCGACACGGCGACGCCCGACCGCGACGCCCACCTGCGCAGCGACGACTTCTTCGCCGTCGAGACGCACCCGACCATCACCTTCACGAGCACGGCGGTCACGCCCCGCGGCGGCCAGCAGTTCGACGTGGCCGGCGAGCTCAGCCTGCGCGGCGTGACCAAGCCGATCGTCCTGGCGGTCACCTACCTCGGCGCGGCCAAGGATCCCTGGGGCAACGAGCGCGCGGCCTTCGAAGGCGAAGTGACGCTCAACCGCAAGGACTTCGGGTTGAACTGGAACGCCGCGATCGAAGCCGGCGGTTTCCTGGTCGGCGACGAGGTCAAGGTCAGCCTGTCGGTCCAGGCAGTGGCGCAGCCGGTCGAGGAACTGGCGGCGCAGGCGTAGCCTCGCCCGCGCCGCCGACCTGCCGCCTATTTGAGAACGAACGGCGCGGGGAAGCGCGACAGGTCAAAGGTGCGCAGTGGTCCGGCCAGCATCGGCTGATCCCAGCCGCCGCCGGCGGTCGGCTGGCACTGGTCGGGACGGCCGAGCGGCGACAAGCTGCCGAAGGCCTGCACCCGCGCCGGGTTGCCGGCGTAGTAGGCCGTGGCATCGCCGCTGTTGACGGTCTGGAGCAGGCGCAGGAACGGCGCCGGGTTGGCGTCGAAGGGCACAAACGGCGCGGTGCCGCAGGTGGTGTCGGCATAGAGCGCGTAGATAGCTCATGGGCGAGACGCCGTCGGGGTTGAGCGGCGCGCCCAGCCACGTGCCGTCATCCTGCACCGCCACGACCGAGGGCTGGCCCATGCCGTAGTTGACGAGCATGCCGAACACGGCGCCGTTGGCGGCGACGACGGTGAGTCCGCCGGCCGCGCCCGCGGGGCCCGGCGGCCCCTGGGAGCCCTGCGACCCGGCGGGTCCGGCGGGACCTTGCGGCCCCATCGGCCCTGGGGGACCGGCCGGCCCGAGCCCCCCGGAATCGCCAGCGGCGCCGAGCCCGATGGTGACGACGAAGGGCCGCGCGTCGGCCCAGCGCTGATCCACGACCAGCCGGTAGGTGCCCGCGCCGAGCGGCGGCAGCGCCGCCCGGATCTCGTGGCTCAGCACCGAGACCACGGTCAGGCGGGCGCCGTTCAGCGTGACGGTGACGTCGGGACGGAAGCCGGTGCCGGCGACGACGAGCTGTCGGGCCGCGGGATCCTGCCGGGTGCTGTGCACCCGGAAGCTCGGAGCGCCGGTGGACTGGGCGATGGCCGCCCGGGCCGCATCGACCAGGGACTGCGCGGCAGCGGGACGAGGCACCAGCCCCTGCACGGTGACGGCGCAGCAGAAGAGAACGAGAGAGGCAGACGGTGTCATTGGGGGACTCCTGTCCCGCCTCCGTCAGCAAGGCCGCTGCCAGTGTCTGGCCGGTTCCCGCAAGCGACGACACGGCAAGGGCTTGCGCCGCCGCGGGCGCGCTCCGGCGGCGGTCCGCGCGCGCCCCGTGCTGCCCCGTTGTGCGACAGGTCCTACCGGAAAGGAACGTGCCGCCAGGGCCACGACAGGGCGGCCGCAGTGCGGTCGAGCGACGACACAATCGGCAGCGGCCGGCCGCGCTTGAACGCCGGCCGGATCAGGGCGGCGTCGGCGCGGCGCAGGTGGACGACACCATCGTCACCGACGTCACGTTCACCCGCGTCTCGGCGGCGGCCTTCACGAGCAGGCCCTTCACGAGCATGGTGTGGCCCTGGTGCGCCGGCAGATCGAACTCCGACACGCCGATCAGCCGGTACTTCTGCGTCCCGGAAGTGGGCCCGGTGACCTTCTGCCCCGCGGGAGGCGCATTGGCGATGCTCGGCACGGGTGCGGTGGCGTTCGTGAGCAGCCAGGCGCCGCCCTGACCTGACAGGCAGCCCGTGACCGCCACCACCGGCACCTTGTCCTGCGCCGTCGCGGCCACCGGCCCGGCCGCCACGAGCCCGGCGACGGCGAGCAGCCCGGCCAACGGCCGGGTCATCGCGCGGTGACGTCCTTGCGCCACCAGGGATTGCCGTAGTTCGTGAACGGACCGCCGTCGACCGAGACGGTCGTCTGCGTGCGGTAGTTGAGCGGCGCGAGCAGCCGCATGACGCTGTTGATGCGCACGGAATGACCTTGATGGGTGAAGGGGGCGCCGTCGAGACGGATGATGAACTGGCCGCCGAGGTCGCCAGCCACGGTGCCCGATTGCGTATAGGCAAAGCCGCGGCTGTCGGTGACCGCGCGGGTGATGGTCCGCGCCTCGCGGACGTAGTCGATGGTCTCGGTGATGGTGAAGGCGCCGCCGCCGTTCTCCGCCTCGGTGCGCGCCTCGAAACGGGCGGGGCCCTTCTCGGCGTAGATCGTCTTGCCGGTGAGCACGTCGGCCGGGCCGAGCGGGCTTTCCGGGTAGTCCCAGGTGACGTTCCAGGCGCCCTTGAAGTAGGCCCAGAAGTCGAGCAACGGCGCCGGATCGTCCGCCCGGGTGGGCCGGCCCAGGGTCGGCACCTGGCTCTTCGGCAGCTCCGGTTGCGGCGCTTGGGCGGCAGTCCCGGTCGCCAGCGTGGCCACGCCCGCGGCCACCACCAGCGCGATGGTCGTTCGTCGCTGCATGACCCCGGCCCTCAGCGCTGCTGCCGCGGCTGGTCGCTCGTGCCGCGCCGGGCCTTGGTCAGGTCGCGGCTGTCGACCGAGAACTGCGTGGTCGGCTGGTACATCTCGTCCCAGCTCTGTTCCGACCAGTAGACGTCCTTCTCCGGGGCCGGATTCCACTTGTTCTTGACCGAGTTGTCGTAGATCGCCACGTTGGTGATCTTGCTTCCGGCCGGCAGCTTGAGCGGCTTCTCGAGCTTGTACTGGATCTGCCAGTTGAAGTCGAAGTTGGGCACGTCGAGAATCGTTTCCTCACGGCCGTCGGGATAGGTGACCCACCACTTCATGCTCTTGCCGCGCAGGTGCATGTGCGGGGTCAGCGCGTAGAGGGTGATGGCCTCGTTCACCGGGGTGATGCCCATCATCTTGAAGGCCTCGGTGTAGGGCGGAATGGTGGGCGTCTTGCCGCGCCGGCCGGTCGTGTCGTCCGACTCGTAGAGCACCTCTTTCCCTTGCGCGAAGTAGAGACCGCGGCCGCCGCTGCCCGGCACCGGGTCGCCCGCCTGCAGGTTCAGCACTTCGTGCGTGACCGGACCCTTGGCCCACCACAGCCCGAGCTTGCTGCGATCCTTTTCCGGCTGGCCGGTCGGGTTGTAGTGCATCACCCAGCGCAGGTACTTGCCGGCGGGAATGCGCTTGGCGAAACCCTGCGGATGCGCTTCGTAACCGCGCCCGGGCACGTAGGAGATGACCTTGTCGGCGCCGGCCAGGCCGTCGCCGTCGACGACCCGCTTGCCCATCGGCTCGGTCGGCGGCACCTGCTTGCCCTGCGCGTCGTAGAGATAGCCGTCCTTCACCGTGTAGCCGTCCGGGATGTCGATGATGTAGACGCCCGAATGGTGCACGACGCTGAAGGTGCTGGGGCGGATCTCGACGCCGCTGGCGAACTTGTCTTCGGTGAACGGAATCTTCTCGTAGAAATAGAGGTAGGGTTCCTGCGCGTCGGGCTTGACCGTCCATTCGACCGGCTGCTCGAAGACGAAGTCGGGCTCGCCCAGCTGCCAGCCGCTGGCGAAGGTCGGGGCCGGCGGCTGGTCGGCCGGGTTGCCGCGCGGCGCGCCGGCCGCCACCCAGGCCACCACGGTGTCGATGTCGGCCTGCGGCAGGCTGCGGTCGTTGCGCATCTTCATGCTGTGCGCCGGGTCGGCGGCCCACGGCGGCATCTCACGCGACACGACCTTCTCGCGGATCGAGCGGGCCCACGGCCGGGTGCTCTCGTAGGACAGGAACGACATCGGCCCGATCTCGCCGGGGCGATGGCAGCTCACGCAGTTCTTGTTGAGGATGGGCGCCACGTCCTTGGTGAACGTCGGCCCGGAGACCGGGGCCGGGGCCGGCGTCTGCGCCGCCGCGCTGCCGGCAGCCACCACCGAAACGAGGCACGCACCTGCCACCATCACCAGCGAACGCTTCATGTCGAGCTCCTTCGCGAGGGAGACGGCCGGGCCGGCGGTTCCCCTGGGTTGGCTATCCCGTTGATCGAGTAGGGTCCACATTTCCTCAGCGGATGGCAAGCGGAAAAGCAGCGCATGGAACGCGGGCCCCGCCGTAGGGGCCGCGATTCGGCGGTAGACTCTCGCTCGCGCCGGCCGCGGCGGAGCACGCCGCTCCGCGGGGCCGGCGTGTTCGAGAGACGCCCATGTCCCGCATTCTGCCGCTCGTCGTCGCGCTCACCGTTGCCGCCTGCCGGCCCGCGCCGCCGGCGCCCGAGGCTGCGTCGGCGTTGTCTCCAGCGGCTCTCCCGCCCGCCGCCCCAGCCACGCCGGAACTCGCCTCGCTCGGCGCCGACGACCTCGACCGCTTCGTGGCCGCCGCGGTGGCGGCACAGCGAGCCATCGGCGTCACCGTCGGGGTGATGCGCGACGGCGAGGTGATCTTCGCCCGGGGTTACGGCCTGGCCGACGTCGCCGCGAAAACGCCGGTGACGCCGGACACGCTCTTTGCCATCGGCTCGGTGACCAAACAGTTCACCTGCGCGGTGGCCCTGCAACTGGAGCAGGAAGGCCGGCTGTCGTTCGACGATCCAGTGGCCAAGTATGCGCCGTCGCTGACCCGCGCCGCCGACATCACCGTGCGCGACGTGGCCGGCATGGTGTCGGGCTATCGCGACTACTATCCGCTCGACTTCGTCGACCGGCCGATGGCCGCGCCCCGCCCGAGCGCCGAGATCATCACCGAGTTCGCCTCCCGGCCGCTCGACTTCGAGCCGCGCTCGCGCTACTCCTACAGCAACACCGGCTATCTGCTGCTCGGGCGCATCGCCGAAATCGCCGGCCGCGAACCGTTTGCCGCCGCGCTGGAGCGCCGGTTGATTGCGCCGCTCGGCCTGCGGCACACGCGCTACGAGCCGGCCCGCGGCGGTCCGGGCATGGCCGAAGGCTATACCCCGCTCGGCCTCGGCCCGGCCGAACCGGCCGTGCCCGAGGGCACGGGCTGGATTGGCGCTGCCGGGGGGCTGTGGTCCACCCCCAGCGACCTGCTGGCCTGGGACCTGGCGCTGATGACCGGCAAGGTCCTGACGCCGGCGTCGCTGGCGGTCATGAGCACGGCCCGCACGCTCAGCGACGGCCGGTCGAGCGGCTACGGCTGCGGCCAGTCGATTCGCGATCGCGGCCCGGTGCTCGTGCTCCAGCACGGCGGGGCGGTGAGCGGCTTCAACGCCCGCAACGCCTTCATCCCGGCCTCGCGTTCGGGCGTCGTGGTGATGGCCAACGCCGATTGGGCCGGTGGCGTGCTCGACGCCATCGAGAGCGCGGTGCTGGCCCAGCTGATGCCGGCCGCCGATGCCCCGGTCGTGGCCGGCCCGCCGGCCCGCGACCTGGCCCTGCGCCTGCTGGCGCAGATCCGGGAAGGCGAGGTCGACCGCGGGCTGCTCGGCGAGGAGTACAGCGCCTTTTTGTCGCCGGCCCGGTTGGACGTCATCGCGGCCTCGTTGCAGGCGGCCGGCGAGGTGGGCGAGGTGTCGGCCGGCCCGATCCGCGAGCGCGGCGGTATGGAGGTGTCGAGCCTCCGCCTGATGCTCGGCTCCACGGCGGCGACGACCTTGATGTACCGCACCCCCGACGGCAAGGTGCAGGAGTTCCTGATCAACCGGCGCTAGCCGCTTGGCGCGCCGGGATGGAGCGGCGACTCAAGCTGCAGCCGCTGGGGCCGATGTCAAGGCCGGCGGGCGAGCCCAAGGGCCGTCACGCCGGATCCTTTCCATGCTCACCACTGCGCGCCCCGTCACCCCGGCCGAGTCGATGGCCACCCCGCTAGGCGAACCGCTGCCCGTTTACGCCGAGCTGAACGGGCTCCTCCAGGCGTTCCCCGACCTTTTGCTCCAGGTCGGGGCCGACGGCGTCATCACCGCGCAGCGCGGCCGCATGGTGCCGGCGCTTGGCGCCGCCCCGGTGGCCCTCGTGGGCACGCGGCTTCACGAGGTGGCCGGCCCGGGCGAGGTGGCAGCGGTCGAGGCGGCGCTCACGCGCACCCGGGCGCTTGGTGAAGTCACGACGGTAACGCTCACGCGCCGCGACCACGGCGCCGAGGTGGTGCTCGAGATGCGGCTGGCGCCGCTCGGCGACGAGGCCGTGATGGCCGTGGTCCGCGACGTCACCGAGGCGCGGCGCAGCGCCGAACTGCGTCTGGCCAGGCAAGAGGTCGAGGCGGCCGGCGTCGCCAAGACCGCGTTTCTCTCGACCCTGAGCCACGAGCTGCGCACCCCGCTCAACGCCATCCTCGGCTACAGCGAGCTGCTCGCCGAAGACGCGGCCCCGGGGGCGCGTGAGGATTTGGACCGCATCCACCAGGCCGGGCGGCGGCTGCTGCACATCATCAACGCGATGCTCGACATCGCGCGGCTCGAAGCCGGCCGCGTCGCCGTCGAGCTCGACACCGTCGACCTGACCGTCTTCGTGGCCGACGCGGCGTCCACGGCGCGGGCGGCGGCCGACGCCAAGGGCCTCACGCTGACGGCCGCGGTCGAACCGGGGCTGACCACCCTCGTTCACCGACCGGGCGAAGCTGCGGCAGGTGGTGATGACCCTGCTCGGCAACGCCGTCAAGTTCACCGAGCGCGGCCGGGTGGAGCTGGTGGTGCGGTCGAGCGCCTTCGAGGGGCGAGCCGGCGTCGTGCTGGCGGTGCGCGATTCGGGCATCGGCATTCCGGCCGATCAGGTCGGCCGGCTGTTCCAGGACTTCGCGCAGATCGACGCCAGCAACACCCGCCGTTTCGGCGGCACCGGTCTCGGCCTGGCCATCAGCCGCCGCCTGTGCGCGCTGCTCGGCGGGCGCGTGGAGGTCGAGAGCGCCGACGGCGTCGGCTCGACGTTCTCGGTGTGGCTGCCGCGCCCGGCCGAGCGCCTGTCCAGCATGACCGCCGGCGCCGCGCCGGCGGGGGAGGACGCGGCGTGACCTCGGCGCCGCCCATCCTGATCGTGGACGACGAAGTGGCCAATCGCGACATGCTGTCGCGCCGCCTCGAGAAGCGCGGCTACCTGTCGGTGCTGGCCGCCTCCGGCCAGGAGGCGCTCGACACGCTGTCGCGCCAGCCGGCCGCCGCCGTGCTGCTCGACGTGCAGATGCCGGGGATGAGCGGCCTCGACGTGCTGCGGGCCATCCGCGCGCGCTGGTCGCCGGCGGAGCTGCCGGTGCTGATGGTGACCGCGAAGGACCAGAGCGAGGACATCGTGACCGCGCTCGACCTGGGCGCCAACGACTACCTCACCAAGCCCATCGACTTCCCGGTGGCGCTGGCGCGGCTGCGTACGCAGCTGGCGCTGCAGGAGGCGGAAGCGCGGCTGCGGGCCAGCGAGGAACGCTACGCGCTGGCGGCCAAGGGCGCCAACGACGGCCTGTGGGACTGGGATCTGGTGGCGCGGCGGATCTACTACTCGGACCGGTGGAAGGCGATTGTCGGCGCCGCCGGCGCCGAGATCGGCGCCGCCCCCGACGAGTGGTTCGGGCGCGTGCACGTCGAGGACCTGCCGCGGTTGCGCCAGGACCTCGAGGCGCACCTGTCGGGCGCCGCCGCGCACTTCGAGAACGAGCACCGGATCCGTCACCAGTCCGGCGCCTACCGTTGGGTGCTGGCCCGCGGCATGGTCGTCCGCGACCGGCACGGCGCGCCGGTGCGCCTGGCCGGCTCCCAGTCCGACATCACCGACAGCAAGGTCATGGACGGCCTGACCGGTTTGCCCAACCGGATGCTGCTCCACGACCGCCTCGAGCGCTGGCTGTGCCAGCATGCCGACGCCGCGGCTGGCCGCTGCGCCGTGCTGATGCTCGACCTCGACGATTTCAAGCTGGTGAACGAAGGCCACGGCCAGCACTGCGGCGACCAGCTGCTGCGGGCGGTGGCCCGGCGCCTCGAGGGGACGCTGCGGGCCGCCGACGGCGCGGTCCGCCTCGGGCCGGAAGCGCCGGGCGAGCACACCGTGGCCCGGCTCGGCGGCGACGAGTTCGTCATCCTGCTGCCGCACGTGCGCGACGCCGTGGCCGCCACCCGCGTGGCCGACCTGGTGCAGCGCGCCCTGGCGCAGCCGTTCGTGATCGACGGCCGCGAAATCTTCACGACCGGCAGCATCGGCATCGCCATCGGCGGCGGCGACCCGGCCACGCCCCACGACCTGCTGCGCGACGCCGACACCGCCATGGCCCGGGCCAAGAGCGTCGGCAAGGGCCGCATCGAGGTCTTCGACGTGGGCATGCGCGAGCGGGTCATCGAGCGGCTGCGGCTCGAAACCGCGCTGCGTCTCGGCCTCGAGCGCGACGAGTTCCTGCCCTATTTCCAGCCGCTCATCGACCTCGAGACCGGGCAGCTGGCCGGGTTCGAGGCGCTGATCCGCTGGCGTCAGCCGGACGGCACGCTGGTTCCGCCGGGCGTGTTCGTGCCGCTCATCGAGGCCAACGGCCTCATCCTGCCCATCGGCCGCAAGTTCGTGACCGCCGTGTGCCGCCAGCTCCGGGCCTGGCGCGACGCCTACCCGACGGGCGCGCCGGTGTGGGTCAACGTGAACTTCGCCAGCTCGCAGTTTGCCGAAGAAGGGGTGCTGGCCACGCTGCTCGACACGATTGCCGAGCACGGGCTGCGGCCCGCCGACATCGTCGTCGAGATTACCGAGTCGGCGGCCATCGGCAACATCGATCGCGCCGCCGAAACGCTGCGCCAGTTCCGCGACGCGGGGCTGCGCGTCGTCCTCGACGATTTCGGGACCGGCTACTCGTCGCTGTCGTGCCTGCACGAACTGCCGATCTCAGGGCTCAAGCTCGATCGCTCCTTCATTGCCAGCGAGCGGCGCCACCCGGCCATCCTGCGCGCGATCGTGATGCTGGCCGAGCAGCTCGGCCTGACGGTGACCGCCGAGGGCATCGAGACCGAGGCCCAGCACGAGCAGCTCCGCGCCCTCGGCTGCGGCTTCGCGCAGGGCTATCTGTTCGCCCGGCCGCTCGACGCCGAGGCCGCCGGCGCCCTGGTGCGCGACCGGAAGGCGTGGCGCTTCGCGCTCGCGCAGGAGCCTGCCGCCTGACCCGGCGCCCGCGTTACACTGCTCGCAGGGCTGCCGACGACGGCGGCAGGGGGAGTGTGCGATGCGGCGCATCGGTGTGATCTCGTTCATCCTGGCGCTGGCGCTCGGGTCGTCGGCCCTGGCGCAGACCGGCCCGTCGGCGGTCTCGGCGTGGGTGGCCGCGCCCGCGGCCGGCGCGACGTGGGCCGCGGCCTACGTCGAGTTGAAGAACCCCTCGATGTACGAGGTCTTCGTGGTGTCGGCGACCACCGACGCCGCGGCCACGGTCGAATTCCGCGCCGCCGCCGCCGGCCCCGCCGATCCGGCCGTGGTGCCGGAGCTCGCCCTGCCGGCCTACGGCGGTGTCGACGCCGCCGTGACCGCGCCGCATCTGCGGCTCATCGGGTTGACCCGGCCGCTCGCCGCCGGCGACACGGTGGCCCTGACGCTGAAAACCGACACCGGCGACACCCTCCAGGTGTCGGCGGCCGTGCGCACTCCGTAGACCGCCGCGAGGCGCCGCCGCGCCCCCGCGGCACGCCTGCGCCGCGCCGACCCGGCGCGCGCCACGCGCCCGATCTGGCACAGAATAGGGCGGTCGCCGGGGCCACCCCCGGGGCTGCCGTCCGCGGCAGCCCGCCCGGCCGTCGTCCAGACCCTCGGCCGGGGTGCCGACCTTGCAGTTCGATCAGAGGAGTTCAGCGCATGAAGAAGACGATGTTCGCTCTCGCGACGGTGATCCTGGCGGCCGGCGCCTTCACGGCGGCCCAGCAGGGCCCGCGGCGTACGCCCGATCCACGCTCGATGGGCGGCGGCGACTGCCGCGACAACCCGTACAACTGCGCCGACGCGCCGAACCCGCTGCCCAAGGCCGACACGGTGTGGCTCGAAGAGATGACGTGGATGGATGTCCGCGACGCGCTCAAGGACGGCAAGACCACCGCCATCGTCGCCACCGGCGGCATGGAGCCCAACGGCCCGTGGCTGGTCACCGGCAAGCACAACTACGTGCTGCACACCAACTGCGACGCCATCGCCCGCAAGCTCGGCAACGCCGTCTGCGCGCCGATCGTGAAGTACGTGCCCGAGGGCGACATCGAGAAGAAGACCGGCCACATGTCCAGCCCCGGCACCATCACCATGCGTGAAGAGACCTTCCAGGCGGTCCTGACCGACATCGCCGAGAGCCTCCAGGCGCACGGCTTCAAGACCATCGTGTTCATCGGCGACAGCGGCGGCAACCAGAAGGGCCAGCAGGCCGTGGCCGACAAGCTCACGACCAAGTGGGCCGGCAAGGCGCTGGCCCTGCACATCCCCGACTACTACACCTACAACGTGGTCACCAAGCACTTCGAGGACGAGGGCGCCCTGCCCAAGGATCGCAAGAGCGACGGCATGCACGACGATCCGATCATCACCCTCAACATGTTCATCGACGACCCCAAGTCGGTGCGCTATGACGAGCGGGTCAAGGCCGGCAAGGCGACCATCGACGGCGTGTCGATTGGCGACCGGGCCGCGGCCACGGCGCTGGCGAAGAAGATCGTGGCGTTCCGCGCCGACCACACCATCGCGGCGATCAACAAGGCCATTGCCGCCAAGGGCAAGACCTCGATGCAGCAGTGAGCGGCACGGCCATCGAGTAGCACTGCGTGACGGGCGCCGGGGCTTGCCCTCCGGCGCCCGTCGTCGTATGCCGAGGCCCTCCCTTCCCTTCGAGGTGCTTCACCGGTGAACGGCGCGACCATCGGCCCGTATCGGGTAGTGCGCGAGCTCGGCCACGGCGGCATGGGCACGGTGGTGCTTGCCGAGGACACGCGCCTGGGGCGCCGGGTGGCGTTGAAGACCGTGTCCGCGGCCCAGGCCGGGACGACCGGCGGGCGCGCCCAACTGCTCGACGAAGCCCGCGCCGCCGCGGCCATCAGCCATCCCGCCATCGCCGAGGTCTTCGACGTCGTCGAGCACGACGGCAACATCGCCATCGTCTTCGAGTACGTCGAGGGCGAGACATTGGCCGCCCGCCTCGCCCGCGGCCCGCTGCCCGAAGACCAGGCCGTCCGCATTGCCGTCCAACTCGCCGAGGCCCTCGACGTGGCGCACGGCGGCGGCGTGCTGCACCGCGATCTGAAGCCGTCCAACATCATGCTGGGGCCCGGCGGGGTCGTAAAGATTCTCGACTTCGGCATTGCGCGCTTCCGTCCAGGCGGCCGTCCCGGCACCGACGGCGACGAGGGCTTCATGGGCACGCCCGGCTACGTGGCCCCGGAGCAGTGGGCGGGACGCCCGGCCGACGAACGCTCCGATCTCTACGGACTCGGCGTGGTGCTCTTCGAGATGGTCAGCGGCAAGCGCCCCTTCCCCGAGCGCGAGCCCTTCACGCTGGCCCGCGCCTCGATCGAGCGCATCGCCCGGCGCCTGGCCACGCTCGTGCCGGCGGTGACCCCGGCGCTCGACAAGCTGGTGGCGCGGCTGCTCGCCGCCGACCCGGCGCTGCGCCCGCCGCGGGCCCGGCTGGTGGCCGACGAATTGCGGGCCCTGCTCGCGCCGGCCGCGCCGCCCCCCGCGCCGCCATGGCAACGCTGGGCCGTGGCCGCGGCGCTGGGGCTGGCCCTCGCCGGCGCCGCCGTGTGGGCGATCACCCGCCCGGTTCGCCTCGACGTCGAGAACCCGGTGATTGCCGTGCTGCCGCTCACGAACGGCACCGGCACGGCCGCCAACGACTACCTCGCGGCGGGCGTGGCCGACAGCTTGATCACCAGCCTGGCGACGCTGCCGGCGACGACCGTGCTGTCGCGCACGGCGGTCGAGGAGGCGCGGGCCCGCCATACCAATCCGGGCGACATCGCCCGCGACCTCGGCGCCACCTTCGTCGTCGAGGGCACCGTGCAGGCGGCCGGGCCCCTGCTGCGGCTCGGGCTGAACCTGTTGCGCCAGGACGGCTCGGTGGCCTGGGCGGACGCGGTCGAGGGCGCCGCGGACCGGGTGTTCGAGATGCAGGCGCGCCTGGCCGCCGGGCTCGGCGGCGCGCTCAGCGGCCAGATGTCGCAACAGGTCCGCGATCGGCTCAACACGCCGCCGACCTCGAATGCCAACGCCCTCGACGCGTATTGGCGCGGCCGGGCCGCGCTCGAGCGCCGTGACACGCCCGGCAACCTGCAGCGCGCCACCGTCGCCTTCGGCGAGGCCCTGCGGCTCGACGCCCGCTTCGTCGATGCGCACGCGGCCCTCGGCGAGACCTACTGGGAGCTCTACAACGCCACGCGCGATCCGAAGTACGCCGACCAGGCCGAGCGGGCCGGGCAGAACGCGCTGCAGCTTGCCCCCGATCAGCCCTCGGTGCGCCTGACCTACGCCCGTGGCCTGGTCGACAGCGGCCGCACCGCCGCCGCTGTCACCGAACTCCAGCGCACGCTGGCGTTGCAGCCGAACAACGACGAAGCGCGCCTGCACCTGGGGCGGGCCCTGGCCGCGCTCGGCCGGCTCGACGAAGCGGTGGCCGAATGGCGCCGGGCCATCGCCGCGCGGCCCAACAACTGGCAGCCGTACGCCGAGATGGGCCGCGCCCTCTTCCAGGCCGCGCGCTACGACGAGGCGCGCGAGAGCGCCGAGCGGCTGGTCGCGCTGCAACCGGACAACGCCGTCGGCTATCAGCAACTCGGCGCGATCGCCCAGACGACCGGCGACAGCGCCCGCGCCGTGGAGTTCTACGAGAAGGCCATCGCCATCGCCCCGGCGGCGCAGGCCTACTCGAATCTCGGCGTCGTCTACTACGAGCGGCGCGATTACGCGAAGGCGGCCGAGGCCTTCCGCCGGGCCATCGCGCTGCGGCCCAACGAACACCGCACCCACCGCAATCTCGGCGACGCCCTGCTCAAGCTCGGTCGCCAGGCCGAGGCCGCCGGCTCGTACCGGCAGGCGGCCGACCTGGCCGAGACGCAGCTGGCGGTGAATCCGACCGCCGTTCAGGACCTGTCGGCTCTGGCCTTGTACCTGCAGAAGGCGGGCCAGGGCGCCGCCGCGCTGCAGCGCGTGAACGAGGCGCTGCGGCGGGCGCCGAAGGACCCGCAGGTCTGGTACCGCGCCGCGGCCGTGCATGCCCTGGCGGGGCGCGGCGACGACGCGGTGGCGGCGCTGCAGCAGGCGCTGGCCCTCGGTGTCAGCCGCACCCGGGCGGCCTCGGACGACGACTTCGCCACGCTGCGCGCCCTGCCCCGGTTCGCGTCGCTGATGGGGACGTAGACGCCGGCCGTCGCGCGGCTGGTGTATCGTTGCCCAGCAACGCACGACTTCCACAAGGAGCATCGACATGGCCGCTCGAGGCAGGGTGAGGTATTCGACGATCTTCGTCTTTCCGTCCACGGTCCGGGGCAAGGGCGTGCGCGTCAGCGCCACACCGGAGACGCTCACCGTGCGCGCCGGCGACATCGTCGACTGGACCGTCGTGAACGCGGCCAGCGACACGCCCTACAAGGTGTCGATCAAGTGGAAGGACAAGAACCCCCTGAAGGGCGAGCCCAAGGAGTTCGAGCGGGCGACCCGGGCCACCGTGCGTTCGGACGTCAAGGCGGGGAAGCGCTTCCGCTACAGCATCCTCATCGACGGCGTCGAGGTCTTCGACCCCGAGATCGAGATCATGCCGTAAGGCCATGGTTGAGGCGCGTCGGCACCTCCGCGGCGGCGTCTGCGTGTGGCTCGTGTGCCACGCGCTGACGTTCTCTGCCGTGGTGCCGCGCGATTGTTGTGCCGCGCACTCCCACGACGCGGCCCCGGCCGCGCCGGCCTGCCATGAGCTGGCGGCGGCCGAGCCGCCGGCGGCCGACGGCGCAACCTGCCCGATGCATCGCCCGGCCCGGCCCGGCGCCGCCAACGACCGACTCGCAGGCACCTGTGATGCCCCGGCGGCGGCGCTAGCCGCGGTGCTGCTGCACGGCACGGCGCCGCACGGTCCACTCGAACTGCCGCTCGTGCAATGCACCGCGGTGATGGCGGCCTGGCCTCCCTCCGGACCCCGGCGTAGTCTCTCGCTCCCGCCCGACGCGCCGCCGCCTCGCGCCTGAACGCCACGCGTCTGTCTTGCCCGAGGTCTGCGTGCGGATCCCGGCGGCGTTCACGTTCTCGAGGTGTCCCATGGCCCGTATGTCCAGGTTCCTGTTTCTGCTCGTCATCTTGTTCTCGTTTACCGCGTCGCTCGCGCTCGCTCGGCAGGAGGCCGGTGCGCCGGTCACGCTGACGGTGGCTGGCCGTTCCAGCTCAGCGCCCTGGATTGCCGCCGCGGGCGAGACGGTCGCCGTGGCGTGGGCGGCCGCCGGCGGCGGTAAATCCGACATCTTCGTGGCCATGAGCGGTGACGGCGGCGCCACCTTCACCGCCCCGGTGCAGGTGAACACCGTGGTCGGCGACGGCCGCGTGAGCGGCGAGATTCCGCCGCGCGTGGCGTTGCGGGTGCGGGCCGGCGCGCCGCCGGAGGTGGCGGTGGCCTGGAATGCCAAGGATCAGGGCACCGAGATCAAGATCGCCCGCAGTGGAGACGGCGGCGCGACCTTCAGCGCGCCGGTGTCGCTGCAGGCGGCCGGCGCCGCCGGCGACCGCGGCTGGCACGCGCTGACGCTCGATGCCGAGGGCGTGGCGCACGTGGTGTGGCTCGACCATCGCGGCCTGGCCACGCCGGGCGGCGAACATGCCGCCCACTCGATGGACGCGGCCGCCGCAGACGGCGTGGCCATGGCGCAGAAGTCGAGCCTCTACTACGCGTCGTTCGGGGCCCGGGCCGAGCCC
Organism: uncultured Acidobacteriota bacterium; assembly: GCA_963834325.1. Lineage (GTDB taxonomy): Bacteria > Acidobacteriota > Vicinamibacteria > Vicinamibacterales > UBA2999 > CADEFD01. The sequence continues at coordinate 490,621 of CAWIBL010000012.1, forward strand.
GAACGGGCGGTAACCTCGGGCGTCTGCTACTGCTGCAAGACGGCGCTCATCGCCCTGCCTGGCCGACGCCTGGTCGCAGCGTGGCGCCACGTCTATGCCGGCGACATGCGGGACATGGCGTTCACCGAGTCGGCCGACGGCGGCCGCACGTTTGCCGCGCCGATCCGCGTGAGCGCCGACGGCTGGTCGATCAACGGCTGCCCCGACGACGGACCGGCGCTGGCGGCAGGTCCGGATCAGCGGGTGCACATCGTGTGGCCCACGGTCATCCCCGGCGCCGAGCCGCTGGGGGCGCTGTTCTACGCGGCGATGCGCGACGAGGGCGGCTTCACCGCGCGCACGCGCATCCCGACGCTGGGCGCGCCCAAGCCGTCGCATCCGCAGGTAGTGGCCGCCGGCGACCACATCGTGGCGGCCTGGGACGAGTCGCTCGGCGGCGTCCGCGCCGCGGCCTACAGCGTGGGGACGCGTCAGGCCGACGGCTCGATGCGCTTCGCCCCGCCGGCGCGCCTGACGGCCGCGGCGTCCCGGGTCCCACGACCTACCCGGTGCTGGCCGTGTCGACGCGTGGCGTGCTGGCGGCGTGGACTTCAGGCAGGCCGGGCGCGAGCGTGATCCAGGTGCGAGCCTCGGGGCGGCGGCGCCAGCGCGGCCCTGCAGCCGCCGGCGAGCCAGAAGCCGTCGGCGAGCCGGCGCCCGGGCCACATGGACCACCGTTTCGACGTCCGGAGCGGGACGCGCGCAGGAATTCGACAGACGCCCAGCCGCGACGATCGTGGCAGAGGCGCGTGCGCCAGTCCGCGCCATCGAGGCGCTGAGAGCACCGCTCGCGGCGCGCCAGGCGGCGACATCCGACGTTGACCTCGACAAACGGCGCGATGACCGCCAGCCAGCCGCCGAACGGCCAAGCCACAGGGCCGCCATCGACCTCAGAGCCCGCGACGGTCGCGCACCTGACCCGTCGCGCCGCGGCGGCAGCAGCGGCCAGCGTGGCCCGGCGGCGCAGGCGCGCCCGACCGTCCGAACCTGCCCGAGGCGGTGGACGTCGTGCTGGTCGTCGACACCTATCAGCCATCCCCAACGAGCCGAGGACCATTCACGGCGATGCGCGTGCGCCAACTGCGCGCCGGCCGGAGGCCGGCCATCGTGAACTTCCGCAAGGGCCTTCGTTCACGGCGGCACGGCCGCCACGACGGTCCACAGCGCGTTCGCCGGACCACAGCAGGAGCTCGGCGCGCGGCCAGCGTGATCGAGGCTCGACGGCCGGCGCGCGGATGGTCAATTACCGGCACGAGTGACCGCCTCGGGGAACGACGCCTGGCGCACCGCCCATGCAGCCTCGCGCCGTATCCCGGCGCGCGAGACGGCTCGTCGACGGCCGATGGCCGCCACGGCCGAGGCTCACCCAGACCTGGCCGCGGCGACGGATCCGGGCTGGCGAGGTACGCCAGATCGCCCGATCACCACGACTCCGCTTGACCACGTTACGGCCTCGTCGACGTCGCGCGGTCGCGGCCGCGGCGCAGGAGGTCGAGAGGCACACGAGACCGGCCAGGCGCGCCGACATCGGCCGCGCAGCTCGTGAAGGCCACGTTGCCGCCGTGGCTGTGGCCGATGACGAACTGACGGACGTCAGGGAGTCGCGCCAGGCGCACTTCGACGGCGCGGAGGCGCGCCGGCGGCGCGCGTCCGGTGAAGGCGATCCCGTTGCGGCCCGGACCAGAGGAACGGGTAGACGCGCACCCGATCCGGATCGCGAGCTGGCTGGCGGGCTCGGCCGGCCGTCCTGGCGGCTAGCCACGTTCGTCGTGATCGGCCGAAGCTCCGCAGCCCGTGCGCCGGACGCGCAGCCACCGCCGCCAGGTCGCGGCCAGAACAGGGCGCCGAACAGCGCGACCGCCGGGAGCGGAAGCTCGTGACGTGCGCGACGGTGACGACGGAACGGGATGTGCTCGGCGCAGTGCTCACGGCGGTGGCCCGCCACATTCTAGCGGCGGCCCGGTACGGATGCCATGGCAGTTCCGCCCATGATTTCCTTTTCCCGCATCGGCAAGCAGTACGGCCGCCAGGTTCTCTTCGTCGACGCCTCGTTCCAGTTGAACCCGGGCGAGAAAGTGGGCCTCGTCGGCCCCAACGGCGCCGGCAAGACCACGCTCTTCCGCATGATCGTCGGCGAGGAAGCCGCCGACGAGGGCGACGTGTCGGTGCCGCGCAAGTTGTCGATCGGCTACTTCCGCCAGGACGTGGGCGAGATGGCCGGCCGCTCGGTGATCGACGAGGCCATCCTCGGCAGCGGACGGGTCGGGGATCTGCACCACGAGCTCGAGTCCCTCAACCACGCCATGTCGGACCCGGCACAGGCCGACGACATGGACCGCATCCTGGCTCGCTTCGGCGAGGTGCAGGAAGAATACGATCACCTCGGCGGCTACGCGCTCGAGGCGCAGGCGCGCGAGATCCTGCACGGGCTCGGCTTCGAGGACGACCGCATCGACGGCGACGTGGGCGCCCTGTCGGGCGGATGGAAGATGCGCGTGGCCATGGCCCGCGTGCTGCTCGGGCGGCCCGACGTGCTGCTCATGGACGAGCCCACCAACCACCTCGACATCGAGTCGATCATCTGGCTCGAGGCGTTCCTGAAGAACCTGCCCGGCGCCCTGCTCATGACCTCGCACGACCGCGAGTTCATGAACCGCATCGTCACCAAGATCGCCGAGATCGACGGCGGCGAGATCACCACCTACTCGGGCAACTACGACTTCTACGAGCGCGAACGCGCCATCCGCGAGACCAACCGCGAGGCCGCCTACGCGCGCCAGCAGGCCATGCTGGCCAAGGAGCAGCGCTTCATCGACCGCTTCGCCGCGCACGCCGCCAAGGCCGCGCAGGTGCAGAGCCGGGTCAAGGCGCTCGAGAAGATCGAGAAGATCGAGCTGCCCAAGCGCCGCAAGCTCGTGACCTTCGACTTCCGTCAGCCGTCGCGCTCGGGCGACCAGGTGGCGATGCTCGAAGGCGTGACCAAGGCCTACGGCAAGCGGGTCGTGCACGACGGCGTCAACCTCACCATCCGCCGCGGTGAGCGCTGGTGCGTGATGGGGAAGAACGGCGCCGGCAAGTCGACCCTGCTCAAGATGATCGCCGGCCGCACCGAGCCCGACGCCGGCGATATCCGCCTCGGCGCCAGCCTGCAGATGGGTTACTTCGCCCAGCAGTCGCTCGACGTGCTCGATCCCGATCTGACCATCGAGGAGCAGTTGCAGGCCGACTTCCCGGAGGAGTCGATCGGCATGCTGCGCAGCCTGGCCGGCGCCTTCGGCTTCTCGGGCGACGACGTCGACAAGAAGATCCGGGCGCTCTCGGGCGGCGAGAAGACGCGCCTGGTCATCGCCCGGATGATGCTGAACCCGCCGAACTTCCTGGTCCTCGACGAGCCGACCAACCACCTGGACCTGGCCACCAAGGAGATGCTCCTCGAGGCCCTGGCCAACTTCGAGGGCACGATGCTGTTCGTGTCGCACGACCGCGCCTTCCTGCGCCGGCTGAGCAACCGCGTGCTCGAACTGGGCGGGGAAAGCGGCACCGAGGCCCAGCCCCACATCTATCCGGGCTCCTACATCGAGTACGTCGAGCGGACCGGGCATGAAGCCCCGGGCGTGCACGCCTAAGCCGCGGGATCGGGGGCGCCGAGCCCGCGCGGCTCATTTCGACGCTATCTCTGACGGACAGCCTGTACCGAACGGCCAGTTCAGCCGATAAGTCACGCGTAGTCATCCACCCGGAAGGCATTCCGCGGCAGGATCGTGCACGTTCGGCGCGGCCACCCGCGCGAAGGAGAGATCGATGGTCTGCTTTGGTCGACTGACAGCCGTGTTGCTCATGCTTGCCGCCAGCCTGGTGGGCACGCCGTCCACCGTCCTGGCGCAGGCGAAGATTCGGATCGCGGTGGCGAATTTCGAGAACAGCAGCACCTGGGCATGGTGGGGCGACAACCTGGGACGGGCCGCGGCCGACGAGCTTGCGACGCAGCTCGTGCAGACCGGCAAATACACCGTCATCGAGCGAGCGCAGCTCGACGCGATACTGCAGGAGCAGGGTCTGGGCGCCAGCGGCGCGGTCACGTCCGCCACCGCGGCCAAGGTCGGCAAGTTGCTCGGCGTGCAGGTTCTGCTGACCGGTTCGATCACCGCGTTCTCGGTCAAGCGCACGTCGATCGGCCTGCGCGGCATCGGCGGCTCCTATGCGAACGCCGAGAGCAAGCTCGACGCCCGCCTCGTGAACACCGAAACCGGCGAGATCATGGTCGTCGCGGTGGGCCAGGGCAACAAGCGCATGGGCGGCGGCTACTTCAAGGGCGTCAGCGCCGAACAGACCTTCGACCAAGGCGCGGCTCAGGAAGCCTTGCGTCCGGCCGTCGAACAGGTGGTGCTGAAGCTCGGCGAGCAGGTCGGCGCGCTGCAGTCGATGCAGCCGACGATGCCCGAGGGACAGATCGTCAGCACCAGGGCGGGCTCCTACTACGTCAATCGCGGTGCCGGCGCCGGGGTGAAAGTGGGACAAAAGTTTGAAGTCCATCACGTCGTCGACGAGATCAAGGATGCCGACGGCAGGCTCCTCGACAAGGTCATCGAGCAGACGGGCGTGCTGGAAGTGACGCAGGTGCTGGCCAACTCGTCCATCTGCAAACTGGTGAGCGGCACGGCGGCGGTCAACGACACGGTCAAGTAGCGAGGGCCGAGGTCCGGCGTGGCCGACAACGGCGGCACCCTCACCGGCGGGCGCCGCCGTTGCCCTGTACGCAGGCTATAATCGGCCGTTCGGTTGCGTCACAAGGAGCCTCACGTGAAGAAAATCACGGTCAAGAATCCCGTCGTCGAGATGGATGGCGACGAGATGACCCGCATCATCTGGCAGAAGATCCGCGAGACAGTTGATCCTGCCGTATCTCGACATCGACCTGAAGTACTACGACCTCGGCATCGAGGCCCGTGACGCGTCCAACGACCAGATCACCGTCGACTCGGCCAACGCCACCAAGCAGTACGGGGTGGCCGTCAAGTGCGCCACGATCACGCCGGACGAGGCGCGGGTCAAGGAATTCAACCTGAAGCAGATGTGGCGGTCGCCGAACGGCACCATCCGCAACATCCTCGACGGCACCATCTTCCGCGAGCCGATCATCTGCGCCAACGTGCCGCGCCTGGTGCCGCACTGGGACAAGCCGGTGGTGGTGGCCCGTCACGGCTTCGGCGACCAGTACCGCGCCCAGGACTTCCACTTCCCCGGCGCCGGCACGATCACCTTGAGCTGGACGCCCGCGGGCGGCGGCGAAGGCCATCAACGCGCGAGGTGATGAAGACCAACGGCAGCGGCGTGGCGCTCGGGATGTTCAACCTCGACGCGTCGATCGAAGGCTTCGCCCGCGCCTGCTTCACCTACGCGCTCGGCCGCAATTACCCGGTCTATCTCTCGACCAAGAACACCATCCTCAAGGTCTACGACGGCACCTTCAAGAACACCTTCCAGAAGGTCTACGACGCCGAGTTCAAGGCCAAGTTCGAGGCCGCCGGCCTGACCTACGAGCACCGCCTCATCGACGACATGGTGGCCGCCAACATGAAGTGGAGCGGCGGCTACCTGTGGGCGTGCAAGAACTACGACGGCGACGTGCAGAGCGACACGGTGGCCCAGGGCTACGGCTCGCTCGGGCTCATGACCTCGGTGCTGATGTCGCCCGACGGCAAGACCGTCGAGGCCGAGGCCGCGCACGGCACGGTCACGCGCCACTACCGCATGCACCAGCAGGGCAAGCCCACCTCCACCAACCCGATCGCCTCGATCTACGCCTGGACGCGCGGGCTCTACTACCGCGGCACCTTCGACGGCACGCCCGACGTGGTGAAGTTCGCCGAGACGCTCGAGAAGGTGTGCGTCGACGTGGTCGAGTCGGGCCGCATGACCAAGGATCTGGCGATCCTGATTCGCGCCGACCATCCGTTTCTGACGACCGACGAGTTCCTGGACGCGATCGACGCGGAGCTCCAGGCGCGAATGGCGTAAGCGCCGAGCTGGCCTCCTCCCCCCAGCGCAGGGGCGGGTCGGCCCCTGGCGGCGGCGCCGGTGCGTGAGGGGCCAGCACGGCGAAGAACTCCCCAGCGGTGCCGTCAGGCGTGAAGTTCATCATCCCGATCGTGCCGCCGGGCCGGCAGACGCGCGTGAGTTCCCGCGCCACGGCCTGCTGATCGGGGGCGAACATGGCGCCGAAGCACGACGTCACCGTATCGAACGTCGCGTCGCCGAACGGCAGGGCCTCGGCGTCGCCTTCGATCCACTCCAGGTCGACGCCCACCGCCTCGGCGCCACGCCGTCCTGCCACGAAGTGCTCCGGGGTCAGGTCCGAGGCCACCACGGACGCGCCGGTCATGGCGGCGCGGATGGCCACATTGCCGCTGCCGGCGGCCACATCGAGCACGCGCTGGCCGCGGGTGATGCGACACGCCTCGACCAGCGTCGGGCCCAGTTCCCAGACGGTGGCACGCGCGAAGCGGTCGTAGTCGCCCATCGCCCACATCGCCCGATGCGCCGCTGTTCCCGCGTCGTCGTGACGGCTGGCGGCACCGTTGCCGAAGCGACGTGTGCCGTAGGCAGCGGCCACGGCCGGCGCTGATCCTCGGGAGTCACGAGCACGTCGACCGTCCGCCGTGGCGACCATGCGCTGGCCCTGGGCGACGGAGGCCCCGGCCTCCGCGCAGCTGGCGCCTGTCCTCTTGCGCGAACACCTCGTTCGTATCACGGTCGACGGAGGGTTCTGCTGGTGCGAGTCCCGGGCCACAGCGCGCTGTCGACTTGAAGCGACGCCGGCGACGTGATTCTCGTGCCCCATGGACACGCGTATCGTCTCGCCAGCGCCCGCGACGTGCGCCCGGAGTGGTCGTTGAGCGACGCGCTCGGCTGGTTTCGCGCCATGGCTGGGGGTCGACTGCCCCTGGTCGTGACCGAGGGCGGGGACGGGCCGGAGCGGCTGCGGCTCGTGTGCGGTTTCCTGGGTTGCGACGCGTGGCCGTTCAACCCGGTGCTGACCACGCTGCCGGCCCTCGCGCGAGTGCGTCTCGACGGCGATTCCGGGCCGCGGCTGAACGCCCTGCTGGCGTTCGCGGTGAGCGAGTCACAAGCCGCTCGTCCGGGCAGCCGCTCGGTTTTGCTGAGACTGGCCGAGCTGGTGTTCGTCGAGGTGATGCGCAGTTACCTGACGACGACCTCGGGCGGCGGCGCCAGTTGGCTGAGGGGCTTGCGGGATCCGGTGGTAGGGCGCGCGCTCTCTCGTCTGCACGCTCGACCGGCCCACGCCTGGACGTTGCCCGAGCTGGCGCGCGAGGCCGGCGCGTCGCGCTCCGTGCTGGCCGAACGTTTCACGTCGTACGTGGGCCATGCGCCCATGCAATACCTGACGCACTGGCGGATGCAGCTGGCGGCGGGGAGACTCGCGGCTGGAGCCGCGCCGGTGAGCGCCGTCGCGGCCGCCGTCGGCTACGAGTCCGAGGCCGCGTTCTGCCGGGCGTTCAAGAAGGCGACAGGCGTCACGCCGGCGTCCTGGCGCAGCCGGCGGCAAGTCGATCGTTGAGCGGCAGTGGCGGCGCGTCAGGGGCGGCGGAAATCGAATCGCTCGCGCGAGCGTCGGCGCTGCTAGACTTTGCGGCATGGCACAACATGGCCGGCGGCGGCTCGCGGGGGCAGTGTGTGCGGTCGCGGCTGTCGCGGCCGCTGTGGCATCAGGCCTCGCGCAGGGTCCGGCCGCGGATCCGGACTGGACCGCCGTCGAGCCCGAGGCGCTGGCCATCTACCAGTCGCTCATCCGCTTCGATTCGACGACGGCCGAGCGGCCGGAGGCCGAGTACCTGAAGGGCGTGTTCGACCAGGCCGGCATCCCGGCGCAGATTCTGGCGCTGGACCCCCAGCGCCCCAACGTGGTGGCGCGGCTCAAGGGCAACGGCAAGAAGCGGCCGCTGCTGCTCCTCGGGCACCTCGACACGGTTGGCGTGGACGCCGCGAAGTGGAAGTTCCCGCCCTTCAGCGCCACCCGCGACGGCGGCTACGTCTACGGCCGCGGGGCCATCGACGACAAGGACAACCTGGCCTCGGCGGTGATGGCCATGCTGCTGCTGAAACGCCTGAACGTGCCGCTCGACCGCGACGTCATCCTGCTGGCCGAGTCGGGCGAGGAAGGGCAGTCGAACCTCGGCATCGGCTTCATGATGGCCGAGCACTATCCCGAGATCGACGCCGAGTACTGCATCGCCGAAGGCGGCGACACGATCCGCGAGAAAGGCGCGGTGCGCTACGCCACCGTGCAGGTCATCGAGAAGATCTCGCGCGGCGTGGAAATCACGGCCACGGGCGTCTCGGGGCACGGCTCGGTGCCGCTCACCTCGAACCCCATCGCCCACCTCGGCAAGGCCGTCGGCACCTTCATCCGGTGGCAGCCCGACGTGAAGATCGACGAGACGACCGGCCGCTACTTCCGCCGGCTGGCCACGGTGGCGGCCTCGCCCGCGCAGGCCCAGGCCTACCGCGACATCGTCTCGCCGGATGCGAAGGTGGCCGCCGCCGCGGCCGACTGGCTGTGGCGGAACGAGCCCCGGCACGCCTCGATGGCCCGCACCTCGGTGTCGCCCAATCTCTTCACCGGCGGCTACCGCTCCAACGTCATTCCCTCCGACGCCACCGCGCGCCTCGACGTGCGCATGGTGCCGAGCGAGGATCCGGCGGCGTTGCTGGCGCAGATTCGGCAGGCCATCGACGATCCGGCGGTGGACGTGAAGTTTGCCGGGGGCGGCGGCAACCGGCCGCCGATTGCGCCGACCCGTCTCGACGGCGAGCTCTTCACCACCGCCGAAGCCGCCAACGAGGCCATCTACCAGGTGCCGACGCTGCCCTCGATGAGCACCTACGCCACCGACATGTGGCCGTTGCGGGCCCGCGGCGTGCAGTGCATCGGCATCGGCGCCGGCGTCGATCTCGAGGACCAGTCGGCCGGCTACGGCATGCACGGCGACCAGGAGCGGCTGCTCGAAAGCGAGTTCCAGCGCTTCGTCCGCTTCAACTGGGAACTGGTCAGCCGCCTGGCCCGGGCGCGGTAACCGGGCCCGCTCCAGGCCTGTTCGCACGGGCGGGAGCGCCCCGCGATCCCGACCTGGCGGGCCTCTCGACCGGTTGGACGACGGCGCCCGGCCCGCCCCGTAATACAATCCCGGCGTGTCCACTACCGCCGCCAAGCCCCGTATCTCGCCCACCGCCCAGATCATGATCGGGCTGGTCGTGGGCCTGATCGTCGGGTACGTGATCAGCATCACGGACCCCAAGCTCGCCGACATCATCCGGCCCTTCAGCCAGATCTTCATCCGCATGATCCGGATGATCATCGCGCCGCTGCTCTTCGGCACCCTGGTGGCAGGCATCGCCGGCGCCGGCCATTTCAAGGACGTCGGCCGCATGGGCCTGCGGGCGATGATCTACTTCGAGGTGGTCACCACCTTCGCCCTGCTCATCGGCCTGCTGGCCGTGAACGTGATGAAGCCGGGCGTGGGCATGGCTCTGCCGCCGCCCTCGGGCGCGCCGCCGATTGCCGCCACCGCCCAGACCTGGGACCAGATCCTGCTGCACATGGTGCCGACCTCGATCATCGAGGCCATGGCCACCGGCGATGTGCTCCAGATCGTGGTCTTCAGCATGCTCTTCGCCATCGGCCTGGGCATGGTCGGCGAGCGCGGCCGGCCGATGATCCAGTGGTGCGAGGCCCTCACCGAGACGATGTTCAAGGTGACCCACATCGTGATGCTCTACGCCCCCATCGGCGTCGGCGCGGCCATCGCCTACACCATCGGCGCCAGCGGCCTCAGCGTGCTCTTCAACCTGGCCTACCTGGTGTTCACGCTCTACGTGGCGCTGGCCTTCTTCGCCCTCGTGGTGCTGCTGCCGGTGATGCTCCTCTGGCGTATCCCGATTGTCGAGTTCCTCAAGGCCATCAAGGAGCCGGCGCTCATCGCCTTCTCGACCACCTCGAGCGAGGCGGCGCTGCCGCGCGCCATGGAATGCGTGGAGGCCTTCGGCGTGCCGCGCCGCATCGTCTCGTTCGTGCTGCCGCTCGGCTACAGCTTCAACCTCGACGGCAGCACGCTCTACCTGTCGCTGGCGGCGGTCTTCGTGGCCCAGGCCGCCGGCGTGGAGCTGACCGTGGGCCAGCAGGTGACCATGCTGCTCACGCTGATGCTCACGAGCAAGGGCGTGGCCGGCGTGCCGCGGGCCTCGCTGGTCATCCTGGCCGCCACCCTGGCCAGCTACAACCTGCCGCTCGAAGGGGTCACGCTCATCCTCGGCGTCGACGCGATCATGGACATGGGCCGGACCATGACCAACGTGGTCGGGAACTGCCTGGCCTCGGTGGTCGTGGCCAAATGGCAAGGCGAGTTCCGCCAGCCCGCCCCAGAAGCGGTGTGACCGCGTGACCGGGGCCGCGGGCGTCCGATACGGCATGGCGGTCGCGGCCGTCGTTGCCGTGGCGGCGTTGCCGCAGGCGCAGTCGCCCGCGCCTTCGGCCAGCCAGGCGGCCTCGACGGCGGCGGCCTCGCCAGCCTGCACCGTCGCCGACCTGCAACCCCGGGCGCCGTCCGGCACGACCATCACCGCGGCCGCGCCCGACGCGGCCAGCCCGCCGCACTGCCGCGTCGACGGCCATGTGGCCGTGCCCGGCAATACCGTGACGTTCCGCCTGGCTTTGCCCGCGGCGTGGAACGGCAAGTTCTATTTCCAGGGCGTCGGCGGCCTGGGCGGCACCCTGCCCGCACTTGGCGACGGGCTGCTGCGCGGCTACGCGTCGGCCACGACCGACACCGGTCACGTGGCCAGCGACCCGGCGTGGGGCCAGAACCGCGCCAAGGAGATCGACTACGGCCACCGCGGCACCCACGTCACCGCCGTGGCGGCCAAGGCCCTCACCGCCGCGTTCTACGGCCGCCTGCCGGCGCACGCCTACTTCAACGGCTGCTCCAACGGCGGACGGCAGGCGATGATGGAAGTGCAGCGCTATCCCGCCGACTTCGACGGCGTGATTGCCGGCGACCCGGCCACCGGCACGCCGATGCAGGTCGGCCGGGCGGTGTTCTTCCAGAAGCTCCTGGCCTCGCCGGCCAACTACCTGCCGGTCGAGAAGGTGGAACTGCTGTCGCGCCGCACGCTGGCGGCGTGCGACGGCAAGGACGGCCTCGTCGACGGCCTCATCTCCGATCCGCGGACCTGCGATTTCATCCCGGCCACGCTGACCTGCACCGGCGCCGACTCGGGCGGAGTGCCTCACGCCGGCGCAAGTGGCCACGGTGCAGACCATCTCCGCCGGGCTGCAGGATGCGGAAGGCCGCGACTACGCGCCGCCGTTCCCCAAGGGCCACGAGGGCGGCCCTTCGGGCTGGCGCGGCTGGATCACCGGCAACGAGCCGCCCACGCCGCAGGCCGATGGCACGCTGGCCTTCACCGGCCGCCCGCCGTCGGGCTACGGGCTGGCCGAAGCGAACTTCCGCTTCCTGGCGCTCGACGACGACGCGCCCGGTTTCTCGTGGCGCACGTTCCGCTATCCGGCCGACCTGCCGCGGCTGAAGACCATGACCGAGATCCTGAGCCCGCTCGATCCCGATCTGCGGCCCTTCAAGCAGACCGGCGGCAAGCTGCTCGTTTATCACGGCTGGGCCGACCCCGGGATCAGCGCCTACGGCACTCTGCGCTACGTCGAGGAGATGACGCGTCTGGTCGGCGGCCAGGCCGCGGCGGATGCCTTCAGCCGCACCTACTTCGTGCCCGGGATGCACCACTGCTCGGGCGGGCCCGGGCTGGACCGCTTCGACATGTTGACCGTGCTCGAGCAGTGGGTGGAGCAGGGCGTGGCGCCGTCGCGCGTCGAGGCGCGCCACGTCGAGGGCGGCGTCGTGACCCGCACGCGGCCCTTGTGCCCGCATCCGCAGGTGGCGGCCTACACGGGACGCGGCAGCATCGACGAGGCGGCGAACTTCGTGTGCCAGGCCCCGGCGTCCCGCTGACGGCGCGCCGTGGCGCTCGGCTTACTTCTTCTGCAGCACCGGGTGGACGTAGGGCTTGAGCACGCGGTCCGGATCGGGACGCACCGTCAGGTAGTCGACGTGATCGGGAATCTCGACCCAGCCGTGCGCGACGCCGGCCGGAATGATGATGATGTCGCCCACGTTGACGACGCGCTTGACGACGCCGGCGCCGACGATGAGGCCGCTGCACGACGGGCCGTTGAGCGTGGTCGTCACCGGGCTGTCGGGCGCCGACTTGCGGCCGGCGGCGATCGGTTCCGCCGGTGACCAGCGTGCCCGACCCCGAGACGATGATGTAGGTCTCGGTCTGGTGGTCGTGCGAGATGCCGGTGCCGTTGGTGGCGTCGGCCGGGGCGGGCGCGGGCAGGCCGCACGGCGTCGGCGCCGCCTGGCCGGCCGGCGGCGCGGCCGGTGCCGTGGGGGCCGCACCCGGCGTGAGCTTGCCGCGGTGCACGATGCCCACCGCCTCGTTCAGCTTGCCGATGTCGACGCTCACGATCTGGCGGTCCACGCCCGGCAGCGCGTTGACCTTCTTCACGTCGGCGTCGGTGATGTAGGTGGCGGCCTTGGGGCCCATGTTCTCGACCTGGGCCGACGCCAGGCCCGGGGGCGAGCACGACGGAAAGCGCAACGGCGGCGTGAACGATCCTCATGCGGTGTCCTCCAGCGCGCCACTATAGCGCGGGCCGCCGGCGCCACCCGAACCCACGTCGGTCCGGCGGCGCCCGGGATTTCGAGTATCGTGCGCCCTATGACCAGCCTGCATCGGGCGTGGATGACCGGCGTCCTGGCGCTGGCCGTCGGAACCCAGTTGGTGTCCGTCCAGGCGCCCGGGCGGCGCCGCGTGGCGGTGCCGCCGGTGGTCGCGCCGCTGCCGGCGCTGCTCCAGCGCTACCGGCCGGTGACGGCCGAGCAGCTCACGCATCCGGGCGACGGCGACTGGCTGATGGTGCGGCGCACCTACGACGGCTGGGGCTACAGCCCGCTCGCGCAGATCACCGCCGCCAACGTCCAGCGGCTGCAGCCGGCCTGGGTGTTCTCGACCGGCGTCAACAGCGGCCACGAGGCGGCGCCGATCGTCGTCAACGGCGTGATGTTCGTGTCCACGCCGGAGCACCAGGTGGTGGCCATCGACGCCGAGACCGGCGTCCTGCTGTGGCGCTACAGCAAGCAGGTGCCCGATCCGCTGGTCGCCCCGCATCCGACCATCCGCGGCGTCGCCCTGCTACGGCGACAAGGTGTTCTTCGCCGCCAACGACGCCGTGCTCGTGGCGCTCGACGCGCGGACCGGCACGCAGGTGTGGTCGACGACGGTGGCGGAGAACAAGGACGGCTACTACATGACGCTGGCCCCGCTCGTCGCCGACGGCAAGGTGATGGTCGGCGCGTCGGGCGGCGAGCTCGGCGTGCGCGGCTTCGTGGCCGCCTACGACGCCGACACCGGCCAGCAGGTCTGGCGCACCTACACGGTGCCGGCGCCCGGGCGAACCGGGCAGCGAGACCTGGCCCACGGGCGACCAGTGGAAGAACGGCGGCGCGCCCGTGTGGGTCACCGGCAACTACGACCCGGAAACGAACCTCGCGTTCTGGGGCACCGGCAACGGCGGCCCGTGGATGGGCGACCAGCGGCCCGGCGACAACCTCTACACCGCATCCACGGTCGCCCTCGACGTCGCGACCGGCCAGATCAAGGGCCACATCCAGTACCACCCGAACGACTCGTGGGACTGGGACGAGGTGTCGCCGCCGATTCTCGTCGACTACCAGCGCAACGGCCGCACCGTCAAGGGGCTCATCGACGTCGCCCGCAACGGCTACCTGTGGTTCCTCGAGCGCACGGACGGGCCGATCAAGTTCGTCGACGGCACGCCCTTCGTGCGGCAGAACGTGTTCCGGAGCCTCGACCCCGTCACCGGGCGTCCCGACGTCGACCCGGCCCGCAAGCCCGGCACCGGCAAGACCGCCGACTTCTGCCCGTCGCACTGGGGCGGCAAGAACTGGCCGCCGATCGCGTTCAGTCCGAAGACCCGGCTGATCTACATCCCGGCCAACGAGAACCTGTGCGGCACGCTCGTCGGGCGCGCCGGCGAAGTACACCGCCGGCAGCAGCTACACCGGGCGCCACGAGCACGCTCTACCTGGCCCCCGGCGCCGATCACATCGGCGAGGTGCAGGCCTGGAACGTCGACACCGGCCAGCGCGTGTGGACGCACCACTTCCCGACCTCGGCCAACTGGGGACCGATGCTGGCCACCGGCGGCGGACTGGTGTTCACCGGCGGCACCAACGACCGCATGTTCCACGCCTTCGACGCGGCCACCGGCAAGCTGCTGTGGGAGTACCCGACCAACTCCGGCATCACCGGCCAGCCGTCGTCCTTCATGGTCGACGGCCGCAGTACATCGCGGTGGCCTCGGGCTGGGGCGTCGATGCGCGGGCCATGCAGGCGCGCCTCAACCGGCTGCAGCCCGGCAAGTTCCCGGAGGTGCCCGAGGGCGGCGCCATCTGGGTGTTCGCGGTGAAGTGACCGGGCGTTCCGCCGTCACGCGGTGAAGTGAACGGGCGGCCCGCCGTCACATGGTGCGCGGCGGCGTCGGCAGGCTGAGCAGGTAGGGCGTGCGCCGCAGTTCGCGGCTCAACTTGGCGTGACGCACCCGCCACGGCTCGAAGTGACGCGCGAAGGTGTCGAGGAACAGCGCGCGTTTCGGCGAGGCTTCGCGGACGGCGGCGCGGGCGTAGAAGCTGGCGCCGAGTTGGGCGTACCAGCGCACGTTGTGGCGCTGCTTCATCTGGTCCTCGAAGAAGCCGGCCATGAGCAGGCAGTGCGAGCCGGCCGTTTCGAGCATGTCGGCGTCGGCGGGGACCTCGGAGGTGCCGACGAAGTGATCGAAGACCGTGCCGAGCGCCGCCGGCGTGGGGAAGTCGGCGTCCGAGTGGGTCGAGACCTGCGCGTAGTGCGCGAGCACGCTGGCGTTGTAGAGCAGCTCCTGACGATCCACGTCGTCCTCCGACACGTCCTTCAGCCCGAGGAAGAAGAACTCGAGGGTCTTGCGCTCGTCGACGGCGAGCAGTTCGTTCAGTGGGCCCATGGCAACGCCTCCAACCGGCCGACCGGGCGTTCGGTGGTGCGCGCCCGAGAGCGGCGATGCCTGGGGAGCAGCAACTCGCATGCCACGCCGCGTCCCGGCCTGCGACTGGCGATTCGCGCCGGAATCGCCCGGTTGGACGTGCCGCCCGGCTCCTCAGGTGTCCTCACCGCTGACGTTCTTTGACAGCGCCCTTCCCGGGCCGGTGTAGGCTGGAGCGGCTTGAGGAGCCTTCGCATGAAACTTCGCGTGTTCGTGACCGTGCCCGCCGTCGCGCTGCTGCTGGGCGTCACCGCCCTGGCCCAACGTCCCGCCAACGCCCCGGCCACCGGGCCCGGAGGGACGCCGCCCGACACGGTCTTCCTCGAGGAGCTGACCTGGGCCGAGACGCGCGACCTGGTGAAGGCCGGCTGGACCAGCGTCATCATCGGCACCGCCGGCACCGAGCAGAAGGGCCCGCACATGGCCGACGGCGAGCACAAGTTCGTCATGACCTACACCGCCGACAAGATCGCGCGCGGCCTGGGCAAGACGCTGGTGGCCCCGGTCATCACCTACGTGCCCGAAGGCAGTTGGGATACGGTCGGCGGCCACATGGGCAAGCCCGGCACCATCACCCTGCCGGAAGACCGCTTCGTCGAGCTGCTGGTGAGCGCCGGCCGCAGCCTCAAGGCCGGCGGGTTCACCACCATCTGGTTCGTCGGCGAGTCGGGCGGCAATCGCACCGGCATGCGCGCGGCGGCCGAGAAGCTGAACGCGCTCTGGGCCGGCAGCGCCAAGGCGATGTGGGTGGACGACTACTACACCAAGTCCCACAGCGACGCCGAAGGTGCTGGCGGCGAAGTTCCTCGGCGTGCCCGGCGACCAGGTCGGCAACCACGCCAACATCCTCGATACCTCCGAACTGCTCTTCGTCGCGCCGCAGCACGTCCGCACCGATCGGCTGGTCGGCAACGACTACGAGAACAACGGCGTCAGCGGCAACAACCAGGCGAAGTCGTCGCCCGAGCTGGGCCGGCAGATGGTGCAGATCAAGATCGACCTGGCGCTGGCCCAGATGAAGCGCATGGCCAGCGGCGCCGAGGGCCCGGTGCCCGCCCTGCCGCCCCCCGGCGCCGGCCGTGGCGGCGGGCGTCCCGGCGCGGCGGCGGCGCCGCCGGTCCGCGACCGCCGACGATGGACACGGCGCCGGCCGGCAAGACCCCGACGCGCGCGCCCGACACCGTCTTCATCGACGAGCTCACCTGGGAAGAGACGCGCGATGCGCTGAAGGCCGGCAAGACCACGGTGATCGTGCCCATCGGCGGCACCGAGAAGAACGGGTATCACATGGTGCTCGGCAAGCACAATTACGTGGTCACCTTTGCCGCCAACCAGATGGCCCGCAAGCTCGGCAACACGCTGGTGGCGCCGACCATCCAGTACGTGCCCGAAGGCGATCCCGACCGCCAGGGCCCCGGCTCGATCTCGCTGCCGTCGCCGGCCTACGACCAGCTGCTCGACGCGGCGGCGCGCAGCCTCAAGGCGCACGGCTTCAAGGAGATTCTGTTCATCGGCGACAGCGGCGGCAACCAGGCCGGCATGGTGGCCGTGGCCAAGGCGCTGAACGAGGAATGGCAGGGCGCCGGCACGCGCGTCTTCGCGCTCGTCGACTACTACGAGCAGGGCCGCGTGCACTACCGCGCCTGGCTCGAAGCCGAGTTCGACTACGACGACGCCACCGTCGGCGCGCACGCCGGCATCAGCGACACCTCGCAGATGCTCTACGTGCATCCCGCAGGGCATCCGCAAGGACCGCATCCTGCCCTGGGGCGGCCCGGCCGACTCGGGCGTCTCGGGCGACCCGGCGTTGTCCACGGCCGGTATCGGCCGGATGGGCATCGCCTACAAGGTGAACGCCGGCCTCAATCAGTACCAGCTGCTCAAGAACCCGCCGCCGGTGCGGGGTGGCCGTCCGCCCGCCGCCCCCGGCCGCCAGTAGCTTCGGGGCCCTGACACGCGATATCGATCCGTCCCTGTTCCCGTGGAGCCCCGCATGACTCGAACCGTCCTGGCCGCCGTCGTTCGGACTGCTGGCAAGCACTGCCTGCTTTGCGCAGGAGGGCGGCCGGTGGCCGGGCGTCGACCCGCGGTCGCCGAACGCGCCCGATCAGAAGCCGGCCTTCGCCGGCCAGACGCGCGCGCCCGAGAAGAAGCTGGGCGTGGCCTTCTCGGTCGTGCGCGTGGCCGAGGGCCTGCAGAACCCCTGGGGCCTGGCGTTCCTGCCCGACGGGCGGATGCTGGTCACCGAGCGGCCCGGACGCCTGCGCATCGTCAGCCGCCGACGGCGCCAAGTCGGCGCCGGTGGCCGGACTGCCGACCGTCGACGCCCGCGACCAGGGCGGGCTGCTCGACGTGGTGCTCGACCCGGCCTTCGCCACCAACGGCCTCATCTACTGGAGCTACTCCGAACCGCGCGAGGCCGGCGCCAACAACACCGCCGTGGCCCGCGGCAAGCTGGTGGACGGGGCCGCGCCGCGGGTCGACGACGTGCAGGTCATCTTCCACCAGACGCCGACCCTCGTCTCGACGCTGCACTTCGGCAGCCGCCTGGTGTGCGGCCGCGACGGCACGCTCTTCGTCACCCTCGGCGACCGCTCGATCACCGAGGGCCGCATGCAGGCGCAGCGGATGGACGGCCTGCTCGGCAAGATCGTGCGCATCAACGCCGACGGCTCGATCCCCAAGGACAACCCGTTTGTGGGCAAGGCCGGCGTGCCGGCGGCGATCTGGTCGCTCGGCCACCGCAACATCCAGGCGGCGGCGCTGCACCCCACGACCGGCGAGCTGTGGGAGGTCGAGCACGGCACCCGCGGCGGCGACGAGATCAACATCGCGCGCCAGGGCAAGGACTACGGCTGGCCGACCATCGCCTACGGCATCGAGTACCGCGGCGGCCCGATCACCGGCGGCATCCAGCAGCAGGCCGGCATGGAGCAGCCGCTCTACTACTGGGATCCGATCATCGCGCCGAGCGGCATGGCCTTCTACACGGCCGACCTGTTCCCGGCCTGGAAGGGCAGCCTCTTCGTCGGCGGCCACGGCTCACGCGACCTGGTGCGCCTGACGCTCGACGGCGAGAAGGTCACCGGCGAGGAGCGGCTGCTCGTCGACGAGAAGGCCTCGGTCCGCGACGTGCGGCAGGGGCCCGACGGCGCGCTCTACCTGCTGACCGACGGCAACGCCGGCCTGCTGATCAAGCTCGTGCCGTCACCGGCACCGCAGTAGAATCGCGCGATGGCCCCATTCTCGTCGGTGCTCTGTGCGCTCGACACCTCGAACCTGGCGCCGCGCGTGCTGCGCCATGCGGTCGGCGTGGCCGCCGTGTGCAACGCGCACCTGACGGTGCTCACGGTGACCAGCGGCGACCGCCGTCAGGCCCACGACGCCGTGACGGCGCTGCTGGCCGACCTGCTGCCGCCGGGCGCACAGGGCGCCGGGCTCCGCGTGCAGGCGGTGCAGCTGGCGATGGGCCAGCCGGTCGATTCCATCCTCGACCACGCCCGCGACGGGGTCGACCTGATCGTGGCCGGCACCCACGGCAAGTCGGGCCTGTCGCGCTGGCTGCTCGGCTCGACCAGCGCGGCGCTGCTCGCCGACGCGACCTGTCCGGTGCTGCTCGTGCCGCCCGGCACGCTCGACATCGTGGCCTTCGACGGCACCGGCGCGAGCCTCCGGCCGGGCACGGTGCTGGCGGCGGTGGACCTCGAGGAACACAACGCCACGCAGCTGGCCCTGGCCAGCCAGCTGGCGGCCCTGGCCGGCCAGCCGCTCGCCCTCATGACCGTGGCCCCCGATGCGGTCGACGACGCGACCGCCGAGCAGCCTTGCGCGAGCGCAGCCAGGGCCTCGGCCCGGCGCCGGTGACGCGGGTGCTGGTGCGGCGCGGCGACATCGCCGGGGCCATCGACCAGGCCGCCGTCGACCGAGCACGCCGGGCTGGTCGTGATGGGCCTGCGCGCCCGCGACCGCGGCACGCCCGGGGCCATCGCCACCGCGGTGCTCAAGGCCAAGGACGCCGTGGTGCTCGCCGTGCCGCCGACCGCCGTCTGACGCGAATGAGGCGCCTCGCCGGGCATCTCTACTTCTGGGTGCTGCTCGCCATCCTGACCGGCGGCACCATCGGCTTCCTCGGTCCCGAGACCGGCGTGGCCCTGAAGCCGCTCGGCGACGGCTTCATCGCCCTCGTCAAGATGCTCATCAGCCCGATCATCTTCTGCACCGTCGTGCTCGGCATCGCCGGCGCCGGCGACATGAAGAAGGTCGGACGGGTCGGCGGCAAGGCGCTGCTCTACTTCGAGGTCGTCTCGACCTTCGCGCTGGCCATCGGGCTGGTCGTGGCCAACGTGCTGCAGCCGGGCGCCGGCTTCAACGTCGATCCGGCCACGCTCGACGCCGGCGCCGTGGCCGACTACGCCAAGCGCGCCGCGAGCCAGACCACCACCGACTTCGTGCTGCACATCATCCCGCGCACGTTCTTCGACGCCTTCACCGGTTCGGGCGACCTGCTGCAGGTGCTGTTCGTGGCCGTGCTCTTCGGCTACGCCATGACCCACATGGGCAAGGAAGGCCAGGCCGTCCACGCAGTTCATCGAGACCAGCTCGCACATCTTCTTCCGCGATGATGAACGCGCTGATGAAGCTGGCGCCGCTCGGCGCCGGCGGGGCGATGGCCTTCACCATCGGCCGCTACGGCCTCGACTCGCTCAAGCCGCTGGCGGCGCTGATGGGCAGCTTCTACCTGACCTGCCTGCTGTTCGTGCTGGTCGTGCTCGGCACGATCGCGGCGCTGACCGGCTTCAGCATCGTGCGCTTCATCGTCTACATCAAGGAGGAGCTGCTGACGGTGCTCGGCACCTCGTCGTCGGAATCGGCGCTGGTGCCGCTGATGCAGAAGCTGGAGCGGCTCGGCTGCTCGAAGTCGGTGGTCGGGCTGGTCGTGCCGTCGGGCTACTCGTTCAACCTCGACGGCACCAACATCTACCTGACGATGGCCGCGCTCTTCGTGGCGCAGGCGCTGAACATCGACCTCACGCTGCGCCAGCAGCTGACCATCCTCGGCGTGGCCATGCTGACCTCGAAGGGCGCGTCGGGCGTGACCGGCGCCGGCTTCATCACGCTGGCGGCGACGCTGGCGGTCGTGCCCGTCGATCCCGGTCGCCGGCCTGGCGCTCATCCTCGGCATCGACCGCTTCATGTCCGAGGCGCGGTCGCTCACCAACTTCGTCGGCAACGGCGTGGCCACGATCGTCGTGGCGCACTGGGAGAACGAGCTCGATCACGAGCAGCTCCGGGCGGAGCTGGCCAGGGGCTAGGCGGGGCGGGCGGCGCCGTCGCGCGGGCGCAGACGCGGCGGCGCGCCGTCGTCGTCGGCGACCACGAAGTGCTGCGCCAGATCGCTCAGCGAACGCGACGCCCACGCCGGGTCCACGTCGATCACCACCGCGCGCTGACCCGCCAGCGGGTCGAGCCCGCAGCGCATCACCGGCGGCCCGTCGCCGACCGGCGGCTCGGCCTGCTGGCGGGTGAGCGCGAGGATGCGGCCGTCGGCGGCACAGAGCACGGTCAGCGTTTCGGAGCCGGCTTGGTTCATCGGCGGAACCTGGTTGGCGCCAGCAGCACCGACGGCCGTACGGTCACGGGCAGATCGCCGGGGTTGCGCAGGCGGGCCCATAGCGTGGTGACCAGGCGGGTCTCGCGGCGCGTGTTGTGGACCTCGTGGGTGGCCCACTCCGACACGATCGTCACCTGGCCGGGCGAGACCGGGGTGAAGGCGAGGCGCTGGAAGTGGCGGGCGTCGAAGTCCCACGTGAACCACCACACCGCATCCGCGCCGGCCGCCAGCAGGAGGTCGTCGAAGTAGCCGACATCCGCGGTGGTATCGAGATTGTAGCCGTTGCCCATATGAGCGTCCCGGTGCGGAGTGCGCCCGGGCCGGCGCGAGCGCGCCGGCCAAGGCGAAGCGAAGGGCGGGCGCGGTCTAGCTGCCGGGCACCATGATGTGGGCGCCGGTGGTGCCCGCGCCCATGATCCAGGCGCCGCCCATCTTGTTGTTGTCGGGCAGCCCGGTCGACGCCGTGGTCGCGCCCGGAGTGGCGATGGTCATGTGGCGGCGCGCGGTGGCCTGATCGGCGCCGCTCATGTTGTAGAACACCGAGCCGTATTCCGGCTTCTCGCGCGTGCCGTCCTTCTCGGCGGCCTCGACCATCGCCTGCCGCTTGGCCCGGTCGGACTCCGTCTCGAACTTCTTGTTCTGGGCCACCCGCTTGAGGTTCTCGATGCTGGTGCACTGCACCGAGAACGGCTGCTCGGTGGGCTGACCCGACTGGTCGTAGCAGGCCAGGCGATTGGTGCCGGGCTTGAGCGTGTCGTAGCTGCCGTCGGCTTTCCACTTGATCACGGCAGTGGCTTCGCGCGCCTGGGGCGGCGCGGCCAGCAGGGCCTTGTCGACATCCGGGTTGGCCTGCGCGAACGCGTTGGCAGCCACGGCCAGGGTGCCGAGGACGATGAGGATGGTGCGTGTCATGCGGGTGACCTCCAGGTCGCACAAGCGGCGAGACACTCGCCGCGGGACCATCAGGAGGATACGCGAAAGCGCCGCCGCCCGTCGCGCCGTTCCGCGGTGGCTGGGACCAACGGCTGCCGTCGACCTGGCGACCGGAACGCGGCTTAGAAGTGGCGCCGGACGCGCAGCGACAGCACCCTCGGCGAGACCAGCCGGGTGCCGACGAAGACCGACTGGAAGTTGTAGAGCGCCGTGCGGTTGGCCAGGTTCGTGACCTGCGCCTCGAGGCTCCACACCCGGCGGCCGCGGACGGTCACGTCGTAGCCGGCGGCCAGATCGACGAGCGTGCGCGGGCGGACCCGCGGGATGGCCGCGGTCAGGTTCACGAAGGGCAGCAGGTCGGCGACGTCGGGGTCGGCCGCGACCGCGGCCGGATCCGAGGGATTCGAGACCAGCCCGCTGTCGTGGCGCACCGAGAGCCCCGAGCCAGGCGTGGCCCGGCGCGTCGTACTGCACCGTGCCGTGCGACGCTGAGGCGCTGGTCGTGGTCGATGGCGAAGGGCCCCGACGACAGGAGTCGACCGCGTCCTGGCCCAGGAAGAGGCCGCCGGTGAACGGCGGCGTGGCGGTGGCCCGTCCGGTGGAGGCGCTGAGCGTGCCGGAAAGCCCGCGGCGCGGCGTGAGCACCACGCGCGCCTCGCCGCCGACGACGCGCAGCCCGGCCAGCGTGGTCGGGAAGATGATGCCGGTGTCGAAGAAGTTGTTGTTGTCCTGCTGATCGCGCGACTGCTTGCGATGGGCCGACAGGTCCAGCGGTGCCGAGCGGGCCGAGGGCCCGCTGATAGCCGATTTCGACGACGTGCTGCCGCTCCGGCTGGATCGGCCGGTAGCCGCCGCCCAGGGCCTCCCGCACGCTCGCCGGCGCCAGGCGGCTGACCGCCTCGGAACTCGAGAGCAGGAGGTTCTCGTTGGGCGGCGTGTGGAAGTTGCGGTTGTAGGAGGCGCGCAGCACGCCAGCGCTGCCGGGCAGGGCGTAGGCCAGGCCGACGCGCGGCTGGAGCTGCTGGCCGTTCACGAGGAAGCGATAAACGTCGTGGCGCAGGCCGGCGGCGAGGGTGGCCGGGCCCCGGTGCATGGTGGTCTGCACGAAGACGCTGTGGGTCTGGCCGATGCGCGCCTCGGCGAAGACAAACGGCGCGCCGCCGCGCGACAGGTCGTGGGGCAGCAGCGACGGATTGAACGTGGCGCTCGCCGGCGCGTTGAAATCGGGTGCGGTGAGGGCCATGGCGAAATTCTCGCGCACCGCGTGAAGCGCTGGGTGTCGGCCCCGGCGCGCAGCAGTTGCGCGCCCCCAGGCGCGCGAATAGCGCACGCCGGCGTTGAGCACGCGCAGGCTGCGGTCCTGCGTGGCCGTGACCGGCGTGTCGCCGGCGCTCGGATCGAGCCGCGCGGTGGTGGCCCGGTAGCCGACCGTCGATTCGAAGCGTGGAGACGGCGTCGATGGCCCGCAGGAACGAACCCCACGCCGCGCCGTCGGCCAGCGTCTGGCGCTGATCCTGTCCGGCCCGTTCCTGCGAGCGGCGGTTGGCCAGTTCGAAGCGCGAACGCCCGCCCATGGCCTGCACCGGAACTGGTCGCGATCGGTGGGCGCCAGGTCGACGCGGGCGAAGCCGCGGCCGAAGCCGCCGTCGTTGTGGAGGTTGTCGCGCGACACCTGGTCGAGGAAGCGATCGGTGCGCATCGTCGCGCCCGAGCCGAAGTAGCCGGAGCGCGGTCCGCCGCCGCCGCCGTGGCCGACGCCGTGTGCCAGGTGTTGAACCGGCGGCGCCGGCCGCCTGCACCTCGCCGGTGAGCGCGGCGATTGAGTGCCGAGGCCGCTGCGGCTGGTGACGACGGCCACGGCCGAGATCTTGGCGCCGAACTCCGCCGGCACGTTGCCGGTGACGAGATCCACGCTCTGCACGATCGCCGGCAGTCGAGCGCGTTGGCGAAGGCGCCGGTGAGCTGATCGCTGATCGGCAGGCCGTCGACCACGAAGGTCATCTGGTTGTGCGCGCCGCGCGGGTGGATGGCGCCGTTGGCGTTCTGCGCGAAGCCGGGGAAGGTGACGAGCATCGACTCGAGGCCGCGGCTGCCGACCGCCGCCGGCAGGTGCGCGATCTGTTCGGCGCTGACCTGATGGCGCGTGCCGGCCGAGCGTGTCCACCGCCGCCGGCTCCGGACGCACCGTGACGGTGGCCGATCTGCGGTGGCCAGGGGCGAGGGTGATGTCGAGCGCGACTGGCACGTTGGCGCGCAGGTCGAGCCGGACGTGATGCGCGGCAAAGCCGGTGAGTTCGACCGCAGAACTCGTAGGCGTCGAGCGGCAGGTTGGCCAGTTGGAATGTGCCGGCCGCGTCGGTGACGGTGGCCCGCGTCAGTCCGGTCAGCGGCTTGGTCAGGGTCGACGGCCACGCCGGGCAGCACCGCCTGCTGTTCGTCCGCACCACGCCGCGCAGGGTGGCGGTGGTCTGGGCGGCGGCCGGAACCGCGCCCAACGCGCCATGGAGCGTCAGGGCCACCAGCCCGATGAGCGCGCGGTGGGACGTTATTTTCATTGGCCCTTGTTCTTGTTTAGGCGAATCAAAATTAATATTTCACGATACTAAACTTATCGGCCGGCGCCGTCAACTTCTTGAATTTGCGGAAGCGCCAGCGACGGCGTGCGCCCGCAGTCCGCGTTCGTGGCCGAGACACAGCCGCGCTGGGGTAGCATGCTTTCCGAGCCGGCCGGCAACCTGCCGGCCGAGGGGCCGGTGACGCGGTCCGGGATGAGGATGTCGATGAAGAGATACGCGGGTTGGTGGCCTCTGGCCGTCGCCGTCGCCGCCGCGGCGGCTGCCGCGGTGAACGACCTGGGCAGTGGTTGGGTGCAGCTCGGCCTCATGGCGTTGAGCGCGGTGGCCCTGGCCGTCAGTCCCCCAGCCGTGCGGCAGTGGCTCACGGCTCTGCTGGCGCGCTCGCGCAGCCAGGCGGCGACGGCGCAGGCGTTGCTGGCCCAGCGTCCGGGCCTGTTCCTCTACTACGCCCTGTGGTTTGCCGCCATCGTCAGCCTCGGGGAGATGGCGTTCTGGACCTACAAGAAGCTCAGCCACAACAGCGTGCTCGGCTTCCAGTTCTTGTGGCAGATCCCGCTCGGCTACGCGATGATCTTCGGCGCGGTCGGCTTGGCCTTCGCCCTGGTGGGCCGCCGCCTGCCGCGCCTCGGACTGCTGCCGGGCTTCCTCGGCACCATCGCGTTCATCGGGGTGGCGGGCTGGCTGCTGCTGGTCAAGGAGATCCACGACGTCGCCGCAGCCGTTCTGGCGGCGGGCGCGGCCGTGCAACTGGCCCGGGGCCTGTCCGCTCACGGGCACCTGATCCACCTCGTGGTTCGCCGCACCGCGCCGTGGCTCGCCCTGCTGGTCCTGGGGCTGGCGGGCACGTCCTTCGCACACCCGCGGTGGACCGAATACCGCGCGATGGCGCAGTTGCCGCCGGTCGCGGCGCCGTCGCCGAACGTGCTGTTCATCGTGCTCGACACCGTGCGGGCCGAGAGCCTCAGCCTGTATGGCTACGGGCGCGCGACCACGCCCAACCTCGATCGCTTCGCCGCGCGCGGCGTAGTCTTCGACCGGGCCCTGTCGACATCGCCGTGGACCCTGCCGTCGCACGGCGGCATGTTCACCGGTCGCTTTCCGCATGAGCTCAGCGGCGACTGGATGGTGCCGATCGACGACACCCATCCGACGCTGGCCGAGGCGTTGGGGACGCGGGGGTATCTGACGGCGGGGTTCATCGCCAACACCACGTTCTGCGGCGCCGAGTTCGGCCTGGCGCGCGGCTTCGCGCACTACGAAGACCATCGCGCGTCGCTCGGCTCGGTGCTGAAGAGCACCTCCATCGGCGGGGTGACGCTGCAGACGACGCAACTGCCCCAGGCGTTCGGCACGCAGTCCCGGGCCGGCTTGAAGGACGCCGTGGCGGTGAACGATTCGTTTCTTCGCTGGCTGGAGCAGCAGGAGCCAGGCCGGCCGTTCTTCGCGTTCCTCAATTACTACGACGCGCACGCCCCCTACGCCCTGCCCGACCAGGTCGCCCCGCGCTTCTCGACGACGCGGCCGCGCGGCGACATCTGGTCGCGGCGGCTCGACGCCTGGCAGCCGCACGAGGTCCAGGAACTGAACGACGCCTACGACGAGGCCATCGCTCAACTCGATCACGACCTGGGCACGCTGCTCGAGGAGCTGGAACGACGAGGCACGCTCGACGACACCCTGGTCATCGTGACCGCCAATCACGGCGAGCAGTTCGGTGAACACGGCTTGCTCGAGCACGCCAACAGCCTCTACCTGCCGCTGCTCCACGTGCCGCTGGTCGTGGTCTACCCCGGTCATGTGCCGGCGGGACGCCGCGTCGAGGCCATGGTCAGCCTGCGTGACCTGCCGGCCACGGTGCTCGAGCTTGCGGCCGTGTCTGGCCCGGTCGCCTTCCCGGGCAAGTCGCTGGCGGCAACCTGGGGCCCGGACGGCGACCGCGGCGCCGACGACGTGCTGCTGGCGGAAGTGGAGCAGGCCTACGACGCCTACCCCGATTCGTATCCGGCGAGGAAGGGACGGATGAAGTCGGTCTTCGCCGACGGCATGCACTACATCCGGAACTACGGCGACAAGCGCGAGGAACTCTACGACCTGAAGTCCGACTGGGGCGAACAGCGCGACGTGCTCGCCGCCGACCCGGCGCGGGCCGACGGGTTTCGCGAGCACCTCCAGCGCCTGTTGAAGGCCCCGGTCAAGTGAACCGGGCCCGCGCCAGGAGGCATCGACGCCAGGCGGGACTCCCGTCCCGGGCCGTCCGGTAGAATTGGCGGCGCGAGGATTTCCCTGATGTCGAGATTGAGTGTTTCCCTGTTTGTCATCCTGCTGGCGGCCTCGACCTTGGTCGGGGCCCAGCCGGCCGCCCCGGCCCGCCCGGCGACGGGCCCGACCCCCTCGGTGGCCGAGCGCACCGCCGGACTCCGCAAGATCGACGGTTATTTCCCCTTGTACTGGGACGAGCGCGCCGGCACGATGCTGCTCGAGATCCCGCGCCTCGATAGCGAGTTCCTGATGTCCACGGGGCTCTCGGCCGGGCTCGGGTCCAACGACCTCGGGCTCGACCGCGGTCAGGGCGGCCAGGGCCGGATCGTCACCTTCCAGCGCGTCGGACCGCGCGTGCTGCTGGTGCAGGGGAACCAGTCGTTCCGTTCCAGCAGCCCCAACGTGCTCGAGCGCAAGTCGGTCGAGGACTCGTTTGCCAAGTCGGTGCTGTGGGGCTTCACGGTCGCGGCCGAATCGAACGGCACGCTGGTCGTCGATGCCACCGACTTCTTCCTGCGCGACATCCACGGCGCCGCTGGCGGCCTGCGGCCCGGCACCTACCGCGTCGACCGCAACCGCAGCGCCTTCTACCTGCCCAACACCAAGGAACTTCCCGAAGAACACCGAAGTGGACGTGCTGCTCACGTTCGCCAACGAGGCGGCCGGCGGCGGCCGCGGCGGCGCCGGTGGCCCGACGCAGGGCCCAGCGCCGATCGGCGCCACCGGCGGCGCGGGCGGCGGCGGCTTCGGCGGCAACCTGTTCAACGGCACGGTGGCCAGCGTGACGCCGACGGCCGACTCGGTGACGCTGCGCGAGCACGTCTCGTTCGTGGAGCTGCCCGACGGCAACTACCAGCCGCGCGTCGACGATCCGCGCGCCGGCTACGGCGGTCTGACCTTCGTGGACTACAGCCAGCCGATCGGCGAGCCGATCGCAGTTCCGCTACCTGCGCCGCCATCGCCTGGTGAAGAAGGATCCGGCGGCGGCGATGAGCGAGCCGGTGAAGCCGATCGAGTACTGGGTCGACTCGGGCGCGCCCGGAAGACGTGCGCCAGGCGCTCATCGAGGGCGCGCATGTGGTGGAACCAGGCGTTCGAGGCCGCCGGCTTCCGCAACGCCTTCAAGGTGGCGGTGCTGCCCGAGGGCGCCGACCCGATGGACATCCGCTACAACATGATCAACTGGGTGCACCGCTCGACCCGCGGCTGGAGCTCGGGCGGCTCGGTGAGCGACCCGCGCACCGGCGAGATCATCAAGGCCACGGTGACCCTCGGCTCGCTGCGCGACCGCCAGGACTACATGATCTTCGAGGGCCTGCTCTCGCCCTACGAGACCGGCACCGAGAAGCCGTCGATCCTCTACGAGACGGCCATCGCCCGCATCCGCCAGCTCTCGGCCCACGAAGTCGGTCACACGCTCGGCCTGGGCCACAACTACTACGACAGCAGCAAGGGCTGGATCTCGGTGATGGACTATCCGCATCCGCTCGAGGAGCTGAAGGCCGACGGCACCATCGACCTGTCGAAGGCGTACGCCTCGCGCATCGGCGAGTGGGACAAGGTGGCCATCAACTTCGGCTACCGGCAGTTGGCGGGCGGCGCCGAGGACGCCGCGGCGCTTACCCGCATCATCGACGACGCGTGGGCGCAGGACCTGCGCTACTTCACCAACCAGGACACCGACATCCACCCGCGCACCGAGCAGTGGTCCAACGGCGTCGAGCCAGGCCGACGAGCTGAACCGCCTGATGAAGGTCCGGCGCGCGGCGCTCGACCGCATCGGCGAGACGACCATCCGGCGCGGCGCGGCCGATGACCACCATCGAAGAGCCGCTCGTGCCGATCTACATGTACCACCGCTATGCCGTGGAGGGCGCCGCGTCGATGATCGGCGGCCAGGACTTCGTCTACGCGATGCGCGGCGACGGCCGCACGCCGGTGAAGTGGGAATCGGCGGCCAACCAGCGCGAGGCGCTCGAGGCGCTGGCGGCGACGCTGAAGCCGTCGGAGCTGACCGTGCCCGAAGCGAGTCCTCGACGCCATTCCGCCGCGGCCGCCCGGCTTCGGCCTGCACCGCGAGCTGTTCCCGCGCACCACCGGCGAGGGCTTCGACCCGCTCAGCCCCGGCACGATTGCCGCCGACGTGACCATCGGCTTCGTGCTGCAGCCCGACCGCGCCGCGCGCATGGTGGCGCAGAACGCCGTCGACCCGACGCTGCCGGGCCTGGGTGAAGTCATCGATCGGTTCACCAAGGCCACCTTCGATGCGCCCGACCGCGTCGCCCTACGAAGCCGAGGTGCGGCGCGCCGCCGAGCGCGTGCTCGTCGACCGCGTCCAGTGGCTGGCGACGGCGTCGCCCAACGGCCAGGTCCGCGCCGTGGCGTCGCTCAAGCTGCAGCGGCTGGCCGCGCGCCTGCGGGCCGTGCCCGCCGCCCGCAGCGAAGGCGACCAGGCGCAGAGCGCGCTGCTCGCCGCCGACATCAAGCGCTTTCTGGAGCGGCCGAGCGCCGACCCGGCCAAGATCATCCCGGCCGCCCCGGCCCCGCCGGGCGCGCCGATTGGCGACCTTGGTCAGGACTGGCTGGCGCTGCCGCCCAAAGGGATGTAATGAATGTAACGGGGCCTGTCACCGTTACATTTCCAGGCGCTGCAGAAATTGCAATGCGGCGGGACTACGGGCGGAACAGCCGCGTGTAGAACCCGCTGGTCTTGACCGTGATCGTCACCGGCGTGTCGTTCAGGTTCTGCCAGAACCAGCCGTGATTGCCGGCCATCGGCGCTTCGAAGGCGCCGTGGCCGGCCTCTTCGAACTCCCCGGTCCAGTAGCTGCGGTCGCCGCCGGCCTGGTCGACCGACTCGCCGTGCATGTCCACGTCGACGCCGCCCCCCGTCGCCGTCCACGAGAAGACCAGACGCTCGCCGGCGGCCATCTGGGCCTTGATCTCGGCGCCCTCGCCCGACGCCAGCGTGACCGACATCTCATCGCTGCGGTAGGGCGTGAGGCTCGTGAAGAGTGAGCCGGTGGCCGCGCCCGCGGCGCCATCAGCGCTCGCCGGCAGCGCGTCGACCACGGCCGACGGGGCGCGGAAGAGGCCGACGGCGCGACCGATGCCCGTCGGGTCGAGGCCGTACTCGGCCGGCAGGATCACGGCCACCAGCAGCCCGCCGGCCAGGGCGGCCGCCAGCAGCGTGGCGCGCAGCAGTCGCGGGCCCGACGGCTGGTCAGGGGCGCCGGGTGGGAGGGGCGAAGGGGGCTGGGGCATGGTGCAGGACGCAGCGACGGCAGCGTTTACGACACGAAATAGCCGGTGAGCTGGTAGCCCATCAGCGCGAAGCCGCAGGTCATGACCACGACGTTGGCGGCAAAGGCCTGACGCGGGAACGCCGCGGTCCGGCGCCAGTAGGCCATGGCCAGCAGGATGGCGGCCAGCGCCACGACCTGGCCGAGCTCCACGCCGGCGTTGAAGGCCAGGATCTTCGGCGCCAGGCCAGCCCGCGGCAAGGCGAAGTCCTGGAGCTTGGTGGCCAGGCCGAACCCGTGGATCAAGCCGAAGACGAACACCGCGGCCTTGGTTTCGGGCTGGATGCCGAACCAGGCGCGGAACGCGCCGAGGTTGTCGAGCGCCTTGTAGACGACCGAGAAGCCAATCACCGCATCGACGAGATAAGCGTCCACGTGCGTGCCGCTCAGCACGCCGTAGAGCAGGGTCACGCTGTGCCCGACGGCAAAGAGCGTGACGTAGATCCCGACGTCGCGCATTCGGTAGAGGAAGAAGATGACCCCGAACAGGAACAGCAGGTGGTCGTAGCCGGTGACCATGTGCTTGGCGCCCAGGTAGAGGAACGCCATCAGGCCGCCCTGTTCCATGAACGCGCGATCGGCGGCCGACACGCCGTGCGCGTCGAGCACGGCTGCGGCGCCCGCGCCGAGCAGCGCCGTGGCCGTGGCCAGGGCCGTGGCGCCGGGGCGACGGGAGGCACGGAGGGTCATGACGCCGAACAGATTACCGCAGGCCTTCCAGGGCGTCCCAGCGGGCGTAGGCGGCGAGCAGCTCGCCGGGGATGGCGTCGAGGCGGGCCATCATCGCGGTGATCTCGGCGGCCGGCTTCTTGTAGAAGTCCGGGGCCGCGACGGCGGCCGCCAGCTGCTTCTGCTCGGTCTCGAGCGCCTCGATGCGCCGGGGCAGCTCTTCGCGCTCCTTCTTCTCCTTGTTGGTCGCCTTGCGCCCCGAGGCGGCCGGCGTGGCCGCCGGCGTGACCGCTGGCGCCAGCGGCGGGCCCGGGGGCGACGCCCCGCGCGCCGTTCACGATCGGCGCGGTCACGGGCGCCGACAGTCGCGTGTCGGCCGACACGCCGGCCGTGGCGGCCTCGGGCGCGGGCCGCTGCCGCAGCCAGTCTTCGTAGCCGCCGACGTACTCCACGGCGCGGCCGTCGCCCTCGAAGGCGATGGTGCTGGTGACGACGTTGTCGAGGAAGCGGCGGTCGTGGCTGACGAGCAGCAGCGTGCCCGGCCAGTCCACCAGCTGCGCCTCGAGCAGCTCCAGCGTCTCGAGGTCGAGGTCGTTGGTCGGCTCGTCGAGCACGAGCACGTTGGCCGGGCGCGTGAACAGCCGCGCCAGCAGCAGGCGGTTGCGCTCGCCACCCGACAGCGCCTTGACCGGCGACCGCGCGCGATCGGGCGCGAACAGGAAGTCCTCGAGATAGCCGTGCACGTGACGCGTGCGTCCGGCCACGGTGATCCGGTCGTTGCCGTCGCCCACCGTGTCGACCACGGTGCGCTCCGGGTCGAGCTGCTCGCGCTGCTGGTCGTAGTAGGCCACCTGGACGTTGGCGCCGTGGCGGATCGTCGCCGCTGTCGGGCGCGATGTCGCCGAGCAGCATGCGCAGCAGCGTGGTCTTGCCGGCGCCGTTCGGGCCGATGAGGCCGATGCGGTCGCCGCGCATCACGCGGGTGGAGAAGTCGCGCACCACCACCCGTTCGCCGAACGCCTTCCCGATCTGCTCCGCCTCGAAGACCAGCTTGCCCGACGACTCGGCCTGCTCGAGCGACATCTTGACGCTGCCGGCCTGGCTGCGCCGGGCGGCGCGCTCGGCCCGCATCTCCATCAGGCGCTTGACGCGGCCTTCGTCGCGCGTGCGCCGGGCCTTGACGCCGCGCCGCAGCCACACTTCTTCCTCGGCGAGGCGCTTGTCGAACTTGTCGTTGGCCAGGTTCTCGTTGGCCAGCCACTCTTCCTTCTTCTGCAGGAAGGTCTGCGTAGTCGCCGGGCCACGACGTCAGGTGGCCGCGATCGAGTTCGAGCACGCGCGTGGCCAGGCGTTCGAGGAAGGCGCGGTCGTGGGTGATGAACAGCACGGCCCCGGCGTAGTCGCGCAGGAACGCCTCCAGCCACTCGATGGCCTCGATGTCGAGGTGGTTGGTGGGCTCGTCGAGCAGCAGCACGTCGGGCGCGGCCACCAGCGCGCGGGCCAGCAGCACGCGCCGCCGCCAGCCGCCGGACAGCGTGTCGACCGGCGCGTCGGCGGGCAGGTCGAGGCGGGTGAGCACCATCTCGACGCGCTGTTCGAGCGTCCAGCCGTCGCGCTCCTCGAGCTCGTGCTGGAGGCGCCCCATCTCGTCGAGCGCCTCGAGGCTGCCGTGCGCCACCTCGGCCGACGCGTGGTGATACGCGGCCACCAGCGCGGCCAGGTCGCCGAGGCCCTGCGCCACCACGTCGAAGACCGTGTCGTGCGTGTCGAGCGGCACGTCCTGCACCAGCCGCGCCACCTGCACGCCGGTGTCGCGCCACACCACGCCGCGATCGGGCGGCAGCTCGCCGCTCACGATCTGCATCAGCGTGGACTTGCCGGTGCCGTTGCGGCCGATGAGGGCAAGCCGTTCGCCCGGCTGGATCTGGAGCGACACGTCGTCGAGCAGGGGCAGGTGGCCGTAGGCGTGGGAGATATGGTCGAGGGTCAGTAGCGGCATGTCAGGGCAGGATCACCAATCCGAGCCCTCTAGCGTATCAGGCCGCGAGGCCCGGGCGCGGCGGCGCCGCGCGGCTCAGGGCTTCTTCGGCGCCGGATGCGCGTGCTCCGACGGCGACCGGGCCGACCTGCACCGTGCCCATCAGGCCGCCCTCGGCGTGGTCGAGGATGTGGCAGTGGATCATCCACGTGCCGGGCCGCTCGTCGAAGGTCACGAGCAGCGTGCCTGGTGGTCTTCATCGGGATGTTGACCGTGTCCTTCCACACCATCGGCGCCAGCGGCACGCCCTGCTCGTCGACCGGCATGAAGAAGAAGCCGTGCAGGTGGAAGGGGTGATCCCAGTCGGTGTCGTTGGTGATGGTCCACAACTGCGTCTCGCCGAGGGCGGCCAGGAACGGCTTGGCTTTCCAGTAGGGCACGCCGTTGATGCGGAACTCCGAGTGGCCCGCTTCCTGCGGCGGCAGCGTGAACACCATCGGCACCGGCGTCGCTCCCGCGGTCGGCGGCGGCGTGATGGCGCGCGACGGCGCCGGCAGCGTGACGTTCGTCAGCGTCGGCTCGGCGGTGAACGCGATGGTCATCACGTCTTCGACGCTGCGGTACTCGACGCTGCCGTAGCCGCGGTTGTAGAGCATGGCCCGCAGCGTGAGCTGCGAGCCCGGCGCGCCGGTGGGCGTGACGATCGACGTCCATGCGCTCGCCGGGCGTGATGAGCAGGATGTTGCTCGTCGTGGGCTGTTCCTGCAGCCCGCCGTCCTGGCCGATGACCAGGAAGTCCTGGCCGTCGAGGTCGAGATAGAAGAAGCGGCTCTTGGCGGTGTTGACGATGCGCCAGCGCTGCGGCGCGCCCGAGCGGGCGCGGATGCGTCGGGCTGCGTGCGGCCGTTCACCAGCACGTAGCTGCCCTCGCGGCCGAAGACCATGCCGGCCGAGCCGCCGCTCTCGCGCGTCTTCGAGCGTGCCGTTGCTGTCGAAGCCGATGTCGCTCAGCACCAGCGTGAGCTGGTCGGCGACGCCGATGCCGTCGGCCGGGTCCTCGACGAGCAGCGCGCCGTAGAGGCCGTAGCCGACCTGCGCGGCCGACATCACGTGCGGGTGATACCAGTAGAGCGAGGCGTCGCGCAGCACGAAGTCGTAGGTGAACGACTCGCCCGTCTTCGACCTCCGGCTGCGAGATGCCGGGCACGCCGTCCATCGCGATCGGCACGCGCACGCCGTGCCAGTGAATGGTGGTGGGTTCGGCCAGCTCGTTGGTGAAGTGCACGATCAGGCGATCGCCGACCTTGGCGCGAATGAGCGGACCGGGCAGCGTGCCGTTGTAGGTCCAGGCGCGGACGCGCTGGCCCGGCGCCACCTCCACCTCGGCCAGCCTGGCGGTGATGGCGACCTCGACGATGTTCGGGATCGGGGTTGAGGTCCGGCGTGTCGGCCAGCCGCACGCCCGCGTCCCAGCCGGCCGGCGCGTGACCCGCCGGAGGATTGGCCCAGGCCGGGGCCGCGGCGGCCAGCCACACCAGGGTGAGGAACGCGGCCGCCAGAATCACCAGGCGCTTCCAGGGCGAATGACAGGCGCAGAACATATCGCTACGTGGGCTCCAATCACGGTCCTGAATTGCAACCGACGATGCCATCTTATCCGTGGCCGGCCGCGGCGGGCGAGACCCAGGCGCGTCACGACCGCCGCCCCGACGATTTGCCCAGAGATTTGCGTGCGTGCGGTGGGTGGCGGTGGCCGTCCACGGGTCGTCGGGCCAGGGGTGCTCGGGGTAGCGTCCGCGCAGTTCCTTGCGGACTTCCGGGTAGGTCCGCTGCCAGAAGCTCCGCAGGTCCCGGGTCGTCTGCACCGGCCGGCCGTTGGGAGCGAGCAGGCTGAAGGTCACGGGCACGGCGCGCGGGCCGAGCGTGGGCGTGTCGGCCAGACCGAACAGCTCCTGCAGCTTCACCGACGCGGTGACCGTGCCGTCGTCGGCGTAGCGTCAGCGGGGCCGACCGGCCGCTGGGCACGGGCAGGGCGGCCGGGGCCGGCGGCGTCGAGGCGGCGGCGCACGTCGAAGGGCAGGTGCGCGCCCAGGTCCAGGTCGTCGACGCGCGCGGTGCGCCCGGCGCCGCGTGCGCCGACGAGCGCCGGCAGGTCCACGTCGAGACCCGGCGAAGCGCAGCCGGCGCAGCAGCTCCGCGTTCGCGTCCCGCGGGCTCCCGCGCCAGCCACGCGGCGGCAATCAGCCCGGCGGCCGATCTCGGGATCGACGGCCACCGGGGTCTCGCTCAGGACGAGCGTGTCGTAGCGCGCCACCCGCACCGGCCCGCACGCGCCCGCTGGCCGGCGTCGAGCCGATGCTCGACCGCGACGCTGGTCGGCGTGATCCAGTCGGCTCGACGCGGCTGGCGGCGTGAATCCGCGCCTCGGCCACGCCGTCGCGCGCCGCGGCCGAGAGGTCGAGGGCCACCAGGAACTCGCCGTCGCGCACGCCCGACTCGCGGCCGAGCACGGCGCCGTGCCCCGAGGCGAGCCGCACCTTGCCGCCGGCGCCGCCGCGACGCCGGGCCAGCCGATCGGCGTAGCCGGTGAACAGCGCGCGGCGCAGCTCGTCCTCGGACGGCCGCCGGCGCGCTCCCGCCCGGCGGGCGGGCCACGCGCGCCAGTTCGTCGGCGAGGCGCCGCACGTGAGGCGGCTGCTGGGCGAAGCGATCGAGGTCGGCGAGCAGGTCGCAGGCTGGCGGCCACGAGCCGGGGCCGGACGCCGGCGCCGCGGCGCCGCCCTCCGAGAGCAGGGCGCACGCCGCCGCGACGTTCGGGCGCCGCGCCGCCCTCGATCGAGGATGCGCGCCAGGCGCACGTGCACCGGCAGACGCTGCAGGCGGCGGCCCGAGCGGCGTGATGGCGGCGGCGTCGCGCCGGACCGGTCACCGCGCCCAGGCGTCGCAGCAGCCCGAGCGCGGCGGCCACCGCGCCGGCCGGCGGCGCCTCGAACCACTCGAACGCGTCGGGGTGGGCGCCCCACGCCAGCACGTCGAGCACCGGGCCCGGCCAGGTCGACGCGGGCGATGTCGGGCTCGCGCGCCGGCCGCAGCCGATCGCGCGCGTCCCACAGGCGCCGCACCACGCCCGGGCCCAGCCGCGCGGCGCGGCCGGCGCGCTGGTCGGCCGAGTCGAGCGTGACCCGTTCGGTGACGAGCGCGTCGAGACCGCGATCGGCGTCGTAGCGCGCGATCTTGACCAGTCCCGTGTCGACCACCGCCGACACGCCCGGCACCGTCAGCGACGT
Organism: uncultured Acidobacteriota bacterium; assembly: GCA_963834325.1. Taxonomy (GTDB): domain Bacteria; phylum Acidobacteriota; class Vicinamibacteria; order Vicinamibacterales; family UBA2999; genus CADEFD01. The sequence continues at coordinate 526,465 of CAWIBL010000012.1, forward strand.
CTCGGCGATGTTGGTGGCCAGGATCACGCGTCGCGCCGGCGCGGCCCGCACCGCCGCGTCCTGCGCGGCGCCGTCGAGCGAGCCGTGCAGCGGCCACCACCTCGACGCCGCCGGGCACGACCGCGCCGACCTCGGCGCGGGCCCGTTCGATCTCGCGGCTGCCCGGCAGGAAGCACAGGATCTGGCCGGGGGTGCGCGGCAGCAGCGCGCCGCACCGCCGCGGCCACCGTCTCGCCCGGCGCGTAGTCGACCTGCAGCGGATGGAGCGTGCCGGGCACGTGCGAGCACCGGGCAGTCGTCGAGGAAGCGCGCCACCGGCGCGGCGTCGAGCGTGGCCGACATCACGAGCAGGTGCAGGTCGTCGCGGGCCAGCCAGGCCTGGCGGGCCAGGGCCAGGCCGAGGTCGAGATGGAGGCTGCGCTCGTGGAACTCGTCGAGGACGATCGTGGCCACGTCCGAGAGCAGCGGGTCCTGCTGCAGGCGCGCCGTCAGGATGCCCTCGGTGACGACCAGCAGGCGGGTGTCGGCGGTGAAGGTCCGCTCGAAGCGGATGTGCCAGCCCACCTCGCGCCCGATCGTCCAGCCGCGCTCCTCGGCGATGCGGGCGGCCACGGCGCGCACCGCCACGCGGCGCGGCTGCAGCACGATCACGCGGCCGCGATCGACGAGGGCCGGCGGCACTCGCGTGGTCTTGCCGGCGCCGGGCGCGGCGGTGAGCACCGCCGCGCGGTGGCGGGCCAGGTGCGCGCGCACGGCGGCGACGTGACCGTCGATCGGCAGCGCCTCGATCACCCCTTCACCGTCCAGCCCTTGTCGCTGCAGCACGGGCCGGATCCGCGCCGACCTGATCGCCCTGAATCTCCACGGTGTTGCTCGGCCACCGCGCCGCCCACACCGCAGGTCCGCTTCAGCTCGCCGCACAGGTCCTTCAGGAAGGCCTGGTTGCGCGGCAGGTCGTAGACGACCGTCACCGTCTTGCCGCCGCGGCCCTTCTTCTCGAGCCGCAGCTTGGCCACGACCTTGGCGGGCACGGCCTCCTCGCGGGCGAACTGGCTGGAGCACTTGCAGTCGGCGGCGGGCCAGCCGCAGGTGGGGCAGAGCCGGCCGCTGCCGGTGGAGTAGACAGGGCGGGAGTTGTCGCGGCTCACGCCAGCGATCTTATCGTCCCCGCGGCCGGGGCCGGCCGCGCGGTGTCACCGCGGCTCGTAGCGGTCCATCACCCGGTAGGGCACTTCGTCGAAGGGCGGGAGGCCCGCGGCCGCGATGATCTGCCGAAGCCCGGCCCGGTCGTGGAACTCGAGCTGGTCGCGATCGACCACCACGGTGTTGGCGTAGCGGGGCGCCAGGCGCCGGAACTCGGCGTCGATGATGCGGAAGCGGCGCACCATCGCTTCGGCGTCTTCGTGCGGCCGACGGCGCTGACGGATGTGCTTCTCGATCGTGCCGGTGCTCGAGGTCAGCACGATGATCCGGTCGAGGTGCCACGGGTCGCCGATGGCCAGCACGCGTCGCAGCTCGGCATGGCTCGCCGGCGGATACTCGGGGATGTGCGCTTCGAGGGTGATGCGCGCGCCCTCGAAGAAGATGACCCGGCCGGGGCGATCGTGCGCGGCCGCATCGCGGTAGTTGGCGTCGTAGAGCCAGCCGAAGTAGGCGGTGACGCCGACCGGATTCCGGCCCGCGGCGAGGTCCCCGAGCACGCGCCGATCCCACACGCCCTCTTCGCCTTCCCCGTACGAGCCGTGGTGATAGAGGTCGCCCAGCTGGCGCACCAGCGTGCTCTTGCCGATGCCCGGACCGCCGACGATTGCCACCTTCATGGCCGGTCCAGGCGCGGCGCGCCCTCAGCGCGCTCCGGCCGGCAGGTGGTCGAGGAAGTACCTGGCGATCTTGCGGTAGACATGGACGGTGGTGCCGGCCCCTTCGGCGATGGCGTGCGAGCGGTTGGGATAGATCATCACGTCGAAGGGCTTGCCCAGCTCGATCAGCCGGTTGACGAGCCGCTCGGTGCCCTGCACGTGCACGTTGTCGTCGCCCGACCCGTGGATGAGCAGCAGGTCGCCCTGCAGGCCCGCGGCGAAGTGGATCGGCGAGCCCAGCGCGTAGCCGGCGGCGTTGCTGGTCGGCAGGCCCATGTAGCGTTCCTGATAGATGGTGTCGTAGAGCGCCTGGTCGGGCACCGGCGCCACCGCCACGCCGACCTGGTAGACCTCGGGGAAGCGGAACAGGCAGTTGAGCGTGTTCGAGCCGCCGCCGCTCCAGCCCCACACGCCGACGCGGGTGGCGTCGAGGAAGGGGTGGCGCGCCAGCAGCGCGCGCACGGCGGCCGCCTGATCCTTCGACGACAGATCGCCGACGGCGCCGTAGACGGCCTTGCGCCACGGCGCGCCCTTGGGCGCCGGCGTGCCGCGGTTGTCCACGCTGACGACGACGTAGCCGGCCTCGGCCAGGGCGCGGTGGAAGAGGCCCTGCCGGCCTGGCCAGGCGTCGGTGACGGTGACGCTGGCCGGCTCGCCGTAGACGAAGGTCAGCAGCGGGTAGGTGCGGGCCGGATCGAAGTGCGACGGCTTCAGCATCCAGCCGTCGAGCGTCACGCCGCCGCCGATGTCGACGGTGAAGAACTCCACCGGCCGGGTGAGGACCGGCGCCAGCGCCTGGCGCAGCGGCGCGGTGTCGGTGAGCGTGCGCAACACCGTGTGGCCGGGCAGCTCGACGACGTCGGTGACCGGCGGCACGTCGAAGCGCGAGTAGGTGTGGAAGGCGAGCCGCCCGCCCGGCGCCAGCCGATAGCTGTGCGTGCCCGGCTGCGACGCCGGCGTGAGGCGCTCGGGCGCGCCCCGGCCGTCGAGCCGCGAGCGATACAGGTAGCGGGTCGTCGGCTGGTCGGGCGAGGCGATGAAGTAGACCCACTCCCCGGCCGCGTCGGTGCCGCTCAGTTGCAGGATGTCGCCGGCAAACGGCGTGACCAGCGTGGTGGCGCTGCCGTCGGCGGCGGCCCGGTAGATGTGGCGCCAGCCGTCGCGCTCGCTGATCCACAGGAACGAGCGGCCGTGATCGACCCAGCGCACCTCGTCGACGACGTCGAGCCACGTCTCGGACCGATCGCGGAAGGTGCGCGTGACGCGGCCCGACGTGGCGTTGGCGCTGAGCAGGTCCTGCTGGTTCTGCAGGCGATTCAACTGCTGGACGGCGAGCGTGTCGGCGTCGCGCCACTCGAGCCGCGCCAGGTAGCTGTCGCGCGCGTCGCCCGGGGTCTGCATCCAGGTCGTGGCGCCGCCGGCGGCGCTGACGACGCCGATGCGCGCCGCCGAGTTGGGGGTGCCGGGCTTGGGATAGGGAATGCGCGTGGCGACGGGGTAGAGGCTGTCGGTGTTGTTGAGCAGCGTGAAGAGGCCGACGCCGGCGGTGTCGAACTGCCAGTAGGCCAGGCGCGTGCCGTCGGGGCTCCAGCGGAAGCCGTCGCGCACGTCGAGTTCTTCCTCGTAGACCCAGTCGGAGGTGCCGTTGACGACGGTGTCGGAGCCGGTGGCGGTGAGCTGCGTGACCCGGCCGTCGGCGAGGCGCTCGACGTAGAGATTGTTGGCGCGCACGTAGGCGACGCGCGTGGCGTCGGGCGAGAACTTGGCGAACATCAGCGACGAGGCCGGCGCGGCGGCGCCGAGCTGGCGCAGCCGGCCGGAGGACAGGTCGAGCACCCAGTAGTCGCCGCGCGTGTGCTGACGCCACACCTTGGTGGTGTTGGTGAAGACGAGCAGCCGCGCCCCGTCGGCCGACCACGCGTAGTCGCTGATGGCCAGCGCCGTGTCGCGGCCCGGCGGCAGCAGCCGCGTGCCGGGCACGAGCACGCGCCGCTCGCCGGTGGCGGCGTCGTAGCGCACGATGTCGCTGGCCCCGCCGGCCGGCGCGGGCTCGACGGTCGAGTAGGCGGAGCCGTCGGGCAGCCAGCGCGCCGGTCCGAACGACGGCGGGTCGTAGAGGCCGGCCTGGAAGATGCGGCCCAGTTCGGCATCGAGGCCGGCGCGGTCGAGGCCGACGGCGGCGGTCTGCGCCGTGGCCACGGCGGCCGCGGCCACGAAGCCGGCGGCAAGAGCGAGTGCGGACCAGGAGCGGGGCGCGGTCATGGTGTCCAGTGGGCCGGCGCGGGCGTGGACGCTACTTCGAGGTGGCCCGGTCCACCGGCTCGAGCCGCAGCACCGGCGTCGGCTTGCCGTCGCGGTCGTCGGTGACGAGGTAGATGAAGCCGTCGAGGCCCTGACGCACGTCGCGGATGCGGCCGCGCCCCTGGGCAAGCAGTCTCCTCGCTCACCACCGTCTGCCCCTGCATCGTGAGGCGTGACAGGCGCTGGCCGGTCATGCCGCCCGACAAACAGGTTGCCCTTCCACTGCGGGAAGCGGTCGCCGGTGTAGAGCAGCAGGCCCGAGATGCCGATCGACGGCACCCAGATGTGGACCGGCTGCTCCATGCCCTCGCGGTGCGTGCCCGCGTGGATGGCCAGGCCGGTCGTGTAGTTCACGCCGAAGCCGATGACCGGCCAGCCGTAGTTGCGGCCGGGCAGCAGCCGGTTGAGCTCGTCGCCGCCCTGCGGCCCGTGTTCGTCGATCCAGACGTCCCCGGTCTCGGCGTTGATGGCAATGCCCTGCACGTTGCGGTGGCCGTAGCTCCAGATCTCGGGCCGGGCTCCGGCGCGATTGACAAACGGGTTGTCGGCGGGCACGCGGCCGTCGTCGTGCAGGCGCACCACCGTGCCGTGGTGATTGGTCAGGTCCTGCGCGGGATGGGCCTCGAGCTTGCCCTCGGGCGGCACCTGGCGGTCGCCGAGCGTGAGGAACAGGAAGCCGTTGGCGTCGAACGCGATCTTGCCGCCGAAGTGCCCGCGTCCGGTCGACACCGACTGGAAGAGCGGTTGCACGTTGGTCAGGCGATCGTTCTCGAAGCGGCCGCGGACGAGCGCGGTGGTGGGGCCGGAGCCGTCGCCCTTGTCCTTCGAGTAGGTGAGATAGAGCAGGCGGTTGGCGGCGAAGTCCGGGTGCGGGGCCACTTCGAGCAGGCCGCCCTGCGTGCTGTGCACCACCGCGGGCACGCCGTCGACCGCCTGCGGCAGGAGCGTGCCGTTGCGCACGATGCGCAGGCGTCCCGGCCGCTCGGTGATGAGCACGTCGCCGCCGGGCAGGAAGGCGATGCGCCCACGGCTGAATCAGGCCCTCGGCCACCGTCACGACGCGGTAGTCGTGCAGCGCCGACCGCAGCGCCGGCTGCGCCAACGCCGGCAGATTCCCGGCCAGCACGAAACTGCCGACGACCATCAGGGTGAGCAGGTGCGTCATCGTTGCTGTCCTCGTGAAAGATGCATCGGACGCGGCGCCAGGGCTAGGCGCCGCGGCGGGTCATGGCGCCATGTTACAAGCGAAGTCCGCCGGCCGGCGTGGCGACGTCATCGCGACCCTGCCGGCGGCGCCGCGGCGCCGTCGGCGCGCACGAAGCGGATATCCACCGGCGGGCCGGGGTTGTGGCTGCGGATGCTGAACTCAGCGTCGGTGAGGGCCAGCACCTCGACGCGATAGGGCCGGCCTTCCTCGATCATGACGATGCCGTCGCCGTCACGCTTCCAGGTGCCAAGGGCCGGCGTGCCCGTGGCGGACGTGATGACCAGCGTGCCGTCGGAGAAGAAGACATAGAGCTGCCCGGGCGCCACCGCGGTGGATTCCGCGACGCGCCACACCCGGTTCTCGAAGCTCGGCGCCGCCGCCGGCGCGCAGGCGACGCCCGCACTCGCCGTCATGACGAGCAGCCAGGCCTGGACGACGAGCCGCCAGCGCGGCCGGACCGGCACGGACACGTACATGGGCCATCGTAGCGCGGGACGGCGGCGGCGCAAGCGCGGCCGCCGACGAGCGTGCCGCCGGTCAGCGCCCGCGGCCGATGTCGATCACCGGCTTGCCCAGCACCTTCATCTTCGGCCGAACTCCGAGGCCGGGGGCGGTCGAGGCCGCCATGCGGCCGCCCACGCGCCGGGGGGCGCCGTCGGCGAAGGCCACGGTCACGTAGGAATTGAAGTCGGTGGTGGAGAAGAGATACCGCGCCGGCGTGCTGTGCGCGAGGTGCGCGATGGCGGCGGTGGTGATGTCGCCGCCCCAGGTGTCCTCGATGGTCATGGCCAGCCCCAGCGACACGCACAGGTCGCGGATCTGCCGCGCCTTGGTCAGCCCGCCGACCTTGGAGATCTTCAGGTTGATGACATCGGCAGCGTGGTCGGCGGCGGCGCGCACGACCATGTCGAGGCCGTCGATGACCTCGTCGAGCACGAACGGCCGGTTGGTGTGCCGGCGCACGGCCAGGCACTGCTCGTAGGTGGGGCAGGGCTGCTCCAGATAGACATCGACGTCGCGCACCGCGTCGGCGACGCGCAGCGCGGCGTGCTGGGTCCAGCCGGTGTTGGCGTCGGCCACGAGCACGTCGCCGCGCGACAGGACCGCGGCGGCGGCGCGGATGCGGTCGATGTCGACGTCGGGCTCGCCGCCGACCTTCAGTTGGAACTTGCGGTAGCCCTCGCGCCGATACTGCTTCACCCGCGCCGCCATCTTGGCCGGCGTGTCCTGCGAGATGGCGCGGTAACACATGACCGCCTCGCCGTCGTGGCCGCCGAGCAGCGTCGCCACGGGCAGGCCGCTGACCTGGCCCAGCAGATCCCAGCAGGCCATGTCGATGGCCGACTTCACGTAGGGGTGCCCGCGCATGGCTCCGTCCATGGCCGCGTTGAGCCGCCCGAGCGCGCACGGGTCCAGCCCGATCAGGTGCGGGGCCAGTTCGCGGATGCCGGCCCGCGCCCCGGCCGCGTAGGCCGGCAGATACGCCGGGCCGAGGGGGCAGATCTCGCCCCAGCCGGTGTGGCCGTCGTCGCTGTCGATGGCCACCACGGTCGAGTCGAAGACCGACACGGACTGCCCGCCCGACCAGGCGTAGCGGCCTTCGACGAGCGGCAGATCGACCTGGTAGGCGCGGATGCGGACGATGTTCATGGCTGGCGCGATCGCGGGTCTATGGCTTGTAGGGCGTCGGGCCGGGAGGGGCGGTGCGCTGGCTGCCGGCCTTCTTCCATGCGTCGTAGCGCAGGCGCAGCGTCTTCACCGGGTTGCCGCTCTCGCCCTTCTTGGTGTTGTCGTCGGTGACGCTGATGAAGGCGTAGTACTTGCCGTCGTTGTGGGTGACGCCGACCGCGTCGTCCTTCTCGGCGATGGTGATGTAGGCCACGTGCGCCGTCTTGTCGTCGCACGGCACGAACTCCAGCGGGTTGTTGCCGCAGTTGCAGCGGTGGTCGCCGCCGTTGAGGTCGGCGGCCTCCATGGCGGCCATGACCCGGTCGGCCATGGTGCCGCTGGCCCGGGTGAAGGCCAGGGCCGCCTGGTGCATCACCTGATCGCCGAGCAGCGTGTTGCCCTGCACCTGGTAGAAGATGTCGCCCACCTGGCCGCCGAAGAAGAGCGACGACACCGAGTTGCCGGTGCCGTTGAAGCCGGCGCGGTTGTTGCGCGCGGTGACCGCGTCGCCCTTGGGCATCATGACGATGCCGAACTGGCGGCGCTGCACGTCGGGATCCTGCTGGAGCAGCTCGATGATCTGTGCCGGCGGCGTGCCCTTCCGGATCTCGTTGTAGACCAGCATCTGGTTCTTGCGGGTGTTGTCCACGCCGGCCTGGCATGCGGCCACGCCGAGGCCCGGCACGATCACCGCCTGCACGTCCATCAGGTCGCGCGCGCCGTTAGGGGTGCGGGCCGGGAAGCCGGCCTGGCGCACGCACGTGGCCGAGGCGATGATCACCTGCCCGGTGCGCGCATCGAGGGCAATCACCGACCATGTGGCGGAGGCGTTGCCGGGCAGGGCCAGCAGGACCGCAGTCATCAGAACGCCGCGAAGGAAAGTTGTCATGAACGATGTGCTCCGTGAATAGTGGCCGCGGTGGCGGCTACAGGCCGTAGACGCGCTTGGCGTTGCCGCCTAGAATCAACGCCTTCTGATCGTCGGGGAGGGGCAGTCCGGTGAGCGCCGTCTTCATCTTCTGGATGCTGCCGATCTGGTGCGGGTAGTCGCTGCCCGCCAGGATGTGGTCGGCGCCGGCAAACTGCACGGCCAGCATCAGCGCGTTCGGATCGAAGTTGACCGTGTCGAAGTAGAACTGCTTCAGATACTCGGTGGGCGGCTTGGTGATGTGCTGGCGGCACTCCGCGAAGGCCTCGTAGCCGCGATCGAGCCGCTCGGCCAGGTAGGGGATGGCGCCGCCGAGGTGTCCCAGCACCCACCTGATGTTCGGGTAGCGCTCGGGCACGCCGGCAAACACCAGGTGCGCGGTGGCCAGCGTGGTGTCCATCAGGAAGCCGACGAGCGGCATCAGCCAGAACTCCTTCATGGCCTCGACGCCGATCGGATACATCGGGTGGATCTGCAGCACGGCGCCGAGATCGTGCGCCTTCTGGTAGAGCGGGAAGTAGCGCTCGTCGGCCAGCGGCACGCCGTTGACGTTGCTGAAGAGCATCGCGCCCGGCAGGCCGTGTTCCTTCATGGCGCGCTCGAGCTCGACCACCGACGCGGCCGGGTCGTTGAGCGGCAGCGTGGCCAGCGCCGAGAAGTGCCGCGAGCGTTCCTTCGCGATTTTCCCCAGGCAGTCGTTCACCAGCCGCGCCCACTGCGTGGCCAGCGCTGGACCCTCGACGTGCACCCCGGGGGTGGTGAAGGTGAGGACCTGCCTGGCGATGCCGAGCTGGTCGAGCACGTCCTGCCGGTAGTCGATGTCGCGGTGACCTTTGACCACGAGGTTGTAGTCGCCGGGATAGTGGACGCGCGGATTGCCCTCGGTGTCTTCGTCCACCGTGATCGAGCTGCGGCCCTGCTTGAGCTCGGCCAGGTACTCGGGCGGATAGAAGTGGTTGTGGACGTCGAAAATTTCCATGCGACGCGAAAGGCTACCACAGGGCCCGGGGTCATCCCCGCGGGCGGGTGACCCACCGGGCCACGGGCCAGCCGGTGGCGACGACGGCGGCGCCGAACAGGGCCTCGGCCGGCTGGGCGCGGAGCTGGTTGACGACGATGGCCGCCGCCGCCACGATGAAGAGCAGCGGCGCGACCGGATACGCCCACATGCGGTAAGCCGGCTGGTAAGACGGGCGGCGGCGCAAGACGAACACCCCGGCGGTCATCAGCGCGAAGAAGAACCACTCCATGTAGATGACGCGGCCGAACAGGGTCGGGTAGCTGCCGGTGAGGACCAGCACCGAGGCCCACAGGGCCTGCAGCACGATGGCCCGGTGCGGTGTGCGGTAGCGCGGATGCACGGCGTTGAGCCAGGCCAGCATCACGCCGTCCTGCGCCATCGACAGGTACATGCGCGGGCCGGCGAGCACGATGCCGGTGAGCGCGCCCACGGCCGAGACGACGACCAGCGCCGACACGGCCGAGGCGCCGGCCGGCCCGACCAGCAGCTGGGCGACATCGGCGGCGATGCGCGGCGACCGGCGCACCGCGTCGAGCGGCAGCACGTAGAGATAGACGGCGTTCAATCCGATGTAGCAGACGGTGACGATCAGCGTGCCGATGGTGAGGGCCTTCGGCAGCGTGCGCACGGGATCGGTCGTCTCCCCGGCGGCGTAGGTGACCATGTGCCAGCCGCCAAACGCGAAGAGCCCCGCGCCGACGCCGAGCAGCAGCCGGTCGAGCGGCACCGCCGTCACGTCGGCGGCCGACAGCGTCCAGGCATCGCCGCCACCCGCGCCGGAATAGGCCACCCCGCCCACGAGCAGCACCACGATGGCCGCCAGTTTCGCGCCGGTGATGGCCGTCTGCACGGCGGTGCCCGCGCGCACCCCCAGGTAGTTGACGGCCGAGACGGCGGCAATCACGCCCGCCGCCACGAGCTGTTGCTGGAAGGTGTTCAGCTCCACGAAGAAGGCGACGTAGCGGGCGCACACCACGGCGATGGCGGCGATGATGCCCGAGTGGATGCTCCAGAAGTTGGCCCAGCCCCACATGAAGGCCACGCGTGTCGAGAACGCCTCGCGCAGGAAGACATAGACGCCGCCGGTCTGCGGAAAGGCCGACGCGAGCTCGGCGCAGACGAGCGCGCCCAGGAAGGTGAGGGCGCCGGCCAGCGTCCAGGCCAGGAGAATGCCGGCGATGGTCGGCACCTCCCGGGTGATCTCGCTCGGCTGCACGAAGATCGACGTGCCGATGATGGTGCCCACGACCATGGCCGTGGCCTGCGTGAGACCGATGGCGCGCGTCAGCTGCGGCCGGGCAGCGGCGGAGGGCATCGGCATGACGGCAGAGTGTAGCCGAAGGCGCGCGGCCCCGGGCGATGCCCTGAACGCGTGTGGTATACGTAGGCGCGAGTCCTCGATGTCGTCACTGCCGGCTTGGTCCGCGCCGCGGACCTTTGAACCCCTCGCGGGGGCGTGGCTGCCTTTCGCCGTGGTGCTGTGCGCGTTGGCGCGGCTATGCCGACCGCGACCACTACTTCATCAACAACTTCGGTGCAATCGAGCGGTCGCGCTGCTACGCAGTGGACAACGAGCGGCCGGTGGCGTGTTCGCCTCTGGCCGGCCGGCGCGCCGAGGCCCAGCGGCGCCTGCAGCTGTCCGATCTGATCGTGCACCACGACCTGGTGCTGCCCATACGGCGGTCGCTCGTGGCGACGGGCCGGAAGGCTGAGTGATTGGCGGTCGGCTGACAGAAGATAGCGTCAGATGCCGACTCACCGGACCGCGCTGCTCGTCGCGCTCGCGTTGTGGGGCCAGGCCTGCGGCCAGGCCGTCGACCTGCCCGTGCCGGCGGTGCCGCGGTCGGGCTCGCCGCGGGCCGACCTGCGGGCCCTGCCGCACGCCGAGATCACCCTGCTGCGCCGCGGCTGCGCCGGCGCCTGCCCCGTCTACCGCGTCACCTATCGCCGTGACGGAACGGTGACCTATCAGGGCGAACGGTTCGTCGACTTCATCGGTGAGCGGAGCGGCCGGGTCGACGTCGCCGACTTCGTGGCGCTGGCGCACTTCGTCCAGCAGAGCGGCTTCCGGGGTTGGGACGGCGTCTATCGGGCCGGCGGCGACGGCCTGCCGTCGATCGGCATTGCCGTGACCTATACCGACGGCACGTCCAAGACGGTGCGGCAGTCCGGGCTCAAGGGCCCTCCCGAACTGTGGGTGCTCCAACGGGTGCTCGATGGCTTGATGGTGCAGGTGCGCTGGCAGCCCGACGTGCTGGCCGCCGGGGGCGGCGGCGGGGCCGCCGTGGTACCGTGAGTCAGGATCCAGCATCGTGCCCGCCAAGAGGAAGTCCAGCGCCCCGCCGCTCACCGGCCCCGCCCTGGTCAAGGAGGTCTGCCGGCACACGCGCCTGGCGCGCGGCTACTGGGACGCGCACAAGAACGGGGCCTGCCGCGGCGAGCGCGAGAAGGCCCTGGTGCTCTACGAGCGGTTGAGCCCGGGCGAACGCGAGCAGGTCCCGCAGGAGCTGCGCGTGTGGCTGCGCTACCGCAGCGAGAAGTACTTCGGCGCCGATCGCACGCCGCCGGGCGGACGCACGCGGTGATCCGGCGCGCCGTCAAGGACACGCTGCACCCGCGGAACCGCTTCCGCGCCGGCTACGACTTTTCGCAGCTCGTCGCGGCCAGTCCCGCCCTGGGCCGGTTCGTGAAGCCGAATGCCTTCGGCGACACCTCGATCGATTTTGCCGACGCCGCGGCCGTGACCGCGCTCAACCGGGCGCTGCTGGCGCACGCCTACGGCCTCACCGCCTGGGACGTGCCGCCCGGCTACCTGTGCCCGCCGATTCCGAGCCGCAGCGATTACCTGCATCACCTGGCCGACCTGCTCGGCCGCGCCGGCGCCGGTCCGGTCCGCGGGCCCACCGTCGCGGTGCTCGACATCGGCACCGGCGCCAGCGCCATCTACCCGCTCATCGGAGCCAGCGAGTACGGCTGGCGCTTCGTCGCCGCCGAGATCGATCCGGTCGCGCTGGCCTGGGCCCAACGGCTCGTCGCCGCCCATCCCGCCGTGGCCGGGCTCGTCGACTGCCGGTTGCAGCCGTCGGCGCGCGAGTGCTTCAGCGGCGTCGTGAGCGGGGACGAGAGATTCGCCCTGTCGATGTGCAACCCGCCGTTCCACGCCTCGGCGCACGAGGCGGCCGAGGCCAACCGCCGGAAGCGCCGCCACCTCGGCGTCGCCACGAGGCCCGGGCGCGAGCTGAACTTCGGCGGCACGAGCGGCGAGCTGTGGTGCGACGGCGGCGAGGTGGCCTTCATCGCCCGGATGATCGCGCAGAGCGCGGCGCGGCCGGCCCTGTGCCGCTGGTTCACGACCATCGTCTCGAAGCGCGAGCACCTGGACCCGCTCTACGACCGGCTCGAAGAGGTGTCGGTGGCCGATGTCGAGACCATCGAGATGGCTCACGGCCAGAAGAAGAGCCGCATCCTGGCCTGGACCTTCACGCCGCCCTGAGCCGCGCCGTCACCCGGTGGCGCCGCGCGGCGGCTCCGGGGCCCGGGCGGAGAAGATCCGCCAGCGTTGTTCGGCGTCGCCCAACGGCTGCATGCCGCGGTCGGCAAACGACAGCCCCGAGCCGGCCACCAGATCCTTGACCGTGCGCGACACCAGCACGTCGCCGGGGCTGGCCATCTCCCCCAGGGCGCGCGCCAGGTCGACGGCCGGGCCGCGGAGGCCAGCGCCGTCGACGTCGCATTCGCCGGTGTGCAGCCCGGCGCGCACCGTGCGGCCGAACCGCGGCGCCGAGGCGGCCATCGAGACGGCGCAGCGGATGGCGCGCGCCGGGCCGTCGAACGCGGCCGTGTAGATGGCCCCGCCGGCCTGCAGCGCCCGGCCGCGGAACCACTCGATCTCGCGGCGCGCGTGCGCGTCGAAGGCGCGCTCGTCGCCGGGCTGGTCCGCGCCGGCGGTGACGTGCGCGCTCAACACCGTGGCCAGCACGCGGTCGGAGTCGTGCTCGTGATAGGGGCGATTCAGGAAGCCCTCGACGGCGTCGAGCAGGGCGTCCTGATCGCCGACAAACGGCAGGTGGTCGTCGCCCGGCAACTCCACGAACACGGCGCCGGGGATACGGTGGGCGACATAGCGGCCCTCTTCCACCTTCAGGCACTGGTCGTGCGTGCGGTGCAGGACGAGCGTGGGCACGCGGATCGCCGGCAGCACGTGCCGGATGTCGATCTCGGCGTTCATGCGCGTCAGGGTGAGGGCCGCGCCGGGGCTGGCGCCCATGCGCAGATAGGTGGCCCACCAGTCGCGAAAGGCCGGATCGGCGGCGCGCGACGGCGCCCGGACTTCGATCCCCACCGGTCCGCCCCAGTGTTCACGGATCTCCTCGAAGAAGTGCTCCCGCTCGACGCGCGTCGGCGCCCACGGGTAGTCGGCCGCCCACAGGCGCTTGGCGTAGGTGCCGATCATCACCAGCGCCAGCGTGCGTTCGGGGTAGGTCGTGGCAAACAGGCTGCAGAGCGGGCCGCCCTCCGAAACGCCGAGCAGCGCCGCGCGCTTCGAGCCGGCCGCTTCGAGCACGGCGCGCACATCGTCCATGCGTTGTTCGAGCGTCGGCAGTTCCGACACCCGGTCGGACAGGCCGGTGCCGCGCTTGTCGAACAGGATGAGGCGCGAGAACGACGCCAGGCGCGTGAGGAATCTTGCAAACGACGGCTCGCGCCAGAAGTAGTCGAGATGCGACACCCAGCCCATGACGAACACCAGGTCGATGGGGCCGTCGCCGAGTATCTGGTAGGCGATGCTGACATCGCCGCTCTGGGCGTAGTGGGTCGCCGGGGGCGTGAGTGGGGCGGGGGCGGCGGCCGGCCGCGCACAGACCTCGCTCACCGTCACCGGGGCGACGAACCGGTAGCCGCGGCGATGCGCGGTCTGGATGAACGCGGGCCTCTCCGGATCATCGCCGAGGGCCCTGCGAATCTCGCGGATGCAGCCTTTGAGGGCGGCGTCGCCCACGAACACGCCGGGCCAGATGACGTCGAGGAATTCGTCCTTGGTGACCAGCTGACCGGCGTTCCGCACGAGGTGCAGCAGCACGCTGAACGCCTTGGGCGTGAGCGCCTGCGGCATGCCCTCGCGCTCGACCGTCGCGTTGCGCACGTCGAGCCGGAAGGCGCCGAAGGCGAAGATGGTCGAGGCCGCCGGACCAGGCATGGCAGGACGGGCCCGCACCGGGCCCGCGGTGAATCTATCGCACTTCGGCGCGGCGGGGGGGATGACGGCGGCCGCCGGCCCCGCTACTCAGGCGGGCCGGCCGAGGGCGCGGAGCATCGCCACCAGTTCCTCCGCCGAATCGAAATGGGCCGCGGCTCCCGAGGCGACGTGGGTGAGGCGGCCGCACACCGCGAGCGCCGGATCGTCGCGGAGGGTGACGGTGAAGACGCGGGCCCGGTCGGCCGGATTGACCGGCAGGGCGTCGCGCGGCGGAGAACCGGACCTGGTCACGCGAGGCCTCGGCACGCGTCAGGCACACTGGCACAGGCCGCCGTCCACGGCCGCGCGCCAGGGCGCGGCCGGCGCCGCGTCGGGGCCCGGCGCGATCGCGAAGATCGCCTCGAGCCCGGCCAGGTGCAGCACGCGCCGCACCCGCGGCGGCGCGGCGGCCAGCGTCAGGCGCGCGCCCCGTCCGGCCACCGCTTCGCGCAGGCGCAGCAGCGCGCCCAGGCCGGCGGCATCGAGCGCGGTCACGCGCCGCAGATCGACGACGACGTCGGTGAGCTCCCCGGCGGCCGCCGGCACCGGCCAGGTCACGTGGTCGGCGCCGGCGCCGACGATCAGCCGGCCCGTCGCGCAGACGACGCGCACGCCGTCCTGCTGGATGGATTCGAACACCGTCATCTCCTTAGCGTGATCCCGCCGCGCCGCGAGCCGCGGAACCGGCCGGCGCCGACCGGCCGAAGCGCGACGCCGTGAGGGTCACGTCGGCGCGCGCCAGCGCGTTCTTGCGCCGGGCCTCGACGAGGGCGGCCGCCGCGTCCTTCTTCTGGGCCCGCAGCGCCTGGGCCAGGCCGGTCAAGGCCCAGCCGTTCTCGCGGTTGCGCTTCAGGTCTTCCCAGTAGACCGTCTCGGCCTCGGCGGGACGGCCGGCTTCGAGCAGCACCGCCCCGAGCGCGTGCCGCGGCGGGAACGCCCATTCCGACGGCTCGGTGTAGACCAGCGAGTCCTCGAGCCGCACGGCATGTTCGAGGTGGGCGATGGCCCGGTCGTAGTCGCCCTTGGCGGCGGCGATCTCGCCGGCCAGCGACGGCGGCGCGATGCTCATGATCGCCCGGCCGGTGTTGGGCGAGAAGAGCGGCGCGTCGAGGGCCCGGTCGGCCAGGAGCGGCGTGAGCGCCTGCGAGCTCCTGCTCGGCCGCGGCGAGCTTCCCGGTGGCGAGCAGCGCCTGGCCGCGCGTGTAGTGCCACGCCGCCGTCAGGAACACGTTCGACGCCGGCGGCGCCGGCTCCGCCAGGATCACGTCCCACCGTCCGAACCGCACGTTGGCCCAGTAGGGCACGACCCGGAATCCCGCGGTGAGCGGCATTTCGGCCAGCACCGGGTCGGGAATCTTGGCGGCGACCTTGGCCGCCGAATCGATGGCCACCTTCGACTGCAGCGTCGGCGGTCGCCGCGAACCACAGGAAGTGGATGTTGTGCGGGTAGTAGGCCATCGGATAGAGCCCCTGGGCCCGGCACTGCGTGATGTAGTCTTCGTCGGCGGCGATGGCCAGCCGGTTGCTCTGCATCGCGTCGGCGTAGCGGCCCACGCGCTGATAGATGTGCGAGGCCATGTGCACCATGTGGCCGGCGGCCGGCATCAGCGGCAGGAGCGCGTCGGCGGCGGTCTCGGCCCGTTCCGGCGTGGCCGTGGGCTCGAGCAGGTGGATGAGCATGTGCAGCGCGCCGGGGTGCTTCGGATGACGGCGGATGCACCTCCTCGGTGAGCGCGACGATCTCGGCCGTGCCCTCGTGCGGACGGCCGTCCGGCGTCCAGTAGCCCCACGGCCGCAGGTCCATCATCGACTCGACGTAGAGCATCGCGATGTCGAGGTCGGCGGGAAACTGCTGGTGCACGGCGCGCATCGCGGCGGCATAGGCCTGGTCGTTGGCGGTGCGGTGATCGGCGCTGCCCGAGTAGCGCTTTTCGAGGGCGTCGATGAGCGCGCGCTCGCGCGGCGCGGCGCCGCTCTTGAGCGACTGCGCCTTCTTGATCAGCTCGTAGGCCTGCGGCTCCTCGTTGGGCTCCATCACCGCGTTGATGTTGGGGCCGAGGACGAGCGCCTGGCCCCAGTAGGCGATGGCCAGCGTCGGGTCGAGCCGGGCCGCCTCGCGGAAGGCGCGCCGGGCCTCGGCGTGGTTGAAGGCGTAGGCCAGGTTCAGGCCCTGATTGATGAACCGCTGCGCCGCGACGTTCCTGGTACTCACCGGGAAGGCGTGCGTGCCGAGGTTCTGCAGCCGCGGCGCCAGTTCGCCGTTGGGACCGGGCTGCATGGCGTGATCCGACACCTCGTAGTGCTTGTGCGTCGCGGCCGCGGGGGCCTGAGCCGCGGCCCCGGCGGTACTGGCGGCCAGGACGATTCCGGCGAGGGCTGCATGACGTATGGCAATGAGCATGGCGCGTCTCCTGTTCTCCCTGCGCCCTAGGGTTCCGAGTTGCCGATAACGGTCCACCGCGCCGCCGTGCGGCGCGAGGTCTGATCCGCCAGGGTGATGACCACCTGCAGGACGTGGTCCCCCGGGGTGAGCAGGCCCCGCGGGATCGCGCACTGCGCCGTGACGCCGCCGGCGGCGAGCGTGCCCGCGCGCAGACACCCCGCCAGGTACGATGTGACGTCGGCGCCGTCAAAGAGGATACGCCCTCCGGTCGGCGTGCCGGCGGCGGCGGCCAGGCCGATGACCAGATCGAAGCCTCCGGTACGGAAGAGCGAGGTCGACCCGGGCGTCACCACCAGCCCCGCGGTCGCCACCGGCTCGGCGTAGAGAAAGTCGTCCAGGGCCACGACATTGCCGCCGGGTTTCTCGGCCAGCCCCATCGCCACATTGCCGGTGACCAGGTGGACGCGGGCGACGACCTCGCCGGCGTCGAACGAGACGCCGACAAACGACAGGGTGGCATCGCCGGTGGCCGCCGGCACCGCCCGCTCGTAGAGCAGGGTGCCATCGGGCGCGAAGAACCGCAGGCTGGTGGCGCCGGCAAGGTCGACGTTGGTGAAGATCGCGCCAAAGCCCGAGACGGCCGCGGCCACGGCGGCGTTGCCGGGCACGTGGAAGACCACGTCCATGGTGTTGGCGTCGAGGGGGGTGAAGATGCGGGGCGCGCTGAAGGCGGCAAACAGGCCGGCGTAGCCGGCGTGCAGTTCGCCCAGCAGCGGGGCCGGCTGGCCGCTGATCTCGAAGCCGCTGCCGGCGGTGAGGAAGGTGGCGCCGCGGGCCGCGAAACGCGTCATCGGGCTCGGGTCGAGGGTGACGCTGGCGCCGGCGCCGCCGCCGTCCCAGTTGATTTCACGCCGGCCGGCCGGCTGCGTGCCCGCCGTGGTGCCGTTGTTCGGGCCGCCGAGGTCGGCGCGGAAGAGGTCCACGGCGGCTTGAATCGCCGCCGCGTTGGCCCCGGCGGCTTCGCGCACGACCGGACCAGCAGACACCGCGGTGGCCGAGAACAAGCCAGCCACCAGCACGAGGGTTCCAGGGACGTTCATATCAGTGACTCCGGTGAACGGGGTTGACGAAGGCCGGACGCGGCTACCGGCGTTGACGGGACCTGCTCAAAGTAGCGGCGGGCGCGGCCGGCAGTCCTCGGGGTTTGGTGATCGTGCGGTGGGATTTCGGTGAGGGTGCCGGGCGCCAGGCGCCGGTGGGAACCGCGCGGCCCCCGTGGCCGCCAGTGGTCCCGGGCCGGACGCCGCCGGCGTCTCTGCTGTGGTCTGGGCCGGTCATCCTGTGTATCCTTGGCCTACACCCGCCATGTTCCGATTCCCAGCCCTGTGCGTCCTCGTTGTCGTTGCCGTGGCGGGTTGCCGCTCGGCCTCCGGTCCATCCGGGCCCGCCATCATCCAGCCGGGCGCGCCGGGGCAGGCCAACCGCGTGATCTCCCGCGAGGCGGCCACCGATCTCTCGCAGGTGCAGGCCACGCCAGCCGACGTGAAGTTCATGCAAGGCATGATCGGGCACCACGCCCAGGCCCTCGAGATGACGGCGCTCATCGCCGCGCGCACCGGGCGCGACGAGATGCGCCGGCTCGGTCAGCGCATCGCCGTGTCGCAGGCCGACGAGATCGACATGATGCGCACGTGGCTGACCAGGCGCGGCCAGGCCCTGCCCGACGAGCACGCCCATCACACCGCCGGCGGGATGATGCCGGGCATGTTGACCGACGCGCAGATGGCCGAACTGACGGCGGCCAAAGGCGAGGACTTCGACCGCTTGTTCCTCAGGTTCATGATCCAGCACCACGAAGGCGCGCTGAGCATGGTGGACGACCTGTTCAAGACGCCCGGCGCGGGCCAGGAAGGCGACATCAACGCCTTTGCCGCCGACGTGGATTCCGACCAGCGCATGGAAATCGACCGCATGCGCGCCATGCTGGGCAGCCGCTGACGCCTGGGCGGCCCCGGAAACGAAGGATTCGAGGAGCGACCGAATGAGAGCTGATGCCATGTCACCCGTGTCCCGGCGCCTGCGCCGCGCCGCCTGGACGCTGGCCGTAGCGGCCGCCGTGGCCGGCGGAACCGCGGCGGGGCAGGAGAAGCCGGCCGCCACGCCGAGCACGACCGATCCGCGCGCCTCGCTGAAGCCGGGGATCAAGGACGCCGGCGTCGCCGCCAAGAACATGACCATCGTCTCGAGCATGAGCAAGCCCGACGGCTTCTTCGATCCGAAGAACCCGGCCGGCGAAGCCACGCCGCCCGAACGCGCGCCCGGCGCGGCGGCGCCGGCCGAGACTCCGGCTGCGGCCGGCACGCCGGCCTCAGCTCCAGCTCCCGCCCCGGCTCCGGGTGCCGCGGCGGCTGGCGCCGCGGCGGCCGCGGCCACGCCGGCCCGGCCCGGCGGCGGCCTCGACTTCGCCAACTCCGATCTGGCGTTCAAGGGCGTGAACGTCGTGATGGGCAACTTCCACGGCTTCAACACCTACAACGTCGAGGACGCGCGCAAGCCCAAGCTCGTCGCCTCGATTGCCTGCCCCGGCGGGCAGGGCGACGTGTCGATCTACGGCAACCTGCTCTTCATGTCGGTCGAGCAGACGCGCGGCCGCATCGACTGCGGCACCCAGGGCGTGGCCACGCCGGTGAGCGTCGAACGGTTCCGCGGCGTGCGCATCTTCGACATCACCGACCTGAAGAACCCCAAGCAGGTCGCCGCGGTGCAGACCTGCCGCGGCTCGCACACGCACACGCTGGTGCCGGTCGAAGGACGATGCCAGCCACATCTACGTCTACGGCTCGGGCACCGGCACCGTGCGCGCCGGTGAAGAGCTCGACGGGCTGTTCGGGTCTCGACCCGAAGGAAGACCCGAACACGGCGCTCTTCAGCATCGACGTCATCAAGGTGCCGCTGAAGACGCCCGAGAAGGCGGCCATCGTGGCCCGCCCGCGCATCTTCGCCGACGCCGCCACCGGCGCCATCGCCGGGCTGTGGGCGGGCGGCGATCACGGCCCCGGCACGCAGCGCACCAGCACCACC
The DNA here is from genome assembly GCA_963834325.1 of uncultured Acidobacteriota bacterium. Lineage (GTDB taxonomy): Bacteria > Acidobacteriota > Vicinamibacteria > Vicinamibacterales > UBA2999 > CADEFD01. The sequence continues at coordinate 546,149 of CAWIBL010000012.1, forward strand.
AACCAGTGCCACGACATCACCGTGATGCCCGAGGCCGGTCTGGCCGCCGGCGCCTGCTCGGGCAACGGCATCCTGATGGACATCTCGAATCCCGAGAAGCCGACGCGCCTCGACCACGTGGCCGACAAGAACTTCGCCTACTGGCACTCGGCCACGTTCAACAACGACGGCACCAAGGTGATCTTCACCGACGAGTGGGGCGGCGGCACGCGGCCGCGCTGCCGGGCCACCGACGCGCTCAACTGGGGCGCCAACGCCATCTTCGACGTCGTCGACAAGAAGCTGGTGTTCAAGGGCTACTACAAGCTGCCGGTGGCGCAGACCGAGACCGAGAACTGCGTGGCCCACAACGGCTCGCTCGTGCCGGTGCCCGGGCGCGACATCATGGTGCAGGGCTGGTATCAGGGCGGCATCTCGGTGTTCGACTTCACCGATTCGGCCAACCCGATCGAGATCGCCTACTTCGACCGCGGTCCGCTCGACGCCAAGAACCTGATCACCGGCGGCTACTGGTCGGCCTACTGGTACAACGGCAGCATCTACGGCGCCGAGATCGCGCGCGGCATCGACGTCTTCAAGCTGACGCCGAGCGAGCACCTCTCCGAGAACGAGCTGGCCGCGGCCAACCTGGTGCGCTTCGAGGAGTTCAACTCGCAGAACCAGCCCAAGGTCACCTGGCCGGCGAGCTTCATCGTGGCCAAGGCCTATCTCGACCAGCTCGAACGCGGCAAGACCATCGACCCGGCCCGGGCCAAGGCGCTGCGCACGGCCCTCGACAGCGGCGACAAGCGGCAGAAGACGGCGCTGACCGACCTCGAGACGATGGCGGCGGAGCTCGATAGGGACGCGGCGGCGCCGGGCGCCAAGGACGCGAAGCGCTACCAGGCGATGGCCGAGGCCATCAAGGCCCGGGTCGCGCGGCTCAAGTAAGCAGGAACTCGGGCTCGGGGCTCGGGGCTCCGATCAACGGACGGCATCGGCACGGCAGAAGAGAGACGACATGATGAGGCGCGCGAACGTAGTCCTGGGTGGCGGCATGCTCGTGGCGGTAATCGCGGCCGTGGGGCTGCAGGCCCAGCAGGCGCCGCCCGATCCGAACGATCCGCGCATCGGCCTCAAGCCCGGGCATACCGACGCCGGCGTGGCCGCCCGCCACATGGAGCTGGTCTCGAACCTGCCCAAGCCGCCCGGCTTCTTCGATCCGAAGGCCCCGGCCGGCTCGGTGACGCCGCCGGAACGCCCGGCTGGGGCGCCCGCCGGCGCCGCCGCCCGATCCCAACGCGCCGCCGCCGGTGGGCTCCGGCTTCACCAACTCCGACCTCGCCTTCAAGGGCATGAACGCCGTGGTCGGGCAACTACCACGGCTTCAACACCTACGACATCGAGAACGCGCGCCGGCCCAAGCTGGTGGCGTCGATCGTCTGCCCGGGCGGCCAGGGCGACGTGTCGATCTACGGCAACCTGCTCTTCATGTCGGTCGAGCAGACGCGCGGCCGCCTCGACTGCGGCGTGCAGGGCGTGACCGCGCCGGTCAGCGTCGAGCGCTTCCGCGGCGTGCGCATCTTCGACATCAGCGACCTGAAGAACCCCAAGCAGGTGGCGGCGGTGCAGACCTGCCGCGGCTCGCACACCCACACGCTGGTGCCCGACACGCGCGATCCGAGCGCGATTTATCTCTACGGCTCGGGCACGAGCACCGTGCGCTCGGGCGAGGAACTGGCCGGCTGCTCCGGCCTCGACCCCAAGGAAGATCCGAACACCGCGCTCTTCAGCATCGACGTGATCAAGGTGCCGCTCAAGAATCCCGAGCAGGCCGCCATCGTCGCGCGCCCGCGCATCTTCGCCGACGTCGCGACCGGCAACCTCGCCGGCCTGTGGCAGGGCGGCAACCACGGCGAGGGCACCCAGACGTCGCGGATGACCAACCAGTGCCACGACATCACCGTCTTCTCGGACATCGGCCTGGCCGCCGGCGCCTGCTCGGGCAACGGCATCCTGATGGACATCTCGGATCCGCAGAACCCCAAGCGGCTCGACGCGGTGACCGACAAGGGCTTCGCCTACTGGCACTCGGCCACCTTCAACAACGACGGCACCAAGGTGGTCTTCACCGACGAGTGGGGCGGCGGCTCGCGGCCGCGCTGCCGCGCCACCGACCCGATCACCTGGGGCGCCGACGCCATCTACGACGTCGTCGACAGGAAGCTCGTGTTCAAGGGCTACTACAAGATGCCGGCGCCGCAGGGCGACACCGAGAACTGCGTGGCCCACAACGGCTCGCTCGTCCCGGTGCCCGGCCGCGACATCATGGTGCAGTCGTGGTACCAGGGCGGCATCTCGGTGTTCGACTTCACCGATTCGACCAAGCCGGTCGAGATCGCCTTCTTCGATCGCGGTCCCGATCAACCCGACCGAGCTGGTGACCGGCGGCTACTGGTCGTCCTACTGGTACAACGGCCACATCTACGGCGCCGAGATCTCGCGCGGCATCGACGTCTTCCGGCTGCTGCCGAGCGAACACCTGACCGAGAACGAGATCGCCGCCGCCAACCTGGTGCGCTTCCAGGAGTTCAACTCGCAGAACCAGCCGACCTACGTGTGGCCGCCGAGCTTCGTCGTGGCCAAGGCTTATCTCGACCAGCTCGAACGCGGCAAGGCGATCGAGCCGGCCCGGGCCAGAACGCTGCGCGCGGCGCTCGATCAGGGCGACAAGCGGCCAGAAGGCCACGCTCGACCAGCTCGACGCGCTGGCCGCGGATCTGGAACGCGACGCGGCCGGCCCCGCCGCGCCCGACGCCAAGCGCTACACGGCGCTGGCCGCGGCCATCAAGGCCCGCACGGCGAGGCTGCGGTGACGCGTCGGCGGCGGCTCGCCCTCGAGCGCGTGCCGTAGTGCCGGCGTCTGCCTCCGGCGCCGAGGCCGTCGGCGCCGCGCCGGTGCTCGTCGTCGCCGCCACCGCGGCGGAACTCGCGCCGGCCGAAGGGTGGCGCACGCTGTGCTGCGGCGTCGGGCCGGTCGACGCGGCGGCCGTCACCGCTGCGGCGCTGGCCGCCGAGCGGCCTCTGGCGGTGCTGCACGTCGGCATCGCCGGGGCGCGGCGCGCGTCGGCGCTGGTGCCGCCGGCCGTGGTCGTCGGCATCGCGTCGATCTACGGCGATCTCGGCGTGCCCGAACAGTGGGCCCCGCGCCGCCTCGCGGCGCCCGCCGATCTCGTCGCCGCTGCGTGCCGGGCCGTGCCCGGCGCCTGTCGTCTCGTCATCGGCACGAGCGGCCGGGTCGGACACACGGTCGATTGCCCGGTCGAGGCCATGGAAGGATTCGCCGTGCTGCGCGCGGCCGCGCTGGCCGGCGTGCCCGCCATCGAAGTGCGCGTCATCTCGAACGCCATCGAAGAGGGCGATCGCGCCAAGTGGCAGTTCGACGAAGCGTTCGCGGTGGTCCGGGCCATCACCCCCGCGCTCGTCCAGGAGCTGGCGACGTGCCGACGCTGACCTTCGGGTTCTCGCCCTGTCCGAACGACACCTTCGCCTTCCACGCGCTGGTGCACGGCCTGGTGCCGGCGCCGTTTGCCGTGGCCCCGGTGCTGCTCGACATCGAGGAGCTGAACCGGCGCGCTCACGACGGCGCCTTCGCGCTGACCAAGATGAGCGTCGGCGCCTTTGCGGCGGTGGGCGCCCGCTACCGCCTGCTGCGCAGCGGCGCCGCGCTCGGGCACGGCGTCGGGCCCCTGGTCGTGGCCCGCGAGCCGCTGACGCTGATCCAGGCCGCCGCCGGCCGCATCGCCATCCCCGGCCGCGAGACCACGGCCTTCCGGCTGCTGCAACTGGCGGCGCCGGCGCTGGCCGATGTCGTCGAACTGCGCTACGACCGGATTCTGGGCGCGGTCGCGGGCGGCGAGGTCGGCGCCGGCCTGATCATCCACGAGAGCCGCTTCACCTACGCCGATCACGGCCTGGTGAAGGTCGCCGACCTGGGCGAATGGTGGGAAGGCGAGACGGGCCTGCCCGTGCCGCTGGCCGGCATCTGCGCGCGCGCCGATCTCGACGCCGCCACCGTCGCGGCGGCGGAGACCGCGGTCCGCGCCTCGGTGGCGTATGCGTTCGCCCATCCCGAGGCGAGCCGCGCCTACGTGCGCGCCCATTCGCAGGAGCTGTCCGATGCGGTGTGCGACGCGCACATCGCGCTCTACGTGAACGCGCACAGCCTCGATCTCGGCGACGACGGCCGGCGCGCCATCACCCGCCTGGCGGGCACGGCGCTGGCCGGCTGACAGGCCCGCATTGCACACAATTTGTTTGTCATCCGCCGACGCCGGGCCTAAGATTCGTGGGGCGGCACCGGCCACTCGAGGTGGCTCCCGCCCCCCCTGAAATGACCTGCCCAAGGTGCGGCAGCAGCACGGAGCCCAACTCCGCATGGTGTCCGGCATGCCAGGCCCCGATGGCCGCGGCCGCGCCCGCTGCCGCCGCCCGCGACACCGACGGGACCAGCCCCGGTCTGGCGGCGGCTGACGACGGCACCGCCATCACGCCCGCCGCCCGGCGGCACCGCAGGCCCGCCCATCGACCCCGATGCCACCAGGCCCGGAGCCGGCCCCCCCGCCGACGGGGAGGCGACCATCATGCCGGCCGTACCGGCGGGACGGCGACGACGCCACCAGGCTCAGCCTCGGCCCGCTCCCACCCCCGGCGAAGAAACCGTCCCGCCGCCGCGCCAAGGGCATGCCGTCGGGCGAGCCGCCGGCCTCGCCGCGGCCGGCGGTGCGGCCGCTGGGCATTGGCGAGGCCACCGAACTTGTCGGCCATCAGCTCGGCACGCGCTACCACATCATCAAGCTGCTCGGCGCCGGCGGCATGGGCGCCGTCTACCAGGCGTGGGACGCGGAGCTGGGCGTGGCCGTGGCGCTCAAGATCGTGCGTCCCGAAGTGGCGGCCGATCCGGACACCGCGCTGATGCTGGAGCGCCGCTTCAAGCAGGAGCTGCTGCTGGCCCGGAAGGTCACGCACAAGAACATCGTGCGCGTCCACGACATCGGCGAGGTGGACGGCGTCAAGTACATCACCATGCCGTTTGTCGAGGGCGAGGACCTGGCCACCATCCTCAAGCGCGACGGCAAGCTGAGCGTGCCGCGGGTCATGAAGATCGCGCGCAGCGTCGCGTCGGGCCTGCTCGCCGCGCACGAGGCCGGGGTCGTGCACCGCGATCTCAAGCCGGCCAACATCATGGTCAACGCCGACGGCGAGGGCCTGGTGATGGACTTCGGCGTGGCCCGTTCGACCGAGGGCGCCGACGCGCCTGGCGCGGCGGCCGCCGCGGGGCTGCCGGCGGCGTTTGCCAGCGTGGCCGGGGCGCACACCATGGCCCAGACGATGGTCGGCTCGGTCGTCGGCACCATCGAGTACATGGCGCCGGAACAGGCCCGGGCCGAAGCCGTCGACCAGCGCGCCGACATCTACGCCTTCGGGCTCATCCTCTACGACCTGCTGCTGGGGAGGAACCGCGCCAGGCAGCTCGAGAGCGCCTTTGCCGAACTGCAGCAGCGCATGCGCGAGGCGCCGCCGCCGCCGCGCACCCGGGACGCCACCATTCCCGCCGCGCTCGACCGGCTGGTGGTGCGCTGCATCGACCCCGACAAGACCAGGCGCGTCGCCTCGACCCGGGAACTCGAAGCGGAGCTGGCCAAGCTCGACGCCAACGGCGTGCCTTTGCCGCTCGTGCGCCGCCTCACCTGGCGCATGGCCGCGGCCGCGGCCGTGCTCGTGGGGTCGCTGCTCGGCGCCACGTTCTGGGCCGCCCGTGGTCCGGCGCCGCCGGTGCAGCACGAGCCCGTCTCGATCCTGATTTCCGATCTGCAGAACCACACCGGCGACGTCACCTTCGACGGCACGCTCGAGCCGATGCTCAAGCTGGCCCTCGAGGGCGCCAGCTTCATCAGCGCCTACGATCGCAACGGCATCCGCCGCAGCCTCGGCGTCACCCCGCCGCCGACGCTCGACGAGCAGGCCGGCCGCCAGATCGCGGTGAAGCAGGGCGTGGGCGTGGTGCTGTCGGGCGCCCTGACCCGCGACGGCGAGCGCTACGGCATCGCGCTGAAGGCGGCCGAGAGCGTCACCGGCAACGTCATCGTCAGCGCCTCGGCCAACGCCGCGGGCCGGGAACAGGTGCTCGGCGTGGCCGCCGCGCTCGGCAACCGCGTCCGCTCGGCGCTCGGCGACGAGACGTCTGATTCGGCGCAGCGCTTCGCCACCGACACCCTGTCGGCGACCTCGCTCGACGTCGTCCGCGAGTACGCCGTGGCCATGCAGGCGCTGTCGATGAGCAAGTTCGAGGACGCGCGGCGGAGCTTCGGCAACGCCGTCACGCTCGACCCGAGCTTCGGGCTGGCCTACGCCGGCATGGCCATCGCCTCGGCCAACATGGGCCAGCCGCAGGAAGCCGAGCGCTATGTGCAGGAAGCCATCCGCCACGTCGACAAGATGACCGAGCGCGAGCGCCTGCGCACCCGCGGCCTGTTCTACTACGTGACCAACGACTACGAGTCGTGCGTGAAGGAGTACGGCGACCTGCTGGAGCGCTACGAGGCCGACGCGGCGGCGCGCAACAACCTGGCGCTGTGCTCGACCAAGCTCCGCAACCTGGCGCTGGCCCGCGAAGAGATGAAGCGGGTCGTCGCCGTCCTGCCCAAGCGCTCGCTCTACCGCGTCAACGCCTCGCTCTACTCGACCTATTCCAGCGCCTTCGAGGCGGCCGAGCAGGAAGCCCGCGTGGCTCAGGAGCTGCGAGGACCCGTGGGCGCAGCAGGCGCTGGCCCTGGCGCAGCAGGGGCAGGGCAAGACCGCCGAGGCGATGGCGAGCTACCAGGCGCTCGCCAGCCGTGGCCGGCGCCGGGCCGTCCTACACCGCCTCCGGCCTGGGCGACGTGGCGCTCTACGAGGGCCGCTTCGCCGATGCCGCCAAGCTCTTCACCGCCGGCGCCGCCGCCGACCTCGCGGCCCAGGACAACGATCGCGCCGCCGCCAAGCAGGTGGCGCTGGCCTACACCGAACTGGCCCGCCGCCGGCCGCGCCAGGCCCGCGCCGCTGCCGACCAGGCCATGGCCAACAGCACCGCCGTGCAGGTGCGCTTCCTGGCCGCGCGCATCTACGCCCTGACCGGAGCCACGGCCCAGGCCCGCGCCATCGCCAGCCAGCTGGCCGCCGAACTGCAGGCCGAACCGCAGGCCTACGGCAAGATCATCGAGGGCGTGCTCCGGCTCGAAGAGCAGGAGCCGCGCCAGGCCATCCGGCTGCTGGGCGAGGCCAACGCCTTGCTCGACACCTGGATCGGGCGCTTCGACCTGGGCCGGGCCTACCTGGCGGCCGGCGCGTATCCGCAGGCCGACTCCGAGTTCGATCGCTGTCTGAAGCGCAGCGGCGAGGCGCTGTCGCTGTTCCTCGACGAGGAGCCGACCTCGGGCTTCCTGCCGCCGGTCCACTACTACCAGGGCCGGGTCCGCGAGGGGCTGAAGAGCGCCGGCTTCGCCGAGTCGTATCGCACCTATCTGGCCATTCGCGGCGCGGCCGGCGAGGACCCGCTCCTGGCCGACATCCGCCAGCGCATTCCGGCCTCGTAGCGCGGCCGCGTGATATCGTCAGCCGTTCGACGCCGTGCCTGGCGCCCGGCGTCTGAGGGAGAGTCACACACCATGCACGGACGTTTTATCCTCACGGCCGCCTCGGCCGTGCTCGCACTGCTCGTGACCGGATCGGTCTGGTCGATTTCCCTGGACGCGCAGGCCGACCGCGCCGGCGTTCCCACGTTCAAGGTCGACGCCACGTGGCCCCAGGAGTTCCCGAACCACTGGGTCATGGGCTCGGTCACCGGCGTGTTCGTCGATGGCCGGGATCACACCTGGATCACCAGCCTGCCCGAGACCCTGACCGAAGAAGAGCTCTACGAAGAACAGACGCCGCCGATGGGCACCTGCTGCAAGGCCGCGCCGGTGGTCATCGAACTCGATCAGAACGGCAAGGTGGTGCAGGGCTGGGGCGACAAGGCCAAGGAGGATCCGGCCAACTGGCCGCGCAATCCCCACGGCATCTTCGTCGACCACAACGACTTCGTCTGGGTCGGCACCCACATGCACCACCGGGTGATGAAGTTCACGCGCGAGGGCAAGCTGGCGCTGACCATCGGCCAGTACGACAAGAACAACGGCAGCAACGACACGACCCTGCTCGGCGGCCCGTCGGGCATCTGGGTCGACCCGAAGACCAACGAGGTGTTCATCTCGGACGGCTACCGTAACCGCCGGGTGATCGTGTTCGACGGCGCGACCGGCGCCTACAAGCGCCACTGGGGCGCGTACGGCGCCGTGCCCGACGATGCCGAGAAGTTCGATCCCAAGACGATGGCCAGCGGGGCCCTGCCCAAGCAGTTCTCGACGCCGCACGGCCTCACGGGCTCGAGCGACGGCAAGATCTACGTGGCCGACCGCCGCGGCAACCGCATCCAGGTCTTCGAGCAGTCGGGCAAGTTCGTGACCGAGAAGATCATCGCGCCGGCCACGCTGTCGTCCGGCTCGTCGTTTGTCATCGTCCTCTCGAAGGACCCGCAGCAGCAGTGGCTCTACCTGGCCGACGGCACCAACCACAAGGTGTGGATCCTGCGCCGCGCCACGATGGAAGTGGTGGGTGAGTTCGGCCGCGGCGGCCGGCAGCTCGGCCAGTTCCTGCGCCCGCACGGCATGAGCATCGACTCGAAGGGCAACCTCATCGTCGGCGAGGCGTCCACGGGCCGGCGCGTGCAGCGCTTCAACGTCGTCACTGCGGGCAAGTAGCTCGCGGCCGGGAGGCCGTCCATGACCAGGGCCAGAACCTGCACCGTGCTTGCCGCCGTCGCACTCTGTGCCAGCCATCTGGTGGCGGCGCCCGGCGATCCGCCTCCCTACTGTCTCGTCGACTCCCCGGGCCCGGCCGTCGCGATGTCGCGGCCGGCCGCCGGGGAGCCGCCGCTCGACGACGTGAACTGGTTCGCCCGTCCGGTGCCCAACGCCGGCGGCGACTGGATCGTGGCCTTTGCCAGCCACAACCTCAACTACCTCTACAACCTCACGACCGGGGCGCGCGTGCGCATTCCCGACAGCTCCGATGCCGTGGCCACGCCCGACGGGCGCTACCTCACCGTGCCGTCGCACTACACCACCACGCGCACCGTGAACTTCTACGACGCGGCGACCCTGCTCGAACGCCTCGCGGCCCGGCAGGACGCGGCCGACGTGGCGCCGGTCTTCGCCCATAAGCATCCCGACGTGCACGACGTTTATTACCAGTCGGTGGGCGTGCTGTCGAAGTCGGAGGCGGGCGGGCGCGAGACCACCGTCTACCGGATGATGTTCTCGGGCTCGACCGAGCCGGCGCCGCCCGGCTTCCGCCTCGTCGACTACACCTTCACGCGCGTGAACGGCGTGCTCACGGTCACGCCGACGACGCCGATGCGCCTTTGTCCCGAGATCACGCGCGACCTGGCGACGCCGTTCCTCTCCAAGGACGGCCGCTACGTCGTGGCCCACGACGACAGCACCCCGGGCCGTCCGGCGTCGCTCAAGATCTTCGAGATTCTCGGCACCGATCCGGCCGGGCAGACCTCCACCTGCGCGCCCCGCGTCGATTTCGGCTTCGCCGCCGGCAAGGCCGACTTCAGCTTCGATGGCCGCCAGCTGGTCTTCCACATCAGCAAGCACGACTACCTCACGCCGTTCGTCAACGGCGGGCTCAAGGCCCCGGCCATCACCGACGTGGTGGTCGTGGACCTGACGCGCGATGCCGGCGGCGCCATTACCGGCGTGGGCGGGATGACGCGCCTCACGACCTCGACGACCGAGGGCGTGGGCCACTACTTTCCGGCGTTCTTTCCCGACGGCAAGGTGTTCTACGTGGCCAACACCGTGTCCAAGGACAGCTCCGCACCGAAGCGGTTCCGCCTGAGCGTCGTCGATCCCGCGGCCGCGCGTCGCGTCACCAGCGTGTTCGCCACGCCGGCCCGGCGCGAGGCGGCCGACGCCATCGGCGAACTGTGGCGAAACGCCTGCGTGCCGGAGGTGACAGCCGTTCAAGCCGCAGGAAGCGGCGTGGGCATTCCTCAGCCTGTCGCCGGCGCAGTGCCGGCAACTGGTCGACGAGCGTTGGCTGCCGGCCACCGACGCCCGCAAGGCCGGCCTGCTCGCCGCCTGCGACGCGCGTTGAGTCGCTGACTACCGCGGCCCGGCCGCCAACACCCGATCGAGGAACGCGCCGTACTCCGCGGCGCTGTGGAAACCCGGGAAGGCGGAGCCCACCAGCCGTCCGCCGGCCCAGGCCTGCACCGCCGGCGCGTGCACGTGCACATTTCTGAAGAGCAGCTCGACCGAATCGGCCACGCGCAGGGCCGACGGCGGCAGCCCGCCGCTGGCCTGGCTCGCCGCGGCAAACGCGCGATCGGCGCCCGGGTCGAGCACCATTTCCACCGCCAGCCCGCGCGCGGCGGCCGCCGTCGCCACCGCGCGGTAGCCGTCCACCGACAGCGGCAGGTGCGGGGACCACGAGTAGATCACGCCGCGCGGGGCGGCGGCGAGGGCCGCGGCCAGATCGGCATCGCTGAAACGAGGCGCGGCTAGAGCCGGGCGTGGGCGTGTGGCGGTCGAGGCGCGGCACGCTGGCGACCACTCGACGGTGGTCACGGCGGCGGGCGAGACGAGCGTCGCGTGCGCGCCGTCGGGTCCCTGCGCTTCGGCGATCCACGCGCCCAGATCCATCGTCGCCCAGTGGCGCAAGGCCCGCTCCCCGGCCGGCGGCTGCGGGCGCGCCGGGGCCACGGCTCCCCAGGCCCGCAACTGCTGCGCCACCTGCGCGGCGCACGGGCCGGGACCGGCGGCCGGCTGCCCCAGGACCGTGGCCGCTGCGGTGCAGACGGCCAGGGCGGCGCCCGCGGCGGCCTGGCGGAGACCGGGCGAGGTGACGCGGGCGGGCATGGGGCAGTGTGCCATGAGTCCCGTCCATGTACAATCCGCGCGACCGAGGTGGCCATGACCGTTCGTCCGATGCTTGCCGTGGCCCTTGTGGTGACCACGGCCTCCCTGGCCGCGCAGCAGCAGCAGCGCGCCCCGCAGAACGAGTCGATCCGGCAGGACGAACTGCGCGCCGATCTCTTCTACCTGGCCGGCGACGCCATGCGCGGCCGCCTGACCGACACGGTCGAGAACCTGGCCACCGGCGACTACATCCGCTCGCGGTTCGAGCGCGCCGGGCTGAAGCCCGCCGGCCCCGGCGGGTCGTACTTCCAGAACTACCTGCTCATGACCGCCACGCTCGGCGAGGGCAACGCGTTCGAGCTGAGCCGCGAAGGCGGCACACGGCAGCTGGCCCGCGGCCAGGATTTCTACCCACAGCGCTTCAGCCCGAGCGCGTCGGCCCGCGGCGAGGTGGTGTTTGCCGGATTCGGCATCACCGCGCCGCGGTGGAACTACGACGACTTCGCCGGCGACGTCACCGGGAAGATCGTGCTCGTCCTCGATCACGAGCCGGGCGAGCGCAATCCCGAGAGCCCCTTCGAGGGCGTCGTCACCTCCGAGCCGTCCACCGCCTGGCGCAAGGCGCTGGCGGCCCAGGCCAAGGGCGCCATCGGCATCCTTTTCGTGGCCGACGTCCACAACCATCCGGGGCCGGTCAACTTCGACCAGGCCGCCCGCGGCGTGTGGCCCGCGTCGGCGCCGCATCTCAAGACCTACATGCTCTCGACTTGGGCCGACCGCATCCACATCCCGGCGGCGCAGATCTCGCCAGCTCTGGCCGCCACGCTCGCGGCCGGCAGCGGCACCTCTCTCGCGGATCTGGCCGCCGCGGCCGAGACCGCCCGCGGCACCACCGCCGTGCCGCTGCGCGCCACCGTCGCCTTCACCACCGCCGTGGTGCGGCACACCGTGCCCGACCGGAACGTCGTCGCGCTTATCGAAGGCAGCGACCCGAAACTGAAGGACGAGTGGGTGATCGTGTCGGCGCACTTCGATCACAACGGCGCCGACGGCCCGCAGGTCTTCAACGGCGCCGACGACAACGGCTCGGGCACCGTGGCCCTGCTCGAGATTGCCGACGCCTACGCGCTGGCCGCCCAGCAGGGCCGCCGGCCGCGGCGCAGCGTGCTCTTTGCCGCGTGGAACTCCGAAGAGCGCGGTCTGCTCGGGGCCTGGGCCTACACCGAGGCGCCGCTGGCGCCGCTCTCGAGCATTGCGGCGGTGCTCAACATGGACATGATCGGGCGCAACGAGGAGATCCAGGTGGGCGGCGGGCCGCGCTTTGCCGGCTTCGAGGTGCAGAGCGCCGCGGCGAACGTCAACACCGTGAACGTGATGGGCTTCTCGCGCGCCCCCGAGCTCTCGGCGGCGATCGACCAGGCCAACGCCGGGATCGGCCTGCAACTGCTGCGGCGCTACGACAACAACCCGTCGAACCTGGTGCGGCGCAGCGATCAGTGGCCCTTCCTGCAGCGCGGCGTGCCGGCCCTCGGCTTCATGACCGGGCTCCATCCCGATTACCACACCGTCTACGACCGCCCCGAGAAGATCAACTACGTGAAGATGGAGAAGATCGCCCGCCTGGTGCATCAGGCCAGTTGGGATCTCGCTGTCGCCGATCGCCGCCCGGCCGCACCGGCCACGCGCTGACCGTCACCCGCCATGGCCACACCCGCTCCCGTCCTGCCCTTGTCCTCCGACCCCGAGGCGCAACTGGTGCGCGGCATCGGCCTGTGGGGCGCGACGTTGCTGGTCGTCGGCAGCGTCATCGGCTCCGGCATCTTCCTCACCACCGGCGGCATGGTGGCCGAACTGCCGTCGACCTCCCTGGTGCTGGCGGCGTGGGTCGCCGGCGGCCTGCTGGCCATGGCCGGCGGGCTCACCTACGCCGAGATGGGCTCGATGTACCCCCGCTCGGGCGGGCTGTCGGTGTTCCTCAGCGAGGCCTACGGCCCGGTGTGGGGGTTCCTCTTCGGCTGGGCCTGCCTGCTCGTCATCCTGACCGGCAGCGTGGCCACGGTGGCCATTGGTTTTGCCGAGTACTTCAGCTACTTCTTCCCGGCCCTCGGCACCTCCGTCGTGCTGGCCACCTTCGCCATGCCGTGGGGACCGTGGAGCATCAGCGCCGGCCAGCTGGTGGCCGCCGCCTCGATCGGCATCATCACCGCCATCAACTACGTGGGCGTGCGCAGCGGCAACTTCGCCAACACCGTGCTGACCGTGGCCAAGGTCGGCCTGCTGGTGGTGCTGCCGGTGCTGGCCCTGGTCTACCTCCGCGTCGATCCGGTGTTCACGCCGGTACTGCCGCCCGGGGCGGCCCGGCCGCTCGCCTCGTTCGGGGTGATGATGATTGCGGTGATGTGGACCTACGAGGGCTGGTACTACGTGGCCTTCGCGGCCGGCGAGATCAAGGACGCCGCCCGCACCGTGCCGCGAGCCCTCATCTACGGCACGCTGACGCTCACCGCCATCTACGTCGCCGTGAACCTGGCCTACGTCTACGCCTTGACCATCGAGGAGATGTCAGGGGTGACGCGCATTGCCGAACGGGCGGTGACCACGCTCGTCGGCCCCGGCGGGGCGGCGCTGGTAGCGGCCACGGTGGTCGTGTCGACCTTCGGCTGCAACGTCGCCGGCATCATCGCCTCGTCGCGGAGCTGCTTTGCCATGGCCGCCGAGGGCCGCTTCTTCCCGCCGGCGGCGCGGGTGCACCCGGTTTACCGGACCCCGCACATCGCGCTGGTCGTGACGAGCGCGTGGTCGGCGTTCCTGACCCTCACCGGCGGCTACGAGGCGCTCTTCACCTACGTCACGTTCGCGTCGGTGCTCTTCGGCACGCTCGGCGGCATCGCCATCTTCGTCCTGCGGGCCAAACGCCCGCAGGTGCCACGGCCCTACCGGGCGCTCGGCTACCCGGTGATCCCGGCGCTCTACGTGCTCGGTTCGTTCGCGCTGGTCTTCAACACGCTCATGGAGCGGCCGACGGCGTCGATTGCCGGCCTGGGGCTGGTGGCGCTGGGGCTGCCGTTCTATTTCTTCGGCCCCAGGCGCGCGGCGAAATAAGCGGCCGCCGCGCTTGCCCGGGGCCGCGCTGCCGCGTCGCGCCTAGCGGCGGAGCGCCACCGGCGCCGGCGCCGTCAGCGGCGCGAGCCACTCGTCGACGACGGCGCGCGGGTCCACGCCGGTGGCCTGGGCGATGAGGCCGGGCAGTTCGTCGATGGCAAAAGCGCGCTGCTCACGCGCGGTCCAGGCGACCAGGTAGCGCAGCGCGTCGCGCAGGCTCTTGGCGCCGCCGGTGGCCGCGCCGATCCGGTCGTCGATGGCCGCGGCCATCAACCCGCCGCGCGAGAACACCAGCCGGCCGGTGCGGAAGTCCTCGGCGTAGCGCGTCGAGGCGACGCGGCTCAGCTCCACCAGACTCAAGCGCGTGAGGAAGGCGGGCGCCGAGGCCAGGTTGGCGCGGAAGCGGCGCGCCAGCATGTCCTGGCGGAACGCCGCCGGATCCGGCGTGCCCGCGGCCACCGCCTGGATCGCCGCGTACTGGCCGAAGCCCTCGGCAAACCAGATCGAGTCGAGCACCGGCGCCAGCTCCCACTGGAACGGGAAGTAGCCGTGGCCGTAGGCGCGCTTGGGCACCCACGCGTGGGCGATGTGGTGGGCGAAGTTGTAGAGCACGCGGGCGTCGTCGGCGGGTGTCGACGCGGCGGTCAGGCCGGCCGAGGCCGCCAGGTAGTAGGTGCTCGAGCCGAGGTGCTCCATGCTCATGCCGTATTCGTGCGCCGGCGAGAGGGGCGTGAGCAGTTCCTGGTGGATGGTGTAGTGCGGGAAGGGCACCGTCCCGAAGTAATCGACGACGCGGGTGAAGGCGGTGGCGGCGAGGCGGCCGACGCGGTCGAGGTCCACGGCGCCCTCGGCGTAGCTCACGAGATACAGCGGCACCGGCGCCGTCGCCAGCCGCCGCATCTCGAGGCGCGGGCCCATCACGATCTGCCCGTCGGCCAGCGCGTAGTAGTCGGCGGCCGCGGCGTCCACCGCCGCGGCAGCGGCCGGCCAGCGCGGCGCCAGCGTGGCCACCACCGGCCACCCCGCCGGCCCCTCGACGCGCAGCCGGATCGGCCGGCGCTCGAATCCCTCCACGAAGGCGAAGACCGAGTAGCCGAGCGCGCCGAGGTAGCCGTCGCGGACCCGCGACTGATCCGAGGCGGCGTGAACCTCGCGTTCCATGCGCCGCAGATCGACGCGGTAGGTGACGCCGGTGGTGCCCGCGGCCAGGCGCCAGCGCGGTCCCTCCTCGCGGGCCGGGGCCGCGACGGCGCCGGTCGCCGTGGCCGCCACGTCACTGACGAAGGCGTCGTAGCGCTGTTCGCCGTAGCCCATGGGAATGGCGCGCGGCATGACCAGCGCCCGCGATTCCGCCAGCGGCGTGGACCAGTCGATGGCGATGACCACCGAGGCGTCGCCGGCCGTGGCGTAGTGGAAGCGGTAGGTGATGGCCTCGTCGGGAGCCTGCGCGGCGCCGAGAGGCGCGGCGGCGACGACGGCGGCAAGCACGACGCCGGTGATCAGGGAGATGCGCATGGCCGACCCTTCAGCGGCGGTCGACGACGACCACGCCGTCCTTCATGACCCAGCGTACGCCGCCGACGAGCGCCTCGATCGCGGTGGTGGGATCGCCCTGCACGGCCACGAGATCGGCCAGGTAGCCGGGGGCGATGCGGCCGAGCCGATCCTCGACCCCGAGCAGCTCGGCGGCGATGGTGGTGGCGGTGGCCAGCGCCTGCACCGGAGTCATCCCGGCCCGCACGAACCAGCCGAGCTCGCGCGTGTTCTGGCCGAACATGGTGTAAACGGCGTCCGACCCCATGGCCAGTTTCACGCCCATGGCCACGGCCTTGCGCACCGAGGCCTGGTTGCGCTCGAGGTAGTGCGTCAGCGCCGCCTCCGAGCCCGGCGCAAAGCCGTAGTCGGCCTGCGCGTCGATGTAGTAGCGGTTGTGATCCACGGTCGGCACCCACACCGTGCCGCGGCGTTTCATCTCGGCCAGGGTGGCTTCGTCGACATCGGCGCCGTGCTCGACCGAGTCGGCGCCGGCGCGCACCGCGTCGGCGACGCCGCTCGGCCCGTAGGAATGAATCGCCACCTTCTTGCCGGCGGCGTGCGCGGCCTCGACCACGGCCTTCATCTCCTCGTAGGTCACCGTCTGGGTGCCGTCCACGGTCTCGAAGCCGCCCCGTGAGCCGAACACCTTGATCCAGTCGACACCGGCCGTGACCCGGGCCGCGACCAGGGCGCGCATGGCCTCCGGGTCGGGCGCCGCGCCGGCGCGCGCCGAGAGCCCCGGTCCCGAAGCGAAGATGCGCGGGCCGACCATCGCCCCAGAGGCCGTGAGTTCGCGCATGGCCAGGTCCATGTCGTTGCCGGCGTTCAGATCGCGCACGGTGGTCACGCCGGTCTCGAGCGTTTTCCGGGCGTTGTCCTGGGCCAGGAACACGGTGACCGCGGGCAGGCGCCGCTGGCCGCGCGGCCGTGTGCCGGGCGCGCCATCCCAGAAGTAGGTGATGTGCGTGTGCACGTCGATGAGGCCAGGCAGCGCCGTGAACGCGCGCAGGTCCACGACCGCGGCGCCGGGCGGCACGGCCGCATCCCCGGTGCCCACGGCGGTGATGCGCTGGCCCTCGACGACCACGACGGCGTCGGTCATCACCCGGGTGCCGTCCCAGAGGCGGCCGAAGCGCAGCGCCGACGTCTGGGCCCGGGCGGGCGCGGCGGCAAGACAGAGGAACAGCGCCAGACCAGCGGCGAAACGGTGGGACATGGCCGCGATTCTAGCGGAGGCGGGCCGCGGCGCCGCCGTCAATCGCCGCCGAAGACGAGAGCCGGACGGCCGCCAGGCGACCGGCCGGCTCCGTGGTGGTGGCGCGGCCTACTTGGTCACGGTGAGCGTGAACGGCGGGCCCGACGGGAAGCCCGCGGTGAGCGACGTGACCGTCACCTGGTAAACGCCCTTGGGGTAGGCCTTGCCGTCGGGCCCCTTGGTCTGCAGGTTGAAGCGCCAGACGCCGTCGTTATAGCGGAACCCGCTCTTGCCTGGATCGGTGTTGACGAAGGTCCCTTTGGGTCCCACCGCCCGCACCTCGAAGGCGGCCGCCGCGCTGTCCACCACCGCCGCGCCGTTCTGGTAGCGCCACGACAGCGGCACCGTGCTTCCGGCTTTGACCGTCGTGTTGTCGGGCGGGATGTTCTTCACGCCGACGAAGGCAATCGCTGGCGACGCGTTGAACGCGGTGATGGTCACCAGGTTCGAGGGATCGCTGGACGCGCCGTCGGTATAACTGGCAACGGCAAAGTAGGTGTAGGGCGCGCCGTGGACGAGCGGCGTGGTGTCGAAGAACTCGTAGCCGATCCGGCCCGGCGTAGCCGGGAAGGTGGTCACCGTGGTCCAGGTCTGTCCCGGCAGCAGGGTGTCGCCGGCCACGCGGTAGACGATGTAGCTGGCGACGTCGCCGACGTTCGGGGCCGACCAGTTGAGTTCTACCTGATGGCGGCGCGCCGCGGAGCCCTGGCAGGTCTCGCCGACGACGCACGCCGAGAATTGATTGGGCGGGGTGCGGGCCAGCCCGTTGACGATGTTCGCGTCGAGTTCGCCGCCGGGGTTGTTGGGGTCGCCGTCGAAGAGGTCGCCGCCCCCGAGGTCGCCTTTGCCGAGGTCGCCCTTGCCGAGGTCGCCCTTGCCCAGGTCGCCCTTGCCGAGGTCGCCCTTGCCGAGATCGCCCTTGCCGAGGTCGCCTTTGCCGAGGTCGCCCTTGCCCAGGTCGCCCTTGCCGAGGTCGCCCTTGCCCGAGTCGAGCGACAGCGGGCCGACGGCAAACTGGGTGGTGCCCGGCACGAGGTAGAGACCGCCGACATTGCGGCGCGCGGCGAACTGATCGAGGCGCAGCGCCGACCAGTCCTCCGAGCCCGGCAGCGCCGCCGCCCCCGGGCCGTCGATGCGGCCGTTGAAGTTGACGTCGAGCGTCGTGGCGCCGCCCGCGACGTTGTCGGCGTCCCAGTCGATGACCCCGGCGGCGGTGCGCGCGTCGATGCGCACCATGGCCGCGTCGGTCGGCAGCAGCGGCGAGCCGTTGCAATGGTTGCGCGCGGCCGTGCCGCGTCCGGCCAGGTAGCTGGTGGCCAGCGGCGCGTACCACCCGATGCGGTAGGGCAGGAAGCCGATGGTGGGCAGCGCCGCTTCGTCCACCGTCGCTTCCAGGGAGCGCGAGAAGTCGAGGCGCGGCGTGCCGGTGTCGTCGAGCAGCCCGCGCAGCTGATACAGGTAGTTCATCGCGCTCAAGTAGGTGGGCTTGCAGTTCTGCTCGAACGCCTCGCCGCCGTGTCGGCGTTCGGCGTTGTGGCCGAACTCGTGCATCAGCGTCGACGCCTGCATGAACGGCGTGCCCACCGGCCGTCCGTTCAGGTCGTTGAAGCCGCCGAGGGTGACGAGGGCGTCGCCGCCGGGGAAGTCGCCGACGCCGGTGGTGGTGCGCGGGGTGTGGAAGGCGGGATTGGGCGCCACGGCGCATTGGTCGTTGACGTCGGGCACCGGTATCCCGCTGGCATCGAGGCACGGCAGGTCGGATTCGGGCAGGCCCACGGCATGCGCGAAGAGCGCGTAGTGGAACATGTTGAGGCGCGTGCGATCGAAGCGCCGCTCGCAGTGCACGCCGGGCTCGTCGCAGTCCACGCCAGGGGGCGGCGGCGGATCGTGGAGCACCTGCGGTTCGTCGCGGAGGAACCGGTAGCCCGACTTCCAGCCGACCGTGCCCGGATGCGCCGAGAACTGGCACACATACGGCGCGTCGGTGGGGCCGGGCGTGCAAACCGTGACCGACTCGTCGATGACCTCGCCGCCGCGCGCGCCGCTCCGGATGATGTAGGGATCGGCGGGGCCGCTGGGGTAAGTGGCGCCGACATCGAAGTGCACGGCGATCTGTCCGGTCGGAGCCGCGGCGAAGGCGTCGCCGATGAGTTTGAGGGCCTCGTGCCCGGGCTGGTGGGTGTGCGCCGGCTTGGTCACCGCGCCGTAGGCGGTGGGCGCGTCGGTCTTCATGTAGCCGAGTTCGACGAAGACGTCCTTGCGGTCGGGCGCCGCGCCCATGGCCTTGAGGTTGGGCAGCGTCTGCCCGTTGGGATCGACCAGCGGCGCATCCGACGACTCCCACAGATCGAGCAGGCCGTCGCCGTCGAAGTCCTTCACGGTGGTGCGGTAGACGATGGCCGACCAGGTCAGGCAGTCGGCGGCGCCGGGGGCGAACGGATCGACCGACGTCGTCACCGCGCGCAGGTTCGGGTCGGCGGTCAGGCTGAACGTGGGGTTGTCCCACCGCGGGCCGAGGACGGAGCGGAACGGGTTGGCGGCGATGGCCGCGCCGTTGTAGCGCAGCGTCGCCGCCGTGCCGGCGGTGGCGCCGCCAACGATGTGGGTCAGCCGCGCCGCGGTGGCGGCATCGTAGAACCCCTGAATCTGCTGGAAGGTGGCGCCGGTGGCCGCGCTCATCGAATAAGCGCCGTCATTCAGCACGATGGCGCTGAACGGCTTGCTCGGGTCGCGGTAGACGACGACGAGGCTGGCCCCGACCGCCTGGACGAAGTCGTTGTTCGGCACCTGCACCTCGTGGCGGCCGTTGGCGGCGAGCTTGCCGGTCGTCTCATCGACGTCGAGGAAGCGCAGCACGTCGGCGCGATAAGAGAAGACGCGGCTCGCGAGGTGGTCGGCGCTGACCTCGCCGCTGCCGCAGCCGGGGGCGCCGATGCCGATCAGCTTGCCCAGCGGCCCGTCGGTCGTGCTCAACGGGAAGCCGCGGAAGCTGGCGCCGAGGCTGCCGGCGTCGGGATCCGCCGCGCCGGTGGCGACCACCTGCCAGTACAGGTAGGCGGCGGCGATGTCGACGTCGGGCGGGACGTGCTCGATGTCGATGTCGCCGTCGCGCCGGCCACGGAGACCGACACCGGCGACCTCGTAATCGCCGGTGATGAAATAGTTCTTGAAGAAGCCGAGCGCGTTGCTCTGCGCGTTCGTCTGCACCGCGCCCGGCGAAATCACCAGTGCGGCCGTGACCATGACCAGCAGGAAGCGTTTCATCGTGGGTCGTCCGTTTCCGTCGCGAGGGGTTGGGTGAGACGCCGCGGAGGCCGGGGTGGTCCCCGCGCGGCGCCAGTATCGCCCATTCGGATGAGGTTTGAACGTCCACATAAAAGTCTGGTTGAGCCCAGACATCACGCGCGCCCCGACCGAGGGAAACCGACGGGCATCGCCGCGGTTCTCCCACTCGGGTATGCGCCGCCGGCCGCCGCTTTCCCTCAGCGCCGCGGTGGCTCGTAGCGGCCGCGGCCGCGCCCGTCGCGCCGTCGCTGGCTGCTATCATGCGCGCCATGGCCGCGCCGCACCCGCGCACGTTCGCGCCGGCGCTGCTCGTGCCGCTCGTGCTCATCAGCGCGGCCGGGGCCATCGTCGGCGTGCAGTTGCTGACCTCGCTCGGCGTCACGCCCAACACCTCGCTCATCGGCGCGCTGCTGGCGATGCTGCTCGGCCGTCTGCCCCTGCCCGGCCTGCGGGCCTTCCGCTCGGTGCACGTCCAGAACCTGGCGCAGAGCGCCATGTCGGCGGCGACCTTCGGTGCCGCCAACTCGCTGTTGCTGCCCATCGGCATCCCCTTCCTGCTCGGGCGTCCCGACCTGGTGACGCCGCTGCTGGCGGGGGTGGCGGCGGCGATGTTCCTCGACGCGTTCCTGCTCTACCGTCTGTTCGGCAGCCGCGTGTTCCCGGCCGACGGCGCCTGGCCGCCGGGGCTGGCCGCGGCCGAGGCCATCCAGGCCGGTGACGCCGGTGGACGGCGTGGTCTTCTTCTGGCGGCGAGCATCGTCGGCGGGGCAGCGGGGGCCTGGCTGGGGCTGCCGATGGCGGCCTTCGGCACGGCCTTCATCGGCAACGCCTGGGCGCTGTCGATGTTCGGCGTCGGCCTGCTGGCCAGCGGCTACGCCACGATACTGGCCGGCGTGTCGCTGACCGGGAACTACGTGCCCCACGGCATGATGATCGGCGCCGGCCTGGTGGCGCTCGCGCAGGTCGTGGCCGGTCTGCGTCCCCAGGCCGATGGCGGCGCGCGCGCGGTCACGCATCCGGCCGCCGAGGCGCGGCTGCGGGGCACGCTCGCCTTCGGGGCCGGCGGCTACGTGGTGATTGCCGGAGCCATCGCGCTGGCCGGCGGACTGGCCGCGTCGCTGACGCCGGGGGGCCTGCTGGCCTTCGTGGTCTACGCGGCCGCGGCCGCCTTCGCGCATGAACTGATCGTCGGCCTGGCGGCGATGCATTCGGGCTGGTTCCCGGCCTTCGCCGTCGCTCTCATCACGTTGCTCGTCGGCATGCTCCTCGGGTTCCCGCCGGCGGCGCTGGCTCTGCTCACCGGCTTCTCGGTCGCGACCGGGCCGGCCTTCGCCGACATGGGCTACGACCTCAAGGCCGGCTACCTCCTGCGCGGCGCGGGCGTCGATCCGGCCTTCGAGCTGGAGGGCATGCGCCAGCAGTTCCTGGCTGCCACGGTGGCCTTCGCCACCGCGCTCGCCGTCGTCGCCCTGACTTGGCACGGCTACTTCGCCCGCGACCTCGTGCCGCCAGTGGCCCGCGTCTACGTGGCGACCATCGGCGCCGGCGTGGCTCCCGGCGTGGCGCCGGCCCTGATACTCTGGGCAGTGCCGGGCGCGCTGCTGCAGTGGGCGGGCGGATCGCGCCGCCAGCTCGGCGTGCTGCTGTCGACCGGCCTCCTCATCGGCAATCCCGCCGCGGGCTGGGGAGTGATGGCCGGTCTGGCCGTCCGGCTCGGGTGGGAACGGCTGCTGGGCCGTCCGGCCGGGCAGCTCGACGCGGTGGCCGCCGGCTTCATCGCCGGCGACGCGTTGTGGTCCTTTGGAGACTCCGTGGTGAAACAGGTGCGCGCGCCAGGGCCGGGCCGATGAGCCTGGCCCATACGCTGACCGTCTTCGAGGCGCTCGACTCGCCGCGCGCCTCGGGCGAGGCCGTGCGCGCCTTGCTCGACGGGGTGCCCGGCGTGCACTTCAGCAGTGAGCGGGTGACCGGGACCAGAGGCGGCACCGACTTCGTGCGCATCGTCGTGCCGGGCGCGCGCGGCCGCCTCGGCGGCGGCGCCGCGCCGACCCTGGGCGTCGTCGGCCGCCTGGGCGGCGTCGGGGCCCGGCCGGCGCGGGTCGGACTGGTGTCGGACGCCGACGGCGCCGTGGCGGCGGTGGCCGTGGCCCGCAAGCTGGCCTTCATGCGCCGCGAGGGCGACGTGCTGGCCGGCGATGTGATCGTGGCCACGCACATCTGTCCCGACGCGCCGGTCAAGCCGCACCTGCCGGTGGATTTCATGGACTCGCCGGTGTCGATCGAGCAGATGAACGCGCGCGAGGTCAGCGACGACATGGCCGCCGTGCTCTCGATCGACACGACCAAGGGCAACCGCGTGCTCAACGTGCGCGGCTTCGCCATCTCGCCGACGGTGAAGGAAGGCTGGATCCTCAAGGTGGCGCCGGATCTCGTGCGCCTGGCCGAGACCTCGTCGGGGAAGCCCGCCGTCACCTTTCCCATCACCATGCAGGACATCACCCCGTACGGCAACGGCGTGGACCACTTGAACAGCATCCTCCAGCCGGCCACGGCCACGAGCGCGCCGGTCGTCGGCGTGGCCCTCGCCGCCGAGACGGCGGTGCCGGGCTGCGCCACCGGCGCCAGCCACGAAGTGGACATCGCCGAAGCGGTGCGCTTCGTCATCGAAGTGGCCAAGGAAGTCGGGGCCGGCACCTGCCGGTTCTACGACGAGCGCGAATTCGCGCGTCTGGTCGCGCTCTACGGCGACATGCGTCGCCTGCAGGGCGGAGGAGCCACGTAAGCCATGCCCGCAGTACTCGGTACCATCACCATCGGCCAGGCGCCCCGGCCCGATCTCATCCCGATCCTCGACGCTCATCTGCCCGAGGGTGTGCCGCGCCGGCACGTGGGCGTGCTCGACGGCATGACCGAGGCGCAGATCACCGGGCGCTATGCGCCCCGGCCGCGCGAGCGCCGTTTCGTCACCCGGCTGCTCGACGGCACCGCCGTCGAAGTCGACGCCGCCGCCATCGAGACCGGCGTGCAGCAGAAGATGCACGACCTCGAGGCCGCCGGCTGCACCGTGATCCTGGTCCTGTGCACCGGCGTCTTCCGCGGCCTGCGCACGCGGCGGGCCTGGCTGGTCGAGCCCGACCGCATCCTGCCCGGCCTCGTGAGCGGACTGGCGGGATCGCGCCGGGTGGGCGTGGTCATGCCGTTGCCGCAGCCGGTCGACGGCGAGCGGCGCAAGTGGTCGGTGCTGCAGATCCCGCCGACCTTCGCGGTGGCTTCCCCCTACGTCGAGGGCGACGAGGGCGTGGCGGCCGCGGCTGGCGAACTGCTGCGGGCCGGTGCGAACGTGCTGGTGATGGACTGCTTCGGCTTCACCGAACGCCACCAGCGCGCGGCCTCGGCCGCCTCGGGTCTGCCGGTGCTGCTCTCGAACGAGCTGGTCGCGCGCGTCACCGGCGCCTGCCTGCACGGCGACTGACCATGCGCCTGCTGC
Source organism: uncultured Acidobacteriota bacterium (assembly GCA_963834325.1). Lineage (GTDB taxonomy): Bacteria > Acidobacteriota > Vicinamibacteria > Vicinamibacterales > UBA2999 > CADEFD01. The sequence continues at coordinate 569,802 of CAWIBL010000012.1, forward strand.
TGCTCAGCAACTCGCGCAATCCCGGCGGCGGCTATTTAGCGCACGCGCTCGACGCATTCGCGACGCTGCTCGATGGCCGGACCGCGGCCTGGTTCGTGCCATTTGCCGGCGTGACCGTGGCCTACGACGAGTTCACCGCCGCGGTCGCCGCGGCGCTGGCGCCGCTCGGCGTGCGCGTGACCGGCGCCCATGCCGTGCCGGCCCCGGCCCCCGGCGACGCCGTCCTGGTCGGCGGCGGCAACACCTTCCACCTGCTGCGCGAGTGCCGCCGGCGCGGCCTGCTCGACCTGCTGCGCGACCGCGTGCGCGCCGGCACGCCCTACGCCGGCTGGAGCGCGGGCGCCAACCTGGCCTGCCCCACGATCCGCACGACCAACGACATGCCGATCGTCGATCCCGGCGGCTTCGCCGCGCTCGACCTCCTGGCCTTCCAGATCAACCCGCATTTCACCAACGCCATGCCGCCGGGCCACCAGGGCGAAACGCGCGAGCAGCGCCTGACCGAGTTCGTGACCGCCAATCCCGACGTGGCGGTACTGGGCCTGCCGGAAGGCGACTGGCTGCGCGTGGACGACGCGGCGGTGCGCTTGTGCGGTCCGCACGACGCCGTGTCGATCCGCGCCGGCATGCCGGCGACGGCGGTGCGGCCCGGGCAATTGGCAGCGCCCTTCACGGTCCGGTGAGGCCGGGCCGAGCCGTCCGGCCGGTGGGGTATCATGGCGCGCCGCCGTGAACGCCTGCCCAGTCTCGTCTCGACCTGCCTCCACCATGTATCAGCGGCGACGCTTGCGGCTGCTGATCTGCGGCCTGGTGCTGACCGCGCACACGGCGTCGGCCCAGCCGCCGGCCCCGGCGTCCCAGCCGGCCGCCAGGCCTCCGGCCTCGCCCGCGCCCGTCCCGGCCACCGTGTCGCCGTCGTCGTGGCCGTCGTGGCTGCAGGTGCACGGCGAACATCGCACCCGCTACGAGTCGGTGGACGCCCGCTACCGCTCCACCGAGACCGGCGCCGACCAGCAGCTCGACTTCCGCACGCGGCTCCAGGTGCGGCTGACCGCGGCCCGCGCCTGGGCGTTCACCGAGATCCAGGACTCGCGCATCGCCCTCGACGACAGCGCGTCCACCGTCGGTCCCTCGCAGGTTCTCGACACCCACGTGCTGCAACTGCACGCCGGGATGGCGTGGCGCGATGTCGGAGCCCGCAAGCTCTCGTTCCAGATCGAAGCCGGCCGCTTCAGCCGCGACTTCGGCTTCCGCCGGATGATCGCGCGCAACGTTTATCGGAACACCACCAACGCCGTCGACGGCCTGATCGGCAGCATGGCCGGCGCCACCTGGTCGGTGACGGGGCTGGCGGTGCGGCCGGTCTACTACACCTACCCGGCGCTGACGCGCGATGCGCGCTTCGACCGGGCTCGCTTCGGCGGCGTCTATGCCACCAGCACCAGGCTGCGGCATGCCCATGCCGATCTCTACGCGCTCGTGTGGCGCGACGGCGGGGCGATGCCGGCCGCCGCGCGCCGCCACCTCAATACGTTCGGCGCCCGCCTCTTCGGGCCGTTCGGGCCGGGTGGCCGCGCCGAGTACGAAGTGGAAGCGGCGGTGCAACGCGGCAAGGTCGGGCCGCTCGAGCACCGGGCGTGGTTCGAGCACGCGCAGGTCGGCTACAACTGGCCGGGGGCGCGCTGGCGGCCGCGCGCCCTGGCGCTGCTCGACTATGCCTCCGGCGACGCCGATCCCGGCGACCAGCGCAGCGGCGCCTTCGACCTGCTGATGGGCGCGCGCCGCTTCGAGTTCGGCCCCATGGGCCTGCACGGGCTGATGGCCCGGTCGAACCTGGTCAGTCCGGGCTTCTGGCTGATCGTGCGCCCGTCGGCCCCTCTCGAAACCAGCCTGCAGGTCCGGGGCGTGTGGCTGGCCCGGGCCCGCGACCGCTGGCGCGCCACCGGGCTCGTCGATCCGTCCGGCAGCTCCGGACGTCACGTCGGGGAGCAGGTGGAGTGGCGCACGCGCTACCGCTTTTCGCGGCACCTGGACTTCGACGGCGCCCTGACGCTGTTCGAGGAGGGCGCCTTCGCCCGGGCGCTCAAGCCCTCGCCGCGGGGTCGGGCGCTGCACGTCTATGCCGGTCTCGACGTGCACTTCTAGCCGTGGCCGGTTTTGAGGCGGTCGGGCTTTGACGTATCATCCGGGGCTCACCGTAGATGCCCTGGCTTCACGTCCGCTCAGCCGTCCTCACCGTCCTGGTTGCGTCGTCGACGCTGTTCGCCCTGGCGCAGCCCGAGGGAAGCGCCGGGCGCGATAGCGCCGTGCGGCTGACGCGCGGTGTGCAGCGCCTCAGCTACGCCGAGACGTGGTCGGCCGACCACAGCGACCCGGAGGCCCGCGTCGGCGCGCCGGCCGCGACCGACGCGGATTCGCCGTGGCTCGACGGCGCCCCAGACGCGGCGGCGCTGCCCCCGGCGGTCCTTGTGCCGACGCCGGCGGGGATGACGGCAGGCGCCTCGTGGCTGCTCCGAGCCGCCGCACCGGTGCGTTACCCCGGGCACGACGTCCTCGGCCGCGCCCCGCCGGCCCTGTAACCCGCCCCGCTCACCACCTGGCTCGCTATGAGTGTGTCTGCGGCGATCGCGCCGCCGCCGGCCGGGGGTGGTTCATCCATTTCGGCGTTCGGAAAGTCGCGGGACCGCTGTCCCGAGTGCGAGGCCCATGCATCACCACCCGTCGATGTTCGGTTATCCCAAGGAAGACGCGGTCGCCGGGCGTCGTCGTCTTCCTCGTCGCCGCTGCCGCTCTGCCTCGGCATCGCGGTCGCGTGCGGCGTGCCGCCGGTGTCGGGGCTCGTCGCCGGCATCGTCGGCGGGCTCGTCGTGCCGTTGATCAGCCGCTCGGCCGCTGTCGGTCACCGGCCCGGCCGCGGGCCTGACGTCGATCGTGCTGGTCGAGGTGCAGCACCTCGGCGGCCTCGAGCCGTTCCTGGCCGCGGTGATGCTCGCCGGCGTGCTGCAGTTCGGCTTCGGCGTCCTGCGCGCCGGCCGCTTCGCCGCGCTGGTGCCGTCGGCCGTGATCAAGGGCATGCTCGCGGCCATCGGCATCACCATCGTCTGGAAGCAGCTGCCCGTGGCGTTCGGCGTCAGCGGCGGCCTCACCGACATCGCCGGGCAGGTGCACACCGGCGCGCTGGTCATCGCCGCGCTGTCGCTGGCCATCCTCTACGGCTGGAAGCACACCCCGATGGCGCGGTTCAAGCTGCTGTCGCCGGCCCTGGTCGTCGTCGTGGTGGCCAGCGTCCTGGCCGCGCTGGTTCGCGCAGCGTGCCGGCGCTCGCGCTCGCCGGCTCGGCCACTTCGTCGACGTGCCGCTCGGCGGCCTCACCGCGCTCTATGCGCGCCTTGCCGCGGCCCGACTTCGCCGGCCCTGGCGAGCCCGGCCGGCTGGGTGGCCGGCGCCGACCATCGCCATCGTCGCCAGCATCGAGACGCTGCTCTCGCTGCAGGCCGTCGACCGGCTCGACCCGCTCAAGCGCCACAGCCCGCCGGACCGCGAGCTGCTCGCGCAGGGCACGGCCAACGCCGTCTCCGGCTTCTTCGGCGGCCTGCCGGTCACCGCGGTGATCGTGCGCAGCGGCGCCAACGTCGCCGCCGGCGGCCGCGAGCGGCTGTCGGCGCTCGTCCACGGCGTGCTGCTGCTCGTGGCGGTGCTGTTCGCCGGGCCGCTGCTCAACCGCATTCCGCTGGCGGCGCTGGCGGCGGTGCTCATCCAGGTCGGCCTCAACCTGTGCAAGCCGGCGCTGTTCGCCACGCAGGTCAGGCTCGGGCTGACGCAGTTGCTGCCGTTCGCCATCACCATCGCCGCGGTCCTGGCGCTCGACCTGCTCAAGGGCGTCATCGTCGGCATCATGGTCGGCATCGTCTTCGTGCTCTACGAGAACGCGCGCCGCGCGGTCGTGGCCGAGCGCGACGCGACGGCGTGCTGCGGCTGCGCTTCCGCCGCGACGGCACCTTCGTCTCGAAGCCCGGCATCGTCTCGACGCTCGACGAGGTCGACGACGGCGAGACGGTGGTCATCGACGGCACCGGCGAGTACATCGACCACGACGTGAAGGAAGTGCTGGCCACGTTCATCGACGACGCCCGCACCGCGACATCACGGTGACGCTCGTCGGCATCGACCTCGGCCTCGCCCGCGCCGGCGGAGGCCACTGAGCGTGCGCCGGGCCACGGCGCACTGCCGGCCGACCCGATCGACGCGCGCTCTGGCGCGCGCGCACGGCGTGCTGCCCGACCAGGGGCCGATCGGCGTGTTCATCCACCACAACACGCTGCACGCCTTCCAGCACCTGCCGTTCCACGACGGCGTGCAGGCAGGGCGCCGCCGCGCTCGGCGCGCCGGCCGTATCTCGACGCTGCCGGAGTTCCGCGCCGCGCTGGCGCGACGGCCGCATCGAGGACGCCGACCTGCCGACGCGAGATCGGCCGCGCGCTCGGGGCGCGCGGCGCCGAGCCGCGGTGCTCGGCGCTGACCCGCGGCCGAGCTCTGGCACACGCTGCTGGTGACCGAGCGCCGAGAGCGAGGACGCCGCCGGGCTCGCCTACACCGTTCGCGCCGGCATCGCCGACCGAGTGCCGACGACCGGCCGCTGTGGCAGGCGTGCCTGGCCCGCGCCGCGCGCGGTCCCGCGCTTCGCGCCCGCCGGACGACCGCGCCGGTTCCGCCGCCATCGCGACGTGCTCGTGGCGCTCGGCGGCGACGACACCGACGTGGCGGTGCACGGCGAGCTGATCCGGCTCGGCTCGGGCTTCCTCGACCACGGCCAGGCGCACGCGACGCTGCCGGGCCGCGAGCGCGGCTTCCTGCGCGCGGTCGCGCGCGCTCTACGCCGGCGGCGCCACCGCGCCGCGCGCGCTGCCGCGGCGCCGAGGCCGACATGCGGCGCGTGCTCGACGACCGGCGCCGACGCCGCGCAGCGTGATCGCGCGCGGCCCTCGACGCGCTCGGCGTCACCGGCGACGACGTCGAGCCGTTCCTGTTCGCCACCGCGCTGGCGCTGCCCGGGCTGGGCCGGGATGTTCTCGCGCCTCGAGCGGCACCCGCGACGAGCACGCCGGGGCCCGGCGCCGACGCTGGCCGAGTTCCTCGCCGTGCGCCTGCTGTTCGAGCGGCGCGCCGTCGAGACGGCGTGCCGCGGCGCTCGGCGTCGCCGGCGCAGTGGCCGGCGCTGCGCGCGCAGATCGCCGCCGCCTGCCGCCGCGGCCGGCGATGCTCGACGCGGCGCTGCTGTGGTGGGTCGCCCGCGCCGCGCGGCCTCGGCGCCGGCCGCGGTCGCCGCGCTCGACCGACGGCGACGCTCGCGCGCGCTGTGGCAGGAGTGCGCGGCCTGCCCGACGCTGACGCGGCGGCAGGTGTTCCACGAGGCCTACGAGCGCACCTACCGCCGCTGGATCCTCGACGCGCATGGCCGCGCGCCGCGCCCTGCCGGTCGCAGCGCCCGACGGCGCGGCCGCGCGCGCAGTTCGTGTTCTGCATCGACGAGCGCGAGGAGTCGATCCGCCGCGCGCTCGAGGAGCAGCACCCCGGCTATCGTCACCTTCGGCGTCGCCGGCTTCTTCGGCGTCGCCATCGACTACCAGGGACTCTACGACCACGCAGCCGGCCGCGCACTGCCCGGTCGTCGTGACGCCGGCGCACGAGGTGCACGAGCAGCCGGTCTACACCGAGCACGGACTGGCACGCGCTGCGGCAGCGCCTGCGCGACCGCTGGCACGCGTGGGAACGCCGCGCCGTGCACCGTCGTCGCGCACGCTCAGCGGCGGCGCCGGGCTGTCGTTCCTGCTCGGCCCGCTCGCCGGCGGCTGCAGACGCTCGCGCAGCGTGCTCGCGCCGCGGTCGTTCGCGCGCGTCGGCGAGCGCCTGCAAGGCGGCGGTGGCGCCGCGGCCGGCGCACGCGCCTGTCGACGCTGCGCGTCGCCGACGGCCGAGCCGCCGCGACGGCGGCGGCAAGCCGGTCGGCTTCTCGCTCGACGAGGCGGTCGACCGCGTCGCCGGCGATGCTGCGCAACATCGGCCTGGTCGCGCGGCTTCGCGCCGGTCGTCGTCTTCCTCGGCCACGGCTCGACCAGCCTCAACAACCCGCACGAGTCGGCGCACGACTGCGGCGCCTGCGGCGGCCGCCGCGGCGGCGCCAACGCGCGCCTGTTCGCCGACATGGCCAACCGGCCCGACGTGCGCGACGGCGTGCGCGCGCGCGGCATCGACATCCCCGCCGACACCTGGTTCGTCGGCGCGCTGCACGACACCGCCGACGACAGCGTCAGCTACTACGACCTCGAGCGCGCTGCCGCGTCGGGCACGCCGACGCGCTTCGACGAAGCCGTGCGACGCGCTCGACCGCGCGCGGCGCGAGAACGCGCTCGAGCGCTGCCGCCGCTTCGACGACGCGCCGCTCGGCATCAGCGCCCGACGAGGCGCTGCGCGCACGTCGAGGCGCGCGCGTCGACACTCTCGCGCAGCCGCGCCCGGAGTACGGCCACTGCACCAACGCGATCTGCATCGTCGGCCGCCGCGCGCATCACGCGCGGCCTGCATCTCGATCGCCGCGCCTTCCTGGTCAGCTACGACCCGACCGATCGACGCCAACGACGCGATCCTCGAGCGCATCCTCGCCGCGGTCGGGCCGGTCGGCGCCGGCATCAGCCTCGAGTACTACTTCTCGTCGGTCGACAACGAGACGTTCGGCTGCGGCACCAAGCTGCCGCACAACGTCACCGGCCTCATCGGCGTGATGAACGGCCACCAGAGCGACCTGCGCACCGGGCTGCCGCTGCAGATGGTCGAGATCCACGAGCCGATGCGCCTGCTGCTCATCGTCGAGGCGACGCCGGAGGCGCTGCTGGCCGTCGCCGGCGCGCCAGGCGGAGGTCGCCGAGCTGGTCGTCAACGAGTGGGTGCAGCTGGTCTCGCTGGATCCCGAGACCGGCGCGATGCAGGTGTTCGAGGACGGCGGCGTTCGTGCCCTACGAGCCCGCGCCGACGCTGCTGCCGGTGGTCGAGCGCTCGCGCGACTGGCACATGCAGTCGCGCGTGCACCTGACGCCGGCGCTCGTGCGCCGCGGCGCTGCCGCCGACGCGGTCGTCGGCCCCGGCCACCACGGCGCGCCCGCCGTGATCGAGGTGGCCGCATGGCTGATCCGCTGCGGCTCGCTGCTGCCGCTGGCCATCCTCGCGCCGCTGCGCAGCGCTGGCGATCGTCGGCCTGCGCGTGCTGCTCGCGCGACACGCCGGCCGAGCGAGACGGTGGCCTACCGCACGGTCATCGACCGGCCTGGTGGTCGTCGCTCGTCGGCCAGCATCGGCGTGCTCGCGCGCTTCCTCGGCGTCGGTCGGCGACGCCGGTGCGCGGGCGACGTCGAGTTCGGCGACCTGGCTGCGCATCCACGACTTCGAGATCCCGCTGGTGCTGCTCGTCGACCGCGTCTCGGTCACGATCTCGCTGTTCGCGGCCGTGCTCACGGCGCTCGTCGCGCGCTTCTCGCGCACCTACCTGCACAAGGAGCCGGGGTTCGTCCGCTTCTTCGTGCTGCTCGGCCTGTTCGCCACCGGCACGCAGCTCGTCGCGTTGGCCGGCGCGCTCGAGCTGTTCTTCGCCGGCTGGGAGCTGATCGGCATCTCGTCGGCGCTGTTCATCGGCTACTTCCACGAGCGCGACGAGCCGGTGCGCTCGTCGGTGCGGGCCTTCGCCACCTACCGCCTGTCCGACGCCGGGCTGCTCATCGCGCACGGTGACGACGTTCGAGCTGCTCGGCTCGACGCGCTTCTCGGCGCTGCGACGCGCGCCGCACGCTGCCGGCCGGCGAGGCCACGGTGCTCGCGCTGCTGTTCCTGCTGTCGGCGATGGGCAAGTCGGCGCAGCTGCCGTTCTCCGGCTGGCTGCCGCGCGCGATGGAAGGGCCGACGCCGTCGAGCGCGCTGTTCTACGGCGCCGTGTCGATTCACGCCGGCCTGTTCCTGCTGCTGCGCGTCTGGCCGGTGCTCGAGGTGTCGCTGGTGGCGCGCACCATCGGCGTGGTCGTCGGCCTGTCCACGGCGCTCTACGCCGCCGCGGTCGCGCGCGTGCACACCGACGCCAAGGGCGCGCTGGCGCACGCCACGCTGGCGCAGGTCGGCCTGATCCTCGCCGAGATCTGCCTGGGCTGGATCGACGCTCGCGCTGGTGCACCTGGTGTGCCACGCGCTGCTGCGGCTCGGGCAGTACCTGAAGGCGCCGAACATGATCCACGACGCGCACCGGCTCGGCCACGACCACCACGCGCCGTCGCTGCTCGAGCGCTGGGCGCCGCGCCTGGCCGCGCGGGTCTACGCCGCGTCGCTGCACCGGCTGCGGCTCGACGACCGCATCGACGCCGCGTTCGCGCCGGTGCTGGCGCTGGCGCGCGGCCTCGACCGCGCCGACCGCCGGCTGCGGCGCGCCGCTGTCGCTCGACGGCCCGGCGTCATGATGGCGACTGGCTCGCTGCAGTCGGCGCCCTGGGAGACGCTGGCCGTTCTGCCTGCTCCTGCTGGTGGCGCCGGTCGTGGCCGTCGCAGCGGCGCACGCGGCGCGTGGCAGCTCGTCGGCGCTGGTCGCGGCCCTCGTCGCGACGCTGTTCTCCGCCGACGGCCGAGTGGCCTACGGCGCGCTGGCCGCGGCGGCGCTGCTGCACGCGGTCGGCGCCTGCGCCGGCCAGCCGCACCGGCGCGGCCGCCCTGATCGCTGTCGGCCGTGCTGGCGCGTGGCCGCCGGCGGCGGCGCTCTCGGCTCGGCGCAGCTCACCGCGGCCTTCGTGCTCTCGTGCCTGGCGATCGCGATGCGCGCCGGCGTGCTGCCGTTGCACGCCGGCGTCGCCAGCCTGTGCGACCGCGCGCCGGTGGTGCAGACGCAGCAGCTGGCCTCGATCATCGCGCTGGTCTTCGTGCACCTGCGCTTCGTCGATCACCATCCCGGGGCCATCGGCCCTGGCGCCGATCGGTCGTGCGCTACGGCGCCGTGGCGGCGATCGTCGGCGCGCTGCTGACCGTCGTGCAGCGCGACCTGCGCGGCTTCTACCGCGGCACGACGACGATGCACGGCGGCATGCTGCTGGCGGCGCTCGGCGCCGCCAGCCTCGACAACTTCGCGGCGGCGCTGCTCGTCGCCGTGGCCGATGGGCCTGGCGCTCGGCGGGCTCGGCATGATGATCACCTCGCTCGAGGAACGCGTCGGGCCGGTGCGCTTCGACCGCGCCGGGCGGACGCGCCCAGGCGTTTCCACGGCTGGCGGCGGCGTTCGCGCTCTTCGGCGGCGCCGGCGTGGGCTGCCCGGCACGGCCGGCTTCGTCGCCGACGACCTGCTGCTCCACACGCTGTGGATGGAGAGTCCGGCCAGCACGGTGGTCGTGATCCTGTCGAGCGCGATGCTGGCGGTCGTCGACGCTGATCTGCTATTCGCAGGTGTTCCTCGGCAAGCCCGTCGCCGTCGCTGGCGCCCGACCTGGCCGCGCGCGAGCGGGTCGTGGCCACGGCGCTGCTGCTCCTGCTGTTGGGCCTCGGCCTGGCGCCGGGCTGGCTGCTCGGGCCCGCCGACGCGTTTCTGAGCGTCGTGCCGGCTGTGACCGCGCTCGGGACCGGGCAATGAGCGGCGGCGCCGGTCGAAGCCGGGCCGCGGCGCTGGCCGTGGCCCTGGCGGTCACGGCCCTGGCGCCGACCGTCGCGGCGGCGCAGGACAACCCCGACGCCCAGGCCTGGATGCAGGTGCTGGCCCTTGGCGCCATCGGCGAGGCTTGGCGCACGCACCTCGAGGTGCAGCCGCGGCTCATGAACGACGCGTCGGAGCTGGGGCTGACCATCGTGCGCACGGGCCTCGGACGCCGCGTCGCGCCGCGGGCCACGCTGTTCCTGGGCCATGCCTGGATCCCCCGCACGCTGGGGTCGGGCGTCCGCCATGAACAACGGCTCTGGCAGCAACTGTCGCTGACGGCGCCAGCGGTCGCGGGCTGGAATCCATCGGCGCGGCTGCGCCTCGAACAACGTTGGCTCGAGCCGTGGGCGGACCCGTCGCATCGGCTGCGCGTCCTGGTGCGCGGCCAGCGCGCCCTGGCCAACAGCCCGTGGAGCCTGTTTGCCTACGACGAGGTGATGGTCACGCTCGACCGCACCGCGCGTGGTCCGCTACGCGGCTTCGACCGCAATCGCCTGGCCGGCGGCGTGGTGCGGCGGTTCTCGCCGCTCGTGTCGGCGGATGCCGGCTACCTGTGGGAGACCAGCGTCATCCCCGGCGGGCGCCGTCACGACCACGTGCTGGTGGCGGTGCTGAATCTGTCCGTGCCGCGCTGACGGGGCTGGCGGTGGCGGAGGCGGCAGCCCAGGCCCAGGCGACGTAGACTGGAGCGCCGGGCGGCGCCGCAAAGGGGCGACGCCGTGACCGGCCCTTCGCGACCGAGGAGTCGAGACCCCGATGACACGCATCCGATCCGCCGCCGTCCTCAGTGCTGCGCTCCTGCTGCTGGGCACCAGCGCCGCCCTGGCCCAGCGCGGCGCCACGGCCCCGCCCGAACACGCTGCGGCCACCCCCGTCAACCACCTGCCCAACCCCTACGAGACAGTGCGCAACTTCGGCACCCTGCCCGACGGCCGCGCCTGGGGCTCGGTCAGCGCCGTCGCCGTGGACGTCGACGGCAAACACATCTGGGCCGGCGACCGCTGCGGCAGCAACTCGTGCGCCGGATCGACCGTGCACCCGATCGTCAAGCTCGATCCGGCCGGCAAGGTGGTGGCCAGCTTCGGCGCCGGGCTCATCATGTGGCCGCACGGCATCGACGTCGACAGGCAGGGCAACGTCTGGATCGTCGACGCGCGCTCGGCCACGCCCGAAGAGCTGAAGAAGTTCCCGGCGGCGGCCGGCAAGGGCCACGCGGTGCTGAAGTTCAGCCCGCAGGGCAAGCTCCTGCTCACGCTCGGCACGCCCGGCACCGCCGGCCGCCCGCCGCAGGCCTTCACCGAACCGAACGACGTGGCCATCGCCGCCGACGGCAGCATCTTCGTGGCCGAAGCGCACAACGATCAATACATGGATCAGGAGGCCCCGGCCGGCGTGGGCCGCATCTCGAAGTTCTCGGCCGACGGCACGTTCATCAAGAGCTTCGGCACCTACGGCTATGGCCCGGGCCAGTTCCGCGGGGCCCACGCGCTGGCCTTCGACAGCAAGGGCCGGCTGTTCGTGGCCGACCGCGGCAACCGCCGCCTGCAGATCTTCGATCAGGACGGCAAGCACCTCGACACCTGGTACCAGTTCAGCCGCATCAGCGGCCTGCACATCACGGCCGACGACACGCTCTACGCCATCGACTCCGAATCCGACGACAACTACAACCCGGGCTGGCGCAAGGGGCTGCGCGTGGGCAGCGCGCGCACCGGCGAGGTGTGGTTCTTCGTGCCCGAGCACGTGTCGAAGCAGGCCTCCGGCATGGGCGGCTACGGGTCGATGGGCGAAGGCGTGACGGTCGACGCCGCCGGCAACGTCTTTGCCGGCGAGGTCGGCCCCATCCAGGGCATGACCAAGTACGTGCCCCGGTTGAAGCGCTAGCCGCGCCGGATCGGGCCGGGGCACCGTCATGAAGTTCCTGCCCAGTCAACTGGCCTTCCTGCTGGCGGAACGGGAACTGCGCACCAACCTGCGCAGCCTGTTCCGCTACATCGCCTTCCTGGCGGCGCTCATGGCCGTCTATACGGTGCTGTTCCACGTGATCATGGAACGGGTCGAGGGCCAGACGCACTCGTGGATCACCGGCCTCTACTGGACGCTGGTGGTCATGTCCACGCTCGGCTTCGGCGACATCACCTTCACGAGCGATGCCGGCCGCTTGTTCAGCATCATCGTGCTGCTCTCGGGCGTGGTCCTGCTGCTCGTGATGCTGCCGTTCCTGTTCATCCGCTTGTTCTACGCGCCCTGGCTCGAGGCGCGGATCCGCCTGCGCGCGCCCCGGGCCGTGCCCGAGGAATTGCGCGACCACGTGGTCATCGTCGCCTACGACTCGATCGCCCTCGGCCTCACCAGCCGGCTGCAGACGGCGGGCATCGCTTACACGGTGCTCGAGCCCGACCCGGCCATCGCTTCGCGGCTGGCGGGTGACGGCGTGCACGTCGTCACCGGCGAGATCGACAGCGCCTCGACCTACCGCGCCGTCGGCGTCTCCCGGGCCCGCCTGCTCATCGTCAACCGCGAGGACACGACCAACACCAACATCACGCTGACGGCCCGCGAGGTCGCGCCCGACGTGCCGATTGCCGCCATCGCCGAACTCGAGGACTCGGTCGACGTGCTCGAACTGAGCGGCGCCACCCACGTGCTGCCGGTCAAGCAGCAGCTCGGCGAGTACCTGGCCAACCGGGTGGACGTGGGCCGGCCCGAGGCGCACGTCGTCGGCAACTTCCGCGATCTGCTGGTGGCGGAGCTGCCCGTGCGCCACACGCCCTATGCCGGCAGCAAGGTGAAGGACACGCGACTGCGCGAGACCGACGGCATGAGCATCGCCGGCATCTGGATGCGCGGCCGGCTGGAGCCGGCCTACCCGGAAACGCTCATCGATCCCGGCGGCGTCCTGGTGGTGGCCGGCCGGCGGGCGCAGCTCGACGGCCTCAACCGCCGGCTGGCCGCCGCGGCGCCGCCGTCGGCTGGCAACGTGGTGCTGGTCGTGGGGGCGGGGCGGGTGGGGCAGGCGGCGGTCACGGCCTTGAAGCGGCTGGGCGTGCGCACGCACCTGCTCGAAACCGACCCGCGGGCCCTGGCCACGCTGGCGGCGCTCGTCGACCGCGCCGTCGAGGGCGACGCCGCCGATCGCGACGCGCTCACCCGCGCCGGCCTCGACGAGGCGTCCTCGGTCGTGCTCACCACCAACGACGACGCCACCAACATCTACCTGGCGGTCTACTGCCGGCGGCTGAAGCCGTCGCTGCGCATCGTCAGCCGCGTCACTCACGAGCGCAACGTCGATGCCATCCACCGGGCCGGCGCCGATTTCGTGCTGAGCTACGCGTCGCTCGGCGCCGAGGCGCTCTTTGCCCTCATCCGCGGGCGCGAGACCGTGATTCTCGGCGAAGGCGTGGCGCTTTTCACCCGGGTGGTACCGCCGCAACTGGCCGGAAAGACCCTGCAGCAAGGCACCATCGGCACGCGCACCGGGCTGTGCGTGATCGGCCTGCAGGACGGGGACCGGTTCCTGACCGAGCTGCACTCGGGCACGGTGCTGCCGGCCGGCGCCGAACTGGTGATGATCGGCAACCTCGCCCAGCGGCAGGCGTTCTCCGCCGCCTTCGGCCGCGCCTGAGCGCCGCCGTTGCGGGGCGCCACCGCCGCCGCCGCGGCCGGCGCCGGCCGATCAGGGCCGGGTGCGCAGCACCGGATAGCGCCCGGCCGTGATCGCCTCGTCGACGACATTCCACGTGGCCAGGCTGTCGTTGGCGCGCGGCTCGAGCAGATAGAAGGCGAGCCGGGCGAGCGGCTGGGTCATCGGCACCCGGAAGGCGCCGCGCAGATCGGGCGCCTCGGCGGCGGCCCAGGCGCCGGCGACGGTGCGCTCCTGATGGCTCTCGACGGCCGTGGCGGCCACCGAGGTGGCAGTCGACGCGGAACGCCTCGACGGCCGGCGCCGGACCGGCACCCATCGGCTCCACGGTGAGGCCGTGCGCGCGCAGGCGTTCGAGGATGGCCTTCTCGCCGGCCGGGACGAGGTAGGCCGCCGGCACGCGTTCGGTGTCGGTGGACGCAAACGTCGTCTCGGCCCACATCCGTTCCGGCGTGCTCACGTTGCGGCGCTTGTGCATGGTGCGGCCCGAGTAGGGATTCACCTCTTCGTCCACGGCCCCCATCAGGATCTCGATCTTCTCGGGAGACCGGGCCACCGTCGACCGCAGCGACAGGCGCTGGCCGACGAGCGGGGCGGCGTCAGCCGCGGCGGTGAGGTCGCGCAGCCGCGCGGCGTGGCGGTGGGCGTAGTCGAGCATCTCTTCGAGGAACCGGCGGTTGTTGACGACGCGCTCGGCAAACGGCAGGTAGGAGTAGGTCTCGCTCAGGATGCCGAGGCGGTTGCGCAGGCCCCAGTAGTTGTGGGTGTAGCGGGGCAGATCCTCGACCGTCGTCCACACCCGCTCCGGGACCTGGCCCGAGACGTTGCCGTAGGACCGGAAGTCCCAGCCGTCCTTGGCCTTCACCGCTGCAGCGACCGCCGCCAGCCAGGCCGCCGTCTCGCGCACGACGGCGCCATCGACGGCCGGGATTGTTGGGCGTCTCGTAGGTGAGCTGATAGGCGTGGCGCGAGCCGTTGGTGGTGTGCAGGTCGAGCATCACGTGCGGGTCGAACTCGTTCAGCAGCCGCACCATCGAGCGCGCCTCGGGCGTTTCGAGCTTGATGTTGTCGCGGTTGATGTTGAGGCCCTGCGCGTTGGGCCGCGTGCCCTGGCCGCCGATCGGCCCGTGCTGGAAGCCGCGGCTGGTGAGCGTGACCTTCTCGGTGCCGTCGGCGTTGTAGACCGGATTGACGAGCAGCACCATCGACTGCAGCCACTCGGGGTGACCGCCCGCGGCGAGGTCGCGGACCAGCGCCAGGGCCGCCTCCTTGCCTTCGACCTCACCGGCGTGGATGTTGGCCTGCAGGTAGACGCGCAGCTTGCCGCTCGCCCGCACCGCCGCCGGCGTGGCCTCGGGCACGCGGCCAACGACGGCCAGCGGCAGCGACCGCCCCTCGAAGCTGTAGCCGAAGGAGGTGAGGTGCACGAGGTCGGAGGCCTGGTCGACGACGGCGAGGAACTGCTGGACGTCGTCGTAGCGGCTGGTCTCGGTGAAGTTCGAGCGCTCGGCCCGGGTCTGGAGCGTGGCCAGCGGCGGGGCCGGCCGCGACTGTGCGAGCGGGGCGGCAACGGCGACGGCGGCGATGACGGCCGATGCGAACGGGCGAGGGATGGGCATGCCGGAATCTTAGTCGGCCTGGCCGCCTCGCACTCCTGTACAGTGGAACGTCACCTCGCCCGCCCTCACGCACTCCGGCCCCAGGAGGGTCTTCCGCATGACGCTTGCATCCACGCCCGCCCAGGCGACCCCTGGCTTTGCCACCATGGTCACGCCGCTGCCCCCGACCGACGAGCGCAGCGCCGGCTCGACCGCGATGCACTGGATCAGCGGCGGGGTGCAGATCCTGTTTGTCGGCGCGCTCGTGCCCCTGGCCATCCTGCTCGTGGGCGCACCGCTGGCTTTCGTCGTCGGGGCCATCGTCAACCTGCTGTCCCGCTGACCGGCCGGACCGCAGCTCATCGGCGCGCGCCTGAGAACACCCTCACACCTGTGGCATCAGGCTGCCACTCCGTATTACTCTGCGCGTCTTCGGGATGATCCGGCTGGAGCTGTGGCGTGGCCGCGTGCTTGCAAACCGGGCCACGTCCAGGCGCACTGATCTGGGCAGAGGGAGACGTGAAATGACCGTATTCGGACGACGATTGGCAGTGAGTGGAATGATGGCCCTGGGGCTGACGGCAGCCTTGATCACGACGGCGGCGGCACAAACGCCGCCGACGGTGTTGGCCACCGGCCTGGACAACCCGCGCGGGATTGTCTTTGGACCGGACGGCAGCCTGTATGTCGTCGAGGCCGGACGCGGCGGCACGAGTTCATTGTGCTTGCCGAATCCCCCCGGCAGCCCTCCCGGAAATCGCTGTTATGGGCCGTCGGGCGCGGTGACGCGCGTGACCACCACCGGGCAGCAGGCGCGCGTGCTGACGGGACTCCCGTCGCTGGCCGGCCCCACCGGCGCCGAAGCCACCGGTCCGAACGATCTGGATTTCGCCTTCGGCTACGGGTTCATCACCGTGGGCTCGGGCGGCGATCCGGCCCTGCTCACGCCCTTCAAGCAGGCGGGGATCCATTTGGGCACGCTCTTGGCCATCGATCCGAACGGCGTGGTCATCCCGGCCGCTGACGCGGCGGCGTTCGAGGCGGCCAGCAACCCGGACGGCGGCGCGCTCGACTCCAATATCTACGGATTGAAGATGCTGGCCGACCGGGCTGTCATGACCGACGCCGGCGGCAACTCGCTGATTCAGGTCGACACCACGCTCGCCGTCAGCACCCTGGCCGTCTTTCCCACGCGCATGGTCCCCGGACCCGGCGGCGGCCAGATTCCCATGGAGGCGGTGCCGACCACGGTGGCCCAGGGGCCTGACGGCACCCTCTACGTCGGTCAGCTCACCGGCTTCCCGTTCCCGGTCGGCGGCGCCAACGTCTACGCCGTGCCGGCCAATGGCGGCGTGCCGGTCGTCGCTGCCACGGGCTTCACCAACATCATCGACATCGCCATCGGCCCCGACGGCGCGGCCTACGTGCTCGAGGTCGACGCCAACAGCCTGCTCGCTCCCGGCGCGGTCGGCCGGCTGTGGAAGATTGGCCTGTTCGGACAGCGGACGGAGCTGGCGGCGGGCTTGCTGACGGCGCCTGGGGGCGTCACCATCGGCCCCGACAACGCGGTCTACGTGACGACCAACACCAGCTCGGCGGGGATTGGCGAGGTGGTCAGGATCGCCCAGCCCTAGGGTTTGTTCGACGCGACGTTGGCACGGGCCGGGACCGCCACCCGGCCCGACTGCCGTACGGCCGCGCCGCGACTGGAAGCCACGATGGCGGCGGGTGGGCGGGCCTAGACGGCCTGTTCGCGCAGCGAGGTGTCGACGTCCGCCCGCGTCGGCGTGCGCCGGCGGGCCACGAATGCCGTGGGGGCCGCCCGCAGCAGGGCCCCGGCCTGACGGGCCACGTCGGCCCCAGCCTCGCGATAGCCGCAGCCGGCGCGCTTGGCCGCATACATCGCGGCATCGGCGTTGGCGATGAGCGAATCAGCGGTGGCGCCGTGGTCGGGGAAGATGGCCAGGCCCAGGCTGGCGGCGACGCGCACGCGGTGCGCGTCGAGCGCGTGCGGGTCACCCACGGCCTGCGCCAGCGCGGCCGCGCGGCGGCGCGCCTCGGCCCGCGTCGAGAAGCCGCGCAACACGACCACGAACTCGTCGCCGCCGAAGCGGGCAACGGTATCGGCGGGGCCGACGCTGGCCGCCAGCCGCGACGCCGTTGTGGTCAGCACCTGGTCCCCGGCCTTGTGACCGAACACGTCGTTGACGTTCTTCAGCCCGTCGACGTCGAGGAAGCACACCGCCAGCCCCTCGCCGGTGGCTTCGGCGGCGGCAATCGCGGCCGTCAGCCGGTCGTTGAGGAGCAGCCGGTTGGGGAGTCCGGTAAGCGCGTCGTGATGGGCGTGGTAGAGGAGCTGGCGCGACTCTTCCAGGGCCGAGCTGGCGTTGCGCAGGGTGACCACGGTGCCGACGACACCGCCGCGCTCGTCAAGCATCGGCGCCGTCACGGCGTCCACGGCGATGGAGTGCCCGTCGCGGTGAACGAGGGTGCCGGCGCCTTCCGTCGAGCCGGGCCTGACCAGGTCGGTGAAGAGCCGGCCGGCGGTATTGGCCCGCGCGCGCCCCGTCAGCCGTTCCGCGGCGGTGTTGGCGTAGCTGATCCGTCCGGCCGCGTCCAGGCACAACACCGCTTCAGCCAGACTGTTGAGCGCTGCCTCTGCCAGGGTAATCGGAGTTCCAGGTACGGTGCGCTGGACCATTCTTACGGTACGAGATGCCACTTGAACTCCACGGAAAGCCGGCTACGGCCCCTGTAGAGCAACCCCCGTGCCGAGATGGCCGAACGGCTGGCTCATCCGCAGCCAGCGCCCGTGCCCCCCTCAGACCTTCGGATCGCGGCGCCCGGGCGGCGTGCCGACGCTGGCCACGGGGTCGTCAGCGACGGCGCCCAACGGCGTTGCCGTGGGATCGTGGGGCCGCGGCACGCGGTTGCCGTGCTGCTTCCAGAAGTCCTCGTCGGCTTCGGTGCCGGCGATGTCGATGTCCTGATCGGTGTCGTCCATGGAGCCCTCCGCTGAATTCGAGCCTGGTTACGCGCCCGCGGCCAGGCCGCGAGGGTCGGTCTGCCCGTGCGTTGCCGGCTGCGGCGCCGTGCGCGCCGCATAGGCGTAGGTGAACTCGGCCCCGGCCAGCACCAGCTGCGCCGAATAATAGACCCACGCGAGCAACGCCAGGATAGCCCCGGCCGCTTCGTAAGGCGAGTCGTTGCCGCCGCGGCCCAGATAGAGACCGAGCGCCACCCGGCCCCCCGTGAAGAGCACCGCGGTCACGGCCGCGCCGACGGCGGCATCGCGCCAGCGCACGTGGGCGTCGGGCACCACCTTGAACATCAGCGTGAACACCGCGGCAGTCATGCCTAGCCCGATGAGTCCGTCGATGACGAACCACACTCCGTCGGGGCCTGGCAGCCACTGTCGCGCGGCCGCCGACACCGCGCTCAGCGTGGCCGTGGCCACCAGCGAGACGAGCAGCAGGAAACCGGTGGCGATGACCAGGGCCACGTTGAAGACGTAGGCGCGCCCCCATGCGCCCCACGACAGGCCGGCGCCCGGCGGCACTTGCCACACCGCGTTCAGCGCCGCGCGCAGTTGCGCGAGCACGCCGACGGCCGCAATGAGGAGCGCGACGAGCCCGGTGACGGCGCTGATCGTGCCGGCGCGCTGGGCCGAGCTACGCGTGCCCATCAGCGTCTCGACGGCGCGGGCTCCGGCCGGGCCCACCACCGCCGCCGCTTGATCGAGCACGTTCTGGCGCGCTTCATCCTGGCCCAGCACCACGCCGGCCATCCCGATGGCGATGAGCAGCAGCGGTGCCAGCGAGAACACGGCGTAGTAGGCCAGGGCCGCGGCGTATTGCTGGCTGTTGTCCCGCAGCCAGCCGTTGAAGGCGGTGCGCACGAGCGCGAGAGCGGTGTGCATGGCCCGGCGGCCGCTCCCTCAGCGCCGCGCGCTGGCGGCGGGCGTGGTCCCGTGGAGCGATCGGCTCCAGGCGATGAGCTCGCGGGTGGCTTTGTCGCGGTCGAGGCCGTATTTGACCTGCAGCAGTTCGATCATCCGCTCGGTGTTGCCGCGCACGCGATCGATGTCGTCGGGCTGGAGCAGATCCCAGCGGCGCAGCGCGACGGCTTTCGCCTTCTGCCAGCGGTCGCTCGGAGCGGCGCCGTTACGGAGGGAAGCGTTGGGCATCGTCGGATCCTCAGGGGTGGGTGGCGCGCGCCGACGCGAGGTCGCCGGCCGGATGGAAGAGCGACTGGTGCGGGAGATCGTCGGCCGGCGCGGTTCGCGCAGCGGCGGCGTTGATACCGTTCCGGCCGAGCGCCGCCAGCGTCTGGTCGGCGGCCTTTTTCTGCGCGAGAATGCCGTCGAGCACGTCGGCCGCCTGGTCGTGGCCGATGGTGCGGGCCCAGGCGCCAAGCGTGTCGTAGGCGGCGATCCCGTAGTGCCCGGCTCGCTGACCCGAGGCGATCAGGCAGGCATCCAGCGTAGCCTCGTCAACGCCGTCATCGATGAGGACCGTGACCTCGGCCAGGATGCCGGCGATGCCGTCACAACGCTTGCGCCGCTCCGACACGGCCAGCGACTGCAAGACGCCTTCGAGGCGCGCCACCTGCGTTTCGGTCTCGGCCAGGTGATGCTCCAGGGCCAGCCGCAGCGCCTCCGAGGTGGCGGCGCCGGCCATCCGAGGCAGCGCTTTCACCAACTGCTTCTCGGCATCGTAGGCATCGCGCAGTTCGTCGATGAAGGCGTCGTGGAGGCTTTCGAGAGCGGCCATAACCTGTCACTCCTGTCGTCGATGACGCGGACTCCTGCCGATTGAGAGGCATTCTGACAACCGTCCTAGACCAGCCCCACCGGCGGATCGCCCTTGTCGGCGGGCTGCTCGTTCCAGGGATTGGCTGGCCGCGTCGACGAGGGCACCGGGCGCTGCCACCGGCCCATGCCGATGGCAATCAAGCCGCCGCCCAGCGCCAGGGCCAGCCCCGACAGCAGTCCGAGCAGCATCGGGCCGCCTTCGGCGTCCTGGTTGTCGCGCGCTTCACGCGGAGTGGTGTTGGCCGGCGCCGACATGTCGCTGTCGTTGACCGAATAAGGGCTCGACGTACAGGCGCGCGCCATCCCGCCGAGACCGAGCACGACGAGGACCGCTCCGATAAGCAACAGCACGCGCATGACATTCACCTCGACGCCGGTGTGTGCAAACCGCGTTCCCGCCGTGAATCCCAACGACGGGCGCAGCGCCTGCTTCGAAGCCCGCGGCGGGTGGTCGCGGTGCCGAATATGTGACGCGGGTTACTCACCGCACGTCAGTCGCGTCTGACTCCTCGTCGCACTGTTCACCAACCAGGCGCGGCGTGGTCCACGGATTGCAATGGTCCAGGTGCCGAAGATGGCGATGGGTGATGGGCGCACTGCTGCACCACTGCACGGCGCGGTGGGCAGAGACCGGATATCCGGACCAGCCCGTGCCGTCGTTTGGTCGGAGGGCCTGCCGTGTTCTGGGAGCAGGGCAGGCCCACTCTTCGACTGCGTCGCGCGTCAGCGCGTCGCCGTGCCCGCCGACACACCGGTGGTCGTGCCCGCCAGCAGCGACTCGAGGGCGCCAGTGTCGACCGGCTTCACGAAGTGGAAGTCGAACCCGGCCCGGCTGGCCAGCTCGAGATCCGGCCGCTGTCCCCAGCCGGTCTGCGCGATGATCAGCATCCGCGCCCCCCACGCCGTTTGCCGCACCGCGCGGCACAGGTCGTGACCGCTCATGCCGGGCAGGCCGATGTCGAGCAGCAGCACGTCCGGCGGATCGGCTTCGCACGCCGCCAGCCCCGACTCGCCGTCGTAGGCCACCGACACGGCGTAGCCTTTGTGCGCCAGCAGGGCGGCCAGCGAATCGGCGCCGTCGCGGTTGTCATCCACAATCAGCACCCGCCGGCCGGTGGCAAGCGGCAGCGCCGCCGCCTCGGGCTCCGGCGCCGCCTCGACTGAGGCAGCGGGGGCCAGCGGCAGGCGCACGGTGAACGTGCTGCCTTGGCCCGGCCGTCCGGTGCTGTCGACCGCGACGTCGCCGCCGTGCAGACGCACGATGCCGCGGACCAGCGACAAGCCCAGGCCGAGCCCGCCGTCGGATCGCTCCAGGGCCGGCGCTTCCTGCGCGAATTTGTCGAAGACATAGGGCAGGAAGGCGGCCGGGATACCGATGCCCTGGTCGCGCACGCTGATATCGACGGTGCCGTCGGACGACACCACCGCCCGTACGGCGATGGTGCCGCCGGCGTCCATGTACTTGCAGGCGTTGTGCAGGAGATTGGAGAAGACCTGCGTGAGGCGGGCGGCGTCGCCCTTGAGCCAGACGGGGGTGTCGGGCAGCGCGATCGACACCGTGTGGTGCAAGCGATCGACGTGCGGCTGGGTCATTTCGATGGCCCGGGTGAGGATGTGCCCGAGGAGCACCCGTTCCTCGCGGATGCGGAAGCGGCCCGTGGTGATGCGGCCGACGTCGAGCAGGTCGTCGATGAGGCGCACCATGTGATCGACCTGGCGCGTGATGATGCCGCGCGCGGCGTGCTCGTGGGCGGCGCTCACGCCCGGCATCTCGAGGACGTGCACGGCGTTCCGGATCGGCGCCAGGGGGTTGCGGAGCTCGTGGGCCAGCGTCGCCAGGAACTCATCCTTGCGCCGGTTGGCGGCGCTCAGTTGCAGATTGGCGGTTGCCAGCGCCTCGGTGCGCTCCGCCACCCGGTGTTCGAGGTCGTCCAAGGCGCGGCCGCGCTCATCCTCCAGCTCGCGCATGCGCGCCTGGGCGTTCCAGAACATCACCGCTCCGGCGAGCGAGAAGCCGAAGACGGTCAGCGAGACGACCATCCCGGCCTCGAGCGCGCCTGAGCGCTCGACCAGCGAGCGAATCCAGGCCGCCAGCAGCGGCAGGGTGAACATGCCGGCGACCACCCAGCGGGTCACGCCCGAACGCCGGCGCCGGTCGGCGCCCCCGGGAGCCTGACGGGCCGTCCACTCGAGGATGGCGGCGCTGCCGAGGGCGAGGAGCACGATGGTGGGAGCGGCCATGCCCGGGAACCCCGGCGCGTCCTGCAGCCGCTGCGTGTCGAACGCCACGACCAGCAGGCCGAGCCAGCTCATGATGAGCGCCGTGCTCGCCCCGACCACGGCCATGCGTTCGGCTATCCGGCCAGGCGCCGCCGTCGCGGCCGCGGCGCCGCCGAGACTGACGAGCGCCAACGACGCCAGCGGCGACATCCTCGCGGCGACATCGGCCGGCCCGGCGGGGAAGGTGAAGCCCAGCCAGCGCTCGACGAAGAAGCGGGCATTGCCCAAATACTCGACAAGGGTCACCACCGGCATCACCAGCGCCAGTGACGCGAGCAGCAGCGTTACCCAATGCCAGGTCCGGCTGGGACAACGGTCGAGCACGCAGAAGCCGGCCCCGAGGCACAGGAACGAGAAGGCGGTCGCCGGCACCATTACGCGCCAGCCGGACTGGATGCTCTTCAGCTCGGGCACGTCGAACGCCCAGCCAACGAGGACGGCGGCGCCGACTACGACGAGGCTGGTGCCGGCGGCCGGCAGGGTCACGGCAATCATGAGGAACAACTCGTCCAAGCTGCGCCTGCCGGGCCGCCACGCCAGCGAGGCGTAACTCCACCGTCGCCGGGGGGCGACGCCGGCAGGCCGGACGCGGCTACGACTTGGTCACCGCGCCGCCCGACGTCCACGACGGCGGGTCACTGGCCGGAAACGAGTCGGTGATGATGTCGTCCACGGCTTCCTCGCCGAGCTCGCTACGTTCGGGAACGGACAGCGAGTTCCCGCGCTCTGCCCACTGTCGGTAGATTGTTGCCACGAGGTATGCGAGCCCCGCGCCGGCCACGGCCCACGCCAGCGGTTCGCTGATGTCCGGTCGTCGTCGCTCCGTCACGGTCAGCTCCGCTGCGCCAGCGCGCGACCGATGGGTGAGGCGCCGCGCGCCTGGGGCGAGGTCTGGCACAGCAGCCGGGCGATGTGCTGTTCCAGGAGTTGCCGCCGGGCGTGTTCATCGAGGGGGCGGGCGTGACGCACGATCTCGCCCGGGTCGTCGGGCACGACGCAGCTGGGCTCGTAGCCGACGTAGACCGCGTCATCGGATACGGACTCGACGATGTTCGAGAGAAGGCGAAGCATCCAAGCGCTCCTTACGGAAAACTGTTCCGTGACCGTGGTTGCCGGGGGGTCCGGCCGCCGCCGCGTCGCTTGGTGAAGAGCAAGCCCAATGCCAGCGCTGGCGGCGCCTCGGAACGACACCGCGAGGCGTCCTCCGGCCGGCATGAAGACACGCGCCTTCGCCACCTGATACAGATCGCGTCGGCAGCGGCGAATTTGCCTCAGCAACGTCCTGACGTTCCCGGCGTCTCCGGTGGGGACTTTTCGGCAACGGATTGCCCTGTCGGGGGAAGCCGGGTCCGCCTCGACCGCTCAGAGGCTCGTCGGGGTTGGCCCGTCAGTTGCAATCACGGGAAGAGTGCGCATGCCGCAGCCGCGGCGGGCGCGCAAGAGCTCACCAAGGGAGACGGACATGGCCGAACAGAACGACACGAACGGATCCGACCGCGCCGCAGACAGCGGTGCCGCCCCGACCGGCGCTAACCTGCGCGACCGCGTGGCCGCGGCTGCGTCGGCCGCCGCCGAGGCTCAGAAGAATCGCGCGGCTGACGGGCTGGGGGGCATGGGCGATGCCGCCCGCCAAGCCAGCGACCAGTTGCGCGGCAGCAGCGCGTTCGTCGCCTCGTGGGTCAGCGCGGTGGGCGACCACCTGCAGACCATGGCCGAAGGGCTGCGCGAGAAGGATCCAGGGGAGTTGATGGACGATGTCACCGCCTTTGCCCGCCGCCGCCCGGCGCTGTTCCTCGGCGGAGCGTTCCTGCTCGGCGTCGGCGTCGCGCAGGTGCTGAAGGCCGGCGGCGGGCCGGGCCTGTCGCTCCCCGCGAGCGGCAGCCGCACTGGATTCGAGGCGTACCAGCGTCGCGCGGCCGGATTCGAGACGGGCGAGACGTCCGCCGCCGATTCCACCGCGTTCTAACAGAGAGGCAGGCTGGCTCATGGCAACCCCGCCGATGCACGTACCAGAACGCTCCGTCGGCGAACTCGTGAGCGATCTGTCTCACCAGCTCTCGACCTTGTTCCGTCAAGAAGTCCAGCTGGCCCGCGCCGAAGTGACCGCGCGTACCAAGCTCCTGGTGCGTGACCTCGTCGTCATCGGCATCGGCGCGGCCCTGGCCTCCACCGCTCTCACGTTCTTCGCCGCGACCATCGTCCTGGCGCTCGTCGAGGCGGACATTCGGCCCTGGGTCGCCGCGCTCATCGTCACCGTCGCGCTGGCGGGAATTGGGGGGTTGATGGTCATGACCCGGCTGAGCGCGATGCGCAGCCGCTCCGTCGTCCCCGTGGGAACCATCGAGTCGGTCAAGGAGACAGCACAGTGGATCAAGAAAGAAACAACGGGCAGCTGAGCGATCCGATGGCCGGCCTCACCCCGGAGGCCACGCGGATCCGGGAGCAGATCGAGGAAACGCGGGCGCAGGTGAGCGGCACCATCGAGGAATTGCAGGATCGCCTGCGGCCGCAGAACATCGCGCACCAGGCCGGCGAGGCCGTCCGTGAGGCGATGGAAAGCCGCGTGCACAGCGCTGTCGCCAGCGCCTCGGATGCCGGCCGGCGCCTGGCCAGCACCACGCGCACGTCGGCGCGGGTCATCCGGGCGCAGGTAGAGGACCGTCCCGGCATCGCCATGGGCATCGCGGGACTCGTCGGCCTGGCCGTGGTGATGGCGGCGCGCAGCCGGCGTGACGACACTGGCAGCGCCGCCTGGGACGACCAGTCGTCGACCTGGCAGGACGACGGCGGCGCCTGGCGCGACGACGACGAAGCCCTGCAGCAGGACGACGCGTGGGCCGACGACGGGACGACGGGGCGCATGCTGCCGGGTCTGCTGGCGGGCGCGGCCGGCTACTACGCGCTGTCGCGCCTGGCGATGCGCCATCCCGACGCGGTGTCGCGGGTGACGGGCGCCGTCGGACGGGGCACGCAGGCCGTGGCCCCGGCCCGCGTCGCCTCGGCCGTACGCGCCGGCGCACGCCAGGTGGGCGAGTCGATGGGTACGCTGCAAGAGAAGATGGGCACGCTGCAAGAGAAGGCGGGTGTGCTCGGCCAACAGGCCAAGGCCCAGGCCAGCACCGTGGTCGAAACAATGGAAGAACGGCTGCGCCGCCTGGGGGGCGCCGTCCGCAATCACGCAGAGCAGGGGAGTACGGTCATGAGTGAACGAACGCAGCAGGCGGGACAGACCGCCAGCCGTTGGATGGAAGAAAACCCGCTGGTGCTCGGTGCCGCGGCGTTCGCGCTCGGCGCCATCGCCGGCATGTCGATGCCGCGCATCGAGGCGGCTCAGCCGGCACTCGGCAAGGCTCGCGACACGTTGATGGATGCCGCCGGACGCGCCGTCGATAAAGTCGCCGGCTAATCCGAACGACGCCACCGCGCGGACCACGAGGGCCGGCCTCCGAGAAGGGGGCGGCCCTCGTGACATGTACAGGCGCCGCGCCGGTGTCACGGACGCGTGGGTGGGCCGCTGCCGCGGACGGGCTCCTGGGTACTATGGGCGCCGAGCACTCACTATGAGCAGCTATGGCCGAATCGTGTGGCGTGAGTCGTCGTCTGGCGCTGAGATCAAACGCGCAACTCCGGTACTCCGCTTGCAGTGATCAGCGACGGAGCCGTGCTGACCTCGAGTCGAGGCCCCGCGGGCTCGCAAGGAGAGTGGATACCATGACACCGGAACAGCACACCCACGGTTCGTTCGGCGACGGCAACACCTTCAACAAAGAGCGCGGCTTGGCCTACGAGCAGTCCGAGGGCAAGGTCGCCAAGACCATCGAAGAGCAGACCGCGAAGCTGCCGTCGGACACCTTCCTGTGGATGGCCCTCGGCGCCATGGGCACGTCGGCCGCGCTGCAGCTGGCCGGGAACCGGCAACTGAGCCTGTTCTTCGGTCAGTGGGCCCCGGCCTTCCTGCTCTTCGGCGTGTACAACAAGCTGGTCAAGCAGCTGGGGTCCGACCGCGTCAGCCCTTAACCGCGGCCTGCGGCCGCGCCGCAGACCATCCGGCCGCCGTGGCGCGCCCGCTGGGCGTGCCCACGGATCGCGCCGGGGGTCAGTCACGGCGCCGCAGCGTTGGCGGCGTCGTGCGACTCGTTGATGCCGCATTCCTTGATCTTGTTGAGCAGCGTCTTGTAGCTGACGTTGAGATATTTCGCTGCCCGGCGCCGATTCCAGCGGAAGCGCTGGAGAGCGCGTTCGATGGCTTCGCGCTCCGCCCGCATGGCGGCAGTCTTGGCCAGCAGTTGCAGGTCTTCGCTCTCGGGTAGCTCCACGCTCGCGCCGGGAGCCGACCCGGTCTCCTCAGGCCCGACGGCTACCGCGGTGGCTGTAGCCGCGGCGGGCTCACCGGCGGCAGCGGCAGCGGTGGCGGCATGGCTCGGCGCCGCCGGCGGCATCTCGCGCGAGGGCGCGGGCGGTGCGGCGGCCGGCGGCTGGGACGAACCTAGCGCATGTGGCGGCATTTGTCGCAGGCGGGCCAGTTCGAGCAGCACCAACGCCTCGTCCTGCAGGACAACGAAGCGCTTGACCACGTTCTCGAGCTCGCGGATATTGCCCGGCCATGAATAGCCGGCCAGCGCGTCGAGCAGCAGCCGGCTGGGGCGCGTGGCCGGCCGGCGGTAGAGCGACGAGTATTTGACGACGAAGAACTCGACCAGCGCCGGAATCTCGTCGAGCCGTTCGCGCAGCGGCGGCACGTGGACCTCGATGACCTGCAGGCGGTAGTAGAGGTCCTCGCGGAAGGTGCCGGCGCGCATCATCGACTCGAGGTCCCGGTTGGTGGCGGCGACGATGCGCACGTCGACCTCGACCGGACGGTTGCTGCCCCAGCTTCGTCAGCGAGCGGTCTTGCACTACGTGGAGGAGCTTGGCCTGGAGCGGCGTGGGTAGCTCGCCGACCTCGTCGAGCATGATCGTGCCTTGCTGGGCGAACTCGAACTTGCCGACGCGGGTCATGGCCGCGCCGGTGAAGGCGCCGCGCTCGTGGCCGAAGAGTTCGCTCTCGAGCAGGTCCGCGGGCAGGGCCGCGCAGTTCACCTTCACGAACGGCTTGCTGCGCCGGCTCGAGCGGCGGTGGAGCTCGCGGGCGATGATCTCCTTGCCGACGCCGCTCTCGCCGCGGATGAGCACGCCGACGTCGCTGTCGGCCACGCGCTCGACCATCAGCATCACCGGCCGCATCGCCGGACCCGAGCTCCAGCACGGCTGCGCGCCGCCCGGATCCTCGGGCATCAGCGTGCTGAGACGCGTCACCTCGGCGGTGAGGGCTTCGCGTTCGAGCGCGTTGCGGACGGCCGCCTCGAGCGCCGCCTCGCCGGCGCCTTCGCCGTCGTCGGGCTTGAGCACGTAGTCGGCCGCGCCGAGGCGCACGGCTTCGACGATGGTGGCCGGTGCCTGGCGCCCCGACAACATGATCACGCCGGTCGTGGGATTGGCCAGGCGGATGGCGCGCAGCGTCTCGATGCCGTCGAGATCCGGCATTTGCACGTCGAGCAGGATGACGTTGAACGCCGCGCCGCCGTGCAGGCTCTTGAGCAGTTCGGTGCCGCGGTGAAAGACGTCGACGTCGTAGCCGCGCGAACGCAGCACCGTGCCCATGTAGCTGGTGAAGGCGGGGTCGTCGTCGACGAGTGCAAGTCTGGCCTTCATCAGGCGGATACCTCGAGCGGCAAGGCCACGCCGATGGCCCGTTGAGCGTGGCTCGCCCAGACCGTGCCGCCGTTCCTGGCCATGACATGGCTGGCCCGGGCCAGCGTCAGCGCGTGCCCGGCGCGCCAGGGGTCGAAGGTGGCGCGGGAACCGTCGAGCAGCTGCCGCCGCTCGTCGCCTGGACCGAGCAGAATCCGTAGTTCGCCACCCGACTCATCAACAAAGATCTCCGGCGCCTCGGCGTCCTCGGCCACGCTGCCGGCCAGGGCGACGATTGCGTCGGTCACCACGTCGACCGAGCGGAGCGCACACATGCGGCCGTGCAGCCCGCTCCGGGCGGCCGGCGGCACCTGGGCACCGAGCGCTGCCGCCAGGCGATCAGCCACCTCATCCGCAGAAACGCGGGCCAGCGGCATCGACACGTCGTCGGCGTTGACGTAGGCCGCGGCGTCATGGCTGAGCCGGGTCATCCGCTCGAGCGCATCGGCGACCCCCTGGAGGGCGCGGGCCCGGTCGGCGTCGGTGGAAAGGCGCCCCTCGCGCAGCAGCCGCACGTAGCCGTGGGCGACGCCCAGCGGCGTGCGCACGTCGTGCAGCAAAACGGAGAACGCCTTGAGGAGGGCTGCGGCGTCCAGCGGCTCGGTCATGGCTGTGTGGTCAGGTCGACCGATTTTGTTGCCTCGTCGACTCACGGAAGGCAGGTCGAGCTTACTATAATCCGCGCCACGCGTCCCACCGTGCGCGGGCTCGCCGAGGCGCGCTCGCGCCCCATCGATGCGGTCGGGCTCGATTTGCGAGGAGTGGGCGTGAGCGCGATGCCTGGGGTGACGATGGAGGTGGGTCGGCACCGGCGCGCCAAGCGGAGCGCGGCCACTCTGCCGCTTAGAGAGCTGCTCGCCCACGTCCGTCGCTTGCTGGGCGAGGCCCCCGCGACGGTAGGGCGCTAGGTCACGACGAACGGCGGATTCGGCCCGACCGTGGGCGCCGGCTCGGGCAGCGGCGTCGGCACCGTGCTCGGCGCGCCCGGGTTGCCCGGGTTCGTGCTGAGGAATCGGCGCCGGCTGGGGTTCGTTCGGCGGCAGCACCGGCGGGGCCGGATCGATCGGGTGGGCTGGCCGGGCCGGGCGGACCCGGCACCGGCATCTGCTGCGGGAAGGTGGCGGTCGCCTCGGGAGTGCCTGCGGTCATCGGGGTCTCCTGACGGTCAGCGCGCCAGCGAGAGCGGCGCGTCGAACCGGACGCGCAGCACACTGCCCGGAGGGCAGGTCGACGTCGGCGCCCTCGGTGGCCACCGAGCACGCCGCCCCCGCCGACCAGGATGCCGGCGATGGCGCCCTTGACCCCGCCGAGAATGCCGCCGAGGATGGCGCCGACGCCGGCGCCAGCGCCGATCTTTCCGGCTTCACCCTTCACGCCCTCGCTCTCGAGCGCCTGGGTCAGCGAGCACCTTCACGGGATACGAACGGCTGCCGACGACGAGCCGGTCGAAGCGCACGTTGACGCTGCCCTTGCGGTCGACGCGCGAGGCCTTCTCGACGGCGATGACCGTGCCTTCGAGGGTCGACCCGGCCGGCACGAGCAGCTCGTCGCCGCGGTAGAAGTTCACCAGGGTCGACGCGCTCACCTTGTCTTCCACGACCGCGTCGGCGGACGACAACCGGGATTCCAACCGCACGTCGAGTTCGGTGCCGAGCGGGATTTCGTCGTTGCCGGCGGTGGTCTCGCGACGACCCTGGTCGAGCTTGCGGATGAGCGAGTCGAGCCGGTCGGCCACGTCGCGCCGCTCGCGCTCCGGCACCGCCTCCTTGCGCCGCGTCTTCACGCGCAGGTAGGCGATGTCGTCGTCGAGGGTGACCAGTTCGGTCTGGAGGTCCGCGCGGGTGCGCCGGTCGAGCGAACTGGCCTGGCGGTCGAAGCCGTCGTGCGCTTCCGCCAAGCGTCCCTCGAGCGTCTCGATGTCGGGCGCGCTGCGCCGCCACGGCCGGGGCGGTCGTGAACAGGGCGACGACGACGAGCGAAGCGGCAGTTCGTAGAGTCATGGGTATCGGCTCCTCAAGCCACGCAGGTGACCGCGTGGGGGACGGCCAAGCTCCCTGCACGCGGCGTGCCAGCAGGCGGCCACCACCTCAGGACGCTCCGCCGGCGCCAGCCGTGGGCGCAGGGCGCCCGCGGGAGAGGCCCTGGATTTCCAGCAGCGCAGGCTCCTTGAGCACATGCTGGCGATAAAGCTTGGCCATGTCGGCGTCGCGCCGCTCGGCCTCGGTCGCGCTCTTGGCGCGGGCCCGCTTCTGCAGTTGCTCGTCGCGGGCCGTGAGCGGCACGCCCGCGGCCTGCAGATCCTGCTGCGCGCCTTTGGCCACGGCCTCGGCATCGAGTTGCAGCGAGTGCTCGCGCGTGGCCAGCGGCACCGACTTGCCGCCAGCGAAGATCTCGTGGCGGCCGTTCTCTTCGTACCACTTCGTCAGTGTCGCGGTCATGTGCATCTTCTCGATGATCTGCCGCCAGCCGATGCCGGTGTTGTAGGCGCAGAAGGAAATCTCGCCCTGCTGGGTGGCATACGGGATGATGCACATCTCGGTGCGCCGGAAGTCGTAGTTGAAGAGATCCTGGAACCACATCCCGGCGATCATCAGGAAGTTCCAGCGGTCGGCGCGGCGCCGGGCGATGTCGTCGGCGGTGCGCGTGGCTTCGACGCTGCCGTACTTCTTGTCGCTGTCGGGCGTGGCCCCGAAGGTCTTGTCGAACTTGCGCAGCAGGTCGGTGAGACGGAAGTGGGTGGGCGACTGGAACGGGTCGTAGTTGCGCATCACCGCCAGCGTCATGCCGAGAATCGAGGCCCAGCGGCCGCGCCCGCCGTCGGTCACCGCGGCCACGTCCTTGGCCAGCTGCTCGCCGTTGAGGAAGGCCGTGACCGGCACGGCTTCCTTGGTTTCCTTGTCGATCATTACCGCCATGCCCACGCCGCAGTTGGGATGACAGCCGCACGACAGGTTGCCCCAGGCCTCGCTCGGCCCGTGCACGTGGTCGGCCCAGTCGGTGAAGGTGCTCATGAACGAGATCGGAAACCAGTCGCGGGCCGGCTCGCCCATGCCGATTTGGTTCTTCACGTCGTGCGCCAGATGCGACAAGGTGTAGCGCTGCGCCGCCCGCCGCTCGGGCGTGATCTCCTCGTCGCGGCCGGTGAAGCTTACCGGCTGGAACGAGAGGAAGTGGATCTTCTTGGGGTTGTCGAGCGCGAACTGGATGACCCGGCCGACCTGCTCGTTGTTGACCCCGTTGATGATGGTGATGACCGGCACCACCTCGACGCCGGCGGCGTGGAGGTGTTCGATGGCCTGCAACTTCACGTCGAACAGGTTGCCGACGTGGCGATGGGCGTTGGCGGCGTTGCCGATGCCGTCGAACTGCAGGTAGGCAAAGCGCAGACCGGCCGCAGCCGCCTCACGCGCGAACTCCGGGCGGCGCGCGAACTCCAAGCCGTTGGTGGCGCATTGCACGGAGGTGTAGCCGACTTTGCGGGCGTAACGGACGGCGTCGAGGAAGTGGGGCGACAGCGTCGGCTCGCCGCCCGAGAACTGCACCGACATCTGCCGCTTCGGCTTGATGCTGACGGCGTTGTCGAGCAGCGTGGTGATGTCGTCCCAGGTGAGTTCATGGACGAAGCCGACCTGATTGGCGTCCATGAAGCACGGGTCGCACATCATGTTGCAGCGGTTGGTCAGGTCCACGGTGAGGACCGAGCCGCGGCCGTACTTGATGGTGCTGCTGCCGTGGTTGTGGAGCGTGGCGTCGTTGTGGGCGCGGATGTCGCGGCCGGGAAACGAGCGTTCCAGATGCTGGAAGAAGTCCGTGTCCATGGCCATCACGTCCTCGAAGTGGCCGTGCACCGGGCAATCCTTGACCATCAGGATCTTGCCGTCGCGCTCCAGGATGGTGGCCGGGATCTCGCCGACCTTTTCGTTGAGCAGCGACTCGACCGGGGCGCGGCCGTCGAGAATGGCGGTCCGGGCGTCGCGCACGCAGTCGGGACAAAGCGAGTCGGTCTGGCGCGGCCACCCCAGCGGCGGTTTCGTCTTCTCGTGCGACTTCTGCAGCGGAAGATCCGACCACGCCGGCACGAACGAGGCGTTGGGGCGCCTGCGGTTCCAGCGGTCGTAGAGCTGCCATGCGCCACGGGCGCCGAGGGTCAGTCCTTTTTCGAAGTACTTGGCAGGGGCATGGGTGCGGGATGGGGTGGCCATGATTGCTGCCCGGAGTGCATCTCGCATGCCACGATTCCAGCTCTGGTGTGATCGGAGAGCTCGTCGGAAAGTTCGCGGTCGGAACGAGTCGTGACGCCGGCGGTTCCAACAGTAGGAGGCGGGCTTCCCAGTCTCGACCGCGACTGCCGCCCGCCGTGTCGCGCCAGCGACCTGTTCACAGCCTCGACTCCGTGCCGCCGGTCCGGCGGCTGGCCTCCCAGGCCCGCCTGGCTCGGGCCCCGATCTTCCGCTTCTCGCCCGACACCTTTTCTCCCCGGTCCTTCCCGTGGGGGGAGGCGTGTTCGACCTCGGCGTTCAACTCGGCGCCGATGAGGATGGCCAGGCTCGAGATGTATAACCACAGCATCAGCACGATGACGCCGCCCAGCGACCCGTAGGTGGCGTTGTAGTCGCCGAAGTTCGTGACGTAGAAGCGGAACGCCAGCGACGCCGCCAGCCACAACACGGTGGCCAGTACGGCGCCAGGCGTTATCCAGATCCAGTCCTGATCGGCGTCGGGTCCCAGGTAGTAGACGAGCGCCACGGCCATCACCACCAGCAGGAACGCCACCGGCCACTGCAGCACGTTCCACACCATCGTGAACATACCGCCCAATCCGAGTGAGCCGGCCAGCGTCTGGGCAATCTCGGGGCCGGCGACGACCAGCGTGAATGCCACGAGGACGAATGCCGCCAGCGCGACAGTCATGGCGATGGCATTGAGGCGCACCTTCCACCACGGCCGGGCCTCCTCGATGTCGTAGGCGAGGTTGAGCGCCTCGGTGGCCGAGACCATGGCCGCCGAACTTCCCCACAGTGCCATCAGAAGGCCGACGCTGACGATGCTGCCTTGCTGGCGGCCGCGAATCGCCTCCATCTGGGCCTGAAGGATGCCGAGCACATCGGCCGGCATCACGGCGGCCGCCGACTGCATCATCTGATCGATGATGCCGGGTGGAAAGAAGCTGGTCAACGCGATGAGGAAGCCGATGGCCGGGACGAGCGCCAGCAAGAAATAGTAGGCCAGCTGCGCGGCCAGGCCCAGCACCTTGTCGGCGCCGGCGTCCTTGATCGTACGCTTGATGAGCTCACCCCATGAGATCGGGATATCGAAGGCATTGTGCATGCCCTCGACCTATGCAAATCGTCGCCCGTCCTGCCGCGGCCGGCGAGACCCACGTTCCACGGCTGGCCTCGGGCGCGGCGGATCCCCGGCAGCGGCCGCGGCGTCCCACGACACATGGGCCACGACGCGCAGTCATCCGGGCCGGAATGGGCCCACAGCGGCCGGCAGCGCCCGGCCTTTGCGGTGTCGCCCGGACCGGGCCAGGAATCGGTGTGGGACTACCCGCGGCCGCCGCGGGTCGTGTCCGACCCCCGCGAGGTGATCGTGCGGCTGGGCACGGTGGCGATCGCGCGCACGCGCCGGGCCGTCCGGGTCCTCGAGACGGCCAGCCCGCCGACCTTCTATCTCCCGTTCGCCGACGTGCGCGCGGAGTTCCTGGAACCGGCCGCCGGCACGTCGTGGTGCGAGTGGAAGGGCGAGGCGCGCTACTGGAGCGTGGTCACCCCGTCGGGACGCGTCGACGGCGTGGCCTGGAGCTACCCCGATCCCCGCGTCCCGTTCACAGCGCTGCGCGACCACCTCGCCTTTTATCCAGCCCGCATCGAGTGCACGGTGGACGGGGAGCGCGTCCGGCCGCAGCCCGGCCGGTTCTACGGCGGCTGGATCACCAACGAGGTCGTCGGGCCGTTCAAGGGCGAGCCGGGGACGGGCGGCTGGTAGTGAAGCCGCTCCGGCCCCCTGACGCGGGCCGCCGACCCGTCCGGTCAGCCCGGGCCGGCGGCGCGTCCGACGATCAGCCGGTAGCGCATCAGCTCACGCCGATACAGGCGCTCCAGCATCAGGCCGCCGTGCAGCGAGCCGAGCAGGATGCCGGCGCGCGTGCGCCCGAGCACCGCCGCGGCCAGGCGGTTGAGGCGGAGCAAGGTGTGGACCCGCGCCTCATCGCGCTGCCGCATCAGGGGCGTCAGGTCCTCGTCGTGGCACGGCGTCAGGCCCGCGGCCGTAAACGCACGCAACAACGTGCCGTGCGCGGCCACGGCCGGACACAGCCAGCCGGCGCGAAAGGCCACGAAATCGGGATCGTCGGGGGCCAGGCTGTCGAGGGGCACGTCGTCGACGACAAGGAGCCGGCCGCCTGGACGCAGCCGCGCGGCCAGCCGTTCGATCGTCGCGGGCGGATCAGGCGAATGCGCCAGCGACTCGATGGCGACGATGAGGTCGAAGCCACCGGGCGCCAGATCGGCGAGCGGGGCGTCGTAGTCGCGGACCGCGAAGCGGCAGGCCTCGGCCAGCCCGCGCCGGGCGGCCTCGGCGGTGGCTCGCGCCGCCTGCTCGGGACTGAGCGTGATGCCCAGGTGACGCCCGCCGCGGCGCGCCTGCACGGCGAAGATGGTGCCGCCCAAACCGCAGCCGGCGTCGAGGACCTCGAGGACGGCCGGGGCGGCCGGGTCGTCGGTGAGGTCGAGCGCGCGCAGCAGCCGCTCGTGGAGCACCTCGCCCGACACCTCGCCGGCGGCGTTGCGCAGGCGGCGATGGACGGTGAACGTGGCCTGGCCGGTGTCGTGCGCGACGAGGCCCGCGGCGTCCTGGAACCGCGCCAGCCAGGCGTAGTAGCGGGCCACGCTCATCGGCGATCCAGCGGCGGAAGGGCCACGACTCAAGGCGCCGGCGGGAAGGCGCTTGCCGGCAGCGGCGGCAGCGGCGCCAGCCCGCCCGGGAACTCAGCCAGGCGTCCGGCCCAGACCGCCGCTTTGACCTGCGTGCGGTGGGCCTCGCGCGACGGACCAGCCGGCACCATCACGGCCTTGCCCCGTCGAATCGGCATGATGTCGAGGAACCCGCGCGGCTGTTCGGTGGGGTTGCCGCCGTGCCAGGCCGGATCGGTCCGGATGGCGTTCGAGCGGATACGCCGCCACAGCAGGTTGCGGCCGTCCACGTTCACCGGCAGCGCCGAGATGGGCACCAGGCCGTCCATCACCGGCGCCGGCGCGGCCGCCCCGGCACGGCGATCGGTCCGGTTTCCTGCACCTTGGTCCACACCCGCCGGCCCACCCGGTCGGCCTCGGCGATGATCGCGGCCTCGTCCACCGTGAGGATCTTGCGGTCGCGCATCACGAAACGCCCGTCGATCATCACCGTTTCGATGTCGCCCGGCTGGCCGTTGTGTATCCACGCCGAAACGATGCGCACCGCCGGCACGAGATGGATGCGCTGGGTGTCGAGCACCAGGAGGTCGGCCCGCTTGCCGACCTCGAGCGCGCCGATGGCCGTCTGCTGTCGCACGGCCCTGGCCGAACCGAGCGTGGCGTCTTCGAGGACGTCCTCAGGCTGCGGGTTCATGCCGGGGATGGGGTCGTCGCCGCGCTGGATGCGCTCGACCAGCATCGAGGTGCGCAGCACCGAGAACATGTCGGTGGTGTTGTTGTCGGTGCCGTAGGCGATGGGCACGCCAGCGGCGCGCAACGCCGGCATGGGCGTGGCGGCGCCGCGGTTGGCCGCCATCCCCGGCTGATGCGACACGATCGTGCCCGATTTGGCCAGCAGCGCGATGTCGGCCGCGTCGACATAGCGGCAGTGCGCGGCGAACAGGCGCGGGCTGAGGAAGTCGTGCCTGGCCAGGAAGGCCACGGGACTGACGCCGTGGTGCCGCCGCATGTAGTCCACTTCGGCACGGCTCTGCGACAGGTGGATGGTGTAGCCGAGGTCGTGCTGGTCGGCGAAGGCGCGGACGGCGCGGAGCAGCTCGGGCGAGGAGTTCTCGGCCAGCGCGGCGGCGGGGTAGACCAGGATGCGCCCGTTCTCCTTGCCGTGCCAGGCGCTGTGCAGATCGGCGATGCGCTTCAGGCCGTCGTCGCGCAGCTTGGGCGAGAAGCGCGGCGCCTCGCCCCGCGCCAGGATTTCGGGAGTCATCGGCGAGCCGCCTTCGCGGTCGGTGGCCGATTCGGCAAAGACCCAGCGCAACCCGGTGCTGGCCAGCGCCGCGGCGGTGCTGGCCGTGCCGGCGACGTTCTCGACGACGGTGGTACTGCCGGTCTTGATGGCTTCGAGGGCGCCGACGACCGCCATCAGCGTCTGCTCCTCCTCGGACATCAGGCTGCTCGGCTGCACCGCCAGCTTGTAGCTGTTGGGGAAGCCGTAGTCCTCGTTGAACCCGCGCGCGATGGTGGCGCCGAGATGGGCGTGGCAGTTGATGAGGCCCGGGAACAGCGCCTTGCCGCGTCCGTCGTAGATCTCGGCGTGGGGGTAGCTCTTGAGCACCGCGTCGGTCGGGCCGATGGCGGCGATGCGGCCTTCCTGCACGGCGAGAGCCACGTCGTGCTGCACCTCATCGACGGTGACCACGGTGGTGTGAGTGAAGACGATGGGGCGGGCCGCGGCCGGCTGGGCCTCGGCGCGGCGGCGTTCGAGCAGCACGGCGGCCGCGCCCGCGCCCGCACCGGCGAGCAGCTCACGGCGGCTGAGGTGTGAGGTCGGCATGGCGCACCGTAGCGCCCCGTTCGAGGCAAGTCAAGCCACGCCGTCGCGCTAGTCGAGGTCTTCGGGCGGCGCCTGTCCGGTGTACTTGCTCGCTGTCCGGCCGCACCTCGCGCGATCCGTCGGGGAACCGGCGCACTTCGCCGTCGCGAGCGTCGGGATCGAGCGCGGCGGGCGGCAATGCCTCCCCGTCGGGGTGCGCCCCTGGCGTGCGCTCGGGCGGTGTGTCAGCGGCAGCGTCGTTTCTGCGGGTCATGGGAACGGAAAGTGCAAGACTGGAGCCACAGCCGGATGTTCTCATTCGGCGTCTGGATAGAGTGTTGATGCGCAGAGTTCTCGGCACCGACCGCGGCAGGGCCTTCGTGCTGCTCTTCGTGGTCATCGTCGTGGCCAGTGTGGGCCTCGGCTGGCTCGGCAAGCAGAGCTACTCGGTCTACAAGCTGACGCGCGGCGTCGGCGACACGTGGTTCCACACCGCCGACGGCACCCGCTGGTTCCGTCTCGACGAGGCGCGGCACGACGTGCCGATTGCCGCCATCTCGCCGCACCTGCAGCACGCCTTCGTGGCCGTCGAGGACCACCGCTTCTTCATCCATCCCGGCCTCGATCCAATTGCGCTCGGCCGGGCCATCGTGCGGAACGCGCGCTCGCCCGGCACGGTCGAAGGCGGCAGCACGATCACGCAGCAGCTCGCCCGCACGCTCTTCCTGTCCAACCAGAAGAGCTACACCCGCAAGGCCCGCGAGGCGGTGCTCGCGATGCTGATCGAGGCCCAGCTCACCAAGCAGCAGATTCTCGAGCTCTATCTCAATCGCATCTATCTGAGCGCCGGGGTCTACGGCGTGGAGACGATGGCCGATCGGGTCTTCGGCAAGCCGGCCCGGAGCCTGACGATTGCCGAGAGCGCGCTCATCGCCGGGCTGGCGCGCGCCCCGGCCACGCTGTCGCCCTGGTCGAACCTCGACGGCGCGGTCGCGCGCAGTCATGTGGTCCTCACCCGGATGCGCCAGGCCGGCTTCATTACCGACGCGGAGGACCGGGCGGCGCGGCGCGCGGCGATCCGCGTGCGCCCCTACAAGACCATCGGCAGCGGCCGGCACGGCTATGCCCAGGCCTATCTGCGGCAGCGGTTCCGCGACGAGTTCGGCGGCGACCATCCGCCCGACTGGCGCGTCGACACCACCTTCATGGCGCCGGTGCAGGACGCCGCCGAGGCGGCGGTCGAGGCCGGCCTGGCGCGCCTCGGCAAGCCCGGGCTCCAGGCGGCGCTCGTGGCCATCGATCCCACGACCGGCAATATCCTGGCCCTGGTCGGCGGCCGCGACTTCCAGCGCTCTGCTTTCAACCGGGCCAGCCGCAGCCGGCGCCAGCCGGGGTCGGCCTTCAAGCCGTTCGTGTTCGCCGCGGCGCTCGAACGCGGGCTGTCGCCGGTGTCGCTGCTGGCGGGCCTCGACCGCATCGCCCCGCAGGGGCCCGACGAGTGGCGGGCGCGCAACGCGCGCGACGGCTCGCCCGACGCGCTGACGCTGCGCGCTGCCCTGATCGAGTCCGACAACCGCGCCGCCAGCGCGCTGCAGCAGCAGGCCGGCACCCGGCGCGTGCTGGCCCTGGCCGGCAAGGCCGGCCTCGAGGGCCTGCCCGACGTGCCCTCGCTGGCTCTCGGCACCGGGCTCGTGACCCCGCTGGCCATGACCGCGGCCTTTGCCATCTTCCCGAACGGCGGTCTGGCCGTGCGGCCGCGCGACATCACGCGCGTGCGCGACGCCGACGGCAGCACCGTGTCGCGCCAGGCGGTCGAGTCCGAAGCGGTGATCTCGCCCGAGGTCGCCTTCCAGATGGTGACGATGCTGCGCGACGTCATCGACCGCGGCACCGGCTCGCCGGCCCGGCGCCTGGGCGTGCGCTTCCCGGCCGGCGGCAAGACCGGCACCACCGACGACTTCAAGGACGCGTGGTTCGTCGGCTTCTCGCCGACGCTGGTGGCCGGCGTGTGGGTGGGCCTCGATCAGCCGGCGACGATTGGCCGCGAGGCTTACGGCGCGCGCTACGCGCTGCCCATCTGGGCCGACTTCATGCGTCGGGCCGCGCGTTTCCGCCCGCCCGGCACCTTCGAACGGCCGGCCGGCCTGCACGACGAGCCGCTCTGCGCGGTCAGCTACCTGAAGCCGGTCGAGGGCTGCCCGCTCTACACCGAATACTTCAAGGAAGGAGACGAGGTGCCCGACCGCCTGTGTCCGATTCACCGAGGGTCGACCCGGGAACGGCTGGCCCGCACGGTCGACGGCTGGGTCTCGGAACTGGGCCGGCGGGTCCGCGGGATCTTTCGTTGAGCAGACCGGCCACCGGACCGGCCACGCGCGGGGTCATTGGCACCGCCGGTTGGTCGATCCCTCGCGCCGTGGCCGCGCGTTTCGCCGGCGCCGGCTCGCACCTCCAGCGCTATGCGGCGGTGCTGCACGGCGCCGAGATCAACTCGTCGTTCTACCGGCCGCACGCCGCGGCGACCTACGCCCGCTGGGCCGCGGCCACGCCGCCGGGGTTCCGCTTCGCGGTGAAGCTGCCGCGGGTGATCACCCACGACCAGAAGCTGCGCGCCGCCCGGCGGCCCCTGCAGCGCTTTCTCGACGGAGACCGACGGCCTGGGCGCGAAGCGCGGGCCCTGCTCGTGCAGTTGCCGCCGTCGCTGCACTTCGAACCGCGCGTGGCGGCGCGCTTCTTCGATCTGCTGCGCGCGCGCCTCGAGGGCGACGTCGTGTGCGAGCCGCGCCATCCCACGTGGTTTGCGGCCGCCGGCCGACGCGCTGCTGGCCCGCTACCGGGTGGCCAGGGTGGCCGCCGATCCGGCCCGGGCGCCAGGCGCCGACGCGTCCCGGCGGGTGGGACGGCCTGGTGTATTTTCGGCTGCACGGATCGCCGCGCGTCTACTGGTCCAGCTACGACGATCGCTATCTGACCGGACTGGCGGCGGCGCTGCGGGCGCTGCCGCCGGCAGTCGACTCGTGGTGCGTGTTCGACAACACCGCGAGCGGCGCGGCCCTCGACAACGCCTGGGCGCTGCAGGCGATGATTGCCGGGGGCGCAAGGCCCTGACGCCCCGCAGACCTCAGCGAATGGTGTTGCCGCTGACCGTGCCGGTGGCGCCGTCGCGCGCCTGAATCTGGCCATCGACGGTGTTGCCGGTGATGACGACGCCGGTGGTGCGCGGAAAGCGGTACTCGATGGCGTTGGGGTAGCCCCCGGCCATGGTGATGACATTGCCCTCGACGCGGGTCTGCGGGGAGTCGGCCACCATGACGGCGACGTCGGCGCGGGGCAGGGTGGCGCGGCGCGTGATGGTGTTGCCGCTGATGCGGCCGCCGCGGTGATCGGTCAGGGCGCCGTTGCCGATCGGGGCCAGCGCCGTGCGCCCGGCGTCGAGACCAACCGAGATGTCGCGCACGTTGTCCACGAACGTGTTGCCCTCGATGATCGAGTCGCGCGACGCGTTCCACAGCAGCACGGCCGGTCCGACCAGGCCGCGGTCGGCGGAGAAGAAGCCGCGGAAGGTGTTGCGGCGGACGATCCAGCCGGCGCCGAAATGCACGTCGACCCCGTTGGTGTAGGCGTCGGGGGCGCCGCGGGTGTATTCGAAGAGCGAGTCCTCGACCACGCCGTCGTCCACGCCGCAGCCGCCGGGGCCGGGATTGGCCTTGATGAACTGGTCGCCGATGTCGCGCAGCGCCACGTTGCGCACGACCGGGGCGTGGGCCGCGCAGTTGAGGATGAGGCCGTGCTCCGCCGCGCCCTCGAGCGTGAGGTCGCGCACGGTGAGCCCGTTCACGTTGTTGGCCCACAGCGAGAAGCGGCCGCCGCGGATGCGCACGTCGTCGCGGTTGCCGGTGGCTCCGGCGATGGTCACGCCGGTGAGCGGCTCGGGCAGGAAGAACGCTTCTCCGGGCACGGCGTAGGTGCCGGCCGCCAGCTCGATGGTCTGGCCCGAGCGCAGGTTGGCGACGGCGTCCTGCAGTTCGCCGGCCGAACGCACCCGCACCACCTCGCCGGAAACCGGGGCAGGCATGGACGGGGAAGTGGGGGCTTCGACCGTGCCTTGCGGCGACGACCCGGAGCAGGCTCCGAGTCCGCCGGCCGCAGCCAGGGCCACGGCCAGGGCCAAGGTCCAGGTCGGCGGCAGAGCTGGCACCGGGAGCCGGCGCCGCCAGGCAGTGGTCGCAGCAGGGGGCGTCATCGGATCGCCATGATGCCACCACTTTTGGCCCGGGCGACCGGGCCGCGGTGGGAACTCGGGGCCGAATGCTGAGCCGCACCGCTTCCTGGTTATCATAGGGACGCTGTTCCTTGCCTCGGGCGGCCGCCATGAACGCTACCGATTTTCCCTCGACCGTCAGCCACTTCGCCGACCGTCTCACGGCCGAGCACACGACGCTGTCCCGCGCCTGGCTGGACCGGCTCGACCAGTTGCTCGAAGTGGACCGCCGCGACGTGTTTCCCGACCCACCAGCTGCTGGACCACATTCCCGAGCTGCTGCGTGAGATTGCCGCCTACATGCGCGCGCCCGAAGACCAGGAGATTGCCGCCAACACCGCGGTGACGGCCAAGGCGGTCGAACTCGGCCTGCTGCGCTTCGACCAGCAGGCATCGGTGCATCAGCTGCTGCGCGAGTACCAGTTCCTCAGCGAGATCCTGGAAGCGTTCTTCGCGCGTGAAGCGGCGCTGCTCGGCGACCGGGCTGATGCCACGGCGGCGCTGCTCGCGGTGGCCCGGGCCCAGCAGGCGGTCCGCGAACTGCAGCGCCGGACCGTCGACGCCTTCATCACCCGCTACGCCGAGACCATCGACCGTCAGCAGGACCAGTTGCGCAGCTTCAGCCGCCTGGTGAGTCACGAGATCCGGCAGCCGCTCGGCGTGCTGCAAGTGCTCACCCGCCTGCTGCCGGTCCCGGCCGACTCGGAGCAGCGCCGGTTGACGACGACGCTGGAACGCAACGTCGCGCGGCTGGGCGAAGTGACCGGCAAGCTCGAGCGGCTGGCCCGGCTCACCCGTTCGTCCGAGAGCGCGCCCAACGATCAGACGGTGGACCTGGCGGTCATCAGCCAGGACGTGGCCGGGCAGCTCGCCGACATGGCCGATGTGCGCGGCGTGCGGTTCGAGATCGACGAGGACCTGCCCACGCTCACCGCCGATGCCGGCCGCGTCGAACTCGTGCTGATGAATCTGCTGGCCAACGCCGTGAAGTACAGCGACCCGGCCAAGTCGCCGCGCCTGGTGCGCGTGTGCGCCGACCCGCACCGGCGCGGGCTGCGCGTGGAGGACAACGGCATCGGCATTCCCGCCGACAAGCTGGTGCTCATCTTCGACCAGTTCGTCCGCGTGCATCGGCACCTCGACGAGGAACTGGGCGCCCAGGGCCTGGGCCTGGGGCTGTCGATCGTGCGCGAGTGCATGGACGCGATGGGCGGCACGGTGGCGGTCGAATCGGTGGACGGACAGGGCACGGCCTTCATCCTGCGCTGGCCGGCTGGAACGGTGATGGCATGACGGTGCTGATTGTGGACGACTACCCCGACGCCCTCGAGGTCTGGGACATTTTCCTCTCGGCCGCGGGCTTCACGGTGGCGACGGCCACCGACGGGCTCGCCGGGCTCGAAGCGGCGCGCACGCTGCGCCCCGAGGTGGTGGTGATGGATCTGCAGATGCCCGGGCTCTCGGGCCTGGAGCTGGCGCAGGCGCTCAAGGCCGACGCGCGCACCGCTCACATTCCGCTCATCGCGGTCAGCGGGAACTCGCGCACCACCGCGACCGAAATGCGCGCCGCCGGTTTCGCCAGCCTGCTGGTGAAGCCGTGCGACCCCGACACGCTGGTGGCCGAGATCCGCCGCGTGGCGGTGGCAGGGGCCACCCTGCCGCCGGCCTAGCCGCGGCTCCCGCCGCGCCTACTTCACCACCACCGCGGGCACGTTGCGGTCGCGGACCAGGCGGTTGAAGGCGGCCACCTCGTCGCCGAAGAGCGTCGCGGCGGCGCGCTGCTGCCGCGCCCAGTCCTCGCTCAGCGCCGCCAGCCGCCCCTGCTGCCCGTCGGTGATGCCGGCATCGCTGCTGTCGATGGCGCCCCGCAGGTAGATGAAGTACTGGTTCAGGCGCTGCGGGAAGTTGATCACGGTCTGCCCGTCGACGACGCGCTTCTGCACCAGCGCTTCCTCGAGCGCGTTCAGCCTGTCGACCAGGCTCGTCCCGGCCTTGGTCACCGCCTCGCCGCCAGGGGTGCCGGCGGCGCGCTTGAGGAGGGCCTCGATCTGCGCGCGGACGTCGCGCACGCGGATGACGGCGCGGTGCAGCTCCTCGAGCTGCGCGTCGGTCTTGACGATCAGGCTGTCCTGGGTCTGCAGCTCCGCGAGCGGCGTGGTCACGCGCGGGTCCAGGCGCACGGTGAGCGGCGCGGTCAGCGTCCGTCCGCCGGCCGTGAGCCGCACCTGGTAGTCGCCGGGCAGCACCCGGCGCCCCTGCAGCGAGCCGAACACGTAGAGGCCGGGCACCGGCACGAGCTGATCGTGGCGCAGGTTCCACACCACGCGGTTCAGGCCGGCCTTCACCGTCAGCGCCGTGGGCGGCGCGTCGAGCGACACCGGCGCGTCGGGCGCCGGTCTCCGGGTGGAGAAGCGGCGCACCACGGTGGCACCCCGCAGGATGTCGATGGTCACGTCGCCGTCGGGCACCTTGGCCAGCCAGAAATCGAGCAGCGCCCCATCGGGCGCGCTGCGCCCGGCGCGCGGGTTGCCCGCCCCCGAGCCGCCGAAGGCCTGCGTGCGGTAGGCGGGGCGGGGCGTGAACAGCCGCGCCTCGGCCGCCGCCGTGGTGTCGCTCCACTGCTGCAGCGCCGACACGTCGTCGAGGATCCAGAACGCGCGGCCGGCGGTGGCGGCCACCAGGTCGTTGCGGTGCACGCGCAGGTCGGTGATGGGGGTGAGCGGCAGGTTCAACTGCAGCCTGGTCCAGCGCTGGCCGCCGTTGTGGGAGACGTAGAAGCCGGTCTCGGTGCCGAGGTAGAGCAGGTCCTTCCGCACCGGGTCCTCGCGCACCACCCGCGCCCACGCCTCGGCGTCGATGCCGTCCACGATGCGCGTCCACGTCGCGCCGAAGTCCGTGGTCTTGAAGACCAGCGGCGTGAAGTCGTTGAACTTGTACTTCGAGATGGCGACGTAGGCGGTGGCCGGGGCGTGCGGGGAGACTTCGATGGCGTTGACCATCGCCTCGCCCACGCCCGGGGGCGTGACGTTGGCCCAGGTCCTGCCGCCGTCGCGGGTGAGCTGCACGTAGCCGTCGTCGGTGCCGA
Organism: uncultured Acidobacteriota bacterium; assembly: GCA_963834325.1. GTDB lineage: Bacteria > Acidobacteriota > Vicinamibacteria > Vicinamibacterales > UBA2999 > CADEFD01. The sequence goes on from CAWIBL010000012.1 coordinate 613,645, forward strand.
CCCAGATGGTGCCGGCCTCGTGCGGCGACTCGACGATGTCGTCGATGACCCCGTAGGTCTCGCCGCCAGCCCCCTCGTTGGTGATTGGCGCGCCGCCCGGACCTTGCCGGCTGAGGTCGTTGCGGGTCAGATCGGGGCTGGCTTCCCGCCACGTCTTGCCGCGGTTGTCGGAGCGGAGCAGCACGTTGGCGCCGTGGTAGATCACCGCCGGGTCGAACTTCGAGACGACAATCGGCGCGCTCCAGTTGAAGCGGTACTTCTGCTCCCGGGGCGGCACGGCGGCCGGCATCTGCGGCCAGGCCATGATGTCGCGCGCGGTCTTCAGCGTGTCGTCGAACTCGCTGATGATGCCCATGTAGCAGCCGGCGTAGACGTAGCGCGGGTTCCTGGGGTCGAAGGCCGGCACGGCGCTCTCGCAGCCGCCGACGTCGTACCAGTGGTGTTCGGTGATCCCGCCCGGCGCGGCGCTGGCGATCTTCACCGAGGTGTTGTCCTGCTGCCCGCCGTAGACGTTGTAGGGGAACTGCTCGTCGACGTTGACCCGGTAGAACTGCGCCGTCGGCTGGTTGCCCTGCGTCGACCAGGTGGTGCCGCCGTTGAAGGTCACGGTGGCGCCGCCGTCGTTGCCCTCGATCATCACCTCGGGATCGAGCGGGTTGATCCACAGGCTGTGGTTGTCGCCGTGCGGCGTGCGCACCCGCGTGATGCTCGTGCCGCCGTCGGTCGACTTGCTGACCTCGGCGTTCAGCACCCACACCACGTCGGGGTTGGTCGGGTCGGCGGCGACCTTCATGTAGTACCAGGCGCGCGTGTGCAGGGCCCACGCGTCGTTCACGAGCTGCCAGCTCTTGGCGCCGTCGTCGGAGCGGTAGAGCCCGCCCTTGGGGTCGGCTTCGACCACCGCGTAGAGCGCGGTCGGGGTTGGGCGAAACGTCGATGCCGATCTTGCCGACGACCTCGGGCAGCCCGGTCATCGCCTTGCGCCAGGTGGTGCCGCCGTCGGTGGACTTGTGGATGCCGCTGCCCGGGCCGCCGCTTCGAACCTGCCACGGCTGACGCAGGTGGTCCCAGAGCGCGGCGTAGAGGATGCGCGGGTTGGTGGGATCCATGGCCAGGTCCGAGGGGCCGGTCGTGTCGTTGACAAACAGCACCTGCGTCCAGGTCGCGCCGCCGTCGCCGGAGCGGTAGACGCCGCGGTCCTTGGAGGGGCCGTAGGCGGCGCCCTGCGCGGCCACGAGCAGCGTGTCCGGATCGGTGGGGTGGATGCGGATGCGCGAGATGTGGCGGGTGCGGTCGAGGCCCATGTGCGTCCACGTGCGGCCGGCGTCGGTGCTCTTGTAGACGCCGTCGCCGTGCGAGGTCATGACGCCGCGCACCGCATGCTCGCCCATGCCCACGTAGATCACGTTGGGATCCGACGGGGCCACGGCGATGGCGCCGACCGACGCCGTCTTCAGTTGGCCATCGGTGATGTTGGTCCACGACTCGCCGCCGTCGCTCGACTTCCACACGCCGCCGCCGACGCCGCCGAAATAGAACGTGCGCGGCTGCTGCGGCACGCCGGCGACCGCCACCACGCGGCCGCCGCGGAAGGGGCCGAGGTTGCGCCACTGCAGGGCCGCCAGCGCACTGCTGTCGAAGCCGGGGCCGGCTGGCGCCGGGGCCAGGTTGGGCGCCGGGGCGGGCGGCGCCACCGGCTGGGCGGCGGCAGGCGCGGACGCAAGAAGCAGGGCGACGGCAACAGCGAGCGCGCGGCGACGGGACATCGTCATGGGTGTGGGCCGCCGGGCCACCGCGGGATCGCGGCGGGCGGGCCGGCAGGCCGCGATTGTGACACGGGTGGGGCGCCGCCGTGGCGGTCCGGCTGGTGAGCGATGGGCGTGCGCTCAGCGGCGGGGCGTCCGCTCAGCGGCGGGCGTCGAGGCTGGCGGCCAGGGCCGTGAGTTCCGCCTTGTCGCGTTTGCCGTTGACGGTGACCGGCTCGAAGCGGAACGTCCGGTCGCTGGTCTTGATGGTCAGCTCGTCGCCGATCACGCCGTGCACGAACTCCCCATAGGGGAAGCGGAAAGCGTCCTTGGCCTCGCCCTCCGGGGCATACACGACCCCCTGCGGTGAGATGCTCAGCGCCCCGCGGCAACTGCCCAGACGATGCCGATGGACCACGCGCGCGGAAGACACGGACGGAGCCTCGGCCGGAGCGGGAGCGGGGAGCGGCGGCGGGGCCGCGGCGGCCGCCTCGGCCTCGAGCGCGGCGACGGCCGCGGTAGCGGCGGCGGCCTCGGTCGAGGGCACCGCCGAGGCTGGAGCCGGCGCCGGCGCCGCGCGGGCCCCGCGGTCCGCCCTGGCCGGCTGCGGCTTGGCCACGGCGTTACGCGCGGTCGAGGGGACCTCGGGCGTCACCGGCGGCGCCTCGCTCGTGGCCGCCGGCGTCTGGTTCGCGGCGACGGACGGGTCGAGGGCGGAGGCGGGCGCGGGGGCGTCAGCGCCGGCCGGGGCGGACGGGGAGAGGGGCGCCGGGGGCAGATCGTCACTCGAGCCGCCGAGCCGCAGCATTAGCGCCAGCGCCCCCACCAGCAGCAGGGCTGCGGCCGCGTAGGCGGGCGTGCCCCACGAGCCGCCAGCTCGGCGCGGCGCAGCCGGGCCGGCCGGGCCCGTCTTGGCGGCGTTGATCGCAGGCCGTGCGGCGGCGCCGGTGGCGGTCGCCGCGGTAATGGCCGCCGCGGTTCCAACGGCCGCAGCCGCCGGCCCTTCCGAGGGGGCTTCAGCCGTCGCCGGCGGCAGCCCGTCCGCCAGCAGCGCCGTGGCGCGATCGGAGTCGAGCGGCTTGGAGAACACGTAGCCCTGCACCTCGCACTGCAGCGGCCGGACCAGCGCCAACTGGGCCTCGGTCTCCACCCCTTCGACGACGACCCGCAAACCGAGTTGCCGGGCCATGGTAGTCACGCTGAAAAGGATGCCGGCCATGTCGGCGCTGTTTTCCACGCCCCGGACGAACGAGCGATCGACCTTGAGACAATCGACCGGGAACTGGCGCAGCCGGGCCAGCGAGGAGTGGCCGGTGCCGAAATCGTCGACGCTGATGCGGATGCCGAGCGAGCGCAGCTGCATCAGCAGGGCCTTGACCGCGTCGGGACGCTCGGCGGCGGTGCCCTCGGTGAGTTCCAGCACCAGTCGCCGCGGGTCGAGGCCGGTGTCGGCCAAGACCTGCCGGACGTCGTCGACGAGCGAGGCGTGGCACTGCACGGCCGAAACGTTGACCGAGACCCACAAATCGGCGGACGCGTGCGGTAACTGCTGCCACGCCTTGAGCTGCCGGCACGCCTCGCGCAGCACCCACAGCCCGAGCGGCAGGATGAAGCCGCTCTTCTCGGCCAGCGGGATGAAGTCGAGCGGCGAGACCAGGCCGAGCACCGGGTGCTGCCACCGCGCCAGGGCTTCGAAACCGACGACGGCGTGGGCGTCGACGGCCACCACCGGCTGGTAGAACAGTTTGAATTCGCCGCGCTCGAGCGCGCCGGCGAAATCGGCCTCGAGCTGCAGCTCGGCGCGGGCCGACTTCAGGATCGCGGTATCGAAGACTTCGTAGCGGGTCTTGCCGAGCAGCTTGGCCCGGTGCAGCGCGGTTTCGGCGTCGCGCAGCACGGCGCCAGGCGTGGCGTAGCCCGTGGCGCTCACCGCCACGCCGACGCTGGGCGCGAGGAAGGTCTCGCGGCCGCGCACCGGGAACGGCGTCACCAGGGCCGAGAGCACCCGGTCGGCGATGACCGTGGCGTCGCCGACTTCCTTCAGGCCATCGACGAGGATGGCGAACTGGTCGCCGTCCAGCCGCGCCACCACGTCGTCGTGACGGAAGCTGGAGGCGGCATCGCCGATGCGCAGGCAGGTCTCCAGGCGCCGCGCCGCCGCGACCAGGAGTGGGTCGCCGGCCGCCGGCCTGTCCTGAGGCGCCCCGCGATCGAGGTCGACAAACAGCAGCGCGAAGTGGAAGCCCTGGTAGCGGTTCGCCCGTTCGATCGAGCGGCCGAGGTGCTCGAGCAGCAGCAGGCGATTCGGGAGGCCGGTCTCCGGGTCCATGACCGTGTCGGCGGTGACGTCGGCATGGGCGCCGGTCAGCCGCGTGGCCGCGCCCGCGGCGTTGCGCTGCACGCTGCCCCGGCACGACATCCAGCGATAAGAGCCGTCGTGGTGACGGAGGCGGTGCGGCATGTCGAAACGGTCCCCGCCGCCCGGCTGCAGGTGGGCGTCGAGGGCCGCCTTGACGCGGTCGAGGTCGTCGGGGTGCACTTTCGTGAACCACGCGTCCGGGGTAATGCCGAGTTCGTACTCGTCATCCCCGACGAGCGCCACCCACCGGGCCGAGAAGTGAATCCGGTTGGATTCGACACTCCACTCCCACTGGCCTTCGTTGTCCCGGCCGCGATCTGCGCTGTTCGGCACCATCGTTCTTCTTCCGACTCGGCTGTCGTCCTGCACCGTCGGGCCCACGGATACCGCCGCGTGGACCATGAGACAGCCGCATAGGATTGTGTCGGTCAGAACGTGGGATCGGACTAGTGCGAAATTGCCGGCCCGCTTACTTGCTCGAATACCGGGTGAAGGCGCCGCCTGCCTGGGTCAGCGAGTTCGGACCCTCGGCCGCAAAGACGTTGCCGTCGGCATCGACCGCCACGCCTTCGCCGGCCGTGCCCTGGTAGACCCGATCGTCGCGTTCGAACGGCGGGATGAAGGCGGTGACGCGGTCCTCGTCGACCGGGCCGATGCGCACGCCGTTGCGCCAATTGACGTGGTTGAAGGGGCCTGACTCGGAATCGATGGCGTAGATCGTGTCGTCCTTGATGAAGAGTCCGCTGATGCGGCCGAAAGCGTAGCGCGACTCCAGGTAGTTGCCCTCCTGGTCGAAGATCTCGAGGCGGTGGTTGCCGCGGTCGGCCACCCACAGGCGGCCCTGCCCGTCGAAGGCCATGGCGTGCGGCGTGCGGAACTCGCCGTGGCGCACGCCGAGCTGTCCCCACGACTTGACGAACTTGCCGTCGGGCGTGAACTTGCTGATGCGCGCGGTGGCGCCGCGGGCCAGGCCCTCGGCAACGGCCGCGGCGGTGATCATGCCCTGGCCGTCGTGACCGTCGGCCACGTAGATGCTGCCGTCGGGGCCGATCACCACGTCGTTCGGCTGGTTGAACTCGCCGTCGCCGTTGCCGGCCTTGCCGGCGACACCCACGCTCATCAGCTTCTCGCCCGTGGGGCTGAACTTGTGGACCTGGTGGCCCTTGGTGCCGGCCTCGTTCCCGGCAAAGTCGGCAATCCACACGTTGCCGTCGCGGTCCAAGGCAATGCCGTGCGGGGTCACCATCAGGCCCTTGCCGAAGTTGGCGAGCACCGCGCCGCTGGCGCGATCGAACTTGAAGACGGGATCGACGAGGTTGTTGTCGCAACTGACCGGGCCGCCGCCGGCCGTGCCCGCGCCGCAGCGTTCGTAGGCCCAGACGTGGCCGTCTTTCGGATCGATGTCGATGCCGGCCGACGTGCCCCACGTGCGGCCCGCCGGCAACTGACCCCAGTTGCGGGTGACGGTGGGCGCGGGATTGGGCATGCCGACGCCGCTGATGGGGTTGCCGGCCGCGGAGGTCGCCGGATCCGCGGTGGCCGCGGGTGCCGGCGCGCTCGAGCCGGCGTTGCTGCACGCCGTCAGCAGGACCGTCGCGCTGGCGCACAGGGAGAACAGCGAACGTAAATGGGACATGGCCGCTCCTTGGTTGGGCTGGAAGTGCCAGACAGATTACACAACCCGGCGGACGCGTGCCGCCCGGTGCGCAAATTTCCCGGCATTGCCGGTCGCCGCCAGAACCGCATCGCGTTACGATGAATGGTCCGATGATCCGCTGGCGTTCCTCAACACAGCTCGCCTATGCCGGGGAGCAATTCTCCGATGTCTTCCGCGCCACCGCGCAGTGGTCGCGCACGTCGCACATCCCGGTCGACGTCGCCTCGGCGCAGGAATCCGTGGACCATTCGAGCGGGAGCCTGTGGTACGACCTCGAGGTCGTGCTGGCGCTGCAGACCGGCGGCACCCGCGAACTCACAGCGCTGGCCGACCACCTGGTCGCCACGCTCGGGTCCGGCTGGACGGTAGCCGAAGCCGGCGACCGGCTCCGCTGCGAGTTCGACCTGGCGCGCCTGGCCCTGCCCGAAGGCACGGCCGAGTTGTCGCGACCCCACTGACCGCTGCCGCACGCCAGGCCCTGAACCAGCGCCGCTGCCGGGCCGTCCGGAGCGAGGGGGCGTGAGGAAATCGATCCGCAAAAGTTCGATCGCGGCCGTTCCCGCGTTGGCCAGCCGTTCACGCCGGGCCGCCGCCACCCAACGCTCCTGCCCGGCCCGCAGCGGCAGGCTGGAGCCGTCGGCCGTCATCGCGGCCTCGCCGAGGGCGATGAGCAGGGCCGGGGCGGCCTGCGTGGTCGCGATCTCCACTGACCCGCCGGCGGGAATCCCCAGGCGGGTGATGCGCATCTGCCGGTTGGTGAAGCGCACGTCGGTGGCGGCCACCGCTCCCGCCGGCAACGGCCGAGCGTCGCGGAAATACGGGGACGCGTCGCCGGCCGGGTCGGTCTTGAACTCCACCCGCAGGAAGTCGCTGGCCGTGGGCCCCAGATTCTCGGCCTCGTGCTCTTCGTCGCCGCCGCGCGACACGCGGAATCCGCCGGGTGTGGTCGGCTGTCGCGTGACGACGTGGGTGCGCGAGCCGTGGTGCGTGAAGCGTATCGGCGACGAGTCGCTCAAGTAGACGTAGGTCGTGACCGAGGCGGGATGGCCGTGGCGGGGCACCTTGGTGCGGGCCGGGTAGCGGACGCGCACCAGCCTGATCCAGTCGTTCTCGAACTGGGTGTGGTGCACGCCGGCGCCGTCCGGAGCGAGCGCGTCGAGGCTCGCCCGGCCGGCAAGTCCCGGCAGCGATGCCGCGGCCGCGGCGGCCAGAACCAGTGAGGCCGTGAAGCGTCGCATGACCATTAGACGACGCCGCGGCGGAATGGCCGTCGCGGCCCCGGGCGGACATCGGCCTTGCCGCCCTGGTGGCAATCGAGTAATATCCCGCGCCGCGGTCACCCGCCGCGCCCGACGGGCGCGGGGCAAGGACGGTTCCCATGCATCTCCTGCTGGGTCACTCCGAGGATCCCTGCTGCGCCGGCGTCGTCGCCCGGCTGGAAGCCCGGGGCCTGCCGGTGCGCATCGTCGCGGCCCCGCTCGCGCCGCCGGCCCGGCTCACGTGGCGCCTCGACGCTTCCGGCGTCGTGAGCAGTCTCTACCCCGGCACCCCTGATACCGCCATCGCCGGCGTGCTCGTGCGCGACACGGGCTGGCTCGACCCGGCCGGCTGGGACCCGGCCGACCTTGCCTACATGCAAGCCGAGCTTCACGCCGCGACGCTGGCCTGGGTCGCCGGTCTGACCTGTCCGGTCGTCAACCGCCCCGACGCGGCGCTCTGGTACCGCGCCGGCGCGCCGCTGCTCGCCTGGCGCGCGCGTCTCGCCGAGGCCGGGCTGCCGTTGCCGGAGGTGGTCGTCACCAGTGACCCGGCCGAGGCTCGCGCTTTCCGCGCCCGCCTCTCGGCCGCCGGGGTGGCCGGCGCCGTCTATGTCCCGCTGACGGGAGCCGCGGGCTACCTGCTGGGTGACGACGACGCCTGGGCACGCCTCGCCGCCGTGCAGGCGCGGGCGCCGGTCTGCCTGACCGAGCCGCACGGCGCCGTGACCCTGGCCTGCGTCGTTGGCGGCGCGGTGCTCTGGGACGGGGCGGCGCCGCCCGACGCGCTGGCCCTGGCGCCGGCGCTGTCGCGTTTTGCCGCGGCCGCGCATCTGGACTTCGTCGAGGTCGCGCTGGCCCCGGTCCGCCGCGGTCTCGCCGTGGTCCTGGTCGAGGTCCTGCCGCGCCTCGAGCACTTCTCCGAACCGGCGCGCGACCGCATTCTCGACGCCCTCGTCGCGCTGCTGACAGGCGATCCGAGCAGCACCGGCGACGGCGCGATGGTGCCCGATGCCGCCGCGGCGCCGTCATGATCCTGGTCTGCGGCGGCCTGGCCGACGGCGTCACCGAGCTGGTCTGCTCCCGGCTGCAGGACTGCGGCTATCCCTATCGCCTGCTCGACCTCGCCCGCTTCCCCGAGGACTTCCGCGTCTCGTGGCGATGGACCGACGCCGGTCCCCACGGCTGGATCGCGTCCCCCGACTGGCGTCTCGAGCTCGATGCCATCAGCGGCGTCTACGCCCGCTTCCTCGGACCCGAGGATCGCCCGGCCCAGCCGGGAGTCGACGACGCCGACGGAGCGGCGCTCCGGAGTGAGGGCGACGTGAGTCTGATGGCGCTCCTCGAGGACCTCCACTGCCCGGTGGTCAATCGCCTGCGCGGCGGCCTGGCCAACAACTCCAAACCCTACCAGGCGCTGGTCATCAGCCGCGCCGGCCTGCGTGTCCCGCCCAACGCTCGTCACCAGCGACCCGGCGGCGGCTCGCGCGTTCCACGCCGAGCACGGCGAGGTGATCTACAAGTCGGCCAGCGGCATCCGCTCGATCGTTCGCCGCCTTGGTCCCGGCCAGTTGGCGCGTCTCGACCGCCTCCGCCACGGGCCGGCGCAGCTCCAGGCGTTCGTGCCCGGCCACAACATCCGCGTGCACACGGTGGGCGAGCGGATCTTCGCCACCCGGATCGAGTCGGAGGCGGTGGACTACCGCTACGCGAGTGCCGACGGCCAGACCGCCACGCTCGAGCCCGTCACCCTGCCGGCGGACGTGGCCGCGGCCTGCCGGCATCTGGCCCGGACCTTCGATCTCCTCTTTGCCGGCATCGACCTGAAGCAGACACCGGCCGGCGAGTTCTTCTGCTTCGAGGTCAACCCCTGCCCGGGCTTCCTCTACTACGAGCGCCAGACCGGGCAGCCAATCAGCACGGCGCTCGCCGAGCTGTTGCACCGTTCGTCCTTCACCCCCGAGGGCGGCGCCGTCACGTGAGTCCGGTCCCCGTGCACTGACACCAAAGGAGCAGACCAATGGCCGACACGCCCAACGAGACGCCTGGCAAGGAGCCGTTCATTTCGCCGTCCGACCGCCCCGAGGTGCGGCTCAAGTCCGATACGCCGCTCAGCCAGATCACGGTCCGTCAGCTCGCCACCATCCTCGGCCAGTTCGGCACCCGCAAGGATTTCTGGGACGGCAAGGATTGGCAGAAGGACGACTTCGACGGCGGACTCAAGTGGAAGGATGTCAAGGAAATCAAGGAAGGGAAGGAGATCAAGGAGAAGGAGAAAGAAAAGGAGTTCAAGGAGGTCAAGGAGAAGCGGGAGATCAAGGAGCTGAAGGCCGAGAAGCTCGAGATCGACAACGTCTTCGAACAGGCGCCGCAGGTCGACTCGCGCATCGAGCAGGTGATCCGCGCGCTTGCCGGCCTGTCCGGCAAGGTCGATCAGCTCGCCGATCAGATCGAGGAGTTGAAGAAGGGCCGGGGCTGAGCCGCGGGCCCGGAGACCTCCCGTCTATACTGCCCGGGTGCAGCGGCTGAACACGCCCAATCCCAAATACGTGGTGGCCCTCGCCGTGGCCGCCGTCCTGATCCTGCTCGTCGGCGGGTTGTTTCGTCCGCGCGCGCGTTCGGCGGAACAGCCGCCGCCCTCCGACACCGATCTGGCGCGCCTGGTCCGGCTGACCGAGCGGCGCGCCCTCGACTCGGCGGCCGCGCTGCTCACGCAGGTGGCCGACGACGTGGCCCCGGCGCTCGTCTGGCTGGGCCCGGCCGCAACCAGCGGAGTGGTGTGGACCGGCAACACGATTGCCGCCGGGCGATTCGAACCGGCCGCGGCGCCGCCGCTGGTGGTGACGTCGGTGGCGGGAGAGGCCACGGTTGCGCGCGTCGACTGGTCGCCCGACCTGCCGCTGACCCGCGTCGAGCTGACCGAACCGACGAGCGCGCCACCGGCCCGGCGCGCCGCGGCGCCGGCACAGCCTGGGGCCTCGGTGATCGCCGTATGGAGAACCGCGCCGGGTCGCGTGTTTGCGCCCGCCACGTTCATCGACGCGGTGGCGGCGCCCTGTGGCGACCGGCCGAGCCGCGAGGTGCGAACGACGCTGGCCTTGACCAGCGCCATGGCGGGCGGCGGCCTGTTCGATCTCGACGGCGGCCTTCTCGGTGTGATTCTGCCGTGCGGTGACCGGCATGCCGCCGTCGTCCCCGACGTCATCGACGGCCTGTTCCTGACTGCCGAGTCGTTCGAGAGCCGTCTCGGGGCGCGCTACGGACTGGTGGTGGAGGCGCTGACCGCGCCGGAGGCCGCGGCCGCTCAGGTCGACTCCGGCGTGAACGTCACGGCCCTCAGAATCGGCGGTCCCGCGGCGGCGGCTGGACTGCGGCCCGGTGACCTCGTGGTCGGCCTCGACGGGGCAGCGGTGACGCGGGTCGAGGATCTGCGGCCCCTGGTCATGCCCACGCCGGTGCAAGAGGCGGTGTTGTCGATCCGGCGTGAGTCGGCCGCACTGGCCGTGACCGTGGCCGACGGCCAGGCGACGCCCGCTGCGTCCGCGCCCCTCGCTGGCGGTTCCGCCGGCGTCGTCTGGGCCTCGCCGCGGCCCGGCTTCCTGGTCGAGGCGGTGCAGTCCGGAAGCCCCGCCGCCGCCGCCGGTCTCCAGGCCGGCGACCGGGTGGTGCGCCTCGGGAGCCGCGAGCCGCAGGACCTCGACCAGGTGCGCCGGGCCCTGGAGGTCCGCGCCGGCACCGCGATCTTCGTCGAGTTCGAGCGCGACGGCTACCGCCGCGGCACGCTCGTCTCCCGGGCGGCGCGCTGATGGATCAGCTCATCTCGCTCGGCCTGATCCTGCTCTTCGCCCTGCTCGCCGGGCACCTCGTTCGCTTCATCCGCGTGCCCGAAGTGACCGGCTACATCCTGGCCGGCATCGCCCTCGGACCGTCGGTGCTCGGCTGGCTGAGTCACGCCAACCTGATCACCATGAGTGTCTTCAGCGAAGTGGCGCTGGGCCTCATCCTGTTCTCGGTCGGGTCGGTGTTCGAGTTCGCGCGGTTCCGCCAGATCGGACGGCAGGTGCTCATCCTGACGCTGGTCGAATCCGCGCTGGCCGCCCTGGTCGTGGGCACCGGCGCGCTTTTGCTCGGCCAGTCGTGGCAGGTGGCGCTGCTGCTCGGCACCATTGCCATCGCCACGGCGCCGGCCTCGACCCTGATGGTGATTCGCGAAGCCGACAGCGCCGGACCGCTCACCGATTCGTTGCTCGGCATCATCGCCGTCAACAACCTGCTCTGTCTCACCACCTACAGCATCGTGGCTGCGGCCATCGAGCTCTTCACCCCCGGCGGCGCGGCGACCTTCCTCGAGACCTTTTATCGTTCGGGCTTCCTGCTGGTCTGGCAGCTCCTCGGGTCGGTGGCCCTCGGCTTCCTCGTCGGCCTGTTGCTGGCCGGCTGGTCGCTCCAGGTGACCGAGAGCGGCGAGGTCCTCATCCTGCTGGCCGGGGCCATCCTGTTGTGCGTCGGCGTCGCGCACGCCCTCGAGCTCTCGCCGCTCGTCGCCAGCCTCGCCGTCGGCGCGACGATGGTCAACCTGGCCGAGCGGAGCAAGCATCTGTTCGAGGCGCTGGCCTCGACCGACCCGCCCTTCTACGCCATCTTCTTCGTGATTGCCGGCGCCGAACTCGACACGCGGCTGGTCCCGGCGATGGGCGCGCTCGGCCTCGTCTACATCGTCGGCCGGGCCGGAGGAAAGTTCTTCGGCGCGCGCTACGCGGCCAAACGCCTCGGCCTGCCGGCGACCGTGCAGCAGTATCTCGGCTACGCCCTGCTGGCCCAGGCCGGGCTGGCGGTGGGCCTGACCTTCGCGGTCAACGCCAGGTTCGCCGCCTTTGCGCCCGTCGTGTCCACGGTGGTGCTGGCCTCGGTCGTGATCTACGAGATGATCGGCCCGGTCAGCGCCCGCTACGCCATCGCGCAGGCCGGCGAAGTGGGTCTCGCCAAACCGGTGCCGGATCCGATGCTACTGGACTAGCGGCGCCGGACGTTTCTTGAGGCCGTCGACGAGCCGGTCGAGCATCTCCGCGTAGCGCTTGTCGATGGCGGCAAACCGGCTCTGATAATCGCGTTCGGACAGCTCCTGCGCCCGCCAGTCGCCGTTGAACATGGTCGTCGTCACGCCGTTCTCGTAGGCGATGTCGAAGGCCTGTCCTTGGCGCGAGCTGTCGGCCAGGCCATTGGCCTGCATGTCCATCACGAACAGTTTGCCTTCGCGCATGGTGCTCGAGTTGTGATCGCCGTAGGCGCCGCGGTAGTCCAGCGCGGCGATGCGCGCGTCGAGCGCCGCCGGCACGGGGTACCTGCCGCTCACCACCAGCAGCTGAGAGTTCGGCACGTGCAGCACCGACACATAGAGGTCGGGTTCGCCGTCGACCTTGACCGCGAAGCTGTCGAGCTTGGCCTGGTCGAGAAGCGTCACCAGGGTCCGGACGCTGGTCTGCGAGGCGGAGTTCTGGGCCGACAGGCCGGCCGCGGCAAGCGAGGCGACGATGCTCCCGATGAGAACCGAGGTGCGTATCATCATGTGACCTCCTGGAAAGTGACACCGCTGGCCGAGCCCATCGATGCCAACGGCTCGGCTCACGACTCCGGTGGCGTCGCGCCCCCGGGAACGCCGTGGGTCACGACGCTGGCGGGCGCGGCGGGTGTCGTGCGCGCCGCGTCACGATGATAGCTGCGAACTCCGGCCCCCGCGCGGTTCGTCGAACGGCGGACCCGGCCGGCAGCACGGGGCCGCGCGGTTGCGGCTCACCTCGCGACGGATTTGCGCGAAGGATTGGCGCCACCGCCGCGCGATCGGCGCGCCCCCGCCCCGGCCGGCGCCGGCGCAGGCGGGAGGGGCGACTCGCCGGGCTCGTCGCCGTGTCCGTCGAGGTGGCCGGCGAGGCGTTGGAGCAGCCGAATCGCGGCCGCCACGTCGTGACGGCTCGCCCCGCCCAGCGTGCGGGCCACGGCGGCCTCCACGGTGCCGGCGCTGGCGGTGTTGACCCGATGACCGTCGGCGGTGAGCCGCAGCACTGCGCGCCGGCGGTCGCCCGGGTCGTGGCGGCGGACCACGAGTTTCTGCGACGTGAGCCGGTGCAGGACGCCGGTCAGCGTGCTGGGGTGCACGTGCAGGATGGCGGCCACGTCGCCGGCCGAGACCCCGGGGAAGAGCCCGACGATCCGCAGGGCCAGACGCTGGGGGCCGGTGACCCCGAGGTGGCGGCCCATCCGCTTCGAGGTCTTCTCGAGGCGGTGCACCAGCGCCCAGAGCACCTGCATGAAGGCCAGTTCGGCCGGAAGGGCCGAGCCGTTCGGGCCGCTGGCCTGCGGAATACGCGTGGTCGTCGTCGCGGGCATGATGATTTGAACTCAAAGCATATGATAACATCGACCCAGGGCCGTGGGGGCCCGCTTCTCGGGAGGTCGAGTGTTCACAGGGTGGTCAGGCGGGCCGCAAGGTCTGCCGCTCCTCGTCGGCGTGAGTGCGCTGGCGGTCGTCGTCGCCTACGCCGTGGCCGAAGTCGCGGCCCGGCTCACGCGGCAGGCGCTGACCCGCGCCTTGGACGACGGCGGCGCGGCGTCGCGGTTCGCGGGGCGGATCGTGCGGACGCCGATCCGCGTCACCCGCGGCGTGGTCTTCGTGGCCGGGCTCGCCCTGGCGGTGCGGCCCGTGCTGGGCCTGGCCGGGGTGGCGCTGCCGAGCGGCATGAGCGACCCGAGGCCGCTGCAGTGGCTGTTCGAGTCCGGCCCGCGGATTCTCATCGTCGGCCTCGTCACCTACGTGCTCGTCAAGGCCATCGCGCTGGCCACGGCGCGTTGGGAAGAGCGGCTCGGGACCGACGACGGGGCGGGCGGATTCGAGCAGGCCAAGCGCGCGCGCACCGTCAGTTCCCTCGCCCGGAACGTCCTGACCGCGCTGGTGACGTCGCTGGCGGCGCTGACCATCCTGCGCGAACTCGGCCTCGACATCATGCCGGTCGTCACCGGCGCCGGCATTCTGGGCCTGGCCGTGGGCTTCGGCGCGCAGACGCTGGTGCGGGACGTCATCTCGGGGTTCTTCCTCATCTTCGAGAACAACCTGCGGGTCGGCGACGTGGCGGTCATCGACGGCACCGGCGGGATGGTCGAGTCCATCAACCTGCGCACGACCGTCTTGCGCGATCTCGAGGGCACGGTGCATGTGTTTCCCAACGGCTCGTTCGAGCGGTTCTCGAACCGCACCAAGGACTTCTCCTACTACGTCATCGACGTCGGCATCGCCTACAAGGAAGACACCGATCACGTGTCCGGCGTGCTTCGCGGCGTCGGCGCCGATCTGGAACGCGACCCGGTGCTGTCGGGGTTCGTGCTGGCGCCGCTCGAGATCCTCGGCGTGGACGCGTTCGAAGCCTCGCAGGTCACCATCAAAGTCCGGATCAAGACGGCGCCGCTCAAGCAGTGGGAGGTCGGCCGCGAGCTGCGCCGCCGGATCAAGATGGCTTTCGACCAGGCGGGCATCGAGATTCCGTTCCCGCACGTGTCGGTCTACATGGGCGAAGCGAGCCGGCCCTGGCGCGTCGACACCGGCACCGATCGACGCCTCGGCGGGGCCGACGGGCCGGAGCCGCCAGACGCCTCTCCGGCCGACGCGGGATCATGAGCCTCAGCGCGCCGGCGTCGCCATCCCGCCTTTCCGAGGTGTGTGTGATGCATGAGACTTCTGCGGTGCCGCGCTTGCTCGTCGTCGCCAACCGGCTCCCGGTAACGACCCACATCGACGGCGACGAGGTGACGGTGTCGCCCTCGAGCGGCGGGCTCGTCACCGGCCTCCGGCCGTGGCACGAACGCGGCCACGGCGCCTGGATCGGATGGCCGGGCGAGACCACGGGACTGCCGGCCGACGCCGTCGCCAGCCTCGATCGCCAGCTGGCCGCGCAGCGGTTCGTGCCGGTGCACCTGTCGGCCGACGAGGTCGAGCGCTACTATCACGGCTTCGCCAACCGGGTGCTCTGGCCGCTCTTCCACTACCAGGTCGACCGGGTGCCGGTGGATGCCGCCGATTGGGATGCCTACCGCCAGGCGAACCAGCGGTTCGCCGACGCCGTGAGCCGCGAGTATCGTTCGGGCGACACCATCTGGGTGCACGACTACCAGCTGATGCTCGTGCCGGCGATGGTGCGGGAACAAGCTGCCGCACGCGCGGATCGGGTTCTTCCTGCACATCCCGTTTCCGTCGTCGGAAGTGTTCCGCGTGCTCCCCTGGCGCCGCGAGATCCTGGAGGGGCTGCTCGGCGCCGACCTCATCGGCTTCCACACCTTCGCCTATCTGCGCCACTTCGTCTCGTCGCTGCTGCACGTCGACGGCGTCGAGGTCGATGTCGACCGCATCCACCTCGACGGGCGCGACGTCCGCCTCGGGGCCTTTCCCATGGGCATCGACGCCGGCTCGTTTGCGGCCATGGCCGCGGCGCCGGCCGCTGTGGCCGAGGCCGAGGCCATCCGCCGCGACGCCGGCGACCGCAAGCTCATTCTCGGCGTCGACCGGCTCGATTACACCAAGGGCATTCCGCGGCGCCTGCAGATGATCGAGCGTCTGCTCACGCGACATCCGGACCTGGCCGACTCCATCAGGTTCGTGCAGATCGCCGTGCCGTCGCGCGGCGAGGTCGACTCCTACCAGTCGTTCAAGCGGCAGGTCGACGAGCACGTCGGGCGGATCAACGGCGCCTTCGGCACCCTCCGCTCGGTGCCGGTGCACTACGTCCACCACTCGGTGTCGCCGCTCGAACTGGTGGCGCTCTACCGCGCCGCCGACGTCATGCTCGTGACGCCGCTGCGCGACGGCATGAACCTCGTGGCCAAGGAGTTCGTCGCCAGCCGGGTCGACGAGGACGGCGTGCTCGTGCTGTCGGAGTTCGCCGGCGCGGCCACCGAGCTCGACGGGGCGGTGGTGGTCAACCCCTACGACATCGAGTCGGTCGTCGACCGCATCCTCCACGCGCTGACGCTGTCCCGCGAGGAGCGGCGCGCCCGCATGAAGACCATGCGCACCCAGGTGACCGAGCACGACGTGCACGCCTGGGCGGCTCGCTTCCTCGAGACGCTGCGTGAGTCGCGTCCCGACGACGGCGTGCCGGCCGTCGGGCCTCCCGGGCCGAGCCTGACGACCGCGCTCGAGGGCGTGCATGCAGCGGCCCATGTGCGGGTGCTGCTCGACTACGACGGCACGCTGGTGCCGTTGGCCCGCTCGCCCGAGGCGGCGACGCCGGACCCGGAACTGCTGGACCTGCTCGCCGGGCTCGCCGCGCTGCCGGAGACGGCGGTCGACATCGTGAGCGGCCGGCCGCGCGAGCCGCTCGAGACCTGGTTCGGCCACCTGCCGATCGGGTTGTGGGCCGAGCACGGGTTCTGGCATCGGGTCAGGCCGGGCGCGGTCTGGCGAGCCGCGGCCACCGTGCTGCCCGACTGGCAGGACCGGCTGCGCCCGGTGCTCGAGCAGTTCGTCGCGGCCACCCCCGGGTCCCGCCTCGAAATCAAGGACGCCTCGCTGGCCTGGCACTACCGCGGGGCCCAGCGCGAGCATGGCGTCCGGCAGGCGCACGAACTGCGAATGCTGCTCGGGACGGCCTTCAGCAATCAGCCCTGGGGCGTGCACGAAGGCAAGAAGGTGATCGAGGTGAGGCTGCGCGCGGCCGACAAGGCGGTGGTTGCCGCGCGCCTGGCGGCCGAGTCCGAGACGGCCTCGGCGATCGTGGTGGTTGGCGACGAGCGCACCGACGAAGACCTGTTCAGGGCCCTGCCGCCCTCGAGCATCCGCATCTCCGTCGGGTCGCCCTCCCGCTATGCCACCCACGTCGTCGACGATTACCGCGACGTGCGGCGCGTCCTGCTGGCGCTCACCGACGCCCGGCGACCACAGGCGCCGGGGTCATGAGGGATCGGTCCAGAGCATCGCCACCGGGCAGGTCGCCAACACCTCGGCGACCGGCAGGACGGGCGGGCCCGACCCTGCGCTCGCCGGCTGGAACCGCCGGCCGGTGACCACGTCGCGCCAGGCGCACTCCGCGAGCGCGGCGGGGAGGCGGACGGTCGTGTCCCTCCAGACCTCGCGCCCGATCGGCAGCGCTTCTCTGGCGGGCTGGATCTGCGTCGTCAGCCGCGGCACGACGATCACCAGGGCGCGCGCGCCGTGCTGCCGGGCAAAGGCGACGACGTGCGCGGCCCCCGGCCCATGCGCCGTCAGCGGGTCGTAGGTCCCGGCCAGGAACAGGTCCGGCCAGGCCCGGCGCAGGCGAATGCCGAGAGCCGTGATGAACAGCTTGATCCGTCCATCGGGCCAGGTGTCGAGCATGGCGCTGACCGCCTCGGCTCGGGCCGCCGAGTCGTCCGGCCCGCCGCGGTGATCGGCCCCGAGCCACGGCTCGAGTTCCTGGAGCAGCCGCTGCCGGGCCGCAAAGTCCACGGGCCGCCGGTTGTCGGGGTCGACCAGGCTGAGGTCCCAGAGCTCGGTGCCCTGATAGAAGTCGGGCACGCCCGGGGAGCCGATCTTCAGCACGAGCTGCGCCAGCGAGTTGGTCATGCCGGCCAGGGCGACGTGGCGGACGAAGGGCACGAAGGACGCGCAGAACGCCGCAGCGCTGCGGCCGGACAGCGTGTCGACCACGAACCGCGCCACCGCCGACTCGTAGTCCGGATTCGGAGTGATCCAGCTCGTATGGAGTTTCGACTCCTTGATCGCCTTGTGCATGTAGGCCGCCATGCGCTCGACCAGGTCGGGTGCGGCCCGTTCGGGCACGTCGTCGGCCGGCCGCTCGGCCGGCCAGGCGCCGACCAGCGCCTGATAGAACAGGTACTCGTCGTTGTCGTCCGGCGCCTGCTGGCCGTCCAGGCGCGTGCGGCCGGTGGCGTTGGTGCGCCGCCACCGCGGTCACCGCCGCCTGCCACGCCTCCGGGGCCTCCGACAGGACGTTGATGCGCGCCCGGGCGTCCTCGCTGCGCTTGGTGTCGTGGGTCGTGGTCGCGAGCATCTCGAGGGGCCAGTGGCGCTGCCGCGCGGCGCTGGCCGCATGCAGCTCGGCGACCGTCCGGCCGAAGCGTCCGGGATCGCCGCCCACCTCGTTGAGCGAGGCCAGCACGTGGTAGCGGTAGAACGCCGTGTCCTCGACGCCCTTGGCCTGCACGGGCGCGGTGTACTGCTGGAACCGCATCGCCACGTTCACCCGCGGCGCGTCAGGGTCGCCGTCCGACGCGTCGGCGTCGCCGGCGCGTCGCGCTGCCGGCGTCGCGCGCCGGCGCGTCGCGCGGCAGCAGCACTCCGCGCAGGAAGTCGAAGATCGAGGCTTCCATGGCCGGATTCCGCCGGCGGGCCTCGGCAATCGCCGCATTGACGATGGGCGCGTCCGCGGCCGTCGCGCCACCGGCGTCGACGTAGGTCCGGTAGACCGGGAAGCAGGCCACGACTTCGCGCAGCGCCCGGCGGATGGCGGCCAGCGTGAAGTCGCGATACCGCCGGTCGCGCTCCGAGCGGCGATTGACGGCGTGGGCCAGCACC
Source organism: uncultured Acidobacteriota bacterium (assembly GCA_963834325.1). GTDB lineage: Bacteria > Acidobacteriota > Vicinamibacteria > Vicinamibacterales > UBA2999 > CADEFD01. The sequence goes on from CAWIBL010000012.1 coordinate 632,219, forward strand.
TGGAACTCGCTGCTGAGCGCCGTCGACACGATCAGGCGCTTGCTCTCGTAGGCCACGTCGGCAAACGGCTCACGCCGGCCGGTGACGCGGGCATAGATGCTCTGCATCTTCCTGGCGCTGCGCCCGTCCACGAACACGCCGTTCACGTCGTTGAGGAAGGTGTAGCCGGTGGTCCCGGCCACGGGCCAGTCTTCCCGCAGGGCCTCGCCGTCCGACAGGATCTTCTCGACGACCACGTAGGGCTCGGCGACGGCCCCGCCGAAGGCGGCGCGCAGCTGCTCGAGGTAGGTGCGCGGATCGAACAGGCCGTCGACGTGATCGAGCCGAACGCCCGGTGGCCTGTCCGGTGGCGACGAGGCGCAGGAGGAGCACGTGAATCGCCTCGAACACCTTCGGCTCCTCGACGCGCAGCCCGGCCAGTTCGTTGATGTCGAAGAAGCGCCGGTAGTTGATTTCGTCGGCGGCCGTGCGCCACGAGGCCAGCCGGTACGCCTGCAGCTCCAGCAGCGCGTGCAGATCGTCGAAGCTGCGGGCATCGCCCGGCCGTGCCGTTGAGGGCGGCGAGCGCCGCGTCGATGTGCGCGCGGACCGGCGCGCAGCGCTCGGCCAGCCGGGCCAGGCGGTCCCGGGCGACTTCCTTTTCCCGGTGACGCTCGGCGATCTTCTCCGGGTCGCGCTCGACGTAGGGCGGCAGGTTGCGCAGCGCCGTCAGGATGCTGAGGAACTCCCGCAGGTCGAGGCTCTCGGCCCCGAGCGCGGCTTCCAGCCGGTCGACTCCGCGCTCGAGGACGAGCGGCGCGCGGCGCGGGTTGATCGGGAGCCGCACCTCGCCGTAGGCCAGGACCAGCGCGCCGGACTCGAAGCGCAACGAGAGCGCCCCGCGTCTCGAGCGCATCGCCGTACTGTTCGCCGAGAATCGGGAGCAGCAGCCGATCCTTGAGTTCGGACTTGGTCGGGTCCCAGTCGATGTCGAAGTAGCGCGCAAAGGGCGAACTCGGGCCGTTCTCGAGCACGTCCCGCCACCACTCGTTGGTGTGCGGGTCGTTGCTCATGTGGTTGGGCACGAAGTCGAGGATGCAGCCCAGCCCGTGCCGGCGCAGCTCGGTCGTGAAGTCGAGCAGCGCGCGTTCGCCGCCCAGCTCCGGATTGACTTCGCCGTGGCGGCACACGTCGTAGCCGTGCGTGCTGCCCGGGCGTGGCCGTGAAGATCGGCGAGCAATAGCAGTCCGTCACGCCCAGCGCGGCGAGGTAGGGAATGACGTCGCGGGCGTCGGTGAGGGTGAATCCGGAGTGGAGCTGCAGGCGATAGGTGGTGGTAGGCATGGGGTGTCGCGGGCGCGGGCCGGCTAGCTCGGACGCCCGCGTCCGGCGGGCTGGGGCAATGACGCGTCCTGGGTCTCTGCCCACGCCGCCGCTCGAGGCCTCGTCGCCTGCAGGATCACCGCCGCCGGTCCCTCGAACCACACTACCGGCGTGGTGCCGGCGGACTCGACCTCGACCGGCGTGCCGGTGGGGCTGAAGGCGGGGTCCTCGCTGGTGAGGACCGGGTCCAGCCGCCGATCGTGGCGGCGAGGAGCGCGCTGGCCCCGAGGTCGACGGGTCCGGCGCCGCGAAGCCGGGCGACGATCAGATAGGGCACGCCGGCCCCATTGGTCCGGAGCATCAGGAGCGTGTCGTCGTCGAGGGCTTCGACGGCGAACTGCTCGAGCCCGCCCTCGGCCGTCAGGTGCGTTCGCCGGAACGCGAGCAGCGCCGTGTAGAGCCGGACGGTCGCGGCATGCGGCTCGACGTCGCGCTCGGACCAGTCGAGGCGCGAGGCGAGGAACGTGGCCAGGGCCTGCGGGTCGGGGACGCGCTCGGCCGCCGCCGGGTCGGCAAACGCGGCGAAGTCGCGGAACTCGCGGCGCCGGCCCTCGGTGACCAGCCGGCCGAGCGGCTCCCCGTGATCGGTGAAATAGAGGAACGGGCTCGACGCCGCCCACTCCTGGCCCATGAAGAGCAGCGGCGTCTGCGGCGCCGTCAGCAGCACCACCGAGGCGGCGCGATAGGCGGCCGCGTCGATCTGATGGTGGAGCCGCTCGCCGCGGGCGCGGTTGCCGATCTGATCGTGGTTCTGGAGGCACACGACGAAGCGCGACGGCGGGCACCGCCGACGGGTCGGTGCCGCGCGGCTTCCTGCAGGTGCGCGGAGTGCTGGCCGGTGTAGAACCACCCCTGGCGGAGGGTGGTGGCCAGGTCGGCCGTCGTGCCGGAGAAGTCCGGTAGTAGCCGTCGCGGTCGCCGGCGAGCAGCCGGCGCATCTGGTGGTGGAAGTCGTCGGCCCACACGGCGTCGAGCCCCCAGCCGAACTCGTCCGGCGGCGTGACCATCATCGCCAGGTTGCGATGGTCTTCGGCGATCACGTGGACGTGGCGCCCGGCGACCGAGGCCTTGACGCGCGCGGTCAGTTCGGCGAGGAAGTGGCGCGGGCCGTCGTCGTGAATGGCGTGCGTCGCGTCGAGGCGCAGGCCGTCGACGTGGTACTCGTGGACCCAGTGCAGCGCGTTCTCGATGAAGAACTCGCGCACCGGGCGGACTGTGCTCGCCGTCGACGTCGAGGCCCGCGCCCCACGGGCTGGCGTGGCGGTCGGTGAAGTAGTAGCGGGCTGAAGCGCGACAGGTACGAGCCGTCGGGCCCGGTGTGGTTGTAGACGACGTCGAGGAGCACGGCGAGTCCGAGGGCATGCGCGGTGTCGACGAGGCGGCGCAGGTCGTCCGGCGTGCCGTAGCACCGCGCCGGCGCGAACAGCGCCGCGCCGTCGTAGCCCCAGTTGCGGGTGCCCGGGAAGTCGGCCACCGGCATCAGCTCGATGCACGATGACGCCGAGGTCGCGCAGCGCGGGCAGCCGTTCGGCGACGCCGGCGAAGGTGCCGGCCGGGGAGAACGTGCCGACGTGCAGCTCGTAGATGACGAGCGCCGCGAGCGGCACCCCCGGCCACGCGTCGTCCGACCAGCGCGAAGGCGACGGATCGACGACCGCGGAGGGACCGTGCACGCCGTCCGGCTGCCATCGCGACGCCGGATCGGGCAGCGGCCCGTCGCCGTCGAGGACGTAGTGGTAGCGGGCCCCGGCGCCGAGACCCGGCCAGGTCAGCGTGAAGAAGCCGTCCGGACTGCGCGGCCAGCGGGCGCGACTCCGACGCGCCGTCGGCGGCCCTCGACGACGACGTCCAGGGCGCGGGCCGCCGGCGCCCAGACGCGGAAGTCGACCCGGCCGCCGTCGCCGACAATCGCCCCGAGCGTGCCCCGCCAGGCCGCGCTCGCGTCGGCGCGGATCGGCGACGGCGTGGCGCGCGGTCCGGTGATCCTCCGGCGGTCTCGTTCATTCGGCCTCTCTGTGGCGGTCGCCTCCGGGCAGCCGTCGCCTTGGCGACGGGGTCACCGGGCAGCATCGAGAAGTCGAGACAGGGCGTCGAGCGGGATGAGCACCCACGTCGGCCGGTTGTTCAACTCGTACTCCACTTCGTACAGCGCCTTCTCGAGCTCGAACAGGCTGGTCCACGCGTCGCGGTCCTCGGCGACGTGCGGGCAGGAAGCGAGCGCCGAGCGGCGGCCCGGGCGTGATAGCCCTCGAGGAACGCCTGCCGCATCGCCGCCGGCGGGGCCGCTGGCGTGGCCTCGGGTCCGGCGGCCAGGTTCGACGCCGCCGCGGCGTAGTCGAGCGAGCGCAGCATCCCGGCCACGTCGCGCAGCGCGCACTGCTTCTGCCGCCGCGCGGCGAGCGGCTTGCGCGGGTTCGCCCTCGAAGTCGATGATCACGAACCCGCCGGGCGTCTTCAGCGTCTGCCCGAGATGGAAGTCGCCGTGAATGCGGATGCGGTCGAACGCGGCCGTCGTCGTCGAACGTCGGCGCGCGGCCGCTCCACGCCGGCGCGCGCCGCCAGCACGGCCCGCGCGACGCCGGCCTGCTCCGGCGTCAGCGTCGACAGGCGCTGCTCGAGCAGCGTCGAAGGTGCGCTCGGCCTGGGCCTCGAGGTCGTGCTGCCAGAGGGCCGCATCCGCGGCGGTGACCGGTATCGGGCGCAAACGCGTCGAGGGTGGTGTCGGTGGCCAGCGCGGCGTGGAAGTCGGCCGTCGTCTCGCCGAGCGACATGAGCTCGGCGTAGAGGTCGGCGCGGACGTGGACGTCGCGGCGGCAGGCGTCGAGCCGCGCCAGCACGTGGCGCCAGCCGTCGCCCTGGTTGGCCACCCAGCCCTCGAGCGCGCCAAGCGCCGACTCCTGTCCGTCGGCGGCCCGGTAGACGATCGATCCCTCGAGCCGCGGCACCGCGGAAAATCCCGCCTGCGCGAGGAAACGTCCCACTTCGAGTTGCGGATGCTCCCCGGCTTCGAGGCGGCGGAACAGCTTGAAGACGTGGGCCGTGCCGACGCGTCACGGAGGTGTTGCTCTGCTCGACGCCGACCGGCGCGGATCGCCGGCGGGACCGCCGCCGCCAGCACCTGCCGGGCCGCCGGCGTGGTGTCGGCGTAGGTCAGCACGCCGCCGCCGCCGCCGGTGGCGGCGGGCGCCGCCGAGCAGGCCGGCCAGCAGCGCGCGCCACCGCGTCGCCGCTCGCTGGCCTGGTCGGCCACGTAACTGCCGTCGCCCGGCGAAGCGTCGGCGATCGCGCCGCTCGGCTTCAGCCTGCAGCCCGAGCAGCAGCGGGCAGCGCTCCCGGCTGGCCGGGCCGTGTCCGGCTCGTAGACCACGTCGACCACGACCAGCGGCGACCGGCCGCACCGCCGCCGGGAGCCACACGATGTCGGCGCACCGCGACCGCCGTGATGACGCGGGCCTTGCCGCCGAACCAGCGCTGGGCGACGAGCCACGCCGGCAGATGCGCGGGCAGTTCCTCCCGGAACCAGGTCGAGAGCGCGATCGCGATCGGCGCCGGGGTCCTGGCTCATCAGACGTGCCCCAGGTCGTCTGTGGCGGCGCCGTGCGCTCCGGGAACCAGTGGTCGAGGATGCGGCGAGCCACGCCGCCGCCGCCCACGCCGAAGGCGATGGCCAGACCGAGCATGACGGCGCCGAAGGCGATGGCAAACGCCGTCAGCACGATCGTCCGGGCCACGGCAATCTGATCGAGGGCCATGGCCGCCGTCAGGATGAGGCCGAGCGCGCGCACCGTCCCGGCCAGCACCCGCGGCGACGGCAGCTTGGCGTTCACCGCGCCCAGCAGCGTGGCCCGCCAGGCGACGTTCGAGACGATGAGGCCGACGACGACGATCACCAGGGCCACCAGGAGCCGGGGCACGAACAGCGCGAACTCCCGCACCAGGCCCTGGAGCGCGGAGAACCCGAGCACATCGACACCCGACAGCAGGAAGCCGATCCACACCACCCAGAAGACCAGCGAGGCGACGATCGACTCGGCCGGGGGCAGGTCGGCATTCCGCAGCGCCTCGGCCAGACCCTGCCGCTCGCGCGAGCCGTCCGAATCCGGTGCGCATGAGCACGACCCGGGTCACGCGCTTGAGCAGCGCCGCGATGATCCAGCCGACGAGTATCAGGCTGATCGTGACCACCGCGCGGGGCACCAGCTCGGCGGCAGTGCGCAGGAAGTTCGTGCTCGCCTGTTGAATTGCTTCTAGCACCATCTCGCCCATGTGCACCCTCATGCCGGCACGTGCCAGCGCTCCATGATTTCCGTCCGGACCGCCTCGAAGGCCCGGCACACGTCTTCGCTGGCGGCTTCGAGCGCGTCAGCGGTGTCGTCGCCATGCTCCAGGAGGAACACTCCGGTTCTGGCGGTGTAGAGCGGCAGCAGCGCCTGCGCGATGTGATCGCGGTGCATCACGCCGTGGTGATGCGCCACCAGGAACTCGGCGACCGTGGCGGCCCAGACCGGCGCCGTGAACCGCGGCGGCGTGTCGCGGCTGCCGGCACTGACCGCCGCCATCGTGGGCGGCGACAGAATGCGGCGCAGGATCTCGTCGATCGCCGCGACGTCGTGCGCGAACGATTCCACCAGCTGCGACGCTGTCGTAGCCTGGCGGCGGGCCCGGTTCGGCCGGCCCGGTCGGCGCCTCGACCAGCGGCACCTCGGTCACGCCCTGAACAGTGGTCCAGTGGGCGGCGTGGGCGTCGATGGTGGCAAAGACCGAGCCTACCACCTGCCGGAAGACGTCCGACAGCGCCGCCTTCCGCCGGCCCGGGCGCAGACGGCGCGAGCCGAGGTCGGCCTGCTTGATGGTGAAGCCCCCGCGCAGGGCTTCGCCCGCGATCCACAGATTCGTCGCCCGCTGGGCGGGGCTGGCGTCCCATCCGGCCACCGTGCAGCGCCGCCGCCAGGCGCCCCGAGCACCCGAACTCGGCCAGCAGCGGTTCGCGCAGGTGCCGGCCGTAGACGGCCCGCATCAGTGGCCGCACCAGCTGCGTGACGAGCGAGCCCTCGGCGGCATGGCGGCGGTAGATCGGCGCCACCAGGTCCAGCTGCGTGTCGCGCACCGGCGCGGCCAGCGCCGCGACCCACGGCGGCGTCAGGCCCTCGACGTCGGCGTCGAGGACGACGACGGTGCTGGCCTGCAGCAGGTCGCCGGCCGCCAGCACGCACCGGGTGGCGCGGTCGCCTTCGGTCCAGGTCGTGGCCGACGTGGTCATGCAGTGCGTGGTCCGCAGGCCGCTCGAGCCAATGGCCGGCGGGCCCACTCCGCCCCAGCAGTGCTGCACCGCCTCCTGGGTGCCGTCGGTCGACCCGAGGTCGACTTGCAGCAGGGCCGTGCGCAGCCGCGGAAAGTAGGTGCGGAAACAGCCGCGCACCGCCTGGACGGCGTCGGCGACGCCGTCGCCGAGATCGTGCGTGGGCAGGCCGACGAGCAGGTCGACCTGCCCGACGCCGATGATCTGGCGCAGCAGGTCGTCCGGAATCAGACTGTCGTCTGCCACACTCACCACTCCCTGCGGGCGGCCCGATGCCCGGCGCTATACACGGCGCAGCCTGAACCAGTAGAAGTCATACGGCCCCAGCGTCATCAGGTAGGGCAGCTCGCCGATACGCGGGAAGACGCTGTGGCCGAACATCTCGATGGGCACGAGGCCGGCCAGCGATCGCAGATCGAGTTCGACCGCCTGCACGCTGCCGGCGAGGTTGTTGACGACGAGCACCTGCTCGCCGTCGAGGGCCCGGATGTAGGCCAGCACCCGGTGATTCTTCGGCCTGAGGAAGGTCAGCGAGCCCGCGGCTGAAGACGTTGGTGGTGCGGCGCACGCGGATCAGCCGGCGGGTCCAGTTGAGCAGCGAGTGCTCCGTCCGCTCCTGCGCGGCGACGTTCACCGCCTGGTAGCCGTAGAGCGGGTTGGAGATCATGGCGAAGGCCAGCCGCTCGGGGTCGGCGAGCGAGAACCCCGCGTTCCAGCCGCCGTTCCACTGCATCGGCGTGCGCACGCCGTTGCGATCGCCGAGATAGATGTTGTCGCCCATCCCGATCTCGTCGCCGTAGTAGAGGATCGGGCTGCCGGGCAGCGACATCAGCAGGCCGTTCATCAGCTCGATGCGCCGTCGATCGCCGTCGAGCAGCGGCGCCAGCCGGCGGCGGATGCCGAGGTTGATCCGCGCCACCTTGTCGCGCGCGTACTCGTCGTACATGTAGTCGCGCTCTTCGGCGGTGACCATCTCGAGCGTCAGCTCGTCGTGATTGCGCAGGAAGATGCCCCACTGGCAGGCCTCCGGGATCACCGGCGTGCGCTCCAGGATCTCGACAATCGGCTTGCGATCCTCGAGCCGCAGAGCCATGAACATGCGCGGCATCAGCGGGAAGTGGAAGGCCATGTGGAATTCGTCGCCGGCGCCTTCACCGAAGTAGGGACGCACGTCCTCGGGCCACTGGTTGGCCTCGGCCAGCAGCACCTTGCCGGTGTAGTGCTCGTCGAGCCGCCGGCGCAGGAACTTCAAGACCTCGTGGGTCTCGGGCAGGTTCTCGCACGACGTGCCCTCGCGCTCGATGAGATACGGCACGGCATCGACCCGGAAGCCGTCGACGCCCATGTCGAGCCAGATAGCGCATGACGTTCCACATCTCTTCGCGCACGGCCGGGTTGTCGTAGTTCAGGTCCGGCTGGTGGCTGAAGAAGCGGTGCCAGTAGTAGGCCTTCGACACCGGATCCCAGGCCCAGTTGGAGGCTTCGGTGTCGAGGAAGATGATGCGGACGTCGTGGTACTTCTCGTCGGAGTCGCTCCACACGTACCAGTCGCGCCGCGGATTGTCGGTCGAGCTGCGCGCTTCCTGGAACCACGGATGCTTGTCGGAGGTGTGATTGGTGACCAGTTCGGTGATCACCTTGAGGCCGCGGGCGTGCGCGGCCTCGATGAACGCCCGGAAGTCGTCGAGGGTGCCGTAGCCGGGGTGGATGTTGTAGTAGTCGGCGATGTCGTAGCCGTCGTCGCGGAACGGCGACGGGAAGGTCGGCAGCAGCCACAGGCAGTCGACGCCGAGGGCAGCCAGGTAGTCGAGCTTGCTGGTCAGGCCGCGAAAGTCGCCGACGCCGTCGCCGTCGCTGTCGCAGAAGGTCTTGACGTGCAGCTGGTAGAAGACCGCGTCGCGGTACCACAACGGCTGGTTGGGCGGCGCTGGCATCATGAGGGGCGCGCTCCGCCCGACCGCAGGACGACGACGCCGAGCGGAGGCACGACCAGATCGAGCCGGTAGGGGCGCCCGTGATGCGGCGTGTCGACGGCCGTGGCCGCGCCGCCGTTGCCCACGCCGCCGCCGCCGTAGTCGACGGCGTCGCTGTTCAGCACTTCCCGCCAGACGCCGCCGAGCGGGGCGCCGACCGGCTCGGCATAGCGGGGCACGGGGGTGAAGTTGCAGACAAAGAGCATGACGTCGTCGGGGTCGTGTCCGCGGCGGAGGAAGCTGACCAGGCTGCGCTGGTGGTCGTTGCAGTCGATCCACTCGAACCCGCCGGGATCGAAGTCGCGGGCATGGAGCGGCGCCGCGTCGCGGTAGAGGTGGTTGAGGTCGCGCACCCACCGCTGCAGGCCGGCGTGGGGCGGTAGGTCGAGCAGGTGCCAGTCGAGACTGACGTCGTGATTCCACTCCTTGCGCTGGCCGAATTCGCAGCCCATGAACTGCAGCTTCTTGCCGGGATGACCGAACTGGTAGCCGTAGAGCAGCCGCAGGTTGGCGAACTTCTGCCAGTCGTCGCCCGGCATCTTCTCGAGCATCGAGCGCTTGCCGTGCACGACCTCGTCGTGCGAGAACGGCAGCAGGAAGTTCTCGCTGAAGGCGTAGATCAGGCTGAAGGTCAGGCGATGGTGGTGGTGGCTCCGGTAGACCGGGTCGAGCGCGAGGTAGTCGAGCATATCGTGCATCCAGCCCATGTTCCACTTGACGCCGAAGCCGAGCCCGCCGATGTAGGTGGGCCGCGAGACCATCGGCCACGACGTCGACTCCTCGGCCGCCATGATGACGCCGGGATGCTCCTGATGCACCACCGTGTTCAGCTCGCGCAGGAAGGTCACGGCCTCCAGGTTCTCCCGGCCACCGAACTGGTTCGGAATCCACGCGCCCTCGCGGCGTCCGTAGTCGAGGTAGAGCATCGACGCCACGGCATCCACGCGCAGGCCATCGAGATGATACTTCTCCAGCCAGAAGAGCGCATTGCTGATCAGGAAGTTCCTGACCTCGGTGCGCCCGTAGTTGAAGACCAGCGTATCCCAGTCGGGATGATGGCCCTGGCGCGGGTCGGCGTGTTCGTAGAGGTGCGTGCCGTCGAAGAAGCCGAGCCCGTGCGGGTCGTGCGGGAAATGGGCCGGCACCCAGTCGAGCAGGACGCCGATGCCGGCGGCGTGCAGCGTGTCGACGAGGAACATGAAGTCGTGCGGCGTGCCGAAGCGGCTGGTCGGCGCGAAGTAGCCGACCGTCTGGTAGCCCCACGACCCGTCGAACGGATGCTCGGTGATGGGCAGCAGCTCGACGTGCGTGTAGCCCATCTCGCGCGCGTAGCCGGCCAGCAGCGGCGCCATCTCCCGGTAGGTCAGCCACCGGTTCCCGTCCTCGGTCGAGCGCCGCCACGAGCCCAGGTGCAGTTCGTAGATCGAGAGCGGCGCGGCCAGCCCGTCGCGGCTGCGGCGCGCCTCCAGCCAGGCCTGGTCGGTCCAGGTGAAGCCCTCGAGGTCGACCACCTTCGAGGCGGTCTTCGGACGCACCTCCGCGCCGAAGCCGTAGGGGTCGGCCCGGTCGGCGACGTAGCCGTTGAGGCGCGAGACGATGCGGTACTTGTATGGCTCGCCGGGGCCAACGCCGGGAACGAATGCCTCCCAGACACTCGCCTCCGGGCGCACCCGGAGTGGCGTGGCCCCTGCTCGCCAACCGTTGAAGTCGCCGATGACATCGACCTGCTCGGCATTGGGCGCCCAGACGGCGAAGGTCACGCCGGCCACGCCGTCGCGCTCACCGACATGAGCGCCGAGCTTCTCGAAGCTGCGGTAGTGCGTCCCCTCGGCCAGGAGGTGGAGATCGAAGGAGCTGATGACGCGCGCCGGTTGATTACTCTGACTCATGAGGCGATCCTGCGGAGGCTGACAGGCGCCTCCGGCCGGGTCGAAGCGGGGCGGCGGCGAGGCCGCGGCGGCGGCTGGGTCACCCGGCCGCCACCAGGATGTGCGCCGGCCCGGTGGCCGGGTCGAGCCGCACGTAGTGGCGGGTGCCCTGCCAGGCGAAGACGTCCCCGCGTGAGCAGGTCGCGCACGCGGTAAGGGCTGGTCGCGTCGACGCCGAGGGCCTCGGGCGGCACGTCGATGAAGCCGTGCTGGGGGTTGACCGGATCGACATTGACCACGACCAGCACGCGGCTGGCGCCGTCGGGCGACGTCCGGGTGTAGGCCACGACGTGCGGGTTGTCGGTGACGTGGAACGTCGTGCCGGAGTCGTAGTGCAGGGCCGGATGTTCACGGCGGATCCGATTGACGGCGGCCACGAGATCCTTGATGTGTCCGGGACGATCCCAGTCCCAGTGGCGGATCTGGTACTTCTCCGAGTCGAGATACTCCTCGGAGCCCGGCACGCCGCGGCCCTCGCAGAGTTCGAAGCCGCTGTAGATGCCGTAGCTGGCCCCGAGCGTGCCGGCCAGCACCAGCCGCGCCATGAACGCCGCCCGGCCGCCCTGCTGCAGATAGGCGTGCAGGATGTCGGGCGTGTTGGCAAAGAGGTTCGGGCGCAGGAACTCGCGGACGCCGGAGGTGTCCAGCTCGGTGAAGAACTCCTCGATCTCGTCCTTGGTGTTGCGCCAGGTGAAGTAGGAGTAGGACTGGGTGAAGCCGAGCTTGGCCAGGTAGGCCATGACCTTCGGGCCGGGTGAACGCCTCGGCCAGGAAAATCGTGTCGGGATGATCGCGGCGGATGTCGGCGATGAGCCATTCCCAGAACGCGTACGGCTTGGTGTGCGGGTTGTCGACGCGGAAGATGCGTCACGCCGTGCCCGATCCAGAAGCGGATGACGCTGGCCAGTTCCTCCCACAGCGCCCGCCAGGCCTCGGTCTCGAAGTCGAACGGGTAGATGTCCTGATACTTCTTGGGCGGGTTCTCGGCGTACTTGATCGTGCCGTCGGGCCGGTGGCGGAACCACTCCGGGTGTTCGGTCACGTAGGGATGCTCGGGCGAACACTGGTAGGCGATGTCGAGCGCCACGTCGAGTCCCACGCGGTGCGCGGCGGCGACGAAGGCATCGAAATCGTCGAGGGTGCCGAGACCCGGCTCCACCGCCTTGTGTCCGCCGTCGGCCGAGCCGATGGCCCACGGGCTGCCCGGGTCGCCCGGCGCGGCGACGAGCGCGTTCCCGCGCCCCTTGCGGAAGCTGGTGCCGATGGGATGGATGGGCGGCAGGTAGACGACGTCGAAGCCGAGGGCCGCGACCTTGGGCAGGTGGTCGGCGGCCTCGCGGAACGTCGCGCTGCGGGTCGGGCTGGGGCCCCACGAACGTGGAAACATCTCGTACCACGCGCCGAACCGCGCCCGCTCCCGGTCCACCTCGACGCGGAGGACCCGGCCATACGCCGAGGCGTGGCGCCGGTCGGCGTGGCGCGCCATCAGCTCGAGCAGCCGCTCGTCGAGCCCCGCGGCGACGCGCACGCCGACGGCGGCGTCGCTCGCCAGCATGGCCGCGGCGGCGTCGAGATGCGCGCGGTCGTCGTCGGACCCGGCCGCCTCCGCGGCGACGCCGGACCGGGGCGCGGCCGACGCGGCCGACGCGGCCGTCGGGCAGCGCGCCGCGGCCGCCGACACCAGGGCCTGGCCCTCCAGCAGTTCGGTCGAGACATCGACGCCGGCCTTGGCCTTGATGGCCAGCTCACGGCGCCACGACAGGAAGTGGTCGACCCAGGCCTCGACGGTGTATTCGTGGGCGCCGGGTTCCTCGACGGCGAAGGTGGCGCGCCACTCGTCGTTGCCGAGCGGCGCCATCGCCAGCTCCTGCCACGGGCGCACCGGGTCGCCCACCCGGCGGTGCTGCAGACGCACGGCCAGCACGTCGTGGCCGTCGGCGTGCACGTAGGCCGTCACCTCGACGACTTCGCCGGCCGTGCGCTTGATCGGAAACCGGCCGGCATCGACCTCGGGCAGGACGCGGTCGACGACCACGCGCCGGCGGCCGTCAGCCGGCGGCGCGACGGGGCGCGGGCCGGCGCTTGCGGCGGGCGGCGACGGGCGCTGACGCCGGGCGGGAGTTGCGGGGGCCGCTTGGCGCGCGGCGGGCGCTTTCCGCGCGGCGGCGCGGCGTTCAGTCGGCATGGGACGAACCTCTCTGCTGGGGGTGGCCATCCGCGTCGGCTGACGACGACCTCCAGGCGAAGGACGGCCACCGAGCGGCCGTCGAGGGGATAGGACGCGGCGCCCGGGAATCGCTCCGGGTGCGCCTGCGGGTCGGCCGTGTCGAGCACGCGCGACCAGGTGGCGCCGCCGTGCGGGGAGGGCAGCGTGAAGGCCGATGCCCCCGGGTCGGAGTTGAACATCACAAACAGCGTCGAGCCCACGAATGCGGCGGCCGCGCGAGTCGGTTTCGTCGATCGCGTCGCCCGCCAGCAGCATCCCGAAACAGCGGAGGTCGGACTGCCACTCGCGGTCGCTCAATTCCTTCCCCGCCTGGTCGAGCCACGCGATGTCCTTGACGCTGCCGCCGCGGATGGCCCGCCCCTGGAAGAACGAACGGCGGTAGAGCACCGGCTCCTCGTGCTGCAGCCGGATCAGCCGCGCCGTGAAGGCCAGCAGGTCGGCGGCCTCGGCGCTGAGGTCCCAGTCGGTCCAGCTCAGCTCGTTGTCCTGGCAGTAGGCGTTGTTGTTGCCGAGCTGCGTGCGGCCCATCTCGTCGCCGCCGCTCAGCATCGGCACGCCCTGCGACAGGAACATCGTCGCCAGCAGGTTGCGTTTCTGGCGTTCCCTGAGCGCCCGCACCTCGGGGTCGTCGGTCGGTCCTTCGTGACCGCAGTTCCAACTGAGGTTGTGGCTCTCGCCGTCCTGGTTGTTCTCGTGGTTGGCTTCGTTGTGCTTGGTGGTCGTAGCTGACCAGGTCGTGCAGCGTGAAGCCGTCGTGCGCGGTGACGAAGTTGATGCTGGCGTAGGGCCGGCGGCCGCTGTGCTCGTAGAGGTCGCTGCTGCCGGCCAGGCGGGTGGCCATCTCGGAGGTGGAGCCGGCGTCGCCGCGCCAGAAACTGCGCACGGTGTCGCGATACTTCCCGTTCCATTCGGTCCACAGCACCGGGAACTGGCCGACCTGGTAGCCGCCCACGCCCAGGTCCCAGGGCTCGGCGATGAGCTTCACCTGGGACAGCACCGGATCCTGATGGATGATGTCGAGGAAGGCGCTGAGCCGGTCGACGGCGTGGAATTCGCGCGCCAGCGCGCTGGCCAGGTCGAATCGGAACCCGTCGACGTGCATCTCGAGCACCCAGTAGCGCAGGCTGTCCATGATGAGCTGCAGCACCTGCGGTTGGGTCACGTTGAGGGTGTTGCCGCAGCCGGTGAAGTCCACGTAGTAGCGGCGGTCTTCGGGGGCGAGGCGGTAGTAGGTGGCGTTGTCGATGCCGCGCAACGACAGCGTGGGCCCGAGGTGGTTGCCCTCGGCCGTGTGGTTGTAGACCACGTCGAGGATCACCTCGAGCCCGGCCGCGTGCAGGGCCCGGACCATGCGCTTGAACTCGAGCACCGACTCCACCGGTCCGCTGCGCGCCGAGTAGCGCAGGTCGGGCGCCAGGAAGCTCAGGGTGTTGTAGCCCCAGTAGTTGCGCTGCCCCCGTTCGACCAGATGGCGATCGTCGGTGTGGTGATGCACCGGCATGAGTTCCACGGCGGTGACCCCGAGGCTGGTCAGGTGATCGAGGGCCGCGTCGGTGGTCAGGGCGTCGTAGGTGCCGCGCATGCCCTCGGGAATGCCCGGGTGGCGGGCCGAGAAGCCCTTCACGTGCAGCTCGTAGATGACCGTCTTGTGCCAGGGCGTGTTGAGGCGCTTGTCGTCGCCCCACGTGAAGGCGGGATCGATGACGGCGGCCAGCGGCGCCAGGGTGGCGTTGTCGCGGCCATCGAACGAGAGATCGCCGTCCGGGCTGTTGACGTCGTAGCCGAACATCTCGAAGTTGTTCCACTGGACCATGCGGCCGATGGCCTTGGCGTACGGATCGAGGACGACCTTGTTGGGATTGAACCGGTGCCCGGCCGCCGGCTCGTAGGGACCATGCACGCGATAGCCGTAGAGCTGGCCCGGCCTGACGTCGGGGAGATACCCGTGCCACACCATCGCCGTCTGCTCGGGCAGCGTGATGCGGCGCGCTTCGCGGCCATCGGGCGAATCGAAGAGGCAGAGATCGACGCGGGTCGCGTGCGCGGAGAACAGGGCGAAGTTGACCCCGAGCCCGTCCCAGGTGGCGCCGAGCGGATACGGGGCGCCGGGCCACACGGACGGGGTGGCCGCCGACGCGAGAGATACGGGGCGAAGCTCGTGAGTCGAGTGCGGTGTGGGCATCCGCACACGGTATAGCAATCGAGGTGCCGGTCGGCGGGGCCGGCTCCAGCCCGTGCTTCCGGGTGGATTTCGCGCCGCCCGAGGTTGGCTCCTGGCGCCGCTGACGACATATCGACAATGCTAACGATGGGCTGCGGTTGCGCGGGGCGTCTGGCGCGCTGCGCGCTAGAATTCGAGCCGCGCCCACATGCGGCAGGATCTTTGCGATAGCGTCGGTGCCGCACGCCGCGGAGGAGGTTTCATGACACTCAGGATGACACTCGGCACCACCGGACTGGTCTGCATGCTGCTCGCAGGATGGGGCGCACCAGCAAGCGCCCAGGAGGCCCAGAAGTTCGTGCTCCAGGGCGACATCGCGCTGTGGACGGTGGCCATCAAGGCCGACAAGACCGCGGACTTCGAGCAGGTGCTGGCCAAGCTGCACACCGCCCTGCAGAAGTCGGACAAGCCGGAGCGGCAGCAGCAGGGCAAGAACTGGAAGGTCCTGCGCCTCAAGACGCCCCTCCCCGACGGCAACGTGGCCTACGTGCACGTCGTCACCGCGCCCGTGGCCGATGCCGACTACGCCGTCATGCGGATCCTGTATGAAGCGTATCCGGAGGAGGCCAAGGCCATCTACGACATGTACCGGGGCGCCTTCGTGGGCAACCTCTCCCTGGCCAACGGCACCCTCGTCATGGACTCCGCCAAGGTCCCCTAGCGCTCGGAGCGCCTGATAGAATCCATGGCGGCGCTGCCTTCTGGCATCGCCGCCCTCATGGATCACCCCACGGAACGCGGCCCGGCGCGATCGGTCGAAGAAGCGCTCATCGCCGCGGCGCGGGCGCTGACCTCGCGTCTGGACGTGGCCGGCGCGTCGCAGGCGGTGCTCGACTCCGTGCAGGACGTGTTCGGCGCCACGTCGAGTTGGGTGCTGCTGCACGAGCCGCGCGACCAACGGCTCAGGGCCGTGGCCTTCCGGGGCCGCGGCGCCGATGCCTTTCGCGAGGTGGTGATGCCGGCCGACGGCGGCATCATGGGCCTGGCCTTTTCCAGCCAGCGCGTCGTGTTCGTGCCCGACGCGCAAGACGACGACCGGTGGTTCGATGTGGCCCGGGTCCACGAGACGGGCATGCAGTCGGCCTTTGCCGTGCCGCTCATCGTCCACGGCCGCGCCATCGGCGTCGTCGGCCTCGACGCGCCGCAGTTCACCGCGGCTCGGCCCCCCGGGGCCAAGGACGTGGCGCGCCTCGAAGCCCTCGCGGCCCAAGCGGCCATTGCCATCGCCAACGCCCAGCTCTACGAGGGGAGTGAGCGCGATCGCCGCCGGCTGACGGCGCTTGCTCGACGAGCGCCGCGGCCTGCGCCGCCGCGTGACCCACCTGCAGGAGGAAGTGCGCGCGGCGTCGACGCGCGGCGAGATCGTCGGCGAGAGCGCCGCCTGGACCGGCGTCGTGCGGCTGGCCGACCTGGTCGCGGCTGGCGACACCTCCGTGCTCCTGCTCGGCGCCACCGGCACGGGCAAGGAGTTGCTGTCGCGACGGATCCACGACCAGAGTCCCCGGGCCGCCGGGCCCTTCGTGGCGATCAACTGCGCGGCGCTGCCGGAAGCGCTGGTCGAGAGCGAACTCTTCGGCCACGAGAAGGGCGCGTTCACCAACGCCATCGCGCGAAAGCTCGGCAAGTTCGAGCTGGCCGACGGAGGCACGCTCTTTCTCGACGAAGTCGGGGACCTGCCCGCCGCCGCCCAGGCCAAGCTGCTGCGGGTGCTGCAGGACGCCAAGGTCGAGCGCGTCGGCGCCACCGCGCCGGTCCACGTGAACGTCCGGGTGATCGCCGCCACGAACCAGAATCTCGAGGCGGCCGTCGCCGCCAAGACCTATCGAGCCGACTTGTACTTCCGGCTGAGCGTGTTCCCGATCACGCTCCCGACGCTGCCCGAACGCCGGTCGGACATCCCGCTGCTGGCGCGACATTTTCTGCCGGGTTCGGGCGCACGCTCCGCCGCCCGGCCGCCGACCTCACCGATGACGCCCTGCAGAAGCTGCTCGCCTACCAGTGGCCCGGCAACGTGCGCGAACTCCAGAACGTCATGGAGCGGGCGGTGATCCTGTCGACCGGCGCGCTGGTGCCCGCCGAGGCCATCTGGCTTCCCGACAATCTGCCGATGCCCGCCGCCGACGCCCGGGCCGGCAGTGATGGCGACCCTGGTCGACGCGGAACGGGGCGCCATCCTCGCCGCGCTCGAGGCCACGAGCTGGCGTATCAGCGGCGCCGGCGGCGCGGCGGAGCGCCTGGCCATGAAACCCACGACGCTGCACGCCAAGATGAAGAAGCTGGGCATCCGGCGCGCCGCCCGGAGCGGGCCGCTCTCCGCATGATGCGACCGCCAACCAAATAGCGTCACGCGGCTCTCCCCGCCGATGGCGCGCTCCGGCCCGCGGCGGAAACCAGGCGTCGAGCGGCAGGCCCCGAACTTGCACTGCGCACGGCCAGTGGCCACCATCACCGTGCGCGTCGGCAGGGAGAGGCGTGTGGTGACGGTGCACGGCCGTCTGGAGGCCCGCGACCTGAGGCGCCTCGAACGGGCCTGCGGGCCCGCGCTCGAGTACCGGGAGCTGCCGCTGGAGCTTCGTCTCCTCGATCGCGGCGGCATGGACGAGACCGCCCGGGTCTTTCTGGCCGGGCTGGTCAAGCGCGGCGCGCTGTTGTCGTAAACCGCCGGCCTGGCGGCGGGCGGTTCGTGATGCAATGAGGGTTGAGGAGGCGCGATGAGCAAGCCGTCACCGGTCGTGGTCGCCACCGACCTGTCGAGCCACGCCGACGAGGCGCTGCGACAAGGTCTGGCCGTTGCGCTCGCGTGGGAGGTGCCGCTGGTCGTGGCTCACGTCCTGCCCGAGTCGTTCCAGGTGCGCGTCCTCTTTCCCCAGGACGCGGGCATCGATGTGCCGCATCAGTCCGCGCTCGAGCAGAAGGCGCGGGACATCGTCCGCACCCGGATCGAGGAGGTGCTGCCGCCAGGCCTTCCGGTCGCCATCGAGATCGAGATCGAGTCCGGCGCTGCCGACGCCGGCATCCTCGAGATCGCCGAGCGGGTCCAGGCCGGACTCGTCGTGCTGGGGCCGGGCCACACGGCCAAGCGGGTGGCCCCGGCGGCGCACTGCCCGGTACTGGTGGCGCGTCCGTCACCGGCGGCGGGCGGAGTCATCGGCGCGTCGGATTTTTCCGACGCGGCCGTGCCGGCCCTGCACGCCGCGGCGGCCGCCGCGCGATGGATGGGCGGCGGGTTGCGCGTCATGCATTGCCTGGACGTCGACCAGGCGGTGACGATGGGGGCCGGCGCGGCTGGCGGCGTGGCCCTGCCGATGCTCTCGGACGCGGAGTTCGAGGACGTGCGCGCCGACGCCGCAGCGACGCTGGCGCGGGCCCTCGACTCGCTGGGCGTGGCCGGTGAAATTGCGGTGACGCGGCGACCGGCCGGAGCCGGCATCGTGGAAGAAGCGACGGCCGCCGGCGCCTCCCTGGTCGTGGTCGGCACCAGGGGGCGCACCGGGCTGCACCGCCTGCTCATGGGGAGCACGGCCGAGCACGTCATGTCCCATGCGCCCTGTTCCGTGCTCGTGGTGCCGCTCCACCACCCGTTGCCGGCTGCCGCGGTGGAGTAGGGGCCCGGCGGCGGCCCGCCGGCCAGCCAAGGACGTCGAGACTCGTCGATGAAACATCTGATCCGCCGCTACCTTGCCGTCGGGCTCCTCGTCGTCGCGGCCTCCGCCGAGGCGCAAGAGACGCCGCCCACGGCGGTTGCGCCGCCTCTGGCCACGCCGGCTGCGCCGCCTGAGACCTCCGCGGGGGCGGACCAGGAACCGGCAGCGGCGCATCCAGCGCCGGCGCGCACCGGCTTCAAGGCGCTCCTTTATGAAACCGGCCGCGACTTCACGGCCTTCCCGCGCCGTCGCTCCACCTGGTTCATTCTGGGCATTGGCGCCGCCGCGGCGGCTATCGCCCATCCCGCCGACGACGAGGTCAACGCCCGCTTGGCCGGCAGCGGCGCGGCCGGGCGCTTCTTCGCCCCCGGGAAACATCTCGGGGCCGCCTACACGCAGGCCGGTACCGCGGTTGGCTTGTATGTGATTGGCCGCTACCTCCTGCCCCATGTCGACGGCGAGCCACGGACCAACAAGGTGTCCCACCTCGGGTTCGATCTTCTGCGCTCGCTCGTCGTCTCGCAGGCGCTGACGCACGGGATCAAGATTGCCGTGCGCCGGGATCGGCCGACGGGCGAGTGCTGTGCATTCCCCTCAGGACATTCGTCGGCCGCCTTTGCGACTGCGGCGGTGCTGGAGCGCCATCTCGGGTATCGCGGCGCCTGGCCGACCTTTGCGGTGGCGGCCTATGTGGCCACCTCCCGGCTGCACGACAATCGGCACTTCCTCAGCGACGTGCTGTTCGGCGGCGCCCTGGGCGTGGCCAGCGGCTGGACGGTCGTGGGCCGCCATGGGCGCTCGAGCTATGCCTTGCTGCCGGTCCCGGTGAAGGGCGGGGTGCTGATCAGCCTGACGCGCACACCATCGACGCACGGGCGGTGATCACCGTCTGATGGCGAGGATCATCTCGAGAAGCTGTCTGGACCGGCCGCGGCGGACAGGGGTCGAGGCGGTTCATGCGAGGCGACGCACCAGATCCGCAAACCAGTGCACGGTGACCGACAGCCGATCGGGATGCGCGGCCGCCGAGCTTTGGGCCACCAGGAGCAAGCGGCCGTCCGGGGCCACGTCGTAGTTGGGCAGGCCGGTTATCGCGCCCGCCTGGTACGGACCGTCGGCGACGCAGACCCGGTCACGGCTGGAGCGGTGGTGCGCCACGTCCGTCGCGACCGCGAACACGCTCGATCCGCAGCGGTAGAACAGGCGGCGGCCGTCGGGCGACCAGACGGGCTCGGCCCCGCCATCGATGCTGACCTGCCTCGAGGTCGCGCTGCTCGGGTAGCTGGCCACGTAGACTTCGAGCTGTCCCGATTCATCCGACGCGTACGCGAACGACCGGCCGTCAGGCGCAAACGCCGGCGCGAAAGTGTTAGCCCGTGACCGCACGAGCGGCCGGGGTGCGGCTCCGTCACCGGGAGCGCACACCCAGATGCCGGCGCCGCTCTCGGGGTTGTACTCGGTGAACAGCAACTGCGCGCCGTCCGGCGACCAGGAGCCCGGCACCAGGTCATGCTCGCCGCCGACGAGAAGCGCGGGTTCGGCGTCGTCGAGCGCCTGCGAGAAGATCTGGCACGGCCCGTTGCGATTCGAACTGAAGGCCAGACGCCGGCCATCTCGCGTCCAGACCGGCGCGAAGTTGTCGCCGTCGAACGTCAGCCTGACGCGGGTGTCGCGTATCGCAGTCGTGGATCCAGATATCGCTGGTCCGCTTGCGGATGCCGAAGGCGATCGTGCGGCCGTCCGGGGACAGCCGCGGCTCTTCGATGAGCGGTTCCGCGATGCCAGCGGCCGTCACCACGCCGTCGGCCGCCCAGACCAGCCGCTGCGTGACGTCGTGGGCCGCTCCGGTGAGGTAGAGGAGGCAGCCGTCCTGCGACACGCTGAAGTAGCCGGCGCCGGTAGGTTGCGTCATCACGTCTTCGACGACCGGCATCGACGAGCCGCCGACGGTGAGAGCGTCGAGGTCGAACGGCGCGGCCATGAGCGAGCCGCCGCGCATGTAGACCAGGTGGCCGGTGGGAAGGTAGCGGGCGCTGCAGCCGTAGCGGTGCACGGTCCGCCGCTGGCCGGTCTCCAGGGAAGCGACGGCGGTTTCCGCCTCTTCGAACGAGCTCGAGCCGGCATGCGCGATGGTGAAGAGGACCGAGCGGCCATCCGGCAGCATCTCCGGCCAGCGATGCGTGCGCTCGCCGCGATTGAAGTCCAGGGCCGTTGCCGGACGCGGGTGCCGGCCATCGGCGCTGACCCGGACCAGGCCGGAGGCGGGTGTGGGGGCAAACACGATCTCGTCGAGGCAACTCCACGACGCCCCGCGGCATTCGCTGCCGGCCTCGCAGATGTCGAGGGGGGCGCCGCCGGCGGCGGGCACCTTTCGTAGACAGCCGTTGGCGAAGTAGCCGATCCACCGGCTGTCGGGCGAAAAGAAGGGCGAGGCCGCGCCGTCGGTCCGGGGGAGCAGCGCCACGTCGCCGCGATCGAGGCGGCGTACCGCCAGGCGCGTGGCGCTGCCGTCCCGCGCGACGTAGGCCACGGCGCGACCGTCGGGTGAGATGGCAAATGGGCGGGACGGAGCGAGGGCGAGGGGCGGACCGGGCGCCAGGGGAAGCGACAGCATCAGAGGCGGGCCACTGGTGTCGACACGCGTCGGCCGGCCGCGGCCGGACGGCGGCACCACCGCGGCGTCGCAGCGGCGGGTGACTTCGGCGACGAACCGGTAGCCGCGCCGCGGCACCGTGGCGATGTAGCGGTGGTGCTTGGGGTCGTCGCCGAGCGCCTTTCGCAACAGGAAGATCTGCTGGCTGAGATTGGCTTCTTCGACGATGGCGTCGGGCCAGATGCGGCGCATCAAGTCGTTCTTGTCGACGACCCGGCCGGCGTCTTCGACGAGCGCGGCCAGGATGTCGAAGGCCTTGACGGTGACAGCCACGGCGTCGCCGTCCCGGAGGAGCCGCCGGGTGGCCGTATCGATTTGAAACCCGCCGAATTCGTAGGTGGGACTCGCCATCCTTGAGCCTAATTGAGAGCTATTGAGGGTCGGCTTGAGGACAGCCGCCTCGCGCATGAGGGATTCTACGCCGGTCGGAACACCAATCAGGAGGAGACAACATGGCTGTTTATATGGTCGAACGTGAACTTCCGGGCATCACCAACGACGCCCTCGCGGGCGCGCAGCGCGCCGCTATCGCCGGGGCCCAGAAGTCCACCAGCGACGGCACGCCGGTGCGCTACATCCGCAGCACCTTCGTGCCCGGCGAGGCGCGGTGCATGTGCCTGTTCGAGGCCAAGACGCCCGACGCCGTCCGCGACGTCAACGAAGCGGCGGGCCTGCCGTTCACGCGGATCGTCGAAGCCATGGACCTGACGCCTGCCACCTAGCCACCGCTCGGCGCCGGGCTGGGGTGGGGCGGACTCGAACGTGAGAGCGCCGTGCCCCACCCGGTTGCAAGCCGCGTTCGACGGGCTGCGTGCCGACGTGGCCCGGCCGAGCGCGGAGGCGTTACCCCCGCCCGCCGCAGGTAGCGGCGCGAGCCGGCCCGGTCACGCCGACGGCGGCCCGCCATTCGCCGGTTCGGCCAGCGCTCCCACCAGGTCGACGACCCGTTCGAGATCCACGGGCTTCACCAGGTGCGCGTCGAACCCGGCGGCCGTCGAGGCCAGCCGGTCGCGTTCCTGACCGTAGCCGGTCACCGCCACCAGCCGCGTCGTCTGCAAGTCGGCGGTGGCGCGGAACTGGCGCGCCAGCTCGAACCCGTCCATCACCGGCAGCCCGATGTCGAGCAGCGCCACATGCGGCCTGAACCTCGCGGCCAGGCTCAGCGCGTCGGGGCCATCATGGGCCGTGGCGGTGCGGTAGCCGCGTTCGGCCAGGGCATCGGCCAGCAGCATCGCCGCGTCGGCGTTGTCGTCGACGACGAGCACGCGTCGCCCGCGTCCCGGCGCTTCGGCCTGGTGCGGGGCGACGGCCTCTGGCCCGGGGCTGGGCACGTCGACCTTCGGCAGGCGAACCACGAACTCACTGCCGCGGCCGGGGCCGTCGCTGAGCGCGGTCACGGAACCCTCGTGCAGCTCGACCAGGCTGCGGACAATCGCCAGGCCGAGGCCCAGCCCGCCTTGCGCGCGGTCGATGGCCTGACGGTCCTGCGTGAACAGGTCGAAGATGCGCGGCAGCATCTCCTGGTCGATGCCGATGCCGGTGTCGCGCACGCTCAGCACCACCACGGGGCCCTCGGTCGCGGCGGAGATGAGGATCCGGCCGCCGGGCGCCGTGTACTTGGCGGCGTTGGTCAGCAGATTGCCGATGACCTGGGCCAGCCGATCGGGATCGGCCGAGACCCCGAGACCGTGCCGGGGCACCTCGACATCGAGACGATGCCGGTGCTGTTCGAGCAGCGGACTGGTGAGTTCGATGGCCTTGGCAATCACCTCCGTCAGCTCGGTCGGCCGGCGATCCAGCCGCACCTTCCCCCGCGTGATTCGCGACACGTCGAGGAGGTCGTCGACGAGCCCCACCAGGTGCCGCACCTGCCGCTCGATGATGGTCCGTTCCCGTTCGCCGGCCTGCACGCCGCGCAAGCGGAGCAACTGCAGCGCGGTGAGAATGGGCGCCAGCGGGTTGCGCAACTCGTGCCCGAGCATAGCCAGGAATTCGTCTTTGGCGCGGCTGGCGTCCTCGGCGGCCTGCCGGGCCCGGGCCAGTGAAGTCACTTCGTAGGCCACTACCGCGATGCCGTCCACCTGGCCGGCGGCGTCGAACGTCGGCTGGTAGACGAAGTCGAAGAAGCACTCCTCCAGTTCGCCGTGGGGGCCGCGTTTCAGCTGACCGCGATACGAGTGGCCGACAAATGGCTGGCCTGACCGGTAGACGGTGTCGAGCAGATCGACGATGCCCTGGGACACCAGCTCCGGCAGGGCCTCCCGCACGGGCCGGCCGACGATGTCGCGGTGGGAGACGAGCCCGAGATAGGCGGGGTTGGCCAGTTCGTAGACGTGGTCGGGCCCGCGCAGCACGCCGATGGCCACTGGCGCGTGCTCGAAGATGACGGCGAGACGGCGACGGTTCTCGTCCTCGACCTGGCGCAGCCGCGCCCGCAGAAGCTGCGCTTCGACGCGGGCCAGCAGCTCGCGCGCGGCAAAGGGTTTGACCAGGTAGTCGTCGGCGCCGGCCTGGTACCCTTCGATACGCGATTCCTCGCCGGCGCGGGCCGACAGCATCAACACCGGAACTCGCCGGGTCCGCTCGTCGGCGCGGAGCTCGCGCAGCAGGCCGAAGCCATCGAGATGCGGCATCATCACGTCGGTGATCACCAGATCCGGCGGCCGCGCGCCGATGCGCGCCAAGGCCTCGCGGCCGTCGCCGGCCAGTTCCACCTGCCAGCGCTGTCCCAGCAGCGTGCCCAGGTAGGCCCGCATGTCGGCGTTGTCGTCCACGAGCAGGATGCGCGCGGCGTCGGCGGCCAACGCCGCGTCGGCCGAGGCCTCGGCATCCCCGGGCAGCGCCGGCTGCGGCAGCCACCGGGCGGCCTCGGCGAGGAACGAATCCGCGTCGAGTCCAGCCGGCAGCCGCGCCCCGGCGGCAACGAGACGGTCGGCCGGCAAGTGCGACGAGCCGGCCGGGATGGTCACCGTGAACGTGCTGCCGCGCCCGGCCTCGCTCTCGACCGCGATGGTGCCGCCGTGCAGACGCACGAGTTCCTGGACCAGAGCGAGCCCGATGCCGGTGCCCTCCTGCGTCCGTCCCCGGGTCCCTTCCACGCGATGGAAGCGCTCGAAGAGGCGCGGCAACTCGGTGGCGGGAATGCCGGCGCCCGTATCGCGCACGCGCAGCGCCAGGGCCCCGTTTATTTCCCCGACCGACACCGCGATCTCGCCCTCCATGGTGAACTTGAAGGCGTTGGAGATCAGGTTGAGCACGACCTTTTCCCACATGTCGCGGTCGACATAAGCCACCGCGCCGCCGGGCGGGCAGTCGACGACGTAGCGCAGGCCGCTGCGGGTCACGGCCGATTCAAAGGCGCTGGCCAGTTCCGCGGTGTAGACGGCAAGGTCGACCGGTTCGTAGCGGGCGTCCATGCGCCCGGCTTCGATGCGGGAAAAATCGAGGAGCGCGTTCACCAGCTTCCGCAGCCGGAGGCCGTTGCGATAGACGAGGTCGAGCGACTCGCCGGTGAGCGCCTGTTCCGGCGAGACATGCGCATCGGTCACCGGGCCGAGCATCAGCGTCAGCGGCGTTCGCAGCTCGTGGCTGACATTGGAGAAAAAGGTGGTCTTGGCGCGGTCGATCTCCGCCAGCGCTTCGGCCCGCCGGCGCTCGGCGATGTAGGCCTCGGCATTGGCCAGACCGGCCGCCAGCTGCCCGACGTAGAGCGAGATGAAGCTCGCGAAGCCGCTGTCCAGGGGCCGGAACGGATTCAATCCGGCGATGAAGAGGCCGGCTGGACGGGTGTGACCCGGCCGCGGAATCGGCACGACGATGGCCTGGCTCGGCGGCTTCTGCCACGCCCCGGCCGGCCACCGCGTCGCCGACGGCAGATCCACGACGAGCGGCGTCACGCCGCCCTCGAGCACGGCGCCAACTGGCCAGACCGCGTCGTCCGAGTCGAGGGTGGTCCGGGCGATGGGGTCCGAGGCCGCCAGCCCGCTTGTCGCGGCCAGGGTCGAGGCCGTCCCGTCCGGATCGACGAGGTAGGTGAGCGTGAACGGGAACTCGCGGGCGTCGGTGCCGAGCGATCGCGCCACGGCCTGCCACACGCCGTCGATGGTCTGGTTCTCCGCCAGGCCGGCACCGAACTCGCGGAGCAGCATCAACCTCCGGGCCCCGATGATGCGGTCGGTGTCCTCGGTCACGACGCAGAACATGCCGGCAATCCGGCCGTCGTCCAGATGCAGCGGACTGTAGGAGAAGGTGTGATAGGTTTCTTCCGAGAAACCGCTGCGTTCGAGGAACAGCCGCAGCCCCTCATCCCACGTAGCCTCGCCAGTGGCCAGGACGTGTTCGATCCGCGGGCCGATGTCGGGCCAGATTTCTGCCCAGACTTCGCTGGCGGGTTTACCGAGGGCCCACGGATGCTTGGCTCCCAGCGACATCCGGGCATAAGCGTCGTTGTAGAAGAACGTCAGCTCCGGTCCCCACCCCATCCACATGGCATAGCGGGAGGTGAGCATCATCCGGATGATGGCGCGAATGCTCTGCGGCCACAGGTCCGGTGGTCCGAGCGGCGTCTCCCGCCAGTCGACGCAGCGCATCATGGCCGCCAGCTCGCTCGATCCTACGAACAACGTTTCGGCCGGGGCGGTGCTCATACGGTGACTCAATGGCTCCTGGGCGGAAGTATGACGCCAGCGGCGGCGATTTGGGTCCGACGCACCAGGGGAGTGTCGGGTCTCGCAGGACGTCTCGTCCGCCGCCGGTCTAGCGCCGCTGGAGCGAGACCACCAGCGCGGCTGTGGTTTCGAGATCCGTTCGCCCGAAGCCCCGGACCGGATCGTTGCGGTACTCCAGCGCGTGCGCCACCTTGAAAGACACCAAGCGGGTCAGCGTCACGACGAAGGCCGTGGCACTGGTGCCGCGCCAATTTCGCGCGCTGCCAAGATCGGCAATCACCCCGGCGTCCTGGGTCAGTTCCGTGCCCCGCAGGCTGGACCAGCGATAGCGGAGCGTGCCGGTGGCGGTGGGGAAGCGCCGGTCCATGCTATCGAGGCGATTCTCGGCGGTGTAGCCGACGGTGCCCTCGGCCGTGAGCGTCTGCCGACGTCGGAGGGACGCGGAAAAGGCGGCGCCCGCAGCCGCCCGGACCCGGTTATCGATGCCGGCGAACCGGTCCCGCCCGTACGACGCCTCCCCGAAGAGCTCCACCCGCGAGCCCACCCGCCGGCCATGACGGCCGAGCGTGGTCAGCGACCGGGCGTTGGTCACGGCCTCGACCTCGCTCGTCAGAAACGCGATCGAGCCGAGGGTGGTGGTGGCGCTGCCGCGGTGGACCACGGTGCTGCCGAGCCCGAGGGTCCGGACCGAGGTCGTGCCTCCGGTGGCGACGAGCGACAGTTCGCCCCTCGCATCCCAGATTGGCGGCACCTCGGGGACGGCGCCGTACTGCGCGGCGATGCCGCCGCGCGGCGGGGGACCGGCATGCCTGACCTGAAGGCGCCACCCGGTGCTGTCCCGCACCCAGACGTCGGTGATCAAGCTGCGCAGCTCGGCCGGGCGGCAGGTGTCCGGGTCCACATGGAAGGTCAGCTCGAAGGAGGTCACGGCGACACCGGCGTGCTGCCGGGTCTGGAGGTTGTCGATCTCCGAACGGTCTCCCCAGCACAAGGCGAGCGCGTTGCGCAGCCACGTGGTCCGGTCGATGTCCGGCGAGCCGCGCAGGACATAATCGGGGGCGAGCAGGCGGTCGAGCCGCCCCTGATCCTTGGCGTGCATGGCGTCGGCCAGCGCGCGTTCGAGCGCACCCAGTTCCGCCTCCGGGCCGGACGGCACTTCCTGCGCCCGCGCCGGCTCAGAGATGAACAGCGAGGCCAGGCAGCAGAGCGCGAGCGTCAGACCCGTGAACCGATGGAGCGAGGACATTTCTCCGACGATGCTACATGCTCCGGAGAGGAACGTCGCGAGGAGGTAGGCTCTTACCTATGGAACACCTATGGTTCGACGACTGGCGCACGCTGCTCCGCGTGCTGCTGAGTGGGGTGGTGGCGTATCTTGGCCTGATCGCCTTCCTGCGTGTTTCGGGGAAGCGCACACTGGCGAAGATGAACGCCTTCGACCTGGTGGTGACCGTCTCGCTCGGTTCGACCCTGGCCACCATCGTGCTCAGCAAGGATGTGACCGTGGCGCAGGGAGGAGCGGCGCTCGCCCTGCTCATCAGCCTGCAGTTCCTGATCACGTGGGCGAGTGTGCGGTTCGTTTGGGTCAGCCGGCTGGTCACCGGCGAACCGGCGCTACTGCTGTACCGCGGTGCCTGCATGAGTGACCAAATGCGCCGGTCACGTGTCACCGAGGGCGAGATCCGCGCCGCGGTGCGCTCCCAGGGTCTGGCCTCGCTCGAGGACGTGGAAGCGGTCGTCCTCGAAACCGACGGATCCTTCAGCGTGGTGCGGCGCGGCGATGGAAGAACGGCGTCGAGCCTCGACGGCATCGCGCTGCCGGACGGAGGCCGAGCATGAGCGCGCAGGTGATCGCCGCGGCGCCGGCTATTGCGGTGAGCCGGGTTCGAGCGTCAGCCACGTCAGTTCCGGCCGGCAATTGATGCGCATGGGCACCACGCTGAAGCCGATGCCGCGATTGACATAGAGCCGGTTGCCTGCCGCACCGAACCCCGGTGCAATCCAGCCATCGGCGGCCACCGGGGCTTCCTTCATCAGGGACATCCACGACCACTGCGGCATGAAGGGCAGCCGGACCTGACCGCCGTGCGTGTGGGCGCCGAGCGCCACCGGCGCCGATCCAGCCGGCAGTTGGCGGAACGACAGCGGATTGTGCATGAGCCACACTCGTGGCGCCTCGGCGGGCAGCTGTCCGAGCCCCGCCGCCACGTCGGTTGCCTGTGGCGACCAGGCGTCCAGGCCGACGACGAACACGCGCTGCCCGGGCGGACGGTGCGCGTCACGATTGCCGAGAGGCGCCGCCTGGTTGCGCAGCACGACGACGCCGGCAGCGCGGAGCGCCTGGGTCAGCTGGTCCGCGACGACAGGCAACGCCAGGGCTGTCGGTACCGGCATCGCGTAGTCGTGGTTGCCGAGCACCGCAATGGTGCGGATGCCAGCGTCTGCCAGCGGTTGCAGCAGCGCCACCACCTCCGCAATCTGGTCGTGGAATGCCCGCCGGTCCTCGGGCTCGAGTTCGGCGCGCGCCTCGCGCGGCTCACCGGCTTCCTCGGTCGGGTGATAGAGGAAATCGCCGGCAATGAGGACGGCGGCGGGTCGTTCGACGACGATACGGGCCACCATTCGCTTGACCGTATCGGTATTGGCCAGCCACATGCCGATCTGGAGGTCGGCGATGAGGGCGATCCGCTCGCCCGACCATTCGTCGGGCAGCGCGGGTAGCGGCGCCGAGACTCGTACCTCGTCAGTCAGACGCGGTTCGATGCCTGCGCCCCAGATCACGATCAGGAGCAGCACCACGGCGACAACGGCCAGTGGCCACTTGATGCGCGCCCACGCCCGGAGGCACCGGGCCACCACCCGGCCGAGGCCGTCGATCGCGGCGGCGGAAGGCCCCCGTGGCCGCGTGGCGCGACCGGCATTCACCGACTGGCCGGAGGTCCCCATCACCGCGTCCGTCTCAGTCTACACCGCCGGGCGCATCGCTCCGCGGCGCCCGCCGCGACCGGGTCAGCGCACCGCGGCGGACGCGATCTGGTAACCCTTGGCCAGGGCCAGGACCGCGGTCATCTCCTGCTCGATCCGGGCGGCGTCCCAGCCCAGTTCGCGGGCCATCAGCGTGGCCACGGCTGGCGCCATCTTCCACGGCCGCGGCGGCGTTGAGGAAGAGCGCGCGGCAGCGGCGCGCGAGCACATCCTCGATCGTCCGGGCCATCTCGTGGCGCACGGCCCACACGACTTCAGCGCCGATGTAGGGCAGGGCCGGATGCAGGGGCGCGGCCAGCGTGCGGTCGGCCCGCATCAGTTCCTGGATCGCCGGGGCATCGGCGCCGTAGCCGCTCAGCGGGCCGAAGAGGCCGGCGTTCGGGTGAAAGCCGTGCAGGTGGAGCGCGCGCGTGAGGCACCGGCGGTCGGGCAGGCGCGCCAGTTCCGCGGCCTGGGTCGACGGTGTCCTCGGCCATGTGCCGGTAGGTCGTCCACTTGCCGCCGGCGATCGTGAGCAGCCCCGAGGCATCGATGTGAATGGTGTGATCGCGCGACAGCGCCGAGGTGATCGTGCCGTCGCCGCGCTTCACCAGGGGCCGGATGCCGACGAACACGCTCAGCACATCGGCGCGGGTCGGCGCCTTGTGCAGGTACTGTCCCGCGGTCTCGAGGATGAAGTCGATCTCGGCGTCGAACGGACGCGGTTCGAGGGTGGGCGCCTCGATCGCCGTGTCGGTCGTGCCGACCAGCGTGTGCCCCTGCCAGGGGATGGCGAACATCACCCGCCCGTCGCTCGTGTGCGGCACCATGATGGCGCTGTCGCCGGGCAGGAACGACTTCTCGAACACCAGATGGATGCCCTGGCTGGGCGCGATCAGCGGCCGGGGCGTCGGGTTCGGCAAGACGGCGCACCGCGTCAGCGAAGGGGCCGGTGGCGTTGATCACCACCGGCGCGTGAACCCGCCAGGTGTCGCCGGATTCGAGGTCCTGCGCGACCAGCGCCGTCGACGAAGCCGTCGGCGCCCTTGGTGATGGCGGTGACCTGGGTGTAGTTGAGCAGCGTCGCGCCATGGTCGGCGGCGGTCCGCACCAGGGCGATCAGCAACCGCGCATCGTCGAACTGGCCGTCGTAGTAGACGACGCCGCCGCGGAGGCCCTCGGTCCGGATGGTCGGCAGACGCCGCAGCGTCTCGGCGCGCGAGAGGATCTGCGAGCTGCCGAAGCCGTACTTGCCGGCCAGGACGTCGTAGACCTTGAGGCCGATGCCGTAGAACGGCGCCTCCCACCAGTCGTAGTTCGGGACGACAAAGGCCAGGTTGCTGCACGAGGTGCGGCGCGTTCTGCCGCAGCATGCCCCGTTCCTTCAGCGCTTCCATCACCAGCGCGACGTTGCCCTGCTCGAGATAGCGCACGCCGCCGTGCACCAGCTTGGTGCTGCGGCTCGACGTGCCCTTGCCGAAGTCGTGCTGCTCGAAGAGCATGCACCCGGTAGCCGCGCGAGGCGGCGTCGACGGCGATGCCGACGCCGGTGGCGCCGCCGCCGATGATCGCCAGGTCGCACGCGCCTTGCGACGCCCGCAGGCGCGCCACCATCCCGTCGCGCGTCATGGCCGGCGGGCTCCTACCGGCGACGCGGGAACTGGTCGGGGTTGTCGGTGAACACCGCGTCGACACCGAGGGTATAGAGGAACGTCGCCATCTCCTCGCGCAAGGCCGGGAACTGCGCCGGGTCCTTGGCGCGGAACGTCCACGGCGTCACCGTCATCCCGGCGGCATGCGCCCAGCCGACGATCTCGCGCTGCTGCTCGAGGATCATCTTGTTCGGCCCCAGGCCGGTCGCCCACCTGGCCACCTGTTTCACCTTCGCCTCGGTGTCGATGCTCGACCTCGCCTCGGGCGCCACCAGGTAGACGCGGGGCACCCGCGGCAGGGACGTGGCCAGGGCCTGCACCGTCTCGAGATCGAACGACTGGATGATCACCGGCGTCTTCGCATCGTCGACGAGGTTGTTCTTCTTCATGATGGCGGCGAGCAGCTCTTCGGGCTTTACGCCGCGCTCACGATAGAACGCCGGATCCTTCAGCTCGGGATACATTCCGGCCTTGCCCTTCACCAGGTCGATGGCCTCCTGGAAGGTCGGGATCCTCGATCCGGCGAACGTCGCGCCAAACCACGAGCCCGCATCGAGCCGCCGCAGTTCGGCCAGCGTGAAGTCGTGGACGAGCCAGCGCTTCACCGGCGTGGCGCCGCTCGTATCTTCGGTGAACCGGGTGGGAAACACGGTTTCCACATCCGTGGTGCGCTCGAGCGTGAGGTCGTGGATGCACACGAGCACGCCGTCCTTGGTGACGGCCAGGTCCTGTTCGACGTAGTCGGCGCCTTGGTCCAGCGCCAGCCGGTAGGCGGCCAGAGTGTGTTCGGGCGCATACGCCGAGGCGCCGCGGTGAGCGACCAGGGCCTTCCGGCCCGCGCCGCTGGCCGGCCGCACGGTTTGCGCGCTGGCGGCCCAACCGACCATCACGGCCCCAAGGGCCAGAGCGCTGGCCAGTGTCCACCCCAGCCGGCCCCGCGTCAGAACGACACCTTCACGCCGAGCTGGAGCTGGCGCGCGTCGTAGGTCGACGTGATCGTGCCGAAGGCGGGCGACGACCGGTTGGAGTTGGGCGCGCGAAAGTTCGTGTGGTTGAGCACGTTGAACGCTTCCAGGCGGAACTGGATCCGCGTCTGATCGCCCACGGGCAGACGGAAGTCCTTGGCGGCGACGAAGTCGACCTGCCAGAAGCCCGGCCCGCGGACGCTGTTCGGTTCGGCATTGCCGAACGGCTGGCTCGGGTCGGTGGGAATGGTGACGGTGGCGGCATTCAGGTAGTTGGTCACCGAATCCTTGTCGCCGTAGGGGTTGCCGTTGACGTTCGGGCGATAAGTGTTGGCGCCGCGGAAATCCTGCTGGATGCCCGAGACCTGGAACGCCGCGGCCGGGTTGTAGCGCAGCATCACCGGCTCACCGGAGGTGACGGTGCTGATGCCGCTGAGCGTCCATCCGCCCAGCAGCGCGTCGACGACGCCGCCCGCGTCCGACAAGTACTTCCGGCCGTTGCCGAACGGCAGTTCCCACACCATGCTGGTGGTGTTGTTGAAAGGCTGATCGTAGGACGACGTCCCGAAGCTGTCCTCGAGGTCGCGGAAGCTCTGGGGCGCCGGCGCGCCGCCGTTGGGCCCTTCGAGCGAGCCCGAGCCGTTGTCCTTGGCCTTCGACCAGGTGAACGAGTTCAACAGCATCAGCCCGCGGCGCATGCGGTATTCGTACTTCAGCTGCAGGCTGTTGTAGCGCGACTTGCCGCCGTTGAACGCGTAGGTGATGTCGCCGAATTCCTGGATCGGCCGCCGCGCCTGCAGCGACAGGGAGCCGGCGGCGTTGTTGGGCACGGCTTCGTTGTAGTTGGCCAGCAGCAGGAGGCCGTCGGCCCGATTGCCGACATAGGCCACGTCGACGACCATGTTGGCCCCGAGCTCACGCTGCGCCGAGATGTAGTAGCTCTGCACCCGGCTGGACCGGTAATCGTCGGGCATGTAGGTGATGTTGGCCGACAGCGGATTGAACTTCGAGGGATCGGTGAAGTCGGACGGGTAGCCCTGTTCGGTCGTGAGGAACGTCGGCAGCAGCGGATTGGCCTGGTTGGCCACGGCGTTGATCACCTGCGGGCCGTTGATCGGCAGGATGTTGGCGCCGCCGGCGCGGTGGAAGTGGACGTAGCTGATCCCGTAGCCGCCGCGGACGACCGTGCGCGGCGTGAGCGTGTAGGCGAAGCCGAGGCGCGGCCCGAAGTTGTTGCGATCCGGCTTGATCAGGGCGCGCTCTTCGAGCGACCCGTCCTGGGCCGCAATCATCCGCCGGCCGGTCGGGTCGAAGTTGGTCAGGATGTTGTCCTTCTCCCAATGCGGCGTCGCGTACTCGTAGCGCACGCCGACGTTCAACGTCAGCCGGTCGTTGAACCGGAAGTCGTCCTGCAGGTAGGCGAAGTGCATGTTCTGGCGGAGGTTGGCGACCAGGATGTTGCTGAGCGCGTACTGGCTGCGCAGCCCGAACATGAAGTCGGCCAGGTTGTAGATGCGGATTGGCCGCCGGACCCGCCGGACGGCTGAACTGCCCGGTGTAGGCGTCGCGGCCGTAGAGCGGGTTCACGTCCTGCACCTCGGTCTGGATGTGCTGGAACTCGTAGCCGGATTTGAGCGAGTGCCGGCCGAGAATGAAGGTGTAGTTGAGTTTCGGGTTGAAGACCTCCGGGTACTGCCACTGGGGGTTGGTGGCCTGGCGGCCAAGATCGGCGTAGCCGTTGATCAACTGCGTCGGCAGGCCGCCGGCGACCCGCGGGTCGGACGGCAGCCCGGTGATGCCGTAGCCGGCGAGCGCGGCCTCCGAGCCGAGCGCCGGCGGATTCTTGCCGCCCACGGTGCGCGACCAGCCGAACCGGCCTTCCAGCAACGACGTGCCCGACTGCACCCAGGTGAAGCCGGTCACGCCCTGCTTGTTGGTGACGTAGGTCTGCCCGTTGCCGGCGCCACCGGAGGGCAGCGGCAGCGTCGGCTGGTCGATGATGTCGACCTCGCGATGACCGTAGCGTCCGAACATCGTCAGGGCCGGCGTGATCTGGACATCGACCTTGCCGGCGTACTTGTCGGTGGCGTTGGTCTGATTCTGCAGCGTCGAGAAGTTGTTCGAGGCGCCGGCGGTGGTCGGGTCGGGCAGCCCGGCCAGCACCTTGCGCGCAAAGGCCGTCATCGGAAGCGGCGTGCCGGCTGGGTAGACCGCGCCGGTCTGCGGGTTGCGTACCTCGACCCCCAGGATGCCCTGGCGCTGGGTGGCGGTCGGAATGGTCGCGAAGACGACGTTCTTCCGCGTCTGCCGGAAGCCCTCGAAGTCGGTGAAGAAGAAGGCGCGGTTCTTGACGATCGGTCCGCCGAAGGTGAACCCGTACTGGTCACGCTGGAGCGGCGGTTTCTCGCCCGACACGGGTTTGAAGAACCCGGTCGCGTTCAGCTTGGTGTCGCGGTAGAACTCCCAGGCCGACCCGCTGAACCGGTTGGTGCCGCTCTTGTAGGCGGCGTTGATGGTTGCGCCGGCGCTGCGCCCGTACTCGGCGCTCATGTTGTTGGTGACGACCTTGAACTCGGCCACGGCGTCGGGCGAGGGCTGCATCACCTGGTTCGAGAAGCCCTGGTTCGAGGTGCCGTAGGCGTTGTTGTCGACGCCGTCGAGCAGGAAGTTGTTGAAGGTCGAGCGCAGGCCGTTGATGTTGAACGACCCCTCGCGCGGGGTCGCGCTGCCGGTGTTCAGCGTCGACAAGCGGACGCCGGGGCTGAGCAGCACCAGGCCCGAGTACTCGCGGCCGTTGAGCGGCAGCTCGACGATCTGCTCGGCGGTCACCACCTGGCCGCGCTGGCTCGAGTCGGTCTCGAGGCGCGTGGCCGCCGAGGTCACCTCGATCGGTCTCGGTCAACTGGCCCGGCGCCAGCGACAGGTCGACCCTTTGCCGGGCTCCGACCTGCACCTGGAAGTCGGGAGCCAGGGCCACCGAGAAGCCTTGGAGTTCCGCCGTGACCTTGTAGCGGCCGACGCGGACGGTCACGAACTCGAAGCTGCCGTTGGCGTCGGAAATCTTCACCGCCGACACGCCGGTGTCGAGGTTGGTCAGCGTGACGGTGGCGCCGGGGACGACGCCGCCGGTGTTGTCCTTGACCGTGCCGAGCACGGTGGCGGTGTCGAACTGCGCGAACGTCGGCGTCGCGGCCAGCAGCAGGCCCAGGAGGGCGAGACAAACAGGATAACGATTCACACTCGGCACGGGGCCCTCACAGTGGACTCCTGGGGCGCCGGTGCCGCGCCCCAATCGCGGCGTCCTGAGACATGACCAACAACTCCCCGGCATAGTGACCGCACCGCATGAACGCGTCAATGGCTGTGTGCGGGCCAGACGGGTAAAATCGGCGCAACGCCGAACCGTGGCCAGCGGTCAGCGCGGCATCATGATGTGCGCGGTCGACGTGCCGGCATTCATGATCCAGGCTCCGCCCTGCCGTCCGTTCTCGGGCAGGCCTGTCGTCTGCGTCGTGGCGCCGGGCACCGCGATCATCTGGTGGTGCCGCTGGGCACTGGCGCGGTCTTTCCCGGCCACGCTGTGCCACATCGATCCGTACTGCGGCTTGATGCGGGTGCCGTCCTTCTCCATCGCCGCCAGCATCGCTTCCGAGGCTGTGTGGTCGCCCGAGGCCTCGGCCTTCAGGTTCTGCGCCACGCGGTCGAGGTTGGCCAAGGCGGTGCACTGCACCGAGAAAGGCTGCTGCTGCGGGAACCCCGAGCGCTCGTAGCAGACCAGCTGGTTGGTGCCCTTGCGCAGCGTGTCGTAGGTGAAGTCCTTCTTCCACTTGACCACCGTCGCCTGGTCCTTCTGGCTTTCCGGCGCGGCGACGAGCGCCGTGTCCACGTCGGTCTGGGACGCGCCGGGCTCGAGAGCCGGCGGTGGCGCCGGCGCCGGACGGCCGCCCTGGCCCTGCACCAACGTCGCCATCGACCCCACCAACACCCCGGCTACCAACATTGCCACTCGCGTCATGACGACCTCCAGTCGTGCCCCGGTGAACGGTTCGCTGAGAGCGATCCGATTGAACAGCTATTAGACAGCGACCGTCGCGGTCGTGGCCGCAGAATCGCGCCAGCTCGCCGGTAAGCCCCCCCGGCCGGGCGGACGCAGGGTCAGCGTCCGCGGGCCAGGCCCAGGGAAAGGATGCGGCCGAGCAGGTCCGGATATGACAGGCCGGCGTGCTGGGCTGCGGAGGCGAACTCCTCGCTCTCGGCAATCTCCGGGTTGGGGTTGGCCTCGAGAAAGAACAAGGTGCCATCGGACTTCAGGCGATAGTCGATGCGGGCGTAGCCGTCGAGTTCGAGAATCCGGTAGATCCGTTTGGTGGTGCGAATGATGTGTTCGACGAGCGCCGCCGGCAGGTCCTGGGCCGGTTGCTGATTGATGCCCCGGCGCTCCTGGTAGTCGGGGTTGTGTTTGGCCTGTTCGGTGGCGATAGCCACGCTGCGCGGCGGCAGGTTCTCGAAGACCAGCTCCCAGATCGGCATCACCTGGACCCGATGGTTGCCGACCACTCCGACGTACAACTCGCGGCCCTCGATGAACTCTTCGACGAGCGCGTCGTCCTCGAGCCGCTCGTGGACGAAGCGGACGCGGTCCCGCAGCTTTTCCAGACTGTCGACGATGGACGACTGCGAGATCCCGAGCGATCCCTCTTTGCGGAGACATTTCACGATCAGCGGATACCCGAGCGTGGAAGGCAGGCGGGGCGTGCGGCCGATGCGGACGATGGCGAACTTGGGCACCCGGATCCGGTGGTAGTGCACCAGTTTCTTGGCCAGGGCCTTGTCGCGCGACAGCACCAGCCCGCGCGGATTGCAGCCCGTGTACTTGGCGTGGAGCAGCTCGAGGTAGCTGACGACGTGCTGATCGAACTCCTGCTGGTGGTGGAATTCCTCGAGCAGATTGAAGACGACGTGGGGCTTCCACTGTTCGACCGCGCGGCGAATCGGCGCCAGCTCCTCCTGCACCCCGAGCGGGCGCACGTCGTGGCCAGCGGCCCGCAGGGTGGTGACCACGTCGTACTCGGTCTTCCAGGCGTAGATCTCCTTCTCGGTGTAGCCTTCACGGCTCTCCGGCGGAACCAGGCTGGGATGCATCAGCACGAGCACACGGCGTTTTTTCACAGCGCGATCCAGTTCCGCCGGCTGTAGAGGTAGTGGACGGTCTTCACCGCCAGCAGCATGGCGAAATCGACCCGCAGCTGGCGGTCGCCAGCGGGGGCGCGCAGGCGGAGCTCGCGGCACCGGCCGATCATGTCCTCGAGCACCTGGTCCAGGGTGAATTGATACTCGCCGGTCCAGCGCGACACCAGCCGGCGGATCTCGGTCCGGTTGCGGCGCAGGAAGGTCGACGCCAGTTCGCGCCGCCGGTGCGCGGGGTCGTCCGAGAACAGGCGCCGGAGTTCGCGGTCGTAGATGCCCGGCTGTCCGGACGTGTACTGTTGACGCTTCTGCGCGAGGTACTCGCGGAGCGTTGTGTGGATGGCGTGGGACGGCTCGACGCGGGTTCGCGTGAGCACGGGCGGCGGCACCGATTCGAGTTCGCGCACCAGCGCGTCGACGTATTCGAGCTTCTGCAGCGCCGGCCATCCCTGGTAGCGCTTGCGCCAGATCGCCCGCGGCTGCATCCAGACGGCGAAGGTTTCGGCGAAGTCCTCGGCCGGGTGGCTCTGCGCGTAGTAGAGACGCAGGTGCTGCACGAAGCGACGGCTGGCGGGGTTCGGCCGGTAGACCTCCGGGTAGCGGCGCGAGGCGCTCCCGAACAGCCGCTGCCACCGGCGCCGGCGGTGGAGCCGCCAGGCATGCTGCACGGCGTGGCCGCACTCGTGGCGCAGGATGCGGATGCACTCGTCCCGCGAGCCGCCCTCCACCTCCAGCATCTGGCTGCGTTCGAGGCGGGTGAGCCGCGGGTGGGCCAGATAGAAGGGGATGGCGATTCCCGGCACGCCGTCGGGGCTGAACCAGTCGTGCGACAGCCACGCGTGCGGGCGGAGCCGGAGACCACGGCGCTTGAGGTCGTCCTGGACCTCGTGGACGCAGTCCTCGAGCCAGGTGCCTTCGATCTGGACCCCGAGGTCGCTGATGCGCACGTCGAGGAGCCGCTCGTCGCTGTAGCGGGTCCACGTCTGGCGCGGACGCGGGCGCGGCGGCGGCGCCACGCGCCGCTTTACGGGTCTGACTGCTAGGGTCATGGGGGGAATGCTGCGCGAAGTGTAGCAGGCGGAAGCCCCGTCCTTCCCCATGGTCGTGGAGCGCGATAGCATGGCGCGGTGGGTCATGACCTCGTCGTCAGGGGCGGAACGGTGGTCACGTCGGCGGGCGTGCGGGCTGCCGATATCGCCGTGACCGCAGGGCGGATCGTGGCCGTCGAGGCGCCCGGCGCCGTCGGCGCCGCGGCGGCGGCCATCGATGCGACCGGTCATCACATCTTTCCCGGGATCATCGACACCCACGTCCATACCCGGCATCCCGGCGTGCCTGAACGCGAGGACTTCCGCTCGGGCACGGCGGCGGCGGCCGCCGGCGGGATCACGACGCTCTTCGAGATGCCGATCTCGAAGCTGCCGGTCAATTCCGGCGAGGCGCTGGCCCGCCGCGCCGCACTGCTGCAGCCGACCGCCCACATCGACTACGCGCTCTACGGCGGGGCGGGTCACGAGAACCTGGAAGACATCGCCGCCCAGGCCGAGGCCGGGGCCATCGCGTTCAAGACCTTTCTGCAGCCGCCGCCGCCCACGCGCCTCGACGAGTTCTTCGGGCTGTGGTGCACCGACGAGGTGCGCCTGCGCGACGTGATGAGCGCGGTCAGGTCCACCGGCCGGCGCCACTGCTTCCACTGCGAGCACACGGCCACCTTCGAGGCGCTGCAGGCGCAGCTCGTCGCCGCCGGCGACATCACCGGGAAGGCGCACGCCCGCAGCCGGCCGCCCGGCGTCGAGGAACTGTCGGTGGCGATCGTCCTGGCGCTGGCCGAGGATCTCGGCGCCCGCGTGCAGGTCGTGCACTGTTCGAGTCCGCGCGCGGCCCGGATGGCGCGCGACGCGCGTTGGCGCGGCGTGGATGTCACGGTCGAGACCTGTCCGCCGTATCTCTTCTTCACCGATGAGGCCCTCGACCGTCTCGGGCCGTTCGCCAAGTGCAATCCGCCGCTGCGCGGCCAGCCGGACGTCGACGGGTTGCGACGGTGTCTGCGCGACGGGCTGATCGACGTCGTCGGCACCGACCACTCGCCCTTCCTCGCCACCGACAAGGCGCAGGGCGCCGACAACATCTTCCTGGCGCCGCCGGGCCTGGCCGGGCTCGAGGTGCTCGTGCCGCTGATGCTGACGGCCGCGCACCACGGCTGGATCCGGCTGGAGGACGTGGCGGCCCTGTGCGCCGAGAACGCCGCCACGCTCTTCGGCCTGCCGCGGAAGGGGCGGGTGCAGCCAGGCGCCGATGCCGACCTCACCATCGTCGATGTGGCGACGACCTGGCGCTACGACTCGGCCGCGGCGATCACGAAGTCGCGGGCCAACATGCGGATCTACGACGGCCTCGAACTGCACGGGCGCGTCGTCTCCACGATCGTCCGCGGCGCCGTCGTCTTTCGCGACGGGGTCGTCACCGGCGCGCCAGGCCACGGCCAGTTCGTGCGTCCGGCGCGGACGTGATGGCGATCGCCACTCGGCGGCCGATCCTCGGCGTCGTGACCATCGGCCAGACGCCCCGTCCCGATCTCGTGGCGACCTTCGGTCAGGCCGCCCCGCACGCGGAACTGCGGCTGGCGGGCGCCCTCGATGGACTCGAGGCCGCCGCCGTGGCCGCGCTCGCTGTGCCGGGCCCGTATCCTCTGCTCGTGCGCTTGTCGGCCGGGGGCACGGCAGAGATCCCGCGCGACCTGCTGGTGCCCCGCGTGGCGGGCGCCGCGGCCACCCTGGCCGAAGCGGGGGCGTCGCTCGTCGTCGTGGCGTGCGCGGGGGACTTTCCCTGGTTTCCCTGCCACGTCCCGGTGCTCCTGCCCGGACGCGTCGTGCCGGCCACCGTGCGCGCCGTGGCTGCTGGCGGCCGCATCGGGATCGTCACGCCGAATGCGGCCCAGGCGCCGTTTGCCGAGGCGAAATGGCGGACCGACGGCTTCGACGTCGTGGTCACGCACGCCTCGCCCACCGCCCACGACGAGATCGCGGCCGCCGCAACCGTCATGGCCGCGGCCGGCGTGACCCTGGTGGTGCTCGACTGCATGGGCCACGACGACGCCTACCGGGCTGAGTTCGCGCGCCTGTCCGGTCGGCCGACGATCGCCGCGCAGTCGCTCGTCGCCGAGCCTCGCCGGGGCGCTGGTCTAGCGCGCCGGAGGCCACGCCGGCGCCGCCAGTCCGGCCTCAAGTCCCGGACCGCGAGGCCGATTGTCTGGACAAGCCGGTCAGTGCGTCCTTTGTCCACACCACGTGCATACGCTTGGGCGACGCTCTGTGTGCTGCTGCTGGCGGCGCGCCCGGTGCAGGCCGAGCCGTCCCCGCTGCTGCTCGGCGCCGGGACCGGCACGATTGACGCGTGGCCGGCAGTCACCATCCTCGCCGCTGGGCCTCGCGCGCTGTCGCTGGACCAGGTTCTGGCAAGGCGCGCGGAATTCGTCGTGCCGGCGTCGCCGCACGCCAATCTCGGCATTCATCGCGACGCCGTGTGGCTGCGGGTGCCGGTCCAGGTCGGCCAGGAGGAGCCCGGGTCGTGGGTGCTGTCGGTCGACTACGCGTCGATCGACAGCATCGAGGTGCATGTCGTCGGCGGCGCGGGACCGGTGCGCAGGATCGTCGCTGGGCCGCAACCTGCCGTTCTCGAAGCGCCCGTGGCCGAGCAGTGTTCACGCCGTGGGGCTCGAACTCGAGCCAGGCCGGCCCTACGAACTGTATCTGCGCGTCGAGACGACGAGCACGATGGCGGTGCCGCTGACCTTGTCGACGCCCGCCCGTTTCCACGCGAGCGAGGCGCGCGCGCAGGTCACCCAGGGCCTGATGGCCGGCGCGGCCTTGTGCCTGCTGTTCTACAGTCTCACCCAGTGGGTGGGGCTGCGCGACGCGATGTTCCTCTACTACGCCCTCAGCCTGGCCGGCACCACGCTGTTCTTCGTGGCCTACTTCGGCCTCGGTCCGCAGCACCTGTGGGGCGACAACGCGTGGCTGACCACCCATGTCGCCCCGCTGTCGGTGCTCCTCGGGGGACTGGTGGGCGCGTGCCTGTTCGTCGACCGGGCGCTGCGCGTCGGCGAGATCCGGCCGTGGATCTCGCGCGGCCTGCGCGCCGCGGCCGCCGTCGCCGGGATGGCCGGCGCGGCTTTCGCGGCCGGCGTCATCGACTACCGCGTGGCCCACCTGGCGGCCACGGTGCTGGCACCCATGACGATGCTGCTGGCCATTCCGGCCGCATGGATCCGCGCCCGCGGCGGCGAACCGATTGGCGTCTACATGCTCGCGGGGTGGGGCGTCTATGCGGTCGGCACGATGATCATGGCCGGGCTGCTGCGCGGGTGGCTGCCGGTCACCTTCGCGACGCAGCACGCCTTCCAGTTCGGGTCGCTCTTCGAGATGCTGTTGTGGATGCGGGTGCTGGCGGTACGCAGCGAAGATCTCCGCGCCTTCAGCCGGCTCGCGCAGCGGGAACGCGATGCGCTGCGCTCGCTGGCGGACACCGACGTCCTGACCGGGCTCAGGAACCGGCGCGGCCTGAGCAGCACGCTGGCGCGCGTGCTGCCCGGCGCCCGCCCCGGGCACCTGACGGCGATCCTGCTCCTCGATCTGGACGGCTTCAAGGCCGTCAACGACCGTTTGGGCCACGACGCCGGTGACCAACTGCTGGTGGGCGTGGCCCGCCGGCTGGAGTCGATGCTGCGCCCCGGCGACGTGCCGGCGCGGTTCGGTGGCGACGAGTTCGTGGTGGTCGTGTCCGGACTGCCGGGCGAAGACGGGGCCCGGGCGCTGGCCCATAACCTCCAGGCGGCGTTGAGCGAACCCCTCACGGCCGCCGGCGAGCCGTGCGGCGTGGGGGTGAGCATCGGGTATGTGCTGGCGCCGCTCGACGGACACGACGCCGCCACTCTCCTGAAGAAGGCGGACGAGGCGATGTATGCCGGCAAGCGGAGCGGCCGCCGCTGTGTCCGCTACCGGGCCGCGGCGACGACGCTGGCGGCGGCGGGGTAGACCGCGCCGAGAGCCCCGCGGCTAGGCGAACCGCTCGCGGCCGACGACCAGCCGTCGGGAACGGTCGAGAAGCGCGGTCTTGGCGGCGAGCGAGCGGGCGAGCCTGGGCAGTTGCGCGACGCCGATGAGGCGGCGCATCACCTCGACGCCGGCGAATCCCGCGACCAGGGCCGCATCGAGTCCCGCGGCGGCCGCTGCCGCCGCGACGCGTTGGGCCAGCGCGGGGTCCTGGTGGGCGAGGACGAGGTGCGCAGCCATTACCCCGTAGTCGAACTCCGGCGCGCCGGCAAAGCAGAACTCGGGATCGATGACCTTGACGTCGGGGCCCTGGGCCAGCCAACTGCCGGGGAAGAAGTCGCCGTGCAGCAGGGCCCGCGGCGCCCCGTGCAGGTAGAGGTCGCCGAGGCGGCCGACCGCGTCGGCAAAGGCGGCGTCGGCGGCGACCCGTGCGGCCTGCCGTGACAGTCCGGGCGTGAGGCGCTCGAGCCGCGCCGCTGTCGCGGCATCGCAGACCAGGGGCAGCGCGAAGATGTAGGCGTGGTTCAGCGTCCGCATCGGGTCGTTGGCAAACGGCAGCGCCGCCGGGTCGCTCACCGGCAGGCGGTGGAGCGCGGCGAGATAGGCCAGCAACCCGTCCAGCACCGCGCTGTCCAGCGATGCGCCTTCGTAGACGCCGGTGACGTCGGTGAAGCCGACGCAGTCGGCAATGGCCAGCACGCGGTGCTCGGCGTCGATGCCGAGAAGCGCCGGCATCCGGCTGGCCAGTTCCGGCACCGGCGACACGGCCTCGTAGAACGCGGCCTCGGCCAGGGTGCGGCCGGCTGGAGCCGGGATGTCGGGATAGCGCTCCACCCATGGCCGGCCCTGCTTGACCACCAGCCGCCGGGCGTTGGTCACCACGCGGATGGTGCAGTTCATGTTGCCGTCGCCGGCCGGCGCCATCGACTCGATGATCTCGTCGGAGCCGATCCAGCCGCGCTGCCGCAGGTAGGCGGTCAGGCCGGCGGTGTCGTCGAGGCGCAGGAAGAACGGCCCGCCAGCGCCGAGGGCAACCGTTCCGAGGGGCAGGTCAGCGGTGGATGACATTGAGCGACCAGTCGTAAGGCAGATACGATACCGCCAGTTCGCGCCGCCTCAGCGCGGCCTGCACGCCAGGGTCGGGGGACAGGGCGTCGGCGTAGCGGGCGAA
This sequence comes from uncultured Acidobacteriota bacterium, assembly GCA_963834325.1. Taxonomy (GTDB): domain Bacteria; phylum Acidobacteriota; class Vicinamibacteria; order Vicinamibacterales; family UBA2999; genus CADEFD01. The sequence goes on from CAWIBL010000012.1 coordinate 675,183, forward strand.
CAGGTCGGCGACGCTGTGCAGGCCGGTGTCCCCGCGCTCGAAGTCGCCCGCGTACCACTTGAAGATCATGCTGACCTCGAGCCGCCCCTCGCGGACGCGGTTGCGCGTGCGGTCGCGCAGGAAGCGGCGCATGCTGTCATCGAGCTGGGCCTCGAGCCGGGTGGCGACGAAGGCGTCCGGACGCAGCGCCGGGCAGCCGATCGAGGCGCAGTTGAGGGCGGCGTGCAGCCGCGGCTCCTGGTAACGCGGCCGCAACTGCTGATGCTCGATCCAGTCGAGGTCGCGGCGCGCCCCGAACATGGTGAAGAAGGGCTTCTGCCACGGGCTGCGGAGCAGCGACCCCAGCTCCTTGATCGAGGTCAGGTCCGGGCCACCGGTGAGCACGAGCTCCACGGTGAACGCGTTGTAGGCGTTGACCAGCAGGGCCATCTGCTGTTCCCGGCTCCAGCCGGCGAAGGCGGCGGCATCGACTGCGCTCATCGCGTCCAGGGCCGTCGCCAGACGCGTGCGGTCGGCCGCGAAGCCGGCATAGTCGACACGGGACTGCACCTCGTCGGGCAGCCAGCGCACGTGCTGGCGGACCAGGTCGTGCCACACCGCGTAGGTGTGATCGAAGGGCGCCGGGCCAGTGCGGCTCGACGCCGGCACGACCAGCGTCAGCAGCACCAGCGGCACCACCATCAGCGCGCGGAAAGACGTTCGACCAGCCATGGCACGAACGACGGCGCGCTGGCCGTCAGATACAGGTGGGGCGACGTGCCGCCTTCGACAGGTTCGCACACGAGGTAGGCCTTGCTGGCCCGGCCGGCCGCCGGACCCGTGCCGACCCGGTCGTCTGGGCCACGGGTGATGTGCGCGCGGACTGCGACCGACGTGAACCACTCCGGGTGCGCGACCCAGCCCACGGCCAGGGTGTCGAACGGATTGAATCCCGGCAGCTTCAGGGCCCGTTCGAAGTAGGCGAGCCAGGCGTGGCTGGTGTCGCGGATCCACTGGCCGCGCGGGCTGCGGGCGGCGATGGCGTCGAGGTGGGCCCGCGTCAACCAGACGTCGCTGCTGACTTCGTAGCCGGCAAACACCAGGGGGATGCCGGAGTCGATCAACGTCTGCATCCCGGCCACGTCCTTCTCGAAGTTGGCGTCGGGAAACTTCAACTCCGGTCGTCCGGCCGGGTGGAAGTCGAAGCCGGGACGGCGCGCCGCCACCAGCACGATCCGGCGGATGCGCGGACGCAGGTCGGGGCGGCGGGCCACCACCGTGGCCACGTTGGTGACCGGCCCGAGCGCGAGCAGCGTCAGGGGCTGGCGCTCCAGGGCGGCGGCGAGCGCCCGGGTGGCGTCCGTCTCCTGCCCGAGATCGTCGCCAGAGGCCGCGCCGCTGTGCACCGCCAGGCCGGGCGCGAACCGCTCCACGATGGCGCGCGTGTTGGGCACCGCCTCGGGCAGGGGCGCGTTGCCGAACACGGCGCTGATGCCGACGACTCGCACCTCGGGAGTGGCCAGGGCCTGAATCAGGGTCAGGCCGTCGTCGACGTCGCGGGGCGGATCGACGATGGGGCCCATGGCCGTGTCGAGGTCGAGCCACACATCGTGCGGGGTCGCCGGCGTCTGCGCCCACATCGGCGCAAGGCCCGCCACGAGCAGCACGACCCCGGCGACGACGGCCGCGCGCGGGCGGCGCTGCGGCCGGGTCGGAGCCAGGGAGGAGGGCAGGGGAGTGCTCATCGACTCAACGATATCAGCGACTGAGGCGCGGCGGCGGGCGGGGCGTTCGCCTCGAGCCGGCGGTAGAGGTCGGCGCGCCGGCCCAGGGCATTGGCCTCGCACATCGAGATCGTCTCGCCGTCGATGTCGACGTGCAGCACGCAGTGGGCCAGGCGCTCCTTGCCGCGCTCCGTCTCCAGCTCCTCGCGGCTCATGAAGTGGTGGCTGACGATGACGATTGGATCGAGCCGCACGTCGCCGCGCCACAGTTCCCGCACGGCCCGCAGCGGCGCCCCGGGAGCGATGCGGTCGAGCCAGGCGCGCGCCATGCGCACGAAACCCCTGGTCACGAACCACGGCGCCCGGGCCGTGACGGCCACGGCGCGAGCCGTGGCTTCGAGCGGGGAATCACGGCGGAACGAGATGCCGCCGAAGCGAGCCAGGAAGCCGTCCACTTCCGGCGGCCCCACCTCGGCTCCTTCGACGCGGAGCGGCATGTAGTCCACCGGGACCCCGTGCCGCCGCACCAGCACCCCGTGGACGAAGCGGTTGCAGTCGGGATGTCCAATCCACTGGTGGCCGCGCTGCAGTTCGTCGACGACGTGCCCGGCCGGCAACCCGGCCGCAATGGCGCGCCACAGGGACCCGCCATCGACGCCGCCGCCGAGCCCGTCTTCGGTGCGGCCGACCTGGGCCATCGGCTGGAACGAGATCATGCGGACGACGTCGCCGTTGTGACTGAGCCAGCGCATCACGTCGGCGACCCCGTCGAGATTGTCGCGGGTCACGGTGACCGTCGTGGCACAGCGCAGGGGCAGCCCGGTCGTGGCGCGCGCCTGGCGCACCAGTTCCGCGAACTCGCCGCGCAGGTCGTTCAGGTCGGCCTCGGTGCGGGCCGCGCGCCAGCGGGCCCCCAGCCGGCCGCGTTGCGTGGTGTCCACGTGAATGCTGACGTCGCGCAGGCCGCCCTCCACCATGTAGCGTTCGAGCAGGCCGGGGCGGCGCCGGAACGAGTCGCCGTGCGTCATCACCATCGGAATGAGCCCGAGGCTGACGGCGTAGCGCAGCAACTCGATCACCTCGTCGTCGGGACGCAGCGTGATCTCGCCGTCGGTCAGCTGCACGTTGCCGGGATTGCCGAGCAGCGGCGCCAAGACCCGCATCTGGCGCTTGATCTCTTCGAGGCTCGCCGGCGGGATGCGATTGGCGTCCTCGCCCAGGTAGCAGCCGCGACAGGCGAAGTCGCAGCGGGGCATGGCCCCGATGGTGGCCCCGCAGCTATTGGCCTGTCGGCCGAGCATCTGCTGGGCGCCGCGGTGCTGCGGGTCCACCCGCGCCCAACTGCGGGCCAGGTTGCGCTTGGTCTCTTGGAGCACCGGCTCGCGCAGGATGCGCGACAGGGTCGCGAGGCCCATGTCATCGTCTCCTGCGCGACGGCGTCATCGCGACGGCGTCCGGGCGTTGGCCTGGGAGTTGAGGGTCCAGTCGTAGTCCGTTTCCTTGACCTGGAACTGTCCGCCGAGCAGCAGCGTCTTCTCGGGGCCCGCGGCAAAGTAGCGGGCGATGAAGCGGCCGACGCTGGCCGGGCTGCCGCCGAAGTCCTTGATGTAGTCGCGGAAGCTGACGAAGATCGGACTCAGGAAGACGGTGCGGGTGGCCACGTCGACCCGGTTCTTCTCTGGCTGCATGGTCACGAACACCCGACCCTGGTCCTCGAGTTGCGCGTCGAGCCGGGCACCGCTATAGGCTTCGCTGCGCAGCGGCGGACAGCCCATGGCGGCGCACACCAAGGCGAAATGGATGCGCGGCTCCTCGTAGGTCGGGCGGATGATGTCTTGCTCGATCTCATCGAGGCCGTAAGCTTTCCCGCCGACGGTGGCCAGCTTCTCCGTCCACGGCCCGTAAGCCTTCACGAACCCGAACGTGCGGTTGATGTTGCGAATCGACTTACGCTCGCCGTGCTGGTTGATGAGCTGAATGGTGTAGGCGTTGTAGGCGTTGATCCAGAAGGCGAGCTGTTCGGGGCGCGGCAGCGAGGCGGGAGTGAACGCCGCCAGGGCCGACAGGTAGCGGGGGAAGGTCGGCGCCACGGCAAAGGCGTCGTAATCGACCATCCCGTTCACCACGTGCGCCTTGAGGAGTGCGTCGAAGGCGCCGTGATCGAAGGTCTGCGCGGCCGCCGTCCACGGCGCGCCGACGACGAGGAGTGCTGCGATCCAGCGTGTGAGCGTCATACCGTCGTTGCCCCCAAAGAGCGCGCCGCCGTCTCTTTCTCATCTACGTTCGCCCCGAAGGTCCGGATTGCCTTCAGCCGCCTGACGGCTCGCCGGCCATAAGACGCGGGTCAGGCCGCCCCAGGTGCACGACGACAATCACGCCGCGGCGCGGGGCCTGCCCGGGTGGGCCGCGGCGAGGCGGATGCGGGCCGAGGTCCAGGACGCCGCGCCGGCCCACAGTCCGTTCGCGAACAGGCTGCCCAACGCCGCGGCCGCTGGAGACATCCCCGCGAGCGGCACGCCGCGTCCGGCCACGATCAGCAGGGCCCCGACCGCGGTGGTCAGGGCGCCTCCGGCCACGGCCGCCCGCAGATGCCGGGGCCGGCCGCCGGCGCTCCGGCCAAGGCGCGCAATCCCGAGCGTCCATGCCGCACCCCATAGGGACGCCGAAGCCAGGGCCGGAAGGCCGAACGGCGCGACCGGCCGCAGATCGTAGGCGCGCCACGACACCAGGCCGGCCGCATGCAGGGCCAGGATGAGCGGCTGGTGCACCGTCAGGATCGTGACGACGCCGGCGAGCGCGTCGGCGGGCAGATGCTTCATGACGGGGTCGGCGCTCACAGTCCTGGATCAGGATGGATCTGACCGCCGCGCTTGGCAAGGTCCTTCGCAGGCGCTCCCCGGACCGAACAGCCGACGAGCTTCTCGAGCAGAGTAAGATGTGACGCTCGCGCTTTCCCCCCGGAGGCTCGACGGCCCGGAATGACCGAGAGAACCATCATCTTCGCCACGGACCTCGCAGGCGAGGCGGAGTCCGGTCTGGCGCTCGCCACGAGCCTCGCGGCCCACCACGCCGCCACCTTGGTGCTCCTTCACGTCATGCCGCTGCAGGAGTCGAGCGGCGAGGGGATGCTCCACGAAGCGGTGCACATGCTCGAAGGCGATGCGGAGCGCAAGCTCCGGAGACTCGTGCCGCCCGACTCGAGCGTCCCCTACCGTCACGTGACGATGGTTGGACAGCCGGAGAAGGTGATCATCGAGGTGGCGAAGCGCGAGAAGGCGTACCTCCTGGTCATGGAGGAGCGGCCGCGTCGCTGGTTCAAGGGAGCGATCCGGAGTCTGCCGGCCCGCATCCTCGCGAACGCGCCTTGCCCCGTCGTCGTCTATCGGTCGCGGAGCGAGTCGAAGCCGAGGCGTGAGGCGTCGACGAAACGGCAGGACACGCCCCTGCACCAGGTCGAAGTCCTGGATCTCTTGACGGCGCTGCTCGAGGCGCGTGTCGAGGCGCTGGTCACGAGGCTGGATCAGCGACAGGAGGCCGTGGCCCGGATCGCGGACAGCGCCCGCGACAACGTCGCCAGCATCGTGCGAGCGCCAGCTGTCGGCGATCGCCAGTCGCCGGTCGGCCGGATCTACCGCCGCCTCACGCTGCAGCTCGACGAGCACCAGCGGGCCCTCGGCGCGATCGGCGTGGAGCTGTCATGGGAGGAGCGGGTGCTTTTCCAGCAAGGGGGCAGCGCGCTCGATAGAGAGGTGCGCGCGAGGTTCCGGGCCAAGATCATGGACGAGGGCCGCGCGATCTCGCTGCCGCTCGACGGAGACGGCGACTGCAGCCCGCCCCACGGCCTGGTGATGCTGGTCGGCGCCCGCATCGACCTCCCGGGCCACATCCCTGCGCTCCTCGTCTTCACTCTGGACGCGCGGAGAGAGTTTCTGCACATCCTGGCGCAGCCGGGCCCCACGCCCTCTTGCGAGACTTACGCCTTCGATCGAAACGGCATGATGCTCTCGAACAGCCGGTTCCCGGCCGAGCTCCGCGCCATGGGGCTCCTGCCTCCGGAGCCGGGCACGCAGGCACCGCTTCGCCTGCGCGTATCTGCGCCGGCCGCCGACACGAACGGTCTCCCCGACGATGCGCCGCCGCTCACGCGGATGGCCGCGGACGCGACGCAAGGAAATGACGGCGTCGACTGGCGAGGCTATGCGGACTACCGGGGCATCGAGGTCGTCGGCGCCTGGAAGTGGCTCCCGAAGTACGAGTTCGGGGTCGTCGCCGAGATGGATCGCGCGTCTTCGGAATAGACGGCCGCCTGCGGTCGCGCAGGACCGCGCCACGGGTAATCAATCCCTGAGCTGACCCGAGACGAAGTCGTGGCTGGGGCAACGCGCCTGCTGCGATGCATAGGGGACCGCGTGAACGGCCTGACGTGCGTTGGGGATCTGCTGGAGGAATCGCCAGCGCTGAGGGCGTTCGTGTCCACGGTACGACTACAATCGGACATCGTGCCAGTGAACTTCCCCGCGCCAGCCGAGGCGGTACCGAGCGAGGCCTCCCGTTTCGTCTGCGGAGAGGTTCGGGGCGGCAACAACATCGTCCATGAACGCATCGAGTTGCCGGGCCTGCGAGGCCTGCTCTACTCGCGCCCCTGCCACGGTGCGAGCGGAGGCGACATTCACTACCTCTCGGTGTGCGGCTCCGGCCTGATCGCCCGCGTCTTCCTGGCCGACGTCGCCGGCCATGGCGCGACCATCGCCGCGGTCGGCGCCGAGATGCACGAACACCTGCAGCGAAGTGTGGATACCATCGACGACCGGCGCGTCCTCGCACGCCTCGACCGGCGGCTCGATCGCGCGGGAATAGCCACGCTGGCCACAGCCGCCATTGCCACCTATTACCCGCCAGCGCAGCGGCTCACGGTTGGCTACGCCGGTCACCCGCCGGGGTGGCTCTATCGCACCCGCGACTTGCGGTGGACACGCCTCGACAGCCCGGCCACCGAGGCAAGCGGCCCTGGCTACTTCGACCTGCCGCTCGGGACGACGCTGTCACCGGGGTTCACGCGCCGCCGCTTCAAACTGGGTGTGGGCGACCGCATCTTGCTCGTGACCGACGGCGTCCTCGAGGCGGCCACACCCGACGGCATCGAGTTCGGTGACGCGGGTGTCGAGGCATTGCTCACCGATGGCGGCGAACAGCTCGACACCCTCGGCGATCGACTGCTGTCCGCCCTCCGGTCGCACGCCGGGAGCCACGACCTGGCCCACGACGACGTGACCTTCTTCCTGGGCGAGATCGTGGAGGGGCCGCGCGGGCCCAGGCTGTGGCATGTGGTCCGCAACCGGCTCCTGGCGCCTCTCCTCGGCCGAGTGGCCGCCCGATAGCCGGCGACGCCGCTGCACCGCGGAGCCCAATTCGTGTCACTCGGGAACCGCCTGTAAGGACGCGGTCGCGGTCTTCGGCGGTCGACCCCCGAGCTGGCCGTTTGCCCGTTGAAGCGCGCGCCTTTGTGGCGCTCCGCCTGGAGCCCACCAGCGCGGCGACACCGACGATATCGACCTTGCCCCTTCCCTTGTCGGAGAAGCGCGCCACGCGGACCTGCGCGCCAGGCCGACTATCGGGATGCGCCTCCAGATATGCCGCCAGGACGACACGAATGGCGCGTTCGGCCTTCGCCGCATGTCTGCGGCGACGTAAACGGGCAGTCCCGGCACGTACGCGCTGATGGCCCGTTGTCTTCGGCTTCGAGCACGATCGGGTAGAGCATCGTCATTCGACACCAGCCTCGCGAAGAATGCGGTTGCCTAGCCGCCCGGCGTCGGCGCCTGGGTGAGCGGGGCGCGAGCCGGTGGTTTGCGCGATGACGGCAGCCTTCTTCGTGGGGCTCACGCCGAAGATCATTTCCAACAACCCTTATTCCCGGTTCCGCACGACGCCGGCCAGCGCCAGCGCCCCGCCGAAGCGCACATCGAGCGCGTCGGCACGGGCGCTCAAGTCGTCATCGGCTGGCATGGCACCCGCGGCGGCGATGATCACTTTGTTCCCCGAAGGGGGACTGCGGTAGACGGCAACCTGGCCGAACGCGGTGGTTACCGCGGCGATGTCGTCGGCCATGCTGGCATGTTCGTTGACATTGAACGCCACCACGCCGCCCGGGGCGAGCGCCTGCTTCAGGCGGCCTAGAAATTCCAGCGTCTTGAGACGCGCCGGCACGCCGGTCGTATCGGTGTCGCTCGACGGACGCAGGAACGCGTCCATCAGAATCAGGTCGTAGCGGTCCGCGACGGACGCCACGAACGCCACTGCATCGGCGGTATGCACGCGCACGTTGCCGCCGGAGCGCACGTCGAAGTACTGGTCCGCGAGCCGGACGACAGCAGGATCGATCTCGACGGCGTCGATCTGCGCTTGTGGTTCGTAGTGGGTCAGGAAGCGGACCATCGCTCCGCCGCCGAGGCCGACGATCAGCACGCGACGCGGTTGAGGCTGGTAGAGGTAGCTCGCAAACATGCTGCGGGCGTACGGCGAGACCAGCGTGTGGGGAGCGCTCAGGTTGACACGGCTCTGGACCACCTCCCGGCCGTTGTCGCGCACGAACGTCATCGCGCGGACGTCGCCGTCGCGACGGATACGGATGCGAGAAAACGCCGACACTTCCTCGTGCTCCAGGCTCCCGAAGGGCTGTGACGAAGACCTCGACCAGATAACGAGCGCGACGGCAGCGGCGAACAAAGCGACCGCGAGGAGTGCCATCGTGGCGGCGCTGCGCGCGCGTGGCTGCGGCCGATTCGAATCGTTAGCGGTGCCCATCGACGACCATTTTGGCAGACTCGACCGTTCCAGGCGAGAATCCTGATGTGCCTATAATCGCGCCGCGATGAGAGTTCACCCGCGACGATTCGCCCCAATCGGCCTGGCACTTGCGGCAACGATCGTTCTCCTGATGCCGACGGTCGCGCAGGAGACGGCGGGCCAGGGCCGCTACATCCTCGCCGCGGGCCGCCGCCTTCCGTACTTGTACGCCGTTTCGCTCGAAGCCGCCCTCGATCCGGCGAACGACCGGACAGCCAATGCGATCATTGGCCGCAGCAAAGTAGCGGCGGATGCGTTGGATGGAGGACTGCTCGGCGATCCGGCCAACCTCGTCGTGAGCGAGGACGGCCGCACCGTCTACGCGGTGAATCACCATGGCGCGATCGACAATTCCACATTTCGCCAGCATGGCGGCCGCGGACAGATCGCGGTGCTCGACATCGATGACCTGCTGTCCGCACGGAACGACCGCACTGCGAACGCCCTTCGAAGGCACATGGACTCCGGCGGTTTCGGCGCGCTCGGCATCGTGCTGCTGCCCGAGATCCTGGTCATCGCCAACGCCGAGAATCATCTGACCGAGGATGGCGGCAATCGCATCACGTTCGTGGACCGGCGGACCGGGAGCCTCCGCGGCGACCGTGGAGCTTGCGCTCGGCTCGCCGGGATTTGCGTGTCCCGATTTCCCGGTGCCGTATGTCGCGCCGTACGGCCCGCCGCGGAACCTGGCGGTGCGCGCGCCGGACAAGAGCTTCGGATGCTTCCCGAACCCGAACGGCCTGGCGCTCGGCCGCGCCACCGATGGCGGCGCCTACGTGTTCTCGGCCAACGGCGGCACCAACGATGTGTCCGTCATCGACGTCGGTCGCGCGCTACGAGGAGACACGCGCGCGGAGATCCGTCGCATCCCGATGCAGGTCGGCCCATGGGGCATCACCGCGACCCCCAACGGGCGGCACATCATCGTGGCGAACGGCGGGAGTCAGCGCGATGGCTCCGCGGGCAACACGATCACGGTGATCGACGTCGACCTGGCGACCACGGGCGCGACCCGCGCCGAAGTGGCGCGCGTCCTGGTCGGCACCGACGATCCGTCCGAGCAGACGCATCCACTGATCCCGTCGGTCACGCCCGACGGCCGGGAGGTGGTGGTGCCGAACGTGCGCGCGGGCAACGTGTCGATCGTGAACATCGAGCAGGCGCTCGCCGGCCATCCTGACGCAGAGATCGCGCGCATCCCGCTGGCGCGGCCCGACGGACAGCCGGCTCGTCCCAAGGGTTCGGCGATCACGTCCGACGGCCGGTACGCGGTGATTAGCGGCGGACCCTCGTCGCCGCCGTTCTCGCAGGAGCTTGGTCACCTCTACCTGATCGACCTCCGCTCACGCCGCGTCGTCGCCACGGTGACCGGCGTGGGCCACGAGCCTTATGCCGTTGCCGTCGTGCAGCGTTAGGCAGTCAAGCCGTCGAGCCTGCATGCGGTCGCACTCCGCCTTGTAGGCCTCGATCACGCTGCCGCACCGCCTTCGGTCTGCCCGGTAGTTGGTCACCGACCAGGCGCGCGAGGGCGTCGCCGTCGCGCCGTGACTACGTCACCGCTGGCGGCGGCGCGCGAGGCTGGCCGCGCCGATCCCGAGCACCAACAGATCCTCGATCGCGCCACCCAGCGCACCGGACACCGGCAGCCGCTTCCGTGCGTGGTAGGCGAGATACGCCGCGGCGATCGCCGCCGCCGCGCCGACGACCGCGCCGGCCACGACGTTGCCGCGTCCCCGCCGAGCGATCACGCCGCCCGCCAACGCACCCATCACGGCTCGACCAGCCAGCGGCGCGGGCGCGAGCCGGCTGCCCACGAACGGCATCTTGTCCACGACCATCTCGCCGATCGCAAGGACGGCCATCGCGCCGGCCGGATAGCCGCCCTGTTGAAGCGAGAGCGTCGTCGGGCCGGCCATGCTGCGCATGCCGCTGAGCGCGCCGGTGACGAGAGCGTCATTGATCCATGCCTGAGCCATGTCGGTCACTTCTTTCTCGGATGGTAGATGAATTCGACGTCGATCCCCTGGTGGGCCAACCCCCAAGCATCGGGGAACGGCGGTGCCAGCGGCCCATGGCGAGCGAGAAAAGCGAGGCGATGATGGGCCCGGCGGTGCCACCGGCGCTGGTAGCGCTGGGCCAGCAGGTGGAAGCCGAGGCGGCTCCACCAGTTCGGCAGCTCGCCGTCCTTCCAGTGCGCCTCGATGCGAAAGCGGATGTTGCCGGCCGCGTCCCTCGTCAGCAGGAACCACTCGACGCCGCGTTCGATGTGGCCGGCCAGCGTGTCGTAGCGGAAGCCGTAGGCATCGGGTTCATCGCGCACCTGCGATACGACGGTCGGGCAGAGATAGCGCAGGCCCCAGACCTTGACTTCGAGCAGGAAGCGACGGCCCTGCAGCGGCGTGTCCGGATCGAAGTGCGCGGTGACGATCGACGGGTCCGAGAAGCGGTAGTGCGCAAGGGCTTGGCTGACGCGCTCGAACGACGACTCCCGTTCGGAGTCGCGCGCGATAACGGCTTCGGAGTAGTAGTGCCGCCAGCCGTGCTCGGCGGTCATGGCATCGTCAACCGCATCGAAGTTGCGCGGCGCCGCGGCCAGCTGCTGCAGGCGTCCCGCCAGCTCGTCGCTCGACCACCCGCGCAGGAACCGCCATTCGGCCATCAGTCACCGACCGCCAGGTAGGTGGGGCAGCGCTGGTCGGGGCCGTCCTCGGGCACTTCCTCGACCTCACGCGTGTCGGCGCGGATCGGGCCCTCGATGCGCGCGCCGAGCGACGCGGCGGCGTTGTTGATGAAGTCGGTCCAGGTGTCGGTCTGCATGGCCTCCCCAACCGCCAGGAACCCCAGGAGCTTCACCGTGTCGGCAGAGCGGGCGCGGCTGCGGATGTGGAAGATGACGTCCCGCGCGCGATTGCGATACGCCCCGAACGTGATGCGGCCCGCTTCCGGATGGCCTTCCAGGGTGCCGAGCGTCAGGCTCTGCGCGTCCTCGTGGAGCACCCGGACGCGGCAGTCCTGCCCCGGGGTGATGACGATGTCCAGTTCCGCGTCGAGCGCCACGCCGTTGGGGGCTTCGAACGTGACGAGCGCCGTCGGCGGGAACTCGCAGAAGCGGGACTTGACGTGCGCCATGACCTCGGATGGCGACTTGTCGCACGTCCCGAAAACGGCCCAGTAGTCGCGCTGGAGGAGAGGACCGGCGCCTTGCGCCGCTGGCTGAAGTTCGTCCGACATGCCGGCAACTGAAGCAAGGACGGTGCCGAGGCTGGGCTAGAATCGGATTATGAGCAAACTCGACGTCAATCCAGCTGCTGAGGAGTCGATGTCGGACGGACCGGCCCCGGTCGTCAGGCCCGAGCATGCCGAGGCCCCGACGGCTCGGCTTATCGAGCAGCAGAGCGCGAAGATCCCGTCGCATTGGTTCCTGATAGCCGCGCTCGGCGCGATGGCGACGTCGCTGGCGCTCGAAGTCTCGGGTCGCACGCGCGCCAGTCAGTTCGTCGGTCGATGGCCGACGCCGCTGCTGGTCATGGGCATGTACAACAAGCTGGTCAAGACCCTCGGCACGCGCTGAGAGGCTCACGCCTGGGGGACGACCCCCGGCCGGCGGCCTCGCGCCCGGCGGGGATGGGCAGCGGACTACCCAGATGCGTTCCTCGACCGCCACCGATTGACGACGAGGGCGGCAGCGTGGGCCCAGGCCGGCCGGCCTGAGCCGTCATCAGCTGGCGCATCGGTCGGCCCTCGACGCGTCGCGGGCCGAGGGCGACGGACCGCCGACTGGGTGGTTACGCCACACCGGCGCGGCCTGTTGATCGCGTCAGTGTCGACGGGCTCGACCGCCGTGCTCGAGATGTTGCGGACCGACCCGGAAGGCGAGGCGCTGCCGCCGGACGCCCGAACACCTGGCGCACAACCTGCGATAAGGTCGCAGTTGTCGGCCTGCACTTCCACGACCTGCGCCTCGAGTTCGCGTGCGGGCTGCTCGAATCGCGCGCCGAGCTGCACGACGTGCGCGACTTCCTCGGCCACACCAACCTCACGACCACGTCTCGCTACCTGCGTGCCACGGCGATGCGCCTGGAGCGCGCGTCGCGTCTGCTGAGGAGTCGCAGGAGGCGAGTGAGCTAACGCCCATGGTGCGCGAGGGGGATCTTGCTCCACTGCCACACCAGTGCCATACGGCGCGGTTGAGGCGTACGCGTCGACGACGCGCTCACGCGGAAACCGTTGATGCGATTGCAGTTGGAGGCGTCAGCCAATTTGTGCGAGTTGAAACCAGATGGCGCCCCGGCTGTGAAGGCTGAGGGAGCTTCGGCGGCTGCCTGAAAGCCGGACGCGGAACGGCATCCCCTAAACTGACGGAGCAGGAGGTCGTCCCATGGCCGCGCTTGACTGGTCCCAATGCCCCGCAGTGGAGAGTGTGCCCGACCGGGTCGGCGGCGCTTGGGTGTTCAAGGGCACCCGTCTGCCCGTCGCCACCGTCATCGAGAATCTCGAAGACCTCAGCGTCGATGAGGTCATGGAGCAGTTCGACGTCTCCCGTGATCAGGTGACGGCCGTCCTTGAGTTCGTGGCGGAGAGCCTTCGGTCCGAAGCCCCAGCCAGTGCTAGTGCTGTTTGACCACGGCACGCCGAAGGGACTGGCCCACGCGCTGTCCGGGCACACCGTTCACACGGCTCGGTCCAGAGGCTGGAACACCCTCAGCAACGGCGCGCTGCTCGGCGCTGCAGAAGAGGCAGGCTTCGACGTCTTGCTCACCACCGACCGCCGGATCCGTTACCAGCAAAACTTGCGCGCCCGCCGAATTGCGATCGTCGTGCTCACGGGCAGCACGAAGTGGTCTCTGGTGCGGCAACATCGGATCGCGTCGCCGCCGCCGTGGCGTCCGCGACTCCCGGCAGCTACTCCGAAGTCGACGTGCCGCTCCCGCCGAAGCCTCGCAGGAGCTGAACGGTGCCGGTCCGATTCCAGCGTGGGATGGCGCTCGCGAACGCCCGCAACTTGTTGACCGGTGGAGGAGGGGTGATGGTGAGCCGCAATTTAGCCAGCTGGAACCAAATTGGCGGCTAGTTGCAGCATTTGGACGTCGTCCGCCTCGCCGAGCGTGACATCGCGTGAAGGCCGCAACAACATGGCGATGCGGGAGATGTGGGAGGTTAGCCACGGTGCGCCTCTGGACCGCGACGGCGAACAGTGCCCGCTGTCCGAGTACGCAATAGTCGCCGTAGCAGCCATACGCCGGGCGAATCGTGCGCTCCCTCAACTGACCAACGCCCGGCACCCGCGTCGAGGTTCCTTTGTCATGCGGGGTGAGGTTCGGTTCGGGTTCGCGGAAGATGAACTGGGGTGCAAGGGACGGCCTGCCCCAGCCACATGCCGTTAGGCTGAGACGTCCGGCCTCTCCTTCAAGCCCAAACGTCGTGACTCCGAGTTTGCGAGCACTTTCTGTCAGTGTCGGATCTGCGATCAGCGCGGTGCCTTCTCTCATCTTCTCGAGGGCTTCGTCGAAGTAGTCCAGACGTCCAGCCACGGCGTGACGGGCCTCGGCAACGCGCATCAGCGTCGAGTATCCGTATTTATCTTCCTTGGACGCATCGATGGCTCTCAGTGCGGCCGACCGAGCCTCAGCCAGCAATGCAATGCGATCTTCGCGCATGAGGCCTTCCGTCTCGGTTGCTCTTGCTATCAGCAGCAACACGCGATACCGACGGAGCGGTGAGTCTGAGCCGACCGTCCGGCTCAGCTTCTGTGATCGCCTGCTCCGGCCTCAGCCAGAAGGCTAGCATCAAGCAGCTCGCGAACGAGACGATGTCTGGGCACCCGTTCCGTCGGCGCGACTGATATCAACTGTTCATAGAGCTGGCGCCGCTTGGCGGAACTGGAGATTCGCCCTATGCCGAACTCACTGAGGCAGATAGCACTGGTGGTGGCACGTTCCAGAAAGGCGTCGGGTTGATGGCTGCGACGACGCCCGACAGCAGATCGGTAAGCTTCTCCTCGTCGGCCAGCTTGTATCGGCTGACCACTTCAGCGATGACCTGATGACGGGTGCGCAAGCCGTATAGCCCGTGTTCTGGGTTGATATCGAACTCATCCACCAAGCCGCTCAGGTATCTGCGAAGATGACCCGCGAGCAGGTCGGCCCTAATACCCAAGAGGCGGAGAGCGAGCTGACGGTGAACTCTGGCTCCCGCTGCTTCTAGGCCGGCCACAAGCCTGTACATGTCCTGGAGGTCTGGATTCAGCGCCGCGTACTCCCTGAGCAGGATCGTATCGAGGGCGTCTGTTGAGAACAGGTACTTGAGCGCTACGAACATGTCCGCAGAACAACGAGTTCTGATCGCTGCGGCACGTTGCCATCTGGTCTTCAGAAGGAAATCTTGGCCCGCCAGCCGGCGTACGTCCGATTGACTGTCTATCAGGTCAAGCAGCGCATCGATCTCGGCTCCATCGAGGCTGCTAAGCGGCTCTACCACGCCCCTTGTGAACAGGCGAGGCGACTTCGTTCGCGGTTCCCACTGGCTCGTCTGTGCGGTGAGAATGAGTCGCAGCCGAGGGTTCGCCTGGTCGGCGAGACCATCGACCAACAGATTAACCTGTCGCTGCTGAGACGTGCAGTCATCGAGAACCAGGACTGCCGCGGGGCCTTCCTCTGGAAGCCGAGCCGCCACTGCGAGCCATGCCTTTGAATCAAGCGGCATGCCGAAGCGCAGCTCCCAGACGAGGGCCCCTGCGACATTGGCTGAACTGGCTAGGCGCCGCGCCATCGTGGTCTTGCCAGACCCGGCGACGCCGGTCAGCGTGACGCAGGCCCGCGTCTGGAGCGCCTGACGAAGGCGATGTTCGGACGACCGGAGAAAGGTTAGGCCATTTTCAATGTCCGCGTAGGTTGCGGCGGCTCCAGCAAACAAGCGATCAGGGGCCGGAGGCAATTGACGCGCATGTGCAACATCGACCACAGCCGCAAGAAGCTGAGGCGGTAGGTGTGCGACAGTCTCGGCAATAGCGGCGAGTCCACTACCATCCGCAACCGGCTCCTGAAGGCGGGCAAACAGTTCGTCGATCCCACCGAATGAGACGATAGCGCCGTATCCCTCCATCACCAACGCTCGATCTTCGTCGCGTTCGAACGAGAGCACGTAGATCGAGCCAGGCGCACCAGCGTTTCGCTTCAGCTCAGTGGCGTGCTTAACGGCCGCTCGAATGTGCGCGTCGCGAAGGGACTGGCCAACAACCAGTACGTCGCGAGAAGCAAGATCTAGCTGAAGGCGAGAAAAGAGGACCTGGCGGTAGGCGGCGTACTCGTCGTAGTCACGCTCGGTGACGACCATCCTCGCCCGGTTGCCATCAACAGCATCAGCCGAGATGCACCCGTGCAGCTTGAATAAGCAGGTGTTCGAATTGGACTCGACGTTCGGGAAGTCGTAGTTGCTACGTACGACGGTGAGAGGTCGTTTGGCCAGCGCGAATGCCTGCTCGACCAGGCGGTCGTAGTTCGTGGTGTAGACCGCTGCCCACGGTTGGTACGGCACGCTCAAGATCCCACCCGTTGGCGCGAGGTCGGCCAGAAGCTCCCGAAGTGCCCCTATGAGGGCGTGGCGACCAAACCGGATCTCCAGGATCGTGCCGAGTTCCATCAGGTCATCCGATGGTCGGGCGTGGGCGACTCCGGCGACTGTGGTCCAGACCCGCTCAGCCACTGCGCTTCCAAGTGGGGCGCCAGACGTGCTCGACGCACCCGCCCCCAAGAACAGGACGGTCTTCCTCGGGCTAAGTCTCCGGACGAGTTCAGTGAGTTCGATCATGGGTAGGCGTAGCCCGATGCAGAGGGCGAGATCGCTGCACCGATTGCGTCCGAACGTCTAGCGGCCGAACTCCACTGATGAGGCGGGTCGGCCCAGGCGCTGGAGTTCATTGTCTGCAATGAGCTCATCCGTCGCCGAGATGCTACCGCAGCCCCGTCACTCGTCCAAACTCTTAACTCGACGGCCGACCTTGGAGAGCCTCGGAAGGCAGGCGACCCGACGCGCCTCGCACAACAGAAAGACACGTCCGATTTCTGTCAAAACGTGACCAAATGGGCCGTCTCGATAGCCTCTCGGGTGCTGGGAGACGAGATTCGCCGGCCCGGGCCGAATCGTCTTCAGCTCGGCCGACTACGTTCGGCCGCGTGCCCGTGCCTTGACCGTGGCTAGCTGGGCTCGCGCCCGCCGAGCTCTTCCTGTTGAACGAGCCGATACTGCCGCTCGTACTCCACGCGAACGAGGTCATCTTGCAGCCGAAGAGCGAACATCGCGATGGCACCGTCGGCCATCGCTTGCACGGCAATCGGCCGGGCCGGTAGGCCTGGGAACTTGGCTCGGCAGAACGCCAAGTCCTGGTAAATTTGAACGGCGCCGACCTTGTCTCGTGGTCCTTTGGCCTGAACCGGAATCACGAAATGCAGTCCCTCTCTGTCGAGCGACACGTAAAGCTCGTCGATCTCAATCTGCCCCATGTCAGGGACCTTCGTTCGAAGATGGTTCTGCAACGAATACGTCGTCAAGCCAGTAAACACGTCGATGAGTCGGTTGTACCTGACCTTCGCAAGGACCGCCTGCTCGTCGTTCATCGCGTATTTTGCGATGATCTCTGGCGTCGCGTCCGGGATCTTGATCTGGAGCTGGTTCCGGGTCGGCCCGATCTCGATGACTTCGCTTTTCCGGAACACGTATTTTCCGGTACCCGTGCCGAACACGTACCAGGTGGTCCCGGATTCGCATGTAGCTGCAATTCGCTCGGGTAGATCTGCCCGGTAGCGGATGGAATAGAGGATGTCTCCAAGGTTCGACACCCGGTTGGCCGCAGCCGCCTGGCCCAGCTCTTCCCGAGTGAACTCAATCTTGTCCAAGCCGGGCTGGTATTTGCTGAAGAACAACGTCTCCAACGCCCCCCGGTACTTGCCAATGTTGCCAGTGGGCGCGCTCTTCGCAGTCATGCGCTCAGCCTGTTCTTTGAGCGCGCGGTCTTGACCACGTCGCGAGTCTGGGCGCCTGCCTCTGAGCAGCCTGCTACGACAACCACACGGAACACGCCTTTTCGACGAACGCGCGGACCGTCCTTCCCATCTGAGACGAGGAACGTGGCAAAGTGCCTTGTCGTGAGCGGCGCAGCGACCAGGACCGAGCCTTCGCCGGTTCGGCGTAAGTGGGCGACGACCTGGGCAAGCGGGAGGCACGTTGCGTCCCGGCACAAGCAACAGCGCCCCCTTGGCGACGATTGCGTCCATTACGGACGGCTTTAAAGTGCAAGTCGCCGGGCTCGAAATCACCCAGGAGGTTTCGCGGCCCCTCGAGCTGAATTCGCGCATTGTCGCCGAAGAGGTGCTCGACGACACGACGTCGCCTGAGGTAGCGCAGCAAGACCGCGTCGCTGAGCGGTCCGGCGGTCTTGGTTAGGATATCAGTGGCGTCTGGGATCTCTCGGCTGCTGATGTGGAGTCCGTCCTTGAAGTCAATCCCATCGGGGGTCCCCTTCGCGACGAAGCGCCCGTACGTGCCGTTGTCTCCGACTTGGACGATCGTCAGCCCGGCCCGCATGACCGGTGCCATCAGCTTGATTACGTTGCGACTTCTGGCAAGGTCCGACAGGAAGCGTCTTGCCGGATTCCTCGGCATGTTCGCAGCGGTCGCGGCATATGCCGCCTCGACATCCTCAACAGAGAAGTCCGGACGGACGAGACGTCCTTTTGAGTCTTGAGCACGCTCAAGAAGATATTCGAGAATCTTCGGCCACTCTGACAACTGGGTGATTCGCTTGTGCTGCCGCGGCCGCCCTTCCGGCAGGGCGAACCCGCTCGGCAGCGCCAGCACTTCGATGGGGCGTTCGGGCCTCTCGCCGAGCACCAGCATGAGTTGCCGGCCAAGGGCCCTCGCCACCGGAGGGCAGACCGAGTTTCCGATCTGCCTGTAGGCGTGCCATTTTCCAGGGTAGAATCGGAACCAATCAGGGTACCCGTGCAATCGTGCAGCCTCCCGAGCAGTGATGCAGCGAGGTTCCTCAGGATGTATCGGACGCGGCGCAGTGTACGAGCCGTGCTCGCTCTCTGAACCGGCCCGCAACGTGGGGGCTAGGCCGTCAGGGTGAAGTTTTGGCAGCTTGTGCCCAGGCACCATCGTGCCTGGCACGGTCGCGGCATATAGAGCCGCGATATCTGGGCGATGTCGAACGGCAGCGCTGCAGCTCACACAAGACCTATCCCAGCCGCGTGGATGCGAGTAGTCGCTCTGGTCGACTCGAGTCCGCGCGCCACGCGTGCGTATGGGGAGCAGTGTCGCCACTCGTCGTAGTTCGTCCAGTCCTGCTCCAGCAACTCCGGATGTTCTTCGAGACGAGGCAGGTCCCCGATGGCTGCCTGAACGGTCGGGCGGGCTGGCTGTCCGGCAGCGGGGCCATCCGGATAGTGCGCCCGGCGACCGGTGTCGCGGCGTACGCCGAGGACGAAGAGGCGCTCACGGCTCTGAGGAACGCCAAAATCCGCCGCGTTCAGCGTCTGGACTGGTGTCGTGATCACGTACCCCGGTTCCTCCTTCTGCCAGCGCTGGAGCGCGTGCTCGAAGATTGCGGCTGTCGCCCCGGACTGCATCCCGGGAACGTTCTCCATGAGGAAGGCCTTGGGCCTAAGCTCAAGCACGAGCCGTACGAACTCGTTGACGAGTGTGTTGCGCGGGTCAAGAACGTCGCGCGTACCCATGTGGCTAAAACCCTGGCAGGGTGGTCCCCCGGCGACGAGGTCGATCTCGCGGTCGGTGCCAAGCAGGGCGCGGAGCTTCGGACCATCGAGGTCCGTGACCGAAGCGCAGATCGAGAGGCCGTAGGGAAAGTTTCGTTCGTGCGTCGCCACATGGTAGCCGTCGCGGTCTACGGCGAGCACGACGTCGAAACCTGCCTGCTCAAGGCCCAGAGAAAGGCCGCCTGCGCCGGCGAAGAACTCAACCGCAATCGGGCGTTGGGAGTAGCGAATCTGGTTCATCAGAGTCCATTGGGCCGAACTGCCGCTGAAGGCCGGGGCCCCGCCCGAGCGTGCGACGCCGCCCAGGCATTCGCCAAATTTTCGTGATTCTAGCATGGCGGTCGACCTTCAGCCGGAGCGATAATCACTGTTCCAGTGCCCGCCGCCATCTGCCCCGGGCTCACAGAAGCTACTGACTGTGAGCAAGTTGCCGAGCCAAGCAGCGTGAAGACGACCGACGCTGCATCGATTCTACGCGACGCGAACGTGCGTCTTGAACAGCGGTATGGGACGCCGCGTCTCGGCAACAAGAGACACCCGGTCAGCGAGCTGGTTTTCATCATCCTGTCAGCTCGGACCAGGGGCCGTCGTCACGAGAAGGTCTACCGGGAGCTTCGGCGACGCTACCCGACCTGGGAGGCAGTGCGAGACGCTCCCATGCGGGACATCGCGCGCGTGATCAGAGACGCTGGCCTCAGCCGAGTCAAGGCGCGCCGAGATCAAGTCCCTGCTCAGCCGACTGACTGCGGATTTCGGGTCGTTGTCGCCGCGCCCCCTGCGCCGGATGACTACTGAGGCGCTGGAGGTCTACCTCACCGACCTGCCGGGGGTTGGCCTGAAGACCGCGCGGTGCGTCATGATGTACCTGGCTTGATCGAACGGTGTTTCCGGTGGACACGCATTGCATGCGGCTATTCGTGAACCTCGGTCTCATCGGAGGTCGGATGCGCTTTGAGTACCGCTCAGGACCTCTTGCAGGACGCGGTGCCGGTCGACGTTCGGAAGACACTTCATGTGAACGCGGTTGCTCACGGCCGAGAAACGTGTGTGCCTCGGCAGGAGAGATGCGGCCAATGCGTCATCGCTGACATGTGCTGCTGTCGTCGGCTAGATTGAGCTGGAGTTGCGACGATTGGCAAAGGCACGGGTTCTGAAGCGTACCGGGATTCTCGGAGACCTCATTTCTTGGGAGGATGGGGTCTATGGGACGTCCAAGTCGGTTTTCGCCGGAGGTGCGTGAGCGCGCCGTCCGGCTGGTGATGGAGCAGCGGCCGGCGCACCCGTCGGAGTGGGCGGCGCTGCAGGCGGTGGCGACGAAGCTGGGCACGACGGCCGAGACGCTGCGGAAGTGGGTGCGCCAGGCCGAGCGTGACACCGGCCAGCGGCCGGGGCTGACGACGAGCGAGCGCGAGCGTCTGACCGCGTTGGAGCGCGAGAATCGCGAGCTGAAGCGGACCAACGAGATTCTCAAGACGGCGTCCGCGTTTTTCGCCCAGGCGGCACTCGACCGCCGGACCAAGTAGGCGCGCTGGTGGCGTACATCGACGCCCATCGGGACCGCTTCGGGGTCGAGTCGATCTGCAGAGCGCTGCCGATCGCCCCGTCGACGTATCACCGCCATCGCCGGCAGCAGGTCGAGCCGACGCGCCGATCGGCGCGTGCACGACGCGACGACACGCTGCGGCCTGAGATTCAGCGCGTGTGGGACGAGAACCACCAGGTCTACGGCCCGCGCAAAGTGTGGAAGCAGCTGAAGCGCGAGGGGTTCCGCGTCGCGCGCTGCACCGTGGGCCGCCTGATGCGCGGCATGGGCCTGCGGGGCGCCGTGCGCGGACGCGCGTGGATCACGACGACCCACGCGGGCGACGGCGCGCGGCCGCGCGATCTCGTCGATCGCCAGTTCGTGGCGACGCGGCCGAATCAGCTCTGGGTGTCGGACTTCACCTACGTGGCGACGTGGGGCGGCTTCGTGTTCGTCGCCTTCGTCATCGACGTCTTCGCGCGGCGCATCGTCGGCTGGCGCGTGTCGGCGTCGATGCGCACCGACTTCGTGCTGGACGCGCTCGAGCAGGCCATCCACGCGCGCGGCCACGACGCCCTCACCGGCCTCGTGCATCACAGCGACCAGGGCGTGCAGTATCTCTCGATGCGCTACACCGACCGCCTCGCCGACGCCGGCATCGCGCCGTCGGTCGGCAGCTGCGGCGATGCGTACGACAATGCCCTCGCCGAGTCGGTGATTGGGCTCTTCAAGACGGAGGTGATTCAGCGGAAGGGGCCGTGGCGGTCGCTCGAGGCGGTCGAGTTCGCCACGCTGGTGTGGGTCGACTGGTTCAACAATCGTCGCCTGCTCGGGCCGATCGGCGACATCCCGCCCGCGGAGTTCGAAGCGCAGTACTATGCCCAGGCCAAGGTGGCCTGATTCAACGAATCCGGTCTCCGACGAACCCGGTACGCTCAGCAGTCAACCGTTGACTATCGGATTGATGGCGTCAGCAGCGCGGCACCTTCGTCAAGACGGCCTACTAGTGTGCTTCCCGGCGGCTAGGATCGACGAAGGAAGTTCTGGAGCGATGCGACAAGGATGCTGTCACCGGCGTAATGGCAAGTGACGGGTTGACCTCGCGGCTGCTACCTTATGTGGGCCGATGGCCGATCAATCGTATGCCCTGCAACTTCACCGCGCTGGTTTGCCGACACGAGCCATCGCAGCTCGTGGGCATCTCCGAACTCATCGCGGTAGTCGCATTTTAATACAGCTGTGAGCCATATCAGTCCCTCTTTGGAACCCAGTTCGGCCGCGGCGTGCGAATCTATAGCGATTGCGACAGAGTCCTCAACACGGAGAGGGACACCCGGATGCGCCTGTAAACGAACGAAGCGGCGAAAGGTGAAAACGGCGGGGTAGTCGGCGGCGGGCGGCTCCGGCACGGCCAGTCGTTGGCCGTCAGACGGTTCCCATCCGTGTTTAAGGTCCATCTCGATGTCGAAGTAGTCCACGGTCCCTGGAGTGCGCCCGCTGTTGTGTACCTCGAAATTGACCCGGAAGGTTGCGAGCGTTCTCACCCCTAAATATGGTGACCATGGTTCGCGGGGGACGGCGGGAAGGGCAGATGGGGGAAAACCACGGTGAATAAAGGGGGGGAGAGGCGTAACCGGATGCGTTTCGTATGTCATCTCAGCGCGAGAGTTCTGAACCGCTAGATAAGCTCGTTGGCCAACTTTTAGGGCTGACTCGCTCATCGCCGCGGCGCGTTTGGCAGTTTCGACCCCCTCTCGAGAGACGACATAGCTGCGGGTGGAGACGAACAAAGAGCCGGCCGAAATGATCGCTGCGGTGAGCGCAAGTCCAATGGTCCAAGCATGCGGCTTACCTGTTGTGGCAATGTTCGGGGGGGGCTGCGGCGCGGACGTCGCGACATTGCTGCCGTCATCTGCTGCGGTCGGTGTGCGCATATCGTCCCGCAGTATTAGCGTTTTTCGGCAGCGATTGGGAGGGCAAATCAGACAGGTCCGATGCCCTCCGGGCTCGACATCGAAGAGCTTCCGGCTGGGACCCTTCCACTGACGGGCTCAGACCGGGATCAGTCCTGGGCCGCTGGGGGGAAAGGACAATGCGATTCGCCGACAGAAGCTGAAAACGGTTAAGAAATGTTGAAAAGATGGTGAGCCCGGTAGGAATCGACAACGGGAAGGCGAGGCCGCAGGCCGACGCCGTGTTGCTGATGACTAGCGGGTGAAACCGTTCCGAGCGAAACGCGAGGAATGGTGAGCCCGGTAGGAATCGAACCTACAACCAACAGATTAAGAGTCTGCTGCTCTGCCAGTTGAGCTACGGGCCCAGAGGGATGCTGCGGCCCGGGGCCGGCAACGCTCGCGGGTCGCGCACGGCCGAAGCCGAGACGCGACTGGCAAACCCAGACTATATCATCCGACGTTCCCTGCTCGCAATCGTTGCCCAGTGTTCACCGCCGGACCCGCCTGGTCTTCCACATGCCGCGCCTGGCGTCCTGCGCCTCGCGCTCGGCGGCGAGGAAGGCCGGCTTGCGGCCGTGGTCGAAGCGGCGGTAGACCTCGGCCCACCCGGCGCGGATGATCTCGAGGTTGGCCAGCCGGCCATCGGTCAGGAACACGTAGGCCAGCGTGCGATGGTAGGGATCCTGGCGCGGACCCTCGTATTCGAGCCGCACCACCTGCCCGACGAGCAGCGTCCGCATGAACGCCGTGGCGGCGTCGCCGAAGGGCTCCGAGGCGCGGTAGCCGCCGGTCTTCTCGGGCGCGTCCACGCCAATAAGGCGCACCACGCCGACACCGGCCACGCTGATGGTGTCGCCGTCGAACACCTGGCGCACGCGCTGCGCCGAGGCCAGCGCGGGCACCAGCGTGAGCGCGCACACCGCCAGCGCGACCGCCATCCGGCGCTGGGCGGCGGTCATCGGCACGGTTAGCCCTGGAGCCGCGACGGCGTTGCGCTTGGCGTCGTAGAGCCGTTCGTCGGCGCGCTTCACGCCGGGCGCCCAGTCGGCGGCGTCGGCAATCACGCTCACCCCGGTGGAGAAGCGCAAGCCGATGCCGCGTTCGGCGTTGTAGGTCGCCAGCGACGCAGTCAGGCGCGTGCGGATGCGCTCGGCTTCGTCGGCACCGGTGGCCGGCAGCAGCACCACGAACTCGTCGCCGCCCTGGCGAATCACCCGGTCGCCGGCGCGGAAGAACTGCTGGAGGAACTGGGCCATGCCCTGCAGCAGGATGTCGCCGGCGGCGTGGCCGTGGCGATCGTTGACCAGCTTCAGGCCGTCGAGGTCGAAGGCGAAGATGGCCACCGGGAACTCGCGGCTGGCTTGCAGCCGGGCCGCTTCGTCGTCCAGGTAGCGGCGGTTCGAGAGGCCGGTCAGCCGGTCGCGGTAGCTCTGCGCCCGCAACTCGAGCTCGAACGTCTTGCGGGTGGTCACGTCGCGGACCACGATGAGCAGCCCCAGCGCCAGGCCCGACGGATCCCACAACGGATGGCGCTGCACCTCGAGCCACACCGGCACGCCGGCGCGCGTCCACTCACGCTCCGACACGTTAGCCGCGTCGTGCGGCATCGTCTGCCACTCCGGCGCGGAGAAGAGCTGAGACCAGGGCAGGCCGAGCAGGTCGCGCTCGGGCCGGCCCAGCAACTGGCCGGCGGCGCGGTTGGCGTCCACGACCACGTCTTTCTCGTTCAGGACCAGCACCACCTCCAGCATCGACTCGAAGAGCGCGTCGCGGGCCACCGGGCGGGGGTCGAGCAGGCGATAGCGCATGGCCGCCCAGCCGATGAAGATGGCGCTTGCCGCCATGCCAGCCAGCGTCGAGTTCGCGGGCAGCAATTGGTCGAGGCCAGGGACCGTCTTGGTGAGCTCGTTGAGGACGCTGCCGGCAAACGGGATGGTCGCTCCGACCAGCAGCAGCCCGCTCTGCGAACTCCGCCGCCGCTGCCAGTCGCGCAGCCGCAGCCCCGCCGCGGCCAGGAGGAAGGTGTAGCCAAGGGCCACATGGAAGGCGAAGAGCGGCCCGTCCAGGCCCACCAGTTCGTGACGTTGGACCACTTCGGTGAAGAACAACCGGTGGCGATCGTTCGTGAGCACCAGCGGCCCGAGGATGGCCGCCCACAGGTAGGCCGGCCACCAGGTGCGCAACCGCGGCCGTTCGCCCACCTGGTACATCGTGAAGATCAGCCAGCTCGGAGGGATGACGCCGATGGCGAAGTATTTCAGCGCGAACCAGAACTGGGCCCGCGCCGGGTCGAGGTGCTCGCCCACATGACAGAAGAGCCACCATGCCGCCGCCGCTTCCATGGCTGCGAAGTAGGCGAAGCCCGGATAGCGCCGGTTGCGCCAGGCGCCAACGGCCAGGGCGGCGCAGGCCACGCCGGCGACGGTGAGGAAAGCGAGATACATGGCCCAGGCAAGATCCTAAACCGATTCCAGCCGGCTCCCACCGCCACACTGGGGCCCGGTGGCTCGCGGCCGCCCCCACCCGTCGGCTATGCTGTGCAGATGTCACGGCCGGTTCGGCGCGCCGTCGCGCGCCGTTGCCCAGGCCGTCACCTCGCGCCGCGCCGCGCACGGAGTCGTCGATGAGTCAGGCAGTGGTCACCCCGGGCATGAGCGGTCAGGAAATGGTGGCGTTGTGCCGGCAGCACTCGCTCTACGAGTGGTCGGCGCAGGGGGCGGTGGACCCGATCCCGGTGGCCCGGGCCAAGGGCATCTACTTCTGGACGCCCGAGGACAAGCGCTACATCGACTTCAACAGCCAGTTGATGTGCGTCAATGCCGGCCACGGCCATCCGAAGATCGTCAAGGCCATCCAGGATCAGGCGGCCACGCTGGCCTACACCAACCCGTTCATGGCCAGCGAGGCGCGCGCCCGGCTGAGCGTGAAACTGGCCGAGATCACACCCGGCGACATCGACGTGTTCTTCTTCACGAACGGCGGCTCCGAGTGCACCGAGAACGCCATTCGCCTGGCCCGGGCGGTGACCGGCCGCCACAAGATCCTGGCGCGCTACCGCTCGTATCACGGCGCCACGGCCGGAAGCCTCTCGCTCACCGGTGATCCGCGCCGCTGGGCGGCCGAGCCCGGCATCCCCGGCGTGGTGCACGTGCTCGATCCCTATCACGGCCTGCAACGCGGGTGGGACACGGCGGAGCAGTCGTTGCGCTACCTGGAAGAGGTCATCGAGCTCGAGGGCCCGAAGCACATCGCCGCCTTCATCCTCGAGACCATCAGCGGGACCAACGGCATCCTGGTGCCGCCGCCCGGCTACCTCGAAGGCGTGCGGGCGCTGTGCGACAAGTACGGCATCATGATGATCTGCGACGAAGTCATGGCCGGGTTCGGCCGGACCGGCAAGTGGTTCGGCGTCGATCACTTCGGCGTCGTCCCCGACCTCATCACCATGGCCAAGGGCCTGACCAGCGCCTACGTGCCGCTCGGGGCCGTCGGCATGCGCCGCAGCATCGCCGACCACTTCAAGGACAAGCCGTTCAACGGCGGCCTCACCTACAACAGCCATCCCCTGGGCTGTGCCACGGCGCTGGCCACCATCGCCGTCTACGAGGAAGAGGACATGATCGAGAACGCCCGCCGGATGGGCGAGATCATGACCACCCTGCACCAGGAACTGGCCGCCAGGCATCCGTCGGTCGGGGCCGCCCGGAACATCGGCCTGTTCGGCATCATCGAGCTCACGAAGAACCGCAGCACGATGGAGCCGATGGCGCCCATGGGCGGCAGCTCCCCCGAGATGGCGGCGCTCGGCAAGGCGTTCCGCGAGGCCGGGCTCTACACGTTCGTGCGCTGGCACACCTTCTTCACCAACCCGCCGCTGTGCATCACCGAGGCCGAACTGCGCGAAGCGTTCGCCATCATCGATCAGGCGCTCGACATCACCGATCGCGGCGTCGTCGCCTGAGCATCGCCCGAGGATCCATCATGCGCATACGTTGTGGCTGCCTGGCCGTCATCGTCGTCGCTGGCCTGGGCGCGAGCCGGCCGGACACCGCCGTCGCGTCGTCGCAAGCCGGAGGCTTCCGCGGGAAAAGCCTGGGCGACGCCGCGTTCGAAGCGCGCTCGCTCGATCAGGAGGACGCGCCGGTCACGGTGGCCGTGGCCGGCGTCGGCCGCGACGAACGCGGCGTGACGCTGTCGCTCACGCTGTCCAACTCCGGCGACGCCGTGGTCACCCGCCACGTCGTTGGCGTGTGGGTACTCGGCCGCGACGGCACGGTGCGGGGCTTCCAGGAGCTGAAACAGCCGAAGGCCCTGGCCGCCGGCGAGTCGCGCACGGTGGACATGGTGTTGCGGCTGATTCCAGTGCAGGCCGGCGACATCGTCGTGGCCGCCGTACAGGAAGCCGTGGCCGGCACGCCGTGGAAGCGCGAGAAGAAGGAACTGGAAGCCGACATCAAGCGGGTGGTGCTGCCGTAATCGGCGGCTCGGACATCAGCGCCAGGGGATTGCCCTCGGAGTCGGCAAACGCCGCCAGCCATACCTCGCGCGTGGCGAGGGTGGCGATCCTGGCGGGCGGCGCGCTGAACGTCACGCCGCGGGCCGCAAGTGCGCCGTGCGTTGCGGCGATGTCGTCCACGCCGAAGTAGAGCAGCGCGCCGGGATGGTCGTGCCCCGGCGACGGCGGCGACAACATCAGGCGCACGCCGCCGCACTCGAAGAAGGCCAGACCGGGCGGCGCGGTGAAGAGCAGCGGCAGGCCGAGGACGTCGCGGTAGAACGCCACCGCGCGATCGAGGTCGTGGACGCGCACCGCGATCTGGTGGATGCGCGAGAGTCCGGTGTCGACGGTCATGCTGCCTCCCTGGGGCGCTTAGCGTAGCGACTCGGGGGGATCGTTTTCAATCGCCAAGCCCTGGCTGCGCGGATGCGTGCGCGGCCGCGCGCAGCCAACCGCCGGCTAGGCGTCGGCGGGCGCCGGCCGGGCCCGGCGCAGCAGCACCCCACCGATGCCGGCGGCCACCGCCGAACCCGCCATGATGCCCACTTGCGCGGCGTCGAAGAGCGGCGACTCGCCGAAGGCCAGCCCGGCGATGAAGAGGGACATGGTGAAGCCGATGCCGGCAATCCAGGCGCAGCCGTGCAGCATCGGCCAGGTGACGCCGGCCGGTAATGCGGCCACGCCGGTGCGGCAGGCCAGCCAGGCGAAGCCGGTGATGCCGATCGGCTTGCCGGCGAGCAGCCCGAGGCCGACCGCCAGCGTCGTGCTCACGTCGAGCCCTTCGAACGACAGCGCCACGCCGGCATTGGCGAAGGCGAAGACGGGCATCACGACGTAGGCGCTGGCGCTATGCAGCGTGTGCTCGAGCCGCAGGAGCGGCGCCACCACCGCTTCGCTGTCGGCCTCGAGCGCCTGCAACGCCTCCTGCTGCCCCTCGCTCGTGAGCACGAGTCAGGTCGCCGGTCTCGGTGCGCGCGAACGCCTCGAGGTGGCCGCGCGCCTTGGCGGCGAATTCCCCCGCGTTGATGCGGGTGCGCGTGGGAATCGTCAGGGCCAGGACCACGCCGGCGATGGTGGCGTGCACGCCTGATTCGTGGACGAAGATACCACAGCGCCACGCCGAGCAGCAGATAGGGCGTCAGCCGGTAGACCTTGGCGCTGTTCAACGCCACCAGCGCGGCCACGATGCCGGCGGCCCAGGCCAGGGCCATCCACTCGACCTGCGCGGTGTAGAAGAGCGCAATCACCACCACGGCGCACATGTCGTCGACGATCGCCAGCGCCGCCAGGAACACCTTGAGCCCCGCGGGCGCGCCGGGCGCCACGAGGGCCAGCACGCCGAGCGCAAAGGCGATGTCGGTGGCCGTGGGGATGGCCCAGCCCTTGAGCGCCTCGGGGCCGGCGAGGGCGATGTAGACGAGGGCTGGCACGGCCACGCCGCCGACGGCGGCCGCAAACGGCAGCGCCGCCTGCCGCACGGACGACAGCTCGCCGACCAGCAGCTCGCGCTTGATCTCCAGCCCCACGAGCAGAAAGAACGCGGCCATCAAGCCGTCGTTCACCCAGCCGCGCGCCGACAAAGCCAGCGGGTGGCCCTCCGGTCCGATGACGAGGGGCGTGGCCCAGACGGCGTCGTAGACCGGGGCCAGGGGCGAGTTGGCCACGATCAGGGCGGCCACGGCGGCGACGAGCAGGATGAGCCCGCCGATGGCTTCGGTGCGGAGGAAGTTCTGGAAGAAGGTAGCGCGCATGATTGGGCCGGGTTACCGGCGGCGCGTGACCACCGTGCGAACACTACGGTGGTGCGCCCGACTGGATTCGAACCAGTGACCTTCGCCTTCGGAGGGCGACGCTCTATCCATCTGAGCTACGGGCGCGGACGGGAACGACCCGCGGCGCCGAAGCGCCGTGGGCCGCAATCCAGAAGAGACGAGTGTAGTCGAAGGGACGGGCCCCGGCAAACCCGCGCGGGGCTACGACGCCGCCCCCTCCGCGCGCAGGCGCCGGGCGTGATTGATGAGGCCGTTGGTCGAGGCGTCGTGCGCGGACGCCGCGTCGGGGCCGTCGAGCTCCGGCCTGATGCGCGTGGCCAGCACCTTGCCCAGTTCCACCCCCCACTGGTCGAAGGAATTGATGCCCCACACGGCGCCCATCACGAACACCTTGTGCTCGTAGAGCGCCAGGAGGCGGCCGAGCGTGCGCGGGTCGAGGCGGCGGTAGAGCAGGCTGGTGGTGGGACGGTTGCCGGGAAAGACCTTGTGCGGGGCCAGCCGCTCGATGTCGCCGTCCGACAGCCCCTGGGCGGTCAGTTCGGCGCGCACTTCCGCTTCGGTCTTGCCGCGCATCAGCGCTTCGGTCTGCGCGAAGAAGTTGGCGAGCAGCAACTCGTGGTGTTCGGGTAAAGCGTGGGCGGCATGCGCGGCGGCGAGGAAATCGCTCGACACCAGCCTCGGGCTCTGGTGCACCAGTTGATAGAAGGCGTGCTGCCCGTTGGTGCCCGGCTCGCCCCACACGATCGGTCCCGTGGGCACGTCGACGGGCTCGCCGGTGCGGTCCACGCCCTTGCCGTTGCTCTCCATGTCGAGTTGCTGGAGGAAGGCGGGCAGGCGGCGCAGGTACTGGTCGTAGGGCAGCACCGCGTGGGTTTCCGCGCCGAGGAAGTTGGTGTTCCAGATGCCGAGCAGTCCCAGCACCACCGGCAGGTTGTGCTCGAGCGGCGCGGTGCGGAAGTGTTCGTCCATGTCGAAGGCGCCGGCCAGCAGCGCTTCGAATCGGGCAAAGCCGACGGCCAGCGCAATCGGCAGGCCGATCGACGACCACAGCGAGTAGCGACCGCCGACCCAGTCCCAGAACACGAACATGTTCTCGGCGGCGATGCCGAAGCGCGCCACCTCGGCCCGGTTGGTCGAGAGCGCCACGAAATGGCGGCTCACCGCCGCCTCGCCCAGCGCGGCGACGAGCCAGGCGCGCGCCGAACCGGCGTTGGTCATCGTCTCCTGCGTGGTGAAGGTCTTCGAGGCGACGACGAACAGGGTCGAGGCCGGCGGCACGCGGCGCAGGGTCTCGTCGAGGTCGGCGCCGTCCACGTTGGACACGAAGTGCAGGCGCGGGCCCTCGCGGCCGTAGGGGGTCAAGGCTTCGACCACCATCGCGGGACCGAGGTCGGAGCCGCCGATGCCGAGGTTCACGACATCGGTGATGCGCGCGCCGGTGGCGCCGGTCCACGCGCCCGAGCGCACCGCCTCGCTGAAGGCGCGCATGTGGTCGAGCGCGGCGCGGATATCGGGCAGGACGTCGCGGCCGTTGACCACGATCGGGCCCGGCGCCGAGGTGCGCAGCGCCACGTGCAGCACCGCGCGGTCCTCCGTCTCGTTGATCGGCTCGCCGGCAAACATCCGGTCGCGCAGCGCCGCGACGCCGGTGGCCTCGGCCAGCGCCGTCAGCAACTGCATCGTCTCGGCCGTGACGCGCTGCTTGGAGTAGTCGACGAGCAGGTCATCCATGGACTGCGAGAAGCGGGTGAATCGCTCGGGATCGCGCGCGAACAGCTCGCGCAGGTGCACCCCGGCAATGGCGTCGCGATGCTGTTCGAGGCGTTTCCAGGCGTCGAGATGTCGCAGGCCCATGGCCCCGAGTGTAGCAGCGCGCCCACCGGTCACCCGGTGGCAGAAATTGCAGCAGGAAAAGTTGTAACCGTGACAGGCCCCGTTACAATTGACCCGATGTCCCTGCTTGACTCCTTGAAGCGCCACACCGTCGTTGTCGCCGACACCGGCGACATCGATGCCATCCGCACCCACCGTCCCCAGGACGCGACGACCAATCCGTCGCTGCTGCTCAAGGCGGCGCAGCAGCCGCCGTACCGCGCGCTGGTGGACCAGGCCCTCGCCGAGGCCGCGGCCGTGGCCAAGGCGGGCGAGGGGCGCACCGAGGCCTTCATGGACCGGCTGGCCGTGGCCTTCGGACGCGAGATCCTGGAGATCATTCCCGGGCGCGTCTCGACCGAAGTGGATGCCAAGCACAGCTTCGATACCGCCGCCACCGAGCGGAAGGCCCACGACATCATCGCCCTCTACGAAGCGGCCGGGGTGGGGCGCGACCGGGTGCTGGTGAAGATCGGCAGCACCTGGGAAGGCATCCGCGCCGCCGAAGCGGCTGGAGCGCGAGGGCATCCACTGCAACCTCACGCTGCTCTTCAGCTTCGCCCAGGCGGTGGCCTGCGCCGAGGCCGGCGTCACCCTCATCTCGCCGTTTGTCGGCCGCATCTACGACTACCACCGCAAGGCCCGCGGCAGCGAGATTCCGGTGGACGAGGATCCCGGGGTCGAGTCGGTGCGGCGCATCTACGCCTACTTCAAGAAGCACGGCTACGCCACCCAGGTGATGGGCGCGAGCTTCCGGCGCATCGAGCAGATTCAGCGCCTGGCCGGCTGCGATCTGCTCACCATCAGCCCCGAGCTGCTCGCCGAACTGGCCGCGACCGAGGGCGAGCTGACGCCGGCGCTCACGCCGGAGATGGCCGCGCGCGAAGGCGAGGCCCGGATCCATCTCGACGAGTCCGGCTTCCGGCGGATGCACAACCAGGACCCGATGGCGGTGGAGAAGTTGAGCGAGGGCATCCGCAAGTTCGACGAGGACGCCCGGGCCCTCGAGGCGTGGGCCGCCACCGTGGCCGCGGACGCCTACCGCGTCGCGACGGTCGCCCAGGCGCGGCTTGCCCGGCCCGCCCGGCAGTCGGGCCGGGAATTGCTACAATGCCGAACACTTGACCCCGGGGCAGGCGGATTCCGCACGTCCCTGGCGGCACAAGGAGGCTGATGTGCAGACCGTGCTCGCGACTCTCATGGCGATCTTCCTGGCGGCGGGACCGGCCGCGGCCCAGACCCCGACGCCGCCGGGGCAACCTCCGCCTCCGCCCGAACAGCCGCCGATCTACGAAGAGCAGGTCGTCGTGACCGCCTCGAAGGTCGAGCAGCAGCTGGTGAACGCGCCGGCCACGGTCAGCGTGGTGACGAGCGACGTCATCGCCAGTTCGCCGGCCACCAACTACGCCGAGCTGCTCCGCTCGGTGCCCGGCATGAACATCACGCAGACCTCGGCGCGCGATTTCAACATCAACATGCGCGGCGCCACCTCCACCCTGTCGACCTCGCAGCTCGCCCTCATCGACGGCCGCAGCCTTTATCTCGACTTCTTCGGGTTCGTGGCCTGGGACTTCCTGCCGATCAACCCCAACGAGGTGCGCCAGATCGAGGTCATCCGCGGTCCGGCGTCGGCGGTGTGGGGCGCCAACGCGCTCTCGGGCGTCGTCAACTTCATCACCAAGACCCCGCGCGAGATGCAGGGCAACAGCTTCACGCTGGGCGTCGGCACCTTCGGCCGGGAAGTCAACGACAACGCGCGCGGCAACGGCGCGCTGTGGTACTTCAACGGCACCCACGCCGCCGCGGTCAACGACCGCTGGTCCTACAAGCTGTCGGCCGGCGCGCTGGCGCAGGACGCCCTGCCGCGGCCCGAGGGCATCATCCCCAACGCGCAGCGCACGCCCTACCCGTTCTTCGCCAACAGCGGCACGCGCCAGCCGAAGTTCGACGCGCGCGTCGATTACGAGGCCCCGGAGAACGCCTACCGTCTGTCGTTCTCGGGCGGCTTTGCCGGGACCGAGGGCATCATCCACACCGGGATCGGGCCGTTCGACATGAACCGCGGCACCAAGCTGGCCTACGGCTCGGCCCGCTGGACCAAGGGCGCGCAGAAGTTCAACCTGTTCACCAACATCCTCGACGGCGATGCCACGGCGCTGCTGTCGTTCGGCCCCGATGGCCGGCCGATTCCGTTCGTGTTCAACACCCGGACCTTCGACGCCGAGTACGGCAACGTCACCGCCATCGGCACGCGCAACGTGCTCAGCTACGGCGGCAACCTCCGCTACAACAGCTTCGATCTGTCGCTGGCTCCGCGCGGCGACAACCGCTCCGAGGGCGGCGTCTACATCCAGGACGAGATCTTCATCAACGACTACCTGCGCTGGGTCGTGGGCGCGCGCCTCGACCGCTTCAGCGTGCTCGACAAGCCGAACTTCTCGCCCCGCACCGCCCTCATCATCAAGCCCGCCCCGGACCACTCGGTGCGGTTCTCGTTCAACCGCGCCTTCCGCGCGCCGTCGCTCATCAACAATTTCCTCGAGGTCGGCATCGTCAACCAGGTCGATCTGCGGACCATCAACCCGCTCTTCGCGCTGGCGCCCGGCGGGCCCGCCTACAACTTCCCGGTGCAGGCCACCGGCAACGAGAATCTCGTCGAACAGCAGGTCGACGCGCTCGAGGCCGCCTACACCGGGGTCATCGCCAAGCGCGCCACGGTCACCGCCGCCTACTACTACAACAAGTCGAAGGACGACATCTTCTTCACCCAGGTCGGCCGCTACCGCGCCGCCAATCCGCCGCCCGGCTGGGTCAACAAGCTGGGGCCGCTCGTCGGCACCGCGCCAGCGCTCGGCATCCTCGAGATCCTGCCGCCGTCGTGCCTCGGCCAGGCGGTCTGCACCAACGGCGGCATCCCGTCGGACTTCAGCTACGCGCAACCTCGGCACGGTCAAGAACAAGGGCTTCGAGCTCGGCGTCGACGCGGCGGTGAGCCGCGCCCTCAACGTCTTTGCCAACTACTCCTACCAGTTCAAGCCCGACCCCGATTTCGCCATCGAGGAAGTGAACCTGCCCCCGACCAACCGGGTGAACGCCGGCTTCAACTTCAGCGAGGGCCTGTTCCTTGGCAGCATGAACGTGAGCTACCAGGACAGCGCCTTCTGGCAGGACGTGCTCGATTCGCGCTTCCACGGCTCGACCGACTCGTTCACGCAGGTCAACGGCGCCCTCGGCGTGAAGTGGCCGGGCGACCGGCTCACCACCACCATCAAGTTCAACAACCTGTTCGACGAGGAAATCCAGTCGCACATCTTCGGCGACATCCTCCGGCGGCAGGTCATCGGCGAGCTGCGCGTCCAGTTCTGAGCCGCGGCCCCGGCCTTACGTGATCTTCTCGAGCGCGGCCAGCAGGTCCGCGCCCTCGTGCTCCCGGGTCGGCGCCCACAGGTCGCCGACCTTGCCGACGCGGTCGAGCATGGTGGCGATGGTGAACTGCTCGGGATGGATGTCGCCGTGGACCTCGTCCCAGGTCAGGGGCGCCGATACGCCGGCAAAGCGGCTGGCGCGCGCGCTATAGGCGCAGGCCAGCGTCTTGCCTTCGATGTTCTGCAGGTAGTCCACGTAGATCGTGCCGGCCTTGCGCTTGTTCACCGTGCGCTCGACGGTGGCCACCGTGGGATGCGCCGAGGCGACCATCGTGGCCACGATCTGACAGAACAGCATGCCGGCCTGATACGGGGTGCCGGGGCGCAAGGGCACGAAGATGTGCAGGCCTTCCGAGCCCGAGGTCTTGGGAAAGCCGGCAACACCGACGCGGTCGAGGATTTCGTGCACCCAGCGGGCCACGTCGAGGATTCGCGCGAAGGTGGCCCCCGGCTGCGGGTCGAGGTCGATGGCCACCTGATCGGGCGTGTGGAGCGCCTCGACGGTGGAGAAGAACGGATCCATCGAGATCGAGGCGAGCTGCGCCATGTAGAGCAACGTCGGCAGCGACCCGCCGATGAGCCGCGCCGGCACGTCGTCGTCGGGCAGGGTGGCGATGCGCACGCCGGCGGGTACCGGCTCGGGCGCGCGGTGCTGGTAGAAGGCCTGGCCGTCCACGCCGTTGGGCAGACGCTTCATGACCAGCGGCCGATCGGCGACGACCGGCAGGATGAGGGGCGCGACGCGCGTGTAGTAGCGCAGCAGGTCGCCCTTGGTGTGGCGGCCCTCGGGCCAGAAGACCTTGCCGAGGTTGGTGACGTCCACCGTGCCGCCCTCGGGTAGCGTCACCTTGCCGTTCTTGCGCCGGGCCTGGAGGTCGTCGAGCTGGGCCACGATGGCGTCGGCGGCCGGGGTCCACGGCGCCAAGGGATCCGCCGGCTTCGCGCGCCGGCCTCGGCGCGCCGGCGCGGGCCGGGGTGGAGCCGAAGGCGTGGGGGCTGGCGCCGAGCGAAGGGGATGCGCGGTACGGCCTTTGGGCGTGCGCACCCGCCTCGCCGCCTGGTCGTCGCGCAGACCGAGATAGGCGGGGTGCCGCAGCCGGCCCTCGTCGGTCATCTCGGTGTAACGCACCTGCGCGACCAGCACCGGCGTCACCCAGTGGGCCTTCTGCAGCGTCTTGGGCGGGGTGGTGAAGGGGCAGTCGGGGCTGGCCAGCGCCGCGAGCAGGCCGGCCACGCGGGTCAGTTCGGCATCGGTGAATCCGGTGCCGACATCGCCCACGTAGGTGAGGGCGCCGCCCGGTGCCGGCACGCCGAGAATGAGCGCGCCGAAGTGGCCGCGGGCCCCGCGCGGGTCGGTCCAGCCGCCGATCACGAACTCGTCCTGCATCTGAATTTTGAGCTTCTGCCAGTCGGGACTGCGCCGGCCGGAGTGATAGCGGCTGGCGGCGCGCTTCACGACCAGCCCTTCCCAGCCCTCCGCATCGGCGCGGGCGTAGAGCGCGCGCCCGTCGCCTGCCGCCTGCTCGCTCAGGCGCAGGAGCGGGGAGCCGAAGGCGGCGCCGCGCGCCTCGAGGGCGGCGCGCCGTTCGGTGAGCGTGAGGCCGCGCAGGTCGCGGTCGCCGTCGCGCAGCAGGTCGAAGACCACGAGCGCCGTGGGCTGTTCCTCGGGGGTGCGGTGCGGCGCCGAGGAGCGGAAGCCGGGCACCGACACGTGGATCCGTCCCTGGAGCCGCTGGAAGCCGGCGGCCCGGCCCTGGTCGTCGAGCGCCACCACTTCGCCGTCGAGCACCACGGGCGCCGCCAGCGTGTCGGCCCAGGCCGCGAGGGCCGTCACCAGCTCGGGGAACTGCGCGGATTTCTCGTTGCCGTTGCGCGACCAGATGCGGATCCGGGGCGGCGGCCCGGGTTCGACGAGGACGACGGCGCGGATGCCGTCGTACTTGGGCTCGTAGATCGACCGCGGATCGACCAGCGGTGGCGGCGCCTCGGGTGAGGTGGCCAGCATCGGACGCAGGTCGGTGGCGCTGAACACGGCGGTGGCGTTGGGAATGGGGGTGACGGTTCTACGACGAATAGCGATCGTCGAGCCACGGCTCGGCGGTGTTGGAGTAGCCGCGCTCCTCCCAGAACCCGGGCCGGTCGTCGGCCAGGAACTCGATCCGCCGGATCCACTTCGTGCCCTTCCAGGCGTAGAGCTTGGGCGTGATCATGCGGCAGGGGCCGCCGTGCTCGACCGGCAGCGGCGCGCCTTCCCAGGTGTGCACGAGCAGCACGTCGTCTTCCACCGCCCGGGCCAGGGCCAGGTTGGTGGTGTAGGGCACGGTCGAGCCCGGCATGCGGTCGTAGCCGGTGCACGACACGAACTGCGCCTCGGCCGCCGGCACGGCCAGTTCGGCGAGGGTGCGGAAGCGGACGCCGCGCCAGTGGTTGTTCAGCCGGCTCCACGTGGTGACGCAGTGGAAGTCGCTCTCGTCGTCGACCTGCGGCAGGGCCAGGAAGTCGGTCCACGTCAGCGACAGCGGCTGTTCGCACAGGCCGCTGACCTCGAGCCGCCACCGATCGAGCGGCACCTCGGGCGTGTCGCCCAGGTCGAGCACCGGCCAGTTGGGCACCGGGCGCTGCCCGGTAGGCACGGCCGGCAGGCCGTGACGGTTGCGCGGCCCCGTGCCCAGGGGCGCATCGAGGCCGGCGTCGCGGGACGCGGCCTGGCGCTGCAGCGCGCGCTGGCGCTCGAGGTAGCGGAGGCGGCGTTCCACCAGCGTGGAGGGCGGTTCGTGGCTCACGTGGGGCGGACTCCTGGTGCAGGTTGTATGCTACCAGTCTGCCCGGACCTCACGTCCGGCGGCCACACATGATGCAACCCTCCCGAGTTCCTGGCCCCGCCCCCGCCGTTCTCGTCGTGCTCACGCTCCTCTCGGGCGCCTGCGCCCAGTCGCCGTCGTCGCCGACGGCGCCGAGCGCGGCCGTGTCCCTGGGCGCGGTGCCCCAGTCGGGGACGCCGCCGCCGGCCGTGCCGCTGCCCGCCCCCGGCGGCCTCGGCGCCACGCGCTTCATGGCCTTCGGCGACAGCATCACCTGCGGCGTCACCTCGTCGTTCGACGGCGCCAGGTTGTTCATCCCGCCAATTGCGCGGAGCCGTCCTACTCGTATCCGAACCAGCTCGATAACATCCTCGAGTCGCGCTACCCCGCGCAGAACTTCACCGTGAGCAACGAGGGCGATCCCGGCGAACTGGCCGTCAACGCGGTGTCGAGCGGGCGCTTTGCGCAGGCCATGGCGGCGGTGCGGCCCCAGGGGCTGTTGCTCTTCGAGGGCATCAACGACCTCAACAACGAGCAGGGCATCAGCAGCACGGTCAACGCCTTGTCGCGGATGATCGACACGGCGCGGGTCTACAACACCACGGTCCTCGTCAGCACCATGTTCCAGACCTGCCCGAGCACCTCGCCGAGCGGCCTGTTCCGTCCGAATTCCGCCGACAAGATCACCGCCTTCAACAGTGCCATCCGCAGCATGGCCAGCGGCCGGCAGAACGTCTACGTGGTCGACCTTTACGGCGCGTTCGGCAACAACTGCGACGCCAATGGCGGCATCGGCCTGCTCGGCGCCGACGGCCTGCACCCGAATGAGAGCGGCTACTCGGTCATGGCCAGCACCTTCGCCAATGCCATGGCCTCGATCTTCCAGGTGCGCGGCTCGTTCGAATAACCGCGGCGGCGGTCAGATCCAGAGCGTGCGGCCGGTGGCCGCGACGGCGTCGAGGCCGGTGGCCCGCCCCAGCGCCAGGGTGATGGCCGGCGGCTCGATCGTCACCCGCCACTCGTCGGCGCGTCCGCCGGCGGCCACGAAGGTGTCGACCCACCCGTTCCACCACGGCGAGGTGCGGCGCGAGAGCGGCTCCATCACGCACACCGTGGCGCCGTGGCGCGCCGCCTCCATCAGGGTCGAGAGCAGCGCCGCGCGCTCCTCGGCAGCCGAGTTCGTTGACCACGTAGCTGAGCATCAGCCCGGTGGCGCGCGCCTCGGCGCCGCGGCCGCGCCCGTCCTTCCACGATGCGGCCGCCGCCAGAACCGCGGTCCGCCGCGCCTGGCCCGTGAGCGCCCAGGGCGCGCAGGGTCGCGCGCGTTTCCTCGAGGGCCCAGGGGTGGACGTCGACGCCGAGCACGCTCGCGCCGGGGCCCGCGTGCCCGGCCCACGCGGCTCCGGCGGCCCCGGTGCCGCACCCGAGGTCGACGATGTGCGTGGGCGCGTCGGGCGCATCGAGTTGCTGGAGCACGTGCGCCACGGTGAGGTAGCGGCGCGGCGCGTAGTAGAGCGCGTAGGCCGCGCGCTTCCCGGCGGTGTCGAAGGCGCCGCGATCCGAGAGCCGCGCGCGCCGCTCGACGTAGGTGGAGGACAGGGCGCGCAGCGCCCGGGCCACCTCCGACGTGGTCATGTCCCGCAAGTGCCGGGCTTCGAGATCGGCGATCCAGCGAGCGAATCCGGCTGAGCTGTGGGGGGAAGGCGTCATGGGGCGGAAGATCGGCCACTAGAATAGTCCCTGGGGCCGCGCCCGGTCTGGAGAACGACGATCCGATGAAGAAGTGGGGAATCGGGCTCGCCGTGGTCGTGCTGGCGGGTCTCGCCGTCGCCCTCGGTGTCTTCGCGCGGGTGTCGCGCCAGGCCGAGCCGATGATGCGCGAGGAGCTCGAGCGCTGGCTCTCGATCCGGTTGAACAGCGACGTCACGCTCGACTCGCTCGACGTCCGACTGCGCCCCATCCTGCGCGTCGAGGGCCGCAATCTGGTGCTGCGTCTCAAGAACCGCCCCGACCTGCCGCCCTTCATCACCATCGCCCGCATCTCGGGCAGCGGCGGGTTCACCACGCTGCGGGCCAAGCGCCTCAGCGAGGTCCGGCTGGAGGGCCTGGAGATCACGGTGCCGCCGGGCCGCAAGGCCGACCTCGAGGATCTGCGGCGCGCCGGGGCCGGGGCGCCCCCGACGTCGTCGCCTCCCGCCGAGACCGGCGTCATCCCCGAACCGCCCTTCGTCATCGAACGGCTCGTCGCCAGCTCGGCCCGCGTCACCGTGATGCCGCGCACTGCCGACCGCGACGCGTTGGAGTGGGACATCCGCGACCTGGTCATGGAGCCGTTCTCGCTCGACGCGGCCACCCCGTTCCGCGCCACCATCGACACGCCGCTCCCGAGGGACCGGGCCGGCGTGACCGGGTACCGTCGGGCCCGTTCCCGCGAGGGGAGTTCAACCTGCTGCCGATCGTGGCCGAGTACCTGTTTGCCGGGGACGTCGGCTCGCTGCCCGGCCTCGACGGGAAGATCGAGGCCCACGGCTCGATCCTCGGCACCCTGGAGCGGCTGGCCACCACCGGCACCGTGTCGTCGCCGGCCATCGGTCTGCGCGGCAAGGACACCGGCCGGCTGCCCATGACGACTGAGTTCGAAGCGGTGCTCGACGGCACCAACGGCGATCTGTTCCTGACCACGGTGGCGACGACCCTGGCCGGCTCCACCTTCAACACCTCGGGCCGGGTGCTGCGCGTGAAAGGGAAGCGCGGCCGTCACGTGACGCTGGCGGTGAAGACCCCGGCGCGCGCCGACCTGGCCGACGTGTTGCGCTTGCTCGTCGACGGCGCTCATCCGCCGATGAACGGCCGGCTCACGCTCGACAGCACCCTCGATCTCCCGCCCGGCGATGCCGAGCTGCTGCAGCGGCTCAGCGTGGAAGGCACCTTCGGCTTGACCCGCGTGCGCTTTGCCAACCCCGAGGTCCAGGCCAAGGTCGACGAACTGTCGAGACGCGGGCAGGGCAAGCCGTCCGACTTGACGATCGCGCAGGTCCCATCCGACATGCGGGGGCGCGTTCGGCTCCGCCGCCAGCAACTGGCGCTGTCGTCGGTGGTGTTCGCCACCCCGGGCACCACCATCGAGGCCTCCGGCTCCTACGGCCTGGTCAGCGAGCGCCTGCAGTTCCGCGGCGTGGCCAAGCTCGACGCGACCGTGTCGCGCACGCTCACCGGCGCCAAGCGCTTCCTGCTGCGGCCCATCGACCCGCTCTTCCGGAAGCAGGGCGCCGGCTCGCGGCTGGTCGTGGACGTGAAAGGGACGCGCGCGGTCCCGGTCGTGGACCTCGACGTGGGCGCCTCGTTGAAGGGGAAGAAGTGACCGCCGGCAGGACGTGCCGCGCGGCGGCGGCACGGGAGCTCAGGCCAAGAAAATGGGGTGGATGACGGGATTCGAACCCGCGGCCACCGGAGTCACAGTCCGGCGCTCTACCACTGAGCTACACCCACCGTGCCTGAGCCAATAATCCTAACATGGTCCCGTTTCTCGGCGCCAACGACCCACTGCCAGCGCCGGAAACGGCACGACGGAACCCCAACGGCCTGCTGGCCGCTGGGGGTGGCCTGTCGGTGCCGCGCCTCGTCGACGCCTATGCCCGGGGCGTGTTCCCGTGGTTCAGCGACGGCGACCCGGTGCTGTGGTGGTGCCCCAATCCCCGGCTGATCCTGCCGACCGGGGCCGTGCACGTCTCGCGGTCGCTGGCCCGGCGTCTGGCGCGGCGCGACTACCGCGTCACCGTCGATGCCGCCTTCGGCCGCGTCATGCGCGCCTGCGCGGCCCCGCGCGCCGGCGAGCAGGGCACCTGGATCACCGCCGAGATGGTGGCCGCCTACGAGGCCCTGCATGCCCGCGGCTACGCCCATTCCCTCGAGGTGTGGCAGGACGACGAGCTGGTCGGCGGCATCTACGGCGTGGCCGTCGGCACCGCTTTTTTCGGCGAGTCGATGTTCTCGCGCGTGCCCGACGGGTCGAAGATCGCCATCGTCTGGCTGGCCGCGCAGCTGGCGCGCTGGGGAACGCCGTTCATCGACTGCCAGGTGCGCAGCGACCACCTCGTGCGGATGGGAGCTGTCGAGGTGCCGCGCCGCGAGTTCCTGCGGCAGCTCCCGCCGCTCGTCGCCGTCCCAGGCCCGGCGGCGTGGCGTCTCGACGACGACCTCGACCCCGGCCGGCGGCCCGCCGCGGCGCCGCCCGATCCGGCTGGCCGCGCGTCCGGCCGCCAGACCCGCTAAGATCACGGTATGTCCCCGTCGAACCCCGCCGGAGCCGATCCCGGCAGTGGGGTGCTCACCGAATCCCGGCCCGGACTGGAGTCGTCGACGCCGCGCATGTGGCGTGTGCTGCTGCACAACGACGACTTCACCACCCAGGAATTCGTCGTGTGGGTGCTCGAAACCGTCTTCCGCAAGCCCGAGCCCGAGGCGTTCGCCATCATGCTGCACGTGCATCAGGCCGGCCTCGGCGTGGCCGGCGTCTTCACCAAGGAAATCGCCGAGACCAAGGTGGCGGCCACCGAGCGTCTGGCCGAGCAACACGAATTTCCGCTCCGCGTCTCGATGGAGCCCGAGCCCGAGGAGGCCAATCGGTGAGTGCGACCCCCGTCCCATTCGCGCCCGACACCCTGGAGACCATCCGCCGCGCGTTCCGGTTCGCGGCCGACCGGCGCCACGATCTGGTCACGCTCGAACATCTGCTCCGGGCCCTGGTCGACGACCCCAAGGGCCGTCCCGCCCTGCAGTCGCTCAACGTCGACCTGACCCAGCTCACGCACGACCTCGACGACGTGCTCACCCGCGCCCACAGCCCGGTGCCCGGAACCAAGCCGGTCAAGCCCGAATCGACCGTGGCCTTCGACCGCGTGGTCGAGCGTGCCGTCGTGCACGCCGCCTCGTCGAGCGCGCAGGAAGTCGACAGCGGCAGCCTGCTCGTGTTTCTGCTGCAGGAAGACGATTCGCATGCCGCCTACTTCCTCACCCGCCAGGGCGTGAACCGGCTGCGCCTGCTGCGCGCCGTGGCCCACAGCCCCACGGCGTCGTCCGGCCTGCGATCGCCGGAGGAGGAGCCCGGCCCCAAGGATCCGCTGAACGCCTACGCCGTGGAACTCGTGGAGAAGGCGCGCCAGGGACAGATCGACCCGCTCATCGGCCGTCACCTCGAGCTCGATCGCGTCATCCAGGTGCTGTGCCGGCGGCGCAAGAACAACCCGCTGCTCGTCGGCGAACCGGGCGTCGGCAAGACGGCGCTGGCCGAGGGTCTGGCCTTGCGCATTGCCGAAGAGCAGGTGCCGCCCGGCCTGGCCGCCTCGAAGGTCTACGCCCTCGACCTCGGCGCGCTCGTGGCCGGCACGCGCTACCGCGGCGACTTCGAGGAGCGCGTCAAGCAGGTGCTGACGGCGCTCGAGGAGCAGCCCGGTGCCATCCTCTTCATCGACGAAATCCACACGCTGGTCGGCGCCGGCTCGGCCTCGGGCGGCACCATGGACGCCGGCAACCTGCTCAAGCCGGCGCTGGCCTCGGGCGCGCTGCGCTGCATCGGCTCGACCACCTTCGCCGACGTGAAGCAGGGATTCGACCGCGACCGCGCGTTGTCGCGCCGCTTCCAGAAGATCGAGGTCCTCGAGCCGTCGGAGGCGGAGGCCGTCGAGATCCTGAGCGGCCTGCGCGGACATTACGAACGCCATCACGGCGTGCGCTACACCGACGAAGCCATTGCCGCCGCCGTGTCGCTGTCGGCCCGCTATCTCAAGGACCTGCACCTGCCCGACAAGGCCATCGACGTCATCGACGAAGCCGGCGCGGCCATGAAGCTCAAGGTCGCCCCAGCCCCGGCCCCGCAGCCCCCTTTGGTCAGCGGCAGCCCCGTGTCCACCCCGGTCGCCCCGGCCGTGGCTGCCGCCCCGGCGGCACCGCCGCCGCGCCCGCGGCTCCGCCGGCGGTCGTCGACGTCGCGGACATCGAGGCCATCGTCGCCAAGATGGCCCGCGCGCCGGTGCAGTCGGTGTCGAGCGACGACAAGACCGCGCTCCGCAACCTCGAGGACGAACTGAAGCGGGTGATCTTCGGGCAGGACGACGCCATCGCCGAGGTGTCGTCGGCCATCCGCCTGTCGCGCTCCGGCCTGCGCGCGCCCGACAAGCCGATTGGCAATTTCCTCTTTGCCGGTCCCACCGGCGTCGGCAAGACGGAACTGGCCAAGCAGCTGGCGCGGGTGCTGCACGTCGAGTTCCTG
The DNA here is from genome assembly GCA_963834325.1 of uncultured Acidobacteriota bacterium. Classification (GTDB taxonomy): domain Bacteria; phylum Acidobacteriota; class Vicinamibacteria; order Vicinamibacterales; family UBA2999; genus CADEFD01. The sequence goes on from CAWIBL010000012.1 coordinate 718,617, forward strand.
CGCTTCGACATGTCCGAGTACATGGAGAAGCACGCCGTGTCGCGGCTCATCGGCGCGCCGCCCGGCTATGTCGGCTACGAGGAGGGCGGCCTGCTCATCGACGCCATCCGCAAGGCCCCGCACGCCGTGCTGCTGCTCGACGAAATCGAGAAGGCGCATCCGGATCTGTTCAGCATCCTGCTGCAGGTGATGGACCACGCCACCCTCACCGACACCCACGGGCGCAAGGCCGACTTCCGCCACGTGATCCTGATCATGACGACCAATGCCGGCGCGCGCGACCTGTCGGGACGCAAGCTGGGGTTTGGCGAGTCGCCCGAGGGCAGCAAGGCCACCGCCGTGCTCGAACGCGTCTTCGCCCCCGAGTTCCGCAACCGGCTCGACGCCACCGTTCACTTCAAGCCGCTCGGCGCCACCGAGATCGCGCGCGTCGTGGACAAGCACGTGGCCGAACTGCAGGCCCTCCTCTCGGCCCGCGCCATCGCCATCGCGTTGACCCCGGCGGCCCGCCAGTGGCTGGCCGCGCGCGGCTTCGACCGCGCCTTCGGCGCGCGTCCAATGGCGCGGCTGATCGAGAGTGCGGTCAAGAAGCCGCTCTCCGAGCTGTTGCTGTTCGGCGACGTGGCCTCGGGCGCCACGGTGACGGTGGACGAAGAGGGCGGAGAAATCCGCCTGCGGGTGGGAGCCTAGCGCATGGAGATCTCGGTTGACCGCTATCTGGACGACGGGCCGACGCGCCTCCTCACCCTGGGGCTGCGCAGCCGCACGACCGAGGGGCACAGCGTGCTGACGGCGCTCGACGCCGCGCAGCGAGCCGCGGTGCAGGCGGCGCTGGCCCGGGCCATGGACGACATCGCCACGGCCATGCGGCCGGTGGTTGCGGCGCGGCCCGACCACACAGGGTAGAATGCTAACGCGCGCCTGTAGCTCAGCTGGATAGAGCACCGGCCTTCGAAGCCGGGTGTCGCAGGTTCGAATCCTGCCGGGCGCACCATCCCTCTCACGGCGCCGGAGTCCACGTGAAGCTGACCGACCTGCGCGGCATCCTGCGCTACATCCCGCAGTACCGCGAGAAGACCTTCATCCTCGCCATCGACGGAGCCATCGTCACCGACGAGAACTTCGCCAACATCCTGCTCGACGTGGCCGTGCTGCGCTCGCTCAACATCCGCGTCGTGCTGGTGCACGGCGCCTCGGCGCAGATCGATCAGCTCGGCCGCGAGCAAGGCGTGGTGCCGAGCGATCTCGAGGGCTCGGGGGTGACCGACGCGGCCACGTTGAAGCTGGCGCTCACCGCCGCCAACCGCCTCACCCACGAGATCCTCGAGGGCCTCTCGGCCAACGATCTGCGCGCCGCCACGACCAACGCCGTCATCGCGCACCCGATGGGCATCATCCACGGCGTCGATCTCGAGTTCACTGGCAAGGTCGAACGGGTCGACGTGGAGCTGCTGCAGACGCTGCTGGCGCAGGGCATCGTGCCGGTGGTGCCGCCGCTCGGCTTCGACGGCGACGGCCGCACCTACCGCGTCAACTCCGATGCCGCGGCCGTGGCGCTGGCGGCCGCGCTCAAGGCCATCAAACTCATCTACATCACCTCGGAGGACGGGCTGATGCTGAACGGGCAGTTGATCCGCCAGATGAGCGTCGAGGATCTCGACGTGCTCCTCCACAAGCAGCGGCACGACTTCCTGCCCGACAGCGTCTCGAAGGCGCAGTACGCCGCGGCCGGCTGCCGCGCCGGCGTGCAGCGCGTCCACGTCATCAACGGACGCGAGGACGAAGGGCTGCTGGCCGAGGTCTTCTCGAACGAAGGCATCGGCACGCTGATCTACGCCAACGAGTACCAGCAGGTGCGGCCGGCCAAGAAGAAGGACGTGCACGCCATCCTGGCGCTGACCCAGAAGGGCGTCGAGGCCGACGAGCTCGTGCCGCGCAGCCGCGCCAGCATCGAGAAGGCCATCGGCGACTTCTACATCTTCGAGATCGACAAGAACCCGGTGGCCTGCGTGGCCCTGCACCTCAACCCCGAGCAGGCCAAGGGCGAACTGGCCTGCCTCTATGTCGGCACCTCGCACGAACACCAGGGCATCGGCCGCCGCCTGGTGCAGTTCGTCGAGAGCCGGGCCCGCGAGCTCGGGGTGAAGGAACTCTTCACGCTGTCGACGCAGGCCTTCAATTACTTCCAGTCGAAGGGCGGTTTTGCCGAGGGCACGCCCGAGGACCTGCCGCCGGCGCGGCGTGAGAAGTACGAGCGCAGCGGCCGCCGCTCGCGAGTGCTGACCAAGAAGCTCGCCTGAGCGTGTGCGGCCTGTGACAGGTCGCCAGCGAATCTCTTTCAGGCATCGATTCAGGCCTATCGATAACTCGAACGGCGGCCAGCGGGCGTCCTCGGGACGCGGGCTATGATGGCTTGCCGATGCCCAAGCCCGTGCCCGTCCCAGAGAACTGGGCGGAGCTGCCCGACGAGCAACTCCTGGATATCCGGCTGTGCGACCTGCCGGTGGCCTTGGCCGGCACCGTGCTGGAGGGGCGCATCGCCGAGCTGAAGGCCGAGCTCGACGCGCGGGGCCTCCACGTCCCCCTGCACTTCTATCTGGCCGAGGAGTGGTTCACGCCCGACGGCGCGGCCTCGATGGCGGTGCCGTTCTACCTCGCGCACCCGCGGCTCGAGAAGCTGGAACGGGCCCAGATGCTCGAGGTCGAGGGCGGGGATCACGACTGGTGCATGCGCATCCTGCGCCACGAGGCCGGCCACGTCGTGGACAACGCCTACAAGCTGCGGCTGCGGCGCCAGCGCAAGCTGCTCTTCGGCAGTTCGGCGGAGCCGTATCCCGAGTTCTACACGCCGAAGCCGTACAGCAAGAGCTTCGTCATGCACATCGATCCCTGGTACGCGCAGAGCCATCCCGACGAGGACTTCGCCGAGACCTTCGCGGTGTGGCTGACGCCGGGATCGAACTGGCAGGATCGCTACGTGGGCTGGCCGGCGGCCAAGAAACTCGAGTACGTGGACGGGCTGATGCGGTCGCTGCAGGGCCGCAAGGCGCTCGTCGATCTGCCCACCGAGATCGAGGCGCTGTGCCACGACGCGCAAGACGCTGCGCCAGCACTATCGCCACAAGCGCCGTCACTACGGCGTCGAGCGGCCCAAGTTCTACGACCGCGAACTGCGCCGCCTCTTCTCGGACGCGCCCGAGCACGGCCACAACATGTCGGCGGTGCAGTTCCTCAGCCGCATCCGCCGTCCGGTGCGCCGCCTGGTGGCGAGCTGGACGGGCATCTACCAATACACCATCGACCAGGTGTTCGAGGACGTGAGCGCGCGCTGCCGCGAGTTGAAGCTGCGGCTGGCCGTGCCCGAGGAGCAGGCCCGCCACGAGTTCACGGTGTTCCTCACGGTGCAGACGATGAACTATCTGCACAGCGGCCGCCACCGCGTGGCACTATGAACGGCAGGCGATGAAGGGATCTTCGTGAAACAGGCGCGGGTACTGGTGCTGGTGCACAAGCACCTCATTCCGCCGGATGCGCCGGCTCCGGACGAGATTGCGAGCGCCGACTGGAAGATGGAATGGGACGTCGTGTCGACGCTGCGCAAGCGCGGCCACGAGCTGCGCGTCATCGGCGTGAGCGACGACCTGTCGCCGATTCGTCCGGCCATCGACGAGTTCCAGCCGACCATCGTCTTCAACCTGATGGAGGCGTTTGCCGACATCGGCGTCTTCGATCAGAACGTGGTCAGCTACCTCGAGTTGCTGCGCGTGCCGTATACCGGCTGCAACCCGCGCGGCCTGACGCTGTCGCGCGACAAGGGGCTGGCCAAGAAGCTCATGGCCTACCACCGCATCCCGGTCCCCGATTTCGTCGTGGTCCCGCGCGGGCGCAAGGCCAAGCTGCCGAAGAAACTCGGCTTTCCGCTGATCGTCAAGTCGCTCATCTACGAGTCGTCGATCGGCATCTCGCAGGCCTCGGTCGTGGCCAGCGAGGAGCAGCTCAACAAGCGCGTGCAGTTCATCCACGACACCATCGGCACCCCCGCCATCGTCGAGCAGTTCATCGACGGGCGCGAGCTCTATGCCGGAGTCCTCGGCAACGACCGGCTGCGGGTCTTCCCGGTGTGGGAGATGTCGTTTGCCAAGATGCCCGAGAACTCCTGGCACATCGCCACCGAGCGGGTGAAGTGGAGCGCGAAGTACCAGGAGCGCTACGGCATCGACACCGGCGAGGCGGCGCTGACCTACGGCGTGGCGTCGCGCGTGCAGCACCTGGCCAAGCGCGTGTTCCGGGCCCTCGACCTCACCGGCTACGCCCGCGTCGACATGCGCATGACTGCCGACGGTCGCATCTTCGTCATCGAGGCCAATCCCAATCCGCAGCTGGCGCAAGGCGAGGACTTCGCCGAGTCGGCCAAACTGGCCAAGGTGTCCTACGGCGAACTGCTCGAGCGCGTCATGGCGCTCGGCCTGCAGTGGCAGCCGGCGCGGACGGCCTAGTCTGGGCGGTGCCCGGCGCGGCCCCGGCCGCCGCTAGCGGAAGACCACCCCGATGGTGGCGCGCCAGAAACTGATGCGGGCGCGGTCGCCCGACAGGTTCGACACGTCGGCCGACGAGAGGCTCTGCAGGTAGCGCAGGTCGAAGCGCAGGCCGGTCACGTCGCCGATGAAACCGACGGCGCCGACGCCGAGGGTCAGGCCGAGGAAGTCGTTGCTCACCGCGCCGAACCCGATCTTGTCGTTGGCCGAGGCGTGCATCCAGCCCAGCCCGCCGACGACGAACGGGCGCAGGGAGTCGCGCGTGAAGCTGATGGGCGCGGCCAGCATCAGGTTGCCGCCGAGCGTGGTCACGCCGCTGCGCGTCACCAGGCTGTCGGAGGTCCGCTCGAAGAACCGCGGCTGGTGGGCCAGCTCCAGCTCGATGCCGAGGCCCTTGTCCATGACCACCACACCCGAGATGCCCACCGACATCTTGGCGTCGCGCGCGCCGTCGTCGCGATCCAGATCGAGTTCGTTGCTGTCGCCGCGGAACTTGAGGCCGAGGAACGGCGAGACGAAGATGTCGGCCGAGGCCGCCGCCGGCGACACCAGCATCCAGCCGACGAGCGCCGCGGTGAGAAGGCGGGTCGGGACCACGTCGCTCGGGCGTGGCGTCAGGGCAGGAACAGCCGCAGGAACAGCCGGGCGAAGAGCGACGCCGTGACGTCGCCGTCCGCCAGCGCGTAGGGAGCGCTCAGGCCGTCGCTGTTGGCCAGCAGGATGAGGGTGAGGCCGCGGCCGGGCACTTTGAGGACGAGTGACGAGGAGGTGTCGCGCACCTGGCCGAAGTGCCACACCAGCCGTTCGCCGTTGTAGTTCTGGACGAACCAGCCCAGGCCGGTGGGCAGCGGGGCGCCGTTGGTGGCGGTGACGTTGGCCCAGGCCTCGGCGCGCAGTTCCCGGCGAACGAGGTCGTCGCCGTCGATGGCGATGTCGAAGGTGGCCAGGTCGAGCGCGGTGGACACGAGCCCGGTGGCGGTCGTGACCCGGTCGTCGGGATAGTCGCCGCGCGTGGCCTTGCCGGAACGGTCGACGCGGTAGGGCACCGCCAGCCGCTGCAGGACGGCTTCGTAGCGCCTCAGGCGGTCGTTGTCGAAGAAGGCGCCGCTGGCGGCCATGCGTTCGAGATCGCGGCCGGGCAGCGAGTCGCGCATGGCCAGCCGGTCGAAGATGTCCTGGGCCACGGTCTGGCGGAACGGGCGGTCGGCGCAGTCGTCGGCCACGGTCGTGAGCGCGGCGAAGCGGGCCGGGTCGTAGGCGAAGCGCGCGCCCGGGTCGCCGCTCGAGGCGTGGGCCACGACGTGGCGCACGGTGGCGCCGGCTTCAGGGATGTCGCCGGTCCAGCGGCGGATCGGCTGGTTGATGTCGAGGGCCACGCGCTCGATGCACTGGCCGAGCACGACGGCGCCGAAGGTCTGGGTGAGGTCGCCGATGAGGTAGGGCGTGTCGGAGCGGGGGACGACCGACCGCTCCACATCCTGCTTGCCCAGCCCCGCTTCCCACACGACGCGCCGGCCCTGCACGATCACCGCCGAGATGCCGGGTATCGCCGTCTGCTCGCGGAGGGATTCGAGATACCGCTCGAAGAGGGAATAAGACAGGCCCTGAGCGCCCGGTCGTGGCGCGAGGGCCAGGACTGCCAGCAGGACCACGACGGCGGCGCGGAGGGAACGCATGTCGGGGGCGACGGAATCCGTCCCAGCCATCATACCCGGGATTGCCGGCGCGCGATCGGGACCCGGGTCTGCAGGGGCGATCGACGTCCTTTCTGGCCAGACCCGTGTGCTAGAGTAGGTGGCTGATCCGCCTCGTGCCCATGCCGTTCCTCCGCCTGCCGGTCCGCCGCCTCGCCGCTCTTGCGGTCCTGATATGGCTGTGCGGCGGCGCGCAGGCCCGCGCAGACGCGCTCAAGATCGTGCCCCTGGTGCGCGATGGCCAGGTGCTGGTGTCGTGTCACCTCGAAGACGGCTACACGGCCGATGTCCGCGACGTCATCCAGAGCGGCCTGAAAACCACGTTCACCTATACCGTCGAACTGCGGCTCAAGGTGCCCGTGTGGGTCGACCGCGTGGTCGGGTCCGCCGTCGTCACGACCACCGTCCAGTTCGACAACCTCACGCGCCGGCACTCGATTTCGCGCCTGCTCGACGGCCGCGTCGAAGACGCCAAGGTCACCGACGACGAAGCGGTCGTGCGCGAATGGCTCACCGCCTTCGACAAGCTGCCGCTCTTCCGCACCACGCGCCTCGAGGCCAATCGCGAATACTACGTCGTCGTCCGCGCCGCGGCGCGGCCCAACAGCGACGTGCCGTTCTGGCCCTGGGGCACGTCGGTGTCGGGCCAGACGAAGTTCACCTTCATCCCCTAGCCAGCGCGGCGTCCGCCGCCCGTGTTCCGGTTGCCCCGCACCCGGGCCGCCGCTCCGACTCGCGTGCCGCGGCCGCGGGCGTCCGCCGCTATCTGGTAGAGTAGTCGCCGCTGACGACGACTTTCCCGCGAGGAGCCCCATGGCACAGTTGACCCACACTTGGCGCACGCTGGCGACCTCGGTCGCGTTCGGCGCGTTGCCGCCAGTGCGTTTCGCGCAGGCGACGATGGCGCCGGTGAACGACGCGCCCAACCCGTATACGACCGTCGAGAACCACTTCAAGCTGCCCGAAGGGCCGCATGTGGGGCTCGACCAGCGCGGTGGACATCGACCCCGACGGCAAGTCGATCTGGGTGGCCGAGCGCTGCGGCGCCAACAGCTGCTGGGATCGGGCCAAGGGCCAGATGGTCGCCGGTGCCGGTGATCCTGAAGTTCGACGAGTCGGGCAAGCTGGTGAAGAGCTTCGGCACCGGCATTGCCGTCTTCCCGCACGGCATCCACGTCGACCGCGAAGGCAACGTCTGGCTCACCGACGGCCAGGACAACCTGCCGCGCCGGGCCCCGGGCGCGCCGGCCGATGCGCCGCTGCCGGCCGGCTCCGGCCAAGGTGGTCGGCCATCAGGTCTACAAGTACAGCCCCGACGGCAAGCTGCTGCTGACGCTCGGCAAGGCCGGCGGCAACCAGCCCGGCCAGCCCGCCGATCCGGCGTTCGTTCTATCAGCCGAACGACGTCATCACCTACCCGAACGGCGACATCCTCGTGTGCGAGGGCCACGGCAACGCCGCGCCCGCCACGGCGCGTCTCGTGCGCTTCGACAAGAACGGCAAGTTCCTGCGTGAATTCGGCAAGATGGGCTCGGGCCCCGAGGGCGAGTTCATGCAGCCGCACGGACTGGCGTTCGACTCGAAGGGCCGGCTGTTCGTGGCCGACCGCTCGAACAACCGCATCCAGATCCTCGATGCCGAGAGCTTCAAGACGCTCGACACCTGGCACCAGTTCAGCCGCCTGAGCGGCATCTTCATCGACAAGAACGACGTGCTCTACGGCGCCGACTCGGAGTCGGGCTCGGTGAACCCGCCGCACGGCGCGTGGCGCCGCGGCATTCGCGTCGGCTCGGCGCGGGACGGCAAGGTCACGGCCTTCATCCCCGATCCGACGAGCGTCGGCGAGACCTTCGCGATGGTCGACGGCAAGCCGGTCATGAAGAAGGCCGACGGCTCGCCCGGCAGCACCGGCACGCTCGCCGCCGAAGGCGTGGTGGTCGACGCGGCCGGCAACATCTACGGCGCCGAAGTCGGGCCGAAGGCCGTCAAGAAGTACGTCAAGAAGCAGTAGCGGATGAGGCCGAGCACGAGACTGGCGGTGCTCGTCGCGTGTGTGGGTGCGGGCGCCACGGCTTCGGCCGGCGGCGCCCGTCCCGTTTCGGACGCGGCGCTGTTGACCGCGGCCCGGCAGCTGGTGGTGGTGACCACCGCCGACTGGACGGCGGTGCGCGGCACGTTGGCGGTGTTCGAGCGGAGCCCGGCGCTGGCGAGTGGCAGGCGCCAGCGCGGCGCCGCCGCGAGCCGCGCCGTGCCGATCGTGGTGGGGAAGAACGGCACCGCGTGGGATCCCGGCGTGGCCCGGCCGGTGAAGGGGCCCATCAAGGCCGAAGGCGACGGCAAGTCGCCGGCCGGCGTGTTCGCGCTCGGCCCGGCCTTCGGGTTCGCGCCGGCGGCGCAGGTGCGTGGCCTGGCCCTGCCGTACGTGGAAGTCACGCCGACGCTGGAGTGCGTGGACGACATCGCCTCGGGCGCCTACAACCGCCTGGTCGATCGCGCCGCCACCGATCGCGACGCGGACTGGAAGAGCAGCGAGAAGATGCGCGAGATGAGCCCCGCCTATCACCGCGGCGTCGTCATCGAGTACAACACGCGCCCGGTCGTGTCGGGGCGCGGCTCGTGCGTCTTCCTCCACATCGGCGGCGACGGCGGCCGCGGCACGGCCGGCTGCACGGCGATGGCCGAGCCGGCGCTCGACACGGTGATGCAGTGGCTGGACGCAAAGAAGGCGCCGGTGCTGGTGCAGCTCCCGGTCGAGGCCTACGGCGCGCTGCGCACCGCGTGGCGCCTGCCGGCGCTCCCCGCGGCGCGCTGACGGCCGCTCACCGCTTGACGGCGGCGTCGAGCCCTTCGGTGAGTTCGATGTAGGTGCCGAACGGGTCGGTGAAGAACGCCAGGCCGAGGCCGAGGGCCGCGTTCTTCGTGTAGGGCCGGTCGAACTTCACCCCGGCGGCCTCGAGCTTCTTGCAGAACGCCTCGAGGTCCTTCACTTCGTAGCCGACGTGATCGAGCGATCGGCCCTTGGTCGGCGCCACCCCTTCGGGCGCCGGCGAGAAGGTGAGGTTCACGCCCGGCAGATCGGCGGCCTGGAACGAGCCGCGCATGCCGCCAGCGGCGCCGAAGGACTGCGACGTACCACGCCTTCATCGCGTCGACCTGCGGCGTGTAGTAGTGGATGTGGTGCAACGCCACCGGCGTGGTCTGCGTCTTGACCTCGACCAGTTCGACCTTCACGTCGTCGGGCGCCATCACGAACGCGATGTGCGTGTTCTGGTTGGCGACGAAGGCCATGCCGTTCTCGACCACATAGGTCGCCGGCGATTCGGCCCGGGTCACGTCCGGGAAGCCCGCCGCCGCGAGCCGGGCGAGCGTGGCTCGGAGGTCGGGCACGCCGAAGCCGATGTGATTCACGCTCGTGCCCTTCGACCCGCCGGCTGGCGTGCCCTGGCGGAACAGCACGATGACGTTGGTGAAGACCGCCGCCTGATTGGTGCCGAGCGTGCCGGCCGTGCCGCCGAGCGCGTCGACCCAGAACTTCCGGTGGGCCGCGACGTCGGTGACCGTCAGGTGGTGGTGGCCGTAGACGACCGGGCCGGCGGCGGCCGCGGGCTGCGCGCTGGCGGGCGCGACGGCGCCCGCCAGTACGCACAGCGATCCGAGGAGCGCGGTGGCAGTGCGCATCGCGCTACTTGGCCGCGAAGCAGTAGAAGGCGCCGTCGCCGCCGGTGGCGACGAGGTTGGCCTGGCTGCAGCCCTTCGAGGGGTGCGCCGAGTTCCACGAGGTGGGGTTGGCGCCGCCGCCCTGGCGGTCGTGATGGCCGACGAGCGCGCTGCCGTCGCCGGCGTCGCTGGTCCAGTTGCCGCAGGTCGTGTCGGGCGCGCCAGTGGCCAGCGTGCCGTCGAGATTCGACCCGGTGAGGATGTCGTGCGTGTTCGGCGTGTCGCCGCGGCCGTTCACCGATGGCGCCCTTTTCGGTGAGCGAGTTCTCCTTGCCCAGCTTGTTGTTGTCGCTGTGGAGGTCGGCGACGTTCTGCGCCACCATCACGCCCTTGGCGTTGTACCAGGGCCCGCTGCCGATGCGGTCCTTGGCGTTCACCGCGGCCTGGCCGCCGGCGGCCGACGGCGCTCAGATAGGCGCGCCACGTGCGGTTCCCGGCACCGGCGCCGCTTGGCCAGCGTCTGACAGTGCGCGTCGGCGCCGGCGAGACCGCCGAGGTTGCGCGCCATTGCCCGACCCCGCGCTGGTGATGAAGAAGCCGAGCGGTTGGGCCTGCGTGTTCACGGTGGCCGACGTTCCCGTCAGTCCGAGGCCGATCACGGCCACTCCCAGAAGCATTCGTCGCATTGCTGTCCTCCTTGTCCCGCGCGGCCGGTCGTCCGATCCGGCGTGTGCGGGAACGCGTAGTCTACCCGGCCGCCGCCCAGGGGCCAGTCGGCCACGGTCGGGATGGCCACGGCCGCGCGACAGGTCACGGAACCACACCGCGACGTCACGCGATGTCACGAAAATCAGGCCAAATTGCCATGTAAAATGCCTATCAGATATTGCCCGGTTCGGTCCCGACGGGCGGGACCCGTGCCGGGTGGAGTTTCAGCCTATGCAGCGGTTTGCTCTCGCCGCCCTCGCGGCGGCGGTCCTGGCGGGTGTCGCGGTCGTGCAGACCACGCCGGCCGCGCCCGGCCGGCCCAGGCCACGCCGGCCGCCGCCAGCGGTCGCGGCGCCAGCCGCCGCCCACGCCGGCCATCCGGCCCGTGCGCGCCAGCGTCGCGGTGCCGCCGGCGCCGGCGTTCGATGCCCCGGCGCACACCGCCACGGTGAAGACCTACTGCGCGACGTGCCACAGCGAGCGCGGCAAGGCCGGCGGTCTGTCGCTGGCGAACTTCGACGCGGCCACGCTGCTCGACGACGTCGACCCTCGCCGAGAAGATGATTCGCAAGCTGCGCACCGGCATGATGCCGCCGGCTGGAGCCAAGCGTCCCGAGGGCTCGGGCATCGCCGACCTGGCGGCCGCTCTCGAAACGCGCATCGACACGGCCGCGCAGCTCAACCCGAACCCCGGCTCGCGCTCGTTCCTGCGGCTCAATCGCGCCGAGTACTCGCGCGGCGATCAAGGACCTGCTCGCGCTCGACATCGACGTCTCGGCGCTGCTGCCGGCCGACACCATCAGCCACGGCTTCGACAACGTCGCCGACGCGCAGACCTTCTCGCCGGCGCTGATGGAAAGCTACCTGCGCGCCGCCGGCAAGGTCACCGCCCTGGCCCTCGGCGATCCCGACGCCTCCGCCAGCGAGGTGCTCTACCGCGTGCCCAAGACCGCCTCGCAGCTGCAGCGCGTCGACGGCGCGCCCTTCGGCACGCGCGGCGGCCTGTCGGTGCTCCACACCTTCCCGGCCGACGGGCCCTACATGTTCCGCGTCGAACTGCACGGCAACGCCTGCGGCTTCCTCTTCGGCGGGCCGGCGCAGAACGAGCAGGTCGAAATCTCGGTCGACGGCGAGCGCAAGGCGGTGCTCGACATCGATCCGAAGATGTACGAAGGCTCGACCAGCCTCATCCTGAAAACCACCGACATCCAGGTCTCGGCCGGCGCGCACCGCGTCACCGCCGCGTTCATGCAGCGCTTCGAGGGCCCGGTCAACGACCTCATCGCCCCCATCGACCACACCCTCGCCGACACGCAGATCGGCGTGGCCTACGGCATCACCACGCTGCCGCACCTGAAGGACCTGGCGATTGCCGGCCCGCAGCGCGTCACCGGCATCTCCGACACGGCCAGCCGCCGCGAGGTGTTCACGTGCCGGCCGACGTCGGTCCGCAACGAGCAGGACTGCGCCACCGAGATCGTGCGGCGCGTCTCCACCCAGGCCTTCCGCCGGCCGGTGAAGGACGTCGAGTTCGCCGAGCTGATGGCGCTTCTACGAGCAGGGCCGCAAGGAACGCGACTTCGACGGCGGCATCTCGGCCGCGCTCGAGGCCGTGCTGGCGAGCCCGCAGTTCCTGTTCCGGCTCGAGTCGTCTCCCGCCCCGTCGACGACGCGCCGGGCCGGCGAGCCCTACCGGCTGCGCGACCTCGACCTGGCGACGCGCCTGTCGTTCTTCCTGTGGGGCGTCGGGCCGGACGAGGAACTGGTGAAGCTGGCCGGCCAGGGCCGGCTGAGCGCGCCGGGGATGTTCGAGAAGCAGGTCCGGCGCCTGCTCGCCGACCCGCGCTCGGAGGCGCTGTCCTCGCGCTTCGCGGCGCAGTGGCTGCGCCTGCGCGACGTCGAGGAGATCCTGCCCGACGCGCTGCTCTATCCCTACTTCGACCGCACGCTCGGACGGGCCATGATGCGCGAGTCGGAGCTGTTCTTCGACAGCCTGGTGCGCGAGGACCGCAGCCTGCTCGACCTGCTCACCGCCGACTACACGTTCGTCAACGAGCGGCTGGCCCGCCACTACGGCATCGCCAACGTCACCGGCACCGGGTTCGTGCGGGTCAAGGTGCCCGAGTACCGGCGCGGCATCCTCGGCCACGGCAGCATGCTCGTGCAGACCTCGGTCGCCGACCGCACCTCGCCGGTGATGCGCGGCAAGTGGGTGATGGAAGTGCTGCTCGGCTCGCCGCCGCCGGCGCCGCCGCCCAACATCCCGGCGCTCGAGGACACCGGTGGCTCCACGGGGACGCAAGATCCTCACCGTGCGCGAGCGCATGGAGCAGCACCGCAAGAACCCGGCGTGCATGTCGTGCCACCGGGTCATCGACCCGCTCGGGCTCACGCTCGAGAACTTCGACGTCACCGGCAGGTACCGCATCAAGGACAGCGGCAACCCGGTCGACTCGAACGGCGTCCTCTACGACGGGACCGAGATGGAAGGACCGGTGGGCCTGAAGGCGGCCCTCATCAAGAACAAGAACGCCGTCCTGCTCAGCTTCACCGAAAGCTTCATGACCTACGCCCTCGGACGCCGCGTAACGGCCGAGGACATGCCGACGGTTCGCCGCATCGTGCGCGAAGCGGAGAAGCAGGGTTACAAGATGTCGTCGTTCGTGATCGGCGTGGCCTCGAGCCCCGCCTTCCAGATGAACATGCAGCCGGCGGCCGAACCGACCACCGCCGTGGCCGCGCGCTAGTTGCCCGATTCGCCGTTGCCCGACTCCAGGAGCCAGACATGCCCGTGTTGACCAAGCGCCACCTGCCTCGCCGGACGATGTTGAAGGGTATGGGCGCCGCCATCGCCCTGCCGTTCCTCGACGCCATGCTTCCCGCCGGCACCGCGCTCGCCAAGGTGCTGCCGGCCAAGCGGCGGCTGATTGCCATGGAGATGGTGCACGGCTCGGCCGGCAGCACCGCCTTCGGCGCCAAGCAGCACCTGTGGGCCCCGGCCGGCGTCGGCGCCGACTTCGACCTGACGCCGTCGGCGATGGCGCCGCTCGAGGCCTACCGCGACTACCTGACGATCGTCAGCAACACCGACGTCAACAACGCCGAGGCGTTCACCGCGCCGGAGATCGGCGGCGACCACTTCCGCTCGGCGGCCGTGTTCCTGACCCAGGCGCATCCCAAGCAGACGCAGGGCTCCGACATCCGCTCCGGCACCTCGATCGACCAGATCGTGGCCCAGAAGATCGGGATGGAAACGCCGATCCCGTCGATGCAGTTGTGCATCGAGAACGTCGATCAGGCGGGCGGCTGCTTCTACGGCTACTCGTGCGCCTACACCGACTCGATCAGCTGGGCCTCGCCCACTGAACCGCTGCCGATGATTCGCGATCCGCGCCTGGTGTTCGACCAGTTGTTCGGCATCGGCGCCACGCCCGAGGCCCGGGCCAGCCGGCGCAAGCGCGACAAGAGCCTGCTCGATTTCGTGACCGGCTCGGTCGACCGGTTGAAGAAGGATCTGGGCACGGCCGATCGGGCGCGGCTCTCGGAGTATCTCGACGACGTGCGCGAGATCGAGCGCCGCATCCAGAAGGTCGAGGAGATGAACTCGAGCGGCGAGCAGCGGGCCCTGCCCGGCGCCCCGCGCGGCGTCCCCGACTCTTACGACGAGCACGTCAAGCTGATGATGGACCTGCAGGTGCTGGCCTTCCAGTCGGACCTGACCCGGGTGTTCGCCTTCAAGTTGAGCCGCGACGTGTCGAACCGTGTATTCATCCGACCGGCGTGAACACCGGCTTCCACATCGCCTCGCACCACGGCGAGCGCGAAGACCGCATCCAGGACCTGGCCAAGATCAACAAGTACCACGTCAGCCTGATGCCTTACCTGCTCGAGAAGCTGAAGGCCTCGCCCGACGGCGACGGCGGCAACCTGCTCGACAACTCGCTGATCTTCTACGGCTCGCCGATGGGCAATCCCAACGTGCACAACCACAAGCGCTGCCCGCTCTTCATCGCCGGCCACGCCGGCGGCCAGATCAAGGGCAACCTCCACATCAAGACGGCCGATGGCACGCCCATGGCCAACGCCATGCTGGCGATGCTGCGCACCTTCGACATCGGCGACGAGCAGTTCGGCGACAGCAAGGCGGTGATGGATCTCAATCAGGCGCCGGCCGTGACCACGGCCGAAAGGAGCGACCGGTGATGCGCGCATTCCATCTGCGGGGTCTTGTCGCGGTGGTGGCCGCCGCGGCGCTGTCATCGGCGCTGGTGCAGGCCCAGGCCGCCAAGGCGCCGGTGGCCGACGCGGCCATGAACCAGGACGGGGCGCGCGTGCGGCAGCTCCTCAAGGGCGGCGCCGACGCCAACGGTTCGCAGGGCGACGGCATGAGCGGCCTGCACTGGGCGGCGCTGCACGGCGATGCCGCCATGACCGAGATGCTGGTCGTGGCCGGCGCCAACGTGCGCGCCACCACCCGCATCGGCGGGTTCACCCCGCTCCACCTGGCCAGCAAAGCAGGAAAAGCGGCCGTCGTCGCGCCGCTCGTCAAGGGCGGCGCTGCGGTTGACGCGCGCACCGCCACCGGGGCCACGGCCCTGATGCTGGCGGCCGGTGCTGGCAGCGCCGAGATCGTGCGCACGCTGGCCGCGGCCGGCGCCGACCTGAACCTGACCGAGACGGCCAACGGCCAGACGGCGCTGATGTTCGCCGCGTCGCTCGCCCGGACCGAAGCGGCGGCCGCGCTGTTGGCCGCGGGCGCCGATGCCGGCGTGCGTTCGCGCGTCGTCGATCTGACCAAGCTCGATGTGCCCGAGGAAGTCCTGCAGGACGAGATTCGCCAGCAGAGCACCCGCCCCAAGGCCGACGGCGAGTCGATGCCGGCGCCCGCCGCGGCGTCGTCGAGCACGCGCGTGGCCGGCGTCTCGCGGCCCTACAAGTACAACGAACTCATCGGCAACTACGGCGGGCTGACGGCGCTGCACTTCGCGGCCCGGCAGGGCGCCGCCGAGACGGTGCGCCTCCTCGTCGAGGGCGGCGCCGACGTCAACGTCCTGACCGCCGGCGACGAGACCAGCCCGATGCTCATCGCGGCGGTGAACGGCCAGTTCGACCTGGTGAACTACCTGCTCGACAAGGGCGGCGATCCCAACCTGGCGAGCGACGCCGGCATGACGCCGCTTTACGCCGTGCTGAACCTCCAGTGGGCGCCCAAGTCGTTCTACCCGCAGCCGCGCGCCTACTTGCAGCAGAAGGCGTCGTACCTGGAGGTGATGTCCAAGCTGCTGGCCAAGGGCGCCGATCCGAACGCCCGGCTCCAGCGCAAGATCTGGTACACCCAGTACAACTTCGACCTGCTGCGCGTCGACGACGCCGGGGCCACGCCCTTCTGGCGCGCGGCCTACGCCAGCGACATCGAGGCCATGAAGCTGCTGGTCGCCGCCGGAGGCGACCCCGGCGTGCCGACGGCCAAGCCGTCGAGCAACGACCGCTTCCGCCAGGGCGGCGTGACCAGCGGCGACGAAAACCGCGATCACTCGGGCCTGCCGCCGGTGCCGACGAGCGGCCCCGACATCCCGCCCCTGCTGGCCGCCTCGGGCGCCGGCTACGGCGAGGGCTTCGCCGGCAACGCGCACCGTTTCGCGCCGACCGGCATGCTCGCCGCCGTCAAGTTCCTCATCGAGGAGCTGGGCACCGACCCCAACGTGCGCGACGCCGACGGCAACACCGCCGTGCACCATGCCGCCTCGCGCGGCGACAACGAGATGATTCAGTACCTCGTGTCCAAGGGCGCCGACGTCACGCTCGTGAACCGCGGCGGCCAGACCACGGTGGACATGGCCAACGGCCCGGTGCAGCGCGTGCAGCCCTTCCCCGAGACCATCAAGCTGCTCGAGGGGCTGGGCGCGAAGAACAACCACAAGTGCGTGTCCTGCTAGGCGACTCCTGCTCGGCCGGCCTCGTCCGCGACGAGGTCAGCCCGAACCCTTGAGCGAACCGAGGTAGGCCACCAGGGCCTCGAGGTCGGCCGCCGGCAGGTTCGGGTAGGCCCGCATCGCCGGCTTGCGTCCGGTCGGCGAAGTCATCTGCTGCGGCGCCACGATCCATCTGCGGATGTCGTCTGGGCTCAGCCTCGCGCCCGCCTGGTCGAGCGGTCCCTTGGCGTTGCCGCGGCCCCCGACCGAGTGGCAGAGCACGCACTTCTGCAGGTCGTAGACCGCCTTGCCCTGCTCGATGAGCTTCACCTCCTGGGCCGAAGCCGGCAAGGCCCACGCGGAAAGAACCGCGGCGGCGAACAGCGCGCAAAGAAGTCGGGTCAAGGACACCTCCCCGAAATGCCAGCCGGTTCCGCCGGCAGGGTCGCCCCGGCCGCCGCGGATTAGTTCGTGGTCGGCAGGCCGGCCGCGCGCCAGGCCTCGATGCCGCCGCTGAGATTGACGACGTCGCGGCGCCCCAGCCGGCGCAGGAGCGATGCGGCAATGGCCGATCGCCCGCCGCTGCGACACTGCACCACGAGGCGGCCGGGCGGTAGCTCGGCCAACTGCGCCGGCAGGTAGCCGAGCGGCAGGTGCGTGGCCCCGGCAATGTGCCCGTCGCGCCATTCAGCGCCGCCACGCACGTCGATGAGATGGACGTCGTTGGCGGCCAGCTGGTCCGCGAGCGCGCCCGCGTCAATCTGGGGGATGGTGCCCAGCGGCTCCCCCGGTGCGGCCGCGGCGGCCACGGCGTCGGGCGGGAAGACCCCGGCGACGCGGTCGAGGCCGATGAGGGCCAGCTGGCGCACCAGCTCTGCCACGTGCGCGTCGTCGTCCTGCCCGGCGATGAGGTAGAAGTCCTCGTCGTAAGGCAGCAGCCAGCCGGCCCAGGTCACGAACGAGCCGTTGAGCGGCAGGTTCAGCGTGCCCGGCAGGTGAGCCGCGGCGAAGGCTCCGGCCGGACGGGCGTCGACGACCACCGCGCCCGAGTGCACGAGGGCGGCCAGGCGCTGCGGGTCGAGGCGCGGCGGTGCCGTGGTCCGCCCCATCTCTGGACCGCGCTTGTTGAGCGCCTTCATCACGGCAAAGTAGGACGGGGGCTCGGGCTGGCCGTCGAGGACCTTGGCCACGAACGCCTCCTCGGTCTTTACCGCGAAGGCCCAGTTGAAGCGGCGCTCGTAGCCGAGCGTGCTGTAGGGGACGGCGCTGATGCCCTTGCCGCAGGCCGAGCCGGCGCCGTGACCGGGCCAGATCTGCAGCCACTCTTCCTGCGCGTCGAAGGCCCGCAGGCTGCGCCACAGCGTGCGCGCGCTCTGCTCCATCGTGCCGCGCAGGTTGACGGCGCGCTCGAGCAGGTCGGGCCGCCCGACGTCGCCGACGAAGATGAAGTCGCCGGTGGCGGCGGCAATCGGCCGATTGGCGGCGGCGCCATCGGTGATGAGGAAGGAGAGGTGCTCGGGCGTGTGGCCGGGCGTGTGGACGACGTCGATAAGGACGTTGCCGATGGTGATGCGGTCGCCGTCGCGCACCAGCTGCGCCTCGGCGGCGAAGGCATACTTCCAGTCGGCATCGCCCTCGTCCGAGAGCAGCAGCGTCGCGCCGGTGGCGCGGGCCAGCTCGCGCGCGCCCGACAGGAAGTCGGCGTGGATGTGGGTCTCGGTGACGTGCGTGATGCGCACGCCCTCGCGCGCCGCGGCCGCCACGTAGCGGGCGATGTCGCGGTTCGGGTCGATCACCAGGGCTTCGCCGCTGGCGGCGCAGCCGATGAGATAACTGACCTGGGCGATGGCCGGTTCGAAGAAACGGGCGACGATCATGGGGGCAACCTCATGCCAGGGACGCCTGGCATTGATGACTGTCGGTAATGTACCGGCGTCTCAGGCCGAGGTCAATGCGCCGGGCCCGGCCGCCTGGCCGGCCGGCCGTACATGGCACGGGCGGCCCGGTGAGGGACCGCCCGTGATCGTGCGTTCGAGCTACGCCGGTCCTAGCAGGACACGCAGCGGTGATTGTTCTTCGAACCGAGCTTCTCGAGCAGTGCCACCGTGGCCGGGAAGGGCGAGACGCGCTGGACCGGGCCGTTGGCCATGTCGGCCGTGCTCTGACCGCTGCGGGCCACGACGGTGACGTCGGCACCCTTGCCGACGAGATACATGATGACGTCGTTGTCGCCGCGCGCCGCGGCATGGTGCAGCGCGGTGTAGCCGTCGTTGTCGCGCGCGTTGACGTCGAGCCCCAGTTCTTCGACCAGGTACTTCACCGCCGGCAGCCAGCTGTCGGGCGCGTGCCGGTGCGCGTTGCCGGCGAAGCCTTCGCCGTACTCGACGCCCGCGGCCGCGTGCAGCGGCGTGGCGCCCGGACCGCCGTAGGGCACCGGGGCCAGCACCGGAGCCGCCGCCGCCGACGGCCCACGGCTCGAGCCGTCCGAACCCGGACCGCCGCCTTCGGGACCGCGCCGCACCGCCGCCTTCGGCGCCATCGACGGGATGTTCGGGTCGGCGCCGTACTTGATGAGCAACTTCATGGCCTCGACGTCGGTCGAGTAGGCGGCACGCCAGAAGGCGGTAGAGCCTGAGGTATCGGCCAGGCCGCAGTTGCGGTTGCCGCAGCCGCTGTAGACCATGTACCAGGGATGCTGGCGCAAGCGTGCGTTCGGGTCGGCGCCCTTCTCGAGCAGCTTCGCCATGACGTCGAGGTAGGTCGCCTTCTGCTGCTCCATCTCCTGGGGCTGCGGAAAGCGGGTGCGCGGCTGCCACTGCGTGTTGACCGCCGACCACAGCGGCGTGGCGCCGTTGATCCTGGCGCCGAGGTTAGGATCGGCGCCGCGCTCGATGAGCAGCATCGCCACGTCGAACTGGCCGTTGATGGTGGCCATCAGCAGCGGGCTGGTGCCGTCGCCGGCGCCCACCGCGTTGACGTCGGCGCCGCCGTCGATGAGCGCCCGGGCAGCGGGCAGATAGCCCTGCCGCGCGGCGTGGAGCAGCGCCGTCAGGCCGCCCTTGGACGAGAGCCCCGGCGTCTCTTCGAAGAACTGCTGCTGCTGTCCGCCCTGGCCGCCTGCGGCCGCCGCGCCCGGCGCCGGCGCGGCCGGCTTCTCCGGCTCGGGCAGCTTCCCCGAGGCATAGAGCTCACGGCTGGCCTGCACCGCCGACTGCATCTGGCTGGGCGAGGCCTTGCCGTTCTTCCCAGCGGTGCCCTCGAGCACTTTGGCGAAGCGCTGGTTCGAGGCGCGGTCGAGCGGGATGTGCTTCTGCAGGTCGATGACCTTGCTCGTCACGTTGGCGTCGGCGCCGCGGGCGAGCAGCACCTTGACGGCCTCGACGCGGTTGAGGGCGGCGGCGAAGATGAGCGGGGTCTGGCCCCACTCCGATTCGCGCGCGTTGACGTCGGCCTGGGCGTCGAGCAGGGCCGTGACCACGGCCGGCACGCCGGCCGAGGCCGCCATGTGAAGGGGCGTGACGCCGGTCGTCGAGGTTTTCGCCTCGACCTTGGCGCCGTTCTTGAGCAGCGCCTGCACCGCCGCCACGCTGCCCGCCCGGCTGGCCAGGTGGAGCGGCGTGTAGTGGCCGATGCGGGTCACCGCGCCGGGGTTGGCGCCAGCGTAGACCAGCATCTCGGTCAGCTCCGCGTCGCCGCGGTCGGCGGCCCAGTGCAGGCCGCTCATGCCGTCGCCTTGCGCGGCATTCACGTCGGCGCCCTGTTGCAACAGGGTCCGCACGGCGTCGCGATCGCCCTTCATGGCCGCGTCGGCGACCGGCGCGGGCAGCGGCGCCGCGCCGACGACCGCCGTCAGGGCCACGATGGCCAGCAGGTTCAGACTCAGACGAAGGGTCATGTCCGTGGCTCCGGGAAGCTAGGCGATGGTGATCGGCGACTGGGTGAACGAGAGTTCGCCGGTGCTGTCGCCGAACGACTGCATGTCGTCGAGGCCCAGGTTGTGCAGCAGGGTGAGCATGGCGTTGGCCATCGGGGTGCCGTCGGCGGCCTTGATGTGCAGGTTGCCGCTCAGCATCCCGTTGCCCTTGCCGAGCAGGACGAGCGGGCAGCGGCGGTGGTTGTGCACGTTGGCGTCGGCCATCGGCGAGCCCCACATGACCACCGACTTGTCGAGCAGGCTGGCGTCGCCGTCCATCGTGGTCTTCAGCTTGTCGAGGAAGTAGGGGAGCATGCTGACGCGGAACTTGCAGATCTTGTTGAACTCCATGATCCGCTCTTCGCGGTTGCCATGGTGCGACGCCGGATGGAACGGCTGATCCGAACCGCTCTCGGGGAAGACGCGATTCTGCGAGTCGCGGCCGGTCTTGAACGAGATGATGCGGGTCATGTCGGCCTGGAGCGCCAGCACCTGCAGGTCGAACAGGAGCTTCATGTGCTCGGTGTAGGAGTCGGGCACGCCGGCCGGGGCGCCGGGCAGTTCCCGGGCCTCGCCGCTGGTGTTGCGCGCCTCGATGGCTTCGATGCGGCGCTCGATCTCGCGCACGTGGTCGAGGTACTTGTCGAGGCGGTTACGGTCGCCCGAGCCCAGCTCCTT
Source organism: uncultured Acidobacteriota bacterium (assembly GCA_963834325.1). Lineage (GTDB taxonomy): Bacteria > Acidobacteriota > Vicinamibacteria > Vicinamibacterales > UBA2999 > CADEFD01. Next base: position 739,714 of record CAWIBL010000012.1, read on the forward strand.
GCGCACGTCGGCCACCTGCACGCCGATCCAGTCGAGGATGCTGCGGCGCGTCTGACGGCGCTCGGCGCGGTCTTCCTTCGAGCTGCCCGAGCCGAACAGCATGTCGAAGGCCACGCGCGGGTCGCGGATCATCGGCAGCGGGTCGTTCGGCGAGGCCCAGCTGATCGAGTCGGTGTAGGCGCACGAGTAGTTGTAGGTGCAGCCGCCGGCCTGGTCGAGGTTCTCGATGCAGAACTGCATCGACGGGAGCGGCGTGGACTGCCCGAACTTCTGGGCGTAGAGCTGGTCCATCGAGGTGCCGCACCAGATGTCGGAGCCCTGCGTCTGCTTCGGGTGCGACTGGGTCAGGAACACGGCGCTCGAGCGGAAGTGGTCGCCGCCGATCTCCGGCAGCGAGAAGGCCTCGGCCATGCGCACGTCGGTGTTGCTGATGATGGTGAGGTGTTCGCGGTAGGGCTCGAGCGACTTGAGCGCGTTGTCGTTCACCAGCGTGAAGTCGCGGCCGGTCTTGGCCGGCGCGAACAGGTGCTGCTTGGCGCCCCAGTCGTTGCAGCCGGCCAGCCCGTGCACCTCCTCGATGCAGACCAGGCGCGTGCGCTCGGGAGTCTTGGCCAGCAGGCGTCCCGCCGGCACCATGGCATCCAGCAGTGGCAGAGCGACCGTGGCGCCGGCGCCGCGAAGGAAGGTGCGGCGGGGCAGCTGCTTTCCGGTGATGAACGACATCGCGATCTCCTCGATTGGGTGGCGTACGACGACTACTGCTTGCTGGCGTCCTGGGCCGCGTCGGTGGTGGCCGCCGCGTCCGCATGCTTGCGCTGGAAGGCGTCGCTGCGCACGACGCCAAGAATGAACGACGACATCCGGTAGCCGTCGCCGGCGGCCGCGGCGGCAATGGTCCGCACGGTCGGCATGTCGTAGGTCTCGACCCGGCGGCCGAGGGCGTAGGCCATCAGGTTCTCGGTGAAGGTGCGCACGAGCGGCTCGGGCCGCTTCAGCAGCGCCGCCGAGAGCTGGGCCAGGTTGTTGATGGGCGTGCCGTCGTAGTAGTCGCCGCGGGTGTCGAGCGGCATGCCGTTCTCGCGCTCGCGCCAGCGGCCGGTCACGTCGAAGCTGTCGAGCGACAGGCCGATCGGGTCCATGAAGCGATGGCAGGCGTTGCACGTCGGGTTGGCGCGGTGCAGCTCCATGCGCTCGCGCGTCGTCAGCAGCCGGCCGTCCTTGGCTTCGCCGGCTTCCTCGAGCGCCGGGATGTTCGGCGGCGGCGGCGGCGGCGGGGTGCCGAGCAGCACCTCCATCACCCACTTGCCGCGCAGCACCGGCGAGGTGCGGTTGGCGAGCGAGGTCTGCACCAGCATCGCTGCCCTGACCGAGGATGCCGCGGCGGGCCTCGTCGGGATAGGTCACGCGCCGGAAGTGGCTGCCGGCCACGCCCGGGATGCCGTAGTGACGCGCCAGACGCTCGTTCACGAAGGTGTAGTCGGCGGTGAAGAAGTCCATGAAGCGTGCGGTCGTGCTTCACCAGGTCGTTGAAGAACAGCTCCGTCTCGCGCTTCATGGCCGCGGCGACGTTCTCGTCGAAGTTGGGATAGAAATTCGGATCCGGCTTGACCTTGTCGAGGTCCTGCAGGCGCAGCCACTGGGCGGCGAAGCGGCGGCCGAGCGCGGCGGCGCGGTCGTCGGCGAGCAGGCGCGCGGCCTGCTTCTCGAGCACGCCCGGCGCGGTGAGCTTGCCGCTCTTGGCCAGGCCGAGCAGTTCCTGGTCGGGCGGCGCGCCCCACAGGAAGAACGACAGGCGCGAGGCCAGGTCGAGGTCGGCGACGCGCGTGACCGTCTGCGTGGCCGTGCCGGGCAGCTCGCGCTCCAGGCGGAACACGAACTTGGGACTGGCGAGCACCGCCTCGAGCGCGGCCCGCACGCCGCTTTCGAAGCCGCCGGCCGTGGCGCCCTTCTCGTAGAAGGGCATCAGGCCGTCCACCTCCGCCGCCGTCATCGGGCGGCGATAGGCCTCGCTGCCCAGGCGGCGCCAGGATCGACCGCGCGCAGGTGCGTTCCTCCGACGCGGCCGTCGGCCGGCACGAGAAGATGCGCTGCCGGCTCGGCGAATCGGACACGCCGGTGGCGTTATAGGGACCGGCCACGACCAGGTCGCGCAGGTGGGGCAGGGTGGTGATGCCGGCGCCGCCCGAGCCGCCGCCCGCGTACGACCAGTCGTGCGGGCGAATCAGGTCTTCGTAGGGGCCGTCGAGCCGGCGCACGAACGCGGCCGATACCTTGTGGACGCCGGCGCGGACCAGGATCGGCTCGGTGCGCAGGGCCATGCCGCCGCGGCCGTCGGCCGCCGCCGCCGGACCGTTCTCGAACTTCATCAGCGCCACGCGCTCGCCGTCGATGGAGATGTCGATGTCTTCGCCGCGGGCGTTGTCGCCCGAGATGACGAGCAGATCGAACTCGTACTCGGCGTCGGCGGGGAAGACGTGGTTGACGACCAGGCCGCCGCGCGTGCCGTAGGGCGCGCCCTCGACGTGGTCCCAGGGGTGCTGCGAGACGTAGGCCGGGTTGGTGTAGACGATGTCGACGCGCGGCGCCGACTTGTCGCCGACGGCCATGCGGCTGATGTCGCCGGCCGCGTTCAGGTAGGCCTCGAGCAGCGTCGGCGAGAGCGCCTGCTCGTCGGCGATGTTGTCGAAGTTGGCGCTCTTCTGGTCGAGCGGCAGCCACTTGCCGGCGTCGACGTCGAGCGCCAGCAGCTCGCGCACGGCGCGCTCGTACTCGGGCCGGTTGAGGCGCTGGAAGGTGCGGCGTCCGGGATTGGGATTGGCCGCCGCGAACTCGTCCATGCGCGACTCGAGCGCCGCGGTGAGCGAGGCGAGCACCGCCGCTTCGGGCTTCTTCGCGCCGGGCGGCGGCATCAGGCCCGCGCTCAGCTTGCGGATCATCTTCTCGACCACGTCCTGGCGCTCGGTGGCCTTCATCGCGTCGAAACCGGCCAGCGACAGGCCGCCGGCCTTGGCGCGTTCGCTGTGGCAGGTGGCGCAGTAGGTGGTGACGAGTTCGCTCTGCTGGCGGGCCGAGAGCGCCGGCGACAGCTGATGCGAGACGGCGGGCGTGACCGGCCGCGCGGCGGCGGCACGACGGGGGGCGGCGGGCGCCGGCGCCGACTGCGCTGCCGGTGTTTGAGCGCGCTCCGCACTGCCGGTCGCCGCCAGGGCGAACCCCAGGAACGCCGTGCCAAGAACCTTCACCGCGGGACGCGTCATGCGATGGACTCCCGAACGAATATTCGACCGGACGGCGCGCCCGGTCAGGGCGGAACGGCCCTCTCTGTCAGATTCCCAAAAAATATACATTGGATTCGCCGTCTCCGGATGTCCTTTTTTCGCCAGAACCTGCGTGTTTTCAGCGGTTTAGTTGTCTTGTATTGTCACCGGCGAGGCGCGGGGGCAGGGTTTCAGCGGCCAGACCGGCTCCGCCCCCTCCTCAGCGGGCCCGGCGAGGTTCTCGCGGGCGCGGGCTGATACAATTGATCGGATGTCAGCACCGCGCGGCTGACCCTCACGAGGAACGACCATGATTGCAGTCAGCGGCGTGTCGATGCGGTTCGGCTCGAAGGTGCTCTTCGACGATGTCTCCACGACGTTCTCGAACGGCCGTCGTTACGGCCTCACCGGGCCCGAACGGGGCCGGCAAGTCCACCTTCATGAAACTGCTCACGGGCGAGCTGCCGCCGCAGAAGGGCACGGTCACGCGACCCGACCGGCTCGGCGTCCTGCGCCAGGATCAGTACGCCTTCGACCAGTTCCGGGTCATCGACACGGTGATCATGGGCAATGCCCCGCTGTGGGCGGCGCTCCAGGAACGCGACGGGCTCTACGCCCAGCCGTCGCTCAGCGACGACGACGGCATGCGGCTCGGCGAGCTCGAGGGCACCATCGGCGAGCACGACGGCTACTCGGCCGAGAGCGACGCGGCGGTGCTGCTGGCCGGGCTCGACATCGCCGACGCGCTGCACGAGCGGAAGATGTCCGAGCTGCAGGGCGGCCAGAAGGTGCGCGTGCTGCTGGCCCAGGCGCTTTTCGGCCATCCCGAGGCGCTGCTCCTCGACGAGCCCACCAACTACGCTGGACCTCGACTCGATCCACTGGCTGCGCGAGTTCCTGGTGCGCTACGACGGCACGCTGGTGGTCATCTCGCACGACCGCCATTTCCTGAACGCGGTCTGCACGCACACGGCCGACATCGATTACCAGACGATCATCACCTACACCGGCGGCTACGACGACATGGTGCTGGCCAAGACCCAGATCCGGTCGCGTCTCGAGTCGCAGAACGAGCAGCGCGAGAAGAAGATCGCGCAGCTTCAGGACTTCATCCAGCGCTTCTCGGCCGGCACGCGGTCGAGCCAGGTGCAGTCGCGGCGCAAGGAAGTCGAGCGGCTGCAGACGACCGACCTGGCGCGCTCGAACATCCAGCGGCCCTACATCCGCTTCCAGATCGCCCGCCCGTCGGGCCGCCTGGCCATGGAGTGCGAAGGCCTGGGCAAGGCCCACGAGGGCCGGGCCATCATCTCGGACTTCGACGCCATCGTGAACCGCGGCGAGCGCATCGTGCTCGTCGGCCGGAACGGCCTGGGCAAGACCACCATGCTCAAGGCGCTGCTCGCCGACGCGCCCGGCCAGCCGGCCTCGCCCGGCGACATCGACGCCGGTTCCGTGCGCTGGGGCCACGAGGTGTCGATTGGCTACTTCGCGCAGGACCACACCGGCGCCATCGAACACGGGCTCACGGCCGTCGAATGGCTGCACCGCTTCGATCCCGACGCGTCGCGTCAGGACATCCACGGCCTGCTCGGGCAGATGCTGTTCAGCGGCGAAGAAGGGCTGAAGCCGACGGCCGCGCTGTCGGGCGGCGAGACGGCGCGCCTGCTCTTCTGCCGCATCATGCTGCAGAAGCCCAACGTGCTGGTCCTCGACGAACCGACCAATCACCTCGACCTCGAGGCCATCAACGCGCTCAGCGTGGCCCTGCAGAAGTTCGAAGGCACGGTGTTCCTGGTGACCCACGACGAGGACCTGATGGACGCGGTGGCCACGCGCGTGTGGCACTTCGACCACGACGGCGTGCACGACTTCAAGGGCACCTACGAGGACTTCGCCGCCGAAACCGCGGCCAAGTAGAACGCCCCCGGCGGCGGCGCACTGCGCCGCTGCCCACGCTGCCACGCGCGCGCGTCGTCCCGGGCCCGCGCCATATAATGCGCCGGTGGCAAACGAAGCAATCAGCAAGGCCGGATGGAAAATCGTGCTGCTCGCCAGCCTCGGCGGCACGCTCGAGTTCTATGATTTCGTGATCTTCGGCGTCTTCGCCAACGACATCGCCGACGCCATCTTTCCCAACCCCACGCCGCTCGTCTCGCTGATGGTGTCGTTTGCGGTCTTTGCCGCCGGCTACCTGGCGCGGCCCATCGGCGGCATCGTGCTCAGTCACTTCGGCGACCGCTTCGGCCGGCGCCAGGTGTTCCTGCTCTCGCTCTTCGCGATGTCGGCGGCCACGCTCGGCATGGGCCTCGTGCCGACCTTCGCGGTGTGGGGCGTGTGGGCCAGCATCACCATGGTGACGCTGCGCCTGATCCAGGGCTTCTGCATCGGCGGCGAGCTGCCGGGCGCGCTCACCTACGTGGTCGAGACCGCGCCCAAGCACGCGCCGTTTGTCTGCGGCGTGGTCTTCGCCTGCGTCACGCTCGGCGTGGCGGTGGCCACCGGCGTGAGCATCGGCGTGCGCACCTTCCTGCCGCCGGGCCAGGTGGCGGAGTACGGCTGGCGCATCGCCTTCATCCTCGGCGGCCTGGCCGGCCTGCTCAGTTTCCTGATGCGGCGGGCCATGGAGGAATCGCCGGAGTTCGCGCGCATGAAGGCCCTGGCGGCGCGGCATCCGTTCCGCGAGGTGCTGCAGGGCCACCGTGGGCCGGTGCTCATCGGCATCGCGGCCCTGGCCGCGACCGGCGCCTTCAACGGCCTCTTCTTCGCCCACATGCCGGCCTACCTGGCCCGCGTGCTGGCCTACGATCCGCGCGAGGCGGTGGTGGCGCAGACCCTCGGCGTCGTCGTGCACGCGCTGTGCATCCTGGCCATCGGCCGGCTGGCCGACCGCATCGAGCCCTACAAGCTGCTGCGCCTCGGCGCCGTCGCGCTGGTCGTGCTGGCCTACCCCTTCTACGCGGCGCTCGCCGCCAAGACGGTGCCGCTCACGCTGCTGCTGGTCACGGCCGGTGTCGTCGCCAGCCTGGTGAACGGCACCTTCGCGTGCCTGCTCACCGATCTGTTCCCGACGCGCATCCGCTTCAGCGGCGTGGCCTTGAGCTTCAACGTCGCGTTCACGCTGTTCAGCGGCACCTCGCCGCTCATCGCCACCAGCCTGGTCCGCGACCTGGGCACGCCGGTGGCCCCGGCGCTGGTCATGGTGGTGTGCGCCCTGCTCACGGTCGCGGCCAGCTTCGGTCTGGCCACGCGTGGCGGCCACGTGCTCGCGGCGCGGCCCGGGCCGCTCGCGGTCACGACCGGCTAGCGACGTCCACGCGCACCCTCAGGCGATGACCGCCACGCTCGGAACCCTGCGCCGTGCCGCCCTGGCGCGCAGCCTGTGGGCGCCAGGAACCCTGGCGGCGGCGGTGGAACGCTTCGGCTTCGTGCAGGCCGACCCGATCCGCTCGCCGGCGCGCGCGCAGGACCTGGTGCTGCGGCACCGGGTGGCCGGCTACCGGGCCGGCGATCTCGAGCGGCACTACGCGGCGCTCGACATCGAAGAGGATTTCTTCGTGAACTACGGCTTCGTGGCGCGCCGGGTCTACGACCTGATGCACCCGAGGGCCAGACTGGGGGCGTGGCCGGCCCCGGGGAAGCGCACCGCCGATGCCGTGCTGGCGTTCGTGCGCGAGCACGGGCAGGTCCATCCGCGCCAGGTCGACACGCACTTTGCCCGGGGCGCCGTCACCAATTACTGGGGCGGGTCGTCGAGCGCCACGACGCACGTGCTCGATCATCTGCACTACCGCGGGCTGCTGCGGGTGGCCGGCCGCGACGCCGGCATCCGGCTCTACGCGCCGCGCCCGGCGCCGCCTGCCCCTGAAGACGCCGCCGCCCGGCACGCCCGGCAGGACGCGCTCGTGGACGTGGCCGTCGCGCCTCTACGCCCCGGTGCCGTCGGCGACGCTGGCGTGGCTGGTGGCGCGGCTGCGCCTGGCCGTGCCGCAGTGGCGGCCCGAGCTGCGCGCCGTGCTGGCCCGCGCCCGGACGCGCCTGCCGCGGGCGCGCGTGGCCGACGTGGACTGGTACTGGACCGGCGAGGCGCCGCTGGCCGCGCCGGCGCCGGCGGACCAGGTGCGGCTGCTGGCGCCCTTCGACCCGCTGGTGTGGGACCGGCGCCGTTTCGAGCTCTTCTGGGGCTGGGCGTATCGCTTCGAGGCCTACACCCCGGTGGCCCGGCGCACCCGCGGCTACTACGCCATGCCACTGCTCTGGCGCGACCGGGTGATTGGCTGGGGCAATCTGTCGGTCGGCGGCGGGCGGCTGCAGTCCACGCTCGGCTTCGTCACCGGCCGCGCCCCCCGCGACCCGGCGTTTGCCCGCGGTCTGGCCGATGAGCTCGAGGCCATGCGCCGGTTCCTCGGTCTCGACCCGGGCTGACGGCCGCGCCCGCCCCGACTGCGTCAAGACGGCACGGGCTGGGCCAGGACGGAACACCTCCTGCTAAGTGACTGACTGGTAGCCGGTTACGTCGTGGCGGCGGGGCCCGTCGCCACGGATGTGTGCCGGGACGAACCAGATCGGTGATCCGGCCCGCTTCCCGCGCCATTGCCGGACAATAGCCGCAAACTGTTGATGGCACGGCACTTACGCTCACACTCCGGTGGTTCCTCGGCGCTGGCCTGCAAGTTGCCTTGGCTATCGGCGTGAGAACCAGTAGTTGCGCGTCCCGTGTATCGAGTTATCTGCCTTGTCGTCATGTGCTTCTGGCTGTCGGTGTCGGCGCGTGGGCAGGCGCCGCTGTCGCAGCCCATCGCCACGCTGTCCCACGACCTGCTGGCGATGCTGGGCGTGAATGACCGGCAGGCCGTGCGGGTCATCGTCCGCGGTGATGTCGCGGCCATTCAAAGCGTCGCCGCCAGGGACCGGCTGCGGGTGGTGCGGGTCCTCGACGGGTTCGTCGTCCTCGAAGGCTCCCTGCTCGACGTCACGGCGTTGCGGCAGGTCCCGGGGGTCGCGGCCATCTCGCGCGATGCGCGCGTGATGTCCTTCATGAGCGTCTCGACCAAGGCCATGGCCGTCGACCAGGCCCGGGCCGCGTCGCCCGGCCTGCTCGGCATCGGCGGGTATCCCGCGGTGAGCGGCAAGGGCGTAGGCGTGGCCGTCATCGACTCGGGCATTGCCGCCCACGCGGCGCTCAATCTCAAGGTCGTGGCCGCGGTGAGCTTCGTCACCGGCGACCCCTCGACCAACGACGCCTACGGGCACGGCACGCACATCGCCGGCATCATCGCCGGCACTCCCACCAGCGTGACCCCGCTCTACCAGGGCGGCGTTGCCCCGGGCGCGCACCTGGTGAACGTGCGGGTGCTTGGCGCCGAGGGCTCCGGCTACACCAGCGACGTCATCGCCGGGATCCAGTGGACGGTGGCCAATCGCGCCCGCTACGGCATCCGCGTCGTCAACCTGTCGCTCGGACATCCCACCGTGGAACCGTGCCTCACCGATCCCCTGTGCCTCGCCGTCGAGCAGGCCGTGGGCGCGGGCCTGGTCGTCGTGGCCTCGGCCGGCAACATCGGCAAGAACGCCGCGGGCGAGCCGGTGCTGGCCAGCATCACCACGCCGGGCGTCGCCCCGAGCGCCATCACCGTTGGCGCGCTCAACACCTGGGGCACGGTATCCCGCGACGACGACACGGTGGCCACCTACAGCTCGAAGGGCCCCACCAAGTACGAGCTCGGCCTGAAGCCCGACGTGGTCGCCCCCGGCAACAAGATCATCTCGCTCGAGGCGCAAGGGTCCACGCTGGTGCGGCGCTACCCGGCCCTGCACGTCGTCGGCAAGGACAAGAACGCCTACATGACCATGAGCGGCACCAGCATGGCCGCCGGCATGGTCAGCGGCGCGGCCGCGCTGCTGCTCGAAGGCGGGACGCTGACGGCCCGGCAGGTGAAGGTGGCGCTGCAATTGAGCGCCTCGTTCATGCCCCACGACGGCCTGCTCGCCGCTGGCGCCGGCAGCGTCAACGTCTGGTCGGCGCGTCGCGTCAACGGCGCGCTGCAGTCGCTCACCGGCACGATTCCCGCGGTGACGGTGGCCGGCCGCACCGTGCGCCCCTCCGGCCTATGTCGTCTCCGGCCAGACCTCGACCATCGACACGGTGAGCGCCGCCGTGGCGCCGCGCGTCCTGACGCCGCTGGACCTGCTCCAGGCCTGGCTGAAGGGCGGCGTGGTCGGCGGACGGCTCTCGGTGCTCGGCCCCCTTGGCGGGACGGTACCGGGCAGCAGCTGCTCTGGGGCGACCAGACGCCGTTCGGCCAGCAGTTGCTCTGGGGCGACCAGACGCCGTTTGGCCAGCAGCTCCTGTGGGGCGACCAGACGACGCTCGGGCAGCAACTGCTGTGGGGCGACCAGACCGCGATGGGCCAGCAGCTCCTGTGGGGCGATCAGACCTCGAGCGGGGGCCAGCAGCTCCTGTGGGGCGACCAGACCTCCAGCGGCGGTCAGCAGCTGCTGTGGGGCGATTCCAACTCTACCGAGGGCAATCAGCTCCTCTGGGGCGATTCCTACTCCGGCGAATCGCGGTAACCCATGTCGACCCCCGTGTCCTCCAGCGCCGCCGCCCCGTCGGGGACCGGCTTGCGTGTCTTCGTCGCCATCGTGGGCACGTGCGGCCTGGCCGCCGTGCTCACGTCGGCCTGGAACCTTCCCCAGGCGCCGCATCCGGTCGAGTGGATCGTGTTTGCGGCCCTGTCGATCCTGGCGGGGCGTTTCGCCTTCAAAGTGCCGGGCATCAACGCCTCGCTGTCGGTCTCGGACGTCTTCTCCATCGCCTCGGTGGTGCTGTTCGGTCCGGCGCCGGCCACGGTGGCCATCGCCGTCGATAGTTTTCTCATCGCCCGGCGCCGCGGGTGGGACGGGCAGCGTCAGCTCTTCAACAGCGCCAGTCCGGCGCTGTCGCTGTGGGCCGGCGCGCAGGTGTTCTTCCTGCTCTCTGGCACCGGGCCGCTCTACGACGCATCGGCGCCGGGCGATGCGGTGGTGCTGCCGCTGGCCTGTTTCTCCGCCATCTACTTCCTGCTCAATTCCGGGCTGACCGCCACCGCCTTGGGGCTGGTGCAGCGCACCTCGGCGGTCGAGCTGTGGCGCCGCCACTTCGCGGTCGTCTCGCTCAACTACTTCGCCTCGGCTTCGGCGGCGTTCCTGCTCTACCTGACCGTGCAGTTCGTGAGCGTGCTGGCGCTGGCCGCGGTGCTGCCGCTCTTTGCCGTGATCCACCTGGCGATGCAGTCGTGGGCGGGACGCCTCGAAGACGCGCAGCAGCACGTGGTCACGGTGGATCGCCTTTACCTGTCGACCATCGAGGCCCTGTCGACCGCGATTGAAGCCAAAGACGGCGTGACCAGCAATCACATCCACCGCGTGCAGCAGTACGCGCTGGGGCTGGCCAAGGCGCTCGGTCCGATCGACGAGCTGACCTTCAAGGCCATCCAGGCCGCGGCCCTGCTCCACGACACCGGCAAGCTGGCGGTGCCGGAGCGCATCCTGAACAAACCGGGGAAGCTGACGCCGGCCGAGTTCGAGACCATGAAGCTGCACGTCGATGTCGGCGCCGACATCCTCTCGGCCATCGACTTCCCGTACCCGGTCGTGCCGATCGTGCGCGCGCACCACGAGAACTGGGACGGGACGGGCTATCCGAACGGCCTGGCCGGCACCGACATCCCGTTTGGCGCCCGCATCCTCTCGGTGGTGGACTGCTACGACGCGCTCACCTCCGACCGTCCCTACCGGCCGGCGATGTCGCACGCCGAGGCCATGGACATCGTGCGGCTGCGCCGGGGCACGATGTACGACCCGGAGATCGTCGACGCCTTCGAGCGCGTCCACCTCGACATCACCCCCACCGTGGTGCGGCCGCCGGCGTTGCAGAAGGCGGTGATGCACATCAATCGCGCGGTGGCCGCGCCCCAGCCGCCCGAGGTCGAGGCCGCGCTGGTCGCCCCGGCCGCGCTGGTCGCGCCGGTCGTCATGGCCTCGCCGGTCGTGACCGCGGCGCCGCCGCTCGAGGGCCCGGAATCGCTGCTGGCGCTCGTGAACCTGGCGCGGATTGTCAGCGGCCCGGCCTCGCCCTCGGACGTCGCCTCGATGATGTGGACCCACATCCGCCACCTCACCCCCGGGGCCAGTTGCGCGTTCTTCCTGAACGAGCCGGCCACCGACTCGGTGAGCGCGCGCTTCGTGGCGGGGGAGGCCTCGCCAGTGCTGCAGGGGCTCACCATGGGGGTCGGCGATCGGCTCACCGGCTGGGTAGCCGAGAACCAGCAGCCGATCGTGAATTCGGATGCCAGCCTCGACCTCGGCCAGGGCGCCGTGCTGGCCGGCCTGCACTACTGCCTGGCCCTGCCCATGCTCTGCGAGACACGCCTGGTGGGCGTGCTGACGCTCTACGCGCGCGATCCGTTCTCCGAGTACCAGAGTCGCACACTGCAACTGGTCACCCCGCACCTGGCGCAGATGTTCCTGGCGCTCGAGGCGCGCGGCGAGACCGCGGCGACGACGTCGCCACGGTCGGGTCTGCGCATCGTCGCCAGCCGCTAGTCGCGCGTGGCCACGCGGCCGGAGCGATGCGATGATGGCAGTCACGCCCGGTGCGCCGGTGCGCCTGACCTCCGATGATCCACGTCACCGCCACCATCGCCATCCACGAGCGCGAACTCGACGAGCGCTTCGTGCGCGCCTCCGGGCCGGGCGGGCAGAACGTCAACAAGGTCTCGACCGCCGTCGAACTGCGCTTCGACGTGGCGGCCTCGACGCTGCCGGCCGAGGTGAAGGCCCGCCTCGTGGTTATCGCCGGCAGCCGGATGACGGCGGAGGGGGTGCTGCTGGTCGACAGCCGCGAGCATCGCACCCAGGCGCAGAACCGCGAGGCGGCGCGGGCCCGGCTCGTGGCCTTCGTGCAGCAGGCCGCCGTCCGGCCGAAATCGCGGCGGCCGACGCGGCCCGGGCGGGCCGCCAAGGAGCGCCGGCTCACGTCCAAGAAGCATCGGGCCGAGGTGAAGGGCGGACGCGGCCGGGGCGGACACGACGACTGATCCCCAGTCCGGCCCCGGGTCCGACGCCGCCGTCAACGGCGGCGGGGGCGGCGCTTCCAGCGTCAGCCGGCCGGCGCGCCGCGGATGCGCCACGCCCAGCCGGTGCGCGTGCAGCAGGTAACCGCCGTCGCCGGGCAGGCCCGGCGCCAGCGGGAGCGGCCCGCCGCCGCTGGCGTAGAGCGGATCACCGGCCAGCGGATGGCCGACGGCCGCCAGGTGAATGCGGATCTGGTGCGGGCGCCCGGTGGTGATGCGCACGTCCACGAGGGTGGTGTCGGCGCGTCGTTCCCTCACCGTGGCCACACTGTGCGCGGGAGGCCCGCGGGGCTCGCCGCGTGCACCGAGCCGAGCCGCGGATGGAACACCGGGCCGATGGGCTCGCGGATGTCACGGGTCTCCCACGGCGGGGCGCCGGTGACCAGCGCCCGGTAGTCCTTGGTCACCGCGTGTCCACGCCACGCCTGCGCCAGGACAGCGGCGGCGGCGCGGTCGCGGGCGAAGAGCACGAGGCCCGAGGTGAACCGTCCGAGACGATGCACGGGATGGGCGGCCCCGAAGCGGGCGCGGACCAGCGTCAGCAGCGTGTGCTCGAGGAACCCGCCAGCGGGCATGGTCGGCAGTCCCGACGGCTTGGCGATGGCCAGCACGGCCTCGTCCTCGTGCACGACGGCGAAGGCGCGCGGCACCTCGGGCTCGTCCCACGGCGGGCGGTGCCAGACCAGCTGCTGGCCGTGGCGCAACACCTCGTCGCCGCGGGCCGCCGCGCCGTCGAGTTCGACTTCGCCGGCGGCCAGCCGCGCCTCCCACGCCGCCGCGTCCGAGTGGGTGTGGGCGGCCACCAGGTGGTCGCGCACGCGCCGCCCGGCCGCGGTGGGGCCGACCTGCGTGCGGTAGCTGAAGCCGTGGTTGAGGGTCATGGAAGCGGGCCGCGGCGCCGCGGCCAGTCTGACCCGAAGACCGCACGGCGGCAACCGGATGGGTGATAATCGCCGGCGCGTCCCGGCCGACACGGGCACGCCTGCGGTCGAACTCGACCAGGAGCTCCATGCCCATGCGCCATGCCCGGATCCTCGTTGCCCTCGCCGCGCTGCTGTCGATGCCGGCAGCGGCCGGCGCGCAGGGCGCCAACGCGAAAGCCGCGCCGGGCTCGCCGACCGCCGACGACCTGCCGGTCTACGTCGTCGACCCGACGTGGCCGCCGACCCTGCCGAACGACTGGATCCTGGGCGACATCCGCGGCCTCTTTGCCGACGACAACGACCACCTGTGGATCATCCACATGCCGTCGAGCCTGACCCCGCAGGAGATCGGCGCGGCGGTGACGCCGCCGATTGCCGATTGCTGCGTCCCGGCGCCGCCGGTGCTCGAGCTCGATGCGGAGGGCCAGGTGCTGCAGGCCTGGGGCGGCCCGGGCCCCGGCTACACCTGGTTCGATCAGGAGCACGGCATCTACCTCGATCACAACGGCTTCGTGTGGATGGGCACGAGCAACGGCATGCACGTGATGAAGTTCACGAAGGACGGCCAGCACCTGTTGACCATCGGCGAACCGGGCGTGAACAAGGGCAGCAACGATCCGGATCACCTGGGCGGGCCGGCCAACTTCTATGTCGAGCCGCGGACCAACGAGCTGTTCATCGCCGACGGCTACATCAACAAGCGCGTCGTGGTCTACGACGCGGCCACCGGCAAATACCGTCGCCACTGGGGCGCATACGGCAAGGTGCCGGACGACACCGAGAAGTACACCTATCCAGTGAAGGTCGAGACCCCGCCGCAGCAGTATTCGACGCTGCACGGACTGGTCGGCACCAAGGACGGGTTGATCTACGTCTCGGACCGGCGCGGCAACCGCATCCAGGTCTTCCGGCAGAACGGCGAGTTCCTGATGGAGAAGTTCGTGCGGCCGCAGACCGGCGGGTCGGGCAGCGGCTTCAGCCTGCAGGTCTCGCGCGATCCGGAGCAGAGCATCCTTTACCTGATGGACGGCACCAACATGCGCGTGTGGATCCTGCGCCGGAAGGACCTGGCGATCCTCGACCGGTTCGGCAAGCCGGGTCGCCAATCCGGCGAGTTCATCCGCGCGCACATGATCGCCATCGACTCGAAGAACCGGATGTACACCGGCGAGGCCGGCAACGGCCGCCGCATCCAGCGCTGGATTCTCAAGGGCACGCGCCCGGCCGCGTCGGTCACGCCGCCGCCGTCGCCGCGGTAGGGCCGGCTACTCCGAGCCGTCGGCGCGGCTGACCTCGACGTAGCGGTCGTCGCCGTCGGGGACGACCCGCAGTTGCCACGGGTTGCAGCACACCTCGCAGTCCTGGACGAGGACGCCGCGGGTGTCCGGCTCGAGGTAGATCTCCACCTCCTCGCCGCAGTAGGGGCAGGTGATGGTGAATTCGGTCTCGGCCATGAGGGATGGGCTTCGGCGTTCGGTCTCGGACGGCGCTTACGGCGCCCCGAAACGCACCGCGTAGATCGGCGGCAGGTTGAGCGAGAGGGTGTCCCACGAGTCGCCGCCGTCGTTCGACATCCACAGGCCGCCGGTCGTCGAGCCCATCGCCAGCACGCTCGCCGCGTGTCGTCGACGTCGAGGGCGTGGCGATAGACCAGGTCGTAGGACGGCGCCGGCAGGCCGCGGTCGAAGCACGCTCGAAGGTCTGGCCGCCGTCGCGTGGTGCGCGACACCACCAGCCGGCCGTCGACCGGCACGCGGCGTTCGTCCTTCACCGCCGGCACGAACCAGGCGGTGTGCGGGTCGCGCGGGATGGACGGCGACGGCGAAGCCGAACCCCGACGGCCGCGCGGCGTCGACCTCGTGCCCACTGCGCGGCCGCCGTCGGTCGAGCGGAAGACGCCGTTGTGGTGCTGCGATCCACAGCACGTCGGGCGCGGCCGCGGCAGCTGCACGATGCGGTGCGGATCCTGGATCGACGGGTCGTCGCGCCGGTCGGCGGCATGTACTCGGCGCGCATGCCCGGTCGCGCGGCAGCTGCCACGTCGCGCCGTCGTCCGCGGTCGCCCAGGCGCCGCCGCACGAGACGCCGACGATGCACGTGGCGCGGGTCGCGCGGGTCGACCGAGACCGAATGGATGCCCGGCCAGTCGTAGCCGCCGCCGAACCACTGGGCGCGGGCCGGGCACGTCCCACAGCGTGCGGCAGATCTCCCAGGTGGCGCCGCGGTCGTCGGAGCGGAACAGGCCGCCGGGCAGCGTGCCGGCCCACAGCCGGCCGGGCTGATCGGCGCCGCCGGCCTCGAGCGCCCAGATCAGCTTCAGCGTCGGCGGCTCAGGCGCCGGCGGTCGCGCCGTCGGGCGCGCGGGCGGCTTGGCCGGTCGCGGGCAGACCCGCGTACGACGGGACGGCCAGCTCCTCCCACGTCGCGCCGCGGTCGGTCGAGCGGTGCAGCTTCGAGCCGAAGTGCCCGAGGTTGAGCGCGGCGTAGACGGTGCCGTCGCGGCGGTCGTCGAGCACCATCGGACCGGATCGCCGAGGAAGCTCGGCGCGTCGATGCGCCAGCCGTCGCCCGGCGTCGAGCTGTGAACAGACCCTTGCGAGTGGCGACCCACAGCGGCTGCGTCATGACTCGATGCTCTGACGTCGGCGTCTCCGCCAGAGAGCGCTTGCAGGACGTAGATCTCGGTGTCGCGGCCACGCGCGTCGGACAGCCCGGCGCGATCGACCGGCGCGCGATCGTCGACGAACATCGTGACGTGCTGGCGCAGCGCGCCCGGCGTCGTCGAGGACGTAGCCGCGCAGGCGCGGGATTGCCGGCAAACACCTCGTCGAGCGCCTCGCGCACGATCGTGCCCCGGCGACGTGGCGCGGCGGCGCGTCGAGGAAGCGTTGCAGTTGTGGCGTGAAGGCGACGCGCGGCATGCGCCGGTTCCCGGCGCCCAGTCTACCAGCCCTCGCCGCGGCGCGGGCGCGGGTAGAATGACGCGCCATGAGAGCAGCGTGTCTTCTTCTCGGATTGCTGGCGGCCCTGCCGTCCACCGGCCTCGGCCACCTGGTCGGTCATCGCCGTCGACAAGAGCACCGGTCGGGTGGTCATCGCCTCGGCCACCTGCGTGGACCGTGACGACCAGTTCCTGATGGGCGTGCAGGCCGTCGTCGTGCCGGGCAAGGGCGTGGCTGCGTGCCAGGCCGCCGTGGACCCCACCCACAAGAACCAGATGCTCGTCTTCGCCGAGCTGCAGCGGGGGACCGACCCGGTCCGCATCATCGAGATGCTGAGCGGCGACCCGGCCTTCCAGTCCCGCCAGTTCGGCATCCTCGATCTGCAGGGGCGGCAGGCCGGCCATTCCGGCCTGACCAACGGCTACGTCTCCCAGGACCTCCAGGGCCGGGTGCCGGGCACCGAGATCTACTACTCGGTGCAAGGCAACATCCTCCGCCCCGATCACGTGGTGCCCAACGCGGTGCAGGCCTTCGTGAAGACCAGCGGCGCGCTGACCGACCGGGTCATGGCAGCCATGGACGCGGCCGACGGCTCGGGCGGCGACAGCCGCTGCACCTGCCCGCCGTGGCCGGCCGACGGCGCCCGGCCGCGCGTGCCGTGCGACGGCCGCACCTCGCACGTCGCCTATATCCTGATGGCCGAGCCCGGCGACGGCAGCGGCACCTCGCACAACGACGGCAAGTACGCGATGTACCTCACCGTCTCGCAGCCGGGTCCCGACAAGGGGCCGAACCAGATCAAGCCGGACGCGGGCGAGAACCTCAACCCGGTGAAGACCCTGCGCCAGCGCTACGACGCCTGGCGCAAGACGCAACCCGCGTCGTTCAAGTAGGAGCGCGATGATGCGTCTGACCGCGTTGGCATTCCCGGTCGCCCTGCTCGCCGCCGTGGCTCAGGCCGCGGCCCAGCCGCCACCGCCCGCGGCGGCCCCGCCGCCGCGCCCGCGCGCCGTGGCGGTGATGACGCTCGATTCCCCGGCCTGGCCCGACGGCGGCGTCATCCCGCTGACACACGCGCAGCCGGGGCGCGACGTGTCGCCGCCGCTCTCGTGGAGCGGCGCCCCCGACGGCGTCGTCAGCTTCGTGCTCGTGGTGCGCGACCTCGACCAGCTGGCGCCGGCCACCGGCGAGGACACGCTGCACTGGCTGGTGTGGAACATCCCGGCCACCACCACGTCGCTGCCCGAAGGGATGCCCGCGGGGAACACCCTGCCGGTGCCGGGCCCGGGCGGCGGGGGCGGCGTCGGGGCGCCCCGGATCCCCACCGACGGCCCGCGCCAGACGAGCGCCACCGGGCCCAACTACCGCGGTCCCGCCGCGCCGGCGTCGGGGCCGCCGCACCACTACGCCTTCGAGATCTACGCGCTCGATACCTGGATTGACGTCTCGCCCTTCGGACAGATGCCCGCCGCGATGCGGGCCGCGGTGACGGCGGCGATGACCGGCCACATCCGCGGCAAGGGTGTCCGGGTCGGACTCTTCCGCCGCCCGTAGCCCCCGGCCTGGCGGGGACCACCGGACTGTGGCGCGGGGCGCGGCTGGCGGCGGCCGCCGTCCTCTTGATGGCTCACCCCGCGTGGGCCCAGAGGCCAGGGGCCGAGGCTGAGCTCGTGCCGGCCCGGTCCCTCGGCGCGGCTCCCGGGAGCTAGACTGGAGGCCATGCCCGCCGTGTCCCGCCTCCGCCGGATCGGATGCGCGCTCGCCGCCGCGGGCGTGGCCCTGGCGGCCAGCCCCGGCGCCCAGGTCCGCGGGCCGGATGAAGAGCGCCGTTACAAGGCAACCATCCCGGTGACGCATCCGGCCGTGGCGGCGCTGCCGCCCGCCGGCGACGCGGTGTCCCGGCTGGTCGAGCGTCTGAGCCGCGGCGAACTCACGCTCGATCGCCGCGACGAGGGGCATGGGCACCTGCCGTCGGTGCTGGCCGCGCTCGACGTCCCCGTCGATTCGCAGATGCTGGTCTTCTCCAAGACCAGCGTGCAGGCGGCGCACATCTCGCCGGCCCGGCCGCGGGCCATCTATTTCCGCGACGACGTGATGGTGGCGCACGTGCCCGGCACGCCCGGACTCGAGGCGGTGGCCATCGACGCAGCGCGCGGGCCGGTGTTCTACGCGCTCACGCTGGGCGAGGGCGGCCGGGCCACCTTCACCGCCAGCGGGAGTTGCCTGAAGTGCCATCACGGGCCGAACACCGGCCGGGGTCCCCGGCATCTACGTGGGCTCGGTGATCCCCGGACCGACCGGCGCGCCGCTGCGTGACCAGTCGGCGATCATCACCGACCACACCAGCCCCTTTGCCGAGCGGTGGGGCGGCTGGTACGTCACGGCGCGCCGCGGCGAGCCGCCCAATCGGGCCAACGCCGTGGCCGCCAATCCCGCCGATCCGTCGGCGCTCGTGCGCGAGGCGCGGCCCAACCTCACGACCCTCTTTGGTCTGGTCGACCCGGCCCCCTACCTGGCCCCGACGAGCGACATCGTCGCGCTCCTGACCTTCGAGCATCAGACGCAGATGCAGAACCTGATCACGCGCGTGGCCTGGCAGGCGCGGATCGCCGAGGCGGCCAGGCCCGGCCGGGCGCTGTCCCACCCGGCGCTGGCCGCGGACCTTGCCGACCTCGTCGACTACATGACCTTCGCCGACGAGGTGGCGTTGCCCGAACCGGTCGAGGGCGCCTCCACCTTTGCCGCCACCTTCGCGGCCGGCGGGCCGGCCGACGGGCAGGGGCGATCGCTGCGCCACTTCGACTTGCGCACACGACTCTTCCGCTATCCCATCAGTTATCTCGTCCAGAGTCCGTCGTTTGCGGCGCTGCCGGACGTGGCCCGGACCGAGGTCCTGCGCCAGGTCCACGAGCGGCTGGTCGGCCCGGACGCGAGTCGCCGTCCCGGCGGGCCGTCGCTGGCCGATCGCCGGGCCGCCGTGGCCATCGTCGCGGCGCTGGTGCCTGGGTTACCGGCCTTCTGGCGGGTGCCCGGCTAGGTCGGCCCGGAACCAGCCGCCGGCCGCGGCGTCCAATCAGCGTTGCCCGCGCACGCGGGAACAGTTCCAGCCTCGGCGACGGCCGGGGTTACACTGCAAAGGCGCATGCTGAACACCCTGCTCGCTCGAACCCTCCGCGGGCTGACCCTGGCCGCGATGCTGGCCGTCCCGGCCACCGACGCCGCAGCCCAGCTGCGTCGCGTGCCCGTGACCCTCGAGACGCTGGTCGAAAGCGACGGGGTGCGCGCCGGCAGCACCGTGCGGGCGGTCCTGCAGGTCACGCTGCCCGAAGGGCTGCACGTGCAGTCGAACAAGCCGCGCGACCCGGCGCTCATTCCCACCGAGCTCCTGCTCGAACCGCCGACCGGCGTCCGCGGCGTGGAAGTGGTCTTCCCGAAGGCCGTGGACTTTGCCCAGGAAGGGCTGCCCGAGCCGCTCCTGGTCTTCGACCGCCAGTTCACGATCGGCGTGCAGCTGGCGGTGGCGGCCGATCTCGCCCCCGGGGCGCACGCCGTGCCCTTCACGCTGCGCTACCAGGCCTGCGACGACAAGGTGTGCTTCGCGCCCAGTTCCGCCAAGGGCGAATGGACCGTCGACGTGGTCCCGGCGAACGCCGCGGTCGCGGCCCTGCACGGCGAGGTGTTCGGCGCCATTCCCTTCGGCACCGGCGAGGCCCCGGCGCAGGCCGCCCCGGTCTTCACGCCGGCAGCGACGACGCCCACGGCCGCCGGCGGCGACGGCCTGGCGGCGCTCGACCGGTTCACGGTCGTGGCCACGACCGGCGGCTACCTCGGCACCGGCGACTTCATGACCTTCATCCAGAACGCCGAGGCGGGCGTGACCGAGCAGGGCCTGTTCGAGGGCCGCGGCCCGATGGCCATCCTGCTGCTCGTGCTCGTCGGCGGCCTGGCGCTGAACCTCACGCCGTGCGTGCTGCCGATGATTCCCATCAACCTGGCGATCATCGGCGCCGGGGCGCAGGCCGGCTCGCGCCAGCGCGGCTTCCTGCTCGGGCTGACCTACGGGGCGGCCATGGCCTTCGTCTACGGCGTGCTCGGGCTGATCGTGGTGCTCACGGCCAGCACCTTCGGCACCATCAACGCTTCGCCGTGGTTCAACCTCGGCATCGCGGTGCTGTTCGTGGCCCTGGCCCTGGCCATGTTCGACGTCTTCGAAATCGACTTTTCGCGCTTCTCCGGCGGCCTGGGCGGCGGCGCGCGCGGCAGCTTCACGCTGGCCTTCACCATGGGGGCGGTGGCGGCCCTGCTGGCCGGCGCCTGCGTGGCTCCGGTCGTGATCCAGGTCGTGCTGTTTGCCAGCAACCTCTACGCGACCGGCACCAGCGTGGCCCTGGCGCTGCCGTTCTTCCTGGGCATCGGCATGGCCATTCCGTGGCCGTTTGCCGGGGCCGGACTGGCCTCCTTGCCCAAGCCCGGGCCGTGGATGGTGCGCGTGAAGCAGGCCTTCGGCGTGCTCATCCTGGGCACGGCCGTGCTACTACGGCTACCTGGCCTACGGCCTCTTCGCCAACCAGTTCGTCGACGCCGCCGAGGTGTCGTCGAGCGTCGAAGAAAAGCTCAAGGAAGGCTGGCACGCCTCGCTGGCCGAGGGCCTGGCGGTGGCCGAGCGCGAGGGCAAGCCGGTGCTCATCGACATGTGGGCCACCTGGTGCAAGAACTGCCTGACCATGGACAAGACGACGCTGGCCGACCCGGCGGTCACCGGGGCGCTCAGCGGCTACGTCAAGGTGAAGTTCCAGGCCGAGCAGCCCGACGAGCCGCCGGCCGCCGAGCTGATGAAACGCTTCAAGGCGGTGGGCCTGCCGGCCTACGCGATTATCAGGCCGAGCTCCGCCAAGGCGGCCCCGGGCGACTGATTCTGTGTCAGGATGGCGCCGCATGCTGGCCGTCCATTCCCGCTCCGGCCTGATTGTCGCCATCGTCGCCTGGGGCGGACTCGCCCTGGCCACAACGGGCTTGGCCCAGGCGCCGGCCTCGGCCCCCTCCCTGGCTTCGCCCGACATCGCCGGGCAGCTCGAGTTCCTGCAGACCGCCAAGGTGGTGGCCAACCGGCCGATCGGCAAGGGCGTCACCGGCGCCCGGCGCATCACCCTCAGCGACGGGGTCCGCACCCACGATGCCGCCTTCCAGTCGGTGGCCAACGAGTCGCTGGGCAAGGACGTGCCCCGCAATCTGCGCCAACCCGGCGAGATGCGGTTCGTCGATCATTACCGCTACAACCTCGCCGCCTGGCGCCTGGCGCAGCTGGTCGGGCTCGACTACATGATGCCCGCCACCGTGGAGCGCTCGATCGGCAGCCCGGGCGCGCTGTCGTGGTGGGTGGACGACGTGCTCATGGACGAACAGGAGCGGCAGCAGACCCAGGCCACGCCGCCCGGTGGGCTCGTTGGAACTGGCCCGCCAGTTCGCGCGCATGGAGGTCTTCACCGAACTCGTGCGCGACACCAATCGCAACAAGGGCAACGTCGTCTTCACCAGGGACTGGCGGCTGGTCATGCTCGACTTCACGCGGGCCTTCCGCCTGCGGAAGGAACTGCAGGCGCCCAGCCAACTCAACTCGTGCGACCGGGCCCTGCTGGGGCGCTTGCGCGCGCTGACCCCGGCCGCCGTCAAGCAGGCCGTGCAGACGCAACTGACCGGCGGGGAGGTGGCGGCGCTGATGGCGCGGCGCGACCGGATCGTGGCGCGCTTCGACCAGCTCATTGCCCAGCGCGGGGAAGCCGGCGTCCTTTACTGATCGGTCGCGGCGCTCCTGCCGCCGGCTGTTCGCGGCGAGACAATTCGCGACAACTTGGCCGTTGCGGCAACGGTCCGGCGGGCCGGTCGAACTGCTATGATGGCCCGGTATCGACCCCATGCTGAAACGGACCCTTCTGCTCCCTGGCGTCGTGCTGCTTGCGGGCGGCGTTCTGTCCGCGGCGCAGCGCGGCACTCCGCCGACGCCGGTGCCGTCGCATCCACCCGCGTCCACCGCCGCGGCGCGTCCCGCGCCCGATAGCGCCGCGCAGGCGCTGGTGGCGGCGTCGTGCGTCGGCTGCCACAGCGACCGGGCCAAGGCCGGCGGCTTGTCGCTGCAGGGCTTCGAGGTGGCGCGGGCCGCCGAGCACCTCGACGTCACCGAGAAGATGATCCGCAAGCTGCGCGCCGGCCAGATGCCGCCGGCCGGGGCCAAGCGTCCCGACGACGCGGCGTTGATGCAGCTGGCCCAGACGCTCGAGACGGCGGCCGACGGCGCCGCCGGCGAGTCGGCTCCGGGCCGCCGCACCTTCCAGCGCTTGAACCGCGTCGAGTACGGCCGGGCCGTGCGCGACCTCATCGGGCTCGAGGTCAACGCCGGCGACTACCTGCCGCTCGACACCAAGAGCGCGAACTTCGACAACATCGCCGACGCCCAGCTCCTGTCGGCGACGGCGATGCAGTCGTACCTCACGGCCGCCGCCGAGATCAGCCGGCTGGCCGTGGGCGACCGCGCCGCCACGGCGCGCGAGGTCACCTTCCCCGTGTCGCGCTGGCAGTCGCAGCGTGAGCACGTCGAGGGCGCGCCCTACGGCACGCGCGGCGGGCTGGCCGTGACCCACACCTTCCCGGCCGACGGCGACTACCGCATTCCGCGTGTCCTTCTATCACGAGACCACCGGGGCGCTGTACGGCAACGGCCGGGCCGCGCTGCATACCGCCGGCGCCCCGGAACAGGTCGAGGTCTCGGTGGACGGCGTGCGCGTGGCGCTGCTCGACGTCGACCGCTGGATGAACAGCTCCGATCCCGACGGCGTGAACCTGCGCACCGAGCCGGTGGCCATCACGGCCGGCCCGCACCCCGTGTCCGCGGCGTTCGTGCGCCGCTTCGAAGGGCCGGTGCAGGACCTGATCACGCCGCTCGACTGGTCGATTGCCAGCACCAGCATCGCCGACGCCTACGGCTTCACCACGCTGCCGCACCTGAAGGACATGGCCATCACCGGCCCGGTCGCGGCCACGGGCGTGTCGCCGACGCCGAGCCGCGCCAGGATCTTCTCGTGCCAGCCGAAGGGCGCGGCGCAGCAGACCCAGTGCGCGCAGCAGATCGTCTCGGGGCTCGCCTCGCAGGCGTTCCGGCGGCGCGCCAGCGAGCGCGACGTCAACGCCCTGATGTCGCTCTACCGCCAGGGCGCGGCCAGCGGCGGCTTCGAAGAGGGCATCCGCATGGCCCTCGAAGGGGTGCTGGCCAGCCCGCGCTTCGTGTTCCGCTTCGAGGAACGGCCGGCCACGGCCCGCGCCGGGCAGACCTACGCGCTGGCCGATGTCGACCTGGCCTCGCGGCTGTCGTTCTTCCTGTGGGCCACCGGCCCCGACGCCGAGTTGCTGCGCGTGGCCGAAGCCGGCCGGCTGTCCCGTCCGGCGGAGCTCGAGGCGCAGGTGACGCGCATGCTCGCCGACCCGCGGGCCGACGTGCTCGGCGCGCGTTTCGCCGGCCAGTGGCTGCGCCTGCAGGACCTCGACAAGATCAACCCCGACGTGCGCTTTTATCCGGACTTCGACGAGCAGCTGAAGACGTCGATGCGCAAGGAGACCGAGGCGTTCTTCCGGCAGATTCTGCGCGACAACCGCCCGATTACCGATCTCTTCACGGCCGACTACACCTTCGTCGACGAGCGGCTGGCCAGGCACTACGGCTACCCCGGCATCGTCGGTCCCGAGCTGCGGCGCGTGCGCTATCCCGACGGCCGCCGCCGCGGCCTGCTCGGCCACGCCAGCATCCTCACGCTCACCTCGGAGGCCGAACGCACCTCGCCCGTGCTGCGCGGCAAGTGGGTGATGGAAGTGCTGCTCGGCACGCCGCCGCCGCCGCCGCCGCCGAACATCCCGGCCTTCGACGAGACGCCCGAGGCCGAGGGCGGCCGCCTGCGCACCGTGCGCGAACGCCTGGAGCAGCACCGCCAGAACCCGACGTGCATGTCGTGCCACCGGATGATCGACCCGATCGGCCTGGCGCTCGAGAACTTCGACGTCACCGGCGCGTGGCGCATCAAGGACAACGGCATGCCGGTCGATGCGGTGAGCGCGCTCTACGACGGCACGCCGCTCTCGAGCGCCGTCCGATCTGCAGCAGGCGCTCATGAAGCGGTCGGACGTGCTCGTGCAGGTCTTCACCGAGAACCTGACCACCTACGCGCTCGGCCGCCGTCTGGCGCCGGGCGACATGCCGATGGTGCGCAAGATCGTGCGCCAGGCGGCCGACGCCAACTTCACGCTGTCGGCCTTCGTGCTCGGCATCGTCACGCAGTCCCGCCTTCCGCATGAAGGCTGCCGATGTCGCGCCCGCCACCAGCGTGGCCGGACCCGCGCGTTAGACGACCGACCATCCGAGGAGAAACGATGTCCTTCATCACTGGAAAGCACGTGGCGCGCCGGACGATGCTGCGGGGCCTGGGCGCCACGGTGGCGCTGCCGTTCCTCGACGCGATGGTGCCGGCGCGCGGCCTGTTTGCCGGCACGGCCACGGCCGCGTCGCTCGACCGCCCGCGCCTGGTCTGCATCGAGATGGTGCACGGCTCGGCCGGCAGCAGTCCGTGGGGCGCCGAGCAGCACCTGTGGTCGCCGGCGGCGGCCGGGTCACGATTTCGATCTCGGACCGACCTCGCTCAGCCCGCTCGAGGGCTTCCGCAAGTACCTGACCATCGTCAGCGACACCGACGTGCGCAACGCCGAGGCGGTGACGCAGCCGGAGATCGGCGGCGATCACTTCCGCTCGAGCGCCGTGTTCCTCACGCAGGCGCACCCGCGCCAGACCGAAAGCTCCGATGTCCGCGCCGGCATCTCGATCGATCAGCTCTACGCCCAGCGCTTCGGGCAGGACACGCCGATCCCGTCGATGCAGCTGTGCATCGAGAACGTCGACCAGGCCGGCGGCTGCGCCTACGGCTACTCCTGCGTCTACACCGACATGATCAGCTGGGCGTCGCCGACCGAGCCGCTGCCGATGATCCGCGACCCGCGCATGGCCTTCGATCAGCTCTTCGGCGCCGGCGGTTCGGGCCAGGAACGGGCGGCGCGCCGCCGCTCCACGTCGAGCGTGCTCGACTACGTCACCGCCCAGGTCGCCGACCTGAACCGCACGCTCGACCCGAGCGATCGCCAGCGGATGGAGCAGTATCTCGAGAACGTGCGCGAGATCGAGCGGCGCATCCAGCGCGTCGAGGCCCGCAACGACTCGGGCGAAGCCCGCGAACTGCCCGGCGCGCCCTCGGGCGTGCCCGACTCGTTCGACGAGCACGTCAAGCTGATGTTCGACCTGCAGGCGCTGGCCTTCCAGGCCGACGTCACGCGCGTGTTCTCGTTCAAGATGGGCCGCGACGCGTCGAGCCGGGTCTACCCGGAGAGCGGCGTCTCGAAGGGCTTCCATCCGTCGTCGCATCACGGCAACAAGCCGGCCAGCGGTCACCGAGTTCGCGCAGATCAACCGCTACCACGTCAGCCTGCTGCCGTACTTCATGGAGAAGCTGCAGTCGATCCAGGAGGGCGGGCAGTCGCTGCTCGACAAGAGCCTCATCGTCTACGGGTCGCCCATGGGCGACGGCAACGTGCACAACCACAAGCGCTGCCCGCTCGTGCTGCTCGGCGGCGCGCACGGCCGCCTCAAGGGCAACGTGCATCACCGCGCCGAGGCCGGCACGCCGATGGCCAACGTGCTGCTCAGCACGCTGCACATGGCCGGACTCGACGACATGACGCAGTTCGGCGATTCGACCGCCGCCTTCTCGCTGTAGCCGCACTGGAGTGCCGCGCATGATGTCCGCGAACCGCAGCTTCACCGCCCTGGCGGCCTCCCTGTCGATGCTGTTCCTCTCGGCGCCGCTCGGCGCCGCACGGGGTGAAGGTCAGCGTGCCGCCGGCACCGCGGCCCTCCCGGCGCCGGCCCCAACGGCCGTGGCCGAGGCGGCCATGCGCGGCGACGGCGCTGCCGTGCGCGCCCTGATCGCCAAGGGCGCCGACGTGAACGGCGCGCAGGGCGACGGCATGACGGCCCTGCACTGGGCGGCCGAGCGCGGCGATGGCGACCTCGCCACGGCGCTGCTCGCGGCCGGCGCCAAGCCGGCGGCGGTCACGCGCCTGGGCGGCTACATGCCCCTCCACCTGGCGGCCCGCGGCGGCCATGCCGCGGTCGTCTCGGCGCTGGTCGCGGCGCGGGCCCCGGTCGACGCCGCCACCACGACCGGGGCGCTGCCGCTGCACTTTGCCGCCGGCGCCGGCACCACGGCGGCGCTCACGGCCCTGCTCGATGCCGGCGCGGCCGTGGACGCCCGCGAAGCGCAGTGGGGCCAGACGCCGCTGATGTTCGCCGCCGCGGCCGGCCGGACCGAAGCCGCGCGGCTGCTGGTGGCGCGCGGCGCCGACCTGCGTATCGCCGCCAAGGTCGTCGACGTGAGCGCCCGGAACAAGGCCGACTCGGCCGAGAGCCGCGCCCGCAACCAGCGCGTGGCGGCGCTGCAGCGCGAGCGGGCAGCGCAGCTGGCCACCATTGCCGGCACTGCCGGCGCCGCCCCGAGCGCGCCGCGGGCGCCGCGGCCGTCGGCCGACGACGGCGGCGAACCCGAGCCGGTCGGCTACGCCGATCTCGTCGGGTCGCACGGCGGCCTCACCGCGTTGCTGCTGGCCGTCCGTGACGGCCATCAGGACACGACGTTGGCGCTTGCTCGCCGCCGGCGCCGACCTGAATCAGGTGAGCGCCGGCGATCGCACCAGCCCGCTGCTGATGGCCACGATCAACGGCCACTACGACCTGGCCGCCGTCCTGCTCGAGCGCGGCGCCGACGTCACCCTGGCCAGCGACGCCGGGGCCACGCCGCTCTACGGCGTGCTCAACATGCAGTGGGCGCCCAAGGCGCGACATCCGCAGCCGGCCCACTACATGCAGCAGGCCACCGACTACCTCGATCTGGCCGAGCGCTTCTCAAGGCCGGCGCCGACGTCAACGCGCGCCTCACGAAGACGCTCTGGTACACCACCTACAACCGCGACCTGCTCGGCGTCGATCGCACTGGCGCGACGCCGTTCTGGCTGGCCGCCTACACCCTCGACCTGCCGGCGATGAAGCTGCTGCTGGCGCACGGCGCCGATCCCGAGATCCGCACCGCCAAGGTGCCCGAGCGCTACGAGGAAGGCGGCCCCGACCCGAGTCTGCCCGACCATTCGGGCCTGGCCCCGATTCCGTGGCACGGACCGGCGGTGGCGGCGATCCACGCGGCCTCGGGCGTGGGCTACGGCCTCGGCTTTGCCGGCAACACGCACCGGCACGTGCCCGACGGCTGGGTGCCGGCGGTCAGGTTCCTGGTCGAAGAACTGAACGCCGACGTGAACGCCCGCGACCACAACGGCTACACGCCGCTGCACCACGCCGCCGCCCGCGGCGACGTCGACCTGATCAAGTATCTGGTGTCGAAGGGCGCCGACGTCAAGGCCGTGGCCCGCACCGGCCAGACCACGGTGGACATGGCCAATGGCCCGGTGCAGCGCGTGCAGCCGTATCCCGAGGCCATCGAGCTGCTCGAAAGCCTGGGAGCCGTCAACCGGCACCGCTGCGTCAGCTGCTGATTGGCGGAGATCCCCCGATGAAAGTGCTCGTCATCCTGGGCAGCGTGCGCCGCGGACGCATGTCCGACCGCGTGGCCACCTTCGTGATGCAGCGTCTGGCGGCGCAGCCCGAGGTCGAGGCTGAGCTCGCCGATCTCGGCGAGATCGACCTGCCGGTGATGGAAGAGCGGCTCGGCCGCATCGAGCCGCCGCCGCCGGGACTGGTGGCACTGGGCGCGGCGATCAAGGCGGCCGATGCCGTCGTGGTGGTGTCGCCGGAGTACAACCACGGCTACCCGGGCGCGCTCAAGAACGCGCTCGACTACTTCCTGCCCGAGTTCAAGCGCACGCCGGTGGCGCTGGTCACGGTGTCGGGCGGCGGCCACGGCGGCGTCAACGCCTGGGCGCAGCTCGTCACGGTGCTGGTCTACATGGGCGCCTTGGTGCTGCCACAGACGGTCGCCGTGTCGAAAGTGCAGGACGCTTTCGACGAGCACGGGAACGCCGTGGACCAGGCCTACGTGAAGCGCGTCGACGGCATGCTGACCGAACTCATCTGGCTGGCCGGCCGCGTCAAGGGCTGAGCGCCGGCTGGTCTAGCGCACCACGAACCGCGCCTCGTCGAGGAGCGCGCCGTTGTCGGCCCGCAGTTCCACCCGCCACTGGCCAGGCCCGACCGTGTGGCGGCTGAAGGTGCGGAAACCCTCGCGGGCGTTGGCGCCGAGCCGCAGGGCCACGTCCTGGCGCAGGCGATCGTCCTGGTACCAGCGGTGCCGCACCTGCAGCGGACGGGGCGAGGCAATACGGGTGTAGAAGGTCAGGCGTCCCCCCGCGTTGGTGGCCCCGGCTGGCTCGCAGCGCCAGGCGCCGCTCGTGCTCAGCGTGCGGCACACGGTGGCGGTGACGATGCGGACATCGGCCGGCGCGGAGGGCTCGGGCTACTCGTCCTGGCGCGGCTCGGGGCGCTGGCGTCGGTCCGAGCCGGGGCCGCCGGCGCGGCAGGTGCGACCGGCGCGACCGGCGCGGCAGCCCCGGCCGGCGCTGGCGCCTCGGTGGCCGTGGCCGTGGGTGCTGGCCTGACGTCGGCAGTTGCCCCGCCCGGCGCCGAGAGCCACTGCCGCGCGCCGATGGCCGCCGCCAGCACCGCCACTATCACCGCGACCCACAGCGCGGCGCGGCGGCGCGTTCGCGAGGGCGGGATCGATGACCTCGACGCAGGCGTCATCGTCGTCGACGAGCGTGCGACCGGCGCCCGCGCCACCGGCGTGACCGTCGTGACCGTTGGCGTTTCGACCGGCGTTGGCGCGGGGGTGGCTACGCCGAGGGGCACGGCGCCGGTCACCTCGGACGGGGTCTCCGTCGAGGCTGTGAACGGCAGACCGCGCGCCTGGCAGAAATCACGGAGGTTGTCGTGACTGGTCGCCACCAGCGGATGGCCGGGGCCGAGCGCGGCCGCGGCCACGGCGTAGGCGCGGCGGTAGAACTGCTCCGCGTCGGCGGGCTTCTCGGTCATCTCGCAGGCGACCGCCAGGTTGTTCAGCGTGCTGGCGAGATCGGGATGCCGCGGGCCGAGCGCGGTCTCTTGCAGATCGAGCGCCTCGCGCAGCCGCGCTTCGGCGCCGACGAAGTCGCCCGCGGCCGCGGCCTGCTCGGCCAGCAAGGCCGCCGTCTGAAACGCGGGCACGTCCGGCATGGAGGTTCTCTGCGGGTGGCTGACGTCCTGGGGAGGGCCGCGCCACGACCGTCGCGACATTGTAGACCAGCGGTGCCGATGGCTCGAGCGGCCACGATGTTTTTCAAAGGGTCGAGCCGGTAACCCTCCTCAATCACGTACAGTTAGGACATGGCCCGTCGTTCACGGGCCCCAGGAGGTCCTTCAGGATGCGTCTCACGTTCAAGCCCGTCGCGCTTCTCTTACTGCCCATTGTGTTTGCTGCGTCCCCGGCCTTTGCCGGGCAGTCGCAACTGGCGACTGCATCGGCGCTGCACCAGGCTCTCGCCGACCAGGCCGAGGCCGAGCGCTCGCAGCGCGATGCCGTCGAGCGCGTCCTCGCCCAGGACGACGTCCGGCAACTCGCGGCCACCATGGGCCTGAGCGTGGCGGACGCCCGCGCGGCCGTGGCGACGATGAATGCCGCCGACCTGGCGCAGGCGGCCGCGCATGCCAATGCCATCGAGGTGGCGCGCGCCGGCGGGGCGCAGACCGTGGTCATCTCGGTGACGACGCTGCTGCTCGTGCTCATCATCGTCATCCTGCTGGCCAACTAACACGCGCCGGTGCGCGTCGCATGATCCGTGTCCGCACCGCGTGGGCGGTGCTGGTCCTGTGCGCGTGGAGCGCGCCGGCCAGCATCGCCGCGCCGCTGTCATCGTCCCCTGGCGACACGGCCAGTCGCCAGGAGGACGGACGGCGCATTCTCGACGTGCCCTATCTGCCGCAGAGCGAAGACCTCTGCGGCGGAGCGGCGCTGGCCATGGTCATGCGCTACTGGGGCGAGCGGCAGGTCTTCGCCGAGGACTTCGCGCCGCTGGTCGATCGCAGCCGCGCCGGCATCCTCACCACCACCCTCGTCGATGCCGTGAGCCGCCGCGGCTGGACCCCGGTGCCGTTTGTCGGCGATGCGGCTACCGGGAGCGCCTGGATCGAGGGGCAGATTGCCCAGGGCCGGCCGGTGATCGCGCTCATCGCCGTCGGCGAGCAGCGCTTCCACTACGTGGTAGTCGTCGCCAGCACCGCAACGCAGGTCGTGGTGCACGACCCGGCCGCGGCGCCCTTCCAGGTCATGCCGCACGCGGCGTTTGCCCGCGCGTGGGCGCCGGCCGACCACTGGGCGGTGGCCATCCTGCCGCCGCTGCGCAGCGGCGTCCCGTCCTCCTCGCCGTCACCCTCGTCGACGCCGGCGGATGCTGGCCCTTGCGGAGCGCTGCGCGAGGCCATGGTGGCGCGCGCCCAGGCCGGCGACCTCGCGGGCGCCGAGTCCGGGCT
Organism: uncultured Acidobacteriota bacterium; assembly: GCA_963834325.1. Lineage (GTDB taxonomy): Bacteria > Acidobacteriota > Vicinamibacteria > Vicinamibacterales > UBA2999 > CADEFD01. Next base: position 770,542 of record CAWIBL010000012.1, read on the forward strand.
GACAGCCGCCACGTCGCTGTGCGCCGACAGCGCCGCGGCGTGGCGCGAACTGGCCGGCCTGCGCTTCCTGCAGAAGCGATGGGCGGAGGCGGGCGCGCATGCGGCCCGCGCCGCGGCCCTCGATCCTGGCGATGCCTCGGCGTGGGACCTGCTGGCCACGAGCCGCTTCTTGGACGGCCAGCCCGACGCGGCCCTGGCGGCGTGGAACCGCATCGGCCGGCCGGTGCTGGATCTGGTGCGCGTGGAGGGCCCGGCCCGCACGCGCCAGCCGGTGATTGCGGCGCTGGTGCGCCTGCCCTCGCGCGGGCTGCTCACGACCGAGACGGTGGCCCGAGCGGCGCGCCGGCTCGACGAACTGCCGAGCGCCGCCCTGACGCGCCTGCGCTATCGGCCGCTCGCCGACGGGCTCGCGCAGGTCGACGCGGTGGTGATGGAGCGGCCCCGCCTGCCGCACGGCGCAGTGCCGCTGGCGGCGTGGTTGGCGCGCACGGCCGTGCACCGCGAGCTGCGCCTCGATGTCGCTTCGCCCACCGGCAGCGGCGAGCTGTGGTCGGCGGCGTGGCGTTTCTGGGACGCCCGGCCGCGGGTGGCCGTGGCCCTGGCGCTGCCGTCGCGCGGCGGACTGCCCGGGGTGACCACCATCGAAGGCGCCTGGGAGCGGCAGTCGTATGCGGCGCCGCTCACGACCGCTGGCGGCGCCCCGACGCGGATCCTGCAGCCCGAGCGCCTCCGCGTTGCGGCCGGCCTGGCCGACTGGGCCACCAGCCGACTGCGCTGGAGCGCCTCGGCGGCGATCGATCGCTGGGACGGCGCTCGTCACGTCTCGCTGGCGGGCGGGCTGGACCAGCGCCTGGCGGCCGATCGCGTGGCCCTCGGCGTTGCCGCGGCGGCGTGGACGCCGGTGGCATCGACCCGGCGCTTTGCCCGGGCCGGGGTGTCGCTGGCCGCCCGTTCGTCGTCCGGCCCCTCGGGGGCCACGTGGGACCTGCAGGCGGGGCTCACGCAGGCCACCGCGCGGGCGCCGCTGGATCTCTGGCCTGGGGCCGGCACCGGCTACGGGCGCGACCCGTTGCTGCGGGCCCATCCGCTGCTCGACGACGGCGTCGTCAGCGGAGCGGCCTTCGGCCGGCGGCTCGCGCATGCCACCCTCGAGATGGCGCCGGTGGTGCGGGCGCGCCCGGCGGCCACGCTGCGGCTCGCGGCGTTCATCGACGGCGCGCGGGCCTGGAGCCGTCTGCGGCCGGATGACACCGAGGCGTGGCACGTCGACGCCGGCACCGGCCTGCGCCTGTCGCTGCCCGGCCGGACCGGACGCGTGCGGCTCGACCTGGCCCGCGGGTTGCGGGATGGCCGCATGGCCGTGTCGGCCGCGTGGGATCCGGCGTGGCCGCGCCGGTGAGGCCGGACGCCGGTCCCGACCGGCGGCGCGCCGTCGGGTAGACTACGGCCATCAAGGCCATCCTCATTCACGGCAACGGCGGCTGCACCGCCGCCGACGGCTGGCTGCCGTTTGTCGAGCGCGACCTGCGCGCCCTCGGCCTGGACGTCGTCAACCGCACCTTTCCCGACAACGTGCGGGCGCGGTCCGAGATCTGGCTGCCGTTCCTCGACGCTCTCGGCGCCGACGCGGACACCGTGCTCATCGGCCACTCCTCGGGCGCGGTGGCGGCGCTGCGCTATGCCGAAACGCATCGCCTGCGCGGGTCGGTGCTCGTCGGCGTGTGCCACACGGACCTCGGCGATCCCGGCGAGCGGGCCAGCGGCTACTACCGGGCGCCGTGGCGCTGGGACGACATCCGCCGCAATCAGGAGTGGATCGGCCTCTTCCAATCCACCGACGATCCCTGCATCCCGGTCGCCGAGGCCCGCTTCGTCGCCGCGCAGCTGCGCTGCGCCTACTTCGAGCACGTCGACCGCGGCCACTTCACCGACCGCGGGCCCTTCCCCGAGCTGGTCCAGTTCGTGCGCCGCAAGCTGGCCCTGCCGGCGGAGGCCTGAGCCATGCGGCGGCCCCGCTATCGCGGCAAGAACCCGCGCGCCTTCCATCAGAAGTACAAGGAGCTGCAGCCGGAGCGCTATGCCGGCGAGGTGGGCAAGGTGCTGGCGGCGGGCAAGACGCCCGCCGGGATGCACCGGCCGATCATGGTCGACGAGATCCTGCGCGTTCTGGCGCCGCGGCCGGGCGACATCGCCCTCGACTGCACGCTCGGCTTCGGCGGGCACGCGCAGGCGATGCTGGCGCGCGTCGTTCCCGGCGGCCGGCTGATCGGCCTGGACGTGGATCCCATCGAGCTGCCGCGGACCGAGGCGCGGCTGCGCGCGGCCGGCTTCGGCCCCGACGTGTTCACGGCGCGGCGCACCAACTTCGCCGGCGTCATCGCGGCGCTGGCCCAGGCCGACGCCGACGGGGCCGACGTCGTGTGCGCCGATCTCGGCGTGTCGTCGATGCAGCTCGACGACCCCGACCGCGGTTTCACCTTCAAGGACGCGGCGCCGCTCGACATGCGGATGAACCCGACGCGCGGCGAACCGGCCGCGGCGCTGCTGGCGCGCACCGGGGAGGCGGCCCTGGCCGAGCTGCTCGCCGCCAACGCCGACGAGCCGCACGCCCCTGCGATCGCGCAGCGCCTGGCCGGGCAGGCGTTCTCGACCACTCGCGACCTGGCGGCGGCGGTGCGCGCGGCCGTGCTCGAGACGCAGCCGCGGGCCGGAGCCACCGGGGCCGACGCCTCGGTCCGGCGCGTCTTCCAGGCGATCCGCATCGCCGTCAACGACGAGTTCTCGGCCCTCGACGCGCTCCTGCGGGCGCTGCCCGGGGCCCTGCGTCCGGGCGGCCGCGTGGCCATGCTCACCTTCCACTCGGGTGAGGACCGGCGCGTGAAAAAGGCGTTCCAGTCGGGGCGTCGCGACGGCCTCTACCTGGCCGGCGGCGACGAGGTGATGCGCGCGTCGGCCACGGAAGTGCGGGCCAATCCGCGCGCGTCGGCGGCCAAGCTGCGCTGGGCGGTGCGGGCCAGCTAGGCCATGACCAGGGCCAGCGCCGTCTGGTCGTCCTGCAACGGCCCGCCCGTGAAGGCCGCCACGGCGTCGAAGATGGCCTCGACGAGCGCGTCGGCATCGGGGCCGCGATGCGCTCGGACGATGGCGACGAGGCGGCTCTCGCCGAAGTCGTCGCCCGCCGGCGATTCCGCCTCGCTGATGCCGTCGGTGAAGAGGACGAGGCGGTCGCCGGACGCGAGTTGCACGCTTCCCTGGGCATAGGCGGCGTCGTCGCCGATTCCCGTGACCATGCCGCCGTCGCTCAGGCGTGTCACCGAGCCGTCAGCGCGCACCAGCACCGGCGGGTTGTGGCCGCCGTTGCAGTAGGCGAGCTGCCGGGTGGCCGTATCGTAAATCCCGTAGACGCAGGTGACGAAGCGGCGCAGGCCGGCGTTGCGGCACAGCGCGTGGTTGAGGCTGGCCATGACCTGGGCCGGCTCCTGGCCGCTGCCGGCAAACGCGCGCAGCGACGCCTGGACGTTGGCCATCAGGAACGCGGCCGGCAAGCCCTTGCCGCACACGTCGGCGATGCACAGCCCCACGCGCGCGTCCGAGAGCGGCAGCGCGTCGTAGGCGTCCCCGCCGAAAGCCGAAGCCGCTCGCCAGCGGGCCGCCAGCGTGCCGCCCGGCACCACCGGCAGCGCCGTGGGCAGCAGTGCCTGCTGGATCGCGCGCGCCTCCACCTGTTGGCGGGCGGCGTCCGTGTCGGCGCGGCGGACGGTGCGGCCGTGCGCGACCTCGCGGCGCACGGCGGCAGCCAGGGCGGCGTTGTCCCACGGCTTGCGCACGTAGGAACGGGCGCCGAGGCGCATCGCCTCGACCGCCGAGTCGATGCTGCCCCAGCCGGTCATGACGATGACCGGGAGGAGGGCATCGCGGGCGTGGACGTCCCTCAACAGGTCCAGTCCTTCCTGGCCGGACGTCGTGTCGCGGGCGTAGTTGAGATCCATCAGCACGAGGTCGTACTGCTGGCCGTCGAGCTTGGCCCGCACCTCCTGCACTGAGTTCGCCGCGTCGACGTCGATGCCCGCTTCGCGCAGCACGAGGCGCAGAGCGAAGACCACGTCGGACTGGTCGTCGGCCACGAGTACCCGGGCGGGAGGCGCGGAGGTCGGCATGCCGTCGACACATCAAGCGCCGTGCCACGGCGGCGGGCTGGAACCGGCGCAGATGGGCGCAAATTCGGGTGCTGCCCTGGCTCCGCCGTCGGCGGGTGTTCACGCGTGGGACAAGGCTCGTCCGTGCTGGCGCACCTGGAGTTGGCCTCCCCGAAGCGCGTGCGGTCTGTCGCCCCTCGCGCGCACGCCTGTTGTTCCGTTGCTGGATTGCGGATAAACTTCCAGCTCGGCTGATGGTCGGCGGCAACACGCGAGCACTACCAGCGGTCCACCCAGCTGCATTCAGCCGTCGCCGGGTGGTCGACGCGCTTCGGTCCCTCTCAGTTCGGGCTGTGGCCCCCCAGTCACGCGCGACGGCGATGGTGGGCTCCTGATGCTTCGGTCCCGCAAGGAATGTCTGATGGACTCTCCGCTTGGCGCTCCGAAGGAGCGAGTCGATCGTGCCACCGTGGGCCAGTTCGCCCGGAGTTCCGCCCCCGACGCGGCTGCGTCAGCGCCGGACGACGAGCTCGGAGTGACGCGCCGCCTGTTCGTGGAAGCGATCCTGTCGGGCGAACGCAAGGCGGCCCTGGACATTGCCAACGAGGCGCTGCACAACGGGGTCTCGGTGCTCGACCTCTACGCCGACGTCTTCCAGGACGCCCTCTACGAGGTCGGCCGGCGGTGGGAGTCCAACGCCATCACGGTCGCGCAGGAACACATGGCCACGGCCGTCACCCAGTACGTGATGGCGCACGTGTTCGGGACCATCGCCAGTGTCGCGCCGACTCGCGGTGTCGCCGTCATGACCGGCGTCCCGGGCGAATTGCACCACATCGGCGCGTTGATGGTGTCGGACATGCTCGAAGCTCAGGGCTGGCAGACGCAGTTCCTCGGCAGCAATCTGCCGCTCGACTCCATCCTGGCCACCATCGCCGACACCAAGCCGCAGCTCCTCGGCATCTCAGTGACGATGCCGTTCAACCTTCACCACGCCCGTCGCCTCCTGACCGAGGCCAAGCGCGCCGATCCCCGGGTCCGGGTCGTCGTTGGCGGCGCGGCGTTCCGCTTCGATGGTTGGCGCGAGACCGGCGCCGACGACTACGCCGCAGACGTGAGAAGTGCCGTCGCGCTGCTCTGCGGGGATCAGACCGCGTGATTGTGGCGGTGTCCCGATTCCGGGTGGCCAACGGGCTCGACCAGGCCGTCGTCACCGCGTTTGCCGACCGCCCGCGCTTGGCGGATGAGTGGCCGGGCCTGCTCGGGATGGAGACGGTCGCCGACACCCAGGACGCGACTGTGAACCATCTGGTCACGCGCTGGACGGATCAGGAGGCCTTTCGCACCTGGCACGGGAGCAGGGCGCATCGGGAGTCGCACGAGTGGATGCCCGAAGGGCTGCGCCTCGATCCGTCTTCGACGCAACTGGTCCGATGGGAACGCCTCGCGACGCCCGGGGCACCGGATATTGCCACCGTCGTGGCGGCCGATGCCGTTGCCGCCATGAGCGGCTACCTCGAGCAGACGCGAGTCGTGCACGTCGTGCGGCTGGCCTTGACCGGTCAGATCGAGATGATGAACTCGGCCATGGTCTCGCACCTCGGCCTCGTGCAGGCGCCGCTCGGCCGCTCCCTGTTCGAGTTCCTGACCGCGACAGACGCCGATGCCGTTCGCTGCCGGCTGAATAGCCGGGAGAACTCGCCGCATCCCGTGAACCTCAACTACTGCGATGGGCACGGCGATCCGTTCACCCTGTCCTCGCACCTCACCATCTACTCCGACGGGTGCCTGGTCCTCGGCGAGCCGGCCTACGCTCACGAGCAACAGCTGCAGCGCCAGCTCGTCGAGTTGAACGAAGAACTGGCAGCGCTCGTCCGGCAGCGCCAGCGCACGGTGGCCACCGAACAGCGGGCCCGACGGGATGCCGAAAGCGACAACCGGGACAAGGACGAGGGCCTGGCGATGATCGCGCACGAACTCCGCCAGCCGCTCAGCACGGCGATGACCGCGCTGCAGGTGCTGAAGCGGAGTCCGGACGACGCGGACCGGGCGTTGCGGATGCTCGACAGCCAGCTGAGCTCGATGGCCACGCTCGTGGAGGATCTGCTCCATGCCTCCCAGGTCATGCGCGGCGCCGTCCTGGTGCAAGAGCCGGCGGACCTGGCGCGGCTGGTGCGGGACGCGGCCGAGTCCATTGAACCCGAGATGCGGGCCCGTGGTCAGCAGTTGGCGATCGACGACGGCCGCACGCCGCTGCGGGTCAGTGTCGACATCAACCGCATGCGCCAGGTGCTGATGAACATCCTGTCGAACGCCGTGAAGTACACCCCGGCCGGAGGCTCGATCGAGATTTCAGTCGAGGGGATCGGTGAGACCGCTTGCATCCGTGTGCGGGACACGGGCGAAGGCATCCCGGCCGAGGTGATCGGCCGGGTCTTCGACCTCTTCGTCCGGGGCACGACCGGCGGCAACGGCATGGGCATCGGCCTGGCCGTGGCCAAGCGGTTGGTCGAGCAACACGGCGGCCGCCTCGCAGTTCGGAGCGAGGGCCCCGGCCGGGGTTCGGAGTTCACGGTCACCCTGCCGGTGCTGACGCGGGCGCCCGCTGATTTTCCAGCGACGTGACGCGTCTTCGATCGAGTCGAGCTCCGATCTAGAGCCGGGGCGGGCGCACAGATGGGCGATGCGATGTGCACCGGACCGCAACGGCGATCTGGCGCGCCCGGCAGGGATCGAACCTGCGACCCCCGGCTTAGAAGGCCGGTGCTCTATCCGACTGAGCTACGGGCGCGTGCCGCTATCGTAGCAGTCCGCGACCTCAGAACCCGGTGGCGTCCTTGGCCTTCTTGGCCTGCTCCGGGGTCAGCGGCTCGCCCTTGAGGCCGGTCTTGAACGCCGACGGGCCGCTCTCGTTGCCGACGCCCTCGACGTTCGGCTCGGGCAGCGGCGGGATGCCCTTGGTGCGCTGCTCGGGCGGCAACTCGTCGGCCTGGGGCTGAGCCTGGCCTTCGCTCTCCATCGTCTTCTCCTGGTCGTCCAAGCTGCCTTGCGGCTTGGCGGCCGGGCGATCGGCGTCCTTGGGGACAGGTGCGGATCCGCCGGCAGAAGGTGGCATCTTCTGGCCATCCTGTATCCGGCCGGCTTCTCTTTCCCCTGCGTGCGGGGCGGGATTGTCTGATTTCTGCGTCATGCCTCGGGGCGGAGCAAGAACGATGCCCCGCCCGTGGCCCTATCCGAGCTTGGTCCGGCCCGCCTTCTTGGCCGCGGCCCAGCGCGCCTTGGCGGCATCGGCCATCTTCTTGCGGGTCGCTTCCGACATGGGCCTTCGGCCCGCCGCCATCGGTGCCATCTTCGCCGGGGGCAGGGGGCCCTTGGCCGCGTGGCGGCCGAGGCTGTCCTGCACGTCCGCCATTTCGCGTTCCACGCCAGCCAGCTGCTTCGCCAGATTGTCGCGCTTGGCCGCCAGCTTGCCCATGGCCCGGCCGACGTAGGCGGCCAATCCGGTGGGCTTGTTCTTGAACTTGCCTGACTTCTTCTTCGCCATTCTCCGTAACCCATCTTGTCGAGAGTTGAGGCCACATCGCCCCGTGCGTCGCTCTACGCTTATCCGGTGTCGCCGAGGCTTGTCAAACCTTTCGGCACCATCAGCCCGGCACGCCTGTCTTTCGAGCGCGCATCGCTCTCCTAGTCGCTGGCCGCGCCCACGAAGCGGTCGTCGTCGTCGGCAAAGAGGATGTTGAAGCTGGTGAGCGAACCGTAGCAGCCGGTGATGTAGCTCTGGAGCTTCAGCTTCTGGTCGTCGGGCAAATCCAATCCGTTGACCTGCTGTTCGAGAGTGCGCAGCCGGTTGCGCAGCATCACGACCTTGTGGAAGAAGGTCTCGATGGGCACGCTCTTCTCCTGCACGCCCGGCTTGCCGGGTTTCAGCACCAAGTGGCCGCCGCGCCACTTCTCGGCCGGTGCCACCGGCGTGAGGCCGGACTCTTCGCGGATCACGCGGCGCAGCAGCGCCTCGAGGTTGAGGGACGAGGCGGGATCGCTCATGCGGGGCTCCGCGAGCTCGCGCTCGCTGACCAGGGGCAGGGGGGAGGCGGGGCGCGGCGACGGCGTGGACTGAGCGGCACGGTCGCGCGGCGTTGCGGTGGTGGCGGCGGCGGACGCGCCGCCCGTGAGGGGCGTGCGTCCACCGCCGCGGAAGTTGTGTTCGCTGCCGCAGAAGTCGCAGGTGACGCGCAGCGGCTGCTGGTGCTGGTCGACGACCACCACGGTGTGGATGCGGTCCTCGTGGCAGGAGCGGCAGTGGTCTTCGACGGACTGCCCGGCGCGGTAGGGGCGGGTGGTCATGGGCACGCCATGATGACACTTTCACCGCGCGCCGTGCGTCCGCGACGGCGCCCCGTCGTCGGCGCCACGGCCATCCTCGCGACCGGACTCGCCTCGGCCAGCTCGGTCAGGGCACGGTGACGGTCACGTCGTTCGACGCCGGCCCCAGCCCGCAGGCGCTGGCGGCGCGGACGCGCACGAAGTAGCGTCCCGGCGGCACCGGCATGGACACCGTCGTGCCCCGGCCCACCTGGTGCACGCCGAGGTTGCTGGCGCCCTGGGCCAGTCCGGCCTCGAGCACGTAGGTGAACGGCGTCGCCGCATCGACGGCCTCGGCCGCGGCGCGATTGGCGGCGTCCCACTGCAGTGTCAGGACGCGATTGTCGACGCCGGCGCTGAGCGTGAGCGGCACGGCCGGCAGCGGGCACGCGCCGCCGCCCACGATGCGCACTTCATTCGACGGCGCGCTGACGCCGCCCAGCGTCTCGGTGATCACGCGCACGAAGTACTCGCCGGCCGGCAGCACGGTGGTCAGCGTCGGATCCAGCTGCGGCATCGCGCCGATGTTGGCGACGCCGCTGCGCGTTCCCACGAGCAGCTTGAAGCGGCGGCCCTCGCACCCCTGATCGTCCTTCCAGGTGAGGGTGACGGCCGCGCCGCTGGCCCGGGCGGCCAGGCCGCGCGGCGGGGCGGGCGCCGTGGCGCAGCCGCCAACGGTCACCGCCACCTCGTTCGACGAGGCGCTGGCGCCGGCCGGCCCGACCGCGCGCACGCGCAGCAGGTAGGTGCCGGCCGGCACGCCCGGCACGGTGGCCTCGGGGCGGGCTCCGAGCGGAATGCTGACGAGCGTGCTGCCCGGGCTGTAGCCGGCGTCGAGCACGTAGGTGTCGACCCGGCCGCCGGAGATCGGCGCGAGCCACCGCAGCGACAGCGTGTTGCCGCTGACCTGACCGGTGAACTGGACCGGCGTGCCCGGCAGGGTCGGACCGACCGGAGGACAGCCCTCGTCGATGAGGCCGTCGCCGTCGTTGTCCTTCAGGTCGCCGCAGATCTCGACCACGGCGGCCGGCGCTGACTCGTCGGCGCCGACATCGGCCAGCGCCCCCGAGGGCCGCGGCTGGCCGTCCCAATCGACCAGGGCATCGGCGAGCACGCTGACCTGATCGACGGCCGCGGCGGCCGCGGCGGCCGTGAGGTGCAGGTCGGCCTGGCTGGCGGCCACGAAGTAGCTGCTCGGGGCGTTCAGCACATTGCCGGCCACGGCGCCGACGGCGCCGTCACGCGCCAGCACGCGGCCGTCGGAGAGGTTGTTGGCCACGACCACGCCGGTCGTGTTGGCGAAGCGGTACTCGACCGCGTTCTGATAGGCGCCGCCCATCCACACGGTGTTGTGCACGACGCGCGTTCCGGGCGAGTCCATCACGCCGATGGCGACATCGCCGCCGACGCCCGGGCTGCGGGCGATGAAGTTGTTGCGCACGACGCCGCCGGTGTGATCGTTGGGCGTCCGCTCGATGAGCCCCAGGCTGATGTCGCGGTGGTTGTCGATGAAGGTGTTGCCGTCCACCACCGTGTTGCGCGAGTCGTTCCACATCAGCACCGCCGGGCCGGCCAGGCCTTGTGCGGTGCGGATGCGGCGGAACAGGTTGTGCCGGACGATCCAGTCGCGGCCGCTGTGCACGTCGACGCCGTTGGTGTAGTAGCTCGGCGCGCCGGTGGTGTACTCGAATACCGAGTATTCGACCAGGCCGCCGTTGACGCCGCCGCCGGCGCCGTCGGGATTGGCCTTCAAGAACTGCTGGCCGGCGTCGAGCAGGCGCACGTTGTAGACGCGCGGCTGCTGCGTGCCGGCGTTGAAGATGATCGGGTGGTAGTAGACGTCGCGGATGGTGAGGTTGGCGATGGTCACGCGGGTGACGCCGCCGCCGGTCCAGATGCCGAACGGCACGCCGCCGTCGTTGGCCGCGGCCATCCCCTTGCCGACGAGGACCACGTCGTTCCGGTTGCCGGTGGCGCCGCGGATGACCACATCGCTCTTGGCGCCGTTGACGTAGAGCGGCGCGGTGAGCGCGTAGGTGCCGGGCGCGATGACGATGGTCGTGCCCGAGGTGAGAGCGGCGACGGCGGCCCGTAGCTGCGGCTCGGTCGCGACGTTGACGACGGCGCCGCCCGGCGCCGGCAGGGGCGGGGCCGAGTCGGCCGACGCGGCCCACAGCCGATCGGTGAAGAGGGAACCGGAGACGATGGCGGCGACAGCGATCGACGCGGCCAGCCGGCCGGGTGAACACGAGCGGAACAGAGAAGGCACGGCGGCGCCACAGCAAGATGGACGCCAGCCGTGCTGTTGGCCGGGATCACAGTGAATTGGCGTGGTTTGGCGGCTGGCCCGGGAGGTCACCCGTGCATTACGCGGTGCTCTGCTTCAATTCTGTACGCGCCCGACAGATTGCGTCGCGAGGGTGGTCCGCGGCCAGCGGTCCGCCCGCGACCCACGCCAAGCCGGCGGACGGGGCGCCTTGCGACCCCATCGCGTTCTTGGGACCGGCTTCGCCTAGCCCGGGTTTACACGGTGCTCTGTGTGAAATCGATACGCCGGTACGCCGGTCGGCGCCGGCGCTACTTCTGCCCGGCCGTGACCTTCGAGAACTCGAGCATTTGCGCCGTCAGGTCCTGCGGGTAGGAGATGGCGACGTCGGTGATGGCCCCGCCGGCACCAGTGACGGCGGTGAGCTTGGGCATCACGAACGCGGTGTAGGACGGCAACTGCAGGCGGTCCACCCGCGCCACGACTTCGTCGCGCAGCTTCGGATCGAAGTTCACGCCGTAGGTCTCGAACAGCGCCTTGGCGGCGGCGTAATCGCCCACGCCCTTGATCCGCTGCACTTCGGCGAGCAGCCGGCCCACGCCGTCGCGGAAGGCCGTCGCGTCGGTCATCACGTAGTAGGTCTTGTCGTCGCGCCGGCGCACGTCGATGGCCTTGGTGTTGGCCATCAGCCACCGCACGATCATCTGGCGGTTGCGCATGTGGTCTTCTTCGATCTGGGTGCCCTGGCGCACGCGCCGCAACTGCAGCAGCGCGTTCTTGGTATAGCCCTCGTATTCGGTCTGGACGATCTCGGCCTGGTCCTCGGCCCTCAGGATGCCCAGTTCGGCCAGCTTGGGGTCGGCCAGGAAGAAGAGGCCGACCAGGTCGGCGCGGCCCTCCTCGAGCGCCGAGTACTGCTCTTTCAGCACGGTCGCCGGGTTGCCGCCGACCGCGTCGGAGACCTTGCCCGAGGCGTGGCCGATGACCTCGTGCATGTTGGTGTGCAGTTCCCCGGCAAAGGCGCTCCACTTGGTGGCGCGGGCCACTTCCTCGGGCGCCCAGGCGAACTCCTGGCGCAGCGCCGGCACGGTCGACTTGTCGTAGGCCTCGTTCACGTTCGACAGCGAGACCGACTTGCTGCCGTGCTCCTCGCGCACCTTCTGATCGTTGGGCAGGTTGATGCCGACCGGGGTGATCGGGCCGGAATCGCCGGTCTCGATGACGACGTCGATGGCCGTGGCGGTGATGCCCTTCACTCCTGGCTTGCGGAACTCGGGCGCCCACGGCATGCGGTCCTCGAACCACTGCGCGTTGGTGGCCAGCTTCTCGATATCCACGGTCTTCTGGCGGTTCACGTAGTAGACGAGCGCTTCCCACGAGCCCTTGACGCCGCGGGCGTCGAGGTAGACCTCGATGAAGCCGTTGATGGTGTCGACCGGCGAGTTCTTGTCGTTGACCCAGGCGATGTCGTAGGCCTTGCGGTCGGCGTCCTCGCCGGTGCGATACCACTGCACCAGCTTCACGAGCGCCTCGCGCATGGTGGGCGTGGCGAAGGGCTGCGCCGCTTCGAGGTGACTGATGACGGCGCGGATCGGCGCGTCGTAGCGGCCGCCGACTTTGTAGATTTCCTCGACCAGCTTGCCGTTCTGCTTCACCAGCCGCGAGTTGAGGCCGTACTTCTCGGTGAAGCCCTTCAGGTCGGCCATGGTCACGCCGACGTAGAGGTTGTTCGAGCTGGCCTGCAGCACGTCCCGGCCGCCCTCCGGCGTCTTCTGCGTGACCATCGGTTCGAAGGTGGGATCGAAGAAGAGCGGGCGCAGGCGCGCCAGCAGCGCGTCGAGCGACTCGCCGGGCGCGGTGGCAAAGACGGCGCCGTTCCTGGCCGCCTGCGCGGCCGCGGCGGCGAACGCCTCGGGCGTGGCGTTCATCACGAACTTGCGGGCGGTCAGGTTGTAGTAGGGACCGCTGTTGATCCACAGCAGCTTGGCGTAGCGCGTGATCTCGGCCAGCGTCGCCGGGTCGAGGCCGGCGCTGTGCGTCAGGATCTGCTCGACCACGCCGCGCATCGCCAGGCCGTGGGCGTAGCGCTGATCCCAGTAGATGTCGCGGCCGGCGATGGCCGCCTGGGCCAGATGGTAGACGAGGCGCTTCTCGTTCAGCGGCAGCGCGGTGAAGCCGTCGGCGTAGAGCTGCACGATGGCCGCGTCATCGACGCGCTCGAGCAGGTACTTGCGATCGGCCGGCGCGGCGGCTGCGGCCGGGGCCGCCGTGGTGGCGACCGGCGCGGCGGGCTCGGGCTGGGACGAGCAGCCGGCTAGGGCCGCGAGGACGAGGGCAGCGGAAACGTGACGGAGACCCATCCGCCGAGTGTAATGCAGCGCGGCAAGCGGGCTGCGGTCAGCCGCGGGCAGTACCGGCGGCGGCGCTGCGCCCGGCCCAGCGTCCGGCTTCGTCGAGGTGCAGGCCGAACTGGTCGAGCACCCGCATCACCGTGTGGTCGACGATGTCGTCCACGGTGGCCGGGCGTTGATAGAAGGCGGGCACCGGCGGGAAGATGACCGCGCCCATGCGCGACAAGCGGAGCATGTGTTCCAGGTGGATGTCGCTGAGCGGCGCCTCGCGCGGCACCAGCACCAGCTTGCGCCGTTCCTTGAGCACCACGTCGGCGGCGCGGTGAATCAGGTTGGTGCCGCTGCCGGTCGACACCGCCGCCAGCGTGCGCATGCTGCACGGCGCCACCACCATGCCGCGGGTGACGAACGAGCCGCTCGAGATTGACGCGCCGAAGTCCTCGGGGCTGTGCACCTCGGTGGCCAGGCGCTTCACCTGGTCCACGGTGTAGGACGTCTCGGCCAGCATCGTCTGGATGGCCCACTTGCTCATCACCAGGTGAGAAGCGACGCCGGCCTGGCGCAGCCGTTCGAGCAGGCGCACGCCGTAGACGATGCCGGTGGCGCCGGTGAGGGCGACGACGAGCGGCGCTGAGGAGGTGGACATGCTTGGCTCGCAGGGCGGAGCGGACGCGGTGCGCGCCCGTCCCGCAGATAGTGTATCGCTGGCTATACGACGCGGCGCGGGCCGGTCCGGTCCCGGCCGAGCCGGCGCCACACGGCCGGCGCCGCCAGGACCAGCGCCGCCGTGAGCAGCAGGCCGCCGGCCAGCGGCCGCAGCCCCAGGGCGGCCCAGTCGCCCTCGGCCACGGCCAGCGCGCGCCGCAGGTGCATGTCGGCGGCCGGGCCGAGCATCACGCCGATCATCACCGGCGCCACGGGACAGTCGGCGCGGCGCAGGGCGTAGCCGATGAGGCCAACGGCGATCAGGGCCACGAGGTCCCCGGCCGAGCGATGCACGCTCCACGCCCCGACGGTGGCCACGACCAGGATGCCGGCGTAGAGCTGCGGCGCCGGGATGCGCAGCAACAGCACCCACAGCCGCACGAGCGGCAGGTTGAGCAGGAGCAGCAGCACGTTGCCGACATACAGGCTGGCGAGCAGCGTCCACACGAACCGGGGTTCGTTCTGGAAGAGCAGCGGCCCGGCCTGCAATCCGAACTGCTGGAACGCGGCCAGGAGCACGGCCGCCGTGGCCGAGGCCGGCAGGCCGAGCGTGAGCAGCGGCACCAGCGTGCCGGCGGCCGAGGCGTTGTTGGCCGCCTCGGGTCCGGCGACGCCCTCGATGGCCCCGTGGCCGAATTCCTCCGGGTGCCGGGTGAGACGTTTCTCGACGGCGTAGGAGAGCAAGGTGGGCAGTTCGGCGCCACCGGCGGGGAGCGCGCCGAGCGGGAAGCCGATGAGCGTGCCGCGCAGCCACGGCTTCCACGATCGCGCCCAGTCGTCGGCGCTCATCCAGCGCGTGCGCTCCAGGGGCAGGACCTGCGACCGGCCCGGCGGCGCGGCCGCCAGGGTCAGCGTCTCGCCCACGGCGAAGAGGCCGATGGCCACGATGGTCGGGTCGAGGCCGTCGAGCAGATAGGGGAGGCCGAAGGTGAGCCGCGCCTCGCCGCTCAGGCGATCGATGCCGATGAGGCCGAGCACCACGCCGACGGCGAGGCTGAGCAGTCCGGCGGTGCGCGACGAGCCGAGCAGCGAAGCCGTGGCCACGAAGGCCAACACGATGAGGGCGAAGTAGTCGGCCGGTCCGAAGGCCAGCGCCAGTCGCGCCATGGTGGGAGCGCTGACCGTGAGCGCCAGGGTGCCGAGCGTGCCGGCGACGAAGCTGCCGATGGCGGCGGTGGCGAGCGCCGCGCCGGCGCGGCCGCGTTTGGCCATCTGGTGGCCTTCGAGCGCGGTCACGATGGTCGAGCTTTCCCCCGGCGTGTTCAACAGGATCGAGGTCGTGGACCCGCCGTACATCCCGCCGTAGTAGATGCCGGCGAACATGATGAATGCGGCCGTGGGATCGAGGCCGTAGGTGGCCGGCAAGAGGAGCGCGACGGTGAGCGCCGGTCCGATGCCCGGCAGCACCCCGACCGCGGTGCCGAGCGTGACCCCGAGCAGTCCCCAGCCGAGGTTGGCGGGCGAGAGCGCGAGCTGGAACCCTTCGGCCAAGGCGGCAAAGGCGTTCATTGCAGCCAGGCGCCGCGCGGCAGCGGCACGTCCAGCCCGGCGCCGAAGAGGAACGCCAGCGTGGCCGCGAGGGCCACGCCGATGGCGGCATTGCGTCCGATGCGCCGGTTGCCCAGGGCATGCGTGGCGGTCACGAACACCACGGCCGCCGTCAACACGAAGCCCAGCACCGGCAGGGCCGCGGCCTGGACAAGACAGGCGGCGACGATGGCGGCGACACGCCGCGCGCTTCCGTGGACCAGTCCGCCGGCGCCGGTCACACTTTCGCCGCGCCGCCGCGCCCGGAACCGGCGCGATGCGGGTGCGGCGTTCGTGCCGCCGCTGCCACACGAGCCGCAGGCCGACACCGAGGGCCAGGGCGAGGGCGGCCAAGCGGGGCGGTGCGGGCCGTCGGCGTGAAGCCCGTCGCCACGGCCGGGCGCCCGCTCTGCAGACGCTCGATCACGCCGACCACCCGGGACTCTTCGGCGAGGAGGAACTGCCGGAACGCCGCGCCGTCGGCGTAGAGGTCGGTCCAGCCGGTGCGCTGCAGCGTCTCCTGCCAGGCGGCGCTGCCGACCATCGCCTTGACGCGCGCCGTGAGCGCGGCCTGCTCGGCGGCGCTGATCCCCGGTGGGGCCACGACGCCACGCCAGTTGGCCAGGTCGAGCGGCACGCCTGCCTCGCGCAGCGTCGGCACGTCGCTGCCCGGCTCGCGCACCGGCGCCGACGTGGCCAGGGCGCGCAACTGGCCGGCGGCCAGCGCCTGGGCGAACTCTCCGTAGCCGCTGACGCCAACCGTGACCTGTCCGCCGAGCACCGCGGCCAATGCCTCGCCTCCGCCCGAGAAGGCCACGTAGTTCACCTGCGCCGGCGCCACGCCCACCGCCTCGGCCAGCAGCCGGGCGAGCAGGTCGTCGGTGCCACCTGCCGACCCGCCGCCCCACGACACGCTCTGTGGCGCGCGCCTCAGCGCGTCTACGAGTTCCTGCAGCGTCTGGTAGGGCGAGTCGGCCGGAACGGCAATCACTTCGTGCTCGCCGGTCAGCCGGGCGATGGGGGTGACCTCGGCCAGCGACACGGCCGAGCCGTTGGTGGCCATCGCCCCGACCATCACGAGACCGATGACGAGCAGCGCGTCGGGCCGGCCGCGTTCGGCGCTGACGAAGCGGGCCAGGCCGATGGTGCCGGCCGCGCCTGGCACGTTGTCCACCTGCACCACTGCGCGCGGATCGGCGTCGCGGAGGGCCCGCTGCATCGCCCGCGCCGTCTGGTCCCAGCCGCCTCCGGGCGCGGCCGGGGCCACGATGGTGAGGGTCTGCGCCGCCACCGTGGCCACTCCGGCGGTGAGCAGCGGCGCGACGCTCGCGGCCAGAATCGCGACCACACGCGCGGGCCAGGAGCGGGGCAGCATGCGCGGCGATTGTAGTGCACGGCTTCGCCGCGCTATTCCGCCGTAGTTGTAACGGGGCCTGTCACCGTTACATTTGCCGCTGCTGCAGAAACTGCAACGTCGGCCGCAGGCGCGGTAATTTCGAGGGGCGGGCGCTGGCGAATGGCCGCGCGCCTTTATCGACGGCGCGGATGTCGCACTTTCTGCCGCGCCTGGAGATGTAACGGTGACAGGCCCCGTTACAATTACGGCGCGAGCCGCTCGACGGTCCACCCGTCGCCGGCGCGGCGATAGCGCAGGCGGTCGTGCAGGCGATCGGGGCGGCCCTGCCAGAACTCGATCGTGTGGGGTGCGACGGCGTAGCCGCCCCAGTGGGGCGGTCGCGGCACCGGCCCGGCGGCGAAGCGCGACGCCGTCTCCGCCGTCGCCAGTTCCAGCGCGTCTCGTCCCGCGATGACGCGGCTCTGGGGCGAGGCCCAGGCGCCGATCTGGCTGGCCAGCGGGCGCGACGCGAAGTAGGCATCGCTCTGCGCGGCGGCGACGCGCGTCACGGCGCCGGTGACCCGCACCTGGCGTTCCAGGTCGGCCCAGAAGAACACCAGGCACGCGCGCGGGTTGGCCTCGAGCTGCGCCGCCTTGGCGCTGTCGTAGTTCGTGAAGAACACGAACCCTTCGGCGCCGACATCCTTGAGCAGCACGACCCGCGCCGCCGGCAGGCCGTCGGCCGAGGCCGTGGCCAGGGTCATGGCCGTCGCATCGAGCAGCTCGGCGCGCACGGCGTCGTCGAGCCAGCCGCGGAATTGCTCGATCGGATCGGGGTGCGCGTCGGACTCCGACAACGCCTGGGCGCGGTAGTCGCGGCGGAGATCGGCAATGGACATCAGCGGGGCTCCTCGGGCGGCAGCGCCGGCGCCACCCAGGCGCCGAGATAGCGCCGGTCGCGCACGGACGGGTCCACCTCGACCGGCACGAAGCCGGTCGTGGTCTGGAGGTCGAGCAGGATCACGCCGCCCTCGGCCGGCGGCGGCACGACGACGCGGACCTCGGCTTCGCCCTGGAGGGCAACGTCCTGGGCCCAGCCGTGCGTGGACAGGCGCAGATGGTTGGGACGCTTGCCGCTGTGGAGGCGCAGTTCCACGCCGGCCGCGCAGCCGCCCGCGCAGGCGATCGAGACCCGGCCGAGCCGTTCGCCAGTGGTCCAGAACCCGCCGGTCTCGGGATAGATCGACTCGCCGTGGAAGAGCACGATGACCGGGCCGTAAGCGGCCGCGGCCAGCACCTGCGGCGTGGCCGTGCGGGCGCCCGCGTCCACGACATCGATCGGCTCGACGCGCAGTTCGGCAATCGAGCGCTCGATTTCGGGCGTGCCGCGGAAGCCGACGAAGCCGGCGTCGACGGGCAGCCAGAACTCTTCCTGCCACGTGCCGCCCGGCATCGGCGTGACGGTCCACTCGCGCATCGGGTTGCCGATGCGGCCCACCTGCAGGGCCAGAGTCGACCCGGGCCGTGCCGGCAGCGGATCGCGCGCGTCCCAGCGCACCACGGCGCGGTAGTGGCCGGCCGGCAACGAGAAGCGTCCGTTGTGCAGCACGCGCACCGGCTGGGGCTCGTGCCGCCGGCCCGGGGCCACGCTCAAGGCCAGCGATGATTCGACGTCGCCCACGCCCGACAGGCGGAGCGGCGCGTAGCGCACGGCCAGGGGCCGGGTCACGCGATCGAACGTGTCGAGCGCGGCCAGTCGCGCCCGCGCCGCCAGATCCACGTCGGGCAGCGGCGTGGGTGACGCCGGCAGCGCCAGCATCCCGACCGATCCCGCCACCAGCACCGCGGCCGTTCCGGCCAGCGCCGCCAGCGACGCCGCGCCGCGCGAGCCCGGCCGCAGGCGGCCGAGTGCCCACGAGCCGAGGCTCACGGCGGCCAGCCACGCCGCCACGTCGAGCAGCGCCCGCGGCGCTTCGTGCGCGATGAAGGTCGGGGCCAGCCGCCACAGCGGCCAGCGCGGCGAGAGCCACTCGAGCAGCGACGAGGTGCCGTCGCGCCCGTTGGCCACGAGCAGGCCCTCCTGCGCCACGATCAGGACTCCGCACACGGCCACGCCGAGCCACACGAGCAGGTGCTGGGCGGCGCGCCGGGCCGGCACGGTCGCGCTCGCGCCGATCTGCACGGCCATCGGCAGCATCAGCAGGAGCAGGCCCGACACCATCGGCCGTCCCGGCGCGGCCGACCCGCCCCACCAGATGCGGAAGGCGCCGACGGTGAAGACCAGCGCCGCGACGATCAGCGTGACCTCGACGGCGACCCGCCGCAGGGCGCCCGGCCGCCGCGCCATCGTCAAGAAACCGAAGCCCGCCAGCACGTAGGCCGGCGCGTAGGCGAGCAGTCCGTATTCCTGGTCGAAGAAGAGCCCCGGCACGCCGAAGACGGTGTTGCCCAGTTCGGTCTGGAGCATGCGGCCGTAGGGCGCGCTCGGCCAGGGCTTGCCCCAGTAGGCATAGAAGAAGGCGAACCAGGCGGCGACGCTGGCCGCGTAGGGCCCGCCCAGGCGCACGAGCGACCCCAGGCCGCGGTCGGCGCGTTCGCCGGCATGTAACGGCCACCACGCGCGCGCCCACGCCACGGCCAGGATGACGCCGGACATCGGCGCGTACTTGCTGCTCAGCCACGGCAGCAGCCCGGCCAGCACGCTCACCGCCACGTCGTGCCAGGGCCGGCGATCCGGCCCGGGCCGCAGGATGAGCGCGACGGCAAGGATGGCGACGAGCCCGGCCGGCACTTCCGGATAGATGGTGAAGCTGTTGATCAGGAACGGCGCCGAGAAGACGATCGCCGCCCAGGCCAGCGTGGTGGGGCCGGGCGCGCCGGTCGTCGCGCCGACCCAGCGCCAGGCCACGGTGGCGCCGGTGGCCGCCATCACCACGAACAGCGCCAGCACCAGGTCGTAGCCGCCGGCGGCGAACACCGGCGTGATGAGCAGCGGCATGCCCACCGGGTGCACCGAGTAGATCTCGCGATCCTTGCCGCGGGTGAGGAAGTGCGGTTCGAGGTCCCGCCGGAAGTATTCCTTGTAGTCGCCGCGGGCGTGGTTGTTCTCGATTTTCAGATCGCCGTCGCGCCACAGGCTCTGCGCCATCACCATGTAGTGCGGCTCATCGCCCGAGGGGAAGAGCACCGTGTGCGTGAGCCGGGCCGCGCCGACACTGCACGCCGCGGCCGTGGCCAGCCAGACGAGCGCCGTCTGGGTGCGCCGGGGCCGCGCCGCCAGCCACGCCGCGCCCGGCGCCAGCGCCGGCCACCATACCCACGCGAGCTGGGCCAGCACCAGCAGCCACACGATCCACAGGCCCGGGCCGGCCAGCACCTGCAGCACCGGCCACTGGTCCGGCGCCCACGGCAGATAGGGCACGAGCAG
The DNA here is from genome assembly GCA_963834325.1 of uncultured Acidobacteriota bacterium. GTDB lineage: Bacteria > Acidobacteriota > Vicinamibacteria > Vicinamibacterales > UBA2999 > CADEFD01. The sequence continues at coordinate 790,652 of CAWIBL010000012.1, forward strand.
CGCGCCCAGACCGAAGACCGGCAACATCAGCGTGCCGACGCGGACGCTCGCGCCGCTGGGCCGGCGGAGGCGCATGGCCAGCGCGCCCAGGGCAATAGCCGTCAACGTGGCCAGCGCCAGGGCCGCGACGAACACGTGCCACGAGGGCACGAGCGCGATGCGCTGGCGCGCGCCCGCGTTCACCACCTCGTCCAGTTCGGCCCGCGAAGCCCAGCCGGCCGCGCCTGCAACCACGCACGCCAGCAGGGCGAGGACGAAAGATCGGGCGCGCGTCACAGGCGGAATCTTACTTCGCCGTGGCCGGCACCGGGACGCGGGCCCAGGGCCACGACCACGTCGTGCGCACCGGAATCAACGCCGGCCCCACGGCGCGAGTCGGCGTGGTCGAGGTCGTAGACGCGCACGCGGGCCGCGCCGACCCGGGCCTCGCCGAGCGGCGCCCAGTCGAGCCGTCCCAGCGCCTCACCGGCAAAGCGTTGCCGGAACGGCGCCTCTTCCCAGTCGTCCACGACCAGCCACGAGGCGTGTCCCGCGGCTGACAGGCGCGCGCAGACATCGTCGAGTGCGCCCGGGGCTATGTAGTCCCAGCGCGCGATGGTGCGGCCCGTGTAGTAAGCCACCGCGCCACTGTGCTGCACGCTCAGCACCACGGCGTTGCGCGGCGCCTCGGCGGCTACGAAGGCGGCCGCGGCGGCGTAGCGCTGTTCGCTCTTCCACAACTCGAAGGTCCCGACGGCGGCCGTCTTCGTGACTGCGCTCGACGCCGACCGCCAGCGCCGTCACCACCACGGCGATCACCGCCCCGTCGCGGCTCCAGCGCGCCAGACCTCGCCACACCGCCACCGCGGCGGCCGCGGCGAGCACCGGCCAGGCCGGCAGGTAGAAGCGGAGATACCACCATTCCTCGAACACCGCGTAGACGAGATAACTGGCGGCCACGGCGACAACCAGGGCCAGCGCCGGCCACGCCCGGCTTCGTGCGCCGGCCACCGCGGCCCAGGCGACGCCGGTCCCGCCGACGAGGCTCCAGTAGCCGCCGGTCTCGATGGTCCAGCGCCACAGGCGCACCAGATTGCGCGGCAGGTTGCCGAGCATGAAGAGGTCGGCGTTGGCGCCGTAGCCCGACGCCGTCGGCGCGCCCCACAGCGTGGTGTTGAGCGCGGCGACGGCCAGCGCCGCCAGGCCCACGGGCGCGGCCCACAGCGCCGCGTGCACGACGACGGGCGCGGCCGAAGCGCGGTGGCGCGTCGGCGGTCAGGCGGTCGACGCCGGGTGGAACGCCGGAAGGGCGGCTGGCGGCGGGGGGAACCGCGGCCGTGGGCAGAGGCGAACCGCGCGGGTCGGCGCGCGGCGGGCGCGGGTCGGGCGGCTGCCCTGGCGCCCACAGCCGCGCGGCCAGGCTCGCCAGTCCGAGTGCCGCGGCGACGGCCACGAGGTTCGGCCGCACGACGAGCGCCAGGCCGGCGAGCGTGCCCGAGGCCAGCGTCACTCCGGGGCGGTTCGACCCGATCGTGAGCAGCGCGCCGAGCCACAGCGCCGCGGCCGGCAGGTCGCTCATGGTCTGCATCGCGGCAAAGAGCACCGGCGGGCTGGTGCCGGCCAGGACCGCGGCGCCGAGGGCCACGAGCGGCGGCGCCTCGCGGCGCGCCAGCCGGAACGTCCCCCACACGAACAGGCCGGCGAAGAGCGGCGTCCACACGTAGCGGCCGCCCTCGCCGGTAACCGCGGCACCAAGGGCCATCAGCCACGGCAATCCCGGCGCGTAGGTCGGAGCGAGCTCGCCAGCGACGCGCGACGGCGCATAGCCGAGCGGCGCCACGAGCCAGCCGGCATCGGGCCACGGCGCGCCGGTCAAATCCGGGGCCGGCACCCGCAGCCGGCCGTCGCCCCAATGCCGCGATTGACTGACGTAGCCGCTGGCATCGGCGGCGCCGGCGACGTGGCCGCCGAACATCGCCGAAGCCGTCGCCACCCCGAGGGCGAGCAGGACGGCGCCAGCCGGCGCAAGCTGGTCGCCCCGCCTCCGGATGCGGGCGAGGAGGGCGCGACGGTCGGCCGCGCTCGTGCCCCAGGTCGCGGCCAGCAGCACGAGCAGCGCCAGCACCGCGGGGCGGGCCGCGCTGCGTGACGAGATGCGGAGGTGGTCGAGGTCGAAGGCCACGCCGCCGGTGATCCACACGACCACGGCCCACGCCATCAGCCCGGCAGCGAGGGCGGCGAGAACGGCGCGGAGGCGGGGGGAGAGAGTCACAGGGGCCGGGCAGGAAGGGCTGGGCGCGCGCGCCCGCTCAGAATACGTCCGAATCGCGGCGCCTCGTGGCGGCGAGGCCCCCGCCGGGCGGCGCCGGCAGGGGCGAGCTGTCAGTCTCCGGGGCGCGGGCCTGGGCCGGGTTCAGGAGTCGAGCAGCCGGGGAATGGCTTTCCGGTTGGCCGGCGAGATGTCCACGAACTCGACGCCCACCGGCCAGGCCACGCCAGCCGGCATCCGAGCGCGGGGCCGGGGGGCCGCCTGGCGGACGACGCGCACCGGAAGTTCCAGCACGCCGACGCCTTTGCGCAACTGCAGCACGGCCTCCGTGCCGACGTCGACCGGCCCGTCGAGCTCGAGCAGCGCGCCCGACAGGCTGATGCCGGCAAGCGCGCCCTCGCGCCCGGCCAGCCGGGCCCAGGTGTCGCGGGCACCCAGGCGCACCATTCGCTGCTGCATACCTGCTGGGTGCAATCGGCAGGTCTGCCCCAGACTTGAGGGCCGGCGTCCGCCCGATGCCTACGTCCGGCGGCGCAGGAGCAGGGCCGCCAGCGCGGCCAGCCCGCCGCCCACGAGCACGGCGCGAAGCACGCGGAAGAGGCTCAGCACCCAGGCGATGCCGATGCCGAGCGCGGCCCACTGCACCCACCAGTGTCCGGGCGAGGTCATCAGGTTGATGACCGCCAGGAACGCCAGGATCAAGGGACCCTTCACCAGGAACGACGCGGAACGCAGCACATTCACGGCTCGATCCTCCTGCCCGTAGCAGACGAGCCGGCGGGGCCGGGGTTCCACGCCGCCCGCCCGCCGGTTGGTCGCGACGGTCGAGCGGAGGGGCCCGACCATCCAGCGGACCGGCGCGTCGCGCCGCCTGCGCCCGCGCCACCGGCCGGGCTCGCCTTGGGGGGCTAGCTGCGCTTCAGCTTGTCCGCGAAATACTTCTCCAGCTTGTCGACTTTGGGCAGCGCCACCGCGGCGACGTAGGGCTGGGCCGGATTCCGGGCCGCGAAGTTCTGGTGGTAGCCCTCGGCTGGGTAGAACGGGCCGGCGGCCTCGACGGTGGTGACGACGGGCGCCGGGTAGGCACCGGCGGCGTTGAGCTGGGCGATGTAGGCCTCGGCCACCGCCCGCTGTTCGCCGTCCAGCGGGAAGACGGCCGAGCGGTACTGGGTGCCTCGGTCACCGCCCTGGCGGTTCAGTTGCGTCGGGTCATGCGCCACCGAGAAGAAGACCTTGAGCAATTGCCCGAAGGTGATGACCGCCGGGTCGAACTCGATGCGGATGGCCTCGGCGTGGCCGGTCGTGCCGCTGCACACCGCCTGGTAGTTGGCCGTCTCGGCCGCGCCGCCGATGTAGCCCGAGACCACGGCGTGCACGCCGTCGAGCGGCAGGAACACGGCTTCGGTGCACCAGAAACAACCGCCGGCCAGCACGGCCTGCTGGGGCGAGGGGCGACCGGGCGCCAGGTCGAGGCCCGGGTCGGGAAACTGCGCCAGATCCGGGTCGCCGCCGCCGAAGAGCTTCGAGAACTGCATGTGGTTGTGACCTCGCCGATAGGACGTTCCGCCGAGTACGCAGGATACGCCACGCCGGGAAATGTAACCGTGACAGGCCCAAAGACATTTGGAGACACAGCAAGACCACAAAGTGCGATTCTGCCAACGTTTCCGCGTCATACCGGCCGTATACTTAAGCCTGTGTTGGTGTCTGGAATCAGACACTTAGCGTTAGTTGACGGGGTGCGGCCATGAAGAGCTTCGCGTTCGCCATCGCGACCACCACGCTGCTCGGCGCCGGCTTGGTCGTCGTCGCTCAGTCCGAGCAGACGAGCCACGGCTGCGGCGCAGCCCGCGGTCCGCCCCGGGGCGCCCGCCGCGCCCGCCCGCATCGCGCCGCCCAAGACCGCCCCGGCCCACGCCAGCGCGCCCGCGACCCTGGCGGCCGCGCGTCAGACCGAGCTCGTGACCACCTACTGCGCCACCTGCCACAGCGAGCGGGGCAAGGCCGGCGGGCTGTCGCTGGCCAACTTCAATGCGATGAAGGCGCAGGAACAGCCCGAGGTCATCGAGAAGATGATCCGCAAGCTGCGCGCCGGCATGATGCCGCCGGCCGGCTCGAAGCGGCCCGACACCGCCACCATCGACGCCCTGACCGCCGCCCTCGAATCGCGGATGGACGAACTGGCCTCGAGCAACCCGAACCCGGGCTGGCGGCCGTTCCAGCGCCTCAACCGCGCCGAGTACGCCACGGCCGTCAAGAACCTCGTCGGCCTCGACATCGACGTCTCGTCGCTCCTGCCGCCCGACACGCTCAGCAACGGCTTCGACAACGTGGCCGACGCGCAGGGCTTCTCGCCGGCGCTGATGGAAGGCTACCTGCGCGCCGCCGGCCGCATCGCCACCCTGGCCCTCGGCGACCCGAGCTCGACGCCGACCGAGGCCACCTACAAGGTGCCGCGCACGCAGTCGCAGATGGCGCACATCGAGGGCACGCCGGTCGGGACGCGCGGCGGCGTCTCGCTCGTCCACGTGTTCCCGGCCGACGGCGAATACAGCTTCCGCGTCATGTTGCACGCCATTCCGACCGGGCAGCTCTACGGCAGCACGGTGCAAGGACGAGAAGGTCGAAATCTCGATCAACGGCGCGCGCGTGGCCGTGCTCGACGTCAACCCGCGGATGAGCGAGCAGGATGCCAACGGCATGAACCTGCAGTCGCCCAAGGTGCACGTCAAGGCCGGTCCCCAGCGCGTCTCGGCGGCGTTCCTGCGCCAGTTCGAGGCGTCGGTCGACGACATCCTGGCTCCGCAGGACTACACCCTGGCCGACTCGCAGATCGGCAGCGGCTTCGGCATCACCACCCTGCCGCACGTGCGCGACTTCAGCATCAGCGGGCCGTTCAGCGTCACCGGCGTGTCCGACACGGTCAGCCGCCGCCGCATCTTCTCGTGCCGCCCGACCTCGCAGGCCGAGGAAGCGCCGTGCGCCACCGAGATCCTGAAGCGCATGGCCTCGCAGGCCTACCGCGAGCCGGCCGCTGCCGCCGACGTGCAGACGCTGCTGACCTTCTTCGAGCAGGGCCGCGCCGGCGCCGACTTCGAAGCCGGCATCCAGTCGGCGCTCGAAGCGCTGCTGGCCAGCCCGCGCTTCGTGTTCCGGCTCGAGCAGCCGCCGGCCACGGCGCGCGTCGGCGACACCTTCCGGGTGGCCGACCTCGACCTGGCCTCGCGCCTGTCCTTCTTCCTGTGGGGCAGCGGTCCCGATCCCGAGCTGGTCACGGCGGCCTCGGCCGGCGGCCTGCGCTCCCCGGCGGGCCTCGACGCGCAGGTGCGGCGGATGCTCGCCGACCCGCGCTCCGAGTCGCTCGCGACGCGCTTTGCCGGCCAGTGGCTGCGCTTGCAGGACGTCGAGAAGATCCGCCCCGACGCGCTGCTCTTCCCCTACTGGGACCACACGCTCGCCGCCAACCTCGTGCGCGAGACCGAGCTCTTCTTCGACAGCCTGGTGCGCGACGACCGCAGCGCGCTCGAGATGCTGAACGCCGACTACTCGTTCGTGAACGAGCGGGTGGCGCGGCACTACGGCATCCCGAACATCATGGGCCCCGAGTTCCGGCGCGTCACCGTGCCCGACGAACGCCGCGGCATCCTGGGCAAGGCCAGCATCCAGCTGCTGACGTCGGTGGCCGACCGCACCTCGCCGGTGCAGCGCGGCAAGTGGGTGATGGAAGTGCTGCTCGGCTCGCCGCCGCCGGCGCCGCCGCCCAACGTGCCGGCGCTCGAGGAAACCGGCGGCGCCGCGGGCGGCAAGCTGCTGTCGGTGCGCGAGCGCATGGAACAGCATCGCGCCAACCCGGCCTGCATGTCGTGCCACAAGGTCATCGACCCGCTCGGCCTGGCGCTCGAGAACTTCGACGTCACCGGCAAGTGGCGCATCAAGGACAACGAAGTGCCGGTCGACGCCAACGGCGTGCTCTACGACGGCACCAAGATGGAAGGTCCGGCCGGGCTGCGCGAGGCGCTGCTCAAGCACAAGGACGCGTTCCTTCTGAGCCTGACCGAGCGTCTCATGACCTATGCCACGGGCCGCCGCATGCAGCCCTACGACATGCCCACGATACGCCGGGTCATTCGCGACGCCGGCCCGGCAGGATTACAAGATGTCGGCCTTCATCCTCGGCGTGATCAATTCCGACGCCTTCCGGATGAGCCGAGTCGAAGGCACGGACACCAGTGCGCAGTAGGCACCTCTGGTGAGTGTGAGGGTGGGTGATCGGTTGACCTGAGGTCGGCCGCAGGACGTCGCGCCGATGGCGCGAGAGATCGACGGATACCGAGAGCTCGCGACATCACGAATCGTCGAGAGAAATCAGGCCAACAGCTATGTTCATCACTCAGAAGCATCTCTCTCGCCGCACCGCTCTGAAGGGGCTGGGCGTCACCGTGGCCCTGCCGTTCCTCGAGGCGATGGTGCCGGCGCGCACCGCGTCGGCCCAGACCGCCGCCGGCAAGGTCCGCCTGGCCGCCATCGAAATGGTGCACGGCGCCGCCGGCAGCACCGCGATCGGCATCCAGAAGAACATGTGGTCGCCGGCCGCCACCGGCCGCGCCTTCGATCTGACGCCGAGCAGCCTGGCCCCGCTCGAGCCGCTGCGCGATTACCTGACCATCGTCAGCAACACCGACGTGCGCAACGCCGAGGCCTTCGAGCTGCCGGAGATCGGCGGCGACCACTTCCGCTCGAGCGCGGTGTTCCTCACGCAGGCGCATCCCAAGCAGACGCAGGGCTCCGACGTCGTGGCCGGCACGTCGCTCGACCAGTTCTACGCGCGGAAGGTCGGCAACGACACGCCCATCCCGTCGATGCAGCTGTGCATCGAGAGCATCGACCAGGCCGGCGGCTGCGCCTACGGCTACTCCTGCGTCTACACCGACACGGTCAGCTGGGCCTCGCCCGAAGAGCCGCTGCCGATGATCCGCGACCCGCGCGCCGCCTTCGACCAGTTGTTCGGCGTCGGCGCCACCCCGGCCGAGCGGGCCGCGCGCCGCAAGCGCGACCGGAGCATCCTCGACTTCATCACCAGCGAAGTGGCCAAGCTGCGCCGCGACCTCGGCCCCGCCGACCAGGCCCGCCTGGGCGAGTACCTCGACGACGTGCGCGAGATCGAACGGCGCATCCAGAAGGTGGAGGCGTCGAACTCGAGCGGCGATCCGCGCGAGCTGCCGGGGGCCCCGGTGGGCGTGCCCGACGCCTTCGCCGAACACGTGCGCCTGATGTTCGACCTCCAGGCGGTGGCCTTCGCCAGCGACATCACCCGCGTCTTCTCGTTCAAGATGGGCCGCGACGGCTCGAGCCGCGCCTATCCCGAGAGCGGCGTGAGTTCCGGCTTCCACCCGGCCTCGCATCACCAGGACCGCGAAGACCGCATCCGCGACTTCCAGAAGATCAACACCTACCACGTGTCGCAGCTGCCGTACTTCCTGAACAAGCTGAAGAACACGCCCGACGGCGAGGGCAACCTGCTCGACAACACCCTGGTCATCTACGGCTCGCCGATGGGCAACTCGAACGTGCACAACCACAAGCGCTGCCCGCTCATCTTCGCCGGCCACGCCGGCGGCCAGTTGAAGGGCGGCCTCCACATCAAGGCCGCCGACGGCACGCCGATGGCCAACCCGATGCTGAGCGCCATGCACCTGCTCGGCCTGAACGACGTGGCGTCGTTCGGCGACAGCACCGGCATGATGAACCTCAACGCCGCGCCCGACGCGACGATCGCCCTGTAGGAGACCTGCCGATGTCACTTCGTATGTGCTGTGTGTGGACGCCCCGCGGGGTGCTGGCCGGCGTGCTGGCCGGGCTGCTGGCTTCGGCCGGGCTCGTGGCCCAGAGCCGGGCAACGGTGGCCGACGCGGCCATGAGCGGCGACCGCGCCGTGGTGAAGACGCTGTTGCAGCAGGGCAGCGACGTCAACGCCGCGCAGGGCGACGGCATGACCGCGTTGCACTGGGCGGCGATGAAGAACGACGCCGAGCTGGCGCAGATGCTGGTCTACGCCGGCGCCAACGTCAAGGCCACGACGCGCCTCGGGGCCAACACGCCGCTCGTCATCGCGGCCCGCAACGGCAACGCGCCGGTGGTGCAGGTGCTGCTCGAGGCCGGAGCCGACGCCGTGGCGGCGACCTCCACCGGCACGACCCCGCTGATGCTGGCGGCCGCGTCGGGGAACGTGGACGCGGTCAAGGCGCTGCTCGCCGCTGGCGCCGACGTCGAGGCCAAGGAGTCGTCGATGCAGCAGACGCCGCTGATGTTCGCGGCGGCCTTCTCGCGCGTCGACGTGATGCGGGCGCTCATCGCCGCCGGGGCCAACGTGAAGGCCACGACGAAGGTGGTGAACCTGGCGTCGCTGACCTCGCCCGACGAAGAGTTCTTCCGGCAGCAGCAGCAGACGACGCCGGCGGCTGGTGCGCCGGCGGCTGGCGGCGGCCGTCCGGCCGGCGCAGCGGCGCCCGAACCGAATGCGGCGCGTCCGGCCGCGAGCGCGCCCGCAGGTGGTCCGGCTGGCCCAGCGGCTCCTGCAGCGGCTCCTGCGGCGGCCCCGGCGGCGCCCCGGCGGCCCCGGCTCCGGCGGCGCAGGGCGGCGGCGGCCGTCGTGGCGGCTCGGGCGGGAAGGCCGGCGTGGATCGCCAGTTCCGCTACAACGAACTGGTCGGCTACCAGGGCGGTCTGACGCCGCTGCTCTTTGCCGTGCGCCAGGGTTCGATGGACGCGGTGGACGTGCTGCTGGCTGCCGGCGCCGACGTCAACCAGATCAGCGCGGGCGACAAGAGCAGCCCGCTGGTCCTGGCCATCGCCAACGGCCACTTCGACATCGCGCTGCACCTGCTCGAGAAGGGCGCCAACCCCAACCTGGTCGCCGAGAACGGCGTCGCCCCGCTCTACGGCGTGCTCAACGTGCAGTGGGCGCCCAAGGCGCTCTACCCGCAGCCGCGTTCGTATCTGCAGCAGAAGGCCTCCTACCTCGACACCATGAAGGCGCTGCTCGACAAGGGCGCCGACCCGAACGCCCGCCTCAAGTTCAAGGTCTGGTACTCGGGCTACAACTTCGACCTCTCGGGCGTCGACGAGATTGGCGCGACCCCGTTCTGGCGCGCCGCCTACGCCTCGGACGTGGAGGCCATGCGGATGCTCGTCAGCTACGGCGCCGACCCGCACATCCCGACCACCAAGCCGGCCGGGCGGCCCCGCGTGGGTGATGCCGGCGTGCGCGAGGGCGGCGACACCTCGGGCCTGCCGACGCTGCCGATTGGCGGGCCCGGCGTGACCGCGCTGCAGGCGGCGGCCGGCGTCGGCTACGGCGAGGGCTTCGCCGCCAACTCCCACCGCTACGCGCCGAGTGGCATGATGGCGGCGGTGAAGTACCTGGTCGAGGACCTCGGCGCCGACGTCAACGCCGCCGACCACGAAGGCAACACCGCGCTGCACCAGGCGGCGGCCCGCGGCGACGTGGCGATGATCGAATACCTGGTCGCCAACGGCGCCGACGTGACGCGCGTCAATCGCGAAGGGCAGACCACCGCCGACATGGCCAACGGGCCGGTGCAGCGCACCCAGCCCTACCCGGACGCGCTCAAGCTGCTCGAGAAGCTGGGCGCCAAGAACAACCACAAGTGCGTCTCGTGCTAGCGCGCGCGCCCGGCGGCGGTAAAGAGCCACGGAACGGCTGCGGGCATCTCGGGATGCTCCAGCCGTTTTGCGCAAGCAGGCAGGACCCAGCGGATCGGATGAATCTGGTTATGACGACTTCACGTTCGACACTGCTCGGCGGCGCGGCGCTGATCACGGCGCTCGGGCTCACTGCGGCCGCGCAAACCGGCCCCGCGGTGCGCCCGGTGGCGGCCACGACCCCGGCGGCAACGGCACCCGCGCCGGCCACCGCGGCTCGCGCCGCCTCGCGGTCGGCCACGGCGCCGCGGCCGGTCGCGGCGCACGCCGTGGAGCCGACGCTCACGGCCGCGACCCAGACGGAACTGGTCGCGACCTACTGCGCCACCTGCCACAGCGAACGGGCCAAGGCCGGCGGACTCTCGCTGGCCAACTGGAGCGCCATGCGCGCCCAGGAACAGCCGCAGGTCGCCGAGAAGATCATCCGCAAGCTGCGCGCCGGCATGATGCCGCCGGCAGGCGCCAAGCGGCCCGACGAGGCGACCCTGGCGGCGCTCACGAGCGCGCTCGAATCGCGCATGGACGAGCACGCCTCGATCAATCCGAATCCGGGCTGGCGCCCCTTCCAGCGCCTCAACCGCGCCGAGTACACCCGCGCCGTCAGGGAACTGCTGGGCATCGACGTCGACGTCGCCGCCTTCCTGCCGCCCGATACCCTCAGCGCCGGCTTCGACAACGTCGCCGACGTGCAGGGCCTGTCGCCGACGGTGCTCGAAGGCTACCTGCGCGCCGCCAGCCAGATCAGCCGCCTGGCGGTGGGCGACCGCGAGGCCTCGGCCAGCGGCGTCACCTACAAGGTCGGGCGCACGATGTCGCAGATGCGCCACATCGACGGCGCGCCGATGGGCACCCGCGGCGGCATTTCGGTGATGCACATCTTCCCGGCCGACGGCGAATACGTCATCGGCGTGAACCTGCACAACGAGCCGCTCGGCGGGCTCTACGGCCGCAGCACGCTCAGCGTGATGGACATCGCCGAGGAGATCGACGTCTCGATCGACGGCGAGCGCGTGGCCACCATTCCGCTCAACACGCGCATGAGCGAGTCGGACCCCAAGAACAGCCTCGACCCCAGGACGGCGCGCATCTCGGTCAAGGCCGGCCCGCACCGGGTGGCGGCGGCCTTCGTCCAGAAGTTCGAAGCGCCGATCGACGACCTCCTGGTGCCGGTCGAGAACACCCTGGCCGACGTCAGCATGAGCTTCGGCGTGACCCTGATGCCGCACCTGCGCGACATGACCGTGAACGGCCCGTTTGCGGTCACCGGCGTTTCCGACACGGTGAGCCGCCGGCTGATCTTCACTTGCCGCCCGACCACGGCAGCCGAAGAATCGCCGTGCGCCCGCGACATCCTCGCGTCGCTGGCGGCCCGGGCCTTCCGCGGCCCGGCCTCGGCGGCTGACATGGACGTGCTGATGGGCTTCTATCAGCAGGGCCGGAAGTCGGGCGACTTCGAGCAGGCCATCCGCTTCTCGCTGCAGGCGATCCTGGCCAGCCCGCGCTTCGTCTTCCGCCTCGAGGAAGTGCCGGCCACGCTGCGCGCCGGTCAGGCCTACACGCTGCACGACCAGGACATCGCTTCCCGGTTGTCGTTCTTCCTGTGGGGCACGGTGCCCGACCCCGAACTGCTCAAGGCCGCCGCGGCCGGGCAACTGCGCACGCCGGCGGCGCTGCGCAAGCAGGTCAGCCGCATGCTCGCCGACCGCCGCTCGGAAACGCTGGCCACGCGCTTTGGATCGCAGTGGCTGCGGCTCCAGGATCTCGACAAGATCATCCCCGACTACCTGCAGTATCCCGACTACGACGACACGCTGGCGCAGGGCCTGCGGCGCGAGACCGAGCTCTTCCTCGACAGCCTGCTGCGCGAAGATCGCAGCGTCCTCGAACTGCTCGACAGCGACTACACGTTCGTCAACGAGCGGGTGGCGCTGCACTACGGCATCGCCAACGTGACCGGGCCGCAGTTCCGCCGGGTCACCGTCACCGACCCGAACCGCCGCGGCGTGCTCGGCCACGGCAGCGTGCTCGCGCTCACCTCGATTGCCGACCGCACCTCGCCCGTGCTGCGCGGCAAGTGGATCATGGAGGTGCTGCTCGGCTCGCCGCCGCCGGCGCCGCCGCCCAACGTCCCGGCGCTCGACGACACCAAAGACAGCAAGGGCGGCAAGCTGCTGTCGGTGCGCGAGCGCATGGAACAGCATCGCGCCAACCCGGCGTGCATGTCGTGCCACAAGGTCATCGACCCGCTCGGCCTGGCGCTCGAGAACTTCGACGTCACCGGGGCCTGGCGCATCAAGGACAACGAAGTGCCGGTCGACGCCAACGGCGACCTCTACGACGGCACCAGGATGAACGGTCCGGCCGGGCTGCGCGCGGCGCTGCTCAAGCACCAGGATGCCTTTCTCCTGAGCTTCACCGAGCGGCTGATGACCTACGCCCTCGGCCGGCGCGTCGAGGCGTTCGACCTGCCGACGGTGCGCCAGATCGTCCGCGACGCGGCGGCGCAGAACTACAAGATGTCGGCGTTCGTGCAGGGCGTCGCCGCCAGCCAGGCGTTCAAGATGAGCCGCGTGGCGGAGGCGTCGGAGACGACGATGGCGGCGCCCGGCCGCCACTAGCGACGGCGGCGGCGGTTCGGGTTACGATTGCGGTTCAGTCAGCAGGCGGAGGCTCAGTAGGCGATGTTCATTTCCCAGAAGCATCTTTCCCGGCGCGCGGCCCTCAAGGGCCTCGGCGTCACCGTGGCGCTGCCGTTCCTCGAGGCCATGGTCCCGGCCCGCACCGCGCTGGCCAAGACCGCGGCGGGCAAGCTCCGCCTCGCCTGCATCGAGATGGTGCACGGCTCGGCCGGCAGCACCGCCATTGGCATCAAGCAGAACATGTGGGCGCCGGCGGCCGCCGGCCGCGCCTTCGACCTGGCGCCGAGTGCGCTGCTGCCGCTCGAGCCGCTGCGCGATTACCTGACCATCGTCAGCAACACCGACGTGCGCAACGCCGAGGCGTTCGAGCTGCCCGAGATCGGCGGCGACCACTTCCGGTCGAGCGCCGTGTTCCTCACGCAGCTCCACCCCAAGCAGACGCAGAGCTCCGACGTGCGCGTCGGCACCTCGCTCGACCAGTACTACGCGCAGAAGTTCGGCCAGGAAACGCCCATTCCGTCGATGCAGTTCTGCATCGAGAACGTCGACGCCGCCGGCGGCTGCTCCTACGGCTACTCCTGTGTCTACACCGACACCATCAGCTGGGCGTCGCCGACCGACCCGATGCCGATGATCCGCGACCCGCGCGTGGCCTTCGACCAGCTGTTCGGCGTGGGTGCCACGGCGCAGGCGCGGGCCGAGCGGCGCGCCGAGGACAAGAGCATCCTCGACTGGATCACCTCGGACATCGCCAAGCTGAAGCGCGACCTCGGCGCCGCCGACCAGGCGCGGCTCGGCGACTACCTCGAAGACGTCCGCGAGATCGAGCGCCGGATCCAGAAGACCGAGGGCTTCAACCGCAGCGGCGACGAACGGGCCCTGCCCGGCGCGCCGGTGGGAGTGCCCGACTCGTTCGAAGAGCACATCAAGCTGATGTTCGACCTGCAGGCGATTGCCTTCGCGTCCGACATCACCCGCGTGTTCTCGTTCAAGCTCGGTCGCGACGCCAGCAACCGCGTCTTCGCCGACAGCGGCGTCAAGACCGCGTTCCACTCGGCCTCGCACCATCAGGACCGGGAAGACCGCATCAAGGACTTCCAGAAGATCAACCTCTACCACATCGGGATGCTGCCCTACTTCCTGAACAAGCTGAAGAACACGCCCGACGGCGAGCGCAACCTGCTCGACAACACGCTCGTGATGTACGGCTCGCCCATGGGCAACTCCAATGTCCACAACCACAAGCGCTGCCCGCTGATCCTGGCCGGCCACGCCGGCGGTCAGCTCAAGGGCAACCTGCACATCAAGACGGCCGACGGCACGCCGATGGCCAACGTGATGCTGAGCATGCTGCACATGCTGGGCCTCGAGGACTTCAAGTCGTTCGGCGACAGCACCGAGGCGATGGACCTGAACGCGGCCACCGACACCACCGCGGCCATCTAGACGGGAGCCCGCGTCCCGGGTGTCGGGACGCGGACAGTACACCGGACGAGCCTTCCGCCGCGACCTGGTGGCGGACAGGAGGCAGTGGATGCAGCGGAACGCGACGGCGGTCCTGGCGGTTGCGGCGGTGGGGCTGACGCTGGCCGGACTCTCGGCGGCCAGCGGCGGTGATGCCGGACGGGCGGTGCCGGCGCGTGCCTCGACCCCCGCCGCCACGGTTACCGCCGCGGCGGCCACACCGGCCGCCCAGGCGCCTGCCACCCCGTCGGCCCCCAAGCCGACCCGCACGGCGCGCGGCCCGGCCGGCCTCGCCGGCCATGAGCCCGGCGACGCAGACCGAGCTCGTGGCCACCTACTGCGCGACCTGCCACAGCGACCGGGCCGCGGCCGGCGGGTTGTCGCTGGCGAACTTCAACGCCATGCGGGCCGCCGACGCGCCCGACGTGGTCGAAAAGATGCTGCGCAAACTGCGCGCCGGGATGATGCCGCCGGCGGGCGCCAAGCGGCCCCCGGCCGGCTCGCTCGACGAGCTGATGACCGCCCTCGAAGCGCGCATGGACGAACATGCGGCGACCAACCCCAATCCAGGATGGCGGCCGTTCCAGCGGCTCAATCGCGCCGAGTACGCCCGGGCCGTGCAGGATCTGCTCGGTGTCGAGGTCGACGTGGCGCCGCTGCTGCCGCCCGACACCATCAGCCACGGCTTCGACAACGTGGCCGACGCGCAGACGTTCTCGCCGGCGCTGATGGAAGGCTACCTGCGGGCCGCCAGCCGGGTCACGGCGCTGGCCGTCGGCGACCCGGACAGCGCGGCCGGCGAATCCACCTACAGCCTGCCCAAGACCGCGTCGCAGCTGGCCCGGGCCGAGGGCGCGCCGCTCGGCACGCGCGGCGGGGTCTCGGTGCTGCACACCTTCCCGGCCGACGGCGACTACGTGTTCCGCCTCGACTTGTTCGCCGAGCCGCTCGGCATGCTGTTCGGGAACACCGCCACCGGCGAGCAGATCGAGGTGTCGATCAACGGCGAGCGCGTGGCCCTCTTCGACATCGACCCGCGCATGAACGAGACGACGTCGAGCCTGTCGCTGAAGACGCCCGCGGTGCACGTGGCGGCCGGGCCGCAGCGCGTGACCGCGGCCTTCCTGCAGCGTTTCGAGGGCCCGGTCAACGACCTGGTGGCGCCCATCGAGCACACCATGGCCGACACCGAGATCGGCATCGCCGTGGGCATCACGACGCTGCCGCACCTGCGCAACCTGGCGGTCGTCGGACCGCACCAGGTCACCGGGCTGTCCGACACGGCCAGCCGCCGCCGTATCTTCACCTGCCGGCCGACGAGCGGGGCCGAGGAAGCCGCCTGCGCCACGGCGATCGTGAAGGGCCTGGCGGCCGGCGCGTTCCGGCGCGCCCCGACCGAGCGCGAGCTCTCGCGGCTGATGGCGTTCTACGACACGGGCCGCAAGGACCGCACCTTCGAGGTGGGCGTCACCAAGGCGGTCGAGGCGATCCTGGCCAGCCCGCAGTTCCTGTTCCGGCTGGAAAGCACGCCGGCCTCGGCCAAGCCCGGGCAGCCCTATCGCCTGGCCGACGTGGAACTGGCCTCGCGCCTGTCGTTCTTCCTGTGGGCGGCGGGTCCCGACCCGGCGCTGCTCGCCGCCGCCACGCAGGGCAAGCTGGCGACTCCGGCGCTCATCGAGAAGCAGGTCGCGCGGCTGCTCGCCGACCCGCGGTCGGACGCGCTGGCCACGCGATTTGCCTCGCAGTGGCTGCGCCTGCAGGACCTCGACGACGTCTCGCCCGACCCGATCCTGTATCCCTACTACGACCGCACGCTGGCCCAGGCGCTGCAGCGTGAAACCGAGCTGTTCCTCGGCAGCCTGGTGCGCGAGGACCGCAGCGTGCTCGACCTGCTGACGGCCGACTACACGTTCGTGAACGACCGGGTGGCGCGCCACTACGGGCTGCCGGGGGTGAGCGGGTCGCAGTTCCGCCGCGTCTCGCTGCCGCCCGAACGGCGCGGCATCCTCGGCCACGGCAGCGTGCTGACGCTGACCTCGATTGCCGACCGCACCTCGCCGGTGCAGCGCGGCAAGTGGATCATGGAAGTGCTGCTCGGCTCGCCGCCGCCGGCCCCGCCGCCGAACGTGCCGGCGCTCGAAGACACCAGCGGCACGGCCGACGGCAAAGTGCTCTCGGTGCGCGAACGCATGGAGGCGCACCGCAAGAACCCGGCGTGCATGTCGTGCCACAAGGTCATCGACCCGCTCGGCCTGGCGCTCGAGCACTACGACGCCACCGGCCGCTATCGCATCAAGGACAACGGCGTGCCGGTCGACGCCGTCGGCGACCTCTACGACGGCACGCGGATGGAGGGGGAGGCCGGCCTGCGCAGCGCGCTGGTGGCCCACAAGGACGCCTTCCTGCTCAGTTTCACCGAGCACCTCATGACCTACGCGCTCGGCCGCCGGGTCGAGCCGGCCGACATGCCGGCGGTGCGCGCGGTGATTCGCCACGCGGCCCGGCAGGACTACCGCATCTCGGCGTTCGTGCAGGGCGTCGTGGCCAGCGACTCGTTTCAGAAAAGCGTCGTTCGCGCCGCCGCGCCGCCCAGCACGGAGCAGGGACCGGCACATCGGGACCAGGGACCGGGGAAGCACTGATCATGGCCAGCGTCATCTTCAACTCGCACGTGTCGCGGCGCACCGCCCTGAGGGGCCTGGGGGCGACCATCGCGTTGCCGTTCCTCGACGCCATGCGGCCGGCCCGCGCCGTCCGGGCGGCGATGGCCGAGCGCAAGCTGCGGCTCATCGCCATCGAGATGGTGCACGGCGCCGCCGGCAGCACCACCTTCGGCGCCAAGATGAACATGTGGGCGCCGGCCGCCACCGGCTCGGCCTTCGACCTCTCGGCCACGGCCATGGCCGCCCTCGAGCCCTACCGCCAGCACCTCACCATCGTGAGCAACACCGATTGCCGCAACGCCGAGGCGTTCAGCGCTCCGGAAATCGGCGCCGACCACTTCCGCTCCGCCGCCGTGTTCCTCACGCAGTCCAAACCGAAGCAGACCCAGGGCTCCGACGTGCTGGCCGGCACCTCGCTCGACCAGATCTTCGCCCGCCAGTTCGGCCAGGACACGCCCATCCCGTCGCTGCAGCTGTGCATCGAGAACGTGGACCAGGCCGGCGGCTGCTCCTACAACTACTCGTGCGTCTACACCGACTCGATCAGCTGGGCGTCGCCGACCGAGCCGCTGCCGATGATCCGCGATCCGCGCGCGGTCTTCGATCAGCTGTTCGGCGTGGGCACGACGCCGGCGGCGCGCCAGGCACGGCGCCGCGACGACAAGAGCATCCTCGACTTCGTCGCCGAGTCGGTGGGCGAGCTCAAGGGCCGGCTGGGCGTGGCCGACCGCGCCCGCCTGGCCGACTACCTCGACGACGTGCGCGAGATCGAGCGGCGCATCGAGAAGGTCGAGGCCGCCAACACCAGCGGCGAGGCGCGTGACCTGCCGGGAGCCCCGGTCGGCGTGCCGGATTCGTGGGAAGAGCACGTCAAGCTGATGTTCGATCTGCAGGCCGTGGCCTTCGCTTCGGACATCACGCGCGTGTTCGCCTTCAAGATGAGCCGCGACGTGTCGAACCGCGTGTTCGGCCCGAGCGGGTCGTCGGCCGCGTTCCACACCGCCTCGCACCACCAGGAACGCGAAGACCGCATCAAGGACTTCCAGAAGATCAACGCTTATCACGTCAGCCTCGTGCCCTATCTGCTCAAGCGGCTGGCCGACATCCCCGACGAAGACGGCACCATGCTCGACAACAGCCTGGTCGTCTACGGGTCGGCCATGGGCAACTCCAACATGCACAACCACAAGCGCTGCCCGCTGTTCCTGGCGGGGCACGCCGGCGGACGCCTCAAGGGCAACCTGCACGTCAAGGCCGCCGACGGCACGCCGATGGCCAACGCCATGCTGAGCGCGCTGCAGGCCGTGGGCGTGGACACGCCGGCTTTCGGCGACAGCGCCGGCACCATCGACCTGAACCGCGCTGTGGCGACGACCGCCGCGGCCGTCTAGGAGCTGGTGATGATTCGACCCAGCCCCCTTCGACTCGTGGCCGGCGCCGTGCTGGCGGCGACGCTCGGCGGCAGCCTGCTCGCCGCCGGCACGGCGCCGGTGGCCGACGCCGCCATGCGCCGCGATGCCGCCACGGTGCGCACGCTGGTCCGCGCCGGCGGCGACGTCAATGGCGCGCAGGGCGACGGCATGACCGCCCTGCACTGGGCCGCCACCCACGGCGATGCGGCCCTGACCGAGGTGCTGCTCTACGCCGGCGCCAACGTCAAAGCCACCAGCCGCCTGGGCCGCTATACGCCGCTGCACGTGGCCAGCCAGGGCGGGTTCGCCGCGGTGGTGACCGCGCTCATCGATCGCGGGGCCGACCCGAATGCCGTCACCACCACTGGCGCGACGGCGCTGATGCTGGCGGCGCAATCGGGCAACACCGCGGCGGTGACGGCGCTGCTCGAGGCCCGGGCCGAGGTCAACGCGGTCGAGAAGACGCACGGCCAGACGCCGCTGATGTTTGCCGCCGCCTACGATCGCGGCGAGGTGGTCGCCCTGCTCCTGGACCGCGGGGCCCAGGCCGGAGTGACCTCGAAGGTCGTCGACCTGGCCGCGCTCACCATGGGCGACGGCGAAGGCCGCCCGCCCGAACCGCAAGGGGCGCCGGCGGCCTCGGTGCGCCCTGCGCCCGGGACGATCGCGGCCGGCGGGGGCCGTGCTCCCGAAGCGGTGCGGCGGCCCCGGCGCCGGCCCGCCGCCACGCCGCGGCCGACCGACGTGGCCGGGGCCACGCGGCCCTTCCGCTACAACGAGCTCATCGGCGCGCAGGGCGGCCTGTCGGCGCTGCATTTCGCCGCCCGTCAGGGCTCGACCGCCGCGGCCCACGCGCTCATCGCGCGCGGCGCCGACGTGAACCTGCGCAGCCCGGGCGACGCCACGACCCCGCTGCTGATGGCCACGCTCAACGGCCACTTGGATCTGGCGAAGTACCTGCTCGATCACGGCGCCGATCCGAACCTGGCGAGCCGCGCCGGCGCCGCCCCGCTCTATGCCACGCTCAACGTGCAGTGGGCGCCCAAGGCGGCCTATCCGCAGCCGCGCTCCTATCTCCAGCAGCGCACCGGTTATCTCGACCTGATGCGCGCCCTGCTCGACCAGGGCGCCGATCCCAACGCCCGGCTGACGCGCAAGGTCTGGTACTCGGGCTACAACTTCGACCAGTCCGGCGTCGACGAGATCGGGGCCACGCCGTTCTGGCGCGCCGCCTACGCCAGCGACGTCGAGGCCATGCGCCTGCTCGTCTCGCGCGGCGCCGACCCGAACATCCCCAGCGTGCGGCCGGCCGAACGCAGCCGCGGCCTCGACGGCGTCGGCGACCTGCGCGACACCTCGAACCTGGCGCCGGTGCCGGTGGGCGGCCCGGGCATCCCGGCGCTCCAGGCCGTGGCCGGTGTCGGCTACGGCAAGGGCTTCGCCGGCAACTCGCACGTCTTCGCGCCAGCCGGGATGATGCCGGCGGTGAAGTACCTGGTCGAGGAGCTCGGCGTCGATGTGAACGCGGTCGACTACGAGGGCAACACCGTCATCCACCACGCCGCCTCCCGCGGCGATACCGGGATGATCGAGTACCTCGTGACCAAAGGCGCCGACGTCACCCGCGTCAACCGGGCTGGCCAGACCACCATCGACCTGGCCAACGGGCCGGTTCAGCGTGTGCAGCCGTTCCCCGAGACCATCGCCTACCTGGCCTCGCTCGGCGCCAGGAACAACCACAAGTGCGTCTCCTGCTGAAGCGCGCGCCGCGGGTCCTACCGGCCGCGTGAAAAGCGCCCCCGGCTGCCAGACTGCGCTCACGGGCGGGTCCCGGGCCGGCCAGTTGCCCGCAAGGGCGCGTTCCGGCTCGGGCGCCTGCGCAACGCTCCGTGAGACAATGCCAGGGACGATGCGCGGGCATTTCTCTGCGCCTTCCGAGGCCAACCACCCCCTGCTGGTGACCCACCCTTGACCGCCCTGACGCCCATTCAGGAGGGGATGCTCGTACAGCATCTCAAGGCGCCCGAGTCCGGCGCGGACGTCGAGCAGATGGTGGCCACCCTCGACCATCCGGTGGAGCCGGCGGCCTTGGCCGCGGCGTGGCGGCGCCTGATGAACCGCCACGAGGTGTTCCGGAGCCGGTTCGAGTGGACCGGGCGGCCGCGCCCGCGGCGGGTCGTCGAGGCGGCCGTGGACCTGCCGTGGCTCGATGCCGACTGGCGCGACGCCGACGCCGCCACGCAGCGCCTTCGCCTGGACACCTTCCTGGCCGACGACCGCCGTCGCGGCTTCGATCTGGCGGTGGCGCCGCTGGCCCGGGCGGCCCTGTTCCGGCTGGCCGACGAGCGCTGGCAGTTCGTGTGGACGTTCCATCACATCCTGGCCGACGGTCAGTCCTACGTGGACCTGTTGACCGAAGGGTTCGCCCTTTATGCCGCCGAGCGCGACGGCGCCGCCCTGGCTCTGCCCGAGCCGGTCCCGTTTGCGCCCTTCGTGACGTGGCTGGACGCGCGGGCCCAGGCCACCGGCGCCGCGGCCGCCGCCTTCTGGCGCGAGCGGCTCGGGACGCTGTCGGCGCCCACCCGGCTGCCGCTCACGGCCACCACGCCTCCGCCCGGACCGATCGAGCGTCGCGACCGAATCCTGGCCCTCGACGCGGCCGTCACGTCCCGACTGGGCGACGCCGCGCGGGCCGCGGGAGCCACACGCAACACCGCCGTGCAGGCGGCATGGGCGCTGGTGCTGGCGGCGGCGAGCGGCGAAGCGCAGGCCGTGTTCGGCGTCACCCGCGCCGCCCGGGCCGGCACCATTCCGGCGGCCGACCGCGCCGTCGGCGCCTTCATCAACACCGTGCCGATGGCCGTGCGCGTCGATCCCCACGACGCGCCTCGGCGACTGGCTGCGCGCCGTGCGCGCCGAGCACGAGGCGGCGCGGCCCTTCGAGCACACGGCCCTGGTGGAGATCCAGCGGGTCAGCGGCGTGCCGGCCGGTCAGCCGCTCTTCCACAGCCTGGTCATCTACACGCCGCGCCTCATCGGCGCGCACCTGCGGGATCTGGGCGGGGAGTGGGCGCGCCGCGAGGTCGTCTTCCACGAGCAGACCACCGTGCCGGTCACGCTCTTTGCCTACGGCGAACGCGAACTGCTGCTCAAGCTGGCTTACGACGCGCGGCTCGTCACCGACGCCGCCGTGGAGCGCTGGCTCGAGCAGCTGCGCACGGTGCTCACCGCGCTGGCGACCGCCGGGGCCGACACCACCGTGGGGGAGCTGCCCGTGCTCGGTCCGGCCGAGCGCGCGCAGCTCGTCACCGGGTGGAACGACACCGGCCGCGAGGTCGACCGGATCTCGTGCGTGCACGACCTCATCGCCACCCACGTCGCCGCCACGCCGGCGGCGGTGGCCGTGGCCCATCGCGACCGCACCCTGACCTACGGCGAACTGGGGGCCCGCAGCGCGGCGCTGGCGGCCGAGCTGCGCCACCGCGGCGTCGGTCCGGGACAGGTCGTCGGCGTCTTCACCACGCGCTCGCTCGAGACGGTGGTGGCGATGCTCGGCATCCTCGAGGCCGGGGCCGCCTACCTGCCGCTCGACACCGCCTTCCCGCCGCAGCGCCTGCAGTGGATGGTCGAGAACACCGGCGCGACGCTGATCGTCACCGAGCCGCGGCTGGCGGCGGCGCTGCCGTCGCCCCAGGCCACGCCCCTCGTCATCGATCTGGCCCGGCCCGCGGGGCCCGGCCAGCCGCGCGTGCCCTCGGGCGCCACCCCCGAGGATCTGGCCTACGTCATCTTCACCTCGGGCTCGACCGGCCGCCCCAAGGGCGTGATGGTGCGGCACCGCAACGTCACCAACTTCTTCGCGGCCATGGACGAGACCATCGGCGGCCGGCGTCCCGGCACGTGGCTGGCGGTCACCAGCATCTCGTTCGACATCTCGGTGCTCGAGCTGTTGTGGACGCTGGCCCGCGGCTTCCGCGTGATCCTGCAGGACGATGTCGAGACCGCCGCCGCCACGTCCGCCGGTCCCGACGTGAGCGGCCGCCCGCTCGACTTCGGCCTGTTCTATTTTTCGGCCGACGCGCGCCAGGACGTCCAGCAGCGCTATCGCCTGCTGCTCGAGGGCGCCCGGTTCGCCGACACGCACGGGTTCTGTGCCGTGTGGACGCCCGAGCGCCACTTCCACGAGTTCGGCGGCCTCTATCCGAATCCGGCCGTGACCAGCGCCGCCGTGGCGGCCGTCACCTCGCGCATCCGGGTCCGCGCCGGCAGCGTCGTGCTGCCGCTGCACCATCCCATCCGCGTCGCCGAGGAATGGGCGATGGTCGACAACCTCTCCAACGGCCGCGTCGAGCTGTCGTTCGCCTCGGGCTGGCACGCCAACGACTTCGCGCTGATGCCGCAGAACTACGAGTCGCGGCGCGAGAAGATGGCCGAGGGCATCGAGACGGTCCGGCGGCTGTGGCGCGGCGAGGCGGTGCCGGCCACCAACGGCCAGGGCCGGCCGATCGAGGTGCGCTCCTACCCGGCGCCGGTCCAGGCCGAACCGCCGATGTGGATCACGGCCGCTGGCAGCCTCGACACCTTCCGCCTGGCGGGGAAGCTCGGCACGCGGATGCTGACCAACCTGCTCGGTCAGACCGTGGAAGAGCTCGCCGGCAAGATCGCGGCGTATCGCCAGGCGTGGCGCGAGGCCGGGCACCAGGGCGACGGCCACGTGACGCTGATGCTGCACACCTTCGTCGGCGGCGACCTCGACGAGGTGCGCCAGACGGTGCGCGCGCCGCTGCTGGCCTACCTCAAGTCGTCGACCGACTGGTCAAGCAGGCGCGCTGGGAGTTCCCGGCCTTTGCCACCCACGGCCGCCAGCAGGGCCCGCTCGACAACAGCGATCTGACCGAACCGGAAATCGACGCGATGATCGAACACGCGTTCGAGCGCTACTTCGAGACGAGCGGTCTTTTCGGCACGCCGTCGTCCTGCCTGGCCATGGTGGAACGGGTCAAGGCCGCCGGCGTCGACGAGGTCGCCTGCCTGATGGACTTCGGCATCCCGACCGACACCGTGCTGGCCAGCCTGCCCTGGCTGGACGAGCTGCGCCAGCGCAGCCAGCCCGTGGCTGCCGACTACGGCGTGGCCGCGCAAGTGGCCCGCCACCAGGTGTCGCACCTGCAGGCCACGCCCTCGTTCTATCGCACGGTGCTGGCCGATCCGGCCGGCCGCGGCGCTCTGGCCGCCCTCGACGTGGCGCTCGTCGGCGGCGAGCCGCTGCCGCCGTCGCTGGCCGGCGAGCTGCGGGCCGCGGTGTCCGGCGATCTGCTCAACATGTACGGCCCGACCGAAACCACGGTCTGGTCGACGGTGGCCAAGCTCGCGCCCGGCGACGAGGTCACCATCGGCCGGCCGATCGCCAACACTCAGATCTACCTCGTCGACTCGCGGCTCCGCCCGGTGCCGGTGGGCGCGGCGGGTGAACTGCTCATCGGCGGCGACGGGGTGACGGCCGGCTACTGGCAGCGGCCGGATCTGACCGCCGACCGCTTCGTGCCGAACCCCTGCGGGCCGGGGGCGACCGACCTCGTCTACCGCACCGGCGACCTGGCGCGCTACCGCGACGACGGCCGCCTCGAGTTCCTCGGCCGCCTCGACGATCAGGTGAAGGTCCGCGGTCACCGCATCGAACTGGGTGAGATCGAAGCCGTGCTGGCGGCGCATCCCCAGGTCGGCCAGGCCGCGGTCGTGGCCCGGCGCGACGACGGCAGCGACGAGGCGCGGCTGGTGGCCTACGTCGTGCCCCGGGCCGCGGGTGAGCCGGCGGCCGGCGTGAGCGCCGAGTGGCGCGCGGTGTGGGACGCCACCTACCGCGACGGCTCGAGCGCCGACGGCGCCGATCCGGCCTTCGATCTGTCGGGTTGGCGCAGCAGCGTCACCGGCCAGCCGCTGCCGGTCGCCGACATGCGCGAGTGGGTGGACCACACCGTGGCCCGCATCCGCGCGCTGGCGCCGCGGCGCATCCTGGAAATCGGCACGGGGACGGGGCTGCTGCTGCAGCGTCTGGCGCCGCACGTCGAGCACTACACCGGCCTCGACATCTCCACCGTGGCGGTCGAGCGTCTTCGTGAACGCGTGGCTGCGGCCGGCCTCACCAATGTCACGCTGCACGTCGCCGCGGCCGACCAGGTGGCGCAGGTCGCCGGCGCGGCCGCGGTCGACGTCGTGGTCATCAACTCGGTCGCCCAGTACTTCCCCGACGCCGACTATCTGCGCCAGGTGCTCACCGATGCCGCCTCGCGGCTGCGCCCGGGCGGCGCCATCGTTGTCGGCGACGTGCGCAGCCTGCCGCTGCTCGAGGCCTTCCACATGGCCATCGAACTGGCGCAGGCGCCGGCCGCCATGACCACGCGCGAGCTGGCCCGGCGGGTGCGCGACCGCGTCGCCGCGGACGTCGAGCTCGTCATCGATCCCGCCTTCTTCGAGGCGCTGGCGGCCGAGGTTCCGGTCCTGACCTCGGTGGCGGTGCGTCTCAAGCGCGGCGCCGCGCAGAACGAACTGACCGCCTTCCGCTACGACGTGGTGCTCGGCACCGGCCCGGTCGACGGGGCCGCGTCGCGCGAATGGACCGGCGCCGAGCCGAGCGCCGCTGCGGTCGCTGACGCGATCGCGGGCAGCCCCGCGGGCA
Source organism: uncultured Acidobacteriota bacterium (assembly GCA_963834325.1). GTDB lineage: Bacteria > Acidobacteriota > Vicinamibacteria > Vicinamibacterales > UBA2999 > CADEFD01. The sequence continues at coordinate 815,476 of CAWIBL010000012.1, forward strand.
CGCGCCTGCGCCGGCTGCGCAACGGCCGCGTCGCCGCGGCGGTCGAGGCCGTGCGCCGGGCCGCGGCCGACGACGCGCCGCCCACCGTCGGCGACCTGCGCCAGGCGCTGGCGTCGGTGCCGGACGGTCTCGATCCCGAGGCCGTGCTCGGCCTCCACGCCGACACGCAGGCCAGCGCCGTGTGGAACGACACCGACCCCGGCGCCTTCGACGTCGTCGTCGGCAGCGCCGCCCATCCGCCCCAGCCCGGGCCGGCCCGCGCGTGGGCCAGCTACGTCCAGCGGGCCCGGGCCGGCGACGGCCACCTCACGCAGGCGCTGAAGCAGCACGTGCGGGCGCAGTTGCCGCCCTACATGACGCCGTCGGCGGTGGTCGTGCTCGAGCGGATGCCGCTCACGCCCAACGGCAAGATCGATCGCCAGGCCCTGCCCGCGCCCGACCGGCAGCGGCAGGAGAGCGCCGCGCCTTTCGTGGCCCCGGGTCGGCGATGGAAACGACGATCGCCGGCGTGTGGGGCACGCTGCTCGGCCTGGCCCGCGTCGGCACCGGCGACAACTTCTTCGACCTCGGCGCCAACTCGCTGCTGATGGTGCGGGCGCACGGCGAGCTGCGCGCGGCGCTCGACCGCCCGCTGTCGCTCGTCGATCTCTTCCGCTTCCCCACGGTGGCGGCGCTGGCCGAACACCTCGGGCGGGAGGCGCCCGACACGGCCGTGCTCGACCGCGGCCAGGCCCGCGCGCGCACGCGTCTCGACGCGGCCGAAAAGCGGCGCGCGAGCGCTGGCCGCGGCCCGCGGCGGCGAGGGCGGCCGGCCATGAGCACGGACATCCGCGGCGACGAGATCGCGATCATCGGCCTGGCCGGACGCTGGCCCGGCGCGCCGTCGCCGGACGCGTTCTGGCGCAACCTGCGCGACGGCGTCGAGTCGGTGCGGCGCTTCACCGACGACGAGCTGCGCGCCGCCGGCGAACGGCCCGACTGGCTGGCCGATCCCGGCTACGTCAAAGCCCGGCCGGTGCTCGACGACGCCGATCGCTTCGACGCCGGGTTCTTCGGGTCTCGCCGCAGGACGCGGCGATCATGGACCCCCAGCACCGCCTCTTCCTGGAAGTCGGCTGGGAAGCGTTCGAGCACGCCGGGCACGATGCGGACCGGCTGCGCGGCCAGATCGGCGTCTTCGCCACCAGCGGCCTGAACGCCTACATGATGCACAACCTGGTCACCAACCGGCGCCTCATGGACACGGTCGGCGAGTGGCTGCTGCGCCACACCGGCAACGACAAGGACTTCCTCGCGACGCGGCTGTCCTACGAGTTGAACCTGACCGGGCCGAGCATCAACGTGCAGACGGCCTGCTCGACGTCGCTCGTCGCCGTGCACCTGGCGGCGCAGAGCCTGCTCAGCGGGGAGTGCGACATGGCGCTGGCCGGCGGCTGCGCGATCGAGCTGCCGCAGGACCGCGGCTACCTCTACAAGCGGGGCGAGATCCTGTCGCCCGACGGCCATTGCCGGCCCTTCGACGCCGCCGCCGCCGGGACGCTCTTCGGCAGCGGCGCCGGCGTCGTCGTGCTGCGGCGGCTCGCCGACGCGACGGCCGACGGCGATCGCATCTACGCGGTCATCAAGGGCTCGGCCGTGAACAACGACGGCTCGAGCAAGGTCGGCTACCTCGCGCCCAGCGTCGACGGCCAGGCGTCGGCGATTGCCGAGGCGCTGGCCGTCAGCGGCGTCGCCGCCGACAGCATCTCCTACGTCGAGACGCACGGCACCGGCACGCCGGTCGGCGATCCCGATCGAGATCGCGGCGCTGACCCAGGCGTTCCGGCACTCGACCGCGCGCACCGGCTTCTGCGCGATCGGCTCGGTCAAGACCAACATCGGCCACCTGGACGAAGCGGCCGGCATCGCCGGCCTGATCAAGACCGTGCTGTCGCTGCACCACGGACAGCTGCCGCCGACCCTGCACTTCCGCACGCCCAACCCGCAGATCGACTTCGCGGCGAGCCCGTTCTTCGTGAACGATCGCCTGCGCGACTGGGCCGGTCGGCGACGCCGCGGCGGGCCGGCGTCACCTCGCTCGGCGTCGGCGGCACCAACTGCCACGTCGTCCTGCAGGAAGCCCCGTCCGCCGTGACCGCGGCCTCGTCGGGCGCGCCGCAGATCCTCCCGGTGTCGGCGCGAACCCCGGCGGCGCTGGCCGCCGCCAGCGAGCGGCTGGCCGCGCATCTGGACGCCCATCCCGAACTCGGCCTCGACGACGTCGCCTTCACGCTCCAGACCGGCCGCAAGGCCTTCCCGTGCCGCCGATCGGTGGTGGCCGCATCCCGCGCCGAGGCCATCGAGGCGCTGCGCACTCGAAGCGCGCGCCCCGGAGTCCGGTTCCGGATCGGGCGCCGGGGCTGGTCTTCATGTTCCCCGGCCAGGGTTCGCAGTACGCGCAGATGGGGCGCGAGCTCTACGCCGGCGAGCCGGTCTATCGCGACGCGCTCGACCGGTGCGATCGGCACTACCGGGACCTGACCGGCGCGTCGCTGCTCGACCTCCTCTTCCCGGCGCCGGGGGCCGCGGCGCTGCTCGACGAGACCTCGATCACCCAGCCGGCGCTCTTCGCGGTCGAGTACGCCCTGGCGCAGCAGTGGCTGGCCTGGGGCTTCACGCCGCAGGCGATGATCGGCCACAGCCTGGGCGAGTACTCGGCGGCGTGCGTGGCCGGCGTGATGTCGGTGGCCGAGGCGCTGGGCCTGGTCATCACCCGCGGCGCCTTGATGCAGAGCATGCCGCGCGGCGCCATGCTGAGCGTGGCCGCGCCGGTGGCCGAGGTGCTGGCGGCGCTCGAGGGCACGGCCGTGTCCCTGGGCGCGTCGAACGCGCCGGCGATGTCGGTCGTCTCGGGCGAAGAGGATCACGTCGCCGCCTTTGCCGCCGCGGCCGAGGCGCGCGGGTGGGAGACCAAGCGCCTGCACATCTCGCACGCCTCGCACTCGCGCATGATGGACCCCATCCTCGGGCCCTTCGGCGAGGCCGTGCGCCGCGTGCGCCTGCAGGCGCCGGCGATTCCGTTCGTTTCGAACGTCACCGGCACGTGGATTCGCGCCGAGGAGGCCACCGATCCGGACTACTGGGTGCGCCACCTGCGCGGCGCCGTGCGCTTTGCCGAGGGCATCGGCGCGATCCTCGCTGGCGGCCCCGCGGTGTGCCTCGAAGTCGGGCCCGGCCGCACGCTCGGCATGCTCTCGCGCCTGCAGCCGCAGCCGCCCGCCGCCGTGGTGCAGTCGCTGCGCCACGCCAAGGAAACGACACCGGACCGCGTGGCCGTTCGCGCGGCCGTCGGGCACCTGTGGACGGCCGGCCTGTCGCCGGCGTGGGCGGCCGTGGCCGGTAGCGGCGCGGCGCGCCACCGGGTGGCGCTGCCGACCTACCCGTTCGAACGGACGCGTCACTGGGTGGAGGCGACGCCGCCCGGCGTGGGCCCGGGCCCGCGCCAGGCCGAGGGCACGACCGACAAGGCCCGCGACCTGGCGGACTGGTTCCACGTGCCGGTGTGGATCCCGGCGCCGCCCGAGCCGACCGTCGGGCCGCTTTCCGGCGACGTGATTGCCTTTGCCGACGACGGCGGCATCGCGGCCGACGCGGCCAGCGCCTGGCTGGCTTGCGCCACGACGGCCGCGCCCGCCCCCGGCGCGACTCCGTCCGGCCACCCGCCGCGCCTCTTCGTGGTCCGGCGCGGCCCGGCCTTCCGGCAGCGCAACGACACCGAGTTCGAACTCGACCCGCTGCGCGCGGGCGACTACGACGCGCTCTTCGCCGCGGTGCGCCGCAGCGGCGCCGAGGTGCGGCACATCGTGCATGCGTGGACCTGCGACGCCAGCGCCGAATCTGCCGTCTCGGTGGCCGCGACCCTCGATCAGGCCTTCGCCGGACCGCTGGCGCTGATGCAGGCCATCGGCGGACAAGAGTTCCCGCACCCGCTCCACGTCACCTTCGTCACCTCGGGCACCGCCGATGTGTCCGGCGAGACGCGCCTGGTGCCGGCGCGGGCGGCTCTGGCGGGGCCGTGCCTGGTCGCGCCTCGAGAGGTGCCCGGGTTGACGACCCGCCTGGTCGACATCACGCCTCCGGTCACGGCGCGGCAGCGCGCCCGGCTCGTCGCCCAGCTGGCCAGCGAACTGGGGGCCCCCGGCGCCGACACGACGATCGCCTATCGCGCTGCCACGCGCTACATCCGCGGGCTGCAGCGCCATCGGCTCGAGGCCGGCGCGCCCTCGCCGTGGCGTCAGCGCGGCGTCTATCTCATCACCGGCGGCACCGGTGCGCTCGGCCTGGTCCTGGCCGAACACCTCGCCGCCCGCGTCGGCGCGCGGCTCGTGCTCGTCTCGCGGACGACGCTGCCGGCCCGGCGTGAATGGCCGCGCCTCACCGCGGACCCGGCCACCGACCCGCGTCTCAAGCACCTGGCCGAGCGGCTGCTGGCGTGCGAGGCGGCCGGCGGGGACGTGACCTTGGCGGTGGCCGACGTCAGCGACGCGGGCGCCCTGCGGCGGGTCGTCGACGAGACGCGGGCCACCTTCGGCGCCCTGCACGGCGTCTTCCACGCTGCCGGCGCGCTCGACGACGCGCCGCTGCAGGCCAAGACGCTCGACGCGGCCCGCGCCGTGCTCGATCCGAAGGTGATGGGCGCGGCGGCCTTGCACGAGGTGCTGGCCGGGCAGCCGCTCGACTTCGTGGTGCTCTACTCGTCGGTGAGCAGCATGCTCGGCCTGCGCGGCCAGGTGGATTACACCGCCGCCAACGCCGCGCTCGATGCCTGGGCCGCGGCCTGGAGCGCCGAATCCGACACCCCGGTTCGCGCCGTGGGCTGGGGGCCGTGGCGCGAGGTGGGCCTGGCCGCCAGCGCCTCGCGCGGCCGCCTCCGTTCCGCCGGCACGCCGGCGGCGCATCCGTGGCTGGGCCACGTGGTGCGGCGCGGCGATGCCGTCACCTTCGAGACCATGCTGCAGCGCGAGCGGCACTGGCTGGTCGGCGATCACGTGGTGCGCGGCGGCGAGGCGGTGGTGCCGGGGACGGGCCATCTCGAGCTGATGCGCGCGGCCGTCGCCGAGACGCGCCCCGGGCCCGTGACGCTCGCCGACGTGTTCTTCGAGGCGCCGCTCTTCGTGCCGGCCGGCCAGGGCGCGGCCGTCTCGATTGCGGTGCGGGGCGAGGGCGACGCCACCACGGTCACCGTCAGCTCCGGCGGCACTCGGCATGCCACGGCCACGGTGCTCGCCGCCTCCGGGCCGCCGGCGCCCATCGACCTCGACGCCCTCCGCGACCGCTGCACCGGCCGCGTGCTCGAGCCGCGTGGGCTGCTGCCCCAGCCGTTCATGGACTTCGGCCCGCGCTGGGCCAACCTCGAGCGCGTCCGCTACGGTCAGGGCGAGGCGCTGGTGGAACTGGCGCTGCCGGCCGAGTTCGCCGGCGACCTGGCGGAGCAGGCGCTCCATCCGGGCCTGCTCGACATGGCCACCGGCGCCGCGCAGTTCCTGATTCCCGGCTTCGTGCAGGAGACGGATTTCTACATCCCCTTCACTTACGGCCGGGTGCGAATCCACCAGGCCCTCACGGCGCAGCTGTGCAGCCACGTGCGGCTGGCCCCGGGCACGGGCAACGGGGTCGCGATTTTCGATGTGACGATCACCGACCCGTCCGGGCGGGTGCTCGTGGACATCACCGGGTTCTCGCTGCGCCGGGTCGCGGCGGGGCTCGGGACCGGGGCGGCAATCTCCGTGCAACCGGCGGTGCCGGCCGGAGGCAACGCGGGTACTCTGGCCGACGACATGCTCCACCGAGGGATGGACACGGCCGAGGGCCTCGAGGCGCTCGAGCGGGTGCTGGCGCGCGACCCCGGCCCGCAGGTGTTCGTGTCCACCGGCAGCCTCGAGGCGTGGCGGGCGCGGGTGGACGCGGAGATGCGCGTGGACCTGCCGGCGGCGCGCCCCGCGGGCGCCGACGGCGCGGCCGGCGCGGACGCGCACTTCGACGACGTCGAGCGGCAGCTGGCGGCGATGTGGGCCGACCTGCTCGGCGTGACGGCGGTCGGGCCGCACGACAACTTCTTCGACGCCGGCGGCCACTCGCTGCTCGGGGTGCGGCTGCTCGCGCGCATCGAGAAGGCCTTTGGCCGCGGCATTCCGCTCGGCCAGTTGTTCGAACACGCCACCATCCCGGCCCTGGCGGTGCTCGTGCGCGGTCCGGCCGGCGGCGCCGCCGATGCCGCCGCGGCCGACGCCGACGACGAACCGCTGCTGGCGCGCACCTCGCGCGACACCCTGCGCGTCAAGCGCGCGGATCTGGACGCATCCAGGGCATGAGCCCGCTCCGCGCCGACGAACCGCCGCCCGCCACGACGCTCGACAGCGCCGACCTGGTGGCCTGTCCGGCCTCGGGGGTGCAGCGCGGGCTGTGGTTCCTCGATCGGCTGGCGCCCGGCCAACCCACCTACAACGTGGTCACGGCCCTCGACTGCCTGGGCGACCTGCGCCTCGACGTCTTCCAGCGCTGCCTCGACACGCTGGTCGAGCGGCACGAGTCGCTGCGCACGACCTTCAGCTCGCAGGACGGCGAGCCGCTCCAGATCATCCACCCCGCGGTGGCCGTGCCGGTGGTGGTCGTGCCCCCGGCCGGCGACGGTTCGGCCGATGCCGAGGCCCTGGCCCGCGCTGCCCGGGAAGCGGCCACGCCGTTCGATCTCACGGCCGGGCCGCTGCTCCGCGTCCGCGTCTTCGCCATCGAGGCGCGCCGCCAGCTCGTGGTGATGACCGCGCACCACATCGTCTTCGACGGCTGGTCGGTCGCGATTTTCTGCCGGGAGCTGAGCGCGCTCTACCGCGCCTACTCGGCGGGCCAGCCGTCGCTCTTGCCGCCGGTCGACATCCAGTATGCCGACTACGTGGTGTGGCAGCAGAAGCGCCTCACCCCCGAACGCGTGGCCGGGCAGCTCGATTACTGGCGGGCCACGCTCGGCTCGGCGGGTGAGCCGGTGGAAGTCGGCTCGCGGCCGCGCCCGGCGCGGCCGACCGGGCAGGGCGCCACCCTGACCTGGTCGCTCGACGCCCGCGTCACCGAGGGCCTCCGTCGCCTGTGCCGGGCGGAACAGGCCACGACGTTCATGGCGGTCGTGGCCCTGCTCGACGTGCTGCTGGCGCGCCACACCGGCGCCGAGGAAATGCTCTTCGGCACGCCGCTGGCATCGCGGCCGCGGCCCGAACTCGAGCACACCGTCGGGTTCTTCGCCAACACCGTCGTGGTCCGCTCCGACCTGTCGGGCGCGCCCACCTTCCGCGAGCTGCTGCGGCGGGTGAAGGCGGCGTCGCTCGGCGCCATGGCCCACGCCGACGTGCCGTTCGAGCAGGTGGTGCAGGCGGTGGTGCCGGCGCGCAGTCCCGGACAGGTGCCGCTCTTCCGGGTGATGGTGGCCGTGCAGCGCGTGCCCGACGGGCTCGTGGAGCTCGATGGTCTCGACGTGCGCGTGCTGCGGCTGAGCAACGGCATGGCCAAGTTCGACCTGCTGCTCGACGTGCAGGAGCGGACCGCCGACATCGAGCTGGCCTTCGAGTACAGCACCGACGTCATCGACGACGACACCTGCCAGCGCTGGCGCGCGCGCTTCACGCAGCTGCTCGAAGCGGCCTGCGCGGCGCCCGACACCTTGATTGGCGAACTGCCGGTCGTGACCGCCGACGAGGCCCGCGATCTGGCGCGCTGGAACGCCACCACGGTGACCCGCGACGACACGACCACGCCGGTGTCGCTCGTCGAACGACAGGCGGCGCTCACCCCGGACGCGCCGGCGGTGTCGTTCGGCGGCGAGGCGTTGAGCTACCGCGCCCTCGACGGCCGGGCCAACCAGCTGGCGCACGCCCTGCGGGCGCGCGGCGTGCAGCGCGGCGACCGTGTCGGCCTCGGCCTGGAGCGCTCGATCGACCTGGCGGTGGCGGTGCTCGGGGTGCTCAAGGCCGGCGCGGCCTACGTGCCGATCGATCCGGCCTACCCGGTCGATCGCGTGCGCTTCATGGTCGAGGACGCCGACGTGCGGGTCCTGCTGGCCACGCCAGGGCTCGCGGCGAGCGTGCTCGGCGACGATCCGGCCCGGCGCGGGTTCCCCGACTGGGTGCAGGCGGCGAGCTCGTGTCCCACCACCGCACTCGACGCGGGGCCGTCGGCCGCCGATGCCTGCTACGTCATGTACACGTCCGGCTCGACCGGCCAGCCCAAGGGCGTGGTGATGCCGCACGGTTCGCTGGCGAACCTGGTCGAGTGGCAACTGCGCCGCTCCGCGCCGGCCCTCACGACGCTGCAGTTCAGCGCCCTCAGCTTCGACGTGTCGTTCCAGGAACACTTCGCCACCTGGGCCGGGGGCGGACGCCTGGTGCTCATCGCCGAGGCCACCCGGCGTGATCCGCGCACGCTGCTCGAGACGCTGCGGACCGAGTCGGTCGAGCGCCTGTTCCTCCCGTTCGTGGCCCTGCAGCTGCTGGCCGACACGGCCCGGGATCTCGACGCCGTGCCGGCGTCGCTCAAGGAAGTGATCACCGCCGGCGAGCAGCTGCGTCTCACCCCGGCCCTGCGCTGGCTGTTCGGGCGGCTGCGCGGCGCCACGCTCGACAACCAGTACGGCCCGACCGAAACCCACGTCGTCACCGCGCATCGGCTGAGCGGCGATCCCGAGGCGTGGCCGGAGCTGCCGCCGATCGGCCGCCCCATCGACAACGTGCAGGTGCTGCTGCTCGATGACGCCCAGCGGCCGGTGCCGCCGGGCGTGACCGGCGAACTGTGGCTGGCCGGCGCGGCGCTGGCCGATGGCTACCATCGCCGGCGGGACCTGACCGCCGGGCGCTTCCGCACCCTTGCCGTGCCCGGGTATCTCGGCCGGGCCTATCGCTCGGGCGATGCCGGCCGCCACGGCGCCGACGGGGCCATCGAGTTCCTGGGGCGGCGCGACGACCAGGTCAAGATCCGCGGCTTCCGCGTCGAGCCGGGGGAGATCGAGGCGGCGCTCGAGGCCCATCCGGCCGTGCGTCAGGCCGCGGTGGTGGCGCGCCCGAGCGGACGCGGCGTGCGCCTGGTCGCCTACTACGTGCCGGCGGGACCCGCGGCCGTCGCCGAGGCGTTGCGCGAGCACCTCGCGACGCGGCTCCCCGATTACATGGTGCCGTCCGGGTGGGTGAGCGTGCCGGCCTTCCCGCAGACGCCGAGCGGCAAGATCGATCGCCGGCGCCTGCCCGATGAACCCGAGGCCGCCGATGCCGCCGCCCCGGCCGTCGCCCCGCACGACGCCGTGGAGGCGCAGCTGCTCGAGATCTGGCGCGAGGTGCTGGCCGCGCCCGATCTCTCGCCGCGCGATGATTTCTTCGGCACCGGCGGGCATTCGCTCGCCGCCGCGCGGCTCTTCACGCTCATCGAGAAGCGCCTCGGCCAGACCCTGCCGCTGTCGGCGATCTACGACTACCCCACGGTGGCGACCCTGGCGGCGGTGCTGCGCGAGAACCGCCCGGCCTCCGACTGGCCCGCGCTCCACGTGCTCGTGGAAGGCCCGGGCCGGCCGCTCTTCTGCGTCCATTCGATCAGCGGCGACATCATGGAGTACCGCGCGCTGGCCGACGCCATCGGACCGGACCAGCCGTTCATCGGCATTCGCGCCAAGCTCGGCGCCGACGTGGCCACGGTGTATGCGACCATCGAGGCCACGGCCGCGGCCTACGTCGCCGACGTCGTCGCTTACCAGCCGCGCGGGCCCTACATGCTGGCCGGCTGGTCGGCGGGCGGCACGGTGGCCTTCGAGATGGCCCAGCAGCTGCGGGCCCTGGGCCACACGGTGTCGCTCCTGGCGGTGCTCGACAACGCGCCCTACAACACCGGCTACGAGCCGCGGCGCACGCCGTTCGACCTGTGGCGTCAGTTGGCCAACGTGCCGGCCTGGATCCGCGACGACGTGGCCAAGAGCAGCCCGGCCGAGCTCCGCGCCCGCCTTCGCCAGAAGCTCGTGAGGATGGGCCGCAAGGGCCTGGCGCTGCTGCGCCGGGTGGAAGATCAGGCCACCATCCGCGACGTCGTCGCCTTCCCGCAGAGCGGCGAGCGCTGGGAAACCTTCGTGGCCGCGCACTACCGCGCCCTGCTGGCGTATGTGCCCGGGCCCTACGGCGGCCGGGTCACCGTCTTCAAGGCCACGACGCACCCGCTGCTGCGCCTGCACGACGCCGACCGGATGTGGCAGATGCTCTCACCCGACGTCGACGTGCACCTGGTGCCGGGTACGCATTTCAGCATCGTCAAGGAGCCCCACGTGCAGGTCCTCGGCGCCGGCCTGCGCGCGGCCATCGCCCGGGCCGGGACGACCGTCAGCCCGGCCTCCTGACATCGCCGGACCGCGCCCACCCGGGCGCGGCGGCGATCACGCCGCGTCGAACTCCGGATTGCGCGTCACCCTCGTGCCCCGCGTTCGCAACTCCTCCAGGTAGTGGGCCACGCGCCGCGCGCACTCGGCCCGGTCGTGGTTGTCGAGCGTCAGGTTGAGCACGTCGATGTACCACGGCGCCTTGACGGCGGTCGTGACCAGCGCCGCCACGATGTCGCGGGCGATGGGCAGCGTGGTCTGCTTCGAGTCGTCGTGGACGTCGCGGTTGTCGGCGGCCAGGAGTTTGGCGTATTCCTCCTCGAGGAGCCGCTCGAAGAGCGCGGGCGTGAGGGTGTCGCCGGCGCCCACGCCCGAGGCCGCGTCGGGTTCGGTGAAGGGCGCCTGCTTGTGCAGCCATTCCCACAGGATGCTCACGCGGATCTCGCCGGTGGCCATGTCCTCCATCAGGTAGAGCACATCGTCGTTGCCGAAGAAGTCGGCCGGCTTGAGCGCGGCCGCCTGCATGCCCTGGCCGAAGGCGTTGCCGTACTGGATGGCGACGCTGAGCAGGTCGCGGGCCCCGCGCACGGTGCGCGGCGCCGGTTCGAGCAGGCGCAGGGCCGCGGCATCCTCATCGTTGTAGGTGAGGGCGGGGAAGGCGTGACCGCGCTGATTCGGCTGGCCGGCCTTCTCCCACACCGGGCGCACGATGTGCACCATCTTCCAGTGCGCCACCCACTTGCCGCTGGCGCCGGCGCTGCGTTCGCGTTCGGCCCCGGACACCGCCCGGGTCATGCCGGCCGACACCCCGGCTGCCGATCCGACCGGGATGTTCGGTTCCATGCCCCCTTGCCACAGGGCGCAGCGGCCGTGCGCGTCGGGCGTGTTGACGGCGCGGCGCACCCGGTCCTCGTAGGTCCGCATGTAGCCGTAGGTCATGGTGATGGCGTCGATGTTCGGGTTCTGGAAGGCGCGGTCCCAGGCGGCGGCGTCCGAGACGCTGTTGATGTAGTCCCAGCGGCCGGTGTTGAAGCCGACGAAGTGCGCGCCCAGGGCGGCGCGGATCTCCATCAGCTGGTAGCACGCCTCGAGCTGCTCGACGAGCACGTAGGCCTTGAGCGAGCCGGCGGGGATACCGAGGAAGTGCTCGAGCGCGCCCAGGATGTCGTGCCACAGCGCCGCTTCTTCCGCGGTCTGGATCTTCGGGAGGTAGAGCACCACCGGCCGGCCGCGGGCGCTGAGCGGGGCGCGGTTGTTGGCGACGTAGAGCGCCAGATCGACGATCGAGGCGGAAAAGCCGGTGCCGTCGGCCCAGCGCACGTGGCGATCGTCGAGGTGCAGGCCGCGGGCGCGGAAGATCGGCAGCGTGAAGTCGAGTTGCGCCCGCCAGTCGGTGACGATGTTCCGGCCGAAGAACTCCCGGGCCCAGTCGTTCATCTCGTCGGCGACGAGGGCGGCCACGTCGAGGAACACTTGCGCGCCCGACAGCGCCAGGTTGAGGTTGCGCTGGTTGTCGAGCGCCATCGTCGAGCGCTGGCCGAGGGCGTCCTCGCCGTCGAACATCCAGCCGTCGGCGCCCGAGAGCAGCGCGTAGGCGACGTTGCGCAGGCTGCGGTCGAGGGGCGCGTCGGGGCGGGCGGCCGGGCCGGTGCCCTGAATCCACTGCCGGTCCAGGGCGGCCGGAATGTCGCTGCCCTCGAAACGGCCGGCGCGCGCGTCGCGCACGGTAATGGCGGTGCGGCCGATGACCGCGTCGGGGTCGAGGAAGCCGAGGTGCTCGCCGGCCTCCGCCCGGGCGCGGCGCCGGCCGAGACGGGCGGCCATCAACGCTTGGCGCTCGCGGTCGAACGGCGCGAGGACCTCGAGGGCCGCCAGCGCCGGTGCGGTGTAGACGTCGGCGTAGCGGGTCGCGAGGGTGCTCCGGATCTCGAGGGGTCCGGCGGGCTGGTGAGTGGGCGTGGCGACCTTCATGGCGCCGGAGTGTACCGCAGTCCAGGATCGCCCTGAACGGGGCTGCCGGCCGTGCATGGACAGTTGGCCGGCGTTGGCGTAGGCTGTGTCGCGAATCCGGCGATCGCACCGATGCCGACCATCCACGTCTCGGTCCTCGTTCCGTCACGGTCCTCGCGCCTCTTCGCGGTGTCGGCCGGGCTCGCGCTCACGCTGTCGGCCGCGGCCGCCGCTGGACAGACGGGGGGCACCGAGCCGGCGACGCGGGCCGAGGTGCTGGCGGCGGCGCAGGCCGATAAGGCCGGCCGGGTCCGGCCCCACGATCCGGGCACGCTCGAACTGCTGGTCACCAAGGCCGACGAATATCTCGTCTCCGGGGTCGTGCGGTGGCATCCGTTCTTCGGCACGCCCTACCAGGGCGCCGGGGTGACGCTGGGCGCCGGCTACCTCTGGCATCTCGGCGACAACCACACCCTCGACGTGCGCGGCGCGCGCTCGCTCACCGGCTCCACCCGGGCCGAGGCCGAATTCCGGGCGCCGCGGCTCTTTGCCCGGCGCGGTCAGCTGTCGGTGCTGGGCGGCTGGTGGGATGGGCGCGAGATGCCGCTCTACGGTCTCGGCCCTGAGGCGCGGACCCGTTCCGACCGCACGCGCTTCGACGTGCGCCAGTCGTTCACCACCGCCACGCTCGCCGTGCGGCCCTGGCGCGGCGCGCTGGCGCTGCACGGCAGCGCCGGCTACGCCCGGGTCGAGCAGGCCGTCGCGCCCGGCTCCGCGTTCGCCCAGCGCTACCTGCGCCAGCCGCTCCCGGGTCTCGGCGCCACCATCGATTACCTGCACAGTCAGGGCGGCGTCGCCTTCGACTGGCGGCCGGCCGCCGGCTACGCCCGGCGCGGCGGCGCCTACGGGGTGACGCTCAGCCGCTTCGACGATTGGCGCGGGCCCTACAGCTTCCGCCAGGTGGATTACGACGTCGTGCAGCACCTGCCGGTGTTCCGCGATGCCTGGGTGCTGTCGCTGCGCGGCCGGGCCGAGACGACCACCGCGAGCGCCGGCGAGGCCGTGCCGTTCTTCATGATGCCCACCCTGGGCAACGGCACGACCCTGCGCGGCTTCACCAGCGGGCGCTTCCGCGACCGCCACAGCCTGCTGCTCTCGGGCGAGTGGCGGGTGCTGCTCAACAGCGTCGTCGATGCCGCCGTCTTCTACGACGCCGGCAAGGTGGCCGCTCGCCGCCGCGACCTCGATACCCGGAACCTGGAACGCAGCTACGGCGTCGGCTTCCGCTTCCACACCTTGTCCGCCACGCCGCTCAGGCTCGATCTCGCGCGCAGCCGCGAAGGGATCGTCCTCGTCGTCGGGGCCACGGCGGCGTTCTGACATGCCGGCGCCCCTGACCTCCCGCCGTTGCCGCGCCAGTGGCGCCGCGGTCCTGATCGCGGTGCTCGGCCTCATCGCCGCGGTGCCGGCACGCACCGCCCAACCGGCGTTCTTTCCCGACGACCCCCTGCCGCGCGAGCCCGAAACGCAGGATGCGTCGCGGGTCCAGCCGTGGAACATCAATCTCGCCTACGACCTGTCGCGCAGCTATTTCGTGACCTCGCGGCGCCCCTTCACCGACCGGCTGGCCGGCAACGTCAACAGCATCGACGAGGTGCCCGATTCCAGCTGGTTCACCAACCGGATCGGCACGCGCGGGCTGTCGGCGGAGGAACTCGTCACCGGCCCGAACGTCGCCGCCCCGCCGGACGAGGCGTCGTGGACCGTCATCCGCGAAAAGTCGAGCGGCTTTGCCGCCGGGTTCACGGCCCACGACGCCCGCGGCGAGACGTGGTTCGTGTCCTTCGATGCCCCGACCAATCCCGAGGGCGCCACCGGCGCCATCGTCGTGGCCACCAAGATCTTCTGGGCGCTCGGCTACAACCAGGTCGAGAACCACCTGGCCGGCGTCCGCCTCGATCGCCTGACGATTGCGCCCTCGGCCACCATGCGGCGGCCGTCGGGCCGCCGCACGACGATGACCGACGACGATCTGCGCTTCGTCATGGCCCGGGCCGAGCCGCGTCCCGACGGCAGCTACCGCATCGCCGCCGGGCGCCTGCTGCCGGGCAAGGTGCTGGGCGGTTTCCACTACGAGGGCACGCGTCCCGACGACCCGAACGACGTCATCGAGCACCAGCACCGGCGCGAGCTGCGGGCCCTGCGGGTGTTCGGCGCGTGGGTCAACCTCACCGACCTCAAGGCCGGGAACACGCTCGACACGCTGGTCGACGAGGGCGGACAGGCGCGCGTGCGTCACTACCTGCAGGACGTCGGCTCGACCTTCGGCGTCGGCGCGGCAGGGGCCGCACGACTGGAGCGAGGGCTGGGAGTACGTGCTCGAGCGGGGACCGGCCCTGCGCCGCCTGTTCTCGCTGGGCTTCGCGTTCAGCCGCTGGCAGACGGTGGCCTACGACGAGCTGCCGGCGGTCGGCCGCTTCGAAGGCCAGGCCTTCGACCCGCTGCGGTGGCGGCCGCGCGCGCCGTTCCACGCCTACATCGAGATGCGCGACGACGACGCCTTCTGGGCGGCTCGGCGGGTCATGGCCTTTTCCGACGAGGCCATCCGCGCCGTGGTCGGCACGGCCCGCTTCAGCGACCCGAACGCCTCGGCCCTGCTGGCGCGCGTGCTCATCGAGCGGCGGGACCGCATCGGCCACGCCTACCTGCCGCGCCTCAACCCGGTGATCACGCCGGCCCTCGACGGCGCCGGCGAGCTGACCTTTGCCAACGCGGCGGTGGAGCACGCGGTGGCCGCGGCGCCGCGGCAGTACACCACCCGCTGGTTCACCTTCGACAATCAGACGCGCGTGTCGACCCCCATCGGCGACCGCACCAGCGCCACCACGCGCGTGGCCGCGCCCGCCGCCCTGCCGGCGGCCGACGGCGCCTTGGTGCGCGTGGACATCGCCGCCGACGCCGCGGCCCACCCCTCGTGGCGCCGGCCGATCGAAACCTACTTCCGCCGCCAGAACGGCGCCTGGACGCTCGTCGGCCTGGTCCGCCTGCCGCCGGCGCCGTAGCCGGCCCGGCCCCGGCCGGTCCCCGTTGACGCCGCCCGCCGGCGGGTATACAACAGCAGCTTATGTACACGCTTGGCCTCATGGCCGTGACGGCGCTCCTCGCGGGCGCCCCCGGGGCATTCGCGCAGACCCCGGCCCCCGCTCCCGCCGAGGGGCAGATCAAGGGCCAGGCGCCCGACCGCGGCCGACCCGACCAGACACGACGACGAGCAGCCGCTGCTCGACTTCGACAGCTACTTCCTCGGCGCCCCGTGGACGTTCGAGTGGGACGTGCCGGAAGGCCCGCTCGGCCAGGCCGGCCGTCTCACCGGCACCACCACCTACAAGGCGCTCGGCGGCAAGTACTACGAGGCGACCACGCAGGCCGACGGCCCCGACGGCAAGGTGACGATCACCGAAGTGATCGGTTACCACAAGGACTACAAGACGCTGTCGCGGCACGTCACCGACAGCCGGGGCTTCGCCTACGACCAGATCGCGCACGTCGGCGCCGATCTCGGCGGCTTCTACAACATCCTCTTCGAGAGCGCGCCGTTCACGGCCGGCGGCCACACCGTGCGCATCCGCCACACCATCCGGCTGAATTCGCCGCTGGCCTACCGCGTGGCCACGTCGGTGTCGGTCGACGACGGCGCCTTCGTGAACTACGGCAATCCGTGGTGGCGCAAGCCCGTGCCCGGCGCGCCGGGGCAGCAGTAGCTGGCCCGGACCTCGGGGGCCGCGGCCCCGCAACTTCGAACCCGCTCAGGTGGAGGACGGCATGCGACGTGTGGTGATTGGGATGACGGCGGTGGTGGCCCTGGCGCTGGCCGCCACGTCCGGTGTCGGGGCGCAAGGCGACGGTGGCTACAAGCTCGTGCCCAACTGGCCCACGCTGCCGGCCGGGATGTTCTTCGGCTTGAAGGAGGCGCCGCCGCCGCCGGCCGAACGCGAGGCGCTCGCCGCCGCGCGGCGCGCCCGCGGCCAGATGGGCGGCGGCGGAGCCGCGCCGACCAACCAGCCGGGCATCTCGGGCCTGGCCATCGATCAGCAGGACCGCATCTACGTCTTCAACCGCGGCCCCAAGCCGGTGATGGTGTTCGACCCGGCCGGCAAGCTGGTCATGGCCGGCGGCGACCTCGAATACAACGGCAAGACCATCAACAAGGACTGGGAACACTCGGGCGCCGTGGACTGGGACGGCAACGTCTACATCATCGAGCGCGACGCGCACCGCATCGTCAAGGTCTCGCCGAAGATGGACAAGTTCCTGCTCCAGCTCGGCACGACGCTGGAGAAGGGCAACGACGCCACCCATCTCGACCTGCCCTCGGGCATCGCCGTGCTGAAGAGCGGCAACATCGTGGTCACCGACGGCTACGGCAACAACCGCGTCATCCTCTACGACAAGAACGGCAAGTTCATCAAGCAGGTCGGCAAAGGCGCCGGTGGTCCGGCCGACAAGGGCACCGGCGTCGGCGAATGGACGCTGCCCCACAAGCTGGCCGTGGACGCGCAGGAGAACCTGTACATCATCGACCGCGAGAACAAGCGCCTGCAGGTCTACGACAAGGATTCGAACTACCAGCGCGAGATCAAGAACGAGTGGAATCCGTGGGACGTCCACATCTCGCGCCGGGGCACCGACGGGGTCGGCTTCATCGCCGATCATCTGCTGGAACGCGTCCACAAGTTCTCGCTGAAGGACGGCGCGATCCTGGCCACCTGGGGCTCGCAGGGGCTCGGGCCCGGGCAGTTCGACTGGGTCCACGGCATCGTCGTGGATTCGAAGGGCGCCGTCTACGCGGCCGACACCTACGGACAGCGCATCCAGAAGTTCGTGCCGCCGGGCACTTCGTTCTGAGCCGGCCGGCGCCGCGAGCCCGCTCCGGGCCCGAGCTCACGCCTCTTGACGCACTTCCGCCGGCTTCTGGCGCTGCGTGAGGTTCTGGGCGGTGTTGATGAGCGCCAGGTGCGAAAAGGCCTGCGGGAAGTTGCCGAGCTGTCGCCGGAGGACCGGGTCGTACTCTTCGGCCAGCAGGCCCACGTCGTTGCGGGCGGCGAGCACCCGCTCCAGGATGCGCCGGGCGTCGTCGACCCGTCCCATCAGGGCATAGTTGTCGGCCAGCCAGCAGGTGCAGAGCAGGAACGCGCCCTCGCCCGGCGGCAGCCCGTCGACCCCGGTATGGCTGCGATACCGGTCGACGAACCCGTCGCGCAACAGGTCACGCTCCACGGCGGCCACGGTGCCGGCGATGCGCGGGTCGGTGGCCGGCAGGAAGCCGACCTGCGCCATCATCAACAGCGCGGCGTCCACCTCGGTGGCGCCGTAGTACTGCACGAACGTGTTGCGCTCGCGGTCGAACGCCCGCTCGCAGATCTCGGCGTGCAACTGGTCGCGCAGCTCGCGCCAGCGCTCGACGGGGCCGTCGAGCCCGAACTGCTCCACGTCCTTGACGGCCCGGTCGAAGCCAACCCAGGCCATCAGCTTCGAATGGGTGAAGTGGCGGCGCGGCCCGCGCACCTCCCAGATGCCTTCGTCCGGCTCCTGCCACACGGCCTCGAGGCGGCGCAGCAGCTCCAGCTCGATTCGCCAGTCGAGGTCGTCGGCGTGGCCGTCGAGTTGGAAGCGCCGAGCGAGGTGCAGGCTGTCGAGGACCTCGCCGTAGACGTCGAGCTGAAACTGATCGGCCGCGGCGTTGCCGACGCGCACCGGCGACGACCCCTCGTAACCGGGCAGCCAGGGCACTTCGAATTCGGGCATCCGCCGCTCGCCGGCCACTCCGTACATGACCCGCAGTTCCTCGCCCCGGCCGGCCACCGCCCGGAGCAGCCACGAGCGCCATTCCCGCGCCTCGTCGATGTGGCCGCTCTGCATCAGCGCTGCCAGCGTAAAGGTGGAATCGCGGAGCCAGCAGAAGCGGTAATCCCAGTTGCGCTGGCCGCCGAGGTGCTCGGGCAGCGAGGTGGTGGGCGCGGCCACGATGCCGCCGGTGGGCTGATAGGTGAGGGCCTTCAAGGTGATGAGCGAGCGGAGCACGGCATCGCGCCATTGGCCCTGATAGGGGCAGCGCGCCGACCAGGTCTCCCACCACCGCGCGGTGGCCGCGATGGCGCGGCGGGCGTCGGTCTGCGGGACGAGCGGGGCGTGCGAGGCATGCCAGCTGAGGACGAACGGCACCTCGTCGCCGGCGGCGACCTCGAAGTCGGCGACGGTTGTCCAGCCCTCGCCGTGGAGCGGCACCGGGGTGCGCAGGATGAGCGTGTCCGGACCGCCGACGGCGGTGATGCCGCCGTCCTCCCGCCGCACCCACGGCGTGATGCTGCCGTAGTCGAAGCGAATCACCACCTCGACGCGCATCCGGACCGTGCCCCGCACGCCGGTGACCAGGCGCACGAGATCCGGGCACGCCGTCCGGATGGGCATGCAGTCGGTGACCGTGACCGCGCCGGACGCGGTCTCGAAGGTCGTGTCGAGCACCAGCGTGTCGCCGCGGTAGGCCCGCGTCACCCGCACGATGGGTTCGGCCGGGGCGACCAGCCAGCGGCCGTGCTCGGGCCCGCCGAGCAGGGCGGCAAAGCACGCGCCCGAATCGAAGCGCGGCACGCACAGCCAGTCGATCGATCCGTCGCGGCCCACGAGCGCGGCCGTCTGGCAGTCGCCGATGAGCGCGTAGTCTTCGATGCGCAAGGCCATGGTGGCGACGTCGCGGCTCAGTGCGCGCGCAAGCGGGAGAGCGAGCTCTCGAGCGAGCGCGCCAGCTTGTCGGCGGCGCCGTTGATGGCCTCCTCGAGCGTGGCCGCCTTGTGGCTGACCGCCAGCGAGGGCCGGCCCTCGACCTTGGCCTCCATCAGGCAGCGCTTGTCGTCATCGCCGCCCTTGGCCTGGTTCTCGTCGCTGAGGTGCACGTCGACCCGGGTGATCTGGGCGGCGAAGCGCTCCAGCGCGCCGATGACAACCGTCTCGACAATTTCCGACATCCGCGCGTCGCCGTGGACGCTGTTGTCGGTGTGCGTCAGTACCTGCATGCTCACGCCCGCTACGACGACGTGATGGCGCGAGCGGGATGAACGCGCGTGACCGTCTCGGAGCTGGATCCACAGTAGCAATGCCCGCCGCTGCGGCCAAGCCGATTCGTCTACTTGGCCCGGCTCGCCGGCGGCACGACGCCGTTCACGCGATCGGCCGGGACCGGCTTGCCGGGGTGCTCGCCCTGGTGGTCGGCCCAGCCGATCAGCCGCGGCGATGGGTTCTTCTCGACCGGCGGATAGGACTCGGCGGTCTCCACGGCCTCGAAATCGAACTTTCGACACGCGTCACGGCCGAGATCATCTCCCGGTCGAGGGCCTCAGGCTGGCAGCAGCCGCGTGACCGTCCAGTAGAGCCCCACGGCCGCAATCGCCAGCGAGGCCGGCTTCACCACCCGCTGGTGATACCAGGGCCGGTGGCGCCACCGGCCGACGACGAGCGCCGCGCCGGCAATGACGGTGAGCTGGCCCGCTTCGACGCCCAGGTTGAAGCCGAACAGGCCGATGGCGAGGTCGGCCCGCGGGAGCTGCAGCCCCGTGAGGACTCCGGCAAAGCCCAGTCCGTGCAGCAAGCCGAACAGGAAGACCAGCGCCACGCGCCCCGGCGACAGCGTCCGCGTGCGCAGGTTCTCGATGGCCACGTAGACAATCGACAGGGCGATGAGCGGCTCGACGACGCCGGCCGGCAGGGACAGCACGCCGTAGAGCGCCAGCCCCAGCGTGAGCGAATGGGCGACGGTGAAGGTCGTGACCTGCACGAGCACTGGGCGGAGGCGCGTGCGCAGGAGGAACAGGCCGAGGACGAAGAGGATGTGGTCGAGTCCCCTGGGGAGGATGTGCGTGTAGCCGAGGACGAAGTAGTCGCGCCAGCGCGTCCCCGCCGACGGCGTCGCGAACGGCCCGCCCAGGGGCAGCGCGGTGCTCCAGGCGTCGCCCTGGACCCACTCGGTCCGCGACGAGCCGTCGGCCAGCGCGATGGTCAGCGGATAGGGATCGACGACCAGGCCGTAGTACCACCGCAGCACGCCGGCCGACGGCGGCAGCTGGCCGCGCAGTGTGTAAGCGGCCAGCGCGAATTGCCCGGCCGGGACCGTGGCCGGCGGCGGCGAGTAGGCGGCCGTGCCCGGCCGCACTTCGTGGCCGTCGACAAACAGCACGACGCGGTCGATTATCTGCGGCGCCAGCGCCGTGAGGCGCGCGTCACGGGCGGCCGCGTCGGTGGTGTTGGTGGTGGCCCCGCCGGCAAACGACTCCATGCGCAGCAGCAGCCACGAGGGGTCGTGGGCGAGACGCAGGGCAAACGAGCCGTCGGCGGCGATGTCGAGATGAACGGTGGTGCGCTCCAGGTCGTGCGCGGCCGGGGCGGCGGCGGCGATGAGCAGGACGGCCAGCACCGTCCAGGGCCAGCGCCACCCTTGCGGTGCGGCGACGGCCGCTGGCGTGCCGGGGACGGCTGCGGGCGCGCCGCCGGCGCCGCTGGCCGGCCCCCTGTTCCCGCGCACGCGCATCGCGGCTATCATACGCTCGCGTTCCACGGGCCCCGGTGCCGCGCGGATGCTTCGAGGCGATGATGCGAATTGTGAGCTCTCTGTTGACGCCCTGCTGCTGGCGTTGCCGGCGGCGGCCGGGGCCCAGCCGCCCCCCGCAAAGGCCGAGATCGTGATGGTGGCCGGTTGCTTGCGCGAGCCGGCGGCGGGCGAATGGCGGGTCGTGAACGCTACCGAACCCACGCCGAGCACGGCCGGTGCGCCGGCCGCGGCCGACCTGCCGCCGCTGCCGGTCGCGGGCAAGCATCAGTTCCACTTGATCGGCGTGTCGGTCTTCGACCTGCCCACGCACAAGGACCGCACCGTGGTGGTCAAGGGCCTGCTGGTCCCGGCCAAGCCGATGAGCCGCCTCAACCTCACCTCGGTGGTCACCGTCGCGCCCGGCTGCGGCCCCGCCAAGTAGCCGCCCGGGGCCGCGGGAATCGCGGTAAACTGAGCGCCTTGTTCGAGTTGCGGCCCACCCAGCCGTGGGGGAGATGTCCATGACGCGTCGCCTGTTGTTCGTGCTGATGGGAAGTCTGACGGTGGCCGCCACGGCGGCGGCGCAGAGCCCGGCTCCGGCCGCGCCCGGCCACGCCCCGACCTTTGCCAAGGACGTGGCGCCGATCATGTTTGCCAAGTGCGCCAACTGCCACCGCCCCGGGGAAGTGGCGCCGATGTCGCTGCTGTCCTACACGGACGCGCGGCCCTGGGCCAAGGCCATCAAGGCCAAGGTCGCCAGCCGCGAGATGCCGCCGTGGGGCGCCAATCCGGCGCTGTCGCTGCCGATGCGCAACGACGTCAGCCTGAGCGACCAGGAGATTGCCACCCTCGTGGCCTGGGCCGATGCCGGCGCGCCGCGCGGCAACGACGCCGATCTGCCGCCGGCGCCGTCGTTTGCCGAGGGCTGGACGTATGGCCGCGAGCCCGATGTCATCCTCGAGATGCCGGTCGAGTTCGACATTCCGGCCGAGGGCGAACTCGGCGTGCAGACGTTCTTCTCGAAGATCCCCTTCACCGAGGACAAGTTCGCCGAGGTGCTCGAGATGCGGCCGAGCAATCGCGCCGTCGTGCATCACTCCGGCGTGTTCGTCGTCGACATCCCCGAAGGCGCGCAGATCGTCGATGGCCGCCTCGTCGGCCCCGACGGCAAGCCCTTCATGGAGCGCACCGAGGCCGGCCTGCCCAAGACCGAGACCGGCACGCTGCCCGGCGCCTCGAAGCTGCTCTCGTGGGTGCCGGGCCGCGGCGTCGACGTGCACCGCTCGAACGTCGGCAAGCGCATTCCCGCCGGCAAGTACCTCAACTGGCAGCTCCACTACAACCCGACCGGCAAGCCCGAGAAGGATCGGTCGCGGCTCGGCATCTGGTTCAACAAGGTGCCGGTCACGCACGAACTCCTGATCCGTCAGGCCGGCGATCCGCTGGCCACCGACAAGAACGCCCTGTCGCTCTACCGGGCCGAGGGCAAGGAAGTCGAATACAAGGCCGATACTGCCAGCACGCGCCGCAGCCGGACCACGCCGAACATCCCGCCCTACGTCGAGAACTGGTCGCTCATCGGGATCACGCCGGTCACCGAGCCGATCACGCTCTATGCGATGTCGCCGCACATGCACTTGCGCGGCAAGAGCCTGCGCTGGGTCATCGTCTATCCCGACGGCCGCGAACAGACCATCCTCGACGTGCCCAAGTTCGACTTCAACTGGCAGTTCAACTACGAGCTGAAGGAGCCGCTGAAGATTCCGGCCGGCAGCAAGATTCTCGGCCTGGGTGTCTACGACAACTCCGTCAAGAACAAGTGGAACCCGGCGCCGCACCTGCCGGTGTATTGGTCGGAGCAGAGCTGGGACGAGATGTACCAGGCCTTCACCGAGTACACCGTCGACAGCCAGGTGCTGTCCGGTCCGGGCGCCAAGCTGACGACGTCGCAACAGCCCCGGCAGTAGCGCGGTAACTGCGCCTTCGATCGTCATCCCTGAGGGAATTCAGGGCCGCCCCGCGCTACCATGTCGGGGCCTTCCGCGCGGATGGTGCGGTTGGCACCCTTGGAGGTAGTGATGACACGCACTTTGCGACGCGCATTCCTGACGTTGGTGATACTGGCGGGCTTGGGTTCGAGCACCGCGTCGGCCCAGGTGTTCGGCACCTTCTCGTGGCGAATGCAGCCGTACTGCAACATCGTCACCTTGACGATTACGCAGGTTCCCGCCGGCTACGCCCTCGACGGCAACGACAACCAGTGTGGCGCCGGGGGCAAACTCAGCGGCATCACCGGTCAGGTCACCATCAATCCAGACGGCACGGTCGGCCTGCACTTCTCGACCGTGACCGCGCCCTGGGGCAGGACGGTGCAGGTGACGGCCCTCATCAGTCCCGCCACGGGGAGCGGGACCTGGTCCGACAGCGTCGGGAACACCGGCAACTTCCTGCTGGGCGCGCCCGGTGCCGGCGTCGCCACGACCGCTGGGGGCCAGCCAGGCGGCCTTCGTCTTCCAGGTCACGGCGGGGAACATCTGCTCGACCGGAAGCAGCTTTGCCGTCATCGACCACCCCCAGACCAACAACGACTCCCGGGCCATCGTCCTGGCGACTCCCAACGCCACGTGGCCGGGGTCGGGCACGACCGGCAGCTTTGTCGGCGTCCCCAATACCCAGTACGAGGTCTCCTATTGGGACAGCCCGAACTGTCCGGGTCAGATTCCGGTGGGCCAGGGCCGCTGGCTCATTCGCCGGCTGGACGGGGCGGCGATGCCCGCCAACATCAAGTTCAGCATGGTCGCCTTCAAGCAGTGATGCGGGCGTCCTCTGCGCCGACTGAGCGGGCAGGAGGCGCATCTCGCTTCGATGGACACGCCGCTTAGTCCTCTCGAGTTCATGCGCCGCGCCCGGCGGCTCTACGCCGGCCGCCCGGCCGTCGTTGACGGCGCGGTGCGCTGGACCTACGCGCAGTTCTTCGCGCGCTGCGATCGCTGGTCGGCGGCGCTGCAGGCGCTGGGCGTCGGCCCGGGCGACCGCGTCGCCTACATCTCGCCGAACTCGCCGGCGCAGCTCGACGTCGTTCTACGCCGTGCCGCAGATCGGCGCCGTGCTCGTGCCCATCAACTTCCGCCTGTCGGCCGATGAGTTCCGCTACCTCATCGCCCACAGCGGCAGCGCCGTCGTGTGCGTCGATGCCGACTACCTCGACACCGTGGACGGCCTTCGCGCCGCAGCTGCCGGGCGTGCGGCACTTCGTTGCCCTCTCGGGCCGACGTGACGGCTGGCTCGACTACGACACGCTCGTGGCCCAGGCCGCGGCGGCGCCGGAGCGGCCGGCGGTCGACGAGCGGGACCTGCTGACCATCAACTACACGAGCGGCACGACCTCACGACCCAAGGGCGTGATGATCACCCATCGCAACGCCTGGGTGAACTGCGTGGGCATGTTGATCCACATGCCGATGACCGCCGCCGACCGCTACCTGTGGACCCTGCCGATGTTCCACGCCAACGGCTGGACGTTCACCTGGATCGTCACCGCCGTCGGCGGCTGTCACGTGTGTCTGCGCAAGGTGGAGCCGCCGGCTGTCTTCCGGCTCGTGACCGAGGAACGCGTCACCTTCATGTGCGCGGCGCCGACGGTGCTCATCGCCCTGGCCAACGCGCCGGCCGCGCTGAAGACCGGCGTGCCCGCGGGTGTGCGGGTGCTCACGGCCGGCGCGCCGCCGGCGGCGGCGACCATCCAGCGGATCGAGGAGGGCCTGGGCTGGGTCGTGACGCAGCTCTACGGCCTGACCGAGACCTCGCCGCTCATGACCTTCTGCGAGGAGCTGCCCGAGCACGCGGCCCTTCCCCCCGAGGCGCGGGCCCGGCACAAGGCACGGCAGGGCGTGGAGCAGATCACCGGCGGGGAAGTGCGCGTCGTCGACGACACCGGCGCCGAGGTGCCGGCCGATGGCCGCACCCAGGGCGAGATCGTGGTCCGCGGCAACGTCGTGATGGCCGGCTACTACGACGACCCAGCCGCAACCGACGCGGCGATGGGCGACGGCTGGTTCCATTCCGGCGATGTCGCCGTGGTGCATCCCGATGGCTACCTCGAGATCCGCGACCGGCTCAAGGACGTGATCATCAGCGGCGGCGAGAACATCTCGTCGGTCGAGGTCGAAGCCACCATGTTGGCGTCACGAGGCCGTGCAGGAAGTGGCGGTGGTGGGCTTCCCGGACGAGCAGTGGGGTGAGGCCCCGCACGCCTTCGTGGTCTTCCGCGCCGGGACGGCGGCGACGCCGGAGGAACTGCGCGCCTTCTGCCGCGCGCACCTCGCCCACTTCAAGACGCCCCATAGCTTCACGCCGGTCTCCGACCTGCCCAAGACGGCCACCGGCAAGATTCAGAAGTTCGTGCTGCGTCAGGGCCGGCCGAATATCGCGGCGCAATAGCGGCGAGGGTGGGGGTAGCCGCCGCGAGCGCCGCCTGTCGCCGGGTCGAGCCGCCGCACCGCCGGCCGTCAGGGCAAGGCGTGGGCCACGAGCGGCATCGCCAGCGACTGCGTGCCGATCTCGATGTAGAGATGGCCATCCATCACATTGAGGGTGAGCGACGAGCGCCGGTCCAGGGCGGCGGCGCAGGCCTCGACCACCGCCCGATCGAGTTCGACGATGGGGATGTCGGCGGCGCGGTGCACGCGTTGGCCCTCGAACTGCGCCAGCACCTGACGGATGTCGCGGTGGGTGTAGACGGCCACGCGGGCGCCGAGCTTGCTGGCCCGGTGCAGCCGCTCCGCACTGGGCATGCCCACCTCGATCCACGACGGTGATTCGGCCGGTGAGATCGCGCACGACAACGGGCGGCTCGTCGCCCGAGGACAGGCCGTCGGTGAAGGCGATGCCCTCCTGATACTCGAGGCAGTAGGCCAGGACGCGCGCCACCATGTATTCGGCGCTCTCGGACGGGTGCCGCGCGACTTTGAGTTCCAATGTCTCGTAGACACCGCGATCGACGTGCGACAGATCGATGCCGAGGGTGTAGAGGGTCGCGGTCTGGGCCATGTGCCCAGGCATCGTACCAGACCGGCGGGAATGGCGCTGCTCAACCCCGACGGCACCGTGGGCGTGGAGTTGACGGGCTTCGAATCTGCCGCTCAGTTCGTCTCGTCCGACGGTTCGTCGACGGTGGCGGACCAGGCAGACGCGTCCGCCCTCTTCGTCGCGCAGAAGGCGCTGTCACGGTTGTAACGGGGCCTGAGTTGTAACGGGGCCTGTCACCGTTACATTTGGCGACGCTGCATTTTCTGCGACCTTATACCGCCTTCGCCGGCTCGTGGAACATGTCCTCGAACACTTGGTAGTGTCCGCCGTTCATGCCCAGCGCCGCATAGACGGCCTGCGCCCGGGTGTTGGTGGTATCGACGTAGAGCCGCAGGCCTCCCGCCCCGGCGGCGCTCGCGGCCTGGCGCGTGTGCGCGTAGAGCGCGCGGAAGACGCCGAGGCGACGCGCCTCGGCGGCAACGTGAACCGACTGGATCCACCACACCGGCCGATTGCGCCAGTCGCTCCATTCATAGGTCACGAGCAGCTGTCCGACGACGCGCCCGTCGAGCTCGGCGACGGAGTACTGTCCCGGCACCCGGCCGCTCAGCACCGCCTCCACGCCCGCCCGCAGCGTGTCGCGATCGAGCTGCAGCTGCTCGGTGTCCAGCGCCATGGCCGCATTGCCGGCGACGAGCGTCTCCAGATCAGTGAGGGTGGCGGGACGGATCATCAATGGCGAGTTCTCCAACATTGCAGAGAATGCTACGCCATCAGATGTAACGGTGACAGGCCCCGTGACAAGTGGTGACATACTCACGGGCGCGTGACGCACTCTGCCGATGTCGCAGTCATTGGCGCCGGCCTGGTCGGACTGGCCACGGCGCACGATCTGGCCACGCGGCATGGCCTGCGGGTCGTGGTCATCGACAAGGAGTCGCGCGTGGCGGCCCACCAGTCGTCGCACAACAGCGGCGTCATCCACTCGGGCCTCTACTACGCGCCGGCCAGCCGTCGCGCCCGGCTGTGCGTCCGCGGCCGCGAGCAGATGGTGGCGTTCTGCCGTACGCACGGCGTGGCCCATGACGTGTGCGGCAAGCTGGTCGTGGCGACGCGCGACGACGAACTGGCCCGACTCGACGCGCTGCTGGCCCGGGGGCGCGACAACGGCCTGGCGGTGCAGGCCCTCGACGCGCACGAGATCCAGGCCGTCGAGCCGCAGGCCCGCGGCCGGCGCGCGCTCTTCGTGCCCGAAGCCGGTATCGCCGACTATCCGGGCGTGGCCGCGGTGCTCGCCCGGCGCATCGCCGCGGCCGGCGGGGAAGTGGCGCTCGGCGCGCCGCTGCTGCAGGCGCGCGAGCAGCCCGGCGAGGTCTTGCTCCGGACCTCGAGCGAGTCGTGGCGGGTGCGCGCGCTGGTGGCCTGCGCCGGTCTGCACGCCGACCGCGTCGCCGCCGCGTGCGGGGTCGCCACCGACATCGTGATTGCGCCGTTTCGCGGCGAGTACTACCAGCTGGCGCCGGCGCGGACGGGGCTCGTCCGCAATCTCATCTATCCGGTGCCCGATCCGCGCTTTCCCTTCCTGGGCGTGCACTTCACGCGGATGGCCGCCGGCGGCGTCGAGGCCGGCCCCAACGCGGTGATGGCGCTGGCGCGCGAAGGCTACCGCTGGAGCGACGTGTCGCTCGGCGACCTGGGTGCGGCCGTGGCCAGCCCCGGCGTGCGCCGATTCGTGGCCAGGCACGTCGGCACCGGGCTGGCGGAGATCCGCCGCTCCTTCTCGAAGGCAGCCTTCGCGGCAACGCTGGCGCGACTGGTTCCGGCGCTCACGCCGACGGATCTCGTGCCCGGCGGTTCGGGCGTGCGGGCGATGGCCCTGACCCGCGCCGGCACGATGGTCGACGACTTCAGCTTCGTCGAGACGGAGCGCATGGTGCATGTGCTGAACGCGCCGTCCCCGGCGGCCACGGCCTCGCTGGCCATCGGCGAAGAGGTGGCCACGCGGGTGATGGCGCGCCTCGGCTGACCGCTACCGCTCGGGCTTCCGCCACTCCATCACCAGGAACCACGGCACCCGGACATAGGCGGCAGCCCGCGAGGCCGGCGCCGCAGCGGCGGGGCGCGGCTCGTCGAAATGCGTGAGGACAAGCCCCGCGCCGAGCAGCCCGCGCATGTAGGTGCTGAGCGGCCGGTGGTGATTGACGACGCGGATGCCCCGGTACTCGATCCACATCGCCCGGTCCTCGAGGTAGTGATCGAGCGGGTAGTGACGGCGCTGGCCGGCCGCGTCCTTGATCCACCCCTCGTTGGCGCACGCGGTGTTGAAGCTGTTGAGATTGGCGATGAGCAGGGTGCCGCCCGGCCGCAGCACGCGCGCCATCTCCGGAATGGCCGCGTCGATGCCGGGAATGTCGATCAGGGTCAGATAGCTGACGGCGAGGTCGAACGAGGCGTCGGCAAACGGCAGCCGTTCGGCCGAGCCCTCCACGTAGAGCCCGCCGGCGTGGCGGCGCCGCGCGACGGCGAGCAGTGCCGGCGTCGGATCGACGCCGACGACGGGCATTCCGTGTCGCGTCAGCATGCGGCAGAAGCGGCCCTCGCCGCAGCCGACGTCGAGGGCGCGTGCCGGCGCCGCCGCCAGGGCGCGGGGCAGCATCACCGGATCGAGGACGTAGCGGCGGCCGAAGTCTCCCTGCTCGCCCATGTCGGCGACCCACGCCTCGGCGGAGTCCTGCCAGCCGTTGGCCATCGCCACGATGCTACCCGCGCGGCCCGGGGGCCGACGAGCCGTCGACCGGAGCCGCCAGCGTCGTCCTGATGGCCGTGAGCAGGTCCTCGGCCGTGTACGGCTTGGCCAGGAAACGCTGGACGCGGGCCCCCGCCGCGCCGGCCGCGTTGGCGTCGGTGGCAAGACCGCTGGCCACGACGATGCGCACGTGCGGATTCATCCTGACCAGTTCCTTGATCGTCGCCGTGCCGTCCATCACCGGCATCATCATGTCGGTGAAGACGGCGGCAATCTCCGTATGGTGCAGCGCGTAGAGCGCGACGGCCGCCGCGCCATCGGCGGCAACGCGCACCCGGTAGCCGTGCGTCTCGAGTGTCCGCTGCACCATCTTCCGGATCCCTGCCTCGTCGTCGACCACGAGCACCATCTCGCCGTTCCCTCGGTGGAGGACCGCGGCGGGGGCGGCGGACTCCAGCGCGGCCGGATTGGTCGAGGCCGGCAGGTAGAGCTGGAACCAGGTTCCCGTGCCCGGCGCCGAGGTGACGCGGATGAAGCCCTGATGGCCGGTGACGATGGCCAGCGACGTGGCCAGGCCAAGTCCGGTTCCCTTGCCGATGGCTTTGGTGGTGAAGAACGGGTCGAAGATCCGATCGATGATCTCCGGCGGGATGCCGCTGCCGGTGTCGTGGACGCCGATGGTCACGTAGGGTCCGCTCCTCGCATCGATATTCACGGCGGCAAACGCCGCGTCGATCTCGATGCGCTCGGCGGTGATGGTGATGCGCCCGCCGCCCGGCATGGCGTCGCGGGCGTTCACGCACAGATTGAGCAGCACCTGGTGGAGTTGCGTGGGGTCGGCCTGGAGCGGCCACAGATCGGGCGCGACGCGTTCTTCGAACTTGATGTTCTTGGGAAAGGTGTCGCGGACGATGGTCGCGACGTCCCGGACGAGCGGGGCCACCTGCACCTCCCGGCGCGTGCCGTCCAGCCCGCGCGCAAACGCCAGCACGCGGGCAATCATGGCCGCGCCGCGCTTCGCGCTCGTCTCGATGGTGGCCAGGGTCCACAGCCGGTCCGGGTCGAGCTCGTCCAGCTGGAGCAGATCGATCGACATCAGGATCGGCGCCAGCACGTTGTTGAGGTCGTGGGCGATGCCGCCGGCCAGCGTGCCGATGCTCTCCATGCGCTGGGCGCGCAGGTACTGCTGCTCCAGCTGCTTGCGCTCGGTAATGTCCTGGAGCGCGCCCTGCACCCGGGTGATGACGCCGTCGGCGCGCCGCTCGGCCTCGGCGCTGATGCGCACCCATTTGCGCGCGCCCTTGACGGTGAGCAGTTCGACTTCCAGATCGAAGGGCGTGCCCCTGGCCCCACAGGCGTGAATGGCGGCCTCGACCTTCTCCCGCCAGAGGTCGGGATAGAGCGTGAGCGCCTGCGTCAGCGACGGTTCACTTTTGTGAGGGCTCTCCAGGATGTCGAAGAGTTCATCGGACCAGAAGACGCGCTCGCTGGGCAGCTCGATGGCCCAGCCGCCCGTGTGGGTGAGCCGGCCGGCGATCCTGATGAGCGCCTCCTTCTGCCGCATCTGGTCCTCGGCCAGCGTGCGCGCGGTGATGTCGGTCCAGATGCCGACGACCCCGACCAGGTCGCGGCGTTCGTCCAGGACTGGAGACACGGTCGCCGCGGCCGGGAACACGCGGCCCTGGCGGGTCTGCACGCTCGATTCGCCGCTCCAAGTGTCGCCGCGGCGCACGTGCGCCATGATCTCGCCGTGGCTCGGCGAAGTGTGTGTCACGGTGTCCGCCATGGTCCGCCCGAGCATGTCGGCGGAGGCCCAGCCGAAGAGCTCGCCGGCCAGCCGATTGGCGTAGATGACGCGCCCGCCGGCGTCGGTCGCAATCACCGCCTGACCGATCTGGTCGAGCATGTGGGCCTGCAGGCGCATCGCGTCCTGGGCGTGCCGGCGCTCGGTCACGTCCTGACACGTGCCGGTAACGCGCGGTCGACCCAGGTCGTCATGGACGATGCGCCAGCGGCCATCGATGATGGTGCTGCGCCCGTCGGCCCTCATCAGGCGAAACTCGACGCCGCCCGGGGCGTGGCGGTCGAGAGCCGTGGCAAACGCGCCGTCGACGGCCGCACGGTCGTCGGGGTGGACGTGACGCAGGAGGCCCTGCCGGCCGAGGTCGCCCTCGTGGCCGTGGCGCTCGAGGATGCGCTGGAACTCGGCCGACCAAGTGACCGCTCCGCTCGACAGGTCGGTGTCCCAGCTGCCGATCCCCGCCACGCTCTGCGCCGCGACCAGCCGCGCGCGCTCGATGGCCAGGTCCGCGGCCAGGGCGCGCTGCACGCCCTCGCTGCGCAGCGCCGCCTCCTGGGCCTGCTTCAGGTCGTCGATGTCGGTGCAGGTGCCGATCCACTTCACGGTGTGGCCGCCCGCGTCGCGCACCGGCAGTCCGCGCACCAGCATCCACCGGTAACGGCCATCGGCCCGGCGCAGCCGGCATTCCACCTGGTAGTCTGCGCCCTCGAGCGCCCGTTGCCACGCCTCCTCAGCCCGGTGGCGGTCGTCGGGGTGGAACGGGGCCTGCCAGACGTCGCCCTCACTGCGCTCGAGGCTCAGACCGGTGTAGTCCACCCAGCGTTGATTGAGGTAGCTGGTCCTGCCGTCGGGACGCATCATCCACACCATCTGCGGCATGGACTCGGTCAGGGTGCGCAGCTCGGCCTCGCTGTCGCGCAGCGCCGCTTCGGCTTCGCGGCGCGCGGTGATGTCCTGGAAAGCGCCCTGGAGGCGGGTGATCCGCCCGTCGGCGTCGCGGACGGCCTCGCCGATGGACCGCACCCAGATGCGCCGGCCCGTGGCCGTGATCTTCGGCACCTCGAAGTCGTAGGCCGTGCCGTCGCGTTCGCAGGCCTCGACCTGCTGCCGGACGTAGGCGCGATACTCGGCCGGGTAGTAGCCGATCCCTTCCTCGAGCGTCGGCTTGTAGCCGGACGGCAGATCGTGGATGAAGCAGGTCTCCTCCGACCAGGTGAGTTCGGAGCCGGGCAGCTGAATGGTCCATCCGCCCAGATGCGCGGCGCGGCCGGCGATGCGGAGCACGGCGACCGACTCGGCCAGTTGCCCGCGGGCGACGCGCTGGTCGGTGACGTCCATGACGATTCCGGTGCGAGCCAGCGGCGCGCCCGCCGCATCGGTGTCGAGGTGGCCGCGCGTGTAGATCCAGCGCACCGCGCCGTCAGGCCGGCGGATACGGTACTCGGCCTCGAACTGCGGCTCGGACTTGGAGGCGCGGGCATGCGCGGCGTCGTAGTCGGCGAGGTCGTCAGGGACGATCAAGCGGTGGAACTGGCTGAAGGTGCCGGCGAACTCGGCGGGGGCGATCCCGAACAGGCGACAGGTCGCCTCGGGCCAGACCAGCCGGTCGGTGCGCAGGTCGTGGAACCAGCTCCCCATGCGTCCGAGGCGCTGCGCGTTGTCGAGCAGCGCGCCCTGAGCGCGCAGCGCATCCTCGTCCCGTTTGCGGGCGGTGATATCGACGAGCACGTGGATGGCGCCGGGCGGGCCGCCCGCGAGACCGTCCGCCGGGTGCACGTGCGACAGCACGGTGACCGGGGCGGCGTCCGGACGTGCGATGGTGATCTCGCGGCGGCCCTGGCTGTCGGCGGGGGCGAGGAGACGCGCGGCCAGGTCTTCGTCACTGGCCACGAGCGGGTCGCTGCACACGAGGCCCCGGGCGGCATCGCCGGAAGGCGCGGCCCGGTCCTGCAGGTCCGGGGCGTGCCCCCACAGCCGCGCGGCCGTCGCGTTGAAGTAGGTCAGGCGTCCGCTGCCGTCGCAGGTGTAGATGCCCACGGGCAGGACGTCCAGGACCCGCCTGAAGGCCTCGGGGCCATCGCGCAGTGCCTTCTCGTCGATCTTCAGGCGTTCGACCAGCCACACCATCAGGGTGCTGACGAGGCTGAAGATGACCAGCGCATAGACGTGGTCCGCCGTCGGGAGGCGGGCCTGATCCGGCGGCGGGAAGAAGAAGAAGCCGCTCGCCGCCGACAGCACCACCGCGAGCGTGGCCCCGAACCGGTTCCCGTAGATGGCCGAGGCGATGACCGCCGGATAGTAGAGGGCCATGATGGCGCTGCCGTCGGCCGGCCAGAGGGCGCGCGTCAGCGCTGCCGCCACGCCCGTCGAGGCGACGGCGACGAGGTAAGGCGTCCACATCCTTCGAGTCCTTTCCAAGCCGCGCCGCCAACGACCAGTGAGAGGCCGGACGGGACGTCGCGGCCAGCGGCGTGCGGCGGGGCTCCGGCGCACGCGGGCCGAGGCTCCGATGGTCGACGCATCGAAGGATGGTCGGGGCGACTGGATTCGAACCAGCGGCTTCTCGCTCCCAAAGCGAGCGCTCTACCAGGCTGAGCTACGCCCCGACTTGGCTGGTGGCATCGCGCCACCAGGGGACCGGTCTGGTCTCCGGAGGCTTCATTGTATCCGCTCGTCCGCCGCGGTTCATCCCGGCGAAATCCGGTGACGGCTCGGTGCCGCCGCGTCGGTTCACCCGGCTTTGCTATGCTGGCGGCCATGGCGCGTTACTTCGTCACCGGCGCGACCGGGTTCGTCGGTGCTGAAGTGGCCAAGCAGCTGATCACCCGCGGGCATCGGGTGGTGGCGCTGGTGCGTTCGCCCGAGAAGGCCGCCCTCCTGAAGATGCTCGGGGCCGAGCTGCACCTGGGCGACATCACCGAACCGGAGTCGCTGCGCGCCGGGATGCAGGGCGCCGACGGCGTGTTCCACATCGCCGGCTGGTACAAGACCGGCGAGCCCACGGCCGAGGCGCTGGCCACCGCCGTCAACGTCGAGGGCACGCGGAACGTGCTCGGCGTGATGCGCGATCTCGGCATTCCCAAGGGCGTCTACACCAGCACCATCGCCGTCTACTCCGACACCCACGGCACGCTCGTCGACGAAAGCTATCGCTACGACGGACCGCACCTGTCGGTCTACGACCGGAGCAAGTGGCGGGCCCACTACGAGGTGGCGCTGCCGGCGATGGCCGCGGGCCTGCCGCTCGTGACCGTGCTGCCGGGCGTCGTCTACGGGCCGGGCGACGCCAGCGCCATCCGCGCCGTGTTCGTCAACCACCTGCAGCGCCGCCTGCCGCTCGTGCCGTCGCGCACGGCCTACTGCTGGGGGCACATCGAAGACACCGCGCACGCGCACGTCGAGGCCATGGAGCACGGCGTGACCGGCGAGAGCTACATCATCGCCGGTCCCGCGCACACGCTTCGCGACGCCGTCGTGCTGGCCGCCAAGCATAGCGGCCGTCCCGCGCCCTTGGCCGGACTGGCGCCGTGGCTGGTGCGGGGCGCCTCGCGGTTGATGGCCGGTGTGGAGCGCGTCGTGGACCTGCCGCCCGGGCTCTCGTCCGAGACGCTGCGGGTGGCGGCCGGCGTCACCTACCTGGGCTCTCACGCCAAGGCCACGGCCAGATTCGGCTTCGCCCCGCGCGGACTCGACGAAGGGCTGCGCCATCTGGTCGAGCACGAGATGCGCATGCTCGGCATGGCGCCGCGCCCCTGATCGGATCGCGGATCAGCGTTCACCGGACGGCCCGTCGGGGCGGCTAGGCCGAGGGCCGGTCGGCCCCGTCGCGCACCATGCCGCGCCGCAGGATGCCCGACATCAGCCGGGTGGCGTCGGGCGTGGGCAGCCCCAGTTGCCGATCCACCCCGAAGATCGCCTCGACCGAGAAGTAGTAGATGAAGACCCGCGTGGCAAAGAGCATGGCGGCGGCGGCCGGCACGTCGTCGCGCAGCCGATCGTCGAGCTGCAGGCGGTCGCGGTTGGCGGCGGCGAACCGCTCGAAGCGCGCGGCCAGGTCGGCGTAGTAGCGCTGGATGTGGCGGCCGTCGAACTCCACCGCATCGACGTAGAACAGGGCCACGTGGGCCCGCCAGCGCTCGAGCACCTGGCGGGCGGCTTCGGCCAGCGCGTCGAACTCGCCGAACTCCACGCTGCGCTCGAGGGCGACGTTGATGGGGAAGTCGGCGCGCTGCGTGACCGCCTGGAACTGGTCGAGCAGCGCCTTGAAGATGGTTTCCTTGTCGGCGAAGTGGTGGTAGACGCTGCCGGTCGACACGCCGGCCTTGCCGGCGATGTCGCGCATGCTCGTGGCCCCGTAGCCGCGGTGCGAGAAGAGATCGAGGGCGGCATCGAGGATGGCCGTGCGGCTGCGTTCCGAGCGTTCACCTTGGTGCATGGCAGGGTGGTCCGAGGTTACTCCAGGTCGCGGGCCCAGCGGGCGAACGCGGCAACGGCCTGAGCGCGGTGACTGACCGCCGCCTTGGCCTCGCCGGCTTCGGCCAGGGTGCCGCCGAGCGGCGGGTAGACGAAGATCGGGTCGTAGCCGAAACCGCCGCTGCCGGCGGGCGCCAAGGCGATGCGGCCCTCGATGACGCCACGGCTCTCGAAGCAGACCCGCGAGCCGTCGGCCACGGCCAGCGCGCAGACGAAACGCGCCGTGCGGCCGGCCTCGGGCACGCCGGCAAGCTGCCGCAGGATCTCGGCGAAGCGCGCCCCGTAGCTGGCGGTCGCGCCCAGATAGCGGGCGGACCGCACGCCGGGCGCGCCGGCCAGGGCGTCGATCTCGAGCCCCGAGTCTTCCGAGACGACCAGCCCCGGATGGGCCGCGGCGTAATACAGGGCCTTCAGGCGCGCGTTGGCCGCGAAGGTCTCGCCGGTTTCCTCGGGCTCGGGCCGCGGCGGCAGATCGGCCAGCGTGGCCAGCGTCAGCGGCTCGTCGCGCAGCAGCGCGCGCACTTCGCGCACCTTGTCGGCGTTGGTCGTGGCCAGCAGCACCCGCCGCATCAGCGGCCCAGAATCGGCGCGCAGATGGCGCGCTGCGCCTCGATCAGCCGGTCGATGCCGAGCGCCGCCAGGTCGAGCAGGCCGGTCAGCGCCGCCTGGTCGAAGGGTTCGCTCTCGGCCGTCCCCTGGATCTCGACGAAGCGCCCGTCGCCGGTCTTCACGACGTTCATGTCGACGTCGGCCTTCGAATCTTCCTCGTACGCCAGGTCGAGCAGCGGCATGCCGCCGACGATGCCGACGCTCGTCGCGGCGACGTAGTCGTTCACCGGGATGACG
The DNA here is from genome assembly GCA_963834325.1 of uncultured Acidobacteriota bacterium. GTDB lineage: Bacteria > Acidobacteriota > Vicinamibacteria > Vicinamibacterales > UBA2999 > CADEFD01. Next base: position 851,270 of record CAWIBL010000012.1, read on the forward strand.
TTCATGCCCGACGTTTGTTTGAGTTTGCCGAAGGCCAGCACCATGGCCACGAAGGCCCCGGTGATGGAGGCGGTGCGGGTGCCGCCGTCGGCCTGGATGACGTCGCAATCGAGCCAGATGGTGCGCTCGCCGAGCCGGTCCATGCGCACCACCGCGCGCATCGAGCGGCCGATGAGCCGCTGGATCTCCATGGTCCGGCCGCCGACCTTGCCCTGCGAGGCCTCGCGCGTGGTGCGGGTGTTGGTGGCCCGCGGCAGCATGCCGTACTCGGCCGTGACCCAGCCCTTGCCGGTGCCGCGCAGGAACGGGGGCACGCGGTCTTCGACCGACGCGGTGCAGATGACTTTCGTGTGACCCACCTCGATGAGCACCGAGCCTTCGGCGTGAGTCAGGTAGCCGGGCGTGATGGTGACGGGACGCAGGTCCGCGGGGGCGCGATCGAACTGTCTGGTCATGGTGTCCGGATGAGCCCTTCATTCTTCCGCAAGGGCTCGCGCAAGTCGACATGACCTGCCAGCGTCTCCACCTCGCGTCCATCGATCAAGATCTGCACGCGCGCCACCGGCGACAGGTTCGTCGTCAGCACCGACACGATGGCGTAGGCCGCCAGCAGCTCGTTGTGCGAGCCCCCCGGCAGCCCGGTCACGAACGCGCCGTCGAGATCGACGTAGGCGTCGTCGCGGCCGGGCAGGAACACGCCGCGCACGGTCACGTCCTTGGGCACCGCGCGCGCCAGCGGCTCGGGCGGGTCGAGGCCGAGCTGCGCTTCGACCAGGGCCCGCGCCTGGGCCACCGGCGTCCCGCCGAGCGGCACGTCGTGCGGCACGCCGATCAGGCTCACGCCGTCTTCGGCCACGAAGAAGATCGTCGCCGAGATGCGCGGGCCGACCGCCGCGGCGGGTTCGACCACGCGCGTCGGCGGGTCGGCGTCGAGCGTCGGCGAGGCCAGCTGCCGCCCCAGGGCGGTGAACAGCGCCCAGCCCAGGCCCACGGCCACCGCGGCCACGGCCGCGCCCGCCAGCCATCGGCGACGGCTCATGGCGCCTGCGTCTCGCGCCGCTGGCGGAAGGTGCTGATGGCCTCGAAGATGGCCAGGGCGAGGCGGTCCTGGTGCGGGCCGGCGGCCAGGGCCTTTTCTTCGTCGGGGTTGGAGAGATAGCCGATCTCCACGAGCACCGCCGGCATGTTGGCGCCGACCAGGACGCGGAAGGGCGCCGGCTGCACCGGCCGCGGGCTCATGTCCACGCGCGAGCGCAGGGACGCCTCGACCATCGCCGCCAGCGCGGCCGATTGCTCCAGGTGCTGGAGCTGCGCCGTCTCCCACAGGATGAGCTCGATGGTCCGCGAGCCGCCGCCGAGCTGGGGCAGCGCCTGGGCCGGATCCTGCACGCGCCGCGGGGTGTCGACGGCCGCGCGATCGCTCAGGTAATAGACCTCCGCGCCCTTCACCGTCGGCCGCATGGCGGCGTTGGCGTGGATGCTGACGAACAGGTCGGCGCGGTTGTTGTTGGCGATGGCGGCGCGCTGGTCCTGGTCGAGCGTGCGGTCGTCGTCGCGGGTCATGACCACGCGCAGCCCGAGGCGGCTCTCGATGAGCGCCTTCACCCTGCGGCTGACCTGCAACGTGACGTGCTTCTCGAGCGTGCCGCCGGCCCCTTCCGTGCCCTTGGCTTCGCCCCCATGCCCGGGATCGAGGACCACGGTGCGAACCCCGGCGTGCACCGGATCGAGCGGCCCGGCGAGGCTCGGCGGGGCTGCCGTGGCGGGCCCCGGCGGTGGCGCCGGCGAGGGGACGGTGGCCACCGGGGGCGCCGCCGAGAGGCTCTCGGCGCCGGCGGCCAGCAGGTCGACGACCAGCCGGCTGCTGGTCGCATCGACCGTCTGCACCGAGGCGCGATGGGTCGAGAAGCGCGGCCCGGTGACGAGCGTCAGGGTCGGCGTGCCGTCGCCAGGACGGATGGCCTGCAACAGCCCCTGTCCGGGCGCGGCGGCGACGGCGGGCACGGCCGCGTCGACCGCGTCGGCGGCGAAGGTCACGGTGATCTGGCCGCTGGCGGCGGCGACCGTGGCCTCGGTCGGCGGCGAGATCTCGAAGATGACCTGGGCCGCGTTGGGCCCGAACTCGGCGCGGGTGACGACGCGCGGCACGCGCAGATCGCCCAGCACCAGCAACCGTCCGCCGCGGCGGTACTCGACGCGCTGGTCGGCCACCACTCCCAGCACCCTGGTCACGAATTCGGGAGTGACGAGCAGCCGTCCGTCCTGACGGAGGGGCGGCGCGGCCAGCGACACGAGCCGCCCTTGCACCGAGACGACGGTGCGATCCGGCGTGAGGACGGCCGAGCGCGTGCGCAGGCTCACGGTGGTGGCGCCGGTGACGCGATCGTCGCGCACGGTGAGGCCGAGGCCGGCGGAAAGCTCGTCGAGGACGAGATACTCGGTGTTGTTGAGACTCACGACGGTGAGCGGACGGCGGCCCTGCGGGCTCAACAGCGTGAGCGGCGCCGGACCCGGCGCTTGCGCGGGCAACGACGCCGCGGCGACAGCACAGGCCACGACAACGCACACGAGGGCGAACAGACGGCGCACGGCCTCTCCATCATAGCGTGGGGGCCCGGGCCCGACGCGGATTCGGGCCCAGGCGGTCCGGGAGGACCGGGTAGAATCGTCGCGTGACGAGGAGGTCAGCGATGTCGATGCGGGTGGCGGCGGTTCTGATGGTGGCGGGTCTCGTGGCCCCGGCGGCGGCGCAGGCGCAGAGCCCCGGGGGCCCGCGTCCGGGCGTGATCGATCTGTGGTCCGCCGGCAAGACCGCCTTTGGCGTGTTCGTGCCCGACGAGAACCCGGCGCCGCGCGGGCCCGACCGCGGGCCGGCGGTGTATACCGTCGCCGGCGGGCAGAAGCTGGCCGCCAATCCACTCCTCGACTTTGTGTTCCTGAACCTCGAGGGCCGCTACGACCGCAACGCGGTGATGGCCATCAGCGAGGGCCTCGGCAAGCCGGGCACGCCGGGGCGCAAGACCTTGCTCGTCCGCATCCCCTCGATGGTCGAGGCCGGGCCGCAAGTCACGCGGCAGCGCATCCAGGAGATCCTGGCGATGGGCGCCGACGGCGTGACCCTGCCGCACATCGAGACGCTCGATCAGGGACGGCAGGCCGTGAGTCTCTTTGCCGACGCCCGCGCCAACGTGTGGTCGCCGGCCAATCCCGGCGGAACGGTCATCGCCATGCTGATGCTCGAAGACCCGGGCGCCGTGGCCCAGGCCAAGGACATCGCCGACATCGGCGGTTACAGCGTGCTGGCCTGCGGCATCGGCAGCCTGACCGGCGCGCTCAAGGGCGACCGCGTGGCGGCCGAGAAGGGCAACCAGGCGATCCTGGCCGAGACCACGCGCGTGAAGCTGGTCAACATGCTGACCGCCAGCGCCGACGACGTGGCGCAGCGGGTGCGGGAAGGCTTCCTGGGGCTGCTCGTGCCGAACGACGAAGTCATCAAGGCCGGGCGGGCGGCCGCGGGCCGCTAGCGCCGCACGAATTTCTGGACGCGCCGCCCGGTGCCGACCTCGGCGGTGTAGAGGTCGCCGCGCGAGTCGACGGCCAGGGCGTGGAGGAAGATGAACTGGCCGGCGTAGCGGCCGATGCGCCCCAGGCTGCTCACCTCGGTGAGGCTCGCCCGATCGAAGATGCGCACCTTGCCGTTGCCGGCGTCGGCGAGATAAAGGTGGCGTTGCCCCGCGTCGGGCGAGAAGCCCACGGCAAATGAGGTGCCCAGCAACCGGGTGGGGCGGGCGATGAAGATTTCGCGCTCGAAGACGCCGGCAGTGGAGAAGACCTGCATGCGGTTGTTGCGCCGGTCGTTCACGTAGACCTTGCCGTCGGTGGACACGCGGATGCCGTGCACGAGGTTGAACTGCGCCGGCGGCGGGCCGTCGTAGGCGGGCGTCTTCGGCGCGGCGTCGTCGGGCGGCTTGCCGTAGGCGCCCCACATCCGCTTGAAGGCGCCGGTGTCGGCGTCGTAGACGATGACCCGGCGGTTCACGTAGCCGTCGGCGACGTAGAGCTCGTTGGTGGCCGGGTCCACGTGCACGTCGGCGGCGTTGTTGACGTTGGCCGTGTCGAGCGAGCCCTGGCTCATCCCGCGCCGGCCGATCTGGAGCAGGAAGCGGCCGTCGCTCGTGAACTTCAGGATCATGTTCTCCCTGGCCTCGCGCAGGCGCGGTCCGCCGGCCGAGGTGATCCAGACGTTGCGCTTGTGATCGACGTGGATGGCGTGCTCGTCTTCGGGCCACTCGAAGCCGGCGCCCGGGCCGCCCCAGCCGGAAAGATAGCGGCCGGCCGCGTCGAACTCCAGCACCGGCGGCGCCGCCGTACAGCAGGCGGCCTCGGGGTTCTGCGCCTTCTCGTCGTCGGTGAGCGACCACGGACGGTGCAGCACCCACACGTGATCGCGCGCGTCCACGGCCACGCCGGTGACCTGCCCCAGCGTCCACTGCGGCGGCAGCGCCGGCCAGCGCGGATCCACGTCGAAGGCCGGCACGGCGGCCGCCTGGGTGACCGCGTCCACGCGCGTCACCACCCACTCGGCTGCGCCGAGCGCCACGAGCGCGCTCAACGCGCCGACGATCGCTGTCCGCTGTGTCATTGCCGCCTCCCTGCCGCCCGCAGAGTATCGCGACTCGGCTGCCGTCCGTGGATCGGTTGCCCCAGGAGCGGCCCACGGGCCGGCGCGCCGCGCGCCTGCCGGTCAGGCCGCCGCGTGGTCGGCCGCAACCGTGCGGTTGCGGCCGGCGGCCTTGGCGGCGTAGAGGCGCCGGTCGGCGACTTCGAGCAGGGCGCGGCTCGTGCCGTCGGCGGGCAGGCTGGCCGCCCCGACGCTGGCCGACAGGCGCGGGATACGCGCGTCGGCGTGCAGAGCGGCCCGCCAGGCGTCGAGGCGCTCGACGGCGGTGGGGTGATCCACCTGCAGGATCACCGCGAACTCTTCGCCGCCGTAGCGGGCGATGATGTCGTCGTCGCGGAAGGCCTCGCGCAGGCGGGTGGCGGCAAAGCGCAGCGCCTCGTCACCAGCGGCGTGGCCGTAACGGTCGTTGACCGACTTGAAGTCGTCGAGGTCGATGAGCGCCACGGTGAAGCGCCGGCCCGCGACATGACCGGCGAGCAGCCGCGCGAAGCTCTCGTCGAAGTAGCCGCGGTTGAAGAGGCCGGTGAGCTGGTCGCGCATCGAATCGAGCCAGAAGGCGCGTGAGCGCACGACCACGGCGGTGTGGATGAGCGTGGCCACGGCGATGAGCTGCAGCCGGCTGGTCTGCGAGTCCCACTGGAAGGAGCCGTAGACCTCCGAGACCGTCCGCGCCGAGGGCTCGAACAGGCCCACCCAGGTGATGATGGCGGCATATTGCAGCAGCGCCGCGCCGCCGGCGGCCAGGCACACGCGCGGGTCGTAACGCAGCCCGGTGCCGGCCAGGGCGATGAAGTACATGGTGTAGTGCACCAGGCTGTTGCTGGCCACGATCGGCCGCCCGGCCAGGATGTAGCTGACGAAGCCGAGCGAGATGATGGCCACGTCGAACTGGCTCGTGGCGAAGCCGAGCCAGGATGGCGGCGCCGCCCGCGCGGCCAGCCGCTCGAAACCCAACGCGAACCCCAGCGCCACGGTGATCGTGGCCACCCCCAGCCAGTTCTCGACCTGCGCCGGGTTGGCCAGCGAGCTCGAAATCGGCACGACCGCGAGCAGCAGCAGCAAACCGAGCCTGAACCGGGCCACGAAGAGGTCGCCGGCCCGGCTCAGGTCGCGGCTGATGGGGTCGCCCCACCCGGCCACGGCTCGCGCGAGTTTGAGATACACGCTCAACGAAGACGCTCCTGAGCTGTATGCGAGAACGGCGTCAGTATCCCATCGCGTAGCCGGTGCGCCGCGGATCGGCGCCGGCGGTCATGGCTCCGGTCTTTTGATCGACGCGAATGACCTGCATGTGGCCGAGGCTGCCCCAGCCGGGCAGGACCTCGACCGTGTGACCCATGGCCTTGAGGGCGCTGATGGTGGCGGCCGGCACGCGGCCTTCGATCTGCACGGTAATCTCGGCGCCAGGCTTGTAGAAGTTCGGGGTCGCGTTGAGGGCGAGGCGCGGCGCCTCGATGGCCGCCTGCACCGGCATGGCGAAGTCCACCAGGTTGAGCAGCACCTGGAACTGGGTCTGGCCGATGGTCTCGCCGCCGGGCGTGCCGAACACGTAGGCCAGCTTGCCGTCTTTCAGCACGATCACCGGCGAGTTGTTCAGGATCGGGATCTTGCCGGCGCCCACGTAGTTGGCGTCGGTCGGGTAGGGCGAGGTCGAGCCGAGGCGCATGCCGTTGTTGAGCAGCAGCCCGGTGGTGCCGACGACGACGTTGCTGCCGAAGAGCCCGCCCAGCGTGGGCGTGACGCCGACGGCGTTGCCGAAGCGGTCGAGCACCGAGAACGAGGTGGTGTGCTGCTCGGGATCGTAGGCCTCGTCGAAGGCCGGGCCAGCGGCGCGAGCCGACGTCGTGGGGCGGCCCTCGGGCGCGCCCGGCGCCGGGTAGGCGATGGCCCGCGTGGGATCGAAGAGCGCCCGCCGCGCCGTCGTGAACTCGCGCGACAGCAGGCCGGCGGTGGGCACCTTCACGAACGCCGGGTCGGCGACGTACTTGTAGATGTCGGCCTTCGAGATCTTGATCGCCTCGATCGTCGCGTGCAGCGCCGCGGGCGAGCCCGGGCCCGCGGTCTTCAGGTCCACGCTCTCGATCAGGTTCGCGCCCATGAGCACTTCGAAGCCGCCGCGTGACGTGGCCGGATTGCTGTAGACGTCATGGCCGCGGTAGGTCGTGTGCAGCGGCTCGGTCCACTGGGGCGAGAAGGCCGCCAGGTCGGCGGCGGTGAGCACGCCGCCGTGCTCCTTGAAGAAGCGCTCGAACTCTTGCGCGATGTCGCCCTTGTAGAAGCGGTCGAAGGCGGCGCGGATGGCGGCCTCGCGCGTGGCGCCCTTGGCCGTGGCCTGCGTCTCGGCCTCGACCAGCTTGCGGAGCGTCGCGGCGTAGTCGGGGTTCTTGAGCAGGTCGCCGGCCTTGAGCGGTTCGCCGCCGGGCATGAAGATCTTGGCGGTGGTGGGGTAGCGCGCGAGATTCTTGGCGCCGCGGGCGATCGACAGCGCCAGCATCGGGTCGATGGGATAGCCCTGCTCGGCGTAGTCGATGGCCGGCGCGAACACCTCGGCCAGGGTCATCGTCCCGTAGCGTTCGATGATCGACAGGTAGCCGCCGATGTTGCCGGGGGTGATGCCGGCCTTCATGCCGGCGTTGAGCAGGTCGGGCGTCATGTCGGCGGGCACGAGCTGCTTGGGGGCCGCGCCGGCCATCGACACCGACCACACCTTGCCGGTGCCCTTGTGGAACACGGTCATGAACCCGTTGCCGCCGATGCCGTTCATCTCGGGTTCGCCAAGCGCGGCCATGGCCCCGACGGCGGCGACGGCGTCGAACGCGTTGCCGCCTTTGAGCAGGATCTGCAGGCCGGCCGAGGACACGATGGGGTGCCCGCTCGTCACCAGGCCATGCCGGCCGGCCACTGCCGGGCGCGTCATCGCCGGCCGGCTCGAGGCGGGAGCCTCGGCGGCCTGCTGCTGGCCGACGACGAGCGCGGACCCCGCCGCGAGAACGAATGCTGACGCCGCAAGCAGGGCACGAGTACGCATCGGAGGCCTCCGTCGGTAAATCGAGTGAGAAGAGTATAGGCAAACTGCCGCCGCCAGGCATCCCCGGGAGGGTGTAAGCTAGCCGGCGGCGCCCCGCGGACCCGCGGTGCCGGCGCCCGCTTCGGCTCGGGGAGGACACCATGGTTCGCGTACGCACGGCGTCGGCGATGGTTGTGGGAGTGGCGGCGCTGCTGGTCCTGACCGCGCGACCGACCGCCCAGCAGTTCGGCTCGATCACCTTTCCCACCTCGGGGGCGGCGGCGGCGCAGGACGCGTTCCTTACCGGGGTAAAGGCGCTGCACAATTTCCAGTTCGACGAAGCGGCCGTGGCCTTCAAGCAGGCCGAGGCCGCCGATCCTCAGTTTGCGATGGCCTACTGGGGTGAGGCGATGAGCCACAACCACCCGCTGTGGGCCCAGCAGGACCTGGCCAAGGCCAAGGAGGCGCTCGACCGGCTCGCGCCCACGCACGAGGCCCGCCTGGCCAAGGCGAAGCTGCCGAAAGAGAAGCAGTTCCTCGAGGCGCAGCAGCGGCTCTACTTCGGGCCCGGCGACAAGCTGGCCCGCGACATCGCCTACGCGAACTTCATGGCCACGATGTACGCGCAGTATCCCGACGACCACGAGGTCGGCACGCTCTACGCGCTGTCGCTGCTCGGCACGGTCCGCCCCGGCGACGCCGGTTTCCGCCGCCAGGCCCTGGCCGCGTCGATTGCCGGCCAGATCTTCGCGGCCAATCCCCAGCACCCGGGCGCGGCCCATTTCGTCATCCACGCCTTCGATGACCCGGATCACGCGCCGCTGGCGCTCGCGGCGGCCAACGCCTACGCCAAGATCGCGCCGTCGGCGGCGCACGCGCTGCACATGCCCTCGCACATCTACGTCCAGCGCGGCATGTGGGCGCAGGTGGCCGCCTCCAACGTCGACGCCTACCAGGCGGCCGTGGACCTCAACGCCAAGATGAAGCTGGCCGAGGGCCGCGAAGACTTCCACACGCTCGGCTGGCTCGGCTACGCCAACTTGATGCTGGGCCAGTTCGACGAGGCCAAGAAGAACGTCGACGCGGCCAAGGCGGCGGCCGATCGCAATCCCACCAACCGCGGCATCCGCGACGGCTACCTGGGCATGCGCGCCCGCTACATCCAGGAGACGGGCCAGTGGGAGAAGCTCGAGTTGCCGGCGCCGGCGGCGGCGCCGCCGGCCGGCGGCGATCACGCCGCCATGCCGGGCATGCCCGGCATGGCATGCCCGGCAGCGGCACCGGTGTGTCGGAAGGCAGCGCCTCGTGGATCTACATCGTCGGCGTCAGCGCCGCCAAGCTCGGCGATCTGGCCACGGCCGACGCCGCCGAGGCGCAGCTGACGGGCATCCGCGAGCGCGCCCAGGGCGGCGCCAACGCCTACGCCGCGCGCCCGCATGCCATCCGCGAGAAGCAGCTCGGCGCGATCGTCCAGTGGGCCAAGGGCCAGAAGGAGCAGGCGCTCGCGCTGGCCAAGGAGGCCGCCGACGTCGAGCTGACGATGGCGGCGCCGTCCGGTCCGCCCGAGCCGATCAAGCCGGCCTTCGAACTGTACGGCGAGCTGCTCGCCGAGGCGGGCCAGCGACAAGGAGGCGGCGGCGGCCTTCGAGCAGGCGCTGCTGCGCACGCCGAACCGCACGCCGTCGGTGCGCGGCCTGGCCGCGGTGGCGGCCAGGCTCAAGTCGTCGAATCACTGACGCGCTTTTCTCCCGTCCAGATCCGGCCGCCGGGTGGGCGCCGGGCGCCGCGCCATTCATGCCGGCCTGCGCCCGCGCGCCGCGCTACCATGCGTGGCACGCATGCCTGCTGCTCGCGTCCACTCCTGCTCGTGCTCGGCGCTCGTGCTCGGCCTGCTCCACCGTGACCTGCGCGCCGGCGCCCCCGCCGCCAGCGCCCGCCGCCGGAGCGGTTCGAGGCCTTCGTCGACGCCTTCCTCGAACACTTCGCCGAGCGCCATCCGTCGATTGCCGCCGGCAACGGCCTGCACCAGTACGACGACCGCCTCGAGGACTTCAGCGCTCCGGCCGTGCCGCCGAGGTCGACGGCCTGGAGGGCGCTGAAGGTCGCGGCTCGCGGCCATTCCCGCGGCGCCGCTCACGCCCGACGAGCGCGTCGACCACCGCATCGTCGCCGGGCCTCATCGACGCCTGGCTGCTCGACCTCGACGCCAATCGCAACTGGCAGAAGAACCTGATGATCTACGCCTCGGCGATCTCCGACGGCGTGCACAACCTGATGACCATGGAGTCGTCGCCGGCCGAGGTGCGGGCCCGGCGCATCATCGCCAAGCTGCGCGGCGTGCCGAGCGCTGCTGGCGGCGGCCCGCGCCAACCTCACGGCGCCGCCGCGCGATCATGGCCGAGCGCGGCGTGCGGCATGCTGAAGGGCGCATCGGCAATGCTGACGGCCGACGTGCCGCTGGCTTTCGCCGGCCTCGCCGATCCCGCCGCTCAAGGGCGGGCTGCTGGCCGCCACCGCTTCGGCCGCCACCGAGATCGACACCTTCGTGGCCTGGTTCGAGCGGGAGCGGCTGCCGGCGGCCAACGCGCCCTACGCGGTGGGGAAGGATCGGCCTCGAGGCGCGCTACCGGGCCGAGGAGCTCATCGACCTGCCGGCGGCGCAGCTGCTGGCCATCGGCGAGCGCGAGCTGGCCGTGCAGGAGGCCGCCTTCACCGCCGCCGCGGCGAAGGTCGATGCGCGGCCGGCCGGCGCTTGGCGGTGTGGCGCGACGTGCTGGCCAACCATCCGCCGCGCGGGGCGCTCGTCGCCGGCGGCGCAGCAGGCCGTCGACGAGCTGCAGGCGTTCGTCGTGGCCAGGAACCTGGTCACGCTGCCGCCGAGCGAGAAGGTCATCGTCGCCGCCGCGCCGCCTTTCGACCTGGGGCTGGCCTCGATGCACTCGTCGCCGCCGCTCGAGCCCACGCCGGTGAAGAGCTACTTCTACGTCACCGACGCGCAGGCCGGCTGGGATGCCGCCCGCCAGGACGCGTGGCTGCAGAAGTTCAACATCCCGACGCTGACCGTGATCAGCGCGCACGAGGTGATGCCCGGCCACTACGTGCACAGCGTCTTCATGCGCAAGACGCCGGGCAAGATCCGCCGCATCTGGATCGGGCTCAACCCGTTCCCGCAGCCGTCGTCGGGGCAGGACGGCTGGGCCCACTACGCCGAGCAGATGGTGCTCGACGAGGGCTTCCGCGCCGACTGACCCGCGCTACCGGATGGCCCAGGCCAGCGAAGCGCTGACGCGCATCTGCCGCCTCATCTCCGGCATCCGGCAGCACACCGGCGAGTGGACGGTCGACGACGCCGCCCGGCTCTTCGAGGCGCGCGCCCACCTGCCGGCGCCGGCGGCGCGCCAGGAGGCCGAGCGCGGCACCTACGACCCGACCTACGGCGGCTACTTCCTCGGCAAGATGGCGCTGCTGCAAGCTGCGCGACGACGTGCAAGGCCGGCAGGGCGCGGCCTTCGACCTGCGCGACTTCCACGAGCAGGTCATGAGCAACGGCATCGCGCCGCTCTGGGCGCACCGCCAACTGCTGCTGCCGGGCGACACGGCGCCGCTGCTGAGATAGGTTCCGCGCCGATTCGTGCCATCGTCGCAGAGGCCCGGATGACCGGTGGCCGAGGAGGCATTCGAATGGCGGACAAGGCACTGACGCGCGCAGCAGCTCATCGAACGACTGAACGACGACCTGTCGCGCGAGTACCAGGCGATCATCGCCTACGTGGTGTATTCGCAGGCGCTCAAGGGCGCCGCCTACATGAGCATCGCGAAGGAGCTGGAGGTGCACGCCGGTGAGGAACTGGCGCACGCCCTCACCATCGCCAAGCACATCGACTATCTGGGCGGCATGCCCACGGCGACGCCCAAGTCGGTCATGCTCAGCGACGACGCCGAGACGATGCTGCGCGCCGATCTCGCCAACGAGACCGACACCATCCGCGCACTACCGCGCAGCGCGTGAAGGAATGCGAGGCGATGGGCGAGTACGCCATCGCCGAAGACATCCGCGAGATCCTGCGGCAGGAGCAGGAGCACCTCATCGACCTGGCCACCGCGCTCGGCGAAGACGCGCCCGACGTGAGCGCTGCCCGACGCCGGCCGAAGGCCTAGAAGCGCTTGGTGTAGACGACCTTGGCCGCGCCGCGGCGGTCGAGGGTGAGGAAGCGGTTGCCGGGGTCGAGGCGGTCTTCGATCCAGTTGTGGGTGTAGACGAGGAAGATGTCGTTGCCGGGCCGCACGATCCACCGGTAGCGCGACTGCCAGCCGAGCCCGCGGCTGACCGAGTCGTACTGCACGTTGTTGACGAGATACATGAACGGGCTGAACTGCGTGTCGGCGACGACGCGCAGCAGCCGCGTGTCGAAGCGCCCCTGCGGCAGGGCCACGCGGTTGTACTCGTAGGTGGTGTTGACGCGCACGCCCGGCGCGCGGCCGGACGTCGACGCCCAGGGCTGTACTCGGTGCGCGTGCCCGAGAAGAACGTGCCCCACTCGACGCGGGGGCGCAGGGCGACGATGCGCTGGTTGGCGGTGTTCACCGACACGCTGTAGCGGCGGAACTGGTAGTCGGACCCGCCGGGCAGCGTGACCCCCGGGGCGATCTCGAACGGATTGTCGAGCCGCTCGTAGCTGGGCGACACCTGCACCTCGGCGTTGTCGCCGCTGTGCAGCTCGAGGCGGAACGGCGTCAGTGTCGAACTCGACGGTCTGCTTCCGGTTCTGGAGGTCGGTGAAGACGGTCGGGTTCAGACCGAAGCGGAAGCGGCGGATGAAGGGGTGGCGGGTCGTCGGCCGCGGGCTCCAGGTGAGCTCGGGGTTGTAGAGCCGGTACTCGCGGCGCGGCGTGAAGCCGACGGCCGGGTTGTAGTCCTTCTGCACTTCCTGGAACTCGACCGCCGATTCCCAGATGTCGTTCAGGTACTCCACCCGGCCGCTGTAGGCGGCGCTGTCGCCGATGCCGTGGCCGGTGGAGTTGGCCACCCAGTAGCCGGTGGCCGTGAGGTTCTTGTTGCCGAGAAAGGTGGCGGTGCTGAACCGGAAGTCAGCGCCGGCGGTGTGCCGGCCCGGGCTGGCGCTGCCGTCGTGCGTCGACGCGGCCGGTGTAGAACGCGCCGAAATACGACTGCCGCAGCACGCGCCGCCGCCACCGCGCGACCAGGAAGCTCTCGCCCGGGGCTGCTGTCCTCCTCGGCGGTCCGCACGTAGAGGGCGCCCACGTCGTTGCTGCCGGCCTGGCCGTTCAGCTTGGTCCCGCCGATGATCGGCTTGGGCTGGCCGTTGACCAGGCCGATGCGGCGCGAGAAGAAGGCATTGAAGGGCAGGTCGAAGAAGGTCGACGCCGTCGAGGAAGAAGGTGCGCCGCTCGGGCAGGAACAACGGAAAACGGGTGAGGTTGACCAGGCGCTGATCGACCTCGGTCTCGGCAAAGTCGGTGTTCACCGTGGCCACCGCGCGCAGGCTCGGCGTGAGGTTGTAGGCCATGTCGATGCCGACATCGCCCGAGGTGTCACGGGCCACCGAGGGCGCGCGGCCGGGCGCGTCGGCGGCGTAGCCCGACACATACGGCCGCAGCTCGAAGCCGCGCCCCGGGCTGATGTCGCGCAGGCCGAGGAGCAGGCCGGCGTTGGCCATGCGCTGCAGCCCCTGGTTGCGCTGGTGGCCGGTCCACAGCAGCTCTTCCTGCTTGCGGCGCACCGTGCGCTGGAAGTTGATGCCCCACGCCGGCGCGTTCGGATCGAAGGCGATGGAGCGGAACGGGATGTCGATCTCGAGCACCCAGCCGATCTCGCTCTGCCGGGCCTTCGCGTTCCAGATGCCGTCCCACTCGCGGGCGTTGCTGCCGCTCGGGCCCTTCAGCGCGTCGGCCATCAGCCCCGACGGATTCATCTCGAAGAAGTAGCCGGTCTGCTGGTTGAGGAACGTGTCCATCGTCCACATGAAGCGGTCGTCGGCGCTCAGGAACTCGTCGCGCTTGCGGGTGTTGCCGCGCAGGCGGTCGGGCTCCGAGTCGAACATGGTGGCGCCGATGTAGAGATGGTCGCGGTTGAAGACGACGCGCACCTCGGTGCGTTCGGTCGGCGCGCCGCCGAGCACCGGGTCCTGCATGATGAACTCGCCGCCGTGCTGGGCGCGGCCCCAGGCCGGCTCGTCGAGCACTCCGTCGAGCACGATCCGCTCGTCGTCGAGCATGCGCTCGGCGGTCATCGTGCGCCGCCCCGAATCCATGATCTCCGGGGTCTGGGCCGGGGCCGGGCCGGCAACGAGGACGAGCCCCGCGGCCACGAGCGGCGCGACGAAACCTGAAACAGTCGAGCTATGCATGCGCCTCTAGAATACTGGCGCCAGCCGGTGCGGTCGAGCCTGAGCGCGACCAGGGCGCTGTACGGCGGCGCGGCGCTGCGGCGGTGATCAGATCGGCGAGGCGGCGGCGCTGCTGTCCGGCGGCGTCGAAGTTGTCGTCGGCAAGCCAGGCCTGATAGGCGCGCATCGAGGGCCGGGAAACTCGTGATCGACGATCGAGTACCACGCCGTGTCGCGGTTGCGGCCCTTGTAGACCAGCGCCTGGCGGAAGAGGCCTTCGAAGGTGAAGCCGAGGCGCGTCGGCCGCGGCCCGTGACGGCTCGTTCAGGGCGTCGCACTTCCACTCGTAGCGGCGGTAGCCGAGCGCGAAGGCGTGGCGCATCATCTGGTAGATCGCGTCGGTGGCCGCGCGGGTGCGCTGCGCCAGCGGCGAGAAGTTGATGTGGCCCACTTCGATCGACCCGGCGGCCGGCTCGATGCGCAGGTAGCTGGCCACGCCGACCGGGCGGTCGCGCCGGCGCGGTCGACGATGCGTGAAGAAGAGCGGGTCGTCGCCGGGCGCCACCGCCCGCAGCCACGCGTCGTAGTCGGCAAACGCCGGGAACGGCCCGATCGGCAGGTACGTCCAGTTGCGCCCCTCGGCGTCGAGGGCGTTGGCGTCAAAGAGCGCGGGCCCGTGCTGGTCGGGCGAGAGCGGCTCGAGGCGGGCCCAGCGTCCCTCGAGCGGTTCGCGGGCGGGCGGGGCGGCGCCTGCCAGCCGTCGAGGGCATCGCCGACGGCTTGTCCGAGCGCGTTCAGTCGCGGCATCGGCGTCGCCCTACGAACGCAGGGCGGCGTTGAAGAGGTCGATGGTCCGCGTCCAGGCCAGCGCCGCCGCGTCCTTGTCGTAGCGGGGCGTCGTGTCGTTGTTGAAGCCGTGCTGCGGTGCCGGCATACATGAACATCTGCGTAGTTCACGCCGGCCGCCTTCAGGGCGGCCTCGTAGGCCGGCCACGACGCGTTCACCCGCTCGTCGTTGCCGGCGTAGTGGATGAGCACCCGGCGCCTTGATCTTGGGCACGTCGTCGATCGGGGCCGGCCCGCCGTAGAACGGCACGGCCGCGGCCACTTCCGGGCACGCGCGTGGCCAGGAAGTTGGCGATGCCGCCGCCGTAGCAGAACCCGACGGCGCCGAGCTTGCCGGTGCACTCGGCGTGGCTCTTGAGAAAGGTGGCCGCGGCCACCATGTCCTCGCGGGTCTTGGGCTGCTCGAGCTTGCCGAACAGGGCCCGCGCCTCGTCTTCGCCGCCGGCCGGATAGCCGCCGAGCGGCGTCAGCGCGTCGGGGGCAAAGGCGATGAAGTTGTCGAGCGCGACCCGGCGCGCGATGTCCTCGATGTGGGGGTTGAGGCCGCGGTTCTCGTGGATCACGACCACGCCGGGCAGCTTGCCCGCGGCCTTGGCCGGCCGCACCAGGTAGCCGCGCATCGTGCCGTAGCCCTGCGGCGAGGCGTACTCGACGAACTCGGCCTTGAGCCGCGGCGTCGTCCTTGGCCACCTGTTGGGCTTCGGCGAAGTTGGGACTGAGCTGTTCGAGCAGCACCGCCGCGGTGACGCCGCCGACGGCGTACTTCGCGGCGCGGTCGAGGAAGCCGCGCCGGTCGAGCGCGCCGTGCACGTAGGCGTCGAACAGGATCAGCACTTCGGGATCGAAATCAGCGGCGGTCTTCATGGCCATGGCACTTCCTCCGGGGACCGAGAGCATACCGATTGCGCTTCCGCTCCCGCAAGCCCGGGCGGGCTCAAGGGCGGCGGCGCGGCCGTCCGCCGAGCCGCTGCTCGACGTTCTGCCACACCAGACGGCCGATGGCCGCGCCCATCGCGCGCGAAGCCAGGTCGGCGCTCTCGAAGTGGATGCCGCCGTAGCGGCGCGAGAGCCCGGCCTCGACGGCGGCCTCGTCGAAGGTCGGCCAGGTCAGCGTGACGTCCACGGCCGGGGCGTGGCCCGGCTCGACGCCCGACCCCCCAGCGCGGATCGTGACCGAGGCGCCGAAGAGCGGGCTGCCGGTGAACGCGGTGAGCACCGAGGCCGCCGCGGCGCTGAAGCCGCTGTGCCCGGAAGGGTACTCGGCAAACGCCGGCGTCGCGATGTAGGACTGGAACGTCTCGCCGGAAATACAGACGCGTGCCCTGGCCCGGATCCGCCCCAGGCCGGCACGGTGCGGCCGGCAAAGAGGAAGCGGATGGCCGAGCGCGGGCGCACGTAGTCGAAGGTGGTCTTGGCTTCCCAGACGGCGATGCTGGTGTCGAGCATGGCGTTGCCGAGAGCGAAGAACATGACGACGTCGTCGGTCAGGGTGTGGCGATTGCGGGCGGCCAGGGCCTCGGCCAACAACGCCCAGTGCCCCGGCGGCGTCTCGGTATTCGGTCCGTCGGCCCAGTACTCGGCGATCGCCTTCTCGCGGTCGGTCAGAGTCAGCGCTGAGGCGGAGGACGGCCTCGGCCTCGTCCCGGTAGCGCGGGTCCGGATACTGCGGCGGCGGCGGCGGCCGGAACTGGCTGGCCGAGGTGAGCGCAAACGGGGCTGACCAGCCCCCAGTGCGGGGCGATGAAGACCTGGGCGCTGCCGTCGGGGTTGCGCAGCGGCTGCCAGCGGTTCGGGTCGTCCAGCCGCTCGGGGCTGTTGACCGGCGCGTAGCCGCGTGGAGTCGCTGTAGGGCACGCCGTCGAGGGTGCCGAGCTGGCCGGAGCCATCGGCGTGGCGCGCCGCCAGCACGAGCGCAGCGCAGCGGTTGCCGAGCCCCACCGGCGTGGCCGGATCGGTCGACGTCGCGGCCGCGGCCAGGCCGAGGCGCTGCAGCAGCGGATCGAACAGCGCCGTGGTCTGGGTGGGGAAGAGGTCGGCGAGGGCGCGGTAGGCGGCCATGCTCACGGCGTCGCGCGCCACGGCGTCGGTGCGATCGCCGAGCGGCCGGCGGATGTCGCGATCCCAGTAGACCCCGGTGGCGACCGGGTCGTAGGCGGCCCAGGCATCGAACATCGCGGTGTGGACGACGGCCAGGGCTCGCGCCGTCCACATCGGCCGGAAGGTGGTGCGGCGCACCGCCTCGAGCAGCGCCGTATTCCAGGCGACGGCGACGCTCGGCTGATAGGGGCCGCGAGGGACCGCCTGCCAGGGCAAGACTTGGGCCGCGCCCGGGGCGGGGCGGCTGAAGGCGGCCCCGCCGAGCAGCGCGACCAGCGACGACGCGAACCGGCGGCGCTGCACGGCGCCCAGTCTAGCCGAATCAGTTGCCGCCGCCCGCGGCGTTGTACACTCGAGATCGGCCCTCCGGGGCCGGCCCCACGCCCGATGCCCCCGCCCCTCACCTCGCCTTTCTCGGATGCGGCTTCATCACGCGCGTGCACAGCCGGCACCTGCGCGCGCTCGGCGGCGGCATCCGTGCGCGCTACGCCAGCCGCGACCTGGCCAAGGCGCGAGGCGTTCCAGCGGACGTTCGGCGGCGAGACCGCCTACGGCAGCTACCAGGCGGCGATCGACGACCCGGCCGTCGACGCGGTGGTCATCGCCGTCCCGCCGGTCTATCCACCGCGACCTCACGCTGGCGGCGCTGGCCGCCGGCAAACACGTGCTGGTCGAGAAGCCGGCGTTCCCGACCCTGGCCGATTTCCAGACGGTGCGCGCCGCGCGCGATCGGGCCGGACGGGTCGTCCTGGTCGGCGAGAACGACCACTACAAGCCGCTGGCCGTGAGCCTGCGCCGGCTGCTGCGCGACGGCCACATCGGCGAGATGGTGTTCGCCCACTTCACGACCATCGCGCACCGGCTGAAGAGCGCCGACGACTGGCGCAACGACGAGGCGATGGCCGGCGGCGATGCCTTCTTCGAGGAGGGCATCCACTGGCTGCACATCGCCGGCAGCCTCGGCCCGCGCATCGTCTCGGTGCGCGGCTACCGCCCGTCGATCTCGCGCGACGGACCCGACCGGCGGGCCAAGAGCATGATGGTGGCCTTCGAGTACGACAACGAGGCGGTCGGCGCGCTCTACTACTCGCGCGAGGTGCCGTCGCTCTTCCGCGGCCTGCGGCTGTCGAAGCTGTTCGGCCGGCGCGGCGTCATCACCTTCGAATCGAACGGCCTGTTCGTGCTGACGCGCGGCCAGGGGCTGCCGCGCCTGCACTTCCCGGGCTTCCGCGACATCCGCGGCTACCAGGCGATGTACCGCGACTTCGCCGCGGCCATCGCCGACCGGCCGCGCGCCGGAGATGAGCCTCGAGCGGGCCATCGAGGACCAGCGCCTGATGGAGCAGATCTACGCGGCGGCTGGCGCCCGCCGGCCCGGCGCCGGCCGTCGTGATGGCCGATCGGCTACGACGTCGTCATCATCGGCTCCGGCGCCGGCGGCGGCACGATGGCCCGCGCCCTGGCCGACAGCGGGGCGCGCCTGCTGATCCTCGAACGCGGCGAGGCGGTGCCGCGGGAAGCGGAGAACTGGAGTCCCGAGGCGGTCTGGCGCGACCTGCGCTACCGCGCCGCCGAGCGCTGGCTCGACGAGCGCGGCCAGGCGTTCACGCCCTACACCCACTACTGCGTCGGCGGCAACACCAAGTTCTGGGGCAGCGTGCTCTACCGCCTGCGGCGCGAGGACTTCGGCGAGCTGCGGCACCTCGACGGCGTGTCGCCGGCCTGGCCGATCGACTACGACACGCTGGCCCCCTACTACGACCGGGCCGAGCGTGCTCTTCGGCGTGCGCGGGCAGGCGGGCGCTCGACCCCACCGACCCGCCGCGCGGCCCGTTCCCGCACCCGCCGGTGCCGCATGCGCCGGCCGTGCAACGGCTCGTCGACGACTTGCGCGCCCAGGGCCTGCATCCGTCGCCGCTGCCGCTCGGGCGTGCTCGATCCGGGCGGCGCCGCCGGCTGCGTGCTGTGCAACACGTGCAACTCGTTCCCGTGCCGGCTGGGCGCCAAGAGCGACGCCGAGGTGTGTTGCGTCGAGCCGGCGGTGACCCACCCGAACGTGGACTTGTGGACCGGCAGCTTCGCCCGCCGCCTGATCACCGACGCCGTCGGGCACGCGCGTCGACCGCCGTGGAGGTGGAGCGCGACGGCGAGGTGGTGCGCGTCGAGGCCGGGCTGGTCGTGGCGTCGTGCGGCGCGGCCAACTCCGCGGCGCTGCTCCTGCGCTCGGCCACCGACCGTCATCCCCACGGCCTGGCCAATTCGTCCGGGCTGGTCGGCCGCCGCTACATGGCCCACCTGGCCACGATGATGCAGGGCTTCCACCCGTTCCGCCCCAACGACGCGGTGTTCCAGAAGACCGTGGCGATCAACGACTTCTACTTCGGCGGCCCCGGCGCCGACTATCCGCTCGGCCACATCCAGTCGCAGGGGCGCACGCACGGCATCATGGCCAAGGTGGTGGGCGACGGCATCATCCCGAGGATTCCGCTGTGGGCCTACGACGCCTGGGTGGCGCGCGGCGTCGACTGGCTGGCGATGTCGGAAGACCTGCCGCATCCCGACAACCGCGTCACCCTCGGCGCCGGGCGGGCGAATCGAGCTGCACTACCGGCCCAACAACGTCGCCGCCCACGACGCGGCTGGTGGCCGAGACCCGGCGGATGCTGAAGCGGCTCGGCTTCTGGACGGTCATGAGCCACTCGCACAAGACGCAAGAACACGACCCACCAGTGCGGCACGCTGTGTTTCGGCAACGACCCGCGCACCTCGGTGCTCGACCCGTTCTGCCGGGCCCACGACGTGGACAATCTGTTCGTGGTCGACGCGTCGTTCTTCCCCTCGTCGGCCGCGGTCAATCCCGGCCTGACCATCGTGGCCCAGGCGCTGCGCGTCGCCGATCACATCCGCGACACCGAACTGGGCGGGTCCGGCCCGCGGCCCTGATACCATCGGCGCCATGCGCGCCCGTTCCTTCAGTCACGTCGGCCTCACCGTGTCCGACTTCAACCAGGCCGTGAAGTTCTACTCGGAGCTGTTCGGCTGTCCGCTCGTCGGCGTGGCCGACACGCCGCCCGACCGGGTGCGCGGCTTCTTCGGCGTCGACGCGCCGGCGCCGCAGTGCAAGATCGGGTGGATCCGGGTGCCGGGCGGCGGCGTGCTCGAGATCTTCGCCTTCGAGCCCAGCCAGCCGCCGGCCGCCATTCCCTGGAACCGCATCGGCCTGACGCACTTCTCGTTCAACGTGACCGACCTGCAGAAGTGGCACGACCAGCTCAAGGCCCAGGGCGTCGAGATCGTCAGCACGCCCGAGCGGTCGCCGCGCGGTCACTCGTTCTTCTTCGTCCGCGATTTCGACGGCAACCTGATCGAGCTGATGGACCTGGGCTACATGTACCACGTGCTCAACTGGCTCGGTCCGCTCGGCGGGTTGCTGTTCCGGCGCGGCCGCTACAAGCGCTACTACGAGTAGCCGCCGGCCGCCGGCAAGCTCTGGCATAGTTCCTGCTCGGTCGAGGGTGGTCGACGGTTCTTCCGATCGACGCTCGAGCGAGGTAGGGCGCATGAACGTGCCGGAAACGTGTGAGATTCAAGGGCTGTCCCGCGTCGGCCGCGGCCCCCGGGCTTCGTGGCGACGACTTGCAGTTCTCGTCGGCGCTCGTCCAGTTCTTGTACGTGCCGCACGGCGATTGCACAAGGCACCGACGCCACCACCGCGGTGCATTTCCTCGAGCAGGCCACGTTCGGCCCGACCGCCATCGACGTCGCGTCGGTGCAGGGCCTCGGACCCCAGGCCTGGTTGACCAACCAGTTCCAGATGCCCGAAAGCCTCGTGCCCGACGGTCTCGACGGCAGCCAGCTGCGCGCGCAGGTTTATCTGAACATGGCCACCGGGCCCGACCAGGTGCGCCAGCGCGCGATGTTCGCCCTCAGCCAGATCGTCGTCGTGTCGGCCAACAAGGTCGGCGACGGAGCGGCCCTCACGCCCTGGGTGCGCCTGCTGTCGCGCAACGCCTTCGGCAACTACCGCACGCTGCTGCGCGAGGTGTCGCTCAGCCCGACGATGGGCAAGTACCTCGACAACGTGTTCAACCGCAAGGCCACGGCCACGGCCTCGCCCAACGAGAACTACGCCCGCGAGCTGCTGCAGCTCTTCTCGGTCGGCGTGTGGGAGTTGAACAGCGACGGCAGCCAGAAGCTCGATGGCCTCGGGCAGCCGATACCCACCTACTCGCAGGCGACCAT
This sequence comes from uncultured Acidobacteriota bacterium, assembly GCA_963834325.1. Classification (GTDB taxonomy): domain Bacteria; phylum Acidobacteriota; class Vicinamibacteria; order Vicinamibacterales; family UBA2999; genus CADEFD01. The sequence continues at coordinate 872,490 of CAWIBL010000012.1, forward strand.
CGCCGAGTATCGCGCGGGCCCTGACCGGATGGACCTATCCCACCAAGCCGGGCGCCACGCCGTCCAACTCCAACCCGGAGTACTTCGAGGGCGAACTGCATCGCCACGCCCACGGCCAGCCGCCACGACACCGCGGCCAAGACGCTGCTGAGCGGCGTGACCGTGCCGGCCGGCCTCACCGCGCCGCAGGAAATCGACCTGGTCGTCGACAGCGTCTTCAACCACCCGAACCTGCCGCCCTTCGTGGTCACGCGTCTCATCCGGTCGATGGTCACGAGCAACCCCTCGCCGCAGTACATCAACCGCGTCGTCAACGTCTTCATCGACAACGGCGCCGGCGTGCGCGGCGATCTGCGCGCGGTGCTGGCGCGCCATCCTGCTCGACCCCGAAGCCCTCAACCCGTCGGCGGTCCTGCACGGCCGCCTCAAGGACCCGGTCCTGCACGTCATCGGGTTCGGCCGCGCGCTCGGGGCCACCATCAGCAACCCCGACAGCTTCCAGTTCGTCTTCTCGAACCTGAGCCAGCGCGTGCTCACGCCGCAGACGGTGTTCAGCTTCTACTCGCCGACGGCCACCCTGGCCAATCAGCCCGGCGTCTTCGGCCCCGAGTTCCAGCTCTATCCGCCGGCCTTGGCCATCCAGCGGGCCAACTTCATCTACGGCATCATCACCGGCCAGTACGGCTCGGCCTACGCCATCGACCGCACCCTCTTCACCACCGTGGCCGGCGACGCCGCCGCGCTCGTGGACCTCGTGAACCAGCGCCTGATGATGGGCCGCATGTCGCCCCAGCTCCGCTCGCTGCTCATCACCGCCACCACTGCCGTCCCGGCCTCGGATGCCAACCAGCGCGCCATCGGCGCGCTCTACCTGGCCGCCATCTCGAGCGAGTACTCGGTCTACGGCAACGGCTTCACGGCTGGCGGCGTCATTCCGAGCACGGTGCAGCCGCCGACCGGCTTGCGGGTGGAATGGCAGGCCGGCAACCAGATGACGCTGCGCTGGAATCCGCCCGACCTCGGTCCGGCCCCGACCAGCTACCTGCTCGAAGGCAGCCTCTCGCCCGGCGCGGTCATCGCTTCGGTGCCGACCGGCAGCGCCGCCACCACCTTCAGCTTCACGGTGCCGGCCGGCAGCTTCTACCTGCGGCTGCGAGCCATGAACGGCGGCGAGGTCAGCCTGCCCGGCAACGAGATCAGGGTGAACGTGGCCGTGCCGGTGAAGCCGGCAACGCCCACCAACTTCCAGGCGGCGGTGAAGGGCCGGCTGCTGTTCCTGGCGTGGAAGAACTCCTATGCCGGCGGCGAGCCGACCGGCCTGATGCTCGACATCACCGGGCCGCTGACCGCGTCGGTGCCGCTGCCGCTCAGCGAGGAGCTGTCGGTGCCCAACGTCTTCGACGGCACCTTCACGCTGCGCCTGCGGGCAGTGAACGCGGCCGGCTCGAGCGCGCAGACCAGCGCGGCCACGCTCACCGTGCCGAGCACCAGTTGCGCCTTGCCGCGCGTGCCGATGAGCTATTCGGCCGTGCGCGCCGGCAACGCCGTGGTCATGAGCTGGGATGCGCCGTCGGGCGGCACGCCGGCGACCAGCTATCAGATCCTGGTGTCGGGCACCTACAGCGGCACCTTCCCGACGCCTGCCCGCGGCTTTGCCGCCGCGGCGCCGGCGGGCACCTACGTGCTCAGTGTGCGCGCGGTCAACGCCTGCGGGGCCGGTCCCGCCACGGCGTTCCAGACCGTGGTGATTCCCTAGATTCCCGGCCTTTCGACGAGACCACGCCATGCATACGCACAAGCCCGCCCGCCGTCATTTCCTGAAGCTGAGTTCGCGGCTCGCCACCCTCGGCCTCACCGGTCTCGGCTTCGGCCCGGCCCGCTCGTGGTTCGTGGCCGATGCCTCGGCCGCCCCGGTGCTCACCGACTACAAGGCCCTCGTCTGCGTGTTCCTGTTCGGGGGCAACGACGGCAACAACATGATCGTGCCGATCGACACCGCGAAGTACTCGGCCTACAGCTCGCTGCGCGCCGGACTGGCGCTGGCGCCGAGCCGCCTGCTGTCGCCGGTGGCCGACGGCGCGGGCAATCAGTACGCCTTCAACAACTCCCTGAGTGAGCTCAACGCCGGCTTCGGCGGCGGCCGGCTGGCGGTCGTGCTCAATACCGGATCGCTCGAGCGGCCGCTGACCCGGGCCCAGTATCAGCAGGGGCTGCTGGCCCCGGCCAATCTGTTCTCGCACTCGGACCAGTCGCTCCAGGCCCAGACCGGCTCGTCGCAGGACGTGGTCTCGGGCGGCTGGGGCGGGCGCCTCCTCGACGTGTTCGGCGTGAACGACACCCTCGGGGCGGTGTCGGTGTCGTCGCCGGCGATGTTCCTGCAGAGCGGCGGCGGCGCCCCCAACGTGATCCCGCCGGGGGCGAGCCTGGGCCTGTCGGGCATGTCGATCTATCCGCAGTCGGCCGCCGACGCCCGCAAGGCGGCCGTGGCGGCGATGCTGGCCATGGACGGCGGCAATCCGCTGCGGGCGGCGGCCAACGACTCGTTTGCCGACGGTCTGCAACTGGCCGAGGCGCTCAAGGGCACGTCGGCCACGGTCAACACCGTGTTCCCCGGCAACGGGCTCGGCACCCAGCTGCGCGAGGTCGCCAAACTGATCAAGATGCGTTCGCAGATCGGGCCGGGCCGCCAGGTCTTCTTCTGCTCGATGGGCGGTTACGACACGCACACCTCGCAGGACGGCAACCACACCGGGCTGCTGCGCGAGCTGTCGTCGGCGATGGGCGCCTTCTATCTGGCCACCGAGGAGATCGGCATGGCCGGCAACGTGACCGCCTTCACGCAGTCCGACTTCAGCCGCACGTTCCAACCCAACGGCTCCGGCACCGACCACGCGTGGGGCAATCAGCAGTTCGTGTTGGGCGGCGCGGTGCGCGGCGGCATCTACGGCCAGCAGCCGGAACTCGCCCTGGGCGGTCCCGACGACTCCGGCAGCCGCGGCGCGTGGATTCCCCGGATCAGCACGGCGCAGTTCGGCGCCACGCTCGGCAAGTGGTTCGGGGCCTCGCCGGGGGAACTGGCGGCGACCTTCCCGACGCTGGCCAACTTCCCGACGAGCGACGTCGGGTTCATGCTCTGAGGCCCGGCCCCTGAGCTCGCGCCCTTGCCCGATCGCGCCGTCAGGCTACCGGGTTGCCCAGTCGTAGTGCGCGGCCGCGCGCGCGATCATGTCGGGCACATCCTCGGGCAGGAGCAGGCGCTCCTGCACCAGGGCCACGGCGGCCAAGGCGATGCGGCCCAGATAGTCCTCGCGACTGGCGTAGCGCTCGGCAATCGACTGCCGGCCGTCGCCGCCGCGCTCGCGTTCGGCGCGGGTGCGGGGCAGCGGCAGGTAGGCGCCGATCTCGCTGGCCAGCCGGCCTGAGGCGCCAATCGACTCGTGGCGGTAGTTCCAGCCGGTGTGCGTGGCCAGTGGCGCGGCAATCTCCGGCAGGCGGATGCCGCCGCGGCCGTTGCCGGCCTCGTCCACCGCTGGCACCAGGCTCACAAACGGCGCGCCCAGGCCCGGCGGTTCCTTGGTGACCAGGCCCGCGGCCCACTCGGACCCGAAGTCCAGGCGATAGGTCGTCATCGGCGCCTGGGGCAGCGGAAAGCCCGGCACCGCCGGCCAGCCGGCCCGCTCGGGCGTGGTCAGGGTGCCGTCGGCCAGCCTCGGATAGCGGCTCGGCGGCGGGGCGGTGCCGTCGACGATCCAGTGATCGAGGGCGCGGAAAATCGCGCGGATGACCGGCGTGTAGACCAGCGGATTCATGTCGGCGCGGCCGAGGAAGTCCTGGTCGGCAAACGGCGCCGGCGGGAAGGCGCCGACGATGTGCGGCGCCGACGCCACCATGTAGATACGGCTGGTGTCGGGCGGCGGCACGTCGCGCGTGCCGGTGACGTCGGTGTGCACGAGCGAGCCGGCGCGGTTGAAGTATTCCGAGTTGGTCAGCAGGTGCACGAACTTCGGCACGGTGTTCGTGCGCCGGGCCCGCGCCAGCAGGCCGTCGGTCAGCCCGGTGACCGGATCGGTCTGGTCCTCGTCGGTGAACGGGAACATGTCCACCGGGTAGTGGATGTTGAAGTGCTGCAACTGGTCGCGGGACTGCTGGCCGAAGCGGTGGTTGAAGCTGCCGCGCCCGGCGCCGCCCACTTGATCGAACACGCCGTCGAAGACGATGCGCCCCTGCTCGTCCTGGTTGAAGCCCTGGTAGACGAAGTGGCGAAGGAAGCGGCCCGTCTGCGACACCCCCCAACCGATGGCGTGACGCAACCCGGGGGAGGGGTTCCCGGCCGCCGCCGTGGCGTGCTTGAAGAAGCTGATGAGGTCGCGCGTGCCCGCCAGCCCGACGCCGACCACCCGCGGATCGCGCGCCTGGTAGACGACGTCGTAGATGCGTCCGGGCGTGAAGCCGCCGTCGAGGGTGACCGTGCCGGGCCCGGAGAAGCGCCACTGCGCCCGCGGCACCACGGTGGGCCGGTCGGCCGGCAGCGTGCGCACGTACATCACGTGAGCGGCGCTGCCCGGATCGACGACGGGGTAGGCCTCGTGGCCGCGGTCGGCCACCGAGGCGGTCGTGGCGCTGGCGCCCGGGATGAAGTTGCCGCGCACGAGCCCGGTAATCGCCCGTCCAGCCTCGGTGGCGATGGGAATGGCCATGCGCATGCGCCCGGGCGGGACGTCCCACTGCCACCCCATCCACAGCAGCGTGAAGCCCTGCTGCATCAAGGCGCCGTTCCCGAACTCGGCCGCGGTCGTCGGATCGTCCGACCCGGTCGCGCCCTGGAACACCGGCAGGATGCGCTTGGTGCCGCGGTTGCCGGCCTCGTAGAACAGGCGCCCGTTGCCGCGGGCCGGATCGACCGGCTTGATCAGGTAGAAGTCGGCGGTGAACTCCACCAGGCCCTGCGGGTTACGCGGCGCGAGGGCGAGATCGACGATGGCGGCGTTGCCCGGGGCCCGCGGATCGAGGGCGAAATGGACGGTGCCCGAGAGCTTCTCGTAGGGGCCGGCGGCGCCGAAGGACTGGCCGCTCATCACCACCTCGCGGCGGGTGACCTCCAGCCGGGTCACGCCAGCCTCACTCGACGCGGCGAGGGCCAGCGTGGCAACTGGCACGACCAGCCACAGACGGCGCAGCGATGGGGCCATGAAGTCATCCTCTCGTGACGGCCGGCGCGACCGCGCGCCGAACGCCGTTTAGCATATGTGCAGGATGCGTCGAGAACTGGCGATTCGCACCGCGGTGGCCGTGGCCGTCGTCATCGGCCTGGGCGCGTGCGCCGGCGAGGCGCCGACGGTCGAGCCGCGCCTCGTCGACGAGCGGCGCCTGGCCATGGGCTCGGAACTGCACCTGACGGCGTGGACGGCCGACGAGGCCGCGGCGCGCGCCGCCTTCGCGCAGGTGTTTGCGGACTTCGATCGGCTCGACGGGTTGCTGAGCGTGTGGCGCGAGGGCAGCGACGTCAGTCGCCTCAACCGCGCCGGCGCCGGCGTGGCCGTGTCGCTGCACGACGACACGCGCCGCGTGCTCGCGGCGGCGGCGCAGGTCAGCGCCTGGACCGAGGGCAAGTTCGACGTCACCTTCGGGGCGCTGGCCGAGGTGTGGAAGTTCGACCACGACCAGGACAACCGCGTGCCCGCGCCCGAAGAGATCGCCACGCGCCTGCCGCGGGTGGACTACCGCGCCGTCGTCGTCGACGAGGCGGGCGGAACGGCGGCGATCACCCGTCCGGGAATCCGCGTGCACCTCGGCGGGATTGGCAAGGGCTACGCGGTCGACCGGGCCGCCGCCCTCCTGCGCCGGGCCGGCATTGGCGATTTCCTGATCCAGTCCGGCGGCGACCTCTACGCCGGCGGGCGCGCCGGCGACACGCCGTGGCGGCTCGGCATCCAGGACCCGCGCGGCCCCGGCGGCGAGCCGTTCGCCTCGGTCGAACTCGGCGACGCGACCTTCAGCACCTCGGGCGACTACGAGCGCTTCTTCCTGAAGGACGGCGTCCGCTACCACCACATCCTCGATCCGGACACCGGCCAGCCGGCCCGCGGCTGCCGCAGCGTCACCATCGTGGCCCGCGCCGCCGCCCTGGCCGACGGCCTCTCGACCGGCGTCTTCATCCTCGGCCCGGAGCGCGGCATGGCCCTCGTCGAGCGGCTGCCCGGGGTGGAGGCGGTGATCGTGACGGCCGACAACCAGGTCCGCATCTCGAGTGGCCTCCAGGGCCGCGTCACGATACGGCATCCGCCGACGCCTTAGCGTCGCGTCGTCCGTTGCTGAGCCGCGGGCTGACGCGGTGGGGTCCTCGCGGCTCACTCAAGAACGTTCACCTGGGGAATTCGCACAGCGTCACCACGAGAGGCGATCGTCAATGGCTCGGAGACCCAAATTTCTGGCGCCGCGCCGCCTGGCGCCAGCCGGCGTCGTCACCCAGCCGCGGGCTGTCGCGATGGGGGTCGTCGCGGCGAAATCGGAGGTCTCGCCGCAGCACGCACTGCCACTCGCCACCCGCACCGTATGCCCACGAGCGTGCGCGCACCGGAGCGGGCCCATGACGGCGAGCGGCGTGCACGGCACGGTGTCTCCCGACGGCGAACTCCGGAGCAGCGGCGGGTCGGTCACGTGGATCCGCCCACCGTCCGCGCCGCGCGGAGGGTGAGCAGGAGGGAGATGCCGTGTCGAGTGCGACGCGAGTGAGCGACGCGAATGTGAGGCGCGCCGTCAGCCGCGCACGGGCGTGAGCGGGATCATGCCGCCCTTGCGCTTCTTGTAGTCGAGGATGCGCCAGTGCGGGCACTTGGCCGTGTCGGCGTAGACCCGTTCGCAGTCGTCGCAGCGCACGCACTCGGTCAGGATGATGCGCGGGCCGTCGATGGCGCCCCACTGGCAGGTCTTCTCGCAGATCTTGCAGGTGTTGCACTCCGACCAGCGCTTGATCTTGAAGAGGGTGACGAGCGACATCAGGCCGAGGGTGGCGCCGACCGGGCACAGGAAGCGGCAATAAAGGTTGCGCACGAAGACCGTGGCCAGCAGCAGCACGCCGAGGCCGGCCCACAGCAGCACGCTGGTCTCGGAGCGGCCGAACATCCAGAACGGCTCGACGAAGCGGTAGACCATCGTGTCCTTGGTCACGAAGAAGTAGGCCAGGACCCCGGCGAGCAGGCCGAACTTGATCCAGCCGGCGCGCTTCTCGAGCGCCGTGGGCACGTCCACGCGCCACCCCGCCGGCAGCACCGCGTCCATGAGCTGTGTGAAGGCGCCGTAGGCGCACACCCGCCCGCAATAGAAGCGGCCCCACAGCACTGTAGAGACGACCGTGAAGCCGAAGAAGAGATACCAGGCCAGGTTGTACTTGAAGACCGGCAGGTTGCCTTCGAGCACGCTGAAGATGTTGGTGATCGAGATGAGGTAGCTCTTGGCGAAGCCCATGTAGGCCACCGCGGCGACCAGCGTGACGTACTTGAGCAGGACGCTCTTGCGATGGAAGCTGACGTAGGCCAGCACCAGGAACACGGCCAGCACGCCGAGGTCCACCGCCTGCGCGCCGAGCAGGTCGGTCCAGGTCTCGGCCGCTTCTTCCTCGAACCCCCAGGGGTCGTCGGGCTGCATCACGGCTTGACGTCAGCCGGCTTCAGGAACGTCTTGGCCATGATGCGGGCGCTGTCGCGGATGGCGCGCGTGGCGCTCGAAATCGAGATGGTGGCGCGCGACACCGCGTGCACGTCGTCGCCCACCTTGAACGGGGCGCGGACGCTCTTGCGGATGAACTGGGCCGCGAACTCGGGCGGCTGCACCGAGAAATAGCCGTAGGGCTCCGAGTCGTAGTCGACGACGGCGCCGGTGAGCACGCCGGTGAGGTCCATGCCGACCAGCACGTGGATGGGACCGTGGTAGCCGAACTCGTTGGGCACGAGGTCGGTCGTCCAGAAGGCATACCCGAGCAGTGGGGGATTGGGCGTGGTCTTCGGGTCGGCGGCGAAGGCCTTGAAGTGGACCGGGGTGCCGGACAGCGGCGAGAAGGCGGCCGCCTTGGGGAAGAGCGCCCGCAAGTGCCCGTCGGGCTTGGGGTTGGTGAAGATCCGGTCCCGCGCCGAGACCACCGCCACCAGGCCCGCCAGCAGGCCCGCCACCACGCCGATCGTCCGTGTCCACTTCGCCACGCGCCGTCTCCTTCAGGCAGTGACGGCTGCGCCGTCGGTGCAACAGCATACGCCAGTCGCGGCCGGGGGCGGCAGGGCCGGTGGTCGGGGCAGGGATGGGGTATACTACGGACCTCGCTTCTTTGCGCGCGCTGGCTGCCGCGGTTGCGCTTTCCCCAAAGCAACGAGTCTTCACCTGAATGGCCGCATGCCCTATGCCTGCGGCCTCTGGTTCCGCGGCCGTTGGAGCGTGCGTGTGACTGAGCGTCCAGACCATATGTCGGCGTTCGAATTCGTCGTCGTCTGCGCCATGCGTACCGAGCAGCTCATCAAGGGCAGCACGCCGCGTGTCGCCGCCGCTCATCGCCACACCACCACCGCCCGCGAAGAAGTCGCGGCCGGGCTGGTCGTCCGGGAGCCCGCGCCTCCGAACGACAAGCCGCTGCTCTAGCGTCCGTCTGCTTTCGTTTTTCTTATCGACCTCGGGCGGCACACGACGCTCCAGGCAGTTTCAAGGAGTGTTGTTGAATGCCGTTTACCGCACTGGGGCTGTCGCCCCGCACTACGGGCCCGCTGGCGCGCCTGGGCTATGAGAAGCCCACGGACGTGCAGTCCCAGACGATTCCCGCCGCCCTGCTCGGCAAGGACGTGCTCGCGCGCGCCCAGACCGGCACCGGCAAGACCGCCGCGTTCGGCCTGCCCATGATCGAGCGGCTGGCCGCGGCCGACCACGGCCAGGGCCTCAAGCCCCGCGGCCTCGTGCTCGTTCCCACCCGTGAACTGGCCCTGCAGGTGCAGGAGTCGCTGCGCGGCTTCGCCCAGGCCACGCGCCTGCGCTCCATGACCATGGTCGGCGGCGAGCCGATCATGCCGCAGGTGCGCACGCTGCGCCGCGGCGTCGACATCGTCGTGGCCACGCCCGGCCGCCTCATCGATCACCTCGACCGGCGCACCATCGACCTGACCGGCATCGAGATCGTCGTGCTCGACGAAGCCGACCGGATGCTCGACATGGGCTTCCTGCCGCCGCTGAAGCGCATCATGACCACGGTGCCGAAGACGCGTCAGACGCTGCTGCTCTCGGCCACGCTCTCGAAGGAGATCGTCGCCATCTCGAAGACCTTCTCGCTCGACCCGGTGCGGATCGACGTCGCTCCCGAGCACGTCGTCGCCTCGACCGTCGTGCACCGCGTCTTTGCCTGCCCGCAGGAACAGAAGCGCGATCTGCTGGCGCACGTGCTCACCACCGGTGAGACGCGCCAGACGCTGGTGTTCTGCCGCACCAAGCACGGCTCCGACCGCGTCGGCCGCTTCCTCGAAGGCGCCGGCCTGCGCACCGCCGTCATCCACGGCGACAAGACCCAGGGCGCGCGCAAGCGGGCGCTGGCCGACTTCAAGTCGGGCCACGTGTCGGTGCTCGTCGCCACCGACGTGGCGGCGCGCGGCCTCGACATCGAGAAGCTGCCGCTGGTCGTGAACTTCGACCTGCCGCTGGTCGCGCAGGACTACATCCACCGCGTCGGCCGCACTGGCCGCGCGGGCATGGCCGGCGAGGCCATCTCGCTGGCCTCGAACGCCGAGCGGGCGCTGCTGAACGACATCCAGAAGCTGCTGCCCTCGGCCATCGAGACGGCGACCATGCCGGGCTTCACGCCGACACCGCAGGCGCCCCGTCCCGAGGGCGCCGGGCGCGGCTTCGAGGGCGCGCGTCCCAGCGGCCATCGCGGCGGCGCCCCGGCCCGCTTCGGCGGCCGTCCCGGCGCGGCCAAGCCGCACCGCAAGGGGCCGCGCCGTCCCGACGGCGCGCCGCGCGCCGCCACCTGGCGCTAGGCGCACACTCCTGACGCAGCGCCGGCTCCGGCCGGCGCTGCGCTCCATCCGCCCTCGCCCGACGTTCGTCCCGCACCACCAGCCCCTTCAATCCCCTCCCCTCCGTTCTCGCCGCTCCCGCACAACCCGATCGTCCGGCAGTGGTACCCTGCACGGGATGCACCGTCTGCGCCGGCTCCGCCCGGAAGAGGGCCTGCTCGTCCTGGGCTTTGTCGTCTCGGCCATCGTCACGGTCTACGCCAACGTCGATCTGGCCAGCGCCGGCATCAGCTCGCGGCGCATCGAAGGCGGCTTGGTCCGCCTGGCCGTCGTGCCCCTGCTCGCCGTGGTGGTGCTGTGGATTCAGCGCTACCTCCACCGCGCCTCGGCCGGGGCCCGGGCCCGCAGCGTCGCCGAGTTCTTCCGCATGGCGCTGCCCTTCGTCATGTGCATCGCCGTCTATACCAACCTGCACGACACCGTGCGCTTCGTGAATCCCCACGACATCCACCACCATCTGGCGGCGGCGGAGCAGTGGTTGTTCGGCGGCCAGCCGGTGGTCTGGGCGGAGTCCTACATCACCCGCGGCCGCACCGAGTTCTTCAACCTCTTCTACGCCAACTTCTACCTGGTGGCGCCTTCGGTCGTCATCCTGCTGTGGCTCACCGGCCGGCGCGCCCAGGCGCGCCACGTGCTGCTCGGCACGATCATCTGCTTCTACTCCGGCTACGTGCTCTACGTGATCTTCCCGGCGGCGCCGCCGCGGCTCTACTTCGAGTCGCTGGGGCTGTTCTCGGTCACCCTGCGCGGCGGACCGATCACCAACTTCCAGCAGTCGCTCATCGAGATGATGCCCAACCATGCGGCCCGCGCGGCGTTTCCCAGCCTGCACGCGGCGGTGAGCTGCCTCAGCCTGGTCTACGCCTGGCGGCACCTGCGCTGGTTCTTCCCCGTCCTGCTGGCCTTCGTCGTGCCGCTGCTCGTCTCCACCGTCTACCTGCGCCATCACTGGGTCGTGGACCTGCTGGCCGGGGCCGCGCTGGTGCCATGGGTGCTCTGGATCACCCCGCGGTTCGAGCGCTGGTGGCACGGCGGCGACGTCCCCGCACCCGCACCCGCGCCGCTGCCCGACGCCGCCTCGCTGTAGCACCGCGGCGGCGCGTCCGGGCCGGCCGAGCGTGTACCATTGGAAGCGGCCGGAGGGCGCGACCGCCCCGGCCGCTTCTTTCTGGAGTGACACGATGAGACTGCGACTGCTGTGCACGGGCCTGGCGCTGGCCGCGCTGACCTCGGCGACTCACGCGCAACCGGCGGCCGACATGGCGGCCTTCGAGGCCGAGACGCTCAAGCACTTCCAGGCGCTGCTGCAGCAGGACACCAGCAGCCCGCCAGGCAACGAGATCCGCGCCGTCGAGTACCTGAAGACGGTGCTCGACGCCGAGGGCATCCCCTACGAGGTGTTCGCCAAGGAGCCGTCGCGGCCGAACCTCGTCGTGCGCATCAAGGGCAACGGCAAGAAGAAGCCGGTGCTGGTCATGGGGCACACCGACGTCGTCACCGTCGATCCCAAGAAGTGGACCTTCCCGCCCTTCGGCGGCACCGTCGACGGCGGCTACGTCTACGGCCGCGGCACGGTCGACGACAAGGACAACCTGGTGGCCGGCCTGATGATGATCCTGCAGTTGCATCGCACCAAGGCGGCCCTGGACCGCGATGTCATCCTGATGGCCGAGGCCGGCGAGGAAGGGGCGCCCGATGTGGGCGCGCAGTTCATGGCCGACAACCATTTCGCCGCCATCGACGCCGAGTTCTGCCTGGCCGAAGGCGGCGGCGTGGTGCGGCGCGGCGGCAAGGTGGTGCAGGCCAACGTCGGCACGACCGAGAAGGAGCCGCGCCCGATCGAGCTCATCGTCACCGGCCCGGCCGGGCACGGATCGGTCCCGAACCAGAACAGCGTCGTGCTCGGCGTGGCCGCGGCGGTGGGGAAGATCGGGGCCTGGAAGCCGCCCCTGCGCCTGAACGAGACGACGGCTTCGTATTTCAAGAAGCTGACGACCATCGCCGCGCCCGACGTGGCGCAGAAGTACCGCGAGCTGCTCAATCCCGATCCGAAGGTGCACGGTCCGGCCGAGGACTGGATGCTCGTCAACGAGCCGGGTCACTGGTCGATGACGCACACCTCGCTCGTGCCGACGATCATGACGACCGGCTTCCGCTACAACGTCATCCCGTCGGAGGCCAAGGCCACGCTCGACGTGCGCCTCCACCCCGATGAGGACCAGGAGAAGTTCCTCGACCAGGTCCGCAAGGTGGTCAACGATCCGAAGGTGGAAGTGCGCTGGGCCCGCGATCGCTACCGGCCGGCCGGCGGCTCGCGCCTCAATACCGAGGCCTTCACGGCGATCGAGGCGCAGATCACGAAGCACTACGACACCATCACCCTGCCGACCATGGGCACCGGCGCCACCGACATGTCGAACATCCGCGCCAAGGGTCCGCAGTGCTATGGCATCGGCCCGGCGGCCGATCAGGAAGACGGTCAGAAGGGCTTCGGCGCGCACAGCGACCAGGAGCGCATCCTGGTCTCGGAGCTGCACCGCTTCGTGCGCTTCCAGTACGACGTGGTCATGGACCTCGCCCGCGCGAAGTAAGGCGGGCGCCCGCGGGTGGCGGGGAGTGGGTGGCTCGAACTGGAGGTAGGCACATGCTGGTGGTTACGCAGTCACGTCGTCGCCCCGTCTCGCTGTCCCGCCGTCTGGCCGTCGCGCTCGGCGGGGTGGCCGTGGTGACGGCATGTTCGTCGCCTCCCGCGCCCGCGGTCGAGACCTACGACCTGGTGCTTGCCAACGGCCGGGTCATGGATCCCGAGTCGCGGCTCGACGCGGTCCGGCACGTCGGCGTGCGGGCCGGGAAGATCGCGGCGATCTCGGAGACGCCGCTGCAGGGCGCCAGGGTCGTGGACGCTGCCGGCCACGTCGTGGCTCCGGGGTTCATCGACCTGCACGAGCACGGGCAGCAGGAAGAGTCCTACGCGATGATGGCGCGCGACGGCGTCACCTCGGCGTTCGAGATCGAGGTCGGCACCGGCGACGTGGCGGCCTGGTACGACGCGCGCGCGGCCGGGCAGCTCGTGCACCACGGCGTGAGCGTCGGCCACATCCCGGCGCGCATGCGGGTGCTCGGCGATCCGGGCACAGGCCTGCTGCCGGCCGGCGTCGGCGGCAGCGGCGGCGCCACCGACGCGCAGATGACGGCGATGGCCGCCATCCTCGAGCAGGGGCTGGCCCAGGGCGCCGTGGCCGTCGGCTTCGGCAGCGCCTACACGCCCGGCGCGCCGATGGCCGAGTTCGAGCGCATGTTCCGCGTGGCGGCGGCCGGGAACGCCTCGGCGCACATCCACATGCGCGGCGACATCACCGGGCTGAACGAGACCATCGCGGCGGCCCGGGCGGCCGGGGCGGCGCTGCACATCGTGCACGTGAACTCGTCGGCCGGCGACCAGATCGAGCAGTTCCTCGCCGCCATCCAGGCGGCGCGCGACGCCGGCCAGGACGTCACGACCGAGGCCTATCCCTACGGCGCCGGCATGACCGAGATCCAGTCGGCGCTCTTCGACGACTGGCAGACGTGGCCCGACGCGCGGTTCCAGTTGCATCAGCTGGTGCGCACTGGCGAGCGGCTCACGCGCTCTTCGTTTGCGAAGGCTCGCGCCGCGGGCGGCACGGTGATCATCCATGGGCGCTCCGACGCGCAGACGCGCGCCGCCATCGTCAGCCCGCTGTCGATGATCGCCAGCGACGGCTTCATCGAGAACGGCCGCGGCCATCCCCGCACGTCGGGGTCCTACGCCAAGGTGCTGGGCAAGTACGTGCGCGAAGAGCAGGCCATCGGGCTGATGGAGGCGCTCACGCGGATGACGTTGATGCCGGCGCGACGTCTCGAGCGGCGCGTGCCGATGATGTCGGGGAAGGGCCGCATCAAAGTCGGGGCTGACGCGGACGTCACCGTGTTTGATCCGAAAACCGTCATCGATCGCGCCACCTACGAAGACGCCACGATTCCGTCAGCGGGCATTCCCTACGTCATCGTTGGTGGCGAAGTGGTGGTGGACGGCGGACAGCTCACGCAGGCGCGGCCGGGCCGCGCCATTCGCGCACCGATGAGGTAGACCTGCACGGTCCGCCTGACGCGCGCGAAGCCCGGCGGGGGACCAGGCGCCGCGGCGCATGCGGGCTGGCACGCTCAGTCGAGGAAGATGCGATACATGATGCGGCCCGGCGCGAAGGTCAGCAGCCCGGCGATGATCAGCGCGCCGAAGTAGACGCCGCGCATCGAGCCGCGGTGGCCGGCGATGTCGCCGCTGCGCAGCGCGCTCAGGGTGCCCCACACGCCGTAGAGGGTGAGGGGCACGAACAGGTGGATCAGCCCCAGCCGGAGCGGTCCCACGTCCATGCTCAGGCCGCTGAACGAGCGCACGAACACGGCCGCCATCGAGGTCATCACCATCAGCGCCAGATACGCCTTGCCGGCGAGGCGATGGTAGCGCGACCCCTTCCGGCTGAAGAAGATCAACCACGTGCCGATGACGAAGGCCGGCACGATGGTGGCAACGTGCACCTGGATCGGCAGCGCCGCGTCGGCGAGGGGTTGGAGGTTCATGGCCGGTAGGACGGTGCGGGCCGGCGACGTGTTGCGGAGCGGCGGCCGGGCGGCCGGGGGAACCCGCCGAGCGGCGGCCGGAGAGGCACGGTCGGCCGGCTGGCCGTCGTTGCCCGGAGTGGCCGGAGCGCGTAGCATGTGGGCCACATGACGACCACCTCTCTTGCCACCGACCAGGCTCACCTGATGCATCCGCTTCACCACCCGTCGGCGCACGCCGGCACCCGGGTATGGGTGAAGGGGGAGGGCGCCCGCATCACCGATGCCACCGGCCGCGACTACATCGACGGGCTCTCGGGCCTGTGGAACGTCAACATCGGCCACGGCCGGCGCGAACTGGCCGACGCGGCGCAGCGCCAGATGACCACGCTGGCCTTCCACTCGGCGTATGCCGGCGGCACCAACGAGCCGGCCATCCGGCTGGCCGAGCGGCTGAGCGGCCTGACCTATCCCTCGATCAACACCTTCTTCTTCACGAGCGGGGGCGCCGAGTCGTCGGAGACGTCGTTCAAGACGGCGCGCTTCTACTGGAAGGCGCTGGGCCGGCCCGACAAGATCAAGGTCATCTCGCGGCACCGCGCCTATCACGGCCTGACCCTGGCGGCGATGAGCGCCACCGGGCTGCCGGCCTTCTGGCCGATGTTCGAGCCGCGCACGCCCGGCTTCAGCCACATCGAGGCCCCCGACCCCTACCGCTTCGCGCCCACCGACACGAGCGTGAGCCTCGGCGTCGCGGCCGCCAACAAGCTGGAGGAGGCGATTCTCAAGGAGGGCCCCGACACCGTGGCCGCCTTCATCGCCGAACCGGTGCAGGGCGCCGGTGGCGTGATCGTCCCGCCGGCCGACTACTTCCCGCGCATCCGCGCCATCTGCGATCGCTACGACGTGCTGCTCATCGCCGACGACGTCATCACCGGCTTCGGCCGCACCGGCACGTGGTTCGGGCTGGATCACTACGGCGTCGAGCCCGACATCATGCAGTTTGCCAAGGGCATCACCAGCGGCTACATCCCGCTCGGCGGCATCGGCGTGTCCGACCGGATCCGCACCGTCATCAACGGCGTCGGCCCGGCCCAGCGCTGGATGCACGCCTTCACCTACTCGGGACACCCGACGTGTTGCGCGGTGGCGCTGGCCAACCTCGACATCATCGAAGGCGAGGGCCTGGTGGCGCGGGCGGCCACGAGCGGCGCCCGGCTGCTGGCGGGGCTGCGTCAGCTCGAGAGCCTGGAGGGCGTCGGGCACGTGCGCGGGCAGGGCCTGATGGCGGCCGTCGAGGTCGTGGCCGACCCGGCCACCAAACAGCTCTTCCCGCCCGCCCTGGGCGTGAGCCAGAAGCTGATGGACGGGATGCTCGAACGCGGGCTCTACACGCGCGCGGTGATGGACTGCATCTGCATCGCGCCGCCGCTCGTCACGAGCGACGCCGATCTCGATCGCCTCGTCTCGATCGTCGGCGACACGATTACGGCCGTGCTCGCCACGGCGCGGCAGGCGCAGACGGCCGCCACGTAGAGGAGCGCGGGCGCTCGCCGTCAGCGGCTGACGGCCAGCGCCCGCACGAGGCGGTCCCAGTATTCGCGCGCCTGGTAGAGCGAGGCCACCGGCACGCCCTCGTCGAGACCGTGCGAACGGTCGTCGCTCTCGTTGAGCAGCAGCGCCGCCACGCCGTAGACCGGCACGCCGGCGTTGCGCAGATACAGGCCATCGGTGGCGCCGTTGGACATGCCCGGCACGACCACGCTGCCCGGCCAGAACTCCGCGCTCAGCCGCTCGACGGTGCGCATCACGTCGGCGCGGAGCGGCGAAGGCGGACTGGCCACTGGCGGGTAGGTCAGCGTCACCGTCACCGTTGGCGCGGCGACCGCGGCGATGAGCTGCGCCTGCACGGCGGCGACGTCGTCACCCGGCAGGATGCGGCAGTTGACCGTGGCCGTGGCCGACTGCGGCAGCGCGTTCTCGGCATGGCCGCCGCTCAGCATGGTGGCCACGCAGGTGGTGCGGAGTTGCGCGTTGTGGTGCGCCACCTGGCTGAGACGATCCACGGCCGGGCCCGACGTCTCGCCGCGGCCGGCGGCCGCCAGATCCTCGGCGAGCTGGCCCGACTCGAGCGGCGCGCTGCGGGCGAAGCTGGCGCGGGTCACGTCGTTGTAGCCGATGGGGAAGCGGAAGGCGGCCAGACGCTGCAGCGCCGCCGGCCAGCGCGTAGATGGCATTGTCGGGGCGCGGCACCGACGAGTGGCCGCCGGGATTGGTGGCCGTGATGGCGAAGCTGGCGTAGACCTTCTCGGCGGCCTGGGTGCTGAAGACATGGCGTCCGCCGGCCGCCGGCGTGACTCCGCCGGCGTCGCTGTTGAGCGCGTAGTCGGCGGCGCGCAGCCGCGAATCGTGCGCCAGCAGCCACTGCATCCCGGCTTCGGCGGAGGTTTCCTCGTCGCAGGTGAGCACCAGGATGACGTCGCGGACCGGCACGAACCCGGCCTGCTTCCACCGCACCATGTTGGCCACGAGCACCGAGGCGCCGGCCTTGTTGTCGAGGGCGCCGCGGCCGAAGAACCAGCCGTCGGCCTGGCGCAGCACGAACGGATCGTCGGGCCAGTCGGCGCGGTTCGCATTGACCACGTCGAGGTGCGCCAGCAGCAGGATCGGCTTGAGGCCCGGCGTGCCGGCGCGCAGCGTGGCCACGAGGTTCTGACACGCGGGCGTGGGCCCGGCCAGGGTCACATCGGCGGGCGGATAGCCGGCCGCCAGCAGGCGGTCGGCGACGGCGCGAGCGGCCCGGCTGACGCCGCCGCCAGCCGGCGACGAGTCGATCTCGACCAGCTCCTTGAAAATGGCCCGGTGCAGGGCGTCGTCGGCGCTGGGCGGCTGCGCCCGCGGGGCGGCGACGATCGCGACCCAGACCAGCAGCAACACGCCAGCCGCACGCGGCCAGCCCGCCCGGGAAGCATCGACTCGGGGTCCGGACATCGTGCCGGGAGGGTAGCACGCGCGCCCGCGGGGCGCCCGCGGTTCAGCGGCTGACGGCGACGCGCAGTTCCGGACGGCTGAGACGTGCCTTGGACTGGCGGAGCGGCACGGCCGGCGCCACCGTGGCCAGCACCTGCGCCACCTGCGGCGCCACGTCGCTCAGCCGGCGGGCCGCTTCGGCCGAGAGCGCGCTGTCGGCGTAGGCGGTGAGCACCCCCATGGTGCGGCCGTCGTAGACGAGCGGCGTCGCCACGCAGTAGAGCAGCGACGTGCCGGCGGCCGTCGGGCCGAGATCGAGCCGGGCGTCCGAGTTGATCATCTGCCGGCGGTTGGCCGCGACCCAGCCGCTGACGCGCTCGCCGAGCGGAATGGTGTCGTAACCCGGATCCAGCAGGCCGGCGCGCGTTTCGTACTCGGCCACGACCTTCTCGCCGCCGACCGAGGTCAGGAAGAACACGAACTCGGCCTCCGGCACCAGCGCGCGCAAGTCGCCGGCGATGAGGCTGGCCACGTCGGTGACCCGCGGCGGGCCCGACAACAGGCGGGCCACGCTCTGGAGCGCCGCCTGCGGCGCGATCGGGCGCTCGGACGGAATGGTGAGCGCCGGCACTGGCACCGTGGGGGCAGCCTCGCGGGCGGCGGCCAGGCGGTGCATGGCCCGGCCCAGGTTCGGTTCCATGTCCACGACCGCGCCGAGCGAGGGGAGCAGTTCGAGGAAGGCATCGACCACGGCCGGGTCGTACATCGAGCCGCGCCGTTCCAGCAGGATGTCGGTGGCCTGCGTCTGCGTCATCGCCGGCCGGTAGGGGCGGTCGGAGGTCAGCGCGTCGTAGCAGTCGACCACCGAGAGGATGCGGGCGCCGATGGGGATCGCCTCGCCGCGCAGGCCGCGCGGGTAGCCGGTGCCGTCCCAGTTCTCGTGGTGGGCCCGCACGATGGGGACGACCGGGTAGGGGAATTCGATGGTGGCGAGGATGTCGGCGCCGACATCGACGTGCAGCTTCATGGCCTCGAACTCGGCCGCGGTCAGCTTGCCGGGCTTGTTGAGGATGTGTTCGGGCACGGCCAGCTTGCCGGTGTCGTGCAGCAGGGCCGCGGCTTCGATGGCCTTCACTTCGGCCGGCGCCGAGATGCCGAGGGCCTTGGCCAGCGCCACCGAGTAGGTCTGCACGCGGCGGATGTGGCTGCTCGTGACGCCGTCCTTGGCGTCGATGGCGCTCGACAGGGCCTGGATGGTCGACATGTAGAGCTGATCGACCTGCTTCACATGCTGTTCGGCATCGGCCAGCCGCCCGAAGCGCGACTTGAGGCCCATGTAGACCATGACCACGATGGGCACGACCGCCGCCAGCGCCAGCACGCCTACCTTGGCGGCCAGCAGCACCAGCGCCACCGCCGCCGAGGCGGAGGCCGCGTGGCTGATGCCGAGCACGGCAAAGTGCGTGCGCCACATTTCGATCGGGCTGATGCCGCGCTCGAGCGCCGCGGCCGTGGCGGTGAGGCCGGAGTGGACGAGGAAGTGCAGGGCGGCCATCAGCGCCAGGGGGCCGACGATGACCTCGAGCGACAGCGCCTCACCGGCCACCGGCGCGTGTCCCACCGCCGCCAGGAAGCCCTGCGCCCCGAGCCACAGCGACAGCGCCGGGTTGGCCGCGTTGAACAGCATCCGGTCGGCGCTGTGACCGCGCCGCCACGACAGGATGAAGCCGTCGGCGGCCATGGCCACGGTGGCCGGCGCCGGCCCGAAGAGCATCGCCGAGGTGAACAGGAACGTGTCCGACATCGAGGCGTGCACGGGGACGCCCGGCAGGCGCAGCGACAGCCGCCCGAACGCCACCGCCAGCACCGACAGAATCAGCCACTCGACCGGACGCGACACGGTCATGAGCGAGGTGACGGAGTGTGCAATCGCGAACAGTCCCAGCGCGGTCACGGCCGCCACGTAGCGCGACAGCACCCGGGTGTCGGGAGGAGCGGCGGGGGCAGTTGCGGTGGCGGCAGACATACGGGTGACATCCCCTCCTTCGCAATGTCCCTGCCACATGGCCGGGCGCGCCGACACCCCTACCGCGAGTCAGCGTAAGTGCCGTGGGTACAACTACTTAACGGATCGCCGCGGGGGATGGCGTGAGGCGGTCCAGTGGCGGCGAGCCGACACCACGGGTCCGCCGGCCGTAATTTCGGCGCACCGCCCTCCGAAAACGTGGCTACACGACGTCGCGCCGACACCGTTTCTTGCGGCTCGCCGCGCTAAATTTCGGCTTGGGGCTGCCGATACAGTGGTCAGGCACGTGAGCGGATCCCAGCGTCTCCAGACTCAACTCGAGCTCCTCGTCGACAAGACCGGGGCGAGTTCGGCGTCGGTGTACTTGCCGACGCCGTGGGACGCCCGCGCGCCGGTGGTGCTGATTCATGCCGGCGCCGCGCCGCCGTTGCCGGAACTGGCCACCGCCGAGGCCGCCGCCGCGTTCACCGGGGCGGTGCTCGAGCGCGGCGCCTGGCAGGGGGCCGCGGTGGCCCTCGATTCGTTGATCCCGAGCGCCTCGGGCGACGGCTACCTGATGGCCGTGCCGCTGCTGACCAGCCTGTGGGCCGGCGGCGTCACGCGCGATCCCGCCGCGCTGCTGCACCCGCAGCGCCGCACCGAGGATCAGCGGCAAGCCTCGCCGGTGGCCGGCTGGGTGGGGCTGCGGCTGCCGGCGCAGCCGCTGGCCAGCCAGGTCACGGTGTGCGCGCATGCCCTCGCCTCGACCATCGTCTGCGTCTACTCGGTGCTGACCGACCCGCTCACCGGCTTGCCCGGGCGTCACGAGCTCCAGGGCGTGCTCCGCGCCGATATCGAGCGCGCCCGCCGGCGGCGCGTGCCGTGCTCGCTCCTGCTCGTCAACCCGATCGGACTCGACAGCGTCAACGAACTGCACGGCCGCCAGGCCGGCGACGGCGTGATTCGCGAGTTCGTCCAGGCGATGCACGGGCTGCTGCGCCGCTCCGACGTGCTCATGCGCTACGGCGGCGCCATCTTCGCGCTGCCGCTCGGCAACATCGGCGCCGACAGCGCCGTACTGGTGGCCGAGCGCGTGCGCCGCCATGTCTCGACGCACCCCTTCCTGCAGGGCGCCGTGCACTTGCGCTGCGCCGTGGGCGTGGTCTCGACCGAGGCCGACGACCTCGAGGCGCTCGATCCGCTCGACCTGCTGCAGCGCGCCAACGAGGCGCTCGGCGTGGCCCGTCAGGGCGGCGGCGAGGAGATCGTGACGTGGCGGAGCGAGGGCGGGGCGTTGGCCGGACCATCGACCGATCGCCTGCTCGGCATCTTCACCGGCCGCACCGACAAGGACTACCGCAACATGGGCCTGCTGTGGGACGTGCTGCAGGCCCTCTCCGGAGCGACCGGCTCGGCCGACCTGGCCGAGAAGGTCGTCGATCGCCTGTTCAGCGTGCTGCATCCGACCCGCGCCGCGCTCTTCCTGTCCAACGACGCCGGGCTGCGCCTGCTCTTCGGCCAGCAGCGGCTCGAGGAGGGCGCCGATCCGCGCGTGCTGCAGGCCAGCGACATCACCGAAGCCGAGCGCGCCATCGTGGCCGCGGCCGTGGGCGCGAGCAGCGTCCGCCAGCAGACGACGACCGGCGGGCGCGCGGCCGCAGCTCATTCTGGCCGTGCCGCTCGTCACCGACGGACGCACCCTGGGCGCCGTCTGCCTGGTGGGCAGTCCGGCCGTGCTCGACGTCGACCGCACCGATGTGCACGTGCTCACCGGCGTGGCCACGCAGCTGGCCGTGGCCCTCGATCGCGAGCATCTCGCCGAGCTGCACCGCGTGCGCGCCGAACACGAGCGCCGCCGCCTCCAGGCCGAGCTCCAGGATCTGCGCTCGCAGCAGAGTCCCATCGTCTTCCAGTCGGCAGCCATGACCGACCTGCTGGTGCGGGCCCGGCGCGTCGCTGCCACCGACACGACGGTGCTGGTCACGGGCGAGAGCGGCACCGGCAAGGAAATGCTGGCGCAGACGCTGCACCAGTTGAGCGGCCGGCGCGCCAAGCCGTTCGTGATCGTGGACTGCGGCGCGATTCCCGCCACGCTCATCGACTCGGAACTCTTCGGCCACGAGCGCGGCGCGTTCACCGGCGCGCAGCAGCGCTCCAGCGGCCGGCTGGCCATGGCCGACGGCGGCACCGTGTTCCTCGACGAGATCGGCGAGCTGCCGCTCGACGTCCAGTCGCGGCTGCTGCGCTTCGTGCAGGAGAAGACCATCTCGATGGTCGGCGGCACGCGCTCGCGCAAGGTCGACGTGCGCATCATCGCCGCCACCAACCGCCGCCTCGAGGACGACGTGCGGAACGGACGCTTCCGCGAGGATCTGTTCTACCGGCTGAACGTCGTGCGCCTGCACATCCCGCCGCTGCGGGACCGGCCCGAGGACGTGCGGCTGCTGGCCGAACACTTCGCGCGGGCCTCGGCGGCCGAACAGCGCAAGCCGCTGCTGGGGTTCTCGCCGGAAGCCGAGCGCCAGTTGCTCGGGCACACCTGGCCGGGCAACATCCGCGAACTGCAGAACACCATCCTGCAGGCGGTGGTCCTCGCCGAGGGCGACTGTCTCGACGCCGCCGATCTGCATCTGCCGGGGTCCGGCGACGGGGTCGCGTACGGGCTGGGTCCGCCCGACGTCGCGGCCCGGGACCTGCTGCCGCCGGCGCCAAGGCCGGCCGCGGCCGCCGATATCGCCGCGCTGTTCGACGTGGCGTGGCTGGGGCTGCGCGAGCGGCTGACCGCCGAAGTGCAGACCGCGGCCGCGGCCCGGCCGCGACTCGCCCTGCCGCTCGGCCGCTGGCTCGGACACGAGCTGGTGCTCGTGGCCCACGAGCACGCGGGCGGCGTGGGCGCCCGCGCCGCCGGGCGGATCGGCCTGCCGCAGACCACGTTCGCGCGCCGGCTCCGTCAGGCCGAGACCGATCGCACGCTCACGTCACGACCGGCGACCTGGGCCGCGCTGAAGGCCGCGCTGGCCGCCGTCGTCGCCGCCCCCGACCTGCCGAGCGGGGGGCTGGCCGACCGGGTCGACACGCTGCTCCTCGACGTGGTGCTGGGCGCGGTGCCGACGCCGCTGGCCTACGCCGCCACGCTGATGGGCCTGTCCACGCCGACGCTGAAGACCCGGCTGGCCTCACGACCGGCCGCGGTGGCGTGAGCCCGCGGCCCTAGCCTCCCGCCCACCGCGCCAACGACGCGAGCGTTGGCGGCGACAACCTGACACAATGCCGCCCGTGTCCACCGGGACGCGGCCTCCGGTCGCGAGCGCAACGTGGCTGGCGCACGTCTATGCGGCGTGCCTGCGCGGCGCCGATTGGGCGCAAGCGCATCGGCGCGCCGTGGCCGCCGTCGGGGCGCCGCTCGTCGCCCTGGTCATCGTCGCTATCAATCAGGCGGTGCTGCTCGATTTCCCCAACTCCGGCGACGAGTACGCCTACCTCTATCAGGCCCGGACGCTGGCGGCCGGGCGACTGTGGAACGCGCCGGCCGTCGTGCCCGAGGCCTTCGCCTTCAACTACATCACGCAGGAGCCGACCCGCGCCTTCGGCAGCTTCCCGTTCGGTTGGCCGCTCGTCCTGGCCCTGCCCCTGGCCGCTGGTCTGCCGCCGTGGCTGCTCAACGCGGCGCTGGGCGTCGTGACGCTCGGGCTCGTGTGGACCCTCGGTCATCGCCTCTACGGCCCGCGCCCTGGCGTGCTGGCCGCCTTCCTGGTGGCCGTGTCGCCGTTCTTCCTGTTCAACGCCGCCTCCTACTTCTCGCACACCTGGTGCGGGGCGCTGCTGCTCGGCGCGGCCTGCCTGGCCGCGCGCCACGATCGCACGCCGTGGTGGGTGGCGGCGTGCTGCGGGTGGCTGATCGGCTGGGCCGTGCTGACGCGCTACTTCACCGGAGTGGTCGGTGGTGTGGCGATCGTGGCGTGGCTGCTGCGCCCGGGCGTCGGACGGGTCCGCACGGGACTGCTGGTGGCCCTCGGCGGCCTGCCGTGGGTGGGGCTGCTGATGGCTCACAACGCGGTCCTGACCGGCAGTGCCTGGACCCTGACCACGACGCCGCTGACCCTGTCGCGCTGGTTTGCCGCGGGATTCGTCATGCGCGGCGCCGACATCATGGCCACGCAGGTGTTGCGGCACCTGCTGTGGACGCCGCCCGCGCTGCTGGTCGTTTATCTCGTCTCCCTGGGCGGTGGGCCGCGACAACTGCGGCGGGGCCTGCTCACCTGGCTGCCGCTGGTGTTGGCCGGCGCGCTCTTCTTCTATGTCGAACGCGGCGGCAACCAGTACGGGCCGCGCTTCCACTACGAGGTGTTCCCGTTCCTGGCGATATTCGCCGCGGCCCACCTCGTTCGCGAGGCCACCTTCGCCGACAAGACCCGCCGCGATCGCTGGTTCTTTGCCGCCGCGGTCGTCAGCGTGGCGCTGATGCCGGTGGCGCTGGTGGGGCACGCCGTGATTGAGCGCCGGGTCATCGTCGAACGCACCGATCCTTTCCGCCTGGCGGCGGCGGCCGGACTGACCAACGCGTTGGTGCTGATTGGCGGACGGGTGGGGACGAAGCGTTCGATGGCGGCCGGTGATCTCACGCGCAACGACCTGGGCACCAGCGCCGGCGTGCTCTATGGGCTGGACCGCGGCCAGACGGCCAACTGCGCTCTGCAAACACGAATGGCGGGCCGCCCCACGTATCTCTACTCGTGGGACCGGCCCGCCTCGCGTGGCTCGTTGCGTCAGCTGCGCTGCCCGTGAGGCAAGCGCACACCGCGTTGGACTACTTCAGACCGCCGCGGACGGCCCACACGCGGGGCGTGCCGTTGGTCTTGAGGAAGTCATTCATGGTGCCGATGAGCAGGTCGGCGTACCAGGCGTTGCCGGGGTTGACGTCGTAGGTGGTGCTCGTCCAGAAGGTGGCCGCCGTCAAGCCGGTGAACGAGGAACCCGCGCCGCTACCGAAGCAGGCCGAACCGGAGTCGTCGGTGAAGGTGGGCGCCGAGGCGCCCGTGCATCCGAGCGTGATGGCCCGGGCCATCGTCGCCTGCCATTCGGCCTTGGTCGGCAGGCGCCAATCGCCGGGGAACGAGCCGTCCGACAGGCCGCACTGGCCGGTGCCGAGGCTGGCCGCGCGCTGGTTGGCTTCCGCGTAGAAGATTCCGCCCAGGCAGGATGCGTTCTTCATCCAGATCAACCCAGTGGAGGCGTCGGTGATGGTGCCGTTGCCGCAGTCGTAGAAGCGCTTGGCGGTGTTGTTGGTATAGCAGGGCGCCGAGGCGCGCGTGCCGCTGGCCGGCAGCGGACGCACGGGCAGGCCTGGCGTGGCGCCTGACAGCGCGAGCGTGCCGGCATTGCCGGCGCTGTCGGTCCAGGTGCCGCTGCCCGACGCCGGGCTCAGCGACGCGGCGACATCGACGCCGAGGCCAGCCGACAGCACGATCACGAAGTTCAGGCCGACGCTGCCGTCAGGATTGATGTGGGCCATGCCGTTGGCGCTCGCCCGCTTCGGCGAGCCGCAGCCGTCGTCGAAGCCGTCGATGGTGTAGCCCGTCGGGATCTGGGTGATCGTGAGCGTGACGTTGTTGCAGTACGGCTGCATCTGCCAGGTAAACGTGCCGAACACCTGCGCCGAGGCGGTCGAGCCGTACGCGAGCACGGCGAGAGCCGCCAGCAGCACGACGTTCTTCTTCATGTGGGTCATTCGAGTTCTCCGGTCAAAGACAAGACACGCGGGCGCTCAAGCTGGTGCCTGATGCCCCGGCATTCGCTACACAATCGCTGTGGCCAGGTCGCCCAACGCCGTGCGCGTTCCACTTTGCAAAGGTGATGCCCGCCGCAGCGCGGCGGAGGAGGGCCGCGCTTCACTGATATCACGGGGAATTGACTCGACGGCGGAGTGCGAACGTCCGTTCCCCGGCGCGTGCGGCAGCTCATCTGCGCACGTGAAGTGCTCATAGTTAGTCTATGCGATACCTAGTAGCCGACAGTCCCGCAGAAATCGCGGACGCGCCTCCTGGCCTCGAGAAACAGCAGAGCTTGGGGCAACAAGGATCGTCCCCGACTGGCGCGACCAGAACGTCGTCGGGCTGGGGCCTGTCGCAGCGCCCTGGAAGGCTGGCCCCCAGAAGACAAAACATCACCGCCTCGCGCAAGTCGGACCTGGGCGCACGGCAGTCGCCGTGAGAACCCGCAATTGGCGGGGCTTTTCCGCGTCTCGGGCCAATTGGCGGAAGGCACGTCGCGTGCAGTAGCGAGGGCGCGGCAGACCACAATCTGCCCCACGTCACGTCAACTCCAACCCTCGGAGATACAGAATGGTGTCCCTGCCGTCGCTCATCGCCCGCCTCACCAACAGTCCCTCGGCCAGCGCCACACAGCTCGATCGGGAGCTTGCCGAAAAGGGCGCGCGCCTGGCCGAATTGCAGAAGGCGCAGGTCGAGTCGCTGCGCGCCGCTCGCGTCGGACCGTGGGCGGCGGTGAAGCCGACCGCTCATGCCGTTCGCCGGCGCCGCCGCAAGCCCGTGGCCACGGTCCTTGGCTATTCGGCCGGCGCCCGCACGAGCAGCACCGGGATCGAGGTCTGATGGCGCACCGCACTGGCGACACTGCCGTGAATCACGTCGCCGATGAAGCGGTGCCCGTGCGTGCCCATGGCGATGAGATCGCACTGTTCACGCGCGGCTGCGGCGAGGATCTCGCGGGCGGGATCGCCGGTGGCCAGGATGGCTTCTGCGGCCAGGCCTTCGGCGGCGAGGGCGGCGGCCATCTCCTCGATGTAGGCGCGATCGACCTGCATCTCCTCGGACGGGCGCAGCTGGAGATGCGCGATGTTCCGCGCCGCCCAGCCGTCGGCCACATGGATGAGCACCAGCGAGGCCGAACAGTGCCGGGCCAGATGCTTGACGTGCTCCAGGATGCAGGCGTCGGTCCGCGTGTTTTCGAGTGGGACGAGAATGCGACGGTACATCAGCCGATCCATTCTCCCAGCGTCTGCACCAGCAGCCAGGCGTTCAGCACGGCGATGACGGTGGCCACGACGTAGGCCAGGGCCTTCAGCCAGCCGGGATTCACGAACGGTCCCATCTTCTGGCGATCCGACGTGAACATCACCAGCGGGAACACCGCAAACGACAGCTGCAGCGACAGGATCACCTGGCTCAAGACGAGCAGGCGAGCCGTGCCGCTCTCCCCGTAGACGATGGCGGTGATGGCGGCCGGCACGATGGCCACGCTCCGGGTGATGAGGCGCCGCAACCAGGGCCGGATCCTGATGTTGAGGAATCCCTCCATCACGATCTGACCCGCGAGCGTGCCGGTGAGCGTCGAGTTCTGGCCGGAGGCGAGCAGGGCCAGCGCAAAGACGGTGCTCGCCATGCCCACGCCGAGCAGCGGCGACAGCAGCTTGTAGGCGTCCTGGATCTCCGCCACCTGGGTGTTGCCCGTGGTGTGGAACGTCGCCGCCGCCACGATCAGGATGGCGGCGTTGATGAAGAGCGCAATCGACAGGGCGATGGTCGAATCGATGAACGCGAACCGCACGGCCTCCCGCCGCCCGTCGGTGCTTTCTTCGTAGCGCCGGGTCTGCACGATCGACGAGTGCAGGTAGAGGTTGTGGGGCATGACCGTCGCGCCGAGGATGCCGATGGCGATGTAGAGCCGGGCCGGATCGCGGACGATCTCGGTCGAGGGGATGAACCCGAGGGCGACGCCGGCCAGGTCGGGCTTCGAGACGATGATCTCGAAGAGGAAGGCGATGCCCACGACCATCACCAGGGCGATGACCAGCGCTTCGAGCAGGCGGAAGCCCTTGTTCTGGAGATAAAGGACGAGGAGCACGTCGAGGGCGGTGATGAACACCCCCCACGCCAGCGGGATGGCGAAGAGGAGATTGAGCCAGGTAGCCGGGGCCGGCAAAGGCCAGCAGCTTCCGCCACCAGGTCAAGCCGTGGACAGGAATGGTGCGATGGACTTCGGCCAGCGACGGAGTCAGCCGCGAACGTCGCCACCCGGGTTCGCCGGCGTCGGGTGGGTCCGGCGCACCAGGTAGGACTCCCGATGGCGGGGCGGCAGGAGGCGTCATCGGGCCTCGATTCTGGTCCCATCCCCGACGGCCGGCGCGTCGCTGGCGGACGTACCTTGTCTTCCTGGTCTTCCTGGTCTTCTTGGCGGTCTTGGCGGTCTTGGTGGTCTTGCGCGCGGCGCCGGTCTTGCGCGACGTCTTCCGCGCTGCCTTCGGGGCGGGCACCTTGGCGCCGTCCTCGCGGGCCTCGCTGAGCCCGATGGCGATGGCCTGCTTGCGGCTCTTGACGGTGCGGCCGGATCCGCTCTTCAGCGTTCCCTTCTTCCTTCGCCGCATCGTCGACGCGACCTTCTTTGCGGCCGCTTTTCCGTATTTCGCCATCACGTTCCTCCTTGATAGCTTGCCGAGTCATCCTGGGCAGGTGAGCGGTCTGGTGCGCTACGCGCCGTGGGTTGCTGGATGCGTGAACTGCAAACGGCGAGCCGGCTTCCGAACCGCGAGTGTGCGTCGGGCTGCTACATGTGGGCAGGCCTCGTCATAGGATTCGTCCGACGTCGAAACACCAGCGGCAGTCCTGACGCGGTAGCGATGAGGGACTTCCAGTCGCGTATGCCGCAAGTGCCTGTGGCGGCGCGTCGCGTGGCATTGCCGTTGCAAACCTGGCCACGGGTCCTTTCACACGCGGAGAACAGACATGGCCGACAAGAAAACGCTGCGGGATGCATTCGTCGACGAACTGCGCGACACCTACGACGCGGAGAAGCAGTTGATCAAGGCGCTCCCGACGATGGTGCGCGCGGCATCGCACGAAGGGCTCAGTGCGGCGTTCGCCAAGCACCTGGACGAGACGCGCGGCCAGGCCCAGCGGCTCGAGCGCGTCTTCGGGCTCGTCGACGAGAAGGCGCGGGGCAAGCACTGCGACGGCATGGCCGGCATCCTCGAAGAAGGCAAGTCGGTTATGGAAGAGAACTTCGACGCCGCCACCATGGACGCCGCGCTCATTGCCAGCGCGCAGCGCGTCGAGCACTACGAGATCGCCGCCTATGGCACGCTCGTGGCCTGGGCCCGGATCCTCGGCCTGGGCGAAGCGGCGGGCGTGCTCCAGCAGAATCTGGATGAAGAAACCGCGGCCGACGAGAAGCTGTCGGCCCTGGCCGAGGGCGGTATCAACCAGCGCGCCGGGGGACCGGACGGCGCGGCCAGCGACGAGGCTCTCCGCGTCGTCACTGGGTGGCTTCCTCCGTCGCCTGACCGGCGCCACGACTGGCGCGGATTCGGGCGCCGCCAAGAGCGGCGCGGCGCGGCGGCGGCCGTCCGGGCGCCCGGCGGCGAAAACCGCCAAGGCGGGCAGGAACACGAGCGCGAAGAAGAGCGCGAAAGGGAGCGCGAAGAGGAGCACGAAGAAGAGCCCGAAGAAGGCCGGAAGAAACGGTGAAGAAGACGGCCCCGAAGGCGAAGAAGCGATCCGCGTCCAGGTGATCGGCGGCGACCGGCGCGACCTCCTGCTACGGGATGGGCTGCGCGGGCATCCGGGAGCGCTGGCGGCGCGCGTTCACCGGCGTGAGCGGACGCGGTCTGCAAGTCCGTGCCTCCGGACAGCAGCGCCCGCCACATGCCTCGCCCGTGCGTGGCCGCCACGATATATCCGTTCAACACGTCGATCTGCGTGTCGTAGACCGCCACGCTGGGCAAGTGGTTCGATTCCGGCACCCAGGTCGCGCCCCCGTCGCCGGTGGAATACACGCCGTAGTCGGTGCCCAGGTAGCAGGTGGCCGCGTTGAAGTCCACGGCCAGCGACATGCCGCGGATGCCGGTGGGCAGCGTCCCGGTCCTGTCGACCCAGGTCGTGCCGCCGTCGCTGGTCTCGAACAGCCGTCCGCCCGACGCGTCGTCGATCGACGCGTAGGCCGTGAGCGGATCGGTCGGACTGACGACGATGTCGGAGATGGTGCGGCCGGCCGGGAGTCCGGTCTGTCGCGGCAGCCAACTGGCGCCCCGGTTGAAGGTCGCGAACACGCGTCCGTCGCTGCTGCCGGTGTAGATGACGTTCGGATCGGTGGCCGCGAAGGCCAGCGCCCGCAGA
Organism: uncultured Acidobacteriota bacterium; assembly: GCA_963834325.1. Taxonomy (GTDB): domain Bacteria; phylum Acidobacteriota; class Vicinamibacteria; order Vicinamibacterales; family UBA2999; genus CADEFD01. The sequence continues at coordinate 902,216 of CAWIBL010000012.1, forward strand.
TGGCCGCCGCCGCTCGTCAGATCCGTGCTGATCGCGGCCCAGCTGCCGCCGCTGTTGGTCGTCTGCCACACGCGGTGCGTGCCGGCCAGAAGCGTGGTCGGCAGATTCGGATCGACGACCAGCGGTCCGTTGGCCCAGCTGGCGCGATCGCCGGACCACGGGCCGGTGACGGTTCCCTGTGAGACGAGCGGTCGCAGCCAGCGATATACCGGCGACATCTGGACGTAGGTCGTGAAGTAGCGGCTCGGGTTGCTCCACTCGACGGCGACCGGCCCGCCATCGCCGCCCAGCACCTGTGGCCAGGCCTGCGCCCCTTGGAACTGCAGGGAGCCGTTGTCCTGGGTGCCGGCCACCAGAAAGTTCGCGTCGGTCGGGTGAGTGCCCACGGTGTAGAACTGCGTGATGCTCAGGCCCTGATTCAGGTTCAGCCAGCTGGCGCCGCCGGTGGTCGTCTTCCAGACGCCGCCGTCCGACGCCACCCACAGCGCGCCGTCCGGGCCGAACGCGAAGTAGTGCTGATCGGGATGCACCTGCGTGCCGTTGGTGCCGACCGTGACGTAGGTCCACGAGCTGCCGCCGTTGGTGGTTCGGGCGATGCCCCCGCCGCAGTACGAGAACACGCCGCCGGCGTAGACCACGTCGGGGTTGGTCGGCGACACGGCCATGCCGTTGTCGTACCACCCCTGGCTGCACACGTAGTTCGGCGTGGCCGGCAGCAGCGACCACGAGAGGCCGCCGTTGACGGTCTTGTACATCCCGGCCAGCGACCCCGACGGGCTGATCAGACTCGCGTAGACGACACCGGCCTGGCTGTCGGCGATGGCAAGGTTGATCCGTTGGAAGCCGGTGGCCGGCAGCCCCGTGGTCAGGAGACTCCAGGTGGCGCCGTCGTCGATCGACTTGTAGATGCCCTTCCCGTAGAAGCCGGCAAACCACGTCAGCGGCGCCGCCGCGCTGCGCACCAGGTCGTTGCACCAGGCCACGCCGCCCGGCTTGAACGGCGCCCAGGTGGCGCCGTCATCGACCGACCGGACGTAGCCGTGATCGCTGCAGACGTGCAGGGTCCCGGGCGAGATGCCGACGCGCGCGATGTAGTTGCCGACGTCGGCCTTGAGGCCGATCTTCGCCCAGCTCGCGCCGGCATCGACCGTGCGGAACAGTCCGTCGCCGTACAAGCTGTCGCCGGAATAGTGCTGCTCGCCGGTGCCGTAGACGACCGTCGCCGGGCTGGTCGGGTCGATGGCCAGCGCTCCCGAGGCCAGCGACGACAGCTGGTCGCTGATTGGCGACCACGACTGCCCGCCGGTGGTCGTCTTCCACACGCCGCCCCCGGCCGCCGCGATATAGGCGACGTTGAGGTCGGTGGGGTGGAGCGCGATGGCCGAGACGCGACCGGACGCGTTCGCCCCGCCCGACCAGTATTCGTTGGTGATCGGCTGCGGGCCCAGCGACTCCCACATCAGCGTGCCCCTCGACTGCGGGAAGAACATGCCTCCCGGCTGTCGCTCGGTCGGGGTCAGCCGCGCCAGGAGCCGGGCGACGCTGACGCGCTCCGGACGGTCGCGCTCGGGTTCCATACCGCTCTGGCCTGCCGGAGGCCACAGGGCGAGACAGGCGACCGCAACCAGCGTGCCCAGGACGATCGTGAACGGCCACGCGCGCCGTCGACCACTGACGGGTGAGGTGCGTTCCATCGGCAGAGCCTACGACGCGGCGGGCCGAACCGCAAACGGTTCTTGCGGCGACGGCTCACACCGTCCGCGGCAGTGCCACCGTCGGATCGCCGAGCACCACCGTCGCCAACCGGTCGAGGGCGATCAGCTTGGCGCGCATCGCCCGGTCGAGCGCACCGGCGAGGTGCGCGTTGACCCCGTCCAGTTCGTGCAGATGGTCTTTCAGCAGGCCGGCCACGGTGGTGTAGTAGGTCGCCATCGCCAACCCGATCGGCGGCCGGCTGGCCCGGTGCAGCTCCTTGTAGAGCGCCTGCACGATGCGGTGGGTCGTGACCTGGCCGGTATCGGGCGTGCGCAGCGTCCAGTTGAAGGTCGGTTCCACGTGACCGATGAAGGCGCGCAGCGGCGTGTCGGAGCCGAGCAGGCGGCGGGGCAGCGGTGCGGTCAACGACCCGCATCGCTCCACCGCGAGCAGCGTGTCCGCGAGCAGCGTGCCGGGCTCGACCAGCCTGGTGAACTGCGACACGCCGTCGCTGCCGGCCGAGCAGCAGGCGTGGGCGTACCAGATGGCTCCGTAGGCAGCGTCGGCGGCCACGCGCTCGGCCGGGAGCACCGTCTTCCCGTGGTCCACCAGGAGCCCGAGCTGCGCGGTCATGGCGGCCGTGTCGTTCAGCGGGAAGGTGGCTCCGTGGCTCGAGGTCAGCACGAACGCTGGCCGGCGCGCGACCAGCGTGTCGGCCAGGGCGGCGCCGGTGGCGTGGCCGTCCATCAGCACGCCACCGCGCATGTCGAACTCGCCGTCTCCGGTGAGGGCCGCGGCGATCTTGTCGGCGATGGCCTTGCGCATCAGCCGGGTGATGTCCGGGTGGCCGTGGTCGACGGCCCAGACCAACGGGCGGGTGACGTCGCGCCGGCTGTCTTTCCAGTCACTGCGGAGCGCCCGGACGTAGTTGGCCAGGCCGGCGGGGTCGAGGTCGAGCCGCCCCACGCAGGCGTCGAGTTGCATGCGGAGCTGTGCGCTCCACGGGATCGCCGCCGGCGAGCCGACGATGAGCAGGTAGCGCGGGATCTGGAAGGGAGCCTCGGCCGCGATCGCCGCTGTAGGTCAGGTCGTGCTCGGTATCCCGCGCGGTGTAATAGCGAAGCTTGCCGTCGCCGATGTCCGGGCGATAGCGGAACACGGGCGCGCCGCCGCGGTCGGCGAGGAGCTGGCGGATCGGCTCCGGGGCGTCGTCGCCGCGCGCCTTTTCGGGCCGGGTGGCGTCAGCCCGGTCGGGCAGCACCACGCCCCAGCCCACCTCCACGTGCCGCCAGTCGGCCGCATCCACCGGGTCGGGGGCCAGCGTCACGCCCCTGAAGGTCGTCGGCGGGCGGACACTCCATTTGGCAGCGTCCGCTGCCGGTCGGCCATGCGCCGCTTCGCCACACCAGGCGTTGCTGCGCAGGTGGCTGTCGGCCGGCTCGAGCGGATCGTCTTCCGGCACGGTCAATGGCCTCCGTTGACCTCGGGCCCCGCTACGGGGACGGCCGCGAGCGCCACCGCCTCGGTCGACCAGGTGCCGTTCACTTCGGGCCAGAAGGCGCGCGGCACGTCGTGCATGGCCGCGGCAATCGCGTCCTGCCGAACCGAGGCGGGCAAATCCACGCCCGGGCCCGACCAGCCACTGCGCGACGATGGCGCCGCGCTTCTTGTATTCCTCCGCCTCGCGCAGAGTCACGTTGGCGATGGGCTTGCGGAAGCAGAACGGCGCGACGCCGCGGACGTAGAGCACCGGCAGCGACCATTCACGCGCGCAGGTCGGATCGACATCGTCGTGCTCTTCGACGAGCGCCTCACGGACGGCCGACATGGGACGGAGCCATTCGAACGGGGCGTCCTCGTTCTGCTCGAGCGTCGTCGCGACCGCGTCGAGGAGCTGGAAGACGCGCCCGTAAAAGGCCTTGGTGAAGACGTGGGCGTCGGCCTCGCTGACCGGTTCGAGCATCGCGACCGCCGCCGGGAAGCCCGCCTGCACCACGCGGTGGGCCATGGAGTTCAGCGCGGGGGCGGCCTTGCCGGTGTCGCAGCAGTTGAGCGTGAGCAGCCAGGGATTGGGCAGGAACTCGACCAGCCCGACGAGCTGCTTCGTGTGGATGGTCACCGACCCCTTCGCCGCCTCCAACAGGTAATCCGAGGTCGTCGCGAGTTCCAGGGACTGCTCGGTGTCGTCGGCAAAGCCGTGGCAGAAGAAATGGATCATCTGGGGGCGCCAGGCGGCGATGGCCTGGATCACCTCCGAGCCTTTGGCCTCGATGTGCGACACCGAGAGCCAGCCGGCGTTGGCCGGGTCAGCGACGGCCCGATCGATGGTGTCGCGCAGGTCCGGGTCGCCGACGAGCAGACGCAGTTCCGCCTCGAGACCGGCGGCCCGTGAGGTCTTCACCGCGTGGAACAGGTGCTCCCACTCGGGGCGGCCGTTGGCGTTCATCGCGCCAAGCACCGCCATCAGCCGCACCGGCGGGCGCAGCGACGCCGGGGCGCGCGCGTCGTCGTTGCGCGGCTCGACGATGCGGCCGATGGGGAAGCGCTGATCGAGCGAGAGGAAGGCGTCGCCCTTGTCGCAGAGCGTCTCCCAGCCGATCAACTCGACCTCGCCCTCGCCGAGCACCAGGTAGACCGGCGTGACGCACACCTGGAGGGACAGCATGTCCAGCATCCTGGCCACGCCGGGATGGGCGCTGAGCGCGTCGCGCACGCGCTGGCCGCGCAGGCGGACGGAATGCGGCTCGTGCCACGGCGGCAGGCTGGCGGCGGCGAGTCGCAGCGGGTGCGCCTTGCCCTGGTCGGGTACGGCCCACGGCGCCCGGATCACCTTGACGATGTTCAGTCCGAGGCCGTCGGGGCCGACGAAACCGAGGGGATCGATGGAGAGCACGGCTCGCATCTGCATGGTCGGCCTATTCCGCTGTCTCGGTGGATGCCCGCTGCGCGACGAAGGTCGTGAGGCGGTCGAGGGTGTCCTGGGCGAGCGCCGCGTCGTGGTTGCACTGCTCGGCCGGTGCCACCTCATCGCGGGCGAGCTGCTGGTACTTCAACTGCACTTCCTCGGCGAAGCGGGCGGTGGAGGCCACGACCGCGGACACGCGCCGGCTGCTCTCGTAGACGCCTTCGAGCGACGACGCGTCCTCGGCGCGCGAGGCCGCCAGGCGCTGGGCGTCGTTGCGGAGCACGTTGGGCATATCGGCCGGCGGCGCGGCTGCGCGGCGCCGCGAGCGGCTCGTGCCGGCTACCGGATCGGCCGACGGCACCAGGTAGGGCTGGCAGTAGAGCAGGAGCGCCGGCGACACCGGGGGCGCCCGGCGGCTGCGTCCGAACAGGAAGCCGTAGGCGTCAGACAGCGCGTCGCCCGTCGGGTCGTCGCTGATCGACTGCATCACGAGCGGGCCGGGGCGGCTCTGGGCGATGTCGTCGATGACCACGCGCAGGCCAGGCTCGGAGTAGTTGTCGGACAGCGCGACGAAGCTGGTGGCCCAGGCGCCGATGGCGGTGAGGAAGTTCTGCAGCTCGCCGGCGCCGACCGGTCCGGCCAGATAGCGGTCGGTGCGTCCCTTCGGCGACTGCGCGAAGAGCAGCGAGCCGCGTCCGCGCGAGAGGTAGCCGTGGGACACGAAATGGGCGACGTCGATCGAGCGCCCCTTGAGCGTCTGCTTCATCCACCGCAACCACGGCGAGCGGATGCCCGAGGGAACGGCCTGGGCCGGGTCGTCACTGTCCTCCTCGTCAAACGGGCGCGCGTCGGCGGGGTCGTGGACGGTCACCTCTTCCGCGAATCCCGGCACCCCCGTCCATTCCTGGAGCAGGGTGTCGGCGATCGGCTGGTCGGCGAAGACGTTGATGTGGATGGGGCGATCCACGGAATTCGAGATCCGGCGGATGGTCACCCGGAGCGCGTCGAGCACCGACCAGTGCTCATGGCCGAGTGGCGCGCTGCCGCAGACCAGCACCTCCAATTCCGCCTCGGTGTCGAGCGGCGGCGGGAACAGGAAGTCGGGGAGCATCAGGATCGGCACGCCGATGGCAGCGCCGAGGACGCGCTCCCAGGCGACGAAGCGGAGGGCGCCGTAGGGCAGCACCAGGTGCACCCACAGCGGCCGGTCGGGTCGCCCATCGGCCCGGAAGAACGCCCGCACGGTCTCGACCAGCCCGGCGGGGAGGTCGGGCATCAGCACCTGTCCCTGGCTTGGCCGCGACTCGCTGCTCGCGCCCATCCCGAGGGCCGCAAACGTGGTGGGCCAGTGGTCGAGGTCGCGCAACTCGCCGTCCACCTTGGCCTGCAGGGTGAAGGTGACGTCGTCGTCGCGGGCGCCGTTGGGCATGGCGACGCGGAGGACGACGATGTCGTACTGCCGCTTGAGCAGTTCAGCCATGCGGGTCTGGTCTCCTTCCCGGCAGCTAATCGCGGAGATGCGCGGTGCTCAACGAGTACGAGAGCCACCAGGTGGCCGGATTGCTGATGTCGCCGTGGCCCATGATCACCCCGGTGCCGTTCACGCCGATGATGCCGCCCTGCTGCTTCAGGTCGTAGGCGGCGACGGGCGAGCGGATGGGCTCGACCATCGCCCCCGCCGCCAGCGGGCCGAACCCGCCGAGGGCGCCGAACTTGCTCGGCGTCTCGCTGCCGGCCGCCTGCAGTTCCCCGAGGTCGTCGTGGCGGCGAACCGCCAGGTGGAAAGAGTCGTGCAGGGCCTTGTCCTGCTCGCTGAAGGTCGACGCGATCGGGCGGCGGACCCGCGTCAGCGCCGGGCGGTAGCCCCCGGGCACGTTGCGCTCCGGCACGTTCTCGGCGAAAGCATACTGCGAGACGGCCGGTTGCAGGAGCAGGACCGACTCCACCTGGCGGGCCCCGGCGGGCAGGCGGCAGAGGGCCGTCATCACCACCTTGCCGCCGAACGAGTGGCCGAGCAGATGGATTCGCGCCGGGTCCGACGCCTGCAGCAGGTCGGCCAGCAGCGGCGCCACGCCGCGGGCGCCGACGACCCCGGCGCGGTCTTTCATCTGGTACACGGTGAACGGCTTGACGAGGTTGCGTGGGTCCAGCTTCTTCAACAGGTCGGTCAATCCGGCCACCTGCGGACCGCCGGTCTCGGCCGTCCCACCCACGGCGCCGACTGCATCCCAATCCGGCTCGGGGTTGCTGAAGGCCGCGGCGGCGGCCAGCAGATCCTCGGCCGAGGGCGCCGCGACCGCGCCGGCCTCGTCGTCGCCGGCCGCCAGCGACGCCAGCATCCGCGCCAGCTCCATCGCCTCGCCAGCGCCCAGTTCCGGCGCCTGGGCCAGGGCGTAGAACCGCTCGCGGAGGGCGGCCGGCAGCGACGAGGCGATGTCGCGCAACGTGGCCGCAGCCTCGGTCGTGGCCGCGTCCTGCGCGGCGTTATCGCCGCCGGCGAAATCGGGCCCCGTCTCCCGCTCGAACCAGGCCAGGGCCTGGCTGGGCCAGAAGATGCCGACCAGCAGCGGCCGGTAATCGGCCGGCACCGGCAAGGCGCGCGTCTTGCGGAGCGCGACGAACCCGTTGATGAAGTGCTCGTATCGCCGGGTGGCGACGGTCCAGTCGTTGTTCCATCCGTGTGAGAACACGAAGATGTCGCTGTAGCCCGGCGCGTTGGCCAGGAGGTGGGCGCGCGTCTGCGGCGCCTCGCAGGTGCCGTCCTTGTCGAACGGCATCACGTAGTAGGGGAACGGGGCCCCCTCGGCCGAGGTGAGAGTGCGGTACGGGCCGGCCGGTAGCATCGAAGGCATAGGCACTCCAGGAGGTGAGGAAGCGGCCTCACTGTAGGCATTAGCGTCCTGTCGCGCGGGGGCACGTCAGAAGACGCACGCCGCCGGCGACTCCCGATCGGGAACCCGAGCCAGGAACTGCCCCCCAGGCTGGCAAATAATCCCGTTCGGGAAAGATGACTGAGGATCCGGTCGAAAACAGTGTTATAGTCCCGATCGGGAACATCACCATGACCGTCGAGGAAATCGGTGGCGTCGTTCGTCACGTCAGGCTTGCCCAGGGCCTGCGCCAGGATCAGCTGGCCGCGGCGGCCGGTGTCGGCCTGCGCTTCCTGGTCGAACTGGAACGCGGGAAACCCACGGTGCGCTTGGAGAAGGTGCTGGCCGTGCTCGCAGCGCTTGGGTGCAGCCTGCACGTCACGCCGCCCCCGCCGCCGCCAGGACGTGACACATGATCCGGAGACTCTCGGTCTGGTGGGAGGGGGCCGTCGCCGGGACGCTTCACGTGAACACCCACGGCGAGATGCGCTTCGAGTACTCGCCGGCGTGGCTCGCCGACCCATCGCGCCCGGCGATCTCGTTCTCGCTGCCCAAGCGACCGGAGCCCTTCAAGCAGCGTCAGTGCCGGCCGTTCTTTGCCGGGCTCCTGCCTGAGGAGCGGCAGCGCGAGGCCATTGCCGGGGCCCTCGGCATCTCGACACGCAACGACTTTGCGTTCCTCGAGGCGCTGGGCGGCGATGTGGCCGGGGCTTTGTCGCTCTGGCCTGAAGACCACGCGCCTCCCGTGCCGGCCCCGGGGGGTAGCCCGCATGCCCTCACCGATGCGGACCTGGTGAACATCCTGGACACGCTGCCGACGCGGCCGTTGCTCGCCGGCCGAGAAGGGCTGCGGCTCTCCCTGGCCGGCGCCCAGTCCAAGCTTCCGGTCGTACTCGTGGACGACCGCGTGGCCTTGCCGGCACCGGGGCAGCCCACCACCCACATCCTCAAGCCGCCCATCGGCCGCTTCCCGCACACCACCGAGAACGAAGCGCTGGTGATGACGTTGGCGGCGGCCGTCGGCCTGCCGGTCGCACCGGTGCAGGCCAGGACCGTGGACGGCCGGCCGTACCTGCTGGTCACGCGCTACGACCGCCGCGTCAGTGACGGTGGAGAGGTGCGCCGGCTGCACCAAGAGGACTTCTGTCAGGCGCTGGGCATTCCGCCCGAACGGAAGTACGCCGCCGAAGACGGCCCCACCTTCAGGACCAGCTTCGATCTGCTCCGCCGAGCCACGACGGTGCCCGCGCTGGCCGTGCTGGCGCTGCTCGATGCGGCGATCTTCAACCTGATTGTCGGCAATGCCGATGCCCACGGGAAGAACTTCAGCGTGCTCTACCAGGCGGGCGGCGTCACCCTGGCACCGTTCTATGACCTGCTGTCGACGGTGGCCTATCCAGAGCTGTCGCCCAATCTGGCGATGAAGATGGCGAAGCGGGCGACCCTCGAGGAGATGGGCGTCGCGACCTGGCCGGCATTCGCCGAAGACATCGGGCTGGCGGCGCCCTTCGTGAAGCGGCGGGTCAGGGAACTGGCCGGCGCGGTCGTGGCGCAGGTGTCAGCAGTCGTTGACCAGCCCGGACTGGCCGGACTGAACGAGGCTGCCCTCGCCGCACACGCCGCGCTCATCGTGTCCCGAGCCGAACGAGTGGCCAGCACCAGCCCGCCGTAGCGCCGCGAGCGGCTGGTCAGGCGGGGCTGGTCAGGACGTCATCTTGAGGAATAGCCAATAGACCGATTGAGGCACCCAGAAGGCGAACTGCCAGCTGAAGGTCAAGAGCGGCACGAGCAGCCACACGCCGAGCAAGAGGAGCGGCGACATCAGGCCCAGCCCGGCCAGGCGCGCGGCTCGCGACCGGACCGGCAGCGGGAGCGCGGGCATCGCTAGGGTCGAGCGGAAGAACTGCTGGTGATAGCCGGCATTCGGGTGGGCGGCCGAGGCCCTGATCACCGCCGCCAGGAGCCAGACATAGAACGCATAGAGCACCATCGGCGCGACCAGCACGAGGAGCACGTGCGTGAAGAGTTGCGCGTACTTGTCGCCCCACAGGTAGGCGCGAGCGATCCAGTCGACGACGTTGTCGTCCTTTTCGAACGTGCGGCCTGCGATCGTGCGCGTCGACGCTCGCGCGGCGGGAAGGGATGCCGCCCTCCACTTCGACGGGAGGATCACGACGGGCGGAGCGGCGCGCGCGGCCGCGATGCGGTTGAAGAGACGGACGAACCACGCGTCGTTCTCACCGGACGACGAGGGTTCGGCGCCCTTGGTATGGACGTAGCCGAGGAACCACGGGGGCACCTTGGCCACGATGTCGCTGCCGTTGACGAACGAGCGCGTCAGGTCGCCGAGCGTGCGGTCGTCAGCGGTCTTCTTCTCATTGTAGGACCGCGCACCCGAGCCCCAGAAGGCGCGAGGTGCGCCGAGGGTGACGACGGCCTCGACTGGATACGCTGGGGCGAGTGCGAAGGCCGCCACCTTGGCGACAGCTCCACCCAACGAGTGCCCACACAACTCGACGGCGTCGAACTCGCCGCGGTGGCGGCTGAGGAATCGTGTGACCGGGCCGCGCGCGCTCCACCACGCCGTCATGAAGCCGAGATGACGCGGCGGAAGTCCTACGGGCAGGAATAGAAAGTCCACGATCCAATCGAGCGTGCTCTCGGAGCCGCGGAAGGCAATCACCGCTCGCCGGTCCTTTACGGCGCACACGCACTGCGTGCCGGTCAGCCATCGTGACAGCGGCTCGACCTCACGGTAGCCATGAGGCGCGAGGAGAGCAGGCAGGGTCTTCACCGGTTCGTAGGCCATCGAGGCCAGCCACGCCAGCTCGCGCGCCTTGCGCTCTCGAAGCAGGGACAGCCTGGCGACCTCTGGGTCAATCGACGACGACCACTTCGGACTCGGCTGCGGCTCGACGGGCGGCGTGGCGACAGGCTGCTTGGCCGGGAACGCCCCGGGGGGAGGCGGCGACGCTTGGGCGATGTCCATGTGGCCCTCCCTGCGGCAGGCTGAGCGGCGCGGCGGCTATCGTGGTGAGGCCACGCCCTTGAACGTGAACTTCTGCGCGCGGAAGCCGGCCTGGACCTCCGCGCCGGTGGTCGGGTGCGTCACCTTCGGCCCCGCCGCCTCGGCGACGAAGATGTTGCCGGACGGATCGACCGTCAGGTTGTGGGGGCGGCCGAGCTGACCGGGACCCACGCCGGGGCCGGCAAACTCGTCGACGACTTCCAGATCGCTGCGCCGGAGCACGGTGATGACATGGGTGCCGCCGTCAGCCACGTAGAGATAGCTCTGCGGCGCGTCGTGCGACAACCCCACCGAGAACGCCGCTTCGACTCCGCACGGCCGCTTCGGCACCCACGTGGCTTTTTCTTGCGCGCCGCACAAGGGCCGCAGAATCTTCTCCCGCACGAACTCGCCGTTCTGCCGGAACACCTGGACGCGGTTGTTCCCGCGGTCGGCCAGATAGATGAGCCCGTCGCGCGAGCCGACGATGCCGTGCGGAATCCGGAACTGCGAAGGCGGCGCGGACGTGGCGGTGGTGGGCGAGGCCGGTGGGGCGCCCGGATCGGGCGCGCCTGGTGGTGGCGGCGGCGGATCCTCGGGCCGCTTGCCGTAGGCGCCCCAATGGCGCAGGTACTTGCCGGTGGCGCCGTCGAAGACGACGATGCGCCGGTTGCCGTAGCCGTCGGCGACGAACACCTCGTTGTCGGCGGCATCCACCCAGACCTCCGACGGGCGGCCCATTAGCGACGTGTCGTTGCTGCCGCCGGTCTCGTTGAACCTGCCGATGGTCAACGCCACCTGGCCGGTGCGCGTGAACTTCACCGTCAGGTGGCTCTCGCGCGCGTTGGTCCAGACGAAGCCGTTGTGATCCACGAACAAGCCGTGGATCGTGCTCCAGTTCCCCTGCGGGCCCGCGGGCATCCCACGACTGCAGCAGCTTGCCCTGCGCGTCCCACTCCGAAATCCGGCTCCGGTTCGACGTCCAGACGTGGCCGCGGGCAGTCGGCGAAGATGCCGATGACCTGCCCCCACGTCCAGTCGGGCGGCGTCGTCGGCCATTTCGGATCGACCTCGAAGATCGGCGTGCCGGTCAAGGCCGGCACCGACCGCCCGGTCGGGGCCTGTCCGCCGGCGACGGAGTCATCGGTCGGACCCGCCGGCATCCCGCGCCGTCGGCCGGACGCTGGACAGGGCAACGGCGCCAGCGATGGCCAGGCCGATGGTGAGTACGCGCGCGTTCGACGTCATGCGCGCGAGGATACTGCAAGTGGCCGGCGGGAAGCGCGTTGATGACGGCGGCGTTTACTGAAAGGACGGGGCTGCCAGTGGTGGCGGCCCCGCCCCGCACCGTGCCGCCGGCCCTCAGGGCTCGGTGTTGCCCACGATCGTCCAGCGCACGGCGTTGCGACGGCGTTGCGTGCCGAACTGCAGGTCCACCTGCAGCGTGTGGTCGCCCGCCGGGAGGAGGTTCCCGGGAAGCGCGCAGCGGAACGTCTGTCCCCCGGTGGCAATGGTGCCCGGACGGAGGCAGCCGAGGAAGTAAGCGGTGGCATCCACGCCGTCGAAGGTGATGCGCCCGCCGGTCACCGCTCCCGGCGCGCCCTCGAGCGCGATCACGATATCGATGCCGGCAGTGCGGAAGAGGCGTCCTGATTCGGGTGCCAGCGTCAACCCGGCGGTGGCGGCCGGTTCGCCGTAGATGAAGTCGTCCATCGCCACCACGTCGAGCGTCGCGGTCTCATCGGGCCCGAAGGTGGCGTTACCAGTGGTGATGCGCACGCGGCCGACGATTTCACCGGCGGTGAACGACACGCCGAGGAACGACAACGTTTCATCGCCCGTCCACGCCGGCGCGAACGCCTCGTAGAGCAGGGCGCCATCGGGCGCGAAGAATTCCAGCTTGGTGCTGGTGGCGCTGTCGACGTCGGTGAACACGGCCCCGAAGCCGGTCACGCCGGCCACCGTGGCCTGGGTGCCGGGCACGTTGAACAGCACGTCGGTGACGTTGCTGCCGAGCGGCGCGAAGAGCTTCGGCGAACTGAACGGCGCAAACAGCGCCGGGTAGGTGGCGTTCACCTCGGCGAACTCGAGCACGCTCGCGCCGCTGATGCCGAAGGCGGCGCCGGGTGTGACAAAGGTGGCGCCGCGCGCCGCGAAGCGCGGCATCGGGTTGGGATCCTGCGTCAGCCCGGCCCCGGGCACGGCATCCCAGTTGATTTCGCGCCGACCGGTCGGTTGCGATCCGGCGACGACGCCGTTGTTGGCGCCGCCGAGATCGGTGCGGAACTGGTCCACGGTGGCTTGGATGGCCGCCGCATTCGGACCGCTTACCTGACGGACGAGGGGGCCCGCCAGGGCCGGACCGGCCATCAGCAGGCCGATCGCGAGGACGAGTGCCCAACGAGACGTGGTGCCGAAGGATGGTGTCTGCATGCGGCAGACTATCGACCAGCGCCGCGGCAAGCGCAAGCACATCCGTGCTGCAGTTCACGACGGCGAGAACCGCCACCGCCGGACCGATGCCAGTCCCGTGGGGCCGTCCAGCCGTGGAGGAATGGTGGAGGCGGCGGGCCATCGAGCTGAGTTGCTCGATTCTGGGGCTCAGCGTTCGTCGTGGGTCAGCGCGATGTCGTGGCCCGCTGGAGTCGCGCCACTGGCGCGACTTGCGCGCCTAACTACGGCGCCGACACCACGACTGAACGTAGTGAAGAAGTGGTGGAGGCGGCGGGAGTTGAACGCGAAAAGCGCGAGATCGGTAACTTACTGATGGCGCGCGACTTCTGGGGCTAACGCGTTCTGTCGGCGGCAGTTGCCGCCGTTCGCCGAGTTCACCGGCGTCCTCGGCACACACCCGAAATCGACCCAAATTTTGGAGGGATATTGGAGGCGGCGGGGCAGTGGTCCCGCCGCTTGCCATTTTGGCGGCGGGAACCGGATTCGCGGTGCCCGTGCCCTGTTCCACGGGCCTTGTCCCGCCGCCTCCAAAACGGCGAGGTGTTGGAGGCAGCAGCTACGCCACGTCAAGGAGCGCGCGCGGATTCTTGGCCGCTATGAACAACAGCGTCCGTGCCGCGCCGGAGGGCGCACGGCGGCCCTGCTCCCACTCCTGCAGCGTCCGCACCGACACGCCGAGCAGTTCAGCGAAGCGCGGCTGCGACAGCCCCGTGCCTTCGCGGATGGACGCGACGGACGGCACCGTGGTGACGCGGCCATGCTCGCCCCGCTTGAGCTGCCGGAGCCCGTCCAGAATCTCCCGCCCGACGTTCCGCTTAGGCGCCGCCATCGATCTCCTCCTTGATCTTCTTCAAGACGGGTCCCGGGATGCTCTCGACTTCGTTCTTGGCGTAGAGCGTGAGCATCCGGATCTCTCCCTGCCGTGACCGCAGGTAGTAGATCACCCGAACTCCGCCACGTTTGCCGCGGCCGGCGAGGCCCCAGCGAAGCTTGCGGACGCCGCCTGATCCGCGAATCACGTCGCCGGCGTCCGGATTGTCGGCCAGCGCCTGCTGCAACGCTGCGTATTCGTCGTCCGAGAGATACTGCCCGACCAGCGACGTGAAGAGCTTGGTCTCGATGAAGGTCAGCACGGCTGGGCGTCGACAGACGTCAGAGACGTATGCTGCGCGAGCTCGAGTTGCTCGTCCACGGCGGCCGAAGCCGTCGGGCAGCCGCTGTAATGAGAGGCGACCGCAGCGTGCACTGGCGAGGCGGGCAGCGACGTCGTCGCGGTGCGGCTCCATCGTCGGATACGCTCAGGCCCCGGCGAAGGCCGGCTGGAGTGCCAGTGCCACATGTGGCCACATGTAGGCGATCCTCGGCTGATGGAACCCGGCGTCAGAGAGCTCGAAGACCGCCTGAGCCGCTACGTCCGCCGAATCGACGCTGGAGAACGCATCGCGACCACCGCGCATGGACGCGTCGTTGCCGAGCTGGTGCCCCCGACACTCGTCTCGAAGGCGGGCCGTCGTCGCTACGACAAGTTACGGCGGCGGCACGATTCGCCAGCGAGCGAAGACGGTGATCCGCTCGAGCAATGGCGTGACATGCGGCTGCCGCGCGGTCGGCGGCCGCGTTGCTCGCCAGCGACCGTGGCGAAGCGTAGAGCGCATGACAGGCGCGCCGGGTCGGCGCCCACGCGCGGTGCGCCCGATCGCCGCAGCGGATCCGGTGCTCCGAACGTCGAGTCGAGCGCGCTGGTGGCGGCACTGCGGAACGTCGACGCGGCGCGAGGGCCGCGATCGCGGCCCAGGACGGCGCGTGTCGTCGACACTCACTCTGGCTGAGGCGAACAGGGCCGTCATCCGGGCGCGCTCGACGGGGCGGCTGTCGGCGGCGACGAGCGCGCCGCCGTTCGAGCGCTTCAAGTCTTCGCGCGACGGTGTGATCTGATGGCCGTCACCGACGCCGTACTCGCTCGCTTGGACTCGCCCGTTCCCAGTCGAGCCGATTCGCACGCTCGACGCCGTGCATCTCGCGAGGCGGCGGGCAGCGTCGGCGAACCCCAGGCGCTGGTCACGATTGTTACACGTGCCACGCGCTTGGCTACGCGGTCGAGTAGCCTTCTCCGCCGGTGTGAATTCGATGATGTGGAGCTGGACCCCGTGAACACGCCCCTGGTGTCTTCGTAGAACTTGGCAACAACCTCCTGCCGGGCGCCACCTGTGATCCGCAAAGAGACCTGCTTGCCGTCCTTGAAAAATTCGTGGGATTCGGCGCAGTCGATCACCTTCGAAACCACTCGGAATGGGCGGATGAGCTCTTGCACCGCTCCGCTCTCGTCCATCCGATACTGTTTTTGGGACAGCGAACGGCTCAGGTAGACCCGGTCGGAGCGCTTGTTCTTGAAATACTCGTAGTCGTCACTCATGGCGCCAAATGTACGGCCGGAACGTGTTGGTTAAGGCGGTTTGATCGTCGGGGCGACCCCACGGAAGAATACAGCGATTGCCGCCGCCCGACCGAAATCAGCAAGCCGTGTCGGACTCTGGGCAGGTCCGTGGTTTAGGCAAGGTGGACGCCAGTTCGCAGTCTGGGATCATGGCCGCAGCCCTCCGAGCGTATCCACGACGATTCGAGCCGCGGGTGCGCCGACGTTGCAGGCCCGCAACGCTGCGGGCCGGCCGTCTGCGGATGTGTCGCAGGCGACTATTCGGTGCCCTCGCTTGAGACGAACCCGTGGCGGGCGGTCAACCACACTGCGAAGGCGCTGTTAGTGGTTGAATGCAATTCGCGCGATCATCCGACCCTCTTCCCGTGGCAATTCCTGCTGCATCTCAAAGGCAAGTGCCGACCGCCGCAAAGATTGTGTCTGGCGCGAGCGTTGCATCTCTTCCTCGGATGCCCGCCGCCGCCCTGACGGCCCGCCATCGCGGGTGTCTCGACCTCGTCCTGCGCCATTCCGGCATCTTTGTTGGCCGCCAGTACGCGACCTTCGCCGGCATCACGCACGGGCAGAAGGTGCACGACTTCATCGGGCGCGTGTTGGCGCACGGGTACGCGCGGCCTATTGCCCTCGGACCGAACGGGCGGACGCGCCTGTTCCACGTCCACTACAAGTCCCTCTACCGGGCCATCGGCGAGACAGAGGCGAGCTTCTACGACTTCGACGAGTTCGAACGGCTCGTCAAGGCGGCGCAGTCAGATCCGCTGGCCCTGCTGCTGGTGCTGCTCGGCGGGGAAGCGGGCCTGCGGTGCGGCGAGATGATGGCGCTCGAATGGTCCGACGTGGACCTGGCCAAGCGGCAGATGACGCGTGGCGCGTTCCGAATGGAAGGGCCACGTCACGACGCCGAAGGGCGGGCGGCTGCGGCACGTGCCGCTCACGCAAGCGGCTGGGCGAGGCGCTGCGGAGCGCGCGGCATCTGCGCGGACCGCGGGTGCTCTGCGAACGGAGCGGGCGTGCCGCTCACGCAGAAGGTGCGTGCAGGTGCTGGTGCGGCGCGGCCGCCAGGCGGGCGAACGTGAAGCCGAGGGGTGCACATCCTGCGGCACACGTTCTGTTCGCACCTGGCGATGCGTGGGGCACCGGCGCGGGCCATTCAGGAACTGGCCGGACACCAGGACCTGACCACGACCCAGCGCTACATGCACCTGAGCCCGGCGGCGCTCGACGCTGCCATTCGGCTCCTCGATTGGCAAATGGCGACCCGAGTCCCGGGGCCGTCAGCCGTGGAGAAATGTTGGAGGCGGCGAGCCGAAAGATCGAAGTCCTTTCGACTCAGTGAGGATAGATGGTGGAGGCGGCGGGAGTTGAACCCGCGTCCGAGAACACGTCCTCGCAGGAATCTACATGCGTGTCCGCTTCGTTGGTCTCATGCCCGCCGTGTGGAAGCGGCGAAGTACCGGCAGGCACCAGCCCCGGTAAGTCTCACCCACGAACGCCGTGGCGCCATTCGTGAGCCAGCCTGTTTAATGGCGTCTTGACCCCAACCACCAGGCCAGGTCAGGCAAGACGCTCACAGTTGTTTAAGCTGCGAGAGCGTACTGATTGTCCGCAGTTAACGGATGTCCCACCAGATTAGCGAGTTAGTGGAGCTCGGCATGCATCCCACGATTCTGCGCCCCCGTCGAAGCCAGATCGCCCCCGATGGAGAACGCCGCGCGCTGGACCACGCCACAGCCGCGCAACCGTGATTCCATTCTAGCACCCTCTGCGCGCTCGCCATCTCGTGCATGGCCGCTGCGGCGCGAGCGCAGAACGTCAGCCGTATCGCGCGATTGTGCGCAGATTGTGTTGACGATCTTTCGACTTCATTCCGATAATGGATCTCAGGACGCCAGCGCCACAGGGGCTCGCTCGCTGGCGGACCGCGCGCTCCCAGCCGCGTCGGCATTCGCAACCCGCCCCCAACGAGACGTGCCATGTCGCTGGAAGACCGTTTTCGGCAAGCCTTCGATGACTCCGTAGCCGAGCTTCGCGCCCGTCTCTCGTCGGAGTTCGCGAGCAGCCTCACCGACCTTCGCGCCGAAGCCGATCGCGACAAGGCCGCGGCTGTGGAGGCCCTGGCCTCGAGCCATGAGACGCTGCTGTGCCCAGGCCCGCGAGGCCGCCGAGGGCGACGTCGCGCGACTGCGCGCGGACGCCGCCGCCGAGGCCGACCGTCTGCGCGCCGAGGCCGAACAGGCCGACCGTCTGCGTCAGGAGGCAGAGTCGGCTACGACCCAGGCGCGCGTCGAGTCCGAGTCGACGCTCACCCGTCTGCGCGAAGAATCCGACTTGACGGTCGCGCGGTTGCGCGAAGAATCCGAGGCCGCGGTGTCGGCCTTGCGCAACGACCTCGAACTGACGCAGGCCGAAGCGCTGCGCGAGCGCGAAGAGCTCCAGGCGGCGCTCGCCCAGGCCAAGGAGCAGGCAGCGGCCGAGGTCGAGCAGGCGCGCCTCGCCAGCCAGGCGGCCCTCGCCGCCTTGCGCGAGGAACACACCGTCCTCCTGGCCGCCTTCCGCAACGAACACGCCGCCACCCTGGCCGCGGCTCGCAGCGAGACGACGGCCGCCGTGGCCGCCCTCGGCCAGGCGCTCGATGCGCCGGACACCTCGGCTGGCCGCCTGCTCGAATCGGTGCAGGCGCTCGACGCCGCCGGGTCGCTCACCGAAGTGCTCGACGCACTCACGGTCTCGGCCGCCAAGGAAGCCGCCCGCTCGGCGATGCTCGTGGTCAAGGGCGACCTGCTGATCGGCTGGCGCACCTCGGGCTTCGGCGCGCTCGACGAGACGCCGCGGTCGATCGAATCCGGCACGGCCGACGCCGGTGTCGCTGGCCGCGGCCGTGAACACCGGCCGCCCGGCGCTCGTGGGCAGCGGACCAACGCTGGCGGCGCCGGCCTTCAGCCAGTTGCCACCGAATCGGCCGGGCGTGGCCGTGCCGCTGCTCGTGGCCGGTCGTCCCGTGGCCGTGCTCTACGCCGATACCGGAACCACCGCGCCGCTGTCGTCGGCCTGGACCTCGCCGGTGGAGGTGCTGGTGCGTCACGCCGGACGATGTCTGGAAGGGATGGCCGTGTCACGCGGCGCCAACGCCCGGGCCTCCTCGGCTCGCGCAGGCGCGCCGGCATGACCGATCGAGCCAGACGCGCGGCGCGGCAACCACGGCGCGGTGCGCTGCTCGGGCTCGTGGTGGCCCTGGCGCTCCTGCTCGACCATTCGGCTCGCATCTCCGGCCAACAGGCCGCGCTTCCCGCCGACGGCGTCCTCCGGGCCACGCGCCACGATCCCGTTCCGGCGCAGGCCACCGGGTATTACCTCACGCCGGCGCCGGCGTCGGCGCTCACGTCGGGGCTTCGCGACTTCGCCCGGGCGGCCGTGCTCGTCGACGGCGGCGATGTCACGGCTGCCGCCGCGCTCCTGTCGGCCCCCGGCCTCGAGGCCACGCCGCTCGGCGCGCATGTGCGCTACTACCGCGGTCTGGTGGCCCTGCGCCAAGGGCGGCTGGACGAAGCTGGGACGACCTTCGCCGCTGTGGCCGACGCCCCAACGCGGAGTTTCGTGACCGAGCAGGCGCTCGTCCGCCTGGCCGAGGTGCACGAGCAGCGCGGGCAATATGCCGCGGGCTGCGGAAGTCTATGCGCGCGCGCTGAAGGGCACGCCCGCCAACGAGGACCGGCTGACCCATCGCTGGGGCGTGGCCCTGGAGCGCGCCGGCAATCTGGCCGGGTCGGCCAGCGCCCACCGGCGCGTGTTCTACGACTTCCCGCTGTCTGGCGACGCCGCCAGGTCGGGCGAGGCGTTGGAACGTCTGGCGGCGCAGGTGCCGCCGCTCGACAACGCCGCGGCCAAGGAGCGCGCGCGCGCCGACGCGCTGTATGCGGCCCGGCGCTGGGCGCCGGCGCGTGAAGCCTATGTGCGGGTGTCGGGCGCGGCCGGCCCGCCGACCGACCGTGAACAGGCCGCCGTGCGGATGGCCGCCGTCGACGTGCAGCTCAAGCAATTTCGCAGCGCCGCCGATCGCCTGCGGCCCCTGGCCGCGGCCGGCTCGCATCAGGCCGAAGCGCTGCTGCACCTCGGCCTGGCCCAGCGCGGGCTCGGTCGCGACGACGACTTCGTGCAGAGCGCACGCACGCTCCTGGCGAACTTCCCGGCCAGCCCTTACACCGAGGAAGCGCTCAACCACCTGGCCATCTGGTATGTGCTGCGCGACGACGACAAGACCGCGGCCGAAACCTTCGCGGCCATGGTGGACCGCTTCCCGGCCGGGCGTTTCGCCGAACGGGCGGCGTGGAAAGCCGGCTGGTGGGCCTACCGGCACGACGACCTGGCCGGGGCGGTGAAGTACTTCGAGATCGGCGCCGCCAATTTCCCGCGGTCCGACTTCCGACCGCCGTGGCTCTACTGGAGCGGCCGGGCCAAGGCGAAGCTGGGCGACAGCACCGGCGCGACGGCGCGCTTCACGCTGACGGCCACCGATTATCGCAACAGCTACTACGGCCGGCTGGCGGTCGCCCATTTGGGTGAGCAGCAGCGCCTGGTGCCGCCCGGCGTCACCGCGAGTCCGACCGCGAAGGTTACGCCGCCGCCGACCGAACGCCAGATCGGCCTGCTGCTGTCGCTGGGGCTGCACGACCTGGCGCTCAGCGAGACGCAGTTCGCCCGGCGCGTGTTCGGCGACTCGCCAGCGCTGATGGCCACCGCGGCGCTGGCCCAGCACCGGGCCGGCCGGCTGCGGCCGGCCATCAACCAGATGAAGCGCGCCTATCCGCAGTACCTGGCGGCCGGCGGCGAGTCGCTGCCCGCCGACGTGCTGCGCGTGCTGTTCCCGCTCGACCACTGGCCGCTGCTCGAGTCGCGGGCCAAGGGGCACGGTCTCGATCCGTATCTGATCGCCGCGCTCGCGGCCCAGGAATCGACCTTCGACGCTGGCATCAGCTCGTCGGCCGGCGCCATCGGCCTCATGCAGATCATGCCGGCCACCGGTCGCGGCTTCGCCAAGCGGCTCGCCATCACGCCGTTCTCGACCGGCCGCCTGACCGAGCCCGAGGTCAACGTGGCCATCGGCACGAAGTATTTCGCCGACCTGATGCGGCAGTTCGGCGGCGCGGCCTACGCGCTGGCCGGCTACAACGCCGGCGAGCACCGGGTCATCCGCTGGCGGGCGCAGCGTCCGGGCCTGCCCACCGACGAGTGGATCGACGACATCCCGTTCCCCGAGACGCAGAATTACGTCAAGCGCATCCTCGGCACGGCCGAGGACTACCGCCGGCTCTACGGCGGTGGCGTGCTCGTGCCCGGGCTGCTCCCGCCGCCGGGCTCGTCGTCGCTGGCCGCGCCGGTCAAGCCGGTCAAGCCGGCTCCCGCGGTGCGCCGTCCACCGCCGAAGAAGGCGCCCGTGAAGAAGAAGACGCCGCCGCGCCGCCGTCCGGTCACCTAGCGCCGTTCGCCCCCCACGCCGCGACACGCCGCACGGACGGCTCAGCGCACGTCGCCAGTGCCGGCCAGCAACTCCCGCTTCACCCGGAACACGCGCGCGGTGTCGTCGGCCAGCACCCGTTCGAGCCAGGGCAGCCGGTCGAGCGCGTCGATGTCGGCCTCGCGGTAGGCCTGCCGCAGCGGCGCCAGGTGAAAGACGATGTGCGTCACGCCCAGCCGGCGTAGCGCCGCCTGCGCGGTGGACGCTGGAAAGGTGGTGAGCTCCGCGATGCGCTCGGCGTAGCCCGCGGTGTAGAGGCCGCTGTAGCCGGCCACCATCGGATGGAAATGTTCGGTCTGTCCCAGCAGATAGGGCGCGTTGAGGTTGAACTCGCGGCCGGGATAGAGCGGAATCTCGAGCAGGACGGCGGCGGGCAGCGCGGCGAGCTGGCGATAGATGGCGGGCACGGGCGGCGTGGGCGTGAACCCCATCGGCGCCCGCAGGGCCTCCGCGGTCACGAGCACCGGCGCCAGGATGGCCACGGCCAGCCGCCGCCGGGTCGAGGGCCCGCGGCGCAGGGCGGCAACCCCGAAGCCGGCCAGCACCGGCCAGGGCGGTCAGGAACAGCACGCCCCAGCGTCCGGCCACCCGCGTGGCCTGGAGCAGCGGCACGAGGCGGTGCAGCCATTCGTAGAAGGGCAGCGCCGTGCCCAGTGACATGACCAGGCCGAGCCCGCCGATGGCCGCGCACATGCGCACGCGGCCGCGGTCGGCCTGACGGTCGCCCAGGGCGACGAAGGCCAGCAGCGTCACGGCCACGCCCGGGAACAGCACCGCCGTCAGCGGGAAGAAGGGCGCGCTCCACAGCGCGTAGTGCAGCCGCCCGCCGGTGGCGAGGTAATCGCGCCAGGTCGCGCCGTAGCGCGCCGTCTCTTCGATCGTGCGCACGACGCCGGTGTCGCGGCTGACCGCCAGGTACTGCCACAGCAGCGGCGCCAGCAGCGACGAGGCTCAGGCCGATGCCAAGTGCCGCCGTCCTGAACATCGGCCCGGGCGCATCGCGCCAGTCGCCGCGCCGGGCCAGCAGCCCCACGACGGTGGCGCCGGCCACGAAGGCCAACTGGTAGATCGACACCAGCCCCACCAGGGCGATGGCCACGCCGAGCAGCACGCCGTCGCGGTAGCGGGCGCGGCGGGCCACGCGGTCCACCGCCAGCAGCACCAGCGGCACGAACTCGGCGTGCAGCGCCTGCAGATGGCCGAAGCGCGTGAGCAGGTGGGCGTTGAAGGCGAAGGCCATCCCGGCGACGGCGCCGGCGACCGGGTCGGCGGTCCAGTGCGTGACCAGCCGCCACATGGCCCAGGCGCTCAACGCCAGGCCGGCCATCGCCAGCAGGTTGTAGGTGGCAGCCGCCGACATCCCGGCCGCGCGCAGCGGGAGGGCCATGATCCCGGGCACGAGGAGCGGCTCGGAATACGCCAGCGTGCGTCGCTCCGGGTGGAACATCGGCGCGTCGAAGAGCTGCAGCGGCGCGCGCGGCAGCGCGTGCGCCACCCAGGCCACGACCCAGGTGTTCAACACGGTGTCGGCGTTGTCGAGGCGCGACAGCCCGGCCGGATTCGAGGCCAGCGGCCAGGTGTGCAGCACGGTGAGCAGCACGGCGCCGGCGAGCGCCACCAGGTTGCGTTGCCTCACCGGGTCTCCGGCACGATCACGTAGAGCCGGTCGTCGCCTTCACGGGCCAGCAGGCGGACGGCCCCGGACGTTTCGAGCTGTTCGATCGCGACGGGCCCCAGCTTGGCGCCGTGGGCCACCAGGTGGGTGGCGCCGAGGTAGCCGAGTTCGCGGACCGCGCCGGCCGAGGGCAGGCGGCGGGCCACGGCCGCGTGCAGCCGGTAGCTGGCCGGCGTGAAGCCGGAGTAGCCGTTCATCAGGGCGTGGAAGTGCGTGGTCGAGGCCAGCACGTACGGACCGTTGTCCTGGATGGCCGCTGGCTCGGGGAACGGCATCTCGACGAGAACGGGATCGACGAGGGCCGCGACATGGGCGTAGATCGGCGGGATGCCGGCAAAGCGCGTATAGCCCATGGGCGCGCGCGTCACCTCGATCGACACGAGCAGCGCCGCCACGAGCGCGATGGCGGTGGCGTGGGCCGGCCAGCGCTGCTCGAGACGCCGCACGCCGACGCCGGCGAGCACGGCCACGGCCAGCAGCCACAGCCAGCCGAAGCGGACCACGGCGCGGATGCCTTGCAGGATGGGCAGGTGGTCGTAGAGCCAGTGGTAACCGGGCAGCGACGCGCCGAAAGACAGCAGCATGCCGACGGCGCCGATGGCGATGACGCCGCGCCACCGCGGGTCGCGCCACGTCTCGCCGGCGGCCACAGCGTGCAGCGCCAGGCCCAGGGCGGTGAGGCCGGGAAAGAGCGGCGTGGCGTTGGCGAAGAAGGCGTGGCTCCACAGCGCGTAGTGCAGGCGCCCGCCGGTGGCGAGGTAGTCGCGCCACTGCGCCGAGTACATCGCCACTTCGTCGAAGGGCCGCACCAGCCCCTGCGTGGTCTTGGCGTAGTAGTAGGGCAGCAGGAAGGGCAGCAGCACGAGCCCGCAGCCGATCGCGGCCGCGCCGACGAGGCCCCAGCGCCGGGCCGCGCCCGGGCCGAACCACGCCGCCGGCGAGGCCGCCGCCGCGGCCGTCATGGCCACGGCCGTCATCACCAGCAGGTAGTTGGAGGTGAGCGCCTGCAGCGCACACGCCGCCGCGAGCAGCGCCGCGGCCGGCCAGGTCGGCCTGGCCATGAGGGCAAACAGCGCCGCCAGCGCGATGGGCAGGAACTGCACGTGCAGCGCCTGCATGTGGCCGAAGCGCACGAAGGTGTGGGCGTTGAAGGCGTAGGCCAGTCCGGCGACGAGGCCGGCGCCAGGGCTGCCCGTCCACCGCTCGACGACCAGCGCCATGGCGAAGCCGCTCAAGGTGAAGCCGGCCAGGAGCAGCAGGTTGTAGACGGTGACGGCCGACAGCCCGAGGGCGAAGAGCGGCACGCCCATCACCCCCTGCACGACCATGTGTTCGGAGAAGGCCAGCGTGCGCGGCTCGGGATAGAAGAGGTTGGCGTCGAAGAGGTGCAGCGGGGCCCACGACACCTGGTGCGCGACCCACGACAGGATCCACGCGTTCAGGGCGGTGTCGGCGTTGTCCATGCGCGACCACGTGGCGAGACCGCTGGCCAGGGGCCAGGTGTGCGCGACGGCCACGGCCGCAAACAGCGCTAGTTGGGCCAGTCGACGATTTCGAAGAGCCACACGTCGTCCTGCTGCACGATCGGCCGGAGGAACCGCTGGTACTCCTGGAGCCGCTCCAGCAGCCGCTCGCGGCTGCGGCGGTCGTAGCCGTTCAAGTGGAACACCGCATAGCGCGCCCCGATCTTGCCGAGGATGCCGAACGACTCCCGGGTGGGGAAGGAACTGAGCGGCACCACCGTGGCCCGCCACCAGGCGGGGATGTGGTCGCTGTAGCCGTTGATGAGCGGCTGGAAATGCACGGTGGAGCCGAGCAGGTAGCCGGCATGCCGGGGGAAATCGGAGCGCCGGTAGAAATACGGGAACTCGACCACCGGGCCGCGAGGCAGACGCGCCAGTGCGTAGTAGGCCTCGGGGAAGGGCGGGGCCTCGCGCAGCGCCCGCAGCGGCGCGCCGTTCAGCTCGAGCGCCGCCAGCAGCACGAGCGCCGTGGTCAGGGCCACGGGACGGGACCGCGCGCGCAGCCACGGCCCGAGCACCGCGCTCGACAGCACCGTGAAGGCCAGCGCCACCATCAGCCCCATGCGGGCCGGCGCGCGCAGGAAGGCGAAGACCGGCAGGGTCTCGAAGAACAGCGTGTAGAGACCGGCGGCCGGACCCAGCGACAGCCAGAAGGCCAGCGCGGCGACGAGCACGTAGAAAGCGGCCACGTCGCGGGGCAGTCCGGCCCGGCGCGACGGCGCGCGACCGAGCCCGCGCCAGGCGCCGGCCAGTCCCAGGACGGTGAGGATCAGGCCGGGGAAGAGCACCTCCGAAAAGCCCTCGATGGCCGGCAGCCACCAGCGATGCGCCCAGGCCGACGAGGCCAGCCAGGCGCCGGCGTTGGCGCTGTTGACGCGCGCGTCGTCGAGGGTCCGCGAGAACCCTTCCTGCTGCACGTCGAGGTAGGGCAGGAAGAAGGGCGCGGTCAGGCCCACGGCCACGGCGGCGGCCAGCCCGATGAGCGTCCAGTAGCGCGGCGAGCGCCAGAGTCCGCGCGTGACCGCGAAGAACACGGTGCCGAGGCCCACCATCAGCCCGGCGAAGATGCCGTAGTAGGCGCACGACAGCGCCTGCACCCAGAGCACGAGGCCGAGCCCGATGGCCCGCAGCGCCCCCGGGCGATCGACGAGGCGATGGAACGCCAGCATCGAGAACGGCAGCCCGAAGGTCATCAGCAGCTGGATGTGGGCCGTGCGCGCGAAGATGTAGGGGCAGAAGGCAAAGAGCACCGCGGCCACCGCCGCGGCCGCGCGGCTGGCCGACAGGTAGCGCACCAGGTAGTAGGTGCCGGCGCAGGCCATCATGAAGGCGAACACCACGACGGTGTTGTGGGCCAGATACGGATTGCCGGTCAGGCCCCAGGCGGGGATGGCCACGACGCCGGCGCCGATGTTGGCTTCGGAGAAGGCCAGGGCGCGCTTGGCGGGGTAGAAGATGTTGGCGTCGTAGAGGCGCGCGTGGGTTGACGATGAGCGCATCGGCGACCCAGGCGACATTCCAGATGCTGAACCGTCCGTCGTCGGTGTTCACCCGCCCGATGCGATCGATCCGCGGGATGAGTGGGATAGGTGAGCGCCGCCGTGAGGAGCAGCGCGCCGGCGAGGACGGCCGCCGCTTCGGCGAGCGCGCGGTTGCGCATGCGAGCGTATGGTACCATGGCGCCGCTGCCAACGGGATGGCGGCCGCGTCCGCATGGATCGCCTGCTCGAGCTCACCTACGCCGCCGAACGCTCCCACTTCTGGTTCCGGGGCTTCCGCCGTTTCGTCGCGCCCTGGCTCGCCGTCGCGGCGCGGGGACGCGCCGATCTGCGCCTGCTCGATTGCGGCTGCGGCACCGGCGCGAACCTGGCGCTGCTCGCGCGCCACGGCCGGGCCTTCGGCTTCGACCTGACGTTCCGCGGGCTGGAGTTCGCCCGGGCCCAGGGCTTGACGCGCGTGGCCCGCGCCAGCATCGGCGCCATCCCGTTTCCCGACGCCACCTTCGACGTCGTCACCTCGTTCGACGTGCTCTACGGTCTGCCCGACGAGGTCGAGGCCGCCGCGGCGCGCGAGCTGGCGCGGGTGGTCAAGCCGGGCGGCGCCGTGCTCGTCACGGTCGCGGCGTTCGAGGCCCTGCGGGGCGGCCACAGCTCGCTCGGACAGGAAGTACGACGCTACACCGTCGGCAGCCTCACGCTGTTACTACGCGGCGCCGGCCTCGACGTGGAGCGCGCCTCCTACACCCACGCCACGCTGTTCCCGATCCTGTTGGCGGTGCGCGGCTGGCAACGGTGGCGGGGCGGCGGCCAGGCGGCGGTGAGCGAGGGCGACATCAGCGTGCCGCCGGCGCCGGTCAACGCCGCGCTCTCGGCCCTGCTCGCGGCCGAGTCGTGGCTGTTGCGCGTTGCCAACCTGCCGCTCGGCAGCTCCGTCATCTGCCTGGCCCGGAAGCCGCAGCGCGCCGCGCCCTAGAAGCGGACGGTGCCGCCGAAGTAGAGGCCCTTGAAGGTCAGCGAGCCGCTGTCGTCCTTGACGTCGTAGAACACGTCGATGCTCCGGTAGCCGGCCTGCACGCCCACGTTCTTGTGCGGGTTGAAGGTGGCGTAGACGTCGAAGTCGACGTAGCGGCCCTTGTAGTCTTCCGACGCGCTCTCCGGCACCTTGAAGTAGCTGGCCTCGGCGTTGAGGGCCAGGTTCTTGGTGGCGTAGATCCGGCCGACGCCGCCCACCGTCGGAATCGGGGCCACGGCCTTGGTGAACTCGTCGCCGATGGGGCTGTTCAGCCCGACGTTGACGTCGGTGTACTTCACGTCGAGGAGCACGCCCAGGAACCCGCGCTCGCGGTAGAGGAAGTCGTATTCGTAGCCGAAGCGCCAGGCCTTGAACTGGGCCGTCGTGGCCACCGGCAGGCCGACGCGGTAGCGCAGGCCGTTGAACACGAACTCGCGCCGGACCTGGCTCTCGGCGTCGTAGGTCATCGGCAGGTAGTTGATGCGGAAGCGGTGCTTCTTGGCCGGCCGGAGCACGACGCGCAGGTCGCGCAGCCGCTGCTTCTCGATGCCGAGGTCGTTCACCAGGTCCACGTCGGTGCCCAGGATGCCGATCGCCTCGCTGTTGACGATGGCGGTGGGCGTGGGGTTCCAGAAGTTGAACGACAACTCGACGTGGTAGTCCTCGCCCACCGTCTCGGTGCCGCCGGGGACGCGATACTGGGCCTCGGCCGGCCCCGCCGTGAGGCCGAGAGCGATCAGGGTGGCGAGGGCGAGACGGGACAACGTGAGCTTCTGCATGATTCCGACCCTTGGGCTACCGACGACGAATAAAGGCCCGGCCCGCGGGGGAGGCACAGCCAAGCGTCAGTATGTGAACTATCGGCCGGAACCGGCTGGCCCTGCAGGGTCGCCACAGTCGTTCTCAGCTCTCGGCCGGTACCGGCGACTGGCCGCCTGACAGCAGGCTCGACCACTTCGCCACTGCCGACACCAGGATGATAATCGCCAGGACCATCAGCAGCGCCGTGCAGCTGGTCAGGATGTAGCCCTGGGTGCTCACCGATCCGACGTCGCTCATGGCCTTGGGCCAGTAGTTGTCGCGGATGTTGAGGAAGCCGCCGTAGAACGTGTTGACGGCCAGGAAGAGCAACGGCGCCACGGTGACCCAGATGTAGCGCGCCTTACCGGTGTTGATGAGCACCGTCGTGGCCACCGCCAGCGCCACGCAGCCGAGCAACTGATTGGCGACGCCGAACATCGGCCAGATGGTGTCGATCTGTCCTGTATAGATGAAATAGCCCCACGCCCCGACGAGCAGCCCCGTCGCCAGCAACGCCCCGGGCAGGAAGTCGGGTCGCGCAAGCGGCGCGTAGACCTTCCCGAGCGCCTCCTGCAGCAGGAAGCGCCCGACCCGTGTGCCGGAGTCGATGGTGGTCAGGATGAAGAGCGCCTCGAACATGATCGCGAAGTGGTACCAGTAGGCGAGCAGGCCGTTCATGCCGGGCAGCGCGCTGAAGATCATCGCCATGCCGACGGCCAGCGACACGGCGCCACCGGTGCGGCCTTCGACCTTTTCTCCGACGGCATTCTCGATCCGCTCGAGGTCGACGTGCTTCAGGGGCGCCCCCTCGAAGCTCTGCCGCTCGTAGGCGGCCGGGGTCATGTTGATGGCGAAGTAGTCGCCCGGAGGCATCGCCGTGGCGGCGATGAGCGCCATGATGCCGACCACGCCTTCGACCAGCATCGCGCCGTAGCCGATGGGACGGATGTCGGATTCCTTGTCGAGCATCTTCGACGTGGTGCCCGAACTGATGAGGGCGTGGAAGCCGGAGATGGCCCCGCAGGCGATGGTGATGAAGGCAAAGGGGAAGAGCGGACCCGGGATGATCGGGCCGCCGCCGGAGGTGAACTCGGTGAAGGCCGGCATCTGCAGCGTGGGGTTGACGATCATCACGCCGGCGGCGAGCAGCAGGATGGTGCCGATCTTGGTGAACGAGCTGAGGTAGCCGCGCGGCGCCAGCAGCAGCCACACCGGCAGCACCGAGGCCAGGAAGCCGTAGACCATGAGCGCAATCACGAGCTGCGTGCGCGACAGGTGGAAGAAGCTGCCGAGCCAGGAATCCGGATGGTTGAGCGGCTCGCCGCCGGCCACGGCCGCCAGCATGGCGATGACGCCGATGACGGTGGCTTCCGTGATCTTGCCCTTGCGCCAGACGTACATCCAGAAGCCCATGAACATCCCGATGGGAATGGTCATGGCGATGGTGAACGTGCCCCAGGCGCTGTCGGCCAGGGCGTTGACGACGACGATGCCGAGGCCGGCCAGCGCGATGGTGAGAATGAAGAGGATGGCGACCGTGCCGGCGGCCCCTGCGGCCGGGCCGATCTCGATCTTCACGAGGTCGGCCAGCGACTTGCCGCCGCGTCTGGTCGAGGCCCAGAGCACCATCGAATCGTGGACGGCGCCGGCCAGACACACGCCGGCGACCAGCCAGATGAGCCCCGGCGCCCAGCCGAACTGCGCGGCCAGCATCGGGCCGACGAGCGGTCCGGCGCCGGTGATGGCCGCGAAGTGGTGTCCGAAGAGCACCCACTTCGACGTCGGATAAAAGTTGGCGCCGTCGTACTTGGCATGGGCCGGCGTCTGGCGGCTGTCGTCCAGCATCCAGATGCGCGTCGCGATGAACGCGCTGTAGTAACGATAGGCGATGGCCAGGATGCAGAGGGCCGGCAAGACGATGTACAACGCGCTCATAGGCCCCGGATGATAGCAAAAAGACGAGGCTGATCCTGCGGCATTTGCCGGGGCGGGGCCGGCGGAGGCAAGTCGTGACATCTCATCGCGACGTCACGCATCAGCGGTGCGGCGCCTGCGGCCGCACACCGCGGCAGGCGTTGCGTCATGCGCCGGTCGGATGCCGGGACGGGACTACGACGGCGGCTTGGCTTCAGGGTCGAGACTGGGGGGCACCGCCTCCACCGGAGCAGGCGTCACCGGCGTGGGCTCGGCCTGCCTGGCCCGTTCACGGCGGCGGAACAGTTGTTCGACCACGGTCGGCGCGCTGTTCACCGGATCCCACCCGAGACGCAGGATGGTGACGTCCACGGTCTGGCGGCCGAAGCTCAAAGCGTCGTTGCAGCTCCACATGTAGAGGTCGAGTTCGCGGCCCTTCACTTCCGGGCCGGTGTCGAGCACGGTCCAGATGCCGCTGTAACGATCGCCCTTGACCTGCACCCGGACCACGCTGCCGAGGGGCAGCAGCGACGGATCGGCCGCGGCCATGCCGGTGCGCACCGCCACGCCGGCGGCGGTCGTCTCGCCCTTGCAGTAGGCGGTTGCCTGGAAGCGCAGCGCCGACCCCAGACGCGGGCGGCCGCTGGTGTCGAAGACCTCTTCGGTGGAATCGCGGATGCGGGTGACGAACACGAAGAGCACCGCCGCCACCACGACGATGGCCCCCAGGGCCCGGCGCGCGTGCACCACCCACGCCATCACACGCTCGCGAAGTGCTCGAATCCGGTGGGCAGCGGCGCGTCCACGCCGTCCCGGGTCAAGACGCACCCGGCCTGCTTGGTGAGAGTGCCGATGCAGGTGAACGGCGTGGCCGACGCGGCCCGGGCGGCGCGCAGCCGGCCCTTGGCGCGCGGCGAGACGGCAAAGAGCATCTCGTAATCGTCGCTGGCGCCGATGGCGGCCAGGATCGGATCGTCGCCGCGGGCCGTGAACCAGGCCCGCGCCGCCGGCTCGATGGGCAGGGCGGCGGCATCGAGGCGCGCGCCCACGCCCGAGGCCGAGGTCAACTGGTGGACCGCGTCGGCCAGGCCGTCGCTGAGGTCGACGGCGGCCCGGGCGGCCCGGTCGCCGGCCATGGCCCAGGCATCGCGCAGGCGCGGCGCCGGCACCTTGTAGCGGGCGATGCAGGCGGCATCGCCGGGACCGCCCTCGCGCAGCATGGCCAGGCCCGCGGCAGCCGCGCCGATGCTGCCGGTCAGCCACAGCTCGTCGCCGGGGCGGGCCGCATCGCGGCGCAGCACGCGCCGCGGCCGCACGTGGCCGGTGGCCGTCACGTCGACGACGAGCGGGCCGGTGGTGCGGGTGATGTTGCCGCCGACGAGCGTGGCCCCGGCGTGGCGGGCCGCGGCGGTGACGGCGGTGACCAGCGCTTCGAATGCCGCCACCGGCAGCGTGTCCGGGAGTATCAGCGAGAGCAGCAGCCACGCCGGACGCGCCCCCATGGCCGCCAGATCGCTCAGGTTGACGGCCACGGCGCGACGGCCGAGCTCGTCCGGCGTGCTCCAGCGCAGGTCGAAGTGCACGCCCTCGACGAGCGCGTCGGTGGTCTGCACCAGCCATGCGCCGCGAGTGGGGGAGAGGACGGCGGCATCGTCGCCGATGCCGATGATCACCCCGGTGCCCGGCCCCGGCAGTTGCCGGCGCAGCCACTCGAGAAGCGCGTGTTCGCCGCGTTGGCCGACAGTCACGATAGGCGGGAGCGTACCACGGGCCTCGGCCATGGCGCCATCTACTGGGGGCGTCGCGGCCCCGTACGCGACGACGGCCGACGCGGGGTCGGCCGTGAGCGCTGGCTGACGCCGCAACGGCGGCGTCGAAGAGAGTGTCCCGCCTATGCCGTGTGGGGAGGATTGCTGAACCTGCATTAGCAGGTGGAGCCGCTGTAAAGCCGCGTTTCAGGCTTCCTCACGACGGAGGCATGCACACCACGCGGCTGACGCGACTCGCTTGGTAGGAACATTGGCTCAGACAAGCCTCCAAGATTCCATCACGAGCACGGCAGGAACGAGATCGATTCTAGGCCCCAACCGACGCGCGGTCAAGCGCTCATCCGGGCCTGGCCGGATCACGGCTTGACGACGATCGTGACCGCCTGATCGGCGGTGAGCGCGCCGTCGTCGGCGTGCGAGCGCAGCACGTACTCACCCGGCTGGGTGAACGTCGCCGTCACCGTGACCTTGCCGTCGGCTGGCATCTCGGGCGCGACCCAGTGCGGAGCCCACGGCGAGTTGCCGCCGGTGCGGGTGTCTTCCCACGCCGCGATCTGGTCCTTGTCGAAGGTGACCGCGGCCGGACCGCGGTAGACGTACCACGACACGTGCAGGCCGACGTTCTTGCCGACCGTGACCCGCGACGGCGGCTGCATCAGGCGCCGGGCGCGCAGCGCCTCGATCTGCGCGGCCTGGGTGGCCTGCGCGCCAACGGCCAGGGCCGAGCCCCGGTTCTCGACGGCCGCCCCGGCGCCGATGGCCCGGGCCCGCGGAATGCCGTCGTCGCGCACCGTGACGACCAGCGGCACGGCCTGTCCGACCCGCACTTCGAGGCGGCGCGGCCCCTGCACCTCGATGACCGGCGGCGTATTGGCCCGCACTTCGGGGCTGCTGCTGCCGGCGCCGAGCGCGCCGGTTTCGGAGGCCTTCACCACGTCGTCGATCCGGTAGTCGAGGCGCAAGCTGGCGAAGGCCTGTTCGGTCTTGCCCTTGGTGGTCAGCGACCACACCATCTCGTCCTTCTCGGTGAACCCCGGCGGCACCGGGACGCGGAAGACGAAGCGGTTGCGGCGCGGCAGGAAGTGGGTGGGCTGGCCCTGGTCGGCGGTGCCCGAGGTGAAGCGGTTCTCGGCGCCGACGGGGACGTCGAGCTCTTCCTGCCAGTTGCGGTTCATGTAGCCGAACACGAAGAACTTGCGGCCGGCCGAATCCTCTTCCCAGCCCTCGTAGGCGGGTGAGACGTTCTGGCCCTTGGCGTAGGTGAGGTTCTGCGCCAGTGCGGGCGCCGTCGCGCCCAACACCAGCGCCAGCGACATAGCCAACGACTCGGCGCGTCATCGTCCGTCTCCTTCGTCTTCCGGGCTACTGCTGTTGCTGCTGCGGGGTGCGCGCGGGCGCCACCGCCGGCGCCGGCAGCGTGTCGGGCAGCTTGAGATTGCAGAACGGACAGCCGATCATCACCGAGTTGCGGGTGAGCTCCAGCCGTTCCTTGCGCGCCTTCATCTCGTCGAGGAACTGCTGGTCGGTGAGCGACACGCGGTTGCCCAGGTCGATGAACATGTTGGCCACCGAGCGGTTGCCCGAGCCTTGCCAGTTCCGCGGATCCGGCACGTTCTTGTTGCTCGGCGAGTTGTTCATGTAGCCGACGATGTGCAGCACCGTGCCCTTGGGCAGCAGCGGCGCGTGGTCGTCGTCGTAGTCGTAGCCGCGCACCCAGTTGTGGTCGTAGCCGACGCAGTTGATGGTCTCGACCGTGTAGCCCCACGACGCCTCGAGGCACATCCGCGCGCCGGGCGCGTGCAGATGCGGTTCGAACGAGAGGATCTTGGTGTGCTCGGTGAGCACCGCGTAGGCGTGCAGCTCCTGGTTGGCATCCATGCCGCGGATGTCGATGTCGACGCCGTTGCCGAGGCTGACGTTCGACGTGCGGTACTCGGGCTTGTAGCCCCTGGGCATGAACTTGAAGCCGATTTCGAGATGGGCCTTGGTGTCGCGCCCGTTGGAGTGCAGGTGGATCGAGTCGGACACGATCGACGACCCGGCCTTGAGCAGCCGCGCCGACTTGGGGTCGAAGAAGTCGGCCTCGCGGCCCACTTCGTGCACCGGCCAGGTGGTGGTGCCGGCCGGTACGCCGAGGAGCGCCGACAGGCTGAAGGGCTCGGCCGGGTTGGCCGCGGGTTCCGGGCCGTCGATGACCCGGGTGCTCCAGATCATGTGGTGGAAGACGTAGCGGCCACCCACCGTTTCGCGGCCGGTGCCGGCCGCGTCCACGTCGTTGACTTCGCGCACTTCGAGCGCCGCCACGTAGCGATCCTCGGTGAGGCCGGTGGGCGAGGGCTCGATCTCGCCCCACCAGTCCGGGGCGTCGCCCTTGACCAGGATGTCGGCGGTCTTCACCACCAGGTCGGGCTCGCCGATCGACCAGCGCGTGGCGTCGTTCCACACCCGCGCGGTCGGCAGGTCGGCCATGTTGCCGCGCGGCGCGCCCGCGTCGGCCCACTTGGCGATGAGCGCGATCTCCTCGTCGCTGAGCGACGGGTCGTTCTTGAAATGCTGGATGCCGATTTCCTTCTCGACATACCACGGCGGCATCACCCCGGCGCGCGGCCCGATGCCGGTGCGGGTCTTGATCGACCGCGCCCAGGGCCGGACCTGCTCGTAGGTCTGGAGGGCCATCGGCGCCACCCCGCCGGTGCGATGGCAGTTCTCGCAGCTGCGCTGCAGGATCGGCGAGATGTGCTTGGCGAAGGTGACCTCGGCGGCGGCGGGGGCCGGCGCCGGGGCTCTGCGCCTCGAGATCCGCGCGCCATCCGAAGCTGGCCACCAGCAGCAGAGCAGCAGCGGCGGTGGCGCGACGCCAGGGGAAGGAGTGTCGATCGTTCATACGCACAGTCTCCCGTGTGGGGACGGAGCCCCGAAGGCAAACGGAGACAATGGTAGCGGACAACCGCCGGGCAGGACAGGTCCAAATTGCGCCGGGCCGCGACCGCCCGAAGGGGCGGCCGCCGTCGCGGCGCCCTCAGCGATCGACGGGCTCGACGAGTTCCAGGGCCTGATCGACCATGCGTTCCAGTTCGCCGGCGCGTGCCGCCACGCTGCCGTCGACCTGGAGTTGGGAATCGCGGGCCCGGAAGAACTCGTCGGCGATGTTGAGTGCGGCCAGGATGGCCAGGCCGAGCGTGTCGCTGGACGGCGCCGAATCGAAGGCGATGCGGAGCTTGCGATCGACGTAGGACGCCAGTTCCTGGACGTAGCTCGGGTCGAGCGTGCTGCGGATGGGATACCGCTGCCCGTTCACCTCGACGTGCACCACGCGCGGATCGGCCATGGGGCGCTAGAGCTTCAGCGTGTCGAGTTCGGCGAGGATCTCGCCCACCCGGGTGCGGATGAGGTCGCGCTCTTCGCGCAGGGCCGTGACCTCGCTGCCGGTCTGCTCGGCCTGGCCGAGCCGTTCCTGGAGCGCCGTCAGTTCGCGCTGCAGGCGGCCGTTGTCTTCGGTGAGCCGCGTATGCTCGCCCTTGAGCCGCGAGATCGTGCTCACGAGCAGCTTGATTTTTTCTTCGAGCCGGTCGAACGGCTCCACTCCTGCCGCCATCGTCTTCGCCATCCTTGTTCCTCTGCTATCGCTGTTCGGCGCCGAGCCCGTCGCGCACCGCGGCCACGATGCCGTGCATCGCCGCCTGCACGTCGTCGTCGGTCAACGTGCGGTCGTCGGCCCGGAACGTCAGGCGCAGCGACACACTGACCTTGCCCGGCGGCACGCCGCTCCCCTGATACCGATCGAACTCCCGGATGGAGACGAGTGAGGGCGGCGCGGCCTGACGGATCGTGTCACGAACGGTGCTCGCAGACAAGGTATCGTCGACGAGCAGCGACACGTCGCGGACCACCGCGGGGTAGCGCGGCAGCGGCTCGACGCGCATCGTCGTGGTGGCGGCCGCCGCGGCCACGACCGCGAGGTCGAGTTCGAGCACGAACACGCCGTCGCCCTTCGGGATGCCGCGGGCGTCGGCCAGGGCCGGGCTCAGCAGGCCGACCACGCCGGCCACGCGTCCGCCGGCCGCCACCTCCGCGGCGCGTCCCGCCACCAGGTAGTCGCGCGTGGCGACGGCAAACGCGGGGGTCACGCCGAGCCCGGCGCAGGCCTGCTCGACCACGCCCTTCATGTCGAAGAAGTCCACCTCGCGCCGGCCGCCGCTCCAGTGATCGCCGGCCGCGGCGCCGGTCCAGGCGGCCGCCAGCGAGCGCCGCTCGCCGTCGCCGGCAAAGGCCGTGGCGATCTCGAACAGCCGGACGTCGCGCCGGCCGTGGCGGCGGTTGTGGCTCACCGCGTCGATGACCCCCGGCAGCACGCTCGGGCGCATCACCGCGAACGTCTCGGACAGCGGATTGGCGAGCGTGATGAGCGGCGCGCCGCCGGCAAACGGCGTGGCCGCGCTGGCTTCGATGAAGGCGAAGCTGATGGCTTCGGAGAAGCCCATGCCGAGCATGACCTTGCGCACGCGGGCGTCGCGGGCGATGCGCGGATCGGACGGCGGCGGCGCCTGGGATACCGGCGGGAAGGTGGCGGGCAGGTGCTCGAAGCCGTGGTGCCGGCCCACCTCCTCGATCACGTCCTCCGCGCGGACGATGTCGGGACGCCAGCCGGGCACGGTCACGCGCCACGCCGGGGCGCCGCTGGCGGCGGCCAGCCCGCAGCCGAGCGACACGAGGATCCGCTCCACCTCGGGCGGCGGCACGGGCATGCCGAGCAGCGCCTCGATGTGGGCGTGGCTCACCGCCAGCCCGCGCGGCACGTGCGGCGTGGCCTGGACGTCGACGATCGGGCCGTCGGCGCGCCCGGCGCCGGTGATCTCGAGCAGCGCGCAGGCGCGCGCCATGCCCGCCGCCTGCATCGTCGGATCGGCGCCGCGCTCGAAGCGGATCGATGCTTCCGAGCGCAGCCCCAGGGCCTTGCTCGTGGCCCGCACCGACTGCGGCTTGAACCACGCGCTCTCGAAGACGATGCGGGTCGAGCCGGCCCGCACCTCCGAGTCGGCGCCGCCCATCACGCCGCCGATGGCCACGGGGCCGGCGGCATCGGCGATGACCAGCGTGCCGGCGGCCAGCGTGCGGGCCTTGCCGTCGAGGGTCGTCAGCGTCTCGCCGGCCCGCGCTTCGCGCACGATCGACGGCGTGATCGGCGAGCCGCGCGTGATCGAAGGCGTGCATCGGCTGGCCGAGTTCGAGCAGCACGTAGTTGGTGATGTCGACGACGTTGCTGATCGGGCGCACGCCGAGCGCGGTGAGGCGGCGCTGCATCCAGGCGGGGGACGGCCCGACGCGGACCTCGGCCGCCGCGCCGACGTAGCGCGCGCACAGCTCGGGCGCTTCGATGCGCACGGTGAAGCCGGCGGCGCCACCGGTGGGCCATTCCGCCGAGCGCAGGTGTCCGCTGGCCGTCGGCGACGGCAGGCGGAGCGGCAACCCGTAGACCGTGGCGACTTCGCGCGCGATGCCGACGACCGACAGCCAGTCGGGGCGATTGGCGGTCACGTCGAAGTCGAGCACGGCGTCGCCGTCCACGGCGGCCATGCCCGGCGGGTCCTCGCCCGGCGGCGCCGGTTCGAGCCCTTCGAGGGCCAGGCCGCGCAGCGACAGGCGGCGGCCCAGTTCGGCCGGGCCATCGGGGACGTCGACGAAATCGCGCAGCCAGGAATACAGCACCCTCATAGCGAGAACTGCTCCAGGAAGCGCAGATCGTTTTCGTAGAACAGCCGGATGTCGCCGACGTCCCACTTCAGCATGGCGACGCGCTCGATGCCCATGCCGAAGGCAAAACCGGTGACCTCGGCGGGGTCGTAGCCCACCGCTTCGAACACGCCGGGGTGGACCATGCCGCTCCCGAGGATCTCCAGCCAGCCGGTGTGCTTGCACACCGGGCAGCCCGAGCCGCCGCAGCGAATGCAGCCGACGTCCACCTCGGCGCTGGGCTCGGTGTAGGGGAAGAAGCTGGGACGGAAGCGCACGGGCGTGCCGGCGCCGAAGAGCGCCTCGGCCATCGCCAGGAGCGTGCCCTTGAGATGCGCCAGCGTGATGCCGCGCCCGACGACGAGCCCTTCGCACTGGTGGAACATCGGCGTGTGGGTGAGGTCGAGGTTGTCGCGCCGGTAGACCGGGCCGATGGCCACGAGCCGCACCGGCGGATCGTGTTCCTCCATGTAGCGGATCTGCATCGCCGAAGTGTGCGTGCGCAGGAGCGTGAGCGGCTGCGGCGCCAGGGGGCGCCGGCCGCGCCGCGCCGAACCGGCGGCGGGGGCGTGCGCCTCGGCGGCCGCGGCGGCCGACGGCGACGGCATGAGCGGCGTCGACAGGTAGAGCGTGTCCTGCATGTCGCGGGCCGGGTGCTCGTCGGGCATGTTGAGCGCCGCGAAGTTGTGGTAGTCGTCCTCGATCTCGGGGCCTTCGAGCACCTGGTAGCCAAGGCGCGTGAAGACCTCCTGCACCTGTTCGCGCACCAGGCTGAGCGGATGCCGGTGCCCGAGCGCGGGCGCGCGGCCGGGCAGCGTGATGTCCACGGCGCCGGCCGGGCGGCGGTCGGCGGCGAGCGCCGCCTCGCGGGCCGCCAGCGCTTGTTCCACGCTGGCCTTGAGGGCGTTCACCTGCTGCCCGAAGGTCCGGCGGTCGGCCGGCGGCAGCGAGGGCAGGCGGGTCATCAGGTCGGCGATTCTTCCGGACTTGCGGCCGGTCCAGCCGACCTTGAGCGCTTCGAGCGCGCTCTCGCGCGCCGCCGGCGCGCCGGCATCGGCGGCGGCGAGGGCGGCGGCGAACGCGTGCTCGTGCTCGGTGATGAGCGCGGTGAGCTCGGCCAGCGTGGACATGGGCAGGATCATAGAACAGGGACCGGGGACCAGGGACAGCGGAGTGGGCCAGGCGCGTCACGCGTACAGAAAAACGCACCAGGCAAAGAGTGTCCTCTTCTGCCTGGTGCCCGTGCTGTCGTGGGTTGTGGCCCGGTGTCCGAGGAGCTAGGCGACGCCGAGCGCGGTCTTGGCCTGCGCGATGATCGCGCCGAAGGCCGCCGCATCGCGCGCCGCCAGCTCCGACAGGCTCTTGCGATCGAGTTCGATGCCGGCCTTCTTCAGGCCGTTCATGAACACGCTGTAGGAGAGACCGTGCTCGCGCGCGGCCGCGTTGATGCGCATCACCCAGAGGCTCCGGTAATCGCGCTTCTTCCGCTTGCGGCCGGTGTAGGCGTAAACGCCTGCCTTGTCGGCCGCCTCCTTCATGAACTTGTAGAGCTTCGACTTGTTCTGGAAATAGCCCTTAGTGAGCTTTTCCAGTTTCTTCCGCTTGGCACGACGTACCGTGCCGCGTTTGACGCGAGGCATGCAGACTCCGGAAAGCGGTTAGGGGTCAGCGAGGCTGAACTTGGTCCCGCCACGCCGGGGGACCACGAGACGATGACGGAACAGCCCTAACCGCCGGTCATCGGTCGGGGATCGGGGCTGCGGGTCTCGGGAAGGCCGTGCCTTTCCAATTTCCGCCGCGCCGGTCGATCCCAAGGTGTCGCGCTCTTCGAGCGCGTGATTCGCGGGTCCCGGAACAGGAACCCGGAACCGTCTAGTCGTAGGGCAGCATGCGGCGCAGCTTGTTCTGCTCCGAGTCGGAGACGAGCTTGTTGCCGCGGGCGTGCCGCTTCATCTGGGTGGACTTGCTCGTCAGCAGGTGCCGCTTGAACGCGGCCGTGCGCGCGAACTTGCCGGTGCCGGTCTTCTTGAACCGCTTGGCGGCGCCCCGGTGACTCTTGATCTTCAGCTTCTTCGCCATGTTCGTCTCTAGCTTTCCGTCAGCTCTTCACTGCCGTCGGCCGACCGCGTGGTCCGGGCCGCCGGTTTGCTGCCGCGCTTCTGCGACAGGATGGTGTGCATCTGGTTGCCTTCCTGCCGCGGCATCGTCTCGGGCAGGGCCACGTCGGCCAGGTCCTCGATCAAGCGCGTCAGGATCCGGTGTCCGATCTCCGGGTGGGCCATCTCGCGCCCCCGGAAGAACACCGTCGCCTTCACCTTGTCGCCGTCCTCGAGGAAGCGCTCGATGTGCTTCTTCTTGAACTGGTAATCGTGTTCGTCCACCTTCGGACGGAACTTGATTTCTTTGACTTCGATGACCTTCTGGTGCTTCTTCGCCTCGCGTGCCCGCTTGGCCTCCTGGTACTGGAACTTCCCGTAGTCCATGATCCGGCAGACCGGCGGCACGGCGGTGGGGGAGATCTCCACGAGGTCGAGTCCCTTGGACCGGGCAATCGTGAGCGCCTGCGGCGGCGGCATGATGCCCAATTGCTGGCCCGTTTCGTCGATCACCCGGATTTCGCGGACCCGGATGCGCTCGTTGGTGCGGACGCGGTCGTCACGACGACCCGAACGGTTGCGATCGAATGCGATAGTGAGCCTCCAGAATGGAAAGAGACTAGGGTAACCGCTTCTCGGTGACCTCGGCAAGCGCTTCCGCGACAAAGGTGTCGAGCGGGGTGGCTCCGAGGTCGCCCTTCGACCGGCTGCGCACGGCCACGGCCCGGTCGGCCGCCTCGCGATCGCCGATCACCAGCATGTAGGGGACCTTCTGCAGCTGGGCCTCGCGAATCTTGTAGTTGACCTTTTCCGGGCGCTCGTCGAGCACCGCCCGAAGGCCCGCGCCCTGGAGCGCGGTGAGCACCTCGTGAGCGTAGGCGTTGGCCCGGTCGGTGATGGGCAGGACCGCCACCTGCACCGGCGCCAGCCACAGGGGGAAGGCCCCGGCGAAGTGCTCGATGAGGATGCCGATGAAACGCTCGAAACTGCCGAAGATGGCCCGGTGGATCACGACCGGCATGTGCGGGGCGTTGTCGGGGCCCACGTAGGTGAGCTCGAAGCGGGCCGGCATCTGATAGTCGAGCTGGATCGTGCCGCACTGCCACTTCCGGCCGAGCGCATCGGTGATGTCGAAGTCGATCTTGGGGCCGTAGAACGCGCCCTCGCCGGCTTCGAGCACGTAGGGCTGCTGGGCCGCCTCGAGCGCCTGGCGCAGCGACGCTTCGGCGGCGTCCCACGTGGCCACCTCGCCCAGGAACTTCTCGGGGCGGGTTGCCAGCTTGGCGGTGTATTCGAGCCCGAAGTCGCGGTAGATCCGCTGCACCAGCTTCAGCAGCGCTTCCACTTCCGCGGCGATCTGGCCCTCGGTGACGAAGCAGTGGGCGTCGTCCTGCGAGAACTGGCGCACGCGGGTCAGCCCCGACAGCACGCCCGAGGCCTCGTTGCGGTGCAGCGGGGTCTGCTCGTGGAGGCGCAGCGGCAGGTCCTTGTAGCTGCGCTTCTCGCTGCCGAAGACCAGCATGTGGCCCGGGCAGTTCATGGCCTTGAGGCCCATGTCGTCGCCGTCGGCCGACTTCACGAGGAACATGTTCTCGCGGTAGTGCGACCAGTGCCCGGAGGTCTCCCACAGGCCCTTGTTGAAGACGATCGGCGTCTTCACCTCGACGTAGCCGGCCGGGAAGAGGCGCGAGCGCATGTAGTCGGCCAGCGTGTTGTAGAGCGTCGCGCCCTTGGCCAGCCAGAACGTGGCGCCCGGCGCCCACGGGTGGAACATGAAGAGCCCGAGTTCCTTGCCCACCTTGCGGTGGTCGCGCTTCTTGGCCTCTTCGAGGCGCGTCAGGTGCGCGTCGAGATCCTTCTGCGACAGGAAGGCCGTGCCGTAGAGCCGCTGCATCGGCTGGCCCTTGGCGTCGCCCTTCCAGTAGGCGTTCGACGTCGTGGTGAGCTTGAAGGCCTTGAGCCGGCCGGTGCTGGGCACGTGCGGACCGACGCAGAAGTCGACGAACGTGTCGCGGTCCTTGATGGTGTAGCAGGAGACGTGGCTCTGGCCGGCCGTCTTTTCTTCGATGAGCTGCACCTTCAGCGGCTCGCCGCGCTGGGCGAAAGAAGGCCAGCGCTTCGTCGCGGTCCCACATCTGGCGCTCGTAGACCAGATCCTGCGCCGCCAGCTCGCGCATCTTCGCTTCGATGCGCTCGAGGTCTTCGGGCACGAACGGCTGCGTCACGACGAAGTCGTAGAAGTAGCCGTCGTCGATGGCCGGACCGATGCCGCACTGCGCGCCGGGAAAGAGAGCCGTGACCGCCGCCGCCATCAGGTGCGCGGTGGAGTGGCGGGTGAGCGCCAGGGCCTCGGGGCTCTTGTCGGTGACGATGCGGACGCGCGCGTCACGGGTGAGGGGGTAGGTCAGGTCGACGAGCTGATCGTCGACGACCGCCGCCAGGGCGGCCTGCGCCAGACGCGGCGAGATATCGGCGGCGATGGCGGCCGGCGGCGTGCCCGCCGCCACCTGCCGGCTGGAGCCGTCGGGAAGCGTGACCGTAATCATGCGTGTGCTCGGGGATCCGCGGCCTCGCCGGGGCGAGGGCGAGGCGCGCAACGCGCCTCGTGGCCGGGTCGAATGGTAGGCACGGGCAGACTCGAACTGCCGACCTCCTGCGTGTCAAGCAGGCGCTCTAACCAACTGAGCTACGCGCCTATAGTGCGTGTGCCCGGCCTCACGGGACCCCGAAGTATAGCACGCGGAATCGGCCGGAAAGCGCGGCCCGTACGCACGAACGCCCGGCATGACGAAGCGACGCCGGGCGGCCGTACGAACTGGAACGAGAGCTTACTTGACGGCGACCTTCAGGGCCTTGCCTGCCTTGAACTTCGGCACGCGGCGCTTGCCGATCTTGATGGCCGCGCCGGTCTGAGGGTTGCGCGCGGTGCGCGCCTTGCGCTGCGAGGTCGAGAAGGTGCCGAAGCCGACGAGGCTCACGGAGCCGCCCTTCTTCAACGTCTTGGTGATCCCCTCGATCATCGAGGCCAGCGCCTTGCCCGCCGTGACCTTGCTGCCGCCGGTGTCCTTGGCAATCTTGGCGATGAGTTCCTGCTTGTTCATCCGTCCCTCCAGATGCCTGGCCGCCCATCACCGAGACGCGCGCGCCGGCATGCCGATTTGGCGTTATACGGTGCGCCAAGCTGGGCCGTCAAGCGCAAAAGCGCGAATTTACGGGTCGGAGCGCGCACTGACATGCAGCGGCGCGCAGCGCGGACGGTGAGGCTACGCCGCTTTCTTGGCGGCGGTGAGCGTCTCGACGGCCTTGTCGAGCATCGGATCGCCCGGCGTCGGCTCGACGCCGAAATCGGCGGCGGGCACGTCGACGGCGACATCCGGCGTGAGGCCGCGCTCGTGGAGCGACGCGCCGCCGGGGCCGAGGTAGAGCAGGTGGGTGAGCAGCAGGCCGGCGCCGTCGGGCAGCTTGACGACCTTCTGGCGGCCGGCGCGGCCGAGAGTGCGTTCGCCGACCACACTGGCGCGCTTGTTGCCCGACAGGGCAGCGGCAAACACCTCGGCGGCGCCGGCGGTGCCGTTGTCGGAGAGCACGGCGATCGGCAGCGTCAGCGTGCCGTCGCCGGCGGCGGCCGAGATCGGCTGCTTCTCCTGGCCGCGCGCCTGGCGGTAGCCGAGCACGCCCGAGGGCACGAACAGGCGGGCCGCCTCGAACCCGAGGTCGAGATCCCCGGTGGCGGTGCCGCGCAGGTCGATGACCAGGCGGGCCGCGCCGCCGCGGGTCAGCGTCTGCACTTCGCTGCGGACCTGCGCGGCGGTGGCCTTGGTGAACTCGCCGATGCGCAGGTAGCCGGTGCCGGCCTGGAGCGCCCGGCCCTTGGCCGGCAGCGCCGGCTGCGGCTCGCGCGCGAGTTCCACGACGTGCGGCTCGGCGGCGCTGCCGCGCAGGATGGCGAGCGTGACCTTGGTGCCGGCCTTGCCGCGCAGCATGCGCATGCCCTCGAACACGGTGGTGTCGCGGGTGGACTGGCCGTCGATCGAGCGCACGTAGTCGCCGGGCCGCAGGCCGGCTCTGGCCGCCGCGGAGCCGTCGCGGGCGGCCACGACGCGCAGGTAGTACTGGCGGGTCAGTTCCAGGCCCGGGTCGGCGAGCCCGGTCACCGGCGCGTCCACGGTTTTCATCTGCTGCGCGTCGAGATAGGCGC
The DNA here is from genome assembly GCA_963834325.1 of uncultured Acidobacteriota bacterium. Classification (GTDB taxonomy): domain Bacteria; phylum Acidobacteriota; class Vicinamibacteria; order Vicinamibacterales; family UBA2999; genus CADEFD01. The sequence goes on from CAWIBL010000012.1 coordinate 945,310, forward strand.
TGTCGGGATCGAGTCCGTCGGCGAGCCCGTGCATGGCGCCGTGCATCACCTTGTCCACGTCCACTTCCTCGACGTAGTTGTTGAGGATGAGCGTGACCACGTCCTCGAAGATGCGCAGGGCCTTGTAGCTCTCCCCCTGGGCGGCGGCCTCGCGGCCGAGGAATCCGCCGATGACCGCAAAGGCGAGCACGGGCAGCGACACGGCAAGCACGGCGGCGCGGGTTCGTGAGGTCATGGGGTGGCTTTCAGCCATTGTAGGGGATTGACGGGGCGACCGTCGATGCGGACTTCGAAGTAGGTGGCGCCCTGGCCGGTGGGGTTGGCACCGGCCGCTCCGACCACCTGGCCGCGGGCCACGGTGGCCCCGGGACGGAGGGCCGTGCCGGCCAGATGGCCATAGACGGTGAAGGTGTTGTCGCCGTGGTCGAGGATGACGAGCACGCCGAAGCCGGTGAAGGGCGCGGCATAGGCCACCGTGCCGCCGTGCACGGCGCGGACTGGCGCCCCTGGGGCCGCGACGATCTCGATGCCGTGGCGCTGGTGCGGCGGTGCCGGCGCCGGTCTCGCCGCGGCTGAAGCGCGACCGGAGCGGACCGCTGATCGGCCACGGCAGGTCGCCCTGGAACGGGCGCAGCGGCAGGTCGGCCGGACCCGAGCCGGGCAGGCCGCCGATGGTGGCCTGCAGCCGCGCCCGGGCCTGTTCGAGTTCGCCGACGTACTGCGCGGCCAGCTCGCGCCGCCGGTCGAGGTCGTCGAGCAGCCGGGTGCGTTCGTCCACGGCGCGCCGGGCGGCGGCGTCGAGGGTGGCCGCTTCGGCGCGCAGCCGCGCCACCTGGCGCTGTTCGGAGGCGAGTTGATCGCGCGCCGCCTGCTCGTCGGCGAGCAGCTTCCGGTGCGCGGCGATGCGCAGCTCCTCGATGCGCGCCAGCGCCACGACGCCGCGGCTGGCCCGGGCCAGGTCGCGGCCATCGGCGGTGGCCAGCAGCAGCCGCGCATAGCCCGCCTTGCCGCCGCGCTTGTAGAGCGCTTCGAGCCGGCTCTCGAGCGCCGGCGTGCGTTCCACGCGCTGCCGTCTCGATCTCGGCCAGGCGGCGTTCCGACGCGGCGGCCTTGGCGTCGATCGCCGCCGAGGCGGGTGTTGACGGCCGCCAGTTCCTCCGCCCGCAGGGCGCGCGTGAGTTCGAGCTGGCGCAGCGACGAGAGCAGCGTGCGCGACTGGGCCGCCAGCTGGTCCGACTCGCGCTGCAGGGCGTTGATGCGGTCCTCCGCCCGGTCGGCCAGGGCAGCGGCATCAGCGGCGGTGAGCGGCGGCGCGTCAGCCCCGGGCGCCTGGGCCGGGTCGGGCATGGGCAAGCGCTGATCCGCGCGCACGACTGGCGTCTGCGTCGGCGGCTGCGGCGCCGCCGGTGGCGTTGGCGGCGAGGCCGGCCCGGGCCTCGCCGCGGCGGCCACCGGCACGGCGGGGGCGAGAGCCAGCAGGCCGGCCAGGCACAAGGCAGCAGTCAGCGCGCCGGCACGAAAGGGCATCACCCTAGAGTAACGCGGGAGGGATACAATTTGCCGATGTCCGCGCCCGAGTCCGCGCCCCCCAGGGGGCTGCTCGTCGTCACCCCCGCCGAGCTCTTCTGGCTCACCGCCGGTCTCTGGATGGGCGGCGTGTGCCTGCTGGCGCTGCTGCCGGTCATCCTGATGCCGCGCTTGGGCCCGGCCATGGGCCTGGCCGTCTCGTATCTGCTGTTCTTCGTGTCGTGGCAGCCGGTGCAGCGCCTGACCCAGCGCGCCCTGGCGCCGCGGGCCGCCTTCGTCCGCATGCTCGCCCTCGTGGCCACGGCCGCGACGGTGGCCTACTACGTGCGCGACGCGCTCATTGCCTTGGTCAACCGGGCCGGCTGAGCCCACCGGCCGCACTATAATTTCCCCGTGCGCGCGCTCGGCATCGATTACGGCGGACGGCGAATCGGCATGGCCCTCAGCGATGCCAGCGGCACGCTGGCCTCGCCGCTGCGGATCCTCGAGCGCCCTCGCTCCGAGCCCGAGACGGTACGGCTCGTGTGCGAGGAGATCGCGCGGCTGGCGGCCGACGACGACGGCCTGGCCACGATCGTGGTCGGGTGGCCGCGCCGGCTCGACGGCACTCCCACTCCCCAGACTCCGATCGTCGAGGCCTTCGCCCGGGCCGTCGGCCACGCCACTGCCATACCGGTGGTGCTGCAGGACGAGCGGCTCAGCTCGGTCGAAGCCGAGTCTCGGCTCGCGCTGAAGGAACGGGACTGGCGCAAACGCAAGAGCAAGCTCGACGCCGCCGCCGCGGCCGTCGTGCTGCAGGACTATCTCGACGAGCGGCCCCGTGCGTAAGTGGGGCTGGCGCGCCGCGGTACTGCTCGTGGTGCTGGCGATTGCCGCCGGCACCGCCGGCTTCGCGTTGCGCGCCCGCGCCCGGGAGCCGTTTCGCGGCTACGCCGGCGAGGAGCAGTTCGTCGAGGTGCCGTCCGGCGCCGGTCCGCGCACCATCGGCGCCCGCCTCGTTGCCGCCGGCGTCGTGCGTGACGACGTCACGTTCCGCGTGGCCTTGTGGCTGACCGGCCGCGCCCGCGACCTCAAGGCGGGCGAATATCGCTTCGCCGGCCCGGCCAGCGCCGTGCAGGTGGCCGAGCGCATCGCTCGCGGCGAGATCTACACGCGCCCGGTCACCGTCCGCGAAGGGCTGAACATCACCGAGGTGGCCGACATCTACGCCGCCAGCGGGTTGGGCTCGCGCCAGGCGTTCATCGACGCCGCCAAGGACGTCTCGCTCATCCGCGATCTCGATCCGGGCGCCACCGACCTCGAGGGCTACCTTTTCCCCGACACCTACCCGGTGCCGCGGCGGACGCCCGCCACGGCACTGGTGGCGCAGATGGTGCGCGGCTTCCGGGCCGCCTTCCCGCCGCCGCTCATCGCCCGCGCCGCCGCGGCCGGGCTCTCGGTGCGGCAGGTGGTCACCCTGGCCGCGCTCGTCGAGAAGGAAACGGCGCAGGACGCGGAACGGCCGATCGTCGCCGCGGTGTATCGCAACCGGCACCGCCTCGGGATGCCGATGCAGGCCGATCCCACGGTCATCTACGCGCTCCAGCGCGCCGGCCGGTGGGACGGCAACCTGTCGCGCGACGACCTGGCCTTCGATTCGCCCTACAACACTTATCGCTACGGCGGCCTGCCGCCCGGGCCGATCGCGGCGCCGGGCAAGCGCGCCCTCGAGGCCGTGGTCATGCCCGCGGCCGTGGACTATCTCTACTTCGTCAGCCGCAACGACGGCACGCACGTCTTTGCCACGACGCTCGCCGAGCACAACCGCAACGTATTCGAGTGGCAGATCAAGTTCTTCCGCGAGCGCCGGGCCCGAGAACGCGCCGAGGGACAGGGCGTCAAGTAGCCGCCGCGGCCGCCGTTCAGGGCGCCGGGGCGACGGGCGGGGCCGCGGCGGGCGCGGCGACGTTGCGCGGCCACATCGGCTCGGGCCGTCCCCGCCAGATCCACGCGATGTAGTCGACGAGCGGCGGCTCGGCCTCGAGCTCGCGCAGCCGCGCGTTGATCTGGCCGCGGTGGTGCATGCTGTGCATCGCGACCTGGCGGGCGGTCTCGGCCAGCGTCGGATGGCTCACGGCGGCGTGCCGCTCGATGGCCCGGCCGGCCCACGGCAGCACCACCTGACGGTCCATGTCGGCGGGCGTGGCGGTGTGCAAGTAGGTCTGCAGCCCGGCGTGCGCGCTGCGGCCCCACGCGGCCAGCGCCGGCGCGTCGGCAAACGACGCCACGTTGACCATCATCGGCGCCCCGCCCTGCCAGATGGCCGTGAAGGCCCGCTGCACCGTGTGGATATGGTGAAGCCAGGTGCGGATGCGCTCGTCGGCCCGCGCCGGCCCCGACTGCAGCGTCGTGCTCCAGACGAGCGCATCGGCCCATTCCATGTGCGTCGCCAGTTCGAGTAGCTCGTCTCGCGTTGCCATCGTCGTCTCGCTTTCTTCGCGCCGCCGCAGCCGTCCGCTCAGCGTTCGCCCCATTTGAGTTTCTGGCGGAGGACCTCGAAGTAGGTGCGCGCCGAGGCCCGCACCAGCTTCACGGTGCGGCGGGCGCGACGAATTGTCACTTCGTCGCCGGCCGCCAGCGGCGCCCCCGTCTGACCGTCGAAGGTGACATAGACCTCGGCCCCCGATTCGTCCGTGCGCACGGCCACGCGCACATCGCGGGTCGCCGGCACGACGATGGGCCGGTTGCTCAAGGTGTGCGGGGCGATGGGGGTGATGATGAAGGCGTCCATCGCCGGGTGCACGATCGGGCCGCCGGCCGCCAGGTTGTATGCCGTCGATCCGGTGGGGCTGGCGACGATGAGGCCGTCGGCTTTGACGTGCGTGACGAACTGGTCGCCGACCCACACCGACAGATCGATGATGCGCGAAATGGCCGTGCGCGTGAAGACCACGTCGTTCAGCACGGCCGTGTCGTCCAGGGTCTGGCCGGCCCGGGTGGTGGTGGCCTGCAGCATCATGCGCTCGTCGAGCTGCGCGCGGCCCTCGACGACATCGGCCAGCGCGTCGAGCAGTTCGGGCCGGGTGATCTCGGTGAGGAAGCCGAGGCTGCCGAAGTTGACGCCGAGGATCGGGATGTCGCGGTCGCTCCTGGCGATGCGGTCGGCCATGGCCAGCAGCGTGCCGTCGCCGCCCAGGACCACGATCAGGTCGACGCGGTCGGCCAGGGCGTCGCGCTCGACCACGCACTCGGCCGGGGCGGCGAGCAGGGCCGCCGCGTCCGGGGCCCAGCACGCCGTCAGGCCCCGCGCCTCGAGCCACGCGCGCAGTTGCGCCAGCGTGTCGCGGGCGGCCACCAGGTCGGGTTTGGCAACGATGCCGATGCGCATGGGTCAGGCCTGAGGACGGGCGAGGCGGAGATGCATCAGGAACTCGCGATTGCCTTTCGCGCCCACGATGGGCGAGGGCGTGGACGCCACGCGCGTCCATCCTATCGCAGCGGCCTTGGCCGCGACCTCCGCCTGCACGCGGGCGTGCACGGCCGGGTCGCGCACGACGCCCTTGGGCGAGTCCTTGCGGCCGGCCTCGAACTGCGGTTTGACCAGGGCCACGACGTGCGCGTCGGGCGTGACGATGGTGGCCAGCGCCGGCAGGATCAGCGCCAGCGAGATGAACGACACGTCGACGGTGGCCACCTCGGCCCCGGCGGCCAGGTCGGGCAACGACGCGGCGGTGAGGTGGCGGGCGTTGACGCCCTCGACCACGACCACGCGCGGATCGGTGCGGATGCGCCAGTGCAGCTGGTTGTGGCCCACGTCGACGGCCACCACCCGGCGCGCGCCGCGGGTCAGGAGCACGTCGGTGAAGCCGCCCGTCGACGCGCCGATGTCGACGGCGAGGCGGCCGGTGACGTCGATGCCGAAGGTGTCGAGGGCGTGGGCCAGCTTCACGCCGCCGCGGCTGACCCACGGGTGGTCCGGGCCGATGACCCTGACGTCGGCATGCTCGGACACCATCGTGCCGGCCTTGGCCGCGGCCCGGCCGTCGAGGTCGACCTGGCCGGCCATGATCAGCGCCTGGGCGCGCTCGCGCGACTCGACCAGGCCGCGCCGCACCAGCAGTTGATCGAGGCGGACCTTCATCGCGCCCCGGCCGGGTCCGTCACGAGCGGCGTCCCACGATCCACTGCGCGATGGCGTCGAGTTGCGAGGGGCGCAGCCCGCCCCCGGCCAGCGCGGCTTCGGCCCGCGCGGCGGCCTCGGCGGCGAGCGTCCTGGAGCGCTCGAGTCCAAAGAGCGCCGGGTAGGTCGGCTTGCCGGCGGCGGCGTCCTTGCCCGAGGTCTTGCCGAGATCGGCCGACGCGCCTTCGACATCGAGGATGTCGTCGACGATCTGGAAGGCCAGGCCGGCATTGGCCGCCCAGCGATCGAGCGCGCCCAGCCGCGTCTCGCTGGCGCCGGCCATGATGGCGCCAGCCGCGGTTGCGGCGCGAATGAGCGCGCCGGTCTTGCGGGCGTGCATGTCGGCGAGCTGATCGGCGCTGAGCGCGGCCGCGGGCGCGGCGCCCTTGCCGGCCGCTTCGAGGTCGATGGCCTGGCCGCCGACCATTCCGGCGGCCCCGGCGGCGCGCGTCACCACCTCGAGCACCTGCAGCTTGCGCGCCAGCAGCACCGGATCGTCGCTGCGCGGCTCGCGGGCGATGAGCTGGAAAGCCTCGGCCTGGAGACCGTCGCCGGCCAGGATGGCCTGGCCCGGCCCGACCACGACGTGGAGCGTGGGGCGGCCGCGGCGCAGCGCGTCGTCGTCCATGGCCGGCAGGTCGTCGTGGATGAGCGAATAAGTGTGGATGAACTCGAGCGCGCAGGCGGCCGGCAGGGCCAGGCGCCGCGCTTCGTCGGGGTCGTCGTCCTGGGCCCGGGCCACGGCATCAGCGGCGGCCAGCACGAGGATCGGCCGCAGCCGTTTGCCGCCGGCCATCACGCTGTAGCGCATCGCGTCGGCGACGACGGCGGGGCAGGCCGGCGGGCGCGGCAGGTAGCCGTCGAGCGCGTGCTCGACCTCGCCGCGACAGGCCGCCGCGAAGACTTCGAACGGGATCACTAGTGGTCCTCGTCCTGACCGATCTCGGTGAGCGCCGGCGCCGCCGGCACCAGTTCGCCGCGGTCGTTGAGGATGTCGATGCGCCGCTCGGCGGCCTCGAGCCGCTCGTGGCAAAAGCGCTGCAGCTGGACGCCGCGTTCGTAGAGCGCCAGCGAGGCCTCGAGCGCCAGATCGCCGTCTTCGAGCTTCTTGACGATGGTGGCCAGTTCGGCGATGGCTGCCTCGAAGTCCTTGATCGTGTCGTCCATCATGATCTCCCGTGCGGCTGGCGTTCGCCGGCGATCTCGCGCACGTCGCAGCCGAGTTCCCCTTCGCCGAGCGTCACCCGCACGCGGTCGCCCGGCGCCACTTGGCTGGCGCGGCGCACCAGCGCCGTCCGGTCGTCATTCCAACACACCGCGTAGCCGCGGCCCAGGACGGCCAGCGGGCTGAGCGCATGCAGGCGCGCGGCGGACTCGCGGGCCCGGGCCTGCCCGGCGTGCTGCCGGGAGCGGATGGCCGTGTCGAGGCGGCTGCGCAGGTGGACGAGCGAGGCGCGGACCCGGGCCAGGCGGCCCTGCGGCCGGTGGGCGTCGAGGGCGCGGACCAGGCCATCGAGCCGGCGCCGGCGGGCGGTCACGGCCGCGCCGGCGGCCAGGCGCAGCGATCCGGCCAGTTCCGACACGTGCCGCTGGCGAATCGCCAGGCGGCCGGGCAGCCCGGCGAAGGCGGGGCGCCCCTCGTAATAGTGCAGGCGCGTCGTCCGCCCCTGCATGGTGGCCCGCATCGCCGACCGGGCGCGCTTGAAGAGCGTCTCGATGGCGCCGACGAACTCGTCCTTGCGGCCAACGACGATCTCGGCGGCGGCCGACGGCGTGGGGGCGCGCAGATCGGCGACGAAGTCGGCGATGGTCACGTCGGTCTCGTGGCCGACGGCGGAGATGACGGGCACGGCGCAGGCGGCAATGGCGCGGGCCACGACCTCTTCGTTGAACGCCCACAGGTCTTCGATCGAGCCGCCGCCGCGGCCGGCAATGACCACATCGACATGGGCCACGGTGCAGACCAGGCGGAGGGCGCGCGCGATCTCGCTGGCGGCCCCCTCGCCCTGCACCCGGCACGGGGCGATGACCAGGTGCGCGTTCGGATAGCGGCGGCGCAGCACGCGGATGATGTCGCGCAGGGCGGCGCCGTCGCGCGAGGTGACGATGCCGATGCGCCGCGGCAGGGCCGGCAGCGGGCGCTTGCGCGCCTGGTCGAAGAGGCCCTCGGCGGCCAGCCGCTTGCGCAGTTGCTCGTAGGCCAGCTGCAGCGCGCCCAGGCCGCGCGGTTCCATGTGCTCGCACACGAGCTGATATTCGCCGCGCGGGTCGTAGACGCTGAGGCGCCCGCGGGCGACGACCCGGGCCCCGTCCTCGGGGGTGAACTTCAGCAGCCGCAGCGACGAGCGGAACATCACGCCCTTGAGCTGCGCCTGCGCGTCCTTGAGCGTGAAATAGAGATGGCCGGTGTTCCAGACGCGCGCGCCCGAGAGTTCGCCCTCGACCCACACCTCGTGGAATTCCGACTCGACCAGCGTGCGCAGCGTGGCGGTCAGCTCGCCGACCGTGAGCACTCGCCGCACCGGCGGCGGGGGCGGCGCGGGCGGCTCGGGGTCGTCGAAGGGGAGGCCGCTGCGGGTCACGGCGCGGACGTCACGCCGGGCCGCGCCAGGCGCTCGATGTCGGCGGCCGACAGGCTGACGCGCTCGATGCCGGTGGCCAGGCCGGTGGCCGGGTCGGCGGTGACGACGACGCCGTTCAGCCGCGGATCGCCGCCGGCCGTCTCGAAGCGCGCCGGCAGGGCGCTCAGGAACTTGGCGATGACCGCGGCCTTCTCGACGCCGATGACCCCGTCGTGCGGTCCGGTCATGCCCGCGTCGGTGAGGTAGGCGGTGCCCTTCGGCAGCACCCGCTCGTCGGCGGTCTGCACGTGGGTGTGGGTGCCGACGACCGCCGTGGCGGCGCCGTCGAGATACCAGCCCATGGCGATCTTCTCGGAGGTCACTTCCGCGTGCATGTCGACAAACACCAGCTGCGCGCCCTCGGCGCGCAGGCGGGCGACCTCGCGCGCGGCGGTGGTGAAGGGGTCGTCGATGCTGGTCATGAAGACGCGGCCCATGACATTGACCACGCCGACTTTGACCCCGTTGGCGGCGGTGGCCAGATAGGTGCCGCTGCCCGGGGCCCCGGCCGGGAAGTTGGCCGGCCGCAGCAGCCGCGGTTCGCGCGGGATGTAGTCGAGAACTTCCTTCTTGTCCCAGATGTGGTTGCCCGAGGTCATGACCTCGATGCCGTAGGAGAACAGCTGCTCGCCGAGCTCGCGGGTGATGCCGAAGCCGGCGGCTGCGTTCTCGCCGTTGGCGATGACGAAGTCGACCTCGTAGCGGGCGACGACCCCGGCCAGCCCGGTGCGCACGAGGTCGCGGCCGGGACGGCCGACGATGTCGCCGATGAAGAGCAGCTTCATCGGCCCGCGTCCGCGGTCACCGGGATCACGATGCCCTGGCCGCGGCGTTCCCCGAGCTTGGGCAGCCGCACGCGCAACTCGCCGTCCTTGAGGGTGGCGGTGGCCTTGGCGGCGTCGATGGCGGCATGCACCCGTACGGCCCGGGCGAAACGGCCGAAGTCGCGCTCGACCAGGTGGAAGCTGGCCTGGCCGCGCGCCGTCTGGTCGGGCCGGTCTTTCTCGCCGGCGATGATGACGACGCCGGCCTTGACGAGGATGCGGAGACTGGCGGCGGAAACCCCGGGGACGTCGAGCAGGAGGTCGAAGTTGTCGTGCGTCTCGAAGACGTCGAGCAGCGGCAGGCACTCCCCGGTGATCTGGTGGCGCCGCTCGGGCCGTTGCCGGGCCAGTTCCTCGAACAGGCGCCGGACCTCGGCTGAGACGTCACCGACATCGGTTGAAATGGGCAGGCGCGACAAGGGACGCATCAAAAAGTCTCGGGAACTTCGGCATTGTACCGTGGGAGGGGCGGACGTCGGCAAGTATCCATCCGGGCGTGCTCGCGTCATAATGTGAGTGTGCGTTAAGCATATAATCTGCTTGTTTGAAACTAATCTAGTGCTACACTCATCTCAGTTGAAGGAGACTGAAGGCATATGGCAACCAAAGGCAAAGTGATCGGCATCGACCTCGGCACCACCAACTCCGTGGTCGCAGTCATGGAGAGCGGCGAAGCCGTGGTGGTAGTCAATCAGGAGGGCGCGCGCACGACCCCCTCGGTGGTTGCCGTGGCCAAGGACGGCGACCGGCTGGTCGGCCAGGTGGCCAAGCGGCAGGCCGTCACCAACCCCGAGAACACCGTGTTCTCGGTGAAGCGCTTCATGGGGCGCAAGTTCAACGAGGTCACCGAGGAATCCAAGCGCGTGCCCTACCGGGTCGCGCAGAACGCCAACGGCGACGCCTGGATCGACGTGCGCGGCAAGCAGTACTCGCCCCCGGAAATCTCCGCGATGATCCTGGGCAAGCTGAAGAAGGCGGCCGAAGATCATCTCGGCCAGCCGGTGACCGACGCGGTCATCACCGTGCCGGCCTACTTCAACGACGCGCAGCGCCAGGCGACCAAGGACGCCGGCACCATCGCCGGCTTGAACGTGCTCCGCATCGTCAACGAACCGACCGCGGCGGCGCTGGCCTACGGCCTCGACAAGAAGAAGGACGAAACCATCGCCGTCTACGACCTCGGCGGCGGCACCTTCGACATCTCGGTGCTCGAAGTGGGCGAGGGCGTGGTCGAAGTGAAATCGACCAACGGCGACACCCACCTGGGCGGCGACGACTTCGACCACAAGATCATCGACTGGCTCGCCGACGAGTTCAAGAAGGCCGAGGGCATCGACCTGCTGAAGGACCGCATGGCCCTGCAGCGGCTGAAGGAAGCGGCGGAGAAGGCCAAGATCGAGCTGTCGGCGGCCATGGAAACCGAGATCTCGCTGCCGTTCATCAGCGGCGATGCCACCGGTCCCAAGCACCTCACCGTCAAGCTCACGCGCTCCAAGCTCGAGGCCCTCGTCGAGGATCTCGTGCAGCGCTCGATGGCCCCGGTCAAGAAGGCGCTGGAAGATGCCGGGGTCAAGCCCTCGGATATCGACGAAGTGGTGCTGGTCGGCGGCTCCACCCGCATGCCGCGCGTGCAGCAGGCGGTGAAGGACTTCTTCGGCAAGGAACCGCACAAGGGCGTCAACCCTGATGAGGTCGTGGCCATCGGCGCGGCCCTGCAGGGCGGCGTGCTGGCTGGCGACGTCAAGGACCTGCTCCTGCTCGACGTCACGCCGCTGTCGCTCGGCATCGAGACGCTGGGCGGGGTCATGACCACCCTGATCACGCGCAACACCACCATTCCCACGCGCAAGAGCGAAACGTTCTCCACCGCAGCCGACAGCCAGACCAGCGTGGAAGTGCACGTGCTGCAGGGCGAACGTCAGTTCGCGCGCGACAACCGCACGCTCGGCAAGTTCCAGCTCGTGGGCCTGCCGCCGGCGCCGCGCGGGCGTGCCGCAGGTCGAGGTCACCTTCGACATCGACGCCAACGGCATCGTCAACGTCTCGGCCAAGGACAAGGCCACCGGCAAGGAACAGAAGATCACCATCAGCGGCTCGAGCGGCCTGGCCAAGGACGACGTCGAGCGGATGGTGAAGGACGCCGAGGCGCACGCCGGCGAGGACAAAGCCAAGCGCGACCTGATCGACGCGCGCAACCAGCTCGACTCGCTGATCTACTCGGTGGAGAAGACGCTCACCGAGTCGAAGGACAAGCTGCCGGCCGGCGAGGCCGAGAAGGTGCAGACCGCGCTCGACGCGGCCAAGAAGGCGGTGCAGGGCGAGGACTCTGCGGCCATCACGGCGGCGACGGCCGACCTCCAGAAGGCGTCGCACCAGATGGCGGAAGTGCTCTACAAGGCCACGCAGGAATCCGGCGGCGGCGAGCCGGGCGCGCCCGGCGCCGCGGGCGGCGAGGGCGGCGACAAGCCGGCCGACGGCGACGTGGTCGACGCGGAGTTCTCGGAGACGAAGTAGTGCCGGTGGCGTGGCCCGGGGCCTGAGGTTCCGGGCCGCGCCCGCCGGCGACGACAACCCGACACAGGCAACCATCACGGCCCGGCGCGCAGCTGGGCCGACCCCGCAAAAGGACATCACTGATGCCGATCGTGCGATTCGCTCCGTTTCGTGACCTCACGGCGCTGCCGGGCAGCGGGCGCGGCGGCGAGTGGGTGCCGCCGGTGGACATCTATGAAACCGCCGACAAGGCGCTCGTCATCAAGGCGGAACTGCCCGAGATGAAGCGCGAAGCGATTGCCGTCACGGTCGAGCACGGCACGCTGACCATCAGCGGCGAACGCGCCCTGCCGGCCGACGTGCGGCGGCAGGACTACCGGCGCGTCGAGCGGCCGCACGGCCGGTTCAGCCGGCGCTTCGCGCTGCCGCCCTCGGTCGACGCCGCCAAGGTCGAGGCCGACTACCGGGACGGCGTCCTCAACGTGCGCCTGCCGCTGCGGGAAGAGGCCAAGCCTCGCACCGTGCCGGTGGCGGTGGCCTAGGGTGACCTTCCTCCTCCACTTGATCGTCGTCGCGGCGGCCCTCTGGGTCACGACCCGCATCGTGCCCGGCGTCACCGTCTCCGGGTGGGGGGCGCTCCTTGTCGGCGCGGCCGTGCTGGGAGTGGTCAACGCCGTGGTGCGGCCGGTGCTTACACTGCTGACGCTGCCCATCACCTTCCTTACGCTGGGGCTCTTCTACCTGGTGGTGAATGGGGCGACGTTCGGCCTGGCCGCGGCCCTCGTGCCCGGCTTCGGTGTGGCCTCGTTCCTGTCGGCGGTGCTCGGCGCGCTGGTCACGGGCCTGGCGGCGTGGCTCGTCGGCGCCGTCGTGAAACCCGCAGCCCATCCGCGGGTGGGCCGCCGGGATTGATTCCGGTCACGGGAATTCGATAATCTGAGGCGATATGTCCGACATCAAGAACGACCCAGACGACGCCGTCGAGGCCCCGGCCGTCCGCCCGCAGGCCCGGCCCATCGAGAGCCGCTTCCTCTATGTCGACGTGGCCGCGGCCCGGGCCAAGCAGTTGCGCAAGGGCGCGACCGTGCGGCTCGACGCCGGCACTCCGCACGCGGTCAAACCCGAACGGCTGGCGATGGAGGAAGTGAACCAGGGCCTGGTCGAGTGGGACCTTCCCGAGTTCGCCGTGCTCCTCGAAAAACGCTGATCGCCCCCGAGGAACCCGCGGCGGCGTGATCTCGTCCCCTCAAGTGGGCGGACGTGACCGCCGCTGGAGGGATTCATGGGAGCACTGCTCGCGCTCGGCGCCCTTGCCGCCGGCGCCGCCGCCGTCGGCCTGGCCGGCGTCATCTGGCTGTTGCTGAAGCTGCTCTTCTTGCCGATTCGGCTCGCCCTCGGCGTCGTCAAGTTCGTGGCCAGCCTGGTGGCCGCGGTGCTGGGCTTGGCGGCCATGCTCGCGCTCGCCCCAATCCTGGCAGTGGGCGTCGGCGGCGCGCTCGTCGTCGGGCTGGTGATTGCCGCCCTGGCCGTGCTCCTCCCGCTCGTCCCCTTCGTGTTGCTCGGTCTGATCGTGTGGTCGTTCTGGAAGCGGCCCGCCGCCGTGGCGTGATGGCCGGCCCTAGCCGACCACCGCGGGCGGCGTGCGCAGGTGCCAGTCGGTGGCCTGCTGGAACGCGGCCCCGGCGCGGAACAACGAGGTCTCGTCCCACATCGCCGCCGTGAGCTGGCAGCCGATCGGCAGGCCGTCGGGCGACATCCCGCACGGCAGGCTCACCGCCGGCACCCCCGCCAGATTCGCGCTCACCGTGAAGATATCGGCCAGGTACATCTGCAGCGGATCGGCGGTCTTCTCGCCCAGCCTGAAGGCCGGCGTTGGCGTGGTCGGCGTGGCCACGACATCGACGGCCGCAAACGCCGCCGCGTAGTCGTCGCGCACCGTGGCCCGCACCTGCTGCGCCTTGAGGTAGTAGGCGTCGTAGTAGCCGGCGCTGAGCACGTAGGTGCCGAGCATGATGCGGCGTTTCACTTCCGCTCCGAACCCCTCGTCGCGCGTGCGCTCGTACATCTCACGCAAAGTGTCCGTGGCCGTGATCGGCGTGCGGTAGCCGTAGCGCGCGCCGTCGTAGCGCGCCAGGTTCGAGCTGGCCTCGGCGGTGGCCAGCAGGTAGTAGACGGGAATGGCCAGCGATGCGTGGGGCAGCGCGATGTCGACGACCGTGGCGCCGCGGTCGCGCCACACGGCCAGCGCTGCCTCGAACGCCTGCGCGACCGGCGCGTCCACGCCTTCGATGAAGGCCCGGGGCACGCCGATGCGCAGGCCGCGGGCGTCGCCGTCGGCCGGCCATGCCGGCACCGGCTGCGCGGCGCTCGTGGCGTCGTGGCCGTCCTGTCCGGCGATCACCGAGAGCACCGCCGCGGCGTCCTCCACGGTGACCGTGAACGGGCCGATCTGGTCGAGCGACGAGGCGAAGGCGAGCAGGCCGTAGCGCGAGACGCGGCCGTAGGTGGGCTTCAGGCCGACGATGCCGCAGAAGGCCGCGGGCTGGCGAATCGAGCCGCCCGTGTCCGAGCCGAGCGACGCCGGCACGGCCCGCGCCGCCACGGTGGCGGCCGAACCGCCGCTCGATCCCCCGGGGGCGCGGTCGAGCCCCCACGGATTGGCGGTGACTCCGTAGGCCGAGTTCTCGGTGGACGAGCCCATCGCGAACTCGTCGCAGTTGGTCTTGCCGATGACGACGGCGCCGGCCGCCTGGAGGCGTTCGATCACCGTGGCGTCGAAGGGCGGCACGTAGCCGGCGAGGATCTTCGACCCCGCCGTCGTCGGCACGCCGCGCGTGCTGATGTTGTCCTTCACCGCAATCGGCACGCCGGCCAGCGGGCCGAGGGCCTCGCCTCGCGCTCGTGCCTGATCGATGGCCGCCGCCTGCGCCAGGGCCCGTTCGGACGCCACCGCGGTGTAGGCGTTCAGCGCCGGCTCCTGCCGGGCCACGGCGTCGAGCGCCGCCCGCGTGATCGCCTCGGCGCTGCGTTCGCCGCGCGCCACCTGGTCGCGGGTCCGGACGACGGGTCCGCCGGCGCCGCTCATGCCATGACCCGCGGCACTTTGAACAGCCCGGCCTCGGGCGCCGCCTCGGGGGCGTTCTGCAGCGCCTCGGCCCGCGCCAGCGGCGTGTGCGGCTGGTCGGGGCGCTCGCAGCCGCCGGCTGCCGCATGCGACATCGGGGTGACGCCGGTCGTGTCTTCCGACTGGATTTGGCGCACGTATTCGAGGATTTCGGCAAGCTGGCGGCCGAAGAGGGCCACTTCCTCTTCGGTGAGGGCGAGGTGCGCGAGGGCGGCGATGCGTCGTACCTCTTCGGCGTCGAGCGGCGTCACAGACATGTTCGCAAATCGTACCACGAACTTTCGACGTGGCCGAGGCGGCCGGGGCCGGCACCGAGTAGAATAGGGCGCCCCTCCCGGCGACGCTCGCATTCCCCGGCGTCCGCAGCTTTCTGGCCGGGGCCGTTTCCCGTGGAGTTCTCTCGCATGTCTCGTGTGGCTTTCGTCTCCGTGAAGTTCGTGAGTGTTGCCGCGTGCCTGTCGGTCGCCCTGGCCGCGGGGTGTAGCCGCGGCGAGTCCGGGGCGCCGGGCGCCGGCGGTCCGCCGGGCGGCGCCTTCCCGCCCATGCCGGTCGAGGTCATCACGCTGGCCGTGAAGCCGGTCGAACAGGCCACCGAGTTCATCGGCACGGTGAAGTCGCGCCGTTCGGCCACCGTCCAGCCGCAGGTCGAGGGCTTCATCACGCGCATCACCGCGCGTTCGGGCGACCGCGTGCGGGCCGGAGCCGTGCTCATGGAGATCGATGCCGGACGCCAGGAAGCCGCCGTCGGCACGCTCGAAGCGCAGCGCGCCTCGCGCGAAGCCGATGCCGCCTACTGGAAGCAGCAGAGCGCGCGCCTGGCCACGCTGCTGCAGGCTGGCGCGGTCAGCCAGCAGGAGTTCGATCAGGCCGAGTCGCAGCGCCGATCCGCCGAAGCCCAGCTCGCCGCCGTCGGTCAGCAGATCCGCGAGCAGCGGGTCGAGCTCGGCTACCACCGCGTGGGGGCGCCGGCTGCCGGCGTCGTCGGCGACATCCCGGTGCGCGTCGGCGACCGCGTCACGACCAGCACGGTGCTGACCACGGTCGACGACAACCAGGGCCTCGAGGTCTATATCCAGGTGCCGGTGCAGCAGGCCCCCGACCTGTCGGTGGGCCTGCCGGTGCATCTCGTGGACGACCGCGGCACGACGCTGAGCGAGACGACGATCACGTTTGTCGCCCCCTCGGTGGACCCGGCCACGCAATCGGTACTGGCCAAGGCCGCGCTCGAGCGGCCGGGCGACCTGCGCAACGACCAGTTCGTGCGCGCGCGAATCGTCTGGCGCGAGGCCGCGGCCCTCACCGCGCCGCTGGTCTCGATGACGCGCATCAACGGGCGCTTCTTCGCGTTCGTGGCCGAGGGCAGCGGCGACAAGACCGTGGCGCGTCAGCGCGCGGTCGAGGTCGGGGCGCTGGCCGGCAACGACTACGTGATCCTCAAGGGCCTGGCCGAGGGCGAGCGCCTGATCGTGTCGGGCGTGCAGAAGATCGGCGACGGCGCGCCGGTGGTGGCCACCGAAGCGCCAGTGGCGCCGGCACCCGGCGCCACGGCCGGCCTGGCGAAGTAGGTCGGGAGCATCATGCGAACCGACGTCTTCATCAGCCGGCCCATTCTCTCGACCGTGCTCGCGCTCGTGGTGGTGATTGCCGGCGCCATCGCCATTCCGACGCTGCCGATCGCCCGCTTTCCGGAGCTGGCCCCGCCGTCGGTGACGGTGATGGCCATCTACACCGGAGCCAACGCGCAGGCCGTCGAGTCGGCTGTCACCACGCCGCTCGAACAGGCCATCAACGGCGTCGAGGGGCTGGCCTACCTGCAGTCGTCGAGCACCAACAGCGGCATCAGCACCATCACCGTCACCTTCGACATCGACCGCAATCCCGACCTGGCGGCCATCGACGTGCAGAACCGCGTCAACCAGGCGCTCGGCCGCATGCCGGCCGACGTCCGGACCAACGGCATCACGGTGACCAAGAACACCGCCGGCTTCCTCGGCGGCCTCGGCTTCTTCACCAAGGACAACCGGTACGACGCGCAGTTCATCAGCAACTACCTCGATCGCTACGTCCGCGACGCAATCAAGCGCGTGCCCGGCGTCGGCGACGTGATCATCTTCGGCGAGCGCCGCTACGCCATGCGGCTGTGGCTCGATCCGGGCAAGATGGCCGCGCGCGGTCTCACCGCCAGCGACGTGGTCAACGCGCTGCGCGAGCAGAACGTGCAGGTGGCCGCCGGCGCCCTGGGCGATGCGCCCGCGGCGGCCGAGCAGATGTTCAACCTGAGCGTGCGCGCCCAGGGCCGTCTCACCGAAGCCTCGGAGTTCGCCCAGGTGGTGGTGGCCGGCGGCAAGGACGGCGCGCTGGTGCGGGTGAGCGATCTCGGCCGGGTCGAGCTCGGCGCCGAGAACTACGCCTCGAACCTGCGCTTCCTCGGCCTCGAAGCCTCGGGCCTGGGCATCCAGTTGCTGCCGACGGCCAACGCCATTGCCGTCTACGACGGGGTGATGGCCGAGATGGCGCGCATCGAAACGAACTTCCCGCCCGGGCTCGAGTGGCGGCTGGCCTTCGACAACGTCGTCGTCGTGCGCGAGTCGATCATCGAAGTGCTGAAGACGCTGGCCGAAGCGCTCGGGCTGGTCGTGCTCGTGATGTTCCTGTTCCTGCAGAACTGGCGCAGCACCATCATCCCGGCGCTGACCATCCCGGTGTCGCTCATCGGCACGTTCGCCTTCGTCAAGCTCTTCGGCTTCTCGATCAACACGCTCACGCTGTTCGGCATCGTGCTGGCCATCGGCATCGTCGTCGACGACGCCATCGTGGTCGTCGAGAACATCGAACGGCACATTCGCGACTTCAAGAAGTCGGCCTTCCAGGCCTCCGTCGACGCCATGCAGGAGGTGCTGAGCGCGGTCATCGTCATCGGCATCGTGCTGGTGGCCGTGTTCGTGCCGGTGGCCTTCTTCCCCGGGACCACCGGACGGCTCTACCAGCAGTTCTCACTGACCATCGCCTTTGCCGTGGTGTTGTCGGTGTTCAACGCCATCACGCTGACGCCGGCGTTGGCGGCGCTGCTGCTCGACAAGGAAGTGCACACGCATGGGTGGTTCTTCACCCGCGTCAACCGGGTGATCGACGCCGGCACCACCGCTTACGTGGCCGGGGTGCGCCGGGCGCTGGCCTGGAAGTGGGTGGTGCTGCTGGTCTTCGCCGGCGGTCTGTGGGCCACCTGGGCGATCTCGCAGGCGGTACCGACGGCCTTCGTGCCCGAAGAGGACGAGGGCTACTTCATCACCATCGTGCAGGCCCCCCCGGGCGCTTCGCTCGAGTACACCGACACCATCGCCAAACAGGTCGAGAAGATCCTCTACGCCGACCCGGATATCGCCGCGGCCTTCTCGGTGATGGGCTTCAGCTTCAGCGGCGCAGCGCCGAACAACGGGCTGATCTTCACCTCGCTCAAGAGCTACGACGAGCGGCGCGGCGCGGAGCACTCGCTGGCCGCCGTCCTCAACCGCATCCGCGGGCCGCTCTTCGGCATCTCGGGGGCGATCGTCGTGCCGTTTGCCCCGCCGGCCATCCAGGGCCTGTCGGTCTTCGGCGGGTTCCAGTTCGAGGTGCTCGATCAGACCGGTGGCGACATCGCCGGCCTGGCCGCGGCCACCGCCGCCGTCGTCGGCGCGGGCAACCAGTCGGGCCGGGTGGCGGGCCTCTTCAGCAGCTTCCGGGCCGACGACCCGCAGCTCCGCGTCGAGATCGACCGCGACAAGGCCCGGGCGCTGGGGCTGCCGATGCGCGAAGTCACCGACGCACTGCAGATCTTCCTCGGCTCGCAGTACGTCAACGACTTCGACTTCAACAGCCGCGCCTACCGCGTCTTCGTGCAGGCCGATCAGCGCTTCCGCGCCTCGCCGCAGGACCTCAAGCAGCTCTACGCGCGCGCCGCCGGCGGCCGCATGGTGTCGCTCGATACGGTCGTGCGGGTCAGCGAGGTCACGGCGCCGCAGGTCATCAGCCACTTCAATCTGTTCCGCTCCGCCGAGATCACCGGCGCGGCGGCCCCGGGCCTGAGTTCGGGTGAAGCCCTGGCGGCGATGGAGGAGGTGGCGCGCGCCACGCTGCCGCCCGGCTTCGACTTCGCCTGGGCCGGGCAATCGCTCGAAGAGATCAAGGCCGGTTCGCAGGCCATCTACATCTTCGCGTTGAGCGTGTTGCTCGTGTATCTGGTGCTGGCGGCGCAGTACGAGAGCTGGGTCCTGCCGGTCATCATCCTGCTGAGCGTGCCGCTGGCCGTGCTCGGTGGTCTGGGCGCGCAGTGGATGCGGGGCCTCGCCAACGACGTCTTCTGCCAGGTCGGACTGGTGCTGCTCGTCGGCCTGGCCGCGAAGAACGCCATCCTCATCGTGGAGTTCGCCGAGCAGTTGCGCGAGCAGGGGCTGAGCATCACCGACGCGGCCCTCGAGTCGGCGCGCATCCGCCTGCGGCCGATTCTCATGACCTCGATTGCCTTCATCCTCGGCGTGCTGCCGCTGGCCTACGCCACCGGCGCCGGCGCGGCGGCCCGCAACTCGGTGGGCACCACCGTGGCCGGCGGCATGCTCGCCTCGACGTTCCTCTCGATCGTGTTCATCCCGGTGCTCTATGTCGTCATTCGGACCCTGGTGCCCGGCTCGCCGCGGCGCACGCACGTGGTTGCGGAGGAGGTGGCCCATGGCTAACCGCCGCGGCTCGCGCGGGCTCCTGGCCCTGGCATTCACCACGCTGGTCGCGGGCGCCGCCTGGGCGCAGCCACAGCCGCCGCCTCAGCCGCCGCCAGCGCCGGCTCCGGTGGCGCAACCGGCACCGCCACCCCCGCCCCCCTCTCCCCTGCGGCCGCCGTTGGCGGCCGAAGTCGTCACCTTCGACGAGGCCGTGCAACGAGCCATCGCCAGCAACCTCACGGTCGAGCGCGCGGTCACGGCCGTGCTCGGCGCCGAGGCGCTGCTGCTGCAGGCCCGCGCCGCGGTGCGGCCCGGCGTGAGCGGCAGCGTCGTGACCACGGTGCTCGACGGCGAACGCGGCTTCGGCGGCAACGTCGTCACGCCGCGCACGCAGGTGGCGTTTGCCGGGTCGGCCGACCTGCCGCTGCTGGCCTCGGCCCAGTGGGCGGCCCGTGTGCAGGCCGCCGATCAGGTGTCGATCGCCCGCATCTCGGTCGAGGACGTCAGGCGCCAGGTGGCCGTCGCGGCGGCCGAAGCCTACCTGGCCGTGATCGTCCGGAAGCGCCAGGTCGAGGTGAACGAACGGGCGCGCGACACGGCCAGGGCGCAACTCGATTACGCCACGGCGCGGCGCGAAGGCGGCGTCGGCAGCCGGCTGAACGAACTGCGAGCGGCGCAGGAGCTGGCGGTGGTCGAGGAACTGCTCGAGCGCTCGTTGCTGGCGCTGCAGCTCGGACAGGAGGCGCTCGGCATTCTGCTCGCCGCCGATCACGCGGTGGACACGGCCGGGGAGCCGGCCCTCGAAGCGCCGGCCGAGGATCCCGGCACGTGGCTGTCCAGCCGCACCGACATCCGGCTCTTCGACGCGCGTATCGACGCCGCCGGCCGCGTGCTGGCCGACAGCTGGCGCGACTGGGTGCCGGCGGTGAGCGCCTCGTTCCAGCCGCTCTACATCGCGCCGTCGGGGCTGTTCCAGCCCTCGGGCACCTGGCGCGCCCTGGTCAGCGCCTCGGTACCGGTGTTCGACGGCGGTCAGCGCCGGGCCCTCAAGGCGCGGCGGGCGGCCGACGTCGAGCTGTTCAAGGTCGATCGCCG
Source organism: uncultured Acidobacteriota bacterium (assembly GCA_963834325.1). Taxonomy (GTDB): domain Bacteria; phylum Acidobacteriota; class Vicinamibacteria; order Vicinamibacterales; family UBA2999; genus CADEFD01. The sequence continues at coordinate 965,847 of CAWIBL010000012.1, forward strand.
GAACGTGGAACTGCAGGCCCGCGCCGACGTGCGGATCGCGCGCACCTCGATTGCCGCCGAGGCCCGCGCGCTCGAGCACGCGCGCATGGCCGCGGCCCACGCCGGCGAAGTGCTGCGCATCACCGACGTGGCCTTCCGCGCCGGCGCCACCACCAACATCGAGCTGGTCGACGCGCAGCGCCGCGCCCGCGACGCCGAATCGGTCGTGGCCACGGCCGAGGACCGGGCCCGCCTGGCCCGGCTGGCGCTGCTCGTGGCCCTGGGCCAGTTCCCGCGGTAGCGCCCGCGCCGGCGCGGCCGCCGACCGCCGAGAAGGCGCGCCGCCATCGGCCTGGTGGCGTTACACTCGTGGCCATGGCCCGGCGGGCAGTCCGCGGCAGATGGTGGTGGGGCGTGGCCCTGGCGGGGTGGGTTGCTGTGGGCGGCCCCGCGACCGGTCCCGATCCCGGCCGCTCGGTCACCCAGGCCGAGGCGTTCGCCGTGCGCGCCGTGGACGTCTCGGGGCGGCGGCACCCCATTGCCACCTTCGATGGCCGTGCCTGGCTCGTGGATCTGCCGGCGCGGCTGGTCGGGCCGCCGTCGCCCGATCCGCCGGCCATCGTCGGTCTCGAGACCAGCGAGGGCGTGCCCGTGTCGACCGTGCGGGTCTATGCGGCCAGCGGCGAGCCCTGGCGCTGGGCGCAACGCGCCGTCGAGGATCTGGCCGCGCGCACGGCCGGCATCGGCGAGCGGCGCGTCACCGAGGTGTCGATGTACGTGCCGGCGGGCGTCGGCGCCAATGCCGTCTACGTGGATCTCACCGTGCGTACTCCCGAGCCGCAGTGGCAGGGCGCCGTGGTCGGCGCCTGGGTGATGCCCGTCGAGGGCACCGAGCCGGTGGTGCTGGGCGCCCGGCCGGTACGCTTCCGTTCCTACGGCGAATACATCGACATCCCGCGGCGCCATCCCCTCGGCATCGCCGTGGCCGGGAGCGGCGGGGTGCAGACCTGGGTGATGTACAACCGCGCCGCTACCGGCGACACGTTCGAACTGGCCGGCGTGAGCCGGCGCGGGCTGCGCGAGCACCCGCCGATTCCGCGCGGCGCGTCGTAGACGAGATCGGTCTGCGCAGGCGAATCGCTCGCCCCTTCATCCAGGAGGTTGCGCTCCAGGCGGGGCGGCGCCAAGCGGTCGACCCGTCTACTGCACGGCGCGGAGTTCGATGTCGAACACCAACGTGGCGTTGCCCGGAATGGCCGGCGGGCTGCCCGCGGATCCGTAGCCCAGGGCCGGCGGGATGACCACGCGGCGCTGGCCGCCGACGCGCATGCCGGTCACGCCCTGGCTGAACCCCGGGATGACGCCCGAGCCGACGGTGAAGCTGAACGCCCCGGCGTCGAACTGGTTGCCCTTGTTCTCGGCCGCGGTGGCCGAATACAGCCAGCCGGCGTAGGCCACCGTGGCCGTGCGGCCGGCCGTGGCTTCGGCGCCGGTGCCGACGCGGATGTCGGTGGTGCTGAACGGGACGTTGGCCGAGGGCGCCGTCGGGTTGTCGTCGCCGCTGCATGCGGCGACGGTGGCGACGACGGCGAGCAGAGCGGCGAGGCGGGCGAATCGGGACATGGGTGTCTTTGGCAAAAGGCGCGTGGCGTTCCTCAGTATACCGGGGGGCGCTCGTGCGGCGGCGGGGCCGGGCACAGCCAGATGCCGGGGGTCAGTTCCTCGCCGCCGGCCACGCACGTTCCCTGCATGACGAACGGCGCGGCCTTCCCGGCCACCCGGCGGGTGTAGTCGTCGATGCGGCCGCCGGTGGCCGGCGCCACCAGCACGCGCTCCTCGGAACGGAACGACAGGATGTAGGCGAGCCGGTACTCGCCCCACAGCGCCACCACCTGCCGCGCTTCGAGCGCGCGGATGGCTTCGGCGCGGCGGTCGGGCCACCGGCCCGAGCGCACCTCGGCGGCGAGGGCGCGGTAGTCATCAAGGCTGAGGGCGGCCCACAACACCGTGGCCGTCACCAGGCCCGCGCGTGCGGCCGGAGCGGGGAAGCGCAGCCCCGCCAGCAGTGCGCCGGCCGGCACCAGCGCGACGAGCAGGTTGTAGCGCAGCGATCCGGCCGAGATCGGCGAGCAGGCCACGAAGGTGTAGGCCAGCGTCGACGACAGTCCAACCACGATCAGGAACCACGGCAGCGCCGTTCCGGGTAAGCCTTCGCCGGTGGCCGCGCTCGCCGGAGCAGCGCTTGCGCACGAATCGTCTTCTGACGGGACGCCCCGGCGCGCTGCACGCCAGCCGAGGCCCAGGCCGGCGAGCGCCAGGGCCAAGACCCACGGGCCGAGCCCCGGATTGCCGTGGCCGATGCTGGAACTGAGGCCGATGTCGGTGGCCGGACCGGGGAATCCCCCGGCCATGAGCGGCAGATGTTCGCCCACGAGCAGACGGGCGCGCTCCGGCCAGCGCGCCGGGTCGAGGCAGGTCTGGGCCGAGATCGCATCGGCGCCCGACATGTCGTTCAAGGCCACGCGCGCGGTGGTGCCGGGGCCGAACATCGCCCCGAAGGGCCGCACCGCGGTCACCGCGCCGTTCACCGTCGCGACGAGCAGCGCGGCCAGGGCCCAGCGTTCCCACATGGCCCGCGAGGGCCGGCCGCGATAGGCCAGTTCGAGCAGGCCGAGCGCCAGCGCCGCGTGGATGGTCATCTCGCGGTGCGCCAGGCCGACGGCAAAGGTCAGCCCGAAGAGCCACGGCCGCGAGCGCAGCGTCCACAGCAGCAGCGTGTAGAGCAACGGCTCGACGTTGCCGCCCATCGCCTCCATCAGCCGGGTGCCCGGCACGAGCGGCGGCACGACCAGCGGCAGCGCGCCGGCCAGCGCCAGCCACGGCCGGAGCCCGAGATCGCGGTGAGCGCGCCACACGAGCAGCGCCGCCGCGGCCGCGTTCATGACCAGCACCGGCAGCTTGAGCGCCACTTCGGTGGGACCGAGGAGCCACATCACCGGCGCGGCCAGATAGGCCTCCACGGCCAGCAGGTAGCTCTGGCCGTAGAAGTAGACGGGGAAGGCGCGGCCCTCGCTGATGTGTTTCGCCATCAGCCCGACGACCGCCTGATCGGCATCGAAGCGCACGCCGGGCGCCATGAAGATCGCCCCGCGCGCCACGGCGGCGAGCCCCACGACGGCCAGGCAGACGACGAGTTCGAGGCGCAGTGATCGGGGGACCGGAGCGGCTGGCACGGCCCCGGTAGAATAGCGTCTCCATGGCCCGACGCCCGACCGAGCGGGCCGCCGCGCTCGCGATCGCCGCGGCCGGCGGCGCCCTTGCCGCCCTTGCCGTGCGTCCGCTCATGCCGCCGTTCGTGCCGGTGGGCGACTATGCCGGTTACGGCGCCACCACGGCGCGCGCCACCGTGCTGGTCGAACCGGTGGTGCATGCGCCGTGGTTCGGCGCCGCGTCGATGCCGGTGGCGGCGGTGACGGCGGGCGTGGTGGTGCTCTGTCTGTGGCTCGCCAGCCGGCGGCTGGGAGCGGGCCGGGCTGCCACCGTCGTCGCCGCCGCGGCGTGGATGGCGCGTCCGGATATCGCCGCGCCGTGGTCACTCGGGGCCGACGCGATCGTCGCTGTGGCGCTGGTGTGGGCGAGCCTGCTGATGATGGCCGGCGTGGCGGCGCCGGCGCCTGCCGCCGCGCGGCCGCGGGCCGGCCTGGCACGAATGGCGGCGGCGGTGCTCTGCGCCGCGGCGGCCGTCGGACTGTGGCCGCCACTCGTGGTGGTGTCGCCGGTGGTGGTCGCTGCCGGCGTCCGGGCCGGGCCCGCGCTCGGCCTGCTGCTGGCTGCGGCCACGGCCGGCGGCGTCGCCGCCGGGCTGCAACGGTGGGCGTGGCGCGCGTCGGCGCTGGCCGGCGAGCCGGTGGCGTGGCTGGACGTGTGGCAGGTCGCGACCTCGCTGGCGCCGCGCGGCAGCGATCCGTTTCCGTGGCCGCCGCTGACCGCGGCCGTCCTGCCCGTGGCCCTGGCGCTCGTCGGCGCGGTGCTGGTCATGGCCGGCGCCGCGCGGCGCGGCTGGTGGGTGAGCGGGGCGCTGGTCACGTTGGCGGTGGTGCTCGCGCCGTCCCAGTGGCGGCCGGAGGCGGTGCGCGCGCTGTACTGGTCCGCCTGGCCGCTCGTGGCCGTGGGCCTGACGTGGCTGGTGCATCGCGCGGCGCCGCGAGCGCGGCCGCTCGCCTTCGTGGCCGTGAGCGCGGTGCTGATTGGCGGCGGTTGGGCGGCGCGCGTACGCCATGTCGAGTCCGAGGAGGGCTGGGCGTTTGCGGCGCAACTCGCGGCCGCGATAGCCGGAAACGCCGGGCGCGGGGTCGTGCTCGTGGCGGAGGACACCCGCCTCGATACGGCGATGGTGGCCTGGGACGGCGGCGCGAGGCTGTCGCGCGTGCGGCCGGTGCCGGCTCTGGTCGAGGCCGCGCGTGGGCGCGGGCCCGAGGTCCTGGCCGGCCCGTCCTCGCGCACCGCGCTGGAGCTGTGGGGCTTCCGCTTCCGGCCCGGACCGATGGTGACGGCGCCGGTGCGCTACGAACTGGCGGGCGTGCAGGGCCGCTTCCAGTGCACGACGGTGTCGGCGCGATGGAACGAGCTGGCCGGTCTCGACTACAGCGGCCGACTCGGCGTCCATCTGCCGCGCGGCAGCGCCCGGCTCGAGGTGGTGGTGGCGGGAGCGCCGCCGCTGGTGGTGCGGGCCGCCACCCCCGACGGCCGGCCGGCCGGCCGGCTCACGTCGGGACCGGCCACCAGCTTGAGCAGCCTGCCGCCGGTGCTGTGGCCGGGCGACGGCCGGTTGCCCGACGCGGCGGCGACCATGACGCGCTTCGAACTGACGGCGCATCCTGATTACGACCAGGACGCCTCGCTGTTCCTGGGGGCGCGGGCCCCGCTGGTGGGAGCGCGCGTGGTCGGCGACGGCGCCGGGGCCACGGTGTGCGCGGCGCCGCTGCCGCGGCACGATCCGTTCGCGGTGGCGCCGGCCGACGCCGTCGTCGTGGCGGTGGACGACGATGCCTTCTTCGCCGGTGGCTGGCACGGCGCGGAAGGCGCGGGCGCCGGTGCCTTCCGCTGGACCACCGCGCGCGCCGTGACCCTCGTGCCCGCCGCCAGTTCGCAGGCCGTGACCATCGCCGTCGACGCGCGGCCGGCCGCCTCGCCGAACGACGGCGCGGTGACGCTGCGCCTGACTGTCAACGGCGGGCCGTTGGGCGAACGTGTGCTGACCGCGGCCACGCAGTCCTACGAGTGGACGGTGCCGGCGGCGCTGTGGGTGGACGGCACCAACGAGCTGGTCCTCGACGTCAGCCGCGTCGTTCGTCCCGCCGATGCCGGCGCCAGCGATACGCGTCAGCTCGGCGTGGCGGTCAGCGCCATCCGGCTGCGCCGATAGCGCGCGGGCCGCTGCGCCGCCAGCGCGCGTCCGCTCGGTTGAGACACGTCCCGTCGATGGCACGGCGGCCCGCGGTACAGACAAACGCGGCAGGGGAGGTCCCTGCCGCGTTCGGTGATTCGCGATTGCCGGGACGCCGGTCAGCCGGAGCCCCGAGCCCCAATCCCCGCGCCCGAGCCGCCTACTTGATGAACAGCATCTCCCGATAGGTCGGCAGCGGCCAGGTGGTGTGGGGCACCATCAGCTCGAGTTCGTCGCCCAGGTCGCGCAGGCGCACCATGGCCGGCACGATCTTGTCGCGCATGTACTTCGCGTGCTTCTCGAGCGACGGCGTCGAGTACTCCAGCCCCTGCTCGAGCAGGTCGGTCTGCACGCGGAACTGGTCGATGGTCTTGACGATCCTGGCCAGCAGCTTCTTGCCCTCGCGGCTGACGCCGCCGGCCTGCTTCACGGCCACGACGCTGGCCGCCACCGCGCGCTGGTACTCGAGCGCCGCCGGCAGGATGTAGCGGTTGGCCATCAGCGTCATGAGCTGCGCTTCGACGTTGATCGTCTTGTTGTAGGTTTCGACGTTCACCTCGTAGCGCGCGTGCAGTTCGCGTTCGGTGAGCACCTTGAACTTCTCGAAGGTCTTCACCGCCACCGGCGACATGATCTCGGGCAGCGCGTCCACGGTGTTCTTGTGGTTGAGCAGGCCGCGCTTGGCCGCTTCCTTCTGCCACTCCTGCGAGTAGCCGTTGCCGTTGAAGATGATGCGCTTGTGCTTCTTCAGCGTGGCCTTGAGCAGCGCGGCCACGGCATCTTCGATGGCCACGCCCTTGGCGACCGCCTCTTCGAGCTGGCCGCACATGAAGTCGAGCGATTCCGACACGGCCACGTTCAGGCAGGTGGCCGGGAAGGCGATGCTCTGGTTCGACGACACCGCCCGGAACTCGAACTTGTTGCCGGTGAAGGCAAAGGGCGAGGTGCGGTTGCGGTCGCCGGCATCGCGCGGCAGCTTGGGCAGCACCGACACGCCGATGTCGAGCATGCCGCCGTGCTTGCTCGACTTGGCCCCGCCCTTCTCGACCTGCTCGAGCACGTCGGTCAGCATGTCGCCGAGGAAGATCGAGAGGATGGCCGGCGGCGCTTCGTTGGCGCCGAGCCGATGGTCGTTGCCGGCGCTGGCGATGCTCATGCGCAGCAGCCCCTGGAACGTATCCACGGCGCGGACGACGGCCGTGCAGAAGAACAGGAACTGCATGTTGTCGTGCGGCGTCGCGCCCGGGTTGAGCAGGTTGTTGCCCAGGTCGTCGCTCATGCTCCAGTTGACGTGCTTGCCCGATCCGTTCACCCCGGCAAACGGCTTCTCGTGGGTGAGGCAGGCCAGGCCGTACTTCGGCGCGATGCGCTTCAGCACCTCCATGGTCATCATCTGGTGGTCGGTGGCGACGTTCATGCTCTCGAAGATCGGCGCCAGCTCGTACTGCGACGGGGCCACTTCGTTGTGGCGCGTCTTGATCGGCACGCCCACCTTGTAGAGCTCGGTCTCGACCTCGGCCATGTAGGCGAGCACGCGCTCGGGGATGGCGCCGAAGTACTGATCCTCCAGCTCCTGACCCTTGGGCGGGCGGGCGCCGAACAGCGTGCGCCCGGCGTTGATCAGGTCGGGACGGTTGAAGTAGAAGTGCCGGTCGATGAGGAAGTACTCCTGCTCGGGGCCGCAGGTGGCGGTGACGCGGCTGGCGCGCACGCCGAAGAGCTTCAGCGCGCGGGTGGCCTGCACCGACAGCGCTTCCATCGAGCGGAGCAGCGGCGTCTTCTTGTCGAGCGATTCGCCGGTCCAGCTGACGAACGCCGTCGGGATGACCAGCGTGGCCGAGTTGCCGGTGACCAGCAGCCACGGCGGGCTGGTCGGGTCCCAGGCCGTGTAGCCGCGGGCCTCGAAGGTGCTGCGCATGCCGCCCGACGGAAAGCTCGACGCGTCGGGCTCGCCCTTGACCAGTTCCTTGCCGCTGAACTCGGCCATCGAGCCGCCGTCGTCGGTGGGCGAGAAGAACGAGTCGTGCTTCTCGGCGGTGATGCCGGTCATGGGCTGGAACCAGTGCGTGTAGTGCGACGCGCCGTGTTCCACGGCCCAGTCCTTGAGCGCCGAGGCCACGGCGTCGGCCGTGGACATCTCGAGCGAGGTGCCCTTGGTGACCGTGTCGCGGAGCGCCTGATAGACCGCCTTGGGCAGCCGGGCCTGCTGAACCGAGTCGTTGAACACGAGCGATCCGAAGATGGCGCCCACCTGGGCGCGCGGGTGCGCCACGCGGCCTTCGTTCATCGACCAGCTGCGGATGCGGTCAATCGCTTCGCTCAACGTTGCGGCTGCCATGGGTGTCTGCTCCTTGAAAGGTGATTTTGTGTAGATCGAGCGCGAAAACTTATTCATTCTGCACGAACAAGGCATCAGACGGCAATGAGGAAGTAGAAATTATGCAAAATGAGCCTCGAAATGAGCGCGTTCGGCGCCAATGTCGAGCTCGCTCCCCGTCGTCGCCGTAAACCTCGGCTACTGGAATTGCTGTGCACCGGTCCAGGGCCCGTCACGCCGGTTCTGGCGCGGGTGGATATAGTGGCGGGCACGGGTCAGCGGTGCCCGCCCCGTCTCGCCGCAGTGGAGTTGGTGATGACGACGACTGGCGGACGTGGTGCCGAAGGACTCAGGGACGCGGCCACACGGCCGTCTTCCTGGATGGCGGTAGCAGGGCTGGCCGCGGTCGCTGCGTTGTTCGCGCCCGCAACGGCCCGGCTAGGGGCCGAACCCGGCGCATCGCCCCGCTTCGAATGGGCCTTCGATGGCGCGGTGACTACCACGGCGCGCTCGGGCAACACCCTGTTTGTTGGCGGGGCGTTCCGGCATGTCCTGCCGGTGTCGGGAGTGCTTGGCCAGGTCTACGCCGTGTCGCCGGCGACCGGCGCGGTCGTGCCGTCGATCATCTCGCGAATGGCGCTGGGCACGTCGGCCTTCGGGGTGCTGCCCGACGGCGCCGGCGGCTTCTTCCTGCGCGGCAACCTTCCGATCGGTTCCGGCAACGACGCCAACCGCGTGGTCCATGTGCGGGCTGACGGCACCGTGGATCCCCTGTTCCAGTCACCGCCCGAGTTGAGCGGCTACGGGGTGATGGTCCGGGTCGGGCCGTCGCTCATCCTCGCCGGCTTCAACAGCGTGAGCGGCGTCATCCGGCCGCTCGTGGCGCTCGACGCCGTGACCGGGGCGTTGTCGTCGTGGAATCCCGACGTGAAGGACGACGACTATGGCCGGGCCGCCCTGGCGGCCAACGGCATCCTCTACGTCGCCTCGGGCGTCTTCTACGGCGGGACGCGCCGGGTCATGGCCTTCGACGGCACCACCGGGACCAAGTTGTGGGAGGACGACCTCGGACCGGGACCGGGACTGAGCGGTGGAGGTTTGGTGATGGCCGGCGGACGTCTCATTGCCGTGGCTGGCGGCCTGCGGGCCTACGACCCGGTGACCGGCGTGCGCGATCTCACATGGGGCGCGGTGACGCCGGATGCGCCCGGTGCGATTTTCAGCATCGCGAGCGATGGGGTGGCGGTGTATCTGGCCGGGTCGTTCACCACGCTCGACGGGCAGCCACGATCGCGGCTGGGCGCCGTGTCGGTGGCCACCGGGGCGCTGCTGCCCTGGGCGCCGCAGGCATCGGCGAATGTGGAGGTGTCCGTCGCGCCGACCGGGGCGGTGTTCGTGTCGGGTTCCGGCCTGACCCCCGCGCAGGGCGGCACGATCGACGGACAGACCCGTACCGGCGGCCTCTTTCAGATCGACGCGGCGGGCGCGGTGACGCCGTTCGAACTGCAGGTCGTGACCGACAGCGCGTCGGTCGCGGCGTTTTCTGGCGGCGCGCTGGTGATCAGAGGTTCGAGTGCCGTGACCGCCGCCACTGCGCGCCACGGCGTCGCCGCCTTCGACGCCACCACTGGTGCGTTGCTGCCTTTGGCGGTGACGCTCCAGGGACAGGCTGGTGGCTTTCCCCCCGAGGTGCGGCAGTTGGTGGCCGACGGTCAAGCCCTGCATCTGTTCGGCACCTTCAGCGGCGTCGACGGGGCGAGCCGGAATGATGGTGCGTCCATCGATGCGAGTAGCGGCGCGTTGCTGCCGGCATGGTCGCTGACAGGCCTCAGATTGAGCGGACTGGGGCCGGTCATCAACGGTTGGCTCTACCTCACCGCCGCGCCGGACCTGCCGAACACGTTTGCCCCGGAGCTGCGACGCGTGAATCCGGCGACTGGCGTGATCGACCCAGGGTGGCGGCCGGCACTGCCCAACATCACGCAGGTGTTTGCCGCCAGTGGTGAACTGTTGGTCGTGTCCGCGCTGACCACCCCCAGTCGGGGCACCATCGGCACCATTCTCAGTGCCGTGGACCCGGTGACGGCCGCGGTCCGAGAAGAGTTTCGAACCACGGTCGCGGAAGTCGGCTCGATGCTGGTCGACGGCGACACCGCGTATGTGCTCAGCCGTGACTTGACGACCCACTACGGCGGGTTCGAGTTCGGCCGCACGATCTTCGCGCTTCGATCGCAAGACCGGCGTGCCGGTGGCGCGCCCGCCCGTGACTGGCCGCATCGACGCGTTCGCCCTGGCCGACGGGCGGGTGGTGTTGGGTGGACGCAACCTTCATTCGGCGGGCGTGGAGCGCTACGGCCTCATGGAACTCAGCCGCACCGGGGCGCCCACGGCGTGGGACGGAGGATACGCGCCGCTCGGACCGTACGTCATACCCGGCGGCGCACCGGGCGGCGTCGTCCGCGTGGACGTGCGTGGCGATCTGCTCGTCACGGCGGGCGCCATGGCGGGCGCTACTCGACTTGCGGTCTTCCCCTTGTCGGGCAGCACCGCACCGTCGGGCCTGCGCACGCGCGCGCTTGGCGATCAGGTCGAGTTCACTTGGGACGCCGCAACGCATCCGCCGCCGGGCGGCTACGTGGTCGAGGGTGGATTCGCGGCGGGCCAGACCGCGGTGACGCTCCCGGTGGGCTCGGGCACGTCGTTCACGACGCCGGCGGCGGTGATCGGGCCGGCGTTCGTGCGCGTGCGCTCGAACGGGGATGCCGATGTCTCGAACGAAGTGGTGTTCGGGTGCCTGGCGCCGCCGTTGCCGCCCACCGCGTTGACCACGACGCTGAACGGCACGTCGCTCACCCTGTCGTGGACGGCGTCTGCGGGCGCCGTGACCAACTACACGCTGCTGGCGGGTAGCGCCAGCGGACTCACCGACGTGGCGACGCTGCCCGTGGGCGCGTCGACCAACGCGAGCGGACAAGTGCCGGGTGGGACCTTCTTCGCGCGGGTCACGGCCAGCAACGCGTGCGGCACGAGCGGGCCCAGCGGGGAAGTGTTCTTCACGATTGGCGCGCCGGATGCGCTGCCGGCGGCGCCGACGAATCTCGCCGCGAACCTGTTTGGCTCGACACTGACTCTGTCGTGGACCGCACCGGCTGGCCCCGTTACGGGCTACGTGCTCGAGGCGGGCAGTGCGCCTGGTCTTGCGAACATCGGCGCCGCGACCGTGGGCGTCAGCCCGTCGTTCGTGATCCCGAACGTGCCGCCGGGTTTCTACTACGTGCGCGCGCGGGCCACCACGAGTGCCGGCTCGGGCGCGGCGTCGGCGGATGTCCTCGTCTTCGTGCCGTAACCGATTCGTGATGGAGTCCAAGATGGCGGCAACGACGAATGCGAACGGACGCGGCCTGAACCGGTGGCGACGCGGCGTCGTGCCCGTGCTCACGCTGCTGGTCCTAGTCGCCCTGGGCGCGCGCGTGGGGGCGGCCCTGTCGCCCACGCCGGTGCTCGACTGGCTGTTCGACAACGAGGTGAAAGCCACGGCTCGCGTCGGCAACACGCTGTTCGTGGGCGGGGGCTTCGCGGAGATTGCACCGGCGTCTGGACGAGTCGGCACGCTCGTCACTCTGGCGCCGGTAACCGGCGCGCTGGTCACCGCTTATCCAGCCTTGAGTAATGTCGCGTTCCCAGCGGAGATGATCCTCGATGGTGCCGGCGGCTACTACGCGTCGACACAGACGGATGTCAACGGCGCGTTCGTGGGTGACGTCGTGCATGTGCAGCCGGATGGCTCGCGTGACCCGGCCTTCACTTTGGGCGCCACGGTGGCGAACGGTCCGAACCGGGTGAGCGCCACGCTCACGAGCGCCTCCTTGATCGTGTCGGGCACGCTGCAAGTCGGCGGCGTGGCGCGATCGATTGCCGCGTTCGACCGCGCCACCGGCGCGCTGCTGCCATGGGCCCCGGCGGTGCCGGCCAATGCCTACGTGATGGCGGTGCTGGCGTCGCCGGCGCGCCTCTTCGTGTTCTGGAATGTGCCCGGTGCGGCCACGAGTCGTCTGGACGCCTTCGACGTGGTCAGCGGCGCGACGTTGTGGCAGCAGACCGTGTCCGGAGCGCCGAGCATTGCCACTGGCGGCCGGCTGGCGCTCGCCGGTGGCCGCCTGATCGTGCTGCTCAACCAGCTGCGCGCGCTCGACGCCGCGAGCGGCGCGATCGATCCAGGGTGGGGCGGGTCGGTGGACGCCCGATACTTCCACGACATCGTGACCTCGGGCACCGCCGTCTATGCCTCGAACCGACTGGCTCCGTATGTCGTCAAGATCGACCTCGCCAGCGGCGCGGTCGTGCCCTTCCCGCTCACGCTCACGGCCTTGCCGTCGCTGGCGCCATCGCCTACCGGCGGCGTGTTCGTCGGTGGACCAGTCACGGTGGCCGGACAGCTGCGGCAGGGCCCCGTCGAGTTCGACGCCGCGGGCGCCGTCACGGCGTGGACCCCGGACATCACGGGCCGGGTCGTCGGCACGTCGCCGAACGGCGATCTGGTGGTCGAGCGCGATGCAGTGCAGGGCCTCATCGGCCGACCGGGCCTGGCCGCGTTCGACCTCACGACCGGCGGGCTGTCGTCGCTCGGCCCGGTGCTCGGTGGGCCCTTCGTCGCTATCCAGGACCTACGTACCGACGGCCAGCGCGTGTTCTTCAAGGGCCAGTTCACCGCGGTGAACGGCCAGCCGCGCGACGGCCTGGCGGCTATCGACGGCACGAGCGGCGCGCTTCTGGCGTGGCCCGCGGCGGATGTCACCGGGCTCGACATGGCGGCCGTCGACGCCGGCCACGTCTACTTCTACAGCAACGGGACGCTGCGGCGAGTCGACTCGACCACCGGGGTGCTCGATTTCGCCTGGCTCCCTTCGGTTGGCGGCTTCATGGCCTTTGCCGACGGCGAAATCTTCATCGCCAGAAAGTTCCCGGATTTTGGTGTGGCGCTCGGCACCCTGGTCGGCACGCTCGACGCCGTGACCGGCGCCTACCGCGAGCTGGTGCGCGTCAACGACTTCGTCGTCGGCGCCACGCCGGTGGTAGACGGCGGCACGATCTACCTTCCCGGCAACGTCGTGCCACGGTTCGGAATTCCACCCACGGCGAGTGCGGTGCTGGCCATCGATCGCCAGACCGGCGTTCGCGTCGCCGCTCCGCCGCTCGCAGGCCCATTCCGGACCCTGACGCTGGCCGGGGGACGCCTGGTGGCCGGCGGCGAGAAGATGACCGTTGGCGGACAGTACGTCTACGGCGCGGCCGAGATCGCGCGTCCCAACGCGAAGACCTCGTGGGACTCGGGCTTCCGTCTGCACACCGGCTTCGTGCGCGGCCTGGCGACCGAGGCCTTCGGCGATCTGCTCGTGGCCGCTGGCACGATCGGGGGCCTGACCGGCGGCGGTGACTTCAAGACCTACAGCCGCGTGGCGGCGTTTCCGACCACGCCGAGCCCGGCTCCGGCCAACCTGCGCACGCAGACGTCGGGCGGCGCCACGCTATTCACCTGGGATGCGGCGGTGCCCACGCCACCAGGCGGTTACGTCATCGAAGGGGGGTTCGCCGCGGGCCAGACGGCCGCAGCCCTCGCCGTCGGCAACGCCACGAGCGTGGCGCTGCCGATGCCGCCGGGACCGGCGTTCATCCGCGTGCGGTCGCAGGGCAGCAGCGAAGTGTCGAACGAAGTGGTGGCCGGTTGTCTCGCGCCGCCTCTCCCCCCGACTGGCCTGACCACGACCATGACCGGCACGACGGTGTCGTTCGCATGGACGGGGCCGTCGGATGCGGCGGGCTATACGTTCAGCGCGGGTAGCGCGACGGGACTGAGTGACGCCGCGACCGTGGGGTTGCCGCCGAGTCCGACCGCGATCGGCGGCACGGTGCCGGGAGGCACGTTCTTCGTGCGCGTGGCCGCCAGCAACGCCTGCGGCACGAGCGCCCCGAGCGGGGAAGTGTTCTTCACGGTCGGCGCGCCGGACGCGCTGCCGGCCGCGCCCACCAATCTGACGTCGACCGTGAACGGCTCGACGCTGAGGCTGTCGTGGACCGCGCCAGCGGGCCCGGTGACCGGCTACGTGCTCGAAGCGGGCACGGCTCCGGGCCTCGCCAATCTCGGCGCCGCGACCGTGGGCGCCAGCCCGTCGTTCGTGATCCCGACCGTGCCGCCGGGCGTCTACTACCGTGCGGGCGCGGGCGATCACCAGCGCGGGCAGCGGCGCGCCGTCGGCGGATGTCGTGGTCGTCATGCCGTAGCCAGGGCGACGCGGCCGGGCGCATCGAGCCGGGTGCGCGTCCCGTCTGCGTCAGTAGACGGGCGCGACGCGTTTCAGCGGACAATCGGCCGCGGGCGCGGGATACGCGCCGCTCGTCACGGCGGTATAGGCCAGGTCGGCCATGAGCGCGTAGCCGCGATCGCTCGGGATGGAAGCCGTCGCTCGAGAAGCTGGCCGGCTCGAGGATGCGCGCGTCGCACAGCAGGTCGACGACGAACACGTTGGGGCCGGCCAGGGCGTTGACGCGTTCGCTCATCCCCACCGCGATGCGCTGCATGATGCCGCGCTCGAGGGCCGAGTTGCGCGACAGGTAAGGCGCGCCGGCGAGGTTGGGCAGGTTGAGGAGGACGATCCTGGCGGTCGGCGCCCGCTGGCGCACCGCGCGCAGCAGGGCACTCATGTCGTCGCCCCACTGACGGACCTGTTGGTCGATGAAGCCGCGCGGGTCGTCGCCGGCCAGTTGCGCCTGCACCACCTGGCCGATGGTGTTGGCGTCGTTGCCGCCGGCAAACACCGTCACGGCGGTGCTCGCGGTGGATGTAAATGGTGCCTGGTTCGTCAGGAAATTGCCGGGATAGGTGCGGCCGACCCGGCGGCCCAGATCCTCGATGGCCGGACTCAACACCGACCCGGGCACGCCCAGGTTGGCCAGGGTGGCCGGGCCGTTGGCCTGGAGGCGCCGGTAGAGCACCTGAACCCAGCCCGTGCCGTTCGTGCACTGCAGATCGAAGGGCGCACAGACCACGGCCGAGCCGACGCCGAGCGCGTCGCTGGCGCCGATGGCGGTCAGGGTCAGCGTCGATGTGCCGCCGCCGCCCGAGGGCGAGGTGGGGGATTCGGGCGACGTGGTGCAGGCGGCCGCGCCCAGGAGGAGAGCGGCGCCGGCGGCGCCGCGGAACAGACGGGTCATTGGCTGTAGCTTCTGCAAGTTTGATGCCCTGGCTCTGGCGGGAGGTCTCTTGGAGTGTTTCGGCCGGGACGCCCGTCGCCATTACAATGCGTTCCACTTGGCGCATCGATGACGTCACTGGCCACCCGACCCTGGACGCGCTTCTACGACCCCGCGACGGCGCAGGATCTGCCGGCGCTGCGCTGGCCCACCGTGGCCGCACTGGTGCGCGAGTCGGCCGCCACCTACGCCGCGCAGGAGGCCTTCACGCTGCTGCTGCCCAACGGGACGCGCGGCGCCCTCACCTTCGCCGAGGTGGACCGGCTCTCGGACGCCTTTGCCGTCTACCTGCGCGAGGTCGCCGGCTTCGCCGCGGGTGATCGCCTGGCGGTGCAGATGCCCAACTGCCTGGCCTATCCCGTGGTGGTCTTCGGCGCGCTCAAGGCCGGGGTGGTGATGGTCAACGTCAACCCGCTCTACACCGCGCCCGAGATGGAGCACCAGTTCGTCGACAGCGGCGCCACCGGCCTGGTGGTCATCGACCTCTTCGCCGACAAGGTCGCCAAGGTGCTTGCCGAAGACCACCGATCCGCACGGTGGTGCTGGTCACCATCGCCGACCTGCTGCCGTGGCTCAAACGGACGCTGGTGCGGGCGGCGCAGCGCTACGTGAAGAAGCAGGTGCCGGCGGCGCCCTTCGCCCACACCACCTTCGACCGGGCCGTCGCGCAGGGCACGGCCGCGCTCGACGGCGGCGTGGATCCGCACCGCTATCTCGACGGGGCGGGCCACGACCGCATCGCCACGCTCCAGTACACCGGCGGCACCACCGGCGTCAGCAAGGGCGCGGTGCTCACCGAGGGCAACCTGCTGGCCAACATCGTCCAGTGCATCGAGGTGTGGAAGCCGGGCGTGATCGCCGGGCAGGAAACGGTGATTACCGCGCTGCCGCTGTACCACATCTTCGCGTTCACGGCGAACCTGATGGTGTTCTTCGTGTTCGGCGGCCGCAACATCCTCCTGCCCAGTCCGCGGCCCCTGACCAACCTGAAACAGGCGCTGACCAGCGAAGGCGCCACGTGGCTCACCGGCGTGAACACGCTCTTTGCCGGGCTGATGCACGAGCCGTGGTTCCAGCAGCACTCCGGCTTCACCCTCAAGGGCACGGTGGCCGGCGGCATGGCGCTGGTGCCGGTGGTGGGCGAGCGCTGGGAAGCGATGACCCGGACGCCGATCTACCAGGGCTACGGCCTCACCGAGTCCTCGCCGGTGGTGTCGCTCGTGCCGTTCCACCGCAACAAGCGCGAGTCGATTGGCGTGCCGGTGCCGGGCACCGACGTGCGCATCGTCGACAGCGACGGCCACGACGTCGCGGCGGGCGAGCCCGGCGAGCTGCTGGTGCGCGGCCCGCAGGTGATGGCCGGCTACTGGCAGCGCCCCGACGAGACGGCGCGCGTGCTGAGGGACGGGTGGCTGTCCACCGGAGACGTCGCCACGGCCGACGCGGACACGCTATCTCTACATCGTGGATCGCAAGAAGGACATGATCCTCGTGAGCGGCTTCAACGTCTATCCCAACGAGGTCGAGGCGGTCATCGCCGCGCATCCCGGCGTGGCCGAGGTGGCCGTCATCGGCACCCCCGACGAAACGGCCGGCGAAGTGGTGTGCGCGTTCGTCGTGCGCCGCGACGCGGCGCTGACCGAAGCGGCGATTCGCGACTTCTGCCGCCAGTCGCTCACCGCCTACAAGGTGCCGCGGGTCGTGCGCTTCCGCGACGACCTGCCCAAATCGCCGGTCGGCAAGGTGCTGCGCAAGGATCTGCGCGACCTGGCCAGCCCCGGCTAGCGCGCGGAGCGCGCCACCCGATGGACCCCCTCTGTCACACGCTCACCGGCCTGGCCATGGGCCACGCCGGCTTGAAGCGGCGCACGCCCCTGGCCCTGACCACGCTGGCGCTGGCCGCCAACGCGCCCGACATCGACATCGCCGTGCTGGCGACCGACACGCTGCAGATGTCCTTCCGGCGCGGCTGGACGCATGGCCCGCCGGCCATGGTCCTGCTGCCGCTGGCCCTCGCCGGCCTGATCCTCGCCTACGACCGGTTGGTGCGGCAACGGCGGCACCCGGCGCCCGCGCCGGTCGTGCCGGCGCAGCTCCTGGGGCTGGCCGCGCTCGGCACCTGGTCGCACCCGCTGCTCGACTACATGAACAGCTACGGCATCCGCCTGCTGATGCCGTTCTCGGAGCGCTGGTTCTACGGCGACGCGCTCTACATCGTCGATCCGTGGCTCTACCTGCTGCTCGGTCTCGGCGTGGTGTGGGCCATCCGCGCCCGCGTCGCCGCCGCGGGCCGCCGCGCCGCCCGGGTCACCCTGGCCGCCGCCGCGCTCTACGTGGCCCTGATGTACGGCTCGAACCTGTGGGCGCGGGCCGAGGTGCGCGCCGGGTTGACGCGCGCCGGCCGGGGCGAGGCGCGCTTCATGGTCACGCCAGTGCCGTTCAACCCGTTCCGCCGCGAGGTGCTGGTGGACATCGGCGATCGCTACGAGAAGGGCTTCCTGGCCTTCTCCCCGGCGCCGCGCTTCCGTCCGGCCGGTTACGGCGTCATCAAGAACGACGGCCACCCGGCCGCCCGGGCCGCCGCCGCCAGCGAGCGAGGCCGGCAGTTCCTGGGCTGGTCGCGCTTCCCGTTCTTCGTCGTGACCGCCACGGCGACGGGACAGACGGTGACCGTGAACGACGCCCGCTACTCCGGACCCTCCGGCCGCGAAGGCTGGGCCGGCGTCGTCATCGACGTGCCGTGACGGCGCCGCCTCGAAATAGAATGGAGGTCATGCGAACGGCTGCTCCGTGGATGATCGCCCTGGCGTTGGCCGCGGCGCTGCCGGCGCCGGTCATGGGCTGGGGCTTTGCCGCGCACAAGCACATCGCCGGCCGCATGATCGCGCTGCTGCCGGCCGAACTGCGCCCGCTCTTTGCCGCCCGCCAGCAGTTCATCGTCGAGCGCTCGGTCGACCCGGACCTGTGGCGCAATGTCGGCTGGGACAGCGAGCCGCCCCATCACTTCCTCGATCTCGACGCCGGGCCCTACGGCGCCTACCCGTTCGCGGCCCTGCCGCGTGAGTACGACCTGGCCGTGGAGAAATTCGGCCGGGACGTCGTCGACCGCGAAGGCACGCTGCCGTGGCGCACCGCCGAGTTCTACGGCAAGCTGGAGCGCGAGTTCGCCGCGCTCACGCGGCCGTCACCGGCGCCGTACACGCTCGACAACATCGTGCTCTACGCCGCCGTGCTGACCCACTACGTCAGCGACGGTCACGTGCCGCTGCACGCGGTCAAGAACTACGACGGGCAGTTGAGCGGCCAGCCGGGCGCGCACAGCCGCTTCGAAACCGAGCTCTTCGAACGCTACGCCGCGCAGCTGCGCATCGAGCCGGCCGCGCGGGCCCCGGTCGCAGATCCGCGAAACGAGATGTTCCAGATCCTGCTCGACAGCCATCGCCAGGCCGCGTCGGTGCTCGCCGCCGACCGCAAGGCCGCGGCCGGACGCGAGTTCTACGACGACGGCTTCTACGACGCCTTCCGGGTGGAGGCGCTGCCGCTCGTCGACCAGCGCATCGCCGAGGCGACGGCCGCCGCGGCCGCGTTCATCACCGGCGCCTGGCAGCGGGCCGGGAAGCCGGCCGTCCCGGTCACCCTGACGCGCGGCCCGCGGCGCGTGCCGAAAGCGCCAGCCCACTAGCGGCAGATCGAGGCGCGAACTCCCGCGCCTCAGCCGGCGTCACACCACCATGCACGTGTTCCTGATTCCCATCGGCCCCGACAGCTACGAGCCGTACTTCGAGCCCGACGAGGGCGCCGAGGCGGTGGCCGACGAGGGCGAGGGCTGGCTGAGCCGGCAGCGGCGCAAGCTGTCGGAGATGCTGCGCGAGGCCGAGGCCGAACGGCACCGGCGCCACGAGCCGGCCGATCACGCCAATGCCGGGATGCTGGCCCGCTGGCGCCGCAGGATGCTGCGCTGGATCGTCGAGCGCGCCGCCGAACAGCGGCTGCTCTGGCACCTGCGCACCACCACCGAGGCCGTGCTCGAGGTGCCCGCCGACCTGGCGGTGGATCAAGCGATGACCATCCTGCGGCAGGGCCTGAAGCGCGACTCCGATCGCCACCTGCGCTGGTTCATCGTCAATCTGCTCGGCCTGCTCGTGTCGATCGCGCTGGTGCTCGTGCCCGGGCCGAACCTGCTCGGCTACTTCTTCACCTTCACGACCGTCGGCCACCTGCTGGCCTGGCGCGGCGCGCAGCAAGGGCTGCACCGGGTGCAGTGGCGCGTGGCGGCCAATCCGCACATGGCCGACATGCGCGCGGCCCTGGGCCTGACCTCGCCGGCGCGGGAAGACCTGGTGCACGCCGTGGCCGAGCGCCTGGGCCTGCGCCATCTGGCCACCTTCGTGGAGCGGCTGGCGGCTCCGCCTGCGTGATAGGCTCAGCCGCGTGACCCTGCAGCAGCTGGCCGAGCGCATCGGCGCTCGCCTGGAAGGCGACGGCACCCTCGACGTCGCGCGTGTCGCCGCCCTCGATTCGGCCGGTCCCGGCGACGTCACGTTCCTGGCCAACACGAAGTACGCGGCCGAGGTCGCCGCCACCAGGGCGTCGGCGGTCATCCTCGGCGCGACCGGCCCGGCCGCCCCCTGCGCGGTGCTGCGCGTCGACAACCCTTATCTGGCCTTCGCCCGCGCCGCGCGGGCCCTGGCCCCGCCGTCGGTGCTGCCGATCGGCGTGCATCCCACCGCGGTGCTCGGCGAAGACGTGGTCCTCGGTCCGGGCGTCGGCATCGGGCCGCTGGCCGTCATCGGCCGCGGCGCGCGGGTGGGCGCGGGCACGGTCATCGAAGCCCACGCGGTGGTGGGCGCCGACGCGGTGATCGGCGACGACTGCCTGGTGCACGCCCACGTCTCGATTCGCGAGCGCTGCCGCCTCGGCGACCGCGTGGTGGTGCAGAACGGCGCCGTCATCGGCGCCGACGGCTTCGGCTTCGCCCGCCATGCCGACGGCGCGCACGAGAAGATTCCGCAGACCGGCCCGGTCGTCATCGAAGACGACGTCGAGATCGGCGCCAACACCACCATCGACCGGCCGGCGGTGGGCGAGACGCGCATCAAGGCCGGCACCAAGATCGACAACCTGGTGCAGATTGCGCACGGCGTCGTGCTCGGCCGGCGAGTGCTCCTGGCCTCGCAGGTCGGCATCTCCGGCAGCACCACGGTGGGCGACGGGGTGGTCCTGGCCGGGCAGGTCGGGGTCGCCGGCCACATCACCATCGGCGACCGCGTGACCGCCACCGGCCAGACCGGCATCACCAACTCGGTCGAGGCCGGACGGCTGATCTCCGGCCTGCCGGCCATCGACAACCGCGACTGGCGCAAGGCCGCGGTGCTCGTCGGCCGCTTGCCGGAATACCGGCGCCATCTCCTCGACCTCGAACGCCGGCTCAGGGCCCTCGAAACGGGGGACGACGAGGCCCCCAGCCCCCCGCTCACCCCGTGCCATAATCGAAAAACACTCATGACCAAGTTTGCCGCCCCCGTCGTTCACCGCGTCCGGCGCCGGGCGCTCCTGGCCATGTGCGCCGGCGCCCTGGCGCTGGCGGCCCTGTGGACGCCGCTCAGCGCGGCCGTGGCTCCGCCCAAGCTCGAGTACCAGCGGTTCACGCTGCCGAACGGGCTCACCGTCATCCTGCACCTCGACCGCTCCACGCCGATCGTGCACGTGCAGACGTGGTACCACGTCGGCTCGAAGAACGAACGCGAGGGGCGAACCGGCTTCGCGCACCTCTTCGAACACATGATGTTCAAGGGCTCGAAGAACGTCGAACCCGAGCAGCACACCTCGATCGTGTCGTCGGTGGGCGGGCGCGCCAACGCCTATACCAATGAAGACGCCACCGTCTACTGGAACACCGTGCCGTCGCAGTACCTGCCGCTCGTGCTGTGGATGGAAGCCGACCGTCTCGGCTCGCTGCGCATCGACGAGCAGACCTTCATCAGCGAGCGGGAAGTGGTGAAGGAAGAGCGCCGGATGCGCGTCGACAACCAGCCGTTCGGCAACCTCAACGAGCTGCTCTACCGGAACGCCTTCGCCGTCCATCCCTACAAGAGCCCGGTCATCGGCAGCATGGCCGACCTCGATGCCGCGACCATCGACGATGTCCGCGCCTTCTTCGACACCTATTACATCCCGGCCAACGCCACCGTGGTCATTGCCGGCGACTTCGACGTGGCCGAAACCACCGACCTGGTGACGCGCTACTACGGGCGCATTCCCGCCGGGCCGGGC
Organism: uncultured Acidobacteriota bacterium; assembly: GCA_963834325.1. GTDB lineage: Bacteria > Acidobacteriota > Vicinamibacteria > Vicinamibacterales > UBA2999 > CADEFD01. The sequence goes on from CAWIBL010000012.1 coordinate 987,110, forward strand.
AAGGTGTCGCGCGACATCACGCCGGAGCCCAAGCAACTCAAGGAACGCCGGGTCACGCTCGAAGAGGCGTGGCCGCTGCCGGCCGTGATCGTGGCCCACCACATCACCTACGACGGCCATCCCGATTCGTATCCGCTGCACGTGCTGGCCAAGGTGCTCTCCGACGGCAACAGCTCGCGCATCCACAACAGCCTGGTCTACGAGAAGCGGCTGGCCGTGGCCGCCTTCGGCGGCGCCAACCTCATCGAGCACCCGAACCTGTTCTTCACCGTCGCCATCGTCAATCCGGGCCAGTCGCCCGACGACGTGGAGAAGGCGCTGCTGGCCGAGCTCGACCAGGCGGCGGCCAGCGGCATCACCGACCGCGAACTGCAGCGGGCCAAGAACCAGTTCGCGCGCGATTACATCCTGGGCCGCGAGTCGGTGCAGGCCAAGGCCGGCGTCCTGGCGCACGCCGAGGTGCTGCACGCCGACATCAAGACCGCCGACGGCGAGTTCGCCATCTTCCAGAACATGACCCGCGCCGATGTCCAGCGCGTCGCCAAGACCTACTTCGCGCCCGAGTCGCGCCTGGTGATGCACGTGCGGCCCAAGGGAACGGGAACCCGCCCATGAGCCGTCGCGTGTTTCGCCTCACCCAGTCGTCGCTCGTCGCCGCCATCGTCGTGATGGTGGCGTGCGTGGGCCTGTCGGCCGGTCAGCGCGGCGCCGACGCCCTGCGCTGGCCCTCCGAGCGTCCGCCCCGGCCGCTCGCGGCCAAGCCGGTCAAGTTCCCGCCCTACGAGATCCGCACGCTGGCCAACGGCCTGCAGGTCGTGGTCGTGAGCCAGAACGAACAGCCCATCGTCAGCGCGCGCATGCTGGTGCGGGCCGGCGCGGCCCAGGACCCGAAGGGCAAGGAAGGCCTGGCCATGCTGACGGCCGCGCTGCTCGATCAGGGCACGGCCACGCGTTCGGCGGCGAAGATCGCCGAAGAGATCGACTTCATGGGCGGCCTGATCGGCACCGGGGCCGGCACGGACCTGAGCTTCGTCAACACCGTCAGCATGACGGACGGCCTCGGCGCGGCCCTCGATCTCATGGCCGACGTCGTGCTCCGTCCGGCCTTCGCGCCCGAGGAGATCGAGCGCCAGACCGCGCAGGCCGTGTCGTCGCTGACGGTGTCGGCCGACGATCCCGATACCGTCGCCTCGCAGGTCATCGATCGGCTCATCTTCGGTTTCCATCCCTACGGCATGCCGTCGGGCGGCACGACCGCGTCGCTGACCACGCTGACGCGGCAGGACTTCGTGGACTTCCACAAGACCTGGTTCGTCCCCAACAACGCCCTCATCGCGCTCGTCGGCGACATCCCTCCCGACGAGGCGTTCAAGCAGGTCGAGCGGGTGTTCGGGCCGTGGGCCCGGGGCCCGGTGCCGGCCTACGCGCCGATGGCGCCGCCGCCGGCGGTGCGGCGCCTGGTGGTCATCGACAAGCCCGGGTCGGTGCAGACCGAGATCCGCGCCGGCCACCTGGCCATCGAACGCCGCCACGTCGATCATCTGCTGCTCGACCAGGCCGTCAAGATCCTGGGCGGCGAGGGCGGCAACCGGCTGCAGCAGGTGCTGCGCTCGCAGAAGGGCCTGACCTACGGCGCTTCGGCCGATCTCGACGCCTACAAGTATGCCGGCGCCGTGGTGGCCGAAACCGATACGCGCACGGAGGCGACGGTCGAGGCCCTGCGCACGGTCGTCGACGAGTTCGCGCGCTTGCAGCGCGAACGGGTCTACGAGGGCGAACTCGAAGGCGCGCAGGATTTCCTGGCCGGCAGCTTCCCGCTGTCGATCGAGTCGCCCGATGCGATTGCGACGCGCGTCCTCAATCAGCTGTTCTACGAGCTGCCGCTGGCCGACCTGCCGGCCTATCCGGAGCGCGTGCGCAGCGTCACCGTCGACGACGTCCAGCGCGTGGCCCGGGCGTGGCTGAAGCCGGCCCAGTTGTCGGTGGTGCTCGTCGGCGACGCCGAGAAGTTCCTGCCGGGCCTGGCCGGCGCCGGCTTCACCAACGTCGAGCGCATTCCCATCACCGAGCTCGACCTCACCGCCGCCGACCTGCGCCGGGTGCGCCGCGGCGCGCAGCCGTAGGCCCGTCATCGCCACGCCAGGGGCCCGCATGACCCGGGTGATGGTCTCGTGCGGCGAGCCGTCCGGCGATCATTACGCGGCGGATCTGGCGCTGGCGCTGCAGGCGGCCCGGCCCGGCCTCGACGTTTTCGGCTTCGGCGGTCCGCGTTGCGCGCGCGGCCGGCGTCCGCCTGGTCGGGGACTACACCGGCCTGTCGGTGACCGGCCTCACCGAAGCGGTGCGCGTGCTGCCGGCCACGTTCCGCATGCTGCGCCGTCTGGTGGCGGCCTGTGAAGAGACGCGGCCCGGATGCGGTCGTGCTCATCGACTATCCCGACTTCAACTTCCAGTTGATGTCGCGCCTGGCCCGACGCGGCATCCCGATCGTCTACTACGTGACGCCGCAGCTCTGGGCGTGGCGGCCCAAACGCATGACGACGATGCAGCGCCACGTCACTCTGGCGCTGCCCATCTTCCCGTTCGAAGCAGCGCTCTATCAGCAGGCCGGCGTGCCGGTGCAGTTCCTCGGACATCCGCTGGTCGACGCGGTGCCGGCCAGGCCGGCCGATCCCGCGCAGGCCGCCGCGGCGCAAGCGGCGCTTCGCGTGCCGCTGGGGCTCGATCCGGCGCGCCCGCTCGTGGCGCTGTTGCCCGGCAGCCGCCACAACGAGCTGGCGCGGCTGGTGCCGGTGCTGGCCGCCGCCATGCCGCTCATCGCCGCGCAGGTGCCCGGCGTGCAGTTCGTCGTGGCCCGGGCCCCGGGGCGCCACGATGCCGAGTTCGTCCCGCTCGCCGCTGCCGCCCCCGGCCTGCCGATCATCGCCGGCCGCACCGACGACGTGCTGGCCGCGGCCGACGTGGTCGTCACCGCCTCCGGCACCGCCACGGCCCAGACCGCCCTGCACGAGCGCCCGATGGTGGTCATCTACAAGCTCTCGCCGCTCACCTACGCGCTCGGCAAGCCGCTCGTCAGCATCGACACCTATGCCATGCCCAACCTGGTGGCGGGGGAGCGCATCGTGCCCGAACTGATCCAGGACGACTGCACGCCGGCAGCGGTGGCGGCCGAGACCGTGTCGTTCCTGCGCGACGGCGAGCGCTGGGAGCGCACGCGCGCCCGGCTGGCCGAGACGCGCGCCAGGCTCGGGCCGCCGGGGTCGGCCGGGCGCGTCGCCGCGGCCGTGCTCGACGTGGCCGACCGCGGCCGCGGCTGAGGATGTCCAGATGGCGGCGCCGCGGCGCCGCCAGAGCCGCGGGGTAGACTCAAGCCATGCGCATGACGGCGACGGCAATACTCATGGCGCTGGCGGTGTCGGCCCCGAGCGGGGCGCTGACGGTCCTGCCGGCCACCTTCGAGGAACTGGTGCGGGAGTCGGCCGCGGTCGTCCACGGCCGCGTCCGCCGCGTGGAGGCGGCGTGGACCGCCGACCGCCGCACCATCCAGTCCACGGTCACGCTCGACGTCGTCGAGGCCTTCAAGGGCACCGCCACCGCAACCGCCACCTTCGTCGTGCCGGGCGGCGAAGCCGGCGGCCGGATCCTGCTGGTGCCCGGCGGGCCGGTGTTCCGCGAGGGCGACGAGGTGGTGGTGTTCCTGCGCGGACGCGCCCCGCTGCTGCCCGAGCCGGTGGGCCTGTCGCTCGGCGTCTACCGCGTGTCGGCGGCGGGCACGCCCGGGCGGGCGATGGTCGTGCCGTCGCCCATCCACGCCGCGGCCGCGCCGACGACGGTCGCGCGCGGCACCTCGGCCCGCGTGGTCGCGGTCGCTGGCGACGTTTGGCGCCGCCGTGCGCGCCGTCGGTGAGGCGCGATGAGCCGCGCCGTGCGGCACCTGCTCGTCGGCCCTGCTGCTCGTGGCGCCGCTGGCCACGCCGGCGCAGGCTTATCTCAAGTTCGGGGTCGAGGTCGACGGCCGGGTCGTGCCGGTGCGCTGGGCTGCCGGGCCGATTCGCTACTTCATCACCGAACGCGAATTCAGCGGCATCTCACCGCAGGCGTTCAGCGACGCGATTGCCCGGGCCGCGGCCACGTGGAGCCGCACGCCCGGGCTGCCGGTGTCGTTCAGCGGCCAGGGCTTGACGCGCAGCCAACCGGTCGAGACCGACGGCCGCTCGACCGTCGGCTTCCTCGACCGGCCCGATCAGGAGCGGGTCCTCGGCGCCACCACCTTCCTGCTCGACGCCGCCACCGGGCAGATCCTCGAATCCGACGTCTACTTCAACACCCGCTTCCGCTGGTCCACCGCCCCGGCCGGTGAAGCCGGCGCCAACGATCTCGAATCGGTGGCCCTGCACGAGTTCGGACACCTGCTCGGCCTGGGCCACTCGGCCATCGGGGAAACCGAGGTCAGCGGCACCGGCCGGCGGGTGCTGTCGAGCGGATCGATCATGTTCCCGATTGCCATGCCGTCGGGCAGCGTCGTCGACCGGGTGCTCCAGCCCGACGACATCGCCGGCGTGCTCGACCTCTACGACGCGGTTCCGGCCGGCCAGGTCGGCAGCATCCAGGGCCGGGTGACCAAGGGCGGACGCGGCGTCTACGGCGCCCACGTGGTGGCGTTCCATCTCGACTCGGGAGCGCTCATCGGCGGCTTCGCCCTCGGCGACGACGGCGCCTTCGTCATCGCCGGGCTGGCGCCAGGGCCGTATGTCCTGCGGGTCGAGCCGCTCGACGACGCCGACGTCGAGAGCTTCTTCGCGCCGGCACGCGTGGACATCGACTTTGCCGTCACCTACGCGCCCCGGGTGATCGTGGTGCAGGGCGGCGGCAGCACCGACCCGGTCGTGATCGAGGCGCGGCCGCGATGACGGCCGGGCGCGCCGCGCTCACTCTCGCCGTGGCCACCGCGATCCTGCTCGGGCTGGCGCCGCCCGCGGCGCACGCCCAGGGAGCGGCGCGGGGCGAGCCGCTGCTTCGGCGCTGGCGCCCGGTGATCGGCATCGCCGGCGCGCTGGCTGGGGGCGCAGGACCTGGGCCGCGTCGACGCCATCACGCGGCGCGTGTCGGTGGGCGCCGCCACGCCGGCGCCGTTCACCTTGTTCACGACCGAGAGCACGCTGGGCGGGAGCGGCGGCGGCGAACTGACCCTCACGCTGCCGGTCAGCGCCCGGTGGGCGGTGGCGGTTCGCGGCGCGGCGGCGCGGCCCACGCTGACGACGGCGATTTCCGCCGACGCCGAAGGGGCCCCGAACCTCGAGGCCACCGAGACGGTGTCGGACTACGCCGTCGAGCTCGCCGTGCTTTATCAGCTGCCGCGCGGCGGCGGCCGGCGGGCCCGGCCGTACCTGACGGCCGGCGGCGGCTACCTGCGCCAGCTCCACGACGACAACGCCCTGGTCGAGACCGGACGCGCGTGGCACGGTGGCGCCGGGTTGCGCTGGTGGCTGCGCGGCGGCGATGGCCCGGACGCGGCCGATCGGGTTGACGGGCGAACTCCGCTGGGTGTGGCGCACCGACGCCATCGCCTTCACCGACGGCGCCCGGTCGGCGCCGGCGGCGGCCCTGGGCCTGTTCGTCGGCTTCTGAGCCATGGCAGCCCTGGCGCTCGAGGCCCGCGGCGTGGTCCGGCGGTTCGGCCCGGTGACCGCCCTCGACGACGTGTCGCTGTCGGTGGCGCACGGCGAGTGCGTGGCCCTGGTCGGCGAGAGCGGTTCGGGCAAGAGCACGCTGCTGCGCGTCTTCAACGCCCTCACCACGATGGACGCGGGCGAGGCCCGCGTCGACGGCGAGGACGTGGCCACGGCCGATCCGGTGCGGCTGCGCCGGGCCGTCGGCTACGTGCCGCAGGACGGCGGACTGCTGCCGCACTGGACCGTGACCCGCAACGCCGCGCTCGTGCCGGTGCTGACCGGCCGGGCCGATAGCGCCGCGCTGGCGGACGCCGCGCTCGACAGCGTCGGCCTGCCGGCGGAGCAGTTCGGGGCCCGGTGGCCGCACCAGTTGTCGGGAGGGCAGCGGCAGCGCGTGGCCTTCGCCCGGGCGCTGGCGGCCGGGCCGCGCATCGTGCTGCTCGACGAGCCGTTCGGCGCGCTCGATGCCATCACCCGCGGCGACGTCCAGGAGCTGTTCCTGGCCTTGCGCCGCCGCACCGGCATGGCCGCTCTGCTGGTCACGCACGACCTGCACGAGGCGTTCCTCGTGGCCGACCGCGTGGCGGTGATGCACGCCGGCCGCATCGCCCAGGTGGCCACGCCCGCGGGGCTCATGTCGTCGCCGGCCACGCCCTACGTCGCGGAGTTGCTGCGCCGCGCCCGCGTCGCGCCAGGAGCGTCGGCATGAGCGGCGCGGTTCGCGTCGTGGCCCGTCCGGCGCTTCGCGCCGCCCGGCGTCTTCGCGGCGGTGGCCCTGCTGGTCGGGGCGCTGGCCAGCGGCGCCGCGGCGCGTCAGCGCGAGGCGCCGGCGGCCGAGGCACGGCCCGTGGTGGTCGGGTCCAAGCCGTTTGGCGAGTCCTACCTGCTGGCCGAGATGTTCGCGCAGATTCTCGAGGCCCGCGGCGTGCCGGTGACGCGGCGGTTCGGCCTCGGCGGCACCGAGATCGTCTTCCCGGCCCTGCGCCAGGGCGCCATCGACGTCTTCCCCGAGTACACCGGCTCGGGCCTGCTGGTCATCCTCAAGGCAGCCCCGGTGAGCGATCCCGCGGTTGTCTTCGACACCGTCTCGCGCCAGTTCGCGCGGCAGTTCGACGTGCGCTGGCTGGCCCCGCTCGGCTTCGAGAACACCTACGCCATGTCGGTGCGCACCGAGATGGCGCAGCGCCTCGGGCTGCGCACCCTCAGCGACTTTGCCGCCGTCAGCGCCGACATGCGGGCCGGGTTCACGGCCGACTTCATCGGCCTGCCCGACGGCCTGCCCGGCCTGCGCACCGCCTACGGCCTGGCGCCGAAGACGGTGAGCGCGCTGGCGCCGGCGGTGAAGTACCGCGCCCTCGTGGACGGCGAAGTGGACATCATCGACGCCTACTCGACCGATGGCCTGCTGTCGCGCTATCCGCTCACGGTGCTCGAGGACGACCGGCGCTTCTTCCCGCCCTACGACGCGGCGGCGATGGTGCGCGGGGCGCTGGCCCGGGAACGGCCGGAGGTGGTCTCGGCGTTGTCGGAGCTGAGCGGCCGCTTCGACGTGACGCGCATGCGCGGGCTCAACGCGCGCGTCGAGGTGAACCGCGAGGCCATCGCCACGGTGGCCCACGACGCGCTGGCCGAACTCGGCCTGGTCAGCGGCGGGGCGCTGGCCGGCGCCCCGGTCACGACCGGCGGGGACGTTTCGCTGGCGCGCTATCTGTGGGAGCGGCGCGCGGCCATCGCGGCGATGAGCGCCCGCCATCTGTGGCTGGCCGGCGTGTCGCTGGCGGCGGCGATCTTCGTCGGCATCAGCGGCGGCGTGGCCCTGAGCCGCACGCGCCTGGCCGAGCCGGTGACGCGCGGCGTGGGGTTGCTGCAGACCGTGCCCGGCATTGCGCTGCTGGCGTTCATGCTGCCGGTGCTCGGCATCGGCACGGCCCCGGCCATCGCCGCGCTGTTCCTGTATTCGCTCTATCCCATCACCCGCAACACCGTGACCGGCGTGCGCGAGGCCGACCGCGGCGCCATCGCCGCCGCCGAGGCGCTGGGCATGACCCCGTGGCAGGTGCTGACGTGGGTGCGCGTGCCGCTGGCCATGCCGGTGATCATGGCCGGGGTGCGCACCGCGGCGGTCATCAACGTCGGCACGGCCACGCTGGCGGCATTCGTTGGCGGCGGAGGACTCGGCGATCCGATCGTCTCCGGCCTGGCCCTGGCCGACACCCGGATGGTGTTGTCGGGGGCGATCCCGGCCGCGGTCCTGGCCGTGCTCGTCGACGTCACCTTGGCCGGGGCGCAGACGTGGCTCACCCCGCCGGCCCTGCGCCAGCGCTAGAATCGCCCGGTCACGTTTACGAAGGAGTGTCCGATGCGGCAGATTGCTCGAATGACGCTGGCCCTGCTGGCCGTCGCCCCGGTCCTCGTCGCCACCGCCCACGCCCAGCCGGCCGGCGTCGGCCAATGGCGGGCCGCGCACGAGCGGGCCATCATCGACGAACTGGCGGGCCTCGTCTCGCTGCCCAACGTCGCCGGCAACGACGCCGACATGAAGAAGAACGCCGACCATCTGTCGGCCTTGTTGACCAAGCGCGGCTTCGCGGTCGAGACGGTGGGCGGGCCCGGAGCGCCCGTGGTCTTCGGCCAACTCGACACGGCCAACCCGGTCGGCACGCTGACCTTCTACATCCACTACGACGGCCAGGCGGTCGACCCGGCCGAGTGGACGCGCTGCCAGCCGTTCACGCCGTGCCTGTTCAGCGCCGCCGGCGCGGTGCCCGCCGACCCCGCGCGCACGACCTTCGACCCGGAGTGGCGGATGTACGGCCGCTCGACGTCCGACGACAAGGGGCCGATCGTGGCGCTGCTGAACGCCGTCGACGCGCTCGCCGCCACCGGCCAGGCGCGGACCTGGAACGTGCGCGTGGTGCTCGACGGCGAGGAAGAAGCCGGCTCGGCCAACTTCCGGCGCTTCGCCGAAGCCCGGCCCAACGCGCTCAAGACCGACCTGGCGGTGACGCTCGACGGGCCGCGGCATCCGAGCGGGCGGCCCACGGTCTACTTCGGCGTGCGCGGCGGCGCCGGCGTGACCCTCACCGTCTACGGCGCCAAGGGCGACCTGCACTCGGGCAACTACGGCAACTGGGCGCCGGATCCGTCGATGCGCCTGGCCCGGCTCCTGTCGACGATGAAGGACGAGGAGGGCCGCGTCCTCATCGAGGACTTCTACACCGGCGTCCGTCCGCTCACGCCGACCGAGACGGCGGCACTGGCGGCCGCGCCCGACGTCGAGGCGGTGCTGGCCCGCGACTTCGGCGTGGCCCGGCCCGAGCGTCCTGAGCCAGCGGCTCGAGGCCAAACTCAACGAGCCGACGCTGAGCATCCTCGAGATGTCCACGAGCGGCATCTCCGGGCGCTCGGCCATTCCCGGATCGGCGACGGCGCGCATCGAGGTGCGGATGGTCAAGGACCTGGTGCCCGAGACGCGTGAACGCCCGCATCACCGAGCACGTGCGGCGCAGGGCTACTTCGTCGTCAGCAATCGCGAGCCGACCGACGAGGAGCGCCGCACGCACGCGCTCATCGCGCGTGTCGACGCGCGGCGCGGCTCGGTGGCCTCGCGGGTGTCGATGGACGACCCCAAGGCCCAGGCCGTGGTGCGGGCGCTGACCTTCAACGGCGTGCCGCCGGTGCAGTTGCCGACGCTCGGCGGCAGCATGCCCTTCGGGACCTTCAGCGACCACTACCGGATACCGACGGTGGGTGTGTCGATCGTCAACTACGACAACAACCAGCACGGACCGGACGAGAACCTGCGCCTGCAGAACCTGTGGGAGGGCATCGAGATGCTGGCCGCCCTGATGACCATGCCCAAGTGAGCCGGCGCGCCCGGCGCTACTTCAGCAGGTTCTTCGGGGCCCAGAGGAAGCCAAAGGAGCGGGCCCCGTCTTTGCCGTGGGACTTGTGGTGCACCAGGTGGGCCATGATGATGCGCCGCAGGTAGGTCCACTGCGGCACGTTGCGGATGGTGATGCGGCGATGCACCACGATGTCGTGGAAGACCACGTAGATGGCGCCGTAGGCGGTCATGCCCAGGCCGACCGGCAGCAGCCACGACCCGCCGGCGTCCACGCCCAGCTTGATGCAGATGATCGAGGGCACCGCGAAGAGGACGCCGAAGAGGTCGTTCCATTCCCAGCCGCCGTCGTGCGGCACGTGGTGCGAACGGTGCAGGAACCACAGCGGCCCGTGCATCAGGAAGCGGTGTGTCGCGTAGGCCACGCCTTCCATCAGGAAGAGCGCCAGCAGGAACCACCCGGTGAACGCCAACCACGACATCGCTATCACCGTAGCATGGCCACGGTGGCCGGCGTGAACAGGCCGACGCGTGGCGGCGTGGACCGGGCGCCCACGGTCTTGACCCAACTGGTGGCCACGCCGGCCTGCGCCACCCGCGCCAGCTTGCGCGGCAGGCCGACCACGGTGCGCGAGGTCCACGCCTGCGGCCCGCGCGCCGCGACGGCGCGGCCGATGTCCCGGTAGACGAGCCGGGCCGTGGCCACGGCCCAGGCAGAGCGCCCCGGCAACTCGCCGACGCCGTGCCCGGCCGAGTCGTAGTAGCGCTCGGCCTCGGCCAGCAGCCGGGCCACGACTGGCGCCAGCCGCGCGGCGGTCGCGGCATCGACCGGCCGACCCTCGACCAGGGTGACGCCAGCCTCGCGCAGCCACACCGACGGCAGGTAGACGCGTCCGGCCACGACATCGTCGCCGACATCGCGGGCGATGTTGCTCAACTGGAAGGCCAGGCCGAGATCCGAGGCGCGGCACAGCACGGCGCGGTCGCGCACGCCCATCACCCACGCCATCATCAGGCCGACGACGCCGGCCACGTGATAGCAGTAGTCGAGCGTGTCCTCGACCGTGTCATAGCGGCGGCCGCCGGTATCCATGGCGAATCCGGCCAGGTGATCGTGGGCCAGCACCGGCGGCAGGTCCGTGGCCGCCACGACGCGGGCCAGCGCGGCAAACGGGCCGCTGGGCCCGGCCGTCACCGGCCAGGGCCGCGGCAGTGCCGGCGTGCAGCGACGCCAGCCGCGCGTCCCGATCGGTGAGCGCGGTGTAGCCGTGGCCCAGCTCCTGACCGTCGACGACGTCGTCGCAGTGGCGGCACCAGGCGTAGAGGTCCCACACCAGGCCGCGCGTGGCCGGATCGAAGAGGCGCGAGGCGAGGGCGAAGCTCTTCGAGCCGCGGCGCATGGCGCTGTCGCGGCCCGCTCCAGTGTCAGCCGCGGCGCCCATGTCAGGCGCCCCTCCGGTCGGGCGCCAGGTCGGCGATCATCAGCCCGGCCGTGGCCTTGGCCGAGTTCACGACGCCGGGCACGCCCGCGCCCGGGTGGGTGCCGGCGCCGACGAAGTAGAGGCCCTTCAGCCGGTCGTCGCGGTTGTGCACGCGGAACTAGGCGCTCTGCGTCAGCACCGGCTCGAGCGAGAAGGCCGAACCGACGTGGGCGTTGAGCGTGGAGGCGAAGTCGAGCGGCGTGAAGATGCGCTGCGTGACCAGGTCGGCGCGCAGGCCGGGGATGTGGTGCTGCTCGAGGTAATCGAGGATGCGGTCGGCGTAGCGCGGCCCTTCGCTGGTCCAGTCGATGTCGCCGTGGCCCAGGTGCGGCACCGGCGACAGCACGTAGAACGCCTCGCAGCCGGCCGGCGCCAGCGTCGGATCCGACACCGTCGGGCGCGTGCAGATAGAGCGAGAAGTCGTCGGCGAGGATCTCTGCGGTCGAAGATGTCGCCCAGCAGCTCGCGGTAGCGCGGCCCGAAGATCACGTTGTGGTGCGCCAGGTGCGGGTGGCGGCGCCTGGTGCCGAAGTAGATGAGGAAGAGCGACATGCTGAAGCGCTTCTTCTCGAGCGCGCGGCCGGCGGCCTGGCCCCGCGGATCGTGGCCGAGCAGCGCCTTGTAGGTGTGGACGACGTCGGCGTTGCTGACCACGGCCTCGGCCGCGAGTTCGTCCCCGCCGCGCGTGCGCACGCCGGTGACGGCGCCGTCGCGCGTGAGGATGCGTTCGACCGGCGTGTTCAGCAGCACCGTGCCGCCGAGCCGCTCGAAAAGCGCGACGAGCGCGCGCACCAGCGCGCCGGTGCCGCCGCGCGGGAAGGAGACGCCCCAGGTGCGCTCCAGCACGTGGATCAGCGTGTAGATCGACGAGGTCGCGAACGGGTTGCCGCCGACGAGCAGCGAATGAAAGCTGAACGCCTGGCGCAGGTGGTCGTCCTGGATGTACTTGGCCACCACGTCGTAGACGGTGCGATACGCCTCCAGGCGCACCAGTTGGGGCGCGACCCGCACCATGCTCCACATGTCCAGGAACGGCACGTGCGCCAGCTTCGCGTAACCCTCGGCGAAGACCTGCTCGGCGTAGGCCAGGAAGCGCTGGTAGCCGTCGACGTCGGCGGGATTGCGGGCGGCAATCTGGCGGGCGATGGCGGCCGAGGTCGTTGGAGTAGTCGAAGACGTGCCCGTCTTCCCAGAACAGGCGGTAGAACGGAAACACCGGCAGCAGGTCGACGTAATCGGCCATCCGCTCGCCGGCCAGCGCGAACAGTTCTTCGAGGCAGCCGGGCGCGGTGATGACCGTCGGGCCGGCGTCGAAGGTGAAGCCCTGGTCGTGGTAGACGTAGGCCCGGCCGCCGGGCTGGTCGCGCTGCTCGACGAGCGTGGTCTGCAGGCCAGCGGCCTGCAGGCGGATGGCCAGGGCGAGACCGCCGAAGCCGCTGCCGATGACGGCGACGCGGCGGGGAGACACAGTCATGGCCGGCTACTCCCGCACGTGCGCCAGCGCCTGCAGCACGCCGACAGGGGGCCGGCCGGCCAGCACGCGCACGCGGTCGAACGGCGTGAGCGTGCCGGCGTAGAACCGGGCGATGAGGCCGGGCGAGCGGCGGTAGAACTGCTCGAGGACGCGCGCCCGCGCCTCCGGCGCCGCGGCGCGGAAGAGCAGCCGGTTCAGCATCCGGAAGAAGCCACGGGCCTGCCACCTGGTGGCCGCGAAATGCCGCACCTCTGAATAGACGCGGGCCGCGTCCGGGGGATTCACTCCGGCCAGCCGGTCGGCCAGCAGGTCGGCCGTGGCCACGGCGTCGGGCAGGGAATAGCCGGTGGTGGGATGGAAGAGCCCGGCCCGCATGCCGACGCGGGTGACGTCGCTGGTCCAGAAGGCGTCGATGCGGCCGCCCAGCGGGATGGGCAGGCTGCCGCGCTCTTCACGCACGACCTCGCTGATGGTCCAGCCGTGCGCCGCCGCATACGCCGCGATGCGCGCGCGCGCCGCCGCCGCGTCCACGCCGGGCGTGTCGGCGTAGGCCGTGTCCTCGATGAGCAGACGGTCGGCGGTGAACGGCAGCAGGTAGATGAACCGGTAGGCCTCGCGCTGCGGCACGGTGGCGTCCATCAGCCGCGGCATGGTGACGCCGTGCGGAGCGGCGCACCGCACTTCCTGGCCGAGGAAGGTCTGCCAGCCGAGCGGCACGTCCACCGGCACGGCGCCGCGCGCGTCGATGACGACCCGCGCCGCCAGCTCGCGGCCATCGGCCGTGTGCACGCGCGTCGGCGTCACCGTCGCGGCAGTCGTGCCGAACTCGACGCGGTCGCCGAGCGCGGCGCTGACCACGGCGTGGAGGCGCTGCGAGGTCAGCGACAGGTAGCTCTGCTCGAGCACGCGGCGGTGTCCTGGGAACAGCACCTCATGGCGGGGCCAGCGCGCCTCGACGAGCGGCGACAGCCAGGCCAGGGCCTCGGGCGAGACGTCGGTCGCATGCAGCGACCAGGTGTGATTGCCGCCGAGGGTGGTCCCGGCTTCGAGCAGCCGGATGCGGAGTTCGGGGCGGCGCTGACCGAGGCGCCAGGCGGCGAGGCTGCCAGCCAGGCCGCCTCCGACGATGAGCACGTCGACGGTCACTGGGCCGAGCGTATCATGCGCCTCCGGCGCGCTCGGTATACTGACCCTGTGCCGCTGGCGCGCCCACTCGACGACCTCGCGGTGCAGGTCACTGCGGCCACGCGCCGGCTCGCGGGACGCTTGGTGCTCGATCACGTCGACCTGGCCGTGGCCCGCGGATCGATCGTCGCCGTCGCCGGTCCAAATGGCGCCGGGAAGTCGTCGCTGCTCAGAGCCATCGGCGGACGGCTGCGCCTCGACAGCGGCCAGGTCACTATCGACGGGAGACCCGCCGCGGCGGCCCGTGAGGCCGGCCGGCTCGGCGTCGTGCCGCAGGACCTGGCGCTGCACGACTATCTGACCGTGCGCGAGAATCTGGCGCTGTGGGCCACGCTGGCTGGGGCCGCGCGCGCCGACGTGGCGGCCCGCGTCGAGGAGGGCCTGCGCTGGGCCGGACTCGAAGAGCGCGCCGGCGCGCGGGTCGACACGCTGTCGGGCGGCATGCGGCGTCGCGTCAACCTGGTGGCCGGCGCGTTGCACCGGCCGGCGCTGCTCCTGCTCGACGAGCCGACCGTCGGCGTGGACGCCGACGCGCGCGCCCGCCTCCACGCCTTGCTCCGCGATCTGGCGCGCGGCGGCATGGGCGTCCTCCTCGTGACGCACGATCTGCACGAGGCGGCCGGGCTCTGCGACGAGGTGGTGGTGCTCGAGTCGGGACGCGTGCTGGCGCACGGCTCGGTGCCCGCACTGGTGGCTTCGTGGTGCGGCGCGACGGCGGAAGTGGTGGTGATGCCGGTTCCGGGCGCGCCGGTCGACGAGGCCCTCGGGGACGAAGGCTTTGTGAACGGCGGCGACGGCGGCTGGTCGCGTCCCGGTGACGGCAGCGCCGGTGAACTGGCGGCCATCGAACGCCGTCTCGCCGATCGCGGCGTTGCGGTGATGGAACTGCGCCTGCGCCGGCCCACCCTGGCCGGGGCCGTGGCGGCGGTGCAGCGGCGCGCGCTGGCCGGGCCCGAGGGGCGGCCATGAGACGCGCCGCCGGCCACACGCAGCTGCTCGCGCTCGTCCGCGATCGCGGGGCGCTGGCCATGAGCTTCGTGCTGCCGGTGATCGTTTATGTGGTCTTTGCCGCCATCTTCGCCAGCGCCTCGGGCGACGAACTGCGGCTGAAGGTCGCCCTGTCCGACGAAGCCGCCTCGCCGCTCTCGCGCCGGCTCGGGGCCGCCCTGGAGCGCGACGGCGCGCTGCGCGTGGTCCGCCCCGCTCCCGACAGCGCGGCCGGCGCCGAAGCGCTGGTCACCGCCGGCACCGTCGATGTGGCGGTGATCTTTCGCCGCGACGGCCGGCCGCTCGACACGCTGATCGGCGACGGCCCGGCCCCCGTGGCCGTCGTGACCCATCCGGCCCGCGTCGTGGCCGGCGGCATCGTGAGCGGTGCGGTGCA
This sequence comes from uncultured Acidobacteriota bacterium, assembly GCA_963834325.1. GTDB lineage: Bacteria > Acidobacteriota > Vicinamibacteria > Vicinamibacterales > UBA2999 > CADEFD01. Next base: position 1,002,150 of record CAWIBL010000012.1, read on the forward strand.
GCGCGCCTACTTCGCGGCGTTGCCAGATGCGGCCTTGCGCGGCGCCGTCGACCTCGTCGACGAACTGGTCGTGCCGTTCACCGACGCGCAACGCGCCGCGGCCGCGGAGGTGCTGGCCGGGATGGCCCCCCAGGAGGGCGACGCCGACGGCGAGCCCGGCGCCTTCGGCTCGCTGGTCGAGACGCGGGCGCTTGCCGGCGGCGCGCCGGCCGCGACCGTGGCCGCCTACTACGCGGCGGCGGTGGCGGCGCTCTTCATTCTGCTCGCGGCCGTGCCGGTGGCGGCGTCGCTCCACGACGAGCTGGCCTCCGGCGTGGCCGATCGCGTCGTTGCCGGGCCGGGCGGCGTGCCGGTGCTGGTGGACGGGCGGGCCCTCTTCCTCATCGGCCAGGGGGTGGCGCAGGCCGCGCTCATCTTCGCCGTGGCGTGGCTGCACGCCGGCGTGCCGGCGCCCTCGACGCCGTGGCCGTGGCTGGTCGTCGCCCTGGCCCTGGCCATCGCCTCGGCCGGCCTGGCGCTGGCGCTGGCGGCCAGCTGCCGCACGGCTCGCCAGGCCATCACCGTGTCGAACATCGCCGTGCTGGTGGCGGCGGCGGTTGGCGGCAGTATGGTGCCGCGTTTCCTGATGCCGCCCTGGCTGCAGCAACTCGGCTGGCTGACGCCCCACGCCTGGGCCATCGACGGCTTCGCGCAGGCCCTCGGCGCCGCGCCGGCCGGGGCTGGCACATGGCGCGCTGCGGCCGTGCTGCTCGCGGCCGGCCTGGCGGGCTGGGCTCTGGCGCGGCGGGTCTTCCGGCGGGCCGAGGCGATATGAAACGACCGGAGGGAATAGGCTGGCGACGGCGGGGTTGTGGCTGTAGCACACTCAGGTGCTGCCAGCCATGACCGACACCGCGGTTCGCCAGCCCACGTTTCTCGAGTTCATCGCCGCCCGGCGGGTGGAGGTCGACGACGCGCTCGACGGTTGGCTGCCGCGTTCACCGCAGTGTCCGCCAATCGTTGCCGACGGCCTGCGCTACGCCCTGCGAGGCGGCGGCAAACGTTTTCGCCCGCTGCTGACGCTGGCGGCGGCCGAGGCCGTGGCCACGGCCATGGGCGGCGGCGAGCGCGAGCGGGAGCAGGCCCGGCGCGCCGCCCTGCCGGCGGCCTGCGCGATCGAACTGGTGCACACGCAGTCGCTGGTCCACGACGACCTGCCGGCGATGGACAACGACTCGTTGCGGCGCGGCCAGCCGACCCTGCACGTGCGCTACGGCGAGGGCCTGGCCATCCTCGTCGGCGACGCCCTGCTCGCGGAAGCCTTCGGCCTGCTGGCGCGCGAGCCGCGGCCCGACACCGGGGTCGAGGTGACGGTCCGCAAACTGCGCGTCATCGGCGAACTCGGCGCCGCCGTCGGCGCCGCCGGCATGGTGGCCGGACAGGCCATCGATCTGGCCTACACCGGCCGGGCCGTGCCGGGCGCGCCCGCGCTCGATCTGGCCGGCCTCGAGGACATGCACCACCGCAAGACCGGCGGCCTGATTCGCGTCGCCGCCGTGGCCGGGGCGGTGATGGCTGGCGGCACGCCCGCGCACATCGCCGGCGTCGAGCGTTTCGCCACGAGCATCGGCATCGCCTTTCAGATCGTCGACGACATCCTCGACGTCGAGGGCGGCAGTGCCGAGACCGGGAAGACGTCCGGGAAGGACGCGACGGCTGCCAAGCCGACCTATCCCGGCCTGGTCGGCCTCGAGCGGTCGCGCGAGATGGCCGCGGCCCACGTGGCCGCCGCCGGACACGCGCTCGCCGCCGCCGCGCTGCTCGACCATCACCTGACGGATCTCGCCGGCTGGGTGCTCACCCGGCGTTGCTGACGGCCGGACGGCGGCCCGGTCACTCGCCGCGGAGCGCTTCGATCGGGGTGGTCCGCGCCGCTCGCCGGGCCGGCCCGTAGGCGGCCAGGAGCGCGGGCACGACGACGAAGAAGGCCGCGCTCGCCAGCAGCCGCGGACTCGTGGCCGAGACCTCGAAGAGCAGCGCCTGGCTCAGACGCCCCGTGGCCACGGCCAGGACGGCGCCGACGCCGACGGCGGCTCCCGCCAGCAGGGCGGCCTCGCCCAGCACCAGTCCGCGCAGGCTGGCCGGCGACGCCCCGAGGGCGCTGCGCACGCCGATCTCGCGACGGCGCATGGCCACCGAGAAGGACAGCACGCCGTAGGCGCCGATGGTCGCCAGCAGCAAGGCCAGCGCGCCGAAGAGCGCCACGAGCGAGGTGGTGAAGCGGCGCGGGGCGAGCTGGTCGGCCAGCAGCGCCTCCACCGCGCGCACGCTCGACAACGGCTGCGCCGGGGCGGCGGCCGCGAACGCCGCGCGCAGTGCCGGGGCCATGGCCACCGGGTCGCCGTCGGTCCAGACCGTGACAGCCAGGTAGGGCCAGGCCTCGTCGCTCTGCGTGAAGGGCACATACAGCGCCGGCTCGGGGGCGCGTTCCACCTGGCGGTTGCGCGCGTCGCCGACGACGCCGACGACCAGGTGCTGGCGGTCGCCACCGAACTCGACCACGCTCCCCACCGCCGCCCGGCCGGCAAGATAGCGCGACGCGAAGGTGCGGCTGACCACCGCCACCCGCTGCGAACGCGCCCCGTCGGCGGCGGTGAAGGTGCGGCCCTCGGCCAGCACGATGCCGAGGGTCCTGAAGTAGTCGGGCGTCACCGCCTGGAAGTCGGCCGCCGGCTCCTCGCCGGGGGGCGGCGGCGGGGCGCCCTCGACGCGGATGCCGCGATTGGGAGCGCCGCCGAGCGGGGGCGTGAAGGACGCCGCCGCGGCGCGGACGCCAGGCGTGGCGCGCATCCGCTCGAGGACGCTGTCGATCAATTGCTGACGGGGCCCGGGGTTGGCGGAGAACTCGCCGCCGCCAGGCGCCGGCTGCAGATACGGATCCTTGACCAGGTTGAGCTGCGCCGTCAGCCGTCCCTCTGGGACGAAGCCGAGATCGACGCGCGTGGCCGCCAGCAGACTGGCCGCGAGCAGCAGCGCGCCGACGACGAGCACGTGAGCCAGCGCCAGCTCGCCGACCACGAAGGCGCGATGCCACACCGTGTGTCGCCGCCCGGCCAGGCGCGCGCCGTGGCCCATCGCCGACAGCCCCTCGGGAGCGGACGCCGTCACCGCCGGCACGAGCGCGAAGGCCACGGTGGCGGCGCCGGTGACGAGCATCCCGAAGGCCAGCACGATCGGATCGACGGCCACCTCGGCGAGTCGCGGCACCGACGCGGGCGCAAACGCCACCAGCAGATCCACGCCCCAGGCGGCCATCAGCAATCCGAGCAGCGCGCCGGGAATGGCCAGGGCGAAGGCCTCGGCCAGCAACTGGCGCACGATGGCGCCGCGACCCGCCCCGAGCGAGGCCCTGACGGCGAGTTCCTGCCGGCGCCGCGCCGCCTGCCCGAGCAGCAGGTGGGCGACGTTGGCCGAGGCCACGAGCAGCAGCACGACGACGGTGATCTGGAGCAGCCACAGCACCGGCCGGACGTCGCCGACGACAGCCGCGTGCAGGCTTTCGATGTGCGCGCCCAGCCCGGCGTTGGTCTCGGGATAAGCCGTGGCCAGCCGGGCCGCCACCGCCTGCAGTTCGCGTTCGGCGGTGGCCGGGCTCACGCCCGGGCGCAGGCGTCCGAGCACGAAGAGCAGATGCGCGTCGCGCACGAGCGTGACGTCGCCGGGCACCGGCGAGGTGCGCGGCACCCCGCGGTCGCCGTTGGTCCACACCTCGGCCAGCGGCTGGATCGGGAAGACGAACGCCGCCGGCAGCACGCCGACCACCGTGCACAGGCGGCCGTCGAGCACGAGCCCGGTCCCCACGGCCGTGTCGAGGCTGGCAAAGCGCCGCTGACGCAGGCCCTCGCTGATGGCCGCCACGCACGGCGCCCCGGGCCGGTCGTCGTCGGGGCCGAGCAGGCGGCCCTCGGCCGGCGCCTGCCGCAGCGCCGCGAAGAAGTTGCCCGACGCCGACACGCCGCGCACCCGTTCGGGCGCGCCGTCGCCGGTGAGCGCGGCCGAGAACGAGTCGAAGGCGGCCAGCTCCGCAAAGACGTGGGTGGTGTCGCGCCGCCAGTCGAGGAAGTTGGCCGGCGCCACCCAGCGCGCCGGGTCGTCGGCCGACGTCTCCCAGGCCATGACCAGCGCGTCGGCGTCGGCAAACGGCAGCGGCCGCAGCAGGACGTGCCGGACCACCCCGAAGATGGCGGTCGTGGCGCCGACGCCGAGACCGATCGACAGGATGGCGGCGGCGGCCAGGAGCGGCGCGTGGCGCCACTGTTTGAAGCCGAAGAGCAGGTCGCGCATGGCCCGAGACGTTACCAATAGCGTGCCATCGGCCGGCCCGCGCCTCCGGAGGACGCGGTCACGTGATTCGGGCGCGAAACGCCGGTCTCGGCCGGGTTCACGCCCGCGGCGGGCCGGGCCGCGGCGTGGAGGTGTTCACCGCCGGGACGGTGGTGACCGGGAACGGCCGCCGCCGTCCGGCAGCCGCCGGCTCGGGAGCGGACAGACGCGCCTCGGGGCTGATATCATCGCGCCGATGTCCAGCCGAGACTCCTTCTCCACCCGGACGGCCCTCACCTCGGGCGGCCGCACGCTCAGTTATTTCAGCCTCCCGGCGTTGGCCAAGGCCTTCCCGTCGGTCGAGAAGCTGCCGTTCTCGCTCAAGATCCTGCTCGAGAACCTGCTGCGCCGCGAGGACGAGGCCTTCGTCAAGGCCGACGACATCCGCGCCCTGGCTGGATGGAATCCGGCGGCGGCCCATCCCGACAAGGAGATCTCGTTCATGCCGGCGCGGGTGCTCCTGCAGGACTTCACCGGCGTGCCCTGCGTGGTCGACCTGGCGGCGATGCGCGACGGCATGGTGGCCCTGGGCGGCGACCCGGCGCGGGTCAACCCGCTGCAGCCGGTCGAACTGGTCATCGACCACTCGGTGCAGGTCGATCACTTCGCCACGGCCAACGCCCTCGGCCTCAACGCCGAACTGGAGTACCAGCGCAACCACGAGCGCTACGTGTTCCTGCGCTGGGGCCAGGACGCCTTCCGCAACTTCCGCGTCGTGCCGCCCGAGACCGGCATCGTTCACCAGGTGAATATCGAGTACCTGGCCCGCGTGGTCGTCGCCGACGGCGACACCGCCTATCCCGATACCTGCTTCGGCACCGACTCCCACACCACCATGGTCAACGGCCTCGGCGTCGTCGGCTGGGGCGTGGGCGGCATCGAGGCCGAGGCGGCGATGCTCGGCCAGCCGAGTTCGATGCTGATTCCGCCGGTCGTCGGCTGCCGCCTCTCGGGCAAGCTGCCCGAGGGCGCCACCGCCACCGATCTCGTGCTGACCATCACCGAGGCGCTGCGCAAGCACAAGGTGGTGGGCAAGTTCGTCGAATTCTTCGGCCCCGGTCTCGGCCACCTGACGATTGCCGACCGGGTCACGCTCGGCAACATGTGCCCGGAGTACGGCGCCACCGTCGCCATCTTCCCGATCGACGTGCTGACGCTCGACTACCTGCGGCTCACCGGCCGCGACGAAGCGCAGGTGGCGCTGGTCGAGGCCTACGCCGTGGCCCAGGGCCTGTTCCGCACCGACGACTCGCCCGATGCGATCTACTCGGAGACGCTCGACATCGACGTCGCCCGCGTCGTGCCGAGCCTGGCCGGGCCGCGCCGTCCGCAGGACCGCGTGCCGCTCACCGACGCCAAGGCCTCGTTTGCCGGCTCCCTCGACGAACTGAAGAAGGGGGTCAAGGCCCTGCCGGCGCCGGGCGGGACCGCGGTGGCGACGGCCACCCAGCTCGAACACGGCTCGGTCGTGATTGCCGCCATCACCAGCTGCACCAACACCTCGAATCCCGGCGTGATGATCGGGGCCGGCCTGGTGGCGAAGAAGGCCGTCGAACGCGGCCTCACGCGCCAGCCGTGGGTGAAGACCTCGCTGGCGCCCGGCTCGAAGGTGGTCACCGACTACCTGCGCGCGGCCGGCCTCGACGCCTACCTCGATCAGCTCGGCTTCAACCTGGTCGGCTACGGCTGCACCACCTGCATCGGCAACTCCGGGCCGCTGCCCGACGAGATCAGCGCCGAAATCCGCGAGCGCGGCCTGGTCGTCGCGTCGGTGCTCTCGGGCAACCGCAACTTCGAGGGCCGCATCCAGCAGGACGTGCGCGCCAACTACCTGGCGTCGCCGCCGCTCGTCGTGGCCTACGCGCTGGCCGGCTCGATGAACATCGACCTCACCACCGAGCCGCTCGGCACGGCCACCGACGGCACGCCGGTCTACCTCAAGGACATCTGGCCGACCGACCGGGAGATCGCCGAGGCCATGCGCACGAGCGTCACCTCGGCGGCCTTCACGTCGCAGTATGCCAAGGTGTTCGAAGGCGACGAGCGCTGGCGCGCCCTGCCGGTGCCGACCGGCAGCCGGTTCGAGTGGGACGCCGACTCCACCTACATCCGCCGCCCGCCGTTCCTCGAGGGCCTGTCGATGGACCCGGCGCCGCCGTCGGACCTGACCGGCGCCCGCGTGCTGGCGGTGCTCGGCGACAGCATCACCACCGACCACATCTCGCCGGCCGGCAACATCAAGGCCGACAGCCCGGCCGGCAAGTACCTGATCGAACACGGCGTGGCCCCGAAGGACTTCAACTCCTACGGCGCCCGCCGCGGCAACCACGAGGTGATGATGCGCGGCACGTTCGCCAACACGCGCATCAAGAACCAGCTCGTGCCCGGCGTCGAAGGCGGCGTGACCGCGCACCTGCCGGACGGCGAGGTGATGTCGATCTACGACGCGGCCATGCGCTACCAGGCCGCCGGGGTGCCGCTGCTGGTGCTGGCCGGCAAGGAATACGGCTCGGGCTCGTCGCGCGACTGGGCGGCCAAGGGCACCATGCTGCTCGGCGTGAAGGCGGTCATCGCCGAGAGCTACGAACGCATCCACCGCAGCAACCTGGTGAACATGGGCGTGCTGCCGCTGCAGTTCCTCGACGGCGAATCGGTGACGTCGCTGGGCCTCACCGGCCGGGAGAGCTACGCGCTCACCGGCGCCGGCGCGGCGCTCAAGGCGCGCGCCACGGTCACCGTCACGGCCACGGCCGACGACGGCAGCGCGACCACCTTCCAGGCGATGTGCCGCATCGACACGCCGGAAGAGCTGACCGCCTACCGCCACGGCGGCATCCTGCCCTACGTGCTGCGGCAACTGGTGGCGCGCACCTCGTAGGCGTGGCGCAGGAGGGAGGCCCACGGTGCTGACCTCTTCGGCCGTCACCGCCCACGCGCGGTCGCTCGGCTTCGACCTCTGCGGCATCGCGCCGGCCACCGGCATGCCGGAGCTGGCGCGCATCCACGACTGGGTGGCGCGCGGCCACCACGGCGAGATGCGCTACCTCGAACGCTCGGCCGAGGTGCGGGCCGACGTCGCCCAGTTCCTGCCGGGCGCGCGGTCGGTGGTCATGACCGCCACCAACTACTTCACCGGTCCCGACCCGGTCCCGGCCGCCGCCGGCCTCGGTGGCGCGCTATGCCCGCGGCCAGGACTACCACCTGGTGCTCGAGGCCCGGCTCGAGGCGCTGCTGGCCTGGATGCGCGCCGCGGTCGAGCAGCCGTTCGACGCCGCGGTGTTCGTGGACAAGCACTGGGTGCAGGAGCGGGTGGTCGCCGCCCACGCCGGCCTGGGCTGGATCGGCAAGCACTCGCTGCTCATCAATCCGGACCTCGGGTCGTGGCTGCTGCTGGCCGGCATCGCCACCTCGCTGCCGCTCACGCCCGACGAGCTCATCGCCGATCAGTGCGGCGCCTGCACGTTGTGCCTCGATGCGTGTCCCACCGGGGCCATCGTCGACGCCCGCGAGGTCGACGCCCGCAAGTGCATCAGCTACCTGACCATCGAGAAGGCCGGTGCGCTGACCGACGGCGAGAAGACAGCCGCGGCCGGGCATCTCTTCGGCTGCGACGTGTGCCAGGACGTGTGTCCCTGGAACCTCGCGCCAGCGCGCACCGTCGACGCCGCCTGGCAGCCGCGCGCGGACGCGGGAGGCGCCAGACGCCGCGGCGCTCTGGCAGCGGCCCGACCACCGCCTCCACGATTTCGTGGCGGGTAGCGCGCTCACCCACGCGCCGCTCGCGCAACTGCGGCGGAACCTGGCACTCGCCATCGGCGCCGCCGGCGATGCCGCCGCGGTGGCAGCGCTCGACGCCCCGGCGGCGGGGTGAAGAACGCCGCGTTCAGCGCCGACGCCCCCGCGGTCCGCGACGCCGTGGCCTGGGCGAAGGCCCGGTCCTGAGCCTCAGTCAGCGTCAGCGGCGCGGGGCCGTGGCCGCCGCCGCCGGCTGCAGGTACTTGTGGAACCAGTCCACGTAGCGTTGCAGCCGGTCGCGTTCGTAGCTGGGCACCGTGAGGCTGTGGAACTGGCCGGGATAGATGACGAGCTGCGTGTCGACGCCCAGGCTCTTCAGCGCCTGGTACATCTGCTCGCCGCCGGCGATGGGCACGTTGAAGTCCTTCTCGCCGCCCAGGAAGAGCGTGGGCGTCTTGATGCGGTCGGCGTGGAAGAAGGGATACGACACCTTCATCCAGGCCTCGGGATTCTTCCACGGCGCGCCGAGTTCGTGCTCGTACTGCACGATGTACTGATCGATGCCGTACATCGTGAGCTGCAGTGAGCTGCCGGCGCCGCTCACCGCGGCCTTGAAGCGCGGGTCGGTGGCGATGGTGTAGTTGGTCGAGATGCCGCCGTAGCTCCAGCCGCCGATGCCCAGCCGATCGGGATCGGCCACGCCCAGCTTGACCACGCCGTCCACCGCGCCGAGCAGGTCGATGACTTCCAGGTGGCCCCAGTCGTTGTGGATGGCCTTCTGGAACGCGGCGCCGCGGCCCGAGCTGCCGCGATAGTTCACCGCCAGCACGGCGTAGCCGTTGGCGGCCAGCCACTGGTGGGTGAAGCTGAAGCGCGTGCTCGTCCTGGCCGTTCGGTCCGCCGTGGATGTAGAGGATGGTCGGATAGCGGCGCCCGGCCACGTAGTCGATCGGCTTCCACAGCAGGCCGTGCACCTCGGTGCCGTCCTTGCTGATCGAGGTGACGTTCTCGGCCGCGGCCAGGCGCAGCTGCCCCTGGAGCGCCGCGTGGTGATGGCTGATCTGGCGCGGCGCCGGACCGTCGAGCGCCCACAGTTCCGGCAGTGTGTTCGACGTGCTCAGCACCGCCGCATGACGGTCGTCGACGGCGCCGGGGCTGAGGGCCGAGACGACCATGCCGTCGCCGGTGAGCCGGCGCGGGGCGCCGCCCTCGGCGGGCACGCTGGCGGCGTGCTGCGAACGATCGTCCTCGAGCAGGAAGGACAGGCGCTGGCCGTCGCTCGACCACGAGGGCGCGAACACGGCGCGGTCGAGCGCCGGGGAGAGCAGCCGCACGGCGGTGGGCCCCGGCGCGTTGGCGGCGATGACGCCGAGCTTGTTGAGGTCGTAGGCGTAGTTGGCGTCGGTGTCGCCGACCAGCACCGCCAGGCGCGAGCCGTCGGGGCTCCACACCGGACGGCCGCTCTCGCTCGCCGGGGTGTCGGTCATCGGTCGCGGGGTGCTGCCGGCCCGGGCCTCCACCACCCACACGTCGCTGTTGGTGGTGCGATCCGGATCGGCATGCGCGCGCTTGCTGATGAAGGCCAGCCGGGTGCCGTCGGGCGACCACGCCGGGCTCTCGTCGTCGACCTGGCCGGAGGTGATGGCGGTGACCGTCCTCGTGGCCAGATCGAAGACGGCGAGGTGCGAGTAGAAGCGCTTGAGGTAGCCGGTCCGGTCTTCCTTGAAGCGGTAGCGGTCGAGCACGACCGGCGGCGCCGTCTTGCGCTTCCAGCCGTCCATCTTCTCCGGTTCGTCGGCCGGGTCGACGTCGCTGATGACTGCCGCCAGGCGGGTGCTGTCGGGCGCCCACTGGATGTCGGCCAGCCCGCCCTTCACGTCGCTGACCTTCTGTGCCTCGCCGCCCTGCCGCGGCAGCAGCCAGAGCTGCGCGCCCTTCTTCTTGTCGTCGTCGCTGCCGCGCGCCGACAGGAACGCCAGGTACTTGCCGTCCGGGCTCCAGCGCGGCGCCGTCTCGTTGTCGGGCGACGAGGTGAGCTGCTGCTGCGCCGTGCCGTCCCAGCGCGCCATCCACAGGTCGGTGTTGCGCGTGTCCTTCTCGGCGTCGACCGCCGTCACGGTGTAGGCCACCCACACGCCGTCGGGCGAGCGCTGCGGATCACCGAGCGTCACGAGCCGCGTGTGGTCGTCGAGCGTCAGGCGGCGCGGCGTGGCCGGGGGCTGCGCCGCGGCCGTGGCCGCGCTGGCGGCCACCACGAAAGCGAGGACGAGGCGGGGGAGCGTCATGCGCGCACTATACCGGCTTTGCCGGGCCGCGGAACCGCCGCGCGCGAGCGCCGGGGACGGGCGCCGGGCCGGGCCGGAGACGCCTGGAGTAGGATGGACGTATGTCCGACGGCGAAGAAGCGATGACGCCCATGATGCTCATCTCGATGCCGCAACTGGCCGATCCGAACTTCTCACGCACCGTGGTGCTGCTGTGCGAGTACGGCACCGAAGGGGCGTTCGGCCTGATCGTGAACAAGCCCATGGCCAAGCCGGCGCACGAGATGGTGCACACCGAGCCGGCCATCGACATCCGCGAGGACATCCACCTGTTCACGGGCGGGCCGGTCGAACCGATGCGGGCCTGGGTGCTCACCTCGCGCGCCGTCGCTCGACGCCGACGCCACCGAAGTGGCCGACGGCGTGTTCCTGTCGGCCTCGGTCTCGGCCATCCGCACGGCCCTGCAGACGCCGCCCGGGCAGGACGTCAAGGTGCTCGTCGGCTATGCCGGCTGGGCCGCCGGCCAGCTCGATGCCGAAATGGCGCAGTCGTCGTGGCTCATGGCGCCGGTGGGCGCCGACCTCATCTTCGGCGCCGCCCCGGCCGAGATGTGGGACAAGGCCATCGAACGGCTCGGGGCCGACCCGGCGCACTTGCTCGGCAGTCCGGGCGTGCATTAATCCAACCGCGTTCCTGGTGCGGGCCCCCATGTCCACATTCCTGCGTGCCGTTTGTGCTGGAGCGTTCCTGATGAGTGTCACCGCCTGTGGCCGCGGCGACGGTGCGCCGGACGCGGCGTCGACCGCGGCGGCGCCCGCCCTCGTCGATCCGGCCGTGGCCGCGATCCACACGCAGTCGGCGCGCTTTGCCCCGACCGACCTGACGGCCGACATCGCCGCCCTGCCCGAAACCGAGCGCCGCACGCTGGCCCACCTGGTGCGCGCCGCGCAGGTGATGGACGCGCTCTTCCTGCGCCAGGTCTGGGCCGGCAACGACGCGCTGCTGGCGTCGCTGGCCGCCGACGACACCGCCCTGGGCCGGGCCCGGCTCGACTACTTCCTCGTGAACAAGGGGCCGTGGTCGCGTCTCGACCACAACCAGCCGTTCGTGCCGGGCGCGCCGTCCAAGCCGGCGGCCGCCAATTTCTATCCGGCCGATGCCAGCAAAGAAGACGTCGAGCGGTGGATCGCCACCTTGACCGGTCCGGCGCGCCAGGCGGCGACGGGGTTCTTCACGACCATCCGCCGCGGCCCCGGCGGGCAGCTGCTGGCCGTGCCCTACAGCGTCGAGTACCAGGGCGAGCTGGCGGTAGCGGCGGGGCACCTGCGGGCCGCCGCCGCGGCCACCGCGCAGCCGACGCTCAAGGCCTACCTCGAGGCGCGGGCCGCCGCCTTCCTGTCGAACGACTACTACGACAGCGACGTGAAGTGGATGGAGCTCGATGCCTCGATCGAGCCGACCATCGGGCCCTACGAGGTCTACGAAGACGAGTGGTTCAACTACAAGGCCGCCTTCGAGGCGTTCATCACCGTCAAGGACCAGGCCGAGTCGGCCAAGCTGCAGCAGTTTGCCGGCGCGTTGCAGGAGATCGAGAACCACCTGCCGATCGACGCCAAGTACCGCAACCCGGCGCTCGGCGCGCTGGCGCCGATTGCCGTCGTGAACACGGTGTTCTCGGCCGGCGACGCCAACCGCGGCGTGCAGACGGCGGCCTTCAACCTGCCCAACGACGAGCGCGTCATCAGGGAGAAGGGCAGCAAGCGGGTGATGCTGAAGAACAACCAGCAGGCCAAGTTCGATCAGGTGCTGCGGCCCATCGCGGCGGTGGCGCTGGCCCCGGCCGATCGGGCCAACGTGGCCTTCGACGCGTTCTTCACCCACATCCTGATGCACGAGCTCGTGCACGGCCTGGGCCCGCACGCCCTCACCGTGAACGGACGCGCCACCACCGTGCGTCAGGAGCTGAAGGATACCTACAGCGCCATCGAGGAGGCCAAGGCCGACGCGGCCGGCCTCTTCGCGCTGCAGTTCCTGGTCGACAAGGGGACGCTGCCGAAGTCCATGGAGCAGACGATGTACACCACGTTCCTGGCCTCGGCGTTCCGTTCGATCCGCTTCGGCATCACCGAGGCGCACGGCCGCGGCCAGGCGGTGCAGCTCAATTACCTGCTCGACCAGGGCGCCTTCACGGTGAACGCCGACGGCACCTTCGCCGTCGACACCGGGCAAGATCCGCGAGGCGGTCACCGCCCTGACCCGCGACCTGCTGATGATCGCAGGCCGAAGGCAACTACGCCGCGGCCAAGGCGATGCTCGAGACGCTGGGCGTGGTGCGGCCGAGCACCCAGGCGGTGTTCGACAAGCTGACGCAGGTGCCGGTGGACATCGCGCCGCGCTTCACGGCCGCGGCGGCGTTGCTCGCGTCCTACTGACGCGGCTCAGCGGCCGGCGACGACCAGGGTCGGCAGGCCGGCCTCGCACATGATGCGGTAGGCGACGGAGCCGAGGCGATGGTCGCCCCCGCCGCGCGAGACCACGAGCAGGCCGGCGTCGCGCTCGCGGGTCACGGCGGCCACGCCGGCCGGCACCTGGCCCAGTCGGACATCGACGGCGACGGCCGCGCCCTCCGGCAGGGCGGCGGCCAGCGTCGCCAGCTGCGCGGCGGCGGCCTCGAGCGATTCGGGCGGATGCGGCACGCCGGCAAACCGCCACCAGTGCGGCGCCTGGGCTTCGTGACACACGTGCGTGAGCACCAGCGCGGCCCCCGTGGCCACCGCCCAGTCCGCCGCGGTTCCGGTCACGGCGCCGTCGAACGCATCGAGGCCCACGGCCGCGACGACCGCACCCGGAACGAACCGCGTCGCCCCCGGCTGACCGTCGATGCGCTCGGGCTCGCCGGCCGGCACGGCGAGCACGGGCACGGGGCTCGTGCGAATGACCCGTTCGGCGGTCGAGCCGAAGACCAGCTTGCTCGTGCCGCCGAGGCCCTGCGAGCCCATGACGATGAGGTCGGCGTGGGCCCGCTCGGCGGCTTTGAGGATCTCGCCGGCCGCGGGTCCGGTGGCGATGTCGAGGGCCGGGGCGTGGCCGGCCGGCCCCGGCACGCGCACCAGCACCTCGTGCAGCGCGGCCTCGACCTGGCCCCGCATCGTGGCGGCATGTCCCGCCGCGGCGGCGGCCTCGACAAACAGGGGGTCGTTCACCGTGAGCACGGTGAGACGCGCGTGGAACACGCCGCACAGCGCCACCGCGTGGCGCAGCGCCCGCTCGGCGTGCGGCGAGAAATCAATCGGACAGAGAACCGACGAGGGCAGGGCCATGAAACGCCTGGCCCGCGGTCAGCGCGTGGTCGGCGCGGGGCCGACCTGGATGGCCTTGGCCGAGAGCGGCGCCTTGCCGTTGCCGATGTTGACGACGACGCGGTCGCCGACCTTGAGGTCCGCGGCCGAGACCGCCGTCTTGCCGCGCGTGATCTTGGTCTTGGCCGCCAGGGCCACGGTGGAGAGCGCGCCGTCCTTGCTGGCCTTCACCACGATCTTGTCGGCGGTCACTTCGGTGATCGTGCCGAGCAGCTTGTGGTCGTGGCCCTCGTGGGCGGCGGCGGGCAGCGCGGCGGCGACGAGCGGCAGGGTCAGGACGAAGGTGCGACGGTTCATGGCGGCTCCAGTCTTCAAGGGCGATGCACGTGCCCCGGCGTCGGGTCGGGGACGTCGAGTGTACCAGACAGGAAGCGGCGTTCCTCTTCCAGCGCCTGCCATTCGGATCGACCGCGGGGGTTCAGATCTTCCATTGCGGTGATCTCGTCGCCGGTCAGTGACGGCAGCCGGCGGATGAACTGGACCAGGTGCCACGATGCCGCTTCGCCCTCCGGCGTGCCGGTGCCCCACGCGGGCATGCCGGTGAGCTTGATGCCCTGTTCGATGAAGTAGAAGAGCTCGCCGTCGCTGAGGCTCTGCGTGGCGGGAAGGCGCATGTCGGGCGCCCGCGGATAAAGGCCCTGCCCCATGGGCGTCTGTCCCGACCCGTCGTTGCCGTGACAACTGGCGCAGTGGTCGGCCCAGTGGGCCATGCCTTCCTCGAGCGTTGCGGGCGTGCCGGTCTCGGGACTGACCCGTCCCCGCGCGCCGGCGGGCACCAGCCAGTGCCGCGCCGCCCGTGCTCCCGACGTCTCGAGCGGCCCGGGCGCCGGCCTGGCGCTCACGCCCTGCACGGCGAACCACGCGGCGCCGGCCACGGTGACCACGCCGACCACGGCCAGCAGGTGCCAGAGCGAACGCAAGATGTTCACGGCGGTCTAGTTCACCGAACAGGACCCCGGGCCGCCGGGATGCCCGCAGGACCCGCAGCCGCCCATGGCCACCGGCGCGCGCCCGCCGCGCCCCTCGGCGCCGACGGCGAAGACCGAGAGCTGCTTTTCGAGCTTCTGTCCGCGGCAGGACGGGCACTCGTAGGTCGTGCTCTCGCGCACGAGCAGCTCGAACCCGTGGTGGCAGTCCTGGCAGCGGTATTCGTAGAGAGGCATGGGCAGCAGGATACCGCACGCTGGGCCGAGCGCCCGCCCTGGAATGAGGCGGGCGTGCTACTTTTCCACGCTGAACAAAGCGCGGGTGGCGGTGGGCGCCCCTGCGGGCTCGTCCCGTCAAGCTGGAGTCGCTCATGATCATCCGTCCGTCGGTTTTGTTCCCGTTGGCCGTGGCCGCAGCCGTGTTGTTCGGCCACGTCCCCGCCTCGGCGCAGACGCTCGGCACCTTCCGCTGGCAACTGCAGCCGTACTGCAACGTATTGACCTTGACCATCACGCAGACCGGCGGCAACTTCACCGTCGACGGCACTGACGACATGTGCGGCACCACGCCGTCGGTCGGTCGTGTCGGCCTGGCCTTCCCCAAGCCCGACGGCACCATCGGCTTTGGGCTGAACGTGGTGCTCGCGCCGACCGGCGTTCCCGTGCACATCAGTGCCTCGATCTCCACGACGCACCATCAGCGGTCCATGGCAAGACAGCTCCGCCAACGCTGGCATCTTCGCCTTCAATCCGGCGGTTGCGCCGGGCGTTCCGCGGCCGGCGCCGAAGCCGACCTTCGCCGCCGGCGCATCAATGGCCTATGCACGCCTTACCGAGGTGGCCGCGCCCACCGCTGGGTTGGACGCCGCCAACAAGAACTACGTCGACACGGCCGCGGCCAACGCACCGCGCGAAGGCTGGATGGCGGTCTACAGCAATGCGACCTTCAATGCCCGGTCCGCCAATCTGGCAGGGGCCACGGTCCAGCGCATTGCCGGCTATCCCGTGGGCGTGTATTGCTTCAGCTTGCCGGCCAATACCGGCCTCCAGGAAAAAGGCGCCGTGGCCACCGTGCAGCAGTTGTTCAATATGGGCGGGCAAGCGGGCATTGCCGTGGTGTCCGCGCTCTACAACACGGTCTGCAGTCAGGCCGGGTATTTGTTCAGCGTGCACACCTACAACTCGTCGGGCACCCTCACCGACCTGCCGTTCACGGTGCTCATTCCGCGCTGAGGCGGGCTGACGCCAGCGGGCGTGCCGCTTGCATCGAATCGGTCGATGGCTGGCGTTGACGCTGTTCACGACGCTCCACCCCCTTCTTCTGACGGGCTGGCGACGGGCGGGCACCTGTATACTGGGAGGATGTCTGAAGCGTCATCGACCACCGAGAGCGTGGTCAATCCTCTCCGCCGCAACGTCGCCATCATCGCCCACGTCGACCACGGCAAGACCACCCTGGTCGATGCGATGTTCCGCCAGTCCGGGGTGTTCCGCGCCAACGAGCGGGTCACCGAGCGGGCCATGGACAGCAACGAGCTCGAACGCGAGCGCGGCATCACCATTCTGGCCAAGAACTGCGCCGTGCATTACGGCGACATCCTGATCAACATCGTCGACACCCCCGGCCACGCCGACTTCGGCGGCGAGGTCGAGCGCGTGCTGTCGATGGTCGACGGCGTGGTGCTGCTCGTCGACGCCGCCGAGGGGCCGCTGCCGCAGACCCGCTTCGTGCTGCGCAAGGCCTTCGAGCGCGGCCTGCCGCCGGTCGTCGTCATCAACAAGATCGACCGCGCCGACGCGCGCACGCAGGAAGTGCTGAACGAGGTCTACGACCTCTTCATCGATCTCGACGCCACCGAAGACGCCATCGAGTTCCCGGTGCTCTACACGAGCGGCCGGGCCGGCACCGCCACGACCGACCTGAACGTGCCCGGCGAGACGCTGCGCCCGCTCTTCGACGCCATCGTCAGCCACGTGCCGCCGCCCAAGGGCGACCCCGACAAGCCGCTGCAGATGCTCGTGGCCAATCTCGACTCCAGCGACTACCTCGGGCGCATCGCCATCGGCCGCATCTTCCGCGGCCGGGTGAAGGTCGGCGACCCGATCGTGGTGCTGAAGCTCGACGGCACGGCGCAGCCCACCAAGGTGACCAAGCTCTTTGCCTTCGACGGCTTGAAGCGCATCGAGATCGAGAACGCGCAGGCCGGCGACATCGTGTGCCTGGCCGGCATCGAAGACATCAACATCGCCGAGACCATCGCCGACCCCGAGCACCCGGAGCCGCTGCAGACCATCGCCGTCGACGAGCCGACGGTGTCGATGATCTTCGGCGTCAACACCTCGCCCCTGGCCGGCCGCGACGGCCAGTTCGTCACCTCGCGCCACCTCCGCGATCGGCTCGAGAAGGAACTGCTCGGCAACGTCTCGCTGCGCGTCGAGCCGACGGCCACGCCGGAACAGATGAAGGTGCTCGGCCGCGGTGAACTGCAGCTGGCCATCCTCATCGAGATGATGCGCCGCGAAGGCTACGAGGTGCAGGTCTCGCGCCCCGAGATCGTCACCAAGGACATCAACGGCGTGAAGATGGAGCCGATCGAGGACCTGGTCATCGACGTCGCCGAGGAGTTCCAGGGCGCGGTCATCGCCGGCGTCGGCATGCGCCGCGGGACCATGACCAAGATGGTCAACCACGGCAGCGGCCGCGTCCGCCTCGAGTTCCGCATCCCGGCCCGCGGCCTGATCGGCTTCCGCTCGCAGTTCCTCACCGAGACCAAGGGCACCGGCATGATGAACCACGTCTTTGCCGAGTGGGAGCCCTGGCACGGTCCGATCCAGGCGCGCCCGACCGGCGCCATGGTGTCGGATCGCGCCGGCGTGGCCACGGCCTTCGCCATGGCCAACCTGCAGGAGCGGGCCACCATGATGATCGAGCCGACGACCGAGGTCTACGAAGGGATGATCGTCGGCGAGAACTCGCGCAACAACGACCTCGACGTGAACATCTGCAAGGAAAAGAAGCAGACCAACATGCGCGCCTCGTCAGCCGACGAGGCCATCCGCATCGTGCCGCCCCGGCTGATGGGGCTCGAAACCGGCCATCGAGTTCATCAACGACGACGAACTGGTCGAGATCACCCCCAAGAGCATCCGCCTGCGCAAGCGCGTGCTCGAGAGCAACCGCCGCCCGAAGCGGCAGGACGACAACGGCTGATCGCGAGCGCCGGCGGGTGACCAGGGCTGCCGCCGCCGCGCCCTAGGGCCGCGGCGGCACGATGGCCACGCGGAACCCGATGAAGGCCCGCCGCGCGCCCGGCTCGGCCGCCCCCCGGGCCGCGCTGCGCACCAGCCGCGCCGGGTCGTTGAAGGCGCCGCCGCGCATGACCCACAGGGCGTCGGCGTCGAGGCCGGCGCGATCGTCGCTCTCGTCGTAGGGATACGGCTGGTAGGGACTGCGCGTCCACTCCCACACGTTGCCGGCCATGTCGGCCAGGCCGAAGGCGCATTCGGGACACGCCAACTGGCCGACCGGCGCCGGGGCCCGCGCTTTCGAAGGTGGCCCGGTCGCGGCGGGGCGTGTCGCCCCACGGGTAGATGCGCCGGTCGCCGCCCCGCGCGGCTTTTTCCCACTGCGCTTCGGTCGGCAGCGTCACGCGCCAGCCCTGGCGGAGCTTCTCGGCGATCGCCGGCGGCACGCCGCTCGCCGTCTTCAACGAGGTCTCGAGCCAGCGGCAATAGGCCAGGGCGTCGGGCCACGACACGAAGGCCACCGGGTGCAGTCGCCGGCGCTTCCAGCGCGCGGCGATCGACCTTCCAGCCGGTGGCGTTGACAAACGCGGTGAAGGCGCCGACCGTGACCTCGTGGCGGCCCAGGTAGAAGAGCGGCAGGTCGATGGCGCCTTCGCCCTGCGCCGCCGACCAGCGCTCGTTGGGGAACGCCTGCGGATCGCGGCTGGGATCGGCGCCGATCACGGCGGGGCCGGCCGGAATGGCCACGAACTCGGGCTGCTCCCGGTCGCCGAGCACGGTCTGCGCGGCCAGCGTCGTGGCCAGCGCGGCGAGCAGGCCCGCGCTCATCCATGCCCGCACCCTCATCGCGACGCCGAGGCCTTGGCGCAGGCGAATTCCCAGCCGTGGCGGCAGGCGCGCGCGTAGAGCTCGGTCTCGGGCGTGTCGGTGAGGTTCGGCCCGCCCTCGCGCACCAGCAGCCGCAGGTCGAAGGCGCGCGGGTCGGCGCGGGTCGGCGCGGCGCTGTCGAGCAGGTTGACGCAGCCGGCCTGGAAGCGTCCTTCACAGGCGCGCGAGAAGTAGGCGAGGGCGCGGTCGCGATCGGCCGGCACCAGGGTGCCGTCGCTGTAGTGCACGCCCGAGTTCGTTGCAGGCCCAGCCGGCGTTGTCGGTGCAGTACGACCCTTCGATGCGCAGCAGCCGGTCGCAGGCCTGGGGACGGTCGGCCGCGCAGGCCTCGACCCAGAAGGGCAGCGCGTCGCCGCGCTGCATCCCGTCGGTGCGGCCGGCCGCGGTCATCACCATGAAGAAGACGATCCACGCGGCCATGTGGGCGAGGTTGCGATGCCCGAGCGGCGGCAGCAGGCCCAGGGCGGCGATCCACTGGCGCTCGCCGAGCCGCGCGACCAGCCGGTCGATCGACGGCACGAGCAGGTTCAGGAGCGGCACGGCCAGCAGCTTGTCGTAGAAGGTCGGCACGCCCAGCACGCCGAGTCCGGCATAGAGCGCGAACACGCCGACGCCGTAGGCCACCCCGAAGACGACCCGGCCGAGCGGCGCGCGCGGCGAGGTCGACGGGTCGGTCACGAGCAGATGCAGGCCGAGGAACACCGCCGACGGAATCTCGCTGTCGACGAAGTAGGGCACCCCGGTGAGGGCGGTGTAGAGCGCGCTCAGCCCGAACAGGGTCACCGCCGCCGAGGCGGTCACGTAGGTCGTCGAGAAGAAATACATGACGACCAGGCCGATGAGGAACAGCACTTTGTAGATGTGCGGACCCAGGCCGAAGGTGGTGTTGATTTCCTGGGCCCAGGTGATGGAGGTGGTGCCCGTGAGAATCAGCGCGAGCGAGAACAGGGCCAGCGAGAAGGCCGAAGGGTTGAAGATGTGCACGCGGCGGCCGTCGCGCTCCCACTGGATGAAGGCCTTGCCGAGGAAGCCGGCGGCAATCAGCAGGAACTGGAACGCGAACCAGTCGTCGCGGAACCACAGGAACAGGTTCGTGCTGAACACGATTGGAAACGGCCCGAAGCCCATGGCGAAGGGGCGGCGGCGCGACCACGCCAGCAGGATGTCGAAGGCGTAGGCGAAGAGCACCTGCGCCAGGAGCAGCGGCAGGTAGGGGTAGACCGGCGCCCAGTAGAAGCCCCAGTAGGCGTAGACGCTGAGGTGGCAGCACATCTGGATGTAGTGCTGCGGCCGCGGCGGCGTGCTGACGAACCCGGGCAGCCGGCCCTGGTCGCGCAGGAGGAGCCCCGCCTGCCACACCAGCAGGGCCGCGCCGGCCGCCCAGAACGCCGCGCTCAGCCGGGGGTTGCCGCCCACCCTGGGCAGCAGCGACATCGCCAGCAGGCCGACGGTGAGGGCCAACGGGACGGCCAGCGCGGACCTCGGCCCGGGCGGGGACGGCGGAGCTGACGGGCGGACCGGCGGCGGGGGATTGTTTCGAGCGGGTGGAGGCGGGCATACCGGGAACTGACGGGACTTGCCGTTTGTACACCACCGCTCCGCTGCCTGCAACCTCGCCGGCATCCACGCCTGGCCCGGGGTAAACGCCGCCTCGGCCTCGACCCGGCGGCCCCCGTCCCGCCGGACGGTGGTTGACAATCACCACGCCGGCACGCCATCCTGACCAGCGCCACCGGACCAGGTTGTGGCGAAAATCACGGAGTACAGCCGCCCATGAAGATTGCAGACGCCCGTCGTTGGATGCCCCACTCCCTCCTTGGTGGGGCGGTCGTGTTGATCACCCTCGTGGTTGCCGGCGTGCCCGGCGGCGCCCAGCAGAAGGGTGATTGGACCACCATCACCGGCGGCGACACGTCCACCCGCTATTCGCCGCTCGACCAGATCAACGCCGCCAACTTCAACAACGTGAAGCTGGCGTGGGAATGGAAGGGCACCGACGTGGCGCCCGGCGTCGAGATCGGCGAGATCAACGCCCGCGGCCTGCCGATCTACGTCGACGGCATGCTCATCACCGTGTCGGGGCCGCGCCGCACCGTGGTGTCGCTCGACCCGGCCACCGGCAAGACGCTGTGGACGTTCCAGGAACCGACCACGCCGCGTCACGACTACTCGATGCGGTCGAACCACGGCAAGGGCGTGGCCTTCACCAAGATCAACGGCAAGAGCGTGGTCATCGTCACCACGCCGGGCTTCTTCGTGCATGCCCTCGATGCCGCGACCGGCAAGCCCATCGAAGGCTGGGGCGAGGCCGTGCCGGTGGCCGGCTTCGGCAAGTCCGGTTCGGTCGACATGCTCAAGGACCTGATTGCCGACTGGCAGCCCTGGAAGCAGACCGAGCAGAAGTACGACGCCAGCAAGGGCCTGCCCCTCGAACTCGGCTACATCACCACCTCGTCGCCGCCGATCGTCGTGAACGACGTGCTGGTCATCGGCAACTCGGCCGAGCAGGGCTACAACCAGACCCGCATCGAGAACGTGCCCGGCGACATCCTCGGCTACGAGCTCAAGACCGGCAAGTTCCTGTGGAAGTTCCACGTCATCCCGCGGCCGGGCGAGTTCGGCCACGAGACGTGGGAGAACGACGCGTGGCGCTGGACCGGCGACGTCTCGTCGTGGGCGCCGATGTCGGCCGACCCGGCGCGCGGCCTGGTCTACATCCCGACCAACGGTGCCACCATCGACTACTTCGGCGGCTTCCGCCCCGGCGACAACCTGTTCAGCACCAGCATCATCGCCCTCGACGTGAAGACCGGCAAGCGGGTCTGGCACCAGCAGCAGGTCAAGCACGACATCTGGAACTACGACAACCCGACCGCGCCGATCCTGCTCGACGTCAACGTCGGCGGCCGGCGCATCCCGGGCCTGTTCCAGATCACCAAGCAGTCTTACGTCTATTCCTACAACCGGCACACCGGTGAGCCGATCTGGCCGATCGAGATGCGGCCGGCGCCGCAGTCGAAGGTCCCGACCGAGAAGCTCTCGAAGGTGCAGCCGCACCCGACCAAGCCCAAGCCCTACGACTTCCAGGGCCGCAAGGAATCGGACGTCATCGACTACACGCCCGAGGTGAAGAAGCTCGCCCTCGAGCGCGTGCAGAAACTCGATCTGCTGGCCGAGCTGTTCGAACCGCCGCGCCACCGCGGCAACGCCGAGGGCAAGGGCCCCGCCAACATCTGCCCGGGCGGCAACGGCGGCGCCAACATCACCGGACCGCCGGCGGCCGACCCGGTGGCCGGGGTCATCTTCGTGACCTCGTACGACGGCTGCTCGCCGACCTTGCTGCAGCCCGCCAGCGAACGGGACAACGACAAGATGACCGGCAAGACGCTGGCCGACTGGGTGCCGGTGCGTGGCGGCAAGCCGCCGGCTCCGCCGATGGAGAACGACCCGCTGCGCGGCTTCCCCTCGCTCTTCAAGGGTCCGGTCGGCCGCATCGTGGCCATCGACATGAACAGCGGCGAGCACCTGTGGATGATTCCCCACGGCGACACGGCCACGCGCGATCAGGAAGCCTTCCGCGACCAGCCGCTCATGAAGGGCGTCAGCTTCGACCCCAACGTCGGGCGTCGCGGCCAGGCGGCGATGGCCGCCACCTCGACCTTGCTGCTGGCGACCGGTCAGACCGCCGACAACAAGCCCCACCTGTTCGGCATCGACAAGAAGACCGGCAAGCGCGTCGGCGCGGTCGAAGTCCCGCGTCTCGGCGGCTACGGCCTGATGACCTACCTGCACCAGGGCAAGCAGTACGTCATCATCCCGATGAGCGGCGGCTACGCCGCGATGGCGCTGCCGTAACCAGCGCCTTCCCGCCACCTGCTGGCGCATCTACCGGGCCGGGTTTCGCCTCGAGGGCGACGCCCGGCCCGTCTGCGTGTACGGCGTGATTGACAAATCGCCCGGCCCGCAGCATCCTTGCCCGGCGATTTCCGTCGTTTCTCCCACTGCCATCGAGGGAGCGTAGGTGCACATGACGTCAGCTCAGGCCCGCAACTGGATCCCGCACGCACTGCTCGGCGCCGCCGCCGTCGTGGTGGCCATGATCGTCGCCGGCCTCAGCGGCGACGCGCAGCAGAAGACCGATTGGGCGGCCATCACCGGTGGCGACACGTCCACCCGCTACTCGCCCGTCGACCAGGTCAACGCCGCCAACTTCGGGTCGCTCAAGGTGGCCTGGGAATGGAAGGGCGCCGATCTGCCGCCCGGCATGGAACTCGGCGAGGTCAACGGCCGCGGGCTGCCGATCTACGTGAACGGCATGCTCATCACCGTGTCGGGGCCGCGCCGCACCGTGGTGTCGCTCGACCCGGCCACCGGCAAGACCATCTGGGCCTTCCAGGAGCCGCTCACGCCGCGCCACGAATACTCGATGCGCTCGAACCACGGCAAGGGCGTGACGTTTGCCAAGATCAACGGCCGCGACGCGGTCATCGTGGCCACGCCCGGCTTCTTCCTGCACGCGCTCGACGCCAAGACCGGCAAGCCGCTCGAGGGTTGGGGCACAGGCGTGCCGGTGGCCGGCTTCCCGAAGACCGGCTCGATCGACCTGCTGCAGGATGTCATCGCCGACTGGGGCCCGTGGAAGCAGTCGGAGCTGAAGTACGACGCGGCCAAGGGCCTGCCGCTCGAACTGGGCTACATCACCAGTTCGTCGCCGCCGATCGTGGTGAACGACGTGCTGGTCGTCGGCAACTCGGCCGAGCAGGGCTACAACCAGACCCGCATCGAGAACGTGCCCGGCGACATCCTCGGCTACGACCTCAAGACCGGCAAGTTCCTGTGGAAGTTCCACGTCATCCCGCGGCCGGGCGAGTTCGGCCACGAGACGTGGGAGAACGACGCGTGGCGCTGGACCGGCGACGTCTCGTCGTGGGCGCCGATGTCGGCCGACCCGGCCCGCGGCCTGGTCTACGTCCCGACCAACGGCGCGACCATCGACTACTTCGGCGGCTTCCGCCCCGGCGACAACCTGTTCAGCACCAGCATCATCGCCCTCGACGTGAAGACCGGCAAGCGCGTCTGGCACCAGCAGCAGGTCAAGCACGACATCTGGAACTACGACAATCCGACCGCGCCGATCCTGCTCGACGTCAACGTCGGCGGCCGGCGCATCCCGGGCCTGTTCCAGATCACCAAGCAGGCGTGGGTCTATTCCTACAACCGCCACACCGGCGAGCCGATCTGGCCGATGGAAGAGCGGCCCGTGCCCGCGTCCAAGGTGCCCGGCGAGAAGCTGGCCAAGACGCAGCCGTTCGTGACCAAGCCGGCGCCGTTCGACCTCCAGGGGCGCACCGAGGCGCACCTCATCGACTACACCCCCGAGGTCCGGAAGCTGGCGCTCGAGCGCGCCAAGAAGCTCGACCTGCTCGACCCGCTCTTTGCGCCGCCGGTGCACCGCGGCAACGCCGAAGGTCGCAAGGCCGCCAACATCTGCCCGGGTGGCGGCGGCGGCGCCAACATCACCGGACCGCCCGCGGCCGACCCGGCCACCGGCGTCATCTTCATCGCCTCGGTGAGCGGCTGCTCGCCCACGACGCTGGCGCCTTCGGCCGAGCGCGACACGCCGCAGATGACCGGCAAGACGCTGGCCCAGTGGATCAGCACGCACGAGCCGAGCCGGCCCGAGCCGCCGATGGCCAGCGATCCGCTGGCCGGCATCCCCGATATCTTCAAGGGCCCGATCGGCCGCATCACGGCCATCGACATGAACACCGGCGAGCACCTGTGGATGATTCCCTACGGCGACATGGCACAGGGGCAGCAGGACGCCTTCAAGAACAACCCGCTCCTCAAGGGCGTGGAGGTCGACACCAACTGGGGCCGGCGCGGCACGGCCGCCCTGGCCGCCAGCCCCACGCTGCTGTTCTCGGCGGGCCAGACGGCCGACAACAAGCCCAACCTGTTCGGCATCGACAAGAAGACCGGCAAGCGCGTGGGGGCCATCCCGACGCCGCGGCTCGGCCAGTACGGCCTGATGACCTACCTGCACGCGGGCAAGCAGTACATCGTGATGCCGGTCACCGGCGGTTACCAGACCCTGGCGCTGCCGTAAGCTCCGCGCCTGGCGCGCCTTCGTCTCACCGAAGGGCCGGTCTCATGGGACCGGCCCTTCGCATGTACGCCCGCCGCGTGTCGCCGGTGAGCGCTAGCAGGGGCGGCAACGCGCGGCGAGCAGTCCGGTGGCCAGGCCGAGATCGAGATCGGCGACGAGCAGACCGGCCTGACCGTAGGGCTGATAGCTGTGGAGCGTGCCGTCGGGACGGGCCACCGCCGAGGTCGTGGGCGAACCCTCGCCGGCGCAGTTGGCCGCCGCCACCCAGCAGGTGTTCTCGGCGGCCCGGCACAGGATGGCCTTCTCGTGGAAGCTGTTGGCCGGATCGGCGAAGGTGACCGGCCGGTAGCTGCCCGGCTCGGCTTCGTGGAAATGCGGGATGAACACCACCTGTGCGCCGCGCCGGGCCGCCCAGCGCGCCGCTTCCGGGTAGCGCCACCCTTCGTGGCAGATGGCGAAGCCGAAGGTGAGCGGGCCGGCCCGGAAGACGCGGCGTTCGTCCCCGGCGGCAAACAGTTGTTCTTCCGACGGATCGAGCTGCACCTTGTCCTGCACGCCGGCGATGGTCCCGTCGCGGTTCACGACCAGCATGGTGATGCGCAGGTCGTCGTTCACGAAGCGCTCGGTGCCGAGGGCCACGGTGATGTCGGCGCTGGCGGCGGCGGCCGCCACTGCCTTCCACGCCCGCGCCAGGAACGCCCGATCGGGCGGCGGCACGGCCCGCGCCGGTGCGCGGTAGCCGGGCACGTAGCACTCCGGAAAGCAGATGACGCCGGCCCGTTCGCGGCCGGCCTGCGCGATGGCCTCCACCGCCAGGGCCACCGATTCGTCCGGCGTGGCGGGGAAGGCCAGGTTGGCAAGCGCGATGCGGTAGGTGCTCATGAACGCGGTCCCCGAAAGCCAGCCCCCAGGACGACGGTCAACGCGGCGGGCTCAGCCGATCGACGTCGCGGCGGTCGCCGAGCAGTTCCCAGCGCACCAGTGCCAGCGGCACGTTGCCGTTCTTCCACAGGAAGTCGTGAAACGCGCGCAGCGAGAAGCGCTCGCCCTGGGCCCGCCGCGCGTCGGCGAGCAGGCTGGTGATCTGCAGCTTGCCGATCTGGTAGGTGATGCCCTGGCCCGGTCCGGCGGCAAACGACGCCGCTTCTTCGAGCGCGGTGGCGCGGTCCATGGGGACGGTCCGCTCGAGGTAGTCGGCGGCCTGGGGGATGGTGAACATCCCGGTGGCCAGCTTCACGTCGACTTCGACGCGCAGCGAGCGCAGCCGGGCGAAGTTGTAGATGATCTCGCGGGAGCGGGGGCTGTCGGCCCACAGCCCGGCCTGCAGCATCATCTCCTCGGCGTAGAAGCCCAGCCCCTCGTTGGCGCCCGAGTCGTAGTAGTGGCGGCGAATCGGGTTCTCGTGCGCCCAGCCGATGGCCAGTTGCAGGTAGTGGCCGGGCACCCCTTCGTGCACGATGATCGGCCGCGGGTCGCGCGCGGTCGACAGGTAGAAGTAGGGCAGGTCGGGCCGGGGCGCGCGGATGTAGCTGACGGCGTTCTCGTGCAGGCGCGCCGGTCCGGTCAGATCGTCGGTCACGCCGAGGAAGGCGAGGGGCGCCAGGTAGGGCGGCAGCAGCTGGTTCAGGTAGTGCTGCACGCCGGGGGGCACGGTGAGCAGGCCTTCGCGTTCGAGGAACTGCCGGATCTCGGCTTCCTGCCGGGCCGATGTGGCCACCTGCGTGGCTGCGTCGGGAAAGATTGACGGCGGCGGCAGCGCCCGGTTGCGGCCCTGCTCCAGCGCCTCGAAGGCGACGGCCCGCTCCCATTCCTGCCGGCCCATGGCCAGCAGCTCCTCGGGCGTGTAGGGCACGAGCGCCACCTCGCGCAGGAAGCGCGCGTAGGCCTCGCGGCCGACGGTGGTGTCGCCGTTCATGCGGGGCAACCGCGCGTCGAGCCAGCGCCGCAGGTCGACGAGCGCGGTGGCGGCGCGGGCCGCCGGCGCGGCAAAGCGGCCGCGGTGGCTGGGCACGGCGGCGTCGAGTTCGCGCGCCAGCGTCGTGAGCCGCGTGTCGATGTCGGCGAGCGTGTCGATGGCCAGGCGGGCAAACGGCGCGCGCGGGTCGTCGAGATTGGCCTTGGCCTGGTCGACGATCTGCGGCACATGCGCCAGCCGCTCGACGACGAGTTCGGCGCGCGCGCCGCTTACCGGCGGCACCGGCACCAGCACGTCGAAGACCGGCCCGAGCGCCTGCTGGATGTAGAACGCCGGATCGCGGCGCCAGGCCGGCGCGCCGTCGAGTTCCCAGCGCACGCGGGCCAGGGCCGAGCCGATCAGCCGATGGTCGACCTGACGCGGCACGGGCCACGACGATGGATCGAGGGCGCCGTGACGCGCGGTCAAGGCCGCCAGGGTGGCGCGGCGGCTGGCCATGGCCGCGGGCGACCAGTCGGGCAACCAGCCGGCCGGGCGGTCGAGGCGGGGGATGTCGTCTCCCGACGACGGCTGGGTGACGGCCCGCCACGTCCAGAAATCGCGCGCCAGATCGTCGAGCGGATCGGCGGCGGCCGGCCGGGCCAGGCCCAGGGGGGCGAGCGCGGCGCAGACGACCAGCGAGGCCAGGGTGAGTCGCATCGCCGGCCAGTCTATCCGACGTATCTGGACGAGGGCCAGCCGGGGCGACGCGGCGAGCCGCCGCCGCCCAGCGACGGTTCCGCGGCAAACGGATTATCGTTGGAGCCCATGGCCCGCGTGTCCGTCGCTCTCATGCTCTTCATCCCCGCCCTGCTCGCCCTGCCCGCGGTGGCGTCGAGTCAATCGGCCGCGCCGCCAGCCCTGACCGTCCAACGCGTGGCCTCGTTGCCGAGCCTGATTGGCACGCCGCCTTCAGCGATTACCTGGTCGCCCGACAGCAGCCGCGTCGCCTTTTTGTGGAACGACAGCGGCTGGCCCTACCGCGACGTGTGGACGGCCGCCGCCGACGGCACCGGGCTGCGCCGCGTCACCGATTTCGAGCGCCTCGATCCCGCGCCCGCGCCACCGGCCGGACCGAGCACGGCGGCCCTGGCCGCCCGGGCCGCGGCGCGGGCCCGCACCGGCGCCAGCGAAGTGCTGTGGACGCCCGACGGCGCGCTGCTCGCCGTGCACCGCGGGCGGCTTTTCCGCGTGGCCGCTGACGGCGGACCGCCCGAGCGCCTGCCGGTCGGCGAGGACGTGTCGGACGTGTCGCTGTCGCCCGACGGCAGGCGGGTGGCGTTCCTGCGCGACGGCGACCTGTGGCTGTGGGCCGGCGGCGGGGACGCGGTCCGGCGCCTGACCACGATTGGCGTCGCCGGCATCGGCAAGGTGCCGCTCGGCAGCTACAACAAACCCGATCGCGAGGTCGGCACGGGCGTGTGGGGCGCCGACTGGCTGCCCTACGCCTGGTCGCCCGATGGGCAGACGATCGCCTTCCACGCCTCGGATCGCCGGCACCTGCGGGCCGTGCCGTTTCCGTCCTATCTCGGTCCCGAGACCATCGAGAGTTCGCTGCGCCGCGGCTATCCCGGCGACGAGAACGAACGGCGCACATTGTCGCTGCTGCGCCTCGGCACCGGGGCGATCGAGGCGGTGGACCTGGAGGCGCCGGGACGGCGCGGCATCAGCGACTTCCAGTGGTCGCCGTCGGGCCGGCTGCTCATCGACCAGGTCTCGGACACCGGGGCCGAGCGGTGGCTCGCCGTCGTCGAGCCCGGGACGAACACGCCGAAGGTGGTCTGGCACGACCGCCGCGACTCGCGCATCTACCCCGCCTACGTGGCCCGCTGGCACCCCGACGGGAGGCGCCTGGTGGTGGTGGCCGACCTCGGCGAGCGCGATCAGCTCTTCGTCATCGATCCCGATGCGGCCCGGCCGGCGCCGGTGGCGATCACGCCCGCAACCTGGGACGTGGCCGGCGAGCGCGGCGCCGCCACCGTCATTGCCCACGCCGCGACCAACGCGATCTACTTCACCGGCACCGGCCGTGGTCCCTACGAGCGGCACGTCTACCGGCTCGGCGACGGCGACAGCGCCCCGGTGGCCCTGACCTCGATGCCCGGCGTTCACGTGCCCGTGCTCTCACCCGACGGACGGAAGCTCGCGTCGCTGTGGTCCGACGACGTGACGCCGCCGGAACTGCTCCTCGGCGAGGCCCGGCCGGGCGCCCCGTTGACCCGCGTCACCACCTCGCCGCCGCCGGAGTTCGCGGCCCAGCCCTGGGTCCGCGCGCGCTACCAGACCTTCACCAACCGCGTCGACGGCTTCCCGGTGCACGCCCGCATCCAGGAGCCGGCCGATCTCGATCGGAGCAAACGGCATCCGGTGCTCTTCGGGCCGATCTACTCGAACACCGTCCGCAACCGGTGGGGAGGCTTGAATGGCACGCTGCAGCAGTTCCTCGTGCAGCAGGGCTACATCGTGGTGCAGGTGGACGTGCGCGGCAGCGTCGGCTACGGGCGGGCCTTCCGCGAGGCCTTCCTCATGGACTACGGCGGCAAGGATCTCGACGACCTGCAGGCGGTCGTCGACGGCCTCGGGGTGCTGCCCTACGTGGACCGGCAG
This sequence comes from uncultured Acidobacteriota bacterium, assembly GCA_963834325.1. GTDB lineage: Bacteria > Acidobacteriota > Vicinamibacteria > Vicinamibacterales > UBA2999 > CADEFD01. Next base: position 1,031,601 of record CAWIBL010000012.1, read on the forward strand.
CGGATGGGCATCTTCGGCAGCAGCTACGGCGGCCTGCTGAGCGCCTACGCGCTGCTCAAGCGCCCCGGCCTGTTTGCGGCCGGTGTGGCCGGCGCCCCGGCCACCGACCCCTACGCCTTCGGTCCCGACGATGTCGCCATCACGCGCTCGCCCGAGACCCACCCCGAGGCCTTCGCGCGCGGCTCGGCGCAGGAACTCGGCGCCGACCTGCGCGACCACCTGCTCATCATCCACGGCATGATGGACGACGTCGTGCCCTTCCGCACCACCCTGGCCCTGGCCGAGCGGCTCATGCTGCTCGGCAAGGACTTCGATCTGGCCACGGCTCCCGCCGCCACCCACGCCTGGTCGGCCCGGGAGCACTACGCCGTCTACTTCTTTCGGAAGCTCACGCAGTTCTTCGATCGCGTCCTCAAGAACTAGCCGCCGACCCGAGCGCGGGCCGCTACGGGAAGATGCCCAGCTCCATGTAACTCCGCGCCACCTTGTGGATGGCGGTGAGGAACGCGGCGGTGCGCAGGTCGGGCACTTCGGCGTTGGCCTTCCGCGTGTCGCGGAGGCCGTGGTAGGCGTTGATCATCGTTTCTTCGAGGCCCGAGTTCACGAGGTCGAGTTCCGACGGGCCCTTGGCCAGGTCGGCGCGCTGCGCGTCGGTGAACGGCCGGCCCGTGGCCAGCTCGATGGCCTTGAGCATCTGCCGCTCGTTGGCTTCCTCGTGCCGCTTGGACAGGCGGCCGAAGCGCACGTGCGACAGGTTCTTCAGCCACTCGAAGTAGGACACGGTGACGCCGCCGGCGTTGGCGTAGATGTCGGGGATGACCAGCACCCCCTTCTGCCGGAAGATGGGATCGGCGTCGGGGGTGGTCGGGCCGTTGGCGCCTTCCAGGATGATCTTGGCCTGGACCCGCGGCGCGTTCTCGGCGGTGAACTGGTTCTCGAGCGCGGCCGGGATGAGAATGTCGCATTCCATCTCCAGCGCCGCGGCGGTGTCGGCCAGGGCGGTGGCGCCCGGGAAGGTGAGGATCGAGCCGCCGTTCTTCCGGTGCTGGAACACCTCCTCTTCGTGCAGCCCCTTCGGGTTGGTGATGGCGCCTTCGCGTTCGGCGATGGCGATGATGAGCGCGCCGGCTTCGCGGCAGAACCTGGCGGCGTGATAGCCGACATTGCCGAGGCCCTGCACGACGACGCGCTTGCCCTCGAGGCCGGTGGTGAGGCCCAGCGCCTTCATGTCGTCCGCCTGCGCGCAGGCTTCGCGGACGGCGAAGAAGAGGCCGCGCCCGGTGGCCTCGCGGCGCCCGTTGACGCCGCCCTGCGTCAGCGGTTTGCCGGTGACGCAGCCGATGGCGTCGAGGTCGCCCGGGTGAAGGGCCGAATAGGTGTCGGCAATCCACGCCATCTCGCGTTCGCCGGTGCCGTAGTCGGGGGCGGGCACGTCGATGCCGGGGCCGATGAAGTTCTTCTTCACCAGTTCGTGGGTGTAGCGCCGGGTGATGCGCTCCAGTTCCTCGACCGTATAGTCCTTCGGGTCGATCTTGATGCCCCCCTTGGCGCCGCCGTAGGGCACGTCCACGATCGAGCACTTGTAGGTCATGAGCGCGGCCAGCGCCATGACTTCTTCCTCGTGCACGTCGGGCGCGTAGCGGATGCCGCCCTTGGTCGGCAGCTTGTGGTGGCTGTGCTCGACCCGCCAGCCGCGAATGACCTCGATCCGGCCGTCGGCCCGGCGCAGCGGAAAGTCGAAGCGGTAGATGCTGTTGCAACACCGGATCTGGCTCAGGAGCCCCTCGGGGTAGGTGGTGAACCGCGCCGCGTCGTCGAAATAGCGGGTGACCTGATCGAAAAAAGTCTCGGTCGTGGCGCTCATCGGTTAAGGTCTCCGTGGACAGGTTATGCCGGCCGGCCGACATGGCCACCCGGAAAGTGTCAGCCGGTTGACACTTTCTCGACAAAATTGTCAGACGGCCGCCACTCCGCGTCGTCCTGCCCGGCGCGCTACGCGGCGCCAACCCGGGCAAAAGGTTCAGAAGTCGCCGCCGTCGCCCATGATTGCACGGGGCGGCGGGCAAAGCGCACGGCGTCGGGCATCCGGCACGTCCTTTGCCACGATGGCGGCCAGTATCCCGCCCATTTCCTGAGTCAACGAGCCATGCTGCTGAACGTATTGCCCTTCGCCGCCCGGGACTTCGCCGTGGATCTCGGCACCGCCAACACGGTGGTCTTCGCCCCCGGGCGGGGCATCGTCGTCGACGAGCCGTCGATTGTCGCCGTCAACACCCAGAGCGACAAGACCGAAGCGGTCGGTCACGCGGCGCACGCCATGCTCGGCCGCACCCCGGCCAATATCACCACCATCCGGCCGCTGCGCGACGGCGTCATCGCCGACTTCGAGGCCGCCGAGCGGCTCCTCAGTCACTTGATCCGGAAAGCCCAAGGCTCGGTCACCTGGCGGCGCACGCGGCTGGTCATCGGCATCCCCTCGAGCATCACCCAGGTGGAACGGCGCGCGGTGATCGACAGCGCCTACCGGGCCAAGGCCAGCGAAGTGCACCTGGTCGAGGAGCCGATGGCGGCGGCCATCGGCGCCGGGCTGCCGGTCACGGAAGCCACCGGCAGCATGGTCGTGGACATCGGCGGCGGCACCACCGACATCGCCGTCATCTCGCTCGGCGGCATGGTCTACACGAGCGCCATCCGCACCGCCGGCAACCACATGGACGAGGCCATCATCAGCTTCATGCGGCGGCGCCATGGCCTGCTCATCGGCGAGCGCACGGCCGAGGACGTCAAGATCCGCCTCGGGTCGGCCTGCCCGGGCGAGCCCGTGCGCGAGATGGAAGTGCGCGGCCGGTGCATGCGCGAAGGCCGCCCACGCATCGTCGACATCACCGAAACGGAAGTGCGTGAAGCGCTGGCCGAACCGGTGCGCGCCATCTGCACCGCGGTCCGGAACGCGCTCGAGTGCGTGCCGCCGGAAATCGCCGCCGACATCTACGGTCAGGGCATGACCCTCACCGGCGGCGGGGCCCTGTTGACCCGGCTCGACGAGCGGCTGCGGGAGGAAACCGGCGTGCCCGTCCAGGTGGCCGCCGACCCGCTGACGTCGGTCGTGCTGGGCGCCGGGCGGATGCTCAGCGACACGGCTTTGCTGCGCCGCGTCGCCTGGGCGTCGTAGCTCCGCCCCCCGCCGCCTCGAAGGCCGTTCCGACAAACCCCCGCCGCGGGCGGGGGTTTGCTATCCTGGGAAGGCCTATGTCGTCCATGTCCGAGGAAATGCGGCCCGCCAAACTGTGGCGGACGATGCCCACCGCCCTGAAGACCGCCGCCGCCACCGCGTTCTGGAACGACGAGAACGCCGCCCTCGAACAAGCCGAAGCCATCGCGCTCATCGCCCGGCAGATCAAGTTCCGGCCGCGCAGCGTCCAGTCGCTGTCCACCGATCGGCGGGCCAAGTACCTGGCCGGCCTGCCCCAGGTGTCCGACCTGCTGGCGGCCCGCTTGCTCGTCGTCTATCACCTCGAGCACCAGCGGCCGATGATGGGCGCGTTCCTCGACGCCCTGGGCATCGCCCACGTCGACGGGCTCATCGAAGACGAGACGCCCAAGACGCCCACGCCCGAGCAGATCGCGACGGCGGCCGACACGCTGTCGGCGGCCTATCCCGCGGGCGATGTCGGCCGCTATTTCTGGACCCTGCTGTGGCAGGACCCCGATACCTGGGGCGCGCTGCAGGACCGTCCCGAACTGGCCGAGCGCGGCTGATGCCGCCGTTTGCCCGACATCTCTTCGTCTGCGGCAACGCCCGCGAACCCGGGCATCCCCGCGGATCGTGCGATCCGGTCGGCGGCGCGGCGCTGCACAAGCTCTTCAAGCAGGCGGTGGCCGACCGCGGGCTGCAGCGCACCGTGCGCGCCAACAAGTCGGGCTGCCTGGATCAGTGCGAGCACGGCCCGACCGTGGTCGTGTATCCCGAAGGCGTGTGGTACGGCCGGGTCACGGCCGACGACGTCGCCGAAATCGTCGACCAGCATCTGCTCCGCGGCGAGCCCGTCGAGCGCTTGCGTCTGGCCGACGGCTGCATCAACAGCAGCACCTGCGCCCACAAGCCGCGACGGCCAGTGGGCGCGTAGACGCCCGGAGACCTGGCCATGGAAGCGCTCCTCACCACCGACAACCTCATTGCGCTCGTCACCCTGACGGCGCTCGAGGTCGTGCTCGGGGTCGACAACGTCATCTTCATCTCGATCCTCGCCGGCAAGCTGCCGGACAAGGACCAGGCGCGGGCCCGGCGCGTCGGCCTCATGGCCGCGATGATCATGCGCATCCTGCTGCTGTTCTCGCTGGCCTGGATCGTGCGTCTGACCGAACCGCTCTTCAGCGGTGTTCGGCCGCGGCATTTCGGGCCGCGACCTGATTCTGCTCGGCGGCGGCCTGTTCCTGCTGGCCAAGGCCACGCTCGAGATTCACGAGAAGCTCGAGGGCGTGGAAGGGGAGCGCTCGGCCCGGGTGGCCCCGTCCTTTGGCGCGGTCATCTTCCAGATCATGCTGCTCGACATCGTCTTCTCGCTCGACTCGGTCATCACCGCCGTGGGCATGGCCGAATCGATCACGGTGATGGTCGATCGCCGTGATCCTGGCCGTGGGCATCATGATGCTGTCGGCTGATTCGGTGTCTTCCTTCGTGCAGAAGCACCCGACCGTGAAAGTGCTGGCGCTCAGCTTCCTGATGCTCATCGGCCTCTCGCTCGTCGGCGAGGGCCTCGGCCATCACATCCCGAAGGGCTACGTCTACTTCGCGATGGGCTTCTCGGTGTTCGTCGAGGTCGTCAACCTGCGCGTGCGCAAGGCCGGCGTGCCGGTGGGGTTGCACGAGCCCTACACCGCCGACCCGCCCAAGCACTGACGGCGCGCCGCGCCGCTCATTCGGCGCGCAGGGCCACGGCCGGATCGGTCGTGGCCGCGCGCCGGGCCGGTCCCCAGGCCGCCACCCCCAGTACCGCCGCGAAGATCGCGGCGGCCCCGCCGTAGGCCAGCGGGTCCACTGCGCCCACCCCCACCAGCAGCCCCGACAGCAGCGTGGCCAGGCCGGCCGACAGCACCGCGCCGCCGGCCACGCCGGCCAGCGCCAGGGCCGCGGCCAGGCGCCCGATCATCTTCCGCACGTCGCCCACCGTGGCCCCGAGCGCCATGCGAATGGCGATCTCCCGGGTGCGCTGGGCCACGACGAAGGCCATCAGGCCGTAGAGCCCCAGCCCGGCCAGGCTCACCCCGATGACGCCGACGGCGCCGGCAATCCAGGCCGTGAGCCGCTGCGGCAGGAGCCCGATGGCCGCCGCTTCGGCAAACGGCTGCACGAACATCACCGGCACGCTCGGCTCGACCTGGGCGACGGCGGCGCGCAGGTCGCCGTGGGGCGACTGGCCCGGATGGTGGCGGACGAAGAAGGTGACGTCGCCGACCGGCTGCTGCGCCATCGGCACGAACACGAACGGCCGCGGCGCCTCGTTGATGTAGCGATAGCGGGCGTCACCTACCACCCCGACCACTTCGACCGGCACCTCGCGGTCGTCGTCCTCCTGCAGGAAGCGCCGGCCGACGGCGTCGCCGCCTGGCCAGGCGGCGCCGGCGAAGCTCTCGTTGACGACCGCCACGCGGGCCGTGCCGGCGCGATCGGCGGCCCCGAGGCCGCGGCCCGCAACGAGGGGCATGGCCACCGTGGCGAAGAACTCCGGCGTGACCACGTTCCAGTCGGCATCCACGGTGTCGCCGCCGGCGGCGCCGGTCAGGCCTGGCACACGGATCCGGCCGAGGCCGAGGCCGCTGCCCTGGAGCGGAATCATGCGGGCGGCCGCCACCGAGATGACCCCCGGCAGCCCGGTCATCCGCTGCCGCACCCGCTCCACGAGATCGACGGCGGCGGCATCACGAAAGCCCGAGAGCGACACGTCGACGTTGGCCAGGACGATGCCGGCGGTGATGAATCCCGGGTCGATGCGCGCCGCCTGGTGAAGCGTGCGCCCGAAGAGGCCGGCGGTCACGACCAGCATGAGCGACAGCGCCACCTGCGCCACGACCAGCCCGTGACGCAGGAACAGCCGGCGCCGGTCGGCCGTCGCGGCCTGGCCGTGCAGGAGCGGGGCGAGGTCGGCGCCGAGGGCGTGCCGGGCCGGCGCCAGGCCGAAGACCAGGGCGGTGATGAGCGCGACGCCCAGCGCGAAGGCGACGACGCGCCCGTTGACGGCGAGATCGAGGTTCAACGCCACGGGGACCGCCGGCAGCGCGCGCGTCAGCAGTCCGACCAGGGCCACGGTGAGCGGCACCGCCACTACGCCGGCGGCCACGAACAACACCGCGCTCTCGGTGAGGAGCTGCGACAGCAGCCGGGCCCGGCTGGCGCCGAGGGCGAGCCGGGTCGCCATCTCGCGCCGGCGGCCGGCCGCGCGCGCCAGCAGCAGGCCGGCGACGTTGCTGCAGGCGATGGCGAGCAAGGCCCCGGTGAGCGCGAAGAGCGCGCCGAGAAAGACGAGAAACGGCGTGCGCATCGGTCCGGGGATCCGGCTGGTCGGCAGGAGCGCCGCCGTGTGCCGCGGGTTGGCGTCGGGCGTGGCCGCCGTGTATCGCTGCATCAGGGTGTCGAGTTCGGCGCGGGCCTGCGCCGTCGTCACGCCCGGCCGCAGCCGGCCGACGCCGACGTGCCAGACCGAGCGCGGATCGGTGAGCAACCGGGACGAGGCCAGGCCCCGCGCCTCGGCCACCATGGCCATGGGCAGCCACAGGTCCGTGCCGGCCAGGCCAACGCCCTCGAAACCGGGCTCGGCGACGCCGACGACGGCGAAGTCGCGGTTGTTCAGCCGCAGCGGCTTGTCGAGGACGGCCGGATCGGCGCCGAGCCGGCGCGTCCAGAAGCGGTGGGTGAGGACCACCACCGGCCGCTGCCCCGGCACCAGGTCCTCGTCGTCGCGGAAGAAGCGGCCGAGCGCGGCCCGCGTCCCGACGACCTCGAAGAAGTTGCCCGACACCAGCGTGCCGAAGACGCGCTCGCTCGATCGGTCCACGGTCAGGCTCATCGGGCTGGCGCCGAAGGGCACCGCTGCCAGGCCCTCGAAGGTGGTGACGTGGCGGCGCAGGTAGTCGAAGGCCGGGTGCGACATGTTGTCGAAGCCCTGGCCCTGATCGCCCCGGCCGACGTCGACGAGGCGCGCCGGATCGCGGAGCCCGGGGCCCGGCGCCAGCAGCGCGTCGGCCACGCTGAAGATGGCGCTCGTGGCGGCCAGGCCCAGGGCCAGCGACAGCAGCGCCGTGGCGGTGAAGAGCGGACTCCGGCCAAGCAGGCGCACGGCGTGACGCAGGTCGGCGGCAACGGTCATGGAGCATAGGACGGGCCGCTTCGGGGATTGTTTCGCCTCAAGTAAGATTTGCCGGTGATGACCCTGACCGAGGCGGCGGCCTTCGCCGAACGGCTGCGCGCCGAACTGCACCGCGTGATCATCGGCCAGGACGAGGCCATGACCGAGGTGCTCACGGCGCTGCTCGGCGGCGGGCACTGCCTGGTGCAGGGCGTGCCGGGGCTGGCCAAGACGCTGCTCATCAAGACGCTCGGCGATGCCGTGGCGGTCACGGTCAACCGCATCCAGTTCACGCCCGACCTGATGCCGTCCGACGTGCTGGGCACCGAGGTGGTCGACGAGGATCGCGTGACCGGCACGCGCAGCATCCGCTTTGCGCCCGGGCCCATCTTCGCCAACCTGGTGCTGGCCGACGAGGTCAACCGCACACCGCCCAAGACCCAGGCGGCGCTGCTCGAGGCGATGCAGGAAGGGCAGGTGACCATCGGCGGCGTGCGCCGGCCGTTGCCGCGTCCCTTCTTCGTCATGGCCACCGAGAACCCGATCGAGCAGGAGGGCACCTACCCGCTGCCCGAGGCCCAGCTCGATCGCTTCATGCTGCAAGTGGTGATGGGCTATCCGTCGGCCGACGAGGAACGGCGCATCGTGGCCGAGACCACGACCGGCGCGATTCGCGCCGCCGCGCCGGTGGCCAGCGGCGAGGACCTGGCGCGCGCGCAGGCACTCGTGCGCGACATCGCCGCCGCGCCCAACGTCATCGACTACGCCACGCGCCTCGTGCGCGCCACCCGGCCCGGCACCGACGGCGGCGGCCCCGGGCTCGTGGAGCAGTGCGTGCGGTGGGGCGCCGGGCCCCGCGCCGGCCAGGCGCTCGTGCTCGCGGGCAAGGCCCGGGCGGTGCTGCATGGGCGGCCGGCGGTATCGCTCGACGACGTGCGGGCCGTGGCCCCGCCGGTGCTGCGGCACCGCGTGCTGCTGAACTTCCAGGCCGAGGCGGACGGCATCGGCGCGGCGTCGGTGGTGGCGCAAGTGCTCGCCCACGTGCCGCGCGGCGCATGACCCAAGAGTACGGCGCCGACTTCGCGGCCATCCGCGACCTGGAACTGCGCGCCCGCGTGGCCGTCACCGGGGCGCGGCACGGCCCGCACACCAGCCCGCTCCACGGGTTCGGGGCCGAGTTCCGCGAATATCGCCACTACCGGGCCGGCGACGACCTGAAACATGTCGATTGGAAGGCCTACGCGCGCACCCGGACGCTCTACACCCGGCGCTTCACCGAAACGACCAACCTCGTGGCCCTGGTGGTCGTCGACGCGTCAGCGTCGATGGACTTCCACGGCAAGTTCGCGCTGGCCCGGACGGCCGCGGCGGCGCTGGCCATGCTGGTCGTCGATCAGGGCGACGCCGCCGGGCTCATGGCCCAGGGCGCGCAGGCGGTGCACGTGCCGGCTGGCCGCGGCGTGGTCCACATGGCGCGTCTGCTGGCCGGCCTGACCCGGCTCGTGCCCGACGGCGTCGCGCCGTTCTCGGAGGTGCTGGCGCGGGTCGGCCCGCGGCTGCCGCGCCACGGCGTCGTCATCGCCGTGTCCGACTTCTACGACGACGTCGCGGTCCTGCCGGTCTTGCGCCGTCTGGCCCGCGCCGGCCACGACGTCGTGGCCGTGCAGACCCTCGCCGCCGAAGAGCAGACCTTGGACGTGGACGACGACGTGGAACTGGTGGACGCCGAGACGGGACAAACGCGGCCGATCGCGGCCGCCGCCGCGCGCGCCACCTATCAGGCGCGCTTCACGGCCTGGCGGGGCGAGCTGCACACCTCGCTGCGGCGCGACGGCATCGAGCCGGTCAGCGTCACGACCGGCGAGCGGCTGGACCGGGCGCTCCGCCGCTTCCTGCTGGCCCGGCGCGGAGGCGCGTGATGCGGGCCGCCTGGCTGGCGCCGGCCGCGCTGTGGCTCGCCGGGCTCGCGGCGCTGCCGATAGCCGCACACCTGCTGTCGCGGCACCGGCGCCGGCGGCTGCGCTTTCCGACGCTCCGCTTCCTCGACGCGTCGTCGGCGCCGGTGCGACGGCACCTGCGCTGGCGCGACCCCGGACTGCTGGCCGTGCGCATCGCCGTCGTCCTTGCCGTCGCGGCCGCCCTCGCCGGTCCGGTGCTCGTGACCGCGGCCCGGCAGGCCGGCTGGGACGCGCAGACCGCGCGCGCGGTGGTGGCGGCGCCGGCCGTCGCCGCCGATCCCGCCGTGGCCGCGGCCGAGCGTCTCGACGCCGGCGGGGAAGTCCGGCGCTTCGTCACGGCCGACCTGCGCGCCGGCGTGGCGGACGCGGCGGCGTGGCTGGACGGGCACGGCCTCAGCCGCCGCGAAATCGTCGTCGTGGCGCCGCTGTCACGCGGCAGCGTGATTGCCGCCGACGCCTCGGCGCTGCCGTCCGAGATCGGCCTGCGCTTCGTCCGCGCCGGCCCGCTGCCGCCCGACACGTTCCACCGGGTGCGCGTGCAACTCGTCGACGGCACGCTGTGGCGGCTCACCGAGGCGGTCACGCTGGAGGCCGCTGCCACGACCGTGCGCGAGATCGCTCGCGGGCGGGAAACCGGACCGGGGATCGAGACGCCGGCCGCGCCAGCGGACCGTGCCGCCGCCGACGCGGCGCGGCGCGCGGTACTGCGCCGCGGCGTGGTCCTGGCCACGCCCGACGCCGCGCCGGTCGTGGTGCCGTGGACCGGACGCATCGACGCCCTGGCTGCGGCTGTCGATGCACGAAGCCGAGGCGATCAGCCGGGAGGTGAGGCTGCGTCAATCGACGATACCGTGCTGGCGGCGATGACCCGGCCGCCGACGCCGCGCGGACCGTCGGCGCCGATGGACACCGGCGATCGCCGGCTGGTGTGGGCCGCCGTGCTGCTGCTGCTCGGTGTCGAGACGTGGCTGCGGAGGCGGCCGGCATGAGCGCGGCCGCCTTCGTCCACGCGCTGTCGCGCCGGCTGCGGTGGCGCGATGGCCTGTGGATCGCCAGCGCCGCGCTCGCGGCGGGCGCGCTCACGGCCGCTGTGACAGCGCTGGCGGCGCCGGCCATGAGCGCGGCCAGCGTCCTGGCCCTGGCCGCCGCGGCGGCCGTGGTCGTCATCGCCGCCGGCACGCACCGGCGCCACCCGGCGTGGGCGGCGCCGGCCGTCGCGCAACTGGCCGAGGCGCGGGCCCCCGGCCTCGACAACCTGCTCGTCACCGCCGTGGCCAGCGCCGGCATGCCCGCGCTGTCGCCGGCCATCCGCGACGAGATCACGCGGCAGGCCGACGGCCGAGTGGCGGCGCTGGCGCCCGCGGATTTCGTGCCCGTGCGCGGCGCGGTGGTCGGCGCCGTGCTGTCGGTGGCCCTGGCCGCCGCTGCCGTCACGTGGACGCTGCGCCCGCAGGTCCCGGCCGGCCGCGCCGATCACGCGACGGGGGACCGCGGCAGTGACGCCTTGACGATGACGGTGACGGTGACGGTGACGCCGCCGTCCTACCTGCGCACGCCTCCGATCACGCTGACCGATCCCGCCGAGGTGCGGGTCCCGGCGGGCGGCTCGCTGCGTCTGGTCGTGCGCACCGGGCTGGCGGCAGTGACGGTCGAAGACGTGGGCGGGGGCGCGGTGACGCTCGATCGCGGCGGCGAGCCGGGGACGTTCGAGCGGTCGTGGGCGCCGGCGCAGTCCACGACCAGCGCCGTCATCGGCCGGACCGGCGACGGCGCGGCTGGCGCGTCACGTCTCCTGGCCGTGACGCTGGTGCCCGACGCGCGGCCGGTCGTGCGCGTGACCCGTCCCGGTCGCGACCTGCGGCTGCCGTCCACCGACCTGTCCCTGGCCATCGAGGTCGAGGCCACCGACGACCACGCGGTTGCCGGGCTCGAACTGCGTTACGTGCGCATGTCGGGCAGCGGCGAGTCGTTCACGTTCGGCGAAGGACGGGTGCCGATTGCCGACGTGACGCGCGACGGTCCCCGTCTGCGCGGACGGGTGTCGTGGTCACTCCGCCCTCTCGGGCTCGACGCCGGCGAGTCGCTGGTCTACCGCGTGGTGGCGCGTGACGACGCGCCCGACGCGCCGCCCGGCGAATCCGAGTCCTACACCATCGACATCGGCGCGGCCTTCGAGACGACCGGGGCCGGGGCGGCCGTGGCCGAGGAGGACCGCCGCTACGCCATCAGTCAGCAGATGGTGATCATGCACACCGAACGGGCCCTGGCCGAACGCGGCGGCACTGCCGCCGCGGCCTGGCTGGCGCGGACGCAGGCGATTGCCGCCGAGCAGCGGATGGTGCGGGCCGAGGTGGTCTTCCTCAGCGGTGGGGAAGTGCAGGACGAGGTCGAGGAAGCGGCCCATGCCCACGAACTGCAGGAAGGCCGGCTCGAGAACCGCGGGCGCGCCGAGATGCTGCGGGCCATGGGCGAGATGTCGCGGGCCGAAGCGCTGCTCACGGCCGGCGACGCCCGCGGCGCGCTGGTCGTCGAGCGACGGGCCCTGGCCGCGCTGCTCGCCGCCTTCGACCGCCGCCGCTACTTCCTGCGCACGGTGCCCGAGCGCTCGCGCATCGATGCGGCGCGGCGGCTGACCGGCGACCGCCGCCTGGCGTCGCCCGGACCGCGGCCCGCCGTCGAGCGGCCCGATCGACTCGGCGACGAACGGGCCCTGCTCCTGGCGCTGGCCGCGCTCGACCCGGCCGGCCCGGTGCCGGCCGCGACGGCGGCGCGGGTGGCGGCGCTGCAACCGGGCTCGCCGCCGTGGTCGCAGTTGGCCGCGGACCTGCTGGCCGCGCCAGACGAGACGGCGCGGCGCGCGGCCGTGACGGCCATTGCCTCAGCTCTGCGCGACCGCGTCGACTCGCGCCGGCCGCCGGCGGCCGGGGCCGGCTCCGGCCGCCGCGACGGGCTCGACGGGCTGTGGGCCGACGAGCAGCGGGCGGGGCGCCGCCGATGACCGCGGCCCAGGTCCGGCGCGCGGCCGCGGCGGCAATGAGTGGGGGCAGGGTGCTGCGCGCGGCCGCGGTGGCGATCGCCGTCGCCGGGGTCATCGACCCGGCGATGACCACGGCGCGCCGGCCGCCCCTGGACGTGGATGTCGCCGTGCCGCGGCGTGCCGGAGCCGAGGTGTCGCCCGCAGAAGCGTCCCAAGCCGCTCCCACCGACCTTGTCGGTAGTGGCAGGAATGGACGACGCCGCGGCGCGCCTGCTGCGCGAACTCACCGAAACCGCGGCCAGTCACGTCCGCCTGCGCGTCCGGCCCTACGACTCCGGCGCCCGGCTGCCGTGTGCGGCCGACCGGCCGTGCGTGGTCGTGACCGGCGAGACGGTGGCGCCCCGCGGCGGCCTGGAGCGCCGGCAGCCGCTGCTGGTGGTGGCGCCGGCGGGCATCGCCGCACAGGGGAGGGTGACGGTCGACGACGTGCGCGTCGAGCCGGTGCAGGTCGATGAGCGGGCCACCGCGGCCGTCACCCTGTCGGCGCCCGGCCTGACCGGTCGCGAGACCCGGATCGAAATCCGCGACGGCGAGGTGCCGGTCGGCGATTTCCAGCATGCCTGGACCGGGGCCTCGCCGGTGACGGTGACGGTGCCGTGGTGGCCGGCGCGGGCCGGCCGCCGCCGTCTCTCGGTCACGGCCACGACGCCGGGAGCGGAGGGCGGTGCGCCGCAGCACGAGCGGGTGACCGTGGCGGTGGAGGTCTCGGCTACGCCGTGGCCCGTGCTCGTCGTCGAGGCCCGACCGTCGTGGGCGGTCACCTTCGTCCGGCGGGCGCTCGAAGCCGATCCGCGGCTGGACGTGGACGCGGTGACCGTGCTGGCGCCAGGACTGGCGGCGTCCCGCAGTGGCGACGCGTCACGAGGACGCGCCGCCGGTGTCACCGACGCCCGCGTCGAGCGGGCGCGGGTCGTCGTCGTCGGCGGACTCGACGCGTTGAGCGCCGGCGAGGTGGCCCGCTTCGAGCGCTTCGTCACGACGCGTGGCGGCGCCCTCGTGCTCGTGCCCGACGCCGTGGTCACCGGGCCGGCCACCCGGCTCATGCCGGGTCGGTGGCAGCGCCGGCTCGATCCAGCGCCCTCACCGGCCACGGCGCTGCATCCCGACCACGCCGGGCCGGCGCTGCGCGCCAGCGAGTGGCTGCTGGCAGCGGATCTCGCCGCCGGTGACGCGGTGCTGGCCGGGCACGACGGCTCGCCGGCGATCGTCGCGCGGGCCTTCGGCGAGGGCCGCATCGTCGTTGTCGGCGCGCTCGATGCGTGGCGCTTCCGAACGCCCGCCGTGCCGGAGCCCGGCATGAACGGGACGCCGGCCGGCGGCGGGACCGCCGGGCCCGACGACGTCACCCCGGGGGCGACGCCGTTTGCCCAGGCGTGGCACGGGCTCGTCGCCGATCTGGCGCGCGGCACCGGTCCGCAGGTGGAGGTGCGCGTCAGCCACGAAGCCGGAGATGCCGACGCTGTCGTCGACGTGCAGGCCCGCGCCCTGGCGCCGCGCGCGACCTGGAGCGCGTCGGCCCGAGTGATGTGCGGCGCCGGAGACGGGCCGCTGCGCCTGTGGCCCCAGGCCCGCGCCGGCCACTTCCGCGGCCACGTGCCGCTCCCCGCGGCCGGGACGGAGTGTGCTGTCGTTGCTGCCGTTGCCGGACTGGGCGAGGGCCAGGCCACGCTGGCCGCGCCGCTGGCAACGCGCGGCGAAGCCGGCCGCGTCGCCGCTCGTCTCCGCGCGGTGGCCACGGCCAGTGGCGGGCTGGCGGCCGCGCCCAGTGACGTAGGTGCCGTGGCGCAGGCCCTGGCCGCGTTGGCGCCGGCCGGGCCGGTGCCCGCCACCAACTGGCCGATGCGTTCGTGGTGGTGGGGCTTGGCCGTCGCCCTGGCTCTCGGGGCCGAGTGGTGGCAGCGTCGCGCGTCGGGCGCCCGCTAGCAGGGCGGTTCACCCGGTCGGCCTGCGCATAGCGCTGCTCGAGCCCTGGCGTGGGAACGCGGTGATAAAGTGCAACTCACGGGCGGGCAGGAGCCGCGGTCATGGCGTATTCGAAAGACGAAGTGAAGGCGATCACCGACAAGGTGCTCGACATGTGCAAGGCCGACGCTGTCGAGGTGGTCTTCTCCGGCGGCGAGCGATCGGCGACGCGGTTTGCCAACTCGAGCATCACCGCCAACCTGGTCGAACACGATCAGGAAGTGGCCATCACCGTCTTCTACGGCAAGAAGACCGCCTCGGCCACCACCCATCAGTTCGACGACGACTCGCTGCGCCGCACCATCGACGCCGTGCAGGCCCTGGCCCGGCGCAAGCCCGAGAATCCCGAAGTGATGCCGCTCGTGGCGCCGCCGCAGAACTACGTGGAGATCGACGCGGCCCTGCCGTCGGCGGTGAACTTCGGCCCGGCCGAGCGGGCCCGGATGGTGAAGGCCAGCACCGACATCTGCGAAAAGAAGGGCGTGCTCGGGGCCGGCTACATCCCGAAGTTCGACTGGGTGGAGGCGCGGGCCAACTCGGTCGGTTTGTTCAGCTACTTCCACTACGCCGACGCCAGCTTCATCCTGACCTGCCGCACGCCCGACCAGACCGGGTCGGGCTGGGCCGGCACCACCGGCGTGAAGGACATCGCCAATATCGACGCCGAGGCGCTCACGCTCGTGGCCGCCGACAAGGCCCTGAAGTCGGCCAAACCGCGGGCCCTCGAGCCCGGCAACTACACCGTGATCCTCGAGCCGCGGCCGGCGGCCCGCTACCTGTCGCTGATGCTGCAGTCGTTCAACGCCCGCGCGGCGGAAGAAGGCCGCAGCTTCATGAGCGGCAAGGAGCGCGGCCAGACCCGCTTGGGCGAAAAGGTCTTCGGCGACAACTTCACGCTGCGCAGCGAGATCGGCAACTCCGTCCTGCGCCAGTCGCCGGTCGGTGAAGCCGGCCTGGCGGCCCCGCCGGTGACCTGGGTGGAGAAGGGCGTGGTCAAGAACCTGTTCTACGACCGCTACTGGGCGGCGCAGCAGAAGAAGACCCCCACGGCCACCTCGCCCAACATGAGCCTGGTGATGGAGGGCGGCACGGCCACCGTGGACGAGATGATCAAGGCCACCCGGCGCGGCCTGCTGGTGTCGTTCTTCTGGTACATCCGCCCCGTCGATCAGATGACGCTGCTCAACACCGGCATGACCCGCGACGGCTTGTTCCTCATCGAGAACGGCGAGATCGTCGGCCCGGTGCAGAACTTCCGCTGGAACGAATCGCCGGCGGTGAGCTTCAACAACATCACCAAACTGGGGCGCCCGGTGCCGATGCACACCGGCGAGGCCTACGACAATCCCGGCACGGCGCTCGTGCCGCCCATGATGCTCGAGGACTTCACCATGACGTCCATCTCGCCGGCGGTATAGCCATGAAGCGACGCGAATTCGTCAAGACCTTGAGCGCCACCGGCATGGCCCTGTATGCCAGCGATCTGTGCGGCGATCTGATTGCCCAGTCGCCGCGCGGCCAGGTGCTGCAGTCGAAATTCAAGGGCCTCTCGGACCTGGCCCTGACCGAGGCCAAGCGCCTCGGCTGCACCTATGCCGACATCCGCTTCACCAGGAACGTCAACGACAGCGTCGCCGTGCGCGACCGCGTCGTCACCGACAGCTTCGGCTTCGGCGCCGGCGGCCACGAAGAGAGCGCCGGGTTCGGCGTGCGCGTGATCCACAGCGGCGTGTGGGGCTTTGCCAGCAGTCCGTTCGTGACCGAGGCCGAGATCCGGAAGCTGACCGCCCAGGCCACCGAGGTGGCCAAGGCCAGCGCCATCAGCAAGCGCTTCGAGGTCACGCTGGCGCCGGTGCCGGCCTACACCGACTATTGGACCGTGCCGGTGCAGGTCAAGCCGGAGGACGTGTCGCTCGACGACAAGATCGCCTTCCTGATGCAGATCAACGAGGCCGCCCTCAAGGTCCCCGGCGTCTTCCGCATCCAGTCGCAGATGGCCTTCGACTACGAGTGGAAGTACCTGGCCACGTCCGAAGGGTCCTACCTCGAGCAGGAGATCTGGCGCACGGCGCCGGGCTTCACCGTGTCGGCGCGGAAGGACGGCAAGTTCAAGTCGCGCACCTTCTCGGTGGCGCCCAAGTCGGCCGGCTACGAAGTGGTCACCGGCGCGCGCATGCTCGAGAACGTCGAGCGCATCGCCGCCGAGGCCGTGGAGCACTGCACGGCGCCGCCGGTCGGCGTCGGCCTCAAGGACCTGATCATGACCCCGGCGCACGCCATGCTCACCATCCACGAGATCGTGGCCCATCCCACCGAACTCGACCGCGTCGTCGGCTACGAAGCCAACTACGCCGGCACCAGCTTCGTGAAGCTCGGCGACATCGGCAAGCGCGTGATGGGCTCGAAGCTCTTCAACGTCACCGCCGACCGCACGCTGCCGGGCGGCATGTGCACCGTGGGCTACGACGACGACGGGGTCAAGTCGCAGTCGTGGCCGCTGGTGCGCGAGGGCACGCTCGTCGGCCTCCAGACCAACCGCGAGACGGCGCACTACATCGGCGAGAAGGAATCGCGCGGCTGCACCTTCGCCACCTCGTGGCGGAACTATCCCGTTCCTGCGCATGCCCAACGTGCACGTCGATGCCGGCCCGCCGGGATCGCCGACGCCCGACGAGATCATCGCCGACACCAAGGACGGCGTGCTCGTCGACGGCCGCGGCAGCTACTCCATCGACCAGCAGCGCTTCAACGGCCAGTTCGGCGGCGATGCCTTCTGGGAGATCAAGAACGGCAAGAAGACGCGCATGGTGAGCGACGTCACCTACAACGCCATCACCACCGACTTCTGGCAGAACCTCGACGCCATCACCGGCAAGGAGCACTGGGAGATGTTCGGCACGACCGGCGATGCCAAGGGCCAGCCGGTGCAGATCAACCATCCCTCGCACGGCTCGCCGTGGTGCCGCATCCGGCGCATCATGATGGGCGCCGCCTACAGCTAGACCACGGCGCTACGACATGGCGTAGACCACGACGTTGACCGCGAACTTGGTGTTGTCGTCGCGCTGGAAGCGCTTGTTGCGCCAGTCGTAGTCCCACTCGCAGCCGTAGTCCTTGTTGGAATACAGCACGCCCAGCCGGCCGTCGTGCTCGACGCCGCGCAGGTAGTCGTGCACGAGGTCGTCGCCCCAGCCGTTCAACTCGTGCGCGGTCTGCGGCGGGCCCTCGGGGAACGGGAAGAAGGCGCGATAGAGCGGGTGCGTGCGGGGCAGCTTGGCGAGCGTGTCCGGACCGGGAAACAGGCCTCGCATCTCGCGTTCGAACGAGGTCGCGTAGAGCCCGGCCACGTCGTGGTTGCAGTCGTCGGAGAAGAGCAGCCCGCCGCCGTGGATCCAGGCGCGGAGCTGGCGGCGTTCGCGATCCGAGAAGCGCACCAGCCGGTGGCCGGTCATGAACAGGAAGGGGAAGGCGCCGAGTTCGGCCGAATCGGCGGTGATGACCACCTCCTGCGGGTAGACGCGCAGCGTGGTGTACTCGACGACCGAGTTCAGCACGTTGGCGGCCACCTTCGGGTTGTAGTCCCAATCGCCCGAGTCGTAGCGCAGGCGCGCGAACACGAACTCGTCG
This sequence comes from uncultured Acidobacteriota bacterium, assembly GCA_963834325.1. GTDB lineage: Bacteria > Acidobacteriota > Vicinamibacteria > Vicinamibacterales > UBA2999 > CADEFD01. The sequence continues at coordinate 1,049,528 of CAWIBL010000012.1, forward strand.
GCGGTCGGTCCGCCGCGCGGCGTCGGCGGCGGCACCGCCTGACTGGCCAGCGGCACGGCGCCGGCGAGGGCGAGGCGCAGGAACTCCCGCCGCGTCGCTGCCGAGGGCCGGACCCGCGCCCCGGCGGCGCGGCGGCTAGACCCCGGCATGACGCCGCATCCACGCCGCAACGCGGGTGGCGATGTCGTGATCGACGTCGGCTTGCGCGGCGGCCGACTTCAGCACGGTCAGCGAGTGGTCGCCAGTCGGGACCGGCAGGATCTCGAGGTGCGGCACGTCGCCGACCTCGGCCCGCACGTCGTCGGGGCCGCCGAAGGTATCGCGGGTGCCCTGCACGACCAGCGTCGGCACGCCGAGCCGCCGTAGGTGCGACACGCGGTCGCCGCCGCGCGGACCGGGCGGCCGCAGCGGGTAGCCGAAGGCCACGGCACCGGCCAGCGGCACCGGACCGGTCCACCGCTCCGGCTGCGCGGCCAGATGGGTAGCCATGCGCCCGCCCATCGATTTGCCTCCGACAAAGAGGGCCCGCGCCGCCGGCACCGCCGCCAGCGCGGCCGTCATGGCTGCCAGGAAAGCGCGTTCCAGTTGAGGCGGCCGGTCGGGCAGCTTGCGTTTGGCGGCCATGTAGGGGAAGTCGAACGTCAGCACGGCCACGCCCTGGGCGGCGAGCAGGGCGCCGAAACGACGCATGAACGGGCTGGCTTGGCCGGCCCCGGCGCCGTGGGCGAGCACCAGGAGCGGCGCATTGCCCTGCGGCCCGCCGCTGGCCGGGTAGAGAGTGCCCGGCAGGGGCGGCTCGCCCGGGGCGATTTCGATGACAAGCGATGACATGGGAGCGGCGGTCTGACCGGTATATTACCTGGCGCCGGCATCCCTGCCGCGCGTTCGTTCCGAGGGCTCATGTCCGACTCCGTGTCTCGTCGTCCCAGGCTCGAATTGTGTACGACGGGCGCTGTCCTCCTTGCAGGGCTGGTGCTGTCAGTCGCCGCCGCGCAGGCGCAGGACGGCTCCATCGCCATGCGTCCGCGGCCGACCGCGACCGCCACGGAGGTGAGCGAGGGACCGACCCTCGACGGCGACGTGCTCGGCGACCCGGCGTGGGCGGCGGCCACACCGATCGAGGGGTTCTTCCAGGAGCAGCCGCAGGAGGGCGCGCCGGCCAGCGAGCGCACCGAAGTGCGGATGATCTTCACCAAGGACATGCTCTACATCGGCGCCGTCATGTACGACCGCGAGCCGTCGGGCATCGTGGTCTCGGATTCGCGCCGCGACGCGCCGCTCGACAACGTCGACAGCTTCCAGGTCATCTTCGACACCTACCGCGACCGGCAGAACGGCTTCGTCTTCGGCACCAACCCGGCCGGCGTCGAGTACGACGGCCAGTCCACCCTCGAAGGGCAGGGCGGCGGCGGCTTGGCCGGGGCGCAGATGCAGGCGTCGGGGTCGGGCAGCGGCTTCAACGTCAACTGGGACGGCGCCTGGCAGGTGCGCAGCCGGACCACCGAGATCGGCTGGACGGCGGAGTTCGCCATTCCCTTCCGCACGCTGCGCTTCCCGGCCTCGCCCGAGCAGACGTGGGGCGTCAACTTCCAGCGCAACATCCGGCGCCGCAACGAGCGCGCCTACTGGGCGCCGATTCCGCGCCAGTTCAATCTCTACCGGGTGTCACTGGCCGGAGCCGTCAGCGGCATCCGCACGCCGGTCGTGCGCAACCTGAAGCTGATGCCCTTCGTGCTCGGCTCGGCCATCACCTCGGGCGTGAAGCCGGTCGACGGCGACACCTCGGGCGAGGTCGGCGGCGACCTGAAGTACAGCGTGACGCCCAGCCTCACCCTCGACGCCACGGTCAACACCGACTTTGCCCAGGTCGAGGTCGACGACCAGCAGGTCAACCTCGATCGCTTCAACCTGTTCTTCCCCGAGAAGCGGCCCTTCTTCCTCGAGAACGCCGGATTCTTCTCGGTGGGCAATCCCGGCGAGGTCGATCTCTTCTTCAGCCGCCGCATCGGCCTGGGCGCCTCCGGCGAGGCCGTGCCGATCGTGGCCGGCGGCCGGCTCTCGGGCAAGGTCGGCAAGTACAACGTCGGGCTGCTCAACATGCAGACCAACGATGCCGGCACGACGCTGCCGGGCAACAACTTCTCGGTGCTGCGCGTGGCCCGCGACCTGCCCAACCGCTCGTCGATCGGCGGCCTGATCGTGAACCGCGCCGCCGTCGGCGACCGGGCCGGCGACGGCGACAACAACCAGACCTTCGCCCTCGACGGACGCTTGGGCGTGCGGCAGAACACGGTCGTCTCTGGCTTCGTGGCCAAGACGCGCACGCCGGACACCTCCGGGGCCGAGGAGGACTTCCTCGCCTTCAACCTGCGCTCGCGCACCAACCTGCGCAAGCTCGACGTCGATGCCGGCTACCAGCAGGTCGGCGAGCAGTTCAATCCCGAGGTCGGCTTCCTGTCGCGGCGCGGCTACCGCAAGCCCGACGTGCGGGTGATGACCCGCTTCCGGCCGAAAGGGCCGTTCCAGGAGCTGCGTCCGCACGCCACCTTCCGCGGCTTCTGGGGCTTCGACGGCTTCCAGGAAACCGGCTACCTGCACCTCGACAACCACTGGCAGTTCAAGAACAGCACCGAGATCCACAGCGGCGTCAACCTCACCCAGGAAGGCGTGCGCGCGCCGTTCGAGATCTACCCCGGCATCTTCGTGCCGCCCGGCGACTACAAGAACATCGAGGCGCAGCCGGTGATCATGACCAACCAGGGCGCGCCGGTGAGCTTCAACCTGCAGACCTTCTTCGGCGGCTTCTTCAGCGGCCACCGCAAGACCATCAGCCCGACGGTGCGCGTGCGCGGCGGCCAGGCGCTCACCGCCGAACTGTCCTACCAGCGCAACGACGTCGACCTGCCGCAGGGCGACTTCGTCACCAACCTGGTGCGCACCCGCTTGTCCTACTCGTTCACGCCGCGCATCTTCGCGCAGTCGCTCATCCAGTACAACGACCGCGCCGACGTCTGGTCGGTCAACCTGCGCGTCGGCTGGCTGCAGGCGGCCAACACCGGCCTGTTCATCGTCTACAACGACACGCGCGGCCTCTACGACTTCGAGCCGCGCCGGCCCGAACGCACCGACCGCAGCCTGATCATCAAGTTCAGCCGGATGTTCGACGTGCTCCACTAGCGCTCGCGCCGCGCCCATGGCTGCTCACGAACAGCTGATCGCCACGACCACGCACGGCCGGGTCCTCATCGATCGCCCCGAGGGCGGCGGGCCGTTCCCGGTGCTCATGGGCTTCCACGGCTACGCCGAATCGGCGGCGGTGCACCTGCCCCAGCTGGCGCGCCTCGATCCGGCGCACGCGTGGCTGCGCGTCAGCGTGCAGGGCCTGCACCGGTTCTATGCGCGGGCCACCTCCGAGGTGGTCGCGTCGTGGATGACGCGCGAGGATCGCGACCAGGCGATTGCCGACAACATCGGCTACGCGCTGGCGGTGCACGACCTCGTCCGCCGCCAGGAAGCCGCGCGCGCGCCGCTCGTGGTCGTGGGCTTCTCGCAGGGCGCGGCCCAGGCCTATCGCGTCGGGCTCGCCGCCGGTCCGGCCTGCGCCGGCGTCGTGGTGCTCGGCGGCGACCTGCCGCCCGATGTCGCGCCGCACGCCGCCGCTTTGCCGCCGGTGCTCATCGGCCGCGGTCGTCGCGATCCGTATTACAGCGCCGAGGCGCTGGCCGCCGACGTGGCGGGGCTGCGCCGCGGCGGCGCGGCCTGGTCGGTGTGCGAGTTCGAGGGCGGCCACGAATGGGCCGAGGTCTTCGCCGCCGCCGCGGCCCAGTGGATCGGGCAGCGCCTCGAAGGTCGCCGCTAGCCTGTCACCGGCGGTCGACGACCGGGCCTCGGGCGTCATCGCGCAGCGCCAACGCCGCCGCGACGCGCTCGGCCAGCGCCTCGATGGTGAGCGGCGACGACCCTTCGGCCTTGTTGTTCACCAGCACGTAGACCTTGCGGCCCCGGCTCAGGGCCCGCCGGGTCAGGGCCACGACCTGGTCGCGCATCGTTTCGTCGGGTTCGACCAGGCGGTTGAAGGGCCGGAAGCGATCGCGCTGATCCTCGTACCAGGTGCCGGGCTTGAGCAGCAGCCGCACGACCGTGAAGGGCGGCTCCTCCGGCGGCACCACGTCGGCTTGCGCCAGCGGCATCGGCATCGCGCTCCAGTAGTTGTAGGTGTGGGCCACGCCGTGGCGGGCGAGCACGGCGCGATAGGCCGGCGTCAGCAGCGTGCGATCGCGGATCTCGACGGCATAGGCGAAGTCACGCGGCAGCGCTCCGAGGAAGCCGTCGAGGGCGTCGATGAAGGCGGCGGGTGGACGCTCCGGATCGCGGGCGCCGGGCGGGAACTCCAGCACCACCGGTCCGGTGTGCGGGCCGAGTCCAACGGCCAGCGGCGTCAGCAAATCGTCGACGAGGCGCGGCACCGAGAGGAAGTCGGGATTGAGGGCGGCGCCGCCGGGGCGAGGGCCGCCGAAGCCGGGGGCGAGCCGCGAGGTGACCAGGGCGGGCGCCTTGACGCAGCAGGTGAAGCCGTCGGGAAGCTGGGCGGCGTAACCGCGCAGGTCGTCGAGCGGCACCGGCGCGTAGTAGCTGCGGTCGACGCCGACCGTGCGCAAGAGCGGATGCCGCGCGTAGTGCCGCAGCCCCTCGCGTCCGAGCCCGGCCGCCGAGAGGCCCGACGGGTACACCAGCCCGGCCCAGCCCGGGAACGTCCACGAGCTCGTGCCGAAGGCCAGGTCCGCCGGCAGCACCGCGGCCAGCGCCGCGCCGCGGGCCCGCCGTGCGGCCAGCGCCTCGTCCCCGCCCCGGTCGGCTGCGCCGGTCGGCTCGTCGGGCGTTTCGAAGAGCGAGAGCTGATTGGTCACGCCGGGGCCACCGTGGCGGCGCTCTTGTCAGTTGCCACGAGACGCGGGACACTACCGCGATGCCAGAGCCGCCGCCCAGCGACGCCGCCGACGAGATCCCCAGCGTGGCGACCCCGGTGGATCTGGCGCTCTACGGCTGGGACGAGCGGTGGGCCGAGGCGTTCCGTCCCCACGCGGCGCAGGGGCTCGTGCCGGCGCGGGTGGCCATCGAATACAACCATCTGCTCCGACTCTACACCGCCACCGGCGACGTCCGCGGGCAGCACTCCGGAAAGCTCCTGCACGAGGCGACCGGACGCCAGGCCATGGCCGCCGTCGGCGACTGGGTGGCCATCAGCATGAACCCCGGCGAGCGCAGCGCGACCATCGAGCACGTGCTGCAGCGCCGCAGCCACTTCTCGCGCAAGGCCGCCGGCGAGCTGACCGAGCAGCAGGTGGTGGCCGCCAACATCGACGTCGTCTTCATCGTCATGGGCCTCGACCGCGACTACAACCCGCGACGGCTGGAACGCTATCTGGTGATGGCCAAGGAAAGCGGCGCCATGCCGCAGGTGCTGTTGAGCAAGGCCGACCTGTCCGACCGCGTCGAGGCGCAGCTCGAGGAATGCCGCGCCGTGGCCCCGGGCGTGGACGTTTACGCCGTGAGCGTGCGCGACGGCCGCGGCGTGGAACAGGTGCGCGCCGCCCTCGGCGCCGGCCAGACCGGCACGCTGCTCGGCAGCTCGGGGGCGGGCAAGTCCACGCTCATCAACCAGCTGCTCGGTCACGAGATGCTGGCCACCGCCGAAGTGCGCGCGCACGATCAGCGCGGCCGCCACACCACGCGTCATCGCCAGCTCGTGCCGATGCCCGGCGGCGGTCTGCTCATCGACACCCCCGGGATGCGCGAACTGCAGCTCTGGACCGAGCCCGACGCGCCGCAGGCCAGCTTCGAGGACATCGAGGCGCTGGCCGTCGGCTGTCACTTCACCAACTGCCAGCACCGCACCGAGCCGCGCTGCGCCGTGCGCGAGGCGCTGGCCGCCGGCGTCCTCGACGCCCTTCGCCTCGAGAGCTTCCACAAGCTGCAGGACGAAGCCCTGGCGCTCGGCGCGAAACAGGACGTGCGTGAGCGGCTCAAGGAACGGGCCTCGTCGAAGACCATCGCCAAGTCGTTGCGGCAGCTCTATCGCTCCCGCGGCCGCGAGTAACCCGGGAGCCGTTGATGTCCGTGACCCTCCGTCCCCTCGACCACCACCGGCTCTCGGCGGAAGACACGCGGACGCGCGCCGCCCAGTTCGCCCGCCTCGTGGACCGGCGCAGAACCGTGCGCGACTTCGCGCCCGACCCCGTGCCGCGCGAGGTCATCGAGAGCTGCCTCAGCGCCGCCGGCACGGCGCCGAGCGGGGCCAACCAGCAGCCGTGGCACTTCGTCGCCATCGGGGCGGATGCCGGGTTGCGGCGGCGCCTGCGGGTGGCCGCCGAGGCGGAGGAGCGGGAGTTCTACGAGAAGCGCGCGCCCAAGGAATGGCTCGAGGCGCTGGCGCCGCTCGGCACCGACCCGCACAAGCCGTTCCTGGAAAACGCGCCGTGGCTCATCGCCATCTTCGTGCGCGCCTACGCCGTGGCGCCCGGCGGCGGGGTGGTCAAGCACTACTACGCCACCGAGTCGGTCGGGATCGCCACCGGCATCCTGATCACGGCCATCCACGAGGCCGGCCTGGCCAGCCTCACGCATACACCGAGTCCGATGGGCTTCCTGAACACGCTGCTCGGCCGCCCCGCCAACGAGCGGCCGTTCCTGCTGCTGGTCGTGGGCTATCCGGCGCCGGGCGCGCAGGTGCCCGACATCAGCCGGCTGCCGCTCGACGACATCGCGACGTTCCTGCCCTGACGACCGGGCCGCGCCGGTCTAGGTGCCGCGCACGATCTCGAGCCGGGCCGAATCACCGGCGCGCAGCGCGGCGAGCGTGTCCCAGGCCACGCCCTTCGTGCCCGTGCGGCGGCCGATGCGCCTGTAGAGCGCCGCCAGCGCCTCGCTCGACGTGACCTCCGGGTGGTCGATGACCTCGACCACATGTTGCAGTTCGTGAGCCAGCATGGCGACGGCGTCGGCTTCGCGCAGGTTCGGCCGCATCGACACGCGGACGTAGCGGGTCGAGGGCGAGGCGGCCATCCAGGTGACGCACGCCGCCACGCCCGGGTCCAGGGCGTAGGCAATTTCCAGGTAGACGATGACGTCGCCGCGTTCCACCTGCTGGGCCAGCGCCCGCATCGTCGGCGATCGTTCGAGGCCGCGGGTGAGCCACGTGGCCACGCGCGGCGACTGCGGGCGGAGGCGCGCCGACAGCGGCGGGCTGGCGACGGCGACGGGGTCGGCCGCCGCGGCGAGGGCCGCGAAGGCCATCGAGACGAGGACGGGCGTGAGGCGCGGGCGCAACATGGGGGAGGACTCCCTTCCATCGCCCCCCGCCATCCCGCCGTGGTGCAAGACGGCCTCGCGCGGCCGCATTCGTGGAGTTGGACGGGCGCTCCGCGTTGCCGGTTCGCCGCGCCATGAAGTCAGCGGGGTCCGGCGACGGGACGGACGGCGCCCGGCGGCGCTACAATGCGGCGGCGGAGGCGAGATGATGCGCGTGCTGGGGCTCCTGACGATCGTGCTGATGACCGCGGCCGGCGCCGAGGCGCGCCAGGCGGCCCCGCGGCCGCGTCCCGCCGCCCCGGCCCAGCCGGCGGCGCCCGCCGCCAAGCCACCCGCGGCCCCGGTGCCCTTCGTCACGCCGCTCACGCTGGAACAGATGCGCGGACAGCAGGCCGTGCTCACCACCGCGCTCGGCGACATCGTCATCGACCTGCTGCCCGAGCACGCGCCCAATCACGTCGGCCTGTTCATCAAGACGGCGCGGGAGGGCGGCTTCACCGGCACCACGTTCCACCGCGTCGTGCGGCAAGGCATCGTGCAGGGCGGCGATCCGCTCACCACGGACCCGGCCACCCGCGCCAGGGCCGGCACCGGCGGCCTCAACCTGGTGGCGCGCGAGGGCCTCACCGAGAAGCACACGCGGGGTGCCGTCTCGGCGGTGATCGTGCCTGGGCGTCCCGACAGCGGCGGCACGCAGTTCTTCATCTGCATCGTCGACCAGCCGTCGCTCGACGGCGGGCACACCGTGTTCGGCCGCGTCAGCGAGGGGCTGCGCGTGGCCCAGCGCATCTCCGAAGGCGCCGCCGACGACAAGGGCGTGCCGCTCGAGCCGGTGGCCGTCACCGCGGTGGTGATTCGCGACACGCCGGCCGAGGTGCCGCCGCCGTTCTCGACCGCCACGGTGGAAATGCTGGCTCGGCATCGGGCCGTGCTGGAGACGTCGCTCGGCGACATCACCATCGCCTTCACGCCCGACCAGGCCCCCGAGCACGTGCGCAACTTCCTGCGGCTGGCCGAACTCGGCGTCTTCGACGGCACCACCTTCCACCGGGTCGTGCCCGGCTTCGTCGTGCAGACCGGCATGCTCTCCACGCGCAAGACGCCGCTCTCGGAAGCGCAGGAAAAGCACGTGCGCCAGTTGAAGGCCGAGTTCAACGCGCAACCGCACGACGTCGGCGTCGTCTCGATGGCGCGCCAGGCCGATCCCGATTCCGCCAGCACCTCGTTCTTCATCGTCACCGCGCGGGCCGCGTCGCTCGACCAGAAGTACACGGTCTTCGGCATGGTGGTGGACGGCCTCGCGGTGGCCAAGGCCATCGAGGCGGTGCCGGTGAACGGCGAGGCGCCGGTGCAGGAAGTGGCGCTGAAGCGCGTGCGCGTGGTGACGCCCTGAGAGCGTCTGGCGGCGGCTAGGGCTCGTCGAAGGGCAGGCGGGGCCCGGCACCGGGACGGGCGGGGCGTTCCGGCTTGTCGGTCGTGTCGGCCAGGTTGTGCATGCTGACGCCGAGCAGACGCACCGGCCGCGCCCCGGCCTCGGTCTTCTCGAGCAGGGCCAGCGCTCGGGCGGTGATGGCTGCCGCATTACGCGTGGCCTCGGCGCTGTGGCTGCGCGTCACCGTCTCGAAGTCGGCGTAGCGCACCTTGATGACGACCGTCCTCGAGAAGAGCTGCCGCTTCTCCAGCCAGGCCGCGCCGTCGCCGGCCATTTCGGCGATCTCGCGGCGGATCTCCTCCAGGCTGGTCAGGTCGTGTTCGTAGGTGCACTCCGACCCGGAAGACTTCGACGCCCGTTCGGGCTCCACCGCCCGGGCGTCCTTGCCGTCGGCGAGATCCTTGAGCCAGTCGGCCAGCGACCCGACGATGCCGCGCAGGGCCTCGAGGTCGGCGGCGCGCACGTCGACCAGCCGGGTGATGCCGTGCTCTTGCAGCTTCTTTGCCGTCACCGGCCCGACGCCCCAGAGCGCGTCCACCGGCAGGCCCTGCAGGAAGCGCTCGACGCGTTCGGGCGCAATCACCGTCAGGCCGTCGGGCTTCTGCCATCCCGACGCGATCTTGGCCAGGAACTTGTTCGGGGCCACGCCGGCCGAGGCCGTCAAGCCCGGTCGTTTCCCGGATCTGGGCCTTGAGGCGCCGGGCCACGGCGACGCCGAGCGGCTCGCCCCAGGCGTTCTCGGTGACGTCGAGATAAGCCTCGTCGAGTGACAGCGGCTCGACGAGCGGGGTGACGGCGCGGTAGAGGGCGAAGACCTGCTGCGAGACCTGCCGGTACTTCTGGAAATCGGGATGGACGATGACCAGCGCCGGGCAGAGCCGGACGGCGCGGGACATGGGAATGGCCGAGCGCACGCCGTAGGTACGAGCCTCGTAGCTGGCCGCGGCGACGACGCCGCGCTTGTCGGGCGCGCCGCCGACGGCGACCGGGCGGCCGCGCAACTCGGGGTTGTCGCGCTGTTCCACCGACGCGTAGAACGCGTCCATGTCGAGGTGCAGGATCCGGCGCATGGCCACGCTGTGGGGAGAGCGCCCGTCGCGCCTGCAAGTAAGATAGCTCCGCCGTGCCCCCGACCACCAGCCTTTCGCCTCCGTCCCGGCCGCTGCGGCTGCTCGTCACCGGCGCCGGCGGCTTCATCGGCGGCGCGGTCGTGCGGGCGGCCCTGGCGCGAGGCCATCACGTCACCCGCGTCGTGCGCACCAGGCTCGCCCCGGCCCTGGCCGGCACCGAGACGATCGTCGCCGACCTCAGCGTTGCGGGCGCGCTCGAGGGGGCGCTCGTCGGGGTCGACGCGGTGATCCACTGCGCGGCGTCGCTGGCCGGCGGTCCCGACGAGCAGGCGCGCGACACGCTGGCCGCCACCACGCAGCTGCTGACGGCTATGACCGGGAGCGGGGCGGCCCGGCTGGTGCTGGTCAGCTCGCTCGCCGTCTACGACTACCGCGCGCTGCCGGCGGGTGCGCGGCTCGACGAGACTTCGCCCCTCGAAGGCGACGCGGCCAGCCGCGGCCCCTACGTCGGCGCCAAGCTGGCGCAGGAGCAACTGGTGCGCGCCCGCGCGCCGCTCGACTGGCGCATCGTTCGCCCCGGCCTGGTGTTCGGACCCGGCCGCGGCTGGTTCTATCACCTCGGGATGCCCGCGCCCGGCGGCCTGTGGCTGGCGCTGGCCGGGGGCGCCGAGCTGCCGCTGACCCACGTCGACAACTGCGCCGGCGCGATCCTCGCCGCGGCGGAGGCGCCGGCTGGACGCGTGGTGGCCAACATCGTCGACGACCAGCGCCCGACGCGCGCGGCCTACATGCGCGCACTCGCCGCCGCCACCGCGCCGGGCACGCGCGTCGTCGATGTGCCGTGGCCGCTGCTGGCGGCGGGCGGCGGCGTGGCCCACCGGCTCGGCCTCACGCCCGGCATGCTCCACCCGGCGCGCCTGGCAGCGCGCTGCAAGCCGTTGACCTACGACAACACGGTGGCCCGGCAGGCGCTCGGGTGGCGTCCGGCCGTGCCGATGCCCGAGGCGCTGAAGACGCTCAGCTGACCGGTCGGCGTCGGGCCCGATCCCGAGACGGCCCCCGAGACGGCCCCCGAGGGCCGGCGCTGACGGACTACAGGGTCCCGGCCGCGAGCCCGTCGGCGATGAAGTGTCCGGCGCGCGCCGACAGGGCCATGATCGTCAGCCCGGGATTCTGGAAGGGCGAGGTCGTGAACGCGGCCGAGTCGGTGACGAACACGTTGGGCGCGTCCCAGCACTGGTTGTGCCGGTTGAGCACCGAGGTGGCCGGCGCGTCGCCCATCGCCGCGCCGCCGGCTTCGTGAATTGCCGAGCCGGGCAGCAGCGCGCCCTCGCGCGTGTAGACCAGCCGCCGCGTCACCTGGTAGACGAGGCGGCCGGCAAGGCTTTCCTTGCGCAGGTGATCGACCTCGAGGCCGCACGTGCCCGCCAGATCGTTCAGCGTCGCGCGCATGTCCCGCACCATGGCCGCCTCGTTGGGACCGTGCACGCAGCGGATGCGCGCCACCGGGATGCCCCAGGCGTCACGGCGGGACGGATCGATGGTGACGCGGTTGTCCGGGTCGTGGAGCATCTCGCCGACGGCCATGAAGAACCAGCCCGGTTCGATGCGGCCGACCGAGCCGAGCAGCGAGTAGCCGCGCAAGAATCCGGCGTCGTGGCGGCCGTTGGCATTGCGGAAGCTGGGCATGTAGATGCCCGACTGCGCGCCGAAGTCGTAGGGATCGGTGCGCGGGGCGCCCTCGACCGGGTGCGGCCCGGCCTCGAAGATCATCACGTGATCGGTCAGGCCGCGGCCGAGCTGCCCGCACGAGTTGCCGAGGCCGTCGGGATGCTGCGGCGAGCGCGAGTTGAGGAGGATGCGCAGCGACTCGATGGTCGAGGCGCAGAGGACGACGGCCCGGGCCCGCGCTTCGTGGCGCGCGCCGGTGACCCGGTCCACGTACTCGACGCCGGTGGCCCGGCCGGCGCCGTCGACGAGCAGGCGGGCGACCACCGCGTCGCTCTGCAGCGCCAGGCGGCCGGTGGCGCCGGCGGCGACGAGCGGCGGCGGCACGCGGTCGCCGTTGTGACGCACGATGCGGCAGGTGGTGGCCGGTCGGTCCGGCCAGGCCGCGGCCAGACGGTCGAGGATCGAACGCTCGCTCGTCGTCACCGGCAGCGGCCGATCGTAGACCCCGTCGGGGATGCTCGGGATGCCGGCGGCGCTGCCGTGCACGCCGAGGAAGCGCTCGACGCGCTCGTACCAGGGGGCCAGTTCCTCGTAGTCGATGGGCCAGTCGAGGCCGACGCCGTCGACGCGGGCGGCGTGCAGCTCGTTGTTGCCGATGCGCAGGGCGTTGCGGCCCCACAGGTGCAGGCGGCCCCCGACCTGCCGGCCGCGATACCAGTTGAACGGCGCGCCGCGGCCGGTGCTGTAGGGATTCTGCCGATCGTTGACGAACAGATGGCGCGTCAGCCGGCTGTAGGACATGCAGCGCGCCTGCATCCCCTGGCCGTCGAGGAAGGCCCGGGCCCGGGTCATGAGCTGAAGCTTCGAGTGATCCTTGGCGGGTGGTTCGGGGAAGTCGCGAACCGGGTCGAGCGACCGGCCGGCTTCGAGCAGCAGCGTGTGCAGGCCGCGCTCGGTGAGCTCCTTGGCCGCCCAGCCGCCGGCGGCGCCGGAGCCGACCACGATCGTGTCGTACTCGGGCGGCGTGGTCACCCGCGCCTCGTGATGTAGCCCCACACCTCGCCGGCCGACCACGCCATCAGCAGCGGCAGCATCACCGGGGCGGCGCGCCAGAAACGCCCGCTCTGGCCGCGGCGGGCCTGGGCCCCGGCGTGGCGCTTGAACAGCACCAGCGGCAACAGGGGGCCGGCGGCGATGAACTTCAGGCGGGCCAGCGGCGAGACGTTGCGGGCGCGGATGTAGCCGAACAGGCGGCCCCACTGGAACCGCTCGGGCAGCACCCCGGTCAGGCTCCGGTAGGGCGTCTTGTAATCGACCACCGCCTCGGGCGTGAGATACAGCGTCTCGCCCAGCTGCATCAGACGCCAGTGCACTTCCGGCTCGTGGAAGCGCGTGTGCCACAAGTCCCGGGTCATCTCCAGGGCGCGGCGCTTGTAGCAGACGTTGACGTCCGACACCCACTCGCGCGGGCCGGCCTCGAAGGGCGGCGCGTAGCGGCTGAAGTCGCAGGCGTGGAAGGCCCAGTTGAGCGTGTCGGTGGAGGCACACTCGATGGCGCCGCCGATGACCGCGTGCGGCAACTCGCGGTGCAGCCGCGCCATGGTGGCGCACCAGTCGGGCCGGGCCGGGGCCCGGTCCTCGAGAATGGCCACCAGGTCCCCGTCGGCGCGTTTCAGACCGGCGGCGCGGCGCCGGTCGAAGAGCTCGTGCTGGCCGCCGGCAGAGTCGATGGGATGGCCAGTGGCCACGCTCCCGATGCTGAAGAACTCCACCTCGGGGTACTCGGGCGCCAGGGCGCCGATGTCGGGACGCGAGTCGTCGTAGGGCGCGAGAATCCGGAGCGGCGGCGCCCCGACCTGGCGGCGCAACGCCTCGAGCATGCCGCGCAGCACGTCGTGGCCGTCCACGACCGTGATGATGAGGCTCATGGTCACGGCATGCGTCCGAGCGCCGGCAGCTTCACGGGCGTGCCCGACGCCGAGCTGTCGCGCACGGCCTCGGCGACTTCGGCGGCGCGCAGGCCGGCGTAGCCGTCGGCCATGGTGACGTCGCGGTTGCCGTCCACATAGGCGAGGAAGTCGTTCAGCTCCTCGCGGAACGAGGCCAGCGCCGTGGTCTTCCAGGTGAAGAGCTTCTCGCGCACCGCGATCTCGGGGTAGTAGCGGTTGGTGGTCTTGCGCGCGCCGCCGGGCCGGTCCATGGTCACGAGCGTGTTGCGCATCGGCGCGTAGGCCGCGCGCACCATCCCCTTGTCGCCGTAGGCCTCGATGAAGAAGCCGTAGCCCTTCCACTCCGTCCACGTCGCCTGGTATGACGCGGCGATGCCGTCGGGACTGCGGAACACCGCCATGGCGTTGTCTTCCGAGCCGGGCACCTTCCAGATGCGCTCGCTCGAGAAGCCGAACACCTCGGTGATCTCGCCCAGGAAGTAGCGCGTCAGGTCGGTCATGTGGATGCCGACGTCCCACATCGCGCCGCCGCCCGAGAGCGGCGCCTTGAACTCCCAGTCGTGCACGAACTTGGGCAGGCCCTCGTGCCCGCCGAAGACGCGGAAGTGGTCGACGGCGCCGATCTGGCCGGCGCCGATGGCCTCGTGCATGAACTTGATGGCGGGGTAGTAGCGCAGGTTGAAGCCGACGCCGAAGGCGCGCCGGGCCGCCAGGGCCGCGTCGACCAGGCGCTTGGTGCTGGCGGCCGTGTTGGTGACCGGCTTCTCGATGAGCACGTGCAGCCCGCGCGCGAACGCGGTCAGGCAGGTGTCGTCGTGGACGTGCACCGGGGTCGAGATGACGACCGCGTCCATGGGCACGTCGAAGAAGGCGTCGAGCGAGGCGGCCACCGTGGCGCCGCTCGAGGCGGCCGCCCTGGCCGCCGACGCGGCATCGAGATCGTAAACGGCGGCCAGGCGGGCCGCCGGATGCTCGCGGATGGTGGTGGCTCTCAGCTGACCGATCTTGCCCGTGCCAATGACGCCTATCCGCATGCGATGACTGCTTTCATCAGAGGACGGCCAGAATACCACGCCGGATCGCGCGAGACCGGCGCTCGCCGGCGCGTCGGCCGATCGGTCCCGTGCCGTGGCGCGCGGTCCGGCGCAGTGCTGTGCCGAGGCCCGGTTGCGACCCGGCCCGCGGGCCCCTCAGACGCCGACTTCGGCCGCGGCGGTCTCGGCCACGTCGCGCAGTACCGCGGCGACGTCGGCCGTGGACTCGAGGCGGTAGCGCGCGGTGGAGGCGCGCCGTCCGACCACCACCGAGACGCCCTCGTCGATGGCGCGGAAGGCGTCCTCGTCGGTGAGGTCGTCGCCGAAGTAGGCGACCCACGCCGGCTGGCCGGTCAGGCGTTCGACGTCGTGGACGATCCAGCGGACGGCGTCGCCCTTGGTCCACGGCGCCGCCGGCAGGAACTCGTGGACGTCGGCGCCGAGCAGGCGCTTGAGCGCGCCGCTCGCGAGCCAGGGCTCGGCGACGCGGTCGGCGGCGTCGAGCACCGCCGCGCGCTGCTCCCGGGCCACGCCGCGGACGTGGACGGCCACCGAGGGCCCCTTGGACTCGAGGCGCGCGCCGGGAGCCCGGGTCACGACCTCGGTCAGGGCCAGCTCCAGGGCGCGCGCGGCCGACAGCGCCGGGCGCACCGCGTCGTGTTGCCAGCGCCGCTCGCCCACGGCGATCTCGAGGCCGTGCAGCCCCGCCAGGTAGACCTCCGAGCCGAGCGGCACCCGCCGGGCCAGGTCGGCGACACGACGGCCGCTGACCAGTCCGAGAGTGACATGGGAGAGCGATGACAGCGCGACGAGCGCGGCAAAGGCGTCCGACCGAATTCGGGGAACCGTGGGGTCGAGATCGAACTCAGCCAGGGTGCCGTCGAAGTCCGAGAGCAGCACCAACCGCGTGCCGCGCCGCCGCGCGACGAACGCACGGTGGACCTCAGCCAGCACCAAACCATCGTAGCCCGGCCCGTCGCCCCGGCCAACCTCGGCCGCCGGGCGCGGCGGTGGCGCTAGCGGCCGGTGCTGCCGAAACCGCCTCGCGAGGCCGTGTTCGTGGCGGCGCCTTCAACCAAGGTCAGGCGCGGGGCCGCCAGCACCATGCCCTGGGCGATGCGGTCGCCCACGGCCACCGTCACCGGCTGGTCGGTGACGTTGATGACTTGGATCTTCACCTCGTCGGCCGGGCCGCAGTAGTCCGCATCGACGACCCCGACGCCGTTGGCGACCATCAGGCCGCGCTTCAGCGGCGTGCTGCTGCGCGCCAGGATGGCCAGGAAGTGTCCGTCCGGCACGGCCACGACGAGCCCGGTCGGGACCAGGGCGATGCCGCGCGGCGGCACCACCGTCTCGGCGGCGGCGGCCAGGTCGAAGGCGGCGGCGCCGGCCGTGGCGTAGGCCGGCATCGGGACGTCGGGGGACAGGCGGGTGATGGTCAAGGTCATGGCCGGACAATCTTAGCGGGCCGGGGCGCGGCGCGACGACAGCGCTGCCTCAGGCTCTTCGGCGACGCTCCGGGTTTCAGGGGATGATGAAGGCCGCGCCCCCGGCCGTGCGGCCATCGGACCGGTCGCCGCGTCTCAAGGACACCTATGACCTCGCGCCTGCCCGTGCTCGCCGCCCTCGTTGCCCTGGCTCTTACGGCCGCCCCCAGCACCCCTCGCGCCCAGGTGGCCGCGCCGGCGCCGCCGGCCCAGACGATCGCGGCCGATGCCGCCACCGCGCCGCTCGACGCCGCCCTGCCGGTCGATCCGTCGGTGCGCACCGGCCGGCTGGCCAACGGGCTGCGCTACTTCCTGCGCCAGAACGGCCGCCCGGCCAAGCGCGTGTCGATGCGGCTGGCCGTCGATGTGGGCAGCATCCACGAGGACGCCGATCAGCGGGGGCTGGCGCACTTCCTCGAGCACATGGCCTTCAACGGCAGCAGCCACTTCAAGCCGGGCGAGCTCGTGGCCTTCCTCGAGTCGATTGGCGCGCGCTTCGGCCCGCACGTCAACGCCTCGACCAGCTTCGACGAGACCATCTACATGCTCGACGTCCCGACCGACCGCGAGGGCTACGTCGACAAGGGGCTGCTGGCGCTGCGCGACTTTGCCGGCGCGGCGACGCTCTCGGCCGAAGAGATCGAAAAAGAGCGGGGCGTGGTCATCGAGGAATGGCGCGGCCGGCTGGGCGCCGGGTCGAGAATCACCGACCAGCAGCTGCCGGTCATCTTCGCTGGCAGCCGCTATGCCGAACGTCTCCCCATCGGCCTGCCCGAGGTGCTGCGCACCTTCCCGGCCGAGCGCCTGCGCGACTTCTACAGCACCTGGTACCGCGCCGATCGCATGGCCGTGGTGGTGAGCGGCGACCTGCCGCTCGACGAATCGGAGCGGCTCGTGAAAGCCCGCTTCGGCGACCTGCCGACACCCGCCGCGGCGCCTACGGAGCCCGACGCCCAGGTGCCGCCGCACCCCGCGCCGCTCTACAAGATGGTCACCGATCCCGAGGCGCAGGGGTGGAGCGTCGCGGCGATCTTCAAGCACGCGCCCCAGCCCGAGGACACGGTCGGGGCTTATCGCCGTTCGCTGGTGCGCTCGCTCGGCCTGCAGATGCTCGGGGCCCGTCTGGCCGAACTGGCGCGTCGCCCGGACGCGCCGTTCCTGAGCGCCGATGCCGGCGCGTCGAACATCGGCCGCAACCTGGCGGTGTTCGAGCTGAGCGCCGAGGTCACCGAAGGCGGCACCGCCGCCGGCCTCGAGGCGGTGGTGCGCGAGGCCCGCCGGGTGCAGCAGTTCGGCTTTGCCGCCGCCGAGCTCGAACGGGCCAAGCGCGGCCTGCTGGCCGGCTACGAGCGCGCCTACAACGAACGGAACACCGCCGAGAGTCCGTCGCTTGCCAACGAGCTGGTGCGCCATTTCCTGCAGGGCGAACCGGCGCCGGGCATCGCCTACGAGTTCCAGCTGGTGCAGCGCTTCCTGCCCGCCATCACGCTCGAGGAAGTCACCGCGCTCATGAAAGGGCTGATCCACGACGACAGCCGCGTCGTCCTGGGCATCGCCCCGGCCAAGCCGGGCGCGCCGCTGCCGACCGACGACACCTTGAAGACGGCCATGACCGCGGCCTTCGCCGGCCCGGTCACGCCGTGGAGCGACGGCCTGGCCGGACGCGAACTCGTGACCACGCCGCCCAAGCCCGGACGGGTCACCGGACGGCGGCAGATTCCCGAGGTCGGCGTCACCGTGCTGACGCTCTCGAACGGCATGGAGGTGTGGCTCAAGCCCACCGACTTCAAGGCCGACCAGGTCGTGTTCAGCGCCTACGCCCTCGGGGGCGGGTCGCTGGCCGCGCCCGAGAACTTTCCCGAAGCGGTGCTCGCCCCGGCCCTGGTCGGCATGGGCGGGGTGGGCGGCCTGAATCCCGTCGACCTCGAAAAGGTGCTGGCCGGACGCATCGCGTCGGCGTCGCCCGACATCGACAGCTACACTCACGGCATCTCGGGCTCGGCGACGCCCAAGGACCTCGAGACGGCGCTGCAGCTCGCGTATCTCACCTTCACCGCGCCCGGCCTCACCGACGAGGGCTTCGAACTGCTCAAGCGGCGCTTCGGGGCGATGCTGCAGAACCAGCAGCAGAGCCCGCGCTACGTGTTCGGCGAGAAGGTGCGCGAGGTGACGACCTCGGGCCACTACTCGGCCAAGGGGCTCACCGCCGAGGACGTGGCCGGGCTCGACCTGGCCGTGATGCGCCGCGAGTACGCCGCGCGCTTTGCCAACGCCGCCGACTTCACGTTCTTCATGGCCGGGACCTTCACCGAGGCGCAGGTGACGCCGCTCGTGGAGCAGTGGCTGGCCTCGCTGCCGGGCACGGGCAAGCGCACGGCCGCGTTCCGCGACATGGGCGTCAAGTTCCCGGGCGGCACGCCCAAAGTGCAGGTGACCAAGGGCCAGGAGCCGGCCAGCCAGACGGTGATGGCGTTCTTTGCCGACACCGGCCTGGTCGAGACCGAAATGCACCGCGCCCGGGCTGCGGCGACGCTCGTCGGCATCCGCCTGCGCGACATCTTGCGCGAGCAGCTCGGTGGCACCTACGGGGTCAGCGTCAACTACGGTGACGCCGCCCCGCAGAAGGGCTACGGCGCCATGAACGTGTCGTTCGGCAGCGCCCCCGACCGCGTCGACGTGCTGCAGAAGGCGGTGCTCGACGAGCTGGCGCGCCTGCGCGCCGAGGGCCCGACGGCCGAGGACCTGCAGAAGGTCCAGGAACTCGAGCGCCGCGACCTCGAAACCTCGACGCGCCAGAACCAGTACTGGATGGGCTCGTTGCAGACCGTGCACATGCTCGGCTGGGATCCGGCCTCGATCGCCCGCCGCGGCCAGCGCACCGAGGCCCTGACCGTGCCGCTGCTGCACGAGACCATCAAGAAGTACTTCCCGCTCGATCGCTACGCGGTCGTCACGCTGAAGCCGGAATCCTAAACCGTCAGTCGCTGGTCGCTTCGAGCGCCACGTCGAAGTGGCGCACGACGCGGTCGTATTCGGCGAGCACCGCGCGGGCCTCGGCCTCGACCACCGCCGCCTCGAGGTCCGGCCCGGCAAACGCGGCAATTGCCGCCCGCGAGCGCCACCGCGTCATCACCAGGATTTCGACCAGGTCCCCGGCCGGCCGGGTCAGCACGGCCACGCCGAGATAGCCGTCGAGACTGGCCAGCGCCGGCTCGACCCGCGCACGCAGGTGGCGCAGGTAGGCGGGCAGGTTGGCGGGGGTGGCGGCGCCGCGCCAGACGCGCAGCACGGCGGGCGGCGCATCGGGAAAGAGGTCGGATTCCGGGGGCATCGCCGTGTCCATGGCCAATCTTACCCGCGCCTTGTCCGCCCTGGCCCGGCCCGATAGAATGGGCCGGGCAAGAAGGTCGGTTGGTGGCGCGCGCGGGCTCGTTCCGAGCTCCGGCCCCTGGCCTCCAGTCCCCGCCCCCGCGAGAGCAATGCCGCCACAATTCGTCTACACCATGAAGGGGCTCGGGAAGATCCACGAGCCCGACCATCAAGTTCTCAAGGACATCTGGCTCTCGTTCCTGCCGGGCGCGAAGATCGGCGTGCTCGGCCTGAACGGCGCCGGCAAGTCCACGCTGCTCCGCATCATGGCCGGCCTCGACCAGGACTTTGCCGGCGAGGCCTTCCTCGGCGAAGGCGTCAGCGTCGGCTTCCTGCAGCAGGAGCCACAGCTGAATGCGGCCAAGGACGTCCGCGGCAACGTGGAAGAAGGCGTGGCCGCCATCCGTCAGCTGCTCGACGACTACGACGCCGTCAACATGAAACTCGGCGAAGAGATGTCGCCCGAGCAGATGGACAAGGTGCTCGACGAGCAGTCGCGGCTGCAGGACAAGATCGACGCCACCAACGCCTGGGATCTCGACTCGCGGCTGGAGATGGCGATGGACTCGCTGCGCCTGCCGCCGCCCGACGCACAACGTGACCACGCTGTCCGGCGGCGAGCGCCGCCGCGTGGCGCTGTGCCGGCTGCTGCTGCAATCGCCCGACCTGCTGCTGCTCGACGAGCCGACCAATCATCTGGACGCCGAGTCGGTGGCCTGGCTCGAACGGTTCCTCAAGGATTATCCGGGCACCGTCGTGGCCGTCACCCACGATCGCTACTTCCTCGACAACGTCGCCGGCTGGATCCTCGAACTCGATCGCGGCAGCGGCATCCCCTACCAGGGCAACTACACCGGCTGGCTGGAACAGAAGCAGGGCCGGCTGCAGCAGGAAGAAAAGACCGAGAGCAAGCGCCAGCGCACGCTGCAGCGCGAGCTCGACTGGATCCGGATGTCGCCGCGCGCCCGTCAGGCCAAGGGCAAGGCGCGCCTCAACGCCTACGAGCAGTTGCTGGCGGAAGACACCAACGAGAAGCTCGACAAGGTCGAGATCTACATCCCGCCCGGCCCGCGGCTCGGCGACATCGTGGTCGAAGCGCGCGGGGTCAAGAAAGCCTACGGCGACAACCTGCTCTTCGACGACCTGACGTTCACGCTGCCGCGCGGCGGCATCGTCGGCGTCATCGGCCCGAACGGCGCCGGCAAGACCACCACGTTCCGGATGATGACCGGGCAGGAGCAGCCCGACAGCGGCACGATGCGCATCGGCGAGACGGTGCAGATCGGCTACGTCGATCAAAGCCGCGACGATCTCGACCCGGCCAAGAGCGTCTTCGACGTCATCACCGGCGGGGAAGACGAGCTCGAACTGGGCAAGCGCAAGATTTCGTCGCGGGCCTACGTCTCGTGGTTCAACTTCAAGGGCGGCAACCAGCAGCGCAAGGTCGGACAGCTCTCGGGCGGCGAACGGAATCGCGTGCACCTGGCGCGTCTGCTGCGCAAGGGCTGCAATCTGCTGCTGCTCGACGAGCCGACCAACGACCTCGACGTCGACACGCTGCGGGCCCTCGAAGACGCGTTGCTCGAGTTCCCCGGCTGCGCCGTGGTCATCAGCCACGACCGCTGGTTCCTCGATCGCATCGCCACCCACATCCTGGCCTTCGAGGGCGACTCGCAGGTCACCTGGTTCGAGGGCAACTACCAGGACTACGAGGCGGATCGGAAGCGCCGGCTCGGGTCGGCCGCCGATCAGCCGCATCGCCTGAAGTACCGGAAGCTCACGAGGACCTAGCCCGGGTCCGCCCGGGCCAGAGGACGGCCGCCCATGACGCCACAGGAAGCCCGCGCCGCCGTGACCGTGATCGGCACGCAGTTGCAGCACGAGTGGATGACCACCGCCAAGGTGCTGGCGGCCATCCCCGAGGGGAACAAGGACTGGAAGCCCGACGCCAGGAGCCGCTCGGCCTGGGATCTGGCCGTGCACCTGGCCGGATCGGACATCTGGTTCCTCGATTCGATTCTTGCCGGCGCCTTCACGAGCGATCCGGACGGCGAGACCAAGCTGAAGGGCGCCGCGCCCACGCCGCAGAAGCTGGCCGAGTGGTACAAACACGCGTTCCCGGCCAGGCTCGAACAGGTGCTGGCGCTGCCCGATCACAAGTTCACCGAGGTCATCGACTTCTACGGGATGAGGAACCCGGGCCTCGTCTACCTCAACTTCTGCCTGGTGCACGGCGTGCACCACCGTGGCCAGTTGTCCGGCTATCTCCGTCCGATGGGCGGCAAGGTGCCGAGCATCTACGGCGGCAGCGCCGACGAGACGTGGCCGGGGGCGACACCATAGCGGCCAGAGGCTAGGGGCAGGGCATGCCACGCTCACGCGTGCGGCTCGCAGCGCTCCTGGCCCTCGTCGCGCTCGCCCCGGCGTGCGCCGGACCGGTCGTGCCCGACCTCATCATCAGCAACGCGCGGGTGTTCACGAACGACACCGCGCGGCCGTGGGCCGAGGCCGTCGCGATCAAGGGCGACCGCGTCGTGGCCGTGGGCAGCCGCGAGGCCGTTGCGGTCCTCGCCGGCCCATCGACGCGGGCGATTGACGCCGGCGGCCGCGTCGTGGTGCCGGGCTTCAACGACGCGCGGGTCGATCTGCCGCTCGAGCCGCCCACGCCGGCGGCGCTTGCCGCGCTCGACCAGATGGCCATCACCCGCGGCGTGACCAGCGTGCAGGTCGTCGCCGGTGGACCGATGCGCTCGCTGGTCGAGGCCGCGCAGCAAGCGACGCGACAGGCGCGGTGGCGGCTGATCCGCTCGCCGGAAGACACGGCCACGCTCTCGACCACCGATCCGACGGCGATGGTCCGCCAGGACGAGAAGCCGTTCCTGCCGCCGCAACCCGGGGTGCGGCTCGTCGCCAATGGCGTGGCCTGGCAGCTCGGCGGATTGGATGGTCGCCGCGGACTCGACGACTCGCGCCTCGACACCGTCGTCGCCTGGGCCTACGGCGCTGAGGACGCGATCATCGTCCGAGGCGCCGTCCAAACGTGGTTGGACGCGTTCGGACGGGTCGGTCTTCCCGAGGTGTGGACGCGCAAGCGGCCACGGTTCGACGTCGGTGTTGGCATCGACGACCGGTGGGCGGCGCCGCTGGTCAAGTTTGGCGCCGTCGTGGCCGTCACCCCCGCGACTGCTATCACCGTTCCGACGGACGCTCTTCGTGCCTTCTACCTCCTCGGTCCCCTCATTGACGCGGGGCTGGTCCTCGCGGCCGGGTCGGGCGGCGAGCCCGCGCCGATGCGGGTGCTCGCGGCGCTTCTGGCGCCACAGCCGCCGTCGCCGGGGCCGCGGGTGCGGGCGCTGACCCGCGAGGAGGCCGTCCGCGCCATGACCTGGGGCAGCGCGTATGCCGAGAAGGCCGAGCGCGACAAGGGGTGGCTCGGCCCAGGTACACTCGCGGACATCGCCGTCCTCTCCGACGACATCTTCACCGTGCCGGCCGATCGGTTGGCCGCCATCACCAGCGTGCTCACGCTGGTCGGCGGGACCGTCGTCTACGATCCGGGCGTCCTTTCGAAGTAGCCGCAATGTTTTCAGACCTGCGCTCGTTCCTGCACCGGCTACGTGCCGATGCCGACCTCGTCACCGTCACCGCGCCGGTCGACGCGCATCTCGAAGCCGCCGAGATCCACCGCCGGGTCATTGCCGCCGGCGGACCGGCGCTGCTCTTCACCAACGTGAAGGGGCGGGCCTTCCCGCTGGTCACCAACCTGTTCGGCACCGAGCGCCGGGCCACGCTGGCCTTCGGCGATCACCCGCTCAAGCTGATTCGCCGGCTGGTGGAGCTGGCGCAGACCCTCATGCCGCCCGACGCCGGCAAGTTGTGGGGCGCGCGCGATGTCGCCGGCAGCCTGCTCAAGGTCGGTCTCAAGCGCCAGTCGATGGGACCGGTCACCGAGGTGGTCACGCGCACGCCGCGCCTCGACCAGCTGCCGGCGCTGACCTGCTGGCCCGAGGACGGCGGCCCCTTCGTGACGCTGCCGCTCGTCTACACCGAACATCCCGGCGGCCACGGCCACAACCTGGCCATGTACCGCCTGCACGTGCACGACGCCACGTCCACCGGCATGCACTGGCAGATCGGCAAGGGCGGCGGCTTCCACTACCAGGTGGCGGAAGCAGCCGGACAGCCGCTGCCGGTCACGGTGATGCTCGGCGGCCCGCCGGCGCTCATCATGTCGGCGATTGCGCCGCTGCCCGAGAACGTGCCCGAGCTGATGCTGGCCTCGCTCATCGCGGGGGAGCGCCTGGCGCGGGTGCCCGGGTCGTTCGGCCATCCCCATTCGCTCATCGCCAACTGCGAGTTCGCGCTGATGGGCCAGGTGGCTCCGCAGCTGCGCCGGCCGGAAGGGCCGTTCGGCGATCACTACGGCTACTACTCGCTGCGCCACGACTACCCGGTGTTCGACGTCCACACCGTGGCCCACCGCCGCGATGCGATCTATCCCGCCACGGTGGTGGGGAAGCCGCGACAGGAAGACTTCTTCATCGGCGACCTGCTGCAGGAGCTGCTCTCGCCGCTCTTCCCGCTGGTGATGCCGGCGGTGGAACAGCTCTGGTCCTACGGCGAAACCGGCTACCACTCGCTGGCCGCCGCCGTGGTCAAGCAGCGCTATCCGCGCGAGGCCATGGCCAGCGCCTTCCGCATCCTCGGCGAAGGCCAGCTCTCGCTGCAGAAGTTCCTGCTCCTCACCGATCGCCACGTCGACGTGAAGGACTTCCGGGCCACGCTCGAACACGTCCTGGCCCGCACCGACCCGCGCACCGATCTCTACGTCTTCGGGCATCTGTCGATGGACACGCTCGACTACGCCGGTCCGGCCGTGAACAAGGGCTCGAAGGGCGTGTGGATGGGCCTGGGCGATCCGGTGCGCGAGCTGCCGCGCGGCTTCCATCCGCCCGTGCCGCCGCCGGCCGACGTGACCGACGTGCGGGTCTATTGCGCCGGCTGCCTGGTCGTGGGCGCTCGTCCGTTTGCCGAGGACCGCGACGCGCCGGCCCGTCTGGCCGCGCACCCGGCTTTCGCCGACTGGCCGCTCATCGTCATCTCCGACGAGCCGGAGCGGGCCACGCGCAGCACGGTCAACTTCCTGTGGACCACCTTCACGCGCTTCGAGCCGGCGGCCGACATCCACGCCGGCCGGGTGACGCTCGAACGCAACCATGTGGTGTTCACGCCGCCGGTGGCCATCGACGCCCGCATGAAGCCGTGGTATCCCGCGGAGGTCTCGTGCGACCCGCAGACGGCGGCCCTGGTCGGCGCGCGCTGGACCGACTACTTCCCCGAGGGCGGGGTGGCCATGGGCGACGCCGAGCGCGGTCATCTGGACTAGATGCGCCCGTTCAACGTACGATGAAGCGACCGTGAGTGATACCGTGACCAGGGGCATCCGCGTGCAGGTCCGCAGCGTCTTCGTGCCCGAGCGGAGCGCGCCGCGCGAACAGCACTTCTTCTTCGCCTACCATGTGCGCATCTCGAACGAGGGCACCGAGACGGCGCAGCTCCAGAGCCGCCACTGGGTCATCACCAACGCCGATGGCGACGAGCAGGAAGTGCGCGGGCCGGGCGTGATCGGTGAGACGCCGGTGCTCAAGCCGGGCGACGCCTTCGAATACACCAGCTACTGTCCGCTCACGACCGCGGTCGGCACCATGCAGGGCAGCTACACGATGACCACGCCCGACGGCGCCACCTTCGACGCCGAGATCGCGCCGTTCACGCTGGCCATGCCCAACGCCCTGAACTAGCGCGGCCGACCTGGCGGAACGGCCCGGGCCGCCGCCCGGCCACATGCGCCATACTTGAGGGATGGCTCTCTTGCGCCTTCCCATCCCCAGTGCCCGCAAGGCCGAGCGTGTCGGCAAGCCGCCGCTGTCGGCGGCCGGTCCGGGCGTGGCGAAGAAGAAGATCGCGCCCGGGGCGGCGTGGCGCGAGGCGCGGGCGCTCTTCCAGGTGCACCGGGCCCGGCTGGGCCTCGGCCTCGGGCTCATGCTCATCAGCCGCCTGGCCGGCCTGGTCCTGCCGGCCTCGGCCAAGTACGTCATCGACGACGTCATCGGCAAGGGCCGGCACGACATGCTGCTGCCCATCGCCCTGGCCGGCGGCGCCGCCACCGTCGTGCAGGCGTTCACCTCGTTCGGCCTGTCGCAGACGCTCGGCGTGGCGGCACAGCGCGCCATCACCGACATGCGCATGCGCGTGCAGGCCAAGGTCATGCACCTGCCGGTCCGCTACTTCGACTCGACCCAGACCGGCGTGCTCGTGGCCCGCATCATGTCGGATGCCGAAGGCCTGCGGAACCTGGTCGGCACCGGTCTGGTGCAGCTGGTCGGCGGGCTGGTCACGGCCACCATCGGCATGGGCGTGCTGCTCTACCTCAACTGGCGGCTGACGATTGTGACCATGGTCGTGCTCGGCCTCTTCGGCGGCGGCATGGCCTACGCCTTCAAGACCCTGCGCCCGCTCTTCCGCGAGCGCGGCAAGATCAACGCGGAAGTCACCGGCCGGCTGACCGAGGCGCTCGGCGGCATCCGGGTGGTCAAGAGCTACACCGCCGAGAAGCGCGAAGAGATCGTCTTCACCAAGGGCGCGCATCGCTTGTTCCGCAACATCGCCCAGTCGATGACCGGCGTCTCGGCCACCACCGCGGGATCGACGGTGATCATCGGCGTCGTCGGCGTGCTGATGGTGTGGCTGGGCGGCAACGACATCCTGGCCGGGCGGATGACGCTCGGCGATTTCGTGATGTACATCTTCTTCATCGGACTGGTGGCCGCGCCGCTCGTCTCGATTGCCTCGATCGGCACGCAGATCACCGAAGCCTTCGCCGGGCTCGACCGCATCCGCGAGATCCTCGACATGCCCACCGAGGACGAGCTCGACGCCGCCAACGCGGAGATGCCCGCGATTCGCGGCGACGTCACGTTCGACGACGTCTCCTTCGAGTACGACCCCGGGCAGCTGGTGCTGAAGCACGTCAGCTTCACGGCGCCGGCCGGGTCGACCACCGCGCTCGTCGGTTCGAGCGGCTCGGGCAAGAGCACGCTCATCAGCCTGGTGATGGCCTTCAACCGGCCGCTCTCCGGCCGCGTGATCGTCGATGGCCACGACCTCACCACGGTCAAGCTCCACGACTACCGCAAGCAGGTGGCCTCGGTCCTCCAGGAGAACTTCCTGTTCGACGGCACCATCACCGAGAACATCGCCTACGCCAATCCGCACGCGTCGCGAGCCGAGATCGTCGCGGCCTGCCAGCTGGCGCACTGCGAAGAGTTCATCCTGCGCTTCGCCGACGGCTACGACACCGTCGTGGGCGAGCGCGGCATCAAGCTCTCGGGCGGGCAGCGGCAGCGGGTGTCGATTGCCCGCGCCCTGCTGGCCGAGCCGCGCATCCTGATCCTCGACGAGGCCACCTCGTCGCTCGACAGCGAGAGCGAGGAGATGATCCAGGACGCGCTCCGGCGCCTGCGGCAGGGCCGGACCACGTTCGTCATCGCGCACCGCCTGTCGACCATCCGCAGCGCCGACCAGATCCTGGTGCTCGAAGGCGGCGAGATCGTGGAGCGCGGGACCCACGACGAGCTGCTGGCCAAGAACGGCCGCTATCGTCAGCTCCACGACAAGCAGTACAAGCTCGAGACCAACCGCTTCATCAACCCTGGGGAAGACTGGACGCCGGAGCTGCCCAAGGCCGTCGCGGTGCGTCCCACCTCCACGGCCATCTGACGGCCGCGCCGGAACCTTTCGGCGCCTCGCACGGTATTCTTGTAGCAACAAGGGGGGCGATCCTGAAGGGCGACCAACTGCTGGAGATCTTCCTGCGCGGCGCGCTCGGGCGCTACGGGCGCAAGCGCTCGCGCGGCGCGGCCCGGTTTCTCGGCGGCCAAGGCGGCTTCCTCTCGGCCAGCCTGGTGATGGCCGCGGCGGGCGCGGCGTGGGGCCTCTACGACAGCCTGCGGGGCCCGGCGTCGGCCCCGGGCACCGCGGCCGCCGGCACCGCAGCGGCGGGCCCGTATCCCTCGGCGCCGTTCCCGGGCACGGCCGTCGATCGCACGCCGCCGTCCCCGCCGACGAGCACGCCGCTCCCGGTGGCATCGAGTCCGCCCGGGCTGGTGGTGCCGCCCGAGGTGGCGCGGGTGGTGCGGCTGGCCGTGTCGGCGGCCGCGGCCGACGGCCAGGTCGCCGACGACGAGCGCGCGCTCATCCTGGAGCACGCGCGCCAGGCCGGCATCGAGTCGATCGTCGAAGAGGAGCTGGCGGTCGCGCCGCCCGCTCGCCGACATCGTCGCCGGCGTCGCCGGCCACGCGGAGCGCCGCGACCTCTACGTGCTGGCGTTCACCATCGTGCGCGCCGACGATGCCGTCTCCGGAGCCGAGCGCATCTATCTGGCGCAGCTGGCGCACGCGCTCGGACTCGACGCGGCCACCGCCGCGGCCATGGAGCAGCAGACCGCCACCGCCATCGACAGCGCCACCGGCCCGGCGCCAGCCACGGCCTGACGTCCGGGGCCACGGTCGACGACGACGGCGGGCTCGCGGCGCGGCGCGGGTTCGTCCGATGGTCCGCGCAGGAAGAGGAGCAGTGATGCAGGGCGCACAGCAGTGGTATATGGCCATCGGCGGCCATCAGGTCGGTCCGGTCAGCCAGGACGAGATTCTGGCGAATCTGCGCAACGGCAGCATCGACCAGGGCACGCTGGTGTTCACGTCGGGCATGAGCAACTGGCAGCCGCTCCGCGACGTGCCGGCCTTTGCCGGCTTTGCGGCCATGCCGGCGGCCGGCGGGCTCGTGCCGCCGCCGCCGACGGCGGCCGGACGGCGCGCCCACGACATCGACTTCACGATTCACGGCAACGAGATGCAGTTCGTCGAGGTCGAGCTCGATGCCGGCGAGGCGGCCGTGGCCGAAGCCGGTTCGATGATGTACATGACCGACGGCATCGAGCTCGAGACCATCTTCGGCGACGGCAGCCGGCAGCAGTCGGCCGGCGTCCTCGACGCGCTGCTCGGCGCCGGCAAGCGCTTGCTCACCGGTGAGAGCCTGTTCATGACCGTGTTCACGAACGCCGGTCAGGGCAAGCACCGGGTGGCGTTCGCCGCGCCCTACGCCGGCAAGATCCTGCCCATGGACCTGCGCGCCCTCGGCGGCCAGCTGGTGTGCCAGAAGGACTCGTTCCTGTGCGCGGCGCGGGGGGTCTCGGTGGGCATCGCCTTCCAGCGCAAGATCGGCGCCGGCCTGTTCGGCGGCGAGGGCTTCATCATGCAGAAGCTCGAGGGCGACGGCCTGTGCTTCGTGCACGGCGGCGGCTCCATCCACGCCCTGGAACTGGCGCCGGGCGAGACGCTGCGCGTCGACACCGGCTGCCTCGTGGCGTTGCAGCCGAGCGTGTCCTACGACATCCAGTTCGTCGGCAAGATCAAGACCGCGCTCTTCGGCGGCGAGGGCCTGTTCTTCGCCACGCTGCGCGGCCCCGGCAAGGTGTGGCTGCAATCGCTGCCGCTCAGCCGTCTGGCCGATCGCATCTACAAGGCGGCGCCGCAGACCGGGCGGCGCAGCGAGGAAGGGTCGGTGCTCGGCGGCATCGGCGATTTGCTCGACGGCCGCTAGCCCCCGGGATCCGCGGCCCCTGGGACCTAGCCCCCGGGGGCCCGTCCCCAGTAAGATTCCCGCCATGTCCTCTCGCCACTCCTGGGTCCTCGTGGCCGCGCTCGTGGGCCTCGTGGCCGCGCCGCTGGCCGCGCAGCCGCGCACCGCCTTCCCCGAGCAACGCGGCTTCAAGCGCACCGACTTCCCGCGGCTCGTGACGCTGGCCGAGAACGTCTACGGCTACGAGGAGATCCGGGAGCCCGGATTCACCACGGTAAGCCTGATCGTGGTCGGCGCCGACGGCGTGCTGCTGGCCGACGGGCAGGGCAGTCCCGCCGCCACGCAGACGCTGCTCGACAAGATCAAGACGATCACGCCCAAGCCGCTGAAGTGGTACGTGGTCGGCTCGGAGCACGGCGACCACACCGCCGGCAACAGCGTGCTGCCGCGCGACGTCACCTACATCGTCCATCCCACCTCGCGGGCGCAGCTCGAACGCGACGCCGCGACGGTGATGGGCCAGAACCTGAAGGCCGCCGCCGAGGCCATGACCAAGGGCGGCCCGCCGCCCACGCCGCGCCCGCCGGTCATCGTGCCGCCGGCGGCGATGAGCGGCGATCGCCAGACGGTGGACCTTGGCGGCCTCGAGGTGCAGGTGCTGTTCCTGGGCCGCGCCCACACCGGCGGCGATCTGCACGTCTACCTGCCCAAGCAGCGCCTGCTCTTCATGAGCGAGGCGTTCCTCAATCGCGTTTTCCCGGCCATGCGCTCGGCCTATCCGACCGAGTGGGTCAAGACCATCGACCGCGCCCTGGCCATGGACGTGGACCGCTTCGTGCCCGGGCACGGCTTCATCGAGGGGCCGCCGGCGTCGCGGGAGGAACTCCAAGCGTTCCAGCGCGCGCTCAGCTATGTGATCGAGGAGACGCGGCGTCTGCACCGGCTGAACCTCTCCCCGGACGACGCGCTCGCCCAGGCCAAGTGGGGCGAGTACGCGCAGTGGATGCTGGCCGACCAGCAGGGCATCGTCGCCATCCGCAAGATCTACGAAGAACTCGAGGGGAAGCTCAAGTGACCAACCAGTCCGCGGCGAATCACGCCCACCATCCGGTGCCCACCTATGCCGCCACCGTGCTGTGGCTGGCCGCCTTGGTCATGCTCGTCGGGGCCACCTGGTTCGGCTGGGACACCCAGGCGCTCGGCGTGCTCGCGCTGGCCCTGGCGGTGCTCCCGCTCGTCGGCATCAGCCGCTGGTACATCGTGGCGCTGCAGGACCGCATCATCCAGCTCGAGATGCAGGTGCGGTGCGCGCGCGTGCTGCCGGCCGGCCAGGACGAGCAGTTGGCGCAGCTCTCGCCCAAGCAGGTCGTGGCGCTGCGCTTTGCCTCGGACGCCGAACTGGGCGAGCTGCTGAGCCGGGCCGTGCGCGAGCAGATGACGCCCGGCGCCATCAAGAAGGCCGTGCGCCAATGGCGGCCCGACTACCTGCGCACCTAGCGGCACGCGACCGATGGCCCGCGATGCTCCCGTCTCGCTCGCCGGCCTCGACGCCGCGCAACAACGTGTGGTCGACGAGGTGCGCGCCGGTCGGCGCGGGGCGGTGCCGGCCAACGTCGTGGCCTGGCTGCCGAGCCCGGAACTGGCGCGCCGGGCCGCGGCGCTGGGCGAGTTCGTGCGCTACGAGACATCGCTCGGCCCGCGCCGCTCGGAGCTGGCCATTCTGGCCGTGGCCCGCCACTGGTCGTGCCACTACGAGTGGGCGGTGCATGCCGGCGAGGCGGCCGCGGCGGGTGTGCCGGCAGCGGTGATTGAAGCCATCGGCCGCGGGGCCACGCCGGACCTGACCGGGCCGGACGGCGCGGTCTACGCCTTTGCCCGCGAACTGGTGACGACCGGGCGCGTGTGCGATGCCACCTACGCCCGCGTGGCCGAGGCGCTGGGCCCGACCGCGGTCGTCGATCTCATCGGCGTCGTCGGCTACTACACGCTGGTCGCCTTCACCCTCAACGCGCGCGAGGTGCCGGCGCCGCCGGGCGCCCCGGAGCTCGGCTAAGTTACCAGAGCGCCGCCTTCATCCGCGCCAGGGCCAGTTCGACCTGTCCCAGGTCGGTGAGGACGCGCTCGGCCTCGGCAATCGTCTGCGCCAGCGCCTCGATGGGCGGCATCGCCCCGCGTTTCACTTCCCACGCCAGGTCCCGCGTCGTCTCGGCGCACGCCCGGCACACGGCCACGGTCTGTTCGTGCGCATCGATGATGCGCGTGACCTCCGCCCGCTCCTCGTCAGTCATCCCCGTCAATTGTAACGGGGCCTGTCACCGTTACATCTCGAGGGGGGTCGGCACGACGATTGACACCCTTGGCAAGTTTCTCCATGCTGACGTCACTTTCGGGCCTGGATGTCCGGCCCGGTCCCCGACGAGGTGGTGGCATGACACGTCGACTGCTCGCGACGCTCGCACTGGCGGCCCTGATCACGCAGGTCCCGCGCGCCCAGACGGTCAGCTGGCGGCCCACGGTGATGGGCACGCAGGGCATGGTGGCGGCCGGGCATCCGCTGGCCGCCGAAGTGGGGATGCGCGTGCTCAAGGCCGGCGGCAACGCCGTCGATGCCGCGGTGGCGGCGTGGGCCATCCAGGGACAGGTCGAGCCGGGCATGACCGGCCTCGGCTCCGACATGTTCGCCCTGATCTACCTGGCCAAGACCCAGGAAGTGAAGTTCATCAACGGCACCGGCTTTGCGCCCCAGGCCGCCACCATCGACTACTACAACCGCCACGGCGGCATGCCCGCCGACGGCGGCCTGTCGATTGCCGTGCCCGGCGCGGTCAGCGGCGCGGCGCTGGCGCTGCAGAAGTACGGCACCAGGTCGCTCGCCGAGGTGCTCGCCCCGGCCATCGAGGTGGCCGAGAACGGCTTTCCGATCTCCGAGGGGCTGGCCCGCGGCCTCGACGGCGGCAAGGACAAGCTCGGCAAGTTTCCGTCCTCCACGAAACATCTGGTTCCGCGACGGCGCGCCGCTGCAGATGGGCGATGTGGTGAAGAATCCGGACCTGGCCAGGACCCTGCGCGCCATCGCCACGCAGGGCCCGGCCGGCTTCTACACCGGTCCGGTGGCCACGGCGCTCGTGGCCGGCATGACCGCTCACGGCGGCATCATCACCGAGGCCGACATGGCCGCCATGCAGGCCTTCGAGGACGCGCCGATCTACGGTCAACTACAAGGGCTACGACGTCTACGAGTGTCCGCCCAACTCGCAGGGCTTCACCATGCTCTACGCGCTGAACCTGCTCGAGGGTTTCGACCTGCGGGCCCTGGGACACAACAGCGCCGCCTACCTGCACGTGGTTACCGAGTCGCTCAAGCTCGCCTTCGCCGATCGCAATCAGTACGTGGCCGATCCGAAGTTCACGCCCGACATCCCGATGCGCGAGATGCTCTCGAAGGACTACGCCGCCAAGCGCCGGGCCCTGATCGATCCGGCTCGGGCCATCGTCGGCGAGGCGCCCTACGGCGATCCACGCCGCGGCTCGGCCACGTCGGGCGGTCGTCCGGTGGCCTACGCCGGCCCGCAAGCCGTGCCTGATCGGGCCAATCCCTACGATCCCGACAAAGTGATCAACCTGACCACCTACCTGACGGTGGTCGACAAGGACCACAACATGGTGTCGCTCACCTCGAGCCTGCTCAGCGGCTTCGGCAGCGGGCTGGTGCCCGACGGCACCGGCGTGATGATGAACGACCGCATGAAGTACTTCTACCTGGATCCCAACGACGTCAATTCGCTGCAGCCCATGAAGCGCGTGCGGCAGACCATCAACCCGGCGCTGGCCCTCAAGGACGGGCGCCCGGTCGTGAGCTTCGGCACGCCCGGCGCCGACACGCAGCCGCAGACGCAACTGCAGTTCTTCCTGAATTTCATCGAGTTCGGGATGACGGTGCAGCAGGCGCTCGAGCAGCCCACGGTCATCAGCAACAGCTTCCGCGACTCCTACCATCCGCACGCGGTGCTGGGTATGCTGCTCACCCCGCTGATGCTGCCGGCCCAGGTGAAGGACGGGCTGGCCGCCCTCGGCCACAAGCTCGATCTGCGCGACGTCCGCGGCGTCGGCTCGGTGAAGGCCATCGCCATTCACCCGAAGACCGGCGTGCTGATGGGCGGCGTGAGCCCGACGGGCGACAGTTACGTGATGGGGTGGTGACGGGGTAGGCGGCGGGGCGGGTGGCTGTGCGGGCGGCTGGCTAGGCGGCGGGGCAGGCGGCGCGAGGCCGAGGCGCTGAAAAAACAGGCCCGGTGGGGCGATCCCACCGGGCCTGTTGTCGTTATCGGCCGAAGCGTTGACCCCAGCCGCGAGCGGCTGGGCGGCGATGGCCCCTACCAGTCGAACTTCATGCCGAAGCGGGCGATGGTCGGCGGCACGATCGAGCTCGGCAGCTGGAACGCCGAGCCGCTGTTCCAGGTGATGTTCTGCTCGGCCTTCGAGTTGGTCAGGTTGTAGACGTCGAAGAAGAGGCCGACCCGGCGCACCGCCCCGAGGTTGAAGAACTTCTCGGTGCGCACGTCGAAGATCAGGATGTCGTCCTGCTTGCGCGAGCCGAACCGTTCCGTGAGGATGCGCTGCGTGCCGTAGTTGATTCCGCCCGTGCCGCCGATGCCGAAGGCATTCGACGCCAGGATGGTGCGCCCGTAGGGCTGCCCCGACTGGAAGCGCAGGGCCGGGCGTGATGCGGATCTGGAAGGGCGCCTCGTAGCTGCCGTTGACCTTGGCCGTCCACATGCTGAAGTCGTAGCGGCCGTCATTGGTGTTGATGAAGTCGGACGGCGTGGAGGGCGTGGGCACGCCCGTGGGGCGCAGGTTCTGCCCGAAGTAGCTGACCGAGTGGTCCTTGTTCCACCGCTTCGAGAACGCCGCCGCCAGCGACCAGCGCCCGGTCTGACGTTTGTTGGCGCTGACTTCGAGCGTCTGGTACTCGCCGGCGCCGTCGAGGTTGGTCAGCGTGTTCACGACCGGCAGCGCGAGATTGGCCGGGTTCAGATTGAAGGTGCTGATGTTCGGACCGTCGTCGCCGTTGGCGAAGATGCCGTCGGGTCCCGGGTCGCGGATCACCACCGGGACGTTGTAGGCACTGAGCGGGCGGTTGGCGTTGATGCGCACGCGGAAGTCGTCGATCTTGCGATAAACGTAGCCGGCCTGGAGCCCGATGCCGGGCACCAGCTCGTGTTCCACCCAGGCCGAGATCTCGTTCGTCTTGGTGTTCTTCAGGTTCGGGTCGAGGATGGCGCTGCCGACGCCGCCGAGCGAGGCGATGAGCGTGCCCTCTTCGCCGCGGTCGAAGAGCCCGTTGCGGTTGGGATCGGTCCAGGCATAGCGGCGGTAGTAGTCCTGGCTGTTGGGGTTGACGTTGTTCGAGATGTCGGTGCCCGGGTTCCAGAAGTACTGCGCGTAGTTGGCCTTGACCACCGTGCGCCCCTCGCCGGTGACGTCGAAGATCAGGCCGATGCGGGGCACGGGGTGGTTGAAGGTCTTGATGTCGCCCACTTCGGCGTAGTTGGTTGCAGTGACCGGCGCGAACGGACCGCCGCTCGGGCCTTCCTGCTCGGGCAGGAAGCTGCGGTACTGGTCGAAGCGGAGGCCGACGTTGATGGTGAGGCGCTGGTTCATGCGCCACGTGTCCTGGAGGTAGAGGCCCAGCGTGCGCAGCCCCTGCTCCGACCGCGACGGCGTCTGGAACAGATAGACCTCGGCGGGTGCGCCGTTGTTGAGAACGTGCAGGATGTCGCCCGGGATGACGCCGTTCACGCCCTGGCCACGCTCATAGGTGAAGGTCTCGCGGAACCACTCGCCGCCGACCTTGAAGTTGTGGCTGCCCATCCAGCCGTCCTGGAAGTAGGTGGCCGAGCCGGCGACCTGGTTGCGCGACGGGATGTTGAACCAGCCGTCGCGGTTGCCGCCCCTGACCAGCTGATTGCCGATGTCCTGGAAGGACGGCGCCTCGCTGTAGCGGAAGTTCGGCCAGATGTACTTGAACTGGCCGCCGCGGACTTCGAGGAACATCTTGTCGTTGACGACCGATTCATACCCGAGCTTGTAGGTGTGGGCCCAGTATTCCTGTTTCCACGTCGAGGCCTCGGACTCGTGGCGCGCGGTGGTGGCGCCGATGAGGAAGGTGTCCATGCGATTGGGCTGCGACTTCTGGCCCCACATGGCGTAGGCGCTCAGCTTGTTGTTCTGCGAGAGCGCGTAGGTGGTCTTGGCCGAGATGTTCTTCAGCCCGGTCTCGAAGGCCTTCACCGGGAAGTTCGGGACCTGCACCTTGATGTTCTGCTGACGCAGCGAGGTGTACCACCAGAGCCTGTCCTTCAGGCCGGGGATGTAGCCGCCGACGTCGCCGTTGAGGTCGTAATACGACTTCATGCGGTTCAGATCGGACGGGCTCAGGCTGCCGCAGTTGCGCACGCCGCCGATGCTCGGGCACAGGAAGGTGGAGGTGTCGGGGATGTTCTCGCGCTGCACCGATTCGTTCTGGTAGTCGCCGTAGAGCTTGCCGTGGAACTCGTTGCCGCCCGACTTGGCGACGAAGTTCGACCACACGCCAGGCCACGGCATCTCGGCCGTGTGGCCCTTGGTCTGCACCGCGACTTCGTCGATCGAGCCGTAGTCGTAGTAGAAGCCGGCGGCGTTGGTGCCCTCGGTGTTGACGATGCCCTCGACCATCGGCCGGTGCTGGTCTTCCTTGGTGTCGTAGACGGCATAGCCGGTCTGCGTGCCGGCGGCGCTGCCGCCGACGTCGATGCGGGTGACGACGACGGCCGGTGCGGCCATCAGCACGGTCCAGAAGTCGCGTGCGTTGGGCAGCGCCGCCAGCCGTTCCTCACCGAAGTTGGAGGCGGTCGTGGTCGTCGAGACGTCGACGACCGGAGAGCTGCCGCTCACCGTCACCGTTTCCTGCAGGCTGGCCACCCCGAGTTCGATGTTCACCGTGGCGGTGAAGCCGAGCCCGACGTTGACCGCTTCGCGATTGACGGTGCCGAAACCGCCCAACTCGTAAACGAGCTTGTATGTTCCTGGGGGGACTGCCGGAAAGCGATACTCACCGGCCGCGTTCGTGACGTCCGTGCGGATTCCCTGCATGCTCGGACTCGACGCGGTCACGGTGACACCCGGCAACGTGCCGCCGGTGTTGTCTGTCACCCTGCCGTTGATCGATCCGGTCGTGGCGGAGACCTGCGCGAATGCCGTGGACGCGGCCAGGAGAAAGCTGAGGACAAGTGCGCAGACGCGTACCATTCGTGCTCCTCCATACTCTGAAGCCCTGCGCCATTCGGCGGAACACCCGAAGAGTGGCCAGGGATGGCGCGTATTCTAGGCATGTCACCGGATGTACACAAGCGAGTTCCACGGCTGACCACCATCCCCGGTGTTTTATCTTCGCCGTCACGTCGGTCACCAACGACGACTCGATGGTCATGCGGCAGATGCTGTCCACAATTTTGGATTAAGTGCGCTGCGTCAGTGCTACCCGCGCGGTCGTCGCCGTCTCCCACAGGCCACATAGAATAGGGCTCATCATGGGAGGAACGATGCGTAAGCCAGTGGTGCTCATCACGGGCGCCGGCGGGGAGATCGGCCACGGTCTCATCGCCAAGATCACCGAGTCGGGCCGCCAGTCGGTCGTCACCCTCGACCTCAACCCCCTCGAGCCGGCCCTCGGTCGCCTGGTACAGCGCGAGTTCACCGGCTCGATTCTGGATACGCCGCTCCTGGAGCGCATCCTCGCAGAATTCGAGATCGACACGGTCTACCACCTGGCGGCGCTGCTCTCGACGCGGTCGGAGTTCACCCCCACCACGGCCCATCAGGTGAACGTCGAGGGCACGCTGCACCTGCTCGAGTTCGCGCAGCGCGAGGCCGAATCGCACGGCCGGCCGGTGAAGTTCGTCTATCCCTCGTCGATTGCCGCCTACGGGCTGCCGGATCTCGACACCAAGACCGAGGCCGGCAAGGTCAGCGAGGATCGAGTTCAACACCCCCACCACCATGTACGGCTGCAACAAGCTGTACTGCGAGCAACTGGGCCGCTACTACGCGCGGTTCTACAAGCAGCTCTCGGCCGAGTTCCAGGCCGGCCGGGTCGACTTCCGCTGCGTCCGCTTCCCCGGGCTCATCTCGGCCCTGACCGTGCCGTCGGGCGGCACCAGCGACTATGCGCCCGAGATGATCCACGCGGCCGCCAGGGGCGAGCCGTATGCCTGCTTCGTGCGCCCGGATTCGCGCATCCCGTTCATGGCCATGCCCGACGGCGTGGCCGCGCTGCTGGCCCTGGCCGCGGCGCCCCGCGAGGCCCTGACCCGCACGGCCTACAACCTCGGCGCGTTCAGTCCCTCGGCCGAGGAGATCTACGAGGTCGTGCACGCGGCCTTTCCGGCCGCCGACATCTCCTGGGCGACCGACGTGAAGCGGCAGGGCATCGTCGATTCGTGGCCTGCCGATGTCGACGACAGCGCCGCCCGGCGCGACTGGGGCTTCGCGCCGGCCTACGATTTCACCAGGGCCTTCTCCGAATACCTGATTCCGACCATCCGAGCGCGCTACACGCGCCCCTGAGGTGCCCATGCCGCTCGCCCGATTGGCTCTCGTCTGCGTCGCGGCGGCCGCGGCCGTCGCAGGAGGCTGTTTGCGCGCTCCGCTGCCCACTGCCAGTTCCGACAACGCCGCCGCCGAGACCTACGTCCGGCTGGTGCTGGCCCTGGGCCAGCACGACGCCAACTTCGTCGACGCCTACTACGGTCCCCCGGCGTGGCGGACCGAGGCCGCGGAGGCTCACTGGGATCTCGCGGACATCAACAAGCGCGCCGCCGTGCTCGAAGTCGATCTGCGGCGCCTGCCGCCAGTCGCCGACGGCGCCGGGGATGCGGCCATGGTGCGCCTGCGCCGCGCCTACCTGGCCCGTCAACTGGGGGCGTTGCGGGCCCGGGTGGCGATGCTGCAGGGGAAGCGCTTCCCGTTCGACGAGGAGTCGCGGGAACTCTACGACGCCGTGGCCCCGCACAACGCCGAGGCGTCGTTCCAGGCCACCATCGACGTCGTCGCCGCCAAGCTCCCCGGGGAGGGCGACCTGGCGCCGCGCTACGCTGCCTTCAAACAAGCGTTCGTCATTCCCCCCGACCGGCTCGAGGCGGTGTTCACGGCGGCCATCGCCGAGTGCCGGCGCCGCACGCTGGCCCACATCACGCTGCCGGCCGAGGAGACCTTCACCGTCGCCTACGTGAAGGACAAGCCGTGGAGCGCCTACAACTGGTATCAGGGCGGCTACAAGAGCCTGATCGAAGTGAACACCGACCTGCCGGTGTTCATCGACCGCGCCATCGACCTGGCCTGCCACGAGGGCTACCCCGGCCATCACGTCTACAACGCGCTGCTCGAGAAACATCTGGTCAAGGACCGCGGCTGGCAGGAGTTCTCGGTCTACCCGCTGTTCTCGCCGCAGTCGCTCATCGCCGAAGGCACGGCCAACTACGGCATCCAGGTGGCGTTCAGCGACGCCGAACGGCGCGCCTTCGAACGCGACACCCTCTTCCCGCTGGCCGGCATCGACCCGGCGCGCGCCGACGAGTACTACGATGTGATGGCGCTCGCCAAGACGCTCAGCTACGCCGGCAACGAGGCGGCGCGCGGCTACCTCGATGGGCGCATGGACGCCACCCGGGCCGCCGATTGGCTCGTGCGGTATGCCCTGAACACGCCCGGGCAGGCGGCGCAGCGCGTGAAGTTCTTCGACACCTATCGCAGCTACGTCATCAACTACAACCTGGGCGAAGACCTGGTCAAAGCGTACGTCGAGCGGCAGGCGGGCGACGACCCGGCCAGGCGCTGGGCGGTGTTCACCGAGCTCATCTCGTCGCCGCGGCTGCCGTCGGCCTTGAAGGAGTGATGCCATGCGCGCCGTCGAAATCTCGGTACCCGGTCCCGCTGATGTCCTGCGGCTCGTCGAACGGCCCCGGCCGACGCTGCTGCCGGGCCAGGTGCTCGTGCAGGTGGCCGCGGCCGGGGTGAACCGCCCCGACGTGCTGCAGCGCCTCGGCAAGTACGCGCCGCCTCCAGGCGCCTCCGATCTGCCCGGGCTCGAGATTGCCGGTCACGTCGTGGACGTGGCGCTGTCCGACACGGTTCCGTCGCGCTGGCAGGCCGGCGACGCCGTCTGCGCCCTCGTCAGCGGCGGCGGCTACGCCGAGTACTGCGCGGTCCCGGTGGAGCAGTGCCTGCCCATCCCCGCGGGCCTGTCGCTCGTCCAGGCGGCCGCCCTGCCCGAGACGTTCTTCACGGTGTGGAGCAACGTGTTCGAGCGCGGACGGCTGCAGGCCGGCGAGACGTTCCTCGTGCACGGCGGGTCGAGCGGCATCGGCACCACGGCCATCCAGCTGGCCCGAGCCTTCGGCGCGCGCGTCTTCGCCACGGCCGGCGCCGACGAGAAGTGCGCGGCCTGCGTCCGGCTCGGGGCCGAGGTGGCGGTGAACTACCGCGAGCGCGACTGGGTGGCGGATCTGCGCGAGGCCACCGGCGGCGCCGGGGTCGACGTGATTCTCGACATGGTGGGCGGCGACTACACCACGCGCAATCTCGACCTGCTGGCCGACGACGGCCGACTGATCCAGATCGCGTTCCTGAAGTCGTCGAAAGTGGAGCTCGACCTGATGCAGGTGATGCGGCGCCGGCTGACCATCACCGGCTCGACGCTGCGGCCGCGTCCGGTGTCGGCCAAGGCCCATCTGGCGGCGGCGCTCGAAGCGCACGTCTGGCCGCTGCTGGCGGCGGGCACGGTGGCGCCGGTCATCCACGCGGTGCTGCCGCTGGCCCAGGCGGCCGAGGCGCACCGGGTGATGGAAGAGAGCCGGCACATCGGCAAGATCGTGCTCGACGTCGGCGCCTAGCGGGCTGGCGCCGAACCATCGCCACGGCGGCGTCGACATCCCGGGCTCCGGCGGCCGCTATACTGGTCGCCCCCGTATGGTCCCGCCCGACCGCCTCTTCACGCCGCGCTTCTTCGTGATGTGCGGCTTCAACTTCGTGGTCTTCCTGTCGGCCTTCCAGCTGCTGCCGACGGCCCCGTTCCGCATTCGCGACCTCGGCGGCAGCGCCGTGGCGGCCGGCCTCTTCCTCGGCTTTCTCACCTACTCGTCGGCGATGACCGGGCCGATCACCGGCGGCATCGTCGACCGCGTCGGCAAGCGCCGGGTGCTGCTGGTGTCGAGCGCGGCCATCGCCGTGTTCTCGCTGATCTACGCGGTGTTGCCGAGCTACCCGCTGATGCTGGGGCTGGTCATCATCCACGGCTGCTTCTGGTCGGGGCTGCTCGTGGCCGCCAGTTCCTATGTCACCGACATCGTGCCGCCGCATCGCCGCGCCGAAGGCCTGAGCTACTGGGGCATGTCGACGATCTTCGCGGTGTCGATGGCGCCGGCCATCGGCCTGTGGGTGTTCGAGCGGGGCGGCTGGCGCGTGCTGTGTGTCGAAGCGGCCGGCCTCAGCGTGCTCATGTTCACGATCGCGTGGGCGCTGCTGCCCCGGGACGCGCCGCACGGCAACGAGCACGCGGCCTGGGCGTGGTCGTCGCTGGTCGAATGGAAGGTGCTGGCCCTCTCGGTCACCATGTTCCTCTACTCGTTCGGCTACGGCGGCATCACCAGCTTCGTGGCGATGTACAGCGAGGCCTCGGGCGTCTACCCGGTCTCGATCTACTTCACCGTCTTCTCCATCGCCATCCTGGTGACCCGGCCGTACGTGGCCCGGCTCGGCGACCGGATCGGGCACAAGAAGGTGTTGGTGCCCTGCCTGGGGCTGGTCGTGGTCGGCTTTGCCCTCCTCGCCGTGGGCGGCAGCCGGACGATGTTCGTGATCTCGGCGCTGGTCTTCGGCACCGGTTTCGGCTCGGCCTATCCGCTCTTTCTCGGCCACGTGATGCGCCACGTGGCGCCCGCGCGGCGCGGCGCGGCCTTCGGCAGCATCATCGCCGCGTTCGACACCGGCATCGGCACCGGCTCGATGGCCATCGGCTGGATCGTGCAGCACCACGGCTACCGCGCCGCCTACGGCGCGGCCGCGGCCCTGGCGCTGCTGACGGTGCCCTACTTCCTGACGGTCGAACCCCGGGTGCTGCCGCCGGACACGCCCGTGCATTCGTGACGCGCGCCGCCTCGCGCCCCGGGGGCCACAGCCCCCGGCGCCATTACACGGCCACGGCGGTGGTGTCGGGCTCGTAATTGAGGACCGGCCGCAGCCAGCGCTCCATCTCGCGCGTCGGCACGCCCTTGCGCCGGGCGTAGTCGGCCACCTGGTCGGAGGCGACGCGCTGGATGGCGAAGTAGCGGGCCTGCGGCGAGGAGAAGTAGAGGCCGCTCACGCTGGCCGCCGGCGTCATCGCAAACGACTCGGTGAGGGCCATGCCGATGGCCTCGGCGCCGAGCAGGTCGAAGAGGCGGCGCTTCTCGGTGTGATCCGGACAGGCCGGATAACCGAAGGCGGGGCGGATGCCCTGGTATCGTTCCGCCGCCAGCTCCTCGGGCGAGAGCCGCTCGCTGGCGCCGTAGCCCCAGTCGTGGCGGGCCCGGGCGTGCAGGTACTCGGCAAACGCCTCGGCCAGCCGATCGGCCAGGGCCTTGGCGA
Organism: uncultured Acidobacteriota bacterium; assembly: GCA_963834325.1. GTDB lineage: Bacteria > Acidobacteriota > Vicinamibacteria > Vicinamibacterales > UBA2999 > CADEFD01. The sequence continues at coordinate 1,091,148 of CAWIBL010000012.1, forward strand.
TGATGGCGTTGTAGTCGTCGTGCGCGGCCTCGAAGCGGCGAGCCACGGCCTCGGCGCCGATCCCGGCGGTGACCGCGAACGCCCCGAGGTAGTCGGCCACGCCGCTGCCGAGCGGCGCCACGAAGTCGGCCAGCGAGCGATTGGGCTTGTCGTCGGCAATCACTTCCTGCTGGCGCAGCATCGGGAACCGCGTCAGCTCGTCGTGGGCGGCGTGGCTCACCCCGGCCGGGCCGGGCGCGCCTCCGGCCGCCGCGTTCCCGGGCCCGGGCTCCGCCCGGTAGACCACGATGTCGTCGCCGTCGCTGGCCGCCGGCCAGAAGCCGTAGACGCCGCGGGCGGTGAACGACTTGTCCGCCACGATCTGGGCGAGCAGCGTTTGGGCGTTCTCGAAGAGCTCGCGCGCAGCCGCGCCCTGCGCCGGATCGTCGAGGATGGCGGGGAAGCGGCCCTTCAGTTCCCAGGCCGTGAAGAAGAAGGTCCAGTCGATGTAGGGCACGAGCTCGTCGATCGGCACTTCGACCTGGCGGGCGCCGAGGAACGCCGGGGCCGGCGGCGGAGTGGTGGTGTCGAAGCGCAGGCGGTTGGCCAGGGCCCGCGAGTAGGGCAGCGTCGGCCGCTCCTGCCGCTGCTGGTGGCGCGTGCGCAGGTCCTCCTGCTCGCGCCGGTTGGCGGCGTCGAAGGCGTCGCGGCCCTCGCTGCCGAGCAGGCTGTTCATCACGTCGACGACCCGCGAGGCGTCGGCGACGTAGACCACCGGCCCGTCGTAGGCCGGCGCGATCTTCACGGCGGTGTGCTGGCGGCTGGTGGTGGCGCCGCCGATGAGCAGCGGCACCCTGGGCCCGCGCGTCTGCATCTCGCGCGCCACGTAGACCATCTCGTCGAGCGACGGCGTGATGAGGCCGCTCAGCCCGACGATGTCCGCGTGCCGGTCGGCGGCCGCCTTGAGGATGGCGTCGCAGGACACCATCACGCCCAGGTCGATGACCTCGTAGCCGTTGCAGCCGAGCACCACGCCGACGATGTTCTTGCCGATGTCGTGGACATCGCCCTTGACCGTGGCCAGCAGCACCGTGCCCTGCTTGCGGGCGTTGCCGGCCTCCTTCTCGGCGTCCATGAACGGCTCGAGGTAGGCCACCGCGCGCTTCATGGCCCGGGCGCTCTTGACCACCTGCGGCAGGAACATCTTGCCGGCCCCGAAGAGATCGCCGACCACCTTCATGCCGTCCATGAGCGGGCCTTCGATGACCAGCGAGCGGCCGGCCCAGCGCCACCCGCGCCTCTTCGGTGTCCTGTTCGATGAAGTCGACGACGCCGTGGACCAGGGCGTGCGCCAGCCGGGCCGCCACCGGCGCCTCACGCCACGACAGGTCGATCTCGCGCCGGGCGCCGGCGCCGCGCACCTGCTCGGCGTAGGCCACCATGCGTTCGGTGGCATCGGGCCGGCGATTGAAGATGATGTCCTCGACGTGGGTGAGCAGCGTCTTGGGGATGTCCTCGTAGACCACCAGCTGGCCGGCGTTGACGATGCCCATGTCGAGCCCGGCCTTGATGGCGTGGAAGAGGAAGGCCGAGTGGATGGCCTCGCGCACCACGTCGTTGCCGCGGAAGGAGAACGACAGGTTGCTGACGCCGCCGCTGATCTTCACGCCCGGACACGCCGCCTTGATCCGGCGCGTCGCCTCGATGAAGTTGATGGCGTAGTCGTTGTGTTCCTCGAGCCCGGTGGCGATGGCCAGGATGTTCGGGTCGAAGATGATGTCGAGCGGGTCGACGCCGGCCGGCCCGGTGAGCAGCGCGTAGGCCCGGGTGCAGATCTCGACCTTGCGCTCGACCGTGTCGGCCTGGCCCGCTTCGTCGAAGGCCATCACGATCATGGCGGCGCCGTAGCGGCGCACCGTCCGGGCCTTGCGCAGGAAGTCGGCTTCGCCTTCCTTCAGGCTGATCGAGTTGACGATGGCCTTGCCCTGCACGCACTTGAGCCCGGCCTCGAGCACCGACCACTTCGAGCTGTCGATCATGATCGGCAGGCGCGCGATCTCCGGCTCGGTGGCGATGTAGTTCAGGAAGTGGGTCATGCTCGCTTCCGAGTCGAGCATGCCCTCGTCCATGTTGACGTCGAGGATGTTGGCCCCGCCGCGGACCTGCTCGAGGGCCACGTCGGCGGTGGCCGCCCAGTCGTTGGACTGCACCAGCCGCGCGAACTTCTTCGAGCCGGTGACGTTGGTGCGTTCGCCGATCATCTGGAAGTTGCTGTCTTCGCGCAGCACCAGCCGCTCGAGGCCGCTGTAGCGCGAGAAGCTGGCGTGGGCGGTGGCGGCCGGTGCGGGCGGGACGCGCGGCGGCAGGGCGGCGACGGCCCGGGCGATGGCGGCGATGTGCGCCGGCGTCGTGCCGCAGCAGCCGCCGACGATGTTGAGGAAGCCGCTGCGGGCAAACTCGGCCAGCAGTGCGCCGGTCTCGTCGGCCTGCTCGTCGTATTCGCCGAAGGCGTTGGGCAGGCCGGCGTTCGGATAGCAGCTCACGTAGCAGGTGGCGATCCGCGACAGCTCGGCCATGTAGGGCCGCATCTCGGCCGCGCCGAGGGCGCAGTTGATGCCGACGCTGAATGGCTGCACGTGCTCGATCGAGGTGTAGAAGGCGTCGACCGTCTGGCCCGAGAGCGTGCGGCCGCTGCGGTCGGTGATGGTGACCGAGATCATCACCGGCACGCGGGCGCCGCGGGCTTCGAACTCCTCGGCCACGGCAACCAGGGCGGCCTTGGCGGTGAGCGTGTCGAAGATGGTCTCGACGAGCAGCACGTCGGCGCCGCCGTCGAGCAGGCCGCGGACCTGGTCGCGGTAGGCCAGGCGCAGGTCGTCGAACGAGGCGGAGCGGAAGGCCGGATCGTCGACCTTGGGCGACAGCGACAGCGCCTTGTTGGTCGGCCCGATGGCGCCGGCCACGAAGCGCGGGCGGTCCGGCGTTCTCGCCGTCCACTCGTCGGCCACCCGGCGGGCCAGCCGCGCGCCCTCGATATTCAGCTCGTAGGCCAGATCCTGCAGGCCGTAGTCGGCTTGCGCGATGGCGGTAGCCGAGAAGGTGTTGGTCTCGATGAGGTCGGCGCCGGCGGCGAGGTACTCGGCGTGGATGTCGGCGATGACGTCGGGCCGGGTCAGTACCAGCAGGTCGCTGTTGCCCTGGAGTTCGACCGGGTGGTCGGCAAAGCGCGGCCCCCGGTAGTCGGCGGCGTCGAGCTTGCGCCGCTGGATCATGGTGCCCATCGCGCCGTCCAGCACGAGGATGCGGCGGGTGACGAGATCAGCGAGCGGATGTGCGGTCATGACAGGTCCTGACGGGGGCGGCGGCGCGCGCCGGCACGGCGCGGCGGCAGCAGGGAAAGGGCGGCCGGGGCCGCCGGCTTGACGGCGCTGGCCACGAGCACCACGAACGGATCGCCGGCGCCGCGGGCGCCGACATTGACGCGCGGCGTGTCGAGGCCGGCGGCGGCGAGCCACGCCGAGAGGGCATCGTCGGCGAAGCCCTGCCAGCGATCGCCGAGCCGGTCGCGGACCCAGTCTTCGCCGTGCGCGCGCAGGTCGAGGATGAGCACCCGGCCGCCGGGCCTCAGCACCCGCGCGGCTTCGTGTATGGCCCGCCCCGGATCCGCCGCGTGGTGCAGGGTCTGCGAGAGCAGGGCCACGTCCATGCTGGCGTCGGGCAGCGGCACCTTCTCGATGTCGCCGCGCTTCCAGGTCACATTGGTGACCCGGCGGCGTTCGGCCAGCTGGCGGGCCCGGGCCAGCACCGTGGCCGAGCGGTCCACGCCGACGACGCGATTGGCCCAGCGCGCCGCCTCGAGCGTGAGATAGCCTTCGCCGCAGCCGATGTCGACGACATCGAGCGGCGGCAGCAGCAGCCCGATGGCGCGGGCCCACGCCGCCCAGCTCCGCCCGGGCACGAGCTGGCGGCCGTCGCGGGTGTCGGGGCCGGCGTGCGCGTCGAAGTTCTCGCGCCGCACCCTCCGCACCTCCTGGATGCGGGCGTCGTCGGCCCGCACGTCGGCCGAGCCGGCGGCCCGGGCGAACTCGCCCTCGAGCAGGGGCCACAGCGCCGCGTCGTCTCCGGTCTGCCGCGACAGGCGGTAGTAGACGTAAACCCCATCGCGGTCCTCGGCCACCAGTCCCGCGTCCTTGAGCAGCCCGAGGTGTCGCGACACGCCCGACTGCGCGAGCCCCAGGATGCCGGTGAGCTCGCTCACGTTGAAGCGGTCGACCGCCAGCGCCCGTAACAGGCGCAGGCGGGCCGGGTCGCCGAGCACGCGGAACAGGGCCGACACATTCTGGATATCCACGAATCTAGTTGTAATGATATGGCAGGTGCAGGTCGCGCTGCCAGCCCCGGAACCGGGCGCCGTCCCGGGAAATGTCCCCGAAAGAGGGAGAGTGAGCGAGGGCGCCGACTTGAGCGTTGGCGCGCCGCCGCGGTGAGATACACTAAGGGGCTCCGCGCCGGTGCCAGCGACCGGGCCAGCCGGACCCAAAACCTCATGGGCATTCTCGACAAGCTCCGTCCCCAAGCCAAGTGGAAGCACGGCGACCCGTCCGTCCGTCTCGAGGCCGTTCAGGCCCTCGGCGACGGCGACACCGACGTGCTCGTCCAGGTGGCTACCGAAGACCACGACTCGCGCGTCCGCCGCGCCGCCGTGGCCCGTATCGCCGACGCCGACACGCTGGCGGCCGTCACGCGCAACGACAGCGATCCAGGCACCCGCGACTCGGCCGTGCAGCGGCTGGTGACGCTGGCCGGCGAGGCCGGCACGGCCGCCAAGGCCGTGGCGGCGCTCGGCGCCCTGGGGCGCCACCGCGACCTGGCGGCGCTGGCCCGATCGACGGCGCCGGAGGCGAGCCGGCAGGCCGCCGTGGCCCTGCTCACCGAGGCCAAGGCGCTCGGCGGCATCGCCCGCCACGCCGCCGACCCTGGCACGCGCCTCCTGGCGCTCGAGCGGCTGAGCGATCAAACCGAGCTCGAGGCCGTGGCGGTGAACGGCGAGCACGCCGACGCCGCCGTGGCCGCGCTCGATCGGATCACCACGCCCTCGGCCGAGCGTCTGGGCGTCATCGCCCAGCGGGCCAAGAGCCGGGCCGTGGCCAAGCGGGCCAAGTCGTTGCTGGCGGCGCTGACCGCGCCGGTGGCCGACACGCCGGCGCCGACGGTGGAATACAAGGAAGCCGATCAGGCCGCGGCGCGCGGTTTGACCGAGCAGATGCAGAGCCTCGGCGGGCAGACCGACCTGGCGGCGGTGCGCGACGGCTACGCCGCGGCCCGGGTGGCCTGGGTGGAACTGCTGGCCGATGCCGAAGTGGAGCCGAGCCTGGTGGAAGAGTTCGAGACCTTGTCCGACCGCGTGCGGTCGATGCTGGCGGCCGACGAAGCCGCCCGCGCCGAGGCGACCCGTCGGGCCGAGAGCCTGCGGCTCGAGCAGGCCGAGCGCCTCCGGTTGTGCGAGCAGGTCGAGGCCCTTCCGGCCGAGGCCATGCCCGACGGCCTGACCGCGGCCCGCGACGCCTGGACGGCCCTGCCGGCCATGCCCGACGACTGGGCGGCCGACGTGCAGCGCCGGTTCGACGACGCCAGCAAGGCGGCCGAGCGCCGCCAGGAGCAGGCCCAGCACACGCGCGAGCTGCGCGAGCAGGCGCCGCAGGTGATCGAGGAGGTCGAAGCCCTGGTGGCCGGCGACTACGCCACCGTGCGCTCGCAGTGGCAGGCCCTGCGCCGCAAGTGGCAGGCGATCCTGCGCACCGGCGACGTCGATTCGGGCCTGGCCGAGCGCTTTGCCGCGGCCAGCGCCACCTTCGAGTCGCGCGAAGACGAGGTTCGCGCCGGCAAGCAGCGCCAGCAACAGGACAACCTGCAGCGGCTGCAGGCCGTGGTCCAGGCCCTCGAAACCCGGGCGGCGGCCGAGGCTCTGTCGCTCAAGGACGCCGACGTCATCATCAAGGACGTGAAGCTGGCGGTCGGCACGATGGGGCCGCTGCCCACGCCGCAGGATCGCGAGGACGTCACCGTCCGTCTGCAGGCCGTGCGCGCGGCCGTGCAGCCCCGGCTCGAGGAACTGCGGAACGCCGAGGAATGGAAGCGCTGGGCCAACGTCCAGGTGCAGGAAGAACTGTGCACCAAGATGGAGGCGCTCATCGTCCAGGCCGAGGCCGACCCGGCCAAGACCGCTGAAGAGATGCGGGCCCTGCAGGAACGGTGGAAGCCGGTGGCTGCGGCGCCGCGGTCGCAGGGCGAAGTGCTCTGGACCCGCTTCAAGGCGGCACAGACGCAGGTCTACGACAAGTGCAAGGACTTCTTCGCGCAGCAGGCGGGCGAACGCCAGGACGCGCTGAAGCAGAAGGAAGCGCTGTGCGAGCGCGCCGAGGCGCTGTCCGAGTCGACCGACTGGGTCCGCACCGCCGACGCCATGAAGGCCCTGCAGGCCGAATGGAAGGCCATCGGTCCGGTCACCCGCGGCCGCGAGAAGGCCGTGTGGGAGCGATTCCGCAAGGCCTGCGATGCGTTCTTCACGCGGCGCCAGGCCGACATGAAGCAGCGCAAGCAGGACTGGGGCGAGAACCTCACGCGCAAGGAAGCCCTGATCACGGAGGCCGAGCAGCTGGCCCAATCGACCAATTGGGACCAGGCCTCGTCGCGCCTCAAGGCCCTCCAGGTCGAGTGGAAGACCATCGGCCCGGTGAAGAAGAGCAAGTCCGACCAGGTGTGGGAACGCTTCCGCGCCGCCTGCGACCTGTTCTTCGAGCGGTTCAAGAACCGCGACCAGGAAGCGATTCAGACCAAGTTCGTCGATCGCGACACGGCCGTGGCCGAGATCGAGGCGCTGGTGCCGGCCGACGACGCGCCGATGCCCGACGACCTCTACAACAAGGTGCAGGCGGCGCGCGCGCGCTGGCTGCAGGGGCCGGAACTGCCGCGCCACGTGCTGGCGCCGCTGGCCGAGCGCGTCAACGCGGCGCTGCTCGCCCTGGTCACCCGCTGGCCCGACGCCTTCACCGGCGGCGATCTGGATCCGACGGCCACGGCCAAGCGCATGGAGAAGCTGTGCGTGAAGGTCGAGGCGCTGGCGCCGAACGACGGCGGCCAGGCCAAGACCACCGCGGCGCTGTCGCCGGCCGAACTGCTGGCCCGCCAGTGGCGCGAGGCGCTCGCCGCCAACACCATGGGCGCCGGCGCGGCCAAGCAGGCCGAGGAAGCGCGGCAGCGCGCCGCCGACCAGGAACTGCGCAGCGCGCAGTCGGCGTGGCTGCGGCTCGGCCCGGTGCCGGCCGAGACGCGCAAGCCGCTGCAGGACCGCTTCGACAAGGCCGTGCGGCGCGTGCTCGAATCGCGTCGCCGTCCCGTCGCCCGCGCGTAATCCAGCGAGACACACCGCGAGCGGCCGGTCCCGGTGGGCCGGCCGCTCGTGTCTTGTACGCCGGCGCGGCCCGGGGGTTCCTGCGAGCGCGTCGCTTGCGAGGCGACCGCGCCGGCATTACTCTGAGGCCATGCGCCCCCTTCGTTATTCCATCAACGTCACCCTGGACGGCTGCTGCGACCACCGCGTCATGATCGCGGACGAAGACCTGCATCGTCACGCGCTCCAGAACATCGAGCGGTCCGATGCCCTGTTCTTTGGCCGGGTCACCTACGAAATGATGGAGGCCGGGTGGCGGCAGCCGGCGCAGGCGGAAGGCCGGCCTGGTTGGATGGAACCGTTCGCCCGGACCATCGGGGCGGCAAAGAAGTACGTCGTGTCGAGCACCCTGGAACGCGTCGATTGGAACGCGGAGCTCATCGGCGGAGATCTCGAGAAGGCTGTCCGTCAGCTCAAGCAGGAGCCGGGCAAGGGGCTGTTGACGGGGGGCCTGACGCTGCCGCTGGCGTTGGCGGAGCTGGACCTGATCGACGAGTACGAGTTCGTCGTGCATCCGCGGCTGGCCGGTCATGGGCCGACGCTGTTCGCCGGCCTGCCCAAGCCTGTGGACTTGAAGCTCGTGAGCCGGCTGGAGTTCGCCTCGGGGGCGGTGGTGATGCGCTACGAGCCGAGAAGGGGAGGCAGCGAGGTGATCGTGCCTTCGCCGTCATGACCGGCCGGGAGTGCTGCTGTTGACCGCCCTCTACATCGAACTGTGCTGACGCCGCGGGGACGTCGCCCTAGTCACGGACTCGTCGGTTGCCGCGCCTTCGCCTTCGACGCGCCACGCTCAGCGACGTGCCGGTGCTCGAGCACTGGGATGCCGACCCTGCCGTCGTCGCCGCGACCACGGATGATGACACTGCCGAGCGCGCCTTCGGCGGTCTCGACTGGCGAGAGGAACTCGGCCACGACTCCGACGTGAGCTACCACCTGATCGCCGAAGTCGACGGCCGACCGGTGGGGGCCATGCAGGTCTGCGACCCACACCTTGAACCCACGCACTACTGGGGCGACATCGAACCTGATCGGCGCGCGATTGATATTTGGATTGGCGCCGAGTCCGATCGCAACCACGGCTACGGCCGCCAGATGATGCGCCTCGCGCACGAGCGCTGCTTTGCCGACCCCGCGGTCACCGCGATCGTGATCGACCCGCTCGCCAGCAACACCCGAGCCATCGCCTTCTATTACCGCCTTGGTTATGTGACCGTCGAACGGCGCAGGTTCGGAGACGACGACTGTCTCGTGCTCAGGCTCACGCGCCACGCGTGGCGGAAGGGTGATGACGTGCCTGGCGCCTTTCGGATCAGCTGATGCATGGCAGAATGGCGACCTCATCGCCTGAGGGAGCCATGACGTAGACGAACTGGGCGTGGCTGGCGGCAGGCGATTGTCACAACGGCGAACCGCTCCCCGGCTCGTGCGCTAAATCGTCACCACGGTGGGGAAAGACAAAATGCAAAAACCTCCTGAACGAGTCTCGCAGCACAACGCGCTCGAAGTGTTCCTCGGCCACTGGCAGGCCGAAGGGCAGTCCTTCGGTGGCCCGGGGCAAGACGTGCACGACCCTCGCGCGAAGCCCACGCCATGGACGAGCACACACAGTGCGCGCTGGCACTCAGGGAACTTCTTCCTGCTTCAGGATGAGCGCGCGCGGGTCGATGGTCCATTCGACACCTTGAGCGTCATGGGCTGGGACGACGATGAGGGCCGCTACTTCGCCCGCACGTTCGATAACCACGGCTTCTACCGCAACTACCCGATGACCGTGGAGGGCAACGTGTGGACGATGAGCGGCAGGACGGAACGCGCCCGCATCGAGTTCAGCGCAGACGGCGAGCGGCAGACCATCACCTGGGAGTGGTGCGTCGAGGGGTACGTGGCTGCCGCTGTGCGACCGCGTTGCCACCAAGGTGTGATTCGAACGTAGCCGGGTGTCGGCCGTTCGGTGTCATGGGCCCCGGAATCTTATCCGCCGCAACCCCCGCGACGGCACACGCGCATCCGCGAGCGAGTTACTCGGCCGAGGGATCTTCCAGGTAGGTGTAGCCCTGGAGGCCTTCCTCGTAGAACTTGAGGAGGCGTCCGGCCTGCTGATCCTGCATCTTGCCGGCATGCACCGCCGCTTCGACGTCGCTGCGCAGCTTGGCCAGCAGCGCTTCCGGGTCGAACTGCACGTAACGGAGCACTTCGCTGACCGTGTCGCCCTTGATGACGTGGTCGACGCGCGCCGGCTCGCCGTCCTCGCCGTTCTCGGTCAGGCTGACGTGCACGGCATGGGTGTCGCCGAGCAGGTTGTGCAGGTCGCCGAGGATCTCCTGGTAGGCGCCGACCAGGAAGATGCCGAGATAGTAGGGCTCGCCGTTGTAGTGATGGAGCTGCAGCGTCTTCTTGACGTCGCGGCGGTCGATGAACTGATCGAGCTTGCCGTCCGAATCGCAAGTGATGTCGCCGATGACGGCGTGGTTCCCGGGCTTCTCGCGCAGGCGATGGATCGGCATCACCGGGAAGAGCTGCTTGATGGCCCAGCTGTCGGGAATCGACTGGAACAGCGAGAAGTTGCAGAAGTACGTGTCGGACAGCATCTCCTCGAGGTTCTGCAGTTCCTCGGGCACGTCGGTCATCTGCGGCAGCAGCCGGCGGATCTTTTCGGTGATGGCGAAGTAGAGATTTTCGGCATGCGCGCGCTGCTCGAGCGGCAGGTAGCCGCCGCTGAACAGGTTCATGGCCATGTCGAGCGCCTGCTGCGCGTCGTGGTAGCTCTCGAGCGCGTTGCGGGCGTTGACGTTGCGATAGGTCTCGATGAGGTCGATGAGCGGCTGCTCGAAGTCGTCGGTGGCCGTCGTCGGCACCTGCTCTTCGCCGAACCCGCTCGTGCCGAGCACGTTGAAGACGAGCAGTGAGTGGTAGGCGGTGATGGCCCGGCCGCTCTCGGACACGATGGTCGGGTGCGCGACCTTCTCTTCGTCGCACACCTGCTGCACGTGATACACCACGTCGTTGGCGTACTCCTGCAGGGTGTAGTTCATGCTCGATTCGAAATTGGTCTGCGAGCCGTCGTAGTCGACGCCGAGGCCGCCGCCGACGTCCATGTACTGCACGCCCGCGCCGGCCTTGGCCAGGTCGCAGTAGATGCGCGCCGCTTCGTTGAGCGCGTTCTTGATGATGCGGATGTGGGTGATCTGGCTGCCCAGATGGAAGTGGAGCAGCTTGAAGCAGTCCTGCATCCCGTGCGACTTGAGCAGCTCGAGCCCGCGCAGGATCTCGGTGACGGTCAGGCCGAACTTCGAGCGGTAGCCGCCCGACGATTGCCACCGGCCCATGCCGCGGGCGGCCAGCTTCACGCGCATGCCGATCTGCGGGCGCACGCCCGACCTTGGCCGCGTACTTCAGGATGAGTTCGAGCTCGGTGTACTTCTCGACCACCGGGATGATGTTGCGGCCGATCTTCTGGGCCAGCATCGCCATCTCGATGAATTCAGCGTCCTTGAAGCCGTTGCAGATGATCGGCGTGTCGTTGGTGGCCAGCGCGGCCACGGCCAGCAGTTCGGGCTTGGAGCCGGCTTCGAGGCCGAAGCCGTACTGGCGGCCGAACTCCATCACTTCCTGCACCACCTGGCGCTGCTGGTTGACCTTGATCGGGTAGACGCAGATGTACTTGCCCTGGTACTGGAACTGGGCCATGGCCTGCTGGAAGGCGCCGTGGATCTCGCCCAGGCGGTGCTGCAGGATGTCGGGGAAGCGGATGAGGATCGGCGCACTCAGCCCGCGCAACTCGAGGCGGTCGACGAGCTTCTTCAGGTCGACCGAGCGGGCCGCGTCCTTGGTGGGATGCACCAGGACGTGACCGGCGTCGCCGACCGAGAAGTAGCCCTGGCCCCAGCGGGCCACATCGTAGTGTTCGGTGGCTTCGGCGACCGTCCACTGGGTCGCCGCGCCGCCGGGGGTGGTCCGCAGCCGATCGTTGGTCGCCGTGCTCATGTGCCATTCGAGAATAAACGAAATCTCCCGGCGCGGCGCGAGAGATTCGCGCGCCGGACCCGGAGATTGCTACGATCCCGGGATGAGCGAACGCATCCCGGCCATCAAGGTGCTCCTGATGCCGAAAGACACCAACCAACTCGGCACCATCTTCGGCGGCGTGATTCTCTCCCACGTCGACCTGGCGTCGGCCGTCGAGGCCCGCAAGAGCGGCCCGCACCGTTTCGTCACCAAGGCGATGCGCGAGGTGGAGTTCCTGGCGCCGGTGTTCGTGGGCGACATCGTCAACTTCTACACGGAAACCCGGCGCGTCGGGCGCACCTCGATCACCGTCGGCGTCACGGTGGAGGCGGAGCGCTGGAGCGCCGGCGCCGGCGAGCGGGTCAAGGTGACGGAGGCCGAAGTGGTGCTCGTGGCCCTCAACGCCGACGGCCAGCCCGTGCCGATTGCCTCGAACGCGGCGGAACACGCATGATTGCCGCGTTTGCGCCGGCTACCGTCTCGAACGTGGCCGCCGGCTTCGACGTGCTCGGCTTCGCTCTCGATGAGCCCGGCGACGTCGTCGCCGCCGAGCTGCGCGAAGAGCCGGGCGTGGTCGTGGCCGACATTTTCGGCGACGGCGGGCGCTTGCCGCGCGACGCCGCCCGCAACACCGCCGGCTCGGCCGCCCGGGCGCTGCTGGCGATGCTCGGGACCTCGCGCGGCGTCGCGCTGACCATCCACAAGGGGCTGCCGCTCGCCAGCGGCGTCGGCAGCAGCGGCGCCAGCGCCGTGGCGGCCGTCGTGGCGGTGAACGAGCTGCTCGGCCGGCCCGCGCCGCTCGACCTGGTCTTTCGCGCCGCCATGGCCGGCGAAGCGGCCGGCTGCGGCGCCGCGCATCCCGACAACGTCGCTCCGGCGCTGTTCGGCGGCTTCGTTCTGGCCCGCAGCGCCGACCCGCCCGACATCGTCCGCCTGCCGGTGCCGCCGGGGCTGTCGTGCGCCGTGCTCCATCCGCACCTGGAAGTCGAAACCGGCGCGGCCCGCGCCCTGCTCGGCGACACGATTCCGCTGGCGGCCGCGGTGCGCCAGTGGGCGAATCTGGGCGCGCTCGTCTCGGCGCTGCACACCGGCGACCTCGAGCTGCTGTCGCGCGCGCTGGTCGATCACGTGGCCGAGCCCAAGCGCGCGGCCCTGGTGCCGGGCTTCGCGGCGGTGAAGGCGGCGGCCGCGGCCGCCGGCGCGCTCGGCTGCAGCCTGTCGGGATCGGGCCCGTCGATCTTCGCCCTGGCGCGGTCGCTCGACGAGGCCCGCCAGGCCGGCGCGGCGATGGCTGCGGCCTACGCCGCGGCGGGCGGGGGAGTGGCGGCCGACGTCTGGATCTCGGCCGTCGGCACGACGGGCGCGCGGGTGCTGGCCGGGGGGGCACGCTGATGCCCTTCGTCAGCACGCGCCGTCCTGCCGGGGCTGCGGTCACGCTCGCCGACGCCGTCCAACGCGGTCTGGCTCCGGACGGCGGCCTTTATGTGCCGGCGTCAATCCCGGTGCTGACGGCCGACGAGTGGACCGCCTTGCGCGGCCGTTCGCTGCCCGACGTGGCCACCGCGCTACTGGCGCCGCTCGTGGCCGACACCTTCGACGAGGCCGCGCCTGGGCCGGCTCATGGCCTCGGCGCTCGACTTCCCGATCCCGCTGGTGCCGCTGGCGCCCGACCTCTTGGTCCTCGAGCTCTTCCACGGGCCAACGCTGGCGTTCAAGGACGTCGGGGCGCGAACCATGGCGCGCTGGCTGGCGGCGGTGGCCGGTACCGCCGACCCACGCCCGCTCACGGTGCTGGTCGCCACCTCGGGCGACACCGGCGGGGCAGTGGCGCACGCGTTCCACGAGGTGGCCGGCACGCGCGTCGTCGTGCTCTACCCCCGCGGCCGCGTCAGCCCCGTGCAGGAGGCGCAGTTTGCCACCCTGGGCGGCAACGTCACGGCGGTGGCGGTCGAGGGCGCGTTCGACGACTGCCAGCGCATGGTCAAGGAGGCGTTTGCCGATGCCGCGCTGGCGCGCGGGTTGCGCCTGACCTCGGCCAACTCCATCAACATCGGCCGGCTGCTGCCGCAGATGGCCTATTACGCCTGGGCCGCGTTGCAACTGCCGCCCGGCACGCCGCCACCGACCGTGGTCGTGCCCAGCGGGAATCTCGGCAATCTCACCGCCGGGGTGATGGCCCAGCGGCGCGGCGTGCCCCTCGGCGGCTTTGTCGCCGCCACCACCGTGAACGATCCCCTGCCGCGCTTCCTGGTCTCGGGTCGCTACGAGCCGCGCCCGTCGGTGCCGACGCTGGCCAGCGCCATGGACGTGGGCGCGCCCAGCAACTTCGAGCGCCTGTCGTGGCTGTTCGCGGACGAGGTCACGGCCATGCGGGCGGCGATGACCGGCGTGACGGTGAGCGACGCCGACATCCGGGTGGCGCTGCGCGAACTGGCGGAGCGCTTCGGCTACCTTGCCGATCCCCACACGGCCGTCGCCTATCTCGGCCGGCCCGGCGCAGCCGCGTCAGCGGCCACCGCCGGCGCCGCGCCGACGGTGATCCTGGCCACCGCGCATGCCGCCAAATTCCGCGAGGTGGTCGAGCCGGCCTTGGGCCGGACGGTGCCGCTCCCGGCGGCCCTGGCCGACCGGCTGGCGTGGCCGCCCCTGGTCGTGCCGGCGGCGCCCACGCTGGCCGCCCTGCGCGAGGTGCTTGCCGCGTTGGACTAGCCGGCGCGCCCGGGTAAGATCAGCGGGCATGATTCCCGCCCAGACCGCGCAGCTCACGCCCGAACGGACCGACGTCGACCCGCTCCATACCTGGGACCTGTCGGCCATCTTTCCCACGTGGGACGCCTGGCAGGCGGCGATGATCGACCTCGAGCAGCGCATCGAAGCCTTCACCGGCTTTGCCGGCACGCTCGGACAAAGCGGCGCCCGGCTCCGCGCCGCCTTCGAGGCGCAGGATGCCATCGGCCAACTGAGCTACCGCGTCTGGTTCTTTCCGTCGCTGTTCTACGACCAGGATCAGCGCGACAACGCCGCCGCGGCCCGCCGCCAGCGCGTGCAGCTGCTCTTCGCGCGGCTCGAGCAGGCCACCTCGTGGTTCAATCCCGAGCTGCTCACGGTGCCGCTCGACGACATCCGCGCGTGGATGGACGCCGACCCCGGGCTGGCCGTTTACCGCTTCGCGGTCGAAGACCTGTTCCGCAAGCAGGCGCACGTGCTCGACCAGCAGGGCGAACGGCTGCTGTCGCTGGCCTCGCGGCTCACCGGCGCGCCCCACGACGCCTACGAGGCGCTGTCGACCGCCGATGCCAGGTTCCCCTCGGTGACCCTCAGCACCGGCGAAACCGTGGAGGTCAGCTACGGCCAGTACCGGCGCGTGCTGGCGACGAGCCGCGTCGCCGCCGACCGCCAGGCCGTCTACGCCGCGCACTACGACGCCTTCGGCGCGACGCGCAATACCTACGCCTCGATCTACAACGGCGTGCTGCACCGCGACTGGTTCCAGGCCCGGGCCCGCGGTTATCAGTCGACGCTCGACGCGGCCCTCTTCGGCAATGCCATCCCGCCCGCGGTGGTCACCACGCTCATCGCCGAGACCCGCGCCGGCGTGGCCCCGTTCCGCAAGTACCACCGGCTGCGCCAGCGGGCGCTGGGCCTCGACCTCTACACGCCGGCCGATGCCTACGTGCCGCTCGTCGAGCACGACGTGCACTATGCCTACGCCGACGTGCGCGAGTGGATCGTCGCGTCCACGGCGCGGCTCGGCCCCGAGTACCAGGCGCACGTGCGCGAGGCCTTCGAGCGGCGCTGGATCGATGTCTACGAGAACAAGGGCAAGCGCAGCGGGGCCTACTCGGCGCCGGTCTACGGCGCGCATCCCTACATGCTGCTCAACTACAACGACACCCTCGACGCGGTGTTCACGCTGGCCCACGAGATGGGCCACTCGATGCACACCCTGCTGGCGCACGCCGCCCAGCCGTTCGTCTATGCCGGCTACACGATCTTCGTGGCCGAAGTGCCGTCCACGCTGAACGAAGAACTGCTGCTCGAGTTCATGCTGGCGCGGGCCGCCACCGCGGCGGAGCGCACGGTGCTGCTGCAGCACGCCATCGACGGCATCGTCGGGACCTTTTACAACCAGGTGATCTTTGCCGACTACGAACTCGAAGCGCACCGCATGGTGGAGCGCGACGAGCCGATCACCGCCGACAGCCTGAGCGCGCTCTACACGCGCACGGTCGACGCCTACTGGGGCGACGCGATCACGCGCGACGAGCGCACGGCGTGGACCTGGGCGCGCATTCCGCACTTCTACCAGTCGCCCTACTACGTCTACCAGTACGCGACCTGCATGGCCTCGACAGCGGCGCTGATCGAGGAAGTGAGCAGCCCCGATCCCGCCCGGCGGGCCGACGGCGTCGACCGCTATCTGTCGCTGCTCCGCGCCGGCGGCAGCGACCACCCGATGGCCCTGCTCGCACGGGCCGGGGTGGACCTGTCGCAACCCACGGCTATCCGCGCGCTCGTGCAGCGCTTCGACGGCCTGGTGGATCGCCTCGAACAGGCGCTGCTCACGGCCGGCGTCATCGCCGCCTGACGTGACGCGCCCGGCGGGCTCCAGCGGATCACGTTCGGACCGACGATCAGACGCGCAAGGCGGCGGCCGGGTCGGCCCGCAGCGCGCGCCGCGCCGGTGCGGCGGCGGCCACGGCAGCGCCGATCAGGAGCAGCGCCGGGACCACGATGTAGGTGGCCGGATCGTAGGCGGTCACCCCGACGAGGACGCTCTTCGTGAGGTTGGCGGCGCCGACGGCGATGGTCAGGCCGATGGCCGCGCCGATGGCCGTCACGCGCAACGCCTGGCCGATGACCAGGCGTACCGACGGACGCCGGGGCCGCTCCGAGCGCGATGCGCAGACCCATCTCCGCGGCCCGCTCGGCCACGATCAGCGCCAGCACGCCGTAGACGCCGACCACCGCCAGCAGCAGCGCCAGCAGCCCGAAGCCCGACACCAGCGTCAGCACGAAGCGGCGCTCGGCCAGCGACGCCTCGCGCAGGTCGGCCATGGTGCGGAGGTCGTAGAGCACCAGGCGCGGATCGAGACTCCGGGCCACGCCGCGCAGCGCCTCGACGAGCGCCTCGGGATCGCCCGACGTCCGCACCGCGATGAACGGCGAGTTGGCGGGGTTGTGCAGCATGTTCACGTAGAGTTCCGGCGGCGGGGCCGCTTCGAGCGAGCCGTGGCGCACGTCGCCCACGACCCCGACCACCGTGAGCCAGGCGGCAGTGGCGTCCGGTCCGGTCTGGAGGCGGCGCCCGATCGGATCGTCGGTGCCGAAGACCAGGCGCGCCATCGTCTGATTGATGACCACGACCGGCGGATCAGTGGGGCGATCGCCGGGGAGGAAGCCCCGGCCGCGCCGGATCGGCATGCCCATGGCGCGGAAATAGTCGGCTGAGCCACGGCGGAACTCCACTTCCGGCAACGCCGCGGGCGGCGCCGTGTTGCCCTCGGCCCGCACCGAGGTCGTGACGTTGGAGCTGCCGAGCGGGATGCGGGTGGTGCCGCCGACCGCCTCGACGCCAGGCAGCGCCGCCACCCGCTCGAACCACTGCTCGTAGAAGGCGCGCCGCGCCTCGATTGCGGTCAGCTGGGCGGGCACGTTCATCTGCAGCGTCAGCAGGTGCTCGGGCCTGAACCCGGGGTCGGTGTCGAGCAGGGCCGCGAAGCTGCGGAAGAGCAGCCCGGCCTGCACCGTGATGACGACGGCCAGCGCCACTTCGGCGACGACGAGCGTCGTCCGCAGCCTGGTGCCGGCGCGCGACGCGCCAGCGGCGCCGCGCGAGCCGTCCTGCAGCACGCTGCGGACGTCGGCATGCGCGGCGACCCACGCCGGCACGATGGCCAGCGCCACGCCGATGAGCAGGGCCAGGCCGGCCGAGGCGAGCAGCGTCTCGGGCCCCGAGGTGACGCCGGTCATGCGCGGCACGGTGGCGGGCGCGAGCGCCACCAGCACGCGCACCATCCACGCACTGGCGACCGTGGACAGGGCCAGCGCCACGCCCGAAAGCAGCAGGCTTTCGATAAGCGCCTGCCGCACCAGCTGCCGTGGGCTGGCGCCGAGCGCCGATCGCACCGCCAGTTCCCGCTGCCGGGCGAGGGACCGGGCCAGCACCAGATTGGTGACGTTGACCGCAGCCATCAGCAGGAGAAGCAAGGCGCCGGCCTGCAGGACGAGCATGCCCATGCGCACGGCGCCGGTGGCCTGCTCGTGCAGGCCCACCACGCGCGCGCCCCAGCCGGTGTTGGTGTCGGGATGACGTTCGGCCAGGGTGCGGGCATGGGTGCGAAGTTCGGCATCGGCGGCGCCGGCCGTCACGCCGGCCCGGAGGCGGCCGACGGCGATCAGGGCGTGGAACGAGCGCACGTAGCCGCCCTGCGCGGCGACGAAACGCGGCCCCTCGAACCGCATCGGCACCCACATGTCGGCGGCCTGCGGCGTGGTCGTGCCGGCCTGCCACAGCATGTCGCGCAGGGGGAACGCGAACTCCGGCGGCGCGACACCGACGATGGTCAGCGTCTCGTCGCCGGTCACGACGATGCGACGGCCGATGACGCCGGGGTCGGCGCCAAAGCGCGTGCGCCAGGCGCGGTCGCTGAGGACCGCGACGTCGCGCCCGTCGGCGGCGATGGTGCTGCCCAGTTGCGGGCGCATCCCGAGCAGATCGAGCATCGTCGGCCCCACCCGCATGACCTGCAGCACGCCTTGATCTTCCTGGCCGTCGACGGCCACCCGCACGAGAAACGACAACCCGTAGTCCAGCGCCTCGAACGACTGGCTCATGCGGCGCAGGTCGTCGAAGTTGGCGGGGGAGAGCGGATTGGTCTCGCCCGGGCTGCGCGGATTCTCGCTCCACACCATGGCCAGCCGTTCGGGTGACGCATACGGCAAGGGCTGGAGGAGCACGCCGTTGACCACCGAGAACACGGCGCTGTTGACGCCGAGCCCCAGGGCCAGGGCGATGACGGTGAGGGCCGTGAAGGCGCGCGCGGCGGTCAGCCCGCGGACCGCGGCCGTGACATCGGAGCGAAGGCTGTCCCACATGGATGCATGTCTCCCGGTCGAGGCGTAGAGGTGACGGCGATGCGTGCGCCAGCCCTGGCGGGTGACGAGCGCCCAGCGTTCGGCCAGCCCCGACGCCGCGGTGCCGGCCACGAGGCCGAGGCGGGCGCGACGCCGCGCGGCGCCGGCGAGGGCGTCTGCGTCCTGCCAGCGGTCGGCAAGGGTGGTGGCGAGATCGGCGCCGAACTGGTTGCGGAACCGCCGCGGGTAGGCCCGCAGGGCAGCGCGAACGGCGAACGGTGTGCGAGAGGCCATGGGCGCGTTCGCCTAGGTGAAGAGGTTCACGGCGTGGGCTCGTTCCAGCTGACGGGCCAGCCGCGCCCCTTCGGCGCGGGCCACGGCCCGGCCGAGCGTGGTGAGACGGTAGTAGCGGCGGCGTTCGTCGTCGCCGTCGGCCGGACGCTGGCCCGGTTCCTCGATGAGCTCGGACTCGAGCAGCCGCGCCAGGGCGCGATAGAGGGTTCCGGGGTGGAGGTTGGCGTCGCCGCTGCGGGTGACCTCCTGCATCACGGCGTAGCCATGCAGTTCTCCGGGCGCCAGGGCCAGCAGGATCTCGAACCACACGGGGGACAAGGGGAGGAACGGATCGGGGCGGGGGCGGTCCTGGGTCATGGCTACGCGGCGACTATACTCGCCGAGCGTATAGATGGTGCGGGTCCTCGAATGGTTGGAAGGACGGCGTGCCGGCAGGGCCGGGGTTGACGCCCTGCGCCGTCGCGTATATCCTCATATCCGGATTTACGGATGGATGTAGCGACTCTCCCCGTCACCGGTGCCACGGGCATCTCCAGGCTGCTGGAGCACATGACCACGTTGGCCGACGCGGTCCGCTGCCGCGCCCTGCTGCTGCTCGAGCGTCACGAGCTGACGGTCACCGAACTGTGCGCGGTGCTGCAACTGCCGCAATCCACGGTGAGCCGCCACTTGAAGACCCTGGCCGACGGCGATTGGGTGACCTCGCGGCGGGACGGCACGTCCCGCTACTACGGGCTGGCGCCGGCCCTTGACGCCGCGGCGGCGCGCCTGTGGCCGCTGATTCGCGAGCAGGCGAGCAGCAGCGCGGCCGCCGAACAGGACGCGCGCCGGGCCGAGAGCGTGCTCAACGAACGCCGCTCGAAGTCGCAGCAGTTCTTCTCGTCGGCGGCAAACCAGTGGGATCGGCTGCGCGTCGAGCTCTTCGGCCAGCAGTTCCAGCACGACACCGTGCTGGCCATGCTCGACCCGCGCCTGCGCGTGGGCGACCTCGGCTGCGGCACCGGCCAGTTCAGCGCGCTCGTCGCCCCGTATGTGGCGCGCGTCGTGGCGGTGGACGCGTCGGCCGAGATGTTGAGCGCGGCGCGGGCAACGGTGGCCGCGCACGCCAACGTCGATGTCCGCCGCGGCGCCCTCGAAGCGCTGCCGCTCGACGATGCCCATCTCGACCTGGCGGTGCTGGAGCTCGTCCTGCACCACCTGGCCGACCCGGGGCGAGCCATTGCCGAAGCCGCGCGCGTGCTCGCGCCCGGCGGTCGGGTGCTGATCGTCGACATGCTGCCGCACGATCGGATCGAGTATCAGCAGCACATGGGCCACGTCTGGCTCGGCTTTGCCGGGGCCCAGATGACGAAGTGGCTCGAGGCCGCCGGCTTCACCGCCGTGCGCGTCGACGAGCTCATGACGGACGCGGCGGCGAAGGGGCCGGCGCTCTTTCGCGCCGTCGCGACCAAACGGGGACTCGAGCCGGATCGGCCGCGCTGAGGCGCGCCCCGCCGTTCGATGACGACCACGACCACGACCACGAAGACTGAGGAGAGAGACATGGCGACTGCGACACAGACACACGCGTTCGAGGCGGCCACCAAGGCCGGACGTGAGCCCTACAAGGTGAAGGACCTGAGCCTGGCCAACTTCGGCCGCCAGGAGATCCGCCTGGCCGAGCACGAGATGCCGGGCCTGATGACGCTGCGCCAGCAGTACGGCGCGGCCAAGCCGCTGGCCGGCGCGAAGATCATGGGCTCGCTGCACATGACCGTGCAGACCGCGGTGCTGATCGAGACGCTGACCGAGCTCGGCGCCGACGTGCGCTGGGTGAGCTGCAACATCTTCTCGACGCAGGATCACGCGGCTGCCGCCGTGGTCGTCGGCCGTCCCGAGACGGGTGGCACCGTGGCCGAGCCCAAGGGCACGCCGGTGTTCGCGTGGAAGGGCGAGACCCTGCCCGAATACTGGTGGTGCACGGTGGAAGCGCTGCGCTGGCCCGACGGCTCCGGCCCCTCGCTCATCGTCGACGACGGCGGCGACGCCACCCTGTTCGTGCACAAGGCCAAGGAGTACGAGGCCTCGGGCGTGATTCCCGCCTTCGACGCCGACCGCGATGCGGAAGAGTGGGGCGTCATCCTCGACACGCTGCGCACCGAGCTGAAGGCCCGCCCCGGCGTGTGGACCGCGGTGGCCGACGGCATCAAGGGCGTCAGCGAAGAAACCACCACCGGCGTGCACCGCCTTTACGAGATGACCGCGGCCAACACGCTGCTTTTCCCGGCCATCAACGTCAACGACTCGGCGACCAAGAGCAAGTTCGACAACCTCTACGGCTGCCGCCACTCGCTCATCGACGGCCTCAACCGCGCCAGCGACGTGATGCTGTCGGCCAAGGTGGCCGTGGTGTTCGGCTACGGCGACGTGGGCAAGGGCTGCGCCCAGGCGCTCAAGGGCCAGGGCGCCCGCGTGATCATCACCGAGATCGATCCGATCTGCGCGCTGCAGGCGGCGATGGAAGGCTACCAGGTGACGACGCTCGACGAGGTCATCGCCACCGCCGACATCTTCATCACCGCGACGGGCAACAAGAACATCCTGACCGTCGAACACATGATGCAGATGAAGGACAAGGCGATCATCGGCAACATCGGCCACTTCGACAACGAGATCGACATGGCCGGTCTGCCCAAGTCGGGGGCCACGCGCGTGCAGATCAAGCCGCAGTACGACGAGTGGGTGTTCAAGGCCACCGCCACCCGCCCCGAGCACTCGGTGCTCGTGCTGGCCGAAGGCCGCTTGCTGAATCTCGGTTGCGCGACCGGCCACCCGAGCTTCGTGATGAGCTCGTCGTTCACCAATCAGGTGGTGGCGCAGCTCGACCTGCACTTCAGCGCGACCGGCAAGGACACGCTGTCGGGCACGGTCTACGACGCCAAGCGCGTCTACATCCTGCCCAAGAAGCTCGACGAGATGGTGGCCCGGCTGCACCTCGACAAGCTGGGGGTCAAGCTGACGCGGCTGACCAAGGAACAGGCCGACTACATCGGCGTGTCGCCCGACGGCCCGTTCAAGGCCGCCCACTACCGCTACTGAGCGCGGCGCGGACATGCAAAACGGGCGCGAGCTTCTGGCTCGCGCCCGTTTTTTTGTGGCGACGGGTGACGGACCGGACGGCGCGGCGCGCGCCGTGCGTGGTCCTATGCGCCCGGTTTCACCGGCGGGGCCGGCACCGCCCTGAAGCGGAACGAGCCGTCTTCGAGGCGCTCGCGGTAGGGCGTGTGGCAGGTGGCGCACGAGCCGCCAACGGCAGCTGCCGCCGTCTTGGCCGCATCCCACTGACCGCCCTTGGCGGCCTTCTCGACGGCCAGGACGTTGGCCCGCGCATCGGCGGCCCACTTGGCCCCGTCGGCCTTGCCGCGCTTCTTCATGAAGGTCTCGGCCTCGGTGAACGCCGCGGTGAGCGTGGCCACGTTCTTGGTGGCCAGTTCGACGTTCGAGCCGTCGGCGCCCTTGCGCATCTCGCCCGAGGCCGCCGGCACGCCCTTCATGGCCTTGGCCAGAGCTTCTTCGTCGGGCGTCATGGGCGGCGCGATGAAGCGCGCCAGGTCGAGCATCTTGTCGTTGACGATCGAGGTGGCGAGCACCACCGGCTTGCCCTTGTACTTGGCGGCGGCGTCGGCCGGAAGATCCTGCGCGTGTGCCTTCGACTTGGCGGCGACGTCGGCCGGGTCGTACTTCATGAGCAGGCCGATGACCGTGACGTAGGTGTTCGGCGTGACCGGGTCGCTCATGCGGCCGGCCAAGACCAGCACGTCGGGCGCGCTCTTGGTCTTGTCCTGGTCGACGGTGAAGGCCATCTTGCCGAAGCTGGCGTCGATGACGCCGGTCATGGCCACGTATTCACCCACCCACTGATCGGGCTTGGCGGCCACGGAACTGGCGGCCACCGGGACGATGGCGCGCGTGGGCGGCGGCAGCGTGCCGGCGGGGGGCGCGGCCGGGGCAGCGGGCGCGGCCGGGGCCGCGGGGGTGGCCGGGGGCTGGGTGGCGGGGGTCTGCGTGGCGGGCGCGCCCGGCGTCGGGGCACCGGTGGCCGGCGGTTGCTGAGCGCCGACGACGGCCAGCGAGGCAATGGCTGCCGTCGCGGCGACGAGGGCGAGGCCGCGCCGGCGCGACGCGGACAAACGGGGGTTCTTCATCAGGCGACTCCTTCCAGTCGGGCTCATGATAACCCGGCGTTGTGCTGCTGGCGAGATGGCGCGGCGGTGATAATTTGATGTATCCGGATGTCGCCAAACGTGACTGCACTCGTGCTCGTGTGGATGTTGCTGCCGTGGGCGCAGACCGTGACCGCCGCGGCCTGCGTGGGCGGCACGGCCACGGCGCTGCTGGCGGCGGAAACGGCCGCGCTCAGCGGCGAAGCGGTCGCCGCCGCCGCCATGCTGCGGAGCCGGACGGCGATCGACCCCACCTGCGGTGAACTGGCGGTGGCCGCGGACGCCTGGGACGGCTGGCTGGCCGCCCTCGCCGCCGGGGCCCACGGCGGCACCGACGCCGCGCTGTCCGGCGTGCGCGAGGCGCTGGAGCGGCTCGGCCCGGCCGGAGCGGGTGTGTCCCAATCAGCCTACGTCACGGCCGTGCTGCGGGCGGCGGCGGGTGGGGCCCAGCAGGAGCGCGACGAGATGGAGGTGTGGCTGGAGCACGCGCGCGACCTCGCCGCTCGACTCGAGCTGGTCGAGGAGCCGGCGCGGTGGCCGTTGCCGATCGACCTGGTCGAAGGCGAGCTCTGGTCCAGCGTCGATGACCACGAACGGGCCGAAACCAGCTACACCCGGGCCCTGGCCGGGCGCGACAGCGCCCTGGCCTGGCGCGGGTTGGCCCGGGCGCGAGCCCGGCGCGACAATCAGGCGGGAGCGTGCACCGCCTACCAGCGCGCCCTGGCCCTGGCCAGCCCGGTATTCTCGACGGGACTGCTCGCCACCGAAGCCCGCGCCTACCTGCGCGCCTGTGCCCGCTGATGCCGACGTATCGTCCCCATGTCCTCGAGAGCCTGGCCGGGCACGGCCTGGTGCCCCGCCCCGACACCGCGCCGCGATTTCTGCGCGACGCCCTGAACGACCTCTACCGGCACGAGATCCGCGTGCTCCGCGACCGGTGCCGGAACGGGGAGATTCCGGTGAAGGCGCTGGCGGCGCAGGTCGTCCGGCTGCGCCGGCGCTACCTGCTGCTGTCGTTGCCGCTGGCCTCCTGGACCGCCGACTGAGGGCGCGCCGCGCGGCTGCCGGCAGGGCGGAACGGCGGTGAAGTCTGGTGCTACTCTTCCCGGTATGGCTCGCATGCAACGGCTCACGCAACCGATGGTGCGCGACGAACGCGGCGGTCCGCTCCGGCCCGCCACCTGGGATGAGGCGCTGACCCGCGCCGCCCCGGGGTTCCAGACGGTCGTCGGCGCGCATGGTCCCCAGGCCTTCGGGCTGTTCAGCTGCTCGAAGAGCACCAACGAGATGAACTTCGCGGCGCAGAAGTTCGCGCGCGTGGTCATCGGCTCGAACAACATCGACAGTTGTAACCGTACTTGACACGCCCCCAGCGTCGCCGGTCTGGCGGCGGTCTTCGGGATGGGCGGCGGGACCAGTTCGTACCGGGAAATCGAAGAGACCGACTGCGTCCTGCTGTGGGGATCGAATGCGCGCGAGACGCACCCGATCTTCTTCCACCACCTGCTGAAGGGCGTGCACCGCGGCGCGCGCCTCTTTGCCATCGACCCGCGCCGCACCTCGTCGGCGCAGTGGGCCGAGGTGTGGGCCGGCCTCGACGTCGGCACCGACATCGCGCTGGCGCATAGCATGGCCCGCGAGATCATCGTGTCGGGTCTCGCGCACAACGAGTTCATCGCCCAGGCGACCACCGGCTTCGCCGCCTACAAGGCCTCGGTGCTGCCGTGGACGCTCGATCTCGGCGAAGCGGCCACGGGCGTGCCGGCCGGGGTCATCCGCGAGATGGCCCATGCCTTCGCCACCGCGCCGCGCGCGATGATCTGCTGGACGCTCGGCATCACCGAGCACCACAACGCCGTCGACAACGTGCTCTCGCTCATCAACCTGGCCCTGCTCACCGGCCACGTCGGCCGGTGGGGCTCCGGCATCAACCCGCTGCGCGGGCAGAACAACGTGCAGGGCGGCGGCGACATGGGCGCGCTGCCCGACCGGCTGCCCGGCTTCCAGCACGTCGAGAACGACGAGGCCCGGGCCAAGTTCGATCGCGCCTGGGGCGTGGCCGTGCCGCCGCAGCGCGGCTGGCACCTCACCGGCATGTTCGACGCGATGGAACGCGGCGAGCTGAAGGCGCTCTACGTGATCGGCGAGAACCCGGCGCAGTCGGAAGCGGATCAGCACCGCACGGGCAAGCTGCTGCGCCGCCTCGACGTGCTGGTGGTGCAGGACGTGATGCACTCGGCCACCGTGGACCTGGCCGACGTGGCCCTGCCGGCGGCCGCCGGCGCGTTCGAATCGGAGGGCACCTTCACCTCGAGCGAGCGGCGCGTGCAGCGGGTGCGGCGGGCCAAGGCGCCGCTCGGCCAGAGCCGCGACGACCTCGCCATCATCTTCGACATGGCGCGCGCCATGGGCGCCGACTGGGGCCCGGCCGACGCCGAACGGGTGTGGGACGAGCTGCGGGCGCTGTCGCCGGTGCACGCCGGCATGAGCTACGCGCGGCTGGCCGCCGAGGGCGGCCTGCAGTGGCCGTGCTACGACGAGGCGCATCCCGGTGAGACGTTCCTGCACGGCCGGCTGTGGGAGCGTCCGGTGGGCGGCCCGCGGGCGCCGTTCTCGGTGGTGGCGCACGAGCTGCCGGTCGAGGCGCTCGACGACGACTACCCGCTGCGGCTCACGACCGGGCGCCGCCTGGCGGAATACAACACCGGCGTGCAGACCGGCGGCTACGCCTCGCCGGTGCGCCGCGGCGAGAGCATCGACGTGTCGCCCGAGGACGCCACCCGCCTCGGGCTGCGCGAAGGGCAGGCCGTGCGCGTGCGCTCGCGGCGCGGCGCCGTCGTGGCCCCGGTGCACATCGACCGCGCCCTGCGCCCCGGTCTCACGTTCATGACCCTGCATTTCCCCGACGAGGTCGCCACCAACCACCTGACCATCGACGCCGCCGATCCGAAATCGGGGACGGCGGAGTTCAAGGCCGCGGCGATTCGCCTGGAACTCGTGGAAGGATAGCCGCGTGGACATTCACGTCGTCGGCCCCGAGGCCACGCCCCAGGAACGCGCCGCGGTCGACGGCCTGCTCGGAGCGCCCGAGAGCGGCTGGGACGGCGGCGAACGGGACATGGCGCGCGACGGCCGGATGTCGCGGGGCGGCCCGGGCGTCGCGGGGCTCGGCGCCACCTGCTGCTGCCGGCGTTCCACGCCGTGCAGGACCGCGTCGGCTGGGTCAGCCGCGGGGCCCTCAACTACATCTGCCTGCGCCTCATCGTGCCGCCCGCCGAGGCCTGGGGCGTGCTGACCTTCTATCACCTGTTCGCCACCGAGCCGCGGGCCGCGGACGGTGGCGCACGTCTGCGACGACCTCGCCTGCCGCGCCCGCGGCGCCGAGGCTCTGTGCGCCGCGCTGGACGCCACCATCGGGCCGCCCGGCGCGGTCTCGGCCCTGGCCGGCGCGGCCTGGCAGCGCAGTCCGTGCCTGGGGCAGTGCGACCGGGCTCCGGCGGCGCTGATCGTGGCGCGCCGGCGCGCCGCCGGTCCGCGCCGTGGTCGGCCCGGTGGCGACGGCCGACGCGGTGGTGGCGGCCATGGCTGCTCCCGCCGCGCACGGCGTGCGGGAAACCCTCGCCGAGCTGCGGCCGCTCGTGCCCCAGGCCGGCCAGCCCGGGTTGAAGCTCCTGCGCCGCGTCGGCGTCGTCGATCCGGCCAGCCTCGATGCCTACCGCGCCTCCGGCGGCTACCGGGCCCTGGCGCGCGCGCTGGCCCTCGGGCCGGCCGGGATCATCGCCGAGGTGACCGCGGCGCAACTGCTGGGACGCGGCGGCGCCGCCTTCCCGACCGGCCGGAAATGGGCGGCGGTGGCCGCCGAACCGGCGCTGCCGCACTACGTCGTCTGCAACGCCGACGAATCCGAGCCCGGCACCTTCAAGGACCGTGTGCTCATGGCCGGCGATCCCTTCGCCATCGTCGAGGCGATGACCATCTGCGGCATCGCCACGCGCAGCGAGCAGGGCTTCCTCTACGTGCGCGGCGAGTATCCGGACGCGGAAGCGCGGATCGCGCGGGCCGTCGCGGCGGCGCGGGCCGCCGGCTGGCTCGGCGCCGACCTGGCCGGGTCGGGGCATCGCTTCGACATCGAGGTGCGGCGCGGCGCCGGCGCCTACATCTGCGGCGAGGAGACCGCGCTCTTCAACTCGCTCGAAGGGAAGCGCGGCGAGCCGCGCTCCAAACCGCCATTCCCGAGCCAGTCGGGGCTGTTCGGTCAGCCCACCGTCGTCAACAACGTGGAGACGCTGGCCAACGTGCTCGACATCCTCACCGAGGGCGGCGCGGCGTGGGCCGCGACCGGCACGCCGGGGTCGACCGGCACGCGGCTCTTCTGCGTCTCGGGCCACGTCACCACGCCGGGACTCTACGAGTTGCCGTTCGGCCGCACCCTCGGCGAGCGTGCTGGCCCTGGCCGGCGGCGTGGCCGGGGGGCGCCCGCTGCAGGCCATCCTGCTCGGCGGCGCGGCGGGGATGTTCGTGGGCCCCGAGTCGCTCGACCTGCCGCTCACCTTCGAGGACGCGCGCGCGGCCTCGCTCACGCTCGGTTCGGGCGTGATCATGGTCTTCGACGACACCGCCGATCTGCCCGGCCTGCTCGAGCGCATCGCCGAGTTCTTCGCCGACGAGAGCTGCGGCCAGTGCGTCCCGTGCCGCGTCGGCACGGTGCGCCAGCGCGAACTGCTGGCGCGGCTGCGCGCCGCAGGCGGCGCCGCATCGGCCGACGGCCTGCACCTGCTGGCCGAACTGGGGCAGGCGATGCGCGACGCCTCGATCTGCGGCCTGGGGCAGACGGCCTCGTCGGCCATCGAGTCGGCCGTGCAGCGGCTGCACGTCTACGGAACGGAGCGCGCCTCGTGACGACGAGCCGGAGATCGATCGGGACACCGCCATCTGGTTCCACCTGCCGCCGCCGCCGACGGCGCTGCCGGCGGCGCCACCGCGGGCGCCGCGGCTGGCCATCGACCTGCGCGTGGACGGGCAGCCGGTAAGCGTGCCCGAGGGCAGCACCCTGCTCGACGCCTGCCGCCGGGCCGGCGCCGAGGTGCCGACGCTCTGCTACCTCGAGACGCTGACGCCGGCCAACGTGTGCCGGGTCTGTGTCGTGGAGGTGGAAGGCGCGCGCGTCCTCGCCCCGGCCTGTTCCCGCCTGGCCGAACCGGGCATGAACGTGCAGACCAACTCGGCGCGCGTGCGCATGTCGCGCAAAGTGGTGCTCGAGCTGCTGGCCTCGTCGGTGGATCTCGTCCACCGCCGACGAGTTGCGGCCGCTGCTGGCGGAGTACGGCGCCGAGCCGGAGCGCTTCGGTCCGGGGGCGGCGACCGTGGCCCAGCCGGTGAAGATCGACAACGACCTCTACGTGCGCGACTACGCCAAGTGCGTGTTGTGTTACAAGTGCGTCGAGGCCTGCGGCACCGATGCCCAGAACACCTTCGCCATCGCCGTGGCCGGGCGCGGCTTCCACGCGCACATCTCCACCGAGTTCGACGTGCCGCTGCCGGAGTCGGCCTGCGTCTACTGCGGCAACTGCATCGCGGTGTGCCCGACCGGGGCGCTCATGGCCACGCCCGAGTTCGCGCTGCGCCGGGCCGGCGAGTGGGCGCCCGAACGCCAGCAGGTCACCGACACCATCTGTCCCTACTGCGGCGTGGGCTGCACGCTCACCGCGCACGTCCAGGACGAGCGCATCGTCAAGGTGACGTCGCCGTTCGAGAACGCCACCACGCAGGGCAACCTGTGCGTGAAGGGGCGCTTCGGCTTCGAATACGCCAACGAGCAGGCGCCGGGAACGGCGGTGCAGGGCCCGGGGAAGACCAGGGAGCGAACATGAGCCGCAGATCAGGAACGATGTCGCGCCGCGACGTGCTGGTGGCCTGGGGCGCGGTCGTCGCCCAGCTGTCGCTGCGCGGCCTGCCCCTGCACGCGCAGACCAGGGCCCCGCTCAAGATCGGGATCATCGGCTCGGGCCGCCAGGGCGGCGCGCTCGGGCTGCTGTGGGCCAGGGCCGGACACGAGGTGCTGTTCTCGTCGCGCCACCCCGAGACGCTGACGGACCTGGTCGCGCAGGCCGGAGCCACGGCCCGGGCCGGTCTGCCCGAGGAGGCGGCGCGCTTCGGCGACGTCGTGCTGGTGGCCGTGCCCTACGGCGCGCTGCCGCAGGTGGGGAAGGACTACGCGCCGCTCCTGGCCGGCAAGATCGTGATCGATGTCGGCAATCCGCGCGTCGATCGCGACGGCGAGGTCGGCAAGGACGCGCTCGCCCGCGGCACCGGCGTGGCCTCGAAGGAACATCTGCCCGGCGTCCGTCTCGTGCGCGCCTTGAACGCGCTCAGCTTCACGCAGGTCGCCAAGGAGGCGCACCGCGCCGGCGAGAAGCTCGGCATCCCGGTGGCCGGCGACGACCCGGAGGCGGTGGCCACGGCGGTGCGGCTGGTGGAGGACGCCGGCTTCGAGCCGGTGGTGGTCGGCGGGCTGGCCCGGGCCCGCGAGTTCGATGCCGGCACGGCGGTCTACGTGAAGGGCCTGACCGCGGCGCAGCTCAAGGTGGCGCTCAAGCTGCCCTGAAGGCGCGCGGTCCGACCCGTCGAGACGATTGCCGGTGGGCCTGGCTACTTGCCGCCGGCCCCGCCGTCGGGCGCGCGTCCGTCGACGCCGCCTTCGAGCCCGCCGTCCTTGCCGACGACGATCACTTCCGCCACGCCCTGGCCGCCGGCTTCGACGACCGTGTGGCCCATCGCCTTCAGTTTGGCGATGGTGTCGGCCGAGAAGCCGTAGCGCTCGAGGCTCAGCCGATCGGGCAGCCACTGGTGGTGCATGCGGCCGGCGTCCACGGCCTCCTGCGCGTTCATCCCGAAGTCGACGACGTTCAGGATGGTCGTGAGCACCGTGTTGATGATGGTGCGCCCGCCCGGTGATCCGGTGACCATGAACAGCTTGCCGTCCTTGGCCAGGATGGTCGGGGCCATGCTCGACAGCGGGCGCTTGCCGGGCAGGGCGAGGTTGGGTTTGGTGCCGATGTTGCCGCGCTCGTCGGTCATCTCGGGCGCCGAGTTGAAGTCGCCGAGTTCGTTGTTGAGCAGGAAGCCGGCGCCGGGCACGACGATGCGCGAGCCGTAGCCGTACTCGAGCGTGTAGGTCATGGACACGGCGTTGCGCTGGGCGTCGACGACCGACAGGTGCGTCGTCTCCTGCGACTCGGTCGGCCAGGTGAAGGACGCCGGCGAGGACACCGACGCCTTGTCCGGGTTGATGGTCTTGCGCACCTGCGCGGCGTAGTCCTTGGCGATGAGCTGCGGCACCGGAATGCCGCTGACGAAGTCGGGATCGCCGATGTGCTGCGCGCGGTCGGCAAAGGCGCGGCGCATCGACTCGGCCACCAGATGCAGGTTCTGGGCGGCGCCGTAGCCATTGGCCTTGAGGTCGAAGCCTTCGAGCACGTTGAGCATGTGAATGACGGCGATGCCGCCCGAACTCGGCGGCGGCATGCCGATGACCTCGTAGCCGCGATAGGTGCCGGTGAGCGGCGCGCGCTCCTTGGCCGCGTAGTTCTTCAGGTCTTCGCGCGTGATCAGGCCGCCGTTGGCCTTCATCTCCTTTTCGATGAGCGCCGCGGTCTCGCCCGCGTAGAAGCCGGCGGGGCCCTGGTCGGCGATGCGCTGCAGCGTCCGCGCCAGGTCGGGCTGCTTCAGGGTCTCGCCAGCCTTGTAGGGCTCGCCGTTCTTCGAGAACTGCGCCAGCGAGGCCGGGTACTTCTTGAAGTCGTTGGGCTCGACCAGCATCCGCGCCAGCGAGCGCGCCAGTCCGTCGCTGACCTCGAACCCGTCGCGGGCCAGGGCGACGGCGGGCAGGACCAGGTCCTTCCACGGCTTGCTGCCCAGTTTCTGGTGCGCCAGATACAGCCCGGCCACCGTGCCCGGCACGCCGACCGAACGGTGGGTGTTGTGGTGGAGGTCGAAGTCGTACTTGCCGTCCTTCATCCACATCGTCGGGCTCGCCCCGGCCGGCGCCATCTCGCGGAAGTCGAAGGTGGTGGCCTTGCCGTCGGCGCCGCGGAACACGATGAAGCCGCCGCCGCCGATGTTGCCGGCGGTGGGGTGGGTGACGGCCAGCGCGAAGGCCGTGGCGACGGCGCCGTCGACGGCGTTGCCGCCGCCCTTCATCACCTGCCAGCCGACCTCCGAGGCGATGTCGCTCTGAGAGACGACCAGGCCGCCCGCGGCGCGGTAGGGCGCGTTGCCCGCGCTCAGCGACAGCGTGAGCGAGGTGACGAGAAGGGCGACGAGGGGCGCCGATTGGTCGATTACGCATGCAAATGCCTCCCAGGCATCGGTCGAATGTAGGGGACGGGCTCCACCCAGTCAAGGCCGCAAAGGCGGTGCGTCCCCCGACCTAGTTCTTGGTCTTGATCGGCGTGTCGTCGCGGTTGCCCCACTCTTCCCACGCGCCGTAGTAGTTGCGCAGCTTGGTGAGGTCGTGGCCGAGCAACGCCAGCGTGAAGAGGTCGTGGCTGGCGCGCATGCCGATCTGGCAGTAGACCGTGACGGCGTCGGCCTTGCCGACGCCCTTGCCGCGCCACAGCGCCTCGATCTCGGCCGGCGACTTGAACGTGCGGTCGGCGGCATTGAGCGTGTCTTCCCAGTAGACCGGGATCGACGACTCGATGTAGCCGCCACGCTTGATGCCGCGCAGGTCCTTGCCGTCGATCTCGCCCTGGCTGCGGCCGTCGATGAGCTTCACCTTCGGGTTGTTGATGGCCGCCTTCACGTCAGCGGCGGTGGCCACGCCCACGGTGCCCTTCTTGACGGTGAAGCGGGCCGCGGCTGGCGCCGGCACGACGGCGTCGGTGGCCACGCTCGTCGGCCGTCCACTTGGTCCAGCCGCCGTCGAGCAGCGCGACGTTGGCGTGGCCATAGTGGTTGAGGATCCACCAGAGCCGCGCCGCGTAGATGCCGCCGCGCTCGTCGTAGGCGATGACCCGCGTGGTGTTGGAGATGCCCGAGACGGCCCATCAGCGCCGCGAATTCCTGCGGCGTCGGCAGGAAGGTCGGCGGCGCCTGCGGGATTGCGGATGTCGTTGTTGTCGAGCCACACCGCGCCGGGAATGTGCCCGTCGGCATAGCCGCGCGGCCGCAGGTCGACGATGCGGACGTTGGGCGCGGTCAGGTTGGCGGCCAGCCAGGCCGTGTCGACCAGCAGTTCCGGGCGCGCGAAGGCGGTGGGTTGGGCCAGGGCCGGAGTGGACATCAGCACGAAGGCGGCGAGCAGGAGGTCCATGCGCATGCCGGGTATTGTAGCGGGACTTCCCAGCGCTAGTCGTGCCGCACGACGGTGCGGTCCTGGCCCCAACCGGCGACCGAGGGCGGCGGCTCCGGCAGGATCTGCCGCAGATAGGCGGCGGCGTCCTGGTCCTGCCGCCACTGCGCGGGATAGCCGAGCGACACCTCCTCGAAGCGCACGCCGTCGCGCCAGCGTGTGCTGCGCATATGGAGGTGGCCGGAGACGACGACCTGGAGCCGGAAGCGGGTGTGCCAGTCGGCGGTGCGGGTCGTGCCGCACCAGATCGTGAAGCGCGGGATGCGCGGCAGCACGGCCAGATCCGGCCGGAGCGGGAAGTGGTTCACGAGCACGATGGGCGTGTCGGGCGGCACCGCCGCCAGCCGTGCTTCGGTGTGAGCCACGCGGGCCGCGCACCACGCCTCGCGCGTGGGGTAGGGCGCCGGGGCGAGCAGCACCTCGTCGGCGCACAGGACTTTGGCCGCGGCGGCCCAGGCGATGGCTTCGGCCGGCCGCATGCCCGCGGGAGCAAACGAATAGTCGTAGAGGGTGAAGCAGGGCGCGATGACGGCGCGCGGCTCGCCCGGCCAGGTGACGAACGGATCCTCGGGCGTGAGCACGCCGGCGCGCCGGCACTGGTCGACGAGCCGTTCGTAATGGGCCACGCCGCGTCGCGGGTCGGGCCACTGGCGCGGCGTCCACAGGTCGTGATTGCCCGGCACCCAGATCACCTTGGCGAAGCGGGTGGTGACCACGTCGAGCACGAGCTGGAGCTGCGCCGGCGTGTCGCCCGTGTCGCCGCCGAGGATCAGCCAGTCGCCGGGATACGCCGGCAGCGCCTCGACGGCGCGGCGGTTGGCCTCGTAGCCGACATGCAGATCGCTGATGGCCCAGAGCGTCACGGCGGCGTCAGGGGAGCAGCGTCTCGACCGGGACGTCGGCGAGGGTCACGGCCAGGTCGGCGCCGTCGCGCTCGATGGCCAGCGACAGCCGGTGGGCGGATGTCGGCCAGGCCTGCCAGAACTGCCACCGCCCGGACACGTCGTCGAAGCCCGGCGCGAAGGACACGGTCGGTGGCAGCGGCGGCACGCAGGGTGAAGGCGAAGGCCTGGAGGGGCAGGGCCAGGCCCAGGCCGCGCGCCTTGATGTAGGCCTCCTTCAGCGTCCAGTATTCGAAGAAGGCCGTGGCCTGGTCTTCGGCCGGCAGGGCCCGCAGATCGCGGACCTCGGCGGCGGCGAAATGCCGTTCGGCAATGCCCTCGGTCACGATCCGGGTCGACGCGTTCGACGTCCACGCCGAGCCGGTGGCCGCGGGTCACCGCCAGGGCCACGAGGCCGTCGGTGTGCGAGACGTTGAAGTGGAGCGGCGGCGTGCCGGCCTGCGCCGGATCGACGAAGGGACATTCGTGGGCGTTGGTCACGAAGCGCCAGGCGCTGGGCGGCGTCGGACCGTATTCCGAGAGCGTGCGGCGGACCAGAGCGCGCGTGACGGCGAAGGTGCGCCGATCGACGTCGCGCACGAAGCGCCGGCCGCGGACGCGCTCGGGCTCGGTCAGCAGCGGCCACAACCGCTCGAGCGTGTCGGCCGGAGCGCCGTCGGTACGCACGACGCGCAGGTCGGCGCGGGCGGGAGCAGCGGGCTCGGACACGGTGTCCCTGATTATGGCCGAGGTGACGGAGACGGCGGTGCGCCGCGGGTCCGGCGGCGCCGGTGCCGCGCGTAGGCCACCGCCACCGCCAGCGCGAGGAGCGCCGTGACCACGAGCGCGGCGGCGGCGCCGTAGCGATTGATGGCGCTCACCGCTTCGTCGCGATACCACATGGCCAGGCCGGTCTCGACGGCATGCCGGGTGCCGCGCCCGAGCACCAGGGCGGCCACCACCCGCCACGGCGCCAGCGCGGTGGCGCCGGCCAGCAGGATGAAGATCTTGAGCGGCATCGGCGGCGGCACGAAGGCCGGCACGGCGATGGCCGAGAACGCGCTCCGCCGGTACCAGTCGACTGCCGACTGCGCTGCGTGGCCGCCGACATCCGCCGGGCCATGAAGGCCTCGCCGCCGCGCTTGGCCAGCAGGTAGAGCGGCAACGAGCCGACGATGGCTCCGGCGGTCGCGACCGCGGCGTAGTACCACCACAGCGCCGGCTGCTGGATGGTGAGGTACATGATGAGGGCGTCGGTGGCGTTGGGCAGCGCCAGCACGCTCGAGTCGAGCACCGCGACGATGAACACCCCGGTGGCGCCGGCGCCGTCGGCCCATGCCCGCACCGCTTCGACGATCCCGCCAGCCATCGGTCTCGATTGTAGCGTCTGGGGAATCGCCGCCCCACCGGCCGCTGGTCGATGGGCCTTCCCGGGCGTGGGAAGCGCTGACATAATGCGCGCCTATGTCACGAGACCTGGTTCGCGAGATGGCGGCGGAGTTCCTCGGCACGCTCGTGCTCATCGCCTTCGGCGTGGGCGTGGTGGCGCAGGTGGTGCTCAGCCACAACGCCAACGGCGGCTACCTGTCGATCAACCTGGGCTGGGGCCTGGCGGTGATGTTCGGCGTGCTGGTGGCCGGCGGCGTGTCGGGCGCGCACCTCAATCCGGCCGTGACCATCGCCCTGGCGGTGCACCGCGGATTGCCGTGGCGCAAGGTGCCGCCCTACGTCGCGGCGCAGCTCATCGGCGCCTTTGCCGGCGCGGCCCTGGTCTACCTCACCTATCGCGAGGCCTTCGCGGCCTTCGACGGGGGCCTGCGGCAGGTCGCCGGCGACCAGGGCACGGCCGGCATCTTCGCCACCTACCCGCAGGCCTACCTGTCGCTCGGCGGCGGCCTGATCGATCAGGTCGTCGGCACGGCGCTGCTCATCATCGGCGTCTTCGCCATCGGCGATCAGCGCAACGTGGCGGCGCCCGGCTGGACGGGGCCGGTGCTCGTCGGCGCGCTGGTGGTCGCCATCGGCGTCGCGTTCGGCTTCAACGCCGGCTACGCCATCAACCCGGCGCGCGACTTCGGGCCGCGGCTGTTCACCGCGCTGGCCGGCTGGGGTCCGGGCGTGTTCACGGCCAACGACGGCTGGTGGTGGGTGCCGGTGGCCGGCCCGACGATCGGCGCGGTGCTCGGCGGGTTCGTCTACGATGCGTGCGTGACGCGCCTGCACCCGGCCGGAGCGGCCCGATGAGCCGCTACGTGCTGGCGCTCGACCAGGGCACGACCTCGAGCCGGGCCATCGTCTTCGATCGCGGCGGCCGCGCCGTGGCCACGGCGCAGCAGGAGTTCCCGCAGATCTTCCCGCAGCCCGGCCACGTCGAGCACGACCCCGAGGCCATCTGGAGCTCGCAGCTCGCAGACGGCGCGCGAGGCCCTGGCCCGCGCCGGCGCCACGGCCGCCGACATCGCGGCCATCGGCGTGACCAACCAGCGCGAGACCACCGTGCTGTGGGACAAGCGCCACCGGCGGCCCGGTGGCCAACGCCATCGTGTGGCAGAGCCGCATCACCGCGCGGCCTCTGCGATCGCCTCAAGGCGGCGGGGCACGAGCCGAGCGTGCGCGCCAAGACCGGGCTGGTGCTCGACGCCTACTTCTCGGCGTCGAAGATCAAGCACCTGCTCGACACGACCGACGGCTTGCGCGCCCGGGCCGCGCGCGGCGAGGTGCTCTTCGGCACCGTCGACTCGTTCCTGATCTGGCGGCTCACCGGCGGGGCCGTGCACGTCACCGACGAGAGCAACGCCAGCCGCACCCTGCTCTACAACATCCACCAGCGCGGCTGGGACGACGAGCTGCTCGCGCTCTTCGACGTGCCGCGGGCCATGCTGCCCGAGGTGCGGGCCAGCAGCGAGGTCTACGGCCAGACCGCTGCCCGAACACTTCGGCGCGCCGATCCCGATTGCCGGCGCGGCCGGCGATCAGCAGGCGGCGCTCTTCGGTCAGGCCTGCTTCGAGCCGGGCACGGCGAAGAACACCTACGGCACCGGCTGCTTCATGCTGCTCAACACCGGCGAGCACCCGGTGGCCTCGAGCAAGGGGCTGCTGACGACGATCGCCTGGCGGCATCGACGGGCGCACGACCTACGCGCTCGAAGGCTCGGTGTTCATCGCCGGCGCGGCCGTCCAGTGGCTCCGCGACGGCCTGCGGGTCATCAGCACCTCGGCCGAAGTCGAGCAGCTGATGCAGGCCGGTGCCGGATTCCGGCGGCGTCTACCTGGTGCCGGCCTTCGTCGGCCTCGGCGCGCCCTACTGGGACCCGCACGCCCGCGGGGCCATTCTCGGGCTCACCCGCGACACCCGCGTGGAGCACATCGCCCGGGCGGCGGTCGAGGCGATGGCCTACCAGACCCGCGACGTGCTCGAGGTGATGCAGGAGGACGCGGGCCTGCACCTGCCGCACCTCAAGGTGGACGGCGGCGCCGCCGCCAACGCCATGCTGCTGCAGTTCCAGGCCGACCAGCTCGGCGTGCCGGTGCGCCGGCCGGTCGTGGCCGAGACGACCGCGCTCGGCGCGGCCTATCTGGCGGGCCTGGCCGTGGGCTACTGGCAGGGCCTCGACGACGTGCGCCGCAACTGGGCGCTCGACCGCGAGTTCTCGCCGGCCATGAGCGCCGAGGCCCGCGAGCGCGGCTACCAGGGCTGGCGCAAGGCGGTGGCGCGGTCGCTGGCCTGGGCCGACGGCGCGTAGCGATCAGCGCGGCGGCGGCGCGTCGTGCGCGGCCAGGGCGCTCAGTACCACGGCGGCGGCCGTGGCCACGTTCAGCGAATCCATCGTCGCCGTGCATCGGGATGCGCACCTGCAGGTCGGCGTGGGCCAGCGCGCCGGCGGTGAGGCCCGGTCCCTTCGGCGCCGACGAGCACGGCGGCGCGGCGGGGCAGCACGGCCTCGTAGAGCGAGGTCGCGGTGGCCGCCGGCGTGCACGCCACGACCGACAACCCGGCGGCGCGCAGGCGCGCGAGCGCCTCGGGCCACGGCCCGGCCTGCACCCACGGCAGCGTCAGCACGGCGGCCATCGAGGTGCGGATGGCCTTGCGGTAGAGCGGATCGCCGCAGTGCGGACCGAGCACGACGGCGGCGGCGCCGAGCGCGGCGGCATTGCGGAACAGGCCGCCGACGTTGTCGGGGTTGTTCACGCCTTCGAGCACCAGCAGGCGCGGCGCGGCCGCCAGGTCGAGGTCGGCCAGGGTGGCCGCGGCGGGGCGCTCGGCCAGGGCCACGCAGCCGCGGTGCATGTTGAAGCCGACCACGGCGTCCATGGCCGCTTGCGGCACGACGAAGACCGCGGTGGCCGGATCGATGGCCGGCAGCACCGCCGCCATGGCGTCGGCCGCGGCCGGCGAGAGCAGCACCGAGCGGACGCGGTGACGACCATGGGCGACGAGCCGGGCCACGACCATGCGGCCCTCGGCCACGAACAGGCCCGCGGGCGACGAGCGCGTCGTGATCGGCGAGCATGCGGTAGTCGTCGAGCCGGGCGTCGTCCAGTCCGGCCAGCCGAATCACGCGGGCTCCGGCCACGGTCAGCGGACGATGGCGAAGGCCGCCGTGGCGGCCGTCGAGGCGTCGCCGCGCGTCGCCGTGAAGCGCAGCACGTACTCGCCGAGGGCCAGCGAGCGCAGCGGCAGGTCGATCTGGTGCTGACCCGCGGCGGCAGGTCGCCGGCAGCGAGGCCAGCACCTTGCCTTCGCGAGTCAGGACCTCGGCGGTGACGCGCGCCGCCGCCTCGCTGGCGCCTTCGGCCACCGCGGCGCGCACCACCACGAGGTCGGTGGTGCGGAACTCGCGGTCGGGACTGGGCGAGCCCGGCCTCGCCGCGGCGCAGCGCCTGGAACGCCGCCGTGGTGCGCGCGCGCACGAAGACCGGCGTGGCGATGGCCAGCGTCGCGCCGCTCAGGTCGGGGACGGTGATCGGCGCGTCCCAGCGGTCCACCACCTCGCCTCCGGCCGCCGCCACGCTGAAGCGCACGAGGACCTCGCCCGGCGGCACGTCGAGGCTGCACGAGGCCGGTGCCGTCGGGGCCGAGCGCCGCTTCCGCCGTGCCGAGCGGCGTGCCGCCTGATCGCTGCGGGCCTCGAGCCGCAGGTGCTCGGGGCGATCCTTGATGCCCGGCACCGGCTTCCACGTGGCGGTCAGCCGGACCGTGCCGTCCGGCCCGGGGGCAAACCCGGTGGAGACGTGCGCGACCCGGTCGTCCTGCCGCGCCTGCAGCGAGGTGAGCGCGCCCTGCACCGCCGGTTCGAGCGTGGGCGCCGCCACCGGGGTCATCTCTTCGCTGGTCGGCGACCAGTAGCCCTTGCGGGCCACGGTCCGGGCGCCACGCCGCTTCACCTTCACCGCGATTCGGTGGAACTTGCCGTCGTTCAGTTCGCGCGACGGCGCATAGCCGATCAGGTAGTGATGGCTGGCGTCGCGGATCACGCGGCCCAGGCCGCGCGACAGATCGTTGGTGTTGACGATGGCCTGGCCGCCGGTCTCGGCGGCGAGACGGAAAAGCGTGTCGTGCACGAACACGCCCTGGCCGAGGCCGCGCGGGTCGAGCGTGTGGATGATGACGTTGCCGCGGTTGGCCTCGCGCAGCAGGGCCTGGAAGTCCGGCTCGAGCGAGATGTCGAACATCAGCGGGATGCCGCGCGACACGACCAGCAGCGTCTTGCGCCCTTCGCGCAGGCCCGACAGGTGCATGACCAGCGCCTGCAGGGCCGAGATGACGACCTGCGAGCGGACCCGCTGCACGTTGCGGGTCAGGTTCTGCGATTCCTCGAGCGCGCTGCGGCCGATGAAGTTGTCGAGGCGGCCTTCGTAGGCCTTGACGTCGCGGATGAGGGCGCCCTTGTCGCGGGTCCATTCGAGCGCGCTGAGCGGGGTGATCGGATTCATCACCGTGACCAGGTCGAGCGGACCCATCGGCCCCGAGGAATTCGCTGAGGCCCTTGCGCAGCGGCAGCATCTCCTGCGGATAGCGGCCCAGGTGATAGTCGTCCATGAACACCGCGAAGACGCGCACGTCGTCGCGGCCGGCCTCGGCGATGGCGTGGTCCTGGGAGCGGATGGGCAGCGCCTCGCCGCTGTCGCGCGGCTGGCCGTCGAGCTGCACGAGCGTGGCCTGTTCGACCTTCTGGGGCACGCCGTCCTCGGTCAGCTCGAAGTCGTCCGGCGTGAGGTCGGTAATCGGCTCGTCGTCGTTGCCGGTGACCGAGACGTCGACGAGCACCAGCTTGACGCCCGAACGGAACACCGGCTGGTCGGACGGCGCCGCGGGCGGCTGGACCTGGGCGACCGGCGGCGGCGGCGCGACCCGCGCCGAAGCCGCGGGCCCGGCCCCGAGCGCGACGGCGATCGCGGCGGCGACAACAGCAGCGGCGGAGCGGGCGGAACGGCCGTCCATGAAGGTCACCACTCGGTGCGCTGCACGACCGGCATCTGCAGCGCGCGCTCGCGGTCGAGGTCGAGCGAGCCGACGTGCAGCGCCAGCGGCGACTGCACCCACTTGTAGATCGACTGCGTGAAGAGCCGGCGCGAAGCGTTCGGCGCAGGCGGCCAGCTGCGGCCGGGTCGTCGTCCGGGAAGATGCTGACCAGGGCGCGCGCCATCTCGGCCGGCGACATCTTCTCGCTGGCGTAGAGGTGGAGGCAGGCGTCGAGGACGGGGAACGGCATCAGCTCGTGCTCGGCCACCTGGTCGTCGGCCAGCTCCGGACCGGGCTGCGGTGGCCAGGCAGCTCTCGATGCCGGCAAAGCCGAAGCGCGCGTGCAGCCGCCGCAGCAGCGCTTCGACCACCGTCTTCGGCACGTTGGCGATGACCGAGAGCGCGCCCTCGAGGTCGCCGCCGATGGTGGTGTAGCCGACGCGCCTTCTCGCTCATGTCTGCCGGTCTGCAGGAAGAGCGCGCCCGAGGTGTTGGCCCAGTTCCACATCCGTTGGCCGCGCAGGCGCGCCTGCACGTTCTGACGCGTCATCTCGCCCGGCGGTTGCCCGCCGAGCATGGTGCGCGCCGCCTCGACCTCGCGGTCGTAGGCGTCGTCGAGCGGCACGGCGTGTAGCGCGACGCCGAGCGCGGCGGTCAGCTCGTGCGCGGCCGTGCGGGTCGCGTCCTGCGAATGCCGGGTCGGCATGTAGAAGGTGGTGATGAGGCTGCCGGGCGGCCGCGCCGTCCGGGCCGAGGATGCGGGCGGCGGCGCGCCAGGCCACCAGCAGCGTCAGCATCGAGTCGCGGCCGCCGGAGAGCGCCAGCCCGAGCGAGCGGAACGCGCCGGTCTTGGTGTAGTAGCTCTCGACGCCGACGGCCAGCGCCTCGAACAGGTCGTCGAGGGCGGCGTCGCGGGCATCGACCGGCGGCGGCGACGGCGCCGGCAGGAAGAAGCTGCCGCCGGGCGGCGCGGGATAAGCGAGGCCGGTCGTGTCGGCGCGTGGCGCCGGAGACGCGCATGACCGGCACGGGCACCTCGCGCCGCACGAAGTGCTCGCAGTCGGCGCGCCAGGTGGTGTGCTCCAGGCGCAGTCGCCGCGTGCGATCGAGGTCGACGACGGCCGAGGTGGTACCGGCTCGTGAAGCGCGGCGCCTCGAGCACCAGGCGTCCGTTCTGGTAGATGAACCCGCCGCCGTCGAAGATCAGCCCGTCCTGGGCGCCGACGGCGTTGGCGTAGACGAGCACCGTCTGGTTGTCGGCGGCGCGCGTGGCCAGCATCTCGCGGCGCGTGCCGAGGACGCCCATGCGGTAGGGCGACGCCGAGACGTTCACGATCGAGCTCGGCGCCCGAGAAGCAGCGGCGGCGCATCGGGCCGTCGGGCGCCCAGACGTCCTCGCACACCTCGACCCCGATGGTGCCGAAGTCGAAGGCGAACAGGTGGTCGCCGAGCGGCACGCCGTCGGCGTCGAGGGCCAGCCCGGGTCCGCCGCGCGAGAAGGTGCGCGCCTCGTAGAAGACGTTGTAGGTGGGCAGCTTCTCCTTGGGCACGTAAGCCAGCACCTGCCCGCGGTGCACGACGGCGGCGGCGTTGAAGAGCAGCGACTGCACGGGCACGGCCAGCCCGAGCACGAAGACGGTCGGCAGGCCGGCGGTGTCGGCGGCAAACGCCTCGAGGCTGCGGCGCTGGGCGTCGACGAAGCCGCGCCACTGCACCAGGTCTTCCGGGGGATAGCCGCCAATCACCTGTTCGGGGAAAGCGCCGAGGGTCACCCCGGCCTCGGCCATGCCGCGGGCGGCGGCGACGCAGCGCGGCGGTGTTGCTCTGGACGGCGCCCACCGTCGGGCTCAGGCTGGACACGGCCAGCTTCACGAGTCGCATGTCACAGCTTACCGCGTCCCGCCGGGCCCGGCCGCGGGCGTCGCGGGCGAGGAACCTCGCCGGGGAACCTCGGGCGCCGCCGTCGCGTCCAACCCATCGTGTTGGACCTCCTCAAGCCCTTCGGCGCCGGACTCGTGACCTTCCTGGCCCTCGACCTGCTGTGGATTGGCGTAGTCGCCAACCAGTTCTACAAGCGCGAACTGGCCGCTATCGCCCGCATGGACGGCAACAATTTCGCCATTCGGCCTCGGCCCGGCACTCGTGCTCTATCCGCTGATCATCATCGGCCTGCAGGTGTTCGCGCTGCCCCGGGCCGCCGGAGGTCCCCTGTGGGCGAGCGCCCGTGGGGCGGGTTCTTCGGCCTCATCGGCTACGGCGTCTACGACCTGACCAACTACGCCACGCTGACCAACTACTCGCTGCGCATGACGGTCGTCGACATGCTCTGGGGCTCGGTGCTGTCGGCGGCCACGGCCACGGCCATGGCCTGGGCGGCGGTATGCGTCATCCCGGCGATGGGCGTCAGCCGGCGGAGCGCTACCCCGGCGCCTCCGCACGCCGAGGGCGCGCTCGCCCAGGACCAGCCAGGGCGAGGGCCGCGCCGCCTTGGTGAGGCCGAAGCGCTCGATGGCGTGGCGTTGGATGTGTTGCGTGGCTTCTTCGAATCGAATCGGTCACGAGCATCAGGTCGACGTCGTGCGGCGAGATGGTCTGGGCGTGGGCCATGGTGCGCAGCATGTCGACAAACGGCTGCCAGGTACTCGACGCCCATCAGCACCACCGGGAACTGCTTGATCTTGCCGGTCTGAATCAGCGTGAGCGCCTCGGTCAGCTCGTCGAGCGTGCCCAGCCCGCCGGGCAGGGCCACGAAGGCATACGAGTACTTGAAGAGCAGCACCTTGCGCACGAAGAAGTAGCGGCAGGTCACCGAGCGGTCCATGTACGGATTCGGATCCTGCTCGAAGGGCAGCTCGATGTTGGAGCCGACCGACGGGCCGCCGACGTCGCGCGCGCCGCGGTTGGCCGCTTCCATCACGCCCGGCCCGCCGCCGGTCATCACGGTGAAGCCGAGCCGCGACACCGCCGCGCCGAGTTCGCGGGCCTGCGCGTAGGCCGGATGCGTCTCGGGCAGCCGGGCCGAGCCGAAGATGGTCACGCACGGGCCGACGAAAT
This sequence comes from uncultured Acidobacteriota bacterium, assembly GCA_963834325.1. Lineage (GTDB taxonomy): Bacteria > Acidobacteriota > Vicinamibacteria > Vicinamibacterales > UBA2999 > CADEFD01. Next base: position 1,133,905 of record CAWIBL010000012.1, read on the forward strand.
GCAGGATGCGGAAGCCGCGGATGAACTCGCGGGCCACCCGGAAGATGGTGCCGAGCTCGCGCACGCGGGCCCGCGGGCCCTCGAGCAGGACGATGTCGGCGTTGTTGGGTTCGGCGGTGACGGGCGTGCTCAGGTCGGGAAGGGACATGCGTGAATCGATCCTATCCCGGCCAGCCGCCGGAACGGTGCCTTCCGCGGCCGGCGGCGGCGTCCAGGCCGCCGCCCTACAATGTGAGGCCATGACCCCGGATTCCCCGGCCCACGCCGTCGTCCTCTTCGACGGCACGTGCGCCTTCTGCGAGCGCGCGGTCACGTTCATCGCCACGCGCGATCCGGCCGGCTACTTCCGCTTCGGCGCCTCGCAGAACGACGCGGCGCAGCGGCTGCTCGCCGGGTTCGGCGAAACGCGCGCCTCGACGCGCAGCCTGATCCTGATCGAGGACGGCCGGCTCTACCGCAGGTCCACGGCGGTGCTGCGCATCGCGCGGCGCCTGCCCGCGCCGTGGGCGTGGGCGGCCGTGTTCCTGTCCGTGCCCCGGCCGCTGCGCGATGCCGTCTACGACGCCGTCGCTGCCGTTCGTCACCGCCTGGCCGGCCGCTCCAACGCTTGCCAGATCCCGCCGCCGGAAATTCGCCAGCGCCTGATCTAGCCGCCCCACGGCGTCGCAGAAACTGCCACACCAAAAGTTGTAACGGTGCCAGGCCCCGTTACAAATGCCGGTCGCTAGAACGAGAAGAGGTGCGTGTACTTCACGACGACGCCGCGCCCGGCCGAGACCTCGCCCTCGGTCGACTGCTGCTGGTTGAAGACGATGAAGAAATCGCTGAGCGGGCGGTGGATCAGGTTGAAGCGCAGGTTGGCCGAGAACTGCTTGAGGTCGCTGCGATACTGCACGAGCGAGTCGAGGAACATGTTGGTGGTGAACGAGTAGCCCGAGCGCCAGTTGACCAGCGTGGTCACGAACGAGCGCTTGGGCACGTCCAGGTCGATGTCGGTGACCTGCAGGCCGACGTCGAAGAAGAGACGGTAGGTGGGGCGGTAGAGCACGCTGGTCTGGATGTTCTTCTGCCGCCCGCTCCAGAAGTCGCCGTGGGTGACGCGCGTGGCCAGCGACAGGGCCCGGCTGCGGTCGCTCTGGAACACCCACAGGTGCTGGTTCCAGTCGTAGCGGCCGACGGGGATGGCCACGTCGCTGCGGATGCGGAACGGGGCGGTGATGGCTTCGGCGCGAGGTTCGAACGCGTATTCGAGATAAGGCGCCGCGCGTCCACGTCACCTGCAGCCCGACATGACCCTGGCGCGTGGCCAGCTGGCCGCGCGGGTCGACGTAGATCGAGGCGCGGGCATGCGGCTCGATCTGGCGCAGGCCGTATCGCTGCAGTGCGGCGGGGCGCAGGAACGAGGCCCAGTCCAGGAAGTGCCGGGTCACGCCGGCGCGGCGCACGAAGCCCATGTCGGCGCGGAAGCCCTCGCCGATGTTCATGATCGAGTACTGCGTGCGCAGCCGGCTGGTCTCCCAGCCGACGGCGGCCTTCGACGCGGTCTGCCCGCGCGTTTCGCCCGGCGTCTCCGAGCGCGCGGCGAAGCCGTTGAGGCTGAGATTGCCGAGCACGCGGAAGTTCACGTCGGCGCCGGCCACCCGGTTGAAGTCGCTGCTGCGGCCCGAGGCCTGGCGCGACATCACGATGGCGCCGATGTCCGAAGAGCCGAACACGTCGCGGCGGACGCGCGCCACGCTGTAGTTCTCACTGCGTCGCCCGCCGTCCGCCTCGCTCTGCATGCTGAGCAGGCCCAGGCCGTACTTCCCGGCGCGACCCGTGGCGCGCACGCCGCCGTGCAGCGGCACCTGCTGGCCGGCATCGGTCAGGCCGATGCGGCGGCTGAAGAACAGGAGCAGGTCTTCCTCCGGCGGCCGGAACCGCGTCGTCTGCCGCTGATTGCGGGGGATGTCGCCGAAGTAGAACGTGCCGGAGTTCTCCAGGAAGAACTCGCGCTTCTCGGGGAAGAACAGGCTGAACTGGGTCAGGTTGACCTGCTGCTCGTCGGCCTCGGCTTGCGCGAAGTCGGGATTGACGGTGACGTCGAGGGTCAGGGCCGGGCCCAGCCCGGCCTTCACGTCGAGGCCGGCGCTGCAATCGAACGACACGTCGGGCTCACCAGCGGGGCGCACGGCCCCGCCGAGCACGTAGGGCTTCACCCGGATGTTGCGGCCCTGCGCCAGGTCGGGCAGGCCGGTGAGCGTGCCGGCCGACGAGGCCCGCACGATCGAGAACGCGCGCGCCACCGGCGACCAGTAGGTGACCTCGTTCTTCCGCCGGATCCGCCGGGCGAAGTTGATGCCCCAGTCGTGCCCGCGGCCCGGCTCGAAGCGCAGCGTCTTGAACGGAATGCGGAACTCGGCCGCCCAGCCTTCGGGCCCGACCCGGCCGGCCACCCACCAGACGGCGTCCCAGTTCGGGTTCACGTCGCGGCCTTCGTTGGCGATCTGCGAATCGGCTCGGGCCCCCTCGGCGTTGGTGCTGAAGACGAAGCCGTTGCGCCGATCGGCGAAGGTGTCGAGCAGCACCTCGAAGGTGTCCTGCTCGGCGCCGGGGAAGTCCTTGCGGATCTCGTTGATGACGATGCCGGCCGGATCGGCATCGCGGCACAGCGCGCCGATGTAGAGATAGTCGGCGTCGTAGGCCACGCGCACTTCGGTGGCCTCGCTGGCCGGCTGGCCCTCGACCGGATCGGACTGCACGAAGCCGGTGGCCGGCACCGCGGTGCCCCAGATGGGCTCGTCGAGCACGCCGTCGACCACGATCGGCCCGTCGGCGCGGGCCGCTGTCAGCATCCGCCGGCCGTCGGGCGACGGCACCGCGAGAGATTGCGCGCCAGCCGCCGAAGAGATGCAGAGCAACACGCAGAACGGATGATCCGAGCGGCCCGGGGCGGAACGTCATGCGGCCGGTAGTGTATCGCCCCGGCGATTGGCGTGCGTCGTCCCGGCGTCGTTGACAAGGAGCGCGTGCGCGGAGTTCACTCTCCAGACGTGAGGTCGATGCGGAGGCTCCAATGCGATTGATGATCACTCTCGGAATGCTGATGACGGCCCTTCTGGCGGCGCCAACCGCGCTGTGGGCGCAGGCCACCGGCCAGATCAACGGCGTGGTGACCGACAGCTCCGGCGGGGTGCTGCCCGGCGTGACCGTCGAGGCCGCCAACACCGCCACCAACGCCGTGCGCACGGCGGTCACCGGCGCCGACGGGCTCTACACGCTGCCGCTGATGCAGCCCGGCGTCTACACCGTCAAGGCCACCTTGTCGGGCTTCCGCGTCGCCCAGCAGGAAGGGGTGCGCGTGACGGTCAGCGAAACCGCGCGGGTCGCGTTCCAGATGGAGGTCGGCCAGGTCAGCGAGACCGTGACGGTCACCGCGCAGGCGACCCTGGTCGAAACCGCCAATGCCACCCACGGCATCGTCATCGACCAGCAGAAGGTCGTCGACCTGCCGCTCAACGGCCGCAACTTCACGCAACTGGGCACGCTCATCCCCGGCGTCGTGGCCCCGCCGTCGGGCCTCGGCGGCCAGACCGGGGATGCCACGCCAGGCGGGTTCGGCAACTCCACCGGCGGCTTCAACGTCAACGGCATGCGCAACCAGTCCAACAACTTCCTGATGGACGGGGCCACCAACAACGACACCTTCAATACCGGGTTCGTGCTCCGGCCGCCGCCCGACGCCATCGAGGAGTTCAAGATCCTGACCCACGCCTTCGGCGCCGAGTACGGGCGCAACGCCGGCTCGGTGGTCAACGTCGTGACCAAGGCCGGCAGCAACACCGTGGCCGGCGCGGCCTGGGAGTTCAACCGCGACGACGCCCTGCAGGCCCGCAACTTCTTCGCGCCCGGCAACCAGCCCAAGCCGGAACTGAAGCAGAACCAGTTCGGCGCCGCCTTGGGCGGCCCCATCGTCAGGAACCGGCTGTTCGGATTCGGCTATTACGAGGGCTATCGCAACGACGCCGGCACCACCACCAACGTCCTCGTCCTCTCGGAGGCGCAGCGCGCCGGCAACTTCGGCGCCACCACCATCCGCGACCCGCAGACCGGCCTGCCGTTCCCCAACAACACCATTCCCGCCAACCGGATCAACGCGGCCGCATCGCGTCTCCTCAGCGAGTTCGTGCCGCTGCCGAACGCCGCCGGCAACCGCTACATCGTGTCGCCGACGGTGACCGACGCCCGCGACCAGTTCGGCGCGCGCGTCGATTACCAGCTGGCCCAGAACCAGTCGTTGCTCCTGCGCTACATGCGGGCCGACACCGAGCGGACGACGCCGCGGGTGATTGCGCCGGTGGACCAGCAGGCGCTCGCCACCCTGCAGGACTTCATGGGGTCGCACAACTACGTCATCGCCTCGAACCTCATCAACCAGGCGCGCGTCTCGGTCAATCGCATCAGCGCCAATCCCGCGGTGACGAGCGGCCTCAACCCGCGCGACTACGGCATCAACTTCGCGAACACCAACCCGCTGGCCCCGGGCCTGCCGTCGATTGCCGTCGCCGGGTTCTTCGGCGGCGGCGCCGCCGCCCTCGGCGATGCCCAGCAGCCGTTCGTGAGCCGCGTCAACCACGTGTGGCAGGCGGCCGACGACGTCACCTGGATCGCCGGGCGCCACTCGCTCAAGTTCGGGGTGGACGTGCGCCGCGAGGCGATGAAGATCGCCTTCATCAACCGCCCCAACGGCGACCTCACGTTCAGCGGCGGCCTCACCGGCAATGCCGCGGCCGACTTCCTGCTGGGCCTGCCGGCGCAGGCCCGGGCCACGACCACCCAGGCCGTTCAGGACGGCTACGGCTGGCTCTTTGCCGGCTATCTGCAGGACGACTTCCGCGTAACCTCGCGGCTGACCGTGAACCTCGGCGTCCGCTACGAACTGCCGATGCCGTTCATCGACAAGAACGACGCGATCACGGGGTTCCGCACCGGGCAACAGTCCACGGTGTATCCCAACGCGCCGGCCGGGCTCGTCTATGCCGGCGACACCGGGGTGCCGCGCGGCATCGTGCCGACCGACAAGAACAACCTGGCGCCGCGCCTGTCGCTGGCCTGGGATCCATTCGGCGACGGCAAGACCAGCGTGCGCTCGGCGTTCGGCGTGTTCTACGACGCGCTGGCCGGACAGGGCGACTTCTTCCAGAGCGGCGTCCTGTCGCCGCCGTTCACGCCGCTGGTCGAGTTGAACACGCCCACGCCAATCACCCTGGCCGATCCGCTGGCCGCGGTGGCCGGTCCGGCCAATCCGTTCCCGCCGGCGCTCACCATCATCGGCTGGGGCGACGACTTCAAGTCGCCCTACGCCTATCACTTCAACGTCGGCGTGCAGCGGCAGGTGGCCCGCACCCTCGGCGCCGAGGTGTCCTACGTCGGCTCACGCGGCTACAACCTGCCGATGTTCATGGAGATCAATCCCGGGGTCTACGTCCCGGGCCAGACCACCCGCGGCGCGCGCCTCATGCCGGCGTACTCGCTGGTGCGGCCGACCTTCCCCGTGGCCCGGTCGTGGTTCGACTCGCTGCAGGCCAGCCTGCGCCTCCTGCCGACGCGCGGGCTGAACCTGCTGGCCTCCTACACTCTGGGCAAGGCCACCGATCACGTCTCGGGCCTCAACATCGGCGGCGAGCCGCGGCCGGTCCTGCCGGTCGTTCAGGGCGACGAGGCGAGCCTCGACCGCGCCCTGGCTGCGGAAAAGGGGCCGGCGCTCTTCGACGCCCGTCACCGCTTCGTCCTGAGCTTCGGCTACGAGCTGCCCCGGCTGGAAGAGCAGCCCGTGGCGCTGCGGGCGATTGCCGGCGGCTGGCAGTTGAACGGCATCTTCCAGGCCCAGACCGGCTTCCCGGTCCCGATCAGCCAGGGCGGCGTTCTCGACATCCGCTACATGACCTCGCGCCCCGACGTCACCTGCGACCCGAACGACGGGCCCAAGACGACGGCGCGCTACTTCGATACCAGCTGCTTCACCGCGCTCACCCTGGCCCAGACCGGCGAGCGGTTCGGCAACGTCGGCCGCAACACCGTGCGCGGGCCGGGCTTCCAGCGCACCGACCTGTCGATCTTCAAGAACTTCGACTTCGCCGGGCGGCACCGCCTGCAGGCGCGGATCGAGGCCTTCAACGTGTGGAATCAGGCGCGCTTCATCATCCCCAACGCCGGCGGCGTCTTCGGCACCACGCCGTTTGGCCAGATCACCCAGGCGGAGGATGGCCGCGTCATCCAGCTCGGGATCAAGTACTCGTTCTAAGGGCGGCGACCGGGCCGGGCCGGCGGCCAGGCGGCGTGCTCGTCCACGAGCAAGGCGGCGTGATGCGACGAATCGATGTGGATCGCCGGCGGCTGCTGCGGACGCTGGCGCTCGGCGGCGGCGCGGCCGCCGCGGGCCTGTCCCCGGCCGCAGCCTTCGGCCAGGCGCCGGCGGTGATGGTCGGCGCGGCGGCGCGTCCGCTCGTGACCGACGGCGTGGCCTCGACGCTCGTCGGCGACGATGCCGCGGTGATCTGGGCGCGCGCCGATCGCGCGGCGCGGATGGTGGTCGAGTACGCCACGTCGGCGACCTTCGTTGGCGCGCGGCGGGTAGTCGGGCCGGCGGCGCTCGAAGGTTCGGACTTCACGGCGCGCGTGCCCCTGACCGAGCTGCCGCGCGGGCAGCGCCTCTTCTACCGCGTGCTGTTCCAGGATCTGCGCGACCTCAAGCGCTGGAGCGAGCCCGCGGTCGGCCAGCTCTCGACGGCCCCGGCGCCGGGCGCGCGCGACGTCTCGATCGTGTTCTCCGCCGACACGGTGGGGCAGGGGTGGGGACTCGATCCGGCGCACGACGGGCTGAAGACCTACGCCAGCATGTTCGGGGTCGAGCCCGATCTGTTCGTGAACCTGGGCGACGCCATCTACGCCGATCAGCCGCTCGTGGCCGAGGTGCCGCTCGACGGCGGCGGCGTGTGGCGCAACCTGCTGCACCCGGCCAAACACAAGGTGGCCGAGACGGTCGACGAGTTCCGCGGCGCTTATCGCTACAACCTGCAGGACGCGCACATGCGGCGCTTCAACGCGGCCGTGCCGCAGCTCACCGTGTGGGACGACCACGAGGTGCGCGACAACTGGTATCCCGAGCGCCGGCAGGACGACGACGCGCGCTTCGTGGAGAAGTCGGTCGCGCTGCTGGCGGCGCGCGCCCGCCAGGCGTGCATGGAGTACACGCCGCTGCCAATCGAGGCCGCCGACGCCGAACGGCTCTACCGGTCCGTGCGCTACGGTCCCGTCGAGATCTTCCTGCTCGACCTGCGCAGCTATCGCGGCGCCAACAGCGCCAACCGCCAGGCGGTGATGTCGGAGGCCACCGCGCACTTCGGCGCGGCGCAGCTGGCGTGGCTCAAGCGGTCGCTGGTGGCCAGCACCGCGCGCTGGAAGATCATGGCCAGCAGCCTGCCCATTGGTCTCGTCGTCCGCGACTTCCCGTCGTCGTTCGAAGCCGTGGCGCAAGGCGATCCGGGACCGCCGCTCGGCCGCGAACTCGAGATTGCCGACCTGCTGCGCTTCATCCGCGACGAGCGCATCGACGACGTCGTCTGGATCACCGGCGACGTCCACTACGCCGCCGCGCACCACTACGACCCGGCCCGGGCGCGCTTCACCGAGTTCGATCCATTCTGGGAGTTCGTGGCCGGCCCGCTGCACGCCGGCACCTTCGGGCCCAACCCGCTCGACCCGACCTTCGGCCCCGAAGTGCGGTTCCTGGGCATCCCCGACGGCATGGCGCCCAACCGGCCGCCGAGCGAGGGGCTCCAGTTCTTCGGGCGCCTGGTCGTGGAGGCGAAGACCGACGCGCTGCGCGCCAGCCTGCACAATCGCGACGGACGTGAGCTCTACGCGGTCACCCTGCCGCCCGGCCGACGGTGACGCCGCGCGCCACGCTCATCGTCAACTACACGCTCTACCAGGCCGGCTGGCTGGCGGCGGTCGGCGGCGCCGCCGTCGCACACGGGGAGGCGGGCGCGGGGCTGGCCGCCGCGCTCATCGCCGCGCATCTGTGGCTCACGCGCCAACGGGCCGTCGAGCTGCGGCTGCTGGTCCTGGCCACCCTGACCGGACTGGCGGTGGAGGCGTGGCAACTGCAGGCCGGCACCTATCGGGTGCTGTCGGGCGCCGCCCCGGCCGCCACGCCGCCCTTGTGGCTGCTCGCCCTGTGGGCGCAGTTCGCCACGACCTTCCGCTACAGCCTGCGCCGGGTGCTGGCGCGCCCCTGGACGGCGCTGCTCTTCGGCGCGATCGGCGGGCCGCTGGCGTTCGTGGCGGGGGAGCGGCTCGGCGCCGTCGAGCTCACGACGCCGGTCTGGCCCGGCCTGCTGCGCCTGGCTCGTGGGCTGGATGCTGGCCCTGGCCGTCTTCTCGTGGGCCGCGCGCGTCGCTGGCGACATCGCGCCGCCGCGCTACCGTCGTGTTCCGGTGTTGCAGAAACGACAACAGGAAAAGTTGTCTCCGTGACAGGCCCCGTTACAAATGCGCGCCGAGGCTACGACGGCAGCGTGCCGCGCAGCAGCGCCGCGACCTCGTCCACGAGCATCGTGCGCGTCACCGGCTTGTGCAGCAGGGTCGCGTTGGGGCCCGTGGCGGCATTGGCCTCGAGCTGCTCGGCGTAGCCCGACACGTAGAGCACCTTGAGGTCGGGCCGCCGGGCGCGCAGCGCGCTGGCCAGGGCCGGCCCGCTGACGTTGGGCATCACCACGTCGGTGATCACGAGGTCGATGTCGGCGGCGCGCGCGTCGAAGATCTCGAGCGCGTCACGGCCATCGACCGCTTCGATCACCGTGTAGCCGGCCCGATCGAGGAAGCGCGAGAAGAGGCTGCGCACTTCCGGGTCGTCCTCGACGAGCAGGATGGTGGCGCTGCGCGGCGGCGGCGTCTGGACCAGCGTGTCGTGGCGCGGGCGGCGCGGGCCGACGGCGGCTTCCACGGCCGGCAGCAGCACGTGCACGGCCGTGCCGGCGCCGGGCGCCGTGTCGATCCAGGTGTAGCCGTCGCTCTGCTTGACGATGCCGTAGACCATCGACAGGCCGAGGCCGCTGCCCTTGGTGCTGTCCTTGGTCGTGAAGAACGGTTCGAACGCCTGACCCGCGGTGTCCTCGTCCATGCCACATCCCGTGTCGCGCACCGAGAGCAGCACCCACGAGCCCTGGGGCACGCGGACCGGCAGGGATGGATGCGCCCACGGCTCCTGCAGTTCGAAGTTGGCGGTGGCGATCTCGAGCGTGCCGCCGGTGGCCATGGCGTCGCGCGCGTTGATCGCCAGGTTGAGCACGACCTGTTCGATCTGGCCGGGGTCGACCCTGCACCGGATGCAGCTCGGCGGCGAGAATGCTCACGAGCTGGACGTCCTCGCCGAGCACGCGGGTCATCATCCGCTCGAGCGTGAGCACGGTCACGTTCAGATCGAGCACCTCGGGCACGAGCAGCTGGCGGCGGCCGAAGGCGAGCAGTTGACGGGTGAGCGAGGCGGCCCGGTCGGTAGCCGTCTGGATGCTGCCGAGGAGTCGGCGGCGCGCCGCGGCGTCGGGCCCCTCGCTGCCGAGCTCCTCGGCGTGGCCGCTGATGACCTGCAGCAGGTTGTTGAAGTCGTGCGCCACGCCGCCGGCCAGGCGGCCGAGGGCGCCGATTTTCTGCGAGCGCCGCAGCTGCTCGGTGAGGTCCTTGTTGTCCTGGAGCGCCTGCTCGAGGCGGCGCCGTTCCGAGGCGTCGCGGATCGTCGCCACCGACAACCCCACGCCGGGCACGGGGGCGACGAAGACATCCACCGGGAACTCGTTGCCGTCGGCGCGCCGGCCGGTGGCTTCGCGGCGCGGCGTCGGATTGGGCGGCGCCAGTGGACCAGCCGCCGCGGCGCTGTCGGGTGACGGGGCCGAGATCCAGCTCTCGAGCCGGGTCCCGCGCAGCGCCGCCGCGGGCGCGCCGAGCAGACGCTCGAGCGCCGGGTTCGTCTCGGCGATGCGGCCCTCGCCGTCGACGACGGCAATGGCCTCCGCCACGGTTTCGAGCGGCACGCCGGTGCGCTCGGTCGATTCGCCGCGGCGCGGGCGCGGCTGCGCCGACGGCGGGAAGGCCGGCGCGAGCTCGGCCTCGCCGGGCGGCGGCTCGACCAGCCAGGCGCGTTCGAATGGCGTCATGCGCAGCGGGCCCGGTGGCCGCGGTGACTCGGGCGGAGCGCCCGGGACGGCGTCGGCGTCCTCCGGGCGGCGCGCGTCGGGCGATGTGGGGACGGCCTGTGACGGTCCGGCCCGCCTGCGCGCCGACGATCGGCCTCCGCCGGGGCCGGCGCCGCCGCGTGTCCGGTGCGCCATCTGGCTGCTCCGCCTTGAGTGTTCACCCCGATCCCCACGTCGGTACATCGGCCTGGGGCACCTCGAACTTGAACCCGAATCTTACTCGCTCGGGCTGGCCGGCGGGCGGGGAGTTCCCGGCCGTGGGCGTGCCGCCGTGCAAAGGAGTCCCGGCCCGTGCCTGGCGCTCCGGCGACGGGCCGGCCTCAGCCCTGGAACAGGCGTTCGGTGGCGTTCACCTGGTCTTCGACCGCGGTGACGAGCTCGGCGGCCTCGCTGACCAGCGCCACGCGCTGCGCCAGCGGCAGCGGCTGCACCAGGCCGTCGAGGTCCGGCGGGGCCTTCAACTCGTCATCGGACGGCGGCGTGACCCAGAAACCCATCCACTCGGCCAGCCGGCAGGCGACGCCGACGCGGGCCAGCATCTCGGTCGGCCCGACGGCCGCGGGGTTGTGGTGGTGCAGTGCGACGTCCTGGAACATCTGCGGCAGCATCAACTGCTGCGTGAACCACTGGCCGACCTCGCAGTGGTCGGTGCCGAGCAGCTCGCGTTCGAGGGCCAAGAGCTCCAGGCCGCGGGCGTCGGCAGCGTCGAGGAAGGCGGGGTATTGCGTCGGATAGGCGACGACGAGCGCCAGGCGGCCGACGTCATGGAGCAGGCCGGCGGCGTAGGCGTCGGCGGCGTTGCCGCCGAGCCTGAGCGCGATCTGCTCGGAGGTGGCGGCGCAGGCCAGATTGTGCCGCCAGCAGCGCACCACGGCCGGCAGGCGCAAGGCCTGGCCCAGATAGCGGCGCAGGCCGAGGGTCGCCGCCAGGGTCCGGATACGGCCGACGCCGAGCAACGTCGTGGCGTGGTGCAGGCTGGTGATCTCGCCGCGCACGCCGTAGTAGGCGGTGTTGGCCGCGCGCAGCACTTCCGCGGCGATGGTCGCATCGCAGGCGATGGCGGCCGCCACCTCGTTCAACCCCACCTGGTCCCTGGCCAGGAGCTGGAGCAGCGTGACGGCGGCAGACGGGATGGGCGGCAGTTCGCAGTTGCGGCGCAGCAGGCGCGTCTTGGCCGTGGCCGGAGCGCGGCCGGCGACGGTGGCGAGTCTGAGCGAGTGTCGATTGCTGTCCACCGTGGCCTCCCCTGAGGAATCGGCCACTGGCCCCGGCGGCTTCAACCGCCAGCCGGGCGCTCAGGCGTGGCCAGCAGCGCCGCCAGGTGGCGAAGCAGCGCCACGCGCGTGACCGGCTTGGGCAGGTGCGTGGTGTTGGGTTCCAGCCCGCCGAGCTCGAGCTGCTCGGTATAGCCCGACACGTAGAGCACCTTCAGGTTGGGCCGCCGAGGCGCAGCGCGCTGGCCAGCGCCGGGCCGCTCACGTTGGGCATGACGACGTCGGTCATGACCACGTCGATGGCCTCGCCCTGGGCATCGAAGGTCTCGATCGCCTCCTGGCCGTCGGCCGCTTCGACCACCTCGTAGCCGCCGTCGCGCAGGAACGCCGAGAACAGCGACCGCACTTCGGGGTCGTCCTCGACCAGCAGCACCGTGCCGCCGGGGGCCTCGAGCCGCGACGGCGCCACCGCGTCCTCGCGCGCGACGGCGGCCGCCTCCTCGTCCACCGACGGCAGCAGCAGGTGCACGCTGGTGCCGGCCCCGGGCGCGCTCTCGATCCAGGTGTAGCCGCCGCTCTGCTTGACGATGCCGTAGACCATCGACAGCCCGAGGCCGCTGCCCCGGCTGGCGTCCTTGGTGGTGAAGAACGGCTCGAAGGCCTGCGCCGCCGTCTCGCCGTCCATGCCGCAGCCGGTGTCGAGCACCGAGAGCAGCACCCAGCGGCCGGCGCGGCACCGCCACGGGCAGCGCGGCGTGGGTCCAGGCCTCGGTCAGCACGAAGTTCGCCGTGGCGATTTCCAGCGTGCCGCCGTCGGCCATGGCGTCGCGCGAGTTGAGCGCCAGGTTCAGCACCACCTGCTCGATCTGGCCGGGATCGACCTTGACGCGGCTCAGGTCGGGCGCCAGCGAGCTCACGAAGCGCACGTCCTCGCCGATGACGCGCGACAGCATGTGTTCGAGCGACAGCACGGTCACGTTCAGGTCCAGCACCTGGGGCACCAGCACCTGCCGCCGGCCGAAGGCGAGCAGCTGCCGGGTCAGGGAGGCGGCCCGGTCGGTGGCGCGCTGGATGCGGCGGAGCAGGCGCCGGCGCGAGGCCAGGTCGAGCGAGTCGGCGCCGAGGGCCTCGGCGTAGCCGCCGATGACCTGCAGCAGGTTGTTGAAGTCGTGCGCGACGCCGCCGGCCAGCCGCCCCAGCGCGCCGATCTTCTGCGAGCGGCGCAGTTGCTCGGCCAACTCGCGATTCTCGCGCAGCGCGTCCTCGGCCACCTGGCGCCAGTGCTGATCGCGCACGGTCATGAACGCCGGCGCACTCGGGCCGCGCCCGGCCGGGACGAACTGCAGGTCGAGCAGCAGCGGCGCACTCCCCGGCGCCGGGGATGGTGGTGGTGAGCGTCAGCGGCCGGTCCGGCGGTGGCGCCCGGAGCCTGCGCCGCCGCGCCCGGCAGGAGATCCGGCAGGTGGCGACCGACACAGGCCGCCGCCGAGGGCAGGTCGAGCAGGCGCGCCAGGGCGGCGTTGGCCTGGCGGATGCGGCCGTCGTGATCGACGACGGCGGCGCCGTCGTCGAGATGCTCGAAGAGCTGTTGCCAGGCCACGTCCCCGGGGCTGTCGCTGGCGCTGTCGGGTTCGGGGCTGTCGGGCGCCTGAGCCAGGGTGAGACGTAGCCAGTCGACGGCCGAGGCATCGGGCGGCAGCCGCGCGTCGATCCACGCCAGCAGGTTCGCGGCCGGGCCATCGCCGAGCACCACGTCGGCGTCGATGGGAGCGTGGGGCGGGTTCGGGGTGCCCGGCGCCAGCACCACCGCCACCGGCGTCTGCCGCGACCCGGCATGGGCGCGGAGCCGGCGCGAGACCTCGGGCGCATCGAAGGTCGGCGCGTCGCACAGGACGACGGCGTCAGGAGCGTGCATGACCAGCGCCGACAGGGCGGCACTGGCATCGGCGGCGGTTTCGACGGCGTATCCGCGCCCGGCCACGCGGCCGGCCAGGATTGTTCGTTGTGCGTCGGTCCCGCCGGCCACGAGCACGGTCCGGCGCGCCTGGTGCAGGGGTCCGGCGCGCCGGCCGGAAGACTGGGAACTCAACGTCAGCCCTTCTGCCGCACGGCCTGCAAGCCGTGGACGGGACCATCATGGCACCGGACGGCGCAGGAACTGTGCAGAAGCGGAAAATTCCGTGCAAGCCGCCGGGGCGGCGAGGGCCGGTCAGGCCGCGCTGGCTCGGGTCAGGGCCCGCGTCCAGGCCAGCGCATCGGCATAGGCCTGGGCCAGGCAGTCCTCGTCGAGCTCGAGGTCGGCCGTCTGAGCCGCCGACTCGAGCCAGCGGCCCTGCTCGTAGTGGGTCACGGCGTCGAGGACCTTGCGCGGCTGGTTGACGGCGCCGAGCAGCGCGGCGCGGATCTCGTCGTCGAGCGGCAGCTCCCGCACGATGTCCTTCATCGGCTGGCCGAGCAGCACGTCGAGCAGGGAACACAGGCCGAGCAGGAAGTAGCCGCCGTCGCTGTCTGGACGGCCGGTGGCCTGGCCGAGCAGTTCGCAGCTGCGCCCGCGCAGCACGGTCATGGTGACCAGTTCCGAGGAGCCGCGGTTCATCCCCGCCAGCACCCAGATCGACGTCCACTTGCGGACCTGGTCGAGGCCGAGCATCAACAGCGCGTCGCGGATGGAACGAATCTCGCGGCGCAGGCCGAAGCCGGCCGAGTTGACGGTGCGCAGGACGCGGTAGGAGAGCGAGGCGTCGTGCTTGAGCAGATCCTCGATCACCCCGAGGGACACCGACGGCTTGTAGAGCGCGGCAATCAGCCGCAGTTGCGCCACCTGGTTGGTCGACAGCGCCTTGGCCGAAAAGGTCGTCGGCCGGCAGAAGTAGTAGCCCTGGAAGAGCGCGCATCCGGCCGCCTTGGCGCGGTCGAAGTCTTCGGTCTTCTCGACCTTCTCGGCAATCACCGAGATGCCCTGGCGCAACATCCGGCCGGCCGTCTCCTTGACCAGGTCCGGGGTCAGGGCCTGCACGTCGAGCTTGACGAACTTGGCGTGCGGCAGCAGGGCCTCGGCCGGCGACCCCGGCGCGAAGTCGTCGAGCGCCAGGGCGTAACCGCGCTGGCTCAACGACTGGCACATCTGGATGGCTTCAGGCGTCACCACGACGCTTTCGAGGATCTCGAGGACCACCTGCTCGGGATCGAGCACGCCGCTCGAGTCGGCCAGCAGCGTTTCGGTGGTGAGGTTGACGAAGGCGCGCCGGCCGTCGGTCAGGGTGTCGAAGCCGATGCTGAGCAGCGTGTCGCCGATGACCTGGGCCGAGGCCGCGTCGCCGTCGCCGGCAAAGGCCGTGGCGTCGGCGTCGCGGCGGTGGAGCAGCTCGTAGCCGTACACCTGGTTGCGGGCGTCGAGGATCGGCTGGCGCGCGACGTGGACCTGATCTGCGGCGACGTTCATGGTGGTTACCCGGTTCATCGACCACCGCCGCGGATTCTTTAATCGCGCGTCGGGGCCGACCGATGAATGTTACCCCGCGGGCGGGCCGGCGGGCCCGCGGCCTGGTCGCCACCAGACAGCGCTCGTGTTAACGTTGACCGCTGTGCCGGTGGATGTGCGGGAGCCCGACTGGAACGGCGACCGTCCGCCGCTGGAATGGCTCACGCTCGCCAATCGCCACGCCCTGGTGACGCGCCTGCTGTCGGCCACCGTGCACGACGTCAACAACAGCCTCCAGGTGATGAGCGGCGCGGCCGAAGTCCTGGCCATGGACCCGACGCCGGCGTCGGTGACCAAGCGCACCGATTCGATCGTCGGTCAGGCCCGGCAGGCCACCGTGGCCTTGCACGCACTCACCGACTTTGCCCGCGACAGCGCCCCGGCGGCGGGCGGCGCCCGGCCCAAGGGGCTGGCCGAGAGAGCCGTGGCCCTGCGGCGCTACGCCCTGCTGAAGGCGCGCATTGCCGTCACCGTCACCGGCGACGAGTGCCCGTGTCCGGCGGCGCCCGGCCGGGTTTTGCAAGTGCTGCTGAATCTCCTGGTGAACGCCGAGCAGGCGCTGGCCGGACGGGCCGGCGCGGCGGTGGCGGTGCGGGTGGGCAGCGACGACGCGCACGTGGTCATCGCGGTGGAGGACAACGGCCCGGGCCTGCCCGACACGGCTGACCTGAGCTTCAGCGCCTGGCCGCCGGCGCCGGCCGCGCCCGGCAACCTGGGGATCGGCCTGCTCGTCTCGCAGGCGCTGGCCGCGCGCGACGGCGGCGTCGTGTCCTGCACGCCGACGCCCGGCGGCGGGGCGACATTCGCCCTCACGCTTCCGCGCTGAGCGCGGCCGCGGCTCACGCCGCCGAGATGACGCCGTCGCCGCCGAGGCGATTCAGCTTGTCGATGAGGGTCGTGCGGCTCAGGTTCAGCAGCCGGGCGGCCTGACGCTTGTTGCCGCCGGTCTTTTCGAGCCCGCGGCGCAGCAGTTCGCGTTCGAGCTGGCTCATCACCGAGGAGAAGTCCAACCCCTCGTCGGGAATGGTGACCGGGGTCAGCATCGTCGTCTGGCCGGGGTGGCGCACGTCCTCGGGCAGCATCGACGGGGCGATTTCCTGTTCGCTGCCGCTCATCGCCACGGCGTGCTCGATGGCGTTCTCGAGCTGGCGGATGTTGCCCGGCCAGGCGTAGTCCATGAGCACCCGCAGGGTGGCCTGGCCGAGCACGCGGCCGGTGAGGCCGTTGCTCTTGCACGACTTCTGCAGGAAGTGCTGGGCGATGGGCGCGATGTCCTCGCGGCGCTGGCGCAGCGGCGGCAGGGTGATCGGGACCACGTTGAGGCGGTAGAAGAGGTCCTCGCGGAACGAGCCGTCCTTCACCAGCTTGCGCAGATCGACGTTGCTGGCCGCCAGCACGCGGATGTCGAACTTGAACGCCCGCGACTCGCCGACACGCTCGACCTCGCGTTCCTGCAGGGCGCGCAGCAGCTTGGCCTGGAGCGCCAGCGACATCGAGCCGACTTCGTCGATGAAGAGGGTGCCCTTGTGGGCCAGCTCGAAGCGGCCGACCCGGGAATTGACGGCGCCGGTGAAGGCGCCCTTCACGTGGCCGAAGAGTTCGGCCTCGGCCAGGGCCTCGGGGATGGCGGCCGAGTTGAAGGCGACGAAGTGCTGATCGCGCCGCGGGCTGTTGAAATGGATGGTGCGGGCGATGAGTTCCTTGCCGGTGCCGGTCTCGCCCTGGAGGAGCACGCCGCTGTTCATCGGCGACACCAGTTCGAGGGTGGAGAAGACGTGCTGCATGGCGGGACTGCGGCCGATGACGCTGTCGAAGCTGAAGCGGTCGTGCAGTTGCGCGCGGAGCTGCGCGTTCTCGAGCCGCAGGCGCCGCTCCGTGATGCCGGCGTGGAGCACGTGGGCGAGCTGCGCCGAGCTGGAAGGGCTTGATGAGGAAATCGATGGCGCCGCGCTTGATGGCGCGCACCGCCTCTTCCACGCCGCCGAACCCGGTCATCACCACCGAGCGGATTTCAGGGTAACGGGCCAGGGCGGCGTCGAGCACGTCCATGCCGTCGGCGTCGGGCAGGCGGAGGTCGACGACCAGGGCGTCGTAGGCGAATCCGGCGAGCCGCTCGTAGGCGTCCTTGGCGTCGGCGGCCTGGGCCACGGCAAAGCCCTGTGTTCTCGAGCGACTCGGCGATCAGTTCGCGGAGCGGGGCTTCATCTTCGACGACGAGGACGGTGGGGGAAGGAGATTGAGTCATAGGGGGTCTGCACTCGGTGATGAGCGACTTATCGGACGATGGAGCCGAGATCGACAGTCTTTCGCCGGGTTGCCGATTACTATAACCGTGAGGCCAGCAACGACCATGCCACCTGAACAGTTCGCCCGGGCCGAAGCCCTGGTCGTCGACGACGACGAAGCCGTTCGCGAAATCATCGTCTCCTACCTGAGCAAACAGGGCATGGCGGTCACCGGGGCCACCGACGGCCGCGCCGCCATCACCGCGCTGGAGCGGTCGAACGGCCGCTTCAAGCTGGTGGTGACCGATCTGGGGCTGCCCGGCGCCGATGGCCTGGCCGTGCTGCGGGCGGCGCGCGCCGCCAATGCCTCCACCTATGTCGTCATCGTGACCGGCTACGCGTCGCTCGATTCGGCCATCGCCGCCGTGCGTCTCGGCGCCTACGACTACCTGACCAAGCCGTTCTCACTCGGACAACTCGATGTGATCCTACGTCGCATCGGCGACCGCGAAGCACTCGAGCGAGAAAATCGTGCACTGCTCCACGCCGATCCCCTCGGGACCGCCCGCCACGCCGTGCCCCCGTCGGACCTGAACGAGCGGCTCCAGCGCATCGAAGCCGCCCTGGCCCGCATCGAAGCGGCGGTCGGCGGTCACGAGGGCGGCGACGCCGCGCCGACGCTAGGCTGTCGGCCGCCCGACACCAGCGCGCGGCCTCAGCCAGGAATCGGCGGGCTTGGCGGATTCTTGAGTCCTCCGGCGGTCTGCGCGGGACCGGGCACCGGTCTTGCTGTAGGGCAGGCGTGCCTGAGATCAGCGACGCCGCCATCCTCGCGGCCCTCGGACGACAGCTGAACAACGCCGTCGCCAAGCAGACGGCGGCCGCCAGCAACCTGGCCAACCTCGACACGCCCGGGTACCGCACCCGCGACGTCTCGTTTGCCGAGGCGCTCGACGGCGAACTCGGCGGCATGAAGCGCACCAGCGCCTCGCACCTGGCCGCCCCGGTCAGCGACGGCGCGCCCGGTCGAAGCCTCGGGCCTGGCCGTCGCGCCGCGACGGCAACAACGTGCAACTCGATCGCGAACTCCTGGCCCTGTCCCGGGCCGGCGGCGAGTTCAGCCGCGCCCAGACCGCGCTCACCGCCAAGTTCCGGCTGGTGCGCTACGCCATCAACGAGGGCCGTTAACCATGTCCGGACTGTCTGCCGCCATCAACGCCAGCGCCAGCGCCCTCGACGCGCAACGGGCGCGCATCGAAGTGGCCGTGTCGAACATCGCCAACGCCGAGTCGACGCGCGGGCCCGACGGCCAGCCGTATCGACGCCGCGACGTGGTGCTGAGCGCCACGCCGATGGACGCCGACCCGTTCGCCAACGCGCTCGGCCGGGCCCAGGCCGTGGGCGTGAAGGTGGACGAAGTGGTGCAGGACGGGGACGACTTCCGGCGCCGCTACGAGCCGTCGCATCCCGACGCCGATGCCCAGGGCTTCGTCGCCACGCCCAACGTCGACGTGCCCGAAGAAATGGTCGACATGCTCGGCGCGGCCCGCGCCTATCAGGCCAATCTCACGGCCATCAACCTGATTCGCGACACCATCCAGCGCGCGCTGGAGCTTGGACGGTAAGCCATGGCCATCACCACCATCGGATCGATCCCCTCGCTGCCCGGCCTCGCCAAGGGCGGCGGCGCCGGGGCAACCCCCGACGACAGCGGCGCGAACTTCGGCGACTCGCTCTCGAAGCTGCTCGCCTCGGTCGAGAACAGCGCCTCCGACGCCAACCAGGCGGTGGCGGCGATGGCCGACGGCAGCGGCGACGTGCACACCGCGATGCTCGCCCTGCAGCGCTCGGAAGTCTCGATGCAGCTCACCGTGCAAGTGCGTAACAAGCTCGTGCAGGCGTATCAGGATCTGATGCGCATGCCCATCTGAGTGCGGCTGATTCGTGAACCCCCAACAGATCCTCGCGCACCTCAACCGGGTGCGCGCCACGCTCTCGGCCGGCCAGATCGCCAGCCTCGTCGCCGCCTTCGTGGCGGTGGTCGGGGTGATCGTGGGCTCGGCCTACTGGGCCAACACGCCCTCCTACACCACGCTCTACCGCGACCTCGATCCCGAGTCGGCGCAGGCGGTCATCACCAAGCTGAAGGCCGCCAACACGCCGTACGTGCTCGACGACGGCGGCAGCACGCTGATGGTGCCGGCGGCCAGCGTCGATGAACTGCGTCTCGACTTCGCCGCCCAGGGCCTGCCCACGGCCGGGCGCATCGGCTTCGAGATCTTCGATCGCACCTCCTTCGGCACGACCGAGTTCCTCGAGCACGTCAACTACCGCCGCGGCCTCGAAGGCGAACTGGCCCGCACCATCGCGACCATCAGCGAAGTGGCCAGCGCGCGCGTGCACATCGCCCTGGCCAAGGACTCGCTCTTCACCGGCACGGCCGAACAGGCCAAGGCCTCGGTGGTGCTGAAGATGCGCACCACCCGGCCGCTCTCGGCCGCGACCGTCGCCGGCATCGCCGGCCTGGTGTCGTCGGCGGTGGAATCGCTGCGGCCCGAGTCGGTGGTGATTGTCGACACCTACGGCCGGCCGCTGTCGCGCCCGGCCAACCCCGAAGAGGCCGACCTGAGCGGCCAGGCCATGGAACGCCAGCAGAAGGTCGAGCACGAGCTCGTCAACAAGGTGGTGAGTCAGCTCGAGCCGATCGTCGGCGTCGGTCACGTGCGCGTCAACGTCGCCGCCACCGTGTCGGCCGACACCGCGGAAGAGACCGAAGAAGTGTGGGACCAGACCCCGGTCATCCGCAGCCGCCAGACCTCGACCGATTCGACGACGACGACGGCGATGAACGCGACCCGCCCGGGTGGCGCCGCCGGCGGCGTGGCCGGGGCCCGGGCCAACGCGCCGCCCGACCTGACGACCGCCGCGCCGCAGGCCGCGGCTGCCGTGGCCGTGACGCCGGGCACCACGGGCCGCGCCACCGAGACGGTGAACTACGAGATCGGCAAGAAGACGCGGCACACGGTGGAAGCCAGCGGGCAGGTGGCCCGGCTGTCGGTGGCGGTGCTCGTCGACGACGTCCGGGTGCCGAGCGCCGACGGCACTGCCCCGACCTCGAAGCCGCGCGAGCCGGCGGAGATGGAACGCATCCAGCGGCTGGTGTCGGCCGCCGTCGGGCTCGATACCACCCGCGGCGATCAACTCA
The DNA here is from genome assembly GCA_963834325.1 of uncultured Acidobacteriota bacterium. Classification (GTDB taxonomy): domain Bacteria; phylum Acidobacteriota; class Vicinamibacteria; order Vicinamibacterales; family UBA2999; genus CADEFD01. Next base: position 1,154,262 of record CAWIBL010000012.1, read on the forward strand.
CCGTCGAGAACATCGGCTTCGACGATTCCAGCGAACCGGTCGCGGTCGAGGCGCCGGCGCCGTGGTGGAAGCAGGTCTCGCCCACCGTCGTCTCCACTCTCGGTGTCTCGCTTGGCGACATCCTGCGCTGGGCGCTCGTCGGCATCATCGCGCTGGTCGCGCTCTTCGCCGTCATCCGCCCGATGGCGCGGGCCGCTCTGAGCGCGGGCCCGGCCGCGCTACCGGCGGTGACCGACGGCGGCGGCGCCGTCGCCGCCCTCGGCGCCCCCAAGACCGTCGCCGAACTCGAGGGCGGGATGCCGTTGCCGCCAGGCCCGGCGCGACCCGAACCGGGTGCCCGGCCTGACCAAGCGCATCGCCGAGAAGGCCGAGAAGGAGCCTGAGCACGTCGCTCAGCTGGTGCGCGCCATGATGGCGCAGGACGAGGCGTAGGCGATGGCGACGGTAGCAGTTCCCCTGTCCGGCGCCCGCAAGGCGGCCATCGTGATGATGGCCCTTGGCGAGGAGCGCTGCGCGCCGGTGTTCAAGTTCCTGCAGGAAGACGAAGTCGAAGCGCTGGCCCGCGAAGTGGCGGCGGCCGGCAGCATCTCGGCCGAGGTCGGCGAGGTCGTGCTCTCGGAGTTCAGCGAGATGACCGACGCGGTGGGCTCCATCGCCACCGGCGGCGTCGAGCAGGCGCGCCGCATGCTGATGCGGACGCTCGGACCCGAGGCCGCCCGCAAGGTCATCGCCCGGGTGGTCAACTCGGTCACCACCACGGCCGGCTTCGCTTCGCTCGAGAAGGCGAACCCGCAGCAGCTCTCGAAGTTCATCCTGGGCGAACACCCGCAGACCATCGCCGTGATCCTCGCGCACCTGAACGCCGGCAGCGCCGCGCAGCTCGTCTCGCAGCTGCCCGACGACCTGCGCGCCGACGTGCTGATGCGCATGGCCAACATCGACGAGATCCTGCCCGAGGTCATCGGCCGCATCTCGAGCGTCATCGACCAGCGCCTGAAATCGCTCGGCGGCCCGACCCGCGAGCAGCACGGCGGCGTGCGCGCCGTGGCCGAGCTCTTCAACCGGCTCGATCGCAGCGTCAGCCAGCGCGCCCTCGAGACCGTCGAAGAACGCTCGCAGGACCTGGCCGTGCAGATCCGCAATCTGATGTTCGTCTTCGACGACCTGATCACCATCGAAGAGACCGGCATCCGCGAGATCGTCAACCGCGCCGACAAGAAGGGGCTGACGGTGGCCCTCAAGGGCGCCAGCGAGGAGATTCGCCAGCGCTTCTTCGCCAACATGTCGAAGCGCGCCGGCGAGCTGCTGAAAGACGAGATGGAACTGCTCGGGGCGGTGCGCCTCCGCGACGTCGAGAAGGCGCAGCAGGAGGTCGTGGCCATCGCCCGCAAGCTCGAGGAAGAGGGCCTGATCACGCTCGGCGCGAGCGCGGGGGAGCCGTATGTCGTCTAGAGCCAGGCGCATCGAAGGCGGCGAGCGGCCGGAGCGCTTCGCCTGGGGCAGCCGCCCTGCCCGCGGACGCCGTCGAGGTCATGCCGTTCCACCCGCGCGTGCTCGCCGCCGCGCCCGCCCCGCACGCGGCGCCGGGGGCGGGCCCGGACGTGGCCGATCCGGCGGCGGTCGAACGCGAAGCCTTCACCAAGGGCTACGCGCAGGGCGAGCGGGCCGGCAACGAAGCCGCCGCGTCGCGGGCCGAGGTCATGCTGCGCCGCCTGGCCCAGACCCTCGACGAACTGCAGTCGCTGCGCACCGATCTCATCCGCCGCACCGAGCGCGAGGTGGTCGAGCTGTCGCTGGCCATCGCCCGCCGGGTGCTGCAGCGCGAGGTCTCGCTCGACCACGAGCTGATGCTGGCCATGGCCCGCGTCGCCCTCGACCGGCTGGCCGATGTCGCCACCGCCAGCATCCGCCTCCACCCCGAGGACTTCAACGTGACCGTGGCGGCCCGCGGCTCGTCGGCCGTCGCCAGCCACGGCGTCCAGATCGTCGCCGACGCGGCCGTGCGTCGCGGCGGCTGCGTCGTGCAGTCCGAGTTCGGCTCGGTCGATGTCGGCATCACCGCCCAGATCGACGAGCTGACGCACGCGCTCCTCGGCGACGACGCCCCCCAACCCGCCGCTGTCCATGCCCGCCGCGACGATGCCGCCTGAACCGGCCGCCATCTCGCTCGGCGCTTACGGGCGGCGGCTGCGCGAGAGCGAGCCGGCTCCGATCTTCGGCCACGTGACCCGCGTGGTCGGGCTCGTCGTCGAGTCCAAGGGCCCGCGCGCCCGCGTCGGCGATGTGTGCGAACTGCGCCGCGGCGACGGCGGCGCCGCCCTGCCGGTGGAGGTCGTGGGCTTCCGCGACGGACGGCTGATGTCGGTGCCGCTCGGCGACACCTCGGGCATCCGGCCCGGCGACCGCATCGTGGTCCGCGGCGGCGTGCTGTCGCTGCCGGCCGGCGACGGCCTGCTCGGGCGGGTCATCGACGGCCTCGGCCGTCCGCTCGACGGGCTCGGTCCGCTCAACGTCACCGAGCGCGCGCCGCTCAAGCCGGCGGCCATGAACCCGCTCGACCGCGATCCGATCGTGGCCCCCATCGGCACCGGCGTCCGCGCCATCGACGGCCTGCTCACCTGCGGCCGCGGCCAGCGCGTCGGCCTCTTCGGGGGCAGCGGCGTCGGCAAGAGCACGCTGCTCGGGATGATGGCCCGAGGCACCGCCGCCGATGTCGTGGTGCTGGCCCTGGTCGGCGAGCGCGGCCGCGAGGTGCGCAGCTTTCTCGAGCACGACCTCGGTCCCGAGGGCCTGGCCAAGTCGGTGGTGGTCGTGTCGACCTCCGACAGCCCGCCGCTCGTCCGGCTGCGCGCCGCCTACGGCGCGACGGCGCTGGCCGAGTACTTCCGCGATCGCGGCAAGAACGTGCTCCTGATGATGGACTCGGTGACGCGCTTCGCCATGGCGCAGCGCGAAGTCGGCCTGGCGGCGGGGGAGCCGCCGACGGCCAAGGGCTACCCGCCGTCGGTCTTCGCCCTGCTGCCCGGCCTGCTCGAGCGCGCCGGCAACGTCCGCGGCAAGGGCAGCATCACCGCCATCTACTCGGTGCTGGTCGAAGGCGACGACACCAACGAGCCGATCGCCGACGCCGTGCGCGGCATCCTCGACGGCCACATCGTGCTGTCGCGGGATCTGGCCGGCCGCAATCACTATCCGGCCATCGACATCCTGGCCAGCATCAGCCGCACCATGCCCGACGTGACCGACGTCGGCCACCGGCGCCGCGCCGCCGACGTGCGGGAATGGCTGGCGACGCTGCGCGACACCGAGGATCTGGTCAGCGTCGGGGCCTACGTCAAGGGCACGACCCCGCGCATCGACCAGGCGCTGGCGCGGCGGGAGCAGATTGCCGGGTTCCTGTGCCAGCCGTCCGACGCCCTGGTCGACTTTGCCGACTCGGTCGCGGCGTTGCGGGGCTTGTAAGCCATGCGGGCCTTTCGCTTTCGCGCCCAGATCGTCCTCGAGTTGAGGCGCCGCGAAGAAGAGACCGCGCGCACCGCGCTGGCCCGCCAGCGGGCCGAAACCGCCCGGGTGCAGGGCCTGGCCGACGACGCCGCGAGCCTCGCGCGCACGGCCGGCGCGACGCTGGCGGCCACGACCGCCGCCGGCGCGTCGCAGGCGCTGCTCGAGTGGCACCGAAGTTGGATCGTGGGACTGCGGCGGAATCTCGCCGCTCGGCTCATCGCGGTCACCGAGGCCGAACAGGCCACCGCGCGGGCCTCGGCCGCACTCGGCACGGCGCTGCAGAAGCGCCGCGTGCTGGAGCGGCTGCGCGAACGCTCGCTGCGGCGCTATCGCCTCGAGAGCGACCGCGAACAGCTGAAAGACATGGATCGGCTCGCTGGCCTGCGCCATTTTGCGCAGGCCCCAGATCTCGGAGGACAGCCCGATGACCACCAACCCGACCAGCGGCACCACGCCGTTTCAGACGTCAAATCCCACGCAGACCTCGTCGACCAAGGACACGCTCGGACGCGACGCGTTCCTGAACCTGCTCGTGACCCAGCTGCAGCACCAGGACCCGACACAGCCGCAGGCTGACGGCGAGTTCCTGGCGCAGCTGGCCACCTTCAGCCAGCTCGAGCAGCTCCAGGCGATGAACAAGAAGATCGCCGAGCTGACTGAACTCATCAAGGGCACCGGCACGCCCTAGCGCCGCGGGCCGGCGGCGCCAGGGCCGCGGCATCGCGCCTTTTCGCCCACCGCCATTTGTAACGGGGCCTGGCACCGTTACAACTTTTCCCGCTGCAATTTCTGCGACGTCGTAGCCGGCCCACAGGCGACCAGGGCGCCCGGCGGCCGTTCGCCATCGGCGGCGGCTGGTCGTCCGGCCCGGCGCGACGCGATGTCGGTGAGCCGACAGCGGTCGATGGGCCGCCGACGCCAGGACGCCCCTCACAGGCGTCCGGGCGCAGCTCCGTCGGCGCGGCGCCAACGCCGCCATTCGGGCGAGATCGCCGGAATCGCCAACGAAAACCCCTCCCGTCCGGAAATCCCCACCAGTAATCGGCCATCGCTGCCGCTTCTTGAATACCGCGCCGGCTCCTTCCACCCCTGGCACCGGCTTTGAAGTATCCCGGCCGTGCGCTGGCCATGCAGCCGGGCGCAGGAGGACGGACCCTCATGAGTGAACTGCTTGGCGCGACACTGCGGATGATGATGGCCTCGACCGGCGCGAGCCGCGATCAGGCGGGCGCACGGCCGCTGGTCGCGATCCCGGCCACGGTGCCCTACGCCGACTACGTCCGCCGCTTCGAACCGGCGGCCGCGTCGATCCCGGCGTCGCCCCACACGAGCGCGATGTCGCACCTGCTGCGGGTCAGCCGGGCGCTCGAGACCTTGAACGGCTTCGCACTCGGCCATGCCGCCCGCGTCGGCGCGCACGACTCGGACCATCTCTATCGGGCCCACGGCGATCCGCGCGACTGACCGCCGTCCCACCACATTCCCCCGCGACTACAACAGGAAGGACAGACGCACATGGGTTTCTCGGCAAGTCTCTCGGGCCTCAATGCCAATCAGCAGAAGCTGAACGTGATCGGCAACAACCTGGCGAACATCAACACCGTGGCCTTCAAGGCCAGCTCGGTGCAGTTCATGGATCTGGTCAGCCAGACCGTGGGCGGCGGCAGCGCCAACCCGATGCAGGTCGGCCTCGGCGTCACGACCGGCGCCATCTCGCCCAACTTCAACCAGGGCGGGCTCGAGAACACCGGCGTGCCGACCCATGTGGCGGTGCAGGGCCGCGGCTTCTTCGTCGTCGGCAACGGCGCCAACGACCGCTCCTTCACCCGCGCCGGCGATTTCTCGTTCGACGCCAACGGCCGGCTGGTGTCCTCGGAGGGCCTGCCGGTGCAGGGCTACACCGAAGTCGACGCGGCCACCGGGCAGATCATCACCACCGGCCAGCCTGGCGACATCGTCGTGCCCCCGGGCGTGCTGCGCGCGCCCGGCCCGACGACGCTCTTCAGCACCAACACCAACCTCGACGCCAAGGCGGCCGTGGGCGACACCTTCACCGCCTCGGTGCAGCTCTTCGACGCGCTCGGCGCCGAGCACGTGGCGACGGTCACCTACACCAACACCGCGCCGGGCGCCTGGAGCTACGACATCAGCGTCGACGGCGGGGAAGTGACCGGCGGCACTGCCGGCACGCCGAGCTCGATTGCCACCGGCAACGTCACCTTCGGCCCCACCGGCCTGCTCACGGCGCCGGCCGCCGATGTCGTCGTCACCAGCCCGGCCTGGGCCAACGGCGCCGCGCCGACGAACTTCTCCTGGGACCTGATCGACGGCAATGGCACGCCCTCGCTGACCGGGTATGCGGCCACCTCGGCCACCTCGTCGATCACCCAGAACGGCTTTGCCGCCGGCTCGATCAGCCCCATCTCGATCGACTCGTTCGGGCGCATCCAGGCCACCATCGGCACGGGCCGCACCATCACCATCGCCCAACTCGCCCTGGCCAACTTCAGCAACCCCCAGGGCCTGGTGAAACTCGGCGCGAACCGCTTCTCCGAGACCGAGGGCTCGGGCATCCCGAACATCGGCACGGCCACCACCGGCGGCCGGGGCAGCATCTTCGGCGGCGCGCTCGAGCAGTCCAACGTGGACATCGCGCAGGAGTTCACCCAGATGATCCTCGCGCAGCGCGGGTATCAGGCCAACGCCCGCAGCATCACCGTGGTCGACGAACTGCTCGTCGAGACGCTGAACCTCAAGCGCTAGGACCGGCATCGTGAACCCCGTCACCTCCACTGTGTCCTCGGCCGGCGCTCCTGGCGCCGGCGTCCTTCCCGGCGCCCCCGCCGGGGCCGCGCCGGGCGCGGGACCGGCGTTTGCCGATGTGCTCCGTCTCCTGTCGGGTCAGGACGGGGGCGCATTTGCCGCCGGCGGGACGGAAGCGGGCGGTGAGGGCAACGCGCGCCTCGGGCTCTCCGGCAAGGCCCGCCGTAATGGCGGGAGTGCCGCACCGGAGCCGGCCGACGCCGCCGCGGCGCCGGTGGCGGACGAATCGCTGGCGGTCGGGACGATGACCGTCCCGGTCGCCGTGAACCTCATGCCGGTACCGGCCCCGCCGCCCGCCGACGCACCCGCCGATGGCGGCAGCGCCGACGATGTGGCCCCGGCCGGCACCACGACCGCGGCGTTGGCGGAGGCCGCGACCGCGGTCACCCCGGCGGCGATGCACGGCGGATATGTGGCGGCCGTGGCCGCTGCCGGCGCCGGCGTCGCGCAACCCCTGGCCGTGTCCGAAACCGTCTCCCGAGACGGCCTCGCCGCGGCATCCAGCGTGGCTACGACTCCGTCCGGCGGCGCCGCATATGTCGGCGCGCCGGCCGGCCGTGTCCACGGCGGGTCAGCCGGCCCTGCCCACGGCGCGCCGGCGCGGCCCGCGTTTGCGCCCGCGCCTCCTGCCGCGCCCGGCCTCGCGCCGCTGCCCGCGGCCGTCGCGCCGCCCGTGCACGGCCTCGCGCCGGTGCCCGCGGCCGTCGCGCCGCCCGCGCACTCGTCCATGCTCACCGGTCTGCCCGCGGCCGAGACGGCCGAACAGACGCCGACCCTGCCGCCAGGCCTGCCGACCCAGCTGGCGACCAGCCCGGCGACCGGCCAGCCGAGCCACGCGTCGGCCAGCCTGGCCCCCTACCTGCCCACCCCGGAGCAGCGGCCGACGCCCCTGCCCGCGGCGGCGCCGCGGCCCACGGCCGTCGCCGGCGATGGGGTCGAGACGCCGCCCGCTGACGCCGCGCTGGCGCTGGCGGCGGCCGGCGTCGACGCCAGCACCGCGACAGCCCCCGAGACTACGGCGGCAGCGGTGCCGCCTGCGGCCGCGGCCGCGGCCCGCCTCATGAACGAATCGCCGCGCGAGACCAGCCGTGCTCTCGGTCTGCCGCGCCCGCTCGGACGGGTGGCCGACGATGGCGTCACGGCGGCATCGCCGCTGCCGGCCGTCGCCGCGCCGGAAAACCTGCCCGCCGCCGTCGCCACTCACGCGACACCCGTGCCCGCGGCCGGGCGCGGCCAGCAGGTGGCGATGGCCGCGGCGCTGCGCGCCTTCCAGCAGGCCGGCGGCCCCGGCGAGGGCGCCGGGCCGGCGCCCGCCAAGGTCTCTCCGGAGGCGAGCGGCGGTGAGACCACCCACATGGCGGTCCCCTCACCCCGCGCCGGCGCCACCGTCGAGGGCTTCGCGGCGGCGATGGACACCGAGCGGCGCCCGCTGACGATGCCGGCCCTGATCGTGCCCGCCGGCGGCGACCTGCGGGTGTCGGGCCTGGCGGCCGGCCCGCGCCTCGAACCCGCCGGGCTGCCGGTGCTTGCCGCGGGCGACGGAGAAGCGGTGCAGGCCCAGATCGTGCAATCGCTGCGCGTGCAGTGGACCGGCGGCGCCGGCGAGGCGCGGGTGCGTCTTCGTCCCGACTACCTCGGCGAGGTCGTGGCCACCATCAAGGTGGAGCAGGGCGCCGTGACGGCGACGCTGCAGGCCGACCGCCCCGAGGTCCGCCGCTGGATGGAAGCCAACACCCAGACGCTGCGCGACGGTCTGGTGGAACACGGCCTGAAGCTCGACCGGCTGGTGATTCTCTCCGAGCCGGCCCGCGGCGACAGCGCCGACGACAACCAGGGCCGCCCGCGCGGCCGTCAGCCCCAGCCGCAGCCGCCGCCGCGGCCGCGCCGGCCGCGTCAGGACGACGAGCCGGCCACGTTCGCTGTGAATCCCTAGGAAAGGACCGAGACCAATGAATCTCCCGAATACCACGGCCGCTGGCGCCGACTCGATCAGCCAGCTCATCTCGAAGGTGATGGACAAGTACGACGGCGACAAGGACGGCAAGCTCACGAGCCAGGAGTTCGGCTCGTTCCTCAGCGGACTCATCGGCGGCACCAGCAGCACCGGCCTCCGCACCGCTGCGGCGGTCACCGGCAGCAGCGTCACGCAGGCCACCGGGGCGCACCGCGGCCGGCTGGCCGGCTTCGACTTCGCCAAGATCGACGACCCGAGCATGCACGGCGCCGGCACCTCGAAGTACATCGCCGCGCGCGTCTTCCAGGACTTCCCGCCGATGCCCGAGAGCATCCCGGGCGTCATCGACCGGCTCAAGGCCCAGGGCATCAACGCCGTCCAGGCCGACCACGACAAGATCGACTTCAACGATGGCTACGGCCCGATCGACGTGATCCAGGGCGCGTATCCGGGAGGCGGTGTGGCATGGCAGTGGCTGCCCCGGTAGCCCCCGATGCGGCGGCGGCGGCCGCTGGCGCCGCCAAAGGCGGCGGCAAGAAGAAGCTGATGATCATCGGCGGCGTCGTCGTGGCGCTGGCCGGCGGCGGCTACTACTACAAGACCCAGGCGGCGGCGGCCGGGGCCGAGCACGAGGCCGAGCCGAAGGTCGTCTCGCCCAAGGAGCGCGGCCTGGTCTCGTTCGATCCGTTCGTGGCCAACCTGGCCGATGCCGGCGGCCAGCGCTTCGTGCGGGCCACGGTGCAGGTCGTCGTCGGCGACGCGCACATGGCGGCCGAGATGCTCGAGACGCCGGTGCTGGCGATGCAGGCGCGGGCCATCATCCTCGAACTGCTGGCCACGCAGAACGCCGACACGCTGGTCACGCCCGAAGGCAAAGTGGCGCTCCGCCAGGCCATCGCCGAGCGCATCGCCGAAGCCCTGCACGAAATCGAGGTGGTCGATGTCCTCTTCTCGGACTTCGTCGTCCAGTTCTGACGCGCCGGCCGAGTCCGAGGCCCTGGCCTCGATGCTCGACGTGGCCTGCACCGTCGACTTCGTGATCGGCAGCGGCGTGATCACCGTGCGCGAGTGCCTGCGGCTGTCGTCGAACAGCATCGTGCGCCTCGATCAGACGGCGGGCAGCGACCTCGACGTGCAGGTCAACGGGATCTCGATCGCGCACGGCGAAGTGGCGGTCATCGAAGACACCGCGGGGCTGCGGGTGACGCGGATCTCGGCGCCGACCGGCGTGGGCTGGGAATGATGCCGCTCTTCGCGATGGTGCAGGCGGCCGAGTCCGTGGCGGCGCCGGCGGCGCTCGGCGCCGGCGGCCTGCGCTCGTTCCTGGCGCTCGGCGCCGTGGCGGCACTGCTGGCGCTGACCGTGTGGGGCCTCGGCCGGGTGGCGCAGTCGCGCCGCGGCCGGCAGCCGATCACCGTCGAGTCGGCGGTCGCCCTGGGCGACAAGCGCTCGCTCGTCATCGTCTCGGTCGAGGGCCGGCGGCTGCTCGTCGGCCTGGCGCCGGGCAGCGTGTCGCTCGTCACCGAACTGCACGCCTCGTTCGGTGAGACCCTCGCCGATTCGCTCCGTACGGAAAGCCCGAAATGAACCAGCTCGATCTCACGGTGAACGGCGTCGGCGCGGTCTCCGCGCCGCTGCAGATCGTCCTCTTCCTGACGCTGCTGTCGTTCGTTCCCGCGGTCCTCGTGATCATGACCTCCTTCACGAGAATCGCCATCGTCTTCCATTTCTTGAGGCAGGCCCTCGGCACCGGCGAGATGCCCTCGAACCAGATGCTGGTCGGCCTCACGCTGTTCCTGACGTTCTTCATCATGGCCCCGGTGGGCGAGCGCATCCACGCGCTGGCCGTGCAGCCGGCCATCGCCGGCGAGATCGACGTGACCGAGGCCATCAACCGGGCCACGCCGCCGCTGCGCGAGTTCATGTTGAAGCAGACGCGCGAAGCCGACCTGGCGCTGTTCGTGGAACTGGGCAAGCTGCCGCGGCCGGGCCAGCCGAGCGACCTGCCGATGCGTGTCGTAGTGCCGGCCTTTGCCATCTCGGAGCTGAAGACCGGCTTCCAGATGGGCTTCTTCCTCTTCGTGCCCTTCCTGCTCATCGACCTGGTGGTGTCCACGACGCTCCTGTCGATGGGCATGCTGCAGTTGCCGCCGGCGATGATCTCGCTGCCGTTCAAGGTGCTGCTCTTCGTGCTCATCGACGGCTGGAACCTGCTCGTGTCCTCGCTCGTGAAGAGCTTCCTGTGAGCGGCCCGGCCGCGGAGAATTCCCATGTCTGAAGCCCTCGTCGTCGGCATCGTGCGCCAGGCCATCGAAACCGCGGTCATCGTCACCCTGCCGATGCTGGTCGCCGGCCTGGTCGCCGGCGTGGCCGTGAGCGTCTTCCAGACGGTCACCTCGATCCAGGACAACGTCCTGGCCTTCATCCCGCGGGCGGCCGCCATCTTCGTGGCCTTCGCCGTGACCTTCCCGTGGATGCTGCGGGTCGTCTCGGGCTTCTCGAAGGCGCTCATCATGCGCCTGCCGGAGCTCGTGCGGTGAACGAGTTCTCGACCATCGCGCAGCTCGGCATCCTGATTGCCCGCCCGGCCACGATGGTGGCCGCGGCGCCGGTCTTCGGCGGGGCCTTCGCCCCGGCGCAGGTGCGCATCGGCCTGGCCGTGCTGCTGGCGATTCTGATTGCCCCGATGGTGCCGCCGATGGCCCTGACCTCGACCCTCGGGCTGGGCGTGCTCATCGCCCGCGAGATGGCCATCGGGCTGATCATGGCGCTGGCCCTGCGCGCCATCATCGCCGGCGCCGAGCTCGGCGGCCATCTCACTGGCAACCAGTTGATGCTGTCCTACGGGTCGGTCATCGATCCGCAGGGCGGCGTGCGCAACAACCTGATCGCGACCCTCTACGGCAACCTGACCCTGCTCACCTTCATGGCCATCAACGGCCACCATGCCCTGGTCCGCGCCCTGGTCGCCTCGTACACGGCGCTGCCCATCGGCAGCGGCGGGGTCGGACCGTCGCTCACCGCCACGGTGACGCAGCTGCTCGGCATCGTGTTCGTGCTCGGGCTGCGCCTGGCCGCGCCGCTCATCGTCGTGATGCTGCTGCTCGAAGTCGGCATGGCCCTCATGGCCCGCGTCGCGCCCTCGCTCAACCTGATGGCCGTGGCCCCGCCGGTGCGGGTCATCATCGGCCTGCTGGCCGTGGCGGCGATGATCCCGCTGCTGCCGCCGATCGCCACCCGGGCCAGTGCCGGCATCGCCCAACTGGCGCTGCAGGCCGCCGCCGCGTTCCGCTGATCAGGCCATGGCGGACTCCCAGACCGGGGAAAAAACCGAAAAGCCTTCTGCGAAAAAGCTGCAGGAGGCCCGCAAGCAGGGCAACGTCCCGCGCAGCGCCGACCTGGTCGCCGCCTTGTCGCTGCTGGCGGTCACGACGGTGCTTGCCAACACCGGGACGATGAGCCTGGCCCGGCTGCAACTCCGGCTCATCGACGGCATGAAGGGGCTCGACTCGTGGGCCCGCACGCCGGTCACGCCCGAAGCCCTCGGCGTCATCGTGATGAACGACGGCGCGACGCTGGCGCTGATCATCGCGCCGGTGATGATCGCCGCCGGTCTGACCGGCCTGGCCGGCAACCTGCTCCAGTCCGGCTGGGTCTACGCTCCGGAGAAGCTGACCCCCGACCTCACCCGGCTCAGCCCGATGAACGGGTTCCGCCGGCTGGCCCCGATGCAGTCGGGCATCACCCTGCTCAAGGCGGTCGTCTCGGTGACCATCGTCTCGTCGCTGCTCTGGTCGCTTGGCGCCGAGGCCCTGGCCGAAACGCCGCGCCTGGCCTGGATGTCGCCGTCAGGCGCCGCCGCCGAGGCGTGGCGCTGGATCCGCCGCCTGCTGCTCCAGGGCGGCATGGCGCTCGTGGCCCTGGCGGCCGCCGACATGGGCTGGCAGTGGTGGCGCCACTACCAGTCGCTCAAGATGAGCAAGCAGGACCTGCGCGACGAAGCCAAGTCGAGCGAGGGCAATCCCGAGATCAAGGCGCGCGTCCGCAAGGCCCAGCGCGAGATGACGCGCAAGCGCATGCTCGCGGCCGTGCCGACCGCCACGGTCGTGGTCACCAACCCGACCCACTTTGCCGTCGCCCTGCAGTACCAGCGCGGGCTCATGACCGCGCCCATCGTCGTCGCCAAGGGCCAGGACCTGGTGGCCCAGAAAATCAAGAAGATTGCCTACGACCACGGCGTGCCGACCGTGGAGAACGTCCCTCTCGCCCAGGCGCTCTTCAAGGGCGCCGAAGTGGGCGATGCCATTCCCGCCGAGCTTTTCGGCGCCGTCGCGGAAGTGCTGGCGTATCTCGTCCGCATCCGCCAGCTGATGTTGTAGGTGAGTCATGAGCGCATTGAAGGGTAACGCGACGCAGTTGCTGGTGCCGATCGCCCTGCTGGCGGTCGTCATGCTGATGGTGGTGCCGATGCCGCCGCTGCTGCTCGACCTGCTGCTGTCGATCGACATCGGCCTGTCGGTGGTGCTGCTGCTCACCGTCGTCTACGTCAAGAACCCGGTCGAGTTCTCGGTGTTTCCGTCGCTGCTGCTGCTGCTCACGCTGATGCGGCTGGCGCTGAACGTGGCCGCGACCCGCCTCATCCTGATGCACGGGCACGAGGGCGTCGAGTCGGCCGGTCACGTCATCATGGCCTTCGGCCAGTTCGTCGTCGGCGGCAACTTCGTCGTCGGCATCGTCGTCTTCCTGGTCCTCATCGCCATCCAGTTCATCGTCATCAACCACGGCGCGGTGCGCATCTCGGAAGTGACCGCCCGCTTCACCCTGGACGCGATGCCGGGCCGCCAGATGGCCATCGACGCCGACCTCAACGCCGGCGCCATCGACGAGGGCGAGGCCCGCATCCGCCGCGACCGCGTCCGCCATGAAGCCGACTTCTACGGCTCGATGGACGGCGCCATCCGCTTCACCCAGCGCGACGCGCTGGCCGCCGTGCTCATCACCGGCGTGAACATCGTCGCCGGCTTGATCATCGGCGTCTTCCAGCACGGGGTCGACGTGGGCACGGCGGCCAAGACCTACACCATCCTGACCATCGGCGAGGGCCTGGTCACGGCCATCCCGGCGTTGCTCGTCTCGATGTCGGGCGGTCTCATCACCACGCGCGCCAACTCCGAATCGCACCTGGGCGACGACGTGGCGGCCCAGCTGCTGGCCCGCTGGCGGCCGCTGGCGGCGGCGGCCGGCGCCCTCGTGGCCATGGCGCTCATCCCCGGCCTGCCCAAGTTCGCCTTCATCGTCGTCGCTCTCATTCTGGGCGGCGCGGCGTATGCGACGCGCGACGCCGTCGCCACCGAGGCGGTCGCGGCGGCGGCACCAGCGCCGGCCCCCGACGTGCTCGACGGCGCCGTCAACATCGACCCGCTCGGCGTCGAGGTCGGCTACGCCCTGGTCTCGCTGGTCGACGAGGCGCAAGGCGGCACGCTGCTGGCGCGCATCCGCTCGGTGCGCCGCCAGGTGGCCACCGAAACCGGCGTCGTCGTGCCGGCCGTCCACGTCGCCGACAACCTGCAGCTCGGGCCGCGGCAGTACACCATCCTGGTCAAGGGGACGGAGGTGGCGCGCGGCGAGCTCTATGCCGATCGCCTGCTGGCCATCAACCCCGGCACCGCCGGCGGCGGCATCGACGGCGTGGTCACGCGGGAGCCGGCGTTCGGGCTGCCGGCCGTGTGGATCGCCGCCGAGCAGCGCGACCGCGCCTCGGCGGCCGGCTACACCGTCGTCGATCCGACGACGGCGCTCTCCACGCACCTGTCCGAGACCATCCGCGTGTTCCTGCCCGAGCTGCTGACGCGCCAGCACACCAAGGAACTGGTCGACCGGGTGCAGCAGACCTCGCCCAAGCTGGTCGAGGAGCTGGTCCCGAAGATCGCCTCGATCGGCGACATCCAGCGGGTGCTGCGCCAGCTGCTGCGCGAGCGCGTGTCGATTCGCGACCTGGCCACCATCCTCGAGGCCATCGCCGATGCCGCGCCCGGCGCCAAGGACGCCGATGCCGTCGCCGAGGCCGTGCGCATGGCCATCGGCCGCTCGATCTGCCGGCCGTTCCAGACGGAGAAGGACGAGTTGCCGGCCATCTCCCTGTCGCCCGAACTCGAGGAGCGCCTGGTCTCGTCGATCGTCAAGACCGAGCACGGCGCCGTGCTGGCCATCGACCCGGCGCAGGCGCAGCGCCTGGCCAGCCGCATCGGCGAGATCTTCGCGGGAGCGGTGGCACAACCTGTGCTCTTGTGCACACCGACGCTGCGGCCGCACATCTGGCGACTCTTCGCCCGGGTGTTGCCGCACTTGGGTGTGCTGTCGCACAACGAGATTCCGCCGCAAGTGCAGGTGGCCTCGATTGCGACGCTGGACTGACGATGCAGGTCAAACAATTCCGCCAACCTACGGTCCGCGACGCCTTTCAGGCCATTCGCGACGAGTTCGGCCCCGACGCCCTGGTGCTGTCGAGCGAACTCGTGAACGCGCGCGGCTGGCGCGGCTGGGTCGGCATGCGCGAGGTCCAGGTCACGGCCAGCGCTCCGGACGGGTGGTCGGCCGAGGCCGAGGGTCGGCCGGCCGTTCAGGCCCGTCGGTCCGCCGACATGCCGGCCGGCGCCGGCAGCCTCGCCGCCCGGCTGATGGCCGCCGGCCTCGATCCGGCCCTGGCCGAAGCGGTGGCCGCCGGCGTGCCGGTCCGGCAGCAGCGCAACATGACCGCCGAAGCGGTCCGCCTGGCCCTGGCGGGGCATCTGCGCGCCCTGGCCGCCGGCGACGAGGCCTTTGCCCGCGTCGAGGTCTTCATCGGCCCGCCCGGGGTGGGGAAGACGACCACCATCGCCAAGATCGCCGCCCAGGAGAAGGTGCGCCGCAAGCGCACCGTGGGCGTGGTGGCGGCCGACGCCTTCCGCGCCGGCGCCGTCGAGCAGCTGCGCACCTACGCCGCGATCATCGGCGCGCCCTTCCGCACCGCCCGCACCATCGAGGAAATGGACCAGGCCATCGAGCAGTCGCGCCAGACCCTGCTCGTCGACACCGCCGGCCGGTCGCCCAAGGACGACGACATCCGCGACGTGCGCCGGCTGCTCGGCTCGCGCCGCGGCGTCCGGACCCATCTCGTGATCCCGGCCGAGACCTCGGTGGCCTCGGCCAAACGGATCGTCGACCGGTTTGCCGACGCCCAGCCCGATCGGGTGGTGGTCTCGCGCCTCGACGAAGCCGAATCACCGCAGGCGCTGCTGGCGTGGCTGTTCGAGCGCGGCCTGCCCGTGTCCTACGTCACCACCGGACAGCGCGTGCCCGACGACCTGGAACGCGCCACCCCGGCGGTGCTGGCCGCCGCCCTGCTGGGCGACGACCCGGCCTCGCCCGCGCTGGGCCGGGCGTGATGACTTTCGTGACGACCGCCGCAACGGAGCTACCGCGATGCGCATGAGCACTTCGGATATCGACACCGACGCCTCGGTCCGCGACCAGCTGGTCATGGCCCACGTGGGCCTGGTCAAGGCCATGGCCAGCCGCCTGGCCAACCGGCTGCCGCCGCAGGTCGAGGTCTCGGAACTGGTGAGCGTCGGCGTGCTCGGCCTCATCGACGCCGCCGGCCGCTTCAAGCCGTCGCTCGGCGTGCCCTTCAGCGCCTTTGCCCGGCGCCGCATCCACGGCGCCATGCTCGACTCGCTCCGCGGCCTCGACTGGGCGCCGCGGGCGGTGCGCAAGCTGCGCCGCGACGTCGACAGCGCCATTGCCAATCTGCGCTTCACGCTCGGCCGCGAGCCCGAAGCCGCCGACATCGCCGGCGCCCTCGACGTCTCGGAGAGCGAATACGAGAAGATGCTCGACAAGCTCAAGTCGGCCGAACTGGCGACCATCCGTCAGAGCGCGGTCGGCGAGGACGGCCGCACCGCCCTCGACGTCGAGATCGAGCCTTCGGACGGCCCCTACGCCCGGCTCGAACGCGAAGAGCTGCGCCGGCTGCTGGCCACGGCCATCGGCGACCTGCCCGAGCGCGAACGCCAGATCCTGGCGCTCTACTACGAGGAAGAACTGACCCTGGCCGAAATCGGCGAGGTCATCGGCGTCGGCGAATCGCGCGTCTCGCAGCTCCGCAGCCAGGCCATCGCCCGCCTGCGCTCGGCCCTGGCCTCGAAGCTCGCGCGCAAGGACGCGCACTAACCCGTGAGCACCAATCTTTCGCCGGACGAGATCGACGCGCTGCTGGCGGCGCCGGTGGCCGCCGACCGCTCCGAGGACGCCGCCCCCGGCGCCTCGGTCCGCTACAACTTCCGGCGGCCGGATCGCATCTCGAAGGAGCAGATCCACGCCCTGCAGTTCCTCCACGAGCGCTTCGCCCGCAACGTGTCGCAGTCGCTGGCCGCTTATCTGCGTTCGATGACCGAGGTCTCGCTGGTGTCGGTCGAGCAGTTCTCCTACTCCGAGTTCCTGATGTCGCTGTCGGACCCGACGGCCTTCTACGCGCTCTCGATGGCGCCCTACGACGACCTCGGCGGGCTCGAGATCAACCCGGCCGTGGCCTTCGCCATGATCGAGCGGATGCTCGGCGGCGAGGGCAAGAACGCCGCCGTGGATCGGGCCCTGACCGACATCGAACAGAACGTCGTCGATTCGGTCGTGAAGATTCTGCTCGAGTCGCTGACCGACACCTGGCACCCGGTCATCGACCTGACCTTCGGCATCCGCGCCCGGGAGACCCGGCCGCAGATGCTCCAGGTGGCCTCGCCCAACGACACCGTGGTGATGCTGGTATTCGACATCCGCATCGGCGAGGCCCAGGGCATGCTCAACCTCTGCGTCCCGGCCAGCATCGTCGAGCAGACCGACACCCACTTTGCCGGAGCCATCGATCGCCACCGGCGCGAACCCACCGCCCGGGAACGCGTGTGGCTGCTCGAGAACCTGGCCCGGGTGCCGGTGCCGGTCAGCGCCGTGCTCGAGTCGCGCTGCACCACCCGGGAATTGTTGGCCTTGCGCGCCGGCGACGTCATCACGCTCGGGCTCCCAGCCAACCGGCCCATCGACCTGCGGGTCGGCAAGACGTTGAAGTTCCGCGGCCATCCAGCGGTGATCGCCGGGCGGGCCACGCGTGGCCATCGACCATCGCTGCGACGGCGCCGGAACGGCGGAGGCCTGAGATGTCGCACACCGTGAAAACACAGGCCCTGGCCAGCGCGCTGGCCGGCGAGTTCCGCGCCGCGCTCGAGGCCGTTCTCGGATCGGTCGTGACCGTCTCGGTCGCGCCCGCCGCCCCGAGCGGCCGGGGCTGGGCCGCGCCGATCACGGCCAGCGGCGCGCTGACCGGAGAGGTCACCGTCACGGTGGACGCCGCTGGCGTTCAGGCGGTGGCCGCGCGCATGACCGGCGACGACGACGAGCCGGACGACGCGACCGTCGCCGGCCTGCTGCGCGACCTGTGGTCGCGGGCGGCGGCGGCGACCCCGCTCAAGGCCGGTTTCGAAGGCCTGACCCTCGAGGTCGGCACGCCCGTGGCGGCCGACCTGGACGCCGGCACCGGCGCCTGGGTGCTGCGCACCGGCGATCAGGCGATCGCCACGCTGGCCGTGACCGGGCTCGTGACCGTGAGCGGCATGACCGCCGGTCCGGAGACGCGGCCGGTGACCGAGGCACCGGGTGACGGCCCCGTCGATCACGGCAACCTGGCGGCGCTCCTCGACATCGACCTGCCGCTCGTCGTTCGCTTCGCCCGCACCGAGCTGACGCTGCGGGCGCTCACCATGCTCGGTCCCGGCTCGATGGTCGACATGGGCCGGTCGCCCGACGAGCCGGTGCAACTCCTCGTCGGCAGCCAGGTCATCGCCGAAGGCGAAGTCGTGGTCGTCGGCGGCAACTACGGCGTGCGGATCACCAGCCTCGTGAGTCCCGCCGATCGCTTGAGGGCCATGGAGCTATGAACCCGATGATCTACGCCGCCCTCGGTCTCGCGCTGCTGTCGCTGGCGCAGCTGGCGCTCATCGTCCGTCTCCTGCGCTCGGCCCGCGTCGCCGCCCGTGCCGACGAACGGGTGACGCAGCTGACGGCGGCCTTGGCGTTGCTGACGGATACCACTGAAGAAGGATTCGTCAATGTGGCCACAGAACTTGAACGGCTCGGGGTGAGGCCGCTGCCGTCGGGGTCGACGCGGCGGGCCACGACCAAGCGGATCGCCGCGGCCGCGCGCAAGGGCGGAGCCATCGAGGACATCGCCATCGCCGAGTCGCTGTCGGAAAGCGAGGTGCGCCTGCACCTCGGGCTCGACGAGGCCGCCGCGGTCTTGGCGCCCGCCGCGCGGGAGGCGGCCGAACCCGCACCCGAGCCGTCGCCGGCCGCGTCCGGCGTGCTCGACGAACTCGAGTCGTGGATGACCACGTTGCAGAAGAGCCAACGAGCCCGGGGAGGACGCCATGCCGCAGTGCGAGCATAGCGGCTGCGAACGCGCGCCGCGCTGGTGGCAGTCGCGCCGCGCCACCGGCGCGACCGTCGACGAACTCTGGTACTGCTCGCAGGAGTGCCTGGAGGCCGTGCTGCGCGAGCGCATGACCGAGACGCCGCTGCCGAGCGAAGGCGTGCCGCGCCTGCCGGCCGTGCGCCTCGGCGCGTTGCTGTCGCATCGCCGGGTGTGCCCGCCCGAGCAGATTGCCGCGGCCCTGGCCGCCCAGCTCAAGAGCCGGCTGCGCCTCGGCGAGCAGCTCCGGGCGATGGGCGCCGTCGAGCCGGATGTGCTCCTGCGCGCGCTGGCCGACCAGGCCGGGGTGAGCTACCTGGCCGCGGTCGATCCGGCCAAGGTGCAGGACGCGCCCGGCGGTCTCAGCCGCGAGGCCGTCCAGGCGCTGCGCCTGATGCCCATCGCGCCGCCCGACCAGGGCCGCATCCGCGTGGCCTGCGCCGCGCCGGTGCCGCGCGCGGCGCTCACGGCCTTCCGTCAGCAGACCGGCTGGGTGCCGGAGCCGTTCCTGGTCAGCGACGAAGACTGGCAGGCGCTGCTCGAGCCACTACGGCACCTCGGCGGCCGGCCGGGCCGCGGCCGGCGGGACGCCGGTGACCTTCACGCGCGAACACGACGCCGCCCGGGCCGTGCGCCGGCTGGCGCAGGCGGCGATGACGGCGGGGTCCACGACCATGAGCGAAGCGCGCTGGGGACAGTACGTCTGGGTGCGGCTGCAGGGCGGTGGCGCCGGCTTCGACCTGCTGCTCGATCACGCCGGGGCAGCCCGGCCACAGGAGGGCACATGGCAGGCGGCCACTACGTCGCGCTGAGCGGCATGCGGACACGGCTCGACGAGCTCGATCGGCTGGCCAACGACATCGCCAACGTCGGCACGGCGGGCTACAAGGCCGAACGGACCGGGCAGCGCGCGGCCATGCGGCCGGTCTTCGACGACGCGCTCGAGACGGCCATCGACGCTTCCACCGGCGGGCGCCGCCTCGACGCCCGCGCCGGCGCCATTGCCTCGACCGGGCGCAACCTCGACATCGCCATCGAGGGCGGCGGGTTCCTGGTCGTGGACACGGAGCAGGGCGTGCGCTACACGCGCAACGGCCACTTGAACCGCGCCGCCGACGGCTCGCTGATGACCGCCGACGGGGCCGTCGTGCGCGGCGTCGACGGCCCCATCACGGTCGGCACCGGCGCGCTCAAGGTGGGCGACGACGGCACCATCTACAGCGACGGCGTGGCGGCAGGCAAGCTGGCCATCGTCGAGTTCGCCGATCCCGGCGCCCTGGTCCGCGAGAGCGGCGCGCTGCTGCGCGGCGAGGAGACGCCCACGCCGGTGGCGCGGCCCACGGTGCGGCCCGGATCGCTCGAACAGGCCAACATCTCGGTCGTCGATCGGGTCGCCGAGCTGACCAATGTCAATCGCAGCTTCCAGGCCTTGCAGAAGGCCGTGTCGGTCCTCATGAACGACGTCGACGGCAAGGCCATCGACTCGCTCGGACGCCGCTAGTCGTCACTCGTAAGGAGACAGCATGATTCGCGCCCTCTATACGGCCGCCAGCGGGATGAACGCCCAGCAGGCGAACATCGACAACGTCGCCCACAACCTGGCCAACGTCAACACCGCCGGCTACAAGAAGAGCCACATCGAGTTCGAAGACCTCTTCTACCAGCACACGCGCCAGCCCGGCGCCGCCACCGGCACCGGCGAGGCGCCGATCGGGCTCCAGGTGGGCCTCGGCACCCGCGCCGTCGCCACCTCGCGCGACTTCACGAGCGGCAGCTTCCGTTCCACCGGCAGTTCCCTCGACATGGCCATCCAGGGCGACGGCTTCTTCCAGATCAACCTGCCCGACGGCTCGACCGCCTTCACCCGCGCCGGCTCGTTCCATCGCGACGCGCAGGGCATGGTCGTGACCGCCGAGGGCTACCCGCTCGAGCCGCAGATCACGATTCCCGAGAACGCCACGTCGGTGGCGATCTCCAAGGACGGCGTCGTCTCGGTGGCCGTGCCCGGCCAGAGCGCGTCGCAGCAGGTCGGCACCATCGAGCTGGCCACCTTCCAGAACGCCGCGGGGCTCACGCCGCTCGGCGGCAACCTGTTCCAGGTGACCAGCGCCTCGGGCGAGCCGCAGACCGGCCCGGCCGGCACCGAGCAGCGGGGCACGCTCGTGCAGGGCTTCCTCGAAGACTCGAACGTGAGTGTCGTCGAAGAGATGGTCAACATGATTCTCGGTCAGCGCGCCTACGAAGCCAGTTCCAAGGTGCTCAAGACCGCCGACGAGATGCTGGCCCAGGTCAACAACATCGTCCGATGATCCTGCTGTCCCTGCTCCTCGCGTCTCTGGCGGCGGCGCCCGCTCCGGTCCCGGCCGGATCGGCCGCGGCGGCGACCCGCGCCGTCGTCGCGGCGGTCCAGGTGCGCCTGGGCGCCGACGCCGAGGTGCTGGTCGACACCGTGCACGAGGTGACGATGAGCGGCGGACCGCTCGTCGACGCGGTGCCGGCGCCGGGCGCGAAGCTGGGCGGCGTCACCCGCTTCGTGCTGCGCGGCCCGGGCGACCCGGCCGGGGATCCGTCGCGGCTGCGGCCCATCGGCTACGCCACCGTGACGCTGCGCGTGGCCGTCGAGCATGCCCACGCCGCCCGCGCCGTGCGCCGCGGCGCGGCCCTGGCGGCCGGCGATCTGGCGCCGGTGCGCCATTTGTTCGAGGCCGGCGCGCTCAAGCGCCTGCCGACCGCGGCCGACGCGCTGCACGGCCGCGCCCTGCGGGATCTGCCCGCCGGCGCGTGCCTGACACCCCAGGCCTTCCAGCCGACCCCGGCCGTGCGCGCCGGCGCCGACGTGGAGGCGATCATGCGCAGCGACGGCGTCGAAGTCCGGGCCGCGCTCGTGTCGGTGGACAGCGGCGAGCCGGGCGACATGGTGCGGGTCACCAATCCGCAGAGCCGCAAGTCGTTTCGCGCGCGGGTCGTGGCCCGCGATGTCGTGGAGATCAGTCATGAGTGAACAGACCAAGGCCGTCTGGGCCGGAGCCGCCGTCGTGGCCGGCCTGATGCTGCTGGCGCCGGGCGCGGCCTGGGCGCAGAAGAAGCAGAAGCCCGAGCCGGTGCCCGACTCGCACGACGTGGCCCTGGCTGCCTACCTGGCGGCGGCGCGGCAGACCCGGCCGGTCGACACCAACGCCTGGATGAACGGCCTGACCATGGACCTGCGGGCCCGCAGGCAGAACGACATCGTGACCGTGCGCGTGCTCGAGAGCATCTCGGCCTCGGGCAGCGCCGATTCGTCGCTGGCCAAGAGCACCAGCACCGGCGTCGGCATCTCGAGCCTCTTCGGTCTGCAGAACAAGCTGCCGGCCGGCCTCGGCCTGGGCGACCTGGCCGGCAGCCAGAGCGACACCGGCTTCTCGGGCAGCGGCACGACGGCCCGCGCCAGCGTGCTCACCGCAACCATCACCGCGCGGGTCGCCGAGGTGCTGCCCAACGGCGACCTGCTGCTCGAGGGCGTGCGCGAGATCGAGATCAACGGCGACCGGCAGGTCGTCCTGCTCACCGGCGTGGCCCGGGTCGCCGATGTCGGCCCGGCAACGTCGTCCTGTCGACCGCGCTCGGCCAGTTGCGGATCAGTTACTTCGGCCGCGGCCTCACCAAGGGCAGTCTGACGCCCGGGTGGCTGGTGCGGATCTTGAACAAGGTGTTTTGATGATGACCCCACGCGCCACCCGTCACCTCCTCGCCCTGGTGTTCGTCCTGGCCGGGCAGCCGGCCGTGGCCGGGGCCGATCCGACGACGCGCCTCAAGGACGTCGTCTCGCTCCAGGGGCCCGAGGCGCTGCCGCTCATGGGCTACGGCCTCATCGTCGGCCTGAACAAGACCGGCGATCGCCGCCAGACCATCTTCTCGACCCAGTCGCTGGCCAACATCCTCCAGCAGTTCGGCCTGGCGGTGAACCCGGAGGAAGTGAAGGTCGAGAACATCGCCGCCGTCCTGGTCACGGCCAACCTCCCGGCCTACGCCCGGCCGGGCGTGAAGATCGACATCACCGCCTCGTCGATCGGCGACGCGCGCAGCCTGCAGGGCGGCACGCTGCTGGCCACGGCGCTGCGCGGCCCGAGCGGCCAGATTCACGCCCTGGCCCAGGGCCCGCTGTCGATTGGCGGCTTCGGTGGCGGTGGCGGCGGCAACTCGGTGGTCGTCAACCACCTCACGGTCGGGCGCGTGCCCGGTGGCGCGCTGGTGCAGCAGGGCAGCGGCGTGACCCTGCCGGTGAGCGAGAGCGTGTCGCTGTCGCTGCGCGACCCCGACTTCAGCAACGCGCTGCGCGTGGCCCAGGCCATCAACGCCGACCTCGGACCCAACCTGGCCCGGGTCGTCGACCCCGGCACGGTCGAGGTGCGCGTGCCCGACGAGTACCGCGCGTCGCTGTCGGATCTCATGGCCCGGCTCGAGATGCTGCCGGTGTCCTCCGACACCCCGGCCCGGGTGGTGATCAACGAACGCTCGGGCACCATCGTGGTGGGGGCGAGCGTGCGCATTGCCGCGGCCGCCGTGGCCCACGGCAATCTGTCGGTGCGCATCAGCACGCGGCTCGAGGCGTCGCAGCCCGGGGCGCTGGCGCGCGCCGGCGAGACGGTGGTCGTGCCCAACACGCAGGTGGATGTGCGCGAGGGCACTGCGCGGCTCGTGGCGCTCGAGGAAGGCACCACGCTCGAGGCCGTCGTGCGGGCCCTCAACACGCTCGGCGCCACGCCGCGCGACATCATCGCCATCATGCAGGCCCTGAAGGCCGCCGGCGCGCTGCGCGCCGAAATCGTCATCCTGTAGGCGCGCCGTGGCTGCTCCCATCACCGGTCTGCCGCTGGCCGCCTCACCGGCAACCGCTCCCGCCTCGAAAGAGGCCGAGCGGCTGCAGGTGCTCACCCTGGTCCAGCAGTTCGAGGGCATGCTGCTGACCGAGATGCTGCGCGACGTCCGCGCCGGCGACGAGGACGACGAAGCCTCTTTCGGCTTCGGCGGCTCGGCCATGAACGACATGATGCAGGCCGAGTTCGGCGCCGCCCTCAGCCGCGCCGGCGGCCTGGGGATGGGCGAGATGCTGGCCAAGGCCCTGGCCCGTCAGCAGGACGGCGGCGGGCCGGAGATGACCCCGGCCCCGTTGACGGCGCCGGCCGGGTTCGCGCTGCCCGGGATGCCGGAGTCGCCACGGGTGACGGCGGTGATCGAGTCGGCCCACGCCGCCGTCAAGGCGGCCCGCGCCAACGTCGAGGCGGCACCCGCGACTGTCGGGGCGGCGCATGCGGCGCGTGCCTCGGAAGCGGCGCATGCCTCGAAGCGGCGCACGCCCCTGTCGACGGCGCCCTGACACCGGCCTCAGCGGCCGGCCTGGTCCTGCCCGCCGCGTCCGTCAGCTCGGCGTTCGGCTGGCGCAGCGACCCGTTGAATGGCCGCGTGAAGTTCCACAACGGCACGGATCTGCGCGTGGCCTACGGCTCGGAAGTGCGCGCCGCGGCCCCGGGTGTCGTCGTGGCGGCCGGGGACCGGCCGGGCTACGGCCTGACCGTGATCGTCGATCACGGAGCCGGCCGGGAAACCCGATACGCTCATCTGTCGGCCATCGACGTCGCCCCGGGCGATCCGGTGGGCGGTGGCCAGCTGATTGCACGATCGGGCAATAGCGGCCGGACGACCGGCGCACATCTGCACTTCGAGGCACGGGAATACGGGCGGCCGGTGGATCCGGAGCTGGCGGCGACGGCCTGGACCGGCCGGAAATCCGACACGGGAGTCGGCGACTCGGACGAATTCGGCGTGCGGTACTAATGGTGCGGGCGGGATTGCCGATTTCCCGGATGCACGACCAAGCGGGCGTGGGGCCTGTCTGGGAGGACAACGATGAAGATTGATCAGAACCGCGCCAACCTCGACACCGTCGGCACCGTACGACAGGAAGCGTTGCGCGAAGAGCGCATCGCCGCCGAGCGCGCGGCCGCCGACAAGTCCACCGATCAGGTGCGGGTGTCGACCGCCGGCCAGTTGGCCGCCGCGGCGGCCTCGGCCGCCGACCAGGCGCCGGACGTCCGTCCCGACGTCGTCGAGCGGGCCCGCAAGCTGCTCGCCAGCGGCGAGCTCGGACGCGACGCGGAACGGCTCGCCGACGCCCTCATCGACAACGCCATCGACAAGGCCTAGCCGGTGACCACCCCCAGCCCGCGCCAAGCCGGCCTCGCCGCGGTGGCGGCAGAGCTGCGCGCCGCGCTCGACCAGCTCGCCGCCGCCATGGCCCTCGGCGATGCCGATGCGGTGCTCGCCACCGAGCCGGCGCTGCAGGCGGCCGTGGCCGGCCGGCCCGCGACCCGGCCGGCTCTGGATGCCGCCGAGCGCGCGCTGGTGCGGCACGAAGTGGCCGGCGCCCGCGCCGCGCTGGCCCGCTGCCGGGTGCTCGGCGCCGGGGCCGCGCAGCTGACCGAGGCCACGCTCGCGGCCCTCGACGGCGGGCCGTCCTATGGCCGCCAGGGCGCTGGCCCGTCTCGCGGCCTCAGCGGCCGCGGCCTGAAAGCGAGGGGCTGATGGCCGGACTCTTCTCCAGCCTGTCGATGGCCTCGCGTTCGCTCGAGGCGCAGCGGGCCGGGCTCGATGTCGCCGGGCAGAACATCGCCAACCTGAACACCCCTGGCTACACCCGCCGCCGGCTCGAGCTTGCCGAGGTCGTCAACGGCACCGGCGGCGTCGAGGTGCTGGGCACGCGGGCGCTGCGCGACCGGGTGCTCGACGCCCGGGTGCGCACGGCCATCCCCGACGAGGCGCGCGAAGGCGCCCTGGTCAGCACGCTGTCGGTGGTCGAAACCGCCATCGGCGCGCCGGGGAAGGGCATCGACGCCGCGCTCTCCGCCTACTTCGACGCCTTCTCGGCGCTGACGGTCGATCCGACCTCCACCGTGGCCCGCGACGGCGTCCTGCTGCAGGGCCGCCAGCTGGCCACCGCCTTCAACGCCACGGCGGCGCGGCTGAACGACGGCCTGCGTCTGGCCGACAACGGCGTCCGCGAGTCGGCCGCTCAGGTCAACACCCTGGCCAAGCAGATTGCCTCGCTGAACGACGCCATCGCCGCGGCCAACGGCGTGGACGTGGATGCGCTCAAGGATCGCCAGAACCTGGCTCTCGAAGAACTCTCGGGTCTGACCCAGGTGGCCGTGCTGTCGCGCTCCGACGGCGGCGTCGATGTCACCATCCCGTCGGGCCGGGCCCTGGTCATCGGCGGGTCGCAGTACGGCGTCACGGTCGGCACCGGCCCCGGCGGCCTGGCCACGCTGGCGCTCGGCGGCGCCGACATCACCGCCGAGATCACCAACGGCAAGATCGGCGGACTGCTCCACGCCCGCGACACCCTGATTCCCGCGTATCAGACCACGCTCGACGAACTGGCCCACGGCGTGGCCACCGAGGTCAACACGCTGCACCAGGGCGGCGTCGACCTGAACGGCAACGCCGGCATCGCGTTCTTCACGCCGCCGGCGGGAGTGGCCGGCGCGGCCGCGGCCTTCCGGGTGGCGGCGCCGATGATCGGCAACCCGAGCCTGGTCGCGGCGTCGCAGAGCGGCGCGCCCGGCGACAACCAGGTGGCCAAGGCCATCGCCGCGCTGCGCGACCAGCCGGTGCTCGGCGGCACGACCAGCTTCATCGAGGGCTGGGCCGCAACTGGCCTACGCCGTCGGCAGCGACACCGACGCGGCCAAGGCCGCGCAGGACAGCCGTCAGGACGTGCTCGGCCAGGTGAACCGTCTCCGCGATCAGGTGTCGGGCGTGTCGCTCGACGAGGAAGCGGCCTCGCTCATGAAGTTCCAACGGGCCTACGAGGCCAACGCGAAGTATTTCTCGGCGGTCGACGGGATGCTCCAGACCCTGATGCGCACCGTGGGAGTCGGCTAATGCGGTCCACCTTCCACACCGTCTACGGCGGCGTCGAGTACGTCAATGTCGCCGCCGGCCAGGCGGCGCGCGCCCGCCATCAGATCCAGACCGGGAAGCGGGTCGAGAAGCCGAGCGACGATCCGGCGGCGATGCAACGCGCCGTCGCCGGCCGCGGCGAGATGCGCGGCCATCGAGACCTACTCGCGCACGGCCGATTCGGCGATGGCCAAGCTGGTCACGCTCGACACCGTGCTCTCGAGCGTCGTCGAGAAGCTGCAGCAGGCCACCGTCGCGGTGACGTCGGTGAGGGGCTCGATCGCCAGCCAGCAGTCGCGCGACTCGGCGGCGCTCACCCTCGAGGGCCTGCGCGACTCGCTCGTCGCCGACCTCAACACCAGCGTGCGCGGCGCCTACGTGTTCGGCGGCGCGCAGGCCACGACCGTGCCCTACGTCAAGGTCGCGGGCGACGTGGACCTATCAGGGCGACAACGCTGCCGGTCAGCGTCGAGATCGGCACCGGCCGCAACGTCGAGGTCGCCCTCGACGGCCAGTCGCTGGCCCAGGGCACCGACTCGACCAACGTGCTCGACGAACTGGAGACGCTCATCGTCGCGGTCCGGGCCGGCGACAACGCGGCCATCGGCACCGGCCTGGCGGCGCTCGACCGGGCCTTCTCGCGGGCGACGCGCACCCAGAGCCAGATTGGCGTCGACGAGCAGAGCATCGTCGAGGGCCAGGTGCAGTTGACGGCCGTCGCGGCTGGCCGTGCTGACGCGCGTGTCCAAGGACGAGGACGCCGACCTGGCCTAGCGCCATCTCGGAGATGAACCGCGCCGACATCGCCTACGCGCCGCGCTCGGCGCCGTCGGCACGGCGTCGCGCAAGTCGCTCCTCGACTACCTGGGCTGAGTGCGATGACCGGGCCGGCTGAGTTCGACATCGTCACCCGCTTCGGGACCTTCACCGTCGACCCCGGCGACGTCGTGACGTTCGCGCACGGACTGCCCGGCTTCGAGCGGTGCCGCCGCTTCGTGCTCGTCTCGGCGCCGTCGCTCGATCCGTTCACCTGCCTGCACGGCATCGACGCGCCCGAGCCGTCGTTCCTCACGCTCGACCCGCGCCGGGTCGTGCCCGACTACGACACGCCGCTCGGCGCGGGCGACCGCCATCGCCTCGGCCTGACCGGCGGCGAGCCGCTGCTGTGGCTGGCGATCGTGCAGGTCGACGACGACGGCCGGCGCGCGTCAACCTCCGGGCCCCGATCGTCGTCAACCCGCGCCGGATGCTCGGCCTGCAGGTGATGGCCGCCGACACCGACTACGCGACCGATCACCTGCTGGACGGCGCCTAGGCCGTGCTCGTCTTCACCCGCCGGCGCGACGAGGCCATCGTCATCGGCGACGGCATCGAGGTGCGGGTCCTGCGCACCGGCAAGGACGGCGTGCGCATCGGCGTCACCGCGCCCCGGCCGACGTGCCGGTCCACCGCCGCGAGGTCTACGACGCGGTCTGCGCCGCCAACCATTCGGCGGCGGCGGCGCCGGTGACCGCGCTCGGGCAGATCTGGCCGGGCGGCTGCGGCTGCACCCGCTGCTCGATCCGGTCGACTGACGCCGTGCGTCGCCTCGAGGATTGGGCGCTCGTGCCGGCCGCGGAGATGGCGGAACTCTATCGCCGCGAGGCACAGCGCGCTGGCAGGCCGAGCTCGACTGGGACACCACCGACACCTGGGACGCGCTCGAACGGGCCCGCCGCGCCGGCCGCGTGCCCGGGGTCGTGGCCCGGCTGTCCACCGGCGCCATCGAGCGGCTGGACCTACTATCTGCTGCAGGGCCGCGAACTGCAGATCGGGGCGCTCACCGCGGCAACGCCGGCCACGACCGCGGCGCTGCTCGACGCGGTGCTCGGCCGCGCCGGCGGCGCCGCGGTCGCGGCGCGGACGCTGTTCTTCGCGTTCACGCACCGCGCCCGCGGCCGCCGCCGCTGCTTGCCGAACGCGGCTTCGAGGTCGGCGCGCAGCACTACCTCGTGCCGGCCGCTGGCGAGGCAGCGCGCGCGGCGCGCGGCGGCGCGGCCGGAACGGCTCGGGCCGGCGCGACGGTCCGCCCGTGGCGCGCCGCTGACCTCGACCGTGTGGCCGGCGTGTCTCGCCGGCCGCCTACGGCGGTCCCGATCCGCGCCGCGCGTTCGTGCCGAGCGGCGCGGCTGGCCGACTGGCGGACTCTACGTGGAGCAGCTCACGACCACGACCGGCTGCGGCCGATTCCAACCGGCGCTGTCGCGGCTGTCGCTGGAGCGCGTCGGGGAGGCTCGACGGCCTGGCGCTGGTCACGGCCGTGTCGGACACGTCGGCGCACCTGGCGCAACTGGCCGTCGGTCCCGGGCCGGCGCGGGCCGGACTGGGCGCGCGGCCTGCTCGCCGAGGTCGCCGCGGCCGCGCGCGGCGCGGCCGGCTACGCCCGCCTGTCGCTGCTCGTGAGCGAGGACAACGTCGCGCGCGCGCCGGCTGTACGACGCGGCGGGATTCGCGCCGTCGCGGCGACCTTCGTGTCGGCGACGCGGTCAGCGCTCGCGGGCGGCGCACGGCGGGGCACCGGCAGCCTGAGCTCCGGCGGGTGCCGACGGGCAGAAGTGGGGCGAGGGCCGCTCAGCCGCGTCGATCGACGAGCGCGGCGTGCGGGAGCGAGGGCGTGAGCACGCGGCGGTAGGCGGCCAGCGTCGGTCTCGCCCTGCTCGAGGCTGGCGACGGTGGCGCGCCGCGCCAGTTCGGCGTCGGCCAGCGACTGCATCGATTCCTCGTCGGTGGCCAGGATGCGCGACACCAGCGTCGGTCGCGCGCTGCCGCAGGGCCAGGACGTCGCTGTAGCCGGGCAGCCCGCGTCATCCGATCGCGCGCGTCGAAGAGCCGGCCCGCGCACCGGCTGCAGAGCGGTCGTCGAGCGAGACCAGGGCGCGCGTCAGCCGGTCGCGCTCCTCGCCTTCGACGCCGAGCTGTTCGTAATCACGCCGCGCCGAGACGCCGCGCTGGCGCGCGGCCACCACCTCGAGCTGCCACGAGCAGCGCAATCTCGCGCCTCGCAGGCCCGCGCGGTACTGCGCCGAGTCCGTCGACGAGGTCGCGCTCGGTCACGCCGCCCCCCGCACGCCCGTTTCGGCCGGCGTCGTGGACGATGCTGACCCAGCTCTCGCGCAAGCGTCTCGAGCACGCGCATCGCGTCGTCGAGCGGGCGCCACCGAGTTCTCCTGCGCGGCCTGCAGGATGCGCTGGTTGACGAACGAGTAGAGCGCGTCGAGGCGCTGCGCGATCTCGCCGCCCTCGTCCATGTTGAGGGTGCTCTGCAGTTCCGAGATGATCGCCAGGGCGCGCGACGATGGCGTCGCGCCGGGCCATCAGAGTCGCGCCGTTCGATGGCCTCGCGGGCCACGTTCAGGAACTTGAGCGCGCCGTCGTAGAGCATGACCACGAGTTCGAGCGGGGTGCGCGATTGCACCTGGGTCTGGCGGTAGGTCGAGAGGCCGCGATGAAGTGACATCCGTCGTGTCTCCGCTGGGATCGGGTGGGTCGTGGCTAGAGTGACGCGCCGAACTGGGCCAGCGACCCGCTCTGGCTCTTCAGCTGACTCATGGCCTGGTCGGCCGCGGTGAACTCGCGCTGCAGCGCCGCGCGGCGCGTGGCCAGGCGGTCCTGCATCTTGGCGATGCTGTCGGTCAGGCGCGAGGCCTGGTCGGTGAGCATGCGGCGCGCCCCCGGCAGGAGGCCGTCGGTGGCGGTGAAGGTGTCGAGCAGCGTGTCGAGCGCGCCGAAGACGCCCGGGCGTGCCGGTCGTGCCGACGAAGATCTTGGCGAGTTCGGCGGGATTCGGCGCGGCCGCGGCGAAGGCCGTCTCGTTCAGCGACAACTGGCCGGTGCGCGTGAACTCGACGCCGACCTGGGAGAGCGCCGAGTAGACGCCGCCGGTGGCGTACTCCGCCGACAGCGCCATGCGCAGCTGGCTCTTGACCTGGGTCATGACCGGGTCGCGGCCGATGCTCGCCGGGTCGTTCTTGCCGGCCAGCGCCGCCTGATCGGAGGCGTAGCGCGACCAGGTCGTTGTAGGCCGTGACGAAGGACTTGACGTTGTCCTTGAGCCCCGTCGAGTCGGTGCTCACGTCGATGATCACCGAGGCCGCCGGATCCTTCTTGAAGGCCGTGAAGGTCACGCCCGGGATGGCGGTGGCGATGGTGTTGGTGGTGCTGGTGACCGGGATGTTGTTGACGAGCAGCGAGGCGTCGATGGCCTGCTGGGCGTTGTCGGCCAGGTCATCGCCCGAGACGCCGTCGCCGTCGGCGTCGCCGAACGCGACCCCGGTGCCGCCGGTGAGGTTGTTGCTGACGGTGAAGGCGTTGGCCTGGCCGGTGTCCTTGGCCGACAGCACCAGCCGGTAGCTCGACGGGCCGGACTGCACGACCGAGGCGCGCGCCGCCGGCACGCTCGTGGCGTTGATGGCGTCGGCCAGCTGGCGCAAGGTGGTGGCGCCGGTCAGGGTCACCGTGACCCCGCCGATGGTCAGCGTGCCGCCCGAGGCGACGATCGGTGGAGTCGGCATCGGGGGCGACGGTGGTGGAGGCCGTGACCTGGGCGCGCGCCAGCTCCTGCACGACGACGTCGTAGCGGCCCGGCGCGGCCGCCGAGGTCGACGAGACCGACACGGCCGCCGGGTCGCTGCTGGTGGTCTTGGTGCTCGAGAGATCCGTGGCGTTCGACAGCTTGGCGACCGCCGACTGCAGCGCCGCCACGCGGTTGGCCAGCGAGCCGAAGGCGCTGGCCTTCGACTGCAGCGAGGCTTGACGGCTCTGCATCGCCACGAGCGGCTGACTCTCCTGAGTCATGATGCTCGTCAGGATCAGGTTGAAGTCGATGTTGTTGAAGCCGCTGAGCGTGACTGGGGATCCCACGTGTTCTCCTTCCACCGAACGCGCCGTCCGCGCCGGTCCTGATCGCCGTGCGAAACTCCTGCCAAGGGAAACGACGGGCAGGCGTGCGAAACGCCTGCCCGTCATCTCACGCGATTGGCGCTTCCGGAATTACCGGAGGAGCGAGAGCACCGACGAGCTCTGCTGGTTGGCCTGGGCCAGGGCGGCGATGCCGCTCTGCGTCAGGATGTTGTAGCGGGTCAGGTTCGCCGATTCTTCCGCCACGTTGGCGTCGCGGATGCGGCTTTCGGCGGCCTTGGTGTTGACCGACTGCGACTGCGCCAGGCCGATGGCGTAGCTGCAGGCGGTTCTGGATGGAACCGACGGTGCCGACCACCGTGCCGACCGTCGGCGACGGCGGTGGTGAGCGCCGTGACCGCCGTGGCCGCGCCGGCCGCGGTGGCGACGCTCAGCGACGCGATGCCGAGGGTGGTGGTGTCGGCCGCGCCGATGGTGCCGCCGACCGTGCCGTTGCCGCCCGAGCTGACGAACACCGAGAAGCCCTGCGCGGTGCCGAGCCCGGCAACCGCCACTTCACGGGCGATTTCCGAGACCACGTCGGTGAACTCGTTGTTCAGCGTGGTGCGGTTGCCGGCGAACCCGGCCGAGGCCGACTGCGACGCCAGGGTCGACAGGCGGTCGAGCAGCGTGCTGACGTTGTCGAGCGCGCCGTTCTTGATCTGGAGCGTGGACAGGCCGTCGTTGGCGTTGCGGATGCCCTGGTTGAGAACGCGCCTGCTGCGACCGGTAGCTGTTGGCCACCGCGAGACCAGCGGCGTCGTCACCGGCCTGGTTGATGCGGAAGCCGCTCGACAGGCGGGTCAGTGCCTTCTGCAGGCCGATGTTGGTGGTGTTGAGGTTGGCCTGGGCGTTCGAGGCCGAGACGTTGCTGACAATTGAGAATGAAGCCATGTGAGTCTCCTCCGTGAGCTGACCACCGGCGTCCTTGCCGGCGTGACCGGGAAGGCTTGCCTCCCACGCGTCGGAGGAGTAATCGGACCTCGCCCCGGGTTCTTGAATGGGGCCTGTCGGGGTTGGCACGGATTCGGCTCTTTGACGGTGCCGGAGACACGACACATGGCGCATTGCCTGGTCAACGACACGCCCGAAACCTTTGAGTTCAGCCCGGAAACCTGGGGTCAACTGCTCGACTCCCTCGATCGCACCCTGGTCGCCGACCGGCGGGTGGTGACGGCCGTGCGATTCGATGGTGTCGACCAGCCGACATTCCGCAGCCCGGAACTGGCCGCGGCCGACCTGGGCCGGATTGGCCAGGTCGAGGTCGAGGCCGAAGACGCGGCCGCCCTGCTCGGCGCCGCCGTGGCGGCGGCCGACGACAGCCTGCCCGGCCTGGTGAACGGGGTGCGGACGACGGCGGCGTCGCTGCGGGCCGGGGCGCCCGAGGCGCAGACCGGGCTGGTGGCGCTCGTGGCGGCGGTGCAGTCGCTGGTGGCGCTCACCGCCGCGGCGGCGACGGCGGCCAACGTGTCGCTCGGCGCGGGCGCCGGCACCGCCGCCGGCGGTGGTGGCCGCGTGCGGCGAACTCGAGGCGGCGCTCCGCGGCCTCGTCGCCCATCAGGCCACCGAGCGGTGGACGGCGCTGGCCGACGCGCTCGACGCCGACCTGGCGCCGGCGATTGCCCGCTGGCACGACGTGCTCGAACCCATTCGCGAGCGGGCCCAGGCATGAACATCCACTGCGAGCACCCGGCCCCGGGCAGCGGCTCGATCTTCTTCCCGAGCAGCGGCGCCCTCTTCTTCTATCGCTGCGACCCCCAGGGCCACCGCGTCGTCGTCATCGACGAAGCCGGCCACGTCGTCCGCGCCTTCGGCGGCTTCGGCCGCAAGCCCGGCTGCCTCGACACCCCGCTGGACCTGGTGTTCGTGCGGCCGCAGTTTGCCGGCGAGCACCTGCCGGCCGACTCGGCCGACACCGTCTGGATGGCGGTGGCCGACTACGGCAACCGGCGCGTCCAGATCTTCGAACTCGACGGCACCGTCGTCGGCGAACTGCACGTGGACGGCAGCGACGGGCGGCCCTGGCCGCCGACCGCGCTGTCGTGGCGCGGCCCGGTGCTCGAGATCACCGGCATCGAAGGGGTCCGCACTGCCGTCCATCTGAGCGCCGCGCTCCTGGCCAACGACGCGGCGCCGGGGCGGCCCGTCTCGCCGCTGCCGCACCTCGCTCAGGGAGCCCGACACTGATGGCGTCCGCCCCGCCACCACCGCCGGCACCGTGCGCTTCGCGCCGCCCGTGATCGGGCAGGCCGAGATCGACGAGGTCGTCGCCGCCCTGCAGTCGGGATGGCTGTCGACCGGACCGCGCGTGAAGCAGTTCGAACAAGCGTTTGCCGCCTACGTCGGGGCGCCGCACGCCGTGGCCCTCAACTCCTGCACGGCGGCGCTGCACCTGGCCCTGCTCGCTCTCGAAGTGGGCGCCGGCGACGAGGTCGTGACGACGCCGATGACCTTCTGCGCCACGGCCAACGTGGTCATCCACGCCGGGGCCACGCCGACGTTCGCCGACATCGATCCGCTGACCTGGAACCTGTCGCCCGAGGCGGCGGCCGCGGCCATGACGCCGCGCACCCGCGCCGTGCTGCCGGTGCACTTCGGCGGCCGTCCGGTCGACGTCGGCGCCTTCCGCGCCGTGGCCGACCGCCACGGCGCCGCGCTCGTCGAGGACGCGGCCCATGCCGTGGAGGCCGTGTCGCAGGGCCGGAAGATCGGCGCCACCGCCGACTTCACCTGTTTCAGCTTCTACGCCACCAAGAACCTGACGACCGGCGAGGGCGGCATGCTCACGACCGGGTCCGACGCCGGGGCGGCGTTTGCCCGCACCGCCTCGCAGCACGGCATCAGCCGCGACGGCTGGGCCCGCTACAAGACGGCCGGCTCACCGCACTACGAGGTGCTGTTCCCCGGCTACAAGTACAACATGATGGACCTGCAGGCGGCCATCGGCCTGCACCAGCTGGCGGGCCTCGAGGCGCACCTGGCGCGGCGCGCCGCGGTGTGGGCGATCTACGACGAGGGCCTCGCCGACCTGCCGCTGACGCGTCCGGCGCCCGTCCCGGCCGGCGACGTGCACGCCCGCCACCTTTATTCGGTGCTGGTGACGCCCGGCTCGGGCTGGACGCGCGACGCCCTCATGGCGCACCTCTCGGACGAGGGCATCGCCACCAGCCTGCACTTCCAGGCGCTGCACCTGCAGCCCTACTACCGCCAGCGCTACGGCTTCAAGCCGGGCATGTTCCCCGAAGCGGAACGGGTGTCGGCGGAGGTGATGTCGCTGCCGCTCGGCGGCGGCACGACCGACGACGAGGCCTGGACGGTGGTGGGCGCGCTGCGACGGGCCATTCTGCGGGGCCCGCGGTGACGCCGATGACTCCGGACCTGACGGTGGTGTTCCAGGTGGCGGCCGGACCGCGCCTGGGATTCGGGCATCTGGTGCGCTGCCGGTCGCTGGCCCGCGCGCTCGGCGTGACCCCGCGCGTCTGGGTGCGGGGCAGCGCCGCGACCCGCGCCGCGGCCCGCGCGCTCGGCTGTCAGGTCCTGCCCGACACCCTGTCACTGGCCCAGGCCGCCCCTGACGTGCTGGTCGTCGACGATCCGTCGCCGGCCGTCGCTGCCGCCTGGGTGCGGCGGGCGCGCGCGCAGCGCGTCCCGGTCTGCACCATTCACGACGCCGGCCGCCGCCGCGTGGCCGCCGACCTGGTGGTCGACGGCAGCGCCGGCGTGGCCCCGGCCGCCGATGACGCCCGGCTGCTCCTCGGTCCCGCCTTTGCGATGCTCGACCCGGCGGCGCGGCGCCGGCGGCGGATCGGGCGGGCGCCCGGCCCGCGGCGCGTCTGCATCGCCCTCGGCGGCGGCGCCCACGTCTTCACGCTGGTGCCGAGGCTGGTGGCGGCGCTGGCGGCGCGCGCGCCCGGTGCTCGACATCCGCGTGGCCCGCGGCTTCGTGGTTCGCCCGCGGCCTGCCGGCCCTCGCGGCCGGACAGTGGATTCTCCCGCAGGCCCTCGGGGCCGCCCTGGCCGCGCGCGGACGTGGCCATCGTGGCCGGCGGCGTCACCGCCTACGAGGCCTGCGCCGCTCGGCACGCCGCTCGTGGCGGTGGCCGTGACCCCGCGGCCAACAGCCGACGGTGCGCGCCCTCGCCCGGCACGGCGCGGCTCTCGACGGGGGACTGCTGCAGTCCTCGGCCACGGCGGCGCGGGTGGCCGGACGGACGGCGCGGCTCCTGGCCGCCCCGGCGTCACAACGGCGGCTGTCGGCGGCCGGCCGCGCGCTCATCGACGGCCACGGCGTCCACCGCGTCGCCGCCGCGTTGCGGGCCCTGGCGGCACGCGTCGTCGGCGCGACCAGGAGCGACTCATGCCGCATAACCCGCGGGCCGTGCTGTTCGACCTCGACGACACGCTGTATCCGCTCGAGCAGTTCGTGAAGAGCGGTTTTCGCGCCGCGGCGGCGCATGTCGAGAAGACCTGGGGCTATGCGGCCGAACGGGCGCTGGCGGTGCTGACCGCGGCCTCCGCGGTGGCTCGTGGCCGCGAGTTCGACCTGCTGGCCGAGCGGCTGCTGCTGCCCGCCGGCGCGGTGGCGACGCTCATTGAAGTGCATGCGCGAGCACGAACCCCGCCTGCGGCTCTCGCCGATCAGCCATCGGGGTGCTGGTGGCGATGCGCGCGACCTGGCGCCTCGGCATCGTGACCAACGGCCGCGCCGACATCCAGGCCCGCAAGGTCGCGGCGCTCGGCCTGGCGCCGCTCGTGGATACCATCGTGCTGCGCCGCCGAACACGGCACCGGGGCGGGGAAGCCCGAAGCGGCGCCGTTCCTCGCCGCCTGTGACGCGCTCGGCGTGGCTCCGGCGCAGACCGTCTTCGTCGGCGACGACGCGCGCCTGCGACATGGCCGGCGCGCGCGCCGCTCGGCATGGCCACCATCTGGGTGCCGGCCGGCGCGCGCGGTTCCGTCGGCGTCCGTCTCCGATCCTCGTCCTTCCGTCACTGGCCGGCGTGCCCGCGGCCGCCAGCCAACTGCTCGCATCCCGCTGGAGCTCCCATGTCGCCTGACGTGACCCCCCTGCGCATCGGACCCGGCGTGGCCGGCCCGGGCGCGCCGCTCTTCGTCGTCGCCGAGATCGGCCTCAACCACGACGGCTCGATCGACCGGGCGCTGGCCTGGTCGATGCCGCCGCGGCGGCCGGCGCCTCGGCGGTGAAGCTGCAGACGCTCGACGCCGCCGCGCTGGTGGCGCCGGGGGCGCCGGCGCCGGCCCACGTCGCGGCGGCCTCGATGGTCGACTTCTTCCGCCGCTTCGAGCTCGACGAAGCCGCGCACGCGCCGGTCGCGGCGCGGGCCCGCGAGCACGGCCTGGCGGTCATGGCCACACCGCTCTCGGAAGACGCCGTCGACCTGCTCGAGCGGGTCGGCGTCGACGGCTACAAGATCGCCAGCGGCGACATCACCTGGGAAGCGCTCATCACCAAGCGCGGCGCGCGACCGGCAAGCCGGTCGTCATCTCGACCGGCATGGCGACGCTGGCGGAAGCGCAGCGCGCCGCGCGGTGGGCCACGCTGGCCGGCACCGGGGGCGTCGCCCTGCTGCACTGCGTGTCGGCGTATCCGGTGCCGCCGGGGAGCGAGAACCTGCGCGCCATCGCCACGCTGGGCCGGGCCTGCGGCGTGGTCGTCGGGCTTGTCGGATCACGGCGCCGACGGCTTCGCCGCGCCGCTGGCCGTGGCTCTCGGCGCCGCCATCTACGAGCGCCATCTGGTGCTCGCCGCCGACGACGGCAGCGATCGACGCGCGCCGTGTCGAGCACGCCGGCGCAGCTGGCGCGCCATCATCGAGGCCGCCGCCCGCGCCGCCGCCGCGCTCGGCACCGGCGCCAAGGCGTGCCTGCCGGCCGAAGCGCCCAATCGCCATCGCCAGCCGGCCGGTCGCTGTACGCCCGCCGCCCGCTGCCGGCCGGACACGTGGTCGCGGCCGCCGATGTCATCGCGCTTCGCCCGGCGACCGGGCTCGGCGCCGATCGGCTCGCCGACCTCGTCGGCACGCGACTCGTCGCGCGGCATCGACGGCGGCGCGGCGTTCCGGCCGCCGATGTGCCGCGGCCTCGACCGAGGGAACCGAACATGTCGCTTAACGTCCTCATCACGGCGGCGTCGCGCCGGGTGCCGCTGGTGCGCGCCTTCCAGCGCGCCGTGGCGCACCACCGCGGCGGCACGGTCATCGTCACCGACGTCAATCCGCTGTCGCCGGCGGTGCACGCCGCCGACCGCGCCTACCGCGTGCCGCTGGCCTCGGCGCCCGGCTACCTCGAGGCGGTGCTCGAGATCGCCGTCGGCGAGCGCGTCGTCGCTGATCGTGCCGACCATCGACGACGAGCTGGCGCTCTTCGGCCGCGCCGCCGCCCGCTTCCTCGAACGCCGGCATCCGCGTCGCGGTGTCGCCGCCGCAGACCTCCGAGCTGTGCGACGACAAGTACGCGACCTGCCGGCTACCTGCTCGAGCGCGGCATTCCCGCGGCCGCGTCGTGGCTGCCGGGCGAGGTGCCCGGCGACGTCGGCCTTTCCGCTCTTCATCAAGCCGCGCCGCGGCCGCGGCAGCGTCGGCGCGTACCCGGTGCGCCACCGCCGCGAGCTCGACTTCTTCGTCGACTACGTGCCCGACGCGGTGGTCCAGGAGTACCTCGACGGCGACGAGTTCACGATCGACATGCTGTGCGACTTCTCGGGCCGGCCGCTGCAGCATCGTGCCGCGCCGCCGCGACGTCATTCGGGCCGGGGTCAGCGACCGCGGCCGCACCGTGCAACGACCCGGCGCTCATCGACCTGGCGCGGACCTGCGCGCAGGCGCTGCCGTTCGTCGGCCCGGTCAACATCCAGTGCCGGGTGGTCGACGGCGTGCCGGTGGTCTTCGAGATCAACCCGCGCTTCTCCGGCGGCATCCCGCTCACCATCCAGGCCGGCGCCGACTTCCCGCGGATGCTGGTGGATCTGGCGGCCGGCAAGCGCGTGCCCGAAACCATCGGCCGCTTCCGCGACAACCTGTGGATGACCAGTTACGAGACGTCGGTGTTCCTCGACGGCACCCGAATCGCGCTGCCGGAATATCCCGGCCGCATCGCCATCGGAGACGTGGCATGAGCCTGCGCGCCGCCATCATCGTCCAGGCCCGCATGGGCTCGAGCCGGCTGCCCGGCAAATCGCTGGCGCCGATCGCCGGCCGCTCGCTCCTGGCCCGCGTGGTCGAGCGCCTGCAAGACGCGCGCCGACCTGCCGGTGGTGCTGGCCACCACGACGCTGCTCGAAGACGACCTGCTGTGCGAGGAAGCCGAGCGTCTCGACATCGCCGTGCTGCGCGGATCGGCCGACGACGTGCTCGGCCGCTACGCCTTCGCGGCCTCGTTGCTCGGGGTCTCGGCCGTCGTCCGGGCCACGGCCGACAACCCGGCCGTGGACCTCGACTCGCCCTATCGCACGCTCGAGATCCTGCAGCGGTCGGGCGCCGACTACGTGGTCGACTACGGGCTGCCGCTCGGGGCCACCGTCGAGGCCATCGCCGTGCCGGCGCTCGTCCGGGCCGCGGCCCTGGCCACCGAGGCCTACGACCGCGAGCACGTCACGCCGTTCATCCGCCGCGACGCCCGGTCGCGGGCCGTCGACTCGCTGGCGCCGACGGCGCTGCGGCGGCCCGACCTGCGCTTCACCATCGACACCGCCGACGACCTCGACTACCTGCGTCGCGTCTACCAGGAGGCTGGCCCGAGTGCCACGCCGGCGCCGCTCGACGTCCTCATCGCCGCCGCCGATCGGCTGCGCGCCCGTGAATCGGAACAGCCCGGAGCGGACGCGCGGTGAGCAGCTCACGCCTGAACGACGCGGCGTTCCTCTTCAGCGTGCCGCTCACGGTGGCGCTCATCGTCATGGCCCAGTCCATCGACGGCGGCCGCCTGGGCACGCTCCTGCAGCCGTCGGCGGCGCTGGTGGTCTTCGGGGGCACGGCCGCGGCCGTGCTCTTCAGCTTCCCGCGGTCGCTGCTGGCGCGCACCTGGCGGGCGCTGCGCAAGGCGTTCGGCAAGGCGCCGGAATCCGACGTCGCGCTGCTGACCCGGATGGGCGACTACGCCGTCCGGGCCCGGCACCGCGGGGCGTTGTCGCTCGAGCACGCGGTCGGCGGCGACGACGATCCGTTCCTGGTGCGGGCCATCTCGCTCGTCGTCGACGGCGTGCCGGCGGCCGACGTGCGCCACACGCTCAAGACCTTCAGCCAGGCGCGCGAGGAATCCGACGCCGAATGCGCGCTGGTGCTCGAAGCCGCCGGCGGCTACGCGCCGACGCTGGGCATCCTCGGGGCCGTGCTCGGCCTCATCCAGGCGATGGAGAACCTGACCACGCCGTCGAGCGTCGGCCCCGGCATCGCCGTGGCCTTCGTCGCCACCGTCTACGGCGTCGGCTCGGCCAACCTCGTGTTCCTGCCGCTGGCCACGCGCTTGCGCAGCCTCGGCCGCGCCGCCGCGCTCAGCCGCGAAGTCGTCATCGAGGGCGCGGTCGCCATCCAGCAGGGCATCCATCCCACGCTCGTCGATGGCCACCTCCAGAGCCTGCTCCTGGCCTGGCACGGCGTGCCGCGCAAGGCCAAGACCAAGACCGCGGGCCGGCCCGAGGGCAAGACGCCGACGGCGCCGACCCTGGTGAAGTCATGAACATCCGCTTCTCGGCCACGCAGGTGTCGCGCGATCGCTGGCTGGTCTCCTACGCCGACTTCATGACGCTGCTGTGTGCGTTCTTCACGACGCTGTATGCCGCCTCGCTGGTCGACGCCGCCAAGCCGATCACGCCGGCGCCCGCGCCGGCGGCGGTCACCGCGCCAGCGCCGGTCGTCGCGCCGCCGCCGGCCGCGGCGCCGGCGGAGGACGAGGCCCGGGCCCTGCGCGCCAGGGTCGAAGCGGGGCTGGCCGAAGAACTCTCGGCCGGCTATCTGCAGCTCATCGAGGATCCGCGCGGGCTGGTCGTGGAGGTGCCCGAAGCCGGGGCGTTCGACGTCGGCCGGGCCGAGCTCTCGACCGATGCCGAACGGATGATGCGCCGGGTCGCCGCGGTGCTCGCCGAACTGCCCAATCAGGTGCGGGTCGAAGGCCACACCGACGACGCCCCCATCCGCACGGTGAAGTTCGCGTCGAACTGGGACCTCTCCACCGCCCGCGCCACCCGCGTCGTCGAGTTCCTGATTGCCAGCGGCGGCGTCGATGCGGCCCGCCTGTCGGCGGCCGGCTATTCGGAGTTCAAACCCCGGGCCGCCAACGCCACCCCGGCCGGGCGGACGCGCAACCGCCGCGTCGATCTCGTGATCCTCAATGCCGCCACGGCCCGGGCCGAAGAACCGGGCCCCGGAGCGCAGCCATGAGACTGCCGTTCTCGCCCGAGGAGCTGGAGCAGCTCCTGGCCCGGCCGGTCCGCCAGCTGCTGACCGCGGCCGATCGCCGCGCCTTCGCTGGCAAGCGTATTGTGATTACCGGCGGCGGCGGCTCGGTCGGCTCCGAGCTGGCCCGCCAGATCGCCGACTGCCGGCCGGCGGCGCTGACGCTGGTCGATCACTCGGAGCTGGCCCTCTTCGAGATCGGGCGCGAGCTCGCCGAGCGCGCGCCGCAGGTCGCGGTCGAGCCCGTGCTGGCCGACGTGTGCCGGGCGCCGCTGATGCGCCGCACGCTGGCCGCCGCGGCGCCGGATGTCGTGTTCCACGCCGCCGCCTACAAGCATGTCGGCATGGTCGAGCGCGATGTCTGCGCCGGCGTCGACGGCAACGTCACCGGCACGGTCAACGTGGTCCGGGCCAGCAAGGCCGAGGGCGCGCGCTTCGTGCTCGTCTCGTCGGACAAGGCGGCGGCGCCCCGCAGCGTCATGGGCGCCACCAAGCGCCTGGCCGAGTTTGCCGCGCTGGCCGAGGCCGGCCCGTCGTTCCGCCCGATCGTGGTGCGCTTCGGCAACATCCTCGGCAGCAGCGGCAGCCTGCTGGC
Source organism: uncultured Acidobacteriota bacterium (assembly GCA_963834325.1). Classification (GTDB taxonomy): domain Bacteria; phylum Acidobacteriota; class Vicinamibacteria; order Vicinamibacterales; family UBA2999; genus CADEFD01. The sequence continues at coordinate 1,195,913 of CAWIBL010000012.1, forward strand.
GGTGCTGCGGGACCGCGTGCGCCGCGGCCTGCCGCTGCGCCTCACCGACCCCGAGGCGACGCGCTACGTGATGACCGCGGGCGAAGCCGTGTCGCTGATGATGAAGGCCGACGTGCTGGCGCGCCGGCCCGAGACCTACTGGCTCGACATGGGCGAGCCGGTGGGCATCGGCGATCTCACCGAGCGGCTGCTGGCCATCGAGGCCGCGGCCGGCTTTGCCCGCGTGCCGATCGAGATCGTCGGCCTCGGCCCCGGCGAGAAGCGCTGCGAGGAGCTGACCACCCAGGGCCTGCGCATGTGCCCGACCGCCCACCGGCGGATCTGGGTGGCGCGTCAGCGGGCGAGCGATCGGGCCGCGGTGGGGCGGACGCTGGAGCGGTTGCGGCGGCTGGTCGAGCGCGGCGACGCCCCGGCGACACTCGATCTGCTGGCCGCGGCCGTGCCGGATTTCGCCGCCAGCCACGAGGCCCGGGCCGCCGCCCGGCGCCAGCAGCTCGCGGCCGGCCGGCGTTCGCCGCTGCCGCGCAGCGCCTAGCGGAGCAGAAGTCGTGCGCATACTGCATTTGACGTCGTTCATCCACGGGGCCGCCGGCCGCGCGGCCGCGGAACTGGCGGTCGGCCAGCGCCGCGCCGGACATCAGGTCACGCTGATCACGTCGCTGACGGCCGCGGGAGGCCATCGCAATGAGCCGGACTTGTTGTCCCGGCTCGACGCCGGCGGCGTGGCGGTGCACCAGGTCGATTCGCTGGCCGCGCGCCAGAGCGGCCCGAACGCCGACGTGGTGCAGTTCATCCACGAGCATCTGGGTACGGCCGCGGCCTTCGACGTGCTCCACACCCACGGCACGGTGCCGAGCGTGGTGGCCATTGCCGCGGGCCGCAAGGCGGCCACGCGCGTGCCCATCGTCCAGACCACGCACGAGTGGAGCGTGACGCGGCCGTCCACTGGCCGCCAGTCCTACGATCTCGAAGTCATGAACCTGGTCGCCCGCGCCGTGGTCCCGACCTGGGCGGTGGCCGACCACTTCGCCACCCGCGGCGTGGTGCGCCGGCAGATCGCCGTCGTGCCCTACGGCGTGCATCACGAGCCGCCGGCGGCGGCGACCGACGGGCTCGGCCAGGAGATGCGCGAGTGGCGTGAACGCGGCGGCGCGGTGCTGTGCTATCTGACCGCGCCCGGGTCGCTGCACGATCAGCGGCTGCTGATGAACACGCTGCCGTTCATCAGCGCGACCCTGCAAGTGTTGTGGGTGGTGTTCGGCGGCGCCGCGGCGGTGGGGAAGCCGGCCGTTCCCGTCGCGGACCCGGAGCGCGTCCGCGTCGCGCCGCCCGAGGCGACCGTGCGGCACTACCTCGCGCGACAGCGACCTGCTGGTGCTGCCCTCGGGCGACGGCGACCAGCCGCTGGCCCTGCTCGAAGCCTTCTGCGATCAGGTGCCGGTCGTGGCCAGCCGCGTGCCGGAGCTGTCCGAGTTCATCGACGACGGCCAGACCGGGTGGCTGTTCGACCCGACCGAGCCCAAGGCGCTGGCCGAGACCATCGGCCTGGCGCGGGCCACGGCGCCGCATCAACTGCGCGCGCTCTGCCAGCGGGCCCACGTCCGCTATCAGTCGGAGTTCACCGTGGACCGGATGGTGAGCGGCTACATGCGTGAGTACGCCAGGCTCGCGTAGCCGACCAGCCGACCAGCCGACCAGTCGACCAGCCGATTCGCCGCACTGCTGCGCGTGTCGGCGGAGCGACCACGCCGCCGGACCGCCGGTCGACCTGCCGGCCCCGGACCTTGACCGCCCTTGGCCGCCTGCACGGAAGTGCCCGTGGCGGCAGCCGGCGCCGGCGCAGCGGCGGTGGCACCCCGGTTGCTCTTTCGCTGGGCATGGAAAGGCTGACCCCCAGTCCGCACGTCTTGGCCACGGCGGTGTCGCCGTGTCGCCGCGGCGCGCCGCCGCCGGATCGCCGATGGCCGTCGCGCTCTTCAATGACAGCGGCGATGCCCCGCAGGTCGTGGCCCAGGCCACGTCGCAGGCGCAGCGCCGCCTGCTGCGCCAGGCCGGCGCCGAGGTGCGGCACGCCTACTTCCGCCGCGACTGGCACGAACTGGCGGCCGGCACGGTCGACGAGGGCGTGGCCATCGCGCTGGCGTCGCCCGAACTGCGCCGCGTCCTGGCCGAGGTCGACGCGCTCGTGGTGGCCGGCGACACGATGCGCAACGAACCGCATCTGCACCTGCTGGCGATTCTGGCCGCGGCCCAGCAGATGGACCTCCCGACCTACCTGGTGAACGCCTCGCTCGGCGAGTGCGTCGCCGCGCGGCCCGTGCTGGCCGGACTCACCGACTGCACGGTGCGCGACCGGGCCAGCGCCAACCGCCTCCGGCGGCTCGGCGTCTCCCATCGCCTCCTGGCCGACCCGGTCTTCACCGCGCCCTTCGCCGACCGCGCCCACCGCGACTTCACCGGCCACCTGGTGGTCACCGACTGCCACCCGTCGCGCCGCACCAGTTTCATTCCGGCGCTGGCCGCCGTGCGCGCCGCCTGGCCGGGCATGGTGGCCGACTACGCTCTCGACGCCGCCGGCAGCGCCCGCGAGTGGCCATCGGCGATTGCCGATCTCGCCACGGCCTCGGCCGCCCTCACCGGCGGCTACGACGGCGCTTGTCTCGCCCTCAGGGCCGGCGTGCCCGTCGTGGTCCTGGGCGCCGACGAGGATGCCGCGGCCGTGCTCGAGACGATGCCCGGCTATCCCGCCGCTGCGGCCGACCCGTCCATGCCGCTGGCCGCTCGCGTGGCGGCCGCAATCAAGGCCCGGCCCTGGTTCACCGCCGTGGCGGCCCGGCTGGCCGCGCGCGGGCCTGACGCGACCTTCGCGCGGCTGCGTCCGGGTTTCCGCGCCGCCGGGCGCGACGACACCTGGAGCGGCTCGATCGACGGCGTCGTCGGCGCCGTGCGCCTGGTCACTCCGGCCGGCGGCAGCGTGCTGCACGCCGGCGCCGGGCAGGGCCGTATCGTCGAGGCTCTGGCCCGATTCGGGCTGCACCCGTGGGGCGCCGACGTGGCGCGGCGCCTGGATCGTCCGGATCGCCACCGCTACTCGCCGGCCACGCCGCTGGCGTTGCCGTTTGCCGACCACGTGTTCTCGACGGTGCTGGTGTCGGCCGACTGGATCGAGCATCTCGAGGCCGACGATCTCGAGGCGGCCGTCAACGAACTGGCCCGCGTCGGCCGCGATGCCCTCCTCATCGAAATCTCCGGCCGGCCGTTGCGCGCCGAGCGCGCCTTCGCCACGCGCCGCAGCCCCGAGGCCTGGCACGATCAGCTGACGGCGCTCGGCTTGCGGCGGCGCGAGTGGCCGGCCGGCGGGGCAGAGCCGAGCGGCCCGACCGGCGGCACGCTGCTGTCGATGAGCGCGCCGGGCCCCTTCTGTCCGGGGTGCCAGCGTGAGCACGGCGTCCCTCATTCGCTCATGCCCGTGCTGCCGGGGGCGGCGCTGCCTGCCGCCACCGCCGGCCGGGTGGTGGCCGGCCAGTTCGGGGCGTAGCATGGACCTCACGACGTGACGATGAGCGATCCCGCCGCCGCCCGCGCGCTGGCCTGGGTGCAGGCGGCGCTGGGCGATCGACCGATGCCGCCGATGGCGGTGGTCCTCGGCATCGGCGACGGCGCCGTGCTCGAGGCCATCGACGGGTTGCGGCCGGGCGTGCGTGTCCTGGTCGTCGAGCCTGATGACGCGGTGGCTGCGGCCTTCCGAGCCAGCGGCGGGTGCAGGGAGCGGCTGGCCGCCGGGCGCCTGCTGTGTCTGGCCGGCCCGGAGTACTCCGGCGCCGACGAGGCCTGGCGGCTCTACCCGGCCAATCCCGACGACCACGTGCTCATCGTCTCCCCCGAGGCCGCCCGCGACCGCGCCCGGGTGCTCGAGGCGGCGCGGCTGGTCGGCCGGATTCTGTTCGGCGCGCGGGCCAATGCCGAGGCCCGCCGCCAGTTCGCGCCGCGCTACCTGGCCAACTCGCTGGCCAACCTGCCGGCCATCGCGCGTGGCCACAGCGTGTCGGCGCTGTCCGGCGCCTTTGCCGGCCGTCCGGTCGTGGTCGTCGGGGCCGGCCCGTCGCTCGATGCGACGCTGGCCGATCTCGCCGCGCTCCAGGACCGCGCCGTCATCATCGCCACCGACACGACCCTGCGTCCGCTCCTGCACGCCGGGATCGAACCGCACCTGGTCGTCGGCGTCGATCCCAGCGCCAGGAACGCGCGGCATTTCTTCGCCCTGCCGCCGTGTCCGCGCACCTGGCTGGTCGCCGAGTCGGCGCTCGACCCCGACGCGGTGGCGACTTTTGCCGGGCGGACTCTCTGGTTCCGCGTGGCCGAGCACGATCCGTGGCCGTGGTTCGCGGCGCTCGGCGTCGCGACCGCGCCCGTCGACATGTGGGGCTCGGTGCTCACGGCCGCGTTCCGCATCGCTCTCCTCGGCGGTGGCGATCCGATCACCTTCATCGGCGCCGATCTGGCCTTCACCGGCGGCCGTCCGTACGCTCGCGGCACGACCTACGAGTTCGACTGGGCTTACACCACGGCGCTCGGCGCCGGGCTCGACGAAGCCTGGCGGCAGCAGATCGCGTCGACCGAGCGGATCACTCTCGACGGCCGTAGCCGGCGGCGTGGTCGAGACGAGCCGGCCGTTGCAGGTGTTTTGCGACTGGCTGGTCAACCGCGTCGCCGGCTGCGGCCGGCGCGTGCTCAACGCCACCGGCGGCGGCATCTTCGCCGGCCCCGGCATCGAGCAGACCACGCTGCGCGCGGCCATCGGCGGCGGCCCGGTGCTGCCGGCGCCCCAGTGGTCGCCGGCCGTCACGACCTCGACGCCGCTCGAGACGCTCGCCGCGGCCGTGGCCGACATCCGCGACGCGGTCGAGTCACACGACGAGGCCCATCCGCTGGTCCGCGCCTGGACGACGTTCAGCGGCGGCGCCTTCGACACCGCCTCCGTGCGCGACGCCCTGGCCCGAGCCGAGGCGGGGCTGCGCGGGGAGGCGGCGGGGAGCCGCGGACTGCCGTCGCTGCCGTGGGCGGCACTGAGCGATGCCGGGCTGCCGCTGTCGTGGTTCCCCGGCCTGCCCGCGCACCTCGCGGCCGCGGCGGCAGGAGCGGTGGTGCCGGACGGCACGGCCGTACGACGCGCGTCATGGCTGCTCGCGCCGCTCGTGCAGGCCCTCGACTCCGGCGCCGCCGATCTCGACGCGGTGAGTGCGGCCGACGTCACCGCCTCCGCGCTCGCGCCGGCGTTGCGGCCGTGGCCGCCGCTCGTGGCCTGGCCGCTGCGCCTCTTCGACGCGCTCGTCCCGGCAACCGCCGACGGCGCCACGTCGTTCTTCGCTCCGCCGGCCCCGGCCCGGTCACCCGCGTCTCCCGCGGCGCCGCTGGCCGCGGTGGCACGGGCCGTGGCCGCACAGGTGAGCGCGCGCTGGATGCGCGCTGCGGCCGGCGCGTCGAGCGCGGCGCCGGCGGCGCGCGTGCGCGGTGTGGCCGCCTTGCTCGAGACCGAGAGCGACGCCCCGGGAGGGGGACTCGGGCCCGAGCTGTTGGTGTCGCTGACGTGCGCGGGGGCTCCGGCCGTGCACCTGTCGCGCCGGGCGACCGGTGACGACTGGCCGCGCGTCCTCACCGGATGTCTACGCCTCCACTCGGGCGCGCCAGCGCCGCCGGCGCGACTGGCGTCGTTTGCCGACCACGGGGTCCGCATCGAGGTGGACGTGAGCGGCGCGGCCGCGGTGGTGACGCCGCGCGTGCTCACCGCCGAGGGGCTCGCGCCGGGCGCGGCGGCGCACGCCGCCGCCGGCGGCGTGGTGGTGGCCGCGCTGCATCGTCACACGAGCGCGTGGATTGGCGAGGACGGCGCCGTCCGTCAGTATTCGTCCTGGCCCCGGACGATCGTCGGCCAGCTGCCGATGGGCGAAGGCGCGGTGGCGTGGAGCAACGGCACGGGCGCGTGGCCCGAACTCGGCGCCGGTTACGTCATGTACCGGGAGCGCCTCGAGGGTCCGGTGACCGTCGAGGCGTTGCCCTTCCGGCCTACGGCCGGTGCGTGGCTCGACGGACACCTCTACTGGAACACGTTCCCGCGCGGGGTGGGACGGTGGCGCCCCGGCACGCCTGGCGACGTCTTCCTGCCCGACGAGAGCTTCTGCGGCCTCATCGCTGACGGCGCCGCCCTGGCTCTGGCCCCGGCCACGCGCGATGCCGAGGGACGCGCGCTGCGGCGGGTCCACACGACCGGCTCGCGGCTCGTCGCCGGCGGCGGCCACGAGCAGGTCGCGCTCCCCGCCGATGGCGCCTCGACCAGTCGCGCCGTCGGGCCTGACGGATGGACGGCCACCGCCTTCCCCGACGTCGACCTGGTCGCCCTCGAGCGGAACGGCCGCCGTGTCGACCTCACCTGCCACCACCCGATGACGGTGGCCTGGGCCGGCCGGTCGCTCGTCACCTGCACGGCGCCGGGCGACGTGCTGCTGTTCGAACGGCTGGCCGACACCCTGGCCCTCCTCGCGTAGCCCCCGGCGCGGCACGCGCCTTGCTCTTTCGGACGCGAGTAGCGAGACCGGCGTGCAACTGCTGACAAGACCCGTCGAGAACGGGACGAGCGCGAGGACCGGCGTGTCGGACGTCCGTCACCCCATGTCCGGAGGAACGGCCGATGCGGTCGTCTTCCTGCTCGTCGACGCACTTCGGCACGACTATGTCGGCCGGACGCGCTTTCTCGCCGCGACCGCCGCGCGCAGCCTCACCGGGCAGCTCGAAGAGCCGTTCGGCTTCTGCCCGCGCGGGGCCTACTTCGGCGGCCTGACGATGGCCGAGCAGGGCTACACCAACCTGTTCCGGTTCGACCCGGCCCGCAGTCCGTTTGCCTGGACCCGGGAACTGGCCGGCGGCGACGACGGCGACGCGGCGCTGCGCGCGGCGCTCCGGCCCGGGATCGTGTCGCGGGCCAAGGCGGTGGTGCCGCCGTTTGCCGCGATGTACCTGGACCCGCTGGACATTCCGTTGCCGTGGCTCGGCTACTTCGACGTCTGCGAACGCGAGGGGCCGGCCAGCGCCACCGTCGGCTACCGGTCGCTCTTCCATCAGCTCGATGCGCGCGGCGAGCCGTGGCTGGATCTGTCGTGGCCCTACCTCGGATGGACCGGCCCGCTGACCAGCGGCCGGGTCGCCGGCATGGCGCTCGACACCCTGCGTCCTGCGCATCGCTTCGCCTTCGTCCATCTCCCCGAACTCGACATGGTCGGACACGCCTACGGCCCCGGCTCGCGTGAACTGCAGGCGGCGCTCGAGGACACCGACCGGTTGTGCGAACTCGTGTGCGCGCGCGTCGCCGAGCTCTACCGCGATCCGGTCATCGTCATCGCCGGCGATCACGGGATGCTGCCGGTGACGCGGCGCGTCGACGTGGCCGGCGCCCTGGCCGCGACCGGCCTGCGCTTCGGCGCCGAGATCGCCTACTTCATCGATTCGACGATGGTGCGACTGTGGGCGCTCACGTCGGCGGCCCTGCCGCGCGCTCTCGAAGCGCTTGGCGCGTGCGGCGGCGGCCGCGTGCTCGACGCCGGCGACTGGGCCCGCTACGGGCTCACCGGCATCGACGACCGCAACGGCCACGCCGTGTTCCTGGCCGACCCCGGCGTGCTCTTCAGCCCGAACTTCTTCGACTGGGCCGGGACCGGCGCGGTGCGCGGCATGCACGGCTATGCCCCCGACGTCGACGACAACCGCGCCGCGCTCCTCATCTACCGCCCGCACGCACCGGCGGCGGGCGAGTGCGGCGTGTTGGCGGCCCGCGACCTCCACCCGATGTTCCAGTCGTGGCTCGGCCTGGACCAGTCCGAGCGCGCCGTCACCGGCCCGCCGGCGGCGACGACGGTCGACGGCACGACGCCATCGCCGGCGCCGGGCCATTGGTCGTCGAACGGCACCGCGGCCTCCGACGCCGTCGTCGACGCCCACCTGGCGGCGATCGTCGAGGCGGTGCGCCACCGGGCGCCCGACTGCGCCGCCATCGTGCTGGCCGGCGGCTTCGGGCGTGGCGAAGGCACGGTCGTGACCGGCCCGGCCTCGGGCCGGCCGCAGCCGGTGAACGACTACGACATCGTGGTCGTCGGCGCCCGCGCCGGCGCGCTCGACGGTCTCGATGACGAACTGGGCACGGCGCTGGGGATTGACTTCGTCGATCTGTGGGCCCGGCCCGACCTCACGCCGGCGACGCCGATCTCGCAGTTCGACTTCGACCTCCGCTACGGCGCCCGGTTGCTGTGGGGCGATCCGCTGGTCCTCGACAAGCTCCCGCGCCACGCGCCCGCGGACCTGCACGTGGACGAGGGCATCTTCCAGATCGGCAGCCGCGCCGGCGGCCTGCTGCTCGGCCTCGTGGCCGGACCCGACGGCCCCGGTGCGGCCGACCCCGCCGGCTTCCGCGATCGCCAGCGCGGCAAGTTCCTGATGGCGCTGGCCGACGCGTGGCTGATGGCGCACGCCGACTACCACGCGTCTTACCAGGTGCGCCGCCGGCGCTTCGCCGCGCTGAGCACCGGACTACTGCCCGCCGCCGTGCGGGAGGCCGTCGACGGCGCCTTCGCCGCGAAGCTCACCGGCGCCGCGCTGGCCCCGGTGCCCGACGCCGTGGCGCAGTGCGGCGAGGCGCTGCGGCATCTCGAAGCGGCGCTGGGATGGGATGGCGATGCTGCAGTGGTCGGCGACGCCCTCACCCGCACCGTCGCCAGACGGGTGCGGGCGGGGCACGACTGGCTGGCCGCGGCGGCCGCGCGCGGACTGGTCGGCCGCCCGTTGCCCGCCGCTGCCCCGACCGCCCCGGCCACCGCAATCTACCGGGCCCTGCTCGAGTGCGTGCGGGCCTGGGCCGACGCCGAACCGCGCCGGCGCGAACGCATCGCCGCCGCATTGGCCCCCGAGTTCACGGCGGCGACGACGCCGTCGGCCGATTCGTCGGCTGCCGTCGCCCGCACCTGGTTGACGTTCTTTCATCCATGAGCACCCGTCCCGCCTTCACCGTGATCGTGCCGTGCTACAACGGCCAGGCGACCCTCGACGAGTCGCTGCGCTCGGCCCGCGCGCAAGCCGCGGCCGATCTCGAGATCATCGTGGTCGACGACGGCTCGACCGACGGCTCGGCCGCCGTGGCGCTGGCCCATGCCGCCGAGGACGCACGGGTCAGCGTGGTGCGGCAGGAGAACCGCGGCGTGGGCGCGGCCCGCAACGCCGGCCTGGAGCGTTCCCGCGGCCGCTACGTGTCGTTCCTCGACGCCGACGATCTGATCGAACCCGACAAGCTGGCCCGACAGGGCGCCGTGCTCGACGCCGACGCGGCGGTCGGCCTGGTGCTGTGCGACGGCTGCGTCATCGACGGCCGCGGCCGCGTGCTGTGGCCGACGCTGGTGGACCTGCGGCGGTTTGCCGGCCATCCGCCGCTGTTGTCGGTGTGCCTGCTCGGCGGGCCGTTTCCGCCGGTGGTCCCGCTCGTGCGCACGGAGCTGGCCCGTGAGGTCGGCGGCTTCGACGACGACCGGCGGACGTCGGGCTGGGCCGACATCGACTTCTGGATGCGCCTGGCGGTGGCCGGCGCCGAGTACCACGTGCTGGCCGATCGGCTGGTGCGCTACCGCTCGACGCCGTCGAGCATGAGCGCCGACGCCTGCGCGATGGAGGAGGCGGCCGAGATCGTCTTTGCCTCGCTGTGCGCCACTCGCCCCGGCGACACGGCTCGGGCCCTGCGCGCGGCGCAGCGGCGTGTCCGCGATCTGGAGATGGCGCGCGACGAACTGCGCGGGCTGGCCGTGTCGCTCCTGGCGGAACGTCAAGCCGCCGGCGCGGCCGCGGCGGCGACGGTGCCGGTGGCCCCTGCCGCCGAGGCCCGGCGGCCGGAAGCCGAAGCGCTGGTGCAGGCGCTGGCGCGCGAGAGCGTCGGCCGGGCGCGGCCGGTGTGGATCTGGGGCGCTGGCGCCGCGGGACGGCAGGTGCTGGCCCGCCTCGAGGCCGCCGGCGGACGGGCGACGCGGTTCATCGACAGCGACGAGAGCCGAGCCGGCACGTCGTGCGACGGGGTGACCGTGACCGGTCCGGCGGCCCTGGCCCGCGCCGCCGAACGTCCCTACGTGATCGTGGCCTCGATGCACGCGGCGGCCATCGTGCCGGTGCTGGCGGCCCTCGGCTGGCGCGAGAGTCGCGACTATCACCTTGCCGACTTCGAGGCGGTGTTGCCGCCAGTGGTCGTGGCCCAGGAGGTCGCATGAGCGGGCCACGCCCGATGCGCATCGCCCTGCTGGCCGGCGACTGGAACCTCGACGGCCCGAGCGGCCTCGGCGGCGGCATCGAAACCTACGTGCGGGTCATGGCCGCCGGCCTGGCGGCCGCCGGGCACGACGTCCACGTCGTCGCCCGGGCGACGGCCTACACCCGCACGATCGTCGCTGGCGGCGTGCACCTCCACGGCCTCGTCGTGCCCGACGAGTGGCCGGCCGAAGCCGCGCCCCTCGGCGAGGCCCGCGACGCCCTGGCCTTTGCCTGGCACGCCTGGCGGCAGGTTCGCGCGCTGACCGCCACCGGTGGCCCCTTCGCCATCGTCGAGGCGCCGGAGTACAAGGCCCAGGGCTACTACGCCGCCCGCGACGGCAGCCTGCCGCTCGTCGTCAAGTGTCACGCCCATCTCAAGCTGTGCCTCGACCTGAACGGCGTGCCGCTGGGCGCCGACACCGCGCTGCTCGCCGATCTGGAGCGGGAAACGCTGACCCGGGCCCGGGCGGTGCACGCCAACTCGCGCGCGCTGGCCGAGCGGTGTGGCGCCGACTACGGATTGCCCGCCTCACGCTTCGTGCACGTGCCCTACGGCATCGATACCCGTCGCTTCACGCCGACCCCGTCGGCCCTGCGCAAGGCGTGGGGTGTCGTCGACACGCCGGTGGCGCTCTTTGTCGGACGGATGGAGACGCGCAAGGGCATCGAGACGCTGGTGCCGGCCTTTGCCGCGCTCGTCGCCCAAAGGCCCGACGCGACCCTGGTGGTGGCGGGCCCCGACACGGTCGGTCCGGCCGGACGCGCCAGCCAGTGGCAGGCCATGTCCGAGGCGTGGGTCGCCGCCGGCGTGCCGCCCGACCGCATCCGTCTGCTCGGCCCGGTCGCCCACGAGTCGCTGCCGGCAATCTACTCGGCCTGTGACGTGATGGTGGCGCCGTCGCCCTACGAGGCGTTCGGGCTCGTTTATCTCGAAGCCATGGCCTGCGGCTGCGTGCCGATTGGCTGCGCCGCCGGCGGCGTGCCCGCCATCGTCGCCGACGGCGTGACCGGCCGCCTGGTGCCGCCCGGCGACGCGCCGGCCCTGGCCGCGGTCATGGCCGAACTGCTGACCGATGCGGAGCAACGGAAGCGGATGGCCGCGGCGGGACGGGCGGTGGTCGAACGCACCTACTCGCTCGACGCGGTCGTGGCCCGCACCGAAGCGTTCTACCGGGAGGTCGCGGCATGAGCGTGCTCGCCATGGTGACCGTGACGCAGTGGGTCGAGGCCCGGCTCGCGGCCACGCCGATCGACGACCGCCCGTGGCTGGCGCACCTGGTGGCGCGGCTCGGGCAGGCCCCGGCGGTGTCGCGCGTCGTCGTCGCCGGTCATCCCGATTGTCTGGCGATGCTGGCGCCGCACGTGCCGGCCGGCATCGAACTGGTCGGCACCGCCGCGCCACTGGCGTGGGCGGCGACCGTGCCGGGGGCCGACCTCGTGGCCCCGGTGCCGGTCTGGCAACTCTTCGCTGATCCGGCCCGGCTCGAGGCGCTGGCCGCCGCGCCGCGGTCGGTCCTCACCGCCCGCGTCGCTGCCGTCGATGAACACGATCCGGCCATCGACCTGAGCGGCGGCGCTTACGTCGAACTGCTGACGCGTCGCGGCTGCGCGCTGGCCGCGGCGGGAATCGCGCCGTCGGCCGCCGAGTGCGTGTCGGTGCCGTGCGCACCCGAACCGCCGGAGCTCCGGCTGGCGCCACGGGGCGACGCCGGTTGGGGCGTGACGTTGCAGCGTGCGCTGCTCGCCGCCGGCAGCCCGCACGGGCTGGCCGACGTGTCCGAAGTGCTGACCGCCGCCGGATTGCGGCGCTTCGCGTTCTGGCGCGACGGCGTCGGCCCCGGTCCGCGACGGGTGCTGACCATTCGCTGTCTGCCGGCCGCCGCTTTCGCGCGCCTGCTCGCGCATCTGCGTCGGCTGCCTGGGGCCGCCGTCGACGTGCTGTGCCCGGAGCCGCTGGCCGCGGCGACGGCCGCCCTGGCGGGAGTGAGCCGCGTCATCACGTTTCCTGGTCCGTCGTTCGACCTCGGCCGTCTGCCAGCCGCCACCCACGCGGCCCTGCGCGCCGCCGGTTACGACCTGTGCGTGGTGCCGCGACGCACGCCGTGCGGGCGCGGCTTCGAGAACGTGACGCCGCTTGGCGTGGCCTCGGGCGCCGCCGTGGCGGTGTGGATGGACCTCACCGGCGCCTCCGGTCAGCTCGCCGGGCTGGCCCGCGGCTGGGAGCCGTGGGTGACCGAGGCGCCGCCGTGGCACGACGTGACGGCGCTCGGCGAACGGGCCGCCGCGGCCTGGCGGATGCTGGCGCCCGAGCGCCCGGACGTGGCGGCGGCGCCGCACGATCCCGAGGTCGCCGCGCGGGAGACGGCAGCGGCCATCATCGCCCGCCTCGACGAGCATGTCTCCTGCCACGCGCTCCTCGACAACCCTGACGCCGGCCTCGAACTGGCGCCGCTGCTGCTGCATCAGCTCCCGGCGGTGACGGCGGCCCACGGCGCGGTGGCGCGCCTGCGGGCCGACGCCCGGCCGGTGGCGGCGCAGATCGGCCACCTCGTGGACCGCGTCCTCGAACACGGGGTGATGCTGCTCGCCGAGATCGGACCCGGCGCCGACGACGAGGGCCGCGCCGACCTGACGCGCCGCGCCGCCGACGCTCTGGGCCGGCTCACCGAGCGCATCGCCGCGGCCGGCGCCGGCTCGGACGACGAAGCGGCGGCACTGGCGCAAGGGGAGTCGCTGGCGCGCGCGCTGACCGCCGCGGCCGCCGCCGCCCTGACGCGCGCCGACCGTCCCGAGGGGAGGGCCTGAGATGCGGATCGGTTTGGTCTCGCTCGACTATCCGCCCGACGCCGTCGAAGGCGTGGCCCGGCAGCGGCAGGCCCTGGCGCACGCCCTGGCTCGACTCGGCCATGACGTCCACGTCGTCACTACCGGCGCGCGGCCCGAGACGACGATTGGCGGCGGCGTCACGGTGCACCGCTACCACGCCGACCGCGTGCACCAGTTCCATGTCGGCCTGCCGGTGCTGGACCGGCCGCTCACCGACGCGCAACTGTTGTGCGAAGGCGTGCTCGATGTGCACGGGCGCGTCGGCCTCGACGTGGTGGACGTGCCGCTGTGGCTGGCCCAGCCGTTGGCCCTGCTGCGCCATGCCCCGTGCCCGGTGGTGGTCTGGCTGCAGACCACGCTGCTGCAGCTGGTCGAACTTCAGCAGCGCCCGCCTCGCCCGCACGAGCGCGTGCTGGCCGAGTTCGATCGCGAGGCCTTGCGCCACGCCGCGGGTTGCATCGCCGACTCGTCGTCGATCGTGACCGAGATCGCCAGGCTCTACGGCACCGATCGCCTGGACGAGAAGGCGACGCTCGTCTATCCCGGCATCGACGACCGGCCGGTGACCCGGCGTCCCGCCAACCGCGGCGTCGAGGCGCTGGTGGTGGGCCGGCTCGAGCAGCGCAAGGGCACGGCCGACCTGTGCGCGGCGTTGCCGCGCCTGCTGGCCGCCGTGCCGGGCCTGCGCGTCCGCTTCGTGGGCCGCGACAACAGCGGCGCCGACGGCTTCAAGCGCGCCAGCGGTCACACCTATCCCGAGGCCTTCGCCGCCGCCCACCCCGAGCTGACCGACCGGGTCGTCTTCGAGGGCTACGTCGACGACGCCGCGCTGGCGCAGCGCATCGCCGCCGCCGACCTGCTGCTCCATCCGGCTCGCTACGAGTCGTTCGGCCTGGTGTTCGTCGAGGCGATGCGCGCGGCCGTGCCGGTCGTGGCCTTCGCCGTGGGCGGAGCGCTCGAAGTCTTTGCCAGCGGGGCCGCCGACGGCGCGGTGCTGGTGCCGCCGCCGGACCTGGACGCGCTCGTCGACGCCACCATCGCGCTGGCCCGCGACGCAGCCCGCCGCCGCGGGCTGGGCGCCGCCGGCCGCCGCGCCTTCGAGACGCGCTTCACGAGCGAGCGTATGGCCCGCGACACCGCCGCCGTCTACGCCCGGCTGGCGGGGCAGCCGGCCCCCGCGGCCGGGCGTGCCCCGCGCCTGTTCCACGTCATGGAGGCGTTGCAGGACCGCGACGCGGTGAGCCGCATCGCCCGCACCAATGCCGGTCTGCTGGCCTCGCTCGGCGGCGAGCGGCCGGTGATGGCGCTTTTTGCGGCCGAGGGCGTGCGGGCCGAGACGGGGCGGCTGCGCGGGCTGCGGCCGCGCCCGGGCGACGCCGCCATCGTGCACTACTGGGGCTACAGCCGCCTCGAACGTCGGGTGCGAACCTGGCCCGGTCCGCTGGCGCTGCACTATCACAACATCACGCCGCCGGAGTTCTTCGCCCCCGGCAGCGCGCCCTACGAAATGACGCGCCGCGGCTACGCGCAGCTGGCGCGCCTGGTCGACCGCTTCGACCTGCTCATCGGCGACTCCAGCTACAACGTGGCGGAACTGGGCGGCATGGTGGGGCAGCCGCGGCCCGGGCTGTGTCTGTATCCGGTGGTCGATCGCGAAGCCCTGACCGGCGCGCCGTGGGACCCGCTCCCGGCCGCCCGCCTGGCCGGCGACGCCGACGAACCGCTGTGGCTCTTTGTCGGGCGCATGGCGCCGAACAAGCGGCAGGACGCGACCATGCGCGCCTTCGATCGCTTCGTGGCCCGCACCGGCCGCGGACGGCTGGCGCTCGTCGGCGACATGACCGCGGTGCCGGGTTACACCGCGCAGCTGGCCGCGCTGCAACGCACCCTCGCGCACGGCGCCCGCATCACGCTCGTGCCGTCGGTGTCCGACGAGGCTCTGCGCGGCTTCTATCGCCGGGCCAGCGTGTTCGTCTGCGCCTCCGAGCACGAAGGCTTCTGCCTGCCGCTGGCCGAGGCCATGGCGTTCGGCGTGCCGGTGGTGGCCCTGGACCGCGGGGCGGTGGCGGAAACCGTCGGCCGCGCCGGGCTGCTCGTCGTCAACTGGGACGACGACGAGGTCGCCGATCTTGTCGCCGATCTGCTCGCCTCGCCGTGGCGGCAAGCGCCCCTCGTGGCCTACGGCACGCGCCGCCTCCAGGCCTTCTCAGCGTCTGCCGCCCGCGAGCGCCTGGCCGCGGCAGTGCAGTTCCTGCGGGACGGCACGCCGAGCCCGCTCTTCATCACCACGCCAACGCCGCACGTCGCGGCCCCGGAGACCGACACCGCATGGGCACCCTCGACCATCTCAAACTGACCGACACCGACCTGCCCGGCCGCGTGCAGCACCTGCTCGACGCGCCGGCCGAGCTGCTGCTGCCCGAGCGGCTGCTGATGTACTCGCTGGTGCGGGGCCTGCGGCCCCGGCGCTGCCTCGAGATCGGCACGCACTTCGGCGGCTCGACGACGATCACTTGTGCCGCCCTCGACGATGTCGGGGCCGGCCGCCTGGTGTGCGTGGACCCGAATCCGCTGGTGCCGGCCGAACTGTGGGCCCGCCTGGCGCACCGCGCCACCATGATCCGCGGCACCTCGCCGGGCGCGCTGCCCGACGCGGTGGCGCTGGCCGGCGGCCTCTTCGACTTCGTCTTCATCGACGGCGATCACACGCTCGACGGGGTCGTCCGCGACGTCGACGGCGTGCTGACGGTGGCCGCGCCCGGCGCGCACCTGCTGTTCCACGACTCGCATTACTGGGAGGTGCGCGAGGCCATCGACGCCTGCGTCGCGCGCTACCCGGGCCGCCTGGTCGATGCCGGCACGCTGTCGGCGCTCTCGACCGACCCCATCCAGGCACCCGATGGCACCTCGGCGCAGTGGGGCGGCTTCCGCCTGCTGCGCGTCGCCGCCACGTCACTCACCTAGGACCCCTCATGGCTACCGAAATCGCTGCGCGTAACGAGATGACCGAGTACTGGGATGCCGGCTTCCTGGCGGCCGAAGCGCGGCCGGGCGCGTTTTACGACCTGAAGAAGCTGCCGGCCATCACCCAGGCCAGCCACTACCGCCGGATGACGCTGCTCGACTCGCTGCCGCTCGGCGACCTGTCTGACAAAGTGGTGGTCGACTACGGCGTCGGCCCGTGGGGCTTCGCCTGCGTGTTCCCGAAGCTCCACGCCTGCCGCGAAGCCATCGGCATCGACCTCAGCCCCGAGGCCGTGCGCATCTCCGCCGAGGTGTCGCGCGCGCAGACGTTCCCCTACGGCGACCGGTTCCGCTACCTGACCTCGAGCGGCAGCGCCATCGACCTGCCCGACCACTCGGTGGACGTGGTCTTTGCCGGTGAGTCGATCGAGCACGTGTTCAACGTCGACGCCTTCCTCGACGAGGTCCACCGCGTGCTGGCGCCCGGAGGGACGTTCATCGTCACCACGCCCAACGCCGAGGCCGTGCTCTACAAGGCCCACGGCGAACGCTATTGTCACAACGCCGAGCACGTCTCGCTCATGACCTACGGCGAACTGCGGGCGCTGGTCGAGCCGCGCTTTGCCATCACCGCCGCCAAGGGCTTCAACGGCTCGTTCTACCGCAGCTTCGACGGCGTCGCCGACGAGACCTTCGCCGAGGCCTGGACGGCGGCCTTCGAGCACCAGCCCGAACTGGCCACCGGGGTGATCCTGATGGCCACCGCGCGGCCCGAGTACACGCCGCGGCGGGCCCGCGAGACCGAGTTCCCGCACACCTCGGAGGCCGTGACCTACACCGGCGACTGGGCCAAGTGCACGCTGCACGGCCCGCTCACCGCCGCCGTGGCCAAGGGTCCGGAGTCGCGGCTGTCGCTCGAGTTCGACGGCGACGGCCTGATCGTGTTCCTGTGGTCGCACCCGTGGTGCAGCCGCGTCCGCATGTGGGTCGACGGCGAACTGGTCGACCGCGCCGTCTACAGTCCCCTGGGCGGCTTCGTCCAGCAGCGCTGGCTGGATCTCGCGCCCGGGCGCCACACTCTGGAGATGGCTTCGAGCGAGGCCCTCGAGCCCGAGGCCAAGGGCCGCAACCTGATGTTCTGGAAGGCCGTTGCCGTCGATCGCGGCGGCGTCGTCCGCTAGGCAGGAAGCCATGGACGCGCCGCTGACCGTCTCCGTCATCGTCAACACGTTCAACCGGGCGCGGGCGCTCGAGCGGCTGCTGCCGTCGCTGGCGCAACTCGACGGCGAGTGCGAGGTGGTGGTCGTGAACGGCCCCTCGACCGACGACACGATGGACGTGCTGGCGCGGGCCGCGCACCTGATCAAGATCGTCACCTGCCCGACGGCCAACCTGTCGCGCTCGCGCAACCTCGGCATCGCCGCGGCGGCCGGCGAGGTCGTGGTCTTCATCGACGACGACGCGCTGCCGGGCGATGCGGCGTGGCTGACGAAGCTGGCCGCGGCCTTCGCCGGCGCTGGCAACGCCACCGTCGGCGCGGCCGGCGGCCCGTCGTTGCACCGTGACGGCGACTGGCCCGAGTTTGCCGGCGGCTGGACGTCGGACTACGCCGAGCAGCGCTTCGCCGACGGCCCCGCGCCGGACGGCGCGGGCTGGGCCCGGCGCACCGTCGGCAACAACAGCGCGTTCCGCCGGGTGGCGCTCGTCGCCATCGGCGGCTTCGACGAGCACTTCCCGTACTACCTCGACGAGGCCGACGTGTGCCTGCGCCTGCAGCGCGCCGGCTACACGACGGTGTATCTGCCCGAGGCGCCGGTGCGGCACTACCCGGCGATGTCGCCGATTGGCCCGCCGTTCATCCGCAACCGGCGGCTCATCGCCCGCAGCGACACCTACTACTGCCTGAAGAACGGCGGCGGCGGCTGGCTGGCGCGGCTGTGGACGACGCTGCGTCTGGCGCCGCGGAAGCACTTCGTCACCGAGGTGCCGCGGCTGGTGGAGCAGGGCCGGCTGCAGCCCCACGAGGCCCGGGCCATTCGCCGCCAGTGGCGGCGCGGCGTGGCCGAGGGGATTGGACTCGGCCTGTGCGCCCGCCGGGCCCTGACGCTCACGGCGGCGCCGCCGCCGCCCTTCGTGCCGTTCCGCACGCCGCTGCCGTCGCCGCGTCTCTCGGTCGCCCTGTGCGCCCGTCGTCTGCCGCCGGATCCGCAGGCCGGCGGGGTCGGGCGCTACACCTGGGACCTGGCCCGCGGCCTCTTCGAACGGGGGCACCACGTCACCCTCATCACCGAGAGCGAGACGCCGCTGACGCGCATCGGTCTTGGCTTCGAGGTCGTCGGCGTGCGCGAGAGCGCGCCCACGGCCGGCCTGTCCCAGGCGCCGGTGCTGGCCGGCAACCTCGGCTACGCCGATGCCGTCGTCGGCTACGTGCGGGCGCGTCAGGCTGGGCCGGCGCCGTTTGACGCCGTCCACGCTACCACCTGGGGCCTCGAGGCCTTCGGCCTGGCGGCGTGGGGTGGCTGCCCCTTGACCCTGATGCTGGTCACGCCGCTCGAGTCGGTGATGGCCGCCGAGCAGTGGGCGCCCTCGCAGGACCTCGCCGCCAATGTGTATCTCGATCAGTGGACCATCGAGGCCGCCGATCGCGTGTGCGCGCCGTCGGCGCGGGTGCTGGCCACCTACGCGGCGCGCGACGGCTGGTCCGGGCGCGAGGTGCGTCCGGTCGGGCTCGGCACCGTCGTGGCCACGCCGGCGCCGCGCCGCTCCGACGGCCGGCGCCGCCTCCTCTTCGTCGGCCGGCACGAGCGGCGCAAGGGCATCCACGTGCTGCTCGAAGTCCTGCCCGGCCTGCTGGAGCGGCATCCCTCGTGGACCTGCGAACTGGTGGGCAACGACGCGGTCGTGGACGCCGGCGGCGCCACCTTCGCCCAGCGCTTCCTCGAACGACACGCCGGCGCCGAGTGGCTGCCGCGCGTCACCTTCGCGGGGCCGGTGTCCGAGGCCGACCTGGCGGCGCGCTACGCCCGTGCCGACCTCTTCGTGGCGCCCTCGCTCTTCGAGTCGTTCGGGCTCATCTATCTCGAAGCCATGCAGCACGGCGTGCCCGTGGTCGGATTGGCGGTGGGCGGCGTGCCCGACGTGGTCAGCGACGGGGTCGACGGCCTGCTCGTGCCGCCAGGCGACGCGTCGGCCCTCGAGGCGGCGCTGGACCGGCTGATGAGCGACGAAGCGCTGCGCCGCCGCCTCGGACAGGCGGCGGCCGAGTCGCTGACCACCCGCACCCACGTGGCGATGGCCGAGCGGATGGTGGAGGAATATCGGGCCGCCGTCGTGGCCCATCGCGCCCGTTCCCGCGCCGCGGCGTGGAGCGGCGACGGGCCGCTGGCGGCCTACGCCATCTCGCTGCTCGACGGCACCCCGGCGACTCGCGGGGTGAGCCTGGCGTGCCGGGCCGCGACGGCGTTCGAAGCCGGGGCCCGGACCGATGCCGCGCGGCTCATCGCCGAAGCGCTCGGGCTCACCGGCCATCCGGACTACTACGCCATGGCCATCGAGCTGGCGTGGGCCGACGATCCGGCGCGCGCCGTGGACCTGGCGGCGCGCGGCTTCGCCGCCATGCGCGACACCTCCGACGCGTGTCTGGTGTGCGCCGCCACGCTGATGGTCCGGGCCGATGCCGCCCGCGTGCCCCCGGCCGGCTGGCACGAATGGCTGACGGAGCACGAGGCGCGGCTCGCCGACCGGCTGCTCGCCGCGGCCAGCGGCGCGATTCGCGGCGGCCGCGACGTCACCGCGGTGGCCCTGCTCGAGGCCTGCCGGGCCCGGGCGCTCGGCGCCCCGCGCCTGTTCGCGCAAGCCACCTATCACCTCGGCTCGGCCCTCAAACGGCTTGGCCGTCTGGCGGAGGCCGGCGCCCGACTCGGGGAACTCGTCGAAGGCGGCAGCCTGTCGCTCCTCGAACCGCCGCTGCGGGCCGCGGCCTGCTTCCACGCCGGCGAATTGGCGCTGACGGCGGGCGACCGGGCCCGTGCCGCCCGCTACCTGACGGCCTGTGTGGCCATCCTGCCCGGTCATGCGCGCGCGCAGGCCCGGCTCCACGACATCCGCGCCACCCTGGCCGCCTGAGGACTCCATGCCCGATCGCCGCATTTCCCTGGTCGTGCCGAGCTACAACCGCGCGCCCTATCTGAATGTCCTCCTGCGCTCGCTGACGTGGTCCGCGGTGCCGCCCGAGGACTTCGAGGTCGTGGTCGTCAACGACGGCGGCGGCGACGACCTGCCCGGCGTGGTCGACACCTGGCGGCGGGCGGGACTGCATGTCCGGCTGGTCACGCTGCGGAGCGCCGGGACGCCGCGCAACAACGCGCGGGCCCGCAATGCCGGTCTGGCCGTGGCCCGCTACCCGATCGTGATCCAGACCGATCCCGACATCGTCTTCGTCTCCGACGTCCTGGCCGCGGTGCGGGCCGCGGTGGACGACCGCTCGTTCTGCTCGTGCGCCGGCTACTATCCGCTGACCCGCGAGGCCACCGAAGCGCTGGTCTTCCGCCCCGGCGCGCCGCCGGTGACCGCCGCGGGACTGCGGCACGCGGCGGACGGCCGCCCCAACCAGGTGCACAGTCCCGACGGCGTCGGCGGCCTGCACGGCGCGTTGGCGTGCGCCACGCAGTTGCTGCGCGACCTCGGCGGCTACGACGAATCGTTCGAATACTGGGGCTGGGAGGACCGCGAACTGCTGGTGACGGCGGCCGCCCGTGGCTTGAAGCGCCGGTTCCTGCCCGACACCATGGTGACGCACCTGTGGCACCCGCCGCTGCGCGGCGCCCTGGGCCGCGACGAACTGGCGGCGACCCGGCAGGTTTCGCGCGCCGCCTGGGACGTGCAGATGCAGCGCGTGGCGGCGGAGTATCCGCGCCACGACCGGCCGCGGCCGCAGCCGCGGCAGGACGCCCCGGCCGCCGTCGCCCCCGTGCCGTTCGACACGGCCGCGTTCGCGCGCTGGCGGAGCGACGGCGACGACGAGAGTTTCGGCCGGGCCCTCGATCTGCTCGAGGACGGCGCCGTCGACGACGCGCGGCTCAAGCTGCCGCGGCCATTCCAGATGTGCTTCGACGCGCTCAACGGCGAAGCCGACGTGCTGCGCGCCGCCGGCCACGTCCAACTGGCGCGCGACCTCCTGTGCTACGCGCTGCGCCGTCCCTGGGAGCGGGTCGCGGATGCGTGCAGTCCGTTCGAGCCCGTGGCCTCGTGCGACCTGGCGGCGCGCCTCGCCCCTGGCGCTCTACGCCCGCGTGGACGAGGCCCTCGAGCGCCTGGCCGTGTGCGAAGACGCGCTCGGTCAGCCCGGGCGCCGCGACCGGGTGCTCGGGGCCCTGCTCGACTTCGAGGCCGGCGGCTTTCGCGCCGCGGCGCTGCGCGCGCAACTGGCCCTCGGCCGCGGCGACCTGGCCGCGGCGACCCAGGCCGTTGCGGCGCTCCCGCCCGCGCCGTCGCGGCCAGAGCATGCGGCCCTGCAGATCGAGTGCCTGCTTCTCGCCGGGCGAACCACCGAGGCCCGGGCGCGGCTCGAGACGTGGAGCCCGGCGGGGGCTGGGGCCGACTACTTCGCCCGCCTGCGGCGGGCCGCCTACCTCGCGACATGTCGACGCCGAGGAGACGATTGGCCGAGCCGATCCGGTGGCCGCGGCCGACCTCAGCGAGTTCCTGTTCTCGGCCGCCGTGCGCAGCGAGCGCGCCGGCCTCGATGTCGGCGGCCGGACTGTTGTTCCGCCACTTCCTCGACTACGGCGGTCCGGCCGAGCCCAGGGTCCGCGCCGAGTGCGCCACCAGGCTGACGGCGGCGCGGGGGCGGGTGGCGCGTCTGGCCGGCACCGCCGTCGCCTCCCGGCTGCTCGGGCCGTCGCCGGCCCTTGAAGCGCTCGATCAGGCCCGGTAGATCCGGTCGAAGCGGTGCCGCATCGTGGCCCAGTCGTAATCCCGCTCGATGAGCGCGCGGGCCCGTCGCACGACGGCCGGCGCGCCGGCGTCGGCGAGGGCCGCGCGCAGGGCCGTGGCCGTGGCGGCGGCGCCGTGTCCGCCGATCACCCAGCCGGTCTTGCCGTGCACGAGGAAGTCCTCGAGGCCGGCCACCGCCCGTCCGGCCACGGGCACCCCGAGGGCCATCGCTTCGAGCACGGCCAGGCCTTGCCCTTCATCCGCCGACAGCGACGCAAACAGCGACCAGCCGGACACGAATCGGGTCACGTCGGCGACCTGGCCGGTGACGCGCACGGCCCCGCGCAGCTCCAGGCGGGCAATCGTCTCGGTCAAGGCGCGCGCGTAATCCTCGTCGGCGACCGGGCCGACCAGTTCCAGGCGCGCCCCGGGAACCTGCCGCCGCATCCGCGCGAACGCCTCGACCAGCGCCACCTGGTTCTTGCGCGGCTCGATGCGGCCGACAAACCCGATCACCGGCGCGGTGGTCGGCCGGCCGACACGCGGCTGGTAGGGAAGTGCGGCCAAATCGAGGCCCCAGGGCAGGTACGACATTTGCGACCTGGGCACGCCGTGAGCCGCGAGCCGATCCCGATAAGCGTGCGCCGAGCAGACGACGCGGTCGGCCTGGCGGAAGGCCCATGCGTCCTGGGCATCCATCCACGCGGGCCGGTTCGGCCCCCAACTGTACATCTGCGCGACGAGGCGGGCGCGCGAACCGCTCTGCCCGCGCGCAATCGCGGCGCTGGCCGCCGGCACTCCGGCATGCGCGTGGATGACGCCGGGCGCCACCTCGCGCAGCACCGCGGCGAGACCGGTCGGCGCCGCTCCAGAACCGCTCGGCGTCGCGATGGAACACGTCGAGGCGACGGTGCGTGACGCCGGCCCGGCGAAGGGCGCGGCGGTACGACGGCCAGTCGCGCAGCCCCTCGCTGGCGCCGGTGGTGACGAGCACGACCGGCCGGTGCGCGGCCTGGTCGACGCACAGGCGGGTGATGACGCGGCCGGCGCCGCTCCACAGGAACGGGGCGACGTGCAGGATGGGTGTCGGCATGGGCAGCGTGCCTGGAATTATAGGCCCCGCAATTTCGGGGGCGGGGTCAAGGATTGGCGCGCTCGCGCCGATTGCCCAGGCAGTTCCCATGATCCTCACGTCCCTCGGAAATCCGTCATGTTCCTGATCGTCGGTTTGCTCGTCGTCATCGGCTCGGTGCTGGGCGGATACCTGATGCACCACGGCAAGTTGGCCTTGCTGAATCAGCCGAACGAGTTCCTCATCATCTTTGGCGCCGCCATCGGCTCGATGCTCATCAGCACGCCGCTGCCGGTGATCATGAAGATGCTCAAGCAGTCGGTCGGAGTGCTGTCGCCGGGCATCGGGCGGAAGGACTACGCCGACCTGCTGGCCATGCTCTATCAGTTGTTCCGCCTGGCCCAGCAGACCGGCATCATGGCCCTCGAAGCGCACTTCGAGAACCCCAAGGAGAGCACGATTCTCTCCCGCTACCCGAAGTTCCTGGGGCGGCATGCGTCGCTCGACTTCCTGTCGGACTCGATCAAGGTGATCATCGTCGGCGGCATGGCGCCGCACGACCTCGAGGCGCTGATGGACGAAGACATCTACGTCCATCACACCGAGGCGCGCGCGCCCTCGGCGGCGATGGCCAAGGTGGCCGATGCGTTCCCCGGCCTCGGCATCGTCGCCGCCGTGCTCGGCGTGGTCATCACCATGCAGTCGATCGACGGGCCGCCGTCGGAGATCGGCGAGAAGGTCGGCGCGGCCCTGGTCGGCACCTTCCTCGGCATCTTGCTCTCCTACGGCATGTTCGGGCCGCTGGCCACCGCGCTCGAAGCGCGCGTCGACGACGAAGGCAACTACGAGAAGTGCATCAAGGCCGGCGTGCTGGCCACCTTCAAGGGCCTGCCCCCGGCCATCGCCATCGAGTTCGCCCGCCGCGTGCTGCCGCACGAAGTGCGCCCGAGCTTCGAGGAGACCGAGACGTTCTGCAAGGCGGCCGGCAAGCCCGAAGCGATGGCGGCATAAGTCATGAAACCCAGCCAGCCGATCATCATCGTCAAGAAGCACCGCGGCGGCCACGGCGGCCACCACGGCGGCGCGTGGAAGGTGGCGTACGCCGACTTCGTCACCGCCATGATGGCGTTCTTCCTGGTCATGTGGCTGGTCGGGGCCAGCCCCGACGTGAAGAAGTCGGTGGCCGGCTACTTCCGCGATCCCGGCGTGTTCGACTTCGAGAAGTCCACCGGCATGATGGGCGGCGGCACGACCGGCGTCGACGAGGGCCGGGCTCCCGAGGCCGTGCAGCAGCCCGACGCGGCGGCGCTCTACCGTGGAACGGCAACGCCTCAAGGATGCGGCCGAGCACATTCGCGACGACCTGGCCTCGGCCCCCGGCCTCGAGGCCCTGCGCAACCAGGTCCAGTTCCAGGTGACGGCCGAGGGCCTGCGCATCGAGCTGCTCGAAGGCGACGGCTCGAGCTTCTTCGACAGCGGCAGCGCCGCGCTGCGCGGGGAAAGCGTGCGCATCCTGAGCATCATCGGCCGCGAACTCGGCACCATCACCAACGACGTGGTGGTCGAGGGCCACACCGACAGCCGCCCCTTCGGCGCCGCCAACCAGTACTCGAACTGGGAGCTCTCGGCCGACCGCGCCAACGCCGCCCGCCGGGTGATGGAGGCCGTGGGCCTCAACCCCGGCCAGGTGCAGAGCGTGCGCGGCTTCGCCGCCACCCAGCTGCGCCTGCGCGGCGCGCCGATGGACTCGCGGAACCGCCGCGTGTCGATCGTGGTGCGCAGTCATTCACAGTCCCAGCTCGAACAGGCGATGCGTCCCGACGGCGAGGCGCCGTCGGCCCCGGCCGGAGCGGCCGTCCCGGCCCCGTCGGCCGCCGCGCCGGCCCCGCATTAAAGGCCGGGCTGCCCATGCCGATTTCCCACCGGGGACCATCTGCCGCTGCGACGCGAGCGCGCGGCGAGGCCCCACGCGAGCTCACCCGCGTCGTCACGACTACGTTCCCGGCGAGGTGCCGATGATCGCTGCCCATTCGTCCGTTGCTGCCGTCCCCGAAACCGTCACGATCAGCCCGGCGGTCACCGTGCCGGCCGACGCCCTGGCCGAACTCGTGGTCTCGCCCGACGGGCGGATCGTCGAGTGCAGCCCGTCGGCGGCGCGGCTGCTCGGCTTGGCCAGCGAGACCGAGGGCCGGGGTGTGCACCTCAGCCTGTTCTGCCGCGACGCCGAGCGGCTGGCCGAGGCGCTGAGCGCCGCGGCGGTGACCGGCCGGCTCGAACGCTGGGACGCCGACCTGCTCCGGCTCGACGGCGCGGCCCTGCCCGCGGTCGTCGACCTGGTGGCCTCGTTCGACGAGCCGCGGGCGCTGACCTCGCTGCGGGTCTCGATCAAGCCCGTGCGGGCCTGGGCGGCCGCCGCCGGCGAACCGGTGCGGCCGCGCGCCGGCCGCGACGAGGCCGGCCAGCTCGCCCATGAACTGAACAACCTGCTGGCGATCATCAGCGGCCACTCGGAAAGCCTGGCGGCCACGGCCCCCGGCGCCGCCGTCGACCCGGCCGCGGTCGCCGCCATCCATCACGCCGTCCGCGGCGCTGCCCAGGTCACGGCGCGGGTGCGCACGCTTGGCCGCAACGGCAACGCGTCGGCCCGGGGCGTCGACATCGACTCGCTGCTCTCGGCCGTGCAGGCCAATCTGCGCCGCACCTTCGGCCATCGCCTGACGGTGGCGGTCCAGCCGGCGCCCCATCCCTGGACCGTGGCCATCGACCGGGCCGTGGTCGAGCACGCCCTGGCGGCCATCGCCGCCGAGGCCATCGACGCCATGCCGCACGGCGGCACGCTTGACGTTCCGGACCATGAACGTGGAGGTGGGCGCGCGCCGTCCGGCCGCCCCGGTGCCGCTGCGCCCCGGCCGCTACGTGCGGGTGGAAGTCACCTACCTGACCGCCGGCATCCCGGCTCCGGCCCGGCCGTCGCGCCGCGACACCGACAGCCACGGCCCGTCCGGCCTCGACGCGTTCCGCCAGGCCGGCGGCCGGGTCATCTTCGACAGCGACGGCGTGCGGGTGGCCTCGGTGGCGGTGCTGCTGCCGTCCGACGGGGTGACCGTCCTGCGTCCCCGCAGCGTGCCGGCGCCGGCCGCGTCAGCCACGTTGCTGCTCGTCGAAGAGGATCCGACCCTCCAGCGGCTGCTGCAGACCGTGCTCAAGGGACATGGCTACCGCGTCGTCACCGCATGCACGCCCGATGAAGCCGAGGCGGTGCTGGCCCACGAAGCCATCAATCTGGTGGTGACCGATTCGGCGCCCGACGACGGCGCCTCCGGCCTGATGCGCTGGCTCGAGGCCAAGCCCGGGCTGCGGGTGCTCGGCACCTCGGCGCTGGTGAGCGGTGACCTGGCGCAGATCCCGGACGGCCCCGGGCTGGGCGTCGTGGCCCGGCCTCTGGCCGCCGACCAGGTGGCCGACGCCGTCCGGACGCTGCTCGAGACGCAGCCTCTGGCACTCGGGCGGGCACCGAACCCGGCCCCGACGTTCTCGCTCACGCTGGTCAAACCGGATGCCGACCAGCCGATGCATCCAGCGGATGCGTCGTAGCGGTTGGATTCGCCCGGACGTCCTCAACTCTCACGAGAGCGACATGTCAAACAACGCGGTAATCACCATCGACCTCCGGCGGCGCGCCGCGGACGCCAGCCACTCCGCCGTGAGCGGCCTGCTCGACGACGTCATGGCGCTGCTGCGCGATGTCCTCGCCTCGAACGAGGAGATCACCTGGGGGGCCGCTGGCCGAGCGGCTCGAGGCCTGTCGCTCGGCGTTCGACCGGCGGCGCGGCGCCGGGCGACATCGAAGAGCTCACGACGGCGTGCCTGAGCGAAGGCCGGCAGCTCATCGAGCAGGCGCAACACGCCCGGGCCCAGCGCATGCACGACTCGCTGGCCGTGGTCGAGGCGCTGCGCGAGGTGATGGCGACGATGGGCGCCGAGATGTCGACGATGCACACGAGCATCTCCAGGTCGACCGAGCGCTTCGAGGCCATCGGCCTGCTGAGCAACCCGCAGCAGATCAAGGCCCGCCTGATGGCCGAAGTGCAGGCCCTCAAGCAGGTGGCGGCCAAGCGCCGCCGGGCCTGGGAAGACACGGCGCGGACGCTCAGTCACCGCGTCGCCACGCTGGAGCGCGACCTCTCGGTGGTGAAGGGCGAGGCGGCCACCGATCCGCTCACCGGCATCGCCAACCGGCGCGGCTTCGACGAGACCTGCCAGCGCTGGATCAGCCTGTCGCGGCCGAACTTCATCCTGGCCATCCTCGACGTGGACGACTTCAAGCAGACCAACGACACGCTCGGCCACGCCGCCGGCGATGACGTCCTGCGCTATGTCGCCAAGGTGCTGATGCAGTCGTTCCGGGCCGACGATCTCGTGGCCCGCGTCGGCGGCGACGAGTTCGCCGTGCTCGCCGCCGACCTCACCCTGCGTCAGGCCGAGTCGCGACTGGCCAGCGTGCTGGCGCGCATCACCTCGCCCGGAGGGGCCGACAGCGAACGCCCGGCGACGATGCCGACGCTCAGTTGCGGGCTGGCCGAGTTCTCGGCCGGCGACACGCCGGCGAGCCTGTTCGAGCGCGCCGACGAGGCCCAATACCACGCCAAGCGCCAGGGCAAGAACCGCGTGATCGTGAAGGAGACGCGGCTGCTGCGCGATCTCAAGCGCGGCTGACCGCGCGAGGCGCGGTCATGGCCATTGCCGCCGGAGCGGGCTCAGACGCCGGGCGGGCGCGCCACCGCCGTGCGGCCGCCGTCGCCGCCGCTCATGCCGCCGCCGCCCGAATAGCCCGACGAGGTGGCGCCCGACGACGAGCCCGCATTCGGGCCCGCCGAGGTCGCGCCGCCCGAGCGGTCGCCCGACTGCATCCCGACAATCGATGTGTCGACGGGCCGCACCTGCGTGTAGCCGCGGCCGTTGACCACGCGGCCGCCGCCCTGCGGATCGCCGCTGCCGGGGGTGCCGACGTTCACCGGAATCCACGCGCCGTAGGCGCCGTTCCCGCCGTAGTAGCCGTTGAAGTAGCCGGGATACATGCCGAAGTTGTAGCCGTTGTAGTCGGCGCAGCGCGACCAGTAGCTGCTCGACGCCCAGCCGTAGTTGCCGTAGCAGTCGTAGAGCGCGGCGCGGCCGATGAGCGGGGTGAAGAAGGGGTCCGAGGCCATGCCGGCCATGATGCCCATGGGCGCGAGCCCGCCGCCCCAGCCGCCGGGCCGATCGACCACGAACCGCTCCGGATAGGTGAGCGCCACCATCAGGTCGATCACGTTCTCGGCGACGCCGCCTTCGGCCAGGTGCGTGAGCGACCGGGCATTGAGGCGAAAGGCGGTGGGCCCCTCGTTGATGGCGGCCTGGACGCCTTCGGGCGGCAGCACGGCGCTGGCTTCGACCACGTCCTCGGTGGTCCAGCCCCGCGACACGAGCACCGGCGCGACGGCGTCGGGCGGGCGCCACGGCCGTGCCGTCGGCCAGCCGCTGATCGAGGGCGGGCACGTAGCGGGAAACGCGCACGCTGCTGGCGCCCTCGTGGCTGACGGTCTGCACGTCGATCCACTCGGGCCCGGGCACGAGGTAGGAGACCGCGGCCAGGGTCCGCGGCGTCTCGCTGCCGCACGACGCCGTGGCCGTGCGGTAGGCGCGCCGGCTGTCGGCCGACCAGCGCGTCGTCTCGGTGCCGGTGCAGCCGGCGTCGCGCACCGGATGCGACGCGCCGTCGGCGACGCGGAGTTCGTCGCCGACCTCCTGGCCGCCCACGATGGTCCGCAGCATGACGCCGCCGCCGGCCGGCACCACGCAGACGCGGGCGCCGCCGCGGAGCGGATCGTCGGCCGCGCGCCAGCACCCGAGCCACGGCGTCCATCTGGCGTCGGCCGAGACGGCGGGGGCCGGCGCCGGGGCGGTTTGCGCGCCGGCCTCGGACGCGAGCGCCGCGCCGATCAGGGCAAAGGCGGCGGCCGCGAATCGCGATGTGGTCATGACCATCTCCTGCGGTTAGAAGGCGACGCGCACGCCGCCGCCCAGCCGGAATCCGGCCAGGGCGAGCGGTTCGAAGTCCACGAAGTCGTCGCTGAGCGCACCCTTGGCCCACGTGTAGCGGCCCTCGGTCGTGAGATAGAGCCGTCGCCACACCCGCAGGTCGGCCCCGGCAAAGACGTGCCCGCTCGGCGTCCAGCCGGTGGCGTTGAACTGATCGGTGAAGACGCGGCTGGTCTGGAAGTCGACGAAGCTGCCGAACTGGTCGAAGTCGTACTTCACCGCGCCGCCGCCGGCACCGACGTAGGGCGTGAGGGTGCGCGGAATCCAGGCGAAGCGGCTGATCCGCCGGCCCGAAGGCAGCAGGGCCACCCGCACGCTGCCGGTGACGCTGAACTCTTCGCGGCTGGTGGTCTGGCTGATGGGCAGCAGGTCCGAGCCCACGAAGTCCCGGTACTCGGAGTCGGTCGACGACTTGGTGCGTTCGAGCCCGACGACGAGCTCGAGATGCGGGGTGAGCGAGAGGCCGAGGCGACCGCCGAGCACCGGCGCGTTGAACGAGTTCCTATCGATGGTGAGCTGGCGGCCGATAAAGTCGTAGAGGTCGCTGCCGGTGTTGGCAAAGAGGAAGCCGGTGTCGAAGGCGACGTAGACCCGCGGCTGCCCGAGCATGAAATCGGACGGCGGGGGAGCCGGCACCCGGGCACGGAGCGGGTCGTCCGGGCCTTGAGCGGAGGCCACGAGGGGCTGCCCGCAGAGCAGGACGGCAAGTACGGCCGTCAGCGCGCGCGTCCGGACGGTGCGTCCGTGGGCCATGGGAGTTGCTCCTGTAGTGGAACCTGCACCCGACATTCTCAGCCTACCACTTACGACGGCCAGTGGCAGTGCGCCCGCCCCAGGGCTCGACCCGGTCCTGGCGCCGCAGCGGTGGCGGCCGCGCCCGGCCACGGTGCATTGCGGCTCAGCTTCAAATAGACTCTGCTGGCGAGCCGGACCTTTGGCTCGTGCGACGCCCACCCGCTCACCACAGAACAGAGAAGGTTCGATGACCACGAGTCCTGGAAACGCCATCCTGTTGGCGGTTGTCGCCAGCCTGCTCTACGCCTCCACCGCGTCGGCGCAGGTGTTCGGCACCTTCACGTGGCAGATGCAGCCCTACTGCAACCGCGTCACGCTGACCATCACCCAGATCCCGACCGGCTATACCATCGATGGCTTCGACGAGCAGTGCGGCGGGGCCCGCCAGGCCAGCGCCGTGGGCATGGCGCACATCAACGCCGACGGCACGGTGGGCCTCAACTTCACCCTCGTCACCACCCCGGACGGCCGCGCCGTGCACGTGGCCGCGGCCCTCAGCGTCGCCACTGCCGGCGGCGCCTGGACCGACAGCGTGGGCAACAGCGGCACGCTCGTGCTCGCCGCCGCGGTGCCCGGCTTGCCGGCGCGGCCGCTGCCGGCCAGCGGTCTCGGCGCCGGGACCATCACCGCCGCCGAACTCGCCGCCGGCGCCGTGGGCCTGGCGCAGATCAACAGCGCGCAGGTGCAGGCGCGCGTCTCGGGCGCCTGTCCGGCCGGGCAGACCATCCGCGGGGTCAACGCCGACGGCACGGTGACCTGCGCCGGCCCGACAATCGGGGCCGGGACGATCACCGCGGTCGAACTGGCGGCCGGCGCGGTGGGGCTGCCGCAAATCAACACCACGCAGGTGCAGGCCCGCGTGGCCAATGCCTGCGTCGCCGGCCAGTCGCTTCGCACGATCAACGCCGACGGCACGGTGGTGTGCGTGGCGCTGCCCACCCGGGCCGCGTCGCCCTGCTTCACGAACAACGGCAACCGCTATCTCGACTGCGGCAACGGCACGGTCACCGACTCGGCCACCGGCCTCATCTGGCTGAAGGATGCCGGCTGCATGGGCTCCGAGCAATGGGCTGGCGCCCATCAGGCCGCCGCGACTCTGGGTAGCGGCACCTGCGGCCTGACCGACGGGTCGTTCCCCGGCGATTGGCGGCTGCCCACCCGGGCCGAATGGGAGGCGACGGTGCTGAAGGCCGGCACCGGGGCCGGCGGCCTCAACTGCACCGGCGCCAACGCGCCGAGCCTGACCGACGACACCGGCCTCGTCTGCCTCAAGAACGGCACGTCGTCGTTCACCAACGTGGCGCCGGTGAGCTACTGGTCCGCGACCACCTACGACGCCAGTCCCGGCAACGGCATCTACGTCGACCTGCTGCTCGCGGTCACCAACGACTTCAACAAGAACCTGTTCGTGCCGATGTGGCCGGTGCGCGGCGGCTCGAGGTAGCCACGCGATCCGGTCCGTGCTACGCCCGCCAGGTGTGCACGTAGCGTCTTACCAGGAGCACGGCAAACGCGGCGAGAAGAACATGGGTCGCCACTTCGACGTAGTCACCGACGCTGGCGTAGTTGGCCTGTAGCAGAACGCCCGCATAGGCCAGCGCGGAAGTCCACACGGCTGTGCCAAGGGCCGAGTACCACGAGAAACGTCCCCACCGGCATCCCGGCGAATCCAGCGGGAAGCGACACGAACGTGCGAAGGCCCGGCACCAACCGTCCGAAGAAGACGACGGCGCGGCCATGGCGCTGAAACCACTCCTGGGCGCGGTCGAGGTCGCGCCCCGACAGGGTCAGCCACTTGCCGTGGCGATCGACCCATGTCCTGAGCCGGGGCTCGCCGACGCGGCGCCCGATCTGGTACCACAGGAAGGCACCCGCCAGGGAGCCGATGGAAGCCGCGCCGATGACCACGTCGAGCCGGAGCCTGCCGTTGGCCGCGACGAAGCCGGCAAGCGGAATGATCAGTTCCGATGGGATCGGTGGGAACAGATTCTCCAGAAACGCCAGGGCCGCTACACCGGCGTACCCGAAAGATGAAATGACGGTCGTGATCCAGTTGAACATGGACGTTCCCAGGGCGTGATGGCGGACGACGCCGCCACCATGATGACTGAGAGCGTGGACCTGGTTCCGACCGGAGGGAGACGAGTCTCGCACGGCGAGACGCCCGCGGGGAGACCCTGGCTTCTGGAGCCGGCGAAGGGACTCGAACCCCCGACCTGCTGATTACGAATCAGCTGCTCTACCAACTGAGCTACGCCGGCCCGGCGTGGTGCGCGCGGGACCTTGAAGCGTCCCGCACAGAACAGCAATCCTACCATGCCGCGCGGCTCGGGTGGACCGCCCCGGGCCGCGGCGGCGCGGCCGGCACGTCGGCTAGCTCCCGGCCTGCAGCCGGCGCGATACCCACGTCCGACCCACGCCGGCGCAGCGCCGATCGCCGGCTGCGGCCCGGCCCACCAGTCGGCGTCCCCGGGCTCGCGTCGCGCTGCAGCAGGGCCAGCATCTCGTCGGCCGGCACGGCGCGCGAGAACAGGAAGCCCTGTCCCAACTGGCAGCCGAGCCGCTTCAGCACCTCGAGCTCGGTCGGGCGTCTCGACGCCCTCCGCGACCACGTCGATGCCGAGGATCGCCGCCAGTTCCACGGCGTACTGGACGATCGCCGAACTGCCGCCCTGGTGCGGACCGCCGCCGATGTAGGCGCGGTCGATCTTGAGCGTGTGCACGGCCAGCTGGCGGATGTGCTCGGTGCTGGCCAGGCCCAGGCCGAAGTCGTCGAGCGCCACCTTGAAGGCCGCGGCGCGCAGGGCGCGCGACACCTCGACGGCCTGCTCGAAGTGGGTCATCGCTTCGAGTTCGGCGATCTCGATTTCCACGTCGCCCGGTTGCACGCCGGCGACGATCACCGGCCTCGAGGAGCCGGGTCACCAGGTCGGGCGCCAGGAACTGCCTGGCCAGCAGGTTCACCGAGATGCGCAGGCCGTGCGCGTGGGGCGTGACCCGCGCGCCACGCCGTCAGCGCCGCGCAGGCCGTCGGCGATCGTGCTCCAGCCGAGCGGCACGATGGTGCCGGTGTCGGCCAGCAGCGGCACGAAGATGTTGGGGCGCAGCAGGCCGCGCGCGGGATGGCGCCAGCGCAGCAGCGCCTCGGCGCGCGACGATCGAGCCGTCGCCGAGGTCCACGGTGGGCTGGAACCACATCTCGAACTGACGCTCGCTCAAGGCCGTGCCGAGGTCGGCGGCGAACTCCATGAACTCGGCGGCGTCGGCGCGGGCCGAGTCGTCGAAGATCTGGGTTTCGCCCGGACCGCGCGACTGCGCCCGCACCAGCGCGGAGTAGGCATCGCGCAGCAGGTCCTCGGCGGCGTCGTGCGCGGCGCTGTTCACGGCGGTGCCGATGCTGGCCGACACGAACATCCGATGCCCGGCGATGGGGAAGGGCGCGGCCAGGGCGTCGTGGATGCGCGTGGCCACGCGCAGCGCGTCGCGCGGGCCGGACGAGATTGGAGAGCACGACGGCGCACTCGTCGCCGCCGAGCGGCGGCAGCCCGCGCCGGTTCGCGGCCCTCGCCGGGCTGGTGCGCGCCGATGCGGGCCACCAGGTCGCCCTCGCGCAGGCAGCGCGCCACGCGGGTCAGCGCCTCGCGCAGCAGCACGTCGCCGCCGTCGAGGCCGAGCTGCCGCGTTCACGGCGCCGAACTTGTCGATGTCCACGAGCAGCAGCGCGAAGCGTGGCTGGCCGGCTGGCGGCGCGCCGCCTGCACCAGCCGCCCGACGTGGGCGCGCAGCGCGAACAGGCCGGGCAGGCCGACGAGCGGGTCGGTGCGATTGCGCTCGGACACGTCGGCGAGCGTGCCGGCCAGGCGCACGGGCTTGCCGTCGCCGTCGCGTTCGGCCCGGCCGCGGGCCAGCATCCAGCGAAAGGCGCCCTGCGTGCGACCGCAAGCGGTGCTCGCACACGAACTCGGCGCTGTCGCCGGACAGGTGCTGGTCGAGCGCGGCGGTCAGCACGGTCACGTCGTCGGGATGGACGCGGCCCAGCCAGGCGTGCAGCGACTCGGTGGTGTCCGCCTGCTCTCCCCGATCAGCGCGTGCCACGCCGACGAGTAGGCGACGCGGTCCGAGTCCACGCGCCAGCCCCAGGTGGCCGGGGCCGCGGGCGACGGGTCGGGCGTGGGATCGGGTCGACCGGCGGCCATGAGCGTGCGCCGCCGCGACCCGCCAGGTGGCGGGGCGGCGTTCTGCGGATGGTAGCCGCGGCGCGCGGCCGAAGGCCAGAACGTTCGGGTCAGTGGGGCAGCAGCTGCTCGACGCTGTCGACCAGGTGGCCGACGTCGACCGGCTTGGCGTCAAACGCGTCGCAGCCGATCCGCATCGCCAGGTTGCGGCAGTCGGTCTTGGCGTCTGCCGACAGGGCCACCACCAGGATGCGCCGGGTCAGCGGGTCGGCCTTCAGGCGGCGGGCCGATTCCCAGCCGTCCTGGGAGGGCGGTCCATGTCCATGAGGATGACGTCGGGCCGGTCGGCGCGGGCGACCTCGAGGGCTTTACGGCCGCTGTCGGTCGCGCGGGCCCGGAAGCCGCGCTGGAGCAGCGCTGCAGCACGGCCTCACGCAGCGTTTCCTGGTGATTCACGACCAGGACGCTGCCCCGGCTGCCGGCCATGATGCGTTCCCCGAGGACAGACACGATGGTCCACCTCCATCAGGATCTGTGCCAGCCGTCGAGCGTGTCACGACCGCGCAACCGCAGGCGTCGGTGTGCGCGAATTCGGTGCCCTGGTTCACCCAGGAACCGGATTCGCGACTCGATTGACGCCGCCTGCCACTTTTCCGACGGCTCGACCGCCCCGCCGGCCGCCGTCGCGCGCCAGCCCCCGCCGGTGCGCTACCATGAGGGGTTTGGAGACCGACGCCGGCGCCGCCCAGGGGCCGTCCACTGCCATGCCATCCCCCCGCTCGCCCGAGTCCATCGTCATCAAAGGGGCCCGTACGCACAACCTCAAGAACATCGACCTCACCATCCCGACCGGCAAGCTGGTGGTGCTCACCGGCGTCAGCGGGTCGGGGAAGTCGTCGCTGGCCTTCGACACGATGTACGCCGAGGGGCAGCGCCGCTACGTGGAGTCGCTGTCGGCCTATGCCCGCCAGTTCCTCGAACGGATGGAGAAGCCCGACGTCGACCGGATCGAGGGCATCGCCCCGTCGATCGCCATCCGCCAGAAGAACAGCGTTCGCAATCCACGCTCGACCGTCGGCACGGTCACCGAGATGCACGACTACATGCGCCTGCTGTTCGCGCGCGTCGGCCGCACCTTCTGCACGACCTGCGGCATCGAGGTGATTCGCGAGACGGCCGAGGTCGTCACCAATCGGCTGCTGGCGTTGCCCGAGGGGCGCGGCTGCTGATCGGGTTCGACATGCCGGTGCTGGCGGCGCGCCGCCGCCGCCGCGCAACGGCGACGACGAGGCGACGAGGACGACCGGTCCGACGACGCCGCGGCGAGGCGGTGGCGCCGTTCGGCCGACCTGTCGCCCGGCGCGGCGACCGTGGACACGCTGCGCCGCAAGGGCTTCGGCCGCCTGCTCGTCGACGGCCGGGCGATCGCGTTCGAAGACCTGACGCCGGCCGACGTCGAGGGCCGGCCGTCGCTGCCGGTGGTCGTCGATCGGCTGCGCGTCGACGCCGAGCAGCGCTCGCGCATCACCGACTCGATCGAGATCGCCTACCAGGAAGGCGGCGGCGCCGCCTGGGTGGTGCAACTCGGCGACGGACGGCGCCGCCGACATCCGGCACGTCTTCAGCGAGCGGTTCGAGTGCCGCACGTGCGGGCTGTCCTACGAAGACCCGCAGCCGCGGCTGTTCTCGTTCAACAACCCGTTTGGCGCCTGCCCGACCTGCCACGGCTTCGGCAACATCATCGAGCTCGACCTCGACCTGGTGGTGCCCGACCCGGCCAAGTCGATCGCCCAGGGCGCGATCGAGCCGTGGACCAAGCCGCACTACCGCTCGTACCTGGCCGAGCTGAAGAAGGCCGCCAAGACGCGCGACATGCCGCTCGACGTGCCGTGGCAGCGACCTGACCGCCGAGCAACGGCAGCTGGTGGTCGAGGGCGACGGCACCGAGCTGGACGGCATTCGCGGCTTCTTCACCTGGCTCGAGCGCAAGAAATACAAGGTGCACGTCCGCGTGTTCCTGAGCCGCTACCGCGGCTACCAGACGTGCCCCGACTGCGCCGGCACGCGGCTGCGCCGCGAGGCCCGCGCCGTGCGCGTCGGCGGCGAGACGATCGATCAGGTGTCGGCGCTGACCACCCGCCAGGCGCAGGCGTTCTTCGACGACGCTCGACGCTCGGCCCGCAGGACGCGGCGATCGCCGACAAGGTGCTCGTCGAGATCCGGCGCCGGCTCGGCTTCCTGAGCGACGTCGGCCTCGACTACCTCACGCTCGATCGCCTGTCGTCGACGCTGTCGGGCGGCGAGGCGCAGCGCATCAACCTGGCCACGTCGCTCGGCGCGTCGCTGGTCGGCACGCTCTACGTGCTCGACGAGCCGTCGATCGGCCTGCACCCGCGCGACAACCAGCGGCTCATCGCCATCCTGCGGCAGCTGCGCGATCAGGGCAACACGGTGCTGGTCGTCGAGCACGACGCCGACATGATCGCCGTGGCCGACCACGTCGTCGACATGGGGCTCGGCGCCGGCGAGCAGGGCGGCCGGGTCATCTTCAACGGCCCGCTGGCCGACCTGGCCGCCGAGCCGCGCTCGCTCACCGCCAAGTACCTGCGCGGCGAGCTGCACATCGCCGTGCCGGTGACCCGCCGCAAGGGCTCGCCCCAGCGCCTGCGTCTCATCGGCGCGCGCGAGCACAACCTGCGCGACGTCGACATCGACATCCCGTTCAACACGCTCACGGTCGTCACCGGGGTGAGCGGCTCGGGCAAGTCCACGCTGGTGCACGACGTGCTCTACGCCGGCGCTCAAGCGCGGCCAAGGGCGACTGGGACCGCAAGGTCGGATTCTCACCGCCGCCTCGAGGGCGCCGAGCTGCTCACCGACGTGGTGCTGGTCGACCAGACGCCGATCGGGCGCACGCCGCGCTCGAACCCGGTCACCTATCTGAAGGCGTTCGACCCGATCCGCGAGCTGCTGGCCACGACCAAGGAAGCCCGCGCCAAGGGCCTCACCGCCAGCCACTTCTCGTTCAACGTGCCGGGCGGACGGTGCGAGGCGTGCCAGGGCGAGGGCGAGGTGAAGGTCGAGATGCAGTTCCTGGCCGACGTCTACGTGCCGTGCGACCAGTGCGACGGCAAGCGCTTCAAGCCGGGCATCCTCGACGATGCGCTACAAGGGCCGGAACGTCACGCAGATTCTCGACCTCACGGTGCGCGAGGCGCTGCAGTTCTTCAGCGGTTCGCCCAAGGTCCTGCGCCGCCTGCAGGTGCTCGACGAGATCGGCCTCGGCTACATCCGGCTCGGCCAGCCGGCCACGACGCTCTCGGGCGGGGAAGCGCAGCGCGTGAAGATCGCCTCGCACCTGGTGTCGGCCGGCGGCGACCGGATGCTCTACATCCTCGACGAACCGACGACCGGGCTGCACTTCGACGACATCGCCAAGCTGCTGGCGGCGTTCAGCAAGCTGCTCGAGGCCGGCAGCACCCTGGTCGTCATCGAGCACAACCTCGACGTCATCAAGACCGCCGACTGGGTCATCGATCTCGGACCGGACGGCGGGGTGGCCGGCGGCCGCCTGGTGGCGATGGGCACGCCGGAACAGATCGCCATGAACCCGGACTCGCACACGGGCCGCTACCTGCGCCCGGTGCTCGAGGCCGGCATCCGCCCGTGAGCGCTCGCCGGCGGGCCTTGCCGCCGTCCTTCTACGCCCGTCCCACGCTGACGGTCGCGCGCGAGCTCATCGGCACGCTGCTCGTGCACGACGCGCCCGAGGGGCGCACCACCGGGCGGATCGTGGAGGTGGAGGCGTATATCGGCGAGTCCGATCCGGCCTGCCATGCCGCGGCCGGCCGCACCGCGCGCACCGCGCCGCTCTACGGCCCGCCGGGCCATGCCTACGTCTATCTGAACTACGGCATGCACCTGCTGCTCAACGCCGTCACCGAAGCCGACGGGCATCCGGCCGCGGTGCTGCTGCGGGCCCTGGCGCCGCTCGAGGGCGAGGCGCTGATGCGGCGGCGCCGCTTCGGCGCCACCGACACGCCGCACGAGACCGCGAGCCTGTGCCGCGGGCCCGGGAACCTGGGGCGGGCCATGGGGATCACCATGGCCGCCAATCGCCTGTCGCTCAGCGAGGGGGCGCTCACGATTCAGCCCGCCGCCACGGCCGCGCCCGACCTGGTGTGGACACCGCGCATCGGCGTGTCGGTCGGCGCGGATCGCTTGTGGCGCTGCGTGGCGCGCGGTGAACCGGCGGTGTCCGGCCGGCGGCAGTGGGTGCAGGACGGCCGCGCCGCGCCGTGGCCGCCCGCGCCGCAGGATCTCGTCAGCCGGCCACGGTGATGACGACCTTGCCGCGGGCGCGGCCGGTCTCGAGGTAGCGGATCGCCTCGGCCACCTCGCGCAGCGGGTAGCTGCGGTCGATCACCGGGGTGAGCCGGCCGGCCTGCATCAGGTCGGTGAGGGTGGCGAGGTCGGCCTGGTTCGACGTCGAGAGCATCATGCCGAAGCGCTGCTCGATGAACGGCGACAGCAGGACCATGCGGATCACCCGGTCCACCGGCGCGATCCAGCGGCCGTCGGGTCCGCCGACCATCACATAGGCGCCGTGCGGCGTCAGCACCCGCCGGTTGTCGAGCAGCGGGTGATTGCCGACCATGTCCACGATCAGGTCGTAGCGCGCCGCCCCGGTGGTGTAGTTCTCGGCGGTGTAGTCGACGGCGTGATCGGCGCCGAGCGAGCGCACCAGGGCGAGGTTGCGTCCGCTGCTGACGCCGGTCACCTCGCCGCCGAGCGCCTTGGCGATCTGCACCGCGAAGGTGCCGACGCCGCCCGAGGCGCCGTTGATGAGGACGCGCTGGCCCGGCTGGAGGCGTCCGTGGTCACGCAGCGCCTGCAGGGCGGTGAGCGCGGCGACCGGGACGGCTGCCGCCTGTTCGAAGGTGATTCTGGCCGGCTTGGGAGCCAGCAGCCGTTCGGGCGCCGCCACGTACTCGGCCAGGGCGCCGCTGCGCGCGCCGAAGACCGCATCGCCGGTCTTGAACCGGGTGACCCGGGGTCCGACCGCGGTGACCGTGCCGGAGAAGTCCACGCCCAGGCGGACGACGGCGGGACGGCGCAGGCCGGCGTCGAGCCGCATGAAGTAGGGGGTGCCGCGCATGTAGTGCAGCTCGAGCGGGATTGACGGCGGCGGCGTGGACCCGCACCAGCACCTGGTCGTCGCTCGGGGACGGCGTCTCCACGTCCTGCACCGTCAGAACCTCGGGCCCGCCGTAGTCGCAGTAGCGCACGGCTTTCATGGGGTGCGCCGGGATCGCGGCGGCGCGCGACGCGCACTCGTTGTCGGACCGCCAGTAGGCGATGGCCAGACCGGCCGCGGCCAGCCCGACCAGCGCCACCACCGTCCGCGCCGTCCAGCGGACGACGGTCCTGAAGGTCATGTGGAGATGGACGACAGCCCGGGTCGCAGAGTTCACCCCGGACGCCGGGCGCCGGAGTCCGTGCGGTGGGGCAGCGGGCGCGACTAGCGCCGGCGCTGCCGGGGCGGTTCTTGCTGCACCGGCATGGTCAGGGTCTGACGCCGGGCCTCGCGCAGGATCTCCATCCGGACCGCGCTGCCCACCGGCGCGTCGGCGATTGAGCGCATGAAGGCGGCGGGGTCGGCAATGGGTTGCCCGTTCAGCGACAGGATCACGTCGCCCGGCCGCAGGCCGCCGTCGTAGGCCGGGCTGACCCGGCTGATGCGCATCACGACGAGGCCGTCGGTGCTCGGGGCGCGCAGCTCAGTGGCCACCGACGAGGTGAGCGGCTGGGCCTCGAAGTAGCCGATGGAGCCGCGCCGCACCACGCCGTACTTCGTCAGGTCGTCGACGACGCGCCGGGCCAGGTTGCTGGGCACGGCAAAGCCGATGCCCTGGTAGCCGCCGCTCTGCGAGAAGATCGCCGTGTTGATGCCGATGAGCTCGCCGCGGGCGTTGATCAGGGCGCCGCCCGAGTTCCCCGGGTTGATGGCGGCGTCGGTCTGGATGAAGTCTTCGTAGGCGGCGATGCCGACATTGGCGCGGCCCAGCGCGCTGACGATGCCGAGGGTGACCGTGGAGCTGAGCTGGAACGGGTTGCCGATGGCCAACACCCATTCGGCGACCTTCAGCTTGGACGAGTCGCCCCACGGGATGAGCGGCAGGCCTTTGGCCTCGACCTTGAGCAGCGCCAGGTCGGTCGAGGGGTCGACGCCGATGACCTTGGCGCGCAGCTCGCGTTTGTCGGCCAAGCCGACGGTGACTTCGACCTCGCCTTCGCCGACGACGTGGCTGTTCGTGAGCACGTAGCCGTCGCTCGAGATGACGACGCCCGAGCCGAGGCTCGACTCGTAGCGGTTGCGGCTGCCGAACATCTCGTCGGCGTCGCCGAAGAAATACTGGAAGAACGGATCGTTGGTGAAAGGCGAGGGCGAGCGCCGCACCATCTGCAGCGACGAGATGTTGGTGACGGCGCCGGTGGTCTGGGCGGCCACCCGGGTGAAGTCGGGGCCGGGCGCGGCGACCGCTGCGGGTTCGGGCCGGGCCGGCCGGGGCGGGGCGCGTCTGCTCGATGGCGGCGGCGTCGCTCGTGACCCGCATGCGGCCCGAGACGACCAGGCCGGCCGCGAGCCCGGCGAGCACGAGCACCACGGCCAGGGCCAGGCGGCGCACGGCGATCACCCGACGTCGACGCGGCGCGGACCGTTGCCGGCCAGCTTGGGCACGACGATGGTGAGCACGCCGTCCTTCAACTCCGCCGACACGCGGTCGGCGGCGACGTCGTGCGGCAGGCGGAAGGTGCGGCTGAACTCGCCGTGGCCGCGTTCCACCTGGTGGTATTGCTCGCAGGCCACGCGGGCGTCGCGGCGGCCGTGCAGGGTGAGGTGGCCGTCGTGGATGTCGACGCGAATCTGCTGCCGGGCCACTCCGGGAAGCTCGGCGGTGACGATGTAGGCCTCGGCCGTTTCGCACAAATCGGCGGCCGGCACCCAGCCCTTCTGGGCAGGCGCGGGCAGGCGCTCCATCTTCAACTGGATGGCCAGCAGATCACGAACCGGGTCCCAGCGTGCGAACGCCACGAGGCCGATGGTAGCACGGCCGGCGCCCTCGGCCGGACCGGGCGCGGCGACTGGCCGGGCCGCCGGCCGGGCCCAGGGCCGCGTGGTAACATCCAGCGGATCTAGGACGACAGCAAAGACGACCCCCATGGCAGACAACCTTTCGGCAACGCGCCTCAAGCGCGGCATGATCATCAAGCAAGAGGGCGAGCTCCTGCGCGTCCTGGAACTCGAACACAAGACGCCCGGCAACCTGCGGGGCTTCGTGCGCATCAAAGTCAAGAACCTGCGCAACGGCGCCACCTCGGAACAGCGGCTGCGCTCGGACGACTCGGTGGAGCGCGCGGTGCTCGACGAGAAGCAGATGCAGTATCTCTACAGCGACGCCGAAGGCCACCACTTCATGGACACCGACAGCTACGAGCAGACCCGGCTCAGCGACGAAGCGCTCGGCGACTCGGTCGGCTTCCTGAAGCCCGAGATGACCATCGACGTGGAGTTCTACGGCGCCGAACCGGTGGGCATCGAGCTGCCGCCGACCGTGGACATGAAGATCGTGTCGACGGTGCCGGCCATCAAGGGCGCCACCGCCACCAACCAGCTCAAGCCGGCCACGACCGAAACCGGGATGGTCGTGCAGGTGCCGCCGTTCATCGGCGAAGGCGACGTGGTCCGCGTGAGCACCGAGACCGGGGAATACCAGTCGCGCGCCTAGCGCGGCCGGCTCGGTCCCAGGAACCCGCATGGACGTCGTGCGCGCCGCCAGCCAGGGCTGGCTCGAAGTCATCGTCGGCAGCATGTTCAGCGGCAAGAGCGAGGAACTGATCCGCCGGGTCCGCCGCGCCCAGATCGCGCGCCAGCGGGTGCAGATCTTCAAGCCGGCCGTCGACATCCGCTACGCCGACGACCAGATCGTGTCGCACAGCGAGTTGCGGCTCGAGGCCGAGCCGGCCGCCTCGTCGGCCGACCTGCTGAGCAAGGTGCGCGCCGACACCGAAGTGGTCGGCATCGACGAGGGGCAGTTCTTCGACGCCGCCCTGCCGGCGGCCTGCACCGCGCTGGCCGACCGCGGCATGCGGGTGATCGTCGCCGGCCTGGACCAGGACTACCTGGGCCGGCCCTTCGAGCCGATGCCCCATCTGCTGGCGATTGCCGAATACATCACCAAGACGCGCGCCATCTGCATGGTGTGCGGCAGCCCGGCCAATCACACCCAGCGGCTCGTGGCCAACGCCGACCGCGTGCTGCTCGGCGCGCAGGGCACCTACGAGGCCCGGTGCCGCCGCTGTTTCGATCCGACGCTCGCCCGGGCCGAGGCCCCCGCCCCCGAGAATTGACGCCCGGACGGCGGGCGGGCAGAATCGGGCTGTGGCCCTCGTCAACCTGCTGCCCCAGGTGCTGTTCCTGCTGGGTCTCGGTTTCCTCGTGGCGAACGTGCGCACCGGGCTCGACCTGGCCCGCTGGCTGCGTCGTCGGTCGGCGGCGCTCGTGGTCTGGCCGGTGCCCCGGCCGCCCTTCTACGTCATGAGCCTGGCCATCGGCGTGGCCATGGGCTGCCTGCTGCTCTCGGCGCTGTTCGTGCCGCGGCCGCTCCCGGCCATCTTCGGCGAGCTGATGATGTTCGTCTATTACGCCGGGGCCGTGCCCCTCAGCGCCCGGATTACGCGGGGGCTCTACGCCGACGGCATCTGGGCCGAGTCGGGCTTCATGCCCTACGCGCAGATTGGCGGCCTGCGTTGGATGGAGGGGGAGGCGCCGACGCTGATTGTCGCCTCGCGGCTGCGGACCCTGGCCCGGCGCCTGCCCGTGCCCGGGCCGCGGATGGGCGAGGTCCGGCACCTCCTGCATCAGAAGATCGCCGAACACGCCATCGACATCGAGGCCGGCCCGGGCCTGCACCTCGGCGGGCACGACGCGCGGCAGGACGTCTAGAGCCGGGACGACACGGCGCTGCCCCTAATTGCCCACGGCGGACCGACCGATAGGACACTGTGCTGGACCCCTGACGGGTCCCTGGAGTTGCCGATATGGCCGCGCGACCAACCTGGAAGGGCTATCTCAAGGTCAGTCTCGTCACGATCCCGGTGCGCGTGTATCCGGCGACCGAGTCGAGCGCGACCATCTCGTTCAACCAGCTCCACGAGGAGTGCCAGACCCGCATCCAGCAGAAGAAGTGGTGCCCGTCGTGCGAGCGGGAAATTACCAGCGCCGAGATCGTCAAGGGCTACGAGTTCGAGAAGGGCCGCTGGGTGGTGGTGGAAGAAGAGGACATCGCCAAGGTCAAGACCGAGTCGACCAAGGTGATCAACCTCGAGCAGTTCGCCGACGAAGGCGAGATCGACCCGATGTACGTGGACAAGGCCTATTACCTGGCCCCCGACACGCCCATGGCCGCCGACGCGTATGCGGTCATGCGCGACGGCATGGCCGGCAAGGCGGGCATCGGCAAGATGGCCATCCACGGCCGCGAATACCTGGTGGCGGTGAAGCCCCACAAGCAGGGCCTGGTGATGTACACGCTGCACCACGCCGCCGAGATCCGCACCATCGATCAGATCGACGAGCTGCGCGAGGTGCGCGGCAAGGTCACCCCGGCCGAAGCCAAGCTGGCGCAGCAGGTGATTGCCAGCTACCAGGCGCCGCTCGACCTGAAAACCTACACCGACGAGTACCAGGCCGGACTGCGCGCCATCATCGACGCCAAGGTCGCCGGCGAGGACGTGGTAGTGCAGAAAGAAGAAGCGCCGCCCAAGGTCATCGACCTGATGGAAGCGCTGCGCCGCAGCCTCGACCAGGTGAGCACCGGGCGCAAACCCACCGCCAAGGTGGAGGAGGCGCAGGAACCGGTGGCCAAGAAGGCGCTCAAGTCAGCCGCCGGCCCGAAGGCCGTGGTGCGGAAGAGG
Organism: uncultured Acidobacteriota bacterium; assembly: GCA_963834325.1. Taxonomy (GTDB): domain Bacteria; phylum Acidobacteriota; class Vicinamibacteria; order Vicinamibacterales; family UBA2999; genus CADEFD01. The sequence goes on from CAWIBL010000012.1 coordinate 1,240,064, forward strand.
AAGGCCTCGTGACCGCCGAGGCCGCGCGCAAGGCCGTGTGGGCGTAGCCCCGCCGGCTCAGCGCAGCAGCAGGCCCAGCAGGCCCAGCCCCGAGGCCGTCGGGTCGCGGATCCAGTCCGGCGGCACGAGCCACACGAACGCCAGGATGGCGATCACCCAGAGGTCGTAGGGCAGCGTGGCGCGCTCGTCGCGCCAGAAGAAGAAGCGCCAGAACGTGCCCGTGACGCCTTCGGTGGTCGGCATCGGCAGCCGGTTGAGCGCCAGATAGGTGTAGTAGATGCGGTTGGCCACGGTGATCACGGCCAGCGTCAGGATGACCCACAGCACCCCGGCCATGCGATCGGTGAAGGCGCCGATCATGAAGAGCACGATGCGCTCGGGCCGCTCCATGAAGCCGACCTTGCACTTCTCGATCAGCGACTCGGCGCGGGCCCGCGCGTAGCTCGTCATGATCGAGAAGATGAGGGCCAGGGTGGCGACGAGCACGTAGCCTTCGCGGCCGAGCGACGAGTAGAGCCAGATGAGGCCGGTGAAGAGCGCCAGGTCCGAGAAGCGATCGAGCGTCGAGTCCCAGAAGGCCCCGAACTCCGACTGCTTGCCGGTGATGTGGGCGACCTTGCCGTCGATGAAGTCGAAGACGTTGGCGGCAATCATGATGACGCCGGCCAGCACGAAGCGATCCTGCGCCAGGGCCCACGCGGCCCCGACGTTGACGATGACCCCGATGAGCGTCAGGACGTTGGGATGGATGCCCAAGGCCACGCTGGTGTTGATGATGAGGCGCAGCGGGAACATGCACGCCGCGCCGATGATGCCGGTGAAGGTCATTCGATAGAATGGAGGATGGGGTTGGCGTCCGAGATGCGGCTCTAGCGTAGTCCATGGCCATTCAGGATCTCAAGGAACAGATCGCCCGGCTGCCGGAGCAGCCCGGCGTCTATCTCTACGGGAACCCCGAGGGTCAGACGATCTACGTGGGCAAGGCGCGGTCGCTCCGCGACCGGGTCCGGTCGTATCTGGGGGCCTACGGATCGGGGCCCAAGACCGACGCCCTGCTCGACGAAGTGACGTCGCTCGAGGTCATCGTCACCGACTCGGTGGTCGAAGCCCTGGCCCTCGAGAACAACCTCATCAAGCGGCGGGCGCCCAAGTACAACATCCTGCTGCGCGACGACAAGAGCTATCCCTACCTCCGGCTGACGGTGACCGAGCCGTTCCCGCGGGTGCTGGTGGCCCGCCAGGTGGCCCGCGACGGCGACGTCTATGCCGGGCCGTTCCTGCCGGCCTCCCTGGCCCGGCGCACCATTACGCTGAGTCATCGCCTCTTCGGCCTGCGCTCGTGCAGCGAGGTCATCACCGGCCGGCGCGCCCGTCCATGTCTGGAATACGACATCAAGCGCTGCCTGGCGCCGTGCGTGGCCGAGCTGTGCTCGCCGGAGCGCTACGGCCAGGCCGTGGACGACGTGCACCTGCTGCTCGAGGGCCGGGTCGACGAGCTGGCGGGTGAGCTCGAAGCGCGCATGGTCGACGCGGCCGGCCACGAGCGCTACGAGGAAGCCGCCCAGCATCGCGACGCCATGCGCGTGGTGCAGGCGCTCGGCGCGCGGCAGCAGAAGATGGCCACCGCCGAACTCGGCGATCGGGACGCCTTCGGGCTGGCCATCGACGAGGGCGGGGCGGTCATCCAGGTGTTCCAGGTGCGGCGCGGCCGGGTGGTCGAGCGCGTGACCCTGCACAGCCAGTCGGCCGACGTGCTCGGGGGGGAAGAGGCGGTGATCACCGCGGCGTTGCAGCAGTTCTACGAGGAGCACGACGCCCCGCGCGAGGTCTACATCCCGGTGGCCATCGAGGACGCCGAGGCCATGGAGGCGTGGCTGTCGGCGCGGAGTGGCCGCAAGGTGAAGCTGGTCGTGCCGCAGCGCGGCGATCGGCGGCGTCTCGTGGAACTGGCCACGCGCAACGCCGAGGTCTTGGCCCGCACCCGCGCCGACACCGGCGGCCCCGGCCTGCAGGCGCTCGAAGACCTGCAGCAGGCCCTTGCCCTGCCGGTCTTGCCGCGCCGCATCGAGTGCATCGACATCTCGACCCTGCAGGGCAGCGAGACCGTCGCCTCGCTCGTCGTCTGCGAGGACGGCCGCATGGCCAAGGGCGAGTACCGGAAGTACCGGGTCTCCGGCTCCACGGCCGGGGTGGCGTCCGAGCCCCGGTTCCTGGACGACTTCGCGGCCATGGCGCAGGTCGTCCAGCGGCGCTTCGCCAAGCTGGTCGCGGCCGGGGGGCCGTTCCCCGACCTGCTGGTGGTGGACGGCGGCAAGGGGCAGCTCGCCGCCGCCTACGCCTCGCTCGAACGTGTCGGGCTCGCCAACCTGGTCGCCATCGGGCTGGCCAAGCGCGAGGAGCTGGTCTTCACGCGCGACTCGGACCAGCCGATCGCGTTTCCCCGGACCGGGCCGGCGCTGCTCCTGCTGCAGCGCATCCGCGACGAGGCGCACCGCTTTGCCGTGGCCTTCCACCGCCAGTCGCGGACGAAGCGGGACCTCACCTCCGAGCTCGACGCGATTGCCGGGGTCGGGCCGCGCCGGCGGCGGGCTCTGCTCACGAAGTTCGGCAGCATGGCCGGCGTGCGCCGGGCGACGCGCGAGGAGCTCGTGCCGCTGGTCGGCCAGAAGTGCGCCGACGCCGTCCTGACCCATTTCGCCCGCAAGGCCAGCGCCGTCTGAGGCCCGGCGCGCCGCGGTCCGGACGGCTGCGGCGCGCTGGCGGCTGTGGTACGCTTGTGCGCTTTGGAGAACGTGGATTTTCTCGGGATCGGGCTGTCGCTGGGGGTCCTGATCGTGTCGTTGACGGTGCACGAGGCGGCGCACGCCTGGGCGGCCGACCGGCTCGGGGATTCGACGGCGCGCCTGCTCGGGCGGCTGTCGCTCAACCCGCTGGTGCACATCGATCCGATCGGGACGGTGGTCTTCCCGCTCATGGCGTTTGCCACCGGCGTGCCGCTCATCGGCTGGGCCAAGCCCGTGCCGGTGGACTTCCGCAATCTGGTGTCGCCGCGCCGCGACTTCGCCCTCATCGCCGCCGCCGGCCCGGCCAGCAACCTGCTGATGGCGGTGGCCGGGTCGCTGGCGTTCGCGGCGGTCTACGAGGGCGGCGAGGAACTCGGGGCGGTGGCCAGCGGGGCGTTCTTCTTCACCATGATCAACGTGCTGCTGGCCATTTTCAACATGCTGCCGGTGCCGCCGCTCGATGGCGGCAACGTGCTCATGGGCGTGCTGCCGCCGTCGCTGGCCGACGGGTTCGAGCGCATTCGCCCCTACGGCATTTTCGTGCTCTATGCCCTGATGTTCTCGGGCGTGCTGTTCCGGGTGGTGCGCCCGGTGCAAAGCTTCATCCTGGGTCTGCTGCTGTGACGAAGAAACGCGTGGTGTCGGGCATGCGCCCGACCGGACGATTGCATCTCGGACACCTCGTCGGCGCCCTCGACAACTGGGTGGCGCTGCAGGACGACTACGAGGCCTTCTACTTCGTGGCCGACTGGCACGCCCTGACCAGCCATTTCAACGAGACCTCGGAACTCGTCGCCAACGCCGTGGACAACGTGGCCGACTGGATCGGCTGCGGCGTGGACCCCGAGCGCAGCACCATCTTCGTGCAGTCGCTGGTGCCCGAACACGCCGAGCTCTATCTGCTGTTGCAGATGGTCACGCCCATCTCCTGGCTGGAGCGCGTGCCTACCTACAAGGAACAGACCGAGCAGCTCACCGATCGCGACCTCGGCAACCTCGGTTTCCTCGGCTATCCGCTGCTGCAGACCGCCGACGTCATCATCTACGGGGCTCACGTGGTCCCGGTGGGCGAGGACCAGGTGCCGCACCTCGAGCTGTCGCGCGAAGTGGTGCGCCGCTTCAATCACCTCTACGGCCCGGTGTTCGGCGAGCCGCAGTCGCTGCTCACGCCCACGCCGCGCCTGCCCGGGCTCGACAACCGGAAGATGAGCAAGAGCTACGGCAACACCATCGACCTGTCCGACGACGCCGCCACGGTGGTGAAGAAGGTGCGGTCGATGTACACCGACCCGAAGCGGGTGCGCGCCGACATCCCGGGCACGGTCGAGGGCAACCCGGTGTTCGTGTATCACGACACCTTCAATCCCGATCAGGCCGAAGTGGACGACCTCAAAGCCCGCTACCAAGCCGGCAAGGTCGGCGACGTCGAGGTCAAGACCAAGCTGGCCGCGGCCATCAACGCCCGGCTCGAGCCGATCCGCGAGCGCCGCGCCGCGGTCCTGGCCCGTCCCGGCTACCTCCGCGAGATCGTGATGGAGGGCTCGCGTCGGGCGCGGCTGACCGCCGTCGAGACCATGCAGCGCGTGCGCGAGGCCGTGAAGCTTGCCTACTAACGACGATCGCGAGCGGGGCTCGGCGGGCGACGGCTTCGAGTCGCAGCTCGACTCGATCCCGCTGCACCTCGAGCAGTTCGACGGTCCGCTCGACCTGCTGCTGCACCTCATCAAGAAGAACGAGGTGAACGTCTACGACATTCCCATCGCGCTCATCACCGAGCAGTACCTGGCCTATCTCAACCTGATGCAGGAGCTGAACCTCGACGTGGCCAGCGAGTTCCTGGTCACCGCGGCGACGCTCATCCACATCAAGAGCCGGTCGCTGCTGCCGCGCCAGGAAGCGGCCTCGACCGACCCCGGCGACGAGATCGACCCGCGCGACCTGCTGGTGCAGCGCCTGCTCGACCACCAGCGGTTCAAGGCCGCCGCGGAGTTGCTGCACGAGCGCGAGACGCTGCGCAACGCGCAGTGGACGCGGCCCGACGCGCGCATCGAGGAGATTGCCGGCGAGCCGGTCGAACCCGAGCTCGACGTGGACCTGTTCGGTCTGCTGGCGGCGTTCCGGCGCGTGCTCGAACGGGCCAAGGACGCGCCGCACGTGGTGTTGCCGCCCGAGCAGCTGTCGATCGAGACGCGCATCGAAGAGCTCCTGGCGCGGTTGTCCGACAGCGAGGCCTGCGGCTTCGACCAGCTCTTCGACGATGTCGCCGGGCGCGCCGACCTGATCGTCACCTTCCTGGCCCTGCTCGAGATGATTCGCCTCAAGCTGGTGCGCGTGTTCCAGCCGGGCGGCGCCGGGGCCATCCGCATCTATCGCCGGGCTCGCCCCACCGACGCCCCGCATCCCATTCACGATCCCGAAGACGAGTACAAGGCCCACCAGCACGCCACCGACGACGTGCCGCCGCCGTCGGCGGACGCGCCGCCGCCGGAGAACGAGCCGGCCGAGCCGGGCGATGTGGCTGATGACGCCGACGAGGACGACGACCGATGAGTGACGAGATGCCCAAGGACCCCAACGTGCCTGCGCCTCACGATGACCGGGAGGATCCGCACGACGTGCCGGCGACGGTACGGAGCGGAGCCGCGGCAGCGGAGTCCTGGGCGCGAGAGGTGGCCGAGGCCGTCGGCGGCGACGACGTCGCGCCCGAGAACGGGCTCGGCGAGGAAACCGCGTCCGAGGCCGAGGGCGACGCGGCTGATGCCGTCTCCGAATCGACCGCTGTCTATGGTGACGGCCGGCGACGAGCTGGAGTCCGGGGCCCGGCCGCGCATGGATCTGGGGCAGCTCGAGGCCATCGTCGAGGCGCTGGTCTACGCCTCGCCCGAGCCGCTCACGCCGAAGATGCTGCTCAAGCTGCTCTCGGACGAGCCGAAGGAAGACGTGCAGGCGGCCATCGAGGCCTTGATCGCGCGCTACGCCCGGCCCGGCGGGCTGCATCTGGCCCAAGTGGCGGGTGGCTATCAGATCACCACCCGGCCCGAACTGCACGACTGGGTCCGGCGGTTGTTCCACGAACGCAACACCCAGAAGCTGTCGGTGGCGGCGCTCGAGACGCTCTCGGTCATCGCCTACCGCCAGCCGGTGACGGCGGCCGAGGTGAACGAGATCCGCGCGGTGAACGCCTCGGGCGTGTTGTCGACGCTGCTCGAGCGTCATCTCATCAAGATCGTCGGGCGCAAGAACGTGGTGGGGCGGCCGTTCCTCTACGGCACGACCAAGGAGTTCCTGATCCGCTTCGGCCTGAAGGATTTGGCCGACCTGCCCAACATGCAGGACATGGTGCAGGCGCTCGGCTTCGATCCGCCGGCGCTGCTCATGGAGACGCCGGTCTCGGAAGAGATGCTGCCGCTCGAAGAGGGCGACGACCCGACCGCCTCGCCCGGCGCCGAAGAGCAGTGACGACGCTTACGGCGTGATGGTGATGGCGGTCGTCAGGACGTTCTCGCCGGTCACCGCATCCCACACGCCGTCATTGGCAAAGCGCACGGCGAAGCGCGGATCGTTCTGGATCGAGAGCGCCTGGTCGGGCAGCCAGAGCGCCAGCCGGTAGGTGCCCGGGACCATGCCGGACGGCAGGGGGATCGCGGTGCTGAGCGCGAAGCTGGCGCCGGCCGCCCACGACCGCGGATCGACGGCCAGGGCCGTGACGTAGCGGCCGCCCGGGCCGGTCAGCACGGCAAACACCGGCCGCGCGTTGAACATCGCGGCATAGCCGACGTTTCGAATCTGTATCGTGAACGGCAGGCTGGCGCCGCGCCGCGCGCTCGTGGCGAAGGTGGCGGCACCGAGTTCCAGCCGGTAGCCCAGCCGGCGGCTGATCTCGTCGTAGCACCCGTCGTTCCTGAAGCCCTGCACCACGACCGGCTCGTAGTCCACGTCCAGGTTGCTGAAGTGCATGTACTCGAGTTCGGCCAGGGCCGTCGGGCACAGCGATCGCGGCGGGTTGACGTTGCACGTCTCGCCGCCGACGACCGCCCAGCGGCCGTTCTCGGCGATGTAGGCCTTGTCGTACCAGAAGGGGTTGCCGCTCCGGCCCCACGTGCCCCAGTCGTCGTCGCTGGCCAGGAAGCAATCCTGGTGGGAGCCGACGCGGGCGCGGTTGGTGCCCGAGAAGGCTTCGCCGGCCGTGATCGGGACGCCGTTCAGGAGCTGCATGTCCGAGGGATAGCGGAGCGCGATCATGCGCGACGGCGGCACCGCGGCCATCAACGCCGCCAGGATCGCGGCCTTCGCGGCAGGGTCGGTGTCGAGGCCGTTGGTGGACGAATGCCATTCACCCCAGGCCCCGATGAAGCCGGCTTCGAACGACGAGATCACGTCCACGTTGGCGGCCAGCACCGGCGCCAGCTGCTGCAGGTGCTGCTCGATACGCACCTGGGAAGCGTCGGCGTCGGGATTCGGATACGGACCGAAGTTGTAGGCGAAGCGCACGATGTGCTTGAGGCCGGCCTGGCGCGCCAGGGTGAACTCGGCGGTGAGGCTGGTCAGGAACGACTGCGGCAGCGGGCTGTTCCGGTAGGCGTCGAGCATGAAGTACTGCCGCAGCAGCGTGAACCCGGCGGCCCGGGCAGCGGCGTAACCGTCGGCGTCGGCGTCGGCCCAGGTGTAGAAGCCGCGGTCCGGGTTGGGAAAGACCGCGGTGCTCGACGGAAACGCCACGCTCGTCATGCCCGAGGTGCCGCCGGGGCCGATGTCGACCTGCCTGGGACCGGGGCGCGTGATCCGCACCGGGAGCCGCGGCGCGGCGCCGGCGCCGGGGTGGCTGCCGGACAGTGACCTGGCGTCCCGGAGACGCGGTGCGGCGCTGGCCCCCTGGGCGTGGACCTGGACCGGTCCGAGCAGGAGCGCGCAGAGAACGAGGACCGGAGCGGGCGCGTGTTGGGCATCATCGTGAAGGTCAAGCGACCGGCCGGGACGCGACCGCGCCGACGACGCAGGTGGCGCCGGTCATCTCTGGCCGGCCCGGGAAGTGGCGGCGCGCAGCGACGCCACTTCGGCGGTCGTGAGATCGCGCCAGTGGCCCGTCGGCAGTCCGCGCAGTGACAGCGGCCCCATGCGCACGCGTTGCAGCGACCGCACCGGGTGGCCGATGCGCTGGCACATCTCGCGCACCTGGCGGTTGCGGCCCTCGCGCAGCGTGAGCACGATCTTGGTGGTGTGGTCGCGGCCCTTGCCGATGGTGGTGCCGCGCATCACCTCGGCCTCCGCCGTGCGCCGGCCGTCGAGGAAGATGCCGCGGCGCAGCTCGTCGAGGGCCTCGTCGCTCGGCTCGCCCATGACGATGGCCTCGTAGACGCGCGCCACCTCGTGGCGCGGGTGCGTCAGCTTCGCCGCCAGGTCGCCGTCGCTCGTGAGCAGCAGCAGGCCCTCGGTGTCGTAATCGAGCCGGCCCACCGGGTAGACGTACTCGCGCACCCCGCCGAGCAGATCCATCACCGTGCGGCGGCCTTCCGGATCCTCGCGCGTGGTCACGTAGCCGCGCGGTTTGTTGAGCAGGATGTAGCGCTGCCGGGTGACGGTCTTGACCCGCCGGTCGTCGACCCGCACGTCGTCGACGTCGGGCACGGCCTTGGCCCCGAGCGTGTCCACGACGGCGCCGTTCACGGTGACGCGCCCTTCGCTGATCAGCGATTCGGCGGTGCGGCGCGACGCGATGCCGGCGGCCGAGAGCAGCTTCTGCAGGCGGACGGCGCCGGGCCGGTCGTCGGCGGCAGCGGCGGGCGCGGGCCGGCGGGGGCGGGGAGGCGGGCGCTCCTCCGGACGCGCCGGGCGGGCGGCGGCGGCGCCGCGCGGGGCCCGGGTGCGCGGCGGGGCGCTGGCTTTGGCCGCGGGACGGCCGGGGCCGGAGGAGCGGCGTGACGACGATCGAGCCGGTGGGCGAGGTGGCATGTGCAGTTCGGTTCCTTGGCCGCTCGCCGCTGGTTCCTAGCCGCCGAGGACGCCCGGACGCGGGCGCCCCTTAGTATCGCATCAGGTCGCGCCAGAAGCGCGTCAGTTCCCACACGTCGGCGGCCGCCGCCGACCGGTCCACTTCGGCATGCGTGATGAGACCGCTGAGCAGGGCGCGGACCTTGACCTGCGGGCGCAGGTGCGCGGCCAGATACAGCGTTTCGAGCGGCGGGATCACCGAGTCCTCGCTGCCGTGGAGCAGGAACACCGGCGCGCGCGGCGGCGTCACCAGCTCGGGCGAGAGGGCGCGCACCTCCGGGGCCGGGCCCAGCGCCTCCACCACCGGGAGCAGCAGCGGACCGAGTTCGGTCCACGGCCCGGTTGTTGACGTGGGTCATCAGCGCGCGCGACGGCTCGGGCAGCGTGTCGGCGTAGGCGCGGGCGCGGGCGAACTCGGCCTCCGCCTGACCCATGTCGACCAGGGTCAGCGACGAGGCCCGCAGGTAGATGCCGATGCCGGCGCGGAGCGCGGCGACCTGATCGGCCGGCACCACCCGGTCGGCGAAGGTGAGCAGGACGACGGTCACGCCGTAGTCGTGCGGCGGGCGCATCACGAGCGTGTCCGCGCCGTCGACCACCTCGCCGAGGGCCGCGGGCGGCGGCGGGGGCGGGGCGCCGCCGGAGCAGAGATAGCGCATCACCCGCCCGAGGTCGCCGTGCCCGCCGAACGACATCACGAAGGCCACGCGGTCGCGCAGGCCGGGCCGGCCGGCGGCCACGACCGACAGGCCGCCCGAGAAGCTGATGCCGACCATGCCGACGCGGCCATCGGGCGCCAGCTCCGGCTGATTCGCGATCCACGTCGCCGCGTCCTCGATGACGTCGGTGTTGGCGGGCGTGATCCGGAACTCGCGCAGGTCGGGAGGGGCGACGGTCACGACCGCGTAGCCGGTGGCGGCCAGGTCTTCGGCCATGCCGACCAGGCGCGTCTCGTCGATGCCGTCCATGTGCACGCCGGGCACCAGCAGCACCGCGCGCGAGACCCGGGCCGGGCGGTAGAGGCGGGCGGGCACGGCGCCGTGGCGCGTGGCTATCGGCGCCAGATCCCGGCGCGTGGTGGCGTGGGCGCGGGCCGCGGCTATCCGTCCCGGCACGCCTTCGGTGAGATTGGCGGCGCGGACGATGAAGGCGGCGGCATCGACATAGGGCCGGGCCGCCCAGGCCGCTGCGGCGACGAGCAGAACGACGACGAGCACGGCGCGCTGAACGCGGAAATTGACCACGAAGGCCGCATGTTACACTGCGCGGTTGTGAAGCGCCTCGTGATCGCCGTGGACGGACCTTCCGGTGCGGGCAAAGGCACCGTGGCCCGGGCGTCGGCCCGCGCCCTGGGCTATCGGCACGTCGACACCGGCGCGATGTATCGCGCGGTGGCGTGGCTGTCGCTCGCGAACGGCACGCCGCTCGAGGACAGCGAGGGGGTGGCGGCGATCGCCCGCGCGGCCGTGTTCGATCTGGACGAGGGCCACATCCGCATCGACGGCCACGACGTGTCGGCCGCGATCCGCACGCCCGACATCGACCGCGCGGCGGCGCTCGTCGCGCGCAACGGCGCCGTGCGGGAACTGCTGGTCGAGCGCCAGCGCGCCATGGGGCGCGACGGCGGCGTGGTGATGGAAGGGCGCGACATCGGCACCGTCGTCTTCCCGGGCGCGGAGCTCAAGATCTACCTCGACGCGTCGCCCGACGAACGGGCCCGGCGCCGCGCCACCGACCCGGCCCACACCGGCGGCAAGCAGGGCAGCGTGGCGCACGTCGCCGAGGACCTGGCCGCGCGCGACCGGTCGGATGCGACGCGCACGGTGGCGCCGCTCGTGCGCGCCGCCGATGCCGTCTACATCGACACGACCGGCATGTCGATCGACGATGTGGTCGCGCGCGTGCTGGCGCTGGCCGGAGAGCGCCAGGGGGCCGGGAACCAGGAACCGCCGGCCGCGAGGTAGCAGCTACCGGTCTTCGAAGTCCTCGGACGAGGCCGGGTCGAGTTCCCAGCGGTCGTGGTCGCGAGCCGCGATCTCGTCGCCGCCCTGCAGCTCCTCGTCGTCGTCGTACTGGACGCCGAGGGCCCGGCCGATGTCTTCGACCACGTCCTGGTCGGGGGTCGGGTTGTCGCCGCCCGGCGCTTCATCGCCCACCGTGCCGGCCGCCTGCCAGTCGACGTCGGGATCGCCGGCGGAGAGTTCCGAACCGTTCGGGTTGTTGGCCAGGCGCACCCGCATCTCGTCGTTGCCGCTGCTGGCGGCACTGGCGTGGCGGTTCGGGGCGAGGCTCGACGGCGCCGAGGGCGGCAGGTCCGACTCGCGCACGACGCGGCGCTCGCGGTCGAGCGACGGGAGCTTGCGGCCCGATGTGGACGCCGCCGCCTTGACCGGCGCGGTCTTTACCGGCGCGGCCTTCTTCGGCGAGGCGTTCTTCGGCGCGGTCTTCCTCGGCGCGGGCCTCACCGGCGCCTGCTTCACGGCAACGGCCTTCGTCGGGGCGGCCTTCCTCGCCGGCGCCTTGGCCGGCGGACGCGCCGCGGCGGCGCGCCTCGACGCGGCCTTCGAGGCAGTGAGCTGTTTGGCGGCACCCTTTCTGGCGGTGGCGACGCTCTTCTTGGCGGTCCTCTTCGTTTGAGGTGCTCTTCTTGGCGGCGCCTTTCTTGGGCGTGGCCTTGGCCTTCAGCGGGCCCTTCCGGGCTTTGCCGGTTTGCGTCGCCTTGGCCGCCTTCTTCGCCTTGGCGGCCGCGGGTCTGGCGCTGGCGGCCTTGGCGGCCTTGGCCGTGCGCGGGCGCGACGGGGGCCGATCGGCCCGACTTGGCGGCTTTCGCGGAGCTCTTTCCGGCCGTCTTGCGCTTCGGTGCGGTTCTCTTCGCCATGTCGCGTCCTCTCGGATTCCTTGACAGTGCAACCTAAGTGACGTAAATTCTGTTGGTTACGCCTACAGAGCCCTTGGGTTCAGCGGCGCGACAAATCGCGGGGCGCCGGCCCCCGCTTACCCCGACCGGCAAATCTAGACGTCAGGAGGACGCGCACGTCAATGGCAACGCACGAAGAGCAGGCACAAGAGCCCCAGGGCGCGCCGACCCCGGGAGCTTCTCAGCCCGCGGGCCGGCACACCCTCAAAGCCACCCCGCAGATACATGGTGGCTTCGATGAGGATATGGACCCGGCGGAATTCTCCCGCCTCTTGGACCTTTACGATAACAGCTTCCGCAACATCGCGGAAGGTGAAGTCGTCAAGGGCACGGTCCTCAAAGTCAACGAAAACGAAGTCGTCGTCGATGTCGGCTACAAGTCCGAGGGCGTGATCTCGGTCAACGAGTTCCTCGACGAGAACGGCGTCGTCACGGTGCAGGCCGGCGACCTCGTCGACGTGCTCCTCGAACGCACCGAAGACCGCGACGGTCACATCGTCCTCTCGCGCGAAAAAGCCGAGAAGATGAAGATCTGGGACGAAGTCGAGAAGGCCTTTGCCGAGCGCAAGGTGGTCATCGGCCGCGTCATCGAACGGATCAAGGGCGGCCTGGCCGTCGACATCGGCGTCCGCGCGTTCCTTCCCGGCAGCCAGATCGACGTGCGCCCCGTGCGCAACCTCGACGCGCTGCGCGGCCAGGAACTGCGCATGCGCGTCATCAAGGTCAACAAGAAGCGCGGCAACATCGTGCTCTCGCGCAAGGTCCTCCTCGAGGAGGAGAACGCCGAGAAGAAGAAGCACACGCTCGAGACGCTGTCGGAGGGCAAGGTGCTCACCGGGGTGGTCAAGAACATCACCGACTACGGCGCCTTCATCGACCTCGGCGGCATCGACGGCCTGCTGCACATCACCGACATGTCGTGGGGCCGCGTCGGCCACCCGTCGGAAGTGCTCAAGGTCAACGAGAACATCGAAGTCGTGGTGCTCAAGTACGACCAGGCGACCGAGCGCGTCTCGCTCGGCCACAAGCAGCTCGTGGCCGATCCCTGGACGACGGTCATGGAACGCTACCCGGCCGGCGCCCGCGTCGGCGGCAAGGCCGTGAGCCTCACCGACTACGGCGCGTTCATCGAGCTCGAGCCCGGCGTCGAAGGCCTGATCCACGTCAGCGAGATGTCGTGGAGCAAGCGCGTCAAGCACCCCTCGAAGATCCTCAACGTCGGTGACAACGTCGAAGCCATGGTGCTCGGCGTCGACCCCTCGGCGCGCCGGATCTCGCTCGGCCTCAAGCAGGTCGAGAGCAACCCCTGGCACGAGCTGGTGGAGAAGTATCCCGTCGGCACGAAGATCACCGGCAAGGTGCGCAATCTCACCGAGTTCGGCGCCTTCGTGGAAGTCGAGGACGACATCGACGGCCTCATCCACATCAGCGACATGTCGTGGAGCAAGCGCATCAAGCACCCGAGCGAAGTGCTCAAGAAGGGTGACTCGGTCGAGGCCATGGTGCTCAGCATCGACGCCGAGAACCAGCGCCTGTCGCTCGGCCTCAAGCAGCTCGCCACCGACATCTGGGAAGACTTCTTCGCCCGGCACAAGGTGGGACAGAGCGTCGAGGGCCGGGTCGTGCGCATGACCAACTTCGGAGCGTTCGTCGAGCTCGACGAGGGCATCGAAGGCCTCATCCACGTGTCCGAGTTCGACGACACGCAGGGCGGGGAGAAGGTCGACCTGCAGGTCGGGACCAGCTATCAGATGAAGGTCATCAAGCTCAGCCCGGCCGAGCGCAAGATCGGCCTGAGCATCCGCGCCATGAAGTCCGACGAAATCCGGACCGACTGGGAAAGCTACTCGGCTTCGCAGGGCGACGGCTCGGCGACGCTGGGCGATCACTTCAAGATCAAGTAATCGGTCCGGGTCCCGGGACACGCGTCCCGGGGCCCGGCCGCGCCATCCGAACGTCGTCACGCGAGTGGATGCGCCGGTCACCCCGGCCGGCGCGCCTGCTCCCGAGTCCCGGACCCGGGACGCGAGCCCCGCCCTATGACCAAGGCCGAACTCGTCGAGGAAGTGTCGCGCGTCTCCGACCTCACGAAGAAGCACTCGGAGGTGATCGTCGAGACGGTGTTCCAGAGCATCATCGATGCCCTGCACCGCGGCGAGAAGATCGAGCTGCGCGGCTTCGGCAGCTTCCGGCTGCGCAAACGCGAGCCCCGCAAGGGCCGCAACCCCAAGACCGGCGACAAGGTGGACGTGCCGCCCAAGCGCGTGCCCTATTTCAAGCCCGGCAAGGAACTGAAGGACCTCATCAACCGCGAGGGCGACGAGGGCGACGGCGCCGACGGCTTCGCGCCCCCGGGCGCGTCCTCGAGCCTGTAAGCAGAGGACGGTCGTGGAACGGCTCTGGTCTCCCTGGCGCCACGCCTACGTCACGCGCGATGCCGACGAGCCGGCGGGCTGCGTGTTCTGCCTGGCCCCCGGCCTCGCCGACGCCCAGTCGCTCATCGTCCACACCGCCAGCGCCTGCTACGTCATCCTGAATCTCTATCCCTACAACGGCGGCCACCTCATGGTCGTGCCCTGCCGCCACGTGGCAACGCTGGCCGGGCTGCGCGACGACGAACTGGTCGAGATGGCGCGGCTCACGCGGATCGCGGAGATGGCGCTCGACGAGACCTACCATCCGCAGGGGATGAACGTCGGCCTCAACCTGGGCCGCCCGGCCGGCGCCGGCATCGTCGATCACGTGCACGTGCACCTGGTCCCGCGCTGGAACGGCGACACCAATTTCATGCCGGTGGTGGGCAACGTGCGGGTCCTGCCCGAGGACCTCCACACCACGGCGGCGCGGCTGCGCCCCGTCTTCGCGCGCCTCACCTCCGCGACTTCCGACGAGACCTCGATTCCATGAACTGCGACCTGCACGCCGCCGCTGCCACCCACCGCGATCAGGCCCGCGCCTGCGCCGCCGATCTCGTCACCCCGGCCTCCGCCGCCATCGACCGCACCGGCGTCATTCCCGGCGAGGTGCGCCGGGCCGCGCAGGCCGCGCTGCCGGCCGAGCCGGCGAGTGACGGCGTGGCCTGGGTCGTAGCGCTCGAGGAACTCGCCGCCGTGAACGCCGCCGTGGCCATCGACGCCGCGGGCGCGGCCCTGGGCGCCGGCGCGTTCGCGGGCGAGCCTCGCTGGCCCGGCCTGCGCGGCGCCGATGTCGAGGGTCTCACCGGCCGACTGTCGGGTGCGGCAGACGGCGAGCTGGCCGTCACTGCCGTGCTTCTCGGCCTCGGCCGGGCGGCGCTGGAGCAGGCGCGAGCCGCGCTCAAGCAGGCCCGGGCGGCCGGGCAGGCCGACGACGGGGCGCACTCGTCGCTGGCCGACGCCGCCACGCTCGTGGACGGCGCCCGGTTGCTGCTGTGGGATGCGGCGCGGCAGGGCGGAGAGGCGGCTCGCGCGATGGCGCGGCTGCAGGCCGTCGAGGCCCTGGCCGCGGCGCTGGCCGCGGCCGAACGGGCAACCGAGGCCGACGCCTCGCGTCCCGGCGCACCGCTCGAACGGATCGCTCGCGACGGCGCCACCGCGGTGCGGGTGTTCGGCCAGGCCGTTGCGGCCGAGCGGGTCGTCGCCGCCGCCGTGCTGCCGGCCTGAGCGCTAGGCGCCGACGGCGTAGCCGAGACGGCCGATCTTCTGCGTGATGTCGGCCGGCGCGATCAGCGCCGGATCGTAGTCCACGACGACTTGCGCGTCCTTGTGCGAGGCTGTCACGCGGCTCACCCCGGCCATGACGCCGAGGGCGCGGACGACCGAATTCTCGCAGCCGCCGCAGCTCATCCCCTGTACCGGCAGGATCAACGTCTCCGCCATGCCGTCACCCTCCGTTAGCCGAGGTAGTGTTTGGCGATGGTCGCCAACTGCATGTTCGACGTGCCTTCGTAGATCTGGCCGATCTTGGCATCGCGGTACAACTTCTCGATCGGATACTCGCGAACGAAGCCGTTGCCGCCGAACAGGTTGATGGCTTCGGAGGCGACCCGTTCGGCCACCTCCGACGTGACCAGCTTGCAGATCGCCGCTTCCTGCAGGAAGGGCAGCCCGGCGTCGCGCAGCCGCGCCGCGTTGTAGGTGAGCACCCGCGCCACTTCGACGTCGGCCGCCATGCGCGCAATCTGGAACTGCACGCCCTGGAACGAGCCGATGGGCTTGCCGAACTGCGAGCGTTCCTTCACGTACTTCACGGTGTGGTCGAAGGCGCCGCGCGCCAGCCCCAGCATCTGCGCGCCGATGCCGATCCGTCCCTCGTTCAGCGTCTCCATGGCCACCTTGTAGCCCTTGCCGAGTTCGCCGAGCAGATTGGCCTTGGGCACCAGGCAGTCGTCGAAGAGCAGTTCGCAGGTGCTGCTGGCGCGGATGCCGAGCTTGTCTTCCTTCTTGCCCACGGTGAAGCCGGGCATGCCGCGCTCGACGACGAAGGCGGTGATGCCCTTGTAGCCGAGGCCGGGGTTGACCGTGGCGAAGACGATGAAGATGTCGGCTTCGTGGCCGTTGGTGATCCACAGCTTGCGGCCCGACAGCCGGTAGTGATCGCCGCTGTCGACGGCGCGGGTGGTGAGCGCGAAGGCGTCGGAACCCGAACCGGCCTCCGACAGGCAGAACGCGCCGATGGCGTCGGCGGCCAGGCGCGGCAGGTAGCGGGCCTTGATGTCGGTGTTGGCCCAGCGCACCACGGTGTTCACGACCAGGGTGTTCTGCACGTCGACGAGCACGCCCAGCGCCGGATCGACCCGTGACAGCGCTTCGACGGCGAGCACCGAATGGAACAGCGTGGCGCCGGCCCCGCCGTACTCTTCGGGAATTTCGATGCCCATGATGCCCAGGTCGAAGATCTTGGGGAGCAGGGCCTTGTTCATCACGCCGTGCTCGTCCATCTCGCGGACGAGCGGGCGCACTTCGCGGTCGGCGAATTCGTAGACGCTGTCGGCAAACAGCCGCTCCTCCTCGGACAAGCTGGTGAGGGCAGGGGGCGGGGCGGAAATCGTGTCGGTCACGGGCACCTCGGAAGGGCGCGCGGCAGCGCGGCGGGCTTGTGCGGAGGGCCGAATCGGCCCCAGCGACGATGTTATCATCGCGTCAACGCCGCCAGCCAGCAGCCAGCAGCCTTCCGAGGTACGCCGCCCATGTTGTCGACCAGGGTTCGACTCGCCGTCGTCTCGTTCGCGGCCCTGTGCGCTGCCGCCGGCATCGCCGGCTCGGTACGCGCGGTCGGCCAGACGCCGGCCCCGCCCGCCGCGCAGACACCGGCTCCGCAGCCTCCGGCCCAGCCCGGCAGCACGCCGGCGCCCGCGCCCGCCACCGACCCGGCCGGACAGCCGATCTTCCGCGCCGGCATCAACTTCGTGCGCGTCGATGTCATCGTCACCGACCGGCAGGGCAACCCGATCACCGACCTGACCCAGGACGACTTCGAAATCATCGAGGACGACACCCGCCAGGCGGTCGAGACCTTCCGCCTGGTGAAGATCGACACGACCGCGCCGGTCGAGACGCCCGGCCGCCTCACCACCCGGGCCGACGAAGAAGCGGCCGCGCAGAACGAGGACGCGCGCATCTTCGTGTTCTTCCTCGACGAGTACCACGTCCGGCTGGGGAACAGCATGGCTGCCCGCAAGCACCTGGTGGAGTTCGTCCAGACGCAGCTCGGTCCCAAGGACCTGGTGTCGGTGATGTATCCGCTGAGCCCGCTCGACAGCGTGGTGCTGACGCGGGATCACCGGCAGCTGGTCAACGCCATCGAGCGCTTCCAGGGCCGCAAGTTCGACTACACGCCGCGCAACGCGCTCGAGGACCGCTACGCCAACTACCCGACCGAAGTGGTGGAGCGCGTGCGGCGCCAGGTGTCGCTGTCGGCCATCCAGGGCCTGTCGGTCAAGCTCGGCGCGCTGCGCGAAGGCCGGAAGGCGATCGTGCTGGTCAGCGAGGGTTACCTGGCGATGCTGCCGCCGCAGCTGCGCGGCGCGATTGCCACGATGCCCGGCCTGGGCAATCCGAACCGCAACAACCCGCTGGCCGGCGAGAACAACCTGGACGAGGACCGCGCCCGGTTCTCCGCCGAACTCGACGTGCAGAACGAATTGCAGCGCGTCTTCGATTCGGCCAACCGCAGCAACACGACCATCTACGCCGTTGATCCGCGCGGCTTGTCGACCGGTGAGTTCGACATCCAGGACAACGTCACCGCCCGCCCCAGCCAGGATGCGCTCCGTCAGACGCAGAGCACCTTGCAGGTGCTGGCCGAGGAAACCGATGGCCGCGCCATCATCAATCGCAACGATCTGGCCAAGGGGATGCAGCAGATCGTCCGCGATTCGAGCGCCTATTACCTGCTCGGCTACAACTCGACCCAGTCGCGGAGCGACGGCAAGTTCCACGCCATCAAGGTGCGCGTCCGCCGCCCCGGCGTGCAGGTGCGCGCCCGCCGCGGCTACTGGGCGCTCACCGCGACCGAGACGGCGCGAGCCGTGGCCCCGGCCAAGCCCGGGCCGCCGCCCGCGGTGAGCCGGTCGCTGGCCACCATCGCCAACGCCGGCGGACGCTTGATCCGCACCTGGGTGGGCACGGCGCCAGGCGAGGCTGGAAAGACCCGCGTGACCCTGGTGTGGGAAGCCGTGCCGCCGACGCCGGGCAGTGGCCGCGCGCCGGTCGGCCGCGTCGTCCTCAACGCGCTGGGGCCGGCGGGCGACAGCTACTTCCGGGGGCCGGTCGGCGGCGACATCGCTGAAGGCGCGACCACGGCGTCGCGGCGCGGCTCGGTCGACCTCGAGGTGCCGCCCGGCAAGTTGAGTCTGCGCCTGGCGATCGAGGGTCAGCCCGACGACGTGCTCGACACCGACGATCGCACCATCGAGGTGCCGGACTACACCGAGCCGACCTCAGGGCTCACGACGCCCCGGGTCTACGTGGCCCGCAACGCGCGCGAGTTCCAGGCCCTGAAGGCCGACGGGGCGGCCTCGCCGACGGCCACCCGCGAGTTCCGGCGGACCGAACGGCTGCTGGTTCGGCTCGACGCGGTGGCGCCGGGGGGCGCGGCTGGCGCCGTGACCTACTCGGCCCGGCTGCTCAATCGCCAGGGGGACCGCATGTCGGACCTGACGGTCACCGCCGCCCCCGCTCCTGGGGAGCCCGCGGCCATCGACATGCCCCTGGCCAGCCTGCCGGCCGGCGAGTTCCTGATCGAGATTGCCGCCAAGGGCGCCGATGGGACCGAGAGCACCGAGCTCGTGGCCTTCAGGATGATTGGCTGAGGCCGGGGCCCGGGTTCCGATGTCCGGCCCGGGCCCAGTGTCTCAGGCGTACATGCCGCGCATGCGGGTCACGGTCGCGACCCGGTTGATGGCCACGATGTAGGCCGCGGTGCGCATGTCGACGTTGTACTGCTTGGCCGTGGCCAGCACCGCGTCATACGCCTGCACCATCTTGATCTCGAGCCGTTCGTTCACTTCCTTCTCCGACCAGAAGTAGCCGTGGCGGTCCTGGACCCACTCGAAGTACGAGGTGGTGACGCCGCCGGCGTTGGCGAGGATGTCGGGCACGACGAAGACGCCGCGGTTGTGGAGCGCGTGGTGGGCGTCGGGCGTCGTCGGCCCGTTGGCGCCTTCGATGACCATCTTCGCTTTGATGGCGGCCTGGTTGTCGGCGGTGATCTGATTCTCGAGCGCCGCCGGGACGAGGATGTCCACGTCGAGGGCGAAGAGCTGCTCGTTGGTGATCGGCTCGGCGCCCGGGAAGCCGGCGACGGTCTTGTGCTCGGCCAACCACTTCAGCAGCGCCGGCATGTCCAGGCCGGCCGGGTTGTGGACGCCGCCCTTCCAGTCGGTGGCGGCCAGGATCTTCGCGCCCTCGGCGTGCATCAGCTCGGCGGCAATCGAGCCGACGTTGCCGAAGCCCTGCACGGCCACCGTCGATCCCTTGAGCTCGAAGCCGAGGTGCTTGGCCGACTCGCGGGCGATGATCATGACGCCGCGGCCGGTGGCTTCGCGGCGGCCGAGCGAGCCGCCCATCTCGACCGGCTTGCCGGTGACGACCGCGGTGGCGGTGTGGCCGACGTGCATGGAGTAGGTGTCCATGAACCACGCCATGATCTGCGCGTCGGTGTTCACGTCGGGGGCCGGCACGTCCTTCTCCGGCCCGATGGCGTCGATGATCTCGGCGGTGTAGCGCCGGGTCAGCGCCTCGAGTTCGCGCTTCGACATGGTGCTCGGGTCGCAGATGATGCCGCCCTTGCCGCCGCCGAAGGGCACCTGGGCCACGGCGCACTTCCAGGTCATCCACGCGGCCAGCGCGGTCACCTCGTCGAGCGTGACGCCGGGGTGGAAGCGGATGCCGCCCTTGGCCGGCCCGAGCGTGATGTTGTACTGGACGCGGTAGCCGGTGAAGACTTCGATCTGCCCGTTGTCGCGCTGGATCGGACAGGACACCGCGATCTGCCGCTTCGGGTGGGTGAGAATCTGCCAGATGCCGGGATCCAGATTGAGGATCCGCGCGGCTCCTTCGAACTCCTGAAGCATTGCTCCGAAGACGGTTCCGTGTGCTGCCATGTGCTGTGATCCTCGCTTCGTCGCCCGGCCGCAGAAGGCGTCATCGGGCCCTGGAACAAACGATCAAACGTAGCGTGGACGAGCGTCGATGTCAATTGCTAATCCGAACCATGAGGTATGAGCATTGATGTCGCATGCTGGCGGCGCGCCGCGCATGGAGCTGGCCTGACGCCCGGTCAGCGGGCCCGGCCCAGGCTCCGGCAATCCTCTATACTGAACAGCGATGTCTACTGCGGTTAAGGGTCCCGGCGGCGCCAACGCGCGATGGACGCGCGAGGTGCTCGAACCGGCCCTCAAGAAGTCCCCGGAGCGTCCCGGTCCGTTCACCACCATTTCCGGCCGGGCGGTCGAGCGGCTCTACAGCGCCGACGATGTCGCCGGCCTCGACTACGCGCGGGATATCGGCAATCCCGGAGAATATCCCTACGTCCGGGGCATCCACCCGAGTGGCTATCGCGGCAAGCTCTGGACCATGCGCCAGTTCGCCGGCTTCGGCACCCCCGAAGAGACCAACGCCCGCTACAAGGAACTGATTGCCGCTGGCGGCACCGGCCTGAGCGTGGCCTTCGACCTGCCGACGCTGATGGGCCGCGACCCCGACCACGAGCTGTCGCTCGGCGAGGTGGGCAAGTGCGGCGTCAACATCACGTCGCTCGCCGACATGGAACGGCTGTTCGACGGCATCTCGCTGGCCGAGATCACGACGTCGATGACCATCAACTCGCCGGCCCCGATGATCTTCGCCATGTACCTGGTGGTGGCCGAGCAGCAGGGCGCCGACCTGAAGAAGATCTCGGGCACCATCCAGAACGACATCCTCAAAGAGTTCATCGCCCAGAAGGAATACATCTTCCCGCCGCGCCCGTCGATGCGTCTCATCACCGACATCTTCCAGTTCTGCGTCAAGGAAGTGCCGAAGTGGAACACCATCTCGGTGAGCGGCTATCACATCCGCGAGGCCGGCTCGACCTCGCTGCAGGAACTGGCCTTCACCCTCCGCGACGGCCTCGAATACGTGCAGTACGGCGTCGACGCCGGCCTGAAGGTCGACGAGTTCGTGCCGCGCATCTCGTTCTTCTTCAACTCGCACAGCGATTTCTTCGAGGAGATCGCCAAGTTCCGCGCCGCTCGCAAGCTGTGGGCCGAGGCGATGAAAACGCGCTTCGGGGCTCAGGATCCGCGCTCGTGGCAACTCCGCTTCCACACCCAGACGGCGGGCGTGTCGCTGACCGCGCAGCAGCCCTACAACAACGTCGTGCGCACGGCGCTGCAGGCGCTGGCCGCGGTCCTCGGCGGCACCAACTCGCTGCACACCAACTCGCTCGACGAGGCGCTGTCGCTGCCGACCAAGGAAGCGGTGACCATCGCGCTGCGCACGCAGCAGGTCATCGCCCACGAGAGCGGCACCACCAACGTCGTCGACCCGCTCGGCGGCTCCTACTTCGTCGAGGCTCTGACCCGCGAGATGGAAGCCGGCGCATTGAAGTACTGGGACACCATCGACGGCATGGGCGGGATGGTCGAGGCCATCGAACTCGGGTATCCGCAGAAGGAGATCGCCGAGGCCTCCTACCAGTTCCAGCGCGCGGTCGAGGCCAGGGAGAAGATCATCGTCGGGGTGAACGAATACGTGCAGGAGAACGACCCGCCGATTCCGATCCTCTACATCGACGACACCGCCTCCGAGACGCAGCTGGCGCGGCTCGCGCACCTCAAGGCCACGCGTGACAACGCCGCCGTCGCCCGCACCCTCGACGCGCTCAAGACGGCGGCGCGCGGCACCACCAACACGATGGGGCCGCTGCTCGACTGCGTGCGCGCCTATGCCACCGTCGGCGAGATGTGCGACGCGCTGCGCGACGTGTGGGGCGAGTGGGAAGAGACGCCGATCATCTAGCGCGGTCCCGGGCGCGGACGGCGTGGCGCGGCGGATCCCGCCGGCGCCCGTGGCCCAGGCAAGGCAATGAAAGCTCGCGGTCCGGGACCGGCAATGTCCGGTGTCGCCACGGGCGGAGCAACACCGTGACGGAGGAGTCGTGAGCGTTCCCGAGACCCCGGACCAAAGGTCCGGGACCCGCAAGATCAGAGTCGTCATCGCCAAGCCCGGGCTGGATGGGCACGACCGCGGGGCCAAGGTGATTGCCCGCGCGTTGCGCGACGCCGGCATGGAAGTGATCTACACCGGGCTGCGCCAGACGCCCGAGATGATTGTCAGCGCCGCCCTGCAGGAAGACGCCGACGTGATCGGATTGTCGATTCTGTCGGGCGCCCACATGCACATCTGCCCGAAGGTGGTGGAGCTGCTCAGGGCGCAGGGCCTCGACGACGTGATGGTCGTCGTCGGCGGCATCATCCCGGATCAGGATCTGCCGAAGATGCACGCCATGGGCATCACCGGCGTGTTCATCCCGGGCACGCCGATGCAGGCCATCGTCGACTTCATCGGCAAGAACGCCCGCACCCGCGCCGAGGCCTGACCCGGCCCGGCGGCTCGCCCCAGTCAGTCACCCGACATGAGCACACACGACCCGCACGGCGTTCCCGAATCCCCCGCGCTCGAAGGCCTCGAGGCCCGCTTCACCGAACGATGGCAGCGCCAGGGCACCTACCGGTTCGACCGCACGCGGCCGCGCGCCGGGGTCTACGCCATCGACACTCCGCCGCCGACGGTGAGCGGGTCGCTGCACGTCGGCCACGTCTTCTCGTACACCCATACCGACATCGTGGCGCGCTTCCAGCGCATGCGCGGCAAGGCCGTGTTCTACCCGATGGGCTGGGACGACAACGGCCTGCCGACCGAGCGCCGCGTGCAGAACTACTACGGCGTCCGCTGCGACCCGTCGCTGCCCTACGACCCCGCCTTCGTGGCCCCCGAGACGCCGGCCAAGCCGCCGCTGTCGGTGTCGCGCCCGAACTTCATCGAGCTGTGCATCAGGCTCACGGTCGAGGACGAGAAGGTCTTCGAGCACCTCTGGAAGTACCTGGGGCTCTCGATCGACTGGTCGATGACCTACGCCACCATCGCGCCGCCGGCCCAGCGCGTGTCGCAGCTGGCCTTCCTCCGCCTGCTCGGCGCGCGCGCAGGCCTATCAGGTCGAGGCGCCCACGCTGTGGGACGTGGACTTCAAGACCGCGGTGGCCCAGGCCGAGCTCGAAGACCGCGAGATGCCCGGGGCCTACCATCGCCTGCGCTTCGCCAGGGCGGACGGCACGTTCGTCGAGATCGACACCACCCGTCCGGAACTGCTGCCGGCCTGCGTGGCGCTGGTGGCGCATCCCGACGACGTCCGCTATCAGGCGCTCTTCGGACAGCAGGTCGTCACGCCGCTCTTCGGCGTGCGCGTGCCGGTGCTGGCGCATGCGCTGGCCGACCCCGAGAAGGGCAGCGGCATCGCCATGATCTGCACCTTCGGCGACACCACCGACGTGACCTGGTGGCGCGAGCTCCGCCTGCCGGTGCGCGCGGTGATCCAGCCGAACGGCACGCTCGGCCCGGTGACCTGGGGCGCGCCCGGGCTGGGAATCGACCGACGCGGTCCGCGCGCAGGCCGCCTACGACCAGCTGGCCGGCCTGTCGGCCAAGAAGGCGCAGGTCCGGATCGCCGAGCTGCTCACCGCGTCGGGCGACCTGATCGGCCCGGTGCGGCCGATCACGCACAACGTGAAGTTCTTCGAGAAGGGCGACCGGCCGCTCGAGATCATCACCAGCCGCCAGTGGTTCATCAGGACGCTCGACGAGCGTGACGCGCTCATCGCCCGCGGCCGCGAGATGCAGTGGCACCCGGAGTACATGCGCACGCGGTTCGAGAACTGGGTGCACGGCCTGAACGGCGACTGGTGCATCAGCCGCCAGCGCTTCTTCGGCGTGCCCTTCCCGGTGTGGTATCCCGTGCGCCCCGACGGCACCGTCGACCACGACACCCGGCTGGTGCCGGACGAGGCGCGGCTGCCGGTCGATCCGTCCACCGACGTGCCCGAGGGCTACAGCGAGGCGCAGCGCGGCCAGCCCGGCGGCTTCATCGGGGATCCCGACGTGATGGACACGTGGGCGACCTCGTCGGTGTCACCGCAGCTCGTCACCGGCTGGGAACGCGACGCGGATCTCTTCGCCCGCACGTTCCCGATGGATCTGCGGCCGCAGGCCCACGACATCATCCGCACCTGGCTGTTCTCGTCGGTGCTGCGCGCCCATCTCGAGAACGGCTCGATCCCGTGGCACCACGCCGCCATCTCGGGCTGGGTGCTCGATCCGGACCGCAAGAAGATGTCCAAGTCCAAGGGCAACGTGGTCACGCCCATGGGCCTGCTCGAGGAATACGGCAGCGACGGCGTGCGCTACTGGGCGGCCCGTGGCGGCCCGGGCGTCGACACCGCCTTCGACGTCGGCCAGATGAAGATCGGCCGGCGGCTGGCCATGAAGCTGTTGAACGCGTCGAAGTTCGTGCTGGCCAATCGCGCCGCCGGCACGCCGGTCAGCGAAGTGCTCGACCGCGGCATGTTGAGCCGTCTGGCGACGCTCGTGGCCGACTCGACGCGCGCGCTCGAGGACTACGACTACACGCGCGCCCTGATGAACACCGAGTCGTTCTTCTGGGAGTTCTGCGACGACTACGTGGAGCTCGTGAAGGCGCGGCGTTACGGCGATTTCGGCGCGGCCGCGGCCGGCTCGGCCGCCACGTCGGTGGAAACCGCGCTGGGCGTCATGCTGCGGCTGCTCGCGCCCTACCTGCCGTTCGTCACCGACGAGGTGTGGTCGTGGTGGCAGCCGGGCTCGGTGCACGTCGCGCCCTGGCCGACCGACGCCGAGGTGCACGCGGTGAGCGCCCGCGACGAAGCGGCCGAGGCGGTCCTGCTGGCGGTGCGGGCCCTGCTGGCGGAGTTGCGCAAGAAGAAGTCCGAGGCCAAGCGGCCGATGAAGGCGAAGATTGCCCGGGCCACGGTGCACCACGACGCGGCGGTGATTGCGCGCCTGAAAGTGGGCGAGCGGGATCTGGCGGCGGCCGCCGGGGTGGCCGAATTCGTGTGGGTGGCCGACGGCGCCGAGAGCGTGGAGGTCGAGTTCGCGGACGACGCACCGACGGTGGCGCCGGCATGAGCGCGTCCGGCAGCGCTGCCGGTCGAGGCTTATCGCGAGCTGGTGGCGCGGGCCCTGGCCGAGGACATCGGCCGCGGCGATGCGACCAGCGCGGCCGTCGTCGAGGCCGCGCAGACGGCGCGCGGCGTCATCCAGGCCAAGGCGCATCTGGTCGTGGCCGGTCTCGACGTCTGCGCCGAGGTCTTCCGCCAGTGCGATCCCGAGGCCGTCATCGACGTGCGCCGGGGCGACGGCGCGCGCTGCGGGCCGGGGGACGTCGTGGCCGTGGTCACCGGACGCGCCCGCGCCCTGCTCACGGCCGAACGCACCGCGCTCAACCTGGTGCAGCGCTTGTCGGGCATCGCCACGCTCACGGCGCGTTTCGTGGAGGCGGCGGCCGGCCGCATCACCGTGCTCGATACGCGCAAGACCACGCCGACGTTGCGCGTGCTCGAGAAGTACGCCGTGCGCTGCGGCGGCGGGACCAACCACCGCCAGCGGCTCGACGACGCCATCCTGATCAAGGACAACCACAAGCGGCTGGCCGGCGGCATCGCCGCCGCCGTCGGACGCGCCCACGCCGCCGCCACCGGCCTGAGCGTGGAGGTCGAGGTCGAGACCCTCGCCGAACTCGACGAGGCCCTCGCGGCCGGAGCCACGGCGGTGCTGCTCGACAACTTCGCCATCGACGACATGCGCCAGGCCGTGGCCCGCGTGGCCGGCCGGGCGCGCCTCGAAATCTCCGGCGGCGTCACGCTCGACCGCCTGCCGGAGATCGCGGCCACGGGCGCCGACGCGGTGTCGATTGGCGCCCTCACCCATTCCGCGCCGGCCGTCGATCTCAGTTTCGAACTCGAGCCGGCCGCGCCCTGACCGTGCTGGACGCCGAGCCCCTTCCGCCGCCGCTGGCCGCCGCGATCGCCCGGGAACGCGGTCGTTTCGGAGTCCACGTGTCCGAGGTGCGCTACGTGTCCGTGCTGGCCTCGACGATGGACGCCGCGGCGGCCGCGGCCGAAGGCGGGGCGCCACACGGGCTGGTGATCGTCGCCGGCCGGCAGACCGCGGGCCGGGGGCGGCGCGGCCACGCCTGGCAGTCGCCCGAGGGCGCCGGGCTGTACTTCTCCGCCGTGGTGCGGCCGCCGGTGGCGCCGGTGCAGGACGGCGTGCCCAGCGTGCTCGGGCTGCTGACGCTGGCCGCCGGACTGGCGGTGGCCGAGGGCGTCGGGCACGCCACCGGACTCGAGGCGTCGTTGAAATGGCCCAACGACCTCTACTACGGCTACAAGCTCGCGGGCGTGCTGGCCGAGGGCCACGGCATCGGGACGGCGGGGCAGTTCGTGGTCGTCGGCGTCGGCATCAACCTGCGCGATGTCGAGTACCTGACCGATGATCAAGGCCGGGCCACCTCGGTCGAGAAGGAGATGGGCGTCGCCCCCGACGCCGGCGCGGTGCTGGTCGCGGTGCTGGCCGCATGGGCGCAGCGCTACCAGGAACTGCTCGACGGCCACTACGCGCGCGTCGTCGATCGCTGGCGGGTGCGCGCCTCCGGCCTGGCCGGGCGGCCGGTGACGTGGGCGGACGCCGCTGGCGAGCACGAAGGCACCACCACCGGCGTGGACGAGGCCGGCGCGCTGCTGGTGGATACGGGGCAAGGGGTCGTGCGCATCACGTCGGGAGCGGTGGCATGGCAATGACCGGTGCTGACCGGCAGGGGCTGGGCCGGTGACCGACCTCAACGACTACTGCCGGGCCGTCGAGACGCACCTGTGCCGGCGCAACGAGGGACATCTCATCCGCGTCGTCGGGCCGGCCTTCGAGCTGGTGAAAGGGTGGGCCGAGATCGGCGTGCCGCTGGCCATCGTGTGCGAGGGCATCGACCGCACCGTGGCGCGGGCCGCGAAGAAGGGCCCGCGGCGGCGTCCGCTGCCTCTCGAGTTCTGCGAGGGCGACGTGCTCGACGGCTTCGACCGCTGGCGCCGCGCCGTGGGGGTGGTCACGCCCTCCGACGCACCCGCGCCCGGACCCCGACGCGGCACGCTTGCGGCCCATGTCGACCGGGTGGTGGCGCAGTTGTCGGCGCTGCGCGGCAGCGACCGCGCGCCCGAGGCGCTGCAGCCGGCCCTCCGTGAGATCGTCGAGGCGGTCGATCGGTTGCGGGCCGAGAGCGTGACGGCCCGGGGCGGGGCGCGGGAGGCCGTGATTGCCGCCCTCGCCGACCTCGACGCGCGCCTTGTCGGCGAGGCCGAGGCGGCGCTGCCGGCCGAGCGCCAGGCGGCCGTCAGCGCGTGACGCCGACGACGAACTGGCGCCCTTCCGGGGGCGTCTCGATGCCGCGCAGTGGGCGACGGCCCTGGCGGCGGCTCGCGCCCGGCTCGTGCGCATCGCACTCGGCCTTCCGACGGTGGCATTCGACTGATGACGACACCAGGCACCCTCCTCACCTTGCACATCGAACGGCCGGCCGTGGGCGGCCGCATGATTGCCCGCCACGAGGGCGCGGTCGTCCTCGTCGCCGGCGCCATTCCCGGCGAGCAGGTCACGGCTCGCGTGGAACGCGTGCAGCGCCGCACGGTGTGGGCGCGGGTCGTCGAGGTGCTCGACGCCTCGCCCGACCGGGTCGACTGCGATGCCGCGCTGGCCTGCGGCGGCAACGTGCTGGCGCACGTCTCGGCCGAGCGACAGCGGGCGCTCAAGGCCGAGATGCTGGCCGACGCCTTTCGCCGCATCGGGCGGATCGAGCTGACCGCCACGCCGGTGGTCGCCTCACCGACCGATGCTTATCGCACGCGCGCGCGGGTCCACGTGCGGCACGGCAAGTGGGGCTTCTTCGAGGAGGGCACGCATCGGCTGTGCGACGTCCCCGGGTCGCGGCAGATGTCGGCGGAGAGCGCCGAGGTCATGGGTCGCCTGTGCGCGGCGCTGACCCGGGTCGGCGCCGGGGCCATGGCCGAGATCGAATGGGCCGAGACCGCCGACGGCGCCGGCCGGGCCGCCCACGTCACGCTCGAGACCGCCGACGGCAAGGCCATGGCGGCGCTCGGCCTGGTCGAGGGGCTGCACGCGGCCACCTGGTCGGCCACCGATCGCGAGAAGGAGCACAGCCTGTGGGGCGACGCCCACCTCGTCGATCGCATCGACCTGGCGGGGACGGGCGGCGTGCCCGTGCTGCACCACGCGCGCTCGTTCTTCCAGGGCAACCGCTTCCTGCTCCAGACCCTGGTCGCCGATGTGCTCGGCCGCGTCGCCGGCGACCGGGTCGTCGACCTTTATGCCGGCGTCGGCCTTTTCAGCGTGATGGCCGCGGCCTCCGGGAAGACCGTCGTGGCGGTCGAGGGCCACGACACGGCGGCCGACGACCTGCGCCGCAACGCCGCCGCGCATCCCGGCATGTCGTATCGGCACGCGGCCGTGGAGGACGAACTCGATCTCGTGGCCTCGGCTCATGCCGACACGATCGTGGTCGACCCGCCGCGCACCGGGCTCGCCCCCGAGGTCTCGCGCGCCCTGGCCGGGAGCGGCGTGCCGCGCGTCGTCTACGTGTCGTGCGATCCGGCCACGCTGGCGCGCGACGTGCGCGTCCTGGTCGATGCGGGCTACGCCCTGACCGACGTCCGCGCCTTCGACCTGTTCCCGCGCACCGGCCACGTCGAGACGGTGCTGACGCTCACGCGCGGCTGACGCTGACGGCCACCCGAGGCGGCGCCAGGGTCGCGTCAGCGTCGGCAGGCGTCGACGAAGCCCTCGAAGAGCGGGCGGAACTCGCCCGTGCGCCAGAAGTTCTCGGGGTGCCACTGCACGCCCAGGCAGAACGGCCCGGCGCGTTCCACCGCCTCGATGACCCCGTCGGGCGCGGTAGCCACCACTTCGAGATCCGGCGCGGCCCGCCGCACCGCCTGATGGTGGCGGCTGTTCACCGGGCAGCTCTCGGCGTCCTCGAGCTTGTCCTGCATCAGCGTGTCCAGGCGCGAACCCTTCGAGATCCACACCTCGTGGGCGATGGCGAAGCGCGGCTCGCGCACGTCGTGATGCAGCGCGCCGTTGACCTCGGTGGGGATGTCCTGAACGAGGTCGCCGCCGAGCGCCACGTTCATGACCTGCATGCCGCGGCAGATGGCGAAGATCGGCTTGCCGGCCGCGGTGGCCGCCCGCACCATGGCGATCTCGAAGGCGTCGCGGCCGGGCTCGGCGGCGATGTAGGTGTCATGCGGCGCGGCGCCGTAGAGCGCCGGATCGACATCGCCGCCCCCGGTCAGCACCACGCCATCGACGCGCGCGAGGATCGCCACGGGATCCTCGTCCACCGCCACTTCGAGCGCGGTGGCCCCGGCCCGCTTCACCGACTCGAGATAGTCGGACATCTGGCGGCAGGGGGTGATGGCAATCGTCGGCATGGGGACTCCTTACATGCGCACGGGAACGTCGATGCCCATGGTGGACAACGCCGCGGTGAGCTGGTGACGGACGTAGCCGAGCGCCGCGGCGCGCCACAAGCGCACCTCGGTCCGTTCCTCGTTCATGATCGGAAGCGCGTGATAGACCCCGTTGAAGCCCTGGGCGAGGGCGAACGCGTATTTCGCCAGCGCGACGAACTCCAGCGTGCGCACCACCTGCTCCACGACCTCGTCGAGCCGGGCGGCCTCCAGTACCAGCGACCATAGCCGATCCGCCCCCTCGTCGTCGACCAGGGCCAGGGGCGGGAGGCCGGGGAGTGCCGCCACGACGTCGGCTTCGACGAGGCCGTCGCGCTCGCGCAGCTTCTGGAAGATGTTGTTGGCGCGGACGACCGCGTACTGCAGATAGGGACCGCTCTCGCCCTCGAAGCTGAGGGCCTCGTCGATGTCGAAGGCGATGACCTTGGTGCGCGAGTACTTGACCATGAAATAGCGGACGGCGGCGACGCCGATGCGTTCGGCCGTGCGCCGGGCTTCGGCCGCGTCCGTCTCGGGATTGCGCCGCGATACTTCGCCGTGGGCCTTCTCGATCAGCCGGTCGAGCAGGTCGTCGGCCTTCACGCCCAGGCCCTTGCGTCCCGACACCTCGACAAACGGCTTGGCCGCCTCCTCGGAGCCGGCCGGCGGGGCAAAGCCCAGTTCCCTGGCCGTGGCATGCGACAGCGCCACCATCTCGTAGGAAAAGTGGGTGTGATTGGCGGCGGCCTCGAGGTGGCCAGCGGTGACCAGGGCCTGTTTCAGGAGCTTCTGCAGGTAGGACTGGCGAACGTCGATGACGTTGACGGTGGCGGCGGCGGCGCCGAAGGCCGGGTGGTCGGCCACGGCCTGGTCCTCGCGGCTGGTCGTGGCCCACAGGGGGGCGCCGTCCAGGCGCGTGCTGAACGGCCGGTAGAGGAAGTCCCGACCGAGCAGGCCGGATTTCCAGAACTGATACGCCATGTCCTTGCCGACGTAGGTGACCGTGCCGTTGGAACGGACGATGACCTTCTCGCGCGGCTCGCCTTCGGCCCCGGCGCCGGGCTCGGCATCGAGCCCCGGCTCGACATCGGAGTCCGGGGCGGCCTCGGGCTCCGCTGCGCCAGCGGCCCCCGGCCCAGCGTCCGCCGCGCCGTCGGCCGCGACCCCCGCCGGGTCGCCGTCCTCGTCGATGCGCATCACCCAGCAGCCGGCCAGCCGGCCCTCGGTCTGCAGGAAGACCGAGCCGGACTGCTTGAGCAGCTCGAAGGCCCGCGCCCAGAACTGCAGGCGCAGGATGTCGCCCTCCCAGGTGAGCAGCTGGTAGTCGATGCCGAGCCGCGCCATGGTGACGAGATGCGTCCGCACGATCCGCTCGGCCACGAAGGCGCCGATGGCGGCCGTCGGATCGACGCCGTGTTCGATGTCGTGCAAGGTCCGGGCGCGGATCGCCAGGCGCGACTTGTCGCCGTCGTACCACTCGGTGACGCGAGCGTAGAGGTCCCAGCAGTAGTAGTCGAAGCGGGTGGTGTCGGCGAGCCGGCGCACCTCGGCGAGATCGACGTCGAGAAGGTGGCGGAAACCGACGACCACGTCGGCCACCTGCACGCCGGTATCGTCGATGTAGTTCTGCACCTCGACCGGCGTGCCGCGGTAGCGGAGCGCGCGCACCAGCGTGTCGCCGAGACAGGCGTTGCGCAGGTGGCCGATGTGCGCCGCCTTGTTCGGATTGATGGCGGTGTGTTCGACGATGGTCTTGGGCAGACCGGGCAGGCCCGGGCGCGGGGCGTCGGGGCCGACGCGTTCGAGGAGGAAGGCCGCGCGGTCGAGGAACACGTTCAGATAGCCGTTCGGCGCGGCGCTGACGCGCGCCACTCCGGGGATGACACCGAGCGCGGCGGCCAGTTCCTGGGCGATGACCCGTGGGGCCTTGCGCAGCTCGCGGGCCAGTTCGAAGGCCACCGGCGAGCCGATGTCGCCGAACGTGCGGTTGGGCGGAACTTCGAGCGGAATGGCCGCCGCCTCGCGAGCGAGGCCGAACTGGGTCTGGAGCGCGCTGCGGACAGCGGTCCGGAGGCGGTCGTGCAGCGGAAGCATCATGGTGATGTGTGATCCTAGCGGTAGACGTGGGGCGGGGGCTACTGTCTCGCGATCAGCGGTCCGTGGACAGTGCCGCGCTGGCTGAGGGTACTCTCCACGACAGGTGGGCAACAGCAGACAGGATCACGGCACGGCCAGCGCCTCGGCGCGCCGGTGGTCGTCGGGCGTGTTGACGTTGAGCAGCAGCCGGCCATCGGGATCGAACGGCGCGATCTCGGCCTCGGCGACGCGACGGACGTCGAGGGCCGCGACGGCATCCACGACCCGCCATTCGTGGGCGTCGATGGCCACGCGCAACCGGGCCGCCACGCGGCGATGGTACGCCGCGCACAGCGGCTGCCACCGCCCGCCGGGGCTCGGCACCACGGCGTCGTGGCCGCTGGCCAGTCCGCTCAGGAACGCCAGGAACGGCGCGGTCACGAAGGGCATGTCGCCGGCCAGGACCAGCACGTGGTCGGTGGGGGCGCGGCGGAGCGCGGTATACAGCGCGCCCAGCGCCCCGGCGGCGATCTCGTCGGCGACCACCTCCAGGCCCAGCGGCGGCAAACGGCGCCGGATCCGGCGCGACCAGCACGGGGCGCACCCCGAGGGCCGCGAACGCCTCGAGCTGGCGGGCCAGAATGGTGCGGCCGCCGACCTCGACGAGCGGCTTGACCCGGCCGTCGAGTCGCCGTCCCTGGCCCCCCGCGAGGATGCACGCCGACCATGAAGTCACGCCGGCTACGGTAGCAGACCGTCGGGGGAACCGACGGTGAGCGACGACGGCATCGGCCGCATCCTCGTCGCCAGCCTGCATCAGAGCATCGGCGACGCCCTGCCGATGCGGCTCGAGTACCACGAGCACTGGCTGTCGCCGATGGGTCTCAAGGAGGGCCGCGCCGGGCGGGCCCCGCTCGGCGCCGTCCTCAGCTTCCTGCGCCAGGAAGGCCAGGAGGTCTACGATCAGGTGATGAACGGCGCGGGCCGTTACTCGGCCCAGTGGCACCATCAGCAGAGCGGGCCCGCGCCGGGCCTGCTGCGCCTGCTCCCGCACCGCGTGCGGACGCGCCTGGCGCTCGGGCAGTGCCGCCGTCTCCTGCAATCGGCGTTCACGCCCGCCACCGTGACCGTGTCGGTGCGCCGCGGCGTCGGCACCGTGGCGGTGACCGGAGCGATCTTCTGCGTCCTGCGCGACACCTGGCCCTGGCCGACCTGTCGCTACTTCGCGGCCGCGGCCGAGCAGCACCTGGCCCTGCAGGGCCTGCGCACCGACGTGCGAATCACGGGTTGCCAGGGGCTGGGGGACGGCGCCTGCACGCTGCAGGTCACGTTCGGCCGCCCCGGTGACGCACCGCAGCCCGAGACGACGCTACGCCAGGAGGCGGCGTGAAGGGCTGGGCCGTTGCCGTCGTGGCGGCATGGCTGGTGGCCGGGCTGCCGGTGTCCGTGTGGGCCCGGCAGGAAGTCACGCTCGTGGTTCCGTTCGAGCTCGATCGCTTCGACGCGCGGGTGGCCTGGCTGGGGGAGGGTGCGGCCGTGGGTCTCACCGAGGCGCTGCGCGACCGGGGCGTGCCGGTCATCTCGCGCGACGATCGGCGGGCGGCGCTCGAGCGCCTGCAGTTGCCGCCGGGCGCCTGGCTGACCCGCGCGACGGTGATCAAGGTGGCGGAGCTGGTCGGCGCCTCGCGGGTCGTCACCGGACGCGTGGCCGCGGCTGGCACCGACCTCTCGATCGAAGCGCGCGTGCTCGACATCGGTTCGGCCGAACTGGGGGCGCCGGTGACCGAGGCCACGCCGGTGGCGACGCTGCTGGCCGCGTTCGTGCGCATGGCCGCCGCCGTCGACGGCCGCGGTGCAGTCAGGCCCGGCGCTGCCGCCGGCATCGCCCCGTCGGTGCCAGCCTTCGAGCTGTTCGTACGCGGCCTGGTAGCGCCGACCGTCGACGCGCAGGAGCGTTACCTGTCGCAGGCGCTGGCGATGGCCAGCGGCTACCAGGACGTGCGTCAGGCCTTGTGGGAGGTGCGCACCGCCCGTGGCGCCCACGAGCGCGCGCTCGCCGCGTTGGGCCCGGCCAGCGGCGACGGCGCCGCGGCCCTCGAACCGGGCGTGCGGCGCGGCTGGTCGCTCATCCAGCTCGGACGCTACGAGGAGGCGTTCACCGCGCTGACCGCGCTCGACACGACCACGCGCGCCGCCGTCGTCGCCAACCTGCTCGGCGTGGTGCAGCTCCGCCGCGGCGCCACGCCGCGCACCGGCAAGGCGACCTACTACTTCAATCAGGCGGTGGAGCGCGACGCGCACGACGCCGACTACTGCTTCAATCTCGGCTACGCCTACTTCCAGGACAAGGACGCCCTGGCCGCGGCCTACTGGCTGCGCGAGGCGGTGCGGCGCAATCCGGCCGACGGCGACGCCCATTTCGTGTTGGCGGCGGCGCTGGCCGGCTCGGGCGCGGTGCCCGAGGCCGACCGCGAGGGCGACCTGGCGCGGCGGCTGTCGGAGCGTTGGGAGAAGGCCGCGCGCGGGTCGGTCGTGCCCAAAGGGCTCGAGCGTCTGAAGGATCAGGGCCAGCCCGGGCCGCCGGCCATGGTCTCGGCCATCGCCGCGGGGGCCGAACGCAATCAGCGCGAGCTGGCGACGTTCTACCTCGACACGGCGCGGCGCGCCTACGAGAGCGGCCGCGATGCGGAAGCCATTCGCGAGTTGCAGCGGGCCCTCTATCTCACCCCGTACGACGCGGCCGCGTTGCTGCTGCTCGGGCGGGCCCAGGCCCGGAGCGGACTGCTGCAGGAGGCCATCGACACGTTCAAGATCGCCATCTGGAGCGCCGAGTCGGCGACGGCGCACGTGGAACTGGGCGAGGTGCTGCTGCGCGCGCGCGATATCGCCGGGGCGGTCCGCGCCGCCGAACGCGCGCTGGTGCTCGAACCGCAGAGCGCGGCGGCGGCGGCCCTGGCGACGCGGGCCCGGGCTGCGCGTTCCGGCGGAGCTGCGTGATACGATCGACGCGCTTCCGCGCCCGCTATCCATGACCACGCCAGACGCCGGCATTCAACTGAACGGCAAGCAACTCGTCTTCTTGTTCATGGCGGTCACGGTGGTGTCCGTCGTGATCTTCCTGTGCGGGGTGCTCGTCGGCCGCGGCGCCCAGGCGCGGTCGGCCCCGCCGGTCGAAGCGACAGCCGCCGAGGACACCGACGAGACGGCCGACGCCGCCCCTCCGCCGCCCTCGGCCGAGCCGCTCGAGCCGACCCGAGCCGACGACCTCGTCTATTCGGACCGGCTGCAGACCACCGGCCCGGCCGCCGAGGCCCTGGTACCGGCTGGAGCCAAGGCCCGGGCCGAGGCTGCCCCGAGCCGCGGCTGCGGCGACCAAGGCCGCGCGCGAAACGTCGGCCGAGCCGAACCGCAAGGCGCCGGCGGCGACCGAGCCGGCGCGACGGCCGCCGAGGAGAAACCCTTGCCGCCCGAGCCCAAGGGCGACGGCATGGCCATCCAGGTGGCCGCCCTGCGCGGCCGCGCCGAAGCCGACGCGGTGGTCGCGCGGCTGAAAGGGAAGGGCTACTCCGCCTACCTCGTGCCGTCGCTGGCCGGACAACCGGCCGGGTTCCGCGTGCGGGTGGGCAAGTTCAAGACCCGCGCCGAGGCCGAGAAGATCGCCGCCCGGCTCGAGCAAGAAGAGCAGTTCAAGCCCTGGATTACCCGCTAGCCCTCCTGTCGGGCGCCCTGCTGGCGCTGTCGTTCCCGCGCTACGGCCACGCGGCGGTGGCGCTCGTCGCGATGGTGCCGCTGCTCGTGGCCCTCTCGGGTTGGCGCGGCCGCCCGGGCGTGTATCCCGGTCACGGTTTCCGCCGCGGCGCGCAGCTCGGCGCCGTGGCCGGAATCCTCCATTACCTGGGCACCATCTACTGGACCGGGGCCGTCGTCCAGACTTACGGCGGACTGGCCGGGCCGGTGGCGCTCATCGTGGCGTTCCTGCTGGCCCTCTACATGTCGATCTACACGGCGCTGTCGTCGGGGCTGATTGCCGCCAGCCGTGCAGCGGCTCGGGGCGCGCGGCCTGCTGCTGGCGCCGCTCCTGTGGGTGGCGGGGGAGTTCGCGCGCGGCCATGTCCTTGGCGGCTTCCCGTGGATCCCGCTGGGCAGCGCCGTCGTCACCATCCTGCCGGTGGCACAACTGGCCAGCCTGGTCGGCGTCTACGGCGTGTCGTTCTTCCTGGTCCTGCAAGGCGTGCTCGTGGCCCGGGCCATCACCGGCCGGGGCCGCGATCGCTGGCGCTTTGCCGCCGCCGCGGCGGTGCTGCTCATCGCCGTGTCGGTGTGGGGCTCGAGGCGGGTGGCCGATGCGCCGCTGACCCGCGCGGGGCGGCCCGTGGTCGTCGGTCTCATCCAGGCGAACATCGCGCAGGTCGACAAGTGGAACCCGGCCATGGCCGGCGAGATCGCCCGCCGCTACAGCGTGCTCACCCGCGAGTCGGCAGCGGCCGGCGCCGACGTCATCCTGTGGCCGGAATCGTCCACGCCATACCTCTTCAACGAAGACCGCGTGTCGGCCGAGGCGGTGCGCGAGCTGGTGCGCAGCACCGGCGTGCCGCTGCTCTTCGGCACCGACGAGATCGAGCGCGGCCCGCGCGACCGCTACTTCAACTCCGCCATGATGCTCGACCAGACCGGGGCGGTGGCGGCCGTCTACCGCAAGATCCAGCTGGTGCCGTTCGGCGAGTACGTGCCGCTGCGCCAGGTGCTGTTCTTCGTGCAGCCGCTCGTCGACGCGGTGTCGGACTTCACCCCGGGCGAGCGCGTGACCATGCTGCCGGTCGGCGAACACATGGCCAGCACCGCCATCTGCTACGAGGTGGTCTACCCGCACCTGATGCGGCAGGCGGTACTCGAAGGCGCGGAGCTGCTCACGACCATCACCAACGATGCCTGGTACGGCGATTCGTCGGCGCCCTACCAGCACTTCGAGCTGGCCTCGATGCGCGCCATCGAGCAGGGCCGCTATCTGGCGCGGGCCGCCAACACCGGCATCTCCGGGGTCATCGACCCGTATGGCCGCGTGGTCGCCAAGACGCGGGTGTTCGAGGAGGCGGTCGTGAACGCGGAGGCGCGGTTCCTCCAGTCGCGCACCCTCTATGCGAGAATTGGAGATCTCGGTCGCCCAGGTCTCCCTGCTCGGGGCCCTGGTCACGGCCGTGTGGCTGGTAGTGGCCGGTCGCCGCGCGCGATAGGCCCAGCGAAGGAGTTCG
Source organism: uncultured Acidobacteriota bacterium (assembly GCA_963834325.1). GTDB lineage: Bacteria > Acidobacteriota > Vicinamibacteria > Vicinamibacterales > UBA2999 > CADEFD01. The sequence continues at coordinate 1,277,144 of CAWIBL010000012.1, forward strand.
ACGGTGGCGCAATCACAGGAAGACCTGGTTCGGCGTTCGGCGGATCTGCTCAAGCGGGCCCACGACCTGCGGAGCTATCTTTGACCGGTCCACGAGCACAGACGAACTGGCCGTCCTCGAATCCCGCATCTCCGCGCCCGACTTCTGGAAGGACCAGGCCGAAGCGCAGAAGGCCCTGCAGCGCCGCCGCCGCCTGAGCGAAGACGTCGAACTGCGTGACTCGCTCGTCCGCCGCACCGCCGACCTGGGCGTGCTCCTCGAATGGGCGGAGGGCGGGGAAGACGTGGCCGCCGACCTCGAGCGCGGCCTGACCGAACTCGACGCCGAGATCGACGAGGCCGAAACCAAGAAGATGCTCTCGGGCGAGCACGACCGCGCCAATGCGATCGTCACCATCCATCCCGGCGCCGGCGGCATCGACTCGCAGGACTGGGCCGAGATGCTGTTGCGCATGTATCTCAAGTGGGCCGAACGGCGCGGCTTCCGGCGCGAGGTCATCGACTACCAGCCGGGCGAAGAGGCCGGCTTGAAGAGCGCCACGGTGCTGCTCGAGGGCGAGAACGCCTTCGGACTGATGGCGGCTGAAGCCGGCGTGCACCGGCTGGTGCGCATCTCGCCCTTCGACCAGGCGGCGCGGCGTCATACGGCGTTTGCCTCGGTCTACGTGTGGCCGCAGATCGACGACGACATCGACATCGAGATCAACGACAAGGACCTGCGCGTCGACACCTTCCGCTCGAGCGGCGCCGGCGGCCAGCACGTCAACGTCACCGACTCGGCCATCCGCATCACCCACCTGCCCACCGGCATCGTCGTGTCGTGTCAGAACGAGCGGTCGCAGCACAAGAACCGCGACGTGGCCATGAAGGTGCTGCGGGCCCGGCTCTACGACATGAAGGTGAAGGAGAACCAGGCCAAGCTCGATCAGATCGGCGGCGCCAAGCGGGACATCGCCTTCGGCAGCCAGATCCGCAGCTACGTGCTGCAGCCCTACCAGATGATCAAGGACCACCGCTCGAAGATCCAGGTGGGCGATGTCACGCGGGTGCTCGACGGCGACCTCGACGCCTTCATCAAGGGCTACCTGATGGCCAAGGCGGCCGGCACGCTGGGGCAGGCGGCGGCGGACGACGACGAGTAGGGCCGCGCTGCCGGGTCAGCGGCTCGGCTGGGTGCCGCTGATGAAGGCTTCGCTGATGGCGTCGGGCGTGCCGGGTTCCACCGGCTCGCCGGTGTAGCGGTCGATGGGCACGAACACGATGTTGCCCGGGGCCTCGAATTGCGGCGGGTGTTCGCGGTCGCGGCCCTCGAGGTAGCCCTTCATGATCTCGATCCAGATGGGGAGCGCCGCGGTGGTGCCGGTCTCGCCGTTGCCGATCGGCTTCTTCTCGTCGTAGCCGAGCCACACGCCCAGGGTGATCTCGGGGTCGAAGCCCATGAACCACGCGTCGGTGTAGTCGTTCACCGTGCCGGTCTTGCCGGCGAGGGGCCAGCTTCAGCGAACTCGCCGACGCGGCCGTGCCGCGCTGCACCACGCCGCGCAGCAGGCTGGTCATCACATACGCCGTGTCGGCGCGCAGCGCGTCGTGCGCTTCGGGCGAATGCTCCTCGAGCACCACGCCTTCACGGTCGGTGACCGACAGCACCTGCGCCGGCGCCATGCGCACGCCGTGATTGGGAAACGCGCTGTAGGCCGAGGCCAGCGCCAGCAGCGTGGATTCGCCGGCGCCCAGCGCCGAGGACAGGAACGGGGGCAGCGCGCCGGGCAGGCCGAAGCGCGCCGCGTAGGGCACGACCTGGAGGGGGCCCAGCATCTCCATCACCTTCACGGCCGGGACGTTGCGTGAGCGCTCGAGGGCGGTGCGCAGGGTCAGCGGGCCATCGAACTGGCCGTCGTAGTTGCGCGGCGTGTAGCGTGGCTGGCCCGCGCCGGCATCGAACGACGACGGCTCGTCGATGAGCACGGTGGCCGGGGTCAGCCCGCGGTCGATGGCGGCGGTGTAGAGGATCGGCTTGAAGGTCGAGCCGATCTGGCGCAGGGCCTGGGTCGCGCGGTTGAACTTGCTGCGGGTGAAGCTGTAGCCGCCGACCATGGCCAGCACGTGCCCGGTCTTGTTGTCGAGAGCCACGACGGCGCCCTCGAGCAGCGGCGTCTGTTCGAGCCTCACCTCGGCGGTGCCGGCCACGGCGTCAACGGCGATCAGCTCGACATCCACCAGGTCGCCGGCCCGCACGATCTGCGCCGCGTGAGTGCGCCGCGTCCACTTGAAGCTGTCGCGCGTCAGCTCGCCCGTCAGCGTGCCGATGCGCAGGGCGGCGTGGCCGGCGCCCTCGCCCTTGCCGTCCACCCGTTCGACCAGGGCGGGCACGATGTCGCCGGCCACGAGTGGACGCAGCCAGCGCTCGTGGCGATACGACGCGAGCGTGACGCCGTCGTGCAGCACGTTGGGCTGCGCCTTGCGGAAGCCGGTGCGGCGCTTGTCGACCCGGCGCAGACCGGCGTCGAGCGCCTTGGCGGCGATGCGCTGCAGGCGCGGGTCGAGCGGCGTGCGCACGGTGAGGCCACTCTCGTAGAGCTGCTGCGCGCCGTACTTCGCCTCGAGATGTTTGCGCACCTCTTCCAGGTAATAGGGCGCAAACGACGTGTCGCGGCCCGGGTCGCCGCGCGTCACGATGGGCCTGGCCATGGCCTCGTCGGCGTCGGCGCGCGAGAGGAAGCCCTCGACCGCCATGCGGTCGAGCGTGTAATTGCGCCGCCGCCTGGCGGCGGCCGGATTCACGTAGGGGCTCTGGCGGACGTTGGCCTGGAGGATGCCGGCAATCAAGGCCGCTTCCTCGACGGCGAGATCCTTCACCGGCTTGCCGAAGTAGAGGTGAGACGCGGCCTCGACCCCGTAGGCGCCGTGGCCGAAGTACATCTGGTTGCAGTAGAGCGTGAAGATCTCTTCCTTGGTGTAGCGCTTCTCGATCTGGATGGCGAGCAGCAGCTCCTTGACCTTGCGTTCCCAGGTCTTCTCGTCGGTCAGGAAGAGCTTCCGCGCCAGCTGCTGGGTGAGCGTGCTGGCACCGCCGGCCTTGCGCATCTGCACCACGTTGGTGACGGCGGCCCGGGCCAGCCCGGTGATGCTCAGGCCGAAGTGTTCGAAGAAGCCGGAGTCCTCGGCCGCGAGCACGGCCTGCCGCATCACCACCGGAATCTGGTCGTAGCGCAGGACCATGCGGCGCTCGACGGCGAACTCGCCGGCCACGGACCCGTCGCGCGCCAACACCCGCGTGATCGTGTCGGGGTGGTAGCTGTCGAGCGCCGAGATGGCCGGCAGGTCGTCGGAGTACGCAAACAGGACGCCGCTTCCGGTGCCCGCGAGCGCGGCGGCCACGAACAGGAAGGCGAGACCGGCGTGTCTGGCGAGCTTGGGAACAGCGGACATCGGGATCGGGCGGCGCTGCGGCGCCGTGGCGCCTATTGTGCCACTACTCGCGCGCCGCCCTCAGCGTGGACGGCGGCGATTGCCGTCGCCGCCAGAGGAGCTGCCGCCCGGCCGGGCCGGCGCCGCGCCGCGCCCGTCGCCGCGGCCGCCGGTGCCGCGATCGACCGCGCCGCCGGCGGCGCCGCCGCGGTGGCCGTCGCCTTCCCGGCCCCCGCGCGCGTCATCCGGACGGCCGGCGGCGGCTCCGGCTCCAGCGCCGGCCCCGGCGCCACGGCTTCCCCCGGCCCCCGGTTGACGGCGCTCGCCGCGGCCGTCGTCACCGCGCCCGGCCGCTCCGACCCCGCGCCCGGCACCTCGGGCCCCATCGCCGCGTTCCGGTGGCGGCGGGGCCACGGCTGGCGCGGGTGCGTTCACTGGCGCCGGCGGGGAAGCGGCGGCGCCGCTGTCCGGCCGCTCGTAGCGCGGCCGGATGGAATCGGCGCCGCGGCTTTCGCCGGCGGACCGCTCGCGATAGCGGGGGGCGACGACCGCGTCGGGCGGGTCGACGGTTCCCGCGGCGGCGCGCGCATCTCCGGGCCGGCGCAGCGGCGCACGGCCCGTGTCGTCGCGCCGATTCACAGCGCCGCCCGCCGGCCGCGCCGGCCCGCCGCCGACCGATCGCGAATCGTCAGCGCCGCCCACGGGCCGCGACGATCCGGCGTTGTCGACAGGCCGCGACGGCGAGGCGCTGCCGAACGACTCGGGCAGGTCGAGGCGGGGGTAGGCGCGGTCCTCGCGTCCCTCGCGGGCACCGGGTGCGATCGTGGAGGCCGCGTTCGTCGCGGCCGCGGCCGCCGCTGGTCCGGCCGGCCGGGGGGCGCCACGCCCCGCGCCCGGCGCGCGCCCGGAAGCGATCGTCATAGCCGGCGGGCCCACGTGGCCCGATCATCTGCGACACGAAGCCGCCGAGCACGGGACCGGGCAGCCGGCGCGGGTCTTCGAGATACCGGTAGGCCGGCCGGCGATGGCCGAAATTGCGCCGCGCCAGGACGGACCAGCTGTTGGCCCACACCTCAATGGGGCCGAGACGCGCGCCGGCGAAGAAGTCCACGACGGGACGCCGGTCCCAGCCCAGGGGCGACCAGGCCACATGGTCGGCGCCCATCGCCCAGCCGACCCAGGCCGGGCCCCAGGTCGGTTGCGGGATCCAATACCAGCCCCGAGCGTCGTGGCGGCCCCAGCGGCCGAAGTGATGCACGGGCCACGCCCACGGGTCGCGGTCGATCCACGTCCAGCCGTAGCGTGTGTAGCGCCACGAGCCGTTGGCATACGGACGCCAGCCGCCGCGTGCCGAAGGGAACCACACGGCGCCGTAGGGCGCGAGGGTCGCCCACTGCCCGTGCACGGCGAACTGTTGGGCGTAGGGCAGCAGAGGCCCGGGCAGGTCGTAGTCGCCGGTCACGCGGGTGGTGGCCGGCAGGCGCGACCGCGACCAGTGGCGGAACCCGTCCGCCAGCGCGGCGCGAGCCCACCGGGGACGGCGATCGCGAGGGTCGATGCGCAGTTCGTCGTCGGCTGCGACCGGCACGTCCTGATTGCCGTTTGCGAGCGCGGCCCGGCCGCGGACCACGGCCACCACGGTGTCGCCGTCCAGGTCGTCGGCCGCGAGGTCGTATTCGCCGTCGGGCTCCAGGCGCACGAGGCCGGCCGGGGTAGCCAGTTCCAGAGGATCGCCGTCGCGCGGCGCGTGCACGACGACACGGCCGCGCACGAGACGAAGCCGCACGCCGAAATCGATGCGCACCTCGGTGTCGCGGTCGACATGCGCCAGGCTTCCGTCGGTGTATGCGAGTTCGGCCCGGCCGTCGCCGGTGATGAGGCGGTCGTCCTCTTCGAGCAGGTCCGGCGCCTGCGCCGGTTCTACGCCGCTGGCTCGCGCGATCTCGACGCGGCCCTCGACATGCACGAGGGTGATTGGCGGCGGCGCATCGGCCCGGGTCCGGGTCCGGCGGCCGATCCTGCGCGGCCACAGCGGCAGGCAGGACGACGAGCAGAAGGGCGAGACCCCTGGCGATCAGATGAGGACGCAACGGTCGACCTCCACCGACGGCGCGGGCGGGCGAAACCGGAGCGTCGGACCCCGGGGCAGTGCTGGCCATTTCAGGATAGCACTCGGGCCGCGGGGCGTTCGCGAGTAATGTTGACAATAGGAGACTCAGATTTCATACTCGTCGGTGATGGACTTCTACGTCGTGCTGGGCGTGCGCCGCGAGGCGACCGACGGCGACATCAGGCGGGCCTACAAGCGCCTGGCCCGCCAGTACCACCCGGACCTCAATCCCGGTGACCGCGACGCGGCGGCGCGCTTCCACGACATCTCCGTTGCTTACGAGACGCTGCTCGATCCCGAACGCCGCCAGCGCTACGACCGCGGCGAACCCGGTGCGACCTTGCCGGCGGCGGCGGCCGGGTTCAGCGGCTTCGACTTCTCGGCTCGCGTGCAGGCCGAGCCGGCGACGACCTTCGGGGATCTCTTCGCCGACGTGTTCGCGCCGCGCGCCCCGGAGCGGCCCAGTCGCGGTGCCGATGTCCACGTCGAGGCGAGCGTGACCCTCGAGGACATCGCCCGCGGGGCGCAGCGCCGGGTCACGGTACATCGGCAGGCGGCCTGCGCGGCCTGCGCCGGCACTGGCGCCGCCCGCTCCGCCATCGTCGATTGCCCGGCCTGCGCCGGCAGCGGCGCCACGCGGGTGGTGCGCGGCCACATGATCTTCACGACGCCGTGCGCGCGCTGCGGCGGGGCCGGTCGGCGCACGACCGCGCCGTGCCGCACCTGCGACGGCCGCGGCTTCGAGGCGCGCGCCGACACCGTCACCGTGGACGTGCCGCCCGGCGTCCAGGACGGCGCCGTGCTGCGCGTGCCCGGGATGGGACACGCCGGTCGCGGCGGCGGGGGGGCCGGCGACGCCCACGTCGGCATCACGGTCGCGCCGCATCCGCTCTACCGCCGCGACGGCAACGACCTGCACGTGGAGGTGCCGGTGGCCCTGCACGAGGCCGCCCTCGGCGCCCGCCTGGCCCTGCCGGCCATCGACGGCGGCCTCGTGAAACTGCGCGTGCCGCCCGGCACGCAGTCGGGCCAGCGCTTCCGCCTGCGCGACCGCGGCCTGCCGTCGCCGCGCGGCGAGCGCCGCGGCGATGTCATCGCCGAGGTGCGGTTGATGCTGCCGCCGGTGCTCGACGAGCGGTCCAAGGCGCTGCTGCGCGAATTCGCGGCGCTGCAGAGCGAAAGCGTGCGCGACGGGCGATTTCCTTCCGGTGAGGACGGTCTGTGATGGCGAAGCGGCCGAGCGGCAAGTCGTATTACATGATCAGCGTGGTGTCGCAGAAGTACAACATCCACGCGCAGACCCTGCGCCTCTACGAACGCGAAGGGCTGCTGACTCCGTCGCGCACCGACGGCAACACCCGTCTCTACTCCGACGACGATCTGGCGCAACTCGAGACCATCCTCACGCTCACGCGCGAACTCGGCGTGAACCTCGCCGGCGTCGAGATCATCCTCAACATGCGCAAGAAGATGGAGCGCATGCAAGGCGAGGTGAACGAGTTCATGGAGTACGTCAAGCACGAACTGGCGCGCGGTCTCGGCGATTGGGAGCAGCGCCTCAGCACCGCGCTGGTGAAATCGTCGCCGACCGATCTCGTGCGCGCCCCCGGCCCGGCCGCGCCGGCGCCGCCAGCCGACGCCGACACGCCGCCGCCGCCGCCGTCACGGCGATCCCGCTGACGCCGTCGCGGCGATCCCGCCGATGACGTCGCGGCGCCGGTGTACAATCGCCGGGCCATGCCGTGCGACCTGTGTCAGGACAGTCAGTGGGTCACCGAGATGGTCGACGGCGTGAGCCGGGTCAAGCGGTGTGCCTGCTGGCGCCAGTCGATCGCCGAACGCCAGCTCGCGCACGCGCGCATTCCACGCCGCTATCAACATTGCGACCTCGGCAACTTCGAGCCGATGGTCGATTCGCTGCGCGAGGCGCAGCGCCGCGCCACCGCGTTCGTGGAGAAGTTCCCGGCCGTCGACAGCCTGCTCCTGCGCGGCCGTCACGGTGTCGGAAAGACGCACCTGGCCGTGGCCATGCTCAAGGCCATCATCGTCACCAAGGGCGCGCGCGGCTACTTCTACGAGACGCGCGAGTTGTTGAAGATGGTGCGCGACACCTTCGCCGCCTCCGGTGAGTCCGAGATGGACGTGCTCCGCCCGGTGCTCGACGCGGACCTGCTCGTGCTCGATGACCTGGGCGCCGAGAAGACCTCGGAGTGGGTGCAGGAAACGCTCGGGCTCGTGGTCAACACGCGCTACAGCGAGCGCCGCCCCACGATCTTCACGACCAACCTCGAGGACTCGGCCGACACCACCAACCCGAACTCGATGTACCTGCAGCTCGGCGCCCGGACGCGCTCGCGCCTGAAGGAGATGTGCACCTGGGTCGAGATGGACGGCCCCGACGTGCGCGAGGTCGGCACCCATCCCACGCCCAGCGATATCGCCCGCTACAACCAGGAGTCGCCGGCCGCCGATCGCCCCGGCCGCCCCGGGGCCTTCCCGCCGAAGGCCAAGGGCATGGCCCGGGCGTCGCTGCGCGGCAAGGGGACCGGCACGGGCGATCTCAACTGGTCCGGCGGCAAGGGCGGATCGGGCTAGGCGGGACGGCGGTGGCTGGCCTCTACCTGCACATTCCGTTCTGCGCCGCCATCTGCAACTACTGCAACTTCACCCGCGGTCTGCTCGAGGACGCGCTCAAGACGCAACTGGTCGCGGCCCTGGAGGCCGACATCCGCCGCCATGCCGAAGCGGTCCGCATCGACTCGATCTTCTTCGGCGGCGGCACCCCGTCGTTGCTGACGCCGGCCGAGGTCGCCGGCATCCTCGAGGCCTGCCGCGCTTCGTTCGACCTGGCGCCCGGCGCCGAGATCACGATGGAGGCCAATCCCGAGAGCGCCACCGCCGCCACGCTCGACGGCTACCGCGGCGCTGGCGTCAATCGTCTCAGCTTCGGCGTCCAGTCGTTCCGCGATGACGAACTGCAGCGGCTCGGCCGGCTCCACAGCGCCGCCCGCGCGGTCGAGGCGGTGGCCCTGGCCCGGGCCGCGGGCTTCGACAACCTCAGTCTCGATCTGATGCTGTGGCTGCCGGCGCAGACTCCGTCGCAGCTGCGCGAATCGGTGGACCGCCTCATCGCCGTCGGTCCCGAGCACGCGTCGCTCTACCTGCTCGAGGTCTATGCCAACGCGCCGCTCCGCGAAGAGATGGCGCGGTCCGGGTGGTCGGTGGCGCCCGACGACGACGCCGCCGACATGTACCTCGACACCATGGAGACGCTGGAGCGGGCCGGCTACCACCAGTATGAAATCTCGAACGTGGCCCGGCCCGGCCGCGAGAGCACTCACAACCTGACCTACTGGCGCGACGGCGAGTGGCTGGCGTTCGGTCCGGGGGCGCACGGCGCTCGCGCCACCTCGCGCTGGCGGGTGGTGAGCGGCACCGGCGACTACATCGCGCGCGTCGCCGCCGGCGCCGACGTGGCCGCCGAGCGGTGGCCACGCGACCGCGTCACGCGACTCGAGGAGGCGCTGTTCATGGGCCTGCGTCTCAGCGAGGGACTCGACCTGGCGGGGCTCGCGGCCCGCTACGGCGTGGACATCTCCGCGACATTCGGAGCCGCGCTCGAGCCGCACGTGCGCGCGGGACGGCTCGTGCACGTGCCCGGACGACGGATGTACTTGACCCGCGCGGGGATGCTGGTAGCTAATGACGTCATGGCGGTTTTTCTCGGCCACGAATTACGGTAGAGTAGCGGTCTTTCGCCGCAAGGAGGCCTTTCAATGCTTCGAGTTTTCGGTATGTCTCCGGCCGCGAGCCGGCCGATGGTGATGGGTGCGGCGCTGGCCGCGATGATGTTCGTCGGCGCCCCGGCGTTCGCGCAGGAGCCGGCGGCTGCGGCGGCTCCGGCGGCTCCGGCGGCTCCCGTGCTGCCGCTCGAAGGCGATGCGGCCACGATCACCGTGCTCATCAAGCCCGATAAGACCGCCGACTTCGAAGCGGTGCTCGCCAAGCTCAAGGAAGCCCTGGCCAAGAGCGAGACGGCGGAGCGGAAGGAGCAGGCGGCGGGCTGGACGATCTACAAGACGCCCCAGGCCGTGCAAGGCAACGTCGCCTACATCATGATCATCAACCCGGTCGTGAAGGGGCAGGAGTACGACATCAGCCGCCTCATCGCCGAGGTCTTCCCCGTGGAGGTCCAGGAGTACTTCGCGAAGTACAAGGACTCGTTTGCGGGCCGCGGCATCACGCCGCTGACCAAGTTCATGTCGATGGGGCAGCAGTAGCCCCGTCGGGGTCCGGCGTGGACCTCGTGTCGTGACCTCCGCACTTGTGATGCTGCTGGCGCTCGTTCAGAGCGCCAGCAGCACGCCACCCCCGCCCACTCCCGAGCCCGCCGCCCAGGCGGTGCCCGCCGACCCTTCCCGACTCCTGTTCCCGGCCGGTGCGTCCGGACTCGTGCTCGTGCTGGTCAAGGCCGATCGCACCGCCGACTACGAAGCGGTGATCGGCGCCGTGGCGACGGCCATCGGCACCGCTGGTGCTGAGGCGCGGGCGCGCGCCGGTGGCTGGCAAGTGTTCAAGGCGCAGGAGACCGATGCCAAGGGCAACGCCGTGTACGTGCACTGGCTGCCGTCGCCGGCGCCCGACACCGACTACCGGCCGTCGGCCGTGCTCGACGCGCTCATGGCCACCATGCCCGAGGCCGACCTGGTGAAGTACCGCGACGCCCTGGCGGCCGCGCCGACGCGCCTGTCGCTGTCGCTGCTGGCCGATCTGTCGCTGGCGCCGGTGGCCAAGCCGCCGGGCTGAGCGCGATCTGCTCTGGCAGTTGCGTCTGCTCCGTCAGAAGCCGAGATTGGCGCCGGCGTAGAGCCGGTGGTAGGTGTCGTTGATCGGCGCGCCGCGCAGGCGGAACAGCCGGTAGTCGAGGCGCAGGCGCAGCGGCCCGGCAATGGTGATCTTCACGCCCCCGCCGATGTTGCCGCCGACGCTCGTCTCCTGCCGGTCCGCGAGCCGTTCGCGGTAGACCCCCGCGCCGACGGTGCCGTAGAAGCGCAGGCCCGACACGGCCACCGGTGTCTGCACCAGCACGTTGGCCATGCCCGTGGACAGTCCGGGCGCGCCCTCGCTGGCCCGCTCGAGCAGCTGCGCCGCCTCGGCCTCGAAGGCCACGACGACCAGGCCAACGCCGGCTGCCGCGCCGCGCGCGAGCCGCCAGCCCGAGGTCGGCGACGCGCCGAGGAAGGTCGTGACGTCGGCCCCGGCCACGCCGGGCATCGTCGCGAGGCACAGCGCCGCCAGCGTCGCGCGCCATAGGTGTCGTCTCATCCGGGAGCCTCCGGACCCAATGATATGATCGAGCCTCCCAGGACGTGCCTTGACTGATTTTTCCCTGACCGAAGACCAGCAGTTCCTGGCGCGCAGCGTCCGGGCCTTCGCCGAAGCAGAGATCCGGCCGCGCGTGCGCGAATGGGACGAGGCGCAGCACTACCCGCACGAGCTGCTGGCCAAGATGGCCGACCTCGGCTTGATGGGCATCCAGATTCCCGAGAGTCATGGCGGCGCCGGGATGTCGGCGCAGGACTACTGCATCGCCCTCGAGGAACTGGCCCGCGTCGATCCGTCGGTGTCGCTGTCGGTGGCGGCGCACAATGGTCTGGGCACGGCGCACCTCAACCTGTTCGGCTCCGAAGCGCAGAAGACCGAATTCGTCACGCCGTTGGCCTCGGGGCGGAAGCTGGCGGCGTGGGGCCTGACCGAGGCCGGCTCGGGCAGCGATGCCGCGGCCATGCGCACCGTGGCGGTGCGCGACGGCGACAGCTGGGTGTTGAACGGCTCGAAGGCCTTCATCACGCACGGCGCTTCGGGCGACGTGCTGGTGGTGATGGCCGTCACCGATCGCAGCAAGGGCAGCAAGGGCATCTCGGCCTTCGTCGTCGAACGGGGCACGCCCGGCTTCCTGACCGGCAAGAAGGAAGACAAGCTCGGCATGCGGGCCAGCGAGACGGCCGAGATCATCTTCCAGGACTGCCGCATCCCGGCCGATCACCTGATCGGCGAAGAAGGGCAGGGCTTCATCCAGACGTTGCAGGTGCTCGATGCCGGGCGCATCGGCATTGCCGCCCTGGCCGTCGGCCTGGCCCAGGGCGCCTACGAGACGGCCCGCAACTACGCGTTCGAACGCAAGCAGTTCGGCGTGCACATCGGCACCTTCGCGCCGATCCGGGCCAAGCTCGTGGCCCACGCCACGCGCATCCAGGCGGCGCGGCTGCTCACGCACCGCGCGGCGTGGCTCAAGGATCAGGGGCGGCGCATGACGCTCGAATCGTCGATGGCCAAGCTCTATTCGAGCGAGATCGCCGTGCGCGCCTCCGAAGACGCCGTGCAGATTCTCGGCGGCTACGGCTTCGTCAAGGATTACCCGGCCGAGAAGTTCTTCCGCGACGTGAAGCTCACCACCATCGGCGAGGGCACGAGCGAGATCCAGCGGCTGGTGATCGCCCGTCAGCTCCTGGCGCAATAACGTGGCCGACCGACTCCCGCTCGGAGAGCGCGTGCTCGCCGGCGACCCCCGCGCCATCGCCCGGGCCATCTCGATCATCGAGGACGACAGCCCGGCGGCGGCGGGGCTCATCCGGCAGCTCTTCCCGCACACCGGCAAGGCCTACCTGGTCGGGGTTACCGGTCCCCCTGGGGCCGGCAAGAGCACGCTCGTCGACCGTATGGTGACCGACGCGCGCGCCGCCGGCGAGACACTCGGCGTGATTGCCGTCGATCCGACCAGCCCGTTCACCGGCGGCTCGATCCTGGGCGACCGCCTGCGCATGCAGGCGCACTTCGGCGACCCGGGCGTGTTCATCCGCAGCATGGCCACGCGCGGGCACCTCGGCGGCCTGTCGCGTACCACTTCGGACGTGGCGGTGGTGCTCGACGCGGCCGGCAAGTCGATCGTCATCGTCGAAACCGTGGGCGTGGGGCAGGACGAGGTGGACATCGTCCGCACGGCCGACATCTCGATTGTGGTCCTCGTGCCCGGCACCGGCGACGACGTGCAGGCGCTCAAGGCCGGGATCATGGAGATTGCCGACATCTACGTCGTCAACAAGGCCGATCGCGAGGGCGCCGAGCGCATGGTCACGTCGATCGAGTCGAATCTGGCCTTGCAGGCCTTCGGCGAGGGGCAGTGGCGGCCGCCGATCATTCGCACCGAAGCCACGAACGGCAAGGGCGTGCCCGAGCTGTGGGCGGCGATTCGCGCCTTCCGCGCCCATACCCACGCGACGCGCCAGCAGCGGCTGGCGACGCGCCAGGAATACCGCCTGCGCGAGCTGCTCGCCCATCGCTTCCTGAGCCACGTCGAGTCGCGGGTCCTGGCGCCCGGCGAGTTCGCGGCGCTGGTGGCCCGCATTGCCGCGCGCGAGCTCGACCCCTACTCGGCCGCCAACGCCGTGATGGCCCGCGCCCTCAGCTCGACCCAGGAGCCGTCATGAAGGTGCGCCTCGACCACATCGGCATCGCGGTGGCCGATGCCGCGGCGGGCGCCGCCTGGTATCGCGATCGCCTGGGGCTGGCGGTGGCGCACGTCGAGCTGGTCGAGAGCCAGCAGGTGCGCGCGCACTTCCTGCCGGCCGGGACGGCGATGTTCGAGCTGCTCGAGGCCACGGCGCCGACTTCGCCGATTGCCCGCTTCCTCGAGAAGCGCGGGCCCGGCCTGCACCACGTGGCCCTGGCGGTCGACGACATTCGGGCCGCCCTCGACGAACTGCGCGGGGCCGGCGTGCGGCTCATCGACGAGGCGCCGCGGCCCGGCGCCGAAGGCGCGCTGGTGGCCTTCCTCCACCCCTCGGCCGCCGGCGGGGTGCTGATCGAGTTGAAGCAGCCGGCGGTGGGCGTGGCTGCCGGCCGCCCGCAGACGGTGCCGCTCTTTCGCGGCCCAGCGCGCACCGTCCTCGGCGACCTCGAACTGGTCTCCCTCTGCGACGGCTTCTTCGCCCTCGACGGCGGCGCCATGTTCGGCACCGTGCCGCGCACGTTATGGGAACAGCGCCTGCCGCCCGACGGCAAGCACCGCATCCCGATGACCATGCGCCCGCTGGTCATCCGCGGGGCCGGGCCCACGGTGCTCATCGACGCCGGCTGCGGCGACAAGATGGACGCCAAGAGCGCGGCCATCTACGGGCTCGACCGGACCTACCATCTGGCGCACTCGCTGGCCGAGGCCGGCCTGACCGTGGACGACATCGACATCGTGGTGGCCAGCCACCTGCACTTCGATCACGTCGGCGGCTTCACCGAACGGCTCGCCGACGGCCGCCTCGTGCCGCGCTTCCCGCGGGCCAGATACATCGCCCATCGCGGCGAGTGGCACGATGCCACCCACCCGCACGAGCGCAACCGGGCCAGCTATCTGCCCGAGAACTTCGTCCCGCTGATGGAGGCCGGCGTGCTGACGCTGGTCGACGACGAGGCCGAGATCGTCCCGGGCGTGCGCTATCGCCGTTCGGGCGGCCACACCTTCCACCATCAGGTGGTGACCATCGCCTCGCAGGGCCGCACCGCGGTCTTCACCGCCGACATGTATCCCACGGCGGTGCACCTGCCCGACCCCTGGGTGATGGGTTACGACCTCTATCCGGTTGACACGCTGACCTTCAAGCGGGCCTTCGCGCGCGAGGCCATCGAGGGCGAGTACCTGGTGTTCTTCGAGCACGACGCGGCGCTGGCGGCCGGCGTCCTGCGCGAGGTCAACGGCCGGCGTAGCGTCGAGCGGGTGCTCTGAGGCGGAGACCGCGGACGGTCGAGCGGGACGCGCGAGCCGGGAAGCGGGGCGCGAGCAGATCGGGTAGCAACGGCGCGCCGCTGAGCGGCGCCACGAGGTGACGATGACGGCGGAGATTGGAATCATCGGGGGCAGCGGGCTGTACGAGATGGCCGAGCTGAGCGATCGCCACGAGCAGGTGGTCACGACGCCGTTCGGCGAGCCGTCCGGACCGTACGTCCTGGGCACGCTGCGCGGCAAGCGCGTGGCCTTCCTGGCCCGCCACGGGGCCGGCCATCGCCTGATGCCGTCGGAGCTCAACTTCCGCGCCAACATCTTCGGCTTCAAGACGCTCGGCGTGTCGCACATCATTTCGGCCAGCGCGGTCGGCAGTCTGAAGGAGCAGTATCGGCCGCTCGATCTCGTGTTCCCCGACCAGTTCCTGGACCGCACCTACGGCCGCATCAGCACGTTCTTCGGCGGCGGCCTGGTGGCCCACGTGGGCTTCGCCCACCCGGTGTGCGAGCGCCTGCGTCTGATTGCCGCCGGCTGCGCCGAGCAGGCCGGGGCCGACGTGCATCGCGGCGGCACCTACGTGTGCATGGAGGGGCCGCAGTTCTCCACCAAGGCCGAGTCGACGCTCTACCGCTCGTGGAACATGGACATCATCGGCATGACCAACCTGCAGGAGGCCAAGCTGGCCCGCGAAGCCGAGATCTGCTACGCCACGATGGCGCTCGTCACCGACTACGACTGCTGGCATCCCGACCACGACGCCGTCACCGTGGACATGGTCATCGCGGTCTTGACGGCGAATGCCAGGACCGCGCAGCGGGTCATTGCCGATACCGTCGAGCAGCTCGGCGCCGACCGGCCGTGCGGCTGCGGCGACGCGCTCAGGGCCGCGCTCATCACCCGGCCCGAGGCCGTGCCCGAGGCCATCAGGCGCGAGCTCGCGCCGATCATCGGCCGGTATCTGCCGGCCTCGTCCTAGACTCGCGGCCGGGCCCGGCCGTCCCCGGAGACCCGCCCTTCAAGAGACCCCGCCCATGACACTCATCGTGACCGGTTCGATTGCCTACGACTACCTGATGTCCTTCCCCGGGAAGTTCACCGAGCACCTGCTGCCCGAACACATGCAGCGGGTCAGCCTCAGCTTCCTCGTCGACTCGATGGACAAGCGCCGCGGCGGCTGCGCCCCGAACATCGCCTACACCCTGGCGCTGCTCGGCGAGCGCCCGGAGCTGATGGCCACGGCGGGGCAGGACTTCGGCGACTACGGCGCGTGGCTGGCCGCGGCCGGCGTCGACACGTCGCGGGTCAAGGTCGTTTCCGACAAGTTCACGGCGTCGTTCTTCTGCAGCACCGATCAGGCCAACAACCAGATCGCCTCCTTCTACACCGGCGCCATGGCCAACGCCGCCGAGCTCTCGTTCCGCACCATCGAGGGCCTGGCCGCCGACGGCCTGGTCATCATCTCGCCCAACGACCCCGAGGCGATGGTGCAGTATGCCGAAGAGCTCAGCACCATGGGCGTCAAGTACATCTGGGATCCGGGCCAGCAGTGCGCGCGCATGGACGGCACCCAGTTGCGCGACGGCATCACCGGCGCGCACATCGTCATCTGCAACGACTACGAGTTCGAGCTCATCCGCCAGAAGACCGGCATGAGCGAGGCCGACGTGCTGGCCGCGGCCGGGTCGCTCATCGTCACCCGCGGCGAACAGGGCAGCTCGATCTACAGCGGCGACTCGCGGGTGGACGTGCCGGCGGTGCCGCCCGACCGCGTCGTCGATCCCACTGGCGTGGGCGATGCCTTCCGCGGCGGGCTGATGAAGGGCATGGCGCAGGGCCGGCCGCTGCCGGTGTGCGCGCAGATGGGGAGCGTCGCCGCGACCTGGGCGCTCGAGCACCTGGGCGGCATGAGCCACGCCTACACCTGGACCGAGTTCGCCGAGCGCTACCAGAAGCACTTCGGCACGCTCGCGTAGGTCCGGGTCGAGGGTGGGCTACACTAACGCCCGTGCCTGATGCCGTGGCCGCACGTGCCCAAACCATTCATCCGCTGGTCGCCTCGGCCGTGGCGTGGCTCGTGCCCGGCGGCGGGCACCTGCTGCTCGGGCGGCGCCAGAAGGGCCTGGTGTTCCTGATCGCCATCCCGGCCATGTTCGCTATCGGCCTCGGGCTCGACGGCCGGGTGTTCCCCTTCGAATTTTCCCAGCCCCTCGTGGCCCTGGCCGCGGCGGCCTCTCGCGGCGTGGGTCTGCCGGCCCTCGCCGCCGGCTGGCTGGACCTCGGCCGCGGCATCGTGACCGCCGCGTCCTACGAGTACGGCAACGCCTTCCTGATCGTCAGCGGCCTGCTCAACATGCTCGTGGTGCTCGACGCCTACGATGTGGCCTCCGGGCGGAAGTGATGACCAGCCACCTGCTGCTCCTGACCGTGTTCGCCTTTTTCGTGGCCGTGGTCTTTGCGGTCATCGCCCACGACGAGCCGCGCGCCCAGGCGGGGCTCGGGGCGCGCATCTTCGGCGGCTTCCTCTTGACGGGGCTCGCGCTCGGCTGGCTGATGTATCCGCTGCCGCTGTGAGGGCGCAGCCTCGCTCGCCGCGCCGTCCCGGCCTCGGCATGCTCGTGTGGCTGTGGGGGCCGGTGGCCGCCTGCATGGCCGTGATCTTCGCGTTGTCGGCGATGTCGTCGCCGCCGAGTCCGGTGCCGGTCAGCGACAAGACGGAGCATTTCGTCGGCTACGGCGTGCTCGGCGCGGTCACGGCGCGGGCCACCGCCGGGGGCACGCTGGCCGGACTGGGCCCTGGCGCCGCTGTCGCGGCGTGGGCCATTGCCGCGGTCTACGGCCTCAGCGACGAGTACCACCAGAGCTTCGTGCCCGGACGCACCAGCGACCCCGCCGACGCGCTGGCCGATGCGACCGGAGCGGCCGTGGCCGTCGGCGCGCTGTGGGCCTCCGGTATAATCGTTCGTTCGCGCCGCCGTTCCGGCGTGGTCCCGAGGCGTCGATGACTTACGAGAATCTGCTGGTCGATCGCGACGGCGCCGTGGCGCTCGTCACCATCAACCGCCCGGCTAAACTGAATGCGCTCGATGTCCGGACCATCGCCGAGCTGGGCCAGGTCATGGCCGAGCTCGGCGCCGACGACTCCGTGCGCGCCGTGGTCCTCACGGGCGCGGGCGAGAAGGCTTTCGTGGCCGGCGCCGACATCAACGAGCTGGCCGTGCAGACGCCGGCGCAAGGCAAGGAACACGCCGCCGCGGGACAGACGCGTGTTCGCCGCCATCGAGACCCTGGGCAAGCCGGTCGTCGCCGCGCTGAACGGCTTCACCCTCGGCGGCGGCTGCGAACTGGCGATGGCCTGCACCATGCGCATTGCCGCCGACACCGCCCGGCTCGGCCAGCCGGAAGTGAACCTCGGCCTGACTCCGGGCTACGCCGGCTCGCAGCGCCTGCCGCGCCTGGTCGGGCGCGGCCTCGCCCTCGAATTGCTGCTCACCGGCGACCCGATCAGCGCCGCCCGCGCCTACGAGATCGGCCTCGTGAACAAGGTGGTGCCGGCCGCCGACCTGCGCGCCGAGGCCATGAAGCTGGCGGCCACGCTGGCCGGCAAGGCGCCGCTCGCCGTGCGCTACATCCTCGAAGCCGTCCACCACGGCGCCGAGATGCCGCTCGTCGAAGCCCAGCACCTCGAGGCGACCTTCTTCGGTCTCATCTCCTCGACCGAGGACATGAAGGAAGGCACGCGCGCCTTCCTCGAGAAGCGCAAGGCCGATTGGAAGGGCCGCTAAGTGCCCGCCTTCGAAGGCGGCCGTGATGTCGCCGGTCTGCGCTTTGCCATCGTCGTGGCCCGCTTCAACGACTTCGTGACCGCGCGGCTGCTGGCTGGCGCGCGCGAAGCGCTGGCCGCGGCCGGGGTTGACGACGCCGCCCTCGACATCGTCTGGGTGCCGGGCGCCTTCGAGATCGCCGCCGCCGCGCAGCACGTCGCCAACACGCGCGGGGTGGCCGCGGTGATCTGCCTGGGCTGCGTCATTCGCGGCGGCACGCCGCACTTCGACTACATCTGCTCGGCGGCCGCGCACGGGGTCACGCAGGCGGCCAGCCGCACCGGGGTGCCCATGGCTTTCGGCGTCCTGACCACCGATTCGGTCGAGCAGGCGGTGGAACGCGCCGGGCCCGGTCCCGACAACAAGGGCCACGAAGCCGCGCTCGCCGCCGTCGAGATGGCGACCGTCTTCCGGGCCCTGGGGAGCCGCGCGTGAGCGAGGCCACGGGCGAGACGCGCTGGGACGTGCGGCACCGCGGCCGCGAGGCGGCGTTGCGCGCGCTCTACCAGTTGGAAATCGGCGGCATCGAGACGGCGCAGGCCCTGGCCCTGGTGGAACAGGCCGGCGACGACGAAGCGGTTGCGCTCGACGCCGGCACACGCGCCTTCGCGGCCCGCCTGGTCGTCGGCACCTGGACCAACAAGGACGCGCTCGACGCCGCGCTCGTGCCGCACTGCACCAACTGGCGCATCGAACGGCTGGCCGTGCTCGACCGGATCGTGATGCGCATGGCCGTGCACGAGTGGCTGGCCGAACCGGGCACGCCGCCCCGGGTCGTGCTCAGCGAGGCGCTCGATCTGGCCCGCGCCTACAGCGGGGACCAGGCCGTGGGCTTCGTCAACGGCGTCCTCGACGCCGTCTACCGCCAGATGAAAACCGACGGCCGTATCATCGACGAGCCGGCGCCGTGACGCCGGCCGGCGCCGTGCCGCCGGCCCCGGAGATAAAGACCAGGTTATGTCCAACGAATCCGCGCAAGTCGACCAGCGCCGCGCGAATCTCGCCGCCATCGAAGCGTTGGGATTTCCGCCCTATCCCAACCGGTTCGACGCCACCCACACGGTCGCCGACCTGGTGGAGGCGCACGGCAGCGCCGACGCGGCGGCGCTCGAGGCCGGGCGCGTCGACACGGTCGCCGCCGGCCGCATCCTCAGCATCCGGAGCTTCGGCAAGGCCGCCTTCCTGGTGCTCTCCGACGGCCGCGCCCGTCTCCAGGTCTACCTCCGGCAGGACGCGCTCAGCGAGCGCGAGTACGGACTGGCCAAGCTGCTCGACTTCGGCGACATCGTCGGCGTCTCCGGACATCTCTTCCGCACCAAGACCAACGAGCTTTCGATCTGGGCCTCGTCGCTGACCTTTCTGGCCAAGTGCTATCTGCCGCTGCCCGAGAAGTGGCACGGCCTGCAGGATGTCGAGACGCGCTACCGTCAGCGCTATCTCGACCTGGTCGTGAACCCCGAGGTGCGGCGCGTGTTCGAACTGCGCAGCCGCACCGTGTCGGCGATCCGCGACGCCCTCACCGCCCGCGGCTTCCTCGAAGTCGAGACGCCGATGATGCAGCAGATCGCCGGCGGCGCCCTGGCGCGGCCGTTCGTCACCCATCACAACGCGCTCGACCTCAAGCTCTACCTGCGCATCGCCCCGGAGCTCTACCTGAAGCGGCTGGTCGTCGGCGGCATCGACCGCGTCTTCGAGATCAACCGCAACTTCCGCAACGAAGGCATCTCGACCCAGCACAACCCCGAGTTCACGATGCTCGAGTTCTACTGGGCCTACGTCGACTACGAAACGCTCATGCGTTTCACCGAAGAGTTGTTGAGCGGGGTGGCCGAGAAGGTCACCGGCAGTCTCGTCTGCCCGTTCGGGGAGCACGAGGTCTCGTTTGCGGCCCCGTTCCGCCGCCTGTCCCTGCGCCACGCCGCCGCCGAGAAGGCAGCGGAGCGGTTGGGCCGCGCGGTGACGGTCGACGAACTGCGCACGCTCGAGGGCGCCACCGCGGTCGCCCGGGCGCTGCACATCGACGTCCCGCCCGGCGCCGGCGCCGGCCGGATCGCCACCGAGATCTTCGAACGCCTCTGGCAGGAGCACATGGTGCAGCCGACCTTCGTCCACGACTTCCCGACCGAGGTCTCGCCGCTGGCCAAGCAGCGCGCCGACGACCCCGACACGGTGGAGCGCTTCGAGCTCTACATCGGCGGCTTCGAAGTGGCCAACGCCTTCAGCGAACTCAACGATCCCGACGAGCAGCGGCGGCGCTTCGAAGAGCAGCTGGCCGGACGGGCCAGGGGCGACGACGAGGCCCACGCCATGGACGAGGACTACGTGCGCGCCCTCGAGTACGGCCTGCCGCCCACCGGCGGCGAGGGCATCGGCATCGACCGCCTGGTGATGCTGCTCAGCAACAGCCCGTCGATTCGCGACGTCATCCTCTTCCCCCTGATGCGGCCCCGGGAGTGACGCCCGACATCTCCAGCGCCCGGCTCGTGACCCGCCCCGGGCCCGCTGTCTCGCCGCGACACCCTGCCGCCGCGCCGCGCCGCCGCGGCCTCGTCGACCTCCAGCGCGCGGAGGAGCGTCGCTAGTGCCCTACGAGCTCTTCGTCGCCCTGCGGTATCTCTTCGCCCGGCGCAAGCAGGCGTTCATCTCGGTGATCTCGCTGGTCTCGATGATCGGTGTCACCGTGGGCGTGATGGCGCTGGTCGTCGCGCTGGCGCTGATGACCGGCCTGCAGGAAGGGGTGCGCGATCGCATTCTCGGCTCGTCGGCCCACGTCTACGTGTGGAAGACCGGCGGCCTGACCGACTACCGGGCCGACGTGGCGCGGCTGCGCGCCGTGCCCGACGTGCTCGGCGTGACCCCGGCGCTCATGGGCAAGGCGCTCATCAGCAAAGAGGACCAGCAGTCGTTCATCACGCTCAAGGGCATCGATCCGGCCCTCGAGACGCAGGTGACCGAGATCGCCGGCGCCATCACCGAAGGGAGCTTCGCCGATCTGACCGCGGGCGGCGAGGAGGACGTGCCCGGCATCCTCATCGGCTTCGAACTGGCCGGCCAGCTGGGGGCCCGCGTCGGCGATTCGGTGACCCTGCTCACGCCCACCGGCACGCTTTCGCCGATGGGCATGATGCCGCGCCAGCGGCGGCTGAAGGTGGCGGGCATCTTCCGCCTCGGCCTGTTCGAGTTCGACCAGGCCTACGGCTTCGTCACGCTCGACACCGCCGGCCGGCTCACCGGCAAGGCCGATCCCGATCATCTCGAGTTGAAGGTGCGCGACATCTACAGCGCCTCGGGGGTGGCCGACGCCATCGGCAATCTGCAGGGCGTCGAGTACCTGGCGCAGCCCTGGTCGGATCTGAACCGCTCGCTCTATTCGGCGCTGTGGCTCGAGAAGGTGGCCATCTCGATTGCCATCGGTCTCATCGTCATGGTGGCGGCGCTCAACATCGTCGCCTCGCTGGTGCTGCTGGTCATGGAGAAGAGCCGCGACATCGCCATCCTCAAGACGATGGGCGCGTCGGCCGCGAGCATCCGCCGCATCTTCATGCTGCAGGGGCTGGTCATCGGGCTGGTCGGCACCTTTGTCGGGGCCGGCACCGGCGTGCTCGTGGCCACCGTGCTCGACCGCAACCGGCTGATCCGCATCCCGGCCGACGTCTACCAGCTCTCGCACCTGCCCTTCACGGTGGTGCCACGCGACGTGATGCTGGTGACGGCCGCGGCCGTCGTCATCTGCTTCGTGGCGACGATCTACCCGTCGCGCCAGGCGGCGCGGCTCGATCCCGCCGAGGGGCTCCGGCATGAGTGAACCGTTCCTGCGCGCGCGCGACGTGCAGAAGTTCTACACCGTGGCCGGCCATCGCCTGCACGTGCTCCGCGACCTGGAGATCGCCGTCGGGGTGGGCGAGATGGTGGCGATCATGGGCGCCTCGGGGGTGGGGAAGAGCACCCTGCTGCACGTCCTCGGCGGGCTCGACCGGCCCGACGCGGGAGCGATCGAGGTCGGCGGCGTCGACATCACCGGGGCCGACGATGCCTCGCTCGTCGCGTTCCGCAATCGCCACGTCGGCTTCGTGTTCCAGTTCCACCATCTGCTGCCCGAGTTCAGCGCCCTCGAGAACGTCGAGATGCCGTTGCGCATCGCGCGGGTGCCGGCGGCCGAGGCCCGGCCCAAGGCCGAGGCGTTGCTCGGCCGCGTCGGCCTGGCCGAACGGCTCACCCATCGGCCGGCGATGCTCTCGGGCGGCGAACAGCAGCGCGTCGCCGTGGCCCGCGCGCTGGTGCGCCAGCCGGCGCTGCTCCTGGCCGACGAGCCGACCGGGGACCTGGACGAGGCGACGGCCGACGCGCTGCACGCGCTGCTGCGGGACATGCATCGCGAGTTCAACCTCACGGCCGTGATCGCGACGCATAATCCGCGGCTGGCGCAGCAGTGCGACCGCGTGCTGCGGCTCGAAGGCGGCCGGCTCAGGCCGGCCTGACCTCGTCGCCGGCGGCGCCGGCGGGCCCGGCCCCGGCGTGGTCGGGCCGAGACATGGCCAGGGCCATCGCCAGCGTGGCGATGACGGCGATGTAGTAGTTGCAGAAGGCCTTCTTGCCGAATGCGAACGTGGTCAACAGCGTGACGGCCAGGGCGGCCGTGAAGCCGGCGGTGCCGCGCGGCGCCAGCCGGGCCGCCGCGCCGGTGGCGCCCACGACGATGGCGATGTAGAGCAGCCCGGGCATCGGCCCACCGGCCCAGTGCGCGTAGGTCACGGCCAGGCTGAGCGCGTCGTAGCGGAGCACCTCGCGGAGCTGCACGGTGACGACGCTGGTGATGAAGCCCGGCGGGTCGGCGATGAGGCCGGGCAGCGTCACCGCGGCCGCAGCCGCCACGGCGACGATGGTGGTGCGCCAGGGGCGCGGCTCGTCCCGTCCGTCGAGCAGGTGCACGAGCGGCACGGCGAGCACGAAGTATTGTTTGGTGGCCGCGGCCAGGCCGATGAAGAGGCCGCCTGGACGCGCCGGCCGCGGGCCGCCGCCAGCAGCGCCGCGCCCAGCCACAGGATCGCCAGCGGTTCGGTCCAGGCTTGCTCGAGGGCGAAGAAGGCCCGCGGCGTGAAGAGCCACAGCGCCACCGCGAGCACCGCCAGGCCGCTGACGCGCGCCGCGGCGATGGTGGCGGCGCCGGCCAGCACCCATGCGGCCAGCTCGGACCAGCGGAAGTCGCCGAACAGGTGGCCGGGCCAGGTCATGAGCAGGCTGAGCGGGGGATAGGGAAAGCCGTAGAGCACGCGGCCGTCCTCGACCATTCCCGGTGGATAGAACGCCTGCTGGCCCTCGTAGAGATCGGGGAAGGTCATGCTGAAGGGACTGTCGCCGCGGGCCAGGGCGGCGTAGGCTTCGTCGTGCACCGTGACCACGTCGATGGCCGGGTCGGGCGATCCCTGGTAGGTGCGGACCCCGAGCAGGACGGCGACGCCGAGCAGGCCGCCGGCGGCGGCCAGGCGCAGCCCGCGGTGATTGGTGAACGCCGCCACGGCGCAGACCGCGGCCACCGCCAGGCCCGGCACGAAGCCGGCGTGCTGCTCCGGCATGGGCCGCTCGAAGTACATCCCGATCGGCGCCCGCAGGATTACCGCCAGCTGCCCGAGCACGCCGGCCGTGAGCAGCGCCCGCACCAGGTCGTCGCGGTCGGGCACGAGGCGACCGAGCGCGCCGGGCCAGGCCAGTGCCGCCCACGCGCACACCAGGGCCGCGACCAGGCCGGCGAGCGCGCCCGGGTCGTAGAAGCCATTGGCGCGCTGGAGCGCCGCGCCGAGCAGCACCGCGGCGGCGACGAGCGCGGGGCGATGCGGCGCGGTCATGCGGGGCACGCGGTCAGTCGCCGAAGCGGATGCCCTGCGCCAGCGGCAGGGACGACGACCAGTTGACGGTGTTGGTCTGACGCCGCATGTAGGCCTTCCACGCATCGGAGCCCGACTCGCGGCCGCCGCCCGTTTCCTTCTCGCCGCCGAAGGCGCCGCCGATCTCGGCGCCGGAGGTGCCGATGTTGACGTTGGCGATGCCGCAGTCGGAGCCGTGCGCCGACAGGAACGCTTCGGCGGTGCGGATGCTCTCGGTGAAGATGGCCGATGACAGGCCCTGCGGCACGCCGTTGTGCAGCGCGATCGCCTCGTCGATGCCCCGGTACTCGAGGACGTAGAGGATCGGCGCGAACGTCTCGTGCATGACGATCGCGGCCTGCGCCGGCATCCGCACGATGGCCGGCTCGACGAAGTGCGGGCCGAGATCGGCGCGCCGGCCGCCGCCGCAGAGCACGCGGCCGCCGGCTTCCGTGGCCGCGGCCAGGGCCGCGTCCATGCTGTCGACCGCGGCCGCGTTGACGAGCGGGCCCATCAGCGTCGCGTCGTCGAGCGGCGCGCCGATCGGCACCTGGCGGTAGGCGGCGACCAGCCGATCGCAGAGGGCCTCGACGATCGACTCGTGCACGATCAGCCGGCGCGTCGAGGTGCAGCGCTGGCCGGCCGTGCCGACGGCGCCGAACAGCATCGCGCGCACGGCCAGGTCGAGGTCGGCGTCGGCGGCCACGATGATGGCGTTGTTGCCGCCGAGCTCGAGCAGCGATCGGCCGAAGCGTCCGGCCACGGCCTGGGCCACGCGCCGTCCGACCGGCGTCGAACCGGTGAACGAGACGAGCGGCAGGCGCGGGTCGTGCAGCATGCGCTCGCCGATGACCGCGCCGCGGCCCACCGTCAGCGAGAACACGGCCGAGACCCCGTGGTCGGCCATGACCGCGTTGGCGATCCGCTGCACGGCCACCGCGCACAGCGGCGTCGGCTCGGCCGGCTTCCACACCGTCGGGTCGCCGCAGACGGCGGCCAGCGCCGCGTTCCACGACCACACCGCCACCGGGAAGTTGAAGGCGGTGATGACGCCGACCGGGCCGAGCGGATGCCACTGTTCCATCATCCGGTGGCCGGGACGTTCGGAGGCGATGGTCAGACCGTACAGCTGGCGCGACAGACCGATGGCGAAGTCGCAGATGTCGATCATCTCCTGCACTTCGCCGTGGCCCTCCGCGCGGATCTTGCCCATCTCGAGCGAGACGAGATCGCCGAGCGGCTCCTTGGCCGCGCGCAGCGCCGCCGCCAGGTCGCGCACGAGGTCGCCGCGCTTCGGCGCCGGCACGTCGCGCCAGGTCCGGAAGCGGGCGGTCGCCGCGTCGACGACGCGGTCGTAGGCGGCCTCGGAGGCCAGCTGCACCGCGGCCAGCGGCGCCCCGGTCGTTGGATCGTAGGAGGTGAGCAGTTCGGCGCCGGGGGCCAGGGTCCAGTCGTCGGCGCCGGTGGACACCCCGGGATTGACCGGCTCGAGGCCGAGCCGGCCGAGGATGGCGGCAGGAGTGGGCGAGGTGGTGGCTGACATGCGTGAGTCTCCAGCAGGACGCGAGCCGGGGGACGGCGGGGCCGTCAGTTCAACCCGGCGAGACGGAAGATGACCGAGGCGACGCCCGAGTAGTCGTCCTCGCCGCCGCCGGCGGCGAGCTGCGCGTGCACCAGCTGCTGCACGACCGCCGCGCCCGGCGCGGCGACGCCCTGGGCGGCAAGCGCTTCAGCGACGATGCGCAGGTCCTTCTTGTAGAGGCGGGCCTTGAAGCCCGGCTTGTAGTTGCCGGTGAGCATGCGCTCGCCGTGCACTTCGAGGACCCGGCTCGAGGCAAAGCCGCCGAGCAGCGCCTGACGCACCTTGGCGCCGTCCACGCCCGACTTCCGCGCCAGCGCCAGGGCTTCGGCCACCGCCAGCATGGTGCCGCCGATGACCAGCTGGTTGCAGGCCTTGCACACCTGCCCGGCGCCCGACGGCCCGACGTGCACGATGCGGTCATCGCGGCCCATCATCCCCAGCAGGGGCCGCACGCGCTCGAGCGCCTCACCGTCGCCGCCGACCATGAAGGTCAGGGTGCCTTCGACGGCGCCGATCTCGCCGCCGCTCACCGGGGCGTCGAGATAGTGGCCGCCGCGCGCGGCCACGGCCGCGGCGAAGCGGCGGGCCGCGTCGGGCGCGATGGTGCTGGCGTCGATGATGATGGTGCCCGGCTGCAGCGTCTCGAGCACGCCGCCCTCGCCCTCGAGGACTGCCGCCACGTCGGGCGCATCGGGCAGCATGACGGCGATCATCTGGCAGGCCGAGGCCACGGCGGCTGGGGTGGTGGCCAGGCTGGCGCCGGCGTCGGCCAGCACGCGCTCCGCGGCCTGGGAGCGGTTGTGCACCACCAGCGTGACGTCATGCTTGCGCAGGTTGAGGGCCATGGGGCGGCCCATGGCCCCGAGTCCGATGAATCCGACGGCGTCCGGCACGATTGCGTCCTCCGCCTCGATTGTATCCGCGCCGGGCGGTACGGGTCGGTCTCCGGTGGCGCCGCCACCGGGCCGGCACGGACTCCCGTATAATGGCGTCATAGCTCCGGGGATTCTCCATTCCTTGTGAAGGCGGCCGGATGTTCGAGCGATACACCGAAAGAGCACGGCGGGTTCTGTTCTTCGCCCGTTACGAGGCGAGTCAGCTCGGCAGCATCTCGATCGAGACCGAGCACCTGCTGCTGGGGCTGATCCGCGAAGGCAAGGGGCTGACGAGCCGCATCTTCCAGCGGTCTCATCTGTCACTCGATTCCATTCGCAAGGACATCGAGGGGCGCACCGTGTTCCGCGAGAAGGTCTCGACCTCGGTCGAGATCCCGTTCAGCGGCGAGACCAAGCGGGTCCTGCAGTACGCGGCCGAGGAAGCCGACCGGCTCCTGCACAACTACATCGGCACCGAGCACCTGCTGCTCGGCCTGCTGCGCGAGGAACGCTCGGTGGCGGCCAGCATCCTCATGGAGAAGGGCATGCGCCTGCATGCCGTCCGCGAGGACATCGTCCAGCTGCTCAACGAGAAGACGACGCTGACGCGGGTGAAAGAAACGCCGCTGCTGGCCGAGTTCAGCCGCGACCTCACCGACGTGGCCATGAAGAACCAGCTCGACCCGCTGGTCGGCCGCGACTACGAGCTCGAGCGCGTGCAGCAGGTGCTGTGCCGCCGCACCAAGAACAACGCCGTTCTCATCGGCGAGCCCGGCGTCGGCAAGACCGCCATCGTCGAAGGCCTGGCCCAGAAGATCGTGTGCGGCGACGTGCCCCACTTCCTGGCCGACAAGCGCCTCCTGGCCCTCGACATCTCCCTCATCGTCGCCGGCACGAAGTACCGCGGGCAGTTCGAAGAGCGCCTCAAGGCGATCATGAAGGAGCTCACCGAGAACCCGAACATCATCGTCTTCATCGACGAGCTGCACACCCTGGTCGGCGCCGGTTCGGCCGAGGGCTCGCTCGACGCCGCCAATATCCTGAAGCCGGCTCTGAGCCGCGGCGAGATCCGCTGCATCGGCGCCACCACGCCGGCCGAGTACCGGAAGTACATCGAGAAGGACCGTTCGCTCGAACGGCGCTTCCAGGCCATCAAGGTCGACCCGCCGGGCGAGGCCGAGACCATCCGCATCCTCATGGGCGTGAAGGACCGCTACGAGCAGTTCCATCACGTCGAGTACTCGCAGGACGCCATCGAGGCCTCGGTCTACCAGTCGAGCCGCTACGTCACCGACCGCTTCCTGCCCGACAAGGCCATCGACCTGCTCGACGAAGCCGGCGCCCGGGCCAAGCTGCGCGAGGCCTCCTACAGCGACGAGTTCGGCGAGATCAACAAGAGCATCCGCGTGGCCGTCGAACAGATGGAACACGCCGTCTCGACCAAGGATTTCGACCGGGCGCAGTACTACCGCGACCAGGAGGCCGCCGCCCGCGAGAACCTCCAGGTGGTGCGCGAACGCTTCGACGTGCGCTCCAACGCGCGCCGCGTCGTGGTCGGCCGGGCCGAAATCGACGAAGTCGTGTCCAAGTGGACCGGGGTGCCGCTGGCCTCGATCAACCAGGACGAGAGCGACAAGCTGCTCCGTATGGAAGAGGAGCTGCACCGCCGCGTCATCAGCCAGGAACAGGCCATCTCCGCGGTGTCGCGCGCCATCCGCCGGTCGCGCGCCGGGTTGAAGAGCCCGGCCCGCCCGGTGGGCAGCTTCATGTTCCTGGGCCCGACCGGCGTCGGCAAGACCGAACTGGCCCGCGCCCTGGCGCAGTATCTGTTCGGCAGCGAGCAGGCGCTCATCCGTTTCGACATGTCCGAGTACATGGAGAAGCACTCGGTGTCGAAGCTCATCGGTTCGCCGCCCGGCTATGTCGGTCACGAAGAGGGCGGCCAGCTCACCGAGCGCGTCAAGCGCAACCCGTATTCGGTGGTGCTGCTCGATGAGATCGAGAAGGCCCATCCCGACGTCTTCAACATCCTGCTGCAGGTGTTCGAGGACGGCCATCTGACCGACGGCCTCGGGAACCGCGTGAACTTCAAGAACGCGATTCTCATCATGACCTCGAACATCGGCGCGCGCTTCATCCAGAAGCGGGCCACGCTCGGCTTCCAGTCCGACAGCGGCGACTCGCGGAAGAGCATCACCGACATGGTGCTCGGCGAGGTCAAGCGCACCTTCAATCCCGAGTTCATCAACCGGGTCGACGAACTGATCGTCTTCGACGCCCTCTCCGACGACGACCTGCGGCGCATCCTGGTATTGCTCGTGGACCAGGTCAACGCCAACCTGGCCGACCGCCGCATGAGCGTCCGCCTGACACCCGAGGCCATCGACTGGCTGATCGAGGTGACCTGCAAGGACCGCTCCTACGGGGCGCGGCCCCTGCGCCGTGCCATCCAGCGCTACGTCGAAGATCCGCTGTCCGAGGAGCTGATCCGCGGGCGGCTCAAGGGCGGCGAGATCGAGGTCTACGTGGAGGGCGCCGTCCTGGGCTACCGGCCCGGCGCGGAGCCCGCCGAGGCGGTGGGAGCCGGCCGTCCGCTTTCCACCGACGTCTGAATCCGGTAGGATCGGTGGGATTCAGCGACCGGTAGCAGCGCCAGCATGTTCCGGGGGCGCGACTCGGGCTGTACCGCTGCCGGTGTGAGGACAATGCGTAGGCTCTGTATTCTGTCGCTGTTCAGCGTGTTGGCGTGGTCGGCCGGCGCCGAGGCCCGCCAGGCCGGGCCGGTTCCCGCTCCCGCCGCGCCCGCTCCGGCGGCACCGGCCGCGCAAGCCCCGGTGCGCATGCCTCCGGCCGGCTCCGGGCCCGTCATCCGCTTCATCCAGTTGAAGTTCCACCCGGTCGACGAGTCGCTCATCGACCCGCAGACCTACCTCTATTACATCCAGACCCAGCCCAGCCGCAGCAGCGACGGCGTGTGGGTGCCCTACGACGAGGCGGCCGAGGCCAAGCTGCGCGACGACTTCCGCCGGCTGTGGGGCACGGCGTTCCTCGACAATCTGTGGGTCGAGGAACTCGACGAGCCCTACGACAACGGGGTCATCGGCAAGCGCGTGATCTTCAACATGGAAGAGCGCCCGCGCGTGAAGATCGTCGACTACACCGGCTCGACCAAGGTGGAGCGCACCAAGGTCGACGAGAAGATGAAGGAGCTGGGCGTGGCCCTGCGCCTCGACTCGTTCCTCGACGAGGGCGCGGTGCGCCGCGTCAAGGGCATCATCCAGGGCCTGATGGGCGAGAAGGGCTACCAGGACGCCGAAATCACCTCGACCGTGGAGCCGCTCCCGGCCGGCCCCAAGCTGGTGAAGGTCATCTTCGACGTCAAGGAAGGCCCGAAGGTGCGCATCCGCGAGGTCGACTTCGTCGGCAACGAGGCGCTGAGCGACCGCACCCTGCGCCGCAAGATGAAGGAGACCAAGCAGCACGGCATGTTCTCCTGGCTGACCGGCGGCGGCACCTACAAGGAAGCCAAGTTCGAGGAAGACGCCGACGCCGTCGTGGCCCATTACCGCAACCGCGGCCACATCGAAGCGCGCGTCGGCACCCCCGAATTCAAGACCCTGCAAGACAGCCCCGACGGCAAGACGCGCTGGATCCAGGTGCGGGTGCCGGTCACCGAGGGGCCGCGCTACCGCGTGGGCGAGTTCGACTTTGCCGGCAACACCGTGGTCAAGGCCGAAGGCCTGCGGCCGCTGTTCAAGCTGGACAAGGGCGATTGGTACAGCGAGAAGCGCATCCGCGACGGGCTGCGCAAGTCGCAGGAAGTCTACGGCGGCGGCGGTTACTTCGAGTTCACCGGCTATCCCGACCTCAAGCCCCAGGCGGCGGCGACCGGACCGCTCGACGGACCGGCCGAGCCGACCGTCGACGTGACCATGCAGTTCCAGGAAGGCGAGCAGTACTTCGTCAACCGGATCACCTTCACCGGCAACACCACCACGCGCGATACGGTCGTGCGCCGCGAGATGCGCCTCATCGAGGGCAGCGTCTTCAATACCGAGGCCCTCAAGTACAGCGTCCGCCGCCTCAACCAGGTGGGCTACTTCAAGCAGCTGGAAGAAGGGCAGGGCATCGACGTCAAGAAGACGCCCAACGAGAAGAACAAGGTCGACGTCACCTTCAAGCTCGAAGAACAGAACCGCAACCAGCTCACCTTCGGCGCCGGCGTGTCGCAGTTCGAGGGCTTCTTCGGCCAGCTCTCGTTCCAGACGGCAAACTTCCTGGGCCGCGGCGAGAGCCTGACCCTGTCGCTGCAGGGCGGCTCGCGCGCCCAGAACTACCAGGTGGCCTTCACCGAGCCGTTCCTGTTCGACCGCAACATCACCGGCGGCGTCGACCTGTTCAAGCGGCAGTTGAACTACATCGGCCAGTTCACGCAGGCCTCGGCCGGCGGCAACCTGATGTTCGGCTTCCCGGTGGCCGACTTCTCGCGCCTGTTCCTCAGCTACAGCTTCGAACAGGTCGAGGTGCTCGATCTCAACCCGGCCTATACCAATCCGGTGCTGCTCTCGCAGAACCCGTTCCTGGCCGACTCGCTGCTCATCGGCCAGGGCGGACAGCGCCGCATCAGCAAGATCGTGCCGAGCTTCGCCTTCAACACCATCGACAACCCGATCTTCCCCAGCACCGGCCGCAAGCTCACCGCCTCGTTCGACTACGCGGGCCCGGGCGGCGACACCTTCTTCGTGAAGCCGACGCTCGAGGGCGTCGGCTTCAAGCGGCTCACGCCGCGGATGTCGGTGGGCGGGCGCGCCCAGTTCCAGTACATCCGGCCCTACGGCGACACCAAGCAGCTGCCGATCTTCGAAAAGCTCTACCAGGGCGGCGAGTACAGCATCCGTGGCTACGACATCCGCAGCGTCGGGCCGCGCGACATCAACAGCGGCGTCGTGCTCGGCGGCAACAAGAGCCTGCTCTTCAACGCCGAGTACCTGCTTCAGATCGCCGGTCCGGTGCGCCTCGTGCTGTTCTACGACGCCGGTCAGGTGCGCGACATCGGCGACAAGTTCGCCTGGCAGGAGGACATCCTCGAGGTGGTGCCGCCGCCGCAGCCGCTGCTCATCGACCCCCTGGCCTTCACCGGCCTCGTCGACCCCAACGCCCCGAGGGCGACGACGCGGTCGATTGGCCAGCAGGCGGCTTTCAAGACCTCGACCGGCGCCGAGATCCGGTTCTTCATGCCGGTGCTGAACGTGCCGTTCCGCCTGATCTTCGCCTACAACCCGCAGCGGGGCGGCGTGCTGACCAACCAGCTGCAGCCGGCCAAGCGTCTGACCTTCAGGTTCGCGGTGGGTTCCACGTTCTAGGCGGGCTTCGGGGGCAGGGCGAGGGCAGGATGCGTGCCGGGGCCGCGCCGGCCAGGCGCCGGGCCCCGGTAGCCCGGGGTCAGGGGTGCACGACTTCGACTTCGTAGTCTTGCGGGTCGTTCAAGGCGCCCACGTCGAAGACCCGTACACAGAGCGTGCCGGTCGACGTCGCCCGTCCGAGAAGGGCCGTCGAGACGGTGGCCCGGTCGTTCGAGATCACCGCCTGGCACGAGGTGCCGTTCCAGGTGCCCAGGCTCAAGCCCAGGACGGCGGCGCTGTCGGGCGAGACGGTTTTCAGGCTGACGATCACGTCGCCTCCCCCGGTGGAGACCACGGGGAAGGGATGGGAAGTGGCGCCGTTCCGGCCGACGGTGCCGGAGAAGGTGTCGGTCACGGTGACGACGGTCGGAGTCGGGATGAGCGCCGACAGGGCGTCGTTGCCACAGCCGGCGACCAAGACAGGAAGTACCAACGTGCAAGCGAGGGTCACTCGGCGCATTACAGTCCTCTGAAACAGGCGGTCCGCCCGATCTTACTCGGCGCGGCATAGTAGAGTAAAATGCGAAGATTCTCGGTCTTCGCCGAAAGGGATGTCAGCAATGAGACGTATGGTTCTGGCCGTTGGCCTCGTCGTCGTGACGAGCGCCGCTTCGTTTGCTCAGACTCCGGCGCCGGCAACGGCCAAGCCCGCGCCCTCGCCGGCCAAGCCGGCCGCCCCCGCCGCTCAGGTGCCTCCGCCCGTCGCCGCCCCCGCCGCCGCCGCGCCGGAGCTGCCGTTCCCCGAGGGCGCCAAGATCGCCTTCGTCGTTCTGCAGCGCGTGGTGGCCGAGTCGGCCGACGGCAAGCAGGCCAGCGCCAAGGTGCAGGCTCTGCAGCAGAAGAAGGTCACGGAACTCAACGAACGCCAGAAGACCGCCCAGGCCGTGCAGGAAAAGCTCGACAAGAGCGGCGCGGTGATGAGCGAAGCGGCGCGCGCCGACCTGACCAAGCAGGTCGAACGGGCCAATGTCGATTTGCAGCGCGCCACTCAGGACGCGCAGGCCGAAGTCCAGGAACTGCAGCAGCAGCTGCAGGAAGAGTTCCAGCGCCGCATCGCGCCAATCATCGAGGCGGTGGGCAAGGAGCGCGGCCTCCACTACATCTTCAACGGCCCCGACTCCGGTCTGGTGTGGGCCGACGCGGCACTCGACATCACGACCGACGTGGTGAAGAAGTTCGACGCCTCGGTCAAGGCGGCCACGCCGCCGGCTGCGCCCAAGCCGCAGGACCGCTAACGCCGCGCCCCGGCAGGCACGCGGCTCCGGGCCATCCGGATTCGCGTGCCGTCGCCTTCGGCCAACCGAGTCCCCAGAGCGTGCATATTTCCTCGCTGCTCGAACGCCACCACCACCGCTGCCCGGCCGTGCTCGTCGATGGCGTCGCGCCGTCGCCCGACCCGGCGCGCCTGTCGGCCTTCAAGCTGGTCAGCGCCAGCGAGGACTTCTTCCAGGGCCACTTCCCGGCGGTGCCGCTGATGCCCGGGGTGCTGATGCTCGAGGCGCTGACGCAGGCGGCGACGCTGCTTCTGCTGTCGCGCCCCGACGCGTCGCCTGCGGCCGCCGTCTCCCTGCGCGGCGTGGACGACGTCAAGTTCCGCCGCCACGTGGTGCCCGGTGATCGCCTGCACCTCGACGTCCGTCTCGGCCGCAGCGCGCGGCCCCATCGCCCGCGTGCACGCCTCGGCCCACGTCGACGGCGTGGTCGTGGTGGAAGCCCTGCTGACCATGGCCATCCGGGCCGACGGGCCGCGCGTGCATCCGACGGCCGTCGTGCACCCCACGGCGGTGATCGGCCCGCGCAGCGTGATTGGCCCGCACGCGGTGGTGGGTCCGCACGTCGTGATCGGCACCAACGTCATGGTCGGCGCCTCGGCGGTCATCGAGGGCGATACCACCGTCGGCGACGACACCCAGATTTTCCCGTTCGCCTCGATTGGCCTGCCGCCGCAGGACCTGAAGTACCGCGGCGAGCGGACGCGCCTGGCCATCGGCCGGGGTAACGTGTTCCGCGAGTGCGTCACCATCCACCGCGGCACGGTCGGCGGCGGCGGCGAGACCCGCATCGGTGATCGCAACCTGTTCATGGCCTACGCCCACGTGGCGCACGATTGCCGCGTCGGCAGCGACACCATCTTCGGCCCCGGCGCCACGCTCGGCGGGCACGTCACGGTCGAGGACTTCGCCCAGATCAGCGCCTACTCAGGGGTGCACCAGTTCTGCCGGGTCGGCCGCTACGCCTTCATCGGCGGTTACTCGGTGGTCACCCGCGACGCCCTGCCGTTTGCCAAGACCGTGGGCAACCGCGCTCGCGTCTACGGCCTCAACACCGTCGGACTCGTGCGCCGCGGCTTCCCGCCCGAGGTGGTGAGCCGTCTCAAGCGCAGCTACCGCTACCTGCTCACGTCGCGCATGACGCCGTCGCGGGCCCTCGACCGGATCGACGCCGAGACGGCGCCGGACTGTCCTGAAGTGCAATATCTGGTCGAGTTCATCCGGTCGTCGTCGCGTGGCGTCACCTTGCGCCGGCCGAACGTGCGGTCCGGTGACAGCGACGAGTAGGCAAGGGCGGGGCACCAGGTGAAGCTCGGCCTCATTGCCGGCAATGGCCGGTTCCCGTTCCTCGTGCTCGAGGCGGCCCGCAGCCTCGGCCACGACATCACCATCGTGGCGGTGAAGGAAGAAGCCGACCCCGACCTCGAAGCCGCCGCCGCCGGCCCGCCACCGGTGCCGGTGCACCGCGTGCCGCTCGGCCATCTCGGGCACTGTCTCGACGTGCTGCAGAAGGCCGGCGTCAGCCACGCGGTGATGGCCGGCCAGGTCAAGCACACCAAGATCTTCGGCGTCGTGCCGGACCTCACCTTCATGGGCGTGCTCATGAAGCTGCGCTCGCGCAACACCGACGCGCTCATCGGCGCGGTAGCCGACACGATGCGCGAACGCGGCATCGAGCTCATCGACTCGACCCAGTTGCTCCAGCCGCTGCTCGCCGCCGCGGGGGTCATGACGGCGCGCGCGCCCTCGGAAGCCGAGCAGGCGTCGCTGGTCTTCGGCTACCGGATGGCCGATGCCATCGCCGGCCTCGACATCGGCCAGACCATCGCGGTCAAGCACGCGGCCGTCGTGGCGGTCGAGGCCATGGAGGGCACCGACGCCGTGATTGCCCGCGCCGCGGGTCTCGCCGGACCAGGCGTGGTCGTGGTGAAGGTGGCCAAGCCCAAGCAGGACATGCGCTTCGACGTGCCGGTCGTCGGCATCCCGACCATCGAGGTCATGGCCCAGGCCGGCGCCGCCGTGCTCTCGCTCGACGCCGGCAAGGCCCTGATGTTCGACAAGGCCGCCATGATCGCCGCCGCCGACGCGTATGGCATCGCCCTCGTGGGCCGGGCCCAGCCGCCGCCGGAGGCCGCGTGACCGGGCGCGACTTGCGAATGGCGGTCATCGGCGTCGGCCATCTCGGCCGGCACCACGCCCGGCTCCTGGCGGCGATGGACGGCGTGGCGCTGGTCGCGGTCGCCGACGCCAACCTGGCCCGGGCCACCGAGATCGCGGCCGGAGCGGGCACGGCGGCCCACGCCTCCTGGCGCGACCTGCTCGGCACGGTCGATGCGGTGACGATTGCCGTCCCGACCGAGGCGCACCTCGACGTGGCCCTGGGTTTCATCGAGGCCGGCGTGCACGTCCTCGTCGAGAAGCCGCTGGCCCGCTCGGTGGCCGAGGCCGACACGATGATCGCCGCCGCCGCCGCGCGGGGCGTGCAGCTGGCCACCGGGCACACCGAGCGCTTCAACCCGGCGGTCACCGCCGCGCGCCGCCACTTGAGCCATCCGCGCTTCATCGAGGTCCACCGCCTGGGCACGTTCCCCGAGCGCAGCCTGGACATCGACGTGGTCTTCGACCTGATGATCCACGACCTCGATCTGCTGCTCTCGATCGTGGCCGAGCCGGTGGTCGCCGTGGAGGCGGTCGGCGTGCCGGTGCTGACGCCGCGCATCGACATCGCCAACGTGCGCCTGAAGTTCGAGGGCGGCTGCATCGCCAACCTTACGGCCAGCCGCATCAGCCGCGACCGCGTGCGCAAGATCCGGTTCTTCCAGCCGCAGAGCTACCTGTCGATCGACTACGCCGCGCAGGACGTCGAGCACTGGACGCTCGGGCTCGGTCCGGGAGGCACGCCGGCCATTCAGGGCGGCAAGCTCGACGTCGTCAAGGACGAACCGCTGCGCTGCGAGCTCGAGGACTTCGTGCAGGCGGTGCGCGATGGCCGGCCGCCGCGCGTCACCGGCGAGCAGGGCCGCGACGCCCTGCGCCTCGCGACGATTATTGTGGAGCGAATGCATGATGCCCGCTGAGAACACGGCGACCATCCCGGACGGCGTCGCCCGTCAGGCCGCTGCGGGCGGCCGCCTCGACGCCGCCACGGTGGCCGCACTGGCGGCCACCACCGACATCCTGGCCCTGGGCGCCCTGGCCGACGACGCGCGCCGCCGCCGGCACGGCGCCACGGCGACGTTCGTGCGCGTGCACGGGCTCGATCTGGCCGGCCGGTCGACGTGGACGGCGGCTCCGCCGACGGCGCAGGAAGTGCGGCTCACCGGCACGCCGGCGTCGCTCGACGACGCGGTCGAGGCCGTGCTGCAGGCCAGGCCGCTGGCCGGCGCCTGCGTGCTGCGGGGGTTCTCGGCGGCGGAGATCTTCCGGCTCGGCGGGGAAGCAGGGTGCCGGGCGCTGGCGGCCGCTGGCCTCGATGAAGTGGCTCTGGTCCACGTCGGTCCGGGTGCAGCCGACGCGGTGCGCGGGGCGC
The DNA here is from genome assembly GCA_963834325.1 of uncultured Acidobacteriota bacterium. Classification (GTDB taxonomy): domain Bacteria; phylum Acidobacteriota; class Vicinamibacteria; order Vicinamibacterales; family UBA2999; genus CADEFD01. The sequence goes on from CAWIBL010000012.1 coordinate 1,313,775, forward strand.
GGCAGGCTGGAATCGGCGTGCGCGTCGTCGGCGTCGAGCAGGAGCCGGCCGATCGGGCCGCGTGGCTGCTCGCCGTGCGCGCGCTGCACGACGAGGTCGGCGGCCTGGACGCGGTGGCGCCGCTGCCGCGGGTCATCGACCGCGACGAGGCCCACGACCGGGTTCTCCGACGTGCGCCAGGTGGCGCTGGCGCGGCTGGTGCTCGAGGACGTGCCGTCGGTGCAGGTCGACTGGCTGATCTACGGGCCCAAGCTGGCCCAGGTCGCGCTCACGGTCGGCGCCGACGATCTCGATGCCGTGCCGGCCGTCGACGACCTGGCCCAGGGAGCGCGCCGCGCCACGCTCGAGGACCTGCGCCGCAACATCACCGCCGCCGGGCTGAGCCCGGCCGAACGCACTGGCCGCCACGCGCGTCTCGGCGCATGACCGCGCCGGTTCGGGTCAGCGCCGTCTCGTTCATCAACGCCCGGCCCCTGGTTCACGGTCTCGAGGCGGAGCCGGCGCTCTTCGACGTGCAGTTCGATCTGCCGTCGGCCTGCGCTGCCCGGCTCCACGCCGGCCAGGTCGATCTCGGCCTCATCCCGGCCATCGAGTATCTCGGCGGCGATTACCGGCTGGTGCCCGACATCGCCATCGGCTCGGACGGCCCGATCCTGTCGGTGGCGATCTTCACCGCCGTGCCGATCGGCCAGGTGCAGCGCCTCGCCGTCGACACCAGTTCCCGCACGTCGGTGGCGCTTGCGCGCGTGCTGTGCGCGAAGCTGTGGCATATCGATCCCGTCTTCGTGCCGGCCCGGCCGGTGCTCGACGAAATGCTGGCGGCGGCCGACGCGGCGCTGGTCATCGGCGACCCGGCGCTGGCCATCGACCCGGGCACGCGCGGCGTCGAGAAGCTGGATCTCGGCGAGGCGTGGCGCACCCTGACCGGCCTGCCGTTCGTTTACGCCGCCTGGGCGGGACGGCCCGGCGTGCTGGCGGCGCCGCACCTGCAGGCGCTCGGCCGGGCCCGCGATCGCGGCCTGGCCGCCGTCGACGACCTGGCCCGGCGAGTACGGCGGCCCGGACGAGGCGCGGGCCGGCACCATTCGTTCCTACCTGCGTCATAATCTCCGGTATACGTTCGGCGACCGCGAGCGCGCGGGCCTCGAACGCTTTTTCGCGCTGGCCGCCGAGGTGCGTCATGCCCCTCCGGCCAGGCCGCTGCGGTTCTTCTGATGCATGCCACCCTCGATGCGCTCGGCGATCGGATCCTGAACGGCGGCCGTCTCGCCGCCGACGAGGCGCTGTGGCTCTACCGCACCGCGCCCACGGCCTGGCTCGGCCGGATGGCCGACGCCGTGCGCCGGCGCAAGCATCCCGATCGGGTGGTCACCTACATCATCGACCGCAACGTCAACTACACGAACGTGTGCGTGGCCCGCTGCAACTTCTGCGCGTTCTACCGCACGGTCGGCCATGCCGACGGCTATGTGCTCGGCTTCGACGAGATCTTCCGGAAGATCGACGAGACCATCGCGCTCGGCGGCAACCAGCTGCTCCTCCAGGGCGGGCACAATCCCGACCTGCCGATGCAGTGGTACGAGGATCTGTTCCGCGGCGTGAAGGCGCGTTACCCGGACTTCAAGCTCCACGCTTTGTCGCCCCCGGAGGTGCTGCACATCTCGCGCAGCTCGCGCCTGCCGGTGCCCGAGGTGCTGGCCCGGCTCGTCGCCGCGGGGCTCGACAGCGTGCCCGGGGGCGGCGCCGAAATTCTCGTCGACCGGGTCCGCAAGCTGCTCAACTGCTACTCCAAGGCCTCGTCGGACGAATGGCTGGGGGTGATGCGCGAGGCGCACTTGGCGGGTCTGCGGACCACCGCCACGATGATGTACGGCACGGTCGAGACCGATGCGGAGCGCCTTGAACACATGCTGCGCCTGCGCGCGTTGCAGGACGAGACCGGCGGCTTCACCGCGTTCATTACCTGGAGCTACCAGCCCGAGCACACCGAGCGCGGCGGCGCCGAGGCGACCGGCATCGACTACCTGCGCACCCTGGCCATTGCCCGCCTGGTGCTCGACAACTTCGACAACCTGCAGGCGTCGTGGGTCACGCAGGGGGGCAAGGTCGGCCAGTTGAGCCTGGCCTTCGGCGCCAACGACATGGGCAGCGTGATGATCGAGGAGAACGTCGTGCGCGCGGCCGGCGCCGCCTACTGCATGGACGAGCTCGAGATCGTCCGCAACATCGAAGACGCCGGCTTCACGCCGTCGCGCCGCACCATGCACTACGAGCGGCTGGGCACGCCGGTGTTCCGCGAGCGCGAGGTGCCGCGGCAGCTGGCCCTGGCGACGGCGCGCGCCGACGGCGATCGCTCGGTGCCGGAGGAACTGGCCCACTACCCGGCGCGGAGTGCGGCCGGGAAGCGGCAGCGCGCCGGGGCCGGTGCGCGGCCGTCTCCGGTGGCCTGAGCGGCCGCCATGGAACACTTGTCGCTGCTCCTGCGGGCCGCGTGGGTCTGTCCCGTCGCCCGCCCGCCGCTGCGCGACGCCTGGGTGCATGTCGCCGACGGCGTAGTCACGGCGCTAGGGCAGGGCGCCGACGCGCCGGAGGCCGCCCGCACCGAGGACCTCGGTGCGGTCGTCGTGCTCCCCGGACTGGTCAACGCCCACACCCACCTGGAGCTGTCGTGGCTGCGCGGCCGCGTGCCGCCGGGCCCCGACTTCCTGGCCTGGGTGGGCCAGTTGATGCGGGCCCGCCCGGTCTTCGAGTCGCCCGACGACCCGGTGGCGATGACGGCGGTGCGCGACGCCGTGCACGAGATGCGGGCCAGCGGCACGGCGGCCGTCGGCGACATCGCCAACGCCCTGGTCACGCCGGCGGTGCTCGCCGCGATGGACATGCCCGCCGTGGTCTTCCACGAGCTGATGGGATTCGGTGATGCCGACGGCGGGGCGGCCGTGGCCGCGTCACGGGCCCGTCGCGCTGTCCTCGAGGCGCCCGGTGTGCGCGTCGTGACCGCGGCGCACGCGCCGTTCTCCGTATCGCCCGAGCTGTTCGCCGCGATCAGAGACGACGCCCGGGCGTCGGCGCGGCCCCTCACGAGCGTGCACGTGGGCGAGTCGGCCGCCGAGGTGGAGCTGCTGCGCGACGGCGCCGGACCCTGGCGGGAGCGGCTCGAGGCGCTCGGCGTATGGCGCCCCGACTGGGTGCCGCCCGGGCGCGGCCCCGGCGACTACCTGTGCGACCTCGGCGTGATTGCCGCCGGCACGCTGGCCGTGCACGGCGTGCAGCTTACCGACGCCGAACTGGCCCGCCTGGCCGCGGCCGGGGCCACGCTCGTCACCTGCCCGCGCAGCAACGCGTGGGTCGGCGTGGGCGCGCCGCCGGTGGCGCGGTTCTTCGCCTCCGGCGTGGCCATGGCCGTCGGCACCGACAGCCTGGCCAGCGCGCCGGATCTGAACCTGTTCAGCGAAATCGCCGAACTCCATCGGCTGGCGCCCGGCGTCGCGCCGGCACGGCTGATCGAGGCGGCGACCCGGGGCGGCGCCACGGCGCTGCAGCTCGACGACCGGCTCGGCACGATTGCCCCGGGCCGGGCCGCGCGCCTCATCGCGGTGGCGGTGCCGGAAGACACGGCGGATCCGGAACTGGCGCTGGTCCAGGGGGTGACGCCGGAGCGCGTCCGCTGGGTGGGCGAGCCGCGCGCCGTCGCCACGGGAACGGGGCGCTGATGGCCTCGGTCCGCACCTATCTGTCGTTCGTGCGCATCAGCCACACCGTCTTCGCGCTCCCGTTTGCCATCACCGGGGCGTTGCTGGCGTCGCGCGACACGCCGCCGACCTGGGCCCGTCTGGGCTGGATTCTCGTGTGCATGGTCGCGGCGCGCAGCGCCGCCATGGGCTTCAATCGGCTGGTCGACGCCCGCTTCGACGCGGGCAATCCGCGCACTATGAACCGCGAGCTGCCGCGCGGGGCGATGACCTCGCGCGAGGCCGCGGCCTTCGTGGCCGGGTGGGCGGCGGTGTTCGTGGCCGCCTCGTTCCAGTTGAGCGGGCTCACCGGCTGGCTGTCGCCGGTGGCGCTGGCGATCGTCTTCTGGTACTCGCTGGCCAAGCGCTTCACCTACTACACCCAGGCGTTCCTCGGCCTGGCCATGGCCGTGGCCCCGGTGGGCGGCTGGCTGGCGGCCGGCGGCCGGGGCGGCTGGGCGCCGTGGGTGCTGGGCGCGGCCATCGCCCTGTGGGTGGCCGGCTTCGACATCATCTACGCTTGTCAGGACGTGACCGTCGACCGGGCCCAGGGGCTGAAGTCGATCCCGGTGCGCTTTGGCGTGGCCGGCGCCCTGCGCCTCTCGCGGTGGCTGCACGTCGCCACGGTGGCGGTGATGGCCTCGCTGGCCCTGGTCGTCCCGCTCGGTCCCATCTACCTCGGGGGCGTGGCCGCGGTCGCCGCGCTGCTCGCCTACGAGCAGTCGCTGGTCAGCGCCAGTGACCTGTCGCGCGCGGCGCAGGCCTTCGATCTGAACGGCTATGTCGGCATCCTGTATATGACCATCACCGCGGTGTCGCTTTATGTCCGCTGATGCCGCGCGCGGCAGCGAGCCGCCGCTCGACAAGGCGCCGTCGCGCATCGCCGGGATGTTCGACGCCATCGCCGGGCGCTACGACCTGCTCAACACCGTGTTGTCGCTGGGGCTCGACCGCTACTGGCGGCGCCGCGCCATCGCCTCGCTGGGGCTGACCGGCCGCCAGCGTCTTCTCGACGTGTGTTCCGGCACGGCCGATGTCGCCATCGGCGCAGCGCTCGCGCAGCCCGGCGGCCTGCGCGTGGTCGGCGTGGACTTCGCCGGAGCGATGCTGGCCAAGGGCCGCGACAAGATCTCGGCGGCCGGCCTGAGCGCGCGGGTGCAGCTCGTGCGCGGCGACGCGATGCGGCTGCCGGTGGCCGATGCCTCGGTCGACGCGCTGACCATCGCCTTCGGGATCCGGAACGTCCAGGTCACCGATGCCGCCTGCCGCGAGATGCTGCGGGTGCTGAAGCCCGGGGGACGGCTCGCCATCCTCGAGTTCGGCCTGCCGCAGGCGCCCGGGCTGCGGCAGCTCTACGCCTGGTATTTCCTCCGCGTGCTGCCGCGCATCGGGTCGCTGGTCTCGCGCCACGGCGGCGCCTACAGCTACCTGCCGGCGTCGGTCGGCGCCTTCCCCTGGGGCGACGATTTCGCCGCGTTGCTCACGCGCGCCGGCTTTGCGGCGACGGCGAGCAGACCATTGACGCTGGGCGTCGTCTATCTCTATACGGCCTCGAAGCCGGGGTAAGCCGCGCTCCGCCGCCAGCCGGGGCCACCGGGCCGCGCCGCGCCTGGCAGGTATAATCGAGCAACTGCTTCATGCACTTCGACTTCTACGACCGCTACGATTCAGTGGAAGCGGTCGGCAGCGCCATCTCCCGCCGCGAGGGAGTCGTGCTGTCGGTCGTCGTGCACGTGGCGATCGTCGTGGCGATGTTCTTCGCGCCGCAGCTCGAGATGTTCCAGCGGCCGGAAGCCGAGGCCGAGGCGCCCCGCGAGCAGCCCCGCCCTCAGGACGAGGCGCCCCGCTTCGTCGTGGTCGAGCCCCTGCGCGACGTGCCGGCACCGACGCCGCCGCCCCGCGCCGACGCCTCGGACATGGACCGGCAGGCGCAGGCCCCGTTGATGGCCGAGCGTCCGGAGAACGCCCTGCCGTTCTCGCGCGGCGAGACGACCGAGCGCGTCGAGGCTCCGCCCGAGGAGCGCGCCAAAGGCCAAGGCGAAGCGGCCGAACCGGCGCCGCCGGCGCCGCGCCAGGCCGAGGAGGCCATGCCCTTGCCTGAAGCCGCCACGGCGCCGCCGGCGCCGCAGCGCGCCGAGGAGGTGGCGGCCGACAAGCCGGCGGGCGGACGGCTCGGCGAGGCCCTCCGCGATCTGCAGAAGTACGTGGAGCGCGAGACGCTCAACAACCAGCAGGGCGGCACCAACGAATTCGGGCCGGCCATCCAGTTCGACACCAAGGGCGTGGAGTTCGGGCCGTGGATCCGCCGCTTCATCGCGCAGGTGAAGCGCAACTGGAACATCCCGAACTCGGCGCTGGCCATGCGCGGCCGCGTCGTCGTCCAGTTCAACGTTCACCGCGACGGCCGCATCACCGACATCAACGTCGTCGGCCCGTCCGAGATCGACTCGTTCAATCGTTCGTCCTACAACGCGCTGTTGACGTCGAATCCCACCCAGCCGCTGCCGCCGGAATACCCGTCGGACACGGCGTTCTTCACGGTGACGTTCTTCTACAACGAGTCGCCGTCTCCCCAGTGATGGCGCGCGCCGCCCAGCATGCCGGCACCGTGGCCGTGTTGACGGCGCTGCTCGCGCTCGCGTTCGGGCAGCTGGCCTGTTAGGGCGATTGTGACCCCGGCGCGCTATCTCGCGGTCCTCGGGCCGACGGCCACCGGCAAGTCGGCGCTGGCCCTGGCCGCGGCCGAGCGGCTCGGCGGCGAGATCGTCAACTGCGACTCGACGGCGGTCTACCGCGGCTTCGACATCGGCACCGACAAGGTGCCGGCCGCCGCGCGGCGCGGCATTCCGCACCACCTCATCGACATCGTCGAACCGACCGCCGAGTACACGGCCGCCCGGTTCGCGCACGATGCGGCGGCGGCGATTCGCGACATCCACGGGCGCGGCCGTCTGCCCATCTTGATCGGCGGCACCGGCCTCTACTACCGCTCGCTGACGCGCGGCCTGTTCCCGGGGCCCGCGGCCGACGCGGCCCTGCGCGCCCGGCTCGAGCGGGTCGGGGCGCGGCGCGGCGATCGCTGGCTGCACCGCGTGCTGCAGCGCGTCGACCCGGCGTCGGCCGAGCGCATCCAGCCGGCCGACCGCAAGCGGATGATTCGCGCCATCGAGGTTTACGCGCTGACGGGCCGGCCGCTGACTGCGCATTTCGCCGACACCATTGCGCCGCTGCCGGAGTTCGAGGTCATCGCCGTCGGACTGCACATGCGCCCCGAGGCGCTCGAACCGCGGCTGCGCGGGCGCGTCGACGCGCAACTGGCGAGCGGACTCGAAGCCGAGGTACGCGGCCTGCTGGCGCGCGGCGTGCCGGCCACGGCGCGGCCGTTCGGCGGTCTCGTCTACCGGCAGATGCTCGACTACGTGCGCGGCGTGCGCGACCTCGATGAAACGCGCGCCCTCATCGTGCAGGAGAACCGCCGCTACGCGCGCCGGCAGTTGATCTGGTTTCGCAAAGAGCCTACTCTAGAGTGGTTTGACGGTCCCGGCGAGTCGGCGCATGTGCATGCGCGCGTCTTTGCCTTCTTGGGAACGCGGGGTCTGCACGACGACGGGAGAGACGTGGGCGATGGCTGACGGCAAATCGAGCGCACCCAATATTCAGGACGTCTTTCTCAACTACGCGCGTCGCGAGAAGCTGGTCGTCACCGTTCACCTGCTCGACGGCAGGCAGTTCGAGTGCCGGATCAAGAACTTCGATCGCTTTGCCGTGGTCATCGAATGCGAGGGGCTCGATCACCTCGTCTTCAAGCACGCCATCTCGACGCTGCGCGTGCCGCGCAGCGTGCCGAACTACTTCTCGTCGCACCATCCCTGATCGCCGGCAGGTCTGCCAGCCATGGTCCCGCGCGCGGTCGTGATCGTGCTCGACAGCGTGGGCGCCGGGGCCCTGCCCGATGCCGGGGACTACGGCGATGCCGGCAGCGACACCCTCGGCAACATCGCGCGGGTGCGGGGCCTTCGCATCCCGGCGCTGACCGCCCTCGGGCTGTCGGCCGCCGTGCCGCTCGACGGGCTGCCGCCGCCGGCGGCGCCGCGCGCCGGCTGGGGCCGGATGGCCGAACGGTCGGCCGGCAAGGACTCGGTCACCGGCCATTGGGAGCTGATGGGCGTCGTGCTCGACCGCGCCTTTCCGACCTTCCCGCGCGGCTTCCCGCCGGATCTCATTGCCGCTTTCGAGACACGCATCGGCCGCCCCGTGCTCGGCAACACCGTGGCCTCGGGCACCGCCGTCATCGACGAGCTGGGTGACGAGCACTGCCGCACCGGGCGGCCCATCGTCTACACCTCGGCCGACAGCGTCTTCCAGATCGCGGCGCACGAAGCGGTCGTGCCCGTGCCGCAGCTCTACGAGTGGTGTCGCGCCGCCTACGCGCTCGCCGTCGACGGCCTGGGCATGGGCCGGGTCATCGCCCGCCCCTTTGTCGGCGCCCCGGGCGCGTTCGTGCGTACCGCCAACCGCCACGACTACGCCATGCCGCCGGTCGCCGAGACGCTGCTCGATCGACTGCACGGCGCCGGCGTGCCGGTCACCGCCGTGGGCAAGGTGAGTGATCTCTTCGCGGGCCGCGGCGTGACGACGAGCCTGCCGACGGCCAGCGACGATGCGGGCGTGAGCGCGGTCTGTTCGGCGCTGGACGCCGGCACGCCGGGGCTGATTTTCGCCAACCTGGTGGACTTCGACACCAAGTACGGCCACCGCAACGACGTCGAGGGCTATGCCGCGAATCTCGAGCGGTTCGACGCGCGGCTCGGCGAGATCCTCGGCCGCCTCGAGCGCCGGCGACCTGCTGGCCATCACCGCCGACCACGGCAACGATCCGACCACGCCGAGCACCGACCATTCGCGCGAGTACGTGCCGCTGCTCGCCCTCACCGGACGCCAGCAGGCCGGGCGCGCGCTCGGCACGCGCGCCAGCTTCGCCGATCTGGGCCAGACGCTGGCCGCGTTCTTCGGCGTCGGCGCGTTGCGGAACGGCGTGAGTTTTCTCGACCAGCTGGGCTGAAGGCCGCGCCGGCTGCTACGATATCCGGCATGTCCTCACTGGCGGGCCCGCGCTCATGACCATCCGCGACGAACTGGAACAGCGCGAGCACCAGGTGCTGGCGCCGCAGGCCGCCCGGAGCCGCGACACCCGCGGCCGGCTGCGGCCCGAGGCCGAGGATCCGATTCGCCCGGCGTTCCAGCGCGATCGGGACCGCATCATCCACACCAAGGCGTTCCGGCGGCTGAAACACAAGACGCAAGTGTTCTTCTCGCCGGCCGGCGATCACTACCGCACGCGCCTCACCCACACGCTCGAGGTATCGCAGATCGCCCGCACCATCGCCAAGGTGCTGCGCTTGAACGAAGAGCTCACCGAGGCCATTGCGCTCGGCCACGACCTGGGCCACACGCCGTTCGGCCACGCCGGCGAGCGCGTGCTGCAGTCGCTCAGTCCCAAGGGCTTCAATCACTACGAGCAGAGCCTGCGCATCGTCGACGTGCTCGAGCACGACCGCCAGGGCCTCAACCTCACCTGGGAAGTGCGCGACGGCATCGCCCGGCACTCGAAGGGGAAGCACGGCATGCCGGTCGGCGCGCCGCCCGAACACCGGGCTGCCACCATGGAGGGGCAGGTGGCGCGCGTGGCCGACATCGTGGCCTATGTGAATCACGACGTGGACGACGCGGTGCGGGCTGGCATCCTGCGCGAAGAGGCCCTCCCGGAGCGGGCCCTGCGGGTGCTCGGGGCCTCGGCATCCGAACGCATCGGCCGGATGGTGTCGGACGTGGTGCGCGAGACGCTCGGCGGCGGTGGCGGCGAGATCCGCATGAGCGGCGAGATGCTCGAGGCCACGCTCGAGCTGCGGGACTTCCTGTTCGCCCAGGTCTACGAGAACGCTTCGGCCATGGCCGAGTTCGCCAAGGCCGAGGGGATTCTCGGGGGGCTGTGGGAACGGGTCCAGCGCGCCCCCGTCGGCTTCCTCGACGCCCGGACCATCGAGGCCGAGGGGCTGGACGTGGCGACCCAGGATTTCATCGCCGGGATGACCGATCGCTACGCCGTGGGGCTGTTCGAGCAGTGGTTCATTCCCAAGCCCTGGGTCGGTCCGTGGCCGGTTTCCGAGCGTTTCGGCGGCGAACGCTAGCCCTCGGCCGGCCCCATTCGGGGCCGGGCCCGGCCCCGGCGGACCTCTGGCCACGACGCCCAAGCCGCGCGGAGCTGCGTGATACACTGGGTGGTCGTCTCATCGCGAAAAGTCGCGGCGGAGCGCATCAGCCATGCAGCTCGACCTGAAACCCATCCGCCAGCCGGAAACCTCGTTCGACCAGACCTACCCGGCCGAGTCGTTCGCGCCCGAGGACGACTACCGCGTCATCGAGCCGGTCCATCTGGTCATGACCATCCACAAGGACGACGCCGTGGTCCGCCTCGTGGGCACCCTGACCACCCGGCTCGGACTCACGTGCAGCCGCTGCCTGGAGCCGATCGAGGCGCCGGTGCAGGCCACTTTCGACCTGCGGTATCTGCCGCAGGCGCTCGCCGGCAACCGCGAGGAAGATCCCGACGACGACCCCTCGACCACGTTCTACTCCGACGACCAGATCGATCTTGGGCAGATGGTGCGCGAGCAGTGTTATCTCGCGATTCCAATGAAGCCGCTCTGCCGGCCCGACTGCCAGGGCTTGTGTTCGACGTGCGGCACCAACCTCAACACCGAGCGCTGCCAGTGCAACCCGCAGTGGCTGGATCCGCGCCTAGCCGCACTCCAGGCGCTCGTCTCACCGCGGACGAACGACGATGCCTAATCCTAAACGCCGACACTCGAAGACCCGCGGCCGCAAGCGCCGCACCCACGACACGCTTTCGGCCACCACCTCGGGCGCCTGCCCCCAGTGCTCGGAACCGAAGGCACCGCACCGCGTGTGCGCTTACTGCGGCTTCTACAACGAGCGGCAGGTGCGCGCGGTCGACGAGGAGTAACGCGCTGACGTCCGGGCCTCAGAGAGCGGCGGCGCGCGCGGAGTCCACGTGAGCGTCGGCGCGTCCGGCCGGGCGTCGAACCGTATCGCGGTCGACGCGATGGGGGGCGACCACGCGCCGGCGAAGATCGTCGACGGCGCCGTGGCCGCGGCCCGCTACTCGGGCGTCGCCGTCACGCTGGTCGGACAGACGGCGGCCATCGAGGCCGAACTGGCCCGGTATCCCGACCGCGAGGATCTCGACGTGCAGGTGGTCGAGGCGCCCGAGGTCATCGGCATGAGCGAGTCGCCGGCGCAGGCGCTGCGGCGCAAGCCGCGGGCGTCGGTGCGCGTGGCGGCCGAACTCGTGGCCAGGGGCGGCGCGGCGGGCGTCGTCACCGCCGGGCATACCGGCGCGGCCGTCGTGGCCGCGCACGGCACCTTCGGCATGCTCCCGCACGTCGATCGGCCGGCGCTCGCCCCGGCCATCCCCACCCGCACCGGCATGGCTGTTCTGCTCGACGCCGGCGCCACCGTGGCCTGCCGGGCTTCGCACCTCCTGCAGTTCGGGATCATGGGCGCGGTGTATGCGGGCGTCCTGCTGGGCGTCGATGCGCCGCGCGTGGGGCTGCTGTCGATTGGCGAGGAAGAAGGCAAGGGCAACGAGCTGACCCGCGAGGCCTACAAGCTGCTGAAGGCGGCGCCGGTCCGTTTCGTCGGCAACATCGAGGCCCGCGACATGTTCTCGGGCCACGCCGACGTGATCGTGTGCGACGGCTTCACCGGGAACGTCGCGTTGAAGTTGAGCGAGGGGCTGGTCGAGACGGTGGAGGAGCTGTTGGGCGACGAGCTGTCGAGCACGTTCTCGAGCCAGGTCGGCTACCTGCTCTCGCGCCGCGCCTTTCGCCGCTTCCGCAAGCGCGTCGACTACTCGGAGTACGGCGGGGCGCCGCTCCTGGGCGTGTCGGGGCTGGTGCTCGTCTGCCACGGCCGCTCGTCGGCCAAGGCCATTCGCAACGCGGTGGTCGCCGCGTCGCGGTTTGCCGCCGACGGCGTCGTGCAGCAGGTGGCCGGTCGCGTGGCGACGGCGATGGAGAACCAGGGATGAAGGCGTTCGTCTTTCCGGGGCAGGGGTCGCAGACGGTCGGCATGGGCCAGGCCCTGGCCGCAACGTTTCCGGAGGCCCGCGCCACCTTCGAGGAGGCCGACGCGGCGCTCGGCTGGCGTCTGAGCGAGGTCATCTTCGACGGACCGGCCGAGCGTCTCACGCTCACCGAGAACACCCAGCCGGCCATTCTCACGGTCAGCGTGGCCGCCTGGCGGGTGCTCGAGGCGCGCGGCTTCCGCCCCGACGTCGTGGCCGGACACAGCCTGGGCGAGTATTCGGCGCATGTCGCCGCCGGCACGCTGGAATTTGCCGATGCCGTGCGCCTGGTGCATCACCGCGGGCAGTTCATGCAGGAGGCCGTGCCGGTCGGCGCTGGGGCGATGGCCGCGATTCTCGGCCTCGACGAAGAGGGCGTGCGCGCCGCCTGCGAAGAGGCGGCCGACGGCGAGGTGGTCAGTCCGGCCAACCTGAACGCGCCCGGGCAGATTGTCATTGCCGGGACGGCCGCGGCGGTGGCGCGGGCCGGCGATCGGGCCAGGGCGCGCGGCGCCAAGCGCGTCATCCCGCTCCAGGTGAGCGCCCCGTTCCACTGCGCGCTGATGGCCCCGGCCGAAGCGCGTCTCGCCCCGGAACTGCGGGCCGTGCCGGCGCGGGACCCGCGCGTGCCGGTCGTGGCCAACGTCGATGCCGAGCCGAAGCGCGACGCCGCCGCGGCCATCGACGCGCTCATCCGCCAGGTGTCGTCGCCCGTGCGCTGGGATGCGATCGTGCGGCGCCTTGCATCCGACGGTGTCACCGCATATGTTGAGGTGGGCCCGGGCACGGTGCTGAGCGGACTCATCAAGAAGATCGCGCGCGACGCGACCATACTCAACCTGGAACAGCCGGCGGGCCTGGCGGCCATCGCGGCCATCTTCGGCGCCGACGCCGCGACGGGCCATCCATCATGAAACGGTTCGAAGGACGAGTGGCGCTGGTAACCGGCGCCTCGCGCGGCATCGGCCGCGCCATCGCGCTGCAACTCGCCGCCGAGGGCGCGATGGTGGCGGCGGCGGCGCGCGGCGGGAACGCGCAGCCGGTCGTCGACGAGATCGTCGCCGCCGGCGGGCAGGCCACGGCCATCGCGCTGGACGTGACCGACGCTGCCGCGGTCGTGGCGGCGGTGACCGGCGTCGTCACCGCGCACGGCCGTCTCGACATCGTGGTCAGCAACGCCGGCATCACTCGCGACCAGCTCATGCTGCGCATGAAGCGCGCCGACTGGGACGAGGTCATCGCCACCAATCTCACGGCGGCCTTCACGCTCTGCCAGGCGGCCCTCAAGCCGATGCTGAAACAGCGCGGCGGCCGCATCGTCGCCATCAGCTCGGTCGTCGGGCAGATGGGCAATGCCGGCCAGGCCAACTATGCGGCGTCGAAGGCCGGCCTCATCGGGTTCTGCAAGTCGCTGGCCCGCGAGGTGGGCTCGCGCAACGTCACGGTCAATGCCGTGGCGCCCGGCTTCGTTGCCACCGACATGACCAAGGCCCTCGCGGAGGGCGCGCAAGAGCAGTGGACGGCGCAGATACCGCTCGGACGGTTGGGTACCCCGGCCGACATCGCCGCGGCGGTCTGTTTCCTCGCATCGGACGAGGCGTCGTATATTACAGGGCAGGTTCTCGCAGTCAACGGCGGGATGTACACGTAGGAGGGCCAGATGGCCGTAGCGGACAAGGTGAAGAGCATCATCGTCGAGCAACTCGGGGTGGACGAAGAGGAAGTGACGTCGGACGCCTCGTTCGTCGAGGACCTCGGCGCGGATTCACTCGACACCGTCGAACTCGTCATGGCGTTCGAAGAAGAGTTCGAGATCGAGATTCCCGACGAGGACGCCGAGAAGATCACGCGCGTCAAGGACGCCGTCGGAGTACATCGAGAAGAACGCCAAGAGCAAGAAGTAGGCGGCAGGAGGCAGCGTGAGCAGGCGAGTCGTCGTCACCGGCATCGGGCTGGTGACGTCCCTGGGAATCGGAACGGCGGCGACGTGGGACGGGCTCCTCGCGGGGCGGTCGGGCGCGGGCCCGATCACGAAGTTCGACACCGAAGGCTTCTCGACGCGGTTCGCCGCCGAGGTGAAGGACTTCGATGCCGACGGCGTTTGTCGAGAAGAAGGACGTCAAGAAGATGGACGTCTTCATTCAGTACGCCGTCGCGGCGTCGCAGTTCGCCGTCGAGGACTCGGGTCTGGTCGTCACTCCCGAGATGGCGCCCGAAGTGGGCGTGTGCATCGGGTCGGGAATCGGGGGCTTCGCCACCATCGAGCGCGAGCACAGCGCGCTGCTCGATGGGGGCCCCCGAAAGATCTCGCCGTTCTTCATTCCCGTCGTCGATCATCAACCTGGCCTCGGGCCAGGTCTCGATCCGCTTCGGGGCCAAGGGGCCGAACCTGGCGACCTGCACCGCGTGCTCCGCTTCGGCGCACGCGGTCGGCGATTCGTTCGAGATCATCAAGCGCGGCGACGCCGACGTGATGATCGCGGGCGGGTCGGAGGCCGCCATCACCCCGATGAGCGTGGGCGGCTTCGGATCGCTGCGGGCGCTCTCGACCCGCAACGACGATCCGGAACGCGCCAGCCGGCCGTTCGACAAGGATCGCGACGGCTTCATCATCGGCGAGGGCGCCGGGGTGCTGATCCTCGAGGAACTCGAACATGCGACGCGCCGCGGCGCGCGCATCTACGCCGAGGTCGTCGGCTACGGCATGTCGGGCGACGCTTATCACATCACCGCTCCGTCGGAGGACGGCGACGGCGCCGTGCGAGTGATGGAACGCTCCATCCGCAAGGCCGGCATCACGCCGGCCGACATCGACTACATCAACGCGCACGGCACCTCGACGCCCTTCAACGATCGGCTCGAGACCCTGGCCATCAAGCGCGCCTTCGGCGAGCATGCGGCCAAGGTCGCCATCTCGTCGACCAAGTCGATGACCGGGCACCTGCTCGGCGCCGCCGGCGGGCTCGAAGCCGGCATCGCGGCGCTGGCCGTCTATCACCAGGTCGCGCCGCCGACCATCAATCTCGACGCGGCCGACGAGGGGTGCGACCTCGACTACGTGCCTCACGTGAAGCGGCCGATGGCGATTCGCCACGCGCTCTCGAATTCCTTCGGGTTCGGCGGCACCAACGCCGCGCTCGTCCTGCGCCGCTTCGAGGCGTAGGCCCTACGGCGGGCCGGGTGGTGAAGGTCATCGGGCCGCCGCCGCGCCGGCCGAGAAGGTGCACGGGACAGGTATGAAAATAGCGGTCTGTATCAAGCAGGTGCCGACGCGCGAGTGGCAGCCGCGGCTGAACGACGATCGCAGCTGGGTGCGCGACGCCGACATCAGCTACGAGATGAACGAACCCGACGCCTACGCGCTCGAAGAGGGCGCTGCGCCTCAAGGAGAAGCACGGCGGGGAAGTGGTGGTCGTCTCGGCCGGCCCGGCCCGCGTCCAGCAGGTCATTCGCGAAGCCCTGGCCCGCGGTGCCGATCGCGCCATCCATGCGCAGGACGACGCCCTCGGGCGGGCCGATGCCTGGGCGGCGGCGTCGGCCGTGGCCGAGGCGGTGCGCGCCGAAGCGTTCGACCTGGTCCTCACCGGACTCCAGTCGGACGATCAGGGCCACGCGCAGTTCGGTCCGGTGCTGGCCGAACAGCTGGGCATGCCGCACTCGACGATCATCATGGAAGTGCAGATCGCCGACCGCACGCTGCGCGTCAAGCGCGAGCTCGAAGGCGGCTGGTTCCAGTACCTGGCCATGCCGCTGCCGGCGCTGCTCACCATCCAGAGCGGCATCAACCAGCTCCGCTACGCCACGCTCAAGGGGATCATGGCGGCCAAGAAGAAAGAGGTTCGGGTCGTCGCGCCGGGCGCGCCGGTCAGCTCCCGTCAGCGCGTGTTGTCGCTGGCCCTGCCGCAGAAGTCGAAGCAGACGGCGATGATCACCGGCAGTCCGGCCGACGCGGCCCGGGAACTCGTGCGCCGCCTCCGCGAAGAGGCGCGGGTCCTATGATTCTCGTCATCGCCGAACAGAAGGACGGCCGGCTCAACCGGGCGAGCTGGGAAGCCATCGCGGGCGCGCAGCAGCTCGCCGCCGGGGAGCCGGTCGGCGTGGCCGTGCTCGGCGCCGACGTCGCCGCCGCGGCGGCGGAACTGGCGGCGGCCGACGTCGCCGACGTGTGGACGGTGGAGCACGAGCAGCTCGGCACCTACACGCCCGATGCGTTCGTGGCGGCGGCGGCCGGTCTCATCGCCGCGGTCAGCCCGTCGCACGTGTGCCTGGCGCACACCTACCAGACGCGCGACTTCGCGCCGGTGCTGGCGGCGCGGCTCGACCGCGCGCTCATCACCGACGTCACCGGCGTTGGCCGGCACGACGACACGCCCACGTTCACGCGGCCGATGTTCCAGGGCAAGCTCGTGGCCGAGGTGGTAGCCGAAGGGCCGGCGCCGCATCTCATCTCGTTCCAGATCGGAGCCTTCCGCGCCGACGCCGCGGTGCGCGGCAGCGGGGCACCGGTGACGGCGCAGCCGGCGGCCCTCGACGGCGCGGCGCTGCGGCAGCAGGCCGAGGCGCCGTTCCAGGAAACCAAGGCCGCCGTCGACCTGTCGCAGGCCGAACGCATCGTGGCCGTCGGCCGCGGCATCAAGGCGCAGGAGCATCTGGCCCTGGCCGAGCAGCTGGCGGCCGCCTTCGGCGCCGAGCTGGCGGCGTCGCGGCCGATCTGCGACAACGGCTGGCTGCCCATGGAGCGCCAGATCGGCAGTTCCGGTCAGACCGTGGCGCCCAAGCTCTACGTGGCCGTCGGCATCTCGGGCGCCATCCAGCACCTGGTCGGCATGAAGGGCGCGCGCACCATCGTGGCCATCAACAAGGACGCCGAGGCTCCGATCTTCGAGATCGCCGATTACGGCATCGAGGGCGATCTCTTCGAGGTGGCCCCCGCGCTCATCGCCGAACTCGGCAAGGCCTGAGGCCATGGAACGCGAGACGCTCGACGTCGACATCCTGGTCGTGGGCGGCGGCCCGGCCGGTCTCTCGGCCGCGCTGCGGCTCACGCAGCTGCAGGCGGCGCAGGGCGGCGAGCCGCTGACCATCGCCCTCGTGGACAAGGCCCGCGAACCCGGCGCCCACTCGCTGTCGGGCGCGCTGCTCGATCCGTCGACGCTGGCCGACCTCGTGCCCGACTTCGTGGCCAAGGGCGCGCCGCTGGCCTGCGAGGTCACCAACGACAGCGTCTATTACCTGGGCCGGGAGAAGCAGTTCCGGCTGCCGATCACGCCGCCGCCGTTTGCCAACCACGGCAACTACATCATCTCGCTCAGCCACTTCGTGAAATGGCTGGCCGGGCAGGTCGAGGCCGCTGGCGTGGATCTCTTCATGGGCTTTGCCGGCCAGGAGGTGCTCTACGACGGCCCCCGCGTCGTCGGCATCCGCACCGGCGATCGCGGCGTCGGCCGGCACGGCGCGCCGCGTGGGGCGGTCGAGCCCGGCGCCGACATCCGCGCCAAGGTCACGATCTTCGCCGACGGCGTCCGCGGCCATCTCACCAAGGACCTGGTGCGCACGCTGCAGATGAGCGGCTCGCAGCCCGCGCAGTTTGCCATCGGCCTCAAGGAACTGTGGGACGTGCCCGCAGACCGCCTGGCGCCCGGCACCGTCATCCACACGCTCGGCTACCCGCTGCGCCCGGAGGAATTCGGCGGCAGCTGGATTTACGGCATGCCCGAGGGGCGCGTGTCGATCGGCCTGGTCGTCGGCCTCGACTACAAGGATCCGCTGTTCGATCCGCACGCCGCCTTCCAGCGCTTCAAGACGCATCCCTTCGTCGCCGGCCTGCTCGAGGGCGGCCAGGTCGTGCGCTTCGGCGCCAAGGCGCTGCCGGAGGGCGGCTGGAACACGCAGCCGGCGCTCTTTGCCGCCGGCGCGCTCGTCACCGGCGATGCCGCCAACTTCGTCAATTCGATGCGCCTCAAGGGCATCCACCTGGCCATGCGCAGCGGCATGCTGGCGGCCGAGACGGCCTTTGCGGCGGTGCGCGCCGGCGACACCTCGGCCGACCGGCTCGGCGCCTACAAGACGCTCGTCGACGCCAGCGTGATCAAGGACGAACTCTATCCCGGTGCGGAACGTGCACCAGGCCTTCGGTGGCGGCCTCTATGCCGGCGCGGCCTTCGCCGGCCTGGCCATGGCCACGGGCGGGCGCTGGCCCGAGGACCTCGAAGGGCCACGCCGGCCACACCCGGATGCGTACCATCGACGCCTACTACGGGCTGAAGAAGCGCGACGTCCTGGTCGGTTCGAATGCCGTCGCCGCCGACCGCAAGCTCACCTTCGACAAGGTCACGAGCGTGCATTACTCGGGCGTCCACCACGAAGAGAACCAGCCGCCGCACCTGCTCGTGCACACCGACGTGTGCCACTCGATCTGCGGGCCGGAGTTCGGGCATCCGTGCGTCAAGTTCTGTCCGGCCAACGTCTACGAGATGGTCGACAACGGCGCCGGCGGTCTTCGCCTGCAGCTGAACGCTTCCAACTGCGTGCACTGCAAGACGTGCGACATCATGGACCCCTATCAGGTCATCACGTGGGTCGCGCCGGAAGGCGGCGAGGGCCCGCAGTACGACGGCATGTGACCGGCGCCTCCGCCCCCGCCGATGATTCGGCCACGCCGGCCTGGCGCCGCTCGTGGCGCAAGCGGGCCCAGGTGGCGCTCATCGCGGGGCTGGGCACGCCGCTGCTGCGCGCGCTCTGCGCGACCTGGCGCGTCGAGGTGGTCGGCGCCGAACGCCTGGCCGCCGGCGCCCGCGGCGGCGCGCCCTTCGTCCTGGCCACCTGGCACGGCCGCATCCTGCCGAGCGTGTGGTTCTGGCGCCAGCGCGGCATGGTCGTGGTCATCAGCGAGAACTTCGACGGCGAGTGGATTGCGCGCATCGTCTCGCGCTTCGGCTACGGCACGGCGCGAGGTTCGAGCTCGCGCGGCGGCGCGCGCGCCCTGCGGCAACTCGTGCGGGCGGCGCGTCAGGCGCCCACCGCCTTCACCGTGGACGGCCCGCGCGGCCCGGCCGGGGTGGTGCAGCCCGGGGTGGTGTGGCTGGCGCAAGCCACCGGGCAACCGATCGTGCCGTTCCACGCCGAAGCCGCCCGGCACTGGACACTCAGCAGCTGGGACCGCACGCAGATCCCCAAGCCCTTCGCGCGCGTCGTGATGGCCATCGGCGAACCGCTCGCCGTGGCGGCCGAGCGCCGACCTCGCCGAGGCGCGGCACGTCCTCGAATTCCGCCTGCAGGAGGCCGAACGCGCCTGCCGGCAGGCCCTGGCCCCCAGAGACCCCGCATGATTCTGCTCAGCAGCGACATCTTCACCCACCACCTCA
Organism: uncultured Acidobacteriota bacterium; assembly: GCA_963834325.1. Classification (GTDB taxonomy): domain Bacteria; phylum Acidobacteriota; class Vicinamibacteria; order Vicinamibacterales; family UBA2999; genus CADEFD01. The sequence continues at coordinate 1,333,016 of CAWIBL010000012.1, forward strand.
CGCCGCCGGGACATCCCGAGCGTCCCGAACGGGCCGAGGCGTTGCGCCGCGTCGCCCGCTCGTGGGCGGAGGCGGGGCACACGCTGGTCGAGCCGGCGCCGGCCGACGACGCGGTCCTGGCGCTCGTGCACGACGACGCCTACGTCGCGGCCATCCGCGACACGGCCGGCCATGCCGTGCGGCTCGACCCCGACACCAGCACCAGCCCCGAGTCGTACGACGTGGCCCGGACGGCGGCGGGGGCGGCCGTCGACGCCGTGCGCCACGTGCTGGCGGCGCCGCAGGATCCGGCCATCGCCTTCGTGCGGCCGCCCGGGCATCACGCCGAGCGGGCCACGGCCATGGGCTTCTGCCTGTTCAACAGCATCGCCGTCGCGGCGGCGTGGGCCCGCGCCGCAGGGCGTGGCCAGGGTGGCCATCGTCGACTTCGACGTGCACCACGGCAACGGCACGCAGGCGATGTTCTACGACGATCCGGCGGTGCTCTTCGTGTCGAGCCACCAGTATCCGTATTACCCGGGGACGGGCGCGGCCGAGGAGGTCGGCGCCGGCGCCGGCGCCGGGTTCACGGTCAACCTGCCGCTCGAGGCCGGGGCCGGCGACGCCGATCTCGACGAGGTGTTCCGCGCCGTGGCGGTGCCGATCCTCGACGCCTTCGCGCCCGGCCTGGTGCTGGTGTCGGCCGGGTTCGACGGGCACGCCTCCGACCCGCTCGGCGGCTTCCGCATGACGCCGGAAGGCTTCGCCAACCTGGCCCGCCTCATCGGCGGGGTGGCAGAGCGTCACGCCGGTGGACGCCTGGTCGTATGTGACCGAGGGCGGCTACGACATCGACGCCCTCACCAGCTCGCTGAACGCGGTGCTCCATGTCGCCGCCGGCGGCGGCTCCGGCGACGTGGCGGTGGCGGGCGACCGTCGCCGCGGCCAGGCCAGCGTGGCCGCCGCGCGCGCGGCCCTGGCGCCCTACTGGCCGCTCTAGCGCGCAGGCGCCGCCGGTGGCGCGCTGATAGAATTCGAGAACCGCGGCTCGCCCCGCACAGCCTCCTGGTGCCAACATCCGTGTCTGACTATCACCCGCAAGAACTCGACAAGAAGTGGCAAGCGCGCTGGCACGACAGCCAGGCCTTCGAAGTCGTCGAGGATCCGTCCAAGCCCAAGTTCTACTGCCTCGAGATGTTCGCCTACCCCTCGGGCCATGCCCACGTGGGGCACGTGCGCAACTACATCATCGGCGACGTGGTCGCCCGTCTGAAGCGCCTGCAGGGCTTCAACGTGCTGCATCCGTTCGGCTGGGACGCGTTCGGGCTGCCGGCAGAGAACGCCGCCATCAAGAGCGGGATCCATCCCGAGACCTCCACGCTCGACAACATCGCCCACATGAAGGGGCAGTTGCAGCGGCTCGGCATCAGCTACGCCTGGGGCCGCGAGTTGGCCACCTGCCTGCCCGACTACTACCGCTGGAACCAGTGGATCTTCACCCGCATGTTCGAGCGCGGCCTGGCCTACCGGCGCCGCTCGACCGTCAACTGGTGTCCGGTCGACAACACCGTGCTCGCCAACGAGCAGGTGGTCGACGGCGCGTGCTGGCGCTGCGGCACGACGGTGGAGCAGAAGGACCTCGAGCAGTGGTTCTTCCGCATCACCGCCTACGCCGACGACCTGCTGGCCAGCGCCGACGAGCTGTCGCAGTGGCCCGACAAAGTGCTGACGATGCAGCGCAACTGGATCGGGCGTTCCGAAGGCGCGCGCGTCAGCTTCGCCCTCGACGGCTGGCCCGGGGCCATCGAGGTCTTCACGACCCGCATCGACACCATCTACGGCGCCACCTTCCTCATGCTGGGGCCCGAGCATCCGCTGGCGGGGCAGTTTGCCGACGCGGCCCCGGACCCGCAGGGGTTCAAGGCCCAGCTCGCGCGTTTCCGCGGCCAGGACCGCGCCGGCCGCGTCAGCGGGGACGTCGAGAAGGAAGGGTTCTTCACCGGCCACTACGCGGTCAACCCGTTCAGCGGCGAGCGCGTGCCGGTGTGGGTGGCCAACTTCGTGCTCGGCGAATACGGCACCGGGGCGGTGATGGGCGTGCCCTTCGGCGACCAGCGCGACTTCGAGTTCGCGCGCAAGTACGACCTGCCGGTGCGGGCCGTCATCGCCCCCGCCGACGGCGGCGCCGCCCCCGACGTGGCCACCATGACCGAGGCCCTGCCCGACGGAAGGCGCGGCTGGTCAACTCCGGCGCCTGCGACGGGCTCACCTCGGCCGAGGCGCGCCGGCGGCTGACCGCCGAGGCGCGAGGCCCGCGGCATCGGCGAGGGCACCGTGCAGTACCGCCTGAAGGACTGGGGCATTTCGCGCCAACGCTACTGGGGCACGCCGATTCCGATGATCCACTGCGCCGCGTGCGGCGTGGTGCCGGTGCCCGACGAGCAGCTGCCGGTGGAGTTGCCGAAGGTGGCGCACTTCACCGGCCGCGGCGACTCGCCGCTGGCCACCATGTCCCGGAGTTCGTCGAACGTCACCTGTCCGCGCTGCGGCGGCGCCGGCGCGGCGCGAGACCGACACGATGGACACGTTCGTGGACTCGTCGTGGTACTTCTACCGCTTCGCCGACGCCGCACAACGACCAGCTGCCGTTCGACCCGGCCAAGGTCAAGTACTGGTGCCCGGTCGACTTCTACTCGGGCGGGGTCGAGCACGCCATCCTGCACCTCATCTACTCGCGCTTCTTCACCCGCGTGTTCCGCGACCTCGGCATGGTCGACCACAACGAGCCGTTCACCCATCTGCTCACGCAGGGCATGGTGCTGAAGGACGGCAACGTGATGTCGAAGTCGAAGGGCAACGTCGTCGATCCCGACAGCATGCTGCAGAAGGTCGGCGCCGACGCGCTGCGGCTCTACGTCATGTTCGTGGCGCCGCCCGAGAAGGAAGTCGAGTGGAGCGACGCCGGGCTCGACGGCAGCTTCCGCTGGCTGGCGCGGGTGTGGCGCGCGGCCGACCACTGGCGCGAGACGGCGCTAGCGTCCGGGCCGATCGACGCCGCCACGCTCACGACGCGGGGAGCGGGCGCTGCGCCGCAAGACCCACGACACCATCCGCCGCGTCACCGGCGACATCGACACGCGCAAGCAGATGAACACCGCCGTGTCGGCCATGATGGAACTGGTGAACGAGCTCTATCATCTTCACCGACGCGCAGCGCGCGACGCCGACCGCGCAGGGCCCGGCCGTGGCCCGCGAGGCCATCGAGTCGCTGACCGTGCTGGTCTCGCCGTTTGCGCCGCACACCGCCGAGGAAATCTGGGAGCATTATGGTCATGCGGGCGGCCTGGCGCGCGGCCCGCTGGCCGGTGGTCGACGAGGCCGCGGCCAGGGCCGAGAGCATCGTCGTGCCGGTGCAGGTCAACGGCAAGGTGCGCGGCCGCATCGACGGCCAGTCCCGACGCGTCGGAAGCGGAACTCGAGCGGCTGGCGCTGGCCGATCCGGCGGTGCTGCCGCACCTGGAGGGGAAGACCGTGAAGAAGGTGGTCGTCGCCAAAGGCCGGCTGGTCTCGGTGGTGGTGGGATGATTGGGGCGCTGACGCGCCGTCAGGTGCTCGGCCTGGTGCCGCTGGCGGGCGCCACCGTGGTGCTCGGCGGGTGCGGCTACTCGCTTGTCCGGCCGCGGGTCGTTCCTGCCCGCCTACATCCAGACGCTCGGCGTGCCGATGTTCGGCAACCGCACGCCGTTCTCGCCCCTCGAGCAGATCTTCACCGAGAAGGTGCGGGTCGAGTTCCAGGGCCGCGGGCGCTATCAGGTGTTCCCGACCGACACCGGCGTCGACGGGGTCGTGCGCGGCGACATCCTGAACGTCGGCGCGGCGCCGGTCGGCTTCAACACCACTCAGCAGGCCTCGCGCTACCGGTTCACGATCATCGTCGGGGTGTCGTTCACCGACGTCAAGCAGCAGAAGACGCTCTGGGAGAACCCGGCCCTGACCTTCAGCGACGAGTACGAACTGACCAGCGCCAGCAGCCTCGGCCTCGGCGCGGCCGGCATCCAGCAGGAAAGCGCCGCCATCGACCGCCTGTCGCTCGGACTTCGCCCGCTCGGTGGTCAGCGCCATCCTGGAAGCGTTCTGATGACCCCGGCCCAGGTGCGTGCCGCGATTGCCGCCGCCACGCCGGCGCCGATCTATCTGCTCGAAAGCGACGACCTGCCGTCGCGGCTGGAGCTGGCGCAGGAGTTCCTGAAGCTCGTCGACGAGGGCCTGCACGCGTTCAACATCGCGGCGTTCCATGCGCGCGAGGCGACCAACGCCGGGGACCGCGACGCGATGCTCTCGGCGATCATCGGCGCCGCGCGCACGCTGCCGATGATGTCGCCGCGCCGCGTCCTGCTCGTGCACGACGCCGAGGTCCTGCTGGCGCCCAAGCGCGGCAAGGACGAGGAAGCAGCCGAGCCGCCGGTGGCCGCCGGCAAGCGCCGGCCGCGCGGCACGACCCCGGCCGAGGACTTCGAGGCCTATGTCGAGCGGCCCGAGCCGATGACGACGCTGGTGCTCGATGCGGCCTCGCTCGACCGCGGGCGGCGCATCACCAAGCTGCTGCTCAAGCACGCCCTGGTCGTCGATTGCGGCACGCTCGACACGCCGGCCGATGCGGCCCGCTGGATCAAGGCGCGGCTCGACCGGGACGAGATGACGATGGACGCCGCCGCCGTCACCGCGCTCATCGACGCGGCCGGCCTCAAGCTGCCGCGCATCCGCGGCGCCGTCGACAAGCTGGTGCTCTATGCCGCCGGCGAGGGCGACGATCACCGCGGCGCACGTGCGCGACGTGGTGCTGCCGGTGGAGGAGCCGGGCGAGGACTTCGCGCTGGGCGAAGGCCATCTGGAACGGCAACCCGGCCGCGGCCTTGCGCGAGATCGACGCGCAGTTCGAAGTCGGCGCCGTGGCCGCCGATGATCCTCGGGCAGATTCGCGCGGCCGTCATCCGCCTGCGGCCCGACGCGCGGGCGCGTCAGGCGCTGCGCTCGGTGCTCGACACCGATCTGGCCATCAAGTCGTCGCAGGGGGAGCCGCGCTTCGTGCTCGAGCGGCTCGTCGTGGAGGTGTGCGGGGGCGGGCCAGGCGGCCCGCCGGTCAGGCGGCCTTGGGCTTGAGCTTGGCCACCATCCGCGACTTGTAGCGGCCGGCGGTGTTGCGGTGGATGATGCCCTTGCCGGCCATCTTGTCCACCAGGGACACGGCGGCGCCGAGCAGGGTCTGGGCTTCGTCGATCTTGCCGGCGTTCAGAGCCGCCCGGATGCCCTTGAGCCCGGTGCGCAGGCTGGAGCGCAGGTCGCGGTTGCGCGCACGGCGCACGACGTTCTGACGGTGGGCCTTGAGGGCCGAGGGGTTTCGCTTCGCCACGTGTACAAACCTCTAGAGCGCTAGGCGCGCCAAAACACGAAGAATACCACAGCCGGGGCTGCCAGGGCGAGGAGCGCTCGCCACTCGAGGCCGGCTGTCGGCTAGGGAGCCTTGGCGGGAAACTGGGGGCGATCGGAATAGCGCGTGACCTGGCGGCCGTCGACCACCTCGACCCACTGGTAGATGCGGGTCGAGGCCCGCACCGGAGTCGCCCCCGTCGGGACGTGCTGCTTGGTGATTTTCTTCACGTAGTCGCGCGTCTCGCGATAGGGCGGCACCTGCTGGCCGTATCGGTCCACGGCGCCGGGGCCGGCATTGTAGGCGGCCAGGGCCAGCTCCACCTTGTCGTCGTAGCGGGCCAGCAGGCGTTTCAGGTAGCGGACCCCACCGCCGATGTTCTGGGCCGGATCGAAGGGGTTGACCACCCCCAGTTCCGACGCGGTGGCGGGCATCAGCTGCATCAGGCCCATGGCCCCCTTGGGCGACAGGGCCAGCGGGTTGAAGGCCGATTCCACCTGGATGACGGCGCGGACCAGGTCGGCGCTGACGCCTTCGGCGGCGGCTTGCTCGTCGATGATCGGGTCGAAGCGGGCCGATTTCCGGTCGGCGGGCCGTGTGACCTTCACGGCGGCGGTCCGGGTCACCGCGAAGGTCCGGACCTCGCCGCCGTCGGTGCGCGGCCGGTCCGACAGCACCATGTGCCCGGCGGCGTCGTGCCAGGTGTAGATCTGCGCGTCGGCCGGGCGCGGCCGAGAGCACGACGAGAGCAAGGACGGTCCAGGCGAGGCCATACGGGGATCACGGAGCTCCAGTGGAGGAGCGCCCGTCCGCGGTGCAGCCGCGCGCGACACGTCCCCTAGTGGATATCGTGCCCGCCGCCCGAACCCTCTAGGCCCGCAGCAGCGATTCGATGTGGCTCCGTGCCGTCGTGAGCAGTTCCGCGATCCGCGCCGCGTCCTTGCCGCCCGCTTCGGCGAAATCGGGCCGGCCGCCGCCGCCGCCGCCCACGACCGGCGCCAGGTGCTTGACGAGCGCGCCGGCCGGCGCCTTCTTCGCGGCGCCGGGGGTGACCGCGGCCACCATCGCCACCCGGCCGTCGGCGGTTTCGCCGGCCAGGAAGACGACGCCGTCGGCGAGCGTCGACTTGGTCAGGTCGGCGAGCGCCCGCAGGCCTTCCCGATCGAGCTGATCGACGCGCCGCACCACCACCGTGAACGGCCCGACCGTGACGCTGTCGCCGGCGGCGGCGCCGCCGCCGGTGCCGCCCATCGCCGCGGCGGTCTTCAGCTCGCGGATCTCCTTGTGCGCCTTGGCGAGCTGGGCGGCGGTCTGCTTCGATCCGGGCCACCAGCTGCTGCGCCGACGGCACGTTGGCGGCCGCGCAGGCGCGCTGCAGGTCGTCGACGCGCGCCGCGCAGGTGGGCCAGCGCCGCCGGCCCGGTCAGCGCTTCGATGCGGCGCACGCCGGCGGCCACGCCCGATTCCTCGGTGAGCACCAGCAGCCCGATGTCGCCGGTGGCGCGCACGTGCGTGCCGCCGCACAGTTCCGTGCTGAAGCGGCCGTCGCCCACCGCCACGACCCGCACCTGGTCGCCGTACTTCTCGCCGAAGAGCGCGGTGGCGCCGTCGGCGATCGCCTGCTGCGTGTCCTTGACCTCGGTGCGCACCGGCGTCGTTGGCCAGGATGCGCGTGGTTGACGATCTGCTCGATGCGCTGCCGGTCGGCCGCGCGTGACCGCGGCGGAGTGGACGAAGTCGAAGCGCAGCCGGTCCGGCGCCACCAGCGAACCGGCCTGCTTGACGTGCGCGCCGAGCGTCTGGCGCAGCGCCGCGTGCAGCAGGTGCGTGCCGGTGTGGTTGCGGCGGACGGCGGCGCGGCGCTCGTGGTCCACCACCGGCGTGACCGCGTCGCCGACGCGCAGCGGCTCGGCCGCGCTGCGCGATGCGGTGCCCGCGCGGCAGGCCGGCGCCGAGGCGGACGACATCGACGACCGGCGGTCGACGTCGCCCGACGCGCCCAGCAACGCCCCGGTGTCGGACACCTGGCCGCCGGCTTCGACGTAGAACGGCGTGCGCTCGAGCACGACGACCCCGCCGGCCCCGGCGTCGAGGCGTCGGCCACCGGCGCCAGCGTCTCGTCGAGCAGCGCGCCGATCACCGACGGCTCGCCGGCCTCGCGCGTCGTAGCCGGTGAAGATCTCGGTGACCGCGGCCACGTGCGCGCGCGCCTCGGGCGACGAGCTCGGCCTTCCGGCCGCTGCCGAACGCGCTGCCCTTGCGGGCCTGCTCCTGCTCCTGCTGCCAGCTTCTGCTCGAAGCCGTCGGTGTCGAAGCGCAGCCCCGCGGCTGCCGCCAGGTCCTCGACGAAGTCGCGGGGCATGCCGAACGTCTCGTAGAGCATGAAGGCCTTGTCGCCCGGAAAGACGCCGGCGCGCGCGGCTCTGCTCGATGACCTGTTCGGCCTTGGCGATGCCGGGGCCGGAGAGCACGGCCTCGAAGCGATCTTCTTCGCTGTGGACGACCTGCACGACCGCGTCGCGGCCGGCCACCAGTTCCGGATAGGCGCCGCCCATCTCGGTCACCAGCACGTCGACCAGGCGGTGGAGGAACGGCGCGCTCGAGGCCGATCTTGCGGCCGTGGCGCATGGCCCGGCGCATGATCTTGCGCAGCACGTAGCCGCGCCACTCGTTCGACGGGCACGACGCCGTCGGCGATGAGGAAGGTCATGGCGCGGAGGTGGTCGGCGATGACGCGCATCGAGACGTCGGCCGGATCCATGGTGCCGCCGTGGCGGCGGTCGGGCGAGCGCGCCGATGGCGTCGAGGAGCGGCGTGAACAGCGCCGTGTCGTAGTTCGAAATCGAGCCGTGCGATCACGGCGGAGATGCGCTCGAGTCCCATGCCGGTGTCGATCGAGCGGGCCGGCAGCGGCGCCAGCGCGCCGCCGGCGGCGCGGTCGAACTCCATGAACACGTTGTTCCAGATCTCGACGAAACGATCGCAGCCCGAGGTGATGTCGGTCATGAAGTCGCCCGTGCCCGGCACCCCGGGGCCGCGGTCGACGTAGATCTCCGAACAGCGGCCGCACGGACCGGTCTCGCCCATCGACCAGAAGTTGTCGGCCGCGCCGAGCTCGCCGATGTGCTCGGCCGGCACGAAGTCGCGCCACCGGGCGTAGGCGTCGTCGTCGCGCGGGATGCCGTCTTCGCCCTTGAAGATGGTGACCCGCAGCCGCCGCGGGTCGAGCCCCCACTCGTCGGTCAGGAGCGTCCACGCCAGGGCGATGGCGTCCTGCTTGAAGTAGTCGCCGAACGAGAAGTTGCCGAGCATCTCGAAGAACGTGTGGTGGCGGACCGACGGGCCGACATTCTCGAGGTCGTTGTGCTTGCCGCTGACCCGCATGCACTTCTGCGACGTGGCCGCGCGCGTGTAGTCGCGCGCCTCGCGGCCGAGGAACACGTCCTTGAACTGGTTCATCCCGGCGTTGGTGAAGAGCAGCGTCGGGTCGTCGTGCGGGACGAGCGGCGAGCTGGCCACGGCGCGGTGGCCGTTGGCGGCGAAGTAGGCAAGAAACGACCGGCGGATCTCGTTCGGATGCATCAGATCCACCAGTGTACCAGCCGAGCCGCGGCTGCCGCTAGACGAGGGCCGCGCCCGGGTTGCAGCGTGCCGGTCCGCGCCTCACCGCGCGCCGCTCCCGGCGATGCCGACGCGGCCAGCGGCCTTAGTCGATGTTGTCGTCGAGGCCCGCGGCGCCGCGCTTCCGGAGCCGCTTGAAGACGGCGCCGGCGTCGAAGCCCTGGCGGACGAGGGCGCCGACGAGGCGGCGCGTGGTGGCCGGATCGAGGGCGCCTGGCGGGAGCCTTGCGCAAGCCGATTTCCAGCGCGCGGTCGAGCAGCGCGTCGACGTCCACTTCAGCCAGGGTCGCGTCCATGGCCGCGTCGCTCGCCGCGTCGGGCAGACCCAGGGCCCGCAGCTTCTGGCGCGTGCGGGCCGGTCCGCGGCCGCGGATGACCGTCTCGAGACGCGCGGCGGCCAGGGCCATCCGGGTCTCGTCCAGGATGCCGGTGGCGGTCAGCCGCTCGATGGTGGCGTCGATGGCGGCGGGCGTCACCCCGCGGCGGGCCAGGCGCTGGCGCACCTGCCGGGCCGAGAGCTCGCGCAGGCCGAGCCAGCCGAGGGCCAGCCCGTACGGGTCGGCGCGGCGGCTCGGGCGGGCCGCCGTCAGCCGCCGAAGCGCGTGATTTCCGGCGCACGGGCGGGAGCCGCGGTGGCGGACCGGGCAGAAGAGCGAACCAGCCATCTGGTCGCGGGACAGTTCGGCGGTGGTGGAGATGCCCTGCACCTTGAGCTTGAACTCGTCGACGTTCGAGGCCCAGCGCAGCGCCTCCTCGTAGGTGACCAGGCCCTGCGAGAACAGGCTGAAGATCGACTGGTCGAACGTCTGCATGCCGTACTGCGAGGTGCCCTGGCGCGATGGCCCCCTTGATGAGGTGCGTCTTCTCCTTGTCCACGATGCAGTCTCGCACGAACGGCGTGGCGATGAGCACTTCCACCGCGGGCACGCGCGAGGCGCCGTCGATCGCGCGGGATCAGGCGCTGCGAGACGGCGGCCTTCAGCACCGAGGCGAGCTGCAGGCGGATCTGCTTCTGCTGGTGCGGCGGGAACACCGAGATGACGCGGTTGATGGTCTCGGTGGCGTCGAGGGTGTGCAGGGTGGAGAAGACCAGGTGGCCGGTCTCGGCCGCGTGCAGGGCCGTCTCGATCGTCTCCATGTCGCGCATCTCGCCGACCAGGATGACGTCGGGGTCCTGGCGCAGGGCGCTGCGCAGGGCGTGGGCGAACGAGCGCGTGTCGCTGCCGATCTCGCGCTGGTTGAGGATCGAGATGTTGTCGCGGTGCAGGTACTCGATCGGATCTTCGATGGTGATGATGTGGGTGTCGCGGGTGTTGTTGATGTGGTCGATCATCGCCGCCAGCGTGGTGCTCTTGCCGCTGCCGGTCGTGCCGGTGACGAGCACCAGACCGCGCTGCTCGTCGGCGATGGTGCGGAGCACCGGCGGCAGGTCGAGATCGTCGAACGTGCGCACGCCCATGGGGATGACGCGCAGGACGATGCCGATGGTGCCGCGCTGCTGGAAGACGTTGCAGCGGAAGCGGCCCAGGCCGGCCACGCTGTAGGCCAGGTCGAGTTCCTGGGCGTCCTTGAAGCGCTGCCGCTGGTTGGCCGACATGATGGTGGCGGCCATCGTGACCAGCGACTCGTGATCGAGGCGCACGTCGGTGTCGAGCGGCCGCAGCTGGCCGTTGACCCGCACGACGGGGTAGTTGCCGACCTTGAGGTGAACGTCGGAGGCGCCCTGGTCGATGGCGTGCTTCAGCAGCTGATTGATGTCCATGTAGTCCGTGCAGACCGGGAGGGACGGTGACCTGCTCCGATCCCCGTATCGGCCGGCGCCGGCCGGGCCTGCACCCCACGCCCGGCGGTTCGCGCCGCTTTACTGATTTTCACCGCAGAACGGGCAGGTGGCGGTGCGGGCGTGCAGCGGCTTGCGGCAGTGCCAGCAGAACCGGGCGGCGGGCGTCTCGCGGGCGCGCAGGCGGTCGCGGATGTCGCGGGCCGGCTCGCGGGCGGCGGCCCCCGGCGGCGGCGCGGCGGCGGCCCAGGGGCGGCGTCCGGTGGTCTGCGGGCGGGCGGCCAGGACGGCGTCGAGCAGGTCGTGCGCCCGCTGATAGCGCGCCGTGATGTCGGGGGCCATCGCCTTGAGCACGATGTCGCTGATGACTTTGGGCAGCTTGGGATTGTGGAGCCGCGGCGCGGTCGTCAGCTCGCCGCGCATCAGCCGGTCGAGGTCGCTCGGGGCCGGCGAGTCGTACGGCAGCCGGCCGGTGAGCAACTGGTACATGCGTGACGCCGAGCGAGTAGACGTCCGAGGCGAAGACGGCCTTGCCGTGGAACTGCTCCGGCGCCATGTAGGGCGGGCTGCCGATGACGGTGGTGCCGTGGGCGGCGATCTCGAGGAAGCGCGAGGTGCCGAAGTCGGCGACCTTGGCGATGCCGGATTCGCTGACCAGCACGTTGCCGGGACGCAGATCGCGGTGGATGATGCCCTGGTCGTGCGCGTGGTCGACGGCGTTGCAGATCTGGCAGGTGAAGTCGAGGGCGCGCGACAGGTCGAGCGCGCCGTCGCGATCGGCGATGGCCTCGAGCGTCTCGCCGGCGACGTACTCCATCACGATGAAGAACACGTCGTCGATGCGCTCGGCGGTGAGCACGGTGACGATGTTGGGATGGCTCAGCGTGGCCAGCAGCCGCGGTTCGCGCAGCAGTTCGCCGAAGTCGAGGCTCTGGCGGTGCGGCACCTTCAGCGCGACCTTCTTGTCGATCCAGGTGTCCTCGGCCAGGAAGACCGTGCCGAAGCCGCCGCTGCCGAGCGGCGAGAGAATCTTGTACTTGCCGACCACCTGGTCGCGGAAGAACATCGCGCCAAAGTATAGACGATGCCGTCGGCGGCAGGCCGCGCCGACCCGCGCCGACCGGCGCCGACGGTATAATCCGCCGCGTGCCCGTGCGAGTTCTCGTGCCGGACGCCGCGCCGTGCGGCGCGCCGCTGGCGCTGCCGGCCGACGAGGCCGCGCACGTCTCGCGCGTGCTGCGCCTGACGCCAGGCGACTCACCTGCGTGTCTTCGACGGCCGCGGCCGCGAATGGACGGCGCGCGTCGCGACGTGCACGAAGTCGGCGGTGACCGTCGACCTGCTCGAGCGCGGCGGTCCCGGCGCGCGAGACGCGCGTGCGCTACGCCGTGGCGCTCGCGCGTGCTCAAGGGCGACGGCACCGACGAGGCGATCCGCGACGCGGTGATGATGGGCGCCTCGCGCGGTGCTGCCGTTCGTGGCGGCGCGCTCGGAGATCGACGGTCGCGCGCGCCGCTGCGCGACGACCGGCGCGCAGCGGTGGCAGCGGGTGGCGGTGGCAGTGCGGCCAAGCAGTGCGGCCGCGCCGTCGTGCCCGAGATGGCCGCGCCGGTGCCGTTCGCGGCGCTGCTCGCGGCGCCCGTGCGCGGGCACCGCGCGCTGCTGCTGGTCGAGCCGTCGGCCGGGCGCGTCACGTCGGCGTTGGCCGAGGTGCCGGCGCCGGCCGCGGTGACGCTCGCGGTCGGGCCCGAGGGCGGCTGGACCGACGACGAAGTGCGCCGGCGCCGAACACGGCCGGCTGGATGCTGGTGCGGCTGGGCGGACGCACGCTGCGCGCGACCAGCGCGCCGCTGGCGGCGCTGGCCGCGTGTCAGGCCGTGTGGCGGGACGAATGACGCGGCCAGGCCGCAGAGCGGCGATGCGCGGCGGCCGCAGGAGCAGGCGATGACGAGAGTGCGATGGGCAGCGGGTGTGGTGGCGATGGTGGCCCTGGTGGCAGCGATGACGGGCCGGGGCGCGGCGGCGACGGCGACCGCGGGCAGCGGGCCGGCCGACGGTCCGGATCCGGTGGCGACGTTTTCGATTCTCGGCTTCGATCCGGCCACCGGCGAAGTCGGCGGCGCGGTGCAGTCGCGGGTCTTCTCGGTCGGCAACGGCGTGCTGTGGGCCGAAGCCGGCGTCGGCGCGGCGGCCACGCAGGCCATCGTCGACGTGAGCTACGGCCCCAAGGCGATCGCCTTGCTCCGGGCCGGCCTGGCGCCGGACGGCCATCCTCAAGGCGATCTGGGACAGCGACCCCGATCCGCAGCCGGCGCAGTGGACCAAGCAGGGCCGGCAGTTCGCCGTCATCAACCAGCGCGGCGAGGTCGCGACCTTCACCGGGCCGAAGGCCACGCCAGTGGGCCGGCGGCAGGGTCGGGCAAGTACTGCACGGCCCAGGGCAACATCCTGGCCGGCGAGGCGGTGGTGACCGAGATGGTGCGGGCCTTCGAAACCACGACCGGCCATCTGTCGCAGCGGCTGACGGCGGCCCTCGAGGCCGGTCAGGCGGCCGGCGGCGACACGCGCGGCATGCAGTCGGCGGCCATCCTGATCGTCGGCCAGGGCCAGGGCGTGTGGCTCAACAACGACGTGGTCATGCGGCTGCAGGTCGACGACAGCCCCGAGCCCATCAAGGAACTGCGACGCCTCGTGACCAGCTGGAACGAGCGGCGCGTCAAGGGGCAGCAGCGCCCAGTGAAGTAGGGCGGGTCAGGCTTCGGCGCGGCGCAGCACGAAGGCGCACCACTCGTCTTCGCGGTCGCGGGCCTCCACCGCGAAGCCCTCGAGCGCGGCCTCGACGCCGGCGGCTTCGTCGGCCACGAAGCCGCTGACGATCAGCCGGCCGCCGGGCGCGGTGAGCGACGCCAGCCGGGCCGCCACGCGGATCAGCATCGCGCCGGTGAGATTGGCAAAGACGATCTCGGCCGCCGGCCACGGCGCGGTGAAGACGTCAGCGGTCAGGAACGACACCGGGACCGGCAGCGGATTGAGCGCGGCGCTGCGCTGGGCGGCCAGGACGGCGTCGTCGTCGATGTCGATGCCGATCGCCGGCTCGTGCCCCGGCCAGGGCCGCCGCCATGGCCAGCACGCCCGAGCCGGTGCCCAGGTCCAGCACCGAGCGCCCGCGCACGTCGAGCCCGCTGAGCAGGGTCAGGCACAACCGCGTCGTCTGGTGGTGCCCGGTGCCGAAGCCCATCGACGGGTCGATGATGATGAGCGTGTAATCGGGCGGCAGCGGCGACGGCACGTCCCACGGCGGCGCCACGATGTAGCGTCCGGCGGTGACGGCGCGATTGGCCGCCTGGCTGCGGGCCACCCAGTCGTCGTCGGGAAGGTCGACGGGCACCAGGCTCAGGTCGAGGTCGAGGGCGGCCAGGCTGGCCAAGGCGGCATCGCGGGCCACGACGTCCGAGAAGCACACCCGCCAGTTCACCGGCGTCGGCGGCGGCTCGGGCGGCGGCGGCGCCGTCGGATCCCACAAGCCGCCTGGCGGCAGGGGCGGCGGGATCAGGTCTTCGATGGCCAGCGGGCCGTGGTCGTCGAGGGCGGCCGCCACCAGGCCATCGACCAGCCCGGTGGGGTCGGTGACGGGCGATCGCACTTCGAGGGCTGGCCAGCGGCGCGGCTCACCCAAAGATGTCCTTGACCTTCCCGAAGATGCCCTTGTCGTCCTCGCGGCGTCCGGCCGCTTCGGCGGGGCTGAGCGTGGCGTGCAGCCGCTCCAGCAAGCTCGCGCTGCTCGCGGCTCAACTTGCGCGGCGTCGTGCCCTTGACCGTGACCAGCAGGTCGCCCCGGCCGCGGCCGGACACGTCCGGCATGCCCTTGCCCTTGAGCCGGAACATGGTGCCGGTGGCCGTGCTCTCGGGGATGCGTCAGCGGGTGCGGGTCGTCGATCCCCGGCACCGACAACTCCCCGCCGAGCGCGAGCGTGGTGAACGGCACGTCGGACTCGGCATGCAGGTCGTTGCCGTCGCGCGTGAAGCGCTCGTCCTCCTGGACGAAGATGACGACGTAGAGGTCGCCGGGCGGGCCGCCGCGGGTGCCGCCCTCGCCTTCGCTCTGCAGGCGCAGCCGCTGGCCCGAGGCGATGCCCGGGGGGATCTTCACGCTGAGCTTGCGCTGCTGTTCGATGTGGCCTTCGCCGTGGCAGGCCGGGCACGGCGTCGCGACCACGCGGCCGCTGCCGCGGCAGGCGCTGCACGTGCGCGCCATGGTGAAGAAGCCCTGCTGGAAGCGCACCTGACCCGCGCCTCGGCACTGGCCGCACTGCGTCGCCGACGTGCCCGGAGCCGCGCCGCTGCCCGTGCAGGTGGCGCACGTCTCGTGCCGCGGGATCTGAATGGTGGTCTCGGTGCCCTTGGCCGACTGGGCGAACGTGATCTCGAGGTCGTAGCGCAGGTCCGAGCCGCGCTGGGGCCCGTTGCGCCGCCGGCCGCCGCCGAAGACATCGCCGAAGCCGAAGATGTCGCCGAGCCCGCCGAGGATGTCCTCGAACCCGGTGAAGACCGTGGGGTCGAAGCCCTGGCCGCCGCGCCGGTCACCCCGGCGTGGCCGAAGCGGTCGTAGCGGGCGCGCTTGTCGGCGTCGGCCAGCACCGCGTAGGCCTCGGCCGCTTCCTTGAACTTTTCTTCGGCCGCCGCGTTCCCGGGATTGCGATCGGGGTGGTGCTTCAGGGCCAGCTTGCGATACGCGCTCTTGATGTCCCCGTCGTCGGCGTCGCGGGCGACGCCCAGCACCTCGTAGTAGTCCCGGGCGCTCACGATGCTTTGGCCACCCGCACCATCGCCGGCCGCAGCAGGCGCTCGCCCAGCCGGTAGCCGCGCCGCAGTTCGTTCAGGATCTGGCCGTCGCGCGCGCCAGGGGCCTCGTCGTGGGCCACGGCCTGGTGCAGCGCCGGGTCGAAGTCCTGGCCTTCGACCGGAATGGCCGTGACGCCGCGCTTCTTCATCAGGTCGAGGAGCTGCCGGTGGATGAGCTCGACGCCGTCGCGGTAGGCCTTGGCCGCGGGCGGCGACGGCACGGCCAGGGCCCGCTCGAAGTCGTCGAGCACGGCGACGCACCTCGCCGAGCAGATCGGCGTTGGCCCACTCGGCAAACTCGCGGCGCTCGCGCTCGGTGCGCTTGCGGAAGTTCTCGAACTCGGCCGCCGTGCGCAGGAGCCGGTCGCGCAGCTCGTCGCGTTCGCGCTGCAGCGCGTCGAGCGTCGGATCCGGAGTGCCGCTCTCGGACGCGGGGCTGGCGGGGGTGGTGGAATCGTCGGACAACGGTGAATGGCTCATGGCGTGGAACACACTGGGCGCGACGGGCGCGCTAGTTCTGATCGCGCAGGAAACGCGCGACGGCGACGGCGGCGCCATCGACGACGCTGATGGCGCGGGAGTAGTGCATGCGAGTCGGCCCGATGACGCCGACGGCGCCGCGCCGCCCGCCGTCGCCGTAAGTGGCGACGATCAGGCTGCAGGCGTGCAGCTGCGGATCGGGGTGCTCGGCGCCAATCACGACGGCGACGCCGGGGCCGTCGAGGTAGGCATCGAGCAGGCGCACCAGCCGCTGCTTCTCCTCGACCATCCGCAGCAGCGTGCGCAGGGTGGCCATGGAGACGGCGTTGGTGTCCTCGGCGTCATCGGCCAGCGACGAGGCGCCGTCGATGAAGACCGCGGTGGGCGATTCGATGCTTTGCAGCGTGGTCCGCGCCAGCTTGCAGCGCCACCGCCCGCAATTCGTCGTAGAGCGTGCGCTCCTGCTCGAGCCGGGCCTGCACTGCCTGCCGGACCTCGTCGAGCGGCAGCCCGGCGAACTCGGCGTTGAGGTAGTTGGCGGCCTGGGTCAGGGCGCTCGGCGCGATTTCCTCGCCGAGGTCGACGACCTTCTGCGACACGTGGTTGCCGCGCGCCACCATCACCACCAGCACGCGCACCGGCGACAACGGCACGAACTCGATGCGCTGGAAGATGGCGTGCATGTCGGAGGGGGCAATGGCGAAGCCGACGTGATGCGAGAACTCGAAGAGCACGTGCGAGGCGCTCGACAACAGCTGGTCGAAGAGCGGCGCCTCGCCGGCCTGCTGGCGCAGGCGGGCCGCCACGCTGGACACGTCCTTGGTGGCGCGCCGGGTTTCGAGCAGGGTGTCGACGTAGTAGCGATAGCCGAGGTCGGTCGGAACCCGTCCCGCCGAGGTGTGGGGCTGGCTGACGTAGCCCATGTCCTCGAGCTGAGCCAGGACGTTGCGGATGGTGGCCGGAGACACGCCCAGGCCGGCACGCCGGCTGAGCGACGCGGACGCCACCGGCTCGCCGGTGTCGATGTAGTCCTTGACCAGGCAGGCCAGGACGCGACGGGTGCGGTCGGAGAGGGCCCCGGAATGCATGTCTTTTAGCAGTCGATGGAAGAGACTGCTAGCCAAAGTATACCAGAAGCCTGCCAGTCGTGGGCCGGGGCTTCAGCGCCGGGCTAGGGGGTGACGCCGCTCCTGGCGAACTTGGGCAGCCACTTGAGCGAGGCGGCGGCCAGCGCCGGAGTCTCGGCCTTGCCGCGGCGCACGGCGATGAGCTCGGCGGTGATGCTCACCGCAATCTCCTGGGGCGTCACCGCGCCGAGATCGAGACCGATCGGCGCGTGGACCCGGCCGAAGCGCTCGGGGTCCACACCTTCGGCCACCAGCGCCTCGTAGACCCGGGCCACCTTGGCCCGGCTGCCGATGAGGCCGACGTAGCGCAGATCGCGATGGACCACGGCGCGCAGGGCGTCGAGGTCGTGGCGGTGACCGCGCGTGACGATGACGACATAGGCGCTGGCCGGCAGCACCGCGGTCGTGAGCCAGCCGGGCACGTCGTCGACCACCACTTCGGCGGCATCGGGGAAGCGCTCGCGATTGGCAAACGCTTCGCGGTCGTCGACGACCCGCACCATGAAACCGGCGTCGTGGGCGAACTTGCCCAGGTAGTAGCCGACGTGTCCGGCCCCGATGATGTAGACCGATGGCGGCGGTTCGATCGGTTCGATGAACACTTCCATCTGCCCGCCGCACACGAGGCCGTTCTCCTGGGCGAAATCGTCGTCGAGCTCGTACTTCACGCGCAGGGCCTGGCGCGTCTTCAGCGATTCCTTGGCCTTCCAGAAGGCGTCGTTCTCGTAACAGCCGCCGCCGACCGTGCCCACGGTGCGCCCGTCGGCGAAGACCAGCATCTTGGCGCCGACGCGCTGCGGCGTGGATCCGTTGGTGGCGACGATGGTGACGAGGGCCACGTCCTCGGCGCGCGTGAGCGCCTCGCCGAGCGCCGCGAAGACTTCATGGTTCATGGGTCAGCCGATTATCACTGAAACCGGTGCAGTTGGCACCAGGCTGCCGGCTCGGTGCCCTCGAGGAACGCCTCGGCCGCGACGCGGGGGCAGGCGGGCAGCGCCAGCTGGCCGGTATCGCGATCGATCTCCACGGTCGTGATGCCGGGCGGGACGGGGAACGGCACATTGGGGCGCCCGGCCAGCGCGCGCTTCATGAAGGCCGTCCAGATCGGCAGCGCCGATTGCGCGCCGCTCAACCCCAGCACCTGGTTATCGTCGAGGCCGACCCAGACGACCGTCAGCAGCTCCGGCGTGAAGCCGACGAACCAGGCGTCGCGCAGGTCGTTGGTGGTGCCGGTCTTGCCGGCGGCGTCGAGCGTGAAGCCGGCGGCCCGAGCCGAGGCCGCCGTGCCCTCGCTGATCACGCTGCGCATCATGTTGGTCACGAGGTAGGTGACGGCGGGCGAGGCCACGGTCTTGTCGGGCGGCGCGGCGGCGCGCCGCACGCGCCCGCCGGCGACCACGCGGGAGAGAATCCGCGGCGCCCGCTGCCGGCCGAGGGTGGCAAAGGTGGTGTAGGCCTGAGCTGCTTCGAGCGGCGTCATCTCGAACACCCCCAGGGCGATCGACGGATAGCCGCGAAGCGGCGTCTTGCCGAGGCCGGTCCGTTGCCACAAGGCCGCGACGGTGTTGAAGCCGGCCTGTTCGGCCACCTTGATGGCGGCGATGTTGCGCGACAGCGCCAGCGCCCGGCGCAGCGTGACCATCCCGTCGTATTCGTTGTCGTAGTTGCCGGGGGTCCAGTCGCCTTCGGCCGCCGTCCACGTCGTCGGCTCGTCGAGCACGAGCGAGGCCGGCGTCACGTCGGTGCGGCCGTCGGCCGCGGCCTTGTCGAATGCCGCCAGGTAGACGAAGGGCTTGAACACCGAGCCCGGCTGACGGCGCGCGGCGGTGGCGCGGTTGAACTGCGACTGGCTGTAGGAGCGGCCGCCGACCAGGGCCAGCACCTCGCCGCTACGCGGGTCGAGCGCGACCAGCGCCGCCTGCGGGCGCCCGGCGCGACGGCGCTTGGCCAGGGCGGCGTCGATGTCGGCGAGCCCGGCCCGCACCGCGTCCTGGGCGGCGCGCTGCAGGTTCAGGTCGAGCGTGGTGTAGACCTCGAGAGGGGCGCTGCCTTGGGCCAGGCCGGGGTGCTGCGCGTCGAGCGCGTCGGCGACGACGTCCATGAAGTACGGCGCTTCGAAGTCGAGGGCCCGCGCCGCGACCTGCAACGGCTCCCGGAGCGCCGCGGCCAGAACGGCCGGGCTGATGAAACCGGCCTCGCGCATGGCCCGCAGCACGACATCGCGGCGTCCGCGCGCCCGCTCCAGATCGACGAAGGGGGAGTGGTTGCCGGGCGACTGGATGATGCCGGCAATGAGCGCGCCCTCGGCGACCGAGAGGTTGGTCAGGTCCTTGGCAAAGAAGGTGCGGGCGGCCACGGCCACCCCGTGCAGCGCGAACGAGCCGCGATTACCGAGATAGACCTCGTTCAGGTAGAGCTCGAGGATCTCCTCTTTCGTGGCCTTGGTCTCGAGCACGACGGCCATGAACTGCTCGAGCAGCTTGCGCCGGATCGAGCGTTTGCCGGACTGCTGTTCGACGGCCATCTCCTCGGTGAGGAAGAAGTTGCGGGCCAGCTGCTGGGTGATGGTGCTGGCCCCGACGAGGTAGGTGCGGGTGCCGCGAAGGTTGGTCATGAGCGCGCCGAGCATGCGGATCGGATCGATGCCCGGATGCGCGTAGAAGCGGCGGTCCTCGATAGCGAGCACCGCCTGTTGCACGTGCGCCGGCATGGCCGAGAGCGGCATGCGGCGGCGGCGTTCACGCGCGGCGTTGGCCAGGGCGCTGAGCAGCGGCGGGTCGAGCGCGGCCTCGGCCACCGCCCGGCCGTCGAGGAGAACGCGGGCGATGGCTGGAGTGCGGGGCGGCGTGCGCGCCTGCTCCCCGTCACGCGGCGCCGGTTCGGGCGTCCATTCGAGCCGCACCCGACGGTCGGCGTTGGCACCGCTTCGCGGCACGATCTCGACGGCGTCGCCGCCGCTCGAGAACTCCCCGGGCTCGCGGGCCTCGTCGCGGCTGGTGTAGCCGAGGTCGTTCAGGCGCTGCACGACGTCGGCGTCGGACAGCGTGAGGCCGGAGCGGAAGGCGAGCGGACGGCCGTAGACGCGGGGCAGGACGCGGATGCGCTCGCCCTGCAGCCGGTCCTCGATCAGGGTGGCGAAGCGGCCGTAGTAGTAGCCGGCCGCACCCGAGGCGACGAAGATCGGGAGGGCCACGGCGGCCACGAAGAGGCGGGTCCACCGTCCCGGCCGGCGCCGCGATCTGGTCCGGGCGCGTGCCGTCAGATCGTGAGCACCCAGTGGTGACCGTAGTCGAGGGGCAGCAGGTCGATGAGGCGCTCGACGGCGGCCGGTCCGTAGCGGTTGAGCAGCCACACGGCGCCGATCTCACGTTCCTGCGGCTGGCCGTTGGGGAAGAGCTGGGCCTGCGTTCGCGTGAACTGCCGGCGCAGCGTCTCGTCCTTCTTCTTGGCGGCGTGCACGACCTTGCCGTGCAACGACTGCAGGTCGTGCTGCATCTTGCCCAGGGTGGAGCGGGCGGCACCTTCGAGCGTGCTGTCGACGAGCTTGGCCGCTTCGGTGACCGCTTCGATCCGGGCGGCGATGGCCTGTCCAGCCTCGGCGAAGCTGCCTTCCACTCCGGCCGGGAGCTGGCTTTCGAGCAGCTGGTTGAGCGTCAGCTCGTCCTGGCGCTGGAAGGCGGCAAACGGCACCTCGTGCTTGCGCAGGAAGCGGACGCCGGCCGAATCGAGCATGGTGGCCGAGGCCCGCGGCATGACCAGCGGCATGGGCACCCCGAAGTGCGCGTAGACCTGGCGCAACTGCCCCTGATAGGCCAGCTCGCTCGGGCCGCCGACGTAGCACGCGGTCGGGAAAATCGTGTCCTGGACGAGCGGGCGGAGCAAGACGTTCGGGCTGAACGAGCGGGGCGAGGTGCGGGCCAGATCCACCAGTTCGGCCAGCGGCCGCTCGCGATCGCCGACGACTGCCACGCCGTTGCGCCAGCGGATGGCTTGGCGCGAGCCGTCGATGAGAAACAGCGGCGCCGAGTGCTCGCCAGCGGTCACCTGTGCGTGATAGCCGCGGCGTTCGAGCTCCTCGCCGGCGGCGGTGGCCAGGGCCGAGGTCTTGCCGGGGTCGGCGACGGCGCGGGCGAAAAGGTCACTGGCCAACGGCTTGCTGGCCGGGTCGGCGGCGTCGTAGACGACCAGGCCATGGGGCCCGAGAAGGTGCTCGAGGACGCGCCCGAAGGCCTGCGACATGCTGTGGCCGCCG
This sequence comes from uncultured Acidobacteriota bacterium, assembly GCA_963834325.1. Lineage (GTDB taxonomy): Bacteria > Acidobacteriota > Vicinamibacteria > Vicinamibacterales > UBA2999 > CADEFD01. The sequence goes on from CAWIBL010000012.1 coordinate 1,354,525, forward strand.
GCATAGGCCGTGCGCAGCATGGCCATGACGGCCGGCGTGAATTCGGTGGCGGGGAGGACGGCCTGGAGGGCGTCGACGGCGATCTGTCCCTGACCGTCGACGAGGAGGCGGGCCACCGAGCGTTCGCCGGCCCCTTCGAGTTCACCCAGGCGGATGGTGTGGGGGCGCAGCTCGTCGTCGAACACCGTACACGAGCGCACTTCTTCCCAGTCGTGATCCTCGGAGTCGATCCAGAAGACGGCCACCGCCGGCACGCCGTGTTCCGCCGAGACGCGGCGGGCCAGCTTGATGGCGGTGATGGCCTTGTGGAGCGTGTAGAGCGGTCCGCCGAAGAGTCCGGCCTGCTGCCCGGTGACGATAGCCACCGCTTTGGGATCGCCCAGAAGGGCGGCGGCGGCGCGAGCCGCGGCCGGCGCGTCCCGTTCGACTTGCTGAGCGGTCAGGAGCTCGACCAGGGCCGGCACGGCCCGCGGCGGACCGGCGTGCACCTGGGCAATCACGGCGCTCCACGCCTCGGCGCGGCTCGGGTCGCCCGCATAGAAGGACGACAGCCCCTCGAACGCAAAGGCGTAATCGGTGGCGAGTCGACGCATCCACGGCAACTGACGTACGTCGATCGCGAGGCTGCCTGTGGTCGAGGCGGGAACTGAAGGTGATGACACCGGAGGGGCTACTCTTGCAGACGCCTGACTGGAGTGTCAACCCATCGCGCGCTGGCGTCGAGCGGCCGGGTCGTGCATGTTAAGATGTGCACCACCCCATTCGGTTTCATCCGAAACTCCAGGAGTTCAGCAACTGACCGAGGACAGCCTTCTGTTCGACGGCCCCCGGGCGACGTACGGTCGCTTCCGCATCCTGCACCAGATCGGCGCCGGCAGCGTGGGCCCGGTCTTTCGCGGCGAAGACTCCGAAACGCGCCGAGCGGTCGTGGTCAAGGTCATTCGCGTCGGCCTCACGCCCGAGCGCGTGGCCGTGGTCGGGCCGGCGTTGCGCGCCTTGAAGGAACGGCTGGTCGAGCATCCGGCGCTGTCCCCGATTCTCGAGACCGGTGTCGTCGACATCGAGCCCTTCGCCGTCAGCCCGGTCATCGACGGCGATTCGCTCGACGTCGCGCTCCGCGAGTACGGCCCGGCCAACATGGCCGACGCCGTGCCTCGCCTGCGGGCGCTGGCCGACGCGCTCGACGCGGCGGCGGCGGTGGACGTGGCCCACGGCAGCCTGCACCCCCGTGACATCGTCGTGTCGGTCGAGGCCACGGTGCTGACCGGGATCGGCCTGGCCGCAGTCCTCGAGCGCGTCGGCGTCCGGCCCCCGGTGCGGCGTCCCTACTGCGCGCCCGAAGTGGCGCTCGGCCGGGGGATCAGCCCAGCCGGCGATCAGTATTCGCTGGCCGCCATCGCCCACGAATGGCTGAGCGGGCGGCGCGTGTCGAGCGACGGCATCCAGGTGCCGACCTCGTCGCCGGAAGGCGCGGCGGCCCTGGCGGCGGTCTTCGCCAAGGCCATGGCTGCCGATCCGGCCGACCGGTATCCCTCGGCCACCGCCTTTGTCGAGGCTCTGGCTGGCGTCGCCGACGCGGTGATGCCGCGGACCCGCGCGGCGCGGCGCAAGCCGGTCGTGACCCCGCCGCAGTTGCAGTTCGACGCCGCCGACGAGCCGCCGGCGTTGACGTTCGCGCCGCTCGAGGCGGCGCCGCTCGTCGTTCCCGGCCAGTTCTTCGCGCCCGACGACGACCTCGCCGGGATCGAGCCCGCGGCGCACCACGTCATCGGCGGCGAGGAACGCGTCGTGGCCGACGACTACCGAGACGCGCCCGGGGCGGCGATGGCCGGCGCCGTCGACGATTACGCGCCGGTCGCCGATCACGACCTGCCCCTCGTGACCGGCCCGCGCGACTTCGGCGATCACGACGAAGCCCCGGCCTATGCGGCGTACGACGAGGCGGCCGCGCCCACCGATACGCTGTCGCTCCCCTACGCCGATGAGCCCGACGAGCCTGCCGTCGTCGACGCGCCGGCCGATCACGACGCTGCGTCTGGGCCGTCGTGGGCGAAGTGGGGCGGGATCTTCGTCGTCGGGGTGTTGCTCGTGGTCGGCGGCGGACGTGCGCTGTTGCGCTGGGGCACGCCCGGGTCGGCCACGACTGCCGCGACCGCTACGAGCGCCGCCGGCGCGGAAGGCGCACCCGCGGCCGCGTCCACGGCTCCCGTCGGCCAGCGCGCGGCGGCCGAACCGCCACGACCGGTCGCCGAACCCGTGCGTGATGCGCCGGCGTCGCCCCCCACTACCGCGTCCTCAACCGGCACTCCGCCTGCCGCGAACCGACCCGCCTCCGCGGCTCAGCCGCCGCCCACGAGTGCGGCGCCGGCGGCCCGCGCCACTACGCCGCCGGCGGCCCGCGCCGTCACGCCGCCGAGCCGTGCGGCCGCCGTCGTGCCGCCGGCCCGCACCCCCGCCCGTCCGCCCGCCTCGCGGCCTGCCGCCCGGGCCGCCGCCCCCCGCCCGGCCGCGAAGGTCACGCCGCCGGCCGCCGCCGCGACGGTGTCACCCGGCCGGTTGCTGGTGCGATCCACGCCGAGCGGCGCGGAAGTGTTCGTGAACGGCGAGCGCCGCGGCGTGTCGCCCGTCGCCATTCGCGACCTGACGCTCGGCGCCTACACCATCCGCGTCCAGCGGGCCGGGTTCGACCCGGTCGAGCAGCGCGTCGTGCTCGAGGCCGCGCGCCCGGCTCGGGCGCTCGAAGTCGTCTTGACCCGCTCGGCCCCGGCGCCGGCCGCGGCCCCGGCCGGGCCGACCGTCGGCGCGGCGGCCACTACCGGCAGCTTGCTCATCGAGAGCCGGCCGAGCGGGGCCCGCGCCTACGTCGACGGCGTCGAGGTCGGCCGCACGCCGGTCACCGTGGCGGCCGCCGCCGTCGGCAGCCGCGGCGTGCGCATCGAACTTCCCGGTTATCTCGTCGTCTCGACGAGCGCGCGCGTGGAGCCTGGCGCCCGGGCCCGCGTCGCCGTCACGCTTACAGCGGAAAGGCCCCGATAGATGAACGCGATCCTCGCACTCGAAGACGGCACCTGGTATGCGGGGGTGGCGGCCGGGGCGTCCGGCGAGACCTCCGGCGAGGTGGTCTTCAACACCAGCATGACCGGATACCAGGAAGTCCTGACCGATCCGTCCTACGCGGGACAGATCGTCACCATGACCGCGCCGCAGATCGGCAACTACGGGGTGACCGCGGGCGACATCGAGTCGGGCGCGCCCAAGGTCGCCGGTTTCGTGATTCGCGATCAATCGCCCATCGCCAGCAACTGGCGGGCGCAGGGCACGCTCAAGGATTACCTGACGGCCAACCGGATCGTGGCCATCGCCGACATCGACACCCGCGCGCTCACCCGCAAGCTGCGCTCGGCCGGCGTGATGCGCGGCATCATCGCCACGGGCGCGCACGACCCGCAGGCGCTGGTCGAGCGGGCCCGGGCCGTGCCGCCGATGGAGGGCTCGGATTTCGTCAAGGAAGTAACTTGCGCCGCGCCCTACGACTTCACGCTGTCGCTGGCCGACGCCGTCTCGGCTGCCTCCTTCGCGGTGCCGCCCGACCGCCAGCGCGCGCGCCCGTTCAAGGTGGCGGCCATCGACTACGGCATCAAGGTGAACATCCTCCGCCGCCTGGTGGCGCACGGCTGCCAGGTGCGCGTGTTCCCGGCGCACACGCCAGCCGCCGACGTGCTGGCCTGGGAACCCGACGGCATCTTTCTCAGCAACGGCCCCGGCGACCCGGCGGCCGTCGGCTACGCCATCGACAACGTGAAGACGCTGGTGGCGGCCAACCGCCCGATCTTCGGCATCTGCCTCGGCCACCAGTTGCTGGCGCTGGGCCTGGGCGCTTCCACCTACAAACTCAAGTTCGGCCACCGCGGCGGCAACCATCCGGTCAAGCAGCTCGTCGTCTGGACAGGTCGAGATCACCTCGCAGAACCATGGCTTCGCCGTCTCGCCCGAGTCGTTGCCGGCCGAGATCGAAGTGACCCACCGCAATCTCTACGACGGCACGGTCGAAGGCCTGCGCCACACCGGCAAGCCGGTGTTCTCGGTGCAGTACCACCCCGAAGCCTCGCCCGGTCCGCACGACGCCGACTACCTCTTCAAGCAGTTCGTCGATCTGATGGAACAGTCCCAGTAAGGATCGAGTTACCAGACATGCCGCGACGCACCGACCTCCAACGCATCCTCGTCATCGGCTCGGGCCCGATCGTCATCGGCCAGGCCTGCGAGTTCGACTACTCGGGCACCCAGGCCGTCAAGGCGCTTCGGGCCGAGGGTCTCGAAGTGGTGCTCGTCAACAGCAACCCGGCGACGATCATGACCGACCCGGAGATGGCCGACCGCACCTACGTCGAGCCGCTCACCGTGGACGTGGTCGAGCGCATCATCGCGCGCGAGAAGCCCGACGCGATCCTGCCCACGGTCGGCGGCCAGACGGCGCTGAATCTGGCCGTGGCCCTGCACGAGGCCGGGGTGCTCGAGAAGTACGGCGTGAAGCTCATCGGCGCCTCGATCGAGGCCATCAAGGTGGCCGAGGACCGGCAGCTGTTCCACGACGCGATGCTCGAACTCGGCCTCGACGTGCCCAAGAGCGCCGTCGTCAGGACCATGGCCGAGGCCTTCGCGGCGGTCGAGAACACCGGCTTCCCGGCCATCATCCGGCCCTCGTTCACGATGGGCGGCGTGGGCGGCGGCATCGCCTACAACGTCGAGGAGTTCAAGGAGATCTGCGCCCGCGGCCTCGAGATGAGCCCGGTGCACGAAGTCCTGATCGAGGAATCGGTCATCGGCTGGAAGGAATTCGAGCTCGAGGTGATGCGCGACGTCGCCGACAACTTCGTGGTCATCTGCTCGATCGAGAACATCGACCCGATGGGCGTGCACACCGGCGACAGCATCACCGTGGCCCCGGCGCTGACCTTGACCGACAAGGAATACCAGCGGATGCGCGACGCCGGACGGCGCATCATCCGCCGCGTCGGCGTCGAAACCGGCGGCTCGAACATCCAGTTTGCCATCAACCCCGCCGACGGGCGGATGGTCATCGTCGAGATGAACCCGCGCGTGTCGCGCAGCTCGGCGCTGGCCTCCAAGGCCACCGGCTTCCCGATCGCCAAGATCGCCGCCAAGCTGGCGCTCGGCTATCACCTCGACGAGATCCCCAACGACATCACGCAGCTGACGCCGGCCTCGTTCGAGCCGTCGATCGATTACGTGGTGGTGAAGATCCCGCGCTGGAACTTCGAGAAGTTCCCCCAGGCCGATCGCACGCTCACGACGCAGATGAAGTCGGTGGGCGAGGCGATGTCGATCGGCCGCACCTTCAAGGAAGCCTTCCTGAAGGGCATGCGCTCGCTCGAACTGGGCAAGGACGGACGGCTGTTCGGCGCCAGCACCCGCACCGGGATGCCGGCCGAACACGCCACCCCCGACGAGCTCGACGCCGACCTGCGCCGGCGCCTGTCGGTGCCCACCGACCGGCGCATGTGGGCGGTGTTCGAGGCGCTCGAACGCGGCTGGACGACCGCCCGCGTGCACGAGCTCACCAAGATCGACCCGTGGTTCCTCGAGCAGTTCGCCGAACTCGTGGACCTGCGCCGCACGGCCGAACTGGTCGGCCTGCGCGACATGTCGCCCGACCTGATGCGCACGCTCAAGCGCTCGGGCTTCGGCGACCAGGAACTGGCGCAGATCCTGAACGTCGACGCGTCCGCCGTGCGCGAGAAGCGCCTCGAGCAGGGCCTGGCGCCGGTCTACAAGCGCATCGACACCTGCGCGGCCGAGTTCGAATCGTTCACGCCCTACATGTACAGCTCCTACGAGCAGGAGTGCGAGGCCGACCCCACGCCGGCGCGCAAGGTGATCATCCTCGGCAGCGGCCCCAACCGCATCGGCCAGGGCCTCGAGTTCGACTACTGCTGCTGCCACGCGGTGTTCGGCTTCAAGAAGGACGGCCTCGAGACGGTCATGATCAACTGCAACCCGGAGACGGTGTCGACCGACTACGACACCGCCGACCGGCTCTACTTCGAGCCGCTCACGTTCGAGGACGTGATGGCGGTGATCGATCGCGAGCGCCAGGGGAATCCCGACGTGTCGGTGGTCGTGCAGTTCGGCGGCCAGACGCCGCTCAAGCTGGCGCTGCCGCTGCAGGAGGCCGGGGTCACCATCGTCGGCACCTCGCCCGATTCGATCGACCTGGCCGAAGACCGCAAGCGCTTCTCGCAGCTGCTCCGGGATCTCGGCATCCCGCAGCCGGCCAGCGGCACGGCCGTGTCCAGGGCCGAAGCGCGCGAGGCGGCGGCGAAGATCGGCTTCCCGGTGGTCGTGCGCCCGTCCTACGTGCTCGGCGGCCGCAACATGGCCATCGTCTACGACGTGGCCTCGCTCGATCGCTACATGGCCACCGCCGTGGACGTCTCGAACGACCGGCCGATTCTCATCGACCGGTTCCTGGAGCACGCCAAGGAACTCGACGTCGACTGCGTGGCCGATGCCACCGGCGCGGTGGTGATTGGCGGCATCATGGAGCACATCGAAGAAGCCGGCATCCACTCGGGCGACAGCTCGTGCGTGGTCCCGCCGACGGGCCTCTCGGAACGCCATCTGGCGACGCTGCGCGATTACACGCGGCGCATGGCCCGGGCGCTCAAGGTGGTCGGGCTGATGAACGTGCAGTACGCGCTCAAGGACGACGAGATCTACGTGCTGGAAGTGAATCCGCGCGCCTCGCGCACCGTGCCCTACCTGGCCAAGGCCACCGGCGTGCCGCTGGCCCAGGTGGCCGCGCGCGTGATGATGGGGAAGACCCTGGCCGAACTCGGCTACACCGAGGATCTGGTGCCGGCCGGGGTGTTCGTGAAGAGCCCGGTGTTCCCGTTCATCCGCTTCCCCGGCGTCGACACCATCCTCGGGCCGGAGATGAAGTCCACCGGCGAGGTGATGGGCGGCGCCACCGACTTCGGGCACGCCTTCGTGAAGGCCATGCTCGGCGCCGGACAGCGGCTGCCCGAGCAGGGCACGGTGTGCCTGAGCGTGAACAACGACGACAAGCCCGAGGTGGTGCCGATTGCCAAGGCGCTGGCCGAACTCGGCTTCCAGTTGCTGGCGACGCGCGGCACGGCCGTCTATCTCCGGGCGCACGGGGTCGAGTGCGGCGTCGTCTTCAAGGTCAACGAAGGACGGCCCAATCTGGCCGACGAGATCGTCAACCGGCGCATCCACATGGTGGTCAACACGCCGCTCGGTCTCGAGTCGTTCTTCGACGACAAGGCGGTGCGGCGCGCCGCCATGATGGCCGGCATCCCGTGCATCACCACCATGACCGGCGCCGCCGCGGCCGTCGATGCCGTGCGCGCGCTCCAGGGGCGTGAACTGGCCGTGTGCTCGCTGCAGGAGTACTACGTGACCGCGGCCAGCGTCTCGTAGGACGCGCCAGACGCCGGGCGCCGGGCGGCGACCGCCGGGCGCCGGCGCGCAGAGTCTGCGTACGCGTGGCGCCGGCCGCCTCGCAGTTTTGGCGCGTCCGCGGTGAGGCCCGCCGTCCGCCGCCCGCTTTCCCGCGCGATCTGACGTCGCCCCGGCCCCGCCGGGCTGTGCCCGGGTCTTGCAGCGCAGCGCGGCATGCCTTATCTGCCCGTGCTGCTGGCGGCCGCGCTCGCCGCCGGCGCTGCCGCCGGCGTGGCCCACCCCGAAGTGCTGCCCGGCGCGCTGGCCAGCGCCGTCGCGGCCTGGGCCCTGGCGCTGGCGGCATGGCGGCTGAACCGGGCCAGCGCGGTCGTGCCCCTCGCCGTGGCCGGCATCGTCGGCGTGGCGGCCAGCCTCGGCGCGCTGGCGTTTGCCGCCGTGGCCCGGCCCACGCTCGTGACGCATCCTCGAGGACGCCGGGGCCCTGGCGGAGGACAGCTCCGCCGCCGAGGCGACCGTGCGCCTCGAAGGCACGCTCAGCGCCGACGCCGCGCCGGTGGCGCGCGGCGTGCTGCTGCGGCTGCAGGTCCGGCGCGTCTGGACCGGCGCGTGCGGGTGTCCGCAGCCGGCCGCCGGCGGCGTCGTCGCCACCGTGACCGGCGCGCTGGCCCAGGCGCGGGCGGGCGAGTGGCGGGCCGGACGCCGCGTGATCATCACTGCCGCGGTGCGGCCGCCGCGGACCTTCCGCAACCTGGGCAACCCGGACGCGCGCGCCGATCTCGTGCGCCGGCGGGCCGCGCTCGTCGCCACCGTGAAGAGCGCGCTGCTCGTCGAGCTCGTGGCTCGCGGCTCGTGGCCGGCCGAAGCGGCAGCAGCCGGGCGCGCCCGGGCCCGCGACGCCTTGCGGCGGGCCGCCGGACCGGACGGCGGTGACGCCGCCGCCATCGGGACGGCGGTGCTCGTCGGCGACCGGGCCGGGCTCGACGTGGAACTGCAGCAGCAACTGCAGCGGGCCGGCACGTATCACGTGATCGCCATCTCGGGCGGCAACATCGCGCTCTTCTCGGCCGTGGTCCTGGCGGTGACTCGCGTGCTGATGCGTCGGCGCCGGGGCGGCTTGATGGTGGCCGGGCTCGTGCTCCTGGCTTACGCGGCGGTGGTCGGCGGCGGCGCCTCGGTGCTGCGGGCCACGGGCATGGCGCTCGTGGGCATCGCCGCGCAGGTGCTCGATCAACGCGGCGCCGCGATGAACGTGCTCGCCCTCACCGCCGGCGTGCTGGTCGCGGCCGACCCGCTGCTCGCCCTCGACGTGGGCTTCTGGCTCACGACCGCGGCCACCGCCGGCATCATGCTCGGGCTGCCGCCGCAGCGCGCGGGGGAGTCGCGTCTGCGCTCCTGGACCCGGGCGCTGTTCCTGACCTCGGTCTGGGCCGAACTGGCGCTCCTGCCGATCGTGGCGGCGGTGTTCCAGCAGGTGACCGTGGCCGGCGTGGCGCTGTCGGCAGTGGCGATTCCCGGCATGGCGGTGGCCCAGATGGCCTCGGCCGGAGCGGTGATGGCCGACGTGTTGGCGCCGGCCACGCTGCCTCTGTTCGGCGCCGCGCTGCGTCTCGGCGCGGCCCTCGTGACCGGATCGGCGCGCATGGTGGAGACCGTGCCGTGGGCGGCGTGGCGGGTGCCGCCGCCGGGCCTGGCCGCCGTGGTCATCTACTACGGCGTGCTTGCGGCGTGGCTGTGGGCGCGCCACCCGTCACGGGCCACGCTCGCCGCGGCGTGGGTGCGGCGCGTCACCGTCGTGGCCTTGCCGGCGGCGGTGGTCTGGGTGGCGGCCGCGCCGCTCAGCCTGCTGCCCTGGGCGCCGGGCGACCTGCGGGTCACGGCGCTCGACGTGGGGCAGGGGGAGGCGCTGCTGGTGCAGTTCCCCAACGGACGTCGGCTGCTCGTCGATGCCGGCGGCGTGTCGGCCGACGGGCGCGATCTGGGGGAGCGCGTGGTCGGACCGGCGCTCCGGGCGCGCGGCATCCGCCGGCTCGACTACCTGCTCGTGACCCATGCCGATGCCGACCACATCGGCGGCGCGGCCGCGATCGTGCGCGAATTCGGGCCCGGCGAAGTGTGGACCGGGATCCCGGTCGACGGCGACGCCGCCACGGCGCGGCTGCGGCAGGCCGCCGACGCGTCCGGCGCCGCCTGGCGGCGCGTCGAGGCGGGCGACCGCCTGGCCATCGGCGACGTGGACCTGCGCGTGCTGCATCCCGGTCCAGCCGACTGGGACCGGCAGCGCGTGCGCAACGACGACTCGGTCACGCTCGCGCTTGCCATCGGCGGCGTGCGGCTGGTGCTCACCGGCGACATCGGCGCCGCGGTCGAGCCGGGCGTGGGTGCGGCGGCGATCGACGCCGCCGGCGGGCACCCGCCCCTGACGGTCTTGAAGGTGGCCCATCACGGCAGCGGCGGTGGGTCGAGCGCGCCGTTCCTGGCGGCGACGCGGCCGGCCGTGGCCCTGGTCAGCGCCGGTGCCGGCAATCCCTTCGGCCATCCGGCCCCGGCCGTACTCGACCGGCTCGCCGCTGCCGGCGCCGAGGTGTGGCGCACCGACCGCGACGGCGAGATCACGGTGCGCACCGATGGCCGGGCGGTGGAGCTGTCGTCCTTCACCGGCCGCCGCCGGTGGCTGACGCTTCAGCCGCGGTAGTCCTTGTTCTCGAGTTGAAAGCGGATGCCGTCGGGGTCGGTGAAGTAGACCTCGGGCTTGTCCTGGCGAATGGTGGCCGTGATGCCCTGCGCTTCGAGCTTGGCGGCCATCGCCTGCACCTCATAGTCGTCGACGCCCAGGCACACGTGATCGACGCGGCCCGGGTTCGGCATCTTGTAGAGCCCGAGGAAGCTCGTGCCCAGGGCCAGGTTGATGCCCGTGCCTTGCGTGGAGGCCACCGGCATGCCGAAGGTGCGCTGGAAGAACTGCTTCGACGCTTCCGGATCGGCGACCGCCAGCGACACGTGATTGAGCGACAGCGCGGGAATCGGCGGCGCCGACTGGGCGGCGGCCGGCACGGCGCCGGCAGCGACCATGGCGGCCAGGCCGCGCACGAGATCGCGGCGCGACAGGGTGCCCCGTTCGTAAGCGGTGACGAGCGTGTCGATGGGGGTCATGCGGACTCCTCGGAGGTGGCGGCTCCGGCCGCGGCCTCGGCTTTGACCTGGAGCCAGAGCGCGTTCTGCTGATCGAGCGTCAGCGACTTGAGGGGCACCCCGCTGGCCGTCGCCAGCCGTTCCATGGCGGCGAAGCGGCCCTGGAACTTGTCGGCGGCGCGGCGCAGCGCCCCTTCGGGTTCCACGCCGAGCTTGCGGGCGTAGTTGGCAAAGGCGAAGAGCAGGTCGCCCAGTTCGTCCTCGACCGCCTCGGGGTTGGTCGCGCGATCGCCGACGGCCACGCGCAATTCGCGCAGTTCCTCGTCCATCTTGTCGAGCACGTCGCCCGGCCCGTCCCAGTCGAAGCCGACGGTGGCGGCGCGGGCGCAGGTTTCGTAGGCGCGGAGCAGCGCCGGCAGGGTCTTCGGGACGCCGCTCAAGATGGACTTCTCGACCCGCCCCTCGGCGCCGCGTTCGGCGGCCTTGAGGTCTTCCCATTTCGCCACGACCTCGTCCGACGACAACCCCGGCGCGGCCTCGGCCAGCGGCACGCCGTCGGGCGTGAACACGTGGGGATGACGCCGGACCAGCTTGCGGGCGATGCCGTCGATGGCCTCGCCGATGCTGAAGTGCCCGGCCTCCTCGGCAATCTGCGCCAGGAACACCGCCTCGTAGAGGAAGTCGCCGAGTTCCTCCTTGAGGCTGCCGATGTCCTCGCGGTCCAGCGCGTCGAGCAGTTCGTAGGTTTCCTCGAGCACGAAGGGGCGCAGCGACTGGAGCGTCTGCTGGCGATCCCAGGGGCAGCCGCCGGGCGCGCGCAGCGCGCGCATGATGCGGACCAGTTCGTCGAAGCGGGCACCGTGGAGGAGGCTCATGTGCAGGCGGGTCCGGGCGCTATGCTACCATTCGACGACTTCGTCAGCCGTGGCCGACACACCCCCTTCCAGCGCCGACCCCCGCGTCAGCTTCATCGCATTCCTCTACTCGCTCGCGAGCAGCGCGGCCGTCCATTTCGGCGACGTGGCCGACCCCACGACCGGCGAAACCCGGGCTCCGAACCTGGAGCAGGCCGGACACGTCATCGAGGTCATGGCCATGCTGGAACAGAAGACCAAGGGCAACCTGAACAACGAGGAGCGGCAGTTCCTCGACCAGGTGCTCTACGAACTCCGCCTGCGCTTCGTGGCGGTCAAGGGCGCCGGCGGGCGGCCCTGATGCCGCCCGCGCGGGTCACGTTCCTGGGCACGGGCACCTCCCACGGGGTGCCGATGATTGGCTGCCGCTGCGCCGTCTGCCGCTCGACCGACCCGCGCGACCGGCGCCTGCGCCCCTCGATTCACGTGGACGTCGAGGGCGGCCCCGGCCTGCTCGTCGACACCTCCACCGATCTGCGGCAGCAGGCGCTCACCCACGACCTCACCAAGGTGGACGCGGTGCTCTTCACGCACAGCCACGCCGATCACGTCATGGGCCTCGACGAGCTGCGCCGCTTCAACGCGCTCAGAGGCGCGGCCATCCCGGTCTACGCCGACGCGCCCACCGGCGCGGAACTGCGCCCGGATCTTCGCCTATGCCTTTCAGCCGCCGTCCGGGGCGGGCGGCGGCGTTCCCGAACTGGCGCTGACGGCCATCGACGGCCCGTTCGAGGTCGACGGCGTGCCGGTCGTGCCCGTCCCGATCTTCCACGGCCGCCGGCCCATCCTCGGCTTCCGCTTCGGCGATTTCGCCTATCTCACCGATTGCAGCGCCATCCCCGAGCCGTCGTTCGCGCTGCTCGAGGGCCTCGACGTGCTGGTGCTCGACGCGCTGCGCCATCGCCCCCACCCGACCCACTTCACGGTGACCGAAGCGGTGGCGGCGGCGGCCCGCATCGGGGCGCGCCAGACCTACTTCACGCACATCTGCCACGACCTGCCGCACGCCGCCACCTGCGCGGCCCTGCCCGACGGCGTGGCCCTGGCCCACGACGGCCTGGTCGTGACCATCGACACGGCGCGCGTGCCGGCGGGGCTTCTGACCCGGGCGGGGCAGGGCTGACCGTGGAGGTCATCCACTTTCCCGACGACCCCCGCCCGCCGCGATGGGTGAGCCCGGTGCTGGCGCTGGGCAACTTCGACGGGCTGCACCGCGGCCACCAGAAGATCATCGAGCGCGTCCGGCGCAGCGCCGCCGACCGCGGCGGCGTCGGCGTGGTGCTCACCTTCGACCCGCACCCGCCGCGCGTGGTACGACCCGACAAGGCGCCGCCGCTGCTGATGACCATGCCGCAGAAGCTGGCGGCGCATCGAGCGGGCCGGGGCCCACGGCGTGGCCGTGGTGCGCTTCACCCTGGCGCTCTCGCGCTTCACGCCCGAGCAGTTCGTGCGCGCGGTGCTGGTCGACTGGCTGCGCGTCGCCGAGGTCTGGGTCGGCGCTGATTTCCTGTTCGGGCACGAACGGGCCGGCACCTTCTCGGTGCTGCGGACGCTGGGCGGCCACTACGGCTTCCGGGTCGAGAAGATCGACCCGGTGCGCTACAAGGAGTTCGTGGTGTCGAGCACCCGCATCCGGCGCCTGGTCAGCGAGGGCCGGGTCGACGAGGCCGGGGCGCTGCTCGGGCACCACTACGCCATCGAGGGCGTGGTCGTGACCGGGGCCCGGCGCGGCCGCGAGTTGGGGTTTCCCACCGCCAACCTTTCGACCGACAATGAGCTCGTGCCGCCGAGCGGGGTCTATGCGACCACGGCGGAACTCGACGGCACGTGCTGGCCGGCGATCACCAACATCGGGGTCCGGCCGACCTTCGAGGCCGCCGGCGCGGTCTCGATCGAGACCCACGTGCTCGGCTTCGACGCCGACGTCTACGGCGCGCGGATGTCGCTCAGCTTCATCCAGCGGCTGCGCGACGAGCGCCGGTTCGCCGATGTCGACGCGCTGCGCGAGCAGATCGCCAGCGACGTGCGGCGGGCCCAGCGGCTGTTCGACAACATATCGGTGTGACGATGAACCAGACGTCGTTCGAATTCTCGATGCAGGTGTCGGGCGGGCGGTCGATGCTCGGCGCGGTACGCGACGTGGCCTCGCACGTCGCCTCCTACGCCGGGGGCCAGGCCGTGGCCGCGGCCGTGGCCGACGAAGTGGTGACCGCGGCCGAAGCGGCGATCGCGGCCAGCCGCGGCGACGGCACGCCGCTCGACCTCCGCTTCAAGCGCACCGCCGAGTATCTGGACGTCTTCGTTGCCGGCGGCCAGTCGTCGACGCCGTTCACCAACCACCTGTCACGCGGTCCGGGACTGTCGGTCGAATGGTCGGTCGACGGCGGGCGGCAGATCTGCCACATCCGCCAGGGAATGGACTGAGGTCGTCACTGATGCGTCTCTACAACACGCTCACCCGTCAGCGTGAGCCGTTCGCCCCGTCGGCCGCCAACCAGGTGCGCATGTACGCCTGCGGCCTCACGGTCTACGCCCGCGGCCACATCGGCAACTTCCGCACCTTCCTCGGCCTCGACGTCCTGCGCCGCACCATGAAGTACGTGGCCGGGTTCGAGGTCCGGCAGGTGGTCAACTTCACCGACGTCGACGACAAGACGATTGCCGGGGCCGAGCGCGAGGGCGTGCCGCTGGCCGAGTACACCGAGCGCTACATCACGGCCTTCCACGAGGACTGCGCCACGCTCGGCCTGGAGTCCTCGGAAGAGAACCCGCGGGCCACCGATCCGGCCAACATCCAGGCCATGGCCGACATGATTGCGGCGCTCGAGGCCAAGGGCCATACCTACCGCAGCGACGGCTCGATCTACTTCAAGATCGCGACCATGCCCAACTACGGACGGCTGGCGCGGCTCGATCACGCCGGGATCCAGTCGGGCGCGCGCGTCGACACCGACGAGTACGAGAAGGAAGACGCCCGCGACTTCGTGCTGTGGAAGGCGAGCAAGCCGGGCGAACCGAGCTGGGACGGCGGCGTCGGGCCGGGCCGGCCGGGCTGGCACATCGAGTGCTCGGCCATGGCCCTGCGCCTGCTGGGCGAGCCGCCGATCGACATCCACTGCGGCGGCATCGACCTCATCTTCCCGCACCACGAGAACGAGATCGCGCAGAGCGAGTGCGCCACCGGCCGCGAGTTCGCCCGCTTCTGGGTGCACTTCGAGCACCTGCTGGTCGAGGACCAGAAGATGTCGAAGTCGCTCGGCAACGTCTTCACCATCTCGGATGTCGTCGGGCGGGGCCACCGCGCCTCGACGCTGCGCTACCTGCTGCTGTCGGCGCACTACCGCACCCGGCTCAACTTCACCTGGGCGGGGATGGCGCAGGCCGAGGAAGCGCTGCGCCGCCTCACCGACTTCCTGGCCCGGCTCGACACCGTCACCAGCGGCCCGGCGCACGACGAGGTGGCGGCCCGCGTCGCCGCCGGGCGTCAGGGGTTCGACACGGCCATGGCCGACGACCTGAACACCGCGGCCGCGCTCGGCGAGTTGTTCGAGCTGGTGCGCGCCCTCAACACGGCCATCGATCAGGGCGGCGTCGGCGCCGCCGATCTCGCCGGCATCCGGGCCGCGTTCAGCCACTTCGACGACGTCCTCGGCGTCGTCTCGCTGCGGGCCAGGGAAGACGCCGCCGCCGGTGTCCCCGAGGCCGAGGTGGAGCGGCTGCATGCAGGAACGGCAGGACGCGCGCCGCCGCCGCGACTTCGCCGCCGCCGACCAGCTCCGCGACGAACTGCTGGCGCTCGGAATTCTCGTGGAGGACGGCCCTCAGGGCACGCGCTGGAAACGAAAGTAGGTGACATGGACGCCCCGATTCTGAAGACGGCTCTGCCCGGTCCCAAGGCCAAGGCCATCATCGAGCGCGACGGCAAGGTGGTGTCGCCGTCCTACACGCGCGGCTACCCGTTCGTGATCGCCCGCGGCACGGGCGCCACCGTGGAGGACGTGGACGGCAACGTGTTCCTCGACTGCGCCGCCGGGATTGCCGTCAACTCGACCGGCCACTCGCACCCGGCCGTGGTGGCCGCCATCGTCGATCAGGCGCAGAAGTTCCTGCACATGTCGGGCACCGACTTCTACTACGAGCCGCAGGTGAAGCTGGGCGAGGAGCTGGCCGCGGTGGCCCCGTTTGCCGGCCCGTCGCGGACCTTCTTCGGCAACTCCGGCACCGAGGCCAACGAAGCGGCGATCAAGCTGGCCCGCTATCACACCAAGCGCCACGGCATCATCGCCTTCCTGGGCAGCTTCCACGGCCGCACCATGGGTTCGTTGTCGCTGACCTCGAGCCGGGTCACGCAGCG
Organism: uncultured Acidobacteriota bacterium; assembly: GCA_963834325.1. Taxonomy (GTDB): domain Bacteria; phylum Acidobacteriota; class Vicinamibacteria; order Vicinamibacterales; family UBA2999; genus CADEFD01. Next base: position 1,370,368 of record CAWIBL010000012.1, read on the forward strand.
TCGCGGCTTCGGTCCGATGCTGCCCGGTTCGTATCACGCGCCCTACGCCACGTGCTACCGCTGCCCGGTCGGTCTGACCCCCGACAGCTGCGCCGCCGAGTGCCTCGGCTTCCTGGAGGACCAGGTGCTGATGCACCTCGTCTCGCCCGACGACGTGGCTGCGGTGATGGTCGAGCCGATTCAGGGCGAGGGCGGCTACGTGGTGCCGCCCAAGGTCTTCCACGAGCGCTTGCGCGCGCTCACCACCCAGCACGGGATGCTGCTGATGGTCGACGAAGTGCAGTCGGGCATGGGCCGCACCGGCAAGATGTTCGCCATCGAGCACTTCGGCGTCGAGCCCGACGTGGTCACCGCGGCCAAGGGCATCGCCTCGGGGCTGCCGCTCGGTGTCACCGTGGCCAAGGCCGAGGTGATGGCCTGGCCCCCGGGTGCGCACGCCAGCACGTTCGGCGGGAACCCCGTGTCGTGCGCCGCCTCGCTGGCCACCATCCAGTTGCTGCGCGACACGCTCATCGCCAACGCCGCCACCGTCGGCGCCCACATGATCGCCGGCCTGACGGCGCTCAAGGACAAGCACCCGATCATCGGCGACGTGCGCGGCAAGGGCCTGATGATCGGCGTGGAGCTGGTCCGCGACCGCGTCACCAAGGAACGCGCCACCACCGAGCGCGACCAGGTGGTCGACGAGGCCTTCGCCCGCGGCATGCTGATTCTCGGGGCCGGCCGCAATGCCGTCCGCTTCTCGCCGCCGCTGGTGCTCTCCAAGGCCCAGGCCGACACCGCCGTGCGCATCTTCGACGAGAGCCTCGGGGCCGTCACCGGCCGACACTAGGGCCCAGACGGGAGCGGCGGCCGTGGTCGGCGCGGGCCTGGGTCTTGCAGCCGCCGGCGCATGACGTTGGCGCGCCAGGCCTTGGGACTGGAAGGGGAGACCCGGGCCTGCCGGGCGCTCGAAGCGCGCGGCTACCGCGTGCTGCAGCGGCGCTATCGCACTCGTCTCGGCGAGCTCGACATCGTGGCGCGGCACGGGCCGACCGTGGTCTTCGTCGAGGTCAAGGCTCGCCGCGGTGGCCAGTTCGGCGATCCGGCGGCCTCGGTCACCGCGCAGAAACAGCGCCGCCTGGTCGTGATGGCGGCCGATTATCTGGCCCGTCACGATCTGACCCGCGCCCCCGTGCGCTTCGACGTCGTGGCCGTCAGCCTGACCACCGGCCAGGATCCGGTGGTCACCATCTTTCCCGACGCCTTCCGGCCCGGCTGGTAGCCGGCAGGTGGTACTCTGGTTGGATGTCCGAATGGCGAGCCGACCCGGTAACGGGTGAGTGGGTGATCGTGGCCTCCGACGCGCCGATGCGTCTGCGCGACTTCGATCTCGACGAGCGGCCGCCGGAGACCGACGGGCTCTGCCCCCTGTGCGAGGGTCACGAACACGTGGCCGGCCGCGAGATCCTGGCCGTGCGTAACGGCAGCGCCGGCGACGGCCCCGGATGGGACCTGCGGGTGGTGCCCAACCGGGTGCCAGTGCTGCGGGTCGAAGCCGGCGGCGACGGCGCGACCGACGGGCTGCTCGCCTACCATCCCGGACTCGGCGCCCACGAAGTGGTGGTCGAATCGCCCCGCCACGACGCCTCGTGGTTCACCATGAGCGACGACGACCTCACGCGGGTGCTGATGGCGTGGCGCGAACGCATCGCCGACCTGCGCCGCGACACCCGGATGACGGTGGCGGTGGCCTACAAGAACCACGGCGCCAAGGCCGGGGCCCGGCTGGGGCATCCGCACTCCCAGGTCGTGGCCATGCCGCGGGTCCCGCCGCGGCTGGCCAACGAACTGCGCGGCGCCGAGCGCCATCATGCGGTGTCCGGCAACTGCGTGTTCTGCGACTTGATCGCGCAGGAAGTCGCCTCGGGCGCGCGCGTGGTCGCGGCCACCGAGCGCTGTGTGGCCCTGGCCCCGTATGCCGCCCGCTCGCCCTTCGAAGTGTGGCTCCTGCCGCGGCAGCATGCGGCCCGCTTCGAAACCGCCGACCCGGGCGACATCGCGGCCGTGGCCTCGGCCCTGCGCCAGGTGCTGGCGCAAATGGACGCGCAGCTCGGGCGGCCGGCCTTCAACGCCGTCCTGCACACCACCCCCTACGGGGCGGCCGTCGAGGCGGCGTATCATTGGCACCTGGAACTGGTGCCGCGGGTGCTGCGGACGACGGGCTTCGACATCGGCACCGGCACCACGGTCAACCCGGTATCGGCGGAGAAAGCCGCCCGCGTCCTGCGCGGGGCGGCGGGGTAGTGCGCCCTGGCGCGCGGCTCATGCTTGCCGAATGCGTGGCGGCTTTGTTACAATCCAGATGCATTCCCGGGCGGGAATAACTCAGTGGTAGAGTGCGACCTTGCCAAGGTCGAAGTCGCGGGTTCGAATCCCGTTTCCCGCTCCATAATCTGCCTGCCATAGTAGGATCCAGCCGCTCGCACTTCCCCCCGACGGCGCCGTAGCCAAGTGGTAAGGCAGAGGTCTGCAAAACCTCCATCCCCGGTTCAAATCCGGGCGGCGCCTCCAACCCGCCCTCCCTCGATTCAAGCTTCGTCAGGTCGCGCCGATGTCCCAGGCATGACCGTTGATCCCATCTCCAATAGCGCCGCCTCACGCGAAATCCAACGCCAGGCTCTGGTGATGAAGAAGCAGCAGGACGTGGCCAAGGACGTGGGCCAGGCGCTGGTGCAACTGGTGAAGGACACGCCGGCGCCGCCGCCGGGACGCATCGACACCTACGCCTGATTCCGGGCCGCCCCGGGCTCGACTCGCGTCGTCCTGCGCGCCGTCGCGGGACGCGCCCTGGTCACAGGCAGTAGGCTAGGGCCGTGAATCTCGAGTTCTCGCCCGCCCAGATGCGCGCCATGGCCGACGCCGTGACCTCGCGCTGCATCGAGCACATCGCCAGCCTGCCGGCGCAGCCGATCTGCGGCGACGTCGCTGCCGCCGACCTGTGCCGCGCCTTGCGCGAGCCGGCGCCCGAGCAGGGCAGCGCCCTCGAGCCGCTGCTCGATCTCGTCTTCGACACCTGCATCCCGCGCTCGTTCAACGCCCCGGCCCCGGGCTACCTGGCCTTCATCCCGGGCGGCGGCCTGTTTCCGGCGGCGCTGGCCAGCTTCATCGCCGATGCGACCAACCGCTACACCGGCGTGTGGCAGGCGGCGCCAGCGCTGGTGCAGCTCGAGGCCAACGCGCTCGACTGGCTGCGCGACTGGATGGGCTTTCCCGCGACCACGCGCGGCCTGTTCACCACCGGCGGCTCGATGGCCACCTTCAACGCCGTGCTGTGCGCGCGGGAGCGGCACCTCGGCGTGGACATCCGCCCGCGGCGTGCTCTACACCTCGGACCAGGCGCACCACTGCGTGATCAAGTCGGCCAAGCTGGCCGGGATCATGCCCGACCGCGTCCACGCGGTGAAGTGCGACGAGCACTACCGGATGCCGATCGAGGCGTTGCGCGCCGCCATCGCCGCGGACCGCGCTCGCGGGCTGACGCCGTTTGCCGTGGTGTCGAGCGCCGGCACCACCAACACCGGCGCCGTCGACCCGCTCGACGCCATTGCCGACCTGTGCGCCGCCGAGGGGCTGTGGCATCACGTGGACGGCGCCTACGGCGCGTTCTTCGCGCTGTGCGACGAGACCCGCGAGATCCTGCGCGGTCTGTCGCGGGCCGACTCGCTCACGCTCGATCCGCACAAGGGCATGTTCCTGCCTTACGGTACCGGCGCGCTCCTGGTCCGCGACGGCGCCGCTCTGCGGGCCGCGCACGAGGCCACCGCCGACTACCTGCCGGCGATGCCGCATCCCGAGGACTTCTACGACCCGAGCCAGCACGGTCCCGACCTGTCGCGCGGCTTTCCGGGGCTGCGCGTGTGGCTGGCGGTGAAGGTCTACGGCGCGGCGGCCTTTCGCGCCGCCGTCACCGAGAAGCGCGCCCTGGCCATGGAAGCGTTCGCGCGCATCGCCGCGCTGCCCGGCATCGTCGATCGACGCGCCGCCCGACCTGTCGCTCTTCGCGTTCCACGTGTCGTGGCCAGGCGCGACCCTGGCCGACGAAGACGCGGCGACGCGCGCGCTCATGACCCGCACGTCGGCCCGCGGCCGCGTGATGATCACCGGCGCGGTCGACGCGAGGGCGCTACGTCGGCCGCGTGTGCGTGCTCAGCTTCCGCACGCACCAGGGCGAGATCGACGCGCTGCTGCACGACCTGAGCGCGGAGCTCGCCGCCTTGCTGCCGGCGCGTTAGCGGCGTTTCTCCGCGTCGTCCATCATTTTCGCGGCGCGCGGGTCGGGACCCGAAACGCGCCGACCGGGCCGTCCCTCCAGGTGTAATCGGCGATCACCTCCACACGCATCCGGCCGCGCCGACTCGCGAGAGCAGGCCGGCGACGGGCCGTGTCGGCGCCGATCGGTTCACCAACCCCGCACGACCGGAGGGTCGAGTCATGAACGACGAACTGAAGAAGGCCGTACAGAAATCCCAGGTGGCGCTGCAGAAGGCGTTCCCCAAGGAGCGCGAAGCGTTCAAGCGCCTGCTGCTCGGCAACCCCAACTACTTCGGCACGCTGGCCAGCGAGCCCGTTCACCCCGGTGCTGCCGATTGCCGGCAACACCTTCTACGAGGAACTGGGCTGCGTCGGCTACCACCCGCAGCAGCAGATGCTCGAGGGCGTCGTCTACATCTACCAGCCGTCGGGCTATGGCACCGATGGCTGCGGACCGGGCTCGCCGGAGTTCGTGCGGTTCTACCTGTCGTTCGACAACGGCGCCACCTGGGCCGACCAGGGCATGACCAGCTTCCAGGCCTACAACCTGCCGGAAGGCACCGCTGGCAGCAAGCGCCTCGAGTACGCGGTGTCGCTCAAGGTCAAGCCGGCCCGGAAGAAGTGCACCGCCAACCATCTGATCCTGGTGCGCGCCATCCTGTCGTGGAACAACCCGCCGCCGGCCAACCAGCCGGGCTGGGCCCCGGTGTGGGGCAACGTGCGCGAGGCGACGATCCAGGTCGAGCCGCGCCGGTTCGTCGTGTTCGACGACATCTTCACCGGGCCGCTCGTCAAGGACGTGGCCCTGACGCCCTTCATCGACCTCCAGACCGAGCTCCCGCTCAAGACCACCGCGCTCGGACCAGCCGAACTGGCCGCGGCCTACAAGGAGCAAGGCGTCCCCGTGCACCGCTTCGCGTTCAAGGAGTTGGCGGCGTTCACCTCGGGCCAGACGACGCTCAGTGCCGAGGCGTTCGGCGCGCTGATCCCCGGCGTGGCCCTGGATCCCGAGATCGTCGCGGCGCTGCTGCCGCAGGACGGCGATACCAGCTTCGAGGAGCTGACCTGCATCGGTCTCGACCCGAACTCGCCCGATACGCTGGTCGGCGTCATCAAGGTCAAGAAGTCGGCCGGCTACTCCGGCGGCCCGTGCACCGAGGGCAGCCGCGAGTACGTCACCTTCTGGGCCGACAGCGACGGCAACGGCTCGTTCGAGACGTGCCTGGGCACCGCCAGCGTCACCGTCTACGACCTGGCGGTCCCGCCGCAGGGGGTGCACTACGCGGTGCGCCTGCCAGTGGACCTGTCGTCGTATCGCCGGCCCTGCGAGCAGCCGCGCGTGCTGCGCATCCGGGCCATCATGTCGTGGAGCGTGGCGCCTCCGTGCGCCAATCCCAACTACGTGCCCACGTGGGGCAACCGCGAAGAGACCATCGTCCACATCGCGCCGACAGTGCAGGTGCCCGGCGGCCGCATCGCCATCCTCGGCGGCATCCCCGTCAGCATGATTGACGACACGACCGGGCTGACGACGGCGCTGGCGAAGTTCGCGCTGTCGAACCTGCCGGCCGACGACCTCGGCCGGCCGTGCCCGTTCGGCGCCCGCGTCAGCGTGCAGGGGCTGCCGATTCCCGGCTGGTCGTATCTCGTGGAAGTGCGCACCGGCAGCGGCGCCTGGGCGCCGCTCGTCACCGACCTGGCGGTGGTGGACGGCCTCGGCAACACGGCCACGCATACCGCCGACAACACCACCAAGCGCTTCACCTACCTGCCGTTTGCGCAGAACGTGAACAACCTGCTGGCGCAGTGGGACACCGCCGGCGACGCCCTGTGGCAGGTGCGGTTGACCGTCTTCGACGGCGGCGGTGTGCAGCAGGGGAGCCCCGACGGCCACGTCCTTCAGCTCGACAACACCGGCCCCGAGGCCTCGATCGTCATCACCTCCGGGCCGGGCAGCTGCGGCAAGTTCGCCTCGGGCACGGTGCTGTCCGGCACGGTGGTGGCGCGCGATGCGTTCCTCGCCGGCTACTCGATTGGCGTCGAGCCCGGCGTGAACGACCCCGGCGAGGCGGTTCCGGTGCCCAGCCAGGGCTTCGTCAACACCGCCCCGGCCCCGGGCGACGGCTGGACCCTCGACACCGCCGGGATGCGGGCCTGCGGCTACGTCATCCGCGTGGTGGCGTCCGATCGCGCCATCCTCAACAACAGCGGCAACGGCCACTCGGCCTCGGACAGCGACGGGTTCTGCCTGGACGTCGATCAGTAGGAGAACGACGATGGCGTGTTGCGGAGGCAGGCGGACGGTGAGGGCGGCGGCCGCCCCGGCGGTGCCGGTCACGTTCGAGTACGTGGGCCGGTCCACGCTGCGGGTCGTCGGGGCGGTGACGCGGCGCAACTACTGGTTCGGGCAGACGGGCGCCCGCGTGGCCGTGGATCCGCGCGATGCGGCGGCCCTGGCCGTCGTGTCGCAGGTGGTGCGCCCTGAAGCGCCGCAGTGAGCGGGAGTGAAGAGGCGCAGCCCCGCGTCCGGCACATGCCGGGGCGGGGCTGCCTTCGGCGCTAGCGGATATCGAGGAAGGTGCCGGCACGCAGCTGGGCGAAGGCCTGCTGCAGTTCTTCCTGCGAGTTCATCACCACCGGCCCGCGCCAGGCAATCGGCTCGCGGATCGGCGCGCCCGAGACGAGCAGGAAGCGCAGGCCGCGTTCCCCGGCCCGCACGCGGATCTCGTCGCCTTCGTCGAAGACGGTCAGCGAGCGGTTGGCCACGTCGGTGCCCGCTGTGGCTCTGTCGTCGTCGAGCAAGGCCCCTTCCGTGACCACGTCGGTCACCACCGGGCGCGGCGCCGAGGCGTCGCGGAAGCGGCCGTCGCCGTCGAAGACGTAGGCGAACACGTTCTTCGAGCGCATCACCGGAATGGCCCGCTCCACGCCGGGCGGCAGCGTGATGTCGAGATACTGCGGATCGGCCGCGACCCCTTCGACCGGACCACGCCGGCCCCAGAACTCGCCGCAGATGACGCGCACGTGCGTGCCGTCGTCGTCGGTCACCTCGGTGACGTCCTTGGCCGCGACCTCCTGATAGCGGGGTGCGGTCATCTTGTGCGTCGAGGGGAGGTTGGCCCACAACTGGAAGCCGTGCATCCGGCCGTGCGGGTCGCCGTGCGGCATCTCCTGGTGGACGATGCCGCGCCCGGCCGTCATCCACTGCACGTCGCCGGGACCGATGGCGCCGGCGTTGCCGAGGCTGTCGGCGTGGTCGACAGTGCCGGCCAGCACATACGTGATGGTCTCGATGCCGCGGTGCGGATGCCACGGGAAGCCGGCCAGGTAGTCGGCCGGCACGTCGTTGCGGAAGTCGTCGAGCAACAGGAACGGATCGACGTCGTCGGTTTCGCCGAAGCCGAAGGCGCGGCGCAGGTGGACGCCGGCCCCTTCCAGGTGGGGCAGGGCGGTGACATGACGCTTGACGGCTCGAATCGACATGAACGGGAGCTCCTGGCCCGCGGTGCGCGGCGCCGTCATTATGATTCCGCCGGAATGTATCCGTTTCAACGAATACATCGTCACGGTGGGGCCGGTTCAGCCGCCGCTGCCCGGCTCCGGCGGCAGACGCAGCGTCAGCAGGGCCCCGAGCACCAGCCCTCCGGCCAGCACCCACAGTCCGGTCGCGAAGCTGCCCGTCGCGTCGCGGGCATAGCCCGACGAGCGTCGGCCCGACGAAGCCGCCGATGTTGCCCACGGCGTTCACGAGCGCGACGCCGCCGGCCGCCGCCCGGCCCCGCAGGAACGCCGTCGGCAGCGCCCAGAAGGGTCCGAGCGCGCCCCAGATGCCGAGCGCCGCCACCGACAGCGCGGTGAGCGACAGGGCCACCGAAGGCGGGACGCTGGCCGCGGCGGCAAAGCCGAGCGCGCCGACGAGGGCCGGCACGGCCACGTGCCAGCGCCGCTCGCCCGTGCGGTCGGAGCGCGCGCCCACGACCACCATGCCGATGGCCGCCACGACGTAGGGCACCGCCGAGATGAGCGCAACCACGGCCGACGGGTAGTCGCTCAACTGCTGGAGGATCTGCGGCAGCCAGAAGCTGACGCCGTAGAACGCCAGCACGATGCAGAAGTAGATGGCCGCCAGCGTCCAGAGCCGGCCGCTGCCCAGCGCCCCGCGCAGGTCGTGATGCACGCCGCCCCCGGGCCGGGCCTCGGCGGCCAGGGTGCCGGCCAGCCACTCGCGCTCGGCCGCCGACAGCCACGTGGCCGTCTCGGGCCGATCGTCGAGTCGGCGCCACACCACCGGCGCCAGGAGAATGGCCGGGAGGCCCTCGACCACGAACAGCCACTGCCAGCCCTGGAGTCCGGCCACGCCGTCGAGCAACAGCAAGGCGCTCGAGATCGGTCCGCCAATCACGCCGGCGATGGCCGTCCCGGTCATGAAGAGGGCCACGGCCCTGGCCCGTTCCCGCGCCGGGAACCACTGCGTCAGGTAGTAGATGATGCCGGGGAAGAACCCTGCTTCGGCCGCGCCGAGCAGGAAACGCAGGCCGTAGAAGGTGAGCGCATCGTGAGCGAAGGCCATGCCCACCGACACGAGGCCCCAGGTGAACATGATGCGGGCGATCCAGCGGCGGGCGCCGAGGCGGGCCAGCATCAGATTGCTGGGCACCTCGAGCAAGGTGTAGGACACGAAGAAGATGCCCGAGCCAAGGCCGTAGACGGCGGCGCTGAAACCGAGGTCGCGGTTCATCTCGAGCGCCGCGAAACCGACGTTGACCCGGTCCAGGTAGGCCACCACGTAGAGCAGGAACAGGAACGGGATGAGCCGCCGCTGCACGGTCGCGACGGCGGTGACGGACGGATGATCGACGGCGGCCACGGTGCGCCATGATGGCATACGGGAACCGGCGGGCCGGCCCCGCCGTCTCTTGAAGCGTCGCCGACTCCGGGGAGGACCCATGTTCGATCAGCTCATGCGGGATCTACGGCACGCCGTCCGGGCGCTGTGGCGCGACCGGGCCTTTACCGCCACCACGCTGGCCACGCTCGCGCTGTGCCTGGCCGCCAACGCCGCCATCTTCGCCGTGGTGCAGGCAGTGGTGCTGCGGCCGCTGCCGTTTCCCGAGCCGGAGCGGCTGGTCACCATGTACAACGCCTACCCCAAGCGCCGGGGCCGGCCGCGGCTCGAACGGCGTGCCCGACTACGACGACCGTCGTCGCGAGACCACGGCCTTCGAGGGCCTCGCGCTCTTCCGCACGGCCGGAGCCACGCTCGGCGGCGACGGCGGCGCCGACGCCGAACGCGTGGCGAGCATGCAGGTCACGCCGTCGTTCTTCCCGCTTCTGCGGACGGCGCCGCTGCGCGGGCGGCTCTTCACCGAGCCCGAGGGCGAACGCGGCCAGCACGAGAAAGCCATCCTCAGCTACGGCCTGTGGCAGCGGCTCTTTGCCGGCCAGGATACGGCCATCGGCCAGACCTTGCGAGTGAACGGCACCCTCCACACCGTCGTCGGAGTGCTGCCGGCCGACTTCCGCTTCATCTCCAGCGAGCCGCAACTGTTTACCCCGGCCGCCTTCGGGCCGGAGGACCGCGCCGACGACCGGCGCCACAGCAACAGCTGGGAGGTCCTGGCGCGCCTGGCGCCGGGGGCCACGCTGGCCGAGGCGCAGCGCCAGATCGACGACCTCAACGCCCGCAATCTCGAGCGCTTCCCGGCGATTGCCCCGTTGCTCGTGAACGCCGGCTTCCACACACCGGTGTTCCTCTTCCACGACGAACTCGTCTCCGAGATCCGTCCGACGCTGTCGCTGCTGTGGGCAGCGGCGGCGTTCGTGCTGCTCATCGGCGCGCTCAACGTCGCCAATCTCGTCTCGGTGCGCGCCACCACGCAGGTCCGCGAGTTCGCGACCCGGCTGGCGCTGGGGGCGTCGCTGGCGGCGCTGACCCGCCAGATCCTGGTCGAGGCGTTCGTGCTCAGCTCGGTCGGCGGCGGGCTGGGCCTGGCCCTCGGCACCTGGGCCCTGCGGGCCGCGCCCTACCTGGGCATGGACGCGCTTGCCGCGCGGCGGCGACATCGCCCTCGACGGCGCCGTGGCCGCTTACACTATCGGGCTCGTGGTGGCGGTGGGCGGGCTGGTGGCCGCGCTGCCGGTGTTCCGCCTGCGCCATGTGGACATGGCCGGCACGATTCGCGAGGAAGGCCGCTCGGGCACCGCGTCGCGGCGGATGCTGGCGGTGCGGCGCGTGCTCGTCGGCGGGCAGGTGGCGTTTGCGCTGGTGCTGCTCGTTGGCGCCGGGATGCTGCTGGCCAGCTTCGGCAAGGTGCTGGCCGTCGATCCGGGATTCCGCCCGGAACAGGTGATGACCGCGCGCTTCACGCTGCCGGCGGCGCGTTACGGCGATGACGGCGGGCTGGTCGCCGCCTACGAGCGCCTGCTGCCGGCGCTGCGGGCCATCCCCGGCGTGAGCGCGGCCGGCCTCACGAGCAGCCTGCCCTTCGCCGGGGACTACAGCGACAGCGTCGTCCTGGCCGAGGGCTACCAGATGGCGCCGGGCGAATCGGTGATCTCGCCGGCGCAGGTGCGCGTCAGCGGCGGCCTGATGGAGGCGCTCGGCATGTCGCTCGTGAGCGGCCGGCGGTTCGACGCGCGCGACGGCGCCGAGGCGCCAAAGACCGTGATCGTCGACGAGCGGCTGGCCCGCAAGTTCTGGCCCGGCCAGGATCCGGTCGGGCGGCGGATGTACTTCCCGGGCGACCCGAACGAGATGTTGAAGACGCCGGCCGACGGCGACTGGCTGCACGTCGTCGGCGTGGTCGGCGACGTGCGCCTGCAGTCGCTGACCACGGGCGGCCGCTCCGGCGGCCTCGGCGCCTACTACCTGCCGCTGGCCCAATCGCCGGTGCGCTCATTGGGAATCGCGCTCCGCTCGACGCAGCCGCCCGACGCGCTTGCCGCCGCGGCCCGCCAGGCCGCGCGGGTGATGGACGGCGCCGTGCCGCTCTACGACGTCAAGCGCCTCGACGAGCGGGTCGATCTGGCCCTGACCGACCGGCGCACGCCGATGATCCTGGCGGTGGCGTTCGCCGGCGTCGCCCTGCTGCTGGCCGCCGTCGGCCTCTACGGTGTGCTGGCCTACCAGGTGGCGCAGCGGAGCCGCGAGATCGGCATTCGCCTGGCGCTCGGCGCCACGGCGCCCGGCATCTTCCAGATGGTGCTGCGCGACGGGGCGCTGGTCGTGGCCGCGGGCGCCGGCGCCGGGCTTGGCGGCGCATGGCTGCTGCGCGCCGTGCTGCAGGCGCAGCTCTACGAAGTGGACGCGATGGACCCGCGCGTGATCGCGGTCGTGACCCTCACGCTGGGGCTCGTCGCCCTGGCGGCCTGCGTGCTGCCGGCGCGGCGGGCGGCGTCGACCGACCCGGCGCGCGCCCTGGTGGACCGCTGAGACGCGGCGCTCGCCCTGGTGGTCCGCTGGACGCGGCGTTCGCCTCGAGCGATGCCGTGCATTCCTGCGCGCTGCGGTGAGGCAGCGCCAGGAAAGTCTCGGCGAGCGTAGCTCCGGCCCGCAAAAGTCAGCCGAACGCGAACAAAATTTGTCGGTCGTTCCGGATTTCGTGTCACATCACGGCACGCGGATTGGCGGTATTCGTCAGCATTTCCCGGTGGTACGGTCCGTGCACAAGGCCGAGGCGGAATGGAAACCTCCTCGTCGCACCAGAAACCGTCGTCGGCCCTGTCCTTCGTGGTCGCCGACCGCCGCTCCGAACCGCGCATGAGCGCAGAAGTGCTCGGCCTCGACAGCGACGCCCGGCTCTCTCTCGGGCTGCACGGACGCCTCATCAACGTGTCGAACGGCGGCGCGCTGCTCGAACTCCAGGAGTGGATTCGCCCCGGCACGCGGACCGAACTGCGGCTGTTCAAGCCGGTCGCCAACAAGGAGCCGGAGAAAATCACCGCCTTCGGGCAGGTCGCGCGCTGCTGGGTGCACCGGCTCTCGCCGCTGCGCTACCGCGCCGCGATGGTGTTCGAGGCGGCGGCGCCGGCGGCCTCCGCCCCGCCCGCGGGGCCGACGCGTGCGCCGCGGTGGTGGCGCGGGCCTCGTGAGGACCCTCGCGATCTCGGACCCGGCGCCAGCCGCCGCAGGTGCGGCGGTGCCTGTGTCCGCGAGCCACGCCTCGGCCGCCGCCGCCGACACGGAGCGTCTCGTCGACCTGATGACGCGCGTCGAGCCGACGTGGGTCGAAGCCGTGGCCGTCGTGCAGGCCGTCTGCGCGCAGCTGGAACCGGAGCAGGCGCCGCCGCCGATCGCCGACATCGAGGTGTCGGCGGCCGGCGTCGTGTCCTTCGCTCCGGGCGGCCTCGGCGAGAGCCACGCGGCGGTGCGCGCGGCCGGCCGTCTGCTCAGTGCGGTCTTGCGGCAAGCGGACTGCCCGATGCCGGTGTGGGAAGCCACGGAACTGGCGCGCCGTTCGCCAGACACCTTCGCCTCGGCCCGGGCCTTCGGCGAGTCGCTGACGTGTTTCCCGGCGGCGCAGGGGCCGCAGGAACTGGCCGCCTATGTCCAGTCGTCGCGGCAGTTGATTCTCAATCCCGCGCGTCCGGCCACGGCGATGTTCGGCATGGGCTTCAGCGCGATGGCGGCGCGGTAGCGGGCGGGTCGGGACTGGTCCGCGCGGCGGTCACGGCTTGCACGTAGCGAGACCGCGGCGGATGGGCGAGACGCGGGGCCAGCGCGGCCGATGCGGCCATCACCGCGTCGATTGAGACGCCGGTCTCGACGCCGAGACCGTCGAGCATGTAGAGCAGGTCCTCGGTGGCCAGGTTGCCCGAGGCGCCGGGCGCAAACGGGCAGCCGCCGAGTCCGCCGGCCGAGGCATCGAAGGTGGTGACGCCGGCGTCGAGCGCCGCCAGCACGTTGGCCAGCGCCGTGCCGCGGGTGTCGTGGAAATGCAGCGCCTGACGGCCGTCGGAATGCCGGCCGCGCGCGAGCGCGGCCACGAGGTCGCGCACCTGTCCGGGGTGCGCCACGCCGATGGTGTCGCTGACGGCCACCTCGTAGACCCCCTGGTCGAGCAGCGCCTTGGTCACGCGGATCACCGCATCGACGGCCACCGCGCCTTCGAACGGGCAGCCGAACGCGCAGGAGACGTAGCCACGCACCGGAAGACCGGCGTCGAGCGCCCGGCGTGTCACCTCGGCATAGCGGGCCAGCGACTGATCGATCGACTGATTCAGGTTGGCCGCGCTGAAGCGCTCGGAGGCCGCGGCAAAGATCGCCACTTCATCGACCCGCGCGGCAAGGGCGCGATCGAGACCGGCCAGATTGGGCGTGAGCGCCGTGTAGCGCACGCCGGGCCGCCGGGTGATTGCGGCAAACACCGCCTCGGCGTCGGCCATCTGCGGCACCCACTTCGGCGACACGAAGGCCGACACTTCGATGACGCGGTGGCCGGCCGCCGAGAGCGCGTCGACGAACCGCACCTTGTCGGCCGTGGTCAACACCGCCGTTTCGTTCTGCAGGCCGTCGCGCGGCCCCACTTCGACGATGGCGACGCGGCCGGGCGCGGTCACGGCTCGATCTCGACGAGCACCGTGCCCGGGCGCACCAGGTCGCCGACGGCGCAGCCGACGGCCCGCACCGTGCCGGCGTGCGACGCCCGGATCGTCAGCTCCATCTTCATGGCTTCGAGCATCACCACCGGCGCGCCGGCCTCGACCTGGTCGCCCACCGCCACTGCCACCTTCACCACCGTGGCCGGCATCGGCGGCGTCATCTCGCCGCCGGCAGCCCGGGCCGCCGAGCGCGCCCGCCCCGACGGGTCGACGTCGAGCTCGCAGGCGCGGCCGTCGGCGCTGACCCAGACCGCGGGCGCCGTGCCGGCGACGGCCACGACGGTGACGCGCCCGTCAGGCGCGGTCACGCGGTAGCGCGACGGGCCGAAGGGGGCGACGGTGCAACGCACGCCGTCGACCACGACGACGCCCTCGCCCTGGATCTCGGCGGTGTGGGCCGTCTCGCCGTGCTGCACGCGGTATCGTCGGGCCATGGTCAGCCTCGCCAGCCGCGGATGGTGTCGAAGGGATCGCTCGAGGCCAGCGCGGCGGCCGCGGTGGCCGGCGTCGGCGCGCCGCCGAGCGACGCGTGCCAGGCCGCCGCCGCGATCACCTCGGGCGGCACGGGCGCATCGGCCGGGCTCAGTTCGGCGAGATGGCGATCGAGGAAGCCGGTGTCGATCTGTCCGGCGACGAAGACCGGATGGGCGATGAGCGCCTGCAGGAAGCTCAGGTTGGTGCGCAGCCCGAGAATCTCGAAGCGGGCCAGGGCCTCGCGGGTGCGCGCCAGGCAGTGCTCGCGATTCTCGGCATGGACGATGAGCTTGGCCAGCATCGGGTCGTAGTAGACCGACACGGCGCCGCCTTCCGTCACCCCGGCATCGACACGCAGGCCGGGGCCCGATGGCTCGCGGTAGCGCAGGAGCGGCCCGGCCTGCGGCAGGAAACCGCGCGCCGGGTCCTCGGCGTAGACGCGGCATTCGATGGCATGTCCGCGCTGGCTGAGCTCGTCCTGACGCCACGGCAGCGGCTCGCCGGCCGCGACCGCCAGCTGGGCGCGCACCAGATCGACGCCGGTCACGCACTCGGTGATGGGGTGCTCGACCTGCAGGCGGGTGTTGATCTCGAGGAAGTAGAAGCGCGCCTCGTCGCCCTCGCCCTCGAGCAGGAACTCGACGGTGCCGGCGTTCTGGTAGCCGACGGTGCGGCCGGCGGCCACGGCGGCGGCGCCGATGCGGGCTCGCACGGCCGGCGTGACGGCCGGCGACGGCGTTTCTTCCACGACCTTCTGGTGGCGGCGCTGGGCCGAGCACTCGCGCTCGAACAGGTGCACGAGCTGGCCGTGGCGGTCGCCGAAGATCTGGACCTCGATGTGGCGCGGCCGATCGATCAGGCGTTCGAGGTAGAGCGTGCCGTTGCCGAAGGCGGCCTGCGCTTCACGGCGCGCCTGCGGCAGGGCCGCCGCCAGTTCGTCCAGGTGGCGCACGGTCTTCATGCCGATGCCGCCGCCCCCGGCCGCGGGCTTGACCAGCAGCGGCGCCCCGAGGGTGGCCGCGGCGGCAGTCAGCGCGGCATCGCTCTGGTCGTCGAGCGTGACGCCGGGCACGACCGGCACGCCGGCGGCTTCCATCAGCCGGCGCGCGCCGGTCTTCGAGCCGAGGCGCTCGATGGCTTCGGCCGGCGGGCCGATGAAGACGAGGCCGGCGTCCTCGACGGCGCGGGCGAAGTGGGCGCGCTCCGACAGGAAGCCGTAGCCCGGGTGAACGGCGTCGGCGCCGGTCTGGCGCGCCGCGTCGAGGAGCGCGGCCACGTTGAGGTAGCTCTCGACGGCCGGCGGCGGCCCCAGGCGCACCGCGAGGTCGGCCGCCAGCACGTGCGGGGCCTCCGCATCGGCGTCGGAGTAGACGGCCACCGTCGAGAGCCCGGCGGTCTTGCAGGCGCGGATGATGCGGACCGCGATCTCCCCGCGGTTGGCGATGAGGACCCGCTGCATCACTCCACCACCCAGGAAGGCGCGCGCTTGTCGAGGAAGGCGCGCAGCCCTTCCTGACCCTCGGGCGATCCCCGTTGGGCGGCGATGGTCTGCGCGGTGAGCGCCGCCACGTCCGCGGGGGCGCGTCCCCACACCGCCGGGATGAGGGCCTTGGCGGCGGCCACGGCCGTGGGCGCCGCTGACAGGATCTCGGCGACGTAGCGCTGCACGGCCGCGTCGAGATCCTCGGCCGGCACGACCGCGTGCACCAGGCCGATGGCCTGGGCCCGCGCGGCGTCGAAGCGCAGGCCGGTGAGGAACAGCTCGCGGGCCGCCGAGACGCCGATCTTGGGCAGCACGAACGGGGAGATCATCGCCGGCAGGATGCCGAGCTTCGTCTCGGTGAAACCGAAGACGGTGCGCGACTCGGCCACGACGATGTCGCACACGGCCGCCAGGCCCGAGCCGCCGCCCAGGGCGGCGCCGTGGACCCTGCCGATGACGGCGACCGGCAGGGTGTCGATGGCCCGCAGCATGGCCGTGGTGGCGGCGGCGTCGCGTTGATTCTCGTCCTGGCCGGCATCGGCCATCCGCGCCATCCAGGCCGCATCCGCGCCGGCGCTGAACACCTTGCCGGCGCCGGCGAGCACCACGACGCGTACGCCGGAGGCGACGGCGACGGCCTCCGCCCATTGGCGCAGTTCGGCCACCACCTCGTCGTTGAACGCGTTGCGCACCTCCGGACGATTGAGGGTGAGGTGTTCGACAGGGCCGTCGCGCCGGACGGCAAGGAAACGGTACATGGACACCTACATCCGGAAGATGCCGAACTTGGCCGGCGGTACCGGCGCGTTGGCCGCGGCCGAGAGGCCGAGCGCAAGCGCGGTGCGCGTGTCGAGCGGGTCGAGGATGCCGTCGTCCCACAGGCGGGCGGTGGAGTAGTAGGGCGAGCCCTCCTCGTCGTACTTCTCCAGGATCGGCTCGCGAATCGCCGCGTCGTCGGCCGCCGAGAAGGGCTGGCCTTCGCGCGCCAGCTGGTCGCGTTTCACCGTGGTCAGCACGCCGGCCGCCTGTTCGCCGCCCATCACCGAGATGCGGGCGTTGGGCCACATCCACAGGAAGCGCGGGTCGTAGGCCCGGCCGCACATGCCGTAGTTGCCGGCGCCGAACGAACCGCCGATGAGCACCGTGAACTTCGGGACGACCGAGGTGGCGACGGCGTGCACCATCTTGGCTCCGTCCTTGGCGATGCCGCCGCGTTCGTAGTCGCGGCCGACCATGAAGCCGGTGATGTTCTGCAGGAACACCAGCGGCACGCCGCGCATGTTGCACAGTTCGATGAAGTGGGTGGCCTTGAGGGCCGATTCCGAGAAGAGCACGCCGTTGTTGGCGATGAGGCCGACCAGGCGCCCGTGCAGCCGGCCGAAGCCGCAGATGATGGTCGGCGCATAGCGGGCCTTGAACTCGTCGAAGCGCGAGCCGTCCACCAGCCGCGCGATCACCTCGCGCACGTCGAACTGCGTGCGCAGGTCGCCGGGGACGATGCCGTAGATCTCGGCCGGGTCGTAGAGCGGATCTTCGGGCGTGGTCAGATCCCCGGCCGGCGGCTTGACCGTGTGCAGCGTCGAGACGATGGTGCGGGCCTGGTGCAGCGCGTGGCGATCGTCCTCGGCGAAGTAGTCGGCCACACCCGAATGGCGCGTGTGGACGTCGGCCCCGCCGAGCTCCTCGGCGGTGACGTCCTCCCCGGTGGCGGCCTTCACGAGCGGCGGGCCGGCCAGGAAGATGGTGCCGGTGCCCTTGACGATGATCGTCTGGTCGGACATCGCCGGCACGTAGGCGCCCCCGGCCGTGCACGAGCCCATGACCACCGCGATCTGCGGGATGCCGGCCGCCGACATGCGCGCCTGGTTGAAGAAGATGCGGCCGAAGTGATCGCGGTCGGGGAAGACCTCGGCCTGGAGCGGCAGGAACGCGCCGCCCGAGTCGACGAGATACACGCACGGCAGGCGGTTCTGCAGCGCGATGTCCTGGGCGCGCACGTGCTTCTTGACGGTGAGCGGATAGTAGGTGCCGCCCTTGACGGTGGCGTCGTTGGCGACGATCAGGACTTCGCGGCCCGAGACGCGGCCGATGCCGGTGACGACGCCGGCCGAGGGGGCATCGCCGTCGTAGAGGTCCCAGGCGGCCAGCGCCGAGAGCTCGAGGAACGGCGACCCGGGGTCGAGGAGCAGGTCGATGCGGTCGCGCACCGGCAGCTTGCCCTGGGCCGCGTGGCGGGCCAGATACTTCGGGCCGCCGCCTTGTTTCACGAGCGCCAGACGTTCACGGTAGGTGGCCACCAGCCCCGCCATGCGGTCGCGATTCCGGGCGAACTCGGGGGCAGTGGTGCGGATGTGCGACTCGAGGACGTCCATGGAACTCCAGCGTGCAGGCGGGACAGGGGGCGGCGTTACCAGCCGCAGCAGTCGGTCTTGAACCGGCACGCCGGACAACGCCACACGGCGTGCATCCGGTACATCTCGGCCCCGCACCGTTCGCAGACGGTCCTGTCGTCGGCAGCCCGCGCCGGCGCGGCGCGCAACGCCGACAGCACGGGCGTGATGGGAGGCAGCGTGGGCGAGTCCGCCATGCCCAGGATTATAGCGGAGCCCCGGCGGCGCCGGAGCGAACCGGGCCGTGGGCTTTGGGGAATAATGGGAGGCGGACCATGGCTCGAGTGCAGGCGCGCCGACGCCGTGTCCTGGTCGTCGACGACGACCCGGCCACGGTGGACTGGCTGAAGATGGTGATCGAGCAGGCTCCGGTGGAGCCCGCCTTCGAGGTGCGCGCGGCCGGGCTGGGCCGCACCGGTGACGCGCTGTTCGATGAATGGCATCCCGAGATCGTGCTGCTCGACCTGCTCCTGCCCGACGGCGACGGCATCGAGGTGCTGAAGGGCATCAAGGCCCGCGCCCCCGGGGCCGAAGTGATCGTCATCAGCGGCCAGGGCACCATCGCGCGCGCACTCGATGCCGGCCAGGCCGGCGCCTTCTTCTTCGTGGAGAAGTCGCAGCTCGACCCCGACGGCATCGTCGGCATCCTCGAGCGGGCCGGCCGCCAGGTGGACGAGCGGGTCACGCACGAGCAGTTGCGGGCCAAGCTCCGCGACCCCGACGGCATGGGCGCCGTGATCGGTCAGAGCGAGGTGATGCGCGAGCTGTTCGAACTGGTTGACGCGGTGGCCCCGAGCAACGCCAACGTGCTCATCCAGGGCGAGAACGGCACCGGCAAGGAGCTCATCGCCAACGCGCTGCACGTGCGCAGCCCGCGCGCCGCCGGCCCGTTCATCAAGATCAACTGCGCCGCCATCCCCAAGGACCTGATTGAATCCGAGCTCTTCGGCTACAAGAAGGGCTCGTTCACCGGCGCCAATGCCGACAAGGTCGGGCTGCTGGAGCTGGCCGAGGGCGGGGCGCTGATGCTCGACGAGATCGGCGAGATGCCGGCCTATCTGCAGACCAAGCTGCTGCGCGTCCTGCAGGAGCGCGAGTACCGGCCGATCGGCAGCGACCGCTTCGTGAAGGTCGACTTCCGCCTGATCTGCGCCACCAACATCGACCTCGAGGCGGCCCTGCGCGACGGGCGGCTGCGCGAGGATCTCTACTTCCGCATCAACACCATCATGCTGCGCGTGCCGCCGCTGCGGGAACGCACCGAGGACATCCCGCTGCTCTGCGACTGGTTCGTCGAGAAGTTCGCGCGCCGCCACCAGAAGTCGGTGCGCGGGGTGAGCCCCGCGGCGTATCACCTGCTCATCCGCAACCGCTGGCCGGGCAACGTTCGCGAGCTCGAGAACGCGATGGAGCGGGCCGTGCTGGTCACGCGCACCGCCGAGATCCAGCCGGCCGACCTGCCCGACGCGTTGCGCGCCGGCGGCGACGACGACACCTTCACCATTCCGCCGCACCGCACGCTGGCCGAGATCGAGCGCATGGCCATCCTGCAGACGCTCGAACGCACCAACTGGAACAAGCAGGAAGCGGCGCAAATCCTCGGCCTCTACCGGCCGACGCTCTACAACAAGATGCGCCGCCACGGCATCGCCGCCCGCGACGCGAAGCGCCGCCGCGTGGCCACGGTGGGCGAGGCGTAGGCGGCATGCGGCTGGTGCTGCGGGCCGCCTGGCGCGGCGTCGGCGAACTTTATCGCAGCGAAGGCCTGACCCACGCCGCCTCGATTGCCTTCTACGCGCTGCTGTCGCTCTTTCCGTTCTTCCTGCTGTTGTTCTCGGTGATGGGCGCGCTCACTGCCGACCAGGCGGCGCGCGACGCCGTCGTGAGCTTCGTGCTGCGCTACTTTCCCGGGCAGTTCGATTTCCTGACCGGCCAGATCGACAGCTTCCGCACCGACCGGGTGCGCATCGGCGTCGGCGGCGGACTGGCCCTGAGCTACGCGTCGCTCGGCGTGTTCAACGCCATCAGCTCGGCCGTGAATCACGCCTGGGGTGTGGAGAGCCGGCGCACCTTCCTTCGGCATCGGCTCTTCTCGTTCCTGATGATGGCCTCGGCCGGCGCCATCTTCATGGTCGCCATCATCATCGTCAGCCTCGTCCGCATTGCCGAGGCGCGCTGGGACGATGCCCTGCGGGTGCAGTTCGACTGGGTCGAACCGCATCAGCGGCGTGGGCGCCGACTATGCCGCCATCGCCCTGCTGATCGTGTGCGTGGCGCTGGTCTACCGGTTCGTGCCGAACGTCAAGATCTCGTTCCGGGACGTGTGGCCCGGCGCCATCGTGACCGCCCTGCTGTGGCGGCTGGCCTTCGCGCTCTTCTCGGCCTATGCCGCCGACCCGGCGCGGTGGAGCGTGCACGGCTCGGTGGCCGGTGTCGTGGTCTTCTTGCTGTGGATCTACGTGTCCGCCGTGCTGCTGCTCTACGGCGTGGAGATGACCGCGGCCTACGTGCGGCTGCGGCGAGCGGAAGTGCGGGCGACGGCGCCGGCGGCGGTGCCGGCTAGCCTCGACGCGCGATGAGCTGCCGGGTGATGGCGTCGGTGAAGAAGGGCAGATCGTCGGATTTTCGCGAGGTGATCACGCAGCCGTCCTCGACCACCGGGCGATCGACGTAGCGCGCCCCGGCGTTCTTGGCGTCCACCGCAATCGACGGCCAGCAGGTGACCAGCCGGCCGGCCAGGGCCTTGGCGTTGATGAGCACCGAGGCGCCGTGATCCATGGCGGCGACGGGCTTGCCGGCGGCCACGGCGTCGCGCACCAGGTCGACCATCGCGTGGCGGAGACGGATGCGGTCGGCGGCGTAGCCGCCGGGGATGACGACCGCGTCGACCTCGCCAACGCGCACCGCGCTGCCGGCAAACTCCGCCACCACCGACTGCCCGGCGGTGCGGCTCACGTAGGTCTGTCCCTGGATCGGCCCGACGACGTGCACGGTGGCGCCGGCGCCGGCCAGCGCCGCGCGCGTGAACTCGAGGTCCGTGTGGTCGTAGTCGGTCTCCACCAGGATGACCACGCGTTGGCCGCTGAGCGGGCTCGTCTCGTTCACGCTGTCGTTCGCCTCCGGCGACGAGTGTATCGCACGGGCTGGAACCGCGGCATATGATCGATCGATGAACCGACTGGCGCGCGAGGCGAGCCCCTACCTCCGGCAACACGCCGCCAACCCGGTGGACTGGTATCCGTGGGGCGAGGAGGCCTTCGCCAAGGCCCGGGCCGACGACAAGCCGATCTTCCTGTCGATTGGCTACGCCACCTGTCACTGGTGCCACGTCATGGCCCACGAATCGTTCGAGGACGCGGCGACGGGGGCGCAGCTGAACCGCGACTTCGTGTGCATCAAGGTGGACCGCGAAGAGCGGCCCGACGTGGACCGCGTCTACATGGCCTTCGTGCAGGCCACGACCGGCGCCGGCGGCTGGCCGATGAGCGTGTGGCTCACGCCGACGCTGGAGCCGTTCTACGGCGGCACCTATTTTCCTCCGGTGGCCGCCTGGGGCCGGCCGTCCTTCGGCGACGTGCTCGGCGAGATCGCCCGGGCCTGGCGCGAAGATCGCGCCGAGGTCACGGCCTCGGCCAGGCGCGTCCTCGAGAAGCTGCAGGCGGCAGAAACGGCGGCGCCCGGCGGCGCGGCCGCCGACAGCCGCGTGCTGGAGGCCGGCGTGGAGGCCTGGGCGCAGGCGTTCGACGAGCAGCGGGGCGGCTTCGGCGACTCGCCCAAGTTCCCGCGGCCGAGCGAGCTGCTGTTCCTGTTGCGCGAGTACGCGCGCACCGGCCAGGCCAACCCGCGCGTGATGGTGCTCGGCACGCTGCGGGCCATGGGCCTCGGTGGCCTGCGCGATCACGTCGGCGGCGGCTTCCACCGCTACTCGGTGGACGGCGGCTGGCGGGTGCCGCACTTCGAGAAGATGCTCTACGACCAGGCCCAGCTCGTGCTCGCCTACCTGGAAGCGGCGCAGATGAGCGGCGACGCCTTCTTCGCGCAGGTGGCCGAGGACACGCTCCGTTACGTCGAGCGCGATCTGCTGTCGCCCGACGGCGCTTTCTATTCGGCCGAGGACGCTGATTCGATCGCTGCCAGCCAGGCGGGAGGACCCGGCGCCCACGCCACCGAAGGCGCGTTCTACATCTGGTCGCGCGACGAGATCGTGGCGGCGCTCGGCCCCGACAGCCGGGTGTGGGAGCAGCGGTTCGGCGTCCTGCCCGCCGGCAACGCGCCGTTCGATCCGCAGGACGAGTTCGGGAAGAACAACCTCTTCTACACCGCCAAGACGATCGCCGCCATCTCGAGCGAATCGGGGATCACGCCGGCCGATGTGGGGATGGCCCTGGCCCGCGGGCGGCAGCGGCTGTTTGCGGCGCGCGAGAAGCGGCCGCGGCCGCTCCTCGACGACAAGGTGATCACCGCCTGGAACGGGTTGATGATGGCGGCGTGTGCGCGGGCCGGCCGCGTGCTCGCTCCCGGCGATGCGCTCGGCGAAGGCATCGGCGGCACCGGCGCCGTGCACCTGAAGGCGGCGCAGCGCTGTGCGGCGTTCGTGCGCGACCGCCTCTGGGATCCCGGCACCGGCCGCCTGCTGCGCCGCTGGGCGGCGGGCGTGGCCGGCATCGACGCCTTCGCCGAGGACTACGCCTGTCTGGCGTGGGGGCTGCTCGAGCTGTTCCAGGCCGACGGCGATCCGCAGTGGCTGGCCTGGGCGGTGCGCCTGCACGAGACGCTCGACGCGCGGTTTGCGGCCGACGGCGATCGCGGCTGGTATGCCACGACCGGCGACGACCCGACGGTGCTGCTGCGGCAACTCGAGGAGTACGACGGGGCCGAGCCGGCCGCCTCGTCGGTGGCGGTGATGAACCTGCTGGTCCTGGCACGCCTGACCGGCCGGGCCGAGTACCAGGCGAAGGCCGAGCGCGTCCTCGCCGCCTGGGGGACGCGGCTCGGCACGCAGCCGCGGGTGGCGCCGTTCATGCTCGCCGCGTTGTCGACGGCGCACCTGCCGCCGCTCGAGATCGCGCTCGTCGACGGCGGCGACTCGCTCGCGGCGACGCGGTTGCGCCACGGCGTGGCCGCGCGGTTCCTGCCCTCGGCAGCGGTGGTGCCGGTCACGTCCGCGCACGCGGCGGCCCTCGGCGTCGTGGCGCCCTGGGTGGCGGCGCTGCCGGCCGGCGACGGCGTGGCCACGGCGTATGTGTGCCGCGAGTTCGTGTGCGAGGCGCCGATCACCGACGTCGAGGCGCTGGTCACGCGCCTCGACGCGCTGACCACGCCGGTCGTTACCGAGGACGGCGACGCCGCGTAATCCGTCGTCCGCCAGCGAGACCTGCCGAGACGACTGGGGCAGCGGTCGAGTATCGTGGGAGCCGCGCCGGGGTGGCGAAACTGGCAGACGCACGGGACTTAAAATCCCGGGTTCCGCAAGGAGCGTGTGGGTTCGATTCCCACCCCCGGCACCACTGCACCGGCGCGGTCGCGGATCGGTTCGGCCTCGTCGGGTTCATCACCAACACTGCCGCCGGACAGTTCGGGAGCAACGCCTGTCTGTCATATGATCGCGAAGTGATCCGGCGCCAACGCGCGGCCGGCCACGGGAGGACGCGACCATGCGGTGGGAAAATCAGCGGCGCAGCGGCAATGTCGAAGACCGGCGCGGCATGCGCGTCCCCGGGGGGATCGCCGGCGGCGGCATCGGCACCATCGTGGTGGTGCTGATCGTCAGCTTCCTCACCGGTGCCAATCCGCTCAGCTCTGCTGCAGATGGCGGGCGGCTCCGGCCAACAGGCCCCGGCGCAGCAGGGCCAGGTTGGCGCGCCCACTGGCGACCCGCAGGCGGAGTTTGCCGCCGTCGTGCTCGCTTCCACCGAGGACGTGTGGTCGCGCCTCTTCGAGCAGGCGGGCGCGCGCTACCAGTCGCCCACCCTGGTGCTGTTCGACGACGCCGTGCAGTCGGCGTGCGGCACCAACTCGTCGGCGGTCGGCCCCTTCTACTGCCCGGCCGATCAGAAGCTCTACATCGACCTCGGGTTCTTCCGCGAACTCGACCAGAAGTTCGGCGCCCCCGGCGACTTCGCCCAGGCCTACGTCATCGCCCACGAGGTCGGCCACCATCTGCAGACGCTGCTCGGCGTGTCCGAGCAGGTGCAGGCCGGGCGTCAGCGCGCCGGGGAGGCCGAGGGCAACCGGTTGTCGGTGCTGCAGGAGCTGCAGGCCGATTGCTTCGCCGGCGTGTGGGGCAATCACGCGCGCGAGCAGTTGCTGCAAGAAGGCGACGTCGAGGAAGGCATGCGCGCTGCCGCCGCCATCGGCGACGACACGCTGCAGCGCCGCTCGCCAGGGCCGGGTCTCGCCGGAGTCGTGGACCCACGGCTCGTCGGAGCAGCGCGTCGAGTGGCTGCGCCGCGGTCTGTCGCAGGGCACCATCGACGGCTGCGACACCTTCGGCCAGGCGTCGCGGCGCTAGTCGCGCCGGGCGAGCCGTCGCCGTTACCAGATCCTGACGCGCTGCTCGGGCGGCAGGAACAGTTTGTCGCCAGGCTTCACGCCGAACGCCTCGTAGAACGCCGGCACGTGGGGCAGGGGCCCGTTGCCGCGCACCGCGTCGGGCGAGTGCACGTCGCTCAGCACCTGCTGGCGCAGGGCGTCGTCGCGGATCTTGCCGCGCCACGCCTGGACCCAGCCGGCGAAGAAGCGCTGGTCGCCGGTCAGGCCGTCCATCACCGGCGCCTCGCGTCCGTCGAGCGACCTCCGGTAGGCGCGGTGCGCGATCACCAGGCCGGTCGAGATCGCCGATGTTCTCGCCGAGCGTCAGCTCGCCGTTCACCCTGAGACCGGGCAGCACTTCTACCGCGCCGTAGTGCGCCGCCAGGCCCGTGGCCCGGCGCCCGAACTCGTCGGCGTCGGACTTCGTCCACCAGTCGCGCAGCACGCCCTTGGCATCGTACTGACGGCCCTGGTCGTCGAAGCCGTGGCCCATCTCGTGGCCGATGACGGCGCCGATGCCGCCGTAGTTCATCGCGTCGTCGGCGCCCATATCGAAGAAGGGCGGCTGCAGGATGGCGGCGGGGAAGACGATCTCGTTGCGCACCGGGTTGTAGTAGGCGTTGACGGTGTGCGGGGTCATCCCCCATTCCTCGGGATCGACCGGCGTGCCCACCTTGCCGAGTTGGAACGCCGCGTCGGCGGCCAGCGCGCGCATCATGTTCCCGACAAGGTCGTCCTTGCTGATCTCGACCTTCGAGTAGTCGCGCCATTTCGCCGGATAGCCGACCTTGGGGCGGAACGCAGCCAGCTTGGCGTGCGCTTCCTTCTTCGTCTCCGGGCTCATCCACTCGAGGTTGTCGATGCCTTCGGCGTAGGCGCCCCGCAGGTTCTCGACCAGCGTGTCCATGCGGGCTTTGGCGGCGGGCGTGAAGTGGCGCCTCGACGAAGAGCTTGCCGAGCAGTTCACCGGCGGCGGTGTTCAGGTTGGCGATGGCGCGCCTCCAGCGCGGCTGCAGTTCCTGGATCCCCTGGAGCGTCCGGCCGCGGAAGTCGAAGCGCGCGTTGACGAGCGGGCTGCTCAGATACGGCGCGAAGCGATCCACGGCATGGAACTTCAGGAACGGCTTCCAGCGCTCGACCGGCGTAGTCGCCACGGTCCTGGCCAGCGCCGCCAGGTAGCTGGGTTGCGCCACGACCAGGTGCGGCGCCGCGGTCACGCCCAGCGCCGCGGTCCAGGCGGCCCAGTCCAGCCCGGGGAAGCGCGTCGGCAAGGCGTCGAGGGGCACCTTGTTGTAGGTCTTCACGGCGTCCCGGTTCTGGACGTTGGTCCAGTGGGCGCGGGCCAGTCTGGTCTCCAGGGCCATCACGCCGGCGGCGGCCCTGGCCGCATCGGGCACCCCGGCGGCGGTGAGCATCGCGGCGATATAGGCGACGTATTTCGCGCGGTACTCCTTCAGCTTCGGGTCGTCCTTCAGGTAATAGTCGCGGTCCGGCAGACCGAGCCCGCCCTGCGCGACGTAGAGCACGTTGCGGGTGGGGTCCTGCGCGTCGCCTTCGACGCCGCTCTGGACTGGCGCGCCGCCGATGCCGAGGGTCACCTGCCGGGCGAAATAAGCGGCCAGTTCCTGTCTGGTGCCGATGGCGTCGATGGCCGCCAGTTCCGGCGCCAGCGGCGTGATGCCGAGCGAATCGGCGCGCGCTTCGTCCATGAACGAGGTGTAGAAGTCGCCGATCTTCTGCGGCGCGCTGCCGGCCGCGCCCGGATTTCTGGCCGCCTCTTCGACCAGCACGCGGAGCTGCGCCTGGGTGCGGTCGTCGGCCTCGTAGAAGCCGCCGTAGGAGGCCTTGTCGGGGGGAATGGCGGTGTTCTTCAGCCACGCACCGTTGACGTGGGCGTAGAGGTCGTCCTGCGGACGGACGGATCTGTCGAACCCAGCCGGGTCGAGTCCCGACGTCAGCGGCGCAGGCGCCGGGGCGGGGGTAGACGGGGCCGGGGGTGGTGAGCAGGCCGTGCCGGTGAGGGCCACGACCAGAAGCAGGAGGGCTTTCGGCATGTGTCTGGACTCCACGTCGCGAGACGTTCATCATAACGGGCCGGGTCCGGGCGTGCTTGGTGTGCCTTTTGCTACAGCTTCTGGCAAGGTGTTCCGGACATCGTGGACGGCAGTCGTGCCACGGCTGCGACACGACGCCGACCCTCAGGGAGAACCGACATGCGCTTGTTCAACTGGCCCTCGCTCTGCGCCGTCGCGAGTGTGACGATCGCCCTGGCGGGGTGCTCGTCCCCCGCCAGCACCACGCCGCCGCCCGGGGCGGCAACCGGCATCCCGGCCACCGAGGTGGCGGTCCCGCCGGCGTTGGCCCCGGCCCCCGTCCCGGCAGCCGAGCCCGGTCGGGCGCCCGACGCCACGGCGCCGCGTATCGGTGCGGCACCCGCGGCCCGGCCCTCGGCGCGCCCCTCCCCCGGGGAGCCGCCGGCCGCGAACTCGACGCCGACCAGCGTGTCGCCCGCCCCTGTCCCGAGCGCGCCGCCCGCGCCCACGTTCACCGAGATTACCGTCCCTTCGGGCACGACGCTTGCGATCGAGCTCAAGTCCGCGCATGCGTCCGACACCAGCCGCCTGGAAGAGACGGTGCGGGGCGTGCTGCGTCGTCCGCTGCTCGTCAACGGCGAGGAGATTGCTCCTGCCGGCACCCGGGTGACCGGGCACGTCACGGCGGTGGACCAGTCCGCCCGCGTCAAGGGCCGGGCGCGGCTGGCCCTGCGCTTCTCGTCGATCGTCATCGACGAGGCCGACCTGCCGATGACCACGGCGACCATCGCCCGTGAAGCGGCCGCCACCAAGAAGGACGACGCCGCCAAGATTGGCATCGGCGCCGGCGCCGGCGCGCTCATCGGCGCCATCAAAGGCGGGCGCAAGGGCGCGGTCGTCGGCGGCACGATCGGCGCGGGCGCCGGCACCGGCGTCGTCCTGGCCACCCGCGGCGACGAAGTGGAGCTCGCCGCCGGCACGTCGGTCTCGACCACGCTCAGCCGGCCGCTGGTCGTGCGGGTGCGCGTGCCGTAGCCCCGCTCGGCGGGGTATGGTGAGTGATGTCGTTCACCCTCGACCTGCAGTTCCTCGGGCGGCCGCGTGTCATCGCCACCGCCGCCATCCCGGTCGATGACGGCGTCGTGCTCGTCGATCCCGGCCCGTCGTCGTGTCGCGCGTCGCTCGAGGCGGGCCTGGCGGCGCACGGCTACGTTCTGGGCGATGTGCGCGCGCTGCTCCTGACGCACATCCATTTCGACCACGCCGGCGCGGCCGGCACGTTGGCGCACGCGCTTCCCGGTCTGCCCATCTACGTGCACGAGGTCGGGGCCAGGCATCTGGCCAATCCCGAGAAGCTCGTCGCCAGCGCCACGCGCCTCTACGGCGCCGACATGGATCGGCTGTGGGGTGAATTCCGGGCCGTGCCGGCGGCCGCCCTCCGCCCCCTTTCCGGAGGCGAGGCGCTCACCGTGAGCGGACGGCGCTTCGACGTGCTCTACACGCCCGGACACGCCGTGCACCACGTGAGCTATCGCGATGAGGCCGACGGCACGGCCTACGTCGGCGACACCGCCGGCATCGCGGTGCAGCCGGGGCATGTCCTCCCGGCCACGCCGCCTCCCGACATCGACCTGGAGCGGTGGGCGGTGTCGCTCGACGCGATCGAGGCGTGGCGCCCGTCGCGCCTGTTCCTCACCCACTTCGGCGCGATCGATGACGTGACCGGTCATCTGGCGAGGTATCGCGCGGCGCTGGCGCGAGCTGCCGAGTCGGTGCGGGAGGCGCTGGCACAGGAGGGCGACGAAGCGGCGCGCAGCGCCGCCTGGGTGGCGTGGCTGCGGCAGGACGTGCGCAGGGTGTTGTCGGAGGAAGACGCGCAGACCGTGGAAGCGGCGGCGCCGTTCGGCCAGCTATGGCTGGGGCTGGCGCGTTACTGGCGGAAGCGCGCCGAGGGCGGGGGAACCGCGCTCGACGGGGCGCCGCGGGGCGGAGCGTCGTAAACGGCGGGTCGCTAGCAGGCGGCCGCCATGCTGGGCCGGGCGAAGCGCGGCGCCACGACGGCGTCGCCGGGGTCGACCATGAAGCGCAGGCCGTAGCCGGCGGGCGAGCCGGTGCCGGCTTGCCGTTCGACACGCCACACCGCGGCCAGCACCCGGCCATCGGCCAGCGGCGTCCCGGCCGCGCCGGCCGTCTCGAGCTGGAGGTGCACCAGGCGGAACAGCGGAATCGGGGCGGCCGACGGGCACTCGACGAAGGCCCCGCTGTCGCTGACGTCGCGCGTCACGACCGACGCGAACCGCACGGTGCCGCCCTGGTCTTTCCAGGTCAGTCGTGCGGAAAGCGCCACCCGCTGGCGGGAGATCGTGCGCTGAGTGGCGCTGGCGGCGTTCGTCGAGGGCTGAGGGTGGGCCACGTGTCGCTCCAGGGAAGTGGTGGATTGCACTTTCTGCAATGCCTACCTCTCCTCCAAGATTCGCGCCCGGTATTGCAGGTAAGAGACTGGAAGGTTATCCATACGACTTTAAGCGACAAAGAATGCCATAAATAACGTTTCAGAACGGTCAGGGCGTTGTCTGGTGTGAATACTTCGTATCCACCACGCTCTGTGGATGGATACAAAGTATTCAGTCGATTACGCCTGAGGCGTCCAACCCGAGGCGTTTCATCTTCAGATAAAGCCCCCGTCTGGTGAGTCCGAGGGTGCGGGCCGACACCGCGATGTTGCCGGCGCTCTTGCCCAACGTTTCTTCGATGAGCGTCCGCTCCACGTCGTCGACCAGGTTGGCCAGCGTCTGTCCACTCTGCAGCCGTGGCGTTCCGGCGCCCGCCGCCCCGGGCCCGTTCTGGGTCGGCGGTGCTTCGGTGGTGAGGTCGGGAGAGAGGTGTTCCGGAATGACGGTGCTGCCCGGCGCCGCCAGGGCGACGGCCCGCTGCACCTCGTTGCGCAGCTGCCGCACGTTGCCCGGCCACCAGTAGGACGCAAACAAGCTGAGGACTTCCGGGCTGAGTTGCACGTCCGGCTTGCCCAGGCGGTCGGCGGCCTCGCGCAGGAAGTAGGTGGCCATGTGCGAGATCTCTTCGCGCCGCTGCCGCAGGGGCGGGATGTGGATGCGGATGACGCTGAGCCGATAGTAAAGATCTTCACGGAACGTGCCTTCGCTCACACGTTGTTCGAGGTCGGCGTTGGTGGCAGCGAGCACGCGCACGTCGACCTGTTGCGGCCTGGTCTCGCCCACAGGCAGGATCTCGCTCTGCTCGAGAAACCGCAGCAGCTTGGGTTGGACGTCGAACGGCAGGTCGCCGACTTCGTCGAGAAACAGGGTGCCGCCGGCGGCCGCGCGAATCAGGCCGGGCTGATCGGTGACGGCGCCGGTGAACGCGCCGCGTCGATGACCGAAGAGCTGACTGTCGGCCAGCTCCCGCGTCGTGGTCGTGCAGTTGTAGGGCAGGAACGTGGCCGCGCTGCGCAATGATCCGACGTGGATGGCCCGCGCCACCAGTTCCTTGCCGGTGCCGCTCTCCCCGGTGATGAGCACCGTCAAGTCGTTGCCCTGGAGACGCTGCACTTGGTCGACCACCCGCTGCATCGCCGGCGAGGCGCAGATGAAGCCGGTCAGGAGCGGTTCGAGCGGCCGTTCCCCGGTGGTCACGCGCGCCGCCGTCGGCCGCTCGCGGGCCGCGCACAAGTCGAACCCCTGGCGGGCCACGGCAGCCATCATGCGGGCCCGGCGCAGACCCAGGTCGCTCCACGGCCGCGCCGACGCCACGGCCAACGTCCGCGGCCCTTCCGGATCGGTGCCGAGCGCCCGGACGACGATCGGTTGTCCCCCATACGCGCCGCCGCTGGCCGCCGCCAGGGCCACGGCGCGCACCGCCAGCGGGTCGCCGCCGGCATGAGCGACGACCCGGACCTCGCCCGACGCCGGCGTGACAAACACCACGGCGACATCCGCGAGCACGGCTTCGCGCACCGCCATCACGAGCTCGTGCGCCAGCAGATCGGGCAGCACCGACGCGTTGACGAGGCGCTGCACGAGCGCGTCGTCGGCGTCGGCGGGCGAGCCGAGGTAGACCCCGGTGCCGCGCGCCGGCGGCTCGGCCAGGATCTTCTCGGCCTCGGCCAAGTCGCGATGTGAACCGAGCGCCCGGAACTCGTCGCGGGCCTCGGTCAGGTGGCGATCGGCCGTGGAGCGCGCCCCGGCCTCGCGCGCCAGCCGGCCGAGCGCGAGTTGGCTCACCGCCGCTTGGTAGCGCTCGCCGACGAGCTCGAAGACGCTGACGCTCTGGGCGATGTCGTGATAGGCCTCGTTGGGCCGTCCTTCGAGCGCGTGCAACTGGCCGCGCACGCGCAGGAACTCGCCCCATGCGCCGGGCGTCGTCCGCGGGTTGATGCGGCCCTCGACCGCGGCGATCCGCGCGGCGGCGTCGGCTGGCCGCGTCCCGAGCAGCAGCGCCTCGGCGGCGATGAGCTCGGCGTCGAGCCGCTCGGCCGGCGGCGCTCCCTCGGCGGCCAGGATCGCGTCGGCCAGGGCGAGCGCGTCGTCGGGACGGCCGCGGCGATTGGCGAGGCGCGCGGTGACCACGCGCACCGACCACTCGTACCACTTGCTGGTTTCGCGGCCGTAGGCGCCGAAGGCCTCGGCGGCGCTCGTGAGCGAAGCGGCCGCGCCTTCGTAGTCGCCGCGCATCAGGGCGATCTGGGCCAGGGTGTCGTGGACCGCGCCGGCGATCTCGTGCGCCCGCGCATTCGGTCGGCCCTCGGTGAGGGTCAGCGCGCGGTGCAGCGCCTGCTCGGCGGCGTCCAGATGCCCGAGCTTCACGTGGATGTGGCCCAGGGTGGCCAGCGCGGCGGCAAACTGCTGTGGCTGCTCGGTGAACTCGTGGAGCGCCACGGCGCGCTCGGCCAGGGCGATGGCCTGGTCGTAGCGGCGGCGGAGCTGGGCCACCGCCGCCTGGTTGACGTAGGCCAGGGCCAGCACGTCGTCGGCGCCGAGGGCGGTGGCCATGCGCTCCGCGTTGCGCAGCGCCGCGGCGGCATCGTCGTAGCGGCCCTGCTGCGCCGACATCACCCCCGACATCGAGTGGACCTGCGCCAGATGCCGGCGATCGCCGGCGGCGTGCAGCGCCGCCGCCGCTTCCGTCAGGTGCTCGCGCACGATGGCGTGGTCGCCGACCTTCTGGTAGCAGTAGACGAGCTCGAAGTGCGCCAGGCCGATGCCGCGTGAGTCGTGCGCGGCTTCGGCGTGCTTGAGGGCGCGGCCGTGCAGGGCGATGGCGCGCGACTGTTCACCGCGGGCATAGGCGACGCGGCCGTGCAGGCGCCACAACGTCGAGAGCAGGGCCTGAGGGATGGCCTCGCGGATCTGGTCGGGGGCGCGGCCGAGCACCGTGGCGGCGCGTTCGGCGTCGCCTTGCAGCAGGCACGCCTCGGCGAGCGTCGCGCGGATGACGAACTCGTCCTGACGCTTGACGCTGCGGGATTGCAGCAGCGGCTCGAGCAGGCCGGCCGCTGCCGTACCGCGTCCGCGCTCGAGCAGCGCTGTGGCGCGGGCCAGCACTGGCTGCAACGGCGCGCTGATCACTGGGGGGAGTATACGATACGGCGCGCGCCAGTTGTCCCGGTGCCGGTTCGGCGATAATCTCGCGTGGTGACGGGGAACAGGGCAGACGCGGGGTCGGATGGGCAGGGAGTGCGACGGCTCACCTTCGGCGGGTGCTCCGAGGTCGGGCCGGTGCGGGCCGGCAACGAAGATCATCTGCTGCTCGATGCCGACGTCGGCCTGTTCGTGGTGGCCGACGGCATGGGCGGGCACAAGGCCGGCGAGATCGCGTCGCACCTCGCCGTGGCCACCGTGGCCGAGGACATTCGCGCCGCGCACGCCAGCGGCATCACGCCGGAGCCCGACCCGGCCGGCGGCGATCTGCCGGCGGCCCGCCTGAGCGGGGCCCTGCGCCGCGCCAATGCGCGTGTCTATGCCACCGGCGCGTCCGATCCGGAACTGAAGGGTATGGGCACGACCATCACCGCGCTGCTCATGGGGGCGCGCGACGCGGTTATCGGCAGCGTCGGCGACAGCCGCGCCTACCTGGTGCGCGGCGGCACGGCGGTACAGCTGACGCGCGACGACACCTGGCTGGTGACGATGCTCGGTCACGACGGCGCGCGTGAAGCGGCGGCGCGATCCCATCCCATGCGCCACGTGCTCACGAGCATCATCGGATCGCGCGACGGGGCGGCGCCCGAAGTCGTCTCGGTACCGGTCGAGGGCGGTGACCTGTTCGTGCTGACCACCGACGGCCTGCACAACGTCGTCGACGACGAGACCATCGGCCGCCTGGCCGGGTCGGGGCCGCCGGATGAAGCGGCGGCGCGGCTGGTGCAAGAGGCCCTCGCGCGCCACACGACCGACAACGTGACGGTGGTGGTGGTGCGCGCCGACTGAGGTCGCGCCGTCCCCGGACCGGCCGCTTCCGACCGCGCCAGCCCGGAACGCCGGCCGGCCTCAATCCGTCATAATGAGCACTGCATGACGCGCCCT
This sequence comes from uncultured Acidobacteriota bacterium, assembly GCA_963834325.1. Taxonomy (GTDB): domain Bacteria; phylum Acidobacteriota; class Vicinamibacteria; order Vicinamibacterales; family UBA2999; genus CADEFD01. Next base: position 1,403,711 of record CAWIBL010000012.1, read on the forward strand.
GTTGTCTTCGCTGCGCTCGCCGTGGCCATCGCGCTCGGCGGATGTTCCGACGCGCCGCCGGGCACCTCCGCGCCGGCCCGGAACGGCGCCGCCGGCGCGCCGGCCGCGAGTGCAGCCCCGGCACCGGACAGCGCGCCCGCGGCGGCAACCGCGCGTCGAGTGGTGTTCCTCGGCGACAGCCTGACCGCCGGACTCGGGTTGCCGCTCGAGCAGGCCTACCCAACCCTCATCGCCAAGAAACTGGCGGCCCGCGGCAAGGGCTGGACGGTGGTGAACGCTGGCGTCTCTGGCGACACGTCGGCCGGCGGGGCGCGGCGGCTCGCGTGGTCCCTGGACGGCGGCGCGGCCATCCTGGTCGTGGCGCTCGGCGCCAACGACGGCCTGCGCGGCCTGCCGCCCGACGACCTGGCGCGCAACCTCGACGCCATCATCGACACCGGGAAGGCCGCCGGGGCGCGGATCCTGCTGGCCGGCATGGAAGCGCCTCCGAACAACGGCCCCGAATACACGGTCCGCTTCCGGCAAGTCTACGCCGACGTGGCCCGACGCCACGGCGTCACGCTGCTGCCGTTCCTGCTCGACGGCGTAGCCGGCACCTCGTCGCTCAACCAGGGCGACGGCATCCATCCCAATACCGGGGGGGCCGCGCGGGTGGCCGACAACGTCTGGCGGGCGCTCGAGCCGATGGTCCGCGCCGTCGAGGAATCATCCACCGAATGATCACGCTGCGCGAAGTGTCCAAGACCGTCGAGAGCGGCGGCCGTCCCCTCACCATCCTCCATCCCCTGAACCTGACCGTGCCGGCGGGCCAGTTCCTGGCCATCGTCGGGCCGTCGGGGAGCGGCAAGACGACGCTGCTCGGCCTGATGGCCGGGCTCGACGCGCCGACGACCGGACGGATCGAGATCGGCGGCACCGACATCACCGCGCTCGACGAGGATCGCCTGGCGGTGCTGCGCGGCGCCCGCATCGGCTTCGTCTTCCAGTTCTTCCATCTGGTGCCGTCGCTGACCGCGCTCGAGAACGTGCTCGTGCCGATGGAGCTCGTCGGCCGCAAGGACGCTCGGGCCCGGGCCGTGACGCTGCTGGGCGAAGTGGGCCTGGGCGACCGCGGCCACCACTATCCCTCGCAGCTCTCGGGCGGCGAACAGCAGCGCGTGGCCATCGCCCGCGCGCTGGCCAACGATCCGCCGCTCATCCTGGCCGACGAGCCGACCGGCAATCTCGACGGGGCCAACGGGCGCCACATCCTCGACCTGCTGCTGGCGGTGCGGACGCAGCGCCAGGTCACGCTGGTCCTGGTCACGCACGACAACGACATCGCCGCGCTCGCCGACGCCCGGCTCACGATGCGCGACGGGCGCCCGGTCGCCGAGGCGACCACGGCCACGCTCGGGGGCGCGGCATGAAATTCGTGTTCGTCATGGCGGCGCGCGAGATGCGGGCGTCGTGGCGGCGCCTGGTGTTCTTCTTCCTGTGCATCGCCCTCGGCGTCGGCGCCATCGTCACGCTCCGGTCGGTGATCCAGAGCGTGCGTCAGGTCTTTGCCGGCGAAGCGCGCGCGCTCATCGGGGCCGATCTCCTGGTCTCGAGCACGCGGCCCATCGAGGGCGAGGTCGCCGCCACGATCGAGGCCCGTCTGCGCGGCGCTGGCGCCCAGGTGACGCGAACGGCCGAAACCGCCACCATGGCGCGCTCGGCGGCGTCGGCCAGCGCTCCGGCGCGCATGGTGGAACTGAAGGCCGTCGGGCCCGGCTTCCCCTATTACGGCACGCTCGCACTCCAGGGCGGCGGGGCCTATTCGCACGCGCTCGTCGCCGGCTTCGGCGCGCTGGTGCGTCCGGAACTGCTGGCGCAGCTCGGCCTCGGCGTCGGCGATCGCCTGGCCATGGGCGGCCGGGAGTTCACGGTGCGCGGCGTGATCGAGGGCGAGCCCGGGCGCCGCCTTGGCGCCTTCAGCCTCGGCCCGCGCGTCATCATCGACATCGCCGACCTCGATCAGACGTCGCTCGTCACCTTCGGCAGCCGGGTCACGCACCAGCGCCTGGTGAAGACCAGCGACGCGGGACTGGGCACGCTCACGACGGCGCTGCGCGACGACGTGAAGAACAGCTTCGTCCGCGTGCGCTCCTATCGCGACACCGAGGACGACATGGGCGAGGACTTCGCCCGCGCCGAGAACTACCTGAGCCTGGTCGGCCTGGTGGTCGTGATCCTCGGCGGCGTGGGTGTCTCCAGCGTGACGCGGGTGTTCGTTCAGCAGAAGCTGAAGAGCATCGCCATCCTCAAGTGCCTGGGCGCGCGGGCCGCGCAGGTGCTGGCCATCTACGTGCTGCAGGTGGTCGCCCTGGGTCTGCTCGGCAGCATCGTCGGCGTGCTCTTCGCCCTCGGGGTGATGGCCTGGATTCCGGCGCTGGCTCGGCCCGGCCGTCACCGCGGGCCTCGACGTGAACTACCAGCTCACGCCCTCGGCGGTGACGCAGGGAGCGGGCACGGGCCTGCTCGTGGCGCTGCTGTTCTCGCTCGTGCCGCTGCTCGACGTGCGCCACGTGAAGCCGTCGCGCCTCCTGCGCGACGAGACCGCCACCGGCGGACGCGACTGGGTGCGCTGGGCGGCGGCGGCCGGCGTCGGCGGCGCGGTCGTGGCCCTGACCATGTGGCAGGCCGGCTCGGTGCGCATCGGCGGCATCGTCGCCGTGGGCTTCGCCGTGCTCGCGGCGGTGCTCTACGCGGCGGGCATCGGCCTCATCGCCTCGGTGCGGCCGCTGGCTGCGGCCGGCTGGTTCCCGTTGCGGCACGCGGCGCTGCAGCTGACCCGCCCCGGCGGGCAGGTGCACCTGGTGCTCCTCACGGTCGGGTTGGGCACCTTCTTCATCCTGGGCGTGCGGGCCCTGCAGGAGAACCTGGTCAGCGAGGTCTCGGTCGACCTGGCCACCGACGCGCCCGACATGTTCCTGCTCGACATCCAGTCCGACCAGCTCGGCGGGGTGATCGAGACGCTGTCGGCGCGCCGTCCGGCCGGGGCCCCGGAGCCGCGCACCTTTCCGGTGCTGCGGGCCCGGGTGGTCGGCGTGCAGGGGCAGGAGGTGACCCTCGACGACTACGAGGACGTGCGCGGACGCGGCTCGCTGGCCCGCGAGTACACCGTGACCTACCGCAGCCATCTCGAGGCCAACGAGCGCATCGTCGACGGCGCGGCCTGGGACGGCACGCCCTCGAGCGGCGGCGGGGAGGTCTCGATTGAAGAGAGCATCCGCACGCGCTTCGGCATCCAGGTCGGCGACACCATGCGCTTCGACGTCATCGGCCGCACGGTGGCGGCCACGGTGACCTCGGTGCGTCACGTGGACTGGAGCGACGGCCGCGCCGGCGGGTTCATGTTCGTGTTCCGGCCCGGCCTGCTCGACACGGCGCCGCACGGTCACATCGCGTTCGTGCGCGGGCCCGACGCCGGCAGCGACCGGGCGCGGCTGCTGGGCGACCTGGCCGGCCGGTTCCCCAACGTCTCGGTCATCGACGGCCGCGAGATGCTGACGGCCCTCAAGGCGGTGGTCGACAACGTCACCCTGGCGGTCACCGTGGTGGGCACCCTGGTCGTGGTCAGCGGGCTGCTGATCCTGGTCGGCGCCGTGGCCATGACCAAGTTCCGCCGGGTCTACGAGGCGGCGATCCTGAAGACCCTCGGCGCGACCCGCCGGGTGATTGCCACCATGCTGCTGCTCGAGTACGCCGTGCTCGGCCTGCTGGCCGGAGCGCTCGGGGCGCTCGGCGCGGCCGGACTGACCTGGGCGCTCAGCCGCTACGCCTTCGACATGGCCGTACCGGCCGGCCACCACCTTGTGGGCGGTCGGCATCGCCCTCACGGGCACGGTCGTGGCCCTGGTCGGCGTGGCCGCCAGCTGGGACGTGTTGCAGCGGAAGCCCCTGGCTACCCTCAGGGCGGAGTAGCCAGCCGGCGGGGAGCCGCATGCTATGATCGGGAACTGCCTGGACGCCGTGTCAGGGCGCCGTGGAGTGGCAACAATGAACGTCGCCGATTACAAGGACGTCTTGCTGAGGAAACGTGCGGAGCTGTCCGCGGCGGCCGGCGTCAAACCCATCCAGAGCTCGATGGAGCACAACAACGGGCGCCAGGGCGACATGGCCGATCAGGCCACCGGCAACAACGAAGTCCACATCACGTTGAAGCTGAAGCAGACCGACGCCAAGATCCTCCAGGCCATCGACGAAGCGCTGGTGCGGATCGACAAGGGCGTCTTCGGCGTGTGCCGCGACTGCGGCGAGCCGATTGCCGAGGCCCGGCTGAACGCCATTCCGTGGACGCGCGTCTGCATCACCTGCAAGGAGAAGCAAAAGGCGTGACCCCCTCAGACCTCTCGCCCCTGCTCCGCGAGTTCTACGTCGATCGCCTGGCCGTGTTGCAGCGCCATGTCGCCTCGGCGCGGCTGGTCACCGACTACGACGTCAACAACGCCTACCAGTACGTCGTCGCCCGCGAGGAGACCCACGTCTACTGGGTGCACCGCGCCCTGCTCGACGCCGGCGGCACCGTGCCGGCCGAGTTCACGCCGACCGACGTCGCCTCGGGCTCGGTGCGCGACATCGCCGGCGGCGACGCCGCGGCCAACCAGGCCTTCGTCGACAAGTGGGCGCCGCGGGTGGACACCGTCACGCACGCCCGGCATCGCAAGATGCTGCAGGTGATCCTCGGCGAGATGCAGGAACACCGGCGCCTGTTCGCGCAGGCCGCCGAGGGCCGCACCGATGTCATTGGCGTGCCCCTGGCCGGCACCCAACGCACCGGCGTCGTGCTCGACACCCGCTGGGTGGAATAGCCGATGCCGGCCGGGGGCCGGCCGCAGCGTGCCGCGCGGGTGGCTGTGGCACTCGGCAGCAACCTGGGCGATCGGGCCGCGCACCTGTCATGGGCGGTCGACCAGCTGTCCCGCCTGCTCGACCGCCTCCGCGTGTCGGCCTTCGAGGACACCGCCCCGGTCGACGTTCCCGACCTGCAGCCCGACTACCTGAATGCCGTGGCGGTCGGTCGCTGCCGCTTGCGTCCCGCCGAGCTGCTCGAAGCGTTGCTGGGGCTGGAGCGGCTGCGTGGCCGCACCCGGCCGGGCCTGCGCGCGGCCCGTACGCTCGACCTGGATCTCGTGCTCTACGGGAGCGAGGTGATCGACGACGACCGGCTCACCGTGCCGCATCCGCGCTTCCGCGAGCGGCCCTTCGTGCTCGGCCCGCTGGCGCAGCTGGCGCCGCGCTGGCGCGACCCGGTGACCGGACAGACCATGGCAGCGGCTGTGGCGAGGGCACCGGCCGCCGGCGTGAGCCGGGCGACCGGGCCGCGGGGAGCTGGCGGAGCCGCCGTCAGTGCGCGGCGGCGTCGTTCGAGGGACCGCCGCGCCGGAGCGCGCCGAGGCCTTCTTCGAACAAGGTATACATCGCCGGCACGAACACCAGCGTGATCAGCGTGGAGGTCAGCAGCCCGCCGATGACCACGCGCGCCAGCGGGGCCTGAAGTTCGGCGCCCTCGCCGATGCCGAGGGCCATCGGCACCAGGCCGAGGCTGGTGCAGATGCTGGTCATCAGAATCGGCCGGAGGCGGTGGTGACCGGCCTGCTCGACGGCCTGGCGCAGCGGCAGCTTGTCGCGCCGGCGCAGCGTGTTGGCGTAGTCGACGAGCAGGATGGCGTTGCTGACCACGATGCCGGCCAGCATGATGACCCCGACGTAGGCCTGGCTGCTGAACGGCGTGCCGGTCAGCAGCAGCGACACGACGACGCCGATGCCGGCCAGCGGGATCGAGAACATGATGATGAACGGGTCGCGCAGCGACTCGTACTGCGAGGCCATCACCGTGTAGACCAGGAGGATGGCCAGGACGAGCACCAGCAGCAGCTCGCGGAACGAGCCCGCGCCTGCTCCTCGACCTCGTTGCCGAAGCCGACCTCGAAGTCCCGCGGCACCGTCAGCTCGGGCAGACGGGCCTGGACGTTGGCCACGGCCTCGCTCAGCGTCACTTCGATTTCGGCGTTCACCCGGGTGATGCGCTCCTGGTTCTTGCGGTCGATCTGGGTCGGGCCGGTATCCCGGTCGACCACCATCACGTTCTTGGCCGGCAGCACCCGCCCGCCCGGAGTGCTGAGCAGCACGTCGCCGACCGACGCAGATCTCGCTGCGATCACCTTCGCGCAGACGCACGACGATCGGGTACTCGTTGCCGGCCTCGCGGAACATCGCCGCCTGGGTGCCGGCGACATTGGTGCGGATGGTGTTGGCGACGCCGGTGACCGTCAGGCCGAGCATGGCCGCCTTGTCGCGGTCGACGCGCACGGCCAGCTCGGGCCGGCCCTCGTCGCGGCCGAGCCGCGAGTCGGCGATGCCCGGCGGTGGTGTCGAGCAGCGCCTTCAGGTCCTGCGCCACGCGTTTGGCCGGTCTCGAGTTCGTGGCCGCGGATTTCGACCGAGAGACGGCTGCCGTCGCCGCTGCCGCCCATGCCGCGCATCATCCCCATCTGGCCGCCTGAGGCGCGGGTGCGGACGATGACGCCGGGCAGGCCCGACAACTGGCGGCGCAGGTCCATGGCGATCTGGTCGCTGGCCCGGTCGCGCTCGTCCTTGGGGACGAGGCGCACGGTGATGCTGCCGCGGTTGGTCGAGGAGTTGCCGAAGCCGCCCCCGCCGCCGCCGGCCTGGGTGATGAGCATGGTCATCTCCGGCGTGGCCTGACGGATGGCGTTCTCGAGGCGGATGAGCACCTGCTCGGTCGATTCGATGCGCGTGCCGACGGCCAGTTCGGCATCCACTGTGACCTCGGCCTCGTCGGTGGTGGGCTGGAACTCGTAGTTGACCTGACGGCCGAGCACCACGGCGCCGACGAGGGCGGCCAGGCCCAGGGCGAAGACGGTGGGCCGGTGGTGCAGCGAACCATGGAGGGCGCGCGCATAGAGGTTGTCGATGGCCAGCAGCACCCGGTCGCTGGCGCCGGTAGATCACCGCCGATGACGCCCTTGCGCGATTCGGCCGGCGGCGCCAGGCGCAGCAGCCGCGAGCACAGCACCGGCACGATGGTGACGGCCACGAAGAGCGACATGGCCAGCGAGAACGAGACCACCGCCGCGAGCTGACCGAACATGATCGACGAGACCCCGGTCAGGAACAGCATCGGGACGAACACCGCGATGTGGGTCAGGGTCGAGGCCAGGATGGCGCTCCACACTTCCTCGGCGCCCGTCGATGGCGGCGGTCATGCGGTCCTTGCCCATCTCGAGGTGGCGATAAGTGTTCTCGAGCACGACGATGGCGGCGTCGACGATCATGCCGATGCCCAGCGCCAGGCCGCCGAAGGTCAGCGTGTTCAGGGTGTAGCCGCCGAAGTAGAGCAGCGCGAAGGTGCCGATGACCGAGATCGGAATCGACGTGCAGATGATGATGGTGGAGCGGCATGTCGCGCAGGAACGCGAAGATGACCACGATGACGAGCAGGCTGCCGAGCAGCGCGTGCTCCTGCACGCTGCCGATCGAGCGCTGGATGTAGCGCGACTGGTCGTCGAGCACCGTCAGCGACACGCCCGGCACCTCGCGGTTGATGCGCTCGATCTCGGCGCGCACGCCCTCGGCGATCTGCACGGTGTTGGTGCCCGACTGCTTGGTCACGCGCATGCGGATCCCGGGGTTGCCGTTGATGCGCGTGAAGCTGCGCCGGTCCTCGGTGGTGTCGCGCACGTCGGCGATGTCGCGCAGATAGATCGGCACGCCGTCCTTGGTCATGACGACCAGGTTGCGGATTTCGTCGATGTCGGTGAACTGGCCGGGGCTGCGCAGCAGATACATGCGGTCGGCTTCGAACACCTCGCCGAGCGGGATGTTCTGGTTCTCGGTGCGGAGGATCTGCACGACCCGGTCGACCGACAGGTTGAGCGCCGTGATCTTCTCGCGCGACAGGTCGACGCGGATCTGCCGGCGCAGGCCGCCGTCGACGCTGACCGCGGCCACGCCGGGCGACGCGCTCGAGCCGCGGCGACAGGTCGTTCTGGGCCATCTCGCGCAGGGTGACGGCGTCGAAGTTGCCTTCGACGCCGACGCCCATGATCGGCATGGCCGTCGAATCGAACTTGAAGATGGTCGGCGGGTCGGCGTCTTCCGGCAGGCGGCCGCGAACGCGGTCGATGCGCGTGCGGATCTCGTCGGCGGCCTCGTTCAGGTCGGTGCCCCAGGTGAAGTTGAGGCGGACCGTGCTGCTGCCTTCCGACGAGGTCGAGTTGATCTGATCGAGCCCGGCGACGGCGCTGACGGCCTGCTCGATGGGGCGCGTGACCAGCTCCTCCATCTCGAGCGGGCCGACGCCCGTGTAGTTGACGCGGACCGTGATCGACGGATAGCTCACGTCGGGCATCAGGTCGACCGGCAGCCGGGTGAGCGAGATGCCACCGAGCAGCACGACGACGAAGCTCAACATGAACATCGTCACGGGGCGTGCGATGGCGAGTCTCGGAATACTCATCGGTCCTCCAACGGATCGTGAACGGCGAACGACATCACTGACCGGGACCGGCGTCTGGACGCTTGCGGGGGGCGCCCGGAGCGCCGGGGGCGGGGGCGCCCGCGGCCGGGGCCGGTGCCGCCGCGCCGCCGGCGCCCGGTCCGCGCCGCTGCGCGCTGGCGTCGGCGCCGCTGCCGCCGGGGCCGCGCTGTCCGGCCAGCACCAGGGTGTCGCCGTTGCGCAGGGCCGAGGCGCCGCTCGTGACCAGGGTGTCGTTGGCGGCGACGCCGTTGCGCACCTCGACGTTCTGCGCGTCTTCGATGCCGATCTCGAGCGGCCGGAATTCGGCCTTGTTCTCGGCGGTCATGGTGAACACGCCGCGCTTGGTGTCGTAGTCCACGACCGACGTCTTGGGCACCAGCGTGGCGCCGGTGCGGCTGTCGATGGTCACGCTCATCCGCGCGTACATCCCGGGCTTCAGCCGGTAGTCGGCGTTGGGCACCTCGATTTCGATCTCGGCGGTGCGCGTGGCCGGGTCGAGCACCGGGGCGACGCGCGCGATCTGACCCTTGAAGGACTCGCCCGGGAACGCATCGACTTCGACCAACGCCGGATCGCCGGGATTGACCAGCCGCAGGTCGCGTTCGACCACGTTGGCCACGAGGCGGACCGAGCTGATGTCGACGACCGACACGACCGGGGTCTGGGGCGAGGCCCAGGCGCCGGGATCGACATTGCGCTTGCCGACAAAGCCGTTCACCGGCGAGACGATGTTGGTGTTGCCCTTGGCGATGCGGAGTTCTTCGAGCCGGGCCTGGGCCTGCGAGAACTGCGCATTGGCCAGATCGAGCTGGGCCACGGCGGCCGATTGGCGCGCCTCCGCGTCGTCGAGCGACTGGCGGGGCAGGAGCTGGCGCTGGAACAGGTTCTGTGACCGTTCCAGGTTGATCTGGGCGAACTTGAGGTCGGCTTCGCGCTGGCGGATGGTGGCCTGCGCGACCTGGTGCGAGGCCTCGGCCTGCTTGACCTGCTCGTTGATTTCCTGGTCCTCGATGCGCGCCAGCGTCTGGCCGCGGCTCACCCGGTCGCCCATCTTGACGTTGACGACGACCAGGCGGCCGGCCGTGCGGGGCACCACGTCCACGGTGGCGGCGCCAATCAGGTTGCCGACGATCGAGAGCTGGGCCGAGATGTCGCCGGTGGTCGGTTTGCCCACTTCCACCGTCATCGGCGGACGGAAGCCGCCGCCGCCACCGGGCCCACGCGCCCCGCCGGCGCCTGGCTGCCCCTGACCGGCGCGCGGGCGCGCCCGGCGCGCGGGCGTCGCCCTCGGCGGCGTCCTTGGAGCACGCGGCCGTGGCGGCCAGCGCGGCGGCCAGGGCCGCCATGATCATTCCGTTTCGTACCGTCATCCGCATATACCGTCCGTTCGACAGACCCGTGCGCGCCCCAGTCACTGCGGGCGAGTGCGCCGTCCCTGCTAGTTGCCGCCGCCCTGCGTGGCGCCGGCCTGCGTGTTGGCCTGCGTGTTGGTGCCGCCACGCCGCGCCGCTGGCGCTTCCTGGGCGCGTTCGAAGGTGACCAGCGCGCGCTGCAAATCGGTGAGCGCGCGCAGTTCGACGTTCTGCGCGTCGGCGAGATCGCGCTGGGCCTGGACGACGAAGAAATTCGTCGACAGGCCGACTTCGAACTTGCTCTGCTCGGCCTCGAGCCGGCGTTCGGCAAAGGCCCGCGCGGCCCGGGCCGCCTCGACCCGGCGCACGTTGGCCTGCACCTGCAGGGCGGCGTTGGTCACCTCGGTGGCGACCTGGAGTTCGAGTCCGCGCAGCCGCGTCGACTGCTGCGTGCGCAATACCCGGTTGCGGGCGTATTGGCCGTCGGCGTTGGTGCCGCCAATCGGATAGCTGACGGTGACGGCCGCGTTCCAGGTGGGGAAGTCGCGGGCGCCGAGCAGCGACAGCGCGTCCGAGTAGCCGCCGGGCACCGTGCCGGTCACGGTGCTGCCCAGCCCGGTGCCGGAGCGGATGAACTGCGTGCCGCCGATGCCCTGGGCGCCGTAGTTGACCTGCAGGTCGACCGCCGGACGCGTCTGGTTGCGCCAGAAGCGCAAGGTCACGTCGTTGCTGTCGAGGTTCTTGCGGGCCGTGGCCAGGTCGGTGCGCTTCTCGAGCGCGTTGCGCACCGCCGCCTCGATGTCGAGCGGCGGAGCCTCGAGCTGCGGCCACGTCGGTGGCGCGCAGTTCCTGCGTCCAGATCGGATCGTTGGTGCCGGTGACGAGGAGGCGTTTGAGCGTGAGCTGCGCGGTGGCCAGCGTGGCTTCGACCTGCGCGACCGTCTGGCGGCGGTTGGCGGCCTCGGCCTCGGCCTGCACCACGTCGATGGGCGCCATCGTCCCGACTTCGACCCGGGCCTGATTGTCTTCGATCAGCTTCTGCGCGAGCTCGAGCGAACGCTGCGCCACGTCGACGGCAGCCCGCGCGTAGGCCAGCTCCCAGTAGGCGTTGCGGACGTTGGCGATGGTCTGGGCGATGGTCGCGCGCAGCGTTTCGGCGCCGATGTCGCGGTTGATCTGGGCGATGGCGATCTGCTGGCGGATGGTGTCGATGCCGAAATCGCGCAGCAGCGGCTGGACGTAGCTGGCCGTGAGCGTCGAGGTGAAGGTCGGATTGTAGTTGGCAAACAGGTTGGAGGTGGCCAACCGGTTGTTGTTGAAGGTCACGGCGAAGTTGCCGCCGCCCCAGGGCACTTCCTGGGCCACGCCGAAGTTGTAGGTGGTAGTGTCGTTGGTGACGCGCTGGCCGCCGACCAACTGGTTGGTGGCCGGGTTCACCTGGCTGCGCTGGCCGATGCTGCTCGAGGCCAGCGGGCGGTAGTTGTTGCGCAGGCCGGCAATCTGGAAGTCGGTCGCCTGCGGCGTCAGCCGCTCGACCGCGATGTCGAGGTTCTGGGCCAGCGCCAGTTCCACGGCGTCCATCAGGCGCAGTTCGCGGACCGGACCGCCCTGCCCCGACGCGTCCGGCACCGCCGGGGTGCCCGGGGCGGGCTGGGCGCTTTCGAGGGTCGAAGCGGGCCACCGCCTCGCGCACCACGGATTCACGGCGGGCGTCGTCCTGGCTCTGCGCGGCGGCCGGAGCAGCCGACGTAACGGCCAGAAGGACGAACAAGAGGCGAGCGATGTTCATGGACTCGTAGACCTTCACTGCTTTGGCTTCGGCCGCGAATGGCGTTCGCGTTCGTGCTCGGCGAAGAGGACCTTCATCTTGACGTGCTGATCGGAGGTGAGGATTCGCCGCATGCGGTAGAGCATCACGCCGCGGGTGTGGCCGAGCTCGGCCCGCGCCGTCTCGACCTTGGCGATGAGTTCGTCGGCGACGGATTCCTCGGCGCGGCCGTCGGAGACAAGCTTGGACAATTCACCCTGCAGCCGATCGAGCGACGTCTTCTGCGCGCGCATCGCCGGCCCGGCGTCCTGGTAGATGTCTTCGAGCCGGGCGATCTGCTCGGCCGGACAAGGCCAGTTCGCGCTGGAAGCGCTCGTTCTGCCACCACTTGAAGCCTTGGGCGGCGGCCGGAGCCGCCAGCCCGGCCACCAGGAGGAAGGTCGCGACCACGGCCGCGGGAACGCGCAGGAGGAGTGGGGAAGGCATACGCTACAGGGAATACGACCGGGGCGGCGCGCTGTTTACGCGCCGGCTCGGAATTCTGAGCGACCGGCCGCCCGCACCGGCCGCCGGTCGCTACGCCGTGGCGCTGAAAGCGGTGAGGGCCAGCACGACCGCTTCGACGAGGTTGTCCGGGGTCGAGGCGCCCGAGGTGAGCCCGATGGCGATCGGCCCGGCCGGCAGCCAGTCGCGCGTGACGACCTCCTGCTTGGCGCGCACGTCGCGGTGGCGGATCTCGGTCGCCGACAGCAGGCCGCTCGGATCGGCGATGTGGTAGGTGGGCACGGCGTCGGCGCAGATGCGCGCCAGGTTGCAGGTGTTGCTGCTGTTGTAGCCGCCGATGACGATCATCGCGTCGAGCGATTGGGTGGCCAGCATCGTCACCACGGCGTCCTGGCGGTCCTGCGTGGCGCTGCAGATCGTGTCGAAGGCGCGGAAGCGTTCGCGCGCGCCGGCCTCGTCGTAGCGCGTGGCGAAGGCGGCGCGGAACATCTCGCCGATGGCGAACGACTCGGTGCTGAGCATCGTCGTCTGGTTGGCGCAGCCGATCCGCTCCAGGTGCAGGTCGGGATCGAACCCCGGGGAGCAGGCCTGGCCGAACCGGGCGAGCAGGGCATCGCGGGCGGCGCTGCCCGGCGCGTGCGCGCCGGTGATGAAATCGCACACCACCTGCGCCTCGGCGTGATCGAGCACGACGAGGTAGTGGCCGCCGTTGGTCTGCACGGCCTGCGACGCCGTGGCGCGGGTTTCTTCGTGCCAGTGCTTCCCGTGGATGATCGAGGTGAAGCCTTCGTTCGCGTAGCGCTTCACGTTCTTCCAGACGTTCAGCACCGAGCCGCAGGTCGTGTCGACGAGCGTGCAGCCGATGCCGTCGAGGTGCACCAGGTCCTCGACGGTGACGCCGAACGCCGGCAGGATCACGACGTCTTCGGCGGCCAGCGCCGACCACGACTCGCCGGCATCGGACAGGAAGCGGATGCCCTGGGCGCGCAGGCGGTCGTTGACGTGCGGGTTGTGGATGATCTCGCCGGTCAGGAAGACGCGCTGGTGCGGGAACTTCAGGCGTGCCTGGTAGGCGTAGTCGACCGCGCGATCGACGCCGTAGCAGAACCCGAACTCGCGGGCCAGGTGCACGGTGAGCCGCCCGTGCACGTAGGTGTAGTCGTTGGCCTTGATCCCGGCGACGAGCTCGCTGTGGTAGTTGGCGGCGAGTTGTTCGGCGACCTCGCGCTTGAGGTCGAGGCCCTTCTTGAAAATCAGTGATGGCACCAGGACCTACCGGGGTTCGTAGTGGACCGGCGTGAGCGCGTCGAGCGCCTCGAGTTCCGGCCGGGTGTTGCCGTCGAGGGCGGCGTCGACCTCGCTCAGCAGGGTGTCGTCGAGGCGCCAGTCGGCGGCTTGGATGCCGACGGGAGAGGTATTGGCACGGGCCACGCCGGTCGTGACCCGGGTCGTCCATTGGTCGTAGAGGTGCGGCACCTGGCCGGCGGCCAGGCCGATGACCAGCCCAGCCGCGGCGGCGACGGCCAGCCAGCGCGCCTCGGTCCGGGGGGCCTGCGGCGGACGGTCGTCCACACCCTGGGGGAAACGGAGCACTCGAGCCACGCCGCCGCTCTTGGCGATACGCTGCAGGATGGCGTGCCGCTGGCGCTCCAGGTCGGCGGCGCCGAACGCCGCGTCGACCGCCGCGTCAGCGCCGGTCCGGGCCTGATCGAGGGCGGCGGCAATCCGGGCGTGTTCACGACGGCAACGGGCGCAGGAGCTCAGGTGCGCCTCGGCCCGCGGATCGACGGCGTCGTCGAGCACTGCCAACCCGAGGGCGGCGGCGTCGAGGTGGCGGCTGAACCAGGTCATGACCGGTCTCCCAGCACCGACCGGATGCGGCGGAGCGCCCGGAAGAGGTGCACGCGGACGGTGGCGGGTTTCATCCCGAGGACCTCGGCGATGGCCTGGGGCGGCTGCTCGTCGAGGTGGGTGAGCAGGAAGATCGTCGCGCTGCCGTGCCGGCAGGTTGCCGACGGCGGCGCTGAGCGCCCGCCAGCGGTCGCGGGCGACGAGACGGCGCTCGGCCGAAGGTTCATGGCTGGGCAGGGCCTCGGCCAGGTCCGCGGCCGAGGTCTGGGCGCCGCCAGACCACGAGGGCAGCCGCCGGCGGGCCTTCAGATGGTCGAGGCACGTATTCACGACAATTCTCGTGAACCACGCGTCGAACGACAGGTCGGCCCGGTAGGCGGTCATGTGCGCAAACAACTTCACGAACGCGTCTTGCACGGCGTCGTCCGCGTCGGCGGCGTTGCCCAGATAGTGCAGCGCCAGCCGCAGCGCCCGGCGCTGCCACGCCCCCACCAGCACCCCGAAGCGTTCCGCCGCCTCGTCGCGGCGGCCGGATTCGAGCAGCGCCTTGACCTCGGCGGCCAAGGCCGCCGCATCGGGCACCGATTCGAGCGGAGGCGCCGCGCGGGGGAAGTCGTGTCATGGGGTATACGGGGCTGGGCCGCCGCCTGTTTACAAGATTCTATCAAGGACATGCGCCAGGAATATTGACTTCTCGCAATCAGGGTCGGTACGATCACGTGGTTTGGGCCGCCGATTGGCTTGGGCCCACGGGAGACGTAATGGCATCGACCCACGGACACACGTCCGGACTTGACGCGCACGGCATCACCACGACCGGCCAGGTGTACTGGAATCTCACCGCGCCCGTTCTCTACGAGCACGCTCTCCGGCGGAACGAAGGCATGGTGGCCGCCGAGGGGCCGCTCGTCTGTCGCACCGGCCAGCACACCGGGCGGTCGCCGAACGACAAGTTCGTCGTGAAGGACGCGTCCAGCGAAGCTCATGTGCACTGGGGCAAGGTCAACCGGCCCATGTCGCCAGAGCACTTCGCGACCCTGCGCGCCGACATCGTCGCGCACCTCGCGGCCAAGGACCTGTTCGTCCAGAACCTGCACGCCGGCGCCGACCCGGCCTACCGCCTGCCCGTGCGGGTGGTCAGCGAACTGGCCTGGCAGAGCCTTTTCGTCCGCAACCTGTTCATCGTGCCGACCGCCTGACGAGCTGGCGGCACACCAGCCCGAGTTCACCGTCATCTGCGCGCCGTCGTTCCAGGCCGACCCGGCCCGGCACGGCACCCGCTCGGACGTCGTCGTGGCCCTGAACATGGCGGCCAAGGAAGTGCTCATCGCCGGCACCAGCTACGCCGGCGAGAACAAGAAGTCGATCTTCAGCGTGCTCAACTACGTGCTGCCGCTGAAGGGCGTGCTGTCGATGCACTGCTCGGCCAACATCGGCGCGGCCGGCGACACGGCGCTCTTCTTCGGGCTGTCGGGCACCGGCAAGACGACGCTGTCGAGCGACCCGGAGCGCGGCCTGATCGGCGACGACGAGCACGGCTGGAGCGACCGCGGCGTGTTCAACTTCGAAGGCGGCTGCTACGCCAAGACCATCCGCCTCTCGGCCGAAGCCGAGCCGCAGATCTACGCCACCACGCGCCGCTTCGGCACGGTGCTCGAGAACGTGGCGATCGATCCCGACACGCGCGAACTCGATCTCGACTCCTCGCGAGTTCACCGAGAACACCCGCGCCGCCTATCCGATCGAGTTCATCGACAACGCGCGTGCCCGGCGGCCAGGGCGGCCATCCGAAGAACATCGTGATGCTGACCGCCGACGCCTTCGGCGTGCTGCCGCCGATCGCGCGGCTGTCGCCCGAGGCGGCGATGTACCACTTCCTGTCGGGCTACACCGCCAAGGTCGCCGGCACCGAGAAGGGCGTGACCGAGCCGAGCGCCACCTTCAGCACCTGCTTCGGCGCGCCGTTCCTGCCGCTCAACCCGAACGTCTACGCGAAGATGCTGGGCGAGCAAATCGCCACGCACAACGCCCGCGTGTGGCTGGTCAACACCGGCTGGACCGGCGGCCCGCACGGCGTCGGCAGCCGCATGAAGATCGCCTACACCCGCGCCATGATCCGCGCCGCGCTGTCCGGGCGAGCTCGACCAGGTGGCCTACACCCGCCACCCGGTGTTCAACGTCGACGTGCCGACCACGCTGCCCCGGCGTGCCCGACAGCGTGCTCGACCCGCGCGGCACCTGGGCCGACCCGGCGGCCTACGACGCCCAGGCGGCCAAGCTGGCCACGATGTTCGTCGAGAACTTCAAGACGTTCGCCGGCGATGTCGACGCCAGCGTCGTCGCGGCCGGCCCGCGCGGGTGAGCGCGGCCGCGCCGGCGCGCGTGGAGTACGAGGCCGTCATCGGGCTCGAGATCCACGCGCAGCTGCTGACCGCCACCAAGATCTTCTGCGGCTGTCCGGCGCGCTTCGGCGACGCGCCGAACACGCCACGTCTGCCCGGTGTGCCTGGGCCTGCCCGGCGCGCTGCCGGTGCTGAACGCGCGCGGCCGTCGATCTGGCGGTTGCGGCGGCGCTGGCGCTCGGCTGCGAGGTGCACGAGACGTCGGTCTTCGCGCGCAAGAACTACTTCTATCCCGACCTGCCCAAGGGCTACCAGATCTCCCAGTACGAGCGGCCGCTCGCCACCGGGGGACAGGTGGTGGTCGACGGCGAGCCACGGGCCGCGGGCCATCGCGCTGACGCGCATCCACATGGAAGAGGACGCCGGCAAGTCCCTGCACGAGGGGTTTGCCGATTCCGATCGCCGCACCTACGTCGACTACAACCGGGCCGGCGTGCCGCTCATCGAGATCGTGAGCGAGCCGGAACTGCGCACGCCGACCGAGGCCGCGCACTACTTCGAGATCGTGCGCCGCCTGCTCGTCTGGATTGGCGCCAACGACGGCAACATGGAAGAAGGCAGCCTGCGCTGCGACGCCAACGTCTCGGTGCGTCCGCAGGGGCAGACCGCGCTCGGCACCAAGGCCGAGGTCAAGAACGTCAACTCGTTCCGCTACCTGCAGAAGGCGCTCGAGTACGAGATCGCCCGCCAGATCGACCTGGTGAGCCGGGGCGAACGCGTCGTGCAGGAAACGCGCCTCTTCGACTCGGCGCTGGGCCGTACCTTCTCGATGCGCAGCAAGGAAGAGGCGCACGACTACCGCTACTTCCCGGAGCCGGATCTGCCGCCGCTCGTGGTCGGCCCGGACCGGCGCGCGCGCGTGGCCGCGGCCATGCCGGAACTGCCCGACGACCGGCGGGCCCGCTTCGAGCGCGATCACAAGCTGCCGGCCTACGACGCGGCGGTCCTCACCGAAACGCGCGGGATGGCCGACTACTTCGAGGCGGTGGCGGCCTCGTCGGGCAACGCCAAGGCGGCGAGCAACTGGGTGATGGGCGAGGTGCTGCGGCTCGCTGAAGGCGCACGACGCAACCATCGCCACGGTCGGCGTGAGCGCCGAAGCGCTCGGCGCGCTGATCCGGCTCGTCGACGGCGGCACCATCAGCACCACCGTGGCCAAAGGGCGTCTTCGAGCAGATGTACGGCACCGGACGCGCAGGCCGCCGACATCGTCGCCGAGCAGGGGCTCGCGCAGGTCTCCGACGAGGGCGCGCTCGGCGGCATCGTGGCCCAGGTGTTCGCGGCCCACGCCGACGCCGTGGCGCAGTATCGCGCCGGGAAGAAGGCGACCTTCGGCTTCCTCGTCGGCGAAGCCATGAAGGCCTCGGGCGGCAAGGCCGATCCGAAGCGACTCAGTCAACTGATGCGGACGGCACTCGACGCCTGATCCCGGAGCCGCCGCGGCGGCCGGCGCGTCGGCCTGCTAGTATGGGCGGCACGCGCCCGATGTCCGTCGTCGGCGGCGCGCGAGGGGCGGAGCGACCGTGATCGACCTGCACAATGTCACGAAGGTGTACGGCACCGACGTGCTCGCACTCGACAAGTTGTCGTTCACCGTCGACAAGGGCGAGTTCGTGTTCCTGACCGGACCGAGCGGCGCCGGCAAGTCGACGCTGCTGCGGCTGCTGCTGCGTCAGGAAGTGCCGACCGACGGCTCGCTCAAGGTCGGCGGCCGCGAACTGGCCACGCTCGACGACCAGCGAGGTGCAGGCCTACCGGCGGTCGCTCGGCGTCGTCTTCCAGGACTTCAAGCTCATCGCCGACGAAGACCGTCTTCGACAACGTGGCCTTCGTCATGCGGGTGCTCGGCGTGCCGGTCGAGCAGCAGCGGCGCAAGACCTACCAGGTGCTGAAGTGGGTCGGCCTGCAGCATCGCGCCATGGCGTATCCGCCGGAGCTCTCGGGCGGGGAACAGCAGCGCATCGCCATTGCCCGGGCGCTCGTGAACGACCCGCAGGTGGTCCTGGCCGACGAGCCGACCGGCAACCTCGACCCCGATCTGTCGCTCGAGATCATGGACCTCTTCCGCGACATCAACGCCAGCGGCACGACGGTGCTCGTGGCCACCCACGATCGCGCGCTCATCGCCCACGTCGGGCGCCGGGTGCTGCACCTCGAGCAGGGCCGCGCGCCGAGGGACGAGGCATGAGCGGGCGCTGACCTACGCGTGGCAGGAGGCAGTCGTCAGCCTCGGCCGGGCCCGGTGGGCGCTGGTCCTGTCGATGGCCGACCATCGCCGTGGCGTTTGCCATGCTCGGCGCCTTCCGGGTGGTCTCCAGCACCGTGGTCCGCGTGGCCGGCACGTGGACGCAGTCGGCCGAGATGTCGGTCTACCTCGACGACGTGGTGTCGGAACCGGAGCGCGCCGCCATCCGCCAGAAGCTCGCCGGCGAGGCTGGCGTGGCCGAGGTCACCTTCGTGACCAAGGAAGAAGCGCTGGCGCGCTTCGGCGCCGAGTTCCCCGACCTGGGCGACGTCACCGGCGTCGCTCGACGCCAACCCGTTCCCGGCGTCGTTCGACGTGCGCTTGTCGCGAAGCCGGCATGGCCGATGGCGCCCAGGCCCTGGCCGCCGCCGTGGCCACGCTGCCCGGCGTGGCCGACGTGCGCTACGACCAACGCTGGCTGTCGCGCCTCGTCGCCGTGCTCACGGCTCTGCGCACCGCCGGCTGGGTGGCGGCGCTGGCGCTCGTGCTCGGCGCGGCGACCACCGTCGTCGCGGTGGTGCGGCTGTCGTTCGAGGCGCGGCGCGACGAGATCGGCATCATGGCCCTGGTGGGCGCGCCGGTCGCCTTCATCCGCGGCCCGTTCGTGATGGAGGGGGCGATCCAGGGGGCGCTGGGCGCGCTCGTGGCGCTGGGCGGTCTGGCGGCGCTCGGTCGGGCCTTGTCGGGCGCGCTCGGCCCGGCCGTGGACTGCGCTTGGCCCGAGGCCGCATCCAGGCGCTCGGCTGGACCGAGGCGGTGGTGCTGGTGCTGGCCGGGGCGACTGGTGGGGGCTGCCGCCGGGTTGCTGGCCACCTGGCGCTGGAATCCCCAGGGTCCCGTCGCCCGTTGACAGCGTCCGATACGCCGGCTTTACACTCGAAATAATCCGGATGATGCACAGGACCAGAGGCCACATGCCGCACTTCCTGAGCGAAAGTCCCCTTCCTTCCGCGCCCGTCCTTTCCCTGATTGATTTCTACCGAGAAGAGTTCGTCAAGCACCAGGACTGCCTGGATGCGCAGCGCGAATACTTCTCGGAGCATGCCATCAGCTCCGTCGAATCGGCCCTGTGCCGCATCATCGCGGAGATCGACGCGCTCTCCCACAAGGACGACGCCGACGTCGTGGTCGCGCAGCTCCTGAAAGAGTTCGACGTCGTGACCTGGCTTGTCGGCTTGGACCGACCCCCTGCACATCAACTGACCGGCGCCCTCGAGCGCCTGCGCGCCGAGGCCGTCGCCGTGGCCGGCTCCGCCGTTGCCGCAGTGTCGCCGCACGTCCTCGTCCCGGCGGCGATGGGCGGGCTGCGCGACGCGGTCGGGTCAGCGCCGCGCACGCTGCACGTGCTCGCCGTCGGTAAGGCCGCGGCGGCGATGTTCGAGGCGTTTCTCCGGGTGGCGCCGCTGCCCATCGCCCGCCGCCTGGTCATGGGCCCGCGCCGTCCGGCCGGCTGGCCCGCAGCCCACCCCTTCGTCGAAGGCGGGCACCCGCTGGCCAACGACGGCAGCCTCGCGGGCGGCCGCGAGGCCCTCGCGCTCGCCGGCAGCGTGCCGGCCGACGGATGCCTGGTCTGTCTGCTGTCGGGCGGCGCCAGCGCGCTGATGGCCGCACCGATGCCGGGCCTGACGCTGGCCGTCAAGCAGCGCGTCGTCGCCCAGGTGATGAAAGCCGGCGGCGACATCACCGCCCTGAACGCCGTGCGGAAGCACCTCTCCGCGGTCAAGGGCGGACGGCTGGCGGCGGCCTGTGCCGGTACGACCGTCACGCTGGCCATCTCCGACGTCATCGGCGACGACCTCAGCGTCATCGGTTCGGGTCCCGGCGTGGCCGACAGCTCCACCTGGGACGCCGCCCTCGACGTGCTCCATCGCTTCACCGGGCCAGCGCCCGCCCGATGCCACCGCCGTCGCGCTGGCGGAAGCGGGGTGCGCCGGGCGGATTCCCGACACGCCCAAGGCCGGCGACCCTCGTCTGGCCCGGGCCAGCGCGCGGGTCATCGGCGGTCGAGCTCAGGCCATGGCCGCCGCGGCGCGGCACGCCGCCGCGCTCGGCTATGAGCCGATCGTGCTGGAGGCGCCGGTCGCCGGCGAGGCCCGCGCCTCGGCGATCGCCTGGTGGCAGGACGCCCGCGCCCGGGTCGACGCCGCCGGACAGCGCGTCGCGGTCGTGTCCAGCGGGGAAACGACGGTCACCGTGCGCGGCTCCGGACGGGGCGGACGCAACCAGGAGTTCGCGCTGGCCCTCGTGGCGGCCATGAGCGCGGCGGCGTGGCCGGCGGCCCTGGTGTCGATCGGCACCGACGGCATCGACGGGCCCACCGATGCGGCCGGCGCGATCGTGGACCCTACTTCGGCGTCGCGCGCCGCGGCCCTGGCGCTCGATCGTCCGGCCGCCTACCTCGAGCGCAACGACAGCTATGCGTTCTTTGCCGCCCTCGGCGATCTCGTCGTGCCTGGTCCGAGCGACACCAATGTCGGCGACATTCAGGTGCTGCTGACGGCGCGGGGCTGATAGGCTAGCAGTCGTTCCCTCCGTGACCGACCAGGACGCCCTCCTCAGGGCCATTCGCACGCACGCTGGCCCACCCGCGACCGCCCGCGACCTGGCGCGCGCGCTGGCCATCCCCCGCGAGGCCCAGGCCTCGTTCAAGCGCCAGTTGAAGCTGCTCGCCGCCGAGGGTGCGCTCACCGTCGTGCGCGGCAATCGCTACGCGCTGCCCGAGCGCGTGCACGACGTGACCGGGCGCCTGCAGGGGCACGCGAGCGGCTTTGCCTTCGTCATGCCCGGCGGCGGCGGCGACGACGTCTTCATCCCGGCCCATCGCCGCAGCGGTGCCATGCACGGCGATCTCGTGGTCGCCCGCATCGAACTTCGCAAGGACGACGGACGCGCCGAGGGCCGCGTGCTCGAAGTGGTCGAGCGGCGCAGCCCGCGCGTCGTCGGGCAGATGCGCCGCGACCGCAAGGGCCTGACGGTGGTCCGGCCCTTCGATGCCCGGCTCGATACCGACATCCGCGTCGCCATCGACGACAGCCTGGGCGCCGACGACGGCGACATGGTGACCGTCGAGGTCACGCGCTGGCCCGGCGTGACGGCCGAGGCCTCCGGCCGCGTGGTCGAGGTGCTGGGCGCGCTCGACGACCCCGGCGTCGACACCGAGGTGGTCCTGCGCAAGCACGGCATCCCCGACGATCACGCGCCCGACGCAGTCGCCGAGGCGCGGGCCCGCGACGTGGCCGTGCATCCGCACGATCTGGAAGGGCGCACCGACTTCCGCCAGCGCCCGATCGTGACCATCGACGGCGAGCACGCCCGCGACTTCGACGACGCCATCTCGATCGAGCGCTTGCCGAACGGCCACTACTGGCTGGGCGTGCACATCGCCGACGTGGCCCACTACGTTCCGGAGGGCAGCGCCCTCGATCTCGACGGCTTCGAACGGGGCACCTCGGTCTACTTCCCGGAGCGGGCCGTGCACATGTTCCCGCACGAGCTGGCTACCGGCGTGTGCAGCCTCAACCCGCATGTCGACCGGCTGGTGCAGTCGTGTCTCATGGAGATCGATGAGCGCGGCCAGGTCGTGCGCCACGAGCTGCACGACGGCGTCATCCACAGCCGGGCCCGCATGACCTACACCGCGGTCAACGGCATCGTCACCGATCGCGACCCGGCGCTGCTGGCCCAGTATGCCGAGCTCGTGCCGATGTTCGAGCTGATGCGGGAGCTGTTCACCGTCCTCAACGAGCGGCGGCGCCGGCGCGGCTCGATCGACTTCGATCTGCCCGAGGCCGAGGTGGTGGTCGACGACGCCGGCGCGATTGCCGCCATCGTCGCCTCGGAACGCAACGTCGCGCACCGGATCATCGAGGAGTTCATGCTGCTGGCCAACGAGACGGTGGCGGCGCACCTCGAGAGCGAGGGCATGCCCTCGCTCTTCCGCGTCCACGAAGCGCCCGACCCGCTGCGGGTCCTCGAGTTCGAGGAGTTCGTCACCTCGCTCGGCTTCAGCCTGGCGGCGCCGCCCGGCGGGGTACATCCGCGGCACTTCCAGCACCTGGTCGACAAGATCAAGGGCGCCCCCGAGGAGCGCCCGATCGCCTTCCTGATGCTCCGCACCATGCAGAAGGCGCGCTACGACGCGACCAACCTCGGGCACTTCGGCCTGGCCGCGCACACCTACACGCACTTCACCTCGCCGATTCGCCGTTACCCCGATCTCGTCGTCCACCGCCTGCTGCGCGAACTGCGTCACGGCCAGGCCGACGAGGAACGGCGGGCCGAACTCGAGGAGGCGCTGCCGGAAGTGGGCGCGCATACCTCGGCGATGGAACGGCGCGCGCAGGAAGCGGAGCGCGAGCTGCTGCAGTGGAAGAAGGTCCGCTTCATGGCCGACAAGGTCGGCGAGATCTACGGCGGCTACATCACCGGCGTCACCGCCTTCGGCCTGTTCGTGCAGCTCACCGAGCACTTCGTCGAGGGCCTGGTTCACGTCTCGACCCTGGCCGACGACTACTACCGCTTCGACGAGCAGGCGCGCGTGCTCTTCGGGGAACGCACCAAGCGGATCTTCCGGCTGGGCGACGCCGTGCGCGTCCAGGTCGTGCGCGTGGACATGGAGCGGCGCCAGATCGAGCTGGCCGAGGCGGTCAGCGTCGAGACGGTGCGGGCCAACGAGGGCGCCCGCGGCGCCCGGCGCAGCGTGGCCACGCCCGAAGCGGGGCGGCGCCACGCCCCGGCGGGCCGCCCCGGCCCAGCGCGGGCGGGCCGGGAAGCGGGAGCGCACCGCGCGCAAGAAGGGGCGCTAGGCGGCGATGCGCACGATCATCGTCGGCACCGCCGGGCACATCGACCACGGCAAGAGCTCGCTGGTGCGGGCGCTGACCGGCA
Source organism: uncultured Acidobacteriota bacterium (assembly GCA_963834325.1). GTDB lineage: Bacteria > Acidobacteriota > Vicinamibacteria > Vicinamibacterales > UBA2999 > CADEFD01. Next base: position 1,427,247 of record CAWIBL010000012.1, read on the forward strand.
CCGATCCCGATCGCCTGAAGGAAGAGAAGGCGCGCGGCATCACCATCGAGCTGGGCTTCGCGCACGCCCAGCTGACCGACGACCTCGTCGCCTCGTTCGTGGACGTGCCCGGCCACGAGCGCTTCGTGCGCGCCATGCTCGCCGGCGTGGGCGGCATCGACGTGGTGCTGCTGGTCGTGGCCGCCGACGAGTCGGTGATGCCGCAGACCCGCGAGCACTTCGACATCTGCCGCCTGCTCGGCGTGGCCCGCGGCCTGGTGGTGCTGACCAAGAGCGACGCCGCCGACGAGACGACGCTGGAGTTTGCGGCGCTCGAGGTCCGCGAGCTGGTCGCCGGGTCGTTCCTCGAGGACGCGCCGGTGCTGCCGGTGTCGTCGGTCACCGGCGAGGGCCTGGACGCATCTGCGGGCCGCGCTCATCGACATCGCCGGCGCGCTGCCGCCGCGCGGGGGCGGCGGCCCGGCCCGGCTGCCGGTGGACCGCGCCTTCTCGATGAAGGGTTTCGGCACGGTGGTGACCGGCACGCTGGCCTCAGGCGCCGTGGCCATCGACGACGAACTGGAACTGCTGCCGGCCGGCACGCGCGTCAAGGTGCGCGGCCTCCACGTGCACGGCCGCCCCCGCCCCACGGCCGCGGCCGGGGAGCGCGTGGCCATGAACCTGGCCGGCGTGGACGTCGCCGACGTGGCGCGAGGCAGCGTCGTGGCGGCGCCGGGGGCGCTGCGCGCCACGCGCCGGCTCGACGCGAGGATCACGATGCTGCCCGGCGCCAGCCTGAAGCACGGGGCGCGCGTGCGCGTGCACCAGGGCACGGCCGAAGCGCTCGCGCGGGTGTCGGTGGCCGGGGCGTCGGGTCTGGTGGCGCCGGGCGCGGCGGCGGATGTGCGCCTGCGCTTCGAGTCGCCCGCGGTCGTGACGCGCGGCGACCGGTTCATCCTGCGCAGCTACTCGCCGCTCGTGACCATCGGCGGGGGAGCCGTGCTCGACCCGCTGCCGCCGCGGGCCGGCGTGCGCACGCCTCGCGGCGTGGCGCGCCTGGCCGCCCTGCAACTGCTCGACGATCCGGTGGCCGACCGGCGCGCCGCCATTGGCGTGATGGCGGCCGGCGCCGGCCTGCAGGGGGTGACGATCGCGGAGCTGGCGGCGCGGACCGGCACGGCCCGCGCCGAACTGGCCGCCTCGCTGGAGGCGCTCGATGGCGACGGCGCGGTGGTCGTCGCCGGCGATGCGGTCGTGGACGGACCGGCGGCCCGGGCGCCGATACCGGCGGTCCTGGCGGGGCTCGCCGGGTTCCATCAGGCCAGTCCGCTCGTCGCCGGCATCCCGCGGGAAGAAGTACGCGGCCGCTGGTTCGCCACGATGCCGCCGGCGGTGTTCGAGCGGCTCATCGCCGAACTGGTGGCGGCCGGGACGCGTTTCGGCCACCGACACGCTGGCGCTGGCCTCGCACCGGGTGTCGATGACGCCGGAAGAACTCCAGGTCTACGAGTGGCTCGACCAGCGCTATCTCGAGGCCGGCTTCACTCCGCCCGACGCGGCCGGCGCTGGCGGCCGAGGCCCGACGCGCTCCGGCCCTCGTCGAGCGCATCACGCAGTTGATGATCAAGCAGAAGCGGCTGCTGCGCGTCGACACGCTGGTGTTCCACCGCGAAGTGCTCGAGCGGCTGAAAAGCGACGTGGCGGGATTGAAGGCGGGCGCCGAGAACGGCCGGGCGACGGTGGACGTCAAGTCGTTCAAGGACACCTACAACGTGTCCCGGAAGTTTGCGATTCCCCTGTTGGAGTACCTGGACCGCGAGCGCGTCACCAGGCGGGCTGGCGACGTCCGGATCGTGCTCTGACCGACGGCGGGCGCCGCTCAGTCCTTCTGGCTCTCGTCCTTGATCCCCGACTTGAAGTTCTTGATCCCGGCGCCGATGCCGCGGCCGAGCTCCGGCAGCCGGTTGGCCCCGAAGATCAGGATGACGATCGCCAGGATGATCAGCATCTCCGGCAGGCCCAGAGGTCCAAGGAGGGCGAACACGTGCGTGGACATGCCAGGATTCTAGCATTGTCTTCCCGGCGCGCCGCGTGCGTCCACGAGCCGTGCCGCGGCGTCCAAAGGGCAGCGGGGCGCGGCGCCGTCGCGGCTGGATCGCGGTTTGCACTTGTCTAGATCGAGAACCGTCGGTCAGAATTGAACTCGCGCCGACTGAGTACTGCTGATCGCGAATGTCCGACCCACAGAGCACGGCCGCAACCGCCCGCCGACTGCCCACCGGATCGGCGCATGTACTGCTGGACCGTCCGGACGAGGTGTCGTTCGACTTCGAGCACCGTCGTCTCGGGGGAGCAGTTGGCGTCTCGGTGGTCACGCATGTGGCGGGCGTCCTGCTCGTCCTGCTGGCCATTCAGCTGATGCCCGAGCGCCAGGTGGCCGAAGTCATCCCCGAACGGCTGCCCGACGACATCGTCTGGATCGCCGAAGAAGGACCCGGCGGCGGCGGTGGCGGCGGCGGCGACAACACCCCGGAGCCGGCCAAGAAGGTCGAGCTGCCGGGCAAGGAAAAGGTAAGCGTTCCCGTCGAGGTGGAACCCAAGCCGGTCGAAGCGCCACCCAAGGAAGAGCCACCGCAGGAGACGCTGCTCCCGGCCGTCCAGACCGCGGCGGCCCCGGTCGAAGCCCCCGGAGCCATCATCGCGGAAGCGCCGGCCTCGACCTCGGCGGGGAGCGGCTCCGGCGGTGGCGGCGGCACCGGCACGGGCGGCGGCTCCGGCGACGGCAATGGCCGCGGCCTGGGCACCGGCAACACCGCTGGCGTCGGCGGCGGCGAGTACGAGATCGGCAACGGCGTGATCGCGCCGCGCGTGATCAAGGAAGTGAAGCCGGCCTACACCGCCGAGGCGATGCGCGCCAAGGTGCAGGGCGTGGTCTGGCTGCGCTGCATCGTGCTGCCCGACGGCACGGTGGGGCGCGTCGAAGTGGTGCGCTCGCTGGATTCGACCTTCGGGCTCGATCAAGAGGCGGTGAAGGCGGCGCGGCAGTGGCGCTTCATGCCCGGCACCCGGCTGGGCGAGCCGGTGGCGGTGCGAATCACCATCGAGCTCACCTTCACCTTGCGTTGACGAGGAACCCGAGCGTGGCCCTGCCAATGATGTCGATGCGGTGCGCGGCGCTGGCCCTGTGCCTGCCGCTGCTGGCTGGGTGCGACGCCGGCCGGGCCGAGTCGTTGCCGGACGCCGCACCGGCGCGCCGGACAGCGGCTGGCGAGCGAGCGGCTCCGGGTGCAGGTGGTGCAGACCTACCCGCACGACCCGGGTGCGTTCACGCAGGGCCTGGTGCTGGCCGGCGGGCGGCTGTTCGAGAGCACCGGGCTCGAGGGGCGCTCGAGCCTGCGCGAGGTGGACCTGGCCACCGGCAAGGTCCTGCGCCAGCTCGACGTGCCGGCGCCGGTGTTCGCCGAAGGTTTGGCGCTCGTCGGCACGCGGCTCTTCCAGATCAGCTGGAAGCACGAGACCGCGTTCACCTACGACCGCGACACCTTCAAGAAGGGGCCGTCGTTCCCCTACACCGGCGAGGGCTGGGGCCTGTGCCACGACGGACGCGACCTGGTCATGAGCGACGGCAGCGCGCGGCTGTCGTTCCGCGGTCCCGAGACGTTCCGCCAGGTGCGCGAAGTCACGGTCCGGGACCAGGGGCAGCCGGTCGACCAGCTCAACGAACTCGAGTGCGTGGGGCCGCACGTCTACGCCAACGTCTGGATGACCGACCGGATCGTGCGCGTCGACGCGAAGACCGGCGCGGTCACGGCCACCATCGACGCGTCCAACCTGCTCAATCCGGCCGAGCGCTACGGCACCGACGTGCTCAACGGCATCGCCTATGATGCCGCCACCGACACGTTCCTCATCACCGGCAAGCTCTGGCCCAAGCTGTTCCGCGTCCGCTTCGTACGCTAGCTGCGCCGGGACGCGAGCGCCGGAGCCGGACGGCGGGCATGGCGGCGGGGGAATCGGGAGCAGGCTCGTCGCCGCCGGCGGCAAAAGAAAAAGCCCGGTGGATGAACCACCGGGCTTCAGAGTCGTGCCGAGTCGTCGGCTGGTCCCGAGGGCGGCTCTCGCGAGCCGGCCCCCGGTCCGTGGCCGGCAGACCTTAGTACATCCCGCCCATGCCGCCGCCGGGCATCCCGCCGCCGCCCGGAGCTTCCTTCTTGTCTTCAGGAATCTCCGCCACGATGGCTTCGGTGGTCAGCAGCAGGCTGGCAATCGACGAGGCGTTCTGCAGGGCATTGCGCACGACCTTCGCGGGGTCGATGACGCCGGCCTTGACCAGATCCTCGTAGACGTCGGTGGCCGCGTTGAAGCCCTCGTCGCCCTTGCCTTCCTTGACCTTGGCCACGACGATCGAGCCTTCGTGTCCGGCGTTGGTGGCAATCCAGCGGCAGGGTTCTTCGATGGCGCGGCGGATGATGGCCACGCCCACCGCCTGGTCGCCTTCGAGCTTGAGGCTGTCGAGCGCCTTGCTGGCGCGCAGCAGGGCCACGCCGCCGCCGGGCACGATGCCCTCTTCGACGGCCGCCTTGGTGGCGTGCATGGCGTCTTCCACGCGCGCCTTCTTTTCCTTCATCTCGGTCTCGGTGGCCGCGCCCACCTTGATGACCGCGACGCCGCCCACGAGCTTGGCCAGGCGTTCCTGGAGCTTCTCACGGTCGTAGTCCGACGAGGTCTCTTCGACCTGCATGCGGATCTGCTTGACGCGGCCTTCGATGGCCTTGCTGTCGCCACCGCCCTCGACGATGGTGGTGTTGTCCTTGTCGATCGTGACCTTCTTGGCCTTGCCGAGGTCTTCGATCTTGATGTTCTCGAGCTTGACGCCGAGGTCTTCGGTGATGGCCTTGCCGCCGGTCAGCACGGCGATGTCTTCGAGCATCGCCTTGCGGCGGTCGCCGAAGCCCGGAGCCTTGACGGCGGCGGCGTGCAGCGTGCCGCGCAGCTTGTTGACGACGAGCGTGGCCAGGGCCTCGCCTTCGATGTCTTCCGCGATGATCAGCAGGGGGCGGCCGAGGCGCGCCACCTGTTCCAGCACGGGCAGCAGGTCCTTCATCGAGCTGATCTTCTTCTCGTGGATCAGGATGACGGGGTTCTCGAGCACCACTTCCATGCGCTCGGGGTCGGTCACGAAGTAGGGCGAGAGGTAGCCGCGGTCGAACTGCATGCCCTCGACCACGTCGAGCGTCGTCTCGAGCGTCTTGGCCTCTTCGACGGTGATGACGCCGTCCTTGCCGACCTTCTCCATCGCTTCCGCGATGATCGTGCCGATGGTGTGATCGCTGTTGGCCGAGATCATGCCGACCTGGGCGATCATGTTGCCCTTGACGGGCTTGGCCATCTTCTTGATCTCGGCGGTCATGACCTCGACGGCCTTCTCGATGCCGCGCTTCAGCTCCATCGGGTTGGCGCCGGCCACCACGTTGCGCGCGCCTTCGCGGTAGATGGCCTGGGCCAGCACGGTTGCCGTGGTCGTGCCGTCACCGGCCGTGTCCGAGGTCTTGCTGGCGACTTCGCGGACCATCTGGGCGCCCATGTTCTCGAGCGGGTCCTTCAGGTCGATTTCCTTGGCCACCGTCACGCCGTCCTTGGTGATGGTGGGGGAGCCGAACTTCTTGTCGAGAACCACGTTGCGGCCCTTGGGACCGAGCGTGACCTTGACCGCGTCGGCCAGCTGGTTCACGCCGCGCAGGATTGCCTGCCGCGACTGCTCGCCGTAAATAATCTGCTTCGCCATGTGCGCCTGTCTCCGTTCGTTCCTGGGTTACTTCTCGACCACGGCCAGGACTTCGTCCTCGCGCATGATGAGGTACTCGTTGCCGTCGATCTTGATTTCCTGACCCGAGTACTTGCCGAAGAGAATCGTGTCGCCCGCCTTGACGTCGAGGGGGGTCTTCTTGCCGTCCTTGTCGGGCTTGCCGGCGCCGACGGCGACGACCTTGCCCTGCTGGGGCTTTTCCTTGGCGCTGTCGGGGATGATGATGCCCCCGACCTTCTGTTCACCTTCCTCGATGCGCTCGACGAGGATCCGGTCGTGCAGCGGACGCAGTTTCGTAGCCATATCTTGGAACTCCGGTCACTCGAATTGCGGCCCGGCGGGCCGCGAAGACATGTGGTCGCCTTAGCACTCGTCGCCGATGGCGGCTAGCACTCAAGGCTTCAGACTGCTAATCGTAGCGGCTGGCGCGAGGGGTGTCAAGACAGGCCGACGGCCGGGGCTAGGCCGCGCGGGGAGCGGCCGAGGCGGATCTTCAGGGCCGCCACCTTGCGGGTCAGGGTGTTGCGGTGCATGCCGAGCGCCTCGGCGGCGCGGCCGACGTTGCCGTCGCAGTGGGCCACCACCCTGGTAATGAAGCGTCGCTCGAATTCGCGCTGCGCGTCCTCGAAGTGCACGCCCTTCTCGACCATCTCGGCGACGATCCGGTCGAGTTGCTCACGCACCGGCGATCTCCAGCGGATGCCCGGTGAGCCGCTCGAACGCCTCGAGGTACTTGTCGCGGGTGCGGGTGACGACGTCGTCGGGCAGCGACGGCACGGGCGGCTGCTTGTTCCAGCGGATCGACTCGAGGTAGTCGCGCACGAACTGCTTGTCGAAGCTGGCCTGCGGGCCGCCCGGCGCGTAGGTGTCGCGCGGCCAGTAGCGCGACGAGTCCGGGGTCATGGCCTCGTCGATGAGCAGCAGCTCGCCGTCGTCGGTCAGCCCGAATTCGAACTTGGTGTCGGCCAGGATGATGCCGCAGCTCTCGGCGTGGGCCACGCCGAAGGCGTAGAGCTCCATGGTGAGCGCCTTGAGGCGCGGCAGCAGGTCGGCGCCGACGATGCGCGCCGCCTCGTCTTCCGGGATGTTCAGGTCGTGCCCACTGTCGGCCTTGGTGGCCGGCGTGAAGATCGGCTGCGGGCAGACGGTCCGACTCGCGCAGTCCGGCCGGCAGTGGAATGCCGCACACCGCATCCGGTGGCGACGTAGTCTTTCCAGCCCGAACCGGACAGGTAGCCGCGGGCCACGCATTCGACCGGCAGCGGCGTGGTCTTGCGCACCAGCATGGCGCGGCCGCGCAGCTGCTCGCGGTGCGGGGCGAGCGCGGCGGGGAAGGCGTCGACGGCGGCGCTGCGCAGGTGATTGGGCACGATGCCGGCCGTGCGCCCGAACCAGAACGCCGAGAGCTGCGTCAGCACGCGGCCCTTGTCGGGGATGCCCGACCCGAGCACGTAGTCGAAGGCCGAGATGCGATCGGTGGCGACGATAAGGAGATCGTCGCCGACCTCGTAGAGGTCGCGCACCTTGCCCTGACGGACACGGGCGAATCCAGGCAGGTCGGAGGTAATCAGCGGAGTGGCGAGCGGCACGATGGTCTCTGCGTTCTCAGCGTCACGGGACCGTGCATCGTAGTCATTCGACGACGGCGACGCAAGGGCCTCGCGCAGTCGCGGTCGACTCCTCATGTAGTATTGACGTGCCGGCTGCAGGTCGCGCGAATCTCGCGGCGACGGGCCGGCCACACACTGCTGCTCATCATGCGCCCGTGGCTCCGAAACGTCGCCCTGCTCGGGTTGACCGTCGTGCTGGTTGGGGTGTTCCTGCGGAACGCCAATCTGAGTCGCGTCTGGGACGTCATGCGCACGGCCAATCCCGCGCTCGTCGCCGTCGGCGTCGTCTGCGTCTTCCTCAGCTACGTGCTGCGCGCCGTGCGCTGGCAGGTCATGCTGGCGCCGCTCGGCCCGACGCGGTTCTCGGTGGCGCTGCGGCGCCACGACGATTGGCTTTGCCGCGTCGTTCATCCTGCCGGCGCGCGCCGGCGAAGTGCTGCGTCCGTGGCTGCTCGCGCGCCGCGAAGGCTTCGACGCCTCGGCGGTGTTTGCCACGATCATCGTCGAGCGCATGCTCGATCTCGTCACCGTGCTGACGCTGCTGGCGGTGTTCCTGCTGGTCTTCGACCCCGGCCTCTCGGCGATGGATCCGGCGGTCTATGCCACCGTGCGGGCCGGGGGCTTCGCCGCCGGCGGGCGCCGCCGTCGTCGGCCTCGGCGTGCTGTTTGCGTTCGCGTCACGCCCGGCGCTGCTCGGCCGCACCGTGGCCATGACCACCGGCTGGCTGCCGGTCCGGCTCCGCACCACCGTCAGCCGGGATGGCCGCGGCGTTTGCCAGCGGCCTGGCCGTCGTGCGCGAGCCGGCGCACCTGGCCCGCGCCCTGGCTTGGTCGTTCGTGCTGTGGCTGCTGATTGCGGCGCAGATCTGGATCGTCTCGGTGGCCCTGGGCGTGAACCTGCCGCCGAGCGGGTCGCTGCTGCTCGTGGCGTTGCTCGTCGTCGGCGTCGCCGTGCCGACGCCCGGCGCGGTCGGCGGCTTCCACGAGGCCTACCGGATCGGCGCCACGTCGTTCTTCGGCGTCGACAACGATCACGCGGTCGGTGCCGCGATCGTGCTGCACGCGGTCGGCTTCGTGCCCACGCTGATCGCGGGCGCGGTGCTGATGGCGCAGGAAGGCCTGTCGTGGTCGGGCCTCGGCGCCGCCGCGCACGCAGGCGAAACGCGAGGAGGCGCATCCGTGAAGTGCCCCTATTGTGGCCAGCTCGGGGACAAGGTCGTCGATTCCCGCGAGAGCAAGGAAGGCGATGTCATCCGCCGCCGCCGGCAGTGCCTCAGCGCCGAGTGCGGCAAGCGCTTCACGAGCTACGAGCGCATCGACGAGATCCCCTACATGGTCGTCAAGAAGGACGGCACCCGCGAGCGCTTCGAGCGCCAGAAGCTGGTCGCCGGCCTGCTCAAGGCCTGCGAGAAGCGTCCCGTCTCGGTGGCGGCCATCGAGGGCGTCGCCGATCGCGTCGAGACCATGCTCCAGGACCGCGCCGAGAAAGAGATCAGCACCGCCGAGGTCGGCGCCTTCGTCATGCAGGAGCTCAAGCAGCTCGACAAGGTGGCCTACGTGCGCTTCGCCTCGGTCTACCGCCACTTCCGCGACATCGGCGAGTTCATGACCGAGCTGAAGGATCTGCTGAGCGGAAAGGAATAGCCCGCCGCCCGGGCGGTGGTGTCCGACATGGTCAGGACGCGGACGTCTCCAGCGGGAGAGGTTCCGGCGCGCGACGCCGCGCCGGCGGGGCGGCGCCCGTTCCGCGACAACCCGCGGCTGATCCTGCTCGGCATCGTGCTGCTGCTGACGGCGCTCGCCAGCCTGGTCTGGCTGGCCGACCGGTCGGCGCGGCTGTCGCCCGACTTCCTGACCGGGTTCGTGCTCTACGCCCTCAGCGCCACCAACTTCATGATGCTGCTGGCGCTGGGGTTCTTCCTGGCCCGCAACGTCATCAAGCTGGTGGTGGAACGGCGCCGGGCGCTGCCGTTCGCGCGCTTCCGCGCCAAGCTCGTCGCGCTGCTGCTCGGCCTCACGCTGATTCCCGGCGGTGCTGGTGCTGGCCGTCGGATCGCAGGTCGTGCTCACCGCCGTGGACCGCTGGTTCAACGCGCCGATGGAGGAGGTGCTGTCGTCGGCGAGCCGGATCGCGTCCGACTACTACCCTCGAGCGCCAGCGGGTGGTGAGCGACGAGGCGGCGCGCCTGGCGCAGGCGCTGTCGCGGATCGACCTGGCCCGCGACGTCGACGGCGTGCGCGCGGTGATCGCCCCCGACGTGACGCAGCAGCGGATCGGGTTGGTCCAGGTCTACCGCGTGTCGGACCGCGACACCGGCGTGCGAGTCGGTGCTCGACGTGGCGGCGCCCGACATGCCGACCGGCTCGACCCGGGCCGGCGGCGATCGCCTGGCGGCGCGCGCCGTCGACGGCCAGACCGGGGAGTGGGTGCTCGAGCCGGTGCCCGGCGGCGACGGCGGCCAGCTGCTGCGCGTGGCGCACGCCATCCGCGCGCGCCGACGGGAAGCTGCTCGGCGTGGTGCTGGCCAGTGACTTCCTCACCGGCGAGATGGCCGAACGCGCGCGGCGCATGACCAAGGCCTACGAGGACTACACGCAGCTGCGCGTGATGAAGCAGCCGCTGGCCGGCGTCTACCTGTCGTTCTTCGTCATGGTGACGCTGCTCATCCTGGTCGGCTCGACCTGGATGGGCCTCTACCTGGCCAAGCGCATCACCCGGCCGGTGCAGATGCTCTCGGCTGCCGCCCGCGAGATCGGCGCCGGCCGGCTCGAGCACCGCATCGAGCACCAGGCCGACGACGAGTTCGGCAACATGGTCGAGTCGTTCAACGCCATGGCCGCCGACCTGTCGTCGCGGCAGCGGAAGCTCGAGCGCGCCGCGGTCGAACTCGAACAGCGTCATCAGGACGTGGAGCGGCGCCACCGCTCGGTCGAGACGATCCTCGAACGCATCGCCACCGGGGTCGTCTCGATCGACGCGCACGGCGCCATCGGCCGCATCAACTCCGCGGCGGCGCGCCTGCTCGGCATCGGCCCGTCGGCCGTCGGCCTGCCGGTCGCCCACGTGCTCGGCCCCGAACTGGCGGCGGTGTCGGCGGTGCTCGACGACGCCGCCCGGGCCAAGAGCGAGTCGGTGGCCCAGGAAGTGAGCATCACGCGCGACGGCCGCGAGCTGAACCTGGCGGTGGCGGCCACGCGGCTGCAGGGCGCCGGCGGCTTCGAGGGCACGGTGCTGGTGCTCGACGACGTCACGCCGCTCATCCGCGCCCAGAAGGTCGCGGCCTGGCGCGAGGTGGCGCGGCGGCTGGCGCACGAGATCAAGAACCCGCTGACGCCCATCCAGCTCTCGGCCGAGCGGCTGCAGCGCAAGCTGGGCGACGCCGGCTCGCCCCATCAGGCGCTGGTCAAGGAGTGCACCGACACGATCATCGGCGAGGTCGAGTCGCTGAAGGGACTGGTCGACGAGTTCTCGCAGTTCGCCCGGATGCCGGCGCCGAAGGCGGTGCCCAGCGTCGCTCAATCAGGTGGTGGCCGAGGCGCTGTCGCTCTACACCGGGCTCATCGCCGACATCGTCGTGCGCCAGGACCTCGGCGCCGACGTGCCGCCGGTGCGGCTCGATGCCGAGCAGATCAAGCGGGTGCTCATCAATCTGGTCGACAACGCCATCGAGGCGATGGACCATCGCGGCACCATCGCGGTGGAGACCTCGCACGATCCAGTGCACAAGCTGGCCCGCGTCGTCGTCGCCGATGACGGACCGGGCATTCCGCCGGGCGAACGCGACAAGCTGTTCCTGCCCTACTACTCGACCAAGCGCCGCGGGTCGGGTCTGGGGCTGGCCATCGTCCGACGCATCGTCGCCGAGCACGGCGGCAACGTCGAAGTGACCGACAATCTACCCACGGGCACGCGCTTCACCATCGAGCTGCCCTGTTGAGCGAACGCATGGCCTCGATCCTCATCGTCGACGACGAACCGGGCGTGCGCACCGCCCTTGGCGGCGTGCTGCGCGACGAAGGCTACACCGTCGACGCGGTGGAGTCGGGCGAAGCCTGCCTCGAGCGGGTGGTGCACGAGGCCTTCGACGTCGTCCTCCTCGATGTGTGGATGCCGGGCATCGACGGGCTCGAGACGCTGCAGCGCCTGCGCGAGCGCAAGGTCGACGCGCAGGTCGTCGTCATCTCCGGTCACGGCAGCGTCGAATCGGCAGTGCGCGCCATCAAGCTCGGCGCCTACGACTTCGTGGAGAAGCCGCTCTCGCTCGACAAGGCGGTGCTGGTCGTGCGCAACGCCCTGCGGCAACGGCTGCTCGAGGCCGAGAACCGCGACCTGCGGGCCCAGGTCGATCGCCGCTACGTGATGGTGGGCGAGAGCCCGGTCATGCGCCACCTGCGCGAGCAGGTGCTGATGGCCGCGCCGACCAACGGCCGGGTGCTCATCCTGGGGGAGAACGGCACCGGCAAGGAACTGGTCGCGCGCACGCTGCACGCGCACAGCCGGCGGCGCACCGGGCCGTTCGTGGAGGTCAACTGCGCGGCGATACCCGAGGAGCTGATCGAGTCGGAACTGTTCGGTCACACCAAGGGCGCATTCACCGGGGCGGTGGCCGACCGCCGCGGCCGCTTCGAGCATGCGCACGGCGGAACCATCTTCCTCGACGAGATCGGCGACATGAGCCTGAAGACTCAGGCCAAAGTGCTGCGGGCGCTGCAGGAGCAGGCGATTCAGCCGGTGGGCGGCACCGCCACGGTGCGCGTCGACGTCAGGGTCGTCGCCGCCACCAACAAGGACCTGCACGAGGAGATCCGGGCCGGCCGCTTCCGCGAGGATCTGTTCTTCCGTCTCAACGTCGTGCCGATCTTCGTGCCCCCGCTGCGCGATCGGGCCGACGACGTGCCGCGTCTGGCCGAGCACTTCATGGCCACGCTGGCGGCGGAGTACGGGCGTCGGGTCAAGCGCTTCGCGCCGGAAGCGATGGCCCGCCTGCAGAGTTACGCCTGGCCCGGCAATGTCCGCGAGCTGCACAACGTCGTGGAGCGGCTGCTCATCATGGTGCACGAGAGCACCGTCACCCTGCAGGACGTGAGTTTCGTCGGCGACGCGCCGATCGTCGATACCGCGCCGGCTGGCTCACCGCAACTGTCGCTGGCCGACGCGCGCGACAAGTTCGAGCGCGACTACATCCTGCAGGTGCTGGCGGCCCATCAGGGCAACATCTCGCGCACGGCCGACGCCCTGGCGGTCGAGCGCAGCAACCTCTACAAGAAGATGCGGGGCTTCGGCATCGCCCCGTCGCGGCGCGACGCCGAGGAGCGTTAAGGGACGAGACGCGTCTCGAGCACGCGGTCGGCGCCGAAGGCGGGCAGCCGCAGGTAGCGCGCCGCGGGATCGACGAGCGCGCGCGCCGGCACCAGTCCCACCACCTCGCTCTCGAGCACGTCCACACCGTCGCGTCCGGCCTCGCGCGACACCGCCTCGAACACCGTGGCCATCGACGTGCGATCGATGTCGGTGAGGTTCATCGAGACCTGGACGACACCGCGGTCGGGCAGCGCCAGCCCCATCGCCTTGACCGCCGGAAGCCCACCGGAACTTTCGCGCACGGCCCGGGCCACGCGGGTGGCGACCTCGAGCCGGCTGGTGGCCAGATTGATGTTGTAGGCCACGAGGAACCCGCGCGCCCCGATGGCTACCGCGCCCAGGCGGGGGTGCGGCACGGCGGGGCCGAAGTCGGGGCGCCATTCGGGCCGCGCGAGTTTCCGGGTCAGCCCCTCGAATTGGCCCCGGCGCACGTCCTGCAGAGCGCGACGTTCGGGCCGGGTGGCGGCCCGCTCGTAGAGAAACACGGGCACGGCGAAGCGGGACGCGACCGCGGCGCCGGTGGCGCGGGCCGCGGCGATGGCCTCGTCCATGGTCGCGTCGGTGAGCGGCACGAACGGCACGACGTCGACGGCGCCGATGCGGGGATGCGCGCCGTGATGGGCGGCCACGTCGATCTCGGCGAGCGCCGCGTCGAAGAGGGCCAGCACGGCGGCCTGCAGCGGCGCCGCCTGTCCGATCATCGTCAGCACCGAGCGGTGATGCGTGGCGTCGGAGTGGACATCGAGGAGCCGCACGCCGGGTACGCCGTCGACCGCGGCGGCGAGGCGACGGATGGCGGCCACGTCGCGGCCTTCGCTGACATTCGGCACGCACTCCAGCAGGGGCATGGCGGGGGTTGTATCACAGCCCTCGGCGCGCGCCCCAAGTGCTATACTGCGCATCGATTTGCGGACATGACGGACCCCCGGCACGGCGACGCGACGGCCGCCGACGCGCTCTCGGATGTGGAGCGGGACGCCCGCGTCGAGCAGCTCCTGGTTTCGGGCCTCGACGAGTATTTCGCTGCGCGGCTCGACCAGGCGATCAACGTCTGGACGCGGGTGCTGTTCCTCGACCGCTCCAACGACCGCGCGCGCGCCTACATCGACCGGGCGCGGCGGGCCCAGGCCGAACGTCAGCGCGAGACCGAGGCGCTGATGCACGAAGGGCTGCAGGCCTTCGACGAAGGCGACGTCGAGCGCGCCCGTCAGCTGCTGACCACGGCCGCCGACCGCGGCGCTCCGCATGAACAGACCCTGCCGGTGCTGCACCGCATCGGCCTGCTCGACCTCTCCGGTCCCAGCCCCGCCGCGGCGTCGACTTCGGCGGCCGAGCGCCGCCGCCAGGCCGCCAGCGCCGATCGCCAGATGCCGGCGCCGCGCCCACTCGGCCCGATCCTGGTCATGGCCGCCGCGGTAGCCGTGGCCGCCGCGGTGCTGACCCGGACCGACGTGGCCACCGACCCGGGCACGCCCGTCGCCTCCTTCGAGGCCGCCGCCACCCCGCTCCCGGTGCCGTCGGCGGCGGAAGCCTACGTGGCGCGGGCCGCCGCGTTGTTCCAGGCCGGCAAGCTGCCCGACGCGCTGGCCGCGCTCGACCGCGTCGAGCCGGGCGATGCCCGCTACCGCGAGGCGCAGGGCTTGCGCGCGCAGGTGCAGCGCGCCCTGCTCAGCGCCACCACGGCCTGGTCGTCGAGCGGCGGGGAGCCCGTGCCGTGAAGTGTCCGAAGTGCGCCTATGTGGGCTTCGAGGAAACCGAACGCTGTCGCCACTGCGGCTATGACTTCTCGCTGATGCCGGCGAGCCGCGCCGAGTATGACGCCGTGGAGGTGCCCGACACCCCCGCGCCGCGCGCCTTCGCGCCGGCCGTTCGCCCCGGGCGGCAGCCGGTGACGCCCGACACCCTGGCCTCCTATGCGGCCGCAGACGAAGACCCGCAGGACCTGCCACTGCGGACGCCGACTTTTCCGGCGCTGGTCCACGAGTCCCAGCCGCCGCCGGCGCGCACGCCGCTGGCGGTACGCCGCAACGCCGGCGACCGGCCGCGCAGCCGCTCGGCGCCGCAGGTGGTGCGGCGGAACTCCGCGCCTCTTCTCGACCCTGCGCGCGACACCGCGACGGCACTCGATCCGGCCGTGGCGCTGGACCAGACCGCGCCGGCCCTGCTGCGTCTGCTCGCGGCCGCGCTGGATCTGGCCGTGCTGGCCGGCATCGACCTGGCCGTGGTCTATCTCACCGCCCAGCTCGCCGGCCTCGACGTGGCCGGCGCGCTGACCTTGCCGCTCGTGCCCCTGGCGGCGTTCCTGCTCGGCCTGAACGTGGCCTACCTGGCCGTGTTCACCGCCAACGGCGGACAGACCCTGGGGAAGATGGCGACCGGTCTGCGGGTCGTGGCGCCGGACGGCAGGATCTCGGCGGCCTCTGCCGTCGTGCGCGTGGCGGTGACCGTCGTGGGCGGCCTGGTGGCCGGGGCGGGATTCCTGCCGGCGCTCGTCAGGGCCGACGGCCGGGCCCTGCACGACTACGCGGCGCAGACTCGGGTCGTGAAGGTCGTGAGCTGATGGGGCGGATTGCCCTGGCGATTGCCAGTGCCGGATACAGTGGCTTCTTCCCGATTGCACCGGGCACCGTGGGCTCGGCCGTCGGCGTCGTGGTGTGGGCGGCGGCGCGGGCGAGTGGCGCCGGGCTGGTGGCCGAGTTCGTGCTCGCGGCCGCGCTGCTCGTCATCGGCGCCTGGGCAGCCACGCTGGCGGAAGGGGAGTTGGGCACGACCGATCCCGGACCGGTGGTGATCGACGAGGTGATGGGCATGTGCGTCACCATGATTGCCGCGCCCTTCACGTGGCAGGCGGCGCTGGCCGGGTTCGTGCTGTTCCGCGTGTTCGACATCGTGAAACCGCCGCCCGCCCGGCAGCTCGAGCGCGCGCATGGCGGCTGGGGCATCATGCTCGACGACCTGGCCGCCGGCGTCTTTGCGTGGGCCGTGCTGGCGGGCCTGGTCTGGCTGCGCCCGGACTGGTGGTCGTGATGCCGGCCCGGCGGCCGGCGCGGGCGGTCATCGTGGCCGTCGGCAGTGAGCTCCTGCACCTGGGCCGCACCGACACCAACTCGCCCTACATCGCCCGGGTGCTGCAGGGCTTCGGGCTGTCCACGTCGTACACCTCGGTGGTCGGTGACGACTGGGACGACCTCGTGGACGCACTGGCCCACGCGCTCACGCGCGCCGACCTTCTGGTGTGCACCGGCGGTCTCGGGCCCACGACCGACGACCGGACCCGCGACGCGGCGGCCCACGTCCTCGGGCTGGTGATGCGGGAGGACGCGGCCGTGGTCACGACCATCCGCGAGCGGTTCCAGGCCCGCGGGCTGACCATGCCGGAGACCAATCGGCGGCAGGCGCTCGTACCCGACGGCGCCGCCGTCGTGCCCAACCGGCGCGGCACGGCGCCGGGCCTGTGGATCCCCGCCGGTGACCAGGCGGTGGCGCTCCTGCCCGGACCGCCGCGAGAGATGCAGCCGATGCTGGAGCATCTGCTGACGGCCCATGTCGATTCCGCGCTGGGGCGTGGGCCAGACGGCGCAGCGGTCGGTCATCGTCGCGGGCCGCAGCGAGTCGTGGGTCGACGAGCGGGCGCAGCCGATCTATCAGCCGTGGTCGACGGCCTCGCCGGCCGTCGAGACGACCATCCTGGCCAGCCTCGGTCAAGTGGAGCTGCACCTCACGGCGCATGGTCCCGAACTGCCGCCGCTGGCGGCGCAGCTGGATGGCGCCGTCGCCGAGTTGGCGGCGGCGCTCGGCGACGACGTGGTCAGCCTCGAGGGGCGGAATCTGGAACAGACGGTCGGCGATCTCTTGCGCGACCGCGGCTGGATGGTGGCGGTCGCCGAGTCGTGCACCGGCGGGCTGGTCGCCGCGCGCCTCACCGATGTCGCCGGCAGCAGCGCCTATGTCGAGCGCGGCGTCGTGGCCTACAGCAACGACGCCAAGGTCGCCGATCTCGACGTCCCGGCGGCGCTCATCGAGGCCCACGGCGCGGTCAGCGAGCCGGTCGCCGTGGCCATGGCCGAGGGCCTGCGGCGCCGCGCCGGGGTCGCCGTCGGCCTTGGCCGTCACCGGCGTGGCCGGGCCGGGCGGAGGCACGCCGGAGAAGCCGGTGGGCACGGTCTGCCTGGCCGTGGCCGGTCCGCACGGCCCCGTCGTTCGCACGGCGAGATTCACCGGCGAACGGGTGGCCATCCGGTCCCTGGCCGCCTCGGCCGTCCTCGACCTGCTGCGGCGCTATCTGCGGGCCGGGGTGAAGGCGTGATGCTGGCCGGCGCCGGCCTCGGCTACCTGATTGGCTCGCTGCCGCTCGGCTACCTGCTGGCCCGGCGCTGGGCCGGCGTCGACCTGAGGCGGGTGGGCAGCGGCAACGTCGGCGCCACCAACGTGCTGCGCGTGTCCGGGCCGTCGCTCGGCGGGCTGGTGATGGCCGTGGACATGGGCAAAGGGCTGGCGGCGGTGGCGCTGGCCGGGCGGGTATCGCCGACGGCCGAGGCCTCGGTGGCCGCGGGCGTCGCCGCCGTGGTCGGACACATGTTTCCCATCTGGTTGGGCGGCCGCGGCGGCAAGGGCGTCGCGACCGCGTGCGGCGCGTTCGCGCTGCTGGCGCCGGTGGCCACGGTCGCGGCGGCGGCGGTCTTCCTGACGACGGTGTGGTCCACGCGACTGGTGTCGCTCGGTTCGGTCGCGGCGACCGCCACCCTGCCGGTAGCGGCGGCGGCGTCCGGCTCCCCGGCGGCGGTCGTGAACGGCGCCACGCTGGCGGCCGCGGCCGTCGTCTGGCGACATCGCGGCAATCTGCAACGGCTGTGGCGCGGGCGCGAACGCCGTCTGGGCCAGGCCAGCGGGAGAGACCCTCGTGCGTAGTGTGGCGGTGCTGGGGGCAGGCAGCTGGGGCACGGCGCTGGCGATTCATCTGGCGGGCATCGGGCACGAGGTGCGTCTGTGGGCGCGGGATGCCGAACTGGCGGCGGACATGTCGCGCCGCCGCGCCAACCCGGTCTACCTGCCCGACGTCGCGTTCCCGGCGTCGCTGACGCCCGGGGCGAACCTGCTCGACACGCTGATCGACGCGCAGCTCGTGCTCGTCGCCGTGCCCTCGCACGGCCTGCGGCAGGTGATGCGGCAAGCCAGTCCGCACGTCGATCCGACTGCCGTCGTGCTGAGCGCCACCAAGGGGCTGGAGGACGGCTCGCTGCTGCGGATGTCCGAGATCATCGCCCACGAGTGCCCGCGGGTCGCGGAAGTGGCGGTGCTGTCCGGGCCGAGCTTCGCCCGTGAACTGGCGCAGCAGATGCCCACCGTGGTGGTCGTGGCCTCGCGCAGCGAGGGCGCCGTCAGGCACGTGCAGGAGGAGTTCCGTTCCGGCGCGATGCGGCTCTACGCCAGTCTCGACGTGATCGGCGTGGAACTGGGCGGGGCGCTGAAGAACGTCATGGCCATTGCCGCCGGGGTCGTCGAGGGCCTGGGCCTGGGACACAACGCCCAGGCGGCGCTCATCACCCGCGGGCTGGCCGAGATGTCGCGCCTGGCGGTGGCGGCCGGCGGCGACCGCGAGACGCTCGCCGGGCTGGCCGGCATGGGCGACCTGGTCCTGACCTGCACCGGCCAATTGAGCCGCAATCGCCAGGTCGGCATCGAGCTGGCGCGCGGCCGGGCGCTGGCCGAGATCGTGGCCAGCACCAAGATGGTGGCCGAAGGGGTACGGACGACCCACGCCGCCCTGGCCCTGGGCGCGGCCCACGGCGTGGAGCTGCCGATTGCCACGCAGGTCGACGCGCTGCTGGCCGGACGCATCGGCGCCGCCGCCGCGGTGGCCGAGCTCATGGGTCGGCGCCAGCGCTCCGAATCCGACGCGCGCGGTTGACGCCGGCGGCCGTTTTGCCCCGCCGGACCAGCGGCTGGCGCGGCCTGCTAAGATCGCGGCGATGGGCTTGTTCGACAAACTCACGCAGGGACTCTCGCGCACGGCCGAACGTCTGGCCCAGCGCTTCGACGACATCGTCCGCCGCGCCGATGCGCCCGAACGTCAGGCCGACGGCGTGGACGTGGACACGACCGAGGCCCTCGAGGAACTGCTGCTCGGCGCCGATGTCGGCCTCGGCGCCACCGAGCGCCTGTTCGGCTGGGGTCAAGGGCCGCCATCGCCGCGACGCCGGCCTGCGCGTCCTGCTCACCGAGGAACTGCGGGAGGTCTTCGCCGGCGCCGAGACGCCGCTCGTGCGGCCGGCCTCCGGTCCGCGCGTGGTGCTGGTCGTCGGCGTCAATGGGACGGGCAAGACGACCACCGTCGGCAAGCTGGCCAACCGCCTGCGGCTCGACGGCGAGAAGGTGCTCATCTGCGCCGCCGACACCTTCCGGGCCGCGGCCGTCGACCAACTGCAGGTCTGGGCGACCCGCGCCGGCGTGGACCTGGTGCGCGCGCTCGAAGGGGCTGATCCGGCCGCGGTGGCGTTCGACGCCCTGGCGGCGGCGAAGGCGCGCGGCGTCGACACGGTGATCATCGACACGGCCGGGCGACTGCACACGCGCGTCAATCTGATGGCCGAGCTCGACAAGATCCGCCGCATCGCCGAGCGGGAAGTGCCGGGCGCACCGCACGAGGTGCTGCTCGTCCTCGACGCCACGGTCGGCCAGAACGGACTCGTCCAGGCCCGCGAGTTCGCGGCCACGGCCGGCGTCACCGGCGTGGTGCTGACCAAGCTCGACGGCACGGCCAAGGGCGGCATCGCCATCGCCATCGCGCACGACCTCAAGTTGCCCATCCGCTACGTCGGCGTCGGCGAGTCGATCGACGACCTGTTGCCGTTCTCCGCCGACACCTACGTCGACGCGCTGTTCCGGCCATCGTGGTAGACGACCTGGGCATGATGCGGCGCGCGCTCTTCCACGCCGCGCGCGCGCAAGGCGCCACCGCGCCGAACCCGCTCGTGGGCGCGGTCGTGGTCGATGTCGACGGCGTGGTCGTGGGGCAGGGCTTCCACGAGCGGGCCGGCGAGCCCCATGCCGAGGTCGGTGGCGCTCGCGGCCGCCGGGCCGCGCAGCCGCGGCGCCACGATGTACGTCACGCTCGAGCCGTGCTGCCACGTCGGACGCACCGGGCCGTGCACCGATCGCATTCTGGCTGCGGGGATCACCCGCGTGGTGGTGGCCACGCTCGACCCCGACCCGCGGGTCTCCGGCGGGGGCATCGCCCGCCTGCGCGAGGCCGGCGTCAGCGTGGAGGTGGGCCTCGAGGAAGCGGCCGCCCGGCGGCTCAACGCCGCGCTTCCTGACCGCCCACGAGCGGGGCCGCGCCTTGGTCGTGGTGAAGGCGGCGGCCAGCCGCGACGGCCGCATCGCCGCCGCGCCCGGAGTCCGCACCAGCATCACCGGGCCCGCGGCCGGCCGGCGCACGCAACTGCTGCGGGCCGCCACCGACGCGATCGCCGTGGGGGTGGGCACGATTCTCGTGGACGATCCGCTTCTGACCGTGCGCGACGTGGTGCGCGACCGGCCCTTCACCCGCGTCGTCTTCGACCGGGAGCTGCGCACGCCGGAGACGGCGCGCGTGCTCACCAGCGCGCCCGACGGGCGGGTGATAATGGTGGCGTCGCCCGACGCGCTGACCGCGGCGCGAGGATCGGGTGCGCGCGCTGCACGCCCGCGGCGCGACCATCGTCGCCGCCGCCACGCTGGCCGAGGCCTGCCGGCAGCTGCTGCTCCTCGAGGTGCAGACGCTGCTCGTCGAGGGCGGCGGCCGTCTGCACCGCGGGTTCTGGGAGGCCGGGCTCGTCGACCGGCTGCACCTCGTCGTGGCGCCGGAGGTCGATCGGCAAGGCCGGTGTGCCACTATTCGACGGATTCCCGGTGCCGTGGGACCGTCTGAGCGGGCTCACCGCCGAGCCCTGCGGGAGAGATGTCTGGATCGAGGCCGATGTTCACTGGAATCATTGAGCAAGTCGGCCGCCTGGCCGAGGTGAAGCCGATGGCCGGCGGCTACCGCGTGCGCATCGACACGCCGCTGGCCGACGAGACCCGGCCCGGCGACAGCATCGCCGTGGGCGGCGTGTGCCTCACCGCGCTGGTCGTGTCGCAGGGCGAGATTCACGCCGATATCGGCCCCGAGACGGCGCGCGTCACGACGCTCGGCGCGCTCGCGCGCGGGCAGCGCGTGAACCTGGAGCGCCCGATGCGCGCCGACGGCCGCATGGGCGGGCCACTTCGTGCTCGGCCATGTCGACGGCGTGGGCGTCGTCGAGGAGGTGCGCACCGAAGGCGACAGCCACTGGCTCACCGTGAGCTATCCGCCCTCGCTGGCCCCGCTCTTCATCCGCAAGGGCAGCGTCACCGTGGACGGCGTCAGCCTCACGGTGGCCGGCCTCGACGACCGCCGGATCGACCTGCAGATCATTCCCTACACCTGGAACCACACGACGCTCGGCGAGGCGAAGCGCGGCGAGCAGGTGAACCTCGAGTGCGACGTGCTCGGCAAGTACGTCGTGCGCGCCGCCGAGATCGCCGGCCTGTCGGACCTGCGCCGCCGCTGAGCCCCATACCGAACATGGCCAAGACCGCCACCCGCCGCCGTCCGAACGTCACAGCCCCGCCCGCGCGGCGCCCGCCCGCCGCCACCGGCGCGTCGCGCGCCCGCAGCCCGTTTGCGCCGGTCGAGGAGGCCGTCGCGGCCATTGCCGGGGGCGGCATGGTCATCGTGGTCGACGACGAGGACCGCGAGAACGAGGGCGACCTGACCATCGCCGCCGAGAAGGTCACGCCCGGCGGTCATCAACTTCATGATGACGCACGGCCGCGGCCTCATCTGCATGCCGATGACGCCCGACCGGCTCGACGAACTCGATATTCCGCTGCAGGTGCCGGCCGGCCGCAACACGACGGCCTTCGATACCGCGTTCTGCATCGGCATCGAGGCCCGCCGCGGCGTCACGACCGGCATCTCGGCGGCCGACCGGGCCACCACCATCCTGACCGCCATCGCCACCCGCACGAAGGCCTCGGACCTGGCGCGGCCGGGGCACGTGCTGCCGCTGCGGGCCCGCGACGGCGGGGTCCTGGTGCGGGCCGGGCAGACCGAGGCGGCCATCGATCTGGCGCGCGCCGCCGGCCTCTACCCGGCCGGGGTGATCTGCGAGATCGCCAAGGCCGACGGCAGCATGGCGCGCGTGCCCGATCTGGTGAAGTTCGCCCGCCGCCATCGCCTGCCGCTCATCACCGTGGCTGATCTCATCCGCTACCGGATGCGCCATGAGCGGCTGGTCAAGCGCGTGGCCGAAGCCGGGCTGCCGACCCAGCACGGCCAGTTCCGCATCCACGCCTACGAGAGCCCGCTCGACAAGGAAACGCACGTGGCGCTCGTGTGCGGCGACATCGGCGAGGGCGACGACGTGCTGGTGCGGGTGCATTCCAAGTGCCTGACCGGCGACGTGTTCCATTCGGCGCGTTGCGACTGCGGGCCCCAGCTCGACGCCGCCATGCAGCGCATCGCCGCCGAGGGCCGCGGCGTGCTCCTCTATCTGAATCAGGAAGGGCGCGGCATCGGCCTGGCCAACAAGATTCGGGCGTATGCGCTGCAGGATCAAGGGCTCGACACCGTCGAGGCCAACGAGCGGCTGGGCTTCAAGCCCGACCAGCGCGATTACGGAATTGGCGCGCAGGTGCTGCGCGATCTGGGCGTGCGCACGATGCGGCTGCTGACCAACAACCCGCGCAAGTTCGTGGGTCTCCAGGGTTACGGGCTGTCGGTCGTCGCCACGGCGCCGCTCGAGATGGTGCCCTCGGACACCACCCGGCGCTACCTCCGGACCAAGAAGGACAAGCTGGGCCACCGCCTCACGAAGGTTTGACCCTTCGTCAGAACCTCAAGTAGAATAAAGGTTTGTGCCGAGTCCCATCGGCCGCACCTGAACCATGTTCGACGCCCTGAGCACCCGACTCCAAGACGTTTTCCAGTCGCTGAGCGGCGAGGTCCGCCTCACCCCTGAGACGACCGAACGCGTGCTGCGCGAGATCCGCGTGGCCCTGATCGAGGCCGACGTCAACCTCCAGGTGGTCAAGGCGTTTGTCGATCGGGTCCGCGACAAGGCCAGCGACGCGGCCGTCCAGGCCAGCCTCAGCCCCAGTCAGCACGTCGTCAAGATCGTCCGCGACGAACTGCTCGGCCTGTTCGGCGACGCCAAGGGCGGGTTGAGCGTCGGCGGGCCGGTGCCCAAGGTCATCCTGATGCTCGGCCTCCAGGGGTCGGGCAAGACCACGACCACCGGCAAGCTGGCCCGGATGCTGGCCCGGCAGGGCCGGCACCCGGTCGTCGTCTCCACCGACGTCCGCCGTCCGGCCGCCATCGAACAGCTCACCGTCGTCGGCACCAAGGCCGGCGTGCGCGTCTACGATCCTCCCGGCAATCTCGACCCTCTCTCGCGCGCCCGCGGCGCCCTCGTCGAAGCGCGGAACACCGGCTGCGACGTGGTCATCGTCGACACCGCCGGCCGCCTGCACATCGACGACGAGCTGATGCGCGAGCTGGTCGCCATCAAGGACGCGGTCAAGCCCTCGGATCTGCTCTACGTCGCCGATGCGATGACCGGCCAGGACGCGATCAAGAGCGCCGGCGAGTTCAACCGGCAGATCGGCGTCAGCGGCATCGTCCTCTCGAAGATCGACGGCGACGCCCGCGGCGGCGCGGCCCTGTCGGTGGTCGGAGTCGTCGGCGTGCCCATCGCCTTTGTCGGCGCCGGCGAGCGGCTCGAGGATCTCGAAGCCTTCCACGCCGACCGGTTCGTCTCGCGCCTGCTCGGCATGGGCGACGTGCTGTCGCTCATCGAGAAGGCGGAAGAAGTCATCGACGGCGCCGATGCGGCCAAGCTCGAAGACAAGATCCGCAAGAACACGTTCAGCCTCGGCGACTTCCGTGATCAGCTCCGCACCATCCGCAAGATGGGCCCGCTCGAGCACATCATGAAGCTGTTGCCGGGCATGGGCGCAGATGAAGGAACTCGGCGCGCAGAAGCCCGACGAGCGGCAGCTGCGGCGGGTGGAGGCGATCATCAACTCGATGACGCCGGAAGAACGCGAGCACGCCGAGGTGATCGACGGCAGCCGGCGCAAGCGCATTGCCAAGGGCAGCGGCACGTCGGTCGAAGACGTCAACCGGCTGCTCAAGCAGTACGCCGAGATGCGCAAGATGCTCAAGATGGTGGGGCAGATGACGGGCGAGTCGGTGCCCGAGGCCCCCAAGAAGCGGAAGAAGAAGGGGCCGTTCAGCCTGATGCGCTAGCCGGATGTCCGGCTGGCTGGGACGAGGACACTACTTATGTTGGTTATTCGCATGCGCCGCACGGGGTCGAAGAAGCGCCCCCATTACCGGGTGGTCGTCACCGAGCGGCGCTCGCCGCGCGAGGGCGGGTTTCTCGAAACCCTCGGCTTCTACAATCCGCGCACGAAGCCGGCCGTCGTCGACGTGAACCGCGAGCGCATCGCGCATTGGATCTCCCAGGGCGCGCGCCCGTCGGATTCGGTGCGGACGCTCCTGGCCAAGCACGTGACGCGCGACCTGAGCCCGGCCCCGGCCGTCGAGGCCGCCGCGGCCGCGCCGCAGGCGTAGGCGGAGCCAGACCGTGGCCGAGCTGAAAGCGCTGGTGGAGATCGTGGCCAAGGCGCTCGCCGACGAGCCCGATGCCGTGGAAGTGGTGCAGGGCGAACGGCGCGGCGGCTTGCACTTCGAACTGCTCGTGGCGCCCGGTGACCTCGGCCGGGTGATCGGGCGGCAGGGCCGCACCGCGGCGGCCTTGCGGCAGCTGCTGGCGGCGGCAGCCGACGTCGATGGCCAGAAGATCCAACTCGACATCCGCGACTCGTCCGGGCGGCGCTGAGCCGTCGGCGGACACCTGGGACGAGATGTTGCTCGTCGGGGTGGTGGCGCGGGCGCGGGGCACGAAAGGGGAAGTGATCGTCAACGCGACGACCGACTTTCCCGACACACGTTTCGCGGAGGGCGCCACCGTGTGGGGGCGTCCCGTCGCGGGCGGCGCCGTCGAGGCGCTCACCGTGGCCCAGTTCCGGATGCATCTGGAACGGCCCGTGGTGCGGTTCGCGGGCGTGACCGACATGACCGGCGCGGAACGTTTCGCCGGCTGGCAGCTGCGGGTGCCGGAAACGGCGGCCCAGGCGCTGCCGGAGCACGTTTACTACCACCACCAACTGGTGGGGTGTGAGGTGCGCACGGCCGGCGGCACGCTGGTCGGCACGGTTGCCCGCATCGACGGCGACGGCCAGTCGGTGCGGCTGGCCGTCACGGCGCCGCGCGGCGAAGTGCTCGTGCCCTTCGTGCAGGCGTTCTGCGCGGTCGACATCGCGGCGCGGCGCATCGTCGTCACGCCGCCGGAGGGCCTGCTCGACGTCAACGGGGCGTGGCAGGCGTAAGGACACACGGGCGGGAGGGCGGCGTGACCTTCGACATCGTCACGATCTTCCCGAAGATGGTGGACGCCGGCCTTACCGAAGGCGTGGTGGGACGGGCCCGGACGAGCGGGTTGCTGGACGTCGCGGTCCACGACCTGCGCGCCTACACCACCGACCGGCATCACGTCGTCGACGACGTGCCGTTTGGCGGGGGCCCGGGGATGGTGATGAAGGCCGAGCCGCTGTTCCTGGCGGTGGAGGCCATCAAGGCGGCGCGCGGGTCGGCGGGGGTGGTCGTCATCACGACCCCGGCGGGCCGGCGCTTCGATCAGGCGGCGGCGGCGCGCCTGGCGGCCACGGGGCACGTGACCTGGCTGTGCGGGCGCTACGAAGGCATCGACGAGCGGCTGTGCGAGGCGGTCGGCGCCGAAGAGTGGTCGATTGGCGACTACGTGTTGAGCGGCGGCGAGTTGCCGGCGCTGGTGATGCTCGACGCGGTGGCCCGGCTGGTGCCGGGCGTCGTCGGGGATGCGCGGTCGGTGAGCGGGGATTCGTTCTCGGCCGGATGGTTGGATTACCCGCACTACACACGGCCGGCCGTGTGGCGGGGGCGGGACGTTCCGCCGGTGCTGATTTCGGGGCACCACGGGGCGATCGAGACATGGCGGCGGGAGTCGGCCGAGGCGCGCACACGCGCGCGACGGCCCGACCTGATCCCCGGCGTCACGACGGGCGACGAAGGGAGCGGCTAGAACGATGGACGTAGTGCAGATGTTGGAAGAGAAGCAGACGATCGCACGGCCCGCCATGCAGGCTGGGGACACCGTCAAGGTGCACGTGCGCGTCAAGGAAGGCGACAAGGAACGGGTCCAGATCTTCGAGGGCATCGTCATCGCCATGCGCCGCGGCGGCACGCGCGCCTCGTTCACCGTGCGCAAGGTGTCGTTCGGGCAGGGTGTCGAGCGCATCTTCCCGCTGCACTCGCCGGTCATCCAGAAGATCGACGTGCTCCGTTCGGCCAAGGTCCGCCGCGCCAAGCTGTTCTACCTGCGCGACCTCAAGGGCAAGGCGGCCCGCATGAAGGAAGTCCGCCGGGCGTAGGCCCGACCCTCCGTCTGCGCCAGGGCCCATGTCGAGAGCGCGTGCCCGGCGCACGACGGAGAATCTCTACCGGCGCTACGGCTTCGGCCTGATTGCCGGAGTGGACGAGGTGGGACGGGGCTGTCTGGCCGGTCCCGTCCTCGCCTGCGCCGTCGTTCTCGACCCCGCCCGCCACATTCCCGGCCTGGCCGACTCGAAACTGCTCACTCCTGCCGCCCGGGAGCGTCTCCACGACGCCATCTGCGGACGCGCTGTGGCCTGGGCCGTCGGCGTTGCAGATCCTGCCGAGATCGACCGATACAACATCCATCGGGCGTCGCTGCGCGCGATGGTCCGGGCCGTGGCCGGACTGACGCCGCAGCCCGACCTGGTGCTGGTCGACGCTTTCCGGCTCGACGGGCTGCGGATGGCGCAACGGGCCGTGACCGGGGGCGACCGCCAGTGCTCGGCCATCGCCGCAGCGTCCATCGTGGCCAAAGTGATCCGCGATCGGATCATGGAAGAGCTGCACCGGACCGACGGGCGCTACGGCTACGGGCGGCACAAGGGCTACGCCACGGCGGAGCACTTGTCCGCGGTGGCCCGCCATGGATACTCGGAGGCGCACCGCCGGTCGTTCAAGCCGGCGGCGCTGTTTGATACTCTGGACTGAGGGCCGACGAACGTGGCGCCATTCGATCGCGAAGGAGCTCTGAAGCGGGCCGAGAAGGCGCTCCGGCTGGGCCGCGTGGACCAGGCCATCCAGGAGTACCAGCAGCTCGTGCTGGCGCAGCCGCGCGACTGGAACAGCGCCAATGCGCTCGGCGACCTGTTCGTGCGCGCCGGTCAGCTCGACAAGGGCGTCGAGCAGTACACCCGCATCGCCGACCATCTGGCCGAAGAGGGCTTCTATCCGAAGGCCGCGGCCCTCTTCAAGAAGATCATCAAGGTCAAGCCGCTCGAGGAGTACGCGCACATCCGCGCCGGCGATGTCGCCGCCCAGCTGGGCCTGCTCGCCGATGCCAAGGCCGCCTACCAGGCCGTCGGCGAACGTCGCCGCAAGATGGGCAACATCCGCGGCGCCGCCGAAATGGCCGTGCGTCTCGGCATGGTCGACGCCGAGGACTTCGACGCGCGCTTCGTCGCCGCCAAGGCGGCGCGCGATCTCGGCGACACCGAGACGGCCATCCGCGAGTTCCGCGCCGTGGCCGAGTGGTTCATCACGGAAGAGCGCCTCGACGAGGCCCGGGCGGCTTATCGGGATCTGCTCGAACTCGATCCCACCGACGACGTCGCCCGGGGCCACGTGCTGGCCGCCGACATCGCCAGCGGCGAGTTCTCGCGCGCCCTGGCCTGGGCGTCGTCGGCGGCTGAACTGCGCCAGCTCGCGACCGCGCTCGAGGGGGCCGGCCAGCATGCCGAAGGGCTGGCCGTGCTCGGCCGCGTCGCCGACATGGACGCCAGCGACCTCGACGCGCGCGTCACGCTCGTGCGCGCGCACATCACCAACGGCGATCTGGGCACCGGGCGCCGCTACTTCACGCCCGAGGTCGTGGCCCACGACCCCACGCTGTGGATGGTGGTGGCCGAGGCCGAACTGCGTCAGGGACACCTCGACGAAGGTCGCGCCGCCGTGGCCAGCGCGCTTGCCGCCGACCCGTCGCTGCGCGAAGCGGCCATCGCCATGGCCTGCCGTCTGGCCGAGAGCGACGCCGAGAGCGCCTACCCGGGCATCGAGGCGGTGGCCGACGCGGCGGTGGCCGACGGCGATTACGCGGCCGCAGCGGCGGCCCTGCACGAGTTCGTCACGCGGGTGCGGCGCCACATCGTCGCGCTGATGCGGCTGGTCGAGATCTGCGTGGACGGCGGGCTCGAGGCCACGATGTACTCGGCCCAGGCCCAGCTCGCCGACGCTTATCTCGATGCCGGCCGCGGGCTCGAAGCGCGCATCATCAGCGAAGACCTGGTGGCCCGCGAGCCCTGGGACACCGCCAACATCGCGCGCTTCCGCCGGGCCCTCGAGATGCTGGGCGAACCCGACCCCGACGCCATCATCGCCGACCGGCTGAGCGGCGACAGCCCGTTCACGGCCACCGACAAGATGGACCTGAACGAGGGCTTCAGCTTCGACGACCCGGTCGAGATCCCCGACCCGGCCTCGGCCGATTCGGTGGAGGTCGACCTGCTTGAGGCGTTCATGGCGGAGGACGCGCCCGCCGCCAGGGCCAAGGGGCGCAAGGGCGCCTCACCGAGCCCGCGGCCGACGCGGCCCGGCCTCAGGACGACGGGCTGGCCGCCGAGCAGCTCCGCCTCGGCCTGACCTACCGTGACATGGGCATGCTCGACGATGCCATCCAGTCGCTCGAACTGGCGGCGCGTTCCTCGCGCCAGCGCTTCGAGGCGGCCTCGACGCTGGGCCGCCTGCTGGCCGAGCGCCACGACCGGGCTGGCGCGCTGGCCTGGTTCGAGCGCGCCGCGGAGGCTCCGGCGCCATCGGTCGAGGCCGGCCGCGCCCTCCTGTATGATCTGGCCGACGTGCTCGAAGACCTCGGTGAGAACGGCCGCGCCTTGGCGGTGTTCGGCGAACTCGACGCCGACGCCGGCGGCTACCGCGACGTGCCAGCCCGGATCGCCCGGCTCAGCCGCGCCCAGGTCCGGAGCTAGGCGCCGCGTGCGCCGCCTGCTGATCATCGCCCTGCTCATCGAGCTGGGGCTGCTGCTCATCGTCATTCCGTGGTCGGCCTACTGGGAGCGCAACTACTTCGCCCAGCTGTCGCCGGCAGTCAACGCGGTCGTCACCAACAACTACATCCGCGGCGCCATTACCGGGCTCGGGGCGGTCAACCTCTTCGCCGCCCTCGCCGATTTGGCCGCGTTGGTGCGCCGCCGCACGAGCTCGTGACTTCCGCCTCCGCGCCGGCGCGCCTCCCGCTGCCGCGCGTGGGCCTCGTCAGCGACCGGCGCCGGCTGTGCGCGGCCGCCGGTCAACCCCTGTCCGCCGCGCCGAGGCTGCTGGCCGCCCAGGTCGAGGCCGCCGGCGCGTGCGGCGTCGAGTTCTTCCAGGTGCGTGAGCCCGATCTGGAGGGCGGGGCGTTGCTGGCGCTGGTGCGCGAGCTGGTCGTGGTGTCGCGTGGCCGGGTGCGCGTGGTCGTCAACGACCGCGCCGACGTGGCCGCGGCCGCCGGCGCCGGCCTGCACCTGAAGGCCGTGTCCATGCCTCTGGCCCGGATCCGCCCGTGGCTCCCGCCTGGGACCTGGGTGTCGCGGGCCGTGCACGATGCGGCCGAACTCGTGGCGGCCACCGGCGCCGACGCGCTCATCGCCGGGACGGTGCGTCCCACCGGGTCGAAACCGCTGGCCACCAGCTGGCTCGGCGCCGACGGCGTGGCCCGCCTCGCTGGGGCCACGGCGCAGCCGCTCTTCGCCATCGGCGGGGTGACGGCGGCGGACTGGCCGGACCTGGCTCGCGCCGGTGCGGCCGGGCTCGTGGCCATCGGCTGGATGCTGCCGCGCCACGGGGAAGATGCCGGCACGGCCGTGGCCCGGGCGATGGCCGACGTCGCGGCGGTGACGGCCGCGAGCGGCACGTCTCCTGGGTTAACATCGTGAGTTCTTGCAGTCGATCGTGGTGCAGAAGCGCAGGTGACGGGTGGTAGTGGAATCGACTGACGATCTCGGACTCGCGCTCCGGGCCAAACGCGAGGCGACCGGGCGCTCGCTGCGCGACGTCGCCGACGTCACCAAGCTGGGCGTGCGCACGCTCGACGCGCTCGAGCGGAACCAGGTGGAACGCCTGCCGCCGGGCATCTTCCGGCGTTCGGTCGTCCGCGCCTACGCCAAGGAAATCGGGCTCGACCCGGAAGCCACCTTGCTGGCGTTCCTCGAGCGCCACCCCGATAACCTGCCGCCGCCGGGACGCCCGACCGGCCCGGTCGCGCATGTGCCGCTGCGCATGACGGGCACCTCGGACATCTCGCCGTGGCTGGTCGTCGGCCTCGTGCTCGCGGTGGTCGTGCTGCTCGGCGTGGTGGTGCTGCTGTGGTCGCAGCGCGCCGCTCCGGTCGCCCCGGGCGCCGGCGACGAGCGCCGGGGCGGCTTGACCTCGGGCCGGGCCGCCGATCCGCCAGGGAGCAGGTGATGGACGTCGGCTTGCGCACGCCCCTCGTCGAGGCGTTCCGGCGCGCCGACGTGCCCAAAGACCTGCGGATGGACGCCGCGGCCGGCCTCGTGGCGCCGCGCGCGCAGGAGCAGTTGGCGCTCTTTGCCATGCTGGTCGACGACGCCGATGCCGAGGTCCGTAAGCAGGTCGAGCAGACGCTGTCGAAGATCGCGCCGGCGGCCATCGCCGCCGTCCTGGCGCGCACCGACACGCCCGCCGATCTGATCCGGTTCTTCGGCGCCCGCGGCATCGCGCCGGCGGCCGGGCCGCCCGACGGCGACAGCGACGCGCCGCTCGTGGAGACGCCGCACGAGATCGCCGATCCGACGGCCGGGGCCGGCGCCCGCGAGTCCGACACGATGTCGATGACCCAGCAGATCCAGAACATGGGCATCGTCGACCGCGTCCGCGTTGCCATGAAGGGTTCGCGCGAGGCCCGGGCCATGCTCATCCGCGATCCCAACAAGATGGTGGCGTCGGCGGTGCTGTCGTCGCCCAAGCTGACGATGGCCGAAGTCGAGAGCTTCGCCAAGATGGCCAACGTCTCGGACGACACGCTGCGGGCCATCGCTCAGAATCGCGGCTGGGTCAAGAACTACGGCATCGCGCACGCCCTGGTGAGGAATCCCAAGACGCCGGTGGCCATGTCGCTGAACCTGATGCAGCGGCTGGTGGACCGCGACGTGCGGGCGCTGGCCGTCGACCGCAACGTGCCGGAGCCGCTCCGGCTGGCGGCCCGCAAGCGCATGGTCAAGGCGACCAGTTAGCGCCGGGGGCTCCTGGTGCCGACGCCCCATTCCGATCGCATCTGGGCCAGGCCGTCCATGTAGACGGCGACCTGCTCGCGCGCCTCGTCGGACTCGAGCGAGATGAGCAGGCCGATGGCGCGCTCGAGGTCGGCGGCGATGGTGTCCTTGGTGGCCGAGAAATAGAGCTGCCGAATCTCGTCGGCGGCATCGCTGGAGCGCGGCATGTCAGGCCTCCTCGGTCACGATGACACCGGCCGGTTCGACCACGGCGTCGAGCACGGCGGCGCCGGCGCGAGTCCAGGCCTGGCGCACGGCCCCGGCCGCCTCGGGCGGAGCCAGCGCGAACACGCAGCCGCCCCCGCCCGCGCCGCACACTTTCCCGGCCCAGGCGCCGGCGTCGATGGCCGCGTCCAGCAGCGCATCGATGGCCGCCGTGGTGACGCCCGGCGCCAGCTGCTTGCGGGTGTGCCATTCGTCGGCCAGGGCCGCGCCGGCGGCGGCCCAATCGCCGGCTTCGAGGGCCGCGCGCATGCGGCGGGTGGCCGCGACGATGGCGTCGAAGCAGCCGATCACCTGCGCGTCGCCGTCGATGCGGCGCTTGGTGATCTCCCAGTTGTTGATCCCCGACTGGCGCGGGGCTCCGGTGTAGCAGACGATCAGCCGGGCCGACAGGGCGGCCGGATCGAGCGATAGCGGCACCCGCCGGGTGCGATCGACGTCGAGTTCGACGGCGGCCACGCCGCCGAAGAGCGCGGGACGGTAGTCCTGCAGGCCGGTCGGCACCCCGATGACCTGGGCTTCGACGTTCTTGGCCAGCTCGAGGAGCGCGTCGTCGTCGAGCGGTCGCGCGGTCCAGCGGGCCAGCGCCGCCGTGACGGCGATGTTGAGCGCCGACGAGCCGGCGATGCCGGCTCCGGCGGGCGCGTCGCTGTCGGTGGTCACGGTGAGGCCGCGGGCCCCGAACGCGTGCGTCAGCTTCGCCAGCAGCGGCAAGGCCGTATTGGCGGGCAGCTCGTCGAGAGCGAGCGGCGCGGTGGTGACGCCGAGATCGCGCGAGGCCAGCACGACGCGGTCGTCGTCGCGCGGTTCGAGCCGCACGCGCGCGCGCAGGCTGATGGCGGCGTTGAGGGTCTGCGCGCCGGGATGGAACAGGTAGAGCGGCCAGATGTCGATCGTGCCGCCGGCGAGATCGACTCGCGTCGGGGCCGAGGCGGTTACGGTCACGGCGGAATTATAATGCTGGCACCAATGCCCGCGCCGCTCCGCCGCCGTATCGGTCAGTTGCTCTTCGGAAGTCTGCCTGGCCGCGAGATGACCGTGGAGCTGAAGGCGCTGGCCCGCGAGTTCGATCTCGGTGGCGTGGTCCTCTTCGGCCGCAACGTCGAGAGCCCCGAACAGGTGCTCGACCTGGCCACCTCGATCGCGGGGCTGGGTGGGGAAGCGCCCGCCTGGGTCAGCGTCGATCAGGAGGGCGGCCGCGTCGCCCGGCTGAAGGCGCCGTTCACGGTGTGGCCGCCGATGGCCACCCTGGGCCGCGCGCCGTCACCGGAATTGGCGACGAGGTTTGCCGGCGCGCTGGCGCGCGAGTTGCGCGCGGTTGGCGTGTCGCTCGATTTCGCGCCCGTGCTCGACCTGAATACCAATCCCGCCAATCCGGTCATCGGCGATCGCGCCCTGTCGGCCGACGCGGCCACGGCCGCGACGCTCGGCGCGGCCATCGTCACGGCGCTGCAGGCGGCCGGCGTGGCCGCGTGCGGCAAGCATTTTCCCGGCCACGGCGACACCACCGTGGACTCCCACGTGGATCTGCCGGTCGTGGACCACGGGCCCGATCGGCTGCGGGCCGTCGAGTTCGAGCCGTTCCGGGCGGCAATTGCCGCCGGCGTGGCGTTCATCATGACCGCCCACGTGGTCGTGCCGTCGCTCGACGAGTCACGGCCGGCCACCCTGTCGCCCCAGGTGCTGCGCCTGCTGCGCGACGAACTCGGCTTCCACGGCGTCATCGCCAGCGACGACCTCGACATGCAGGCGATTGCCCGGACCTGGACGCCGCCAGAGGCGGCCGTGGCCGCGGCCGCCGCGGGCTGCGACGCGCTGCTCGTCTGCAGCGGCGACGTGAACGTGCAGGCCGCCACGCTCGAGGCGCTGGTGAAGGCGGTCGAATCCGGGGCGCTGCCGCTGGCCCGCGTCGACGACGCGCTGGCCCGGCTGGCGCGGGCCAAGACGCGGTTCCTGGGCCGTCCGCAGGCGCCGCTGCGGGAGCGGCTGCGCGCCTGGCGCGGCGTGGTCGGCTGCGAAGAGCATCAGCTCGTGGCCGCGGAAATGGCGGCGTTCGCGTGATTGCCGTCGACAGCCGCACCGAGGGCGGACGCAGCCGTCCGCGCCGCCTCCAGCCCGGCGACCGCATCGCGCTGGTCGCGCCGGCCAGCCCGATCAAGCCCGAGGACCTCGAGCGCGGCGCCCAGGAACTGCGCGCCCTCGGCTTCGAGCCGGTCTGCGACGAGCGCGTCAGCGCCCGTCACGGTTACGTGGCGGGATGGCCGGCGCTGCGCGCGGCGGCGCTGGCCGATGCGTGGCGCGATCCGTCGATCCGCGGCCTCGTGGCCGTGCGCGGCGGCTACGGCAGCCAGCAGCTGCTGCCGCTGCTCGATCCGCGCTGGCTGGCCGCCGACCCGAAAGTGTTCATCGGCTACAGCGACGTCACGGCGCTGCTGGCCTGGCAGGTGATGCACGGCATGGTGGCCTTCCACGGCCCGATGGTGGAAGGACGCCTGGCCCAGGGCCACGCCGGCTACGACCGCGCCTCGCTGCTGGCGGCCGTGGCGCAGCCGGTGGCGATGGGCACGCTGGCCCCCGCCGGGCTCGAGGTCTTCCGTCCGGGCGAGGCCGCCGGCGTGCTCATGGGCGGCACGCTCACGCAGCTCTCCTCGTTGCTGGGCACGCCCTTCGCGAGCGTTCCGCATGAACCGGCCATCCTGTTCATCGAGGACGTGGGGGAGCGGCCTTACCGTCTCGACCGCATGCTCACGCAGCTTCATCAGGCCGGGATGTTCCGGCACGTCACCGGCGTGCTCCTCGGCGCGTTCCCCGGGTGCGATGAAGGCGGCGGCGGACCCACCGCCCGGGCGGTGCTCGCCGATCTGTTCGCGCACTTTCCCGGCCCCGTCGTGTTCGGGTTCCCGTCGGGCCACACGACCGGGCCGACCATCACGCTGCCGTTCGGCGTGCGCGCCCGGCTCCTGGCCGGTACCGAGCCGGCGCTGTCCATCGAAGAACCGGCGGTCTGCTGATGGCGCGCAAGGTGCATCTCATCGGCATCTGCGGCACGGCCATGGCCACCCTCGCCGCCCTGCTGAAATCTCGCGGCGACGACGTGCAGGGCTCCGACGAACACGTCTACCCGCCGATGAGCGACTTCCTGGCGGGCGAGGGCATCCCGATTCTCACCGGCTACGCCGCCGCCCACATCACCGACGACCTGGATCTCGTCGTCGTCGGCAACGCCGTCTCGCGCGGCAACGTCGAACTCGAGGCCGTGCTCGATCGCTCGCTGCGCTACGCGTCGCTGCCCGAGACCATTCGCGACACGTTCCTGTGGGACGCCGATTCGGTGGTGGTGGCCGGCACCCACGGCAAGACGACGACGACGTCGCTGGCCGCCTGGGTGCTCACGAGCGGTGGCGCCGATCCGTCGATGCTCGTCGGGGGCATCGCCAGGAACTTCGGGGCCGGCGGCGCCAGCTACCGCGTCGGCCGCGGCCGCGCGTTCGTCATCGAGGGCGACGAGTACGACAGCGCCTACTTCGACAAGACCGCCAAGTTCCTCAAGTACCTGCCGGACATCGCCGTCGTCAACAACGTCGAGTTCGACCACGCCGACATCTACCCCGACCTGGCGGCGGTGCGGCTGGCGTTTGCCCGCTTCGTGCTGCTCGTGCCCGGGCGGGGCCTGGTGCTGCTCGGCGCCGACAGTCCCGAAGCCGCCGCGCTCGCGGCGCATGCGCGCTGCCGGGTGCAGACCTTCGGGTTGGCGGCGGATGCGACCTGGCGCGCCAGCGATCTCATCCCGCACGGCGCCGGCACGCGCTTCATGCTGCACGGCCCCGACGGCGTGAGCGGCGAATTCGACGTGCCCCTGCGCGGCGCCCACAACGTCCGCAACGCCCTGGCGGCGCTGGCGGTCGGCCACGAATGCGGTCTGGATGTCGCGGCCCTCCGCACCGGCCTGCTGACCTTCGCCGGCGTGAAGCGCCGGCTCGAGGTCGTGGGCGAGCGGCGCGGCGTCACCGTCTACGACGACTTCGCCCACCATCCCACGGCCGTGGCCGAGACCATTGCCGCCATGCGGAGCTCGCGACCGGGGCACCGGCTGTGGACGGTCTTCGAGCCGCGCTCGGCCTCGTCGTGCCGGCGCGTCTTCCAGGACGACTTCGCGACGGCGTTCGGCGGCGCCGACGAGGTGGTGCTGGCGCCGGTCTACCGCAGCACGCTGCCCGAAGCGGAGCGGCTGTCGGGACCGCAACTGGTCGCCGATCTGCAAGCGGCGGGCGTGTCGGCGCGGCAGCTTCCGGGCGTGGACGACATCGTCACGCACCTGGCGGCCGACGCCGGTCCCGGCGACGACATCGTGGTGATGTCGAACGGCGGCTTCGGCGGCATCCACAAGAAGCTGCTCGAGGCGCTGGCGTGAGCGCGACGCTCACGCGGCCCCGCCTGCACCATTCCGGCGACTCCCTCGTGCTCGTCGAGTTCGAGCCGCGGATGGCCCCGGAGGTCAATGCGCGCGTGGTGGCGCTGGCTCAGGCCATCGTGGCGGCGCGCGTGCCCGGGGTCCGCGATGTCGTCCCCGGCTACGCCGCGGCCGGCGTGCACGTCGACCCGCTGCACTTCGACGCGTCGGCGCTCGAACAGGTCGTGGCCCATGCGTGGGATGCGACCGGACCCGAGCCGGCGGCGGCGCGCGTGACCGAGATTCCCGTCTGTTACGGCGGCCCGCACGGTCCGGACCTCGAGGCCGTCGCGGCCTTTGCCGGCTGCTCGCCCGACGAGGTGGCGCAGCGCCACGCCGCCGAGACCTATCGCGTCTACATGCTCGGCTTCCTCCCCGGCTTCGCCTATCTCGGCAGCGTCGCCGCGAGCATCGCCATGCCGCGCCGATCCGCGCCGCGCGAGCGCGTGCCAGCCGGCTCGGTCGGCATCGCCGGCCTCCAGACCGGCGTGTATCCCTGCGACAGCCCGGGCGGCTGGCAGCTCATCGGACGGACGCCGTGGACGCATGTTCGCGGCGACCAGGACGGAGCCGGCCGTGGTGCGCGCCGGCGACCTCGTGCGCTTCCGGCCGGTGCCGGCCGGGGAGTGGGACGCCCTGGCGGGCGGGCCCTGGCCATGAGCGCCGCCGCCGCACTCACAGTGCTGCGTCCCGGGCTGCTGACCACGGTGCAGGACCTGGGACGCTGGGGCAGCCAGGCGCTCGGCGTGCCGGTCAGCGGGGCGATGGACTCGTTCTCGCACCGGCTGGCCAACGCGCTCGTCGGCAATGCCGCCGCGGCCGCCACCCTCGAGGTGACGCTGCTCGGCCCCGAACTGCGCGCCGAGCGCCCGCTCATCGCCGCCGTGGCGGGCGCCGAGTTCACGCTGACGGTCGACGGCCGGCCGGTGCCGCATCAGGCGCCATTCGCCATCGCCTCCGGCGCCGTGCTGCGCTTCGGGGCCCGCCACCGCGGCAGCCGCGCCTACCTGGCCGTGGCCGGCGGCGTCGACACGCCGCTCGTGCTCGGCAGCCGCAGCACGCATCTCGTCAGCGCCATGGGCGGCCTCGACGGCCGCGCGCTCATCAGCGGCGACGTGCTGCCGGTGGCGGCCGGCGAGCCCGCGGGGCTGCCGCGAGAAGGCCGGCCGCTGGTCCGGACGGCGACGCCGTCGCGGCCGCGGCTGCGGGTCTTGCTGGGGCCGCAGGATGCCTGGTTCTCGCGCCCCGCGATCGAGACGTTGCTGCGCGAGGAGTTCCGCGTGTCGACCCGGTCGAACCGGATGGGCTTTCGCCTCGACGGGCCGTCGCTCGCGGCCCTGCGCCAGGACGAGCCGCTCTCGGAGCCGGTGCCGTTCGGGGCCCTCCAGGTCCCGGCGGGCGGGGCGCCGATTCTGCTCATGGCCGATCGGCAGACAGCCGGCGGCTATCCCAAGATCGCCACCGTCATCACCGCCGACCTGCCGCTGGCCGGGCAACTCGGTCCGGGCGATGTCCTGACGTTTACGGCCTGCACGCGGGCCGAGGCCCGGGCCGCGCTGATCGCGCGGGAGCGGGAACTGCTGCGGGCCATGCCCGGGGAGGCCCGGGCATGACCACGTTCGACGAGGTGCTGCGGCAGGCGTTTCCGGATCTCGCGGTGCAGGTCGATGCGCCGCTGGCCCCGCTCACGACGTTCAAGGTCGGCGGCCCGGCCGACTGGCTGGTCGAGCCGCACGACGGCGACACCATCGTGCGCCTGCTGAAGACCGCGCAGCTCCACGGCGTGCCGGTGACCATGCTCGGCGGCGGTTCCAACGTGCTCGTCGCCGACGCCGGCGTGCGCGGGCTGGTGATCCGCCCGCGCGGCGGCACGATGCAGATGGTCGGGCGCGACATCGTCCGCGTCGACGTGGCCGTGACCATCAACGCGCTTGGTGCGCTGGACGGTAGCGCGCGGGCTCGGCGGCGTCGAGGCCTGGGCCGGCACGCCCGGCACGGTCGGCGGGGCCATCTACGGCAACGCGCACTGGCAGAAGGCGAACATCGGGGACGTGGTCGAGAGCGTTCGGGTCGCCGGCCGCGACGGCAACCTGCGGCAGGTCGATCAGGACCGCATGGATTTCGGCTACGACACGAGCCGCCTGCAGCGCAGCGGCGAGACGGCCATCTGGGTGGCCTTCCGGGTCACGCCCGGGCAGGACCCCGACGCGCTGCGGACCGTGGCCCGCGCCTCGCTGGCGTTTCGCAAGCGGACCCAGCCGCTGGCCTCGCCGAGCGCCGGCTGCATCTTCCAGAACCCGCAGTCCGGCCGCGACCGGGTGCCCGAGGGCATCCCGCCGTCGGCCGGGGCGCTGGTCGATCGCGCCGGGCTCAAGGACCACGTCAGTCGGCGGGGCGCGGGTGTCGCCCACGCACGGCAACTTCATCGTCAACGACGGCTCGGCCACGGCGGCGGACATCGCCGCGCTCATCGAGGTGTGCCGCGCGCGGGTGCACGAGGCCTTCGGCGTCGGCCTGCGCGAGGAGATCGTCAGGCTCGGCGCCTGGTAACGGACGGGATTCCATCATGTCGACGTTGATCATCGAAGGGGGCCACCGCCTGTCGGGCGTGGTGGACGTGGAAGGCAACAAGAACGCGGCGCTGCCGCTGATGGCCGCGACGCTGCTCACGACCGAGCCGTGCGTGCTCACCAATGTGCCGCGCATCGTCGACGTGGACGTGATGGCGCGGCTGCTGCTCGACCTCGGCGCGGAGGTCGAGGGCATCGGCAGCTCGACGCTCCACATCCGCTGCAAAGAGGTGACGTCGCACGAACCCGATCGCGCGCTGGTCGGGCGCCTGCGCGGCTCGGTGCTGCTGCTCGGACCGCTGCTGGCGCGCACCGGCCGCGCCATGGTGGCGCCGCCCGGCGGCGACTTCCCGGCCCGGCGCACCATCCGCACGCACATCGAGGCGCTGACCGCGATGGGCGCCGAGCACGTCGCCGGCGACGGCCATCGCCTGGAGGCGCCGCGCGGCCTCAAGCCGGCCTCGATCTATCTCGACGAGGCCTCGGTCACCGGCACCGAGACGGCCCTCCTGGCCGCGGCGGCCGCGCCCGGCATCTCGGAGATCCGCCACGCCGCCTGCGAGCCGCACGTCGTGGAGCTGTGCGAGTTCCTGTCGTTGATGGGCGTCGGCATCACCGGCGCCGGCTCGCACACCATCCGGGTCGAGGGCGGCACGCGGCTGGGCAGCGCGTCGAAGGCGCTGTACGGCGATTACATCGAGGCCGGGAGCTGGGCGGTGGTCGGCGCCATCACCCGCGGGGAGGTCGAGATCCGGGGTGCGCGGGCCATCGACATGGAAGTGGTCACGGCGACGCTGCGCAAGCTGTCGGTGGCCTTCCGGCAGGTCGGCGACGTGCTCACCATCGAGCCGTCACGCCTGATCGGGGCCGGGCGCCTGACGACCGGGCTGTGGCCCGGCTTCCCGAGCGATCTCGTGAGCCTGGTCACGGTGCTGGCGACGCAGGCCGAGGGCGCGACGCTGGTGCACGACTGGCTCTACGAACTGCGGCTCTTCGCGCTGGAGCAGATGAGCGGCATGGGCGCCGACCTGTTCCTCTGCGATCCGCATCGCATCATCGTGACCGGGCCGGCCAAGCTCAAGGGCAAGCCGCTCGACAGCCGCGATATCCGCTCGGGCATGGCGCTCATCGCGGCGGCGTTGGCGGCGACGGGGCAGAGCCGGGTGGCGCCGCTCGAGACGGTGGAGCGCGGCTACGGCAATCTGGTGGAGCGCCTGCAGTCGCTCGGCGCGCGGGTTTCGAAGGTCTAGAGTCCCGGCGGGGGCGGCGGCGGCTTGAGCGGCTTGGCCGGGCCGGGGGGCGGCGGCAAGGGACTGAGCGTGGGCGTGCCCGGCGGCGGCGCGGCCGGTACGCCGGTCGCGGGCGGGGCGACGTCGACGCCCGGCGGCCGGTTGGCCGGCAGGATCGGCGCATCGATCACCGTGGAGGTGCCGGTGTCGCGGCCGACGCGGAAGGCCCGCACGTCGGCCTCGGTGAGGTCGAGCACCCTCACGATGTGCGGCGTGAGCGTGAGGATGATGTCGGTTTCCTGCGTCTGCGTGCGGTTGAACGCGAACAGCCGGCCGAGGATCGGGATGTCGCTCAGCCCGGGAATGCCCGACAGGATCTTCCGCTCCTCGTCG
Organism: uncultured Acidobacteriota bacterium; assembly: GCA_963834325.1. Taxonomy (GTDB): domain Bacteria; phylum Acidobacteriota; class Vicinamibacteria; order Vicinamibacterales; family UBA2999; genus CADEFD01. The sequence continues at coordinate 1,467,348 of CAWIBL010000012.1, forward strand.
CGGATGAGGCCGGCGAGCATGTTGGTCTCGCCGTCGCGCAGCCGGATGACGGTGGTGATCGAGCGGTTGCCGAAGGTCGGCAGGCCGCCGAAGCCCGCGCCCGAGATGCTGCTCACTTCGATCTTCACCGCCAGCGACACGTCGTCGTCGTGGTGCGTGCGCGGGGTGATGTCGATGTTGACGCCGATGTTCTCGTAGTTGAACGAGGTGATCGGCTGCGTCTGCACGCCGCCGGCCGCGATCGGCGCAAAGGTGGTGACCGGCACGGGCACGCGCTCGCCGAAGCGCGCCTGTGCCGAAATCCCTTCCGACGTGCGCAACTGCGGATTGGCCAGGGTGCGGGTGTTGGCGTCGCTCTTGAGCAGCCGGTAGAAGAGCCCCGGCAGGTTCGTGAGGAACACGTCCGAGGTGGTGAGGTTGCGCAGGTCGCGCAGGGTGAGGGTGTCGCCGCCGCCCACCGACACCTGGCCGTCGAGGCCGGTCGGCGATTCGGCGGGCGACGCGATCTGCATGCCGTAGTCGCGCAGGCGCGTGCGATCGACCTCGAGCAGCTCCACGTCGATGACCACCTCGGGGCGCGCCTTGTCGATGGCCTGGATGATGCGGCCGGCGGCGGCGACGCGCTCGGGCGTGTCCTTGATGGTGATGGCGTTGGTGGCGGCCACCGGCGCCAGCCGGCGCGCGTCGACGACGATGCGGAGCACGTCCACCGTCTCCTTCAGGTCGGCGTTGCTGAGGAAGAACGTGCGCACGATCTCTTCCTCGTACTCGCGGCGCTTGGCGGCCGTGTCGGGGACGACGACGATGGTGCGCGGCGCCGTCACGCGCCAGAAGTTGCGCGTCACCGTCGACACCGAGGTGAGCGCCTCGGCGAGCGCCGCCTGGCGCAGGTCGACGCTGACCGAGGTGTCGCGGAAGGCCGGATCGAACATCACGCTCAGGTTGGCGAACTTGCCGATGGCCGTGAACACGTCGCGGGCGCTGGCCTCGCGGAAGATGAGCGAGTCGGGCAGGGTGACGTCGGTGGGCACGTCGGCGCCCGGCAGCGGCGCGGTCAGGCTGTCCTTGATGAGCGCTTCGAGGGTGGTCTTGCCGCCGCGGTCGAGCGCCACCTGCGTGCGCATCTGGGCGCGCAGGGTGCGGAGTTCGTCCTGGATCTGGCCGCTCGCCGGGTTGAGCTCGGCCGCGAGCTGATATTCGATGAGGGCTTCCTCGGTCCGGCCGGTGGCGCTGTGGCGCCGGGCCCGCGCGAAGTGATCCTGCGCGGCCCGGAGCTTGGCCCGGTCGAGGGCCAGACGCACGCTGCGGTCGTTGGGTCGGGCCCGTGCCGCCTTGGTGTACTCGGCCACGGCCAGGTCGTAGTCCTGCTGCCGTTCGGCGGCGCGGGCCTGGCCGAGCGCGGTGGTCGACGCGCACGACGCCGTCAGCAGCCCGGCAACGAGGGTCGCGGCGAGCGCGAGGGGGCGGCGGCTAGCGCGCATTGGTGATGACGTCCACGCCCTTGGGAACCCGGAACGCGAACAACGAATCGGGCGGGCGCTGGTTCTCCTTCAGGTTCGCAAAGACGAAGGTCGAGCGCCCCCCTTGCCGGTCGAGCGCCACCAGGTGGCGGATCTGATAGCTGACCGGGTCGACGCCGACGGCCAGCCACTCGAAGTCCGGATCGGGCCGCTTGGCGACGAGCTTGAGCCCGAGCAGCCCCGGCGCGGCGCCGGGGATGTCCATGGCCGAGGCCTCGAAGTCGCGGACCAGGTTGGCCTGGCCGGTCAGGAACAGGGCCGGCGTGGTGTCGGCGCCGCTCGGCGCCGGGCTGACCATCACCTGCTTGTCGGCAGGGAAATAGGCGTAGATCTTGACCCCGTCGGAGACGAACTCCTTCTTTTCCGGGGCCGTGTAGAGCCAGCGCATGCGGCCGGGACGCTTGATGACGACGGTGCCGCGCTCGGTCGTCTTGGTGCGCAGGACGCCGCCTTCGTAGGTCTGGGTGAAGTCACCCGCGAAGTCGCGCACCGAGTCGTAGCGGGCCTGAACGAGCCGGGCCAGTTCGGCCGGCGCGGGCGGGGCGGCCTGAGCCGCAGCCAGGACGGTGACGCCCAAGAGCAGGACCGGCGCCAGACGGCACCCTCGGAAGCAGTTCCGGGTAATCACGCCCTCAGTATACGGGCTCGGCGGTCGGGCGGATGGTCGAACGCCGACGCCGCCGGCGGAAGGCGATGCCCAGGACGGAGACAGTTTAGGTGGGCACGTCGTGGGGGGCGCGCCTCGTCCGAGAGGGTCGGGTCGTGATGGTGGACGGCAGGAGGATCGAACTCCTGACCTCCGCGTTGCGAACGCGGCGCTCTCCCAGCTGAGCTAGCCGCCCAATGACCCCGGACGCGCTGCCGGACGAACCCGACAACCCTCAAATACTAGCACAGCGGCGGGCGCCGCCGTCAGCCGAGCCACGCGTGCAGCGTGTACTCGGCGCGCACGTAGTGAGCTCCGGCGGCTTCATAGACGCGGATCACGGCGAAGTTGTAGTTCTGCGTCTGGTACTCGCCCATGCCGCCGCGAGCGTGCGACCAGAGCGTGGCGTCGCGGATCAGGCTGGCATAGGCCCCCGGGCTGTCGCGGCGGCAGGCGCCGAGTCCGCCGCCGTAGATCGGCATGCCGAGGCTCGAGGCCGGCTCGCGCCGCCGGTAGGCCAGGTAGCCGTTGAGGCGTCCGTCCGAATCCTCCGAGACCATGATGATGTCGGCCATGGCCCCGCTCACGCACTGCCGCGCCCATTCGACGTAGAGCTCGTCGGCGCGGGCCGATGACAGGTGCGGGTCGAGGTGGAAGCGGCCGCGGTAGCCCTGATAGGCCTCGCGAGTGATGTCGATGATGGCCGCGTGGTCGTCGGCGCGCGACTCGCGGATGACGCCGACGGTGCGCACGTCGCGCGGCGGGTCCTTGACCGGCCGCATGATGTAGGTGACGAGCGCGTCCATCGTGCGGAAGCCCTGCTCCTCGAGCACCCCGAGGGTGTCGAGGTCGGCCACGTCGACGCGCGCCGTCAGGTGCTTCACGCCCGGCCGCCCTGGCCGCGGTGCAGGCGGCGGCAACGACGGCGGCGCGGTCGTCGCGCGAGGCGGCATCGGTGGCGAGGACGTAGTCGATGCGGGCCATGGGCAGGCCGAAGAAGTGGCTGTCCCAGGGGAGCGGCCGGGCCACGACGGCCACACGCGGACGGTCGTCGCTGCCGGCGCGGCTGAACTCGCCGGGCACGGCCAGCGCGCCGCGCACTTCGGCCTGCAGGATCGCGGCCTGGTCCTTGCGCGAATAGGTCCGGTACTGACGGTACGGCTTGAAGGCGTGGCCTTCGAGCAGGGCCGTCAGATGGTCAGTGGGCAGCGAGGCAAGCGGCAGCGGCTCGGACATCGGCGACAGGGGCCCGCCGGATGGGCCGCGCGGGTCGAGCCATTGTACCCGGCGCGATGCCGGGCCGCCGGCTCACGGCACGGTGACGAAGACTTCGTTCGAGGGCCCGCTCAGGCCGCACGCATTCTGCGCGAAGACGCGCACGTAGTAGGCGCCGTTCGGCGCGTTGCCGGCCAGCGTCGTGGCGGTGTTGCCAGTGGCAGAGATCACCAGGTTGCTGGCCCCGGGAGCGCTGCCGACAGCGAAGGTGTAGCCGGTCGGCGGCGTGCCGGCCGGCGCCGTCCACGAGAACGTGAGGAAGGTGCCGCTCTTGGTGACGGTAAGACCGGTGGCCGGCTGCGGCACGGCGCTGCACGGCGCGACGGTGAGGGCGATCTCGTTCGAGGGCGCGCTGAAGCCGCACACGTTGCCGGCTTGCACGCGCACGTAGTAGGTGCCGTAGGCGACGTTTCCGGCCAGGCTGGTGACGCTTGCCGGATAGTCCTGCACGCCGAGGTTGGCCAGGCCCGGCGCCGGTCCCCGCCAGGAGCCGATAGCTCTGGGCCACGCCGCTCGAGGGCGCCGACCACCGCAGGTTCACGAGCGTGTCGGTCGACGACCCGGAGAGGGTGCCCGGCGGGCCGGGCGGGGTGCAGGCGCCCACGGTGACCGCGCGTTCGACCGACGACACGCTCCTGCCCAGGGCGTTCTCGGCGCGGACGCGCAAGTAGTAGGTCCCGGCCGGGACGTTGCCGATGGCGGTCGACGTCACCGAGGCGGGATAGGTCGCCGAGCCCAGGTTGTAGACACCGGGGGCCGCGCCCGCGTCGACGATGTAGCGCTGCGCCACCCCGCCCGTCGAGGCCGGCGTCCACGACAGCGTGACCGTCGACAGGACCGCGGCGACGGTGAAGTTGGTCGGCGCGTCCGGCACTTTCGTCTCGGCGGCGATGCCCTGATAGATGGTGGTGATGCCGTTGACGTCGTCGCTGGTCAAGCCGCTCGCGCCCGAAGCAGAAGCACAGGTGCTCTTGGGATTCGGCTCCATCATCGCGCCGTTGCTGTTGGTGTGGCCGAGCCCGAGGGCGTGGCCGAGCCCGTGCGTCACCGCGTCCTCGAAGCACCCGGTGGCGGTCGATTGCACGCCCGAATCGTTGAGGATGACGAAGCCCTGGATGAACTTCTGGAACTGCGTGCCGTTGACCGTGCGCAGATCGCCGGTCGTGTAATAGCCGCCGCCGACGACCCAGTCGCTGACGCCGCCACACGGGTCGTTGAACGCGACGGCGATGCGGCCGTTGCCGGTGAAGTCGGCTGAACAGCCGCCGCCGAAGCCGCCGCCGACGCGGAGGTCGAGGTCCATGCCGGAGTTCCGCCACTTGGCGACGGCGCTGATCACGTTTCGGGCCGAGGCATGCGTCCACGTCGCTGGCAGCGGACCGGCGTCGACCAGGACCGTCAGGTTCTGGTCGACCTCGTGCCAGCGCGCCGGATCGCCGCCCGTGCTCAGGAACGCGAACTGGGGACCGGGTTGACGCGAGAACGCCGTGTACTCCGGCGGGACCGCGTCGTAGTTCTGCAGCACCGGGCGAGGCCGGGCCGCCAGCTCGCGTTCGACGGCGAGCGCCAAGCCCGGATCGAGCGACCACTTGCCGCGGCCGAGGCCGACGGTGTGCAGCGTCCGGTTGGCGCCGGTGGTGGTGAGGGCGACGAGCACATCCTCGCCGACGCGGAAGGCGGCCTGCTCGGGGAGCCACAGGCCGATGCCGCCAGCCTCGCCGCCGAGCTGCTTGAGCACGAGCCGCGCCGGCACGTCCTGGCCGAGGAGCACGCGGGCCACGTCGAGCGCGACGTAGGTGTGGATGGTGCGGCCCCGGTCGTCCCAGCGCGCCTCGAGGCTCGACACGCGGCCGGTCACGATCAGGGTGCCGGTGGGGGCGTCGGGCAGGAGCGCGGCCGGCTGCGCCACGACCGGGGTGACCGAAAGAACCGCGAGCAGCGGCAGCACGAGGGAGGCGGCAATCGAAGCATTCATCGCAATCCAGTCATACCACGGGTGTGGCTCACGGGGGGTGGAGCGGGCGCGCCACGGCGGTCGACGCGGCGCGGATCGGCCGTGCTCACGGCGTCGTCGCGGCGGGACACTCGAGGTCGAACAAGCGGTAGCGATCGTGCGTGTAGGGCAGGTCCACGGCGCGGCGTCGCGCCAGATCGGCGGCCATCAGCGGCTGCACGGTCGTGAGTGCCGGCCAGTCGGCCACGGCCACGAAGCAGGCCCCGCGCCGGTCGCGCAGGTAGTCGACGACCGCGGCCGAGATCGACGTGGCGTCGAAGCTCCACCCCTTGCGCTGCGCGAAGTAGAGCAGCATCGGCGAGTTGGTGCCGTAGCGTTCGTACTCGACGGTGACGACCAGCGCGTCTGGTGGCGTGACCTTGTCGATGGCCCACCCGGCCTCGACCAGCGCCTGGTTCAGGTTGTCGGGACGGTAGAGGTGTGGGATGACGCCGCTCTGAACGAAGCCGACGACGGCCACGGCCACGAGGAGCGCCCCGGCGCCCCCGGCGGCGACCCGCCGCCAGGCCCCGAAGCGCTCGTAGAAGGCGCCCGAGAACCACGGCGCCGCCGCCATGCCGAAATAAAGGGCCAGCGGCGGCAGCGTGGGCATCTGGTGGAACTCGTGCGGAATCTGGCCCGCGAGCGACACGGCCACGAGCGAGGCCGCGGCCAGCGCCCACACGTCGACGACCGACCGCGCGCCGAAGGCCCATCGCCGGCTGACGATGCCGGCCAGGGTGACCACCGTGAACACGGGCGTCAGGTGCAGCGCCCAGTAGCGGAAGGCCAGCTCGCTGACCGTGGCCCAGGTCAGCAGGTCGGGGCGCGTCCAGTGCGAGACGGTGGTGAACGGCCCGGCAAACTGCGCGATCTCGGGAGGATAGGTGCCGGAGGGACGGAAGATGGCCTGGGTCAACCCGGTCTCGAGATAGACCTGGTCGGCGTGCAGATACCAGAGGCCGATGGCGCCCACGGCGGCCAGCGGCGCGGCCACGAACCAGGGATCGGTGAGGGTGCGGCGGAGGCCCCTGGTGGCCAGCCCGGTCCAGATGACCGGTCCGAGCACCAGGACCGCCGGCAGCTTGACGAGGCCGGCCAGGGCCAGCGCCACCGCGCCGAAGAACGCGTGGCGCGCCCGTCCGGTCTGCGTGTAGCCCGCGTATCCGAGCACGGCCGCCACCGAGAAGGCGAGCATGGGCGTGTCGGAGAGCGGGGTGCGGCCGAAATAGACCAGGCCGGGCGACACCGCCATCAGGAAGGCGGCGGCGCGGCCGGCCGGCCGGCTGAAGAGCCGCGTGCCCAGCCGATAGGTCCACCACACCGTGGCCAGCGAGAAGACCACGGGCACGAGCCGGCCGGCGGCGTCGCCGATGCCGACGGCCCGCCACGCGACCGCCATGAGCAGGTGCAGCAGGGGGAACTCGAGCCCGACGCGGCCATCGGGGCCGCCCCAGCTCACCGCCGGGTAGAAGAAGTCGATGGGGCCTGCGGTCCACAGCCGCGCGATGTCGGCGTTGGTGACCTGGCGCCAGCTGTGGGCGTCGATGAAGGGAACGTCGAGGCGATAGAGCCGGAAGGCGAGGCCGAGCGCGAGGATGGCGAGCGCGCACCAGTCGACGCGCTGGACGGCGCGGGATGCGGCGCGGGAGTCGGTAGAGGTCACGGGTACAAAAACCGGGGCGGACCGGTGTTCCAGTCCGCCCCTGGCGTCTCGATGTCCTGGCCGTGGTTAGGGAACGAAGCCGGCCTGGATGAACGGCTGCAGCGTCCAGCGCGCGCCGAAGGTCACCGCCGGCGGGTTGGGGCTGGTGATTTCGGTGGCCTGACCCGACGGGTTGGGTCCGCAGTGGCCCCCGATGACGTCCCAGGCGCGCACCTTGAACGTGCCCTCGTCGCCCTCATCGCCCCAGTTGTAGGCGATGACGTCCTGCGACATGTCGCCGATGTTGGCGCGCTTCCAGTTCAGGCCCCAGCGCTTGTCGCGCTCGCGCAGCTTGGCCACGAGGCGGAACAGCCACCGGTTGTTGCCGCCGAATTCGTGGCAGGAGTTGCGCAGGTCGCCGGGATAGGCGGCCGCCATCTCGCGCACCACGCCCAGGACGTAGCCGGGCGAGGGCAGCGCGCTGCCAGGAGCGGGGTCATCGACGCGAGGCTGCATCTTGAGCGACGTCTGGTCGACGACGATGTCGACCGAGGCCGCCGGCCCCTGCGCGCCGCAGGCGAAGACCGCGGCGACGTCGAGCCGGAAGACGCCCTCGGGCAGCACGTTGCTGAAGCGCGTGAAGCCCGCGCCCACCGGGACGCTGCCGAGGTTGGCGCCGCCCTGATAACCGGTCAGCACGTAGCCGGCGGCGCCGGGCACCGGCGTCCACGACACGTTGATGAACCCGCCGAAGACGCTCTTGGTCAGCACCGGAGCGGGCGGGGTGTCGCACGCGCCGCCAGCCGGCATGTTCAACGTGAACTCCGCCGAGTCGGGACCCTCGCCGCCGGCGTTGAAGGCCGAGACGCGGAAGTACAACGTGCCGGCGGGCAGCGGCCCGTACGCGAAGATGTTGGTGCCCAGGTTCAGCGCCGCCTCGGTGCCGCCGGGGTTGAACCCGGCCTTCAGCCGGTAGCCGAGCGGCGCGCCGCCCGCACCGGGGCTCCAGGTGGCCACGATGCTCGTGCCGTTGCGGGCCACGACCAGGTTGGTCGGCGCCGCCGGCACGGCGGCCAGCGTGGTGACGGTCACCGCGATCTCGTTGGACACGAGCGGGCCGGCCGCGGTGACGGCGACGACTCGCGCGTAGAACGTGCCGACCGCCGGAGCCACCGCGGCATAGGTCGTGACGTTACCGGCGCTGAGGGCGCCGAGATACACGCCGGGGACAACTCCGGCTTGGAGCACGTAGTCGGTCGCGCCGGCCGCGGCGCTCCAGGTGAACGTCACGTTGGCGCCCGCCACCGAGGCGGCGTTCATGACCGGCGCCTGTCGCGCCTCAGCCATTCCCGCCATGAGAACCGAAACCGCGATGGCGGCAAGAGCTACTGACCGTGAAACTACGTGCATCCTGACTCTCCTTGTTCGACTCCACGGTCCGGCGGGTGGCTACCGGGCGTGGACTGTTGCTCCGCCAGGCTTCAGGCGAAGAATGGCCCGCGGAGTGTACCACAGCTCTGCAGGAACGGGCAGTTCCGTCCGTACAGCGAAACGGGCCCGACGCCTCGGTAGGGAGGCGCCGGGCCCGGCGGAATCGAGGTCGACGCGGTTCAGGGAACCGCGGGAAAGCCGGCCTGCAGGTACGGCTGCAGGGTCCACTTGGCGCCCGTGGACCACAGCACCGTCTGGTTGATCCAGGCCGGCGAGGGATTGTTGCCGCAGTGGCCGCCGATGACGTCGACCACGTGCACGTAGAGCGTGCCCTCGTCGCTGTCGGAGCCGTAGTTGTAGGCGATCACATCCTGCGACATGTCGCCGGTGCGGGCGCGCTTCCAGTTGAGGCCCCAGCGCGTGTCCTCGCGCCGCAGGCGCTCGACCAGGCGGTAGAGCCACACGTTGTTGCCGCCGTGTTCCTTGCAGGAGTTCCGCAGCTCGTTCGGATAGCGGCGGGCGATCTCGTCGACGACGGCGGAGCGGTTGGGCAGCGGCAGGTAGTTGGGCGGGGTCGGCCCGGGCGGATTCGGCGTGCGGTTACCGGAGCCGCCGGAGCCGGTCACGACGACGGTGGCCTCCGCGGAGGTGGCCGCGGCGCCGCACGCGTTGGCGACGGTGACGCGGGCGTAGAACGTGCCGCTCGGAACGCCGGGGTAGGCGACGCTGGTCTGCGACGCGGCAAACGTCTGGCCATAGGCCGCCGCGCCACCGGGCGCCGTCGAGAAGTCGAGGCGGTAGCCAACCGCGCCGGCCACCGGCGACCAGAGCACGCCGACGGTCGAGCCACTGACCTGGACCTGCACGGCCGGCGCCGACGGGGTGACGCACGCCGACGGTGAGACGACGAGCTGGACTTCGTTCGAGGCACCGCTGGTGCCGCCAGCGTTCACGGCGTGCATGCGCGCGTAGTAGGTGCCGGGGGGCACGTTCTCGAGCGACGACTGCGGGGCCACCGGCATGGGCAGGACGCCCTGCGTCTGGCCAGGCGCGCCGCCGGCGGCCAGCAGCACGCCGCTCAGAGGCCCGGCCGGCAGCGTCATGTTGAAGTTGATGGTCGTGCCCGAGACCGTGGCGGAAAGGCCGGTCGGGGGCGGCGGCGGACCCTGGACCGACGACACGGTCACCGCCACGATGTTCGACGACGCGCTCAGGCCCTGCGCATTGCGCGCAAACACCCGCAGGTAGTAGGTCCCCTGCGGGGCTTGAATCGAGAACGACGTCAGGCCGCCCACGTCGTAACCGGCGAGCATCAGGTTCGGGGCGATCCCGGCCTCGGCCCGGTAGCTGGTGGCGCCGGGCACCGCGGTCCACGAGGCCGAGACCGTCTGGCCGACGGCCTGAGCCTGGAGGGCCGGGGCGGCCGGTTGAGCAGCCGTCAGTGAAGGCAGCGCCAGAGCGACGAGAGCGACGAGACAAGCGCGGGCACACGGATTCATGAACACCTCGGGAAAAGTCGAGTCGGACTATGCCAAGGTGATGCCACCGGGCTCCGCGCGAAAAACCGGCGAATGCCGAAGACGGCGTGCGCGCACCGGCCCGGAAATGACACTATTGGTGACGGCCGGCTGACAGTCTTCGTCGTGTCGCCGTTGCGGCGGCGGGGTGAAGCCGCTCGGCCGCCCGCCGATATACTGGTTAATTCATGTCCCCAGAACATCGCAAGATTGGCGTGCTCACCGGCGGCGGCGACGCCCCCGGCCTCAATGCGGTCATCCGCGCCGTGGTCAAGGCCGGCTGCAACTCCGGGATGGAGGTGTTCGGCCTCGAAGACAGCTTCGACGGCCTGCTCGACCCGAGCCGCTCGCGCCGGCTCACGCCGCACGACGTCACCGGCATCCTGCGGCTGGGCGGCACCATCCTGGGCACGACCAACAGCGGCAATCCCTTCGAATATCCCACCGAAGCGGGCAAGGCCGACTACTCCGACCGCGTCGTCCAGACCTTCGGCGAGATGGGCCTCGACGCGCTCGTCGTGATTGGCGGCGACGGCACCCTGGCCATCGCCCACCAGTTCTACCTCAAGGGGATCCCGGTGGTCGGCGTGCCCAAGACCATCGACAACGACATCGTCGGCACGACCAGCTGCTTTGGTTTCGACACCGCGGTGTCGTTTGCCTCCGACGCCATCGACCGGCTCCACACCACGGCCCAGTCCCACAAGCGCATCATGGTGGTCGAGGTGATGGGCCGCTACGCCGGCTGGATCGCCCTTCACGCCGGCATCGCCGGCGGCGCCGACGTCATCCTCATCCCGGAGATGGCCTACGACATCGAGAAGGTCGCCGAGCACATCCGCCGGCGCGACGAATGGGGCGCGCGCTTCAGCATCGTGGTGGTGGCCGAAGGCGCCAAGGCGGTGGGCGGCAAGCTGACCCTGCGCTCGGAGGCCCGGCCGGGTGTGGTCGAGCGGCTGGGCGGCGTGGGCGGCCACGTGGCCGAAGCGCTGCAGACGCTTGACCGGCAAGGAGAGCCGCAGCGTGGTGCTCGGACACCTGCAGCGGGGCGGCTCGCCGACGCCGTTCGACCGCGTGCTGGCCACGCGCTTCGGCGCCAAGGCCGTGGAACTGGTGCGCCGCGGGGTGTTCGGACGCATGGTCGCGAACAACCCGCCGGACATCGTCCACATCCCGCTGTCGGATGTCGTCGGCCGGTGCAAGACCGTGCCGCTCGACTACGACCTGCTGGCCACCGCGCGGGCCCTCGGCGTGTCGCTCGGCGACTGACGACCGGTCGCCTGCCTGCCGGCGCGCCGTCAGCGCACCGTGTGCAGGACGTCGAGGTACTTCAGCGCGCCGCCGGTGTTGAACAGCACCACCGTCTCGTGCTTCTTCATTCGTCCAGACGCGATCAGCGCGCGGATGGCGGTGAGCGCGGCCCCGCCTTCGGGCGCGGCCGAGATGCCCTCGAGGCTCCCGATGACCAGCATGTCGTCGACCATCTCGCGATCCGACACGGCCACCGCGTCGCCGTCGCTCTCGCGGATGGCGCGCAGGATCAGGAAGTCGCCGATGGCGCGCGGCACGCGCAGGCCGTCAGCGGCCGTGGTTGCGTGCTCCCAGGGTTCGGCGTTCAGTGCCCCGGACAGGAACGCGCGCACGATCGGCGCGCAGCCCTCGGCCTGCACCGACACCATCTTCGGCCGTTTCGCGCCGATCCAGCCCAGCGCTTCCATCTCGGCGAAGGCCTTCCACATGCCGACCAGGCCGGTGCCGCCGCCGGTGGGATAGATGATCCAGTCGGGCAGTTCCCAGCCGAACTGCTCGGCCAGCTCGTAGCCCATGGTCTTCTTGCCCTCGACGCGGTACGGCTCCTTCAGCGTCGAGACGTCGTACCAGCCGAGCGGCTTGCCCTGTTCGGCGGCCATGCGCCCGGCATCGGTGATGAGCCCGTCGACCAGCGTGACGCGGGCGCCGTAGAGGCGGCACTCGTCGATGAAGGGCTGCTTGGCGTCCTTGGGGATGAAGACTTCACAGCTGCAGGCCGGCGGCGGCGGCGTAGGCCGCCGCGGCGTTGCCGGCATTCCCGGCGGTCGGCAGGGCAATCGTGTCGGCGCCCAGGGCCCGGGCCCGGGTGATGGCGACGGACTGGCCGCGGGCCTTGAACGAGTTGGTGGGGTTGAGCGACTCGTCCTTGATGAACAGCCGGTCGAGCCCGACGGCGGCGCCCAGGCGCCGCGCATGGGGCAGCGGAGTGAAGCCCTCGCCGAGCGTGACCGGGATGTCGCCGGGCAGCAGCGGCAGCATCTCGCGGTAGCGCCACATGGTCGGCTCGCGGCCGGCCAGGCTGTCACGCGACCAGGCGCGCGCCTTGTCCAGGTCGTAGCGGGCCAGAAGCGGCAGGGCGCACGACGGACACAGGAAGTGACGGTCGCGCGGGTCGAACGGTCCAGCCCCACAGGGCACGCTGCATTCGAGGTGGGTGAAATACATGATGGGTGCCGACGGCGCCGCGCGAACGGCTACCGGCCGAGCAGGTCCTCGTCCTTCTTCCGTTGGAGTTCGTCGATGGCCTTGACGGCGGCATCGGTGATCTTCTGCACTTCGTCGAGACCGCGCTTCTCGTCGTCCTCCGACACCAGGCTGTCCTTGAGCATCTTCTTCAGCCGGTCGTTGGCGTCGCGGCGCACGGTCCGCACGTGGTTGCGCCCCTCTTCGGCGGACTTGTGCACGTGCTTCGAGAGCTCCTTGCGGCGCTCCTCGGTGAGCGACGGGATGGGAATGCGGATGACCTTGCCGTCGCTCGACGGGTTGAGCCCGAGGTCGGAGGTGCGGATGGCCTTCTCGAGACTGGCCATGGTCGTCGGGTCGAAGGGCTGGGCGACGATCATCGACGGCTCGGGAATCGACAGCGTCGCCACCTGGTTGAGCGGCAGCTTGGACCCGTAGGCCTCGACCATGATGTTCTCGAGCAAACCGGTGCTGGCCCGGCCGGTGCGCACGCCGGCCATCTCGCGCCGCACGTGTTCGATCTGGCCATCCATCCGCTTCTTCGCTTCGGCGTAGAGTTCCTTGAGGTCGTTGACGTCCATGTCGGTCCGTGCGGCCGGCCGCTCGCGCGGCCGCCCTGCGAATGGACCCGGGTCGCGGGACCCGGATTCCGGGCTAAGTGGTTACCGTCGTGCCGACCGGCTCACCGGCCACGACGCGCCGGACGTTGCCGGGCGTGCGCAGGTTGAAGACCACGATCGGCAGCTTGTTGTCCATGCACAAGGAGATGGCGGTGGCGTCCATGACCTGGAGGCGGTCCTGCAGCACCTGCAGATACGAGATCCGCTCGTAGCGCGTGGCCGTGGGATTGGTGACCGGATCGGCGGTGTAGATGCCGTCGACCTTGGTGGCCTTCAGGATGACCTCGGCCTTCACCTCCATCGCCCGCAAGGCGGCGGCGGTGTCGGTGGTGAAGTAGGGGTTGCCGGTGCCGGCGGCAAAGACCACCACGCGGCCCTTCTCGAGATGGCGGATGGCCCGGCGGCGGATGAAGGGCTCGGCGACGGCGCGCATCTCGATGGCCGAGAGGACGCGCGTGGCGACGCCCTGCTGCTCGAGCGCGTCCTGCAGGGCCAGGGCGTTCATCACCGTGGCCAGCATGCCCATGTAGTCGGCCGTGGAGCGATCCATGCCCTTGGCGCTGGCGGCCACGCCGCGGAAGATGTTGCCGCCGCCGATGACGATCGCCGTCTGGACGCCGGCCGACTGGATGTCGGCCACTTCCGAGGCGATGCGCGTGGCGACGTCGGGGTCGATGCCGTACTGGCTCCCGCCCATCAGCGCTTCGCCGGACAGCTTGAGCAGGACGCGGGTGTAATGCATGGCGGGGGCGGCGGGGGACTGCGTCAACGGCATCTAGGCGGGCATTATAGGCCAGACCGGCGCGACGCCGGAGGGTCCGGCGTCGCGCCGCGACCGGCTACTCGATGGTTTCGCCGAGCTTGAAGCGCACGAACCGCGTGACGGTGATGTTCTCGCCGGTCTTGGCCGTGGCCGCCTGCAGCATCTGCTGGATGGTCACGCCCGGGTCGCGCACCGACGGCTGCTCGAGCAGGCACACCTGCGCGTAGAAGCTGCCCAGCTTGCCTTCGACGATCTTCTCGATCACCGGCGCCGGCTTGCCGGACTCGGCGAACTGGCCGCGGTAGATGTCCTTTTCCTTTTCGAGCTCGGCCGCCGGCACCTGGTCGCGGCTGACGAAGCGCGGATCGGCGGCGGCCACGTGCATGGCGATTTCCTTGGCCAGGGCCTGGAAGTCGTCGGTGCGGGCCACGAAGTCGGTTTCGCAGTTCACTTCCACGAGCACGCCGACCTTGCCGCCCATGTGGATGTAGTGGCCGACGACGCCTTCCTTGGTGGCGCGCCCGGCGCGCTTGGCGGCGGTGGCCTGACCCTTCTTGCGCAGGATCTCGAGCGCCTTCTCGGCGTCGCCGCCGGCTTCGGCCAGGGCCGCCTTGCAGTCCATCATGCCGGCGCCGGTCTTGTCGCGCAGCTGCTTCACCATTTCTGCCGTGATTGCCATCTCGTCTCCATCGGGGCGCCGGGAGCGCCATGTTGCGGTCGCGCCGGCACGCGGCGCGGTACAAAGAAAGGCCGGCCGGAGTTCCGCTCGCGGCCGGCGTGTGCGGTGATCGCGACGCCGCTAGGCCGTCGGGGTCGTGGTCGGCGTGGGGGTCGGCGCGGGCGCCTCGGCGCGCTGCGGGCGGCGAACGGCCCCCGGACGCACCGTGCGCGACGCGTCGTCGGCGGCGGCCTGGTCGGCTTGCGCCGCAGCCTGTTCGGCGCGCCGCGATTCGCGTTCGGCCTGGCCGTCGAGCACGACGTCGGCGACGCGCGCGGCAAACAGCTTGATCGAGCGCAGGGCGTCGTCGTTGCCCGGAATCACGAAGTCCACTTCGTCGGGGTCGCAGTTGGTGTCGACGATGCCGATCACCGGAATCTTGAGCTTGCGCGCCTCGTCGACGGCAATCTTTTCTTTCCGGGTGTCGACCACGAAGAGCGCATCGGGGAGCCGCGACATGTTGCGGATGCCGTCGAGGTTCTTCTGCAGCTTCTTCTTTTCCTTCTCGGCCTTCGCGATCTCTTTCTTCGGCATGACCTCGTAGCGGCCGTCGGTGGCCATGGCTTCGAGATCACGGAGACGCGCGATGCTCCGCTGGATGGTGGAGAAGTTGGTCAGCAGGCCGCCCAGCCAGCGCTCGTTGATGTAGTACATCCCGCAGCGCGCGGCTTCGGTGGCGATGACGTCCTGCGCCTGCCGCTTGGTGCCGACAAACAGGATGGTCTTGTCTTCGGCGACGAGCTGACGGACGTAGTCCTCCGCCTCGCGGAACAGCTTGACGGTCTTGCCGAGGTCCAGAATGTAGATGCCGCTGCGTTCGCCGAAGATATACGGCTTCATCTTCGGGTTCCAGCGCTTCGTCTGGTGGCCAAAGTGCACACCTGCCTCGAGCAGGTCCTTCATCGCGAGTGGGGCCAAGCGTCCTCCATCCATCGGCATTACCGCTTGCTGAACTGGAACCGCTTGCGGGCTCCGGCCAGACCGTACTTCTTGCGTTCCTTGGCTCGCGCGTCGCGCGTCAGGAGCCCTTCCTTCTTCAACTTGCCGCGCAGCTCGAGATCGAACGCGCACAAGGCGCGGGAGATGCCGAGGCGAATGGCGCCGGCCTGCCCGGCCACGCCGCCGCCGGCAACCGTGCACAGCACGTCGAACTTCTCGCCGGTTTCGGTGAGGTTCAGCGGCGTCTTGACGGCGATGCGCAGCGATTCGGTGGGGAAGAACTCGGCGAACTCGCGGCGGTTCACGGTGATGGCGCCGGTGCCGGGACGGAGGAACACGCGAGCCGTGGACGTCTTCCGACGGCCGGTAGCGTAATACTGAACTGCGGCCAAGTTATGACACCTCGAACGAAACCGGCTGCTGCGCCGCATGGGGATGCGTGTCGCCGGCGTAAACCTTGAGTTTTCCGTACATCGCGTCGCCGAGCGTGGTCTTCGGCAGCATCCCGCGCACCGCTTCTTCCACCAGGCGCGCCGGCTGGCGCGAGCGGACGATCTTGGCGCGTTCCTCGCGCAGACCGCCCTCGTAGCCCGAGTGGTGACGGTAAATCTTCTGATCTTCCTTGCGACCGGTCAGCTTGACCTTCGCGGCGTTCACGATCACCACGTGATCCCCGGTGTCGAGGAACGGCGTGTAGGTCGCCTTGTGCTTACCCTGGAGCATCTTGGCCGCGGCAGTGGCGATTCGCCCGAGAACCTTGCCCTCGGCGTCGATTACGTGCCAGCGGCGCGTCACCGTTGCGGGTGTCGCCACATACGTTCGCATCGTTTCAGTACCCTTCTAGTTCATGCCGACTTACGGCAAACCAAAATAATACGCCCGTTTCCGGAAAACGGTCAAGGGCCAATGTACCAGAAGGTAACGCGTCCGGGTCCGAGGGCCACCGATCACGGAATCGTGAGCGTTGCAGAACAACGACGGCGCTAGGTTACTTGTCTGAATGCACGCCGCTGCGCGCTGACGCACGCATTTGCCTGCCGCCTCTGCCGTAATGTGCCCGGCCCTGCACCCGCCGTCCTCCCTTAAGCCCAATCACATCTACGAGATGCGCTTGTGCCGCAGGCCGATACCGCCGATACGGTTCAGTGGTGACGAAGACGTATCTCCGCCAGTGTCTACGGAAAAAAATGTCAGTTGCTGACGGTTTCGTATGTGCGGAAACCGACATCTGGATATCGGCAGACCGACACTCCGACAGTTTTGGGGCCATTTCCGGGCCTGACCTGACGGCCAACTCGTTGGTATCAGGTTTGCCATCACAGGTTCGGCGGCCGCCGGGTGCAAGGCCTCCGGCGATGGAAGGGAAGGCGGCGTAGTGTTCTTCAAGAGAAGCAAGCCGGTAGTCGGACTGGACATTGGCTCCAGCGCCGTCAAGGCCATCGAGCTCAAGGCGTCGGGACGCGGCTTCAAGGTCGTGGCCATGGCCATCGAGCCGGTGCCGCCCGACAGCATCGTCGACGGGGCCATCATCGACGCCAGCGCGGTGACCGACGCCGTCCGGCGCGTCCTGCAGTCGCCCCGCTTCAAGGCCGCGCACGTCGTGGCCTCGCTGTCGGGCAGCTCGGTCATCGTCAAGAAGATCAGCCTGCCGGTCATGAGCGACGACGACCTGAATCAGTCGATTCAGTGGGAAGCCGAACAGTACATCCCGTTCGACATCCAGGACGTCAATCTCGACTACCAGATCCTCACCCCGGTCGCGCAGCGGCAGGGCATGATGGAAGTGCTGCTGGTCGCGGCCAAGAAAGACAAGATCGCCGACTACACCGGGGTGGTAAGCGCCGTCGGGCGCAGTGCCGTGGTGGTCGACGTCGACGCCTTCGCCCTGCAGAACGCCTTCGAGGCCAACTACGGCATCGAGCCCGGCCGGGTGGTGGCGCTCGTCAACGTCGGCGCCAGCGCCACCAACATCAACCTCGTCTGCGACGGCGCCTCGCTCTTCACGCGCGACGTCGGCATCGGCGGAAACGCTTTCACCGAGGCCATCCAGAAGGAACTCGGGCTGCCCTTCGAAAGCGCCGAGGACGCCAAGAAGGGGCTGCCGGTCGACGGCGTCAACCCCGACGACCTCCGCCCGGTGCTGAGCGCGGTCATGGACAACGTCCTGCTCGAAATCGAGAAGACCTTCGACTTCTTCAAGGCCACCTCGAGCAACGACCGCATCGACCGCATCATCCTGAGCGGCGGCGCCTCGCTCGTCGAGCCGTTCGACCAGGCGCTGCGCGAGCGGCTCGGCGTCGAGGTCGAACGCTTCGACCCGTTCAAAATCGTGTCCATCGACCCGGCCGTCCTGCAGAACGGCCAGGCCGCCGATTTCGCGCCGCTGTGTGCCGTCGCGCTCGGCCTGGCGCTCCGCAAAGGCGGTGACCGGTGATTCGCATCAACCTCGTCGCCGTTCAGACGCCCAGCAAGGTCCGGGCGCCGATCGACACGGCGCAGAAGATCGCCCTCGGCGGCAGCCTGATCGTGCTGCTGGCCGCGGGGTTCGTCGGCTGGAGCTACTGGTCGCTGGGGCAGACGGCCGCCCAGATCGAACGCGACATCGAGGAACGCACGCGGGAAGAGGCGCGGCTGGTCCAGGTGATCGCCGAGGTCCGCGACTTCGAGGCGCGCCGCGAGCGCCTCCAGCAGCGCGTCTCGCTCATCGAGGAGCTGCGGCGCGGCCAGACGGCGCCGGTGCACATCCTCGACCAGGTCAGCCTGGCGCTTCCCGAGATGGTGTGGCTCACCAAGATGTCGCAGACCGCCTACGACATCACGCTCGAGGGCAACTGCCTGACGCTGACCGCGCTGTCGGACTACGTGGGCGCGCTCGAACACTCGCGCTACTTCACGCGGCCGGTCGAGATCATCAACAGCGAGGTCGTGCCGGCCACGGCGACCACGCCCGAACTCATCAAGTTCGTCATCAAGGGCGGGTTCCAGATGTCGGGACTGCACGCGCCGGCCCCGCCGGCAGCTCCGGCGGGCACGCCGGCGGCCAAGGGAGGCGCCCGTGGCTAACCTGGCCATGAACAAGCTGCCCTGGTGGGGTCAGCTCCTGGTCTTCGTCTTCGTCGGCGCGGCCATCGTCGGCGGCTACTTCTACATGTGGGAATGGCCTCAGCAGGAGGCGCTCGACCTGCGCCGCGCCGAGCTCGCGGCCATTCAGGGGCGCATCGACAAGGGCATGGATACGGCGCGCAAACTGCCGCAGTTCCGCGCCCAGGTCGGCGACCTCGAGGCGAAGCTCGAGAGCCTCAAGGCGATCCTGCCGGAGGAAAAGGACGTCGCCGATCTGCTGCGCCGCATCCAGACGCTGGCGGCCCAGTCGAACCTGACCATCCGACACTTCCGGCCGCGGGCCATCACCGCCAAGGAACTGCACGCCGAGTGGCCGATCGAGATCGAGGTGGAGGGGGCGTATCACAGCGTCGGACTGTTCCTCGACCGCGTCGCCAAGCTGCCGCGCATCATCAACGTCGGGTCGATCGAGATGGTCGGCGCACCGCCTCGGCCCGGTTCGGCGGCCACCGTCAAGGTGACCTGTACCGCGATGACCTTCGTGCTCAACGACCAGCCCACAGGAGCGCCTGCACCCGGAGTGCCGGCGAAGAAAACCGAATGAAGCCCTTCGCCCTCGTTCTTACGCTGGCGCTGGCCCCGGCCTGGCCGCTCGGCGCGCAGGCGCCGGCACCGGCCGCCGCCCCCGCGCCGCCCCAGGCGGACCTGCCGTCGCCGCCGCCCGATTACACCTACAGCTCGGGCGGACGCCGCGATCCGTTCATGAGTCTGGCGACGCCCAAGGGCCCGGTGCTGCAGACCGCTCCCGGGATCGCCAAGGGCGCGGCCGGCATCGCCGTCGACGAACTCATGGTCAAGGGCATCGTGCTCTCCAACGGCGCCTACGTGGCGATGGTGGCCGGCGCGGGCGGCAAGACCCAGACCTACACCGTCAAGGCCGGCAGCCGATTGTGGGATGGAACGGTGCAGTCGATCACCGCCGACGCCGTCGTGATTCTCCAGCAGGTCAGTGATCCGCTGTCACTCGAAAAGCAACGCAGCGTGCGCAAGACCCTGCGCACCCAGGAAGAGGGCAAATGATGCTCGGCCGAATCGCTCCACTCGTGACGGTTGCCGCGTGTGTCGCCGCGCTCGCGGGACATGTTGCTGCCGTCGATGCCACGTCGAGTGGTGCGGAGTTCCCGCACCTCCGCGCGGTGTCCGCCCGTGACGACGGCGGGGTCAGCGCGGTCGTCATCGAGGCGACCGAGCCGGTGGCCTACGTCACCTCGCAGCCCGATCCGTTGACCGTGCTCGTCGACCTGCGCAACGTGCGGGCCGGCGGCATCCAAGCCGGCACGACCAGCCGCGGGCTGGCCCCGCTGCGCGGCGTGCAGGTCGAGGAAAGCACGGCGGCCGACGGCACCCCGCTGGCGCGCGTGCGGGTCAAGCTCGACCGCGCCGCCGCCCACCGGGTCCGCGCCTCGCGCAACCTGATCGTGGTGGAAGTGGACCGGCAGGATCCGGCCCGGACCACGACCCCAGCAGCCTCGGCTTCGGCCGCGGCCGAGCCGGCGCTGGCCCTGCACCGCGCCGAGCCGGAGGCCGCGCCCGTCGCGGTGGTCCCCGCGCCCGTCCCCGCGGGGCCCGAACTGGTCGTGGCGATGCCCGCGCCCGTTGTGGCGGAATCAGCGCCGGTCGCCGCGGTGGCCGCGTCTCTCGCGGCCCGCCTCGCGCCGGTGGCCGCCCCCGCGGCGCCCGCGCCCGCTCTGGCCGCGCAGGCTCAGAGTTCGATGGTGGCCGAGCCGGCCGGCGACCGCACCCGGCCGAGGTTCACCGGTCATCCGGTCTCGCTCGATTTCCAGGGCGCCGACCTGCGTGCCGTGCTCCGCACCTTCTCCGAGATCAGCGGCCTGAACGTGGTCATCGACCCGACCATCAACGGCAGCGTCGACGTGTCGCTGCGCGACGTGCCCTGGGATCAGGCGCTCGACATCATTCTCAAGGCCAACAAGCTCGGCTACTTCGTCGACGGCACCATCGTGCGCATCGCGCCGCTGGCCGTGCTGGCCGACGAGGAAGCGCAGCGCCGCAAGCTGACCGACGAGCAGGCCCTCGCCGGCGAGCTGCGCGTCATGACCCGCGCCCTCAGCTACGCCAAGGGCGGCGACCTCGTGCCCATCCTGACCCGCAGCGCGCTCTCGACGCGCGGTGAAGTGCAGGTCGACCCGCGCACCAACACGGTGATCATCCGCGACCTGCCGGACCGGCTGGCCGCGGCCGAGGCGCTGCTCACCGCCCTCGACCTGCCGCAGCCGCAGGTCGAGATCGAAGCGCGCATCGTGCAGACGACCCGCGACTTCGCCCGGAACATCGGCGTGCAGTGGGGCGTCGGCGGCCGCGTCTCGCCGGACCTCGGCAACACCACCGGCCTGGCCTTCCCGAACAACGGCAGCATCACCGGCCGCACCACCGGCGGTCCCCAGGGCCCCGACGGCGTCCCCAACGGCGTCAACCTCGGCGTGGCCAACGCCTCGAGCGCGCTCGGCCTGGCGCTCGGCTCGATCAACGGCGCGCTCAACCTCGATGTGGCGCTGAGCGCCCTGGAACGGTCGGGCCAGGGCCGCCTGCTGTCGACGCCGCGGGTGTCCACGCAGAACAACGTCGAAGCGGAAATCACGCAGGGCGTGCAGATTCCCATCCAGACCATCGCCAACAACACCGTGACGGTCACGTTCAAGGACGCGGCCCTCACGCTCAAGGTCACGCCGCAGATCACCGCCTCGAACACGGTCATCATGCGCGTCAACCTCGAGAACGCGGCGCCCGACTTCAGCCGCGCCATCAACGACATCCCGCCCATCGACACGCAGCGCGCCGTGACCACCGTGCTCGTCGCCGACGGCGAGACCACCGTCATCGGCGGCATCTACCTGAGCCGCGAGCAGTCGGTCCAGGGCCGCACGCCGCTGTTGTCGCGCGTGCCGCTGCTCGGCTGGCTGTTCAAGCGCGACGAAGTGAGCGACGAGAGCCGGGAGCTGCTGATCTTCATCACGCCCCGCATCACCAAGGGCTGATCGCCCGACATCTTCAGCGAGGCAGAGGACATCATGCGAGTCTCGAATTTCACCCAGCGGATCGCCGCCGGCCTGCTGGCCGCGACGGCACTGACGACCACGGCGTGCGGGGAAGTGGCGCGCACCGGGCGTTCGCCTGGTTACCTGATCATCGATGCGCTGGAAGGCGCCAGCGGCGTCGCGCCCGACGAGTTCGTCGGCAACGTCATGTCGGACGTCGTCACCAACGTCAAGGTCAAGGTCGGCGAGACCGAGACGCTCGTGCCGACGGTCTTCAATGACGTGGGCCGCGGCACCTTCCGGGTCGGCCTCAAGGCGCCCGGACCGGCCGGTCAGCCGACGGCGGCCTCGCCCCTGAACGCCATCACCCTGACCCGCTACCGGATCATCTACAAACGGTCCGACGGCCGCAACACCCAGGGCGTCGATGTGCCCTACGCCATCGACGGCGGCATGACCATCACCGTCCCCTCGAACGGCACCGCCCAGGGCATCTTCGATCTCGTGCGCCACACGGCCAAGAACGAGGCGCCCTTGCGCTCGCTGCGCGCCAACGGCGGCGCCCAGATGATTTCGACCATCGCCGACATCATTTTCTACGGCGCCGATCAGGCCGGTAACGAAGTGACCGTGACGGGCTCGATGTCCATCACGTTCGGTGACTTCGGCGATCCCCAGTAGTTTTCGAAAGGACACGAGCCGTGACGTTCTCCATTTCACGAGTCATCACCGCGACCTTCGCCGCGATGGCGACCACCGTCCTGCTGGCCGGCTGCACCGTCAAGAAGACGGAAGCGCCGCCCCTGGCCGGCCCTTCGGAGCTGGGGCTCTCGCTGCGCACCACCGCGACCCCCGACATCCTCGACCAGGACGGGCTCTCGCAGTCCGTCGTGGAAATCGTCGCCCGGGGGCCCGACGGCCGCCCGGTGCGCGCGGTGAACGTGCGGGCCGAGATCGTCGTCAACGGCGTGGCCATGGACTACGGGCGGCTGTCGAGCCGCAACGTGGTCACCGGCGACGACGGCATCGCCCGGCTCACCTACACCTCGCCGCCGGCGCCGAGCGAGGCCGTCGACACCTTCACCGTCGTCACCCTCTACCTGACGCCCGTGGGCGGCGACTTCCAGGGTTCCAACTCCCGCTTCGTCGAAATCCGCCTCGTGCCGCGCGGCGTGATTCGGCCCCCCAACGGCGCCCCGGTGCCGGCCTTCATCATCACGCCTACCCCGGTGACCACGTACAGCCCGGTCACCTTCGATGCCTCGGGCACCCGCGACGAAGGGCAGCCCTGCGGTTCGGCATGCAGCTACTCATGGGACTTCGGCGACGGCTCGTCGGCCACCGGCATGGTCGTGTCGCACGAGTTCCGCACGCCCAGCAGCTTCACCGTGCGCCTTACCGTCGTCGACGCGCGCGGCGGCACGGCCACCCTGGCGCAGAGCGTGCCCGTGACGGCCACCGAGAAGCCGAAGGCCGACTTCGTCTTCTCGCCGACGGCGCCCAAGACCGGGCAGGACATCTTTTTCAACGCCGCCTCGTCGACAGCCGCGCCCGGTCACAAGATCGTGGCCTATGATTGGGACTTCGGCTCCGGCCGGACCGGCACGGGCATGACCATCGCCAAGCGCTACGACACGCCCGGCGCCTATGCCGTGACGCTCACGGTGGTCGATGACACCTTCTCGCCTGGCGGGACGGCGGTGACGACGAAGACCGTGACCGTCAGCGTTCCTTAAGACATACCGTGGCCCCATCCCGTATCGACGAACTGCGCCGCCGGATCCAAAGTGATCCGGCGTCCATCGCCTTCGCGCAACTCGCCGAGGAGTACCGCCGCGCGGGCCAGACCGAAGAAGCGGTACGCGTCTGCCGGGAAGGCCTGACCCGGCACCCGGGCTACCTGTCGGCGCGGGTCACCCTCGGCCGCGCCCTGCTCGAGATGGCGCAGCTCGAGGCGGCGCGCGACGAACTCCAGTTCGTCGTCACCGAGGCGCCCGAGAACCTGGCGGCCGTGCGCGGCCTGGCCGAGATCTTCCATCGGGAAGGGCAGACCGCCGAGGCGATGCACTACTACCAGCGCGCGCTGGCCCTGGCGCGGCACGATCCCGAGATCGAAGAGATCGTGCAGCAGTTGTCGCGCCAGCTCGGCGCGGCGGCGGCCAGTCCCGGCAGCGGCCTGTCCTTCGAAGAGGCGCACCAGGAACTGCGGTCGGCGGCCTCGCGCCTGCCGGAGCCGGCTCCGCCAGAGCCGCCGCCGGCCAATGATGCGGACGAGCAGGCGGCGCCGTTCGACTTCGACCGCCTGGTGGCCGCCCTCGGCAGCCCCGCCGCGCCGCCGCAAGTGGACGCGGCCGTGGCCGGCGATGCCGCGATCTTCGAGTTGCCCGACATGCCGTCACTGGACGGCACCGACCCGTTTGCGGCCCTCGAGGCCGAGCTCCGGGCCAATGAAGCGCAGCAGGGGGGCGGCAAGACCGCGCCGTGGTCGTCTCCCGACCCCGAGCCGGCCGAGGAGGTCGAGTTCTTCGACGGCGGTAGCGAATCGGAGGCGGCCGCAACGCCGGACCTGTCGGCGTCGCTGGCCGAAGTGCTGGCCGACACCCTGCTCAGCGACACGCACGTGGCGGAGCCGGACCGACCGCCCGTCGAGTTTCCGGTCGATCCGGTCGTCAGCCCGTTCTTCGCGCCGGACAGCGACCCGTTCTTCGCCACGGGCGTCGATCCGTTCGCCCCGACGGCCGCCGCGGCCGAACCCTTCGCCGGAACGGCCGAGCCGACGAGCGGCGAGCCTGCGGCCCCGCGCCCGCCAGTCGACCCCACGGCCACGGCGGAGCCCGCGGCGGTCGCGGTAGCACCGCCGCCAACGCGCCCCGCGAACCGGGCATCGGAGGGCGTGCTCGACGAACTCGAAAGCTGGCTGACCACGCTGCAGGACCGCTCGAGCCACTAGCCCGACGCCGCGGTGCGGCGTATTCTCGCTCACCATGCCCGCGCCTGCCGATCTGCTCGCTTCCCGGCTGGCGGCGCTGTCTGCCGCCGTGGCGACCCCGCACGTCGACGCGCTGGTCGTGTCCCACCCGCCCAATCTCCTCTATCTCTTTGGCGTCGCCGCGTCGGCCGGGCTGGCGGTCGTCACCCCGGCGGGCGCGACGGTGCTGGCCGACGAGCGATATCGCGCGGCCTTTGCGCAGGCCGCCGAGGCGCTGCCGGACGTGTCGGTGGTCGCCGTCGGGGTGGGCACGAGCTATGAAGAGACGCTGGCGCGAGTGCTTACCGAGGCGCAACATCCGCGCCGCCGGAGTCGAAGCCGCCGCGATGAGCCTGAGCCGGGCCAGCGGCGGTCCGCCGCCACCTGCCGGAGGGTGTCCTCCTGGTCGAGACCGACGGGGTGGTCGAGGCCCTCCGGGTCGTCAAGGATCCCTGGGAACAGGCCATATTCCGCGAGGCGGGGGCGCGGCTCACCGAAGTGGCCGCGTGTATACTGCCCAAGGTGTCGGCCGGGCGGCAGGAACGGGAGATCGCCTGGGATATCGAAGCCGCGCTCCGACAGGGCGGCTTCGAACGGCCCGCCTTCGAGACGATCGTCGCGTCGGGCCCGAACAGCGCCCGGCCGCATCATCGCGCGGGCGACCGCCGGCTCGCGCCGGGGGACCTGGTGGTGGTGGATTTCGGGGGCGTGCTCGACGGCTATGCCGTCGACATGACCCGCACGGTGATGGTGGGGGACGTGGGGGCCGACCAGCGCCGCTGGCTGGCCGCCGTCGCCGGCGCACAGCGCGCGGCCATCGCGGCCGTCCGCCCGGGCGTGCTGCCGTCGACGGTCGACGGCGCCGCTCGCGAGGCATTGACGCGGGCCGGGCTGGGGGAACATTTCCTCCACAGCACGGGCCACGGTCTGGGACTCGAAGTGCACGAACGCCCGACGATTGGCCCCCGGGGGGACGTGACCGGGCCGCTGGCCGCCGGGACGGTGTTCACCGTCGAGCCGGGCGTCTACGTGGCCGGCCGCGGCGGAGTCAGAATCGAAGACGACGTGATTGTCACAGCAGCCGGCGTGGAGCGCCTGACGGGCGCCGTGCCGGGTTTCGAGGCCCATGAATCCTGACGACATCAAGCAGCTGCTCGACCTGGTGCAGGCGCACGACCTGGCCGAGTTCGAGTTCGAGGAAGGCACCTTCAAACTGCGCGTGAAGCGCGGCGGGACGCACGTGGTCACCCACGTCAGCCCGTTGCCCGCGCCCGGCCCGACGGCGCCGGCGCCGGTGCCGACCGCGGCCCCGGCGGCCGCGCCCGCGGCCGCGCCGGTCGAGGACGGCACCGAGCTCGCCATCGTGAAGTCGCCCATCGTCGGCACCTTCTATCGGGCCGCCGAGCCCGGCGCGCCGGCCCTGGCCAGCGTGGGCGACCAGGTCAAGAAGGGCCAGGTGCTGTGCATCATCGAAGCGATGAAGCTGATGAACGAGATCGACTCGGAGTACGACGGCGAGATCGCCAGCGTCTACGTGGAGAACGGCCAGCCGGTGCAGTACGGCGAACGGATCTTCGCCATCCGGCTGCGGTCCTGAGCCAGCCATGTTCAAGAAGATCCTGGTCGCCAACCGTGGTGAGATCGCGCTGCGCGTCATCTTCGCGTGCCGCGAGCTCGGCATCAAGACCGTCGCCGTCTATTCCGAGGCCGACGAGAACTCCCTGCACGTGCGCTTCGCCGACGAGGACATCTGCATCGGCGGCCCGCGCAGCGCCGACAGCTACCTGAACGTCCCGGCGATCATCAGCGCGGCCGAAATCACCGGCGCCGATGCCATCCACCCCGGCTACGGGTTCCTGTCCGAGAGCGCCTACCTCGCCGAAGTGTGCGAGGCCTGTCACATCCGCTTCATCGGCCCCGACCCGCACGTCATCCGCCTGCTCGGCGACAAGTCGAAGGCGCGCCGGGCCATGAAGAAGGCCGGCTTGCCCATGCTGCCCGGCAGCGACGGCCCGGTCGAGAGCGAGGAACAGGCCGCCCGCCTGGCCAAGGACATCGGCTATCCGGTCATCGTCAAGGCGGTGGCCGGCGGCGGCGGCCGCGGCATGCGCATCGTCAAGACGCCGGCCGACCTGCCGCACGCCCTGCGCACCGCGCAGCGCGAGGCCGAGGCCGCCTTCGGCCTGGGCGACGTCTACATCGAGCGCTATCTCGAGGCGCCGCGCCACATCGAGTTCCAGATCCTCGGCGATCACCACGGTTCGGTGATTCACCTGGGCGAGCGCGAGTGCTCGATTCAGCGCCGCCACCAGAAGCTCCTCGAGGAATCGCCGTCGCCGGTCATCACCGACAAGGTGCGCCGCAAGATGGGCGCGCTCGTGGCCGACGCGGCGCTGGCCGTGCAGTACACCAACGCCGGCACGTGGGAATTCCTGATGGACGAGAAGGGGCACTTCTACTTCATGGAAGTGAACACCCGCGTGCAGGTCGAGCATCCGGTGACCGAGTTCGTGACCGGGCTCGACATCGTGAAAGAGCAGATCCGCATCGCCGCCGGCGAACGCCTGTCGGTGCGCCAGAGCGACGTCACCTTCACCGGTCATTCGCTCGAGTGCCGCATCAACGCCGAGGATCCCGAGACGTTCGTGCCGTCGCCGGGCGTGATCCACGCCTTTGCCATCCCGGGCGGCCCGGGGGTGCGCGTCGACACCGCCGCGCATGCCGAGTGCACCATCACGCCCTACTACGATTCGATGATCGCCAAGGTCATCGTCCACGGCCGCGACCGGGCCGAGTCGATCGCCCGCATGAAGCGGGTGCTGGGCATGACCGTCATCGAAGGCATCAAGACGAGCATCCCGCTGCACCTCAAGATCCTGAGCGATCCGGACTTCGTTGCCGGCCGCCTCAGCACGCACTTCATGGAGCGCTTCATGCCGCCGGCCAGACCGTCGTCGCTGGCGGCCTCGGCCTGATCCCGGCCGGCCCTACGCCGTGATGTCGCCGCTCTACGCCATCGTGGACGTCGAGGTGTGCGCGCGCGCCGGACAGGCGCCCGTGGAGGTGGCGCGCGCGTTCCTGCACGGCGGCGCCCGCCTCCTGCAACTGCGCGCCAAGCGCCTGCCGGGCGGCCCCTTTCTGGCGCTGGCCGACGAAATCGGCGCCGCGGCCGGCGACGTGGGCGCCGCCCTGGTCGTCAACGACCGGGTGGACGTGGCTCGCGCCGCGGGCCTCGGTGTGCACCTGGGTCAGGACGATCTGCCCGTGACCGCGGCGCGCGCGCTGCTCGGGCCGGATGCGATCGTCGGGCTGTCGACCCACACCCCGGCGCAGCTGGCCCTGGCGCTCGGGCAGCCGATCACCTACGTCGCCTACGGGCCGATCTTCGCCACCACCACCAAGGCCCATCCGGATGCGGTGGTGGGCTTGCGCGGCCTGGCCGCGGCGGCTTCCGCGGCGGCGGCGGCGGGAGTGCCGCTCGTGGCCATCGGCGGGATCACGCTGGCCACGGCCGGTGCGGTGCGGGCGGCGGGCGCCACCAGCATCGCCGTCATCTGCGGATCTGCTGGCCGGACCCGAGCTGCCACGCGAGCGGGTGGGCCGGTTTCTCGGGGCGCTCGGGGCGCAGACGGTATAATTCCCCCGGCTTTGGGCCCGAACGCGCGCATGGCGCGGCCGGCTGCACCAAATGGAGGCTGAATGGATTCGAACCTGCTCAAGACGAAGTCCATCGAGCAACTCGTCGGCGACGTCGAACATGGCAGCAAGGCTCTGAAGCGCAGCCTCACCGCGTGGGATCTCACCCTCCTCGGCATCGGGGCCATCATCGGCACCGGCATCTTCGTCCTGACGGGCACGGCGGCCGCCAACCAGGCCGGTCCGGCCATCATGGTGTCCTACATGTTCGCCGGCCTGGCCTGCGGCTTTGCCGCGCTCTGCTACGCCGAGTTCGCGTCGATGATTCCCATTGCCGGCAGCGCCTACACCTACGCCTACGCCACCATGGGCGAGCTCTTCGCGTGGATCATCGGCTGGGACCTGATCCTCGAATACGCCGTCGGCTCGATGACCGTGGCGATCGGCTGGAGCGGCTACATGCAGAAGCTGCTCTCGGGCGCCGGCATCACCCTGCCGCTGTGGATGTCGGCGGCGCCGAGCGCGGCGAGTCCGGGGACCGTGATCAACCTGCCGGCGGTGCTCGTCGTGCTGGCGATCATGTATCTGCTGGTCGTCGGCATCCGCGAGAGCGCCCGCTTCAACGCCATCATGGTCGGGATCAAGCTGGCCGCCGTGGTGTTCTTCATCGGGGCCGGGGCCGTCTACGTCAAGCCGGAGAACTGGGATCCGTTCACGCCCTACGGGTGGTCGGGGGTGATGGGCGCGGCCGGCGTGGTGTTCTTCGCCTACATCGGCTTCGATGCCGTGTCGACGACGGCCGAGGAGGCCAAGAATCCGCAGCGCGACCTGCCGATCGGCATCATCGCCTCGCTGGTGGTCTGCACCACGCTCTATCTGGCGGTCTCGGCCATTCTCACGGGCATCGTGCCGGTTGTCGACTACAAGACCGACCAGGCGTTCCTCAACGCGCCGGTGGCGTTCGCGCTGAGTCTCATCGGGCAGGACTGGGCGGCCTACCTGGTGTCGGCTGGCGCCGTGGCCGGTATCACGTCGGTCTTGCTGGTCATGCTGATGAGCCAACCGCGCATCTTCTTTGCCATGAGCCGCGACGGCCTGTTGCCTCAGGCCGTCAGCAAGGTGCATCCGAAATTCGGCACGCCCTACATCACCACCATCATCACCTGCATCGTCGTGGCCATGGTGGCCGGGGTCACGCAGATTCAGACCGTGGGCGAGATGACCTCCATCGGGACGCTCTTCGCCTTTGCCATCGTCTGCGGGGCCGTGCTGATTCTGCGCGTGAAGCGTCCGGAAGTGCATCGGCCGTTCCGCGTGCCCTTCGGTCCGGTGTTCCCGGTGCTCGGCATCCTGTCGTGCGTCTACCTGATGCTGAACCTGCCGATCCTCACCTGGATTCGTTTCCTCGTGTGGCTCGACCTGGGCATGTTGATCTATTGGTTCTACGGCCGCACGCACAGCCCGCTCGTGGATGCGCGGGAGTCGGCGGCGCGGTCGGGGTTCGAGAATCTGGCGAACCTGGTGTTCATGGCTGGGCGCGCTCGCCGTGTTCAACGCGGCCTGCATCACGGTGCTGGCCTACATGACGGAGTTCGGCCTCACCACCGAAACCATCGCCAAGTGGCACGAGATCGGCGTGACCGCCGAGGACAGCCGACGCCTTCGGCCTCAAGTGGCTGGCGGTCTCGGCGGCGGTCCTGGCCGCGGGCTACGGCATGCGGAAGGCCGTCGGCGTCGAAGTAGACCCGGATCGACTCCAGGAAGGTGCCATGCAGTTCGAGTCGTTGGCCGAGGCGCGCCGGTTCGCCGGAGGACCCGCATGAGCGCTCGCCGTCTCGACGGCAACGCCACCGCCGCGGCCATCCGGCGCGAGCTCGAAGCGCGCATCGCGCGGTTCACGGCGGCGCGCGGGCGGCCGCCCGGCTCTCGGCATCGTGCTGGCCGGCGGCGATCCCGCCTCCGAGATCTACGTGCGCAACAAGCTGCGCACGGCCGGAGAGGCGGGGTGCCGCGCCGAGCTCTTCCGCGTCGACGTCAAGGCGCCGCTCGACGCGGTGCTGGCGCTCGTGGCCCGGCTCAACGCCGACGACGCCATCGACGGCATCCTGGTCCAGTCGCCGCTGCCCGGCGGCATGGGCCGCGGCGCCGAGCAGCGGGTCTTCGACACGCTGTCGCCGGCCAAGGACGTCGACGGCTTCCACCCGCACAACCTCGGCCTGCTGGCGCAGAAGCGGGCGGTGCTCGTGGCGTGCACGCCGTCCGGGGTGATGGAACTGCTCGACGCGCGAAGGCATCACGCTGGCCGGCCGGCGGGCCGTGGTCATCGGCCGCAGCGACATCGTCGGCAAGCCGATGGCGTTGCTGCTGCTGCACCACGACGCCACCGTCACCGTGTGCCACTCGCGCACGCCCGACGTGGCCACGCTGGCCCGCGAGGCCGACGTGCTCGTGGCGGCGCTCGGCCGGCCCGCCTACGTGACCCCGGCGTTCGTGAAGCCGGGCGCCACGGTGATCGACGTCGGCATCAATCGCGTCACCGATGCCGACCTGGTGGCGGCGTGGTATCCCGAGGGCCACCCGCGGCGGGCGACGTTCGCGGCCAAGGGCAGCCTGGTCATCGGCGACGTGCATCCCGACGTGGAAGCGGTGGCCGGGGCGATTACGCCGGTGCCCGGCGGCGTCGGTCCGCTGACCATTGCCATGCTGCTGCGAAACACCGTCGTCGCCGCCGAGCGGCGCGCCGGGCTGCCGTCCGACTGAGCGCCATGCTCCGCATCGCGCTGACCGGCGGCATCGCGACGGGCAAGAGCGTCGTCGCCCGGGCCCTGCGCGACGCCGGCTTGCGCACGGTGGACGCCGACCAGCTGGCCCGCGCCGCCGTGCAGCCCGGTACGCCGGGGCTGGCTGCCGTCGTCGCCCGGTTCGGCGCGCGGTGTGGTCGACGCCGACGGGCAGCTCGACCGGCCGGCCCTGGCGCGGATAGTGTTCGCCGATGCGGCGGCCCGCCGCGACCTCGAGCAGCTCCTCCATCCGCGCGTGCGGGAAGGCATCGGCGCCTTCTTCGCGGCGCTGGCGCCGGGCGAGGTCGGCGTGGCGGAGGTGCCGCTCCTCTATGAAACCGGCTGGGTGACGGCGTTCGACGTGGCCGTCGTCACCGCCTGCGGGCGCGGCACGCAGCGGGCCCGGCTGATGGCGCGCGATGGGCTGAACGGCGGCGGCCGCCGACGCGCGGCTGGCGGCGCAGTGGCCGATCGAGGACAAGGCCCGCCTGGGGGATGCGGTGGTCGTCACCGAGGGCGCGCTGGCCCACACGCTGGCGCAGGCCGAACGCCTGGCGCGCTGGCTCAGAGGTCGCTCGAGTCCTTGGTGACCGGCCCGATGCGCTCTTCGACGAAGCTGTTCCACTCGTGACAGTGCGGACACTGCCACAGCAGCTCCGTGCTGCGGTAGTGGCAGCGCAGGCAGACGTGCGGGTCGAGGTAGAACACGGCGGCCTTGGCGTGCCGCACGTAGCGTTCGACCGAGCCGCGGTCGAGATTCATGTGGAGCAGCAGATCCCAGATCGCCTCGTGCACCGTCAACCCGTGCGGGTTGTGGCTGAGCGCCTCCAGGAACTGGTCGAGGGCCGTGGCGGCGTGGCCGTCTTCGGCCAGCGCCCGGCCCAGCGCCAGGCGGGCCCGCCAGTTCTGCGGATGCGCCGCGGCCACGCGCCGGCACAGATCGAGGAAGCGCTCGGGCTGACCGCTGGCGGTGTAGGCCGCGCGCAGCCGTTCCAGCACCAGGTGGGCGCGGTCGGGGGTGCTGTCGACGACGCCTTCCCACACGGCAATCGCCGCGTCGCGCTTGCCCTCGCGCTCGAACGTCTCGCCCAGGTTCACTGAGGCCGGGGTGACGGCCGGGTCGAGGTCGAGGGCGGTGACGAAGCGCGCATGGGCGGTGGCGACATCGCCGGCCTTCAGCGCCGTCAGGCCGCGCTCGTTCTCGAGGAAGGCGAGGATCCCCTGGCTCTTGGCCGGCGATTCGGGGCCGGCCATGGCCACCAGTTCCTGACGGACGCGGGCCGCTTCGTCCCACTGACGCTGTTCCTCGTAGACCTTTTCGAGGTGCAGCAGCGCGTAGGAGTTGGCCGGATCGAGCCGGCGCACTTCCCTGAAGGCCTCGACGGCGCGGTCGACGAAGCCGCCCCGCTTGAAGTCGAGGCCGAGGCACAGCATGACGTAGGCGTGCTCGACGCGCGTCAGGTTCTGGCGCTGGAGCAGCGACTGGTGCACCTGGATGGCGCGCGACACCTGGCCGCGCTCGCGGTAGACGTTGCCCAGGATGAGGTGAATCTCGAGGGCGTCGGCGTCGACGCGGGCGGCCTGGCTCAGCTCCTCGATGGCCAGATCGATCTGGTTGGCCACGAGGAAGTTCAGACCGAGCACGTAGTGGTGCGAGTCACGGGCCTTGCGCCGGTCGATCCAGCGTCCGTCGCGCAGCTTGTAGCGCTCCCAGGCCTTGCCGATCGCGACGCCGGCCAGCAGCGCCAGCAGCACCGAGATGAACGGCAGATAGTCGATGGGCACGGGTCAGGCGCTGACGCTGGACTTGCCGACGCCCGACAACGTGCCGCCCTTGTGGGCGTAGGCGGCCTCGACGAAGCTGGCAAAGAGCGGGTGCGGGCGCAGCGGACGCGACAGGAACTCCGGATGGAACTGCACGCCGAGGAACCACGGGTGCGCGGGCAGTTCGGCGATCTCGACGAACTTGCCGTCGGGCGAGCGGCCCGAGATGAGCATGCCGTGTTCGCGCAACGCCGGCTCGTAGAGGGTGTTGAACTCGTAGCGATGGCGATGGCGTTCGTGGATCACGTCGGTGCCGTAGATCCGCCGGGCCAGCGACCCGGGCGCCAGCTCGCAGGCGTAGCGGCCCAGGCGCATGGTGCCGCCGAGATCGTCGACGCCGAGCAGGTCGCGCAGCTTGTAGATGACCTTGTGCGGCGCCGCTTCGTCGAACTCGGTGGACTCGGCCCCTTCGAGGCCGCACACGTTCCGGGCGAACTCGACGGTGGCCCACTGGAAGCCGTAGCAGATGCCGAAGTAGGGCATCTGGTGGGCGCGCGCGTACTCGGCGGCGCGCATCATGCCGCGGGTGCCGCGCGTGCCGAAGCCGCCAGGCACGAGGATGGCGTGGGCCCCCTCGAGCAGGCGGGTGCCGCCCTCCTGTTCGAGCGCCTCGGCCTCGACCCACTGGATGTTGATGCGCAGCCGGTGAGCGAAGCCGCCGTGGTAGAGGGCCTCGTTCAGGCTCTTGTAGGAGTCCTCGTAGCCGGTGTACTTGCCGACGACGTGGATGGTCAGCTCGTCGCTGGGATTCTTGATGTTGTCGACCAGCTGCTCCCAGGCGCGGGCGTCGCCGGGCGTGACCGGGAGGCCGAGGCGCTCCAGCAGCACCCGGTCGAGGCCTTCGTCGCGCAGCGCCAGCGGCACTTCGTAGATCGTCTCGACGTCGCGGGCGGTGATCACCGCTTCCTGGTCGACGTCGCAGAAGAGGGCGATCTTCTGCTTGATGTCCTGGTCGAGCACGCGGTCGGTGCGGCACAGCAGGATGTCGGGCTGGATGCCGATCGAGCGCAGGTCGCGCACGCTGTGCTGCGTGGGCTTGGTCTTGAGCTCGCCGGCCGAGCCGATCCACGGCACCAGCGTGAGGTGGATGTAGAGGGTGTGGTCCTTGCCGACGTCCTGGCGGAACTGGCGGATGGCTTCGAGGAAGGGCAGGCTCTCGATGTCGCCGACGGTGCCGCCGATCTCGACCAGCACCACGTCGACGTCCTTGCCGACGGCGCGGATGCAGTCCTTGATCTCGTTGGTGATGTGCGGGATGACCTGCACGGTGCGGCCCAGATAGTCGCCGCGCCGCTCCTTCTGGATGACCGACATGTAGATCTTGCCGGTGGTCCAGTTGCTGTTGCGGGTCGTTCGGGTGTCGGTGAAGCGCTCGTAGTGGCCGAGGTCGAGGTCGGTCTCGGCGCCGTCGTCGGTGACGAACACCTCGCCGTGCTGGTAGGGGCTCATGGTGCCGGGGTCGACGTTGATGTAGGGGTCGAACTTGAGGAGCGCCACGGTGTAGCCGTGGCCCTCGAGCAGGGCGCCGATCGACGCGGCGGCCAGGCCCTTGCCGAGCGACGACACGACGCCGCCGGTGACGAAGATGTATTTGGTGGTTCGGGCGGGAGCGCTCATGTCAGTGGCACCTTGCGTCGGGCGCGTTCGAGATCGTCGGGAGTGTCGACCGAGAGCGACACGTAGGCGCTCTCGACCACACGAATGGGGATGCCGTGTTCGAGCGCGCGCAGCTGCTCGAGCGATTCGGAGAGTTCGAGAGGCGACGGCGGCAGCGTGGCGAGCGCCAGGAGCGTGGCGCGGCGGTAGCCGTAGACGCCGATGTGCACCGCCGGCGCGGCCCCGCCGGCGGCGCGGGCATAGGGAATCGGAGCGCGCGAGAAGTAGAGGGCGCGTCCCTGCCGGTCGCGCACCACCTTGACGAGGTGCGGCGAGTGTAGGTCTTCGCCGGGCAGCAGCGCGCCGGCACAGCGTGGTCATCTGCGCGGCGCGATCGTGGCGCAGCGGCGTCGACCAGCGCGTCGATGGCGGCCGGATCGATGAACGGTTCGTCGCCCTGGACGTTGACCACGATGTCGCACGGGAGGTGCGGCCATCAGTTCGGCCAGCCGATCGGTGCCGGTGAGATGATCGGGCCGGGTCAGGCAGGCGATGCCGCCGAACGCCTCGACCGCGTCGACGATGCGCTGGTCGTCGGTGGCCACCACCACGGCGTCGACCGCCGCCAGGGCGGCGCGCCGGTAGACGTGCTCGACCATCGGCCGGCCGTCGATCTGGGCGAGAGGTTTACCGGGAAGGCGGGAGGAGTGGAACCGGGCCGGGACGATGGCGACGACCGAAGACTCCGTCAGTCCGGCCGGCAGTCTGCCTGGAACAGCGGGCACGGCGAATAATACCATAGTGCACACATCGGCGAAGCCGTCGCGGCGTCGGCGGCGGACCGATAAGATGGGTAGCGCCATGGCCACCACTTCTTCCCGTGCCCTCGGTGCGATGCTCTCCGGCGCCGCGCTGGCCGGCTGGCTGGCCGGCTCCACGCTCAACCCTCCGGTGGCAGTCACGCAGGTGGCGCCGCCGCGGCCCGTGGCGCGCGCCGATCGCGAGCGCGGAGTTGCCGCACGTCGCGTGGCCGGTGGCGCCGCGCCGCGCCGCGCCGGCCGCCCCGTCGCGCAATCCGTTTGCGTTCCGCTCGGCCGAACCGGTGACCGCGCCGCGCCGCGGCGCCGACGCCGCTCCCGATGTCGTGCCCGCCGCCGGCCTGCCGGCTGCCGACTCCGTGGCCGCCGCGCCGGAGCCGCACTGGCGACTGTCGGGCATCGCCAGCAGCGAGAACGGCGACGTGGTCGCGGTCATCAGCGGCGGCGGCGACGTGCACCTGATGCGCGCCGGCGATGAACTGCCGGGCGGCGACGGCGTCGTCGAGGTGGGGCAGGGGCATGCCGTCGTCCGCACCGCGGCGGGACCGCTGACCCTGCGGCTGCCGTAGCCGCGCGAAGCGGCGCACCATCCACCAGGACGGTCCGCAGCGTAGCCGCGGCTCGAACGGGCCCGGGCATTCACCCGAAGCCATCCCCCCGCCCTGACTCGATCCGTCACGCGTCCTTTCTCGCGCAAGACACGATGTCGATCGGCCGGGACCGGCGGCAGTCGTGAGGCAAATTCCGCAGGTATAATGGCTCGCTTGTGCGAGTTCTCACGATCCTGACCGGCACGCGCGACCCAGGCGAGAGCGCGCGCACCAGTGTTGGTGCAAACCGGTGTTTTGTTCGACTTCGTGCGGCTTGGGCGCATCCCTACGGGGTCTTATCCACAGGGTTTTCCACAGAACGTGTGAACATCCGGATCCCGGTCGGCGGGGGCCTGACCTAATTCCCGCATCGCGTCTGTGTTTGGAGCGTATCGATGAATCGTAAAGTGACAGTCGTAGGCGGAGCCGGCAATGTCGGCGCGACGGTGGCGCGCGCGATCGCGCAGAAGGAACTGGCCGATGTCGTGATCGTCGACGTCGCCGAAACGAAGGCGGCGGGCATCGCGCTGGATATCTACCAGTCGTGCGCGATTGGCGGCTCGGCCGCCAAGGTGGTGGGCTTCGGCGCGACCGACGAAGGCTACGCGCACACCGCGAACTCCGACGTCGTGGTGGTGACCTCGGGCGTGCCGCGCAAGCCGGGCATGAGCCGCGACGATCTGCTGGCCGTCAACCACGAGATCATGAAGGCCGTCACGGCGCAGGTGGTCAAGCATTCGCCCAACTGCATCATCGTCCCGGTGGCCAACCCGCTCGACGCGATGTCGCAGGCCGTCTACCGCCTGAGCGGCTTGCCGCGCGAGCGCGTCATCGGCATGGCCGGCGTGCTCGACTCGGCGCGCATGCGCACGTTCGTGGCCATGGAGCTGAACGTCAAGGTGTCCGACGTGACCTGCTTCGTGCTCGGCGGCCACGGCGACACCATGGTGCCGCTGCCGCGCCTCTCGACGGTGGCCGGCGTGCCGCTCACCGAGCTGGTGGCGATGGGCCAGCTCACGCAGGCCCGGCTCGACGAGATCTGCGCGCGCACCGCCAATGGCGGCGCCGAGATCACCAAGCTGGTCGGCACGAGCGCCTGGTATGCGCCGGGCGAGTCGGCCGCGGCCATGACCGAGGCCATCCTGAAGGACTCGAAGGCGATCATGCCCTGCTCGGTGTTCCTGCAGGGCGAATACGGGATCAACGACCTCTTCGTGGGCGTGCCCGTGAAGCTCGGCGCCGCCGGCGTCGAGCAGATCATCCAGATCAACCTGACCGAGTCCGAACAGGCCGCCCTGCACAAGTCGGCGGGCGCCGTGAAGGAACTCGTCGACATCATCAAGGTCTGAGGTTCACGAGTGAAGATTCACGAGTATCAGGCCAAGGCCATCCTGGCGAAGTACGGAGTGCCCGTGCCGCGCGGCGAAGTGGCGCTCACGCAGCAGGAAGCGGTCGAGATCGCCAAGCGGCTCGGCGGCCCGGTGGCCGTCGTCAAGGCGCAGATCCACGCCGGCGGCCGCGGCAAGGGCGGCGGCGTCAAGGTGGCCAAGGGACTCGAGGCGGTCGAGACCCACGCCAAGGCCATCCTCGGCATGCAGCTCGTCACCCACCAGACCGGTCCGGCCGGTCAGCGGGTGGGGCGCGTGCTGGTCGAAGAAGGGCTGGCCATCGCGCGTGAGCTGTATGTCGGCCTGCTCGTCGATCGGGCCACGCAGAAGGTCGTGTTCATGGCCAGCGCCGACGGCGGCATGGACATCGAAGAGGTCGCGGCCAAGACTCCCGAGCGCATTCACAAGGTGCTGGTCGATCGCGGCATCGGCCTGGCCCCGTTCCAGGCGCAGCAGCTCGCCTTCGCGATCGGGCTCAAGGGCGACGAGGTCAAGAAGGCCACGAAGATCATGCTGGCCCTCTACCAGGCCTTCATGTCGTCGGACGCGTCGCTGCTCGAGATCAACCCGCTCGTCGTGACCGAGAGCGGCGACCTGCTCGCGCTCGACGCCAAGATGACCATCGACGACAACGCGCTCTATCGCCACGCCGACTTCCGCGACCTGCGCGACCTCAGCGAAGAAGATCCGCTCGAGGTCGAGGCCTCGAAGTTCGCGCTGAACTACATCCGGCTCGACGGCAACATCGGGTGCATGGTGAACGGCGCCGGCCTGGCCATGGCCACCATGGACATCATCAAGCTGTCGGGCGGCCTGCCGGCCAACTTCCTCGACGTCGGCGGCGGCGCCAACGCCGAGCAGATCCGCAACGCGTTCAAGATCCTGATGTCGGACACCAACGTGAAGGCGGTCCTCATCAACATCTTCGGCGGCATCCTGCGCTGCGACGTGCTCGCCGCCGGGGTGATTGCCGCCGTCAAGGAACTGGGCGTGCCGGTGCCCATCGTGATTCGCATGAAGGGCACCAACGTGGACGAGGGCAAGAAGATGCTGGCCGAGAGCGGACTGAACTTCACCACCGCCGACACCATGGCCGACGCGGCCGCCAGTGTCGTGACGCTGGCCGGCGGGGCCCGCTGATGGCCGTCCTGCTCGACGCCAACACGCGGCTCATCGTCCAGGGGCTGACCGGCCGCGAGGGCACGTTCCACGCCAAAGCCGCCGCCGCCTATCACACCACCGTCGTCGGCGGGGTCACGCCCGGCAAGGGCGGCACCACGCACGAGGGCTGGCCGGTGTTCAACACCGTCGCCGACGCGGTCAAGGAGACCGGCGCCAATGCCTCGGTGATCTTCGTGCCGCCGCCGTTTGCCGCCGACGCCATCATGGAAGCGGCCGACGCCGGCATCGGCCTGGTCGTGTGCATCACCGAGGGCATCCCGGTCGTCGACATGCTCAGGGCCATGACCTTCCTGCAGTCCCGGCCGGGCACGCGCCTCATCGGTCCCAATTGCCCCGGCATCATCTCGCCGGGCAAGGGCAAGGCCGGCATCATCCCGGCCAACATCTGCAAAGAGGGCCGCATCGGCATCGTGTCGAAGAGCGGCACCCTCACCTACGAGGCCATCGCCCAGTTGACGCGCATCGGCCTCGGCCAGTCCACCTGCATCGGCATCGGCGGCGATCCGCTGATCGGCACGACCCACATCGACGCGCTCGACCTGTTCCAGCACGACGACGAAACCGACGCCGTGATCATGATCGGCGAGATCGGCGGCACGGCCGAGGAGGAAGCCGCCGCCTGGATCACGGCGAACTTCACCAAGCCGATCGTGGCCTTCATCGCCGGCCAGACGGCTCCTCCGGGGCGCCGCATGGGCCACGCCGGGGCGATCATCGCCGGGGGGCAGGGCACGGCGGCCGAGAAGATGGCCGCGCTGACTGCCGCCGGCGTCACGGTGGTCAAGAGCCCCGCAGATATGGGAGACTCCCTGGCCAAGGCTCTGGCCCGATGATCTACCTCACCGCGTCCCGCCGGTCGTTTACGGGCTTTCGTGCCCGCAGGGGAGCGGTGTAGGCCGAATCGGTTCGAATCGGAACGCACACACCGCCGCCCCGGCCCACCAGGCTCGGGCGGCGGTTTTCGTTTGGGGGATGACGACATGACGATGCGCGACCTGGCCGACCTGCGCAAGGCGCTCGACGATCTCGACAAGGTGCTGCTGCACGCGCTCGGCGAGCGCACCCGCCTGGCGCGGGAGATCGCCGACGTCAAGGCCGATGCCGATCGCCCGGTGCGCGACCTCGACACGAGAGGCCGCGCTCGTCGCCCACCGCTCGGCCTACGGCGAGCGGCTGGGACTCGATCCGGCGCTGGTGCGGCGCATCTATCACGAGATCCTGGAGGACTCGGTGCGGCGCCAGCACGACTGGCTGCAGACGCCGGCCGACGCCGAGGCCGCGCCGTGGACCGTGGCCTACCAGGGCACCGAGGGCGCCTACGGCCACGAAGCGGCCCTGCGCCACTTCGGCGTGGAACGGCGGGCCATCACTCTCCGCCCTTATCGCTCCTTCCGCGACACCCTCGAAGCGGTGCAGCGCGGCGATGCGCAGCGGGCCGTGCTCCCCATCGAGAACAGCACCGCCGGGTCGGTCAACGAGGTCTACGACCTGTTGTTCCGGCTCAACCTGGCGATGGTGGGCGAGGAGGTGCTACCCATCCGGCATTGCCTGCTCGGAGTTCCTGGCGCCACCCTCGCCGGGTTGAGCCACGTCCACTCCCATCCGCAGGCCCTGGCCCAGTGCAGCGACTACCTGGCCGGACTCGCCGGCGTCGAGAGCGAACCGGCGTCCAACACCGCCCTGGCGGCGGCGCGGGTGGCCGAGCGGGGCGACCGCGCCCATGCCGCGATTGCCAGTGCCGAAGCCGGCGACCGCCACGGGCTGACGGTGCTGGCCCGCGACGTCGCCAATCAGGCCGTCAACCTGACCCGCTTCGTCGTCATCGCGGCCACGCCCGTGGACGTGAATCCGCTGGTGGCCTGCAAGGTGTCGCTGGTCTTCGGCACCAGGCACGAGCGCGGCGCGCTCGTGCGCTGCCTGAACGTCCTGGCCGAAGAAGGCCTGAGCCTGACCAAGCTGGAATCGCGGCCCAAGCCGGGCTCGGCCTGGGAGTACGTCTTCTACGTCGACGTCGAGGGGCACCTGAGCGAGCCGCGGGTGCAATCGGGGCTGGCCGGCCTGGCCGCGGCCACGCAGTTCCTGCGGGTGCTCGGCTGCTATCCGCAGGCGGTCACCGCCGGCGGCGGAACCGCCGGCGTTCCGCAGGTATAATCGACCAGTTATGCAGCGTACATTTGCCATCATCAAACCAGATGCAGTCCGTGCCGGTTCCATGGGGAAGATTCTTGCCCGCGTCGAAGCGGAAGGGTTTACCGTGCGGGCCGCCCGCATGATTCACATGTCCAAGGGCGAAGCCGAAGGCTTCTACCACGTGCACGCGGCGCGGCCGTTCTTCGCGGCGCTCACCGACTTCATGTCGTCGGCGCCGTGCCTGGTGCTCTGCCTCGAGGCGCCCGACGCCATCAAGAAGTGGCGCGACCTCATGGGCGCCACCGATCCGGCCAAGGCCGACGCCGGCACGCTCCGCAAGGAGTTCGGCGCCTCGATCGACAACAACGCCACGCACGGCTCCGACGCGCCGGAGACCGCCGCCTTCGAACTGGGCTACTTCTTCCGCGGGATGGAACTCCGCTAACGCCCGCGTGGGTCCGCTGCTCGTCGTCATCGGACTCGTCGTCGCGGCCGCCGGGGCCTTGGTCTGGCTCGGCGTCCCGCTGGGACGCCTGCCCGGCGATATCGCCATCGAGCGCGGCGGTTTCCATCTCTACGTCCCCATCACCACGTGCCTGCTCGCGAGCGGCGCGTTCATGCTGGTGAGCTGGCTGCTGCGCCGCTGAGGCGCGGCGGCCGGTTCCTCCACGGCTCCGGACGCGGGTCCCGGGCAGCGCAGCGAGTCGGAAGGAGAGGTCGATGGCCATCAAGAGCGATCGGTGGATCCGGCGCATGGCGCTCGAACACGGCATGATCGAGCCGTTCGAGGATCGCCAGGTGCGCGCCGGGGTGGTGTCGTACGGGCTGTCGTCCTACGGCTACGACACCCGCGTCGCCGACGAGTTCAAGGTCTTCACCAACGTCTACAACACGGTCGTCGATCCGAAGAACTTCGATCCCAAGTCGTTCGTGGACATCAAGGCGGCCGAGTGCATCGTGCCGCCCAACTCGTTCGCGCTGGCGCGCACCATCGAGTACTTCCGCATCCCGCGCGACGTGCTCACGGTGTGCCTGGGCAAGTCCACCTACGCGCGCTGCGGCATCATCGTCAACGTCACGCCGTTCGAGCCCGAGTGGGAAGGCCACGTCACCATCGAGATCTCGAACACCACGCCGCTGCCGGCGAAGATCTACGCCAACGAGGGCATCGCGCAGGTGCTCTTCTTCCAGAGCGACGAGCCGTGCGAGGTGTCCTACAAGGACAAGGCCGGCAAGTACCAGAACCAGCGCGGCGTCACGCTGCCCAAGATCTGCAGCGGGCCGGCCGGATGATACGGACTTCACCAAGGCACGGCCCCGACGGTGGACGCGACGGCGTTCGTGGACCAGTCCGCGCAGGTCATCGGCGACGTCCACATCGGCGCCGAGTCGTCGGTGTGGATGAACGTCGTCATCCGCGGCGACGTGCATCGCATCCGCATCGGCCGCCGGTCGAACATCCAGGATCTGACGATGGTGCACGTGATGCGCGACACCCATCCCACCACCATCGGCGACGAGGTGACGGTCGGGCACTCGGCCGTGCTCCACGGCTGCACCATCGAAGACCGCGTGCTCATCGGCATGGGCGCGATGCTGCTGAACGGCGCGCACATCGGCGCCGATTCGATCGTCGCCGCCGGCAGCCTGGTCACCGAGGGCATGCGGATTCCGCCGCGGTCGCTGGTCATGGGCCGGCCCGCGACGGTCAAGCGCCCGCTGACCGACGACGAGGTCGCCGGGATTCGCGTGGTACGCCGACAACTACGTGCGCCTATCGCCTCGACTACATGGCCGGGGACGACGGCCCCGGCGTCACGCTGATGGCCGTGTCCACCAAGCCGGCGCGCGGCATGCGCGACTTCCTCCCGGCCGACGTGCGCCGCCGCGCCGCACGTCATCGGGGTCGATCGCCGACGTCTACCAGGGCTACGGCTTCGAGCCGCTCGAGACGCCGTCGGTCGAGAACATCGAGACGCTGACCGGCAAGTACGGCGAAGAAGGGCGACCGCCTCATCTTCAAGATCCTGAAGCGCGGCGAGGACGGCCAGACCGGCGCGACCGACCTGGCGCTGCGCTACGACCTCACCGTGCCGCTGGCCCGCGTCGTCGCCGAGCATCGCGGCGCGCTGCCGAAGTTCTTCAAGCGCTACCAGGTGCAGCCGGTGTGGCGCGCCGACCGGCCGCAGAAGGGCCGCTTCCGCGAGTTCTACCAGTGCGACGTCGACGCCACCGGCTCGACGTCGATGACGGTGGAGGCGGAGCTGCTCGCGGCCGCCGCCGACGTGCTGCAGCGGCTCGGCTTCGCCGACTTCACCATCCGCCTCAACCACCGCCAGCTGCTCAGCGGACGTGCTCGAGCACGGCCGGCGTGCCGGCGGCCGCTGCACGGCACGGCGCTGGTCGCCCTCGACAAGGCCGACAAGATCGGCCGCGACGCGGTGGTGGCCGAGATGGAGACGCGCGGCATCGCCGGCGACGCGGCCCGCGCCCTCATGGCGCTCCTCTTCGACCAGGCCGCGGCGGCCGACGGCAACGGCGCGGCCCTCGACGTGCTCGGGCGCTATGTCGCCGGCCCACGCCGGCCGGCGCCGCGGCCGTGGCGCAACTGCGCGAGATCCTGCACCTGGCCGGCGGCACCTCGGCCGCGCGCCCATCTGGCCATCGACGCCACGCTGGCGCGCGGCCTCGGCTACTACACCGGCGCCATCTTCGAGATCGCCGTGCCGGACCTGGCCGGCAGCCTCGGCGGCGGCGGCCGCTACGACGACCTGGTCGGCATGTTCCTCGGGCAGCGCGTGCCGGCCTGCGGCATCTCGCTCGGCCTCGAACGCATCCTGGTCGTGATGGGCGAGCGCGGCATGTTCCCGGCCGACGTGGCCCGGCCGCCGGCCGACGTGCTGGTGGCCAACTTCGACGCCGAGGCGGCGGCCGACGCGCTGACGCTGGCGGCCGAACTGCGCCGCGGCCGACGGCGCCACGCGCCTGGCCGTCGAGGTCTATCCCGACGTGGACAAGCTCGGGAAGCAGTTCAAGTACGCCGCCGAGCGCGGCATTCCCTTCGTCGCCGTCTCCGGCACGCAGGAGCGGGAGGCCGGACAGGTCACGCTCAAGGCGCTGGCCGACGGCACGCAATCGGCCGTGGCCCGCGACGCCGCGGCCGAGTTCATCGTCACCAGCATGAGGACGTCACGTGGCTGAGCAACTCGGAACCCTGGCGCGCACGCACACCTGCGGCGCGCTCCGCGCCGCCGATGTCGGCGCATCGGTCGTCCTGCTCGGGTGGGTGCAGAAGATCCGCGATCTCGGCTCGCTCATCTTCCTCGACGTCCGCGACCGGCACGGCGTCACGCAGGTGATCGTGCAGGACGACGAGGCGCTGCTCGAGCGGGCCAAGCGGCTGCGCGGCGAGTTCGTGGTGGCCATCGAGGGCGCGGTCGATGCAGCGCGCGCCCGAGACGGTGAACGCCAAGCTTCCGACCGGCGAGATCGAGGTGCGGGCCACGCGGCGTGCGCGTGCTGAACGAGGCCAAGACCCCGCCGTTCATGATCGACGACGACCAGAACGTGTCGGAGGAAACGCGGCTGCGGTATCGCTATCTGGATCTGCGGCGCCCGCCGCTGCAGCGCAACATCGCGCTGCGCCACCGGGTCACGATGGCCCTCCGCAAGTACTTCGACGAGGAAGGGTTCTACGAGATCGAGACGCCCATCCTCACCAAGTCCACGCCCGAGGGCGCCCGCGACTTCCTGGTGCCGAGCCGCGTCCATCCGGGCGAGTTCTACGCGCTGCCGCAGTCGCCGCAGATCTTCAAGCAGATCCTGATGATTGCCGGCTTCGACAAGTACGTGCAGATCGCCCGCTGTTTCCGCGACGAAGCGCTGCGCGCCGACCGTCAGCTCGAGTTCACGCAGGTCGATCTCGAGATGGCCTTCGCGCGCCCCGAGATGGTCTACGCCGTGGTGGAAGGCGCGCTGGCCGCCGCGTTCCGCGAGATCGGCGTCGAGATCGGCCGGCCGTTCCGGCGGATGCCGTACGCCGAGGCCATCGCGGTCTACGGCTCGGACAAGCCCGACCTGCGCTTCGACCTGCAGGATTCAGGACGTCGGGCCGCTCTATGCGACGTCGGCCTTCGGCATCTTCCGCGAGGCCGTGGAGCACGGCGGCACGGTGCGCGGCTTCGTCATCCCGGGCGCGGCGGGCGCTTCGCGGCGCGAACTCGACGAGATCGTCGAGATGGCCAAGCAGGCCGGCGCCGCCGGCCTCATCTGGGCCCGCCGCACGGCCGAGGGGGTGCAGGTGTCGGCCAAGGCGATTGGCGACGAGACGACCCGCGCCACGCTCGACGCCATGGGCGCTGGTCCGACCGACCTCGTGGTGCTGG
Source organism: uncultured Acidobacteriota bacterium (assembly GCA_963834325.1). Classification (GTDB taxonomy): domain Bacteria; phylum Acidobacteriota; class Vicinamibacteria; order Vicinamibacterales; family UBA2999; genus CADEFD01. Next base: position 1,512,324 of record CAWIBL010000012.1, read on the forward strand.
CCACCGGCGCCGCCGATGCCACCTCGAAGATGCTGGGCCAGCTGCGGCTGGCGGTGGCCCGCAAGCGCGGCCTCGTGCCCGAGGGCCGGTGGGAGCTGCTCTGGATCACCGACTTCCCGCTGTTCGACTGGAACGCCGATGAACGGCGCTGGGACTCGGTGAACCATCCCTTCACGGCGCCGCGCGAGGAAGACCTGCACCTGCTCGAGTCGGATCCCGGCAAGGTGCTGGCCAAGGCCTACGACGTGATCCTGAACGGCTGGGAGCTCGGCGGCGGCAGCATCCGTATCCACGACCGCGAGACGCAGGCCACGGTCTTCCGGCTGCTGGGCTTGAGCGAGGAGCAGGCGCGCACGCGCTTCGGCTTCTTCCTCGAGGCGCTCGAGTACGGCACGCCGCCCCACGGCGGCCTGGCCCTCGGGCTCGACCGCGTCGTGGCGCTGCTGGCGGGCGAGACGTCGATTCGCGAGGTCATTCCGTTCCCCAAGACCACCCAGGCCGTGGACCTGATGTGCGAGGCGCCGTCGCCCGTCGACGCGGCCCAATTGCGCGAGTTGCGGCTCCGGACCGAGGCTTGACCGCCGCTCGGGCCCGCTGCTACGATCGCCGCTGAAAGTTAAACCACTGATACTGAAGGAGATATCAGAATCAGCACGATATCGACTCGCCGCATCGTCGTGCCCCAGACCAGCGTGGGCACGCTCTTTGGACCTTTTGACGAGAACCTGCGCCACGTCGAAGCGCTGCTCAACGTCAAGATTCGTACGCAGGGCCACGAACTGATGGTCGACGGCAACCCGCGCGATACGGCGCGCGTCGAGCGCTGGGCCGGGCAGGTGAGCGGCTTGCTCGGCGACGGGCATTCCCTGTCCGACACCGACATCCGCACCGCCGCCAAGCTCGTGTCCGACCACGACAGCATCGACCTGCACGAGCACTTCCTCAAGGGCGGGCAGCTGCGCCAGGCCGGGCGGCGCCGGATCACGGCCAAGTCGGCCAACCAGCGGCTCTACCTCGACGCCATCGAGCAGCACGACATCGTCTTCGGCGTCGGCCCGGCCGGCACCGGCAAGACCTACCTGGCCATGGCGCAGGCGGTGAGCGCGCTGCTGTCCAAGAAGGTCGCCCGCATCATCCTGGCTCGGCCGGCGGTCGAGGCCGGCGAGAAGCTGGGCTTCCTGCCCGGCGACCTCCAGGAGAAGGTCAACCCCTACCTGCGGCCGCTCTACGACGCGCTCTACGACATGCTCGATGTCGAACGGGCCGAGCGCCTGCTCGAACGCGGGACCATCGAGGTGGCGCCGATTGCGTTCATGCGCGGCCGGACGCTGAACGACGCCTTCGTCATCCTCGACGAGGCGCAGAACACCACGGTCGAGCAGATGAAGATGTTCCTGACCCGGCTGGGCTTCGGCTCCAAGGCCGTGATCACCGGCGACATCACGCAGATCGACCTGCCCCACGGGCGCACCTCCGGGCTGGTCGACGCCATCCGCGTGGTGTCGGGCATCGACGGCATCGCCTTCGTGCGCTTCGACGACAGCGATGTCGTGCGCCACAAGCTGGTGCAGGCCATCGTCAAGGCCTACGAAGCGCAGAGCGGGCCCGCCGCCGGCCCCGCGCGTTGAGCACGCTCATGGCGACCCGGCCGCGCGCCGCCGCGCGCCTGCACGTGACCATCATCGCCACCGATGCCGCCCGGCCGGCCACCCGAGGCCTGGGCCCGTGGCTGGCGCGGGTGGCCCCGCGCCGGGCCCGAGGCGAGGTGACGATCGCGCTCGTCAGCGATCAGCGCATGCGCGCCCTCAACCGCACGTTCCGGGGCGTGGACCGCGCCACCGACGTGCTCTCGTTCCCGGCCGCCGACGCGCCGCCGCGCGCCGCCGTGCCGGCCCTGGGCGACGTGGCCATCGCCACCGGCGTGGCGACCCGCCAGGCCCGGGCTGCCGGCCACACGCTGGCGACCGAACTGCGGGTGCTGGCGCTGCACGGCCTGCTGCACCTGCTCGGTTTCGACCACGAGCACGACGACGGCCGGATGGCCCGCACCGAGGCCCGGCTGCGCCGCGCCGGCAACCTCCACGAGGGGCTGATCGAGCGCGCGAGGCCGCGCCCATGACCCCCCTGGCGCTCTTCCTGCTGGCCTGTGCGGCGGTGCTCGTCGGCACCGTGTCGGCGGCCTTCAGCGCCATGATGCGGTTGTCGCTGCGGCTCGCGGCCGAGCGCAGCGATCGCGACGACCTGCTCGGCGGCTACCTCGACGACCCGATGCGCCTCTTCATCCCGACGCGCCTCGTGCTGGCCATCATCTACGTGGTCGCCGGCGCGCTGCTGGCGCGCGTCGTCGGCATGGAGGCCGGGCACGGCCTGCCCACGCTCATCGCCGCCATGGCCGTCTTCGCGCTCGTCTGCGAGCACCTGCTGCCGCTCGTCATCATCCGCCACGACCCCGAGGCCGTGCTGAGCGCGACCTTGCCGGTGTTCCACCCGGTCGAGCGTCTGCTCCGGCCGCTCACCCACGCCCTGCTCCGCATCGCGCGCGTGGCCCCGGCCAACGGCACGACCGTCGACACCACGGGCGCGTCGGGCAACGGCGCCGAGGCCCAGGAGTCGGCCGCAGGAAGCCGAGGGCGGCCTGGACTCGGAGCCCGATCAGGCGCGGGCGCTGCTGCGCTCGACTGGTCGACTTCCGCGACACCCTGGTCCGCGAGGTGATGACGCCGCGTCCCGACATCATCGCCATCGAGGTGACCAAGACCATCGAGGACCTCCGTCAGCTCTTCCGCGACCAGCAGTACTCACGGGTCCCGGTCTACGACGGCACGCTCGACAACATCCTCGGCTTCGCCTTCGTGAAGGACATGGTGCGCCACATCGACGGCGTCGATGTCACCGTTCGCGAGGTGCTGCGCCCGGCCCACTACGTGCCCGAGACCAAGAAGGTGCCGGCGCTCCTCCACGAGTTCCAGCGCGAGCGGGTGCAGAGCGCCATCGTCGTCGACGAGTACGGCGGCACGGCCGGGTTGGTCACGCTCGAGGACCTGATCGAGGAGATCGTCGGCGAGATCCGCGACGAGTACGACGTCGAAGGCGAGGCGGTGGTCGACGAAGGCGACGGCATCTACGTGGTCAGCGGCAAGGCCGACGTGTCGGTGCTGGCCGAGCACCTCGGGGTGACGGTCGAGCGCGCCGGCTTCGATTCGGTGGGCGGCTACCTGCTCACCTCGCTCGGCCGGGTGCCGCTCAAGGGCGAGCGCTTCGACGTCGGCGACATCGCCGTCGAAGTGCTCGACGCCGAGCGCCGCCGGGTCACGCGGGTGCGCATGCACCGGACGATCGCGGCGGCCGAGGCCGAGGGCGGCACCTCGTGAAGTCCGGCTTCGTCGGACTGGTCGGCCGGCCCAACGCGGGCAAGTCGACGCTGCTGAACCGGCTGGTGGGGCAGAAGCTGGCCATCGTCTCGGACAAGCCGCAGACCACGCGCAACCGCATCGTCGGCGTGAAGACGCTGCCGGGCGGCCAGATGATCTACGTGGACACGCCCGGCATCCACCGGCCGCTGCACCGCCTGAACGTGCGCATGGTGGACATCTCGCGGTCCACGGTTCGCGAGGTCGATGTCGTGGCGCTGGTCGTCGATGCCGCCACCGAACACGGCGCCGGCGACAACTTCGTGTGGGACCTCGTCTCGGGCACCAAGTCGCCGGTCGTCGTCGTGCTCAACAAGATCGACCTGGTGGCCAAGCCCGACCTGCTGCCGCGCATCGCGGCCGTGGCGAAGAAGGGCACGGCCGTGGACATCGTCCCGGTGTCGGCCGAAACGGGCGAGAACGTGGCGCGGCTGGAAGAGGTGCTGCTGTCGCACCTGCCCGAGGGGCCCGCGCTCTATCCCGAGGACTATCTCACCGACCAGCCGGAGCGCTTCTTCGTCGCCGAACTGGTGCGCGAGCAGGTGCTTGCGCCACACCCACGCCGAGCTGCCGTTCAGCAGCGCCGTGGTCGTCGACGCCTTCGAGGAGCCGGAGCAGCCGGGCGGGATGCTGCGCCTGCACTGCTCGATTCTGGTCGAGCGCGCCTCGCAGAAGCCGATCGTGCTCGGCCGCGGCGGCTCGATGATCAAGGCCATCGGCACGGCGGCGCGGCTCGAGCTGGAGCGCTTCTTCGACGCCAAGGTGTTCCTCGACCTCCATGTGAAGGTCAAGGAGGACTGGCGCGAGGATCCCCGGACCCTTACCGACATCGGCCTGCCCGACGACGGCTCGCGGCAGAAGCGGCGGCGGCGCTGAAGCGCGCGCGAGCGGCCGCGGCGCTGATTGCGGGCCGGAAAATCACCGTGCTACGCTGGGGCGGTTGTGGGCATCTGACGTGGGACCGACATGGCGCAACAGCGAAGAATTGACGTCGTCCTCGATTCGGTGCGGCGGCTGCTGCGCATCGGCGCCACCGCCAACCTGCTGAACCTGCTGCAGAAGCAGCATCCCGCCGACCTCGGCCAGATCTTCGGCGAACTCCACGACAACGAACGGCAGGCGGCCTTTGCCGTGCTCGTCGAACGGCAGCCCAAGCTCGCCATGGAGAGCTTGAGCGAACTCGGGGCCGAGCGCGGCGCGCACCTGCTGGCGGGCAAGTCGGCCGAGGACATCGCCCGGCTCGTGCAGGAGATCGCCTCCGACGACGCCGCCGCCCTCATCGACTACCTGCCCGACGAACTCTCGCACGAAGTCCTCGAACTGATGCGCCGCCGCGAGTCGGGCCAGGTCGAAAGCCTGCTCGACTACGCCGAGCAGACCGCCGGCCGCATCATGAACCCGAACGTCTTCGCCTTGACCGAAGACCTCACGGTGGCCGAGGCCGTATCGGCGTTGCAGAGCGCCATCAACGTCGAGATGGTGTTCTATCTCTACGTGGTGGACGCGCGGCGTCATCTCGTCGGGGTGACCTCGCTGCGCCGTCTGTTGCTGGTCTCGCCCGAGACGCCGCTGAAGCGCATCATGACCCCGGACGTCTTCAGCGTCCGCGTCGACACCGACCAGGAAGAAGCGGCGCGGCTCGTCGCCTCCTACAACCTGCTGGCCATCCCGGTCGTCGACGAGGAGAACAAGCTGGCCGGGGTCATCACCGTCGACGACGTCATCGACGTGCTGAAGGACGAGGCCACCGAAGACCTGCTCCGTCTGGCCGGCGTGTCGGGCGACGAGCGCATCGAGACCCCGCCCTTCGAGGCCCTCAAGAAGCGGCTGCCCTGGCTCGGCATCAACCTGGCCACGGCCTTCCTGGCGGCCTCGGTCGTCGCCGCCTTCGAGTACACCATCAGCCAGGCCACGGCCCTGGCCGTGTTCATGCCCATCGTGGCCGGCATGGGCGGCAACGCCGCCACCCAGACGCTCACGGTCATCGTCCGCGGGCTGGCCCTGGGCGAGCTGTCGTGGGCCAACGCCCGGAAGGCGCTCTACAAGGAATCGGTCATCGGCCTCGGCAACGGCGTGGTCCTCGGGGTCGTGGCGGCGCTGGTGGCGTGGGTGACCAAGGGCAACCCGGTGCTCGGCCTGGTGCTCGGCGTGGCCATGGTCTGCAACATGTTCGTCGCGTCCACGGCCGGCACCCTGGTCCCGCTCGGGCTCAAGGCGCTGAAGGTCGACCCGGCCCTGGCCTCGTCGGTCTTCATCACCACGTTCACCGACGTCATCGGCTTCGCCTCGTTCCTGGGCCTGGCCACCATCTTCCTGCGCTTCCTCGGGCCCGGGTAGACGGCGGAATGCGGATAGAATGAGCAGCCAGGACGGCGTCGGTGCCTCTTTATTCCGCTGACGCGCTGGTGTTGCGCACCTACAAGCTGGGTGAGGCCGACCGCATCGTGGTCTTCCTCACCAAGGACCGCGGCAAGAAACGCGGCGTGGCGCCCTCGGCCCGGCGGACCCGGTCACGGTTTACCGGGGCGCTGGAACCGCTTACCGAGGTGCGGGTGGCCTACTTTGAGAAAGAGCAGCGCGAGCTGGTGAATCTGAATTACGCCGAACCCGTCCGGTCGCCGCTGTCCACGCCCAATGCCGCGGCGCTGGGCTACAGCGCCTACTTCGCCGAGCTGCTCGACGCCAGCGCGGAGGAAGCGGATCCCGACGAGCGGCTCTACCGGCTCGGCGCCGCCACCCTGGAAGCGGTGATTGCCGGCGGCCCGATCGAGCCGGTGGCGCGCTACTTCGAGACCTGGGTGCTGCGGCTGCAGGGCGTCTATCCGGCCGACGTGGCCTGCGAGCCGTGCGGCACGGAGTTCGGCGAGGCCGACGGCGCCTATCTGGCGGCCGACGGCCACGGCTTCGTGTGTCGGACCTGCCACGGCGCCCAGGGCAGCCGCGACCGGTTCCTCTCGGCGCGGGCCCTGGCGTTCATTCGCGCCGCCCGCCGCGTCAAGCCCTGCGATGCGGCCGCGCTCGGCGCCTCGGGAGCGGTGCTGCGCGAACTCGAAGTGGCGCATCGCTCGCTCATCGCCTCGCACTTCGATCGCGAGCTCAAATCCGTCCGCGTGGTCCAGGCCCTGGGCCGCCAGACGTCATAGGCGGCATCCGGTGACTTTTCAGGACCTCATCCTCAAGCTCTCGACCTTCTGGGCCTCGCGCGGTTGCCTGCTGCAGCAGCCGCTCGACCTCGAGGTCGGCGCCGGCACGTCGCATCCCGAAACGCTCTTCCGCGTGCTCGGTCCCGATCCGTGGCAGGTGGCCTACGTGCAGCCGTCGCGGCGGCCCGACGACGGGCGCTTCGGCCAGAACCCGAACCGCCTGTTCAAGCACCATCAGTTCCAGGTGATCCTCAAGCCGTGCCCCGACGAGGTGCAGCAGCTCTACCTCGACAGCCTCGAAGCCTGCGGCATCAACCCGCGGCAGCACGACGTGCGGTTCGAGGAGGACAACTGGGAATCGCCGGCGCTCGGCGCCTGGGGGATCGGCTGGCAGGTGATGCTCGACGGCCTCGAGATCACCCAGTTCACCTACTTCCAGCAGGTCGGCGGGGTGAATCTCTCGCCCATCTCGGCCGAGATCACCTACGGCCTCGAGCGCATCGCCATGTTCCTGCAGAAGGTCGACAACGTCTTCGACCTCGAGTGGGCGCCGGGCGTGAAGTACGGGCAGGTGCGGCTGCGCGAGGAAGTCGAGCAGTCCAGATACGCCTTCAACCAGGACACCGGCATCCCGGCCGCCGAGTTCGCCGCCTTCCACCGCAGCCAGTTCGACGCCAACTACGCGTTTGCGCTGCGTCTGGCGGAGGGCAAGCTGCTGTTGCCGGCCCTGGAGTACGGGCTCAAGTGCTCGCATCTCTTCAACCTGCTCGACTCGAGCGGCAGCATCGGCGTGAGCGAGCGGACGGCCTACATCCTGCGCGTCCGCCAGCTCGCCGTGCGCTTGTGCCGCGAGTACGCCGCCGACGCCGAGGCTGTCGCCAAGGCCCGCGCCATTGGTTCGGGCGAATGAGCGCCGCCGCCCGGACGTGACCGCCATGGATAGAGAACTGCTCATCGAGATCGGCACCGAGGAACTGCCAGCCAGCTGGCTGCCCGGCCTCACCGCGCAGTTCGGCGCGCGCATCGAGGCGCGCCTGGCTCGAGGACCGCCTGCCGGCCGACGCCCCGGTCGAAACCTTCAGCACGCCGCGCCGCCTGGTCGTGCGCGCCGCCCGCGTGCCCGAACGGCAGACCGACTTCGAGGAACTGATCATGGGGCCGCCGGTGTCGGCGGCCTTCCAGGCCGACGGCGAGATGACCGGCGCCGCCCTGGGCTTCGCGCGCAAGCAGGGCGTGGAGCCGTCGACCCTGCAGCGGGTGGAGACGGCCAAGGGCGTCTACCTGGCGCATCGCCGGCACCTGCGCGGCAAGGCCGCCATCGACGTCCTGCCCGGCGTGCTGGCCGCGGCCCTGCGCGATCTGCAGTATCCGAAACACCTGCGCTGGGACGCGCTGCTCGACGACGGCAAGGGCGAGCTGCTGAGCGGCCGGCCAATCCGCTGGGTGCTGTTCCTCTACGGCGGCCGGGTCGTGCCCTTCGACATCCTGCGCGCGCCTGCCGCCGCCGATCCGCTGGTCCAGGACGTGCGCTCCGGCGCCGTCACCTTCGGCCACCGGTTCCTCACCACCAGCGGCCGTGCCGGGCGGGCCATCAAGGTGAAGAGCTTCGACGACTACCGCCGCCGGCTGGCCGAGAACTTCGTGGTCATCGAGCGCGGCGAGCGTCACGACCGCATCGGCCGCGAACTCGACGCCGAGGCGCGGCGCCGGGGCGGGCGGGTGAGCGTGTCGGCCGCCGGCCAGCACGCGCTCGACGAGGTGCCGGATCTGGTCGAGTACCCCGCGGTGGTGTCGGGGGTCTTTCCGGAGGAGTTCCTGCGCCTCCCCGCCGAAGTGCTCACGACCACCATGATCCACCATCAGCATTTCTTCCCGCTGGTCACGGCCCAGGACGTGCTGCTGCCGGTGTTCCTGGCGGTGCTCAACATGGCGCCCGAAAAGCCGGAGATGGTGGCGCGCAATCTCGAGCGCGTGCTCACGGCGCGCCTGCGCGATGCCCGCTTCTTCTGGGAGGCCGACCGCGCGGTGTCGCTCGAGCAGCACCGCGAGCGCCTGGCCACGGTGGCGTTCCATCAGGGCGTCGGCTCCTTCCGCGACAAGGCCGATCGGCTCGAACCACTGGCCCGCTGGATTGCCGCCGAGGTCTTCGCGCGGCCCGCCGCCGCTGACGCGGCCGCGGTCGCCGCCCGTCTCTGCAAGGCCGACCTGGCGTCGAACATGGTGCGCGAACTCACCGAGCTGCAGGGCACGATGGGCGGCATCTACGCCCGCGAAGCCGGCCAGCCCGAAGCGGTGTGGAAGGCCATCTATCATCACTACCTGCCGGCCGCCGTCGACGCCGGCGCCGCGCCCTCCCGTGCCGACCTCGGCGAGGCGGCGGTGACCTGGGCGGCCGTGTCGCTGGCCGACAAGGTGGACACCGTCGCGGCGATGTTCGTGGCGGGGGAGCGGCCGACCGGGTCGCGCGATCCGCACGGCATCCGGCGCGCGGCGCAGGGCATCATCCGCATCCTCGCCGATCTCCCCGAGCTCACCGGCCTCACCACCGTCGTGACGCTCGGCCCGCTCGTCGATCGCGCCCTGGCCCAGTTGCCGGCGCCGGCCGACGCGGCCGAGTGCCGGGCCGCGCTGGACCTCTTCCTCATCGAGCGCGTCCGCAGCGTCTTCGAGCAGCGCGGCGCCGACGTCCGGAACGTGCGTGCCGTCACCCAGGGAGCCGCCGCCAGCACGGCGCCGCTCACCGCGCGCCGCCGCCTCGACGTGCTGCCGGAGTTCACCGGCACGCCCGAGTTCACGCAACTGGCCACGCTCTTCAAGCGCGTGCGTAACATCGCCCGTCAGCTGCCCGACGCGGACTTCGCCGCGGCCGAGGCGAGCGGACGGTCGATGGCCGCGCTCACCGACCCGGCCGAAACGGCCCTGCACGACGAGGTTCAGCGCCGGCGGCCGGTCATCGAGCAGGCCGTCGCCCAGGGCGACGGCTATCGCAAGGCGTTTGCCGAGGCGGCGGCCTTCGCGCCGGCCGTAGCCAAGTTCTTCGACGACGTCATGGTCATGGCCGACGAGCCCGGGCTGCGCGAGGCGCGCCTGCGCCTTCTACGCCAGCTCGAAGCCCTGATTCTTCAACTCGCGGACGTCTCGGAGATGGTCCCGCAATCCGACAGCTAGGAGTTCCGATCGACATGGCGAAGCGCAAAGTGACACCTGTGAAGAAGAAGAAGTCGTCCCCGATGGTGAAGGCCAGGAAGGTCGCCCGCAAGGCCGCCCCGGCCCGGACGGTGAAGTCGGTGGTCACGGCGGTCGTGCGCGCCGCGGCCAAGGTGGTCAAGAAGGCCAAGAGCGCGGCTCCGGCCCGGACCAGGGCCAGGGCCGAGAAGTTCGTCTACTACTTCGGCGACGGCAAGGCCGAAGGCGACCGGTCGATGAAGGACGTGCTCGGCGGCAAGGGATCGGGACTGGCCGAGATGAGCAGCGCCGGCCTGCCGGTGCCGCCCGGGTTCACCATCTCCACCGCCGCGTGCAACCTCTATTACAGCCTCGGCAACAAGCTCACGCCGGCCATCGAGAGCGAAATCGACGCGTCGTTGCGCCGGCTCGAGAAGAGCGCCAAGGCGACGCTCGGCTCGTCGACCAACCCGCTGCTCGTCTCGGTGCGCTCGGGCGCGAAGTTCTCGATGCCCGGCATGATGGACACCATCCTCAACCTGGGCCTGAACGATCAGGCGGTCGAGGGGCTGAAGACGCGCACCGGCAACGGCCGCTTCGCCTTCGACAGCTACCGCCGCTTCATCCAGATGTTCGGCTCGGTCGTGCTCGAGATTCCGAAGAGCGTCTTCGAACACGAGTTCGAAGCCGTCAAGACCGCCACTGGCGCCGCCGTCGACACGGATCTCGACGAGGCCGCGCTGCGCGAAGTGGTGACGCGCTTCCAGGGCGTCGTCAAGGACCGCACCAAGAAGCCCTTCCCGCAGGCGCCCGAGGACCAGTTGCGGATGGCCCGCAACGCCGTCTTCCGTTCGTGGAACAACCCGCGCGCCAAGGAATACCGGCGCATCTACGACATCCCGGACTCGATCGGCACGGCCGTCAACGTCCAGATGATGGTCTTCGGCAACACCGGGGATCGGTCGGCCACCGGCGTCGGCTTCACGCGCAATCCGGCCACCGGCGCCAAGGAGTTCTACGGCGAGTTCCTGGTCAATGCCCAGGGCGAGGACGTCGTGGCCGGCATCCGCACCCCGCGGCCGATCAGCGAGCTGGCCGAGGTGATGCCCAAGGCCTACGCCCAGTTGCGGCAGATCACGACGCGGCTGGAGAAGCACTACAAGGACATCCAGGACTTCGAGTTCACGATCCAGGAAGATCGCCTGTTCATGCTGCAGACCCGCAGCGGCAAGCGCACCGGCTATGCGGCGGTGGTCATCGCCACCGACCTGATGAAGGAGCGCCTGGTCACGCCCAAGGAAGCGCTGCTGCTCGTCGACCCCGAGGCGCTGTCGCAGCTCCTCGCGCCCGGCTTCGATCCGAAGGAATGGCGCAGCATCCCGGTGGCCACCAAGGGGCTGCCGGCCTCACCCGGCGCCGCCTGCGGTCAGGTCGTCTTCACTGCCGACCAGGCGGTCGAGTGGACCAAGAACGGCAAGACGGTCATCCTGGTGCGCCGCGAGACCGTCCCCGATGACATCCACGGCATGTGGGTCGCGCAGGGCATCCTCACGGCTACCGGCGGCATGACCTCGCACGCCGCCGTCGTCGGGCGGCAGATGGGCAAGCCGTCGATCGTCGGCGCCGGAGAACTGGCCATCGACGAGCACGGCCGGAGCTTCTCGCTCAACGGCCAGACGGTGAAGGAAGGCGACTGGGTGGCGTTTGATGGCCTCACCGGCGAGGTGAAGCTGGCCAAGGTGTCGGCTGCCCCGAGCGAAATCCTCCAGGTCATCGACGGCACCATCGCGCCGGCCGATTCCGACATCTACGGCCGGTTCACCACTTTGCTGGCGCAGGCCGACAAGGTCCGCCGCCTCGGCGTGCGGGCCAATGCCGACCAGCCCGACCAGGCCGAGATCGCCTACAAGTTCGGCGCGCGCGGCATCGGCCTGTGCCGCACCGAACACATGTTCTTCGGTGAAGGTCGGATCCCGATCGTGCAGCGCATGATCCTGGCCGACAACGAAGCCGACCGGCGCAAGGCGTTGGCCGAGCTGCTGCCGATGCAGCGCGCCGACTTCTACGGCGTGTTCAAGGCCATGAAGGGCACGCCGGTCACCATCCGGACCATCGATCCGCCGCTGCACGAGTTCCTGCCCAAGCGCGAGGAACTCATGGTCGAGATCGCGGTGATGGAAGCGACCAAGAAGGGCGGCGCTCCTCTGGCCGAGAAGAAGGCGCTGCTCGCCCGCGTCGAGCAGCTCCACGAGTTCAACCCGATGCTCGGCCACCGCGGTGTGCGTCTGGGCATCACCTATCCCGAGATCACCGAGATGCAGGCCCGCGCCATCCTCGAGGCGGCGGCGCAACTCAACAAGGAAGGCCTGAAGGTCGTGCCCGAGATCATGATCCCGCTCGTCGGGCTCGTGAAGGAACTGCAGGACCAGAAGATCATCGTCGACCGCGTGGCCGGCGAGGTGATGAAGGAGCAGGGCATCAAGTTCAAGTACCTGGTCGGCACGATGATCGAAGTGCCGCGCGGCGCGCTCACCGCGGACGCCGTCGCCGAACACGCGCAGTTCTTCTCCTTCGGCACCAACGACCTGACGCAGATGACCTTCGGGTTCTCGCGCGACGACGTCGGCAAGTTCCTGCGCGTCTACCAGGACCGCAAGATCCTCGACAAGGATCCCTTCGCCACCTTCGACGCCAGCGGCACCGGCCAGCTCGTCGCCATGGCCGTCACCAAGGGGCGCGCCACCCGGCCGGACCTCAAGCTGGGCATCTGCGGCGAGCACGGCGGCGACCCCGCGTCGGTGCACTTCTTCCACAACGTGGGGCTCGACTACGTGAGCGCCTCGCCCTACCGCATCCCGGTGGCCCGCCTGGCCGCAGCGCAGGCCGCATTGCAGGTCAAAGTCGGGGACTGACCGGCCCCGGTCTCGCCATCCGGGCCCGGCCCCTATGATCAGCTACTTCGTGCACGGCGACGGCCGGACGAGCGCCATCGAGGCGCTCGACCCGGCCTGGCTTCGTCCGGGAAGCGGCAAAGTCGTCTGGGCCGACGTCACCGAACCAAGTGTCGAGGACGGCGTGCTGCTGCACGACGTCTTCGGCATCCATGAGCTGGCGGTCGAGGACGCGCTCAGCGAGATCACCCATCCGAAGGTCGAGGCCTACGGCGACCTGCTCTACGTCGTGCTCCACGGCATCAACCTGCACGCCAGCGAACACGCCATCGAAACGCACGACATCGACTTCTTCGTCACCGGCCAGTTCCTGGTCACGGTGCACGACGGCAAGCGCCGCAGCATCGCCCACGTCTCGAACTTGTGCGCCAAGAGCGGGCACATCCTGGCGGAAGGGCCGGTGGCCCTCATGCACCGCATCATCGACACGATGGTCGAGCACTACCAGCCGGAGGTCGACGAGCTCGAGGAATGGCTCGACGACCTCGAAGGGCAGGTGCTCGAGTCGCCGCAGGAAGGCCTGATGGTCGAGATCCTGGCGGTGAAGCGCGACATCCGCAGCCTGCGCCGCATCGTGATGCCGCAGCGCGACGTCATGGGCCGGCTGTCGCGCCGCGAGTTCGAGATGATCGGCGAGGAAGTGGCCTATCGCTTCCGCGATGTCCACGACCAGCTGGTGCGCCTGTCGGACGACGCGATGATCTTTCAGGACCGCGTCGCCAGCATCCTTGACGCGCACCTGGCGAGCGTCTCCATCCAGGTGGCCCAGACCTCGAAGCTGATTGCCGTCGTGGCCTCGCTTTTCGGGCCGCTGACGGTGCTCACCGGGTTGTACGGCATGAACGTGCCGTTGCCGCACCTGCCCGGCGGAGAAGCCATGCAGTTCTGGTGGGTGGTCGGCTTCATGGCGACGGGCTCGGGGGCCATGTTCGTGTGGTTCCGGCGGTCGGGGTGGTGGTGAGCCGATGAGCCGCATCGTCAAGCTGCCCGACGACCTGGCCAACCAGATTGCCGCCGGCGAGGTGGTGGAGCGGCCCGCCTCGGTGGTCAAGGAGCTGGTCGAGAACGCGCTCGACGCCGACGCCGGCCGCATCCACGTCACCATCGAGTACGGCGGCAAGCGCCGGCTGAGGGTCGAGGACGACGGCCTGGGCATGGGCCCGGAGGACGCGCGGCTCAGCCTCGAACGCCACGCCACCAGCAAGATCCGCACGGTCGAAGACCTGGCGGCCATCGCCACGCTCGGGTTCCGCGGAGAAGCCCTGCCCAGCATCGCCTCGGTGTCGCGTTTCACCCTGCGCACGCGGGCTCGGGGAGCGCCGGGCGGCACCGAGATCCACGTCGTCGGCGGCGCCATCGAGCGGGCCACGGCGGTGGGCGGGCCCGAGGGGACGGCGATCACCGTCGAGGACCTGTTCTTCAACGTGCCGGCGCGGCGCAAATTCCTCAAGTCCGACGGCGCCGAGTCGGCGCACGTCTCCAAGTTGATCACGCAGATGGCCCTGTGTCATCCCGGCGTCGGCTTCACCCTGACCAGCGGCGGCCGGCGCCTGCTCGAATGCCCGCCGGCGGCGACGCTGGCCGACCGCATCTATCAGATCTACGGCGACCGTCCCGACCTCGTGCCGGTCGCCCGCGAGACCCACGGCGTGCGCTTGAGCGGCCTGGTCGCGGCACTGGCCGAGAGCGGGCCGACGCGCGGGCCCCAGCACGTGTTCGTGAACCACCGCATCGTCAAGGACAAGACCATCGCCCACGCCATCATCGACGCCTACGCCTCGGCGTCGATCAAGGAGCGCAGCCCAGAACTGCACCTCTTCCTGCAGGTGCCGCTCGATCGCATCGACGTCAACGTGCATCCGACCAAGGCGGAGGTGCGCTTCGCCGACCAGTCGCTGGTCCATGAGATCGTCCGCCGCGGCGTGGCCGAGGCCCTGGGCGCGGCGCGGATGCCCGACTTGCCGGGCGGCGCCGGCGATCCGGCCTTCTTCGGCGGGGCGGTCGCCGCCGCGCCCGGCAGCGGCGGCGGCCCGCAGACCTCACAGGACTGGCCGTGGGCGGCGCGCGAACGCGGGTCCAGCGGGTTCTCCGCCGGTCCGGCGCCGACCGAGTGGCGCCCGCGCGCTCCGCAGGACATCGCCGGGATGATGGTGGCGGACACGACCTCGGCGGTGGGACTCGAGCGCGTGCTCACGCCGCTCGGCCAGTTCCGGAACACGTTCATCATCGCCGTCGACGACGACGGCCTGGTGATCATCGACCAGCACGTCGCCCACGAGCGCGTGCTCTTCGAGCGCATCCTGGAGCGCCTGACCCGGTCGGCGCTCGACAGTCAGCGTCTGCTGGTGCCGATGGTGCTCGACCTGCCCGGCGCCGGCCACGCGACGCTGCTGGGCCGCGGCGAGGCGCTGACGCGTTTCGGCTTCGAGCTCGAGGACTTCGGCGGGGCCAGCGTGCGCGTCACGGCCGTGCCGGCGATTCTCGACCTCGGCGACATCGACCGTACCCTCCGGGCGCTGGCCGACGACCTCGAGGGTCTCGACCGCGGCCTGGTGGCCGAACAAGCGGTCAAGCAGATTGCCGCCACCATGGCCTGCCATGCCGCCGTGCGCGCGCACGACCCGCTGACCACCGAGAAGATGACCCACATTCTCGAAGAACTGCGGGCCACCGCCTATTCCACCGTGTGCCCGCATGGCCGACCGGTGATGTTCCGCCTCTCGCGGCGCGAGCTGGAGCGACGGTTCGAGCGGATCTAGCCGTGGCCCCGCCGTTTCGCCTTGATCTCTTTCCAGCCATCGAGTCGGCGCTTGATCTCCTTCTCGAACCCGCGATCGACGGGCGCGTAGAACTGGCGCCCCTGGAGGCGCTCGGGCAGGCAATCCATCGCGGCCACGGCGTCGGGCTGATCGTGCGCGTAGTGGTAGCCGCGCCCGTAATCGAGGGCCTTCATCAGCGCCGTGGGGGCGTTGCGCAGATGCAGCGGCACCGGTTCGGCCACGTCCATCACCGCGGCTTCGGCGGCGGCGTTGTAGGCGGTGTAGACGGCGTTGCTCTTCGGCGCGGTGGCCAGATAGAGCGCGGCCTGGGCGAGCGCCGTGTTGGCCTCGGGCAGACCGATGAAGTGGAGCGCATCGCGGGCGGCCATGGCCACGACCAGCGCCTGCGGGTCGGCGATGCCGACATCCTCGGAGGCGAAGCGGACCAGCCGCCGGGCCACGTACATCGGATCCTCGCCGGCCTCGATCATGCGCGCCAGCCAGTAGACGGTGGCATCCGGATCGCTGTTGCGCATCGACTTGTGCAGCGCCGACATCAGGTTGAAGTGCTCTTCGCCGTTCTTGTCGTAGCGCAGGGTCTTGCGCTGCAGGGTGGCCTGCAGGAGGGCCATGTCGACCTTCGGATGCCCGACCGGCTGCGGCGCCGCGGCCACGACCAGCTGCAGCAGGTTGAGCGCCTTGCGGGCATCGCCATCGGCGGAACGGGCGAGGGTGGCCAGCGCGTCCTCGGCCACCTCGGGCGCGATCTTGCCGAGGCCGCGTTCGGGATCGGCGATGGCCCGGCGCAGGATGCGGATGATCGCGTCCTCGTCGAGCGGCTGCAGCACGAACACCTTGGAGCGCGACAGGAGGGCGGCGTTGACCTCGAACGACGGGTTCTCGGTGGTCGCGCCGATGAGCACGATGTCGCCGGCTTCGACGCGCGGCAGGAATGCGTCCTGCTGGGCCTTGTTGAAGCGGTGGATCTCGTCGACGAAGACGATGGTGCGCCGGCCGTTCCGGCGCCGCTGCTCGGCCGCCGCCATCACGTCCTTGATCTCCTTGATCCCGGCCAGCACCGCGCTGAAGGAGATGAACTGCGCGTCGGTGACCTCGGCGATGGCCCGCGCCAGGGTGGTTTTGCCGGTGCCAGGCGGCCCCCACAGGATGACCGACTGCAGCGCGTCGCGCACGATCGCCTCGCGCAACGGCCGGCCGGGCGCGAGCAGCGTGTCCTGGCCCTCGATCTCGTCGAGGGTCCGCGGCCGCATCCGCTCGGCCAGCGGCGCGGGCGGCGCCGGGGCGGCGCCCTCGTCCGCCACGTCGTCGAAGAGCCCGCTCACCTGAACACGCCTCGTTGTTCGGCCGCCGCGTAGACGGCCAGCGCGCCGGCCACGGCCACGTTCAGCGACTCCACGGTCGGGGCCATCGGGATGCTGGCGCGGACGTCGGCCACCTCGACGAGGGCCGGGACCAGGCCGGGACCTTCGCCGCCGAGCAGCAGGCAGACCGGACCGCGCAGGTCCACGCGGGCGAGCGGCGTGCCGGCCCGGGGCACGAAGGCGACGAGGCCGACCTCGAGCAGGCGCGCGGAACTTACGACCTCCTCGATGTCCGGCACGCGGGCCAGCGGCAGGCGGAAGGCGCTCCCCATCGCCGCGCGCAGCGCCTTCCAGCCGAGCGGGTCGGCCGAGACGCCGGCGGCGATGAGCCCGGTGGCCCCGGCCGCTTCGGCGGCGCGGACCAGGGCGCCCAGGTTGCCGGGATCCTGCACGTCGACGGCGACGACGATGAGCGAGGGCATGGCGTCGAAGACGCGCGTCAGGCCGCCGGCCGGGCGGCGGGCCAGCGCCACGACCCCCGACGAGGTGCGCACCGGGCTCATCGCCTGCAACACGTCGGCGCTCACCGTCACCACCTGGGTGCCGGCCTCGGCCAGTTCGTTCACGACCTGGGCTTCGGCGGGACCCGGGGGGTCGACGCCGAGCGCCACGGCATCGACCGTGAGTCCGGCGTCGCGGGCCTCGATGAGCAGGTGCCAGCCGTCCAGCAGGAGCGGTTGATCGTCGCCGCCGGCCCGCGCCTCGCGGCAGGTCAGGACGAGCGGATGGCGGCGGCTGGTGATGGACGGCATGGCCAGGGACTCTCTATCGGATGGAGGGCAGGACGGGACGGCGCGACCGGGCCCGTCCACCCGGAGCATAGCATTGTGTGTGTTACAGTTAGCGGCGATCGGACCAATGAAAGAGCGCATTCTCAAGCGATTCGACGAAGACATTGCCGCCCTCGAGCGCGAGCTCTACACCGAGCTGCCCAAGGAGATCCAGCGGGCCCGGGAGTTCGGCGATCTGCGTGAGAACGCCGAGTACTCCGCGGCGAAGGAGCGGCAGAGCTTCGTGCAGGCGCGGATCGCCATGCTGCAGCGCCGTCGCAACGAAGTGGCGCTCATGAACCTCGACCGCGTGCCGCACGACAAGGCGGGCTTCGGCTCCACCGTCACGCTGCGCGAGTCGGGCGGGCCCGAGTTCAATTACCAGCTGGTCATGCCCGAGGACGCCGACGCCGCCAAGGGCCTGATCTCGACGTCGTCGCCGATCGGGCGCGCCCTCCTCAACAAGGAAGAGGGCGACCAGGTCACGGTCGCCACGCCGGCCGGGGCGCGCAAGTTCGAGATCCTCAAGCTCGTCACGCTCCACGACAGCGAGTAGGGCACGGCGTGGCCCGAGGGACTCGCGCCCAGCACGATCTCTACTCCCCGGAACGGCCGACGGCCTTGATCGTGAGCGGTAGCGGCGCCGACGGCGCCTACCACGCCGGCGTGCTGAAGGCCCTGCACGAAGCCGGTGTGAAGATCGATCTCGTGGCCGGCCGCGGCGTCGGCGCGTTTGGCGCCGTGCTCTTTGCCGTCGACGGCGCGGCGCTGCTGTGGGAGCCCAACGGCTTCTGGCACAAGGTCTCGACCAGCGCCGCCTACGGGCTGCGCTGGCCCTACCGGCTCACGGGTTGGGCGCTGGCCGCCGGCGCCGGCATCCTGGCCAGTCCGCTGGTGCTGTTCGTGGGGGCGCTCCTCGTCTGGCCGCTGGCCATGGCCGCCGGGCTCATCGGGCTGGACTCGAGTCAGGGGCTGGCCCAGGGTTACAACGACCTGGTGGCCCGGGCCTTCGCGCCCGAACACGTGCCGACGTGGGTGGCGCGCCTGATGCTGCTCGTGGCCTTGCTGCTGGCCCTGGCCTTGGGCGTCGGCGCGATTCTGGCCGCGTTCCGGGCGCCGCGCCGGCAGCAGGGCTGGCCGGGGTGGCGGCTGCTCGGCGCTCCGGTCGAATCCGCCGGCTTCGCGACCCTGGCCGCCGGTACGCTCTGGGATCTGATGCGCGGCGGGGCTACGGTGGCGCGGCCGACCGCCGCCGATCTCAGCCAGCGGGCCGCCGAACTGCTGTCGTCGAGCGTCAGTCAGCCGGGCCATCGCGACGTGCTGATCACCGTGCACGATCTCGACGCGCGCCGCGACCTGGTCTTCGGCCTGGTCTCGGGCGAACCGGGCAAGCGGCTATTCCCGGGCGCGACCGGGCCGTCGGGACGCCGCGCCGAAGCCTTCGACCTGGCGTCCACGGCGAAGTCGGCCCTGGTCGACGCGCTGAGCGGCGCCCTCACCCTGCCCGGCGTCTCGGAGCCGCACCCGCTGCGCTTTGCCGGCGAGAGCGTCTGGCGCGGGGAAGTCCACCGCCTCGCCGACCGGCCCTCGGCGCTGTCGCGCCTGCTCGAGGAGGCCGCCGCCGCCGGGATGGAACAGGCCATCGTGGTCACCGCCGCGCCAGAGCCCGGCGGTCCGCACGAACTCGAGCCGCCGCGCGTCGATCCGCGCGGACGGGTGGGTGAGTGGCTGGCCGGCGAAGAAGCCGCGGCGGTCCGCGACGCCGTGCGCTTCGGGCAGGCCCACTTCCACACGGTGTTCGTGATCCGCCCGGCGCACAACCCGGTCGCGGCGCTCGATCTGGGCGGGGCCTACGACCGCGCCTCGGACCGCCAGAGCACCTTGCAGGATCTGGTCGAGCGCGGCTACGAGGACGCGCACCGCCTCTTCATCGAACCCGCCCTCGGCGCCGCCGGCGAGCGCGTCCGCGGCACCACCTGGTGACTTCCATGGCCAATCATTCCGAGCACGGACCGTCGACGACCCTCATCCACACCGGCGAACGCCCGCCCGCCGCCGCCTCGCTGACGGTGCCGATCTACGAGACCAGCACTTTCGTGTTCGATTCGGCGGCTCAGGTGCAGGCTTACGCCGAGGGCCGCTCCTCCGGCTATCTCTACACGCCGTTACGACAACCCGACGGTGGTGGCGGTCGAGACCAAGCTGGCCGCCGTGGACGGCGCCGAGGCGTCGCTGGTCTTCGGCTCGGGGATGGCCGCCATCTCGACGGCGATCTTCGGCCTGCTCCAGGCCGGCGACGAGGTGGTGTGCTGCGCGGCGATCTACGGCGGCACCTTCCACGTCCTGAACGGGCTGGCGTCGCGCTTCGGCGTGACCACGCGCTGGGCCTCGCTGGACGAGTTCCAGGCGCCGGCGACGCTCATTGGTCCGAACACCAAGATGGTGTGGTTCGAGTCGCCCATCAACCCCACGCTGCGGATCATCGACGTGCGCCGCGTGGCCGCGGTGTGCAAGGACGCCGGCGTGCTGTCGGTGGCCGACAACACCTTTGCCTCGCCCCTCAACCAGCCGGTCCTGGCCATGGGCGTCGACATCTCGATGCAGAGCGTCACGAAATACCTGAACGGCCATAGCGACGTCACCGGCGGCGTGCTCTCGGGGCGTCAGGGGCTCATCGACCGGCTGGCGAAAACGCGCCGGCTGCTCGGCGGCATCCTCGACCCGCAGCCGGCCTATGCCCTGGGCCGGGGCATGAAGACGTTGGCCCTGCGCGTCGCCGCGCACAACGCCAACGCCATGGCCATCGCCGAGGCCCTGCACGGCCACCCCAGGCTGGCGGCCGTGCACTATCCGGGGCTGCCGTCACATCCCGATCACGCCGTGGCCAAGGCCCAGATGTCGGGCTACGGCGGCATGCTGTGCCTCGACCTGGCCGGCGGTCAGGAGGCGGCATTCCGGGCCTTCGACCGACTCTCTCTGATTCACCGCGCGGCCAGCCTGGGCGGCGTGGAGAGCCTGTGCAGCCTGCCCATCCTGACGTCGCAGTTCGGGCTGAGCGACGAGGCGCTGGCCCGGGCCGGCGTGACCCGCGGCATGATGCGCATCTCGGTCGGCTTGGAGGACGCGGCCGACCTCATCGGCGACCTGCTCCAGGCCATCGACGGCTAGCGCGCGGCAGCCGGACCCGAGGTCCGTGGCTCACTTCTTGACGTTGAGTTCGTGGAGGAAGCCGAGCACGAGATCGAGCATGCGCTGGTTGACCCGGCTGCCCTCGTGCGTGCCGAACTTGTTCTGGAACGCTTCGAGCGGCACCACCGCCTTGGCCATGGTGCGATGGCCGCCGGCGCTGCCGATGTCGTTGAACCAGCGGCGCACGAAGTCGCCGGCGTTGCGCGAGTAGCCGAGGTTGCGCACCGACACGACCATCTGGTCGTTGACCACCCCCGAGACCACCGTCCACTGCACGTCTTCGAGCTGCAGGTAGAAATCGGCCACGTAGGGAATGAAGTCGTCGCGGGGCGGCTCGCCCAGGAACGCGCAGAACACGTGCTCGACCATCCGCCCCTGCTGCCACGCCTTGATCACGTAGTCGAGGCGCTCGCGGGTGATTTCGGCGCCTTCCATCTTGCGGATGAGACTGGCGTCGGCCAGCGGGTAGAGGAACGAGAAGGAGTCGAGGTCGGCGCGGTTGGCCTGGCGATTGAAGAAGAGCGTGTCGGACTTGATCGCGTAGAGCATCGCCGTGGCGGTGCGCTCGGAGATGTCGATGTCGACGGCGCGCAGGTGCTCGGTCAGGATCGTCGAGGTCGAGCCGTAGTCGGGGCGGATGTCCTTGAACATCGCCGTGTAGCCGGTCGTCTCGGGATGGTGGTCGACGACCAGGTCGACGTGGCGCAGGGCGTCGCCGAAGTAGTGCGGCTGCACGTCGACGAGCGCGATCTTCTCGTAGGACGCGAACTGGTCGGGCGTGACCGTCTCGATGCCGATCTCGAGCAGCTTCAGCATCCGCTGGTTCTCGGGGCGGGCCACCGGATGCAGGGTGCCGATGATCGCCGTCTGCTTGGTGCGGCGCAGCAGGGTGCGCAGGGCCAGGCCGGAGGCGATGGCGTCGGGGTCCGGATCGTGGTGCGTCAGGATGAGCACGCGGTCGGCGTCGCTGAAGTAGCGCTGGTACTGCTGCACGCGCTGGCGGGTCAGCGACCGGTTGAGTTCGGTGGCCAGGCGCGGCTCGACGAGTTCGGCCAGGGTGATGCTGGTGACCTCGGGAAAGTCGGCGCGGAAGGCGGCGGCGCGAGCGGCATCGTCGCCGCCGGTGCCGAGCACGTAGACCAGGACGCCGCCGGCGTCGCGCACCGAGTCGAGCACCTTGCGCAGGCTGCGCTGGTGGGCGTCCTCGATGATCACCGACGTGGTGGGAAGCAGGTCGGCCTTGACGAAGGTGTCGACGCGCTTGGGATCGGCGACGATCACGGTGGCGCCGATGTCGTGCAGCCGGCGGGCCAGCGGCCGGCTCTCGACGACGAGCTCCAGCTCCACCCGGGGGCTGAGCACCGCGTGCAGCAGGCGACCGACGAGTTCGGTCTGGCACACCGCCAAGCACCTCATCGGCGGGCGACCGGTCCTCTCTGGTAATCCGACATCGGCGACAATCTGCGATTATACCGCCGCCCGACGTCGCGCCGGCACGCCCACCTCGGCCATGCGCCACCCGCAGCGGTCCCGGCCAGCGCGCGTGGCGGCACGTTCGCGCTCAGGGCGAGCCGCTCGCGCCCGGCTGAGCCCCGAAGGCTTGTGGTACGATCATCGGGATTCAGACCTGCCGCGCCCGCCTCTGGGCCACGGCTCCCCGGGGACATCCGCATGCCGGCATCCGTCGACCGCTTCGATCTCGTCTCCGACTTCGAGCTGCGTGGCGACCAGGTGCACGCGGTACCCGAACTCGTGGCCGGGCTGGAGCGCGGCGATCCGCACCAGACGCTGCTCGGCGTGACCGGCTCGGGCAAGACCTTCACCATGGCGCAGGTGATTGCCCGGGTGAACCGGCCGGCGCTGGTCATGGCCCACAACAAGACCCTGGCGGCGCAGCTCTACCAGGAGTTCCGGCGCTTCTTCCCCAACAACGCCGTCGAGTACTTCGTCAGCTATTACGACTACTACCAGCCCGAGGCCTACGTGCCCTCGAGCGACACCTACATCGAGAAGGAAGCGACGATCAACGACGAGATCGACCGCATGCGCCTGTCGGCCACGCGGTCGCTGTTCGAGCGCCGCGACGTGATCATCGTGGCCAGCGTGAGCTGCATCTACGGCCTCGGCTCGCCCGAGGCCTACTACGGGCTGGTGCTCCCGCTCGAACGCGGCCAGCGCATGTCGCGCGACCACCTGCTGCGCCGGCTGGTCGAGATCCTCTACGAGCGCAACGACCTCGAGTTCGGCCGCGGCACCTTCCGCGTCCGCGGCGACATCGTCGAAGTCCATCCGTCCTACGACGAACTGGCGTTGCGCATCGGGCTCTTCGGCGACGAGATCGACGAGCTGGCGATGTTCGATCCGATCACCGGCAAGACGGTGAAGCGCCACGAGCGCGTCTCCATCTTCCCGAAGACCCACTTCGTGACGACCCGCGACCGCCTCAAGGAAGCGGCCGTGACGATCAAGGACGAGCTGACCGAACGGCGCACGTTCCTCGAGAAGGAAGGCCGGGTGCTCGAGGCGCAGCGCCTGCACCAGCGCACGATGTTCGACCTCGAGATGATCCGCGAGATCGGCTACTGCCACGGCATCGAGAACTACTCCCGGCACCTCACCGGACGCGCTCCGGGCCAGCCGCCGCCGACGCTGCTCGACTACCTGCCGCCCGACGCCATGGTCATCGTCGACGAGAGCCACCAGACGGTGCCGCAGGTGCGCGGCATGTTCTTCGGCGACCGGTCGCGCAAGGAAGTGCTGGTCGAGTACGGCTTCCGCCTGCCGTCGGCCCTCGACAACCGCCCGCTCAGCTTCGAGGAGTGGGAACGGCGGGCGCCGCAGACGGTGTTCGTCTCGGCCACGCCCGGGCCCTACGAGCTGCAGAAGTCCGGCGGCGTCGTGGTCGAGCAGGTCATCCGGCCGACCGGCCTGATGGACCCGCCCATCGAGGTGCGGCCGGTGAAGGGCCAGGTCGACGACCTGCTGCAGGAGATCCGCGACGCGCGTGGCCCGCCAGGAACGCACCCTCGTGACCACGCTCACCAAGCGCATGGCCGAGGACCTGACGACCTACTACCACGAGCTCGGCGTGCGCGTGCGCTACCTGCACTCGGACATCGACACGCTCGAACGCGTCGAGATCCTGCGCGACCTGCGGCGCGGCGTGTTCGACGTGCTGGTCGGCATCAACCTGCTGCGCGAAGGCCTCGACCTGCCCGAAGTGTCGCTGGTGGCCGTGCTCGACGCCGACAAGGAGGGCTTCCTCCGCTCGGGCGGCTCGCTCATCCAGACGTCCGGCCGGGCGGCCCGCAACGTGCACGGCCAGGTCATCATGTACGCCGACGTCGAGACCGCGTCGATGCGCATGGCCATCAGCGAGACGGCCCGCCGCCGCGCCATCCAGGACGCCTACAACGTCGAGCACGGCATCACGCCGACGACCATCATCAAGGACATCGAGGGCGTGCTGTCGAGTGTCTACGAACGCGACTACGGCACCGGGCCGGGCGGCCCCGACGGGCCGGGTCGAGACGCCGGCCGAACTGGAAGGCAAGGTGGCGCAACTGGAGCAGCGCATGCGCCAGGCCGCCGCCAACCTCGACTTCGAGGCCGCCGCCACGCTGCGCGATCAGGTCATGATCGCCAAGACCCGGGCGCTCGGGCTGACGCGGCCGCCGGGGTCGGCGTGATGCCGCGTTTCATCGAGTGGGTGAAGAACGCGCTCCTCGAGGTCCAGGAGTACACCAAGCTGGCCATGGCCACCGCGCGCTGCGCGGTGACGCGGCCCTTCTACTTCCACGACTTCGTCGAGCAGCTCGAGGCCATCGGCATCGGCTCGATGACCGTCGTGATTCTCACCGGCCTGTTCACCGGCGCGGTGCTGGCGCTGCAGTCGGGCTTCACGCTCGACCAGTTCGGGGCCCGGCCGTTCGTCGGCCGGCTGGTGAGCGCCTCGATGATCAAGGAACTGGGACCGGTGCTGACGGCCCTGATGCTCGCCGGCCGCGTCAGCTCGGGCATCGCCGCCGAGCTCGGCTCGATGACGGTGACCGATCAGATCAACGCGCTGCGCGCCCTGGGCACCGACCCGGTGCGGAAGCTGGTCGTGCCGCGCGTGCTGGCCGGCATCCTGATGACGCCGGTCCTCACCGTCGTGGCCAACACCGTCGGGCTGCTCGGCGGCTGGGTGGTGTCGGTGCAGAACCTCCAGGTGGCCTCGTCGCTCTACTGGTCGTCGGTCGTCGACGGGCTGTTCCTCGAGGACGTCTGGATGGGCGTCCTGAAGCCCTTCTTCCTCGGCTTCATCATCGTCACCGTCGGCTGCCACGTCGGCCTGCGCACGCGCGGCGGCACCGAGGGCGTCGGCCGGGCCACGACCAACGCCGTCGTCGCCGCCTCGGTCGGGGTCATCGCCATGGACTTCTTCTCGACGCAGCTGTTGCTGTCGTTGCTCTTCTGATGGCCGCCTACCCACAGGAACTCAAGGGACCCGCCGTGGCCCCGCCGGGCGCCGAACCGGTGGTGGTCTTCGAGGACGTCCGTCTGGCCTTCGACGACCACGTCGTGCTCGACGGGATCAGCTTCACGCTCTACCCCGGCTTCACCAAGATCTTCCTCGGCGCGAGCGGCTCGGGCAAGTCGACCGTGCTCAAGCTCATACTCGGGCTGCTGGCCCCGGACTCCGGCCGCATCTGGGTGCACGGACAGCAGATCGATCGCATGAGCGAGGACCAGCTGTTCAAGGTCCGCGACGACATCGGCATGGTCTTCCAGGAAGGCGCGCTGTTCGACTCGCTCAGCGTCGGCGAGAACGTCGGCTACAAGCTCTACGAGGAGAGCAAGATGCCGCTCGACGGAGGTCCGGGCGCGGGTCGAGCAGGTGCTGGGCTTCGTCGATCTCGGCGCCGTACGTCGACCGCATGCCGTCGGAGCTCTCGGGCGGGCAGCGGCGCCGCGTGGCCATCGCCCGGGCCATGGCCTTCAAGCCCAAGCTGCTGCTCTACGACGAGCCGACCACCGGCCTCGACCCGATGACCTCGCTCACCGTCGACGCCGAGATCATCAAGCTGCGCGACCTCGAAGGCGTGACCTCGGTGCTGGTCACCCACCAGCTGCGCGACGCCTTCTACGTCGCCACCCATCGGGCCACCCGCGCCGGCGACGGCCACGCCATCGTCGGCGCCCAGGCCGAGAAGGTCGAACAGGCCGACTTCGTGATGCTGCGCGACGGCAAGATTGTGTTCGAGGGGGCGGCCGATGAGCTGCGGGCCTCGGACGATCCGTATCTGCGCGAGTTCCTGTCTTAGGAGATCTGCAATGCCCCGTACGCGTTCTCTCGGCTGGTCGGAACTGAAGATTGGCATCGTGACGGTGTTCGCCCTGGTGATGACGGCGGTGCTGGTCTTCGCGGTCGGCGGCGCCGGCGGCTTCTTCTGGCAGCGCTATCCGCTCAAGGTCCGCTTTCCCAACATCGCCACGGTGAAGGCCGGCACCCCGGTGCGCGTCGCCGGCCTCGAAGTCGGCGTCGTCAGCGAGGTGCGGCTGGCCGGCAGCGAGGCCGAGCTGTGGCTCGAGGTCTCCGACGACGTGCGGCCGCTCGTCACCGACCAGTCGGTGGCGGTCATCGGCGCCATCTCGCTGCTCGGCGAGGGCGCCATCGACATCACGCCGGCTCCGGCGGGAACCCCGCTGCCCGACTGGAGCTACGTGCCGCCGGCCACGGCGCCGGGGTCGATTGCGGCGCTGTCGGAAGCCGCCAACGAGGGCCTGACCCAGACCTCCCGGCTCATTGCCGACCTCCGCGCCGGCAAGGGCACCTTGGGCAAGCTCTTCACGGACGACTCGGCCTACCTCGAGATGGAGGCCTTGATGGTCTCGGCCACGCGGGTGACCGACGCCGTGCAACGGGGCCGGGGCAGCCTCGGGCGGCTGATCAACGACCCCCGCGTCTACAACGAGCTGGTGGCTTCGACCGAGGCCCTGAACGCCGTCACCGCCAAGATTGCCCGGGGCGAGGGGTCGCTCGGCGCCCTGCTCAACGACCCGGCCCTGGCCCGCTCGGCGACGGCGGCGGCGGCCAGTCTCGAAGACGTGACCGCACGCCTGGCGCGCGGCGAGGGCACGGCCGGGAAGCTCCTGACCGACGAGGCGTTGTTCTCCCGCCTGACGGCGACGGCGACGCGCCTCGACGATCTGACCACCCGGCTGCAGTCGGGCGAGGGCACCGCCGGGATGCTCCTGCAGGACAAGCGGCTTTATGAGAACATGAGTGCCGCGGTGTCCGAATTGCGTGGGCTGGTCTCGGACATCCGCAAAGACCCGAAGAAGTACCTGAACGTGAAGGTCAGTTTGTTCTGACCCGCCGACAGGCAGCAGGAGGTTCCATGTCTCGAGATACCAACGGCGGCAGCACCGTGATGCTGGCCTTCGTCCTCGGTGCGGTGGCCGGCGCGGCCGTGGCGCTGCTCTATGCGCCGGCGGCCGGCGACGAAACGCGCGATTACCTGGGCCAGCGGGTCCGCGAGGGCCGCGACCGGGCTCGCGGCGCCGCGCGCGATGCCACCGACCAGGGCCGCGAGTTCTACCAGCGGCAGCGCGACAACGTCACGAGCGCCATCGAGCGCGGCCGCGAGGCCTTCGAGCAGGCGCGCGAAGAAGGTCGGAACGCGTGACCGAGGTGTGGCTGGCGATCATCGCGCTGGCGGTCCTGATCATGGCGGTCATCCAGGTCGGGGCCATCATTCTGGGACTGCGCCTGGCCAAGCGGGTCGACCAGCTCACGACCGACATCGAGCGCGAGGTCAAGCCGCTCATCAAGAACCTCACCGAGATGACGGCCGACGCTCAGCGCGCCGTCACCCTGGCCTCCGCCCAGGTCCAGCGCGTCGATCGGCTGTTCGGCGACGTCGCCGCCTCGGCCGAGCGCACGATGGCGGTCGCCTCGCAGCTCGTCGGCGGGCCGGCCAGGAACGGCTTCGCGCTCTTCACGGCTGCCCGGGCCGCTTATTCCGCCTTCAAGGATCTGCGCGACGCCTCGCGGCGTCGTCACGCCTACCGATCGGCGCCCGAAGACGAAGAATCGTTGTTCATCGGTTAGCGCCAGCCCCCGGCGCCCAGGAGGCAGGGAATGCACAGGATGCTCTCAATCGGTGGATCGACGGTTCTCGGTGTGGTGATGGCGGCGCTGATGGCCCTGCCGGCGCAGGCACAGGACTCGAAGTCGTCGGCCGGCGCCAAGGAACTGGGCCAGCTCCTGGCGGCCAAGAAGCTCGACGCCATCGCGGTCCGCGACCCGGACGCGCCCGATGTGTTCTTTGCCGCCCTGGCGTTTCCCACCCAGATCATCGTCGTCTCGGCCAAGTACAGCGCGCCGCCCCTGCTCAACGAGAAGCTGGCCCGGCGCGAATACCGCGATGTCTACATCGAGCTGAACAGCGCCTCGGTGCTCGAATCGCGGATGATCGTCACCGACCTCGGCGTCGACGGCCTCAAGGCCAAGAAGGCCAAGCGGGACGACCCCTTCGACATGCGCGATGCCGGCGGCAAGCCGTTCTCGTTCGACGGCAACTGGCGCGAGGACAAGATGTCGGAAGCCGACTACATGAAGATCTTCTCGGAGACCGACGAGCACTACGCGCGCATCGTCACGGCGCTGCTCAGCGAAGTCAAGAAGTAGACGCAGCTGCGCGGAGCAATCAGGCCGTCCGTGACGCCAGTCGCGGGCGGCCTTCGCACGTACGCCGTCGTCGGCCGGCGCTGGTGTGGGGGAGGAGCGGAACGAAGGTGGTGCGCGCTCCAGGATTCGAACCTGGGACCCCCGCCGTGTGAAGGCGGTGCTCTACCGCTGAGCCAAGCGCGCGTTCAGGAAGGCCGCGAGAACCGTAGTTTACCTGCAAGCCCAGCCTGGGGCAACCCTGCGGCCGATTCCCGGACTACATCGTGCCGAACAGGCGGTCGCCGAAGTCGCCGAGGCCCGGCACGATGAACTTCTGGGCGTTCAGCTCGCGGTCGACGACCGGGGTGTAGATCGGCACCTCGGGATAGCGGCGCTCGATGGCGGCGATGCCCTCGGGCGCGGCCACGATGCACACGAAGCGGATGTCGCGCACGCCGGCCTCGCGCAGCAGCTCGATGGCGGTCAGGGCGCTGCCGCCGGTGGCCAGCATCGGGTCGGTGACGAGCACCACGTCGCCGTCGATGTCGGGCGGCAGCTTCACGTAGTAGCGCGAGGCCAGGGCCGTGGTCTCGTCGCGCTGCAGGCCGATGTGGCCGACGCGGGCCTGGGGCAGCAGTTCCAGCACGCCCTCGATCATGCCGAGGCCGGCGCGCAGCACCGGCACGAGCGTGACCTGCGCGTCGACGCGGCGGGCGTAGGCCGGGCCGAGCGGCGTCTGCACCGTGCCTTCCGCGGTGCGGATCTCCTTCAGCACTTCGGCGGCGATCAGCAGCGAGATGCGGCGGGTGACACCGCGGAAGAGCGCCGGCGGGGTCGAGACATCGCGCAGCGTGGCCAGGGCGTCGTGCACGAACGGGTGCGTGATGAGGTGGACCACGGTGCCGTTGTTTATATCACGCGGCCCGACGCCGACCCGGACGCCGGGTCGGCCTGAATCGCCTACAATCTGGACCATGCGCGCCACCGGCCGCCTGTTGCTCCTGGTCGTGGCCGTGGCCGCGGCGCACACCGTCAGCACCCAGTCGCTCACCTCCGTGTCGCTCGTGGTCACCGGCGGCACGGTCGTCACCGTGGACGCCGCCCGGCGGGTCATCCCGCGCGGGGCCGTGGCCATCGACGGGGCGCGGCATCGTGGCCGTCGGTCCCGCCGCCGAGATCGCCGCGGCGTTTCGCGGCCGCGCCGAAATCGACGCCGCCGGCCAGGTGGTGATGCCCGGACTGATCAACACGCACACGCACGCGCCGATGGTGCTCTACCGTGGACTGGCCGACGACCTGGCGCTGATGGACTGGCTGCAGAAGTACATCTTCCCGGCCGAGGCCAAGACGGTCACGCCGGCCTTCGTGCGCACCGGCACCCGGCTGGCCGCACTCGAGATGATCCAGTCGGGCACCACCACCTACGCCGACATGTATTACTTCGAGGAAGAGGTCGCCGCCGTCACCAAGGCGGCGGGGCTGCGCGGCGTGCTCGGGCAGACGATCATCCAGTTCCCGGTGGCCGACGCCAAGACCCCGGCCGAGGGCCTGGCCCGCGCCGCCGCCTTCATCGCCAGATTCAAGGGCGACGCGCTGATCACGCCCGCGGTGGCGCCGCACGCGCTCTACACGCTCGACCAGGCCACGCTGCTCGCGGCGCGCGATCTGGCGGTGAAGGAAGGCGTGCCGCTGCTCATCCACCTCGCCGAAACCGAGGACGAGGTCAAGGCGGCGCGCGACCGCGCTGGCCTGGGCCCGACGGCCTACCTGGAGTCGATCGGCTTCTTCACCGGCGCCCGCACGGTGGCCGCCCACGGCGTGTGGGTCAGCCCCGAGGACATCGCTACGCTGGTCCGCCGCGGCGTCGGCGTCTCCCACAATCCCGAGAGCAACATGAAGCTGGCCAGCGGCGCCGCACCGGTGGTCGGCTATCTGAAAGCCGGCGCCGCCCTGGGGCTCGGCACCGACGGCGCCGCCAGCAACAACGACCTCGACATGTTCGAGGCCATGCGCCAGGCGGCGTTCCTGGCCAAGCACACGAGCCGCGACCCGCGAGCCGTGAGCGCCGCCGAGGCGCTGGAGATGGCCACGCTCGGCGGGGCCCGGGCGCTCGGCCTGCAGGACCAGATCGGATCCCTCGAAGCCGGGAAGCGGGCCGACCTGCTGATCGTGCGCCTGGACCAGGCGCGCCAGACGCCGATCTACGATCCGGTCTCGCACCTCGTCTACACGACGCGCGGCGACGACGTCGACACCACCATCGTCAACGGGCAGGTGCTGATGCGCGGCCGCGTCGTGCGCACGCTCGACGCAGCCGCCGTGCTGGCCGAGGCCCGCGCCGCCGCCGTGGCGGTGCGCGCGGCGGTCACTCCGTGAGGACGCCGATGTACGGGAGCTGGCGGTAATGTTCGTCGAAGTCGAGGCCGTAGCCGACGACGAAGCGGTCGTCGATGGTGAACCCGACGTAGTCGACCGGCACCTCGATCTGGCGCCGCGACGGCTTCGACAGCAGGCAGGCCGTGCGCAGGCTGGCCGGACCGCGGGCGCGCAGGATATCCTGCAGGTAGTGCAGGGTGAGGCCGGTATCGACGATGTCTTCGACGACGATGACGTGGCGGTCCTGCAGGCCGCGGTCGACGTCCTTGAGCAGGCGCACCTCGCCCGAGCTCTTCGCGCCGGCATAGCTGGCCACGGCGATGAAGTCCATGGTGACGGTGCC
The DNA here is from genome assembly GCA_963834325.1 of uncultured Acidobacteriota bacterium. Classification (GTDB taxonomy): domain Bacteria; phylum Acidobacteriota; class Vicinamibacteria; order Vicinamibacterales; family UBA2999; genus CADEFD01. Next base: position 1,543,466 of record CAWIBL010000012.1, read on the forward strand.
GGGCATGGCCCGCAGCAGGTCGGACAGGAAGAACACCGAGCCCTTGAGCACGCCGATGAAGTGCAGGGCGGCGTCGGGCGCGTCGGCGCGGATCTCCCCGGCCAGTGCCAGGATGCGTTCGCGGATCCGCTCGGCGGAGATGAACGGAGTGACGGCCGACGGCATGCGACGCCGAGCGTAGCACAGGCGCCGGACCGTGGAGGCGAGGACCGCCGATGACGCGATACGACATCATCACCGAGAGCATCGCCCGCACGCTCGAGCGCGGCACCTCGGTGACGCTGGCCCGCGGCGGCCACGTCACGCCGCTGGCGCTCGACACGCTGCGCGAACGGCGCGTCGCGGTGCTGCGGGAAGGGGCGGGCGGCGATCCGGACGGCCTGGCGCCGGTCAGTCCGATCCGCCGCGTGGCGCTCGGCAGCGACCACACCGGACTGGCGTTGCGGCGGGTGCTGCGCGACCACCTGCGGCACCAGGGGCTGGCCGTGCAGGAGGTCGGCTTGGACACGCCGGAGCCGGTGGACTATCCCGACATCGCTGGCGGGGTGGCCCGGCTGGTGGCCCGCGGCGAGGCCGACGCCGGCATCGTCATCGACGGCGCCGGCCTGGGGTCGGCCATTGCCGCCAACAAGATCCACGGCGTGCGCGCCGCCATGTGCACCGACAAGACGCTGGCCCGCTACGCCCGCGAGCACAACGGCGCCAACGTGCTCACGCTCGGCGCCACGCTGCTCTCCGCCGAGGCCGCCCTCGGCATCGTCGACACCTGGCTGGCCACGCCGATGACCGACGCCCGCTACATCCGGCGGCTCGGCAAGATCCAGGGGCTGGAGCGGCTGCAATGAGCGGACCTCAGGACACGATCGGCGTCGACCTGGGGCGCCTCGTCGCGATCATCGCCGAGGAGCTGGCCGCCTACCGCGCGGCCGCCCCGGGCCGCTGCGCCTGCCACGGCTGGCAGCACGACTGCTGTCCCACGCGCGTCCAGGGCGTCATCGACGCCGGCGCCGCGCGGCTCGGTCTGCATGCGGCCGGCGGGGGAGGCGGCGCCGTGGCGCAGCTCATCGATCACACGCTGCTCAAGCCCGACGCCAGCGCCGCCGACATCGAGACGCTGTGCGCCGAGGCGGCCCAGCACCGCTTCGCCACCGTGTGCGTGAATCCGGCCTGGGTGGCGCTGGCGGCGCGGCGGCTGCGCGGCAGCGGCGTCGGCGTTTGTTCGGTCGTCGGCTTTCCGCTGGGCGCCACGACGCCGGACGTGAAGACCTACGAGACGCGGCGCGCCATCGCCGACGGCGCCACCGAGATCGACATGGTCATCAATGTCGGCGCGCTCAAGTCGGGCGACCTGCGTCTCGTGGAGCAGGACATCGAAGGCGTGGCCTCGGCCTGCCGCGCCTGCGGCGCGACCAGCAAGGTGATCATCGAGGCGGCGCTCCTCAGCGACGACGAGAAGGTGACGGCGTGCACCCTGGCCAAGGCGGCCGGCGCCGACTTCGTCAAGACCTCGACCGGCTTCGGCCCCGGCGGCGCCACCGCCGACGACGTGGCGCTGATGCGGCGCGTGGTCGGCGACAGCATGGGCGTGAAGGCCGCTGGCGGAGTGCGCGACCTGCATCAGGTGCAGGCGATGGTGGCGGCCGGCGCCAGCCGGGTCGGGGCCAGCGCCGGGGTGCGCATCGTGCGCGAGTCCCAGGGCGCGGCCGGCGCGGCGGCGCCTCAGCCATCCGGCGCCAAGGGCTACTGAGCGTTGCTGCCGGTCACCGCGGCCGCTATGATGCCAGGGCCCCCTCGTGCGCTGCGCGCGAGACCCTCAGGCACTTCAAAAGGAATCGTGACAGTGGCCATAGAACTCAGCAAGGACGACCTGCGGCGCTTCGCCCGCTTGGGCGCGATCAAGCGGCTCGACGACATTCGCCGCGAAGAAGCTTCCATTCGTGCGTCGTTTCCGGAGCTGTTTGCCGGCGACCGGCCGGCGCGGGCGGGAAAGCCCGCCACGGGCTCCAGGACCCGGTCGACGCGGGCCGCCAAGGGCGACGCCGCCAGCGGCGAGGCCGCGGCCACGCCGGCCCGCAAGCGCTCCACGATGTCGCCGGCCATGCGCAAGGTCGTCTCGGCGCGCATGAAGAAGTACTGGGCCGGGCGCCGCAAGGCCAAGAACGGGTAGCCCGGTCGTGCTGCGTCCGTCACCGGTGTGGGTCTTCGTTGCGGCCCTGGTCCTGGCTGCGCCAGGCCGGGCGACGGCGCAGGCCCGGGAACCGGTGCGCGGAGTGGTCGGCGACGTGCGGCTGGTCAGCGCCACGCTGCCGAGCGGCCCCGGCTGGACGCCGGGCTTGCCGTCCGGCGCGCTCGTGCCGGGCCGGGGCTTCGGCCTGGAGGCTGGGGGGCACGCCCTCATCGGCCGTGGCCGGCACCGGCGGCTCGGCGTCGGTGTGTCGGGTCTCGTCGTGCAGGGCCGGGCCACTGGAGTCGATCCGGCGCCAACCGTGACCACCCGTTTCGTGGCGGCGGCGCCGCACGGCTCGCTGAACTTCGGGCACGCCCAGGGCTGGAGCTATCTGAGTCTGGGCGTCGGCGTGGCCAAGGTCACCTCCGACTACGTGGGCGGCGCGGCCGACCCGGCCGGCTGGGGCACCGTGTTCCATTACGGCGGCGGCGCTCGCTGGTTCCTGAACGAGCACCTGGCCGTCAGTCTCGACGTGCGTTTCTGGGCGCTCACCCCCAGACCCGAAAGCGCCACGCGCCCGCGCGGCCCGGCCACCACGCGCGTCGCCCTCGGCGCCGGCGTGGCTTTCCGGTAGCGGCGCCGTCGGCCCCATTCACGCGTATTGCACGCCGACGCCGCTGGCGGCGCGCCGCGGACGGGCGCGGGACTGCGGCACGGGTGGTAGAATGTGGCGACTGAGCGGGAGTAACTCAGTGGTAGAGTCACAGCTTCCCAAGCTGTTGGTCGCGGGTTCGATCCCCGTCTCCCGCTCCATCCCTTGCCTTCCCGCGGGCCTTCCCACGGACCGCCGCCATCACCGTCGGTCAGGGCGCCTTGGGTTCCGCGCCGTAGAGCACCGCGCCGGCCCCCTTTTCCTGCACCAGCCGGTCGAAGTGAGCCACCAGCAAGTCGCGGCGCTTGATCACCGCCTCGACCTCGAACGGGCTCAGGCAATGCGCGGTGGCGGCGCGCAGCCGCGCGCCGTCGAGCAAGCGCAGCCGTGCCAGCAGCGCGCGTTCGATCTGCGGCAGGTCGCCGGGATGCCTCAGCTCTTTCCACAAGCGGAAGGCACGGGTGAAGTCGATCATCCACAGCTTCCAGTCGGCGGTGATGAGGACGTTCCCGAGATTGCGATCGCTGTCGCCGACCAGCGCGCCGAAGACGCGCATGCGGTGCATCTGCTGGTTCCAGAGCAGGGCGTTCGGAGCGTGGCGTTTCTCCTTCAGCCGCGTGCGCTCGTCGAAGGCGTCGTCGATCCACCAGGTGACGGTGCCTTCGCGGCCGTTCCAATCGCGGTGGACGGTGACCGGCATCATGCCGTCGAGGCCGAGCATGCCGGCGATGGCGAAGGCGGCCAGGTTGTAATGGTGCGAGTCGGTGAAGTTGAACTCCACGCCGCGGGCGCCGAAGTCGGCCTGGCTGCGCCGCTCGTCGATCGACTGGAAGGCAGCGTCGTGCGTGACCGCGCCGTCGGTGAGCGTGAGGCGGTAGGGGCTGGTGACGCCGCTGCTCAACCCTCGGCTGCGGATGACCCTGGCGGTGCGCAGGAACTCGGCCTGGGCCTCGCGGGGGAGCGTCGTCGACGCCGGGGCCGCCGGCGTGGCGGCCGTCTGGCCCCAGGCCGCGGGGGCCGCCCCTCCGAACGTCAGCACCACGACGAGCAGCAGGCGACGGCCACGACGGATCATGGGCGCTCCAGACAGCCGGCAGAATGGGGACCGGCCCGGCGCCCATCTTACTCGCGGACGGGCCGCCGTTTCAGTCCAGTTTGGCGGCGCGCAGGCGCAGGCTGTTGCCCACGACGCTGACCGAACTCACGGCCATCGCCGCGCTCGCCAGCACCGGGCTGAGCAGGAGGCCGAACGCCGGGTAGAGGAGCCCGGCGGCCACCGGGATGCCGACGACGTTGTAGATGAAGGCCCAGAAGAGGTTCTGCCGCATCACCCGCATCGTCCGGCGCGAAAGCCGGATGGCACGCGCCACGCCGCGGATGTCCGGGCGCATCAGCACGATATCGGCCGCGTCGACGGCGATGTCGGTGCCCGAGGCCAGCGCGATGCCGACGTCGGCCTGGGCCAGGGCCGGAGCGTCGTTGACCCCGTCGCCAACCATCGCCACCACGTGCCCGGCCGCCTGCAGTCGCGCGATCTCGTCGCGCTTGCCGGCCGGCAGCACCCCGGCCACCACCTCGGCGATGCCCAGCGGCGGCCACGGCCAGCGCCGCACCGCGCCGATCGCCGGTGAGCAGGACCGGCGTGAGCCCGAGCGCCCGCACGCCGTCGAGCGCCGCGCGCGCGTCGCCGCGCACCGGATCGGCAAGGCGGATGATGCCGACCGGACGGCCGTCGGCGCTGACGTGCACCTCGGTGGCGGCCGTGCCGTCGTCCAGCGGCGTCGCTCCCGGTCTCGCCGCGCACGTAGTCGCGGCGCCCGATGCGCACGCGCACGCCGTCGACGAGGCCGCTCGTGCCCAGGCCCGGCGCGCTGGCAAACTCCGACGGCGCGCCGACGGTCACGCCCTGCGCCCGGGCATGGGCCACGATGGCCGACGACAAGCGGGTGCTCCGAGCGCGAGCCCACGGCCGCGGCCCAGCGCAGCACCTGCGCGGTGGAGACGTCGGCGGCGAGCTCGTCGACGCCGGCCACCGCCGGCCGGCCCTCGGTCAACGTGCCGGTCTTGTCGAAGACGACCGCGGTGACCTCGCCGGCGCGCTGCAGCGCCTCACCGCCCTTGATGAGCACGCCCATCTCGGCGCCGCGCCCGGTGGCCACCATCACCGCGGTGGGCACGGCCAGCCCCATGGCGCAGGGGCAGGCGATGATGAGGACGGCGACGCCGTTGGCAAAGGCGCGCACGGCGCCGGTCTCGCCGCCGAACAGCCACCATCCGGCCACCGTGAGGAGCGCCGTCGCGGCCACGGCCGGCACGAACACCGCCGCCACCCGATCGGCCAGGTGCTGGATGGGCGCCCGCGACGCCTGCGCGTCCTCCATGAGCCGGACGATCTGGGCGAGCACGGTGGCCGCGCCGACGGCGGTGGTGCGCACGACCAGGCCGCCGGAGCCGTTGACCGTGCCGCCGACCACGCGGTCGCCCGGGCGCTTCACGACCGGCACGGGCTCGCCCGTGAGCATCGACTCGTCCACCGGCGAGCGTACCTTCCACGACCACGCCGTCGACCGGCAGGCGCTCCCCGGGGCGCACCACCACGAGGTCGCCGACCACCACCGCGGCCAGGGGACGCTCGACCTCGACGCCGTCGGCCCGCACGCAGCGCGGTCGCCGGCTGCAGCTCGATCAGCCGGCCGATGGCGCGGGTGGCCTGGTGCTTGGCCCGCGCTTCGAGCGCACGGCCGACCAGCACCAGCGCGATGATGAAGAGGACCGCCTCGTAGTACACGTCCGGCGACATGCCGCTGGCGGTGAAGAGCCCTGGCGCCACGGTGGCCACGAGCGAATACAGGAACGCGGCCCCGGTGCCGAGGGCCACCAGCGAGTTCATGTCGGAGGTGCCGTGGCGCAGGTTCTTCCAGGCGCGCACGTAGAAGTCGCGGCCGGCCCAGGCCATCACCGCGGCGGTGCCCAGGGCCAGCGTCCAGTTGACGATGTCGGCCGGCAGAGCATAGAGCCACGGGAGCCACGCCTGCAGCGGCGGCCCGAGCCGCGTCATGACCCAGTGCATGAACGGGTCGGGCGCCGCCATGGGGCCATGCGCGCCGGCGGCCGGCGCCATCAGCGGCACGCCGAGAATCATCGCCAGCCCCCCGGCGGCCAGGCTGACGACAGCCTTCACCCAGGCGCCGCCATCGTCGTGGGGGGCTACGGCCAACCGCGCCGCCGGCGCGCCGAGCGCGTCGTTGACGGCGGGGAGGTCGGCCTCGTAGCCGATGTCGCGCACCGCCTCGAGCAAGCCGGTGACCGGCACGATCGCCGGATCGTAGGCGACCGTCGCGGAGTGCAGCATCAGGTTGACGCGCGCCTCGCGCACGCCGGCCGTGCGGGTCAGGCTCCGCTCGACGGCCGACTGGCAGGCCGCGCAGGTCATGCCGCGGACCGGAAAGGTCACCCGACGGGTCGGGCTCGACGCCGCCGCCGGTGTGGACTCGGGTGCTGGCACGGCCCTACCGTCGTTCAGCTCGGCGGCCCCGCTCAGGAGCGGATGATGTCGAGCACGTGATCGCGCTGCTTCTCCATGATCTCGGGGGTCGTGCCTTCGAGATTCAGACGCAGCAGCGGTTCGGTGTTCGACGCCCGCACGTTGAAGTGCCAGTCGTCGAACTCCACCGAAATGCCGTCGAGGCGATAAACGTGGCCATGCCCGAACTCTTTGGCCAGACGCTCGAGCTTCTCGGGGACGACGGCCATGCTGGACACCTTGGTGTTGATCTCGCCCGAGATGAAGTACCTCTCGCGCAGCGGCGCCAGCAGGTCGCGCAGCGACTTGCCCTTCCGCGACATCAGCTCGAGGATGAGCAGGGCCGGGATGAAGCCGTTGTCGGCGTAGAAGTTGTCCTTGAAGTAGTAGTGGCCAGTCACCTCGCCGCCGAAGATGGCGTCTTCCTCGCGCATCCGCCGCTTGATGAAGGCATGGCCGACGCGGTTCATGAGGGCGCGGCCGTCGTAGCGGGCGACCGTGTCCTTCACGGCGTAGCTGGCGCGCACGTCGTAGATGATGGTCGAGCCCGGCTGCTTCATGAGCGCGGCTTCGGCGAGCAGCGCGGTGATGAAATCGCCGGCGATGAACTCGCCGCTGCCGTCGATGAAGAAGCAGCGGTCGGCGTCGCCGTCCCAGGCGATGCCGATGTCGGCCTTCTGGCGGATCACCTCGGCGGTGATGTCCTGCCGGTTCTCCTCGAGCAGGGGATTGGCTTCGTGATTCGGGAAGGTGCCGTCCACCTCGAAGCACAGCCTGGTGGTGTGGCACGGGAGCCGGTCGAACAGATGCGGGGCCACCGCGCCGGCAATGCCGCTGCCGGCGTCGAGCACTACCTTGAACGGCTGGATCAGGGTGTGATCGATGAAGCCCATGACGTGCTCGACATACGGCGCCATCACGTCGAGCGACGTGACCGTGCCGCGAGCCGCGGCCACCGGCGGCAGCGAGTTCGTGAGCATCATCTCGCGCATCTCGCGGATGCCCGATTCCCCGCTCAGGGGGAAGGCTTCGGCCTTGACCAGCTTGCAGCCGTTGTACTGCTTGGGATTGTGCGACGCGGTGATCTGCGCGCCGCCGTCGAGCCCCTGACTGGCCACGGCGAAGTACATCATGTCGGTGCCGGCCAGCCCGCAGTCGACGACGTGCCCGCCCTGCGCGGTCACGCCGTCGATGAAGGCCTTGGTCAGCGACGGCGACGACAGCCGCATGTCGCGCGTGACCGCCACCCGGCCCGGGCCGAGGTAGGCGACAAAGGCGCGGCCCAGCAACTGGAAGGTCTCTTCGTTGACTTCCGACGGGTAGAGGCCGCGAACGTCGTAGGCCTTGAAGATGTCGGGATTGATGGTCATGCGCGCGGTCTCTCGAATGAAGCGCCGTCCGGTCAGGCGCGGGTGAAGTCCGACAGCGTGGTCTTGTCGCCGAGAATGGCCGTGGGCCCGACGTGGGCGTTCTTGCCGACGTAGCAGCTGCGGCCGATGAGCGCGCCCTCGACCACGGCATCGTGGCCGATGCGGGCATTGGGCCAGATGATGGCGCCGGTGACCTGCGCGTCCTCCTCGACGAGGACCGACTTGCCCAGCACGCTGTAGGGGCCGATGCGCGCGCCGGCCTTGACGATCACACCGGCATCGAGGAAGCACGGGCCCTCGAGCACGGCGCCGGCCTCGACCCGCGCCTCGGGCGACACCACCGGCTGGCCCGAGGCGATGCCCTCCGGGCCGAGCGGGCAGCGCCCGTCGAAGATGTCCTGGTGCACGTCGCGATACTTCTCGGGCGTGCCGATGTCGATCCAGTAGCCGCGTTCGACGTAGGCGCAGAACGTCTCGCCGCGGGTCACCAGCGACGGAAAGTAGCCGCGTTCGATCGAGTAGGGCGTGTCCTTCGGGATGCGGTCGAAGGTGTCGGGTTCGAGCACGTAGATGCCGGCGTTGATGGTGTCGCAGGTGATCTCGTCGGGCGACGGCTTCTCGAGGAAGCGCCGGACGTTGCCGTCGGCATCGCACTCGACCAGGCCGTAGGCCGACGGGTTGTCGACCGGCGTGAGCACGATGGTGGCCTTGGCCTGGCGTTCCTTGTGCTGGCGGACCACGGCGGCCACGTCGACGGCCGTCATGACGTCGCCGTTGAAGACGATCAGGGTGTCGTCGATGCCCTGGGCGGCGTAACGGATGGCGCCCCCGGTGCCGAGCGGAGAGGGCTCGACCACGTAGCGCAGCCGCATGCCGATCCCGGACCCGTCGCCGAAGGTTTCTTCGAGACGGCGGGGCTGGTAGTTGAGGCTGAGGATGACTTCATCGATCTCGGGCACCTGCTTGAGCAGCCCGATCTGGTAGCTCAGGAACGGCTTGTCGAAGATCGGAACGATGGGCTTGGGCGTGTGCAGCGTCAGCGGACGCAGCCGGGTGCCCTTGCCGCCGGCAAGGAGGATGGCTTTCATGGCAACACTTGATGATACACGAGGCGTTTTGCCGCGGTGGCCGCGGTTGTGTCGACCTGGGCCCAGCGGTAGAATCGGCTCACGACCCCCATGAACCTGCCGAATTCCATCACGGTCGTCCGCATCTTCCTGGTGCCGTTGCTGGTGGTCGTGCTGCTGACGAAGTTCGAGGGGCGCGCCGTGTTCGGCATCCACGTGGAGTTCGTGGCCGCGGCCATCTTCGGCCTGGCCTCGCTCACCGACTGGCTCGACGGCTACCTGGCGCGGCGCCGCCAGCAGATCACCTGGGTGGGGCAGGTGCTCGATCCGATCGCCGACAAGCTGCTCATCTCGGCGACGCTGATCTCGCTGGTTCAACTCGACCTGGCCCCGGCCTGGATGGTGGCAGTGGTGATTGGCCGGGAGTTCGCGGTCACGGCGTTGCGCAGCCTGGCCTTCTCGCGCGACCTGATCATCCCGGCCTCGCCGCTCGGCAAGGTCAAGATGATTACCCAGGTGGTGGCCGTGCTGCTGCTGCTGCTCGGCTGGGAACGCTTCCCGATGCTGCTGTGGCTGGGCAAGCTGGCGCTGTGGCTGGTGATGGCCACCGCCCTCGGCTCGGCCGCCGACTACTTCTGGCGCTTCAGCCGGGCCATGGGGCAGGCTGGCGACCCGGCCGACGACTTTGCCGCGGCCAAGACGCGGCCCGACCGGCACCGTCCCGGGGCAGCGTAGGCGCTATCGCCCCTCGACGCTGACCCAGTCGCCGGCCGTCAGCGCATCCCGCACGCGATCGGCAATGACCGTGGCCGTGTCGCCGCCCACCGTGAGCACGATGGCGTGGCCGACCGGCACGAGCGGCGTGCCGTCCTTGGTGTTGCGGAACACGCTCAGGCGCGCACCGGCGGTGAGGCCGTGCGTGGCGCCGCGATTGATGACGATGAGGTCGCCGTTGGCGAAGGAGCGGCGCCCGTCGTTCCCGAAGAGCAGCTGGCCCATGTCGGTGTAGCGCGGGGCGCCGGGCGCGGCCACCTCCGTTGGCAGCGCCGCCGGCGTGAAGGGCTCGAGGTAGTCGCCCTTGATGAAATGGTCGCACGCGTAGTCGATGCGGGCCAGGGCCGACAGGGTGTCGGCGCCGATGATCGTCACCCAGCCGGCAGTGTGCACCGTGCCGGGCGCGGCGGCACTGGGCTTCTCGTGGTTCGGGCTGAGCAGCAGGCGCCGCACGAAGAACTGCTGGCCGGTTTGCAGGCCGGCCGTGGTCCCGCCGAGGATCATCAGGGTGTCGGGCGTGGCGAAGGCGCGACGGAGCTTGCCGTCGGGTTCGTGGGCGGCGGTGAGTCGGTGGACCGGCTGTGGCGCACTGTAAACCGGCAGGTCGGCGCACGACAGGCGCTTCGGGTACATGCCGAGCACGCCGAAAGCGTGGGGCGGCAACGGCTCCTGGGCCATGACCGTCGTGGCCCCCAGTCCGACCAGCACTGCACAGAACATCGCGGAAACGCGCATCTCTCTACCTCTGGGCCAGGGGCGTGCTCTTGAGCTCGTCCACCCGTTTGCGGGCAAGCTCCAGGTACGAACTTTGTTCGAACTCTTGCAGAATTCGTTCGAAGTAGGGCAGAGCCTCGGCCTTGGCCGCCTCGGTGTTTCCCTTAAGCAACGACTCGGCCAAGTGGTAGTAGACGGCATCGCGCCGGGTGAACTCCGGGTCGCCCTTGAGCACTTCGCGGAAACGGTCGACGGCCCCGGGATACCACTTGGAGCGGAAGTAGAAGAACCCCACGCGGTAGCTGGCTTCGCTCAGATGATCCTTGGCCGAGCGCATCAGGGCCTGGGCCTCGGGCATCAGCGCGCTGTTCGGGTAGCGGTCGAGGAACACCTGCAGTTCCTTGATGGCTTCGCGCGTGTTGCTCTGGTCCCGCTCGGGCGCGAGCATCTGCTCGGCCAGGGCCGTGGCCAGGCGGAACTGCGCGTAGTCGGCGCGCGGGCTGGTCGGATAGAAGGTGAGGAACTCGCGGAACTCGTTGGCGCGCCAGCAGCAGCGACTCGGTCGAGTGCTCGCCGATATAGGTGTCGCCGACCGACAGCTTGGCGTCGGGGCGGTACGGGCTCTGCGGGTAGTTGTCGACGATCTGACGGAAATACTCGCGGGCCTGGAGCCACTTGCGCTCGGCGAACGCCTCGGTGCCGCGGTCGTGAAGGAACTGGTCGGCCTGCGCGGAGCCCGGGGCCATGGCCGCCTGCTTGCCGCCGCAGCCCGCCAGCAGGGTGAGCGACGTGACGGCGATCACGAAATAGCGTGAAGTCATGAAGGGTGGTACGTCGCCTTTCTGTGCCGGGCCCGGCCGATGGGCGCCGGGCGGCTGGGCGTGAGCCCGCCTTTGATATTGTAGACGCCCGCCGGCGCCCGGTGGCCGCAGAGCCAGCCGGCCGCGGTCATGCCACCAGCTCCTTGATTCGCCCGGGAATCCGTATCGGCCGGCCCGTCCGGTCGATGGTGGTATGCACGGTGGAGCCGACGGCTACCAGCCCGGCCGGACCGGTGATTTCGTAGGCGAAGGCCAGCCGCGCCGGCGACACCATCCGTGCCGCCGCCGCGACCGTCAGCGTGTCGTCGTAGCGGGCCGGAGCCTTGTACTCGCAGCGCGCGTCGATGACCGGCAGCAGCACGCCCTCGGCCTCCAGGTCGCGGTAGGTCAGGCCGGCCTGGCGCAGCCAGTCGGTGCGCGCCACCTCGAACCACACGAAGTAGTTGGCGTAGTAGGCGACGTTCATCTGGTCGGTCTCGGCGTAGCGCACGCGAATCGTGCTGAGGCTGCGCCGCCGCTCCGGAGCGTCAGCCACGCGGTCCGGCCCCGGCCGCCGCCTTGAGGTCGCGCGCCGCCGTCGTCGCGTCGCCCTGACCGAACACGGCGTTTCCGGCGACGACCACCGCGGCGCCGGCCTCGACCACTGCGGCGATATTCGAGCGGTCCACGCCGCCGTCGATCTCCACGAACGCGCGGCTGCCGCGACGGGCGAGGAGTTCCCGCATGGCCCGCACCTTGTCGAGGGCGCGGGGAATGAACGACTGGCCGCCGAAGCCGGGATTGACCGACATGACCAGCACGAAGTCGAGATCGGCGGCGACCTCTTCGAGCGCCGCGACCGGGGTGGAGGGATTGAGCGCCACTCCGGCCTGGGCGCCCAGTTCCTTGATGGCGGCTATCGTGCGGTGCAAGTGGGGCAGGACCTCGGCGTGTACCGTGAGCATGGTCGCGCCGGCCTCCACGTAGGCTTTCAAGTACTGGTCGGGATTGCTCACCATCAGGTGCACGTCGAGCGGCCGCGTGGCGACCCGCTTGATGGCCTTGACCACCACCGGCCCGATGGTGAGGTTCGGCACGAAGTGCCCGTCCATGACGTCCACGTGAATCAGGTCGGCGCCGCCAGCTTCGGCCGCGGCGATGTCGCGGGCCAGGCAGGCGAAATCCGCCGACAGGATCGACGCGGCCAGGCGCACGCTCATCGGGCCACCTCGAGAGAAATAGCGGCGCCGGGCTGCACCTGGTGTCCGCCGGGCGGCGTCTGCCGCACGATCATGCCCGGAGGCAGGCCGCTCGTGGCCTGCTGTGCGACGAAGCTCACGCGGAAGCCCTGCTGCCGCAGCAGCGACGCGGCCGGTTCGCCGTCCACGCCGATGAGATCGGGCATCACGTAGGTCGACATGTCGGCGCCGCGGCTCACGAGCAGGCGGACCTCCGCGGCCGGCTGGCCCGGGGGCGGTTCCTGGGCCACGACCTGGTCGGCCGAATAGGCCTCCGAGCGGATCTCGGCGACGACGGCCGGCTCGAGGCCGTCGATCGACAGCCGGATATTGGCGGCCCGATCGGTGTCGCCGACCAGCTGCGGCATGTAGGCGATGCGCGGTCCGGCCGACAGCCACACCCGCACCGACCGTTGACGGCGCGACGAGGTGCCGGCCGGCGGATCCTGACCCAGGACGAGGCCGGCGTTCACCTCGGTGCTCGGCCGCTGCACCGTGTCCACCCGCACCTGCAGGGCCTGGGCGGCGAGCCGCGCCGACGCTTCGGGCAGGGAGACGCGGGTGACGTCGGGTACGGTGACGTCACGCGCCCGCACGGCCACCTGCACGGCGACCGCGGCAAACACCAGGTAGGTCGCCACCAGGCCGCCCGTGATGAGCAGCAGCCGGCCGACATTCCATACTCGTCCTCGAAGGGCCATGCGCGATCCGGTCACTGTACAACAGGGTCTGGCGGCGGTCCACCCGCGGTGCGCTCGAGCACCGCCCCGAAGTAGCACTCCAGGCCATGCCGGACCGGGTCGGTGACGAAGAAGCCGTCGGCGCCGGTGAAGCCCGGCCAGCACCGCGCCGCCGGGGCCGGCGTCGGCGCGGCGCAGCGAGAAGGCCGGGGCCTCGGCCAGGAACCGGGCCACGACGTCGGCGTTCTCGTCGGGCTCGCTCGAACAGGTGGTGTAGACCAGAGAGCCGCCCGGCCGCACCACCGCACTGGCCCGGTGCAGCAGATCGAGCTGGCGCGCCGCGAGGCGGACGAGGTCGTCCGGAGTCCGCCGCCACTTGATGTCGGGATCGCGGCGCAGCGTGCCCAGGCCGCTGCACGGCGCGTCGACGGCCACGACGTCGAACTCCGCGCGGAAGGGGAGCGGCCCCACCTCTGCGAGGTGCACGACGGCGGTGTTCCGCGCGTGGCCGCGTGCCGCCGTCTCGGCCAGCAGCCGGACGCGGCGGGCGCGCACGTCGGCGGCCACGACCCGGCCGTCGGCCCCGCTGATGGCCGCATAGTGCAGGGTCTTGCCGCCAGGGCGAGCCGCACACATCGAGCACCCGTCCGCCTGGGGCGACCGGCGCGACCAGCGCCGCCAACTGCGAGCCCTCGTCCTGCACCAGACACGAGCCGTCGGCGTAGGGCGGCGTGCCGAGCGGATTGCCCTCGCGCACGACCAGGCCGAGCGGCGCGTAGCGGCACGGCTCGGTGACCACGCCGAAGCGGGCCAGGGCCGCGGCGACGGCGGCCCGATCGGGACTCACCAGCGGATTCACGCGCAAGGTCATCGGGGCCGGCGTGTTGTTGAAGGCCAGCCATGCCTCCACCTCGGCGCGCGGTCGCCGTGCCAGCCAGCGCCGCACCAGCCACGCCGGATGCGAGGCCACGCGCGCCAGCGTCTCGGCCGCGTCGCTGTCGGGCGGCGGCGTACCGCGCTCGCCGCGCGCGATCTTCCGCAGCAGCGCATTCACGAGCCCGGTGGCGCTCGCCTTCTTCGCCGCCCGCACCAGCGCCACGGCGTCGTCGACGACGGCCGAGGCCGGCACCCGGTCCAGATACAGCAGCTGATACGCGCCCAGCCGCAGCGACGTCAGCACCTCGCGGTCGAGGCGGGCCAGGGACACGCGGCAGAGCGGCGCCAGCACGCCGTCGATGGCGCCCTGCCACCGCAGCGTGCCGGTGACCAGTTCACGGAGCAGGGCCAGGTCCCTGGCATCGGTCACGAGCCGCCGGGCGGACTCGACGGCGCTGTCGAGATCCGTGCGCCCGCTGGCCACGGCGCCGAGCGCATCGAACGCGGCCCGGCGCGCCGGCGCGATCACGAGACCTCGAACCTCGCGCCCGGCGGCAGCATCATACCCGGCGAGGAACTGGGCGGCGGTGAGACGGCGGCCGCCTTCGGCCTGCAGTTCGAGCAGTCGCACCACCGCGCCGTCGCCGGCGACGACGTCGAGACCGGCGGCGCTGGCGCCGTGCACGGTGCCGGCCGGGGCGCTGTGGGCGCCGTCGAGGCGCTGGCTGCGGTGCAGGATGACCCGCTTGCCGGCGAGCCGCGACGAGGCGTGCGGCCAGGGATGGAGACCGCGAATCTGATCGTGAATGGACTGCGCCGGCCGCGTCCAGTCCACGGGGCTGTCGGCGCGCGTGATCTTGGCGGCGTAGGTCGCGGCGGCGTCGTCCTGCGGCGTCTCGACCACGAGCCCCGCCGCCAGCCGGTCCACGGACTGCACGAGCAGCGTCGCGCCGACCGCGCCGATCTCCGCTTCCAGTCCGGCGCTGGTCTGATCGGGAGCGATCGGCACGACGGCCCGGTCGATCATCGGCCCGGCATCGAGCGCTTGCACCACCCGCATGATGGTCACGCCGCTCTCGCGCTCGCCGGCCATGACCGCGCGGTGCACGGGCGCGGCGCCGCGGTATTTCGGCAACAGCGAGGCGTGGACGTTGACCATGCCGCGCGAGGGCAGCGCCAGCAGCCACCCGGGCAGGATCTTGCCGTAGGCGGCGACGACGCCGAGGTCGGCGTGGAAAGCGGCCAGCAGCTCGCGCACGCCGGGGTCGGCCAGCCTGGCCGGCTGCACGACCGGCAGGCCGAGCGCGTCGGCGGCCGCGGCGACGGCGCCGCGCGTCACCTGCTGTCCGCGTCCGCGCGGCCGATCGGGCTGGGTCACGACCCCAACCACGGGATGGGTGGACTCGACCAGGGCGCGCAGCGTCGGCACGGCGAACGCCGGCGAGCCGAAGAACAGGATACGCACCGCCGTCACCACCGCCCGGCGCGTTCGAGCTTCTGCACCTTGCGCAGGATCATCGCCCGGCTGAGACCGCGCAGGCGGTCGACGTAGAGCTGCCCGTCGAGGTGATCCATCTCGTGCTGGAGGGCACGCGCCAGCAGGCCGTCGCCGCCGACGGTGTGCGGCCGGCCGTCGCGGTCGAGGGCCTGCACCGAGGCTCGCTGCGAACGCGGCACCGTGGCCGAGAAGCCGGGCACGCTGAGACAGCCTTCTTCCTCGAGTTGCATGCCTTCGCGATCGCTCCAGGTGGGATTGATGCACACCTTGAGCGCCTGGGCGTCGCGGCCGCCCGAGACGTCGACCACGAAGATGCGGAGGCCGACGCCAATCTGCGGCGCCGCCAGCCCGACACCACGCTCGGCGTACATCACCGCCACCATCTCGTCGACGAGCGCCTGGATCTCCGGGGTGACCGCGTCAACGGGCGCCGCCGGCTGCCGTAAGGCGGGAGCGCCGAGCTTGAGAACCGGGCGGGGCACCGGTCACGTCCCTTGCGGCGCCCGGGTCAGGCGCGTGGTCATCGCCGCGGCCGTGGCCGCCAGGTGACGCTGGATGAGCGCGACGGAGTCGCCGCCGAAGCGCTCGAGCAGGGCGTCGGCGAGGACGAAGGCCACCATCGCTTCGGCCACGACCGCGGCCGCCGGAACGGCGCACACGTCGGACCGTTCGATGGCCGCCGGCGCCGCTTCCAGGGTCGTGAGGTCGACCGAGCGGAGCGGCTGCATCAACGTGGCGATCGGCTTCATATGACCGACGACGCGCACGTCTTCGCCGTTGGTCACCCCGCCCTCCAGTCCGCCGGCGCGATTGGTCGGCCGCACAGGCCGCGTGCCGGCGCCCTCAGGGGGCAGAATCTCGTCGTGCACGCGCGAGCCGGGGGCCGCCGCGCTGGCCGCGCCCAGGCCGATGCCCACGCCCTTGATGGCGGGAATCGACATGACCGCCTGGGCCAGCCGCCCGTCGAGCTTGCGGTCCCATTGGACGTAGCTGCCGAGTCCCACCGGCAGGCCCGTGACGATCACTTCGAAGGTGCCGCCGAGCGTGTCGCCGGCGATCTTCGCCTGATCGATACGCGCCGTCATCTCGGCTTCGAGAGCCGCCTCCACGCAGCGCAGCGGCGCCTCGGCGGGCAGCGCCTGCGCCTCGGCAAACGACACCACGCGCGCCGGATCGAGGACGAGTTCGGCGATGCCGGTGACGTGGCTGGTCACGCCGGCGCCGATGGCCTCGAGCAACTGGATGGCCAGGCCGCCGGCGGCGACGCGGGCCGCCGTTTCACGGGCGCTGGCCCGTTCGAGCACGTCGCGCACGTCGTCGTGCTCGTACTTGAGCGCGCCGGCGAGATCGGCGTGGCCGGGCCGGGGTCGAACCACCGGCGCGCGATTGGCGCCAGTGGCGCCCTCGGGCACTTCGGCCTCGACGTGCATCGTGCGCTGCCAGTTCACCCAGTCGCGATTGGTGATGAGGAGGGCAATCGGCCCGCCGGTGGTGCGGCCATGGCGCACGCCGCTCTGT
The DNA here is from genome assembly GCA_963834325.1 of uncultured Acidobacteriota bacterium. Taxonomy (GTDB): domain Bacteria; phylum Acidobacteriota; class Vicinamibacteria; order Vicinamibacterales; family UBA2999; genus CADEFD01. Next base: position 1,560,343 of record CAWIBL010000012.1, read on the forward strand.
ACAGCAGCCTGATCGGATTCGATGGCCATCCGGCGCCCGCGGCCATAGCCGCCCTGGCGCCGTCGCAGGAGCGCATTGAGCCGGTCGAGATCGAGAGGCAGGCCGGCCGGCATGCCGTCCACGATGACCACCAGGCCCCGGCCATGCGACTCGCCGGCGGTGAGAAACCGCAGCATCGCCGCAGAATTGTATACGAAGTTTCTGCGGCGATGCTGCGGCGCGGCGGCACGAACGCAGTCATCGGCGCTGTTTCAGGGGGCGGAATCGCCTTTGCAGTGGCGTGCGCGTACGCCGTGGACGCCCTCACTTCCAACGATCGCCGCGCCGTCGAGCGCATCTGCCGTCACCTGCGCAGCGCCCTTGGCGCCGAGGCGGTGGCGGTGTGGAGCGAGGCGCCGCGCCAGCTGGTGGCCACGACCGCGCATCCGGCGCCGCAGCCCGGCGATCGCGACGTGCACACCGCGCCGGTCATCTACGGCCTCGATCCGGTGGCGCAACTGGCCTGGTCGCGCGCGGCCGGCACCGCCACCCCGAACCTGAGTCTCGTCGCCGCCGCCGCCGACATCGCCGCGCCACTGGTCGCCTCGTGCCTCACCCTGGCCGACGAGGCGCCGCCCGAGGCGCCGTTCGGACTGGTCGGGGTGAGCGCGGCCCTCACGCGCCTGCGGGCGATCATCCCCAAGGTGGCCGGGGTGCTCGTGCCGGTGCTGGTCGAAGGCGAGAGCGGCGTCGGCAAGGAACTGGTGGCCCGTGCCGTCCACGCCGCCAGTCCGCGCCGCCAGGCGGCGTTCGTGGCCGTCAACTGCGCGGCCTTGTCCGACGATCTGGTGGACGCGGAGCTCTTCGGTCATGCCAAAGGCGCCTTCACCGGGGCCGCGCTCGAGCGCCGCGGCCTGGTCGAGGAGGCGCACGCCGGCACGCTCTTCCTGGACGAAGTGGCCGAACTCTCGCCGCGCGCGCAGGCCAAGCTGTTGCGCGTGCTGCAGGAAGGGGAGGTACGCCGGCTGGGGGAGAACGCGCCCCGGCGGGTCGACGTCCGGGTGGTCTCGGCCACCAACCGGCCGCTCCGCGACGAGGCCGCCGCCGGGCGCTTCCGTCACGACCTGCGCTTCCGGCTCGACGTGGTGCGCCTCGTGGTCCCGCCCCTGCGCGAGCGGCGCGACGACATCCCGGTGCTGGCCGAGCACTTCTGGCGGCTCCTGATGCAGCGCCTGCGCCGCAGCGCGCGGCTGGCGCCGTCGCTCGTTGCCGCGCTGGCGGCTCACGACTGGCCGGGCAACGCGCGCGAGTTGCAGAACGTGGTGGCGGCCATCGCCGCGTCGGGGCCGGCCCGCGGCCTGGTTGCGCCCGACGATGCCCGCGCCGTGTGGCAGGGCGCTCCGCCCACCGCCGCCACCACGCTCGACGAGGCTCGCCGGGCCTTCGAGGCGGGCTTCGTGCGCGCGGCATTCGAACGCTGCGGCCACCGGCCGAGCGCCGTGGCCCGCGAGCTCGGCCTGACCCGGCAGGGGCTGGCCAAGCTCACGGCGCGGCTCGGCCTGGAACGCGGGGCGCGACGCGACGGGCTCGAACGCGCCATCTAGCGGGGCCGCCGTCCTGGCAGCGCCGCCGTCACGCGGCCGGCCGGCGATGCCGGCCGGGGCGCGGGCCGGCTTACGGCCGCTGGTCCAGCGTGCGCCTGAGCGCGAGCAGCCCGCGGTGACCCGGTTCGAGCGCCAGACCCTCCGTCACCAGCTGGCCCGCGCGTTCGCGCCGGCCGCGGCTGGTCTCGGCCTCGGCCTGACGGTGGAGCAGCGAGGCCGAGGGCCCGAGGTCGACGACGGCGCGCTCGTACCAGTAGACGGCGCCGTGCGGATCGGCGATCCGCATCGACAGCTCGCCGAGCCGCGGCGCCACCGCGCCGGCCGCCGCGGAGCCGGCGACGAGCGTGGCGTACTGCTCGAGCACGTCGCGGGCCTCGCCCAGGCGCGCCCCGCGTTCGAGCACGTCGGCCAGCGCGGCGTAGGCCTCCGGCGGCGCCGGCAGGCGGGCGATGGCGGCTCGCAGGTGCCGTTCGGCGCCGGGCAGGTCGCCGGCGCGGAGCCGGGCCCGCCCGAGCAGGGTGAGGGTGTCGGGCGAGGGGGTGTCGATCGTCGCCGCGCGCGTCAACGCCGCCACGGCCTTGTCGAGCGACACCGAGTCCCCGGTCGTCTCCGCGGCCCGCAGCCAGACCCGGCCCAGCGCGGTGAAGACGGCGGGCGACTCGGGGAAGCGCTCCGCCGCCCGGCCGAGCGCCAGCACGGCCGAGTCGTGGCGGCCGGCGCGGGCGTAGGCCGCGCCCACGGCGACGGCCCGTTCGGGCCGGTCGGGCTCGAGCGCCGCCAGCGCTTCGAGATCGTCCACGGCGCGGGCCACGTTGCCGCGGGCCTGCAGCACGCCGGCCCGGGCTTCGCGCGCCTGGAGCAGGCCCGGCGCGAGCCGGGCGGCGGCGGTGAGCGCGGCCAGCGCCTCGTCGAGCCGCCCGGCATCGCGCAGGCTCAGCCCGAGCAGGTAGTGCGGCTCGGCCAGCGCCGGCGACAGGACGATGGCGCGACGGAGCGGGTCGATGGCCGCACTCGTCCGTCCCTCCCGGTAGCGCGCCACGGCGAGCTTGTAATAAACATCGGCCTGGCGATCGTCGAGGGCCAAGCTCTGCTCGAAGCGCTCGGCGGCCCGGGCAAAGCGCCCCAGGCCGAGGTTCACGTCGCCCTGCCACTCGAAGACGCGGGGCGCCGTCGCGTCGAGTTCCGAGGCCCGGCGCAGGTCGCGCAGCGCGGCTTCCGGCTCGTTGCGCTGGCGGTAGGCGAGGCCGCGCTTCAGATGCGCGGCCATCGAGTCGGGATTGAGGGTGATGGCCCCGGTGTAGGCCTCGATGGCGCCGGCCAGGTCGTTGCCGGCCAGGGCGGCGTCGCCCGCCACGACCAGGCGCGCATGTTCGCGCTCGTTGCGGAGCGACACGAACGCCAGCACCGACCCCACGGTCACGGCCAGCGTGACGGCCAGCGCCACCGGCCACCCGAACGAACCTCGCCACGGCCCGATGGTAGCAAGAAGGGAACCTTCCGGCCCGCCCGGGTTCTAATCCGTCACGCGCCAGCGCCCAAAGGGGGGTGCTACACTGCTTATGGGACGCTTCCTCGCAACCCCATCTGTGAAAGACGCACGAACTCTCGGCTGGGACGACGTCGGCACCGGTGAAGCCGAGTTGATACGGCGCTGCGCCGCGGCCGATGAAACCGCATGTGCCGAACTCGTGGCGACACACGAGCGGATGGTCTACCAACTGGCCTACCACCTGCTGGGCACGCGCGAGGAAGCCCTCGACTTGTCGCAGGAAGTGTTCCTGCGGGTCTTCCGCACCCTCGGGACGTTCCGGGGGCAATCATCGCTGCGCACCTGGATCTTCCGGATCGTGATCAACCAGGCGCGCAACCGTCAGCGGTGGTGGCGCCGGCGCCGCCAGGGAGATCAGGTGTCGCTCGATCAGCACGTCCTCGACCACGGCGAACTGCGCCAGCCCGGCGACGCCGCGTCGCCCGACCGCGTGCTGGTGCGCAAGGAAGCCGCGGCCCGCCTGTGGACGGCGCTCGACCGGCTGCCCTTCGACCAGCGCACGGCCGTCGTGCTGCGCGAGTTCGACGGCCTGAGCTACGAGGAAATCGCCTTCTCGCTCGACATCGCCGTCGGCACCGTGAAGTCCCGCCTCACGCGCGCCCGGCAGGCGCTCCGGGCCGATCTCACCGAGACACGCGCATGATGATGCGGGTGCCCTGTGAGAGCGTCCGCGAGGAGCTCGAGGCTTATCACGACGGCGAGCTGCCGCTCGACGAGCAGTTGCGCGTGCGCACCCATCTCGACGAATGCGTCGGCTGCGCCTGCGAACTCTCGGACCTGGCGCAACTGCGCCACGCCCTGCGCGACGTGCCCGGGCTGACGCGCGTCCAGGTGCAGCATCCGCCCGATGGGTGGACCGGCGCCGTGCTGGAGCAGGTCCGCGTCGAACGCGAGCTGTCGTGGCATACCTGGCTGCTCAACGTCTTCGACGACATGCACCTGGTGTGGCCGGCGCTCGGCGCCACCGGCGCGGTGCTGGTCTGCCTGCTCGCCTCGGCTGAGGTGATGCAGGCCACCAACGTGCAGCGGCCCGATTCGCTCGCCGGCATCATCGGCTATCTGGCCAGCCCCGGCTCCAACGGCAATCCGGCCCGCCTCGACGGCTTCACCATGGTGCCGCGGCGTCACGCCTCGGCCGAGGACTGGCCGGTTGCCTCGGAAGACGCCGTGCTGGCGCTGTCGGCGGTGGTCACGCGCGAGGGCCGCATCCAGAACATCGAGATGCTCGCCGCCGAGCAGGCGCGCGCCCTCCGGGTGCGGCCCGAGGTGGTGCTGGCGATGATCGACGCCGCATCGCGCGCCCAGTTCGAGCCGGCGCGGGCCGGGGGCGCGCCGATTGCGGTCAGCATGGTGTGGCTGCTGGCCCACACCACGGTCGTCGGCAGCGCTGCCGACGTCGAGGAGCTGATGCGGCCGCTCGTGCCCAAGCCGATTCCGGCCCTCGGCCCCAGCGCGCCGCGCCCGGCCGTCAAGCCGATGGTCATCAGCGCCGCGCCGACTCCCGACGCCGCGCTGAACAGCTAGCCCGGTCCAGGCCGCGGCTCTCTCCGCCCCGCCCAGTTGCCGCGCTAGCGGATGACGATGTCGGCCGCGCCGACGTTGTGCAGCGCGTCGGCGGCGCGCACCACCAGGGCCTTGCCGGCAGCCTCGGCGGGGAAGGTGAGCGTCAGCGTCTCGAGCGGGCTGTCGAGCATGCCGTCGGCGGGATAGGCCGGCAGCCACGCTCCGCCGTCGAGCGAATACTCCACGCGGCTCACCGCCGAGTGGGCATCGCGGGCCTCGACCGTGACCGCGACACGGCCGGCGGCGGTGCGCGCGGCCGGCTCGAGGGTGATGGAGGGCGGCAGGCTGTCCACCTCGACGACCGACGACTCGACCTCGCCGCGCAGGGCCAAGTCTGCGGCCTGGGACGGCGCGTCCGACGCGCTGACCTTGAGCACGTAGTGCCCGCTCGGCACCGAGGTCGTGTCCCACACGAAGATGGCGTCGGTCAGTCCGGAGGCGAGCGCCGTCCACTTCCCGTCGCCTTCCCGCCGGTAGGCGACCTCGAAGGTCAGGTCGTCGCCGTTGGCGTCGTCGCCTTTCCAGACGATCGTCTGCAGGCCCTGCTGATAGGTGCGCCGGCCGAGCGTCGGGGCGCCGGTCGACGGCGGCGGCTGGCCCTGATTGGAGAGCCGCTTCTCGACGACGTCGCTGCGGTAGCCGGCAATCTCGGCTTCGCCGGTCGAGAACGGCTTCTGAAAGACCACGCCGGGCGGATGGACCACCAGCCCGCTCACCACGGGACGCTGGTTGCGCTGCATGTAGGCGGCGGCCACCGACGTCACCACCGGCGGGTCGGTCTTGGCGGCGAGCACGACCCGCCACTGCAGGTAGCGCGCCGCCGGGCTGGTGATGGGCGAGCCGTCGGCGCTGGCGTAGGCGAGCGCTCCACGCGCTCCACGCGTCGTCCGGCGTCGGCGTGTTGCCGGACCGCGTCGACACCTCGACCTGCGCCCCGGCCGGCACGGTGGCGCGCCACGAGAGCGCGCCCCAGGTCGCGCCCGTCTTCGCATCGCGCACATCCGAGAGGTAGGTGCCGCGCTGGGCGTGGCCATCGTCGATACGCACCAGCGCGCCGGTGTTCGATGTCGCCGCCAGGGTCCGTCCCGCCGCCCGCACGAGCTGCACCGCCTGCTGCCCGGGGACGCGGCCGAGCAACGTCACTCGAACCGGATCGCCAGCCAGCCGGAAGAGCTTGCCGCGATTGCCCGTGGCCACGAGCAGCGCGCCGTCGTCGAGCACGGCCAGGTCGTAGGGCGCGTCGTCGGACGACTCCCAGATCTTGTCCGACGTGCCGTCGGCGTCGATGCGGAAGATGGCACCGACCGGCGGACCGCCGGACGCGCCGCGCCGACGCGGCGCCCGCCGCGGCTGCGGGCTGGTCGGCGACCGCCAAGGCCGTGATCGAGACGCTGACGCTCGCGCACTGGCGGCGTGCTGCACTGGTTCCGGCGTGACCGGCGTGGCCTCGCCGCCGCTGGCCTCGCCGCCGCCGCGCCGGGCCTGCGCCGCGGCGTAGATCCGGCCGCGGGCGTCGGCCCGCAGCGCCCGCACCTCCTGCATGTTGGTGTCGAGCAGCAGGAACGGCCGGTTGTCGGCGCCCAGCCGGAAGACCCGGCCTGGCGACTCGGTGCCGACGACCAGCCGCCGCTCGGCGTCGAAGACCAGCGAGACGACGTGGGCCGCCGACGAGGTGTAGATCGGCTCGGCCGCGCCGGTGGCCGAGACGCGGTAGACCTTGCCCTTGGGATCGCCGGTGGCCACGATCAGCCGGCCGCTGCTGTCGTGCGCCAGGGCCCAGATGTACTTCTCGTCGGGATCGAAGAACGGCTGCGCCGCGCCCTGCGCGTCGACCTTGTAGACCCGGCCCTCGGGCGACGTGCCGACAAACAGGCTGCCGTCGGGTCCGGCCGCGAGCGCATGCACCTCGAGTTCGGGCGCGTCGTAGAACACCGTGCCCTGGCCGTTGCCGTCGACGCGGAAGACCTTGCCGTCGTTGCCGGTGCCGAGGAAGGTCGCGCCACCGGGTCCGGCCACGGCGGTCCAGACGAAGGGCACGCCGGCGTCGAACAGGCGGGTGATGGCGGGGCCGAGCGTGAGGCGGCCGGCCTCGTCCACCGACACTTGTTCGAGGTCGCCTTTCAGGAATTCGGGTTGCGTGGCAGCGCGCCACGACTGCGGTCCGGCGGCCACCGACACGGCCGACAGGGCAGCGAGGAGCGCGAGCGGGCAGAGGCGTCTCATCATCGTGGACACGGAAACTGAAGGCAGGGCAGGCCGACTCACGAGGGGTCGACGGCGACGGTGATCTGGCGCGAGCCGCTGACGGCGAAGGGCACGGAGAGTTCCCACTCGCCCCGCGGCACCGACCGCAGGGACGTGCTGCCGCCGGTGGGCCGGTCGGCGTCGATCACCGCCGCCACCGACGCCGGCAGTCCGGGCATCGGCTCGCCGCCGATGATGGCGCCCGGCGCGGCACTGGAGAGCCGCACGTAGATGCGATGACCGCTGCGCGAGCGATTGGCCGCGCGCACGATCTGCGCGACCGACTGCAGCTCGCCGCGCCTTGTCTCGCGCGCTTCCTGCAGTTCGAGCCGCGAGCCGTCGCTGACGAGCAGTTGCAGGGTGCCGCTGGCGTTGGCGGGAATGTCGATGGCCTGCGCGAGCACCTGCGTCTCGCCGCGGAACGTGCGCAACTGCACGTGGACCTGCGCCTGGCGACCCGGCCGCACCGGCGCATCGTCGAGCCACACGCGCTCGATCTCGGCCGTGCGCGTTTCCTCGTCGGCCTCGATGACGAGCGTGATGCCGTCGATGGTGAACTTCCCAGTGGCGTTGCGGTAGAGGGCCGTGAGCGGCCCGGCCACGTAGGCCGAGGCGTTGGCCGCGCCCTGGTCGCCGACGAACACGTCGTCGAAGCGGATCGGCGCTTGTCCGGCAATGCGGGCATCGCCGCGTACGACGTAGGTGGCCGCGCCGGTCTGCCGCTCGTAGGAGGTGAGCACGTTGGCCACGGCCAGGTAGGTGAGGAGCGGGGTGAACAGCTGGTCGTTCACCACGCCGAACGAGAAGGTGCGGGACGGGGCACGGCTCGAGGTGAGCGTGACGTTCACCGGCACCAGCGCCGGCGCCGGCCCGAGCCGCCCGGCAATGGCCGTGGCGCGGTCCTGGGAGATGGTGCCGACGACGGCGCCGAGACTGGCCAGCTTGCTCGACGTCACCATGCTCGGCAGCACCGCGATGACCTCGGCGCGGGTCATCGGGAAGAGCGTGGGACCGAGGTTGTAGAGCGGATGGCCGAACGCGTAGACGCGGTCGCCGTCGACCTGGGTGACCGTGCCGGTGGCGCCCATCGAGAAGTCCCCCGACATGAGCGCCACGCCGATGGCATCGCCGGGCGCCAGCGAGGTGGCCGGGGTGAGCGGCACCTTCACCGCGGCCAGCGTCGCTTGCGTGGTCACGAAGCCGGCGCCGGACAGCGACGGGAGCAGCCGGTCGACGACCCCGGCCTCGAAACCGCCGACGACGAGCGGCACCGAGATGGGCCGCAGATCGGTCGAGATGGGGCGGGGCAGGTCGGCCGAGAGCAACGAGGCGATGACGTCGGCTGCGGCCGCGCCGAATGGGCGCGCCGGGCCGAGCTCGGTGCGCCACAGCGCCAGCAGCTCGCTGGCCGGCACCGCGCGTGCCAGCGAGATGGCCGCCGGCCGCAGGGCCCGCGCCGTGGTCAGGGCCGTGGCGTCGGTCATCTCGCCGATCGGCGTGATGCCGGCGATGGCTTCCTTGGGAAACTGGCCGAGCTGGTAGGAGACCGCGCCGAGGAGCCTGCCGTCGATGTAGACCGGGCTGCCGCTCATCCCGGCGATGACCCCGGTCTCGGCGAGCGGCCCGCCTTCGAGTTTGGCCAGGACCAGGTCGCGCTGCGGCGCCACCACGCTCTTGAGCGTGCCGATGATGCGGACCGTGAACTCTTCGATGTGCGCGCCGCGAAACACCGTGCGGCCGACGCCGACCATCCCTGGCCGGACCTCGGCCACCGGCATGATCGTGTCTCGTGCGGTCGAGCGGGGTCCCGAGCGTGCCGAGCGCCACCGCGCACACGGCCAGAGCGAGGAGTGGGGAAAGGCGGAAGGTCACAGCGGGTGTCTTCCGTTATACGGTGTTCCCCGAGGCGAATCAAGGCGCGTATTGGCCGCGGATTGACAGGCGACGCGGCCATTTGTTACCGTCGCTGCACCGTCGAGCCATGTTCAACCCGCTGCCTGCCGACACGTCGTGCCTCCGCTCCGCCGGCCCCCGGCCGGCCGTGGGCGCCCGCACGCGCTGGTATTGGTATTGGCGCAACGAAGGGGCTCCCGGTCTCGCGTAATCACCATCCATCGCGATCGTCTCGACCACGCGCCTCTTCGACCTCGGGTTGAAGGGGCGTTTTTGCGTTCATGCCATCCACATTGCTCTGCGCCACCGTGACGGCCGACTCCATGGCCGAGTTGAGGCACCACCGGGACCAGGTCCACGGCGCCGACCTGGTGGAGCTGCGCCTCGACGGCATCCGCGACCTCGACGTGGCCGGGGCCCTGGCCGGCCGGCGATTGCCGGTCATCGTGACGCTGCGCCCGGTGTGGCAAGGCGGGCGCTACGACGGCGACGAGGCGGCGCGCGTGGCCCTGCTCGAGCAGGCCTGGACGCTCGGCGCCGAGTTCGTGGACGTGGAGGACGGGGCCGCCGAATCGCTGCTGCAGCGCAGTCACGGGGCGCGCATCGTCCGCTCGTTCCACGACTTCGACGGCGTGCCGGCCGACGCCGCCGACCGGCTGCGCCGTTTGCTCGGCTCGGGGGCGCAGTTCGTGAAGCTCGCGGTCATGGCTCACCGCCTCGCCGACGTGGCGACGCTGGCCGATCTGGCGCGCTCCACCGACGGGCCGGGCCGTCCTCATCGGCATGGGACCGTGCGGCGTGGCCTCGCGCCTCCTGGCCGCGCACCTCGGCTCGCCCTGGACCTACGCCGGCGACAGCGTGGCGCCCGGCCAGCTCCCGCTGGCGCGGCTGCGCGACGAGTTCCACGTGCCGGCCGTCACCGCCGCCACCGCCGTCTACGGCCTGGTCGGCCAGCCGGTCGAACATTCGCTCTCGCCGGCAATGCACAACGCCGCCTTCCGCGCCGCCGGGATTGACGCCGTCTACGTGCCGCTGCCGGCGGCGGACTTCGCCGACTTCGAGACCTTCGCCCGGGCCTTCGCCGTGCGCGGCGTGTCGGTGACCGCGCCCTACAAACTCGATGCCGGCCGGGCCGCAGGGGCCGCGGCCGACGACCAAGGGCTCGGCGCCGTCAACACCCTGCGGCGCACGGCTGACGGCTGGGCCGGCCGCAACACCGACATCGAGGGCTTCCTGGCGCCGCTCGACGGCCGGCCGCTGCGCGGATCGCGCGTGGCGGTGCTCGGCGCCGGCGGCGCGGCTCGGGCCGTGGCCGCGGCGCTGTCCGGCGCGGGGGCCCGCGTGCGCCTCCACGCGCGGCGCGGCACGGCGGCGCGCGTCACCGCCGCGACCTGCCGGGTCGAGGCCGGCGCCTGGCCCCCGGGCGATGACTGGGACATCCTCGTGAATGCAACGCCGGTCGGCACCGCGCCCCGCGTCGAAGAGGTGCCGCTCGATCTCGAGGGCCCGTTGGCCGGCCGTCTCGTCTACGACCTCGTCTACAATCCGCCCGAGACCGCGCTGATGCGGCGCGCCCGCAGTCTCGGCGCCGACGTCCTCGGCGGGCTGCCCATGCTGGTGGCGCAAGCGGCCGCGCAGTTCCACTGGTGGACCGGCCACCGCCCCTCGTCCTCGCTGATGCTCGCTGCCGCCCGCGCGCGGCTCGCGGCCACGTCCAGCCTTTCCGCGGTTCCCCTGGTATGAAGCTGACCACGTTCGAAGAGTTCGTCGATCTCGCCCAGCGCGGCAACTTCGTGCCGGTCGTGAAGGAGATCGTCGCCGACCTGCTCACGCCGGTCTCGGCCTTCCTCAAGGTCGCCGAGCACGCCGACTACGCGTTCCTGCTCGAGAGCGTGGAGGGCGGGGAACACGTGGGCCGCTACTCGTTCCTGGGCAAGGATCCGTTCCTGGTGCTGCGCTCGGTCGGCGGCGCCGTCACGGTCGAACGCTCGGGCGAGACGACCACGCTCGACACGCCGTTCACCGACGCGCTGCGCGCGTTGATGGCCGAATTCCAGTCGCCGTTCGTGCCCGGTCTGCCGCGCTTCACCGGCGGCGCCGTGGGCTTCCTGGGCTACGAAGCGGCGGCCTGGTTCGAGCCGACCGCGGCCCGCGGCGACGGCCGCACCATGCCGGGCGACGACGCCGCGTTCATGATGTTCGACACGGTGCTGGCCTTCGACCACGTCCAGCATCGCATCCTGGTCATCGCCAACGCCCGCATCACCGGCGACGAGGACTTGCAGGCGCTCTACCAGTTCGCCTGCGCCAAGATTGCGTTTGTCGAACGCGAACTCGAGCGGCCGCTGTCGGTGCCGAGGACGCGCGAGGACGGCCCGCTGGTGCTCTCGTCGAACCAGACGCAGGAGCAGTATGAAGGCGCGGTGCGCCAGGCCAAGGATCACATCGCCGCCGGCGACATCTACCAGGTGGTGCTGTCGCAGCGCTTCGAGGCCGACATCGCGACCGACCCCTTCACCGTCTATCGGGCGCTGCGCCACGTCAATCCCTCGCCCTACATGTTCTTCGTGCGCAGCGGCCCGCGCAGCATCGTCGGTTCGTCGCCCGAGATGCTGGTCCGCGTCGAGGGCCGCAACATCGTCACCCATCCCATTGCCGGCACGCGCCCGCGCGGCCGCACCGACGACGAAGACCAGCGGCTCGCCGACGAACTCAAGCGCAACGAGAAGGAGCGCGCCGAGCACGTGATGCTCGTCGATCTGGGGCGCAACGACATCGGACGCGTCAGCACCTACGGCAGCGTGCGCGTGCCCCGCTACATGAGCCTCGAGAAGCTACTCGCACGTCATGCACCTGGTGTCGGTGGTGGAGGGTCAGCTTGCCGAGGGCCACGACCGGCTCGATGCGCTGGCCTCGTGTTTCCCGGCCGGCACCGTGTCGGGCGCTCCCAAGGTGCGCGCCATGCAGATCATCGGCGAGCTCGAGCCCGGGCCGCGCGGCGTCTACGCCGGGGCCGTCGGCTATCTCGACTTCGCCGGCAACCTCGACTTCTGCATCGCCATCCGCACCATCGTCCTCGAGAACGGCAAGGCCTACGTGCAGGCCGGCGCCGGCATCGTCGCCGATTCGAATCCCACCGCCGAGTACGACGAGACCAAGGACAAGGCGCGGGCCATGCTGCGGGCGCTCGAACTGGCGCGGGCGGGGCTCTGAGCATGGTCTTCGTCCTCGACAACTACGACTCGTTCACCTTCAACCTGGTGCAGTACCTGGGCGAACTCGGCGCCGAGCTCCAGGTGCGCCGCAACGACGCCGTCACCGTGGACGAGGTCGAAGCGATGCAGCCGGCGCGCATCGTCATCTCGCCGGGCCCTGGCCATCCGGCGCAGGCCGGCATCTCGGTCGAGCTCGTGCGGCGCCTCGCCAGCCGCGTGCCCATCCTGGGCGTCTGCCTCGGTCACCAGGCCATCGGCCAGGCCTTCGGCGGCCACATCGGACCGGCGCCGACGCCCGAAGCACGGCAAGACGTCGACGGTGAGCCACGATGGCCGGGGCGTCTTCCAGGGCCTGGGTCCGGCCCTCGAAGTGGGACGCTATCACTCCCTCGTCGTGGCCGACGAGGGCTGGCCCGAGGCCTTGGAAGTGGCGGCGCGCGCCGACGACGATCAGGTGGTGATGGCGCTGCGCCACAAGACCTATCCGCTGCACGGCGTGCAGTTCCACCCGGAGTCGGTGCTGACCGGCGACGGCCGCCGCCTGCTCCGCAACTTCCTGGAGCGGACCTGATGTTCCCCGAACTGCTCAGCACGTTGTTGCGCCGCGACGACCTCACGGCCGACCAGGCGGCGCAGGCCATGGACGTGGTGATGCGCGGCGAGGCCCATCCGGCGCAGGTGGCCGGGCTGCTCATCGGCCTGGCCATGAAGGGGGAGCGGCCGGCCGAACTCGTCGGCCTGGCCCGCACCATGCGCGCGCGCGGCGTCGGCCATCGAGGCCGGCCCGGGCGCCATCGACACCTGCGGCACCGGCGGCGACCGCGCCGGCACCTTCAACATCTCGACCGCCGCGGCCCTCGTCGTGGCCGGGGCCGGCGTGGCCGTCGTCAAGCACGGCAACCGCTCGGTCTCGAGCCACTGCGGCAGCGCCGACGTGCTCGAGGCGTTGGGCGTCAGGATCGACGCGCCGCCCGCCGTCGTGCAGCGCGCCGTCACCGAGGCCGGCATCGGCTTCTGCTTCGCGCCGACGTTCCATCCGGCCATGCGCCACGCCGTCGAGGCCCGCCGCTCGCTCGGGGTGCCCACCGCCTTCAACCTGCTCGGCCCGCTCACGAATCCAGCGGGCGTGCGCTTCCAGATCGTCGGCGTGGCCCGGCCCGAGCTGACCGAGCTCATGGCCCGGGCCCTGCAACAGCTCGGCGCCGAACGCGCCTGGGTGGTGCACGGCGCCGACGGCCTCGACGAGCTCTCGACGACCGGCCACACCAAGGTGTCGGAATGCCACGGCCGGGTGGTCCGCACGTTCTACCTGCATCCCACCGAGTGCGGCCTGCCCAAGGCGTCTCCAGCCGACCTGAAGGGCGGCAACGCCGCCGAGAACGCCCGTCAGATTCGCGCCGTGCTGGCCGGGGCCCCGGGTCCCGGCCGCGACGTCGTGTTGCTCAATGCCGGCGCCGCGCTCTTCGTCTGCGGCCGCGCGCCGGCGTTGAAGGCCGGCATCGCCCTGGCCGCCGCCGCCATCGACGACGGCCGCGCCGCTCGCACGCTCGCCGCCCTCGTGGCGGTGACCGCGGAGGCCGCCGCGTGAGTTCCGCCGTTCCCGACCTGCTCGCCGCCATCGTCGCCGCCACCGGGCGCGACCTCGCGGTGCGCCGCGCCGCCGAGCCGATCGACGCGCTGGCCGCCCGCGCCGCCGCCAGCCGCGTGCCGCAAGGCGCGCTCTTCGCGTCCCGCCTGGCCCGGCCCGGCACGGTGAACGTCATTGCCGAATGCAAGCGCCGCTCGCCGTCGCGCGGCGTGCTGGCGCCCGCCTACGATCCGGTCGCGCAGGCGCAGGCCTACGCGCGCGGCGGCGCCGCCGCCATCTCGGTGCTGACCGAGCCGTCCTTCTTCGACGGGGCGCTGGCGCATCTGGCCGCCGTCCGCGCCGCCGTGGACGTGCCGCTGCTGCGCAAGGACTTCATCGTCGACGACTATCAGCTGCTGGAAGCGCGGGTGGCTGGAGCCGATGCGGTGCTGCTCATCGTCGGCGCGCTCGCTCCCGCCGACCTGGCGCGGCTGCACGCGGCGGCGCTGGCCATGGGCCTGGCCGTGCTCGTCGAAGTCCACGACGAACAAGAACTGGACACCGCCGTGGCCGCTGGCGCGCGCATCATCGGCGTCAACAACCGCAACCTGCGCACACTGACGGTCGACACGACCGTGTCCGAGCGTCTGGGGCGGCGCATGCCGTCTGGCGTCGTGGCCGTGAGCGAGAGCGGCCTGGCCGGCCCGGACGACGTGGCGCCGCATGCGCGCCGCCGGCTACGGCGCCTTCCTCGTCGGCGAACGGCTGATGACCGCCGCCGATCCGGAAGCCGCGCTGCGGGCGCTGTGCGGCGCCGAGGTGACGCGATGAGCCGCGTGCGCATCAAGGTGTGCGGCCTCACCCGCGAGGAGGATGTCGACGCGGCCGTGGCCGCCGACGTGGACGCCGTCGGTTTCGTGCTGTGGCCCGAGAGCCCGCGCGCGGTTACCGCGGCCCGGGCCCGCGAACTGGCGCGCCGGCTGCCGCCGTGGGTGGCGCGTGTCGGCGTGATGGTCAATCCGACGCCGGGCGCCGCGGCCGACGCCGTCCGCGACGCCGGGCTCGGCGTCTTGCAGCTCCACGCCGTCAGCGATGCTGCGCCGTTTCTGGCCCAGGCCGTGCCGCTGCTGTGGGTGGCGCCGCTATCGCCGTCGGCCCCGCCGCCGGCCGTCCCCGAGGGCGCCACGTTGATGGTGGATGCGCACGATCCGGCGCGTCATGGCGGCACCGGCCGCACCGTCGACTGGACGCGCGCCGCCGCTCTGGCGCGCACCACCCGCCTGGTGCTGGCCGGCGGGCTCACTCCCGAGAACGTCGCCGCGGCGCTGGCCTGCGTTCGCCCCTACGGGGTCGACGTGTCGTCCGGCGTCGAACTGGCGCCGGGCATCAAGTCGGCCGACCGCATCCTGCGGTTCGTGGCCGCCGCCCGGCAGTCCCTTTCCGAGACCGTGTGATGACCCCTGTTCCCGCCCCGTCGACCCACTCCTTCGGGCAGCGCGACCCGAGCGCGCGCGGCTACTACGGCGCCTTCGGCGGCGCCTTCGTGCCCGAGACCCTGGTCGCTCCCATCGACGCGCTGACCGCGTCCTACGAGGAGGCGCGGCGCGATCCGGCGTTTCTCGCCGAACTGGAGCGGCTGCTGCGCGACTACGTGGGGCGGCCGACGCCGCTGTGGGAGGCGGCGCGGCTGGGCGCGGCCTGCGGCGGGGCGCGCATCTTCCTGAAGCGCGAGGACCTGACCCATACCGGCGCGCACAAGATCAACAACGCGCTCGGCCAGGCGCTGCTCGCCCGGCGCATGGGGAAGCGGCGCCTCATCGCCGAGACGGGCGCCGGGCAGCACGGCGTGGCCTCGGCCACGGCGGCGGCGCTGCTCGGCCTCGAGTGCGTCGTCTACATGGGCACCGAGGACATGGCCCGCCAGGCGCTCAACGTCTTCCGGATGCGCCTGCTCGGCGCGGAGGTGCGCGGCGTCTCGGCCGGCAGCGCCACGCTCAAGGACGCCATCAACGACGCCATGCGCGACTGGGTCGCCAACGTCGCCGAAAGCTACTACCTGCTCGGCTCCGCCCTCGGCCCGCATCCCTATCCGCTGATGGTGCGCGAGTTCCAGAGCGTCATCGGCCAGGAAGCGCGGGCTCAGGTGCTGGCGCAGGCCGGGCGGCTGCCCGATGCCGTCGTGGCCTGCGTCGGCGGCGGCAGCAACGCCATCGGCATCTTCGATGCCTTCATCGCCGACACCGGCGTGCGCCTCATCGGCGTCGAGGCCGGCGGCGAGGCCATCGTGCAGGGACGCCATGCGGCGCGCTTCGCCGGCGGCGCCGAGGGCGTGTTCCAGGGCACCCGCACCTGGCTCCTGCAGGACGACGACGGCAACATCGACCCCACCCACTCGGTGTCGGCCGGGCTCGACTACGCCGCGGTGGGCCCCGAGCACGCCCATCTGCGGGCGACCGGCCGCGCGGAATACGCCTGGGCCGACGACCGCGCCGCGGTGGCCGCGTTCCACTCGCTGGCGCGGCTCGAAGGGATCATGCCGGCGCTCGAGTCGGCGCATGCCATCGCCCATCTCGCCACCCTGGGGCCGGCGCTCGGCCCCGGCGCCATCGTCGTCGTCAACCTCTCGGGGCGCGGCGACAAGGACGTCCACACGGTGGCGCAGCTGGCGGGAGCCACAGCATGAGCCGGCTGGACGAGACGTTCAAAGCGTTGCGTGCGGCCAAGCGCACCGGCCTCGTGGCCTACATCACGGCCGGCGATCCGGACCTGGAGCGATCGGCCGAGGTCGTGCGCGCCGTCGATCGCGGCGGCGCCGATGTCATCGAGCTGGGCGTGCCGTTCTCCGATCCGCTCGCTGACGGGCCGGTCATCCAGCGGGCCACCGAGCGGGCCCTGGCCCACGGCGCCACCCTGGCCCGGGTGCTCGACATGGCGGCCAGCCTCCGGGCCGACGTGGCCGCGCCGCTGGTGCTCTTCACCTATGCCAATCCGATGGTCCGGATGGGCGTTGACAGCTTCGCCGCGCGGGCCGCTGCCGCCGGCATCGCCGGAGTGCTGGTGCTGGACCTTCCGCCGGAGGAAGCGGGCGAGGCGCGAGCCGCGTTTGTGGCCAACGGGCTTGATACAATTTTCCTGTTGAGCCCGACCACGTCCGTGCCCCGCATCCGCCGCGCCGCCGAACTCGGCGGCGGGTTCCTCTACGGCATCTCGCGCCTCGGGGTGACCGGCGCGCGAACCGACGTGGCCGATTCGGCCGAATCGCTGGCCACCCGAATCCGAGCCGAGACCGACCGGCCGCTGGCGTTGGGCTTTGGTTTTTCGACGCCGGAACATGTGCGCGCCGTGGGCGCCTTTGCCGACGCGGCGGTCGTCGGGTCGGCGCTCGTCCAGGTGATCGCCGATCACGGTAATTCGCCGGCACTCGGCGGGGAAGTCGAACGGTACGTGCGATGGCTGCGGAGTTGAGTGTCGAGGCCCTGCGGGCCGAGATCGATCAGATTGACGAAGTGCTGGTGCGCCTGCTCGACAGCCGGGCCCGGTGCGCCTATGCCATTGGCCGGGTCAAGCGCCTCGAGGGCCGGCCGGTCTACGAGCCGACGCGCGAGGCGTCGGTGCTGGCCCACGTGCGCGACGTGAACCAGGCGCTGGGCGGGCCGCTCGACGACGACGCCATCGCGCGGCTGTTCGAGCGGGTCATCGACGAGGCGCGTCGCATTCAACGCATCGAAGCGGCGCGGGCGGAAGAGTCCGGGGCCGGCCACGCGCCGGCGGCAACAGGGCAGGGGGAGTAGGTCATGGTCGTGGTGATGAAGGAACGCGCCTCGGATACCGAGGTGCAGGCGGTGATTGCACACCTGGTCGAACGCGGCATGGACGTGCACCGGTCGTCCGGCGCGGCCCGGGTCGTGCTCGGCGTCGTCGGGTCGGGCAAGGTCGATCGCGGCCTGGTGGCGCTCATGGAGGGCGTTCACGAGGTGCTGCGCATCACCGAGCCCTACAAGCTGGCCAGCCGCACGTTCAAGGCCGAGGACACGGTCATCACCATCGGCGACGTGAAGATCGGCGGCGACGAGGTCATCGTCATGGCCGGACCGTGCTCGGCCGAGACCGAGGAGCAGGTCCATGCCACCGCCGCGGCGGTCAAGCGGGCCGGCGCCAAGGTGCTGCGCGGCGGCGCGTTCAAGCCGCGCTCCTCGCCCTACAGCTTCCAGGGCCACGGCGAAGAAGGGCTCCGCATGCTGCGCGCCGGCGCCGACGCGCACGACCTGAAGCTCATCACCGAAGTGATGGACATGTCGCAGATCGAGGTCTGCGCCAAGTACGCCGACATCTTCCAGGTCGGCGCCCGCAACATGCAGAACTTCACGCTGCTCCGCGAACTCGGCCGCGGCCGCACGCCGGTGATGCTGAAGCGGGGCATCGCCGCGACCATCGAGGAATGGCTGCTCTCGGCCGAGTACGTGCTCTCGGGCGGCAACAGCAGCGTGATGCTGTGCGAGCGCGGCATCCGGACCTTCGAGACGAGCACGCGCAACACCCTGGACGTCTCGGCCATTCCGATCGTCAAGGAACTCTCGCACCTGCCGGTCTTCGTCGACCCCAGCCACGGCACCGGCCGGCGCGACAAGGTGGCGCCGATGGCGCGCGCGGCGGCGGCCGCCGGCGCCGACGGCCTGCTCATCGAAGTGCACAACGATCCGGATCACGCCTGGTCCGACGGCGCGCAGTCGATGTTCCCCGTGCAGTTCGAGCGGCTGATGGCGGAGCTGCGCATCATCGCCCCGGCCATCGGGCGCAGCATCTGCCTCGAACCGCTGGCCCGGCGCGGCTGGGCGAGATAGCCGGCTGACCGCCGTGCCCGCGCCCTTGCCGTTCCGCCGGCTCCTCGTGGTCGGCACGGGCCTCATCGGCACGTCGATGGCCAGGGCCCTGCGGCGCCTCGACGAGCCGCCCCACATCACCGGCGTGGATCTGCCTGCGGCCCTCGACCGGGGCGGCCGCGAGGCGTTCGACGAACTGCGGGCGGCCGACGCGCCGATCGGCGACCACGACCTCGTTGTCCTGGCGTGTCCGGTGGACGCGATGCCGGCGTGGATGACCCGCTTGGCGGCCATCCGTCCCGACGGTCCGGTAACCGATGTGGGCGGCGTGAAGCGCGCCCCGGTGGCGGCGGCCGCGGCCGCCGGCCTGCGCGAGTTCGTCGGCGGGCATCCGATGGCGGGCGCGGCCACACCCGGACCGGCGCTGGCCTCGGCCTCGCTCTTCTCAGGCCGGCCGTGGTTCGTCGTGCCGGGGACGGCCGCCGAGGGCCCGGTCCAGCTCGTCACCGCCCTCGCCACGGCCTGTGGCGCCGTACCGACCCCAATCACCGCCGAAGACCACGACGCGCTCGTCGCGGCCATCAGCCACCTGCCGCAGGTGATCGCCAGCGTCCTGATGCAGGCGGCCGCCGATCACTGCGACGACGCCGGGCTGGCCTGCGCCGGCACCGGGCTGCGCGACACGACCCGCCTGGCCGCCAGCAGCCCCGCGGTGTGGCGACCGCTGATCGCCGCCAACGCCGATCATCTCGCGCCGCTGCTCGTCGACGTGGCCGATCGCCTCCACGCCGCCGCCCGGTCGCTCGGTCGAGCCGAGGCGATCACCCGGCTCTTCGAGGCCGGCAACCGCGCGCGCCGGCGCCTCGAGCCGCCGCTATAATCGGGCCATGAACAAGGTTGTGCGTGACGCCGACGAGGCCGTCGCCGGGGTGCCCGACGGCGCCACCATCATGATGGGCGGTTTCGGCGTGTGCGGCGTGCCCGAGCACCTGATCGGCGCGCTCCACCGGCGCGGCGTGCGGGATCTGACGGTCATCAGCAACAACGCCGGCACCGACGACCACGGCGTGGGCGTCCTGCTCAGGGCCCGGCAGATCCGCAAGATGATTGCCACCTACGTCGGCGAGAACAAGGAGTTCGAGCGGCAGTACCTGGAGAAGGAGATCGAGGTCGAACTCGTGCCGCAGGGCACCTTCTCCGAGCGCATCCGCGCTGGCGGGGCCGGCATCGGCGGCTTCTTCACGCCGACCGGCGTCGGCACGGTCGTGGCCGACGGCAAGGAAACGCGCGAGATCAACGGCCGGCACTACGTGCTCGAACTGCCGCTGCACGCCGACTTCGCCTTCGTGAAGGCGTGGACCGGCGACACCGCCGGCAACCTCGTCTACCGGCGCACGACCCGCAACTTCAATCCGATGATGGCCACCGCCGCCACGACCACGATTGCCGAAGTCGAGCAGCTCGTCGCCGCCGGCGCGATCGCGCCCGATCAGGTGCACACCCCGGGCATCTTCGTGCAGGCGATTTTCGCCGGACACCAGTTCAGCCGCCGCATCGAGAAGCGCACGGTGAGGGCGTAAGCGATGGACATCCGTGAGCGCATCGTGCGGCGCGTCGCCCGCGAACTGCGGGACGGCGACTACGTGAATCTCGGCATCGGCATGCCGACGCTGGTGGCCAATTTCCTGCCGCCCGGGGTGGAGATCACGCTGCACTCCGAGAACGGCATGCTCGGCGTCGGTCCCTATCCGACCGAGGACGAGGTCGACGCCGATCTCATCAACGCCGGCAAGGAGACGGTCACCGAACTGCCGGGCACGAGCTACTTCAGCAGCGCCGACTCCTTTGCCATGATCCGCGGCGGCCACATCGACGTCACCGTGCTCGGCGCGCTCGAAGTCGATGCCGAGGGCAACCTGGCCAACTGGATGGTGCCGGGCAAGATGGTCAAGGGCATGGGCGGGGCCATGGATCTCGTGGCCGGGGCCAAGCGCGTCATCATCGCCATGGAGCACACGACCAAGGGCGGCGGCCCGAAGATCCTGCCGCAGTGCACCCTGCCGCTGACCGGCCGGGGCGTCGTCGATCTCATCGTCACCGAGCTGGCCGTGATTGAAGTGACGCCCGGCGGGCTGGTGCTGAAGGAGATCGCCGAGACGACACAGCGAAGAGGCCGTGCGTGCCGCCACCGCCGCGCCGCTCGGGGTGGATGGTCCGCTCGGCCGGTTCTAGTCGGGTCGCCCTGGGAGACCGATGCTAGCGGACGGTGCGCCTCGCCGCCGCCGCCGCCGAGGCCATCCTGGCCCACGCCGCTCCAGGACGTCCCGCGCGAGGCGTGCGGTCTGCTGGTTGGCAACGGCACCACGGTGACGCGGGTCGTGCCGGCGACCAACGCCGCGGCCTCGGCCACCCGCTACACGATTCCGCCCGAGCAGCACTTCGGCGCCATTCGCGCCGCGCGGCGCGATGGGCTCGAGGTCATCGGCGCCTACCATTCGCATCCGACGCAGCGTGGCCGTGCCGTCGCCGACCGACACTGCCGAAGCGTTTCCCGGTTTCATCTTCGTCATCGCCGGGCTCGTTCCCGCGCCGCATCTGCGCGCGTGGCACCTGGTGGATGGGAACTTCGCGGAGCTGCGCCTCGTCGGTACGTAGTGGAGACGGGCATCGCGATCGCCCGTCGCAGGAGGGGCCAGCGTGAAGACTCCGTCGCGAGCGACATGGCGCAGCGTGATGCCGATCCTGGTGCTGCTCGCCGCCGCGCCCGACGGTTCGGCCCAGCCACCGACCGAGTTGAGCCCGTCCGAGGTCGATCTCCGTCGCCAGGTCGTGGCCCGCTTCGAGGTGGTGCCGCTCAGGGACGGCATCGCGCTTGCCGGGGCCACGCCGGAGCGGCACCTCGAGATCGACAACGGCGTGGTGCTGGCCGGCGGCGTGCCGCTCTCCGGCGAAGAACTGCGGCGCCGCCTCGGCGCCGATGCCGCCGTCGTGCTGCGCCTCTCGTATCTCGACAACGCGACGCTGCGGCGCCTGTTCGCGGCGCCGCCGCTCACCGCTCGAGCCGCCGGCTCCGCCCGCGCCGCCCGCGCCTGCGGCCGTGCCGCCAGCCCCGTCCCGCTGCCCGCCGCCCCGGCTCCCGTCTCACCGCCGGCGCCGCCCGTGGTCGATCGGCCGGCGCCGGTGGCAGCCGACCGGATCTACCGCCGCACGGGCGCGCGCCTGGCCGTCGGCAAGTCGATCGTCATCGCCGAAGACGAGGACGTCACCGAGGCGGTCGTGGCCGTCGGCGGCAACGTGCGCATCGACGGGCGCGTGCGTGACGACGTGGTGGTCCTGGGCGGCGACCTCGTGCTGTCATCCACCGCGGAGGTGCGCGGCGACATCACCGTGATCGGCGGCGAGGTCACGATGGCGCCGGGCGCCCGGCACATCGGCGAACTGCACCACGGCGTCTCCGGCCGTTTCCCGGGGTGGCGGTGGCCGGTGATCGCCTGGTCGCGCGTGGACCTGGGACCGGCGGGCCGGTGGCTGTCGCTGGCCGGCACGTTGATGCGCGTGGCGCTGCTGGCCCTGGCCGTGATGCTGGTCATGGTCGTGGCTCGCGGGCGGGTGGCACGGATTGGCGCGGTGGCCACGGCCACGCCGATTCGCGCCGGGCTCGTCGGCCTGCTCACGCAGGTCCTCTTCGTCCCCGCGCTCGTCGTGGCCGCCGTGCTCCTGGCCATCACCATCGTCGGCATTCCCTTCGTGGCCGTGCTGATTCCGCTGGCCGTCATCGCCCTGGGCGTGACCATGCTGCTCGGCTTCACCAGCCTGGCGCAGCGTCTGGGTCAGGCGGTCGCGGGCCGCGGCGGATGGTCCGCCGACGCCGCGATCGGGGCGGCGGTGCTCGGCATGGCCGTCATCGTCCTGCCGACGATCGTCTCGCGGCTCATCGGCATGGCGCTGGCCCCGGTCGGCTACGGCGCCGTGGCGCTGCTCGGCCTCGGCGCGGCCATCGAGTACGTGGCCTGGACCATCGGCCTCGGGGCGGCCGTGATGACTGGCCTGGGTCGCTGGGCGACGGTGCCGCCGCCCCTGCCGCCGCACGCCGTGGCGGAGGCGCCTTCGGGGCTCTGATTCCGCGGCTACAATTGGCCGCGTGCTCGCCAGGTTCGCGGGGCTGTTGGCGACGGCCGCCGAGCGGTACGTCCCCAGCGCCTTCGCCATCGCCGTTCTGCTGACCTTCGTCATCTTCGCCAGCGCGGCGGCATTGACGGGCGCCGGCCCCGTGGCCACTGGTGGTGGCGTGGGGCGGCGGCTTCTGGACGCTGAGCCCGTTTGCGATGCAGATGTCGCTGGTCGTGCTGACCGGCTATCTCGTCGCCACCGCGCCGCCAACCGATCGCCTCCTGGCCGCCCTGGCGCGCTACTCCGGTTCGCCGGCCCGGGCCGTGGCCCTCATGGCCGCCGTGTCGATGACGCTGGCGTGGGTGCACTGGGGACTGAGCCTCGTCGGCACCGCGATGTTCGTCCGCCACGTGGTCCGGGCGCAGCCGCGCGTCGACTTCCGCCTGCTCGTCGCCTCGGCCTATCTCGGGATGGGGGCCACCTGGCACGCCGGCCTGAGCGGCTCGGTGCCGCTCCTCATGGCCACGCCCGGTCACTTCCTGCAGGCCACGGCCGGCCTCGTGCCGCTCACGGCCACGATCTTCACTCCCTTCAACCTGGTGCTCTGCCTGGTCGTCGCGGTGACGATGGTGGCGGTGACCTACGCGGTGCATCCGAGCGAGGCCGACGCCGTGACCATCTCGCCGGCGGCGCTCGAAGGACTCGAACGCTTTGCCGCCGCCCGCCGCGCCGGCCACGCCGGGCTTCGCCGCTTGGTGCGATCACCGGCCCTGGCTGCCGCTGGCGCTCGGCCTCACCGGGGTCGCGTGGCTGGCGTGGTACGTCGCCACCTCGGGACCGCAGTTGACGCTCGACGTGCTCAACTTCACGTTCCTGATGTTGGCCGTGCTGCTGCATCGCAGCCTGGCCTCGCTCAGCGCAGCCGGGGAGCAGGGCGCCCGGCTGCTGGCCGGCGTGGTCCTGCATTTCCCGCTCTACGCCGGGATGTACGGCGTCATCGAGGGCACGGGCCTGGCCCGCGTGCTGGGCGAGTTCATCGCCCGCTCGGCCACGCCCGACTCACTGCCGTTGTTGCTCTACTGGTATTCGAGCGTCCTCAACTACTTCGTTCCGTCGGGCGGCTCGAAGTGGGCGCTCGAGGCGCCGTTCCTCATGGACGCCGCGGGGCGGCTGGGTGTCGGCACCGACCGGGTGGTGCTGGCCTATGCCTGGGGCGACATGGCCTCCAATCTGATCCAGCCGTTCTGGGCGCTGCCGCTCCTGGCCGCGGCCCGGCTCGGCTTCCGCGACATTCTCGGCTACGCGCTGGTGGCTTTCGCCGTCGTTTCGGTGGTGGTCTCAGCGGCGTTCTGGCTGCTGCCGCGGCTGACGTGACCGCGGATTCCGTAAGCTCGACTGCGCCGGTGTAAACTTACGGGTTCCCGGGCGCCCCGCCGCGGGTTCGCCAGAGGCCTGACCGATGCATAGTCCGTTCGAACTTCCGTCTCTCCGAGCCGTCACGTCGTCTCCCCACGAGCAGGCCGCGGATCTCTTCGTCTCGATTTTCTGTGGCGGCAGTGTCGACGCGGTGAAGCGGCGCCTGAGCGGACCGGCCGGGCAGGACCTCGATGCGGCCATCGCCCGCAAGGAGCCGGTGGGCGACCTCGGCCACGTCTTCGTGACCCAGGCCGGCGACGCCGGCTGGCGGACCTCGCGCATCGCCGTGGTGGGCGCGGGCCCAGGGCCGGTCACCGCCGACCAGGCCCGCAAGGCCGTGGCCACAGCCGCGCATTGGGCGCGCGAGCGGCGCTGCCGCACCGTCGTCATCGACCTGGCCGCGCTCGGCGGCGACAGCGAGGCCATCAGCGCGGCGGCCGCCGAAGCGGTCGTCACCGCCAACTTCAATCACGGCCACATGCGCACGGCCGAACCGCTGCCGCCCATCACCGAAGCCTCGTTCCTCCTCGGCCCGGGCCAGCCCGCCCAGCTCGAACGCGGCCTGGTCATCGGCGAGGCGATCAACGCCGCCCGCCTGCTGATCAACGAGCCCGGCAACGTGCTGCCGCCGCGCGAACTGGCCGATCGCGCCGCGGCGCTCGGCGCTGAACCGGGCGTCCACGCCGAGATCCTGGGCCCCGAGAAGATGGAAGCGCTGGGCATGGGCCTGCTGCTCGGCGTGGCCCGCGGGTCGGCCGAGCCGCCCCGCCTGCTGTGCCTGACCTACACGCCGCCAGGCGGCGCCGAGGGACCGGTGCTCGGCCTGGTCGGCAAGGGCATCACCTTCGACACCGGCGGCATCTCGATCAAGCCGGCCGACAACATGGACCGCATGAAAGACGACATGGCGGGCGGGGCGGCGGTCGTCGCAGCCGTGCGGGCCATCGCCCGGCTGGGCGTGCGGCGCCGGGTCGTGGCCGTCGTGCCGGCGGCCGAGAACATGCCCGGCGGCAAGGCCCTCAAGCCCGGGGACGTGATCCGCGGGGCCTCGGGGATCACCGTCGAAATCAACAACACCGACGCGGAAGGCCGGCTGGTGCTCGGCGACGGCCTGTGGTACGCCCAGCAGCGCGGCGCCACGCATCTTGTCGATGTCGCCACGCTGACCGGCGCGTGCGTCGTGGCCCTCGGCAAGGTCACCTCCGGTCTCTTCGGCACCCCGCCCGCGTTCGTGGCGCAGGTCAAGGACGCCGCGGCCCGCGCCGGCGAGTCGGTGTGGGAACTGCCGCTCGGGCAGGACTACCGCGACCAGATGAAGAGCGAGATCGCCGACATCGTCAACAGCGGCGGCCGGGCCGGCGGGGCGATCACCGCGGCCATGTTCCTGCGCGAGTTCGTGGGCACGGCGCCGTGGGCGCATCTCGACATCGCCGGCACCGCCTGGGTCGACGACGCCAAGCCGTGGGCCACCAAGGGCGCGTCCGGCGTGATGGTGCGCACGCTCGTCGAACTCGCCGCCGGCGACCTGCGCTGAGCGGCGCGGACTGCTAGAATCGGAGCGTGGTTCAGACCGCGCCCATCGACGCCATCCCCGTCACGCCCGTCGTCCAGACCGGCCTCCAGGCGCCGACGCCGGAAGTCGGGATGATCGAGGTGGCGGTGGCGGCCTTCGGGCTGACCGGCTGGATCATGACGGCGGCCGTCCTTGCCGGGTTGCTGGCCGGGGCCGCCTACGTCTGGTATCGCACGCGGCACGCCGTCACGGTCATCGAGGCGCGCGGCAACAACCCCAACTTCCTGCGCGAGTAACTACCCGCCGGCCCCGGCGTTCTCCACGCCGATCGACCCCGGCAAGCTTGCCACTCGCGGGCGGAGCGCGCGGCGGGGGCAGCGTTCAGCGGGCGGCGACGGCGGTCTGGCGCTTGAGCGACCGGCGGTACTGCAGGATGGCGGCGTGCAGGGCTTCGGCGATCTTCTGGCGATAAGCGGGGGTCTTCACCAGCGCCGCTTCCTGCTTGTTGGTGATGAAGCCGATCTCGGCCAGCACGCTGGGCATGCCCGCGCCGATGAGGACGACAAACGGCGCTTTCTTCACGCCGCGGCTGCGCAGGCCGGGATTGGTCGGGGCCAGGCGCCGGGCCAGCGTCTGCTGCACCGTGCCAGCCAGGTCGCGCGATTCATCGAGCTTGTTGTTGAGGGCGATGGCCCGCACGATGCTCGGCAGGCTGTGCATGTCGCTGGCGGATGCGGCGTTCTCGCGCGCCGCCACTGCCTCGGCCTCCGGATTCGAGGCAAAGCTCAGGTAGTAGGTCTCGAGGCCGCGCGCCTTGGGATCGCGGCTGGCGTTGGCGTGAATCGACAGGAACAGATCGGCGCCTTCGCGATTGGCGATGGCCGTCCGCTGCTCGAGCGGGACGAAGATGTCGGTGCGACGCGTCAGCACCACCTCCAGGCCGGTCTCCTGCTTGAGCAGCCGCTCGAGCCGCAGGGCCACGTCCAGCACCAGCTTCGCTTCGCTCGAGCCGGGCGTCAGCGTGCCGGGGTCGTGGCCACCGTGCCCCGGGTCGATGACGATGCGCGAGATGCCGAGCCCCAGTTGCCGCGCCAGCGAGAAGGAGCCATCGACATTGGCGGCCGGCAGCGACGGCACTGGCGCGGTGAGGGCCACGTCCACCCCGGGATCCGCCGTGGCCGTCGAGGGCACGACGGCACGCGCCGCCGGCGGCCGCGCCCGGGCCGCGGGCCGGGCCGCCATCGAGGTCCGCGCGGGTGCAGCAGTCGAAGCGGGTGGTGACTCCGGCCTCACGGGCGCCGTCGACTCGGTTACCGCCAGCGCCACCGACACGGCCGGAACCGCGTCGCGATGGGCGGGGGCCAGGTCGTCAAAGGGCGCGTCAGCCAGCGATCCGGCCGGAGCCATCGCCGGCACGAGATCGTTCTCGTCGCGGGGCGCCGCCGGCAGTTCGTCGCGCAGTACGGCGGCCACCACCGGCACGATCGGCGGCGCCGGGGCCGGCACCGCGACGGCGACGGCCGGCCGCGTCGCCACCGCCGGCGCGCTCACCGGCAGCGCCGCTCGCGCCGCCGCCGTCGCGGTACCGGCCGCGGGGCGCTCGGCATCGATGACGATGCGGAACGGGTTGTAGAGGGTGAAGACGCTGACCGCCGACGTCCCGTCGAGGTCGAGCACCACGCGGGTGGCGTCGGGCTGCCGGCCGACTCGGACCCGGCGGACGGCATCGCCGTCGTAGCGGAGCGCGGCGTCCTGCAGGTCGGCCGCGGCGCTGGCCCCGAAGAGGTCCACGAAGGCCCGGCGCGGCCCGTCGATCACTTCGTGGGCAAAGCGCGTCTCGCGATCGAGGAGGAGGGTGACGCGGACGACGCCGTCGACCAGGGTCCGGTCGATGCCGCGCAGCACGGGCCGCAGCCTGGGCGCCGCGGCGGCCGCGTTTGCCGCCGGCTCAGGAACCGCCGCCACCACCGGCGCAGAGGGACGCGTGTCGGCTGGGGCAGAGGACACCTGCGCCGAGGGGGAAGAGGCGTCCGGCGCTGGCGCGGGGGCGGTGCGGCCGCGCGCCGGTTCGCTCTCGGCCGAGGCGAGGCCGCGGGCCGCCGTCTGGGCCTGGGCGCGCAGGCCGCTGCTGGGATACTCGCGGATGAGCCACGCGTAATACTTGGCCGCGGCGGTACGATCCGCAGCTCGGCCCGAGCGCGCGTAGAGCCAGCGCGCCAGGTCGCCCCCGCGCAGCAGGGCGTTGTCGCAATAGCCGCTGGTGGGGAAGCGCCGCACCACCGATTCGTAGAGGCCGAGCGCGCGGCGGGCGCCCCTGATGGCGTCGGCCTCGGCCGCTTGGCCGCGTTCGACGGCGGCCCGGGCATCGCGGTCGAGGGCCAGCGCCTCTTCGTAGCGTTCGCGGGCCCCGGCCGCCCGCCCCTCCAGACGCGCCGCCGCCACCGGTCCGAGCAGGACGGCGGCGACAATCAGGAACGCGGCGGAGCGGGTGGTGGTGGCGGTCATGACCTTACCGGAGCTGCTGGTCGACCTCGTCGAAGTAGCCACGATCCACCAGCACTTCACGGGGCTTGCTGCCGGAGGCGGCCGAGACGATGCCTTCGGCCTCCATCATGTCCACGAGGCGCGCCGCCCGGCTGAAGCCGACCCGCAGCTTGCGCTGCAGCGACGAAATCGACACCTGGCCGCTTTGCACGACCATGCGTGCCGCCTCGTCGTAGAGGTCGTCCTTCTCGTACTCGATGCCGGCCTTCTCGGTCTTCTCGTCGGCGGTGATGTTCTCGTCGAACGCCGGCCGGCCCTGTTTGCGCAGGAAGCTGGCCAGCCGCGCCGATTCCTGTTCCGAGATGTAGGGGCCGTGCAGGCGCACCGTGCGCGAGGTGGCCGGCGGCATGAACAGCATGTCGCCCTTGCCGAGCAGCTGCTCGGCGCCGTTGCCGTCGAGAATCGTGCGCGAGTCGATCTTCGACTGCACCCGGAACGAGATGCGCGACGGCAGGTTGGCCTTGATGAGGCCGGTGATGACGTCCACCGACGGCCGCTGCGTGGCCAGGATCAGATGGATGCCGACGGCGCGCGCCATCTGCGCCAGCCGGCAGATCGACTCTTCCACCTCGTTGCCGGCGACCATCATCAGGTCGGCGAGTTCGTCGACCACGACCACGATGAAGGGCAGCAGCTTCGGCGCATCCGGGGCCTCGGCCGCGGCCTTGTCCTCGAGCATGTGCCGCACGTTGCGGTTGTACTGCTCGATGTTGCGCACGCCGAAGGTCGCCAGGTGCTTGTAGCGCTCTTCCATCTCGCGCACCGCCCAGCGCAGCGCGTTGGCGGCCTTCTTCGGATCGACGACGACCGGCGTGAGCAGGTGCGGGATGTCTTCGTACATCCCCAGCTCGAGCCGCTTCGGGTCGATCATGATCAGGCGCACGTCGTCGGGCGTGGCGCGGTAGAGGATGCTGGTCAGCATCGAGTTCAGGCCGACCGACTTGCCGGTCCCGGTGGACCCGGCGATGAGCAGGTGCGGCATGGTCGCCAGATCGGCCATGAACGGCTCGCCGTGAATGGTCTTGCCGAGGGCGATGGTGAGCTTCGAGGCCGACCGCTGATAGGTCTCCGACTCGAGCAGCTCGCGCAGGGAAATGGCCTCGCGGTTCGGGTTCGGGATCTGAATGCCGACGGTGGATTTGCCGGGGATGCGATCGATCAGTACCGACTCCGCCTTCATGGCCAGGCACAGATCGTCGGCCAGCCCGGTGACCTTGCTGTACTTCACGCCGGCGTCCGGCTTGAACTCGAAGGTCGTCACCACCGGGCCAGGGTGGATCTGCACGACCGAGCCCTCCACCGAGAACTCGCGACACTTGACCTCGAGGTGGCGGGCTGCGTCCATCAGCTCGCGCTCGTCGACCTTGCGTTCGGCCTTGGCCGGATCGAGCAGCGACGGCGGCGGCAGCATGTAGGCGCCGGGGCGGCGGGCCGCCGGGGGCAGGCCCATGGGCTCAGCGTCGTTCAGCGGCAGGGCCGGCGCGAGCAGCGCGTTGACCGCGGGCACGGGCCGGCGCGCCACCACCGGCGGTGACGACGAGGCGGCGGGCGCCGGCTCGGGCACCGCCCGGGTCTCGGGCGTGCTGACGCGGGTGCGGGGCGGCGGCGAGGCCAGGTCGACGGCGCGGCCGCGCGCGAGCGGTTCGGCGTCGGGACCTTCCTTGGCGGCGTGCTTGGCCAGCACGTCGCGGCGCTGGCGCACGCGGCGGCGCTCGTCGAGCCACGCCAGCCCGCGGGCGCGCAGCGCGGCGCCGCCGGCCGCGGCGACGCCGGCGCCGGCGCTGAACAAACGGCCGAAGGAGACCTGCGTCGTGAGCACGGCGGCCAGCGCCACCAGCGTGACCATCACGATGATGGCGCCGGTGCGGTTCAGATACGACGTCAGCCACGACGCCAGCACCGCGCCGATGAAGCCCCCGGCCTCGTAGGTGCGCGAGCCCGAGGTGGCCGAGCCGACCAGCAGGCTCAGCATCGCGCTGGCGCACCCGAAGGTGAGGGCCAGGCCGGTCAGCTTGGTGTAGACCGCGTCGATCGGCTGGCACCAGAAGTACTGCCACCCGGCCGTGGCGACCAGCGCCGGTAGCAGGTAGGAGGCGAAGCCGAACACCTGGAACGACAGCTCGGCCAGGAACGCGCCGACCCGTCCGATGAAGTTGGCGGGCACGTCGTTCGAGCCGGTGGCGAAGAACCACGCCGGGTCGTTGGCATCGTAGCTGGCCAGCGCGATCAGCCAGATGAGGCTGAGCGCGAACAGACCGACTCCGACGAACTCGCTGACGCGCCGCGACAGGGGAGAGCTGAAGCCCGAGGACAGGGCCACGGGCGATGCATGCTTGACGGCCAACCTAGATCTCCATCACCACGGGCAGCACCATCGGCCGCCGGCCCGTACGGCGTTTCAGGAAGCGGCGCAGTTCGCCGCGAATCAGTTCCTTCAACAGTCCCTCGTCGCTCCGCTCGGCCGCCGAGCACTGGCCGATGACGCCCGCGATGAACGTGCCGGCCTCGGTCAGCACGGCGCCGGCGCCGGCTTCGGGCACGAAGCCGCGCGCGACCAGTTCCGGCACGCCTTCGAGCAGCCCCGTCTGGCGGTTGATGACCACGACCGGGACGACCAGCCCGTCGGCGGCGAGCTGCCGGCGGTGGCGCACCATCTCGCCGTCGACCTCGCCCGTGCGCGTGCCGTCGATGAGCACGCGGCCCGTCGGCACGGTGTCGAGCACGCGGCCGCCCTCGGCGTCGAAGCGGATGCGGTGGCCGTTCTCGGCCAGCAACACCTTGGTCGGCGCGGTCGTGCCGCCGGTCACCGCCTGCGCCATCTTGCCGTGGCGCGACAGCTGGCGATACTCGCCGTGCACCGGCACCAGGTATTTCGGCCGCACCAGCGAAAGCACCAGCTTCAGTTCGTCGGCGCTGCCGTGTCCCGACACGTGCACGTGCCGGGTGTCTTCGGTGACCACGTCGACGCCGCGCCGGGCCAGGTGGTTGGCCAGGCGGCCGATCGGCTTCTCGTTGCCGGGAATGGCCCGGGCCGAGAGCACGACGGTGTCGTCGGGCCCGAGCGAGACGTGGCGATGATCGTCGATCGCGATACGGGAGAGCGCGGCGTTCGGTTCGCCCTGCGAGCCGGTCACCAGGCAGACCACGTCGCCCGGCGGCAGGCTGCGCACGTCGCTGTCCTTCACGGCCACGCCGGTCGGCACGCGCAGGTAGCCGAGGCGCTGGGCGATCTCGGAGTTGTTGATCATGCCGCGGCCGACAAAGGCCACCGAGCGGCCGAACTGCGCGGCCAGGTCGACGATGATCTGCATCCGGTAGACGCTCGAGGCGAACGCCGCCACGACCACCTTGCCCTCGGTCGTCGCGAAGACCTCGTCGAAGGCGTCGCGCACGTCGGTCTCGGAACCGGTGACGCCGCGGCGATCGACGTTGGTGCTGTCGGCCAGCAGCGCCAGCACGCCGGCCGCGCCGAGTTCGGCGAGGCGGCCCAGATCGGTGGGCTGGTGATCGAGCGGGGTGTAGTCGATCTTGAAGTCGCCGGTGTGGACCAGCACGCCCTGCGGCGTGTGGATGGCCACCGCCACGCAGTCGGGAATGCTGTGGGTGACGCGGATGAACTCGATGCGGAACGGGCCGACGGTCACGCTGTCGCCCGGCTGCACGGCGCGGGCGCGGGCCCCGAGCTCCTGCCCGTGTTCCTCGATCTTCTTGTCGACCAGCGCCAGCGTGAACGGGGTGCCGAGCACCGGCCCGGTGACGCGCGGCAGCACGTAGGGCACGCCGCCGATGTGGTCCTCGTGGCCGTGGGTCAGGATCAGCGCGTCTACCTTGCCGCCGCGCAGATCGAGGTAGTCGAGCGACGGCACGACGAGATCCACGCCGGGCAGATCCGCTTCGGGGAACATCGTGCCGGCGTCGATGATGATGGTCGTCTCCCCACACGAGACGGCCATCATGTTGAGGCCGAACTCGCCGAGGCCCCCGAGGGGCACGACATCGACCGCGGCGTCCGCCAGCGGTGCACTCGACGCAGACATAGGAATCCCAGCCAGGCTATGCCCGGACTCGTTGCCAAGCGCTCGCGGCCTCCTGGCGAAGGCCACGCGTCACTTTGTCGGCCTCCGGCGGCCTTCGCCACCGACGCACTCGCACCGACGACCCGGGTGGCTGGGAGCCCCCGGAAAAACACAGGCGGGTTGGGCGAAACTATAGCACAGGCAGGGCCTCGGCGGCGGCCTGCCACGCGTCGGCAAGTGCTGCGAATTCAACGAGCTGCAGGGTTTCCGGACGTCGCATCGGGATCGATCC
This sequence comes from uncultured Acidobacteriota bacterium, assembly GCA_963834325.1. Taxonomy (GTDB): domain Bacteria; phylum Acidobacteriota; class Vicinamibacteria; order Vicinamibacterales; family UBA2999; genus CADEFD01. Next base: position 1,592,668 of record CAWIBL010000012.1, read on the forward strand.
CGGCGGCCGCCAGAATGGCCCCGGCGTCGAGCCTCGCGCCCGAGGCCGCGGCCTTCAGGCCGTTGGCGATGGTCTTGCGCCGCTGGGTGAAGACCATCCGCACCAGCCGGACCAGCGTGTCGCGATGGCGAATCGGGAACGGCGGGGTCCGGAAACGCAGCCGGACGAGCGCCGATCGCACCTGGGGACGGGGCCGGAACGCCCCCGGCGGCAGCTCGAAGAGCCGCTCGACGTCGGCGGTCAGCGCCGCTACCACCGTGAGCACGCCGTACTCGCCGGTCGACGGCCGGGCGACGAGCCGGTCGGCCACCTCGGCCTGGACCATGAGAGTTGCGTCGACGAGACCAGGTCGGCGCATCGACAGCGCCGCCAGCAGGAACAGAATCGGCGAGCTGATGTTGTAGGGCAGGTTGCCGACGACCCGGACGGGCGTCGAGCGGTCCGGACCGGCCCACTGGTCGAGCAGCGCGTCGACGTCGGCGTCGAGCACGTCGCCGGTGTGGACGGTCAGATTGGGGACGGCCTTCTTCTCGAGCGCCGCGGCCAGGTCGCGGTCGACCTCGATGGCCAGCACGCGGCCGGCGCGGGCCGCCAGCGGCAGGGTGATGGCGCCGGTGCCGGGGCCGATTTCGACGAACGCGTCGGTCGGCTGCGGGCGGCACGCCTCGACCACTCTGAGGCACCACGACGGCTCGAGGAAATGCTGACCGAAGCGCTTGCGGGCCCGGTGAATCATGGCGCGCCCCCGGGCGGCCCGCCGCCGTCCTCGCCGGGCTCCGGCTCGCCCCGCCAGTAGCGCTCCTCGATGTCCATGATCTCGTCTTCGCTCAGGCCGAAGTAGTGGCCGAGCTCGTGAATCAGCGTTTCGCCGATGACCCCGACCACGTCGCCGTCTTCTTCGGCGTCGTCCTCGATGGGCAACTGGAAGAGCAGGACGCGATCGGGCAGGTCGTTGCCGTGGTCCCAGCGCCGCTCGGGCAGCGGCGTGCCCTGATAGAGTCCGAGCAGCGTGTCGGGCGGCTCGATGTCCATCTCGGCCAGCAGGTCGGGCGTGGGCGCGTCCTCGATCACGATGGCGACATTGCGCACGTGAGCAGCAAAGCGCGGCGGGATCGAGTCGATGGCCTCGGCGACGAGCGCCTTGAATGCGGCTCGGGTCATCGCCGCCCGCGCCCGGCGGCCTTCGGCCGGCGCTGCTTCCCGGCGCTCTTCGCGGCGCTCTTCGCGACCCGCGCGGACGGCCGCGCCGCGCCCTTGACGCGGGCCGCGCGCAGGCTGGTGACGGCATACGGGCACAACGTGCGGGCGTGGCACAGGTCGCACTTCGGCGTCGGCGTGCAGATGCGCCGGCCGTGCAGGATCAGCGTGTCGGAGCCGCGCGTCCAGCGCGTCTCGGGCAGCAGCGCCGTGAGCGCCGTTTCGGCCTTGACCGGATCGTCGGTGTGAATGAGGCCGAGGCGTCCGGCCACGCGCAGCACATGGCGATCAACGGGGAAGCCGGGCACGCCCAAGGCGTGGCCGAGCACGACGTTGGCGGTCTTGCGACCGACACCCGGAAGCGCCACGAGCGCGGCCATGTCGGCGGGCACGGCGCCGCCATGCTCGTCGACCAGGGCCCTCGACAGCGCGGTCACGGCCCGCGCCTTCTGGCGGAAGAAGCCGGTGGAATGGACGAGGGCTTCGACGTCGGCGGGAGCCGCCGCGGCCAGAGCCGCCGGCGTGGGATAGCGGGCAAAGAGCGCCGGCGTCACCTCGTTCACACGGCGATCGGTCGACTGCGCCGACAGCACCGTGGCCACCAGCAGCTCGAAGGCGTTGCGGAAGTGCAGTTCGGTGTCGGCGTCGGGATGGTGACGCTCCAGCGCGGCGAAGATGGCGAGCGCGCCGTCGAGTCCCCGGGCCATGTCTAGTGCACCGGCCCCTTCGGTCCCTGGTTCACGGTGGATTCCTGATAGACGCGCAGGTTTTCCTGGAGAGCAGCGACGAGCGGGCCGATGAACTGCACCGGCAGCACGATGCGCGCCCGCACCGGCGCCTTGACCGTGTGCTCCTGTTCGGCCTCGCGGATTTCGCGTTCGGTGAGCGGCTGCACTTCGCAGAAGGTGAGCGTGAAGTCGAAGGGCGTGTGCTGCACGGCGCAGAAGTTGGCGTACTCGCGCTCGGGCATCGGGCCGGTGTCGTCGGGCACGATGGTGAAGTTGATCTGCTTGTGGTCGGCCATTCCGCTAGCTTAGCAGGCCCCGTCACCGGTCACGGCGCCCACGCCCAGCCGGGTGGCGGCCGCCGCCGCCGGCCTCGCCGGAGCGCCGCGGCGGCGTCAGTAGCGCCGCATCACGCCCACGACCACGCCCTGGATCTGCACCTCGTGCGGGTCGACGAAGATCGGCTGCATCGCGGCATTGGCCGGCTGCAGGCGGATGCGCCCGTTGTCGCGGTAGAAGGTCTTCAGCGTGACGTCGGAGCCGCCGAGCAGGGCCACGACCATCTCGCCGTTATTGGCCGTCTTGCGGTCTTCGATCACCACCCAGTCGCCGTCGCGGATCTGCTCGTCGATCATCGAGTCGCCCTTGACGCGCAGCACGTAGGTGTCGCGGCGGTTGGCCAGCAGCGCCTCGGGCACGGCGATGGTCTCGGTGCCGGCGATGGCCTCGATGGGGGAGCCGGCGGCCACGTAGCCGAGCAGCGGCACGTCGACGCTGCGGCTGCCGCTGCGCCCGGGCAGCAATTCGACCGACCGGCTGCGGTTCCACGAGCGCTTGATGAACCCCTTGGTCTCGAGGTTGGTCATGTGCTTGTGGACGGTGGCCAGCGACGACAGTCCGAAGCGCTGGCCGATTTCCTCCAGGCTCGGCGCGTAGCCGTGCTGCTGGATGAACTCGTTCAGGTAATCGAGGATCTCGCGCTGGCGTTTCGTGAGCGGTTGCACGGCGGCCTCCGGAAGCGAAGAAAGAGCCGAAAGGGCTCAATCACCGGGGAAGAATACCCAAACAAAAGGCGAAGGTCAACGTCCGTGTGAAACCGGTATCATCCAACCCACCGTGCGTATTCCGCTGTCTGTCCCGGCCGCCCGGCCGCTCGATGTCCTGGCCGTGGGCTTGAACAGCATCGACCTGCTGGCCGTCATCGACGGTCATCCCGCCGCCAATAGCAAGACGCAGATGCTCGCCTACGCCGAGCTGCCGGGCGGGCAGTCGGCCTCGGCCGCCGCGGCCATGGCCAGGCTGGGTCTCAAGACCGGCTACATCGGACGCATCGGCGACGACGACTTCGGCCGGCGCGGCCTGGCCAGTCTGCGCGCCGAGAACGTCGAGGTCGCGCAGGTGATCACTGTCCCGGGCGCCACCAGCCAGTTTGCGATGATCCTCGTGGACCGGCTGTCGGGCACCCGCACCGTGGTGTGGAACCGGCATCCGGGCTTGTCGATGGCGCCGGACGACGTGCCGCCCGAGGCCGTGGAGGCCGCGCGCGTGCTGCACGTCGATTGCCACGAGACGGCGACGGTGGCCGCCGCCGCCGCCGCGGCCCGGCGCGCCGGCACCCGGACGGTGGTGGACGTGGAGCGGGTGCGGCCCGGTATCGACCAGCTGCTCCGCCACATCGACGTGATCATCGCCGCCGAGGGCTTCCCGGCGGAATACACGGGGGCGTCCACGCTCGGTGCGGCCCTGGCGGCCCTGCAGCGCGACACCGGCGCTGCCGTCGTGTGCGTGACCCTCGGCGACGAGGGCAGCCTGTGCCTGGCCGGCGGACGCGAGATCCGCACGCCGGCGTTCCGCGTGGAGGTGGTCGACTCGACCGGCGCCGGCGACGTCTTCCGCTCGGGCTTCATCGCCGGCTGGCTCCACGGCGGCGACGAGGCCCAGCTCGAGGACGCGCTGCGCTGGGCCAATGCCGTGGCGGCGATGAAGTGCCGGGGCCTGGGCGCCCGGGCGGCGTGCCCGACGCTGCCGGAACTGCACGCTTTTCTCGCCGGGCAGGTGTAACCTTCGGCGGGAGGGCCCGGTCCAAGTGTTCGAGGCCCCGTGTCATGCGTCCTGATGCCACTACCGTGTCCTGGCTCCTGGCCACCCCGTCCGCCCCGGCGATGACGGCCGACGCCCCGCGCGGCGTCACGCCCGAGGCCAGCATGACCGACGAGGCCCTGGTCGAGGCGTCGCGGGCCGGCGCCGCCGACGCCTTCGACGTGCTGGTCACGCGCCACCGGCGGGCGGTCTACCAGGTGTGCCACCGCTTCGTGAACAACCACGAAGACGCCTCAGACCTCACCCAGGACGCTTTCGTGCGGGCGTGGAAGGCGCTGCCCGGCTTCCGCGGCCAGGCCCGCTTCTCCACCTGGCTGCACCGCATCGCCGTCAACGTCAGCTTGAACAAGGTCAGTCTCAAGACGCCGCGCGGCGAGGCCATCGACTTCGACCTCGTGGCCGACACGCGCGAACCGGCCCCGGGCCAGGCGCTCGCCGCCGCCGAACGCCAGGCGCTGGTGCGCGCCGCGGTGGCGGCGCTGCCGCCGCGCCAGCGGGCCGCGCTCATCCTGCGCACGTATCACGACCTCTCGCATCAGGAAGTGGCGGCGATCGTCGGCACCAGCGTGGGCGCGGTGAAAGCGAACGTGTTCCACGCGCTGGCCAACCTGAAGAAGCGCCTGGGGCCCCAGCTATGACTTCCTGCCTGCGCCCCGAGGCGATCATCGACGTCGTCGACGGCGTCGCCGATGACGAGGCGCTGGCGCACGTCGAGACCTGTGCGCGGTGCCAGGCGCTCGTGGCCGACGTGCGGTCGGCCCTGGCCGAGACCGAACGGGCGGACGTGCCCGAGCCCTCGCCGCTCTTCTGGACGCAGGTCAACGCCCGGGTGCGCGCCGCCATCGCCGCCGAGCCGCCGCCGACCGAGCCGCAGAGCTGGGCGGCGTGGCTGCGGGTCGACGTCCTCGTGCCGCTGGCCGGCCTGACCGCGCTCGTCGTGGTGCTTACGTCGGCCATCGGGCGCGTTCCGGTCGCGCGACCCCGCGCGCGACGGCGCGGCGCCGCCAGCTGGCGCCTCGGCCGCCACGCGCCGCCGGAGCGCGAGCGACCGGCCGTCCGGCGACGGCGCCTTCGAACTCGTGGTCGACCTCGTCGCCTCGATGCCCGAGTTCGAGTGGGAGACCGTGGGCCTCTCGGTCGCTGCCGGACCTCGGCTTGGCCGCGCAGGCGCTCACCGCCGAAGAACAGCAGGCGCTGAGCGCCCTCCTCCAAGCCGCCGTGGAAGGGCCGCCGTCATGAATGCGCTGGTGGCCGCGGCGCGCCGCGTGGGTGCGGCGGTCGCGCTGGCGGCCGTGCTGGGAGCCACGCCCTGGTCGGCGGCGGCGCAGCCGCCGCCGGTGCCGTCGCCCCCGCGGGGGCCGACTTGCGGCCGGGCGAAATCCAGCGGCTGTTCGACGCCTACCTGGTCATGGAAGCCCAGCAGGCGCTCGGTCTCTCGGGCACGCAGTATCCGCCGTTCCTGACCCAGTTGCGGGCGCTGCAGGACACGCGGCGCCGCCACACCGCGGCGCGCGCCGCGATCCTCGCCGAGCTGGCCCGCATGACGGCGCCCCGGGCCCCGCGGCCAGCCGACGACGGCGTGATCCGCGAGCGCCTGACCGCGCTGCACGAGCTGGAATCGCGCAGTGCCGCCGAGACCCGCAAGGCTTACGCCGATCTCGATGCCCTGCTCGACCCGCGCCAGCAGGCCCGCTTCCGGGTCTTCGAGGAACAGATCGAGCGGCGCAAGCTCGAGCTGATGCTGCGCGCCCGTCAGAACGCGCGGCAGCAGCGGCCGCCGCGCCGTCAGTAGCCCGGCCGTCACGCGGCCGGCGCCGCGCTACAATGGATGCCTGTCCCGCGCCTGCCGGCGCGGTCGACTTTCACCGGACGGACAACGATGCGCACATGGATCGTGGCGGGACTCGTGGCCGCCGTGGCGGCGGCGACGGGGGGAGCGCAGTCGCCCCAGGCGCAGGCCGAGCAGACGCAGGCCAAGCTCGCCGTGGTGATGGCGGCCAAGCCGAAGCCCGCGGCGGCGGCCGGCCCACGGCGCACGGTCTTCACACAGAACGAGATGAATGCCTATCTCAAGTACCGCGCCACGTGGCTGCCGAGCGGCATCACCGATCCCAGCGTGCAGTTCGTCGGCGCCAATCGCCTCGCCACGCTGGTCACCGCGGATCTCGACGGCGTGCGCAAGAAGAGCTCCGGCGGCTGGTTCGACCCCACCTCCTACTTGAGTGGGCGCCTGCCGGTGCACGTCACCGGCACCCTGACGACCGGCGCCGGCAAGGGCCGCTTCGTGCTCGACACGGCCACCGTCGACGGCATTCCCGTGCCGCGCCTGTTCATCCACGAACTGCTGGCTTACTACACGCGGTCCGACGCGCATCCCTCCGGCATCCGCATGGAAGAGCCCTTCGATCTGCCGTCCGAGATCGACCGCATCGACGTGGGCACCGGCCAAGCCGTCGTCATTCAGTAAGATCGCCGGGTGTCCGGCGATCCGCTGCAGACCCCGCTCCAGTTCCTGAAGGGCGTCGGCCCGCGCAAGGCCGCCGACCTGCAGAAGGCCGGCCTGCACACCGTCGAGGATCTGCTCTTCCGGTTTCCCCGCCGCTACGAAGACCGCAGCCGCCTGCAGCCCATTGCCACGTTGCGCCCGGGCACCCCGGCGGCCGTGATGGGCGAGGTGCTGCACTGCGGCATCGCGCCCACCCGGCGCCCTGGGTTCTCGCTCTTCACCGCGCTCATCCAGGACGACACCGGCCAGGTCAAGGTCGTCTGGCCGAACCAGAAGTACTTGAAGGACACGCTGAAGCCGCACATGCGCCTCGTCCTCTACGGGCGCGCCGAGTACTGGGGCAGCCGCGGCCTGCAGCTGACCTCGCCCGAATTCGAGGTGCTGCAGGACGAGCGCGAGGGCGAGCCGTTGCACACCGGGCGCATCGTGCCGATTTACGAGCGCACCGGCAGCGTCACGCCCAACATGCACCGCAGCCTGGTCTTCCGCGCCCTCGAGCTGCTGGTCGAGCCGCTGCCGGAGCTGCTGCCCCTGGAGGTGCTGGCGCGCGAGCGGTGGCCCGACCGGCGCACGGCCCTCAGGCAGGTGCACTTCCCCGACCCCGAAACCGACGTCGAGGCGCTGAACCTCGGCGCCACGCCGGCCCAGCGCCGGGTGATCTTCGAGGACTTCTTCGTCTACCAGACGGGCCTGGCCCTGCGCCGCCGGCAGAACGCCGCCGTGCGCAAGCCGCACGTCATCCGCATCGACGACGGCTTGCGCGAGCGCGCCCGCCAGGTGCTGCCGTTCAAGCTCACCGCCGGGCAGCGCGACGCCGTGCGCGACATCGTCGCCGACCTGCAGCGCAGCTGGCCGATGCAGCGGCTGCTGCAGGGCGATGTCGGCTCGGGCAAGACGCTGGTGGCGTTCATGGCCGCCGTCGTGGCCATGGAGAACGGCTACCAGGTGGCGCTCATGGCGCCGACCGAATTGCTGGCCGAGCAGCACGCGCGCACCCTGCAGCAGTGGCTGTTCGGCACGCCGTTCCGCGTCGCCCTGCTCACCGGGCGCAACAGCGACGCGGCCCGCCGCCGCCTCGCGGCCGAAGTGGCGGGCGGGGAAGTGCAGTTCGTCGTCGGCACGCACGCGCTGGTGCAGGAAGGCGTGACCTACAAGGCCCTGGCGCTGGCCATCGTCGACGAACAGCATCGCTTCGGCGTGGTGCAGCGCGGCCTGCTCGCCGAGAAGGGCCTGTTCCCCGACGTGCTGCTGATGACGGCCACGCCGATTCCGCGGACGCTGGCCCTCACGGCCTGCGGCGACATGGACGTCACGGTCATGCGCGACCGTCCGCCCGGCCGTCAGCCGGTGCAGACGCTCGTCCGCCCGGCCTCGCGCCGCGACGAGGTTTATCGCCTGATGCGCGAGACGGTGGCCCGGGGCCAGCAGGTCTACGTCGTTTATCCGATCATCGAGGAGTCGGAGAAGTCGGATCTGAAGGCCGCCACCACGATGAGCGCGCACCTGGCCGCCGACGTGTTCCCGGAGCTGCGCGTCGAATTGCTGCACGGCCGCCTCAAAGCGGATCAGAAGGAGGACGTCATGCGCCGCTTCTCCTCGGGCGAGGTGCACATCCTGGTGAGCACGACCGTCGTCGAAGTCGGCGTCGACGTGCCGAACGCCACGGTCATGGTGGTCGAGCATGCCGAGCGCTTCGGCCTGGCGCAGCTCCATCAGCTGCGGGGCCGCATCGGCCGCGGCCCGCAGGCCTCCACCTGCGTGCTGCTCTACGACGCGCCGTGGGGCGAGGACGCGAAGGCCCGCCTGGCGGCGATGGCCGCGTCGGACGACGGCTTTCTGCTCTCGGAGAAGGATCTCGAGCTGCGCGGGCCGGGCGACGTCTTCGGCACGCGCCAGTCGGGCGTGCCGATGCTCCGCGCCGGGGATCCGGTCCGCGACGTGGAGCTGCTCGCCGCCGCGCATCGCGACGCGCGCCTCCTGGTGGAGGCCGACGCCGTGCCGGCGGAGCTGGCGGTCCACGTGAGCCGGGTGTGGCAGCGCCACTTCGGCCTGGTCACCGTCGGGTAGGGCCATGCGGATCATCGCCGGCACGCACAAGGGACGGGTGCTCGCGTCGCCCACGTGGGATGGCCTGCGGCCCACCTCGGATCGGCTGCGCGAGACGCTCTTCAACGTGCTCGCGGACCGCCTCGCCGGCGCCACGCTGCTCGACGTCTGCGCCGGCACCGGGGCCATCGCGCTCGAGGCCCTCAGCCGCGGCGCCACGCGGGTCACCTGCCTCGAGTCGGACGCGCGCGCGGTGCGGCTGATTGCCGCCAACGCCGCGCACTGCGGCCTGGAAAATCGCTGTGTTATCATCCGCGGCACGGCGCCGGAGGCCCTGACGCGCGGGCGCGTCGGAGGGCCGTTCGACCTCGTGGTCCTCGACCCGCCGTACGCCGCGCCGTGGCTCGACGAGGCGGTGGCGGCGGCCCGCCAGCTGGTCGCCGACGGCGGGCTGGTGGTGCTGGAGCACTCGTCGCGGCGGGCCGCGCCGGAACCCCCCGGACTGCGGCTCGAGCGCACCCGCCGCGCCGGCGATTCGGCGCTCAGCACCTATCGAGCCGTGCCCGGCACGGACGGGAAAGGACCGGAAGAGCCATGAGCAGCACGAGCGGCACGGCGGCCGCGCCTGGCCATCTATCCGGGCTCCTTCGACCCCATCACCAGCGGCCACGTCGACATCATCGAGCGCGGCGCGCGGCTCTTCGACCGCATCGTCGTCGCGGTGCTGCTCAACGAGAGCAAGGCGCCGCTCTTCAGCGCCGCCGAGCGCGTGCAGATGATTCGCGAGGTCTTCGAGGGGCAGGCGGCCATCGAGGTCGACACCTTCGACGGCCTGCTCGTCGACTACGCCAGCCACAAGGGCGCCGCTGTCGTCGTCCGGGGCCTGCGGGCCGTCTCCGATTTCGAGTACGAGTCGCAGATGGCCCTCATGAACCGGCGCCTGCGGGGCGACATCGAGACGATGTTCTTGATGCCGGCGGAAGCCTACACCTACACGAGTTCCCGTCTGATCAAGGAAGTGTTCCGGCTCGGCGGGGAAGTCGGCGGGCTCGTGCCGCCGCTCGTCGAGGAGCGGCTCCGCCGCAAGTTCGCGATGCTGCGCAACCCGCACACCGCTCCGAGGAACGCATGAACCTGGCAGCTCGCATGGGCCGCGTGGCCCCGTCACCCACCCTCAAGGTCGCCGCCGAGGCCGACCGCCTCCGCCGGGCCGGCGTCGACGTCGTCGACTTCGGCGCCGGCGAACCCGACTTCCCGACGCCGGCCAACGTCAACGCCGCCGCCCACCGGGCCATCGACGCCGGCTACACCAAGTACACCCCGTCGGCCGGCGCCGCCGACATCCGCGAAGCCGTCTGCCACCGCTACCTCGAGGACTACGGGGTGTCGTTCACCCCGGCCGAAGTCATCGCCACGGCCGGCGGCAAGCAGGCGCTCTTCAACAGCGCCGTGGCGCTCTTCGAGGACGGCGACGAGGTCATCACCCACTCGCCGTTCTGGCCGACCATCGTCGATCAGATCGCGCTGCTCGGGGCCACGCCGGTGCTGGCCCGGACGCACCGCGAACGCGGCTTCGTGGTCGAGGCCAGCGACATCCTCGACCTGGTCACGCCGCGCACCAAGGCCATCATCCTCAATTCGCCCGGCAATCCCACTGGCGCGGTCATGGACGAGACCACCGTGGCCGCCATCGCCGACCACTGCGCCCGGACCGGCGTGTGGATCATCGTCGACCTGTGCTACGAGCGGCTCATCTACGAGCCGGTGCCGCACAACCTGGTCAAGATCCTCACCGACCGCCACCGCGAGCGCTCGGTGCTGTGCGGCTCGGCGTCGAAGGCCTACGCCATGACCGGCTGGCGCTGCGGCTGGGCGATTGCGCCGCCGGCCTTCGTCTCGGCCTGCAACACGGTGCAGGGCCACTCGACCTCCAACGTCTCGTCGATTGCCCAGAAGGCCGCCGTGGAAGCGCTGACCGGCCCGCAGGACGCCGTCACCGCGATGCGCGACGAGTACCGCAGCCGTCGCGACCAGACGCTGGCGTGGCTCACCGAAGACGCCCGCGTCGAATGCCTGAAGCCGGGCGGCGCCTTCTACCTGTTTCCCTACATCGCCGAACTGCTGGCGCCGAGCGGCGTGCGCACCTCGGCGGAGTTCTCCGAGGCGCTGCTGCAGCAGGCGCGCGTGGCGGTCACGGCCGGCGAGGGGTTCGATGCGCCGGGGTTCATGCGCATCTCCTACGCCACCTCGCTCGAGCGGCTGCGCGAGGGCATCACCCGCATCCGCGAGTTCGTGCAGGCGCGGGAGCGCGGCTCGTCCGCGCCGGCCCGCTGACCGTGGGGCCCGACCTGCGCGCCGCCCTGGCCGCCATCGCCGGCGAGGCCGGGGTGACGACGGCGGCCGCGGCGCTCGTCGCGCACGCCCAGGACGCGCTCGGCCACGGGCATCGGCCCGAGGTCGTGGTCACGCCCGGCACGGTCGACGAGGTGGCGGCCATCGCGCGGCTGTGCCACGACACCGGCACGCCGCTCGTCGTGCGCGGCGCCGGCACCGGCTACACCGGCGGCGCGGTGCCCATCCGCGGCGGCGTCGTGCTGGCCATGGCCCGCTTCAACCGCATCCTGGCCATCGACGAGGCCAACCTGCTGGCGGTCGTCGAGCCGAACGTGATCACGCGCGACCTGCAGCGCGCCGTCGAGGCCCGCGGGCTCTTCTATCCGCCGGATCCGGCCAGCCAGGCGGAATGCGCCATCGGCGGCAACCTGGCGGAGTGCGCCGGCGGGCCGCGCGCGTTCAAGTACGGCACGACCCGCCGCTACGTGCTGGCCCTCGCAGATCGTGCTGCCCACCGGCGAGATCCTGCGCACCGGCTCGAAGTCGGTCAAGAACGTCGCCGGCTACGCCCTGACCGATCTCATCGTCGGGTCGGAGGGCTCGCTGGCCATCATCACCGAGGCCACGCTGCGGCTGGTGCCGCGGCCGCGCTGCCAGCGGACGCTCTCGGCCACCTACGCGACGGTCGCCGCGGCGGCCGAGGCCGTCGGCGCCATCGTCGCGGGCCGGCGTCGTGCCGGCGGCGATGGAGCTCATCGACGGCGCCTCACTCGGCGCCGTGGCCGCGCACCTGGGCCGACCGATGGCGCCGGCGGGCACCGCTGCGCTGCTCATCGTGGAAGTCGACGGCAGCGAACCGTCGGTGGTCCACGACGCGGCCCTGGCCGTGGCGGCATGCCACGACACGGGCGCCACCAGCGTGCGGGCTGCCGCCACCGAGGCCGAGCGCGAGGCCTTGTGGGAGGCGCGGCGGGAGCTGTCCTACGCCCTGCGCCGCCTGGCCCCGCGCAAGATCAATCACGACGTGGTCGTGCCCCGCGGCCGGGTCCCGGAGCTCTTTGCGCTCATCGAGGAGGTGCGGGCCCGGCAGCGCCTGCTCATCGCCGCTTTCGGCCATGCCGGCGACGGCAACATCCACGTCAACCTGATGGTGCATCCCGACGACAGCGGCGAGATGGAGCGGGCCGCGCGCCGCCGAACACGAGCTGTTCGTCGGGGTGGTGGGGCTCGACGGCTCGATCACCGGCGAGCACGGGGTCGGCTTCGCCAAGGCCGCGCACCTGCGGCTCCAGCTCGCCGACGCCGAGATCGCGCTCATGGCCCGCGTCAAGCACGCCTTCGATCCGCACGGCATCCTCAATCCCGGGAAGATGTGGGAGACGACGGCGCAGGATCTGGCGGGCCTCGACGTGCGCGGCCGGCCCTAGCGACGCCGGGGCCAGCGGGCGCGAAGGCCGGGCCGACCGGTCAACGGGGCTGAGGCGGAGTCGGAGGTGGAGGCGGAGGCGGAGGCGGCGCCAGGGTCGCGGCGGGGGCGGCGCCAGCGGTCCGCACCAGCAGCACGCGCTGCACATCGCGCGCCGGATCGGGCCACAGGAACGAGCGCAGGCGCAGGCCCGCCTCGTTCAGGTAGGCGAATTCGGCCACCCGCGTCGCCCGCGGCGCCCCGGCGCCCTCGACCCGGGCCAGGATGTCGGCGGGCACGACCACGAGCGCCGGTCCGGCCTGACCCAGGAACGCCGTGAGCTGTTCGTCGGTGATGAGGTCGGTCTGCTTCACGCCGGTGTAGAAGACGAGATTGCGCACGAACACGCGCGAGACCCCGACCGGCTCCTGCTGCCGCCGCGCCTCGATCACCGCCCGCGCCACCCGGTGCACCGTATCGTCCGGCCCTCCGGCCAGGGCCCCGAGCACCAGGGCCGGCAGGGCCACGGCACTGGCGGCGGCCAGCGCCCACGGCGCCTGGCGCCACGCGCGCGACAACGCCACCACGACGACCGCCGTGCCGCTGACGGCGATGGCCACGGCCGCGGCCTGCGACTGCCAGTCCGGAATGTCGACGAAGAGCGGCCGGGCCCGCCACACCAGGCCCGCCGCCACCAGCAGGATCGCGCCCGAGGCCAGCGATGCGCTCTGCAGCACACGGTCGGGCGCCTGCTGGTAGAGGCCGCCGTCGAGACCCCGCCGCGACCTGGTCCGCTCGACGATGCCGTGCGCGATGAGGATGGCCAGTGGGGGCAGCAGCGGCAGCACGTAACGCGGCTGCTTGCCGACCGACAACGTGAAGAGGATGAGCGGCAGCGCCACCCACAGCGCCAGCCGGGTTTCGAGGCTGCCCAGGCCGCCGCGCAAGGTGAGCAGCCGCAGCAGCGCGCCGGCGCCGAGCAGCAGGTAGGGCGCCCAGGGCACGACGCCGCCGACAATCACCGGCCCGTAGTACCACCACGGTCGCGGTTCGTTGAAGCGCTCCGTGGCGAAGCGTTCGAGGTTGTCGCCGACAAAGAAGCTCTCGAGGTAGGGCGTGCCGTGCCGCAGCCACATCGCCACGTACCACGGCGCCGCGATCACCACGAACACCGCCGCCGCCACGGCCAGGTCGGCCGGCCGCAGGCGCGACGCGCGCCGCTCGATCATCACGACCGGCAGGACCACGATCGCCGGCAGCACGACCGCCAGGGGCCCCTTGGTGAGGAAGCCCAGCGCCGCCGCCACGGCCGCCAGGACCAGCCAGCGGCGCGGCCGCGGGACGCGGTCGCCGATGGCGATGAGGCACGCGGCAATCGCCGCCGTGACCGACAGGGCGAGCGGCAGATCGGGCAGCGCCATGCGCCCCAGCGCGACGTAGCCGAAGCTGGTGGCGACGACCGCGCCGGCCAGCAGGGCCGTGTCGTCGTCGTACCAGCGCCGCGCCAGGCCGGCGGTCACGAACACCAGGCCGACGCCCGAGAGGGCGGCCCACAGGCGAGCCGCAAACTCGGTGGGACCGGTGACCAGGAAGGTCGCCGCCGTCACCCAGTAGTAGAGGATCGGTTTCTGGAAGCGCGGTTCGTAGTCGTAGTGCGGCGTCAGCCAGTCGCCCGATTCGACCATCTCGCGCGCCGCTTCGGCGTAGAACGCCTCGTCGGCATCGGTCACGGCGGGTGCACCGAGCCCGACCAGAAAGGTCAGGCCGGCCAGGACGAGCAGGGGGGCAAGCGACCGGCGCACCGTGGCATTGTACCGGGTCGTGCCGCCGCCAGCGCGCGCAGCAGCACGCTATACTGCGGCATGGCGACGATCAAGGTACGACAGAACGGCTCACTGCTGGTCGACGGCGAGGACGTGACGCTCGTCGACTGGAACGGCAATCCCTATACGATTGCCAAGCGGCCGTTCGCGCTGTGCCGGTGCGGCGCGTCGACCCGCAAGCCGTTCTGCGACGGCACCCACAGCCGGATCGGCTTTGCCGCCGCCGAAGCGGCCGTGGGCCCCGATGCCGCCGACAAGCCCGCCGACAAGCCGACCGTTTAGTTCGCTGCCGTCGGCGGCGGCAGAGCGGGCAAGGGCGTCTCGGCTCGGGCCGGCGCCGGCTCGCCCGGGAAGAACCGGCGCAGCTCGTCGCCGTCCATCACTTCCACCTCGAGCAGCCGGCGCGTGACCCGTTCGAGCACGTCGCGATGCGACTCGATGAGCCGCCGGGCGTCGGCGTGGCCGTGCTCGACGATGCGCCGCACCTCGTGGTCGATCTCGCGCGCCGTCTCCTCGCTGTAGGGTCCGCGCTCGGCGCCGCCGCCGAGATCGATGTAGCGCGGCCGCCGCTCGGCGGCGAAGTTCACCGCCCCCACCGTCTCGCTCATGCCCCATTCGGTGACCATCGAGCGGGCGATGTCGGTGGCTCGCTGCAAGTCGTTCTGGGCGCCGGTCGAAATCTCGCCCAGGGCCAGTTCCTCGGCGGTGCGTCCGCCGAGCAGGACGGCGAGCTGGTGCTGCAGGTCCTGACGCTGCATCAGGTAGCGATCCTCGAGCGGCAGCTGCATGGTGTAGCCGAGCGCGCCGAAGCCGCGCTGCACGATGGAGATCTTGTGGACCGGATCCATGCCCGGCAACAGCGTGGCGACGACGGCGTGGCCGGCCTCGTGATAGGCCACGATCTCGCGTTCCTTGGGGCTCATCACGCGCTTCTTCTCGAGCCCGGCGATGAGCCGGTCGATGGCGTCCTCGAACTCCTGCATGCCGACGGAGGTCTTGTCCTTGCGGGCCGCCAGCAGCGCCGCCTCGTTGACCAGGTTGGCCAGGTCGGCGCCGGCGAAGCCGGCCGTGCGCGCCGCCACCGTGCGCAGGTTGACGTCGGGGCCGAGCGTGACATTGCGCACGTGGATGGCCAGCACGGCTTCGCGGCCGTTCACGTCGGGCTTGTCGACGAGCACCTGCCGGTCGAAGCGCCCGGGCCGCAGCAGCGCCGGGTCGAGCACTTCCGGCCGGTTGGTCGCGGCCATGATGATGATGGCCTTGCGCGCCGTCGAAGCCGTCCATCTCCGAGAGCAGCTGGTTGAGCGTCTGCTCGCGCTCCTCGTGGCTGCCGACCGGGCTCTGTGAGCGCACCTTGCCGAGCGCGTCGAGCTCGTCGATGAACACGATGCACGGGGCCTTGGCGTCGGCCTGGGCGAAGAGGTCGCGCACGCGGGCGGCGCCGACGCCGACGAACATCTCGACGAACTCCGAGCCGCTCAGCGAGAAGAAGGGCACCTTGGCCTCGCCGGCCACGGCGCGCGCCAGCAGCGTCTTGCCGGTGCCCGGCGGGCCGACGAGCAGCACGCCCTTGGGAATCCGGCCGCCGAGCGAGGTGTATTTCTTGGGGGTCTTGAGGAACTCGACGATCTCGCGCAGCTCCTGTTCGGCCTCGTCCACGCCGGCCACGTCCTTGAAGGCCACCGCGACGTTGTCCTCCGAGTAGATCTTGGCCTTGCTGCGGGCAAACGACATGATGCCGCCCTCGCCGCTCATGCGCCGCATGAAGAACGACCACACGCCGACCAGCAGCAGGACGGGCAGGACCCAGCCGAGCAGCTCGGGGAGCCAGCGGCTCACCACCTCGCCGCTGTACTTCACCTGCTGCGCCTCGAGATCGGGAATGAGCGTCGTGTCCTCGATGCGCACGGTGGAGAAAGCGGTCGGTCCGTCGGCCTTCTTGAGGGTGCCGCGGATGATGGCGTCGCCAACGACCACCTCGGCGACCTGGCCGGTGCGCACCAGCGACTTGAACTCGCTGTACGAGAGGGCGGTGCCCTGGGGGGCGACCACCAGCGCCTGCATCACGGCCAGCAGGGCGAGCCCCGCCAGGACGAACCACATGGTGTTCGTCCGGGTGGGCGAGGGCCGGCCCTTGGGGCCGGCGGTAGGCAAGGCAGCCATGCAGTGTTCGGTCTCCAGCCTGGCGCGATCAGCCGCGCACCGGTTCACCCTTGGTGAAGACGAGACCGCTGGCGCCGAGGTCCACGACCACGTGGTCGCCCTCCGCGAACATCCCTTCGAGCACTCGAAGGGCCAGCGGGTCGAGAATACGGCGCTGGATCGTCCGCTTCAACGGCCGAGCCCCGTAGATCGGATCATACCCTTCCTCGACGATCGCGTCCTTGGCGGCGTCGGTGACGGTGATGGCGATCTTGCGGTCGGCCAGCCGCTTCAACAGGCCGGCCAGCTGGATGTCGATCACCTGGGCAATGTGCGCGCGGTCGAGGGCGTGGAAGAAGATCACGTCGTCGATGCGGTTCAGGAACTCCGGCCTGAAGTGCGCGCGGAGCGCCTCGTTCACCTGCCGCCGCACGCCTTCGTCGAGGCCCACGCCGCGCTGCGCCGCCTCGGCGATGAACTGACTGCCGAGGTTCGAGGTCATGATCACCACCGCGTTGGTGAAATCCACGGTGCGGCCCTTGCCGTCGGTGAGCCGCCCGTCGTCGAGCAGTTGCAGCAGGACGTTCAGCACTTCGGGATGCGCCTTCTCGATCTCGTCGAAGAGGACGACGGCGTAGGGACGGCGCCGCACGGCCTCGGTGAGCTGGCCGGCCTCGTCGTAGCCGACGTAGCCGGGCGGCGCGCCGATCATGCGCGAGACCGAGTGCTTCTCCTGGTATTCCGACATGTCGATGCGCACCATGGCCTGCTCGTCGTCGAACAGGAACTCCGCCAGGGCCCGCGCCAGCTCGGTCTTGCCGACCCCGGTCGGGCCGAGGAAGACGAAGCTGCCGAGCGGGCGGTGCGGGTCCTGGAGCCCGGCGCGGGCCCGGCGAATGGCGTTGGCCACGGCCCGGATGGCCTCGTCCTGGCCGACGACGCGCTGGTGCAGGCGGGTCTCCATCTGGATCAGCTTCTGCACTTCGCCTTCCATGAGCCGGCTCACCGGGATGCCGGTCCACTTGGCCACCACCTCGGCGATGTCTTCCTCGTCGACCTGCTCCTTGAGCAGGCGCGGGGTGTTGCCGGCAGCGCCGGCGCCGGCGTCCTGGGCCTGGATCTGCGCCTCGAGCTTCGGGATGCGGCCGTACTGCAGCTCGGAGGCCGCGGCATAGTCCCCGTGCCGCTGCGCCGCCTCGACATCGCGGCGCAGGGCGTCGAGTTCTTCCTTGAGGTCGGCGCTCTTCTGGATCGCGTCTTTCTCCTGGGTCCAGTGCGCCGTGAGCGTGCGCTGCTGCTCCTTGAGGTCGGCCAGCTCCTTGTCGAGCTTCGCCAGGCGGTCGGCCGAGGCCTTGTCGGTTTCCTTGCGCAGCGCTTCCCGCTCGATCTCGAGCTGCATCACGCGCCGTTGCACCTCGTCGAGCTCGACCGGCATCGAGTCGATCTCCATGCGCAGCTTCGAGGCGGCTTCGTCCATCAGATCGATGGCCTTGTCGGGCAGGAAGCGGTCGGCGATGTAGCGGTGCGAGAGCACCGCGGCCGACACCAGCGCCGCGTCCCTGAAGCCGACCTTGTGGTGCAGCTCGTAGCGCTCGCGCAGACCGCGCAGGATGCTGATCGTGTCTTCGACGGTCGGCTCGCCGACGGTGACCGGCTGGAAGCGCCGCTCGAGCGCCGCGTCCTTCTCGATGTGCTTGCGGTACTCGTCGAGCGTGGTCGCGCCGATGGTGTGCAGTTCGCCGCGCGCCAGCATCGGCTTGAGCATGTTCGAGGCGTCGAGCGAGCCCTCGGCGGCGCCGGCGCCGACGACGGTGTGGAGCTCGTCGATGAACAGCACGATGCGCCCCTCGGCCTTGACGATCTCCTGCAGCACCGCCTTGAGGCGTTCCTCGAATTCGCCGCGGTACTTGGCGCCGGCCACGAGCGACCCCATGTCGAGGGCCACGATGCGCTTGTCCTTCAGCCCTTCGGGCACGTCGCCGCGCACGATGCGCTGGGCCAGGCCTTCGACGATGGCCGTCTTGCCGACGCCGGGCTCGCCGATGAGCACCGGGTTGTTCTTGGTGCGCCGGGCCAGCACCTGGATGACGCGGCGCACTTCCTCGTCGCGGCCGATCACCGGATCGAGCTTGCCGCGCTCGGCCAGCTCGGTCAGGTCGCGGCCGTACTTCTCGAGCGCCTGGTACTTGCCTTCGGGGTTCTGGTCGGTGACCGTCTGCGCGCCGCGCACCGACTCGACCGCCGTCATCACCGCGTCGCGGGTGAGGCCACGTTCGCGCAGCAGGTCGGCGGCCGGGGCGCGGCCGCCTTCGTTCACGATGGCCAGGAACAGATGTTCGGTACTGGTGAACTGGTCCTGCATCGACGAGGCCGCGGCCTGGGCCTGCTCGATCACCACGCGCAGACGGGGCGAGACCCCGGGCTCGGCGCCGCCGTGTGTCTTGGGCAGACGGCCGAGCTGATCCCTGAGCGCCGTGGCGATCGTGCTGGCCGGCTGGCCCAGCTTCTGGAGCAGTGCCGGGCACGATGCCGCCGCTCTGCTCGATGAGGGCGACGAGCACGTGCTCGGGCTCCGCCTGGGCATGGGACAGGGACGCCGCCAGCCGCAGCGCGGCGACGACGGCTTCCTGGGCTTTCTCGGTGAACGCATTCGGATTCATGGCGCTGCCTTTCCTGACGTCGGCCGGTGACCCGGCCGGGACTTACTTCGGCGCGGTCTCGAGCGCGTGGAGCGCTTCGTAATGGGTGCGAGCCTCGGGCGAAAGCGTGGTCGGCACGCGGAGCTCGATGGTCACGTAGAGGTCGCCGCGGTCGTCGGCGGCGCCCGGGGCCGGCAATCCGTGCCCGCGCAGCCGCAGCTTCTGGCCCGGTTGCGTGCCGGGCGGGACCTTCACCGACAGCTTCGCGCCGCTCAGCGTCACCACCTCGGCGGCGCCGCCGAGCACGGCCGTCGTCACCGGCACGGCCAGCGCGCGTGCGCAGGTCGCGGCCCGTGCGCTCGAAGCGCGGATGGGGCAGCAGGCGCACGCGCAGGAGCACGTCGCCGGCCTTGAGGCTCGTGCCGTCGGTGACCCCGGCCGGGATGCGCACCTCGAGCGTGCGCGGAGCGCCGCCGTCCTGCACGATCACCCGTTCGACGTGACCGCCGAGCGTCTCGCCGAGTTCGAGCGGAATCTCGTGTTCGACGTGCGGCTGCCGGCGCGTCCGGCCGCGCGCGCCGGCCCGCCCGCGCGGGGCCGACTGGGCCTGGCCGCCGAAGAAGGTGTTGAAGAAGTCCGAGAACGGACTGCCGCCCCCGCCGAAGAGGTTCTCCATCTCTTCGGGCGTCATGGTGCGGTACTGGCCGCCCGGCGGCTGGCCCGCGAAGGGGCCGCCGGCCGCCGGCGCCGGCCTGTTCGTACTGCCGCCAGTTGGCCCCGAGCTCGTCGTATTTCCGGCGCGACTCGGGGTCGCCCAGCACCTCGTAGGCTTCGTTCAGCTCCTTGAACTTGGCTTCGGAGCCGCGGTCGCCGGGGTTGACGTCGGGATGATGCTTGCGCGCCAGCCGGCGGAACGCCTGCTTGATGTCCTTGGCGCTGGCCGTCTTGGCCACGCCGAGCGTCGCGTAGTAGTCGCGGAAATCCATGCTCACAGTCCCACGCTGTCCTTCAACTGCAGTAGCTCGCGCGTCAGCCGGCGCTTGGCCTCGGAACGGCCGAGCGCCGGGTCCTCGAGCAGCGGCAGGATCCGTTGCAAGCCTTCGGCCACCGCCAGCAGCCGCTCCACCCCAGCCAGGTTCACGCCGGCATCTTCGACCAGATATTTGATGAGGCGCAGCCGCTCGATGGCCTCTTCGGAATACAGCCGCATGCTGCCGACGGTGCGGGCCGGCTGGACGAAGCCCAGACGCTCGTACTTGCGCAGCGTCTGCGGGTGCATGCTCAACATCCGCGCCGCCACGCTGATGAAGATCAGGTCTGAACTTGACACGGTTCGAGTCTAGATCTTGATACGTGCTATGTCAATGTGGCGGGACGCGGTCTCGGGCCGCCGTCGGGTGCCACGGCCATCGCCGCCGTCGCGGCGCCAGCACGGCGCGGGCCTCGACGGCGGGCATCCGCCCAGGGTCGACACGGAATTGCCCGCAATGGCGCCGGATCAACTGCTTTACACTGGAAAAATGTCTCCACGGCCCGCGTCCACGCGGTCTCGGACGCCCGCGCTGCCGGCCGCCGTCTTCACCGTCACCCTGGTGGCGGCCGTGCTCGCGAGCGACGCCGTCCGCAGCGCCTTGCCGGCCGTCGACGACGGCGGCGACGTGACGCGCGCCGAACGGCCCGACGACGATCACTACCTGGCCAACGACGCCGGCGGCCAGATCGATCATCACGTCCTCTTCCACGGCATCGACGCCGTGGCGCTGGAGCGCCTGCGCGCCGCGCGAGGTGTTGTTCCTGGGCAATTCGCGGTTGATGTTCGCCCTGCGGCCCGAAGACCTGCGGCCCTTCTTTGCCGCCGAAGCGGTGAGCTACTACGTGATGGGCTTCGGTTTCCGCGAGGGGGACCGCTTCCCGCTGGCGATCATCAGGAAGTTCGACCTGCGCCCGGCGCTGGTGGTGGTCAACGCCGACGGGTTCTTCGGCGCCGGCCTGAGCCCGTGGGCCGAGATCGTCAACCGCGACACGCCGTTTGCCGCGCGCAAGATGCATTTCGAAGCGGAGGCCGCGCACGAGGCCCGGCGCGCCGTGGAGCGCCTGGCGCCCAACTGGCTGCAGCGCTTCGGCCTGCCCGGCCTGGGCCTGCGCCGCGGCTTCATCGCCTACCGGTCGCGGCAGGACGGCACCTGGAGCGTGTCGCCCTGGCCGCGCGGCACGGAGGGCTTCGCCGCGCCCTCGCTCGACGGGTCCGCACTGAGCCGCGGGGAAGTCGCCGCCGCGCGGGCGTTCAAGGCCGAAATGGACGCGCGCGGCAGCCGCCTGGTGCTCACCCGCGTGCCGTCGCCCGAACCGATGCCCGGGGCCGGCCCGGCGCGCTTTGCGGCCCTGCTCGGCGTCCCGCTCCTGCTGCCCGAGGTGGCGGCGCTGACCACCCATGACAACAGCCATCTCAGCGAGGGCAGCGCGCGCGACTGGGCGGGCGCGTTCGTGCAGATCCTGGAGCCCTACGTGCGGGCCGTCGGGGCCGGCGGCCCGGCCACCCGATGAATTTCGTATCGTGGGCGTTCGGCGCCCTGTTCCTGGTCGTGTTCGCGGCCCGCCTCACGCTGGGCCGGCGCAAGATCGAGCCGGCCTACGACGCGCTGCTCCTCGGCGCCAGCCTGCTGTTCTACGGGTGGCACGTGCCGCCCTACCTGCTCCTGCTCGTCGGCACCGCCCTGGTCGACTTCGTCGTGGCCCGGGCCATGGGCCGGATGGGAGAGGAACAGCCCGGCCGCCGGCGCGCGCTGCTCATCGTCTCGCTCACCGCGAACCTGGGCGTCCTGGCGCTCTTCAAGTACGGCGGCTTCGCGACCTCGGCGGCCGAGGATCTCGGCGCCCTGCTCGGGCGCTCCTGGCGGCTGCCCGATCTGGATCTGGTGCTGCCGATGGGCATCAGCTTCTACACCTTCCAGACGATGTCGTACACCATCGACGTCTACCGCCGGCAGCTCGCTCCGGTGGCGAGCTTCTGGCGGTTCCTGCTCTTCGTCAGCTTCTTCCCGCAACTGGTGGCCGGGCCGATCGTGCGCGCCAGCGAGTTCCTGCCGCAGATGACGCGGCCGCGCCGCCTGCGCCTGCGCGTCTTCTACGAAGGCGTCTGGCTGATCATCGGCGGCTTGTTCCTGAAGATGGTGTGCGCCGACAACCTGGCGGCGTACGTCGACGAGTACTGGGCGCGCGGCGTGGATCCCGACACCTCGGCCACCTTCAGCCTGTGGATGAGCCTGATGTTCTCGGGCCAGATCTTCGCCGACTTCTGCGGCTACTCGACCATCGCCCGCGGCCTCGGCTACCTGCTCGGCTACCGCTTCCCGCTGAACTTCAACGCGCCCTACATCGCCGCCACGTTCAAGAGCTTCTGGGAACGCTGGCACATCACGCTCTCGCGCTGGCTGCGCGATTACCTCTACGTGTCGCTCGGCGGCAACCGGGGGCCCAAGTGGCGCACCTACGTCAACCTCCTGGCGGTCATGCTGCTCGGCGGCCTGTGGCACGGCGCGGCCTACACCTACATCGTGTGGGGGGCGATCCACGGCCTGTGCCTGGCGCTCGAGCGCGCGCTCCAGCTGCATCGCCGCGACGGCGCGCCGCGGCCCGCCTGGCTGCGGGCCACCTGGGCCCTGTTCGTGCAGGCCGCCGTGCTCGTCGCCTGGATCTTCTTCCGCAGCGACACCGTGAGCGGGGCCACGGCCTTCGTGGCCAACATCGCCCTCGGCGACTGGCACCGGCCCGACACCCTGACCCTGCTGTCGCTGTTGTTCCTGGCGCCAATCGTCGCCATGCACGCGCACAGCTGGCTCCGCGAGCGCGGGTTGATCAGGCCCCTCGGCGCCGTCGCCAAGGCGGCGCTGGCCGCGGCCATGACCTACGGCATCGTGACGCTGTACGGCGGCACCAGCGACTTCATCTACTTCCAGTTCTGATCGCGGCCACGGTCACCGCTTCGGCCGGCTGGCCACGCCCTCAGGACCGCGCCGGCCGCCCGGCCGGCGTGACAAGCACGCCGTGTGAACGGCATACTTGGAGCGCACGTGCCCGAAATCACTTCGTCCGACCTCTTCACCATCTTGCTGCTCGTCGTGCTCGAAGGCATCCTGAGCGCCGACAACGCCATGGTGCTGGCCATTCGCGTCCTCAGTCTGCCGAAGGATCAGCAGACCAAGGCCCTGCGCTACGGCATGGCGAGCGCATTCACGTTCCGCGCCGCGGCCACCGCCATGGCGGCGTATCTCATCGCCCTCGGCTGGGTGAAGCTGGTCGGCGGGCTCTACCTGCTCTACCTGCCGTTCCAGCACTTCCGCCAGCATGGCGGCGGCGGCGAATCCCGGAGTGCCATCAAGCCCGCCGAGCGGTGGCTGGGCTTGTCGCCGTTCTGGGCCACCGTCGTCAAGGTGGAGCTCACCGACATCGTCTTTGCCATCGACTCGATCCTGGTGGCCGTGGCCGTGTCGGACAAGTTGTGGGTGGTGATCACCGGCGGCATCCTCGGCATCGTGATGATGCGGCTGGTCATCGGCCGGCTGCTGTCGCTCATCCGCCGCTATCCGGTGCTGGTGGACGGCGCGTTCATCATCATCGCCTGGGTCGGCATCAAGCTGCTGCTCGAGTACGGGCACACGCTCGGCTACATCCACTTCGAAGTCCCCAAGTGGCTGTCGCTCGGCCTCATCGTGGTGATCTTCGGCGGGTCGTATGTCTACGCGCGCCGACTCGGGCCGGTCGAGGACGACGACGCCGACGCCCTGCCGCCGATCTGACCGCCGCGGCGCGGCCGCTCAGCCGGCCGTGCCGAACCGGGCGGCCGAGCGCAGCTTGGCCTTGGCGGCTTCCACTTCGCGGACTCGCGGCTCGGCCTGGGTGACGAGCGAGTCGATGAGCCGCCGGGCGACCGCCGCCACCTCGTCGATGGCCTGGCCAAAGGCCGCGTCGTTGGCTTTCGACGGCGCGGTGAAGCCGCTCAGCTTGCGCACGAACTGCAGCGAGGCCGCGCGGATCTCCTCGTCGGTGGCCGGCGGATCGAAGTTGAACAGGGTTCGGATGTTGCGGCACATGCCCCCAGTCTACAAAAGGCCGGCCCGGTGCTGAGCACCGGCGTGAACTACCCCTGGCGCCACTACGGCGGCGACTTCGGACCGACGCTGTGGGGCTCGCACCACGGCATCGTCTCGGCCTCGACCGCGATCGCGGCCGACCTGCGGGAGCTGGCCGCGGCCGGGGTGGAGGCGGTGCGCTGGTTCGTCTTCACCGACGCGCGCGGCGGCCTGGACATCGACGCCCAGGGCTGGCCGGCCGGCTTCCGCGACGGCACCCTCGCCGATCTCGACGCCCTCTGCGCCCTGGCGCTTGCAGCCGGCGTCCGGCTGGTGCCGGTGCTCTTCGATCACACCCTGGCCTTCCACCCGACCCCCGTCGCTGGCGTGGTGGTGGGCGGACATCGCGCCTGGCTGGCCGATCCGGAAGGACAGTCGCGCCTGCTCGAGGCGGTGATTGCGCCGCTGGCCCGGCGCTACGGCCGCGGCGGCACACAGGCTCGCCTCGGCGAGGCCGTCCTGGCCTGGGACCTGCTGAACGAGCCCGACTGGCTGGTGACCGAGCTCTACCCGAGCCGCCGGGTCGAGCCGATGCCGTTCGACGTGCTGGCGGCGTGGCTGCGCGACGCGGCGGGGGAGCTGCACCGCGCCGGCGCCGGGGCGGTGACTGTCGGCGGGGCCCGGCTGCGCTTTGCCTCGTGGTGGGACGACCCGCGGCTCGGCCTCGACTTCCTGCAGACGCACGCCTATTACGACCCGGCGCACGACCTCGACGTGCTGCGGACGCTCGCCGGCCGCGCTCGGGTTGACGCGCCCCGTCGTGGTCGGGGAGTACTCCGCGCAAGGCGACGCCGCCGACGCGGCGGCGGGACGTCCGCGGCTCGACGCTCCGGCGCTGGCCGAGCTGATTCTGGCCGGGGGCTACGCCGGCGCGTGGCCGTGGAGCTGGCGCGGCGTGGATGGGCACGGGGCCATCGGCGGCGCGGCGATGCGGGCGATCAGTGCGGCCACCGGCCGAGCCCGGGCCGCCCGCGCCCTCAGCGCACCATGACGGCCGGCGCCAGCGGCGCTTCGCCGCTGTCGCCGTCGTAGCGGACGCGCTCCAGGAACAGACCGGCGGCCGGCGCGGTGAGCGTGGCCACGACGTCGCCGCGGCCCTCGGCCAGCAGGGCCGCCACGTCGCCGGGATCGAGGTCGCCCGGTGCCCACGGCGGCCAGCACGCCCACCATCCGCCGCACCATCTTCCACAGGAAGTGCGAACCGGACACCCGCACCAGCGCCAGCGCGCCGAAGGCCTCGACCCGCACCTCGTCGAGCAGCACGCGCGTCGACTTCTCGTTGGGGTCGTCGTCGGAGAAGGCGCGGAAGTCGTGCATCCCGACAAACGCGGCCGCGCCCTCGCGCATGGCGCCGAGGTCCAGCGGGTCGCGCACCCACCAGACGAAGGGCTTGGCGAACGCACTGCGGCGGCGCGAGATCTGGTAGAGGTAGCTGCGGCCGACGGCGCTGTGGCGGGCGTGGAACTTGCGCGACACCGGCGTGACGTCGAGGACGTGGATGTCGGCCGGCAGCCCGTCGTTGAGGCCGCGGCGCAGCAGTTCCGGCGCGGGCGCGCGGGTGACATCGAGGTGCGCCACCTGCGCCAGGGCGTGGACGCCGGCATCGGTCCGGCCCGATCCCTGCGAGTCGACGAGCACGTCGCCGAAGGCCGCGACGACGGCGCGATCGATCTCGCCTTGGACGGTGCGGGCGTTGCGCTGCTTCTGCCACCCGCTGTAGCGGGTGCCGGCGTATTCGATGGTCAGTTTGAAGCGAGGCACGCGGCTACAATAGCAGGCCGGTCGAGCGCGGCCCGCGCCCGCCGCCAAGGAGCCCCATGCCGCAGCCGCCGCATCGTCCCGTCCACGCCGCCAATCTGCCCCAGCCCGTCGGTCCCTACTCGCCTGGCATGGGCTTCGAGCGCCTCGTCTTCGTCTCGGGGCAGGGCGCCACCGATCCAGCCACCGGCGAACTGGTCGGCCCCTCGGCCGCCCTGCAGACCGAGCAGTGCCTGCGCAACGTCGCGGCCATCCTGGAGGCCGCCGGCACCGACCTGCAGCATGTCCTGCGCTGCGGCGTGTTCCTCCTCGACATGGCGGACTTCGCCGACATGAACGCCGTCTATCAGCGGGTCTTCGGCGATCACCGCCCGGCGCGCACGACGATTCAGGCGGCCGGCCTCCCGGGCGAGGGCCTGCGCGTCGAGATCGACTGCATCGCCTACGTGCCCTGAGGGCGGGAACCGGGGAGCGGCGGCCGCGGACCGGGGCGGCCGCCGCTCATCTGCGCCGACGGCGCCTGCTGGCTCACGACCGACATGGCGGTGGCGATCATCGAGGCCACGTCCGAGAGATTCGACGGCAGGATGATGGTGTCGGCGTGGCTGATCACCTTGCCGAACTCGGCGATGTACTGCTCGGCGACGCGCAACTGGATGGCTTCCTGGCCGCCCGGGGCCTGGGTGGCTTCGGCGACGCGCTTGATGCCCTCGGCCGTGGCCGTGGCCACCGCCAGAATCGCCGCCGCCTGGCCCTCGGACTCGTTGATCTGCTGCTGCTTGCGCGCTTCCGAGGCCTTGATGGTCTGCTGCTTCTCGCCTTCGGCGTTGTTCACGTTGGCGTCGCGCTGGCCCTCCGAGGTCAGAATCACCGCGCGCTTCTCGCGCTCGGCGCGCATCTGCTTTTCCATCGCCGCCAGGATGTCGGCCGGCGGGGTGATGTTCTTGATCTCGTAGCGCAGCACCTTCACGCCCCACGGCTCACTGGCCTTGTCGAGTTCGGCGACGACGGCGATGTTGATGTTGGTGCGCTCCTCGAAGGTGCGGTCCAGATCGATCTTGCCGACCTCGGAACGCAGCGTCGTCTGGGCCAGCTGCGAGATGGCGAACAGGTAGTCCTGGATGCCGTAGGAGGCCCGCTCGGGGTTCAGGATC
Source organism: uncultured Acidobacteriota bacterium (assembly GCA_963834325.1). GTDB lineage: Bacteria > Acidobacteriota > Vicinamibacteria > Vicinamibacterales > UBA2999 > CADEFD01. The sequence goes on from CAWIBL010000012.1 coordinate 1,619,626, forward strand.
TTGAGGTAGAGCACGCCGTCCACGCCCACCTGCACGTTGTCGCGGGTGATGCAGACCTGGGCCGGGATGTCGAGCGCCGCCTCCTTGAGCGAGTGCCGGTAGCGGATGACATCGACGAAGGGCAGCAGGATGTGGAAGCCGGCATCGAGCGTGCCCGAATAGCGGCCGAGCCGCTCGACCACGAAGGCACTCTGCTGCGGCACGACGATGGCGGTCTTGGCGATGACGATGAGCGCCATGATCGCAACGAGGACGATGACGATGAATCCGCCTTCCATGAGACGCGCCTCTTTCGGAGTTATTCGGCGACGACGCCGAGTTGCAGTCCCGACACCCGCGTGACCCGGGAGCGTTGATTCGCGCCGAGCGCCGTGTCGCCTTCGTTCCGGGCATCCCAGGTGGTGCCGCGCAGCGTCACCCGGCCCACCGAGCCGGGCGCCATGGGCGCCACGGGAAACGCAATCTCGCCGACCAGGGAATCGACCGGCAGCAGCGGACCGGTGTGCTCGACCCGGGCCTGGATCTTGCGGCGGAAGAGCAGCAGCGCCAGCACCGAGGCCGCGGTGAAGAGAGTCCACTGCGCGACGGGCCCGCTCACCAGGCCGGCCCCGGCCGCGACCCCCGTCAGCAGGGCGCCGATGCCGAAGAACATCACGAAGAAACCGCTGGGGGTGACCATCTCCACCACCAGCAGCGCCACCCCGCCCGCCAGCCACAGCCACCACAGCATGAGGCGGATGATAGACGAGATCGCCATGGGGCGTTGGCCGGGGGCGGCGCCAGGCGCGAGGCCATCGCTCCCGCTGCGCCGGGCCCGGCGCCGGGACGGATGCTAAGATCGCGGGCTCAGATGCCCAAGATCCTTGTCACCAACGACGACGGCGTGCACGCCCCCGGAATCAAGGCCCTGGCCGAGGCCATGCGCCCGCTCGGCGACGTCATCGTCGTCGCCCCGCACCAGGAATCGAGCGCCATCGGCCATGCGCTCACCTTGCGCCGGCCGCTGCGCCTCGAGACCTTCGGCCCCGACATCTACGCCGTCGACGGCACGCCGACCGACTGCGTGAACATCGCCGTGGCGGTGCTGCTCAAGGGGCAGCTGCCGGATCTCGTCGTGTCGGGCATCAACACCGGCTGGAACCTCGGCGACGACGTGACCTACTCCGGCACGGTGGCCGGCGCGCTCGAAGCGGCGCTGCTCGGCGCCCCGGCCATCGCCGTGTCGCTGATGCGCACGCGCGACTGGACGTTCGACTTCGCCCCCTCGGCCGCCGTCGCCCACGACATGGCCAAGCACGTGCTGCGCGAGGGCCTGCCGGACCGCGTGTTCCTGAACGTGAACGTGCCGCGCGGCACGCCCAAAGGGCGTGCGGGTCACGGTGCAGGGCAAGCGCAACCACGTGACGACCATCGCCGAGCGCCTCGACCCTCGAGGCCAGCGCTACTTCTGGATCGAGGAGGGCGAGGACGAATGGAGCGCCGCACGACCGCAGCGACTACCACGCGTGCCGCGAAGGCTACGTGTCGGTGACGCCGCTGCAGCCCGACATGACCGCCCACACCGGGCCGCCGGCCTGGCTGGGCCAGGTCGTCACCGGCGACTAGCCGGGTCGCCCCTCGGGGCGGCGCCGGGCTGGGAGACGCGGGGCGCCAGGATCGCCCCGGGGCGAAATTAGTGGCGCCGGACCGGTTTCGGGTTATGATTCCTTCGCGTCGGGGCGTGGCTCAGCCTGGTAGAGCACTCGGTTCGGGACCGAGGGGTCGGAGGTTCGAATCCTCTCGCCCCGACCAACATTTCACGGCCTGCGTTGCAAGCACTTTGCATCGCGGGCCGTTTTCATTTTCCATGAGCCGTCGCACCCCGCGCGCATCCCGACGATTCACCGCCCCGTGGCGTGTACGGCGCGGTGCTGCTGGCCGTCGGGGTGGCCGCTCTGGCGCGATGGTCGTTGGCGCCGGTGCTCGGCGACGCGGTCCCCTTCGCCACCTTCTTCGCAGCCGTCGTTTTTGCCGCCTGGCGCGGCGGTCTCTACCCGGCGCTCCTCGCCATCGGCCTGGGCTTCGGGTTGACGGTGATGCTCTTTCCCTCGGCCGAAGACACCATCACTGGGTTGCCGGCAGGCCGGATCCTCGCCTGGGGGCTGTATTTCGCGGTCAGCGGGGCCATCGCCGGTTTCGGCGAAGCGATGTGGCGGGCCCGGCGCCGCCTGCAGCGCCGCGAGGAGGCGGCTCGCGCCCAGGCGCAGCTCCTGCAGGTCACCTTCGCCAGCATCGGCGACGCGGTCATCACCACCGACGCGGCCGGCGGCGTCACCTACCTGAACCCCTTGGCCGAACGGCTCACCGGATACACCTCGGCCGAGGCCCGGGGCGTCCCCATGACCGAGGTGTTCCGCATCGTCAACGAGCAGACGCGGGCGCCGGTCGAGAACCCGGTCGACAAGGTGCTGGCCCTGGGCCAGACCGTGGGCCTGGCCAACCACACCATCCTCATCGCCAGGGACGGCCACGAATACGCCATCGACGACAGCGGCGCCCCGATTCGCGACCACGATGGGCGCATCATCGGCGTTGTCCTGGTCTTCCGCGACGTCACCGAGCGCAAGCGCGCCGAGGACGCGACGTACCGCCAGGCCGCCATCCTGCGCGCCATCAGCGACGGCACGCCCGATCTGGTCTATGTCAGGGACACGGCCGGCCGCTTGCGCTTCGCCAATCCGGCCACCCTCGCGCTGCTGGGCCTGCCCGCCCAGGCGGCCATCGGCGCCGACCCCGCGGCGGTGATGGTCGACGACGCCGAGCGCGAGTCGGCGCTGACCTCCGACCGCCGGGTCATGGCCGCCGACGCCTCGGTCGTGGTCGAGGAGCCGTACACGACGAGCCAGGGCCGCCGGACATTCCTGGCGGCGAAGTCTCCGATGCGTGACGAAGCCGGCACGGTCGTCGGCGTCATCGGCATCAGCCGTGACATCACCGAGCGGCGCGACATCGAAGAGCGCCTGCAGGAGAGCGAAGCGCGCTTCAGGACGCTGGCCGACGCGCTGCCGCAGATCGTCTACGTGTCCGATTCGGACGGGCGGGTCACGTTCATCAACCAGCGGTGGCGCGACTACACCGGGCAGATGGAGGCGCAGCAGGCCGACCTGGTGCCCCTGGTCCACCCCGAGGACCTGCCGGCGCTGACCGCGCTGTGGCAGCACGCCGCGGCGACCGGCACTCCGTTGACCGCCGAGTTCCGGCTGCGGCGCGCCAGCGACGGAGCCTACCGCTGGTTTCTGACCCGCTCGCTGCCGGGCTTCGACGACGACCGCCGCGTCCTCCGCTGGTACGGCACGTCCACCGACATCCACGATCAGAAACTGGCCGAAGAACGGACCCGCGCGAGCGAGGCGCGCCAGGCCTTCCTCGTCGCGCTCGGCGATGCGTTGCGCCCGGTCGGCGATCCGATCGAGGCCCAAGAGGTGGCCAGCCGCCTGCTCGGCGAACACCTGCGCGCGACGCGCGTCGTCTACTTCGAGGTGGCTGGCGACCGGTATCGCGTGCTGCGCGATTACGCCCGCGGCGTTCCGACTCTCCGCGGGGAGCATCCGGCCGCGGCGTTCGGCCCGCGCGTGCTGGCGCTCTATCAGCGCGGCCAGATGGTGAGCGAGGCCGACGTGCGGACCGCGCCCGGGATCGCGGCGGCCGAGCGTGACGCGTTCGAGCGCATGGCCTCGCGCGCCTACGTCGGCGTGCCGCTCGTGAAGGATGGGGCGTTCGTGGCCGGCCTGTCGGTGCACGACGCGCAGCCCCGGCACTGGACCGCGGGCGAGATCGCCCTGGTGCAGGACGCGGCCGAGCGGACCTGGGCCGCCGTCGAGCGAGCCCGCGTGGAGTCGGCGCTGGTGACCAGCGAAGCGCGGTTCCGGACGCTGTTCGAGACCATGGACGAAGGGTTCTGCGTCATCGAGGTCATATTCGACGGCGCCGGCCGGGCCGTCGACTACCGGCTGCTCGAGCTGAACCCGGCCTTCGATCGCCACACCGGACTGCACGGCGCGCTCGGTCGCACCGCCCGCGACCTGACGCCGGGCCTGGAGGAGTTCTGGTACGACGCCTACGGCCGGGTCGCCACCACCGGTGAGTCGGTCCGCTTCGTGCAGCAGGCGCAGCCGCTCGACGGCCGCTGGTTCGAGGTCTATGCCTTCCGGCTGGGGGGCGACGGCAGCAGCAAGGTCGCCATTCTGTTCCAGGACGTCACGGCCCGGACCGTGGCGAGCGCGGCGGCCAGCCGCCGGTCGGAGCAGGTGCGGCGTCTTGCCGAAGTCCTGCCGCGGATCAGCGCCACCACCGACATCCGTTCGATCATGGGCGTCGTGACCGGCGAAGCGCGGCGCATCGTCGACGCCCACCAGGCCAACGCCATTCACGTCAGCGGCGACGACTGGGCGAACGCCCTGATGGTGACCTCGCTCTCGGACAAGTACGGCGCCTGGCGCGAGTTCCACCAGACGCCCACGGGCCAGGGGATCTATTCGCTCGTGGCACAGCACAACACCCCGCTGCGCCTGACCCAGGCCGAACTGGAACGCCATCCCGCCTTCCACGGGTTCGCAGGCCACCGGGCCGCGCATCCGCCGCTGAACGGCCTGCTGGCCGTGCCGCTGGTCGGGCGCGACGGCATGAACATGGGCGTCATCCAGCTCTCCGACAAGCTCGACGGCGAGTTCACGGCCGACGACGAGGCGGTGCTGATGCAGGTCGGCCAGATGGGCGCGGTGGCCATCGACAACGCCCGGCTGGTCGCGGACCTTCAGCTCGCCGATCGCCGCAAGGACGAGTTTCTCAGCGTGCTGGCCCACGAACTCCGCAACCCCCTGGCGCCGATCCGCAACGGGCTGCACCTCATGAAGGTGGCGCACGACGATGCCCGGATCGTCGGCCGGGCCCGCGGGATCGTCAATCGGCAGGTCACGCAGATGGTGCGTCTCATCGACGACCTCATGGATCGTCACCCGCATCAGCCGCGGCAAGCTGATGGTGCAGAAGGCCCCCGTCGCGCTGGCCGACGTGCTGCGCATCGCCGTCGAGACCAGCCAGCCGATCATCGAGCAGGCCGGCCATGCCTTCACGCTCGACGTCCCCGACGCGCCGATCCTCGTCGAGGCCGACGAGACCCGGCTGGCCCAGGTCTTTGCCAACCTGCTGAACAACGCCGCCAAGTACACGATGCACGGCGGACGGGTGGGCCTCTCGGTGCGGCGCGACGGCGACGAGGTTCACATCGCCGTCGAGGACACCGGCGTGGGGATTCCCGCGGCCATGCTCGCCAGATCTTCGACATGTTCACCCAGGTCGACCGCTCGCTGGAAAAGGCCCAGGGCGGCCTGGGCATCGGCCTCAACATCGCCCGCCGGCTGGTCGAGAAACACGGCGGCCGGCTTACCGCCGAGAGCGGCGGGGAAGGCCAGGGGAGCCGGTTCGTGGTGAGCTTACCGGTGGCCGATTCCTCGGCAGTCGCGGCCGTCGCGCCACCCGACGGCGAGCCGGCACCGGCCGGACCGCCGCGCCGGGTGCTGGTCGTGGACGACAACGTCGATGCCGCCACCAGCCTCAGCCTGATGCTCAGGGCGATGGGGCACGAGACCCGGACGGCCTCCGACGGCCGGGAGGCGGTGGCCGCAGTCGAGGAGTTCCGGCCCGATCTCGTCCTCATGGACATCGGCATGCCGAACCTGAACGGCTACGACGCGTGCCGTCAGATGCGCCAGCTGCCCTGGACTCGCGACCTGGTCATCGCGGCCTGCACCGGGTGGGGCCAGGACGACGACCGCCAATCGTCGCGGGAGGCAGGATTCGACCTGCACCTGGTCAAGCCGCCCAGTCCCTCTGCCTTGCAGCAACTGGTGGCGGGCCTGGACGGCCGGCCGCGCGCCGGCGGCGGCCAGACCGACGGCGGTGCTTCGCCGCCAGTTTGCTAATCTAGCGGCATCATGAGAGTGCTCACCCTCGCCCTGGCGCTCGTCGTGGCGGCCAGCGCCGCCTGTCATCCAGGCCCGGTCATCGACACTGACCCGAACCCTGTGGGCGGCACGATTGCCGGCATCGTCTCGACCGAGACCAACGCCGCCCTCTCCGGCCGCACGGTGAGCGCCGTCGATGTCGCCACCGGCGCGCGCTTCGACGCCACCACCGGCGCCAACGGCGGCTACAGCCTCAAGGTGCCGGCCGGCACCTACCGCCTCGAAGTCGAACTGCGGGCCGGCGAAACGGTGACCAAGCAGCCGGGCGAGACGCGCGTCAACCGCTCGGACCTCGACCCCAGCCGCCACTTCGTGATCGCCGGCTCGCGCGGCGGCGGGGGCTGACTGCCGGCGTCAGCCCGGGGCTCCGGTGACCTTCCGCGACGCGTCGCCGGCGCGTGCCTGGCCGTAGCCCGATCTGCTGCAGCACCGCGTCACCCACAGCGTGCCCTTGTGCGTCGTCGATCTGTTTGAATCGGTCGACGTCAGCCACCGCCACCGAGAGCAGCGCCTGTTCGCGCTTGGTGCGGTTCAGTTCGACGCCGAGATGGTCGAGCACCCGGCCGCGGTTCCACAGGCCGGTGAGGCGGTCGTGCGTGACGCGTTCCCCGGATCGCAGCCGCGCGCGCAGTTCCACGATGTGGATCGGAGTTCTGCTGGATGGTGCGGCAGACGGTCAGTCCGTCGAGGCGCGGTCCGCCTCGGCGATATCGTCCTCCGGGCAGCGCGGGGTCGTGCGCTCGAGATAGTCGCGGATGGCGTCCGCCTCGTATTCGTAGATGCCGTCGGTGGCCTTGGCCCCGGGGTAGTCCCGCCCGTCATCCACCCAGTCGACCGGGGCGTCGGTGACGCGCCATCGTCCGTCCATGAGCTGATGCATTACGGCGTTGTTCACGTGTCTTCTCCGCTTACCGCCACTGCGCCCGGGCCTTCGCGCCCTACGGCGTCCCGCTCAGCAGTTCCGCCAACGTGTAGGCACGGCCGTTGGCCATGACGCGCCTCACCTTCAGCGCGGCGCCGATGTCCTGCAGCGGATCGCCGTCGACGAGCACGATGTCGGCGAGCCGGCCGGGCACGATTGCGCCGGCGTCGAGGTTCAGCGCTTCGGCCGGCGTCACCGTGGCCGCTCGCAGCGCCTGGTAGGGCGTCATGCCGGCCTTGACGTAGGCGTTCAGTTCGCCGTGCAGGTTCAACCCGTTGGGGGTGTCGGTGCCAGCCACAATCTTGCCGCCGGCGCGCATGATGTCCATCACCATCTTGTCATTGCCGGGGCTGTCGGCGCCGCCGCCGGGCGCGCCCTGCACCGGCGCGCGCACGCCGTCCTGCATCCACTTCGGGTAGAGCAGGAAGCGCGGATCATCGCGCAGCCCGGGAGTGCCCTCGAGCAGCCGGCGCACGCCGCCGCCGGAAATCATCGGGCACAGATAGCGCTGGCTCTTGCCGAACAGCTGCACGACATCGTCGTAGGCGCGCTGCAGCGTGCGTCTGCTTCGGTGAGTAGCCGCGCCGGCTGGTCGCGGCGGTGTGCTCGGTGTTGTCCACGCCGAGGAGCGCGGCGGGGAAGATCTCGTGCGTGGCCACCGGAATGCCGAGGCCGTGCGCGAACTCGACCATGCGCTTCTGCTGCAGGTCGGGGAGACGCACGTAGCTCTTGATGAGATCGTGCTGGAGCACGCGCGCCCGCTCCAGTTCCATTTCGAAATGGGCCACGCTCGAAATGGCCACGCCCATCTTGTAGTAGACGCGCTGCCATTCCATCAGGTAGCCGGTGCCGTAGACGCGCGGGCCGGCGCGCACGCCGGCCTCGTTGGCTTCCTTGTCCTCGACCGCCTCGTAAGGCGTGTTGCCGGGACTGCGCACGGTGGTGATGCCGAAGGCCAGCCAGGCGCGCCCGTGGGCTTCGCCGAAGTCCTTCTGCAGGTGCGAGTGGAACTCGATGAGGCCGGGCATGGCGGTGAGGCCGCTGCCGTCGATCACCGTGCCGGTGTGCGCCGCGGCGCTGTGGGCGGCCACCGAGCGGATGCGGTTGCCGACGACCACGATGTCCACGTTCTCCCGCGCCGTCTCGGCCACGCCGTCGACGAGCTTGCTCACGTGCACCGTGATCCGTCCCGTGGGGACGGCCGGAGTCCATTCGAGCGACAACGGCACGTCGGTCGTGACCCCGGTTTCGATATCGACGATCTTCAGCCGGTCCATCGACTGGTAGAGCAGCCGGCGCGAGTCGCCGGCCCAGCTCGGCGAATGGGCCATCTCGGTCGTGACCCGCCGCGGCGGCCCGAGCGGCTGACCGCTCTTCGCGACCGGCCACACTTTCAACAGGCCCTCGTAGATGCCGGCCATCTTGGTGCCGTCGGGCGACCACACCACGCCGCCGCCACCGCGCGAGTCGATCGACAGGTTGGCGTCGGGTACGAACCACCGGTCGTCGCCGCCCGAGGACGACATGGTCAGCACCTGGTTGGTACCCTCGCGGAACCGCGTCGAGTACGACGACACCATGGCCACGGCCACGCGCGCGCCGTCGGGCGACCAGGTGGGCGTGCCCGGCGAAAACAGCGTCTCGTGCAGGCGCGTCACGGTGCCCGAGGCCACGTCCACCACCGAGACCTGGGCGCGGCGCCACATGCCGTCCACGTCGAAGAACGCGATCCGGCTGCCGTCGTTCGACCACGACGCGCCTTGCGGCTGGTTGGTCATGGCGGTGAGCTGCCGCTCCTGACCGGTGGCCAGGTCGCGAATCCACAGCTGCAACCGCTGGCCGCCCTTGTCGGACGAGTAGACCAGCCTGGTGCCGTCGGGCGACCAGGCCGGGTCGGTGTCGAGGAAGCGGTCCTTGGTGATGTTGACCGGCGTGCCGCCGACCGGCATGACCCAGATGTCGCCCACGGCGGCGAAGGCGATGGTGGTCCCGTCGGGCGAGATCACCGGGCGCACGAGGCCCAGCGTCTTGCGCGGGACGCGCGAGTCGAAGTTGCGCGTGGCCCGCGTGTAGCGCGCCGGAGTGGCCTGCAGGACGGCGGTGAAGGGCACCTCGGCGGCCGCCGCGGCCCCCAGCCCGCGCCGGCGGATCTTGCCGTCGGCCGTATAGAAGAACTCGGTGGCACTGGTCCAGCTCGGTCGGAACGGGAAGACGTTCTCGGTGCCGGTCACCGACGTGCCGTCCACTTCGAGACGGCTCGACGCGCCGGCGCTCACGTGCGCGACGATCGGCCCTCCGGGACTCCACGACGCGGCGTCGATGACGCCAGCGGACGTGGCGACCCGACGTTCCTGGCCGCCCTGCGCCGGCACCGCCCAGACGTGGTGCGCGGCGTCGCGGGTCGAGACGAACGAGACGTCGGCGTCGTTGCCCGACCAGCTCGGCATCGAGTCCTCGGCGGGGTGCGTCGTGAGCTGCAGCAGCGCGCCGGTGGCCAGTTCCAGCGTCCAGATGTTGTAGTTGCTGCCGAGCGGGTCGCCGCGATCCGACGAGAAGGCCAGGCGCGTGCCGTCGTGCGACCACACCGGCTCGCGATCGTCGAAGGCGCCGTTGGTCAGCTGGCGCTGCTCGCTGCCGTCGGGCGCCACCGCCCAGAGATCGTAGCCGCCGTCGCGATACGCGAAGAAGGCGATGGTCTCGCCGTCGGGCGACCAGGCCGGTTGCCGCGCGTCGTTGAACACGTCGGTGATGCGCGTCGCCTCGCCGCCAGCGGCCGGCACCACCCAGATGCTGCCCTGCAGGTCGATGGCGAGGCGGCGCCCATCGGGCGACACCGCCACCGACATCGACGTCCCTTCGCTCACCGTCACGTCCACGGTCACCGCCGGCGCCGGGGTTCGCGCGACCCGGCGACGGGCCGGAAGGCACGCCGCTCTGCGACGCGGCCGTGACCCCGAGCAGGCCCGAAACGGCCAGTACCAGAAGGGCGTGCGGAAGATGCTTCATGATCGCGCGTAGCCTACGGGCCCGCGCCGGTCGAGTCAAGGCGATCGCGGCCCGGTGTCGCGGGCCAACGATCGCGGCCGTGACTACAATTGGGGCCACCTCGTGACCCCCTGGCCGCGCCGTCGTCCACCGCCCGGTCGCGCATGCCGACTCGTCGGCGTGGTTTCGGCTCTCGTCGGCACCGCGCTTCTCGTCCTCACCATTCGCCAAGTCGGATGGAGCGAGGTGCAGCGCGGCGTCGGGGCCGTCGGTGGCTGGTTCGCGGTGGTCGTGCTGGTCGGCGGGCTGCGCTTCTACGCGCGGGCGCCATTGTGGATGTTGTGCGCCAGGCAGATTGGCGCGCCGACCCTCGCGGCCGGTGACGCCCTCGGTGCGGTGCTGGCAGGGGACGCCGTGGGCGACCTCACCCCGTTGGGCCTGCTGGCGTCCGAACCCACCAAGGTGCTGCTCGTGCGTCACCCGCTCGCCACCAGCGCCGCGCTCACGTCGGTGGCGCTCGACAACGGCTTCCACACGATCGCCGTGCTGGTCATGATTGCGGCCGGCGCCTGCGCGCTCGTCCGCCAGGTGGCGCTCGACCCGAGTATGCGGGTGGCGGCCGAAGCGGTGCTGGCGGCGGTGTTCGTGGCCGGCGCACTCGGCGTGTGGCTGGCGCTGACCCGGCCCGCCATCCTGTCGCGGCTGGCGCAGCTGACGGCGCGTGTCACCGGCCGCGCAGCGCGCACGCCCGAGGTCCTGCGCGACATCGAGACAGCGGTTCTACGAGTATTCGCGTGGCCGCCGCGGCCGCTGTGGACGGCCGCGGGCTGGCAGGTCGCCTTCCACCTCGGCGCCATCCTCGAGGTGTGGGTCATTCTGCTGGCGCTGTCGGGCGGCCGCGCCACGTTGGCGGAAGCCTTCGTGCTCGAGTCGGCGGGACGGCTGGTCATCGTGCTCTTCAAGGTGATTCCGTTCCGGATGGGCGTGGACGAGGCGGGCTGCTGTCGTGGCCACGGCGCTGGGCCTGCCGGCCAGCCACGGCGTGGCCTTGGCCCTCCTTCGCAAGCTGCGCATCCTGGTGTGGAATGCCGTCGGGCTGGTGGTGCTGGCCCCGGGCCCGCCGCTGAGACTGTACAATTTCGTCTTCGTTGCGGTCCGGGTCGGGCCGCCCCACTGGAGTGCCCGTCATGAGTTCCCGTCGCTGCTGTCCGCCTGTTCGTCCTCGCGCTGCTCGGCGTGGTTGCTGGTGGCGCCGTTCGCGCTCGGGCCCGTCGCCGCGCAGAGCCCCGCGCCGGCTGCCGCCGTCGATCCGGGTGCTACTACGCCGGCATGCAGTACCCGCAGCATCGGCCCCGCGCGCGGCGGGCGCTCGGTCGCCGCCGGCAGCGCGCCGCGGCCCGTACGAGTACTACATGGGCACGACCGGCGGCGGCGTCTTCAAGACGACCGACGGCGGCATGACCTGGGCGCCGGTGACCGACAAGATCGGCTCCACGGTCGGCGCGGTCGGCGTGTGCCGTCGAACCCCGACGTCGTCTACGTCGGCACGGGCGAGTCGCCATCCGCGGCAACATCTCCACGGCGACGGCGTCTGGAGACCACCGACGCCGGCAAGACGTGGACCACGCTCGGCCTCGACCGCAGGCCGTCTCGCCTCGCGTGCACCCGACCAACTCCGACATCGTGTACGCGGCCGTCTCGGCCAGCGTCGACGAGCACCGCCGAGCGCGGCGTGTTCAAGTCCACGGACGGCGGGAAGACCTGGAAGCGGACGCTGCTTCCGCGACGACCCGACGGGCGCGATCGACCTGTCGATCGACCCGTCGAACCCGAACGTGCTCTACGCGGCGCTGTGGCAGGCGTACCGCACGCTCGTGGTCGATGTCGAGCGGCGGGCCGGGCAGCGGCCTCTTCAAGTCGACCGACGGCGGCGAGACGTGGACCGAGCTCACGCGGAACCCCGGGGCTGCCGGCGGGCCTGTCGGCAAGATCGGCCTCGCCGTGTCGCCGGCCGACCCGAGCCGCGTGTGGGCGATCTCGAAGACGAGCCCGAGGGCGGCGTGTTCCGCTCCGACGACGCCGGCGACACGTGGACGCACATGAACGACGACCGCAACCTGCGCCAGCGCGCGTGGTACTACTCGCGGATCTACGCCGACCCGAAGGACAAGGACACGCGTCTACGCGCTGAACGTGCAGTTCTTCCGGTCGACCGACGGCGGCAAGACGTTCACGCCGATCCGCGTGCCGCACGGCGACAACCACGACCTGTGGATCGCGCCGAACGACATCCGAAGCGCATGGTCGAGGCGAACGACGGCGGCGCGAACGTCACCTTCAACGGCGGCGCAGACCTGGACGGAGCAGGACTTCGCGACGGCGCAGTTCTACCACGTCGTCACGACCAAGCACGTCCCGTACCACGTCTGCGGCGCGCAGCAGGACAACTCCACGCTGCGGGGCCAGGCGCAGGCCGGGGCCGGCGAGGCAGTCTGCCGCCGACTGGTACGCCGCGGCGGCGGCGAGAGCGGCTACATCGCGCCGCATCCGACCGACCCCGAGCGTCTTCTACGCCGGCAGCTACGGCGGGCTGCTCACGCGGCAGGACGCGCGACCGGGCAGCAGCGCGCGGTCAACGTCTGCCCGGACAACCCCATGGGCCACTCCGGCAAGGACCTGAAGGACCGCTTCCAGTGGACGTTCCCGATCGTCTTCTCGCCGCACGACCCGAACGTGCTCTACGCGGCGTCGCAGCACCTCTTCCGCACGACGAACGAGGGCCAGAGCTGGGAGCGCATCAGCCCCGACCTCACGCGCGCCGACCCGCGACGATGGGGCCTCGGGCGGCCCGATCACGAAGGACCAGACCGGCGTCGAGACGTACGCGACGATCTTCACGATCGCGCCCGTCGCCGCAGGACGCCGACGTGATCTGGACCGGCTCCGACGACGGCTGGTGCACGTCACGCGCGACGACGGCAAGACGTGGGCGAACGTGACGCCGCCGGACCTGCCGACTTCACGCGCGATCTCCCTCATCGAGGCGTCGCCGCACGAGCCGGCGACGGCGTACGTCGCCGCCAACCGCTACCAGCTCGGCGACCGCGCGCCGTACCTCTACAGGACCGACGACTACGGCGAAGACGTGGACGAGGATCGTCGACGGCATCCCGGGCGACGACTTCACGCGCGTCGATCCGCGAGGACCCGGAGCGCGCCGGCCTGCTCTTCGCCGGCACCGAGCACGGCGTGTAGGTCTCGTTCGACGACGGCGCCACGCTGGCAGTCGCTGCGGCTGAACCTGCCCGTCGTGCCGGTGCACGACCTCGTCGTGAAGACGGCGACCTCGTCGTCGGCACGCACGGCCGCGGCTTCTGGGTCCTCGACGACATCGGCGCTGCGCCAGGCCCGCCCGAGATCACGACCGCGTCGCTGCACGTGTTCACGCCGGTGCCGGCGCAGCGGCGCGTTCGCAGCGGCGCCGATCGATTACTACCTGGGACGCGGCGGAGAAGGTCACGATGGAAATTCTCGACGCCGCCGGCGCCGGTGCGGAAGTTCGAGAGCGTCCCCCGAAGGAAGAGAAGAAGCGGGCCGCCGCCGGGGAGCCGACGGCGGCGCGACCGGCCGCGAGGGTTCGGCCTGGCGGTCCGCCGCGCGTCGCCATACGAAGGCGGGGATGAACCGCTTCCAGTGGGACATGCGTCTGCCCCCGGGCGCGACTTTCCCGGGCCTGATCATGTGGGCGCGCGCCCCACGCGGTCCGATCGCGCTGCCCGGCGGGTACAGGTGCAGGTGACCGCCGACGGCGCGACGCACGGGGCGCTGACTATCGTGATCGGACTGGATCCGCGCACGAACGGCTCGACGCCGATCTGCAGCGCGCAGTTCGCGCTCGCCACCGAGATCCGCGACAAGATGACGGCGGCGAACGAGGCGGTGCTGCGCATCCGTCATCTGGGCGACAGGTGAACGACGCAGGCAGAAGATCCCGCCGCGCCGCAAGGCCGAAAACCAGAAGCTGGCCGACAGCCTGTTCGACCGCGCTGACGGCGATCGAAGGCGGAGATCTACCAGGTCCGGAACCAGAGCAGTCAGGATCCGCTCAACTATCCGATCAAGTTGAACAACAAGATCGCGGCGCTGCACGGCATCGTCGAGATCGCGGACCGCAAGCCGACCGCGCAGAGGTACGAGGTGTTCACGGAACTCTCGGCGCCGCTCGACGCGCAGTTGGCGAGGCTGCGTCAAACGCTGGCCACCGATCTGCCGCGGCTCAACACGCGGTGAAGCGTCGAGCAAGCTGGCGCCGATCGATGCCGGCGGCCACTCCGGCGGCACCTCTCGCCGTCCGCGCCCTACGAGGGCGGGGACCGAGGGGCGGCTCTGTCAGGGCCCGGCCCACCGTCCGTCGCGGAGCTGCTACGATGTAGCCGTACGAGTGACACGCCGCTATGTGATTTCGGGACGCGTGCAGGGCGTCGGTTTCCGTATGTTCACGGACGATTTCGCCCGGCGCGAAGGCCTCTCCGGATTCGTGCGCAACCTGCCCGACGGCCGCGTCGAAGCGGTCGTCGAGGGAGACGTCGAATCCGTGGGCCGCGTCGAGACCGCGCTGTGGCGCGGCCCCTCGCGGGCCCGCGTCGACGACATAGATCGAGGGACGACGACGTCCGGACGCCTCACGGCCTCACGCGGGGACTTGACTGATACGCTATGCATACGACGACGACCCGACGACGCCGGCGAAATGGAGATATTGAAGGCGAAGATCCGCCACGTCCCGGACTTTCCGAAGCCGGGCATCCTGTTCTACGACATCACGACGCTGCTGGGAGATGCCGACGGGTTCCGCCTGGCGGTGGATGCGTTGGTCCGGCCCTATCGCCGCGACGACGTCGACCTCGTCGTCGGCGTCGAGAGCCGCGGCTTCATCCTGGCCGCGGCGGTGGCGGATCGGCTGCGGCGCCGGTTTCGTGCCGATGCGCAAGCCGGGGAAGTTGCCGTCGACGACGATTCGCGAGTCCTATGACCTCGAATACGGCACCGACTCGCTCGAGATGCACGACGACGCCGTCGCCCAGGGCCCGCGCGTGCTGATCGTCGACGACGTGCTCGCCACCGGCGGCACCGCGCGCGCGACGGTGAACCTGGTCCAGCGGCTTGGCAGCACGCTGCACGGCGCCGGCGTTCCTCATCGAACTCGACTTCCTCAAGGGACGCGACCAGCTGCCGCAGATCCCCATCACCTCGGTGCTGCGCTACTGACGACCGCAACGCCGGCCACGCCGCCGCGATCACGCATGGGCCGGCCGTTTGATAGGCTAAGGCGATCGTTCGCGCGCCCGTAGCTCAGGGGATAGAGCACCCGCCTCCTAAGCGGGGGGTCGGCAGTTCAATTCTGCCCGGGCGCACCATCCCTTGCCGGGCCCCGCTGGCCGGACGCCCGAGGCCGGCAGCCTCCGTCGGAGGCTACTGCGTCACCGGCATCATCCAGATCCGCCACGTGCCGTCACGACGGCTGTGATACGCGACGCGGCGGCCATCGGGGGCCCAGGAGAATTCTTCGGCGGTCGGATCATCCAGGATGCGCTCCATCCGCATCGTCGGCAGATGGAGCAGCCACACGCCGTCCCGGAAGACCTGGAAGATCACCCGCCGGCCGTCGGGTGACACCGCCGGCGTGCGCACCAGACGCCCGCGCCGCGGGGTGTCGATGACGATGTCGTCGCGCCCGTCGAGATGACTGATGATCAGCCTGGTCTCGTGGGTATAGCAGAGGGCCCGGCCATCGGGAAACCACGACGCGCCCCAGACCTGACCCGAACGGAATGACGTGTGCCGCTGCAGCGCCCCGGACGAGAGGTCGCGGAGCCACAGATTCCACACCCGCGGCCGCGTCGGTTCACCGCGAACGAAGGCCAGCCACTTCATGTCGGGCGACCAGCTGGGTACCGCGCCGTAGCCGTTGCCGCTCATCGGCTGCGCGTTCGACCCATCGCGTTCCGACACGTAGACGCGACGCTCGCCGTCGCGATCCGAGTCGAAAGCAAGCAGCTGTCCGTCGGGCGACACGCGCGGGTGATAGTTTCGCGCGCGGTCGTCGACGAGGGCGCTCACCCGCGACACCTGCCCGTCGTCGTCGAGGCTGGCCACGAGCAGGCGACCGGTGCCCTCGCGGCCGGCGTGGAAGACCAGTTCCCGTCCGCTCAGCGCGAACGTCGGCGAGAACGCTCCGGCGGCGGCGGGCAGGGACAAGGGCTCGGCCCCGCCCGCATCCGGATCCCCCGTCGTGCCCGTCACTTCCATCGCGGCCAGCGCCGGCGCCGCGTCTGGTCGCCGCCGGGCCGGCGGCGTCGGCCGCCGCCACCGCCGCGATCGCCTGGCGCGCTTCGGGCGCGGAACTTCGCGGTGCCGGGTGGTCGCGAACCAGCCAGTACGAGGCCACCGAGGCGAGGGCAACCAGCACCGCGCCGGCGGCCAGCGCCACGGCGCCCGGCAAGGACTTCCGGGCCGCGCCAGAAGGCGGCGGGACCACCACGTCGGAGGCCCGCGGAGCCGCGACCTCCGTCACGCGCAAGTCGACACCGTCGCGGTCGTCGAGGTCGGGCCAGGCGTCAAGGTCGCCGGGCCGGGCCGCCGGCGGGAGCGCGGCGGGTGCGCTGACCCCGGCTGGCGCCGCCGCGGCCTCGATCGGATCGCTCGGGGTGCTGGCCGGCCCGCCGTATCAATTGCCGGATAATCTGTCGCGGCTCGCCGCCGCCGAGGTGCCACAACAGAATCGATCTCAGGTCGATGAGGTCCTGCGGACCGGGGTCGCCGGTGGCCGCGCGCAGCCGCGCCGGCAGACCGCGGAGAGCCTCCGACACCGTGCGCTCCGCGTCGCCGTCGTCCCGAGGCAACAGCGCGTCGAGCAGTCCGGCCACGGCCACTCGAGGGACGACCGGCAACGGCAGCGCCGCTGGTGGGGAACTTCGCAGCTCGCCAGCGGGCGTGATCCACAGGTCGTACGGAGTTCGCGGGAAGGCGGGGCCGGTAGACCCGCACACCTCGTGGAGCAGCGCCAGCACCTCGGGGGTGGTCAGCGCCACGCCGTCTTGAATCAAAGCACCGACGTTGAGCCCGGGGCGTTGGTCGTTGGCCACGCCCTTGAGTGTTCACGATCCATGCCGGGCGAGTTTGTCCTCCGCCGGTAGCAGTTTATCGAAGCTGCCCGCGGCCGCACGTCACGCTGAAGAGCTGGTGCGCCAGCGAGACAATTCGATAAACTGGGGTCTGGACTGGAAACGACGCGCCGGGACGGCCGCGAGAACCAAGGACGCACGTGACGAAAACCGCCGCCGTTTATACCGATCGAGACGACAGCGCCGAGGCCGGCCGGCATCTCGGCGCGCAAATCGCCGAACAGCTCGGCCCGCGCCCGCCCGACGTCGTGATTGTCTTCGCGTCGTCCCGCTTCGAGTAGGTGGCCCTGCTGACCGCGCTCTCCGACACGTGCCGCCCCGAATTGTTGGTCGGCTCGTCGTCGGCTGGCGAGTTCACCGGAGCGCGGCGCGGCGAAGGGACGGCGTGCGCGCTGGCCATCCGGTCCACCGAATCTGCAAGTCGCCGCCGGGCTCGGTCCGCGGTGTCAGCTCGTGATCGGGCCAAGGCCGCGCGCGACGTGGTCTCGGCGTTCCGGGGCCTGGACGCCAGCGATGCCTCCTACCGCACCGCGCTGGTCATGACCGACGCGCTCGCCGGCCACGCCGACGATCTCGTCGACGGAGCTGACCGTGCTGACCTCCGGCAAGTATCAGTTCGCCGGCGGCGGCGCCGGCGACGACGCCACGCTTCGCGCAGACCCACGTCTTTCTCGGCACCGAGGCCTACACCGACGCGGTGGTCGCGCTGGAGCTGCTGTCGACCAAGCCGCTCGGCGTCGGCGTCGGCCACGGCTGGGTGCCCGCGGGCCAGGCCTGCGCGTCACCGAGGCCGACGGCATGCGCCTCGTCAGCCTCAACGGCCTGCCGGCGGTCGAGGCCTTCGAGGAGCACGCCCGACGCGACCGGCCAGCCCTTCGACCGCAACGCCGCCCTCCCGTTCTTCCTCCACAACATCCTCGGCATCGACACCGGCGACGGGCACCGCCTGCGCGTGCCGCTGTCGGTCAACGCCGACGGCTCGGTGAGCTTGCGCGGCGGAGATTCCCGCCGGCGCGCGCCGTCCACATCATGAAGACCACGGCGGAGTCGGCGGTCGATCGCGGCGCGCGCAGGCCACCGCGGCGGCGGTGCGAAGGCCTGCGCGGCGCAACGCCGGGCGCCGCGCTGTTCTTCGACTGCGTCGCCACCCGCCTGCGCATGGGCGAGGTCTTCGGCTTCGAGCTCGACTCGGTGGCGGCGATCGCTCGGCGACGCCGAGCTGGTCGGCTGCAACACCTACGGCCAGATCGCCCGCGCCGAAGGGCCAGTTCGGCGGCTTCCACAACTGCACCGCCGTGGTCATGGTTCTTCCCGCCTGACCGATGCTGCGACCAGGCGACCGCCGGCTCGTCGCCGCGCTGGCCGACCCGCCGGACGCAGCCGCGGCCGCTGACCGGCTGGCGCAGCACCTCGGCGCCGCCGCCCTGCTGATTCTGGTCGAGGATCCGGGCGCCGGAGCCTACCTGTCCCGGCGCCCGGGTTTCCGCAGACGCTGCCCGGCGGCCCGTCCTGGCGCGCCTTCCTCGACCGCTGCCCGCGTCCCGGAGCCTCCACCGGCGTCGTCGGCTATCCCGACCGCCGATCGACCGGCGCCGGCCATCTCCTACTCAGCGCCGGGATCATCCTGGTCTTCATCGGGGCCACCGCTGAACGCGAGGCCATCGACGCCCTCGGGCCCCTCGTGCCGCTGCTGGCCCGCGTGCTCAGCTCGAGCAGTGCTCGACCTGGTGGCGCGCGGCGAACTCAAGCTGGCCCGCGAGCAGGCCCGCGAAGCCGAACTGCTGGCGCGGGCGCTCGACGCCGCCCGCGCGGAGGTCGAACGCACCGTGCAGGCCCTGGCGGCCAGGCACGGGAACTCGAAGAGGCGCGCGTGCGGGCGGAGGCCGCGACGCTGGCCAAGGACGAGTTCCTGGCCATGCTCGGCCACGAGTTGCGCAATCCGCTGTCGCCGATCCTGACGGCGCTGCAGCTGATGCGCCTCAAGAATCAGGCGTCGCGCGAGCAGGACGTCATCGAGCGACAGGTCCAAAGCCTGATGCGGCTCGTCGACGACCTGCTCGACGTCTCGCGGATCACGCACGGGAAGATCGAACTTCGGAAGGAACGGATCGAACTGGCCGAGGTCGCCGGCCGTGCCATCGAGCTGTCGAGCCCGGTCTTCGAGAGGAAGCGGCAGGTCCTGCACGTCGCGATTCCCGCCCGGGGCCTGGTGGTCGACGCCGATCCGTCGCGCCTCGCGCAGGTGCTGGCCAACCTGCTGACGAACGCCGCCAAGTACAGCGACCCCGAGACCCGGGTCGTGTTCGCCGCGGAACTGCGCGACGGACGCGTGCGGATCAGCGTCAAGGACCAGGGCATCGGGATGCAGCCCGGAACTGCTCGATCGCGTGTTCGACCTGTTCGTGCAGAATCGGCAGTCGCTCGACCGCTCGCAGGGGGGCTTGGGGCTCGGCCTGGCCATCGTTCGGAGCCTGGTCGCGCTGCACGGCGGCACGGTGACCGCCTCGAGCCCGGGCGAGGGACGCGGGAGCGAGTTCGTCGTCGAGTTGCCGCAGCCGCCGGTCGACGCCATGTCGGCGCGTCGGGCCGACGCGGTTGCGGCGATGGCGCCGCTGCTCCGCACCGGCGAACGCGTGCTCGTCGTCGACGACAACGACGATGCCGCGACCCTGCTCTCGGAGGCGCTGGATGCCCTGGGCTACGTCGTCCGCACCGCGCCCGACGGTCCGACGGCCCTGCGCGTTGCCGGCAGCTTTCGATCCGGAGGTGGCGCTGCTCGACATCGGCCTGCCGGTGATGGACGGATACGAGCTGGCGCGCGGGCTGCGCGACTTGCTTCCGGGAGGCGGGCTGCGGCTGGTGGCGGTTACCGGCTACGGCCAGCCGGAAGACCGCCTCCGATCGAATGCGGCCGGGTTCGATGCCCATCTGGTGAAGCCAATCGACCTCGGGCAACTCCGCGACGTGCTCACGCACCTTCACGACGCCAAGGGCCCGTCGTGAGCGGCGCGGCTTGACGTCGTTTGCCGTCGAGGGAAGCGGCTCCATGCCGGTGGGCAGCCGTCTGCTCACGTTGGGCAGACGCGCTGCCAGAATCTGCGTCCGGCCTGCGTTCGCAGGCTGGGCCACGCCGCAGTCGGTGGTCTGCGAATTGCAATTGTCACGAGCGACGGACCGCAGCGGTTCTGCTCCCGACGGCCTTCGGCTTCAGAGGTGTGACATGGTGATTCTCGGCGTCCTCGCCCTTGGCTGCGCGGTGGGCTGTCTTGCCGGTCGCATCGTGCGCGTCATGGCGGGAGAGCACATCCTCTACAACCTGGTCATGGGCGTGCTCTGCGCCGGCGGCTGCGCCTTGCTGGCGGCGGTGCTCAGCCGCGCCGAGGTCGGTCACATCCGGGACGTGTTTGCGATTACCGTCGTCGCGCTCGCCGTGGTCGTCATCCGGGCGATGGGGCCCTACCTGGGGCTGAGCTATCTGCTGTTGGTGTCGCTCGCGGGCATCGGCGGGGCCCTGGCTCTGAAAGCCACGACCGCGTTTGCGGTCGGCACCACCGCCGTGCGGTAGGGTCGTTGGAACCGCCCGACCCTGCGGCGGCCGGCGCAACGGCCGACGTCAACGCGGCGGTCAGCGGGTGGCTACGCGACCTGGCGTTGGTGCAGCCCTCGGAAGGGCAGAGGCTCGGCTACAAGCGCGCCGCTGGCGTCGTCTTCGCGCTGGAACGGCCCTTGACCGAACTCTTCGACGAGGGCGGCGGGCAGGCGCGAATTGCCGGCATCGGCCCCGGCTCCGCGCGGGTGATCCACGAAGTCCTGGAAACTGGCGGGTCGGCCACCGTCGAACGCGCCATCGACGCCAGCGGCACGAGGTCCGAGGTCGAACGGCAACGCGCGTTGCGCCGCAACTTTCTCAGCCGCGCCGAAGTCGTGCGGGTGCTCGCCGATACTCGCCTGGGCGGGCCGCGGTCGGCACACTACCACGGCGATTTGCAGATGCACTCTGAGTGGAGCGACGGCAGCGCCACGGTGGCCGACCTTGCCGCCGCTTGTCGCGCGCGCGGCTACCGCTATGCGGCCGTCACCGATCATTCTCATGGACTGAAAATCGCCGGCGGCATGTCGATGGCCGACGCCGCGGAGCAGCGGCGCGCCATCGACGAAGTCAACAGCGCCGCGCCGGTCGGCTTCCGTCTGCTCCAGGGCGTGGAGGCCAATATCGGCGCCGATGGTCAGCTCGATCTCAGCCCCAGCGAAGCGGCGCTGTTCGACGTGGTCCTGGCGGCGCCGCATTCCCGCTTGCGCAGGGCCGAGGATCAGACGGCGCGCATGGTTGCCGCCGTCGAGCACCCGCAGGTCCGGATCCTGGCCCACCCGCGCGGCCGCATGGCGGGATCCCGCGCCGGCGTCGTCGCCGACTGGGACGTCGTGTTCGAGGCGGCGGCCGCGCAAGGCGTGGCCATCGAGATCGACGGCGACCCGTCGCGGCAGGACCTCGATCACGGTCTGGCGCGACAGGCGCTGCACGCGCGCTGCCTCTTCGCGCTGGACAGCGACGCCCATGCCCCGGCGCAGTTGGTCTATGCCGAGACGGCCCTGGCGCACGCCCGGCTGGCCGGCATCCCGAGCGAGCGCATCGTCAATTGCTGGCCGCTCGACCGCCTGCGGTCGTGGCTGGCCGAGCCGCGGCGGGAACGGATTGCCGCGTCATCCGCCGGCGGTGGCTCAGTAGCTCGTCCGTCGTAATCCTGATGCCACCAGGTCAGAAAGGGTATGGTTCTTGTGAGGCCGCCCGCACGGGCCATCCCTGAACATGCCGCCCGCCCACGACCCGCTCTCCGGAGAGGCCGCTAGGATTGTCGTCGCCGACGACATGCCCGAGAACCTCGACCTGTTCGAGCGCCTGCTGGCCCAGGAACACCACGTCGTGCTTCGCGCCAACGACGGCGTGGAAGGCCTGGCGCTGGCGCTGGCCGAACATCCGGACCTCGTGCTGGCCGACGTGCAGATGCCCGGGATGACCGGGTTCGAGGTGTGCCGCCGGATCAAGAGCGACCCGGCGACCCGGCTGATTCCGGTCGTGCTCATGACCGGCATGCAAGGCGCCGCCGATCGACTCACCGGCATCAACGCCGGGGCGGACGACTTTCTCAGCAAGCCGATCAACGGCGCGGAACTGCGCGCGCGCGTGCGCTCGCTCGTCCGCATCAAGCGCTACACCGACGAACTCGAGTACGCCGAGGCGACGTTCCTCAGCCTCGCCCGGACGCATCGAAGCGCGCGACCGATCGACCGAAGGGCACTGCCAGCGCCTGATGCACTATGCGACGGCGCTCGGCCGCGCCCTCGACTTGTCCGACGCGGATCTGGCGGCGCTGGCGCGCGGCGGCGTGCTGCACGATATCGGCAAGATCGGGGTGCCGGATGCGGTGCTCCTCAAACCCGGCCGCCTGACCGACGCCGAGTACGCGGTGATGAAGGAACATACCGTCATCGGCGACCGGCTGTGCAGCACGCTGCGGTCCCTGCAGCCGGTCCGTCCGATCGTGCGCCATCATCATGAGCGCTACGACGGCAGCGGCTATCCCGACGGTCTTCGCGGCGACGACATCCCGCTGCTGGCGCAGATCATGGGCACCGTCGATGTCTTCGATGCGCTGACCTCCGTGCGGCCCTACAAAGCCGCGATGCCGCTGGCCGAGGCGTGCCGCGAACTGGAGAGGGAAGTGGCCGCGGGATGGCGGCGCCCCGACCTGGTCAGCACCTTCGTCGCCCTCGCCACCGAACGCGGGATCCTGACCGGCCTCGGCGCCGAGACGTGGATCGGCGACGGGAGCGGGTAGCGCCAGACCGGGCAAGGCTGCGTCGGGCCACGCCGCTGAGGTTGACCGGAGGCCCTTCTCAGGCACATTTTCACCAGGCTGCTAGTCGGAGACGTCCGGCGCACGGTCACTGGTGCGCTGGTCGGCAGAGACGCCCGGCCCGGGTGCGCCCGCGTCTCACCACTGAGGATGATGGATGACTTTGAAGGTGCCGTCGGAGGTCCTGATTCTGATCGTCGACGACAACGAGGACTCGGCCTGGTCGTTGGGCGTCTACCTGGAATCCTGTGGCTTCAGAACGACGCTGGCGCCCAACGGCATTCTGGCCTTGCGGTCGGCGCGCGAAAACCGCCCCGACCTCATCCTGCTGGACCTGGAGATGCCGGAGATGGGCGGCGTGGCCTTTCGTAAGGCACAGGTCCAGAACCCGGCGTTGGCCGACATTCCGGTGATCTGCATCTCCGGGCTGCTGGACGCCCAGGAGCGCGCGCGCGCGGCGGGGATGACGAGCCTGTTCCTCAAGCCCGTGCCGCTCGTCCCGCTGCTCTCCGAGGTCCAGCGTCTGGTCGGCGTGGAACCGGCCGTGAACCCCACCTAGGCGCCACCAAGGCACGTCCGTCGGCAGCAGCAACTGGATCAGCACCACGTTTCGCTCTCCGGCGCTAGGGGCGACGGCGCCCGCCCGGATTCGGCCCTCGCCGGGAACGCGCTGCGTCGTCGTCGCCGTTCACCTTCAGCGAACGGGCGTCTGGTCGAACACTGGCGGCGCGTCGGTGAGCAGCGCGTGATTGAGCTGCGTGATGAGGCCCACCGTGTAGGCGTTCAGCACGCAGAACATGTGAAGGGCAGTTCCCAGAAGGGGCAGCGTCCAATAGCCCAGAGCCACCGTGCCGAAGCACAGCAGGCCAAGGGCTCGTCGGCGCTGGTAGATCTGGCCCAGACCGGGCACGGCCACCGAGAAGAGCGCGGCGACGCTACGCAACCGGTTGAGTTCGCGCTCGTTGCCCTGGGGTCGCGCGGCGCCCCCGGATGGTGCTCATGACGCCGCGGGAACAGCCTCCGGCAGCGTCGACGGCTCGACCATCTCCACGACCTCGCCGGCCGGGTCGCGCATCAGCCGGCTGCACGGCACGTTCACTGGTCCCGGCTTCCCGGCCACGGCGATGGCCACGGCGGCGGTGGCGCGGTGCCAGACGACGATATGGCCGACAGTGCCGTCGCGAAGGCGCACGGGCGCACGATTCTTCAGGCCGCAGGTCTCATCGAAGGTCATAGCAGGGCTCCGGTCCTCTTAATCGGCGCGGCGGCCCCGGACTTGACCGGCGGCCAGCCAGCCCGTCTTGGTCGTCTGGAGCGGTGGCAGGTCCGGTCGACGCCGGCGCGGCGGGCCTGGTGTTAGACTGACGACGCGTGTCAACCGAAGGCGTTCGCATGGCGGTGTCCGGGAGCTTCTCTGACGACGCCGAGGCACTGGCCGCCGACCGTGCGGCCATCGCTCGCATCTGCGGCGGCGACCACAGCGGCCTGGCCGACCTCTACGATCGTCACGCCACGGCTGTCTACTCGCTGGCCCTGCGCATCGTCAGGCGTCCCGAAGATGCCGAGGACGTCACTCAGCAGGTCTTCACCCAGGCGTGGCGCACCGCCCGCAATTACGACTACGGGCGTGGCGTGGTGGCCTCGTGGCTGCTCATGATGGCGCGCACGCGCGCCATCGACTGCCTCCGCCGCCGGACCACCTCGCGCGAAAGCGTCACCATCGACGTCACCGCTGCGGCCATCCCTGCGCCCGGGCCCAGCGTAGAACAGGTAATGGCCTCGCGTGAGCAGGTGGACCGCGCCAGGATCGTCCTGGCGGAATTACCCGACGAACAGCGGGAAGCGGTTGAACTCGCCTACTTTGGCGGCCTCACGCAGAGCGAAATCGCCGAGCGCACGTCGACCCCGCTCGGCACGGTCAAGTCCCGGGTCCGCAGCGCCCTGCTGGCATTGCGGGCGGCGATGTCGCCGGCCGGCGCTGGCCCGGATGATCGGCCATGACGCAGGATCGCGACGACCTCCGCGTCCTCGACGCCCTCGGGCGGACCGTGCCGCAAGTGGCGCCGCCGGCCGAGCTTCGGGCGCGCGTGCTGGCGGCGGGCCGCGGCCGAGCCGCAAGACGCCGCGACCAACGACGAGAGCCGGGCGACGGCCCTGCCGCTCCCGCGGGCGGTGCCGTCGGTGAGCCGCTGGCCGTGGCTGCTGGCCGCGGCCGCGACCTTCGTCGCCCTGGCCACGTCACTGGGCTGGATGTCGGCGCGTGGGGAGGTGGCCCGCCTGCGCGCCACCGTCGCCGACCTGCGCAGCAGCGCCTCGGCGATGATGAACGTGCGGGCCGAGTCCTCGCGCGAGCGGTCGGACCGGCAGCGCGCCGCCGCCATCCTCAGCGCCCGCGACGTCGCCACCACGACCCTGGCCGGCGTCAGCCCGGCCGATGCCGCCCGGGCGCGCGTCTACGTGAGTCCCACGCGAGGCCTGTTCCTCGCCGCCGAGGCCTTGCCCCGCCTGGCTGACGGCCGCGTCTATCAGTTGTGGTCGATCGTCAAGGGCGTGCCGGTAAGCGGCGGCGTCTTCGCGCTCGACGAAAGCGGGCAGGCGCAAGTGCTGGCCGACGCTCCGCCCGGACCCGTCGATGCCTTCGCCGTGACGCTCGAGCCGGCCGGCGGCGTGCCCGCACCCACTGGCGACAAGGTCCTGCTCGGCGTTCCCGCCGTCTAGCCGCGTCGCGGTCGCTCCACCTCGACCGCAATCATCCGAACCGGCCTGTCGCCCGTAGTCCGTCTGTGCGCCCGAGTGTGCGGCGCCAGGAGGACGGCATGAAGCGACTGACGAGCGGCGGGATCGATGGGATCGAGGGGATCTCATCGGTGATGAAATCGGTGGTGGCCACGATCGCGTGCGTAGCCACGCTCGGCGTGGGCGGCGTGGCGTCGGGACAGACGGCGCCCGCGGCAACGACTTGGACGGGAGCCTACATCGCCGCCACGGTCGGGGCCGCCCTGCAGCGCGACGACGCGTCGGAAACCGTGGGGTTCGACACCAACCTCGACGGCGACGTTCGACGACACGGTGCGCACGGTCGCCGGAGCCAACGCCTTCTCGCCCGGCTTCTGCGCCGGCGTGGCCCTGGGCCCCCAGCCGGCCGCCGGCTGCAGCGAGGACGACGATGCGGCCGACTTCGGCGGTCGCGTCGGCTACGACTGGCAGCGCGGTCGTCTGGTGGTCGGCGCGCTTGCCGATCTGTCACGCGCCAACGTCATCGACGGCGTGACGGCCTTCAGCACCACCCCGGCGTTCTATTCGTTCTCGCGCGAACTGAACTACATGGCCGGCCTGCGCGCCCGCGTCGGCTTCGGCACCGACCGCGTCCTGGTCTACGGCACCGGCGGCGGCGCCTGGGCCAGCATCGAACACGTCTTCACCTCAAGCAACGGCGTCAATACGCTTCGCTCCCGCCACCGGCGAGAGCCGCACCGACGGCGCGTGGGGCTACCAGGCGGGAGGCGGACTCGAGATCCGGCTCGGCGGACGGTGGAGCGTGAGCGGCGAATATCTGTTTGCCAGCCTCGACGCGGGCGACGACGGCATCGTGCGCTCGGCGGGGCCCGCACCGGCCACCAATCCCTTCATCCTCGTCAACGCGGCCGGCACCGACATGAAGCGGTCCGACCGCTTCGATGTGCACAGCGTCCGCCTCGGCCTCAGCTACCGCTTTTGAGTTCCCCGGAGGGACGGCGCATTGCGGCGGGCGCCGGCCATCCGTTCGATGACTTGCCGCGTAGACCCGATGTACGCCGGCAGTGGCCGGTCGGCTGTACGTCCATTCGACTTCCCATCGCGCCACGTTGGAGCAGGACATGAACAAGACCGACGCACTTCAAGATCTGGTAGTCAATCCGGTGAGCCGCCGCGCCTTTGCCAAGAACGCCATGGGGGCCGGGTTGGGCATCGGCGGGGCGATGCTGATGGGCGCCGGTTCGAGCGTGCATGCGCAGGGCATCACCGATGTGGACATCCTGAACTTCGCCTTGAACCTCGAGTATCTGGAGGCTGAGTTCTACTACGTGGCCACCACCGGCCGCCGCATCGCCGATGCCGGCATCGGCACGAGCGGCACCGGCCGCGCCGGCGCGACGAGCGGCGGGGCCCGCGTGGCGCTCGACGATCGCACCGGCACCATCGCCGCGCAGATCACCATCGACGAACTCGTCCACGTGAGCTTCCTGCGCCAGGCGCTCGGGGCCGCGGCCATCGCCAAGCCGGCCATCAACCTCGAGGCGCTCGGTCTCGGCTTCCGCAACCAGAACGAGTTCCTGACCCTGGCCCGCGCCTTCGAAGATCTGGGCATGAGCGCCTACGGCGGCGCCGCGACGTCGATTACGAGCAAGCCGATCCTCGAGGCGGCCGCGCGCATCGCCCTCACCGAGGCGCAGCACGCCGGCGTCCTGCGTCTGCTGGTCTCCGACGCGCGCCTCGCCGTCCCGGCGGTCGACGAGTTCGACGTGCTGCCGCTGATGTCGCCGGCCGGCCGCGCCTTCCAGGTGGACGGCAGCGGCCTCAGCACCATCCGTACCCCGGCGCAGGTCCTGAAGGTGGCGGGCGGATTCTTCCCCGACGGCGTCAACGGCGCCATCCGCTAACCGGTTCCGCGCGGAGGGGGCGGCGGCGCGTCCTGGCCACCAGGCCGGCGACCCGCCGCCGTCCCCTTCGGACCTCCGCCACCCCTGCCGTCGTGGCCGGTTGTCTGGTACACTGGGCGACTGTATGAAGCATTCCGAAAAAGAGCATCTCAAGGAAAACCAAGTGGCCACGGCGCTGCTGGCGGCGAACCAGAACCGCACCCAGTTGCTGACCATCGGCGCCGGCATCCTGGTGCTGCTCACCGCGATCGGCGGCTTCGTCACCTGGCAGCGCAACCAGCAGGCCGCCGTGGCCGGACTGCTGGCCGAAGCCATGGTGAGCTATGAGTCGCCGGTGCAGACGCCGACGCCGGGCTCCACTCAGGCGGCGGGCACCTTCCCGACCGAGAAGGCCAAGCTGGACGCGGCCCTGCCGAAATTCCTGGCCGCCTACGAGGCCGGCCCCTCGAGCACCCCGGGCCGCCTGGCCCGTTCGAACGCCGCCGCCGTCCTCGTCGGCCTCGGCCGCTACGACGAGGCCCGCGCCCACTACGAGGAGCTGGCCACCGGCAGCGACCTCATCGCCCACGGAGCGGCGCTCGGCAAGGCGCATGCGCTGGCTCGCGCCGGCCAGTACGGTCCGGCCGTCGACACGCTGAAGACCCTGGTCGCGCAGACCACCAACCAGCTGCCGGTCGACGGCGTGCTGATGGAACTGGCCCGCACCTACCGCGCGTCGGGGCAGATCGACGAGGCCCGCAAGACCCTCACCGAGATCGTCGAGAAGCACGCCGATTCGCCGTTTGCCGCCGAGGCGCGCAGCGAGATCGACAAGCTCAAGGCCTGACGCCTCAGTCGTCGGCGTCGCGCTTGAACGCCGCGAGCAGCCGCAGCGCCTCGAGCGGCGTCGTCTGATCGATGTCGACGGCGCGCAGCTTGTCGCGCAACGCATCGTCGACGATCGGCGCCTGGAACAGCCCGAGCTGCTGCTGCGGCGTCACCGGGGTGCCGCTGATGGCCGGCTTGCCGCCGCGCGCCAGTTCGTCGCGCTCCAGGGCGAACAGGATTTCCCTGGCGCGGGCCAGCACTGGCGGGGGCAGGCCCGCGAGGCGAGCGACGTGGATGCCGTAGCTGCGGTCGGAGCGGCCGGGCAGGATCTTGTGCAGGAAGACGATGTCGTCCTTCCACTCCTGCACGGCGACATGGGCATTCACCACCCCGGCCACGCCGTCGGCCAGGTCGGTCAGCTCGTGGTAGTGGGTGGCAAAGAGCGTCTTGGGCCGCGCCCGCTGGTTGGTGGCCAGATGCTCGGCCACCGCCCAGGCGATGCTGAGGCCGTCGAAGGTAGCCGTGCCGCGTCCGACCTCGTCGAGCACGACCAGGCTCTTCGACGTGGCGCCGTTCAGGATGTGCGCGGTCTCCTGCATCTCGACCATGAACGTGGACTGCCCGCGGGCGATGTTGTCGGAGGCGCCGACGCGCGCGTAGATACGGTCGACCAGCCCCAGCTTGGCCTCGCGCGCCGGCACGAACGAGCCGGCCTGGGCCATGAGCGAGAGCAGCGCGACCTGGCGCAGATACGTGGACTTGCCGCCCATGTTCGGCCCGGTCAGCACCACCAGCTGCTGACTGGACCCGTTCAGCTCGACGTCGTTGGGCACGAAGGTGCCGCCGGCCAGCCGCTCGACCACCGGATGACGCACATCGGTGGCCACGAGTTCGTCGCCGTCGTGCACGTAGGGCTTGGTGTAGTTGCCGATGGCCGCGGTTTCGGCGAGCCCGGCCAGCACGTCGAGGGCCGCCACCGCGCGCGCCGTGTCGAGGACCCGCGCCGATTCGGCCGAGACCGCCACGCGCAGGGTCTCGACCAGTTCCAGCTCGCGTTCCAGGCTGCGCTCGTCGGCGCCGAGCACCTTCTCTTCGTGGACCTTCAGCGCCGGCGTGACGAAGCGCTCACCCCCGGCGATGGTCTGCTTGCGGATGTAGTCGTCGGGCACCGCGTGCAGGTTCGACTTCGAGATCTCGATGTAGTAACCGAAGACGCGGTTGAAGCGCACCTTCAGCGACTGGATCCCGGTGCGCGCGCGCTCGGCCGCCTCGAGCTCGGCGATGACCTGCTTGCCCGAGCGGCTGACCCGGCGCAGTTCGTCCAGCTCCGCGTCGACGCCGTCGCGGACGGCGCCGCCGTCGCGGGCCAGCAGCGGCGGCTCGTCGGCCAGCGTCGCGTCGATGGTCTGACGCACCTCGCGCAGATCGTCCAGGCCGGCCACCAGGCGCGTGATGAGCGGCGCCTGGCACTCGCCGAGCAGCAGGCGGGTGCGCGGCACGGCCGCCAGCGATCGGGCCAGGGCCACGAGATCGCGCGGACTGGCGGTGGCCAGGGCCACCTTCGAGACGAGCCGCTCGAGATCGAGCACCGCCTTGAGCGTGTCGCGCACCTTGCCGCGGTCGGCGGCGCGGAAGGCGAGTTCCTCGACCGCATCGAGGCGCTCGCGAATCGGCTCGAGCGTGACCAGCGGTGAGAGCAGCCACGCGCGCAGCATGCGGCCGCCCATGGGCGTGACGGTGCGGTCGAGTTCGGCGAGCAGCGACCCGTGGCGTCCTCCCTGCGACGACTCCACCACCTCCAGGTGGCGCATCGTCATCGGGTCGATGATCAGGCGGCCGGCGGTCTCGCGCAGGCGAATGAACCGCACGTGCGCCAGGTCGGCCTTCTGGGTGTCGCGCAGGTAGCGCACGAGCGCCCCGGCGGCGGCCACGGCGTGCGGACGGCCGTCGAGGCCGAAGCCCTGCAGCCCGGCCACGCGCAGCTGTTCGCAGAGCGTCGCGGCCGCGCGCGCCGGATCGAACGTCCAGCCGTCCACGGGCGTCACCGCGATGCGCTCCGCGGAGGGCAGCAGGGCGTGGGGAACGACGCCGGCCGGCACGACGATTTCCCGCGGCGCCAGCACCGCGATTTCGTCGTCGAGCGCCTGGTGCGCCTGGGCCCCGGCGTACTCGGCGGTCTGGAACTCGCCAGTGGACAGATCGAGCCAGGCCACGCCCAGCCGCGCCTGCGGCCCGGGCGGCGTCTCGAGGCCGGTGACGGCCATCAGGAAGGCCGAGTCGCGGGCGTCGAGACTGGCGTCGGCCAAGCGTGCCGGGCGTGACCACGCGCACGACCTCGCGTTTGACCACGCCCTTGGCCTTCTTCGGGTCCTCGACCTGCTCGCAGATGGCCACGCGGTGGCCCTGCTTCACGAGGCGGCTGATGTAGCCGTCGCCGGCGTGGAAGGGAACGCCGCACATGGGCACCGCGGCGCCCGTCGCCGCGTCCTTGGAGCGCGAGGTGAGCGTCAGGTCGAGGGCCCGCGCGGCCACGAGCGCGTCCTCGTAGAACAGCTCGTAGAAATCGCCCATCCGGAAGAACACCAGGGCCAGCGGATGGAGCCGCTTGGCCTCGAGGTACTGACGCATGGCCGGCGTCGTGGAGGCGCTCGCGACCGGAAGCGGGGGGGCGGTGTCGGGAGGGAGGGGCAGGACGACCTCGAGTGAGCGGGCGCGCACGGCGGCCGGCCCGGAAACGTCGAGTATAGTCGGGATGCCGCGCACGCGGCTGACGCATGTGGCTGCTGGCGCTCGAGACGACGACCCGGGAGGGGAGTGTGGCGCTCCTGAAAGACGACGTGGTCGTCGCGGAGCGGCCCGGCGATCCGTCCCTCTCGCACGCCGAACGCTTGCCCGCTGATTTCGCCGCGGTGCTCGCCGTGGCCGGACTCGTCCCCAGCGCCGTCGACCTGCTGGCCGTGGCCACGGGCCCCGGCGGCTTCACCGGCTTGCGCATCGGCCTGGCGGCCATCCAGGGCCTGGCGCTGGCGCTCGACCGGCCGGCCGCCGGCGTGCCGTCGCTGCCGGCGCTGGTGTGGGCCGCGCTCGAAGCCGACCCGCTCCTCGGTGAGGCCGGGGCGTGGCTCGACGCTTCGCGCGGCGAGGTCTTTGCCGCCGCCTATCGACGGCCAGCCAGCGGCGCGCCGGCCTGGCCGCTCGTGCCGCTGGCGGCGCCGGCCGCGGCCGGGCCCGCCGCCACCTTGTCCGCATGGCGGCTCGAGGTGCCGGCCGGTATGCCCGTCGTCGGCGCCTGCCAGCCGGCGGCGCGCGAGGCCTTGCAGCAGGCTGGCCACCCGCTGCTCCCGGCGCCCGCGCAGTTGGCCGGCATCGTCGGCCAGGTGGCGTGGCGGATGCACGCGCTCGGCCTCACCGGGCCGCCGCACGGCCTGATGCCGGAGTACGTCCGCCGGCCCGATGTCGAGATCGATCGCGAACGCCGCGCCGCGGCCACCCGCGCCCGATGACCCTCGACCGCCTCGTCTCGCCCGGCGACATCGACGCCCTGATGGCGCTCGATGCGGTCTGCTTCCACCGGCCGTGGACGCGCGCCGACTACGAACGCGAGCTGGCCGACCCGGCGCGCTGCTTCATCTACGTGGCCCGCAGCGGAGGCCTGGTCATCGCCTACTGCGCCTTCTGGCGGATCTTCGACGAGGCGCACATCAACAACTTCGCGGTGCACCCCGAATGGCGCCGGCGCGGCATCGGCCGGACCCTGCTGGTGCACAGTCTGGATCAGGCCGCGGCCCTGGGCGCGCCCAAGGCCACGCTCGAGGTTAGGGCTTCCAACACGGCGGCCATCGCGTTGTACGAAACCGGTGGGTTCGTCCGGGCCGGCCTGCGGCGCGCCTACTACACCCACCCGGTCGAGGACGCGCTCATCCTGTGGCGCGGCGGTTCCGCCCAGCTTGAACCCGCCGGGGGCCGGTGTTAGAGTCGCGACTGGGCGGCGCACGGTGCGCCGGCCCGCTGGGAAAGGAGCGGATGTCATGATTGATTCCGATGACGCGCGTCTCCGTCAGCTCTCCGCCGACCACCACTCGCTCGACGACCGCCTCAAACGCCTCGCCTCGAAACCCCACCTCAGCGACGACGAACAGCTCGAAGAAGTCCGATTGAAGAAAGAGAAGCTGCGCCTGAAGGACCAGATGGAGTCCCTGCGCAGGCATTTCCAGTCCGGCGCCAACCCTCCCCTGCCGGCCTGAGCCCACAGCGTTCGCGGCGGCGCCGGCCCCGCGGCCGGCGTCGCACCCCTGTCACGCCGGCCCGCGCGACAGTTACAATCGTCGAGTGCAGATCATCGGACTCGACCGTGCCGGCTGGCCCTTCATCCTCGGCGCGATCGTCGTGGCCCTTCTCGGCGCGTGGCTCGGCGGCCGCTGGGCGGCCGTGCCCGGCGCCCTGCTGGCGGTCGCCTTCGTCTTCTTCTTCCGCGACCCTGAGCGGCTGCTGCCGAACGACCAGTCGCTCATCCTGTCGCCGGCCGATGGCAAGGTGATGGCCGTTGGCCCCGCCGGCGCCGACTCGCCGCCCGGCACCTGGCAGCAGATCACCATCTTCCTGTCGCCGATGGACGTCCATGTGAACCGCTCGCCGTTCTCGGGCCGCGTCACGCGCGTGACCCACAAGGTGGGGCAGTTCCTGCCCGCCTACAAGCCCGAGAGCGGGGCTGCCAACGAACAGTCGGAAATCTGGGTCGACCACGACGGCCGCACGGGCGTCTTCCGCCAGGTCGTCGGCCTGCTGGCGCGGCGGGTCGTGACGCGGGTGCAAGAGGGCGACGTGCTCGTCGTCGGGCAGCGCATCGGGGTGATGAAGTTCGGCTCGCGCATGGATGTCTTCCTGCCGGCCGGTCTTCCCGTGCGCGTGAAAAAGGGCGAACACGTGGTGGCCGCGGAGACCGTGCTGGCGCAGTGGGACCGCTGATGAGTCACGAGGCCGTCCCGCGCGAGGCCGTCCCGGAACGCCGCGGGCTGCGCCGCGGCGTGTTCCTCCTGCCCAGCCTGTTCACGGTCGCCAACCTGTTCTGCGGCTGGGCCTGCGTGGTCTACGCCATGCGCGGGCAGTTCGAGACGGCGGCGCCGTTCATCGGCTTCGCCATCGTGCTCGACATGCTCGACGGCCGCATCGCCCGGATGACCGGGTCGTCGAGCGCCTTCGGCGTGGAGTTCGACTCGCTTGCCGACCTCATCTCGTTCGGCATGGCCCCGGCGGCCCTCACCTTCCAGTGGGGCCTGGCGCCACTCGGCCGGCTGGGGTGGGCCATCGGCTTCCTCTACCTGACCGCGGCGGCGGTGCGTCTGGCGCGTTTCAACATCCAGCGCGTCGCCGACAAGCGCTACTTCGTGGGCATGCCGAGCCCGTCGGCGGCGGGCATTCCCGCGGCCACGATCTTCTTCTATCCCTACGGCATCGACGAACGCGGACCGGCGGTGCTGGCCTTGGTGATGCTGATCGTGCCGGCCCTGCTCATGGTCAGCACGTTCCGGTTCCGCAGCATGAAGACCCTGAACCTGGCGGCGCCGCGCAACCCCAAGGTGCTGCTGATTGCCGCCGGCGCGATTGCCCTGATGGTGGCCTACACCCAGGAGGCCCTGGTGGCGCTCGCCTACGGCTACCTGCTGTCGCCCATCATCGAGTGGACGGTGACGCGCGGCCGGCGCCCGGCGGCGGTCGCCGGCGGAGGTCGGCGCCGTGGAGCCACGGGCCGCCGATTCCGGCCCGCCGCGCCCGTAGCGCGGAGCTCAGCCCGCCGCGCGACCCGAGACGTCCCCGTCCGCGTCGCCGCCGCCTTCGCCTCCAGGCAGGCGCTGACCCTCGCTGGCGCCGTCCGGTCCGGCCAGCGGCAGCCACAGCGACACGGTCGTCCCGACGCCCTGGGTGCTGGCCACCTCGATGCGGCCGCGGTTCAGCTCCACGTTGCGTCGCGCGATCGTCAGGCCCAGCCCGGTGCCGGTGGCCTTGGTGGAGAAGTAGGGCTCGAAGATTCGGGCCAGCGCCGCCTGGTCCATGCCGACGCCGGCGTCGGTCACGTCGATCCGCGCCGTCGCGCCGTCGGCCACGGCCCGCACGTCGAGGCGCCCCTGGCCCGGCATGGCGTGCAGCGCGTTCTCGATCACGTTGGTGAGGGCGCGGGCCAGCAGCACGCGGTCGACCATCAGCGTCAGGTCGCCGCCGGCGACGCCGTGGCTGATGTCGATGCGGCCAGCCAGCGCCGTCATATAGGGCGCGAGGATCTCGTCGAGCAGCGGCGCCAGCGGCGTCGCGGTCGGCCGCGCTTGCGGCGAGCTGGCGAAGCTCGAGAACTCCGACGCGAGCTGCCTGAGCAGCCGCACCTGCAGCAGGATGTTGTTGACGCAGTCGTCGACCAGGGCGCCGAGCGGCTGTCCGCGATCGATGTGCACGCGGCGCAGGTGCTCCGCGTTCAACTGGATCGGGGTGAGCGGGTTCTTGATGTCGTGGGCCACCTGCCGCGCCATCTCGGCCCAGGCCTCGAGCCGGTTGGTGCGCTCCAGCTGATCGCGCTGCCGGCGCAGGTCGTCGGCCATGCCGTTGAAGGCTTCGACCAGACGGCCCAGTTCGTCGCTCGTGCGCACCAGCACGCGGGCGTCGAGATCGCCGGCGGCGAGGCGGCGCGTGGCCCGGGTCAGCCGGCTCACCGGATCGGAGATGCGTTCGGCGGCCCAGTAGCCGATGGCCGATCCCAGCAGGATGAAGGCGATCGCCGCGAGCAGCACGCGTCGGTCGAGTTCGTTCACCTGGCGCTCGACGCTGCGCTGGCGCAAGGTGAGCGGCACGCTGACGATGGCCTGCTGGTCGTCGACGCGCACTGGCGCCGAGGCCACCCGGTAGTCGTAGGTGCCGACGCTTTCGCGGGCGATGTAGGTCGGCCGGCCCTCGAGCACCAGGGCGCGGTAGACGTCGCCGGGCGTGCGCGTCGGCAGCAGGCCGGAGGCAAAGAGGTTGCGCTCGCTCGAGGCCAGCAGGCCGGTGCCGGCAAAGACGTTGATGTCCTCGCCAATGACTCGGCTCAGCCACACGAGCAGGCTGTCGTCGAGCGCCGGCAGGTTGGTGGCGCCGCGCGACTCGATGGTGGCGAAGTCCTCGACCACGCGGCTGGCCGAGAGCACTGTGCGCGTGGCCTCGCGTTCGATGTCCTGGTCGAGCGAGGTCGCCATGTAGGCGCGGGTCACGAGCGCCAGGGCCACGACCGGCACGACCACGGCGGCGACGAAGGCCAGGAACAACGTGCGATAGAAGCTGGCCCGCACCTCGCGCAGCAGGGCGCGGCCCGACACCGGCGCGCGCGCCCCGACGAGCGAGGCCACGGCGACGGCCACGAGCAGCACGCCGAAGGTCAGCGCCGCCAGCGCGATCAGCTCGGCGACGGTGGCCCAGTGCGCCAGCAGGGCCATGCGCGGATGCCCGATGGCGTAGATGGCCCCGCGGTCGTTCAGCAGGAACACGTCCGAGGCCACGCCGCGGTCCTCGATGGTGGCCCAGAAGGAGTTCCGGGAGGACGCGATTCGCGCGAAGAGCGGCGGCGACAGCGGCCACGCTTCGCCGCCCGAGACGAACAGCGGACGGCGGCTCCAGCCGTAGACCACGAAGGCGATGTCGCCCTGATCGGCGACCTCGCCGCCTTGCGCGGTGGCGCGCATCAGGCCGACGTAGAGATTCTGCGCGGTGAGGAACGGCAGGTTGCCGTAGTCGAGGACGACGTGCACCACCACCGAACCGACCGGCCGGCCGTCGACGCAGACGGCGCGGCCGGCGTGGAGCAGCCGCCGCTCCTCGGCAAAGAACGGCGACACCTCCTCGAAGAGTTCCCACTGGCACGACGTTTCCTGCCACACCTGATCGGCGGCGGTCTCGGGCAGGTTCAACGCGAAGCGGCTGGCCACCCGGCCCGACAGGTCGTAGAGCTCCACCGACGAGGTGAGACGGCGCGTCGAGAGCGAGCTCTGCGACCAGACGTGGAACGCGGCGTCGGTCGGCACCTGGCCGGCGCCTTCCGCCGCCGATGCCGCGACGAGGTCGGCCAGGTCCGGCGCGGCGTCGATCTCGACCAGCGCCTCACGCAGGAAGAGCTGAAGGTTGGCCCGCTGATTGGCCACCTGCGGGGCCAGGTCGTGTTCGATGACCTGGCGCTGCGCGCGCGCCGCCCGCGCGGCGAGCGCCGGGTAGGCGGAGAGCGACGGCAGGGCCAGGATGATGAAGAGCACGAGCAGGCGGGCCGGCTGCGACCCGTGCCGCAGGATCCGGCGGGCCCGGTCCCACCCCGCGCTCACGGCCAGGCCCAGGGCGACCAGGGGCAGCGCCGTCCAGAACATCGCCGATTCCGGACTCGCCCACCAGGCGGCGGCCACCGCCGCCGCCGCGGTGACGACGACGCGCCCGCCGCGGTGCCGGCGGCGGGCGTGACCGGCCAGCGCGTGCAACGCCGTCCCGACCAGCGTCAGCGCCAGCATCAGCGCCGCCCCCTGCAACAGCAGCAGCGCCGCGGCCGACGCCAGCCGCGCCGGGTCGAGGAGGTGAGCGCCACTCGCGCGGCCGCGGCGGCCGCGCCGGGCATGACCGCGCCGACGACGTCGTCGTAGCGCGCGGCCAGGACCCCCAGCGCGGCGCCGGCCAGCGCCCGAGACGGCGGTGCGGGCGGCGGCCGCCCGCCGTCGCCCGGCCAGGTCCTCGGCCCCGCGGCGGACCGCACGCCAGCGCTCGGCGGCGCCGAGCGCGAGCGCGGCGAGGCTGACCGCCAGGAGCGCGGTGGCCAGCAGGCGATAGGACGGCGCGTCGCCAACCCCCGCCGCGTCGAGGGCGCGCCGCACGCTCCACCACGCGCCGAGGCCGGCGCCGCTCGCGGCCAGGGTCAGCACGAGATACGGCCCGGCGCCACGCGCCGCTTCGCGCCAGTCGGCCAGCGGCCCCCACAGCAGCGCCAGCCACACCGCGACCAGGGCCCACACCAGACCGGAGACGCGCCCCCACCAGCGGCGCGCGCGATTCGACGGATCGCGGTATCCGATACGCGGGCCGTGCCGAGCGGCTGGCCGTCACTGGCCAGCACGTCGAAGGCGGTCGCGTCGGCGGCGTGGGGCGCGACCGGACCGAAGAGCACCGGCGCCAGCCGGCCTTCGATCGCCGTCGGACTGACCGCCACGCCCGGCACCGCCCCGACGGTGGAGAGCGTGGCCTCGGCCACCACCGCGCCGACGCGCCGCCGGCCGCCCAGTCGCCTGCAGCACCGGCTCGAGCCGGAGCAGCCGCAGTCCCAGCGGCGTGGACACCAGAAACGTCGCCGTCGGTCCGGTGACGCGGGACGTCGGCAAGGACGCGGGCCGGCCTTCCCACGCCAGCGGCGTTCCGTCCGCGCCGTAGATGGTGAGCGCCGCGACCGCGGGATCGCGACCGGGTCCCCGGCGCTGGGCCACCCGCGCGAACAACCGCTCGACGGCGTCGGCCGCGCCGCCCGCGGCCGCCTCCACCATGGTCCCTTCGGCGGCAAACGGCGTCACGGCGCGGTCGAGCTCCCGGCCGAGTTCCGCGAGATGGCCGCGCAGCTCGGCTTCGATGCGGGCGCGGGTGTCGGCCGGGGTGGCGCCGAGCTGCTGCCGGGCCAGCCCCCAGGCCGCGCCGGCCACCACCACGAGCACGGCGAGCATCCCCGTACAGACGCGCGTGAGGCCGCGGGCAACCGCCGGGGGACAGGTCATGAATCCACGCCTATTCTGGCAGGCTCCTCCGCGCCCCGACAAGCCGCATCACGAGGGGCGGCCGCAGGGCGGATGGTATAGTGACGCATCCTCGAGTGATGGCGCTCACCGCCTCCCCCAAGCTGGCGCTGAAGCGCGGCGCCCTCATCACCGCGGCGAACTGGCACGTGGTGCTCGTGCAGTTCATCGCCGACGCCCTGTTACACCACGCTGCTGGCCGTGCCCGTCGTCGGCGGCGCGGCGCTGGTGGTGTTGACCTCGGGCCTCGATCCCAAGAGCCTCTTCGATCAGGGCGTGCGCCGCGCGGTGCTGGCCGTGGCCGCGGCGCTCCTCGCGCATCCGCTGGCGCTGGCGGCGTTCCTGGCGGCGGTGGCGGTGGTGCTGATCGGCGGGTTGCTGTTCATGGCGTTCGTCAAGGGCGGCACCATTGCCATCCTGGCCACCGCGGAACGCGAGGCCGATCCGCTCGAGCATCCGCCCCTGCGTCTTGCCGCGGTGCGCGCCGCTTCGCGCTTCTCGCTCGAGCGGGCCACCACCGGCGCGCAGAGGCGTGTTCGGCCGCTTCGCGTGGCTGGCGGGTGGGCTTTTCCTCGCCTACGCCGCCGTCCTCGGCGTCGCCGGCGTGGCCTTCACCCAAGGCGGGAGCGGCGGCGGTTGGGACGCGGCGCGGCTGGCGGGCATCACGGCCGGTGTCGTCGCCGCCATCACCCTCGTGAACCTGCTTTATCTGCTCACGCAGATCGTCATCGCCGTCGACGACTGCGACGTCGTGACCGCCCTCGGCCGCGTCGCCGCGTTCGCTCGCGCGCCAGCCGCTCGACATCGCCGTCGTGTTCGCGGTCGCCTCGACGCTCGTGGCCCTGGGCACGGCCGCTTCGGTCCTGGCCACGGCGGCGCTCGGGCTCATCGCGTTCGTGCCGTTCGTGGGGCTGGCGGCGCTGCCGCTCCAGGTCGGGGCGTGGCTGGTGCGCGGCTTCGTCTTCCAGTTCCTCGGCCTGACGGCGCTCGTCGCCTATCGTGCGGCTCTACCGGCTGTCGCGCGGGCGGGGCGGAGGCGGCGGCGACGCGGCCTGAGCCGGAGGCGGCTCCTGCACGACCGCGCCCGGCAGATCGCCGAGCGCGACGGGCGCCGGTTCGACGCGCGGCGCAAACGCCAGCAGTTGCCCTTCGACCGACACGGCCACCAGCCGGGTGCCGGCCGGCGGGCCGCCGGCGCGGTAAGCGGATGCTGCCGGCCACTTCAGCTGGCGCTCGCCACCGACAGCGCCGGAGCGCCAGTGGCGGCATCGTAGGCCGACAGCTCCGTGGCCAGCGACGGCACGACCACCATCTCGCCGACGAGCACCGGCGACCCCGCCGGGCGATGGGGAAGGGCGCGGCGCCAGCGCAGGTTGCCCGAGCGTGCGGTCGAGCGCCCGCAGCAGGTGATCGTAGGCCGACACGTAGATGCGCTTCGTCGTCGGCCACGGCCGCGGCCACCACCGGAGCGCCGATGCGCCAGCGCCAGCGCGTGCGGCCACGGGTGAGGTCGAGGCTGTAGAGCCCGTCCCTGGTCGTGCCGACGAGCAACTGGTCGTCGAGCGCCGTCAGCCCCGTCGCCACGCCGCCGAGCTGCCGGGTCCACATGGTCTGCCCGGTGGCCAGGATCAGCGCCACCGTGCGGCCGTCCGCCAGCCCCAGATACAGGTTGTCCAGGGCCGGAACCGGCGGCACGTGCGCCACGGCGCCGAGCGGCGCGCGCCACAGCAGTTCGCCGTCAGCGGCGCGGAAGGCCGCCAGGTCGCCGCCCTCGAAGGACAGGATCAGCCAGCCCGTGTCCCAGTAGGGCGGAGCGGCCACGGCGCCGGGCAGCGCGCGCTGCCAGGCCACGGCCCCGGAGTCGGCGCGCCGGGCCTCGACGCCACCGGCGACGACCGCGAACACGAGGTCGCCGCCCACGGCCACCGGCAGCGTCGTGGCCACCGGCACCTGCCAGCGGGCGCGGCCGCTGTCGAGATCCCAGGCGACCAGCTGCGCCGTCACGGGTGGCGGCATACGCCGACTGCGTGTCGAAGGCGGGCGGCGCCGCCAGCGGCCTGGCCGCCGGGGTCATCCAGCGCAGGTCGAGGGCGCCGCCGCTGAGGAGCGACACCGGCCGGCCCGCCCGGCGGAGCGGCTTCAGCGCCGGCGGGCGGCGGGCCGGCGGGCCCCGCCGGAGCCTGCGCGGAGGCCGCGACCGGCAGCAGCACGACCGCACAGATCAGCGCGGCACCACAATAGCTGGGGGGTCGCAAGCGGCGCACCCCGTTATAATAGCTGCTCCCTCGTCCCTGAGGGGCGCGTCCCGAGCGCGGTTCCGGCAACATCCGTGGCACACCAATCCATCCTCGTCCTCGATTTCGGTTCCCAGGTCACCCAGCTCATCGCTCGACGCGTGCGCGAAGCGCACGTCTACAGCGAGGTCCACCCTTGCGACGTCAGCGACGACTGGGTCCGCGCCTACGCCCGCCAGCACGAGGTGAAGGGGGTCATCCTGTCGGGCAGCCACGCCAGCACCTACGAGGCGCAAGAGCTGCGGGCCCCTCAGGCCGTCTTCGAACTCGGCGTGCCGGTGCTCGGCATCTGCTACGGCATGTTCACCATGGCCGTCCAGCAGGGCGGGCAGGTCGAGCCGAGCAGCCACCGCGAGTTCGGCTACGCCGAGGTGCGGACTCACGGCCACGCGGCGCTGCTCGACGGCCTCGAGGACGTCCGCGGCGAGAGCGGCGACGCGATGCTGGGCGTGTGGATGAGCCACGGCGACAAGGTCACGACGCTTCCGCCCGGCTTCGCGCTGATGGCCTCGACGCCGAGTTGCCCGATTGCCGGCATGGCCGACGACGCGCGTCGCTTCTACGGCGTGCAGTTCCACCCCGAGGTCACCCACACCCGGCAGGGCGCGGCGATCCTCGAACGCTTCGTGCTCGGCATCTGCGGCGCCGCGCCCGACTGGGTCATGCGCGACCATGTGGCCGAGGCCGTGGCCAGGATTCGCGCCCAGGTCGGCGACGACGAGGTCATCCTCGGCCTCTCGGGCGGCGTCGACTCGAGCGTCGCGGCGGCGCTCATCCACCGGGCCATCGGCGATCAGCTCACCTGCGTGTTCGTCGACCATGGCCTGCTGCGGCAGGACGAAGGCCGCCTGGTCATGGAGATGTTCGTCGGGCGCCTGCACGCCCGCGTCATCCACGTCGACGCCAGCGCGCAGTTCCTCGGCGCCCTGGCCGGGGTCACCGACCCCGAGCAGAAGCGCAAGATCATCGGGCGCGAATTCGTCGAGGTGTTCAAGGCCGAAGCCCGGACCCTCACCGCCGGCGACGGCGGCCACAAGGGCGCGCGCTTCCTGGCGCAGGGCACGATCTATCCCGACGTCATCGAGTCGGGCGGCGCCGGAACGAAGAAGGCCGTCTCGATCAAGAGTCATCACAACGTCGGCGGCCTGCCGGCCGAACTGGGGCTCGAGCTGCTCGAACCGCTGCGCGATCTCTTCAAGGACGAAGTGCGCGAGCTGGGCCTGGCCCTCGGGCTGCCGCCCGAGATGGTCCATCGTCATCCCTTCCCCGGACCTGGGCTCGGCGTCCGCATCCTCGGCGAGGTGCGGGCGGAGTACGCCGACCTGCTACGGCGCGCCGACGCCATCTTCATCGAGGAACTGCGGCGCTGGCGCGACGACGCGGGCCGCAGCTGGTACGATCTCACCAGCCAGGCCTTTGCCGTCTTCCTGCCGGTGAAGAGCGTCGGGGTGATGGGCGATGGCCGCACCTACGACTACGTCGTCGCGCTGCGCGCGGTGCAGACCACCGACTTCATGACCGCCGACTGGGCGGAGCTGCCTTACGGCCTGCTCAAGGCCGTGTCCCGGCGGATCACCAACGAAGTGCGGGGCATCAATCGCGTCACCTACGACATCAGCTCCAAGCCGCCGAGCACCATCGAGTGGGAGTAGGATCACAAGCGGCACCCGGGTCAGTCTCCGCCCATGAGTGAATTCGTCCACCTCCACTGCCACACCGAGTACTCGCTGCTCGACGGCGCCTGCCGCATCGAGGAGCTGCTCGACCAGGCCGCCGCGCTGAAGATGCCGGCCCTGGCGGTGACCGAGCACGGCAACATGTTCTCGGCGGTGGTGTTCCACGACGCGGCGCGCAAGCGCGGGATCAATCCGATCCTGGGGTGCGAGGTCTACGTCGCGCCCGGCGATCGCCGCGACAAGTCGGGCACCCCCGGCGAGACGGCCAATCACCTGGTGCTGCTGGCCGAGAACGCCACCGGCTTCAAGAACCTGATTGCCCTGGTGTCCTCGGGCTACACCGAGGGCTTCTACTACAAGCCGCGCATCGACAAGGCGCTGCTGGCCCGGCACAGCGAAGGCCTGATCGGCCTCAGCAGCTGTCTCAAGGGCGAAGTGGCCAGCGAGATCCGCACCGAGCACGCCAAGCGCGCCCTGGCCGCCGCCGCTGCCTACCGCGACATCCTCGGCGCCGGCAACTTCTTCCTCGAGATGCAGTACCAGGGCATCGAGGAGCAGCGCATCGTCAACACCGGGCTGCAGCCGATCGCCCGCGACCTCGGGCTGCCGCTCGTCTGCACCAACGACGTGCACTACCTGCACCAGCACGACTCGAAGCCGCACGACCTGCTGCTCTGCATCGGCACCGGCAAGTCGGTGCACGACGAGAAGCGGCTGAAGTACCACGGCGACCAGTTCTTCCTCAAGACGGCCCGGCAGATGGCCGAGGTCTTCGGCGATTTCCCGGAGGCCATGAAGAACACCCTGGCCATCGCCGAGCGCTGCAACGTCACGATTCCGTCGGGCACGCTGCACCTGCCGAAGTTCGAGGTGCCGGAGGGCTACACCCTCGACGACTACTTCGAGTTCGTCGCCCGCCAGGGCTACGAGGAACGCCTGGTGCGCCTGCGCCAGCTCGACGCCGACGGCAAGCTGCGCCATCCCCTGGCCGAATACGCCACGCGGCTCGATTACGAGATCGCGATGATCAAGCGCATGGGGTACACCGGCTACTTCATGATCGTCTGGGACTTCATCCGCTATGCCCGCGAGCAGGGCATTCCGGTCGGGCCCGGCCGCGGCTCGGCCGCCGGCAGCCTGGTGGCCTACTGCCTGCGCATCACCGACGTCGACCCGATCGACTACGACCTGCTGTTCGAGCGCTTCCTGAACCCCGAGCGCGTGTCGATGCCGGATATCGACGTGGACTTCTGCGAACGGCGGCGCAGCGAGGTGATCGACTACGTCACCCGCAAGTACGGGCGCGAGAACGTTTCGCAGATCATCACCTTCGGCACGATGAAGGCCAAGGCGGTGATCCGCGACGTCGGCCGCGTGCTCGATCTGGCCTACGCCGACGTCGACCGCATCGCCAAGCAGATCCCGCCGGCCCTCGACATGACGCTGGCCAAGGCGCTCGCCGAGAACCCGGTGCTGCGCGACATGCGCGACAAGGATCCGCGCGTCCGCGACGTGCTCGACATGGGCCAGCGCCTGGAGGGCATGTCGCGCAACGCCGGCGTCCACGCCGCCGGCGTGGTCATCGCGCCCGGGCCGATCACCGACTACGCGCCGCTCTACCGGAGCAACCGCGACGAAATCACCACCCAGTGGGCGATGAAGGAGGTCGAGCGCGTCGGCCTGCTGAAGATGGACTTCCTGGGCCTGAGCACGCTCACCCTCATCCAGGACGCGCTCACCGAGATCAAGCGCACCGAAGGCGTCGTGCTCGACATCGACGCCGTCTCGCTCGACGATCCGAAGACCTACCAGGTCTTCTGCGAGGGCCAGACCTACGGCATCTTCCAGTTCGAGAGCTCGGGCATGCGCGAGCTGCTGCGCAAGTCGAAGCCGCAGCGCCTCGACGACCTGATCGCGCTGAACGCGCTCTACCGCCCCGGCCCGCTCAAGAGCGGCATGGTCGACGACTACGTGGCCCGCAAGCAGGGCAAGACCGAGGTCAAGTACGACCTGGCCGCGCTCGAGCCGATCCTGGCCGACACCTACGGGGTCATCGCCTACCAGGAACAGGTGATGCGGATCGCCGCGGTGCTGGCCGGCTTCACGCTCGGGCAGTCGGACGTGCTGCGCAAGGCCATGGGCAAGAAGGATCCCAAGGTCATGGCCAAGCAGCGCGAGGCCTTCCTCGCGGGCACCAAGGCCAAGGGCATCTCCGAGAAGAAGGCCACCAAGATCTTCGAGTTGATGGAGTACTTCGCCGGCTACGGCTTCAACAAGTCGCACTCGACGGCCTACGCCTTCCTCGCCTACCAGACGGCCTATCTCAAGGCCAACTACCCCCGCCACTTCGCGGCGGCGCTGCTCACCATCGAAGCCGCCAACACCGACAAGCTCGCCCTCTACATCACCGAGTCGCGCGACCGCGGCATCGCCGTGCTGCCGCCCGACGTGAACGAGAGCCAG
Source organism: uncultured Acidobacteriota bacterium (assembly GCA_963834325.1). Classification (GTDB taxonomy): domain Bacteria; phylum Acidobacteriota; class Vicinamibacteria; order Vicinamibacterales; family UBA2999; genus CADEFD01. Next base: position 1,664,224 of record CAWIBL010000012.1, read on the forward strand.
CAGCACTTCTCGGTGGTGCCCGAGGGCGTGCGCTTCGGTCTTACCGCCATCAAGGGTCTGGGCGAGGGCGCCATCCAGGCCATCCTCGACGTGCGCCAGGGGCTCGGCCGGATCACCTCGCTCCACGAACTGGCCGAGGAACTCGACCTGCGCCTGGCCAACCGCCGGGTCTTCGAGGCGCTGGTCAAGAGCGGCGCCTGCGACAGCCTGGCCCTCATGCCCGGCGCGCCGCCGCTGCCGCCGGCCGTGGGCCGGGCCCGGCTGATGCGGGCCATCGACGCCGCCATCGAGCACGGCGCCCGCGTGCAGCGCGACCGCGAGCAGGGTCAGGCCAACCTTTTCGGCGAGGCGACGCCGGCGGCCAACGGCCCGGCGGCGGGCCTGCCGACCGACGGGCCGGCGTGGTCCGAGATGGAATGGCTGGCCAACGAGAAGGAGGCCCTCGGGCTCTACCTGAGCGGCCATCCGGTGGACCGCCACCTCGGCGACCTGAAGGCCTTCGGCGCCCGCGCCATCGGCGACCTGATGCTGTCGGAGATTCCCGCGGCCGAGGACGGCGCGCCGGGCAAGCTGGTGCTCGACGACGTGGCGGTCGGCGGCATCGTGGCCAGCGTGCGGGCGCTCAAGACCAAGAAGGGCGACGCCATGGCCGTCTTCATGCTGGAAGACGCGCAGGGCTCGGTCGAAGTCGTGGTCTTCCCCGAGACTTACGGGCGGTTCCGCCAGTTCATCGAAGCCGGCACGCTGCTGCTCGTGCAGGGCAAGTTCGAACGCGACGACGAGTCGTCGCGCTTCCAGGCCACCGGCATGTTCAAGCTCGAGACGCTGCGCGAGCGGCTGGCCCGCACGGTCAGCATTCATTTGCGGACCGGCACCCATTCGCGCTCGACGCTCGAGGCGCTGTGGGACGTGTTCGCCCAGCACCAGGGCGACCGGCCGATCGTGCTCGAGGTCGAGGTCACCCACGCCCACCGCACTCTGCGCGTGCGCGCCGACGTGACCACGCAGATTCGCGTACGCCCCTCCGAACAGCTGGTCTCCGCCGTGGAACGGCTGTGCGGCGCCGGCTCGGTTGTGCTGCAATAGACGGGATTCATGGCTGACCTGCTCGATTTCGAAGAACCGATCGGCGTGCTGCAGAAGGAGATCGAGGCGCTGTCGATGCTGCCCTCGACCCCGGACCGGCAGCGCGACATCGCGCGGCTGCACGTCCGCATCACCGCCATCCGCGCCGACCTCTACACCCGCCTCACGCCGTGGCAGCGGGTGCTGGTGGCCCGGCATCCGGCGCGGCCGACCACGCTCGACTACGTCGAGCAGCTCTTCACCGACTTCGTCGAGATCCGCGGCGATCGGCGCTTCGCCGACGACCACGCCATCGTCGCCGGGCCGGCCGCGTATCACGGCGCGCCGGTGATGGTCATCGGCCACCAGAAGGGCAGCGACACCAAGTCGAAGATTTACCGCAACTTCGGCTACGCGCGGCCCGAGGGCTATCGCAAGGCGCTGCGGGCCATGCAGCTGGCCGAGAAGTTCGGCCGCCCGGTGATCAGCTTCGTGGATACGCCAGCCGCCTACCCCGGCATCGAGTCGGAGGAGCGCGGGGTGGCCGAAGCCATCGCCGTCAACCTGCGCGAGATGGCCGTGCTGAACGTGCCGATCATCGTCGTCGTCCACGGCGAAGGCGGCAGCGGCGGGGCGCTCGGCATCGCCGTCGGCGATCGCATCCTGATGCACGAGTTCGCCGTCTACAGCGTCATCCCGCCCGAAGGCTGCGCGGCGCTCCTGTGGCGCGACACCGCCCGCAAGATCCAGGCGGCCGAGGCCCTCAAGATCACCGCCCCGGATCTGCTCGGTCTCGGCATCATCGACGAGATCGTGCCCGAGCCGCCGGGCGGCGCGCACTGCGATCCGGTCGCGGCCGGGGCCACGCTCGACGCGGCCCTGGGCCGGGCCCTGGCCGAGGTCGGAGCGCTCCCCGCCGCGGCGCGGCTCGACCAGCGCTATGCCAAGTTCCGGCGGATGGGCCACGTCGGCCTCATCGAGGCCTGACGGCGTGGCTCCACCGCTCGTCTGGAAGGCGCGGCCCTGCGACGACGCCCACATCCTGCGGCTGCAGACCGAACTGGGGGTCTCGCCGGTCATCGCGCGGCTGCTCGCCATCCGCGGCCACTGCGAGCCCGAGCAGGCGGCGCGGTTCCTCAAGCCGTCGCTGTCCCACCTGCTCGATCCCTGGCTGCTCACCGATCTCGGCAAGGCGGTGGACCGGCTGCTGGCGGCGGTGGCGCGGCGCGAGCGGATCGTCGTGCACGGCGACTACGACGTGGACGGCGTCACCTCGACGGTGATCCTGCGCCGGGCCCTGGAGCTGATGGGCGCCGACGTAACGCACTTCATCCCCGAGCGGGTCCGCGACGGCTACGGCCTCCAGCCGGCGACCATCGATCGGCTGCACGCCGACGGAGCCGTGGTGATCGTGTCGGTGGACTGCGGCATCCGCGCGCCCGAGGCGGCGCGGCGGGCCGCCGAACTCGGCATCGACCTCATCATCACCGACCACCACGAGCCCGACACGGCGCTGCCGCAGGCGCTCGCCGTCGTGAACCCCAAGCGCCACGACTGTCCCTATCCCGACAAGAACCTGGCCGGCGTGGGCGTGGCGCTGAAGCTCGTGCAGGGCCTCTGTCAGACGGACGGGGCACGACAACTGGCTGAACGCGTTCGTGAAGATCGCCGCCATCGGCACGCTCGCCGACGTGGTGCCGCTCGTTGGCGAGAACCGCGTCATCGCCAAGCTGGGACTGGAACAGCTGACCCGGGGGCCGCACAAGATCGGCCTCCGCGCCCTGCTCGACGTCTCGGGCCTGGCCGGCAAGACCATCGACAGCTATCACATCGCGTTCATGGTGGCGCCGCGGGTCAACGCCGCCGGCCGCATGTCCACGGCCGACATCGCCACCCGCCTGCTGCTCGCCTCCGACGAGTCGCTCGCCGCCGAAGCCACCGCTCTCGCCCAGCAGCTCGACGCGGAGAACACCCGGCGCCGCGCCGAAGAAGCCGACATCGTGGCCGCGGCGCGCAAGGCGGTCGAGACCGATCCGGACATCGGCGCCCATACCGTCATCGTCGTCGGCGGGGAAGGGTGGCACCGCGGCGTCATCGGCATCGTCGCTTCGAAGCTGGTCGATGCCTTTTACCGCCCGGCCATCGTGCTGTCGATCGAGGACGGCGTGGCCCACGGGTCGTGCCGGAGCATCCCCGGCTTCGATATCCTGGCGGCGCTCGAGTCGTGCGCGCCGTTGCTGCAGCGCTTCGGCGGTCACAAGCAGGCGGCCGGCCTCCAGTTCGAGGCCGCGCGCATCCCCGAGTTCCGCCGCGCCGTGAACGACTTCGCGCACCTGCATCTCGGTCCCGACGATCTGCGCCCCAACCTGCACCTCGACGGTCCGCTCGACTTCGACGGCGTGACCCCGTCGTTTGTCGCCGACCTGATGGCCATGGCCCCGTTCGGCTTGGGCAACCCGAAGCCGCTCTTCACCACCGGCCCGGTCGAGGTCGTCGACGGCCCGCGCCGCCTCAAGGAACGGCACCTCAAGATGTCGCTGCGCCAGCGCGGCCGGACCTTCCGCGCCATCGCCTGGAACAGCGTGGAGAAGGAACCGCTGCTGGCCGGCGGCGACGGCGACGCTCGAGGTGGCCTACGCCCTCGAGCAGAACGAGTTCAACGGCGCCACCTACACCGAACTGCGCCTCTCCGACGCCCGGCGCTCCTCGTGACCGCGGCTTGCGCCGCCCCGGTCTATCCGTCACCATGGATCGAGGGCCTGGGAAGATGACGTCGTGGCAGCGCCGCGCGCGCCTCGTGGCTGGGGTGGTCGCCATCGCGGTGGCCGGCGGCGCCTATTGGGCCACCGGCAGCCGGCGCACCCAGGAGGCGCCGCCCCCGGTCACGCCGCTGGCCGAGCAGGTCATCTCGCAGGTGAAGAAGGGCGAGGCCGCGCAGAGCACGCGTGAGCGCGAAGAGTTCGCCCTCGACTTCGACGAACAGCGCACCTACAAGGACGGCCGCACCGTCGCCACCGGTTTGGTCGTGCGCGTGCCCAACCGCAACGGGCGCAGCTTCACCATGGCCGCCAAGGAAGGCACGGTCGGCACCGACAAGACCTCGGTGCGGATGACCGGCGACGTGGTGCTGAAGGCGTCCGACGGGCTGGTCGCCAAGACCGAGACCGCCAGCTACGCCGACGGCGAAGGCATTGTGCGGGCGCCCGGTCCGGTGTCGTTCGCGCGCGGCGGCACGACCGGCTCCGGCGTCGGCTTCACCTACGACAAGCACCGCGACACCATGTGGCTGCTCGACCAGTCGGTCGTGCACGTGGCCGGCGGCGAGGACGGCGCCATGGACATCCGCGCCGGGGCCTTCGGCGAGGCGCGCCAGGAACGCTACCTGCGGCTCGAGCGCGACGCCCGCGTGACGCGCCCGGGCCAGACCATCTCGGCCGACGAGATGATGGTCTACCTGCTGCCCGATCGCGACGAGCCCGACTCGATGGAACTGCGCGGCCGGGGCGTCATCACCGGCGGCGAAGGCATGGGGACGCTGCGGGCGATGCAGGCGCAGGACATCAACCTCGACTACGCCGACGACGGCCGCACGCTCCAGCACGCCACCCTGGCCGGACAGGCGAGCATCACACTGGCCGGCGTAGGCGGGGCCCCCGGTCAGCGCCTGGCCGCCGAGTGGGTGGACCTGTCGCTCGGCCCCGACGGGGCCATCACCAGCCTGGTGGCGCGCGAACGGCTGCTGGTCACGCTGCCGGCCCAGAGCGGCACGCCGGCCCGGACGATTCGCGCCGCCGAGTTGACCGGCGACGGCGCGGCGGGGGCCGGCCTCACGGCCATGCGCTTCACCGGCGGCGTCGACTTCCGCGAGGGCGGCACCGCCCGCACCGCGCCGGCGCGCCAGGCCCGGTCGGAGACGTTGACGCTGGCCCTGACCGCCGCCGGCGTGGCCGAGCGCGCCACGTTCGTGGGCGGGGCGCGCTTCGACGCCGGGTCGCTGCACGCCGCCGCCGCCGAAGCCCGCTATTTCATCACCGGTGATCGCCTGGAACTGCTCAGCCCCGACGGAGCCGCGGCGACGCCCCCGAGTGTGACCGACACCGGCCTGCGGATCGACGCCACCGCCATCACCATCGGTCTGGCGACCACGGCGGTGAGCGCCACCGGCGCGGTGTCGAGCGTGATGCAGCCGGCCGCCGCACGCGGCGGCGAGGGCACGGCCCGCACCCCCGCGCTCCTCGACGGCGGCCAGCCGCTCATCGCCAGCGCCGGCGCGCTCGAGTACGACAGCCAGGCGCGGAAGGCCGTCTACAGCGGCAAGGCACGGCTGTGGCAGGGCGACACCAACATCATCGCCGAACGGATCGTGCTCGACGAGCAGCGGGGCGATCTCGCGGCCAGCGGCGGGGTGCGGTCGACGCTGACGCTGCAGGCGGCGCCGGGCAGCACGGCGGCGCGCGGCACCATCGCCCGCGGCGACGAGATGGCCTACGACGAGTCCGCCCGGACCGTCACCTACACCACCAACGCGCAGGTCAACGGGCCGCAGGGGGACCTCAGCGCCGACCGGATCGCGCTCGTGCTCGCCAGCCCGGGACGCACGCTGGACCGCATCGAGGGGTACGACAGCGTGGTGACGCGGGTGGCGGCCCGCGATGCCCGCGGCCAGCGCCTGACCTACCACGCCAGCGACGAACGCTACGTGCTCACCGGCGCGCCCGTGCAGTTCACCGAGGACTGCCGGGTCACGACCGGTCGCACGTTGACCTTCTTCGGCACGGCCGGTAAGCTCATCGTCGACGGCAATCAGGCCACGCGAACCGTGACGACGGGTGGAGGGCGTTGCCCGCCGCCGCCCCCGTGACCGGCCGCCCCTCCCCGCGCGCCGGGGCCCCACACTCGAGCCCCGCCACCATGGCCACGCTGCGCACCGAATCGCTGACCAAGACCTACGGCGGGCGCACGGTCGTGCGCGGCGTGAGCCTCGACATCAGCGCCGGCGAGGTCGTGGGCCTGCTCGGGCCCAACGGCGCGGGGAAGACGACCACCTTCTACATGACGGTGGGGCTGGTGGCGCCCGATCGCGGCCGGGTGCTGCTCGACGAGCACGACGTCACCGACGATCCGATGTACGTGCGGGCCCGGAAGGGCATCGGCTACCTGCCGCAGGAGCCGTCGATCTTCCGCGGCCTGACGGTGGAGCAGAACCTCCTGGCCATCCTCGAGACGCTGCCGCTCAGCGGCGCCGAGCGCCGCGCCCGGCTGGCGGAGCTGCTGGCCGAACTGGGGCTCACGCACCTGGCCAAGTCGGCCGCCTACACCTTGTCGGGCGGCGAGCGGCGGCGGGCCGAGATCACGCGGGCCCTGGTCATGAGTCCGCGCTTCATCCTGCTCGACGAGCCCTTCGCCGGGATCGACCCGATTGCGGTCACCGACATCCAGCAGATCATCTTCCATCTGAAGGCGCGAGGCATCGGCGTGCTCATCACCGATCACAACGTCCGCGAGACGCTGCGCATCACCGATCGGGCCTACATCGTCAACGACGGCGCCATCTTCAAGGCCGGCACCCCCGCGGCGCTGGCCTCGGACGACGATGTACGGAGAATTTACCTCGGACAGGACTTCCGCCTGGACTGACTTCCGACGAAACCCTGTCATGATTCTTGCACCGGCTGCTAGAATCTCATCTGGGCACGGGCCCGCGAGCCGCACACCGGCATAGTTCATGGCCATTCACCAGAAGCTCCAAGCGAAGCTCTCGCAAAAGCTCATTCTGACGCCGTCGCTCCAGCAGGCCATCAAGCTGCTGCCGATGTCGACGTTGGAGCTTGCCGACATGCTCAATCAGGAGGTGGTCGAGAACCCCCTCCTCGAAGAGATCCCGAACGAGGACCTCCAGGCCGCCGAGGCCCAGCCGGCCACCGACAAGGCCGACGAGCAGGACGCCCAGCGCACCGAGGGCAAGGCGGACAACTGGGAAGACAACGACTACGAGTACTACTTCAGCGAGTATCTCGACGACGGCTACCGGTCGCGGGTCCCGACCGAAGTCAAGGAACTGCCGCCGATCGAGAACACGCTCTCGACCAGTTCGTCGCTGACCGATCACCTCGAGTGGCAGCTGTCGCTCAAGACCGACGATCCTGAGGAGCGCGCCGTCGGCATCGCGATCATCGGCAACCTCGACGACAACGGCGAACTGGTGGCCTCGGTCAGCGAGATCGCGCAGATGGGGCCGTGGCCGATCGAGCGCGTCGAACAGACGCTGCGCCTGGTGCAGACGTTCGACCCGACCGGCGTGGCCGCCCGCGACCTGCAGGAATGCCTGACCCTGCAGCTCCGCGCCCTCGGGCTCGAGGGCACGCCGACCGAGCGCATCGTCACCGAGCACCTGCGCCTGCTGCAGAACCACCAGATTCCCGAGCTCTCGCGCAAGATGGGCATGAGCATCGAGGATCTGCGCGAACACATCGAAGTCATCCGCCATCTCGATCCGAAGCCCGGCGCCCGCTACAACGCCCGCCAGCCGGAGTACGTGATGCCGGACGTCTACATCGTCAAGGTCGACGATCAATACGTGGCCGTGCTCAACGACGACGGCCTGCCGCAGCTGCGCATCAGCTCGTCCTACAAGCGCCTGCTCGACAAGGATCAGGCCGACGCCGACACGCGCACCTACGTCAAGGAGCGGTTCAACGCCGCCCGCTGGCTGTTGAAATCGGTGGAGCAGCGGCAGAAGACCATCCAGAAGGTCGCCACCAGCATCATCAACTTCCAGCGCGACTTCCTCGACCACGGCATCGAGCACCTGCGGCCGCTGGTGCTGCGCGACGTGGCCAACGACATCGGCATGCACGAGTCCACGGTGAGCCGCGTCGTCACCAACAAGTACATGCACACGCCGCAAGGCGTGTTCGAGATGAAGTACTTCTTCCACAGCGGCATCAGCAGCTCGTTCGGCGATGCCGTGTCGTCGGTGACGATCAAGTCGCGCATCCGGAAGATCATCGAGGCGGAAGACCCGCGCAAGCCGCTCAGCGACTCCAAGATCGTGAGCATCCTGCAGCGCGAGGGCCTGGTGCTGGCGCGTCGGACCATCGCGAAGTACCGCGAGGAGCTTCGCATTCCCACGTCCAACCAGCGCAAGGTCCTCTACTAGCCGTCGGCAGTGTAGCCATGCCGCTTCCGCCCGTCGTCACGGTGGGACACCTGCTCCGCAGTCGCGGAGACCTGATCGGCTTCGGCGTCGAGCTGCTGGCCGGGGCGGCCGGGCTCCACCGGGCCGTGACCAGCCCCTACATCCAGAAGACCGGCCTGGCCTGGCCGGCTACCACGAGTACCTGCAGCCGGGGCGGGTGTTGATCTACGGCGACAGCGAGGTGCGCCACCTGCAGAGCCTGCCGCCGGCGGCGCGCGGCGACGTGCTCGCCCGCTCGTTCGCCGCCAGCATCCCGTGCGTGCTGGTCACGAGCGCGCTGCCGCTGCCGCCCGAGGTGGCCGCAGAAGCCGACCGCGCGGGCGTGCCGCTGCTGCGCACCTCGGTCCCGACCCCGCTGGCCATCGGCAAGCTGATGTCGATTCTCGAGGATCGGCTGGCCTCGCGCGAGATGGTCCACGGCGTGCTGATGGACGTGCTCGGCCTCGGCGTCCTGATGGTGGGCGAGAGCGGCATCGGCAAGAGCGAGTGCTCGCTCGATCTCATCAGCCGCGGCCACCGCCTCGTCGCCGACGACGCGGTCGAGGTGCGGCGGCGGGCCGAAACGGTGATCATCGGCACCGCCCCGGTCGCCACCCGCTACTACATGGAGATTCGCGGCCTGGGGTTGATCAACGTGCGCGAGATCTTCGGCGTGGCCTCGACCCGGCTGTCCAAGCGCGTGGAGTTCGTCGTCGAACTCGAGCGCTGGGACACGGCCCGCAGCTACGACCGTCTCGGCCTCGACGATGCGTATCACGAGCTGCTCGGTCTGCGCATTCCCAAGGTCACCATGCCGGTGGCTCCCGGCCGCACCGTGGCCACCCTCGTCGAGGTGGCGGCCCGCAACCAGCTGCTGCGCAACCGCGGCGTCCACACGGCGCGGAACTTCGTGGCGGCGCACGACCGGAGGGTCGATCGCGGCGGCCAGGACGACGCCGACGACGCCGAGGATCTCGACGGCGGAGACGGATCGTGAAGGCCAGCACCCTCAAACTCTCGGCCCGCCCTTCGCGCGCTGATTTCCTGGTCATCACCGGCCTGTCCGGAGCGGGGAAGTCGCAGGCGATTCACGCCGTCGAGGACCTGGGCTACTACTGCGTCGACAACCTGCCGGTGGCCCTGCTGCCCGAGCTGCACGCCCTGCACCGGCGCGAGGAGGCCCTGGCCAAAGTGGCGGTCGTCGTCGATATCCGCGAGCGCGAGTTCCTCACGGCCTTCCCCGATGTCTACGCCCGCCTGCGGGCCTCGGCCGACATGCCGCCAGCGCTGATCTTCCTCGAAGCCAGCCCGGCGGCCTTGCACCGGCGCTTCAGCGAGACCCGCCGGCCGCATCCGCTGGCGCCCGAGGAGCCGATCAGCGATGCCATCGCCCAGGAGCGGCGCAAGATGCGGCGCATCCGGGCCATGGCCGACGAGATCGTCGACACCTCGGATCTCACCGTCCACGAACTGCGCCAGATTTTCCTGGGCTTGTCACGCGACCGGAAGACGCGGGCCACGCTGGTGCTCACCTTCGAGAGCTTCGGCTTCAAGCATGGCCTGCCGCTCGGCGCCGATCTGGTGTTCGACGTCCGCTTCCTGCCGAATCCGCATTTCGTGCCCACCCTGCGGCCCCAGACCGGCCGCGACAAACCCGTCGCCGACTTCCTCGATCGGCAACCGGCCACCGGGCAGCTGCTGTCGCGCCTCACCTCGTTCCTCAAGTTCCTCGTGCCGCACTACGTCTCCGAGGGCAAGAGCTACCTCACGGTGGCCATCGGTTGCACCGGCGGCCGCCACCGCTCGGTCTATGTCGCCGAAGCGCTGAAGCGGGCGCTCGCCGGCACCAAGGGCGTCACCGCCCGCGTGCGCCACCGGGATGCCGGGCGCGAAAAGGTCGTTCCATGATTGGCGTCGTCGTCGTCACCCACGGCCAGCTGGCCGCCGAGCTCGTGAGCGCGGCCGAAACCATCGTCGGCGACCTGCCGCACATGCGGGCGGTGTCGATCGGCTGGCACGAGGACGTGCAGGACGCGCGGCAGGAGATTGCCGCGGCCCTGGAATCGGTGGCCGGCAGCGAGGGCGTGCTCATCGTCACCGACATGTTCGGCGGCACGCCGGCGAACCTTGGGATCACCTTCCTGGAACCCGGTAAAGTCGAGGTGGTGACCGGCGTCAACCTGCCCATGCTCATCAAGCTCGCGGGCGTGGCTGGCTCGGCCAGCCTGCTCGAGGCGGCCCGGGAGATTCGCGAACACGGACGGAATGCAATATGGGTCGCCTCGGATTTGCTGGGCGGCGGGACAGGAGACCAAGGCGCGTGATGACCGAAACCGTGACGATCGTGAACCAGCTCGGCCTGCATGCCCGGGCCGCGGCGAGATTCGTGCAGCTGGCCGGGCGTTTCCGCTCGAAGGTGCGGGTGACCCGCGACGGCCGCCAGGTGGACGGCAAGAGCATCATGGGCATCCTGCTGCTCGCCGCCGCCCGGGGCGCCGTCATCACCATCAGCGCCGACGGCATCGACGAAGCCGACGCCCTGCAGTCGCTGGCGGCGCTGGTCCGCACCGGCTTCGGCGAGGATACGTGGAGCGCCTGACCGGCATTCCGGTGTCGCCCGGCGTGGTCGTCGGCCGCGCCGTGGTGCTCACCGGACACGCCGATGTCGTGCGCTTCCCGATTCCGCCCGAGCGGGTCGGCGAGGAACTGCAATCGCTCGAGCGGGCGCGCGAGCGCTCCCACACCCAGTTGCACGAGATTCGCGAGCGCCTCGCCAGCGGTCCGGGGCACGACCTGGCGCCGCTCTTCGACGCGCAGTTGCTGATCCTCGACGACTCGATGTTCCTCGGCCGGGCCCGAGCCATCATCCGCGACGACCGGGTCAACGCCGCCTGGGCGGTGCATCGCGCCTACGAAGAGATCTGTGCGCGGTGTTCGCCACGGTCGAGGACCCCTACCTGCGCGAGCGCGACAGCGACCTGGCCGATGTGGCCGGGCGCGTCCGCATGAACCTGCGCCGCGCCGGCGGCTGGGCCAGCGACCTGCTCGCGCGAGGTCGACGGCCCGGCGGTGCTCGTCGCCGATGAGCTGACCGCCTCGCTGGCCGCGCAGATGGACTGGTCGCGGGTGCTCGGCTTCGCCACCGACGCCGGCGGCCGCACCCACCACACCGCCATCCTCGCGCGCTCGCTGAAAGTGCCGGCCGTGGTCGGCCTGCGCGACTTCAGCCGCCGCGTGCGGCCGGGCACGCCGGTGATCATCGACGGCGGCACCGGCGTGGTCACCATCGATCCTTCGCCGGCCCAGATCGACGAGGCGCAGCTCCGGGCGCCGGCGCGGCCCCGCCGCCACATCGTCACCCCCGAGCCGCCGGAGCCGGCGGTGACCGCCGACGGCGTGGCCGTACGGCTCGACGCCAACCTGGAACGGCTCGAGGACGTGCCGGCGCTCATCGAGGCCGGCGCCGAGGGCGTCGGCCTGTTCCGCACGGAGTTCCTGCTCGCCGGGCGCGCCGCCTCCCGGCTCACCGAGGAGCAGCAGGTCGAGATCTACCGCGGGCTGCTCGCCTCGCTGGCCCCGCGTCCGGTCACCGTGCGCACCTTCGATCTCGACGAACGGCAAGGCGGGCCGTGGGCGTGGCGCGACCGCCACGAAGGCCGGCCCGGTCTGCGCGGCGTGCGCCTCGGGCTGGCCCGGCCCGAGGTGCTCACCACGCAGCTGCGGGCGCTGCTGCGGGCGGCGCCGGCCGGACGCCTGCGCGTGATGTTCCCGTTTGTCACCTCGGTCGAGGAGATGCGCGGGGCCACCGCCCTGATGCGCGCTTCGGCCGAGCAGGTCGGCTACACCGGCTTGCCGGTGCCGGTCGGGGCCATGGTCGAAGTGCCGTCGGCGGCGCTGGCCGCCGATCTGCTGGCGCGCGAGGCGGAGTTCTTCACCGTCGGCACGAACGACCTGATTCAGTACACCCTGGCCGTGGACCGCACCGACGAGCGCGTGTCGGAGCTGTACCAGCCGCTGCACCCGGCCGTCATCCGTCTCCTGCGGCTCGTGCGCCGGGCGGCCGGCCGGCAGGGCATCGACGCCTCGGTGTGCGGCGAGATGGCGTCGGACCCGGCCCTCATCGGGCTGCTCGTCGGCCTCGGCTTCCGCGCCTTCAGCATGACGCCGTCGGCCATCCCGGTGGTGCGCCGAATCGTGCAGGACATCAACGTGCCCGACGCCCGGCGCATGGCGTCGGCGGCGCTGCGCCTGGCCACGGCGGGCGAAGTCGAGCAACACCTGCTCGAGGCCATCGCCGCCGTCGACCGCGGTCCCGCCCAGTGGTGACGCGGCCATGAGACAATCGACGGCAGGAGATGGCAACCGTGACTGAGACGTTGAAGCGCGTAGAGAAGCCCTGGGGCTACGAGTTGTGGTGGGCGCAGACGGATCGCTACGTCGGCAAGGTGATCCACGTGAACAAGGGCCACGCGCTCAGCCTGCAGTATCACAACCGCAAGGACGAGACGATCTTCGTGTGGTCGGGCAAGATCCTCTTCGAACATCAGGTCGATGGGCAGCTCGTGGCCAAGGAACTCGGACCCGGCGACGCCGTGCACGTCACGCCGCCGACCGTGCACCGCATGACGGCCATCGAGGACAGCGACGTGTTCGAGGTTTCGACCGCCGATACCGACGACGTCGTCCGCATCGAAGATCGCTACGGCCGGCAGGGCACCTAGACCAGACCCGGGGGCCCGGACCCGGGCCCTGTACGCGAGTCGCGCCAGCTTGTGGCTGGCGCGATCTCACGCGTTGACAGGCGCGGGTGCGCGACCCGCTTAGAAGGGGATGTCGTCGTCGGTGATGGCCCCGGCCGGCTGGCCCATCGGCTCGTTGTAGCCACCGCTGTCGCCGCGGTCGCCACGGTCGCCGCCGCGACCCGCGCCGCCGCCGAGCAACACGACCTTGTCGGCCTTGACCTCGGTCGTGTAGTGCTTCTGGCCGTCCTTCTCCCACTGCCGCGTCTGCAGCCGGCCCTTCGAGATAGATCTGCTTGCCCTTGGTCAGGTAGGGCTGCAGCGTATCGGCCGTCTTGCCCCACAGCACGATGCGGTGCCACTCGGTCTGTTCCTGCTTCTGGCCGTCCTTGCCGGTCCAGTTCTCGGTCGTCGCGATGCTGAAGCTGGAGACGGACTGGCCGCTCGGGGTCGAGCGCAGCTCGGCGTCGCGCCCCAGGTTGCCCACCAGAATGACCTTGTTCACGCTGCCCATGTGTCGATGTCCTCGAAGAAAAGCGGCGCCGGCCGCGGGGGAGTGGGCGGCTATTGCGGACGCGCGCGGTTCAGCGCGTCGAGCCGCTGCTTGGCCAGCCGACCGGCGTCGGTATCGCCCATGGTCTTGACCAGGTAGTCGTAGGACTCGCGGGCGCGCTCGGGCTGGTTCATGCGCTCGTAGCACAAGCCGCGCTTGTAGTAGGCCTGCCCGATGACGTCGCTCTTGGGATAGGTCGAGATCACCCGTGAGAAGGCATCGACGGCCTCGGGCAGCTTGCCGCGCTGGAAGTAGCTCTCGCCGATGTAGTACTGCGCGTTGTCGGCAAACTCGCTGCGCGGGAACGACCGGACGTAGCCGTTGAAGCCCTCGATCGCCAGGTCGTAGTTGCCGGCCGTGTAGTCGGCCCAGGCCGTGTCGTAGAGGCGCATCGGCGAACCCGCCGTGAGCGGCGGGCGCCGGGGCGGACGAGGCGGGAGCCGGCGTGGTCCCGGGCGTGCCGTCGGGCGGCGCCGCGGTTGGATTGCCGGGCGCGCCCGTGGCCCCGGCGTCGGCCGGGTCGGTCGGGGCCGGCACCATCATCGTGGCCGTGGGCGGAATGGCCAGGCGCAGCGCCTCGACTTCCTGCGACAGCGAGGTGATGCGCACGTTGGTGTCGTCGACGCGCTCGCGCACGACGCGCAGATCGCCGCCCATCGCGTCGGACTGCAGCTTGGCGTCGGCAAAGGCCTTGCGGTTGAGGCCGGTCTGCTCGTCGATGCGGCCGTTGACCGATTTGAGCGCGTCGGTCAGGGCCATGAGCGCGTTCTGCAGGAGCTGCGTCTGCTCCTGCAGGATGCGGATGTCAGCGGCCATCTGCTGCATCTCGCGGCGCTGGGCGAACGCCGGCGTTGCCGCGCCCACGACGAGGCCGGCCACCACGGCGAGGCGGAGAGCAGTTCCGGTCATCATGCACCCTTCCGTCAGCATACTGGATTCATTGCCCGGCGAGCCCCGCGGCTCACTTCGCGGTGATCACGAAGTGCGCGCGGCGGTTCCGGCCCCACGCGGTCTCGTCGTGACCCGGGTCGAAGGGGAACTCCTTGCCGTAGCTCACCGTCCGCAGGCGATCGGCGGCGATGCCGAGCGAGACGAGGTAGCTCTTGGCCGCTATCGCCCGGCGTTCGCCCAGCGACAGATTGTATTCCGCGGTGCCCCGTTCGTCGCAGTGCCCTTCGATGGTGATCTGCCAGGTCGGCTGCCGCTGCAGCACCTGCGCCGAGGCCTGCAGGATGGCCTGCCCCTCGCTGCCGACCTCGACGCTGTCGAGCGCGAAGTAGACCGGGGAAAACGGCGACTCGCGGTTGAGATCGTCGAGGTTCTTGCTGCCGATGGCTCCTTCCGGGACGACGGTCGGGGTCACGACCGCCGGCTCGCTCAGCGGCGGCGCCGGATCCGGCGGCGGCGGGGTGGTGCCCATCTCGTTGCCGGTGGTCACGGCCGGTGGCGGCATCGGGCGGGCCACCGGGGCCGGCTTCTTGGCGCAGCTGGCAGCCACGGCCAGCGACGCCACTCCCATTACGATTCCGGTCATGCGCATGCGCTTCATCGTTCTCACTCCTGTCGTCGTCTCGATCGCGGGATGGCCGGGTCGCGTCAGCGCGACCAGTTCGGCGTGAAGTTGTTGCCCTCGCGGGTGACCTGCTTGAGGTTCCGGCCGTCGCGCCGGACCACGAAGATCTGGCTGGCGCGGGCGTTGCGCGTGGACATGAACGCGAGATGGCGGCCGCTCGGCGCCCATGCCGGGCTCTCGTTGCTGCCCTCGCCGAAGGTGATCTGGCGGGTCGAGCCCTTGTCGACCTCGTAGATCTTGATGTCGAAGCGCGATCCCGTGCGGGCCGAGAAGGCGATCTCGTTGTAGGGCGACGGCGACCACGTCGGCCGGTCGGCGTAGGACTCGGAGCTGAGCCGGCGCAGGTTCAGGCCGTCGGCGCTCACCGACCAGATCTGCGGCGAGCCGGTGCGGTCCGAGGTAAAGGCGATCTGCCCGCCCGAGGGCGACCAGGTCGGCGTGGAGTCGATGGCGGGGTGGGTGGTGAGCCGGCGCAGGCCCGAGCCGTCGCGGTTCATCACGTAGATTTCGGAGTTGCCGTCGCGGTTCGAGGTGAAGGCGAGGCGCGTGCCGTCGGGCGAGAAGGCCGGCAGCCAGTTCTGGCCGACGCCCTTGGTCGGGGTCTCCATCGTGCCCTGGTAGATGAGCGAGATGAAGATATCGGGATAGCCACGCCGATACGACGTGTAGGCGATGGCCCGGCCGTCGGGCGACCACGAAGGGAACACGTTCAGCTGGCGATTGACCGTGACCCGGCGCTGGTTGGCGCCGTCGTAGTCGGCAATGAAGATCTCCTTCACGTTGCGGGATTCCACCGTGTCGGTGGCGCGGTCGCGAATGCGGTCGGACGAGAAGGTGAGCTTGGTGCGGGCCACGCCCTTCAGTCCGCTCTGCGTCTCGTGGATCTCGTCGGCCATGGTGTGGGCGTAGAGGCGCGGGTTGGTCGCCGGCCCGCTGTACTCGCGGCCGAGGATCTGGCGGCGTGAACGCACGTCGAAGAGCCGCATCTCGACCTTGACGTTGCCGCCGCTGCGCGAGACCGAGCCCGAGCACCACGCCGTCGGCGCCGAGCTCGCGCCAGCGGTCGAAGGGCGCGTCGGCAAACGATCGCGCCGGCGGCACCGAGGCGTAGGTGTCGCGCGGAATCAGGTCGTACTCGCCTTCGAAGGCCAGGTCGTCGTAGAGCACCTGCGCCAGCTCCCTGGCGACATCGGCGGCGTCGCCGGCGGCCATGAAATCGGGCACGGCCAGGCGCGGCGGCTGGCCGCGGTCGCCGGTAATCACGATCCCGACATCGCCCGGCTGCTGCGGCACGGACGGCTGCGGCGCGGGCGTCTGGGCCGACGTCGACGGCCACGACGATGGCCGCGGCGGCGACGAGCGAGGCGAGCAGGCGGGGGATGCGGATCATCGCTGGTACTCGAACGTCAGGTGGACCCTGAGCGTCTGGTTGGGGTACTCGGCCGGCAGCGGCGGCAGCTGACGCGTGAGGAGCAGGGCCCGGGTGGCGAGGAAATCGAGTTGCGCGTTGCCGCTGGTCTTCTCGACGGCGACGTCGGTCAGCGTGCCGTTACGCTGGACCACGAACACGACGCCGGTGGTGCCGAGCGACTGCTGCCGGCTCTCCCAGTTGCGGAGGATGCGGTCCTGCATCGTGACCAGATACTGCGGACAGCAGAAGTTGGCCACGTCGAGACGCGGGCCGGAGCCGCCGCCGCCAGTGGCCACGCCGCCAAACGGGGTCGGGTTGCGCGACGCGGTGTTGGCGTTCGCGTCCCCCTTCTGGATCTCCGCGCCGGCCGACGGCACGGCCCGCGCCGTGGCTTCACGCGGGGCCTGCTTCACCGGGGGAGTCGGCGTCTTCTTGGGCGGCGCCTTGGTGGGCACGATCATCTCGGGCGTGGCCACGGTGGGGGGCAGCACGGGCTGGGGGCGGGCGGTGGGCGGGGCCACCGCCTGTGTGGCTTGCGCGCTCTCGGGCCGGCGGCCGCCGGTCTCAGGACCCGGCGACCCGCCGAGGCTGACCATCATGACCGGTTCTTCTTCGGCCAGGCGGATGCCCATCCACGCGGCCGGCAGCAGAAACATCGCGGCCACGAGCGCCAGATGCGCGACGACCGACACGCCGACCATCGGCGCGACGCCGTCGACCGTTTGTCGTCCGGCGAGCACCTGACTGACCGCATCCATCGTCACCGGGTCCTCGGCGGCGGCTGCGTGAGGATGCCGACACGTTCCACGCCGCCGTCCTTCAACCGGTCCATGACTTCCGTGAGATCCTGCAGCTGCACGGCGCCGTCGCCGCGCAGGAACACTTCCTTCTGCTCGCGCCCCTGCATGGCCTGACGCATGCGTTCGGCCAGCGCGGTGATCGGGATGCCGGCCCGATCGTCGCCGAGCATCACCCGGCGATCCTGCCGGTAGGTCGCCGGCACCGTGACGTAGAGCCGCTCGTCGACCAGCTTGTCGGCGCGGCGTGACTGAGGCAGGTTCACCTCCACGCCCTTTTGCAACATGGGTGCCGCCACCATGAAGACGATGAGCAGCACGAGCATCACGTCCACGAGCGGGATCACGTTGATCTCCGCCAGCGAGGTCGAGACCCGCCGTCCCCGGGCGCGCCCGCCGCTGCCGGGCGTCTGTGCCATCACCTTGGGCATCGGTCTAGGTGAAGTTCCGTTCGGAGATGTTGAGGAACTCGAGCGAGAAGTCGTCCATCTCCGAGGCCATGACCTTCACGCGCGAGGTGAAATGGTTGTAGAAGTAGACGGCCGGCATGGCGGCAAAGAGGCCGACGGCGGTGGCGACGAGCGCCTCGGCGATGCCCGGCGCGACGACGGCGAGGTCGGTCGAGCCCTCGGCGCCGATCCCGGCGAAGGCCGACATGATGCCCCACACGGTGCCGAACAAGCCGATGAACGGCGCCAGACTGGCGGTGGTGGCGAGGAAGGTCACTTGTTTCTCGAGCTTGTTCACCTCGGCCGACGAAGCGCGCAGCAGCGCGCGGTCGACCGCGGCGAGACTCTTCAAGGTTGGACGCCCGGCAGGGGCGCCCGGACTTGGCGGCGTGGCCCGCGGGTCGGGACGAAGCTGCAGGTTCAACTCGGCGTAGCCGGCCTGGAACAGGCCGACGAGCGGGCTGTGCTCCAATGACTTGCACACCCCTTGAACCTCGGAGAACTTGCCGCTGCGCCGGAAAACGTCGAGGAACGACTTCGACTGTTGCTCGGCGCGGCGAAAGGCGAGAGCCTTACCCAGGATGATGCCCCACGAAACCACCGAGAACACCAGGAGCACGACCAAGGCGGTCTTGGATACGAGGCTGGCATCGAGGATGAGTTGAAGGATGCTGAGGGAGCCCCGGACGGGGGCGTCGGCATCGGGAACCTGTTGTAGGGCCAGGAACATGAATCCAGGCGTGCGCAACGACACCTCCGAAAAAGGAGTAAGGTGCGCCGCTGGGAAACAGCGCGAGAATGCAACCGTAACACGTTCCGAGAAAATCTGTCAAACCCATGATACGATGGCACTTCCGTCTCCAAGCCTGGGTGCTTGCCCTTCCCCGGACGACCATTCGATGATCCGCTATCTGGCGATCAGGAACCTCGCGGTCATCGAGTCGGCGTCGATCGAATTTGAACAGTCGTTCAACGTCCTGACCGGCGAAACCGGCGCGGGAAAGTCGATGCTCGTCGGCGCCGTCGGCCTGCTGCTCGGCGGGCGCGCCTCGTCCGACCTGGTACGCACCGGCGAAGACGCGGCCACGGTCGAAGCCCAGCTCGAGACCGCCGACGGCCGCCACGTCGTCGTGCGCCGCGAGATCACCGCCCAGGGGCGCAGCCGCGCCTTCATCGACGGCCAACTGGTCAACGCCGCCACGCTCCGGGCGCTGGTCGGCGACCTCGTCGAACTGCACGGACAGCACGAACACCAGGCGCTCCTCGACCCCGACTCGCACCTGCCGCTGCTCGACGCCTGGGCGCAGCTCGCGGAGCAACGTCGCGAGGTCGAGGCCGCCTGGGCCGTGCTGACCGAGGCCGAACGGGCGCTGGCCCGGGCCGAGCTCGACGAGGGCGAGCGGGCCAATCGCCTCGAACTGGTGGCCTTCCACCTGGCCGAACTGAAAAAGGCCACGCCCACCACCGGCGAGGACGAGGAACTCGAGCGCACACGCGATGTTTTGCGCCACGCCGACCGCCTGCAGACGCTGTGCGCCGAAGCCTACGGGTTGCTCTACGAGCACGAGTCGGCCGCGCTCGCCACCCTCGGACAGGTGTGGAAGCGGGTCACCGACCTGAGCAACATCGACGAGACCTTTGCTGCTCACGCCGCGGCGCGTGACGGCATCAAGGCCCAGCTCGAGGATCTGGCCCTGACGCTCAGGGACTATCAAGACCGGCTCGATGCGTCTCCCGAGCGGCTCCAGCAGGTGGAAGACCGGCTGGCCCAGCTCGAGCGCCTGAAGCGCAAGCACGGCCCGACGCTGGCCGAGGTCATCGCCAAGACGGCGGCCCTCCAGCAGCGAGCACGATGCACTGAGCGGCGGGCCTGAACAGAAGGACGCCGCGCGCGCCGCCCTGGAGGATGCCCGTCGCCGCTACCTGGAGCAGGCGCGCGGCCTGTCCGCGGCCAGGCGATCCGCGGCGGGGAAGCTCGGCCCGGCCCTGGAGCGCGCGCTCGCGGAACTGGGCATGGCCAATGCGCGCCTCGAACTGCGGATGACGACCAGTGACGCCCCGCAGGGCTGGCATGCCGGCGGCATCGACTCGGGCGAGTTCTTCCTCGCCGCCAACCTCGGGGAGGACGCCCGTCCCCTGGCCCGCATCGCCTCGGGCGGCGAGCTGTCGCGGGTGATGCTGGCCTTCAAGACGCTCGGCGCTGGGGAGAAGTCCGGCCGCACCCTGGTCTTCGACGAGGTCGATGCCGGGCATCGGCGGCCGCACCGCGGCCGTGGTCGGCGCCAAGCTGCGTTCGCTGGGCGGCCGCTCGCAGGTGCTGTGTATCACCCACCTGCCGCAGATCGCCGCCTTGGCCACCACCCACTTCGCCATCGACAAGCGGGTCAAGGGACCACGCACGGTCACCACCGTCAACCGGCTCGACGACCGCGCCCGGGAACACGAAGTGGCCCGGATGATGGGTGGGGAAGCCGCCATCTCCGACGACCTGTCTGAACGGCGCGCGAGCGCTCATCCACCAGGCGAAGGCGAAAGTGGAGCCGGAGGCGAAAGCGAAAGGCGAAACCCGGTCGCAGGCGAAAGCGAAAGTGCGCCGATAATGGCCAGAAAATACCTGATCGAGACCTACGGCTGCCAGATGAACGTGCACGACTCGGAACGCATGGCCGGGTTGCTGGAGCAGGCCGGCTTCGAGGTGACCGCCGCCGATGAGGACGCCGACCTGGTGGTCATCAACACTTGTTCGGTGCGCGAGCGGGCGGAAGAAAAACTCTACTCCCGCCTCGGCCACCTGAAGGGCCTGCAGGTCCGCACGGGCCGGGCGCCGATGGTCGCGGTGACCGGGTGCGTCGCCCAGCAAGAAGGTGCGCAGGTCCTGGCCAAATCGAAGCTCGTCGACGTGGTCATCGGAACCCAGCGCCTGAAGATGCTGCCCGTACTCGTGGACCAAGCGGCCAGCGCGCCTTCCGCGTTGGTCGACGTGGCCACGCCCTACGACGAGCCGACTTTCCCGCTCGGACTCACGCGCCGTGACGATCCGGTCAAAGGCATTCGTCACCATCGTCGAAGGCTGTAACGACTTCTGCACCTACTGCGTCGTGCCGTACACGCGGGGTCACGAACGGATGCGGGCCAAGGCCGAAATCCTTCGCGAGGTCGCGGAACTGGCTGCCTCGGGCCGTAAAGAGGTGCAGCTCCTGGGCCAGATCGTCAACCACTACCAGGCTCCGGACGATCCCGGCCTGCGATTTCGCCGGGCTGCTCGAGGCTGTCCACGAGCTCCCGGGCGTCGAGCGCATCCGCTTTTCCAGTCCCGCATCCCCGGCACTGCTCGCCGCGGATGATCGCGGCCCTGCGCGATTTGCCCAAAGTCTGCAAGCACCTTCACCTGCCGGCGCAGTCCGGCTCGACCCGCGTGCTCAAGGCGATGCGGCGCCGCCATACGCGGGAGGACTATCTCGAACTGGTTGGGAGGTTGCGCGACGCCCTTCCGGACATCCAGCTTTCGACCGATATGATCGTTGGTTTCCCCGGAGAGACGGAACAGGACTTCGAAGACACCATGTCGCTCACGGAGCAGGCCCGCTTCCACAGCATGTTCTCCTTCAAGTACTCGCCGCGTCCCAATACGCTGGCCGCCCAGCGGATGCCTGACGACGTTCCAGAAGTCGAGAAGACGCGCCGCATCATGGCGCTGCAGGCGGCGCAGAAGGACCTTCAGGCCCAGCTCCACGCCGCGGCGGTGGGCCGCACCGTAGAAGTCCTCGTCGACACGACCAGCCGGCGCCGCTCCTGGGAACTCGCCGGGCGGACCACCGGCAACACCGTCGTCAACTTTCCGGGTGACGCCGCTTGGCTCGGCTCGTTCGTCAACGTCGCCATCGAACGGGCCGGCGCATTCGGCGTGTGGGGCAGGCCGGTATCGGCAGAAGGCCAGTTCCTGGCCGCCCCTCGTGAACCCGCGCTCCAGGATTAAGGTCCAGCCATGCTCATCGAAATGACGATTAAGGGCCTTACCGTCGACCCGGTCACGAACATGCCGATTGTGATCCTGCACGACCACGACGACAAGCGTGTGCTGCCGATTTGGGTCGGCGTGTTCGAAGCCAACGCTATCGCCTTGCAGGTCGAGAACGTTCACACGCCTCGACCGATGACGCACGACCTCCTGCGCAACGTCATCAACGACCTCCAGGCCACGGTCGAGCGCGTGGTCGTCTGCGATGTCAAGGACAACACCTTCTTCGCCCTCATCCATCTCGACACGCCCCACGGCAAAGTCGCCGTCGATGCCCGTCCCAGCGACGCCATCGCCCTGGCTCTCCGCACGCGCGCGCCGATCCTGGTCGAGGAGCACGTCATCGAGAACGCCAAGACGGTAGACGTGACGCATACCAAGGTCGACGGCGAACGGCTGCACCAGTGGCTCGACAGTCTCGACCCCGACGACCTGGGCAAGTACAAGATGTAAGATGCGGCTCGGCCGACAAGTCTTTGTCGGCCGGCCGACAATCATCGTAAGCCGACGCTCTTGCAACGACTTACGGCGTGGAGTTTGGCGAATCCGGCAGTCCGCCGACTGGCCCGAGCTTGACGTCGACTCGAGCCAGCCTCCTAGAATGACGAGCACTCGGTCCCCCCGAGTGTCCACTCGGCCCGTTCGGAATCACCCGTTAAATGATCCTCGCCATCGCGAACCAAAAAGGCGGCGTCGGCAAGACGACGACCGCACTCAACCTGGCTGCGGCCCTGGCCCTCCGCGGCAAGTCAACGCTGCTGATCGATCTCGATCCCCAGGCCAACAGCAGCATGTCCTATCTCGACTTACGCGAAGTCGAGCGGGGCATGTACGACGTCTTCATCGAACCCACGCTCGACATGCGCGAGGTCATCAAGGCCACCACCGTCGCCAACCTGTCGGTGGCCCCGGCCCGCATCTCGTTGGCCAAGCTCGAGTCGCGGCTGGTGGGGGAGCTTGACGCCCCCTTCCGGTTGAAGGATCAACTCGCCAAGCTCACCGACTTCACCCATGTGGTCATTGATTGCCCGCCGGCGCTCGGCCTGCTGACGGTCAACGCGCTGGTGGCCGCGACGCACCTGCTCATCCCCATTCAGTCGTCGTACTTCGCTCTCGAGGGCACCGACGACCTGCTCGAGACCATCGAGAAGGTGCGCCAGCGCCCCAACCCGGGCCTGAAGATCCTCGGGGTCGTGATCACGATGCACGACCGCAGAACGGCCCTCGGACGGGACATCCTGGCGCAGATTCGGAAAGTCTTCGGCGAAAAAGTGTTCAAGACGGTCATCAGCAAGAGCGTGCGTCTCGAGGAGAGCCCGGCCTATCGGGAGTCCATCTTCACGTTCGCGCCCGATTCGACCGGCGCGAGCGAGTATTACAGCCTGTGCGAAGAGGTCATCGAACGTGCCTAAACCACGCGGTCTTCCCGAAGCTCTCCAGATGCGCCACGACGCGCACTACGTCGACACCCTCGCCGCTTCGGCGGCCACGCCGATCGGCCGCTTGGTGCCCATCGACCGAGTCGATCCCAACCCCGAGCAGCCGCGCCAGGCCATGGGCGACCTGTCGGACTTGGTCGCGTCGCTTTCCGAAAAGGGCATCATCGAGCCGCTCATCGTGCGCCAGCGCGGCGAGCGCTATCAGATCATCGCCGGCGAACGCCGCTACCAGGCCGCCGTCCGGGCCGGGATCACCGAGTTGCCGGTGGTCGTGCGCGACGTCGACGAGACCGAGATGCTGGAACTGGCCCTGGTCGAGAACATCCAGCGCAAGGACCTGACGGCCTTCGAAGAAGCCGAGGCGCTGCACAGCCTCAGCCATCGCTGTGGCTATACGCACGAAGATCTCGCCAAGCGGCTGGGGAAGTCACGGACGTCGATTACCGAGTCCCTGTCGCTGACCACCATCCCCTCGGAAGTCCGCAAGGTCTGCCGCCTGGCCGACATCTCGAGCAAGTCAATCCTGCTCCAGGTGGCCCGTCAGGGCGATCCCAAGAAGATGCTGGCCCTGGTGGAGAACATCGCCGCACACGGCGCGACGCGCGAGCAGCTGCGTAAGGAACAGGACAAGGAGAAGCCGAAACCAGGCCGCCCCAAGGCGTTCGTGTTCAGCTTCAGGCCCCAGACCAAGGCCTTCAATCTGCGCCTCACGTTCAGCAAGAAGACCGCCTCGAAGGACGAAGTGATCAGCGCCCTCGAGGGCATCCTGCACGACCTCCGCAACCAGGACTGAGTCCGCCTCCTCACCGGCGCGGCGTTCGCAACCAGCGGCGAACGTCGCGCCGTTTCTTCTCTCCCTCCCACGGCGCGCGACCGCGCACTCCCCACATCCCTCAGGCGCACACACCCTCCGGGCGTGTTCCCACGGCCGCACACTCCCGTGCCGAGAGCCTGGTCGGTCACCGACCGGTGCCGGAAACACCGATGCGCCACGCGCATCATGAACGGACGGACGCCCGTTGCGAAGCGGCCGGCGGAGTGGGGTCGACGTGGCTGTATGACCCGGAGCAGGCCGACGGCTGCGGCCGCTCGGGCCGGTCACCGGACCCTAAGCGAAACATCCATTCCCGAACAGCATCGCACCAGGAGAAGTCCACGCTGAGTGCAACCAAGCGCGTGAGCTGACGACCCGCACCACGGTGTTTAGTTTACATAAGATATATTATCAGACATTCAATATATGGCCCAGAAATAGGGGCTGTGGATGCTTTGTGGGCGTTCACCCGTGCTGTTGCTGGGGAAATGTCGTGGGCCGTCGTCAGGCGGTCCAGGCGCCGGCGCCGAGCCCGTCGGGGACGGCGACTTGGCGCTCGACGCCGTCGGCCGGGACCGTCTCGACGATGCGTCCAGCTTGGTTGCGCACGACGAGCCGCAAGCCGAACCGGATCCCGGGACGCACCTGAATCACGTGCCACGGCACGACGACGCCGCCGGCAGGCACCTCGGCCGTATACGCCGCGCCGTCGGCCGAAGCCTCCACCGCGAAGTTGTACGTCGAGGCCTCAGGGGCGTCGATCCAGACAACCAGCCCGGCCGTTGTGAAGCCGACGTCGCAGGCGCCGACGACGCTGGCTGAGGTGCGATGCATCGAACCGGCCGGGCGTTCGAGCGGCACGGCGCCGAGCCGGGCGAAGTAGCGGCCGGCCGGGGCCACACCGATGCCAGCCGGCTCAGCCACGAATCCGGGCACGGCGGTGTCGTCGCCGGGAACCTCGGTCGTGATGTTGGTGCGGTGCAGCTCTTCCGGCGGGTCCTCGCCGAGGGCGCGGTAGGCCCGGCGCAGGTGGTGGCGAAACAGCGCGTCGAACTCGCGGTCGTGCGACGACGAGTGGTCGTCGCCGTACCACCAGAACCAGTCGCTGCCTTCAGCAGCCAGGATGGCGTCGAGCGTCTCGAGTCGCCGGACCGGGTCGAGGTCGGCGTCCCGCGCCGCCAAGCGCGCCCGGACGGTCTGCAACTGATGCCAGGCGTGACGGTCGTCGCGGTGGCCGATCCAGATCCCGAAGTCGGCGTTGATCCACGACCCGGCGAAGACTCGCGCCAGCGGCAGAGCCGGGCCGGCTGCGGCCGCCCGCATGTGGACCGGTTCGATTCCGGGCGTCGTGGCCAACCGGCGATAGAGCGCGCGCAGGAAGGGGCGGCCGCCGCCGGGGTAATGCTCCCAGGCGTTCTCGCCGTCGAGGATGACGGGGACGGTGACGGTCTGCCCGGTTCCGGCCAGGTGGGCGCCAATGGCGCGCACGCGGCTCACGAAATCGTCCACGGCGGCGTCGGTCGGCCAGCTCTGGTAGGTGAACCCGATCAGGTCGGACAGGCCGTGGTCGCGAAACAGCATTCGCACTTCCCCGTCGGCCGTCGCCGCCGCGTGGGCGTGGAAGCGTTCGGCCGCGCCAGTCGCCTGTCCGGCAAGAGCGCGCGACCTCAACAGGATGTGTTCGTCGGAGGCCGTCCAGGTGAAGCCGGCCCGGGCGATGGCGGCCATGGCGTCCTGCGACACGCTGCCTTCCGAGGGCCACACCCCGGTCGGCCGGGCCCCGAACCACCGCTCGTGCGCCGCGACCGCCCGCGCCAGTTGCAGGTCAGCGTCGGCCGGCCACTGAAACGGCGGTTCGGGCAAGGCGGCGCCGGGATGGGCCTCGAGATGCGCGGCCGAGTGGCACAGCAGCGGCAGGATGGGATGGAAATAGGGCGATGTCGACAGCTCGAGCTGGCTGCGCTCGGCGGCGGCGCGGTAGGCCGGCACGACCCGGTTGAGCACGTCGAGTTCCACCGCGCGCAGCGCCCGCTTGTCCTCTTCCTCGAACCCGTGGCCCTTGGCGACCAGGCGCAGGACGCGCGCGTCGGTGCGCAGCAGATCGGGATCGACCCACGCCAGCTTCTGCCACACCTGCAGGTCGCGCAGGGCCGCGACGTCGAAGACTTGGCGATCGAACCGCATACGCCACAAGGCGGCGTAGCGCGGGTACGGTTCGATCATGGTGGCGGCGTGCGCGTGAAACCCCTCCTGCACGAACCAGGCGGCGTCGGCTGAGGTCAGCGTGGCCGCGTCCTGGAGGCCGAGCACCAGCTGCCGGTCCCAGGTGCGTTCCCGCGCGTAAGCCTCCACCTGCTCGACCAGCGACGGCACGAGATTGACCGTGGCGCGCATCCCCGGGCATTCGGCAAACAGGGCGGCCATCCCCCAGTAGTCCTTGAGCGCGTGCAGGCGCACCCACGGCAGCACCGACTCCCCCGTTTCCGGGTCGAGGTAATAGGGCTGGTGCATGTGCCACAGCAGGGCGAAGCGGACGTTGGGTTCGGTCATGCTGGTACAATCCGGTCACCGCGCATGCGCACGCTCGACCGGTATGTGATTCGGGAAGTGCTCGCGCCGTTCGCGCTGGCCCTGCTCGTCCTTACCTTCATCCTGATTATCCCCTTCATCATCGCGCAGGCCGAGACGATGATTGCCAAGGGCGTGCCGTGGACGACGGTGGCCCGGGTGATGGTCACGCTGCTGCCGTCGGCGCTGGGCCTGACCATCCCGATGTCGCTGCTGGTGGCCCTGCTCATCGCCTTCGGGCGCCTGTCGGGCGACCGCGAAGTGGCGGCCATGCTGGCCTGCGGCATCAGCCCGTTGCGGCTCCTCCGCCCGGCCCTGGCCGTCGGTGTCGCGGCCTGGGCGGCCACCACCTGGGTGATGGTCTCGGCCATCCCCGACGCCAACCAGACGTTCCGCGAGATCACGCTCCGGCTCGTCGCCGACCGGGCCGAGGGCGAAGTGAAGCCGCGGGTCTTCTTCGAGGACTTCCCCGGCTTCGTCGTCTACGTCCGCGACGTGCCGATGACCGGCGGCTGGAACGGCGTGCTGGCGGCCGACACCCGCGATCCCGAACCATCCGGTCCTCTACCTGGCCCGCCAGGGCCGGATGCTCGTCGACCGGGCGCAACGCACCATTCAGATGGTGCTGACGCAGGGCACCCGTCACAGCACGTCGGAGCGGGAGCCCGACGGCTACGAGGTGGTGACGTTCGCCGAGACCATCGTGCCGCTCGATCCCGAAAGCGTCTTTCCGCGGGCCGGCCCGCCCCGCGGCGAACGCGAGATGACCATCGTGGAATTGCAGGCGCGGGCCGCCGAACTCGACGCCGCCGGCCGGTCGTCGCACAGCCCGAGAATCGAGATCCACAAGAAGTTCTCGATTCCCGCCGCGTGCCTGGTTTTCGCGCTCCTCGGCGTGGCCCTCGGCGCCACCTACAAGCGGGACGGCAAGTTCGTCGGCATCGCCCGCGGCCTGGCGGTGATCTTCATCTACTACGCGCTGATGTGGCTGGGACAGGCGCTGGCCCAGGGCGGACAGGTGCCGCCGTGGCTGGCCATGTGGCTGCCCAACCTGGTGCTCGGGGCCGCTGGCATCGCGCTCATGTGGCGCCACCTGAAGCCGATTCGGACGCGGTTCTCGCTGCCCGTGCCGCGCCTCGACCTGGTTCGGGCGTCCGGCGACGAGCGGAAGCGGAGGCTGGAACTGGCGCGTGCCGGATATCCCCTGGCTGCGACCGTCGCTCCTCGACATGTACGTCGGCCTGCTCTACTTCCGAACGCTCGGGCTGTGCCTGGCCGGGATGGCTGGCCTCTTCTACATCTCGACCTTCATCGATCTGTCCGACAACCTGTTCAAGGGCACGGCCACGACCGGAATGCTGCTGCAGTACTTCTGGTTCGCCACGCCGCAGTATCTCTACTACATCATCGCGCTGGCCGTGCTGCTGGCCGCCATCGTCACCATCGGCACCCTGACGAAGAGCAGCGAACTGGTGGTGATGCGCGCCTGCGGCATCAGCCTCTACCGCACGGCGGTGCCGCTGCTGGTCGCGGCGGCGGTGGCGTCAGCGGCGCTCTTCGCCATCGAGGAGTCGATTCTCGGGCCGGCCAACCGGCACGCCAACGAGCTGGTCCGGCGCATTCGCGGCCAGCCCCCGCGCAGCTTCGACGTGCTCGATCGGGCCTGGCTCACGGGCGGCGACGGCACCGTCTATCACTACCAGGCCTACAGCCCGAGCGACCGCGAGTTGAGCGGCCTGACGGTGCTCACCTTCACCGACGCCGAGTCGGTCAGCATCGCCCGGCGCACCTTCGCGCGCGTGGCCACGGCCGGACCCGACGCCGACACCTCGCGCGCCTGGCAGGCGCGGGGCGGGCTGGACGCGCACGTTCGCCGCACGATCTCACGGTGCGCGAGTTCGCGCGCTTCGACGAGCAGCTGCTCACGCTCGACACGCCGGACACGTTCGTCACCGAGGCGCCGCCGCCGTCGCAGATGAACTACGCGCAGCTGCGCACCTACGTCCGCGAGTTGCGCGCCACCGGCTACGACGTGCGCGAGGACGAGGTGGCGCTCTACCGCAAGATCGCGTTCCCGTTCGTCACCATCGTGATGACGCTCATCGGCGTGCCGTTCGCCGTGACGACCGGGCGGCGCGGCGCGCTCTACGGCGTCGGCGTGGGCATCGTGCTGGCGCTCGTCTACTGGACGATGATCAGCGTCACGGCGGCCTTCGGCGCCGGCGGCGCGATGCCGCCGATGCTGGCGGCGTGGACGCCCAACCTGGTGTTCGGCGCCGGCGCCGTCTACCTGCTGCTCACCGTGCGCACCTGAACGCCCGGCGGGCGATCAGCGGCCCAGCCAGAGTTCGCTGAAGGTCACCGTGCCGGCCGTGCCGAGCGCGCGCGTGCACGGTGTCGACGACGAGCAGCAGGGCCGTGACCTCGGCGAGCGGGACCTCGCGCCGCCCATCCGGATCGAGCGGCGCCAGGTCCTGCCAACGGAATCACCACCTCGCGCGCGGTCGGCTCGAGATAGACCGACCGTCCCCAGCGCCGGCCGCCGTCCTGCGGGCGTCCGCAGCCTGCACCCAGACCCGCATCGGCCGGTCGGACTGCGCGCGCAGGATCAGCCGATCGAAGGTGGCCAGCGACGGGCGGCGCATCGAAGCGGATGGCGCTGTACTGGTCGGCGCCCTCGCCCAGGCGCCAGGTGAAGGACACGGTGGCGCGGACGGCCGGGCACCGCGACCGCGCGGCCGTCGGCGCCGGCAGCCGCTTCGGTCGTCCATCGCGCCGCGTCGCCGCTGCCGTCGAGCGGGACCACGAGCGCGCGGCGCGGCGAGTTGGCGCGGACCGGCCTCGGCCAGCACGGCCCGCACGTAGATCGGATTGGTCACGAGCCATGGCACCCGTGCCACCGGCCG
This sequence comes from uncultured Acidobacteriota bacterium, assembly GCA_963834325.1. Lineage (GTDB taxonomy): Bacteria > Acidobacteriota > Vicinamibacteria > Vicinamibacterales > UBA2999 > CADEFD01. Next base: position 1,693,733 of record CAWIBL010000012.1, read on the forward strand.
ACGGCGCACTTCCACCCGGCAGGCGCCGGGGCTGGCGCGCGGTGGTCCAGCGCACCTGCCCGCCGTGGCCCTCGGCCACCGGGCGTCCGCCGCAGATGAGCACGGAGCGCGCGCCGGGCGGCGCGTCGGCGTCGAAGGTGACGGTCACCGGCCCCGCCGGCACGAGGTGCTCCGCCCATGCCGGCACTGACGGCCGCCCGACCGGGCGGCGAAGTCGACTCGCCCCGACGGCGCCAGACCGGTGATGACCGCGTAGGACGCGGCCGGCGGCGATCGCGCTGCGTCACCGCCGCCGCGTCGGCGCCGGCGTCGCCGGAGAGCGGGCGCGCCAGCCGCGCACGACGTTGGCAGAACGCCGCGAACATCGGCTGCGTAGCCGGGCACGGTCGAGCGCCACGCGACCGTCGTACGGCTCGCCGACGCCGCGCAGGCCGAGCCGCGCGTGCGCGTCGTGCGCGGCCAGGCCCGCCACCGGACGCCGCGCCGTCAGCCGGTCCCACTGCTCGAGCTCGAACGACGGCCGATCGAGCAGCGCCGTGATGGTGGCTCGGCCGGTCGCCAGCGGATAGGTGACGAGCGCGCGCCAGCAGATCCCGCGGCCGGTCCCGCCACTCGCTGTCGGCGTTCAGCCATTCGAGCCCGTCGAACGCGCGCATCCCAGTCGCGCCACTTGAGATCCGTCTTGCGTCGACCCGGGGTGCGCGACGATACCGAAGCCGCCGAGCCGTCGCACGTCCTCGACCACCGCCGTCGGGTTCGCCGCCGAGCGGATACGGCGACGGCGCCGCGCCGAGGGCGACGTAGTGCCCGGCCCAGGTGCTCACTTCGACGGCGTCGATGACCAGCACGCCGTCGACGTAGCGCGGCGGGTCCGCTCGCCCGCGTGCCGTCGCCGTGGTCGGTGACGATGACCGCCGCCAGGCCGGCCCGGCGCGCGGCGGCCGCGGCGACGTCCTCGACCGATGCCGGTGCCGTCGGAGCGCGCGCGTGTGCACGTGATAGGCCACGCGCACGTCGGTCGCCACGGCCGCGCGCCGGCGGCCGGCACGGCCGGGCGGCAGCGACCACGACGATCCAGGCCGCGACCGCGCACGGCGAGCCAGCCCGGCGCCGAGCACCAGCCGTGCGCGACGTGGCCCGGCTCATCACTGGCGCGGGTGGAACCGCTCGTAGACCGAGCGCAGCCGCTCGTCGAGCACGTGGGTGTAGATCTGCGTCGTCGACAGGTCGGCGTGGCCGAGCATCATCTGGATGGCGCGCAGGTCGGCGCCGCGTTCGAGCAGATGCGTCGCAAACGAGTGCCGCAGCACGTGGGGCGAGATGGCCCGGCCGATGCCGGCCTGCGCCGCCGTAGCCGCGCAGGATCTTCCAGAACCCCATGCGCGACAACGCGCCGCCCGCGGGCGTTGACGAACAGCCGCGGCGACGTCCGCGCCGCCGAGCGAGCGCCGGCCGCCCGTCGGCGAGATAGCGGCGCGACCCGGCCGCCGCCTCGTCGCCGAAGGGCACCATGCGCTCCTTGCGGCCCTTGCCCATCGTCGTCAGCACGCCGCCGTCGATGTCGACCTGGGCCGGCGTCAGCGCCAGCAGCTCCGACACGCGCAGGCCGGTGGCGTAGAGCAGCTCGATGAGCGCGCGGTCGCGCATGCCCGCGCGGCGTCGTCACGTCGGGCGCGGCCAGCAAGCGCGTCGACTTCCGCCACGGTGAGGAACTTGGGCAGCGCCTTCCAGGCGCGGGGCGCCTGCAGATCGGCCGCCGGATTCTCCGGCGGCGGGCGCCGCGCGCTGGCGAAGCGGTAGAAGCCGCGCACCGCCGCGACCAGGCGCCCGACCGAACGCGGCGACCGGCCTTCGGCCATCAGCCCGCGCACGAACCGCTCGAGGTCCGCGCGCTCGAGCCGCTCCACGGCCGTGCCGGCGCCGGCCGCGAACGCCGCGAGCTTCGCCAGGTCGAGCGCGTAGGCGTCGCGCGTGTGCGGCGACACCCGCCGCTCGAGCTCGAGATGCGCGAGATACCGGTCGATAATCGCCACCGACGATATTGTACGCGCCGCCGTGGGTTCGTTGACACGCCTGGGAGCCGGGACTAGCATGCGAGGTTGGCGTTCGGCGCGCCGCACAATCCCATGCCCCATTCCTCGAAGTGGCAGTCGCTGCCCACCGAAGCCATCAATCCCGCCACCCTCGGCATCGACAAGCAGCCGGCCGCGGGCATCGTCGACCTCATGCTCGCGGAAGACAAGAAGGCGCTCGCCGCCGTCTACCGCGAACGCGACCGCATCGCCGTCGGCGCCGACATGCTGGCCAAGGCGCTGCGCAAGGGCGGCCGCGTGATCTTCGTCGGCGCCGGCACCAGCGGACGGCTCGGCGTCGTCGAGTCGGCCGAGATGCCGCCGACCTTCGGCACCGATCCCGGCCGTGGTGCAGGCGATCATGGCCGGCGGCAAGACCGCCATCCTGCGCGCCAAGGAAGGCGCCGAGGACGACTACGAAGAAGGGCGCCCGCGCCACCAAGCGGCTCGGGCCGACGAAGAAGGACGTCGTCGTCGGCGTGTCGGCCAGCGGCATGACGCCGTTCGTCCGCGGCGCGCTCACCTCGGCGCGCAGCGTCGGCGCCCGCATCATCTTCGTCACCTGCGATCCGCGCACCGAGCTCCAGAGCTTCGTCGACCTCACCATCGCGCCGGCCGTCGGCCCGGAGGTGATCGCCGGCTCGACGCGCCTCAAGGCCGGCACCGCCACCAAGCTGGTGCTGAACGCCCTCACCACGTCGGCGATGGTGCTCATCGGCAAGACCTACGGCAACCTGATGGTCGACGTCCGCACCGGCTCCGAGAAGCTGCGCGACCGCGCGCGGCGCATGGTGCACATCGTGACCGGCATCGACCTCGACGCCGCCGACGCGCTGCTGAAGCGTGCGCATTGGAACGTGAAGGCCGCCATCGTCATGCAGAAGACCGGCCTGACCTACCAGAAGGCGCTCAGCCGGCTGCGCCGGTCGCACGACCGCCTGCGCGACGCCATCGGCGAGGACATCGAGCCGCGCCTGCGCGCGCTGCTCGACGGCAGCGGCCCGGCCTAGCCAGCGCGCCCCGGTCGACGCGCCCCGCCGGCTCTACGAGCGGCGGCAGGGCCAGGCGCTCAGCCCATCGCGGCCGCGGCGGCGCGATCCACGACGACGGTGGCGCGCGGGTGCACCTGCAGCCACGAGGCCGGACAGCCGGTCGTCAGCGGCCCGCGGGTCATGGCCGCCACGGCGCTGGCCTTGCGTCGGTCCCGTGGCGATCATCAGCACCGCGCCGCGCCCGCATCACCTGCCCCATGCCAATCGTCAGCGCCCGCGCGGGCACCCGGGCCGGGTCGCCGCCGAAGCCATGCGGCGTTGGCGGCGCGCGTCGACGGATGCAGCCGTCGCGGCATGGGTGAGCGCCCGCAGGGCCGGGCCGGGCTCGTTGAAGCCGATGTGGCCGTTGGCGCCGAGGCCCAACACCAGCAGATCGATCCCGCCGGCCAGGTCGATCGCGGCTTCGTAGCGCGCGCATTCGGCCGCTTCGTCGGCGGCATCGCCGCGCAGGAACCCGATGTGCTCCGGCGCCAGGTTGACGCGCGAGAAGAGATGCTCGTCCATGAACGCCCGGAAGCTGCCGGGGTCTGCCGGAGACACGCCCGCCGAACTCGTCGAGGTTGAAGGTGCGCGCCGCCGACCAGTCGAGGCCGGCCGCGGCGAGCAGCGCATACATCGCCACCGGCGTACGGCCGGTCGGCAGGCCCAGCACCAGCGCGGGCTGCTCGCGCAGTGCCGCGGCGACCAGCGCCGGCGGCCCGTTCGGACGCCTCGGCGTGATCGGCGCAGAGATCGAGCTTCATCGCCGGCCCCCGCCGGCGGCCGCGTAGACCGGCACGCGCAGGCGGCCCTCGGCGGCCCGCCGGGCCAGGCGCACGGCGCCGAGCGCCGGTTCGTCCATGAGCACGCCGGTGACGGCCCGAGGCGCGATGTCGGCCAGGCGCACCGCCAGCATCGAGGCCAGCACCGGCGCCATCTTGAAGAGGCCGCCCGACAGCACCACCGCGGAAGCGCTCGCCCCGCATGCCCAACTGCTCGACCACCGACGCGGCGGCCAGCGCCAGTTCCGCCGCCGCCGCGCGCAGGATCTCGCCGGCCACGGCGTCGCCGTCGGCGTCGGCCCTGGCCACGAGCCCGGCCATGGCGGCAATCGCCTGGCGGCGATCCTTCCGGTCGAACACCTGCCCGACCAGCCCGTCGATGCGATCGACGCCGACGTGGCGCAGCACCAGCGCCGTCAGCGCCGTGGCCGGACCGCGCCGGTCGGCGGCCCGCACGACGGCGGCCAGGGCCTGCGCGCCGACCCAGAAGGCGGAGCCCTCGTCGCCGTAGACCTCGCCCCAGCCGCCGGCCCGGGCCGCCGTGGCCTCGGGGCCGACGCCGTAGGCAATCGAGCCGGTGCCGGCGATCACCACCACGCCGGGCTCCTCGTCGGCGCCGGCGACGAGCGCGATGAGCGCGTCGTTGACCGCGTGCACCACGCCACGAAAGCCGAGGCGCCTGACGATCGCCCGCACGACCGCTTCGTCGGCCGGTCGGTCCATGCCGGCCATGCCGACGCACACCACCTCGGGCAACGCCGTGCGCTCGCCGAGCGCCTCGTGGATCACCTCGAACAGCGTCTTCTCGGTGGCCAGCTCACCGGCGCTGTGCAGATTGGCGCCGCCGGCCCGCCCCTCGCCCACGACCTGGCCGCGCGCATCGGCCAGCCAGGCCACGGTCTTGCTGCCGCCCGCATCGATTCCCAGTACGTGCACCTCTCGAAGCTTATACTGGCCCTGCGTGCTGGCTCCTCTCGACTATGCCGTCATCGTCGCCTACCTGGCCGCCATCACCGCGTTCGGTTCGTGGTTCGGACGCTTCCAGCACACGACGCGCGACTACTTCCTGAGCGGACACTCGGTGCCGTGGTGGGCGGTGTGCTGCACGGTCGTGGCCACCGAGACGAGCACGCTGACCTTCATCGGCATCCCGGCCACGGCCTACGCCGGCAACATGACGTTCCTGCAGCTGGCGCTCGGCTACGTCATCGGACGCGCTGATCGTCAGCGTGCTGTTCATTCCCGCCTACTTCCGCGGCGATCTGGTGACCTCGTACGAGCTGCTGCAGCGGCGCTTCGGGCGACGCGTGACCTCGCTCTCGGCCGGGCTGTTCCTGGTGACCCGATCGCTGGCCGACGGCATCCGCCTCTTCGCCACGTCGATCGTCATCAGCGTCGTCACCGGCGTGCCCACCGAGTGGGCCACGCTGGTCGTCGGCACGGTGATGATTCTCTACACCGTGCGCGGCGGCGCCGCGGCCGTGATCTGGACCGACGTGGTGCAGATGTTCGTCTACGTCGCTGGCGCGTCGGCGGTGGCCGCCGCCCTGCTCGGCCGCATTCCTGGCGGCTGGGACGAGGTGGTGCGGCTCGGATCGGCGGCCGGCAAGTTCACGTTCCTCGATCTCAGCACCGACCCGTCGGCCGTCTACACGCTGTGGACCGGCCTCATCGGCGGCGTCGCGCTCACGCTGGCCACGCACGGCACCGATCAGTTCCTGGTGCAGCGCCTGCTGGCCGCCACGAGCGCCCGGGCGGCGGCGACCGGACTGGTGCTCAGCGGCGTCGTCGTGTTCGTGCAGTTCATCCTGTTCCTGCTCATCGGCGTCATGCTCTACACGTTCCACCAGCACGTGCCGCTTGCCGCGCCCGCTGGCGCGCACCGATCAGGTGCTGCCCCACTTCGTCGTGAACTACCTGCCAAGCGGCGTCGCCGGCTTCATCGTCGCGGCCATCGTCGCGGCGGCGCTGTCGCCGTCGCTGAACGCCATGGCCGCCACCACCATCAACGACTTCTACAAGCCGCGCGCCAAACGGGTGCGGGACGACGCCGCCATGCTCCGCCTGTCGCGTCGCATCACCGTCGGCTGGGGCGTCGTGCAGATCGCCGTCGCCCTCGGCGCCGAGTTCATGGCCCGCTCGGTCCTCGACGCCGGCCTGGCCGTGCTGTCGCTCGCCTCGGGCGCGGTGCTCGGCGCGTTCATCCTGGCCACCAGCCTGCCGGAGCGTCGGCGAGCGTGAGGCGTGGGCCGGCATGATCGTCGGCTTGGCGGCGATGCTGGCGGTGTGGGGGTTCACCACCACGGCCTTCACCTGGTACGTCTTCGTCGGCGCCGCCACGACCACCGCTCACGGCGTGGACGCTGTCGCTGCGCCAGCCGGCCCGCGCATGACGGCTGCCGGGACTCGAAGCAGTAGCCGACCTGCTGCTCCGCGGCGGTGAGCGCGCGCGTCACCCCCGGCGCCGTCGTCCAGGTGGGCGGCGCGGCCGGGCCGCGCTGGACCCTGGCCGCCGGCCATGCTGACCTATGCGGCCGATGCGGCGCTGGTCACGCCAGCCACTGTCTACGATCTGGCGTCGTTGACCAAGGTGCTGGCCACCACTACCCTGGCGATGCGTCATGCCGCCGCCGGCACGCTGCCGCTCGACACGGCCGTGGCCGATCGCTGGCCCCAGTTCAGCGCCCAGCCGGCGATCACGGTCGCCGATCTGCTGGCGCATGCCGCCGGCCTGCCGGCGCATCGGCCCTACTACCGCGAGGTGGCGGGCCGGGCGGGCTATCTCGCGCGCATCGCCGCCGAGCCGCCGGTCTACCAGCCGCGCACGCGCCACGAGTACACGGACCTCGGCTTCATGCTGCTCGGCCTGCTCATCGAGGAGGCCGGCCAGGCGTCGCTCGCCGCGCAGTTCGACGCCCTCGTCGGCGCGGCGGTCGGCGCCGGCCGAGATCGGCTACGGCGTGCGCGACGCGTTGGCGCGGCCGGGTCGCCCCGTCGAGCGTCTCGCCTTGGCGCCAGCGCATGCTGATCGGCCACGTGCACGACGACAACGCGGCCGCGCTCGGCGGCGCCGCCGGACACGCCGGCCTCTTCGGCACCGCCAGCGGCGTCGGCGCGTTGGCGCGCTGGTATCTGGCGCTGTGGCTCGGCCGCGCGCGCCGCGTCGGCGGGCATCACGCCGGCGCTCGTCGCGCAGTTTGCCACCCGCGGCTCGGTGCCGGGCAGTTCTCGCGCGCTCGGGTGGGACACGATGCTGCCGACCTCTTCGTGCGGCCCGCGGCTGTCGGCCCGCGCCATCGGCCACACCGGTTTCACCGGCACGTCGCTGTGGCTCGATCCCGACCGCGATCTCTACGTGGTCTGCCTGACCAATCGCGTCCACGCCGGCGGTGACGCCGACGGCGACGGCATCAGGGCCCTGCGCGTGGCGGTGCACGACGCCGTCGCCGGCGACTGGAACCTAGGCGCCCTTCTTCGGCGGCGGACCGAAGATGCCCCCGCCGGCGCCGGGCAGCGGCGGATAGGCCGGTGAGGTGGGCGGCACGGGCGTGCCGAACGGCGAGCCCCCGGGTTGCACGCTGGGCGGCGCGGTGGGAAGGCCGAACGGCGAACCGGACGGCGGACGGGCAGGCACCGCCGCCGGGCGATCCGAAGGGCGAGCCTCCCGGCGTCCCGAACGGAGAGCCTCCCGGCGGTCCGCTTCCGGGCACGGGCTGACTGAACCCGCCGCCGCCGGCCGTCACCCCGCCGCCCGCGCCGCGCATGGCATTGAGCGCCTGCAGCAGGTCGGGCGGCAACCCCTTGCCCGGCTTGACGTCGCGGTAGGTGACCGCCCATTGGTCGTAGCGTCGTCCGCCCGTTGTAGATCTTGATGCTCTTGCCTTTGCTCTTCGAGGTCACGCCGATCACGCCGGCCCCTGGCACCGGTGTCCCCTGCCCCGCCGTGGGCGTGCCGCCGGTCCGGGCCGTCGGGGTCGCGGCGACGGCCTGGCCGGGCACGGGATTGCCGCCGACGCCGCCACCCGGCTGCCCTGGCACCTGCGTCGTCTGAAAGATCGGTTGGAAGTCCTCACCGCTGATCGGATCCTTGTACTTGCGGCGGAGAAATCGGCCCGCGACCAGCACGTCGAAGTTGGGCGGCAGGGTCTCGGGGCCGGCACGCCGCTGAAACTTCTGGATGGCGCGCGCGTACTCGTTGGCGCGGAACAGGTACTCTTCTTCGCGCTCGCGCTGCGCCTGCTTGTTCCAGACCGGCAGCGCCGCGCCCATCAGCACCGCCATCACGCTCATCGCCGACGAGCAGCGCCGCCATGGCGTAGCCGGCCGTCGCCGCGGCGGCCGACCGAGCCGCCTTGACCACGTAACTGCATGTAACTATTATCGTTAGCAGCCATCTTCATGTCACTAACCTCTCGCGCCACGCTCGCCTGGCCGCTGCGTGGCCGTCCTGGCCCTCGCTGGCTGCGACAAGGTGCCGCTCCTGGCGCCCACCAATACGACGATCCGCCTGACCTCCGGGCTGGGCGTGCTGCCGATTGCCGGCACCACCGACATCACCGCCATCGTCATCGAGTCGGCCGGCACCCCGGTGCAGAACGGCACGGTCGTGACCTTCACCTCGTCGCTCGGCACGGTCGAGCCGCGCGAGGCCCGCACGTCCAACGGCCAGGTCACCGTGCGCTACATCGCCGGGCACGCAGTCGGGCACCGCCAAGATCGGCGCCTTCTCGGGCGGCAGCAAGTCGGACGACATCGAGATCCTCGTCGGCGCGGCCGCCGCCGGCGCCCGTGTCGCTGCGGGCCGACCCCACCGCCGTCGTTCCGGCCACCGGCGGCACCACCGACATCGTCGCCACCGTGCTCGACACGGGCGGCAACGCGCTGCGCGGCGCGCCGGTGCGTTTCACCACCACCTTCGGCCAGCTGTCGCAGAGCACCGCGCTCACGAACGAGGCCGGCGAAGCCCGCACGCAGCTCACGACCAACGTCACCGTCGGAAGTGACCGCCCGGATCGGCAGCGGCACGACCGCGCCCGAGGGCAAGGTCACGATCACCGCGCGCGATCTGCCCACCATCGCCATCGAGGTCAGCAGTCCGCTCGGCGCCACGGGCACGGCCGAAATCGGCGTGCCCATCGTCTTCAAGCTGACTCCGGCCGCCAACGCCGGGCGTCAGGCGCGGCGCGCGTCGACTTCGGCGACGGCACCTTCACCACGCTCGGCGCGGTCAACGGGGTCACGACGGTGACCCACACCTACAGCCGCAGCGGCGCCTACACCGTCACCGTCACGGCCACCGACGGACTGGGCTTCTCGGGCACGTCGTCGGTGGTGGTGGCGGTCACCGAGCGCGGCACCGTCCCGCTCCAGGTGACCTTCACCGTCAGCACCGGGTTCATCGTCTCGTTCAACGCCAGTGCGAGCGGCGGCTTCACCGGCACCATCCGCACCTACGACTGGGACTTCGGCGACGGCCAGTCGACGACCACGACCGGGCCGATCACCTCGCATCGCTATCCAGGCGGCCGGCACCTATGTCGTGCGGGTCAGCGTCGTGACGACCACCGGCCAGGTCGGCTACACCGAAGTGACCGTGCGCGTGCTCTAGATCGCCCCGCTCGCCGCTGGACGACGCGCGCCCGGCGCCCAGGAGCGCTCATCGACCCTCGGCCGCGGCCGAGAGCGCGTCACCAGTCGGCGTAGGGCGTGCCGTCGAGCGCCATGCGATCCGACCCGCTCTTCACGTCGAAGATGCCCGGCTCGGCCGACGGGTTGTTCGGATCGGCTTCGGCTGGCACCGTCTGCCAGCTCTCGCGCGAGTTGGTGGTCGGGTCTTCCGGAATCTCGCGCACGTAGCCATCGGTGACCAGGTCTTCGAGGCTGGCCGGCCACTTGTTCTTGTCGGCGTAGTACTGATCGATGGCATCGCGCAGGCGGAACAGATCTTCCTTGAGCACGGCTTCGCGGGCCCGCACCATGCTGTTCTGGTAGCCGACGAGGGCCAGGCTGGCCAGCACGACGACCAGCGCGGTCACGACCAGCAGCTCGATCAGCGTGAATCCCGACGCGTCGCGCCAGCGTCGCCGCAGTGTCACCATCGGTGCTCTACCAGTCCCGGTACTTCGTGCCGTCGAGCGCCGTGCCGCCGCTTGCCGACCGCACGTCGAAGACGTTCTGCCCGCCCCACCGCGTGGCGTCGGGCTTGTCCTGATACGACCGCAGTTCCCATTTCGCCTCGCCGGTCATCGGATCGATCGGGATGCGGCGCAGGAACTTGACCTTGCGGCCGGTGGCGTCGTTGTTGATCGAGACGCCCTCGACGAGCGTCTCGAGGTCGGGCGGATAGCCTTCGTTGCCCGGCTTCAGCTCGGTCGCCGGCAGCTGCCCGGCCGCCGCCAGCTCGTAGTAGCCGTCGATGGCCTCGCGCAGGTCGCGCAGATCGCGGCGCAGCTCGCTTTCCTTCTGCCGCTGGATGGTCACGCGGGCCAGCGGCTGGATCGCCGACGCCAGGATCAACACGATGGTCGTGACGATGAGCAGCTCGACGAAGCTGTAGCCCTGCTCGAATCGCCGCATCGCCTGGGCCACCGGCGTCCTCCTACTTGACCGTCACCGTGACGGGCTGGAACTGCAGCGGCGCGGCGCCGGCGCCCGGCCAGCGTGCCCACGCCGTTCATCGACAGCGGCGACGAGCCCGGGGCCACGGCGTCGAACATGATGGCCGCCACCATGCCCGTGCCCGACGCGCCGAGCGTGTCGTTGCCGCGCACGATGGCGATGTCGACGCGTCCGCCGGCGGCGTCGACGTTCTGGGTGAAGGTCGGCTGCGCGCCGCCCTGACGCATCAGCGTTCCCTCCTGCACGGTGCGCACGCGCAACACCGCCGGATTGAACGTGAGCGACAGCGAGAGGGTGGACAACCGCGACGCGCCCGAGATCGAGATGGGCACCAGATAGGGCCCGCCGCCCGTGCGCAGTTCGGTCGTCGGCGGACTGACGAGCACCTGCGCCGGCTGGGGCGGCGGCGTGGTGGTGAGCGGATTACCCGGGCGCGGGTCGGGGGTCGCGGGCGGCGGCGGGGCCACCGTCGGCGTCGGTTCGGGTACGACCGGCGCCGGCTGCGGCGTCGGCTGCAGCGGCGGGAACGGCGTGGCCGGGTTGGGCGCGGGCTGCGCCGGCGGGACCGGGAGGCCGAAGAGCGAGGTGGTCGTGCCGGGAATCGGCGAGCTGCCCGGCGGAATCTGCGGCGCGGCGGCGGACCCGGGCACCATCATCGGCGTCCCGGGCGGCACCTGCGGCACGTGCGGCACGGCGGCGGCGCCGCCGGCGGCGCGACGTCGGTGCCGCCGCCGAAGAGCGGCGGCGGGCCGCCGACCGCCATGTTGCTCTGCGTGCCGATGTAGATGGGGCTCAGGTCGGTGGCCGTGAGCTGGTGCGAGCGCACGATGCGCGGCGTCAGCAGCATCACGATGTCGGTCTGGCGGATGTTGGTGTCGTTGTCGGCAAAGAGCTGCTGCAGGAGCGGCAGGCGCAGCAGGCCGGGGAAGCCGCGCAGCGAGCGCCGCTCGTCTTCGCGCAGCAGCCCGGCCAGCAGGTTCGACTCGCCGTCGCGCAGGCGCAGCCGGGTCGTGACCTTGCGCGAGGCAAAGGCCGGCAGGGTCTGCCCGGCGATGATCGAGTCCTGGCCGCGGGCGCTGTTCTCGAGCACCAGGTCCATCACGATCTCGCCCTCGTAGGTGACGCGCGGCGTCATCTCGACGATCACGCCGATCGGCCGGTAGGTGAACGAGGTGAGCGGATTGGCGGCGGCGCCGCCCTGGCGCCAGCGGCGTGAAGGTGGTGCTCGGCACCGGCACTTCCTCGCCGAGGTTGAGGGTGACCTTCTGCCCTTCGGTGCCGCGCAGCTGCGGCTTGGCCACCGTCTTGGTCTGCGAGTCGCTCTCGAGGAAGCGCACGATGGCGGCCGGCACGGCCAGGTAGAAGTCGGCGGCGCTGACGCCCGTGGAGATGGTGTTGGCGTTGAAGACCGGGGGCGAGCCGACGTTCGAGGGCGCCGTGGCGGCGCCCGCCGCGCCCGCCGCGCCGCCGCCGGGCGCCTGCTCGGGCGAGAAGATGCCGCCGAGGGCGTAGTCGGTCAGGTTCAAGCCGAAGCGCTTGGCGCGCTCGCGGCTGACCTCGAGAATCTGCACGTCGATGATCACCTCGGCCCGCGGCTTGTCGTTGATCTTGATGACCTGCTCGATGATCTCGGCCACCGGCGCCGAGGCGCGCACGGTGATGGTGTTGGCGGTCTTGTTGGCGGCGATGCGCGGCTGGATGGCCATCTGCGGCGCCAGGATCACGGTGTTGACGAGCTGCGCCAGCTCGGTGGCGTCGGCGTGCGAGACGAAGAAGGTCTTGATGACCTGCTCCTCGTACTGCTGGCGCTTGGCGGTGTTGTCGGTGGCGATGATGATCGTGCGCTCGTTCAGCACCTTGTAGAAGATCTGGTTCGACAGCATGATCTGCTGCAGCGCCTCGTCGAGGGTCACGCCTTCCAGCTGCACCGTGACGCTGCGGTCCTGGAAGTCGCGGTCGAAGGTGACGTTGATGCCGGTGGAGCTGCCGATGAAGTTGAGCAGGTCGCGCAGGCTGGTGTTCGAGAAGCGCAGGTTGAGCGGCTCCTTCGAGGTCGGATTGAGCACCGGCTCCCGGCGAGTTGCGCCGCGCCTGCTCCCGCATCGCTTCGATCGGCGGCCGCGGCCGCGAGGCCTCGAGCCGCTCACGCAGCTCGCGGTCGAGTTCGCCGGCCCGGGCCGCCACCGACCGGTTCGACGGATCGAACTCGGTGGCCTTGCGGTACTCGCGCAGGGCCTCGTCCGGCTGCCCCGCCGCCTCGAGGGCGCGGGCGCGGGCGAGGTGGGCGCCGGCCGCCTCCTGCATGGCGCGCTCGAGGGCGATCTTGTATTCCGGCTTGTCGGGCGCGCCCAGCAGCGCCTGGCGGTAGTACTCGACGGCCTCGTCCCACTGCTGGGCGTGGGCCGCCCGTTGGCCGCGGGTGTAGGCGCGGCTGGCGCCGCAGCCGGTCAGCACCACGGCCGCCATCACCGACCACGATGGCCTTCGACACTCCTGATCTCACACGCGCTCTCCAGCTCTCCGCGCTACTGCCCGGACAGACGCAGTGTCTGCCGGCCGCGCCCGTCGGGGTACGCGATCTCGATCGAATCCGTGCCGATCGAGAGAATTCTGAATCGTCCGTCGATGATAGCCCCTTCGCCGCCGTGCACGACGAGCCCCTTGGAGTCGCTCAGCACGGCGATGCGGCGGTCGCCCGAGGCGCCCTCCACGAGCCCGATGAACTTGAACGGAATCGGCGGCAGGGGGGGCGGCCCCGTCGGGAACACCGGCGGGGGCGGCGGCTCAGCCGCGCCGACGCTGGCCGGGCGGCGCGGACCGGTGTCGGCAGGCGCTTCCCGTTGACCGAAGACGAAGGGGTTGCGCGTGGCCGCGTCGGGACCGCGGCGCGCGCCCTGGAGAGCGTCGAGCTGGACATCGACCGGCGTCACCGACGCGCGGCCGCGCTCGACCCGCCGCGCCGCGACCGCCGCGGCCGGCGCGTCGGCGCCCGACGCCGAAAGGAAGCGCCAGCCCCCGACGACCGCGAGCACCGCCAGCAGGCCCATCAGTACCTGCCGCTGACGCTCAGCGGACATCGGCGGTGGCCTTGTAATACGTCGACACGACCAGCGTGAGGTCGAGGGGCGCCGACGAATCCTCGCCCTCGGCCAGGACGATCGAGTCGACGACGACGAAGTCGTTGGCCGTTTCGAGGTCGTAGAGGAACGCGCGCACGTCGCCGTAGCGCCCGAACAGCGTGACGTTGGCCTGCAGACGCGTCAGCTCGCTGCCGCGGATGCGCTCGGGGGTGGCGACGCTGCGGGTGAAGCTGACGTCGTGCGTCCGCGCCAACTGGGCCACGCGCAGTTGCAGCAGGCGGCGGGCGGCGGCCACGTCGGCCGGCAGGACGTCGCGATAGAAGGCATCGAGCTCGCGCGTGGCCGTGTCGCGGCCGTCGCGGGCCTGGGTCGCCGCCTCGAGTTCGGCGGCGGCGGCCGCGGCATCGGCGCTGGCGGCGATGGCCCGCGCCTTCGGCCGCCGGCCACCGACCGCGACATCGGCACGACGCCGGCGATGACGGCCACGACGTTGATCGCCACGAGCGACGGCCAGCGGCCAGATCCACGCCGCGGTGCTCGCGCAGCACCCGCCGCATCAGCACGCCCCGCGCCTCGATCATCGTCCGCCCTCCGCCCGGACGCCGGTGGCGCCCGCGCTCTCTGGTTCTGACGACGCCGGCGCCGGGTTGGCCGCGTGCTGGTAGTAACCCTGGAGATTCGACTCGATGGTGCCGTCGTCGAGCGTCTCGTCCGAGCGCGAGAGCACGCCGCTGAACGCGCCGGTCGCCTCGAGCCGGCCGATGAACGTGTCGAGATCCTCGATGCGGCGCGAGATGACCGTGAGCGCCACCATCAGCCGGCCGTCGTCGTCGATCTGCGGCTGCACCTGGACGAGGCGGACGTCGGGCGGCAGGGTCTGCTCGAACTGGTTGAAGAGCTCGGTCCACGAGAACGTGCGCTGCTGGATGAGCTGTTCGCCTCGGTGGCCGCCTGGGCCACGAGCTTCAGCTCGGCCACGTCGAGACCGCGGCGCACCGCCTCGGCCTCGGCGCGGGCCGCGGCCGCGCGCCGGCCCTCGTCGTGCGACCCGCTCGCTCAGCATCGCGCTCTGCTGCGAGAGGCTGATGAGCGTGGTGGCGTTGACCGCCGCCCAGGCGACCGCGGCGGCCAGGGCCACGATCAGCACGCCGCGCACCAGGCGCTCGTTGTAGAAGGGGCGGGTCGCGAGATTACCGGTCAGCATGACTAGGCCGCCGGTCCTTCCCGCAGCAGGAGGCCGAGGCCGGCCGCCAGCGCATCGGCCAGGGCCGGCGAGGCCGTGGCCCGCTCGGGCGGCGCCGCGGCGCGGAACGGATCCACGGCCGTCACCTCCAGCGCCAGCCGCGCCGACAGTTCCTCGCGGAGCTGTCCGGCCCCCGCCGCCGTCGAGCCGCCGGCCAGCAGCACGCGCGCGAAGCGTTGCCCGTGCAGCCGGTCCTCGTAGTACATCGCGGTCTGGTGCACGAGGTCGGCCACCGAGCCTTCCGATTCCTCGCCGCGCGTGCGATAGAAGATGAGGTGTCCGTCGCGCAGCACGGCCAGGCTGACATAGGACGCGGCGGCATGCACGAGCAGCCAGTCGCCGGCCACCGCGTCGCCGCCGGCGAGCACCGCGTTGACCACGTTGAAGGTCGACAGGTCGACGACCCCGGCATGGGCGCCGGCGCGGTCGCAGGCCTGCTCGTACTGCGCGATCACGTCGCGCCGCGCCACCGTGACGATGAATTCGTGGCCGGCGCGCGCCGGTGGCGCCGGGCGTATGACTGACCACGGCCTCGTCGAGCGGGAACGGCGTGGTCTTCTTGATCTGCCAGCGGATCAGCTCGTCGAGATCGGCGCGGCGGGCCGGCACCGACTCGAAGCGCACGATGCTCACCCGGGCAATCGAATCGGGCACGACCAGCCCGATGCGGTTCAGCCGGGCTCCCGCGGCCTCCGCCGCCCGGCCGATGGCCGCGGCCACCAGCCCGACGTCGGGCAGGTTGGGCGCGTCGAGCGCGCCGCTGACGGCGCCCGGCGGCAGCGCCTCGACGCCGTAGCCCGACACCGTCGCCCGGCCGCCGCGCCGCTCGACGCGCACCACCGCCACGCGTCCGGGGGCGAGGTCGACCGCCACCGTGGGCGGCGCCTGCTGGAGAAACGGCGGAAGGTTCATTCGACGAACGTCACTTTGTTGATCTCACGCAAGGTCGTGAGCCCCAGCATGACACGCTCGACCGCCGACTCCCGCAGGAAGCGCATCCCCTGCTCCTTGGCGGCGCGCTTGATCTCGGAGATGGGCCGGCGCTCGAGAATCATCTCGCGGACGTGGTCGGTCAGGTCGAGCAGCTCGCAGATGGCCATGCGGCCCTTGAAGCCGGTGCCGCCGCACTCGACGCAGCCGACCCCCTCGTAGAAGGTGTGCGTGTCGGCCAGCCCCGGGTCCATCGCCGACTCGGTGAGCAGGTCCTTCGACAGGGTGACGGGCTGGCGGCACTTCTCGCAGATCTTGCGCACCAGGCGCTGCGCCATCACGCAGTTGAGCGCCGAGATGAACTGGTAGGGCTCGACGCCCATGTTGAGGAAGCGGCCGAGCACGTCGAAGACGTTGTTGGCGTGGACGGTGGTGAACACCAGGTGGCCGGTGAGCGCCGACTGGATGGCGATCTGCGCCGTCTCGGGATCGCGGATCTCGCCGACCATGATCTTGTCGGGGTCGTGGCGCAGGATCGAGCGCAGGCCGCGCGCGAAGGTCAGCCCCTTCTTCTCGTTGATCGGAATCTGGGTGATGCCGCGCAGCTGGTACTCGACCGGGTCTTCGATGGTGATGATCTTGTCTTCGATCGAGCGGATCTCGGCGAGCGCGCCGTAGAGCGTGGTGGTCTTGCCCGAGCCGGTCGGGCCGGTGACGAGCACCATGCCGTAGGGCTCGCGGATGTACTTGCGGAAGCGGCGCAGCTCGAGTTCCGGGAAGCCCAGGATGTCGAGGCGCAGCTCGGTGAACTGCTCGCTGATCGACTGCTTGTCGAGGATGCGGATGACCGCGTCCTCGCCGTGGGCGCTCGGCATGATCGAGACGCGGAAGTCGATGGTCTTGCCGCGCACGCGCAGGCGGAAGCGGCCGTCCTGGGGCACGCGCTTCTCGGCGATGTCGAGTTCGGCCATGACCTTGATGCGCGAGATGATGGCGCTGTGCGAGGCCTTGGCGATGGGCCGGCTGGCCGGCTGCAGCACGCCGTCGATGCGGTATTTCACCACCACCGCGTCGTCCTGCGTCTCGATGTGGATGTCGCTGGCCCGCCGCTGGATGGCGGTGAACACCATGGCGTCGACCATGCGGATGATCGGGCTGTGGTCGCTCGTGAGGCGCTCGACGGTGAGGTCTTCGCTCGAGTCCTCGTCCTTGAGGACCTGGATGAAGTCCTCGGTGGCGTCGTCGAGCACGCGCTGCGAGCTCTCGCTCTTCTTGAGGATGCCTTCGATCGCCGACCGGGCCCCGACCATGGGCCGCACCGGGGTGCCGAGCAGCGCGGCCAGTTCGTCGATCATCTGCAGGTCGGTCGGATCGGAGACGACGACCACCAGCGTCTTGCCGTCGCGCCGGAAGGGCACGAAGCCGTAGCGCAGCATCAGCTCGGCCGGGATGCCGCGGAACAGTTCCTGGTCGATGCGGAACAGGCTCATGTCCAGGAACTCGAGCCGGTAGCGCTCGGCCAGCCGGCGCGCCCGTGCCTCTTCCGCGACGCGGGCATCGGCCGGCACGGCCGGAGCGAACTCGTCGACGACGAGTTCTACGGGGTCGAACCCCTCGACGGGATGCGTGGAATCCATGACTGCGGTTCCTATCGGCCAACCACCGAGGACAACTGGAAGAGAGGCATGTAGAGCGCCAGCACGACGCCGGCGATGACGATGCCCATGAACACGAGCATGACCGGCTCGACCAGGGTGACGAAGCGGCTGACCTCGGTTTCGACGTCCTCGTCGTAGAAATCGGCAAGCGACGTCAGCATCTCCTGCAGGGCGCCGGTCGACTCGCCCACCTCGATCATCTTGATGGCCACATCGGGCATGACCCGGCGCTCGAGCAGGGTGGCGGCAAAGCCTTTGCCCTCGCGCACCTTGTCGGCCACGATGCGCAGTTCCTCGCCGAGGTAGCGGTTGCCGGTCGAGGTGGAGGCCGTGTCGATGGCGTTGACGAGCGGGATGCCGCCGCCGACGAGCGCGGCCAGCGTGCGCGCGATCTGCGAGGTGGCGAACTTGTGCGCGATGGCCCCGACGAGCGGCAGGCTGAGCACGATGCGGTCGAAGCGGGCCCGCTGCCCGGGCCGCTTGACCCAGGTGAAGAACGCCGCCAGGCCGCCGCCGATGACGACGGTGAGCAGCAGCAGGTTGCCGCGCACGACATCCGAGATGCCGATGATGATGCGGGTCACGAGCGGCAGTTCCTGGTCGAAGCTCTCGTAGAAGCCCGAGAACGCCGGCACGACCTTGACCACGATGATGCCCACGAGCACGACCGCCAGCACGGTGAGGATGGCGGGATAGAGCATCGCCGACAGCGTCTTCTTGCGGACCGAGTCGATGACCTTGGAGTAGGCGACGAAGCGCCGCAGCACGCCGTCGAGCGAGCCGCTGCGCTCACCGGCCACGAGCGACGCCATGTAGACGCCGGGGAACAGGTCGGCGTGGGCGGTGAAGGCGTCCGAGAGCGCCGTGCCGCCGCGCACCTTCTCGTGCACGTCGTCGAGCACGGCCTTGAAGACCGGATTGCTGAGGCGCTGGCGCAGGATGTCGAGCGACTGGACGAGCGGCATGCCGGCCTTGAGCAGCGTGGCCAGCTCCTGGTTGAAGATCAGGAACTCGTCGCGCGGGATCTTCCGCCGGCCGATGGTGATGCCCTGGACGCCGCCGCGCGGCACGAGCGAGAGCACATGGAGGCCCTTGTCCTCCAACTCGCGGCGCAGGTGCGCTTCACTCGGGGCGATGTAGACGCCCTCGATCACCTGGCCTGCGGAAGTGCCGAGCCTGCAGCGGAACTCCATGCGTGATGGGCGGTTATGACCCCTGCGGCTGCACGAACGCGTGGAAGACGCGGGCGCCGAGCTCGCGCGGGTCGTTCGATTGCGCCCCGGGTTCGAGCGCCGGGACGAACGTCTGGTCGGCCACGAGCTTGAGCTCCACCATGTCGCCGCCGCCCATGGCCGCGGCCGACAGCGGAATCTTGAGCACCTGGCCCTCGGGGCCGAGCGGCACGGTTGCGATGACCTGGTCGCCGAGCCGCAGTTCGACCTTGGTGGCCGCGGTGGCGGCCCGGGCCGGGTTGTCGGCCTGGAAATAAAGCACGGCGTCGCGGCGCGGATTGCGGAAGGCCAGGGTGGCCTCCTTCTTGGTCCACTGCCACTCGACCATCGAGTTGTCGGCGGCGGCTTCGACCGCGTGCCAGCCGTCCTTGAAGATGAGGAAGATGTTCTCGGTCTGCGGCACCAGCTCGAACCGGGCGGTCTCGTAGGCGCGGCCGCCGGCGTCGGTGCCGGTCAGCTTGACGCGCGCGCCGTCGGCCGGGTCGTAGAGCCCGGCCACGATCTTGGCCTGGCCGACGTAGGGATAGACCGGCGCGAAGACGGTCCGGGTGTACTCCACGGCCTGACCGGGCTTCCACCCGGAGGTTGGGGTCGGCGGGTCGTGGTCGTCGGTCCACATCTGCTCGCCGTCGGCGTCCATGAAATGGACGAAGACCTTGCGCGTGCCGAGGCCGGTGGCATTGCCGGCCACGTCGAACTTATAGGTGACGTCGACCGGACTGCCGAGCGCGACGCGCGACCGGGACAACTGGACGGACATCGAGCCCTGGGCCGGGGCGTCGTCGGTCTGGCCGCCGCAGCCGGCGGCCGCCAGGGCGCCAATCAGGACGATCACCTGGGCGCGGGGTGCAGTGATGAAGGTGTGCATAGCCTTGTGAACCAACATGATAGCGTCTCCAGCACGGCGGCGCCACCGGACACCGCCCGGGATTGTGCTACAGTTCGGCGCCTGACGGCCCCGCCGTCCGCACCCCATGGACAACGCACTGGACGCGCTCGGGATGGTCGAAACCCGCGGATTCATCGGCTCGGTCGAAGCTGCCGACGCCATGGTCAAGACGGCCAACGTGGTGCTCATCGGCACCGAGTACATCGGCGCGGCCTACGTCACCGTGCTGGTCCGGGGCGATGTCGGGTCGGTGAAGGCGGCCACCGATGCCGGCGCCGCCGCGGCTCGACGCGTCGGCGAGCTGATCTCGGTGCACGTCATCCCGCGGCCGCATCCCGACGTCGAACGTCTCCTCCCCAAGGCGTAAGACGCCGAGCCGGCGCCGATGGCCTCCGACAACACCGCGGCCCTCACTCCTCGCGATCAGGTCTCCATCGCCGAGGCCCAGGCCCTGGCCCGGCGGGCCAAGGCGGCGCAGCTCGTCCTGGCCGAGCTGTCGCAGGCGCAGATCGACGGTCTCGTCGACGCCATGGCCGCCGCCGCCCTGGCCGAAGCCGAACCGCTGGCCCGGCTGGCGTGCGAGGAAACCGGCTACGGCGTCGTCGCCGACAAGGTCCAGAAGAACCTGTTTGCCGCCCGCGACGTGCACGCGTTCATCCGGCCGATGATCACCGTCGGCGTCGTGGCCCGCCACGAGGCGCGGCGGGTCGTGGACATCGCCGAGCCGTTCGGGGTGGTGGCGGGCATCGTGCCGTCCACCAATCCCACCTCGACGGCCATCTACAAGCTGCTCATCAGCATCAAGGCGCGCTGCGCCGTGGTGCTGAGCCCGCATCCGGCGGCAGCGCGGTGCATCACGCGCACGGCTCAGATCATGACCGACGCCGCCAGCCGGGCCGGGTTGCCCGACGGCGCCATCGGCTGGATGTCCACCGTGTCGCTCGAAGGCACGCAGGCGCTGATGCGGGCCCGCGAGGTCGCCGTCATTCTTGCCACCGGCGGCATGGGCCTGGTGCGCGCGGCCTACTCGGCCGGCAAACCCGCCTACGGCGTCGGGCCCGGCAATGCGCCGTGTTACGTCGAGGCCTCGGCCGACATCGCCAAGGCGGCCGACGACATCCTGGCCGGCAAGTGCTTCGACAACGGCGTGCTCTGCTCGTCGCCGAACTCGGTCGTGGTCGACCGGGCCGTGGCCCCGGCGTTGCGCGCCGCGTTCCAGGCCGGCGGCGGCCACTTCCTGTCCGTCGCCGAGACCGCGCGCCTGGCGGCGGCGCTGGTCACCCCGGGGCGCCTGCCCAACCCGGCCTTCGTCGGCAAGTCGGCCGTGCACATCGCGGCCGAAGTGGGCATCCCGCTCCCGGCCGGCACGCGGGCGCTCATCGCTCCGCTCGGCGGGGTCGGGCGCGACCATCCGCTGTCGATCGAAAAGCTGTGCCCGGTCCTCTCCTATTACGAAGTGGCCGACTGGCGGGAGGGCTGCGAACGCTCCCGGCAGATCCTGCGCTACGGCGGGATGGGCCACACCATGTCGATCCACTCGCGCAACGACCAGATCATCCTGGAGTTCGGGCTGCACAAGCCGGCCTACCGCATCTGCGTGAACACGCCGACCACCCACGGCGCCATCGGTCTCACCACCGGACTCGACCCGGCCATGACCCTCGGCTGCGGCGGCTACGGCGGCAACATCACGTCGGACAACATCTCGCCGCGCCACCTGCTCAACATCAAGCGCCTGGCCTACGAGCTGCGGCCGCGCCCCGGGCGCGCGGCGACGCGCGCCACGGCGCCTGGGCGCGACGACGGCGGCCGCTCCGGCCGAGGCCCCCGCCCTGCCGCAGGCGCCACGCCGCTCGGCTCCCGAACCGGTGCCGGCGCGTCTCGTCAGCGACTCGATCGACCGCTATCTGGCGACGCGCGGCGCGCCCGCGCCGGCCGTTCGCGCGGATGCACCGCCGGTCGGACCGCCCCTCCCGTTCATCTGCGAAGACGACGTCCGCACGGCGCTCCGCACCGGCGCGCGGCTCGTCGCCGGGCCGCGCACCATCGTCACGCCGGCAGCGCGCGATGCCGATGCCACCGCCGGCGTGATCCTGTGGATCGCCGGTCCTACCACATAACTGCCGCGTCCGCTTGCATTTGCAGCACCACGTCCGGGACCGGGCCAGGTTTGACCCGGGCGACGCGGGCGTGCTACGGTCACCCTTCACGCCGGCATGCGACGACGCCTTTTCTTCTCGCTCGTGCTTCCGCTTTGCGCGGCCTGCGCGGCCAACCGGCCGCCAGTCGTCGCCACAGCACCGGCCCCCCGTTCCCACACCGTCGCTCCCGCACCTGCGCCGACGCCGGTCGATCCGACGGTCACGCTCATTGCCACGGCCGAAGCCGCCTTCGAGCGCGGCCGCGCCGAAGCCGAGCAGGGCCACCTGCGCGATGCCCGGGTCGCCTTCGACCTGGCGCTCGACACCCTGATGGTCGTGCCCGGCGGGGCCCGTTCCGAGCCGCGACTGAGCGCGGCGCTCGATTCGCTCATCGACCGCATCAGCGCCCTCGAACTGTCGGCGCTCGCGCGCGGCGACGGCTTCACCGAGACGGCCTCCGAGCCGGCCACCATCGACACCCTGCTCTCGCTGCCGCCGGCCGAGGCGGAAGGCGCGCCGGCCCCTGACGTCGCGTCCGCCGTACGCGACGACCTGGCCACGACCGCGCACGACATTCCGATCCCCTTGAACGACCGGGTGCTGCGCTTCGTGGAGCTCTTCCAGGGCCGGCTGCGCGGGTTCCTGACCGAAGGGCTGGCTCGCGGCGCGCAGTACATGCCGATGATCCAGGCGGTGTTCAAGGACGAGGGCCTGCCGCTCGACCTGGCCTACGTACCGCTGGTCGAGAGCGCCTTCAAGCCCACGGCCCTGTCGCGCGCCAGCGCCCGCGGCGTGTGGCAGTTCATGCGTCCCACCGGCCAGGAGAATGGGCTCAAGCACGACTGGTTCATCGACGAGCGCGCCGACCCGGAAAAGGCCACCCGCGCCGCCGCCAAGTACCTGAAGGCGCTCTACCGGACGTTCGACGACTGGCACCTGGCGCTGGCCTCGTACAACGGCGGCCCCGGCCGCGTGCAACGGGCGGTGAAGAAGTCCGGGCTCGACGACTTCTGGGAGCTGAGCGCCTCGACCAAGCACCTGCCGCGCGAGACGCGCGACTACGTGCCGATGATCCTGGCCGCCGCGATCATCGCCCGCAACCCGGCGCAAGTACGGGTTCGAGGTGCCATCGGTCCTGCCCGTGCCCACCGACGTGGTGACGCTCTCGGCCCCGGCCGACCTGCGGCGCGTGGCGGAGTGGGCCGGCGTCTCGGCCGAGAGCATCCGCGCCCTCAACCCCGAACTGCGCCGCTGGACGACGCCGGTCCGCCGTCGCGACTACCAGCTGCGCGTGCCGATGGGCACCGCCGGCCTGGTCCTCGATGCCCAGAACGGCGCGGCGCCCGAGGATGCGGCCTCGCTGCAGTTTTACACGGTGCGCAAGGGCGAGTCGTTGCCGACCATCGCCCGGCGCTTGAAGGTGTCGCGCACGGATCTGGCCGAAGCCAACTATCTGGGCCTCACCGCCCGCGTCTCGCCCGGGCAGAAGCTGCTCGTCCCGCGCGCGCCGGCCGCAGCCCTGTTGTCGGGCCGGACCACCGAGACGCTGGCCGCGCAGCGCGCCGACGAGCGCGACGACGAACCAACCAGAGTCGTCTACCGGGTGCGCAAGGGCGACACGCTGTCGGCGATCGCCCGTCGGCACGGCGTGAGCGTCGAGAACCTGCGGGCGTGGAACAAGCTGCGCGGCTCGGTCATCGGCGTCGGCGACCGCCTGCAGATCCACACCTCGCGCGCCGCCAACGCCCAGTAGTCGCCGCCGCCACCCACACCGCGGATTCTGCAATTCGCGGCCTCTGCGGCCGTTGCCGCTTGTGCCGCGCCACGGCGCCGGCGCGGCGGTTTCACGGCAATCCTGCCCGTTTGCCCCCTGGCATCCGGCTTGAGTAACGCCTCGGCGTGCTCGCCCATGTCCTGAGCGCCGCGCTCCGCGGCATCGACGCCTTTCCCGTGTCGGTCGAGGTGGACGTCACCTTCGGCCTGCCCGTCTTCGCGATGGTCGGGCTGCCCGACGCCAGCGTGCGCGAGAGCCGCGACCGGGTGCGCGCCGCCATCCGGAACTCGGGCTTCGACTTCCCGCCGCACCGCATCACCGTCAACCTCGCCCCCGCCGACGTGCGCAAGGCCGGCGCCGCGTTCGACCTGCCCATCGCGGTCGCCATCCTCGCCGCCGCCGGCGTCGTGCCCGACCGCGACGCGCGGCGGCTGGCGGTCGTGGGCGAACTCTCGCTCGACGGCGCGGTGCTGCCAACGCGCGGCATCCTGCCGGTGGCGGCCGGCCTGCGGCGCCTCGGCATCGAGGCGCTGATGCTGCCCCACGCCAACGCCGCCGAGGCATCGGTCGTGGCCGGGCTCGCGGTCGTGCCGGTGCGCACGCTCGCCGAGGCCGTCGCCTGCCTGCAGCAGGCGGCCGGACGCCTGGCCACACGCCCCCGCTGGCGCCGCCGCTTCTGCCCGCCGTCGACGACAGCGACCGGCGATCTGCTCGACGTGCGCGGCCAGGCCACGGCGCGGCGCGCGCTCGAAGTGGCGGCGGCCGGCGGCCATCACTTGCTCTTCGTCGGGCCGCCCGGCGCCGGCAAGACCATGCTGGCGCGCCGCCTGCCCGGGGTGCTGCCGCCGCTCACCTTCGAGGAAGCGCTCGAGGCGACGGCGGTGCACTCGGTGGCCGGCCTGCTGGCGCCAGGCGTCGGCCTGCTCGGCGCCCGGCCCTTCCGCGCCCCGCACCACACCGCCTCGGAAGCCGCCCTGGTCGGCGGCGGCAGCCAGCCCCGGCCCGGCGAGGTCACGCTCGCCCACCACGGCGTGCTCTTCCTCGACGAGCTGCCCGAGTTCGGGCGGCGCGTGCTCGAGTCGCTGCGCCAGCCGCTCGAGGAAGGCCAGGTCCGCATCTCGCGGGCGTCTGGCACGGTCACCTTCCCGGCCGCCTTCACCCTGGTCGCGGCCATGAACCCCTGTCCGTGCGGCTTTGCCGGGCAGGCCGCGCGGGTGTGCCGCTGCACGCCGCTGGCCGTGCAGCAGTACTACGACCGGGTCTCCGGGCCGCTCCGCGATCGCCTGGACCTCACCGTGGAGCTGGCCCCGGTCCCGTTCGACGCCTTGACCGGCGGGGTGTGCCGGCGAACCGTCGGCGGCGGTGCGGGCGCGGGTGGCCGCGGCGCGGACCCGGCAGCGGGAACGGACGGCGCCAGGGGTGGCCGGAGCCAACAGCCGGCTCACGCCGCGGGCGCTCGAACTCGTGGCCGCGCTCGACGACGCGGCGCACCGGCGGCTGGCCGCGGCCGCCACCCGGCTCCATCTGAGTGGGCGCGCCGTGCACCGGGTCCTGCGCGTGGCGCGCACGGTGGCCGACCTCGACGCCAGCGACCGGGTCCTCCTGCCGCACCTGCTCGAGGCCCTCCAGTTCCGGGCAACCGGGCCTCGGGGACCCTCGTGATCGGGACGAGGGCCAGGGCGGCCGGGCGCACCTCCGGCAGGCTCTGCTGGACTTCCGCGCGCCGGGGCAGGTATCCTGAGTAGATTGCGTCCGGCCGGAATAGCCCGCAGGACGTCAGACCCCATTACCGGATGCCGTCCACCCGCTACACGATCCTGCTCGCCGACCGCCAGACTGGCGTCGTCCGGCGCTTCACCGTCGGGCTCCGCCCGGCCCTGATCGTGTTTACCACCGCCGTCACTCTGCCTGTGCTCATCGGCATGGGCGCGGCGTGGAAGGCCAAGGCCGACGTCGCCGATCTGTTTGCCTCGCACGCCACGCTCGAACTGGAGCTGGCCAACTACCGCGTCGCCACTGAGGCGCTGACCGGTCAGTTGCAGGGGCTGCAAACCGCGCTCGACGATCTCGGCGGCCGGGCCGCGCTCGACCCGGCGCTGCGCTCGGCCATGGACAAGCTGCCGGCCATCGTCAAGTCGCGCGCCATGGGCGGCAGCACCGGCTCGTCCAGGCTGGCGATGCTGCCGAGCCTGAACACGCCGGAAGACACCTTCGGGCTGCTGCGCGACCTGCTGCAGGGGCTCGAGAGCCGCCTCGCGTCGGTCCAGTCGGGCGTCGACAGGCGCAACGCGCTGGCCGCGGCCACGCCGTCGCTCTGGCCGGTCGCCGGCTGGCTCACCTCGGCCATGGGCAACCGGCGCGACCCGTTCACCGGCGGCGCCGACTTCCATCCCGGTCTCGACATCTCCGCCGACCGCGGCGCGCCCGTCCACGCCACCGCCGACGGCGTGGTCGTGCATGCCAGCGTCTTCAGCGACTACGGCAATCTGATCCGCATCGACCACGGCTTCGGGCTCGAGTCACGCTACGGCCACCTCTCGAAGTTCGAGGTCGAGGCCGGCAGCAAGGTCAAGCGCGGCGATCTCATCGGTCGCGTCGGCGCCACCGGCCGGGCCACCGGCCGCGCACCTGCACTACGAAGTGCGGGTCAACGACCGGCTGCTGAACCCGCTCCAGTTCCTGCTCACGAGCGCCCGGCAGACCGGCGGCGACTGATCCTTCCCGCCCTCGCCCGTTCCTTGACGGTCTCCGCCGTCGCCCAGTAAGATCGTTTGAATCCCCAGGCATTCGGTCACCCCCGCATGGTCGGTAATCTACTCGCCAAGGTCTTCGGCACCCAGAACGACCGCGACCTGAAGCGGCTTGCCCCGCTCGTGGTGCGCATCGGCGAACTCGAACCCGCGATGCGCGAGCTGTCCGACGACGGCCTGCGCGCCGCCACCGCCGCGCTTCCGCGCCCGCGTCCAGCAGGGCGAAGCGCTCGACGACCTGCTGCCGGAGGCCTTCGCCGTGGTGCGCGAGGCCGGCAAGCGCGTGCTGAACATGCGCCACTACGACGTGCAGCTCATCGGCGGCATGGTGCTGCACCAGGGCAAGATCGGCGAGATGAAGACGGGCGAGGGCAAGACCCTGATGGCCACGCTGCCCGCCTACCTGAACGCCCTCAGCGGCAAGGGCGTCCACGTCGTCACGGTCAACGACTACCTGGCCCGCCGCGACGCCGAGTGGATGGGCCGCATCTACCGCTTCCTCGGCCTCACCGTCGGGCGTCATCCAGCACGACCTGAACGACGAGCAGCGCCAGGCCGCCTACGGCTGCGACATCACCTACGGCACGAACAACGAGTTCGGCTTCGACTACCTGCGCGACAACATGAAGTTCGACCTGTCGCGCATGGTCCAGCGCGGGCACAACTTCGCCATCGTCGACGAGGTCGACACCATCCTCATCGACGAGGCGCGCACGCCGCTCATCATCTCGGGCCCGGCCGAGGAGTCGAACGACCTCTACTACGAAGTCGATCGCATCATCCCGTCGCTGACCCGCGGCATGGTCCACCAGGGCCAGATGAAGACCGAAGACCGCGACCGGATGGAAGCCTCCGGCGACTACATGGTCGACGAGAAGAGCAAGACGGCGACGCTCACCGAAGCCGGCATCGCCCAGGCCGAAAAGCTCCTGGCGCACCGCCTCCAGCCCGGCGGCCTCTACGATCCCGATCAACATGCCGCTGCTGCACCACGTGCAGCAGGCCCTGCGCGCCCACACCCTCTACCGGCTCGACGTCGAGTACATGATCAAGGACGGCCAGGTCGTGATCGTCGACGAGTTCACCGGCCGCCTCATGCCGGGACGGCGCTGGAGCGACGGCCTGCACCAGGCGGTCGAGGCCAAGGAAGGCGTGAAGATCGAGCGCGAGAACCAGACGCTCGCCACCATCACCTTCCAGAACTACTTCCGCATGTACGCCAAGCTCTCGGGCATGACCGGCACGGCCGAGACCGAGGCCGCCGGAGTTCAACAAGATCTACAAGCTCGACGTGATGGTCATCCCCACCAACAAGCCGATGCGGCGGATCGACGAACCCGACCTGGTCTACCGCACGGCGACCGAGAAGTACGACGCCATCGTCGCCGACATCACCGAGCAGCAGAAGAAGGGCCGGCCGGTGCTGGTCGGCACGGTCAGCATCGAGAAGTCCGAGAAGATCTCGGCGATGCTCAAGCGCCGCGGCATCAAGCACGTCGTGCTGAACGCCAAGTACCACGCGCAGGAAGCCGAGATCGTCGCCCAGGCCGGCCGCCTCGGCACGGTCACCATCGCCACCAACATGGCCGGCCGCGGCACCGACATCCTGCTCGGCGGCAGCCCCGAGCACATGGCCCGGCAGCAGACCCTGGCCGAAGGCGTGGCCCAGGTGCTCGACCGGGGCGAGGAACGCTTCGTCGACGACGACGAGTTCGTCTACTTCTCCCACGGCGAGAACTACACGCGTGCCGCGCCCGGACTGGGAGCGCATCTTCCGGCACTTCAAGGCGCAGTGCGACGCCGAGCACGACGAGGTCATCGCCCAGGGCGGCCTGCACATCCTCGGCACCGAGCGCCACGAGTCGCGCCGCATCGACAACCAGCTGCGCGGCCGCGCCGGCCGTCAGGGCGACCCGGGCAGCTCGCGCTTCTACCTGTCGCTCGAAGACGACCTGATGCGCATCTTCGGCTCCGACCGCATCTCGGGGCTGATGCAGCGGCTCGGCATGGAAGAAGGCGTGCCGATCGAGCACGGCATGGTGTCGCGCGCCATCGAGCGCGCCCAGAAGCAGGTCGAGGCCCAGAACTTCGACATCCGCAAGCACCTGCTCGAGTACGACGACGTGATGAACAAGCAGCGCGAGAGCGTCTACACGCTGCGCCGCGAGATCCTCGAAGGCCTGATTCGCGTCACCGAGGACGAGACCTCGGACACCCGCGGCTACCTGCTGGCCACCGCCGAGGACCTGATCGACGACAAGATCAACCTCTACTGCGGCAAGGACGCCGATGCCGAGTCGTGGGACGTCGAGGCCCTGCGCCGCGAGCTGGCCGAGCTCTTCGCCCTCGACGACGACGACTTCGCCGCTCGTGCCTTTCGACCACGGCAAGCGCAGCGAGATCCGCGACGCCGCTGTGGGACCGCGTGGAAGCCCGCTACGTCGACAAGGAGCAGGTCGTGCCGGCCGAGATCCTGCGCCGGGTCGAGCGCGACCTGATGCTGCAGATCGTCGACACGCAGTGGAAGGACCATCTCTACTCGCTCGACCACCTGAAGGACGGCATCAGCCTGCGCAGCTACGGCCAGCGCGATCCGCTGGTCGAGTACAAGAAGGAGAGCTATCAGCTCTTCCAGGACATGCGCAGCCGCGTCGAGGCCGAGATGGTCCGCTACATGTGGTGGCTGCGGCCGGTCGAAGGCGAACCCGAGGCCGTCGCCGCTCCGGTGCGGCCGGCCCCGCGCCGCCAGGCGCCGCTCATCTACAGCGGCCCGGCCGACGCCATCCCGCAGGCCTTTCCGCCGCCGGCGGCCGCCGCCCTCTTTCCCCGGTTCCGCCGCGCCGCGCCCGGCGCGCAGCGGCGGCGACGACGCGCCGGTCACGACGGTCAAGCGCGACGAGCCCAAGATCGGCCGCAACGACCCGTGCTGGTGCGGCAGCGGCAAGAAGTACAAGAAGTGCCACGGCGCCAACTGATGTCCGATCCCCTCGCCGTCACCCGAGACGACCGGTCGCCTATTCGACCTTGCCCCGGCGACCGCCTGCCGCCACCCCCGCCCGCCACCGTCCCTGGACTCGTCGCTGACGACCGCGCTCACCTTCGACGACGTGCTGCTCGTGCCGCGCTACTCCAGCGTGCTGCCGGCGCAGGTCGACGTGGCCACGCGGTTCACGCGCAACATCCCGCTGTTCGTGCCGCTGCTCAGCGCCGCCATGGACACGGTGACCGAATCGTCGATGGCCATCGCCATGGCCCAGCAGGGCGGCCTCGGCATCATCCACAAGAACCTGTCGATCGAGGAGCAGGCCATCGAAGTGGACCGGGTCAAGCGCTCCGAGAGCGGCATGATCGTCAACCCGATCACGCTCTCGCCCACGCACCGCATCCATGACGCGCTCGAACTCATGGCCCACTACCGCATCTCGGGCGTGCCGGTCACCGAGGACGGCAGCAAGGAAGGCCGGCTGGTCGGCATCCTGACCAACCGCGACCTGCGCTTCGAGACCAACACCCAGCAGGCCGTGGCCGACGTGATGACCCGCGAGAACCTCATCACCGTGCCGGTCGGCACGACCCTCGACGAGGCGCGCGCCATCCTGCACGAGAAGAAGGTCGAGAAGCTGCTGGTCGTCGATCACGCCTACCGGCTGAAGGGCCTGATCACGGTCAAGGACATCCAGAAGGCCATCAAGTATCCCGAACGCGTGCAAGGACTCGCTCGGCCGGCTGCGCTGCGGCGCGGCCGTGGGCACGGCCCAGAACACGCTCGAGCGCGCCGCGGCCCTGGTGGCCGCGCACGTCGACGTGCTCGTCGTCGACACGGCGCACGGCCACAGCCAGGGCGTGCTCGACATGGTGCGCGAACTGCGCCGGCGCTACCCCGAGGTCGACCTCGTCGCCGGCAACGTCGCCACCGCGGAAGCCACCGAGGCGCTGATCAAGCTGGGCGTGGACGCCGTGAAGGTCGGCATCGGCGCCGGCTCGATCTGCACGACCCGGGTCGTCGCCGGCATCGGCATGCCGATGATCTCGTCGATCTACGAGTGCGCCCAGGCGGCGCGCCCCTACGGCGTGCCGATCATCGCCGACGGCGGCATCCGCTATTCGGGCGACGTGGTCAAGGCGCTGGCCGTGGGCGCCGCCTCGGTGATGATCGGCAACCTCTTTGCCGGCACCGACGAAAGCCCCGGCGAGCTCATCCTCTACCAGGGCCGCAGCTTCAAGGAATACCGCGGCATGGGCTCGATCGGCGCGATGCGCCAGGGCAGCCGCGACCGCTACTTCCAGGACGAGTTCCAGCTCGAGGGCAAGGGCGGCACGGAGAAGCTGGTGCCCGAGGGCATCGAGGGCCGCGTGCCGCACAAGGGCAGCCTGTCGTCGCTCGTGCACCAGCTCGTCGGCGGCCTGCGCGCCGGCATGGGCTACTGCGGCTGCGCCACCATCACCGACCTGCAGCGCGACTTCAACATGGTGCGGATCACGCCGGCTGGCCAGCGCGAGAGCCACGTGCACGACGTGACCATCACCAAGGAAGCGCCCAACTACCGCACCGAATAGGTCATCACCGCGGAGCGCCGCCGCGGCGCGGTCCGCCCCGCCGGCCGCGCCGACGCCGATGCCGTCTTCGCCCCGTCTCGACCTGGTACTGCTGCTCTCGCCCGCCCACTGCGGCGGGCGTCGCGCGCTCGCGCTCCGCCGTCCCGGCGCCGCCTCCGAAGCCGCTCTCCGCCTGCGCACCGGCACGCTCACGCTGGGCGAGGCGTTCGCCTTCATGAGCAGTCTCTACTTCCGCGGCAAGCTCGCCTACGCCCGTGCGGTGGTGGCCCGGCGCGGCGAGACGGCGACGAGCCTGGTGATTACCCCGACGCGCGGCCTGGTCTCGCCCAATACGATGGCCTCGCCGGCGCTGCTCGAGGAGTTCGCCGCCACCGACATCGCCGCTGGCGACACGCGCTACCGTCTGCCGCTCGAACGCGACCTGGCGGCGCTCGTCGCCCGGCTGGCCCCCGGGGCGCGGGTGGTGCTGCTCGGCAGCATCGCCAGCGACAAGTACGTGGACGTGCTCGCGCCGGCCCTCGGCCCGCGGCTGCACTACCCGCCGGCCTTCGTCGGCCGCGGCGACATGAGCCGGGGCGGCCTGCTGCTCCGATACGCCGCCCACGGCGAGGAGCTGGAGTACGCGCCGCTCACCACCGTGGCGCCGCGACACGGGCCGCGGCCGCCGAAGCTGGGGCGCTGACCCGCGCCGGCGCGTTGCCTGGGCCAGGTTCCAACACCAGCCGGCCCACCGCTCCGAGAGTTCAGGCCTCCGGCGCGCCGGCGGCGCTCGCGCGGTCTCGAGCGACCGTGAAACGGCGCTCGTCGCCGCCGGCGTCGGTGATGCGCACCGTCACGGCGCCCGCCGGCTCGCGGGCCAGGCGTTCGGCCCACTCGATGACGACGACGCCGGTCGCGGCCAGGTCCGGGTCGAAGCCGACCTCGTCGAGTTCGATGCGGTCGATGCGGTAGAGGTCCAGGTGCACGAGCGGCAGCCGGCCGCCGCGATACTCGTGGACCAGGGTGAAGGTCGGACTGGTGACCGCGTCGGGATCGAGGCCGAGCCCGGCGGCGAGGCCCTTCACGAACACCGTCTTGCCGGCGCCGAGGTCGCCGCGCAGCAGCACGATGTCGCCGGCCACGAGCGTGGCCGCAAAGCGCGGCGGCCGCGGCGCGGGTGCCGGCCTCGTCGCCGGTGGCGAAGGTGGTCACTCGGCCTTCGCGGCGACGTGTTCGCGCGCCGCCAGTTCCTGCAGCGCCTCGCCGAGGTGGAGCACGATGTCGCCGGCGGTCATCGCCACCTCGCCCTCGTCGGCATCGGCCAGCTCGCCGGCGGCGCCGTGCAGGTAGACGGCGAGCTGACAGGCCGAGCCCGGATCCATCAGTTGCGCCAGCCAGGCCGCCAACATGCCGGTGAGCACGTCGCCGCTGCCGCCGGTGGCCATGCCGGGCGTGCCGGTGGGATTCACGAACGCCTGCCCGTCGGGCAGGGCGACGATGGTGCGGTAGCCCTTGAGCACGACATGCACGTGGTGCGTGGTCGCAAACTCCACCGCCAGGCCCAGGCGATTGGCCTGCACGTCGTCGCTGCTGCAGCCGAGCAGCCGCGCCATCTCGCCGGGGTGCGGAGTGATGATGATCGGCCGATCGTCGCGCCCGGCCAGCGCCGTCGTGTCGCCGGCGCAGGCGTTGAGCGCGTCGGCGTCGAGGATGAGCGGCGCGGCGCCGCGCTCGAGGATGGCGCGGACGAACGCCGTGACCGACGGCCCCGCGCCGAGGCCCGGACCGACGGCAAGGACGTCGAGGTCGAGCGCCAGGACGGCCTCGGCCGCGTCGGCCGCGCAGACGCCGTCGTCATCGGCCAGGGCGCGGGTCATGAACTCCACGCCGAGGCCGGCCACGATCGGCTGCACCGAGGCCGGTGTGGCCACGGTGACCCGCCCGGCGCCGGAGCGCAGGGCGCCGCGCGCCGCCAGCACGGCCGCGCCGGTCATGCCGCGCGAGCCGCCGACGACGACGACGTGGCCGAAGTCGCCCTTGTGCGCGTCGGGGCCGCGCGGCTCGACCAGCGTGCGCACGAAGTCGCGGGTGAGCAGGTAGAGGCGCGGGCCGTCGATTTCGTCGATGACCGGGTGCGGAATGCCGATGTCGGCCACCACCACGTCGCCGGCGCCGTGCTCGGCCGGCGGCAGCACCAGCGGGATCTTCGGCGCGCCCAGCGTGACGGTGATGTCGGCCCGCACGGCCGGGCCGATGAGGTCGTTGGTGTCGGCCGAGACGCCCGAGGGCAGGTCGATCGACACGACCGTGGCCGGCGAGGCGTTGAGGTCGGCCACGACGGTGTCGTGCAGCCCGGTGAGCGCGCGGCTCAGACCCGTGCCCATGAGCGCGTCGATGACGATGTCGGCGGAGGTGACCGTGGACGCGTGCAGCTCCCAGCTGTGGGCGTCGGCGACTTCCACGATCGGCACGCCGAGCCGGCCGATGATGTCGAGGTTGATGCGCGCGTCGCCGCGGATGTCGTCGCTCGTGCCGACGACGACCACGGCCACGTCGATGCCGCGCTGCTGCAGCGTGCGGGCCACGACGAAGCCGTCGCCGCCGTTGTTGCCGGTGCCGCACAGGGCCACCACGCGGCGGCTGGGCAGATCGTCGATGAGCGACTCCAGAGCGGCCACCACCTGGCGCCCGGCGTTCTCCATGAGGACGAGCGAGGCGATGCCGATGTCGTCGATCGTCTGGCGATCGACGGCGCGCATCTGCTTGCTGTTCAGGACTCGCATCGGCCGCACGGGCGCGAGTCTAGCACACGGGTCGGCGCGCCTCGCCGCGCCGACAGACGCGCGTCACGACGATCTCCGACCGCCGGCCGATGGGCGGGCTGGAAGTCTTACGACTCGTAGGCTTCCATCGGCGGGCAGATGCACATCAGATTGCGATCGCCGTAGGGATTGTCGATCCGGCCGACGTGGGGCCAGAACTTGTTGGCCTTCACCCACGCCAGCGGATAGGCCGCCTGCTCGCGCGAGTAGGGATGGCTCCACGTGTCGGCGGTGACCTGCGCGGCCGTATGCGGCGCGTTCTTGAGGACGTTGTCCCGGGCATCGGCGCGGCCGCTGACCACATCGTCGATCTCCTGGCGGATGGCCAGCAGCGCGTCGCAGAAGCGATCGAGTTCGGCCTTGTCCTCGCTCTCGGTCGGCTCGATCATCAGCGTGCCGGGCACCGGGAACGACACCGTGGGCGCGTGGAAGCCGTAGTCCATGAGACGCTTGGCGACGTCGCCCTCTTCGACGCCGGCGGCCTTGAACTTCCGCAGGTCGAAGATCATCTCGTGGGCCACGCGGCCGTTGGGCCGGGTGTAGAGCACGTCGAACTGCCCCTCGAGCCGCGACTTGATGTAGTTGGCGTTGAGGATGGCGTACTTGGTGGCCTCGGTGACGCCGTCGCCGCCGAGCATCTTGATGTAGCCGTAGGAGATGAGCAGGATGCTGGCGCTGCCCCACGGCGCGGCCGACACCGGCGGGATGCCCTTGGCGCCGCCGGTCGGCACCAGCGGGTGGCCGGGCAGGTACGGCGCCAGGTGCGCGGCCACGCAGATCGGGCCCATCCCCGGGCCGCCCCCGCCGTGCGGAATGGCGAACGTCTTGTGCAGGTTGATGTGGCACACGTCGGCGCCGATGAGCGCCGGACTGGTCAGCCCCACCTGGGCGTTCATGTTCGCGCCGTCCATGTAGACCTGTCCGCCGTGCGCGTGCACCGCGGCGCAGATGTCGCGGATGGCGTCTTCGAACACGCCGTGCGTCGACGGATAGGTGACCATCAGCGCCGCCAGATTGGCGTGGTGGGCATCGGCCTTGGCCTTGAGATCGGCCACGTCGATGTTGCCCGAGGCGTCCGAGGCCACCACCACCACGCGGTAGCCGGCCATCACGGCGCTGGCCGGGTTGGTGCCATGCGCCGACGACGGGATGAGCACCA
Organism: uncultured Acidobacteriota bacterium; assembly: GCA_963834325.1. GTDB lineage: Bacteria > Acidobacteriota > Vicinamibacteria > Vicinamibacterales > UBA2999 > CADEFD01. The sequence continues at coordinate 1,728,450 of CAWIBL010000012.1, forward strand.
CGTTGCGGTGGCCCTCGCCGCGATCGGCCTGCCAGGCGCGAATCACCAGCAGGCCGGTGAGTTCGCCCTGGGCGCCGGAGTTCGGCTGCAACGAGGTGGCGGCAAAGCCCGTGAGCTCCGCCAGGTCGGCCTCGAGTTCGCGGCACACCGTGGCGTAGCCCTGGGCCTGGTCGGCCGGCACGAAGGGATGCATGCGCGAGAACTCGGGCCAGCTCACCGGGAACATCTCGCTGGCGGCGTTCAACTTCATCGTGCACGAGCCGAGCGGGATCATCGAGATGTCGAGGCCGATGTCCTTGCGCTCGAGGCCCTTGAGGTAGCGCATCATCTGGCTCTCGGAGCGATGCCGCTCGAAGACCGGATGGGTGAGGAACGCCGAGCTGCGGCGCAGGGCCGCCGGCAGCGCGTCGTCCGTCGGGCACGGCCACGGCCGGCGCCGGCTTCCCCACCGCTGCCGCGAACACGCCGGCGAGAGCCTGCACCTCGGCCACGGTGGTGGTCTCGTCGAGCGACACGCCGATCCCGGTGTCGCCGACATGCCGCAGGTTGAAGCCGGCGGCAACCGACCCCTGGCGCACGGCGGCCGCCTGCGCGGCCGTGAGCGTGACGCGCAACGTGTCGAAGTAGTGATCGTTCTCCTGGGCGAGGCCGAGCCCGGTCACGGCGTCGGCCAGCGCGCGGGTCAAGCGGTGCACGCGCGTGGCGATGGCGCTGAGGCCGTCGGCGCCGTGGTAGACCGCATACATCGCCGCCATGTTGGCCAGCAGCGCCTGCGCGGTGCAGATGTTCGACGTGGCCTTCTCGCGGCGGATGTGCTGTTCGCGCGTCTGCAGCGCCATGCGGTAGGCGCGTTGGCCGTGCACGTCGACCGAGACGCCGATGATGCCGGCCCGGGGCATGCCGCACGTGTTCCTGCCGCGTGGCGAAGAAGGCGGCATGGGGACCGCCGAAGCCGAGCGGCACGCCGAAGCGCTGCGAGTTGCCGAGCACGACATCGGCGCCGCTCTCGCCCGGAGGGGTGATGAGCGTCAGCGCCAGCAGATCGGTGGCCACGGCCACGAGCACCTTGGCGGCGTGCGCGGTGTCGATGAAGCTGGACAGGTCGGTGATGGCGCCGCGCTCGTCGGGGTACTGCAGCAGCACGCCGAAGACGGCCGCGTCGTCGACGGCCATCTCGGCCACCGGCCCGACCCGCAGCTCGATGCCGAGAGGCTCGGCGCGGCTGCGCAGCACGGCCAGCGTGTGCGGGAAGACACGGTCGGAGGCCAGGAACACGCCGCCGGTCGTGAGCTTCTTGGGCGACACGCGGTGCAGCAGCGTCATCGCCTCGCCGGCCGCGGTGGCCTCGTCGAGCAGCGAGGCGGTGGCCACCGGCAACCCGGTGAGGTCGCTCACCATGGTCTGGAAGTTGAGCAGCGACTCGAGCCGGCCCTGGGCGATCTCCGCCTGGTAGGGCGTATAGGGCGTGTACCAGCTCGGGTTCTCGAACAGGCAGCGCCGGATGACGCTGGGCGTAATCGTGTCGTAGTAGCCGAGACCGATGCACGACCGGAGCACGCGGTTCTGCCTGGCCACCCCGCCGAGGCGGGTCAGATACTCATGTTCGCTCTCGCCCGGCGGCAGCGCCACCGGGTCCGGCCGCCGGATGGAGGCCGGAATGGCTTCGTCGATGAGCGCGTCGAGTGACGACGCCCCGATCGTCTTCAGCATGTCCGGCAGATCGTGGGGACGGGGTCCTACATGGCGGCGAACGAACGTATCCATCAGCAGTCTTCGGCTCGGGGGGAATCCGCGGGGTCAGTGCGTGAGGGCGTCGTACTCGGACGTGCCGAGCAGGGCGGTGAGGTCGTCAGGGTTGTCGAGCTTCACCTTGATCATCCACGTATCGTGAGGGGCGCTGTTGACGGCATCGGGACGATCCTTGAGGGCGGCGTTCACGTCCACGACCGTGCCGCTGACCGGCGCAAACAGCTCCGAGACGGCCTTGACCGACTCGATCGTGCCGAAGGGCTGGCCGACCGTGAGCGTGGTGCCAACCTCGGGCAGTTCGACGTAGACCACGTCACCCAGCTGCTGCTGGGCGAAGTCGGTGATGCCGACGGTGCCGTGCTCGCCGTCGACGCTGACCCACTCGTGGTCCTTGGTGTACTTCAGGTGACTCGGATACGACATCGCTAGCTCCTCGGACGCTTGTAGAACGGCATCGGCACCACGCACGGCTTTCGCCATGCGGCCACGGATGTCGATGGTCAGTTCGGTGCCGGGCGCGGCCAGGGCCGCCGGCACGTAGGCCATGCCGATGGCCTTCTTCAGGAAGGGCGTCTGGGTGCCGCTCGTGACCACGCCGACCTTGGCCCCGTCGTGGTGCACCTCGTGACCGTGGCGCGCGATGGCGCGATCGAGGACCTCGAAGCCGACGATCTTCCGGCCGACGCCCTCGGCCTTCTGGCGGACGAGGACGTCGCGGCCGATGAACTCGGGCTTGTTCCAGCCGACGATCCAGCCGAGATCGCATTCCAGGACCGTGGACGTCTCGTCCATGTCGTTGCCGTAGAGGCGCATCGTGGCCTCGAGCCGCAGCGTGTCGCGCGCCCCCAGGCCGGCCGGCACCAGGCCGTCGTCCTGGCCCGCCTCGAGCAGCGCATTCCAGAGCGGCGTGGCAAACTGCGGCGGCACGAAGATCTCGTAGCCGTCTTCGCCGGTGTAGCCGGTGCGCGACACCGTGGCCCGCACGCCGGCCACCTCGCCGTGCGCGAACCAGTAGTACTTGAGCGTCGACAGGTCCACCGCCGTGAGCTTCTGCACGATGCCCCGGGCCTTGGGGCCCTGCACCGCGATGAGCGCGTAGCGGTCGCTCGAGTTCACGATCGCCACCTCGCCGGCCTGGGGCGCGTGCTTGGCGATCCAGGCGTAGTCCTTCTCGATGTTCGAGGCGTTGACGACCAGCAGGTAGTGCTTCTCGGCGAAGCGGTAGACCAGCACATCGTCGACGAAGGTGCCCTCGGGCGTGGTCAGCGCGGAGTACTGCGCCTGCCCGTTCTGCAGCTTGGACGCGTCGTTCGAGGTGATGTGCTGCACGGCGGCCAGCGCGTTCGGCCCGGCCAGTTCGATCTGGCCCATGTGCGACACGTCGAACAGGCCGGCCGCGGTGCGGACCGCCAAGTGTTCGGCGGTGATGCCGGAATACTCGACCGGCATGTCCCAGCCGCCGTAGCCCACCATCCGGGCGCCGAGCGCGACGTGAGCGGCATGCAGGGGCGTCTTCTTCAGAGGGGTATCGTTCGGTTCGCTCATGGGGGCAGTCTTGGTCGCGCGGGAATCCGCCTGAACGTACTACGCCCGCACACCCCGGTCAAGGAGGCCCGGACGCTCACGCGACGTGGTCTTCCACCTGGCGCGGCCGCCGTCCGTCGAGACCGTAGCGCAGGTGGGCCTGCAACGTGTGATAGCTGATGCCGAGGGCGCGACAGGCGCGGCGTTTGTTGTGCCCCGAACGGGCCAGCACCAGGCGCGCGTAGCGGCTGGCCCACATCCGCAACGTGTCGTTGGTCTCGAGTGACGGCAGGACCACGTCGGCGTATGGACTGCGCAGCGCCGGCGGCAGGTCGTCGAGCTCGATCAGGCGCGACCCGCACATGGCCAGGGCGCCCTCGAGCGTGCGCTGCAGTTCGCGCACGTTGCCCGGCCACTGGTAGGCCAGCAACGCGTCGGCCGCCGTCGCCGACAGGGCCACCGGCCGCTCCGGGTCGTGACAGGCCAGGAAGTAATGGGCCAGCTCGAGGATGTCTTCGCGCCTGGCCCGCAGCGGCGGCACCTGCACGTCGAGGCCGCTCAGCCGGTAGTAGAGATCCGAGCGGAACAGGGCGCGCTCGGCCAGGCCGGCCAGCGGCTTGTTCGTGGCCGCCACGATCCGCACGTTGAGACGCCGCGTGGCGTGCCCGCCGACGCGCTCGACCGACAGTTCCTGGATGGCCCGCAGCAGCTTGGCCTGGGCCGCCATCGACAGGTCGGCGACCTCGTCGAGGAACAAGGTGCCGCCGTCGGCGTGCTCGAACTTGCCGCGCCGGCCCTTGACGCCGGTGGCCGTGCGGTCCTCGATGCCGAAGAGTTCGGCTTCGAGCAGCGACTCGACCAGCGCGGCGCAGTTCACCGCCACGAACGGTCCGGCCAGGCGCGGGCTCAGCTCGTGGATCTGGCGCGCCACCAGCTCCTTCCCGGTGCCGCTCTCGCCCTGGATCAGCACCGTGAAGTCGGTGAGCGCCACGCGCTCGATCCGTTCGCGCAACGCGCGCATCTGGGCGCTGGCGCCAATGAGCGGGGCCGCGCCCGTCGGAGCGCGAGGTTCCGCCGGGCGGCCCGGCGTGGGGGCGTCGGCGGCCAAGGCCAAGCCCAGGACGTGCGCCGCGGTTTCGAGGAGCTGCCGGTCCCAGGCATCGAGGGTGCGTCCGGTCAGGCCCACCTCGAACAGGATGTGGCGGCCGCCAGCCATGGCCCTGGCGTCGAGACGCCGCGGCTGGTGGCCGACACCTGACCCCATTCCGCCCGTGCGCACGGTGCGCACCCAGTCGGCGCCGAGCGCCGCGGCCAGCCGCTCCTCGAAGACGCCGACCATCCGCGCCAGCGGCGCTCCAGACGCCATCTGCGCCGCCAGGACCCGGACCACGTCGTTGATGCCCTGTCTGCGCTCTTCCATCCTCGACCCCGTGCCGCCGTCGGCGGCCCTTCCGGCATGTGCGCTCATGTAACCCCCGGCAGCTCTTCATCAAACCGGATGCCAAATATCGGGAGTGCCAAAATGTCAGCAATGGCCCGGTTTTCCGTGCTGCGGGGTCAACTGCAAGGCCTTCTCGGGTAGTCTCTTCCCGGCAAACGGCCGTCCCGCCCTGGGTAATCGCTACCCGCTACCCTCCGCGAAAGCCGTGATCGAAGCGCACCGCGCAACGGTAGGTCAGCGGATCGAGGGCGCTCACCCAGCAGCGCAGCACGTGAGCCCGCACGGCGTGACGGCGGCCGTCGAGACCGGCGAGCCCCAGTTCGGTGCAAGCGTCGGGGCGGACGGGCGCCGGCGACTCCACCAGCGCGCCGCCCGTCGAGAGTTCCAGCACCCGTACCGTGAGGCCGGGCCGGAGGACGGCCGGGGCGGCGATCCCGCACTGCGCGGCCGGACGACGCAGCGCCGTCCGGCGATCGACGTCCCCTGCCGTCAGTAGGGTTGCCATACGCGGGCCCCCGGGTCGTAGCGCAGGACCCGCGCCCGCCCGGTGACGCCGGCGATCCGCACGGCAAACTGCGCCCCGGCGCGGCTGGCGATGTAGAGCGTGCCGCTCGTCGCCGTGCCGAGCGGACTCAGCGTGAGCTGGTCGGCGCTGCCGAGGCGAATGGGGTCGTCGGCCGAGGTCAGCAGGCGCGCCTCGTCGATGGCCGACACTCCCCCGGCGAGCCCGAAGCGCGCCCGGGGAAAGTGATCGACGAGCCGGTCGGCCGGCCGGACCACCGGGTCCACGCCGGCCGCCACGTCGACGGCGCTCACGCCGTCGCCGTCGCCGTCGGCGGCCACCAGGAAGCTCACCGACGGCAGGCGCGAAAAGCGCACCGCCTGCGCCCGCCGGCTGCGCGCGGCGTCGAACCGCGCCCGGGCCACCACGCTCGCGACGTAGCGCGCGGCCGCGGCGGCATCGGCGGTGTCGGCGGCCCGTTCGAGCACGGGCACGGCGATGGCCAGCACGGTGCTCGCGGTCAGCAGGACGAGCAGCACCTCGACGAGCGAGTAGCCGCCCGTGCCTGCCGGTCGCCGGGAGCCGCGGGCGCGTTCCCGCGGCTCCCCCTGCCCCTTAGAGCGGGGACTTGGCATCAGCCTTCGCGCTCCCGACCGTGACGAGCGGCTTGAGGCGCAGGAAGCTCCGCTCGCCGATGCCCTGCACCTTCATGAGCTCTTCGATCTTCTTGAAGCCGCCATTCTTCGTGCGGTAGTCGACGATGCGCTGCGCGGCGCGCGGGCCGATGCCGGGCAAGGCCTCGAGTTCGTCGAGCGACGCCGTGTTCAGGTTGACGGCGCTGGCGGTGGCGGCGGACTTGGCGGCGGGCTCCTGCGCCTGGACCGCCAGCGGCGCGGCGGTAAGGGCGAGGACGAGGGCGATGCGGGCGAACGTGGATGTCATGTCGGTCTCCTGAATGAAGGGTGATGGGTCGCACACGGAGCGCCTCGACGGACACCCGAGGTCAACGGCCACCGCCGGCGGCGCCCGTGTGGACGACGGCTCACGGTGCAAGCGGCGGGACACCGTCCCGGTGCGGGCGGCAAGACCCAGCGGGTGAAGGAGATAGCGCTCCCGACGGGATCCAGGCGTGAACCGCCCGTCGGCTCCCGGCGTCAACTGCCGGCGACAGCCGGCACGGCGGAGGCGTGAGGCCGCAGGACAGGACCGCGGCAACGGCGGTTGCGCCGCCGCCACCGGCGTTGCGCCTTTCCTCTCGACAGCGGCGCTCCGGTCGTTAGAATCTCTGCGAGGAGCCAACCCTTGCCCACTTTGCGGACCCGACGTCTGGCCCTGCCGCTCGCGTTTCTGCTCGCCCGCCTGCTCACGTCCCCCCCGCCGGCGGCGGCTCAGGAGGTCAGCACTCCGGCTGCGGCGGCGCCAGCAGTGTGTTCACGCACCTGGGTCGGCCGGGAGGCCGAGATCGAGGAGGCGCTGGCCGGCCGTGCCGTCCTCCGTCTGGAAGCCGTCCCCATCGGCGTCACCAAACCGCAGCGCGGCTATCTCGAGGCCGGCGGCCCGGTGGCCCGCTTCGCCTGGAAGGCGCTGCCGCCGGGACGCAAGGTCAGCGGCTACTACGAGAGCTACAAGGCGGAGATTGCCGCGTATCACCTCGATCGGCTTCTCGGCCTGGGGATGGTGCCGCCGGTCGTCGAGCGCACCGTCGACGGGCGGCGCGGCGCCGCCGTGATGTGGATCGAAGAAACCAAGGGCTGGGACAAAGCCAAGCCGATCAACGGGCCCGAGCCGCGCTGGTCACAACAAGTCAGCCGCATGAAACTCTTCGATCAGCTCATCGCCAACGTCGACCGCAACCAGGGCAACCTGCTCTACGACAGCGACTGGCACCTGTTCCTGATCGACCACTCCCGCGCCTTCACGACCCGCACCTCCCTCGACGGCATCTCGGCCCCCAGCCTCGTGGATCGCGAGACGTGGCAGAAGATGGACGCGCTCACCGCCGGGGAACTCGAACGCGCCCTCGGCGCTTGGCTGACCGCCGACGAACGCCAGGCCCTGCTGGCGCGCCGCGACCGGATGCGCGCGGCCATCGCGACAATGGTCAAAGCGAAGAGCGCCGCCCGGGTCTTCGTCGGATGACCCCGCCGGCCCGCATCGCCCTGGCAGCCGCCGTGGTCGGCCTGCTGCTGCACGGCGCGGCCGGACTGCGCCTGACGGCCGCCGACGCCAGTCAGCCCTCCGGCGCCGCCCCTCGCGTCGTGGCCATCGGCGACGTGCACGGCAGCGACGACGGCTTCCTCGCCGTCCTCCGCGCCGCCGGCCTCATCGATGCCGCCGGCAAATGGAGCGGCGGCCGGGCCACGCTGGTCCAGACCGGCGACCTCACCGACCGCGGTGCGGGCGTGAAGCGGGTCTTCGACATCATGCGCGCGCTGGCGCCCCAAGCCGCCAAGGCTGGCGGCCGGGTCGTGCCGGTGCTCGGCAATCACGAGATCATGAACCTCATCGGCGAACTGCGCGACGTCACTCCGGCCATCTGCGCCAGCTTCGGCGGCGCCGCGGCCGGGGCCACCCGCGATGAGGCGTGGCGGACCTACACCGACCTGGTCACCCGCCGCGCCAGGACGCGGCCCAACGAATCCCCGGCCGGCCTGCCGCGCACCCAGGAAAGCTTTCTCGAGGCCTATCAGCCGGGGTGCGTCGAGTACCGCCTGGCCCTCGGCTCGAAAGGCGAATACGGACGGTGGCTGCGCCAGCAGCCGATTGCCGCCGCCGTCCAGGGCACGGTGTTCATGCACGCCGGCGCATCCCCGCTGGCGGAGCCAGCCAGCGTCGAGGAACTCAACACCCGGGCGCGCGATGAGGTGCGCCGCTACGATCGGTTCCTGGAGCGGCTGGTGCGCGCCAAGATGGCCGCGCCGTGGTTCCGGCTCGACGACGTGCTGACCGTGGCCGCGGCCGAGGTGCGCTGGGTGAGCGCCCTCGTCGCCGATGCGAAGTTTCGCGGCGAGGCTCCCAACCTCGCCGACGTCGACATCCCGCTCACCACCGAAGCCGCCGCCGTCCTCGGCATCGACAAGTGGTCGCTGCTCGCCCCCGACGGGCCGCTGTGGTATCGCGGCTACGCCACCGCCGACGAGACGGCGCTCGACGCGCCATTCACCGCCCTGCTCGAGCACTGGGGCGCGGTTCGCCTGGTCGTCGGCCACACGCCGAGTCAGCCCTTCCGCATTCGCGCGCGCCTGGCCGGCCGGCTGTTCATCATCGACACCGGCATGCTGGCCTCGGTCTACAAGGGGGTTGGCTCGGCCCTGGAACTCGACGGCCCGCGCGCCACCGCCATTTACGCCGACGGCACGCGCACCGTGCTGGCGCCGGCCCCCTGAGAGCCGGCCGAAGCGAACTAGACCGGCAGCGGCCGCCCGGCCGCCCACTCCACCGTCCGGCGTAACCCTTCTTCGAACGAGGTGATCGGCTGGTAGCCGAGCAGGCGCTCGGCCTTGCCGATGGCCGCCTGCGAGTCGCGCACGTCTCCAGCCCGCACCGGGCCGTAACCGGCCACGAGCGACGTGCCGAGCAGCCGCTGCACTTCGTCCCACAACTGGTTGAGCGACACCCGGCCGTTGGTGGCGACGTTGATGACCTCGCCGGCCACACCCGGGGTCTCGGCGGCGCGCAGCACGCCGTCGACCACGTTCGACACGTAGGTGAAGTCGCGGGTCTGCCCGCCGTCGCCGTAGATGGTCGGCGCCGTGCCGTCGAGCGCGGCGCGGACGAAGAGCGAGATCACGCCGGAGTAGGGCGAACCCGGATCCTGACGCGGCCCGAACACGTTGAAGTAGCGCGTCGACACGGTCTCGAGGCCGTAGAGCGACGTGAAGAGCGCGAGGTACTGCTCGCCGACCAGCTTCTGCAGGGCGTAGGGCGAGAGCGGCTGCACCGGCATGTCCTCGCGCTTGGGCAGTTCGGCCGCGTCGCCGTAGACCGACGACGAGCCGGCAAAGACCACGCGCCTGATCCCGGCATCGCGCGCCGCGACGAGCACGTTGAGCGTCGCGTCGACGTTGGCCCGGTTCGACGCGATCGGGTCGGCCACCGACCGCGGGACCGAGGGCATGGCCGCCTGGTGCAGCACGTAGTCCATGCCGGCGACAGCCCGCACCGCCACGGAGAGATCGGCCAGCTCGCCCTCGGTGAAGGCCGGGGTGCCCGAAGCGCCGGCGGCGCGCGCCGCCGCGGTGGCGGCCTCGAGATTGGCCACCTTGCCGGTGCTGAGGTTGTCGACCACGCTCACGTCGTGGCCGCGCACGAGCAGCTGCTCGACCAGGTGCGAGCCGATGAAGCCCGCCCCGCCTGTGACCAGATAGCGGGCCATTACTGCGGCCACCCGTCCTGCGGCAGCCCCGGCACGAGCCTCAGCGCGTTCTTGTAATACAGCTTCTTCAACACCTCGTCGGGCAGGCCCATGCCGTAGAGCTTCCAGAACGCGTGATAGTCGCGGTAGTAGTCGAAATACTCGTCGGTGGTCTCGAAGACCCGCCAGAAGTAGGGGAACTCGTCGGGCTGGAAGCTGTCCTTGCCGAAAAGGATCCGGTCCTGGTACTTGATGAAGAACTCGCGCGCCGCACGAGGCTGGCGGCCGAGCTCGGCCAGGATCGCGCCGACCTCGGTGTGGACGTTCGGGTGCTCGTCGAAGAGCTGTGCCCATGCGGGCCAGATCGTTGGCGTGGTAGGCGAAGTGCGCGGCGATGAAGGTCGTCTTCGGATGCTTCTTGAACATCCGGTTCCGCTCGGTCATCAGCTCTTCGAAGCGCGGGAATTCCCCTGCCGGATAGCGGCGGTCGCGGAAGCGCGCCAGTTCCAGCCACCGCTCGTTCTGGAAATCGATGGGCTCGAAGAACTCTTGCGGCTCGGCGGTGTGGATGAGCACCGGCACGCCCAGGCGGGCACAGGCCGCCCAAATCGGATCGAGCTCGGGATCGTCGATCTTGAGGCGGGTGCCGTCGGCTTTCCGGATGCGCAGGCCGAAGGCCTTCGAGATTTCACCCACGCCGAGGGCGCCGGCCTTGACGTCGGCTTCGAGTTGCGCCACGGCGGGGGCCGCCCAGCCCGGCCCGACGTTGCGGAAGTCGATGTCGGTGAACTGCACCATGCGGTTCTTGAACCGGCTCGCCTCGAGCGCCGCCACCGCGCGGGACAGCCGGTCGCCCTGCGCCCCGCTGGCGTTCACGAGCACGCGCAGGTTGACGGCGTCCATGCCCTGGACGACGGTGGCAAACTGCGCGTCCGAAATCGGCGTCGGCTGGTGGCTGTGGATGTCGATGACCGGGAACTTGGCCCGGGGCACCGGATGCTGCGCGGTCTTGAGCGTGGTCCGCGGCTTGTACTGCGTGATGGTCGGCTCGGGGAACTCCGTCGCGCGGCCCTCGCCGGGCCGGGCGCGAATGCCCGCCGGCCGCGGCGGGGCGGCCTGCCCGGCCGCCGGCAGGTCCTGACCGACGACGAGCAGACCGGCGCACGCCAACGTGGCGGGCGCGAACCAGAGCAAGCGTGTGCGCATCTCGAGAGCCTCGTCGAAAGCGAAATCAAAAGTGCCGCAGCGAACCTGTAAGCCGAATTCTGTCCGCCTCCGCTCCGCCTTGCGGCGGGGCCTTGGCTGGATGACCATTCCTCTAGGTCCGTCATTGCTGACGGACTCGAGCGACCTACCCGGAAGCGACGATCGGACGGGCCGTCCGAATGGCCGAAGCCATGCGCTCCCCTATTTGGTCTTGCTCCGTGCAGGGTTTTGCCTGCCACGCCTGTTGCCAGACGCGCGGTGCGCTCTTACCGCACCTTTTCACCCTTACCCTTTGCCGTCGCCCTTGCGGGCGTGCTCGGGGCGGTATATTTTCTGTGCCACTTTCCGTCGGGTCACCCCGCCCGGGCGTTACCCGGTGCACTGCCCTGTGGAGTTCGGACTTTCCTCCCCGGCCGGCACTTCGCTTGCGCGGTTACCTGCCGCGGCGGTCATCCGGTTCGCTGCGGCGAATCCCTAACCGTCGGCTTCCTGGGAAATCTTGTACTGCTCCAGCTTCTTGTAGAGGTTACTGCGCGGGGTGTCGACGACCTCGGCCGTCTTCGAGATGTTCCAGGCGTTCTCGCGCAGTTTGGACACCAGGTAGGCACGCTCCGAGTTCGCCTTGAACTCGTGCAAGGTCGGCGCGTGCATCCAGCTATTATCCGGGGCAGCCGCTGATTGGTCAACGCGCGACGGGTCGGCCAGGCGCAGATCGGTGACGTCGATGGCATCGGCGGCCGACATGATCATCAGCCGCTCGACGGTGTTGCGCAGCTCGCGGATGTTGCCGCGCCAGCCGTGCTGCCGGAACCGCTCCATCGCCGCCGCCGTGAAGGTCTTGCGGCGGAAGTTGTTCTCGCGCGAGAAGACATCGGCGAAATGGCGCACCAGCACCGGGATGTCCTCGCGCCGCTCCCGCAGCGGCGGCACCCAGATCGGCACGACGTTGAGGCGATAGTAGAGGTCCTCGCGGAAGGTGCCCTTGGCGATTTCCTGCTCGAGTTCCTTGTTGGTGGCGGCGATGACCCGCACGTCCACCTTGAGCAGGCGGTTCGAGCCGAGCCGCTCGAGTTCGCCCTCCTGCAGCACGCGCAGCACCTTGGCCTGCGTCCTCAGGCTCATGTCGCCGATCTCGTCGAGGAAGATCGTGCCCTTGTCGGCCTGCTCGAACTTCCCGATCTGCCGATCGGAGGCGCCGGTGAACGAGCCCTTCTCGTGGCCAAAGAGTTCCGACTCGATGAGCTCGTCGGGAATGGCGGCGCAGTTGACCTGCACGAACGGGCCGTCGCGGCGCAGGCTCTCGCGGTGCACGGCGCGGGCCACCAGTTCCTTGCCGACGCCGCTCTCGCCCCAGATGAGAACCGTGGCGTTGGTGGGCGCGGCCTTCTGGATGGCCGCCCGCACCCCGGCCAGGCCCGGACTGTCGCCGACGATCTGGTGGCGCTTCTCCTGGTCCTTGCGCAGCGTCCGGTTCTCGGTGCGGAGCCGGCGGGAGTCGACGGCATTGCGCACCAGCACCAGCACCCGCTCGCTCTCGAGCGGCTTCTCCAGGAAGTCGAACGCCCCGAGACGCGTCGCCTCGACCGCGGTGCTGATGGTGCCGTGACCCGACATGACCACGACCGGCGTCACCTCGGTGAGGTGGGTGATCCGCTGCAGCACCTCGAGGCCGTCCATGCCCGGCATCTTGATGTCGAGAAACACCAGGTCCGGCGCCTCACGCTCGACCAGGGCCGCGCCTTCCTCGCCGGTGGCGGCCAGCAGCACGGAATAGCCCTGGTATTCGAGGATCATCTTCAGCGAATCGCGAATCGCGGCCTCGTCGTCGATGATCAGGATGCGGGCACTGGAACCGGAACGGGTCATCAATCTGGAACCTGGATCAGGGAACATCGGCGTGCAGGACGCGCAGCACGCGCTGGTCGAGACCGGGATCGTACACGAGCACGGCCACCGGCGCGCCCGGGCGCGCCTGGCCCACGACCTGCCGCAGCGCCGCCACCGTGCCGACCGGGCGCCGGTTGATGTGCAGGATGACTTGCCCGCGCTCCAGGCCGGCGTCGGCCGCGGCGCTTACCGGCTCGACGCGCTGCACCAGCAGGCCCTCGATGCCGGCGGGCACGTCGTAGCGATGCGCGTTGCCGCCGTGCACCTCGATCACCGTGAGGCCGAGTTCGGCCGGGCCGGCGCCGAGGTCGCGCCGCGACGCGGCCGGGACCGGCGTCGCCTCGCCGCCGCGGCGCGGCCGCTCGGCCAGCTTCACGGCCACGGAATGGGACCGTCCGTCGCGCCGGTACTCGATGTGGGTGGTCTGCCCGGGGGTCAGGCCGGCCACGGTGCGGATGGCCATGTCGTCGCTGCCCACGGCGCGGCCGTCGATGGCCGTGATCACGTCGTAGGAGCGGAGCCCGGCGCGTTCGGCTGGCGAACCCGCGGTGACGTCTTCGACCAGCGCCCCGGCCGCTTCGCCGAGCCCGAGCGCCTGCTGCATGTCGGCGTCCACGTCGCGCAAGGCCACGCCGAGATAGCCGCGGGCTACCCGGCCGGTGGCCAGCAACTGCGGCAGCACGGCCTTGGCCTGGTTGATCGGAATCGAGAAGCCGATGTTGTTGGCCTGGCGGCTCACCGCGGCGTTGATGCCGACGACCTCGCCGGCGGTGTTGAGCAGCGGCCCGCCGCTGTTGCCGAAGCTGATGGCCGCGTCGGTCTGGATGTAGTAGTCGAGGCTCTGGTCGAACAGCTTGCGGCCGACGAAGCTGACGACGCCGACGGTGACCGTATGCTCGTAAGCGAACGGATTGCCGATAGCGCACACCCACTCGCCGACGCGTACCGCGTCGGAGTCGCCAAGGACCACGTGCGGCAGCGGCTGCGCCGACTCGACCTTGAGCAGTGCCAGGTCGGTGTCGGTGTCGGCGCCGACCAGCCGCGCCAGGAAGCTGCGCCCGTCGGCCAGTTTCACCGTCACCCGGTCGGAGGCCTCGACGACGTGATGATTGGTCAGGATGAGGCCCGACGCATCGACCAGGAACCCGGTGCCGGTGCCGCGCCGCGGCGCTTCGGGCCGGCGGTAGCCATCGCCGTCGTCGGACGGCCGGGCGACGCCGCCGCGGCGCCGGGAGCGCGAGGCCGCGTCGATGCTGACGACGGCTGGATTCACGCGGGCGGCCACGTCGGCAAAGCTCGTGGGGAACGCGCCGGCCACGGTCGCGGCGACGGGCGGCGCCGGGGTCGGGGCGGCGATGCTGGCCGGCAGCGCGACGACGGCCGCGGGACGCGCCGGCGCCACGGCGGTCCGGTTGGGCGACATCGATCCGGTCACGCCGGCGCCCACGAACAGGCCCACGGTCGCCGCCAGCCCCGCCGCGATCCACGCGAAGCGCCGCGTCATGGCTTCATTATAAGCGCCAGGAATGCCGCCTCTTCGAGCACCGGCACGCCCAGGAGGCGGGCCTTGTCGGCTTTGCTGCCCGGCTCGGCGCCGACCACCACGTAGCTGGTCTTCTTGCTCACCGAGCCGGTGACGCGGCCGCCCAACGCCTCGATCTTCGCGGTGGCCTCCTCGCGACTCATCGCTTCCAGCGTGCCGGTGAGCACGAAGGTCCGCCCGCTCAGGGGTCCGGTCGCCACGGAGTTCGCCGACACCGGACCCGACGTCTTCACGCCGGCCTCGGCCAGGCGCGCCAGGAGCCGGCGGTTCGGCTCTTCCGACAGCCACTCGCAGACCGACGCGGCCAGGACCGGGCCGATCTCGGGCACCGTCTGCAGCGCCTCGGGCGTCTGCGCGGCGATGGCCTCGATGGCCCCGAACTGCCCGGCCAGCACCTGGGCGGCGCGCTCGCCGACATGGCGGATGCCGAGACCGTAGATGAGCCGCCACACGTCGTTGCCGCGCGATCGGTCGATGCGGGCCACGAGGTTGGCGGCGGACTTCTTGCCCATCCGCGCCAGCCCCTCGAGCCCCGGCGCGGTGAGCGCGTAGAGGTCGGCGGCATCATGCACCAGGCCGCTCGTCACCAGCTGGTCGATCAGCGACTCCCCCAGGCCCTCGATGTCCATGGCGCCGCGGCCGGCGAAGTGTTCCAGGCTGCGCCGCAGGCGCGCCGGGCAACTGTTGTTCTCGCATCGCCACACGACCTCGCCGTCGTCGCGGTGCAACGGGCTCGCGCACACCGGGCAGGCGGTGGGCATGATCCACGGCTCGCGCCGCGCCGCGCCGCCGCTCACCACCGGACCGACCACGCGCGGGATCACGTCGCCGGCCTTCTCGATGACCACCGTGTCGCCCTCGCGGATGTCCTTGCGGGCCACGTCGTCGGCGTTGTGCAGCGTGGCCATCGAGATGGTCGAACCGGCCACGAACACCGGCTCGAGCACGGCGTAGGGCGTCGCCGCGCCGGTGCGGCCGACGTTCACGCGGATCTCCTTGAGCACGGTCGTGACCCGCTCGGCCGGGAACTTGAAGGCGATGGCCCAGCGCGGGAACTTGCTGGTCAGGCCGAGCCGCGCCCGGTCGGCGACGTCGTCCAGCTTGACCACCACCCCGTCGGTTTCGAACGGCAGCGTCTTGCGCTTCTCGGCCCATTCCTCGCAGAAGGCCCACACCGCGTCGATGCCGGCGCAGCGGCGCCAGTGGGGCTCGACCGGCAGGCCCCACGCGGCCAGCCGCCGGAGCAGGCCGTCGTGGGTCGGCGGCACGAGCTCGGCGGCGGCGACGAGCTGGTAGGTCCAGGCGCGCAGGCCGCGCGTCGCCACGTGCGCCGGATCGAGGTTGCGCATCGCCCCGGCGGCGGTGTTGCGCGGGTTGGCAAAGAGCGCCTCGCCGGCCGCTTCGCGTTCGCGGTTGGTGCGGGCAAACGCGTCTTTGGGCAGGTAGACCTCGCCGCGCACCTCGACCCGCCCGGGCGGGGCCTCGCGCAGTTCCAGCGGCAGGGCGCGAATGGTGCGCACGTTGGTCGTGACGTCCTCGCCGTGCACGCCGTCGCCGCGCGTGGCGCCGCGGGTGAGGCGGCCGTCCTCGTAGGTCAGGGCGATGCTCAGCCCGTCGATCTTCAGCTCCGCTACGTAGGCCACGACCCCGTCGCCGCCGAGGCCTCTTCCGGACCCGCTCGTCGAAAGCCCGCAACTCGGCCTCGTTATAGGCGTTGTCGAGGCTGAGCATGGGCGCGGCGTGCGCCACCTGGTCGAAGCCCTCGGCCGGGCGGCCGCCGACGCGCTGCGTGGGGGATTCGGCGGTGATCAGCGCGGGATGGGCGGCCTCGAGCGTCTGCAGTTCACGCATCAGCGCGTCGAACTGCTGATCGGAGATCTCCGGCGCGTTGTGGAGGTAGTAGAGCTCGTCGTGCCGCCGGATGTCGCGGCGGAGTTCGGCGAGGCGTTGAGCGGGCGTGATCGCCACGTGCGGGGCCCGGCGGCCGTCTCAGCGGTCGCGCGTGATGACGTAGTCGGCCAGCGCCATCAGCGCGTCGCGCTCGGGCCGGTCGGGGAAGATCGAGAGGTTGCGCTTGGCCGCTTCGCCGAAGGCCTTGGCCCGCGCCTGCGCGTACTCGAGCGAGCGGTGCTCGGCCAGCAGCTGCGTGAGGCGGGCCCACTCGTCGGGCGATGCCTGGCGTTCGCGCACGATGCGGTGGATGAGGGCCACCGCGTCGGGGCCGCCGTGATCGCGCAGGTGGATGAGCGGCAGGGTCATCTTGCCTTCGAGCAAATCGCCGCCGATCGGCTTGCCCAGCGCCTCGGCCTGGCCGGTGAAGTCGAGCTGATCGTCGACCAGCTGGAACATCACGCCGAGGTTGAACCCGTACTCGCGCAGCGCCGTTTGCTTTTCGGGGCCGGCTTCGCCGAGCATGGCGCCGATCTCGGCGCAGCCGCCGAAGAGGTGCGCGGTCTTGCGGCGGATGATGTCGAAGTGCTCGTCCTCGCTGATGTCGAGGTCGCCGTTCTTCGTGAGCTGGTAGATCTCGCCCTCGATCATGCGCAGGGTGATGTCGCAGAGCAGGCGGACGACGTCGAGCGTGTCCTGCGTGAGCGCCATGGCCATCGACTTGATGTAGAGGAAGTCGCCGGCCAGCACCGTGACGTCGTTGCCCCAGCGCGAGTGCACGGCCTTCTGGCCGCGGCGCAACTCGGCATCGTCGATGATGTCGTCGTGGACCAGCGTGGCGGTGTGGATGAACTCGACCACGGCCGCGTTCAGCACGGCGCGCGGGCCGGTGTAGCCGCACAGGCGCGAGGCCATCAGCAGCAGCGCCGGACGCACGCGCTTGCCGCCGCTCTTCTGGATGTAGGCGCCGATTTCGGGGATGACGCCGACCTTCGATTCGACCTGGCGCAGGTACTCGCGCTCGACCGCGACGAGGTCGTCGCGCACTGGTTCGAACATCTGCAGGAGGTCGACGGTCGTCTTCGGCACGGAGGGACTCAAACCTGACAATTCGACCATAGCGATCGGGCCGGTGTCAACGCGGGCCGCCGCCGCTTAGTGCTTGTGCGGACGCGGTTTGCGGGCGGCCGCCGGCAAAGAGGCGGTCGTAGTTGGCGGTCACCGCCGCGACCAGCGCGTCGGGCTCCAGGCCGCGTTCGCGGGCCACCGCCGCGGTGGTGAGGGCCGCAAAGGCCGGCTCGTTGCGCTTGCCGCGGTGCGGCACGGGCGCCAGGTAGGGGGCGTCGGTTTCGATGAGCAGGCGGTCGAGCGGCACCATGGACACGGCCTCCCTCAGTTCGACGGCACGAGGGAACGTGAGGATCCCGGCAAACGACAGGTAGAAGCCGGTGGCCACGGCCCGGGCGGCCACCGCCGCGTCGCCGGTGAAACAGTGGAACACCCCCTCGAGCGGACCGCGGGCCTGCGCCGCGGCGATGAGTTGCAGCGTGTCGGCCTCGGCCTCCCGCGTGTGGATGGCGACCGGCAGACCGCGAGCCTGCGCCAGCGCCAGTTGGGCGCCGAAGACCGCCTGCTGCGCGTCCTTGGGCGAGAAGTCGTAGTGGTAATCCAGGCCGATCTCGCCGATCGCCCGCACCCGCGGCGACTGGTCGAGCCGCGCCGCCACGGCGGCCGCGGCCGCCGCCGGATCGGCGGCAAAGAGATGCGCCTGGTGGGGATGGATGCCGACGGCGAAATCGACCGCGGGCCAGTGCTCCGGCAACGACTGCGCCCGGGTCCACTCCGCGTCGTCCTGGGCCGCCACGATCACCAGCGCGCGGGTGATCCCGGCCGCCCGGGCCCGCTCCACCACCGCGTCGAGGTCCGCGACGAACTCCTCGCCGGCCAGATGGCAGTGGCTATCGATCATCGGCGCGACCCGTGGGCCGGCATCCCGAGCCCGGCCTCCGTCCTCATCGCACCCGCGTTCCAGGCGCGGCCGGGTCCGGGTTGACGAGCATCGCCGGTCCGCCATCGGTGCTGGCGGCCAGCACCATGCCGTTCGACACCAGGCCCATCATCTCGCGCGGCTTGAGGTTGGCGACAATCACGATCGAGCGGCCGACGATGGCCTCCGGCTCGTAGCTCTCGGCGATGCCGGCCAGAATCGTGCGCGGCTCGGCGTCGCCGGCGTCGACCGAGAGCTTCAGCAGCTTCTTCGACTTGGGCATGCGCTCGGCCGACAGAATCTTCGCGGTGCGCAGTTCGACCTTCATGAAATCGTCGATGGTGATGAAGGCGTCCGACGCGGGCGTGGCGGGCGCCACGGCAGCGACGGGCGCCGCGACGGCGACGGGGGGGCGCGGGTGGCGCGGCAACCGGCGGCGCCTCGGGCTTGGGGGTTTCGTTCACGACCAGTGCTCCCTTGTCTTCGATGCGGGGCCACAGCGCCCCTTCGTTGGTGATCTGCTTGGCCGCGTCAGCGCGCCAGGCGGCGTCGGCCAGGCGTACCTGTCCGGCCGGCCGGTGGTCGCCCACCCGCCGCAGGATCTCGGCCGCCGAGGCCGGCATGAACGGCTGCAGCAGGACGGCGGCGATGCGCACCGCCTCGGCCGCGTCGTAGAGGACCGACGACAGCGCGTCGGCCCGGGCCGGATCCTTGGCCAGGGCCCACGGCTGGGTCGTGGCGACGAACTCGTTGGTGGCGCTGATCAACCGGAAGGCGGCAGCCGCTGCCTCGTGCAGCGCCAGCCGCTCCATCGCGTCGGTGTAGGCGGCCACGGCGGTGTCGGCGGCGCCGGCGAGCATCGCCGACCGGGCGCCCGGGGCGGCGAGAGCGCCCTGGCGGTAGCGCTCGCTCATCGAGGCCACGCGGTTCACGAGGTTGCCGAGGTTGTTGGCCAGGTCGGCGTTGTACTTCTCCTCGAAGCGCTCCCAGGTGAAGTCGCCGTCGCCGCCGTAGGGCACTTCCTTGGCGAGGTACAGCCGCAGCGGATCGGGCCCGAAGCGCTTGGCGGCATCGAGCGGGTCGACGATGTTGCCGAGCGACTTGCTCATCCGCTCGCCCTTGAAGAACACCCAGCCGTGGCCGAACACCTGGCCCGGCAGCGGCAGCTTCGCGCTCATCAGCATCGCCGGCCAGAAGACGCAGTGGAAGCGGGTGATGTCCTTGCCGACGATGTGCAGATTGGCCGGCCACTGCGACTGGAAGCGCGCCTCATCCCAGCCGTAGCCGACCGCCGCGGCGTAGTTGATGAGCGCGTCGAACCACACGTAGACGACGCTGGCCGGATCGAACGGCAGCGGCACGCCCCACGACTGCCCCGCCCGGCTCATCGAGATGTCGTCGAGCCCGCCCTCGACGAGGCGCAGGATCTCGTTGCGGCGGGTCTCGGGTTCGATGAACGACGGATGGGCGGCGTAGTGGTCGAGGAGCGGCTGCTGGTACTTCGACAGGCGGAAGAACCAGTTCTTCTCCCTGATCCATTCCGGCTTGGTCTTGTGAATCGGGCACAGCCCGTCGACCAGGTCCTTCTCGGGCTTGAACTCTTCGCAGCCCACGCAGTAGTGGCCCTCGTAGATGCCCTCGTAGATGTCGCCGTTGTCGAGACAGGCCTGCGCCATGGCCTGCACGGCCGGAAAATGGCGGCGCCGGTCGGTGGTGCGGATGAAGTCGTCGAACGAGATGTCGAGGCCGCGCCCACGTCTCGCGGAAGGCCTGCTCCATCTCGTCGCAGTAGGCGAGCGGATCCTTGCCCTGTTCCTGCGCGCGCTTGAAGACGTTCTGCGAGTGCTCGTCGTTCCCCATCAGGAACCACGTGTCGTCGCCCTTCAGCCGGTGATAGCGGGCGATCACGTCGGCGGTGATCTTCTCGTAGGCCGTGCCCAGGTGGGGGCGGCTGTTCACGTAGTCGATGGCGGTGGTGAGGAAGTAGCGCATGCTCGGCGGGGCTCGGGTTCCGGGGCTGGCGGCGGTCGCGGCCGTCGACCGCCCTACTGTTTCCTGTCCAGCCACGCCCGCGTGGCCTGGGCGTGGACGTCCTTGATCGGGACGCCGTGGTCGGCGGCGAGTTTCGACACGTCGTCGAACTCCGGCTGCGCGTTCAGCACCTCGGCGCCGCGCCGCGCCACCTTCACGCGCACCTCGCCCCAGGGGTCGAGACGGTCACCATCTCGCGGTCCAGGCACTCGCGCGCCAGGTCATGGTAGCGGACGCCGATGGTCGTCGTCTCGCGGAAGACCAGGTCGGTCAGGCGGCGGCGATCGGCGGGCCGGCCCACCACCGTCAGCAGCGTGCCCGGCCGGTTCTTCTTCATCTGCACCGGCGTGTAGAACACCTCGAGCGCGCCCGCGGCGTAGAGCTGGTCCATGAGCGCGCCGAAGATCTGCGGGTTCATGTCGTCGATCTCGCAGGCCATCACCGTGACCTGCATCACCGGCGCGGTGCCGGCGCCGTCGGCCGTGTCGCCGACGAGCACGCGCAGCACGTTCGGCGTCTCGGGCAGGTCGCGGTCGCCGGCGCCGTAGCCGATGCGGTCGATGCGCATCGCCGGCACCGGCCCGAACGCGCGATGCGTACTCGGTGAGCACCAGCGCCCCGGTCGGCGTGAGCAGTTCGGCCTGGATGCCGCTCGAGTAGACCGGGGCATCGCCGAGCACCTTCAGGGTGGCTGGCGCCGGCACCGGGAACACCCCGTGCGCCGAGCGCACCATGCCGCCGCCGACGTTCATCGGCGACACCACGACCCGATCGGCGCCCAGGTACTCGAGCGCGAACACGGCGCCGACGATGTCGATGATCGAGTCGATGGCCCCGACCTCGTGCAGGTGCACCTTCTCGATGCGACATGCCGTGGATGGCCGCTTCGGCCTCGGCCAGGCGCATGAACATCCGGTTGGCGCGGGTCTTTCCCGCCTCGCTCAACGCCGACCGGTCGATGGCGGCGCGGATGTGCTTGAGGTGATAGTGCTTGTGCGCGGGGGCGTCCGGGTCGGCGCCGGCCGCGGCCAGCTCACGGACGCGGAACTTCACGGCGGTGATGCCGCCCTTGACGACGCGGTCGGCGGCAATCTCGTAGCCGTCGACGGCGAGACTGCCGAGCGCCTGCTGGACGTCGGCAAACGGCACGCCGGCGTCGATGAGGGCGCCGAGGATCATGTCGCCGGCCGCGCCAGCGAAACAGTCGAAGTAAATGGTCTTCATGCCGGCTGGGTCTCGAACACCACAGCGTACTCCAATTCGCCGCTGCCGGGCCGCTGTGGCGGCGCCGCGCTCAGCGCCCGAACACGGCCGGCGACGACTCGCGCACGCTGTGCCAGCAGCCGTCGCCGAGGACCAGGTGATCGACGACGGCGATGCCCATCAGCTCGCCGGCCTGCGCCAGCCGGCGCGTGAGCCAGACGTCCTCCGGGCTCGGCGTGGGATCGCCCGACGGATGGTTGTGGAAGAGCACCACCGCCGCGGCCGAGTGTTCGGCGGCCGCGCGGAACACCTCGCGCGGATGCACCAGGCTGGCATCGAGGGTGCCGAGGGAGATGACCACGGCGCGAATCACCCGGTGCTTGGTGTCGAGCAGGAGCACGCCGAAGCGCTCTTCGCGGTGGCCGCCGTGGCGCGGCAGCAGGTAGGCGCCCACCGCCGCCGGCGAGCCGAGGCGCGGCCGCGTGCCCCGCGGGGCGGCCACGGCTCGCCGCCCGAGTTCGAGCGCCGCCAGCAGCCGCGCGGCGCGGGTCGGACCGACGCCGCGCGTGCGCATGAGCGCCGGCGCACTGGCGCGGCCCAGCCCGCTCGGGCCGCCGGCGGCCTCGAGCAGCGCGGCGGCCACGCTCAGCACGTCGCAGTGGCGGACGCCGCTGCCGAGCACCACGGCCACGAGTTCGTGGTCGCCGAGCGCCGCGGCCCCGTCGCGCAGCAGACGTTCGCGCGGACGATCGTCGTGGGCCAGCCGCCCCAGCGCCGTGCGCGAGGGGTCGTGACCGCGTCGTCGAGCCTGTCGTCCATGCGCCTCCGGTATACTGCGAGCCCGACCATGCTCGCGAATTCATTCCTTCGACTGGCGGTTGCGCTCGCGGGCGCCGCCGCCTTGAGCACCGGCTGCGCGACGCCGCCGACCAAGGAGCTGTCGCAGGCCCAGGGCGCGATCGACACCGCCCGCGCCGCCGGCGCCGCCCACCTACGCGGCGGCCGAGTTTGCCGCCGCCGAAGAGACGCTGGCCCGCGCCCACGCCGAAGTCGCCGAACGCGACTACCGCGCCGCACTCGGACACGCGCTCGACAGCAGCGCTCGCGCCCAGGCCGCCGCCACGACGGCGGTCGAGGGCCGCGTGAAGGCGCACCTGGCCGCCGACCAGACGCTCGACGACTTCTCGTCGCTCATCGACCGAGTCGACGCGACGCTGGCCACGCCAGAAGCGAAGCGCGTGCCAGCGGCGGAGCGGCGTAAGGCCGAGGACGCCGTGGCCGCCGCGCTGCGAGCCCTGGCCGAGGCGCGCGCCGCCGTGGAGAACGACGACATGGCGGTGTTGCAAGGGGTGCCGGCGCACGCCGCCACCCTCGAGGCCGCGCTGGCCGCACTGGCGGCACCGCCGCCGCGCAAGGCGCGCCCGCGCGTCTGACCCCGGCCGGCCTGGGGCGGGCCGGTCCCGGTCGTCGAGGGACGCACATTTCGGCGTCGTGCGGTCGCGCCGATCGGCGCGAATTCTGCGGCCCGCCGTCAGCGTCGCCAGGTCGTTTCGAACAGGATCTCCGCCCAGC
This sequence comes from uncultured Acidobacteriota bacterium, assembly GCA_963834325.1. Classification (GTDB taxonomy): domain Bacteria; phylum Acidobacteriota; class Vicinamibacteria; order Vicinamibacterales; family UBA2999; genus CADEFD01. The sequence continues at coordinate 1,751,339 of CAWIBL010000012.1, forward strand.
CGGTCAGGAACACACCCGCGTCGTTCCATTCGACGCGCTGCGTCCCGCCTGGCGAGACGACGTCGAGGTCGCGCGCGGCGCCGCCAGCGCTCATCGCGGCAATGGCCGCCGCGCAGGCTCCCGTGCCCGACGCTTCGGTCGGACCCACGCCGCGTTCCCAGATCAGGATGTTGACGCGGTCGGGCCGCTCCACCACCGCGAACTCGACGTTCGTCCCCGCCGGGAAGCGCGGATGCGTGGCCAGCCCGGGGCCGAGGCGGTTGAAGCGCGCGTGATCGGGCAACGCCGGCATCAGCGCCACCACCTGCGGGTTACCGATATTCAGGGTCACGACCGGCAGCGTTTCGCCAGCGACCTCGAGCGATTCCACGGCGACCGCCGTCGGCTGGCCCATGGCGGCGCGGAAGGTGTAGCGCCCCTCGCCGCGCGAGGTCAGGGTGAGCCGGCGTTCTCCGGCATCGGTCTCGGCCCGCACCTCGGTCGGCGTCAGCGACGGCTCGCCGTGATGCCGCTCGCGCTCGCGCATGACCAGGGCCGCGAGACAGCGCAGGCCGTTCCCCGACAGCTCCGACGGGCTGCCGTCGGCGTTGATGAGACGCATCGTGGCGCCGTCGGGCGTGAACGAGTAGAGGATCAGGCCGTCGCCGCCGATGCCGGTGTGGCGCGCGCACACCTGGCGGGCCAGCGCCGCGGCGTCGCGCCCGGCCACCGTGTCGCGATCGACGAAAAGGAAGTCGTTGCCGTAGGCATGCGCCTTGGTGATGGTCATGGCACTCTGAACGCCGTGAAGACCCAGGTCAAGCCGGCCGTGAAGCCCAGGTCGAGATCGGGAGTGGTGGCGCCGACGAGCGCCGCCGCATCGACGCGCACCGGGCCGTGCGTGTAGCGCAGGCCGGCCCGGGCGATACCGCGGCTCTCGGTGCCGGCCACCGGCGAGGTGGCGGCCAGGTTCAGGCGGCCGTTGTATTCGGTCACCACTTCGAGACCGCCGGTCAAGGCCCGGGCCAGTGACAGGCCGACCGTCAGCAGGTCCTCCTGGCGCGCCGCCACCACCGGATCCCCGACGATGGCCACGCCGACGTTGCCGACGGCGCGCACCGACCGGACGGTCTTGCCGATCAGCACCGCGGCGAAGAAGTCGGTCGTGTCGTGGCCCAGGCCCGATTCGTTCGAGGCGTTGGGCAGGCGCGTGGCAAAACGCAGGCCGATGGCGGGCCGGCCCGGCGCCTCGTTGAGCAGCCGCAGCTTGGTGGCGATGACGAAGTCGTCGACGGCGCTCGTGGTGTCGCCGGTGAAGGACAGCGTGCCGGACAGCGGCGCCGGATTGCGCTCGGTGATCGTGAGCCGGCGGTAGAAGCTGCCGTCGATCTGGATCTCGGCAATCGGCCCGACGCCGACGCTGATGCCGATGGTCGGCCACGACACCAGGTCGCCGCGCAGCCCGGAAACGGGAAACAGGATGTCGCGAGCCACGTCGATGCCGCTCTCGAGCAGAATCTGGCCGGTGCCGACGGTGAGCGGATCCTCGGTGACGAGGGGACGCTGCTGCGCGTCGGCGCGCGCCGTCATTGCGACCACGAGGCCGATGGCCATCAGGCCGATCAGCCACGCGCGAGTGACTGTGCTTCTGCGTCACGGTCACGCTCCGGCTTTCCCCTGGCGGCGGGCTTCGGCGCCCAGATAATGAAAGGCCAGGACGTCGTAGCAGGCGTGGGCCGTCATCGGCGCCAGGATGCCGCCGGTGACGAGCGCCAGGCTGCCCATCACCACCCCCATGCCGGCCGCCCACACGCCCAGGGCCAGCATGCGCGCGCCGGCCACGTGGGCCAGTCCGAAAGCCACTGACGCGGCCGGCAAGCCGAAGACCGGCTGCAGCCACCCGCGAAAGAACAACTCTTCGCCGATGCCGGCCGCGAGCGATACGACGACGATCTGCCACGAGCCGAGCCCGGAGAATGTCGGCACGAGCACGTCGTCGACGGCGATTCGAACGGCGCGCCACACGCCGCCCCCCCAACGCAATAGCGACAGGTTGACGGCGGCCAACAGCGCGGCGGCGGCCAGGCCGACGAGCGTGGCGTAGACCGGCCGCTCCACGCCCCACGGCACGGGCACGCCGGCCATCGCCGCTCCGGCCAGCCCGGCGGCCGCGAGGCCGGCCTGGGTCAGCACCGCCACGAGCGTGAGCCGCCCGGCCGGACTCACGGGCGCCGGCTTTCCAGCACGAACGTCACCGGCCCGTCGTTCTCGAGCGAGACCACCATCGCGGCCTGGAACTCGCCGGTCTCGACCGGCACGCCCGACGCGCGCAGGTCGGCGACGACCTCCTCGTAGAGTCGCCGGGCCTCGTCGGGCGGCGCGGCCCCCGCAAACGAGGGTCGGCGGCCGTTGCGGCAATCGGCGGCGAGCGTGAACTGCGAGACGACCAGCACCGGCGCCGCCGACGTCGACGACCGAGCGGTTCATGCGGATGCGGCCATCGGCGCCGCCGTCGTCGTCGAAGATCCGCAAGTCGCGGATCTTGCCGGCGACGTGCGCCACGTCGGCCGCGCCGTCGCCCTTCTCCACGCCGACCAGGACGAGCAGCCCCTGGCCGATGCGGCCGACCACCCGGTCGCCGACCTCGACGCGCGCCTGCCGCACCCGCTGCACCACGGCGCGCATGTCAGCGGGCACGCAGGGTGACGAGCTCGCCGAACTTCACCTCGGTGTCGGAGACGGCCTCGGCGCCCTTCGGGGCCGGGCGGGTGGGCCGTGAGCCGGCGATCGAGCAGGTGACGCGGCATCACGTTGGTCAGCGCCTTCATCATCGACGCCTTGACGTGCGGATGCTCGCGCTCGAGCTCCATGATCAGCCGCTTGGTGCGCTGGCGCTGCAGGCTGAGGTCGCCGCAGGCCGGGCAGCAGCAGCCGATCACCGGCAGCTGGTGCTCGTTGGTGTAGGCGCGGGCGTCGGCCTCGGTCACGTAGACGAGCGGGCGGATGACGACGTGCTTGCGGTTGTCGGAGACCAGGCGCGCCGGCATGGCCTTCAGCGCGCCCGAGAAGAACGCGTTCATGAGCAGCGTCTCGACGAAGTCGTCGAGGTGGTGGCCGAGCGCGATCTTGGTGGCGCCCACCTCGTCGGCCAGGCGATAGAGCACGCCGCGGCGCAGGCGGGCGCAGAGCGAACAGGGCGTGTCGCCGGCCTCGAGGATGTCGTCCATCACCTCGCCGATGGTGGTGTGCTCGATGCGCAGCTCCCAGCCGCGCGCCCGGCAGGTCTCGGCGATGACGTCGTGCTTGTAGTCCTTGTAGCCCGAGTCGACGTTCACCGCCACCAGGCTGAAGTCGATCGGCGCGCGCTGGCGCAGCACGTCGAGGATCTGCAGCAGGGCCCAGCTGTCCTTGCCGCCCGACAGCCCGACCATGACCCGGTCGCCGTGCTCGATGAGCCCGTACTCGACGATCGCCTTGGTGACGTTCTTGGCGAGGCGGGCTTCGAGCGGCGTGCGGTATGCCATGGACCAACGACCAGTCTACACCGGCCCGGCAGCGGGTCCGCCGAGCAGGCGCGCCACCGTCGCCGGCCACGACAGCGCGGCGCCGCGGGCCAGCGCGGCCCGGCCCATCCGTTCGGCTGCCGGCGCGATCGTCGACGAGCCGCGCCAGGCCGCCGGCCAGAGCGGCCGCGGTCGGCGTGCAGATCAGCCCGGTCTCGTCGTGGCGCACGAGTTCGGTCGGGCCGCCGCTGTCCTGGCAGGTGACGACCGGCTTGGCCGCCGCGAAGGCTTCCACGGTCACGAAGCCGTAATCCTCGTCGAAGGGCACAAAGGCCACGGCACGGCACCGGGCCAGGTGCGTCAGCATCGCCCCTTCGTCGAGCCGGCCCACGAACTGCACGCGGCCGTCGAGACCGAGACGCCGGCTCTGCGCCAGCAGATCGGCGCGGGCCTCGCCGTCACCGGCAATGACCGCCTTGACGTGGCTGGCCTCCGGCTGCGCCAGCGCCTCGAGCAGCAGGTCGAAGCGCTTGAGCGGCGTCAGGCGCGACACCGCGAAGATGTAGTCCCCGTAGCCCTCGCAGCGGTAGGCGCGGGCCGGAGCCGGCGGATGCAGCACGGTCGAGTCGAGGCCGCTCCAGCGCTGGAGCCGCGCCTGCACGGTGCCCGAGATGACGAAGCGCCGCTGCACGCCGCGCGTCAGGCAGTGCCGGTCGGCGGCGTGGATCAGGCGGCGGCGCATCCCCTCCTTGAGGCGGTTGCGCCATGACAGCGGCGCGGTGAACTGCGTCCACAGGTCGTAGTACTCGCGCATGGTGTGATTGAGCCAGCAGGTGTGGCGCGGATGGCGCACCGCGAAGGCCGGGATAGCGCAGGCTGATGACGTGATCCACGGCCCTGCCGTCGGCCGACACGCCGACGTCGGTCAGCCACGACGCCAGGTAGGCCGCGCCCTGCCGGCCGAAGCGGTTCTGCGGCGTGACCACGAGGTCCGCGTCGTGACCGCTGTCGCGGCACGCGCGCACGAGCTCACGCGCGATGACCAGGTGCCCTCCTTCCACGAACGGCGGGCTCGACGTGACCACGAGGACGCGCATCGGCTACTCGTAGAGCGGCGTCATGCGCACGAACACGCCGAGGAAGCGGTTGTCGCGGCCGCCGCTCTCGAACAGCGGGATGAAGCCGGTGGCGCTCTCGATCGAGATGGCGTAGACGTAGTTGGTCGGGTTGGCGGGATAGGGCTTGTAGGGCAGGCCCTCGCCCATGGTCACGACCGCCGTGCGCCGATCGTTGGCGGGCACGTCGATCACCTGCGCGCCGGCGGCGGTACGAATGGTGACGCGGTTCGGGCGCGGCCCGGTCTCGAGCACGATCTCCATCCGCGGCACCCGTAGCGGCCGCGCCTGCTCGCCGTCCGGCCCGGCCTCGATCGGCGCCGGGGCCCGCAGCATGACATCGGCCCGGCTCTCGCCGCGCACCCAGAACGCGTCGCCTTCGCGGGCGTAGGCGTTGTCGTCCATGAAGTAGCCGCTGAGCGGCGGCACGCCGCCGAGCGGCTGCCGGGATCGCGACGGACTGACGTTGACCGGCAGGTCGTTGATGAGCGACAGCTCCAGCGGCAGATGGCGGAAGAGACCGCTCTTGGTGTGCTCGCCGGGATGGAACGAGGAGAAGAACGGATTGCCCACGACCGGGGCGACGAAGAGCGCGCTCACGGCCGCGGTTCCCACCGCCACCCACGGCGTGGCCAGCCCCGGCATGAGGAAGAGGAACACGGGATACACGCCCAGGAAGTAGCGATTGCCGACGGGCCCGCCGCCACCCGAGTAGGTAAACGGCATGTAGAGCATCAGGAAGATCGCCGACCCCAGGCCACCGGCCAGCGTGAGCCAGCCCCACGCCGATTGGTGACGGCGGATCAACAGATAGAGCAGTAGCGCGGCCATTCCCGGCAGGTAGTAGACGGCAAAGCCCGTGTGGCGCCCGGCGACGAAGTAGACGAGGTTGTGCCGGAACACGTCGACGATGGCGTCGCGGTTGACGAGCACGTCCAGGGGCACGCCGTCGGTGGCGCGGCCGATGCCGGTCGAATCGAAGGTGCGGTCGTCGGTCTGGAACGGGAAGCCCTTCGAGTCGCCCCCGCTGTAGAAGGTCTTGCGGTCGCCGCCCTGGTAGTTCCAGTCGCCGGTGATGGCGGTGTTGGCGGCAAAGAACCCCGCCACCACGATCGAGAAGATTACGCCGGTCACGAACGCGCGCCGCCACTGGCGGCGCCACGCCAGGAACGCCAGCACCGGCAGCATCAGCAGCACGTGCGTGGGCTTGGAAAAGGTCGCCAGCCCCAGCCACACCGCGGCCACCAGATCGCTGCGCGGGCCGACCAGCCAGGCGCTGCGCGGCGCGCCCGCCGGTGTCACCGGCCCGGCCACTTCCTTGTAGAGCCAGAAGAAGTAGCCGAGCATGACCAGGCCGGAATTGAACAGATCGGGCGTCAGCCAGACGAGGTAGACCGGCAGCACCGAGACGAAGACGAACACGGCGGCAAAGAGCAGCGCCACCACGGGGTGGCTGCGCGCGGCCAGGAACGCGTAGGCGCAGAGGAAGCTGACGCTGACGACGAGCGCGTGGAGGACGAGGAAGCCGTTGGTGCCGAAGATCTTGATGAACGGCGCCGCGGCCAGCGGATAGAGAAACGACTTGGCGAAGAAGAGCCGTGACGAATCGGCGTCGGGTCCGCGCTTCAGGAAGATGCCTTCCGGTCCGCTCGGGAACTCGCGCCACACGCGCACCAGATCTTCGCGGCGGAACACGAAGTCGCCGTCGTCGGCCAGGCTGTGGCCCAGCCCGTAGTAGGTGGACGCGTCGGAAAAGAACCCGTAGGACGCCTTGGCGTAGTTCACCGACAGCGCCCACGCCAGCAGCACGGCGGCAATCGCGGCGGTGGCGCCGGCGCCGAGGCGCCAGGCCTCGGACCGGGCGGCCCAGCCGCGGGTCGCACGTCATCGCGGCCCCCCGTCGTGGAGGAAGCCGAGGTCGAGCGTCAACGCGCTCTGCCGCTTCGTGCGCCGCGACGACTCGTGCAGCAGGACGTAGAGCCGCTCCATCTTGCCGACAAACGCCGCGATGTCGTAGCGCTGCCCGGTGGCGCGCGCCCCGGCCGCCAGGGTGGCGGCCAGCGCCGGCTGCTCGATGACCGCGTTCAGGGCCGCGGCCAGGGCCGCGGCATCGCGCTTGGCTACGACCAGGGCGTCCCGGCCGTCCACCAGGACGTCGAGAAGGCCGTCGGCGTCGGTCGCGACGATCGGCTTGCCCATCGCCAGCGCCTCGAACACCGTGAGCGGCGTGCCTTCCCACAGCGACGGGAAGACCACGATGTCGAAGGCGCTGAAGCAGGCCGCGACATCGCTCTTGAAGCCCGCGAAGACGAAGCGATCGCCGAGCCCGAGCGCGGCGGCCTGGGCCTCGAGCGGGGCCTGCAGTTCCCCTTCGCCGACGAGGTAGAAGCGGACCTGCGGATGCGCGGCCAGCACCGCCGGCGCGGCCGCGACGAGGTACTCGTTGCCTTTCGACGGCATCAGCCGCGTGACGCAGCCGATGGCGACGGCGCCGCCGGGAATGCCCAGCGCGGCCCGCGCGGCGGCCACCTCCTCGCCCGACCGGGGCCGGGCGAACTCGTCGAGCGGCGCGCCCAGGTAGACGACGTGCGTGCGCGCCGCCGGCACCAGCCGGGCCCGGGTGGTGAATTCCGCGGTGGACGCCGACACCGCCAGGGCGATGTCGGTGAACCGCGCCAGCGCCTGGTCGGCCAGCTTCTGGAACCACGGCGTGTCGGTGTGGTTGGCGTGCTCGTGCAGGATGGCCGGAATGCCCATCCTGGCCGCGCACAGCCGCCCGAAGGTGGTGGCGCCGTAGCCGTGCAGGTGCACGACGTCGGCCTGCTTGTCCTCCAGCACCTTCAGCAGGTGGGTGTAGGTCGCGGGGTCGAACTTGTGGCGGCCCAGGTAGGTGACGTCGATGCCGAGTTGCTCGAGCGTGCCGTCCGACAGGTCCCGCTGGCGCAGGCTGACGAGCGACGCGGTGAAGCGCGTGGCGTCGAAGCGCGGCATCATCCAGGCGAAGAGCCGCTTCACGCCGTGCATCCGCGACCCGGCCCACCCCAGGTGGTCGCACACGTGGACGACGTTGAGCTTGCGCGACGCGCTCGCGGCCGGTCCTGACCCGCGGCCGTTCCCCGGTGCGCCCACTAGAGCCACCCCTTCTCCCGGTACCAGGCGATGGTCCTGCGGATGCCGGTGCGCAGATCGACCTCGGGCGCGTAGCCGAGTTCGGTCGTGGCGCGCGTGATGTCGAAGGCGCGGCTCTTGGTGTAGAAGTCCACCCGGCGCCGGTAGAGCGGCGGCTCGAGACGCAGCGGCACGCACACCATCTCGCAGGCCAGGCCGGCCATCCACACCGGCCACACCGGCAGGTGCAGGCGCGGCGGCGCCACGCCCAGTTCGTCGGCCACCAGCGCGACGAGCTCGTTCAACGTGGTGTACTTCTCGCCGGCCAGGAGATACGTGCGGCCGCGGGCCGCCGGCACCTCGCCGCACAAGCGGAAGCCTTCGACGAGATCGTCGATGTAGGTGAGGTGGTAGAAGACCGTGCCGGCGCCGAGCATCGGGAAGCGGCCGCGGGCCAGGCCCTTGAACATCTTGAGAAAACGCGTGTCACCGGGACCGTGGATGCCGATCGGGCGGGCCACCACGACATCGAAGCCGGTGTCCGTGCCGAAGCGGCGGGCCAGCTGCTCGGCTTCGAGCTTGGTGTTCTGGTAGACGTCGCCGGGATTGAACGGCGCATCTTCGTTGGCCGGCGGATGGGCCACGTGGCCATGGACGCCGCCGGTCGAGCAGTGGACCAGCCGCCGCGCCCCGGCGGCGTGCGCCGCCTCGAGCAGGTGCCGCGTGCCGTCGACGTTGATGGCCCGATAGGCGGAATCGGGCTGCCCCGCTTCGCGATAGGTCGCGGCGATGTGATACACCACCTCGACGCCCGCGCAGGCCCGGGCCATCGCGTCGGGCTGGAGCAGATCGCCTTCGATTGGCGTCACGCCCGCGGCCGGCAGCGCTGAGGCGGCAAAGCGCGCCAGGCTCCTGGGCCGCACCAGCGCACGCACCTCGTGGCCGCGTCCCGCCAGCGCGCGCGCCAGATGCCCGCCCGTGAAGCCGGTGGCGCCAGTGACCAGCACCTTCACCGCTCTGCCGGCTCCTTGGCCAGCGCCGGCGCCGCCACGCGCGTGGACCGCGCGGTCAGGCGGCTCACCGCCTCGGCGGTGCGCCGCAGGTAGACGGCGCGGCTGTACCGCTCGTCCGACAGGCGCCGGGCCGCCTCGGCCAGCCCGCGGCCGGCGGCGGGATCGTCGAGGAGCGCGCCGACGGCGGCGGCAAACGGCGCGGCCTCGGGCGGCACCAGGCGCGCCACGTCGGGCCCGAGGACCTGGGTGTGGGTCAGGAGATCGGTGGCGACGATGGGCGTGCCCGATCGCAGGTAGGAGTAGATCTTGAGCGGGGTGTTGGTGCCGCGAATGCGCGGTGACGCCAGCACCGCAGCCGCGGCGACGAAGGCCGGGATCTCGCGCGCCGGCTGCTGGCCGGTGAAGACGACGTTGGGCGCGTCCTTGGCCGCGGCCATCGTCCGGGCGGCGTCGACCTGGGCCGGCTCGCCGCCGACGATGACCACGCGCGCGGCCGGATGGCTGCGGTAGAGCCGGGCCGCGACCTCGATCAGCAGGTCGAGCCCCTGGTAGGCCTCGAAGGTGCCGGTGTAGAGCACGATCGGCGCCCCGGCCGGAATGGACCAGTGCTCGCGGAGGCTGGCCGGGGTGAACGTGGGCGGCTCTTCCACGTCGCCGCCCATCACGTTCTCGATGAGGATGGCGCGATCGCCGTGGCCCATGGCCGTGACCGTGTCCTGCAGTTCCTGGCAGATGGTGATGACCACGTCCGAGCCGGAGATCATCCGCGTCTCGGCCGCGTCGAACACCGCGCGCAGCGCCGACGACCCGCTGAACTTGAAGTTGCTCAGCTGCTGCGGCAGGCTGGAGTGCATGTCGTAGAGATGCGGGATGCCCATCAGCCTGGCCAGCCAGACGCCGACGAGACCCATCTCTTCATGGGAATGGATGGCGTCGTAGCCGCCGGCCAGGGCCCGGCGGGCGATGGTAAAGAGCATCAGCGCGTCGAGCAGCACCTTCACGGCCGAGGGGCCAATGGGCACGCGGCGCACGAAGGGCGGGCGCGGACTGCGGAAGATGCGCAGGTTGGGCAGCTCGACGTCGCGCCCGATCGGGTAGGTGACGAGATCGACCTGATGCCCGAGGGCCCCGAGCGCCTTGATGCGATGGAACTCGCTGAACGGCGTGCCCCGCGGCTCGAAAAACGGCTCGGGGGCCAGCATCAGCAGGCGGAGGGGGCGGGCGGGCGTGGTCACAGCCTGGGCAATGAGTGTCGAACCGGGCACTGGAAAACCGCCCCATCATACCACCCGATTCCCCGCTTCTTGCTGACCTGTCGTCACTTATGCTACGTTCGAACGGTTTGGCAGCTTCCGACGCTCCACGTCCTGCCGCGGTCCGAATCGCCACCACCGTGGCCAAACTCGTGCTCAGCGTCGGCTTGCTGGCCTTCGTGCTGCGGAACACCAGTCTCCACGCGTTGTGGCTGACGCTGCGGCGCGTGCAGCCGCTGTGGCTGATGGCGGCCTTCGCCGCCAACCTGCTGGTGATGGCGGTGAGCATCTGGCGCTGGCGCCTCCTGCTGGCCGCGCAGCAGGTCGACATACCCGCCCGGACGTTGTCCGAGTCCTACTGGGTGGCGCTCTTCTTCAACAACTTCCTGCCCAGCAACATCGGCGGCGATGTCGTCCGCATTGCCGACACCTCGCAAGTGGCCGGATCGAAGACCGTGGCCACGACGGTCGTGCTGGTGGACCGCGTGATCGGCGCCTGCGCCCTGCTGACCGTGGGGGCGGTGGGCGCGGCCGTGGCCGGCGCCTTTGGCGTCGTCATCCCGGGCACCGGCTGGCTCGAACTGGCGGCACTGGTGGCGCTGGCCGTGTGCGTCCCGCTGTTCCTGGCGCCCGGCCTGCTCGATGCCCTGGTCACGCCGCTGCGCGCCTCGGGTCACCCCTGGGTGGTCGAGCGGCTGAGCCTGCTCCAGGAGGCGCTGGGGCGCTTCCGTGCCCGCCCGTCGTCGCTCCTCGGGGCGCTCGGCGGCGCCGTCGTGGTGCAGGTGGTGATCGTCGGTTTCTACGCGCTCACGGCGCGAAGCCTGTCGATTCCGCTGCCGATGATGATGGCCGGGGTGCTCGTGCCGGTGGCCCTGGCCGTGCAGATGGCGCCCGTGTCGATCAACGGCTTCGGGGTGCGGGAAGCCGTGTTCAGCTTCTTTTTCGTCCGCTTCGGCTTCGGCGTCGAGGCTGGGGTGGCGGTGTCGCTGCTCGGCACCGCGCTCATCATGCTGTTCTCGCTGGGCGGCGGCGCCTTGTTCCTGCTCCGGCGCCACTGACGGGCCCACCCGGCGCTGGACAGCCCCGCGCCGGCACATTCCCGCACGGCCCTGCCCGCCGCAGCCCGGGGTGTAAAGTCCTGTGCAGCCTCCGCCGATAGTGAGGAGACCGGGAGCACGTCGCTCGGTCGCGCCTCCGCCTCCCACGGTGGCCCGCCGCAGCACTTCTGCTGGTCGTCGTCATTGCAGGGAGAAATCACATGTACGTAATCCGAGCCGTGGGAATTGGCGTGGTGGCCCTGGTGGCCGCGGCGTGCCAGCAGACCAAGAGCGCCAATCCGCTCAGTCCCGACATCGCCGGCCCGATTCCGGGCGTCGCCATCACCGCCCCGAAGCCGCTCGAGCCCTTCGTCGGCCAGGCGCTCGTCAGCACCCAGCAGCCGCTCGACTTCCTGATCGAGAACGCCGGCACGAGCGGCGTCCGGCCGCTCTACCTCCAGTTCCAGCTGGCCGCCGCCGCCACCTTCGAGCCGGTGCTCCATCAGGCCGACCGCATCAGCCCCGGTGAGAACGGCCGGACCATCTACCGCCTGACCCAGACGCTCGGCGCCGGCGGCACCTACTATTGGCGCAGCCGGGCCTTCGACGGCGCCAATACCGGCCCGTGGTCGGCTGCCGCCAGCTTCAGCCTGGTCGAACCGGTGGTCATCGAGATGCCGACGCCGGTGGCTCCGCTCGGCCAGATCGATACCCTGACACCCCAGTTCGTCGTCCGCAACGGGCGCATCTCCGGGCCGGCCGGCCCGGTCATCAACCGCATCGAAGTCGGGCATCGCGCCCGATGCCGCGGCCGTCTCGGTGGTGCTCAGCGCCGGTGTCGGCTCGGCCACCACCACGGCGATGGCGGCCGGCAGCGCCGCGCCCTACGCCACCACCATCTACTGGCGGGCCTACGCCACCAACGGCACGGTCGAGAGCGCCCGCTCGGCGTGGGCCTCGTTCCGCACGCCCAATGCGCCCGGCCAGCAGCGGCGGCGGCGGCGGGACTGGCGGCGGTGGGGGCGGCGGTGGCACGGGCACGGTCGGCGGCCCCCGCTCCATCCCGGAAAGCGAGGCCCTGGCCATCGTCCGTGGCGTGCACGACGGCACCGGCGTCAATCTCGGCGCCAGCTCGTCGCGCGACGGCCGCAACCGGTTCTTCGCCACCGCCGTGGCCACCATTCACTACGGCCACGCGCGTTACAACCCCAAGGGGCCGGACGCGAACTGGTGCATCAAGGACGGCGGCGCCGGCCGCCCGCAGTCCGACGACGTCATCGTCCGCTGCAGTTCGCGCGACGCCTGGGACCTCATCGGCAGCGCCGGCGGCAACGGCTACTCGTTCCATCTCGACTACATCGGACGGCTGCCCGGCGACCAGAACGTCTACGCGCCGCCCCGCTCGGCGCTTCCGTAGCTCGCACCACGCACCAACGACGAAGGGCCGGGCTCCCGCGGGAGTCCGGCCCTTTGGCCGTCAAACGATGAACGACGCGGGGATTAGAAACGCACGCGCACGCCGACGCCCATCTGGACGCCGCCGAGGTCGGTCTTCACCGGGTTGCCGCTGACCACCTGGAAGTCCGACGACGCCTCGGCGTAGCGCAGAAACGCGCCGAGGCGGAAGGTGGTCGTATCCAGCTCATAGACCGGATACGACAGGTCCACCCCGACGTGCGCGCCCCAGTCGTTGCGCTTGCGGCTGACGATGCCAACGACTGGCCGCACCGAGGTGAACTGGCCGCTGGTTTCCTCGATGGCCACGCTGCCCGGCACTTGCTGCGCGAAGCGGAACTGCGACGGCCCGGCCGTGATGTGCAGGTCGAGCTTCTCGCCCACGTCCACGAGGTAGCCGACGCTGAGGTGCAGGGCCTGTTCGGTGCGGGTCAGGCCCTCGATGTTCTGCGAGAACGCGCGCGGGCGGTTGAAGAAAATCGGATGGGGCGCGGCGCCCGACACGGTGGCGGGATCGGAGCTGGAGGCACGCTGGAATCCGAGGCCGAAGGTGAACGCGCCGGTGATCCGCCCGCCCGCGGCGAAGTCGAGCATCGCCCCCGTTGACACCTCGCTCGACACGCTCAACCGGCCGGTTTCATCGTAGAGCGGAAAGGTGCCGTCGTCCGTGTAGGTCTGCGAGCCGGGCTCGAAGGCGCTGTTGAGGTTGATATAGAACCGGGAATCGTCCGTCTGGGCGCTGGCGCCCTGCGCGCCCAGCGCCACGTACCCCGCCACTGCCACCGCCGCAAGAAATCGCATCTTCGTCTCTGCTCCACTGAGGGCGCCACGCGCCCAGGACACCCGTTTCAGTCAGGGTTTATTTGTGCCGGAATGTTAACACGGTGGCCCACAAGGCACCGAAATGGCGCCACCTGCGTTATGATGAGGCGCCGCGGGCTGGCCTGCCCCTTCGCGGCCGTTTCACCCTCTCAGGGAGTAATTTACTGATGCTTCGACGAACGCTTTCGCTCGGGTCGGCAATTGCCGGCATGGTCCTGCTCGCGGCGTGTTCGCAGAGCCCCAACACCATGGTGTCGCCCACGGCCGCGGCCGGGGACACGGCGGCCAATGCCGACGGCTCGACCCTCAAGGTCAGCGCGCCGGCTCCGCTCGGGCCGGAGAACGGCAGCCGTATCGATTCGCGCCGCCCGACCGTGACCTTCGCCAACTCGTCGGGCCGCTTCACCAGCGTGGCCTTGAACTATCGCGTGCAGCTCCTCAGCAGCAGCGGCGCGACCCTGGGCGAGTCGGTCGTGGCCCAGGACCCGAGCGGCCAGACGTCGCTGGCCGGTGAAACCGAACTCGACTACGACACCGATTACCAGTGGCGGGTGCGCGCCGAGTACCAGGGCGACGCCGGACCGTGGTCGCCCGCCTGGTCGTTCAAGACCGTGCAGCGCGTCACCATCGGCACCTCCACCGGTTCGGTGGGCAGCCCGCGCAACATCACCTTCGGCGAGGCCTACGCCATCCTCTACGCGATCTACACCACCGCCCGCTGGGACCTGACCGGCCGCTCCAACCGCAACTCAGCTGAACCTGTTCCTGGAAATCGCCGTGTCGGCCCTGCACTACGGCCATCCGCGGTGGAATCCCGCGCGGGCCCGACCCCGGCTGGTGCATCAAGAACGGCGGCCCCGGCCGTCCGCAGTCCGACGACGTGCTGGCCCGCTGCGACACCCGCGACGCCTGGGACCTGGTCGGCGGCATCGGCGGCGGCAACCCCGTGTGGGCGCCGACCTACATCGGCACCCTGCCCGAGCAGCCAGCAGATCTACGCGCCGCGGCCGAGCACGCTGGCGCTGCTGCCGTAGATCACAACGCGTCTCGTGCTGGAATCCGGGCGACAGCGGCACCGCTGTCGCCCGATTTCTTGTACAGTCACCGGCGAGGACACGTGGCCGACACGCAGGACACCTTCTACAAGTCGTTCTCCGAGAAGAAGCTCACCGGCTACGGCAGCGGCCGGCGCAGCCGGATCGAGCAGCACCGGCTGGCGCTGCTCCACCGCTACCGGCCCGCCCCCGGCGACATGGTCGAGGTCGGTCCCGGGCACGGCACCCTGGCCGAGCAGGCCGTCGCCGCCGGCTGGCGCTACACCGCCATCGAGGCCAGCCGGATCCTGATCGACGTCCTGCGCGGGAAGGGTCTGGCGGTGATCGAGTCGTGGGCGCCGCCCATTCCGGTGCCCGACGCCTCGGTCGATGTGGTCTACGCCGACCAGGTGCTCGAGCACATGAACGGCATCGAGCAGGCCCGCCTGTTCACCGCCGAGGCGCTTGCGCGCCCTCCGGCCGGGCGGCGTGTTCTTCGTGGTCGTGCCCGACTACCTGAAGGAGCGGACCTTCTTCTGGGACGTGGACTACACGCACAACTTCGTGACCACCGAGCGTCGGGTGCGGCAGCTCTTCAACGACGGCGGGTTCCAGGTCGAGCACGTCGAGCGCGGCATCGGTCTGGCCACCGGCGTGGCCCGCGACGCGCTGGCGGCGGCGGCACTGCTCGTCAACATCCCCGGCATGGACGCGCTGTCGCGCTACACCGGCACGACCGAGCTGCTCTTCAAGGTGCGCAAGAACCTGTTCGAGACGTTGACGTTCGTGGCGCGGAAGCCCGGGAGCCGGTAAGCGTGCTGCGCCGCCTGGCCAGCTCCACGTGGCTGCGCCTGGCCGTCACCGCCGTCATCCTGTGGTGGCTGTCGTCCCGCATCGACATGCGCGCCGCGGCCGCCGCCGTGGCCTCGATCTCGCTGCCCCATCTGGCCCTTGTGCTGGTCCTCGTCGCGACTCGACCGGGCGGTGATGATCTGGCGCTGGCTGATCCTGCTGCGGGCCGCCGCGGTGCAGGTCTCGGGAAGCGAGGCGGCGCGGCTCTTCCTGGTGAGTTCGTTTGTCGGCAGCTTCCTGCCGGCCGGCGTGGGCGGTGACGCGGCCCGGGCCTGGGGCCTCTCGCAACGCACGGCCAAGCTCGGTGACGCGCTGGCCTCGGTGGTCGTCGACCGCGTCGTTGGCGTGCTCTCGCTGGCGGCCATGGGCGCCGTGGGGCTGGCCGTCTCGGCCTCGGGCAACGCCACCGGGCGGGTGATGGCCGCGGTGGCCGTGGTCGGCGCCGCCTGCGTGGCGGCATTCTGGGGCGACGCGCTGCTGCGCTGGGCGGTGCCACCGCACCGCCACGGCGGTCCGCTGGCCCGCCGGCTCCTGCGCCTGGCCGATGCGGTGGCCCGCTACCGCGGTCATCGGGGCGCGCTGGCCGCGGTGATGGCGTGGTCGCTCGGCGTGCAGCTGCTACGCATCACCCAGGCTTACGTGCTCGGCCTCGGCCTCGGCCTGCAGGTCCCGTTCAGCTACTACCTGTTGTTCATGCCGCTCGGCCTGTTGACGCTGCTGCTCCCCATCTCGGTGAGCGGCTTCGGCGTGCCCCAGGGCGTCATCGTGTGGCTGCTGCGGCCGATGGGCGTGCCGGATGCGCTGTCGTTCGCGCTGTCGACGCTGATCCTGCTCACCGGGCTGGCCGGGAATCTGCCCGGGCTGCTGCTGTGGCTGCGTCCGGCGCCGACGCCGCCCCCGGCGCGGGCGTGACACGCCGGCTCACAGGCTGACTGACGGCGCGGGCCGGCGCGGACGGACGGTCAGCCCGTCGTACTTAGAAATCAGCTGGCGCAGTCCGCCGCCGTCAATCCGGGCGAAAGCGCGCCGCGGTCAGACCTGGGCCGCAGCCGTGGCCGGGGGCGGCGCCACGGGGGCGTCCGGCGACGGCCGGCGCTTCTCCATCGAGGCGCGCACCAGGAACTTGGCGTAGGGCACGACCTGCTTGATGGCAGCCACGTTCATCTGGCACGGGCTGAGGCAGCTCGGGCACTTCTCGTCGCGGATGAACTTGCGGTGCTTCTGCGCGTCGTCGCGGAAGTAGATGGCCGACGGGTCTTCCGTGGTGACGTTGCCGACGACGTCGCTGTTCTCGCAGAAGAACATGTCGCCGTTCGGGTTCAGCATCACGCCCTGCGTCTGGAACGGGCACGGCGCCAGGCGATGGTAGCCGTTGGCGATCATGTCGGCGTAGTGCATGTAGATGTAGTTCTGACCGTCGAGCAGCGGGTCCTGACGCACGCGCTCCATGAAGAACTGGCGCATGCGCTGCTCTTCGGCGCCCATCGGCTTGAGCGTGCCCTCGAGTTCCTGGTTCCCCAGCATGGCGTCGGTGAACCGCACCATGTTGAAGACGATGTCGAGCTTTTCCTTCTTCGCCCAGGCCAGGATGTTGTCGGCGTCCTCGAGGTTCTTCGAGAAGATCGTCGACGAGATGCCGAAGTTGAAGCGGTACTTCTTCTGCAGCTCCTGCATCGCGGTGATGGTCTTGCCAGCCTTCTCGAAGGCCTTGCGCACGTTGCGCACCTCGCCGTGCATGTCGCCCACGCCGTCCACCGACACCCGCGTCGAGAAGATCACGTTGCGCTCGTGGCACATCTCGACGACCTTGGTCAGCATCGGGATGGCGCGCTGGGGGGTGAGCCCGGTGGTGTTGATGGTCAGCTTCCGCAGCTTCGGGAACTTGTCGATCATCAGCCGGCAGATCTCGACCATGTCGTTGCGCGTGGTCGGCTCGCCGCCCGACAGGCTGGCGTTCTCGATCTGGCTCCACAGGGGCGAGCTGAAGGCGCGCTCGATCTCTTCGAGCGACATGTCTTCCTTGCGGTTCCCGCGCGTCCAGTTGCTGCACATCTCGCAGCGGGCGTCGCAGACGAACGTGCAGTGGAAGATGAAGACGGTGGGATGCAGCGGCGTGTACTTCCCCACCACGGCCTTGACCAGGTCCTTGGGGGCGCTGAAGGCCGCCTTGGCGAGATACTTCGCAGCGTAAATCTGTGCCATCTAAGCAGTTGATCTTACGCCCTTTTCCCCCAGGAGCCAAACCGCCAGCCCGGCCGCTGGCAACGGGCCCTCAGTCTGACGCCCGTCCGGCCTATTTCCGGCAAAAGGCCATCAGGTGCCAGCCGAGCGGCCGCACCCAGGCGCGCGGCAGGGCATTGAAGGTGCCGACAAACAGGCTGTTGAAGGCCACGCCCTTCCAGCCGCCGTGCAGGCGGGACTTCACCGGGAAGCGTTCCGGCACGATGCGGGTCTCGGCAAACGGCGCCGAGCAGCGCCGTGAACTCGCCGATCGAGTACTTCTTCAGCACCGGCGCGTCCTCGTGCTCGAGCGGCACCTTCATCACCTTCGACAGCGCGTTCAGCCACGAGACGCGGTTGTAGACCATGAAGATGCCGCGTCCTCCGGGCTTGAGCACCCGGTGGGCCTCGGCGATGATGCGCTCGGGGCGGGCCGCGTACTGGAGCACGCCGTGGCCGTAGACGACGTCGAAAGCCCCGTCGGAGAACGGCAACGCCTCCCCGTCGCCGACGCGGAGGTCGCCGGCGAGCCCGAGATGGGCGAAGTTGCGCTTGGCCAGGTCGACGGCAGTCTGGGCCAGATCCACACCGGTGACCTCCGCCCCGCCGCCCGCGAAGCGGGCCAGGTCGGTGCCGATGCCGCAGCCGACCTCGAGCAGCCGCTGGCCGCGGAAGCCGGCAAAGTCCACCAGCTCCGGCAGGTAGCGAAGCTTGTCGAAGCGGTAGTCGTCGAGATCGGCGAAGAACTCCCGCGTGCCCACGGGATGTCTGGTCATCTCGAGGTCGTGGATGCGTTCGTTCCAGTAGTGGCGGATCGCCTCAGTGTTCACAGCCCCCTATCGTACAATGACGGGAGCACTGATGCAGCGCGACCTGCGCCGTCTGGCGGACACCCCCTTCGACCTGGTCGTCATCGGCGCCGGCATCTACGGCGCGCTGGCCGCCTGGGACGCCGCCAGCCGCGGGCTGACCGTGGCCCTCCTCGACCGCGCCGACTTCGGCGCCGGCACCTCGTTCAACAGCCTCAAGACCCTGCACGGCGGCCTGCGCTCGCTGCAGTCGCTGAACCTGCGGCAGATGCGGTTGTTCATCCGCGAACGCCGGGCCATGGCCCGGATGGCGCCGCACCTCGTCGAGCGCCTGCCGTTCTGCGTGCCGACCTACGCCCACCCGACGCGCAACGCGCTGGCCTTGCGGGCGGCGCTGGCCATCACCGACCGGTGGCCCGCGACCGCAACGACGGCCTGGTCGACCCGGAGCTGCACCTGCCGCGCGGCCGCATCGTCTCGAAGACCGAGTGCTTCCGGCTCAACCCGATCATCGCCACCTCCGGCGTCACCGGCGGCGCGGTGTGGCACGACTATCAGATGCGCCAGCCGGAGCGCATTGCCATCTCCGCGGTTCACTCGGCCAGCGAGGCCGGCGCTACCGTGGCCAATTACGTCGAGGCCCTGAACGTGCGCCGTGACCGCGGCCGGCTCGAAGCCGTGACCGTGCGCGACGCCGTGAGCGGGGCCACGTTCGACGTCCGCGCCCGCGCCGTGCTGAACGCCGCCGGGCCCTGGGCGGGCGGGCTCCTCGCCCGGCTCACCGGCGGCCAGGCCGCCGCGCCGGCCCCGCGCCTGTCGCGCGCCATGAACCTGGTCATCGACCGCATCACCGACACGCACGCCTGCGGCGGCGTCGCCGCAGGCCGCTACCTCTTCGTGGTGCCGTGGCGCGACGTCTCGATCCTGGGCACCAGCCACGACCCGCACGACGGCGACGCCGACGCTCCGCACGGCGACGCCGCGCACGTCGAGCAGCTCCT
The DNA here is from genome assembly GCA_963834325.1 of uncultured Acidobacteriota bacterium. Classification (GTDB taxonomy): domain Bacteria; phylum Acidobacteriota; class Vicinamibacteria; order Vicinamibacterales; family UBA2999; genus CADEFD01. The sequence goes on from CAWIBL010000012.1 coordinate 1,770,540, forward strand.
CGCCGACGCCCGCGAAGCCTTCCCGCGGGCCACCTTCCTGCCCCGCCTGGTGCGGCTGGTGCACCGCGGCCTGCTGCCGATGGTGAGCGCCTCCGGCGCCGCCGTGTCGCTGCTCAAGGAGAGCGCCGTCATCGACCACGCCGGCGAGGGCCACCCCGGTGTGGTCTCGATCTTCAGCGTGCGCTACACCACCGCGCGCCACACCGCCGCCGCCGCGGTGGACGCGGCCTGCGCCGCCCTCGGGCGCCGCACCGGGCCGAGCCCGACGGCCACGGCGCGCCTGTCGAGCGCCGGCTTCGACACGCTCCGCGGCCACCTCGAGGAGGCCCGCCGCAGCGACACCCCCGGCACCACGGCCGAGCAGCGCGAACGCCTGGCCCGCACCTACGGCACGCAGTTCGCCGAAGTGCTGGCCATCGTGCGCGAGGACGCGGACCTGGCGCGGCCGCTCTCGGCCACGTGCGAGGTCACCGCCGCCGAGGTCCTGCATGCGACACGCCACGAAGCGGCGCTCACCCTGGCCGATGCGGTCGCGCGCCGGACCGCCGCGGGCACGCGCGGGCACCCTGGAGCCGAGGCGTTGACGGCGGCGGCGCGGGTGATGGCGGCGGCGCTGAACTGGCCGGCGGCACGGGTGGCGGCGGAGATCGGCCGCGTCGACGATCTGTATCCCCGCCCCTGACGCCGCGGTGGCCGGGACAACCGGCGGCCGTCAGCGCAGGTGGGCCGAGGTCCAGCGCTCGAACACCATCAGCGGGAAGAGCGTGTGGGCATGATTCTCGCGGCCGGCCACGTGCGCCTCGACGAGCGCGGTCACCTCGGTCGGCTCGAACAACCCGCGCCGGGCCACGCGAGCCGGCGACAGCAGCTCGCGCATCAGCGGCTCGAGCTCGCGCCGCAGCCAGTTCTTCAGCGGGATGCTGAAGCCTTCCTTCTTCCGGTGCAGGATGCGGTCGGGCAGGATGCCGTGCATCGCCTGCTTGAGCACGTGCTTCCGCACGCCGTCGCGGATCTTCAGGTGCCCGGGCATCGAGAAGGCCAGCTCCATCACGTCCACGTCGAGAAACGGCGCGCGCGTCTCGAGCGACGTGGCCATGGCCATGCGGTCGACCTTCACCAGGATGTCGTCGGCCAGGTAGATCGACAGGTCGGCGAAGAGCTGGCGGTTGAGCGCGTCGTCCCCCGAGCCGCGGGCCAGCACCTCGCGCACCGGCGCGTACTGGTCGCTGCCGGCCAACGCCGCCTTCAGCGCCGGCGTGTAGAGCCTGGCCCGGCGCCGCGCGTCGAGATGCACCATCCAGCGGTAGTGGCCGAGATCGGCCGGGGCCGTGGCCACGCCGCCGATGAAGCGCTTGAACTTGTTGACCAGGCCCTTCTTCTGGCCGCTCGGCGGCAGGGCCGCGCCCACCGCCGCGAGCACCGGCACGAGGGGCGCCCCGACGCCTTCGAAGCGCGCCGCCAGGGCCTGCGCCTCGTAGGTGTCGTAGCCGCCGAAGAGCTCGTCGCCGCCGTCGCCGGAGAGGGCCACGGTGACGTGGTCGCGGGCCACGCGCGAGACCAGGTAGGTCGGGAACAACGACACGTCGGCAAACGGCTCGTCGAAGTGCGGGATGAGCCGGTCGAACAGCTCGCCGATGGCGGGCGTGACCAGTTGTTCGGTGTGGCTCGTGCCGAACAGCCCGGCGACTTCGCGCGCGTAGGGCAGCTCGTTGTAGGAGCCGTCCTCGAAGCCCATGCTGAAGGTGCGCACCGGCTGGCTCGCGCCGCGGCTCATCAACGCCACGATGGTGCTCGAGTCGATGCCGCCCGACAGGAACGCGCCGAGCGGCACCTCCGACATGAGCTGGCTCGTGACCGCGCGCTGCAGCGCCTCGCGCAGCGCCTCGGCCGCCTCCTCGTCGCGCCACGGCCGCACGGCGATCGTCGAAGGGTCCCAGTAGCGCTGCACCGTCACTACGCCGGCGTGATAGCGCATCCAGCAGGCCGGCGGCAGCTTCTGGATGCCGCGGATGATGGTGCGCGGCGTGATCACGTACTCGAAGGTCAGGAACTGGTCGACGGCTTCGAAATCGAGATCGCGTCCGACCTCGGGCCGGGTCAGCAGCGCCTTCACTTCCGAGGCGAGCAGCAGCCCCCGGCTGGTCTCGACGTAGAAGAGCGGCTTTTCCCCGGCCCGATCGCGCGCCGCGAACATCGTCTGGGTGGCGGCGTCCCAGATGACCACCGCGAACATGCCGCGCACGCGCCTCGGAAACTCCTCGCCCCACTCCTCGTAGGCGTGCAGCAGCGACTCGATGTCGGAACCGGTGCGGAAGCGGTGGCCCTTCGCCTCGAGCTCACGCCGCAGCTCGAGGAAGTTGTAGATCTCGCCGTTGCCGACGATGTGGGCGCGCCCGGTCTCGTTGGCGATCGGCTGCTGGCCCGTGGCCACGTCCATGATCGCCAAGCGGCGCATGCCGAGCGCGGCCCCGGGCTCGTGGCGGCGGCCCTCGTCGTCGGGACCGCGGTGGGCGAGCGTCGCGACCATGCCGCGCAGGTCGTGCTCCGGGGCCAGCCGGCCCGGGTCGCGTTCGATGATCGCGGCGATGCCACACATGGCTAGCGGGTCTCGGGGCCAGGGTCGCGGGGGCCGGGCGCGCCGGCGGGAGCCGCGGCGGGGGTCGAGGGGTCGAGGCCGAGCGCCGCGCCGTCGCCGCGGCGATCCCGCGACACCCGGGCGGGCGTCCCCACGGCGATGGCAAACTCCGGAATCTCGCCGACCACCACCGCGCCGGCGCCGATGATCGCGTCGCGGCCGATGCGGCGAGCCGTCGGTGACGACGACGTGCGCGCCCAGCCACACACCGGCGCCGAGCTCGATGCCGCGCGCGGTGCGGCCCTGCTGCAGGACGGGGATGTCGACGCGGTCGTAGAGATGGTCGCCGCCGACCAGATAGGTATAGGCCGCCATCAGCACATCGGCGCCGACGCGCACGGTGGAGGCCGAGAAGATCTCGCAGTTGAAGCCGAGATTGGCGCGATCGTCGAGGACGATGTCGCCGTTCTTGCAGCTGAGGATGGTGTTCCGGCCGACGAAGACGCCGTTGCCGATGATGATGCCGCGGTTGTCGGTGCCCTTGGCGTCGAGGCAGCACTGGTCGTCGATGACCACGTTGTCGCCGATGGCGATCTTGTGCGGATGGCGGAGCGTGACGTTGACCCCGAACACGACGTTGCGGCCGACCCGGCCGAGCACCAGCGGGTAGAGTTTCGAGCGCAGGAACAGCCCGAGCGCCCCCGGCACCCACGAGGCCGTCAGCGTCACCAGTTCGAACCCCACCAGGGCGCCCCAGCCGGGGCGCCCGACCACCAGATCCTGGTACTTGGCGACCTTCGACTTCTTCTCGTCGAAGAGCTCCTGCTGGATGACGGTGATGCGGGGGTCGTGCGGCCGGTCGCTCGGGGCCATCAGCGCACCGCCGCGGGCACGGCCTCGGCCGGGCGGCCTTCGCGAATCTCGCGAATCACGTAGGTGTCCTTGCCCTGGGACTCGTAGTAGGTGCGCGCCATCAGCTCGGCCAGCAGGCCGAAGGTGAGCAACTGCACGCCGACGAAGGCCAGCAGCATGCCGAGCAGCAGCAGCGGCCGGTCGGCGATCGACTGGTGGTCGACGAGGCGCAGCCAGCCGAGGTAGGCCATGACCACGGCGCCCAGCCCGCCGGACACGAGCCCGAGCAGGCCGAAGATCTGCAGCGGCCGGGTCGAGTAGCTGAGCAGGAACTTGACCGTGACCAGATCGAGGATCACGCGAATGGTGCGCGACAGCCCGTACTTGGTCGTGCCGGCGCGCCGGGCGCGGTGATTGACCACCACTTCCGCGATGCGCACGCCCTGCTCGCTGGCAATCGCCGGCAGGAAGCGGTGCATCTCGCCGTAGAGCCGCAGCGACTTGACCACCTCGGCGCGAAACACCTTGAGCGAGCAGCCGTAGTCGTGCAGGGGCACGCCGGTGGCCTTCGAGATGATCCAGTTGGCGGCCATCGACGGGAGGCGCCGGGTGACCAGGGTGTCCTTCCGGTCCTTCCGCCAGCCGCAGACGATGTCGTAGCCGTCGCCGTCCGAGAGCTGCACCATGCTCTCGATGTCGCGGGGGTCGTTCTGCAGGTCGCCGTCGGAGGTGACGACGAGCCGCCCGCGGGCGTGGGCGAACCCGGCGGCGAAGGCGGCCGTCTGGCCGAAGTTGCGGCGGAAGCGGATGACGCGCAGGCGCGGATCGGCGGCCTGCAGGGCCGCCAATTGCGCAAACGAGTCATCGGTCGACCCGTCGTCGATCACGATGACTTCGAAACTGCGCCCGCTCGCCTCGAGCGTGCCCATCACCTCGTCGTATAGAGGCCGGATGTTGGGCGACTCGTTGCGAATGGGAATGACGATGGAAAGCTCTGGGGTCATCGGCGGTGGAGGCCAGATCCGTAAAAGTATACCCCGCCCTTACGGATCCGGCCGCCGCCGCGCCTGCGCGCCCGACGGCGATCAGAACTTGACGTGCACCGTGGCCAGGTAGTGGAAGCCGCCGAGGTCGAGCTTCGAGCCGAGGAAGTCCTCCGAAAGGTCGGCCGACGCCTTCTGGTAGCGCACTTCCCCGCCGAGCGACCAGCGGTCGCCGATCGGGAAGCGGATGCCGGCCAGGCCGACGGCTCCGGCTTCGGTGCCCTTGGCCACGAAGGCCTCGCGAAACACGCTGCGGTCGGTGAAGTCGACGAAGTCGCCGACCTCGCTGTAGCGGTAGGCGAAGAAGCCGACGCCGCCGCCGACATAGGGCTGGACCGCCCGCGAGCGCCCAAACGGCAGCACCCGTAGCGTGGCCGTCACCGGGGCCACCCGCAGCTTGACGTCCTGTTCGATCTCGCGGCCATCGCGGTTGACGAAGTCGGCGTAGATGGTGGGCACGGTGCGGGTGGTGAAGGCGGCGCCGACGCCGGCCTCGAGGAACTCGCCGAACGGCAGCAGCCACTCGATGCCGATCGAGCCGGTGTTGAAGTCCTTGACGTCGAAGCTCAGGATGTCGCGATTGGCCACGAGCACGTCGCCATCGGTGCGGGCGTCCTCGCCGTTGACGACAAAGCCGCCGAAGGACAGGTTGAGGGCTTGCTGCGCCCGCGCCTGAGACGGCGCCAGCACCAGCACACAGCCGGCCATGAACAGTGCGTGACCTACCAATCGCATCGCGTCTCCCTTGGATTCTTGCGGGGTCAGTCCCGCGGCGCGCCAGGCGCCTGCCCAGTCACCTAAGCATGCGGAATGCCAGCCGGCGTCGGGCCGGAATGTGGAGAGAAACCGCGCGATCGCGCCGGGGCACGCCCGGACGCGGAGGTCAGGCCGTCCGGTTTGGGCGACGCTCGCGGAAGCGGCGCGCCACACTCAGCAGGTCGTCGTGGAGCAGCCCGTTCGAGGCGATCGAGATGGCCCGCGGCCGCATCCCAGGGCTCGCCGCCCAGGCCGCTCACCCGGCCGCCGGCTTCCTGCACGAGCAGCGCGCCGGCGCGCGTGTCCCACGGCTGCAGGCGCTCTTCCCAGAAGCCGTCCATCCGGCCGGCCGCCACCCAGCACAGGTCGATGGCCGCCGAGCCCAGCCGGCGCACGGCCCGCGCCTCGCCGACGTAGGCGGCAAAGAGGCCGATCACGTCGTCGAGCGTGCGGTGCACGTCGTAGGGAAAGCCGGTGACGAGCACCGCGTCGATGAGGCTGGCCGTGCGCGACACCCGCAGGGGCGCGCCGTTCAGCCACGCCCCGACGCCGCGTTCGGCGGTGAAGAGCTCCTGGCGGTTCGGGATCGAAGACCGCGCCGACGACCGCCTCGCCGTCGATCTCGAGCGCCAGCGACGCGCAGAAGATCGGGATGCCGTGCGCGAAGTTGGTGGTGCCGTCGAGCGGGTCGAACACCCATCGGTGCGACCGGCCGCGGTCGCCGCCGCCCAGTTCCTCGGCCAGGATGTCGTGCTCGGGGAAGCGCGCGCCGATGAGCGCGCGGGCGGCCTGCTCCACGGCGACGTCGACCTCGGTCACGAGGTCGATGGCGCCCTTCTTGTCGATCTGGAGCACCGAGCCGAAGCGGGCGCGCTGGAGTGCGCCGGCGCTCGTGACGACTTCGATGGCGGTGGCGAGGAAGCGTGGGTCGGGGCCGGTCACGGCGTGGCGCCGTTCGACTCGGCCTGCCGCTTCACCATGCGGATTTCCATGCCGCCTTCGGGGATGCGCCGGTGCGCGACCTCGTCCATGAAGCTGCGGATGAGGAAGATGCCGCGGCCGCTCGACTTCAGGAGGTTCTCGGGCGCCAGCGGATCGGCCACCTGCTCGGGGTCGAAGCCCTCGCCCTGATCCTGGACGACGATGGCCAGCTCGGTGGGCCGCTCGGCCGGCGTGGTCGTGAACTCGACCATCACCCGCTTCGACTCGTCGCCCTTGTTGCCGTGCTTCATGGCATTGGCCACCGATTCCCGCACGGCGATGCTGATCCAGTGCAGCGTGTCGTCGTCGAAGCCGACCATCCGCGACATGTGGCCGCTCACGACTTCCACGAAGTCGAGCATGTCGAAGGCGCTGCTGATGTCCAACCGGACGATATGACTGGGAAGTGTCATGAGGCCCCGAGGCGGGCCGCCAGCGCCCTAAGCATGGGCGCTAGTATACGCGGGGCGCCCGAGCATTGCCGCATCAACCGGCGGTGATTATAGTGGTGACGTATGAGCGTGTCCCGCGAGACGCTGGTGCGGCCGGCGCGGGCGCTGCGCGGCGCCCTCCAGGTGCCCCCCGACAAGTCCATTTCACACCGCTACGCGCTGATGGCCGCCGTGGCCGACGGCGTCACCCGCATCGACCGCTTCTCGACCGGCGCCGACTGCCTCTCGACCCTCACCTGCCTCGAAAGCCTGGGTGTGCTGGTGCAGCGGTCCCCGGGCAGCGACGGGCTGTCGGTGGTCATTGCCGGCCGGCCGGCCGGCTTCGCCGCGCCCGCCCACGACATCGACTGCGGCAACTCGGGGACGACGCATGCGGCTGCTGGCCGGGCTCCTCGCCTCGCAGCCCTTCTCGGCCACGCTCGTCGGCGACGCGTCGCTGACCGGCCGGCCGATGCGGCGGGTGATGGCGCCGCTCACGCAGATGGGGGCCCGGTTCGAGGCGCGCGAGGGCGGCCGTCCGCCGCTGCGCCTGACCGGCGGCCCGCTCACCGGCATCACCCACACCCCCGAAGTGCCGAGCGCGCAGATCAAGAGCGCCGTGCTGCTGGCGGGACTGCGGGCCCGGGGCTTCACCGCCGTGGTCGAACCGGCCCCCACGCGGGACCATACCGAACGGGCGCTGGCGGCCTTCGGCGTCACCGTCGACCGCGGCACGCCGGGCCAACTCGGCATCGCCGGCGGCACCGGGCTGAGCGGCGGGCTCCACCTGCGCGTGCCCGGCGATCCGTCGGCCACCGCCTTCCTCGCCGTTGCCGCCGCCGGGCTTGCCGGCTCGGCGCTCGACATCGACGACGTCGGCCTCAACCCGACCCGCACCGCTCTCTTCGACGTGCTGCGCCGCGCCGGCGCGCAGGTGACGACCACCGAAACCGGCGGTATGGCACGGCGAGCCGGTGGGGCGCGTGCGGGTCGACGCCGGGATCGCACGAAGCCGTCGTCATCGACCCGGCGGAGGTGCCGCTGCTCATCGACGAACTGCCGGCGCTGGCCGCGCTCGCCACCTTCGGCGGCTCGATCGAGGTGCGCGGCGCCGCCGAACTGCGCGTCAAGGAGAGCGACCGCATCACCGCCCTCGTCGACGGCCTGCGGGCCATGGGCGCCGACGCCGACGAGTATGCGGACGGCTTCGCCGTGCGCGGCACGCGGCGGCTCACCGGCGGGCGCGTGGACGCCCGCCACGATCATCGCCTGGCCATGAGCTTCGCGGTGGCGGCCCTCGGCGCCGAGGGCCCGACCGAGATTGCCGGCGCCGAGGTGGCGGCCGTGTCGTTCCCGGGGTTCTTCGAGACGCTGGACAGGTTGCGGGCGTGAAGGCCGACAAGGTCTACCTCGTGGGCTTCATGGGCGCCGGCAAGACCACGGTCGGCCGGGCCCTGGCCAAGCGGCTCGACTGGCGCTTCGAGGACATCGACGAGTGCATCGAGCGCGCCGAGCAGCGCGACATCCCCACCATCTTCCGGCAGTCGGGGGAAGCCTACTTCCGCGCCCGCGAGCGCCAGACCCTGGCCGACCTGCTGCCGGCCCGCGGCGTCGTGGTGGCGACCGGCGGCGGCACCGCCGTGGATCCCGCCAACCGCGACCTGATGGCAGGCGACGGCGCCGTGGCCTGGCTCGACGCCCCCTTTGCCCGGCTGGCCGAGCGGATTCCCTCCGACGGGCGGCGGCCGCTCGCCGCCGATCGGGCGGAGATGGAGCGGCTCTATAATCTACGCGCTGCGGCGTATGCGCAGGCCCACGCGCGGTTCGACGTCTCGCGGGCGGGCGTCGAGGAAATCGTCGATCACCTTGCCGACTGGCTGGGTCACTGATGCGCTACTTGGTCCTGAGCGACATCCACGCGAACCTCGAGGCCCTCGACGCCGTGCTCGAGGCCGCCACGGCCATCCCCTACGGACAGGTGCTGGTCCTCGGCGATCTGGTCGGCTACGGCGCCAACCCCAACGAGGTCGTCGACCGCATCCGCGCCCTCTCGCCGCACACCACCATCCGCGGCAACCACGACAAGGTGGGGGCCGGGCTCGAGCCCTCCGATGCGTTCAACGCCGTGGCCCGCACCGCCATCCGCTGGACCTACGAGGCGCTGAGCGACGAGAACCGCGACTGGCTGGCGGAGCTTCCCACCGGTCCCGTGGTGATCGACGAGCTGCTCGAGATCTGCCACGGCACGCCGCAGGACGAGGACATGTACGTGTTCGACGACGGCGACGTGCTGCGCTCGATGCAGGCCGCCAGCCGCCGGCTGTGCCTGTTCGGTCACACGCACGTCCAGGCCGGCTACCGCCTGGCCAACCAGTCGCTGACGCTCGAGACCGCCGACCTGCGCCGGCCGCTGCACATCCCCATCAGCCACGGGCACTACCTCATCAACCCCGGCTCGGTCGGCCAGCCGCGCGACGGCGATCCGCGCGCCGGGTTCGCCGTCTACGATGCCGAGGCGCAGGTGGTGGAGATTTACCGCACGCCCTACCCGATCGAGCAGACGCAGGCGCGCATCCGCGAGGCCGGGCTGCCCGAGGCGCTGGCGCAGCGGCTGCTCATCGGCCGCTAGCAGCGCCGGCCGGCGGCTACTGCTCGGATTGCGCCTTGCGCCGGGCGCGTTCCTCGCGCTTCTTCTGCTCCATCGCCATGGCGTCGGCGGCGGCCCGCGAGCCGAGCACCCAGCCGATCACGATGCCGATGAGCAGGATGACCGGAATGTAGATGAAGTGCCCGGCCGTCGGCGTGCCGATGTCCATGGGCTAGTGGCCCTTCTGCTCCAGCCGCGCGATCTCGTCTTCGGCCTTCTTGATGCGGGCTCCCAGCGTCCACACGTAGCCGAGCACGGCCACCCAGACGAAGGCGTAGGCCGCGGCCACGAGGTTGATGGCCGGAATCTGCTCTTCGGGCGGGATCTCGGAGATCGGCACGAACTCGTCGGGCGACGGCTGCGGCTGGGCGGCGGCCAGCGCGGGGCCGTGCAGCAGGGCCAGGATCAACAGGAGTCGCAGGTGTCGCATCACGCTTCGTCCTCAGCCAGATACAGCGCGTCGATCCGCCCCCGGTGCCGTTCGAGCGAGGCGCGAAGTGACAGCAGCGCCAGGAACAGCAGCAGGAACGCGACGACGCAGAACCACAAGGGCCGGCCCATCTCCACCGGCAAGGTCGGCACGACCGACGTCTTCGGGTGCAGCGTGCGCCAGACGTTGACCGACACGTAGATGAACGGCACGTTGGCCATGCCGAAGAGGGCCAAGCCGGCCGACAGCTTCTCGGACCCGGGCCCGCCGAACTGCCGCAGCAGCAGGTAGGCGAGGAAGATCAGGAAGAGCATCAGGCTCGAGGTGAGCCGCGCGTCCCACACCCACCACACGCCCCAGGCCTTGCGCGCCCAGAGCGGCCCGGTGACGAGGGCCAGCAGGCCGAAGAGCACGGCCAGTTCCGCCGCGGCCACCGCGGTGGCGTCGGACTTGGGGTTCTTGGTGAAGAGATAGCGGGCGCTGGCCACGCCGGCGACGATGGCCGCCAGCAGGAACATCCACGCCGCCGGCATGTGGAAGAAGTAGATCTTGTAGACGAGGCCCATCGTCGCTTCGTGCGGAGCCGCGTTGATGATCCACGGCGCCGCCGCGAACATCAGGGCCGCCACCGTCAGTTGTACTTTCACCGCCGTCGTCACGTCGCCACCTTCCCTGTCGCCGGGCTCAGTCCGTCATCAGCGGCTCGAACGTCCACAGCGCCAGCGTCACGAACACCGCATCGAAGAACACCAGCAGGGCCAGCCAGAACTGCGCCAGCTCGAGATCCGCGTCGGGCTGGAACAGCGCCGCCGTGCCCCGGACCCCGGCAATCATGACTGGAACGGTCATGGGATACAACAGCACCGGCAGCAGCACGTCGCGGCTGCGCGCGCGCACCAGCATCGCGGCGAAGAGCGTGCCGACGGCGGCGAAGCCCAGCGTCCCGGCGGCCAGCAGCGCGGCCAGGTGGCCGGGCGCGACGAAGATCGGCGCCTGGAACATCAGCCCCACCATCGGCACGAGCACGGCTTCGACCAGGGCCATGAGCAGCAGGATGCCGGCCAGCTTGCCGGCATAGAGCGCGGGCCGGTCCGCCGGCGCGAGCAGCAGCGCCCGCAGCGTGTCGGCCTGGCGCTCGCGCTCGAAGGTGCGCCCCAGGGCGAGGGTGCCCGAGAAGGCCAGGGCGATCCACAGGATGGCCGCGGCCACGCCGTCGAGCGGCACGCCGTCCTTGACGAAGCCGAAGGCGAAGATGAGGACGACGGTGACGGCGAAGAACAGCGTCGTCGACAGCACCTCGAAGCTGCGGACCTCGACGGTGAGGTCCTTGCGCACGACCAGCGCGGCGACGCGAAGAAACGCGCTCATGCCGACTGCATCGCCTCGCGGTAGCGATCGCGCAACGAGCCGCTCGCCGACGCGGCCGTGACGCGCCGGCCGCCGTGCAGGAACACGACGTCGCCGAGCAACCCGTCGACGACGTCGAGGTCGTGCGTGGCCAGGATGGTGATCACCCCGCGCGCCTGCTCGTCGCGCAGGCGGCCGACGAGCGCCGCCGCCGACGCCTGGTCGAGTCCGGTGAACGGCTCGTCGAGCAGCAGCAGCTGCGGTCCGTGCAGCAGCGCCCGCTCCAGGGCGACGCGCTGGCGCATGCCGCGCGAGTAGGACGACACCGGGTCGTCGCCCCGCGCCGCGAGACCGGCGCGATCGAGGGCCGTGGCGACCCGGCTCGCGACCTCGTCGAGGCCGTAGAGCCGGCCGAAGAACACCAGGTTCTCGCGGGCCGTCAGTTCCGGATAGAGGAAGAGATCGTGGCCGAGCATGCCGATGCGCGAGCGCAGGCCCGGCCCGCCCGCCGCGGCCGTCACGCTGCCGGTACTCGACGCGACCGGTCGAGGCGACGAGCAGCGTGCCGAGGATCGACAGCAGCGTGGACTTGCCGGCACCGTTCGACCCGAGCAGCCCGACGATGTCGCCGGCGCGGGCCGTGAAGGAGATGTCGGTGAGGGCGCGCCGGCGGCCGTAGTGGCGGCCGAGCCGCACCACGGAGACGTGGTCGAAGTCGCCGCTCACGCCGCCGTTCCCGACCCGCCGGGCAACTCGTCGAGTTCTGCGTAGACCTGCTCGACGGCCACGAGCAGCCGGTCGCGCTTGGCGGCCGACCGCGGGTCGAGGCCGCCGCGGACCCGGCCCTCGGCGTCGATGGCGGCAATGGCGCCGAGCAGCCGCTCGCGTTCGGCGGCCAGGGCCTCGCGGGTGGCGCGGGTGTCGGGCGCGCCCCGCCATGCCCACCAGCCGGCCCACAGGAAGAGGACACCAGCCAGGGCGATGGCCACGCGCGCCGGCCACAGCGGCGGCGCGGGCAGGCCCGAGAAGCGCAGCGCCACCGGCTGGCCCTCGGCGACGCGGCCGGCGGTGCCCATGACGAAGACTTCCCCGCCCGACTCGCCTTCGCGCACCGCGTTCAATTGCGGTGAGCTGAGCGTGAGGCCGCCGACCTTCTCGGCCGCCACGAGCAGGCCTTCGACCGGCGCCGGGAAGGCCTGGGTCAGGGTGATGGTGGAGGTCAAGGGCAGGCGGAATGCGATCTGGTATTCGGACGGCCCCGGCGGGAACGGGCCGGTCAGCGTGAGCCGCCGGTCTTCCATGCGGGCGATCTGCGCGTTCCCCGACACCAGCGACGCGCCCTCGGCGTCGGCCGGCAGATCGACGACGAGCGGCTTGCCCGGATCGACCGGCGTGCGCGCGTTGTTCAGCACGCTGAAGAGATAGAAGAACGTCGGCTTGTCGTCCTGGAACTCCAGCACGATGCGCGTGTCGTTGCCGAACACGACGGCGCCGCGCCGCGCCGGCTCCTTGGCGGCCGCGGCCCGGGCCGCGTCCGTCGCCGCGTTGGCCGCGGCGATGCCGGCCACGAGGGCCACGCGCACGCCGCCCACCGACGGCACCGCGAACTCGCGCGACCGGATCGTCTCGCCGTCGAGCGTGGCTTCCGCGGTGACCGTCGTGCCCGGCGGCACGCTCGTGAACTCGGCGCGACCCTGCCCGTCGGTAACACCGGTGACCCGGCCGTCGGGGGTGATCAGGGCCACCTCCTGGCCGGGCACGTTGTTCCCCATCCGCTCGCGCACGAGTCGCACGGTGACGGTGCCGTTGGCCAGGTCGCCGGCCGGGAGCGGCATCCCCGACATCTGCGCGGCGTCAGGCATTGCCACCTGCGCCATGGCGCCCGCCGGCGCGAGCGACAGCGCGCACAGCAGCGTCAGCAGAGTCGATACGGCTCGGTGGCGCATGTCAGGCGGGTCCGGCCAGGGCCGCGCCGCAGGCCTTGCAGAAGCGGGCATCGGGCTCATTGATGGTGTCGCAGGCGGCGCACGGCCGCGGTCCGGTGGCCGAGGCGAGGGCCGCCGACGCGGCCAGCGGCGCCGACGCGGCCGGCGGGCGACGCCGGGCGGCGCGCCCTCCGTCGCGAGCCGCCAGGTCGCGCTCGACCGCCTCGCGGTAGCCGGTGGCCTCGAGCTGACGCAGCAGCCCCACGGCCCGCAGCTTCAGCCGTTCGCGCATCTCTTCGTAGTCGGCGGCGCCGGTCTTGCGCATGGCGTGGTCGAACTCGACTTCCTTGATGGACCGGAGGACGAGCGCCTTCTCGCGCTCGAGCGCCGCGCGGGTGCGGCCGCCCGGCGGCGCGTCGGGCACCAGGTCTTCGGGCGCGACGAGCGACGCCAACGACCGGTAGGTGGCGACGGCGACGAGGCTGGCGGCCACCACGGTCAGGCTCAGCACCACCACGCCCGAGGTCGGACGCCCGGCCGACACGAGGACGACAGCGGTCGCGGCGAGCATGCCCGCCAGGAGGAACAACTGCCACGGGCGGAGCCCGGGGTCAGTCGAGGTCGCGGAGCTCATCGTCGAGTCGTTGCTGGAGCCCGGCGTCGCCGGCCGCGGCCGGGGTGCCCAGAGCCGAGCCTTCCGGCCGGCCCTTCGCCCAGCGGCGCGCCATCACCGCCAAGCCCACCGCCGTGAGCAGGGCCAGGGTATAGGGCAGCAGCCACAGGAGCCGGTGGTAGCCCTCGTCGATGGGCCGGGCCAGGATGTGCTGCCCGCCGGCCTCGGCCACGAAGGTGGCAATCACTTCATCGCGGTTCAAGCCCTGCGACACGAGGGTCTTGATCTTGCCGAGCTGCGCCGCCTTGCCTTCGCAGTTCATCATGCCGCAACTGCCAGCCGGCAGCCGGCAGCCGCACGTGCACATGATCTCGTCGGCCAGCTCCCGCTCCGCGGCGGAGCGGAAGACCAGCGTGCCCGAACTGGCGCCGCCGACCTCGCCGTGCGCCTGCGCGCGGGCCGTCGCCGGCGCCAGCAGCAGGCCGACGAGCAGCAGCGCCGCGGTGGCCTCGGCTCCGACCCGGGCCCCGGCAAAGGCGAAGACGCGCTCGGGCAGCAGGGCGATGCCGGTGCCGATCGCCATCAGCCCGAAGCCGATCCAGATCCAGTTCACGAGCTCGTTGACGTGCACTTCCACGCTGGCCGACTGCTCACCCAGCTCGAAGCCGGCCATCACGATGTAGAGGTCCTCGGCGATCGAGCGGCGGATGGCCACCTCGGTCGTCGGTTCCTGCGGCCGGCTGCGGTAGAACCACTTGGCCGGATACATCTTGCCGAGTTCGGCGCCCTTGTCGTCGAACACCGTGATGTGCCCGGTGACCATCTGCTTCTGGCTGTCCTCGGTGGCGCGAATCGCGTCGAGGCGCAGCACGTAGCGATCGACCTGGACCTGCTGGCCGGGCTTGAGCAGCGCCTGCTCGTCACGACCGAAGCCCTCGCCGGCAAAGCCCATGAACATCAGCACGATGCCGACGTGCACGGTGTAGCCGCCGTAGCGCCGCTTGTTGCGGCTGACCAGCCCGACGAGCGCGGTGAAGAGATCCGTGCCGGTCGTCTGCCGGCGCACCGCCGCGCCACGGATGAACTCCTGCCCGATGGTGCCGATGACAAAGCCGCTCAGCATGAAGCACAGGCCCGAGCTCCACACGCGGATACCAAGCGCCAGCGTGAGGGCACCGGCCGCCAGGCCGCAGCCGACCGGCCATAGGAACTGCTGGCGCAGGTTGGCGAACGTCGACGAGCGCCACGCCAGCAGCGGACCGACGCCGGTGAGCAGCAGCAGGATGAGGCCGACCGGTGTCATCCAGGTGTTGAAGAACGGCGGGCCGACGGTGAGGCGCTCGCCGCTGATCGCTTCCGAGAGCGTCGGGAACATGGTGGCGAAGAGCACGAACATCGCCGAGAAGAGCAGCACCCAGTTGTTGGCCAGGAAGGCGGCTTCCTTCGATGCCCACGAGTCGAGCTCGTTGCGCGACTTGAGCAGCGGCAGCCGGTAGATGACCCAGGCGAAACTGAACAGGAGGACGGCGGACATGAACACCGTGAACATCATGGCCAGTTCCCGGTCCTCGCCGAAGGCGTGAACCGACTGGACGATGCCCGAGCGGGTCATGAACGTCCCGAAGAGGGTGAGGAGGAAGGTCGTGATGACCAGCGTGACGTTCCACACGCGCAGCATGCCGCGCCGTTCCTGGACCATCACCGAGTGCAGGAACGCGGTGGCCGTGAACCACGGCAGGAGCCCGGCATTCTCCACGGGATCCCAGCCCCAGAAGCCGCCCCAGCCCAGTTCCTCGTAGGCCCAGATCATCCCCAGGGTGAGGCCGAGCGAGAGGAAGAACCACGAGATCATCGTCCACCGTCGCACCGCCCGCAGCCACGAGTCGTCGAGGTGGCCGGTGATGAGCGCGGCGATGCAGAAGGCAAACGGAATGGTCAGGCCCACGAAGCCCAGGTACATCGTGGGCGGGTGGATGGCCATGTAGAAGTTCTGGAGGAGCGGATTGAGCCCCTGGCCGGTCGTGGGCGCTTCGGTGAGGTAGGTCGAGAACGGGTTGTTGTGGCTGATCATCAGGAACAGGAAGAACATCTGCACCACGCTGAGCGTGGCCACGACATACGGGATGAGTTCCCGATGCCGCTCCCGATTGACCCGCACCGCCGTCGCGCCGAAGAGCGACAGCAGGAACACCCAGAACATCACCGAGCCGTCGAGGCCGCCCCAGTAGGAAGCGATCTTGTAGCCGAGCGGCTGCGCGCTCTCGGAGTAGCGCTGCACGTAGCGGATGCTGAAGTCGCCGACGACGAAGGCGTGGACGATGACGCCGGTGGCCACCGTCATTACCGCGGCCACCAGATAGAGCGCGCCGACGCCGCTCTCGATGAAGCGCCCGTTCCTCCGCCGCGCTCCGGCCACCGACACGGCAGCCGCGTAGGCCGAAATCACGAAGGCGAGCAGGAGCAGATACTGACCGAGTGTGGCCATCGTGGTCCTTAACCCGAAAGAAGCCGCCGGCCGGGCGGGCCGGCCGCGCGTGCTACTCGGTGCCGGAGGTGCCGGAGTGCCGGGGCGCCGGCCGCGCCCGCGCCCGGCGCGCCGACCTTGGCCTCGTACTTCGACGGGCACTTGGCCATTACGCCGTTCGGGTGCACCGCGAAGCCGTCGCTGCCGAGGACGCCCTTCAGGACGACTTCGGCGTCGTCCTTGAACGTGTCGGGCACCACGCCGGTGTAGGTGGCATTGACGACGTGACCCTGGCTTTGCACTTTGAAGCGGTACTCCATCGAGTTGCGCTTCTTCAGGATGCTGTCGGGCACGACGAAGCCGTGAAGCTGGAGGTTCTTGCCGTACCAGGGGTCAGGCGCGCCCATGACCTCTTCCACGTGCTTGTAGTACTCGGTGCTCTCCGACATGGTCGAGTAGAGCAGCCCGAGGAACGACCCCAGAATGACCAGGCTCGTGAAACCGACTTTGAGGGCTTTGTGCTTCATGGTCAATGACTTCCAGAGACAACTGCCGACTCGAACACTGGATCTAGAGTATCCCTGCGGGCACAGCCGGTCAACAGAACTGCAACCCCTCCAACCGCGCTGTTGGCGTTCGCCAGCCGCTAGCCGTCGTCCGCCACGGCCGCGCCGCGGCGGCCGGCTGGCTCCCCGCCGTGGCCGCGATGGTCGCGGACGAGGTCGTGGACCACCGCCACCGGCAGGCCGACGACGTTGCTGTAGGAGCCGTCGATCCTGGTCACGTGGCGCGACGCCCAGCCCTGGATGGCATAGGCGCCAGCCTTGTCCATCGGCTCGCCCGTGGCCACGTAGGTGGCGATGTCGTCCTCGGTCATCGGGCCGAACCAGACACGCGTCTCGGCCACCGCCACCCGGGCGCGCCGCCCATCAACGAGCGCCACCCCGGTCAGCACCTCGTGGGCGCGTCCCTGCAGCCGGCGCAACATCGCGGCGGCGTCCGCCGCGTCGACGGGCTTGGCCAGAATGTCGCCGTCCACTACGACGGTCGTGTCGGCCCCGAGCACCGCCTGGCCGGGAAAGCGCGGCGCCACCGCCCGGGCCTTGGCTTCGGCGAGCCGACGGACGTACGCCCCCGGCCGCTCCCCCGCCAGCGGCGTCTCGTCGATGTCGGCATGGACCACGGTGAAGGCGAAGCCGGCGGCAGCGAGCAGTTCGGCGCGCCGAGGCGAGGCCGAGGCGAGGATTAACGGCGGCGGTGCAGAAAATGCCACGCCGCGAATTGTAACGGGGCCTGGCACCGTTACAATTTTCTGCGGCATTTTCTGCCACGCCGCCACTCCGCGGCCGCGCGCCGGCGCCGTGCGTTACGATGCCGCCATGGGTCTTCCCGTCCGCGCGCCCGTCCTCGCCGCTGCTCTGCTCGCCGTGCTCGCCGGGTCGGCGCCGACGCTGGCACAGACACCCGACGCCTCGTCCCCCGCGTTGCTGTCGGGGTCGCAGCAGATCGCCGTGCGCGAGGGCTGGCTCGCGGCCCGGCACGCGCTGCTGCTGCCGATGATGCGCAAGCACGGCATCGCCATGTGGATCGTGGCGACCGAAGAGTTCCACGACGATCCGCTGGCCGCGCACGTCGCGCCGCCCCGCCCCTACGTGGGCAACCGCGACTTCTTCGTCTTCGTCGACGCCGGCGACGCCGGCCTGAAGCGCATCGCCGTGACCGGCTACACCGAAGAATCGCTCACTGCCTTCTTCGAGGCGGGCGAACCGGCGCCGGCCGACGCGCGCCTCCGGCAGCTCGTCGCCCAGTACACGCCGAAGACCATCGGCCTGGCCATCGGCGGCAGCCGCGGCGTGACGCGCTCGCTCACACACGACACTTACCTGTTCATCGTCGAGGCCCTCGGCCCGGCCGACACGGCGCGAATCGTGAGCGCGCAGGACCTGATCGAGGAATACGCCGACACCCGACTGCCCGGGGAGATGCCGCACTACCGTACGGCGGTGCAGCTGACCGAGGCGTTGACCCGGCGCGCGCTGTCGAGCGAGGTCATCAAGCCGGGCCGGACCACGGTCGGCGATGTCCGCCGCTGGCTCTACGACGCCTTGTGGGCCCACGGCGTGCGCACCTGGTTCCAGCCCGACCTGCGCGTGCAGCGGGCCGGCGCGGCCGGCGCCACGTCGCGCGGCTTCCTGGCGGTTGCGCCCGAGGGCATGGTGATCGAACGCGGCGACGTCGTGCATCTCGACTTCGGGCTCAGCTACATGGGGCTCGACACCGACTGGCAGAAGATGGCCTACGTGCTGAACGACGACGAGTCGGACGTCCCCGAGGGACTCAAGACGGCGATGCGCCACACCAACACGCTGCAGGACGCGTTGATGCGCACGCACTCGCGGCCCGGGGCGCTGGCCGCCGACGTCTATACCAGCACCATGGCCGAGATGAAGGTCCGCCGCATCGAGGCGATGATCTACTCGCACCCGATCGGCATCCACGGCCACGGCCTCGGCGCCTCGATCGACTTCCGCGCCGCGCAGCGCGCCGACATCGCGCAGCAGGCCGGCAAGCGGCTGCGCCTCGGCTCCTACATCTCGATCGAGCTGAACACGGCCACTCCGGTTCGCGAATGGGGCGGGCAGAAGGTGTTCGTGATGATGGAAGACGACGCGCACCTGACCGAGGCCGGCTGGGAGTTCTTCCGTCCCCGCCAGGAGGAGTGGTACCTCGTCCGCTGAGCGGATGCTAGAATTGCGGGGATGGATCAGGCCAGTCGCGTCCTGCCGGGAGTGCTGGCCGCCGCCATCCGGCAGGCACCGCTTACGCCCGAGAAGGTGACCTTCGCCTGGCGCCAGGCCGGGGGCGCCGCCATCGCGCGCGCCACCACGATCTCGCTGAGCGACGGCGTGCTCGCCGTGTCGTGCGCCGACCCACAGTGGGCGCGCGAGGTCCATCGCATCCGCCACGAGTTGCGGCGTCAGCTGGAGCTGTGGCTCGGCCCCGAAGTCGTCACCCGCATCGAGGTCGCGGGCGGCGTCGAGATTCGAAGCCGGCGCCGCCGCCGGCCCGCCAGTCATCCGAGTGGAGCGTAGAAACGTCATGCAGGAAGCCGTCATCGTCAGCGCCGTTCGCATCCCCACCGGCAAGTTCCTCGGCGCGCTGAAGGACATGTCCGCCACCGACCTCGGCGCCCTCGTCGTGCGCGAAGCGGTGGCCCGCGCCGGCGTCGATCCCGCGGCCGTGGACGAGTGCATCATGGGCAACGTCGTCGCGGCCGGCGTCGGCCAGGCCCCCGCCCGCCAGGCGGCGCTCAAGGGCGGCCTTCCCCACTCGGTAGCGGCGCTGACCATCAACAAGGTGTGCGGTTCGGGCCTGAAGGCCGTGATGCTGGCCCAGCAGGGCATCCAGACCGGCGACATCGAGATCGCCGTGGCCGGCGGGATGGAGTCGATGAGCAACGCCCCCTACCTGCTGGCCAAGGCGCGCGAGGGCCTGCGCATGGGCCACGCGCAGCTGATCGACTCGATGATTCACGACGGCCTGTGGTGCCCGTTCGAGAACTGGCACATGGGCAACGCCGGCGAGACCGTCGCCGACAAGTTCCGGGTCACCCGCGACGAACAGGATGCCTACGCCGCCGAGAGCCACGCCAAGGCCGCCGCGGCGCACGCCGCCGGCAGGTTCGCGGCCGAGATCCTGCCCGTGGCGATTCCGCAGAAGAAGGGCGCCGCGGTCGTCTTCGACAAGGACGAGTCGGTACGCCCCGACACCACCCCCGAGTCCCTGCGCGCGCTCAAGCCGGCCTTCAAGAAGGACGGCAGTGTCACCGCCGGCAACGCGCCGCCGGTCAACGACGGCGCCGCCGCCCTGGTCGTGATGTCGGCCGCGCGTGCGCAGACCCTCGGCCTCGTGCCGCTGGCGCGCATCGTGGCGCAGGCCACGAGCGGGCTCGAGCCGAAGATGCTGCTGATGACGCCGGTCGAGGCCTCGCGCAAGGCGGCACAGAAGGCCGGCTGGAACCTGCAGGACGTCGATCTCTTCGAGCTGAACGAGGCGTTCGCGGTGCAGGCCGTGGCCGTCACCCGCGAGCTCGGCATCGACGGGGCCAAGGTCAACGTCAACGGCGGCGCGGTCGCGCTCGGCCACGCCATCGGCGCCTCCGGCGCGCGCGTGCTGACCACGCTGCTCTACGCGCTCAAGGATCGCGGCGGCAAGCGCGGCATCGCCACCCTGTGCCTGGGCGGCGGCAACGGCGTCGCGCTCGCCGTCGAACTGCTCTAGCGCTCCGTGTGCCGCCGGCGCTACCCTTTAGCCGCCGCGGTGCTCGAGTAACGCGCCGCGTTCTTCGCCACGTGCGTCACCGCGTCGAGCAGGCGGTCCACTTCTTCGGGCAGGTTGTAGATGTGCGTGGCGGCGCGCACGCCGTTCAGGTTGCCCGTGGTCATGGTGCGAATCCACACGCGGTTGTAGCCGTAGACCGCTTTCACGACGTTCTCCATCGGCAGGTCGCGCACCGAGAAGAGCGTGAGGCCGGCGGCCAGCGCCGGGTCCTCCGACGTCCACATCTTCACGCCGGGGATGTCTTTCAAGCCAGCGCGCAGCCGGGTGCTGAGCTGCCGCACGCGCGCCTCGACGTTCTTCTTGCCGATGGCCTCGTGGAAGTCCATGGCCTCGGCCATGGCCATGAAGCTCGGCACGTTGCGCTGGCCGCCCAGTTCGTAGCGCTTGGCGCCGAAGGCGGTGGACGCCGGGTCGTTGGCCGTCTTCTGGTCGGCGTAACCCATGAGCGGCCAGATGCGATCTTGCAGGCTGCGCTTGAGGAAACAGACGCCCGTGCCAGTGCCAGCGAGCAGCCATTTCTGCCCGGCCGCGGCGTAGTGATCGATGCCGGTGACGCCGAGGTTCAAGTCCAGCATGCCGAGCGGATGCGCGCCGTCCACCGAGATCAGCGCCCCGTGGGCGTGCGCCAGATCCGACAGCTGTTGGACGGGCGTGACCAGACCCGTGACGTAGGTCATGTGGCTGACCATGATCAGCCGCGTCTTGGCCGTCATGGCGCGCTCGTAGAGCTTCACGATCTGGTCGACGCTCTCGGGCGGCGACGGCACCTCGATGCGCACCAGCTTCACGCCGTAGCGGGCCTCGATCTGCTGCAGCGGCTGGATGCCGCCGCCGTGCTCGTGGGTGCAGAACACCACTTCGTCGCCGGCCTTCCAGTCGAGGCCCCTGATGAAGATGTTCATGCCTTCGCTGGTGCTGCGCGTGAGCGCGATCTCGTCGGGCCTGGCCCCGACAAACGCCGCCATGCGGGCCCGCACCGCGTCGCGCCCCTCGTTCCGGTAGTTGTCGGTCGGGTCTTCGGCCAGCTCGCGCTCATAACGCCCCAGCGCCTCGACGACGACGCGGGGGGTCGGGCCGTAGGTGCCGTTGTTCATGAAGGTGAGGCCGTCGACGACGTTGAACTGGCCGCGCACCTTCCACCAGTAGGTCTCGTCGAGCGGCCCCGCGGGCACGAGCGTCGCCAGCGGCCGGGCCAGTGGCGGCGCCTTCGGCTGGGCCGCCAGCGTCTCGCCGAAGAGCCCGGCCGAAAGGCCCCCCAGGGCCGCCGCCGACCCGCCGAGAAACCGTCGTCGCGACACCTGGAACGAACGGGCCATGGGGAGCTCCCTTGCTGGGTTCTGGGCGGCGCGCGCCCCTGATCGCGCGCATTATCGATCGGGCCGGGCCGATGTCAACCGTGAATGACCGGCGCGGTCAGCCGAGCCGGCCGGCCGCGGTATCATGGCCCGGTGAGCATCCCACGCCTGCGCTCGATCGTCGCCGTGGTGTTGTCGGGCCTGATCGCCGGCGCTGCCATCGGTGTACCTGACCACGTTCACGCTCAGGATCAGGACCTGCCGCCGCTCATTTACGTCTGTCCGATGCACTCGGATGTCACCGCCCACGAAGACGGCGAATGCCCGATCTGCAAGATGGGTCTCGAGCCGATGCGCCTCGACACGGCCTTCACCTGCCCCATCCACTCGGTCATCGCCGAGAAGAGCGCCGGCAAGTGCCCGATCTGCGGGCGCACGCTCGGCGAGGTCACCGTGTCGGTGGCGTGGCGATGCGGCGGCTCCGACCAGGAGCTGATGGAACCGCAACGGTGCCCCGACGGCACCGAGGCCACCCGGGTGCAGAAGTCGCTTGCCCACGGCAACCACAACCCGCAGCACGGCGGCCAGTTCTTCATGGGCTCGGACTACTGGCACCACGTCGAAGGCGTGTATCCGTCGCCGGGCGTGTTCCGCCTCTACCTCTTCGACGACTACACGAAGCCGCTGGCGGCCGACAAGATCAAGGAGGTGACGGCGCGGGTTGTCACCAAAGAAGAGACCGACCCGCAGACGTTCGTGGCCCGCGAAGTCACGACCGTGCCGCTCCGGCCGTCGGCCGAGGGCCCATACCTGGAAGCCGCCATCGAGCCGCTGGCCTTGCCGGCGCAGCTCATCGTCCAAGCCACGTTCACCAGGGGCGGCAAGGAGCAGCGCTTCGACTTCGCGTTTGCCGAACACTCGGTGGCCGCCGTTGCCGAAACCATGGACGGGGCCGCGCGGCTGGCCATGGAAATCCCCGACACGGCCAGCGGCGTGCTCGGCCTGCTGGTCGAACGGCGCGAAGCGGTGAAGGCGCTGGTCGAGAAGGGCGGCCTCAGCGAACTGTGGGTGCCGGCGCTGCAGGCCAAGGAACTGGCGCTGGCGCTCGAATTCCACTCCCGCGAGTTCGCCGAGGCGCGCCGGGCCGAGGTCGAAGCGGCCACCCGGGCGGTCGTGCTCTCTGCGTTCCGTCTGGACGCGGCCGGCGACCGGGGCGAGCGCGAAGAGGTCGTGAAGGCCTCGGGCACGCTGGTGCAGGCCGTGACCACCCTCGAGTCGCTGTTCAGCGGAGGCCGCCGATGACCCGTCGTGTGCTCGCCTTGTCGACCTTCGCCGCGGTGCTCCTGGCCGCCGTCGTGTGGACCGCGTCGAGCGGCGAGGCCCATAAAGCCATCACCTCGAAATACCACTTCAACGAGGACGTGTTCCCGATGGTGCGCGACCGGTGCGGCCGCTGCCACGTGGACGGCGGCGTGGCCCCGATGTCGCTCATGACCTACGACGACGCGGCGCCGTGGGCCGAGTCGATCCGCATCGAGCTCCTCAACGAAGAAACGCCGCCGTGGCATCCGCTCGAGCTCACCGCGCGCGAACTCGACCTGCTGCTGGTGTGGGCCACCGGCGGCGCGCCGCGGGGGAAGATCGAGAATGCTCCTCCATCGGTGCCGCTGGTGAATGAATGGGGCTCGGGCGCGCCCGACGTGACGCTGGCCATGCGCGAGCCCTTCGTGCTGCCCGGCGCCGTCAACGAGGCCACGCACGAAGTGGTGCTGCCGCTCTCCGGCGCGAAGGGCAAGAGCCTCGCCGCCATCGATCTCCTGCCGGGGACGCCGGCCATGGTGCGCAGCGCCACACTGCTGCTCAAGACCGCCGCCGGCACCCGCGAACTGGCCGAGTGGCAGCCAGGACAAGGCGCGTCGGTGCCGCTGGCCACGCCCGTCGCGGTGAGCGACGGCGCCGCGATCGTGGCTCGCGTGGTCTACAAGCGCACCTGGAAGTACGAGAGCCAGGACCTGAAGGATCTGAGCGCCATCGGGCTCTACTTCGGCAGCGCCCAAGAAGCCCACCGCCACCAAGACGCCGGCGCCGCGGCCCTGAGCGCCCCTCGCCGGCGCGAGCCACCGTCGCGACACCGACCGGCCCAGCAGCCGGAGGTCGTGGTCACCGCGCCTCAACGATTCCCGCGCCCCCGCGCCCCGGCGGCCGCACGATCGCGCGGCCGGCGCAACCAGACCACGGCCGCGAGCGCCGGTGCGACCATCGCCGTTTCGGTCGCCACCGCCCACAAGTTGTGGCGCCAGAAGTTCGCCAGCCAATAGCGCCGCGAGATTGCCTCGAAGACGAACGCGTCGGCGAAGAAGAACGTCGACGACAGGGGCCAGAGCGCCATCACCCCGAGCGGCGGCGTGTCGTCGGACCCGAGCCAGTCGAAGAGCACGTGCGACGCCCAGGCCAGCGTGACCGCCAGCGCCAGGCGACGCCCCCGGCCGCCGGAGAGCAGCCACACCAGCAGCCCCGCCGCCACCGCCGCGCCGAGGCTGTGCGTCTCCATGTTGTGGCGGCCCCAGGCGAAGTCGAGGTCCGGGAGGCAGGCCGCAGCGGCCGCCGCAGCCACGAGCGGCGACCGGCCCGCCGCCACCAAGGTCGGCACCAGTCCCGCTACCCGCCAACTGCCCCACGGGGCCAGCACGGCGCCAACGAGGGCGCCGCCAAGGGCATGACCGACGGGACTGGGCATCCGCCCACCGTACGCAACTGTTGCCAGCCGGGTCAACGGTTCGGGCGGCGGACCTTGCCACGCGGGCCCGGCCGCGGGCCGCGGGGCGAAAGTCGGCCTACTCTGGAAGTCATTGCAAATAAAGGATTACCAAACCGATCATGCACGCTTCTTCGCTTGACTTTCGCTTGGCGTGTGGTTAGCATTCCATTCGGTCGAACGGCTGCCCCGGTGGGGGGCGCCACCTTGGGGCGGAGAACAACAATGGCTGTGGACGATGTGAAGGAACGGCTCAAAGCAATCGAGATGGCGGTCGGCCAGATCGAAAAGCAATTCGGCAAGGGCGCCATCATGCGGCTCGGCGCCAAGGGCGCCATCATGCCCCACGAGGCCATCTCCACCGGCTCGATCAGCATCGACTACGCCCTCGGCATCGGCGGCTTCCCGCGCGGCCGCGTGGTCGAGGTGTTCGGCCCCGAATCGTCGGGCAAGACCACGCTCACGCTCCAGGTCATTGCCGAGGCGCAGAAGGCCGGCGGCATGGCCGCCTTCGTCGACGCCGAACACGCGCTCGACGCCGAATACGCCCGCAAGCTCGGCGTCGACATCGAGAACCTGCTCGTGTCGCAGCCCGACAACGGCGAACAGGCGCTGGAGATCGTCGAGGTGCTGGTGCGCTCCAACTCGGTCGACGTCGTCGTGGTCGACTCGGTGGCCGCGCTCGTGCCCCGCGCCGAAATCGAAGGCGAGATGGGCGACGCCCAGGTCGGCCTGCAGGCGCGCCTCATGTCGCAGGCCCTGCGCAAGCTCACCGCCGTCGTCGCCAAGTCGAAGACCACGCTGGTCTTCATCAACCAGCTGCGCGAGAAGATCGGCGTGATGTTCGGCAGCCCGGAAACGACCACCGGCGGCCGCGCCTTGAAGTTCTACTCGTCGGTGCGCGTCGACATCCGCCGCATCGGCGCCATCAAGGACGGCGACGTCGTGGTCGGCGGCCGCACCCGCGTCAAGATCGTGAAGAACAAGATGGCGCCGCCCTTCCGCGAGGCCGAGTTCGACATGATGTACGGCGAGGGCGTCTCGCGCGAGGGCGACCTCATCGACCTCGCCGTCGAGCGCAAGATCATCGACAAGAGCGGCGCCTGGTTCTCCTACGGCGGCGAGCGCCTCGGCCAGGGCCGCGAGAACGTCAAGACGTTCCTCAAGCAGAACACCGACATGCGTCAGGCCATCGAGGATCGGGTGCGGCGCGAACTCGGGCTGATGCGCGATACCGAGCCGACCGCGGTCTAACCTTTCCCTGGCCGGCGCCGGCGCGAGGCCCCTTCCCGGCTTCGCGCGGCGTTTTCCGTGTGTTATAGTTCGAATTCTGTGCCAGTTCGCTGGGCACACGCCGTGGCCAGGTAGCTCAGTTGGTAGAGCATGCGACTGAAAATCGCAGTGTCGGCGGTTCGATCCCGTCCCTGGCCACCAGCTTTCCCGATAGATCCGCGCCTGCCCCGCCCGCCCGGCTCCCCCATCACCCTGTCGCCTCAGCGTGCACACGCGCGCCGCAATGACACACGCAACCAGTCAGGGTGGGTGGTCAGCGCATGGGACGGCTGATACGGACGGGATGACCGCCTAGGCTCTTTGGGTCTGACCGACTCCCCCGCAGATCCGCTGGGGCGAGGAGGCGGTCGACGCGGCTTAGAACGACGCGCCGGGAGCGCAGCCTCGCATCACAAGAATCAGCAGCGCCGACAGCACCACGCTGATCACGAGTGAGCCCAGGCAGCCGAAGCGGTTCGAGAAGAAGACAAACATCCTCGCGATGATAGCGGAAGCGAACGCGACTGCTCGCCTCGGCTGGGCTGGCGCCGCGGCGAGCGCCCGCGACTACCGGTCTCGCGGGCGTCGCGCCATCACATGTCGAACAGCCGCGTGAACTTGATCACGAACGAGCGCCCGACCGTATCGTACGAGGTGGAGTCGAGCACGTCGCGCCGGTCGTTGTAGACCACGAACAGGCCGGTGCCCGAGCGGTTCAGCAGCGCCAGCCGCGCGTTGGTCGAGTACTGCCCGGTCTGCCCGTTGTACTGCGCCAGCAGCGACAGGCTGGCCAGGTTGGTGAAGGCAATCGTGGTCTTCACCGGCACCAGGTTGGCCACGAACGAACGCCCCGGCCCGGGCAGCGAGATGTCCTGCCTGGTCCAGCCCACGCTCGCCGTGACGCGCGCCGTGAAGCGGTAGTCGCTCGAGAGTTCGAGCGCGTTGAAGTCGCCGTTGTAGTAGTTGCCGATGCGGTAGCGCACCGTGCCGGTGACGGCCGAACTCGGGTTGTGGAAGTACTCGAACGCGTGCTGCGTCCAGGTGTATTCCCCCACCGGAATCACCACGCGCTTGCCGTCGCGGTTGTAGACCTGGAACGGCGTCACCGGGTTGTCCTTGTTGACGTCGAAGAACCACCCGAAGCGGCCACCCTGCATCGGCTGGATCTCGAACGGATGCACGTGCCACGTCGCCGTCTGCAGCTTCCGGCCGGCTCCCTTCACCACTTCGTCGGCGTCATAGAACGCGTTGGCCGAGATGTGCGGCGCGACGCGGCGAATCCACTTGGGACGCGAGGGCTGGGGCTGGAAGAAGATGCGCATCTCGGGCCGAATGAAATTGCGCCGCGGCAGGAAGCCCACCTCGGGGTTGAAATTCTGACCCACCCGGGTGACGCCGCCGCCGACCTGCCAGAGGCGGTTGCGGAAGTCGTAGAAGCCGCGCGACGACCAGTCGCTGCCCCGCGGACCCGCGGCATTCTGCGGTGTCTCGGGCGAGTCGGTGCGGGCGAAGTAGGTGGAAATGCGCTGGCCTTCCGACACCTGCCAGTTGGCGTCCACGCCGTAGGCGCGGTTCCATTTATTGAACGACGTGCCGGTGGTATCCCCGGTCACGTACTTGCCCACGAAGATCGCGCCGTAGCTCGACCGGCCGACCTCGCGCTGCGCGCGCAGGGCGGTGAAGTTCGTGTCGAGCGACAGCAGGCGCCCGCTCTGGTCGGTGGCGTCGTTGGTCTGGATGTTGAGCAGGCCCACGTTCCAGTTGCCCGCCGACCTTGCCGCTCAGCCGCGTGCCGGCCAGGATGTCGATGGGCAGTAGCGTGCCGGCCGCGCCCGACAGCCCGATGCGCCGGAGAAGAAGAGGTCGACCGACTGCGGCTGGCCGAACTGGAACGTGGTGGCGTTCTCGAGAAAGAAGGGCCGCTTCTCGGGGAAGAAGAGGTCGAAGCGCGTGAGGTTGACCTGCTCTTCGTCGGCTTCCACCTGCGCGAAGTCGGTGTTCACCGTGACGTCGAGCGTGAGGTTGGGACGGACACCCCACTTGAGGTCGCCGCCGACGTTGGCGGTGGTGTCGACCTGGTCGGTCGCACGCGTGAAGTCCTTGTTCGAGGAGCCGAGCACGTAGGGAATCACCTTGATGTCGCGACGGTTCGGCAGCGTCAGGCCCGGCACCTTGGCCGCCAGCGAGATGCGGTAGATGTCGAAGCCGCGCGGGATCTCGGCCAGGTAGACCTGCTCGTTCTTGTGGCGGATGTTGCGGAGCACGTTGAAGCCCCAGGTCTGGTTCTCGCCCGTGGCGTAGCGCAGCGTTTTCAGCGGAATGGCCATCTCGGCCTCCCACCCTCGCTCGGTCACCTGCGCGCGCACGACCCAGTCGCCGTCCCAGTTCGGGTTGAACGCGCTGATGCCGCCGCGCTGCGTGCCGGCGGCGCCGCCGCCGAACGTGATCCCGCTGGTCTGCCCTTCACGCGCCACCTGGCCGTCGTACTCGATGCCCAGCGGGTTGGTGCCGAACACGAAGGCGTTCTGGTTGTCGTTGAAGGTGTCGAAGATGGCGATGATCGAGTCGGTCTCGGCCAGCGAGGCGTCACGGCGAGCCTGCGACATGATGATCTTCGACGGGTCCTCGTCGAAGCAGATGAAGCTGGCGTAGACGTGCGTGTTGCTGAAGAGCAGCCGCACTTCGGTGCGTTCCGTGGCCGGCTCGCCCAGCCGGGGATCCTGCTGCGTGAACGTGGTGTGCGGGGTGATGGCCGTCCACACCGCTTCGTCCACCTTGCCGTCGATGACCGGCGGCGTGCCCTCTGGTGCCAGCTGTCCGGCGTTCACCGGTGGTGGGAGTGGCGGAGCTTTGCGCCAGGGTGGGAGTCGGCAGGGCCAAGGAGATGACCGACACACACGCGACGAACCACCGACAGCTAACGACAGTATCGACGTATTTCATATGGGATTTTTCTGAACGAGCGCATAGAGTGTAGCGCGATCCCGATCGTGGCGCCGACGTCGCAACCCGTGATAACGTGACGCCGCGCTACCGAGGCTGTATGGAGTTGTCACGAGTTGTCATTGCGACAGTCGCTGCGGCCGCACTGATTCTCCACCTGCCAGCCGCCGCGATCGCGCAGAACACACCGAAGCTCTCCAAGCCCCAGCGCGCCACGCTCGAAGCGGTGGTGGCGGCCGTCGACCAGGCGGCCGCGGCCGACACCGCGACAAGCGCGCGTGTGGCAGGCGCACGTGTTGCGCGCGTCCTCCGGCGCGCACTACGTGGCGCTGCGGGCCACGGTCCCCGGTCTCGTCGCGCCGGGTGCCGGCGTGGTGCTCTACGTGCGGCTGGCCCTGCGCCGCGCACCGGACGTCCAGACGCTGGCCGGGCGATCGGCGGTGATGGAGTGGCTGCAAGGGCCTGCGCGGCGATCCCCTGCCGATGCGGGCCAGCCGGGCGATGTCGGTGCCGCAGGGCGAACTCCCGGTCGGCGGCGCGGCGGTGCTGGCCGCCCGCCCCGGCGACACGACCGCCGATGCTTCGAACGCCCTGCGCCTGCAGGAACGCGAGCGCGAGCGGGCCGCGCGCGAGCGGGCCGCGCGCGAGAAGCAGCGCCGCGCCGAACTCGAGTCGGCGTCACGAGGACCGGCCCCGGCCATGCACCCGTTCGAGGACTTCGACGTTCAGGCCCGCCTCGCCGCGAGTCCCGGCGGCCTCGTCGTGGAGCGCGGACTCACGGCGGGGCCGGGAGAGTACGACATCTTCGTGGCCTGGGCCGAGCCCGCCGCCGGCAGCCGCCCGCCGGCGGTCCGCGTGCGTCACGACGACCTTGTCGCTGCCGGGGGCGTCGCTGGCCGACTTCGCGTTGAGCGATATCGTGCTGGCCGATACCGTGCGCGTTCTGCCGGTCCCCTACCCGGTCGATCAGCAGGGCGCCCATCCTTACGCCGTCGGCGCGCTCGAAGCGGTCCCCGCCGGCGATCTCACGTTTCGCGTCGACGAAGCTCTTTCGATCGTGTTCCAGGTGATCAATCCGGCCGGAGCCGCGGGCGGCTCGGGTCCGCCCGATGTCGAAGTCGGCTTCCAGGTGACCCGCGTCGTAGGCGAACGCGAAGACGCTGGTCGGCAGCTTGCCGTCACAGCGCTACCGCGCCGCTACCCTGCCCGGCGGATTTCGACGTGGCCAAGGGCCACCCGGTGTTCGCCGCGGTGCAGGCGCCGCTTCGCACCTTCGCGCGCGGTCGCTACAAGATGGCCATCACGGCGCTCGATCACGTGACCGGCCGCCGGGCCGATCGCGACGTGCGGTTCGAGGTCGCCGGCACGCCGGAGAGCCTGCTCCGCGAGGCGCCCACGCCCGGACAGGCCTTCCGCCGCGACGCCGTCTTGACGCCGGCCACGCTGGCCGCCCTGGCGCGGGCACTCACGCCCGCCGCGCCGTCGCCGTCGTTGACGCGGGCCATGGCCCTGGCCGGCGCAGCCCGGTTCGCCGATCTCGTGCAAGTGGAAGTGACCGAGCCGGCCGAGCGTCCCGTCGGCCTGGCCCTGCGAGGCCTGGCGCTCTACGGGCTGGGCGACTCGCCCCGCGCCGTCGCCGCGCAGCTCCAGCAGGCCGAGGCACAGGGGGCGCCGACCGCGCCCGTGCGCCTCCTGCTCGGCGCCACCGCGGCTCTCGGCGGCGACGACCGCTCGGCGGTGGCGGCCTGGAACCAGGCGCGCCAGGGAGGGATCGACGACGACGCCGTGGCCACCCTGCTCGTCGACGCCTACATGCGTCAGGGCGATGTGGTGCGCGCCGCCGCGATGGCCCGGGCCGCCCTCGACTCTCAGCCCGACAACGCCGCCGCCGCCCGCGGCCTCGCCGCCACCTTCATCGCCACCGCCCGCTACGGCGAGGCGCTGGCGCTGCTCGACGCCCAGGCGCGTCCGGACACGCCCCGACCCGGAGGACACGTTCCTGGTGCTCCACGCGCTGTATGCCGGGTTGGTCAGCGGGCCGGCGGCCGACCGCAGCCCGGCGAGGCGCGACCGCTTCACCGCGGCCGGGGGGGCCTACGCCGACGGCGGCGGGCGCCATGCCGACGCTGGTGCGCGCGTGGCTCGACGTGGTGGCAGTGGCGCCGGCGCCCCGCTAGCGCTTCTTCTTCGGCGGCGCGGGCTTGGGCGGCGGCGGGGGCGTGCCCGGGGTCTTCAGCGAATAGGCGCGCCGTGACGCCACCGTGATGTCCGGCCGCGTCACCTTCACGTCGAGCCGGCGCACGCGGCGCAGCGGATCGGCGTTGGTCGAGGTGTAGCCCAGCACGTAGTAGTCGCTGGTCTCGGCGTCGATGCGCTTGAACTCGGCGGCGAAGTCGTTGACGTTCACGACGGCAAAGCCGCCGGTTTCTTCCGACATGAAACGCAGCGTGCTCTGCGTCTTCTGCAGGTGGGTGCGCCACTCGCTCTGGTCGATGTACTGCCCGGCGTCGACGACGCCGGCCAGGCCCCGCGGATCGACGGCGAAGATGCTGACGTTGGCGCGGTTGGCGGCCAGCGTCAGTTCGCGCATGTAGGCGTAGAGGTCGATGTCGGCGGTGGCGGTGGGCAGCCGGAAGTAGGGATTGCTCTCGTCCTCGTAGAGGAACCGGGTGGGATCGGCGAAGCGTCCGCCCATGGATGCGGTCGTTCGACTTGCGGCCCTCGGCAAACGGGTCGAAGTCGTAGCCGGTGCTGATGTAGAGCAGCGCCTTGCGCTTGTTCGGCACCTGTTCCAGATCGGCCAGCAGGTTGTAGGCGGTGTAGAAGGCCATCTGGGCCCGGTTGCGCACGTCGGCGGGACCCTGGCCCGTGTCGAGGTTGCGGAAGATCTCGGCGGCGTTGAGGCCGCTGCCGCGGATCTTCGAGGCCGTGGCCGCGATCAGCTTGCGATCGTAGGTGAGCCCGGTCTGGATGCTGGAGGGGCCGCTCGAGAGCATCGCCACCAGGTCGCCGTCGTGCAGCAGGTTGTCGGCGATGTCCTGGATGATGCGCCGCACGTGCGGGGTGTACTCCGGCTCGAAGTGGACGTCGTCGACGAAGATGAAGAGCACCCGGCCGGCGACGTCCTGCACGGCGCGGCGCGACGTGGGCAGCACGATGCCTTCCGGCGCGGCCGCCGCCGCCGCCGCCGGCGTGAGCAGGTTGAAGGTGCGGCCGCCGTGCACCAGGGAAAACGACGTGACCATCTGCGGCACGTCGTCCTCGAGCACGATGAAGTCGTCCTTGGTGAGGTCGGCGACGAAGCGGCCGTCCGTGTCCCGCGCGATGACGTCGGTCGAGACCGCCGTGACGCCGGACCGGAACGTGGGCTGGCCACCGGGCGGCGGGGCCTGCTGGCGCAGACAGGCCGAGCGCGGTCGCCGCCACGAGCGCCGACGGCGGTCAGAGCACGGAGCAGACGTCGTGACGGCATGGGCTCAATTATAGCGAGGGCGTGTGGAATACTTGGGCCAATGGGTCCTGGCCCTGCCCCGCCGCGCCGGCCCCGCCCGGCCCTCACGCGCCGCCAGTTCCTGGAACGCGCGGCCGCTCGCCGGCAGCTTCTCCGTGGCGCACGGCGGCCTCTCCGCCGCCGACCGCGGCTGGAGCAGCCGGCTGGCCCAGGCCTGTGCCGACGACGGCGCCGGACGGCACGCTGGTGCGGACGCTGCCGCTCTACGGACCGGGAGCGGTCGAGACGCCGCTCGGCCAGATGCTGGGCGGCGCCGGCCTCGACGCCCGGCTCTTCACCGATCTGTCGCGACTCGATCGCCGACCGCCTGGTCACGCCCGCCGACGACCTGTTCGTGCGGACGGCGGCGCCGGCCGGGCTCCGTCCCGACCCGACGGCCTGGCGCGTCGCCCTGCGCGGGTCGTCCGACGTCGCCCGACGTCGCGGTGTCGGCGGCCGAGCTTGCGGCCGCGGCGCGGCCCATGGGCGCGCACCTCATCGAGTGCGCCGGCAACAGCAATCCGCAGAACTTCGGCCTGATGAGCGCCATCGAGTGGCACGGCGTGCCGCTCGCCCGCGTGCTGGAGCGGCTGCCCCGTCCGGCGTGCGGCCACCGGCGGTGCTCGTCTCGGGGCTCGACCACGACGGCGCAGCCGTCGCTCCGTTCGCAGCCCGGCGCGAGCTGGGTGCTGCCGCTGGCCACGCTCGACGCCGTCGCGCCGTTTCTCGCCACGCGGGATGAACGGGCACGCGCTCACGCCGGATCACGGCGCGCCGGTGCGGCTGGTCGTGCCCGGCTGGTACGGCTGCGCGTGGATCAAGTGGGTGAACGACATCCGCTAGGTCGGCGACGACGAACCGGCGACGTCGCAGATGCGGGAGTTCGCCGGCCGCACGCACCAGGAGGCGGTCCACGAGCTGGCGCGCGACTACGAGCCGCCGGCCATCGACACGGCGGCCATGCCGATCCGCGTCGAGCAGTGGCGCGTGGCCGCCGGCACCGAGTACCGCATCGTCGGCATCGTGTGGGGCGGCGCCGCGCCGGTGGATCGTCTGGTGCTTCGCGTCGGCTCGCGCGACGCCGGCACGGCGGTGCGCGTCTGCCCGCGCCGGCCACGCACCACACGTGGGCGCTGTGGACGCATCGCTGGCGCCCGACCGAGCCCGGCTACTACGACCTCAGCCTCAAGGCGGCCGATCCCGCCGTCCGGACGCGGCGGCTCGACCTGTCGTTCTACATCCGGCGCGTCCGCATCGACGACGTCTAGCCAGTCGACCGGGCCCGGGCGTGGCCGCCGCCCCGGACCGCGGCTCGTCGCGTGGCGATTGGGCCGGTGGCGTCAGTGCGGCAACGCCGCGCGGGCCTCGGCCAGCTCCGGCAGGCCAGGGTCGGCGTTCGCCCAGTTCTTCAGGAACTGCTCGTAGGCGCGCGCGGCTCCTGGGCGGCATCGCCGGCCTTGCCGGCGGCGCGCGCCAGGCCGAGGACGGCGCGGCTGCGGTTCGGCGTCCGGGCCAGCGCCTTCTCGAACCAGGTCACGGCGTCGGCCGGCCGGCCGACCTGGAGCAGCAACTCGCCGTAGAGTTCGTCGGCGCCCTTGACCGGGTAGGGCCGGCCAATGGGCTTCGGCATGCGTCGCCTGCAGGGCCACGGCCTCGTCCATCCGCGAGAAGGCGACGCCGGGGATCCCGGCCTCGATGGCCGCCACCGCGTCGAGTTCCAGCTTCAGGATCGCGGCCTGCTCGCGCAGTCCGGCATCCATCCCCGGCTGCGAGGCCTTGGTCAGTTCGTCGCGCACGGCCACGGCGCGGGCCACGTCGTCGAGCCGGGCGGCGCTGACCCCGAGCACGAACAGCTCGTCGAGGTTGTCGAAGGCGCTCTGCCCGCGCCATCTCGCGCCAGCGCTCGCTCTCGAGGATGTAGCGGGCGCGCATCGAGCCCTTGTCGTTGCGCAGCGCCAGCGGGCCGGAGCCGCGTCCGATCTCGCTGTCGCCGTAGTGATGGCCGCCGATGGTGTCCTGCGCCGTCGCCATGGCCATGGCCGCGTCGACCTCGGCGGCCACCTGCTGCGCGCGTGTGAACTGGCCGAGTTGGGTGAGCTCGTAGTGCAGCCAGACCAGGCTGTGGAAGTCGCGCAGCGTGATCGGCTTCTGCCGGCGCGTGACCCACGCCACCGAGGCGTTCCACGAGGCCTCGTCGCTGGCAGCCGCTTCCTGCCAGTGGCCGAGCTGCACGAAGAAGTGCGCCGGCATGTGGAGCGCGTGACTGGCCGCCGGCGCCACCTTGGCGTAGGCCCGCGCCGCCGCCAGCCCGCGCGGCGCCAGCGTGCCGTGATCGTAGGCGTGCAGCATCAGGTGCGAGGCGCCGGGGTGCGCGGGGTTCCGCGCGAAGACGGCGTCGGCGATGGCTCCGGCCTGCTCGCGCACGGGCAGCGACAGCGTCGCCGCGCGGCATGGTGCCGAGCAGGGCCAGCGCATAGAAGACCTGCACCTCGTCGTCGGCCGGATAGGCCGCGGCTGAGCGCGGCCATGGCCTGCGCATGGGCGGCGGCGCCGGGCCGGCTTCTCGCCCGGGCCCCACAACGCCTCGACGGCGCGCAGGAAGCCCTTCTCCCGGTCGGTCGCGGCCTTGGCGGCCCGCGCCTCCGGCGTCGGCGCCAGCTTGGCGAGCGCGGCCCGGCCCTTGTCGGGCTCTTCCTGGAACCACAGCGGCTGGCTGAAGGACAGCGACTCGCCCCAGTAGGCCAACGCGAAATCAGGATCCTTGGCCTGCGCGGCCTGGAAGGCCTCGATCGCTTCTTCGTAGCCGAAGCTGTGCAGCCAGGCCACGCCGCGCCGGAAGTCGTCCTGCGCCGCCGGCGCTCCGCTCGTCGGGAAGTCGATGACGCCGAGCCCGCCCGACGGGTTGCCGGGGTCAACGACCTGGCGCGGCTGCGACGCCGGGGTGCCGGCGGCCGGCCCCGCGCTGTCGCCCCGCCCGCACGCCACCCCGCCGAGCGCCGTGATCAGGAGGCACGCTGCCGCGAATCTCATCGGACGGATCGTAATGCGGCAGCCGCGTCTTGCCAACGGCGCGACGACGCCACACCCCTTCAGCGCGAATGGACCGCGTCCGTACATGCGAAGGGCGGCTCCTTGGAGCCGCCCTTCGACACTCGAGACGGTGCTCGCTGGTTAGAACGAGAGGCGGAACATCAGCTGCGACCATGCGCATGAAGCCCGACTGCGTGTCGATGAGGCCGAACGGCGAGTTGCCCACGCGGTCTGAGCGGCCCACGCGACCTTCACGGTGTTGGTCAGGTTCAGCACTTCGAAGCGCAGCTGCGCCGCGCACGCCGGCCGGGAAGAGCACTTCCTTGGCCGCGACGAAGTCCCAGTTGTTGCGGTGCGGCGTCCGACGTGCGCGTGTCGTGCGGCCCAGGGTGCCGAACGAGTAGGGCGCCGGCGAGCGCGTAAGCCGGCCGAGTCGAGCCACAGGCCGGCTGCAGGCGGTCGTCGCGGTCGCCGCTGGTGGCCGGGTCGGCGCTGCCTTCGTTCACCCACTGCACGCGGTTGAACAGGTTGGTGGTGTTGACGTTGTGCGGTGGCGCAATCGGGAAGCCGCTCTCGATCGAGATGATCGACGACAGCGTCCAGTCGCCGAGGATGTGCTTGGCGATACCCTCGGTGGCCCAGCGCTTGCCCTCGCCGAACGGCAGTTCGACGATCGGCGAGAGCACCAGCTTGTGCGGCACGTCGAGCAGGCTGACGCGCGTACTCGGCGTCGAGGTCGTAGGCGTTCTGCGCCTCGGCGTCGAGTTGCCGCGGTTGCTGCGAGAAGAAGTTCGTCTCGCCGAACTGGTTGTCCTTGAGGCGGCTGAAGGTGTAGTTGATGCGGCCGCCCCAGCCGTTGTTGATCCGCTTCTCGAACTTCAGGATCGCGGCGTGGTACTGGTTCTCGCCGCCGGTGTTCTGGCGCATCAGGATGTCGTCGAACTGCGGGAACGGCCGCAGCAGCTGACGCCGCTGGACGGTCGGGCTGGTCACGCTCAAGCCCTGCCCGGCGGGCAGACCGAAGAACGGGTTGGGCACCTGCTCGAGCAGCGCGGTGCCGAGCGACAGGAAGCTGCGGGTCGACCTGGTTGATGTTCAGGACGCCGTCGTTCGAGCCGCCGAGGCCCAGGTCGACGCCGGTGGCGCCGACGTACTCGAAGCCGATCGCCATGTTGCCGGGCAGCTCGCGATTGACGTCGATCGAGTACTGGTGCACGTAGGGCGCCTTCTTGTCCTGATCGATGAACTCGATCTGGCTGCCGACGCCGGTGAGCGCGCCCTGGGAGTTGCCGATCGGCTGCTAGGGCGCCGTTCGGGAACGGGTTGGTCATGGTCGTCGTCGGCTGGAACTGGTTCTGCTGCGAGGAACGTGTCACGGCTGTAGCCGATCTGGCCGTAGTTCTGCGAACCCACACGCCTGGTAGTTCCAGGGCGCCCAGTAGATGCCGTAGCCGGCGCGCACGACCGTCTTCGGGTCGAAGGAGTAGACGATGCCGAGGCGCGGCGAGATCTTCACCGCGGGCGGGTCGCCCTGGTAGTCGTTGGCGCCGTTCTGGCCGGCGTAGACCAGGCCGCCGCGCACCGGCTGACCGTTGACCACCAGCGCGCCCGAGCGCGCCGCCGGGGTTCAGGGTGCGGTCGAAGGCCACGGTGAAGCTGTTGTTCTTCTCGCGCAGGCCGTCTTCGTGCTCGAGGCGCAGGCCGCAGTTCAGCGTGAGCTTCGAGTTCACGCGCAAGTCGTCCTGGAGGTAGGCGCCGTAGTAGTTGACGTAGGCGTTGAGCGGCGTCGAGACGCCGATGCGGCTCAGGTTGCCGGGGTCGCCGCTCGGGTAGCCGAGCAGGAAGCTGGCAAAGCCGTTGCCGCCGACGCGTCGTGCGTCGGGCTGGCCGAGGTCCACAGGCGATCGAAGGCGAAGACGCCCGACGAGGCCGAGAACGACTGCGTGTCGGCGCCGATGCGGCGGAAGTCGCCGCCGGCCTTGACGGTGTGGCGGCCGAGCAGCTTCGACGCGGTGGCGTTGGCGCTCCACGAGTACCACAGGCGGTCGGTGGCGTCGATGGCGCCGAAGGTCGAACCGGCGTTGCCGTACTCGTTGATGTTGCCGCGCGGGAACTTCTTGCGCTGGATGGCGCTGATGAACGAGGGGTTGAAGCCGAGGGTGGCCGGGTCGAACTCCTCGGTCAGCGTGTCGGTGTCGTCGAAGCTGGTCATGCCGTAGCGGAACGTGAGCACCGTGTTGTTGCTCGGCAGCCAGGTGTTGTTGATGGCCAGCAGGTGCACGCGACGGGCCAGCAGGTACTCGTTGGTGTCGGCGAAGTTGTTCGGTGCCCCAGAAGCTGGCGCACGGCTCGTCGGTCTTGTTGTAGAGGTAGAAGCCGCTCAGCGACACGGTGTCGTTGAAGCGGTGATCGACCTTGATGCTGTAGAGCTGCGCCCGGTCTTCGATCTGCGACGATGCGCACGAAGTTGTTGCTGCCGTTGCTCACGTTCCGAGTCGGGCGTCGGGAAGTAGGCAGCGATGGCCCGCGACACCGGGTTCAGGCGGTTGGCCGGGATGATGTTGCCGGGGAACTGCGTGCGGCCGTTGCCGTTGGCATCGCCGGTGAGCGGGTCGTAGATGGGGACGAGCGGCCGCCGGCGCCGGTGGTGCTGGCCGAGAAGTCGCCGGCCAGTTCACGCGAGGTCGGGAAACGCGGCGCTGACGTTGCGGGTCGTGTTCGAGCCGTAGCCTTCGGCCGCGAACCAGAAGAACGTGCGGTTCTGCAGGATCGGACCGCCGAAGCCGCCGCCGCCGAGGTGGAAGTAGGTGTCGGGCAGGGGCCGGCCGGCGCGTTCGGCGAAGAAGTTGTTGCTCGTGCCCCAGCGCGGACGGCTCTGGTAGAAGCCGCTGCCGTGCCACTCGTTGGTGCCCGACTTGGTCGAGGTGTTGAAGATGCCGCCGCCGGTGCGGCCGGTTTCGGCGTCGTAGGTGTGCACCTGGACGTCCACGCCTTCCAGCCCCTCGATCGAGGGGTT
This sequence comes from uncultured Acidobacteriota bacterium, assembly GCA_963834325.1. Classification (GTDB taxonomy): domain Bacteria; phylum Acidobacteriota; class Vicinamibacteria; order Vicinamibacterales; family UBA2999; genus CADEFD01. The sequence goes on from CAWIBL010000012.1 coordinate 1,808,746, forward strand.
GGCCGAGGCGCGGTTGCGGAGGTCGGTAATCGGCACGCCGTCGAGCAGGTAGTTGTTGCCGCGGCGCGTGCCGCCGCCCATCGAGAGCAGCGAGGCGTTGGTCTGGTCCTGCTGGCGGTTGAACTGGGCGTCGCCCGAGGCCACGACCGTGGGCACCGTGACGGCAAACAGGAACGCCGAGCGGCCGCCGCTCGGCAGCGTCTCGAGCTGACGCGCGTCGATGACCGAGCCGGTCGACGCGTTCGAGGTGTCGATGAGCGGCGCGGCCCCGGTGACCGTGATGGTTTCCTGCAGCTGGCCGACATCGAGGGTGATGTCGAGCGTGATGAACTGCTGAGTGGCGATGCGGATGCCCTTGTTCTCGTAGGTCTTGAAACCGGTCAGCGTGGCCTTCACCGAGTAGGTGCCCGGTGGCACGGCACCGAAGCTGTACTCACCCGACTCGTTCGACACGGCTTCACGGGCTGCGCCCGTGGCGTCGTTGATCAATTGCACCGTCACGCCCGGAATGACGCCGTTCGCGTCCTTCACCGCACCTCGCAAACCGCCCGTAAACGTCTGGGCCGTTGCGAAGCTTCCGGTCGTGGCCACCATCAGGCCAACAACCAGTAGTTGCCGCAGGGTCTTCATGGTCACCTCTCGTTAAAAGTCCCTAAACACTCACGCCATCCCGTAACCGTTCACGTGAGCGCGCAGTCGCGCAGGACGTCCCGTGACGTGATCCACCAGTCGTGCCAAAAGGAAGTGGAGGGAGTCGGGGCGCCAACCGCACGAAAACGCCCGAATCGTAGGGCTAATTGGCCTGGCGACGCAAGCCTTAACCTGCGGGCCGGTCATGGAGGCCATCTCCGAAGTCAATGAATCCAATGCAACGACATGCAATCGTCCAATCCTATGGATTCGACGGCCCTTCGCGGTCGGTGACCGCACCCTCGCTGGCCGACTCGACGAGCCTGGCATACTTGGCCAGCACGCCGCGCGAATAGGCCGGCTTTCGCGGCGTCCACGCTTTCCGGCGGGCCGCCAGTTCACGCGCCGGCACCGCCACATCGACGGCCCGGGCAACCGCGTCGATGGTGATCTGGTCGCCGTTCTTGACGAGCGCCAGCGGTCCGCCCAGCGCGGCCTCGGGGGTGACGTGCCCGACCACGAAGCCGTGGGTGCCGCCCGAGAAGCGCCCGTCGGTGATGAGGGCCACGTCGTTGCCCAGCCCGCGCCCGATGAGCGCGCTCGTCGGCGACAGCATCTCGCGCATCCCCGGGCCGCCGCGCGGCCCCTCGTAGCGGATGACCACGACGTGACCGGCCTTGACCCGGCCCTTCAGGATGGCGTCGAGGGCTGCTTCCTCCCGGTCGAAGACGATGGCGCGGCCGGTGAAACGTTCGCCCTCCTTGCCGCTGATCTTGGCCACGGCGCCGTCCGGGGCGAGATTGCCGCGCAGCACCACCAGGTGGCTCTCGGGCTTGATCGGCGCGTCGAAGCCGCGCACCACGTCCTGGCCGGCCGGATAGTCGGCCGCGCCCGCCAGGTTCTCGGCCAGCGTCTTGCCCGTCACGGTCAGGGCCTCGCCGTGCAGCAGGCCGCGATCGAGCAGCCGCTTCATCAGCGGCGTGAGGCCGCCGATGCGCACGAGCTCGGCCATCACGTATTTGCCACTGGGCTTCAGGTCGGCCAGGACCGGCACGCGCTTGCCGATGCGCGTGAAGTCGTCGAGCGTGAGCCGCACGTTGGCGGCCCGGGCGATGGCCAGCAGGTGCAGCACGGCGTTGGTCGAGCCGCCGAGGGCGATGGTCACGGTGATGGCGTTCTCGAAGGCCTGGCGGGTCAGGATCCGCCGCGGCGTGATGCCGGCGGCAATGAGCCGCGTCACCGCTTCGCCGGCGCGCCGGCAGTCGTCGCGCTTCTCGGCCGAGATCGCGGCCTGGGCCGAGCTGTTGGGGAGGCTGAGGCCGAGCGCCTCGATGGCCGAGGCCATGGTGTTGGCCGTGTACATCCCGCCGCAGGAACCTGCCCCAGGACAGGCATGCTGCTCGAGGTCGGCCAGGGCCGCGTCGTCGAGCTTTCCCGCCGCGTGCTGCCCCACCGCTTCGAACACCGACACGATGTCCACCGGCTGGCCGCGCCAGAGGCCGGGCATGATCGTGCCGCCGTAGACGAACACCGCCGGGCGGTCGAGACGGGCCATGGCCATGGCGCAGGCCGGCATGTTCTTGTCGCACCCGCCGATCGTCACCAGCCCGTCGAAGCCCTCGGCGCCGGTCACCGTTTCGATTGAATCGGCGATCACCTCGCGCGACACGAGCGAGTACTTCATGCCTTCGGTGCCCATCGAGATGCCGTCGGACACGGTGATGGTGTTGAAGATCACGCTCTTGGCCCCGGCCGCGTCGACGCCGGCCGCGGCGGCCCGGGCCAGCCCGTCGATGTGCATGTTGCAGGGCGTCACCTGGCTCCACGTCGAGCACACGCCGACGTGCGGCTTGGCGAAGTCCTCGCGGGTGAAGCCGACGGCGTGCAGCATGGCCCGTCCGGCGGCCCGGGCCGGGCCGTCGACCACCGCCGACGAGTAGCGGCGCGACGAGGCGGGCACGGAGGGTGACGGGGGAACCTTGGCGCGGCGGGATGCTGACATGGCCACGCACTTTACCATCCGGGCGCGGGTCTCTTCGCCGGCCCGACGGCCCGCTCGCCACTCGGCCCAGTGGTCGCGATCCCCGCGGATCGGCCCGGCCGATCCACCGATGCCGCGGCCGTCGATCAGCGGATAATCTATCTGTCCATCCCATGGCTGTCCTTGTTCCAACGTCGGTGCGGCTCGACATCTGGCTCGACGTGGCGTGTCTCTTCCGCACCCGGGCCGAGGCCCAGCGCGCCTGCCGCAACGGCAAGGTGGACGTGAACGGCGTCACCGCCAAGCCGCACCGCGACGTCCGGCCCGGCGACACGCTGAAGATCGGGCGGCCGTTCGGGCGCACCCAGAGCGTCGTGGTGAAGGGCCTGGCCGACACCCACATCGCCAAGGCCGCGGCCCGCGCCCTCTACGACGACGTGACGCCGCCGCCGACGGCCGAAGAGGTGGCGATGCGCCGCATCGAGCGGGTGTTCCACGCCACCATGGCGCCCAAGACCCGTCCCGACAAGCGCGAGCGCCGGACCCTCCGCGGGCTGAAAGGCGCGTAGACTCTAGCCAACCCCATGCGCAAGCCTGTCCGTCTCCTCGTCTTTGCCACCCTGGCCCTCCTGGCGTTCGTCCTGCCGAACCTGGTCGAACTCCTGACGGACTGGTGGTGGTTCGGCGAGCTGGGCCAACAGGCCACCTACGGCACCGTGCTCGGCGCCCAGGCTCTGCTCGGCGCGCTCGCCTTCGCCGGCTCGCTGGCGTGGCTGATCGTCAACCTGCGCGTGGCCGCGCGCACGCTGCCGGTGGAACCGCAGGTCGTCTCCACGCCCGAAGGCCTGACGATGGCCCTCCCGGCCCGGCGCGAGGTGCAGTCGCTCGGCTCGATCGTGGCGGCCGGGGCGGCCGTGCTCGGCGGGCTCTTTGCCGCCTCGGCCTGGCAGGACTTCCTCGGCTGGCGCCACGCGGAGGCCTTCGGCACGAGCGATCCGATCCTCGGCTACGACGTGGCGTTCTACGTCTTCACGCTGCCGATGCTCGACCTCGTGCGCTCGTTCGCGGTGGTCCAGGTCGGCGTGGCGGCCGCCGGCGCCGGGGCGCTCTACCTGCTCGGCGGACAGCTGGCCATCACGCCCTTCGGCATGCGTCTCGGCAGCCGCGCCCGGCGGCACCTGGGCCTGCTGGCCGCGGCGTTCCTGCTGCTGCTGGCCATGGGGGCGTGGCTCGATCGGCCCCACGCCATGCTGACCGTCAGCGGCATCATCCGCGGCGCCGGCTACACCGACGTCCACGCGCGCCTGCCGTTTGCGCTGGCCGAGATGGCCGCGGCCCTGATCGGCGCCGCCTGCGCCGTGGCCTACGCGCTGACCGAACGCACGGCGGCGGCGATCGCGGCGGTGGGCATCTACGCGGTGGTGGCGCTGGCCGGACAGATCTACGCCGGCGGCATCCAGCGCTTCGTCGTCTCGCCCAACGAGCAGGTGCGCGAGGCGCCGTTCATCCAGCACAACATCGACGCCACCCGGCGCGCCTTCGGGCTCGACACCATCCAGCAGCGGTCGCTCAGCGGCGACGCCGAGCTGACGCGGGCCGACATCGACAACAACCGGCAGACCCTCGACAACGTGCGGCTGTGGGATCACCAGCCGCTGCTCGAGACGTTCGGGCAGATCCAGGAGATCCGCACCTACTACGACTTCACCGCGGTGGACAACGACCGCTACATGATCGACGGCCAGCTGCGCCAGGTGATGCTCTCGGCGCGCGAGCTGAACCCGGCGGCGCTGCCCAACCGCACGTGGGTCAACGAGCGGCTCACCTTCACGCACGGGCACGGCCTCACGCTCGGCCCGGTGAACCAGGTGACGGCCGAAGGACTGCCGGTGCTGTTCATCCGCGACCTGCCGCCGGTCTCGAGCGTGAACCTGCCGGTGACCGAGCCCAGCCTCTACTTCGGCGAGCTGTCGAACGAATACGCCATCGTCAAGACCAAGGCGCGCGAGTTCCACTACCCGAAGGGCGACGACAACGTCTTCACCACTTACGCCGGCACGGGCGGCATCGTCCTCGACAGCCTGTGGAAGAAGCTCGTCTTCGCCGCCCGCTTCCGCAACTACCAGCTGTTGCTCAGCGACGACATCACCCCCGAGAGCCGCCTGATCTTCGATCGCCAGATCAAGCTGCGGGCCCAGAAGATCGCGCCGTTCCTGGTCTTCGACGACGACCCCTACCTGGTCGTCGACGACGGACGGCTGTTCTGGATGCTCGACGCCTACACCATCACCAGCCGGTATCCCTACGCCACCGAGGGCACACCGGGCGTGAGCTACATCCGCAACGCCGTCAAGGTCGTGGTCGATGCCTACCACGGCGCCACCACGTTCTACCTGGCCGAGCCGAACGACCCCATCATCCGCGCCTACGGCAAGGCGTTCCCGACCCTGATGCAGCCGCTGGCCAACATGCCGGACGGCCTGCGCGCGCACGTCCGCTATCCCGAAGGGATCTTCGCCGTGCAGGCGTCGATCTACTCGACGTATCACATGACCAGCCCGGCGGTCTTCTACAACAAGGAAGACCAGTGGGAAGTGCCGACCATCGACGCCAACGGCCAGGCCGTGCGCATGACCCCCTACTACACCATCATGAAGCTGCCGGGCGAGGTCAACTCGGAGTTCATCCAGATGCTGCCCTTCACGCCGCGGCGCCGCGACAACCTCGCGTCGTGGCTGGTGGCGCGGTCCGACGGCGCCGACTACGGCCAGCTCATGGCCTTCGAGTTCCCCAAGCAGAAGCTCGTCTTCGGGCCCCGCCAGGTGGTGGCCCGCATCAACCAGGACCAGGTGATCTCGCCGCAGATCACCTTGTGGAGCCAGCAAGGGTCCGAGGTCATCCAGGGCACGCTGATGGTGATTCCCATCGAGGAATCGCTGCTCTACGTGCGTCCGCTCTACCTGCGCGCGCAGCAAGGGCGCATCCCCGAACTCACGCGCGTGATCGTGGCCTATCAGAACGCGATCGTGATGGAGCGCACGCTCGACGCCGCTCTGGCCCGCTTGTTCTCGCCCGAGGCGATTCGCGCCCGGCGGACGCAGCCGCAAGACGCCGCGATGCTCAGCACCGAGGCCGCGGCGCCGGCCAGCGGCGGCGCGCCGGCCGGGCCCGGCAGCGGCGCCCCCGCAACGCCCGGCGCTCCGGTGGTGCCGCCCGCCGCCTCGCCGGATGGGGCGCCCGCCCCCTCGATGGGCGCGGCGCAGCTGGCGGCCGAGGCCCAGGCCGTCTATCAACGGGCGATCGACGCGCAGCGCGCCGGTGACTGGTCGAAGTACGGCGCCGAGATCACGCGCCTGGGGCAGCTGCTCGAACTGATGGCGAAGTCGCAGCCGTAGTCGGCCGCGCGGGAGCCCTCCCCGCGGCACGTCGGCTCCGCCGCACGACCGTCAGTGACCGTCGACAGCCGTCGCGCCGTGGCCTGACGACGCCCACAGACCCGCGGACCGTTAATACACCGTGCGGGCGGCGGCGGAGGTCTTGGCGGCCAGGGCAAAGCGCGGCTGCACCTCGGCGCGGCCGTTGACGAGGTCGCTCACGTGCGCCGCTACCGCCGGCCCGTGCTTGAAGCCGTGACCGGAGCCGCCGCCGGCCATCCACACGTGGGCCCACTGCGGATGGCGATCGATCACGAAGTCGCCGCTCGACGTGTTCTCGTACTGGCAGACGCGCGCGTCCACGAGCGGCGCCCGCAGCAGGGCCGGGAAGCGGCGCGCGAAGAAGTCCCGCACCATCGGCACGGCGTCGGCGCCGACGAGGCGATCGGCCGTGTCCGGATCAATCGGCGGACCGTGCCGGTCGATGCCGACCTTGAAGCCGTAGGCATCGAGATCGGGAACGCCGTAGAGCCCGGCCGCGAAGTCGATCCACACCGGCAGCCGCGCCGCGCTGAACCGCGTGTCGCCCGCCGGCACGCCGAAATAAAGGATCTCCTGCCGGGTCGGCCGGATCCGCCCGCCCAGCGCCTGCGGGAAGAGCGCCGGCAGCCATGGTCCGCAGGCAAACACGTAGTGATCGGCTTCGAGTGGCGCGCCGTCGTCGAGGCGCAGGGCCGGCGCGGTGGCGCTTTCGTCGAGCGGCGCGACCCGCCCCGGACGATACGTGGCGCCGAAGCCGACCGCGGCCGCGACCGCCGCCGCCACCGCGCGCCGCGCCCGCAGCACGCCGCCGCGCGTCTCGAACACGGCGTCGCCGAGACCGATCACGCCGATCGACGGATAGCGGCTGGCCACGGCCGTGGCGCTCATCCGCTCGTGCGTGACGCCGGCCTCGCCGAGCGTGCGGGCGGTGTCGGCCAGGTAGGCGCTGCCCGGCTCGCCCAGGAAGAGCGCGCCGCATTCGACCACCAGAGCTTCGCCGGCGCGCTTGGCCAGCCAGTGCCATTCGGCCAACGAGGCCGTGGCCCAGGCGGTGTAAATGGCGTCGGCGCCGTAGCCGGCGCGGATGACGCGCGAGTGGTCCGACGAACTCGCCCGGCCATTGGCGGGACCATAAGCGTCCACCAGCGTCACGCGCCACCCCGCGCGGGCCAGCCGCAGGGCGCTCCACGCGCCGAACACCCCCGCGCCCACGACCACGACCGACGGCTTGGCCATCCTGCTCACACCCTCCACCTGCGCCGGTCCAGTGCCGCGTGTCGCGCACGCGCAGCCGCGCGGGCCCGGACATGGCTCACGGCCCACATGCTAGTGCAGGCCGCTCCCGCCGCTGCGCGCCGGGCGCGTGACATAATCGAGCGCAACCCGTTCCATGCTGCTCGACACCTTCCAGCGTCCTCTGCGCAACCTGCGCCTGTCGGTCACCGACCGGTGCAACCTGCGCTGCTTGTACTGCATGCCCGAGCAGGACTACACGTGGCTGCCGAAGCACGACGTGTTGACGTTCGAGGAAATCGACCGCCTGGTCGGCATTTTCGTGGGCCTGGGCGTCGACAAGCTGAGGGTCACCGGCGGCGAGCCGCTGCTGCGCACCAACCTGCCAGTGCTCGTGGCGCAGCTGGCGCGACACGCGGCCGTGCGCGACCTGGCCATGACCACCAACGGCATCCTGCTCGGCGCGTTTGCCGGCCCGCTCAAGGCCGCCGGCCTGAAGCGGGTCACGGTGAGTCTCGACACGCTGCAGCGCGATCGCTTCGTGCGGCTGACGCGGCAGGACGAACTGGGCCGCACTCTGACCGGCATCGACACGGCCGCGCGGGAGTTCCCGGGGTTCAAGATCGACACGGTGGTGATTCGCGGCGTCAACGACGACGAGATCGTGGACCTGGTGGCCTTTGCGCGCGCGCGCGGCGCCGAGATCCGCTTCATCGAATACATGGACGTGGGCGGCGCCACCGGGTGGACGGCCCAGCAGGTCGTGCCGCGCGCCGAGATCCTGACGCGCCTGGCCGACGCCTTCGGCCCGATCGCGCCGGCCGACAAGGAAGCGGCGGCGCCGGCCGATCGTTTCCGGCTCGCCGACGGCACGCCGTTCGGGGTGATTGCCTCGACCACCGCGCCGTTCTGCCGCGACTGCGATCGCGCGCGCCTCACCGCCGACGGCATGCTCTACACGTGCCTCTACGCCACGCGCGGACTCGATCTGCGGGCGCCGCTGCGCAGCGGCGCCAGCGACGACGAGGTGCGCGGCGCTCATCACCGGCACCTGGGCCGGACGCACCGATCGCGGCGCCGAGCTGCGCCTCGGCGTCCCCGACCGGCAGCCGCTGATTCCCGTGAGTTCGCTGAAGCGCGACCCGCACCTCGAGATGCACACCCGCGGCGGCTGAGCGTTCTCGCCGGCAGCGCCCCGCCAGGCCGCCACAGCCCACGGTGGGCAGGCGACCTCGCAAGGACGGCCGCCGCAGCAGCGCCGCGGCGGCGTGACGGCGGACTCAGCCGGCGCAGTGTTCGTCGAAGGCGGCGGTCAGCGCCTGGGCGATGAGCTCGGCCGGCCGCCCCTCGATGTCGCGCCGCTCGAGCATGAAGGCCACCTTCCCGTCCTTGAGCAGCGCAATCGCCGGCGACGAGGGCGGATACGGAGCCAGATGGGCCCGCGCCTGCGCGGTGGCCTCGACGTCGCCGCCCGCAAAGACGGTGGCCAGATTGGCCGGCTTGGCGGCGTGGCGCAGCGCCATGGCGATGCCGGGCCGGGCCTTGCCGGCCGCGCAGCCGCACACCGAGTTGACGACGAGCAGGGTCGTACCCGGGCGGGTCACGGCCTGATCCACCTCGGCCGCGGTGCGCAGCTCTTCGAAGCCGAGCACGGTGAGTTCTTCGCGCATCGGGGCAATGAAGTGTTCGGGGTAACGCTGGACGATCATGGGGAACTGCTCCTTCGGCCCCGGCGGGACGCGCGAACGCATTCGGGCGTCCTACACGGAACGCGGGCACGAGACGACCTCTCGATCATAGCGCACCCGCCGTGAGCCTCGCGCCCACGCCACGCCCCTGACCCATGGTTCCAGACCTTCGCATCCGTCCGGGCAACGATCGCCCCACCCGCCCCGGCGACTACGTGCTGTACTGGATGATCGCGGCGCGGCGGGCCCGCTCCAGCTTCGCGCTCGACCGGGCTCTCGAGCACGCGCGCCGGCTCGGCCTCGGGCTGCTGGTCTTCGAGCCCCTGCGGGTCGCCTACCCGTGGGCCAGCGCGCGCTTCCACCAGTGGGTGATCGACGGGATGGCCGACAACGCCGCGCGCCTTCGCCGTGCCCGGGGTCACGTATCTGCCCTACGTCGAACCGACCGAGGGGGCCGGCACCGGGCTGCTCGCCGCGCTGGCGGAGCGGGCCGCCGTCGTCGTCACCGACGACTTCCCCTGCGGCTTCCTGCCGCGCATGGTGGCCGCGGCCGCCGGCCGTCTGGCAACTGCGGGTCGAGATCGTGGACGGCAACGGCCTCATCCCGCTGCGCGCCCCCGACCGCGCCTATCCCACCGCCTACGCCTTTCGCCGCCACCTGCAGACGTCGCTGCGGGCGCACCTGCTCGTGCAGCCGGAGCCGGAGCCGTTCGCGCCGCCGCTGCCGGCGGTCAGGCCGCGGCTGCCCGAGGCGCTGACGAGCCGCTGGCCCGACGCGTTGACCTGGCTGGCGCGCAGCGGCGGCCTGGCGTCGCTGCCGATCGACCACACGGTGGCGCCGGTCGCACTCCGCGGCGGTCCGGTGGCCGCGCACGCCCGGCTCGAGACGTTCCTGCAGTCGGGCTTGCCGCGCTACGGCGAGCGCAACGACCCGATGAGCGAAGTGACCAGCGGGCTGTCGCCGGACCTCCACTTCGGCCACGTCTCGGCGCACGACGTCTTCCACGGCGTGATGCGCGGCCAGGGCTGGCTCGGCGATCTGCCGTCGGGCGGCCGCGGGGCGCGCGAGGGCTGGTGGGGCGTCTCCCCCGCGGCCGAGTCGTTCCTCGATCAGCTCGTCACCTGGCGCGAGGTCGGCTTCAACATGTGCGCGCATCGGCCCGACTACGACCAGTTCGCGTCCCTGCCCGACTGGGCCCGGACGACCCTGGCCCGCCATGCCGACGACCCGCGGGAGTTCGTTTACACCCGCGAGGAACTGGCGGCGGCCCGCACCCACGACCCGCTGTGGAACGCGGCCCAGCGCCAGCTCGTGCGCGAGGGGCGCATGCACAACTACCTGCGCATGCTGTGGGGCAAGAAGATCCTGCAGTGGTCGGCCACGCCGGAGGACGCCCTGGCGTCGCTCATCGACCTCAACAACCGCTACGCCCTCGACGGCCGCGACCCCAATTCCTACAGCGGCATCTTCTGGACGCTCGGCCGCTACGACCGCCCGTGGGGCCCGGAACGCGAGATCTTCGGCACCGTGCGCTACATGTCGTCCGAGAACACCGCCCGGAAGCTCCACGTGAAGGAGTATCTGGCCCGTTACGGCCAATTGTAACGGGGCCTGTCACCGTTACATCTCAAGACGCTGCAGAATCTGCACGATCGCCAAAAGCTCCGTTCCCATGGCACGGATCCGGTGCCAGGCCGGCGGGGGCGCTGCTAGAATCGCGCCCATGAAGACATCTGCCATCGTCGCCGCTCTGGTCCTCGCCGGTGCCGCCACTGCCTCGGCGCAAGTCACCGCCTTCGTCGACGGCCGGGTGATCGACGGCACCGGGAAGGTGATCGAGCACGGCACGGTCGTGGTCCGCGACGGCCGGATCGCCGAGGTCGGACCGACGGCGAGCGTCGCGGTCCCCGACGGCGCCACCCGCGTCGACGTCCGCGGCAAGACGCTGATGCCCGGCCTCGTGAACGCGCACGGGCACCTGTCGGCGGTCGACGGCCTGAAGTCGGGCCCGCAGTTCTACACGCGCGACCATCTCGTGCGGCAGCTCCGCGCCTACGCCAACTACGGCGTCACCACGGTGTTCTCGCTCGGCGACGACCAGCCCGAGGCCTTCGCCCTGCGCGACGAGCAGGCCGCGCAGCTCCCGGGCCGGGCCCGTGTCTACGTCGCCGGCCCCATCGTCTCGGCCGACACCGCCGCGGCGGCCCGCGCCGAGACCGACAAGGTCGTCGCCCTCGGTCCCGACCTCATCAAGATTCGCGTCGACGACAACCTCGGCACCGGCAAGAAGATGCCGGAAGCGGCCTGGCGGGCCACGCTCGAACGGGCCACGGCCGCCAAGCTGACGCTGGCCGCGCACATTTTCTACCTGGCCGACGCGTTGGCCCTGGCCCAGGCCGGCCCGGTGTTCATCGCGCACAGCGTGCGTGACCGTCCGGTGGACGACGCGTTCATCACGGCGATGAAGGCCACCAACGCCTGCTACTCGCCGACGCTGATGCGCGAAGTCTCGACCTTCGTCTACGACAGCACGCCGTCGTGGGCCAACGACCCGTTCTTCCGCCGCGGCTACGGCGCCGACATCACGACCGAACTGGCCGACCCGGCGCGCCAGGCGCGTATCAAGGCCAGCCCGGCGTGGGCGCAGGGCGAGAAGTACAAGGCCGGACTCGACGTGGCGACGCGCAACCTCAAGCGAATGTCGGATGCGGGCATCCGCATTGCGTTCGGCACCGACACCGGTCCGGCCGGACGCTTCCAGGGCTTCTTCGAACATCTGGAGCTGGAGATGATGGTGGCCGCCGGGCTCACGCCGATGCAGGCGCTGGTGTCGGCCACGGGCACCGCCGCCGCGTGCTGGGGCAAGCAGGGACAGCTCGGCACGATCGCCAGTGGCGCCGCCGCCGACCTGCTGGTGTTGAACGCCAACCCGCTCGACGCTATCACCAACACGCGGGCCATCGACGCGATCTTCATCGGCGGCCGCAAGCTCGATCCGCCGCGCTAGCCGGTCGGCCGAATCCCATCACGGCCAGACGACGGCGATGGCTGTCAGCCTGGACTGACGGTCACGCCAAGCCGAGGATGGCCGGCACGTCGGCCACCGACGCGCACAGATGCGTGTGCGGCGCCTGGGCCAGGGTGGCGCGATCGTGCGCGCCGGTCCACACGCCGATGTTCCAGCGCACGCCGGCGTTGGCGCCGGCGGCCAGGTCGAGCGCCGTGTCGCCGACGTTGGCCACGGTCCTGACGTCGGTGACGCCAGTGGCCTCCATGGCGTGGAAGATCAGGTAGGGCGCGGGACGCCCGGCGCTCACGTCATCGCCGCAGACGACGGCCTCCACCAAGTCGGCCAACCGAGCAGCGTCAGCACGTGGGCCGTGAGTGCGCGGTCGAAGCCGGTGTTGAGCGCGACTTTCAGCCCGGCGGCGCGGCAGCCCGTCAGCAGTTCCAGCGCGCCCGGCACCGGCGCCATCGTGGCGGCGGTGTAGCCGCGCAGCAACTCGCCGCGGAACCGCGCGTAGGCGCGCGCCACGCGATCCTCGACATCATCGTGACCGGCCAGCAGCTGACGCAGCGCCTCGACGCTTGGTGGCGCCGCGCAGGGCGGTGAGCTGATTCGGCGGCGAGGGTCACGCCCTCCTCGGCCACCGCCGCGGTGAAGGCGCGCGGCACCGCGTCGTCGGCCTGCACGACGGTGCCGACGAGGTCGAGCACGACCAGCGCCGCCACGCTCACGACCCGGGCACTCCGCTGCAGTCGGGGCAGGCGCCATCGACGCCGTGATCGCCTGGCGGGGTCGGATACCGGCATCGGGCGCAGGCCGAGGAGACGGCGGCCTCGACGCCGTAGCGCTCGACGAGCAGGTGCGCCAGACGCCCCGCGAGCACGCCGCATTCATCGGCGGTGAGCGGCTGCTTCCCCGCCGACCAGGCGAAGCGGTCGGCGAAGCGCGGATAGACGGGCGACTCGCCCCAGGCCCACGACGGATCGGCGGCGCGCGGGCTGCGCCCGATGACGTGCAGATGCAGCACGCGGTGGGCGAGACCCGACTTGGCGCCGGCCGGCGGCGCCGCGGCGTTGAGCGCCCAGTTGCCGGCGTCCCAGTAGTTCACGCAGCCGCCCTCGAGCTGCGGCAGCGTGTCGAGCATCGCGCCGGCGGTGGCGGCCACGAGCATCGACCACTGGGTGAGCTCGGCGGCGGCAAGCGCGGTCCGATCCCAGACGCGACGCGGCGGGTGGACGACGAGTTGTCCGCCGTCGCGCCGGTCGATCATGATGGTCTGCGGATCGGGCAGGGCGACGGTTCCCCCGGGCCCGCGGAAGAGGACGTGCGGCATGGTGGTTATCTCGTGCGGCCGGGACCGTAGATCGGCCGACCGGCACGCGCGCCGGTGAGGCCGGCGGGCGTGACCGCCACGACGCCGTTCACCACCACGTAGTCGATGCCGCGCGGGTACTGGTGTGGCGCCTCGTAGGTGGCCGTGTCGGCCACCGTGGCCGGGTCGAACACCACCAGATCGGCAAACGCGCCCTCGCGCACCACGCCGCGATCCTTGATGGAGAACTGATCGGCGGGCAGGCCGGTCATGCGGCGCACGGCGTCCTCGAGCCCGAGCACCCGGTCCTGGCGCACGTACTTGCCGAGGACGCGCGGAAACGTGCCGTAGGCGCGCGGGTGCGGCTGGCCCTGCGCCAGCGGTCCCTCGGTGCGGACGGCGGCCGAGTCGGTGCCGATCGACACGAACGGCGCGCTCAAGCCGGTGCGGACGTCGTCTTCGCTCATCATGTGGAAGAGCGCCCCGGCGCGGCCCTTCGTGCCGGTGACCAGATCGAAGAGCACGTCCCAGGCGTCGGCCCGCCGGGCGGCGGCGATCTCGGTGAGGCGTTTCCCCACGACCGTCTGATCGTAGTCGGACGGCACCGAGGCGATCTGCACGCCGGCAAAGGTCGCGCCCATGAGCAGGTTCTCCCAGCCGTCCATCGTGGTCTCGACTTCCTGGCGGATCCGCGCCCGCTGCGCCGGGTCGGCCAGCCGCTCCAGCATCTTTTCAGTGCCGCCCTCCTGGACCCACAGCGGCAGCACCGCGGCCAGCCGCGTGCCCCCGGCCGTGTAGGGATACATCGTGGCCGACACCCTGCCGCCGGCCGCATTGGCGGCGGCGATCTTGCGCAGCGCCTCGTTCATCCGTCCCCAGTTGACCTTGGCGCCGACCTTCAGGTGGAAGATGACCACCGGCAGATCGGCGGCCGCGCCGATGCGCACGGCCTCGTCGAGGGCGTTGAACAGGTTGAAGCTCTCGCCGCGGATGTGGGTCACGTAGATGCCGCGCCGCTGCCCCGCCACCCGGGCCAGGGCCACCAGTTCCTCGGTCGTGGCAAACGACCCGGGCACGTAGATGAGGGCGCTGGCCAACCCGAAGGCGCCGTCGTCCATGGCCCGCCCCACCATCGCCTCCATCCGCGTCAGTTCATCAGCGGTGGGCGGGCGGTTCTCGAGGCCGATGACCTCGCTGCGCACGAGCGAGGCGGGAATCAGCGTGCCGACGTTCACGGCGATGCGGGCTGCCGTGAGCCGGGCGAAGTACTCGTCGAACGAGGCCCAGTCCACCTGCCGGCCGGCGCGCGTCAGCGCCTCGGGGCTGGCCGTCTTCGCCGTCCAGAAGGCCGGCGAGTCGCCCTCGCCGATGATCTCGCTGGTGATGCCCTGGCGCAGGTGGCTCTCGCCGCTGCCGTCGATGAGCAGCGTCGTGCCCGACTGGCCCTGCACGTCGATGAAGCCGGGGCTGACGAATCGTCCGGTGGCATCGACCACGGCCGTCGCCGTGGCGGCCGACAGATCGCCGAGGGCCACGATGCGATCGCCCTTGACGCCGATGTCGGCCCGCGCTCGCGGCGAGCCGCGCCCGTCGATGACCTGACCGCCGCGCACGACCAGGTCGAAGGTCGGCCCGGCCGGTCCACAGGCCGCCGCGCCCGCCACGGCCACGGCCGCGGCCAGCCTTCTCACACTCCAGCGCACCTGCAGCATCGTTCCTGCTCCGCCGCGGGCCTGGCCCGCCGCCCGATATACTTCCCGGCAGCCGTCATCATGCCGACCACCTTCCGGGCCGCCACGCCCCGCCGCGCCGACAACGCCGGGCTGTTCACCGACCAAGAGTATGCGCGCCAGCGCGCGTTCTTCACAACGCGCGTGCCGCCGACGCCGCTCGTGTCGCTGCCCGGGCTGGCGGCACGGCTCGGGCTCGGCGCCCTGTGGGTCAAGGACGAAACGCGCCGCTTCGACCTGCCGGCCTTCAAGAGCCTCGGCGTCGAGTTCGCCGTGCACGAGATGGCCGCCCGCGGCACTCTCCACGGCATCGACACGCTGGTCTGCGCCAGCGCGGGGAATCACGGCCGCGCCGTGGCCCGGGCCGCCCGCCGTGCCGGTCTGCGGGCGCGCGTCTTCCTCGACCGCGACGTGGCGCCCGCGCGCGTCGACGCCATCCGCTCCGAGAACGCCGAGGTCGTGCGCGTCGACGGCACCTACGACGAGGCGGTGCGCCTGGCCGCCGAGGACGCCGCGCGCACCGGCGCGCTCGTCGTCTCCGACACCTCGTGGCCTGGCTACGAGCAGATCCCGCGCGACATCATGCTCGGCTACACGCGGGTGATGGACGAAGCCGCCGCCGCGTGGGCCGGGCTCGGCGGACCGCCCGACCTGATGATCGTGCAGGCCGGCGTCGGCGGCCTGCTGGCGGCCGTGGCCAGTTGGTCGGCGCGGCACCTGGGACCCGACCGCCCGGCGCTGGTGGCCGTCGAGCCCGCGCTGGCGGCGTGCGTGCAGGCTTCGGCCCGCGCCGGCGCGCCGGCGGTCGTGGACGGTCCCCTCACCACCATCATGGCCGGCCTGCGCTGCGGCGAAGTCTCGCCCCTGGCCTTCGACGTCGTGCCCGACCTCGTCGACGGCTACGTGGCCGTCGAGGACGGTCTGTGCCGCGCCGCCATGCGGCTCTACGCGCACCCGGACCCGGGCGACCCCGACCTGGCCGTCGGCACCGCCGGCGCCGCCGGCCTCGCCGCGCTGCTGGCCGCTGCCGAATCGCCCGAGACCCGCGCCTTCTTCGCGGCCTGCGCGCCGCGCGCGGGACAGCGCGTGCTCATCATTCGCCACCGAGGGCATCACCGAGCCGGATCTGTGGCAGGACGTCACCGGGCGCGCGCCGTCGGTATGAGGCCGCGCCGACGGGGACGGCGCCGCGAGCGTCCCATCGATGGTCGACGCGTCCCACTTCCGGACAAAGGTTCGCCGGTAGAGACTGGAACTTTCGCGCCGCAACCCCCGTTGTATCAATAGGTTCCGCCCGTTGGCCGCGATGGCACGGCGTTTGTGTAAGTGAAGGGCAGCAGGTTCAGGCCGGGCCCCATCCTTTTGCCCGGTCCGCCCGTCTAAGGAGCGATTCGAGTTCATGGACATCCAGCGCCCCGCATCGGTCGCGCGCCAGAAGAAACTCCGCCGCATCTGGATCGCCGTGGCGGCGGCCATTGTCGTGGCGCTCGTGTCTGTCGGTCTGGGCCGGTTGAAACCGGCCGCGCCCACCGTGGAACGCGCCACCGTCTGGGTCGACACGGTGAAGCGCGGCTCGATGCTGCGCCAGGTGCGCGGCCTGGGCACGCTCGTCCCGGTCGACGAGGCGCGACGCTGGCTGCCCTCGGCCACGCAGGGCCGGGTCGAGCGCATCATCCTCCGCCCCGGCGCGCAGGTCACGCCGGACACGGTCATCCTGGAACTGGCCGATCCGCAGCTGCAACAGCAGCGGCTCGACGCCGAGAGCCAGTTGCGCGCCGCCGAAGCCGACCTGGCCAGCCTGCGAGCGCGGCTCGACACCGAGCGCCTCAATCAGCGCTCCGTCGCCGCCACCGTCGAGGCCGACTATCAACAGGCCCGTCTCGAACGCGAGGTCAACGAAGACCTGGCGAAAGACGGTCTGGTCTCGAACCTGATCCTCAAACAGTCGACGGTGCGCTCGGAGTCGCTCCACATGCGTTCGCAGCTCGAGAAGGAACGCGTCGCCGTCTCCGAGGAAAGCGTGCGCGCGCAGCTCCTCGCCCAGCAGGCGCGCGTCAACCAGCTGCGCACGCTCCTGACGCTGCGCCAGGAGCAGGTGGACCAATTGCGCGTGCGGGCCGGCATGAGCGGCGTGCTCGAACAGGTGCCGGTCGAGGTCGGCCAGCAGGTCGCGCCGGGGACGAACGTGGCCCGCGTCGCCGATCCGACGCGCCTCAAGGCCGAACTGCGCATCGCCGAGACGCAGGCGCGGGATCTCACCATCGGCCAGCTCGCCCAGGTCGACACGCGCAACGGCATCATCACCGGCAAGGTGGCGCGCATCGACCCGGCGGCGCAGAACGGCACCGTCACCGTGGACATCACCCTCGAGGGCGAGCTGCCGCGCGGCGCGCGCCCCGACCTGTCGGTCGACGGCACCGTGGAACTCGAGCGCCTCGACAACGTCTTGTACGTCGGGCGGCCGGCCTTCGGCCAGGAGAACAGCGCCGTCGGCCTGTTCCTCGTCAGCCCCGAATCCGGGGAAGCCGACCGCGTGCAGGTGCAGCTCGGACGCAGTTCGGTCAACACCATCGAGATCAAGAACGGCGCGAAGGAAGGCGACCAACTGGTGCTGTCGGACATGTCCGCCTGGGACGCGTTCGACCGCGTGCGGTTGCGGTAGCAGAACCCGGGAACGACGGGTGAGAGCCCCGGGCGTTCCCCTCGACCCCCGAGCCTCGCGGCCGGGCCAGCAGAAGGAGCCACGATGTCCGAGCCCGTTCAGTCCCTCATTCGACTCGACGGAATCAAGAAGGTGTTCCTGACCGACGAGGTCGAGACCCATGCCCTCTCCGGTATCCACATGGATATCAAGCAGGGCGAGTACGTGGCCATCTCCGGGCCGTCGGGCTGCGGCAAGTCGACGCTGCTGGCCATCCTCGGCCTGCTCGACTCGCCCTCCGACGGCAAGTACTGGCTGAACGGACAGGAAGTGGCCGACCTGCCCATGTCGCAGCGGGCCCGGGTCCGCAACCGCGAGATCGGCTTCATCTTCCAGAGCTTCAACCTGATCGGCGACCTCACGGTCTTCGAGAACGTCGAGCTGCCGCTCATCTACCGCGGCATGAAGGCGGCCGAGCGGCGGGAACGGGTCAACGCCGCGCTCGAGCGCGTCGGCATGGCCCACCGCGCCAAGCACCTGCCCTCGCAGCTCTCGGGCGGTCAGCAGCAGCGCGTCGCCGTGGCCCGCGCCGTCGGCGGCCAGCCGTCGATCCTGCTGGCCGACGAACCGACCGGCAACCTCGACTCGAAGAACGGCGAAGCGGTCATGGACCTGCTGCGCGAACTGCACCGCGGCGGCGCCACCATCTGCATGGTCACGCACGATCCGCGCTATGCCGCCCACGCCGATCGCGAAGTGCACCTCTTCGACGGCCGGGTCGTGGAAGACAACGTCGCGGCGATGGCCTGATGATCCGTCTGTCAGCCATCGAGAAGTCCTACCGGCACGGCCTCAGCCAGACCTTCGTGCTGCGGCGCGTGTCGGCCGACATCGCCCAAGGCGACTTCGTGTCGATCATGGGCCCGTCGGGCGCCGGCAAGAGCACGCTGCTGCACATCCTCGGGATGCACGACTCGGCCTGGACCGGCGAGTACTGGCTGCACGATCAGCCGGTCCACGCCCTGGCCCAGAAGGATCGGCTGCGCCTGCAGAAGCAGCACATCGGCTTCGTGTTCCAGAGCTACCACCTGCTCGACAACCTGACGGTCGCCGAGAACATCGACCTGCCGCTCTCCTACCGCGACGTCAAGCGCGGCGAACGGCAGGCGATGGTCGGCGACATCCTCGACCGCTTCAACATCGTCGGCAAGAAGGACCTGTATCCGAACCAGCTGTCGGGCGGCCAGCAGCAGCTGGTCGCCGTCGCGCGCGCGGTCGTCGCCAATCCCTCGATCATCCTGGCCGACGAACCGACCGGCAACCTGCACTCCGACCAGGGCCGCGAGATCATGGAGCTCTTCGCCAAGCTCAACGCGCAAGGGACGACCATCGTGCAGGTGACGCACTCGGAGGTCAACGCCGCCTTCGGGCAGCGCGTCATCCAGCTCAAGGACGGCTGGGTCGTCGATGCCGCCTGAGCTCCCGTCCCGCGTCCTCATCAGCGACGACCAGGGCGACGTGCTCGAGGCCCTGCGCCTGCTGCTCAAGCCCGAAGGCTACGTGATCGACACGGCGGCCTCGCCGGCGCAGGTCGGGCGCGCCCTCGAGCTGAAGGACTACGACGTCATCCTCATCGACCTCAACTACTCGCGCGACACGACGTCGGGCGAAGAGGGTCTCGAGCTGCTCAGCCGCATCCGCCTGGCCGACGAATCGTTGCCGGTGGTGGTGATGACGGCCTGGGGCTCGGTGGACGTCGCCGTCGAGGCCATGCGCCGCGGCGCCCGCGACTTCGTCCAGAAGCCGTGGGACAACGAGCGGCTGCTCACCATCGTGCGCACGCAGACCGCGCTCGGCCGGGCCATCCGCCTGGGCCGGCGCCTCGAGCTGGCCAACCAGGCGCTGATGGCCGACGGCCGCTCGCCGCTGCTGGCCGAGTCTCCGGCCATGCGCCCGGTGCTCGAGGTGATCGCCCGCGTCGGTCCGTCCGACGCCAACGTCCTCATCAGCGGCGAGAACGGCACCGGCAAGAGCCTGGTGGCGCAGGCGCTGCACGCCGTGTCGGGGCGGGCCAGCCGGCCGATGGTCACGGTGAACGCCGGCGGCATGGCCGAGGGCGTCTTCGAGAGCGAGCTCTTCGGCCACGTGCGCGGCGCCTTCACCGACGCCAAGGCCGACCGCATCGGCCGCTTCGAACTGGCCGACGGCAGCACGCTCTTCCTCGACGAGATCGCCAACGTCCCCTCGAGCCAGCAGGCCAAGCTGCTGCGCGTGATCGAGTCGGGCGAGTTCGAGCGCGTCGGCTCGTCGCGGACGCGCAAAGTGGACGTGCGCATCGTGTCGGCGACCAACGCCGACCTCAACGCCGAGGTCGAGGCCGGCCGCTTCCGCCAGGACCTGCTGTTCCGGCTCAACACCATCGACATCCACCTGCCGCCGCTGCGCGATCGGCGCGAAGACATCCCGCTGCTGGCCCGCCACTTCCTGCACCAGCACACGCAGCGCTACCGCAAGACCATCACCGGCTTCGATCCGGCGGCGCTGCAGATGCTGATGGATCACCGCTGGCCGGGCAACGTGCGCGAGATCGATCACGCCATCGAGCGCGCCGTGCTGATGGCGCAGGGCACCATCGTGCGGGCCTCGGACCTCGGCCTGCGCGTCGAGGGGGTGCCGAGCGGGCGGCTCGAGGACATGAGCCTCGAAGAGGTCGAGGCCTTTCTCATCAAGAAGGCCATGGCCCGCTACGGCAACGTCAGCCAGGCGGCGCGGGCCCTGGGCCTGTCGCGCAGCGCCCTCTACCGGCGGCTCGAACGCTACAAGCTGTAAGCTAGCGACGCGTCCGGCGGGGCCGCCCGGCGGCCCGGCCGGCGTGATCGTCCGCCCATGAACCGACTCCGCTTCGACCAGCACGCCGTGGCCCTGGCGCTTGCCGCCGCCGTGCCGTCGCTCGCCCTGGCGCTGCTGCTGCTGTGGACGGGCGACTACTCCGCCAAGGTGCGCTGGACGGCGGCGACGCTGCTCGTCGTCACCTCGGCCGGCGCGGTCACTGCGCTCCGCACCCATATCGTGGCCCCGCTGCAGACGCTGGCCAATCTGGTGGCCGCGCTGCGCGAGGACGACTTCTCGATCCGCGGCCGCAGCGCCGCGGCCGGCGATCCGCTCGGCGACGTGATGACCGAGGTCAACGCCCTGGCCGAGACCCTGCACGAGCAGCGGCTCGGCGCCGTCGAGGCCACTGCCCTGCTGCGCACGGTGATGGAGCAGATCGACGTGGCCGTCTTCGCCTTCGATCCGGCCCGGCACCTGCGGCTGGTGAACCGCACCGGCGAGCGGCTGCTCGGGCGCCCGGCCGAGCAGCTGCTCGGGCGGACCGCCGAGACGCTGGCCATCGACGCCTGGTTCGGCGACGCGCCGCGGGTCGTCGACCTGGACCTTCCGGGCGGCACCGGCCGGTGGGAAGTGCGCCGCACCACCTTCAGGCTGGGCGGCCAGCGTCACGACCTGCTGGTCGTCGTCGGACGTCAGCCGGCCGCTGCGCGAGGAGGAACGCCAGGCGTGGCAGCGCCTGATCCGCGTCATCGGCCACGAACTCGGCAACTCGCTCGGTCCGATCAAGTCGCTGGCCGGATCGCTCGACCACCTGCTGCAGCGCGATCCGGCGCCGCACGATCTCAAAGACGACCTGCGCCGCGGCTTGCAGGTGATCGGGTCGCGCGCCGACGCCCTCGGCCGCTTCACCGCCGCCTACGCGCAGCTGGCCAAGCTGCCGCCGCCGCGCATGACCGCGGTGGTCTTGAAGCCGCTCGTCCAGCGCGTGGCCGGCCTCGAATCGCGGGTGCCGGTCACGGTCAAGCCGGGCCCCAACGTGACCGTCACCGCCGACGGCGACCAGCTCGAACAACTGCTCATCAACCTGCTGCGCAACGGCGCCGAGGCCACGCTCGAACACGGCGGCCAGGGCGTGGTCGTGAGCTGGCAGCGCTCGGCGCGCGGCCTGGATCTGTGGGTCGACGACGACGGGCCGGGCCCGCCCAAGACCGCCAACCTGTTCGTGCCGTTCTTCACCACCAAGGCCGGCGGGTCGGGCATCGGCCTGGTGCTGTGCCGGCAGATCGCCGAAGCCCACGGCGGCACGCTCACCCTCGACCCGGGGCCGGACGGCGCCGGCTGCCGGGCCATGCTGACCATGCCCATCTGAGCTACACCGCCACGACGCGGCCTTCGGAGGCCCGCCGCAACCGGTCCCACACCGCGGCGCCCAGACCCGACCCGTCCGGCCCCGAGGCGACGATGACGTCCACGGCGCTGGCGTCGAGAGCGCGGAGCGCGGCAAAGAGCGCCTGCGCCGCGACGTCCGGACGGTGCCGCGGCCCCAGGCTCGCCGTCACGACGCGGCCGCGCGCCGCCGCCGCGGCGATCTCGGGCGCCAGCGCCAGCAGGTCTTCCTCCGGCGCCAGCAGGCCGACGCGGGCGCCCTGACCCACGTGGGTCCGGATCGCCCCGGCCAGGCGCAGGGCGACGGCCGCGGGCGCGCCGGTGTAGACCGTCAGACGCGCGTTCGGGGCGTAGTGCCGCAGCAACTGCCCGGGCGCGACCTGGGCAGTTGCGACGTCGGCCACGGCGTCGGCAACGCGCAGCCCCGGAACGACCGCGGCCAGCGCATCGAAGGTCAGGCCGCCGGCGCGGCGCACGACCGGGGGCGACACCGTGCAGTCGACGATGGTGGATTCGACGCCGATGTCGGTCGGCCCGGCATCGAGCACCAGATCGACGCGGCCGTCGAGATCGAGCAGCACGTGCGCGGCAGTGGTTGGACTCGGCCGCGAGAAGCGATTGGCGCTCGGCGCCGCCACCGGCACGCCCGGCGGCGGTCAAGCAGCGCCAAGGCCACGGGATGGGCGGGCACGCGCACGGCCACGCTGTCGAGGCCGGCCGTGACCACGTCGGGCACGGCGGGCCGCTTGGGCAGGATCAGCGTGAGCGGGCCCGGCCAGAAGCGCGCCGCCAGCGCCCGCGCCTCGGCGGGGATCTCGCGGGCCAGCGCCGCCAGCGCGTCGTGGTTGGCGATGTGCACGATGAGCGGGTCGGTGGCCGGGCGGCCTTTCGCGGTGAAGATGTCGCCCACCGCGGCGGCATCGAGCGCGTGGGCGCCGAGCCCGTAGACCGTCTCGGTCGGGAACACGACCAGCTTGCCGTCGCGCAGCAGCCGCGCGGCCTCGGCAATCACCGCCGCGTCCGGGTGCGCGCGATCGACGGCGCGGCTGGCGGTGTGGCGCGGAGTCATCGAGCTATTGTGGCACCGGCGTCAGCGGCGCCTGCCCGCGCGGTTCCGACCGCGACGCCCTGACCACCAGATCGACGACCCGCGAGTAGCTGACGATCCCCTCGCGCACTCCTTGCGATCGCAAGTAGCTGTCGTAGACCCGCCAGCCGACGCGCTGCACCACGTCCACCTGCTGACGGGCCCGTTCCGCAATCGCCTCCAGGTCGCGGCGCGGACCTTCGTCCAGCCGGGCGAGCGCGTGGCGACGCGGGTCGGGCGGCACCTGGGCTGCCGTCTCCATCACCAGGAATAGCCAGCCGCTGTAGCGGGACCGGACCCAGGTGCCTTCCTCCATCGTGGCCAACCAGGCCACGAAGTTGGCGTCGGCCTCCGCGGCATAGCCGGCCAGGTGCGCCCACTCGTGCGCCAGCACGAACGGCCGTTCGTAGTCGGTGAGGTCGGGGTTCAGCAGCGTCTCGAGGGCGGCCGGCGCGGTCAGCCCGTCCACGCCGGCCATGCGGAAGTAGGGGCCGAGCAGCGTCGCCTTCGGCCGGCCGGGCACGGTGGGCCGCGGCCGCCCGTGGCGGGCCTCGACCGCGTGGAGCGCCCGCGCGATGTCAGCTTCGGCGCGGTCGGGCCCGAACCCGTCCTCGGTGTGGGCCCGCAGGTAGAGGGCGTTGGTTTCGTCCACGGCACGGCTCAGCAACGCCGCCACTTCCTCGGCTTGGCCGGCGCCTCGGGCAGGCCGAGCCGCACGTCGAGTGGCGGCCGCGCGTAGTTGAGGCCCCACATGGCCACGAACCACAGGTAGCCCGCCGCCACCGCCACGGCCGTCATCCCCGCCGCGCCGACGAGCGGCCCGGCGGCGCGCGCCCGCCGGGCCCCCAGAAGGGCGCGCGTCCACAACCAGATGCCGCCCGCAACCGCCATGACCAGCACGACGTCGAAGAGCGCGAAGGGCATGGCGTTCGACAGCCCGGTCACCAACGCCTGCAAGGCGGGATAGACGCGCGCGGCATAGACCCGTTCGACGACCTCGGCGGGACGCGGCGCCACCGCGACGCCGACGGCGAGCAGCACCGTGACCAGGCCTGTCAGGCGTGCCAGCCGGAGGCGCCGTCGTCCTGCCATATGGGTCCGCGGCCTCAGCCGGGTTGAGGCGCGGCGCCGGAGGCCACCGGCGCGGGCCGGCGCGCCACGCGGGTCGGATCGAGCGGGAAGCGCCGCTTCAACCGCGACGCCGGCACTTCGATGGCGTGCCAGATGAAGGCGCCGGCCAGGCTGGTGAGCACGAACGCCAGCACGAACGACACCGCGTACTGCACCCGCGCCGAGCCGCCCACCGTCTGCTGGATCCACGGCGCGAGGTCCTTGTGGCACAGCACGATGAAGGTCAGGTGCGTCAGGTACATCGGATAGCTGATCTGGCCGAAGTAGACAAACGGCTTCCAGTTGAGGAAGCGGATGATGCGCAGACGCGGATCGGCGTTCCACAGGCCCCACATCGACAGGCCGAGCAGCGGCGCGATGATCGCCCAGGAACTGCGACGTGCGCTGATGGAAGTAGCCGTCGAAGTCGTAGCCGTACTCGATGCCGATGAGGAGCAGCGTGGCCGCGACCGGCAGGTAGAGCGACCACCACGGCGACGGCCGGGCCGGCAGCGTGCCGCTCAGGTCGAGGTAGGAGAACAGCGCGCCCCAGGCGAAATACTCGACGCAGCTCGTGAGCAGGAACCCGTAGAACGACATCGGGTAGTAGTGCATGAAGAACGTCCGCGTGGTCAGGCCGAGCACCACCGCGGCGACGAAGGCCTTGCCGTAATTGCGGGCCGGCACCAGGAAATAGACCCACGGGAAGATCAGGTAGAACTGCTCCTCGACCGACATCGACCACAGGTGCAGGTCCTGGCGATCCCAGTCGCTCCACCAGGTGATGAACTCGGGCAGCTCCTGGTGGAGGCTGACCAGGAACACCTTGATGTTCAAGTAATAGAAGACGTAGGCCGCGGGGTTCTGCAGGTTGTCGAAGATGAGCAGCAGTGCCACCACGAAGGCGTACGCCGGCACGATGCGGATGACCCGCCGCACGTAGAAGATCTTCAGCTTGCCCCACAGCGTCTCGGCCTTGCACATCCACAGGACGCGGGTGATGAGGAAGCCGCTCATCACGAAGAAGGTCGAGAGCGAGTAGGTCAGGTACTCGACCTCTTCGAGTTCGTGGTGCACGGCGAAGACGCAGACGAACAGGAACGCGCGCAGCCCGTCGAGCTGATCGCGCCGGGGCTCCTGGGTATGCGGGCTCCACAGCCACCGCTTCCGCGCCGGTGTTGTCGCAGGCGCGGGTGCGGGTGGAGCCGCAGCCGCCTCAGCGGACGGGGACGCCATAGACCAGATAGCCGATGAACATCTCGTCCCAGCTCTGGTTGCCGAACGGCACGGTCTTGGTCGGATCCGGGTTGAGCGGGTTGTCGCTGGAATTGTCGAAGGCGCCGCTGAAGTGCACGGTGGCGCCCTTGGGCACGCGCCGGGGTTCGGCCAGGTAGTAGATGTTCTGCCAGTTGAAGCGGTAGCGCGGCACCGACAGCAGCACCTCGCTCTCCTGCCCCGGGATGTCGACCGTGTACTTGGCGCGGCTGCCGCGGTAGTGCATGTGCGGATAGAGCCCGTAGAGGACGATGTCTTCCTTCAGCGTATGGCTGGCCGACACCGGATAATCGGCCACGCCGGGCGGGATCAGGAGATCCGAGGGGATGCCCATGGTGCGGAGACGATGCGTGGGCGTGCCCTTGTGGAAGTAGATGCCGAGGCGGATGGTGTTGGCGACCGGCTTGCCCGTCGTCGTGTAGTGCACCTGCAAGTAAACGGTGGACTTGGCCGGCAGGAGCAGCGCGGCGTCGCCGCGGCTCGAATCGGCGATCCCGCCCGAGGACATGTCGACGCCGGGCGAATAAACGCCGACCCAGTCGTCGGCCGTGAGTCCGGCCGGCCGGCGATCGTCGAACGGTTCGAGGAACGCCAGCACGTGATGCGTGACCGCTTCGCTCGAGGGCAGCACCACCACACGCCTCACCCAGGTGTCCTTGGTGAGGCCGGTCGGCACCGAGGGATACAGGTAGTCGATGACGCCGGTGGCCGGCACCTGGTAGGGCGGCAGGGTCAGGATCAGATCGGGTGCGCCGTCGGGCCATTCGGCCGGCACGGTCAGCGGCGCTTCGAGCGGGTCGGGACCGTCCCCACGCGGAGCGCCGGCCTCGACCCAGCGGACGAGGTTGCGCTTCTCGGTGCCGCTCAGCGAGCGGTCGAAGGCGAAGTGGCCGATCTCCGGGTCGGCGTCGTGCGGCGGCATGCGGCCGTTGAGGATGGTCTCTTTCGCCATCGCCGCCCAGCGCTGCGCCAGCGCGTAGCTGGTGAAGGCGAACGGACCGGCGCCTTTCGGCCGGTGGCAGGTGACGCACTTCTCGCGGATCACCGGGGCCACCAGGGTGGAGTAATGATTGACCGCCAGCGGCAGGTCCGGCGGCAGCGGCGTCATCAGGCAGCCGAGCGAATCGGCCACCGGCACGGCCACGGGACGCCCGGCCACCAGCGCCTCGATGGCCTCGGCCAGGTAGTGGCTGGTGGCCTGCGGCTTCTGCGCTTCGTAGTCGGACTGATCGTCGACGGCGCCCTGGTAGACGATGCGCCGGGTCTTGCTGTCGATGAGCGTGGCCACGCCCGAGCGCTCGACGCCGAGTTCGTTCAGCAGCAGCTGATCGGCGTCGCGCAGGATGGGCAGCTCGACACCGTAGTCCTTGGCCCAGGCGCGAATCTCGTCGCGGCTCTCGCCGGCGCTGTTATAGACCAGGAAGCGGATGCCCTGCGCCGCGAACTTCGCCTGCAAGGCGGCCAGCTTGGGCAGGTTGACGTTCACGATCGGACAGCCGGCGCGCTGCGAGTAGAGCACCAGGCCGGTGTCGGCCTTGTAGCGGAAGAGGCGATGATGGTTGCCGGCGGCGTCGAGGAGGGCCACGTCGGCCAGCCGCCGCGTGGGCAATGCCTCGCCCGGCCGCGCCGTCGCCACGGCCTGCGCCGCCAGGAGCGCGGCGCCGATGAAGACGAGCGACGCGCGGAACACGGGGCTCATGATGTGGTGCTACGGCAAGGTGACGACGACTTCGTTTGACGGCGCGCTCGTGCCGCAGGCGTTGCGGGCATAGGCGCGCACGAAGAAGGTGCCGGCGGCGCCCTGCCGTTCGGTGGTGGTGGCCGAGCCGGGCACGATGAAGGTGCCGATGTCGTTCTTGCCGGGGCCGCTGCCGGACTCGAGCACGTACGAGGTCGGCAACTCGCCGCCGGTGGGCGCCTGCCACGAGGCCTTGACCGAGACGTTGGGCAGCTTGTCGACGACGAGCTGGCCTGGGGCCGAAGGGGCGGCCGCGCAATCGAACTGGCGAGCTCCGGCGCGCTGCTGGCCCGTGCGCAGCACCCACATGCCGATGAGCAGCACCGCGGCCACCACGATGACCACTGACAGGATGCCGTTCTTGTTCATGGGGTTTGGGTCCGCCGTCACGGAGTCGCTCGGCGTGGGGCCGCCGGCGACGGACACGATAGGGTTGGTCGGGATGCCGGGATTCGAACCCGGGACCTCCTGCACCCCAAGCAGGCGCGCTAGCCAGGCTGCGCTACATCCCGTTTGAGTCGTCGCTCTGCCGCCGCCGTCTTACCGCCGCGCCCGCCGGGCTGCCCGGGGCGCCGCCGCGGGCGGTTCCGGGGTCGCCGCCACGAGCTCGAATTGCGCCCCGGCCGCGGGCCGCTCCAGCAGCGCCAGCACGCCCTGCAGCCCTTCCCGCACGGAACGCAGCCGCCGGCGCGTCTGTTCGTCGACGAGCGAGAAGTCCTCGCTGGTCGATGCCGGCGGGTCGTCGGCGGTCTCTTCCAGCCGGCGCCGCGCGCCGGCCAGCGTGAGCCCTTCGCCGTAGACCAGTTCCCGAATCCGCAGCACGCGCTCGACGTCCGCGCGGCCGTAGACCCGGGGGCCTCCCGCCGTTATCTGGCCAAGGTCCGGGAATTCTGCCTCCCAGGAGCGCAGCACATAAGGCTGCACCTGGGCGATCTGGCATACGTCCGCGGCCTTGAGGCGCTCGAGTTTCGGAGCCGCCATACACGTCGCTCCGCTCAGTTGGCCCAACCGCGGCCAGCCAGCGGAAGTGTGGAGTATATCACGGTGATCATCGCGGTTCCGTGCCCTTTCGGGGGGCGCGCGCCCGCGGCCGCACGTGCAGGCGGAGGGGCGAGCCGGCAAAGCCGTACTCGTCGCGCAGGCGGTTGGTGAGGTAGCGCAAGTAGGAAAAGTGGAGGTCGGCCTTGATGTTGGTGAACATCACGAAGGTCGGCGGGGCCACGCCGGTCTGGGCGGCAAAGAGCACGCGCACCGAGCGTTTGCCTTCGGCCACCGGGGGATGGGCCTGCGTGATCTGGCTGATGTAGTCGTTGAGCGCGTGGGTCGCCACGCGGCGGCGCCGCTCGGTGGCCACCCGGTCCACGATCTCGACCAGCTTGGGCGTGCGATCGCCGGTCTTGGCTGAAATGTGGACGATGGGCGCGTAATCCATGAACGGCAGGCGCCGGCGCACTTCGGCGTCGGCGGCTTCGGCGCTTTCCTGGCTGTGGTCTTCGCGCAGGTCCCATTTGTTGAGGGCGATGACGATGCCGCGCCCGGCCGCGTCGGCCTCGCCGACGATGGCCGCGTCCTGATCGGTCACGCCGACCATGGCATCGACGACGAGCACGACCACGTCGGCATCGGCGATGGCGCGCTTGGCCAGCAGCACGCTCAGCGACTCGACGGCGCCGCCACGGGCCACGCGGCCGGCCTTGCGGATGCCGGCGGTGTCGACGATGCGGATCTTCTTGCGATGCCAGAGGAAGATCGAGTCGACCGGATCGCGCGTCGTGCCGGGCACCGGCGACACGATCATGCGGTCTTCCCGCAGCAGCTTGTTGACCAGCGACGACTTGCCGGCATTGGGACGGCCGACGATGGCCACCGCCAGCTCGCCCGGCTGGTGCCGGCCGTGCTGCACTTCTTCGTCGGTGGATTCGTCGTCGTTGGTGGCGACGGCCGCCGGCAGCCGGCTCTTGACTTCGTCGAGCAGGTCGCCGACGCCGCGGCCGTGCTCGGCGCTGACCTCGACCACCGGGTCGAAACCCAGCCGGTAGAGCTCCAGCACGCCGGCCACCGACCGCTTGTCGTCGGTCTTGTTGATGGCCAGCACGACCGGCTTGCCGGTGCCGCGCACGGCCTGGGCGATTTCCTGGTCGCCCGACACCAGGCCCTCCCGGCCGTCGACGACGAAGATGACGAGGTCGGCCGTGGTCAGGGCGCGCTGCCCGGCCTCGACGACCAGTTCGTGCAGCGGGTCTTCGCTCCGCCCGAACATGCCGCCGGTATCGGTCAGCAGGAACCCGCCGTCGGCGACCGGCACGGGGTGGCGCATGGCGTCGCGGGTGGTGCCGGCCACGGGCGTGACAATAGCCCGCCGGGTGCCGGTCATCCTGTTGAACAGCGTGGACTTGCCGACATTCGGCCGGCCGACGAGGACAACGGTGGGGAGCGCGCGGGGCACGTTCTGCTCAGTGTACGCGCATTACGGCGCGTTCCCGCACGCCGGGGCCGGGCCGATTCCCCGGGCGACGCCCCCGTTGACAGCGTAAGTCACTCTATCTATGATAGTTATCGCGCTGCCGCAACCACTTACCACTCGATGATCAAGGTCGACATCGTCAACGAGGTCTCGCGGCTGGCCGAGATCACCAAAGTGAAGGCCGAACTGGCGGTCGACGCCGTGTTCGACGCCATGCGCATTTCCATGCAGCGCGGGGAACGTATTGAGCTGCGGGGCTTTGGCGTGTTCCAGGTCAAGCCGCGGAAGCGCGGCATCGGCCGCAACCCGCGCACCGGCCGCGAAGTGAAAATTCCCCCCGGCCGGACCATCCGCTTCAAGCCGGGCAAGGACCTCCAGAACATCGGCTGACCCGCCCCCGGGCCCATGACAGCGGAACCCGAATTGCCGGCGCCTCCCCCGCTCCCGGCGCCCCCAGCGCCGCGCTGGCGGGGCGACCGCGTGCGCGTCCATGTGCTCTGCCTGGCCGCGACCTTGCTGGCCACGACCTACTTCGGCGGCTGGCACTATGTGGGTTTCCTGACGGAAGTCGGGCAGACGCCGCCGGAGCTCTCGAATTCCGAGTTCTGGCTCGGCGGCCTGTGGTTCAGCCTGTCGGTGCTGGCCATCCTCGGCGCCCACGAGTGCGGCCACTACCTGACCTGCCGCTGGTACCGGGTCGACGCGTCGCTCCCCTACTTCCTGCCGGCGCCGCTGCCGCTCACCGGCACCTTCGGCGCCTTCATCCGCATCCGCGACGCGATCCCGCACAAGCGCGCCCTCTTCGACATCGGCGCCTCCGGGCCCTTTGCCGGGTTCGTCGTGGCCGTGCCGCTGCTGGCGCTGGGCCTCTACTGGTCCCGGCCGGTGCCAATGCCCACGCACCTCGACATGCTCTCGCTCGGGGAGCCGCTCATCTACCAGGCCACGCAGTGGCTGCTGTGGGGCGCCCTGCCCGACGGCCAGATGCTCCACCTGCACCCGATGGCCCTGGCCTCGTGGTTCGGCCTGCTGGCCACCGCCCTCAACCTGTTTCCACTGGCACAGCTCGACGGCGGCCATGTGTCCTACGCCGTCTTCGGCCGCCACGCCCGCTGGATCACGCTGGGCACGGCCGCCGTGGCCATCGGCCTCACGTTCGTGTCGATGAGTTGGACGGCGTGGGCGCTGGTGATGGTGGTGGTGCTGGCTGTCGCCGGACTGCAACATCCGCCGACCCTCGACGACCAGCTGCCGCTCGGGCGCCGCCGTCTCGCCCTGGCCGCGGCCGCCGCGCTGGTCTTCATCCTGTGCTTCACGCCGGCGCCGGTCGAGCCGATCGAGGGCGTCGGTCCCGAGCTGGCGCCGGTGGCGGCCGGCCGCTGACGCGGCCTCACAACATACTGACGGGATCGACATCGACGGCGGTGCGCCGCGCCAGCGCCGGCCGGGCCGCCAGGGCGGCGCGCACCGCGTCTTTCATCAGCGTCCGGTTGCCGCCCTTGAGGAAGAACTGGGCGCGATGTTCACCGCGTAGCTTGGCGATCGGCGCCGGGGCCGGGCCGAGCAGCACCACGCCGGCGTTGCCGATGGCGCCGCGCACGAGCGCCGCCAGTTCGCCAGCCGCGCGCAGCGCCTCGGCGAGCGATGGGCCGCGCACGACGACGTTGATCATGGCCGTGACCGGCGGGTAGCGCAGGGCCGCGCGGAACTCGAGTTCCTTGGTCACGAACGTGCCGTAGTCCTGCGCGCAGCCGCTGCGCACGGCGTAGTGCGAGGGGAAGAGCGTCTGCACGCAGGCTTCGCCCGGCCGCTCGCCGCGGCCGGCCCGCCCCACCACCTGCGTGATGAGCTGAAAGGTGCGTTCGGCGGCGCGAAAGTCGGGCAGGCCGAGGCCGACGTCGGCCGAGACGACGCCGACCAGCGTCACGAACGGGAAGTCGTGGCCCTTGGCGATCATCTGCGTGCCGACGAGCACGTCGAGTTCGCGCCGGCCGAATCGGGCGAGCAGCGCCGTGAGGCTGCCGCGCGGCCCACCGTGTCGCGGTCGACGCGGCCGATGCGCGCCTCGGGGAAGCGCTCGCGCAGCTCGAGTTCGAGGCGCTCGGTGCCGAAGCCGAGGTGCTCCAGGTAAGGCGCGGCGCACTTCGGGCACACCGGCGGCACGGCGCAGGCGTAGTCGCAGTAGTGGCATTGCGCCCGGGCGCGATGGCCGGAGCCGTGCACCGTCATCGACACGCTGCAGTGCGGACACTCGACCGTGCTGCCGCACTGGCGGCACAGCACCGCCGACGACACCCCGCGGCGATTGAGCAGCACCAGCGCCTGCTCGCCGGCCGCCAGCCGCGTGGTGATGCCGTCGAGCAGACGGCGGCTGAGGATGACCTCGGCCCCGGCCTCGGCCCACTCTTCGCGCATGTTGACGACGTGCACCGCCGCCATCGGCCGATCGGCGACGCGCCGCTCCAGCGAGACCAGCGTGTAGCGGCCGCGCGTGGCGTTGTGGAACGACTCGAGCGACGGCGTCGCCGAGCCCAGCACCACCAGCGCGCCCTGCTGCCTGGCCCGCATCACCGCCACGTCACGGCCGTGATACCGGGGCGTCTCGTCCTGCTTGTAGGAGGTGTCGTGCTCCTCGTCGACGACGACCAGGCCGACCCGCTCGAGCGGCGAGAACACCGCCGAGCGCGTGCCGACGACCACGTCCACGCTGCCGTCGCGCACGCGGTGCCACTGGTCGTGGCGCTCGCCGTTGGACAGGCCGCTGTGCTGGATCGACACGCGATCGCCGAAGCGGGCGCGCACCCGCCCGGCCACCGCCGGCGTCAGCGCGATCTCGGGCACCAGGATGAGGGCCTGGCGTCCGTGCGCGCGCACGCGGTCGGCCAGGTGCAGGTAGATCTCGGTCTTGCCGCTGCCGGTGACCCCCTTGAGCAGCGCGGCCCGGTACTCGCCGGTATCGGCCAGCGGCTCCAGCACGTCGAGGGCGGCGCGCTGCTCGCCGGTGAGCGCCAGGGCGCGGCCGTTGTCCTCGGGCGCGGTGGCGTGGGCGGCGAAGGGATCGCGCACGACGGTCTCGTGGGTGATGGCCACCAGGCCGGCCTGTTCGAGGCGCGTGAGCGTGGACGCGGCGATGCCGCGAGCGGCCAGCACCGATGCGGGCAGTCCGGCCGGCGCTCCGGCCAGGAGCACGAGCGCCTCGCGCTGCCGCGCGCCCAGGCGGATGGCCGCGGTCTCGGCGTCGCCGGGCGAGGCACCGTCGGAATCGGCGGCGGCCGCCGCGACCTGCTGCCCGAGCGCGGTCAGGAGCGCCACGCGCCGGCGCTTGAAGGTCCGCGCGTCGCCGGTGAGCACGCGCGGCGGCAGCGCCGAGGCCAGCACGTCGCCGGGGCCGGCCACGTAGTAGTCGGCCACCCACAGCGCCAGCGTCGCCAGCGACGGCGGCACGAAGGCGGAGGTGTCGCGCACGGCCAGGAGATCGCGCAGGCGCATCCCCGCCGGCGGATCGGGCGGCGCCGGGTCGACGACGATGCCGGTGAGCCGCCGCGGGCCGAGCGGCACGTCCACCCGGGCCCCGGCCACCGGCGCCGGCCAGCCCTCGGGCACGCGGTAAGTGAGCAGGTCGAGCGCCGGCACGGGCACGGCCACCGACACGAATCGCGGCACCGCGCCTACGCCTGGAGGAGGTCGCGAACCTTCTTCATGTCTTCCCACACTTCGCGCTTCGCGGGGGGATTCCTGAGGAGGTAGGCCGGGTGGAACGTGGGGACGAGCGAGGCGCCGCGCCAGTCGAAGACGCGGCCGCGCAACTTGGTGATCGGCTCGGTCGTGCGCAGCAGCGACTGCGCCGCGAACTTGCCCAGGGCCACGACCACGCGCGGCTGAATGATGGCGAGCTGCTCGAAGAGGAACGGCTCGCACGTGGCCATCTCGTCGGCCTCGGGATTGCGGTTGCCCGGCGGCCGGCACTTGATGAGGTTGGCGATGTAGACCTGCTCGCGGGTCATGCCCATGGCCTCGATGATCTTGGTGAGCAGCTGGCCGGCGCGGCCCACGAACGGCTCGCCGCTCTTGTCCTCGTCCTCGCCCGGGGCCTCGCCGACGAACATCAGGCGGGCCTGCGGATGGCCCACGCCGAAGACCACCTGCCGGCGCCCCAGCCCGGCCAGCTTGCAGCGGGGGCACTGGGGCCCGATATGATCGCGCAGCGCTTGCAGCGCTTCGGGCGCCGGCAGCGCTGGCGCCGGGGGCACGGCGATCAGCCCCTCGGGCTCGGCGGCCGCGGCGCCGGGCGCGCCCGCCGTCGGCACGGGCCCGCGGTCCGCGCGATCGCGCCAGCCGGGATCGACGCTGATGCCGCTGGCGCCGAGTTCGCGGAAGAAATCGAGATGCGCGGCCAGGGTGTCGCGGTCCATCAGCGCCTCACCGGCGGCGCGGCCACGCCGAGCAGCGCCGCGAGCCGGTCGAGGATGCGTCCGGCCACCTCGGTCTTCGGCAGGAGCGGCGTCGTCTCGGCGCCCGCGTCGTCGAGGAAGGTCACGGCATTGGTGTCCACATCGAAGCCCGCGCCCGGCTGGGTCACGTCATTGGCCACCATCAGGTCCACGTTCTTGCGCCGGCGCTTGGCCTCGGCATGGTCCAGCAGGTCATGCGTCTCGGCGGCAAAGCCGATGAGGACCGGCCGCTTGGCCGCGCGCGACGGCAAGCGTCCGAGATCGGCGAGGATGTCGGTCGTGCGCTTGAGCGGCACCGTCCACCCGCCCTCGGCCTTGGCGACTTTCTGGTCCGCCACCGTCTCGGGCGTGTAGTCGGCTACCGCCGCCGCCATCACGATGGCGTCGACCTCACCGGCCCGCGCCATCACCGCGGCGTGCATGTCGGCGGCGCTGCGGACGCGGACCATGGTCACCCCGGGCGGCGGGTCCAGGTGGGTCGGCCCGGACACGAGCGTGACGGCGGCGCCGCGGCCCGCCGCCGCGGCCGCCACCGCGTATCCCATGCGCCCGCTCGAGCGGTTGCCGATGAAGCGCACCGGGTCGAGATCCTCGAAGGTCGGTCCGGCCGTGACCAGCACCGTCGTGCCCGCCAGCGCCTCTGCGAAGGCGGGGCCGGTCGACACGCCGCCGGGCGCCGCCGGCGCGACCATGCGGCAAGCGGCCTCGACGATGTCCTCGGGTTCGGCCAGGCGCCCCTTCCCCACCCAGCCGCACGCCAGATAGCCCTCGCCCGGCTCGACGAATTTCACGCCGCGGCGCGCCAGGGTCTGCAGGTTCTCCTGCACGGCCGGGTGGGCGAGCATGTGGGTGTTCATGGCCGGCGCCAGCAGCACCGGCGCGGTCGTGGCCAGGAAGAGGGAGCTCAGGAAGTCGTCGGCCAGGCCATGCGCGAACCGGGCGATGGTATTGGCCGTGGCCGGGACGACGAGGATGAGATCGGAAGCCGTGGCCAGGGCGATGTGTTCGATGTCGGCGTTGAGGCCGGGCGCCCACTGGCTGGTGACCACGCGGCGCCCGGTGAGCGCCTCGAAGGTCAGCTCGCCCACGAAGCGGCGCGCGCTGCGGGTCATCACCACGGTGACGTCGTGGCCGCGCTTCTGCAGGCCGCGCACGACCTCGGCCGCCTTGTAGGCGCCGATGCCGCCGCTCACGCCGACGGTGATGCGTGCCATGGTCGTTCCTTCCGGCCTAGGGCCGGCTCCAGCCGACGAAGAAGGTCCGCACGACGGCGTCGGCCACTCGGTTCATGCGGTGCACGCGCGACCGTTCGGCGGCGATGATCTCCTGCAGCCGCACCACGGTCGATTCCAGGTCGTCGTTGACCACGACGTAATCGTACTCCCGATAGCTCGACACCTCGGCCCGCGCCGTCTCGAGCCGCCGCTGCAGCGCCGCCTCGGGCTCGGTGCTGCGCCCGCGCAGGCGCCGTTCGAGCACCTGGTAGGACGGCGGCATGACGAACACGGCGGTGTGATCGGCGCCGCGCTGGCGCACCTGGCGCGCGCCCTGCACGTCGATGACGAGGACCACGTCCTGGCCGCTCTCGAGCATCCGCTGGACGTCGGCCGCGGCCGTCCCGTAGAGGTTGCCGAAGACATCGGCCCACTCGAGAAACGCGTTCTCCTCGATCATCTCGTCGAACGCCGCCCGCGCAATGAAGTGGTAGTCCACCCCCTCGCGCTCGCCGGCGCGGATGGCCCGCGAGGTGTAGGACCGCGACATCCGCAGGTTCGGCAGGATCTGGACCAGCCGCTCCACGAGGGTCGTCTTGCCCGTGCCCGACGGCGCCGAGATGACGAACAGGAGCCCGCGGCTACTCGACATTCTGCACTTGCTCCCGCATCCGCTCGAGTTCGGCCTTGGCCTCGATGATGTGCTCGGAGACCTGCAGGCCGTCGGCCTTGCTGCCGATGGTGTTGATCTCGCGGTTCATCTCCTGCAGCAGGAAGTCCAGCTTGCGGCCGCACGGCTCGTCGCCGTCGGCCAGCGCGTCCCAGTGTTCGAGGTGGGCGCGGAAGCGCGTGACCTCCTCGGTGATGTCCGAACGCTGCGCCACGCGCACCACTTCCTGGGCCAGGGCCGCCTGGTCGATGGGCAGCGTGGCGCTCAGTTCGCGGGCCCGCTCCAGCAGCCGCTCCTCGACCTGCACGCGGCCGTTGTCGGCGGCGGCGGCGATGCCGACGATGAGCGTGCCGAGCGCGCGCTTGCGCATGGCCAGGTCGGCCCGCAGGTGACCGCCCTCGAGCGTGCGCATCTCGTCGAGCGCGGCGATGGCCCGGCCCACGGTGGCTTCGGTGGCGTCGGTCCACCACGTCCCGGCCGCCGTGTCGGGCGCCCGTTCGCGAATGGCCAGGGCCTGCGGCAGCCGCAGCAGGTCGCCCGGGGTGAGCGCCCCCTGCACCAGACCCGCGGCGCGGGCGGCTTCGAGCGCGCCGGTCAACGCCGTCACGAAGCCCTCGTTCAGCTCGACCACCGGCGTGGGACCGCCGCGCGGTTGCGCCGACACCTGCAGTTCGACGCGGCCGCGGGCCAGGCGCTTCTGCAGCAGCGCCCGCACCCGCGGCTCGGCCTCGGCGACGAGCGGCGGCAGGCGCAACTGCAGGTCCAGGAACCGGTGATTCACGGCCCGCACGGTGACCGACAGCGAGCCGCGCTCGTCGTCGTGGGTCACCGCCGCGAACCCGGTCATGCTCCTCATCATCGCTGGGCCGTCCTCCCTGTCGCCGCCATCAGGCCTGCGGCACGCCGGTCGCGGCGCGACCGGTCCGTTTCCCCTCGGCAAACTGCGCCCGGTAGAGCCGCGCGTAGGCGCCGTCGCGGGCCACGAGTTCGTCGTGGCGGCCGCGTTCCACCAGCCGGCCGCGATCGAACACCAGGATCGCATCGGCCCGCTGCACGGTCGAGAGCCGGTGCGCGATGACAAACGACGTGCGGTTGCGCATCAGCACGGCCAGCGCGTCCTGCACCAGCCGCTCGGATTCGGAATCGAGCGACGAGGTGGCCTCGTCGAGCACCAGGATAGGGGCGTCGCGGAGCAGGGCCCGGGCGATGGCCAGGCGCTGCCGCTGGCCGCCCGACAGCCGCTGGCCGCGCTCGCCGATGCGCGTCTCGTAGCCGGCCGGCTGTCCCTGGATGAAGTCGTGGGCATGCGCGGCCCGGGCCGCAGCTTCGATGGCCGCCATGCTCGCGTCGGGCATTCCGTAGGCGATATTAGCCGCGATCGTGTCGTCGAAGAGCACGGTCTCCTGCGTGACGACGCCGATCTGGCGGCGCAGCGAGGCCAGCGTGACGTCGCGCACGTCGTGTCCGTCGACCAGCACCGCGCCGCTCGACACGTCGTAGAAGCGCGGCAGCAGGTTGGCCAGGGTGGTCTTGCCGGCGCCGCTCTTGCCGACGATGGCCACGACGTGCCCGGCCGGCACGGTGAACGACACGCCGCTCAGCACGGCCCGGCCGTGGCCGTCCTCGTAGCCGAAGGTGACGTCGCGGTACTCGACCGCCTGCGAGAAGCGCGGCAGGTCGAGCGCGCCCGGACGCTCCACCACCTCGGTGTGCGCGTCGAGCAGCTCGAAGACCCGCTCGGCGGCTGCCGCGGCCTGTTGCAGGTTGGCGTTGACGCGGGTCAGCTTCTTGATTGGCCCGTACATCAGCAGCAGGGCCGCGACAAACGACGTGAACTCGCCCGGCGTGAGCCGCCCGGCGGCGATCTCGCCGCTGCCGTACCACAGCGCGCCGACCACGGCCAGGCCGCCCAGCGCCTCCATGAGCGGCGGCAGCAGCGACAGCACGCCGGTGACGCTCATGTTGATGCGGTAGAGATCCAGCGAGGCGCCGCGGAACTTGGCGGCTTCGCGGCCCTCGGCCAGAAAGGCCTTGACGATGCGGTGGCCGGCAAACGCCTCGCCGGCCACGTGCGACAAGCGTTCGAGCGCCTCCTGGCTGCGCCGCGACACGTTGCGCAGGCGCTTGCCCAGGCGCGACAGCGGGTAGACGATGATCGGCGCCGCGGTGAGACAGACGAGGGCGAGGCCGCCGTCGATGTAGACCAGCAACCCGGCGTAGCCGAAGACGGTGAGCGTCTCGCGCGCCAGGTCGCCGACCGTCTCGGACACCGCCCGCTGCACCTGGCCGACGTCGTTGTTGACGCGCGACAGCAACTGGCCGGTGCTGCGCCGGGCGAAGAACGCGGCCGACTGGCCGAGCACGTGCTCGAAGAGGTCGGAGCGCAGGGCCATGACCACGCGGTGGCCCAGGTCGTCCATCCAGTAGCTGGAAAGGAAGCTGCCCAGGCCCTTGGCGACGTAGACGGCGAGGATGGCGGTGGCCACGAAGCCGAGCGACTCCCGCGCC
This sequence comes from uncultured Acidobacteriota bacterium, assembly GCA_963834325.1. Classification (GTDB taxonomy): domain Bacteria; phylum Acidobacteriota; class Vicinamibacteria; order Vicinamibacterales; family UBA2999; genus CADEFD01. The sequence goes on from CAWIBL010000012.1 coordinate 1,847,120, forward strand.
GGCAGCACCTGGTCGAGAATCGGCTTGATCAGCCACGCCAGTCCCGCCGACGCCGCGCCGTAGAGCAGCATGGCGGCAAACGCTCCCCCGATGACGAGCCGGTGCGGTGCGGCGTATCGGAGGAGGCGGAGGAGTGGGTCCATCAGCGTGCCGCGGTGGACCGGTATCCCCCCGGGTGCGCCGCACGCCACCGCGCGGCGTGCGACACGATGGTCTCGAGATCGCTGACGCGAGGCCGCCAGCCGAGTTCGGCCTGCGTGCGATCGCTGGCCGCGTAGAGGGCCGAGGGATCGCCGTCGCGGCGCGGCGCCGGCGTCCACTGCACCGGCGCGCCGACGACGCGGCCGACGGTGTCGATCACTTCCTTCACCGACCACGGACGCCCGGTGCCGACGTTGTAGCGGTTCGAGGCGGCCCCCGCCTCGAGCGCGGCCAGCGCCGCCACGTGCGCGTCGGCCAGGTCGGCGACGTGGATGTAGTCGCGCAGGCACGTGCCGTCGGGGGTCGGGTAGTCCTGCCCGAAAACGAGCAGGCCCTTGCCGCCGCGGGCAGCGTCGATGGCCAGCGGAATCAGGTGGATCTCGGGATCGTGATCCTCGCCCAGTTCGCCGTCGGGATCGGCCCCGGCGGCGTTGAAGTAGCGCAGCGCCACCGACTTCAGCCCGTGAGCCGTGTCGAAGTGCCGGAGGGCCCGCTCGACCGCCAGCTTCGACTCGCCGTAAGCGTTGACCGGCGCGGTCGGGTGGTCTTCGCTCAAGGGCAGCCGCTGCGGCTCGCCGTAGACCGCGCAGGTCGACGAGAAGACCAGCCGCGTCACGCCCTCGGCAGCCATGGCCTCGAGCAGCAGCAGCGAACCGGTCAGGTTGTTCTCGTAATACTTGCCGGGCTGGCGCACCGACTCGCCCACTGCCAGCCACGCGGCAAAGTGCATGACCGCGTCGATGCGATGCTCGGCCAGCGCCGCCCGTACCGCCGCGGTGTCGTGCACGCGGGCGCGCACGAGCGGCAAGCCGCGGGTGGCCTCGACGTGACCCGCCGACAGATCGTCGAGAATCACGACGGCGTGGCCGGCCGCCTGCAGTGCCTTGGCGGCGTGGCTGCCGATGTAGCCGGCCCCGCCGGTCACGAGTACCCGCGCCACGGGCCTACCTCCCGACCGAGTAGTAGGTGAACCCGAGCTCCTTCATCTGCTCGGGCTGGTAGATGTTGCGGCCGTCGAACACCACCGGCGTCTTCATCAGCGAGCGCATGCGCTGGAAGTCCGGCTCGCGGAACTCCTGCCACTCGGTGATGACGGCGAGGCCGTCGGCGCCCTTGAGCGCGTCGTAGTTCTTCTTGTGGAAGGTGACGGCGTTGCCGAAGAAGCCCTTGGCCATGGTCATCGCTTCCGGATCGTAGGCGTGGACCTTGACGCCCTTCTCGAGCAGGGTCTTGATGATCGGGATGGCCGGGGCTTCGCGCATGTCGTCGGTCTTGGGCTTGAAGGCCAAGCCCCACACCGCGATGGTCTTGCCCTTGAGTGAGCCGAAGTGGCCGTCCATCTTGCGCAGCAGCAGGCGCTTCTGCGACTCGTTCACGGCCTCGACCGCTTTCAGGATCTTGAAGTCGTACTTCTTGTCCGCCGAGAACTTCATCAGCGCCTTGACGTCCTTCGGGAAGCAGCTGCCGCCGTAGCCGACGCCGGGGAAGAGGAAGGCCGGGCCGATGCGGCGGTCCGAGCCCATGGCCTGGCGGACGCGGTCGACGTCGGCGCCGTAGGCCTCGCACACGTTGGCGATCTCGTTCATGAACGAGATCTTGGTCGCCAGCATGGCGTTGGCGGCGTACTTCGACAGCTCGGCGCTGGCGCAGTCCATCACCATGATCGGCGCGCCGGTGCGGGTGAACGGCTTGTGCAGCGTCACCATCAGCTCGGCCGCGCGCGGGTCCTCGGCGCCAATCACCACCCGGTCGGGCTTCATGAAGTCGTCGACGGCGGCGCCCTGCTTGAGGAACTCGGGGTTGCTGACCACGCTGAAGGGGTGCGTGGTCTCGCGGCGGATGATGTCGCGCACGCGCTGGGCGGTGCCGACCGGCACGGTGCTCTTGTCGACGATGACCTTGTAGCCGTTCATCGCCTTGGCGATCTGCTTGGCCACGCCGAGCACGTGCTGCAGGTCGGCTGAGCCGTCCTCGCCCTGCGGGGTGCCGACGGCAATGAAGATGATGGTGGACTGGCGCACCGCCTTGGGCAGGTCGGTCGTGAACGTCAGGCGCCCTTCGGCCTTGTTGCGCCGGAGCAGGTCTTCGATGCCGGGTTCGTAGATGGGGCTCTTGCCCCGCCGGAGCATACGGACCTTGGCTTCGTCCTTGTCGACGCACATGACGTCGTTGCCGCTCTCGGCCAGACACGCCCCCACGACCAAGCCAACGTAGCCCGTACCTACAACTGCGACCTTCATGCGCCTCTCCCCGTGCTCGCGAGCCGCGACTCTGCGCTCGCGCAAACACATCACGGTACCATCCGCTGCGGACGAGTGTCAACATACTGACCCACAAGGACTTGCCGTCACGGTGGGGTCGTGGTACCGTTCCCGCGCGTGCACGTGGTCGTCGACTACCGCCCGGCGTTGCGGGCAAAAACCGGCATCGGTGAGTACGTGCATGAACTGGCGCGGGCGCTGGCGGCCACGGCCGGGCCCGGGCGGACCGTCACCTTGTTTTCGAGTTCCTGGGCCGACCGCGTCGACCCGAGAATCGCCCGCGAGATTCCGGCGGCGGCCGTGGTCGATCGACGCGTGCCCGTCCGCGCCCTGACCTGGGGCTGGCACCGGTTGGAGTGGCCGCCGATCGAACGGCTGGCCGGGCCCTGCGACGTGGCCCACTCGCCGACGCCGCTGCTCGTGCCGGCGCGGCGCGCCGCGCAGATCGTCACGGTGTTCGACCTGCACTTCCTGCGGCATCCCGATCACGTCGCCGGCGCCGTCCGCCGCGACTTCACGCGTCTGGCCCGGCAGCACGTCGCCCGCGCCGACCACGTCCTGGCCGGGTCGGCCTATGCCGCGCACCTGGTCACGCGCGAGCTGCACGTGCCGGCGGCGCAAGTGACGAGCACGCCGCTCGGCGCACCGGCCTGGGCCGCCGGGGTCCGCGCCGCCCGGCGCGGCCGACACGGCGACCAGTTCCTGTTCATCGGCACGCTCGAGCCGCGCAAGAACGTCGGGGTCCTGCTCGAGGGCTATGCCGCGCTGCTCGCCCGCCGTCCCGACGCGCCGCCGCTGGTGCTGGCCGGGCGCGTCACCGACGCCGGTCAGCCGTGGGCGGCCCGGGCCGCCGAGGCGCCGCTTGCCGGCCACGTCACGTTGACCGGCTATGTCGACGACGAGACGCGCCGCGCGCTCTACACCCGCGCCCGCGCCGTGGTCGTGCCCTCGCTCGACGAGGGCTTCGGCCTGCCCGCGCTCGAAGCCATGGCTTGCGGCGTGCCGGTGATCGTGTCGCCGGCCGGGGCCCTGCCCGAGGTCGTCGGCGACGCCGGCCTCTACGCCGCGCCCGATGCGCCAGCCGCGTGGGCCGACGCCCTGGAGGCGTGCTTGGACGACACCCGGGCCGCCGACCTCTCTATCCGTGGCCTGGCCCGCGCCGCGGGCTTCTCGTGGACCCGGGCCGCCGAGGCCACGTGGGGCGCCTACGCCGCGGCCCTGCGGACGCGGCGGGAGCGGCGCTGATGCGCCTGGCCATCGACGCCCGGGAGCTGACCGGCCACCAGACCGGCGTCGGGCGCTATCTCACCGAGTTGCTCGTCGAATGGCACGCCGCCGGCGTACGCCGGCGGCACGAGGTCACGCTCTACGCCCACTCGCCGGCGGCGCGGGTGCCCGAGGGATGGCACGACGCGCTCCGCGTCGTGCCCGGCGCCGGCGGCACCCGCTGGGAGCAGTGGGACCTGGCGCGCGCGCTCGCCGCCCACCGGCCGGACGTCCTCTTCGCTCCGGCCTACACCGCGCCGCTCACCTGCCCGGCGCCGGTGGTGCTGGCGGTGCACGACGTCTCGTTCTTCGCCCATCCCGAGTGGTTCTCCCGGCGTGAAGGGCTGCGCCGGCGCCGGCTCACGGCCTGGTCGGCGCGCCGAGCCCGGGCCGTGCTGGCGCCGTCGGCCTTCTCGGCCGGCGAGATCGCGCGGCACATCGGCCTCGACCCCGGCCGCATCCGTCTGGTCCACATCGCCGTGCGGCCACCGGAGGTGCCGCCGGCGGCCACGCGCGAGCCGGTGGTGCTCTTTGTCGGCTCGCTCTTCCAGCGGCGCCGCGTGGACGTGCTCATCGAGGCCTTCGCCGCCGTGGCCCGCAGGCGGCCCGAGGCGCGGCTGGAGATCGTGGGCGAGAACCGCACCTCGCCCCACGTGGACTTCGCCGCCCTCATCGCCGCGCGCGGGCTCGACGGGCGCGCCCGGCTCCGCCACTGGGTCGATGAGGCCACGCTCGAGGCCCTCTATCAGCAGGCGACGGTGTTCGCGTTCCTCTCCCAGTACGAGGGGTTCGGGTTCACGCCGCTCGAGGCCATGGCCCGAGGCGCGGTGCCGGTCGTGCTCGACACGGCGGTGGCGCGCGAGATCTACGGCGACGCGGCCGTGCGCGTGGCCGACACCGCCGGCCTCGCCGCCGCGGTCGCCGCCGCGGTCGGCACCTTGCTCGACGACGCCGAGGCCCGCGGCCGCCTGCGCCGCGCCGCCGGGCCGGTGCTGGCGCGCTATCAATGGAGCGCAGCCGCCGCGCGCACCCTCGCATGCCTCGAAGAGGCGGCCGGTGTCTGAGCCGACTCTGGCCGTCGTCATCGTCAGCTACAACGTGCGCGCCGATCTCGAGCGCTGCCTGCGCAGCCTCGTCGGCCACACCGCGCCCTTCCCCACCGCCGTCGTGGTCGTGGACAACGGCTCGACCGACGGCACTCTCGAGTGGCTGCGGCGCGACTGGCCCGGCGTGCTGGCGCTCGACGCCGGCGGCAACGTCGGCTTCTCGCGCGGCAACAACCTGGGCATCCGCGCCACCGCCAGCGATCTGGTGCTGCTGCTCAATCCCGACACCGAGGTCCCGGCCGGCCAGGTGCCGGCCCTGGTGCGGGCGCTGCTGGCCAATCCGGCGGCGGCTGCCGCCGGGCCGCGGCTGGTGGACGCGGACGGGCGGCCGGAACTGTCGTTCGGCCCGATGATCAGCCCGTGGGGCGAGTTCACGCAGCGCCGGCTGGTCCGGGCCTACGAGGCGCGGACACCGCGGGCGGTGGCCCGCGTCGAGCGGCTGACCGCCGAACCGGGCCGCCGTGACTGGGTCAGCGGCGCCTGCCTGCTGGTCCGCCGCGCCGACCTCGAGGCCGTCGGCCTGCTCGACGAGCGCTACTTCATGTACACCGAGGACGTCGACCTCGGTGCCGCGCTCCGCGCCCGCGGGCGCCACGTGCGGTTCGTGCCCACGGTGACCGTGCGCCACCTCCGCGGACGTTCGGCGGCGGGGGCGCCGGCCGCCACCGAGGTGCGGCGACGCCAGAGCCAGCTCGCCTTCTACCGCAAGCACCACCCCGGCTGGGCCCCGCTCCTGGCCTGGTGGCTGAAGCGCCGCGGCCTGGATGTCCGATAAACTGCCAGGGCCCATGCGGATCGTACTGGATGCCCGGAAACTGCACGACTTCGGCATCGGCACGTACATCCGCAACCTGGTCGCCGAACTGGGCGCGCTCGACCCGGCCACCGACTACATCCTGCTGACCAAGCCCGGTGATGCCGCCGCGGCGATTGCCGCCGGGCCCAACTTCCACGCCGTCACCGAGACGGCCGGGCCCTACTCGATGGCGGAGCAATGGCGCATTCCGCTGGCCGTGGCGCGGGCCCGCGCCGACCTGCTGCACGCGCCTCACTACGTGCTGCCGCCGCTCGTCCGCTGCCGCGCCATCGTGACCATTCACGACTGCATCCACCTGCGCTTTCCCGAGTATCTGCCCAACCGCGCCGCCTTCCTCTACGCCCATTCGATGATCCGCATGGCCGCCCGGAAGGCCGACCGCGTGCTGACCGTGTCGGAAGCCTCGAAGCGCGACATCCTCTACTACACGGGCGTCGCGCCCGACAAGGTGACGGTCATCTGCAACGGCCTGGACACGCGCTTTGCCGCGCCGCCGGACGACGCCGCCATCGACCGCGTGCGGCAGCGCTTCCAACTCGACCATCCGTTCGTGCTGTACGTCGGCAACATCAAACCGCACAAGAACATCGATCGGCTGATTGCCGCGTTTGCCGCCGCCCGGGCCGATGGCCCCGACGGCCTGAAGCTGGTCGTGATCGGCGACGAGACGTCCAACTATCCGTCGGTGCGGCAGGCCGTCCATCGCCACCGGCTCGACAAGCACGTGCGCTTCTTCGGGTTCCAGCCGGCGCCGACGCTGGTCATCTTCTACCGCCTGGCCCGGGCCTTCGTCTTTCCGTCGCTCTACGAAGGCTTCGGGTTACCGCCGCTCGAGGCCATGGCCAACGGCACCCCGGTCGTGACCTCGAACGTGTCGTCGCTACCCGAGGTCACCGGCGAGGCCGCGCTGCTCGTCGACCCCTACGACGTCACCTCGATTGCCGACGGCATCCGCCGCGCCGTCACCGACGAGGCATTGCGCCAGGTCCTCATCGCGCGCGGCCTGGAGCGGGCCGGGCAGTTCTCCTGGACCAAAGCCGCGGCCGAAACGCTGGCCGTCTACCGGCACGTACTGGGGGCGGCGTAGTGCGCGTCGCGCTGGTTCACGACTGGCTGACCGGCATGCGGGGGGGCGAGAAGGCCCTGGAGCGGCTGTGCGAGATCTTCCCGCAGGCCGAGCTCTTCACCCTGATGCACGTCAAGGGGTCGGTGTCGCCGCTCATCGAGGACCGCCCGATCCACACCGCCTTCACGCAGCATCTGCCCTTTGCCGCCCAAGCCTATCGCTACTACCTGCCGATTTTCCCGGCGGCGATCGAGCGGCTGGATTTTCGCGGCTTCGACCTGGTGGTCAGTTGCAGCCACTGCGTGGCCAAGTCGGTGGTGGTGCCCGACGGCGTGCCGCACATCTGCTACTGCTTGACGCCGATGCGCTACGCCTGGGACCAGTTCGACGCTTATTTCGGGCCCCAGAAGGTCGGCGCCGTGGCCAGTGCCGCGCTCCGCCCGATCCTCGCGCGCATGGCCCGCTGGGACCAGGCCACGGCCGGACGGCCGAACCGCTATCTCGCTATTTCTCAGTATGTTGCCCGGCGGATCGGGCTGTACTATAATCGACAGTCGGCGATCGTCTATCCGCCGGTCGACACGGCGTATTTCACGCCCGCCGCGGTGGCCCCGCAGCCGACCTTCGTCATCGTGTCCGCCCTGGTTCCTTACAAACGTCTGGAGTTGGCCATCGACGCCGCTCACGCCGCGCACCTGCCGCTCGACATCATCGGCGATGGCCCTGAACGCGCCGGGCTGGAGTCGCGGGCGGCGCGTGGGCCGGGCGTCCGTCTGCTCGGCCGTCTCGACGACGCCGCGGTCCGTGAGCGCTACCGGACCGCCGCCGCCGTGCTGCTGCCCGGCGAAGAAGATTTCGGCATCGTGCCGGTCGAGGCCCAGGCATGCGGCCGGCCCGTGGTCGCGCTCGGCCGCGGCGGCGCCACCGAAACGGTCATCGACGGGGTGACCGGCCTCCTCGTCGCCGACGACACCGTGCCGGCGTGGCGCGACGCCATGACCCGCGCGGCCGCCACCGCCTGGCCGTCCGACCGCATCCGCGCTCATGCCGAACGCTTCGGCCACGAACGCTTCCACACTGAGTTCCGCGCCGCCGTCGACGAGGTGCTCGCCGCGCCCCGGGGGGAACGATGGTAAGGCGCTACAACCGCCTGCTCGTGGCCCTGCACGTGCTCACCGACGCCTCGATCGGCGCCGTGGCCTTCGTCCTCGCTTATCTCATCCGCTTCGAAGCCGGCCTCTTCGAGGTGACCAAGGGCCAGCCGCCCTTCTCGCAGTACCTCGACGTGCTGCCCTTCGTGGCCATCATCGTCCCGATCGGCTTCCACCTCCAGGGCCTTTATCGCCTGCGCCGCGGCCGCTCGCGCATCGACGACTTCTTCAACGTGCTCGTCGGCAGCATCTTTGCCGTGGTCTTCGGCGTCGTCGGCACCCTCTACTTCCAGGCCTACTACGTCCCCGACTCGGTGAAGAGCCGCGGCACCTACGAGATCTCGCAGCTCGTCTGGGCCATCTTCCTCGTGTGCGTGGTGGTGCTCGGCTATCTCGAGCGCAAGTTCGTGCGCGAGCTGCTCGAACGGCGCTGGGTCTCGGGCATCGGTCTGCGCCGCGTCATGATCGCCGGCGCCGGCAATCTCGGGCGCATGGTCGCCGACCGCATGTTCGAGCACCGGCAGCTCGGGTACCAGGTGGTCGGCTTCGTCGACGACCGGGCCGGCGGCGATTATCTCGGCTACCGCGGCGTGCCGCTGCTCGGCACCCTGGCCGAGGCGCCCGAAATCGCCGTGCGCGAGCAGATCGACCATCTCTACGTGGCCCTGCCGATGGAAGAGCACGTCAAGATGCTCGACCTGGTCGAAGGCGCCAGCCGCGAGTGCATCGACGTCAAGGTGGTGCCCGACCTGCTGCAGTTCATCGCCCTGCGGGCCCGCCTCGAGGACCTCGACGGCCTGCCCGTCATCAACGTCAACGACATCCCGCTGCAGGGCCTCAACGCGTTCGTCAAGCGCGCGCTCGACATCGCCATCTCGGTCGTGGCCCTGACCATCATGGCCGGGCCCGGCCTGATCATCGCCTGGCTCATCAAGCGCAGCTCGCGCGGCCCGATCTTCTACTCGCAGGAGCGCATGGGCCTCGACGGCCGCGCCTTCAGCGTCTACAAGTTCCGCACCATGCCCATGAACGCCGAGGACGACACCGGCCCGGTGTGGGCCGACGACGACGACTCCCGGGCCACCAACGTGGGCCGCTGGCTGCGCCGTTTCGACCTCGACGAGTGGCCGCAGTTCATGAACGTGCTCAAGGGCGAGATGTCGATCGTCGGCCCGCGTCCCGAGCGGCCGTACTTCGTCGCGCAGTTCAAGCACCGCATCCCGCAGTACATGCTGCGCCACAAGGTCAAGGCCGGCATCACCGGCTGGGCGCAGGTGAACGGGTGGCGGGGCAACACGTCGCTCGAGAAGCGCATCGAATACGACCTCTACTACATCGAGAACTGGTCGGTGTCGCTCGACCTCAAGATCATCTGGCTGACCGTGGTGCGCGGGATCTTCTCGCAGCGCCCGGCCTACTGACGGCTTCCGAAAGGCTTCTATGCAGAAACGCGTCGTCATCACGGGGGCCGCCGGCTTCATCGGCTCCCACCTCTCGGATGCGCTGCTCGATCGCGGCTACTCCGTCGTCGGCATCGACAACCTGCTCACCGGCGACCTGGCCAACATCGCCCACATCAAGAACCGCGACTTCGAGTTCATCAAGCACGACGTCACCAATTACATCAACGTCGACGGCCCGGTCGACTACGTGCTGCACTGGGCCAGCCCGGCCAGCCCCATCGACTACCTGGAGCTGCCCATCCCGACGCTGAAGGTGGGCGCGCTCGGCACCCACAACGCGCTCGGCCTGGCCAAGGCCAAGGGCGCCGCGTTCGTGATTGCCTCGACCTCCGAGGTCTACGGCGACCCGCTCGAGCATCCGCAGAAGGAAACCTACTGGGGCAACGTCAACCCGGTGGGTCCGCGCGGCGTCTACGACGAGGCCAAGCGCTTCGCCGAGGCGATGACCATGGCCTACCACCGCTACCACGGGGTCGACGCCAAGATCGTCCGCATCTTCAACACCTACGGACCGCGCATGCGCGTGCGCGACGGCCGGGCCGTGCCCGCCTTCATGTCGCAGGCGCTGCGCAACGAGGACGTCACGGTGTTCGGCGACGGCAGCCAGACGCGCAGCTTCTGCTACGTCAGCGATCTCGTGGACGGCATCATCAAGCTGATGCTGTCGAAGGAGAACATGCCGACCAACATCGGCAATCCCACCGAGATGACCATCAAGCAGATCGCCGAGACGATCATCGAGATGACCGGCTCGACGAGCAAGGTCATCTACCAGCCGCTGCCCGAGGACGACCCGAAGGTGCGCAAGCCCGACATCACCAAGGCCCGCACGCTGCTCGGCTGGGAGCCCAAGGTCGACCTGCGCGAAGGCCTGACCAAGACCATCGAGTACTTCCGCACCAAGGTGCTGTAGGCGCGGCAACGGCCGGGCGCGACGTTCACACGATCGTCGCGCCCGCGGCGGCCAGTAACTGGCGCAGCACCGAGCGGTGGCAGCGCGCCTCGTCCTCGCAGTAGCATCCCACCGAGAAAGCCGCGGTCCGCGACAGCGCCGCCAGCAGCGCGATGGCGCGGCTGGCGTCGGGCCCGGCCATCTCGGCGCGGTACTTCTTCACGAACGCCGCCCACTGCGCCGGCGTGCCGGCCGCCTGCCCGAGCTTCATCGTCTCCACGCTCGGCGCCAGGTTCGGGAACCAGACGTCGTACCAGTTCCCTGACGAGAACTCCGCCTTGGGCACGCCCCGTGGCGGGCGCCGCACGGTGCCGATGCGCAGACCCTCGCTGGGATGACGCGGGGAGCCGAGACGGACGATGCGGATAGCCACCCAGGTCCTCTAGCGCGGTGCCGCTGTTACGCGCGAACTACTTGGGCGCGTCGGGCAGCGCCAGCCCGATGAGCTCGGCGGCCGCGCCCTGACCCGACACGGCCACGACGATGTACTGCTTGCCCTCGTGCATGTAGGTCATCGGCGAGCCGGTCTGTGGCCCGGGCAGCGGCACCGCGCCCAGTTCCTTGCCGGTCTTCTTGTCGTAGGCGCGGAACATCCCGCCGCGCCGGCCGTCGGGATGCGTGGCCGCGCCGCCGTCGCCGGCCATCACCAGGGTCTTGGTCGTGAGCACGCCGACCCGCCCGGTGCGGCCCGTGCGCGGGATGGTCACGCCCTTCAGCGCCGGGTGGTTCTTCACGGCGTCGTCGGTTTCGCCGTGCACGGCCTGCCACAGGATCTCGCCCTTGTTCAGGTCGATGGCGCTGATCGTGCCCCAGGGCGGACGGATGATCGGCAGGTTGTCGATGGCCAGGCGGCGGCCGCCTTCACCACCGGCGCCGTTGATCCAGTCCATGTTCGAGCGCTTCGGATCGCGGACCATCGACAGCGCCGTCACTTCGTCCTTCGAGTAGATGTAGACGACGTTCGATTCGGGATCGAGCGAGCCGCCCTGCCAGTTCGGCCCGCCGGTCGATCCGGGCAGCTGCAGGGTGCCCATCTTGCCGGCCTGGGGGTCGAGTTCCGAGGGCGGCTCCCACATGCTGCCCATGCGCCAGCCCTTCACGAACTCCCGGGCCTTGGCGTTCAGCTCGGGCGTGAAGTCGAGCAGGTCTTCTTCCCGGACCCCCTGCCGCCCGAACGCCGGCGGCTTGGACGGGATGGGCTGCGTCGGCGCGTACCATTCCTCGGGCAGATCGCCTTTGGGCACCGGCGTCTCGACGATCGGCCACACCGGCGTGCCGTTGGTGCGATCGAAGACGTAGAGGTAGTTCTGCTTGGTGGGCACGGCCACGGCCTTGATGGCCTTGCCGTCCACGGTGATGTCGGCCAGGATCGGCGCGCTCGGCATGTCCCAGTCCCAGATATCGTGGTGGGTGGTCTGGAACGCCCATTTCAGCTTGCCGGTCTTGACCTCGAGCGCGACGATCGAACTCGAGTAAAGGTTGTCGCCGTGGCGGTGGCCGCCGTAGTAGTCGCCGGTCGGCGCTTCGACCGGCACGTAGACCAGGCCGAGCGCCTCATCGGCCGACATCTGCGCCCACGAACCGGTGTTGCCGGTGTAGGTCCACGATTCCCGCTGCCAGGTGTCGTTGCCCTTCTCGCCGTGCCCGGGAATGGCCGAGAAGCCCCACATCTTCTTGCCGGTGCGGGCGTCGAAGCCCATGACCACGCCCTTGATGTGTTCCTTGGTCGCCGGGGCGCCGCCGGGCAGGTGGGCCGAGCCGACGATGACGATGCCATTGGCCACGATCGGGGCCGAGTGCAGGCCGATCTCGGCTTTCTCGAGATCCTCGACCGTGTAACCGAGCTGCTTGCGCATGTCCACGACGCCCTTGGCGCCGAAGGCGGGGTCGAGCTGACCCGTCTGCGCGTCGATCGAGAGCAGCTGGTAGCCCGGCGAGACGAGGAATACGCGCCTGGTGCCGCCGCCTTCCCAGTAGGCCAGGCCGCGGCCCGACAACCCGCGCGGGAACGTGCGCGGCCGCTCGTCGAAGCGCCGCGACCAGAGCAGTTCGCCGCTCGTCGGGTCGAGGCTGACGGCGGTGCGCCGCGTGCCGACCGCCGCGTAGAGGGCGCCGTTGGCGTAGAGCGGCGTGGCCTGCAGGGCGATCTCGGGCCGCTGGCCGAAGTTGTCGGTGCGGAAGCGCCAAGCGATGCGGAGCGAGCCGAAATTCTCTGGCGTGATCTGCGCCAGCGGCGAATAGCGCGTGCTGGCCAGGTCGCCGCCGTAGGTCGGCCACTGCCCGGCCGCCGGCGGCGAACCGCCCGCCGCGGGCTGCTGACCGCGAACGGCCACGCCCGCCACCATCGCTCCCGTGAGCACGAGCGCCACGCCGATCAAGTGCCGTCCGCTGCCTCTTGCCATGGCTCAGTGTCCTTTCGACGTCCGACCGTCCGCCGCCCGCACGCGCGGCGTTGCCTTTGCTGGCCCGGCGCACCGGTCCCCAGAGTAACGGCCGACTCGGCCGTCGGTGTGCCTAAGTATTGACGATCCGGGCCACCCGCCACACGTAGTCGATGGACGAAGCCACGGTGATGGCCAGGGCCGCCCAGACGAACCAGTCCACCACCGGCGACGTGGTGCCCAGGTAGTTGAAGAACATCACCACCACGCCGGTCACGATGAAAAGCGCGGTGGCGGCCTTGCCGAGCGGCGAGGGCCGGAACGTGCGCGGCCCCACCGCCAGGTTCACGACCGCGACGGTGAGCACGATGGCGATGTCCCGGCTGATCACGAGCACAGTGAGCCACAGCGGCACGCGATTGGGCAAGCCCAGGTTGGGCAGCGTGAGCACCACGAAGGCGGTCACGAGCAGCAGTTTGTCGGCGGCCGGATCGAGCCAGGCGCCGAGCGCCGTCCGCTGGTTGGTGCGCCGCGCCACCAGCCCGTCGAGGGCGTCGGTGAGGCCGGCCACGGCAAAGCTCACGAGCGCCCAGCCGAAGCGGCCGTAGACGACAAACAGGACGAACGCGGGAATGAGCAGGAGCCGCAGCAGCGTGAGCTGGTTGGCCAAGGTGAGGATCGGCTCGCTCACCGTTGTGCTCCGGCGAGGGCCGCCAGCCGGTCGACGGCGTCAAGGGCTTCGCTGCCGGTGACGGGGGCCAGCAGCTGGAACGCGCCGTCGCGAAGCGGCAGGACGCCAGCCGCCACCGAGCGCCGCACCGCCCGGTAGGCCAGGTGCCGCGGCGGCACGTCGGCAATCGTGACGGCGGCGCGGTCCCACGCCTGGCCGGCATCCGGCCTGGCGCCGGCCATGAGCGCCAGCACCCGGCTGACCGCATCGGCCAGGTCGCCGCGGCGCAGCGGCGCGTTGGGCTGGAAGGTGTAGTTGGGATACACCTCCATCGCGCCAGTGCGGGTGACCGTCTCGATCCAGGGCGCGGCCCAGTGACCGCGCGTGTCGGTGACGACAACCTGGCGGCGCGGCGCGCCCTTCAGCATCGGGTCGAGGCGCACGCCGAGCAGCGCCGCGATATCGGCGCGCGTGGCCTGCGGCTGTGCGCCGATGCCGCGGTACTGCGGCGGCAGCGCGGCGTCGCGGGCCCGCTCCCGCAGGCGCGCGATGGCGCTTTCGACCGCGGGTGTCGAGTCGAGGTCCGCGGCCCGGAGATACGCCGCCAGGGCGCCCTCGAGGTCGTCGCGCTCGGCCAGGATCTCGCCGACAATCAGGTGGCTGCGCGGGTCGTCGGGGTCGAGGGCAATGGCGGCGCGGGCCGCGGTCAGCGCCTCGTCCGCCCGGCCGGCGCGGCGCTCCACGCGGGCCAGGTCGCGGTGCAGGAAAGCGGACTCCGGCGAAGCGTCGATGGCGGCCCGATACGCCGTCCGCGCTTCGTCCCACCGGCCCGCCGCGGCGGCGCGTTCCGCCCGCCCGACGCGGTCCTGGGCCACGCGCACGCGCAGCGTCTCGATGCGGCCGCGCAGGTCCGGCAGCGCCGGGTCGGCGGCGTGCGCCGCCTCGAAGCTGGCCAGCGCGTCTTCGCCCCGCCCCAGGTCGAGCTGGGCCAGGCCGCGGCCGACGAGCGCCGGCGCGTAGTTCTGGCCCTGCGGCAGCGCGGCGTCGAAGCGCGGCAACGCTTCGGCCGGACGGCGGCGCGCCAGTTCCACGTAGCCGGCCCCGGCCGCGGCGGGGGCAAAGCCGGCGGCGGTCTTGAGCAGGGCGCCGAACTCCCGCTCGGCCGAGGCGAGGTCGTTGGCCTGCAGCAGCCGCCAGCCCCGCACCATCCGGTCGGCGGTGGCCTGAGGCGTATTCGGGGGCGGCGCGGGGTAGACGAAATCAGGATACTGCGGCGCCGTCGGCACCACCACCGGGGGAGCCGGCTTGGCGCAACTGGCCGCCGTCAGGCACACCGCGACCAGCCACGCGAGCTTACGCACGGGCCTTCCTGAGGCGCCGGGCCGGCGCGGTGGAGACCGGCGGCGGCGCGGCCGCATGACCGTCGGCGCGTGGTTGCAAGTGGGCCGAAAGCCGGCGCGGCACGTCGGCGTCGATGCGGGTGCGGTGGCCGACGGTGACCTGCGACACGATCTTGCCGTGGCGGAAGACCCACCGCAGCCGCTCGGCGTCGGCCGGGTCGTCGGGGTCGAGTTCCACGGTGACCCGCTGCCGATCGAGCGCGACCGCCGCGGCCATCGCCTCGATCAGCGCCGGCACCCCTTCGCCGGTCCGGGCCGAGATGCAGAAGCGGCCGGGATCGCCGCGTTCGATGGCCGCGCGCTCGTCGGGCGCCATCTGGTCGACCTTGTTGTAGACCTCGAAGCGCGGCACCTCGAGGGCGTCGACGCTCTCGAGCACCCGCATCACCGCGGCGATCATCCGCTCGCTTTCGGGATGCGAAGCGTCGATGACGTGCAGGATCAGGTCGGCTTCGGCCGCCTCTTCGAGC
The DNA here is from genome assembly GCA_963834325.1 of uncultured Acidobacteriota bacterium. GTDB lineage: Bacteria > Acidobacteriota > Vicinamibacteria > Vicinamibacterales > UBA2999 > CADEFD01. The sequence goes on from CAWIBL010000012.1 coordinate 1,862,324, forward strand.
GTGGCGCGGAACGCCGCCACCAGCGCGTGCGGCAGCCGGTCGATGAAGCCGACCGTATCGGAGACCAGCATCTCGCGCTCGTCGGGCAGGCGCACCCGGCGCACCAGCGGATCGAGCGTGACGAAGAGCGCATCGGAGGCGACCGCGTCGGAATGGGTGAGCCGGTTGAAGAGCGTCGTCTTGCCGGCGTTGGTGTAGCCGACGAGCGCCACGGTCGGCACCAGCGCCTTGTCGCGCCGCTCGCGCAACTGGCTGCGGCGCCGCCGCACCTGGTCGATGTCGTCGCCGATGACCTTGATGCGGGTGCGGATCTTGCGGCGATCCATCTCGAGCTTGGTTTCGCCGGGGCCCTTGCTGCCGATGCCGCCGCCGAGGCGCGACAGCGCGCTGCTGGCGCCGACGAGCCGGGGGAGCAGGTATTGGAGCTGCGCCAACTCGACCTGCAGCTTGCCTTCTCGCGTGCGCGCCCGCTTGGCGAAGATGTCGAGGATGAGCTGGGTCCGATCGACGACCTTGACGCCGACGACGTCCTGCAACTCGCGCAGCTGGGCGGGGGTCAGCTCGTTGTCGACGATGACCACATCGACCCTGGCCTCGGCGCAGGCCAGCGCCAGGGCCTGGGCCTTGCCCCGGCCGATGAAGGTCGCCGAATCGGCGGTGGTGCGTTCCTGAAGGGCGCGCACGACCACGACGGCGCCCGCGGCATCGGCGAGTCCGGCCAGTTCGTCGAGGGATTGTTCGGCGTCGGTGCGGCGCATCGCGCCGGTGACGAGCCCGACGAGTGCCGCACGCTCGATCGCGGCGAGCCGTCGTTCGGTCATGGGTTCGATCCTGCACGCGTATAATCGCACACTTGACCGCGAATCGGCGTCGCTGTCGGCGGCTACGGCCGCTCCAGGCACCCGCATTCGTCCAGTCGCCGTGGCCCGCGCGAACCCGCGCCGGCGCTGCTCGGGCATGAGAACAGGTTGGTGTCGTGACTCAGCTTCCCAGACCGCTCGCAGACTACCCCTCCGTACCCGGGCAGGGTCTTCTCGACGTGCTGGCCGACCGCCTGGCGGCCGAGCCCTTCAACGGCGTGGCCACCGCCATCTTCTTCCTGGCGATCATCCATACCTTTGCCGCGCCGCGCTTCGCGCAGATGGCGCACCGCCTGCAGCACCAGGGCGACGCCCGGGCCCGGGCGGAGGGGCGTCCGCCGATGCCGCTCGTCGCCGCCGAGTTGCTGCATTTCCTGGGTGAGGTCGAGGTCGTCTTCGGGCTGTGGGCGGTGGTGCTGGCCGTGGCCTTCGCCGGCTACGCCGGCTGGGACTCGGCTGCCCATTATCTGAACGACGGCGTGAACTACACCGAACCGATGTTCGTGGTGGTGGTGATGGCCCTGGCCTCGACCCGCCCGGTGGTGCGTTTCGCGGAGGCCGGCCTTCGCTGGGTGGCCGGCGCCGGCGGCCGGACCCCCTCAGCCTGGTGGATGACGATCCTCGTCGTCGGCCCGTTGCTCGGTTCGTTCATCACCGAGCCGGCTGCCATGACCATCTGCGCGCTGCTGCTGGCGCGGCAGTTCTACGATCTCAAGCCCAGTGCCCGCCTGCGCTATGCCACGCTCGGCCTGCTCTTCGTGAACGTCTCCATCGGCGGCACGCTCACGCACTTTGCGGCGCCGCCGGTGCTGATGGTGGCGCGGCTGTGGGAGTGGGATACGCCGTTCATGTTCGGGCACTTCGGCCTGCGGGCCGTAGGCGCCATCATCGTCTCGACGCTGGGCTACTACGTGGTCTTCCGGCGGGAGTTCGCCGTCCTGGCGGCGCGGGCGCCGGCGATCGACATCGACCAGCCCGACGAGGACGCCCCGGGAGGGCGCCTGCTGCCCATCCCCGCCTGGATCACCGCCGTGCATCTGGCCTTCATGGCCTGGTCGGTCGTCAACGCCCACTACCCGGCGCTGTTTGTCGGCGGGTTCCTCTTCTTCATCGGCTTTGCCCGGGTGACGGCGGCCTACCAGAGCCGTCTCGACCTGAAGACGCCGTTGCTGGTGGGCTTCTTCCTGGGCGGGCTGGTCATCCACGGCGGCCTCCAGGGATGGTGGATTGCCCCCGTCCTGGCCAGCCTCGACGAGTTCCCGCTGTTTGTGGGTGCGACGCTGCTGACCGCCTTCAACGACAACGCCCTCATCACCTACCTGGCGACCCTGGCGCCGAATCTGACCGACGCCCTGAAGATCGCCGTGGTCGAAGGCGCCGTCGTCGGCGGCGGGCTCACGGTCATCGCCAATGCGCCGAATCCGGCGGGCCAGGCCTTGCTCGGCCGGTTCTTCGACGGCGCGGTCTCGCCCGTGGGCCTGCTGCTCGGCGCCTTGTGGCCGACGCTGGTCGCGGCCGCGGCCTTCCGGCTGTTGTGAACGACGGCACGGCGTGACCGCCAAGAAAAGCCGGGCGGCCCGCAAGCGCGCCCTGAAGCTGCCGCGAGCGCCACTGCCCCGGCAGACCGGCGGCCGGCACGAGGACAAGACCCGGCGGCCGATCAGGAAGCAGAAGTACCGGACGCCGCCGGCGGACGACTGAGGCCCGCCATCCACGCCCACGCGGCGGCGGCGAGCAGCACGAGCAGCACGATGTCGGCTTCAAAGACCACGCGCAGCCCGGGGCCGCTGATGAAACCCGCCAGGATCGGGCTCGCCGCCAGGCCGATGAGCGAGGCGGTCATCATCAGGCCGAAGCCGGTGGCGTGCGCGTCGGGCGGCAACAGCGCCCCGCCCACGGTGTAGGCCGCGGTCATGCCGACGCCGATGGCCACGCCGGCGATGGCCAGGGCCACGGCGAAAGCCGCGATCGAGGGCACCTGCACGAGCAGCACGAGGCCGGCGGCGGTGGCCAGCGACGCGACCGCGACCAGGCCATGCGGCGGCCAGCGGCGCAGCAGCGGCGCGGCCACCCGGTGGCCGAGCGCGGCAAACACGGCGGCAATCGAGAACAGCACGCCCGACACGAGCGGCACCTGCGCCGCCGGTACGAGACGCTCGACGTAGAGCGGCAGAATCGGCCCGAAGCTGCGATCGACCAGCTGCAGGCCCAGGATCACCACGAACACCATCCAGAAACCGGGCGTGGCCGAGAGCTCGCGGAAGACTTCGCGCAGGCCGCGCTGCGCGGCCCGGGCCTGGCGCGTGCGCGGCTCGCGGTAGACGGCGGCAACGAGCAGCGCCGCCACGAAGTAGAAGCCCGCGGCAATGAAGAAGGTCGAGCGCAGGCCGACGAGCGGCGCCAGCAGCCCGCCGATGAGCGGACCGACGGCGGGGCCGAGGCGCTGCGCCACCTGCACGGTGCCGATGGCCGAGGCCATGCGTTCGCGCGGCACCGATTCGGCCGCCATCGAGGTCGTGAGCGCGCCGTAGCCGGCAAAGACGCCGAGCAGGGCCCGCAGCGCGAAGAGCTGCCACGGGGCGGTGACGAGACCCATCGCCGCCTTGGTGACCACGAAGGCGCCGAGCGAGCGGATGACCAGGACCTTGCTGCCGTAGCGGTCGCCGACGCGGCCCCACAGCGGCGCGCTGATGGCGGTCACGGCCGGCGTCGCGCCGAGCGTCAGGCCGGTCCACAGCGCGATGTCGGCGACGTCGGTGACGCCGAGCTCGCGGATGTAGAGCGGCAGGAACGGCATCGCCAGCGTGAAGCCGGCAAAGCCGATGCCGTTGGCGGCCGCGGCCGCGAGCACGTTGCGCCGCGGCGAGAAGGACGCGGCGACGGCGTCGGGGCCCGCGCTCACGTGCGCTGCTAGAAGCGAATGCGGATCGACGGGCCCGCGTAGACCTGGATGCTGTCGATGAAGCGGATGCGATGCGGGTTGTTCTGCATCACGATCGAGCTGGTGCGGATGCCGTCGCCGAAGAAGCGCGTGCCCTTGAGCAGGCTGCCGTCGGTCACGCCGGTGGCCGCGAAGATGATGTTCTTGCCGCAGGCCAGATCGGCCGACGTGTAGACGCGATTGAGGTCGGTGATGCCCATGGCCTTGCAGCGCACTTCGTCCTCGGGCTTGGCCACGATGAGGCGCCCGAAGATCTCGCCGTTCAGGCAGCGCATGGCGGCCGCGGCCAGCACGCCTTCGGGCGCGCCGCCGGTGCCCATCACCGCGTGCACGCTGCTGCCGGACACGGCCGCGGCGATGCCGGCAGAGAGATCGCCGTCGCCGATGAGGCGAATGCGCGCGCCGGTGGCGCGGATGTCGGCGATCAGCTTGGCGTGGCGAGGACGGTCGAGCACGACCACGGTCAGTTCGTCGATCTGCCGGCCGAGGCTGCGGGCGATGGCCCTGAGGTTGTCGCGCACCGGGGCATCGAGGTCGACCACGTGCTTGGAGCTCGGACCGACGACCAGCTTGTCCATGTAGACGTCGGGCGCGTGCAGCAGGCCGCCCTCGTCGGAGGCGGCCAGCACGGCGATGGCGTCGGGCGCGCCGGTGGCGCACAGGTTCGTGCCCTCGAGCGGATCGACGGCGATGTCGACCTTGTCGTAGAGGCGGGTGTCGGCGCTGCTCTTGCCGGCCATGCCGACCTTCTCGCCGATGAAGAGCATCGGGGCTTCGTCGCGCTCGCCTTCGCCGATGACGATCGTGCCGTCGATGGGCACGGTGTCGAGTTCGCGGCGCATGGCCTCGACCGCCGCCTGGTCCGAGCCATGACGATCGCCCTGGCCCATGGTGTGGGCGCAGGCGATAGCAGCCTGCTCGACAACGCGGAGGAACTCGAGGGAGAGGTCTGATTCCATATCCGACTCAAGCCGGGACCACCGGGTCCGGGCCGACGCCGACACGGGCCAACCCCGTGTGGGACAAAGACTTACAGGAGACCGCAAATCGTATCACAGGGCGCGGGTGCGGATGACCTCGACGGCGCTGCCGGGGCCGGCGTCGAGTTGCGCTGCGGCGCTGCCGCCGTGGACGGCGATCTCGAGATGATTGCCGCTGCCGACGAGCGCGCACACGTCTCCGGGCGGCACGTCGCTGTAGGTGCCGACCACGCTCGGCACCGAGCGGCCGGCGACGCGCACCTCCACCGGCCCGTCGCGCGCCAAGCGCTCGACGCTGTCCCGGGTCAGGTTGGAGACGAGGTTGCCGAAGTGGTCGACGCGCACCACGAGGCCGGTCACCCGCCCGCCGGACTCGGCCGGCGGCGTCCACGTGAGCCGCTCGTGGGATGGCAGCGGCCGGCCGAGCGACGGGAGCATCACGCCCTGCGCGAGCCACGCCGCCGCCGGGGCGAAGCGGTCGCGGCCTTCGAAGGTCCGGCTGATGGTGGGACGCGCGTACTTGCGCTCGGTGAGTTCCACGACGGCCAGCGGCGGGCGTTCGTCGAAGACCGCCGAGAACAGGCCGTTGTCAGGACCGACGAGACGGTAGTCGCCGATGTCGGCGGCCAGGCCGCGCCGCGACGATCCGACGCCCGGATCGACGACGGCGAGGAACACGGTGCCGGCGGGAAACACCGAGTAGCAGGCCGCCAGGAGCTGCGCCCCGGCGCGCACGTCGTGGGCCGGCACCTCGTGGGTGATGTCCACCAGCGTGGCGTCGGGACAGACCGCCAGCATGACGCCTTTCATCGCGGCCACGTAGTGGTCGCGCAGGCCGAAGTCGGTGAGCAGCGCGATGACGGGACGGGCCATGGGGGGCGCATGACGCCGGCGCCGCCGGCACGGGTGCGTTAGAGGCCCGCCAGGTACGCGGGCTTGCGGAAGATGATCTCGCGCATGTTGGTCTTCATCAAGAAGGAATCCGACACGCGCAGGCTCTCGAAGAGCTTGATGATGTCGCGATTCTGCAGGCTGCGCTGGCGGATGCGCGTGCCGGGATAGGTCCGGTAGCGCAGGTTGCCCTGGTCGACCACCAGATACTTGGTGTACTGCGCGCGGCCCGGGTCGGAGGCCGTGCTGAAGAAGCCGAGCAGCGCGCCCTCGTTCACCAGCAGGCGCGCCAGCGCCGCGGCCAGCGCCGCGGCGGCCGCCTTTTCGAGATAGTCGAACACGTCCCAGCACAGGATGCCGTCGACGGTGCCCGGCTCGCTCTTGAAGCGCGTACGGAAGAACTCCGGCAACGAGTCGAGCGTGCCGTTGACGGCGTGCCGCTCGATGTCGCCGAAGACATCTTCGACGCGAATGCGGCAGCCCAGTTCCTCGCCGAAGAACGACACGTTGCCGCCCACGACCGGGCCCAGATCGAGCAGCACCGGCGCCGGCTTGGCGGCCATGTTGGCCAGGAACTTGGGGAGTGCTTTCGTGGGATAGATGAGGTCGGGCTCGGAGGCGGCGGCGGGCGCACCGGGTTCACCGGGCGCCTCGCCGCGCCGTCCACCGAGCCGCGAGAAGAGGTCGTTCAGTCCACCAGCCACATACTGCTCCAGGACGAGGGGGTGGGGCTCCCCTGCCTCGCCGTGTATGCGTTGGTTACGCGCCGGCCTTCTGGACGGCGGGCGCCGGGGATGCCGCCGGCATGTCCTTCACCGCCGGCTTGGCGGCGGGGACGCCGGGCTGACCGCCCTTGCGCTGCATGTCGATGGCGCCGCGGAAGTGCGCGCCTTCGGCAATCGCCACGCGCGGCGACGTGACATCGCCGTCGACCGAGCCGTTGTCGCGAATGTCGACCTTCTCGGTGGCCGTCACGTTGCCGGTGACCTCGCCGAGGACAATCACCTGCTTGGCGAAGACCTCGGCCCGAATCTTTCCGTTCGGCCCAATCGTGAGGGTGTTTTCCTTGAGCTGGATGCTGCCCTCGACATTGCCCTCGATGGTGAGGTCCTCGCTGCCGCTCAGCTCGCCCTTGATAAAGACCGACTTCCCGATGTTCACGTTGTCCCTCGCAATCTGCGGGCGATAGTCGCCGCCACTAGGGACGGCAGGAGTGTGCGCCGGCGTCGCTGCTGGCGCGGGTGCCGGTGCCGGGGTTGCTGCCGGCTTGGCCGACTCGTCACGCTTCCACATTTGATGAAACCTCCCCAATCGGGCAGACGGCTGCCCTCGTTGCTCGCCGAGATTCACCTGGGAGATGGGTTCCGGAACGAAGCGCAGTCAGTATAGGCACCGTTGGAAATAGGTGTCTAGTCCTTTTGTTGCTGAGGGTTAGCGCGAGTGCTACGATCGTCGTGCCGTGCCCCGCATCTATCTCGACCACAACGCCACCACGCCTCTGACGCCCGCGGCGCTGGAGCGCTTCACCGCGGTGGCGGCCGACACCTGGGGCAACGCGTCGAGCGTCCACCATTTCGGGCAGCAGGCCAAAGCGGTGCTCGACGATGCGCGCGCCGCCGTCGCCGCACTCATCGGCGCCGAACCCTCGGAAGTGGTCTTCACCGCCGGCGGCACGGAGGGCGACAACGCCGCCATTCGTGGCGCCGCCGAGGCGCTCGAGGCGAGCGGCCGGCGTCACGTCATCGTTTCGAGTATCGAACACGAAGCAGTGCTGCAGACGGTCAAGGCGCTGGCCAAACGTGGCTGGGAGGTGACGCTCCTGCCCGTCGGCCAGAGCGGCATCGTCGAGCCGGACGCGCTCGCCGCGGTCCTCACCGATCGCACGGCGGTGGTGTCGGTGATGCATGCCAACAACGAGATCGGCACCGTGCAGCCGGTGGCGGCGCTGGCAGCGCTGGCCCGCAGCCGCGGCGCGCTCTTCCACACCGACGCCGTGCAGACCGCCGGCAAGCTGCCCGTCGACGTGGCCGCGCTCGGCGTCGACCTGCTGACCATCTCGGCGCACAAGTTCGGCGGGCCCAAGGGCACGGGCGCCTTGTGGGTGCGGCGGGGTGTGCGCCTGGTGCCGTTTGCCACCGGCGGACGCCAGGAGCGCAACCGTCGCGCCGGCACCGAGAACGTGCCGGCGATTGCCGGTATGGGCGCGGCCGCCCGCGAGGCGCGCCAGGCGGGGGCGGCGCACGCCCCGGGCATCGCCGCGCTGCGCGACCGGCTCGAGGACGGGGTGCTGGCCGCGGTGCCGGGCACGAGCGTCAACGGCGATCGCGCCAGCCGCGTGCCCAACACCACCAACATCAGCTTCGACCGGGTCGAATCGGAGTCGCTGCTCATCGCGCTGGACCTCGAGGGCATCGCCGTGTCGTCGGGGTCGGCCTGTTCGTCGGGCACGCTCGAGCCGTCGCACGTGCTCAAGGCCATGGGCTACCCGCATCAGCGCACGCTCAACTCGATTCGCTTCAGTCTCGGCCGCGGCACCACCGAGGCCGAGATCGACCAGGTCGTCGAGGTGCTGCCGCGGCTGGTCACCAAGCTGCGGAGCCTGGCCTCCCGCTAGGGCCAGGGCTGCGGTTTGGGGGCTGGGCGTGACCCCGCCAGGCGGGCTGGTTCCGGGACGGAAGTGACATCATGCGAATCGTAGTGGCCATGTCGGGCGGAGTGGATTCGTCGGTCGCCGCGGCCTTGCTCGCCGAGCAGGGCCACGACGTGGTCGGCGTGTCGATGCAGCTCTACGACAACAGCAGCGGCTTCGGCACCTGCTGCACCATCGACGATCTCAACGACGCTCGCCGCGTCGCCGCGCGCCTCGGCATCCCCCACTACATCGTGAACTTCGAGTCGCACTTCCATGCGCACGTGCAGCGGAACTTCATCGACGAGTACGCGCGCGGCCGCACGCCGATCCCGTGCGCGCACTGCAACAGCGAGGTGAAGTTCAGTCGAGCTGGCGGCCCGCGCCAGCGGCTACGGCGCCTCGCACCTGGCGACCGGCCACTACGCTCGGCTCGAGCGCGCCGACGACGGCCGGCTACGGTTGCGGCGCGGCCACGATGCCGCCAAGGACCAGAGCTATTTCCTGTTCTCGCTCACGCAGGCCCAGCTCGAGACGGCGCGCTTCCCCATCGGCGATCTGCCGAAGGACGACGTGCGCGCCCACGCGCACCGCCTCGGGCTGGCCGTCGCCGACAAGCCCGACAGCCAGGAGATCTGCTTCGTGCCCGACGGCGACTACGCCGCCTTCCTCGAACGCGCCGAACCGGCGCTGGCGACGGCCGGCCCGATCGTCGACGACGCCGGGCGCACGCTCGGCACGCACGGCGGCGTGCATCGCTTCACCGTCGGTCAGCGCAAGGGGCTGGGGCTGTCGGCCGGCGTGCCGCTCTACGTCGTGGCCATCGACGCCAGCACGCAGGCGGTCACGGTCGGGCCGCGCGCCGCGCTCGATCGCGGCACGCTGACGGCGTCGAAGGTCAATTGGATTGCCGGGCCGGCCCCCGCCGGCTGGGTAGCGGTCACCGCCCAGATCCGGCACCGTCATCGCCCGGCCCCGGGGCGCGTGCGGGCGCTCGACGACGGGCGCGCCGAACTCGAGTTCGACGCCCCGCAGACGGCCATCACGCCCGGCCAGGCCGTCGTCTTCTACGACGGCGACGAGGTCGTGGGCGGAGGCTGGATCGACTGAACCGGGCCGGCGCCGGCGGTCAGTGCCCGACGCCCGACAAGAACCGCTCGGCGTCCATGGCCGCCATGCACCCGGAGCCGGCGGCGGTGATGGCCTGACGGTAGACGTGATCCTGTACGTCGCCGGCAGCGAACACGCCGGTGACATTGGTCCGCGAGCCGTCGTGGGTCTGGATGTAGCCCGACTCGTTCAGCGTCAGCTGCCCGGCAAAGAGCTTGGTGTTCGGCGTGTGGCCGATGCCGATGAAGACGCCGTCGATGGGCAGTTCGCTCATCTCGCCGGTGACCGTGTCGGTCAGCACCAGGCCGGTGACCTCGCCCTTGGCGAGGTCCTTGATGTCGGTGACGGCCTTGTTCCACAGGAACGAGATCTTCGGGTCGTTGAGAGCCTTGTCCTGCATCACCTTGGAGGCGCGCAGCGAGTCGCGGCGATGAATCACGGTGACGTGCGAGGCCAGCTTGGCCAGGTAGATGGCCTCTTCCATGGCGGTGTCGCCGCCGCCCACGACGGCCACCGGCTTGCCCTTGAAGAAATAGCCGTCGCAGGTCGCGCAGGTCGACACGCCTCGGCCCGAGAGCTGCTTGTCGACCCCGAGGTCGAGCCACTTGGCCGACGCGCCGGTGGCGACGATGAGGGCGTTGGCGGTGTAGATGTTCTTGCCGACGGTGACCGAGAACGGCCGCGTCGACAGGTCCACCGACGCCGACGTCGCCCTGGATGATCTGCGAGCCGAAGCGCTCGGCCTGGGCGCGCAGTTCGGCCATCAGGTCGGGCCCGAGGATGCCGTCGCGGTGGCCTGGCCAGTTCTCGACCATCGTGGTCAGCATCAACTGACCGCCCGCCTCGATGCCTTCGATGACGAGCGGGGTCAGGGCGGCGCGCGCGGCATACAGCGCGGCCGTGAGCCCAGCCGGGCCCGAGCCGATGACGATCACCTGGCGATGTTCAGCGGGGGTAGCCGGCGCGCTCACAGGTGCTTGTCGATCAGCTTCGCCAGGTCGTCCTTGCCGGCCAGGCCCACCACGGTTTCCTTCAGCTCGCCGTCCTTGAACAGCAACAGCGTCGGGATGCCCCGCACCATGAACTTGCTGGGCGTGGCCGGATGCTCGTCGATGTTGACCTTGGCGACGGTCACGCGCCCGGCGTAGTCCTCCGCGAGCTGGTCCACGGTCGGCGCCAGGCGCCGGCACGGCGCGCACCATTCCGCCCAGAAGTCCACCAGCACGACGCCGTCCTTCACGGCCGCGTCGAAGTCTCCGTCGCCGAGCGTCTTGATCTTGTCCGAAGCCATAATCCCTCAGTAAATGTGATGCCGGTCATCCAGCCTGGTTTCCGGCCCGGCGCGGAGCCGCGCTCGGACCGCTTCCACGCTTGGCGGCGATCACTCTTTTATACACCGTCACGTACTCCCGCGCTGCGCGGTCCCAGGAAAAGTCCGCGGCCATCCCGTTCTGCTGCAGGCGGAGCCACTGCTCCGGATCGGCGAACACGCGCACGGCGGCGGCCAGCGCCGCCAGCATCGCGTCGCCGCTGTACTCGGCAAAGAGGAAGCCGGTGCCGGTTCCCGTCGCAGCGTCCCACGGCACGACCGAGTCGGCCAGTCCGCCCGTGGCGCGCACCACCGGGACGGTGCCGTAGCGCAGGCTGTACATCTGATTCAGACCGCACGGCTCGTAACGCGACGGCATCAGGAACATGTCGGCCCCGCCCTCGATGAGATGGGCCAGCGGCTCGTCGAACCCGATGCGCACGGCGAAGCGATCGGGCCGGCTGCGTGGCCAGCGTGCGCCACATCGCCTCGTAGCGCGCCTCGCCGCTGCCGAGCACCACGAAGGCGGCGCCGAGATCGGCAAGCGAGGCGGCAACCTGGGCGACCAGGTCGAAGCCCTTCTGGTCGGCCAGGCGCGACACGATGCCCACGAGCGGGCGCCTCATCCCGTCGTCGCCGCCGGGCAGGCCGGCCGCCTCGAGCAGCGCGGCCTTGGCGGCCGCCTTGCCTTCGAGCGTCTGGGCCGTATACGGCTGCGGCAGGTACGGGTCGCGGGCCGGATCCCAGGTGTCGACGTCCACGCCGTTGAGGATGCCGCTCAGCACCTCGCGCCGGCCGCGGATGATCCCGTCGAAGCCGAAGCCCTGCTCGGGCCGCTGGATCTCGGCCGCGTAGGTGGGACTCACGGTCGTCACCGCGTCACTGAGGTTGATGCCGGCCTTGAGCAGGCTGAGGCGGTCGAAGTACTCCAGCCCGTCAGGCGTGAAGAGATCCCAGCCGAGGCCAAGGCGCGGCACCCAGGTCTTGTCGGCCAGGCCCTGATAGGCGAGGTTGTGAATGGTGAAGACCGACGGCAGCTGGCCGAGCACCGGATGACCGGCGAAGTACTGGCGCAGGTAGGCCGGCGCCAGCCCGGCCTGCCAGTCGTGGGCGTGCACCACGCTCACCGGCTGCTCCGCGGCGGCGGCCCATTCGAGCGCGGCGATGGCCAGGAAGGCGAAGCGGAGGGGGTTGTCCTGGTAGTCGACCTGTCCGCTGTTGTAGAGCCCGGCGCGCTGGTAGAGGGGCGGACAGTCCACGAACAACGCCCGGGCCCCGGGACCGAGCGGTTCCTCGAAGAGGCCGGCCGCCAGCGTCACGCCGGCCATCGAGGCCTGCACCTCGGCGCGCCACTGCCCCGCCGTGATGCCCTGGTAGCGGGGCGTGACGACGGTGACGTCGTGGCCCTCGCGGGCCAGGGCCCGCGGCAGCGCCGCGGTGACGTCGGCCAGGCCGCCGGTCTTCGAGAACGGGGCCACTTCCGACGCAATCATCAGCACGCGCAGCGGCGCGGGCGCGGCCGGTGCCGCCGGCCGACCGGGCTTCGCCTTGGGGGTGGGGCTGCGGTCGGGCTCGGGGCCGGCTCGATCTCGGCGGGCGGCGTGGACTTGGGCGCCGGCTTGGGCTTGGACTTGGGCTTGGACTTGGGCTTGGGCTGGACCTGGGGTTGCCGGACTGGAGGCGGCGGGCGAACGGCGAGCCATGTCCTACGATACCGGACGGACGCCCCGTGAGCGAAGCCGTTGTGTAGAATCACAGCCGTGTCCACCCCGCCCCGCGAGCGCGCGGATTCCCGCGAAATCGCCGCCCTGGCCGAACTGGCCGAAGCTCATCCGGAACTGGCGCCGGCCGTGGCCCTCGAAAGAGAGATTCTCGACGGCGAGCGCCGGCTGCAGCGCCGCATCGGCACGCCGTGGGTGGACGTGGCGGTCGAGCAGTTGACCGCGCGGCTCGAGCTCGGCCAACGGCTCATCGACCTCGAACAGCTGGGCATCGACTGGAGCGAGCTGCGGCTGCGGATTCGCCAGGTGGTGGACGTGCTGCGCCGCCACGACGTGCTCGAGGCGGCCGACGCCGGGCTCCTGCACGACGCGGGTCGCAGCCCCGCCCTGCCCGAGCTGCTCCGCCGCTGGTTCGACGCCGTGCCCGGCGCCTCCACGCCGGGCGAGCCGGTCGAGCCGCTGCTGGCCGACGTGCTCGGGCTGGCGACGCGGCCGTTCCTGGTCCGCGCCTCCGAGGTCCTGCACCAGCGCGTGTCGGTCGAGGCCTGGTCGCGCGGCACCTGTCCGATGTGCGGGGCCGCCCCGACCTTCGCCGTGGTGCCGGCGCCGGGCGCGCGCCTGCTGGTGTGCGGGCGCTGCCACTGCCGCTGGAACTTCGCGCCGCGCACCTGCCACCGCTGTCTCGACAGCGAACATCTGCGGGTGTTCGCGGCCCAGGACGGCCTGTACCAGATCGCCGCGTGCGAGACCTGCCGGCGCTACCTGAAGGCGATTGACGTGCGACGGGCCGGACGGCCCTTGTTGATGGCGCTCGACACGGTGGCGACCCTGGCGCTGGATCGCGCGATCACGGCCCAGGGGTTCCAGGCCGACTGACGCGGCCGCCTACTGCTGTTGCTGCTGGAGGACGACGCCGGCGTCGGCGCCAGCCGCCGTGAGGGTGTGGGTGTTCACCCAGTTGTAGAGGTGCTTGGTCTCGGAGAAGCGGGCCGCGTTCGAGCGCGCGCCGAGCACCACCATGGCCAGCTGGCGGCCGGTCTGGGGCACGCGGATGAGCGTGGCCAGGCAGTAGCCGGAGCTGCTGATGAAACCGGTCTTGCCGCCGAGCACGTCGATTTCGCCCTGGCGGACCAGACGGTTGGTGCTCGACACGTGCACGCTGCGCTTGGCCGGCGTGAAATCGAACTCCGACTTGCGCATGAGCCCGCCGATGCGATCGTCGGCCGAGGCGTAGGCGATGAGGCGGGCCTGATCGAAGGCCGACGAGACGTTGCCCGAGAGCAGCCCGGACGGATCGTCGTAGTGCGTCTGCAGCAGTCCGAGTTCGCGGGCCTTTTCGTTCATCCGGGCGATGAAGCCGTCGCTGCCGTGGGGCGAGACGCGGGCCAGGACCCGGGCGGCGGCGTTGTCGGAGCCGATGAGCAGCAGGTGCAGCAACTGGTCGACCGAGACCGTGTAGCCGGCACGCAGGTAGGTCGTCGACGCCCGCGTCACGTCGGCGCGCTCGATCTTGACCGGCACCGTCGGGTCGGCCAGCGACTCGAGGAAGACCAGCGCCGTCATCACCTTGGTGATGCTGGCAATCGACCGCAGTTCCTGGGCGTTCTCTTCGAACAGCACTTCGTTGGTTTCGGGGTCGTAGATGATGGCGGCAGCAGCCCGCGGCGACGGGCACTTCGCGGCCCATGCCGTCGACCTTGAACCGCGGCATGGCCAGTTCGCGCGCTTCCCGGGCCCGGGCGGCGGCCCTGCGACCGGGCCACGGCCCGCCGACGTGCCGCCGAGGTGGTTCGCGCCGCGCTGGCCCGCTTGGCCGCCGAGGCCCGCGCCGTGGTGGCCCGGGCCGGGGTGCGGGTCGCCCGGGTCTTGGCAACCGTGCGTGACGTGGCAGTGGACTTGGCGGACCGCTTGGCGGCGGCCTCAACGGCCGGGGCGGCCGAGACCAGCGTCACGAGCGCGACACAGATCGCACTCACCACCCGGAGGCTCCGAAGGGTCACATGTCTCATGGTATGGAGGGGGCGCGCCGGGAGGCGCTGGCAAAAGTCACGCTAACGAAAGTGTCGGCATTGTAACAAAGGAACTTTAAGGTGCAAGCTCGAATGTGCAGCAATGACACAAAAATTACAGGGCGTTACTCATAAGTGGGACGAATCGCGTTCGGCGTCGGCTCAGGGCTGCGCCAAGGCGATCGTCAGGAGCAGCGCCCGCTGCGTGCCCTTCCACGAGTCGGTCGAGTCGAACGCCTCGTCGAGGGCGTGAGCGCCGGTGCCGCGCCCGCCGCCGTCGATGGTGATGGCCGGCAATGCCGAGGCTCTGCGGGTAGTTGGCATCGGTCGAGCCCTCGTCCAGGGTCACCGGCAACCCCAAGGCCCTGGTCACCGACGTGGCCGCCTGCGACGATGGCGGAGGTGGCCGGGGCGCGGCCGGCCGGACGGTTGCCGACGAGCGCCTTGTCCACGCTCAGGGCGCGGCTGTTCCAGCGCGCGTTCTCGGCGGCCACGGCGTCGTCCACGGCCTTGTGGAACTTGGCGTCGAGCGACTGCAGCGAGGCGGCGTCGGCCGAGCGCATGTCCACTTCCATCCAGGCCTCGAACGGAATCGAGTTCACCGACGTGCCGCCGCCGATGCGCCCGACGTTGAAGGTGGTCTTGGGCTCGTTCGGCACCTGGAAGTCGCCGATGGCGGCCATGGCCCGGCCCAGGGCGTGAATCGGGTTGACCATGCCGAAGGCGCCGTAGCTGTGGCCGCCCGGGCCCTTGAAGGTGACGCGGTAGCGCAGGCTGCCGACCGAGATGTGGGTGATGCCGAGGCCGGTGCCGTCGATCGACACGAAGCGGTCGACCTGGCCTTTCATCCCTTCGTTGAAGAGGTGCTTCACGCCGCGCAGGTCGCCCAGCCCTTCCTCGCCGACGTTGCCGACGAAGGTGATGGTGCCGGGCGTCTGGACGTTGCCGGCGGTGAGCGCGCGAATCACCGCGAGCAGCACGGCCAGGCCGCGGCAGTCGTCGCCGATGCCGGGACCGCGCGTGACCGGGCCCTCCGGTCGTGGTCTTGACGTTGGTGCCCTCGGGGAACACGGTGTCGAGGTGCGCCGCCAGCACCAGGCGCGGCCGCGCCGCCGTGCCCGGCCGATCGCCGAGCACGTTGCCGACCGTGTCGATGCGCACGTTCTGCAGTCCGAGTTCGCGGAACTTGCGGGCGTAGAGCTCGGCGCGCTTGGTTTCCTTGAAGGGCGGCGCCTCGACCTCGCAGATTTCGATCTGTTCGGCCAGAGTCCGCGGCTCGTCGGCCTTGGCGGCCTCGAGCGCGGCCTTCACCGACGCCTCTTGGAGCAGCTTGGCGCCCAGGCCCTCGGCCCCCTGCTGAGCCAGCGCGACGGCCGGAAAAGAGGCCAGGGCCAGGAGGGCGGCAACGGCAATGTGCATGGACGCGCATTCTATCCCGCCAGGTGTACGGCGAGGCGGCACATTCGGGCTCGGGTCGCGACGCGGCCCGCCATTCGTCCCAATAGGGTGGACCGCCGCGATCCGGAACCCCGGATCTCGCGTACAATCCCCGGGGCCGCCGGCACGCCGGGCCACGTCGATTGCCAGTGTTTTCGGACGGGGGCAGCGGCGAGGACTGCGGTGACGCACGTAGCGGTGGTGGCACTTCGTTTGCTCGGCCAGCTGTGGCCGGCCCGAGGGAAGCCTTGCCGGCAGTGGAAGACTCGACGGATTCGGTCCCAGTTTCGGGGCCGGGCGTGTTTGAAACCGGGCTCAAACCGGTGTTCTGGAGGAATGTTCATGAGGGTGAAGACGACAGGTTTCGTCCTGTGTCTGGCGGCGGTGCTCTTCTGCGCCCTGCCGGTTGCGGCGCAGGACTTCCGGGGCCGTATCAACGGCACCGTGACGGACGACACCGGCGCGGTGCTGCCGGGGGTCACGGTCACGGCGACCAGCCCGGCGCTGATCCAGCCGCAGGTGCAGGTCACCGGCGCCGACGGCTCTTATCGATTCCTGGCTCTGCCGCCTGGCGTCTACGCCGTGGACTTCGAGCTCACCGGTTTCCAGGGCGTCAAGCGCGACGCCATCCGCGTCGTCATCAACACCACGCTCAGCATCGACCAGCAACTCAAGGTGGCGACGCTGCAGGAAACCATCACCGTCACCGGTGAGTCGCCGGTCGTCGACACGACCACGACCACGATGGGCACGAACTTCACCAAGGAACTGCTCACGGAAATCCCCAACGCCCGCGACGTGTGGGCGGCCATGGCGCAGGCGCCCGGCATGCAGATGACGTCCTACGACGTCGGCGGCTCGCGCACCGGCAACCAGACCGGCTACCGCAGCTACGGGATGGACGACCAGAACCAGACGCGTCTCGAGGGCATCGACACCACCGAAGGCACCAGCGCCAACGCCGGCTACTTCGACTTCGGCAGCTTCGAAGAGTTCCAGGTCGGCGGCGCCGGTGCCGACGCCTCGGCCTTCGCCGGCGGCGCGGTGCTCAGCATCAGCGTCAAGTCGGGCAGCGACCGGCTGTCGGGCAACTGGTACAGCGACTACCAGAACGAGGAGATGATCGCCAACAACGTCCCCTCCTTCCTCCAGACCGCCAACCAGCGCGACGACGACGGCTTCTTCACGCGCACCCCGCTCCAGCGCGGCAACCAGATCAAGAAGCAGTACGACCTCAACGGCAACATCGGCGGGCCGCTCTGGAAGGGCCGGGCGTGGGCGTTCTACAGCTACCGCCTGAACAACCAGTACAAGTACACGACCGGGCTGCCCAGCAACATCGAGCAGTCGAAGCTCACCAACCCCTTCACCTTCAAGACCACCTTCCAGCTCACGCGCAACAACCAGTTGATCGGCTTCATCAACCGGCGCCAGAAGCTGCAGGACAAGCGCGGCATCAGCCTGACCACGCCGCTCTCGGCCGCCTACTACCAGTCGTCCGAGAACACGCCGATGAAGGCCGAATGGACCAGCGTGCTCGGCAGCCGCGCCTTCCTCGACGTCATCGCCGGCAACTGGTGGAACTTCTTCCCGCTGCGCCCGGTTCGCGACTTCGACCTCTACGGCGGCCCGTGGGGCCCCGGCCGGGTGAACCTGGCCAACAGCCAGATCTTCGACGGCGGCGCCAACAACGGCTACCAGGACCAGAAGCGCTGGAAGCCCCAGGCGTACGTCAGCCTGTCGTACTTCAAGGACGGCTGGGCCGGCGGCCACGACTTCAAGGTCGGCTACGACATCAAGCGCGACCGCCGCAGCCTCTTCCGCGATCAGCCCTTCGACATCTTCTACCGCGACAACGGCGCGGCCCTGTCGCAGGTCGACATCTACAACACCTCGGTCACCGGCACCAACGACGTGGTCAACCAGGCGGTGTGGCTGAACGACACCTGGAAGCTCACCAACCGCCTCACGGTGAACCTGGGACTCCGCTACGAGGCCTACCTGGATCGCTGGCCGGATCAGGAATTCGCGCCCAACGGCATCCCGGCGCTGGCCAACTTCAACGACGCCCGCTACCAGGACTTCATCGCGCCGCGCACCGTCGAAGCGCGCACGGTGGCCAACACCAAGGACTTCTCGCCGCGCGTCGGCTTCGCCTACGACCTCACCGGCGACAACCGCACCGTCGTGAAGGCCTACTTCGGCCAGTCGCGCTGGAACTCGGCCGACGAACTGGCCGACAAGGAAAACCCGGTCGGCATCGGCCAGCTGCGTTACGCCTTCCTCGACTGCACCCCCACCCGCACCACCGGCTGCGACCTGAACGGCAACCGCCTGCTCGACAGCCCGGCTGAACTGGGCGCCTTCAACACCACCGTCGGCGGCGCCGGCTTCGTGCGCATCGACCGGAGCATCAACCGCCCGGTCAGCAACGAGTTCTCGACCAACGTCGAGCGCGAACTGGTCACCGGCCTGTCGGCGCGCGTGTCCTACGTCTACAAGAACATGCGCGACATCTGGGGCGAAGACGACACCGTGCGCAACGGCAGCTTCACCATCCCCTTCACGGTCAACGACCCCGGTCCCGACAACGTGGTCGGCACGGGCGACGACCAGACGTTCCAGACCTTCGACCGTCCGGCGGGCATCGGTCAGGACCGCGTCTACACCAACCCCGAGGGCTTCGACGCCGACTTCAACACCATCGAAGTGGCCCTCAACCGCCGCATGCTCGGCAAGTGGATGCTGCTGACCTCGGCCGGCATGACCTGGTCGAAGATGCAGCACGTCTCCACCGCCACCACGCCGGTGCCCACGGGCTACACGCGCGCCTACTCGTTCCGTCCCGTCGATCGCCTGTTCGGCGACGAGTTCGGCCGCGAGACCTCGACCGTGTGGAACTACAAGGTCATCGG
The DNA here is from genome assembly GCA_963834325.1 of uncultured Acidobacteriota bacterium. GTDB lineage: Bacteria > Acidobacteriota > Vicinamibacteria > Vicinamibacterales > UBA2999 > CADEFD01. The sequence goes on from CAWIBL010000012.1 coordinate 1,881,126, forward strand.
CCGCTACGAGATGCCCTGGGGCATCGGCACCTCGGGTTCGTGGCGCGTGCAGAGCGGCCAGCAGTACGGCCGCACGATCACGGTGGCGATGCCGGGCGACGGCGCGCGCACCTTCCGCGTCGAGCCGATCACGGCCAACCGCTACCCCAACATCTCGATCTTCGACCTGCGCCTCGACAAGTCGGTGCGCCTGCCCAGCCCGGTCGGCAAGCTCACCTTCCAGGTCGACGGCTTCAACCTGGCCAACAGCGGTGCGGTGACCGCCTTCCGCCAGACTACGGTGAACTACCGCGAGGTCACCGAGCTGCTCGCCCCCCGCATCTTCCGCGTGGGCGTGCGCTGGGACTTCTAACGAGCGTCTCCGGGGACACGGTCTCCGGGGACCGGGCCTGAACCACGGCCCGGTTGTTCCGCATCACGGGCGGCTCCTTCACGGAGCCGCCCGTTTTCTTTTGCCGCCTGCGCATATTCCGCATGTTCTCCGCGTCGATCGGCAACCGTTGTGCTAGTGTTGCGCGGCCTTCCCAATGAGACATCGCGCGTGGTTCCCCCACCTCGCGGCAGTGCTGGGCTATGTGTGCATTGCGGCGATTTATTCCTGGCCGCTGCTGCCCAATCTCGCCACGCACCTGACCGGCGACCCCGGCGGCGACACCGGCGTGTACGTCTGGAACCAGTGGATCTTCCAGCAAGGCGCCGTCGTCGAGCGGCGCAATCCTCTCACCACCGAGCGCATCTTCTCGCTCACCCAGCGGCCGGTCGATCTCACGCAACACAACTACACGGTCTTCCTCAACCTGCTGGCCATGCCGCTCATCGGCGCCTTCGGGCCGGTGGCGACGTTCAATGTCGTCTATCTGATCGTGGTCGTCCTCACGGCCTGGATGACCTTCGTCGCTGGCCCGGCGCGTCACCGAGGGCGCCACTTTCGAGTCGTGGCTCGCCGGGGCGGCGTTTGCCTGGGCGCCGCTGCTCGTGGCTCGCTCGACCGGCCACTTCAGCCTGGTGGCCGCCGCGCCCCTGGCGGCGTTCATGTGGAGCCTCCACCGCATCGAGCGCTCCGAGAGCCCGCGCGATGCGGTGCTGGCCGGCGTCGCCGTGGCGTGGGCGGCGTTCTGCGATCCCTACTACGCCGTCTACTGCGTGCTCATCGCCACCATCTACGTCGACCTCGCGCCTGGTGCGCGTCAACTGGCGGCCATCGTGGAAGCACGGCGTCGGCACGTGGATGCTGGATCTCACGCATCGTGCTGGCCGTGGCCCTGGTCGTGGGGCTGGCGTTCGGCCGCGGCCAACGCGTCTCGATTGCCGGCCTGTCGATCAGCATCCGCGGCCTCTACACGCCGATCCTGCTGCTCACGCTCCTGGTCACGGCGCGCGTCGTCGTTTATCTGCGGCCGCAGTTTGCGGGCTGGCGGCTGCCCCAGGCCCGTTCGCTGCGGGCCGTCGTCATCGGCGTCGTGGCCGGCGCCGTCCTGCTCTCGCCGGTGCTCTACGGCGCCTCGGTGCGGGTGTTCGACGGCACCTGGGTGTCGCCGCCGATCTACTGGCGCAGCAGTCCCCGCGGCGTGGACCTGCTGGCCTTCGTCACGCCCAACCCGTCGCATCCGCTCATGGTGTGGCTGTTCGGCCAGCCTCAGCTGGCGGCCCCGACGGTGTTCGTCGAGTACACCGCCAGCGTCAGCCTGATCGCCCTGGCCGTCGTGATCGTGGCCATCTGGAGGGCCGGCCTGCGCGCCCCGGGGTGGGTCGCGGTCACCGCCATCTTCGCCGCCCTGGCGCTCGGGCCGTTCGTGCACGTGGCCGGACTCAACACCTACGTCCCGGGGCCGTGGGCGCTGCTCCGCTACGCGCCGGTCTTCAGCATGACGCGGATGCCGACGCGCTTTGCCATCGTCGCCGCGCTTGGCCTCAGCATCCTTTTCGCGCTGGCCCTGGCCCGCCTCGGCCAGCGCTTCCCGCAGCAGCGCCGGGCCCTGCTCGCCATCGCCGGCGGTGCTGCTCGCCTTCGAACTTTGGCCGGGACCGCGGCCGCTCTACTCCGCCAGCGTCTCGCCGGTCTACGACATCGTGCGCGCCGATCCCCGGCCGGTGCGGCTGCTCGAACTGCCGTTCGGCGTGCGCGACGGCGTGACCTCGGCCGGCGACTTCAGCGCGCGCTACCAGTTCCACCAGACGGTGCACGGCAAGCGCCTCATCGGCGGCTACCTGTCGCGCGTGCCGGAGCGGCGGTTCAAGGAAGTCCGGCGGCTGCCGACCTTGGCGGCGTTGATCACCCTGAGCGAGGGGAAGACGCTGACCGCCGAGGAGCAGACCGCGCTCATCGAGGGCGCGCCGCAGTTCATCGAACGCTCGGACCTGGCCTGGGTGGTCATCCACCGTTCGCGCACGCCACCGGCGCTGCGCGACTTCGCGCTGCGCGCGTTCGCGCTCGACGAAGTGGCCGCGGACGGCGACACCGTGCTCTACCGGACGCGCCTGGCGCCGCCAGCCGCGAAGTAGCCGCGGCGCCGGCGCCGCGGCACGCATAGCCGGTCGCCCCGCCCGCGGTCCGGCCACTCGCGCCGCCCGGGCTGTTACACTCGGCGGGATGGCTCCCCCGCGTTGGTTCCTGGCTGTGTATGCGTTGTCTGGCGCGGCCGCCCTCGTCTACGAAGTGGCCTGGACCCGGCTGCTGACGCTGTATCTCGGACACGGCATCGCCGCGGCCAGCACGGTGCTGGCGGCCTTCATGGGCGGCCTGGCCGTGGGCGCCGGCGTCGCCGGCCCGAAGAGCGACCACACGCCGCGGGCCCGGGCCATGCGGACCTACGCGGTGCTCGAACTGGTGATTGCCGGACTGGCGCTGGCCATGCCCTTCGGCATGAGCGCGGTGGCGCCGCTGCTGGCTGGCGCCTATGCCGACGGCGACGGCGGCGCCGCGTTCGCCGGGCTGCGCCTGATGGTGAGCGTGGTGGCCGTGGCCTTGCCGGCCGTGGCCATGGGCGCCACCTTCCCCTACGTGGCCCGCTGGTACGTGCCCAACGCTGGCGCGGCCACGCGCGATGCCGGCGCGCTCTACGCCGCCAACACGATTGGCGCGGCCCTGGGCGCGCTCGTCACCGGCTTCGTGCTGCTGCCGGCCTTGGGCCTGCGGGCCACCACCGCGGTCGGCGTGGCCATGAACCTCGCCGTGGCGGCCGCGGCCTGGACCCTGGCCGGCCGCGTCGTCGCCGCTGGCGCGCCTGCCGAGATCCCGGTCCCGGTGCCGGTCGCGGGGACACCGCCGGCGCGGAGCGGCCGGAAAGCCGTCAGGCCCGTGGCCACGCCCGCGCTTGGCCTCGTGCCGCGGCCGATGCTGGCCGCGCTCGCCCTGGGCATCTCGGGCTTCCTGTCGCTTGGGCTGCAGATCGTCTGGTCGCGCCTGCTCGCGCAGATCCTCGGCCCGACCACCTACGCCTTCAGCCTCGTCGTGGCCATCTTCATCAGCGGGCTCGCGCTCGGCGCGCTGCTCGGGAGGAAGCTGGCCGACCGCGCCGCCCAACCGGCCGCCGGCCTGGCGGCGGTGCTGGCCGTCGCCGTTACCGCGGTGAGCCTCTCGGCCTGGACCGTGGACGCCGGCTTGCGGGCGATGGCCGAGGTCGTGGCCTCGCCGCAGGCCTCGTTCGAGTCGGTCCTGCTCCGTCAGGTGCTGCTCGTGGCCGGCTGGCTGCTGCCTTTGGCGATCGCGCTCGGCTGCGCCTTTCCCTTCGCCATCAGGACCGGCACCGGGCGCGAGCAGTCGCTCGGGGCGGACCTCGGCCTCATCTACGCCGTGAACACGATTGGCGCCATCGCCGGGTCGCTCGCGGCGGCCTTCGTGCTGATTCCGGCGTGGGGCCTGCACGGCAGCCTGCGCGCCCTCGGCGTCGGAGCCACAGCCGCGGCGGTGGCGCTGGTGCTGGCGGCGGGCGTTCGCGGCCGGGCGCGGCTGTGGACCCTGGCGGGGTGCGGCGTGGCCGCGGCCGCCACCGCCCTGCTGCCCCAGTGGAGCCCGACGCTGATGTCGAGCGGCGCCTACAAGTACGCCGCCTCGATGACGCCCGAGACGCTCGAGGTGTCGCTGGCCGCCGGCCACTTGCTCTATTACCGGGAAGGCGCCGTGGCCACCGTCTCGGTGCGCGAAGCGGCGGGCACGACGTCGCTGGCCATCGACGGCAAGGTCGACGCCTCGAACGCCGGCGACATGCTGACGCAGCGCCTGCTGGCGCACGTGCCGATGCTGCTCCACCCGGCGCCGCGCCGGGCGGCCATCCTCGGCCTGGGCAGCGGCGTCACGCTCGGGTCGGCGCTCCGCCATCCGGTCGAGCGGGTGGACGTGCTCGAGATCTCGCCCGAGGTGGTCGAGGCCTCGCGCTTCTTCGAGCCCGAGAACGGGGCGGCGCTGCGCGACGCGCGCACCCGGCTGATCGTCGGCGATGGCCGCACCCACGTCATGCTGGGCCGGAGCAACTACGACGTGATCATCTCGGAGCCGTCGAATCCGTGGATGGCCGGCATCGCCTCGCTCTTCACGCGCGAGTTCTTCGCCGTCGGCCCGGGCCCGGCTGGCGCCGGGCGGCGTGCTGTGCCAGTGGGCCCACACCTACGACATCAGCGGCGACGATCTGCGCTCGATCGTCGGCACCTTCGCCGGCGTGTTCCCCGACGGCACGCTGTGGCTGGTCGGCGACGGCGACGTCCTGCTCGTGGGCTCGAACGCGCCCGCTCGGCCCGCGCGTCGCGGCCCTGCCGCAGGTGTGGGCGGCCCGTCCCGAAGCGGCCGGGCGACCTGGCCGGCGTGGGCGCCAAGGGGCCCTTTGCGCTCCTGTCACTGCTCGTGGCGGAAGGACCGGCCCTGGCGCCGGTTTGCCGGCAGCGCGCCGCTCCAGACCGACGATTACCCCGGCGTCGAATTCAGCGGGCCGCGCACGGTCTTCTCCCGCGGCGGCGCCGACAACAGCGCCGCCCTGCGGGCCCTCGGCGCCGAGCAACCCGTGGCGGCGGTGACGGCGGCGCGGGCGGCGGCCTCGGCCGCGGAGTGGCGCGATCGCGGCTGGATGCTGCTCGACGCCAGCGCCGCGCGGCCGGCGTGGAGCCGACTTCGAGACCGCCGTGCGCCTCGATCCGACCGACGCGCGCGCCTTCGAGGGGCTGGTCCGGGCCGGCGCCGCCGCCGGCCAGCAGCCCCAGACCCTGGCCGTGCTGCGCGAACTGGCGGCGCCGCCGGAACGGGTCGAGGCGCAGCTGGCCTTGTCGCGCTTCCTGGCCTCGTCGGGAGCCGCCGATGACGCCGCCCGCGTGGCGTTCTCGGCCGTCGGGCGCCAGCCCTCGCATCTCGGCGCGCTGGAGCAACTGGCCTCGGTGCTGGCCGATGTCGGCGACCGCGACCGCCTCGAGCCGGTCGTGGCGCGGATGCGGGCCGTGGCGCCCGGCGCCGACGCCACGCGCTATTACCAGGCCACGCTGCTCTTCATGGAGGGCCGCGCCGATGCCGCCGCGACCGAGGCGCGCGGCCTGACGCTGGCCAACCCGCGCCATGCCCGGGCGCACAACCTGCTCGGCGCGGCGCTGGCCACCGGCGGCCAGCGCGACCTGGCCCGCGAGGCGTTCCTGGCCTCGCTGCGCGATCGACCCGCGCGATCCGGCCACCTACACCAACCTCGCGCTGCTCGAACTCGAGGGCGGCAACCGCGCCGCCGGCCTGCAGCGGCTCGCCGAAGCGCTCACGCTCGATCCCGCCTCGCCGGCCGCGCGCGAAGCGTTTGCCCGCGAACGCGCGAAGGCGCCGGCCCGCTGAACGCTATCCAAATCAGCGGAGCCCGATCCACCCGGGCGTGCACTCCCTACCGAGGGATTGACGTCGGCCGCCGTTTAGTGCCAGGGCGGGTGACGAAATCCGACCTGAATTCATACGGCGCGAGGAGAGGTGCGCGCGAAACGCCGCCGTCAATCACGTGACGTAACGGGCACGGAACTTGCGAGGGGCTTGCAGCGGGGGAAGCAAGCCATGAGCGTAGTCAAGCTCCTCGGGTTCGGCACGATGTCCTGCGGCTGCGTGGTCGGCCGCTATCGCGACGTCGCCAGCATGCGCGAAGTGGTCTACGTCGAGGAAAAGGGCCCGCAGTGCGCGAGCGCGTCTCACCGCCAGAACCACACCATCACGCCGTTGCGTGAAGGCCGCACGGCCGACGGCTTCCAGCCCGCCATCGCCGCCAGCCGCGCCTCCTGAGGCGACGGCGCGCCGTCGCACCCGCCGAGGCGCCGGCCGGCCCGGCGAAGGCGGTACAATTCGCCTGCGTGCCCACCCGCCCCCTCCCCCCGTACGCCACCGTCTCCGCTGGACCGGCCACGATCAAGTTCTTCCTCGGTGACTGCACCGACGTACTTCCGACCCTGCCCGAGCACAGCCTCGATGTGGTCGTCACGTCGCCGCCCTACAACCTCGGCATCGCCTACCGCACCTACGACGACGGGCAACCGCGGGCCGACTACCTCGACTGGACCGGCCGCTGGGTAGCGGCGGTGACCCGCGCCATGACCGCGCAGGGCTCGCTGTTCCTGAATGTCGGCGCCAAGCCGACCGACCCGTGGACGGCGCTCGACGTGGCCCAGGCGGTGCGGCCGCACCTCCACCTGCAGAACATCCTCCACTGGATCAAGTCCATCGCCATCGAGCGCGACGCCGCCGGCGCCCGCGCCGGCTTGACCGACGATCTGGCGGTGGGTCACTACAAGCCGATCAACTCGGCGCCGCTTCCTCAACGACTGCCACGAGTTCCTGTTCCACTTCACGCCGCTCGGCACCACCCGGCTCGACCGCCTGGCGGTGGGCGTGAAGTATCAGGACGCGTCGAATGCCGCGCGCTGGCAGAACGGCGCCGGCGGCAAGCGCTGCCGCGGCAACACCTGGTTCGTGCCCTACGAGACCATCCAGAACCGCGAGAAGGATCGGCCGCATCCGGCCACCTTCCCGCCGCGCCTGCCGGAGTACTGCGTACGGCTGCACGGCCTCGACCGGGCGCGCACCGTCGCCGATCCTTTCCTGGGCCTCGGCTCGACGACCGTGGCCTGCGCCCGGCTGGGGGTCGACGCGATCGGCATCGAAGTGGACGAGCACTACCTGAAGGAGGCCATCGCCCGGACGCAGGCCGCCGCCGATGCCACCGCGCGCGCCGCGCGCCGGTCTGCGGTATAGTGCCGCCCATGTCACCACGCTCGTTACTCTGGGCCACCGCGCTCGCCGTTCTGCTCGGAGCGTCCACCGACGCCGCCGCGCAGACGCCGGGCGCCCCGGCGGCGCCGCCCCCGCCGCCCGTTCCTCCGCTGGTCAAGGTCGGGCAGCCGATGCCCGACTTCACCCTGCCCTACCTCGAAGCCGACCCCAACGGCGGGCGTCCGGCCAACGAAGACGGCCACGCTCTCCAGCTTCAAAGGCAAGCAGTCGGTCGTCATCGCCTTCTACCCGGCCGCCTTTTCCCCGGGTTGAACGACCGAGATGTCCCGGTACCGGGACAATTACGCGCAGTTCGGCGCCAACAACGCCGCCGTCTTCGGCGTCAGCGTCGACAGCACCTGGGCCAACCTGGCCTTCCGCACGCAGATGGGCGTGGACTTCCCGCTCCTCTCCGATACCCGGCGTGAGTACGCCCGCGAACTCGGCGTGCTCGACGAGAAGTCGTTGACCGCCCGCCGCATCACCTTCGTGGTCGACGATGCCGGCATCGTGCGGCACATCGACATGGCCGCCGACGCGCTCGACCCCACCGGCGCCCTCGGCGTCTGCTCGCTCATCAAGAAGAAGTAAGTCGGCTCTCGACGAAGGCCGGACGTCCGGTCCGGCCTTCACTCCCCGCCCGCATCCGTCCGCCTCCCTCCTGCAGACCGAACGCGCCATTCGCGGAGCGAATCTGAACCATCCACAATTGCTTATGGATTAGAATCTCGTCCATGTCGCAATGAGATGTATACTGCTGCCGGAGATTGCCTGCGTGGACCTACGTCAGCTCGAGATCATTCGCGCCATCGCCGAGACCGGTTCTTTCACCGCGGCCGGGCACAAACTGCACGTGTCGCAGTCGGCGATCAGCCGCCAGATCCTGCTGCTCGAAGACGAGCTGAAGACGCCGGTCTTCCTGCGCATCGGCCGCCGCATCCGCATCACGCCGGCCGGCGAGTCGCTGCTGCAGCTCAGCCACCGGATGTTCCAGGATCTCACCGACACGGTGGCCGGCATCTCCGACAGCCAGGAGACGCTGCGCGGCACGGTGCGCATCCTGGGCGGCATGACCGTCTGCCTCTACGTCTTCCCGACGCTGCTCTCGGAGGTGACGCGGCAGCATCCCGGCATCGAGGTGAAGATCGTCAGCGACAGCGCCGACCGCTGCCTGCAGCATCTGCGCGCCGGCACCGGCGACCTGGCGCTGCTCACCCTGCCGATCAAGGACGCCGACATGGTGACCGTGCCGGTGCTGCAGGAGGAACTGCTGCTCGTCACGGCCGCCAAGCATCCGCTCAGCAAGAAGCGCAAGGTCGGGCCGCAGGACCTGGCCGATCAGCCGTTCGTGATGTTCGAATCGGGGTCGAACACGCGCCGCGTGGTCGACGAGTTCTTCGCCACCTCGCGGATCGAGCCGCGCATCGTGATGGAGACCGAGAACGTCGAGATCATCAAGGCCCTGGTGCGGTCGGGCCTCGGCGTGACCATCGTGTCCTACCAGTCGGTGGCGCGCGACGTGGCCAGCGGACATCTCTACTGCGCGCGCATCGAGGGGCGGCCGCTCATCCGCGAGACCGGGTGGGTCTATCCGAAGATGAGCCGCACGCCGCGCGCCGTCGAGGAAGTGGTGCGCGCCTTCGACAAGGTCCGGCCCCGCCTGCGGCTCGCGCCGTAAGACCTCCCCACCAGCGCCTCAGCGGGTCGCGGCGGGCGCGGTGCGGGTGGCTTCGGCCAGCACCCGGCCCAGCACCGCCACCGCGTCGGCGATCTCGGTGGTGGACAGCGTGACGAAGCTGAGGCGCATCGTGCGCACGTCGGGATCGGCGGCGTAGAACGGCGCGCCCGGCACGAAGGCCACGCCGGCCTCGACCGCCTTCTCGAGCAGCGGCAGGGTGTCGAAGCCTTCGGGCAGCCGCAGCCAGAAGAACATCCCGCCGTGCGGCTCCTGCCAGGTGGTGCCCTCGGGCATGTGGACGCGGAGCGCCGCGGCCATGGCATCGCGCTGGGCCCGGTAGCGCGCCCGGATGGTCGGCACGTGCGTGTCGAGGAAGCCGTTGCGGATCACTTCGTAGACGACGCGCTGATTGAATCCCGGCGTGTGCAGGTCGGCGGCCTGCTTGGCGGCGATGAGCTTGCCGTAGACGGCCTGGGGCGCCACCAGGAAGCCGAGCCGGAAGCCGGGCGTGAGCACCTTGGAGAACGAGCCCAGGTAGACCGTGCCTTCGGGCCAGCGCGAGGTGATCGACGCCGGTGGCGCCTGGTCGAACCACAGGTCGCCGTAGGGGTTGTCTTCGACGATCGGCGTGCCGGCGCTCTGCGCGGCCGCCACCAGCGCGTCGCGGCGGGCGTGGCTGATCTGCCCGCCGGTCGGGTTCTGGAAGTTCGGCAGCAGGTAGAGGAACCGGGTGCCCGGGGCCGTCGTGGGCAGCGCGCGCACCGCCTCGGGCAGCGGTCCTTCGCCGTCGCATTCCAGGCTGGCAAACGTCGGCTCGTAGGGCATGAACGCCTGCAGCGCGCCCAGGTAGGTCGGCGCCTCGACGCCGACCGGCGCGCCCGGGTCGATGAGCGTCTTGCCGACCAGATCCAGGCCCTGCTGCGAGCCGGTCGTGATGATCACCTGGTCGGCCGAGACGCGGGCTCCGCCCTTGGCCAGGCTGGCCGCGACCCATTCGCGCAGCGGGCCGTAGCCCTCGCTGGCGGCGTACTGCAGCGCTTCTTTCGGATGCTGCGACAGCACCGTGTCGCACGCCTGGCGAATGGCCTCGACCGGGAAGGTCGCGGCGACGGCAGGCCGCCGGCCATCGACCGCACGCCGGGCCGCTCGGCCACCTTCAGGATCTCGCGCAGGATCGAAGGATTCATGCGCGACGCGCGCCGGGCCAGGGTCCACATGCTCATGTCGAGGTCCTCGAAGAAAAGGTTGCGCCGATTATGGCCCGCCGGGCCCGGCGAGCTCAATGGTCGGCGGCGCCGGATTGACATCGCGCCAACGCATCGACCGGATTCGATCATTCTATTTCGCGTGTGAATCGGGGATCGCTACGATCGCGTGGTTCTCAATTTCCTGGAGGCGTCCAATGACCCCAAATACCGATCGCGTCATCAGCATCGCCCTCAGCGACGAAGACTGGCGGGCCTTCACGCAGGTGCAGCCCGAGCCCGTGCTGTGGTTGAAGGCGCGGATTCACGAGACCATCGAGTCGTCGCGCTCCGGCGGCGCCGGTGCGGGCTCGCCTCTGGCGCGCAACTGACCAGCCGCCGACGGCCGCTGTGTCCAGTGTCGCGGGCGCCGGGTGCGGGCTACTTGACGGGGGGCGCCGGCTGCCGCAGCGTGTATGACGTGCGCGACCACACGTTGAGGCCGTCGCGCGTCACCTTGACCTCGATCTTGCGGGTGCGCTTCAGCGGATCGGGGTTGCTCGAGTAATAGCCGACCACGTAGTAGTCGCTGGTCTCGGCGTCGATGCGCTTGAGCCCCTTGTCGAAGTTGTTCTGGTTCACGATGGCGATGCCGCCGGTTTCGTCGGCCAGCACCCGCAGGCTGTCCTGCGTCTTGCGAATGTGCTGCTGGAACTCCATCGGGTCCATCTGCTCGTCGAGGTCGGCCCCGGCCACCAGCCCGCGCGGGTCGATGGTGTAGAAGGTGGCGTTGGCGCGGTTGGCGCTGCGCGTCAGGTCGGCCAGCTCGCGCGCCAGGTCGGCGTCGGCAAACTGCGTGCCCTGGTTGAACTGCTGGTTGAACTCCCGGCCCTCTTCGCGCGTCTGGCCCATGCGCCCGCCGAAGGTGGGGTCTTCGCCGAGCCGCGATTCGGCAAACGGATTGAAGTCGAAGCCGTTGCTCACCCACACCACCGCCTTGCGCCGGTTGCTGATGCGTTCGAGCTGCGTGACGATGTCGCGCGCGGTCGAGAACGCCACGTGGGCGCGGTAGCGCACCTCGCTCGGGCCATCGGGGCCGTCCTGGCCCTGAATCACGTCCGAAGGCTTCAGGCCGTTGCCGGTGATCTTCTTGATCGATTCGTCGAGGATCTTGCGGTCGTAGGTGAGATCGATGGCGAGCGACGACGGCCCGGTCGAGACGATGCCGAACATGTCGCCTTCGTGCACCAGCGTGCGCGAGATGCGCTTGAACAGGTCGCGGATGCGGCCGGTGTTGCGGAAGTCGAGGTGCAGATCGTCGACGATGATGAGGAAGATGCGGCCGGCCGCGTCGTTGCGGGGCCGCGCCGTGGGCAGGATGATGCCTTCCTGCGGCGGCGGCGGTGGCGGGGCCTGCAGGTTGAGCACGCGGCCGCCGTGCACCAAGGTCATCGAGGCCATGGTCTGGCGGACGCCGTCTTCGTAGACCTCGAACTCGTCCTTGGTCAGGTCGGCAATGAACGTGTCGCGCGAATCGCGCACGATCACGTCGGTGGTGACGAGATCGATGGCCACCCGGAAGTCCGGGTTGGCCGGCTGCGCCGACGCGGGAGCGGCGGGCTGGGCCGGAGGTTGGGCCGGCACGGGGGCCTGCCGCGCTTCGGTCGCTGACGACGACAGCGTGGCGCAGAGCACGAGCCCGGCACCGGCGGCGGCAAGTCGGCGGATTCCCATGGCTCCCAGTATAGACGCTCCGGGAGGCGAAACAGGCGGGGGCGGCGGGGCTAGGGCCGGGCTGCGTCGATGTCGTCGTGCAGCGCGTCGGCGTCGGTTTCCACCGAGGCGATGCCGGTCATCACTTGTTCCGGCGTGGTCCAGGCGTCGGGGTCGATGGCGGCCAGCCGGGCCCGCCAGGTGGCCTTCACTTCGGGCGCCGCCGGCGAGGCCTCGAGCACGTCAGCCAGCTCGGCGTGCCGCGAACGCAGGCTGGTGGCGATGCCGCGGCCCAGCAGTTCGCCGAGGAGGTCGAAGCCGTCGGCCGCCGCGGGCGCTCGGACCGGCCGCGAACGCCTCGTCGGCCGAGGGCGCAGCCGGCGCCGAAGACGGCGAGCTGACGGCCGGAGCGGCGGATGCGACGGCCATCGATTCCGGCCCGTCGTCGTCGTCGTCGCGGCGCGGCTTCCGCTTCCGCACCGGCACCGCCGCCTCGACTTCGACGGGCGTCATCGACGCCATGTCGAGCAGGTAGGGCCAGTCGAAGTCGATGTCCGGATACTGCTCTTCGAGCGTACGCATGGCGCCGTCGTCGAGCGCCGGCCGGCCCAGACGCAGGCCGGGCGCGGTGCGATACCAGTAGATCACCTTCGGGCGCTCGCCGGGGGCGGACGAGTGCAGCAGAAAGGTGTTCTCGTAGCCGCGCCGATCCGCGGTCAGTCGTAGGTGCGGCACGCGAACTTCTTAACGGCGCTTGCCGGGGACCGGACGGGTCGCCCCGCGCGCCGGAACGACCGGCTTCTTCCCCGCCGGTTTGGCCACGGGTCTGGCCGGCTTGGCGACAGCCTTCGCCGCCGGCAGGGATGGCGTCTTGGCGGCGGACTTGGGCGCCGGCTTGCCGGCCCTTTCCCGTTGGTCTTCGCCGCTGGCGCCGTTTTGCCCGCGGGCGCCGCCGCCTTGGCCGCGGCCTTCCCATTGCTGGCCGAGGCGGCCGGGGGCGTGGCTTTCATGGCCGGCTTGACCGGCGTCTTGGTGGCGGCGGCCGGTGCCTTCGCGGCCGCCTTGCCAGCGGCCACCGGCGTCTTGGCCGCAGCCACTGGCGCCTTCTCGGCAGGCACCGGCGCCTTCGCGGCAGCACCACGGGTTTCGCCGGCGGACCGGCGCTTGACCGGCGCCGCTGGCGCTGGCGGGCATCGTGGCGAGCTTGGCGCGGGCGGCGTCCTTGACCGCATTGGCGCCGCCGGGTCGAGCCGCCGAGGCGGTCGCAGGCGGCGGCGGGCGCCGGCGGTCCGTGCTTGGCCGCCGAGGCCTTGGCGGCGGCCACGAACTTGCCGAGCGCCGCCTTCTGCGCGGCGGTACGGACCGGCACCTTCATCTCGGGCGCCTTGGGCTGGCTGACCGGCGCCGGTGGCGGCGGTGGCGGAGGCGGCGGGGGTGGCGGCGGCGCCACCTTCAGCTTCGGCGTGCCCTGGATGCCGGCCTTCCGGGCCGCGGCGATGGCGGCGTCGGGCGCCTTCTGCACCAGGGTGAAGCGCACCTGGTCGAGGTTCGTGTGGTAGGTCCACAACTCGGCCACCGTGACGTTGTGGTCGCGACAAAGGCGGCGCACGGTGTCGAGCGACTGCGGCGGGACGTAGAGGTGGAAGGGCACGCGGAGACGGCTGAACGGCGCCCACTGCGCCAGGGTTTCCAGCGAGTTGACCGATTCGCCCGTTTCCACTTCGACGATGCCTTCGAGCTTCCGGGCCTTGTCTTCGGTGAGCAGGATGAGGTCGGGCACGTACTCGTTGGTGCCGAGGACGATCGACGTCGGCGGTTCCCCGTTGATGTTGGCCACGGAGTCGTGCTTGCGCTGGTAGCGCACCTGGAGCAATCGGATGATGCGATCGTGCTCGAGCTGTTCGCGCACGGGCCGGACGAGGATGGGCACGATGCCTCCGCGCTAGGGGCTACAAGGGTAGCGGTTTAAACAAACCCCATAATATAGCATGGCGAAAACGCACGTGACGCAACATCATGCGTCCCGAAGGCCCCGCTACAATCATCCAGCGCACCCGCGCTTCCCCACCATCACCATGAAACCAGCGCATCTCATCGGCGTGCCCCTCGACCTCGGCGGCAACCGCCGCGGCGTCGACATGGGCCCCTCCGCCATTCGTATTTCCGGTCTCGCCGAGCAGCTCGCCTCGCTCGGCGTCGCCGTCGTCGACAAGGGCGATATCGCCACGCCCCTGCCCGAAACCAAAGGACCTGGCGATCCGCAGAAACGCTACATCAAGGACATCGCCGTGGTCTGCACCAAGCTCTACCAGACCTCGCTCGCCTCGCTTGCAGGAAGGCGCCCTGCCGATTGTCCTGGGCGGCGACCACTCCCTCGGCGCCGGCTCGGTGGCGGCCACCGCCAGCTGGATGAAGGCGCAAGGCCGGGCCCTGGGCCTGATCTGGGTCGACGCGCACGCCGACATCAATTCCCCCGGCACCTCGCCCTCGGGCAACGTGCACGGCATGCCGCTGGCGGCGCTGCTCGGACGTGAACCGCTGGAGCTGGCGCGCATCTCGGGGCCCGAGGCGGCCATCCTCCCGGAGCACACGGTGCTCGTCGGCATCCGCAACCTCGACGACCGCGAGAAGGAGATCGTCAAGGCGTCGGGCGTCCACGCCTTCACCATGAAGGACGTCGATCGGCTCGGCATCGCCGAGGTGATGGAGCGGGCCCTGGCGGCGGCCTCGAAGGGCACCGGCGGCGTTCACGTGTCGTTCGACCTCGACGTGTGCGATCCGTCGATCGCCCCGGGCGTGGGCACGCCGGTCAAGGGCGGCCTCGACTACCGCGAGGCGCACTACGTGATGGAGGCGGTGGCCGAATCCGGGCGGCTGGTGGCGCTCGACCTGGTCGAGGTCAATCCCGCGCTCGACCTGCGCAACACCACGGCCGAACTGGCCACCGACCTGGCGATGTCGGCGTTCGGCAAGCGCATTCTCTGACGAGCCGGCGCGCCCGCCGACCAGAATCGCGATGCTATAGTCCAAACGATGCCGGGTGGCGCGGCCGCGCCGGCGTGAACTTCACACCAACCAAGGAGTCATCCCGTGATTTACCGCCGTGCATTCGTGGCCTCGGCCCTCGCCGCCGTTCTTGCCGTGCCCGCGGCCGGTCTCGTGGCCGCCCAGGAAAAGCGCGCCAGCCCCCACGACACCGTCAAGGCCACCATCGACGGTGCCAACATCTCCGTCACCTACGGGCGCCCCTACGTGAAGGGCCGCAAGATCTTCGGGGGGCTCGTGCCCTACGGGAAGGTGTGGCGCACCGGCGCCGACGAGGCGACCATCCTCGAAACCGACAAGGCGCTGATGTTCGGGCCGCTGCACGTGGGCCCGGGCAAGGTGTCGCTCTACTCGCTCATCGACGAGAAGTCGTGGAAGCTGGTGATCAACAAGCAGGTCGGTCAGTGGGGCACGGAATACGCCGCCGCGCAGGACCTGGGCCGCGTCGAGATGAAGACCGAGAAGCTGGCGGCGCCGGTCGAACAGTTCACCATGGCCATCGAGAAGAACCCCGCCGGCAAGGGCGGAGTGCTCGTGATCCAGTGGGAGACCACCAAGGCCACGCTGCCGTTCACCGCGATGTAGTCGTCGTTCGGGGAGGCGCTCGCCGCCGTGGCGAGCGCCCGCCCTTCTCTCCTGCCTTGCGCGCCGCCCCTCCCCGGGGCAAGATGACGCGCCGATGCTCACGCCCATCACCGTTCTGCTCGCCGGCCTCGCGGCCGTCGTCGTCGCGTTCGTCTACGCCTGGTGGCGCAGCGCCGCGGCGGGCCATCCCCACGGGACGCCCACGCCAGGGCACCTCGGCATCGGCGCCGTGGGGCTGTTCTTCGACACCCTGGGCATCGGCAACTACGCGCCGACGACCGCCGCGTTCCGCTTCCTGAAGATGGTCAAGGACGAGTGGATTCCCGGCACCCTCAACGTCGGCTCCTCCGTGCCGGTGGCGGTCGAGGCCTTCGCCTTCGTGACGGCCATTGCCGTCGACCCCCTGACCCTGGCCCTGATGGTGCCGGTCGGCGCCCTCGGCGGCTACCTGGGCGCCGGCATCGTCTCGCGGCTGCCGCGGCGGCGCGTGCAGTTGGGCATGGCCGTGGCCCTGGTCGTCGGCGCGGCCTTCATGACGGTGACCAACCTGCAGTGGATTCCCGGCGGCGGCGACGCCGTCGGCTTCACCGGCGCCACGCTGGTCGCGGCCACGCTCTTGAACTTCGCCTTCTGCGCGCTGAACGCCCTGGGCATCGGCAGTTACGCGCCGAGCCTCATCGTCTTCAGCCTGCTCGGCATGAACCCGCGATCGGCCTTCCCGATCATGATGGGCTCGGCCGCCTACGGCCTGCCGCTGGCCGGCATCAAGTTCGTGCGCACCGGCAGGTACGACGGCAAAGCGGCGCTGGGTCTGGCCCTCGGCGGCATCCCCGGGGTGCTGGTGGCTGCGTATGTGGTGAAGACGCTGCCGCTCGAGGCCATCCGCTGGCTGGTCGTGATCGTGGTGCTCTATGCCGGGGTGTCGCTGCTGCGCACGGCGGTGAGCACGAGGCCCAGCGAGTAGCCGTAACGGTGGGCGGAGGGTGAGGACGTTTTTGGTGGGCCGCGTGGGGATCGAACCCACGACCACATGATTAAAAGTCACGTGCTCTACCACTGAGCTAGCGGCCCGCTCCTTGATTCTACCCGGTCCGAGCCGCGCTCAACGGGCCACCACGGCGGGACCCGCGGCGGCCTTCGAGATCGAGCAGGCGCCGGGTCGCCGCGTGTCGCGGCGCGGTCAGCACCGTGCGGGGGTCGCCCTGCTCCACCACCTCGCCGTCGGCCAGCACCACCACCCGGGTGGCGAAGTCGCGCACGAAGTCGTCGTCGTGGCTGGTCAGCAGCAGGCTGCGCCCTGTGGCCACGAGCTCGCGCAGGGTCTTCCCCAAGTCGCCGCGGCGCGCCGGATCGAGCGACGAGGTGGGCTCGTCCATCAGCAACAGCTTCGGATCGGCGGCCAGGGCGCGGGCAATGGCCACGCGCTGCGCTTCCCCGCCCGAGAGCTCACGCGGCAAGGCCTGCTCGCGGTGCGCCACCCCCAGGTCGGCCAGCAGCGCGCGGGCCCGGGCCAGCGCCAGCGCCGGGGCCACGCCGTAGACGTGCACGGGCGCCAGGCAGATGTTCTCCGCCGCCGAAAGGTGTTCCCACAGGCAATGGAACTGGAACACCATGCCCACCTTGCGGTGCAGCGCCGCGTGCCGCGACGCATCGGGCGCCAGCACGTGACCGTCCACCTCGATGCGGCCGCCGCTGAACGGCTCGAGGCCGGCCACGGCCCGCAGGATCGTCGTCTTGCCCGAACCCGACAGCCCCATCAGCGCCACCAGCTCGCCCGAGGCGACGTCCAACGTCACCCCGCGCAGGATCTCGCGCGGACCGCGCGACAGGCACAACCCGTCCACGCCGAGGATGCGCGCGCTCACGGCGTGGGCGCCGCCCAGCGCCGTTCCAGCCGTCCGGCCAGCCGGGCCAGCGGCCACGACATGGCCAGATACATCGCCGCGCACAGGGCGCCGGGGATGGCCCACGTGCCCAGGTTGGCCGCGAAGATTCGCGTCTGCTTGGTGAGCTCCACCACCGTCAGCACCGAGACGAGCGACGAGTCCTTGAGCAGGGCCACGAAGTCGTTGGTCATCGGCGCCAGCGCGTAGCGAAAGGCCTGCGGGCCGCGGATGAGACGCAGCGTCTGCAGGGGGCCGAAGCCGAGCGTGCGCGCGGCATCGAGCTGCCCCTTGGGCACGGCTTCGAGGGCGGCGCGGTAGATCTCGCTCTCGTAGGCCGCATAGTTCAGCCCCAGGCCGAGCAGCGCGGCCAGGAACGGCGGCAGGCGCACCACCGACGAAACGCCGTAGTAGAGCACGAAGAGTTGCAGCAGCACCGGTGTGCCGCGCATCACTTCCACGTAGACGGTCAGCGCCCCGCGCAGCCACAGCGGCCCATAGACGCGGCCCACGGCGATGGCGCCGCCCAGATTCACGGCCAGCAGCATCGCCACGCACGACAACACCAGGGTGATGACGGCGGCGCGCCCGAGGGCCGGCAGATAGCGGATGGTCAGCGCCCACGCGTCGGGCCGCGGCCCCCCGCCCGGCCCGCCGTCGCCCACCGCATCGGCGCCGGCGATCACCGCCGCATACATCCCGGGCTGGTCGTCGTTCCACACTTGCCACTTGCGGAAGATCGTTTCGAGCCGTCCGTCGCGCATGGCCGCGCGGAGGACGGCGTTGACCTGGTCGCGCAACGCCGTCTGCTCCTTGGCCATCAGGACCACGTAGTAGCCGGTCGCCACCGTTTCGGGCTGCGTCACCAGGCCGGGCTGACGGCGCATGGCGCGGTCGGCCAGGACGTTGTCGAGCAGCACGGCATCGACGCGGCCGAGCCGCAGATCGCTGTAGGGGTGGACGTCGTCTTCGTAGGACACGGGCACGACGCCGTGGTCGCGTTCGGCGGCCCCGAGCAGCTCCCACGCCAGCGTGGCCGAGAGCGTCGCCACTTCCTGCCGCGCAGGTCCGCGAGCGAGCGGAAGCGATCGCGATCGCCCTCGCGCACGGTGAGCACTTCGCGAAAAGCGTAGTAGGGCACGCTCACGCCGAGTTCGGCGCGCTTGGCCGGCGAATCTTCGAGGCCGTTGACGGCGATGTCGAAATCGCCGCGCTTCACCGACTGGTCGAGCAGCGTAAACGCGGCCTGCACGAACTGCGGCGTGCGGCCCAGATCGTGCGCCAGCAGTTCGGCCACGTCCACGTCGAAGCCGCGCACCACGGCGGGATTGGCGGGGTCGGCCTCGACAAACGGCGCGCCGCCCTCGGCATCGGCGCCCCAGCGCAGCACCGCCGGCTGCGCCGACGCCGCCCCCAGGGCCAGACACCACACGGCCGCGGCGACGCAGGCGCGAAACACGGGACGCAGTATACGGCCTGGCGCCGGGAATCTAGCGGCCTGAGACCACGGCCGTCATGCGCCGGTACCTCACCGGACGCCCGTCCTTCAGCGCCGGCTGGTAGCGCCAGTGCTTCACCGACTCGAGCAGCACCTTGTCGTAGACGCGCGTCACCGACTGCATGATGCGCGCGTCGGTTACGGCGCCGGCTTCGTCGACCACGACTTCGATGGCGCCGAGCTGTGTGCCGGGAGGCGGCTCGCCCATCGAGCCCCACCACCCGCTGACCGGCTGCAACACGGCCACCGGCGGCGTGACCTCGGCATTGCGCCAGTCGTAGATGATGATGGTGATTGGGTTGAACGGAGGCGGCTCGACGGCCGCCGGCGCAGTTGCCGGGGCCGCACCGGGCCGGGCAGGGACTCGACCGCCTCGATCGGTGGGGGGGCCGCGATCGTCGCCGCGGCCCTGGCGGCCTCGGCCTCCTCGAGTTCGCGGGCCGTTCGCTCGCGCTCGACGGCCGCCGCGCTCAACTGCAGGAAGCCGGCGGCGAGCAACTGCAGATCGGCGGCCGCCGGATCGAGCGTGGCCACCGCCGGATCGGCCAGCAGCCCCGAGACCCGCGTGAATGCCTCGTGCGCGGCGGCGAAATCGCCGGCCTCGTAGGCGCGCTTGCCGTCGGCGTAGCGGCGGCGGACCAGCCCGGGGAGCACACGCGCGCGGGCGGCGTCGAAGAGCGCGCGGACACCGCGGCGACGCGTCGCCCGCGGTGAGCACGAACTCGGGCCGCGCATCGAGCAGACCGGCCACGACGTCTGGGACGGCAGCGGTGCGGCCCAGCGCCACGAGGCACAGCAGCCGGTGGCGCTCGATGGTCACCAAGTCGTCGGTCGACGGCTGCGCCTGGCGCGCCGTGTCGAGCGCGGCGAGCGCTTCGTCGTAGGACGCCGCGGCGTACAGGTCCAGCGCGGTGGCGAGCGGCGATTGCGCGGCGGCAGGCGTCGTGGCGGCGAGGCTCAGCACCCAGGCCATGCCGGCACACGCGACCAGCCTCCCCATTGACATCATGGTGCGCTCCGCAGGTCGGCGGTCACGCGATTCGGGGCGTCGAGGCGCACGGTGACCGGCTGCACGCGCTCGCCGAGCTCGGGATGACGGAACACGATCTGGTGGATGCCGATGGGCAGCATCAGGTTGGCGAGCGGCGTCTCCCCGAGCACCCGGCCCTCGATCAGCACCTCGGCCCACGGCTGCGCGTTGACGTGCACCGCGGTCCGGGGGGTGGTGACGACCAGCGCTTCGGTGCGGCCGGCACCCACCCGTAGCGTCTTGGTGGCGCGGTAGCCGAGCGAAGCGTTGACCAGGTCGTACACGTGGGTCCCTGCCGGGACCAGTATACGGTCGCTGGCGCTGGACCCCACGACCTGGCCAGCCTCGAGCAATTGGACTTCGAACGAGGCCTCCACCCGCACCCAGCCGGACGCCGGGCCGGCGGGGATGGCGCGCGCCGCGGCGGGCGCGGTGGGCGCGCGGGGCGCGGCGGGCCGAGTGGTTACGGCCGCTGCGGCGGGCACGAGCGACACGGTCTGGCCGGCCGGGGACGACGCCAGGACGAGCTCGCCGGTTGGCGCGGCACTGGCCCGCACTTCCCCGCTCAGCAAGACGCCGATGTAGAAGGCCTGCGCGAAGATGACCAGGACGAAGAGCGCCAGCAGGCTGGCGGCCCCGCGTGACACGGCCCGGGCAACCACGGGCGGCTTCGGCGGCGGCGGAACTGCGGCTGGCCAGGGCGACCGCGGCATCGCCGTGAGCCGCGGCGCTTCGACGAGGCGCGCCACCAGTTCGGCGACGGCCTGGTCGGCCTCGTCGGGACGGTCCGCGAAGAGGTCCCCGTCGTCGAGGTCGTCCTCCAGCCCGCTGACGTCCAGAACGGCGGTGGGCTCATCGGCGGCCGTCGTCCCGAATCCCCAGGGATCGAGCCGATCCGATTCGGCAATCAGCGAGGTGCGTGGCATGGCGGTCCTTGGGTCTGATGGCCCCATTGATTCGGCGACGTGGGACTACCGGTTCAAGCGCCGTTGCCGGTGCGGAACCCTCATGCGGCGTTGCCGGCACGACGCGGGGTCCGCCGGCCGTGTTAGGATTAAGGGCTCGCACCGCAGCAGCGTCCCCGTCGTCCAGAGGCCTAGGACGTGGCCCTTTCAAGGCTAAAACACGGGTTCGAATCCCGTGCGCTGGCTCGAGGTCCAATACTGGTTTGCCGGCCTGCCGGTCTACGGCGGCCTCGAACACGCCGACTATCCGCCGGCGAGCTACGTGATGTTGTGGCCAGCGCTCGGGTGGCTCGACGTCGACGGGGCGCGCTGGCTGTGGGCCGCCAGCACCGCGGCGGTGCTGGCCGTCTTCTGCGGTCAGCTGCTCCGCGGCAGCACGGCGTTCACCCGGCGCGAGCAGGCTTTCATGATCCTGTTGCCCTTGGCCAGCCTGGGGACGGCGGCGTCGGTGCGGTTGGGCCAGGTCGGCCTGCACGTCATGGTGATGACCCTGGCCGGCGTGCTGATTCTCAAGGGGACGCCCAGCTGGCGCCGTGATGTCATCGCGGCGGCGTGCCTGCTGCCCACCCTGATCAAGCCGACGTTGTCGGTCCCCTTCTTCGTCCTGGCCATGATGCTGCCCACTGGGCTGCGGCCAGTGGTTCTGGCCAGCGTCGCCTACGGCTTGGTGACACTCCTCGCCGCCACGTTCCAACCAGGCGATGTAGGCGGCCTGCTCGAGCTCTGGTTGCAGCAACGGGGCGACGTGGATACGGCCGCGGGCCATGGCAACTTGCACGCCTGGTTGGGCCTGGCCGGGCTGGGTGACTGGATGGGCCTGGGGTCGCT
This sequence comes from uncultured Acidobacteriota bacterium, assembly GCA_963834325.1. Lineage (GTDB taxonomy): Bacteria > Acidobacteriota > Vicinamibacteria > Vicinamibacterales > UBA2999 > CADEFD01. The sequence continues at coordinate 1,902,748 of CAWIBL010000012.1, forward strand.
CGGCATGCTCGGCGTCCTGGCGCTGTGGATCTGGAGCCGACGCCATGCCGACCTGTGGCTGCTCTTGGGGGTGACGGCGATTGTCGCGCGCATGTTTGCCCACCACCGCCATTACGACGACGTGCTGCTGCTCATTCCCATGGTGAGCCTGCTCCGAGGCGCACACCAGGATGGTCCCGGCAACCGGTCCAGGCTCGGCCTCGGGCTCCTGGCCCTCCTGTGGGCGTGCCACGTGGCGCCGGCACGCATCCTCAGCGTGGCGGCGCCGTGGGGCGACCTTTTCAAAGCGGCCAAGACCACGGCCGCCATCGGCACGCTGATGTTCCTGATAGCCCGAAGCGCGCGGTCACCCCGCGTGACGACGACCCCATGACCGAGCGCTCGTCGACCCAACCAGAAGACCTCGCCGCTCCACTGCCGGCCGCCGGATCGGCTGGCCGTTAACGGCCGTCTTTGCCGTCCCTGGCTCGGTGCTGGCCGCCGCGTACGCGTGGCTGGCGGTCGAGCATGGCAGGGTGACGCTCTGGTCGACGCCAGTTCACGAGAGCGGCGAGCGCAGCTTGAGCCAGACGGTGCTCTACTTCGACCACTTCCTGCGCGAGGTGCCGGTCGACGTGGCCTTGGCCCTGTTTCTCGCCGCCGCGGTCTCGGCCAGCTGGCGTGATCCCGGCGGCGCGCGCACTGCGCCAGCCGTGACCTACCCCTGGATGGGCGGTGCCGCCGCCGCTGTGCTGGTCGCCTTCGCCTTCTGGATCACCGCAGCCGATTCCGGCCTGGGTTCGGCGCTCTCGGACCTGCTCCAGTTCCGCACCCGCCATGACCTGATCGCGTACGGTTCCCACTGGCACTACCACTGGCTGAGCACGCTGTGGATCGGCCAGGCCGCGCCGCTGGTGGCGCGGCTCGCGTCCGGGCGCCTGCACGCCGCGCCTCCGAGCGTCGACCGTCTTACCCGCATCGCCTGGGTCTACTTCGTGGGGGCGACGGTGATTTGGGGCGTGTCGGCCGAAGTGTTCACCTCGGTCCGCTACGCCGGCCATCAGGCGCGCGAGATTGCCACGCTGACGGCGGTGACCATACCCTTGACCCTCGGCCTCACGTGGCGGATGCGGCGGCAGGCGATTGTGGCACTGACGCCGTCGACAGTCCCCTGGCGGCAGGCGTCGCGGCTGTTGATCATCCCCGTGTGGCTCCTCGCGGTGATGGCCAGCGGTGACGTCATGCGGGAAGGCCAGTCCGGCAACGGGCTGGCGGCCATGGTTGCTGGTCACGTCTTCGAGCACGTCCTGGATTACGCGTTCGTGGCCCTGGCCGCCACAGCCGCCTTGCGGTTCCTGGCGCCGGAAATGGGGCGGGCCCGGGAAGGGGCAGATGCCCCGCGCGCTACGGGTCTTCGCGCGCCATTCCGGCCAAGAGCCGTAGCCGTTTCGTACCGGGCGGGCCGAAGCGTCGACGCGACGTAAGTGTACGGCCGGATTCGTGCAAGCGGCAGGACATGCCGTCCCCTGCCGCCCTCCGTTCATCCCTAGCGCTGCCCGCCTCGCGATTGTCTGGCCTCACGGCCTCGCGGCCAGCGTGGCTCCTGGCGGTCGTCCTCTGCGCCTGCGTCACGACCGCCTGCGCCTCACTCGGTCAGCTCGGACGGATCATCCAGCCGCCGCGCTTTACCGAGGCTCGCGACGGCGGCGAGATTCGCCTGCTGGGGCCCTCGCGCGACCGGCCGCTCGGCGGCGCGGCGGTGCGCATCTGGGCGCGGGTCACGAACCCCAATCCATTCGGGTTCACGTTGAGCACGCTGCGCGCCGACTTGTCGCTCGACGGGGCCCGCGCCGCCAGCGGCGACTTCCCCTTGGGCCTGCCGTTGCGCGCCGGCGAAGACGTCGAGGTCCCGCTGGACTTGGCCCTCAGTTTCGCCGACCTGCCCCGGCTCGCCGAGGTGCTACGTGGCGCCGCGGCGGGACGCGCCCTCGACTACGCGGTGGCGGGCACCATCGGCGTGGACGCCGGGCCGCTGGGCCAGCCCACCTTCGGCCCGATGCCGCTGTTCAACGGCGAGGTGCGGGTCGGCGGCATCATGTTTTCGTCGGACCTTCGGAAGAGCGCGGTCGCAAGGGGCAAGTGACTCGACGCGAGGGCGCGTGCGGACTAGGATAAACGAGCCTCCAACGAACCCGCACGGTTGTGCTACCGGCACGGGAGTTGCTCTTCAGTCCCGACATGGCAGCGGACTCGCCTGATCTTTCCACGATTGAGCAAGCGTGTCCCATCTGCGGCGGAAAGATGGAACAGGTTTACAACCGGTGATGGATCTCTCGCGCCACACGTTCGCCGAACGCCTCCTTTCGACCCGTTGGGGTCGTGGCGCGCTGCTGGTCACGGCCATGAGCGCCGCCGCCATTGCTGCCGGGTGCGGATCCGACTCGACCGTAACTACCAGCCCGACGCAAGTGAAGTGTCAGGTCACGCTGGCTGCGCCGGCGTCGAGCATCGGCGCCGACGGCGGCATGAGCTCGGTCACCGTCACCACGTCCCCCGAATGCCCCTGGGATGTCGCCACCGCCGCCACCTGGCTGTCCGAACTCTCTCCCACCTCTGGCCAGGGTCCGGGCACGGTGCGGTTCCGCGCGGCTGCCAACCCCCAGCCGGCGGTGCGCGAGGGCGAGATCATCGTCAACGAGAATCGCGTGCGCGTGTCGCAGCAGGCCGCGGCCTGCCGGGTCGAGTTCAAGACCGGGAGCCTCTCGGTGGACGCCGGCGGCAGCACGCGCGAGGTCGAGGTGTCGGCGCCGAGCGGCTGCGCGTGGGCCGTGGCCACCGACGCCGACTGGATCTGCGTTCACCACGCCAGCCAGCGGCAATGGCGACGGCAAGGTGGGATTGCGCATCGAGGCCAATACGGGCGCCCAGGCGCGGAGCGGCTCGCTGGCGCTGGGCGACCAACGGCTGGCGGTGTCGCAAGTGGGCCTGGCGGTCAGCTCCTGCAGCTACGCGGTCAGCCTCACCTCCACCGTCTCGATTTCGGCCACGGGCGGGACCGGCACGGTCACCGTGTCGACCAACGCCGGGTGCGCCTGGACGGCGGCCAGCAGCGTTCCGTGGATTTCCGTCATCTCGGGCGGCAGCGCCAGCGGCAGCGGCGCCGTAGCCTTCACCGTGGCGGCCAACCAGGGCGCGGTCCGCACCGGAACCGTCACTGTGGCCGGCCAGGTCTTCCCGGTGACGCAGGCGGCCGCGGCCAATCCTTGCGCCTACACCATCAGCCCGCTGGAGGCCTCGCTGGCCGCCACGGGCGGGACCGGGACGGTGGCCGTGGCCGCCAGCGCCAGCTGCGGCTGGACGGCGAGCAGCCTCGCCAGTTGGATCACCATCACCTCGGGCGCTACGGGCACCGGGACCGGTCCGGTGACCTTCAGCGTGGCGGCCAACTCCGGCGCGGCGCGGACGGGCGCCATCAGCGTGGCCGATCAGACGTTCACGGTCGCACAGGCGGCCGCCGCCAATCCCTGTACCTACGCCATCAGCCCGAGCAGCAGCAGCCCGGGTGCGTCCGGCGGCACCGGCACGGTCGACGTCTCGACCGCCAGCGGCTGCGCCTGGACCGCCACCAGCAGCGCCACCTGGATCACCATCTCTGGGAGTGGGGGCACGGGGAGTGGCGCGATCGCCTTCAGCGTGGCGGCCAACTCCGGGGCGGCGCGGACGGCAACCATCAGCGTGGCCGGGCAGACGTTCACGGTCGCGCAAGCGGCCGCGGCCAATCCCTGTGCCTACGCCATCAGTCCGAGCAGCAGCAGCCCAGGAGCGTCCGGCGGCACCGGCACGGTCGACGTCTCCACCGCCAGTACCTGCGCCTGGACCGCCACCAGCAGCGCCACCTGGATCACCATCACCTCGGGGGCCAGTGGCACCGGGAATGGTGCCGTCGCCTTTAGCGTGGCCGCCAACAGCGGGGCCGCCCGCAACGGCACCCTCACCGTGGCCGGTCAGGCCTTCGCGGTGTCGCAGGCGGCCGGGGCCGCCAATTGCAGCTACGCGATCACCCCCACCAGCGGCTCGCTAGGCGCCTCGGGCGGCACCGGCTCGACCGACGTGTCCACGGCCAGCGGCTGCGCCTGGACGGCCAGCAGCAACGACAGCTGGATCACGGTGACCTCGGGGGCCAGTGGCACAGGGAATGGTCCCGTCGCCTTCAGCGTGGCCGCCAACAGCGGGGCCGCCCGCAACGGCACCCTCACCGTGGCCGGCCAGACCTTCACGGTGTCGCAGGCGGCCGCGGCCGCCAATTGCAGCTACGCGATCACCCCCACCAGCGGCACGCTGGGCGCCTCGGGTGGCACCGGCTCGACCGACGTGTCCACGGCCAGCGGCTGCGCCTGGACGGCCAGCAGCAATGCCAGCTGGCTCACGGTCACCTCTGGCGCCAGTGGCAGCGGCAACGGCCGGGTGGCGTTCAGCGCGGCGGCCAACAGCGGCGCCGCCCGTAGCGGCACACTCACCGTGGCGGGTCAGACCTTCACCGTGTCCCAGGCCGCCGCGGCTCCGGTCTGCACCTATACGATCAGCCCGCGCAGCGCGGACCTGTCGGGGAGGGCCCAGGCCGATACCGTCGATGTGACGGCACCCGCGGGCTGCGCCTGGACGGCCCAAAGCAACGACAGCTGGATCTTCGTCCTCTTCGGATCGAGCGGTACGGGCAACGGCACCGTCACCTACGGGGTCCCCAGCAACCCCGGTAAGAAACGATCCGGTACCATGACCATTGCCGGCGTCACGTTTACGGTCAAGCAGCAGAAGTAGGCAGTAGCCCACGCCATGCACTCACCGGTTCGCACACGGGGTCGGTACGCACTGCGGCTGGGGATCTGCCTCCTGGTCGTCACCGCCGCCACGCGGGCGTCCGCCCAGCAGTCGGTCACGGACGTACTGACAGTGCTCCTGACCAACCGCTCGATCCCGACCGGCGACTTCGTGCGCGACGAGCAGGCGGCCATCGACACCCGCGACATCCTCGCCAGGTTCCTCGTCCTGGAGAGCGCCACCGTCCCCATCTCGTCGTCGTCGGGGGGCTTCACCTATCGCCTCGATCCGGGTCTCGGCACCGTGGTGCGATCGAGCGACAGCTTCGGCCCGTTCTTCGCTGAACGGTCGTTGACCGCCGGCCGGGGCCAGGCCTCGTTCGGGGTCGGCTACCGCACCGCGACGTTCGACAACATCGACGGCCGCGATCTGCGCGACGGCACCCTCGTCTCGACCGCGAGCAGCCTGCGCGGCGAGGCCGCGCCCTTCGACATCGAGACGGTGTCGCTGCGCATCCGCACCGACACCATGACGGTGACGGGCAACTACGGGATCACCGACCGGCTCGATCTCGGCGGCGCCATCCCCTTCGTCCGCGTCGACCTCGAAGGCGAGCGGGTCGACACCTACCGAGGCAGTCGGCTGGTCCAGGCCACCGGCTCGGCCTCGGCCTCCGGACTCGGCGACCTGGTGGTGCGCGCCAAATACAATCTCGTCCGCGACGGCGCCAGCGGCGTGGCCGTGGCTGGCGAGGCCAGGCTGCCCACCGGCCGCGACGAGGATCTGCTCGGCGCCGGCCGCACCAGCCTCACCCCCCGCCTCATCGGCTCGTACGAGAAGGAGCGCGTGGGCCTACACGGCGAGCTCGGCTACTCGTTTCGCGATCTGTCGAACGCGCTCGGCTACGCCGTTGCCGTCACGGTCGTGGCGGTACCGCGCCTGACCTTGATTGGCGAGCTGTCGGGCCTCAGGCTCAGCGGCATCGGCCGCCTCGCCGAGACGACGCAGGCGCATCCTTCCCTCGTCGGCGTCGACACCATCCGGCTGAGCGGCGTCGAACAGACCACCGATCGCATTCTGGCCGTGGCCGGGTTCAAATGGAACGTGGCCGACACGTGGCTCCTCACGGCCAACGTGCGGCGTCCGCTGACCGTCGTCGGCCTCAACGCCGGCTGGGTGCCGACCCTGACCTTCGACTATTCCTTCGGGCGATGACATGACCGCGGCCAAGCCAACGGACCAGGCCCCCGAAGATCCCGGAAGGGCCGGCGAACACGACGACGGGCTCGACGCGTTCGCCCCGGGCGCGCGCGCCCGGACGGCGGCCGCCCCGTCGGATTTGGGGTGGTCGACCGACCACGCTGACGACACCGAGGAGCCCGACGAGTTCGACGGCTTGGCCGACGATTCGAGCCCGGACGCCGACCACGCCGCGCCTTCGCCCATCGACGACGCTCCGGAACTGGTCTGGCTGGCGGAAACGCACAACGCACTGGGCGAGTTCGCCCCCGAAGCGATCATCGCCGCCGACCCTGCGCGGTTCGATTGGATGAAGCGGGCCGGCCGGGCCGCCTTCGTGTGCGCGGTCCTGGCGGCCGTGGCCGATGGTTTCGTCGGCCGGGAACGACCAGCGGCGTCGCCCGACGCGGTCGCGCCGGTGACGGTGGCCGACGCCACCGAGGTTGACGACGCAACAGCGCGCGACGACGTCGCAGCGCTCGGCAATGTCGCAGACGGCGCCGCAGCGGGCGATGGCGCCGTCGCAGACGACGGCGGCGGAGCGCCACCCGCGCGCCTGGCCCCTGCGCTGGCGGCCGTGGCCGGCCCGGCCCGGCCCTCGCCAGCGGTGATGCGGACGACGACAGAGGTCGTGCCGGCGGTCGAGCCACGCGACGTCGCGGCGGCGGTTCGGGGGCCGGTTCCTCCCGCGCCGGTGCCGAATTCCACGCAACACGTCGCCGAGTTCGTGGCGGCGCCCGCGGTGGCGCCGGAGCGGCGCGCCGACATGGCGGCCCCGCCGCCGGGAGTCGCCGCCGAACCGGCGCCGCTCGCCGCGGCCGCTGTCGACGTGGCGCCGGCCGTGGCGAGTCGTCCTCCAGTTGTCGTCCCGAGCGTGGTGGCCGCCGCGGCGGCGGCGCCCTGGCCGCCGAGCCGTGAACTCGAGACCAACGCCATCGAGAAGGTGCTCGGTCGCTACCGGACGGCGTTCAATCGGCTCGACGCCGGTGCGGCCTCGGAGGTGTGGCCGACGGTCAACGAGAAGACGCTGGCCCGGGCCTTCGAACGCCTCGAAGATCAGAACGTGTCCTTCGAGAACTGCACCATCGAGGTCCGCGCCGTGCTCGCCGAAGCGGCGTGCCGCGGCACCGCGCAGTACGTGCCGAAAGTGGGCGGCCGGTCCCCACGGGCCGAAGCGCGGCGCTGGACCTTCAGCCTGCGCAAGGCCGACGGCGATTGGCTGATCGACAGCGTCGAGGCGCGGTGAAAACAAGTGTGGCTCGACGCCGGTCAACGGCGTCGAGCCACGGCTCGGGCGCGCTACCCGAGCGATCGCTGCGGTCGGCGGGCGGCCGCTACTTCAGGGTAGACTCGCACTTCGTTGCTGGCCGCGCTCGCGCCCTGGCTGTTCCACGCCCGCACACGGATGTAGTACGTTCCGGCGCCAGAGGGACCCGGCCGTGAACTTCTGCAACGGCACCGACGTGGACCCCAGCTCCGTGCCCCCGGGGTTCTTCCCGATGTCGACGTAGAAGGCCTGGGGATCGGCGCCGCTGGCGTCCTCGCTCCATGTCAGACCGATCTTTCGGCCGGAGAGCACGGTGGCCTTCAGGTATTTCGGCGGCAGCGGGATACCGATTCCGCCACCACCACTACTGCCCATGCGTCACCTTCACTTCATTCGACGGCAGGCTGGAGCCGGCGGAGTTGATGGCCCTGAGCCGCAGGTAGTAGGTGCCGACCGGCGCGTTGACCATGACGAACGGCCCGAACTTGCCGACATCGGCGGCCGGTGAACAGGTTGGAGGTGCCGCTGGCGCTGCCCACGTCGGCGACCAGTTTGGTGACCGTGCGCGTCGGTCGGGGCGTCCCAGTTGAGCAGCGAGGTTGGCGCCATTCGGGACGGCGCTGAAGTTCGCTCGGCGGCGCCGGCAGCTTGACGCCGCCGCCACCCCCGCCGATGACCACCTTGAGTTCAGCGGCAGCGCCGCTCGAGCCGTTGGCATAGAGGGCCAGCAGCCGGAAGTAGTAGGTGCCTGAGAGGCCGGCCGGCAGCGCGTAGCTGCGCGTGGCCGCCGACAGCGGGACCACGCCGTATTCGACGCCGCCCGGAGAGGTGCCGCCTTCGAGCCGGTAGCCGGTGAGGGTCAGGCCCTGGGCTGCCACCGGAGGCGACCACACCAGCGACACGCTCGTGCCGCTCGTCTGTGACGTGAAGCCGACCGGGCCGGGCACCGGCGGCTGCAGCACCGCGCTGGTCACTTCGTAGACGTGCACGGTCGGAGTGCGGTCGGCGTTGTCGGTTGTGACGTACCAGCGGCGCGTCGCCGGGTCATACGCGGCGCTGCGCATCGACGCCCCGCCCGATCCGTTGTCCATGTCGCTCAGGTTCCACACCGCGTAGGGCAGCACGTCCCACGGCTGCTTGGCGCCTTGCTTCACGGCCAGCAGATCGGCGGCATCGTAGGCCCAGATCTGGTGCTTGTAGGGGTAGCCGTGCGAACCCTTGGAGTAGTCGACCGGGTCGTAGCAGTAGACGTTGCCCTGGCCGTCGGACTTGCCGTGCAGCGACTGGGTGCCGGTGCCGGTGCCGTAGCAGAACGTCGTGCCATGGCGGCCGATGAAGAGCACCGAGCGGGTGCCCGGGGGGAAGGCCATGCCGCCAAGACGGGTCACGCCGGTGAAGTAAGGATTAGGCACGTTCCACGGCCCGAAGGTCTGGTTGGTCTCGGGATAGCCGAGCAGCGTCGTCGCCGGCGCCGCACTGGCCTTGCCGACATCGTCGGGATTGAAGACGCTGACCGAGGGGCCGAAGCTGGAACGCGCGATCACGGCGATGCAGCATTGACCGGTCAGGGCCGGCCCGCCGAGCAGCGTGCGCCACTCCTGCGGGATGACGCCCATATAGCCGCCCACGAATCCCGGCTTGATGGCCGCGCCCACCCGGTAGGGCCCGAGCTGCGTCGCGACATTCCCGCCGACGAAATGCGACGCCACGGCCGTGCCGTTGCCGTCGTAGTAGGAGTAGGCCGAGACGGTCAGCCGCCCATTCCACCAGAACGACCCGCCCAGCTTCTTCGAGTTGGGATCGCCAGGGTTGATGCCGGCCAGATTGGCCACCGGCGCGCACGGTTCGACGACCGTGGCTTTGCCACCGATGGCTGGGATGGTGACCCGGGCCAGGCGGGACCCCCAGTCGTGACAGCCGAAATAAAGGGACTTGCCGTCAGGCCCCATGCCGAGGGCGGGGCCGCCGTAGAGGAGCGAGCCTTCCGCGGTGCCGCGGCCGGTGCCGTCGGTAGAAGGCAGGGTGAACTTGCCAAGATAGACGAGGTTGCCGGGTTGCACGAGAGGCTGTTGCTGGGGTTGCGCGAGCGCGGTCGCAGGTGAGAGGAGGCAAAGAGCCGCCGCATAAATGCGGGCGGCCGAACGCAACTGCATTTGGAAACACTCCAGAAGCTACCGAGAGGAACTGCAGAGCGCAGCCCCCGGCCGCCTTGTAGCAATTGCCGCGCCGAAGCGTTCGTCCGGCCTTCTTGGCCTATTATGCTGGGCTTTTTTAGTGTTTTTGGTGCGGTGTGTAAGCTGTGACTCACGCCACCGCGTATTGAATCCACACAGCGCGCCGAGCAAGTTGCACGGTCTGCACACTGATTTTGGCGGGGGTGGGTGAAAAACTGACGCGCCCGTCGCCGAGCCTGCGGTCAGGGCACCGGGCGAGCAACGCACGTCGTCACGGCGCCCGCGGTGGAGCAAGCCACGCCCGGCGCGCCGTCGGAGCCGAGCGGGGACACGGCCGATCCCGGCGGGTCGGCATCCGGCATCGTCACCAGCAGATCGAAGGCGCAGTCGGCGGGTGACCCCGCCGCGTCGGTGATCGACAGCCCCATGCCCAAATGGGTGAGCATGCCGGCGGTGGACAGCGTGGTCTTGTTGGTGATCACCGCGGAAGCGCCCGGGCAGTCCAGCGGGGTCGCGGCAGCGACTCCAAACTGGAGCGACAGGCCCATCCCGGTGACGTCGAAGGTCACGCTGTAGCTGCCGGTGCCGAAGGTGGACGCCGTGAACGGCCCGGTGCCCGACCTCGTGCCGTCGGCGTTCACCGAGGCCTTCAACACCTTTTCGTTGAGCAACGCCGCCCGCACGTTGGCGGCGGCGCCGTCGACGTAGCCCTTGGTGGCGGCGTCGGTGTCGGCCACCGGGGGCGCGACGTTGATGATGGTGGCGCCGCCCCCCGACAACCCGCCCGCAAACGAGACGCGAGGAACAGGGCGGGCGGAGTCCCCCGGTGCCGGCCCCGGCGGTGAGCACGAAGTCGCCGGCGGCACCGGCGCTATCGCGCCACGTCCCGTGGCCGGAGGCCACGCTGATGGCCGCGTCGATATGCACCGGGATGCCGCCGGGCGAGGTGACCAGCGTCAGACCGAGGCCGAGCGTGCCGTCTGGATTCAGGAACGCGATGCCGACGACGGCGGCCTGCGTGGGCGCGCCGCATTGATCGTCGATGCCGTCGAGCTGATAGACGCCGCCGCTGTGGACGGCGTTGACCGTGACCACATTGCAATAGGGCGACTGCTGCCAGCGGAAAGTGCCCAGCGGCTGCGCCGACGCGCTGGCGCCGAACGGCGGCAACAGGATCAGAACCAGCGCGCTGACCCGTCCGAACCTCTGTTGCCAACTCACCTCCCGAGCATAGCGCATCGACGCAGATCGCTATCTCGGCGGTGCCGGGCGCCGGCGTGGCCTACTTCGAGCGGACCTTGGCCAGCACCAGAGCCTCGAGCCGGGCCAGGCGCTGCTTCAGGTCGGCAGTCACCGCCTGCTGCTCGCGGGCCTGCTGTTCGAGGGCGGCAATCGTCGCCTGCTGCTGCGTGACGAGCTGCTGCTGGGAGGGCGAGGGCGACAAGTTCCCCGAGCCATTGAGCACGGTGCCCAGCCGCCCGTTGGCGTCGATGAACACCGGCACGGCGGTCGTCTCCAGCGTCGCGCCGGTGATGCCGGCGATGAACGTGCGGTCCTGCCCGGCGCCAGTGTCGAAGTCATAAGCCAGCCCGATGCGAATGGTGTTCGTGTCGGTGGGGGCGCCGCTCACGTTCGCGCCGAGGTAGAGGTTGTAGGACCCAGCCGTGGGGAAATAGCCGGCGTTGACGCCGAGCGCGGTGTTGAAGTGACCGGTCGCGTTGCTGCGCAGCGCCAGGTTGCCGGTGGCCGTGTTGGAGGAGCCCGTGGTGTTCAGCGGCAGGGAGTTGGTGCCGGTGGCCGTGTTGAACCAACCGGTGGTGTTGCTCCACGCCGCGCCGTAGCCGCTGGCCGTATTCAGCCCGCCGTTCTGGTTCAGGTACAGGGCAAACGCGCCGATGGCGGTGTTGGCGTCGCCCCCGTATAAGGCGTTGGTGGCCAGGGCGTTGTAGCCAAGGGCCGTGGTGTAGGGGATGTCGGGATCCTCGACGAGCAAGGTCGACGGCCCCTCCTGGGCTACGGCGGCGCCGGTTTCGACGGCGGCGGTTTGTGATGCTCCGCTTTGCGCCAGGCCCAGCACTGCCACTACCGCCAGGCCGAGCGGCCCGAGAAACGTGCGTGTCATCTGTCATCTCCCGCCCGAAGGCGCCGAGGCACCGTGCATGGTGATCCGGGGCCTCCTGAACGGGACGATTCTGCCGTACGCCGTGGCATCTGTAAGCGCGGCCGTAAAAGGTTGTGCGCAACGCCGACGGCCCCGCGCCCAAGACCCGATTCAGCTGGCGTCGGTGGCCACCGCAGCGGAGCTCTGGCCCACCCGCAACTGCTCCAGCACGTCGGCCTGGTCGCGGGTGCCGAGCACGGCCAGCAGATCGCCGCGTTCCAGCACGGCGTGGCCGTCGGGATTCGAGTGCAACGTCCCGTCGCGGACGATGGCCACGACCGACACGCCGGTGGTGCTCCGCAAACGCAGTTCGGCCAGCGTCTTCCCGTCGAGCGGGCTGCCGGCCGGCACGCTGACCCAGGTGACGTCGAGGTGCCGGGCCACTTCGTTGAGCTGCGACATCATGGCCAGACCCGACTGGTTGGCCTGCACGTAGCGCTCGCGGCGGATGGCGCTGGCCACGCTCAGCACCTCGTGCGCCGGCACCTCGAAATAGAGCAGCGCCTGGCGCGTCATCTCGATGGCCGCCTCGAACTCGGGCGAGGTCACTTCCTGGATGCCGAGCGCGTAGAGCGCCGTGACCGACTCGGTGCTGTCGGCGCGCGCGATGACCGGCAGCTCGGCGTGCAGACGCCTGGCGGCGGCCACGAGCGTGCGCACGTCGGCGAACGCCGGCACGGTCACGAGCAGCGCCCGCGCATGCGATAGCCGCGCCGCCTCGAGGACCACGGTCTGCGTGGCGTCGCCGTAGATGATCGGCTGGCCGGCAGCGCGGATCTGCTGCACGCGCCGATCGTCGGAATCGACGAGCACGAACGGCAGTTGCAACTGCGTCAGGGCGTCGGCCACGGTGCGGCCAACGCGACCCGCGCCGGCGATGACCACGTGGTTGCTCAGGCCCTGCGCGGGGATGTTGCTGGCTTCGAAGGCCTCGCGCGACACCTGCGGCCACAACCTGGCGTAGATGGCCGGCACGCGTCCCGACAGCATGGGCGTAAGGATCATCGTCGCCACCGCGGCGTTCAACGACATCGAGTAGACCTCGGGCGAGAGCGCCCCGCTGGCCTGCCCCACCCGCGCCAGCACGAACGCGAACTCGCCCACCTGGAACAAGGTGAGGCCGACGGCCAGCGGCACGACATTCCAGTAGCCAAAGGCCCGCACCACCGCCGCCAGGATGGCGCCCTTGCCGACGATGATGGCCGCCACCACCGCCACCAGCCCGCCGAGCTGCTCCCAGACCATCGTCGGATCGAGCAGCATCCCGACCGACACGAAGAACAGCATCCCGAACAGGTCGCGCAGCGGCGCCACGTCGCTGAGGGCCTGGTGCGCGTAGTCGGATTCACTCACCACCAGGCCGGCCACGAAGGCGCCGATCGCCATCGACAGGCCGAAGGCGAACGCCACGTAACCGACGCCCACGGCCAGGCCGATGCTGGCCAGGAAGAACAGCTCGCGCGAGTTCCAGCGGGCCACGAAGGCCATGAGCCTCGGCACGACCCGCGTCGAGAACAGCACGATCACGCCGAGCAGCAGCGCGGCCCGCCCGGCGGCCGTGGCCACGTTGACGAAGCCGCCGGCCGGATCGCTCAACTCGGGCAGCACGATCATCAGCGGCACCACCGCGAGGTCCTGCACCACGAGGATGCCGAGCATGACGCGGCTCGACAGCGTGCCCAGGCGCCCCTGCGCCTGGATGGTCTTCAGGGCGACCATCGTGCTCGACAGCGAGATGAGCCCCCCGAACCACACGGCCTGGCGCCACTCCCAGCCGAGCCCCCACCCCAGGCCCATGCCGAGGAAGATCGTGAGGACGATCTGGATGGCGCCGCCGGCCAGGGCTACGGCCCGGACCGCCGCCATTTCACGGAACGACACCTCCAGCCCGAGTGAGAACAGGAGCAGGACGACGCCGAGTTCGGCCAGCCGCTCGATCTCGTGGGCGTCGCCCACGGTGGGGCCGCCCGTGAACGGGCCGATGAGGATGCCAGCCAGGATGTAGCCGACGATGAGCGGCTGCCCCAGACGGTGCGCCAGGATGCCGCCCGACAGGGCGGCAATCAGCACCAGCGCGAGATCGCCCATCAAATCCATGTGACGTCGTTACACTCCTGCACAACCGTGTTCCGCGCTGGGCGCGGCCGCGCCCCCCGAGGGGCTATCATGTTACCCAGCATGTCCACAGCCTCTGCCGAGCTGCACACGCCCGCCGCCGGGCGCGCCGGTAGCTGGCTGTCGCCGACCCGACTGGCGCACACGCGCGATGTGCTCCGAGAGCTGATCTCGCGCGACGTCAAGCTGCGCTACCGGGGATCCTACTTCGGGATGCTGTGGACGCTGCTCAATCCGATAGCGGAGCTGGCCGTCCTCCTCTTCATCTTCGGGTCGGTGCTGCCGCTGCAGATCCCGAACTACGCCGCCTTCCTGTTCACCGGACTGCTGGTCTACACCTGGTTCCAGTCGTCGCTGTTCTTCGCGACGGTGGCCGTGGTCAGCAACCGCGACCTGATCCGGCGGCCGAACGTGCCGCTGAGCGGTGCTGCCGATTGTGAGCGTGGCCAGCACGCTGCTCCACTTCCTGCTGTCGTTGCCGGTGCTGTTCGCGCTGCTCGTGTTTAGACGGCGTGCCGTTGCACCCGACACTGCTGGCGCTGCCGCTGCTCATCGCCGTGCAGTTCGTGCTGATCCTGGGGCTGGCCTACCCGCTCGCCGCGATCCACGTCTGGTTTCGCGACACGCAGTACTTTCTGAAGGTCGGCCCTGCAACTGCTCTTCTTCATGACGCCCGGTGTTCTACGAATCGAGCCTCGATCCCCGAGCGCTTCCAGTACCTGTACCGGTTCAACCCGATGGTGGGTGTCGTCGATGGCTATCGCGACGTGATCGTGCGCGGCGTCCTGCCGCCGTTACAGAGCATGGCTGACCCTGCTCGGCGTGTCCAGCGTGATTCTGCTGGTCGGCCTCGCCGTCTTCAAGCGCGCCAGCCGGCACTTCGTCGACGAGTTGTGATGAATAGCCGCCATCGAGGTCGCCAACGTCAGCAAGTCGTTCCGCCGTTACCGACCCGACCGGCCGATCACGCTGCAGGAAGTGCTGGCGCGCGGGCTCGACGGCTTCCGCGCCACCGAGCGATTCTGGGCGTCTGCGCGACGTCAGCTTCTCCGTGCCCCGCGGACGCGCCGTCGGCATCATCGGGACCAACGGCTCGGGGAAATCGACGCTGCTCCGCCTGGTCGGCGGCATCGGCACCGTCGACTCCGGCCGCGTGCGTGTCACTGGACGCATCGGCGCCCTGCTCGACCTGGGCTCGGGCCTGCACGGCGACCTGACCGGACGCGAGAACGTGGTCGTGGCCGGCGTGCTCAACGGCCTGTCGCGGCGCGAGGTGCTGCGCCGCTTCGACGACATCGTCGCCTTCTCCGAAATCGGCCAGTTCATCGACAACCCGATGCGCACCTACAGCAGCGGCATGCAGATGCGCCTGGCGTTCGCGATCAACGTGCACACCAATCCCGACGTGCTGCTCATCGACGAAGTGCTGGCGGTGGGCGACGCCGCGTTCCAGCGACAAGTGCCTGGCGCGCATCAAGCAGTTCAAGGCCAACGGCTGCTCGATCCTGCTCGTGTCGCACGGCCTGGCCGTCGTGCAGCAGCTGTGCGACGAAGTGATGTGGATGCACCACGGGACGCTGATGGCTCAGGGCCCCTTCCGCGACGTGGTCCGGCAGTATGAAGCGCACGTCGGCTACGCCATGGAGCCCGACGACGAGTCCGCGTCGGCCATCGCGGATTCCGGTGCTCGCGGCGCCTTCGCCGTCGCGCTGCCCACGGCCAGCCACCGCAGCGATCCGCCGCGGCGGCCCGCTAACAGGGACCTCCGTCGCCCTGCTCGATGCCACCGGCCATCCGCTCACAGAGTTTCGCGCGGGTCAAGCCGCTCCAGACTGCCGATCGACTTTCACCACCGGCGCGACCGACATCCAGTTCAAGGTCCCATGGTTCGCGAGGATGGCGTGCGTCTGCTGCGACGTCGTGTCCGACCGCGTCGACCGTCCTCGCCGCGACGCCACCGGCTCACCGCCGGATCGACTTTCATCTTCGAACGGCTCGACCTCAACACCGGGCACTACGGCGTGGATGTCGTCGTCTGCGGGCGGCTGACGGACCCGAGGCTGTCCGCCGTCGGATCGCCCGCTGCTGGTCGTGGCGACGGCGCACGCGACGCCGTGCTGGCCGTACCGCATCGGTGGGAACTGGACGCCTGACCCCCGTACTCCGGTCCATCGCAGTGCCTGCGCTACCGGCCAGGGTGCTAGAATCCTCGTTGTAGCGCAGACCATGAAGGCATACATCACTTTACGCTCCGGGCAGCAACTGATCCTCGCACGATTGCGATGTACGACGCTAGTCGGGCAATTCCGGAACAGCGTCGGTGTGCTACGCGCCGTATCTCAGCATGGACTTCGATGCGGCCGGGGCGATCCGCCTGTGCAACCACTCGCATTCAGCAGTGGCGCGTGATGCACCCGACTCTGTCGAATCGAGCGTGCTGGCGTGGCAGGAACTCCGCCGCTCATCGCGCCGAACGAGCGTACACGATGGACGAGCACAACTGCCGTCACTGTGTTCGCAGTGCTCCGGGCTCCGGCAGCCACGTTTTTGCGACCGAGCAGCTCGACGGCGGCGCCAATGAGGACCGGCGAGCCCGCTCTATCCCAAGCGCCTGATTTCCGGCTTAACAGCACTTGCAACCTCGCGTGCGTGATGTGTGACGGCCTGACATCGTCGCGTGATCCGACACGAGCGCGACAAGGAGCCGCCGCGGCCATCGACTGTACGGCGAGCGTTTCTTCAAGGACATGGAAGCAAATCCTGCCGCACGTCGAGGCACCTCGAATTCTACGGCGGCGAACCGTTCCTGGTGAGGGACCACGTGACCGGATCTTCGAGAGCCTCGTCGCGGGTCAATCTCGCGTTGCACGATCTATGTCAAGACGAACGCCACGTCGCTGCATCCCCGGGCCAAGCAGTGTCCTCGAGACGCTGAAGGCGAACATCATCGTCTCGATCGATTCGGTCGCACGGGAAAGCTACGAGCGTATTCGCGTCAACGCCGATTTCGACGAGGTCATGCGCAACGTCGACTACCTGCGCGAATACACGACGCGACGCGGTATCGTGGATGGCGCTCGCGGTGTGCCCGATGCGGCAGAACTGGCGCGATCGCCCGACGTGGTCCGCTACTGCAATGACCGGAGTCTCGGCGTAGTATTTCAACACGGTGACGTTTCCAGGGGATGCGAGTTTCCAGGACATGGCCAAGGAAGACCTGGACGAGGTCGTAGCGTTTCTCGAGGCGGCACACCCCGAGGCGAAACGACGATTCAGCGGGCGAACGACCAGCACTATAGCGACCTGATTCGGCAGGTGCAGGGATATCGCGACCGAAAGGCCGGTTTTTCCGGCGTCCACCGTGCAGCGTTGCCGGGTCGCGAATGGACGCTCGCTCTCCACGCCACTATCGCGACGGTAGCTCCTATGGAGGCGTCCGGGCACCCGCTGAAACTAACCATTTCCGGCCTCGACCCGGCGCGGACACCGAAGGCGCGTGCCGAGTTCGCCTCCGCTCCCATTCGCCGCGGATCGACGCTACATCTTCCGGTTCAGCGCCCGAGCAAGTAGTCCGACCGAGATCACGGCCGGAGCCGTGGGCGGCAGCGACGGCTACCGAGATCGCGGGCCGCATGTACGCTTTGGTCTCGTGCCGCAGTGGGAGCGCTTCGAGGTCGACTTCGTGCCGTCCGCCAGTCGGACGACCACGGGCGCTTCGTCTTCGACACCGCCTACAAGATTTCGGATATCGAGCTTCGGGACATCACCATCGGCATCGCCCGGTCGGTTCTGCGGATACCGCCGACGCCACCGAGGAAGTGATGGGTATTGCCGCGCCGCGGCTGCCCTAGTCGCGCGACAGTGTCGCGCTGAGCACGGCCTCGCAGCAGACTCCGGTCTTCGGGGCTGTGCGTTGAGCAGCTCAAGCCACGGCGCGCCGAACGCTCGGCCGCCTCCACGTCAAGCACGTCGAGTTCCAACCAGGCGTTTTCGGCCCACAGAGCCCCTTCGCCGGGCCGAGCGGCCAGCGCGGCCTGCAACACGTACCCGCGCCTCGGTGGTTCGGCCGAGCCGTCGTAGGGCGTTGGCGCGAAGCGTCACCGATCGCCAGTAGCGCTCGTCGCCGGGCTGGAAAGATTCTGCCACCCTGAGCGCATCCGCAAACTGGCCTGCGGCAATGAGCTGCCATCCCCAGCTCACTCCCCTACGTAGGTCGTTCACCACGGCCAACATCTCCCCGCTGTGCAACTGTTGCCAGAGGCCCTCGTCCGGTTCGTCGCCGTACCCTTGCGTCGATCTCGTCTATGGCGAGGCTCATCGCGTCTGGTCCGAGTCCCTGGCCGACGAGATGTGCTTTGGCAAGCTCGACATGTCTTCGGCAGCCCGAAGGCATGCGGTTGATGGCGCTATCCATCAGAGACAGCTGCTGGTCGAACGGCAATTCGTGAATGTTGGCCGCGACCTTTGACCGTACGGGGGCGGGGATCGGGCGCAGTAGAAGGAACGCTGCCGAGTCATCGACCTCGGCGCCACGATCTCAAGTACTTGATGGAGGTATTCCATCGAGGTGTGTACGTTGCGGCAGCCACGGATGGTGGTAGTCCTGTTGGACAACGACCGATCGCCCCGGTATCAATAGGGGGAACATCAACTCGACCAAGCGTCGGTTCAACGACGGCATCTTGGTGATGTCGACGAATAGAATCTCGACCGGCCGTGCGAGCCAAGGCACGGAATGAAAGTCGCCCTGGTGGACATCCAACCAGTTGGCGACCGGCTTGGTAGCGGCGTCGAACAACGGGCGTGTCGATGCTCCGATTTCCAGGTCCTGGCGAAACGTCTTGCGAATGGCTTCGGAAGTGAACACGTCGTTGACGATGAAGTTGTCGAAACAGTGGATAAGCCCCGCTTCGGAAGCTCCAGTCCCTTGTTCTCCGACAACGCGGTTCCCAGGAACCAAGCCGAGCGGCCAAGAAAGGAACCTGCATCGACGATGACTCCCGCCCCGCTGTAATAGTCGCGTGCGAGGTGGTATCAGGATTACAGTCCTTCGTCGTTCCCTAGGAATCCCCAGGGCGATGCGCGCTTGACCTGGGCATCCGCCCGCCACGACTTCTTGAACACCACCCGAGACTTGCCAGTCGCCATGTACCGTATCTCCGAGAAGGCCGCTGCCGTTGCCCCTACGATTGTCGCACGCCGTTCTACTGGTAGGTTGACGAGGACGGCCGAGTTACCATTGGGAAAGGCACTGAAATGAGATGAAGCCGCCGCGAATGTGCATTATTCGGCCGTATAGTTCCCTGCTCGTAACGCTCCTGCTTTCCGCCTGCCTCTTGCCCGGCTGCAAACGCGAAGACCCGCAGGTGGCGCGGGCCGCAAACGAGCGGCAGGGCGACGATCTGGCCGCAGCCGAGAAGTTCGGCCAGGCGGTTGACGCCTACCAGCGAGCCGTCAACGCCGCCCCGGACGATGGCCTCTTGCGCGTCAAGCTGGCCAAGGCGCACGAGCAGGCCGGGCAATGGACGTCCGCGGCCGATCAGGCGATGCGGGCCGCCGACGTGCTGCCCAACGACTACGACGCGCAGTTCCTGGCGGCACGCCTGATCCTCGGGCAGAGCCGCTTCGACGACTCGCTGAAGATCACCACGCGGCTGCTCCGCCAGCGTCCGGACGACCCCGAGCTGCTCGTGCTGTGGGGCACGGCGACGGCGCGTTTGATCAATCCAACCTGGGCCCTGTTCAAGCTGGGGGCCACTGGCGGCACCGGTCCCGACTACCAGACCGGATGCACGAACCTGCGGCCGCGCGTGGGGCCCGAGGACGACCAGCGGGCGGAAGCCGCGTTGCGGAAGGCGGTGGCGGCGGCGCCCGCGTCCGTGGACGCGCAGCTCGCGCTCATCAACTTCTTGTGGGCGGCACGACGGGCCGACGACAGCCGCGACCTGATCAAGGCGCTGGCAGACGAGCAGCCCTCGCATGGTCTGGTCATGGAGATCGCCGGCCATTTCTTCCTCGCCCGCAACGACCTCGCGTTGGGTGAGAAGTATCTGGCGCAGGCCGCCGACGCCACGGCCTCCTACTCCCGGGCCGCGCGCTTGGCGCTTGCCGACCACTTCGCCGAGCGGGGCCAGTACGCCGACGCGCTGGCTCATCTCGACAAGATGCTCCCCGCCGACGACGAAGGCGGCGTCATCGCGGCGCGCCGCGCCGAGTTGCAGATCCGCCTGGATCGCCACGACGTCGCCGCCAAGGAGCTCGACGCCATCCTGGCCCGCTATCCGAAGCACCGGCGCGGCCTGACCCTGAAGGCGACGCTGCTCATGAAGCAGCACCGGGCGGCCGACGCCCTCGTCGTGGCGCGCGACGCCGTGGCCGCCGACCTGACCTCGGGTGACGCGCGGGTCGTGCTGGCCGACGCCCTGGCGGCCAGCGGTGATCGCGCCGGCGCCTTCGCGGAGTACGGCGAGGCGTTGCGCCTCGAGCCTTCTCTCACCCATCTGGCGCCGCGGCTGGCGCAGCTGGCCCTGGCCACCGGCAACACCCGCGAGGCGCTGACCTACGCGCGGCTGGCCATCCGCCTCTTCCCCGACGACATGGCCCCGAAGGTGGCGGAGGTGACCGCCCAGGTGCGCCTGGGCGATTACGCGGCCGCGGCCACCGCGCTCGATCCGCTGTTGCGCCTGCGGCCCCGCCCGGCGGCCGTGAGCGTGCAGCTCGGGTTGATGCAGGCCGGACGTGGCAACGCCGCCGCGGCGCGCGCGGCGTTCGACAGTGCGCTCAAGACTGATCCCGATGCGCTCGAGGCGCTGGCTGGGCTGGTCGACCTCGATCTGGCGCGGGGCCAGACGGCCGAGGCGCGGCAGCGGGTGGAGGCGATGCTGGCGCGGCGTCCCGACGAACCGGGGGTGCTCAAGCTCGCCAGCCGGGTCTACCGCGCGCAGGGCGACCTGGCCGGCGCTGAAAAGGTGCTGCGGCGCGCCCTCGGTCTTCAGCCAGCCGACGTCGAGACGTCGCTCCTGCTGGCCGACGCCCTCGCCGCCAGCGGGCGCGACGACGGCGCCAGGCAGTTGCTCGATCAGGTGCTGGCGCGCCATCCCGAGTCTCCCCAGGCCCTGACCGCGCTCGGCGCCGTGCTCGAACGGCTCGGCCGCTCCGACGAGGCCGAGGTCCGCTACAAGAGCGTGCTGGCCGCGCACCCCGGCAACGCCCCGGCCGCGGTGCGCCTGGCGCTCCTGCACGCCGCCCGCGGCCAGAGCCTCGATGTGGCCCTCGGGCATCTGTCCGACGCCAAGCGCGCCTCCCCCGACGACCCGGCGATCAGCGATGCGCTCGGCTGGGTCTACGTGCAGAAGAACCTGCGGCTGCTGGCCATCGAGCATCTGGAAGAAGCCGTGGCGCTCAGGCCGTCGAACCCGCAGTTCCAGCATCATCTGGGCGTGGCCTACGCGCGCGCCGGGTCCGCGGCCAAGGCCCGCGCGGCGCTGACCCGGGCTTTGGCCCTCGACGCCGGATACTCCGGCCGCCGCGAGGTCGAGACGGCGCTGGCGTCGCTCGACTCGCGGTAGGCGCCGCTCGGGCTGTCGCCTCGGCGTGGCCGTCCGGTTCTCCGACATCGCCCGGCCTTGCCCCGACACGTCGCCGACGCGTCTGTCGGGCAGCGCGCCGCCATCGGGGCGCGGTTTCGTGCAGCGTCGGGCACCACATTCAAGCGCACGTCCCCCGCTGACGATTTCATGGCTGGCACGGAAGTTGGTCCTGCCTTGTCGAGGAGTCACTCATGTCCATCGTTTCCATCGGGTCGATTCGGGGCACATTGGGTGTCGCCGAGAACCAACCGTCGCTGAACACGCCGCGGCTGAATGTCCGTAGCACCGAGCAGGGCGCGCCCGACGGCGCCACCGCCACGCAGCCCGCCGGCACCGCCTTCGCCGCCCCCAATCAGCCGTGGGCGCCGTGGCCGCCGTACATGCCGCCGCCGCCGCCGGAAGGGCCCCAGGCCGACGGGCGTCCGGTGGTCGGTCCGCTGCCCCTGCCGCCCGACGCAGACGACATCGCCGGTCTCGTCGTGTCCCCCTTCCCACCGCCGGTGCCGGACGGCCCGAACGTGAGGGGCGGTCGCCCCGTCGTGGAACCCAATCCCGTGCCGCGGAATGAGGACGAGGCCGCCATCGTGGTCTCCCCCATGCCGCCGCCGGTGCCGGACGGCCCGAAGGTGGGCGGCGGTCGTCCCGTGGTCGGGCCCCTGCCGCTGCCGCCGGAAGCGGAGCGCCCGGCCGGCATCGTGGTGTCGCCGCTGCCGCCGCCCGAGGCCCCCGCCAACGCCATTGGCATCACCGTCTCGCCGATGCCGCTGCCGCCCGACATGCCGGTGTTCGCGGCGCCTGCGCCGCTCGTGCCGTTCTGGCAGCAGGCCGACCGCGAACGCTAGACCCCCTCGTCGCTACCTCGGCCGGGAATGCCGGCCGGGGCGGCGTTGCGGCGTCGTCTCTTCCTGGGCTAGTGTGAGGACGATGCCACGGCGCAAGCCAAGGGGGTAGACGTGCACGTTCGATCTGTCTCGCACATGTTCCTGGCGCTGGCGTCCGCAGCCGCGCTGCTCGCCTCGTGCGGTTCGTCGCCCATCGAGCCGGGCCCCGTGGTCACGGCCAACCAGCCCGCACCGACCATGCTCACGATCACCCCCGCCTCGGGCCCGGTTGGCACGCAGGTGACCATCACCGGCGCCGGCTTCCAACCGCGCGGCAACCACCTGAAGTTCGGCACGGGCTACATCAAGAACGTGGACTCGGCCGACGGCGCCGTGCTGCGCTTCACCATTCCCGATGGTCTCGACCTGTGCGCCCCGGACGGCGCTGGACCGTGCGCGGGTGGGTATCCGCAGGTCTTTCCCGGGGACTACGAGATCGCGGTGATGACCGGCGCGGAGAGCCGGCCGTAGCGTGACCTTCACGGTGACGCGGCCTTAGCTGTCGCGCAGCACGGCACGCTGAACATCTCGTAGTAGTGCCGGTAGGCCTCGGGAGCCGCGTCGATCATTCCCCGCATGGTCGCATCCGGAGCCGACGTCACACCGGTGGCGAGCGTCTTCCCGATGTGCCTGGGCTTGGGCCCGTGCCAGTGCACGATCGCCGCGCGTGGGTTGATCCCGAACGCCGGACGCCAGTTCAGGATGTCTGGCAGCCGCTCCCACTCGCCCCCGATGGAATCGCCGTGTTGAGCGCGCCCTGGTCGTAGGTGGACTGCGCCTGCGGGAAGGTATGGTAGCCGTCGCGTTCCAGCACCACGACGATGTCCCGCATCCGCGCCCGCATTCCGGCCACGTTCATCACGATGACGCCTGAGTTGAAGCCGCGCTCCACCCGCGCCCGGCGCCGGGTGCCGCACGTCGAGCATCTCCGGCGCCGCCGCGATCAGCGCCGGACGGATGGACGACAGGTCCACCGGGCCGGTAAACATCACGTCGCAGTCGGTGAAGAGCACGTGCTCGTCGCCGTCTCCCGCCGCCTCCGGGGACGGCCAGGCACAAGTAGTAGCCGCGCGCCGCCACCGGGTCGTAGCCACTCCCGGCATTGCGGGCCACGATGTCCGGCGCGGCCAAGCCGCTCGCGGATGGGGGCGCCGGCATGGTGAATCGCGACCCGACGGCCACGCAGCCAGCGCGTCAGGTCGCGTTTCCGCTTCGCCGTCGTAGAGGCAGTGCGGTTCGAGCTGGGGCGCGTGGGTTGCGGCCGAGGCAATGGCCACGCGGACCATATCGGCGAACCACTTGGACGCATGCTCGTTGAAGCCGAAGTACCACTTCATGCCGGGCGACCCGCGGCCGCGCGGGACGCCGCAACGCGGGCGCGCAGTTCATCGAACGGGTAGTAGGCGGCAATGTCCTCGAATGGACGATCCGGGTAGAACGCCTGCCACTGGTCGCGGAGATAGCGCTCCCACTTCGCACCGAACCCGTCGTTCAGGCGGTAGTGGTCGGCAATCCAGCCCTGCACGGCGGCGAACTCGCGGAAGAACTGCTCGACCCGGTTCTGCGCCAGCAACTTCCCCACCACGCTTTCGTCGTGCCGCCGGTGGAAGTTCAGCTTCTGCGGAGTGTAGGCGATGTCGCCGCCTTCCACCGCCTGGGCGTAGAACAACCAGTCGCCGGCAATGCGCATCGACTGGAGGGCGCTCCGCGTGGCGGCGGCCACGTCGGCCTTGCGGAACAGCACCGCACTGGCGCTGAGAATGGTGTTCTTCACGCCGAGGCCGTCGTTCATCTCCTGCTCGGCCGACACCCGGTAGGGCTGCGCCCACTTGGTGGGCGACAGCGTCGTCAGGTAGGGATTGCTCGTGTAGTCTCCCACCACTTCGCTCCGCTCGTTCCACACGTGCGAATTGGCATAGGCCAGCTTGACCCGCGGATCGCGCAACAACGGCAGCAGCGTGGCCAGGAACTCCGGCGCGCAGCCGTCGTCGGATTCGGCCATCCAGATCACGTCAGCGCGCGCGGCGTCGAGGCCCTTCAACCACTGCGTGAAGGTCGACCCGGAGTTGTGCTCGTTGCGGATGACCCGCACATCGGCGCGACCCTCGTACTCGGCAATCACGGCCAGGCTGTCGTCGGTCGACGCGTCGTCGAGCACGATCACCTCGAAATCGCGGAATGTCTGGGCGAAGATGCTGTCGAGGCGCTCGCGCAGGTAGCGGCCGTGGTTGTAGTTCGGCACCACCACCGACACCGCCGGCGCGCGGCCGGCCGCGCCGCGGCACACCGACAACAGGTGAGGCGCGGTAAAGGCCGTCGTGAAGCGCGCCAGCAGCTTCTGGCGGGCCCGCGCGCCCAAGGCGTGCCGCCGCGTGTCGTCGGCGCACAGCGCGGTCACCGCCCCGGCCATGGCCTCCACGTCCGCAAAGGGCACCACCGCGCCGGCATCGGCCTCGACGAACGCGGGCATGCCGCCGGCGTCGGCAAAGCAGACGATGGGCACGCCGCACTGCGCCGCTTCCAGCGCCACGAGCGGGAACGGGTCTTCCCGCGACGTGAGCAGGAAGACATCGGCGGCCCGCAGGTAGGGCGTCACGTCGTCCTGCACGCCGAGGAACGTGACCGGCAGGTGCTCGCGCCTGCGCGCGGGCCAGATGCGCCGACCACTCGCCGTGCTCGGCGTCGTGCTCATCCGCGGGGAAAGCGCCAATCCAGCACAGGTGCACGTCCGACACGCCGCGCTGCTGAAGGCGTCGTCCCACGTCGATGAAGAGATCGGCGCCCTTGCGGAACGGCATGCCGAGGCCGCAGCCCATCACGAGATGGGTCGCCCCGGCAATCCGAGTTCGTTGCGCAGCGCCGCCTTGATGCCCGGATCGGACAACCCGTCCGTTGAGGTGCGGTTCGATCGACGAGTAGACCACCGACACCAGCCGCGCCGCCACGCCGTGCGCGGCCACAAGATGGTCCCGCACCGGCCCGGAGCAGGCGATGAAATGCGCCGACTGCGTCGAGCACGTCGTCGAACCACGCCGACGCGTAACGCTGAGATGCTCGCGCCCAGTTCGTGGACGTGCGTGACGATGGGCGCCGGAATCCTCTGCAGCGCCGCATACACCCGGCCAGCGGCCACGGTGTTGCCGTAGATGAGCGCCGGCACGCCGCCGCAGAAGTCGAGCACGCGGCTCGGTGAGATCGGACTCGCCGGCCGCCTCGGCCTGACGCTCGAGATCGGTCAGCACCACCGTGTCGGCCAGGGCCTGGAACCGCGGCAGCCACTCCCCCGGCGCCAGACACAGCACCTTGACGCGGATCGCGGTGTGGGTGGTGAGCCATGACACATAGTCGAGCAGCACGCGCTGGGCGCCGCCACGGCAGGCATCGTGGGACACGACCAGCATGGTCCAGTCCTGGTGCAGGCTCTCCACCGCCGTCCGCGTGGCGGCCAGGTAGGCGTAGCCGAAGCGACGGTCGGGCTCGAGATGCGCCCCTTCCGCCCACTCGTTCCAGGCGTTCACGAACACCAGGCGCTTGTCGGCCTCGGGCTCGCGCATCGTGGCCCGGCAGGCGGCCTCGAGCCACCGGCCGTACGACGCCGGGGTCGAGAAGGCGTAGGTCGAGCCATTGCCTGGACGTCGCGCCTCGTTGTCGAACCCGGGACAGACCCCTCGGAAGTACGGGTAGGCGGGGGCTTCGCGCTCCGAGCCGGCCCCGCCACATGTCGTCGTAGCGATAGACCGTGCCGGCGTAGTCGGGATTGACCGGCACGAGACTCGACGTGACGTCCATTGGCAGGGCCCGGCCGCCGGTATTGGGCGGGAACTCCACCGCCGCGTCGAAGCCAATGGAGAGCGGATCGACGCTGTCGAACGCGTGCGTGGCCACCAGATAGGGATTGCCCAGACCAGCCCGCTGGCAGTGCTCGCGCCACCGCGCCGCGGTGGCGGCGGGATCGTGGAGCAGCATCGGGCGGTAGACCAGCACCACCGGCCGCCCGTCGATGTGCATGTAGTTCTTGTGGCGCAGCGCCGGCTCGAGATCGGCGATGAACTGCGGCATCGCCGTCGTGCCGGTGATCCTGCGCCATGAGCACCTGGTCCTCGCGCCCGTCCCACCGCCGCGTCCAGTTCTCGTTGGCCCAGCACACGCAGAACGGGAAGTCGATGGCCGGGTCGGCCATGAACTGCTCGAGCGGGCGCTCGAGCAGGCGCGTGCCGCCGAACCAGTAGTAGTAGAAGCAGAACCCGGCAATGCCGTAGTGGCGCGCCAGTTCCACCTGGCGGCGCTGCACCTCGGGCACCCGCAAGTCGTAGAAGCCGAGTTCGCCGGGCAGATGCGGCTGGTAGTGCCCCACGAACTGCGGCACCGCCTTCGACACGTTGGTCCATTCGGTGAAGCCCCGGCCCCACCACGCGTCGTTCTGAGGGATGGGATGGAACTGCGGCAGGTAGAACGCGATGAGCTTCACCAGCGCCTGGCGTCGTGTCGGGCTGCTGGTCGAGCTCGACGTAGTCGGCGCCGCGGGCTCCAGCCGCCGTGGCCACCAGCGCCTGATACGCCTGCTGCGCCGCTGGCGACGCGGTGACGTCGTCCACGGCGGCGTCGTGTGACGGCGGCACCTCCGGCGCCGCCGCCGGCCGAATCCGGCGCGCCGTTCGCCCGGCGGGTGCCCCCTCGCGGCGGACGAACAGCCGCGCTCCCGTGACCATCAGCTGCTCGCGCGTCAGCGAGCGATACGGTTCGGCGAAGCCCGCCTGCTCCTCCGCCGGTGGGCGCGGGCTGATTGCTCCACTCCTCCACCCGTTCCACGGTGAAGCCGTGCGCTGCGAACTTCGCGCACCACTCGTGGCTGCGGAGCCGATTGCTGCCGTGCACGAGCGCGTCGGACGGCGGCTCGGTCAGAAAGGCGAAGGGACTCGCCGCGTCGCCGCCGTAGAAACGATGGTCGACGAGGTCCAGCACGTGCACGCCGAGCCCACCGGGCTTGGTGATGCGGCGCAGGGTCTCGAGCGCGTCGTCCACCGGCAGGTGCTCGAGCAGCGACACCGAGAACACCAGGTCGGCCTCGCCGGCCCGCAGCGACAGGTCGAGCAGTGCCTCGCGCTTGTGGATCAGACGCGACGACGCCAGACCGGCCGGATCGCCACCGGACAGGCGCGGCAGGTCGAAGCCGTGCAGGTGGCGCACGACCTCGTCGGGGCTGACCAGCGCGCGGTCGAAGAGGCGCTGCGGCTCGACCAGCATCCATCCCGGCCGCGGTGGCCAGGGCGCGTGTGGCCACGGCCATGTCGGCCACGGGCTCGGCGTCGATCGCGTAGGCGCGTTCGGCCCCGAGCATGAGCAGCAGGAAGGACAAGGTGAAGGGATTGGCCGTGCCGCAGCCCAGATCCACGACCGTGGCGCCGGCCAGGTCCGTCGGCGGCACCTGCGCCAGGATGGGCATCAACAGGTCGCGGTAGCGCTGCGCGGCAAAAGGCATTGGCGTGCACGTTGGAGGCGACTGCCAGACGCTCGCGCAACGCTTCCGCCGACGCCAGATCCGTTGCGCCGCCGAGACGCTCGCCCTGCTCCAGTCGCGCGATGAGCGCGGCCGAGGACGGTACGGTCAGCGAGTCCCTCGATGGTCCATGCTCGAGTGCGCCAGGCGCGGGTGCCGCCGCTGCCCCTGCCGCCTCCAGCCCGAGCGCGTGGCGTAGAGCCGCCGCAATCACGCTCCTCTTCACGTGGCTCCTTTCATTCGGGGCCATTCTGTCGTACCTTTCGCGGGGCGTCACGATACGCCGCAGCCTCGTCCCACGACGATGCCTGGAGCGGTGAAGCTCGCCACTGTGAGAACCCCGGCTATCGCGACCAGATTCGTGCAGATTGGCGCTGCCCTGATCTTCAGTGCGTTCGCCGCGATCGCGTACGCACACGCCTTCTCCGACGGCATCTGCTGCGCCGACGACTCGACCAACGCCATCGTCGCGAAGTACTCGCCGCCGTGGCGACTACGCGAATCCGCTGCCGCTCGACGGTCGGCCGGGGCTCCTCTACTTCGATTCGCGCATCACCAGCGGTCCGGCGCTCAACCTGCCGGCCGCCGGGCTCATCGCTGTATTCGGTAACGAGCCTTGGGTTCCCGGCGTCACCACCGCCACCATTGTCTTTGCCCTGATGATGGTCACGTACGTGAGCTTGGCGACGCTCGTCGGCGCCACCCGGGCCGCTGCTTACGGCCTGCTCGTCGTGCTCTTTCTCTACGTCGAAACGGCGGGGGTCCACTTCGAGCACTGGTACGCCCTGCTCGGCGAAGGACCGGCCACGGCGCTGTGCCTGGCCGGCGCGTGCTGGCGACGCGCGCGCCGAACGGGCGCCGGGCGTTATGGGCCGGGGCGCTGCTTTTCGGTCTGGCCATCACCACCAAGGTCCTGGCGCTGCTCAGTGCCATCCCATTGGCGTCGTGGCTGCTCTGGCGTGTGCGAGCTGCGCGGGCCCACGCCCTTCGGGCCCGGGCAGTCGACGCCCTCGGCGCCGGCGTCGCCGTGGCCGCGCCGCTGGCGGCGTACCATGGGTGGCAGCTGTACGCGCTCGGCTCGGCCACGTATCTGGAACAAGCCAAGGCCTTCTGGCGATTCGTCCAGAGCCATGACGCGGCCACGGCAATGCCAACCAGCGTTGCCAGCGTGGTTCCGCACTTGCTACAGACGGCCACGGCGAACAGCGCCTCGTTTCAGGCTCACTTCGGCTACCCACTCGGTCTGTTGATGGCGCTGGCCGCCGGAGCCGGCATCGCCCTGCATCGGCGCGCCGTCGTCCCAGAGATCCGCGGGCTCTATGCGCTGCTCATGGGTGCAGCCGTAACCCATCTGACGTGGTGGACGTTGTTGTCGAATGGACAACACCGCTACGCGCTGATCGGTCTTTTCCTTTACTCAGCCGCTATCTCTTGTGTCGTGTTCCTGCGCGGGCCCTGGCTGACCGCGGCCGCGATCGCGCCTCTGGCCATCGCTCTGATGGTGCAGCTGGCCGGGCCACTGGCCCTGCAGCCGGCACGCTTCGCATGGAATCGGCGCGGCCGCTACACCCCGCGGGTCGTCAACATGATGAGGACGGCGACGTTCCTGGAGGGATTGAGGGCCGAGGGACCGTTTGTGATGGGCTGGTGGGCCACGGCGACCGATTTGGAATACGCCATGTCGACGTCCGGCAACTTCATCGGCAGCGAGCACGTCGACCCGGAGGCTCCGGCGCCCTCACGGATTCTCGTCAGGAACACCACCTGGGTGGCGTGGGCCACCACGCCGGAGTTCACCGCATGGGAACATCGCTGCGGCGAGGTGCTGCTCTCCGCTCCCCCTTACCTCGTTTCGCGCTGCCCACGCGTCCCGTAGCGGTCATGACGTCCGACCACGACTCCGCATCACGCGACGCCTTCCCCCCGCCGGTTGGCGAGGGTTCCGGGCTGGCGGTCGTGCGGCCGTTCCAGCCCGACGCGCCTGCTCACGACGAGCTTCTGGCTGGCCTCGACCTCACCCGGTTCTCGGCCTATCACCCTGACGCCCGGGAGCGTGGCTCGTTCACCGGGCTCGCGGCAGCGAAGATCAACGCCTCCGAGGCCTTCTTCGCCGAGGCGCTCGCCGCCATTCGCAGCGGCGCGGTCATCATCCCCGATCCCTTCGGCGCCGGCACCATCGCCACGACCGACGTCTTCGTTGCCCCTGGCACACCGTGGGACACGGTGCCCATCTACGCGTGCCGTTTCGCGGGCGTCGAGACGTTCTATTTCCTCAAGCGTGGTCTGTCGTGGTGCACGGACCTGGGTTTGTTCTTCCCTCGGCGCCAACTGCTCGTGTCGTTTCAACGCGACGAGCTCCGTCTCGCGCAGGATTGCGACGATCTCCGCGGCGCGTTCCGCTTCCTCGCCGAGCGGCGGCACACCCCAGGCTTGCTCCGCGACGCCGGAACACCCGCCGGCCCCTCGTGCATCGTTCTCACCTCCGGACATTTCGCTCATCATCTGTGGAACGAATTGAGCGTCGTCGAGGGCATCGTCGGCGAAGGACTGCAGGCCGACGTACCGGTTGATCGTCAGCGAGCAGCCGCTGGGCGACATCGCCACCCTCTTTCCCGAGATTCCGCGCGCCCATATCGTGAGGACGGGCGGCGCGAGCAGTGCCACGCTGCTCCACGCCATGACCACCGGTCACTTCGTCGCGCCGACCGGGCGCCGCTTCATCCCCCAGGCGCTAGTCGACCGCGTGCTGGCCGCTGCCGCCGCGACGTTCCCAGAGACGCTGCGTGACGTGGCCGCGTTTCGAGCCGCGCACCGGATCGTGCTGTGGATCACCGTGCGCGTCGATGCCCGCACCGCGACCAATCTGGTGCCGGCATTGGCGCGAGCCATTTCGGCCGTTCTGTCGGCTCACCCCAAGGGCGTGGGCGTGATCTTCGACGGTTATACTCTGTCGGCCAACGAACTGGCCAACGACTGGAACGGCCGGCTCGTCGCCCATGAATGTGCGGCCATCGCCACAATCGTCGCCCGGGTTCAGACCCCATTCGACCACGTCGTCCTGGCCGGCACCCACACGATGAGCGCGTTCCTCTGGACGCAGGCCGCCGACTACTACGTCACCCCGTACGGAACCGCGCAGCACAAGGTGGCGTGGATGCAGCCAATACCCGGCGTCGTCCATGCCGGCGAAAACAAGCGCGCCGTGGCGCTGCAGGACCCCGCCGTGTACGCCCGACAGTCCGGGCCTCCGCCGCGGTTCGTCTATGGCCACGTCAGCCGCCACGACGCCATCCGCGGCGATGCCCGCCAGGACCTCTTCAGTTACGACCTCGACGTCGATGGTTTTGCCGCGGTGGTTCTGGCCGACATCGCCAGCCTCCTGGCCGCCCGCAGCATATGAAGGTCAACTTCCTCATCGTCGGTGCCCAGAAAGCGGGCACGACGGCGTTGGCCAGCTTCCTGGCCGAGCACCCTGACATCTGCGTATCGCCCCAGAAGGAGGTGCATCTGTTCGATGCTCCCGACTACGTCGACTCGACGGAGTTCTGCGACGACCGCTATCGCCAAGCGTTTCCCAATTACCACGGGCAGCCGCTCGTCGGCGAGGCCACGCCCATCTACATGTATGTCCCGGCGAGCCTCGCCCGGATTCATCGTTACAACCCCGAGATGCGGCTGATCGTGCTCTTGCGTCACCCGGTTGAACGGGCCCTGTCGCACTATGCGATGGAGCGTGCCCGACGAGGCAGAGTCGTGGCCGCTCGTCGCGGCGCTTGTGGCCGAGCCGTTCCGCCTGTGGAACGCCGGCGGCGATCTCGACTGGTCGTCGTCCCGCCGGTCGCACTCGTATCTCGACCGCGGCTTCTACAGCCGGCAAATCGCAACCATCCTGCAACTCTTCCCTCGCGGCCAGCTGCTGGTGTTGCGCACGGAGGAACTGCTGACCGAGCACGCCGACACATTGCGACGCGTCTACGCGTTTCTCGGAGCCGCAACGCCCACGGTCCTGCCGGCCGCACGAGAGGTGCGTCCCGGCGCGGCGCTCGGCGCACACGACGCCAGGATCACGCCGCCGGCGGCGGTCTCGACCGCCCTCAATTGGATCTACCGGCGGGAGATCGCGCGCCTCGAGCGGATGCTCGGCTGGCGGCTTGAAGGCTGGGAGCGCCCGCCTGACCCTTCGCCGCCATAGTGCCGTGGGCCGCAGACTGCCGTCACACGATGTGGCGCCACGTCTCGCCGGCCTCGCGAAGGATGGTCAGGAATCGCTCCCGTTCGGCGTCCATGCCGTGACGAGGGCCGTGGCCGGGCCGCGACGCGGAACTGGTCCCTGCGGTCGGGGCTCATCAGCAGGGCCTCCTCGGTTGCCGCCACCAGCGCCGCCTCGGTGTAGGCGGGACGCAGGCAGTTCTCGCCGGGGCGGCAGAAGCTGCGATTGCCCACGCAGTCCGGGCATACCACCAGCGTACCCAGCGCCATCGCCTCCAGCGCCGGGAGGAAGAAGCCTTCCTCCCAGGACGGCAGAAATGCGGTCACCCGCGCCCGCGCCAGCACCTCGAGGAAGGTCGCGCGTGGAATCGTCGAATTCACCAGTTCGATGGCTGGTGTCTGGCGGGAGCCCGCCTTCCTGGCGCAGCCGCTCGAAGTGCTCGTACACTCGCGGTGCCCATCGTGGGCTGTTTCGAGCCCATGATGGCCAGGTCCAGGGGTCGGTCGTGGTCGGGCCACGGCTCGGGAAACGAGCGCTAGTCGAGGCCGTAGACGATGGTATGAATGGGCCCCCGCACCGTACCGAGATCGCGCAGCGCGGCGGCAATCTCGTCGCTGGCGCAGATGCGGATCGCGGGATGGCGGAGGAACTGATGCCGTACGTCTCCCGGCCGGGCGTGACGCACGCCCTGAATGAAGTTGATCACCGGCCGCGGAGGATGCTGCCGCTGACCCTCGTCCATGACCAACCAGTCGGTGCCCGCCAGAAACAGGATGTCGGCGTCTTCGGCGCGCCAGTTCCGGCAGCGCCGTGCCCGCTCCGCCATCCAGGGATTGCTGTTGTCCCACACGCTGTCGGGCGGAAAAGGCGATGGCCGCGCGGAAATCGGCGGATCCGTGTACGTGGTTGTAATAGTCCCAGAACTTGCAGATGGCCACCGGTGAAGCCATGGTAGGCGCGATGGAACAGAACGCGTTTCAGTGTCCATGACGGAGCATCTCCTCCGTCGCGACGCACGTCGAAACGCGGGGCCGGCGGCGCCGCCAGAAACGAAGAACGCCGGGGGGTTTCCCCCCGGCGTCCTGAGATCGACCTCGGTCAGCGAAAGCTTACTGCTGGTCGAATCGATTGAACCCGTTCAGGTCACGGGCGCGGCCGAAGACGGTGTAGCTGGGCAGGAACGCTCCGGCGGCATTCTTGATGGCGCCGGTGGCAATCCAGGCGTTGCCCACCGGTGCGTGCTTTCTCGCCCGCAGGTAGTCGCCCGGAGCTGTTTACGCGCCCACTGCGAACCGGCGACGTACGTGATGTACACCTCCCACCCGGGCGGCCGGCCGTTGTAGTCGTCGTCGATCCCGATCAGGCTGTAGGGATTGGCGCCCGAGGCCACCGGATTGAACTGGTAGAGCGACAGGCCGACCTGTTCGCGGTCGTTGGCGGCAGCCGCCGCGTACCAGAAGGTCACGCAGCTGCTCCAGATGAACTTGCGCAGGGTGTAGGCGATGGTGTCGGCAAAGAAGCCGGCCGACTCGACGTACGGCAAGCGGGAATCCGTTGCCCGCCTTGACGTTCCAGTAGAAGTCGATCTTGTCACCGGCGGCGCCGACGTTGTTGGGCAACGGGGTGTTGTGCGAGAGCACGGCCCCGGTGATGCGGATGTCGGCACGGAGACAGGGATTGGCCCCGCCCGGCACCGGGCAGCTGGCGTCGCGGTTGGTGAAGGTGTAGGGGGCGATCGTGCGGTCGACGAAGCTGAGCACGGTGTCCGACTCGTAGATCCAGTAGACGCGGAACTGGTCGTTGAGGCCCGAGTTGGTGACGATCTGGTCGCCCATGTACATCATTTCGCGGGCGTTCTCGATCAGCGCCGGGGTCCAGCCGGCGCTGAAGGTCCACCAGGTGAAGGGGTGCGAGCCGCAGGCCGCCATCTCGGTACAGGCTGAAGCGAATCAGGAACTGCGTGACGTAGGCCCCGGCGTTGCTGAACACGTTGGTGCCGACCTACAGGTAGTTGTTGCTCAGCGACATCCGCGGGTAGTCGAACCAGGTGTTCGTTAGCGCGGCGTTGCCGGTGATGCTGGGACGCATATCGTAGGAGCAGAGGGTCGCAGCGCCGTTGTCGACGGTGATGACGTCGCGGTTCTCGATGCCGCCGAGGGGCGACGCGAACGGCGCCCGAGAGGCCCTGGCGCAGCCAGAACATCCGGTCGCGGCCCTTGTCGTAGATCACGTCCTGGTCGCAGCAGAAGTCGGCCATCGTGTAGGGGTTGATGTAGGACCAGGTGTTGCCGCCGTTGACCGAACGAGCGGCGCCCCAGTTCCAGGTCTCGAACACGTACTTGCCGTTCTGCGCCACCGACGGCTCGTTGATCGACGAGAGCTGACAGGCCGCCGGCCGCAGGATTGAGCTGGTTGGCTCGAAATACTGGAAGTCGCCGTCAGCGAGCGGGGCCGGGCGACGAGTGACGGATCGGGCAGCGTGCGCGCCACGGTCTCTGTGCTCGCCGCCGGCGGCGCGCCCGTCGCCTCACGCGCGGGTCGCTGGCCGGCAGAGCCGCGACGCGCGCCGCCATGGCCGCGTGCGCCTTCTGCTGGTGCGCCTGGAAGGCCGCCGACCTGGGCGGCCGTGCGCTCGGGCAGCACCGCGACTTCCGGAATCGCGCCGATCTGCACGGGCGAAATGGCCATGCCGCTCTGGCCGGCCAAGGTGCCCGTGGGCTGCGCCGTGACGCGGTTTCACCGATTCCCAGCGGTCCACCCTTCTCACCGAACGACCCGAACATCAGCGCCGCCGCGACGCCATGGCGCCGAGCGCCATGAGCCGTCTTGGCCCACCGAGAGCGTTGAATCCGTCCCATCTCCTCACCTCCGCTAAATTGTGACAACGTCGAGCCTACTGCTTGACCTTCCCCTGCCTGCTCTTTGCCGACTCCTTCTGTTTGAGCATCTGCGCCGCCGCGTTCTTGCACCGGACATCGTCGTCGCCGCAGCGCTCGAGAAGCGAACTCGGCTTCGTCCCCGGGTTCGTCTCCCAGGGCCATGGCCGCCGACATGCGGACTCCGGGATCCTGGTGGTCGAGCGAGCGCGCCAACTGCGCGACGCCGCCGGACCAGGACCGTGCGAGACTCAAGGCCGAGTCCAGGGCTTCGCCCTGACGAACGGGTGCTCGGGTCGTCCAACGCCGCGATGATGGCTTGCACCCCAGCGCGCGAATTCTGCATGGCCAGGGTCTGCAGCGCCCGCGCATGCGCACCTCAGCGGATCAGCGGACGTTGCGCCAGGCCCAGCAGCGACGCCTCCGAGGCGTCCGGATTGAACGCGCCGTCCTCGGTCGAGACGCGCCGCCTCCGCCTCGGCGGCGCTGGGACCGCGCGGGAAAGGACTCGGGCGTCGTGGCCGTGGCACCGCCGCGCCGTCGAAGCTCAGCACCCCGGGAGCGCCTTCACCACAGACCGCCCCCGGCCTCAGGCAGGCTGGAGAGATCACCTGACCCGGGCGGAAGATCCACAGCTTCACGCTGTCGACCACCTGCGTGGGCGCCGCGTGGCGTTCCAGGTAGATGTAGTTCTTGTCGGCCAGCAACGTGCGCAGCGCGTCGTGCAGCGTGGCCTTGTCGATGTCGATGGTGACCAGGTCCGCCGCCTTCTCGAGCCCGACGACGGCCGATCCGGTGTGGCGCGCGACTTCGGTGAGGATGGTGGCGAGCGGCACGTCGACGGCCGCGATGCTCACGGTATTCCCCGTCCAGTTGACCCGCAGTGGCTGCGCCTGGCCCGGCAGCGGCTGCGCCTCGCCAGCAGCCGCGACCCGGAGCACGAGCGCGGCGGAGAGGAACGCGAGGGTCGAGACGGAACGAGGTGTAGGAGCGGTCATGTGGTGACGCCTGGCCCGGGCCAGTCTTCCCGCCGGAGATAGCGCCGTCTGCCGGCCTTGTCCCTCGCGCCGTACCCGGGCTGAGTTCCACGCCATGCCGCCACCTCGGTCCGCCGTCCGAGGCGCCGAGCTGACGCCTACGGTTGAGCACTAACGAGGGAGGATCCTACATCACGTATGCCCTTTGTCTATCAGCCGTTTAGAACAATTTCGTGAAAATTTTAGTCTGGCTAATAGATGTCTTTTGGGCAGTCCGGACTCGACTATTCCAGCGCCTGCGCAGGCTTGCGTGTGACGAACACGTCCAGGTACTCGCCGTCGAGGCCGAGGGCGCGATCGCGGACGACATACGACACCGTGGCGGCGCCCGCCCACGCCGTGACGCGTGCTTCGAAATCGTCGCCGTAGTCCCACGTGACCAGTTCGCGATCCGTCGCCAGGGGATCACCGTGATACTGCGGATCGAGCAGGTGACGCACCTCGCCGCCGTCGAGTCGCGCCCGCTGCCGCGTCAACCGGAGTCCGCGGTGCTTGGGGGCGGTGAACACGTGCGCGCCGCCCGGCTTGAGCACGCGCATGATCTCGCGTAGCGCCGCCTCGGGTTGGAACACGTGCTCCAGCAGATCCTGCGTGACGACGAGATCGAAGCTGGCGTCGGCAAACGACAGACGCTCGAGATGCTGGGTGGCGGCATCCGGCGCTGCGGCCTCGCCCTGCACCGCCGTGGACCAACTGTAGTGAGCCGCGTGCCGGCGCACGAAATCAGCCGGCGGGGAGAACTCGTGCAGCGCCGCTTGCTCCCACCCGGGAAAGTAGCGGTCGAGGATATGGTTCACGGCGCGGAACCGCGGGATGGACCGGCACTGCTCGCACAGGAACTGGTCGCGCAGCCACGGCCCGGTCTCGACAAACGTCGTCTCGCGGCGGCAGCACGGACACCAGCCGGTGGCCCGATCGGACAAGGCGACGCCGGTCGCGACGGCGCTGGCGGCGCGCTGCCGGGTTTCGCGCTCGGCCCACGCCGCGGCGGCCCAGTCGCGCATGGCCATGTGCCGCTCGGCCTCCGGATCGGCCACGGAAGTCCACGCCACCGGCGGACCGGCGCGCTCCGGGCGATAGGCCTCGCGCTCCAGCCGCGTGTAGAGGTCGACCACCTCGGGATAGTGACGCCACAGCAGCCTGGCGCGCTGGCGGGCCTGATCGCCGTGCAGCAACGCGGGCTCGACGATCGCGGCCCGAGGCGCACCGAGCGGCGTCGCCGTGCGCGCCGCCACCATCGCCACCCACGCGGCCGGGTCGGCGGCAATCGCGTCGATGTTGCTGAGCACGCAGCGTCCAGGTGCGGCCCGCCACAGTTCGAGCAGGAGCTGGTTGTAGTGGCGCCACACCTCCACGGCCAGCCCCGGATCGTCGGCGAAGGTCGCGTCGCCGCGGCGCAACAGCGACTCCACCACTTCCCACGGCGCCCGGTAGATGACGGCAAAGCGCGCCTCGGGCACCAGTTGCCGCCACATCGGCAGCAGCAGGATCGTGCGCGGGTCCTTCCAGCCCCACGGCCGCCCCGCCGCCTGCTTGCCTTCGAGCAGCGCCTGCGCGTGCACGGCGAGGTGCGGCGGCACCGGCGGTGCCGCGGTGGCTACCCACCCGTCGGCATCCACTCCGAGTTCGCGCAGGATGGCGCGCTGGAGATCGACGAAGTCCTCGTCCTCGAAATGTCCGCGCGGGTTCGAGGGGTTGGCGCCGAGCAGGCGCTGCCCCACGTCGAGCCCGGCGCTTTCGAGCAGGGACGCGGCCAGCGACGTGCCAGAGCGGTGCATGCCCAGGATGATGAGCGGACGCATGGGCGGCATTTTACGTTCAGGCCTGGCCTTTCACGGAGGATGCGACGCCGCGGCCGCGGGTCCGTGGGCGCCGAAGCCGCTAAGGTAAGATCGCGGACGGCGCCGTGACTGACTCCCTGCTGGTGACCCCCGACACCTGGTTCGATGTTCCGCGCCGGGCCCGTCTTGCCGAAGCCGCGACGCCGCTGTCGCTCACCCTCGCCGCCGCCGATGGCTCGGTGCCGCTCGCCGCGGTCACGCTCGGCGAACTGCGCGCGCTGCACCAGGTGTTCGGCGCCTGGTGGCCGGAGCTCGGGGCTGGTCGGGGCGCCGCAGGCCTGGCCGACGGCGCCTACGACCGCTTCCTGCACGCCAGCGCCGCCCTGCTGTATCAGCAGGCGGAGGCCGCCCTCGCCCCGCCAGACGGCCGGCCGACGCCGACGCCCGCGGTGCTGCACTTCCCGGACCTCGCGCATCCGTGGCTGGCCGACTCGCCCACAGCGTTGCGGTTCCTGGCGCCCTTTCTGAGCATGCACGGGCCGTCGCTGCGCGTCTGGGCCGCCGCCCTGGCCAGCCGCAATGACTCCGCC
The DNA here is from genome assembly GCA_963834325.1 of uncultured Acidobacteriota bacterium. Taxonomy (GTDB): domain Bacteria; phylum Acidobacteriota; class Vicinamibacteria; order Vicinamibacterales; family UBA2999; genus CADEFD01. The sequence continues at coordinate 1,940,962 of CAWIBL010000012.1, forward strand.
GATCTGGCGCGCCAGCACGTCTGGCTGCGGCTGGTGCTGCAGAAGGTGGCCGTGGACGACGACGTGCCCGACGTCGTCGCCTGCCTGCGCCAGGTCTACGGCGACGACGCCGCGCGTCCAGCCCTGCGGGCCGCCGACACGGCGGTGCTGGACCAGTGCGATCTCGGCTGGCTCGCCTGGAGCGCGGACGCGCTGGGCCTCGATCGGCCGCGCCGCACCGGCGTGGGCATCGCCCTCGGAGAGCGCCGCGCCGCCGGAGCGGCGCCGCCCGACGTCACCGTGATCGTGCCCTCCTACCAGCACGGTTCCTACATCGAGGCCGCGCTCGAGAGCGTGCTGGCCCAGACCTACACCGCCTTCCGGGTGCTGGTCGTCGACGACGGTTCGCCCGACGACACCGTGGCCCGGGCCCGGCGGTTCGACGACCCGCGGCTGCGGGTCGAGGTCAATGCCGTCAACGTGGGGCTCGGCGACAGCGTGTTGCGGGCGCTCGAGTCCGTCGACACGCCCTACGTCGCGCTGCTCAACTCCGACGACCTCTTCCACCCCGACCGCCTCGAGCGCTGCCGCGCCGCCTTCGATGGCGCGCCCGCACGCCGACGTCGTGGCCACCCACTTCGTCAACCTCGACGCCGAGGGCCGCCGGCTCACGGTGGACACCGTGCGCCGGCTCTGCGACGGACGGCGGATTGCCGAGTGGGTGCAGTGGCAGGCCGACACCGGCCACGTCGACCCTGAGGCCGATCTGGTGGCCGCGCTGCTCGAGCGGAACTTCCTGGTCACGAGCAGCAACATCGTGGCCCGCACCGACTTCCTGCGCCGCCACGCCGATCGCCTGCGCGGCCTGAAGTACTGTCTCGACTGGCAGGTGTTCCTCGACGCGGCCGCCGCCGACGCCCTGGTCGTGGTGCCGGAGCCGCTGCTCGGCTACCGCCTGCACGGCACGAACACCGTCTGGTTCGACGAGGTCTCGCGCACCGCCTACCGGCTGGAGGTCAATCGCGTCATCGCCGAGGCGTTGCGCCAGCGGCGGGCGCGGGCCGTCGCCGGGCCCGACGACGACAGCGAACTGGCCCACTGGCTCGAGCAACTCGGGCATCACGCCTCACGGCATTCCGACGCCAGCGGCGTGGCCATGTGCGCCAACGCCCTTGTCGACGGCCGGCGCCTCGAGAACGGCCGGGCCCGCTCGGCCGCCGTGCGCGAGCAGGTGCGCGCCCTCACCGAGGCGCGCCCGCCGTCAGCCGCACCCGATCCCACCGTCACCCTGGCCGCCGCGATCGTGGCGGAACTCCGGCGGGAGGACGAGGGCCGAGTCCAGGCCGAGGTGCTCCGGCTGCGGGCCGAACGGGACGAGGCAGCGGCCGGCGCGGCGCGGATGACGACCGAACTGGAACACGCGCGGGCGCTTGCGGCGCGGACCACGGCCGAACTGGAGGCCGCCGCGACGCCGCCGGTGCGGCGCGGCTCACCACGGAACGGAACGAGGCGCTCGCCGCCGCGCAGCGGGCCACGGCGGCGCGGGCCGACGAGGTGACGCGACTGCGCTCCTCGCCCGAATGGCTGGTCGGCGATCGCCTGTGGAATCGCGCCGGAGGGGCGCGGATTGGACAGCCCATGGTCAAGGCCCTGCACACGCTTCGCGATCGCCGGAACCGCTGGCGGCTGACCCTCGGGCGGCTGGCGCACCGCGTCGGTCTGGCGCAAACCGCAGGCGGTGGTGGCGGCCTGCTGGAGCTTCCCCATCCACTCGCAGACCTTCGTCTATCAGGAGATGACGGCGCTGGCCTGGACGGGATTCTCGTGCCGCGTCTTCTGCTGCGACACCAATGCGAAAGACGAACTGCCCGCGGCCTTCAGCGGACTGTGGGATCAGCGCCTCGTCATGCAGACCGACTGGGACAAGAACCAGCGCGATCTCGAGCACTTCCAGCGAACGCGGCCCGACCGCGTGGAGTCGCTGCTGGCCAAGCTGGCCGGCGCCACCGGACTGACGCGCGAGGCCCTGCTCAACGAGTCGATCGTGCGCACGGGGTTCACCTTCGCGCGCCACGTCGAGCTGGCCGGCGCCCCCTACCTGCACACCTACTTTTTCTACGACCAGTCGTTCCTCGGCCTGATCGCCGCCTACCTGCTGCAGATCCCGCGCGGGGTCACGGCCTACGCCGACCACATGCTCGGCGACTACCAGTTCAAATGCGTGCCGCTCCATCTCGAGCTGGCCGACATCGTGGTCGCGACCAGCCGGCGCATCAAGACCGAACTGGGCGCCATCGGCGGCGGGCGCTTCGACGACAAGATCATCGTCAAGCCCAACGGCATCGACGTGGCGCGGTTCCCGCTGGTGGCGCCCGAGACGCGGCTGGCGGCCGGCGGCGTGCCGGAGCTCATTGCCGTCAACCGCATCGAGCCGAAGAAGGGCCTCATTTACCTCGTCGAGGCGATGGGCCTGCTGAGGGCCCGCGGCGTGGCGGCCCGCTTGAACCTGGTAGGCGGCGCCGACGTGCACACGCCGGCCAGCGCCGACTGCTACCGCGAACTCGTGGCCCGTATCGAGGCCCTGCAACTGGGCGACGCGGTGGTGCTGCACGGGGTCAAGCAGCAGCACGAGTTCGCGCCGCTGATGGCGCGGTCGCGGGTGTTCGTGGCGCCCTACGTCGAGGTCAACACCGGCGACAAGGACGGCATTCCGACGGCCGTGCTCGAGGCCATGTCGACCGGACTGCCGGTGATTGCCACCGATGCCGGCTCGATCCACGAAGCCGTGGCCGACGGGGTCGAGGGCATCGCCGTGCCGCAGCGCGATCCGGAGCGCCTGGCCGACGCCGTGGCGCAACTGCTCGGCGACCCCGCGCTCTACATCCGCATGTCGCACGCCGCCCGGCAGCGCGCCGTCGGCGAGTTCGACATCCACGTGACCGAGCGGCGCCTGCACGAGCGCATCCGCGCCGCCGTGAGCCGGCAAGGCATATGAAGCGAGCGATCAACGTCTTACGACGGGCCCTTACACGGGTCCTGCCCTATCAACCGATGACCGGAGGTCGCGAGGTTCTCGACGCTGAATACGCGGCAGGCGATTGGGATTACCTGCGGGCGTTGTCGGAACTGAGCCGCTTCAGCGTGATTGCCGGCTATTGCCATCACGTCAAGCCGGGCGGCGCTTTGCTCGAACTCGGGTGCGGCGAGGGCCTGCTGACCGACCGGCTCGACAAAGCCAAGTACTTGCGCTACCTCGGCGTCGACATCGCGCCGGCGGCGATCGCGCGCGCGGCCACCCGCCGCGACGCCAAGACGGATTTCGTAACGGCCGATGCCCAGCAGTTCGTTGCGCCGGGCGCGTTCGACGTCGTCATGTTCAACGAGTGTCTCGAATATTTCGGCGACCCGCTGGCCCTCGTCCAGCGCTACGAAGCGGCCCTGGCCACCGACGGCGTGTTCATCGCCTCGATCTTCGACGGGCTCGACACGGCGCGCAGCGTGAAGATCTGGCGGATGCTGCGGTCGCGCTACGACGAGGTCGCCGCGACGCGCCTCCGGAACGAGCAGGGCTACGCGTGGTCGATCAAGGTACTGCGACGGTCAGCGCGCAGCTGAGGCGGACGCCGGATGCGGAACTCGCAATCGCCGCGGGGCCCGGCTGGCCGCGATGATCTTCCACAGGAAGCGGAACACGCCGTCGGTGGCCAGGATCTCGATGCGCGGCACCTGGAACGGATCGTCGCCCTGGGTCATCGTGCCCGGCCAGATCGCCAGGGCCCCAGCCAGTCCGGCGTCGCGTGCCGCGCGGTGCACCTCTTCGTCGTACTCGCCCTCCGGATACGCTAGCAGCCGAGGGCGAGGCAGCCCCAGCCCGGCGAGATCCTGCACGCAGCCCAGCACCTCTTCGGCCAGCACGTCGCCCGGCAGCGTCGTCAGATTGCGGTGCGTGCGCGAGTGCGCGCCGATTTCCACGCCGGCAGCGGCAAGGGTCAGCAAGCCGTCTCGATCCAGCAGCGGCAGGCGCGGCGCGCCGCCCGCTTCATCCCAGGTGTTGGTGCCGCCGACCTGGCCGCTCACGACGAATACCGCGCCACGGACGCCACGGGGCGTCAGCAGGGGCAGGACGACGTCGAGCTGGTCCTGGTAGCCGTCGTCGAAGGTCAAGAAGACCGGCCGCTTCGGCAACCCGCCTTTCCCCGTGATGAAGGCCACGAACTCGTCGGGGCTGATGAACTGGAAACCCAGGCTGCGCAGGAGGTTCACCTGGCGCGCAAATTGCGCCGGCGGCACCGAGTAGGGGCCGACGAGCGGCGCACCCCGCAGGTCCTGAATCGCATGGTAGGCCAGCACGTGCAGCACCCTGGGCCGGGGCATGCCGCCCGCTTCCGCCACGCCGCGCCAGTTATCCATCGCCCAGAATCTGATAGAAGAAGCGCACGATGCGTCCGTTGGCCTGCCAACGCCGGACAAGGGCCAGCGCCAGCCACCGCAGCGCCGTCATCAGGGGCGTGCTGAAGGGGGCAGCCGCCGCCAACGGTTGCCACAGCCGCTGGTTGACTGGCGTGCTGGCGCCGTTCGCTTCGAAGATCGCCCCAGCCATCTCGGGATGTTTCCGCGCGAACGCAACATCGGCGCGTCCGGCTTGCCGCCACTGCCGTAAGTAATGGGAGGGCGTGATGACGTAGTTCTGCCAGGTGATCGCCGCCGGGTTGAATACCAGGCGCCGCCCTGAACGCATCAAACGGTAGCCGAAGTCGATGTCCTCGTCGCCGAAGGTGCCGCCGGCGGTGAACCCCGGGTCAAACCCGCCTATCTCGGCAAAGAGCGACCGGCGGAGCGACATCTGCCCGGTCATGAGGTCGTGCAGGGTCAGCGTTGCGCCGGGTTCGATAAGGCGGGCCAGGCGGCCGTCGGTCCACTGCCGGATGCCGTCGCTGAGGAAACTGGCCGGCGCTTGGGGGTGCAGCGGTAGGTGGCCGAACACGACGTCGGCGCCCTCCTGGTGTGAACGCTCGTGCTCGGCCAGCAGGCGCGGATGCGCCTCCATGTCGTCGTCCAGGAAGAGGAGGATCTTCTCCTGTCGCCGCTTTGGCGCCGGCGTTTCGAGCCGCCGCCGCGCCCTGGTTCGCCTGCGTCACCACACGCAGTGGGAACGGCACCGCGAGGGCCCGCAGGGCTTCGGCCGATCCGTCCTGGGAGCCGTCGACGACGACAACCACCTCGACGCCGCCGGGGAATTCCTGCCGGGTGATGGCGGTCACCGCCGCCAGAACCAGGGAACGCCGCTCGTAGGTCGGGATGACGATGCTCAACCGTATCGGCCCGTTCTGAGAATCGGAGGTCACGTGATCTGCCCAGGCGCCGTCATAGGCGCGTCCATTCGTTCAGCCGACGGCTGAACTCGCTCGCGTCCCAGTCCTCTACGGCCAGCCGCGGCAACGCGAAGGGATCGGTGTCCACGGTCACCCTACCTGGTTCCCCGCGCACGCCGCGGCGAGACCTGCTGCCCGGGCCGCCGCACGGGTTACCGCGTCCTCGTCACCGTAGGGATACGCGAAGGTTGCGGCCGGTGCGCCTGCGAGCTGCCCGACCGCAGCGCAGCTCGCGGCAATCTCCCACGCCTGTTCGGCGGCGGGCAACGACGCCAGCAGCGGGTGCGTGACCGTGTGCGCACCCAGCGTGACGAGGCCGTCGCGCGCGAGCTCGCGCAGTTGCACCGAGTTCATCGCCCGGCCCGGCGAGCAGCCGGCCGCGGCGTCGTTGCGCACGCCACCGCAGCTATCGGCCCATGCCGTGAGTTGCGCCAGTATCCCCAGGCGGGCCGCGTCGGGCAGTGGCCGCAGCCGGTTCCACAGGTCGAGATACACCGCGTGGCGCGCCGTCGGCGGTGGTTCCCAGGCGCGCCACCTCCTGGCGGCTTCGGCTTGCGCGCGATCGAATCGCTCGTCCGGGGCGATCGACCAGGTGTGGGTCATGCCGCCGAGTTCCACGGTGAGTGACGGCGGCAGAGTTTCACGCGCGAGCAGCAGGTCCTGTACCGACGTCCCACCAGAACTCGCGGTCTTGATCGACATATCCGGTAGCGACGAACACCGTCGCCGGTACCGCCCCACCGCCGGAGCACCGGCGCCGCCGCCAGCAGGTTGTCGACGTAGCCATCGTCGAAGGTCACCGCCACCGCGCGGGCCGGGGGGTCGGGCCGGGCCGCACGTGCCACGAGCTCCGCCAGGGGCAGCGGCTCGGCATGGAGCCGCAGCACTTCCATCTGCTGATTGAAGCGGTCGGGGCTCACGCACAACCCCCAGGGGTCGGCCACAGCCGTGGTCACGCGGTGATAGCACAAGACCAGCACGTCAGCGCGCCGCCTTGACCGCGCGAACCGCGATCAACATTTCGTAGTCGGGGTCGTGCGCGTTCAGCTCCTCTGCGGTCAGTTCCTGCATCGCCATGCCGTAGAGGAAGCCGGTGGCCGTGAGCACGTTGCCGAAGACCTCGACGCGCACGTCGCCGTCCGGGAACGACTCCTTCAGCAGTCGACGCGACGAGGACGACGTAAACTGCCAGTACCACGATCCCTCCCACTCCTCGCGGCTGATGCGCGACAGACCCGGAAAGGTGGCCAGCAGGACGCCGCCCGGCTTGAGGATGCGGTGCAGCGTATTCAGCGCCGCGCGCGTGTCGTAGATGAACTGCAGCACCTGCGTCAGCACCACACAGTCGAAGGTGTCCGCGGGGATATGATCGGCGTTGGTCAGGTCGCCGATGATGGTGGCGCGGGGATTCCCGGCAATGACGTGGAGCACATCGCTCACCGCCACACGCTCGCCGCCGTAGCGCCGCGTGTAGACGTTGTCTTCGATTTCGAGCACGCGCCCGTGGATGTCGGCGGCCCAGCTAGCCAGGAAGCCGTCGATGTAGTAGCGATCGATGGGCTGGCCGCGCTCGAAGCCCCAGTTGCTGGAGATGGGCGTGCACCGCCGGAGATCGCCGAGATCGAGCGGCCGGCCACGCCCCTCCGCGCTCAGACCGCTGGCGTCGCGGGCCCGATTCAGGGCCTCGGTCACCGCCGGATCGACGGCCTCGGTACCGGCAAGGTAGTCGGTGAACCAGCGCAGGAAGCGCGCCCGCACGACGTGATAGCGGCCAGAGCCCTGCACCGCCGACGAGCACGAGCCGGGGTGGAGGCGGTAGCGAATCCACGTCGTGGAGGCGATGTAGGTGGCGTGGGCCAGGTAGAACTTGGCGAGGAACGCCTGATCTTCGTAAAGCTGGAACTCGTTGCGGAACGATTCCTCGAAGCCGCCGACCCGCTCGTAGGCGTCGCGCCGCACCATGAAATCCGACGGGCACGGCGCGGTGCCGAGGCCGAGCGGATAGAGGCGCACCGACAGCGTCTGCGGGCCGTGCACGCGGTCGCCCTCGATGCCCAGGGACGGCACGTGATCGCGTGCAAGGTCGTCGGGTAGGCCGGTCCAGCCATGCCGAGTACTCGGCGGCGCCGAACACCATCGCCGCCTCGGGATGAGCCTCGAGGATGGCGACCTGCTGTTCGAGCTTGGCGGGCAGCCACACGTCGTCGGCGTCGAGGAACGCGATGTACTTCCCCGCGCGATCGGGCCACGCCGGCATTGCGCGACGCGCTCATCCCGCGATTGCGGTGCCCGTCGTGATCGACATAGCGGACCTTGTCTGGAAAGCGGGCGGCCATGCCCTGCGCCAGCTCGGTGCTGCCGTCGGTCGAGCCGTCGTCGACGAGGATCAGCTCCCACCGGTTCCGTGTCTGCGCCAGCACACTCTCGATCGCTTCGCCCATGTAGGTCGAGGCGTTCAAGAAGATGATGACGACCGACACGAGCGCGTCGTCGCCGCTGCCGCCGGTGGCTGTCGAGGTAGCCGCGAGCGGCGCGATGAGGGCCCGGGCGCGTGCGAGCACCGTCCGCACGACGCCTGTGCCAGGCGCGGCGTCTCGTGGCGTTTCCGACTCGGCAGATGCGCGGGCCATAACCAGGGCGGTCAGGACGGCGGGCCGGACGGCGCGGACGGCGTGGACTCCGCCACCGCGTCTACCCTGCTGCTCAGGCTGTCGACCGCAGCGCGCGCCAGGCCTGGCGCGCCCGCGCACTGCTCGAGTTCGGCCAGGAACGCGTCGGATGGCTGGTTGAAGCGATGGCCACTCCGTCGTCCACACGCCGGGGGTCTGGCACGTCGGCAGCGGCACCGACTCGAACAGGCACTGGGCGATGGCCGGCGGGTAGAGTCCGGGGAACGGCTCGCTGCTGGCGATGGCAAAGAGCGGGTGCGGGTCTTCGCCCTGCCCCAGCAGCAGGCCGGCGCACCAGGTGAGCAGGTAGAACTGCTGCGTGCGCAGCGGCTCGGCGGTGCCGCCGGCGTGGCTCGGCAGGGGGCGCCGGACGCGCGGATCCGGCGACTGTCCGTGCTGCAGGATGCGGAAGCCATCGCTGAAGAGCTGCACCGCCTCGAGCGATCGGCCACGCGCGCTCATGCGGTAGAAGGCCAGGACGTCGTCGACGCCGCCGAAGTTCGCTCCGGTGCGGGCCACGCGCTGCCACAGATCCCAATCCGCCGAGGTCTGGAACGAGGGATCGAACAGCCCCACGTCTTCAATCAGCGCTCGCCGCACGACGCACGCGTGCACCGGGAAGGCGGCCCGCCGCGCCAGGATCGGAAAAAGGTCGCCGGTCGGCGGCCGGTAGGCGTCGACGATATGCGACCCGTCGCCGGCAACGCGCGCATAGCGGCACAGCACCGCGTCGAGCGTCGGGTCGGCAGCCAGGTGCGCGGTCATCGTCTCGAGGTGACGCGGCGCGATCCAGTCGTCGCTGTCGAGGAACAGCAGCCACGGGTGGCGCGCGCGCTTGACGCCGCTGTTCCGCGCCGCCGCCTCGCCGCCGTTGGGCTGATCGACCACGAGAATCCGCGGGTCGCGGGTGGCAAACGAGCGGGCAATCGCGCCGGTGCCGTCGGTCGACCCGTCGTTCACGACCACGACCTCCCAGCCGGGGCTCGACTGCGCCTGGACCGACCGCAGGGTCTCGGCAAGGGTGGCAGAAGCGTTGTAGGCGGGGATGACGACGGTGACGTGCATCTCGATCAAGGCGGGGGCGGCGCGCTCCCGATGATACCCCGGTACACCGTGACCGCCTGGCGGGCCACATGGGTATGCGAATGGCTGGAGACGACGCGCTCCCGCGCCGCGCGGCCGAGCTGGACGCGCAGGCTGGGGTCGACGATGAGGCGTTCGAGCTCGGCGACGAAGGCCGCGGCATTCTCGGACTCGGCCCGCAGGCCGCTGACGCCGTGCTCGATGAGCTCCGGCATGCCGCCCTGATCGCTGCACACGATGGCCTTGCCGGCGGCCATCGCTTCCAGGCAGGAATAGGGGCAGTTCTCCCAGGTGCTGGGCAGCAGGAAGATGTCGGCGGCGTTCACCACCTGGCGCATGTCGCCGAGCGGCAGCGCGCCGAGCCAGTGGATCGAGCCCTTGAGCGGCCGGTTCGCCAGCGACGGCAGCAGCGTGTTGGCGACGTAGCCGAAGAGATCCGCGCCGGCCAGCACCAGGGTGACGTCGAAGCGCTCGAGGATCGCGGCGGCGATCTCGGGCATCAGGTGAATGCCCTTGCGCCGCTCCATGCGCCCGGTGAAGACGATGGTCAGCGGCCGCCGGGGCAGGCCGTACTTGGCGTGGACGTCGACGCGCTCGGTCATGGCGTCGAACCACGCCAGGTCGAGGCCGTTGGTGATGACCGCGATGGGCCGCTCCACCCGCATCTGGTCGCGCACGGCCCCGGCCAGGAATTGCGAACAAGAGGTGATGGCCGTGGCGCCGGCAATGCCGCGGCGTTCCACCGCCGAGCACCACGTGATGTCGGCCGGCCGCACGTCGTAGGCACCCATGATGAGCTGCGCCGGCGAGTGGAGCTTGACCACCGTGGGCACGCCCAGTAGCCGCGTGACCAGCGCGCCTTCGGCGCCGCACTCCGGCATCTCGAGCACGTCGAAACGGTGGCGGCGATGCAGCGCCTTGATGCCCCGATACATGCTCCACGCGTTCTTCAGGCGCTGGCGCGTCCACCACAGGCGCAAGCCGCCAAGGCGGTCGAAGGCACTCATGACCGGACCCGCGGCCCAGTAGCGATGCACGTGCACGCCGTCGTGCTCCTCGCTGCGGAGCGCGGTAGGCTCGCACGCGCCGGCCAGGACATGCACCGTGTGCCCGAGCGCCGCCAGGGCGCGGGCATGGTGCCAGGTGTAGGTGCCGATCCCGCCGAAGCCGGTCTCGGGCGGGTACTCGAAGGACAGCAGCCCGATGGTCAGCGGCGGTCCGTCGAGTCGAGGCGAAGGTGAGGAAGGCTGATTGATCATCGTCAGTGGAGGGCTGCGATGGGCGCGACGCCGCGGAAGACACGTGAACTGAACGACGGGAACGCCAGGTCGATTGGCGGGGCGGGGTCGAGCGGCAAGGTGAACCGGTAGAGATCGATGCGGGTCACGGGCCGGCCCGCGACCGGGAAGGAGCGCACGCGTTCGAAGGCGGGCCCGTCGAGCGTCGTGCGCAGCAGATGCTCCGACGCCGATAGCAGTCCTTCCCCGCCGACTTCGACGGCCACCCAGCGGCAGCCCGATTGCGTGCGCATGAGCCGCACCACGTCCTCGGACGTGGTCACGTGCGGCGTTTCCGTCCAGGTGAAATCGACGGCCTGGCGGTACTCGTAGAGCAAGCGGCCCGAGAACACGACGCGACGGGCGTAGCCGGGATCCATGGCCCGCACGTAGAACCCGAAGACGCCGTCGTAGATGCCGCTGTAGAGCACGGCGTCAGCGGGGGCGTGGTCGCGCAGGTAGCCGGCGACGGCATCGATGCCCGACACGTGCAGGACACGAACGCGCAACGCCGCAGTCACGGTCGTGCTGAGCAGCACGACCAGGGCCGCGGCCGCGACCACGCCGGCACGCCGGCCCGACGCGTTCACCGCCATCACCAGGCCCACGAACGCGGTCAGCACCAGCAACGGGCCGAGGAGCAGCGCGTAGCGCTCGTCGCGAGCCGGCAGGAGCGCGAGGCTGGTGAGGGCGGCGGCACAGGCCAGCACCAGGCGGCTGGCTGCCGAGCGGAAGGAGCGCGACCACACACCGGCCACGGCGCCGGCCGCAGCCAGCACCAGCCACGGCAGGCCCACCATCGCCACGAGCTGTTCCCCGTAGAAGATCCAGTTGAGGGGGCTGGTCAGCTTTTCGAGCGACGGCACCTGGCGGGCCAGGTGCGCCGGCATCACCAGGCCCAGGGCCAGCACGACGACGCCGAGCAGCCCGGCCATCACCAGCAGGAACCGGCCTTGCGCCCGGCCCTTCGAGAAGAGCATCCAGGCCATGGCGACGGGCAGCACGATGGCACCCGGGAAATACGTGAGGATGGCGGCGGCGGTCCACACGACAAAGAGCGTGCGATCACGGCCCCGGCCCTCATCCAGCCAGGCGTGGAAGTAATACAGGCTGGCCAGGCCGAAGGCCGCCGCCGGCACGTTGAGCAACACCGCGTTGGAATAGCGCATCGAGCCGGGCAGCAGTACCGTGGCGGCGCCGGCCCAGCCCGCGATCGGTCCGATCCACCGCCGGCCCCAAGCCATCGCGTAGACGCCGGCCAGGCCGGTACACGCCAGCACCAGCCCGCGCGCGACGTACGGCGACGGCCCGAGCAGGCCGAAACCCAGGCCCTCGACGAGATGGAACAGAGGCGGATAGGCGCCGAGCACCAGCACGGGATAGCGGGCGTAGTAACTGAGGGCGTAGGACAGCGGGTCGGCCGGCCAGGTGGTGAGGAGATCCCAGAAGAAGAGCCCGGTGGCCGCGTGACGCGGGGCATCGCCCTGGAACCACAAGCCGTCGTTGCCCCAGTGCCACGTGCCGACCAGCAGCAGGGCGGCCAGCAGCGCCGTCGCCTGCACGCGCGCGGCCCCGACCACGTCGACGAGGGCCCATCCGCTGACGGCAGGCTGGAGCACGCTCAGCCGTCCTTCCGGTCGCCCCAGTGGCGCGCGTAGATGCGGTCGTAGGGGATGAGCGGTTCGGCCACGTCGAGATTGTCGATGCGGCCGTCGCCGGGCAGCGATTGCTGGCTCTCGCGCGGCAGCATCAGCCGCCGGGTCAGCAACCGCGCGACGTGCGGCGCGACGGTCAGCAGCAGCGACACCGGCCGCGCGCGCAACGCCCAGCGGAAGGCGCCCAGATAGTCGCCCGACCAGAACGACACGCCGGCCAGGTGCAGCGCGAACTGCCCTTTCGATCGGCGCACGACCTCGGGCGACAGCGACGGCTCACGCGCCACCAGGGCGGCGAGGACCTCGACCTGCGACCGCCACATCGTGTCGCAGCCGGCCGACATGCTGTCGCCGCGGCGGCGGTAGCCCACCAGCATCGCCGGCACCGCCACCACCTGGAAGCGCGCGGCGACGCGCATCGCCAGGTCCCAGTCTTCGCAACCCTGGGCGCCCTTGTCGCGCAGCCCCGAGTCGTAGCCGCCGACCGCTTCGAGCGTGGCGCGCCGGAAGAGCGGCACGCTGGCACTGCCGGTGAAGTTCACCTCGACCAGCCGTTCGAGCACGTCGCCCTCGATGCGCCAGAAGGGCGAGCGATCGAGCACCGTGCCGTTGACGTCGATCCACGCCCACCAGCAGTAGGCCATGCCGGCGCCGGGCCCGGCCTCGTCGAGGCGCGCCACTTGGCGGGCGAGCTTGGTGGGATCCCAGACGTCGTCGGCGTCGAGCGGCGCGATGTATTCCCCCGACGCCGCGGCAATGGCGCGGTTGCGCGCCGCCGCCACCCCCAGGTTGGACTGCCGGAGCAGGCGGATGCGCGGGTCGGCGGCCGAGAGCGCGTCGATGACCGCCGCGGTGCTGTCGGTGGAGCCGTCGTCGACGACGATGACCTCGAGCGCGCCGTAGGTCTGGCGCATCACCGAGCGACATGTCTCCTCGATGAATTCGGCGGCGTTGTAGGCGGCGATGATGACCGAGACCAGCGGCGCCGCTGCATCGTGGGCCCGCGGGTTAATTGGCTCGTCGTGCGGCATTCCGTCGCCCCCCGTCGTCGGTGTCGGTCGGCGGTTCGGGGGAAGCCGGCGAAGGTGTGGGTATCACCCGCCAGGCGCGCACGGCGCGTCCGGCGAGCCACCGGACCGAACGGCCCGGGCTGCGCATGCCGTCGGCCACGAACGCGCGCCGGTCGGCGGGCGAGCACGTGCGGAGCCACTGCAGCAGCGGCGTGTGCAGGCGCTGCACGGCGCCGGCCATCGACGAGTAGCGGACCGGCACGCCGCGGCGCCGGGTTCGGGCCGGGCTTGCCGCCATGGTCCCGAGCACTCGCGGGCAGGTCAGCGCCGTCCAGCCGGCCAGCACGATGGCCTGAGCGGTGCGCAGCCGCGACGGCGCCGCGGCCGCGGCCAGGGCCTGCACCCGCAGGACGACACACGGCGAGACCTGGTCGTCGTACCACACGTGCGGACGCGCCGGATTCGGCGGCACATGGAGAGCGCCGGGGGCGTCCGCTTCGGCCAGCCAACCCGAGACGACGCCGGCGCGGGCATCGCCCGCCAGCAGCGCCGCGCAGGCGGCGAGACAGCCGGGGTCGAGCGCCACGTTGCCGTCGACGAAGAGCACGCCGGAGATGCCGCCACTGGTGGCGGCCAGCTCCGCGCCGGCCGTCATGATCACTTCTTCAACGGGCCGTCCCTGGCGGGACACGACCGACCACCCGGCGTCGCCGGGGGAAGGGAGCGGCCCAGCCGCGCCGTCGCCGCCATCGCCGGAGCCGGGGCCGGGCACGACCCGCACCGCCGCTGGCGCCAGCGTTTGCGCCCGCAGGCTGGCCAGACAGCGTTCCCGCGCTCCGCCATCGGCGCCGCCGGCCACGACCACGGCAATGCCGTCGACGGCGGGCGTGTCCTGGGACGCCCGGGCCGGTGCCGGACTGTCGAGCGCCGCCCCGCGGCGCACGCCCAGGCGGGCCAGGCGCGACTTCAGTTCGAGGTGGCGGCCGACGATCGTGTCGTTGTCGCAGAGGCGGCGAATGGCCGCGGCGGCCGCCGTCCCCATCTGCTGGCGCGCGGCCACCGGCGTGGCGAGGGCGCGGCGGAGCGCCTGGGCCAGGCCCGCCGGCGTCACATCGGGCGCGATCCAGCCGGACTCGCCGTCGCTCAGCATCTCGCGCATGCCGCCGTTGGGCGAGGCGATCACCGGCAGGCCGGTGGACATCGACTCGATGCAACTGTAGGGGAAGTTCTCCCAGCGCGACGGCACGACCGCGACCCGCGCGCCGGCCAGCACGTCGAGCACGCCGGCCCGATCGCGCGTGCCGTGAAAGCGCACCTGCCCGCGCACGCGCCGCGGCAGGCGGGCAAGCATGGCCCGCCCCACGGTCGGGCCGCCGGTGACGTGCACGGGCGTGTCGCCGCCGACGAAGTCGAAGCGGAGATCCGGGTGATCGGCGGCCACCATCGCTATCGCCTCGGCCCACTCGAGGACGCCCTTGCGCAGTTCGAGGCGGCCGACATGGCAGATCGATCCGGCGGTCCACACCTGGGTGGTCCGGGCCATCACCGGGACATCGCCGCGGGGATAGGGCACCACGGTGACGAGGGCCGGGTCGAGGCCGTAGCGGGCCATCGTCTCGTCGGCCACGAAGCGGCTCGGGGCCAGCACCGCATCGGCGGTGGTGATGCAGTATTCCTCGAGGGCTGCGGCCGGAGCGTAGTCGGCCACGGTGGTATCCCAGCCGTTGGCGGCAAAGATGCGCTCGCTCGGCGAGTGGATGTGCACCAGGCACGGCGGCCGCTGGGCCGGCCCGAGGCCGAGCGCCCGGCGCAGTTGCAGATAGTAGAGCGGCGCTTCCCACTCCTGCGCCTCGATCACGTCGACGCCTTCGCTGGCGACGAGCGCCTCGGCGCGCAAGGCGGCTTGCCAGGCGAACGCTTGCGCGGGAAAGCGCGACGCCAGCAGCGCCAAGGGGACGCCGGGCGGCGCCGTGACCTCGTCGGCCGCGCCGGCGGATGGAGCTTCATCGAGGGCCACGCGGTGGATGACCAGGCGCCCGTCGACGAACTCCTCGCGCGGGTGCGGCGCCCCGTCCCACCGGTGGGCGATGACGTGCACGCGCTCGCCAGCCCGCGCCAGCAGGTCGGTGATGTGCCGGACGTATGTTCCGATGCCGCCCGGCGGATAAGCGGCCGGCGGGTATTCCCGGCAGATGAACAGATGCGTCAGAGCAGCATCCTCCCAGTGACCTGCGAACGACGAACCGGAGAGCAGCGCCATCCATGGTGGCGCCGGAGCGCGCCCCACGGCTCGACTGTATCGTGGCGCTCATCTTGCCATGAACCGCCGTCCCCCTGCTTCACGTTCCGCCATACGACAGCGGAACCGCCGCGTTTCGTGAAGGCGCCGACGCGCCGCGGCTCGGCATTCCTACGTATAATTTCCTGGCATGTCACTGACCCCCGGGCGCTCGTTGGGACCGTACGAGATCGGTCCGCTGCTCGGCGCCGGAGGCATGGGGGCCGTCTACCGGGCCCGTGATTCGCGGCTGAAACGGGAGGTCGCCCTCAAGGTGCTGAAGATCGACAGCCCCGAGGCGCGGCTGCGTTTCGAACGCGAGGCGCACACCGTGGCCGCGCTCAATCACCCCAACATCGTGACCATTTATTCGGTCGAGAACGTCGACGGGGTGCCGTTCCTGACCATGGAGCTCGTCGCCGGCCACGCGCTGAACGGACTCGTCCCGCCGGGCGGCCTGCCGCGCGAGCGCGTGCTCGAGTTTGCCACGCAGATGGCCGAGGCGGTGGCGGCGGCGCACCGCAAGGGCATCATCCACCGCGATCTGAAGCCGTCCAACGTCATGGTCTCGGGCGACGGCCACATCAAGATTCTCGACTTCGGCCTGGCCAAGGCCCTGCCCGCCACCGGCCAGAGTTCCGACGACGAGACCAAGGACGCCACCCGCGCCGGCATCGCCCTCGGAACCATGGCCTACATGTCGCCGGAACAAGCGCGCGGCGAGCCACTCGACGAGCGCAGCGACCTCTTCTCGCTCGGCCTGGTCATCTTCGAAATGGCCACCGGCCGCCGCCCGTTTACCGGGCCGACCGACGTGGCCGCGCTGGCAGCGCTGCTCGACCGGCCCGCCCCGGCCATCGGCGACCCCTTCGCCGATCTCGACGTCGTGCTGTCGCGCGCGCTGGCCAAGCACCCGCAGACGCGGTACAGCCGGGCCGAAGAACTGCTCTACGACTTGAAGGCGCTCAAGGCCGGATCGGGATCGACCATGACGCGCCCGGTGGCGCGGCCGTCCGGTCCGTCGGTGGCCGTGCTGCCCTTCGTCAACATGACCGCGGACCCCGACCAGGAGTACTTCTGCGACGGCATGGCCGAAGAGCTGATCAGCGCGCTGTCGCGCATCAAGGGCCTGGCCGTGGCGGCGCGCACCTCGTCGTTCCAGTTCAAGGGACAGGCATCCGACATCCGCCAGGTCGGCGAGCGGCTGCGCGTGCAGACGGTGCTCGAGGGCAGCGTGCGCAAGATGGGCAACCGCCTGCGCATCGGCGCGCAGCTCGTGAACACGGCCGACGGTTATCAGATCTGGTCGGAGCGTTACGACCGCACGCTCGACGACGTCTTCGCCATCCAGGACGACATCGCTTCGTCGATCACGCGCCACCTCGAGGTGGCCCTGGGCACGTCGCCGGCCAGCCACCTGGTGACGCCGCTCACCGAGAACCTCGAGGCCTACCACCTCTACCTGCGCGGCCGGTATCTGTCCTACCAGCTGGCCAACGTCGCCGAATCGCTGATGGGCGCGCTCGACTGCTTCACCCGCGCCGTGGCCCTCGATCCCGCGTTTGCCGAGGCGCACGCCGGCGTCGCCGACGCCAACATCATGCTCGGCTACTACACCATCCTGCCCTCGGCGCAGGCGGCGCGGCAGGCGCTGGCCGCGGCCGAGCGGGCGGTGGCCCTCGACCCGGCGATGCCCGAGGGCTATTCGGCCCTCGGCTGGGTCAAGGCGTGCTACGGCCTGGACATGGCCACGGCCGAAGCCGATCTGCGGCGGGCCATCGAGCTCGGGCCCAGCCACGTGCCGGCCCGCTGCTATCTCGGCGTCTATCTCTTCGCGGTCGGCCGCTTCAGCGAGTCGGTGGCTGTGCTGCAGGAGTGCCTGGCCCGCGACCCGTCGTTCCTGGTCGCGCGCTTCTCCCTCTGCCACGCGCACGTGGCCGCCCGCAACTTCGACGAGGCGGTGCGCGAGATGGCGCTGGTCCAGGAACTGGCCCCCGACCTGCCGGGCATCCGCTGGTACCAGGCGCTGGCGCTGGGGGGCCGCGGCGACTACGACGCCGCGGTGACGGCGGCCACCGAGGGCTTGCGCCTGGCCCACGGCGCGCCGCTCTTTGCCGGGCAGCTCGCTCTGATGCACGCGCTGGCCGGCCAGCGCGACGCGGCCGAGACCATCCTGGCCGAGCTCACCGCCTCGGGCTACGCCTCCGCCTATCTACTGGCGCTGGTGCACGGCGCGCTCGGCCGGCTCGACGACGGCTTCGCGCTGCTCCACCGCGCCATCGACGATCACAACGACAACGTGTCGCTCATGGCCGTGGACTGGCGCTTCGATCCGTTCCGCGAGGATCCGCGCTTCCGCGGTCTGCTCACCCGGCTCCATCTCCCGGACCTGGCCGCCCGTGCGTAGCCTCGCGACCACGGCGACGGCGGTGGTGCCGCTGGCGCTGGGCACGCTCGCCCTGGGCATCCCGCTCGACGCCACGGGCGCGCCGTGGGCGCAACCGGTGGTGTCGGGGTGGGCCTGGACGGCGCTGGCCTGGATCTTCGCCGGCGCCTCGCCCCGGCATCGCCTCGAACTGGCCGCCTGCGTGGTGCTGGCCACGGCCGGCGAACTGTTCCTGAAGGACGTGTGGGGCCTCTACGAATACCGGCTGGGCAACCTGCCGCTC
Source organism: uncultured Acidobacteriota bacterium (assembly GCA_963834325.1). Classification (GTDB taxonomy): domain Bacteria; phylum Acidobacteriota; class Vicinamibacteria; order Vicinamibacterales; family UBA2999; genus CADEFD01. Next base: position 1,958,954 of record CAWIBL010000012.1, read on the forward strand.
TTCATCCCTGCCGGCCATGCGCTGGTCTACGCGGCCGCGTCGCGGATGAGCGCGTCGGCGCCGCGCTGGCTGGCCCCGGCGGCGGTGACGGCGTGCGTGCTGGCGGTGGGCGCCGGCGCCCTGCGTGGCTACGACACGTTCGGGCTGGTGTGGGGCCTCGCCTTCGTGGGCTTCGTGTGGCACAGCGCCAACCCGCGCCTCTGCGCCACGCTGTTCCTCTTCGCCCTGGCCATCGAGAGTTACGGCACCGCGCTCGGCGGGTGGCGCTACTACCCCGTCGAGCCGTGGTTCGGGCTCACCACCACCAACCCGCCGGTGTGGATCGGCGCCGTCTACTGCACCCTCGAGACGCTGGTGCGCCTCACCATCGACGGCGCCGCCCGGGCCGGCGCGGCGTGGCCGGCGTTCTACCGGCGGTCGGCGGCGAGCGCGGCCCGGCCTTCGCGCGTGAGCGATTTGTAGATGGCCACGTGGACGACCACGAACAAGATCGTCCACAGCCCGAGCATCGCGGTGAGCAGGCGGTCGGTGGAGAGCCACGGCGAGGTCCCGGCCACCCACTCGTCGTAGGTGCCCAGCGACAGCGTGCGATAGGGCTGCAGCGCCATCCAGGCAACGCTGAAGGTGATGGCCGCGCCGAAGATGGCCCACAGCTGCTTCACCGCGCCGCGCGCCACCAGCCGCGTGCCCAGGTGATAGCCGCCGACGTTGGCGGCGAAGTAAACGACGATGAACGCCGAGGGCAGCCACGGGTAGTCCATGACGCTGTCCCGGGTCCACCACATGTGCGAGGTCTCGACGCCGAAGTGCGCGATCATCAGGTAGATCGGAAACCACACGATGGCGAAGATCTGGAAGAGCAGGCTGGTCGCCAGGCCCTTGAAATAGAAGTAGGCGGCCTGCGTGGACCGCAGGCCGGGCGCGCTGGCCGCCGCCAGCACCGTGCCCGAGGCGAACGCGATGGGCACATCGATCTGCATCATGACCAGCCTCCGGTTCCGTGCGATCAGCGCCGCACGCGCAGTTCGGTCGTCACGCGACGGCCGATGAGATCTCCGAACACGTGGTGCTGCACCTGCCGGTCGAGCAGGTTGGTGCCCTTCACCACCCAGGTGACGCGGTCGGCCAGGCGCCGCCCCAGCGTCGCATCGACGAGGACGTAGCTCCTGGTCCAGCCCTGCACGGCGAGGACGTCGGTCCAGTGGGCCCGACCTGTCGCCGTGACCGAGCCCTGCCCCAGCCACGCGCCGGCGGTCCACGTCAGGCCGGCGTGGGCGCGATGCCGCGGCGGGATGTTCACGAGCGGCGCCACCGCCGGGTCGTCGCCGGTCACGTCGGGCCGGGCCTGGAAGGTGTAGCTCGAGGTCGCGGCCACCTGCGGCGCCAGGCGGACGGCGAGCGAGGTTTCGAGGCCGGCCTCGACGACATCGCCGACACGTCCCCACTGAATCAGCTTGGGCAGCGGAATCGCCGCCAGGGCCGCGGCCGGCAGCGGCCAGCCGGGCGGCGGATCGGCCGGCGTGTAGACGGCGACGACGCGCTGCGCCAGCAGGCCTTTGGTGTGGGTGCGGTAGGCCGAGACGGCCAGCGTGACGCGGCGGCCGAGATCGGCGGTGTAGCCGACCTCCACGCCGTCGGCGGTCTGCGGCTCGAGGTTCTCGCCGCCGAGCACGCGGATGGCCGACTGGAACGGGCCGGTCGGCAGCAGCACCTCGAGGGGGCTGGCAAAGTCGATGTAGTTCTGCACCAGCGACGGCGCGACGTAGGCGCGGTTGTAGGTGGCGCGGAGCGTCTGGCCGACGGCCGGATCGACGCGGACGCCAAGGCGCGGTGACACCGACAGCCCGGAGGATTCGATCCAATCGGCCCGCAGCCCGGCGCTGAGGCGCACCCGCGGCGAGAGATGCAGGTCGTCGCCGAAATAGGCGCCGGCGTCGCGCCGCGCGCTCCGGCCGGGCACGAAGCTCAAGTCGAAGCGCGAGGCCCGGGCGCTGGCCCCGTAGGTGAGCAGGTGCCGGCCGGCGGCCACGCGGCTGTCGCGCGCCTCGAGCTGGTAGGACTGGCTGTCGGCGGCGCTGCCGGTGGTCGTGAGCAGGCCGTCGTAGCGGGCCCGGTGCGCCGTCACATACGCGGTCACCGACGCCGTCCCGCGGGTGTAGATCGCGCTGCCGTAAGCTTGCCGCAGGACGCGCGCCTCGAACGGTCCGGCCGAGGTCAGGAGCAGGCCGCCGCTCGACGCGCCGCCCAGGTCGAAGCGCCAACCCGACGTGGCCGACGTGGCCAGATCGCCGCGCAGCGCCGCCTTCACCTGCGTCATCCCGGCGTTGCGGTAGGGCGGCAGCGGCGTGCCCTCGGGTGAGGTGGCGGGCCGGTCCCAGTTGTCCTGCGCGTGGTAGCCGCCGCTGGCCTTGTAGCCGAGGCGTCCGCGCACGCCGGCGTGCGCCACGGCCACGTCCCGCGTGCCCCGCTCGCCCGCACCCACCCGCAGCCGCGTGCCCTGATCCTCGGCCGGGGTCTTGGTCACGAGATTGATTGTGCCCGAGAGCGCGTTGGCGCCCCAGACCGCCGAGCCCGGCCCGCGCGCCACTTCGATCTGCTTGAGGTCGTCGAAGTCGAGCGGCACCAGGTCCCAGAGCACCATGCCGAAGTAGTCCTGATAGACCGACCGGCCGTCGACCAGGGCCAAGGTGCTGCTGGCGTTGGCGCCGGCCGCGGTGCGCGTCGTGATCTGCACGTCGCGCGCCGACACCTCGGTGACATTGACGCCCGGCACCGGCCGCAGCAGGTCGCCGACGTGGGTGGCCGGCGTGTGCGTGAGGTCGGCGCCGCTGAGCACGCTCACCGCCGCTGGCGCGGTGCGCAGCGATTCGGGCGCGCGGCTGCCGGTGACGACCACCGTGTCGCCGTAGGCCTCCACCTCGAGGACGATGTCCAAGGACGTGGCGGCGCCGGCGGCCACGGCCACGGCCTCGCGCCGGAACCCCGCGAAGCCCGGCAACTCCGCGGCCACGTCGTAGCTACCCGGGGCCAGCGCCAGCGCGTAGGTGCCATCGCCGGCGGTGGTCGTGGTCCGGGCGCGCTGACTGCCGTCGAGGGCGGTGACCAGCACCCCGGGCAGCACGCCGCCGGAGCTGTCGCGCACCGTGCCGGCCACGGCGCTCTGGTCCTGCCCCGCGGCCAGGCCGAGGCCGGCGTGCGCCATGACCGCGCACCACAGGACGACGGCGAGCGACGCGCGCGGCCCCTGGCGGCGTGGTCTCAATGCCCCACCGTGGACCGGGCCGGCGGCACGGGCGCGCGGTCGGGGAACCACTGCGCCAGGAACTCCTCGGGAATGTCGAAGGGCCGATGGCCCGGCAGGTGGCCCATGCGATCGAGCAACTGGTGGTGGAAGCGCTCGGAGGCCCAGGCGTAGGGCCGTACGTGGTGAAGCGCGGCGGCGGTCGAGACCAGCACCTTCCACACGCGCAGCAGGCCCCACACATACAGGTGCGACAGCCACGGGGCCCGGGCCACGCCGAGCATGTCGGCCGTGGTGTCGCCGATGAGATCGCGGGTCAGCACCAGCGGCACGTGCTTCTGCGTCTCCGGCATGAGCTGTGTCAACAAGCCGAGCAGCGCCTGGTTGAGCGTCTTGCCGGCGTCCGAGGGGCCGGCCTGGTGCGCGCGGATGGCGTCGTAGAGCACTTCCGCATTGGCCATGTCGAAGGGCAGCAGATCCTCGCGGACGCCCATCAGATAGCCAACTACGTTCCAGCAGTGGATGTAGGCGTCCTGGTCGGCGACTGACATCGGCACGCCGAGCGCCCGGAAGCCGCGCACGCCAACATAGGCGAAGGTCATCAGCGTGAAGGCCAGATCTTCCTGGTTGATGGGCAGCCCGAACGCCCGGTTGGCGGCCGGATCGGCCAGGTGCGCCGTGCCCGCCGCCGGATTCCACGATCATGTGGCGGATGACCGCGTGCATCAGCCGCACCTGCTGCGTGGTGCGCACGCCGATGAGGCTGGCGGCGCCGTCCCTGGCGACGAGGCCGCCGGGACACATCACGGCCATGATCATCTGCGCCGTCTCGCGGATGCGGCGGGCCGGATCGAGTTGCAGGAACCGGGTGAAGCACAGCACCTCGGTGCCGTACTTCATGGTGTAGCACTCGGGCAGGCTGGCGCAGGCCAGGAGCGTCGAGGACGAGACGCCGAAGAGCAGGAAGAAGGCCTCGGCCCGCCGCACCGTGTCGGGGCGGGTCCACGCCGGCAGCGTGCCCGAGTCCTTCAGGTACTGCCGCACCTCGGGGGCCAGCCGCGCCGACGGCTCCCCGGCTGCGTCCCACACCTGGTGCGTGCGCAGCAGGTCGGCAAACACGTCGTGGGTGTGGCCGTCGTGCATCAGCCTGGCCACCCCATCGGCTTCCGGGTCGGCCTGCTGGCGAAGGCTCTCGAGGAACGGCAGATCGAGGGTGGTGGTCGTGCCGAGGACGTTTCTCATCCGGCTCCGGATTCTAGTGCACGGCCGGGATGCTTTCACGTGCTTTCGCCTTGCGGCCGAGCGGGGCACCGCGCTACTGTGATGCCGCTACGGGTCCGCCTGGACGAGGTTCGTCCGGACCGGGCCGCCTTTCGAAAGGGAACGACACGATGAGCGAACAGCACACGCGGCGGAACATCCTGCGCACCGGCCTGGCGGCCGCGGGCCTCGGCCTCATGGGCGTGCCCGAGTGGGTGCTGCCGGCGCTGGCCCAGGGCGCCACCGTCGTGCCCTTCCTGGACTTCCCCGAGGCCTTCAACGCCAATCCCGCCCCCGACCGGCGGCTCTTCGACTCGCGCACGCTGACCTCGTTCGTCACGCCGAAGGATCAGTTCTTCACCACCCAGCACTACGGGCACCCGGTGCTCGACGCGGCCACCTACAAGCTGCAGGTGTCGGGGCTGGTGGGCACGCCCAAGGCCTTCTCCGTCGACGACCTGAAGAAGATGCCGAAGGGCGAGGTGATGTTCGGCTTCGAGTGCTCGGGCAACCGGGCGCCGGTGCAGGGCCTGGCGAGCAACGGCAAGTGGACGGGCGTGCCGCTGGCCGCGCTGCTCAAGGCGGTGGGCCTCAAGCCCGACGCGCGCGAGATTGTCTTTCTCGGCGCCGACCACGGCGTGGAGGAAGTGGAGTGGCGCACCCAGAAGTACAGCCTCGACCAGCAGTTCGGGCGCAGCCTCCAGCGCGATCAGGCGCTCGCGCCCGAGCCGCTCGTGGCCTATGCCTACAACGACGAGCCGCTCAGCCGGCACCAGGGCTTCCCCGTCCGCCTCATCGTGCCCGGCTGGTACGGCGTGGCCAACGTGAAGTGGCTGTCGGACATCATCGCGCAGCAGGACCCCTACATGGGCAAGTACCAGTCGCGCTGGTACCGCACGGTGAAGGGCGAGATGGTGAACGGCGAGATGAAGTGGCTGGAAAGCGCCGTCACGCACCTGCAGCTCAAGTCCTACATCGCCCGCATCACCAAGGAAGCCGACACCCACAAGGTGGTCGGCGTGGTGCTGAACGACGGCACGCCGCTCAAGTCGGTGGAGGTCAAGGTGGACGACGGTCCGTGGCAGGCCGCCACGTGGGACAAGCAGAACACCAAGTACTCGTGGAAGCTGTTCCACTACGACTGGAAGGGGGCCACCCCCGGTGAGCACACCATCGTGTCGCGCGTGACCGACGCGACCGGCCACGTGCAGCCCACCGAAAAGGAACTCGAGAACAAGAAGTCGTTCCTCGAGCACAACGCGCAGCATCCGCGGCGCGTGATGATCGCATAGCCCCGGCCGCCCGGTTCGGGACCCGTCCTCTCACCAGGGCCGCAGTGGGCAGTGTGCCCGTTGCGGCCCGATGTGTGTACGGGTCAGCGCGTCAGCGGCCCAGCGCGGTGGGCGTAAACGGCGCCGGCAGGTCGGTCTTGGTGGCGCGCAGGATGTCGAGCACGTCGCGCCGGTCGGCGGCCGTCAGGTGCGCGTACTTCTTGTCGGGCGGGGGCGTCGACAGCACGTGCCAGAGCCGCCGGTAGGTGGCCTGGCGCACGGCCGGCGGCAGGCCCGCAAAGGCCCCCGAGTAGATGGTGTAGCTGAGCGGGTAGCGCATCAGGCGCCCCTTGAGCTGGAGCTGGCGCAGCGTCCGTCCGGCCCCGTCCTTCGGCCCCTGGGCCGAGAACCACTCGGTGAAGCCGGAACTGCCCTGCACCGTGCCAAGCGGCACCTCATCGACGAAGAGCAGGTAGTCGGCAAGCTCGTCGACCGCTTCCTGCACGCGCGTCGTCAGCAGCGGTTCAGTGCCCGGATCCACCGCCGCGTCGGCGCGGGCCGCCGGGGTCACCAGCCGGTGTTCCCACGCCGCCCGCGTCATCAAGTTCATGGCGTGCATCTGGTGCTCGAGCACGAGCAGCGCGGCGATGTCCGAGTGCGGCGTGAGGTAGTCGCCTGGCTCGCGCAGCGCCGCGGCGTCGGCCATCGTCGCCAGCACCGGCGGCGCGGCCATCTTCTCCGGCCCGACGGCGTGCGGACCGATGAGCGGCACGTTTCCGACATGGCGCGCCGGCACCTTGGCCCCGGTCACATACCAGCCGCCCCAGCGCCGGTCGAGCGGCTCGCGGTGATCGGTGATGCCGCCGTTGGCGTAGTCGCGGTCGGACTTGCGCGGGAAGGTGGACATCACGAACACGCCGGGCACGGCGCGGGTGTCCCACGACAGGTGACACGACAGGCAGGTCTCGCTGCGGTTGAAGCGCGGCGCCGTCCCCTCGGCCTGGCCGAGCTGATAGAACACGGTGCCCAGGCGCGGGTCCTGCGCGGCCACCTCGATGAGCGGCGCGCCGCGGATCCAGGCCACGGCCACGTCGTCGTTGAAGTAGATGGCCCGCGGGTTGGCGGCCGAGATGTAGGACGCCTGCAGGCTGGTTTGCGAATACACGAGCACCTGCGACGTGGGCGAGATGCCGAAGGCCTCGAGCACCGAGGTCAGGTAGCCGCGGGGACCAGCGGCGAAGGTCAGCCGCTGCTCGCCGCGCTCGAGCGCGGCGTTGAGGCTGGCGGCCATGTCGGCCGGCGCGGTCTGGCTGTAGCGGATGGCCGGATGGTGCCGCGAATCGGGGAACGCATCGCTGCGTTGCGCGTGAAGGCTGACGGCGGTGAGCCAGAGACCCGCGGCGGCGGCGAAGGCAAGGACGGCGCGTGGCACGTTCATGGTGGAATGACGACGGGCGGCGGCTGAGGCCCCGCCCCTCTACTGTAACGCGACCCGGCCCCCGCGGACGCCGGGCCGGCACGGCCGGTCAGAGCGGCGTCACGACCAGCACGGGACGACGCAGCCGGGCGACGACCCCGCCGGCCACCGAACCCGAGATGACCGATGCCACTCCCCCGCCCTTCGTGCCGACCACGACCACATCGGCAGCGAAGCGCTCGGCCTCTTGACAGATACCGGCCACGATATCCTCGCACTCGACGACCGCGGCCTCGGTTTCGAGTCCCAGGTCCTGGGCGCCGGTCGGGCGAAGCGCCTCCAGCCGGCGGCCGAGCGTGCGCACGTGGCGCTGGTGGCGGTCGGAGCGCCCGACCGCGGTCTCGAATGCGCCGCCGGCGATGGCCCGCGGATGGGTCACGTGGATGATGCGCACGACCCCGCCGGGCCGGGCGATGGCGCAGGCGTAGGCCACGGCGCGCTCACTGTGCGCCCACAGATCGGCGGCCACGAGGACCCGGTTGACGGTGGGAATCGGCCGGCTGCGCTGGGGGGTCACGGCGACGGGCACGACGGCCACCGCCATTGGCGCCTCGCTCAGGACGCCGCGTGACACCGAGCCCGACCAGAGGCGCGCGAGGCCGTGACGCTGATGCGTGCCAACGACCACCAGGTCGGCTCGGGCAGCCACGCCCATGGCGACGAGCGCGAGGTCGGCGCGGCCCGCCTGTTGCTCGACGCGCACCTCGACCGGCGCCGACCCGAGCGCCGCCTGCACGCGATCGCTGACCTGCTGGGTGAGGAGTTCCTGCAGGGGCGGCGAGTGCCCGGACGCGGGCGCCAGGTCGAGAATCCCGAACCGGCGCTCGTCCTCGGGTGGCCGCTGGAGGTAGCCGGCGACGACCTCGCACGGACCCGCGGCGCTCAGTTCCCGGACCCAGTCGATGGCCGCTTCGGCGGTGACCGTGAAATCGAAGCCGAGGAACACCCGCAACGGCCGCTTCCCCTGCAGCCACTGGGCCAGCGCCGCACCCTGCCGCACCACCAGCGTGGGCACCGGGGCCGTTTCCGCGGTGCGCTCGGCGATGCTGCCAAGGAGGCGTGTCGCCGCGGCCCGCGTGCCGAGGGCGCCGAGGACGATGAACGCCGCCCCGGTGTCTCGCGCGCGGGTCGTCAGCACCTCGTCGGCGTGGCCGCGGTGCAGTTCGCCGGTCACGGCGGCGCCGAGGGCCTTCAAGCGCGCCACCTCACGGCGCAAGACCGCGGCGGCGCCGCCGGGCTCACCGGCGCCGTCGCGCCCGCCACCGGCCGGCCTGACGTGCACGAGGATCAGCGGGCGCTGCAAGGCGGCAGCCAGGCCGGCTGCCACGGTGGCCGCCGCCTTCGCTGGCGCGGTGAAGTCGGTCCCGCACACGATCGGGTGCCGCGCGCGACGCGACGTCTTGGCCATGGTCGGTTCCCTCCTGATTACGATCGCATCGATACACGAGCCACACGGCTCCGGCGTAGACGACCGCCATCGCGCCGGTGTCCCACGCGACGCGGAAGCGTTTCGTCAGGACCTGCTGGGTCAGCCCAATCAGGAACAACGCGTTCATGAGGACGACCGCCAGCACGGCGATGAGGTGACTCGGGTCGACGGCCCCCAGCAGCGGCCCCGGCCGGTAGAACACGTCGTCCAACCCCAGAATCAGCAGGTTGAACAGATTGCTGCCGAGCACGTTGCTGATCCCGAGATCGAGCGCCCCCATGCGGACCGCGGCGATCGAGACGACGATCTCGGGCAGCGACGTCGTGATGGCAATGAACAGACTGCCGACGAACGCCTCACCGAGCCCGGTCTCCCGCGCCAGCGACGCGCCGAGCACGGGCAGATACAGGGCCGCGCCGACGACGAAGAGGGCGGCCACGCCGTAGCGGACGAGCGCCGTCTGCAGGCCGACGTCGGCATTGGCGGGATTCGTGGTCTCCACCGAGGGGTCGGATCGACCGCCGACGCTGCTCGTAAGTGAACAGCATCCGCATGGCCACGAAGTAGAGGACGATCAGGACAGGCGAGGGGAGCCCGACCCAACCGACCGCCGGCCAGTGCGCGGTGCCGGCCAGCCCGAACCCCGCCGTGGCCACCAGCACCAGGCCGAAGCCGATGGCGAGCGCGTGCCCCTGGTGGGCGCGCGCGCTGATGCGATCCGGCTGGATGGCGTCCATCAGCGACAGGATCAGCAGGTTGAACATGCAGCTCCCGAGCACGTCGCCGACGGCGATGTCCGGCAAGGGCGCCAGGGCCGTGGCGCCGAAGCCGGTGAAGAGCTCAGGCAGACTGGTCGTGGCGGCCAGCAGCACGACGCCGATCCAGCTGCGTCCGAGGCCGCTCTTCTCGCCGATGACGTCGCCGTAGCGGGCCAGCTGCACGCCCGCGACGACGATGACGGCGGCGGCCACGGCAAACAGCAGCCAGGTCACGGGCGCCCTTTCTCGCGCCAGACCACGCGCGAGATCCCTTCCGCGAGCGCCCACGAGAGGCCGGCGGCACGCGAACACCAGCAGCCAGAGCGCCGCGGGAAGCGATGGCGTTCCCGAGGAGCCGGGAGGTCAGGGGCAGCCAGGCGGCCGCCAGCTGAATGGCCATGCCGCCCGAGCACCGCCGCGTGCAGGTAGCGATTGGGCAGCGGGTGCGTCCACGTGTGGCGCGAGGGATAGGTCAGGAACAGTTGCCCGACGGCCATGAAGTGGAACGCCGTCGCCCGGGTGGTGTTCAGGTCGTAGCCCAGCCACGGGACGACGCCGAGGATGCCGAGCGCGAGCAGGGCCTTCATCGTGCCGGCGCCAATGACGAAGCGCACCGACGGCCGATCCAGCAGCGGCGAGGCCGGCGGCCGCGGCGGTTGCTGCATCACGCCGGGCGTGCGGTCGAAGGCCAGCGCCAACGCCGGCAGGCCGTCGGTCACGAGGTTGATCCACAGAATCTGCGCCGCCGTCAGCGGCAGCAGCAGGAAGCCCGAGGCGTCGCGCAGGTCGAGGCCAAAGGCCAGGATCGCGCCGCCGGCCACCAGGAGGACCTCGGAGAGGTTGGTCGAGAACAGGAAGCGCAGGAACTTCTGGACGTTCTCGTAGATGCCGCGCCCCTCCTCGACCGCGCCGACGATGGTCGCGAAGTTGTCGTCGAGCAGCACCAGGTCCGACACCTCGCGGCTCACGTCCGACCCGCGCTGGCCCATGGCCACGCCGACGTCCGAGCGCTTGAGCGCGGGCGCGTCGTTGACCCCGTCGCCGGTCATGGCGACGATGTCGCCGCGCGCCTGGAGCGCTTCGACGAGGCGCAGCTTCTGCTCGGGGCGCACGCGCGCGAAGACGTTGACCTCGCGCAGCGCGTCGGTCAGTTCCCCGGGCTGATACCGGTCGAGGTCTTCGCCGGTGAGCACCCGCACGCCGGGCACGCCGATCATGTGCGCCACGGCCAGGGCGGTCGCCGGGATGGTCGCCGGTGATCATGACGACGCGAATGCCGGCGGCCTGCGCCCTCCGCACGGCGTCGGGCACTTCGGCGCGCGGCGGGTCCCACAGCAGGACGAGCCCGAGGAACGACAGCTGCTCTTCCGTGTCGCCTTCGCCCCAGCCGAGCGCGAGCACGCGGAAGCCCTCGCGGGCGTAGGCCTCGGCCTTGCCGACTCCACGACTCCCGCTCGGCGCGGCGACAGGACGCTGCGCGCGATCAGCACTTCCGGGGCGCCCTTGAGGTAGCTCACCGGCGCGGCCGTCGGCGCGCACCGTCGACGCGCGCGAACTTCCAGGCGCTGTCGAAGGGGCGCTCGGAGATGGTCTCGTGCGCCGCCCGCATCGCCGCCGGGTGCGACGTCGTGCTCGGCCGCGTAGCGCAGCAGGCCGAGTTCGAGCGGGTCGCCCGCCCCGGTGGCCAGGTCGGCGTCGTTGGCCAGCACCAGCGCGGCCAGGGCCCGCGGCACGTCGGGCGAGTCGACCGAGCGCACGTCCATGCGGCTCTCGGTCAACGTGCCGGTCTTGTCGGTGGCGATCACCGTCACCGAGCCCAGCGCCTCGACCGCCGACAGGCGCCGGACCACGGCCCGGTGCCGGGCCATGCGTTCGACGCCCAGCGCCAGGGCCACGGTCAGCACGGCCGGGAGCCCCTCGGGCACCGCGGCCACGGCCAGGGCCACCGCGAAGATGATCATCTCGGGTGCGCGCGACACGCCTTCCGCGAGCACCCCGGCCACCCCCAGCGTGACGGCCAGCGCCAGCACCCACGTGGCGATGCGCCGGCCGAGTTGATCGACGCGACGTTCGAGCGGGGTCTGGGTCACGGCGATCTCGCCGAGCATCGTGGCCAGGCGTCCCATCGCGCTCGTCGCTCCGGTGCGGGTGATCTCGAGGAAGGTCTTGCCGCGGACCACCAGCGTGCCGCTGAACGCCTCGTCTCCCGCCGCCTTGTCCACGGGCACCGACTCGCCGGTGAGAATCGCCTCGTCGACCATGCTGCCGTGGGTGTCGACGAGCGTGCCGTCGGCCGGCACGCGGTCGCCGGCCTCGAGCCGCACGCAGTCGCCGGGGACGAGGTTGGCGCTCGGCACCCGCACGAGCTGTCCGTCGCGCAGCACCCAGGCCTGCGCGGCGGCGAGCGCCTTGAGGCGCGCCAGGGCCGCCTCGGATCGCTGTTCCTGGTAGAGCCCGAGGGCCGCGTTGAGGAGCAGGATGAGGGCGATGGCCAGGGCCTCGATCGGCCACCCGTGCGCGCCCTCGAACATCCAGAGGCCGGCATCGAAGACGAGCGCGAAGATCAGGATGTAGATGAGCGGGCTCTGGAACTGGCGGACGAAGCGGCGCCAGGCCGGGTCGGGCACGCGCTCCGGCAGCGCATTGGGCCCGACCTGAGCCAGCCGTTCCGCCGCCTGCGTCGAGGAGAGCCCCGTCATGATCGCCATTTCCGCGAGCGCTCGCCCGCCGCCGTCGAACGTGGTCGAAACCCAGGATGCGGCGCAGTCCCGTCCACCGGCCCGCCGGCGGCTGGTGACGACCGAACTCCAATTGGGTAGTACGGGAGGGTGAGAGGTGGAAGAACAATACCCCACCCGTGAGGCCGCGGATCAATGATCGGCTGTCGAGGCCAGTGGGACGACCGTGGCTCCGGCGTAAGCAAGACGGCCCGCGCGAGCCAGGGAGACATAAATGCCTGACCCAGTGACGATCACCTGTGGGACTGACTTCTCGGTCGGTGCGCGGCGAGCGGCCACCGTGGCCGCAGCGCTGGCTGCGCGCCTCGGGGCGCGGCTGCAGCTGGTCCACGTCATCGACGACCTCGGAGCCCGGCTGGCGTCGGCCGAGGGCGACCAGAACGCCTACGCGCCGCGGCGTCGGGCCCTGGAAGCAGACGCCACCGAGCTGCGAGTCGCGTATCCCATCACCATCGACACCGTCATCGGTCCAGGGGTGGCCGATGAGCAGTTGGTGGACGCAGCCCGGCGCGCCGGCAGCGCCCTGCTGGTGGTCTCGTCGTTGGGCCACACCAGTCGACACGCCCGCTGGCTCCTCGGCAGCGTCGCGGAGCGCGTCGCCCAGGCCGCTCCGCTACCGGTCCTCGTGGTCCGCGACGGGCGCGGATGGATTCGAGTGGGCCTCGGGAAGCCGCGCTCTCAAACTGCTGGTGGGCGTGGACGACGGCGCGCCGGCGCGAGCCGCCCTGGCCTGGGTCGGCCAGCTGCGGCAGCTTGCGCCCTGCGACGTCCGCATCATGCGAGTGGTCCGGTCCGCCGCCGAACACGCGCGGCTGGGTGTGCCACCGCCGGTGACCCGCGACGGGTTGGCACCGGCGGTCGAGCGCCTGCTGCGGCGCGAGCTGCGGCGCTGGACCGGCGACATGCCTGGCGAGGGCGCGGTGTCATGGCTCGTCGCCGGCCATGCGCACGGAGTGCATGGCCCGCTGCTGCACGAGGCGCAGCGCACGGCGGCCGACGTGGTGGTCGTGGGCACGGCGCATCGAGCCGGCCTGGCGCGGGCGTGGCAGGGGTCGGTGTCCCGGCAGGTCCTGCACGCCGCCGACGGCGACGTGGTCACCGTGCCGGCCACCTCCTGTCCCGTGCCCGGAGCCGCGCGCTACGAGCGTGTCCTGGTCGCCACGGACTTCTCGGACATCGCCAATCGCGCCATCGACACGGCCTACGGGCTGGTGCCCCGGCACGGGGTCGTGCATCTTGCCCACGTCACCGCGGCGCGGGACGAAGCGGCAACGTCGTCGGCTCGGGCCCGGCTGGTCGGACTCGTGCCGCCCGACGCCGTCGGCCGCGGTGTCGTGACGGTGCTCGAGGTGGTCGAGGGCGAAGACGCCGCCGCGGCTCTCCTGCAACTCGGCGCGCGGCGCGGCGTGGACCTCATCTGCCTGGGGACGCATGGGCGATCCGGGCTATCGCAGGTGGTGCTGGGGTCGGTGGCCCAGCAGGTCGTGCGCGAGGCCCGTTGCCCCGTCGTGGTGGTGCCGCCGCACAGCCCGCGCTAGGCCGCCGCACGCGACCAGTCGCTTCCCACCGCGCGCCCGGCGCGCGTTGCCCCGCCCCCGAACAGTCACGAGGCCCGTTCATGCGCATCGCGTTCTACGACACCAAGTCCTACGACCGGGACTACTTCGGCCGGGCCGACGGCGCGGATCGCCTCGAGTGGACCTTCCACGAATTCCGCCTCTCCACCGACACGGCCGCCACGGCGCAGGGCGCGCAGGCGGTGTGTGTCTTCGTGAACGATCGGCTCGACCGCGCCTGTCTGACCGCGCTCGTCGACGGCGGCGTCGGGCTGGTGATGCTGCGCTGCGCCGGCTACAACAACGTGGACCTGGACGCGGCCCGAACCCTGGGCCTGGCCGTGACGCGCGTGCCGGCCTATTCCCCCCACGCCGTGGCCGAGCATGCCGTGGCCCTGCTGCTCACGTTGAACCGCAAGATTCACCGCGCCTACAACCGCGTTCGCGAGATGAACTTTTCCCTGAGCGGGCTGGTGGGCTTCGACCTGCACGGCAAGACCATCGGCATCATCGGCTCTGGCCGCATCGGCCGCGCCGCCGCCGAGATCTTCCGCGGCTTCGGCTGCCGCGTCCTGACCAGCGATCCGGCGCCGGACCACGACTGGGCCACGGCGCACGGCGTTGACTACGTGCCGCAGGACGACTTGCTGAGCGGCAGCGACGTCGTCAGCCTGCATCTCCCGCTCACGCCGGAGACGCACCACCTGATCGACGTCTCGACCCTGGCCCGGATGAAGCCGGGGGCCTTCCTGATCAACACCAGCCGCGGCAAGCTGGTGGACACCACCGCGCTCATCCGGGCGCTCAAGTCCGGACATCTGGGCGGGGTGGCCCTCGACGTCTACGAGGAGGAAGAAGGGCTGTTCTTCGAAGACCTTTCCGGCGCCGTGCTCCAGGACGACGAGCTGTCCCGCCTCCTCACCTTCCCGAACGTGCTGGTCACCGCGCACCAGGGCTTCCTCACCCACGAGGCCCTGAGCGAGATCGCCCACGTGACGGTGCAGAACCTCGGGCGGCGGCACGCCGGCGACGCCTTCCTCGACGGCACCGCCCTGTAGATCAACGGGCCGGGACGACTACAGCGGATTGTCCGGGAACATCATCGTGCGCCACATGTGCGCCGTGGGGCTGTTGTCGTTGCCCAGCCCTTCCTTCGGCTGTTTGAACTGCCGGCCCATGATGTCGATGAACGGGTCGATCGAGACCACGGCCTTCGGGTCGAACGCATAAAGGTCGTTCACCGTCACCATGCGCGCCTCGAAGTACCACTTGTGCTGGCGTGCTTCTTCGTAGGCCGCCTTGATGTGCGGCTGCGGCTCGTAATCCTTGCCGTAGATGCGGGTGTAGAGCTCGGGATACTCGTAGCCGTGCGCCGGATCGGGATAAAAGCGCAGGGCCTGGTGATACTTGATGGCCCAGGTGACCTTGGGCGAGACGTAGGGCTCGACCAGCTGCGCGCCCCACCATCCGTGATCGACCTTCACCAGGTTCTGCACCACGTCGTGCAGCAGGCAGGCCATGACGATCTCTTCGCTCATGCCCGTCTTCAGGGCGCGCGTGGCGCTCTGCAGCACATGGTTGGCCGGAGCAAAGCGCTTCTGGTAGAACTCGAGCAGGGTGGCGTTGTTCGACATCGGCGCCAGCACCGGCATCTTGCGGTTGTCGGCCGGACCGCTCGGCGTAAAGAGACTGCCCACGCCGCGCCGCACCGTCGCCTCCGGCGCCGCCGGCACGACCTGTTCCTCGCCCAGGGTCAGGCCGCTGGCCGCCGACTCGTCCAGCTTCTCGACCATGTAGTGTTCGAGCGCTTCGGCCCTGGCCTCGGAGTCCATGGCCTCGACGGCCGCCAGGCCGCCGATACTCGCGATGAATGCCCGGCGATCGATGTCCATGTCTGCCGCCCTCCCCGGAAAACGGAACCCGGTCTGCCTCGCCCCGATCAGGCGGCGGCCGACTTGGCCGGCGCCTTGAGCACCTGCTCGAACACCTGGACGGCCTGCTGCATCTCGGCCATGGTGCCGACCGAGATGCGCACGTGCGTCTTCTCGTAGGGCGGGAAGTCGCGGGCCACGAGCACGCCGTGGCGCTGGCACGCCTCGCGGAAGTCCTTCGACGGCCGCCGGATGTCCACGAACATGAAGTTGGTCTGCGAGTCGGTCGGCGTGTAGCCTCGACTCGAGAACCACTGCTGCGTGAACGAGCGCGCCGCGGCGTTGCGGCTCTGCTCGTCCTTCACCCACTGGTCGGGCACCGAGAGGGCTGCCGTGGCGCCCTGCAAGGCCATGACGCTGATGGCGTCGATGTCGTCCCAGGCCCGCATCCGGGCGATGGTGTCCTGGTGACCGATGGCATAGCCGATGCGGATGCCGGCCATGCCGAAGCACTTCGAGAAGGTGCGGGCCACGATGACGCGCGGGTTCTGCACCGCCAGCGGGATCATGGTCTCGTAGCCGGCCATCGTGCCGTACTCGAAGTAGGCCTCGTCGACGAGCACGGTGGTGTCGGGCGACTGCTTCATCAGCGTCGTCAGGTAGGTCCGCGTGTCGGCGCCGGTGACGGCGGTGGCCACCGGGTTGTTGGGGTTGCAGAAGAACACCAGCCCGGCGCCGACCGAGGCCTGCTGCAAGGCGTCGAGGTCCATCTTCAGATCGGCGGTCAGCTTGACGCCGGTGATCGGATGGCCCATCAGCCGGGCGTAGTCGGCGCACTCTTCGTAGGCGGGAATGGCCGCGACGAGGCCCGCCGTCTTGGTGGTGAAGACGTGCGTGGAGGTCCGCAGGATCTGCGTCGAGCCCGAGCCGAGCAGGACGTTCTCGGCCCGGACGCCGTGCTTCCTGGCGACCAGGCTGGTGACCTGGTCGGCGGTGGCGAAGGCGTAGCGCCCGGCCTCGGCGAGCGAGCCGCGCACGGCCGACACCACGTCGGCGTGACAGCCGAGCGGGTTCTCGTTGCTCGACAAGATGACCGGCGGCGCGGCGCCCTGCGCCAGCAGCGACGCCTCACCGAAGAGCGAGCCCTCGCGCCCCCGGGCGCCGATCCAGAGCCCGGCCGCGCCGGCGCCCACGGTGTGCACGAACGAACGTCGCGAAAGCGACATGGCTGAGACCTTTCTGCGGTTCGACATGGTCAGCGCCCCGCCGGCTGTCTGGACGTGGCTGGCGCCCCGGCGAGCACCGTCTTGAACACGGCCACGGCCCGCTGCATCTCGTCCATCGTGCCGAGCGACACCCGGCAATGGTCCTTCTCGAAGGGTGGGAAGTCGCGGCCGACGAGCACGCCGGCCGCGCGGCAGGCGTCGCGGAAGCCGGCCGCCGGCCGGTTGATCTTCATGAACAGGAAGTTGGCCTGCGAATCGGCGCCGGTGAGGCCGAGGTCGGCGAAGGCCTTGACGGTGAACGCCTTGACGTCGGTGTTGCGCCGGCGTTCGGCGTCGATGTGCGGCTGGTCGGCCAGCGCCGCCATGGCCGCGCCGAGCGTCAGCGTGCCCAGGGCATACGGCGTCTTGTAGGCAGCGAGCGTGGCGATCGTCGGGGCATCGCCGATGGCGTAACCGGCGCGCAGACCGGCCATCCCGTAGGCCTTCGAGAACGTGCGGGTCACGAACACCCCGGGTGTGGACAGCGCCAACGGCACGGCC
Organism: uncultured Acidobacteriota bacterium; assembly: GCA_963834325.1. Classification (GTDB taxonomy): domain Bacteria; phylum Acidobacteriota; class Vicinamibacteria; order Vicinamibacterales; family UBA2999; genus CADEFD01. The sequence goes on from CAWIBL010000012.1 coordinate 1,976,321, forward strand.
GACTCGTAGCTCGGGTCGGTCACGTAGTCGTGATACGCCTCGTCGATGAGGATGACGGTGTCGGGCGAGGCGGCGCGAATGGCCTTCACCGTGTCGGCCACGGCGGCCTTGCCGTGCACCGTGGACGTCGGGTTGTTGGGGTTGCAGAAGAAGACCAGGCCGGCCCCCGTGGCGGCCTCGACGAGCTTGGCCAGGTCGATGCGCAGGGCGCTGTCGAAGCCCACCTCACGGACCGGCGTGCCGATCTTCCTGGCGGTGTCGCGCGGCGCTTCGAACGACGGCCAGGCCGTGACCAGCGGCTTCCCCGGCGCGGTGAAGGCCCGCACCGCGTGCGTGAGGATCTCGCCCGACCCGGGACCGAGCACGATCTGACCCGGCGCGGCCGAGAACCGCTGCGCCAGCGCCCCGATGAGGGCGCCTTCCTTCTGGGTGGCGTTGAAGGGATACCGCGACGCCTCGGGGAACGTGCCGACGATGGCAGCGACGACGCGCGGCCCCGGCCCGAGCGGGTTCTCGTTGCTCGAAATGCGAATCATCGCCGGGCCCGCGGCGCCGGTCTGGGTGTCGGCGTGGCCGGCGAGCTGGGCCTCGCGGCCGCGGGCCGAGATCCACGCGTGGCCCGGAGGCGGCTGGAACCTCCCGGTGAAGAGCCGGCGGCGTGTCAGTGACATTCGTGTGCTCCTGCCCGCCAGCGTCGGATGCCGGCTGGGAATGCGAACGATGCCGGGATTCTACAGGCTTCGGCGGCGGCGCCGCAGCCTTTTCACGGCTGAGCTTCGGCGGCGACGAGAGCCAGCCAGCGGCCGTCGGGCGACACCGCCAGGCGGGTCAGGGCGCCGATCCCCGGGTCCGCGAGCAGCGTCCAGCCCTCCTGGCCGGGGCGCCACCAGTGCACTTCCCCGCCGGTGGTCATGAACAGCGTGCCGTCGGGCGCCCAGGCGGCATCGCGTTCGGCGCTGCCCGGCAGGGCGGCAACGATGGTCCGGATCTCGTCGGTGGCCGGCAGCCACTCCTTGACCGTCCAGCCCTCGCCCTCGCGCTGCACGAAGGAGATGGTGCCCGAGGGCCGGTTCAGCACGGCGCGGCCGATGTCGCGGGCGACGACGCGGCTCTTGCCGGTGGCCACGTCGGCGATCTCCAGCGTGGGCGGCTTGCCCGAGCACGAACACCGCGAGCCGGCCGGCATCGATCCAGGCGTGGTAGCCGACCGGCTTCACATCGCGCAGCACCGGCGTCATGGGCGCGCCGTCGCCGCCGAACTGCCAGACGCGCTGCGTGCCGTCGGCTTCGACCCGGATGGCCGAGACGCCGGCGTCGTCGGGCATCACCGTCGGCGAATATTCCGACTCGGGGGTGTCGGTGAGACGCCGGATCTGCCGCGTCTGCAGTTCCACGAAATAGAGGTCGGTCTGCTTGCCGTCGCGGTTCGACGTGAACAGCATGGTGCGCGGCGTCGGCGCCGAAGAAGGGCTGGTTGTCGTAGCCCTTCGGGTTCTCGGACGCGACCCGGGCCGGGCCCATGGTGGGCGCCGTGGGTCCGAGCCGGATCGGCGCCAGGAAAATCTCGGTCGCCGGCGGCGCCGGCGTCTGCCGGCGCTGCGGCGCGCGGCGTGACGGACGCGTGACCGCGCTACCGCCGTGGCCGCGCCGACGGCCGTGACCGCGGCAATGGCGCCGGCCAGGAACAGGTAGGTGGTCCGGTCCAGCATGGAGGCCACTATACTAGGCGCTCGTGCCCGCCACCGATCTCTGGCCCCTGGCCGCTCTTGTTTGCCGTCGGCCTCGTGTCGGGCGCCCTCAACGTGGTGGCCGGCGGCGGATCCTTCATCACGCTTCCGGTGCTCATCTTCCTGGGCCTGCCGGCCGGCGAAGCCAACGGCACCAACCGCGTCGGGGTGTTCGCGCAGAACCTGGCCGGCGTGTGGGGGTTCCATCGCTCGAGCGCGATGCGCTGGCGCTGGGGCCTGGCGGTGAGCGTGCCGGCGATGCTCGGCGGCGTGCTCGGCGCCTGGCTGGCGCTGCAGATGACCGACTTCGCCTTCCGCCGGCTGCTGTCGGTGGCCATGCTGGTGATGACGCTGTGGACCGTCACCAGGCGGCCCTCCCAGGCCAGCCGCGAGACCCTCACCTCGCCCTGGCACCCCGGGATCATGCTGGCGTTCTTCGCCATCGGCATCTACGGCGGCCTGATCCAGGCCGGCGTCGGCTTCGCGGTGCTGGCGGCCACGAGCATGGCCGGCATGGACCTCGTCAAGGGCAACGCCGTGAAGTTGCTGGCGGTGCTGCTGCTCACCATGCTGTCGCTGGCCATCTTCGCGTCGGGCGGCGCGGTGAACTGGGCGTTCGGCCTGGCCCTGGCCGCCGGCAACGTGCTCGGGGCGCTCGTCGGCGTGCGTCTGGCCGTGACCCAGGGCCATCAGTGGATTCAGCGCGTGGTCACCGCCACCGTGGTGCTCTTCGCCATCCTGCTCTGGTTCGACCTCTGAGGCCCTCGCGGTCAGCCGCGATCTCCCGTGATGTCAACGATTTGCGCGACCGGTGCCGGGGTCGGCCGGGCCCCCTTTGGTATGCTGGACGCGCTCTTGTATATGGTGCGCGCCCCCGCTTCCCACGTCATCGACATCACCTCCGTCAGCGACGACCCCGCCAAACGGAAAGGCCGGCGGCGCAAATCCACCGAAGGCGCGGCGCAGATTGCCGACTGGGCCTCGCTCGCGCCCGACGACCTCGGCAACGCCGCGCTCTACATCAACCGCGAGCTGAGCTGGCTGGAGTTCAACCGGCGCGTCCTGGCCCAGGCCTCGGACCCGTCGCATCCGCTGCTCGAGCGCGTGAAGTTCCTGGCCATCTCGGCCACGAACCTCGACGAGTTCTTCATGGTGCGCGTGGCCACGCTGCTCAAGAAGTTCCGCGCCGGCATCGACGACACCTCGATCGACGGCCTGAGCACCGACGAAGAGCTGGCCGTGATCCGCACGCGCGCCAACGAGCAGATGGCCGAGCAGGCGCGCTGCTGGACCGAGCAGCTGCGGCCGCAGCTGGCGGCCGAGGGCATCCACTTCCTCGACCAGGCCGACTACACCCCGGCGCTCGACGCATGGGTCACGCAGTACTTCGAGGCCCAGGTGTTCCCGGTGCTCACGCCGCTGGCCTTCGACCCCGGCCATCCGTTCCCGTTCATCTCGAACCTCAGCATGAACCTGGCGGTGCGCGTGCGCCACGGCGGCCGCACCAAGTTCGCGCGCGTCAAGGTGCCGGGCATGCTGCCGCGCTTCGTGCCGCTGCCGGCCGGCCTGGGCCCGGCCGGGCACCAGCGTTCGTGTTCCTCGAGCGACATCATCCGCCGCAACATCAGCGCGCTCTTCCCGGGCACGCAGGTGGAAGGGCGCGCATCTCTTCCGCGTCATCCGCGACACCGACATGGTGATCCAGGAAGACGAGGCCGACGACCTGCTCGAGTCGGTCGACCGCGGCTTGAAGCAGCTGCGCTACGGCGCCGTGTCGCTGCTGCAGGTCGAGGCCGACATGCCGCGGCGGGTGCTCGACATCCTGATCGACAACTTCGAGGTCGACCACGACGTGGTCGTGCGCACCAGCGCGCGCATGGGTCTCGGCGACTGGAACCAGCTCCTCGCGCTGCACCGGCCGACGCTGAAGGATCCGGTCTTCCATCCGCGCACGCTGTGGCCGCCCGACGAGGCCGACCTCGTGTTCGAGCAGATCGCCGACCAGGACTTCCTGGTGCACCACCCGTTCGACTCGTTCACCTCGGTCGAGACGTTCCTCAAGGCGGCCATCGCCGACCCGCAGGTCGTGGCCATCAAGATCACGCTCTACCGGATCGGCGCCGACTCGCCGCTCGTGGATCTGCTCATCCAGGCGGCCGAGCAGGGCAAGCAGGTGGCGGTGCTGGTCGAGCTCAAGGCCCGCTTCGACGAGCGCAACAACATCGCCTGGGCGACGCGGCTGGAATCGGCCGGCATCCACGTCGTCTACGGCCTGGTCAACATCAAGGTGCACTGCAAGCTGTGCCTGGTCGTGCGCAAGGAAACCGGCGGCATCCGCCGCTACGCCCACCTGGCCACCGGCAACTACAACCGCACCACCTCGCGCATCTACACCGACATCGGCCTCTTCACCGCCGACGAGGCCATCGTCGACGACGTGAGCGAGGTGTTCAACACGCTGACCGGCTACTCGAACAAGCGCAGCTACCGGGCGCTGCTGGTGGCGCCGTCGGGCCTGCGCCCGGGCATCCGCGCGCTCATCGAGCGCGAGGTGGAGCACGCCAAGGCCGGCCGTCCCGCCGGTCATCGTCATCAAGAACAACGCGGTCGCCGACCTGGCGACCATCAAGATGCTCTACCGGGCCTCGCAGGCCGGCGTGCCCATCGACCTCATCGTGCGCGGCGTCTGCTGCCTGCGCCCGGGCGTGCCCGGCTTCAGCGAGAACATCCGCGTGCGGTCGATCGTCGGCCGCCTGCTCGAGCACTCGCGTCTCTACTCGTTCGAGAACGGCGGCGAACCCGAGCTCTACATCGGCAGCGCCGACCTGATGGAGCGCAACCTCGACCGGCGCGTCGAGGTGCTGGTGCCGGTCACCGACGCCGAGCACCGCGCCGCATCTGCGCGAGGTCGTGCTCGGCACGCTGCTCAAGGACACCGCGCGCGCCTGGCTGCTCCAGGCCAACGGCCGCTACGAGCGCGCCGAGCCAGGGCCCGAGCCGCTCGATTCGCAGAAGGCGCTCCTCGACTGGTATTCGGCCAGCTCCCGCGACGACGCGTAATTGTAACGGGGCCTGTCACCGTTACAATTTTCCGCGCTGCAGTTTGTGCAACATCGCGGGAGGCCGGGCGCGGTCGAGGCGTCATGGCGCCTCGAGAAAGCCGGCGATCGCCTTGGCTCGGATAGGCGTGCGCGCGCGATCGCAGATACTGCAACGTCATGAGTTGTAACGGTGACAGGCCCCGTTACAACTACGTCCAGCGAAAGAGCTTCAGCGAGAGCGCGAAGGACACGGCGCCCCAGGCGGCCATGATCGCCAGCTCCGTCCAGATGGCGGCGAGGGGTTCGCCGTCGTTCATGACGGCGCGCAGGGCGTCGTTGAGCGCGGTGAGCGGCAGCGCCTGGACGAACGGCTGCAGGATGTCGGGGAAGTTCGACGAGGCGAAGAAGACGCCCGAGAACACCCACATCGGCACCATCACCAGGTTGAGCAGGCCCGACACGCCCTCCACCGTCTTGGCCCGGCTGGCGACGAGCAGCGCGATGCCGCCGAAGCAGAGGGCCCCGAGCAGCGACACCAGGGCGAGGGCGCCGAGGCTGCCGTGCACGGCCACGCCGAAGACGATCCACCCGAAGGCGACGAGCACCGTGGCTTCGCCGACGAGGAACGCCAGGCGGCTGCCGACGAGCGACAGCAGGTAGGCCGAGCGCGGCATCGGCGTGGCCACGAGCCGCTTGAGCAGCTTGCGCGTGCGGGCGGTCACGATGGCGAAGCTCGTGCTCCACATCCCGGTGCCCATGATGTTCATGCCGAGCAGCCCCGGCACGAGCCAGTCGATGTAGCGCGAGCCGACGGCGCGCACCGCGTCCTGGCGCGCCGCGAAGCGATCGGCCCGGCCGGCCGCGCGCTGGAGCGCGGCGTCGACGGCCAGGCGGGCCAGGCGGCTCTCGGCCCGCGCCGGGTCGAAGCGGTAGGTCGGGACGTCGCCGGGCGTGACCACGACCTGCACGCGCCCATCGCGCAGCGCGCGCTCGACCTCGTCGGGGGCGACGACGCGCACCGCGAAGCCCCCGGCCTCGCGCAACGCGGCTTCGGCGGCCGGCGCGGCGGCGTTGACAGCTCGCTCGATGCCGACAAAGACCGGCTCGTCGACGCGCGTGCGGAACGCCACGCCCAGCGCGCAGGTCATGATCACCGGGAACGCGAACACCCAGAACACGGCCTCGGGCTCGCGCAGGAACTCGCGCATCCGCGCCAGAGTGAGTTCGCGCAGCGCCGGCCAGAACGGCGCCCGGCCCGTCGACTCAGCCATCGCGGAGATGCCTTCCAGTGAGCGCCACGAACACGTCCTCGAGGGTGGCACTGTGGGTGGTGAGTTCGCGCACGGCGGCGCCCTCGAGGGCCAGCGCGGCGAGCACCGCTGGGATGGTCTCGTGGATGGCGGTGCTGCCGAGCGTCACGGCCCCGTCGCTGACGCGCGCGTCGCGCACGCCGGGCAGCGTCTCGAACCGCGCCGCCGGCGGCGCGGTCGTGCCCTCGGCCAGGTGCACGTCGATCACGTGGGCGCTGCCGAGCGACTGGATCAGGGCGGCCGGCGTGCCGAGGGCGATGAGACGGCCCCGATCGACGACGCCGACGCGGTCGCAGAGGGTCGCCGCCTCGTCCATGTAATGGGTGGTGATGAGGATCGTGCCGCCGCGGGCCTTGAACCGCGCCAGCACGTCCCACAGCTGCAGCCGCGACTGCGGATCGAGACCGGTGGTCGGCTCGTCCAGGAACAGCACCTCCGGCGCGCCGGCCAGCGCGCACGCCACCGACAGCCGCTGCTTCTGGCCGCCCGACAACTTGCCGACCCGGGCCTCGGCCTTGGCCTCGAGTCCGACGAGCGCCAGCAGCTCGCTCACCGACGGGCCGCTCGGGTAGAACGAGCGGAAGAGGCGGAGCGTTTCGGTCACCGACAGCTTCTCTGCCAGTTGCGTCTCCTGCAACTGGATGCCGAGCCGGGGCCGCAGGTCGGCGGCGGCCTCGGTCCAGCGCTGGCCGAGCACCTCGACCACGCCTTCGTCGGGCGCCAGCAGCCCCTCGAGCATCTCGATGGTCGTGGTCTTGCCGGCGCCGTTCGGACCGAGCAGCCCGAAGCACTCGCCGCGCCCGACCTCGAGGTCGAGGCCGTCGACGGCGAGCACGTCGCCGTAGCGCTTGACGACGGCGCGGCAGGCGAGCGCGACTGCGCGAGACATCTCGCTATTCTATGCGCATCGTTGCGCACTGCTGGCGCGTGACCTACACTGGAGTCGTCGTGTCCGCGACCATCGTCGTCATCGGGCCGGAGCGCACGCTCCCCACGCTGCGCGCCAGGTTCGAGACTGGCGGGCGCGTCCACAGCTTCACCGACAGCGAGGCCATCGAGGCGCTCGAACACATCTTCCGTCACCGGCCGCGGATCGTCGCCATCGAGCGGGAGTTCTCGGGCACGTCGCGCGGCGCCGCGCTCATCGGCCGCGTCAAGGACGACCCGACGCTGGCCGAGTGCGAGGTGCGGGTCGTGGCCCACGACGCCAGCCCCCGCCCCTCGGGCGTGCGCCGGCCGGCCGCCGCCGACGCCGGGCTGCCACCCAAACCGCTGCAGCCGGGAGCACGCCGGGCGCCCCGGGTGCGCATCGCCGAGGGCATCGAGATCCTGGTCGACGGCGACCCGGCGCAGCTCCTCGACCTGTCCATCCTCGGGGCCCAGGTCGTGGCCCCTTTCGCCCTCAAGCCCAACCAGCGCGTGCGCGTGTCGTTTGCCGACGGGCGCGGCGTCGTGCGCTGCCTGGGCTCGGTGGCCTGGGCCGCGTTCGAGATGCCGAAGAACCTGCCGCCGCGCTACCGCGCCGGCATCGAGCTGAACGGCAGCAACGCCGAAGCGCTGTCGCTCTTCTGCGAGAAGCACCGCCGGAACTAGCCGGGCTCGCGTCGGGCGGCGGCTACTTCAACCAGGCGGCCAGCGGCCGATCGGTCCGGACGATGGTCTCGTCGCGGTCCGACCCGGTGGAGACCAGGCCCACCGGCACGCCGCTCACCTCTTCGAGGCGCGCGATGTAGCGCTGCGCCTCGGCCGGCAAGGCGTCGTAGCTCCTCGCGCCCTTGGTCGGCGCCGTCCACCCCGGCCACGACTCGTAAATCGGCTCCACCGAGCCGGCGGCCGGCAAGGTGGCGGGGAACTCGCGCACCTCCTGGCCGTCGATGCGGTAAGCCACGGCCACGTGAATCTGCTCGATGCCGTCGAGCACGTCGAGCTTGGTCAGGGCCAGCGCGCCGATGCCGTTGACGCGCGCCGCGTAGCGCACCGCCACCGCGTCGTACCAGCCGCAGCGGCGCGGCCGGCCGGTCGAGGCGCCGTACTCCTGGCCGGTCTCGCGCAGCCGTTCGCCCATGGCGTCGAAGAGTTCGGTCGACGAACGGGCCTTCGCCGACGCGCGTGGCGTAGGCCTTGGCCACGCCGAGGACGCCGCCGATGGCCTGCGGCGGCACGCCGAGGCCGGTGCACACACCGCCAATCGAGGCGTTCGACGAGGTGACGTAGGGATAGGTGCCGTGATCGATGTCGAGCATCGTGCCCTGCGCGCCCTCGAACAGCACGCGGCGGCCGGCGCTCATCGCCTGGTGCAGGAACAGCGACCCGTCGATGGCCCAGCGCTTCAGCCGCTCGCCCTGCGTCAGCAACGTCTCGTAGACCTGCCGCCACTCGACGTGCGAGTCCTTGATCATCTGGTTGCGGGCGTGCACGTTGTCGCGAATCTCGTCGGCCAGGGCCGCGGTGTCGGCCAGGTCGCACAGGCGCACGCCGCGCCGGCCGATCTTGTCCTCGTAGGCCGGTCCGATGCCGCGCGAGGTGGTGCCGATCTTCCGTTCGCCGCGCCGCGCCTCGCTGAGGACGTCGAGTTCGCGGTGATACGGCAGGATGAGATGGGCGCGGTCGCTGATGAACAGCCGCCCTTCGACCTCGACGCCGAGCTCGGCCAGTTCGTCGATCTCGGCAAAGAGCGCCGCCGGATCGACGACGACGCCGTTGCCGATCAGGCACGACACGCCCGGCGTGGAGGATGCCCGAGGGAATCAGGTGGAGCACGAACTTCTGTCCGCGCACGTAGACCGTGTGCCCGGCGTTGTGCCCGCCCTGATACCGGCCGACCACCGAGAAATGCGGCGTCAGCAGATCGACGATCTTGCCCTTGCCCTCGTCGCCCCACTGGGCGCCCAACACTGCAATGTTCATTTGAACGAAGTCCGATCGCGGCTGAACTCGGAACGGCACGCGCGCCGCCGAGCCGCCGGACATAACAGGATAGTGCAGGCGTTCGACGAAACACCAGACGCGTTCGCGGCGCCGCTCGTGCGACGATCGGTGGGCGCATCTCGAGGGCCCGCGGCACGCCGCCGCGGCCGGTCCCGAGCGGCCACGTCGTCAACTTTTTCTCAAAGTAGTTTCACGTTGACAAGCCGGGTCCAGGTGCTTAGCTTCTACGTTCGCGCGGGCCAGCCCGCGCTCCGGCTCCTCCACATGCCCACCGCCGCTCGCGCCGCCATTACGCCCCAGTCGATGTCCGTCCTTGCCGCGCGCGGGCCTGCGGCCGGAGCGCGTTCATGATGGCGGCGCACGCCGGGCTGGAGCGCCGGCTGCTCGCCTGGCTCGACGCGACCCCGTCGCGCGTGCCGGTGGTGCTCGGCGGCTGCGGCACGGGCCGCACCACGCTGCTGCACGGCCTGGCCGATCGGCTCGGGCGCACCAATTGCCAGTACGTGGACGTGGAGCGGGCCGCCAGCACGCCCGAGCGCTTCTACCACGCCGTCGTCGCCAGTTCGCCGTTTGTCGATCCCGGCGTGGCCGCGGGCGCGCCCACGCTCCCGTCGAGCGCGCGCGACGCCTTCGACCGGATGCTCGCCTTCTTCCAGCGAGCCCGCACGCCCGACGGCCAGGAAGCCACCTTCCTGCTCGACGAAGTGCTCGAGCTGCGCACCTTCGAGAACTTCCCCGGCCTGCGCCACGTGCTGCGCGAGCTGGTCGAGGCCATCGCCGACAGTCCCAACCGCTTCGTGTGCTCGAGCCGCTACGTCGCCCGCGCCCATCGGGTGCTGCGCGAGGCGGCACCGCGTTTCGAAGTCGTGCATCTGCCGCCGCTGTCCGGGACCGACGTCGCGGCGATGCTGCCGCCAGGCGACGCCGTCTCCGCGGCCGATCGCGCCGAGCTGGCCGCGGCCATCCACGCGCTCTCCGACGGACGCGCCGCCTACGTGCGGGCGCTGGCCGAGATGGCGGCCGCCATGAGCCAGCGCGGCGGCGACCCGGTCAGCGCCCTGACGGCGCTGCTCACGTCCGACGGCGCCCTCACCGCTTGGTGCGGCTACCGCTACGAACTCCGCCTGCACCGGGCCCGGGGCTACGGCGCGCTCAAGGCCATCCTCGAGATCCTGGCCGAAGACGAGCCGCTGACCTTGACCGAGATCTCGCAGCGCCTGCGGCGCACCCCGGGGTCGACCAAGGACTACCTGTCGTGGCTCGAGGACGTCGACCTCGTGGTGTCGCGGCAGAAACGCTACAGCTTCTCGGATCCGGTGCTGCGCCTGTGGGTGCGTCTGCACGCCCGGCCGATGCCGCCCGGCGTGGACGACGTGGCGCGCGAGGTGCAGGCCTACGCGCTGGCCCGCCTGCCCCAGTCCGAACCGTCGCTGGCGGCGGCCGGCGCGGCCGAGCGCAAGCCGTGGGGCATCATCGAGATCGATTGACCAGCGGGCCGGCGGATCGATCGGCGCCTGTCGGCGGCCGGACCGATTCACCCGGCCAGCACGGCCAGCGCGATCCGAGCGGCTTCCTGCTCCGCCTCCTTCTTCGTCTTTCCCGATCCGGTGGCGAGCACGAGCCCGTCCACGACCGCGTCGACGTCGAAGCGCTTGTCGTGATCCGGCCCGGTCTCGGCGGCCACGCGGTAGGCCGGCAGCGGCCGGCCCTGGGCCTGCAGCGTCTCCTGCAGCGCCGACTTGTAGTCGCGGCCGAACGAACGCGAGGCGCGCACGCTGGCAACGAGGGACCGCAGCTGGTACTCGACGAAGGTGCGGGCCGCCTCGATGCCGCCGTCCAGATAGATGGCGGCGACCACGGCTTCGAAGACGTCGGCCAGCAGCGCCGGCTTGGCCCGGCCGCCCGTCTTCGCCTCGCCCTTGCCGAGCAGCAGATCGTCGCCGAGCCCGAGGGTGCGGCTCAAGTCGGCCAGCGCGGTGGTCGACACCAGCGCCGCCTTGGCCTTCGACTTCGGCCCTTCCGTGAACTCGGGGAACTCGCGGTAGAGCAGATCCGCGACGATGAAGCCGAGCACGGCGTCGCCGAGGAACTCGAGCGACTCGTTGTCGGCGACGCCGCCGCTCGGGTCCTCCGCGGCCCGGGACTTGTGGGTGAGCGCGTGTTCGAGCAGACCGCGATCCCTGAAGCGATAGCGCAGCCGCTGCTCGATGGCCGCAAACTGGCTGGCCAGCGGCACGACCAGCCCGCTGCCGCCGGCGTCGCCGTGGGTGAGCAGCACGCGGCGGGCCTCGTCGGCCTGCTGGCGCGGCACGGCGATGCGAATGGCCCCGAGCGGCGTGACGGCAAAGGCGAAGACCGTGGCCGGCGGGCCCGACAGGCGCACCGCGTGGAGCCCCTGACTCTCGAGCAGACCCTGCACCACCGCGGCCTCGATCTCCGAACGTGTGCTGAACACCACCGCGAGCTCGTCGGTCACGCATCCATCTCCATCAGGCCCGCCACCGTCGCCGTGAGCGGCACGGCCGGCGGCAGCGTCTCGACGCGCAGCAGCAGCATGGTCATGTCGTCGTGCTGCGCCGCGCCGGCGCCGAAGGCACGCACCTCCTGCACCAGCCGGTCGGCCAGCTCGTCGAGCGGCAGGTCGCGGTGGGTGCCGGCAATCTCGCCCAGGCGTTCCTCGCCGAAGCAGTCGTGGGCCGGGTTCATCATCTCGCTCATGCCGTCGGTGAACAGCATGAAGAGGTCGCCGGGCGCGAGCGGCACGGTCACTTCCTCGAGGAGCGACTCGAAGAGCGTGCCGTCGTCGATGGTCAGGCCGACGACCAGGCCGTCGGGGGCCAGCACCTTGATCGGCGGCTGCACGTCCGCCGCGGGCGGCCGGCGCCACGATCATCGGGCAGTGGCCGGCGCGGGCGTAGGTCATGACCTGGCGGCGGAGATCGACGACGACGTAGCTCATGGTGATGAAGCTGCGCCCGTCGAGGTGATCGACGAGCACGCGGTTGACGGCGATGAGCAGGTCGCGCGGCGAGCGGTGCTGGCGCGCCAGCGACAGCACCAGCCCCTTCAGCTGCGCCATGTAGAGGCCGGCGCCGACGCCCTTGCCCGACACGTCGGCGATGAGGAAGCCGAACACGTCGTCGCCCACCGGGAAGCAGTCGTAGTAGTCGCCGCCGACCTCGCGGGCCGGTTCGCAGTAGGCCGACACGCCGAGCCCGGGCACGGTCAGCGGTCCCTGGGGCAGCAGCTTCATCTGGATCTCGCGGGCGGTGGCGAACTCCTGTTCGAGGCGTTCCTTCTGGGCGACATCCTGCAGCAGCCGCGTCACTTCGCCGGTCATCAGGTTGAACGAGTCGGCCAGCTCGCCGAACTGATCGCGGGCCCGCACCGGAATGACATGGGTGAAGTTGCGGTTGCGCAGATGCTCGGTGCCGGTGAAGAGGTCGTGCACGGCGCCGGTGATCTGACGCGCCAGGGCCAGGCCGAGCACCAGCGCCACCGCCTGGATGAGCAGGAAGAGCGCGCCGACGACCAGCAGCACGAGCAGCAGCACGTTGCTCATGAAGCCGCCGAGCGGCGACTTCGTGGCCAGGCGCTGGTAGATCTCGAGCAGGTGCAGCGACAGCTCCACGCTGACGTTCCCGGGCTTGCCCGAGTCCCAGTCGATCGGCTCGATGAACACCGCCCAGCGCCGCAGCAGCTGGTCGACGAGGCCGTCGGCCGGCGGCGTCGGCGGGCGGATGTCGAGGACGCGTCCCTGCGCCGTCACCGGCATCGACTCGTCGGTGCGGACGTCGTTGATGAATCCGAGCTGGATGCCGGTCTCTTCCAGCAGGCCGCGCTCGACGACGGCGGAGATCGGCAGATCGAGCGCCACCGCCCACCCGGGGGACTGCGTGGCCGGCAGGGCCACGGCTCTGGCCACCAGCCGCAGATCGGTCTCGCCGTCGCGCCGCGATGACGCCGCCACCGCGTGATAGGCCACGATCCGGGACGCGCCGTCGCAGGTGATCCACGCCGGCAAGGTCGTGGGCGCGGGCAGGTGCGCCCACGGTCCCGCCGCCGCCGGCAGCGCCAGCGGCGGCAGGCGGCCGGCATTCGGCGACCGCCGCGCCGGCGGACACGTGATGTCTCGCACCGGCACCAGCGCGATCGAGAGGAAGGGATAGCGCGCCTGGCCGCTGGCCTGCAGGTGTTCGAGCGTGTCGCGCGCGGCCGCGGCGGTGGTGGCGCGCTGCACGTCGAGCAGCGCCGTCTGGGCCAGGAAGCGGGCCTGCTCGGCGTGGACGTCGAGCCGGGTCTGAACCAGATAGCTGGCGACGTTGCGGAACAGCAGCAAGCCGGCCAGCAGGAAGAAGACGACGATGAGCAGGCTCGGCACCAGCCCGACGAAGATGTAGGAGAGGATGAGTTTGCGGCGCACGCGCCACAGCAGGCGCCGGCGCATCCACACGAGCGCGCGCGCGCCGAGATAGGCGCCGCCGAGGATGAGCGCCAGCGTGCCAGCCGCATCGCAGGCGTCGAGCAGCGCCGGCCGCGGCTCGCCGGTGACGGCGGTGCCGGCGGTCTCGACGATCTTGAGCCCGGCGCCGAGCAGCAGCGCGCGTCCCGGCCAGGACGTGAGCAGCCAGCGTCGCGCGGCGCCGACGGGCGTCAGCGTCGCACCTGGCAGGATCGAGCGAGCGGCCGGAAGGTGGGGCATCAGGAGGAGCGCGGCACGACGCGCGTCGCGCAACCGATTGCCTCGCGGATGATATCAGAGTAACGTGGCGGGGCTGTGAAACTTCCCGACTCCGCTCGTTTCGCCACCATCTGCATCCACGCCGGCCAGGTCCCCGACCCCTCCACGGGCGCCATCATCACGCCGATCTACCAGACCTCGACCTACGTCCAGGAGGGCCTCGGCCAGCACAAGGGCTACGAGTACGGACGCACCCAGAATCCCACCCGCTCGGCGCTCGAGGCCAACGTCGCCGCCATCGAACACGGCGCCGCCGGCTTCGCCTTCGCCTCGGGCATGGCCGCCATCGACACGGTGCTGACGCGCCTCGAGTCGGGCGACCACGTGGTCGTCAGCGACAACACCTACGGCGGCACCTATCGCCTCTTCGAACGGGTGCGCCGCAAGTTCGGGCTCGACTTCAGTTACGTCGACACCTCGAACCTCGACGCCATCGGGCCGGCCCTCACGGCCAAGACCAAGTACCTGTTCCTCGAGTCGCCGACCAACCCGATGCTGTCGATCACCGACATCGCCGGCGCCAGCGCCATCGCGCACGAGCGCGGCGTCCGCGTCGTCGTCGACAACACCTTTGCCAGCCCCTACGTGCAGCGGCCGCTCGACCTCGGCGCCGACATCGTGCTGCACAGCACCACCAAGTTCCTGAACGGCCACAGCGACAGCGTCGGCGGCGTCGTCGTCGTCAAGCACGACGACGACGTGGAATGGATGCGCTTCGTGCAGAACGCCGCCGGCGCCATCCTCGGCCCGATGGACTCCTGGCTGGTGCTGCGCGGCACCAAGACGCTGCCCATCCGCATGGAGCGCACCAACGAGAACACCATGCGCATCGCCGAGTACCTGGCGGCGCATCCCCGCGTCACCCGCACCATCTATCCGGGTCTGCCCTCGCATCCGCACCACGCCCTGGCGGCGCGGCAGATGAAGGGCTTCGGGGGCCTGGTCTCGTTCGACGTCGGCTCGCTCGAGCGCGCGCGCGAGGTGCTCGGCCGCTTCCGGCTGATGGCCCTGGCCGAGAGCCTGGGCGGCGTCGAAACGCTGATCTCGCACCCGGCGATGATGACCCACGCGTCGGTGCCGCCCGAGCGGCGCGAGGCCCTCGGCATCACCGACGGCCTGATCCGCATCTCGGTCGGGATCGAGGACATCCAGGATCTCCTCGACGACCTGGCCCAGGCCCTGGGCTAGGACACCCGCGGATCGGCGGCGGCCTCGGGCTCGGCCACGCTCTCGCGGATCCATGCGGCATAGGCGCGGCCCCCAGCCGCGTCGCACACGAGGAACTCCGGCACGTCGTAGGGATGCGCCTCGTGAAGCCTCGCCTCGATCGCGGCCACGCGGTCGCGGGTGGTCTTGATCACCAGTTGACGCTCGACGGCCTCCTCCACCGCGCCCGCCCAGCGGTAGGTGGAGCGGCCTGGTTCGCACACGTGCACGCACGCGGCCAGGCGCGTCTCGACCAGCGCGCGCACGAAGGGCTCAACCGGCGAGGCCACGGGCCAGGTCGTGAGCACGAGGCAGACGGCGGTTGCATTTTCCACTTGTACTCTCGAGAAAGTTCTTGTACTTTTGAGTGCGGCGCGATACAAAGCCCTTGTACTTCGCCGGCCGACTCGATTATTCTGACATCGACGACATGACCGAGAGCCCCACCACCGATACCGCCAGCGCGCCGAAGCCCGGCGTCAGCCCGCGCGCCCGGCGGCTGGTCAGCTATGGCCTGGCCGTGCTCACGGTGGTCGTGCTCATCGACTCCATCGCCGGCGAAAAAGGACTGCTCGCGCTCATCCGCGCCCGCCACGAGCTGCAGGCGCTCGAGCAGTCGGTGCAGGCGGCGCGCCTCGAAAACCAGCGGCTGCTCGAGCAGGCCCGCCGCTATCGCGAAGATCCCGCCACCATCGAAGAGCTGGCCCGCCGCGACCTCGGGCTGATCAAGCCCGGCGAGAAGCTCTTCATCATTCGCGATCTCCCGCCCGCCTCCCCTTCGCCGCGGCGCTGAGGCCCTCCGGGCCCGTGCTACGCTAGCCTTCCCGCGCCCGCACGAAGCGATCTGGCGCGCGGTTTCCAAGGAGCAGCGATGGCACGGACGGCGACGGCGGAGTGGAAGGGCGATCTGATGGGCGGCAGCGGCCGCGTGGCGCTCGGCAGCGGCGCCTACGAGGGCGACTACTCGTTTGCGACCCGGTTCGAAGACAAGGCGGGCGCCAATCCCGAAGAGCTGGTCGGCGCGGCCCTTGGCGGCTGCTTCTCGATGGCGCTCTCGAACCTGCTGGCCAAGGCCGGCTTCACGCCCACCTCCGTGAAGACCGCCGCCGCGGTGCACCTCGGCAAGGACGACAAGGGCTTCCTCATCACCCGCATCGACCTGGATGTCGTCGGCGTCGTGCCCGGCATCGACGAGGCGGCCTTCCAGACCCACGCGGAGGCGGCCAAGACCGGCTGCATCATCGCGCGGGCGCTGGCTGCCACCGAGATCACCATGAAGGCCACGCTCGCCGCTTAGCGTCCGATGGCGCGCGTCCACCTGGTGCACTGGGACCTCGAGGACGCGCGCGTCCGGCTGGCGGCGCTCGAGGACCTCGGCCACGACGCCGTGTTCCTGCCCGGCGTGACCGGCACACCGCTGCTGCGGGCGCTGCGAGCCGCGGCGCCCGAAGCTGTTCCTGATCGATTTGTCGCGCCGGCCCTCCCACGGCCGGGAAGTGGCCCTGGCGCTCCGCAGCAGCCCGGCGACCCGGCACATCCCGATCGTCTTTGCCGGCGGGGACGCCGACGCCATCGCGCGCTTGCGGACGTTGCTGCCCGACGCGGCGTTCCTCACCTGGGGGCGCATCAAGACGCAGCTGCCTCGGGCCTTGCGGGCCGCGCCGACGGTTCCGGTGAGGCCGTCCAAGGGTCTCTACGCCGGCCGCACGCTGACCCAGAAGCTCGGCCTCGCCGTCAATGAACGCGTGGCCGCCGTCGGCGCGCCGGCCGGCTTGGCCGCGCTGCTCGACCCGTTGCCGGAAGGCACGCGGCTCAGTGCCGATCCCATCGGCGCCCAGCGCTATCTGTGGTTCGTAAGGACCCGGCGTGAGCTGCAGGTCGCGCTCGGCCACTTGGCCGTCCTGGTGACGACGCAGGTGGCGTGGTTGGCGTGGCCCAAGAAGACATCCGGAGCCGCCAGTGACCTCGACGGCAACGTCGTCCGCGAGGCCGGCTTGGCCGCCGGCCTGGTCGACTTCAAGGTCTGCAGCATCGACGCCACCTGGTCGGGGCTCGCCTTCAAGCGCCCGCGGCGCTAGCCCCTGTATGCGCCAGGCCACCCCGAGGCCCGAGCACGCCGCGGCCGCCGTCGTTCAGCGTCGATCGGCCCCGGTGCCGGGTTTGCCCTCGACCACCGACCGCACCAGCGGTTCGAGTTCCTCCAGCGTCATCTTGCCGGGGCGATAAAGTCGCACCATGCCGCCGCGGTCGACGACCACCACGGTGGGCGTCGTGCTGGCCCCGTAGGCCTTGAAGTTCTCCTCGCTGACCGGCACCCCGTGCCGCGCCAGCCACGGGTAATTCTGGTCGCGAATCCTGGTGATGTAGGCCATCTCCTCGGCCGGCGGCGCGCTCTTGCGCGCGGCCACGTAGCCGTAACGCTGCGTCGGCGCGACCACGGCGAGGCCCTGGGCGCCGTAGCTGGCCAACAGCTTCTCGAGCACCGGCGACATCGATTTGCAATCGGGGCACCAGTGCGCCCAGAAGAAAAGGACGACCGGCTTGCCCTTGAGGGCCGCCAGCGTCGCCGGCTTGCCGCCCACGTACTCGGCCACGTCGAGCGCCGGCGCGGCCTTGCCCTCGAGCGACAACAGGTTGATGTTCTTCTGGATGCGCGTGCGGATCGAGGTGGTGCGGAAGTTGGCCAGTTCCTGCTGCAGCAACTGCACGGCCTCGGAGCGGGCGCCGCGCTTCGCCAGCACGTTGGCCTGCACTTCGATGGCCGCCCCGATGGCGATGGGCAGGCGCGGCTCATCGTCCATCTTTCGGGTCTTGAGCGCCGCCACCGCCAGGTCGTAGGTGTCGAGCGCGTAGGTCTCGGCCCGGTCCAACTGGCTGGCGGCCAGGGCGCCGCGGCCCAGCCACGACAGCGCTTCGAGCGCCTCGGGCGTGGTGCCGGCGGTCTTGCGATAGGCCGCGAGGATCCGCTCGCCGCCGGCGAAGTCGTTCTTCGCGATGGCAGCCCGGACCTCGCCGATGACGTCGGCACTGGCCACGGCCGGGGCGAGGGTCGCCGACTGCGCCCGGGCCTCCGCGGCGCCGCCAGCCAGCACGAGCACGAGCATCCAACACGAGAATCGCGTCACAGGTTTCTCCTGAAGCTGACGACGCAGGCCGGATCACCGCCGCCCGAGCCCGCCTACCGCGCTTCATCTTACCGCTCGCCCAGAGAAGCGGCGACGATTTCACGTCTGCGGCGCTCGCCTCGGCCGTCGCCGCCGCGCCGTCCGGGTCGGAGCCGCGCGGCACGGGGTTTGCGAAGGACCGGCTCCGAGGGTCATCATGAGACGGACCACCGCACGACACAGCCAGGAGCTGACATCATGACCACGTTCATCCGGCGGGTTCTCGGCGCGCTCGGCCTCGATCCTGCGACGTTCGAGGACGTTGAGCGCGACCACAGCGCCACGCGGCAGGCCATGATTGTCGTGGTCCTGGCCAGCATCGGCGCCGGCATCGGCAACGCCGGGGTCGGCGGGACCGCGGCGGTGACCATCGTGCACGGCACGGCCGTGGCGCTGCTGGCGTGGGCCACGTGGGCCGCGCTCATCTATTACCTCGGCACGCGCGTGATGGCCGAGGCCACGACCAGCGCCGATTTCGGGGAAGTGCTGCGCACGCTCGGCTTTGCCGCCGCGCCGGGCATGTTCCGCGCCTTCGAGGTCTTCGGCGGCACGCGCTGGTTCGTGCTCCCGCTCACCTCGATCTGGATGATCGTGGCCATGACCATCGCCGTCCGGCAGGCCCTCGACTACACCACCACCGCCCGGGCCGTGATTCTGGCGCTGCTCGGCTGGACCGTCTCCGTCGGCGTCGCCATCATCGTCGGCCTGCTCTTCTCGACGCCGGTCTCCTGACCGCAGTCATCTGGTTGAACCGAGTCGCGTCGTGGCGAGGCGGACGGCGCACCCGGCGCATCGCCTCTCAGAGGCGTGACCGTCGTGCCGGCCGCAGCGGCGCGCCGGCCGTCGTCGGTCGCGCGTAGTGCCCCTCACTGGTCTGACAGAGATAGCCCGTCTCGACGAGACGCGCCAACACCACCGAGCAGACGCGGGCTCCAGCGCGCGCGTCACGCGGGATCCGCGGGCCCGCGGCGGCACGGCCGTTGCTCTGCTGTCGAGGGGCAGACCCTGGGCCACGGTCGAGCCTTCGACCGTGAGTCGTCCTCGGCCCGAAGCTGCCCGACATGACCGGCGTGGCGGGTGGTGACGCAAATCAGGCCGCACCACCAGGACGCGGCGGTGGGTATGATGACCGCCTACGGACCAGCGATGCGCTCGACCCCCGCGCGCCGGCTCGGCGTGCGCGGCCGGCTCGCCACGCCCCTCGAGCTGGACCGCATCGCCGCGGCGGTGGCTGGGGCCAAGGAGAACGGATCATGCTGACCCTGACTCGTATTCTCTGCCCGACCGATTTCTCCGAGATCTCGACCACGGCCGAGGCCTGCGCCATCGCTCTCGCCCGCCACTACGACGCGGCGCTGCACCTGCTGCACATCGATCCGCCCACGCCGATCATGGCGCCCTACGGCGAGATCCCGGTCGACATCCGCTTGTTCGAGGAGCAGCGCCAGCAGGCCGAAGAGCACCTGGCGGCCGCCCGCGAGCGGGCCCGCGCCGCCGGCGTCGCCGCCGAGGCCGCGGTGCGCGGCGGCCATCCCGCCCGCGAGATCCTGACGGTCGCCGCCGAGATCCAGGCCGACCTGATCGTGCTCGGCTCGCATGGCCGCGGCGGGGTCGAACATCTGCTGCTCGGCTCGGTGGCCGAGAAGGTCATGCGCAAGGCCGAGTGCCCGGTGATGGTGGTGCCGCCCGGCGCTGCCGGCACCGACGACGTGCTCTTCTCACGCATCCTCTGCCCGGTCGACGGCTCCCCTTCGTCGGCCGACGCCGTCACCTACGCCGTGTCGCTGGCGCGCGAGACCGACGGCCGCCTGATCCTGCTGTCGGTCGTCGAACCCGTGCCCACGGGCGGCGAGTTCGGCGCCCTCGACGGCGCCGACGAGTACTTGAAGCTCGGCCAGGCACACGCCCAGACGCTGCTGCAGGACGCCGTCCCGGCCGACGTGCGCGAGGGGTGCCAGGTCGAAACCGTGATCGCGGTGGGCAAGGCCAGCGATCGGATCGTGGCGACCGCCGCCGACAAGAACGCCGACGTCATCGTCATGGGCGTGCGCGGCCGCGGCGCCATCGACCTCATGGCCTTCGGATCGACGACCAACGACGTCATCCGGCGCGCCACCTGCCCGGTGCTGGCGGTGCACCCGCACGCCGTGGATCGCTGGCATCCGGCGGCGCTGCCGGTGACCGTCAACATGTGACGGCCGCATCCAGATCGCGTTCGACCCGCCCTGGGCGGTCGGGTACCGACGGTGGGTGATCGCGAAGACGACTTCATCACGCCCTAAAAGGAGGCAGGGCAGCCATGACCAAGCCACTGACCATCGGCGATGTGATGACGGCTCGCCTCTGGGTGATCGGCGAAGACGCGCCCTTGCGGCAGGCGCGTCACATGATGGTCCAGCACGAGATCCATCACCTGCCGGTCGTGCAGGGCGGACGGTGCGTGGGCGTACTCACGGACCGCGACGTGAAACGCGCCCTCGACCCCGACCTGGGCCTGCCGCCGGAAGACGAGTTGTTCGTGCGCGACGCGTGCGTCTTCGACGTCTACGCCGTCGGCCCCGGCGAGCCGCTCGAGCGCGTGCTGCGCGAGATGGCGCGCCGCCATATCGGCTCCGCGCTCGTCGTCGACGGCGGCCGCGTGAGCGGCATCCTGACCGCGACCGACGCGTGCCGCGTCTTCGCCGATTTCCTGCAGGCGGCCCACGAGCCCGGGCGCCGCGACGACCCCGGCACGGCGCCGCGGGACCCCGCCGCGCCCGGAGCGTGAACCGCCGAGGCTGCCTCAGGACCTGCCCCGTCCTGGCTCGCCTGGCCGGCAGCGGCGGCCGCTGGGCACGAGGCATTCGGAGACACGGGCTCGGGCGGCCCCGGTTAAAATGAGCTCATGGAGATGCCGTCGCGCCGCCGTTTCCTGACCTCGCTCGCCGCCGGCGCCGTGGCGCTGGCCGCCCGTCCCGTCCTGGCCGCCCCCTCGGGCGGACCGGCGACCCGCGCACTGCGCTTCAATCACCTGCATACCGGTGAGACGCTGACCGTGGAGTACTTCCAGGGGGGCCGCTACCAGGCCGACGCCCTGGCGGCGGTCAACCGCCTGCTGCGCGACTTCCGCACCGACGAGGTCCACGCTATCGATCCGGCCCTGCTCGACGTGCTCTTCGACCTGCGCCAGGCCGTCGACACGCGCCGCTCGACCGAGGTGATCTCGGGCTATCGCTCGCCGCTCACGAACGCCACGCTGAGAACGAAGGGCGACGGCGTGGCGGCGCGCAGCCTCCACATGTCGGGACGCGCCATCGACCTCCGCATCGCCGACGTGCCGCTGGCGCAACTGCGCCGCTCGGCGCTGGCGCTCGGCCGGGGCGGCGTCGGCTACTACCCGGCCTCGAACTTCGTGCACGTCGACACCGGCCGCGTGCGCGCCTGGTAAGTCGCGCCGCCTGGCGGCGGCTTGTCGCGGGCTTATCCGGCGGCCACCGGCGCCCGGCGGCCCGCCCGGAAGGCGACCACGCCGGCCACCAGCCACACGCCGGCCACGGCCTGCGCCGTGGGGCTCGCCTCGGCGAGCACCCAGCCGGTCACCGCGATACCCGCGAGCGGCACGAGCCCGTGCACGACGCGCGGCTGGCCGATGCGGCGCACGACGAAGTAGCCGACGACGGACGCGTGCAACAGCACGAACGCGCCGAGCGCGCCCACGTCCACGATCGAGACGAGCATGGCCAGGCCGTCGCCGCGCCGCGCCGCCCACACGCTCACCACGAGCGTGACCGCGGCCGTCGCCAGCAGGGCCGGGCGCGGCACGCCGCGCGTGCCGTCCACCCGCGCCAGGGCCGCCGGCAGCCGGCCGTCGCGGGCCATGCCGAAGAGCAACCGGGCGGCCGCGGCCTGTCCGGTCATGGCGGCAAACGCCGGACCCACGGCCTTGGTCACCGCCAGCATGGTGGCCATCCAGCCGCCGATGCCGGCCCGCGCGATGACGTAGAAGGCGGTGCCCTGACGGGCGGGATCGGCCGCGAGCGCCGCCGGCGAGTCGGGGCTGAGCAGCGCCGCCAGCCACGCCTGCGCCACAAACGCCACGCCGGCCACGGCCAGGCACAGGCCGATGGCTTGCCCGACGTGCCGCGCCTCACCGGTGCTCTCTTCGGCAAACGAGGCGATGGCGTCGAAGCCCAGATACGACAGCACCGCCACCGACACGGCGCCGAGAATCATCGACGGGTCGACGGCCGTGACGCCGGTCAGCGGCGACAGCCACGGCCGGCTCGGGCCGTCGGTGGCCAGCACCACGACGGCCGCCGCCACGAACACCACGAGCACGATCAGCTCGACGACCAGCACCACCAGGCCGGCGCGCGCCGCGACGCGCACGCCCGCCAGGTTCAGCAGCGTCGTGCCGGTGAAGGCCGCCACCGTGAAGATCCACGCCGGCACCGCCGGCACGAGGGCGTGGAGGGCGATTCCCGAGAAGAGATACGCCACCGACGGAATCAGCAGGTAGTCGAGCATCGCCAGCCAGCCGGCAAAGAAGCCGGCCGCCGGTCCGAGGCCGCGGCTGGCGTAGGCGAACACCGAGCCGGCGTGCGGCACTTCGCGTGACATCACGGCGTAGGACCACGCGGTGAAGCCCATGGCGATGGTGGCCACGAGGTAGACCAGCGCCACCGCGCCGGCGGCGCGGCCGTCGAGCACGCCGAAGACGCCGACCGGGGCGAGCGGGCCGATGAAGAGCAGGCCGTAGACGACCAGGTCGCGGCGCGACAGGCGGCGCGTCAGGCCCGCCGGGGCGGTCATGCCGGACGCCCGGCGGCCGGCGGCGCGACCCAGCCGCCGCAGCCGCGTTCGATGGCGGCGGCGACGTCGAGCACCAGGTGCTCTTCGAAGGGCCGCCCGATCACCTGCACGCCGAGGGGCAGGCCCTCGGGCGACCAGCCGGCGCGCACCACGGCCGCCGGCAGGCCGAGGATGTTGGCCCACTGCGTGTAGACCATTGCCTCCAGATAGCCGACGACCCGGCCGGCGATGGTCCAGGCGCGCTCGCCGTGGCGGAAGGCCGGCACGGCCGTCACCGGACAGACGACGACGTCGTAGTCGCGCATCTCCTCGAGGAGCGCGGCCCGTACCAGGTCGCGCTCGATCCAGGCGTGCACGACCGCCGAGGCCGACAGCACCGGCCGAGGCCCGCGCTCGGCGTGCAGAGCGGCGATGATCGGCAGTTCCCGCTCACGCCCGGCGAGCGACTCGGCCAGGAGAAGCTCGCCGAGGTCGCCGAAGAACAGATCCCAGAGCGTCGTGGCCCGGTCGAAGGCCAGCGGCCGCTGCGGCCCGACCGGATAGCCCTGCGTCGCCAGCGCGGTGGCCGCCGCGGTCACCGCCGCTGCGCGTCGCCGGCGTGACCGGGGCCCCGGGGTGCGCGTCGAACCAGGCCACGGTGGGAGGCGGCCAGCTTCCGGCGGGCAGGGCCGGAAGCGGCGTGGCCAGCGGGTCGGTGCCGTCCCAGCCGGCCACGGCGCGATAGAGCAAGCCGACGTCTTCCACCGTGCGGGCCATCGGCCCGACGACGCCGATGAGCGAGAACGGCCCCAGGCACGGCGGCTGGTGCCCGGTGGAGGGCACGCGCCCGGGCGTCGGCTTCAGCCCGCACAGGCCGGTGAAGTGCGCCGGCACGCGCACCGACCCGCCGCCGTCGCTGCCGATCCCCCGGCCGAACAGCCGGCCGCGATGGCCGCCGCTTCGCCGCCGCTCGATCCGCCCGGAGTGCGATCGTGATCCCACGGGTTGCTGGTCCGTCCGTGCAGGGGGTTGTCGGTCTCGTAGCCCATGAGCATCTCGGCCACGTTGGTCGTGCCCAGCACGATCGCCCCGGCCGCGCGCAGGCGCCGCACGACCACGGCATCGGCGGCGGCCCGCTGGCCGCGGCGCGAGGGGCTCCCGGTCTCGCAGCGCAGGCCCGCGACTTCGATGGCGCTCTTGACCGTGACCGGCACGCCGCCGAGCGGCCCGCGCGGCTGCCCCGCCGCCGCGCGCGCGTCCTGATCGGCCGCCTCGGCCAGCGCCGCCTCGGCCCGCACGTCCACGAACGCGCGCAGGCCCGGGTCGACCGCGGCGATGCGGGCGAGATGGGCGGCGACGACGTCGACCGCGCTCACCGCTCCGGCCGCCACTCCCGCGGCGATCCTGGCGGCGGTCCAGTGCACGAGGTCCAGCATCCGGCCAAAGTATCGCACCCGTCGACAGATCGCCGGCATGGGCATAAGATGCGCACGAAAGGATCCCCCATGACCTCGATTGGACGCCGCGAGTTCCTGGCTGGCGCAAGCGCGCTGGCCCTGCCGTCGGTCCTGACCCGCGCCCACGCTGCCCAGGCCCCGGCCGCCCGCGCCGGCGCCGTCTTCCCCGGCACCGTGCGCGACGACTTCCCGCTGGCGTCGCTCGAGACCTACATGAACGCGGCTGCCCTGCATCCGCTGGGGCGCTTCGCCGCCAGGGCCATCGAAGCCGGCGTCAACTTCCGGCTGCACGGGCCCGGGCCCGGCCGCGCCGACTTCACGGCCGCGCGGCAGGCCGATCTCAAGACCCGCTTCGGCCGGATGATCGGCGCTGCGGCCGACGAGATCGCCTTCACCGCCAGCACCTCCGACGGCGAGAACATCGTGGTCATGGGCCTGGACCTGGCCAGCAAGAAGGGCAACATCGTCATCGACGAGCTGCACTTCACGACCTCGCTCTACATGTACAAGGAACTCGAGAAGCAGGGCGTCGAGCTGCGCATCGTCAAGCACCGCAACTGGGCCATCGACCCGGCCGACATGGACAAGGCCATCGACCGCAACACCCGGCTGGTCTCGCTGGCGCTGGTGTCGAACGTCAACGGCTTCATGCACGACTGCCAAGCGGTGAGCGCCCTGGCCCACGCCCGCGGCGCGTACGTCTTCGCCGACATCATCCAGGCGGTGGGCGCGGTGCCCGTGGACGTCAAGGCGCTCGGCATCGACTTCGCGTCGGCCGGCACCTACAAGTGGATCATGGGCGAACGCGGGTTCGGCTTCCTCTACGTCAAGGAGGAACTGCAGGGCACGGTCCTGCCGACGACGCGCTACGGCCATCGCCAGGTGGCCAACTTCAACCGCGCCGAGTTGTCGTGGGAGCCGCTGCCCGGGGCGGCGCGCTACGAGACCGGCGGCATCGCCGTACTGCTGGCGGCGGCCGTCTCGGAGGGCATCGACTACGTGAACACGCTCGGGCTCGACAAGATTCGCGCCCATGCCACGCAGCTCACCGAACGCCTGCAGCAGGAGCTGCCGCCGCTCGGCTACGAGCCGCTCACCCCGCGCCGCAATCCCACGCCGATCGTGGCATTCGCGCTGAAGGATGCGGCCGCCACCACCCAGGCCCTGCGCGACGGCAAGATCACGGCGACGGTGGTGACCAACGAGAACCGCCTGCGCTTGTCGGTGTCGGTGTTCAACACGCACGACGACATCGACCGGGTGGTCGCAGCCCTCGGCGGGCGGCGTCCGAGCCTGGCGCGCGGCTAGCCGGCCCAGCCCGGCGCGCGGCTGATGGTGGCCCGCGGCAGCCCTGGCCGGCCGCGACGATCGCCCCGTGCGCTGACTGAGACCGGCTGCTAAGATTCGCAGCCATGACCTGGTACTACCGCCGGCTCGACAACGGCCTCACGGTGATGCACGCCCGGCCCGAACACGCCGAGCAACTGGAAGCGCTGCAACTCGTGTGCTTTCCCACGCTGGCCGATGAGGAGCGCTTCAAGGCGCGCCACTACCGCAAGCACCTCGCGATCTTCGACGAAGGGCAGTTCGTGGCGCTCGACGGCGAGCGCGTGATCGGGGCCACGTCCACGATCCGGATGCACTTCGACTTCACGCACATCGGCCACACGTTTGCCGACATCATCCAGGGCGGCTGGCTGACCTCCCACCAGCCCGACGGCCGGTGGCTCTACGGCGCCGACATCGGCGTCGCGCCGGCCTACCGCGGCCAGGGGCTGGCGACCGCGCTGTATGCGGCGCGCCAGGAACTGGTGTGGCGGCGCGGTCTCGAAGGGCAGGTCACCGGCGGCATGTTGCGCGGCTACGGCGCGGTCAAGCACGAGATGTCCGCCGAGGACTACTATGCCGGCGTCGTCGCCGGCCGGATCAAGGACGCCACGCTCTCGATGCAACTGGCGGTCGGTTTCGAGCCGCGGGCGCTGCTCAAGGACTACCTGAACGATCCGGTCTCGGACAACTACTGCGCCCTCATCGTCCTCGACGCCGCCACGGACGTGGCCGGCGCCTCGCGCGAGCTGGCGCAGCGCTACGTGCGCCTGCACGGCCCGGTGCCGGGGCCGCGCGCCCGGGCGCTGCTCGACCGGCGGGCCGCGGCGCTGCCCTCGGGCCTGGGCCGGGCCACCGACGTGGTCGTCGAGCGCGCCCACGACGCGCTCATCATGGACGTGGACGGCAACACCTTCATCGACATGGCCAGCGGCATCGGCGTGGTCGGCGTCGGGCACACGCCGGCCGGGGTCGTCGACGCGGTCACGGCCCAGACCCAGAAGTTCCTGCACACCTGCGCGCTCGTCACCACCTACGAACCGATGGTCCGCCTGGCCGAGGTGATGAACGAACTCACTCCCGGCACCTTCCCCAAGAAGACCATCTTCGCCAACAGCGGCGCCGAGGCGGTCGAGAACGCGGTGAAGCTGGCGCGCAAGGCCACCGGCCGCCCGGCCGTCATCTGCTTCGAGGGCGGCTACCACGGCCGCACGCTGCTGACCCTCTCGCTCACGAGCAAGTACGGCTTGTTCAAGAGCGGCTTCGGTCCGTTCGCGCCGGAGATCGTCCGCCTGCCGCTGCCCCGCCTCTACCGCACGCCGGCCGGCATGACCGAGGCGCAGTACCTCGACTTCGCCGTCGGCCAGCTGGAACAGGCCTTCGTGGCGCAGGTGGAGCCGGCCGCGGTGGCCGCCGTGATCATCGAGCCGGTGCAGGGCGAGGCCGGCTTCATCCCGGTGCCGCCGCGCTTCCTGCAGCGCCTGCGCGAGCTGTGCACCCAGCACGGCATCGTCATGATCGCCGACGAGGTCCAGTGCGGCATGGGCCGCACCGGCCGGGTCTTCGCCTCCGAACACTTCGGGCTCGTGCCCGACCTGCTGGTGTCGGCCAAGTCGCTCGGCGGCGGCATGCCGATTGGCGCCGTCACCGGCCGGGCCGAGATCATGGATGCGGCCCATCCGGGCGGCGTCGGCGGCACCTACGGCGGCAACCCGGTGGCCTGCGCGGCGGCGCTGGCGGCCGTCGAGATCATCCGGCAGCCGGCCTTCCTGGCGCATGCCCGCCGGCTCGGCGAGGTGATGCGCGAGGTGATGAGCGGCTGGCAGCGCGACTGGCCCATCGTCGGCGACGTGCGCGGCCTGGGCCCGATGATGCTGGTCGAGTTCGTGACGGATCAGCGCAGCAAGACCCCGGCGTCGCCCGAGGACACCCTGGCCATCGTCAAGGACACCGTCGCCCACGGGGTGGTGCTGATGCGCGCCGGCCTCCACAGCAACGGCGTGCGGCTGTTGCCGCCGCTCACCATGCCGGAGGACATGCTGCGCGAGGGGCTCGGCGCGCTCGGCGGCGCCATCCGGCGCGGGTCGGAACGGCTCGCCGCCACCGCCGCCGCCGCCGGGCACCCGCCGTGGCGGATCTGATCCTGGCCCATGCCGTCGTGCTGCCCGGGCGCGGCGCGCCCCCGGCCTCGACGGTGGTGGTGCGCGACGGCCTCATCGCCGCCGTGGGCGATGCCCGGGTGGCGAAGGCGGCCGGGCCCGGGGCGCGCCGGCTCGATCTCGGCGGACGCACGGTCGTGCCCGCCTTCAACGACGCGCACGCGCACGTGTGGAAGATGGGCCACCTGCTGACCACGATGCTCGACCTGCGCGGCGTCGAGAGCGTCGACGCGCTGGTGGCCCGGGTGGCGGCTTTTCGTGGGCGGCGGCCCGCCGGCGCCTGGCTGCTCGGCCGCGGCTTCAACGACGCGGCCATGGCCGAGGGGCGGATGCCGACGCGCGCGGATCTGGATCTGGCGGCGCCCGACCAGCCGGTGGTGCTCACGCGCACGTGCGGCCACATCTACACCGCCAACTCGGTGGCGCTGGCGCGCGCCGGCATCACGCGGTCGACCAGCGCGCCGGCGGGCGGCGAGATCGACCGGGCTCCCGACGGCACCCCCACCGGCGTGCTGCGCGAAACGGCGATGGGCCTCATCACCCAGGTGCTGCCGCCGCCCACCGACGCCGACTACGAGCAGATGATCACCGCCGCGCTGACGCACCAGCTGTCGCGCGGCATCACCATGTCGTCGTGCTGCGGCGTGGCCCCGCCGCTCCTTGCGGTCTACCGGGCCATGGCCGCCGGCGGGCGCCTGCCGGCGCGCATGAACGTGATGCCCTTCCGCCGCGTCGACGGCGTGCCCGCGCCGCTGCCGCTGCCCGAGAGGCACGTGTCGGACAAGCTGCGGGTGGACACGGTGAAGTTCCTCGCCGACGGCGGCTTGAGTGGCGCCACGGCGGCGCTCAGCCTGCCCTACCGTCACGCCCCGCACGCCGGCCTGCTGCGCTTCGCGCCCGACGAACTGGCGGCGTTGTGCCGCGAGAGTCACGACGCAGGGTGGCGCATCGCCACCCACGCCATCGGCGACCGCGCCATCGAGCAGGTGCTCGACATCTACGAGGGGCTCGGTCCGCACCCGCGCGGCCTGGCCCACCGCATCGAGCACTTCGGCCTGCCGAGCGCTGCGCAACTGGCGCGGGCGGCGCGCCTCGGCGTCATCGCCGTGCCGCAGTCGATCTTCCTCTTCGAACTCGGCCGCAACTTCCGCGACTACCTGCCCGACGCGCTCCTGCCGCGCTGCTACCCGCTGCGGGCCATGCTCGATGCCGGCGTGACGGTGGCGTTGTCGTCGGACGCGCCCGTCGTCGAGAACGACAATCCCCTGGCCGGCATGGCCGCGGCCATCACCCGGCGCGACCGCGAAGGCCAGGCGATCGCGCCGGCCCAGGCCATCACCGCCGCCGAGGCGCTCGACGCCTACACCCGCGGCGGCGCCGTCGCCGCCGGCCTCGCCGACCGGCTCGGGGCCATCGCTCCGGGGATGTGGGCCGACCTGGCGGTGCTGTCCGGAGATCCGCTCACCACGCCACCCGACCAACTCACCAGCCTTTCCGTGGAGATGACGATGCTCGGCGGACGCATCGTCTACGAACGCGCATGACGCCTTTCAAACAGCTCATCAACGGCGCCTGGCAAGACGCGGTCGACGGCGGCACGTGGGAGGTGCTCGACCCGGCCACCGAAGCGGTGGTCCAGACCGTGCCCTTCGGCGGCGCCGCCGACTGCGACCTGGCCATCGAGGCCGCGCACGCGGCCTTTACCGAGTGGCGCCGGACCACGCCCTACGAGCGGGGCGCCGTGCTCGACAGGACGGCCGCGCTCATTCGCGCCGGCGTCGACGAACTGGCCCACACCACCACGCGCGAGGCCGGCAAGCCGCTCGCTCAGGCGCGCGGGGAGTGGCTCGCGGCCGCCGACCTCTTCGAGTGGTTCGCCGAGGAAGGCAAACGCGCTTACGGCCGCATCATCCCGGCGCGCACGCCGACCAAGCGCCTGCTGGTGCTCAAGCAGCCGCTCGGGGTCGTCGGCCTCATCACCGCCTGGAACTTCCCCGCCTGGAACATCGCGCGGGCCGGCGGCGCGGCCCTGGCCGCCGGCTGCACGCTCGTCATACGCCCGTCGGAGTTCACGCCCTTGAGCGGCATGCACGTGGCGCGGCTGCTGACCGAGGCCGGCGCCCCGGCCGGGGTCGTGAATCTCGTCAACGGCGATCCCGGTCCGATGGGCCAGGCGATGCTGGCGCACCCGGCGGTGGCCAAGATCCATTTCACCGGCAGCACGCGGGTCGGCAAGCTGTTGATGGACGGCGCGTCGAAAACCGTCACTCGGCTCTCGCTCGAGCTCGGCGGCAACGCGCCGGTGCTCATCTTCCCCGACGTCGACCTCGACGCCGTCGTGGCCGGCGCCACCGCGGCGAAGTTCAGGAACAGCGGCCAGGTGTGCGTGTCGCCGCAGCGCTTCCTGGTCTCGACGGCGGCGGCGCCGGAATTCATCGCGCGCCTCGCCGCGGCTGCCGGGGCGCTGCGCGTGGGCGAGGGCCTCGACCCCCAGACCCAGGTGGGACCGCTCATCAACGCCCGGCAGCGCGACCGCGTCGAGGCGCTCGTCAGCGGCGCGCGCCGCGGCGGCGCGCACGTGGCCGTCGGCGGCGAGCGGCCGGCGGGACGCGACCGGGGCTACTTCTACCAGCCCACCGTGGTCGGCAATCTCGCGCCCGACGCGCCGCTCTACCGCGAGGAGATCTTCGGCCCGGTCCTGCCGGTGAGCACCTTCGACGGCGTGGACGAGGCCATCGCCATCGCCAACCGCACCCGCTACGGCCTGGCCGCCTACGTGTGGACCAACGACCTGCCGACCGCCCTGCGCGTGGCCGAGCGGCTCGAGTTCGGCCTGGTCGGCGTCAACGAGTGGACGCCGCAGGCCAGCGAAGCGCCGTTTGCCGGCTGGAAAGAGAGCGGTCTCGGCCGCGAGTCGGGCGCCGAGGGTCTCGAAGAGTACCTGGAGACGAAGCTGGTGGCCATCGGGGGAGTGCCTCGGTGAGCCAGGACGGCGGCGCGCGCGTCGAACGGACGCTGGGCCGCCGCGACCTCGTCCTGCTCAAGATCGTCGCCATCGTCAATCTCAACAACGTCCCGGCGACCGCCGTCTACGGCTGGTTCTCGCTGACCCTGTGGCTGCTGGCGTTCGTGGCCTTCATGGTGCCGGCCGCGGTGGCGGTGATCGTGCTCGGCCGCCGCTATCCGGGCGAAGGCGGCATCTACCTGTGGATCCGCCAGCACTTCGGCGAGGGCCACGGGTTCCTGGCCGGCTGGTCCTACTGGGCGGCCAACTTGTTCTACGTGCCGGTGCTGCTCGTCTACATGGCCGGGGTGTTTGCCTTTGCCGGCGGCGAGGCCGGCGCCAGCGCGCTGGCCGGCTCGAAGTCGTTCGTGGCGGCGCTGGCCTTCGGCTGGCTGGTGTTCATGACCGTCGCCAACATCCGCGGCGCCGCCGTCGGCAAGTGGATTCACAACGTCGGCGGCATGAGCAATCTGGCCAGCGTGGCGCTGGTGCTGCTGGCGGCCGGCGCGGCCCTGGCCGCCGGCGTGCAGCCCGAAGTTCCAGCCGTCACCGGCGTAACCTGGGAAACGGCCACCAGCTTCGCCGTGATGTGCAACGCGCTCGTCGGCGTCGAGCTCGCCTCGACCATGGGCGACGAGATCCGCGATCCCCGTCGTGATCTGGGTCCGGCTATCGCCGTCGCCGCGGTCATCTCGATCCTGTCCTACGTCCTGACGACGGCCGCCGTGCTCCTGCTCGTGCCGGTGGCGGAGGTCGGCGTGCTGCAGGGCATCATGCAGGCCATTGGCATCGGCGCCGGCGCCGCCGGCGCCTCGTGGCTGGTCACGCCGTTGGCCATCCTGATGGGCGTCGCCATCGGCGGCTCGGCCTCGGCCTGGTTTGCCGGGTCGGCGCGCATTCCCTTCGTGGCCGGCCTGACGAGCGCGCTGCCCGCGGCGCTTGGCCGCGTCCACCCGGCCTACAAGTCGCCCTACGTGGCGCTGCTCGTCGCCGCCTTCTTCTGCGCCCTGTTCACCGGCATCTCCTTTGTCGGCTCGTCGGTGAACGAGGCCTACCAGGTGCTGCTCAAGTCGGCCGTGATCATCCAGATGATCCCGTTTGCCTATCTGTTCCTCACCCTGGCGCAGACGCCGGGCGTCTCGGCGTGGGCCCGGGCCGCGGGCCGCGTCGGTTTTGCCACCACGCTCTTCGGCCTGGCCGTGGCCTTCCTCCCGACCGCCGACGTGGAGAGCGTCTGGACGTTCGAGCTGAAGCTCCTCGCCGGCGTGCTCGGCCCGACCGCCCTCGGCTGGTTCCTCTTCTGGCGATCCAGCCGTCCTGGCCCGGCCGCATGACCACGATCGTCGCTGGCTGTCTCGAGGCCGCGCCGGTGGCGCCGGCCTAGCCGCCGCTCGCGCCGCGGGTGAGCGCGAGGAGCGCGCCGGTCAGATCGGCCAGCGCCCGATCGAGCGCCTGCACAAGCCTGTCGGCCTGACCGAGCAGGCCGCGCCTGGCCTCGTCTTCGAGGGTGCGCGCCGCCTGGTAGGCGGGGCCGGTCGAGAACAGGCCCACCGCGCCCTTGAGGGCATGGGCGGCCCGCGCCACGTCGACGCTGGTCCGCGCCGCAACCGCCGCCGCCAGCTGCGCCCGCTGCTCCGGCAGGTCGTCGAGGAACACGGTGATGGTTTCGTCGAGCAGCGTCCGGTCCTGCCCGAAGGCCTCGAGCAGCGGCCCCAGATCGACCACCGCACCCGGCTCCGGCGCGGGCGCCGCGGCGGGCGCTGGGGCCGCGGCCGCGGCCGCGTTCTGCCCGGGGCGGACACCTGCGCCGGCGTCGTCGGCAGCCGGCGCCACCACCGCATCGATCGCCGCCAGCAACGTGGCCGGCCGCACCGGCTTCGAGACGAACTCGTTCATGCCCGCCGCCAGGCAGCGATCGCGATCGCCAGCCATGGTGTGGGCGGTGAGCGCGACAATCGGCGTGAACCTGCCCGAGGCGCGCTCCTTGGCGCGGATCGCGGCCGTGGCTTGGAAGCCGTCCATCCCCGGCATCTGCACGTCCATGAGGATGACGTCGAAGGCCCGGCCCGCGGCGAGCTGGACGGCGTCTCTGCCGCTCGAGGCCGTGGTGACGTGGTGGCCGCGCTGGGCCAGCACGTGCGCCACCACCTTCTGGTTGGTGGCGTTGTCTTCGACCACCAGCACGTCGAGCCGGCGCCGTCCCGACGGGCGGCGGACGCCCTCGCGCCGCGGGGCCCGGCGCGCGCCGGGCGGGCGCGTGACCGCCAGCAGCGCGTCGCGCAAGTCCGCCTGCTTGAGCGGCTTGCTCAGCTGCGCGGCGATGGTCAGGTCGGCATGCCGGCGCAGCGGACGCGGCGGCATCCCGGCCGAGGTCAGCATGATGACCTTGGTGGCGGCCAGCTGCGGGTCGTTCGCCATGTGCCGGGCCAGCCCGTCGACGCCGGGCATCTGCGCGTCGAGAAGAGCCAGCGCCCACGGCGTGCCGGCGGCCACGCCCTCATGCAGCATGGCCAGCGCGGCCTCGGCCGAGGCCGCCGTTCCGCTCAGGACCTGCCACTCGGTGAGCATCTCCGCGAGCACCGTCCGCGCCGTCTGGTTGTCGTCCACGACCAGCACGCGGACCCCCCGGATCCCCTCGGGAGCCGGGGCGGCGTCACCCGGGGGTGGCGCCGGCGGCAGGCGCAGCGCGAACGAGAAGCGGCTGCCCTGCCCCGCCTCGCTCGTCAGCATGATGTGTCCGCCCATCAACTCGACGAGCTGGGCCGAGATGGTCAGGCCCAGGCCGGTGCCGCCGAAGCGGCGCGTGGTCGAAGCGTCGGCCTGGACGAAGGGACCGAAGATCTGCCACTGCTTCTCGGCGGCGATGCCGATCCCGGTATCCGAGACGGTGAAGCGCAGCAGCGCCTCGGCGGTCCCCGGCTCGAGACCGCCGGCGTCGGCGGCCACCTCCACGACGACGTCGCCCCGCTCGGTGAACTTGATGGCGTTGCCAACCAGATTGAGCAGCACCTGGCGCAGCCGCCCGGGATCGCCGACGACCGCGTCGGGCACGGCGGGAGCGATGCGGCAGGCCAGTTCCAGCCCCTTCTCGTGGGCTCTCGGCGCCAGCAGCTTCACCGCGTCCTCGACGGTATCGCGCAGGCTGAACGGCACGCGGTCGAGTTCCATGCGGCCGGCCTCGACCTTCGAGACGTCGAGGATGTCGTTCAAGATCTCGAGCAGCGCCTCGGCCGACTGGTTGGCGGCGCCGATGTACTCCCGCTGCGGCGGTGTCAGCCGCGTTTGCAGCGCCAGCGCGGTCATGCCGATCACGGCGTTCATGGGCGTGCGGATTTCATGGCTCATGTTGGCCAGGAACTCGCCCTTGGCCACCGTGGCCGTCTCGGCCCGGCGCTTGGCCACGTCGAGCTCGGCGACCATCTGCGCCAGCCGCTCGTTGGACACCGCCTGCAGCTGCTCGGCCCGCTTGCGGTCGCTGATGTCGCGCGCGGCGGCGTAGACGGCGCTCTCGTGCACGTAGGGCGTGGCCGTCCACTCCAGCCAGCGATAAGTGCCGTCGCGGGCCCGGTAACGATTCTCGAAGTCGATGACGCGGCCGCCCTCGGTCAAGGCGCCCAGGGCGGCGATGGTGGCGGGCCGATCGTCGGGATGGACGAAGTCGAGGAAGGGCGAGCCGCGCAGCTCGGCGTCGGAGTAGCCGAGCACCCGGCCCCAGGCCGGATTCAGGCGCAGGAAGTAGCCATCGAGGTTGGCCACGCACAACAGGTCGAGCGACAGGTCGAAGAAGCGTTCGAGCTCGTCGGCGGCGCGACGGCGCTCGACGTAGACCCCGATCTGCCGGCCGACCGCGCTCATCGTCGCCAGATCGGGCTCGGCCATGGTCACGGCCTGGCGGCTGAAGAACTCCATGACCCCGAGCACCTGGTCGTCGCGCAGGACGGGAAGGGCAAGCGCACCCTGCCAGCCGACGCGCTCGGCCGCCCGCGCCCGCGGCAGCGCCGGATCGAAGGCGATGCGGTCGATCGCCAGCGTGGCGCCGGCCGCCCAGACCCGCCCGGGCACGCCGACGCCGGGGGCGAACCCCGTGGCCTGGCTGACGGCCGCGAAGTCGGCAAACGGCCCCGGCGGATCGGGCCAGGTGCCCAGGCACTGCAGCGTCTTGCCGGCGCGGTCGACGGCCCAGAAGCCGCCGTACTCCCAGCCGAACGGCGCCCCCAGTTCACCCAGCATGCGCGGCGCGGCGGCGGCGAGCGTGCGCGTCTCGGCCAGCACGCGGGCGATGGCGTGCGCGAGCGGCACGTGCGCGCCGGCGACGACGGTCGGGCCAGGCGGCAGGGCGGGCTCCGGTCGATTCCCCGATGGGCTGTCCACGGAGCGACTACACTAACGCCGATCGGCTCGTCTTGTCGTCATGAGCTTTTTCGTTCGGAGGAGCTGAGGATGCCCGCTCCCGCCACGCCCCGGCACGTGCTCGTCGTCGACGACGACCGCGCGTTCCGCCACGCCATTGCCACGCTGCTGGAGAAGACCGGCTACACCACCACGCAGGCCGGCGACGGCGTCGATGCCCTGACCCGCTTGCATGACGGGCGGTTCGATCTGGTGCTGCTCGACATCGGCCTGCCCGGCATGAACGGGCTCGAAGTGCTGGCCGAGGCGCGGCGCCTGCCGGCCCCGCCGCGGATCGTCATCATCACCGGCGACGACACCCCGGGCGCGCTGCTGGCCTCGTTCCGGGACCAGGCGGATCGCTTCGTGCGCAAGCCCATCACCCCGCAGCGCATCGTCTCGGTGGTGAAGGAAGTGCTGGCGGTGTCGGCGGCCACGACGCTGCCGATCGCGGTGGTGTCGGCGACGCCCGAATGGGTCGAACTCGTGGCCCCCTGCTCGCTCGACGTGGCCGACCGCATCCAGGAGTTCGTCATGAACCTGGATGCCGACGTGCCCGAGGAGACGCGCGAATCGGTGGGCCAGGCCTTCCGCGAGCTGCTGACCAACGCCATCGAGTGGGGCGGCCGGCTCGACGCCACGCAGCAGGTGCGCATCGCCTGTCTGCGCACCAAGCGCATGCGGCTCTACCGCATCGCCGATCCGGGTGAGGGCTTCGATGTCGGCCAGCTGCCGCATGCGGCCGTGTCCAACCCGCCCGACGACCCGCTCGAGCACGCGCGCGTCCGCGAGGGCCTCGGCCTGCGGCCCGGCGGGCTCGGGCTGCTCATGACCCGCGCCCTGGTCGACGAGGTGATCTACAACGAGAAGCGCAATGAGGTGGTGCTGGTGAAATACCTGGACGAGGTGGACGATGCTGGCGATCAGTGAGACCGTCGTCGGCGACGTCACCGGTCCTGCACCTGACCGGACGCCTGGTCGTCGAGGACGCCGACACTCCCCTCGGCCCGGTCGTCGACGCCCTGCTGGCCGCGGGCCGCGTGAAGATCGTGCTCGACCTGCGCCAGGTCGTCTACATCGACAGCGCCGGGTTGGGACTGCTGGTCTCGCGCTACGTGCGCGCCCGCCGTCGCGGCGGCGATCTGCGGCTGGTCGAACTGACGGCGCGCAGCACGCACCTGATGACCATCACCAAGCTGCTGGCCGTGTTCGAGGTGTTCCACTCCGAGGCCGCGGCCATCGAGAGTTACGCCGCGCCGACCTAGCGGCGCGGCGGCTCGGAGCAGAGGGCGGCGGGGCCGGGCGGCTAGTGCCAGAGATCGGCGGCGTCGAACCCGGCGTCGTTGGTGGCGTGGGTCTTGACCGCGCCGCGCCGCTTCTCGGCGTGGGACTTCAGGCGCCGCCGGGCGATTTCGAAGGCGTCGTGCACGCCCTGGTGCACGTCGGCCACCGGGCCGTGCTCGATGAGCAAGCCCTTGCTGCGCGGCACCTTCAACTCGATGCGCAGGCGAAAGCGATCGCCGTGCTTCTGATGGCGATGCGGCAGATCGACGACGGCGCGGCAATGCTGCAGCCGCGGATCGAAGCTCACGAGGGCCTGCGCCTGGGCCCGGATGCGCGCGTCGATCGCGTCGCTGCGTTGCATGTTGCGAAACACCACGTCCACGGGCAGCATCACAAGCACCTCCGGCTCGGCCCCTCGGCGACCGGCGGTGTCGGCGTCGCCAGGAGGTCCGTTCGTGTTCGATTCATCGCCCGGTGCCGAGCGGCACGCGAGCGACACAAAAGAAGAATCGGCAGTAGCGCTGCGAACAGTATGCCGCGTGGCTCCCGCCGGCGCGCCATGAATCGGCCGCCCCAGTCGGCAGCGCCCCGCCACCAACTCGTCGGTGGTGCCCCACCCGGTGGACCGGCGCCGGGCCACCGCGGGGACATCGAATAGGTCGAGAGGCTGGCCCGGGAGTAACATCCGCCTTCGTTCAATCCTGCGGAGGTTCCGATGCGCCGAGTTCTCGCTGCCCTGTGCGTTGCCACGCTGCTGCCCGTCGCGGCGGGAGCCCAGTCGCACACCATCGTGGCCCTGAGCCACACCGACCACACGGTCTACGAAATCGATCCGGAATCGGGCCGCGTGCTCCACCGCTTCACGGCAGCCGAGCAGCCGCACGAGGGCGTGGCCTCGCCCGACGGGCGCACCTACTACGCGGCCATCCCCAACGGCCCGCACGTGGTCGTGCTCGACGCCACGACCTTCACGCAGAAGGCGCTCATCGAATCGCCCTTCTTCACTTCGTCGCGACCCAACCGCTCGGCTTCCCCGCACGGCTCGGCCCTGACGACCGATGGCCGCAAGCTCTACGTCGGTCTCGAGAACGCCGACATCCCGGCCATCGTGGTCATCGACACCGCCACCAACACGGTCGTGAAGAAGATCGACGTGATGCTGCGCGGCGGCCACTTCCTCGCCATCCAGCCCCGGACCGACAAGCTCTACTACCCGATGCGCGAGGACCACCGCGTGCTGGTCATCGACACCAAGACCGATACGGTCACCAAGATCATCCCGATCGAGGGCGGTCCCGTCGGCGTCGGCTTTGCGCCCAACGGCGAGGTGTGGATCCACAACGACGGCGACGGCGCGGTGCACGTCATCGACTCGGCCCGGGACGAAGTCGTCCATACACTGAAAGGACTCGGCACTGGCGCCGGACGCATGGCGGTGTCGGCCGACGGGCGCTGGGCCGCGTCGACGCACGGCGGTTCGCAAGACGTCGCCCTCATCGATGCCGTCACCAAATCGGTCGTGGCCACCATTCCGGTCGGCAAGGGCCCCGGCTTCCCGCTCTTCTCGCCCGACGGCGCGAAGTTGTACGTGATGAACTACGGCATGGGCGACATCGCCGTCATCGACACCGCCACCAAGAAGGTGGTGGCCCGCCACAAGGCCGGCGCCACGCCCTTCGGCGGCAGTCTGCGCGTGGTGCGGTAGGGGCGAGTCGGGGGATAATGCGAGGCAGACAAGGACGCAAGCGATGGTTACAGTGAATGTCAACGGCACGGCCCGCAGCTTCGACGGCGACGAAGAGATGCCGCTGCTCTGGTTCCTCCGCGACGACCTGCGCCTCACCGGCACCCGCTTCGGCTGCGGCGCCGGCCTCTGCGGCGCCTGCACGGTGCATGTGAACGGCGCCGCCGTTCGCTCCTGCCAGACGCCGATGAAAGGGCTCGGCGGCAAGACCGTCGTGACCATCGAGGGCCTGAGCCCCGACGGCACGCACCCGCTGCAGCGGGCCTGGGCGCAGCACCACGTGGCGCAGTGCGGCTACTGCCAGAGCGGCCAGATCATGCAGGCCTCGGCCCTGCTCGACAAGACGCCCGCCCCGACCGACGCCGACATCGACCGGGTGATGGCCGGCAACATCTGCCGCTGCGGCACCTATCAGCGCATCCGCGCCGCCATCAAGACCGCGGCCGCCAGCCCGAAGGGGACCCGCGCATGAGCACCACGTCCCACGCCCTCATCCGCGATGCCGTGCGGAACGTCAGCCGGCGCCAGTTCCTCGAAGGCATCGCCTCGGCCGGCGCCCTGGTCATCGCGTCGCAGGTCTTCCCCGAGTCGGCCTGGGCGCAGGACGCGGCCGTGCGCACCCGCGCGCAGGGCTCCCCGCTCAACCCCACCGTGTATCTCGGCGTCGACGTGGACGGCACCGTCTACATCGTCACGCACCGCTCCGAGATGGGCACCGGCATCCGCACCACGCTGCCGCTCGTGGCCGCCGACGAACTCGACGCCGACTGGAGCCGCTGCCGCATCGAGCAGGCCTTGGGCGACGCGAAGTACGGCGATCAGAACACCGACGGCTCGCGCTCGGTCCGCGACTTCTACGACGCCTTCCGCCGCGCTGGCGCCTCGGCGCGGGCGATGCTCGTGACCGCCGCCGCCGCCCAGTGGGGCGTCCCGACGACCGAGTGCACGACCGCCAATCACGCCGTGGTGCACACCACGTCGAACCGCCGGCTCGACTACGGCACGCTGGTCCCGGCCGCCGCCAAGCTGCCCGCGCCCGGCGAGGGCGACCTGCGCTTCAAGCCCAAGGACGCCTGGAAGTTCGTGGGCAAGGAGCGCGAGATCTACGATCTCGGCGACATCGTGACCGGCAAGGCGCAGTTCGGCCTCGACGTGTTCCGCGACGGCATGGTGCACGCGTCGATCGAGCACCCGCCGGTGCTCGGCGGCACGGTCAAGACGATGAACGACGCGGCCACCAGGAAGGTGCGCGGCGTGCAGCAGACCGTCACGCTCGACACCTTCAAGGCGCCGCACATGTTCCAGCCGCTCGGCGGCGTGGCGGTCATTGCCGACAGCACCTGGGCGGCGCTGCAGGGCCGCAAGCAGCTGACCATCGAATGGAACGACGGGCCGCACGCCGATTTCGGCTCCGACGCGTTCACCCAGCAGCTGGCCGCCACCGTGCAGAAGCCGGCGAAGGTGTGCCGCGAGCTCGGCAACGTGGAGACGGAGTTCGCCAAGGGCGGCAAGGTGGTCGAAGCCACCTACACCACGCCGATGGCGGCGCACGCGGCGATGGAACCGCCAGCGGCCGTGGCCGAGTACGTCGACGGCAAGGTCACGGTGTGGGCGCCCACGCAGGATCCGCAGAACGTGCAAGCCACCGTGGCGGCGATGACCGGCGTCGACAAGAAGGACGTCACGGTGCACGTGACGCTGCTCGGCGGCGGCTTCGGCCGCAAGTCGAAACCCGACTACTGCGCCGAAGCGGCGGTGCTGGCCAAGAAGCTGGGCAAGCCCGTGAAGGTGGTGTGGACGCGCGAGGACGACCTCAAGTTCGACTACTACCACGCGGCCGCGGCGGTCTATCACAAGGCCACCGTCGACCAGCGCGGCAAGCCCACGGCGTGGCTGGCGCGTTCGGCCTTCCAGCCGATTCAGTCCACCTTCGAGGCCGGCGCCGTGTATCCCGACACCGGCGAGCTGGATCTCGGCTTCACCGACCTGCCCTACGACCTGCCCAACATCCGGGCCGAGAACGGCCCGGCCGAGGCGCACGTGCGCATCGGCTGGTTCCGCGCCGTCACCAACAACTTCCACGTGTTCGCCTCGGGCAGTTTCGCCGATGAACTGGCCCACGCCGCCGGCCGCGACCCGCTCGAGTTCCTGCTCGACATGCTGGGCCCCGGTCAGGTGCTGGATCTGAAGGCGCAGGGCACGAAGTACTCGAACTACGGCGCGCCGCTCGACAAGTACCCGCTCGACACCCGGCGTCTGCGCCGCGTCCTCGAAGTGGCCGCCGAGAAGGCCGCATGGGGCAAGCGCAAGCCCGGCGCCGGCTGGGGCATGGGCATCACCGCGCACTACAGCTTCAACACCTACGTGGCCTCGGCGGTCGAAGTGGAGATGGACGGCAAGGGCGGCTTCCGCGTGCCGCGCGTGCATCAGGTCGTCGATTGCGGCGTGGTCATCAATCCCGACCGGGTGCGGGCCCAGATGGAAGGCGCCGCGGTCATGGGCGTGGGGCTGGCGCGCACGGGCGAGATCACCGCCGTGGGCGGACGCATCCAGCAGAGCAACTTCCACCAGTTCCGCGTGCCGCGCATGAACGATGCGCCGGTGCAGGTCGACGTGCACTTCGTCGAGAGCGGCAATCTGCCGACCGGCGTCGGCGAACCAGGGCAGCCGCCGGTGGTGGCCGCGCTCGGCAATGCCGTGTTTGCCGCCAGCGGCACGCGCGTGCGGGCGCTGCCCATCTCGCGCACCAAACTCGGCTGATCAGACCGCGGCGCTGGCGCCCGCGGCGGCCCGGCGGGCGTCAGTAGGCGACCGCGTAGCAGTCGCGGCGTGGGTCGGCGCCGGCCAGGCGGCTCTTCGTCTTCGGATCGATCATCACGGTCGTGGCGCAGCCCGACATGCCGAAGGCGCGGATGCGGCTCACGTCGTGGCCGCGGGCTTTCAGATCCTCGAACACGGCGTCGGGAATGGTCGCTTCCAGGTTCAGCTTGTTGAAGCCGGCGTCGTGCGGCCAGAACGAACCGTGGAAGTGCAGCGTCTGGAAGCGGGGCCACTCGAGCGCGCTGTGGACGTTGGGATACCAGCGGTCCCAGAACTCGACGATGTTGAGGAACGCCTGGAGGATGGTCTGATCCTGGTTGTCGCCGCCGGGCGTGCCCAGGGCCATGAGCGGCTGGCCGTCCTTGAAGACCAGGCTGGGCGTGAGCGTGTAGCGCGGCCGCGCCCGCGGCCGGATCTGGTTGGCGCGCGTGGCATCGAGCCAGAACTGCTCGCCGCGCACGCTCATGCCGATGCCGGTGTCGCCGAGGATGACGGCGCCGGGCACCCAGCCGCCGCTCGGGGTGGCGTCGAACACGTTGCCAGCCTTGTCGATGATGGCCATGTGCGTCGTGTCCTTCGACACGCCGGCCGAATCCAGTCCGCGCGATAGCGCCGCCCGGGCCGAGGTGGCGGCGAAGTCGCCGCTGGGGCTGGTGGTGCCGTCGGCGATGTCGTACTTGGCAAACGGCCAGCTCTTCACCGTCGAGTCGAAGGCCAGCGGATCGCCGGCGATGAACGCCTTCGAGGCCTGCCGCGGGTTGATGAGCGCGGCCCGCTCTTTCGCGTAGGCCTTCGACAGCAACCCTTCGCCCGGCACCTGCACGAACGCCGTGTCGGCGTAGTAGGTGTCCCGGTCGGCGTAGGCCAGCTTCATCGCCTCGGTGACCGTGTGCACGTAGTCGGCGCTGTCGTGCTTCATCGCCGGCCAGGTCGAACTGCTCGAGGATGTTCAGCGTCTGCAGCAGCACCGGTCCCTGGCTCGAGAAGCCATGCTTGTAGACGGTGTAGCCGCGATAGGTCGTGGAGGCCGGCGCCTCGACGCGGGCGAAGTACTCGGCGAAGTCGCTCAGGTCGAACGGCGCCTGATGCTGCTGCAGGAAGGCCACCATCTCCCTGGCGATGTCGCCCTTGTAGAAGCGGTCGCGCGCGGCCACGACCCCGGCGGCGCGGCCCTTGCCCTTGGCGGCGCGTTCGGCCTCGACCATGCGCGTGAGGGTGCGGGCCAGATGGGGCATGGCGATGGTGTCGCCGGCCTCGTGCGGCGTGCCATCGGCCTTGTACCAGAAGCGCTGGTTGCCCGGCCACTTCGCGAAGAACTCGCGCTGGCGCTTGACGCCGTCGGCGGTGCTCTGGCGCAGCGGGAAGCCGTCGCGCGCGTATTCGATGGCCCGTGCCGCCACCGTCTCGAAGCTCATCGTGCCCCACGTCTCGAGCACGGTCAGGGCCGCATGCAGCGCCCCCGGAACCACGGCGGGATCGAGCCCGGCGCCCTCGAGCGACTTGCCGCGCGACAGGTACCAGTTCACGTCCACGGCCTTGGGCGCCCAGCCCTGGCCGACAATCGACGTGACTTTCTTCTCGCGCACCGGATAGACGAGCACCAGGGCTTCGCCGCCGAGGCTGTAGAGGTCCTGCTCGACCACGCCGCCGACGAGGAGCGAGGCCACGCCCGCGTCGAACGCGTTGCCGCCCTTGTAGAGGACTTCGAGCGCCGCGGCGGTGACGAGCGGATGCCCCGTCGACACGCCGCCGTTCGGCCCGGCCACGAGCGGCCGCAGCGCCGCTGGCGGGGCGGCGCCGCGCGTCGGCGGCTCCGGGTCCGGAACCCGCTGCTGGCCGGAGGTCGCGACGGTAAGAGCCAGGACGGCGGCAAGCGCCAGAGCCTGCGGAGCGCGGGTCTTCGTCATGCGGCGCATTCTACCCCCGCGGGCGACCGGCCGCGGGCCCCGGCCACGAGCCGGCCCGGCCGCCGTGGCTTATGCTGGTGCCCGCATGCCCATCAGCGAACGCGCCGCGCGCCTCCACCGTGACTCGATCATCATCGACCCGTGCGTCCAGTACCTGACCCGCCGCACGGAGCGCAGCGATCGCTCCGGCCTGACCGCCGTGGCCCTCACGATTCCGATGCCCAACGAGGACGCGGCGCAGACCTACCCGCGCGTGCGCGACTTCCTGGCGGTGATCCACGCCGAGCCGACCTTCTGCCTGGGCGACTCCCCCGCCGCCCTCCGCCGGGCCAAGGCCGAAGGCCAGCTGGCCCACATCTTCCTCTCGCAGGATTCCCTGTTCCTGGGCGCCGACCCGGCCAGCCTGCTCCTCTGGAAGCAGCTCGGCCTGCGCATCTGTCAGCTCACCTACAACGAGAAGAATCTGCTCGGCGACGGCTGCCTGGAGCGCCACGACGGCGGCCTGAGCCAGCTCGGCCGCGTGATGGTGCGCGAGATGGAGCGGGTCGGCATCACCATCGACCTGACCCACGCCGGCCGGCAGACGTTCATGGACGCCTGCGCGGTGGCGACCCGGCCGCTCATCACTTCCCACTCCAATCCGCGGGCGGTCATCGACAATCCGCGGAACATCGACGACGAGCAGATCCGGGCGGTGGCCGCCCTTGGCGGGGTGGTGTGCGTGACCACGTGGGCGCCGCTCATCTGGCCCGGGACCCCGGGCATGCCCCGGCTGGACGACTGGCTGGCGTGCCTGGACCACGTCATCGACCTGGTCGGCATCGACCACGCCGGCGTCTCCACCGACTCGGTGGGCACCATGGGGGAGTATCCAAGACACGCCCGGAATCCCGACGCGCTGCCCTACGGATCGGTGACCGACGCCTTCGACCGGGTGGCCCAGCCTCCCGACGACAACAACCGCCAGCCGGCGGACTTCAACGGCATCGAGGATTTCCCCGTGCTGGTGGACCGGTTGTGCGGCCATGGCCTGTCCGACGACCACATCCGCCAGGTTCTCGGCGGCAACCTGCTACGCGTCTTCGACGCTACCTGGAAGCCGGAGTGACCGACCATTCCGGTCTTTTTCCTGTTACTATCACGGCCGTAACCTCCAGCACCACCCTCTCTCGTCAGCGAGGAACGCAATGTCAGACATGGACATGGGCCAGACCGCACCAACGACCCCGCGCGGCGGCGCGACCCGGCGCGACTTCATCAAAGGCGTGATCGCGGCGGGTGCCGCTGTTTCGACCAGCGCATATCTCTTCCGCACCTCGGTCGCCGGCCAGCCGGCCGGCGCCTCGACCGAACGGCTGATCTCGATCACCGTGAACGGTCAGGTGCGCCGCGTCGACGTCATGAAACAGGAAACCCTGGCCATGACGCTGCGCTACAAGCTGGGGCTCACGGGCACCAAGCTGGGCTGCGACCGGGCCGAATGCGGCGCCTGCACCGTCCTCGTCGACGACGTGCCCCATTATTCGTGTTCGCTGCTGACCCACACGCTGCGCGGCCGCAAGGTGCAGACCATCGAAGGCCTGGCCGCGCCCGACGGCACGCTGCACCCGGTGCAGCAGGGCGTCGTCGTCGAGCAGGGCTTCCAGTGCGCGTTCTGCATGCCGGGCTTCGTGATGGCCACGGTCGGCTTCCTCAAGACCAACCCGAATCCCACGCGCCAGGAACTGGCGCACGGGGTCTCGGGC
Source organism: uncultured Acidobacteriota bacterium (assembly GCA_963834325.1). Taxonomy (GTDB): domain Bacteria; phylum Acidobacteriota; class Vicinamibacteria; order Vicinamibacterales; family UBA2999; genus CADEFD01. The sequence continues at coordinate 2,021,043 of CAWIBL010000012.1, forward strand.
AACCTGTGCCGCTGCCAGGATTACGACAAGATTCTCACCGCGCTGATGCACGGCGCTGAACTGTCGCGGGGGGCATAACCGTGGCCACCGAATACAAGTACATCGGCAAGAACTACACGACTCCCGACCTCGTCGCCAAGGTCACGGGCAAGGCGAAGTACGCCGAGGACTACCGCGCCGAGGGCATGCTCTTCATCAAGCTGCTGCTCAGCCCGATGCCGCACGCGCGCGTCGTCAGCGTCGATGCCACCGCCGCCCTGGCGCTGCCGGGCGTGAAGGGCATCCTGCGGGCCAGCGACTTCCCGCCGCCCCCGGCGCCGCCGCCGCCCCCGCCCGGTCAGCCCGCGGCGGCCCCGCCGCCGCTGCCGATCGAGATCGCGCTCACCGACGAACCGGTCTACCAGGGCGAGCCGATCCTGGCCATCGCGGCGGTCGACGAGACGGTCGCGGCCGACGCCATCGACCTCATCAACGTCGTCTACGAGCCGCTGCCCTTCGTGGTCGATCCGCTCGACAGCCTGCGTCCCGGCGGGGCCAATGCCCGCACCCAGGGCAACGCCTACAGCGGCGCCGGCCCGACCCTCAAGGTCGTCAACCTGAAGTGGACCGAGGCCGACTTCGCGGAAGCCGCGGAAGGCCGTCTGCCGATGGGCGACGCGCCCGACACCTTCGAGATCGGCGACATCGACGCCGGCTTCAAGGCCGCCGACCTGGTGCTCGACGAAACCATCCTCACGCAGTCCACCGGCCACCAGCCGCTCGAGACGCGGTCGGCGATGGCCTACTGGCAGAACGGCAAGCTGTTCCTGCACGGCTCCACGCAGAGCACGGCGCAGACGGCGCCGAACGTGGCGCGCCTGATCGGCATCAAGGTCGACGACGTGGTGCTCATCAGCGAGTTCACCGGCGGCGGCTTCGGCAGCAAGATTCCGGGCAGCCACAGCATGGCCATCCCGGCCCTGATGGCCAAGAAGGTCAACGCGCCGTGCATGATGCGCATCACGCGCGAGGAAGAGCACTACATCGGCCGGGCCCGCGCCGGTATCCACGGCCGCTGCAAGGTCGGCTTCCGCAAGGACGGCCGCATCGTGGCCATGGACTTCTTCACCCTCCAGGACAACGGGCCCTACAACCCCCAGGGCGATCATCGCTCGGCCGGCTCGATGGCGTCGCTCGCCTTCCAGCCCGAGAACTACCGCTGGCGCGGCGTGTCGGTGCTCACCAACACGCCGCCGCGCACCTCGCAGCGTTCGCCCGGCGGCCAGCAGATGAACGCCATCCTCGACCCGATCATGGCCATGGCGGCCGCGCGGTTGGGTATCGATCACGTGGAGCTGCTGAAGATCAACGCGCCGGTCGGCAAGGCCGCCTACGGCCCGATCGTGCCGGCCACCAAGAAGCAGGCCTACGTCACCCAGGCCAACGTGCGCGAGGCCCTCGACCAGGGCGCGGCGCTCTTCGGCTGGAACGAGAAGAAGCAGGCGCTCGCCGCCGGCAACCGCCGCGGCTCGAAGGTGCGCGGCATCGGCGTGGCGGTCGGCCCCTACACGGCCGGCTCCATCGGCTTCGACGGCATCGCCATCGTCCGTCCCGACGGCATGGTGCAGGTGCAATCGGGCATCGGCAACCTCGGCACCGAATCGGTCATCGACTGCCAGCGGGTCTACGCCGAGGTGCTGGACACGCCGTGGGAGCAGTTCGAGGTCGTCTGGGGCAATACCGCCAAGGGCCTGCCCTGGACCTGCGTCTCGGCCGGCAGCCAGACGGTGCACGCCATGACGCGCGCCGCCCACGCGGCGGCCATGGACACCAAGCTCAAGCTGCAGGAAGTGGCGGCCCAGGCCCTCGGCGGCACCCCGGAGAGCTACCAGGTGGCCAACGGCCGCGTCTTCAGCGGCGGCCGCAGCCTGTCGTTTGCCGATGCGGCCAAGAAGGCCATCGAACTCGGCGGCAAGTACGACGGCCACGAGTTCCCCGAGGACATCAACGCCTTCACCAAGGCCTCGATGAAGATCGTGGCCGGGCAGGGCCTCATCGGCGTGGCCAAGGACACCTACAAGCGCGACGGCAACACGCACTCGTTCGTGGCCGGCTTTGCCGAAGTGGAAGTGGACGTCGAGACCGGCGCCTACACCATCGTCGACTACACGGCGGTGGCCGACGTGGGCACCATCCTCCACCCGCGCAACCTCTTCGGCCAGACCTTCGGCGGGTCGATGCTCGGCATCGGCCACGCGCAGGCTCAGAAGTGGGTCTACGACAAGCAGTACGGCGTGGCCCTGGCCCGGCGCTTCCACCACAACAAGCCGCCGACCATCATGGACATCCCGGCGACGATCAAGATCGACGCCACCAACATCGCGGATCCGGAGACGCCGGTGGGCGCCCGCGGCATCGGCGAACCGCCCGTCGGGGCCGGCACCGGCGCCGTGGCCGCCGCCCTGGTGAACGCGCTCGGCCACGAGGCGTTCCGCCGCTACCCGATGACGCCAGACCTGCTGCTGACGTCGTTCGAATCCAAGACCTGGCAGCACGACGCGCTCACGGCGCACATCTAAGGGAGCATCGAATCATGGCTGTAATTCACGACATGATGCCGGCGTTCGAGCTGTTCCAGCCGGCGAGCCTCGACGACGCCGTGGGCCTGCTCGACCGCTACGGCAGCGACGCCATGGTCCTGGCCGGCGGCCTCGACAGCATGGACTGGCTGAAGGACCGCATCCGCCGGCCCCGCTACGTGGTCGACCTCGGGGCCATCGAAGGCCTGCGCGGCATCCGCGCGGACGGCGACGGCCTCGAGATCGGCGCGATGACCACCCTCACCGAGGTGGTGCGCAGCCCGCTCGTGAAGGAAAAGTTCGGCGTCCTGCTCGAGGGCGCCGAGAAGGCGGCCTCGCCGCAGATTCGCAACCAGGGCACCATCGGCGGCAACGTGTCGCAGGACGCGCGCTGCTGGTACTACCGCGCCGGCTGGGCCTGCTATCGCGCCGGCGGCAGCATCTGCTACGCCGACACGCCCACGGCCATCAATCGCGAGCACGCCATCTTCGACGCCGATCGCTGCGTGGCCGTCAATCCGTCGGACACGGCGCCCGGCGCTCATCGCCCTGGACGCGAAGATGGTCATCCGCTCGGCCGGCGGTGAGCGCGTCGTCGACGCGCAGGACTACTTCATCGGCCCCGGCACCGACATCACCCGGATGACGGTGCTCAAGGCCGACGAACTGCTCACGGCCATCCGCATTCCCGGCACCTGGGCCGGCGCGGAGTTCTACGTGGAGAAGGTCGCCGACCGCAAGGTGTGGGACTTCCCGCTCATGAACGTCGCCTCGGCCACGAAGCTGTCGGGCAACAACATCGAACGCATGCGTATCGTCGTCAACGCCGTCTCGGCCCGGCCGATGCGGCTCGAGGCGGTCGAGAACTTCGTGGCCGGCAAGCCGCGCAACGAAGAGACGGCCAACGCCGCCGGCGAACTGGCCGTCACCGGCGCCGTGCCGCTCACCCACAACGCCTACAAGATTCCGATGATGCGCAACCTGGTGAAGCGCGCCATCCGCGGAGGGGACAACGGATGGGCATCGACTTCCTAACCCGGGGCCTCAGCCCCTGGGGCCAGACCGATCTTCACCCACATCTCCTGGGATCTGCTGTGGGTGTCGTTCTTCGCCGGGGTGGTCTTCCTGGCGGCGCACTCGGTCTACATGCTGCTGTCGGCGCACACCAAGCGCGCGGCGGCGGAAGTCGACGTGCTCGAGGCCCGGCTGCCGGGCCTGCCCGCCAAGATCAAGCGGCACGGCGTGGCGCGCGCGGATGTTCCACTGGATCATGGCGGCGTCGATGTTCACGCTGCTCTTCACGTCGTTCCTGCCCATCGTCGGCGTGCAGTTCGCGTGGGTGCAGTGGCACTGGATCGCCGGACTGGTGCTGACCGCGTCGATTCTCTACCACATCATCCACGCCACGTTCTTCCTGGACTTCTGGTCGATCTGGATCGGACCGAAGGACATGCCGGAGTTCAAGGCCGAGATGATGCGCGAGCTCGGCCGCGAAATCGGCGGCCCCAAGCCGGCGAAGTATCCGCTCGGCAACCGGCTCTATCACCTGGCCATCGTCGTGACCGGCCTGCTCGCCACCGTCACCGGCGTGATCATGATGAAGAAGGTGCAGACGCCGTTCTTCACGCGCAATCCCTACATCCTGGCCGACACCACGTGGGGCTGGATGTACGTCGGCCACGGCGTCGCCGGCGTGGCCCTGGTCGGCTTGACCATGGCCCACGTCTACTTCGCCATCCGCCCCGAGAAGTTCTGGCTGACCAAGTCGATGCTGTTCGGCACCATCACCCGGCGCCAGTACCTCGAGCACCACGACCCCGCGCGCTGGCGCGTGCCCGGCTCCGACCCCGTCGGCGGCCGTCCCTCGGAATAAGCGAGCCGCCGATGCGAGAGCAGATGACCACTCGGTGCGACCACATCGAGGAGGCCTACGAGTTCATGCTGGCCTATGCCGCGCAGGGGCTGGCGAGCGATGCCGGCTCGAGCGCCGGCGGCGCAGGTGCGGGGATTCCTGGCGACGGCTCGACGCCGCGCTCGACGGCATCGGCGACGTGTTCCGCGCGGTGGTGGCGGCGGAACGTCCGGCCGGCGCCGCCGACTACGAGGCGTTCATCGCCGTGCTCGACCGCGACGCGCAAAGCGCCCGGGCGGCGGTGCGGCTGGTGCTGGCGCAGCCCGGTGTCAGCTCGCAGCTGGTCGACAACCTGAATGCGTCGATCCACCTGCGCGCGCTGCTCACCGACGTGTTCCTGGTCGACGAGGTGCTCAAGGGCACCGCGCCGGCCGCCACGGCGCCCGCCCAGTAAGGGTCCGGCGGCCCTCGCCGCCGCCGCACCCTTCCCCATCGCCGGAGCACCCGGGCGATGCGCGTGTACTGCCCTACCTCGGCGCATCGAAGCGGAACACGAGATAGCTGATCCTGGCACCGCAGCCTCAGGCGCGAAGGACCTCGATCATCGCGGTGACGCTCCGCGCGCACATCGTGCCCGCCTCGGCCTCGGCTGCGAGCATGCCGGCCACGCGCTCGACGGCCAGGCCCTTTCGGTAGGGCCGGTCCGAGCACAGCGCGTCGGTCACGTCGGCCACCGCCAGCACGCGCGCCGAGGGGCTGAGCGCCGCCCCGGCCAGGCCGAGGTGATAGCCGGACCCATCGAGCCGCTCGTGATGGCAGGCGGCATCGAAGGCCACCTCGCGGAAGACCGGCACGCCTTCGAGGATTTCGTAGGTGTGTCGGGTGTGCTCGCGCATGGCCGTCCACTCGCCGGGCAGGAGCGCGCCCGGCTTGTCGAGGATGCTGTTGGCCACGCCGAGTTTGCCGATGTCGTGCAGGAGCGCCGTCCGGCGCAGGCGGGCCAGCCGCTCGGCCGAGAAGCCCAGGCGCGTGGCCGCGGCCACGGCGTAGTCGGCGACGCGGCGCGAGTGATCGTGGGTGAACGGCGACTTGGCGTCGATGACGCCGGCAAACGCCTCGACGACGCGGTCGATGCCGGCGGCGTCGGTGGCCACCAGGGCCGGCGCCGGCGCCGCGGCCCGCAGCAGCGCCACCGGGTCGCCGGTCCGCAGGTCGTGCCAGAAGCGCGCGTTGCCGGCCACGACGCGAGCCGCGCGCACCAACCCCGGGTTGAACCAGCGGCCCGAGCGGCGCTGCAGCACCTGCATGGCCGCGTCGACGTCGGCCTGCTGCCAGAAGATCTCGGTCACCTGGGCGATGCCGACGATCTGCGCCATCAGCGGGATGTCGTGGCCGCGGCGGCCGGCCGGCAGGCCGCCGCCGTCCCAGTGCTCGTCCATGGCGCGGATGGCCTCGGCGGTGGCGCTCGACAGCCCGAGATCGAGGGCGATGGCGGCGCCGCGATCGCACCGGATCTGGAAGAGCTCCTGCTCCGCCTTGGGACCGGCCGCCGCCAGGCGCGTGAGCCGGCCGAGACGCTGCAGCAGGCCTTCGCCGCGCCCCACCAGGGCCACCGTGTAGCTGATCTTCTCGGTCCACCGCCGCCAGTCGGTCAGCCACACGGCCCGCTTGGCCTCGTGGTCGCTGCCGCCCACCAGTTGACTGAGACGGGCGGCGTTGCTGGAGCAGCCGGCGTCCTTCAGCAACAGGGCGTGGAAAAGATCGGCGCGGCCCACCTGATCGATGCCGAGCACCTCGGCCAGCTGCAGGCCGATAAGGCACGACCGGGCGGCGTGTCCGGCCGGGTGGCCTTCGGTGATGTCGAGGGCACGGGAAAGCCCGGCAATCACCTCCATGGCCGGCACGGCCGGCGAGGGCCACGAGGCAGCTTCGTGGTAGCGAGCGAGAGGAGGGCTCACACCTGTGCGTCAGCAAGACCGGTGCCCGGAGGCCGGGCCACCGGTCCGGCCCGTAGCTGCGCGCCCCGGCACGGTGGCGCTGTGCGCTACGCCGCGACCGCCTGACGATCTTCGTCAGGCCGGCCAGTTCCGGCGCGGCCCGAGCCGGGCTAGATGGCGGCCGGCTTGTCGACGACGAAGATGTTGTTCTCGGTCTCCTGAATCAGGACTTCGATGCGGTAGGTCAGGCCGCGGCCGGGATACTTGGCCTCGATGAGCCGCACGACGCGGTCGAAGACGTGATGGGCCACGTTCTCGACGCTCGGCCCCTTGCCCTGCATCACCACGATGCCTTCGGGTTCGAAGAGGGCCGGGTCGAGCAGCGTGGTGTCGGACTCGACCACCAGCATCTTGTGATCGAGGTCCCTCATCGTCTGCTTGATGTCGCCGAAGTCGAGCGACATGTCGAGGTCGTCGCGCGGGAACGCCTCGGTCGTGATGGTCACCGTGCCGCGCCAGGTGTGGCCGTGCACGAACCGGCAGACGCCGGGATAACCGATCTGGCGGTGCCCGGCGTGGAACGTGGCGTGAACGATGATCTTTTCCATGGACGATGCGGCCCGCCTCGCGGGCCCGGCCGCACCTCCTCAGTATAGAGGTTCGTCCCGGCCGGTCCTCACTGGAGGAACGTGCCGGGCGCGCCCTTGAGTGCCGCCAGCACCCGCGCGGGCCGGAACGGCACCCGCCGCAGGCGCACGCCGGTGGCGTCGAAGATGGCGTTGCCCACGGCCGCCAGCGTCGGCTTGCACACCGTCTCGCCGGCGCCGTAATGCGGCAGGTCGGGCCGCGCCGGCTGCGGGTCGCCGTTCACGATCACGATGTCGATGCGCTCGGGCGTATCGGCGTGCGTAAGCGTGGGATGCGTCGCCCAATCCACGCTCGTGACCTTCTCGCGGTCGAAGCGCACTTCCTCGTGCAGCGCCCGGCTGAGCGAGTGCAGCATGCCGCACTCGAGCGTGCGGCGCAGTCCCTCGGGGTTGATGACCAGGCCGCAGTCGTGGGCGCAGACCATGCGCTTGACCCACACCTGCCCGGTGCGCCGGTTCACCTCGACCTCGGCGATCTCGGCCACCACCGTCTGACTGCGGAAGGCGTAGGCGATGCCGCGCCCGGTCACGACGTCGCCGGCGCCGCGCCGGCCGGCGCGGCGCGGCTCCCAGCCGTACGACGCCATGGCCGCCTTCAACACCGCGATCGAGCGCGCCCGTTTGAAGCCGCTGTCGTCGCCCGTGCCGCTCGTGAGCAGCTTCAGGCGGAACTCGGCCGGGTCGGCCGCGGCGGCCACGGCCATCTCGTCGATGAACGACTCGGAGGCGAAGGTCACCTGCGGACCGTCGGGATCGCGCAGGTTGCCGGTGCGCAGCGGCGTTTCCCACACCAGCGGCAGGCTGATGACGTGGGTGGTCGCGCGCCGGTGCGGAATGGCATACATGTCGGAAGGGAGCGAGGCCCGGCCGCGGTTGGCCGTGGCCTTCCGCTGGCCGGTGAGCTGCGCGATGAGCACCGTGTCGGGCTCGTTGTAGCCGACGTGGTTGTGATCGGCGGCCCGGGCGGTGTAGTCCACGGCGGTGAGCGTACCGGCGGCGTCGAGCGCCCCGCGCATGTCGATGGCGTAGGCCGGCCCCTTCGTGTCCCACGCCGTCTCTTCGTCGCGCATCCACTGGACGCGCACCGGCCGGCCCAGTTCCCTGGCGAGGAAGGCGGCCTCGAAGCCGGCGTCGTCGGCGGCGGTGCGCCCGAAGGCCTGCGGGCCCTGCATCCACACGACCCGCACGCGGTCGCGCGGCATCTTCAGGAACGTGGCCACGCCGTTGCGCAAGCCGTAGGACTTCATGTCGTTCGAGTAGATGGTGAGCTGGTCGCCGCTCGGGTCGGCCATGGCGTGCGCCGGACCGAAGGCGGTGTGCCCCTGGAACGGCACGTCGTAGCGGGCCTCGACCACGGTGGCGGCGCCGGCAAACGCCGCCGCCGGATCGCCGGTGTCGGCCGGCGGCGTGCTGCTCACCGGCGTGGCCGCGCGCATGAAGTCGAAGAGCTCCTCCGAGGCCGGGAACGGGGCCACGGCCGGCTTCCTCCATTGGCACTTGAGCTGACGCGCGGCCCGCACGGCCTGCTCCTCGCGCTCGAACACCACCGCCACGTAGTTGCCCCGGGCGACGACCTTCACGAAGCCGGGCAGGCCGCTGACCGACGTCTCGTCGACCGCCTCGAGCTGCGCGCCGGCGACCGGCGGCTTGACGTTGCGGGCATGCACCATCCCCGGGACGCGCGCGTCGACCGCCCACTCCTGCGAGCCGTCGACCTTGGGTGGGATGTCCTCGCGCTGCGGCGACAGCCCGACGTGTCTTCAGCGCCGAGACCGGCTTGACCGGCGCCTGGCCGGTCGTCTGGTCCGCGTTCCGCCCGGTGAGGGTGACGTTGAAGCGCCGGCCGCCGATGAGATCGCCGTAGGACACCTGCGGGCCGCCGCCGCGCGCCGAGACGAGGCCGTCGCTGACCACCAGTTCGCCGGCGGGCACGCCCAGACGGGCCGCGGCCAGGTCGAGCAGGACCCGCCGCGCTTCGGCCGCCACCCGGCGCATCGGCCAGGCGTCCACCTGAATGGCGTCGGAGCCGCCCGAGCCGCCCTGGTCCACCGTGACGTCGGTGCTGCCCATGACCACGCTGGTCCGGGCAAACGCGATGTCGAGTTCGTCGGCCATCAGCTGCCGGAAGGCCGTGCCCGTGCCCTGCCCCAGGTCGGTCTTGCCCACGTAGAAGGTGGCCGAGTTGTCGGGCCGCACCACGATCCACGAATCGAGCTGCAGGAAGTCCTTGTCGGGATACGGCCCCGGCCCCAGGGCCGTGGCCGACGCCGCGGCCTGCCCGGCCTCGGCGCTACCCGGCGCGCCGCGCCATGCGCTCAGGCCGACGACGAGCAGCCCCGACTGCTTCAGGAAGTCGCGGCGCGAGGCGTGCGCCTGCTCGGCCTGCTCCACCTGGCGCGGAATGCCGGTGCGGCGGGTCATGCCACACCTCCAGTGGCCACCCGCCTGATGGCGGCCTGCACGCGGTAGTAGGTCATGCAGCGGCACAGCGTGCGCGACATGGCCTGGCGGATCTCGGCGTCGCTTGGTTTGGGATTCTTGTCGAGCAGCACTTTGGCGGTCAGGATCTGCCCGTTCTGGCAGAAGCCGCACTGCGGCACCTGCTCGTCGATCCAGGCCTGCTGCAACGGGTGCAGGGCGCCGTCGCGTCCCAGACCCTCGAGCGTCGTGATCTCGACGTTCTCGACGGTCGACGTGGCCCGCACGCACGACCGCACCGCCTCGCCGTTGATGATGACCGTGCAGGCGCCGCACTGCCCCAGTCCGCAGCCGAAGCGCGGGCCGCGCAGGCCCAGATCGTTGCGGAGCACGTAGAGCAACGGCGTGGCCGGCTCCACATCGACGGTGTGCGCCTGGCCGTTGACCTTGAGGGTGATGGCACGCATCGGTGGAGTCTCGCCCCGCCGCCAGCCAAAATCAAGCGCTCATCCGCGCGTCGGCGGGTGGACGGCCAGGCGAGAGGACACCTCCTCGAGACGGTCGTAACTGACGGCCGCGCCCTTCTCCATGCCCGTCTGCAGCACCATGTCGCGCACCTCGCGCGACGGATACCGCACCGTCGCCGTCAGCCGCGTCTTGCCCTGCTCCTCGGTCAGCACGGCGGTGACGACCGACTCGGCCTCGGGGAACGGCTCGTAGATCTCGGTGAACACCACCCGGTCGGGCGGCGTGATCTCGCGGTACACGCCGTAGAACACCGCGTCGCCGTGCGGGTGACGGTTCACGAACTTCCACGCGCCGCCGACGCGCAGGTCGACCTCGCACACCGGCACCGAGTAGCCGTCGCCCAGGTTGCCCCACCACTGCCTGATGTGTTCGGGCTGGCTCATCGCGGCGAAGACCAGGGGCTTCGGCGCATCGAACAGGCGCGTCATGCGGATCTCTTCGTCGGACGGCGTGCTCACGGTGAACGTCTCGCTATTTGCGGCGCGATTGGCGGGCATGTCTTTTCTCCCTGGCTTTGAGCTGCTGCAGATACGACTCGAGGCGATCGAACGGCTGTTCCCACATCCCCCGGAACCGCTCGGTCCACTCGGCGACCTCCCGCAGTCGCGCCGGCTCGAGGCGGCACGGCCGCCACTGCGCGTCGCGCCCGCGCGCGATGAGGCCGGCCCGCTCGAGCACGCGCAGATGCTTCGACACGGCCGGCAGGCTCATCGCAAACGGCTCGGCCAGTTCGGTGACCGCGCACTCGCCGGACGCCAGGCGGGCCAGAATCGCCCGACGGGTGGGATCGGCCAGGGCCGCGAACGTGGCGCTGAGGTGATCGGGGGACATTTGTAATGAACCATACGGTTAAGTAACCTTATGGTTAAATACAACAGGCAGAACAACGCGTGTCAATGGGAATATGCCCGAGCCTGTCAGTGCACTGTTGCCAGTGTCCCGCCGTCAGTGCACCGACCCCGGCGCCGGCGCCGGTTCCTGCCGCCGCTTGCCGGTGAGGCCCTGAATCTGCAGCACCGGCTCGGACGGTTCTTTCAGCACATGCTGCCGGTAGAGCCGCGCCATCTGTTCGTTGCGCCGCGCCTCGTCCTGCGACCGCACCTGCTTCCGTTCCTTGAGCTTCTCCTCGCGCGCCGTCTTGGCCACGCCAAGGTCGTCGAGATCGGTCTGCACCCCCTTGGCCACGGCCTCGGGGTCGAGCACCAGGGAATGTGCGGTCGAATCCAGGGGCACGGTGCGGTTGCCGGCGAAGATCTCGTGCCGGCCGTTGGTCTCGTACCACTGGGTGAGGGTGGCCGTCATGTGCATCTTCTCGATGATCTGCCGCCAGCCGACGCCGGTGTTGTAGGCGCAGAACGAGATCTCGCCCTGCTGGGTGGCATACGGGATGATGCACATCTCGGTGCGCCGGAAGTCGTAGTTGAAGAGATCCTGGAACCACATCCCGGCGATCATCAGGAAGTTCCAGCGATCGTTGCGGCGCAGCTCGATGTCGGCGCGGGTGCGCGTCGCCTCGACGCTGCCGTAGGTGCGGTCGGCGTCCTTGGTGGCTCCGAAGGTCTTGTCGAACTTGCGGAGCAGGTCGACGACGCGAAAGTGCGTGGGCGACTTGAAGGGGTCGTAGTTGCGCATCAGGGCCAGGGCCATGCCGACGACCGAGAGCAGCCGGCCGCGGCCCGCATCCGTCACCGCGGTCACGTCCCGGGCCAGTTGCTCGCCGTTGAGGAAGGCCGTGACCGGCACGGCTTCCTTGGTGTCCTTGTCGACCATCACCGCCATGCCCACGCCGCAGTTGGGATGGCAGCCGCAGGTGAGGTTGCCCCACTCGTGGTCGGGCCCGTGGACCTGGTCGGCCCAGTCGGTGAAGGTGCCCATGAACGAGATCGGGAACCAGTCGCGGGCCGGTTCGCCGATGCCCATCTGGTTCTTCACGTCGTGGGCCAGATGCGACAAGGTGTAGCGCTGCGCCGCCCGCCGCTCGGGTGTGATCTCCTCGTCGCGGCCGGTGAAGCTCACCGGCTGGAACGACAGGAAGTTGATCTTCCTGGGGTTGTCGAGCGCGAACTGGATGACCCGGCCGACCTGCTCGTTGTTGACGCCGTTGATCAGGGTGATGACCGGCACGATGTCCACGCCGGCCTCGTAGAGGTGCTCGATGGCCTGCAGCTTCACGTCGAACAGGTTGCCGATGTGCCGATGCGAGTTGGCGGCATTGCCGATGCCGTCGAACTGCAGGTAGGCGTAGCGGAGCCCGGCCTCGGCCGCGGCCCGGGCGAAGGCCGGGTCCTTGGCGAACTCGATGCCGTTGGTGGCCGCCTGCACGGAGGTGTAGCCGATCTTGCGGGCGTAGCGGACGGCGTCGAGGAAGAACGGCGACAGCGTCGGCTCGCCGCCCGAGAACTGCACCGACATCTGCCGCTTCGGCTTGATGCTGATGGCGTTGTCGAGCACGGTGGTGATGTCGTCCCAGGTGAGTTCGTGCACGAAGCCGACCTGGTTGGCGTCCATGAAGCACGGGTCGCACATCATGTTGCAGCGGTTGGTGAGGTCCACGGTGAGGACCGAGCCGCGGCCGTACTTGATGGTGCTGCTGCCGTGATTGTGGAGCGCCGCGTCGTTGTGGGCGCGGATGTCCCGGCCCGGGAAGGCGCGTTCGAGGTGCTGGAAGAAGTCCGTGTCGATGGCCATCACGTCTTCGAAGTGGCCGTGCACCGGGCAGTCCTTGACCATCAGGATCTTGCCGTCGCGTTGCAGGATGGTGGCCGGGATCTCGCCGAGCTTCTCGGTGAGCAGCGCCTCCACCGGGGCGCGGCCGTCGAGGATGGCCTGCCGGGCTTCACGCACGCACGTCGGACACAGCGAGTCGGTCTGCCGCGGCCAGCCAAGGGGCGGCTTGCTCTTCTCGTGGGACTTCAGCATCGGCAGGTCGGACCACGCGGGGGTGAGGGCCGCGCCGGGCTTGATCCGGTTGAGCCGCGAGAATATGGTCCACGCGCCGCCGGCGGCGAGCGTCAGCCCCTTTTCGACGTACTTCATTGGTGCGTGCATCGAATCCCCTTCCGTCGGGCCGCGACTGCAAAAGAGGGACGGCTCAGCGCGCGGGCGGCCGCGATGGCGCGCGGGGCCGTGGTCGGGCGACTCGCTGGCGGTTCCGGGTCGACGCCAATTGCGCCGTAGCGGGGACCGGCGAGGAGGTTCGTACCGTTCCTTCCAAAGACGTGCCAGTCGAGTGGGTCCACGTGGCCTGCGGTCGGACCATGGCCGAGCTCAGCCGTTCGACGGCTGTTCCGGCCAGTTGGATGACCGGTTCGCCAATTCGTTTCACGAGCCGGCTCCGGCCCGATCATCGGGCGCGGGCCAGGGTACGATAGCGCGATGAACCTGCTGCTCTGGGTGCTGCAAGGGCTGCTCGCTGCGGCGTTCCTTGCCCACGGCCTGATGCTCCTGTTCCCGCCGCCGGAGGTCGCCACGCAGATGAACGCGATGCTGCCCCGCTGGTTCAGCCTGCTGCTGGGCGTCGCTGAGGTGGCGGCCGCCGTGGGACTGACGCTGCCGGGCCTGCTCCGCGTCCAGCCGTGGCTGGTGGGGACGGCGGCGCTGTGCTTGTTGCCGATCATGGCCGGCGCCACCGTGCTGCATCTCCAGCGCGGCGAGACATCCCCGGCCGTCATCACCGCCGTCCTGTTCGGCCTGCTGGCGGCGGTTGCCTACGGGCGGGCCAGGGTCTCCCCAATTCGCGCCCGGACGGCGCGGTAGCGAGCCGGCGAGTCTTCCGATGAACGTCTTCATGACCATGCTGCAGCGCGAAGCCTCGGCCGGCTTTCCCGGCCTGGCGGGGGCGCGGCTGCACGGCTCCGTGCCCTTGTCGCAGCGCGTGATCAACGACGCCCTGCGCCAGGTCCGCGGCGTGCCCCCCGGCTTCGCCCTCGAGGTGCAGCCGGACCGCCGGCTGATGGTGCGCTACGGCCTCGTCCATGCCCGCGCCGTGCTCGATCCCGAAGTCCGCATGACCGACGGCGGTCCGCAGATCACGCTCGATCTGGCGTCGACCGTGCTCGCCTGGACGCTGAGCCAGGCGCTACGGCTGAAGGGCGTGCGCATCGCCGGCCGGCGCGTGACCATCGACCTGGGGGCGCTCGACGGCCTGGAGGCGTATCGCCATTACTGGCGGCATCTCGAGCGGGTGCAGCTGCAGACCACCGCTGGCCGGCTGCACGTCGACATCGCGCTGGCCGTGCGCTGAGGCTCGCAACCGCAGCCGCCGACGTGGCCAATTGACAGACGTGGTGGAGGATCAGATGCAGGATTGGTGGCAGGGGCAAGTAGCCAACGGTTTCGCGGCGTTCACCGGGGCGGTGCTCACCGCCTCCATCCCGGTGAAGGAGGCGCTGCTCAACGAACTCATCGCCGGCTATCTCGCGCAGGCCAGTGCGCCCGCGGCTCCGGCCGCCGCCAGTGGAACAGCGCCGGCGATCGAGCCTCGGCAGGTCGTGCCGCTGGTCCGGAAAATCACGGTGCAGGCCGGGCCGGGCGTGGTCACGCTGCACGTGGAGTTGGCCGTGGATGCCAACGCCGAGGGACTCGCCGACCTGAAAAGCCGCTGAGGCGGGGAGACGGCGGCCAGCGGGCCGTCCATCGCCGGCAGGCGGCGGCGGACGACCGCTGGACGCGGCTGGTCGAAGCGGTCGCGCGTGGTTACTTCCGCTTGTTGTAGGTGACGTGGGTGACGCCGGTGATCTTGCCGTCCTTGTCCATGCGGATGTATTCGTTGCTGATGGTCTTGTTGTCGTCCGACAGGGTGTTGATCACCACCTGGTAGACCACGCCGTCGCGCTTGTTGAGGATGCGGATGCTCTTGGCATTCCCGTTGATCAGTTCGACGGCCGTCTCGGAGCCCGGCTGGCCGGTGACGGGACGGAACTTGCCGTCGAAGAGCGTCACGTAGCTCCACGCATCCGCGGGCTTGCTCGGGTTGCTGACGGTGAGCTTGCTGCCGCCCTTCTCGTAGGGCTCGTAGGTCATGACGTTGTTGGGGTTGGTCGAGTTGTCCCAGACCCCGAAGCGCATTTCGCCCTGGGCCCAGCTCGGGCGAGGCGACGCCAGGACGGCGGTGACGAGAACGGCGCAGGCAAAGATATTCCGGAAACGCATTGGTTCAACTCCTGGTTCGGACAGATGCTGGGTGGACCCGCAGGCCCAGCGCCAGACGAATAACACGTGCGGTGACAGCATAGCGACTGCGCCGGGGTGGGAACAAGTCCGGCGCGCGCCTTGCCGCCGGCCCGACCCCGGGAACGCCGCTTTCACCGCGGTCCCGCGGCGGCGACAACCTCCGGCTCGACCTCGAAGACCGTCACCGTCGCCGTGCCCGAGTTGTTCTCGTAGAGCTGCTTGACCCAGGGACCGGGGAGCACGGCGTCGTTCACGAACAGGAACAGCTGCCCGGTGCGGGCCGGCGTGAATTCGGCAAAGCCGCGCACCCGGGGCCTTTCGCCGGGGAGACGCCGCTGACCGGAGCGTCGGGCCCCCGGGATCTCCTCGATCCGGCTGAGCGGATGGTACTCGGCCACGTGGTTGCCAATGCGCACCACGGGCACGAACCAGCGCGCGGTGAGGACCCGGCGAAACGGCAGGAAGGCCACGAACAGCGGACTTCGCCCGCTGCTGAACCCGGCCGGGCTGTCGACGTCGAACGAGCCGTCCTGCCACCGCTCGAGGCCGGGGCCGCCGTTATCGGCCGGCAGCACGACCTCGACACGGTACGGCTGGCCCTGGCGCAGTTCCAGGCCCGTCTGTTGACACAGTTCGCGGCTCGGCAAGGGCAGCGACGTCGGCCCGCCGTCCCAGGCCACCGCCGGAATCCGGTCCACGCAGGTCCACCCTCCGGCGCTGGCCGCGGCAAACGCCGCGCGGTTGGCCGTGCCCATGGCCACGAGCGCGATGGCAATCAGGCTGCCGACGCCGAAGACGAAGGGAAACACCTTCTGGGTGGCCAGCGCAAAGAGGTCGCGGTAGAGCCGATGGGAGCGTAGGCGATACACCCAGTCGCGCGGCGGAGCGCTGGGCGTGACCTCGACGCGGGGCTGGGCCACGATGCCGTCCCAGAGCTTGCGCATGCGGTTGCCGGCCGCCTGCTGGAGGCGGGTGCTCACCCACAGCAAGGCCACGATGAGGCCGCCGAGCAGGATCAACTGCGCCGGCCGGTTCTGATAGAACTCCACCCACGGTTCGGCGACGCCGGGCAGGAACGTGCCGAGCAGGGCGACGACGCCGCTGAGCGCCGTCGACGGCACGTCCAGCACGCTGCCGGTGTTGGCATCGAGGATGAACGGCCGCACGAAGAGCGTGACCGTCAGGAAGACCGTCGTGAAGTAGGCAATGCGCCGCCACCAGACGAGATTCCAGACGCGCTCCTGGTCGGCGCAGCGCGACGCCGACTGCGTGGGATGTTCCACCGGGTTGGCGTCGCCGCCGCGGATGGCGCCGTCGACGCCGACGACGGCGTAGGTCTCCGGGAACACGATCGGGGCGTAGGCATCGCGGCCCGCGGCAATGCGCCGCAGCACGCTGTGGTGAATCTTCGGCAGCGGCACGGAGACATCGGCGAAGCGGTCGTTGGTGAGCTTCTGGATGCTGCGCGGGTTGTAGCGATAGTAGGCGCCCAACCCCTGGCGCGAGTCGTTGGCCGGGCCATTCGGGTCGGCGCGGGCCTCCCACTCCTCGACGACCGAGCGGTGCAGGCGCAGCCCCTTCTTCGCCGCCTCGTTGGCCATCCAGCGCAGCGGCACGCGGGCCAGCGAGTCGTCCGGGTAGCCGCCGCCGACATTCGAGTGCACGCCGGCAAACCACACCTGCGTGATGGCCTCCTGATCGGTCTGCGTCGCCGGGGCCTGCTGCCGCTCGTCGAGCAACACCGGATGGAACGTCTGCCGTTCGTCGTCGATGGCGATAGCGTGGCAGATCTTGTCGACCTGCCGCGGCGGCAGGTGCGCCTTGACCGACAGCGGCCACACCCACTCGTCCCAGCCGCGGGTCATCTCGTCGATGGGCAGGCCGTAGGCATCCACCATGTCCCACAAGCCGAGGAACGTGACCCGCGGGCGGTGGTTCTTCGCCACGTCGTAGGGCGGGCGGTCGAGCATCCGGTCCCACGTCCGCAGCCACAGGTCGCGCAGCGCCCGCAGCGGGGTGATCAGCCCGCGGGTGGCGTTGAACTGGCGGCGGTACTCCCGATACGCCCATTTCGCGTGCCGCTCGAGATCCTTGCTCTCGACGCCGGCCAGCAGCCCCTGACTCTCGATGAGGCCAATCAGCACCCGCGCGGTGAAGGCGCCGCGGCTGAATCCGAACGCGAAGAGCCGATCGGCCTCGCGCTCCGGCGTGCCCGGACGGTAGTTCTGGCAGGCAAAGAGGTACAAGGTCCGGACATTGCGCTTGAGGCCCCAGCCCAACGCGCCGCCGAGAACCGCCAGCGGCGTGAACGAGGAGGTGCCGACGCCGTTGTCGTAGATGGCGACCTGGCTGCCGTTGACCACGTCCAGGGCCTCGTACATCCGCCAGACATTGGTGCGCATCAGCTTGGCCGAACTGTTGCCCGTGCCGTCCGAGAGCAGCACGATGTTCTTTCCGGCAGCGGGAGATGAGGCCATGGGGTCCGCCTGTCTTGGGGAATCGACGCCGACGGCAATCGACGTGGCCGCCGCGGTGAGCCTGAGACAGCCTCAGCCGTCGACGAACGCGCCGTCGTCGTTCACCCGCCGGAGTACCGCCGCTGGATTGTTGTGAGGCCGCTCCGCCGTGCCCTCGACGAGCGCCACGCTGGCGTGCAGGCAGTCGGTCGGCCGGATCGAGCGCCGCCGTGTCAGCTCGATCCGGTGGTCGCTGATCTGCCGCGGGTGAACCTCGTCGGCGCGGTTGCGGGCGATGGCGGATTCGGAGATCGGCACGCCGGCGGCACGCGCCTGCGTGAACATCCAGTGCAGGGCAATCCAGTTCAGACCGCGGTTGCCGTTGCCCCCGCCGACATCCGAATGCACGCCGCGGAACCACAGCTCGACGAGCGCATCCGGAGGCGTCCCCTGGTCGTCGCACAACCGGGTGAGCGGGAACAGCGACCGCCCTTCGTCGAGCGCCATGGCGTGGCGGCAGACGTCGACGTTGGACGGCAGCCGCAGGTTGTGGCCGGCATTCAGACGGGTGCCGGGCGCCCCGAACTGCCCGACCACATCGAAGAGCCCCATGAAGCGTATCCGCCGCCCGGGCATTTTGACGGCCACGCTGTTGGCGAACGACAGCGCCAGGGCCGCGCCGCGGCTGAAGCCGACGACATCGATCGCCTCGTCGCCGCGCGCGATGTTCTGTTGCAGGCGGACCATGGCCTGGTCCACGCGCTTGTGCCCGCCGAGGCCGAAGGCTTCGGCCAGCGGCGTGCCGAGTGGCGTCTTGGCGTCGCGGCCGATGCCCTTCAGGTAGAGGCTGCCGACGCTCGCTTTGGTGTCGGTGTTCTTGTCCGGATCCTCGTAGGCCAGGAAGAAGTCGAGCACGTTGCTGTCGCGCGCGTCGTCCTCCTGGTCCTGATTGCCGGTGCCATCGAATGCATACAGGGCCATCGTGGTTCTCCCCTCCCGTCCGGCAACGCGGGGCCGGCACGCCGCCGCGCGAGTGCGACCCTCCTGACTGTCTGGACGGACCCGGCGCACGCTTTCGCCCTTGGGTGGCGCGGCTGCCTGCCGCACGGGCCCGAGCCTCGTGAGTTCCGGCCGCCGACGATACCATCGGCCCAGGCTGCGGGGAAGACCACGTCATGTCTGCGAAAGCTGGGAAGCGCGTACACGCAAAACGGCCGCCGGTTGCCCGGCGGCCGCTGCTGAAGATTTGGTTGCGGGGGCGGGATTTGAACCCGCGACCTTTGGGTTATGAGCCCAACGAGCTACCGGACTGCTCCACCCCGCGACAGAAGAAGTTGATTCTAGCACATAATCGCGCCGATGCTGCCGGCGCTGCCCCTGCTCGCGAAAAGTCGCATCATCGCCCGGCCGGGTTACAACCGCTGGCTGGTGCCGCCTGCCGCCCTGGCCATCCACCTGTCCATCGGCATGGCCTACGGCTTCAGCGTGTTCTGGCTGCCGCTCAGCCGGGCCATCGGCGTCACCGAGGCGGCGCCAAACGACTGGAAGATCAGCACCTTGGGGTGGATGTACACCCTGTTCTTCGTGATGCTGGGCTCGTCGGCAGCGCTGTTCGGCGAATGGGTCGAGCGCGAGGGTCCGCGTAAGGCCGGGGTGGTGGCCGCCTGCTGCTGGGGCGGCGGGTTCTTCCTGTCGGCCCTGGGCGTCTACACCCATCAGGTGTGGCTGCTGTGGCTGGGCTCGGGCGTGATTGGCGGCTGCGGACTCGGGCTGGGCTACATCTCGCCCGTGTCCACGCTGATGAAATGGTTCCCCGACCGCCGCGGCATGGCCACGGGCCTGGCCATCATGGGCTTCGGCGGCGGCGCCATGATCGGCACGCCGCTGGCCGACCAGTTGATGCAGCGCTTCGCCACGTCCACCTCGGTCGGCGTGTGGCAGACCTTCGTGGTGATGGGGGCGCTGTATCTCACCGCGATGCTCATCGGCGCGTTCGGCTATCGCCTGCCGCCGCCCGGGTGGAAGCCCGCCGGCTGGACGCCGCCGCCCTCGGAGGACAGCGTGGCCCGCGCGCAGGGCCTGACGGCGGCGGCGGCGTGGACCACGCCGCAGTTCTGGCTGCTGTGGGCGGTGCTGTGTCTGAACGTCAGCGCCGGCATCGGCGTGCTGGGCATGGCCTCGCCGATGATCCAGGAGATGTTCCAGGGACGCGTCACCGCGTCGGCGGCCGCGGGCTTCACCGGGCTGCTCAGTCTCTTCAACATCGGCGGCCGCATCTTCTGGGCGTCGCTCTCGGACCGGATTGGGCGCAAGGCCACCTACGCCGTGTTCTTCCTGCTCGGGGCGGGGCTCTACGCCAGCGTGCCGGCCATCGGCACGAGCGGGAACCTGGCGCTCTTCGTGGCCGTGTTCTGCGTCATCCTCACCATGTACGGCGGCGGCTTCGCCACCATCCCTGCCTACCTCGCCGATCTCTTCGGCATCGGCCACGTCAGCGCCATTCACGGCCGGCTGCTCACTGCCTGGTCCACGGCCGGCATCCTCGGGCCGGTGCTCGTGAACTACATCCGCGAAGCGCAGATCGCGCGCGGCGTGCCGCCGGCGCAGGCCTACCAGATTACGATGTACATCCTGACCGGCTTCCTGGTGGCCGGGTTCTTCTGCAATCTGGCGGTGCGGGCCGTGGCCGAGCGGCGGTTCGAGCAGGACGCCGCGCGCACTCAGGCCAAGGCCCGCGCCAGCGCCGCGGGCCACCCCGGCACACGCGACGCCGAGCTACTGCCCGCGCCGGCCGGCCACTGGCTGCCAGTCGCCGTGGCCTGGCTGCTCGTGACGGCGCCGCTGGCCTGGGGCGTCTACAACACCATGGCGCTGGCCCGCCGGTTGTTCAGCGCGTAGCGGCCCAGGCGCGGGTGCGCGGCGCGCCCGTTGACGGCGATGTCTGCAGCAGACGCTGCAGGTCGGCCATGGTGTCGACGTCGTCGCCCGGCGCCACCCGCGTGACGTCGAGCCCCACGGCCTGGGCCTGGGTGTCCGTGTCGGCGAGCGCTGTGCTCGTGCTCCACCGCACGCCGGTGAACGCGTCCGGCCACGCCGCCCGCCCCGCCACCAGGTAGAAGCCGCCGTCGCGCGCCGGCCCGAACACGAGCCGCGACTCGCCGCCGGGCCGGTCGAGCGCCGCCACCGCGTCCAGGAGCGCAGTGGCGGACAACGCCGGCACGTCGGAGCCGACGAGCACCACCGCGTCGTGACCTGCGGCCAGCACGCCCTGCATCGCCGCGGCCATGCGCGTCCCCAGGTCGCCGTCGGCCTGCGCATGCAGACGACACTGCCCCACCTTCGCGGCAAGGGTCGGGTCGGCCGTGATCCACTCGAGCACCACTGGCTGCTCGCTGGCGGGCGTCACGAAGAGGTGCAGCGGCCAGCCCGTCGCGAGCGCGCCGTCCACGGTGTCGAGCAGCAGCGCGCGGCGCAGGGCCTGGGCGGCGGCGTCGGGCAGGTGCGAGGTCAGGCGGGTCTTACCGGCCAGCGCGCGGACTCCGCGCCAGCATGGCCACGGCCGGACGCGCCACGGGACTCACCCGCGCGCCGTCGGCCGGCATCAGGACTGCCGGGCCACACGCGCCGCGGCGGTGGCCGTGGCGGCCTGCCGCTTGGCCATCGCCTTCCACACCCGCGCGGCCAGCAGCACGCCGATGACGAGCGCGTACCAGACCGGGCTGGTGGTGTCGAGCTTCACCTTCCAGAAATAGTGCAGCGCCGCGCCGATCCCGGTGACGTAGAAGAGCCGGTGCAGCAGGTTCCACTTGCGGCCGCCCAGACGGCGAATCCAGCCCTGCGTGGAGGTGAGCGCCAGCGGAATCATCAGCACGAAGGCGGTGAAGCCGGCGGTGATGTACGGCCGCTTGACCACGTCCTCCCACACGCCGTCGAAGGCCAGCGAGTGGTCGAGCACGAAGTAGGTCATGAAGTGCAGCGTGCCGTAGAAGAACGCGAACAGGCCGACCATGCGCCGGAACAGCACCAGCGCATTGACGCCGCTCAGCCAGCGCAGCGGCGTGAGCGCCAGCGTGACCACGATGAAGCGCAGGGTCCAGATGCCCGTGTGGTTGGTGATGGTCTCGACCGGGTTCACGCCGAGGTCGCCCCACAACGCGTGGTAGACCAGCCACGCGGCCGGCAGCAGCGCCGCCAGGAAGACAGCCGGCTTGACGACGCGGCGGAGGAACTGGGTGTGGGTCACGGGCAGGTGTGGGGCGCGGATCGATCCGGTCCGATCCGCGCAATGACAACCGGCTCAGTACTGGCGCTTGAGGTCCATGCCGGCGTAGAGCGAGGCGACCTGGTCGCCGTAGCCGTTGAACGGCAGCGTCTTGCGGCGGAAGAACTCGCCGATGCGCCGTTCCGACTTCTGCGTCCAGCGCGGATGATCGACATCGGGATTGACGTTGGCGTAGAAGCCGTATTCCTCGGCGCGCGTCTGCTGCCAGGTGTTGAGCGGCTCCTTCTCGACGAACTTCACCGAGACGATCGACTTGATGCCCTTGAAGCCGTACTTCCACGGCACCACCAGGCGGATTGGCGCGCCGTTCTGATTCGGCAGCACCTCGCCGTAGAGGCCCGACGGCCAAGAGCGCCAGCGGATGGAGCGCTTCGTCGAGGCGCAGGCCCTCGCGGTAGGGCCACTGCAGCGCCGGCTCGGTCTGGCCAGGCATCTGCCGCAGGTCGACCAGGGTGCGCATCTCGATGTACTTGGCCTTGGACGTGGGTTCCATGCGCTTCACGAAGTCGGCCAGCGGGAAGCCGGCCCACGGAATGACCATCGACCAGGCTTCCACGCAGCGCATCCGGTAGATGCGCTCCTCGAGTGGGAACCACTTGAGGATGTCTTCCATGTTGTAGGTGCCCGGCTTGCCGCACTCGCCTTCGACCTTGATCGTCCACGGCTTGGGCTTCAGCGAATGGGCGTGGCGGGCCGGGTCGCCCTTGTCCAGACCGAACTCGTAGAAGTTGTTGTAGGTGGTGACGTCGCGGTAGGAGTTGAGTTTCTCGTCGGTGCTGAACGAGCTCTTCTTCAGGTTGGCCAGCTTCTGGGCCGACGGATTCTGGGCCAGGGCCTGCCCCGGCGTGAGCACACCCGTCGCCAGCGCCGCGGCGGTGGCGCCGGCCGCGCCGATGAACTCCCGGCGGCGGAGGTACAGCTCGCGAGGGGTCACCTCGGACTCGCGGAGGTCAGGCGCCTGCTTGATCAACATGTGATGAGCCTTTGGAAGAAGTCGAGCCCCGATCATACCTTCGCGCCAGCCGCTCCGGCGAGACTCCCAGGGCGTAGAGCCCGAGCGTCACGAGATTGGAGGCACTTTGCCGCAGCCAGCCCCGGTCTTCCCAGCGCCGGGCCGAGGTGACCAGGGTGTGGCTGAGATGTGCGAGCCGGCCGCGGCGTTTCAAGCGGCCGACGAACTCCACGTCTTCCATCAGCGGAATCGGCGTGAAGCCCCGCATGGACTGGAACACCGCGCGGCGCACGAAAATTCCCTGGTCGCCGTAAGGCAGGTCGAAGAGCCGCACCCGCAGCGCCACGCCACGCTCCAGCCAGCGGGCCTGCCACGCCGGGGAAGCGAGCCCGAAGGCGAAGCTGCCGCCCACGGCCGTGCCTGCGGCCTCGAGCGCCGCAAAGGCGTCGAACCACCCCGGCGGCAGACGGCTGTCGGCGTGGACGAACCACAGCCAGGCGCCGTGGGCCACGGCCGCGCCGGCGTTGAGCTGCGGGCCACGCCCGGGCGGCGCGTCGAGCCAGATCACGTCGGGTCGCACGGTGCGA
The DNA here is from genome assembly GCA_963834325.1 of uncultured Acidobacteriota bacterium. Classification (GTDB taxonomy): domain Bacteria; phylum Acidobacteriota; class Vicinamibacteria; order Vicinamibacterales; family UBA2999; genus CADEFD01. The sequence continues at coordinate 2,044,432 of CAWIBL010000012.1, forward strand.
AGGCGCTGCTGGGCGGCGTCCACCGTGCCGCTGCTCGCCACCACCAGCTCCAGGCCGGCGCGCGGCGGCAACTGCGCCAGCAGGGCCGAGAGCGGCGCGGAGTCGCCCCGCACCGGCACCACGACGGTCACGAGCGGAAGCGCAACTGACATGGACGGCCGCGCCATAGTAGCGTTTGCGGCATGGCCATGCGCGATGCGGCTGCCCTGCTGTCCCTCCTCGGTCACGAACTGCGCTCTCCGGCCGGCGTCATCGGCGGTTACCTGATCCTCATCGAGCGGGCCGGCAGCGCCCTCAGCCCGGAACAGCAGCAAGCCCTCGCCGGAGCCCGACGGGCGCAGCAGCGCCTGGTCGAGATCCTCGACGACGCCAGCCGGCTGGTGAAGACGTGGAAGGCCGACGACGGCGTGACGGCGGTGTTCGACCTGGCCGAGGTGCTCGGCGACGTCGAGGCCACCGCCGCGGCACAGAGCCTGCCGTTCGAGGTCGCGGCCCGCGACGCCGCGCCGGTACGTCTCGGCGTGACGCGCGCGGCCCTGGCCGACGCCGTCGCGGCGGTTGCCGCCGCCGTGGCCCGCGAGCACGGCGTGAACGCGCGGCTGACGGTGTCCCGACCCGGACCCGGCGTCGTCACCTGCCACGTGCGCGCGGCCGGCAGCGGCGGCGACGCGGACGCGCGGGGCACCGTGCGCGAACCCTTCAACCAGCTCCGGTCCGGGCTGGGTCTGCGGCTGGTCGTGGCGGCCACGGTGCTGGCCGGCGCGGGGGGCCGGGTGGAGGAAGTGGTCGTGCAGGGGAAACGCGTGGGCGTGGACATCGGATTCGCCGCCGCGGACTGATTGGTCGTCCCTTCCGGCTGACGCCGGCCTCAGCGCACGTCGCGCCAGGCGCGGCCTTGCGCGATCTGACGCCGGAAGCAGCGTTCGGCCCGCGCGAAGGCTTCGCGCTCGGCGCCGCCCGACACCGGACGGAGCAGCTCCGCGTCGGTCGGGCACGTGACGCTCTCGCCGGCCGGACCGGCCGACGCCTTCAGCGCGACGAGAAGACGATGGCCGCGCCGGTGCGCACCCACGCCGGACGGGCTCGTAGCGCGCCGTCGAGGACCACGTGCGCGACCTCCTGCCGCAGCGTCGACTCGAGCGTGCCGCGGCGGCGCAGCTCGGCGAGCGGCAGGACGTCGATGTCGGTGCCCACGGTCGAAGCCGCGCCCCACCACGGTTGTCCGGTGGCGCGTCCGAACGCCTCGACGGTGGGGTGCACGGTGATGGTCATCGCGGCCGGGTCGGCAATGCCGGCGCGAGCTGCCACCTCGGCGCGGGTGCGCCGCGCCAGGTCGAGCAGGGCGACGGCCTCGCTCTCGGCGCCCGGCGGCAGCACCAGTCGAATGCCGCCGACCGCGCTCGACGCGACCGCGCTCGACGCGACCGCGCGGGGCGCCGCTGGCGACCCCGCCGGCACCGGCGGCGCTGGCGTGACGGCCGGCACGGGCGGCACCCCGCGACTCGGCGGCGGCACCGCGGCGCTGCGCGGCCCGGCGGCCGGCCCGCCCGCGCGCGTCAGCGTCGTCGCGCCCATCGTGCTCTCGGCCAGGTCGCCGAAATAGGCGCGCAGGATCTGCGTGGCCGTCTCGCCGCGCGCCGCGCGCCGTCCGGCGCCGACCACGCACAGGCCCACGCCGTGCCCGTAGCCGACGCCGCTGAAGCGATAGCCGGCCGCGGTACGCTTCACCTCGAAGGCCGTGCTCCGCACGATCTGCCAGCCGATGGTGCGCCCCACGGCCATGCGGAACTCGTAGGCCGAGACCGTGGCCGGCACGAAGCCGGCGACGTTCAAGCGGGCCGCCCGATCCGAGGCGGTGCGGGCGGCGATGGTCAGCGACTCGAGCCGCCGGCCGCGGCCGCCGGCCGCCCGCAGGGCCTGCTGCACCTGCGCGGTCGTCAGCTCGTTGGACCAGCCCGGTTGGTCCGCGCAGGCGTCGTCGTGCGGCTCCCCGGGCGGGTAATCCACGGCGCCGGGCCAGACCTCGGAGGCCAGCGCCGGAATGCCGCCGCAGTGGGCCGAGTAATACACGAAGGCCGGCTGGCCCCGATCGAGCAGGACGCGGCCGGCGGTGGCCAAGGCCGCCTCGCGCGCCACCGGCAAGGCGGGCCGCATCACCTGGCAGTGCGTGCTGTCACAGAGGTCGTAGCCTTCGGCGCGGTGACGGTGCCGATTGGCCAGCGCGAAGGTGCGGATGACGATGGCCAGGGCCTCGTGCGCGGCGGCGCCGGCGCGGGGCTGCCCTTCGCCAGAGATGACGCGGGCCACGTATTCCTCGAGAGGCAGCGTCTCGATCCGCACCGAGCCGCGCGCGCGTGCTCCGCCCACGCGCACCACCCGCGCGCCGCTCACCGCGCGCAACGCCGCATCGGTCGCGGGCGGCCCGGATCGAGCGGGCAACGCGGCCGGTGCTGACGGGCTCGCCGCAGCCGGCGCCGCCGCCGGTACCGCGGCCAGGCGCCCGGCGCCCGGCGCCAGCAGCGCCGCGGCGACTGCTGGCGCGTCGAAGCCGCGTCCGCTCCGGGCCACGACGAGCACGGCGCGCGTCGGCGCAGCGGCGGGCGCGAAGGCCATCACCACGCCGAGCGCACCGCCGCCGGGCAGCGGCGAGGTCCCCGCCTTGACCAGGCCGGTGCCGCTGCGGCCGACGACGGCGATGGACGGGCCGTAGTCGGGCACACCCCGCAGCCCGGCACGCACCAGCGCGCGCGCCGCCGCCGGCAGCGCCACCGGCGTATCCGGACCGACGCCGGCCGTGCGCGCCACGGCGCTCAGCAGGGCGCGCGGCGAGGTTTCGGGCCCGGCCAGGCCGAGCACGGCCGACACCCAGGGGACGTCGCCGGCAATCGGGTCGAGGCCGACCCGGCGCCGCAGGTGGTTGAGCGAGGCGCGCGGCAGCCGTGCGGCGAGGGCGACGAAGTAGTCGGTGCAGGCGTAGGCCAGCGCTTCGGCCGCGGTGAGCGGACGCTTCAGATCGGGATGGGTGCAGACGAACCGCCGCCCGTCGGCGGTGGCGACCCGGCGGCACAGATGCCTCGTCGAAGCCGAGGCCAGACCGGCCTCGGCGGCCGCCGCCAGGGCGAACACCTGCGCCGTCGCGCCGGGCAGCACCGGCCGGTCGAGCAGGCCGGCCTCCGTCTCTGTGACGATGCGTCGCGACGGCCAGTCGACCGCGAGCGTGGCCAGGCCGGGCGGGGCGGCCGGCGCGGCCGGCTGCGCCAGCAGGGCCGCCCACGACAGCGCGCAGAGCACGACCCACGCCGTGGTCACGGCCGCGGCGCGGCGTGACCGCGGGCTCAGAGCTTGGTCTTGCAGCCGGGCCGGCAGCGACATTGGATGGTCTTGTCGCCCTCGGTGTTGTAGTCGTAGGTCAACTCGTCACCGGGCTCGATGTGCTTGCCCGCGCGGATCCAGATCTGCTTGTTCTTGACGTCGACGTAGCTGTAGCAGTTGGGCGTGCACGAGTGGTTGATGAAGCGCGCGTTGTTGCCGCCCACGTGGGCGTCGCGCGACCAGGCGCGGTTGAGGCGGAAGACCCAGATGCAGCCCTGGTTCAGGTACTTGTCTTCGCGCTTGTTGCTCTCCTTGTTGGGGATGAGCTCGCCGGCGTACTCGACGATGAACTTGTTCTTGTTGATGGGCTCGCCGGCGAAGACCCCCAAACCGTGGAGTTTGGAGCGCTTGCGGACGATCTTCGGGAGTTGTCGCAACGACGGCATATCCGCGGCCAGTGTAGCGGATTCGACCGCGCTTCGGCTACGCGCTGGCAGCCGCCGCCCGTGCGTGTCGACGCGTCGCCGGACGGCGGCAGCCTGAGGTAAAGTGAACGCCGCGCGGGCGCGAAGGCCCGGCTGAAGGAGGCGCACGTGCGACGACTGGTGGCGGCAGGACTCATCGGAATCATCGGACTCGGAGGCAGCATGACGGCGCAGGTTCAGCGCATCGCGGGCACGTCGGCGCTGCCCTTCAGCGCGGCGACCAAGGCCGACGGGCTGGTCTACGCGTCGGGCACGATCGTTCCCGACGGCGACATCCGCGCCCAGACCAAGGCCGTCCTCGACAGCCTCGACGCGACGTTGAAGAAGGCCGGCTCGAGCCTGGCCAACGCCGCCTCGGTGCAGGTCTACATCAAGAACGCCGCCGACTTCGCGGCCATGAACGAGGTTTACCGCACGTTCTGGAAGGCCGACCCGCCGGCCCGGACCACCATCGTCGCCGACCTGGTGCTGCCCAACGGCCTGGTCGAGATGTCGGTCGTGGCCGTGCCCACCGGCGGCGACCGCACGGTGATCCACCCGGCCGACTGGATGAAGTCGCCCAATCCCTACAGCTACGGCATCAAGACCGGCAACACGCTGTTCCTGTCCGGGCCTGGTCGCCCGCAACGGCAAGGACAACTCGGTCGTCGAGGGACCCATGGCGGTGCAGACCAAGGCCGTGCTCGACAACGGCGCCGAGATCCTCAAGGCCGCCGGCATGAGCTACGACAACGTCGTGAGCTCGCAAGGTGTTCATCACCGACAACAGCAAGTTCCAGGAGATGAACGAGGTCTACCGCACCTTCTTCACCAAGGAACCGCCGGCCCGCGCCACCGTGGTCTCGCCGCTCATGGGCGCCGCCAACCTGGTGGAGATCACCATGACGGCGGTGAGCGGTCCCAAGCAGATCTTCGCCACGCCCGCGGCCGACGGCACGCCCGGCAAGCCGAGTCCGTTGCTGAGCAGCGCGGTCAAGGTCGGCAATCGCCTCTACGTGTCGGGCATCCTCGGCAACACCGCCGCCAACGCCACCGACATCGAGGCGCAGACCAGGGAAATCCTGGCGCGCGTGGAACGCACGATGAAGGTGGCGGGATTCGGCTGGAGCGACGTGGTCGACGGCGTCGTCTACATCACCGACGTCGCCAACTTCGACGGTATGAACAAGGGCTACCGCGCGGTCATCGCCAAGGATCTGCCGGCGCGGGCCACGGTTCGCACCGGTCTCGTCAGCGCCGGCGGTCTCGTCGAGATCATGTTCGTCGCTTCGAAGTAGCCCTCGACCGGCGGAGGCCTGGAGCGGTCCAGGCCTCCGCGTTACGCCCCGCCAGCCGCGGCCCGGCGCCGCTTACGGCACGACCCGCCAGATCGACGCGTCGTAGCTCCACGCCGTGAAGGCCAGCCGCGTGCCGTCAGGCGACCAGGCGGGCTGGCTCTTGTGCGATGGGTCGAACGTCAGCTGCTCCACCGGCCCGCCGGTCAGGGCCCGCTCGAACAACTGGTAGAAGCCGTCGCCGCCCGGCGCGACGAAGGTGAAGGCCGAGCCGTCAGGCCGCACCGACAGCCCGGGGAAATCGTGTTCGCTGGCGAAGCCGTGGAGCACCTGCGCGGTGCCCCCGGCGGCCGCCACGAGCAGCACCGCATGCTGCCCCGGCCCGGCCTTGGCGATGGCCACCAGCCGCTGCCCGTCGGGCAGCCACTCGCCGTGGGTGATCTCGAATCCGGGCGCGCCGATCTCCCGGAGTTCCGACGTGACCGTGCCGGTGGCCTGATCGAGGCCCAGGGTGAACATCACCGACTCGCCCGCCTGGTTCGTGCCGTCGAGCAGCAACGTCTTGCCGTCGGGCGCCCAGCGCGGCCACCCCACTTCCGCGCCGCGGCCGAGCCTGGTGATGCGCCGGTCGGGCTGACTGCCGTCGGCCGGCCGCAGCCACACGTCGTCGGACATCTCGCGGTGCGAGTGGAACGCAATCCACCGCCCGTCCGGCGACCAGGCCATGCCCTGGTCTTCGGAATCCGAGGCGGCAATCACCTGCGTCGGCTGGTCGGCGGGCAGCGGCCCCGCGAGATCGAGCACGCCGACGTCCTGGGCGATGTCGGGATAGTTGGCGTCGTCCAGCTGACGCCGCCACGTCCCGAAGGTCATCGACAGCAGCGGTTGGGTGGGATGCCACCACGGGGTCTCGGCCTGGAACGTGGTGAGCGGACGGACCACGCCGTCGCGCCATTCGCCGAGGTGCGTGCGGTATTCCTGCGTCTTGTAGACCACGGTTCCGTCGCGCGCCACCGAGGGTCCATAGCTGTCGCGGCCGGTGTGCGTCAGCGGCGCGGCCACGCCGGTCTCTCGCGTCACCCGCCACAGGTCCACGAACCCGCGATCGTTGGCGGCCGCGGTGTAGATGGCGGCGCCGTCGGGCGCAAACGCTATCGGCCCGGCGACGCGCAGGGCCGGCGTGGTCACGAGCGGGACCGTGCCGCACGGCACCGACAGGCCGTCGCCGGAGCCGGTGCTCAGCACGCAGGCCATCTCGGTGGCCGACGCCCAGGCCGGCCACGACGGACGTCCGGTGGTGATGGCCGTGCGCCACAGCTCCTGGCCGTCGAGGCGCACGCGCCACAGTTCCGGCCCCTCGCGTCCCGCGACGATGCCGGCCAGCCAGGCGCCGTCGGGACTCGCGCTCAGTTGACGCAGCGTGTTGGCCTCCAGGCTCATGCCGCTCGTCGGCGCCGGAGCCCTCGAGTCTGGACAACGGCCAGAGCGGCCGGGTGCCGACGCCGATCTCGTGCAGCTGCCAGCGGGCCGGCGCGCCGCCGTCCTCGAAGACGACGCGGCGGTCGTCGACCCACGTCAGGTGGCGCACCTGGCCCTCGCCGCGGGCGCTGGACACGTCCACGCCGCCGCCCATCGGGACGACGCGCAACTGGCGGCCCTCGGAGTAGGCCACCAGCCGTCCGCCGGGCGCGATGGCCACGGCCGGATCGCGGTAGCCGACGATGCCCTGCTGATGCGCCGTCGCCACCCAGTGCGACGTCGGCGTGGGGCGCTGGCGTGGACACCGGGCGTTCCGCCGCCCCCGGCCCTGCCGGAGCCGTGGCGCGTCCTGCCCACCACCACCCGGCCGCGGCCAGCACCACCACGCCCACGAGCGCGCTCACGCGTGTCGACATGGGCGGCATTCTAATCCGCGGCGACGCCCGGCCCATGCCCGCCCTGACGGGCGCGGCGGCCTGCGCCGCGCCAAGCCGGCCGGTCAGGTCCTGGGACTGGCGGGACTGCTGTTGATCGACGCGGTGGCGATAAAGCTGACGCTCCACCGACCGGGTCATGGCGGCCGTGTCGAGCCGGCGGCCGAGGAAGCGCGCCACGTCGCGAGCGGCGGCCTCGGGCGCGGCAATCACGTCGTGATAGTGCACCGGCAGCACGCGGAAGCACTCGCGGCCGGCCATGAAGCGCTCGACCTGGGCGAGGTGCCCGGCGTAGACCTCGCGCGAGCGCGCGGCGTCGTCCGGAGCCACCGCTTCGCCGCGGGCCCGCAGCATCGCCTGCTGCGAGGCGATGATCTCGTCGGGATGACGGTGCATGAAGATGACCGCGTAGTTGTGGTCCTCGGGCAACCACGTGAGCAGGAACGAGATGATCTTCACGGCCCGGCCGCGGGCCGCCGGCAGCCACGACCGATCGCCGTCCTTGTCGAGGCCCTTGACCGGCTCGAACTCGAAGTAGCCCTTCGGGTTGCTGTCGTCGGCCGCGCGCACGCCGTCGGTCACCGGCGCCACGCCACCGGCTTCGAGCATGCGCATCATCATCGACGTGCCCGAGCGCGGCAGACCCGACACCACCACGATGGGCCGGCCGTAGCGCAGCCGGCGCAGCAGGGCGTGCATCACCGCGGGGCGGGCCCGCCCGCGCGCCCCGCCGTCCGGAGCAGTACAATACGGCCCGGACACATGCTCCCGTCGATGCGCCGCATGGCCAGTCTTGTACCACACCCCGCCACCGCCCTTCTGGTGGCGGCCGTCGTGGCGCTGGCCCCGGCCCCGGCCGCCGCTTACATCGGGCCCGGCGCCGGCTTCGCGGTGATGTCGTCGTTCCTCGTCATCCTGGTCACGATGCTGGCGGTGGCCGCGTCGATACTGGCCTGGCCGTTCCGCGCGCTGTGGCGCGTCATCCGCCGCAGCGGTCCGCCGCCCGCCGCCGTCGACCGCTTCATCGTGCTCGGCTTCGATGGCCAGGACCCGGCGCTGACCGACCGCTTCATGTCCGAGGGGCTGCTGCCCCATTTCGCGGCGCTCGCCGCGCAAGGCGCTTATCGCCGCCTGCAGACCACCTATCCCGCGCTCTCGCCGGTGGCCTGGTCGTCGTTCAGCACCGGCACGCACCCGGCGCGCCACAACATCTTCGACTTCCTCGACCGCGACCGCCGCACCTACCTGCCGATGCTGTCGTCGACGCGCATCGGCAAGGTCGAGAAGTTCTTCTCGATTGGCAAATACCTCATTCCGCGGCACCGGCCCGAACTGACCAACCTGCGCCGGTCCAAGCCGTTCTGGACCATCCTCGGCGAGCGCCGCATCTGGAGCACCATCCTGCGCGTGCCCATCACCTTCCCGCCGGATCGTTTCTACGGCGCCGAACTGAGCGCCATGAGCGTGCCCGACCTGCTCGGCACGCAGGGCACGTTCATGCTCTTCACCACCCGGCCGGCGACCGGGCGCTTCAAGGACGGCGGCATCCGCGTGCCCGTCGAGGTGCACGGCGACGTGATCGACACGGTGATCACCGGTCCCGACAACGGCTTCGTCAAAGGCCACCCGCCGCTCACGACGCCGCTCGTCATCCGTCTCGACCGCGTGGCCTCACAGGCGCGGCTCACGCTCGGCGACACGACCGTGACGCTCGCCCCGGGCGAGCTCAGCGACTGGGTGCCGATGACCTTCAAGGCCGCACCCGGCGCAACCGTGTCGGGCATCGCGCGCTGCCAGGTGCTGGAACTCGGGGACCACTTCTCCCTCTACGTGTCGCCCATCAACCTCGATCCGGAAGCGCCGGCGATGCCCATCTCGCATCCGGCCTACTACGCCGGCTACCTGGCCAAGCGCCACGGCTCCTTCGCCACGCTGGGCCTGGCCGAGGACACGTGGGCGCTGAACGAGGGCGTCACCGACGACGCCACGTTCCTGAAGCAGGCGCACGACATCGACGACGAGCGCCGGGCCATGTTCCTGAGCTCGCTCGAGAAGCTGCGCTCAGGAGCGCTCGTGTGCGTCTTCGACGCCACCGACCGCATCCAGCACATGTTCTGGCGCTACCTCGACGCCGCCCATCCCGCCCATCGCGCCGACGCGCCGGCCGAACACCAGCACGCCATCCGCGATCTCTACCGGAAGAACGACGCGCTCGTCGGCGAGGTGCTGCAGACGCTGGGGCCGCGCGACGTGCTGATGGTCATCTCGGACCACGGCTTCAGCGCCTTCCGCCGCGGCGTCAACCTGAACGCCTGGCTGCGGCGCGAGGGCTACCTCACCCTGCGCGAGGGCACCGACGGCTCGACCGAGTGGCTGCGCGACGTGGACTGGACCCGGACGCGGGCCTACTGCCTCGGCCTGAGCGGGATGTTCCTGAACCTGCGCGGCCGCGAGCAGAGCGGCATCGTCGCGCCAGGCGCCGAGGCGGCCGCGGTCAAGGCCGAGATCATCGCCAAGCTGGCCGGACTGCCCGACGTCGAGGGCGGCGACATCGGGGTGCGCGAAGCGTTCGACACGGCCGTCATCTACGACGGCCCCTACCGCGAGAACGCGCCGGACCTCATCATCGGCTACAACGCCGGCTACCGCACCTCGTGGGACTGCGCCACCGGGATGGTTTCGGGACCGGTGTTCGAGGACAACACCAAGGCGTGGAGCGGCGACCACTGCATCGACCCGCGGCTCGTGCCCGGGGTGATGTTCTGCAACCGCAAGGTCGACGCCGACGGCGAGCTGTCGATCGTGGACATCGCACCCACGGCACTCCGCCTCTTCGGCCTGCAGCCGCCGGCGCACATGGACGGCCGCCCGTGGGCCGTGGCCTCGTGAGCGCGCCTGGTTCGCCGCGTCTCGGCCGCGGCGCCGTGGCCGTGGCGCTCGTCGCGATGCTCGTGGCCGCCGTGGCCGCCGCCTGTGGCCCCAGTCATACTGCTGCCGGACGGCGCGTGGTGGTGCTCGGCATCGACGGCTTCGACCATCAGCTGGCGCGCGACCTGATGGCCCGCGGGCGGCTGCCGCATCTGTCGACGCTCGCCGCCACCGGCAGCTTCGGCCCGCTGGCCACCTCGACGCCGCCGCTCAGCCCGGTGGCGTGGTCCACCTTCATCACCGGCCTGGACCCGGGCGCGCACGGCATCTTCGACTTCATCCATCGCGAGCCGGCCACGCTCGAGTCGTTTCTCTCCACCTCGCGGACGGTGCCGCCGGGCCGCATGCTCACCGTCGGGCCCTATCAGCTCCCGCTGTCGGGTGGCCGTGTCGAGCTGCTGCGCGGCGGCACCGCATTCTGGGACGTGCTCGAGGCGCGCGGCATCGACACCACCATCATGCGCATGCCGGCCAACTTCCCGCCGTCGGGCACGGCCACGCGCGAGCTGAGCGGCATGGGCACGCCCGACATGCTCGGCACCTACGGCATCTTCACGCTCTTCTCGTCGCGCCCCGAGGTGTTCGAGCGGAAGGACGTCGCCGGCGGCGTGATCCAGCCGATCGACGTCATCGACGGAGTGGCGCGCGGCCGCATCGAAGGGCCGCCGCATCCCTACCTGGTGAAGGCCACGCCGCTGACCATGCCGTTTGCGGCCCATGTCGATCGCGACCGGCAGTCGGTGAAGCTCGTCGTCGGCGGCGAGACGCGAGTGCTGCGCCCCGGCGAGTGGAGCTCGTGGGTCCCGATTGAACTTGAGCTCCTCCCCTTCTCCACGCTGCCCGGAGAGGTGCGCTTCCTGCTGAAGAGCCTCACGCCTTATTTCGAGCTCTACGTGAGCCCCATCAATCTCGACCCGATGGCGCCGGCGCTGCCCATTTCCACGCCGGACGACTACGCCGCCGAACTGGCCAGCGCCGGCGGCCGCTTACTACACGCAAGGTATGCCGGAGGACACGCGGGCGCGCAATGCCGGCGCCCTCAGCGCCGACGAGCTGCTGGCCCAGGCCCGCCTCACCGCCGCCGAGAACTTCCAGCAGTTCGACTACGTGCTGGACCGCTTCGACGACGGGCTGCTCTTCTATTATTTCGGGCACGTCGATCAGGTGTCGCACGTGATGTGGCGGGCCATGGATCCCGGGCACCCCGCCTACACCGAGGCCGACGCGCCCTATCGCACCGTGGTCGAAGATCTCTACGTCGAGATGGACGCCGTGGTCGGCGCGACCGCGGCCCGGCTCGGTCCCAACGACCTTCTGGTCGTGATGTCGGACCACGGCTTCGCCTCGTGGCGGCGGGCCATGAACGTCAACAGCTGGCTGCGCGAGGCGGGCTATCTGGTGGTGACGAGCGACCGCGCCGGCCTGGCGCCGGGGCTGACCGGCGTCGACTGGAGCAGGACGCGCGCCTACGGCGTGGGCCTGAACGGCATCTACGTCAACACCCAGGGCCGCGAGGGCACCGGCCTCGTGCCGGCGGCCGGGCGCGCCGCCCTGGCCGCCGAGATCGCGGCCAAGCTGCAGGCGGCCATCGACCCCGGCACCGGCCAGCCGGCCGTGACCACGGCCTTCGTCAGCGAGCAGACGTATGCGGGCCACGCCTACCCTCGGCTCGCGCCCGACATCATCGTCGGCTATGCCCGCGGCACGCGTGTGGCCAGCGACTCGGCCCTCGGCATCGTCGCCGCCGAGGTCTTCAGCGACAACCGCGAGCACTGGAGCGGCGACCACAGCATGGATCCGGCCCACGTGCCCGGCGTGCTCTTCACCAGCCGCGCGCTCGACCCGCCCGGCCCCCAGCCTGCAGACCCTGGCCGCGGCCATCCTCGCCGAATTCGGCATCAGCGATTTCCCCGCACGGAGGACCCAGTGATCTTCGGAGGCAACGTCACCCTCGACAAGGCCCTGCTCGCCCGGGTGAAACGCTACGCCGACCTGGCGGGCTACTCGTCGGTCGACGAGTTCATCACCCATGCGCTCGAAAAGGAACTGAAGCTGCTCGAAGGTTCCGAGTCGGAAGAAGAGCTCAAGAAGAAGCTCAAGGGCCTTGGCTATCTCTCGTAGACCATGACCGCGTTGAATGCCGTTCTAGGGCGCGTCGCCGACGCGGTGCTGGGCCCGGTGCAGGGGTGGCCGCCACTGGCGGTGATCCTGGCCCTGGCGCTGGTGACGGCGCTCGTGGTGCTGGGCGTGATGAAGGTGTCGTCGAACCAGACGAAGATGGCCGCGGCCAAGCGCCGCATCCACGCCGACCTGCTCGAGATGCGCCTCTACAACGACGACCTGCGGGCGCTGCTCCGGGCGCAAGGCGCGCTGCTGCGCGACAACGGCGCCTACCTCTGGCTGTCGCTGGTGCCGCTGCTCATCACCGCGCTGCCGCTCACGCTGGCTCATCGCCCAGGTGCAGAGCTGGTACGGCTACGCCGGCCTGCCCGCCGGCCAGCCGGCGCTGGTCACGATCGACCTGCGGGGCGATGCGCCCGCCGTCCTGCCCACCCTCGATGCGCCGGGGGTCGAGGTCGAGGGCCCGGCCATGTACTTCCCGACGCTCGGCCAGGTGGTGTGGCGGGTGACGCCGCGAGCCGCCGGCCCGCGCGTGGTGCGCGTGCGCCTGGACGCCGGCGCGACGCTGGACAAGACCCTGCATGTCGGGGACGGCATCGCCCGGCGGTCTCCGGCGCGCGCGGCGCCAGACCTGCGTGACACAAATCCTGTATCCCTCGGAGCCGCCCCTGCCAGGCGACTCGCCCGTCGCCGCCATTCGCATCGACTACCCTGACCGCGCCCTGTCGGTGTTCGGCGTCGACGTGCACTGGCTGTGGCCGTACCTCCTGGCCAGCTTCGCCTTCGTGCTCGCGCTGCGCAAGCCGCTCGGGGTGGTGATCTAGACCGCGGACTGGTTAGGTGTCGCAGCGGCGCGGCGACGCCCGGCTCCCCGCCATTGGTACAATGGGCCGATGTCCCGACTCGGTGTCCGCGCGGCCGTCGGCCGTGTCACGACCCTCCTGGCCTGCCTGGTTCGTCGTGGGCGCCTGCGGGCGAACCACGCGCGGGCCCGCCAACGTCCTGATCGTCACCCTCGACACGCTCCGCGCCGATCGCGTCGGCGCCTACGGCTACGCAGCGGCGCGCACGCCGGTGCTCGACGGCCTGGCGGCGCGCGGCGCGCGCTTCACCGCGGCCACCACGACCACCCCGCTCACGCTGTCGGCGCACACCAGTCTCTTCACCGGCATGTGGCCCACCACCCACGGCGTCCGCGACAACACCGGCTTCTACGTGGACGAGGCGCGTGACCACGCTGGCCGAGCAACTCAAGGGGCGCGGCTATCGCACCGGCGGCTTCGTCGGCGCCTTCGTGCTCGACGCGCGCTGGGGCCTCGCCCAGGGCTTCGACCACTACTTCGACGACTTCGATCTCACCGAAGACGTCGGTCCCGGGCTCGACGCCATCCAGCGGCGCGGCGCCGAGGTGGTGGACGCCGCCACGGCGTGGCTGAAGCAACCGGACCCCAGCCCGTTCTTCGCCTGGGTGCACCTCTACGATCCCCACACGCCCTACGACGCCCCCGCCGACTACGCTTCGCGCTTCCCGGCCACGCGCGACGGCGCCTACGACGCCGAGGTGGCCTATACCGACGCGCAGCTCGGGCGCCTGCTGGCGCACCTCGAGGCCGACGGCCGCCTCGCCAACACCATCGTGGTGGTGCTGGCCGACCACGGCGAGCAGCTCGGCGAACACCGCGAGCAGTCGCACGGGTTCTTCGTCTACGACGCCGCCGTGCAGGTGCCGCTCATCATCGCGGCGCCCGGCGTGGCCGCCCGCGTCGTCCCCGATCAGGTGCGCATCATCGACGTCATGCCGACGGTGCTGGCGCTGGCCGGCGTCGCCATTCCGGCCGCCGTGCAGGGCGCCTCGCTCATACCGGCGCTCGACGGGGATGCGCAGCCGCTGCTCGCCTACTCGGAATCCTGGTACCCCCGCTTCCACTACGGCTGGAGCGAGCTGCGGGCGGTACGCGACGGGCGCTACAAGTTCATCCAGGCGCCGCGGCGCGAGCTCTACGACCTCAAGACCGATCCGAAGGAACTGCACAACCTGGCGGCCAGCGATCCGGCGCGGGCCGACACGCTCGAACGGGCCCTGCGCGCCCTGGTCGCGCAGACCTCGCGGGCCGACGCGAACAAGGGGCCGCAGCCGGTCGACGCCGCCGCCGAGCAGCGGTTGCGCGCCCTCGGCTATGTCGGCAGCACGAGCGCCAGGAACCTCGAGGAGCGGCCGCGCCGCGATCCCAAGGACGCCATCGAGCTCTACAACCTGCTGCACCTGGCCGGCAGCGATTCGGAGGCCGGGCGCTACGACGAGGCCGCCGCCAAGGTGCAGCAGGCGCTGGCCGTCGACCCCGACATCATCGAAGGGCACTCGCGGCTCGGCAACATCTACACCAAGGCCGGCCGGCACGCCGATGCCGCCGCCGCCTACCGCCGCGCTCTGGCGCTCGATCCCGAGCATCTGCTCTCGACCTACAACCTGGCGCTGTCCTACCGCGCCCTGGGCCGCATCGACGAGGCCATCGTCGGCTTCGAACGCACGCAGCAGCTCGACCCGCGCAGCGGCCGCGCCCACTTCCAGCTCGGCGACATCTACATGCAGCGCGGCGCGCCGGCCAAGGCGCTGGACGTCCTCCAGAGCGGCTTGACGCTGGAGGTCGATCGCGCCCCCTTCCTGGTGAAGCTGGCCGAAGCGCATCTCGAGTTGAAACAACTCGACCAGGCCGAACGGGCCTTGACCGAGGCGCTGACGTTGCGCCCCGACGTGCCGCGCGGCAGTTACAACCTGGCCCTCATCCACGAACAGCGCGGCCGCGGCGACCAGGCCCGCGCCGCCTACGAAGCCGAGGCCACGAAGAATCCCAGGAACTACGGGGCGCAGTTCAACCTGGCCAAGCTGCTGGTCAAGGACGGGCGCCTGCCCGAGGCCACGGCCCGGTTCCGCGCCGCCGTCGAGGCGCGTCCCGAGTTTGCCGAGGGCTACCTGTATCTGGCCAAGGCGCTGCTCGACGGCGGCGACCTGCGCGGCGCCGAGCAGGCCGCCCGGAACGGTCTGTCGCGCTCGCCGCTGCCGGCCGTGGCCCCGCTCGGCCACTACGTGCTGGCCGACGTCTTCTCGCGGCAGGGCCGCGAGGCCGAGGCCGCGCGGCAGGTGGCCCTGGCGCGCCGGCTGGGGCCGCAGCGATGAGGCGCGCCGGCGTTCACGGGCCTGGCCGCCTGCGGTCTGGCGCTCGTCGCCGTGGCCTGCGGCGGCAGCGCCGCCCCGGATTCGCCCGCCGCCGCGGCCCCGGCCCGTCATCTCGTGATCGTGACCATCGACACGCTGCGCGCCGATCGCCTGGGCGCCTACGGCAACACCAGCGTGCCGACGCCGCACTTCGACCGCCTGGCGCGCGAAGGGACGCGCGCGCTCGACGCCACCACGCACGCGCCCATCACCCGGCCGTCGCACGCGACGCTCTTCACCGGTCGCTATCCGTCCGAGCACGGCGTGCGCGACAACATCTCGCTGCCGCTCAGCCAGGACGTGCCGACGCTGGCCGAGACCCTGGCGGCCCAGGGCTTCGCCACCGCCGCGTTCGTGTCCACGTTCGTGCTGTCGTCGCCGTCGGGCCTGGATCGCGGCTTCCAGCACTACGACGACGCCTTCCAGGTCGATCAGCCGGGCGACGAGGCAGTGCTTCCTGAGCACCGTGCAGCGGCGCGGCGACGCCACGCTCGACCAGGTCGAGCGCTGGCTCGACGCCCGTCCGGCAGCCCAACGGGGCCAGCGCACGGCGCTGTGGGTGCACCTCTACGACCCGCACGATCCCTACGAGCCGCCCGAGCCTTTCGCGACGCGGTTTGCCGACGCGCCCTACGACGGCGAAGTAGCCTGGACCGACACGCTCCTGGGACGCCTCCGCGCGGCGCTTGGAGAAGCACCAGCTGTGGGACGACGCGCTCGTCGTCGTCACCGCCGACCACGGCGAAGCGCTCGGCGAGCACGACGAGACGGGCCACGGGTTCTTCGCCTACGAGACCACCTTGAAGATCCCGTTCGTGCTGCGCGGGCCGCGGGTTCCCGCCGGCCGCACCCTGGAGGGCACGCTGCGTCTCGTCGACGTGGCCCCGACCATCACCGAGCTGTTGGCCGTGCCGGCGATGCCGCCCGGCATGACCGGCGAGAGCTTCGCGGCGCATTTGCCGGCCGGCGCCCCGCCGCTGGCCCGGACCTCCTACGCCGAGTCGCTGACGCCGCTCGTGCACTACCAGTGGAGCGACCTGCGCGTGCTGCGCGACGGGCCCTGGAAGTACATCCTGGCGCCGCGCCCCGAGCTCTACGACCTGGCCAGCGACCCGGGCGAGCGTCGCGACCTCGCCGACGACGACCCCGGCCACGGCCCGCCGGCTGCGGGCTGGACTGGAAACGCTGCTCAAGGCCGAACGCGCCCGCGCCCTCGACCCGGCCGCCGCGGCCCCGGCGCTCTCGGCCGAGACCCTGCAGAAGCTCGGGGCCCTGGGCTACGTCAGCCCCGGCGCGGCCTCGGGTTCGGTGGCGCAGGGGGCCGACCCCAAGGACAAGATCCAGGAGTTCCGCACGCTCAGCAGCCTGATGCGCGACGGCTTGACGCTGCTGCACCAGAACCGCTTCGCCGAGAGCGCCGAGCGGTTCAACCGTCTGCGCGCGGCCGGCGCCGACAGCTTCCAGCTGCACTTCTACCTCGGTCGCGCCCTGGTCGGGCTCGGCCGCGGCCGCGAGGCCGAGCAGAGCTTCGCGCGGGCCGCGGCGGCCCTGCCCACGTTCACCCAGGCGCACCTCGGGCTGGCCGATGCCCGCATCAGCCGCAAGGACTATCGCGGCGCGCTGGCAGCGCTGGCCCAGGGCCAGCACGACGCGCCCAACGAGCCCATCCTCTACGACCGCGAAGGCCAGGTCTGGCAGACGCTCGGCGACCTGCCCAAGGCAACCGCGGCCTACGAGCGGGTGGCGGCGCTGGCGCCCAAGGACGCGCTCGTGCGCTGGCGGCTGGGCGAGATGGCCCTCACCGCCGGCGCGCCGGAGCGCGCGCTGGCGCTCTTCCGCGAGGCCACCACGCTCGATCCGGACGTGGCCGACTTCTGGAACTCGCTGGGCATGGCCCTCGGCGGCCGCGGCGCCAACGCGGAGGCGGCGGCGGCGTTCCGCCAGGCCATCGAGCGTGATGCCGGCAACGCCCGCTACGCCTACAATCTCGGTCTCGTGTTGATGCGCGACGGCAAGGCGGAAGCGGCCGACTGGTTCCGGAAGACGCTCGCGCTCGACCCGGCCTTCCGGCCGGCCCGCGAGCGGCTGGCGGAACTGGCTCGATGAGGCCCGGCCGGGCGCTGGCCGTCGCGGCCCTCGTCGCGGCCACGGCGGTCACCTTCTGGCCGGTCCTGATCAACGGCTTCGTCAACTGGGACGACCCCGACGTCCTCGTCGCCAACCCGCACCTGCGCCAGCCGTTCTCGTCGCTCCTCACCTGGGCGTTCACCACGACGCACATGGGGCACTACCAGCCGCTCTCGTGGCTGGCCTTGGCCGGGCTCGCGGGCGCCGCCCCGGCGCGCGTGCACGCCGTCAGCCTGACGCTGCACCTGGTCAACGTGGCGCTGCTCGTGTGGGTGGCGGCGCGCATCTCCTATCACGGGCAGGATGACGACAGCCACTGGTGGGGCGCCACCGCGGCCGCGGCCGTCTTCGCCGTGCATCCGCTGCGCGTCGAGCCGATAGCCTGGGCCAGCGCCCTGCCCTACCTGCTGTCATATGCGCCGCTGCTGGCGGCGGTGGGCTGCTGGGTGATGTGGTCGCGCGCCAAGTGGCGGCCGGCGTTGTGGTGGGCCTCGCTCGGGCTCTACGCCGTGTCGCAACTGGCGCGCGTCACGGCGCCGTTCCTGCCGGTCGTGCTCTACCTGCTGACCCGCGCCGACGAGCGGGCCCGGCCGCGCAGCCGCCGCGAGCTGGCGCAGGCGGCGGCGCCGTTTGCGGCCCTGGTCCTGCCGCTTGGCGCTGGCCGAGGCCGGGGCCCGGAACGTCGAGGCCCTGAGCGACATCGGCCTGGCGCCGCGCCTCACCTGGGCGCTGCAGCATCCCGGCCAGTATCTGTGGCGCACGCTCGCGCCCGTCGGCCTGAGTCCGCTCGAAGTGCTGCCGCGCGACCCGGCGCCGGATCCCGGCGTGGCGCTGCTCTACGCCATCGGCGCCGCCGTGGTCGTGGCCGTGACGCGCCACTTCACCTCGTGGCGCGCCGTGGCCGCCGTCTGGGGCAGCTATCTGCTGCTGCTCCTGCCGGTGCTGGGCCTCACGCCCTCGGGGATGCAGGTCACCGCCGACCGCTACATCTACGGGCCGGCCATGGTGCTCACCGCGGCTCTGGCCGTGCTGTTGGCCCGCGTGACGCCAGGGGCGCGGCGGGTCGGCCTGGTGGCGGCCGGCGCGGCGGCCGTGCTGTTTGCCCAGGCGGCCGCCACGCAGACCGCGCACTGGCACGACTCGGTGACGTTGTGGTCACGGGCGGTGGCGCTCGACGGCGACAACGACGTGGCGCTCTACAACCTCGCGCAGGCGCCTCACCGAGGCCCGGCTGCCCGACGCTGCCGCGCAACGCTACGAGCGGCTGCTGACCATGGTGCCGGACCACGAGCCCGGCCGCCGGGCGCTGCGGGCGCTGCGCGCCGACCAGGCCCAGGCCACCGCCGATGCCGCCGCCCAGGCCGGACGGCTGGCCCAGGCCGTGAGCGGCTACGACCGCGTGCTGGAACTCGACCCGGAACGCCGGACGGCGCGCGTCAACCGCGGCATGGCGCGGGTGGCGCTCGGCGACGTCGCCGGCGGCGTGCCGGATCTGGAAGCGGCCGTGCGGGCCGGCAATCAGGACCCCGCCGTGGCCAACGCCCTGGCCTTCGGCTGGGTGGCGATGCGCCGCAGTGCCGAGGCTATCGCGCTACTTACCAAGACCCAGACCGCCCATCCGAACGACATCGGCCTGGCCAACAACCTGGCGCGGCTGCTGCTGACCGCCGAACCGGCGTCGCTGCGCGATCCGGGCAACGCGCTGACCATCGCCGCGCAGCTGACCAAGATGCACCGGCGGCCGCGACCCGCGCCTGCTCGACACGCTGGCGCTGGCCTTCGCCGCCGCGGGCCAGCCCGTGGACGCGCGTCAGGCGCTCGAGCGCGCCGTGGACCTGGCGCGGGCGGCCGGCGACGCGGAGCTTGCCGCCGAACTCGAGCGTCGCCTCGCCGGCCTGCGGCGCTGACTCGTCCGCCATTCGCGCCAGCCGCGTCTTCCGCGTCACCCGCGTCGCCGCATACCGTCCACGGCAGCCCGTCACGCGACGCGGCGCACGGGCACGGGCTCTGGCGTCGTACAAGGCAAGGGGCGGCTCCGAAGAGCCGCCCCTTGCACAGGTCGTCCCAGGCTCCGTTTTAGAAGCGGAACTTGGCGCCGAGCATGAGCCGCCGCGGCAGCACGAACCGCGACGCCACCCCGAAGTTGCTCGACACGAAACGCCGGTCGAGCACGTTCTCGAATGCGTCGGAGTTGAACACGTTGAGGAAGTCGCCGAAGACCGCGCCTTCCGCCGTGCCGCCGAAGCGGAGCGACTTCTCGAGCCGCATGTCGAGCTGATTGTTGCTGGCCACGCGCCGGTCGTCGTTGAACGGCTCGTAGAGCACGCGCGTGGCGCCGGGCACCAGCCCGTTGAAGCGCACCTCACGGCCCCAGGGGCGGCCGGTCTGGTACTGGTAGTTGCCCGACACCATCAAGCCCCAGCCAATCTCGTAGACCAGCTGCGTTTTCAGGATCACCGGCCGGTCGCCGAGGAGCAGGCCGTCGGCGTTGACGTAGTCGTTCGGGTTCTGCCCGAACACGCCGGCGGTGCTGTTGGGGTTGGAGATGGGGGTGTTGCGGGCGTTGCTCGAGCCGTTGGTGCCCTCGCTCTTCGACAGCGTCAGCCCGAATGTCGCCTGCCACCGGTTCGACATGCGCTTGTTCACCTGCAGGTTGAAGCCCTTGTAGGTGGTCGACAGGTTGCCGGGGTTGGTGAGCTGGAAGACGCGGCTGGCCGCGCCGCTCGTCAACTGCTGGAGTTGGAAGTCCTTGCCCTCGGCAGTGCGGGTCACCGTCTGGTAGGTGCCGCCGATGTCGCGCCACCCGGACTGGTTGTCGCTCTTCTTGTAGACGCCGCTCACGCTGAGGCCGATGCGATCGGTGAGCTGGTGCTCGAAGGTGCCGATGAACTGGTTGGTGTAGGGATTCTCGAACTCCGGATCGATGCGGAGGTTGGTGTTGTCGCTCACGAGCGACCGTCCGATCGGATTGCCGGCCGCGTCGTAGTTCCCCGAGAACTCGAAACGCGGGGCAATCGACGGCGTGGCGTTGTCGAACTCGCCGGTGACGATGCCGCGGTAGTAGCGGCCCACGCTGGCCTTGAGCAGCGTCGTGCCGGCCTCGTTCAACTTCATGGTGGCGCCCAGGCGCGGCGAGAACACGTTCCAGTCGAACAGCTTGTCGATGGCCTGCGAGGTGCCGATCACGGCGGCGTTGCGGTCGAGCAGGTCGAACGAGTTGAAGTAGCCCCGGCTCGAGTCGTAGCGCACGCCGGCGTTGATCGTGAGGCGGCCGGCGCGGATGGTGTCGTCCACGTAGACGCCGAGGGCGCGCATGCGGCCGCCGCGCCAGAACGGGTTCTGCGTGTAGCCGTAGTCGGGCGTGCTGCCGTAGGTGTAGATGTAGTCGTTGTAGCCGTTCAACGACTCGCCGCCGCCGCTGTTGTACTGCACGCCGACCTTGAAGTCGTGCTGAGCGCCGAGGAAGTTGTCGGCGTACTTCGTCACCTTGCCCGAGAAGGCCGTCTTGAACGACTTGCCTTCGTACCAGTAGGAGATGCCCCCGGTGACGTTGCCGGTGTCGAGGTCCTGGAACCGCTTGGCGATTCTTGTCGCCGCCGTTCAGCGGCACCGTGTCGGACGGTGCCGTAGAAGCCGGAGTAGCGCGCCTCGAACACCGTCGTCGGATTGACGACCGCGGTGTAGACCACGCCCGGCGACGGGTTGTGGCCGCTGTTGAGGGCAGATGGCGCTCGGCGCCGTGTCGGCGGTGGCGCGCTCGGGGATCTCGATAAAAGTCGTCGTGCGTCTGCACCTGCACGCGGTGGTTCTGGTTGAGGCTGTAGTTCAACTTCCAGAAGTAGCGCTTGGCGTTCGACTTGGCCGGGAACGCCTTGGGCGTGCCGGGCTGCGATTCCCAGTCGGCCTGGTACTGGAACGAGCCGAAGAACCACAGCTTGTCCTGCAGCAGCGGGCCGCCGAGCTGCGTCGTCGAGTCGCGGAAGCGGGCGCGGTTGTAGGGCTGACCGCCGTCCTGCGCCGCGGTCGTGTTCGAACTCGTGAGGCTCTGGTTCTGGTAGTAGAAGTTGCTGTCGCCGTGGAAGGTGTTCGAGCCCTGGCGGGTCACGATGTTGAACACCGCGCCGGCGACGTTGCCGTACTCGGCCGAGGCGCCGAGCGACAGCACCTGCACTTCTTCGATGGCGTCGGTGTTGGGCCACGGCCACGCCGCGCCCGAGAGCGGCGCCGTGAAGTCGGTGCCGTCGAGCAGATAGAGGTTCTCGTTGGCGCCGACCCGAACGCCTGCGAGCGCGAGCTGGTGCTCGTCGACGACGACACGCCGGGCGAGGCGTTGATCAGATCGAAGAAGGTGAAGCGGCGCACCGGCGCGTTCTCGACCCACTCGCGCGTGTAGTTGGTGGCGATTTCAGTGGTGGCCGAATCGACGACCGGCGCTTCGGCGACGACGGTGATCGTCTCCTGCTGGGTGCTCACCGCCATCTGCACGTCGACGGCGGCCGTGGCTCCGAGGGCCACGGTGACGCCCGTCTGCGTCTTGGTGGAGAAGCCGGCGAGTTCGGCCGTCACCTGGTAGGTGCCGACGGGCAGATTCGGGAACCGGTAGACGCCCGATTCGTTGCTGACGGTGGTCGGCGCGCCCGCCACTCCCGGGCCTCTCAGCGTGACCGTCACGCCGGGGAGCACGGCTCCTGATTCGTCGGTCACCACGCCGCGGATGTCGCCCGTCGTACGCTGGGCCCACCCATTGAGCGGCGCGGCCAGAAGTGCCGCTATCGCAAACATCCAAACCAAACGAGATCGCATGTAGACCTCCGAATCGCCCGCCCTGGTTCGGCCCCACGTACGCCGACCTGAGCCCGGGCATTCATGAGCAGCGCGGGCATTGTGCGATTGCGCTCGCGGCGTGTCAAGCAGGATTCCCGCATGTTTTCGGGCCAAACACGAGATGTTGGAGGCGTCGAGAACGGCGAAATGCAGGCCGCGGTGCGCAGGCCGAAAGGTCGCGTCGAGACCGGGCGTATCCAACGCGCTGGATTGCCCCCGGCCGCGGCCACGATTCAGGTGACGAACTCCGTGACCGGCGGCGCTCGGGACTCCGGCCGCGCCCGCTGCGCGGGTCGGCGCGCGACGCGACGGAGGTCGGGCCCGGGCCGGCGGAACGTCGCGGCGCGGAGTTACAATCCCCGCCCATGGGCACCAGACGCGACCGGGAACTGGGGATGTTCCGCGACATCAGCCGCCGCGATTTCATCGGCGGCGTGGCGGTGGGGCTCGGCGCCGCCAGCTGGCTGTCGGGCTGCGCGCCGGGAGATCCGCCGGTGCCGGCGGATCCCGGCCTGGAGCGCGTCGCCGGCTACTATCCGCCGGGCCTCACCGGCCTGCGCGGCGATCACGAGGGCTCCTTCGAAGCGGCGCACCGGATGCGCGACGGGGCCGTGCCGCTGGCCGACGCCGTCGACCTGCGCGAGACCTACGACCTCGTCGTCGTCGGCGGCGGCATCAGCGGACTGGCCGCCGCGCACTACTTCCGCCAGATGGCCGGCCCCTCGGCCACGGTGCTCGTGCTCGACAACCACGACGACTTCGGCGGCCACGCCAAGCGCAACGAGTTCACCCACGACGGCCGCACCTACATCGGCTACGGCGGCACGCAGTCGATCGACAGCCCGGCGCCCTACTCGGCCAACGCCAAGGCGCTCATCGCCGACCTCGGCATCGACGTGTCGCGCTACGAGACGGTCGTCGACAGCGGGCTCTACAAGTCGCTGGGGCTGTCGCGCGGGACGTTCTTCGACCAGGAGACCTTCGGCGCCGACGCGCTCGTCGTCGGCTCGGCTGCCGCCTCGGGCCGGGACCTCGTGGCCTTCCTCGGCAAGACGCCGCTGCCCGCCGCGATCCAACGGCAGATCGTGCAACTCAACACCCAGAAGCGCGACATCTTCCCCGGTCTGTCGTCGGCGGAGAAGAAGGCCCGGCTGGCGCGTATGAGCTACACCGACTTCGTCACCAGGGAATGGCAGCTCGATGCGAAGGTGCTCGGCATCTATCAGACCCGCACCTACGGGCTGTTCGGCTTCGGCGTCGACGCGGTGCCGGCCCAGGACGCCTTCGCGCTCGGCCTGCCCGGCTTCCAGGGCATGAACCTCGACGAGGCGCCCAGCCCGGGCCAGAACCACGACTCGATTCGCCATGCCGACGCCGAGAACTACTACTTCCACTTCCCCGACGGCAACGCCTCGGTGGCGCGACTGCTGGTGCGGCGCCTGATCCCGGCGGCGGTGCCGGGCACGACCGCCGACGACGTGGTGACGGCCCGGATCGACTACGCCAGGCTGGACGACGCGGCGTCGCCGGCGCGCATCCGCTTGAACAGCACCGTGGTGCGCGTGGCGCACGACGGCCCGGCGGCGGCGGCCACCGGCGTGACGCGTGAGCTACGTGCGCGCTGGCAAGGTCTACACCGTGCGCGGCAAGACGGCGGTGCTGGCCTGCTGGCACCACGTCATCCCGCACATCTGCCCCGAGCTGCCCGAGGCGCAGCTGACGGCGCTGCGCTACGCCAAGAAAGTGCCGCTGGTCTACACCAACGTGTTCCTCAGGCAGTGGACGGCGTTCGAGAAGCTGAAGGTCAACAGCGTGTCGTCGCCGGGCATGTGGCACGCGTCGGCCAACCTCGACTTCCCCGTCAGCCTCGGCGGCTACGCGCACACCAGGTCGCCGGCCGAGCCGATCGTCGTCCACATGACCAAGGCCGCGTGCCAGCCGGGCCTGCCGGCGGCGGCCCAGCACGTGGCCGGACGCGCCGAGCTGCTGCGCACATCATTCGAGACGATCGAGCGCGGCATCCGCGATCAGCTCGGGCGCATGCTCGGCGGCGGCGGCTTCGACCCGGCCGGCGACATCCTCGGCATCACGGTGAACCGCTGGCCGCACGGCTACGCCTATCAGTACAACTCGCTGGCCGATCCGTTCTGGCTCGAGGGCGGCGAGCCGCCGTGCGTGGCCGCGCGCCGGCCCTTCGGCCGGATCGCCATCGCCAACTCGGACGCGGCCGCCTACGCCTACACGGATGCGGCCATCGACCAGGGACGGCGCGCCGTCGAGGAACTGACGGCCAAGGCGACGTAGCCGCGCCCCAGCCGCGACGGCCGCGGCTGGTGACCGGCGCCGGAGAGGCGTGCGCCCGGACTAGTGGAAGTCGTGCGACTCGACGGCCATCGTCGCCAGCAAGCCCTCGAGCCTCTCCATCCGCTCGGCCTTGACCGCGGTGACGCCGTCCTGGATCTGCAGCCAGCCCTCGACGAGCAGGAACGGCGACTCCACCACGACGGCGCGATCGCGCGCGTAGATGTCGGGCCGGATGATGATGTTGGCAATGCCGGTCTCGTCCTCGAGCGTGAGGAACACGAAGCCCTTGGCCGTGCCCGGCCGCTGCCGGGTGATGACCATCCCCGCCGTGCGCACGCGCCGGCCGCTCTTCACGAGCGGCAGGTCGATGGCCCGCAGCACGCCCTTCATCGACAGCTCGTGCCGCCGGAAGCGCATGGGGTGCGGCCCCACCGTGAGCCCGGTGCCGGCGTAGTCGGCCACCAGGCGCTCGCCCGCGCTCATGTCGGGGAGCGGGCTTCTGGCGGAGCGGCCCGCATCTTGGGGCTCGCTCTCGAGCAGCATCGCAGCCGCCAGCGGTTGATCCGCGGGCCGTTCCCACTCGTCGCTCGTGTTGTCCCCGGCGAAGAGTTCTCCGGCCGGGCGGACGACCCGTTCCACCTGCCACAACGCGCTGCGCCGGTCGTGCCCCAGGGAATTGAGCGCGCCGATCTCGGCCAGCCCGGTGACCTCGTCGCGGCGCAGGCCGGTCTGGCGGATGAGATCGTCGATCGAGCGGAAGCGGCCGCCGGCGGCGCCCTCGGTCCACTGATGCGAGCACACGTTGCAGAAGAGCCCGGACGCCGGGCTGGGGACGCCGGAGGCCGGCGTCTGGAGCGACAACAGGCTCTGCCCGCTGGTGGTCTCGAGCATCGAGGGGTCGTCACAGCCGCACTTCGGGCACCGGAGTGGCGCCGTCGAGGCCGCCATGCTGGGCCGCGCGCCCCCGAGGTCCTCGCGTGGCCGTTCCCCGAGTCCCGAGTTCCGGGCCCCGGGTCCCGATCGGTGAGGCAATGGCGTGACCCGCCTCGGCGCGCAGGCCGGCCACGAAGCGCAGGCCGAGGCGAATCGTGCCGTCGGCGCCGACGGTGCAGTCCCACGCCGACTCCTGCACGTCGATGGGCGCAAAGCGCACGCCGCGCCGCTGCGCGTCCTTCACCAGCGTGGCCGGGTGATAGAAGCCCATCGGCTGGTTGTTGAGCAGCGCCGTGTAGAACGCCGCCGGGTAGTGCGCCTTGAGATACGCGCTGGCATAGGCGATGAGCGCGAAGCTGGCGGCGTGCGATTCGGGAAAGCCGTAGAGCGCAAACGAGCTGATCGACAGCACGATGCGATCGGCCACCGCGCCCGAGATGCCGCGCGCCGCCATGCCCTCGCGCAGCTGCACCTCGATCTGCTTCATGCGCTTCTCCGATCGCTTGAAGCCCATGGCCCGGCGCAGATCTTCGGCCTGCCCGCCGGTGAAGCCGGCCACCACCATGGCCATGCGCAGGAGCTGCTCCTGGAAGAGCGGCACGCCGAGCGTGCGCTTCAGCACCGGTTCGAGCAGCGGATGGTCGTAGGCCACCGGCTCGCGGCCGGCGCGGCGATCGAGATAGGGATGCACCATCTGCCCCACGATCGGCCCCGGCCGGATGATGGCCACCTGCACCACGAGGTCGTAGAAGCACGTCGGCTTGAGCCGCGGCAGCGTGGCCATCTGCGCCCGCGACTCCACCTGGAACAGCCCCACGGTGTCGGCCGCCTGCAACATGGCGTAGACGACCGGGTCGTCCGGCGGGATGCTCGCCATGTCGAGGGGGCGTCGCGGGGCGGGGCCCGGGGTGGGCGGGTCGGGTTCCGCATTGATGATCGTGAAAGCGTCCTGCAACGCCGACATCATGCCCAGGCCGAGCAGGTCGACCTTGATGAGGCCCATGTCGGCGCAGTCTTCCTTGTCCCACTGCACCACCACGCGGCCGGGCATGCTGGCGTTCTCGAGCGGCACGACCGACGACAGCGCGCCCTGGCAGATCACCATGCCGCCGGAATGCTGGCCCAGGTGCCGCGGCAGGTCCTGCATCTGCTGCCACAGCCGGGCGAAATGCTGCACCTGCGGCTGCTGCGCGTCGACGCCGGCGGTCTGCATGTTCCTGGCCAGCGAGTCGTCGGCATCCTTGAACTCGAAGTTGTGCATCACCTTGGCCAGCCGGTCGATGTGCACGGGATCGAGGTCGAGCGCCTTGCCCACTTCGCGCGCCGCGCTCTTGCCGCGGTAGGTGATGACGTTGGCGGTCATGGCCGCGCCGTGCTCGCCGTACTTCTCGTAGACGTGCTGGATGACGCGCTCGCGCCGCTCGCCGCTCGGCAGATCCAGATCGATGTCGGGCCACTCGCCGCGTTCCTCCGAGAGGAAGCGCTCGAACAGCAGTTCCATGCCCACCGGATCGACGGCGGTGATGCCGAGGCTGTAGCACACGGCGCTGTTGGCGGCCGAGCCGCGGCCCTGCACCAGGATGTCGTGCTGGCGGCAGAAGTTCACGATGTCCCAGACGATCAGGAAGTAGCCGGCGAGATCGAGCTTCTCGATGAGGTTCAGCTCGCGCTCGATCTGCGCGCGCGCCTGGTCGTGGTACGGACGGTAGCGCTCCCGCGCGCCGAGGTCGGCGATGCGGCGCAGGAACGACGCCTCGGTCTCGCCCGGCGGCACCGGATAGGCCGGGAAGCGGTAGCCGAGATCCTGCATGCTGAACTCCAGCCGGTCGGCGAGATCCCGGGTGGCGTGCACGGCCTGCGGCAGATCCTCGAAGAGGCGCGCCATCTGGGCCGGCGACTTCAGGTAGCGCTCGGCATTGGCCAGCAGCCGCCGTCCGGCCTGGGCCAGGGTGGTGTGTTCGCGGATGCACGTGAGCACGTCGTGCAGCGGCCGCTCGGCCGCCGCGGCGAAACGCACGCCGTTGGTGGCCAGGACCGGCACGCGGAAGGCCTCGGCCAGCGACACCAGCATCTCGTTGTCGTAGGTTTCGTCGCGCTGCAGGTGCCGCTGCAGTTCCACGTAGAGGCTGCCGCGGCCGAAGATGCCGACCAGCCGATCGAGCAGCCCGCCCACGCCGTGCCGCCCCGACTGCAGCAACGACCGCCCGGCCAGCGCGACGAGCCCGCTCACCTGCCCGTCGAGTTCGTCGAGCCCGAGCGCGCCCTCGCCTTTCGGCGCGCGCAGCTTCATGCGCGTGATCAGCCGGCAGAGGTTGCGGTAGCCCTCCTGGGAGGAGATGAGGAGGGGCAGCACCCCGACCCCGGCCGCCAGCGTCAGCTCGGCGCCGATGATCGGGCGCAGGCCGGCGGCTCTGGCGGCCTTGTGGAAGCGCGGCGCGCCGTAGAGGCCGTCGCGGTCGAGCAGCGCTACCGAGGGATAGCCGAGCAGGGCCGCGCGCTCGATGAGCGGCTCGGGCAAGGAGGCCGCGCGGAGGAAGCTGAAGGCGGAAGCGGTGTGGAGTTCGATGTACACAGCGGCTCGGGGGCTAGCGGCGTCGGGGCTGACAAGGGGGCCTTCCCCACGTCACGCCGCGACCACTTGATAAGGGACAACTACTGTGTAAGCCGCGTGGCGTTTCTCGAGCGGTCAGCCCCGGCGGCACCCGGCGGGGTGGCACCTGGGCTGCGCTAGTCGAACGTCCCCTCCACGAACCACTGCCCCACTTCCCGTTCGAGGAACACGCGGCACGAGACGCCGTCGGCGAGCACGACATCCCATTCGTCGCGGTCCCACGGCGTGGAGCGGGACGCCGGGGCCGACGCGTCGCCGGCGGCTTCGTCCCACCAGTGACCAGAGGTGCGCCAGGGGCCGGCGCTGTCGACCACCGCTCCGCCGCTGATGCCGCGGCGATCGGGCGTGAGGCGCACGGGCCGGCCGTCCTGCAGCGTGACCCGCGCCGGCACCGGCAGGCGGAAACGGCGGAAGGCCAGCGAACAGCGACTCGGGACGCCGGGCTCGGGCCGCGGCTCGGTCAACGCCTCGCCCCGGGCCCCGGCGAAAGGTTTCATCGCGAAGGCTCCGGGGCGCCAGGAGTCGACGAGCGCGGGCGAGCCGACGTGGGATTCGCCCATGAGCGCGCTGAGCCGGGCGATGAGGGTGGAGACCTGTTCGGCCGAGGGCTGCGCGCGTTCGAGCAGCGACCACTGCACGATGCGGCCCGGCGTGGGCTCGACGCGCACGACGACGCGGTCGATGGCCGCCGCCGGGGGATGTGATTCCAGATCCAGCAGGACGAGCGTGCGCAGGGTCTTCGGATCGCGCAGCGGCGCGGGCAGTTGCAGCGTGCGGGTGTGAGTGACGCGCGTGGTCAGGTGCAGTTCGGTGTGCAGCACGGCGGCGCCGCGATCGGCGCGCTCGAGGCGGACGGCGAGCGGCTCCAGCACGCGGCCCAGCACGAACGAGAGCGGCTCGAGGCCCTCGACCGGCCACTCGAGCTCGAGCGACGCCTCGAACGGCTCGTCGTCCACGAGCGGCACGAGCGGCGCCAGATCCTCGCCGCGCGCGGCGTGCTGCCAGCGGGGGCCGA
This sequence comes from uncultured Acidobacteriota bacterium, assembly GCA_963834325.1. GTDB lineage: Bacteria > Acidobacteriota > Vicinamibacteria > Vicinamibacterales > UBA2999 > CADEFD01. Next base: position 2,073,493 of record CAWIBL010000012.1, read on the forward strand.
GCGGCCCCAGGCGCGCCGCCAGTTCGGCCGTGGGCAACGCCGCAAAGGCGCCCAGCGTGGTGATGCCCCAGCGGCGCAGCACGTCGAGGGCCTGCGTGGCGCGCTGCCGGAGGGCCTCGTCGGCGCGGCGGGAACCGCGGCGCATCTGCACCTGGCCGCGCACCCGGCGCCGGGTCTGCGGCGCCTGGTGCGTATCGCGCGGATGCCCCCAACCCGAGGGCGTGTCGGCGCCAGTGGCGCGCGGCGTGGCCTCGGACATCTTTCCTCCGTCCCATGCGGCCAGCGTGGCCACCGGCAGCGACGCCAGCGCCCGGGCCGCCTCGGCGGGAGTAGCCGCCACGCTCAGGCCGGGACGTCCGAGGGCGAGGAGCGAGGCGGCGGTGTGCGTGGGCGCCACGGCCAGGCGCACGGCGCCGGCATCCACCAGGGCGCGGCGGATGTGGTCGGCGACGTCGCGGGCGCCGCCGAAGAGGCGTTCGACGCCGTGCAGGTCGCACAGCACGAGCCGGCCCGCGACCTCGACCCGCGGCGAGAACGACTGGGCCACCCGCACCAGCGTGTCGACCGGCGCGGCTACCGAATAGAGCGCGGCGAACATGCTAGCGCTCCGCCCAGAGACGGTCGGCCCGTGGCTCGGCGCTGAGCGGCACGCGCCCGGCCACCTGCCGGCGCGACGAGGCCACGCGCACTTCGAAACGCAGGCCGTCGAACCGCCGGGCCCGCGGACCTTCGCCCTGCCACGCCGCGCGCGTCGTGATTTCGCCGCGCCGGGGCGTCGCCGGCAGCGCCGGGACGCTCGACGCCGCCAGCTGGCCCGGCGCCGTGAATGCGGAGTGGGCAGCCGTGTGCGGCGACCCCGGCACGAGCGACACGCGGCCCGGGGCCTGCACGTTGAGCGTGACGCCACCAGCGCTGCGCGCCAGCGGCTCGGGGGCCATGAGCACACACGTGGTGTCGCTGCCCTCGATGACGCGCTGGACGCGCAGCCACGTGGTGTAGGGGATGCGGCGCAGGGCCGCCGGCGGCACATCCGCCATGTCGAGCACCACCACCGGGCACACGCCCGACTGCAGCACCAGGTTCAGGGCCTTGAGGGCCCGGTCGAGCGTGCGTTCCACCATCGTGCCGGGGCCTTCGACCGCGCGCACGCCGGGCAGCCACACCGGATCGACCGCACACGCCGTCTTCGAGATGGCCTGGCCGCGCACCCACAGCAGCCGCGTCAGGTCGATGCCGGCGGCCGTGGCCGAGGCCGGATCGAACCGGTCGAACGTGTCGATGAGCGCCACGGTGTCGCCGCGCCGGGTGGCCGCCGCCATCCACTGCCAGACGAGCGTGGTGCGGCCCGACGAGGCCGGCCCCACCACTTCCGACAACTGCCCGGACGGCAGCCCCCCGTGCAGATAGGTGTCGAGCGCCTGCACGTCGAAGGGCACCCCGGGCGCGGGCGTTTCCAGGGAACGGGTGGTGGTGAGCGTGCGGTCGAGCTTGCGGTCGCGCAGCAGGGATTCCACGGCGGCGCGAGCCGAGAGGGGCGAATCGTGCGGGACGGAGGCGGTGACTGGGCTCATGGGGTTTCGCCTTTTGTTTGCGTTCGGCCATCATAGCGAATCAAAAGCGAAAGTCAAGACGGTGTAACCTGTCGCGCATGAAGAGCCCACTTGCCGCCGGTTTGCTCGTCGCCACGGCGTTTGCCGCCGGCGCCATCACCCAGGGAACGCTCGCCGCGCAACCGGCGGGACGCGTCTTCGAACTGCGCACCTACACGGCCCCCGAGGGCAAGCTCGGCGAGTTGCACGCGCGCTTCCGCAATCACACGCTGCGCATCTTCGAGAAGCACGGCATGAGCAACGTCGTCTACCTGTCGCCCCTGGACCCGCCGGCGGCGGAGAACCAGCTCGTCTACCTTCTGGCGCACCGGAGCCGCGAGGCGGCCAAGGCCAGCTGGGATGCCTTCGTGAACGATCCCGAGTGGAAGAAGGTGTCGGCGGAGTCGCAGGTGAACGGCCGCATCGTCGCCAAGGTCGATTCGCAGTTCCTCACCGCCACCGACTACTCGCCGTTGAAATAGCCGGCGCCACGTGCATTCCCCCGGCGCATCGCTGCGGGCATCCCACCGCATCGATTAAGATCGCTGCGCTTGCAAGCTCACCTTCTCGCGGCGGCGCGCCGCCTCGCCTCCGCCCTCACGCATCGCGATTTCCGCCTGCTGTGGTTCGGCGCTCTCGGGTCGACCATCGGCACCTGGATGCAGAAGGTCGCGCAGGCGTGGCTCATCGTCACGCTCACCGGCTCCGCCTCGGCCTTCTTCCTCGGCCTCGACTCGCTCATGGGCGAGCTGCCGATCCTGCTGCTCACGCTCGTCGGCGGGGTCATCGCCGACCGCAAGGATCGCCGGCAACTGCTGCTGATGTCGCAGTACATGCAGATGACCACGGCGTTCGCCCTGGCCCTGCTCGTCTACCTGCAGATCATCGAGGTGTGGCACGTGCTGGCCCTCTCGGCCGTCACCGGCGTGGCCCAGGCCTTCGGCGGACCGGCCTACCAGTCGCTCATCCCGCAGCTCGTGAGCAAGGAGAACCTGCCGAACGCCATCGCCCTCAACTCGATCCAGTTCAACCTGGCGCGCATCATCGGTCCGCTCATCGCCGGCGCGGCCCTGGCCGCCTTCGGCATGGTGGCCTGCTTCGGGTTGAACGGCGTGTCGTTCCTGTTCGTCATCGCGGCGCTGTTCGCGCTGCACGTGAAGCACATCCCGCCGCCGGTGCAGAAGCCGATGATCGACGAGATGAAGAGCGGGCTGCGCTACGTGCGGGCCGATGCCACGCTGGTGGCGCTCACGCTGCTCGGCTTCGTGGCCGCGTTCCTGGGCCTGCCGCTGCTCACCTTCCTGCCGATCATCGTCAAGGAGGTTTATCAGCAGGACGTGGGCCTCTACACGCAGATGATGGCCTTCTCCGGTTCGGGGGCGGTGGTCGGGGCCCTGGCCGTGGCGTGGCTCGGCCGGTCGCGGGCGATGGGCCGGGCCCTGCTCGGCGGCGTCTTCGCCTTCGGCTGCGTGATGATCGCCTTTGCCTTCTCGCGGCAGCTGTGGCTGAGCGAGCTGCTGCTCTTCCTCGGCGGCGGACTGCTCGTCTCGACCTTCTCGATGACCACCTCGCTCGTGCAGCTCATCGCCCCCAACGAGATGCGCGGCCGGGTGATGAGCATCTACATGGTGGCCTTCCGCGGCGCCTCGCCGCTCGGCAACTTCGTGAGCGGCAACATCGCCACCGCGCTCTCGGTGCCGACGGCCATCGCCCTCAACGGCGGCCTGCTGATCATCGCCGCCATGATTTTCTGGTTTCGCGGCCGCGGCGTCCGCGAGACGTAAGATGAGAGCAGGAACCAGGATCCGGGGATCATGACCGCGATGCTCACTCGCCGGCAGTTGCTCGGCACGGCCGTCGCCGCCGGCGCGACGACCCTCGGCCTGGGGCTCTACGGGCGCCTGTGGGAATCGCACTGGCTCGAGTTCACGTTCCTCGACCTGCCGGTGCGCGGGCTGCCGGCCGACCTCATCGGCGCGCGCCTGGTGCAGCTCTCGGACATCCACGTCGGCCCGCGGGTGGACGACGCCTACATCGCCCACGCCTTCGCGCAGGTCACGGCCCTCGCGCCCGACATCGTCGCCTACACCGGCGACTTCGTGAGCATCGAGGATGGAGGCGGGGACGTCTATGCCCACGCCGAGCGGATGTACGCCGGCGCGCCGCGCGGCCGTCTGGCCACGGTGGGCATCACCGGCAATCACGAGTACGGCCGGCACTGGGCCCATCCGGCCATCGCCGACCGCCTCTCGGGGATCTTCGCGGCCAGCGGCATCCGCATGCTGCACAACCAGCTCGTCGACGTGGCCGGCCTGCAGATCGTCGGCCTCGACGATCTGTGGGGCGCGCAGTTCGACGCGACGGCGGCGCTGGCCAGGTTCGACCCGGGCCGGGCCGGGCTGGCCCTCAGCCACAATCCGGACACGGTGGACCTGCCGGTGTGGCGCAATTTCCGCGGCTGGATCCTCGCCGGCCACACGCACGGCGGTCAGGTGCGCCCGCCGTTCCTGCCGCCGCCCATCATGCCGGTGAAGAACCGCCGCTATACCGCCGGCGCCTTCGCGCTGACCGACGAGCGCACGCTCTATGTCAGCCGCGGCGTCGGGCATTTCTTCCAGCTCCGCATCAACGTGCGCCCCGAAGTGCCGGTCTTCACGCTGCAGCGGGCGTAGCCGCGAGGCCGCGGCGCGGCTCCTTCGCGCACTACGCTCCAGCCGCGGGCGAACGATGCGGCGCGGATATGGCGTCGACGCGCGAATGCGTTAAACTCCCCGCGATGCCGATTTCCGGATCGTCGGTACTACGCCGGGTCGGTGTGGCCTGGCTGCTCACTGCCGCGCTCGGCGCCGCGCAGCCGGCGCTGGCCCGGCCCGATTACCTGGTGAAGTTCCAGTCCGATCCGATGCGCCGCGCCGGCGTCGACGGCTGCGGCACGTGCCACGTCAAGCCCGAGGGCGGCGGCGCCCGCAACGACTTCGGCACCGCCTTCGACGCGGCCACGCGCGACATCACGCCGCTGCTGCGCGCCACCTTCCCCAAGCACTTCGACGTCGCCTCGGCCAAGCTGCCCGACGGCACCACCTTCTTCATGGCGGACCCGCAGAGCCGGGTGGTGATCGTCGAACGGCAGAACCAGAAGGTCGCGGTGAACGTGGCCGACATCGCCACGCCCAAGACCGCGCCGCTGCCGCCGGCGCAAAACCGGATGAGCTTCTTCGTCACGAGCGAGGGCCTCGGCCAGGGCGGGCATCTGGGCGGACTGGCTGGCGCCGATCGCCACTGCCAGGCGCTGGCCAAGGCGGCCGGGGCCGGCGACCGCACGTGGCACGCCTACTTGAGCACGAGCTTCCAGGGAAAGCCGGCGGTCAATGCCGGGGATCGCATCGGCAGCGGCCCGTGGTACAACGCCGCCGGCGTGCTGGTGGCGCGCGGGCCGGTGGACCTGCACACGCGCGAACGTCTCGAACCCGGGCTGCTGCTGACCGAAAAGGGAGACCCGGCGCCAGCCGCCCTTCCCGTGTTCACCGGCACCCTGGCCTCGGGTGTCGCCGCGCCCGACAAGACCTGCAACAGCTGGACCAGCGCCACGGCTGGCGACGCGCTGGCCGGCGATCCGGCCGGCCCCTGGAATGCGGCGCGCCAGGTCAGCTGCGGCCCGGCCGCGGCCCCGGCGCGCCTCTACTGCTTCGCCACCCGGTAATCGGCTCCCCCACGAGGACCATTCGCATGTACAAGATCCGCCTCGCCCTTATCGCCCTGCTGATGGGGCTGGCTGGCTTCACGCCGGCTCTGGCCCAAACGACCGGCAGCGTCTCGGGCACGGTCAAGGACAACTCGGGCGCGCATCGTGCCGGGGGTGGCCATCACCGTCGAGAACGTCGAGACCAAGGCTCTCCGCACCGCCGTGAGCGGCGATTCGGGCACTTATCAGATCGCGCTGCTGCCGCCGGGCCGCTACCGCGTGCGCGCCGAACTGCAGGGCTTCCGCACCGAGGAGCGCGACCTCACGCTTGTCGTCAGCCAGAACGCCCGCTTCGACGTCACCATGGGCCTCGGCACCCTCGAGGAAACCGTCACCGTGCAGGCCGCGGCGCCGCTCGTCGACACCCGCGATGCGGCCATGGGCCAGGTGGTCGACCAGACCAAGATCGTCGAGCTGCCGCTCAACGGCCGCAACTTCCGCGACCTCGGTCTCATCGCTCCCGGCGTGCAGCAGCAGACGCAGGCCTCGGGCCTGGCCACGCGCGGCGGCGGGCTCTACATCAACGGCGCCCGCATCTACGACAACAACTACCTGCTCGACGGCTTCGACAACAACGACACCACCACCGGCGAGATCCTCACCTTCCCGTCGCCCGACGCCATCCAGGAATTCAAGGTGCTCGGGGCCAGCTACGGCGCCGAGTACGGGTTCGCCAGCGGCGGCATCATCAGCCTGATCAGCAAGTCGGGCGGATCGTCGTATCGCGGCAACCTGTTCGGCTTCGTGCGCAACGACGCCATGGACGCGCGCAACTACTTCGCCACGACCGTGCCCAAGCTGGATCGCCGTCAGGGCGGCGGCACCCTCGGCGGGCCGCTGTGGGGCGGCAAGACGTTCTTCTTCGGATCCTACGAGAAGACCAACCTCACGCAGGGCCAGCCGTTCACCGCGGCCGTGCCCAGCGAGGCGCAGCGCCAGGGCGCCTTCGGCGCCACCATCGTGCGCGATCCGCTCACCGGAGCGGCCTTCCCCAACAACGTCATCCCGTCCTCGCGCTTCAGCCCGCGGGCGGCGGCCATGCTGGCGCTCTTCCCGAACGCCAACAACCCCGGCGATCCGGCCCGCAACTACGTCAGCGCGCCCAATCTCCTCGACGACCTGCATGTCGGCAGCGGCCGCCTCGACTACAACCTGTCGCCCTCGAATCAGTTCACGGCGCGCTATTCCGTCTACTGGGACACGCAGTCGACCCCCGGCGCCGTGCCGGCGGTGGTCACCGCGGTGCGCAAGCACAACCAGTCGGTGGGCGCGACGTGGACGCACGTCTTCGGCTCGAGCACCGTGCAGGAGGTGCGCGCCGGCCTCGGCCACGTCTACAACGGCATGTACCGCGACGACTCGACGGCTACCGACTGGAGCCGGGAACTGGGCCTCACCGGCACCCTGCAGGCCACCACCCCGGGTCGCCTCGGCCAGGGCCCGCCGGTGCTGACGTTGACCGGCTTCTCGCCGATCAACCCCAACAACAATCCGTTCATCCGTACCCACAACCTGCGCCAGGTGTCCTACGTGCTGGCGCAGAACGCCGGCAGCCATTCGATCAAGGTCGGCGGCGAAGTGCGCACGCAGCAGATGGCCCTCGACGACTGGCGCAATCCGCAGGGCACCTTCACCTTCACCGGCCGCTACACCGGCAACGCCATGGGCGACTACCTGCTCGGCTTCCCGAGCCAGACCACGACGTTCACCGGGCTCGTGTTCATGGAGCAGGTGAACTGGCAGACGGCGCTCTTCGTGCAGGACGAGTGGCGGCTGTCGCCGCGTCTCACCGTGAACTACGGCATCCGCTACGAGTACCAGGCCCCCGATCGCGAAGTCGAGAATCGCTGGGGCACCTTCGAGCCGGCCCTCGGCCAGAGCGTGCAGGTCGGGACCAACGGCGTGCCCGAGACCATCCGCAGCGCCGAGAAGGACAACTTCGCGCCGCGCGTCGGCATGGTGTGGGACATCACCGGTGAGGGCACGCGCGCCCTGCGCGCCGGCTACGGCATCTACTACACGTCGTTTGTCCACAACATCGCTTTCTCCTCCTACGCCAACACGCCGCTCGGCGCCAACCGCGTTTTTGCCGCCTCGCCGACCACGCCCAACATCAGCCTGAGCGACCCCTTCCCCTCGTCGTTCGGCACCGACACGATCACCACCTCGGGCCTGGAACGCGAGTTCCCGCAGGGCAAGGTGCACCGCTGGAGCCTGGACCTGCAGCAGGAGCTCGGCGGCGGTTCGATGGTCAGCCTGGGCTATGTCGGCTCGCGCTCGGTCGACCTGACGCGCCAGTACAACATCAACCAGCCAGTGCTCGGCAGCGGCAGCATTGCCAGCCGGCGGCCGTTCCCGAACCTCGGCGACATCACCTGGACCGACGGCACCGGCACCTCGACCTACAACTCGCTCGAGACCAAGTTCCAGCGCCGCATGCGCAACGGCTTCGACCTGCTCGTCTCTTACACGCTGTCGAAAGCCATCGACGACGGCGTGGTCAGCGACGATGCCGGCAGCGGCGTGCTCAACTCCTACGACCGCGACCGCGAACGCGGGCTGTCGGCGTGGGACCGGCGCCACCGCTTCGTCACGAGCGGCAGCTATCTCTCGCCGTTCGACAATTTCCTGGCGCGCGGCTGGCAGGTGAGCGCCATCTTCACGCGCACCAGCGGCTCGCCGTTCACGCCGGTGATGAGTTTCGACGTCGCCGGTATCGGGAACCTCGGCAATCAGCGCCCCAACCTGGTCGGCGATCCCGGGATTGACGGCGACGACCGCTCGGTGAACCGCTGGTTCAACACCGCCGCCTTCGCCGCTCCGGCGGCGGGCACGTTCGGCAACGCCGGCCGCAACATCCTCACCGGGCCCGGTTTCAATTCCGTGGATGCCGGGCTGTCGCGCCGCTTCACGCTGCCCCGGAGCATGGACCTCCAGCTGCGCGTGGAGATGTTCAACGTGTTCAACCACGCCAACTTCCTGCTGCCCAACCGCACCGTGGATTCGCCGCTCTTCGGGACGATTTCCGGAGCGGGACCGGCGCGGCAGGGCCAGATTGGCGTGAAACTGGCGTGGTAGGGTCGTTCCGGCGTGTGAAGTCGGGCAACAAGTGCAATAATGGCAGGCAGTTAGCGGCGTCCTCGGTCTCCGCCCCGGGGCGGCGACCGGCCCGCCGCGCTCGCAGGGAGGTTCGTGCATGACGTTCTCGCGCGTGATCTGCGGCCTGACGGCCGTGACCGTCTCGCTTCTGGCCCAGCCCGGCGCCACCGTGGCCCCGCCGCAGGCGCCGGCCGCCGCCAGCGTCACCACCGTCGACGGGCAGCGCGCCTTCGTGCAGCAGGTACCTGCGCCGGGTGCCACAACGACCGCGTCAAGAGCGGCGGCTTCTCGTGGACCGAGCTCGACGTGGCCCGGCCCGATCACAACGCCAAGCGGGCCGAGGACGTGATTCGCAAGGTGCGCGCCGGCCTCATGCCGCCAGCCGGGGCGCGGCGTCCCGACAGCGAGGTGCTGGCGGCCTTCAGCACCTCGCTCGGCACGCGGCTCGACGAGATGGCCGCGTCGCACCCCATCTACAAGGCGCCGGAACTGCATCGCCTGAACCGCCGCGAGTATCGCAACGCGGTGCGTGATCTGCTGGCCGTGGACGTGGACGTGGCGGCGCTGCTGCCGCCCGACGCGCGCACCGGCGCGTTCGACAACATGGCCGACGCGCTGACCGTGAACCCGGCACTGATGCAGGCTTACATCCGCGCCGCCGACAAGGTGGCGCGCCAGGCGCTTGGCGATCCCCAGGCCCCGCCGGTCATGGCCAAGTACGACGTGCCGAAGGTGCTCAACCAGATGCGCCACGTCGAGGGCGCGCCGTTCGGCTCGCGCGGCGGCACGGCCGTGGTCCACCACTTCCCCGCCGACGGCACCTACACCTTCCAGAGCGAGCTCTACTTCTACTATCTGGGCGAGCTCATCGGCGGCAACCTGCCCGAAGCGCTGCAGGGCCAGGAACTCGAAATCTCGATCGACGGCCGGCGCGTCGCCAGCTTCACCATCGACCCGCTCTACGAGGGCAACGCCGGCCCGCTCGTGAGCACGCCGGTAAAGGTCACCGCCGGCCCGCACCGCATCGCCGCCGCGTTCGTGGCCAAGGCCGATGGCCCGGTCGAGGATTCGGTGCGCCTGGTCGAACAAACCATCATGGACGTCAGCGTCGGCCTGCATCCCGGGATGACCACGCTGCCCCACCTGCAGACGCTGACCATCGTCGGCCCGATGCAGGCCGCCGGCGTGTCCGACACGCCCAGCCGCCGCCACCTCCTCACCTGCCAGCCCCAGGATGCGTCGCAGGAAGCGGCCTGTGCCAAGACCATTCTGACCACCCTGGCCCGCCGCGCCTTCCGCCGGCCGCCGACTGCCGACGACCTCACGACGCTGATGCAGATGTACGACCTCGGCCGCGAGGGCGGCAGTTTCGACGACGGCATCCGGACCGCCGTGCAGGCCGCCATCTCGCGGCCTGAATTCATCTTCCGCTTCGAACGCGTCCCCGAGGGCCTTGCCGCCGGACAGCACTACCGGATCAACGACCACGAACTGGCCGCGCGCCTGTCCTACTTCCTGTGGGGGTCGGGGCCCGACGACGCGCTCCTCGAAGCCGCCGGCCAGGGACAGTTGCGCGCCCCGGCCGGGCTCGAGAAGCAGGTCCGGCGCATGCTCGCCGACCCGCGCGCCGAAAGCCTCTCGACCCACTTCGCGGCGCAGTGGCTGCGGCTCACGGGACTGGCGGAAGTGCACCCGGAACCGACCATCTTCCCCGACTTCACGCGCAACCTGGCGCAATCGATGCGGCGCGAAGTGGAGCTGCTCTTCGACAACATCGTGCGCGAGGATCGCAGCCTGCTCGAGCTGCTCACCGCCGACTACACCTTCGTGAACGAAGTGCTGGCCAGGCACTACGGCATGCCGGGCGTGGCCGGCCCGCAGTTCCGGCGCGTGGCCGTGACCGACCCCAACCGCTACGGGCTGCTCGGACGCGCCGCCATCCTCACCCAGACCTCGCTGGCCAACCGCACCTCGCCGGTGGCCCGCGGCAAGTACGTCCTCGAAGTGCTGCTCGGCGCGCCGCCGCCGCTGCCGCCACCCAACGTGCCGCCGCTGGCCGAGACGGTGAACAACGAAGCCGTGCTGCCGGTGCGCGAACGCATCGAGGCCCACCGCAAGAACGCGACCTGCGCCGGCTGCCACAAGATCATGGACCCGATCGGCCTGGCGCTCGAGAACTTCGACGCCACCGGCCGGTGGCGCCGCAACGACGGCCTGGCCCCAGTCGATGCGCGGGGCGAGATGTACGACGGCCACGCGCTCGACGGCCCGGCCAGCCTGCGCGCGGCGCTGCTCAATCACGCCGACGCCTTCCGCGCCGGCTTCGCCGAAAGCCTCTTGAGCTACGCCCTCGGCCGCGTGCTCGACCCCACCGATATGCCGACCGCCCGCGCCATTGCCCGTCAGGGCGCGCGGGACAAGGACAGGTTCTCGGCCTTCGTGATGGCCATCGTCACGAGCGGACCGTTCCAGAATCGCACGCTGGCGCCGGCCACCGAATCGGCCGCCGGACGAGAAGACAAGGGAGCCCATTGATGTTCATCACCAAGCGCGCGTTGTCCCGTCGAACCGTTCTCCGCGGCATGGGGGCCGCCGTGGCCCTGCCCCTGCTCGACGCCATGGTGCCGGCCGTCGCGACGGCTCGGGAACTGGCGCCGGTGCTGCCCAAGAGCCGCTTCACCGGCATCGAGATGGTGCACGGCTCGGCCGGCGCCACCGAGTACGGCACCAAGAACCACCTGTGGTCGCCGGCGCAGGTCGGCCGCGACTTCGAGTTCACGAAGACGCTGCAGCCGCTCGAGCCGTTCCGCGACTACCTTACGATCGTGAGCCACACCGACTGCTCGGCCGCCGACCCGGTTTCGGCCGAGGAAGTCGGCGCCGACCACTTCCGCTCGAGCGCGGTCTTCCTCACGGCCGCGCACGCCAAGCAAACCGAGGGCTCCGACATCCGCAATGGCACCTCGATCGACCAGATGTACGCCCAGGCGCACGGCCAGGACACGCCGCTGCCGTCGATCCAGCTGTGCATCGAGAACCTCGATTCGTCGGGCACCTGCGGCTACAACTACAGCTGCGCCTACATGGACACCATCAGCTGGGCCAACCCGACGACGCCGCTGCCGATGACGCGCGACCCGCGCATGGCCTTCGAGGAGCTGTTCGGCACGGGCGGCTCGGCGCCCGACCGCGCCAGCCGCAACCGCGTCAACCGCAGCATCCTCGACGCCATCACCCGCGACATCGGCAAGCTGCAGCGCAACCTCGACACCAAGGACCGCGGCCGCCTCGACGACTACCTCGAGAACATCCGCGAGATCGAACGGCGCATCCAGAAGATCGAGGCCTACAACACCGCGCACGGCCCCGAGCGCGAACTGCCGGCGGCGCCGATCGGCGTGCCCGACTCGTGGGAAGAACACGTCAAGCTGATGATGGACCTGCAGGTGCTGGCCTTCGCCGCCGAGGTCACCCGCGTCTCCACCTTCAAGCTGAGCCGCGATACCAGCAACCGCGTCTTTGCCGACAGCGGCTGCTCCACGCCGTGGCATTCGGCCTCGCACCACGGCGAACGCGCCGAGACCATCGAGGACCAGGCCAAGATCAACCGCTACCATCTCTCGGTGCTGGCCTACTTCGCCGACAAGCTGAAGAACACGCCCGACGGCGACGGCAACCTGCTCGATCACACGCTGGTGCTCTACGGCAGCCCGATGGGCGACAGCAACGTGCACGGCCATCGCCGGGTGCCGCTCGTGCTCCTGGGCAAGGCCAACGGCGCGCTCCAGGGCAACCTGCACGTGCTCGAGAAGGACAAGACGCCGCAGGCCAACGTGCTGTTGACGGTGATGCAGAAGCTCGGGGTCCAGGCCGATCGCGTCGGCGATTCGACCGGCACGGTCATCATCTAGGGCCGCGGCCCACCAGGGGGACGTCACGATGGTCAGGAATCTCTTCCTCGGGTGCTGTCTGGCGCTGCTCGGCGCCACGGGTGCCGACGCGGCCGCCGACAGCGCGCTGGCCGACGCGGCCATGCGCAAGGACGCGGCCACCGTGCGCGCGCTGCTGGCGCAGAAAGCCGACGTCAACGCCGCGCAGGGCGACGGCACCACGGCCCTCCATTGGGCCGCCTACCACCGCGACGCCGATCTGGTGAAGGCCCTGCTCGCCGCCGGCGCCGACGTCACGGTCACGACGCGGCTGGGCGCGCTCACGCCGGTGATGATGGCGGCCCGGACCGGCGACAGCGCCGTGCTTCGGCTGCTGCTCAACGCCAAGGGCGACGCCGTCAACCCGAACGCCAACGGCACGACGCCGCTGATGTTCGCCGCCGGCGCCGGCCAGGCCGATGCCGTCACCATGCTCATCGAGCGCGGCGCCGACGTGAACGCCACCGACCGCACCAACGGCCAGACGCCACTGATGTTCGCCGCGGCGCAGGGCCGGGTCGACGCGGTGAAGACACTGCTGGCCCGCAAGGCCAACGCCAATGCCGCCACCAAGGTCAGCGCCATCATCTCGATGGGTGAGCGCTACAAGGCCAAGACCGAAGGCAAGGGCACGCGCGAGATCACCTCGGAAGGCGGCCGCAGCGACATCAACGCCATGGGCGGCCTCACCGCGCTGATGTTCGCGGCCCGCGAGGGGCATCTCGAGGTCGTGCGCGAGCTGCTCGCGGGCGGCGCCGACGTCAACCGGGTGAGCGGGGCCGACAGCATGAGCCCGCTCACGATGGCCATCGTCAACGGCCGTCTCGACATCGCCAAGCTGCTGCTCGACCAAGGCGCCAATCCCAACCTGCTGAGCAAGAACGGCAGCGGCGCGCTGTGGGCGACGATCGACGCGCGCTGGCCGGAACGCACCTGGTATCCCCCGGCCAACATCACCCAGGAGCGGACGACCCACCTCGAGCTGCTGAAGGCGCTGCTCGACCAGGGCGCCGACCCCGACGTGCGGATCGTGCGCAAGCCGTGGTACCGCACCTTCCACGGCGACTGGGCCAACCCCATCGGCGCCACCCCCTTCTGGCTGGCGGCCAAGGCCAACGACGTCGAGGCGATGCGGCTGCTGGTGGCCGGCGGCGCCAACCCCAGCATCCCGTCGGCCGCCGGGGTGACGCCGCTGCAGGTGGCGGCCGGCTACGGCATCGAGCCGCAGGTCACCAACTTTGCGCCCAACGCCCGGCTCGCCGCCGTGCGTTTCCTCGTCGAGGAGGTCGGCGCCGAGGTCAACTCGCGCGACGGCCAGGGCTACACGCCGCTCCACGGCGCGGCGCTCGCCGCCAACCACGACGTGCTGCTTTATCTCGTGGCCATGGGCGCCGATATCAAGGCCCGCGCCGGCAACATCTTCGGCGGCGAAGGCCAGGCCGACAAGGACGCGGCCGCCGGCAAGGGCGACTCGGTGGCCGACATGGCCAACGGCCCGCGCGCGCACAACATGCAGTTCCCCGAGACGGTCGATCTGCTGGTGGCGCTCGGCTCCGAGAACTCGAACAACTGCCGCTACGCCGCCTGCGTGGTACCCACGGTGCCGTCAGCGGCCAAGAAGTAGCCGGCGGCGGCGCCCGCGCCGCTCCGCCTGGTCCCTGCCATGCCCATCTACGAGTACCGCTGCCGCGCCTGCCAGCACGACTTCGAGGCGCTGGTCCGCACCGGCGACACGCCGGCCTGCCCGTCGTGTGCCGCCACCGATCTGGAACGGCAGATCTCGCTCTTCGCCGTCGACTCCGCCGGCACGCGCCAGACGGCGCGCGACAAGTCGATGGCCAGGAGCGTGAAGCGGCAGCAGGACAAGGAAGTCGCCGACATCGAACTCTTCGAGCGCCACCACCACTAGCGCTCCGCGCCCGTGGCCGCGCGCCGCGCCTCACCACGGTGCGCCGCCGCCAGGTTCCGCCATCAGCGCACGCGCTGCAACTCCAGGAACTGCCGGCGCAGGGCCTCGGCTTTCCCCGCCTTCTCCAGCAGCAGCCACAACTGCGCGATGGTCCGGCCGTTCACGTAGCCGGGCACGGTGGTCTGCCAGCCCTGGGCGGCACGGAACCGGTCCACGGCCTCCACCGCGTCCTGGGTGTAGAGACTGGCCTGCGGCGCGCGCGCGTCGATGGCCGCCTCGCCCGGCCGGTAGAAGCCGAGCGCGTGCAGCATCAGCTTGAGCTGCAGCACGTCGCGGCCGATCGGCTGTTCGAGGGTGCGGAAGCCGAGCGTCTCGCTGGCCGTGTCGTAGATGCGGCGCAGCTCGCCGACCGGCTCGGGATGCTCGCAGACGTTGATGTCGACCGTCTGGCCATCGGGCCGGCGCGACATCCCCGGCCGCGGATCGGCGACGAGCACCGCCGCCGACTGGGTCTCGCCGTGGCGGCCGTCGCCGCCGAGCGCGTGGCCGGCCGCCAGCGCCTCGATCAGCCGGTCGGCGAGATGCCGCGGCGAGCCCTCGCTACCGGCGAAGGCGTCGGCCACGGCGTCGACCACCGCCGGGCTGACGAGCGAGTTGCCCTGGACAGCGAAGGTCGGGCCCGCCCGTTCGGCGGTCCAGTCGCCCTGGCGCTCGGCCCCCTTCTGGCCGGCGCCGGTCCACTGGGCCGAGCGCCCGTCGCGGGCGATGACGCCGACCTGACGGCGCTCGCGGTCCTGGTCGGCGGCCACCAGCCGGTCCAGCGCCTCCCTGGCCGGCACGCCCTTGGCCAGCAGGTCGAGCAGGTCGGGCCCATACTCGACCCGCGTCCCGCCCTGCGTCGCCACGGCGCCGACGCCGGCGCGCACCCACGGCACGGCGTTCCCGACGCAGGGGTTGCGGGTGGTCACGGCCACGCCGGTTTCGCCGGTGCGCGGATCGACGGCGACGATCGAGAAGGTGTGGAACTCCAGCGGCGGGCCCCAGGCCGCCGGTTCCTGGGCCCCGGCCGGCCCGGTCAGCAGCGCGATGATGGCGGGGACGAGGCGCAGGGCCAGGCCGTGGCGCCAGCGGCGCGGGACGGCGGACAGAGCGGGAATCGGCATGCGGCGATTATACGAACCCGCCGCGCTCGACTCGTCCCACCAGCCGGCCCACCTCGACGGGTACGAGCTACGAATTTTCGCCAGGGCGTGTCGATCCAGCGGGGCCGGGACGACTACCCTGTGAACGCGCGGCCGCCGGCGGCCCTGAGCGTTCGGCGGCTGGGCCGACGCCCTGACACTGCGCCCACGGGAGCATCCTCATGAAGTACCTGTGCCTGATCTACGACGACGAGAAGATGATGGCGGCCATGCCCAAGGCCGATGGCGACGCCTTCATGGGCGAGTATTTCGCCTTCACCAACGACATCAAGCAGAGCGGCCACTACCTGTCGGGCGAGGCGCTCCACCCGGTGCAGACGGCCACCACGGTGCGCCTCCGCAACGGCAAGCAGTCGACCACCGACGGCCCTTTCGCCGAGACCAAGGAGCAGCTCGGCGGCTTCTACCTGGTCGAGGCCAAGGATCTGAACGAGGCCATCCAGGTGGCCGCGCGCATCCCCTCGGCCCGCTACGGCAGCGTCGAAGTGCGGCCGGTCGTGGACTTCACCCAGTCATGACGCCAGCGGAGGTGGCGCGGGAGGCGGTCGAGGCCGTCTACCGCGCCGACTCCCGCCGGGTGCTGGCCACGCTCATCCGGCTGCTCGGGGATTTCGAACGCGCCGAAGAAGCGCTGCACGAGGCGTTCGCGGCGGCGGTGCAGCAGTGGCCGGCCGAGGGCGTGCCGGCGAACCCGCGGGCCTGGCTCGTCTCCACCGGGCGGTTCAAGGCCATCGACGCGATCCGCCGGCGGGCCCGGTCCGAAGCGTCGCTCGCCGCCTTTGCCGACCAACTGGAGCGCGCCGCCCCGGCGCCCGGCCCCGACGACGACGACGACCCCGCCCTGCCCGACGACCGGCTCCGCCTGATCTTCACCTGCTGCCATCCGGCCCTGCCCGCCGACGCCCGCCTGGCGTTGACTTTGCGCGAAGTCTGCGGGCTCACGACCGAGGAGATCGCCCGCGCCTTCCTCAGCACGGCGCCGACCATCGCGCAGCGCATCGTCCGCGCCAAGGGCAAGATCCGCGACGCGCGCATCCCCTATCAGGTCCCCTCGCCGGCCGAACTGCCCGAGCGCCTCGACACCGTCCTGCACGTCGTCTACCTGATGTTCAACGAGGGCTACTCGGCCACCGCCGGCGCCGCGCTCACGCGCCACGATCTCTCGGCCGAGGCCATCCGTCTGGGCCGGCTGCTGGTGGGGCTGCTCCCCGATTCGGAAGCACAAGGCCTGCTGGCGTTGATGCTGCTGCACGAGTCGCGCCGCGCCGCGCGGGTCTCGCCGGACGGCGACGTCGTGCTGCTCGAGGACCAGGATCGCGGCCGCTGGGACGCCGCGGCGATGGCCGAGGGCACGCGCCTGGTCGAGACCGCGCTGGCCTCGCGGCGTGTCGGTCCCTACACGTTGCAGGCGGCCATCGCCGCCGTGCACGCCGACGCGCGCACCGCCGGTGCCACCGACTGGCGCCAGATCGCGGGGCTCTACGCGGTGCTGCTGCGCGTCGAGCCCTCGCCCGTCTTCGCGCTCAACCACGCCGTGGCCGTGGCGATGTGGCGCGGTCCCGCCGAGGGCCTGGACCTCATCGACGCGATCCTGGCGCGCGGCGATCTCGACGGCTACCACTGGGCGCACTCGGCTCGCGCCGATCTGTGCCGGCGCCTGGGCCGGGCCGGCGAGGCCCGCGCCGCCTACGCGCGCGCGCTCGAATTGGCCCGGCTGGAGCCGGAGCGGCGATTCCTGGCGCGGCGCCTGGCGGAGTTATCCTAGGCGCGCATGAGCGCTCTGCTCACCAGGCTCGGGATCGCGCTCCCCGTCGTGCAGGCGCCGATGGCCGGCAGCCAGGGCGCCGCGCTGGCCATCGCCGTGGCCGAGGCCGGCGGACTGGGGTCGCTGCCGTGCGCGCTGCTGGCGCCCGAGGCAATGCGCCAGGGGCTCGGCGCCTTCGGCGCGGCGACGCGCCGCCCGGTCAACGTCAACTTTTTCTGCCACCAGACTCCCGTGGTCGATCGGGCGCGTGAGGCGGCGTGGCGCCGCACGCTCCGTCCCTACTACGACGAGCACGGCCTCGACCAGGAGTCCGGCCCGCCGGGGCCGGTGCGCCGGCCCTTCGACGAGGCGGCGCTGGAGGTCGTGCGCGAGTTCCGGCCGCCGGTCGTCAGCTTCCACTTCGGCCTGCCGCCGGCGCCGCTGCTGGCGGCCGTGAAGGCGCTCGGCGTCATGGTCATGGCCTCGGCCACCACCGTCGAGGAAGCGCGCTGGCTCGAAACCCGCGGCGTCGACGTGGTCATCGCTCAGGGACTCGAGGCCGGCGGGCATCGGGGGATGTTCCTGACGACCGACGTGGCGACGCAGATCGGCACGATGGCGCTCGTCCCCCAGATCGTCGATGCGGTGCGCCTGCCGGTGATCGCGGCCGGGGGCATCGCCGATGCGCGCGGCGTCACCGCGGCGCTGGCCCTGGGCGCCGCGGCGGTCCAGGTCGGCACGGCCTACCTGCTGTGCCCCGAAGCCACGATCAGCCCGATCCACCGCGCCGCCCTCGGCGACGCGACGCGCCGCCCCACGTGCCTGACCAACCTGTTCACGGGCCGGCCGGCGCGCGGCATCGTCAATCGCCTGATGCGCGAGTTGGGACCGCTGCGCGACGACGTGCCGCCGTTTCCGCTGGCCGCCGCCGCCCTCGCGCCGCTGCGGGCCGCGGCCGAAGCTGCCGGCAGCGGCGAGTTCACGCCCGCCTGGGCCGGGCAGCACGCCAGCCGCTGCCGGGCGACGGCGGCAGGCGCGCTGACGCGCGCCCTGGCCGGTGTGGGCTAGCGGCCGGCGGCGCGATCCACCGCCACGCCCTTCAGATAAACCGCCGCGATCCGGCGCGTGTTGGTGATGTCGTCGAGCGGGTTGGCGTCGAGCACCAGCAGGTCGGCGTTCTTGCCCGCCGCAATCGTGCCCGTGTCGCTCATGCGCAGGAACGCCGCGCCGTTCCGGGTCGCCGCCACGATGACCTGCGCCGGCGTCATCCCCGCCGCCACCATGTCGGCCATCTCCACGTGCGGGGCCCAGGCCGTGTTGCCGTCGGTGCCGACGGTGATGGTCATGCCGGCGTCGGCCAGCTTCTTCAGGTTGCGGGCCTGGATGCCCCAGGCCTTCTGCGCTTCGGGGCGGTCGGTGGCGCCGGCCTGGATCTTGGCCAGCTCCCCGTCGGGGATGCGTCCCTGCAGCCAGCCGTAGTCGACCTTGACGCCGCGATCGGGCATGTTCGGAATCAGCACGACGTTCGTGCGCGCCTTGACGAGTCCAATCACCTCGTCGTCGGCGTCCACGTCGCGGATGCCGTGGGCAAACGCGTCGATGCCGGCCTTGAGCAAGCCCTTCGCGTCCGACAGGTTGAAGATGTGGGCGGCGACGCGGAGCTTGTGCTTGTGCGCCTCGTCGATCACCGCCGTATAAAGTTCGGGCGGCAGCTTCTTGTACTTGCCGTCGCGATCGTCGACCCAGATCTTGATCAGGTCCACCTTCAGCGCCGCCTGCTCCTGCACCGCCTTCCGCGCTTCGGCTTCGCTGGTCACCCAGTAGGGCACGTCGCTGCGGCCGGGCTCGGGCATGGTGATGCCGCGGCCGGCGAGGAAGTAGCGGGCCAGGCCGGCGGGCTGCTCGGCCCGTACCTTGAACGGATCGCCGGGCGGGTCGAGGCCCATGCTCAAAGCCGCGCTCACGCCGAAGGTGGCGCGCTGGCGCAGGTCGGTCAGCAGCGCGTCCCGGGTCGTGCCGAGGTGCACGTGGGTGTCGACGATGGTCGGCATCACCGTCTTGCCGGCGAGGCTGACGCGGGCAGCGCCGGCCGGCACCTTGACGGCCGCGGCCGGTCCCACCTGGGTGATGCGCCCGCCGGTCACGACGATGGTGCCGTTGTCGATGGCCGGCGAGCCGTCGCCGACAATCACCCGCGCGCCTTCGAAGGCGGTGGCGCTGCCCTGGGCCTGTGCCGCCCCGAGGCTGGCGCCGGCCACGCCCGCAGCGGCGAGGACGGCGAGCGCGAGCAGCGGCCACGGACTGAGTTGCTTCTGACGCATCACGGATCTCCTCTGGAAACGCCCAGCCTAGCGTGGCCGCCGGCGTGATTCAAGCCGTTGGCCGCCGGCCCGGGCGGCCGCGGATTTCACGCCGTGGCCCAGCGCCCCTCCCCGCCCGGGGCCCGGCCGTGTCATGATCGTCGGGATGCCACCCAGACGACGTCCCCAGCCCGAGCCCACCGCCGCCGCCCCGGCCGCGCCGGTCGCCATCAACCACTTCCGCCCGCACCCGTGGCATGGCCTGGAGGTCGGCCCCGAGCCGCCGACGCTGCTGAACGCCTATATCGAGATCACCCCCTTCGACCTGATGAAGTACGAGGTCGACAAGGGCTCCGGCTATCTGCGCGTGGATCGCCCGCAGCGCTCGTCGGCGCAGCACCCCTCGTTGTACGGCTTCGTGCCGCGCACCTACTGCGGCGACCGCGTGCGCAAGCTCGCGCCCGGCGCCACCAAAGGCGACGGCGACCCGCTCGATATCTGCGTGCTCAGCGAGCGCGCCATCACCCGCAACGAGATCATCGTGCGGGCCCGCGTCATCGGCGGCCTGCAGATGGTCGACCGCGGCGAGGCCGACGACAAGATCATCAGCGTGCTCGACAACGACTACGTCTGGGGCGAGGCCCGCGACCTGCGCGACCTGCCGAGCGTGCTGGTCGAGCGCCTGCAGCACTACTTCCTCACCTACCGGCTGGTGCCGGGCGAGAAGCCGCTCGTCAGCATCGCCAAGGTCTACGGCCGGGCCCACGCGGTGAAGGTCGTGCAGGCGGCCATGGACGACTACGTGGACATGTTCGCGAGGTAGCGGCCGTGGCGGCGCGCTCCCGCCCGCACGGCGCCGGCGCCGTCCGGCCGCCGGCCTAGTAGAACCAGGCGAGCACGGTGACCGCGACCACGCCGCAGACGAGCGTCAGCGGCGCGCCGAAGCGCACGTAGTCGACCGGCCGGTAGCCGCCGGGGCCCTGCACCATCAGGTTGGTCTGGTAACCCACCGGGGTCGTGAACTCGCACGAGGCAGCGATGGCGATGGCGATGGCGAAGGGCTCGAACGGCAGGCCGGCGGTATGGACCGCGCGCAAGGCCACGGGAAACACCAGCACCGCGGCGGCGCTGTTGCTGAGCACGCTGGTCAGCGCCCAGGTCAGCGCGTAGACCCCGGCCAGCAGCATCGTCTGGCCGCCCGCCGCCGCCGAGCCGAGCACGACGCGGGCCAGCACCTCGGCCAGACCGCTCAATTCGACCGCCTTGCCGACGCCGATGCCGGCGCCGATCACGATGAGCACCTGCCAGTCCACCGTTTCGCGGGCCAGCGGCGCGTCGGTGCAGCGGAAGAGCACCATGCCGGCAGCGGCCACCATCGCCGCCGTCAGCGTGTCGACCCAGCCCAGGCTCGAGGTCACGACGAAGGCCAGCAGGAGCAGCAGCGCCATCCAGGCGCGCTCGTGGCGCGGCGCCGCGGCCCCGTGGTGTTCGGTGACGAGATGGAACGCCGAGGAGTTCTGGTGGCGCTTGGCGAATCCCGGCGGCGCCTCGATGAGCAGCGTGTCGCCGGGCCGCATGCGGATGTCGCCGATCTTGCCCTTGAGCCGTTCGCCGTGGCGATGCACGGCCACGATGACGCCACCGAAGCGGGTGCGGAAGCCGCCGTCGCGAATGGTCAGCCCGACCAGCGGCGAGGAGGGGGAAATCACCGCTTCGATCAGGCGGTTGTCCTGACGGTTGCCCCACCCCGCTTCCCAGGTCATCGGCGTGAGCCCGCGGATCTGCTGCAGGTCGACGACCGAATCGAGCACGCCGACGAAGACCAGCACGTCGCCGGCGCGCAGGACTTCGTCGGGTCCGACCGCGTGCTCGATTTCCTGCTGACGCTCGATGTGGGCCAGGAACAGCCCCGACAGGCTGCGCAGGCCGGCGGCCTCGAGCGTGCGCCCGACGATCGGCGCGGCCACGTCGACCCGCATGGCCACCGTGTAGTGGCGGCGCTGGTCCTCGTCCTCGGACGGGGTCTGGCGCGCCGGCAGCAGGCGGCGGCCCGCGGCCAGGATGTAGGCGATGCCGGCCAGGGCCACGGGCAGACCCACCGGGGTGATCGCGAACATCGTGAACGGGGCGATGGGGATCGCCCCGGCGATGCGGTTGTGCTCGAGGATGAGGCCGTTGACGACCACGTTGGTGCTGGTGCCGATGAGCGTGCACACGCCGCCGAGGATGGCGGCATACGACAAGGGCAGGAACAGGCGCGAGGGCGCGATGCCGTAGCGGCGCGCGAAGCCGTCGAGCATCGGCAGATAGACCGCCACGAGCGGCGTGTTGTTCATGAAGGCGCTGAGCGCCGCCACCGGCAGGATCACACGGGCCTGGGCGTTGCGCTCCGACGAGGGCTTGCCGAGCACCTGCGCCGTCAGCATGCTGACCACGCCGCTGTTGCGCAGGCCGGCGACGACCACGTAGAGGAAGGCGACGGTCAACAGCCCTTCGTTGGCGAAGCCGGCAAACGCCTGGTTGGGGCCGATGATGCCGGCCACCAGCACCAGGGTCAGCGCGCCCAGCATGATCAGGTCGGCGCCGACGCGGTTGCTGGCCAGGGCGGCCATCATGCCGATGATCACGGCCAGCGTGTAGCCGGCGTCGAAGGTCATCGGTGGTCTACATGTAGCCGCCGCGCCGTAGCGACTCGAGACCGCCGTCGGCGGCGTCCTGAGCGCGACCGGAGCGTTCGGCGATGTTCTTCAGCTTGCCGGTCTTGAGCTCGTCGATGATCTCGGCCACCGAAATCGCCGTCGAGGGAATCGGCGAGGTGCACGGCGCGCAGCCGAGCGAGCGGTAGCGCGTGCCCTGGCCCTGGTCGAAGTAGAGCGAGACCACCGGGAATCTGCTCGTGCTCGATGTACTCCCACACGTTCAGCTCGGTCCAGTCGAGCAGCGGGTGGATGCGCACGTGGGTGCCGGGCGCGAACTCGGTCTTGTACTGGTTCCAGAACTCGGGCGGCTGCTCGGCCACGTCCCAGGCATTGTGCTTGCTGCGCGGTGAGAAGTAGCGCTCCTTCGAGCGGCTGCCTTCTTCGTCGGCCCGGGCGCCGACGATGACGCCGGTATAGGCCTCGGTGTTGGGATCCGGCTCGTAGGCCTTGAGGCTGTGGTTGAAGCGGAAGCGCGGCCCCTCGCCGCTCAGCGTGTCCTTGAGGGCCTGGGTCTTGAGCAGGCCGCAGCAGGTCAGGCGGTCGACGGCGCCCTGGGGGAAGGTGCGGCCGTCGCGCAGCGCCTCCTGGTTCTGGCCGTAGACCATGTTGAGGCCCCACTCGGCCACGAGCCGGTCGCGGTAGGCGATCATCTCGGGGATCTTGTAGGCGGTGTCGATGTGCACGAGCGGGAACGGCACGTGCCCGAAGAACGCCTTGCGCGCCAGCCACAGCAGCACCGTGCTGTCCTTGCCGATGGACCACAGCATGCACAGGCTCTTGAAGCTGGCATAGGCCTCGCGCAGGATGTGGACGCTCTTGTGCTCGAGCTGATCGAGATGATTCATGTGCTTATTGCCCCGCCGGAGCCGCGGCTCGCGGACGCTTGAGATACTCGATGATGCCGGCGGCCGCCGCGGCGGCCGGCACCACGGTCGTGTCGATCACGATCTCGGCCTGCTCCGGGGCCTCGTAGGGGTCGTCGAGGCCGGTGAAGTGCTGCAGTTGTCCGGCCCGCGCCTTGGCGTAGAGGCCCTTGGTGTCGCGCTGCTCGCACACGTCGAACGAGGTGGCCACGTGGACCTCGACGAAATCGCGGCACAGCCCGCGGACGAAGGCGCGCGAATCGCGGTAGGGCGAGACGAGCGAGGCCAGCACGATGACCCCGTGGGCCTCGAGCCGGCTGGCCAGGTAGCCCACGCGCCGGATGTGCGCGTCGCGCTCGGGCCGCGTGAAGCCGGTGCCGGGGAACACGTCGCGGATGGCGTCGCCGTCGAGCAGTTCGACTTCGGCTCCGGCCGCCTGCAGTTGCTGCTGGAGCTGCGCCGCAATCGTGCTCTTGCCGGCGCCGGAGAGGCCGGTGAACCAGACCACCGCCGGCCGCGGCGGCAGGAAGCCGACGACGAAGCCGTCGTTGCGCAGCGTGGGCTTGTTGTAGGCGAGCGGCGACGGGTGCGGCGTGCCGCTGCGCGTGGCCCAGCGGAAGACGCAGTCGCCCGCCGCCACGTCCCATTCCATGGTCGGGCCGAGGCGGATGTAACAGTCGGCGGTGCCGTCGGCCACCAGGCAGAACTTGAGCGAGCTGCCGATGGTGATGCGCTCCTTGACGCGAAAGCCGGCGAGCAGTGTCTCGAGCCCGGGGGATCCGTGCGAGCGGCTCTCGGCCACGCGCAGGGCCGCCCCCGGCGCCGGCGGCTCGGCGTAGATGCGCACCGCGCCGCCGTGGCCGCGCCGCCGCCAGCTGCCCTCGCCCGCCACCGCGTAGTAGGTGACGTCGTGACCGGGCGCATGCACCACGCCCATCACCGGCTGGCCGTCGCGGACGAGCGCGATGTTCACCGTGTAGTCGGGTTTGCCGGCCAGGAATTCCTTGGTGCCGTCGAGCGGGTCGACCAGCCAGAACTCGGTCCAGGCGGCACGGGCCGCGCTGTCGGGCGCGTCGGCTTCCTCGCTGATCACCGGCACGCCCGGGCTGAGCGCCGCCAGGCCGGCCACGATGATCCGGTGCGCCTCGCGGTCGGCTCGCGACACGGGGCTGCCGTCGGCCTTGGTCTCCACGCCGCGCGGCCGGGCGCGCAGGGCTTCGACCACCGCGCCGGCCTCGTGCGCCAGCGCGAGGATGCCGGTCAGGAGTGTCGTCGACGACGTCGAACTCACCATGGCCGGAAGATGACGCCGCGGTCCTGGAGCATCGCCTCGACCGCGTCGACCGAGCCCGACTGCGCCCCGTCGGGCACGACCAGGTCGGGGGCCACGTCGGCGGCCCCGGTGGCGCCCACCCAGACGGTGGTGATGCGTTCGGCCGGCACGCTGACCTTGATCGTCTCGAGATCTTCCTGGCGCAGTTCGGCGGCGCTGACGATCAGGATGACGCCGGCGTCGATCATCAGGTTGGCGATCTCGCCGAGACGGCGGAAGTGCTCCTGGCGATTGGTGACCGAGCGGTCGATGTCGGCATCGACGCCGTAGAGCACGTTGGCCATGCCCAGGAAGTAGACGTTGCGGCCGGCCGAGAACAGGCGCTCTTCGAGTTCCTTGGCCAGGCCCTTGCGGTCGTTGTCGCGCTCGCCGGTGACGATGAGCAGCGTGGGCAGCTGGCTGAAGCGCGAGGCCCGGCGCTGCGGCGCAATCAGGCTGTTCTCCCACTTCTTGTTGCGCAGCATCACCTTGCTGCGGGCCCATTCCTCGCGGTCGGGGAGCGCTTCGCGGACGATGCCGCCGCCGCGGATCTCGTAGTCGTCGATGACCACGAAACGGCCGGTCCAGGGCAGGTCGGCGTGCAGGTCGAAGGCCACGGCGCGGCTCAACTTCAGCACGCAGTCGGCGACCTCGTTGCGTTCGACCTGCGTGCGCGTCGCCGTCGACAAGCTCGAGGCGTCGAGCACCTGCTCCACGCGCTCGACCCGCATCGGCACCTTGGCCGTGCCGATGCGAATCTGGTAGTCCTTCTGCTCGACGAGCGGCGAGCGTCCCAGCCAGAAGAGATTGACGCGCAGGCGCGTCGACACGAGCGGCGCCGGATCGCCGGTGCGCGCGGCCAGCTCGCCACGGGTGGCGTAGATCTGCTCTTCGAGCGTGAAGCCGGTGGCCTGCCCGGCTTCGGCGGTGGCCGGATTGGCGCGGTTGAACGACTCGATCGAGCGCACGCGCGAGCGCTTGCCCGAGGGGTAGAAGACCACCTCGTCGCCGTCGTTCAGCGTGCCGCTGTCGATCGGTGCCGGCCACGATGCGACGATCGTCGCCGAACTTCGTGAACCGGTAGACGTCCTGCACCGGCATGCGGAAGGGCTTCTCGGCCGGCGCGGCGGTGGCCTCGAAACCGTCGAGCACGTCGAGCACGGTCGGACCGGAGTACCACGGCGTCTCGGCGCCGCGGGTCACCAGGTTGACGCCCTCGCGGCCCGACACCGGCAGGAACGCCGCCGCCGTGACCTGCAGGCGCGTCAGGAACGTGGTCATCTCGGCGGTGATGGCGTTGAAGGCGCTCTCGGACCAGTCGACCAGGTCCATCTTGTTGACCAGCACCGCGACGTTCTTCACGCCCAGCATCGACAGCATGGTGGCGTGGCGGCGCGAGTTCTCTTGCACGCCTTCGCGGGCGTCGATGACCAGCAGCGCGGCATCGGCGCGAGCCGCGCCGGTGATCATGTTCTTCAGGAACTCGACGTGGCCGGGGGCGTCGATGATGACGTAGTGGCGCAGACGGCTCTTGAAGAAGACGCGCGCCGAGTCGATGGTGATGCCCTGATCGCGCTCGTCTTTCAGAGCATCGAGCAGGAAGGCGTATTCAAACGGTTTGGACGTCCGCGCGCACAGCTCACGGACCTGCTCCAGCTTGCCTTCGGGCAGCGATCCGGAATCCGCGAGTACCCGCCCGACGATGGTGCTCTTTCCGTGGTCCACGTGACCCACGACGACGATCGGCATCAAACTCACGACAATTTGGATGTTATCATGCGGAGTTCCGCCACGCGGGACGGGACCTGCGCCAGGACGCGCACTTCCTCATCCGCCCGGCCACGCGGCGCGCAAAACCGACGACATGCCCACGCCCCCTGCCTCGACGCCGTCACCCCTCGGCCAGCCGAAGCGGTTCGCCCGGGAAGGCCTGCACCGGCTGCTCGCGAAGGTCTTTGCCCACCCCGCCGGCCGTCAGGTGCTGTTCGATGCGGTGCGCGGCTTCCGCCCGGCGACGGATCGCCTGCCGCCGCTCCCTGCACCGCCCTACACGGATCTGCCTCACGCCCGCACCGCGCCAGCGGCGCCGCCGGTCTTCATCACGGCCCGCTTCCGATCGGGCTCGACCCTGTTGTGGCAGTTGTTCCGCGCCTTGCCCACCGCCACCGCGTTCTACGAACCACACAACGAACGCCGCTGGTTCGATCCGGCCAGCCGCGGCGGGAAGGTGGACCAGTCGCACCTCGGGGTCGACGACTACTGGCGCGAGTACGACGGCATGACCGAACTGGCGCGCTTTTACCGCGACGAGTGGGCCGAGCGGCACTTCTACATGGGCGAGGACTTCCCCGAGCCGGCCATGCGGGACTACATCGCCTACATGATCGAGCACGCGCCGCAGCGGCCGGTGCTGCAGTTCAACCACGTCGACTTCCGCCTGCCGTGGCTTGCGCCGGCAGTTTCCCACCGCCCGCTTGCTGCACCTCTACCGGCACCCGCGGGATCAGTGGATCTCGAGCCTGATGCGGGCGTCGGACGTGCCGCGCGACGTGACCACCGCCGACTTCTGGCGCTACGACCGCTTCTACCTGCTGCGCTGGGCCGACGACCTCTGCTTCCAGTTCCCGTTCCTCGATCCGCGCCACGAGCCGCACCCCTACCGGCTGTTCTACCTGATGTGGCGGCTGTCGCATCACTACGGGCGGGCCTTTGCCCACGCCTCGGTCGCGTTCGAAGATCTGGTGGCGCAGCCCCGCGTCGAGATGGCGCGGCTGCTCGAGGCGGCGCAGTGGCCGGAGATGGATCTGGACCCGCTCGTGGCGCTGGTGAAGCCGGTGCGCGGCGGCGCCTGGGCCGACTTCGCGCCGGCCGCGTGGTTTGCCGACCACGAGGCCGCCTGCGAAGAGATCCTGACGCGCGAACTGGGCCCGCTGCCGCCGCTCGCCTGAGGGCGCCGCGCCGGATCCGGCATCGCCTGGCGGCGGCAGGCGCTGCTAGAATCGCCCGATGCGTGGCCTCGCTGCCGCGGTCGCGGCCTGCTGGTTTCTCAGCCACGGCCCGGCGTCGGCGCAAACCAATCCGCCACCGGTTCCACCGGCCACTCGAGCCGACACGCTCGAGGCGCGACGCGCGGCCCGGGAGACGTCGCTCGGCGCCGAACGGCGCCACTGGCTCGAGCGCGCGCTCCTGTTCGTGGAGGACAAGCACGTCATCGAGCGGCTCAATCCGCCCCAAGGCTTCTACCCCAGCCTGGGCAGCATCACCATCGGCAGCGGCTTCGGCTTCGGCGCCGGCTATCGTCGCCGGCCCGCCCGAGGCAGCGTGCTGCTCGACACTTCGGGCTCGTGGACCTACAAGGACTACAAGACGGCGCAGGCGCGCGTGGCCCTGCCGCAGGTGGCCGGCCGCCCGGTGGAACTGACCGCGGGCGCCGTCTGGTACGACTTCACGCAGGAAGACTTCTTCGGGCTGGGACGGGCGACCAGCCGCGTCGACCGCGTCAGCTACCGGCTCGAGGGGCTCGATGTGTTCGCGCAGGGGCAGGCGCGCCGGGCCGGCTGGCTGGTGATGCGCGGCCGCGTCGGGCTGCACCGCATGAGCCTCGACCCGGGCACGGACCCGCGCTTTCCCTCGGTCGAACAGAGCTTCACCGACCTCACCGCGCCAGGGCTGACCGGCACGCCGCGCTTTGCCTACGCGCAGGCGTCGGCTGGCGTCGACACGCGCGACCAGCCGAACAACACCCGCGGCGGCGGCCTCTACAACCTGACGTTCGGCGTGTTCCGCGACCGCGGCGCCGACCAGTTCGCCTTCCAACGCCTCGACGTCCGGGCCATGCACGTCGTCCCGATCTTCGACAAGAAGCGCGGCCTGGCGTTCCACGCCGTGGCCTCGCGCATCGACCCGGCAGGCAGCGCGCGCGTGCCGTTCTACCTGATGCCGACCGTGGGCGGGGCCGACTCGATCCGCGGCTTCCGCGAATTCCGCTACCGGGATGCTGCCGCCGTCTACCTCAACGCCGAGTACCGCTGGGAAGCGTTCTCGGGTCTCGACCTGGCGCTGTTCGTCGATGCCGGCGACGTCGGCCCGACCTGGCGTTCGCTCGTCGGCAAGGAGCTGAGGACCTCGTGGGGCGGCGGCTTCCGCTTCAACACCAACCGCCGGGTGTTCCTGCGCGTGGACCTGGCGCGCAGCCAGGAAGGCCCGCGCCTGTGGATCAAGATGGGACCGGTATTCGGACGATGACCCGACGCTGCCGTCGCCTGACCGTCGGCCTTCTGCTCGCGTCGCTGTCTTTCGGCGGCGGCGCGGCGTCACCGGTCTACTACCCCGACGATCCGCTGCTCGTCGATCCCGAGACGCGCGACGCCGCCGGCGTGCGCGAGCGCGACTTGAGCGATCCCTACGACTTCGTCGAGAACACGTTCCTCAAGCACGGCGACCGCACCAGGCAGCGCGCGGCCAACGTCAACACCATCGACGAGGTCCCCGACTCGAGCTGGTTCACCAACCGCCTGCTCACGCAGCCCCTGACCACCGCCGACGTGAGCCGCGGTCCGAACGGATCGGGCGGGCCGGCCGGGCCGTGGACCGTGGTTTCGGGCAAGAGCGACGGCATCACCCCGGGCTTCACCGTTCGCGACGCCGCCGGGACGCTGTGGTTCATCAAGTTCGATCCCGTCACCAACCCCGAGATGGCCACCGGCGCCGAGATGATCGCGACCAAGCTCTTCTGGGCGCTCGGCTACCACGTGCCCGAGAACTACCTGGCGCGGCTCGACCCGGCCACTCTCGTCATCAGCGACCAGGCCACCATCCGCGACGCGCTGGGCAACCGCCGAACGCTGACCCGGGCCGCTGTCGACGCGCTGCTGCAGCGGGGAGCGCGCCGCGCCGACGGGACGTTCCGCGTGATTGCCAGCCGCGCCCTCGCCGGCACGCCGGTCGGGCCATTCAAGTACTACGGCACCCGCGCCGACGACCCCAACGACATCTTCCCGCACGAGCACCGGCGCGAGCTGCGCGGCCTCAAGGCGTTTGCGGCGTGGCTGAATCACGACGACTCGCGCTCGATCAACTCGCTCGACACGCTGGTACGGCGCGGCGATCGCACCATGGTGCGCCATCACCTCATCGACTTCGGTTCCACCCTGGGCAGCGCCAGCGTCGCGGCGCAGAAACCGCGCGCCGGCAACGAGTACCTCTGGGAAGCGCGGCCGACGCTGCTCACGATGCTGTCCTTCGGCTTCTGGGTGCGGCCCTGGATCAAGGTCGACTACCCCGACTTCCCGTCGATCGGCAACCTCGAGGCGGCCTACTTCTCGCCCGACCGGTGGAAGCCCGAGTATCCCAACGCCGCCTTCGACAACGCCCGGCCCGACGACCTCTTCTGGGCGGCCCGGCGCGTGATGGCCGTCACCGACGAGCAGATTCGCGCGGTCGTGAAGAGCGCCGAATACTCCGACCAGGGCGCCGAGGACTACATCGGCGACGTCATCATCGCCCGCCGCGACAAAGTGGGCCTGCAGTGGCTCACCGGCGTCAACCCGCTCGTGGACTTCGCCCTCGACTCGAGCGGGGCGCTGTCGTTTGCCAACGCCGCCACCGCGGCCCGGCGCGCCACCCCGGTCGAGGGCTACGAGCTGGTCTGGGGCACCTTCGACAACGCCACCGGCATCACGACGCGCGTCGGCGCCCCGGTGACGGCCGCCACCGAACGCGCGCACGCGCCGGCCGAGGCGCTCGGCGCCCAGATCGTGGAGGTCGCCGTGCACACCCGCCATCCGCACTACCCCGAGTGGCGTCACCCCGTCGTGGCGCACTTCCGTCGCCAGGCGGACGGCTGGCGGCTGGTGGGCATCCGCCGCGACGGCCGGGACTGACCGGCTCATGTCCCCGGAGAGGTGGCCGATTGGTGAAGCATGATGACGATGCGACGGAAGGCCACGTGGAGTCAGCACCGGCGTCGTCACGAGTGAGCGATATACTGCGGGCGCATGCCGCGCATCCTGGTGGCTGAAGACGACGCCGACATCGCGGCCCTGGTCCGCCTCTATCTCGAGAAGGCCGGGTTCGCGGTGGACGTCACCGACACCGGTGCCGACGTGGCCGCCCGGCTGCGTGCGGCCCCCACCGATCTGCTGGTGCTCGACCTGATGCTGCCCGGCCTCGACGGCCTGGCGGTGTGCCGCAGCCTGCGCGCCGATCCTGCCACCGCGGCCGTGCCGATCATCATGCTGACGGCCAAGGCCGAAGAGGCGGACCGCATCGCCGGCCTGGAACTCGGCGCCGACGACTACATCACCAAACCCTTCAGCCCGCGCGAGGTGGTGGCCCGCGTGCGGGCGCTGCTGCGCCGCGCCGAACGGCCGCTGGCCCCGCCGTCGACGACGCTTACCTACGGGCCCCTGCACATCGACGTCGAGCGCCATATCGTGTCGGTGGACGGCGCCGAGGTGCGGCTCACCGCCAAGGAATTCCTGCTGCTGCGCTACCTGATGGAGCACCGCGGCCGGGTCCTGTCGCGCGACCTGCTGCTGTCGGACGTGTGGGACTACTCCTATACCGGCGGCACCCGCACCGTGGACGTGCACGTGCGGCGCCTGCGCGAGAAGCTGCCCTTCATGGTGGACGCGCTCGTGACCATCAAGCAGTTCGGCTACCGGCTGCTGGATCCCCCCCCGGCGGGCGGCGCGGGGGCGCCCGGGCGAGACGCCTGAGTCACGCCGTGCGACTCGACTACCGCCTGACCCTCCTGCTCACGGCCGCCGGCGCCATGCTGGTGGCGCTGGCCTTCGTCGCCATCGTGCTCGACAGCGAGGTCGCCCGGGGGCGAGGGCCGCTGTTGATCGCCGTCGGCCTCGGCGGCGCCCTGGGCCTCATCGTGGCCGTCATCGTCTCGTCGGGGTTCGCCGCCAGCCATCACGCCCGGGCGGCCGCGATTGCGGAGATCGGCCGGCGCTACGCGCTCGGCGATCTCAGCCGCCCCGGACCCGACTACGGCGACGACCCGCTCGGCGTGGCCGCGCGGGCGCTCGACACGGCGGTCCACGAGCAGGGCCGGCGCGTGGCCGAACTGTCGCGCGATCGGGCGCGCATGGAAGCCATCCTCGGCAGCATGGTCGAGGGCGTGCTGGTCGTCGACGACAGCGGCGGGCTGCAGCTCGTGAACGAGGCGGCGCGGCGGATGCTCCGCGTGGAACGCGAAGCCATCGGCCGGCCCTACGTCGAGGCCATCCGCCACCCGGGCATCGTGGAGCATCTCGGACGGGTCCTGGCGGGCGGCGCGCCGCAGGCGTTCGAGCTCTCGGTGAGCCGCGACGGCGCCCGCGACCTGGTCGCGCGCCTGGCCCCGGTCGTGGCCACCGGCCGGGGGGCGGTGCTGGTGCTGCACGACATCACCGACCTCAAACGCGCCGACCAGATCCGCCGCGACTTCGTGGCCAATGTGTCGCACGAGCTGCGCACGCCGCTCACCGCCATTCGCGGCTACGCCGAGGCGCTCCTCGACGACGCGGAGGACGCCGAGGCCCGCCATCGGTTCCTCGAAATCATCCAGCGCCATTCGGCGCGCATGGAACGGCTGGTCAAGGATCTGCTCCGCCTGGCGCAGCTCGACGCCGGTCAGGAGCTGCTCGAATGCGGGCCGGCGGACGTGCCGGCCCTCGTCGCCAATCTGGTCGATGAGATGGCCGAGGCCATCGCCGCCAAGCAGCTCGCCGTCACGGTGGATGCGGCCGCCGGCACGCGCGGGCTGCACGTGGATGCCGCCAAGGTGCACGATATCCTGCGCAACCTGATCGAGAACGCCGTGCACTACACGCAGCCCGGTGGCGCCGTGCAGGTGTCGGCCGCCGCCGTCGACGGACAGCTCCTGTTGCAGGTCACCGACAACGGCCCGGGCATCCCTCCGGAAGACGTGAGCCGCGTCTTCGAGCGGTTCTACCGCGTCGACAAGTCGCGCGGCCGCCCGGGAGGCACCGGCCTGGGACTGGCCATCGTGAAACACCTCGCCGGCCTGCACGGCGGCACCGCCGGCGTCGAGAACGGCGCCTCGGGCGGGGCCCGATTCACGGTGCGGCTGCCGTCGCGGCCGCGTGACCTCGACAGCGCCGGAGGCTAGGGGCGTGGCGGCGACGTCCGTCGGCTCGGCCGCTCGGCGCCGCGGGCACCGCTTGCGCGTATGCCGTCAGCGCCTCGGCCGTCGATCGCATGATCCGGCCACGACTGCTGGAGAGCGCGCTGTAGGCCGGACGACGCGCCGACCAGCCCAGGTCGTGCGCCCCGACCGGCTCGATCAACTCGGGCGGTTCACCGCACGCCCTCGCGGCCGCGCGCGCCAGCTCGTACCACGAGAGCGCGCCCTCGTTGCACAAGTGCCAGATGCCCCGTTCCCGGTCATGCAGCAGGTCCAGGGTGGCGTGGACCAGGTCGGGCACGTAGGTCGGCGATACGACCACATCGGAGGCCGCGCGCCACGGCTGTCCGCGCCGGATCGACGCCAGCCCGCCGGTGACGAAGTTGCTCGAGTCCCAGGGGCCGAAGAAGGCGCTCGTGCGGAGGATCAGCGCGCTCGGCAGCAGCGCCTCGATCCGCGGTTCGGCTGCGGCCTTGCTGGCGCCGTAGACGCTGAGCGGATGCGGGAGGGCGCTCTCGCGGTAAGGGCGGCCCTGGGCGCCGTCGAACACCAGGTCCGAAGAAAAGGTGGCGAGGAGTACCTGCGCTTCGCGGCAGGCGGCGGCGATGTTCACCGCACCGGTGGTATTGACCGCGTAACAGGCGGCCTGGTCGTGCTCGGCCTCGTCGACACGGACGTAGCCGGTGGCGTTGACGACCGCCCACGGTCGTACCTGCGCCAGCAGCTCACGCAGCGACGCCGGGTCCGACAGCTCGAAGTGCCGGCGTTCGGCGCAGTGAACCAGCAGACCACGGGCGGCGGCAATGCGGGCGAACGCCTGGCCCAGTGTGCCGGTGGCGCCGAGCAGGAGCAGCGGCCGGGCCGGGGCGCGGGGAGGCACCGCGGCGGTCCGCGCATACAGCAAGCGCTCGGGCCGGCGCCACCACCCCTCGCCGTCGAGGGCATCATGCCTGGGCGGCTGCCCGCCCGCCAGTTGCTGAATCATCGCGGCCAGGGCGGTGGGTCGGGGCGCCGGCGAGCGGACGTCGAAGGCACCAGTCTCGTAGTGGCCGCGGGGCACGGTGACGAGTGAGTCCCAATCGTAGGAGCCGAGCAAGGCCCAGGGCGTTACCGCCACGACCGCGGCCCCGGCGGCGCGCGCGCCCTGAGCGCCGTGCCACGCTTCGTGCAGCCAGCGCAGCTGCTCGTCCCTGGTGCAGGCGAGATGCACCTCCGTGAGCGCCACCGGCAGCTGATACCGCTCCCACGCCTCGAG
This sequence comes from uncultured Acidobacteriota bacterium, assembly GCA_963834325.1. GTDB lineage: Bacteria > Acidobacteriota > Vicinamibacteria > Vicinamibacterales > UBA2999 > CADEFD01. The sequence goes on from CAWIBL010000012.1 coordinate 2,107,273, forward strand.
GAGATGGGCGCGGTGCCCGACGATGCCGGCGGGGTGCCGGCGGACGGCTTCGACATCCGCGTAGGCCAGGTGGCCATTGCCGCCGTGCAGCGCCGCCGGATAGTCCTCGAGCCGATGGTCGAGGAACCGATCGCTCGTCACGTAGTAGTTCAGGCCGACCACCTGCGGCGGCGTCGGCTGCTCGACCAGCTGATCGAGTTCGTCGTCGGTCGCGCCGTGGTCGATCAGGAAGCGTCGCAGCGGGTGGTGCGCGTCGACCCGGCCGGTGAGCAGGTCCCACGTCAACCAGCGGCGATGGTTCTCGAACTCGACCTGGGGCAGTGTGGCGACGGTGCCGAAGCAGCGTCCGCAATCTTCGGTTTGAATCAGGCGAGCGCCGGGGTTGACCTCGCGGATGGCGCGCATGGCCAGCGCCACGGCCGCCACCTGCTGGAGCAGCGCCCGAACGAACGTCCGGGTGGTGCGACCGTGAGGGAACCAGAGTCCGTAGAGCCCGCTGAAGCGCGCCGTCGTTGCCGGCTCGTTCACCGGCGTGTAATCGTCGATCCACGGGTAGCGGCGTGCCACCATTCCGGCGTAAGCCGCCAGCAGGGACGGGAACTGCGGGTCGATGAGCGACGTGTAGGACGGTCCGCTGCCGTGATGGAGGAGCCCGGCGATCGGCCGCATCCCCAGGGCGCGGATGCGCTCGAGGCGCTCGTCGGTCCACCCCCAGTCAGGCTGCATCAACGACTCGGGCGCGACCCGCTCCCACAACACCGGGTAGCGTAGCGCGGTCAGGCCGAGGGCGGCGAACCGGTCGAGGTCGTCGACCCGGCCGGCGTGGCCGGTGCGCTCGATCTGGTCGAGATATTCGCCGCGGACACCCGCGGGCCTCGCGCCGTCCGGATCGGCGTCCATCTGGGGTCGGGAGAACCCGCCTTGTACGCGGTTCAGCGTACACTCCGGCCCGCCCCACATCTCCAGCGGCATGATCAGACCGCGATCTCGCGCCGCGGCACACCCGCCAGCTTGGCGTACTGGGCCAGCGCCTGCGCGACCACCTGGTCCATGTTGTAGTACTTGTAGGTGCCCAGCCGCCCCAGGAATTTCACTTCCGGGGTTCTCGCCGCCAGCGCCTCGTACTGCGCGTACAGCGCCGCGTTGGCGGCCGTCGGTACCGGGTAGTAGGGATCGCCGTCGCTGGTCGGGTACTCGTAGACGCGCGTCGTCTTTGGATGCTCCTGCCCGGACAGGTACTTGAACTCGGTGACGCGCGTATACGCATGCTCGTTCGGGTAGTTGATGACCGGCGCCGCTTGCGCGGTGGCCACATCCAGCGTCTCCCACTGGAACTGCAACGACCGGTAGGGCAGCTTGCCGTAGCAGTAGTCGAAGTACTCGTCGACCGGCCCGGTGTAGAGCAGATGGCGATGCGGCACCAGCGTCTTGATCTCGCGATAGTCGCTGTTGAGCAGCACGTGGATGTTCGGATGCTTGAGCATCCGCTCGAACATCCGCGTGTAGCCGTGGAGCGGCATCGACTGGTAGGTGTCGGTGAAGTAGCGGTGGTCGCGATTGGTGCGGACCGGCACCCGGGCCGTCACGGACGCGTCGAGTTCCGAGGGGTCGAGGCCCCACTGCTTCCGGGTGTAGTTGCGGAAGAACTTCTCGTAGAGTTCGCGGCCGACGCGATTGACGATCACGTCTTCCGACGTCTTGAGCGGCGAGCGCGGCTCGGCCACCGACGCGAAGAACGCCTCGAGTTCCAGCGACGTCAGCCGCGTGCCGTAGAGCTGATTGATGGTGTCGAGGTTGATGGGAATCGGCACCAGCTGGCCATCGACCGACGCCTTGACGACATGCTGGTAGGGTCGCCACGCCGTGAATCGCGACAGATAGCCGAACACCTCCGCCGAATTGGTATGGAAGATGTGCGGACCGTACTTGTGGATCAGGATGCCGTGGTCGTCGTGGACGTCGTAGGCATTGCCGCCGATGTGCGGGCGCTTGTCGCAGACCAGGACGCGCTTGCCGGCGTGGCTGGCCAGGCGCTCCGCCATGGTCGCCCCCGCAAATCCGGCGCCGACAATCAGGTAGTCGAACATCATCGCCTCCCTACGACACCCTGAGGGCTTCTGCCGCCGGCAGCGCTGGAAGGGACGCCAGGACGGGAGGCGTGGCACAGGCGGCCGCGACGAGGGCATGGGTCTTGGCCCAGGTGCGGTCCCAGGACATGCTCTGCAGGAAGGCATCGGCGACGGCCATGCGCGGCCCGGCCGGTTCGGCCAACGCCTGCTCGCAGGCCCGCACGAACTCGAGCGGCTGGTCGGCGATGCGTACCAGCTCGAGGTCGCCGTAGGGCGTGACCACGTCGCGGATCGAGGTGGACACCACCGGCTTGCCGGCCGCCAGGTATTCCGGCGTCTTGGTCGGGCTGATGAAGCGCGTCGCGGCGTTCCGGGCAAAGAGCAGCAGCGCCACGTCCCACCCCGCCAGGTAGGCCGGCAGCTCGGCGTAGGACTTGGGCCCCAGATAGTGGATGTTGTCGCGCCGGGGCAGGCTGTCGGGATCGATCTTCACGACCGGTCCCACCATCACCAGCTGCCATGCCGGCCGTGCGTCGGCGAGCGCCGCCAACAGGTCGAGATCGAGCCGTTCGTCCAGCACCCCGAAGAAGCCGAGGCGAGGCGCCGCCAGATGGCGCTGGTCGGGTTGGATGTCGCCCAGCTGACGGGCGGCGGCGAAATGCGGCACGTCGACGCTGCTCGGGAGCGCATGGATGTTGCCGTGCTGGTGCCGCTTGGCCTCGAAGAGCGACTGCCCCCCGGTGAACACCACATCGGCGCGTCGCAGCAGCACCTGCTCCATCGCCGGCAACTCCGCGGCCGCGCCCTTGAAGGCCGACAGTTCGTCCATGCAGTCGTAGACCGTGGCCACCGGCCGGAGATGCGACGAGAAGGCCAGGGCCAGCGGCGTGTAGTACCACAGGATGTACGACGAGATATGACGCGAGGCCATCAACCGGTCGAGCAACAGCCGCTGACCGGCGAGGGCCTGTTCGCGCGTCCAGCCCAGAAGGGAGACGGGGCACGACCACGTGACACGCCGTCCTGGGCCTCGACGGAGAGTTCCGGTTCCGCGATCTCGTCGAACACCGGCTCCTCGACGAAGAACACGCGCTGCACCCGCGCGTAACGGGTCATCAGGTGCTGGGGCCGCTGAAAGACGAAGTTCCAACGCAGGTGGCTGAAGCACATCAGGTCGGCTTCAGGAGGCAACGCTGGGGTCTGCGACTCGGGGCGGAGGTAAAGCGACATGGCTTCCTGGCGATGGCGACTCACGTGGACGACAGCGTCCGTTCGTGACGTCGCGGAAATGAAATCGCACGGGCGCAGCGACGCCCACACTGATCGTCCCGACGGTTAGAGTCAGGAGCGTGAGACCGGGTTGTCGAATGTTCAGGCGATGGAGTGCATGGCGACTGTCGGCTCGGGCAATTGCAAAACTGCGGCCACTTTATTGCCCGGTTCGGATGTCAGCCGGAGCCGAAACACCGCGTCCGGCGCGGCGCGTGAGGCACCCGTTGCCGTACGTGCTCCGGCTCTTGCCCATATGAGAGACAACTTGTGACGAGTGGTCGGGGCCTCGCGCGCACCGCCGACGCTGGCGCGGGGCGAAGCGGCCACGCGGGCCAGCCAGCAGCGGGCGGCGCGGGCGCACCGGGGCTGGCGCGGGTCTGGGGTCGGTCCAACCGCGACGCTCGCTGGTCGCAGCCGCCTGAACCGGCCCAGGGATGTCTAGCGGAAGCCGCTGGCGGCGAGCACGTAATAGGTGGCGGCGGCGAGAATCGCCGAGGCAGGAATCGTCAGCACCCACGCCCACACGATCTGCCCGGCGATGCCCCAGCGCACGGCCGACATGCGGCGCATCGACCCCACGCCGACGATCGCGCCGGTGATGGTGTGCGTGGTGCTCACCGGCACGCCCAGCGACGTGGCCAGGAAGAGCGACACCGCGCCGGCGGTTTCGGCGGCGAAGCCGCCGACCGGCTGCAGCCGGGTGATCTTCGACCCCATGGTGTGGATGATGCGCCAGCCGCCCGACAGCGTGCCGAGCCGAGATGGCCGCGTAGGCGGCAAGCATCACCCAGATGGGAATCTCGAACGTGGTCAGATACCCGCCGGCGAGCAGCGCGCCGGCGATGATGCCCATGGTCTTCTGCGCGTCGTTGCGCGCCGTGGCCCAGGCTGTAGAGGGCCGCCGACACGAGCTGCAGCTTGCGGAAACAGCTTGTCGACCGGGACGGCGCCGACGCGCCGGAACATCCACAGGATGGCGGTCATGAAGGAAGCCCGAGCACCAGGCCGATGAACGGCGCCAGGACGATGAAGATCAGCGTCTTGGTCCAGCCGGACGACGATCGATCGCCGCCGAGGCCGGCCTTGGCGACCGCGGCGCCCGGCGTAGCCGCCGATCAGCGCATGCGACGAGCTGGTCGGCAGCCCGTAGTACCAGGTGATCAGGTCCCAGACGATCGCGCCGATCGAGCCCGGCCAGGATGACCGAGCCGGTGACGATCTCGATGTCGATCATCCCCGAGCCGATGGTCTTGGCCACGGCCGTGCCGAAGACGAAGACCGCCGACGAAGTTGAAGAAGGCCGCCCACATCACGGCCTTGCCCGGTGACAGCACCCGCGTCGAGACCACCGTGGCGATGGAGTTGGCGGCGTCGTGGAAGCCGTTGATGTAGTCGAAGACCAGCGCGACGACGACGACGACGATGACGACGAGCGACAGGTCCACGGCTACCCGTGCTTGACGACGACGCTCTCGAGCACGTTGGCGACGTCCTCGCAGCGCATCGGTGGCCAGTTCGAGCAGGTCGAGCATCTCCTTGCACTTGATGATGGTGATGGCGTCCTTCTCTTGCTCGAACAGGCGGCGCAGCGCCTCGTCGTGCACCGTCGTCGGCGGCGTTCTCGAGGCGGTTGATCTCGACGGTGCGGTCGTGCACCCCGTCCTTCTTCTCGAGCGCCTCGACGGCGACCTTGACCTGCATGGTCGAGCGCCAGATGAGCGAGGCCAGCTCGCGCGCGCCGTAGCGGCAGCACCGCGAATCCGGTAGCGGCGCACGACGGCGGCGGCCGCGTCGATGGCGTCCATCACGTCGTCGAGCGACTTGGCCAGCGCGAAGATGTCCTCGCGATCGATCGGCGTGACGAAGGTGCTGTTCAGGCGCTGGATGATCTCGTGGGTCAACGAGTCGCAGGCCTCTTCGACCTGCTTGATCTCGACGGCCATCTCCCAGGCCGGCGGGTCGGTGGCCAGCATCTTCTCGAGCAGCGTCGCCCCGGAGACGATGCGGTCGGCCAGCGCCGTGAAATCGGCGTAGAACTTCTCTTCCTTCGGAATCAATCGAAACGCGGCCACATCCGCTCCTGACGCCTGACCGGAGCGCGGCAGGCAGCAAGAGTGTGCCACAACTCGGTTACACCGCTGTTACAGGTGTCTCCGTCCCAGGCCCGCGGTCCGGGCAGTTCACCGGGAATTAACCACGACGACACGCCCAGGAGATGCCCGGGACCGATGCTGGCTCCGTGCCCACTACTTACATACCCATTGGAGGTCGATTCATGGTGTCGTTCCTGCGCCGCGCCGCCCGGCTGGCGCTGCTCCTCGCATTCAGCGTCTCGGCCCTGCCGGCTGCGGCCCAGCAGACCGAGTCGCGCATCATCGGCCGCGATCCTCGACCAGAGCGGCGCCGTTCTCCCCGGCGTCACCATCACCGTCACCGCGAGCGACACGGGCGCCGTCCGCACCGACGTCGCCGGCAGCGACGGCACCTATCAACGTCACCAACCTCGGCGCCCGGCCGCTACGACGGTCACGGTCGAGCTCGACCGGCTTCCAGCCGGCGGACCGCGACCGTCGTGCTCGGCGTCGGCGCAGGTCTCGAGCCAGTCGAGTCGCGCTCGGCGTCGCCGCGCTGACCGAATCGGTCACCGTCACGGCCGCCGCGCCGGTGCTCGACACTCGCCTCGGCGCAAGATCGGCGTGAACGTGTCGCCGGACGAGGTCGAACAGCTGCCGGTCAACGGCCGCAACTTCGCCAACCTGATGACCCTGGCGACCGGCGCGACCACCGACGGCAACGGCGGCTGGGCTCAGCGTGCGGTTCAACGGCAAGTCGAATCAGCAGAACTACCTGAACTTCGACGGCGTCGACGGCACCTACGTGTGGGACGCCAGCCCCGGCTACCTGAACGCCACCGGCTCGCAGTTCCGCCTGCAGACCTCGATGGAATCGGTGGCCGAGTTCCGCGTGAACTCGGGCCTGGCGCCGGCCGAGAGCGGCCTCGGCGCCGGCGGCAACATCACGGTGGTCAGCAAGAGCGGCAGCAACCGCTTCCGCGGCTCGCTCTTCGAGTACCAGCGCGACGACGCGCTCGACTCGGCCAGCAAGTACGACGACAAGAAGCAGCACGCTCGAGGTCGACCAGTTCGGCGGCTCGATCGGCGGCCCGCTCGTGCCGCAACCGTACGTTCTTCTTCGGCAGCTACGAAGGTCTGCGCCAGACGACCGGCCTGAGCTTCACCGAAGCCGTGCCGAGCGACGAGGCGCGCCGCCGCATCCTGGCCGGCGAGCCGGTCGGCAGCGGCGCCGGCCAGAGCGCCGATCGCACGCGCGCCGTGGCGGCGCTGCTCGCCGGCTTCCCGCGCGGCACAGGTGGCCGACCGCCAATCCGCTGGTCGACCTGGCCACGCTCGACACCGAGGCCGACGCAGCAGGAGAACACCTTCTCGGCTCCGCCTCGACCACCGCTTCAGCGACAGCCAGTCGGTCTACGTGCGCTACATCTTCAGCGACGGCCGACGTCGACACGCCGGACCGCACGGTGACGCCGCGCCGCGTGCTGGCCAAGCAGACGCCCGCAGAACTTCGTGGCCAACCACCAGCAGATCGCTCGGCGGCAACTTCGTCAACGAGTTCAAGATCGGCGTCAACCGGCCGCAAGACGAGCGCCACCGCGTTCGGCCCGGCCGGCTACGACCCGGTCGGCGTGTCGCTGTCGGGCACCTTCACCTCGTCGTCGATCGACGCCCGCGGCAACACCGGCATCGCGCGCAGCGGCCTGCTGATTCGCGCCACCAGCGCCTCGACCACCACCGGCTCGCTCTTCGACCCGCTGTCGCTGTCGTTCAACGACGCCATGACCTGGACCGCGCGGCGCGCACACCGTCAAGTTCGGCGGCGAGTACCGCCGCATCGCAGTCGGAGTTCCAGTTCCTGGGCAGCACCGAGATCACCTACAACAGCATCAACGACTTCATCGACAACCGCCCGGCGCAGGTCGCGGTGGCGCTCGATTCGCCGGTGTTCACGCCGCAGCAGTTCTACGCGATCGGCTTCGTGCAGGACTCGTGGCGCGTCAGCGACCGGCTGACGCTCGAACTCGGCCTGCGCTACGACTACTACTCGGTGGTCAAGGAGAAGAACGACCTGGCGCGGCCGTTCTTCGTCGAGGAGAACGACTTCGGCGCCGATCGGCGACGGCTTCTACGACGCCGACAAGAACAACTTCTCGCCGCGCCTGTCGGCCGCCTACGCAGCTCAACGACAAGACGGCGCTGCGCGCCGGCTTCGGGCTGTTCTACGGCCCCGGCCAGTTCGAGGACCGCATCCAGCCGATCGAGAACTACATCGAGCGCCGCCGCGTGCAGACCGCCGACGTCGCCAACAACGGCCTGCAGTATCCGGTGTCGCCGCGTCGCAGCTTCGCAACCTGCTGTCGATTCGCGGCTACACCCACGACTACCCGAACGAATACAACGTGCAGTACGGCGCCAGCCTGTCGCGCGAACTGCCGGGCGACGATCAACCTCACGGTCGGCTACACCGGCAGCCAGGGCAAGGACATGTTCCTGCGCGGCGTCGGCAACATGCTCGACCCGGTGACGCGCGCGCGCCTGGTGCCGAACTACGGCCAGATCGACTTCAAGACCGCGGGCTGCGTCGACGGCCTGGCGATCAGCGGGCTACCCGGTCACCGGCTGCGGCCGCGCGCAGCTACGACGCGCTGCAGGTCAGCGCGACGCGCCGCTTCCGCGCCGGGCTCAGCGGCGGCCTGCAGTATCAGTTCTCGCGCAACCGCGGCACCACGCAGGGCTCGAACGAAGCGGCGACGGCGCAGAACACCTTCGACTACGAGACCGAGTACGGCATCAACCCGCAGGACATCCCGCACACCTTCAACGGCTCGCTGACCTACGAGCTGCCGTTCGACGGCCTGCTGGACCGGCGGCTGGCGCGTCGGCGGCATCGTCAACGCGCGCAGCGGCGTGCCGATCAACGTCGTGACCATCAGCCGTCCCGACAACGTCACCGTGAACGGCGTGACGGTGACCAACATCCCCGGCGGCAACAGCCGCGGCACGCAGCGGCCGGACCTGGTCCCGGGCGTCGATCCGTATCTGCAAGGACGGCGTGCGCTAGCTGAACCCGGCGGCGTTCGCCACGCCGCAGCCCGGCACGTTCGGCAACCTGCCGCGCAACTTCCTGCGCGGACCCGAACTTCTGGCAGGCCGACCTGATGCTGTCGCAAGGACTTCCGCTTCGCCGACGCCAGGGCATCCAGGTGCGCGCTCGAGATGTTCAACATCGCCAACCGGCTGAACTACGAGAACCCGGCCATCAACCTGCCGAACGGCACGCCGGGCGTGCCCTTCACCGACGCGCAGGCCGGCACCTTCGGCTACATGCTCGGGCCGCTCAACCGCACCGTCGGCCTCGGCACGCCGCGCCAGACGCAGTTGTCGCTGCGCTACACCTTCTGATTGCCCCGGGGACGCTGCGAACAGGTCCCGCCGACGGCGGCCGCCACAAAGAGAAAAGGGCCAGACATATCGTCTGGCCCTTTTCGTGTGCGATGGTCAGGAGGCGCGGCGATCACGGCCGCGGCCGGGCCGGAACGCGACGAGGGCTACGAGCAGCAGTTCGGCGCGCACCCGCAGGCCCGCGTCTCGCCGCCCGGTTTGGTGGCCCGCACGAAGGCGCTCATGAAGCGTCCGTCGATCGCTTCGGCCAGGCCCGGGCGATCGAGTCCCGCTTCGGCCAGGAACGTCCGAGCGTCGGCCGCCTGGTAGACGCGCGTCGGCTCGAGGTCGATGGCGCCGAACCCGGCGCCAGCGAGGAGCTGCCGGTACTCGGTTTCTTCGAGCGCTCCGGCGACGCAGCCGATCCACAGCTCCATGCTCTTGCGGATGTCGCTCGGCACGTCGCCCTGCACCACCACGTCCGACACGGCGAAGCGGCCACCGGGCTTGAGCACGCGGAAGGCCTCGCGGAGCACGCGCGGCTTGTCGCCAGACAGGTTGATGACGCAGTTCGAGATGATCACGTCGACCGAGTCGTCGGGCAGCGGGATGTGCTCGATCTCGCCCTTCAGGAACTGCACGTTGTCGACGCCGGCCCGCGCCTTGTTCTCGTTGGCCAGGGCCAGCATCTCGTCGGTCATGTCGAGCCCGTAGGCCTTTCCCGTCGGGCCGACGCGCCGGGCCGAGAGCAGCACGTCGATGCCGCCGCCCGAGCCGAGGTCGAGCACGACCTCGCCGGCCTTCAACTCGGCCAGCGCGGTCGGGATTGCCGCAGCCGAGCGACGCCGCCACGGCCTCGGCCGGCAGGCCCGACTGCTCCGCCAGGTCGTAGAGGTTGGAGGTGATCGGATCGCCGCAGCCCGAATCCCCCGGGCTGCCGCAACAACCGATGGCCAGCCCGCCGCCGGCGGCCCGCTTGGCGGCGTCGCCGTACTTCTCTTTCACCGTGGCCTTGATGTCGATGGGGGTGCTCATCCTGGTCTCCTTCGCCGGCTATGCAGGCCAGCGCCATGCCGCAGACATTTGCTTCAGCGAATATATGAGCCCGTGTTATATTTGTCAACGCAAATATGTCGTCCTGCTGCAGCCGCTCGCCGGCACCCCGGGTCCGCAACGCCGCCGCGCTGACGGGGCTCTACCAGGCCCTGGCCGATGCCACGCGCCTTCGCATCCTGGCCATCCTGGCGCAGGATGGCCCCGGCGGGCCCGACGGCGAGCTGTGCGTGTGCCACATCCACGACAGTCTCGGCGTGTCGCAGCCCACCGCTTCGCGCCACCTCGCGTATCTGCGCAAGTCCGGCCTGGTCGAGGCCCGGCGCCAGGGCGTGTGGATGCACTACCGCATCGTGCGTCCTGCCGATCCGGTGGTCGCCTCGGTCTTCGACGCGGCGCTGCACGCGCTCGGACACGCCGACAGCACCGCGCGGGATCGCGCGCGGCTGGCCCGCGTCAGCCTGGCCACGCCGGTGGCCTGATCGCGGCCGGGCCGCCTACGAGCTGACGGCGGGAGGCCGGCGCCGCCCTGCGGCGAGCCGCGCGGCTACAATGTCGCCGACATGCCCGCCGGCGCCCCTTCCATACGCACTGGCCGCCTGGCCGCGCTCGGGCTGCTCTTCCTCGTCCTGACCCTGCTCGTGCCGCGGCCCGAGACCATCACGCCGCAGGGTTGGCGCACCTTCGGCATCTTCGTGTGCGTCATCGCCGGCATGGCCGTGCAGCCGATGCCTGGCGCGGCGCTGGTCGTCATCGGGCTGACGGCGATGGTGGCCAACGGCATCCCGATGCGCGAGGCCCTCGGCGGTTTCGCCGAGCCGTCGGTGTGGCTGGTGCTGTCGGCCATGCTCATGGCCCGGGCGCTGGCCGATTCGGGGCTGGCGCGCCGGCTGGCGCTGCTCTTCATCCGCCGCTTCGGCCAGAGTTCTCTCGGCATCGCCTACGCGCTCGTCATGACCGATGTGACGCTGGCCACCGGCGTGCCCTCGATTACCGCCCGCTCGGCCGGCATGGTCCTGCCGGTCGGGCGCAGCATCGCCGAGCTTTTCGGTTCCACCCCCGGGCCGACGGCGCCGCGCCTCGGCCGCTACCTCATTGCCGCCATGTACCAGGGCTCGGCCGTGGCCTGCGCCATGTTCCTCACCGGACAGGCCAGCAACGTCCTGGCGGCCGGGCTGGCGCAGAAGCTGGCGCAGGTGGACGTCACCTGGTCGGGCTGGTTCGTGGCCGCGTGCGTGCCTGGCTTGGCGTCGTGCCTGGCCGTGCCCTGGGTGGTCTACCGCGTGGTGCCGCCCGAGCTGAAGCGCACGCCGGAAGCGGCGGCCTTTGCCGCCTCCGAGCTGTCGGTGCTCGGGCCGATTGGCCGCACCGAGGGCATCACCCTCGCCGTCTTCGCCAGCGTGGGCCTGCTCTGGATCACCACGGGATGGCACCGCCTCGACGTGACCTTCGTGGCGCTGACCGGCCTGTCGGTGATGCTCGTGAGCGGCGTGCTGCGGTGGGAGAACATCATCGCCGAGCGCTCGGCCTGGGACGTCTTCATCTGGTACGGCGGCCTGCTCAAGATGGGCGAGCTGCTGAACGCCGCCGGCGTGACCTCCGCCTTCGCCGCGGCCGTCGGCGGCCTGCTCGCCGGCATCGGCTGGTTCAGCGTGCTCATCGTGGTCCTGCTGCTCTACTTCGTGACGCACTACTTCTTTGCCAGCATCACCACGCACATGCTGGCTCTGTTCCCGCCGTTCGTCGTGCTGCTGATCAGCGTTGGCGTGCCGCCGCAGCTGGCCGTCTACAGCCTGATGTGCCTGGCCAACCTGCCGGCCGGCCTGACCCACTACGGCACGACCACCGGGCCGATCTTGTTCAGCCAGGGCTACGTGAGCCTGGCCGACTGGTGGCGCACCGGGGCGATCGTCGGGGCCGTGAATCTGGCCATCTGGCTCGTCGTTGGGCTGGCCTGGTGGCGTGTGCTCGGCTTCTGGTAACCGCCGCGCGCCCGCACTACACTTCTGAGTGATGCGGGACACCCTGGCGTTGATTCTCGGCGGCGGCCAAGGCAGCCGTCTCTTCCCCCTGACGCAGCACCGTTCGAAGCCGGCCGTGCCGATCGGCGGCAAATACCGCCTGATCGACGTGCCCATCAGCAACTGCCTGCACGCCGACTTGCGCCGCATCTTCGTGCTGACCCAGTTCAACTCGGCCTCACTGAACCGCCACGTCTCGGGCTCCTACCGGATGGACACGTTCTCGAGCGGCTTTGTCGAGATCCTGGCCGCCGAGCAGACGCCCGACAGCACCGCGTGGTTCCAGGGCACGGCCGACGCCGTGCGCAAGGCGGCGCGGCACTTCGCCCAGTACGACGCCGACTACTACCTGATCCTCGCCGGCGATCACCTCTACCGCATGGACTACGCGGCGCTGCTCGACGCGCACGTGCAGCGGCAGGCCGACGTGACCCTCGCCGCCCTGCCCGTCGATGCCCACGACGCCACCGGCATGGGCATCTTCCATTTCGACAGCCGCGGCGCCATCCAGCACTTCGAGGAGAAGCCGAACCTGGAGCGGCTCGCGGTCATCGGCCGCAGCGCGCCGGCCGACGCCGCCTTCATGCCGCTCACCGACGAGAAGCCGTTCGTGGCCTCGATGGGCATCTACGTGTTCACCCGCCAGGTGCTGTTCGATCTGCTCGACCAGCAGGCGGGCGTGGACTTCGGCCGCGAACTGATTCCCGCCGCCCTCGAGAAGTACCGCGTCGTCGCCCACCTGCACAAGGACTATTGGGCCGACGTCGGCACGGTGCAGTCGTTCTACGACGCCAACATCATGCTGACCGCGCCAGGGGCGCCGTTCAGCTTCTACGACCATCGCCGGCCGATCTTCACGCACGCGCGGTTCCTGCCGCCGTCGCGCGTCAACGGCTCGAGCCTGGAACGGGCCCTGATCGCCGAGGGCTGCTACGTGGACCGCGCGGTCGTGGCCGACTCGGTGGTCGGCATCCGTACCACCATCGGGGCCGGGGCCACGGTCCGCCGCTCGGTCCTGCTCGGGGCCGACTCCTACGACGCGCCGACGCACGGGCACGACAGCGGCGTGGCCATGGGCATCGGGCCGGGCGTGGAGTTGGACCGCGTCATCGTCGACAAGAACGCGCGCATCGGCGAGGGCTCGCGGCTGGTGAACGTGGACGGCGTGCGCGAGGCCGACGGGCCCGACTACTACATCCGCGAGGGCATCGTGATCGTGCCCAAGGGCGCGGTCATCGCCCCGGGCACGGTCGTCTAGCCGCGACGTAACCCGCAATTAACCCCGCCGTCACGGCCGTGAAATGTGATCCCCGTAGGGTGGTCACATGAATTTCCAGGCGACACCGACCACGCGCAGCGGCGCCGGCCGCAAGCGCGTGCTGGTCGTGGACGACGAGCGCGACATCGCCGACCTCATCAAGCACACGCTGGAACGGGGCGGCGGCATCGACGTCGAGACAGCCGCAAGCGGCGACTCGGCGCTGACGGCCGCGTCGGCTCAGCCGCCCGATCTGGTCGTGCTCGACCTGAACCTGCCGGTGCTGAACGGCCTCGAGGTGTGCCGCATCCTGCGCCAGCGCCCGGCCACCGCCACCGTGCCGATCATCATGCTGACGGCGCGCACGAGCGAAGGCGACCGCGTCGTCGGGCTCGATTCCGGCGCCGACGACTACGTCATCAAGCCCTTCAGCACGCGGGAACTGGCGGCGCGGGTGCGGGCGGCGCTGCGGCGCGGGCGATCGGCCGGAGACGCCGGCGGCCGCCGTCTACCGCGGCACGCACCTGGTGGCCGACTTCGACGCCGTGGCCATCGCCGTGGACGGCGCGGCGGTGAAGCTGACGCGGCGCGAGTTCGAGCTGCTGCGTTATCTCGTCGACAACCGCAACCGCGTGCTGTCGCGGGATCGCCTGCTCGAGCGGGTGTGGGGCTACGAGCACGTCATCGAGACGCGATCGGTGGACGTGCACGTCGGCCGGCTCCGGGCGAAGCTGGGCGCCGCGGGCCGTCAGATCGAGACCGTGGTCGGTCTCGGCTATCGCTTCATCGAATAGGCGGCCGCGTCAGGCCCGGTCGGTCCACCCTTCGTTGCGCAGGCTCGACATCTCGATATCGAAGGCCCGGCGGGCCCGTTCGACGCGATGCCAGTCGGTGTAGACGACGGCGCGCACGACTTCACTGTCGGCGTGCTCCGCGACCCGCCAGCCGCTGTTCTCGAAGTGGATCTCGTAGCGGCGGGTGTGGGCGTCTTTCTGCAGGGTCTTCGTGAAGGTCATCATGGCAGCACTCGCGAAACATCACGCTGTGTCCATGGTCCCTCAGGGCCGGGGCCCGCGCTGTAAATTCGCGGTAAACAGCCGCGCCGCCGACGCTCCGTCTTTCCACGGTAAACCCCTAGCCATCACACACTTGAGGGAAGACGCCGGGCTACGGGCCGACGATGGTCAGGGCCGCCGGGTGGACGCGCACGTCGAGCGGCCCGGACAGATTGGCCGGCTCGCCGTCGAGATGGACGTCGAGCGGCGCCGACGAGGCGATGCGCGCGTGCGCGAACGTCGTCATGCGCACCCCGCCCCCGTCTTCGAGCCGGCCCGAGAAGAAGGCCGGCACGCGCGTGAGAAGACGCCACAGCGGCTGGTCGTCGACGATGATCAAGTCGAAGCGGCCGTCGTCGAGGCGCGCCGCCGGCGCGATGCAGCCGTGGCTGCCGTACTGCCGGGAATTGGCCAGGGCGATGAAGAGTTTGCGGCCCGCGTCGGCGGCGCCGTCCCACGACAGCTCGTAGTCCCTGGCCCGGTAGCGCAACAGCTCCCGCGCGCCGAGCTGCGCGTAACGCAGCAGGCCGCGGCGGCCCTGGCTCTCGGCAAACGATCGGGCGACGCGGGCATCGAGGCCGACGCCGGCGACGTTGAAGAACAGCTGGCCGTTGACCTCACCGGCATCGATACGCCGCCGCCGGCCGCGCCCGGCCAGGACGAGCGCCGCTTCGGCTTCGAGCGGCACGCCGAGGTCGCGGGCCAGGCCGTTACCGGAGCCGGCCGGCACGAGGGCCACGGCCATCGGCCCGAAGGCCAGCGCCCGCGCCACTTCGTTCATGGTGCCGTCGCCGCCCCAGGCCACAACCAGTTCCACCCCGTGACTGGTCGCCTCGCGGGCCAGTTCGGTGGCGTGCCCCGGACCGGTGGTCACGGCGACCTGCGCCACGAACCCGGCCTCGCGCAGCACGCGATGAGCGAGCGCGACCTCCGCTTCGCCTCCGGGGTTGGCCCGCACGCCGGAAATGGGATTGATGACGACGAGCGCCCGTCTCACGGCGCCAGGCCCCGGAGCGCCCGCGGTGGCAGGAACCACCGCAGGACGCCGGGGCCGCCCGGCATGGCCCGCGTGACGTCGATGCGGCAGACCGCGCCCTTCTTGAACTCCACGGCGCCGCGCGCCCCGAGCAGCTTCGCCGCCAGTTCGCCCAGGTCCGGCTCGTGGCCGACGAGGGCCAGGCGGGAGGCCCGCCGGGCGCCGGCGTAGGCGGTGACCGCCGCGCCGACCTCGGCCACCCGCGCGCCGGGGGCCAGGGCGTCGGTCGTGATCACGCGCGGCTTCGGCTTCAGGCCCGCCGCCAGGAGGTCGGCGGTGTCCTTGGCGCGAACCAGCGGACTGGTCAGCACCAGATCCACTTGCAGTCCGAACGCGCGCAGCCCGGCCACCGACGTGCGCCAGCGCGCGATGCCCTCGGGGGTGAGCGGCCGCTGGTCGTCGTCGGGATAGTCCGGACCGCGCTCGAAGGCCACGGCGTGGCGCACCAGATACAGCTCCAGCGCCGTCGGTAGCGCGGAGGTCATGCCACCGACCTCTCCGGTGCGGCCGGGGCGTCGCCGCCGAGGGCCGTCGCCAACGCGAGCAGCGAAGTGCGCCGGCTCAGGAAAGCGGCGTGGAGCCCGCGGCACTCGAGGTCGAGCGCGCGCTCCAGTTCCGCCAGTTCGCGGGCCGTGGCCCGCGAGCGCGGGAGGACGCGCCGCTCCACGGCCTGCAGGAATTCGCCGAGCACGTGGAGGTCGTGGGCCCGGCCGAGCAGATCCTGGACGACCCGCAGCTGTCGCACCTGGCTGGACGCGCGCCTGGCGCCGCGCGCCGTGCCGCCGGCTTCGAGGGCATAGCGCAAGCGCTTGACCGCGATGCGGACCTCGTGGAGCCGCGTCGGCGAGTAGAGCGTGGTCACATGATTCACGGCCTTGCGCACCCGGCGGGCGGCGCGGTGCACGCGGGCCGCCATGGCGGCGGTGACGGCCAGCGGATCGGCGGCGGCCGCGGTGACCGTCGTCAGCCCCTCGAGGTGCGCCCGCAGCCGCGCCAGGCGGGCCCGGGTGAAGGTCGCCCGCGCCTTGCGCAAGGCAGCCGCCCGCGCCTTCTGCATGGCCCGCCGCGCCGCCGCTTGCGCCACGGGCTGGAGCCCGTGCGTGGCCACCGCCGCGTCGAAGAGGGCCAGGGCCACGTCCAGTTCCCGCACCGGCCCGAGCGCGCGGGTCACGCGACGAACCGCCGCGCTCACGTCGCGGCCGCGGCGCGTGTCGGTCGAAATGAAGGCCGGCAGCACTTCGCGCAGGCGGCGCGAGGCCACGCGTGACTGATGAACCGCTTCGGGCTCACCGGCCAGTGCGGCCATGAGCACGCTGCTGAGGGAGGCGACCCGCGGGGCGAGCAGGGTGTCGATGGGTGTCCGTCGTGCCATACTGTGCGGCATCGGCCGTGCCGGCGCGGAAGGCGCCCATTATAGCCGTCCCCCGCCCATGCGCCTTGCCGCCATCGACATCGGCACCAACTCGGTTCACATGATCGTGGTCCGCGTCCGGCCCGATTTCTCCTTCGAAGTCATCGACCGCGAGAAGGAAATGGTGCGCCTCGGCGCCGGCGGCCTGGGCGGACGCAAGCTGACGCGCGAAGCGATGAGCGCGGCCCTCCAAGCCCTCGGCAAGTTCGAGCGGCTGGCCAAGTCCCACCAGGTGGACGAGATCCTGGCCGCGGCCACCAGCGCCACCCGCGAGGCCGAGAACGGCGGCGACCTGCTGGCCGCCATCGAGACCCAGACCGGCATCCGGCCGCGCATCATCGCCGGCACCGAGGAGGCCCGCCTCATCCACCTGGCCGCGGTCTACGGCGTCGACACCCCGAAGCCCGCCGTGGTCATCGACATCGGCGGCGGCAGCGTCGAGGTAACGCTCGGCGCCGGCGCCGACGTGCGCTTCCTCCGCAGCTTCAAGCTCGGGGTCATCCGCCTGTCCGAACAGTTCGTCAGCACCGACCCGCTCAGCCGTCGCGAGGAACGCAAGCTGCAGGCGCACATCGCCGAGCAGACCGACCGCTACCTCGGGCACATCGTGAACGCCGGCTTCGATCGCGTCATCGGCACGTCGGGCACCATCCTGTCGCTCGGCGCCGTGGCCACGGCCCTCGACACCGGCACCATCCCGACCGAGGTGCGCAACCTGCGCGTGCCGGCCAAGGCCATCCGCAAGGTCCGCAAGCTGGTCTGTGATCTGCCGCTCGAACGCCGTCTGCACATCCCCGCGCTCGACCCGCGGCGCGCCGATCTGGTGGTGGCCGGCGCGGTGCTCCTCGACGCGCTGCTGAAGCGCCTCGGCGCCAAGGACATCACCCTCTGCGACCTGGCCCTGCGCGAGGGCCTGGTGCTCGATTTCATCCAGCGCAACCGCAAGCACATCCGGCAAGTCGAAGAAGTCCCCGACGTGCGCCGCCGGTCGGCCCTGGAACTGGCCGAGCGGAGCGGGTGGGAGATGGAGCACTCGCAGCAGGTGGCGCGGTTGGCGCTGGCCCTCTTCGACGGCCTGCGCGACGTGCACGGGCTCGGCGATCGCGAACGGGAGTGGCTGGAATACGCCGCCCTGCTCCACGATGTCGGCAACCACATCAGCTACGAGAAGCATCACCGCCATTCCTACTACCTGATCAAGAACGGCGACCTGCGCGGTTTCGAGCCGGTCGAGATCGAGACCATCGCCCTCGTGGCGCGCTATCACCGCCGGGCCGAGCCGCGTCGCGGCCACCAGGGCTTCGGCGACCTTTCGGGCGGGCTGCGCCGGGCGGTGCGCGTGCTCGGCGCCATCCTGCGCCTGTCGGAGTCGCTCGACCGCAGCCGCCAATCGATGATTAGCGGGCTGACGGTGAACACCGGCGCCGACACCATCGCGCTGGAACTCGAAGGCCGCGGGCGATGCCGAACTGGAAGTGTGGGCGGCCACCAAGCAGCTCGGGCCGCTCGAGCGGGCGCTCGACCGGCCGCTGCGCATGCAGACGCGGATGATCGACGACACGGACGTGCCGGACGCTATCACCCCGGCCCGGGCCGGCCGGGCTCGGCCGGCTGCAGCGCCACGTTAACGTCAAATTTACACGACGGAAACTGCGGCGAAACCGGTCCGCGGTAGCCTGACCTCATGCAACTTTCCCGACTCTTCGTGGTGCTGAGCACCGTGGCGGTCGCGGGCTGCGGGGGCGGAGGCCAGAGCAACGAGGGCGGCCGATCCGGCGGCGCGGCCACCGTCACCCTGGACGGCTCGAGCACGGTCTTCCCCATCAGCGAAGCCGTGGCCGAGGAATTCCAGAAGGTCACCCCGGGCGTGCGGGTCACGGTCGGCATCTCCGGCACCGGTGGCGGCTTCCAGAAGTTCTGCCGCGGCGAAACCGACATCAGCAACGCTTCCCGTCCGATCACCGCCACCGAGGTGCAGGCCTGCGCCGCCGCTGGCGTCGCCTTCGTCGAGATGCCGATCGCCTACGACGGCCTGGCGGTCGTGGCCAATCCCAAGGCGACGTGGGTCGACCACCTCACCGTCGCCGAGCTGAAGACGATGTGGGCCCCCGAGTCGCAGGGGAAAGTGCTGCGCTGGTCGCACCTCCGCGCCTGGCTGGCCGGACCGCGAACTCCATCTCTTCGGCGCCGGCGTGGACTCGGGCACCTACGACTACTTCACGCAGGCCATTGTCGGGAAGGAAGGCGCCAGCCGCGGCGACTTCACCTCGAGCGAAGACGACAACGTGCTCGTGCAGGGCATCGCCAACGACGAACTGGCCATCGGCTTCATGCCCTACGCCTACTACATCGAGAACCAGGCGGCGCTGAAGCTCGTGCCGGTGGACGACGGCAAGGCCGACAACGGCGCCGGCCCGATCCAGCCGAGCGTCGAGACCGTCAAGACCGGCACCTACCAGCCGCTCTCCCGCCCGGTGTTCATCTACGCCTCGGTGAAGGCGCTCGAACGGCCCGAGGTGGCGCAGTTCGTCGACTACTACCTCACCCAGGGCGGGGCGCTGGCCGAGGAAGTGGGCTACGTGCCGCTCGGCGATCGCGGCTATCAGCTCGTCCGCGGCGCATTACACCGCCCGCACGCCCGGCTCGGTCTTCGAGCGCGCCGGATCGCAGGTGGGCCTGACCATCGAGCAGCTCCTCCAGCGCGAGACCAAGTAGAGTTCGCGCCATGTCGACGCGTCCGCGGCGAACGCATCATCGAGAGCGTCCTGCTCCTGTGCGCCCTCCTCTCGGTGGGCACCACCGCCGGCATCATCGTGGTGCTGGCCGCGGAGACCTTCGCCTTCCTCCGCGAGGTGCCGCTCCTCGAGTTCCTGACCGGCACCGAATGGACGCCGCTCTTCGCCAACCCGAAGTTCGGCGTCCTGCCGCTGCTCATCGGCACCACCCTGGTCTCGGCCATCGCCCTGGTGGTGGCCGTGCCGACCGGGCTGCTGAGCGCCATCTACCTCAGTGAATACGCGCCCGATCGGGCCCGGCGCGTGGTCAAGCCGGTGCTCGAGATCCTGGCCGGCGTGCCCACCGTGGTCTATGGCTACTTCGCCCTGACCTTCGTCACGCCGCTCCTGCAGCAGTGGCTGCCTGGCCTGAGCGGCTTCAACGCCCTCAGCCCCGGCATCGTCATGGGCATCATGATCCTGCCGCTCGTGAGTTCGCTCTCCGAGGACGCCATGCAGGCCGTGCCGCGCGGCTTGCGCGAGGGCGCCTACGCCCTCGGCGCCACGCGCATGCAGACGGCCGTGCAGGTGGTCGTGCCGGCGGCCTTCTCGGGCATCACGGCGGCGGTCATCCTGGCCGCCTCGCGGGCCATCGGCGAGACGATGATCGTGGCCATCGCCGCCGGGCAGCAGCCGCGCTTCACCGCCAACCCCTTCGTGCCGATCGAGACGATGACCGCCTACATCGTGCAGGTCAGCCTCGGCGACACGCCGCAGGGCACGCTCGAGTACCGGACCATCTTCGCCGTCGGCATGCTGCTCTTCCTGATGACCTTCGCGCTGAACCTGGTGAGCACCTGGCTGCGCGAGCGCTTCCGCGAGGAATACAACTGATGGCGGTCAGTTTCCTGGCGTCCCCGTCGAGCGCCGGACGGCGCCGCGCCGACCTGGTGTTCCAGGCCGCCGCCCTGCTCGTGCTGGTGCTGGCCCTGGCCGCGCTGGCCGCGCTCGTGGCCACCGTCTGGGGCGACGGCGCCAGCCGGCTCGACTGGCGCTTCCTCACGAGCTTCCCGTCGCGCCGCGCCGCAGACGCCGGCATCTACCACGCCATCATCGGCAGCCTCTACGTGATTGCCCTCACCGGGGCCATGGCGCTGCCGGTGGGCGTGGCGGCCGCGACCTACCTCGAGGAGTACGGCGGCCGCAGCCCGCTGGCCCGCATCATCGAACTCAACATCGCCAACCTGGCGGCGGTGCCGTCGATCATCTACGGCCTGCTCGGCCTGGGCCTGTTCGTGCGGCTGATGGGCATGGGCCGCAGCGTGCTGGCCGGCGCCGCCACCCTGGCGCTCCTCGCCCTCCCGGTCGTGATTCTGTCCACGCGCGAAGCGTTGCGCACCGTGCCCTCGTCGATTCGCGAGGGCTCCTACGCGCTCGGCGCCACCAAGTGGCAGACCATCTGGCACCAGGTGCTGCCGATGTCGCTGCCGGGCATCATGACCGGACTCATCCTGGCGCTGTCGCGGGCCATCGGCGAAACGGCGCCGCTCATCGCCATCGGCGCGCTCACCTATATCCCGTTTGCTCCCGACAGCATCTGGTCGCCGTTCACGGTGCTGCCGATCCAGATCTTCAACTGGGTGTCCCGGCCCCAGGTGGCCTTCAAAGAAAACGCGGCTGCGGGTATCCTCGTGTTGTTGACCCTCCTGCTCACCATGAACGCCATCGCCATCGTGCTGCGCGACCGTTATCAGCGAAAGAGCCGGTGATGCCGACCGAGAGCCGTTTCAAGCCGCCCTCCCTGTCGAACCTGGTGCGCCCCGGCACGCCCACGGCCGACACCGCGCCGGTGAAGATCGACGTCGAGCAGCTCAACTTCTACTACGGCCAGAAGCGCGCCCTCGACGCCATCTCGCTCAAGATCCACGCCAATCGCGTCACCGCCTTCATCGGCCCGTCGGGCTGCGGCAAGAGCACGTTCCTGCGCACGCCTCAACCGGATGAACGACATCATCCCGGGGGCCCGGGTCGAGGGCAAGGTGCTCATCGACGGCCACGACGCCTATGCCCCCGGCGTCGACGTCGTGTCGCTGCGGCGGCAGGTCGGCATGGTGTTCCAGAAGTCGAACCCGTTCCCCAAGTCGATCTTCGAGAACGTGGCCTACGGGCTGCGCATCAACAACCTGGCGCGCAGCAAGGCGGAGCTGGCCGAGCGCGTCGAAGAGAGCCTCCGTTCGGCCGCCATCTGGGACGAGGTGAAGGACCGGCTGAACGACTCGGCGCTGGCGCTCTCCGGCGGCCAGCAGCAGCGCCTGTGCATCGCCCGGGCCCTGGCCATCCGGCCCGACATCCTGCTGATGGACGAGCCGGCGTCGGCCCTGGATCCGATCGCCACGCAGCGCATCGAAGAGCTGGTCTACGACCTGAAGAAGACCTACACCATCGTCATCGTGACCCACAACATGCAGCAGGCCGCCCGGGTCTCGGACCACACGGCCTTCTTCTGGCTGGGGCGACTGGTGGAGTATGGGCGCACCGACCGGATCTTCACGGCGCCGGGCGAGAAACTGACCGAAGACTACGTGACCGGTCGCTGCGGCTAAGGGGGCATCTGGTGGAACGCGTCGTCCGACACTTTCAGGAAGAACTCGGCGTGCTGCAGTCGCGCCTGCTGGCCATGGGCGGCTTTGCCGAGGAACGGGTGCGCGAGTCGGTGCACGCGCTCTCGACGCGGGACCTGGACGTCATCGACCGTGTGCTCGCCGGCGACGAGCCGATCAACGACCTGCACATCGAGATCGACGACCGCTGCTTCAAGCTCCTCGCCCTGCACCAGCCGATGGCCGCCGACCTGCGGGCCATCGTCGCGGCGGTGAAGATCAACACCGACCTCGAACGGGTCGGCGATCTGGCGGTGAACATCGCCGAGGCGGCCAAGCGCTACCTGCAGCACGCGCCGGTCAAGCCGCTCATCGACATCCCGCGCATGGGCGACATCGCCCAGCGCATGCTGCGCGATGCCCTCGACGCGTTCGTGCGCCGCGACACGGCCCTGGCCGAGGCGGTGCTCGCCGCCGACGACGAGCTCGACGGGCTGAAGTCGCAGATCTTCCGCGAGCTGCTCACCTACATGATGCAGGACACCGGGAAGATCGAACCGGCCCTCGACCTGGTGCTCATCTCGCGGCACCTGGAACGCATCGGCGACCACGCCACCAACATCGCCGAGGACGTCATCTTCCTGGTGTCGGCCCGCGACGTGCGCCACCTCGGCTCGGGCGGCTCGGCGGCTGAGCTGATGGCGGCCGCCGGGCGCATGGAATCAATTCCGCCTCGGCATTGAAGGGGCGGTGTCGCATGGCCTCGTGCGACACCGCGGCCGCCTCGCCGATTCCAGACTGGCATACAATGAACCGGATGGATCGACCACCGGTGTGCGCCGTGTGCCGGCTCCATCCGGTGGAGCCGCGCTGGAGACCGTTCTGCAGCCGGCGCTGCCAGCAGGAAGACCTGGCGCGATGGGCCGACGGCACGTATCGGGTGCCGGGGCCACCCGTCGACCGGGACCAACAGTTCGAGGACGACGACAACTAGGTCCAGCACGCGGCGCGCCGGTTCGTCTGGCCGCCCCAGTCCGCCCCGGGCCCCGCGCCCCGGGCCCGAGTCCGAGTAGTTATGGCCGACACGCTGACGATTACCGACAACCGCACGGGCAAGACCTACGAAGTGCCGATCACCGACGGCACCATCAAGGCGATGGACCTCCGGAAGATCAAGCACGAGGAAGAGGACTTCGGCCTGAGCACCTACGACCCGGCGTTCATGAACACCGCGTCGTGCCGCAGCAAGATCACCTACATCGACGGCGATAAGGGGATCCTGATGTACCGCGGCTACCCCATCGAGCAGCTGGCCGAGAAGAGCACCTATCTCGAGACGGCCTACCTGATTCTCTTCGGGGAGTTGCCCACGGCCGGCGAGCTGGCCTCGTGGACCGAAGAGATCACGATGCACACGATGGTGCACGAGAACATCAAGAAGTTCATGGAAGGCTTCACCTACGACGCCCACCCGATGGGCGTGTTCGTGAGCACCGTGGCGGCGATGTCGACGTTCTACCCCGACAGCAAGCAGATCTTCGACCCCGAGTCGCGGCGCAAGCAGATCGTGCGACTCATCGCCAAGGTGCCGACCATTGCCGCCTACGCCTATCGGCACAGCATCGGCCGGCCCTACGTCTACCCCGACAACGACCTGAGCTTCACCGGCAACTTCCTGAACATGCTGTTCAAGATGACCGAGGTGAAGTACGCGCCCAACCCGGTGCTCGAGCGGGCCCTCGACGTGCTCTTCATCCTGCACGCCGACCACGAGCAGAACTGCTCCACGAGCGCCATGCGCGGCATCGGCAGCTCGCACGTCGATCCCTACTCGGCCCTGGCCGGCGCGGCTGCCGCGCTCTACGGCCCGCTGCACGGCGGCGCCAACGAAGCCGTGCTGAAGATGCTGCAGGAGATCGGCTCGGTCGCCAACATCCCGGCCTTCATCAAGGGCGTCAAGGCCGGCGAAGGCCGCCTCATGGGCTTCGGCCACCGCGTCTACAAGTCGTACGACCCGCGGGCCCGGATCATCAAGGACACGGCCTACGAGGTGTTCGAGGTCACGGGCAAGAACCCGCTGCTCGACATCGCCCTCGAACTCGAGCGCATCGCCCTCGAAGACGACTACTTCATCCAGCGGAAGCTCTACCCGAACGTGGACTTCTACTCCGGGCTCATCTACGAGGCCATGGGCTTCCAGATGGCCATGTTCCCGGTGCTCTTCGCCATCGCCCGCACGGTGGGCTGGGCGACGCAGTGGGAAGAGATGCTGCTCGACGGCGACCAGAAGATCGCCCGGCCGCGCCAGATCTACACCGGCTACGCCGAGCGCGACTACGTCGAGACGGCAAAGCGCAAGTAGCACCGTAGCGCCGGCGCCGGGCCTCAGCGGCCCGGCTGGCGCGCTCGCCAGATCGCGTCTGGCCGGCGCCGGGCCGCCGCTTACGCGCCGGTCGCGGTGTTTCCGCCCGGTCCCAGATACCGGGCCACGAGCACGGTCACGTCGTCGCTCTGCTGGGCGCCGCGCGCGAACGTCTGCACGGCGGTGATGATGCTCTGCAGCAGGTCGCCGAGCGGGGCCGTGCGGTGCTCGATGGCCTGCTCGGCCAGGCGCTCGTCGCTGAACTCGTCGCCAGCGGTGTTCAGCGCCTCGGTCACGCCGTCGCTGTAGATGATCAGCACTTCGCCCTTGTCGAGCGTGGTCACGGCGTCGGCGTAGGTGGCGCTGCTGAAGAGGCCCACCGGCACACTGCCCGACTCGAGCGAGCGCACCCCGGCCGGTCCGACCACGATGGGCGGGTTGTGACCGGCGTTGCAGTAGGTCAGGACGCCGTCGGGCGTGAGCGTGGCGAAGAACACCGTGGCGTAGCGCGCGTCGATCTGGCGCTTGAGCAGGCCGGTGTTGACGAGCTTCATGGCCGTGGCCGGACTGCCGCCCCCGACCTGGGCCGAGAACAGCCCCTGGATCTTCGCGGTGAGCAGCGCCGCGGCCGGCCCCTTGCCGGCGACATCGCCGAGCACCACGCCGATGCCGCCGTTGTCCATGTCGGTGTATTCGAAGAAGTCGCCGCCGATCGAGCGCGACGGCAGCGACGCGCCCATGGCCTCGAAGAAGTCGCCGTCGCGGCGGCCCTCGGGCAGGAGCGAGCGCTGGATCTCGGCGGCGATGCGCAGCTCGTGCTCGATCTTGGCCTTCTCGAGCGTCTCGCGGTAGAGCCGCGCGTTCTCGATGGCCACGCCGGCCTCGTTGGCCAGAGTGTCGAGCGCGCTGCGCGTGGCCTGCGAGAGCAGCTGGCCCTTCTCGCGGCTGTCGAGATAGAGCACGCCGATGGCCCGCGCCTCGGGCGCCATGTCGGGCCGGTCCAGGTAGCGCACCAGCCGCAAGCGGCGTGCACAACACGTGGCGGATGCCGAGGGCCACCGTGCCGCGATGGTCCTGGGCCAGATCGCCGTCGAGCAGGTCGGCGACCACCTTCAGTTCCCCGGTGGCGAACACCGACTCGGGGATCTTGCGGCTCATGTCGAAACGGTTGCCGGGCAGGGTGACGCGGCCGCGCGCCCGCGCCAGCTTCATCTCGAGCGCGCGATCGTCGCCGGCGAGCATGATGAAGCCGCGTTCCGCGCCGGTGACCCCGATGGCGGTGTCGAGCACCAGGGCCAGCACCTCGTCGAGCACCCGGCCCGAGCCGAGCGCGCGCAGGCCCTCGAGCAGCGTGGCCATCTGGCGGATGTCGCCCACCGCCGTCCCCGCCACCGACGTGCCCGACGACTCGGGCACGGCCTCGGTCAGGAACACCACCTCGGCGCCGCCGGTGCGGCCCAGTTGCACGCGGTCGCCGTGCTTCAGGCGATGCTCGGTGACGGCCTCGCCGTTCACGAACGTGCCGTAACGCGAGCCGCGGTCCTTGAGCAGCAGCTGCCCTTCTTCCTGGACGATCTCGGCGTGTTCGCGCGACACGTCGCTGCCGACCAGGCGCACGTCGCTCTCGGTGCGGCGGCCGATGGTGAGGGTCGGCTTGTCGATCGGGATGACGCGGCGGCCAAGGCCGTCGTTGACTTCGAGGCGGGGTTCAGACATGGGAAGCAGCCCGATCATAAGCCCAGTTGCCGGCGCCCGCGCCAGCCGACTGGCGCCGACGCGTCAGCGCCGGCCGCGCCACCAGGCGCCGGCGGTGGCGCCGGCCAGGGCGGTGAGCCCGGCCCAGGCGCTGTACAACACGGCGCCGTCGGCCACCTCCGGCAGGTAGGCCGCCGCGGCGCCGCTCGCGACGGCAACGGCGGCGGTCACCACGCCGGACGGACCGCCGCTGCGGATCGGCACCGGCGCCACCTTGGCATCGGTCGTGGCCTTGCCACAGCGGTAACAGATCAGAGCCTTGACGGCTATTTCGGTGTCGCAGAATCGGCAGCGCATGTTCGGCAGGTAGGGTCGCTAGGACCGCGTCCCAGCATACGCAATACTACTCGGCAGGGCCACCCACGCCGATGATTCCTCTCCGCGACGTCATTCCTTCCCGCACCTGGCCCGGCGTGACCGTGACGCTGGTCGCGCTCAACGTGCTCGTCTACCTGCGCACGATGGGCCTCGGCGACCCCGAGTTCGAGGCCTTCGTCCGCCGCTTCGGCCTGGTCCCGGCGGACTTCTCGTGGCTCGACGTGTTCTCGTCGATGTTCGTGCACGGCGGGCTGCTGCACGCCGTCGGCAACATGCTCTACCTGTGGATCTTCGGCGACAACGTCGAGGACCGCATGGGCCACGGGCGCTTCCTCGTCTTCTACCTGGCATGCGGCATCGCCGCCGCGCTGGCGCAGACCATGGTCTCGCCCGACTCGCTGCGTCCCGATGGTCGGCGCGTCCGGCGCGGTTGCCGGCGTGATGGGCGCCTACTTCGTGCTTTATCCGAAGTCGCGCGTGCTCACGCTCTTCCCCTTCCCGCTGATGCTCATCGAGATCCCGGCCGTGTACCTGCTCGGCCTGTGGTTCGTGCTGCAGTTCGTGAGCGGCCTGGGCTCGCTCGCGCCCCCGGCCGAGGGCCAGCTCGCCGGGGGGGTGGCGTTCTGGGCGCACATCGCCGGCTTCGCCGCCGGCGTGCTGCTGATCTTCGTATTCCGCCGCCCCGAGCGGGCGCGCGTCGAGTGGTGGGGCGGCCCGCAGGTGTAACGCGGTGCCGATGCTGCGACCGCGGGCTGCCGCGGCGCGGGCCGGGCGCATGGCCTACGAGCGCTGGCGGATCTCGCGCGAGACGCGCGCCAGTTCGATCATGAGCCGCTCGAACTCGGCGGCCCACGCCCCGGGCTCGGCGCCGGACTTCTTCTGGATGAGCGCCTCGGCGTCGGCCTCGAGCGCGCGGCGGCGTCCGATGAGCTCGCGCACCGCCGGGTCGGCGCTCTCCGCCGCGGTGTCGCGATCGAGGTAGAGGGATCGCGCCATGGTGCCCTGCGGTCCGGTGGCCGTGGCCTGCACTCCTGACTTCTCGCCCGTGTCGCTCAGGATGGCCCGCTCGGTCGTGAGCTGGGCGCGCTCGGTATAGTGACGGGCCACGCCGCTGCTGGCGGCGGCAAACAGCTCCCAGATCGACGTCCGGCCGTTCTTGTCGAGGTCGGAGGTCGCGTCGGCCAGCGATTTGGCGAAATAGTCGGGAAAGACCGTGGCGTAGCGTTGCGCCGCCGTCTCGGTGGCGGTGATGACGACGCGGCCCTTGGCCGCCAGCGCCTCGAGGAAGGGCGCGCTGGCCTCGGTGGTGTTGACGACGACCATCCGGCTCGGGATGGTGGCGAGCATCACGCTCCAATCGGCCGCGGTGAGGTCCGGCCCGACGAGGTTGAACTTGGCCTGCGCGCCGTCGAAGGTGCCGTGGCCGAGCAGCACGACAAGGACCAGGTCGTCCTTCCCCACCTGGCCCTTGAGCGTCGTGAAGGTCTTGCGCACGTTGTCGGCCGTGGCCGGCGTGCCGGAGTCGCGCGCGGTCTCGTCGACGAGCTGCACGATCTGCGTTGGCTGGAAGCCGAAGCGGCTGACCAGCGCCGACGAGATGGCCTCGCGCCACCCGGCCAGTTGCGCGGCGTAGTCGGGGCCGCCCGAGGCGCCGCTGACGATCACCGCCCAGCGGCCGTCGCGCCCGGGGGCCGCGGCCGGGGCAGCCGGCTGCGCGCCGGCCGTGGCCGCCAGGCCGGCCAGCCAGCCGCACATCACGATGAGTCGTCGTGCCCTGTTCATGCCAGCCCCACGCGTCGCCGCCATATCCACTCTGCCGCAAGCAGCGCGACGACCGCAAGCAGGCTCCAGGCGCCGTGCCACAGGTCGCGGAACTCGGGCGGCCCGTCGACGACCCGGGCGCGCTGCAGCCGCGGCGCGATCTGGGCCACTTGATCGGGCCGCACGTAGAGCCCGCCGGTCTGTTCGGCCAGCCGCTGCAGCACCGGCTCGTTGAGCCGGGGATCGGCCATCTCGGGATCGGCGCCGCCGGCCAGGATGGCCCGTTCGGCCAGGCCGAGCGCCGCGCCGCCGCGGCGGGCCTCGGCCGTGACGCGGTAGACGCCGGCATCGCCGAACGGCACGCTGGCGGTGTAGCGCCCATCGGCGGCATCGGTCAGCACGGCCGTGAGGCGCCGCTCGTCGCCGCCGGGCCAGGTGACGCGCACCTGCACTTCGGCATCGCGGACCGGCGCGAAGTCGGCATCGCGCACGAGCACCGACACGGCTTCGGCCGTGCCCGGCGAGGGGCTGCCGATGGGCGCGACCGACACGGCGTCGAGCGTGCCGCGGGTCAGCCAGCGCGAGAGCTGGCGCCAGATGGTGCCATAGGTGGTGTCGGCGGCCGGCAGCATCATCCGCCAGCGCCACGACGCCTCGCCCGCAAAGACCATGGCGCGGCCCTGGCCGTAGCGCTGCACGGCGATGAGCGGCTGGAGGTCGCCGCCGCGACCGGCGGTGGTGGCCAGCACCAGCGCCCCGGGCCGCGGTCCGCCGACGATGGAAATCGACGCCAGCGGCGGCAGCGAGGCCCAGCGCCGCCTCGACTCGTCGGCCGACGCGCCGATGCGCGTGGCCGGATGCTCCGCCCCGTCGCCGGTCAGCGCCGCCGACGCCGCGGTCGCCGGCACGTCGTTGGCGGTCCGGGCCACCGTGACCCGCCGATCGGCCATGTCCACCGGCAGCACCTCGTCGAGCGGCGTTCCGGCCAGGCCTTCGCGTTCGAACGACCGGCCGCCGAGAACCAGCAGGCCGCCGCCGCGCGTCGACACGAAGGCGGCCGTGGCCTCGAGCTGCTCGCGGCTGAAGAAGCCGGCTTCGACGTTGCCGAAGATGACCGCATCGTAGACGAAGAGGTCGGCGCGCGTGTGCGGGTAGCCGGCCGCCAGCGCCGGCGCGCGCGACGCCGCGGCCTGCACGAAGTAGGTGAACTGGCCGTCGTCGGTCTGGCCCTTCCTGATCACCGAGTCCACGTCGAGGCTGGTGTCGCGGGCCAGGGCCCGCTTCAGGAACGTGTGCTCGTAGCCGGGCGCGCCTTCGACGATGAGCAGCCGGCGGCGGCGGCCCGGCGGCTCCACGAGCACGCTGCGGGTGTTGTTCTCGGCGGCGACTTCCCCGGGCGCGACCGGCACCTCCACGCGGTAGACGGTGGGCGCCCCGGGGTCGGGCGAGACCGTGAAGACGGTGCTCACGGGCGCGCCGTCGGTCACCGCGATGCGGCGCACGTCGACGGGACGGCCGTTGGCCGTCAAGGTCAGCTCGAGCGGCTGGGTGCCGAAGCCGGTGCTGAGCGCCGACACCTGGACGTCGACGGTGGAATCGGCCAGCCGCGGCTCGCCCGCCGACATGGCCACCACCTCGCGGTCGCGGGTGACGCGCGGCTGCCCCACGCCGACCGTGAAGACCGGCACGGACAGGTCCGCGACGGCATTGCGCGCGGACGTGTCGCCGCCATCGGAGACGACGACGAGGCCGCCGAGGGCACGACCCCGGTAGTGGTCGGTCACGGCCCGCAGCGCGCCGGTCAGATCGGAGCGCCCGGCCGAGGCCTGCATGTCGCCCAGTTCGGCCCTTGCCACCCCGTCGCCAAATGCCCAGACCTCGGTGCGGAACGAGGACTCCAGCGCGTCCACGACGGCGGCGGCGGCGGTCCGGGCCCGCTGCATCCGGGCCGGGCCCTCGTCGTCGGCCACGCGCATGCTGCGCGAGACATCGACGAGCACCGGCACCACCTGGTGGCGGGCCGACGAAGGCGGCATCACCCGGACCGGCCGGAGCACGGCCGCGACGAGCAGCAGCAGCGTCAGCGCGCGCAGCGCCGTCAGGCCGGCGCGCGGACGCGCCGGCAGTCGTGTGCCGCCGTAGGTGAACACCGCCAGCGCGACGGCGCTCGCAAACGCGAGCGCGTAGCCCCACCACGGCAGTACGACTGCAAAACGCATCAGCGCTTACCGCTCCGGCCGCCGCGGCGCGGCCAGCGACCGGTAATACTTCTCCACCAGCCGGCGATAATCGTCGGGCACGGCGTCCGAGGCGCCGGCATTCAGGCGATCCTTCGTCTCCTGCTGGCGCAGTTGGTCGGAGAGGCCGCGCTCGACCTTCTCGAGCGCGAGCAGCAGGTTCTGCTTCAGCGATTCCCAGCGCGCGAAGTCCTGCTTGAAGGCTTCGGTTCCTGGCGCCGACACGCTCGGTTGCCAGTCTTCCGGCGTGGACGGTCCGCGCATGTCGGGCGTGGCCCGGCCCATCGACTCGACCTGTTCGCGGGCGGCCCGCATCTGCTCGGCCACCTGCCGTTGCAGCCGCGCCACGTCGGCGGTGGCCGCGGGGGTCTGCCCGCGCCCGCCGGCCTGACTGTCCCGCGGCTGGCCGTCGTCATCGCCTTCGCCGCGGGGGTTCTGACCGCGCGCGTTCAACTGCTCGAGCGAGCGCTCGACGCCTTCGAGCTGCTCGCGCAGCTGCCCGGCCTGCGCCAGCGTGTCCGAGAGCCGTCCAGCCGCTGCCGGATCGCCGGTACGCCCGGCGTCGAGCCGTTCGGCCACGCGGTCGAGGGTGCGGGCCACGTCGGTGCCGAGGGCCGCGGCGGCGGCCGCGGCGGCCGCCCCGGCGGTCTGGCCGGCGGCCTCCTGCGGGCTGCCCGGTGCGCCCGGCCGCGCGGCGGTGGCCGCGCCGGCAGCGCCGGGCGACGCCGCTGTCGCGCCGCTCCCCTTGAGGGTGCGGGCGGCCTCGCGCATGCGCTCGGCGACCTTGCCCGATTCCAGTTCGCGCCCCGCCTGATCGAGGGCGGCGCGGCCGTCGGAGCCACGCGCCTGGCGCGAGAGATCGCGCAGTTGCTGGCCGAGACGATCGGTGCGCGACGCGAGGCGTTCCTGCTCGGCCGCCACCTGACGGCCGCGGCCAGCGGCCTCGCCGGCGGCGCCCATGCGCTGCATCTCGCCCGAGAGACGCCGCTCGGCCTCGGCGAGTTGCCGCGCCTCGAGCTGCAGATCGCCGAGACGGCGCTGCAGGTCATCGGCCGTCGAACCGCGCAGCGCCTCCTCGGCGCGGCGCATGCGTTCGAGCGCGCGGCCGGCGCTTTCGCTGGCCTTGGCCGGGTCCTGCTGCTGCAGTCCCGACGCCGCCGCCTTCATGTCGTCGGCCGCCTCGCGCATCGCCTGCTGTTCGGCGGTTGCTTGCGAGCCGCCGCCGGACGACTGGCCACTACCCGCCTGCTGGCCCGCCTGGCCGGGCTGACCGCCCGGTGCCCCCTGCTGCCCCGGCCGTCCTTGCGGCTGGCCCTGCGAGCCCGGCTGGCTCTGTTGCCCCTGCTGCCCCGACGGCTGCTGCCCGTCGCGCTGTCCGGACGCCGGCGACGACTGCTCGCGCGGCTGGCCGTTGGCCTCGCGGCTCTCGGGCATCTCGCGGGCCAGTTGTTCGAGCTGCCGGCGCAGGTCGTCCTGATCGCGCGAGAGCCGCTCCAGCCGGCGCTTGAGCACCTCGGCGTCGAGCGCCTCCTGGTTGCGGGCGAGATCCTGCTGCTCGCGGCTGAGCGCTTCCTGACGGCGCGCCAGCTCGCGGAGCCGGGCCAGCGGGTCGTCGTCCTGCCGTTCGTCCTGGCGGGTTTCCGACGAGGCCGGCGTTTCGTAGTTGGTCTGCTGCTGCTTGCGCAGTTCCTGGTCGAAGAGCGACGACAGGTCGGGCGTGTTGCGATTGCCGCCGCCCCCGGCCCCGGCCTGCTGGCGCGCGACTTGGCGGCGCTGCACGTCGGACTCGGCGCGCAGCAACTGGTTGAGCGCCTCCATCTCGTGCGGCAGGGCGCCGGCCGGCTCGAGCTTCTCGAGGGCCGTGGCTGCCCGGCGCATGGCTTCGATGGCCAGCCCCATGGGATCGTCGTTGACCTCGTTGATCCGGGCCGGTCCGCGCCGCCGGCGCGGCGGCCCGCCGCTGCCCTGCAGCTGGTTGCCGGCTTCCTTGGCCGCGCGCTGCTCGAGCGCCCGCTGCGCCGCGGCCAGCGCCTTGATGTCGGTGGCCGACCCGGCCCGGCTGGCGCGCCGTCCGCGGCTGTCGAGCTTCCAGGTGGCGACGACGATCTCCTTCTGCGCCGCGGCCAGATCCTGCACGCCCTGCGCCTGCGCGCCGGCGGCCATGGCCTGGCTCTGCGCCGCCACGAACTGGTCGTTGAACGCCTTCACTTCGAGGAAGAAGATGTCGCTGCGCGATTCCGACGACGGCTTGCCGCGGCCGACATCGCGGGCCCGGACGTAGTAGGTCACGAAATCGCCGGGGGCGACCTCGAGGTCTTCGAGGAACAGCATGTGCCGGCCGTTCACGGTCAGCCCCTCGCGCGGGCCGGGGAACGGCACGATGACCTCGGCCTCGCCGGGCTTCTGCAACACCAGGTCGAAGCTGCGCACGCCGAAGTCGTCGTCGGCCCGGGCCTCGATCAGCACTTCCTCGAGCGGCGTGACCTGACGGTCGCCGGCCGGCCGGACGACGCGCACGTCGGGCGGACGGTCGAGCAGCGTCCGGATGAAATACTCGGTGTCGTCGGCGGTTTCGACGCCGTCGTCCTCGACCAGGGCCACGCGGTAGGAGCCGTCGGCGCGCACCGTGAGCCCGCCCGACGCCACGCGGCCGTCGACGCCGAGCGGCACGCGCGTGCCGTCGGCCAGGACCAGCGCGCTGGCCTTCACCGGCCGGTCGGCGGTCACGGTGAGCCGGACCTCGGTGCCCTCCGGCGCGTAGATGTCGCCGCCGTCGTCTTCGCGGCGCGGATCGAGCTTGAGCGCCGGTGGATACGCGTAGTCGAGATCGATACGCTCGACCGTGGCAGGGTGCACCACGGTGACGGTGTAATCGGCCGAGCGCAGCCCGCCGGCGCGCACCCGGTAGGTGAACGAGGCCGTCACCTCGGGCAGCGTGATGGTGAAGGCGCCGTCGCTGCCGGCGGCCATCGCCACCGGCTGCGCCCCGGCGCCGTCGCCAGTCATCAGGTCGGGCGTGAGCGCGGCCGCGCCGCCGAGAATGCGCGCCGCAATCGTGACCGAGCCGCCGGCGCGGACCCGGACGTCGCCGGGTTCGACGCGAATCTGGAAGCGCGAGGGCACGACGTAGGCGGCGGCGACGCGCGCTGCGTCGGTCACCGGCCCGACGAAGAACGCCACGGCCAGCGCCAACGCGGCCGCCGCGCCGAAGGCGGTGCGGCCCGCATAGGTGAGGTCGCCACTGGCCACGACGCGGTCGGCGCCGTCGGCCGGCAACGCCTGCAACGCCGAGGCGGCCAGCCGGTCGGCCATCAGCGGCAGATGCTCGGCGCGGGCGGCGTAGTCGACGGCCGTCACCACGACGTCGTCCAGCCCGCCGACGCGTTCCTCGACGAGGCGCGCCACCTGAAGTTCCGTGGAGGACCGGCGCGACGCCCGCAGCGCCACGGCCAGGGCCACCGCGGCCACCGTCGCGCCGAGGCCGACGATCAGGACAGAACGGCAGGCCGGACGGCGAGCCGAGGGCGAGCACGCCGCGCGTGCCGGCCAGCGCCACGGCCGCGGCCAGGGCGCCCGTCGTCCAGCCACGCCGCCAGGCAAGCGTCGACCGCCGACGGGCGATGTCGGCAAGGAATGCCCGGAGCGTCGTGAGCTCATCGGCCATGAAACCCGCTCTCGTTATCCTACCCTGGGTTCAGGGCCCCGGCCGGCCCGCATCACGCGCCCCACCACGCTCTCGATGGCGAGCACGGCGAGCATCACGAGCAGCCCGATCTGCCACAGCCGCTGCTGCGCTTCCTGCGCCCGCGCTTCTTCCACGGCCGGTGTGCCGCGCGGGTTCTCGACCCGGGTGAGGCTGGCGGTGAAGGCCTCGGACGAGGTCGGGGCCGGGTCGCTCTCGGCCGGATTGACGTTGACCACCACGGTCCGCTCGGGACGGCCGTCGGCCGCCGCCATCCGGTGGGCTCCGGGCGTGGCCGGCATGCCCGGCGGCACGGCCGGCAGCACGATAGGACGACGCGCGTGAGCGTGCCGCGGGTGAGGTAGCGCGACGCCTCGACCAGGAACGGCGCGAAACTCGGCTGCACCGGGAAGCGGTTCCAGCGGTTGTCGAGGTCGGAGGCGAAGATCATCAGCGTGCCCCGCCCGACCACGCGCTCGCCGATGGCCAGGGACCCGCCGGCAAAGCGTGCCAGCACGTTCCAGCCCGACTCGTCGAGCACGCGGCGGTACTGCTCGATCGAGACGCGGCCGAGCGACGCCGCCGGACCGGCCAGACGCCGCAGCACCGGATGCCGACCGTCGGCGGCCACGATCACCGCGTCGTCACCCGCCGCCGTCACCGGTTCCGGGGCCAGGCGCAAGGGCGCGCCGAGCACCTCGGCGAGGCTCGGCAGATCGACATCGGGCCCGAGCGTGAGGAAGACGCGGCCGCCGTCGCGCAGGTAGGCCGCCAGCCGCAACCGGCCGGCCCGGTCGAGCGTGCGCGTGCCGAGCACGAAGACCGCCGCCGCGTCGTCGGTGGAGGCCTGGTCGAAGCGCCGCCCGTCGATCACCGTCACGCGCGTGGCCGGATCGTCGGCCGCTTCGAGGGCCCGCTGCACGTAGAGTCCGGTGCGCGCCGACTCCGGCGGGTCGGCCGTGAGCACGACGATCGGCCGGGCCGGCTCGGCGTCGAGCCGCAGGTAGCGCTGGTTGTCGCCGGCCAGGCCTTCGGCGTCGTCGATGATCACCTCGGCGACACCGGCCGTCGGCAGCGGCCCGGGCAGGCGCAGGTCGGCGGACGCAAACGCGGCCAGCTCGGTGCGGGCGCGGCTCACCTCGGCGCCGTCGACGCGCAGCCGCGCCGTGACCGCGCGCGGCCCGGGCGCATAGCTCTGGACCACCGCCGTCAGGCCGTCGCCGTCGCGGCTGAAGGCGGTGACCGCCAGGTTGGCCGGCGCGGGCGGCACGACGGCCACCGACACGTCCACGCCGTCGGGGACGCGGGCGCCGTCGCCGCCGGCCAGCCCGTGCTGCTGCAGATCGGTGACGACGACGATGCGCCCGCCCGAGGCGCCGAGCGCATCCACGGCTGCGCCCACCGCCGTCGCGTAGCGGGTGCCGCCGGCTCCCGGCTCGAGCGTCTCGATGAAGGCGCGGGCCTCGGCGCGGTTGGCCGTGGGCCCGACGCCGAGCGCGCCGCGATCGTCGAAGGTCACGACGCCGACCAGGTCGGCCAGCGGCGCGCCGTCGACGGCCGCCAGGGCCAGGCGCCTCGCCTCGAGCCACGAGTCGGGCGCCGACATGCTGAGCGAGGTGTCGATGGCCACGATGGTGGTGGGCGCCCGCAACGCGTCGGCGCCGCCCAGCACGTAGGGCCGCGCAAACGAGAAGGCCAGCAGGACGAGCGCGGCCACCCGCAGCGCCAGCAACAGCAGGTCGCGCAGCCGGCGTCGCTCCTGCTGCTGCACCGGCGCCTGCGGCAGCATCTGCACGGCCGGGAAGTCGATCACCCGATCGCTGCGCCGGCGGTAGAGGTGCAGCAGGATCGGCACGGCCACGGCCAGCGCGCCGGCCAGGAAGGCGGGAGCCAGGAAGCCCAGCCCGAACACGTCAGCTCCGCCCGCGCATGGTCAGATACGCCAGCAGCGCCAGGTCGAGCGGCTTCGACGTGTCGAGCAGGTGATAGTCGATGCCGGCCCCGCCCAGCTCGCGGCGATAGGTGTCGATGAAGCCCTGCATGGCGCGCAGGTAGTCGCCCCGCACCTGCGCGGGATCGACGAACACCTCGGTGGCCGATTCGGTGTCGCGGAAACGGGCGACGTCGGCGAAGGTGAACTGCAGCTCCTGCTCGTCGAGCAGGTGGAAGACGATCACGTCGGTGCCGCGCTGGCGGAAATGGCGCAGGCCCTCGATGACCCGGGCCGGATCGTCGAGCAGGTCCGAGATGACCACGACCAGGCCGCGCTTCGACAGCACCTTGGCCAGATCGGCGAGCGGCTTGGCCACGTTGGTGCGGTGCCCGGCCGGCAGCCGTTCCAAGGCCAGCAGCACGGCGCGCAGGTGCCCGGCGCGCGCGCTCGGCGGCACGCGGTGCACGATGGTGTCGTCGAAGGCGATGAGCCCGACGGCATCGCGCTGGCGGTGCATCAGGTAGGCCAGCGAGGCCGCCAGCATGCAGCCGTACTCGCCCTTGCTGAGGCCGCGTGATCCGAACTGCATCGAGGCGCTCACGTCGAGGAGCAGGTGGCAGTCGAGGTTGGTGTCCTCCTCGAACTTCTTGACGACGTGCCGGTCGGTGCGGGCGTAGACCTTCCAGTCGATGGTCGTCAGGGCGTCGCCGGGCAGGTACTGCCGGTACTCGGCAAACTCCACGCTGAAGCCGCGGCGCGGGCTGCGGTGCAAGCCGGTGAGCACGCCCTCGACCACGGTCTTGGCCTTGAGATCGAGCGTACCGAGCCGCGCCAGCACCGCGGGGTCGAGGTAGCGCGACGGGGCCGCCATCTTCGTCAGAGACCGCTGGC
This sequence comes from uncultured Acidobacteriota bacterium, assembly GCA_963834325.1. Taxonomy (GTDB): domain Bacteria; phylum Acidobacteriota; class Vicinamibacteria; order Vicinamibacterales; family UBA2999; genus CADEFD01. The sequence continues at coordinate 2,144,157 of CAWIBL010000012.1, forward strand.
AGGCACCGGCACGGCGGCAATCAGCCGATCGACGAGGAGGTCGGCGGTCAGGCCTTCGGCCTCGCCGTAGAAGTTGGGGATGACGCGGTGCCGCAGGATGGGCTTGGCCAGCGCCTGGATGTCCTTGACCGACACGTGATACCGGCCGTGGATGAGGGCCCGGGCCTTGCTGCCGAGAATCAGCGCCTGTGAGGCCCGCAGCCCGGCGCCCCACTTCACGAACTTCTCCACGAAGTCGAGCTTGGGGCCGCGGCCCGGCCGCGACGCGTCCACCAGGCGCACGGCGTAGCGCGCCACTTCGTCGGCGACCACGACCTGCCGCACGTAGCCGTGGAACGCCATGATGTCGTCGCCGGTGAGCACGCGCTCGGGCTTCGGCCGGCTGGTGCCGGTCGTCTGCGTGACGACCTTCACCTCGTCGTCCTCCGACAGGTAGCCCATGGTGATGTTGAACATGAAGCGATCGAGCTGCGCTTCGGGCAGCGGATAGGTGCCTTCGAGTTCGATGGGGTTCTGCGTGGCCAGCACGAAGAAGGGGCGGTCGAGTTCGTAGGTGCGTCCGGCGGCGGTGACGTGGAACTCCTGCATCGCCTCGAGCAGCGCCGCCTGGGTCTTGGGCGGGGTGCGGTTGATTTCGTCGGCCAGCAGGATCTGCGCGAAGACCGGGCCGCGCACGAAGCGCAGGGCGCGCACGCCGTCGGCCTCGTCGAGGATCTCGGTGCCGGTGATGTCGGCCGGCATCAGATCCGGGGTGAACTGGATGCGCTTGAAGCTCAGGTCGAGGATGCCCGCCAGCGTCTTGATGAGCAGCGTCTTGGCCAGCCCCGGCACGCCGGTGAGCAGACAGTGCCCGCCGGTGAAGAGCGCGATCAACACCTCGTCGACGACATCGTCCTGGCCGACGATCACCAGGCGCAGTTGATCGAGAATCCTGGCGCGGCCCGCGGCCACCCGCGAGGCCAGGTCTTCGCCGTGTGCTTCTGCCGTCCGGTTCATGCCGCCCCTGTCTGCCTGGGTCCCGGTCCCTGGTCCCGGTCCCGTCGTGGTGTGTCGAATCAGAAGTGCGCCGCCGCCGGATCCGGCTAGTGCGTCAGCGTGTAGACGATCTCGTTGATCATCATCTGATACGCCACCGCCGTCCACTTCAAATATCCCGGGTATTCCTCGGCGTTCGACCACTCCCAGCCGTCGCCCATGTCGGTGTTCCAGTTGAGCAGCACCATCGGCCGGCCGGTGTCGTCGAGGATGCCGCGCAGGTGCGCGGTGTAGCCGCCCTTCTCCCAGGTGCGGCCATTGAAGAACGAGCCGAGGCCCGGCACCTGCGGATACCGTTCGAGCTGGTAGAAGCTGGTGTAGATCGGGTGCGGCGGCGCGATCTCGACGACCTCGCGGTCGGGGAAGATCCGGGCCAGCAGCCGCACGGTCAGCTCCCACTCGAACGAGCCGTGGAAGTCGTCCATGGTCAGCGTCCCGCCGCGCAGCAGGAACTCGCGCAGCGTGGCGGCCTCGGCGTCGCTCAACACGGCGTTGCTCGGCTCGACCAGATACAGCCACGGATACTGGAAGAGCCGCGGGTCGTCGATGGCCAGCACCAGCGGCTCCCCCACTTCGATGGCCGTCGCCGTCTGCACGCGGCGCGACAGATTCTGCTCGGCCGCCGGACCGTCGATGGCCCAGGGATCGTCCCAGAAGCCGAAGCGGGTGCGCATCGCCAGGTCGCCGGTCGTGGGCGTGTATTTCAAGCGCACGAACGTCCACTGCAGGCCGGCCAGGCGGTCCTCCTTGAACACGCCCGACTGCGCGGCGGCCTCGCGCGCCAGCGACGAGACGGCCGGGGCCACGCACAGCATCAGACCGACGACGGCGGCGAGCATCGGCCCGCGCCGTCCGGGCGCGCGCTGGCCGCGGGTCGCCGCCTCGCTCACTGCGGCGGCTCCACCAGCCGCAGCAGCAGGTCCTGCGCCCGCGCGTAGGTGGGCGCCACCTCGAGGGCGCGCAGCGCCTCGCGCTTGGCGTCGGCCGTGGCGCCCGACTTCTCCAGCGCCTCGCCGAGATCGGCGTGGGCGCCGGCGCGATCGGTGGCCCCGGCGGCCACGGCCACGCGGAAGGAACGCACGCGCCTCGGGCAGGCTGCCGGCGGCCAGGGCGTAACGGCCCAACTCGGAATGGGCAGCCGCATCGAACGGATCGATGGCCACCACCTTGGCCAGCGCCGCCCGGCGGCGCGGGCCGTCGGTGGCCGGATCGAGCAGCGAGACGAGCTGGCGGGAGGCGGCGACGGCCGTGTGATCGGCCGTGGTCAACACCTCGAGCGCGCGCGCCGCGGCGGCCTTGTCGCCGGTGGCCACGAGCAACTCGGCGATACGCGCCTGCGGGCTGGCCTCGCCGGTGGCCAGCGGCACGAGCGCGGCGGCCTTCTGATACACGGTCAGGGCCGCGGCGGCGTCGCCGGCTTCGAGCGCCCGGCCGAGCGCCACCTGCACCGGGAAGCTGCCCGGGTTGGCCTCGGCCAGGGCCCGCAGCCGCTCGAGCGGCAGGTCGGGCGCGAAGCCCTCGGGCGTGGCCAGCGCGCGGCGCAGCGTGCCGAAGCGCTCGTCGAGGAACCCGTCGAAGCTTTTCTGCAGGTCGTCGATCTCGATCTTCAGCACGCGGGTGATGGCGGTTTCGGTATCGACGTCCTCGGAGAAGACGCGGACCAGCTCGCGCAGCGAGGCCTCGGAGAAGCGCCGCACGATGTGTTCGACGAGCAGCGACGCCTGGTAGTAGGCCAGCGAGATCGTCTCGGGATTGCTGAAGCCGGCGTTCAGGTCGCGCAGCTTCATCACCTGGCCGCGGTTGATGGCGCCGGCGAAGGTGACCTCCATCTCGCGGCCCCACTCGGCCCGGGCCCGCGTCTCTTCCCAGACCGAGATGCCCTCGGTGAGCCAGCGCGGCACGCGCTGGTTCGAGAGCTGGATGGTGATGACGTGGGCCAGCTCGTGCCACAGCGTCGCGCCCCAGTTGAACTCGCCGGGCGGCCGGGCCTTGGGCGAATCGAGCGTGACCACCTTGCCGAAGCAGGCGCCGAGGGCGCCGATCATGCCCGGCAACCCGACGTTGCGCACGGCGAAGTCGTCGTGCCGCGGGAACATCTCGATCAGGATCGGGCCGGTGGGCGTGAAGTTCCAGCGCTTGGTCAACGCCGCCATGGCCTCGCGCGCCAGCGCCGGCACGTATTCCCCCATCACCCCGGCTTCGTCGGGATGGAGGCGAATGACCATGTCGCCTTCGCGAATGGTCACGAAGCCGTCGAGGGTGTCGAGCAGACCGAGCAGGTTGTAGGTGACGACGTCGTAGGGATCGACGCGGAACGCCGTTTCGAGCGCCCGCCGCGCGCCGCGTTCGTCGCCGGTGCGCATCAGGTGCGCGCCGAGGTCGGCGAAGGCCCGGGTGTTCTCGCGGTCGATGGCGATGGCCCGGCGGGCCAGTTCCGCCGCTTCCTCGAAGCGGTAGTTGCGCGCCGCCTGGGCGCCGACGACGCGAAACACTTCGCCGTAGGTCGGGTTGAGCTTCAGCAGCGCCGCGGTGGTGGCGTCGTAGTCGGCCGTGCGCTTCTCGAGCCAGGCCACCGCGGCCGAGAGGGCCAGCGCCTCGAAGTGACTGGGATTGATCGCCAGCGCCTTCTCGATGTCGGCCTTGGCCTCGGGCCGCTTGACGTCGTCGAGCCACAGTTCGGCCAGCAGCACGCGCGCGGCCGTGGATTGCGGATTGAGGCCGAGCACCTGCTGCGCCAGTTTGCGCGCCATCGGCGGGTTCTCGTCGGCCATGGTGCGCGCCAGGCCCATCAGCGCCGCCGGGTGCTCGGCGTCGGTGCGCAGGGCCGCCTGGAACGAGCGGGCGGCGTCGGTGCGGTTGTGCTTCTCGAGGAACAGCTCGCCCCAGGCGACGTTGGCGGCCACGTCGGTGGGCGCGCGGGTGATGGCCTCGCGGAAGTAGTCGTTGGCCTGCTGGAAGCGGCCGAGCGCGCGCGCCGCCCGGCCGGCGCGGACGTAGTCGGGCGCGGCGGCGTCGACGATGTCGCGCGACAGCACCAGGGTGAGGGTGCGCAGCGCTTCCCGCCGTCCGAGCATCCGCTGCAGCACGCCCAGTTCCACGGCGGCATCGCCGATCGGATTTTCGAAGTAGGCCGCCTGCAGCACCTTCTCGGCGTCGCCGTAGCGGCCGACGGCCACGTAGGCACGCGCCCGCAGGACGGCGGCGGCGGCGGCGTCGAGGTTGGCGACAAGCGTGTGGACCTCGTCGTAGCGGCCGCGGTCGAGCGCGCGGGCGGCGGCCCCGCGGGCATCGCCGGGCGACTGGCCCCACGCCGTCGGGGTCACCAACGCCATCACCAACCACGCGAGCAGGACCGCCGGCACGCGTCGACCTGAGCAGGAACGGAGGTTGAGCCTCATGACAAGACCTGACGGGCTCAGTATACGGCCTCGCCCCACATGCCTATACAGACGGCGGCGCGAACGTTCTGGCCGGATCGTCCGCTCCATCCCCAGGCGGTCAGAACAGCGGACGCCAGGTGAAGAACAGGATGGCGGCAAAGACCTGCAGGCCGGCAAAGGCGGCCACCGCGGCCACGCGGTGCCGCACGGGCACGGCGTCGGCCAGCCACAGGAACACCGGGAACAGCACCGAGGTGGCGCGGCCCACCGACAACCACCCGCCGCTGGCAATCGACGGCAGCAGATTCACGAGCAGCAGCACTGCCGGCGCCGCGCCGAACCGGCGCCACACCGGCACGACGGCGGCAGTGACCAGCGCGGCCGCCAGGATGTTCAGGAAATCGGGGACGTTGCTGGTGGCGTACTGATAAGCGCCCTGGTCGGCGACCGACTGCCATTCCCCGGCCAGGAAGGCCGCCACGCCGAGGTTCTGGCGGCCCCACGCCGCCTGAAGCCGGATCCACATCAGCGGATCGCCGGTGATGTCGTAGACGTAGGCGGAGTAGAGCAGCATGCCAAGGCCAGGCGCGGCGGCCACCACCATCCGGTCGGCCAGGCTGGCCCATCCCCCGGGCGGCCGCCGCAGTCCGCCCTGGCGCCACAGCGGCGCGAGCACCATCAGCGCCAGCGGAATCGACAGCAGGCAGCCGTTCGGGCGGGTCAGCCCGGCCAGCAATCCCCAGGCGAAGGCCGGCCACCGCTCGTCGCGCCGCAGGTGATACCACGCGCCCAGCATCGTCAGCAGGAACAGCGCCTCGGTGTAGGGGGCGCTGAAGAAGATGGCGAACGGATAGGCCGCCAGCAGGGCCACGGCCGTCGCGGCGCGGTCCTCGTCCATCGACTCGCGGGCCAGGCGGAAGAGGTAGCGCGCCGCCCACGCGAAGGCCAGCATCGACACGAGCGTGCCGGCCCACAGCACCTGGCGGGCGACGAGCAGCGAGCCCATGTGCATCAAGGCCGGGAAGGCCGGGAAGAACACGAGGTTCTGCTGGCGGTCGAAGCGATTGGGGAAATACTCGTAGCCGGTCGTGGCAATCGACAGGTACCAACCGGCGTCGAAGCGCGCCGGCAGGTTGCCCACTTCCCCTTCGGCCACCCGGATCGGCGGCCGCCCGTTGGGATAGCCGACGGCGTAGACGGCCATCAGCCCGACGACGAGCACGCCGATGCGGGTGGTCACGACCAGGGGCCAGGTGCCGCGAGTCACCGGATCGGCGCGCCACGCGCGCGCGCCGTGCACGGCGCGCCTGACCAGCGACGGCGCCGGCTGCCACCAGTGGCGCAGCGCCGTCAGCCCGGCGGCAACCAGCGCCACGCGCCACCACGAGGTGACCGACACGCGCACCCCGAACGCTTCGCTGCGGAAGCCGCCGGTGACCAGCGCCGAGAGCGCGAGCAGCACGAGGATCGCGGTGAGGCCGTCGGCCCAGGCCGTCAGCGCGGCGACGCGGGGCCACGGCCTCGAGGGCGCCCGCGGCGCCGGCTGGATCATGCGCAATCCTACCGCCGCCCCAGGGCGCGGTCCTCCACCGCGATGCGGCGCAGCATCAACCAGCCGAAGCCCAGGAACGCCGCCACGCCGGTGACCGCCGCGCCGACGATGAGCGCCACGCCGATGATCTCGCCGCACACGGCCAGGTAGTTGGGGTGCCGCATGAACGCATAGGGCCCCCGCACGACCGGCGGATCGCCGGGCGGCACCAGCACCTGGAACGACCAGCGCGGCCCGAGCGACGAGATGGCCCAGGCCTTGAGCGCCTTGGCCACGCCGAACACCAGCAGCCCGATGGCGAGCAGCAGCTCGGGCGACGGGCCCCGCAGCGCGCCCTCGACGCCCATGGCGATGAACGACAGGGGATACGCGGCCCGCATGCGCGTGTAGGGGTCGTCGGGCGGCTCCACCGCCCCCCGGGCGCGCAGCAGCGAGGCATTGTGCGCCGACAGCACGGCTTCCCCGGCCATCACGGCGATGACCGCGACGACGGTGCCGAGGGCGATGATGGCGGCGATGCTCATGAAGACCGGCTCAGGCGGCGTGGATGTCGGCAGCATAGCGGACCAGCGCCTCGAACGGCGCCGGCCAGGCCCGGGCCGCCAGGGTGGCGGCTCGCACCGCCGGAGCGTGTCCGACCAGAGCCCGCAGGCTGCGATTGAAGCGCCATTTCGCGGCGAAGGCGGCGTGACGCTGCGCCGCCAGCGCCGTCGCCGCCTGCTCGCGGCTGTGGCGGCCGGCCAGCACGGCGCCGGCCGCGCCGGCGGCGAGCACGCCGCCGCCGAGCGCCAAGCGCATGCCGTCGCCGGTCATGGGGTCGATGAATCCGGCCGCGTCGCCGGCCAGGAACACGCCCGGGCAGCCGGGCGCCGCGACGTCCACGCGCCATGGGCCCGAGGACCACCGGCGCGGAGGCGAGCCTGGCGCGGGCGAAGCGCGGCGCCAGCGCGGCGTCGCCGCCGACCGCTGCCAGAATCGCGGCCCACGGCGCGCGCACGTCGCGCTGCGCCCGGGCGTAGGGCACGACCAGGCAGACGTTGGTGCGGCCATCGGCCACCGGCGCGATGCCGAGATAGCTGCCGGCGCGGACGTGCATCTCGCCCAGTTCCGGGTCGACGCCGGTGACGCCCTCGGCATAGGCGCCGAGCGCCCAGCGCCGCGGCTGCGCGGGCGCCTGCGCCAGGCCGAACTGCCGCGCCACCATCGACCCGCGACCGTCGGCGGCAATGACGAGACGGGCCCGGAGCGTGCGGTCGCCGCGCGGCGTGGCAATGACGACGCCGGTGGCGCCGCGCTCGTCGGTGGCCACGGCGCGCGCCCGGACGTCCTCGTCGACGACCGCGCCGGCCCGCGCGGCCTGGCCGAGCAGCCACGCGTCGAGCCGGGCGCGGACGATCGAGAGACCCGTCACGCCGTCGGGATACCGGCCGCACACGGTGGCGCCGCCCGGCCCCGACAGGCGCATCCCGCGGATAGGTTGACCCAACGCCGTCAATCCGGCGCAGTCGGCGTGGGCCGCCAGCACCGCCAGCGCGCCGGGATTGAGCGAGTCGCCGCACAGCTTCGGCCGCGGGAACGAGGCGCGATCGACGAGGCGCACGCGCGCGCCCTCACGGGCGAGCACGAGGGCCGCCATGGCCCCGGCCGGGCCGCCGCCCACGATCACCACGTCGTCGTCCGGCGGCGCGGTCATCCGGCGTGGCCCAGCACCAGCGCGCTGTTCTTGGATCCGAAGCCGAGACAGTTGCAGAGCGCGGCCTCGACCTGCGTGGCCCGGCCGGTGTTGGGCAGGAAGTCGAGATCGCAGGCCGGATCCGGATCGGTGAGGTTGATGGTCGGCGGCAGGAAGCCGCGATCGAGCGCAAACGCGGTGGCGACGACGCCGGCGGCGCCGCTGGCGCCCTGGGGATGGCCGATCATCGACTTGGTGGACGAGCCGGGCAGGCGATCGGCGTGCCGGCCGAAGGCCCGGCGCGTGCAGCGCGCCTCGACCGCGTCGTTGAGCTGCGTCGAGGTGCCGTGATAGTTCACATAGCCGATCGCCTCGCCGAGCGCGGCCCGGCCTTGGCGATGGCCGTCTGCATGCAGCGCACGATCTCGTCGCCGTCGGGCGCCATCTGCACGCGGTGATAGGCATCGCAGGTCGAGGCGTAGCCCTCGACGACGGCATAGACGTGCGCGCCGCGCGCCCGGGCCCGGTCCTCGCGCTCCAGCACGACCATCCACGCGCCCTCGCCGAGCACGAAGCCGTCGCGGCCCTTGTCGAATGGCCGCGAGGCCTGCTCCGGACGATCGTTGTAATGCGTCGAGACGGCGCGCATCCGGGTGAAGCCGAAGATCATGCCGGGCAGCACGCAGCCGTCGGTGCCGCCCGAGAGCAGCACGTCGGCGTCGCCGGCGCGCAGCAGCGCCAGCGCGTAGCCGATGGCGTCGGTCGACGAGGTGCAGCCGGTCGAGAGCACATGGCTGATGCCGCGCAGCCCGAGCGAGATCGAGATCTCGCTCGAGACCATGCCGCAGATGCCGACGGCGATGGCGTAGGGGGTCACGGCCCGGCCGCCGTTCGTGAAGAAGTCCTGGTATTGCCGTTCGCCGACGTCGATCCCGCCGCCGCCGCTGCCGATGATCACGCCGGCGCCCGGTTCGCCGACCCGCAGGCCGGCGTCGTGCCAGGCCTCGCGGGCGGCAATGACCCCGAACAGCGCGGCGCGCGAATAACGCTTCGGATCGGCCCGCGATTCCCACCCCTGGTCGTCTTCCCCATCGAGCCGGATGGCCGCCGTCATGTCCACCGGCGGCACCGGCGCGGCGACCTGGCAGGCGTAGGAGGAGGCGTCGAAGGCGGTGATGGCGCGCGTGCCGCTGACGCCGCGCGCGACGTGGTCCCAGTAATTCCGGGCGCCGACGCCGAACGGCGAAACCACGCCGAGGCCGGAGATGACGATGCGGGATGTGCTCACAGGGGACTGGGCCACGGGGGTCCGGGCGGATCCCTATAATACGTGCGGCTCCGGCTCCTCGCCGCGCGCCCATTGCATCTGATGAGCGACACTCGCGCCTCGACCATGGCGATCCGGGCCGGCGCCTGGGCCGGCGGAGCGCTGTTTGTGGCCGCCCTGGCCGCCTACGTGCGCTTCTTCCTGACGATCGGCACGCCCGGCCCCGAGGGCGCGCCGGTCGCCGCCGCCCTGGTGTGGAACGTCACGCTGTTCACGCTCTTTGCCGCGCACCACAGCCTGATGGCGCGGCTCGGCGCCAAGGCGTGGCTGCGGCGCACGCTGCCGCCGGTGCCGGAACGCACGGTCTACGTCGTGGTGGCGTCGGCTGCTGCTCATCGGCGTGTGCCTGCTGTGGCAGCGCGTGCCGGGCCTGGTCTACCGGCTCACGCCGCCGCTGGCGTGGCTCGGCTACGCGGTGCAGGCTGGCGGGGTGCTCGTGACCGTGGCCGCGGCGCGCGTCCTCGACGGCCTCGAACTGGCCGGCATCCGGCCGCCGCGCGGCGGCCGGGGCCGCCGAGATCCGCATCGTCTGGCCGTTCACCATCGTGCGGCATCCGATCTACCTGGGATGGGCGCTCTTCGTCTTGGGCACGCCGACGATGACCCTCGACCGCCTGGTGTGGGCGGTCGTGAGCACCGCCTACCTGGTCATCGCCATACCTTGGGAGGAGCGTAGCCTTTCCGCTGCCGCGGGGCCGGCGTACTCGGCGTACCAGCGGCAGGTGCGTTGGCGGATGCTGCCGGGGGTGTATTAGGCACCGCGCCGGCGTCCGGCTCGTCGTCCTCGTCGTCCATCTTCGGCAAGCCGACCAGGTCGTCGACGAACACCAGCGAGTGCATCGACGGGATCTCGAAGCGCTTCCCGCAAGTCTTACAGGTGAGTTCGTCATCGACGCGGATGAGGTGATTGCGCAGCTTGGCGAACTTGGCGCGATCCGTCTCGTCGGCATTGCCGGGCGGACGATCCTTGCGCGTGCGCCGCACCCAGCGCAGCTGGTAGTCGCCGGCCCGCTTGCACCGGGGGCAGGTGTAGCGGCCGTTGCGCTGCTCGGGTTTCTCGTTGAAGAAGGCGCGCTCGTCCAGGGCCATGGCTAGATGTTACGCCCGAACGTCCCGGGCGCGTATGATCGTCACAGGTAGCGCCGCCACCCGGCGCCAATACATGGCTGAACCCCAGACCCCGCCCTCCACTCCTCCGCTGCCGACGTCGCTCCCGGTGCTGCCGCTGCGCCGCACGGTGGCGTTTCCGCTCACGCTGCAGCCGCTGGCGGTGAACCGCCCGGCCTCGATCGAGTCGGTCAACACCGCGCTCACCACCGACCGGATGCTGCTGCTCGTGCTGCAGCAGACCGACTCGGAAGAGCCGGATCCCGAGCAGCTCGAAAAGGTGGGCACGATCTGCATCGTGCGCCAGATGGCGCGCGCCGATCACGGTCTGAACATCATCTTCGAGGGCGTGGCCCGGGTGCGGGTGCTCACCGTGAGCAAGACCGGCACGACCATGCAGGCCAACGGTCGAGCCGATGCCCGAGCAGGCCGAGCAAGGGGTCGAGACCGAGGCCTACGAGCGGCGCATCCGCGAGCTGGCCGAGCGCGCGGTCACGCTGGCCGCCGGCGCTTCGGCCGAGGTCCGCCAGCTCGTCCTCGGCATCGAGGATCCGGTGCGGCTCACCTACCTGCTCGGCTCGATGCTCGACGGCTCGGCCGCCGAGAAGCAGGCGCATCCTTGCCGCCGACCCGCTGCTCAAGAAGCTCGAGCTGGTGCACGCGCCTGCTCTCGCGCGAGGTCTCGGTGCTCGAGCTGAAGGGCAAGATCGAATCGCAGGCGCAAGCCGAGATGTCCGAGTCGCAGCGCCAGTACTACCTGCGCCAGCAGCTCAAGGCCATTCAGGAACAGCTCGGCGAAGGCGAAGCCAGCGAAGTCACCGAGTTGCGCGAAAAGGTGGAGGCCGCCAACCTGCCCGAGCCGGTGCGCATCGCCGTGCTGCGCGAAATCGATCGGCTGGCCCGGATGGGCGGCAGCGGCAGCGGCGAAGCGCAGATGATCCGCACCTACCTCGACTGGGTGCTCGAGGTGCCGTGGTCGGTCACGACCGAGGACCGCATCGACCCGGTCGCGGCGCGCGCCGTGCTCGACGAGGACCACTACGACCTCGACAAGGTCAAGGAACGGATCGTCGAGTACCTGGCGGTGCGCAAGCTCAAGGGCGACATGAAGGGCCCGATCCTGTGCTTCGTCGGGCCGCCCGGCGTGGGCAAGACGTCGCTCGGCCAGTCGATTGCCAAGGCCATGCAGCGGAAGTTCGTGCGCATCTCGCTCGGCGGCGTGCGCGACGAGGCGGAGATCCGCGGCCACCGCCGCACCTACATCGGGGCCATGCCCGGCCGCATCGTCCAGGCGCTGAAGCAGGCCGGTTCGTCCAACCCGGTGTTCATGCTCGACGAGCTCGACAAGCTCGCCGTCGGCTTCCAGGGCGATCCGGCGGCGGCGCTGCTGGAGGTGCTCGACCCGGCGCAGAACCACAGCTTCCGCGATCACTACCTGGAGATCCCGGTCGACCTGTCGAAGGTGCTCTTCATCGCCACGGCCAACCAGCTCGGCACCGTGCATCCGGCGCTGCTCGATCGCATGGAGATCATCTCCCTCTCGGGCTACACCGAAGAAGACAAGATCCACATCGCGCGCCGCTTCCTCATCCCGCGCCAGTTGACCGAGCACGGCCTGCCCGCCGACGCCCTGGTCATCGACGACGCGGGCCTGCAGACCGTGATCAGCGAATACACGCGCGAAGCCGGCGTGCGCAGCCTCGAACGCCTCATCGGCACCATCGCCCGCAAGGTGGCGGCCAGGGTGGTGGCGTCGGGCGCGACCGACTCGATCGCGCCGACCGTCGTCGGGGCCGACGACGTCGACGACTACCTCGGACCGGCGCGGTTCAAGAAGGAAGTGGCGTTCCGCACCTCGGCGCCGGGCGTGGCCACCGGGCTGGCCTGGACCGAGGCCGGTGGCGACGTGCTCTTCATCGAGGCGTCGCTGCTGCCCGGCGGCACCGGCCAGATCATCCTGACCGGCCAGCTCGGCTCGGTGATGCAGGAATCGGCGCGCGCCGCCGTCAGCCACATCCGGTCGCAGGCCGCCGGGCTCGGCGTGGACCCGGCCTTCCTGCAGCAGAAGGACCTGCACGTGCACGTGCCGGCCGGCGCCATTCCCAAGGACGGCCCGTCGGCCGGCGTCACCATGGCCACCGCCATTCTCTCGGCCGCCACCGGCCGCCCGGTGCGCGAGGACGTGGCCATGACCGGCGAGATCACGCTGAGCGGCATGGTGCTGCCGGTGGGCGGCATTCGCGAGAAGGCGCTGGCGGCGCGGCGCATGGGGCTCCGCACCGTGATCCTGCCGGCGCTCAACGAAGCCGACCTCATCGACATCCCCGAGGAACTGCGGCGCGACATGCGCTTCGTGTTCGCCAAGACCCTCGAGGACGTGCTGGCCGTGGCGCTCACGCCGGCCCTGGAGTCCGCGGCGGTCGCGGCGCACGGTCCGCAGGACGTCGACGCGTAGTGCGCCCGCTCGTCTACTACATCTCCGGCCACGGGTTCGGACACGCCTCGCGCTCGATCGAGGTGGTGAACGCGCTCGTGGCGGCGCGTCCGGGCCTGGCGGTGCACATCCGCACCGCGGCGCCGCGCTGGCTCTTCGACCTCACCGTGCGCGGCCCGTTCACCTATGTCCCGCTCGAGACCGATCCGGGCGTGGTGCAGCGCGACAGCCTGAGCCTCGACGCCGCCGAGACGGTGCGCCGCGCCGAGCGCTACGCCCGCGATCTGCCGGCGCTCGCCGCCGGTGAGGCCGAGGAGCTGCGCGCCCTGGAGGCCGCGTTCGTCGTCGCCGACATCCCGCCGCTGGCGCTGGAGGCCGCGCGCCTGGCGGACGTCCCGGCGATGGCCATCGGCAACTTCACGTGGGACTGGATTTTCCGCGACTACCCCGGCGGCGAGGCCGCCGCCGACGTGCTGGGTGAGATCTACCGCCGCGCCGGCCGCGCGTTCCGGCTGCCGCTCTCGGGCGGTTTCGAGACCATTCCGGAGGTGCTGGACCTGCCGTTCATCGCCCGGCGGGCCACCGCCGACCCGGTCGAGACCCGCGCCCGGCTCGGCCTGCCGGACGGACGCCTGGCGCTGGTGTCGTTCGGCGGCTACGGCGTCTCGGGCATCGACCTCGACGCGCTCAGCCGCACGCAGCGGCTGGACGCTGCTCGTGAGCGCCAGCGTGCCGTTCGGCCCCGATCAGGTGCCCCTGGCGCAGGTGGCCACGCGCGGCGCGCTGCACCCGCTCGACGAGCCGGCGATGTACGCCCTGGGACTGCGCTACGAGGACGTGGTGGCGGCCGTGGACGTGGTCGTCACCAAGCCGGGCTACGGCATCATCAGCGAGTGTCTTGCCAACGACACGGCGCTGCTCTACACCGATCGCGGGCATTTCATCGAATACGACGTGCTCGTGCGCGAGATGCCGCGCTATGTGCGCTGCGCCTACATGCCGCAGGCGGAACTGCTGCGCGGCCACTGGCAGCCCGCGCTCGACGCCTTGAGCGACGCGCCGCCGGCCCCGGAACGCCCGCCGGTCGACGGCGCCGCCGTGGCCGCGCGCTGGATTCTGGCCGCCGCCGACGCCGGGTGACGCGCCCCGGGGCGGCCGCGTCGGGTAGCGGCAAGAGGCCGGCCGCGGGCGACGCTGGCGCTATACTCTGCCTCCAAGGAGCGTCCCTGTCATGATTTCCCGCCGCACTCTGCTCTCCTCCGGCGCGCTGGCCGCCGGCGCGATTGGCTCACCCTTCGGCCGTGGCACCGCCAGCGCCGAACAGGCCGCCCTGCCGGCCTCGATCACGGCGCTGACCTCGATGCGCGGCCAGGCCACGCCGATCAGCCGCGAGGAACGTCAGGGCCGGGTCGAGAAGGCGCGCCGGCTGATGGCCGAGCACAAGATCGACGCGCTGATGCTGACCGGCGGCACCTCGCTCGTCTATTTCAGCGGCATCCAGTGGGGACTGAGCGAGCGCCTCTTCTCGCTGGTCGTGCCCAGAGCCGGCCAGCCGTTCGTGGTCTGCCCGGCTTTCGAGGAAGATCGCGCCCGCGAACAGTTCGCCACCAGCCCGTTCACCGGCACCGCCGACGTGCGCACCTGGGAAGAGCACGAGAGCCCCTACCAGCGGCTGGCGCAGGGCCTCAAGGACCGCGGCGTCGCGACCGGCCGGCTCGGCGTCGAGGAAACCGTGCGCCACATGTTCGTGGACGGCGTGGCCCAGGCGGCGCCCGGCGCTGGCGCTCGTCAGCGGCACGCCGGTCACCGCCGGCTGCCGCACGGTGAAGGACGCGCACGAGCTGGCCTTGATGAAGACCGCCTGCGCCGTCACGCTCAAGGCCTACGAGGCGGCGTGGCAGGGCCTCAAGCCGGGCATGACGCAGACCGAGTTCCAGGGCCTGATCGCGGCGGCCCACGCCAAGCTGGGCTACCCCGGCGGCGCCAGCGTGCAGACCGACAAGTTCTCGGCCCTGCCCCACGGCTCGATCACGCCGCAGGTGATCGCGGAAGGCTACGATCATCCTCATCGACGGCGGCTGCGCGGTGGAAGGCTACCAGTCGGACATCAGCCGCACGTTCGTGCTCGGCCGGCCGACCGACAAGATGAAGAAGGTGTTCGACCTCGAGCTGGCGGCGCAGACCGCGGCGCTCGCGGCGGCCCGGCCGGGCGTGCCGTGCGAAGCGGTGGACGCGGCGGCGCGCAAGGTGATCGACGACGGCGGCTACGGCCCCGGCTACAAGTACTTCACGCACCGCGTCGGCCACGGCATGGGCATGGACGGCCACGAGTGGCCGTATCTCGTGAAGGGCAACACGCTGCCGCTGGCGCCGGGGATGGTCTTCAGCGACGAGCCTGGGATCTACATCCCCGGCGAATTCGGCGTGCGCCTCGAGGACGACATGTACATCACCGAGAACGGCGCGGAGCTGATGACGCCGCAGAGCCGTTCGCTGGAGACGCCGTTCGCGACGTCGTAGTCAGCGAGACGGCCGCACACGGATGGTCCGCTCTACTCGTCCTTCACGCAGGTGACGAGCGACCACATCGACAGCAGATTGACCTTCTGAATCGACATCGGCTTGAGGTCGGCCTGGTGCAGGAACCCGGGCAGGTCGAGATCGGACACGAAGCCGATGTGCACGGTGAACGGCGAGATGGCCGTCTCGATGCGCGACAGCACCGGGTTGTCGCTCTTGAAATGGTTGAGGATGACGATGCGGCCGCCGGGCTTGCACACGCGGCGCATCTCGCGCACCACGGCCACCGGATCGGGCACGACACTGATCAGATAGGGCGCGTAGACGATGTCGAACGAGTCGTCGGGAAAGGTGAGATTGGCGGCGTCCATTTCGATGACGCGGCAGTTGCGCAGCCCGTTCTTGACGATTCGCTCCTGCGCCTTTTCGAGCATATGGGCCGAGAGGTCGATGCCGGTGATCTGGCAGGTGCGGGGGTAGAGCTTGAGGTTGATGCCGGTGCCGACCCCCACCTCGAGCACGGAATTGCCGGGACCGATGGCCATGCGTCTCCAGCGCCTGGAGGCGTCCAGGGTGCAGCGTCGGACCGAAGGTGATGTCGTAGACGCTCGACAGCTTCTCGTAAACGCGTTCGACAAACGCGTTCTCGACCGGCGTCGACGACAGCGCCCGCGTGGCGGCATCGCCGCCGATGATCTTGTCTGTCGGGCGCTCGCTGAACAGGGCCATTCGGGAACCTCCCCCGGGCAAAGTGGGCACTATACCAGATACGTTACGGATGACTTCGGGTCGCTGGATGCCGGCCCGGCGGCCGCTTCGAGCACGTCCAAGGCCCGTTCGATGAGCCCTGACGGGCTCGAGACGACCACGCCGGCGGTCATGGGACGCAGTTCCGCCAGCAATTCTTTGGCGATGGTCGCGCCCTCGGTCCGGGCCGCGTCGGTGCCCTCGGTGGCGCGCATCCGCTCGACCAGGGCCGGCGGCACGACGACGTCCGGCACTTCGTTGGCCATGAACTCCGCGTTCAGGGCCGACTCGAACGGCCACAACCCGGCCAGGACCGGGATGCGGAGGTGGGCGATCTTGGCGAGGAACCGCTCGAACGCGGCCACGTCGAAGATCGGCCTGGTGACCACGAACTGGGCGCCGGCCTCGACCTTGTACTCGAAGCGCCGCAGCTCGCGGTCGAGATCGCGGGCCGCCGGGTTGACCATGACCCCGGCCAGCAGGGCCGTGGGCTCGCCGATGGGCTGCCCGGCCACGTCGAGGCCGTGGTTGAGGCGGCTCATGACGTGGGTGAGCCCGATCGAATCGACGTCGAACACCGCGGTGGCATCCGGGTAGTCGCCGATCTTCCGCACGTCGCCGGTGATGCCGAGCAGGTTGCGCACGCCCATGGCGTGGGCGCCGAGCAGGTCCGACTGGATGCCGAGCAGGTTGCGGTCGCGGCACGAGTACTGGAGCAGCGGCTCGATGCCGGTCTGCTGACGGATGAGGGCGGCCAGCGCCAGGGCGCCAACGCGCGCGCCGCCACGCGGGGCGTCGGACACGAGCACCAGGTCGACGTGCCGCTCGGCCAGGCGATGGGCGGCGGCAACGGCATCGGCGGCGCTGTGGCCGCGGGGCGGGACCAGCTCCACGCCGGTGACGAAGGTGCCGGCCGCCAGCTTGGCGCCGAGCCCGGACTTCTCCCCGAGGGCCACCGGCGGCCGCGCCATCGGCGTTGCCGCGGTGATGGCCCGGTAGCCGCCGGCGCCGCTGCGGGCCACGTCGGGCGCCAGCTGTTTCACGGCCAGCGCGATCTGGCGGATGTGCTCGGGCGTCGTGCCGCAGCAGCCCCCGACCAGGCGCACGCCGCTGGCGATGAACCGGCGCGCGTAGGAGGCCATGTACTCGGGCGAACAGAGGTAGATGTTGCGGCCCTCGATGTCGCGCGGCTTGCCGGCGTTCGGCTGCGCCGACAGGGGCACGCCGCAGGCCGCCGACAGGCGTTCGATGGTTTCGAGCATCGGGGCCGGGCCGACGCTGCAGTTGACGCCGACGACGCTGGCCCCCCGGGCCACCAGGGCCGGGCCGAACTGCTCGGGCGGCGTGCCGTCGAGGCTGTTGCCGTCTTCCTCGGTGGTCACCAGGGCCACGACCGGCAGATGCGCACACGGCGCGCACCGCGTCGACGGCGGCGGCGGCCTCGTTCCAGTCGCGGAAGGTCTCGAGCATCAGCAGGTCGACGCCGCCCTCGACCAGCGCGGCGGCCTGCTCGCGGAAGAACTCGCGGGCCTCGTCGACGCCGGTCTTGCCCCAGGGCTCGATGCGCACCCCGAGCGGGCCGATGGCTCCGGCCACGTAGTGACTCTCGCCGGCAGCCTCGCGGGCCAACCGGGCCCCGGCCAGGTTGATGGCGTGGACCTGGTCGCCCAGGCCGAAGGCGCGCAGCTTGAGCCGCGAAGCGCCGAAGGTGTTGGTTTCGATGACGTCGGCGCCGGCCGCCAGGTAGGCGCGGTGCACGTCGCCGACCAGGGCCGGCTGCGAAAGGTTCAGCGACTCGAAGCAGCGGTTGATGAAGACGCCCTTGCCGTACAGCATCGTGCCCATGGCGCCGTCGCACACGAGCACGCGGGCCTGCAGGGCGTCGAGGAAGGGGAGACGGCTCAGCGGTCCGACTGCGGGGCCGTGACGCCTGCCGGCGCCGGCACCAGCAGCTCCGTCTTGTCCCAGACGAAGTCGTCTTTGCTGTAGACGGCCAGCTCGTAGTCCTTGCCCATGAAGATGGCCGACACGGGACACGCTTCTTCGCAGTAGCCGCAGAAGATGCAGCGCGTCTTGTGGATCTGGTAGACCGAGGCGTAGCGCGGGCCGGCCATGACCGTGCCGTCGTTCTCGGCCGCCTCGAGGTAGATGGCGTCGGCCGGGCAGGCCACCGAGCACAGGCCGCAGGCCACGCACTTCTCCATGCCGTGCTCGTCGCGCATCAGCACCTGCTTGCCGCGGTAGCGAGGGAACATCGGCACTTTCTGGTTCGGGTAGTCCACGGTGATGGGCTTCCGGAACAAGTGCTTGAACGTCAACGCAAAGCCGTTCATCAACGGACGAATCATGCCGCTCCCCTGCCGGGGCCAAGACGCGCCCCAGAACCTGGTAATTGTAGCATCTGCGTGCAGGTTCGAGATGGCGGCGGCCGGGGCCGGACCTTCGGGCTACCATAGGGAAGGCGGCCGGGCGGGAAACGCTTCCCCGCGTCCGGCCGTATAGACGGATCGAGGAGACCGCACCCTTGGATCAGCGCGAACACGACGCCGCCCCGGACCCCGCCCTCCAGCCCCTCGCGCCACCGGAGGCGGCCGCGGCGCCCGAGGCGACGGCGCTGCCGGCCGCCATGGCCGACGCCGGCCCGGTCGAACCCGACGGGCTGGCGCCTTTCCACGTGCCCCCCACCGCGCCCACCTCCTCGCAAGCGGCCGTGCCGCTGATGGGGTTCGATGCCGCCCACGCGCCGCCCACCTCTCACGGTTTCTCGGCCGTTCCGGCCAAACCGACCACGGCCGAACGGCTCCAGGCCTGGCACGACGAGTTCTGGGCCTGGGTGAAGACCCTGGCGTCGGCGGCCGTGTATGCCACCCTCATCGTCACCTTTGGCTTCCAGGTGGCGCGGGTCGAGGGCCTCAGCATGGCCCCCACCCTCGACGACCAGGACCGGCTCATCGTCAACAAGCTGGTGTATCGCCTGGCCTCGCCGCGGCGCAGCGACATCGTGATGCTCTACTACCCGCTCAACCCCGACAAGTCGTTCGTCAAGCGGGTCATCGCCGAGGAAGGCGATCAGGTCCGCATCGTGGACGGCCGGGTCTACGTCAACGACGTGCCGCTGCCCGACGACTACGTGCCCGAGGAATACCGCAGCCACGACGACTGGGGCCCGCAGGTGATTCCCGAGGGCTACTACTTCGTGATGGGCGATCACCGGAACAACAGCTCCGACAGCCGCCACTGGGGCATGGTGCCGAAGAAGTACATCATCGGCAAGGTGCAGGTCCGCTGGTGGCCGGTGCCGCAGGCCCGCGTGTTCTGATCGGACAGGGGTTGGCGCGCCCAGGCCGGACCGACTCGTGACCCGCTACCGCAAGGTCTCGACCGTCCTCCGCCGCGTCTTCGTCTTGAACCTCGGCGTGGCCGCGGCCAAGATCATCTTCGGCTGGTCCACCGGCTCGATCTCGATTCTCTCCGACGGCCTCCACTCCCTTACCGACTCGGCCTCGAACGTCGTCGCGCTGGTGGGGGTGCGTCTGGCCAGCCGGCCGCCCGACGACGACCACCCCTACGGCCATCGCAAGTTCGAGACGCTCACCTCGGTGGGCATCCTGCTCTTCCTGCTGGTGGTGATGGTGCAGGTGCTGGTGGCGGCGGCCGAGCGCCTCCGCGACGGCGGTGCGCCGGAAATCACCGTGGCCAGCTTCGCCGTGATGATCGTCACGCTGATCGTCAACGCGGGTGTCGTGCTCTACGAGCGCCGGGCCGGCCGCGCCCTCGTGAGCGAAGTGCTGATGGCCGACGCGCGCCACACGACCAGCGACATCCTGACCTCGCTGACGGTCCTCGTCGCACTCGTCGGCGTCCAGGCCGGGTATCCGCAGGCCGACGCCATCGCCGGGCTGATCATCGCCGTGTTCATCGGCTACGCCTGCTGGGCCATCTTCTCCGAGACCTCGCGCATTCTCGGCGATCGCATCGTGATCGCCGGCGACGACGTGCGCGAGGTGGTGTGCGCCGTGCCGGGCGTACTCGGCTGCCACCAGATCCGCACGCGCGGCTCGGCCGATCACGTGTTCCTGGATCTCCACGTCTGGATGGCCGGCACCTTGCCACTGGTCGAGGCCCACGCCCTGTCCCACATCGTGAAGGACCAGGTGATGGCGCGCTTCCCGCAGATCAAGGACACGGTCATCCACATCGAGCCGCCGCCCGACCACCGGATCTAGGCCGGCCCGCGCCGTCGCGCGACGGTTCCGTCAGGCGGTGACTGAAACCGCATCTCTCTAGGCCTCGGAGGCGACCCATCCGGTCGCGATGTGCACGACGGTGCGCGTGCTCTCCGCTGGCACCGAATCCGCAGCGACCGGCGCCGAGGCCGGCGATACCTGCGTGCGGCCGACAATTTCGGAGGCAGAGATGATGAGACAGATGGATGCGACGGTGACCGGCGGCTCGAACACCTGGCGGGCGCGCGTGCGCAACCTCGGACTGGCGGCGGCCGTCCTGATGGTGTTCTCGCCGCTGGCCATGCCCGTCGCCGATCCCGTCGCGGTCCAGGCCCAACCGGTGCCCGACCCGTGCGACTTCACCACGAGCGGCGGGTATGTCGTCACCGACGCCGGCAAGAAGGCCAACTTCGGCGTGCACGGCGGCTGCAAGAAGGGCGAGTTCTGGGGACACCTGAACTACGTCGATCACGCGACCGGCTACCACGTGAACAGCGTGGAAGTGACGGCCTACATCGCGCCGTTTGGTGTCGGCTCACCGGTGCGCGACGTCTGCGGCATCGCCAACACCAACAACCCCGCCGACCCCGAGCAGGTCTTCTTCCGTGCGCGGTTGATGGACAACGGCGAGCCCGGTGGCCTGGATCAGTTCGGGCTCAAGCTGTCGAAGCCCGATGAGTACGGCGGGTTCGCGCAGTTCTACCAGGTGTCGCCGCGCGAGCTCGGCACGGCCCGGCCCGGGGCCGGCAACGTGCAGTTGCACGGCGCCAATGCCTCGACGATGCTCCCGGCCGTGCTCGACGAATACTCGGCCTGCGGCGGCCTGTCGTTCGGGGGACGGTCCGAATAGCCCTCGTCCACCACGTTCCCGCGCCGGACCGGGCCGCGCTCAGAAGCGCGGCTCGGCCCGGCCTGGCGTCGCGAGCCCGCGCCGCTACCGTCCGCCGCCGGGCTTGGCCGCCGGTTTCGACAGCGGGTCGCCCGGCTTGCCCAGAATGACGACCGAGATCACCGCCGGCTCGGTGTCGCTGGCGTTGGCCGACGTGCTGTGCACCGACCCCATCGGCTCGAAGAACGACTCGCCGGCCGCCAGCGTGCGCGCCGCCTGGCCGTCGATGGCCCAGCGAATCGTGCCGCGCACCACATAGCCGAAGGTCGGGCCCGGATGCTGGTGCGCCGCCGAGGACACGCCCGGCGGATAGGTGACCTCGAGCATCGTGCCCTGCCAGCCCTCGAACGCCGCGCCGAGCGGGTGCGCGCCGAGCGGCTTGGACGCCGTGCCCGGCCGGGCCTGACCCGCCGCCTGCGCCACCGCCGTGACCTCTCCACCCACCACCGCTCCCGCCAGCGCCGTCATTCCCGCCTGCAGCACTTGTCGACGATCCATACGCGCCTCCGCCGCGAACGCTATCATCAATTTCCAGCGCCCTACACCCGGTGTGTGCGGCCGGGGCGGCAAGAGTCTGTGCCTCCCTGTGAAGCGCGGCGGCAGGTGGCCACGACTGCACGAGGCCCTGTGGTACGATTCGCCCTCACTTATTACGTCCATGGGCACACTTGACGCGGTCGGCGACCTCACGGGCAGTTCGGCGGACACGGCGCTCAGCCCCCGCGACCACGCCGGGGCGCTCACCGCGGCGCCGAAGGATCTGGCGGTCATCATCCCGGCCTTCAACGAAGAAGGGGGGATCGGCCTCACCGTGCAGAAGGTCCAGGCGGTGCTGGCCAGCATGTCCTGCCGCAGCGAACTGGTCGTCATCGACGACGGCTCCTCCGACGGCACGGCCGCCGAGGCCCGGGCGGCCGGCGCCCGCGTCATCGCGCACCCGCACAACCGGGGCTACGGCGCCGCGCTCAAGACCGGCATCATCGGCACCACGGCCCACAACATCCTCATCATCGACGCCGATTGCACCTACCCGCCCGAGGCCATCCCGCGCCTGTGGGCCCGGATGGATCGCTACGACATGGCGGTCGGCTCGCGGCCGATCACGTCGAGCGGCATCACCTGGGCCCGCCGGCCGGCCAAGTGGTTCCTCAACAAGCTGGCGAGCTTCCTCGTCGGCCAGCACATCCCCGACCTCAACTCGGGCCAGCGCATCATGCGCCGGGCCGTGGTCCTGAACTTCCTGCCGCTCCTGCCCATGGGCTTCTCGTTCACGAGCACCATCACCATGGCCATGCTGGCCAACGGCTACCCGGTGGCCTACGAGCCGATCGAGTACGCCGTGCGCACCGGGCGCTCGAAGATCCGCCCGCAGGATTTCGGCAACTTCATCCTGCTGGTGGTGCGCGCCATCGTGCTGTTCAATCCGCTGAAGGTGTTCCTGCCGGCCGGCGCGGTCCTCTTTGCGATCGGCATCGCCAAGCTGACGCAGGACATCTACCGGATGAACCTCTCGGAAACCGCGGTGATGGCGTTCCTGTCGGCCATCGTCGTCTGGTCGGTCGGCCTCCTGGCGGACATGATTGCGCGGCTGCACGCCGGCCGCGGCCCGCAGGCCTGAGCAGCGCCATGCTGCAGTGGATCCTCCGGGCCGTGGTCTCGGCGGCAGTCGTTGCCGCGCTGGTCACGGTGGCCTCGACCGACGGGCTGCGCGAGGCCTTCAGCCAGGTGCGGGCGTCGATGTGGCTGGCCATTCTGGCCGTCTTCCTCACCGGTCACGCGCTGAACGCCTGGAAGTACCAGCGCCTGCTGCAGGATCCGCACGCCTCGCTGGCCGTGTGTCTGCGCGCGCATTTTGCCGGCCTGGTGGCCAACCTCGGCCTGCCCGGCGTGGCCGGCGGCGATGTCGTGCGCGCCACCTACCTGCTGCCGCACGGCGTGCGGCCGAAGGCGGCCACGGTGGCCAGCGTCATCGATCGTCTCATCGACACCCTCACCCTGCTCGGGCTCGTCGGCGCCGGCGTGCTCGTCGCCGGCATGCCGCCGGCTCTCGACGGGGCGGCCATCGGCGTGCGCTGGCCGATCCTCATCGCCGCGGGGCTGGCCGTCGGCGGCGTCGCCGCGTACCTGCTGGTCGCGCGCCGCCGCGGCAGCGGCGCCGGCCTGGCCAGCGGTCTTCTCGGCGAGGTCAGGGCGCGCGGCGCGGCCATCGCCATCGCCTTTGCCGTCACCACCCTGGTGCAGTCGGCCTTCGTCCTCAGCAACGTGTGGATGGCCGGCGCGCTCGGCCTCGACATCGGCATCGCGCCGTGGTTCATGGCCTGGCCGCTCTCGAAGATCATCTCGATCCTGCCGATTAGCCTGGGGGGCATCGGCGTCCGCGAGGCGGCGCTCGTGTCGCTGCTGGGGCCCTACGGCGCGCCGAGCGCCGTGGTCTTCGCCTCGGGCCTGCTGTGGCAGGGCGTCCTCATCACCAGCGGCCTGCTGGGGCTGGCCGTTGGCGCCGCCCTCGGACCCGCTCGTTCTTCCGTTCCGTCTGCTCCGGTACCGCGCTCATGACCGACCCTGTCACTCACCCGATCGTCATCCTCGGCGGCGGACCGGCCGGCCTGGCCGCCGGCTATCAGCTCGCCAAGCGCGGCTGGCGCGACGTGACCGTGCTCGAGCGGGGCCCCCGCGTCGGCGGCAACGCCGGCAGCTTCGTGCTCGACGGCATCCCGGTGGACTTCGGCAGCCACCGCCTGCATCCCAGCACCTCGCCGGCGCTGATGGCCGACATCAAGGCGCTGCTCGGCGACGACCTGCTCGATCGCCCGCGCCACGGCCGCATCCGTCTGCAGGGCCGCTGGGTGCACTTCCCGCTCAAGCCCGTGGACCTGGCGCTGCGCCTGCCGCCGGCCTTCGCGCTGGGCGTCGTCGGCGACGCGCTGACCAAGCGCTTCGCCCCCGAGGTCGAGCCGCCCACCTTCGCCTCGCTGCTCGAGAAGGGCCTCGGCAAGACCATCTGCCGCGAGTTCTATTTCCCCTACGCGCGGAAGCTGTGGGGCCTGCCGCCCGAGGCGCTCGACGCCGAACAGGCCCGGCGGCGCGTGGCCAATTCCTCGCTCGGCAAGATGATCCGCCGCGTGCTGAACGCGGTGCCGGGGATGAAGCCGCCCGGCGCCGGCCGCTTCTTCTACCCCAAGCGCGGCTTCGGCCAGATCGCCGACGCTTTTGCCGGCGCCGCCGCGGCTGCCGGCGCGCGCGTGGCGCTGAACGCGCAGGTGCACGCCGTGACGGTGGACGGCGCGCGCGCCACCGGCGTGGAGGTCACCCTCGACGGCGCCCGCCAGCACCTGCCGGCGCGCCAGGTGCTGTCGACGATTCCGCTCACGGTGCTGGCGCGCCTCGTGTCGGGCGCGGCCACGCCGCCGCCGCTGGCCGCCTCGGCCGGCCTCGGCTACCGCGGCATGGTGCTGATCTACGTGATGCTCGAGGCCGAGCAGTTCACCGAGTTCGATGCGCACTACTTCCCCGAGGCGCATCTGCGCCTCAGCCGGATGTCCGAGCCGAAGAACTACAGCCTCACCGCGCGGCCGGGACGCACGGTGCTCTGCGCCGAGCTGCCGTGCGCGGTGGGGGGCGAAGAATGGACGATGAGCGACGCGCAGCTGCTCGAGCTCTTCCGCGGCGACATCACCCGCGCCGGGCTGGGGCCGCTGCCGCCGGTGGCGCGCGTGCACGTCGAGCGCATCCCCCAGGCCTACCCGCTCTACACCGAGGGCTACCGTCAGGCCTTCGACGCCCTCGACCAGTGGGCCGGCACCATCGACGGCCTGGTGACCTTCGGACGCCAGGGGCTGTTCGTGCACGACAACACGCACCACACCATGGCCATGGCCTACGCGCTGGCCGACAGCCTGGAGCCGTCCGGCGCGCTCGACCGGCAGAAGTGGGCCGAGGCGCGTCGCGGCTTCGAGTCGAATGTCGTCGAGGACTGAACCGGCGCCGCGGTCGTGGACCGTGGCCGTCGGTGCGGTGCTGGCGCTGGCCGCGGCGCTGCGGATTCCGGGCCTCGACGCGCAGCTGTGGTTCGACGAGATCGCGACGCTGGTGATCTCGATCCGCCAGCCGCTCTCGACCATCCTCACCGAGTTCCCGGGCGTCAACCAGCACCCGTTCTACAGCGTCCTGGCTCACGGCGCCGTCGGCGCGCTCGGCGAGTCGCCGTGGGTCGTGCGGCTGCCGGCGATGATCTTCGGCGTGGTCGCGGTGTGGACGGTGTGGGACGCGGGACGCGCCATCCTCACGCGGGCCGAGGGCCTGGCCGCGGCCGTGTTGGTGGCCACGTCCAGCCATCACATCTGGTTTTCGCAGAACGCGCGCGGCTACACCCTGCTGGCGTCGTGCACGCTGATTACGTCGGTGGCGCTGCTGCGCATCGCCGGCTCCGGCGAGCGCCGTCACTACGTGCTCTATACCGTGGCCGCGGTGGCCGGCGTCTATACCCACCTCACCATGGCGTTCGTGCTGGTGGCGCACGTCCTCACGGTCAGCGTTGGCTGGATGCTGGGCGCGCGCCTGGCCCGGCAATTCGTGCTGCGCCGGCTGGCGCTGATGTGGGCGATCGTGATCGCGCTCATCGGCCTCACCTACGCGCCCTACGTGCCGGATCTGCTCACGACCTTTGCCGAGAAGGCGCCGCCCAGGGCGGCCAAGGTCGCCACGGCCGGACGCGCCGCCGGCGATCTGCTGCGCGGGGTCACCGACGGCTTCGGCCTCGCCGGCCTGCTCACGGTCGTCGTCCTGGCGGTCACGGGCGGCCTGGCGCTGCTCTCATCGCAGCCGTTCGTCGTGTGGCTGCTGGTCTCGCCGGCCATCGTCACGCTCGGCACGACGGCGCTGCTCGGTCAGCCGCTGCGCCCGCGGTTCCTCTTCAATCTGTCGGGCGCGGCGGCGCTCTTTGTCGCCGCTGGCGCGGCGGTGCTGGCGCGGGCCATCGCCACGCGGGCGCGCTGGACCTCGCCGGCGGCCCGGACGGCCACCCTCGTGGCCCTGCTGCTGCCGCTGGCGCCGGGTGCGGCAACGGCCATCAGACGCAACGCCGTCGTGCCGAAGCAGGACTTCGCCGGCGCGCTCACGCGGCTCGACGCCGCCGCTGCACGCGGCGAACGGGTCGTCGGCGCCGGCACGATCTGCCTGGCCCTCGACGGCTACTTCCATCGGCCGTGGCCGTGCGTGGCCACCGAAGCGGAGTGGCGCCGCGAGACGGCCGGCGGGCCGGCGCTCGGCGTGCACACGCTCATCGAGTTCTGGGACGATCCTGAGCTGATGGCCACGTTGGCGCGCGACTGCCGCGACCTCCAGCGCTTCCCGGGGACGCTCGGCGGCGGCGACGTGGTGGTCTGCCGCAACGGCGCCTCGCCTGACCCCGGCCCGCTGCGCTAGCGTTCAGACGCGCGCCTTCAGGCGCTGGCACGGCCGCTCCACGAGCCGCCACATCACTGACGCCAGGGCCAGCGTCGTCGCCGCGGCCGCCAGCGCCCGCAGCCCCGGTTGCCGCGGGATGAACGCCTCGAGGCCGGCTCCGCGCAACGCCCACTCGACCACCACCGGCGCAAACGCATGAATGAGATAAACGCCGTAGCTGATGCGGCCGACGTAAACCGTCCAGGGATGCGCGAGCGCGCGGCCGGCGACTCCGGCAAAACCTCCGACGGCGCGCCGCACCACCCAGGCAAACATCACGCCTTGCAGCCCCTGACGCCACACGGCGAGCCCGGTCGCGGACCGGCCGAGGCCGTCGAGCGCGGCCAGCGCGAGCCACCCGAGCAGAGCCGCGACCGCGAGCCGCCCGCCCGGCCACGGCAGCCGCGCGCCGGTGGCCCCATCATCGCGTTGCCACGATTTCCAGGCCACGAGCGCGCCGAGCGCCAGTGAATCGGCGCTGCCGGCCGGCACCAGCGCCCAGAAGGGCTCGGTCGAGCCGAGCGACGCGGCGGCGAGCCGGGACAGCGGTCCCGCCAGCACCGCCGCACCGAGCAGCGGCCCCAGCCACGCGCCCGGGCTCCACACGATGAGCCACGGCCAGACCACGTAGAACTGCTCCTCGACGGCCAGCGACCAGAAGTGGCTCACGTGGCCCTGCCACCGCCCGTCGGCGGCGATCTGCAGGTTCGACAGATAGGCCGCATGCCACAGCCACGTGTCGCGCACGAGCGGCACGTCGGCCAGCCACGCCACCCCGAGCACCAGATAGAAGGCCGGGAACAGGCGCACGGCGCGACGCGCGTAGAAGCGCGCCATCGCCGCCCCGCGGTCGGGCGTGGCGCGCAGGCCGAGGAGGATGCGCGTGATGAGGAAGCCGCTCAGGACGAAGAACAGGTGGACGCCGGCCCCGAGGGGCACGCCGAACTGCCAGGCCGGAAGCCAGTGCGAGTAGGCGACCCCGGCCACCGCCACCGCGCGCAGGCCGTCGAGCTGCGGCGAGTAGCCGCTTGGCGGGGTGCGCGCCTCAGTAGCCACGCGCGGCGTCGACCGGCCAGCGCAGCGGCTCGCCGCGATCCCGGCGGCGGAGGTTGTCGATGAACACCTCCACCGTGTCGTGCCAGTGGCCCTGGCGAAAGCCCGAGGTGTGCGGCGTGATGAGCAGGTTCGGGGCCCGCCAGAGCGGCGAGCCGGGCGGCAGCGGTTCGGTCGCGAAGACGTCGAGGGCGGCGCCGGCCAGCGCGCCGCTGTCGAGCGCCGCCACGAGCGCCGCGGCGTCCACCAGCTGTCCGCGCGCCACGTTGACCAGCCAGGCGCCGCGCTTCATCAGCCCGAGGCGCCGGGCATCGAGCAACGCCTCGGTCTCGGTCGTGAGCGGCGCGGCCACGACGAGCACGTCGGCGGTGGCGGCCAGGTCGTCGAGGCGGCCGGGCGGCCAGACCTCGTGCACGCCGTCGGGCGCGCCGCGCTCGGGACGGCGCCGCACGCCGATGACGCGCATGCCGAAGGCGGCGCCGAGCCGTCCCACTTCCCCGCCGATCGAGCCGAGGCCGATGACGCCCAGACACAACCCGGCGAGGCGCACCGGCAGACGTTCGCCGACGAACTCGTTCTGCGCCCAGACGCCGGCCTGCTGACGCTCGAGCGCGAACGGCAGGCGGTGGGTCAGGGCGAGGAGCGTGGCAAAAACGTGCTCGGCAATCGGGCCGCCCTGCACGCCGCGGGTGTTGGTGACGGGCACGCCGCGCGCGGCCAGCGCCTCGAGACAGAGCGTGCCCGCGGCCACGGCCGAGGTGTGCACCCATGTCAGCCGGGGCGCCGCGGCCAGTTCGGCCGCCGAGAGGGTCCAGGTGTAGGCAATGTCGCAGGCGGCCAGACCAGCGGCCCGTTCCTCGGCGGTCGTGGCGTGGTGGAACGTGTGCTGCGGACACGCCTGGCGCAGACGCTCGACCTGCTCGGCCGGGATCTGCCAGGCGGCGACGGGCTGCTGGATGGAGACGAGGACGTTCACCGCGCCCGAGCCGCCGGGCGGCGGGAACGCGCCGCCGGCGCGCGCCGATAATGGCCGGAGCGGCCGCCCAGCTTCTCCTCCAGCTGCACCCGTTCGATGACCATGGCCTGGTCGACGGCCTTGACCATGTCGTAGACCGTGAGGGCCGCGCCAGCCACGGCCGTGAGCGCCTCCATCTCCACGCCGGTCTGCCCGGCCGTGCGCACGCGCGCGGTGATGGCCACCCCGGTGGCCGTGTGCGTCAGCTCCACCTCGATGCCGCTCAGCATCAGCGGATGACAG
The DNA here is from genome assembly GCA_963834325.1 of uncultured Acidobacteriota bacterium. GTDB lineage: Bacteria > Acidobacteriota > Vicinamibacteria > Vicinamibacterales > UBA2999 > CADEFD01. The sequence goes on from CAWIBL010000012.1 coordinate 2,172,802, forward strand.
AGCGGGATGAGCTCCGCTGTCCGCTTGGCGGCCATGATGCCGGCCAGGCGTGCCGCCTGCAGCGGGTCGCCCTTCTTGATCCGGCCGGCGCGGATGGCCGTCCGGGCCGCCGCCGACATGGCCACGTGCCCGGAGGCGACGGCCTCGCGCACGGTCACCGCCTTGTCGCCCACGTCCACCATTCTGATGCGGCCGTCGGCGTCGATGTGCGTCAAGCGTGCCGGTCTGGGCATGCGCCCTCCTTCAGGAACGTGGGTTCAGGACGTCGCGTCGCCCTGGGCCAGGAAGAACGACAGGCTCTCGAGCGACACCGTCAGGTCGACGCTCTTCAGCTTGATGCCCTCCGGCACCCGCAGCGTGCCGGGCGAGAAGTTGAGCACCGCCTTGACGCCGCTGCCGGCCACCTGGTCGAGGACGTGCTGGGCGGACTCGGCCGGCACGGCCAGCACGACGATGTCGATCCGTTCGCGGCGCAGGACCTTCCGCACGTCGCGGATGTCGAAGATGGGCACGCCGCCACGCGACTCGTCGCCGATCTTGCCGTCGGCGCTGTCGAACATGGCCACGATCTCGAAGCCCTCGCGGCGGAACCCGGGGTAGTCGGCCAGCGCCATGCCGAGGTTGCCGGCGCCGAGCACGGCCACCCGCAGCTTGCGGTCGAGGCCGAGGATCTGGCGCAGGTGGAGCTTCAGGTCCTTGACGTAGTAGCCCACGCCGCGCACGCCGAACTCCCCGAAGTAGGCCAGGTCCTTGCGGATCTGGGCGGCATTCAGGTGGAAGCGCTCGGCCAGGGCCTGCGACGAGATCGTCTCGACGCCATCGGCCTCGAGTTGATTCAGGCATCGGAGGTATACGGACAGGCGGCCCGTCGTCAGCTCCGAGACTTGTTCGGAGGCGGCCTTCCGCTTGTTCACAGAATTCACAAGGGTCCTCAGAATAGGCCAAAGCGGCCGCTCCGTAAAGCCTCGGGCGAAGCCCCGGCGGCGTCCTGCGCTACCATCCCCGCCATGGCTCACACCACCCCTCCGGCCTCCCAGGCGGCGCCGGGCACTCCCAAAGCGTTCACGCCCTACGTTGCCGACGGACAGTCGATGGCGGAGTTCACGGGCAAGGCCATCTTCCTCGGCGTGCTCTTCGGCCTCATCTTCGGGGCCTCGACCGTGTATCTCGGCCTGCGGGCGGGCCTGACGGTCTCGGCGTCCATCCCCATCGCCGTGCTGGCCATCTCGGTGCTGAAGCGTTTCGGCGGATCGACCATCCTCGAGAACAACATCGTGCAGACCATCGGCTCGGCCGGAGAATCGGTGGCCGGCGGCGTGGTGTTCACGATTCCGGCGCTCATCTTCCTCGTGCCCGACGACCCGGGCTACTTCAACTACGCCAAGATCACCATGCTCGCCTTTGCCGGCGGCATCCTCGGCGTGCTGATGATGGTGCCGCTCCGCCGCGCGCTCATCGTCAAGGAACACGGCGTGCTGCCCTACCCGGAGGGCACGGCCTGCGCCGAAGTGCTCGTGGCCGGCGAACGCGGCGGCCAGCTGGCCAGCCTGGTGTTCTCGGGCCTCGGCATTGGCGCCGTCTGGAAGTCGCTGTCGTGGACCTTCAACCTGTTCCGCCAGGAGATCGGCCACTCGTTTGCGCGCACCAGCCAGTTCCCGAACGCCACGCTGAACGTCGACATCTCGCCCGAGTACATGGGCGTCGGCTACGTCATCGGACCGCGCATCGCCGGCACCATGTTCGCCGGCGGCGTGCTCTCGTGGCTGGTGCTGCTGCCGCTGCTGTCGATCCTGGGCGAGGCCATCACGACGCCGTTCCCCCCGATCCATCCGGCCATGGCCAACAACCCCGCCACCGGAATGCCCTTCCTCATCTCGGAGATGAGCCCGGGGCAGATCTGGAGCGCCTACATCCGCTACATCGGCGCCGGCGCGGTGCTGGCGGCCGGCCTGATCACCCTGGCGCGCACGATTCCGACCATCATCTCCTCGGCTCGTGACGGCCTGAAGGGCATCGGCGCCGGCGCCGGCGGCACGCAGCTCCGCACCGAACGCGACATCCCGATGATGGTGGTCATCGTCGGCTCGCTGCTGCTCGCGGTGTTCCTGGCCGTCGCGCCGGGGCTGCCGACCCAGGGCAACTTCCTGGTGGCGGTGCTGATCATCGTCTTCGGCTTCTTCTTCGCCACGGTGTCGTCGCGCATCACCGGGCTCATCGGGTCGTCGTCGAACCCGATCTCCGGCATGACCATCGCGACGCTCATCATCACCTGCCTGATCTTCGTGGCCCTCGGCTGGACCGGCGACGTCTATGCGCCGATTGCCCTCTCGGTCGGCGCCATCGTCTGCATCAACGCCGCCAACGCCGGCAACACCTCGCAGGACCTGAAGACCGGCTACCTGGTCGGGGCGACGCCGATTTACCAGCAGATCGGCCTGGCCATCGGCGTCATCACCTCGTCGTTCGTCATCGGCTGGACGGTGCTCTACCTGCACCAGGTGTTCACCATCGGCTCGGCCGCGGTGCCGGCCCCGCAGGCGACGCTGATGGCCACGCTCATCCAGGGGCTGCTGTCGCAGAACCTGCCGTGGGGGCTGGTCCTCGTCGGCATGTTCATCTCGGTCACGCTGGAGCTGTGCGGCATCCACTCGTTGTCCTTCGCGGTCGGCTCCTACCTGCCCATCGCCACGACAGCGCCGATCTTCGTGGGCGGGCTCGTGCGCTGGTTCGTGGAGCGCAGGAGCGGGGCCGCGAGCGAGTCGGACATCAGCTCGGGCACGCTCTTCAGCTCGGGACTCATCGCCGGGGGCTCGCTGGCCGGCATCCTCTATGCGGTGCTCGTCGGCACCGAGTCGATCGCGCCGTTCACCGCGATCGGGGATGCGCTGCCCTTCCTGCACGGCGAGAACGCGATGGGCCAGATGTTCGGCGCGGCGCTCTTCCTGGCGCTCGGCGCCATCCTGTTCCGGGCGGCCCAGCGCCGGATCGACTGACGCGTCCGCCGCCGGTCCTGGCGACGACATCGCAGAAACTGCCGCGCGGAAAATTGTAACGGTGCCAGGCCCCGTTACAATTGGGCGCCGCTGGCGGCGGTCACGGCACGATGCGGACGGCGTAAGCGATGGTCTCGGTCGTCGTGCCGTCGGTGGCGGCGACCTCGACCACGTATTCGCCGGGGGCCAGCGGCGCCAGGGACACTTCGGCCACCGCGACCGTCAGCCCCAGCAACGCGTCGACGCGCTGGCTGAGCGTCACCGGCACTGCCATCGAGCTGCCCGGCGCGATTGAGCAGCCGCGCCGTCACCGTCGCCGCCGGCGCCAGGAGCGGCGTCTCGAGGGTGAGGCGTTCGGTGCGGCGAAACCGCGCATCGGCAGTCGGCGCGTAGAGCCGGCCCGTGCCGGGCCCGCGGCGGGCGGCCAACGCCGCCGAGCCGAGCAGCGCGGACGGCTGGGGCACCGTCACCACGTCGGATGCCGCCACCGGCACGCGCCCGCCGTTGCCGGCCGGCGTCCCCTGCACGCGGATCTGGTAGAGGCCCGGCGGCAATCGCTCCTGCTCCGGGTGACGCAGCGTGTGGACGCGGACGCCGGGCTCGAGCGTGATCGTCTCGCTGCGCCGCGCCGTTCCGCCGCTGCCATCGGCCGGCTCGATCTCCACGCGCAGCTGGGCGCCCTGGCCCCACTCGGGGCTGGCGGCCGTGGCGCGATCCAGTTCGAGCGTGAGCTGGACATAGCCGGCGCCGCCCGTCGCCTGCAGATACAGGGCGGCTGGCCGGCGGCCGGCGGGCAGACGAGACAGCGCCTGGGCGACGCCCGGCGACCCCTGGGGGGTGGCCGGGGCCGGCGTGGCCGCCACGTCCGCCGTCGTCGGCGCGAGGTAGCCCGGCCGGGCACGCACCTCGATGTCTGGACGCTTCACCTGCACCTGCAGCTTGCGGTAGCGGCCGTCCAGTTTCTGGTTGGTCGAAACGTAGCCGAGCAGGTAGTAGGAGCCGATGTCGGCGAGCAGCCGCGGCAGGGCCTGGCTGATGTTCGTGTTCAACACCACCGCGCCGTCGGTCTCCTCGGCCAGGGTGCGCAGCGAATTCTGGCGATTGCTCAGGCGGGCCGCGTCGGCCGACGGGGCCGCCGGGCGCAGCGGGCCGATAGGGTCGTCGAACGCCACGAGCCCGCGGGGATCGATCGGATAGAAGCTGACGTTGGCTCGATTGGCACGCTGGGTCAGCAACCGGAACTGCGTCTGCAGATCGGCCAACGCCAGGAGGGACCGCTCCCGCTCGCACGACTGTGTGCCGCGCCGGTCGAGCGTGCCCCCCACGGCCAGCCGTCCATCGGGCGTCGTGCCGATGGGTTCCGGCCCGCCCGGCGTCTGGCGGCCGCCACCCGGCATCGGCAGGGCCCGAGCCAGCCGCTCGTCCGGCCCGGGCAGCGTCCAGCCTTCGGTGAGGAGCAGCACGAAGCTGCGTTCTTCGCGTTGCCCCTCGAGGGCGTCCAGCAGGTCGTCGAGGGCGTCGAGGGTGCGCTGTTCATGACGCCGCTCGATGATGGCCTTGGCCAACCCGGCGGTCCCGTCGGCGTCGGGATAACACAAGCGCAACTCCTGATCGCGCGGGTCGCTGGAGTTGAGGGCGCCGCGCTGGCCCCAGTGCCAATTGGTGCGCAGCATCTCGCCGATCGACGAGGTCCGCGGCGAGAACGTCAGGTTGCGCGCCGACATGTCGGGCGTCATCACGCCCACCAGGTCGTCCTCGCCCACCACCCGGTCGAGCAGCGCCGCTACCGGATTCTGCGCGTGATACGAGCCGTCGATTTGCACGTGCGCCGGATCGAGGAACAGCACGAACAGCCGCGCGTCGGACCGCGCCGCCCGCTCGCGCGATTCGGCGACCGTGGCCGGCTCGACCCGGGCTGAGTCGGGCACGACGCCGCGGGCCCGCACGAATTCGAACGAGGTCACCGTCTGCGGCGCGTTGTCTTCGCGCACCTCGAAATCGGCCGCGGTCAGATCGGTCACGGCCACGCCGTCTTTCGAGGCGTAGACGTCGAGCCGCACCAGGTTGGCGCCGCCGCGGAAGCGCGGTTCCTGGCCGGGGGCCTGGCGCGCCGACGGCGCCGTGGCGAGCAGCAGGACGAGCGGGAAGACCAGCAGTCGGAGGGTTGGACGCACCACGCGGGAGCTCCTCGTCCGGCATAGTAGCGTGGCCCGGCCGTCAGCGCAGGTGTTTGCGGGCGATGAGATCCGACAGCGGGATGTCGATCTGCTGCGCGACGAGCGGCAGCCTGATGTCGAGCCGGGCGTCGGCCGCGGCCGTCGTGGCCCCGACCACTTCGTAGACGATCACGCTGGCCGTTCGCAGCCGCGGGTCGGTCGACCGGGTGGGCAGGCGCAGCCGCTCCAGGTAGCGGGCCGACGTGAGATCGTCGAGCAGCCAGTTCTGCACGGTCGACGCGCTGCGGCGGTCTTCGACGACGACGTAGCCGACGCCGAACCGCCGCACGATGTCGGCGATCTCGGCGGGATCGGAAATCCTGTCCTCGGTGGCCACACGATCCATCATCGACGTGGTGAGCAGCTTGTCGGCGCGCAGCACGATCGCGGTGCGGGCCGGGTCGTGCTTGCGCACGAAGAAGGTGAAGAAACCGGTGTCGACATCGCCGGCAAACATCACCGTCGAGCCCCGCGGGTTGGCCACGACATACTGCGCCGCCTGCTCGTAGCCGTCCGCCCCCGGCTGACGGATGCGGGCCGACGTCGCCACCTGCGTGCCCAGGGCCGCGACCAGGACCAGCCCGACAACGGCTGGCGGCAGCCCCACGGCGCGCGAACCCAGCGCGCCGAAGCACACGGCCAGAATCGGCACCCAGTAGATGCTGTAGCGCACCGGGTCCTGGTTGCCGACGACGCCGACGAAGGCGGCGGTGCACAGCACCCAGGCGAAGGCCGTCAGCGCCAGCGGGTGCCGGCGGATGACGAGGGCGAGGAAGCCGGCGGCGCAGACGACGAGAACGGCCGGCGTGAAGTGCGCCAGGAACGCCCGCGACAGCAGGGCGACGGTTTGCGCCAGGCGGCCCTCCTCACCGAAGGTCGAGGCCGCTCCCATCGCATGACCCACGTTGAACGGCGAGAGCATCAGCGTAATCGGCACGAGCGGGGCTACGACGAGCGCCGACAAGAGCGTGGCGCCGATGACGTCACGGCGCAGGAGCCGGCGCCAGCCGACCCGCCACCACACGTGGACGATGAGCGCCGGCAAGGCCACGACCGCCAGTTGCTTGGCCCAGACGCTGCCGGCGGCGAGCAGCGTCGCCGCCAGGATCGCGCCGGGGCGCAAGGTGACCGTGAAGCGATGACAGTAGTAGGCAGCGGCCACGAGCAGCGCCACGGCCGGCGTCTCGGTCATCACCGACTGCGCCAGGTCGACGAGGGTCATGCTCGAGGCGAATACCGCGGCGGCGGCGGCGGCGGCCCACTCGTCGAACCACTCGGCCACGAGTTTGAACAGGTAGACGACGCCGATGACGAAGAACGCCAGGGACACGGCGCGGGCTGTCGTCACCGAGACCCCGAAGAGCGCGTAGAACGGCGCCTCGGCCAAGGGGATGAGCAGCGGGTGATGCCCGATCGACAGGGCCGGGTAGCGGGCGTAGTAGTGGCGCGCATACTCGGCTGCTTCGCCCACCGAGCCAAAGGGAAAGTCGTAGAGGGCGTCGCGGAAGAACACGCCGTTCATCAGGTGGCGCGGCATGTCGCCCTGGAGCGACACGTAGGCTTCGTCGCCGAAGCCCACGCCGCCCAGGAACAGCGCCAGCGCCACGCAGGCCAGCAGCAGCAGCCGGGCCCGGCCGCCGAGCGGCGCGGCGCCGGTGCCATTCGGCCCCCGGCCTGTCATACCCGGCTGGCCTCGTCGGGCCGCCACGGACGAATGGGCGCGTGGGCGGGAGGGCCCGGTGGCAACGTCCACGCCGTGCGCACGCCGGCGCGCTGCAGATGATAGAGCGCGGTGCCGATCACGAACGACAGCCCGTTGCACAGGTGGTGCACGAAGTGCGCGGCGACGACGCGCGCGGCGAACCACAACCCGCGGGTGCGCCGAAAGTAGCTGTAATAGCTGCGGTTGAGCACCAGCAGCAGCGCCACCGGCGCGGGCAGGGCCCACAGCAGGCGCGGCTCGGCCAGGGCGCCGCCGAGCAGCAACACGATGAGGTAGGCGGCCACCACCGAGAGCCGCAGCCCCCACTGGAGATTCAGGTCGTCGGTCAGGCCGCCGTAGCGCTGGATGAGCTGTGTCCACGGCACGCCCCGGTCGCGCACGTCCGAGACGATGCTCGACCAGAAGGTCCAGCGCTTCAGGTGCTTGCCGTTCAGTTCCGGATCGATCCGGAGGCGCGCGCCCGACCCGTGCAGGCGGTAGCCGAGGTCGATGTCCTCCACCGAAGGGCGGCGGAAACGCTCGTCGTAGCCGCCGACCATCTGGAAGGCCTCGGCCTTCACGGCGCCAAGGCCGGCCCAGAACGTGCGCGCCTCGCCCGGATTGTTGCAGTGCACCCAGCGGTGCTGGAGATTGCGGTACTGCGAGATGAAGGGCGGCGCCTCGGGCCGGTCGTCGTAGGCGCCGAAGACGGCGCTCGCCTCGGGGTGGGCGGCGAAGGTACTGCTCGACCCGCTCGACCACCCCGGGCCCGGCAATCACGTCGCCATCCACGAAGAGCAGGTAGCGGCCGCGGGCCACGCTGGCGGCGCGGTTGCGGGCCGTGGCCGGTCCGGCCGCGGTCGGCCAGCCGATGCGGGTGGCCCCGAATTCGTCAGCCAGCGGCACCCAGTCCTCGATCGCGCCGTCGGCGGCAATCAGCAGTTCGGTGGTGGCCGCTCGCTCGCGGAACGGCGTGAGCACTCGCCTCAGCATGGAGACGTTGCGGTGGAACGGGACGATGACGGTGGTGATGACGGACACCCGGGGACTCGCGTCCGGCATTATCGGCTGAGACGCCGCCACGCGTCATCAATTACCGGCCCGGAGGTCCGTTCTGAGAAATCCTGACCCGCCCCTGCCTCCCCGGCGGGCTGCCGGCGCCGATGAGCCAAAGTCGGGGAAAGCCGGATAGGCGCACTAATGTCGCTCTTCAGATAGACTTTGGCCTGCCTGAGCCGGACAAGGCGTGGCACGTGAAGTGCTAGTGAGGCTGCGGTGGTCGAACCACCGCGTGGTCGACGCTTCTATCGGTGGGTACGGTCGAACCGGTAAGGCGGGTCGGGGATGTTCGTGACACGCGCGACGCGAAAGCGCCGCGCACCGGCACGGAGGGCCAGCGAGGCCGACCGGTTTGTCGGAGCGGAGAGGAACAGGAATGGCAGCGCGCGCCGTCGCACAGTACGCGCCGGGAGACCGCATCGTCGTCATCGGCGGCGGTCCGGCCGGACTCACTGCGGCCTATCAGATGGCCAAGATGGGATGGCCGGTGACGGTCCTCGAAGCCGACGACATGCTCGGCGGCATCTCGCGCACCGCGCAGTACAAGGGCTACCGCTTCGACATCGGCGGCCACCGCTTCTTCACCAAGATCGCGCCGGTCGAGGCGCTGTGGCACGAGATCCTCGGCGACGAGTTCATCTCGGTGCCGCGCCTGTCGCGCATCCATTACAACGGCAAGTTCTTCGACTACCCGCTCAAGGCCGGCAACGCCCTGGCCGGGCTCGGCCCGATCAACGCCGTGCGCATCTTCGTCAGTTACCTGTGGTGGCACTACCGCCCCTATCCGGTCGAAGAGAACTTCGAGCAGTGGGTCACCAACCGGTTCGGCAAGCGGCTTTTCGAGATCTTCTTCAAGACCTACACCGAGAAGGTGTGGGGCATTCCGTGCACCGAGATCCGGGCGGAATGGGCGGCGCAGCGCATCCAGGGGCTGTCGCTCGCCAAGGCCATCCTGAACGCCACCGCCCTCAACCGCCGCTCGAACGACATCAAGACGCTCATCAACGAGTTCCAGTATCCGCGCCTCGGCCCCGGCCAGATGTGGGAGATGGCGGCCAAGCGCATCGAGGACCTGGGCGGCACGGTGCTGATGAAGCACTACGTCACGGCCATCGAGCACGACAACGGGCGCGTCACGGCGGTGCGGGCCGAGACCCCCGAGGGCGAGCGCCGCTTCGAGGCCGAGCACTTCATTTCCACCATGCCGGTCCGCTCCCTGGTGCGCGCGCTCGATCCGCGCGTGCCCGCACGAGGTGATGGACGACGCCGAGGGCCTGCGCTACCGCGACTTCCTGGTCGTGGCCCTGATGCTCGACCGCGAGGACCTGTTCCCCGACAACTGGATCTACATCCACACGCCGGGGGTGAAGGTCGGCCGCATCCAGAACTTCAACAACTGGAGCAAGGCCATGGTCCCCGACGCCGGCACCACCTGCCTGGGCATGGAGTACTTCTGCTTCAAGGGCGACGGCCTGTGGGACAGCTCGGATGCCGACCTGGTGGCGCAGGCGGCACGCGAACTCGAGCAGCTCGGCCTGGCCAAGGCGTCCGACGTCAAGGACGGCGCGGTCATCCGCATGCCCAAGGCTTATCCGATCTACGACTCGAAATACCGCGGACACCTCGACGCGGTGCGCGCCTACATCGACGAGATCCAGAACCTGCACACCGTCGGCCGCAACGGCATGCACAAGTACAACAACCAGGATCACTCGATGCTCACGGCGATGATGGCGGTGATGAACATGCAGGGCGCGTCGCACGACATCTGGGAAGTGAACACCGACTTCGAGTATCACGAAGAGCAGAAAATCGAGACAGCAGGATCCGGCGCGGCTGGAGGCTAATCGTGCTCGTTGGCGTGGATGCCACGTGCTGGGCCAATGAACGCGGCTACGGGCGGTTCACGCGCGAACTGCTCGCGGCCATGGTGGCGCACGCCCCCGACTGGCGCTTCCGCTGCTTCGTCGATGCGCGGGCCCGGGCCCGCTTCGACCTCGACGCCGCCAACGTGGAGTGCATCGAGGTCCACCAGGCGGTGTCGCCGACGGCGGCCGCCGCGGCCGACGGCAATCGCTCCCCCATCGACATGCTGCGCCTGACGCGCGCCGTGGCGGCGCATCCCTCCGACGTGTTCTTCTCGCCGTCGGTCTACACCTACTTTCCGCTGCCGCCGCGCATCCGCTCGGTCGTCACCGTGCACGACGCCATCGCCGAGCGCTTTCCCGAGCTGACCCTGCCGAGCCCGCGGGCGCGGCTGTTCTGGAAGGCCAAGGTGGCGCTGGCGCTGTGGCAGGCGACCACCGTGCTGACGGTGTCGGACTTCGCCGCCGCCGAGATCGCCGAGGTGCTCGGCGTGCCCCGCGCGCGGCTGCGCGTGGCCGTCGAGGCCCCCTCGCCGGTCTATCGGCCCAGCCAGTCGCCCGCGGCGATTGCCGCCGTGGCGGCGCGGATCGGCGTCCCGGCCGGGGCGCGCTGGATCATGTATGTCGGCGGCTTCAGCCCGCACAAGAACGTGCACCTGCTGGCCGAGGCGCACGGCCGCCTGTGCGCGCGTCTGGGCGAGGCGGCGCCGTGGCTGGTGCTGGTCGGCAAACTGTCCGGCGATCCGTTCCACGGCGCCCAGGGCCAGATCCGCGCGGCCATCGACCAGGCCGGCACGGCCGGACGCGTGCTGTGGCCGGGGTTCGTCTCCGACGAGGACCTGCGCGAACTGCACAGCGGCTCGATTGGCCTCGCCCTCCCGTCGATGAACGAAGGCTTCGGTCTGCCCGCGGTCGAAGCGGCAGCGTGCGGCAGTCCCGTCGTGGCCACCACCGCCAGTCCGTTGCCGCAATTGCTCGCCGGGGGCGGTATCTTCGTGGCCCCGACCGACGTCGACGGCCTCAGCGACGCCCTGTGGCGGCTCACCACCGACGCCGCCGCCCAGCGGGCCATGGGGGCAGCGGCGCTGGCCCGCGCCTCGGCCCTGTCGTGGCGCGCCTGCGCCACGCAGGCCATGGCTGCCCTGGCCGAGGCCGCCCGATGAGCGCCCGGCTGCGCATCGCGTCGATCACCACGTTCTATCCGCCCTACAACTTCGGCGGCGACGGCATCGACGTGCAGCGGACGGCGCGGGTGCTGGCCGGCATGGGGCACGAGGTGACGGTCATTCACGACACCGACACCTACATGAGCCTGGCCGGCAACGTGCCCGCGGCCGCGCCGGCCGACCCGAACCTGGAAGTCATCGCCCTGCGCAGCCGCATGCCGCGGCTGTCCACGCTGCTGACCCACCAGCTGGGCCGGCCGACCTTCCATCGCGCCCGCCTGCGCGCCCTCGACCGCGAACGGCAGTTCGACGTGGTGCTGTTCAACAACATGTCCCTGGTGGGCGGGCCGGGGCTGCTCCGCTTCGGCGGCGACGCCGTCCGCATCTACGTGGCGCACGAGCACTGGCTGGTGTGCGAATCGCACGTGCTGTGGCGCCACAACCGCGAGGCCTGCACCGGCCGCCAATGCCTGCGCTGTGTCGTCGCTCACGGCCGTCCGCCGCAGTTGTGGCGCTACACCGGCCTGCTCACCAGGGCCCTGGCGCAGGTCGATGCGTTCGTGGCCCGCAGCGTCTTCAGCCGGGCCCAGCACGAGGCGTTCGGGTTTCCGCGCGCCATGGACATCGTGCCCTACGGCGTGCCCATGCCCGAAGCCCCGTACGACGGCCCCTCGCCGCATCCGCGGCCCTACTTCTTCTTTGCCGGCCGGCTCGAGCCGATCAAGGGCGTGGAAGATCTGGTCGACGCCTTCGACGGACCGGACGGTCCCGACCTGGTGATTGCCGGTGCCGGCACCCTCGACGCCGCCCTTCGAGCCCGCGCCCAGGGCCACCCGCGCGTCCACTTCCTGGGGCGCGTGCCCACCGAGCAGCTGGCGCCCTACTACCGCCACGCGCTCGCCTCGCTCGTGCCCTCCAAGGGTTTCGAGACCTTCGGGATGGTCGCCATCGAGGCGCTGGCGCAGGGCACGCCGGTCATCGCCCGACGCATCGGCCCGCTGCCGGAACTGATCGAGCAGACCGGCGGCGGCGACACCTTCGCCACCGAAGATGAACTGCGCGCGCACATCGCCGGCTACGCGCGCGACCCGGCCGCCAGCCGCGCCCGCGGCGAGCGCGGCCGCCTGGTGGCGCGGGCGCGCTTCAACCCGGAAAGGGTGACCGGCGAACTGGTTGCGGTCATCGAACGCGAACTGGCGCGCAAGCGCGCCGGCGGCGCCCGGGGCCGATGACCGTGCGCGCGGTGCTCACCTACCACTCGATCGACGAGTCGGGCTCACCCGTTTCGGTGGCCCCCGCGGCGTTCACGCGGCACCTGGCCTGGCTCACCAGTGGCCGGGTCGTCGTGTCGCGACTGGACGCGCTGGCGGCGGCCCCGGCCACCGACGACGACCCGCGTCCGCGCGTCGCGATTACCTTCGACGACGGCTTTGTCAACTTTGCCTCGTGGGCCTGGCCGCGGCTGCGCGACGCCGGGCTGCCGGCCACCGTGTTCCTCGTCAGCGGCCACATGGGCGGCACCAACGTCTGGGGCGGCCGGCCCGTGCGCGGCATCCCGGCCCTGCCGCTGATGTCGTGGTCCGACGCTGCCGCGTGCGCCGCCGAGGGCGCCGAGATCGGCGCGCACTCGCGCACGCATCCTCATCTGCCCGAGCTCGCCGTCGCGACGGCGCGCGAGGAGATGGACGGCGGACGGCAAGATCTGTGCAACCGTCTGGGCGTGCCCGTCACCTCGTTCGCCTATCCTTACGGCGCGGTGTCGCCCGGCGTGGTTGCCGCGGCGGCGGCGATCTTCGAAATCGCGTGCACCACCGAGCACCGCGAGCTCGCGGCGGGCGATACGCGCCACCGCCTGCCGCGTCTCGACATGTTCTACTTCCAGGCCCCGGACGCGCTGCGCGACTGGGGATCGGCGGCCTTCCGTCGGCGGGTGACGGCGCGCCGGACGCTGCGCGCGCTCCGCCACGGGCTCACGGCGTGGTCCGTGAGGGGTGGCCGAAGAACGGCGAAGGGCCTATGATGAACCCGGAGGTTCGCGTGTCACCCAATCCGGCAGCCGGCGACGGTCTCGACGAGACCCTGCAAATGGCCATCGCGCCCATCCACAAGATGGCGCTCGGGGTGGCCACGGGTCTCGTGAGCGGCCTGCTCGTCTTCGTCGCCACCGCCTTCGTCCTCATCTTGCAGCCGCAGCCCGAGCCCCGGCTCGATCTGCTGGCTCATTACTTCTACGGCTACACCGTCTCGTGGAGCGGCGCGGCGATCGGCTTCGCCTGGGCCTTCGGCGTCGGCTTCGTGGCCGGCTGGTTCGTCGGCTTCGTCCGGAACTTCGTGACCGCCGTATGGATTTTCTTCGTGCGGACCCGCGCCCAGTTCTCCCGCAATTTCCTCGATCACATCTAGTCTGGATGCGCGCATCATGGCCGACAGTCTGAAACCCGACGAAATCTACGAGATCAAGAAGTCGCTGGTGCGCTTCAGCGAGCAGGGCTGGGGTCTGGCCTTCGGCGCGGTGTCCGGTGTCGGGCTGTTTGTGGCCACCATCTGGCTGGTGTTGCGTGGCGGCGTGAACGTCGGCGAGCACCTCGGCCTGCTCAGCGTCTACCTGCCTGGCTACAGCGTCAGCATCGTGGGTTCGTTGATCGGGTTCGTCTACGCCTTCGTGATCGGCTACGGCGCCGGCCGGACCATCGCCACCGTCTACAACAAGCTCCTGCCGCGCTGATCCGCGGGCTGCGGGCTCCCGGGCGAGGGGCCCGGGGTGGGCCGGTTGCCGGGGGGCGCCGCCGCTCGACGGATGCGGCCGATCAGCCAGCGCGCCAGCAGCACGATGGTCAGCACGCTCGCGGCGGTCACGCCCAGCGCCACGAGCGGGTACTTCAACGCCAGCACGGCGAGCCCGAGCACGAAGGCATCTTCGGCCAGGCTGAGCCCCCAGTTGGTGAACGGCTCCGGGCTCACGTTCACCGCCGCGCGCGTGCCGGCCTTGGTGAAGTGACCGCCGGCCGCGAGCGTGCCGCCGGCCACGGCGGTGAGCGCCTGCAGCCACGGCGCCGCCTCACCCAGCGTCGTCACCGCAACCAGCGCGCCGCCGAGCGGCCGCACCAGCGTGTGCACCGTGTCCCACGCGGTGTCGATCCACGGCACCTTGTCGGCCACGAACTCGACGACGTAGAGCCCCACCGCGACGCCGATGACCCACGGGTTGTCGAACACGGCAAACTGCGGCGGCAGCGCCACCAGGCCGAATCTGGTGGCGAGGCCGAGGATGGCCACCGTCGCGTAGAGGTTGACGCCGGCGGCGAGCGAGAAACCGAGCGTGCGTCCGGCCGTGACCAGCAGGTCCATGTCTCAGTCCTCCGTCGTGACCGGGCCCTCGGCCAGCAGCGCTTCGATGGCCGCCCGGACCTCCGCGATCACCGTGTCCCGCTCGCTCAGACTTCGGCCGGCCGTTTCAATCGGCGCGCCGAGGCGCACCGATACGACCACCGGGCGCACGATGGCGCTGCCCTTCCGCATCGCGGCCCGGCCGCCCATGATCGCCACCGGGACGATCGGCGCCTGCGCCTTGATGGCCATGATGAAGCCGCCCTTCTTGAAGGGCAAGAGCTCGTCGTTGCGGCTGCGGGTGCCTTCGGGAAAAATCAGGAACGAGTTGCCGCTCCGGATCGAGGCGGCGGCGATGTCGATGGAGGCCAGCGCCTCGTCGCGGCGGCCGCGCTCGACCGGGACGAAGCCGCCGGTTTCCATGACCAGACCCAGGACCGGCAGCTTGCGGAGTTCGGCCTTGAACAGGATGTGCAGCCGCGGGTGCAGGGCCCGGTAGAGCACCGGCGGGTCGACGTTGCTCTGATGATTGGCACAGAAAACCACGGCGCGTCCGGGTGGGATGTGGCGGCGGCCGCCGACGCGGTAGCGGATGCCGGCGGCCCCGAGCGCGAGCCACACGCCGCCGTGGCCGAGCACGTAGAGCAGCCCCTTCCATTTGAGCGGCAGCGCCACCAGCAACCCGAGGGTGCCGGCCACTGCGACATACGCCGCCGCCAGCACGTAGGCGCAGACCGAGCGGACCGCCGCGATTCCCGTGGACACCAATGCCGACACCCGCCTCCCGCCCGGCCCGGCCGCGGGCCTCTCCAAACACACGAATGCCCGGCGCGGACGTGGTCCGAACCGGGCATTCCCGTCGCGATGAGCGGCGCTTAGGAGGCGCGCGCCTGACGGGCCTTGGCGACGGGCACGGCCACGGGGGCCGGCACCGGCACTGCGGCCTTGGCGGGCGTCACCTTGGCGGTGGCGCGTGTTTCAGCCCGCTGCGCGTTGCGGGCCTTGGTCGTGAAGCAGCGATCGAGCGCTTTTTCGACGCGTTCTTCGATCTCGCCGGAGGTCACGCGCATCACTTCGGACACTTCCGAGACGATGAGGGACTTGGCGCGATCGAGCATCCGCTTCTCACGGAACGAGAGGCTCTTCGACTTGGCCAGGAACGTGAGACTCTTGAGCACGTCGGCCATGTCGGCAATCGAGCCGCTCCGCATCTTGTCGGAGTTGTCCTTGAAGCGGCCCTTCCAGTTTGCGTGGTTGTCGATTTTGCCGTCGCCGAGCTTGCCGAAGAGGCGCTCGACTTCTTCATCGTCGATGGCCCGACGCAGTCCGACGTTGTCGACGTTCGCCACCGGCACGAGCACCGTCGTATCGTTCGACAGAATTCGCAGGTGGAAGAAGCCGCACGTGGTGCCGAGGATGGTCTTCTCCTCGACTTTCTCCACGA
Organism: uncultured Acidobacteriota bacterium; assembly: GCA_963834325.1. Lineage (GTDB taxonomy): Bacteria > Acidobacteriota > Vicinamibacteria > Vicinamibacterales > UBA2999 > CADEFD01. The sequence continues at coordinate 2,188,574 of CAWIBL010000012.1, forward strand.
CGCCGAGACCGTGATTGGGGTAGATGACCTTGTCGCCGACCGAAAATGACACGTGGCCCCCGTTCCAGGATGGGTATGTCGAAAGGGCGGAAACTTGCCCTCGAGGACCTGTTCATTATAGCCGAGGCGAGGCTTCCTGACTACGGAAAATGCCCGAAAAACGCTGGTTTTCGCCTTGCCCGGGGTTGCACCGGCCTTTCGCCCTAAATGGTGACAAGGTCGAGGGTTACCCCAGTCTAGGCGCGGCAGCACCAGCAAAAACTGGTTATGCTTGCCCCATGGGCCGCCCCATTATCTCGATTGCCTTGTTGTTGAGCTTGAGCCTAGCAAGCTCGACCTTGGCGTCTGGCGATCAGGTGGCGCCCGCGCCCAAGCGCATCGATGCGCCCAATCTCGCGCCCTACGTGCCGACCCCCCAGGAAGTGGTGGACCGCATGCTGGCGCTGGCCAAGGTGACCGCACGCGACCTCGTCGTCGACCTCGGGTGCGGCGATGGCCGCATCCCCATCACCGCCGCCAAGGTCTACGGCGCGCGCGGCATCGGCGTGGACATCGATCCGCAGCGCATCGCCGAAGCCACCGCCAACGCCAGGCGCGAAGGGGTGGCGCATCTTGTGACCTTCAAACTCGAGAACGCCCTCACGACCGACGTCTCGGCGGCCACCGTGGTGACCACCTACCTGCTGACCGCATCCAACCTCAGGCTGCGGCCGATCCTCACGCGGGCGCTGAAGCCCGGCACGCGCATCGTGGCGCACAACTTCGGATTCGGCGATTGGACGCCCGAGAAGGTGGATTCGTTCACCGACTCGGCCAACCACCGCCGCACGCTCTACCTGTGGACGGCCGACGGCATCGTGCGGCCATAGCGGCTGCCTACGCCGAGCGGCGCGCCGGGCTCGCGGCCGACGACGCCGCACTCGACGCGCGCCACGGCCGCTTCGCCACCGCGCGCCTGGGCCTGGCCGGCGCAGCCGCACTCGTGGCGTGGCTCGCCTTCGGGGACGGCCGCGTGTCGCCGCTGTGGCTGGTCCTGCCGGTGGCGGGCTTTGCCGTCCTGGCGGTGCTCCACGCGCGGCTGCTCGCCGAGTGGGCGCGAGTGAAGCGGGTCATCGCCTGGGTGGACGACGGGCTGGCGCGGCTCGAAGGCCGGTGGCAGGGGCGCGGCGTGACCGGCACCCAGCACCTGCCGCCCGACCATCCCTACGCCGACGACCTCGATCTCTTCGGCCACGGCAGCCTGTTCGATTTGCTGGCGACGCCCCGCACGCTGGCCGGCGAGGCCACGCTGGCGGGCTGGCTCCTCGCCCCCGGCACGCCCGACGAGGCGCGCGCGCGTCAGCAGGCCGCGCTCGAACTGGCCGGGCGCGACGCTCTGCGCGAAGCCCTCGCCGTGCTCGGCCCCGACCTGCCGCACTCGGCCGCCACCGAGGCGTTGACCGCGTGGGCGCGGGCCGCGACCCGGCCGGTGCCGGCCTGGGGGCCGGTCGTCCTGGCGCTGCTCTCGGCCAGCACGGTGGCCGGCATCGGCCTGTGGATCGGGTCGGGTGAACCGCCGCCGTGGCTGGGCGGCGGGCTGGCCGCGCAGGCCGTCGTCGGCTGGGGGCTGAGGCGCCATGTCCTGCGCGTGATTCACGAAGTCGAACCCCGGGCCCGCGACCTGGCGCTGGCCGCCGCGCTCATCGCCCGCATCGAAGCCGAGACCTTCACCGCCCCGGCCCTCGTCGCCGTGCAGCACCGGCTGGCCGCCACCGGCCGGCCGGCCTCCGCCGAGATCGGCCGGCTGACGCGCCTCGTGGAGCTGCTCACGTCGCGGCAGAATCAGCTCTTCGGCCCCGTCTCGATGCTGCTCTTCTGGGCGACGCAACTGGCCTGGGCCGTGGACCGCTGGCGCCAGCGGGCCGGGGCGGCGGTGCCCGAGTGGCTTGCCGCGCTCGGCGAACTCGAGGCGCTGGCGGCGCTTGGCACCTACGCCGCCGAGCATCCCGACACGGTGTTCCCCACGTTCCTGGACGGCGCGCCGCGGCTGACGGCGCGCGAGCTGACGCATCCCCTGCTCGCCCTCGAGAGCGCCGTCGGCAACGACTGCGCCCTGGGCGGCGAGGCGCCGCACCTGGTCATCATCAGCGGCTCCAACATGTCGGGCAAGAGCACCTGGCTGCGGGCCGTGGGCGTGAACGTGGTGCTGGCGCACGCCGGCGCCCCGGTGTGCGCCGCGGCGATGTCGCTCACCCCCCTGATGCCCGCCGGCACGCTCCGCGTCCAGGACTCGCTGCAATCGGGACGCTCGCGCTTCTTCGCCGAGATCACCAAGCTGCGCCAGATCGTGGAACTGGCGCGCGGGGCCGGTCGCGGGAACCACGCCACGCTGTTCCTCATCGACGAACTGCTGGCCGGGACCAATTCGCACGACCGCCGGCAGGGGGCCGAAGGCGTGCTGCGCGGTCTGCTGGACCTCGGCGCCATCGGCATGGCCACGACCCACGACCTGGCCCTGACCGATCTGGCCACGGCCTTCGGCCCGCGCGCCGCCAACAGCCACTTCGCCGACCGCTTCGAACAGGGCGGCCTCGAGTTCGACTACCGGCTGCGGCCCGGCGTCGTCGGCACGAGCAACGCCATCGCCCTCATGCGATCGGTGGGCCTCGACGTGTGAAGCCGCTAGAATGACCGACGCGATGGACTACGAGCAGCTCGGTCTCTTCTACCTCGGACGCCGCTACGATCCCGCGACCCGGCAGCGCACGGCCGACCCGGTGCTCTACGACTCGGCGGATCTGCTCACGCACGCCGTCTGCATCGGCATGACCGGCAGCGGCAAGACCGGGCTCGGCATCACGCTCATCGAGGAAGCGGCCATCGACGGACTGCCGGTCCTGGCCATCGACCCCAAGGGCGATCTGGCGAACCTGATGCTCGCCTTTCCCGGCCTCACCGGCCCGGAATTCGCGCCGTGGGTCAATCCCGACGAAGCCCGCGCCCAGCAGCTTTCGGTGGACGAGTTCGCCGCCCGGGAAGCCGCGCGGTGGCAGGCCGGCCTGGAGGACTGGGGCCAGAGCGGCGACCGGATCCGCCGCTTCAAGGCTGCCGCCGACGTGTCGGTCTACACACCGGGAAGCCGGACCGGCCTGCCGCTCTCGATCCTCGACACCTTCAAGGCGCCGCCCAAGGCCGTCGCCGACGAGCCCGAACTCCTGGCCGCGCGCGTGCAGTCGGTGGCCACGAGCCTGCTCTCGCTGGCCGGCCTCACGAGCGAGGCGACCACCAGCCGCGAGCACGTGCTCGTCTCGACCCTGCTGCAAGACGCCTGGCGGGCCGGGCGCAATCTCGATCTGCCGACGCTCATCAGCCAGGTCCAGGCGCCGCCCGTGACCAAGGTGGGCGTGTTCGAGCTCGAGTCGTTCTATCCGGCCACCGAACGCTTCGCGCTGGCCATGCGCTTCAACAACGTGCTGGCGGCACCCGGGTTCGCCACCTGGCTGGAAGGCGCGCCGCTCGACGTCGGCCGCATGCTCTACGGTCCGACCGGGAAGCCGCGCATCGCCATCGTGTCGATTGCGCACCTCGACGACGCGCAGCGCATGTTCTTCGTGGCGCTGCTGCTCGAGCAGGTGCTGGCCTGGGTGCGCGGGCAGCGCGGCACGACCTCGCTGCGGGCCGTGCTCTACATGGACGAGCTCTTCGGGTTCCTGCCGCCCACGGCCAACCCGCCGAGCAAGACGCCGCTGCTGACGCTGCTCAAGCAGGCCCGCGCCTACGGCCTGGGCTGCGTCCTCGCGACGCAGAACCCGGTCGATCTCGACTACAAGGCGCTGTCGAACGCCGGCACCTGGTTTCTCGGCCGCCTGCAGACCGAGCGCGACAAGGCGCGCGTGCTCGACGGGCTCGAAGGCGTGGCCTCGACCTCGGGCCAGGGGTTCGACCGCGGTGAGATCGACCGGTTGCTCTCGGGCCTCGACAAGCGCGTGTTCCTGCTGCACAACGTTCACGAGTCGGCGCCGCTCCTGCTGCAGTCGCGCTGGGCCATGTCTTATCTGCGCGGGCCAATGGGGCGCGACGAGATTCGCGCGCTGATGGCGGCGCAGAAGGGCGCCGCTACAGCGGAGGGGACGAGCGCCCCGGCCGAGGCAACCCCGGCGGCCGCCCCGGAGCCGGCGGCGAGCCCCGTCTCACCCGCGTCGCCGGTCGTGGCCGTCGGCTCGCACCTCCCGGCGCAGCCCCGCCCGATCGTGCCGCCCGATGTGCCGCAGTACTTCGCGCCCGGCCACGGCGACGCCTGGGTGCCGATGCTGTTCGGCGCGGCGCGCATCTCGTATGCCGACCGCACGCTCGGCCTCGACGAGACGAGCGACATCGCGGTGTGGACGCCGCTCACCGACAGTGCGGTCACCGCCGACTGGGAACTGGCCGAGCCGGCCAATTTCGCCGTCGGTGATTTGCGCCGCGAACCGGCGGCCGGCGGCAGCTTCGCCGCGCTGCCGCCGCCAGCGGCCAAAGCCAGAAGCTACGCGGCGTGGACCAAGGCGTTCGCGTCGTGGGCCGGCCGCTCGCAGAGCGTGGAGCTGCTGCGCTCGCCCGGCACCGGCGTGGTCTCGCATCCCGGCGAACGCGAGGGCGACTTCCAGGCCCGCGTTGCCCATGCCCGGCGCGAGGCACGCGACCAGGCCGTGGCCACGCTGCGGGCCAAGTACGCGCCCAAGCTGGCGGCCTTCGACGAGCGCATCCGCAAGGCCGGCGCCGCGGTGGTCAAGGAAGAGCAGCAAGCGTCCGAGCAGAAGCTCTCGACGGTGGTGTCGGTGGGCGCGTCGGTGCTTGGCGCGATCCTCGGCCGCAAGGTGGCCAGCCTCGGCAATCTCGGTCGCGCCACCACCGCCGCCAGGAGCGTGAGCCGCATCGGCCGCGAAGCCGGCGACGTGGCCCGGGCCAAGGCCAACGCCGAGGCCGCCGCGACGCAGCGTCAGGAACTGGCCGCGAGACTCGAAGAGGAGCTGCAGGCGGTGCAGGAGCAGTGGAACGACAGCCGCGAGCCGTTCGACACCGTGGTGGTGAAGCCGAAGCGCGGCGGCGTGCAGGTGCAGCTCGTCGCGCTCGTGTGGGTGCCCGAGCCGCGCCCGTAGTAAGCTAATCGTTCCACGTGCCGGCGTGGCGGAACTGGCAGACGCGCGGGACTCAAAATCCTGTGCTCCTAACGGGGCGTGTGGGTTCGATTCCCTCCGCCGGCACCATCATCGCGACAGGATGCGGCCGACCATCGGGGTCGGCCGTTGTCACGTACCGGCCCACGACGGGGCGGGAGCGGGCCGCGGGCCTTGCCGGCGTCTTCGGATTCGGAACAACGCGCGGGCGCGTGATCGGCGCCGCCGCTACGTGCCGCTGGGCAGACCGCGGCGCACGTAGCGAAGCGCCCCGTCGTCCGCCCCGGTCGCGACGACGTGAACGAAGCGCTGCGACACGGCCACGCTCGGGGCGCTGGCGCCGTCAATCATCGGAACTTCCTCGGCGCCCCAGCTCTGTCCGCCGTTGGTGGAGAGATAGACCACGCTCAGCGGGCGGCCATTGCGCGGCACCTGCCAGGTCACGGCCACCACCGACGACGGCGTGGCCGTGAGCACCGCCTGCCCGGCGCCGGACTCGCGGGTGGCGAGCGCGTCGAGGTCACGCCACGTCGCGCCCTGATCGGCTGAATGGGCCACCATCAGGCGCCGGGAGCCTTCCGGCACACCGGCGAAGATCAGCGCCGCGGAACTGCCGCGCAGCCCGGCGCTCGGGCCGCCGGCCGCGGGATCGGCGCCGACGACGCGGGCGTCGGACGACCAGGCGCCGTTGGTCAGGCGCCGCACCGTGACCGCGGCGCACCCGCCGGCCGCGGCCACGCGCGCACAGCTCGTGTCGGTGCTGCGCGTGTCGGTCCAGGCCACGAACGTGGTGCCGCCGCCCACGGCCACGGTGGGCCAGGCCGCGCCCGCGGGTGTGGTTCCGGCGGCGAGCGTCGTGTCGCTGCTCCAGTTCCGGCCGCTGTCGCCCGACTCGCGGTAATGCACCTCCCAGGCGCCGGGCGACTGCCCGCGGAGCTGCATCCACGCCGTCACCACCCGCCCGCCGGCAATCGCGGTCGCCGCCGCGCCCGAGGCGCCGCCGCTCGAGAGCTTCACCGGTTCACGCCAGCTGGCGCCGCCGTCGTCACTCACCCACGTCCACAAATCGCCGACCTGCTGCGAGCCCTGCCAGTCGCGCACCTCGCGCAGACCGCGCTGGGCCGAGAGCACGACGGTCGCGCCGTCGCATGCCAGCCCGCGTCGCGACGGGATGGCGCCGTCGCCGAGCTGCTGCCAGTCGGTCCATTCCGCGCCTTCGTTGGTCGAGCGACGGTAGTAGACGGCGCCGTTGCCGTGCGCCACGTGCACCGCGTCGCCGCACGCGGCCATGGTGGCGGCGCTGACGCCGCTCTCCGAGAGCACCTGCGGCGCCGACCAGCCCGTGGGGCCTGGGCCGGCATCGCCGCAGCCCTCGTCGATGAGTCCGTCGCCGTCGTTGTCGAGGCCGTCGCCGCAGGTCTCGCCGGGCGGCGGGGCTGAGTCGGACGGGGGCGGGGGCGGGGGCGGAGCCTCCGACGGCGGCGGCGGAACCGGCTGCGACGGCCCGGCGCCGCGGCTCACTTCGTAGACGTGCACGCGGGTGCCGCCGGTGGCCACGTAGAGGCGCTGCGTGGCTGGATCGAACGTGGCGCTGGTGATGTTTGCGGTGCCCTGCCCCCCGTCCATCTCGGTGAGCGTCCACACCGAGTAGGGCCTGAGGTTCCACGGAGCCTTGCGCCCGGCGTTGACGTCGGCCAGATCCTTGGCGTCGTAGGCCCAGATCTGATGGCGATACGGAAACCCGTGGCCGCCCTTCGAGCCGTCGGTCGGGTCGAAGCAGAAGTTGTTGCCCTGGCCATCGGGACGGCCGTGCTGCGACGGGTTCGAGGTGCCGGTGCCGTAACAGAACGTCGTGCCGTGGCGGCCGACAAACAGCACCGAGCGCGTGCCGGTGGGAAACGCCACGCCACCGACCTTGGTCGAGCCGTTGAAATACTGGCTGGTCTGGTCCCACGCACCCAGGGTCTGGTTGCCTTCGGGATAGCCGACGAGCAACTTGCCCGGGACGGAGTTGCCCTGGCCGAGCGTGTCGGGGTTGAACACGCTGATCGACGGGCCGAAACTGGTGCGGCCGACGACGGCGATGCAGCACTGGCCGGTCAGGGCGGGGCCGCCGAGCAGCGTCTGCCATGCCGCCGGCACGACGCCCATGTAGCCGCCAATCATGCCGGGATTCTCGTTGCCGACCCGGTACGGTCCCTGGAACGACGCCAGGTCCTGGCCGGAGACGAAATGCGAGGCGCGAGCCGTGCCGCCGCCGTCGTAGTAGGAGTAGGCCGAGACGACGACCTTGCCCTTCCACGCCATCGAGCCGCCGAGCACCTTCTTGTTGGGGTCGCCGGGATTGATCGCCTGCAGATTCCGGATCGGCGCGCATGGCTGGAGAATCTCGGCAATCTCGCCGACTTCGGGAATGGAGATCCGCGCCAGTTGCGAATGCCAGTCGTGGCAGCCGAAGTACAACGACTTGCCGTCGGGTCCGGTGCCGATGGCAAAGCCGCCCCACATGAGCGCGTCGCGTTCCTCGGGGCGCCCGGTGCCGTCGCGGTCGGGGGCGTTGAACCTGCCGAGGTAACGAAGATCGCCGCCCTGGAGGAGCGGCATCTGCAGGGGGTCGGTGGGGAGGGACTGGGCCTCGGAGCGCGACGGCACGCCGCCGCCGTGCATCCAGAGAGCCATGCAGCCCGCAACAATGATGCCCACCCGAATCGGTCGGTGCATGTTCAACCTCAGCGTCACATCATCGCTCGCCCGCTCGAACGCAGCCAGCAGATTCGCACGCCAGCTCAGCCATTCATGATTACAGGGAAATCGGCGTCAGAACAGCCCCGCCCCGTGCTGGCGGAGCCATTTACGGGCCTCGACGTAGCGTGGGCAGGCCGCCGCGACCAGCCGCCAGAAACGGGCCGAGTGGTTCAACTCGCGGCGATGCATCAGTTCGTGCACGAGCACGTACTCGCGCACGAACGGGGGCGTCTGCACCAGCCGCCAGTTGAGCGAGATGGTGCCGCGGCGCGAACACGAGCCCCAGCGCGACTGCTGATCGCGAATCGACACCCGCGTCACCTGGATTCCGTGGCGCGCGGCCAGCGTGGCCAGTTCACCCGGAAGATGCGCCACGGCGCGCTGGCGCAGCCACGTCCGCACCACGTCGCCGGCATCGCCGCCGGGCGCGACCTGGCCCGGCAGCACCGCGCCGTCGATGGCGACGCGCCCGTGGCCGCCGCCGGTAATCGGGTGCGCGACGCCGTCGACGAGCACCGTCGCGCCGATGGTCCACGCCGCCGCCGAGCGTGCCGCCCGCAGCGCGCGCTGACCAGCTACCCAGGCGTGCTGCGACTCGGCGAACTGCCGCGCATCGCGCTGGCTGCCCCACCACGGAACGGTCACGCGCAACGTGCCGTCGTCCAGCACGCGCAGGATGTAGCGCCGCGCCCCGCGCCGCCGCACGAACACCAGCGCCGACGGCTCGCCCGCGTCGGCCAGTGGAGCCGTCGGTGCCGGCCCGGCTGGTGGCGACGGGCGTCTCGGATCCTCCGGCGCCAGCGGCAGGGCGAGTTGCAGGCGCGTCAGGGGCGGGCGATCCAGGTGTAGCCGAGGGTCAGCATGTGCGCGTTCACGCCGGGATTGCGGCGCAGGCGGTTGCCGTTCGAGATGTGGTGCAGCCGGTAGCCGGCCACCAGGCCGCGATGCCGTCCGCTGAGCAGGCGCACGCCGACCCCGCCGTGCGTCATGAAGTTGGTGCCGGTCGTGCCGGACGGGATCGCGCGGGTCGTCCACAACATGCCGCCGCCGACTTCGGCAAAGGGATGCAGCGAACGGCGCGAGGCCAGATTCCAGCGCCACTGCAACGGCGCCACGGCGAGGCCGCGCGCCCGCCCCGACGACCACTCCGCGAAGATCGGCGTGACCTCGACGGCCCACTCGAAGCGGCCGCGCAGGAACGCCGGGCCGCGCCCGTCGGTGAGCACGCGGCCCCACGAGAGCGTGGGCATCGCATAGCGCTGGCCGCCGTTCGATTGCAGCAGGTCGATGCCGCGCGCGACCGCCGCCGTGGCCGACCATTCGGTGACGCCGCGGGTCACGACGTCCTGACCCGCGTCGGCGATGGCCGCCACCAGGACCGTAGCCAGCGCCGCCATTCCGGCGCGGTACAATGGCGTGGTGACCAGCTTTCGCGCTTTGAATTCGGACGTCGATCTCGACGCAGTCCTGGCGGCTTCCAACGTCGCGCCCGTCATCATCCTCAAGCATAGCGAAACCTGCGGCGTGAGCCTCATGGTGCGCGACCGGTTGCTCGACAGCGAGTTGCCCGCCCCGGTCCACGAAGTGTCGGTGCAGCGCCAACGGGGCGTGTCCAACCGGATCGCGAAGCAGTTCGGCGTGCGCCACGAATCGCCCCAGGCCTTCGTCGTGGCCCGCGGCGCGGTGGCCTGGCACAGTTCGCACAACGGCGTCCTCGCCGACCGCATCACCGCGGCGTGGAACCAGGCGGCCGGCACGTTCACGCCGGCGCCGACGCTCTGATCGCCACCACACTCGCCACCATCCGCCCGTCCACCTCGCCCTCGCGCTGACGCGTCACCGCCAGCGGCGCGACCAAACGCGGCAGTTCCTCCGGCGCCAGCAGGAACGCCGGATTGGTGGGCTTGCCGCGGGCCGCCTGCGCCGTCGTGAACGTCTCGTAGAGCAGCACGCCGCCGGGCGCGACGGCGCGGACGATGGCCGGCATCAGCGGACGGTGCAGGTAGTTGGTGACGACGACGAAGTCGTAGACGCCGTCGCCGAGATCGACGTCCGGCGCTTCCAGATCGCGCACCTGCGTTTCGATCGAAAGCCCCAGCCGCGCCGCCACCTCGGCGAGGCGGGTCATGCGCGCCTCGTCGCGGTCGATGGCCGTGACCGTCAGGCCGGCGCCGGCCAGCAGCAGCGCGTGGCGTCCCCGGCCCGCGGCCACGTCCAGCACGCGCATGCCTGGACGCAGCACGTCGAGGTTGTCGAGCAACCAGCCGGCCGGACCGTCGATGGACGCCGGCCCGAATTCGCGCGCCCCGCGCCATGCCGCCATCCCGCCGGCCAGGTCGTAGATCGGGCCGAGGCCAGCTGCCGCCAGCACGCCGGCGGCGTGAGCGCTGCGCACCCCGTGTTCGCAGTAGACGAGCAGCGGCCGGCCGTCTTCGGGCAGCACGGCCGGGGCCGCCATCACCAGATCCACCGGCAGCAGCCGCGCTCCCGGCAGGTGTCCCAGGCGCGCATGCTCGCCTGGCGTCCGGACATCGAGCACGGTGATGCCGCCGCTGGCGAGCAGGGCGGCGGCCTCGTCGCCGTGCACGCGGCGCACGGTGCGGTCGGGGGCATTGGCCATGATCAGCCGACCCGTTCGGGAGGGACGTTGGTGGCGCGGAGGAAGGACATGAGCGGTTCCCGAGCGCGTGCGGAGCAAGAAAACGGGCACGGGCGAGGCCCGTGAGGAACTCGGGCAGTCTACAACGGCGGGACGGCCAGTCCCGAACGGCGCGCGCGAACGGCGTTATCCTGGGTTATGGCCCGCGGCTGGGAGAGCAAGTCGATCGAATCGCAGCAGGACGACTCGCGGGCCAAGCCCCCGGCCGGCCCCGCCCTGTCCCCCGAGGAACTGGAACGCCGCCAGAAAGCGCAGTCGATGGCCATGGCGCTCGCCGACCTCACGGCTCAGCTAGGGGCGGCTTGCCGTCCGGTGCACCGCGACATGCTCCGGCAGCGGATGGCCGCGCTCGAGACGATGCTGGCCGCCCTGGCCGCGCCTCCCGACGCCGACCGTTCGTGACCGCCGCTTCCCCTCATTGCGCACATGCGGCCTTCCTGCTATGCTCCCTCACGCCGAGAACAGCTCTGCGAGCGCGATTGTTTCCCGCGTCCCCACTCATCTGACGCATCCCTACGCCGCCATGACGTCGCCCCAACACGACATGAGCGTGGAGACATCGACGCATCGTCAACCCATGAGCCCCTTCCCGGCCTTCCAAGAGTAACCAGCCGTGCCAGCCGTTCGACTGTTCATCGGAAATCTGCCCTACAACGCCACTGAAGACGACATCCGCTCGCACTTTGCGACGGTGGGCCTGCCCACGCAGATCGTGCGGCCGCTCGATCGCGAAACCGGCCGGGCCCGGGGCTTCGCGTTTGTCGAGTACGGCGAACGCGCCATGGCCGAAGAGGCCATCAAGCGGTTCGACGGACAGCTCTTCATGGGCCGCCCCCTGGCTGTCAGCGAAGCCCGTGCCCGCGACGACCGCAGCCCGATGCCGCCGCGTCCCGGCGGCTTCGGCGGCCCGCGTCCCGGCGGTCCCGGGATGGGCGCGCCGCGGCCTGGCGGCTTCAGTTCCGGCCCGCCCGGAGGCGGCGGCTACGCCCCGAGGCCCGGCGGCTTCCGGCCCAACCCCGGCGACCCGCCGCTCACCGAAGCGGCCATCGCCCGCTCGCGCAACTTCGGACCGCCGGCGCCGCCCAAGGGCAAGAAGGGCCCCAAGCCCGGCTTCGCCCAGAAGGAACGCGGACCCAAGGGACCGATTCCGACCAAGTTCACCGGCCGGGTCTACGGGCTCGACGACGAGGCCGATGCCGCCGGCGCCGACGACGACGCTTTGCCGGATTTCATGAAGGCCGAAGCCGAGGGCGACGTCGACAAGGACGTGGCCGAGGACAAGGACAAGGACTGAGGCGTGGGGGCCCCCATGGTGGTCTCCACGTTCGTCCGCGAGTTCCAGCAAGACCAAGCAGCTGGCCGATCGCGCCATCGCTCAGCTCGGCGACGAGCAGCTGCAGGCGCGGCTCGACGACGACGCCAACAGCGTGGCCATGCTGATGCAGCACATGGCCGGCAACATGCGCTCGCGCTGGACCGACTTCCTCACGACCGACGGCGAGAAGCCGTGGCGCAACCGCGACGCGGAGTTCGAGCCGCCGGAGCTGACGCGCGACGGCCTGCTCGCGTCGTGGGAAGACGGCTGGGCGGTGCTCTTTGCCACGCTCGCCACGCTGAGCGACGACGACCTGGCGCGCACCGTCACGATTCGCGAGCGAAGCGCAGACGGTGCTCGCCGCGCTGGCCCGGCAACTCGGCCACTACACCGGTCACGCCTTCCAGATCGTCCTGCTGGCCAGGCACTGGCAAGGTCCGGCGTGGACCACGCTGTCGATTGCCCGCGGCCAGTCGGCCGCCTACAACGACGCGCGGCGCACGCCAACGTCGTGATCGGCGGCCTCTTGCCGTGCCGGCCCGGACCGCAAGGTATGATCCTGGACATGGACATTTCGAGTCCAACGGTGCTGTGGCGGCTGTGGAGCCCGGCGGGCGAACATGCCCGCGCGGTGATCATTCCCGGCGACCCGCAGAGCACGTTGACCGTGTTCGTCAACGACGTCATGGACCGCGCCGAGAACTTCGACGGCCTCGACGTGGCGCTGTTCCGCGCCGACGACATCAAGATCTCGCTGCTCGGCGACGGCTGGCGCGAAGAGAACTAGTGACCAGACGATGATTCAGCTCTCGGGACGCCACCGCACGGTGCCGGTCAAGGTCGGCGCCGTCACCGTGGGCGGCGGCGCGCCAGTGGTGGTGCAGTCGATGACCATGACCGACACGGCCGACGCGGCCGGCACGGCGCGGCAGTGCCTCGAGCTGTGGGAGGCCGGTTCCGAGATGGTGCGCGTCACCGTCAACGTGCCCGATGCCGCCGCGGCCGTGCCCGAGATCAAGCAGCGCATGCTCGATGCCGGCTGCACCGCCCCGCTCATCGGCGACTTCCACTACAACGGCCACCTGCTGCTGACGCGGCACCCCGACTGTGCCGCCGCGCTCGACAAGTACCGCATCAATCCCGGCAACGTCGGCACCGGCAAGCGCCGCGACGAGCAGTTCGCCACCATCTGCGCGGTGGCGGCCAGCCACGGCAAGCCGGTCCGCATCGGCGTCAACGGCGGCTCCCTCAATCAGGAGCTGGTCATGGCCCGCATGCAGGAGAACACCGACCGCGGTCTCGGGCTCACCTCCGACGAGATCGTGAACGAGTGCATGGTGCTCTCGGCGCTGCAGTCCACCGAGCTGGCCCTCGAGAGCGGTCTCACCGTCAACCAGATCATCATCTCGTGCAAGGTGTCGCGGCCCCGGCACCTCATCGAGGTTTATCGCGCCCTGGCCCGGCAGACGACCCAGCCGCTGCACCTGGGCCTGACCGAGGCCGGCATGGGCATGAAGGGCCTCACCTGGTCGGCGGCGGCGCTCGGCGTGCTGCTCGACGAGGGCATCGGCGACACCATCCGCGTGTCGCTCACCCCGCGACCTGGCGGCGACCGCCGCGAAGAGGTCTACGCGGCCTGCGAGATCCTGCAGGCGATGGGCCTGCGCACCTTCGCCCCGAGCGTGACCGCGTGCCCGGGCTGCGGCCGCACGACCAGCACCACGTTCCAGGAACTGGCCGAACGGGTGCAGGATTACGTCCGCGAGACGATGCCCGAGTGGAAGCTGCGCTACGACGGCGTCGAGACGCTGACGCTGGCGGTGATGGGGTGCGTGGTCAACGGCCCGGGCGAGTCGAAGGCGGCCAACATCGGCATCTCGCTGCCCGGCACCGGCGAAGCGCCGACCTGCCCGGTGTTCATCGACGGCGAGCACCACTCGACCCTGCGCGGCAGTTACGAGGAACTCGCGGCGGCGTTCCAGCAGCTGGTCGACGACTACGTCGACGCCCACTACCCGCGAAAGCCCTAGCGGCGAAGGGGCCGGCGGCGCGACCGGCTAGACGCCGAAGCCGTAGCCGCGGTCGTCGTTCAGGTCGGGGTCGGGCAGGGCCGTGTCGGCGACCGGCGCAAACCCGTCGGCCTGATCGGCCGATACCTCGCCCCACCGCTCCGTGACCTCCGGCCACAGGGCGCAGACGGGCAGGGTAGGCAGCGGGTAGGGAGCGTAGTAATCGTGGGACATGGAGCAGGCACCTGACGGCGCCGGGAGTCCGGACGTCCGCTGCCCCACTTATCGGTCGATGGCCGGCCGGACTGCAGGACCGCGCAGCGGTGGGCCGCGGCCGACGCGTCGGGCCGGATAGAATGCCCGGACGCAGACGCGGCGCCGGCGCGACCGTGAGCCCTGCACGAGGAACGGCAAACATGTCCAGACGATGGCCGCTGAGCGCCGGTGTAGTCGCCGCAGCGCTGCTCACCGCGTGGGGGCCTGGCCCGCTGGCGCAGGCGCGCTTCGACGTCCTGATTCGCGGCGGCATGGTCGTGGACGGCTCGGGCGCGGCGGCGCGCCGGGCCGATGTCGGCGTCACCGGCGACCGCATCCGGGCGGTCGGCGACCTGGGCGCGGCCACGGCCGCCACGGTGGTGGACGCCACTGGCCGCTACGTCACCCCGGGCTTCATCGACGTCCACTCGCACGCCGGTCCCGGCCTGGCCACCGCCGGCCTGAAGCACGGCCGGCCGGTGCTGGCCCAGGGCATCACCACGGTGCTCGTGAACCCCGATGGCGGCGGGCCCGTCGACCTGGCCGCGCAGCGCGCCAGCTACCAGCGCGGCGGCATCGGCCTCAACGTCGGCCTGCTGGTGCCGCACGGTTCGGTGCGAAACGCCGTGCATCGGCATGACCGACCGCGATCCGGGGCCCGCCGAGCAGGCGAAGATGAACGCCCTGGTGCGCGACGGCATGCGCGCCGGCGCCTTCGGCTTGTCGAGCGGGCTCTACTACGCGCCCGGCTCCTACTCGAAGACCGCGGAAGTGATCGCCATGGCCAAGGCCGTGGCGCCGTTTGCCGGCACCTATACCAGCCACATCCGCGACGAGGCCGACTACGGCGTGGGCGTCGTCGCCGCGGTCGACGAGGTCATCGCCATCGCCGAGCAGGCCGGCATCGTCGGCGTCGTCACGCACATGAAGGCGCTCGGCCCGACCAGCTGGGGGCTGTCGAAGACCCTGGTGCAGCACATCGAGGCCGCGCGCGCGCGCGGCGTCAAGGTGTTCGCCGATCAGTACCCCTACGAGGCCAGCGGCACCGGCATCGTCGGCGCGCTGATGCCGCGCTGGGCGCAGGTGGGAGGCCGCGAGGTGATGCTGCGCCGCCTCACCGGCGAGCTGCGCGGCAAGGTCCGCGACGAGGTGAAGGCCAACCTGGCCCGGCGCGGCGGCGCCGACACGTTCCTCGTGTCCGAGTACGCGCCCGACACCTCGATCGAGGGCCGGCGTCTCTCGGACCTCGCCCGGGCCGCCGGCCTCGCGCCCGAGGAGTACGCGCTGACGCTGCTCGAGAAGGGCGATGCCGGCCTGGTGTCGTTCAACATGTCCGAGGACGACATCGCGCTCATCATGCGCCAGCCGTGGACCATGACCTGCACCGACGGCGGCCTGCAGCCGCTGACCGAGGGCAAGCCGCATCCGCGCGCCTACGGGGCCTTCCCGCGCAAGCTCGAACGCTACGTGCGCGAACGCGGCGTCGTCGACCTGCCGTTTGCCATCCGCTCGATGACCGCGCTGGCTGCCGAGGTGTTCGGCGTCAAGGACCGCGGCGTGATCAGGGAAGGCGCCTTCGCCGACCTGCTCGTCTTCGATCTCGCCAGGGTCAAGGAGACGGCCACCTACGAGCAGCCGCACCAGATCGCCGAAGGCTTCGAGACCATCGTCGTCAACGGCAAGGTCGCGCGTGCGCGCACTCAGTTTGCCGACGTCCTCCCGGGCCGCGTCCTGCGCCTGGAGCGGTAGGTGACGGCGTTCGTCCGCGACCCATCCCGGCTCCCCGTCAGGCCTTGCCTCCGGTGATCAATCTGACGCCGCGTTGGCGCGTCACGTAGGCGACGAGCCACTGGATGAGCACCACCACGCGGTTCTTGAAGCCGATCAGGAACACCAGGTGGAGGAACAGCCACGCCAGCCAGGCGGGATACCCGGTGAGGCGAATCCAGCCGAGGTCGGCGATGGCGCGGGCGCGGCCGATGGTGGCCATGGCCCCCAGGTCGCGATAGCGGTACGGCTCGGTGGCCGCCGCCGGCCAGACGGCGCTCGATGTTCCGCGCCGCCCGCTTCCCCGCCTGCATGGCCGCCTGCGCCACGCCCGGCACCGGCTGGCCGTCGTCGCCGGCGACGTGCATGAGATCGCCGGCGACGAACACCTCGGGATGACCGGGCAGCGACAGGTCCGCCGCCACCTGGACGCGGCCCAGGCGATCGACCGGCGCGCCCAGCATGCGGCCGACCGGCGAGGCCTGCACGCCGGCCGCCCACACGATCGTGCCGGCGGCGATGCGCTCGTCGCCGAGCCGCACCTCGCCCTCGTCCACGTGCGTGACCTGCGCCTGCTCGCGGACCTCGACGCCGAGTCCCGTCAGCGCCCGGCGCGCCGAGGCGCGCAGGTCCTCGGTGTAGGTCGACAGGATGGTGGGCCCGCCTTCGAGGAGCAGCACGCGCGCGCTGTGCGGCGCAATCGCGTCGAACTCGTCGCGCAGCGACTGCCGCGCGATCTCGGCGATGGCGCCGGCCATCTCCACCCCGGTCGGTCCGCCGCCGATGACCACGAAGGTCAACAGGTCGCCCTGCCGGGCCGCGTCGGGTTCGCGCTCGGCCCGCTCGAAGGCCAGCAGCACGCGCCGGCGGATGGCCACGGCGTCATCGAGCGTCTTGAGGCCGGGGGCGTGCGCGGCCCAGTCATCGTGGCCGAAATAGGCGTGCGTCACGCCGGTCGCGACGACCAGGAAGTCGTAGTCGAGTTCGAGGCCGGTGCCGAGCCGCACGCAGCGGCGGGACGCGTCGATCGCCACCACCTCGCCGAGCAGCACCCGCACGTTGGCCTGACGGCGCAGCACCCAGCGGATCGGCGCGGCGATGTCGGCGGGCGACAGCCCGGCCGTCGCCACCTGGTAGAGCAACGGCTGGAACACGTGGTGGTTGTGCTGATCGACCACGGTGAGCTGCACCGCGGCACGGCGCAGCTCGCGGGCGGCGGCCAGTCCCGCGAACCCGCCGCCGATGACGACGACCTTGGGAATCGTGGTGCTCATTCGTAGCGGAGGGCTTCCACCGGATCGAGGGCGGCGGCGCGGCGCGCCGGCCAGTACCCGGCCAGCACCCCGACGGCAACCGAGGTGGCCAGAGCCGGACGCCACCGCCCACAACGGCGGCACGGCCGGGAATGCGGGCGCGATGAGGGTGGCGATGAGCCCGAGCGCGGTGGCGGTGATGACCCCGGCCACGCCTCCGGCCCCGGCCAGCATCGCCGCCTCGAACAGGAACTGGCGCAGCACTTCGCGGCGCTGCGCGCCGATGGCCAGGCGCACGCCGATCTCCCGCGTGCGTTCGGTGACGCTCATCACCATCACGTTGGCGATGCCGATGCCGCCGATGATCAGGCTCACCGCCGCCAACGCCAGCGTGGCCAGGAAGAGCTGAGCCCCCAGTTTGTCGAACTGCGCGATGATCTGGTCGGAGGTCGACAGGGTGAAATCGCTCGCCTCGTCGCCGCGCACGCCGCGCACCAGGCGCAGGATGGTCTCGGCCTCGGCCCGGGCGATGTCGCGGACACCGGGCTGGGACCGCACGTAGAGCACCGTGTTCTCGGCTTCGGGAAAGCGCCGGCGCCGCCGTGGCGGCGGGCAGCGAGACCACGTTGTCGTTGCGGTTCTCGCCGAAGAAGGTGCCCTTGCGCCGGGCCAGCACCCCGACCACGAAGTAGCGTTCGCCGCCGAGCAGGAACGGCTTTCCGACGGCGTCGCCGGGACCGAAGAGCGCGGCCGCCACGTTGGCCCCGAGCACCGCCACCGGGGCCATGACCCGGTCTTCGACGTCGGTGAAGGGGCGGCCGGCGGCGAACTCGGCGCCGGTCACATCGAAGAAGTTCGCCGACACCCCCTCGATGAGCACCGAGTCGGATTCGTTGCCCTCGGCCCGCGCGGTGATGGTCCGCGTGGCGGTCACGGCCGGCACGAGCAGCTGCACGCCGACGTCGCGGACCGCGGTGGCCAGCCGCTCGATCGTCGCCGCATCCGAGGGCTTGAGCGGCCGGCGCAGCGCGTCGCGGTCGGACACGGCGCTGTACGGGATCGCCACTGCGGTGGAAGGCGAAGATGTTGTCGGTGCCGAGTTCGCGGAACAGCTGCGCCACGCTGTTGCGCAGCCCGACGAGCACCGAGGCGACGAGCACCACGGTGACGATGCCGATGACGACGCCGCCGATGGCCAGCCCCGAACGCGCCGGCTGCGACCGCAGCGAGTCCCAGGCCAGGCGCGCCGCCTCGCGGACGGAGGCGCCCAGCCGTGCGGCCTTGCTCAAGTGCGGCGGATGGACGGCCATCGCCTGGCTACTCACTCCTCAGCGCGGTGATGACGTCGAGGCGGGTCGCCCGCAGCGCCGGATACCAGCCGGCCAGAATCCCGCTCAAGGCCGAGGCCGCGACGCCGAGCCCGATGGTGTCGAGACGCACGGCGATCGGCACGCCGAGCGCCGATGACACCACCGCGACCACCGCCGTGGCCGCCGCCGCACCGACGGCCCCGCCGATCACCGCGCCGATCACGGCCTCGGCCAGCACCTCGCTCATGATCCGCGCGCGGGTGGCGCCGAGGGCGCGGCGCACGCCGATCTCGCGCGTCCGCGTCGTCACCGACACGAGCACGGTGTTGGTGACGACGACGATGGCCGCCAGCAGGGCCATCGCCGAAATCGGCGTGGCGGCCGCGCCGATGCGCTGCGACAGGTTCATGACGAAGCCGCGCGCCGCATCCGGCGTGAGCAGGTCGAACGTGTCGTCGGCGCCGGGTTCGAGGCGGCGGACGGCGCGAAACGAGATGCGGGCCCGGTCCTCGCCCTCCACCGACGGCCGATCGCCGGTGGCCTTGGCGAAGATCTGCAGGGTGCGCGGCGCGCCGAAGGCCCGCTCGTAGGCCGTGATCGGCATCCACACGTAGCGGTCGAGCGACGTCCCGCCCGAGTTCCCGAGCTTGTCCTGCAGCCCGATGACCTCGAAGCGCCGCCCGGCCACGCGGATGTGCTGACCGAGCGGGTCCTGCGCGGGATAAAGGGCCTCGGCGATGGCCGCGCCGATGACCGCCACGGCCGCGCCGCGCCGGTCCTCGTCGGGCCGGAAGAACCGGCCGCGCACGATGGCCAGATCCCGCAGGTCGGCCAGCGTCGAGGTCGTGCCGGTGATGGCGCCGTTCTCGAAGATGCGGCCGCCCGCCACCACGTCCGCGGTGGTCTGCGCGTTGGGCGCGTACTGCACCAGACCACCGGCCAGCCGCTCGGCCGCCGTCATCTCGGCGCGCCGGATGGCCGGATTGCGCTGGAGCTGAAGCTGCAGCTCGCGCCGGCTGACCCGCCCGGGCGAGGCCACTTGGGCAATGAGGAAAGTGTCCGAGCCGAAGGATCGGGCCGTGGTGATCCGCGCGTAGGTGGCCACGCCTTCGAGCGCAGCCACGACCACCACGATCGTGGCCACGGCCGCGGCGATGGCCAGCGCGCCCAGCGTCGAGCGCAGGCGATGGGCCGCCACGGCGCTTATGCCCTGGCCGATCGTGTCGATGAGGACCTGGAGGCGAGGCGGGGCGGGCATGACGTCTACCCTTGGACGCAGATCGGGCCGTCGCCGGCCCCGGCCCCCGAACCCTTCGCGGCCATTGGTACGTCACAGCATACACTTGCCGTGATGATGCCGCGCTGGCTCTTGATCGCCCTGGTGTTCGCTGGACTTGCCGTCGCCGTTTACGCCTCCCGCCAGGGTGGTCCGGACGCGACGCTGATCGACGTGACGGCCGTGAGCCGCACGGCCACGCTGCGGTCGTACGTGACCGCCTCGGGCGAGGTCGTGGCGACGCGTTACGCCGACATCGGCTCGAGCGCGATGGGCCGCCTGGTCGGTCTCGGCGTGAAGGAAGGCGACCGGGTGACGGCCGGTCAGGTGCTGGCCCGCATCGACCGCGTGCAGGCCGCCAGTTCCGCCGCCGCGGCCGCGGCCGGGCTGGGCGCCCTCGAAGCCGACGCGCGCGGGCTGGCCGCCCAGGCGCGTGCCGCTCAGGCCGAGCTCGACGGCGCCGAGGCGCGGGCGGCCGAGGGCGCCAAGACGCTGTCCCGCGCCGTGGACCTGCGGGCCGGCGGCCTCATCTCGCAGTCCGATCTCGACGCCGCCAGGGCCGACGGCCGACAGCGCCGCCGCGCAGGTGGCCGCCGCCACGGCCGCCGTCGCGCGCGCGTCCCAGGCGACGGCCGGCGCCGAACGCCGCGTCACGCAGGGCCGGGCCGAACAGACGCGCGCCCGCGACCTGCTCGACAAGACCGAGATCACCGCGCCCATCGACGGCGTGGTCACGCGGCTCGACGTCGAGGAAGGCGAGATGGTGGTCATCGGCGTGCAGAACCAGCCGGGCACCATCCTGATGACGGTCTCGGACCTGAGCGCGATCAACGCCGAAGTGAAGGTGGCCGAAGCCGACGTGCTGCGGCTCGCTCTCGACCAGCGCGCCACCATCACCATCGACGCCGCCAACGGCCGGACCTTCCCGGGACGCGTCGTCGAGATCGGCGCCAGCGCCTTGCCGCAGCTGGGCACGCAGGCAGCGGCGCGCGAGTTCCGCGTGCGCGTCCGGCTCGAGGGCGACACCGCCATCCTGCGGCCCGGTCTCACCTGCGACGCCGAGGTCCTCGTCGCCGAGCGGAACGACGTCCTGACCGTGCCGCTGCAGGCGGTCGTCCGCCGCGGCGCCGAGACCGGCGTGTTCGTCGTGGCCGGCGGCGCCGCCACCTTCACGACGGTGACGACCGGCGTCATCGGCGGATTGGCGATCGAGGTGGAAGGGGTGCCCGAAGGCGCCCTGGTCGCTTCCGGGCCGTTCGAGGCGTTGCGCGCGCTCACCACCGGCGCGCCCGTGAAGGTGCGGGCCTCGTCGTAGAGGCCGCCGGGGGCGCGATAAGATGAGCCATGGCCATCCGCCCCGCCGTCGCTCCGCCTGAAGCCACCGTCGAGACGGCCTGCCCGCTGGATTGCCCCGATGCCTGCACGCTGCAGGTCACGCTGAAGGGCGGCCGGATCACGGCCATCGACGGCGGCACGACCAACCCGGTCACCAACGGCTACATCTGCGCCAAGGTCCGCCGCTTCGACCGGCGCATCTACGGCGAGGATCGGCTGCACTTCCCGGCGGTGCGGGTCGGTCCCAAGGGCGAAGGGCGCTTCCGCCGCGTCAGTTGGAACGACGCCCTGGACCTGATCGTCGTCGTCGCTGGCGGCGATCCGGGCCGAGTCGGGCGGCGAGGCCATCCTGCCGCTGTCCTACGGCGGCTCGAACGGCTTCCTCACGCAGGATGCCGCCGATGCCACCTTCTTTCGCCGACTCGGCGCGGCGCGGCTGGCGCGCACCGTCTGCGCCGCTCCGACCGGAGTGGCCAACGACACGCTCTACGGCAAGATGCCGTCGGTCACCTACCAGGACTACCCCGAGGCCAAGCTGATTCTCGTCTGGGGCGCCAACCCGGCCACCTCGGGCATCCATCTGATGCCCTACCTGAAGGAGGCGCGCGACCGCGGGGCGACGATTGTCGTCGTCGATCCGCGCGCCACCACGGTGGCCCGCCAGGCCGACATTCACCTGATGCTCAAGCCCGGCACCGACGTGGCCGTGGCCCTGGCCGTCCACCGCCACCTGTTCGAGAGCGGCGCGGCCGACGAGGCGTTCCTGGCGGCGCACACCACCGGCGCCGAGCGCCTGCGGGAACGGGCGCAGCCGTGGACCTTCGCGCGCGCGGCCGACGTGAGCGGCGTGCCCGCCGCGCAGATCGAGCAGGTCGCGCGTCTCTACGCGGCAGCCTCGCCGGCGCTCGTCAAGTGCGGCTGGGGCCTGGAGCGCAACCGCAACGGCGGCAACGCGGCGATGGCGGTGCTGGCGCTGCCGGCCGTGGGCGGCAAGTTCGGCGTGCGCGGCGGCGGCTACTCGATGAGCAACTCGTCGTCGTGGGGCATCACGCGCACCTGGCTCACCGATCCCGAAGCGGACACGCGCGTCGTGAACATGAACCGCGTCGGCCGCGAGTTGCTCGAGCCGACCGGCACGCCCATCCGGGGCCTCTTCGTCTACAACTGCAACCCGGCCGCCACCCTGCCCGACCAGCAGCGCGTGCTCGCCGGCCTGGGGCGCGAAGATCTGTTCACCGTGGTCTTCGACCAGGTGCTCACGGACACGGCCGTCTACGCCGACGTGGTGCTGCCGGCCACCACCTTCCTCGAGCACTACGACTTTGCCAAGGGCTACGGGCCGATCACCCTGCAGCTCGGACGCCCGGTGATCGAACCGGTGGCCGAATCGCGGCCCAACGCCGATGTCTTCAGCGAACTGGCCGCCCGCATGGACCTCGCCCACGCCGGCGATCCCGAGGGCGAACTGGATCAGATGCTGGGAGTGATTGCCGGGCTGCCGCCAGCCCTCGGCGCGGCCGTGCGCCGACCTGGGCACGGCGCTGCCGCCGCACGACGGACGGCCCGTCCAGTTCGTGGATGTCTTTCCGCTCACCGACGACGCGCAAGGTCGCACCTGTGGTCGGACGCCCTGTCGGCCGAAGCGCCGAACGGGCTCTACGCCTACATCGACGACCCGGCCACCGAGCAGTTCCCGCTGGCGCTGATCTCGCCCGCCTCCGAGCGCACCATCAGCTCCACGCTCGGCGAACTCGATCGCCCGGCCGTCCGGCTCGAACTCCATCCCGACGATGCCGCGCCGCGCGGCATCGAGGATGGCGACGAAGTGCGCGTCGCCAACGACCTGGGCGCGCTCGAGTGCCGCGTGAAGATCACGGGCCTCGTTCGCCCGGGCACGGTGGCGTTCCCGAAAGGGGTGTGGAGGCGACAC
Source organism: uncultured Acidobacteriota bacterium (assembly GCA_963834325.1). GTDB lineage: Bacteria > Acidobacteriota > Vicinamibacteria > Vicinamibacterales > UBA2999 > CADEFD01. Next base: position 2,211,563 of record CAWIBL010000012.1, read on the forward strand.
ACGGCGAATCGCCTCACGTCCAACGCCCTCGTACCCGACACGCTGACCGACCTGGGCGCCGGAGCGTGCTTCAACGACGCGCGCGTGCAGGTCACGCGGCTGACGTCGCGCTAGGCGATCGTCTCGTCGGACGTCGGCGGCAGCTTGCCGCGTCCACCACGGCTCACCATGCCGCCCTTGCGGCCGGCGTCACGTGCTTCGCCCGACGACCACTCGTGCGCGGTCCCCTTGGCGTGTGCCGCCCGCCCGCCCTTGCTGGCGATCTCCCTCTGCTTTTCGGCCGACATCGATGCGAACCCGCGGCGTGCTTTTGGCTTGTTCTCGGTCATGGAAACACCTCCCGTTGAGGTATTAACTGGGCAATCGGTGTACCAGAGTTGGCGCACCGTCAGAGCATCCCGTATCTCGTTGCCAAACGGGACCTTAAATGAATGTCACAGGGCAGAGACAATAGCAAATTCGAATCAATTTGATTCACTAATCGCATTCATATTGAATCAAATTGATGCGTAACATCACAGATCTGGTGCCGGCCCGGCGGTTAGCGCGCGGGGCTGTGGCCGGGCTGGTCGGAAGTAATCGCACTCGGCGCAGTTGCTGACGTCGAACTCGTAGCCGACGACGGGCCAGAGCATGGGGTGGGCGCAGTACAAGAGCTGCCCGTCCATGATCGTGTGCAGGCCGAGCCCGGTCGGGATGACGGGAGTGCGCCGGCTATACCAGCACACGCAGTGGCGATCCTCTGGGGTCACGGGAGTGAATTGCATGATACGACGAGCGCCGGCCGATGTTCGTGGGTACAATCACGGCTTATGAGTGGCGACCATTCCGACCATTCGCACCACCACCCGGCGCCCGGCGGCGGACGCATGGTGAAGTGCGTGAAACTGCAAGAAGACCTGCCCGGACTGGAGGCGCCGCCCTGGCCCGGCGAGATCGGCCAGCGCATCTTCGAGCAGGTCTCGGCCAAGGCCTGGAAGCTCTGGGAGGAACGTCAGAAGATGATCCTCAACGAGTACCGCGTGATGCCGTGGCAGAAAGAAGGCCAGGAACTCATCCTGAAGCAGATGGAGGAGTTCTTCTTCAGCGAGAGCGCCGCGCTGCCGCCCGGCTACGTGCCGCCGCAGTCGAAGTAGTACGCCGCTCAGGTGCGGGCGGCCCGCACGTCGATCACGCTGTCGATGTGGAAGGCCAGACACCCGTGCGCCGCGCGCAGCGCGGACTGCACGGCGGCGGCGTCGGCGCCAGCCGCGAAGATGAAGGCCAGGTAGCTGGCCCCTTCGGGCAGCGCCACCAGGCGCTGGTCGATCTTGGCCGTCACGATCACGTCGGTCACCCCCGGCACCGCCCGGGCGCCGTCCTGCCCGGCCACGCCGCGCAGCATGCCCGATCGCGGTATCGGCACCATCATCACCCCGGTGGCCGGCCGGGTCAGCCGCCAGTGCGGCCCGGCGAGGCCGGCGGCATGGGCCAGCAGCACCTGTTCGAGCGGCACCCCGCAACCGCTCGGGGCCGTCGAAGGTGGCGGCGCGCGCACAGAGCCCGCCGATCGGCCGCGCCGCGACCTCCAGGACCACTACGTCCCCGCCCGGTGTCACCCGGCACTCCGCGTGCACCGGGCCGTGCCAGAGGCCGGCCGCGTGCACCGCCCGGGCGACGGCCGGGATGATGGCCAGGGCGTGGGCGCGGGTGCGGTCCGTCGGGGTCAGGTAGATGGTTTCTTCGAAGAACGGGCCGGTGAGCGGATCGGGCTTGTCGAAAATCGCGAGCACGTGGAGACGGCCGCGGTCGAGGAGCCCCTCGAGCGCGAACTCGTCGCCGTCGATGTAGCCTTCGACCTGGATGTGGGTCGCGGCCTCGTCGCGCAGTTCCCGCACGTCGGGCGCGGCCAGCAGCGCGCGCCACGCGGGCCAGCGCGTTTGCGAGCGCGGCCGGGTCGTCGGCGCGGATGACGCCGCGGCTGCCGGAGAGCACGAGCGGCTTCACGACACACGGGTAGCTGACGCCGACGGGCGGAGTGGTCGCGCCGGCCGGCACGGTGGTCGACCACGGCGCGGGCAGGCCGGCGGCGCGCTGCCGGGCGCGGAACGCGCGCTTGTCGCGGCTGGCCCGGGCTCCGGCCACCGAGTGCCAGGGCAGACCGCGCGCGGCGGCGACCAGGGCGGCCAGGGGCACCGGCCGGTCGCCCACTGCCAGCACGCCGTGGAGCGGCACGCCGCGCAGGGCCTCGAGCAGCGTCGCCAGCGACGCCGGCTCGTCGTGGAAGCGCACGGCGACCGCGCGATCGCGCCACGGGTCGTCGAGCCGGTCGCAGCGATCGGTGGCCAGCACGAGTTCGACGCCGAGACGCGCCGCCGCCTCGTCGAACATCCGCGTCTGGTAGCCGGTCGTGGTCGCGCACAGCAGCACGCGCCGCTTCGAGGTGTCGTCGCTCATCTGCGCCTTTGCGTCCCGCTTAGAGGAGAGCCACCTGCTCTCCGGTCGGCTCCGCTCAACAGTACCAGGGCTCGGTCAGGTACGGAATGGCCGCGCGGGCGACGAAGACCGGCCGTGGTCCGGGCGAGCCGCCCACCTCGGCCGCCGCCCGGGCTCGAATGGCCTCGAAAGTCTCGCGCCGTGGCCGGCCGTGGGCCACCCCCGCCATCTGCATCACCTCGCGCTGCAGGACGTCGACGCGCGGATCGGCGTGGGTCCACGGGTGCGTCAGGGTGGCCGGGTTGTAGGGGCCGACGACGGCGCGGATGTCGTCGAGGGCCAGCAACCTTGAATCCTGGGTGACGAGCAGGCGCAGGGTCCACTGCACCGGCGCGACGTGGTCGACGAGACCCATCGCGTCGATGTCGTCGAGGAAGCCCAGGTAGCCGGCGGCCGTCGTCCACGGGGTGAAGGCGACGAAGGTGGGCGAGAGCACGAGGCCCAGCTCCTGGCAGCGCGCCGCCACCGCCGCGACGTCGGCGCGGGTGTGCCCCTTGTCGAGCGCTATGAGCACGTCGTCGTCGAGCGACTCGACCGCCGTGGTGACGAAGGCGCAGCCGGTGTCGCGCAGCCGCAGCAGCATCGCGTCGTGGCGGCGCAGGTGCTCCACCTTGATGGTCACGTCGTAGGTGAGCGCCGGCCACTCGTCGTGCAGCGCCTCGACGAGACGCGCGGCGTGCGTCGGGCCGTTCAGGAAGTCGGGGTCGGCAAAGGTGATGTGGGTGGCGCCCAGCCGACACCTGCGCGCGGATGTCGGCGAGCACCACGTCGATCGGCACGGCGTGGAAGCGGCCCTGGTAGATCGGCACGACCGGGCAGTGCCGGCACACGTGCTTGCAGCCGCGCGTGGCTTCCACGGCGCCGACGAGGCTGGCGTGCCCGTCGGGCCACACCAGCTGCGCGTAACGCTCGAGCCCCGGCAGGCCCTGGCGATCCGGCACCGGAACGTCAGTCGGGCGACGACGACCGGTGGCGCCGGCGCGCGTCGGCCTCGCAGCGACGGCCGCGGTGCCGAGCGCCAGGGCCACCAGTTCCGGCTCGCACTCCGGGCCCAAGACATGGGTGGCGCCAGCCTCGCGCAGCCGCGCCTCGTTCAGCGGCGCGTAGAGGCCGTAGGCGCAGATGGACACGGCCGGCAGGCGGCGTCGCAGTTCGGCGATGACTGGCAGCGCCAGCCTGGTGGCGGTGTGCATGGGCAGCGACAACGCCACGAGCGCGACGCCGTGCAAGGCCTCGGGCGGCAAGCGATCGACGGCAAGATCGTGCGCGCGCACCTCGACCCCGGCGTGGCGCAGCCACGCGGCCGGCAGGGCCAGGCCCACGGGCTGGCGGCCCAGGTCGTAGGTCGAGAGGAGCAGTACCAGCTAGGCCTCGCGCGCCGGCTCGGCGCCCATCAGTTTGCGCATCGGCACGACGAAGGCCAGCAGGATCAGACCCGCGGCGATGGCAAAGCCGCCCACCGTGCCGAAGAGCGTGGGCAGCGACATCGACTCGTAGAACCCGGCCGCGCGGCCGCCGAGGAAGTTGCCGACCGAGGTGCCCAGGAACCACACGCCCATGACCAGCCCGGCGATTCTTGCCGGCGCGAGCCGCGTCATCGCGCTCAGTCCGACCGGGCTCAGCGACAGTTCGCCGATCGTGTGCAGCAGATACACCGCCGTGAGCCACAGCGGGCTCACCTTTGCGCCCGTCTCGGCGACGCCAGCCGGCGGCACCAGGATGACGAAGCCGAGGCCGACGAAGACCAGTCCGAGCACGAACTTCGCCGGGCTCGACGGCTCCTGCCCGCGCCTGGCCAGCGCGATCCAGAACCAGGCAAAGACCGGCGCCAGCGTGAAGATGAACAGCGAGTTGAGCGACTGGAACCAACTGCTCGGGAAGGGCCGGCCGAAGAACTCGTTCTGCGTGCTGCGATCGGCAAACAGGTTCAGCGTGGAGCCGGCCTGTTCGAAGACCGACCAGAAGAGCGCCGAGGCCAGGAAGAGCACCGCGATCACGATCAGGCGCTTGCGTTCCACCGGGGTCCAGTCGCCGCTCGTGAACAGCCAGCCGAAGAAGATCACCGTCGAGAGCAGCAGCAGGACGCCGGCCGCGTCGGCCACGCCGACGGCGGTGATCGGCAGCAGGCCGGTGTAGCCGCCGAGCCCCACGACCGCCAGCACCGCCACGAACAGCCCGCCCCACAGCCCCGCCTTGGTGCGGAGCGCCGCGGCCGCCTGGGGCGAGGCCGCGGGCACCGGCTCCAGTCCCTTGTCGCCGAGATGGCGTCCGCCGAGCACGTACTGCACGACGCCGATGGCCATGCCGAAGCCGGCGGCGGCAAAGCCCATGTGCCAGCTCACGCGCTGCCCGAGATAGCCACAGACCAGGGGCGCCAGGAACGCGCCCAGATTGATGCCCATGTAGAAGATCGAGAAGCCGGCGTCGCGCCGCTGATCCTCGGGCGTGTAGAGCTGTCCCACGATCACGCTGACGTTGCCCTTGAGCAGTCCGGTGCCGATCACGATGAGCACGAGGCCGAGATAGAACGTGACCATCGAGGGGATGGCCATGCTGAAGTGTCCGCTGGCGATGATGATGCCGCCGTAGAGCACGGCCCGGCGCTGGCCGATGAGCCGGTCGGCCACCCACCCGCCGGGCAGCGCGGCCATGTAGGCCATCGAGGTGTAGAGGCCGTAGATGGCGCCGCCCTGCGCCGCATCGAAGCCGAGGCCGCCGGCGGCCAGCGGCGCCGTCATGTAGAGCAGCAGCAGCGCGCGCATGCCGTAGTAGCTGAATCGTTCCCACATCTCGGTGAAGAAGAGCGTGGAGAGCCCGCGCGGGTGGCCGAAGAATGCCGTGTCGGACGAAGCCGGGTTGGCCATAGGCTGGGCGTATTGTATCCTCGCGACAGGTCCCACATGCCGCTCGACGAATACCGCAAGAAACGCGATTTCACGAAGAGCCCCGAACCCGCCGGCGACCCCGAGGCGCGCGCCGGCGATGGCCAGGAACGGTTCTTCTGCGTGCAGAAACACCTGGCCAGTCACCTGCACTACGACCTGCGCCTGGAGCACGACGGCGTGCTGCTGTCGTGGGCCGTGCCCAAGGGGCCGTCGCTCGACACCCGCGACAAGCGCCTGGCCATGCAGGTCGAGGATCATCCGGTCGAGTACGGCTCGTTCGAGGGCGTTATTCCCGAAGGCTACGGGGCCGGCGTCGTGATGCTGTGGGACACCGGGACGTGGACGTCCGAATCGCCCGACATCGGCGCGGCCCTGCGCAAGGGCGAGTTGAAGTTCCGCCTCGACGGCTTCAAGCTCAAGGGCTCGTGGGCCCTGGTGCGCACCCGCGGCTACGGCGGCAGCAGCAAACCGAGCTGGCTCCTCATCAAGCACAAGGACGAGTGGGCGGGACCCGTGGACATCGCCGAGTTCGCGCCGCTCAGCGTGAAGACGCCGGGCGCGGACCTGGCCGACATCCTCGCCTCGGACACCCCGGCCATCTGGCACAGCAACCCGCCAGCGAAGACCGGCGACACCGGCAAGCTGTTCCAGCGCATCATCGCCACCGCCCTGGAACTGCGCGAGCGGCAAGCACGCAGACGCTCCGACGCGGCTGATGTCGGCAGCCGCAGCGGCGAGCAAACTCGCCGCGCTGGAAAACGCCGACGACGCGCCGTCGCCGCAGGCCAAGCGGGTGGCCAGAACGCCGCGGAAAGCCGCGGCGTCAGGCAAAGCACCCGCCTCGCGGAAGACGGCGGCCCCACGGGCGCCGCGTGCGGCGAAGGGCGCGTCGAGCGCCGGCGCGGCCAAGGCCAAGGCGCCGCGCGACTGAGCCGGCGGGCGGAGACCGGCTACTGCTTCACCGCGCGGCGGGTGATGACCACGATCTCGCTGCCGCCCATCGCCGTCTTCCCCACCGTCAGGTCGATGGCTTCGAAGCCGGCCTCGGCCACGTCGCGGAGTTCCTTCTCGAGGGTGGACGTCCGGCTGGTCGCGACCAGCTTGTACTCGTAGCGCACGGCGTTGGCCTGGTCGGAACTCTTCTGCACGATGGCGACGGTTTCCTTGCCTCCGAACATGCTCTCGAACACGGTCTGCCCCACCGCGTGATAGCCGGCCTCGCCGGACTCCTGCAGTTCCTTCTGCAGCGTCGACGTCCGGTTGGCGGCCAGCAGCCGGTAGTTGTAGGTGGCGGCGTCGCCGGGCACCTTCTCGAGCAGCACCACCGCCTCGCTCCCGCCGAATCCGGTTTCTCCGCCCATCACCGCCAGGAAGCGGTAGCCGAGTTCGCCGGCCTCCTTCAACTCCTTCTCCATCGTCGAGGTCTTGTTGGTCGCGAGGATCTTGTAGGTGCGCGTCTGGGCCAGGGCTGGCACCGCGGCCAGAAGGGAGAGCGCGGCGACGATGCCAGCGGTACGAAGCGATGTGATCACGGTTCCTCCAGAAAGCACCGGCGCGAGGCGCGCGGGCGCGGCCGTCACTTGCGGTAGTCGAGCGGCGGCTGCCGCGTGGCCAGCCGCGTGGTGTAGGCGAAGTTGGCGCCGCGCACGCGCTCGAATTCCTCGCGCGGCTTCACCACGTGCGCCGGGTCCGAGAGCAGGTCGATGGCGGTCGGCGCCATCGTCTTGGCCGCCACCCTCATGCCCTTCACCCCGATCTGGGTGCCGCCGGCGGCGACCGCCTGCCAGCTGTGCGCCGAACACGCGTTCCTCGGGGCTGTAGGTGCAGCCGCCCACGGTCTTCAGGTGCTTCTCCATCGCCGCCGCCAGAGAGGCGTTGGGCAGCACGTTCCACACCGCGCCCATCATCTCCATCTCGACTTTCGTATCGGCGCCGATCGCCTGCATGTCGTTCTCCCTGACCGAGCGTTAGAGCACGCGCGTGCTGAGCACGCTCCACACCGCGTGCGACAACCGGCGCCGGTCGTGGCGTGCGATCTCTCGCGTCCACAGCGGCGCTTCGACGAGCGTCGTGTGCGCCGGCAGCGTGCCCAGGGCCAGCGGCTGCTTGTGTTCCCGGGCATAGTTGGTGAGCAGCGCCGGCGGCAGCCGCGCGGTGTTGAACACGATGAGGTCGACGGGCCGCTCGATCGTGCGCTCGAGCCAGGCCACGGCGTCGCCGGCCGTGAAGTCGCGCATGCCCAGACCTTCGGTGAGCAGGTTGCTCACGAACACGATCGGGCCCGGCATCTCGTGCAGCGCCTCGCGGACGCCGTCGACGAGCAGGGTCGGCATGAGGCTGGTGAAGAAGCTGCCGGGGCCGATGATCACCGCGTCGAAGGTCCGGATCGCGCTGGCCACAGCGGGGTGGATGGCCGCGGGCGGCTCGAGCCAGATGCGCTCGATGGCATGCCCGGCGTCCTGCCATGCGTCCACTTCCACCTCGCCGAGCGTGATGACGCCGTCGGCGTGCTCGGCGCAGAGCGACGCGCGCGACACGCTCACCGGCCAGACGCGCCCCTGGCAGCCGAGCAGGGCGCGCAGCCCGTCGACCGCGGCCAGGAAGTCGCCGCTGTATTGCTCCATCATCGACAGCAGCAGGTTGCCGCCGGTGTGACCGCCGAGCTTCTTGTGTTCGAAGAGCGTCGGCAGCCGCGACAAGCAGCACCCGGCGCGCTTCGCCCTCGTTGCGCGACAGGGCCAGGGCGCAGCGCAGCACGTCGCCGGGCGGCAGCACGCCGAGTTCGTCGCGGAGCTGCCCGGAACTGCCGCCGCTGTCGAAGGTGGTGACGATGGCGTTCAGCCGCAGCCACGGGTTGCGCTTCAGTCCGCCGAGCAGGCTGGGAAGCCCGGTGCCGCCGCCGAAGCAGCCGATGTTGAGCTGACGCAGTCGCATCTCGACCATTCTATCCGGCGCATCCGGCCGTCCGGGTCCGTCTCCGGCCACAGCCGCAGCCCGGCCCGGCATCCGTGCCGGACCGTGTAGACTGGCACTATGGCGGGTGTTTCGTCGACCGTAGCTTCGCTCGTGCTCGCCGATCTGCAAGGCATCTTCGGAGCGCGGCTGGAAGCGTTCGTCACCTACGCGCCCTCGGTGTCGCCGCGGCCGAGCCTGGCGCTCGTCCGATCGCTCGACATGGCCGACCTGACCGCGTGCGCGGCCCGCGTCAGGCGCTGGCAGGAGGGCGGCGCGGCCACGCCGGTGCTGCTCACGCGGCACGAGTTCGCGCGCTCGCTCGACGTCTTCCCGCGTCGAGTTCGGCGAGATCATCGCCAACCACGACACGCACTTCGGCGACGATCCGTTTGCCGGTCTGGCCGTCGCCGCGGGCGACCTGCGCCGCGCCTGCGAGGGCCAGGTGCGCAGCCTGCTGCTGCACGTGCGCGAGGACTACATGGAGGCCGCCGGCGCCGCCGCGCGAGGTGGCCCGGGTCGTGGTCGAATCCGCGGCGGAGTTCCGCGCCCTGCTCAGCCTGCTGTCGCGGCTCGACGGCCAGCGCCTCGAAGCCACGCAGCTGGCGGCCTGGGCCGCCGAGCGTCTGCAGCTCGAGGCCAAGGTGGTGTCCGACGCCCTCCACATCGCGCACGACGCCGACAAGAGCGGCGTCGATGCCGGGCGCCTCTTCCCCGGCTACCTCGCCGCCATCGAGCAGCTCGCGCGCCACGTCGACGAGTGGCCGGAGCGATGACCATGCCGGGTGCGGTTCGGCGCACCGCCGCGATCGTCGCGGCGGCGGTCCTGTGGGTGACGCTCACGGCGCCGCTCGGCGCCCAGGAGCCGCCGCCGGCGCTCACCGCGCCCGGTCAACGACTTCGCCACCGTGCTCGACGCCGCCTCGGCCGCGGAGCTCGACCGGCTGATCCGCGGGCTCCAGGCCGCCAGCGGCGACGTGGTCGTGGTGGCCACGGTCAAGACCTTCCAGCCGTGGCCCGACGTGCAGAGCTACGCCACCAAGATGTTCGAGAACGGCGGCCGCGGCATCGGCGAGAAGGGTCAGGACAACGGCCTGCTCGTGCTGCTGGCGCTCGACGACCGCCAGGTCTGGATGGAGGTTGGCTACGACCTCGAAGGCGTCATCACCGACGGCTTCGCCGGCGAGACCAGCCGTCAGGTGATGACGCCGTACTTCCGCCAGGGCGAATACGGCCCGGGCCTGCTGGCCGGCACGTCGCGGGTCATCGCGCGCATCGCCGCCGACCGCAACGTCACCGTTGACGGGGTGCAGGTGCGCGACGCGCCCCGCAGCACGCGCGACCCGCTGTCGCCGAACGCCATGCTCCTGTTCTTCGTCCTGCTCTTCGTCATCCTGCCGCTGTTCAACCGGCGCGGCCGGGGCGGACGGCGGCGCTCCTGGCGCGGCGGCGTCGGGCCGTGGGGCGGGGGCTACTATGGAGGTTCGTGGGGCGGCGGGGCGTCCTGGGGCGGATCGTCGGGCGGGTTCGGCGGATTCGGCGGCGGCCGCAGCGGCGGTGGCGGCGGCGGCGCGTCGTGGTAGGCGCGGGCGTGAAGACGCTGCGCGCGGGTGGAGGAGGAATCATGCGACAGGTAGTGATGGCGGGAGTGATCCTGGTGGCGGCGACGGCGGCCAGCGGCTGTTCGTACAACACGTTCGTCAGCCAGGAGGAAGCCGTGAAGGCGCAGTGGGCGCAGGTCGAGAACCAGCTCAAACGCCGCAGCGACCTGATTCCGAACCTGGTCGAGACCACCAAGGGCTTCGCCCAGCAGGAACGCGACGTCTTCCAGGCGATCGCCGACTCGCGGGCCAAGCTGGCCGGGGCGCGCACGCCGCAGGAGACGATGCAGGCCGCCAACGAGCAGTCGCGGCCCTGTCGCGCCTGCTGGTCGTGGTCGAGAACTACCCGGAGCTGCGCTCGAGCGAGATCTTCGCCCGTCTGTCCGATGAGCTGGCCGGCACCGAGAACCGCATCGCCACCGAACGGATGCGCTACAACGAGCGGGTGCAGGCCTACAACACCTCGCGCCGCCAGTTCCCGGCCAACATCACCAACGCCGTCTTCCGCTTCCAGGACTACCCGCTGTTCGAAGCCCCGCCCGAGGCGAAGGAAGTGCCGAAAGTGGACTTCTCGAAGCCGAAAACCGGGTCGTAGACCGGTTCCAACCCTGCGGCACGTCCCGCCGTCCAACGGGATAACGGAGCCGAAGCGTCCTGGACCGCGGTGTGAACAACCAACCTCACTCCCGGCCCGAGTCGGAGGCCGACGACGTGGCCCGCGCAGTTGCGGGTGACGCGGCGGCCTTCGAGCGCCTCTACCAAGCCCACGTGCCACGCATCCTCGCCCTCGCCCGTCGCATGGCCGGCGCCGACAGCGCCGACGAACTCGCCCAGGACGTCTTCGTCCGGGCCTGGCAGAAGCTCAGTTGTTCCGCGGCGAGTCGTCGCTGGCGACGTGGCTGCACCGGCTGGCCGTCAACGTCATCGTCGAGCGCTTCCGCACCCTGGGCACCGCCCGCGACCGCTTCCTGGCCGACGGCGACGACGCCGTCACCAGGATGCCGGCCCCGACCGACGTGCAGCGCGGCTGGGACGCCGGCATGGACCTGCACCTGGCCGTGAACCGGCTGCCGCCCGGCGCCCGCGCCGTGTTCGTGCTCCACGACGTCGAAGGCTACAAGCACGAGGAGATCGGCACCCTGCTCGGGGTGTCGGTCGGCACCTCCAAGTCCCAGCTGCACCGCGCCCGCATGACGCTTGCGCGGCTATCTCACCCACGAGGTGCGCGCATGAACCTGCCGGCGCATCCTACCGACGCCCTCTCCGCCTATCTCGACGGCGATCTCGACGCCGCCGGGGCCCGCGCCGTCGCCGACCATCTCGCCGCCTGCGCCGAGTGCCGGGCGGTGACGGAGGACCTGGAGCGGCTGCGCGAGGCGGCCCGGGCCTGGGCCGCCGACACCGCCACGCCACCGGCCGATCTGTGGCCGGCCATCGCCGCGCGCCTCTCGCCGCCGCAGGCCTCGCTGGCGGGGGCCGCCGGGGTGACGTCCCGGGCCCCGGTGGCCGACATCGCCTGGTACCGGCGGCGCGTGTCGATCGGTCTGCTCGAACTCGCGCTGGCCGCATCGCTCGTGGCCGCCCTGGGCGGCGCCCTGCTCTATCAACGCGGACCGTCCGTCCCACGCGGCCCCGCGCCCGCCGCCGGGCCGTCGCCGATCGTCGCCCAGGTGGAGCCGTTCGACGCCCCCGACGCCGGCGTGACCACGGTGAACTTCGCCGACGCGCAGTACGAGGCCGCCGTCACCGATCTCGAACGCGTCCTGCAGGAACAGCGTCAGCACCTGAATCCGCGCACGGTGCTGGTGCATCGAACGCAACCTGCGCATCATCGACGAGGCCGTGCGCGAGGCGCGCGCGGCCCTGGTCGACGACCCGGCCAATCCGATGCTGAACGCGCAGCTCGCCGACGTCCGCCGCCGCAAGCTGCAGCTGCTGCGCAAGGCCGCGCTCATCACCGAAGGAGACTGATCCCCCATGCCCGCCCGCCCCTTGCTGCTCGCCGCGCTCGTCGCCGCCGGCGCCGCCGCCCCCGCCGTCGCGCAACCGGCGCCGCCGCGCCCTCCCGCCGACGGCGCAACCCCTGCCGCCCCAGCCACCGCAGGCGCCGGTGCAGGCCCGTCCCGGCGGCCCGGAGACGCAGACGCCGCAGTCCGACCAGACCGTGGACGTCGCCAAGGGCACGCGGCTCGTGCTCTCGAACCAGGCCGGCGAGGTGACCGTGCGGGCCTGGGACCGCGACGCCGTGCGCGTCCAGGCGAGCCACGGCTCACGCGAGCACATCGACATCCAGACCGCCGACGCCACCCTGCGGGTGCGCGCGCGCTCGTCACGCGGCGCCGCCGGACTGGTGGACTTCATGCTGACCGTGCCGCGGTGGATGGCGGTGAATCTCTCGGGCACCTACCTGGCGGCGACCATCGAGGGCACGAGCGCCGAGGTCAACGTCGAGACCGTGGGCGGCGACCTGTCGCTCAAGGGCGGCTCGGGCGCCGTCACGCTTCGCTCCATCGAAGGCGAGATCCGGGTGAGACGGCTCGTCGGGGAAGGTGCGGGCCACGACCGTGAACGACTCGATCACGCTCACGGGCGTGTCGGGCGACATCATCGCCGAGACCACCAACGGCGACGTGACCGTCACCGGCGCCAAGGCCTCGAGCCTCGAAGTGTCGACGGTGAACGGCGACGTGCGCTTCGAGGGACCGACCGCCGAGCGCGGCGCCTACCGCATCAACACGCACAACGGCGACATCCGCGTCAGTCTCGGGACGCAGGCCGACGCCACGGTCTTCGTGCGCACCTTCGGCGGCGACTTCACGAGCGACTTCCCCGTCACCCTGCCCGACGGCATGAGCAACCGCGACGGCAACAAGCGCTTCAACTTCACGCTCGGTTCCGGCAGCGCCCGGGTCGAGCTGCAGTCGTTCCAGGGCGACATCCACGTGGCCAGGGGCCCGCTGCGCGGCCGCGAACCGGAGCGTCAGCGGCAGCGCGGCGCCGCCCGGTCCGGCCACGGCCGGTCGTTGGGCGAATCGATCGCCCTCGAGATCGGGCGTGAGATCGGCCGTGCGGTGGGCACCGATATCCGCCACCAGATTACCGGCGAGCACCGCCACGAACTCGTCCCCGAGGTCGAGCCGCCGCTCGAGCCCGCCCCGCCCGCACCGCCCGTGCCGCCCGTGCCGCCCGTGCCCGCCGCGCCGCCCGTGCCGCGTGTCCCGCGACCGCCGGCGTAGCCGCCGGTCCCCGCGCCGGGGCTAGGCGAGGGTGAGCTCGGCGCGCAGCACCTTGGCGTCGCCGGGCACGGTGCGGATGACGAACCCGGCGTGACGGACGACGGCGCGCATCGCGTCGTTGTCGGCCAGCATGTCGCCGTAGAGCCGGCGCAGGCCCAGCGTCCTGGCAGCCACGACGAGTTCGTGCATCATCGCCGTGCCCAGCCCGAGTCCGTGCCAGCGGTCGACGACGAGGAGGGCGACCTCGGCCGACGTCCGGCGGCACGGTGCGCGTGAGCCGGCCGAGTCCCACCACCGCGCGCGCGCCGTCGCCGGGCGCGTGTTCGGCGACGATGGCCAGCCCCACCGCCGCATCGACCCGGCAGGTCAGCGCCAGCAGCGTATGCTCGACGCGCTGCTCGAACGTGCTGAGGTGGAAGTAGCGCTGATAGACCGACCGCGGCGACACGGCTGGTGGAAGCCCACCATCAGCGGCTCGTCTTCGGGACGAATCGGACGGAGCGTCACCACGGCGCCGTCGCGCAACGTGAGTGGGACGCCGGCCGTCGAGTCGCCGGGGGGCATGGTGATAGCATAGCGGGCGTTTCCTCTTGCCGCACGGAGGCGCGGATGGCACTCGTCGACGCCTTGCTCCCGGAATTCGATCACGAGGTCGCGGCCACCCGCCGGCTCCTCGATCGGCTGCCCGACGGGAAGCTGGACGTGGCAGCCGCATCCGAAGAGCATGTCGCTCGGGACCCTGGCGACCCACCTGAGCGAACTCGGCTTCTGGGGCCAGGAGACGCTCAACTCCCCGGCCGTCGATCTCGAGACCATGACCCGCCCGCCCGGCTACGCGCCGCCGGCCACGCGCGCGGCGATCGCTCGCGGTCTTCGACGAGAAGATGGCGGCCGCGCGAGCCGCGCTCGTCGGCAAGAGCGACGACGAGCTGATGGCGCCGTGGACGCTGCGCCGCGGCGCCCAGGAGTTCTTCACCATGCCGAAAGCGTCGTGCTGGCGTACCTTCGTCATGAATCACCTGATCCATCACCGCGGACAGCTCACCGTCTACCTGCGGCAGCTCGACGTGCCCCTGCCGTCGATCTACGGGCCGAGTGCCGACGAACAGCCCTTCTAGCGCGGCCCCGCCCTCGCGCGGCGTCCTCGTCCTGGGCGCGGTGGCCTTCGCCGTGGCCGCGACGCTCAACGCCGGCGGCTATCGCTACGGCGCCGCCGACCAGGCGTTCTACATCCCCGCCATCCTCCACCATCTCGATCCGGCGCTCTTCCCGCGCGACTGGGCGATGATCGGCGCGCAGGGCCGGTTCTTCTTCGTGGACGAGCTCTTCGCCGGGCTCGTGCGCTTCACCGGCCTCGGCGCTGCCCGCCTGGTTCGCGCTGGCGCAGGCGACGACGCTCGGCGTGCTCTTCTACGGCGCCTGGGCTCTCGGCCGCCAGGTGCTGACGACACCGTGGGCGCTGGCCGCGTGGCTCGCCGCGCTCACCTTGCGGCACCGCATCGCCAGGACCGGCGCGAACACCCTGGAGGGCTACTTCCACCCGCGCATGCTGGTCTTCGCCATCGGCATGGTGGCGCTCGCCGACCTGCTCCGCGGCCGCCGCTGGCGCCCCCTGGCGCTGACCCTCGCCAGTGCGGCGCTGCATCCGACGACGGCGGCGCTGTTCCTGGGCATCGTGGTCGTGGCCCTGGCCGTGAGCGACACGCGGCTGCGCCGGCCGGCGCTGGCGGCCGGCACGGCCACGGCCATACTCGGCGGCGCCGCGCTGCTCGCCGGGTGGACGCCGTTCGACCTGACGCCCATGGACCCGACCTGGCGGGCGCTCGTCGCCAGCAAGGACTACACGTTCCCCACCGAATGGTCGGCCGGCACGTGGGCCACCAACCTGGCCGGCCCGATGGTGATCCTGGCCGCAGGCTGGGCGCGGGCCCGCGAGGGCCGGCTGACGCCGCGGGAACAAGGGCTGCTGGCCGGTTGCCTGGCGCTCGTGGCCGGGTTCCTGGTGTCGTTGCCCCTGGTCGCCGCCGGCGTGCCGCTGGCCGTGCAGTTGCAGACCTCGCGGGTGTTCTGGCCGGTCGAAACCGTTGCCATCCTGTATCTGGTCTGGTGGCTGATCGATCGGCCGGCGCGGGCCGGCTCCCCGGCCTGGACGCCGCGGCTGGTCGCGTCCCTGCTCCTCGCCGTGAGCCTGTCGCGGGCAATCTACGTGGGCTTCGTCGAAAGCCCCGGGCGGCCGACGTTCGCCTTCGATCTGCCGCACGACGACTGGGCCACGGCGCTGCGCTGGGTCCGCCAGCAGACCCCCGCCGATACCTACGTGCTGGCCGATCCGGGACACGCCTGGAAGATGGGCACCGCGGTGCGCATCGGCGCCGCCCGCGACGTGTTCCTGGAAGAGACCAAGGACGTGGCCATGGCGATGTACTCGCGCGAGGCCGCCTACCGCGTGACCGGCCGCATCGCCGCCACGCAGGGCTTTGCCGACTGGCCGCCGGCCACGCTGCGCGCCCTGGCCGCCCGCGAGGGCCTGACGGTGCTCGTCAGCCCGCGCCGGCTGGACCTGCCGGTGCTCCATCGCAGCGGCGCGGTGGCGGTCTACCGCCTGGGACTGTAGGCCGGGCGGCTCGAGCCGCCGCGCTGCTATACTCCGGCCGTTCTCCGGGCCAGCGCCCGGCGGAAGGGAGCTCCCATGTCGACCACCGCCACCGTCTCGCGCCGCTCGTTCGCCCGGCTCTTCGCCCTGGGCGGGTCCGCCGCCCTGCTGGCCGACCCGGTGTTCGCGCGCGGGCTTCCGGCCGCCAGCGACATCCTGCCGGCGGGACCGTCGGCCGGCGAGCCGTTCTGGACGAGCGTCCGCGAGCAGTTCGTGATGCCCCCGGACCTGGCGGTGATGAACGCCGCCAACCTGTGCCCGGCCTCGCGGCCGGTGGCCGAGTGCCTGGCGCGCGAGTCCCGGAGCGTGGATGTCGATCCGTCGCCGGCCAATCGCGCCCGGCTCATGCCCGAGAAAGAGAAGACGCGCGTGGCCCTGGCCGCCTTCCTGCGCGCCACGCCCGACGAGATCATCATCACCCGCAACACCAGCGAGTCGAACAACATGGTGTCGAACGGGCTGGACCTGAAGGCCGGCGACGAGGTGCTGCTGCACGAGGACAATCACCCGAGCAACCTCACCGCGTGGAAGGAGAAAGCCAAGCGATTCGGCTTCACGGTCGTGGTCGTGCCGCAGAAGAACCCGCACCCGGGCATGGAGTACTACGTGGAGGCCTTCGCCAAGGCGATTACGCCGCGCACGCGGGTGATGTCGGTGACGCACCTCTCGAGCACCGTCGGCGACCTGATGCCGGCCAAGGAACTGGCGGCGCTGGCCCGCTCGCGCGGCGTGCTGTTCCTGCTCGACGGCGCGCAGAGCTTCGGTCTGCTCGACGTCGACCTGGCCGACATCCAGCCGGACTTCTATTCAGGGAGCGCCCACAAGTGGCCCTGCGGCGCGCGCGAGTGCGGCGTGCTCTACGTGAACCAGGCGGCGCAGGCGAAATTGTGGCCGAGCGTCTACAGCGCTTATCCCGGCGCCGTCGGCTTCTCGAAGACGTTCGAGAGCTTCGGCCAGCGCGACGAGGCGACCATGCTGGCGCTGCACGAGGCGCTGAAGTTCCAGACGGCCATTGGCCGCCCGGCCATCGCCGACCGCTCGCGCGCCCTCACCACGCAGTTCATGGACGGCCTGAAGAAGCTGCCGGGAATCGTCAACTGGACTTCGCCGGTGCCCGAGCGCCGGGTCGCGGTCGTGTCGTTCGTGCCCGGCACGCTCGATGCGAACAAGCTCGCCGCCGCCCTCTACACCAACGACAAGATCGGCATCACCACCCGCGGCGGACAGGACCGCCCCGGCCTGCGCGTGTCGCCGCATTTCTACAACAGCCCGGCCGAAGTGGACCGGCTGCTGGCGGCGCTCGGCAAGTATCTGAAGAGCGGCGTCTAGCGGCTGGCGGCGCCGCGTAGCGCCCGCGCTCGTCGCGCCAGGGCGCGAGCGGCTCGGCGCTCACATCCAGCCGAGCTGCCGCAGGCTGTGGCCGTCGTTCCAGATCTTGGTGACGTGGCGGATCGTGCCGCCCTCAAAGGCCATGACGTAGACGTAGTCGGCCTCGACGCGCTTGCCGCTCGGCGGCACCGGGCCGCCGGGTCCGGTATGGGTGGCCCGGAACACCGCGTAAGCCACCACGCTGTTGCGGGCTTCGTCCACGGCGAAGGCGCGGATTTCGTAGCTGCCATCCGGGGCCGGTGTGTACAGGCCCTTCATCCACTCAGTGTAGGCCTCGAGCGTGGTCACGCCGCTGAGCGCGTCGGCCTGAGCCGAGAACGTCGCGCCCGGCTGACAGAACGGTTGACACTCGGCCCAGCCCTTGCCGCTCTCGCAGGCGTCGAAGAAGCTGGCGGCCGTGTCCTTGATCGAATCCATGGGGTGCCTCCCGGCGGCGCAGCCGGAATGTCTGCCGCCGTGCGAGGCGCATGACCATCACCGCGGCCGCCGCCGCTACGACACCAGCGCGATCGCCTTCAACGCGCAGCACCGGCGCGTCTTCATCGCCGAACCACAGGTGGACCAGGCCGTCGTCGGCGCGCGCGCCGGGCACGGGCAGGTCCACGGCGCCGTCGCCGGCCACCGGCCAGGTGGCGTCGAGCGCTTCGCACACCACGTCCTGCGCCAGGCTGAGCACGCCTTCGGCCTCGTCGGCGTAGACCTCGACGTCGCCGATGTCGTCGGGCTCGATGTCGAGCGAGGTCGAGACGGCCGTGCCGTCGGGGGTTTCAATCAGGATGGTCTCGCCGTCGGCACTGGCGGTGAAACCCTCGGGGAGACTCGCCGCCAGCGCGGCGGCGAGTTCCCGGGCGAATACTGCAGGAGTCACGCCTACTGCTGCGGCTGCGGCGTGGCCGGCGTGGTGCGCACGGTCGGGTACTTGATGCCGAGCTGATCGAGGTAGGTCGGGTACTTGCTCGGGTCGTAATAGAACTTCTTCATCTGCTCGCGGTACTTCGAGAGGATGCTCTCGTTCAGGAACGTGGGCGCGGGCGTGTCCTTCTTGATGAAGGGGATGTACTTCACGTCCTTGGTCTGCACGTCGTTGAAGTAGGCCCACGCCTGCTTGATGAGCTCGGGCTTGGTCAGCAGGTCGAGGATGGTCATGGCCTGCACCTTGGCGCCGGCCACGACGCCCTTGTGGGCGATGGGCGTGGCGCTGGCGATGCCGCTCGACCAGTTGTGGCCGGGCAGGCCGGGGATGTTGGCCGGATAACGCAGCGTGACCGTCGGCACATTCCACGACACGTCGCCGATGTCGTCGGAGCCGCCGCCCATGTTGTCCTCGTTCTTCACCGGCTGCCCCATCTCGGCCAGCGTCGTCGCCAGGCCGGGCTGCGTGGGGTTGCCGAGTTCCTTCTGCAGGGCCTTGGCCAGCGTCTGGTCGGCCTCGCTCCAGGTCGGCAGGCCGACCTTCTGGATGTTGGCGAAGACGGTGTCGGCGACCGGCTTGTTGAAGTGCTGCGGGTAGGCCGTGCCCAGGATGCGCGAGGTCCACTTGGTGTTGGTCATGAGCGCGGCGCCCTCGGCCATCTTGTCGGCGATGTCCCACAGTTCCTGGATGTGCGGCTGGTCGTTCTCGCGCAGGTAGAACCAGATGCTGGCGGCGCGCGGCACCACGTTGGGCTGGTCGCCGCCGTTGGTGATGACCGAATGCGACCGCTGCGACAGGCGCAGGTGCTCGCGACGGTAGTTCCACGCGATGCTCATCAGCTCGACCGCGTCGGCGGCCGAGCGGCCGCGCCACGGCGCCCCGGCGCTGTGCGCCGTCTCGCCCTCGAACGTGTACTCGACCGAGATCAGGCCGTTGCCGCCGCCGGCGCCCCACGACACGTTGAGGTTGTTGCCGACGTGGGTGAACAGCGTCACGTCCACGTCCTTGAACATGCCGTCACGCACGAACCAGGCCTTGCTGGCCACCAGTTCCTCGGCGACGCCGGGCCACAGCATGATCGTGCCGGGCAGCTTCTCGCGCTCCATGATGCGCTTCACCGCGATGGCCGCCACGATGTTCAGCGGCATGCCGGTGTTGTGGCCTTCGCCGTGGCCGGGCGCGCCTTCGACGATCGGCGTCCTTGTAGGCCACGCCGGGCTTCTGCGACGACTGCGGAATGCCGTCGATATCGGAGCCGAGGGCAATCACCGGCTTGCCGCTGCCGAAGCTCGCCACCCAGGCGGTGGGGATGCCCGACTGGCCGCGGGTGATGGTGAAGCCGTTCTTCTCGAGCACGCCGGTCAGGTACTTCGACGTCTCGACCTCCTGGAAGCCGAGCTCGCCGAAGCTGAAGACCGAGTCGACGGCTTCCTGGGCGAGCTTGGCCAGGCCGTCGACGTGCTCGGCGACGCCGCGCTTGAGTCCGGTGAGGTTGGCGTCGTCGGCGCTGACCGCGGGCTTGGCCGTGACTGGCTTGGCCGTGGCCGGCTGGGCCGGCGTCTGGGCCAGGGCCGACACCGCCGAGAACGCGAGCGCTACGAGCGAAATTCCAATGGGGCGAGTGCAGTTCATCGTGCCGTTCCTCCAGCATGCGCCCGCGCGGCCGCGTTGGCGCGGCGGCGTCGGGGTGCCACCGAATTGTACTGGCCCGGGGTGCAGGCGTTCGATGGAGAAATGTGCGAACGGCTCGCGGAGCCCACGGCCCGGCTGGCCCCGGCCCCCGGTTTCTCCCGTCCGGTCGCGTCAGGGGACGAGCGTGAGCCTGTACTGGGGCGGGCGCCGCGCCTTGGTTTTCTGCTCGAAGGCGTAGCCGAAGGCGAGCAGGTCGCCTTCGGCGTAAGCCCGGGCCATGAACGTCAGGCCCAGCGGCAGGCCCTGGGTCTCGCCCATCGGCACCGTCAGGCTGGGCGTGCCGGCCACCGCGGCCATGCCGTAGCCGGCGCCGACGAAGTGATCGCCGAGCACGTGGTCGGTGGGCCAGGCTGGCGACATGCTGGGCGCAATCAGCGCGTCGAGCTTCTCGCCGTCGAGCGCCGCGATCAGGCCGTCGCGGCCGGCCAGCGTCCGGGCGGCGGCCTTGGCGCGAAGATAGGCGGCGTCGGTGAGCGGTCCCTTGGCCTGGGCCTGTTCGAAGATCTCCTGGCCGAAGAACGGCATCGCCCGGGCGGCGTTGGCGCTGTTCCAGGCGATGAGCGCCTCGAGCGACTTGTGCGGCGAGGCGCTCTGCCGCAGGTAGGCATTGAGGCCGTCCTTGAACTCGTAGAGCAGCACTTCGAACTCGGGATCGCTCCACCGGTTGTAGGTCGGGATGCGCACGTCGACGACGGTGGCGCCCGGCGCTGGTCAGCGTCGCGATGGCCCGCTCCATCGCCGCGTCCACGGCGGGGTGATAGCCCATGGCCTGACGCACGACGCCGAAGCGCTTGTCGGCCAGCGCCTCGGCCTTCAGCAGCGGGGTGTAGTCGGCGACCGTCTTGCCGGTGGCGCCCGCGGCTTCGGGATCGGCCGCGTCCACGCCGGCCATGGCGCCGAGCAGGATGGCGGCGTCGGTCACGGTGCGCGTCATCGGGCCGGCGGTGTCCTGCGAGACCGAGATGGGAATGATGCCGGTGCGGCTGACCAGGCCCACGGTGGGCTTCAGTCCGACCAGGCCGCTCACCGAGGCCGGGCACAGGATGCTGCCGTCGGTCTCGGTGCCCACGCCGACGACGGCCAGGCTGGCGGCGATGGCCGTGCCGGTGCCGGCGCTCGATCCGCACGGGTTCCGGTCGAGCACGTAGGCGTGCCGGGTCTGGCCGCCGCGCGAACTCCACCCGGAGCTCGAACGCGTCGAACGGAAGTTGGCCCACTCGCTCAGGTTGGTCTTGCCGATGATGACCGCGCCGGCCTCGCGCAGCCGCGCCACGACGAACGCGTCCTTGGCCGGCTTGTTGCCGGCCAGGGCCAGCGAGCCGGCCGAGTTGGCCATGCCGACGACGTCGATGTTGTCCTTGAGCAGCACGGGGATGCCGTGCATCGGTCCGCGCACCCGGCCGGCCCGGCGCTCGGCGTCGAGGCGCCTCGGCCTCGGCCACGGCCGTGCCGCTGACTTCGATCACCGACTTGCAGCGCGGGTCCTGCCTGGTCGATGGCGGCGATGCGCGCCAGGTAGGCGTCGGTGAGCGCGCGCGCGGTCAGCGTGCCGGCGGTCATGCGCGCCTGCGCGTCGGCGGCGCCGAGTTCCACCACGTCGACGGCCGGTGCCGCCGGGGCGGCGGCGGGCGGCTGGTCCGGCGCGGCGGTGCAGGCCACCGGCGCGATGACGGCGAGCAGGAGGGCGAGGTGACGGACGTTCATGCGGGCGGCAGCTCCGGGGAAGAAGACACGCCAGTGTATCCCCGGCGCAGCCGGTAATATCGAAGGCGCAGCCGTGATCACTCCGTTCGATCCGTTCGTCCCGCATCCGGCCCTGGCCGGCGGGCACCGCATGACCCTGGCGGCCTGGGCGCGGCCACGGCGGTTCCCGCGTCTGCCGCCAGGCGAGCCTCGCCTGTTCGACGTCGCGCCCGGCTCGCAGGTGCTCGCCCACTGCCACTGGCACGCCGGACCGGGCCTCGCGGCTGACCGTGATCTGCCTGCACGGGCTCGAGGGATCGAGCGACGGCCACTACATGCGCGGCATGGCCGACAAGGCGTGGGCCCGCGGCTACAACGTGGTGCGGCTCAACCAACGCAACTGCGGCGGCACCGAGCATCTCTCGCCCGGGCTGTATCACTCCGGCCTCACCGCCGATCCGCTGGCCGTCATGCACGCGCTGGCGGCCGACGGCCGCCTGGAGCGCTTCGCCTTTGCCGGCTACTCGCTCGGCGGCAACATCGCGCTGAAGCTCGGTGGCGAGCTGTCGCCGGCCGACGCCGCGCGGGTGGTGGCGGTCGCGGCCGTGTCGCCGCCGATTGAACTCGCCCACTGCGTGACGGCACTGGAGCGTCCGGCCAACCTCGCCTACCACCTCAACTTCCTGGTGGGTCTGCGCGGCCGCATGAAACGCAAGGCGCGGCTCTATCCCGGCCTTTACGATCCGGGCGGGCTGGCGCGCGTGCGCAGCGTGCGGGCCTTCGACGACGTCTACACCGCGCCGCACAACGGCTTTGCCGGGGCCGCCGACTACTACCACCGCGCCAGCGCGCGCCGCGTCCTGGCGCAGCTGGCCGTGCCGGCGCTGCTCATCACCGCGGCCGACGATCCGTTCGTGCCGCCCGACGCGGCGCGCGATCCGGCCCTCGACGCGGTGCCGGGCCTGACCCGCGTGGTCACGCGCTACGGCGGGCATTGCGGGTTCATCGGCCGGCCGGCCGGCCCGGGCGACGACGGCTACTGGGCGGAGACGCGGGTGCTGGACTTCATCGCCGGCGCCGACGCGGCCGCGCGCTGAGCGGCGCGCAGCGGCTCAGCCCTGGGCCAGCAGCTCGATCATGCGCTGCCCGAACACCGCGCCCTTGCCGGCGTCCTCGTGCTTGAAATACACGAAGACGTCCCGGCAGCGCGTCGAGAGGTCCTGGGCCTGCGCGGTCCACTTGCGGATGGCCTCGTCGTCGTAGCCCTCGTCACGCAGCCGCAGGTAGGCGAAGTCGGCGGTGTGGACGACGGGCACGGAGCGCGCCTCGGTGTCGGCCACGCAGAGCGCGAAGTTGCGCGCCCGCAAGCGGGCGTAGACCTCGTCGTCGAGCCACGAGTCGTGGCGGAACTCGAACGCCGCCGGCACGCCCTCGGGCACGGTGGCCAGGAAGGCGTCGAAGCGGTCGAGGTCGCACTTCAAGTTGGGCGGGGTCTGGAAGAGCAGGGCGCCCAACTGCGGGCCGAGCTCGCGCGCGGTGGCCACGAAGAACGCCACCGAGTCGCCCACGTCCTTCAGGCGTCGGTCGTGCGTGATCCGGCGATTGGCCTTGAGGGTGAGGCGGAAGGAAGGAGGAACCTGCGCCGCCCAGCCCGCCACCGACTTGGAGGTGGGCATGCGGTAGAACGTCGCGTTGATTTCGACCGAGGGGAAGCGTTCGGCGTAGAAGGGCAGCATCCTGGCCGCAGGCAGATCCTGCGGATAGAAGCTGCCCTTCCACTCCGGATAGTTATAGCCGGACGTGCCAACGAGGATCACAGGGGTCCCCGAGAACGTCGGTCGAAACTACCAGCGCGGTTCGCGCCGGCCGCCGCCGCCACCGCCGCCGCCACGGCTGCTGCCGCCGCCGCCGCGGCCCATGCCGCCACCGCCACCACCGCCGAAGCCGCCGCCGCCGCTGGGCTTGGGCCGGGCTTCATTGACGACGAGCGCGCGACCGTCCATCTGGAACTCGTGGAGTTCGTCGATGGCCTTCTGTGCCCCTTCGTCGCTCGCCATCTCGACAAACGCGAAGCCGCGAGCCCGGCCCGTGGCCTGGTCGCGCATCACGTGGACGTTGGCGACGTCGCCAGCGCGACCGAACAGCTCGGTCAGGTCTTCGTCGGTTGCACTGTAGGGAAGATTGCCTACGTAGAGTCTACGGCCCATCGGTCACTCGCTCCTGCCGCGCTTCGGTCGATCAGCCCGACGCGCGCGACACGCCGGTGCTTCCCCGTGACCAGCTCGATCAGCAGGCGGGGGAAACGTAGTCTCACCGACCGGCACGAGCAGAGCTCCCTCAGGGACGTTAAAGTGCGCGAAGTATAGCAGACCCGGCGTCAAGCGGAAGGGCTGATACCCGTGGGGGCACGACCCCCGTGGTACATTCGCGTCGATGCGTTGTCTGGCCGCCGCCGCCCTCGTCGTGACCGCCCTGGCGTCGTGCGCCCCGGCCCCGCCGCCACCGCCAGGCCGATCGCTATCCCATCGAGGGTCAGCTCCTGGGCGTCCAGCTCGACACCGGCCAGGTGGTGCTGAAGCACGGCGAGGTCGAGGGCTACATGAAGGCCATGACCATGCCCTTCCCGGTCGAGGACCGGGCCTCCATCCGCGATCGGCGCCCGGGCGACCTGGTGAGCGCCACGCTCGTCGTCGAGCCGACCCGTTACTACCTCGAGAACGTGCAGTTTGCCGGGACGGCGCCGCTGCCGGCCGCGGCCACGGCTCCGCCCGTGGCCGAGGGGGTGCACATCCTGGGACCGGGCGATCCCGTGCCGGCGACGGAACTGACCGACCACACGGGACGGCCCGTTCTCCCTGACGAGCTGGGCCGGGACCGCAGGCGTCGTGACCTTCATCTACACGCGGTGTCCGCTGCCCGACTTCTGTCCGCTGATGGACCAGCGCTTCGCCGAGATCCAGAAGGCCGCTGCCGCCGACCCGGCCCTGAAAGGCCGGGTCCAGTTGCTCTCGGTGAGTTTCGACCCGGAGGTGGACACCCCGGCGGTGCTGGCCGGGCACGCCCGGCGCCTCGGTGCGGGTCCGGCCTGGCGCTTCGCCACCGCGCCAGCCGCGACCGTGGACCGCTTCGCCGCCGAGTTCGGCGTGAACGTGATCCGCGAGACCGACACGACCATCACCCACAACCTGCGCACGGCGGTGATCGGGCCCGACGGCCGGGTCGTGGCCGCCTACTCCGGCAACGACTGGACGGCCGCGACGCTCGTGGCCGACCTGCGCCGCGCCCTCGGCCGCCGCGCCGCCGTCGAGATGACACGCCCGGTTCCCGCCCGGCCGCAGTCGCTGCGGGCCGCGCTCGCGCCGCCGGCCGCCCCACCGCCGCTGACGCGGTTCACGCCGGCCGAGCAGGCCCTGGTCGCCCGGCTGCGCACGCCGGCCGCGGTGCAGGCCTGGCTGAACGCCCTGCCCTACAACCGCGAGGAAGGCGGCGAGTCGTTGCGCACCTTCCGCGGCGTGGTCGGACGCGGCACGGCGCACTGCCTCGAAGCCGCGCTCTTTGCCGCCGTGACGCTCGAGCAGCATGGCCATCCGCCGCTGCTCCTCAGCTTCGAGTCGATCGACCGGCTCGACCACGTGATCTACGTCTATCGCGGCCCGCGCGGCTGGGGCTCGATTGCCCGCTCGCGCGACCCCGGACTGCACGGACGCCGCCCGGTGTTCGCGTCGCCGCGGGCCCTGGCCCTCAGCTACGTCGACCCCTACGTGGACTACAGCGGCCGGGTGCGCGGCTACGCGGTCGTGCACCTGGCGGCGATGGGGGGCTACGACTGGCGTTTCGCCACCGGCAACGTGTGGGCCGTCGAGCGGCTCCTCATCGACTGGCCGCACCACCGCATTCGCACCTCGGACGAGCGCTACCGGCGGCTGAAGCGGCGCTACCGCGCCTTCCGCGAGGCTCACGGCGCCAAGCCGCTCTTCTACCGCGGACGCGAGCGGTGGATGCCGCTGCCGGCCGAGTTCACCGCGCCGCGCTAATCGAGGTCGAAGCCGCGGAGCGGCTTGGTGACCGGTTCCTGCTTGGCCTTCTCGAGGGCCTCTTCGAAGCGGCGCGACAACGCGTCGTCGCGGCCCCGCTCGGTGTGCACCGACTGCTCGAAGATCGCGTCGCGGCGCCGCTCCTGCTCCTGCAGGACGCGCTGGGCGTTGTCGAGCGCCGGGGCATGGGGATTCGGCGCCTCGTGATGGGCGACGACACGGCCGAGGTTGAGGTCGACGACGAGCGTCGCCCCACAGCACGGACAACTCATTTCCCGTTCGCTTTGCAGGATGGCCATGGCCCCTCCGGGGCTGGGGCACTTGCGGTGAGCCCCGTCTGTGCTCAAGAGTAGTGGGGTGAGACCAGATGCCGCAAGATGAGCACCACCTGCGCCGCCACCGTTCGGTTCGCATCGTCACCTACAACGTTCACCGCTGCCGGGGCATGGACGCGCGCACGCAGCCGCAGCGCATCGCCGCGGTGCTGGCCACGCTCGACGCCGACGTCATCGCCCTCCAGGAAGTCGTCGGCGCCAGCCAGAAACGTCCAGGCCAGGCCGCCGAACTCGGCGCCGCCCTGGGCATGGGCTGGGTGATGGCCCCGACCCGCCACCTGCGCGGCGCGCTCTTCGGCAACGTCGTGCTGACGCGCCTGCCGGTGCGCCAGCACGTCCAGCACGATCTGTCGTGGAAGACCTGCGAACCGCGCGGGGCGCAGCGCGTCGACGTGGCCATCGACGGCGATCACCTGCTGCACGTCTACAACGTGCACCTCGGCACGTCGCTCGGCGAACGCCGCGTGCAGGCGGCGACGCTGGCCGACCTCGTGCACGCGCGGCGGCCGCACGGCCCGAGCGTGGTGCTCGGCGACTTCAACGAGTGGGCGCGCGGACTGGCCACCGACATCCTCTCGAAGCGCCTGGAGAGCGTCGATCTGACCAAGCACCTCACGCGCAAACGCACCTACCCGGGGTGGTTCCCGCTGCTCCACCTCGACCACATCTACTACCGCGGTCACGTCGAGGTGACGCACGTCGAACTGGTGCGGACGCGTCAGGCGCTGATGGCCTCGGACCATCTGCCTCTCGTGGCCGACCTGAAGGTGTCGTACTAATCCGCCACGGGGCGGCGGCCGTCAGGCCAGCGTCTCGCCGGTGCGCGCCAGCATCACGTGCATCAGGCCCAGATTGCGGGTGCGGAACCCGGCCTCGCAACTGGCGAAGTAGTACTCCCAGGTGCGGATGAAGCGGTCGTCGAAGCCCATGCGCCGGACCTCGTCGGTGCGGGCCATGAAGGCCGTGCGCCAGGCCTGAAGGGTGCGCGCGTAGTCGAGGGGCCGATCCTCGACGTGGGTCACGGTCAGCCGCGTGTGGGCGGCGCTCACGGCGCAGATCTCGCGCAGGCACGGCAGCAGGCCGCCCGGGAAGATGTGCTTCTGGATCCAGTCGGACCGGCGCACGTAGCCGTCGAAGCGGCCGTCGGGCATGGTGATGGCCTGGATGCCCACGCGTCCGCCCGGCGCCAGCGCGCGATCGACGGCGCGGAAGAAGTCGGGCCAGAACTCGCGGCCCACGGCCTCGATCATCTCGACCGACACGATGCGCGAATACTGGCCCTCGATGTGCCGGTAGTCGCGCAGCTCGATGTGCACGAGGTGCGAGAGTCCGGCGGCGGCGACCCGGGCCGCGGCCAGGGCCCGCTGCTCTTCCGACACGGTGATGCTGGTGACGCGGCAGCCGTAGGTGCGGGCCAGGTGCATGGCCAGACCGCCCCAGCCCGAACCGATCTCGAGCACGTGATCGGACGCGCGCGGCGCCAGGCGCTCGCCCCACTGCCGGAACTTCTCGAGTTGCGCCGTCTCGAGGGTATCGCCCGGCGCCCGGAAGACGGCGCTGGAGTAGGCCATGGTCGGGTCGAGGAAGAGCGAGAAGAAGTCGTTGCCGAGATCGTAGTGGGCGTAGATGTTGCGACGGCTGCCGGCGGTGGTGTTCTTGCGGCGGCGGTGGCGCCAGGTGTCGGCCAGGTTGGCCAGGCGCGCCAGCGAGCGAATCGAGCGGCGCGTGATCCTGGTTGCGGAAGGCCAGGTCGACGACCAAGGCCAGGTCGTCGGCACGCCAGTCGCCGTCGATGTAGGCATCGCCGACGCCCGTGTCCCCGTGCAGCAGCACGCGGCGGAAGAACCGGTCGTTGTCGATCGACACCGACGCGTGCGGTTCGGCGCCGGGCGCGCCCAGAACCACCGGCACGCCGTCGGGCATGGTCACGGTGAGCCGTCCGTGGCGCCAGCCGGCGAGGCCATCGAGGACCCGGCGGCGGGCCGCCGTTCCTATGCGGCGATCGATCCAGGCCGCGGCGGCGGGAGCGGTGAGTGCGGGCAGCGAGCGGTCGAGCCGGGCACCAGGTGAGGCGAGCATGCGATGTCCTCGAGCGGGCCTACGGCCGCGTGGCGCGGCCGCGCGCCGGGTCGTAGGCGGGTTTCGGGTGATACGACAGGCCCTTGCGCCACAGGCGCAGGGCTTCCCAGTGAATGGCGCCGATGACCCGCGCGGTCATGAACGGAAACCGGGCCAGCGCGGCGGCGAGCCCGCCGTCGCTGAGCGGGCGGCGCGTCAGCCGCAGGTGCGAGACGAACACCGGCCGGCCGCCGTCGTGCAGGTCGATGCGCACGTCGGCCCCGCCGTCGGCAAACGACAGCTCGAAGCGGTAGGTGCCATCGAGCGTGAAGAAGGGCGACACGTGGAACACCTTCTTGGCTTGCCACACGCCCGGGCCCTGCGCCTGCGCCGCCGGCAGCACGTAGGCGTGGCGCTCGCCGAACGTGTTGTGCACGTCGGCCACCACCGCCACCGGCGCGTCGTCGCCGGCCACGCCGTAACAGAGGAAGAAGCTGACCGGATTGAAGACGTAGCCGAAGATGCGCCCGTGCGCCACCAGCTCGATGCGGCCGATTGGCGCGGTGACGCCGTGCGCCGTCAGCACGCGGAGCACCGCCTCGCGCAGCGCCGCCACCCGCGCCTCGGGCGGGCCCGGCGCGCGCGGCACATCGAGGAAGTCGGCGGCGTCGAGGCGCACCGGCTTCCATCGGCGCATCCCGAAAAGTGACAGCGCGCGGTCCAGAGCGGGCACTGCTTCCAGATCGAGGCGCAGCATGAACAGCCGATAGGCAAAGGCGTGCGGCCGCGGCACGAGACGGCTGTGCGAGACGCGCCCGACGAGCAACCCGCCAGCCGCGCCGGTCATGCCGCCACTCCGAGCAGCCGGGCCACGGCCACGGCCGAGCGGGCGCCGTCCTCGTGGAAGCCGTAACCCAGGTGCGCGCCGCAGAAATACGTGCGTCGGTCGCCGTTGAGCAGCGCCACCCGGCGCTGTCCCTCCGCGGCTCGCTGGTCGAGCACCGGATGCGCGTAGTGCATCCGGGCGTGCACGCTGCCGGGGCTCGCCCGCGCCGTTCAACGTGCACAGCATCGGCAGGGACGTCTCCAGTCCCTGGAGGCGCGCCAGGTCGTAGGTGATCGACACCGGCGTGTCCTCGACGCGGCAGTCGTGCAGGCGCACGTTCCACGAGGCGCGCGCCGCCGGCCGGTCGGGCAGATAGGCGCCGTCGCTGTGGAGCACGGTGGGATTGACGGAGTAGCGAAAGGCGCCGAGCGCCTCGCGTTCACGGGGCGACGGATCGCGCAGGAGCGCCAGCGCCTCGTCGGCGTGAGTGGCGATGACGACCGCGTCCACGGTGTGCGGCGCCTCTCCCTCGACCTCGAGGCGCGGCCCCCGGTCGGTGCGCGTCACCGAGCGCACCGCGCTGCCGGCCCGCACGCCGGTGCCGAGGTGCTGAGCGATGCGGCTGACGTAGGACCGGCTGCCGCCGACGACCGTGCGCCACACCGGTTGCCCGCGCGCCGCCAGCAACCCGTGGTTGTCGAGGAACCGCAAGTAGGAGGCGGCCGGGAACCCGCGCATCGTGCCCGACGACGCCGACCAGATGGCCCCGCCCATGGGCAGCACGAAGTGGCGGACCAGCGACTCGCCGAAGCGATGGCGCTCGAGGAACTGGCCGAGCGTGAGGGCAGCGGCGGAGCCGTCGGCGAGCGCCTGGCGCCCGGCGCGGAAGAAGCGCGGGATCTCGCCGATCATCGACAGGTGCGCGGCGGTGAACGCCCGGCGCGGGTGCGCGAACAGGCCGCGGAGGCCGACGCTGGAGTAGGCGATGTCGCAGCGGTCGCAGCTCACGCTGAACGACATGTCGCTCGGCCGGCTGGCCACGCCCAACTCAGACAGCATCGCCACGAATAGAGGATAGGTGCGTTCGTTGAACACCATGAAGCCGGTGTCCACCGCTACCGTCTGCTCACGCCAGCTCGACCTGATGGGTGTGGGCGTGCCCGCCCAGACGAGTGTCGCGCTCGTAGAGCCTAACCTCGTGGCTCCGGGACAGCAGCCACGCCGCCGTCAGTCCAGAGACGCCGCTGCCGATGACCGCGATCTGCACCCTGGTGGGGTAAACCCGCGAGCCGCCGCAGGTATTCCCGTAGCGCGCCGTGGGCCGGTACGCCATCATCCGCGGATGTCCTATCCGGCCATCGACCTGGCCCTGGCCCGCCGCCTGGAGCGCGCCGAGGCGGCCGCCAATGCCCGGTTCGTCGAGGCTCGCGCCCGCGTCGACCCGGCGCGAGGCGCGGTCTGGCGCGACGTCCGGGGCACGTGGGCGATGTTCGACGGCGTCGGTTCGCCGCTCACGCAGACCTTCGGGTTGGGGATGAGCGAAGCGCCAGACGCCGGCCTCCTGGCCACGCTCGAAGGATTCTTCCACGAGCGCGGCGCCGCCGTGGAACACGAGGTGAGCCCGCTGGCCCTCGGTTCACCGCTGCCGCTGCTGTCGGGGCGCGGCTACGTGCCGATCGAGCTCACCAGCGTGATGTTCCGTCCGGCCGAGGCCCGCGAAGCCGAGGACGCGCCGGGTGGCGAACTCACGGCTCGCCCGATTGCGGCCAGCGAAGGCCCGGCCTGGACCGACGCCAGCGCCGACGGCTGGAGCGAGGCGCCGGCCCTGGTGCCCTTCGTGCGCGAGATCGGCGCCGTCTACGCGGCGACGGCCGGGGCGCACTGCTTCGCCGTGGAGGTGGATGGGGTGATGGCCGCGGCCGGCGTGATGGCCGTGCACGAGGGCGTCGCGGTGCTGGCCGGCGCCAGCACCCGGCCGGCCTTCCGCCGCCGCGGCGCCCAGCGGGCGCTGCTGTCGGCCCGGCTGCGGGCGGCCCGCGCGGGCGGCTGCGATCTGGCGATGATGTGCGCCAGTCCCGGCAGCGCGTCGCAACGGAATGCCGAGCGTCGCGGCTTCAGGGTCGCCTACACCCGGATCAAATGGCGGCTCGACCACTGAGCGACGCAGCAGCGGACTCAGCAGCGGACGCGGCGTCCGTGTCGGGCGCGGCGTCCGTGCCGGCCCGGCAGCCGTGGGTCGCGGGTCGACGGCAGCCGTGGACCACGCCTCGCGCTCGAACACGTTGTCGGCGTAGGCATCGCCGCCGCGCGCCCAGGCCACGGCGCTGGCGGCAAGATACGCCGCCACGAAGAACGGCCCCCAGCACTCGGCCTGGCGCACGTGCACGCGCTCGTGGGCCCGGGTGGCGTCGAGCGCCGCGGCATCGCGGGCGATGACCACGTGGCCGAGCGTCATCGCCAGCACCGGCAGGCGCGGCGAGAGCAGGTCGAGGAGCCGCGCCAGGCGCGGGCCCTGGGCCTCGACGACGCCGTCCACGAGGCGGACGCGCGGCACGGTGAGCGCCACGGCCAGCAGGCCGAGCAGCGACGTCGGCGCGGTCCAGGCGCAGACCGCCCACCGGCGTGCCGTCACGCGTCGGCTCCCGGCGGCTCGGACCGGGCCGGCACCGTGGCCCGCCGGCCGGCCTCGTCGTAGATGCGCGCGGGCACGGGCTGCAGGTTCCAGGCCAGGCCCAGCCGCGACATCAACGCGATCACGTAAAAGGTTGGATCGAATTCCCACCAGTAGAAGCCGTTGCGCGCGGCGCGCTGGTAGCGGTGGTGGTTGTTGTGCCAGCCCTCGCCGGCCGCGAAAAACGCGGTGACGGCGTTGTTGCGCGAGTCATCCGGCGTGTCGAAGCGGCGGCTGCCCCACAGGTGGTTCACGGTGTTGATGGCGAAGGTGGCGTGGGCCAGGGTGGTCGTGGCCAGGCCGAATCCCCACACCAGCCAGGGGAAGCCGCCGGCCGCGTAGAGCGCGCCGGCGAGCATCAGCGGCGGCACGATGTAGTAGCGCTCGAGCCACGCGATCTCGGGCACGCCGCCGAAGTCGCGCACCACCGGATTGGACGCGGGCAGCTCGTGGTTACGGGCGTCGTGCAGGAACCAGCCGATGTGCGCGTAGTAGAAGCCGCTCACCGCCGGGCTGTGCGGATCGCCGTCGCGATCGGCGTACTTGTGATGGCTGATGTGGTGCCCGGCCCACCAGATCGGCCCCTTCTGCATCGCCGCCGTGCCGGCAAACGCCCAGAAGAAACGGGCCGGGCGCGACAGTTCGAAGGCGCGATGCGCGAAGTAGCGATGGAAGGCGAGGGTGAGGCCGATGGCCCGGAGGAAGTGCGAGGCGGCCCAGACGCCGAGGAGCGACCAGGTGAAGGGCACGGTGAAGACGAGCAGGGACGAGGCCTGCACGCCCCAGAACACCGTGGCGGCGGCTAGCTCTCTTCCTCGAAGCCCTCTTCGATCGGCAGCGGCCGCGTGGCTGGACGCAGGGCTTCCCGATGATCGTAGATGGGCACGTCGCGGACGTGCATGGAGTTCGAACACGCTGGTGACTTCGCCTCGACGATGACGGTGACGGGGCTGCCGCCGGAGCCTTCTCGGAACCCGAGACGGCACCCGCAGGCGAGGTTGGCGTGTGTGAATCCCTTCAGCATCGAACTGGGAGAATCATACTACACGCGTCGTTCACAGCAGGGCCTTGATCTCACGTTCGAACTGCGCCTTGGGTGCAATACCGAGATGCCGCTTGCACACCTTGCCGTCGCGGCTGATCAGGAACGACGCGGGAATGCCGTAGATCGGTCCGTAGGCGTCCTGGATGTCGTCGTGGCCCAGCCCGAGGACGATTGGATAGTTCACCTTGTATTGGTCGGCGAAAGCCTTGGCCTTGTCGGCCGGGTCGTCGACCGACAAGCCGAGCACGACCAGGTCGTCCTTGTACTGCGCCTGCAGTTCGACGAAGCCGGGAATCTCCGCCTTGCACGGCCCGCACCACGTGGCCCAGAAGTTGAGCAGCACCACCTTGCCCTTGAACGAGCTCAGTGTGACCTGCTTGCCGTCGAGCGACGGCAGGGTGAAATCGCTGGCGGGCTTGGCGTTGGCCATGCACGCGGCCCCGGCGGCGCCGGCCTGGCCGTCTTCGACGGTGGACTCGTGCGCCGCCACCGGCTCCACGAACGTGGCCGTCATCGGCTCGCCGCTCAGGTCTTCGTGTTCGCCCCACGTGAACGGCACGCTCAGCCCGAGGAGGGCGGCGACCGTACCGGCGATGGCGACACCACGGAGGCTGCGCTGCTGGGGAGGAATCGGCTGCTGTTCCATACGCTTATTCTCCCTCAAGTCCGACGGCAGCGGCTACGCCCGCAAGCTGAGCGGGCGAGACGAGCACGTAGGTCACTCCCTGCCGGGTCACCACCTCGGTATGGCGGCCGAAGGCTGCCACGTCGACCGCCGCCGCCCCGTGTCCGGGCAAGACGAACATCGACACCGGCTCGCCCTGCACGCGGTAGAGCACGTGCGCCACCCACCCTTCGCCGTAGAGGCAGCTGCGCACGCCGACCAGCCGGGCCCCAGCCTCCTCGCGCGGCGACGGCACGCGCACGTCCATGCCGTGGACTTCGTGGAGCTCGGCCTGCGCGCCGTCGGCGGTCATGGCCTGGGCATGCGCGTCGCCGTCGATCATGAAGCACTTGATGTGGTCGAGCGTGAGCTGCGCGGCCAGCAGCACCGACGACTGCCCGGTGCCCCAGTAGAGGCCGCCGGCCACGGCCAGCACCACCGCGGCGGCGGCCGCCAGCGGCGAGAACCGGCGCGACCAGCCTCCGGCGGTCACGGCCGCCGGCACAGCCAGGCCGCGCAGCCGCGATTCGAGGCCGGCTGGGGCCGGTTCGCTCAGCGACGCGCGGCGGCTCGCGAGCAGCGTCCGCACTTCGTGCTGCTCCTGCACGAGCTGCCGGCACGCCGCGCAGCGCGTCAGGTGCGCCTCGATGACGACCACGGCCGGCCCCACCGCCTCCCCGTCCACGAAGGGGGGCAGCATCGCCTCAATCTGGCGACAGTCGGGCGGCTGCGAGGGGAACTGCACGGTCATGACTGCCCTTCCGTTCCGGTGCTGGCCACCGGCGTGGCGCCGGCGCCGGCGCTCAGTGCCGTGTGCAGGAGCTTTCGCCCCCGCGAGATGCGCGACATGACGGTGCCGATCGGCACCCCCAGCGCGTCGGCGATCTCCTGATATGCGAGGTCCTCGACGTCGCGCAGCCACACGGCCTCGCGGAAGGCCTCGGGCAGGGCGTCGACGGCGGCCCTGATGTCAGCGTCCTGCGCGCTGCGCAGGAGCAGCGTTTCAGGCGTGGTTCGTTCGACGACGCCGGCCTCGCCGGCATCGACCGCGGCATCGACGGTGTCGCTGTCGAACGACACGCGCGACCGGGCGCGATCCCGGCGCCGGTTGCGCCAGGTGTTGTGGAGGATGGTGTAAAGCCACGCCTTGAGATTGGTGCCCGGCTGAAATCGGTCGTGGGCGCGCAACGCCTTGAGGTAGGTGTCCTGCACCAGATCGCGCGCGGCATCGCCGTCGCGGGTCAACCTGACGGCGGTGCCGTACAAGCCGTGCATGAATGCCAGTGCCTCGTCCATGAGCCGTGCGTCGTCCTCGGGGCCGGACGGTTTCTGGCGTTCAAACACCGGAACCTCCGACGCGTGATGTGGGGGTTAACCCCGCAGGGGCGGACGCTATTCCCGGCATCTCGGCACGGTGTGACGTCCCAAGTATAGGACACGGAGGCGGGGACCACTTCTTGCTTGATTGCGTCAGTACCAGCAGACGCGGCGACCCAGCGACGCTCCGGAGTAAGATGCCGAGGCGCTGTCGGGCGGCTCGAGAACCGCGACGTCCACAGGACCCTCGAGGAGTTCTTCGTATGCGAACCTTCACGCCGGCCCGGCCCTTCTCCTCGCTGCGGGCCCTGTCGCTTGCGCTCGTCCTCGCGCTGTCGGCCGGCGCCGTGCCGGCTTCGGCCCAGACGCAGTTTGCGCCGTATTTCGGCAAGAACGCGATTCGCTACGACAACTTCCGCTGGCACACCTACCAGACCGACCACTTCGAGATCTACTACTACCCCGAAATCGAGCCGCATCTCGAGCGCATAGCCGGCTACGCCGAAAGCGCTTACCAGCACATCAGCTCCGAGCTCAAGCACGACCTGGCCGCCAAGGTGCCGCTCATCCTCTTCCAGACGAGCGCCG
This sequence comes from uncultured Acidobacteriota bacterium, assembly GCA_963834325.1. GTDB lineage: Bacteria > Acidobacteriota > Vicinamibacteria > Vicinamibacterales > UBA2999 > CADEFD01. The sequence goes on from CAWIBL010000012.1 coordinate 2,246,580, forward strand.
AGTTCTACCAGCAGAACGTCATCCCGGGAGCCGCGCAGGAAGGCGTGGGCGCGTTTGCCGAGCCCAGCCGCTACCGCATCCTGATGCCGATGGACGAGCCGCCGGACCTGCTCTACCGGCTGATGGTCCACGAACTCACGCACATCTTCCAGTTCGACATCATCCCCACCTCGCTCATCCGCAACTCGACGCCGCTGTGGGTCAACGAGGGCATGTCCGACTACATGACCGGCGTGTGGCGTCCGCTCGACATCATGATGGTGCGCGACGCGGCCATCGCCGACATCATCCCCAAGATGAGCAACCTGCAGGGCTACGGCGACCTCGGCAGCCCGCGCGGGATCTACAATCTCGGCCACGCGGCGTTCGAGTTCATGGAGGCCAAGTGGGGCAAGGAAGGCGTGCGCCAGTACGTCTTCGCGCTGCGCAAGAGCATCATCGGCGGCGGCGACGACGCCTACCAGGAAGCCTTCCAGATCTCGGCCGACGAGTGGGACAACGAGTTCGATCGCTACCTCAAGGAACGCTTCAAGCCGTTCCGCGACAAGGAGCGGCCGGCCGACTACGGGCGCAATCTCGCCCCGGCGCCCGACAAGACGCGCTACTCGCAGGCCTACTCGATCGAGCCGTCGCCGTCGGGCGACCTCATCGCCGCCATGACCGGCAACCCGGGTGACCGCGAACTCGACATCGTGCTGCTCTCGGCCAAGGACGGCCAGGTCATTCGCAGCCTGACGCCGGGCTTCGACCAGTCGCGCGGCTTCGAGTACATCGTGCAGCCGGGCGGCCGCTGGAACACCGTGCCGTGGATGTCGTGGTCGGCCTCGGGCGACCGCCTGGCGTTCTTCGCGCGCACCGAGAAGGACCGCTCGCTGGTCATCGAGGATGTGATCTCGCGGCGCATCGTGCAGCGCCTGCCGCTGAACGACATGGACGCGCCCGAATCGCCCGACTTCTCGCCCGACGGCCGGCGCGTGGCCTTCTCGGGGCTGCGCGGCGGCGTGGCCGACGTCTTCACCATCGACCTCGAGACCAAGGCCATCACCAACATCACCAAGGACTCGTTTGCCGACTACGCGCCCACGTGGACGCCCGACGGCAAGAGCCTCATCGTCCTGACGCGCGTGAGCGGCAACGAGAAGCTGTTCCGCGTCGACCCGGCCACCGGCGCCCGCACGCAACTCACCTTCGGCACCCACGACGACGCGGCGGCGCAGTTCCTCGATGCCGAAACGCTGGTCTTCTCGTCGACCGCCGTCGATCCGAACGAGGCGGTGGATCCCGAGGTGGCCAAGAACGGCACCATCTACAACCTGTGGACGCTGAACCTGAAGAGCGGCGCCCTGCAGCGTTACACCGACTCGGTCGGCGGCAACCTCTCGCCGGTCGTCCTCAACGGCGGCAGCGACGGGGCGCGCATCGGCTTTGTCAGCTACTACAAGGGCGACTACGGCGTGCACATCCTCGACCGGAAGGAACCGGTCGGGAAGCCGGTCACCACCGAGGACTTCGGCTCGCCCGGTCCAATCGTCGACTTCCAGGCGCCGTTGACCCACACCCTGGTCGCCGACAACCAGAAGCGCAAGGGCAAGTTCGAAAAGCTGTATCTCGAAGGCCGGCCGCCGGTGAACGTCGGCCTCACGAGCGGCGGCGACTTCCTCGGCGGCACCGCCGTGGCCTTCACCGACGTGCTCGGCGACCAGCAGTTCTCGCTCTACGCCACCTCGGTGTCGCAGTACCGCTCGTTCTCCGGCTCCTATATCAACCTCGAGCGGCGCTTCCAGTACGCGCTGCAGGGCTTCTCGCAGACGCAGTTCTTCTACGGGCAGCTCCAGGGCGTGTTCTACGACCCGTCGTTCAGCGGCATCATCGACCGCGACCTGGCCGTGGCCACGACCACGGTGCGCGGCGCCACCGCCTTCGGCATCTACCCCTTCAACCGCTACCGCCGCATCGAGGTCTCGGGCGGCGTGGTGCACAGCAGCGAGCGCTTCGAGGACGTCGGCCTGCAGCAGTACTCGCAGCAGTACCAGCAACAGCAGTTCGGCCGTCAGCTCCTGAACAACGGCACGATGGTGCCCTTCGGCCTGGCCTTCATTCAGGAAACGACCGTCTTCCGCGAGTTCGGGCCGCTGGCCGGCAACACCGTGCGCCTGTCCTACGAGGTGGCGCCCAAGATGGGCAGCACGCTCTCGCGCCAGACCGTCGACCTCGACGCGCGCAAGTACTTCCGCCTCGGCGGCTCGGGGCTGCTCGCCCTGCGCGCCAAGGGCTTCAAAAGCTTCGGCAGCAATCCCGGCTATTACTTCTTCGGCGGCAACTCCGAAATGCGCGGCTACGACTACCTCGAGTTCGTGGGCCAGAATGCCGGCCACCTCAACGCCGAGTTGCGCATCCCGCTGATCCACGCCATGGCCACGCCCATCGGCATCCTCGGCGGCGTGCGCGGCACCCTGTTTGCCAATGTCGGCGGCGCCGGTTGGGCCGCCACCCCCTTCAAGGCCTACGAGCGCGACGCCACGATCGAGCGGCCGATCATCAATTACGCGCCCAATCCGGCCAATCCAACCGGCGTCGACGTGCCGGTGTTCGGCAGCCCGGTGGTGGTCGAAGGCTTCCGCCTGGTCGACGCGCGGGCGGCCTACGGCATCGGCCTGCAGACCTTCGCGCTGGGCTTCCCCATCCACTTCGACTGGAGCTGGAAGACGCTCTTCAACAAGGAATGGGAAGACGTCCAGTTCGCGCAGCAGGGCGGCAGCGCCGCTTTCCGCAAGCCGCGCTTCCAGGTGTGGATCGGCTACGACTTCTAAGGACGGCCAGGGCGCCGGGGCGAGGGGTTAGCGGGCGAACGGACCGGCAGCGCTGGAGGTGGTGCGCAGCGGCTCGCCGCCAACGCGGGTCATCCGCAGCTCGCTTCGCTGGAGATCCATGGCCACGCGATACGGGCTCAGGAACTTGTGCCCGACGATCCCGCCCAACTGAAAGCCGAGCAGCACGCTCGGCGCGCGCAGGTTCAGCACCACGACCGAGAAGTTGCGGTACTGGATGTCGCGGAACTGCAGGTCGAGGCCCTGCATCAGAAAGGCGTCGCGGTCCCAGCCCGACGTGCCGTAGACCTTGAGCGCGATGCGGCGGCCGAGCGGCTTGCCCGGGCGGATGGCGTCGGCCGTGGCCCGGCTGATCGAGATCACCTCGCCGCCGGTGTCGACGACGAAGTAGGCCGGGCGCTCGGAGTTGATCATTCCCCGCACCATGACCAGCCGGTGCATGCGCAGCGGCAGGATGATGTCGGCCGCTTCGGGGCTGAGCGCTTCGCCGATGGTGAGCAGCTTGGTGCCGTAGTCGATGGTCATCGACAGACCCAGGGCCATCGGCGAGAAGCTCTCCATCTCGCGCTTGGGGATGCCCTTGAGGGCCGGGTTCTTGATCAGCACCGGCACGTCCTTCACCTTCAACGTGCCGACTTCGAAGGTGTCGAGCCGGGCCAGTTGCAGGCCGCGCAGGCCCACTTCCCCGACCCCGGCGCTGAGCGTGTAGGTGATCGGCACGACGCCGCCGGCCTGGCCCACCTGGCGCGAGATGGTCGTCTGCTCCGAGCCGGTGTCGAGCACGAAGTCCACGGCGCGCCCGCCGTTGATGCGGCCCTTGACGATGACCTTGTCGTTGACCAGCTTGAAGGGCACGGTGTGGAGCCGGCCGCGCGAGTTCTCGTCGAGTTCGTTGGCCGGGCGGCTCTTGAACGCCTGCAGAAAACGGATCTGCGCCTTCGACCACAGCGCCTTGTCGCTCTTGTCCTTGTTGGGCAGGAGATTGACGTAGTTGGTGTAGGCGCCGGCCGCTTCTTCGTAGCGGCGCAGCCGCTCGAAGATGGTCCCGGTGGTGTGGTGGATCTCGCCGTCGCGCGGCGCCGTGCGCAGCGCCGCCTGCGCTTCGTTGAGGGCCTCGTCGAGCTTGGACCGCGAGGCCAGTGCCTTGGCCAGACCGTGGCGGCCGCGCGACATCTCGGGAGACAGCGCGAGCGCGTCGCGGAACTCGCCTTCGGCCTCGTCGAACATCCCGGCCGACCACAACGCATCGGCGTGGATGGTCATGGCTTCCGGGTTGCCGGGTGAGTCGGCGCGCAGGCTCGCGGCCTCGCGCTGCGCTTCTTCGAACTCGCCGACGACGAGCGCCGACTTGACGACGCCGATGCGCGCGCGCATCCTCAGCGCCGGATCGTCGGTGTCGGCGGCGCGCCGGAAGGCATCGCGGGCCTCATCGAAGCGCGTCTCTTCGTAGAGCAGGGAGCCGAGTTGGAACTGCAACTCGGCATCGCCGGCTCCACCGCGCCCTTCGACCGCCAATGCCACGGCGGCACACATCGCCGCGACGAGAACACCGCGCACGACCATCCGCATACTGGCCTCCAGTCGGACAAGCGTCGACTCGCCCCGGGATGCTCGGACGCGCGCCGGCGCAGGCGCGCGCTGTCGAACCGGGCGGAGCGCCCGGAGACGCTCCGCAGGCGCCTAGTCTACTTCTGATAGTGGGCCGAGTTGATGCCGATGTAGTCCTTCCACTTCTCCGGCACCTCGTCGAGGGCGAAGATGGCCTCCACCGGGCAGGCCGGGACGCAGGCGCCGCAGTCGATGCACTCGTCGGGGTGGATGTAGAGCATGGTGGCGGGCTCGAAGTCCGCCTCGTCCTTGCGCGGGTGGATGCAGTCGACCGGGCACACGTCCACGCAGGCCGAGTCCTTGGTGCCGATGCAGGGTTCACAGATGATGTAGGCCACGCCGAATTCCTCCTCCTCGAAAACAGGTGACAGCCGCACCCGGCGGCCATCAGATCACGCCGACGCCTCCAGCGACGCCGACGGCAGATATCCCAATCTGACCGAGATGTTCCGGGCCAGGTCCCACATGCCGCGATGGTCGTGGGTGGCCAGCGGGCCCTCGCCCGCGCCGTGCGCGAAGGCGCCGACCCGCCCCACTTCCTGGGTCGTGTAGTCCAGGATTGGCGCGCACGTGCACACCAGGCGCTGGGCGCCGTCCGGCAGGGCCCCGCGCGGACCGAGGCGCACCAGGGCGTCCTCGGCGCGGCGCCGGTCGACGGGCGCGCTCTGCTTCAGGCAACTCAGGCGGCGCGTCGCCTGCGACGGGATGGCCGCGAAATACAGCGCGCAATGGCCCGGCATTTCGCGCCCGTAGACCGTGTGCATGGCCACTTCGTCGGGAGCGGTCGTCCACAGGTAGGTGACCTCGCCGCGCGACGGGATGGCGATGAAGGCCCGATATGAGGTGCGCAGCACGTAGTCGCGCACGAGCGGATAGGCGTGCAGACGCAGTTCCGAGCCGCCGAGGGCCCGGAACATCATGTCGAGCATCTTCAGCGTCAAGCTGTAGCGGGCCGTGTCCTCGTCCTGCCGCACGTAGCCCCGGCGCTTCAGCACCGCCAGCATGCGGTGCGCGCTCGACACCGGCAGGCGCAGCGTGCGGGCCACCTCCGACACGCTCAGACCGCGCGGGGCGCGACTGAGGGCCTCGCACACGTCGAGGGCCTTGTCGGTCGAGGTGGCGACCGGCGTGGGCCGGCCGGGGGTATCGGGAGAAGTGCTTTCCACTGTATGGAAACTGATTTCAGATCCGGGGAGACTCGACTGTAACCCTGCCGGCCGATCGGGTCAAGGCGCAGGGCGTCAGGATTGACTCGGGTCGGAACCGCCCCTACGATGGGTCGTTCGCCGTGTCCAACCTCTCCGGACAGCAACTCGGGCACTACACCGTCCTGGAGCCCTTGGGCGCGGGCGGAATGGGGGTGGTCTATCGGGCTCAGGACACGGTCCTGGGCCGGATGGTGGCGCTCAAGGTGCTGCCCGCCACCTCGTCGTCGGACCCCGACGCGGTCCGGCGCTTTCGCCGCGAAGCCCGCACCGCCTCCAGCCTGAACCACCCGAACATCTGCACCATCTACGGCTTCGACGAGCAGGACGGCCGCTGCTATCTGGCGATGGAACTGCTGGAGGGCGAAACCCTCGACCGCCGGCTGGTCCAGGGCCCGCTCGAGCCGGCCCGGCTCATCGAGGTGGCCGTGCAGGTGGCCGACGCGCTCGACGCCGCCCACGCCGAGCACATCCTCCACCGCGACATCAAGCCGGCCAACATCTTCCTGACCAGGCGCGGGCAGACCAAGGTGCTCGATTTCGGCCTGGCCAAGCTGGCCGAGGGACCGCTGCGCCGCGCCGACGACAATCACGCCACGACGGTGGAGCCGACGAGGTTCACGAGCGTGGTCGGCACCACGGTCGGCACGGTGGCCTACATGTCACCGGAACAGGCGCGGGCCGAAGAGCTCGATGTCCGCACCGATCTCTTCTCGTTCGGCGTGGTCCTCTACGAGATGGCGACCGGGCGCGTCAGCTTCCCCGGCAACACCACCGCGGTCATCTTCGACGGCATTCTCAATCGCGATCCCACCCCGGCCTCGGCGCTCAACCCGCTGGTGGCGCCGGACCTCGACCGCATCATCGCCAAGGCCCTCGAGAAGGACCGGACGCTCCGCTATCAGACGGCCGCCGACATGCGCGCCGACCTGCAGCGCCTGCGCCGCGACGCCAGCAAGCGAATCACCCTCGTCAGTGGCGCCCGCTCCTTCGGATCGGAGCCGGCGACCGACTCCGCCGTCGTCGCCGCGGCGGCGGCCAGCCCGACTGGCATTGCCATCCCGGCTGGCAGCTCAGAGCTGACCGCGGACCCGTCGGCAGCGCTGACCGTCGCCGTGGCGGCCGTGCCGCGCTCCAGCCGCGCAATCTCGGCCGCGGACCCGACGCCCCAGGCGGTAGCTGACATGCCGCCCCCACCCGGGGCCGGGCCCATCCTTCCGCCCGCCCCTCCGCCCGCCGCGGTGTCCAGCCCGTCGTCGGCGCTCATCGCTGGCGCCGTGGTGCTGGCTGTCGCCGTCGCCGTCGCGCTGTCATTCATGCGCGGCATGAACGACACGCCGAGCCAGGGCCCCGCGGCCGGGCCGGCGACGCCGGCTTCGCCCGCGCCGTCGGAACCGGCCGCGGCCAGCGCGGCTCCTCCCCCACCAGGCGCACCTGTGCCAACTGACGTCGGCGCGTCGGCCGCACGGGCCACCGCCGCGGGAGTGGGCGCGGTCGCAGGCGCCGGACCCACCGGCCTGGGGACGGCCCCGGCCCTCAAGACGGCGCCGGCTCCCGTCGCGAACGCCACCGCCAAGACCGAAGCGGCCGTCCGGCTCGACGTGGCGCGGGCCAAGCTCGACCGCGACCTGACCGACCAGGGCATCGCCGATCTGCGGGCCATCGTCGGCGACTTCCCCGCCAGCCCGACGGCCGCCGACGCCGCTTACCTGGTGGCCGAGACGTTCGCGCGGGTCGGCCGCGCCGACGACGCCATGGCGGCTCACCTCGAGTTCGCCAACCGCTTCCCGAACGACGCGCGCCTGGCCGCGAGCCAGCTCGCGCTCGGCGAGCTCACCGTGAAGTCGCGACAGCCCAATCGCGACGACGTCGCGCGCGATCTCTTCGCCCGGGCCGCCGCGGCCGCGCCCGGCACGACGACGGCGCTGCGCGCCCTGCAGAACAAGATCGCCATCGAGGATCGGCGCAAGCTGAAGGTGCGCGAATCGGCCGGCGGCAAGGAAGTGCCCGGCCAGCCTCGGCACGATGCGGGTGCTGGCCGATCAGTTCCAGAACTCCCCGCACGGCATGCTGGCGCTCTACCGCATGGGCGCGGGCTACGCCGACGCCGACCAGTGGGAGCTGGCCGCGCGGGCCTGGACGGATCTGGCCATGCGCCATCCCGACAATCCGAACGACGCGTGGTGGCTGCTCGGCGAACTGTACGAGCGCCGTCTGCGCGACGAGGAGCGCGCCCGGGCCGCCTACGCGCAGGTGCCGGCCACCTCGAAGCGCTATCAGGACGCGCAGCGCAAGCTGGCGCGGCGCTGAGCGCCAGGCACGCAGCCCGGAGGGCACACGCACGCGGCGCCGGGCGCGGTCCCGGCGGCGCGGGGGCGCGAGCGCCTCAGGCGCCAGCGGCCCTCACTGGCGGCCCGGACTCTCGATGCGGATGGCGCCGGTCACCACGTCGATCGAGACCACGTCGGCGCCGGTGCCGATTGTCGCCTCCCCCCAGCGCGGCCCCCAGCCGTCTTTCATCGTCAGCGGCAGCGCCGATGCAATCGTGCCGTTCAAGGCCAGGGCCATGACCCGCGCGTCACGGGGCGCCGTCGCGAACCCGAGGCGCACGTCGCCGTTGAACGTCCGCAGGCGCAACAGTCCCCCGGGCACGAGGCGCGCCCGCGTGACCTCGACGGCGCCGATGGTGGTGGTCAGCCGCAACGTGCCGGACACGTCGCTGGCGGTGATCGCGCCGCGCTGCACCTCGGCCTCGAGACGGCCGTGATAGCCGCGGATCTCGAGCCCGCCCTCCACGACGGCGATGACGCCGCGCGAGCCGGTGGCCGGCGCGGCGATCGTGACCTCGGCGCGCAGCCCCGGGTCGAGCCCGCCTCCGGCCTGGCGCAGGATTACCTCGGGCCCGGCGGCCGCCTCGCGCGCGATGACTGGCAGCCGGGCCAGGTCGGCGGCGGTGGCCGCGTGCCGCGTGATGTCGATGCGGACGTCGGTGCGCGCGGGATCGCCGACGAGGCGCACGGAGACCACGTCGCCGGCGACCGACCACTGCCGGCCTGGGCCCACGGCAAATGTGTGACTGAGGCGGTCGGCAGCGGCGCCGGTGGTCGACCCGGCCGGTGCCGCCGCACCGGCCGCCACGATCCAGGCCGCCAACGCCGTGAGCACGGCGCGGTCGGTCGCGCGCGGCGGGTGGCCCATGCCGGGCATTATAATGACCATCGTTCCGGCAGTTTCCGAGTGGTCTCCGTGCGCGCGCTCTGTGCCCTGTTGCTCGTCGCCAGCGCCCGTCAGACGGCCGCGCAGCCGCCCGACGCGGCGCCGCGCAACGCCCTTGCCGATCGGGTGGCCGTGGCTGGCGAACTGACGGCGACCTTCGGCTCCGCGGATCCCGGCTTCTTCAACTACGCGACCTACGGCTACGAGCCGCTGCGCAACCTGCGCGTGGTCATCGACGGCTCGGTGCGCGCGTCCCGTCGCGTCGAGTTCCTCGCCCAGCTGCGCACTGATGGCACCACGCAGGCCCGGCTGGCCGCCCTCTACGTGCGGATCCGGCCGTGGCCGGCGCGTCAGATCGACGTGCAGGCCGGGCGCGTTCCGACCACCTTCGGCCTCTTCGGCCGCAGCGGCTACGGCGGCGACAACCCGCTCGTCGGCCGCCCGCTCGCCTACGGTTACCTCACCTCCCTGCGCCGCGATGCCCTGCCGGCCTCGCCCGCCGACCTGCTGCGCATGCGCGGCCGCGGGTGGCTGTCGAGCTTCCCCGTCGGAAATCCGGTGGCGGCGCGCGGGCTGCCGATCGTCGACGGCGACAGTTGGGACACCGGCGTGCAGGCGCGGCTGTCCCGCGGCCAGGTCGAGTGGGTGGGCGCCGTGACCCAAGGCTCCCTGGGCAGCCCGCGCCTCCGCGACGACAACGGCGGCCTCGGGCTGGCGACGCGTCTCGTGGCCCGCCCGCACCCCGGCGCTGACGGTCGGCGCGTCGGGCGCGCGCGGCGCCTACCTGTCGCGCACCCTGGCCGACGACCACGGCGTCGCGGTGGCCGCCGATCTGTTCCGGCAGCACGCGGTCGGCCTCGACGGAGTGGTCGCGGCCGGCCGCTGGCAGGTGCGCGGCGAGATCCTGCGCAGCGCATGGGCGGTGCCGCTGGCGGCCGGTCCTCGCGACTCACCGTGCGCGCGCTGGCGGCCTGGGTCGAGGGCCGCGTGCGCGTGCTGCCGGGCCTGGACCTGGCGGGGCGGGCCGAGCGCCTCACCTTCTCCGACATCGCCGCCGGCGCGGGCCGGCAGCCGTGGGAGGCGCCGGTGTCACGCGTCGAAGCCGGGCGTGGCGGCCGTCGCCGCTGAGACACCTGCGCTTGAAGGTCGCCGTGCAGCGCAACCGCCGGCCGCTCGGGGGCCGTATCCGTCACGACACGCTTCTGGCCGCGCAAGCCGGCGTGTGGTTCTGAGATGTCGCGCCGGATGCTCGCGCTCGTCGCCGCCGTCGCGCTGGCCGCCGCCTGGGGGGCGCCGCTCGCCGGGCGCGCGCAGCCGGCGGCCACCGGCCAGATTCGCGGCCGGCTCGACATCCGCCGCCTGGTCACGCTGCCCCGGCCCCGTCCCGGCGTCAGCGACCTCGGCGGCCGCGCCGCGCCGGGCGTGCCCGACGTCCGCCGCGGCCTGGTCTACCTCGACACGGCGCCCCGCGGCGCTTTCGACGATCGCGAGCCGGGCCGCGCCGTGATGGACCAGCGCAACGAGACCTTCGTGCCGCGGCTGGTGGCGGTCACGACCGGCACCGTCGTGGACTTCCCCAACAGCGACCGGACCTTCCACAACGTCTTCTCCCTGTCGCGCGCCCGCCGCTTCGACCTCGGCCGCTATGCCGCCGGCAAGTCGAAGTCGGTGCGCTTCGACCGTCCCGGCATCGTCCGCGTCTTCTGCGACATCCACTCGCACATGTCGGCCTTCGTGGTGGCGTTCAACCATCCCTACTTCCGCGTCACCGACCTCGACGGCCGCTACCGCATCGACAACGTGCCGCCCGGCACCTACACCATCGTCGGCTGGTACGAGGGCGAGGCGCGCGTGCAGCGCACGCTCACCGTCACGGCCGGGGCGACCACCGAACTCGACCTGGTGGTGCCGTGATCCCGGGCCTCGGCTCCCTGCGGAACCGCATCTTCCTGGCCAGCACGCTGCTGGCGACCATCTCGATTGGTTCGGCCGTCTACTTCGTTGGCGCGCTGCTCACCCAGCAGGCCGAAGTGGAGCTGCAGCGCGACCTCACCGAGGCGGCCGGCCTGGTCGATCAGCAGAGCGAGACGCTGTTCGAGAGCGTGACCCGCACCGCGGCGCTGATTGCCGACCTGCCGAAGTTCAAGGCGGCACTCGAGACGCGCGACCCGCCCACCATCGAGCCGATCGCGCGCGACTACCTGCGACCAGGTCGGGGCCGACCTGGTCGTGGTCAGCGACCGCACCGGACGCCGCCTGGCCGCGGTCAGTGCGCCGGCCCACCGCGACGACCTCGCCGCTGCCGCCTTCGACCTCGGCGCCGCCGCCGGACAGCCGCCGGGCGAGGCCTTCTGGCCCTACCCGAGCGGCGTGCTCCAGGTGGTGAGCGTGCCGGTGACCATCGACCTGGATCGGCCGGAGCTGCTCGGCACGCTGTCGATGGGCTACCTGCTCGACGCGAGCCGGGCCGCCGAGTTGAAAGGCCTGACCGGCGCCGAGGTGGCCTTCGCCTTCGCCGGCGCCGTGCGCGCCTCGTCCTTCCCCGTGGCCCTGCTGCCGGCGGTGACGGCGTGGTTCAACGACGAACCGCACGCGCCGGTCGTGCCCATCGGCCGCGAGCAGTACTCGGCCCTGACGCGGCCGCTGGCCCGGGCCGGCAGTCCTTCGCACTCCGGCGTCGTGCCGCACGCCATCGTGCTCCGCTCGCGCACCGAGCGCATGCAGACGCTGGGCACCATTCGCGCCGCGCTGGCCGGCGTGGCCCTGGCCACCATCGGCCTGGCGGCGCTCATCAGCTACTCGCTGGCGCGCACCGTGACCAAGCCGCTCGCCACCCTCACCGCCCACATGCGCGAGGTCGCCGCCACCGGCGACCTGACCCGCCAGGTCGCCCTGCCCGCCACCTCGTGGAACGACGAGGACGCGGTGCTGCTGGCCTCCACCTTCAACGCGCTCACCGAGTCGGTGACGACGGCGCAGCGCGACGCGGCGCAACGCGAACGGCTGTCGGCGCTGGGCCGGCTCTCGACCGTGATCGCCCACGAGATCCGCAACCCGCTGATGATCATCAAGGGCGCGCTGCGCCAGCTGGCGCGGTCCGGCGGCAGTCCGGCCGACACGCGCGACGCCGCCAGCGACATCGACGAAGAGGTCGATCGCCTCAACCGGGTCGTCAACGAGGTGCTCGACTTCGCCCGGCCGATCCGCTTCGACTGCGCCCCGGCGGTCGTGAACGACGTGTGCCGGTCGGCCCGCGACGCCGTCGTGGCCGCGGCTGCCGAACCGGCCGTCGGTCTCGACCTCGACCCGGAGTGCGGCGAGCTCACGACCGACGCCGAGCGCGTGCGGACGGTGCTCGTCAACCTGCTCACCAACGCCCGGGCCGCGGTCGAAGGCCGGACCGCGGACGGCCGCCCGCTGGTCGTCCTGGCCTCGCGCCGAAGCGGACCGCAGGTGGTGCTCACGGTGCGGGACCGTGGCGTGGGCATCCCCGGCGACGACCTGGGACGCGTCTTCGATCCATACTTCACCACGCGCCGCACGGGCAGCGGCCTCGGGCTGGCCATCAGCAAGAACGTCGTCGAAGGGCTGGGCGGCACCATCACGGTGTCGAGCGACCTCGGCGCCGGCACCGAGATCCGGGTCGTGCTGACCGATTCCCCGTTGGGGCGCGCGTGACGATGACCCCAACTGGCCGAGTGCTCCTCGTCGACGACGAGGAGAAGATCCTGAAGACCCTGGGCCGGGCCCTCCGCGACGAGGGGCACCTGGTGACCACCGCGGCGCGGGCCCTCGACGGGCAGCGCCTGCTCGTCGAGCATTCGTTCGACCTGCTGATCATCGACTACCGGATGCCCGACCGCTCCGGCCTGGACGTGGTGAAGGAGCTGGTGGCGACGACGCCCGACAACGAGCGGCCGGCGATCGTCATGATGACCGCGCACGGCAGCGTCGAGAGCGCCGTCGAGGCGATGAAGCTCGGCGCCCACGATTACCTGCAGAAGCCCTTCGAGGTCGACGAGCTGCTGCTCACCGCCCGCCGCGCCCTGGCCGCCCAGCGCGCCCGCACCGAGCTCACCTACCTGCGCAGCGAGCGCGACGCCGACTTCGACCACTACGGCATCATCGGCCGCAGCAAGGCGATGCTCGACATCTCGAAGCGCATCGAGCTGGTGGCCCAGTCGCGCAGCACCGTGCTCATCACCGGCGAAACCGGCACCGGCAAGGAACTGGTGGCCCGCGCCATCCACGACCGCAGCCAGCAGCGCCACCTGCCGCTCATCAAGGTCAACTGCGCGGCCATTCCCGACACCCTGATCGAGTCCGAGCTCTTCGGCCACACCAGGGGCGCGTTCACCGGCGCGCAGTCGGCCAAGAAGGGGCGCTTCGCGCTCGCCGACGGCGGCACCATCTTCCTCGACGAGATCGCCACGCTCGGCCCGGCGGTGCAGTCGAAGCTGCTGCGCGTGCTGCAGGAACGCGAGTTCGAGCCGCTCGGCAGCGAGCGCACCGAACGCGTCGACGTGCGGGTGATCGCGGCCACCAACCGCGACCTGCGGGCCATGACCGGCGAGGGCCGCTTCCAGGAGGATCTCTACTACCGCCTCCACGTCATCCCCATCGACCTGCCGCCGCTGCGCCAGCGCCTCGACGACCTGCCGGCGCTGGTCGAGCACTTCGTGCACAAGTTCGCGCAGCGCCTCGGCAAGCGCATCACCGGCGTCGACGAGACGGCCATGACCGAGCTGCGCCGCTACCACTGGCCCGGCAACATCCGCGAGCTCGAGAACACGATCGAGCGCGCCGTCGTGCTCACGACCGGGCCGCACCTGACGCCCGACACGGTGTGGGTCATGGGCGCCACCGCCGCCCCGGCGAGCGGTCTGCCGTCGCTGCGCCTGCACCAGAACGTCGACTGGGTGGAGCGCGAAACCATTCGCCGCGCGCTGGAGCAGTCGCGCGGCGTGAAGAAGGACGCGGCCGAACTCATGGGGCTCAGCCAGCGGGCCCTCAGCCACTACCTGTCCAAGCACCGCATCGACTGAGCCTGCTGGCGATGGCCAGGGCCCGCCGCCGGTTTCGGACGAAGTAAGTGCTTACGTCCCCCGTAATCCATGCGGCTGGATGACCCCGGACGCGCAGGCGAGTTTCCTCGACAGAACGCCCCGTCCCCGAGGCCAGCGCCGCGGCATCCCGCTTGCAGCGTGGGTTGGCGTTCCGCGTCGGCTGGCCGGCGCGGGAACGCCCGAGATTGATGCGAACCCTGCTGGTGTTCGTCACTGTTGCCGTGGCGGGGATGGCGCTCCTCCCTGAAGCGTTGGCATACGCCAATGCGGGGAAGGACCCCGTCACGGCATACGCGCCGCGGTCGCCGGCCGCCGAGGCCACTACCTTCCCGGGCCGCTCGTCGCAGCGGCCACATCCACGTACGCCTTCCCGAGGCCCGAACCACCATGCGATATCTTTGCGCACTCGCGTGTGTGCTCCCCTTGACCGCGTTCCTGGCCGGCTGCGACGAGAAGCTGTCGGACCTGACCGGTCCGACCCCCAACCTGACGCCCACCTTCGCCAGCATCCAGAGGGACATCTTCAACACGCAGGACTCGTCGGGCCGCCTGGCCTGCGCCTCGTGCCACGTGGCCGGCGGAGCCGCCAATGGCACGGGCCTGTTCCTGACCGAGGGCGCGTCGTACGCGGCGCTCGTCGGCAGGCCGAGCCGGTTGCGGCCGGGCGAGATTCTGGTGATTCCGGGCGACCCCGACAACAGCTACCTGGTGCGCAAGCTCGAGGGCGGGCCCAACATCAACGGGCTGCGCATGCCGCGCAACACCGGGCCGTTCCTGACCGAAGGCCAGATGCTCGTCATCCGCCGCTGGATCAAGGACGGCGCCGCCAACAACTAGGCGCGCGTCGTCGTCACCTACCCACAGGAGCCCACCGTGAAAGCATTCGCTATGACCTCCGCCTTGGCCCTCGCTCTGGGACTCGGCATGCCGCTCGCGGCCGCCGCGCAGTTCGGCGACCCCGGAGCCGGCGCCCAAGCCGCCGGCCGCGGCTGCTGGCGAGCCTGCCGCCGCCGCCTCCGGCCACGACGGCGGCGACCGCGGCGGAGCAGGACGACGACCCCGACAAGGACATCAATCGCGCGCAGCCCGACTTCACCCTGGTGGGTCTGCCGACGACGCTGCGCCTGCCCCGGCATTCGAGCGCGTTCCGCATCTCGCACCGCTTCGGCCGGCCGCTCGGCCAGGGCGACTTCAGCAGCCTGGTCGAAGACTTCTTCGGCTTCGACAGCGGCGCGGTGATCGGCTTCGAATACCGCTACGGACTCTTCAAGGCCACGCAACTGGCCGTGCACCGCACCAACGACCGCACCATCCAGTTCCTGCTGCAGCGCGAGGTGGCGGCGCAAAGCGCTTCGTTCCCGGTGACCATCGACGTCTTCGGCAGCGCCGAGGGCACCAACAACTTCCGCGACAGCTACTCTCCGGGCCTCGGCCTGATCGTGTCGCGCGAGATCGGCGACCGCGCCGCCGTCTACGCCGAGCCCTTCTGGGTCAACAACACCAACCCGCTCCCCGAGGCCCTGGTCGACGACAACGACTCGATCATGGTCGGCCTGGGCGCCCGCGTCCGTCTGTCGGCCACCGTCTACGGTGTCTTCGAGGTCACCCCGCGGGTGACCGGCTTCGAGCCCGGCAACCACCAGATGGCTTTCGCCGTCGAGAAGCGCGCCGGCGGGCACAGCTTCCAGATCAACGTCGGCAATGCATTCGGCACGACCTTCGGGCAGATGGCCCGGGGCGGCAACGACGACTGGTATCTGGGCTTCAACATCAGCCGCAAGTTCTACTGATGATGCGGCGCGGGTCACTTCTACCGGGGCACGACGGTCCAACTCAGGCAAGGAGCATGGTCATGCGACGTCTACTCTCGACCGGCGGCGCTGGCCCTCGCGCTGGCCGGCGCCGTCGCCTGCGGCGGCGGCAGCCCCACCACACCGAGCGGCGATGGCGGCACGGGGGGCGGCGGCGGGGGCGCCGGGGGCGGCGGCGGCCCCACCGCCACGACCACCATCACCATCGGATCCGACGGCCGGGTGAGCCCGGCCAACATCACCGTGAGCCCGGGCGCGCGGGTGACCTTCGTGAACAACCACAACCGGCCGCACGACATGAGCTCCGACGCGCATCCCGAGCACACCGAGATGCCCGGAGATCAACCAGGTGGGCTTTCTGCTGCCCGGGCAGTCGCGCGCGACCGGGAACCTGAACACCGTGCGGCGCTGCGGGTTCCACGATCACAACGAGCCGAGCAACACCGGGCTGATCGGCTCGATCACGATTCAATAGCGGCGGCGCGGGCCATCCGTCTCGGGGCCGACGCGATGCGGGCCGCGCTGCGGCGGGCGTCAGTAGTCGTAGACGCCCTGGCCGGTCTTGCGTCCGAGGCGGCCGGCCTTGACGTGCTGCTCGAGCAGCGGACAGGGCCGGAACTTCTCGCCGAGCGTGCGGTGCAGGTGCTGCAGGATGCTGAGGCGGGTGTCGAGGCCAACCAGGTCCACCAGCTCGAACGGCCCCATCGGGTGGTTGAGCCCGAGCTTCAGCGCCTTGTCGATGTCGCGGGCCGAGGCCACGCCTTCCTGCAGCATGTGGAAGGCCTCGTTGCCGATCATCGCGTTGATGCGGCTGGTGATGAAGCCCGGCGACTCGCGGATGAGCACCGTCTCCTTCCCCATGGCCACGGCCACCGCGGTCATGACGGCCACGGTGTCGTCGGTCGTCTCGAGGGCGCGCACCACCTCGACCAGCTTCATCTTGTGGACGGGGTTGAAGAAGTGCATGCCGCCGAGGCGGCCCGGCCGGTCGAGCACCGCGGCCATCTCGGTCAGGCTGAGCGCCGAGGTGTTGCTGGCCACCACCGCGTCGGCCGGCGCGGCCGCCTGCACCTCGGCCAGCAGGGCCAGTTTGAGGGCGAGGTCCTCAGGCGCCGCCTCGATGACGATGCCGACGTCGGTGACCGCCTCGGCCACCGAGCTCGTGACCGTCAGCCGGGCCATCATCGCCGTGGCGTCGACGGCACTCACCTTCCCGAGCTCGACGCCCCCGGCCACGATGGCCTCGACGGCGCCGCGGGCCCGGGTCAACTGCGCCTCCGACACGTCGTAGAGACGGGTCGTATAGCCGGCGGCCAGCGCCGCATGGGCGATGCCGTGGCCCATGATGCCGGCTCCGAGTACCGCGAGCGTGCGATCGTTGTGTGCCATGGGTGCCTGCGCTCCGTGCGATCCGGTTGACACCTTACCCCACTTTGAACGCTCGTTCAACGATGTGCTAGAGTGGGCCGCAGCGGCGCGGTGCGCCCGCATTCCCATGGCCCCTGCCGCCAACACCCTGGCCAGCGCCGATCGGCGCGTCGACATCCTGAAGAGCGCGGCCGCGGCCTTTCGCCGGCGCGGCTATCACGGCGCCAGCGTGGACGAAATCGCCAGCGCCCTGGAGATGACCAAGGGCAACCTTTATTACTACTTCCGCAACAAGGAAGAGATCCTCTTTGCCTGTCACGAGTACTCGCTCGACGTGCTGCTCGTCTTGCTCGAGGACGTGCAGGCCGCCGAGTCGACGCCGGACGTGAAGCTGCGCACGCTGGTCCTGGCCTTCGTGCACCTCATCCTCGACGAGCTGCAAGGCACCGCGCTCACGCTCGACCTCCAGGCGTTGTCGCCGCCGCTGCTCCGCCAGGTGATCGCGCGCCGCGACGTCCTCGACCGGGGCTTGCGGACCATCATCCAGGACGGCATGGACCAGGGGCTGTTCAGACCCGGCGACCCGAAGATGGTGGCGTTTGCCGTGATGGGCGCCGTCAACTGGATCAGCAAGTGGTTCGACCCGGCGGGCGCGATGACCTCCGACGAGATTGCCGCAGCGTTTGCCGACTATCTCGTGGGCGGGCTCGTGCGGAGCAGCCCGCCGGCGGTGGACTGACGCAGCCGCGTGCGGCGTGCTCCTCCGCAGCCCGCACCGCGCCGCCCGCCCGCTACTCGGTGGTCTCGCCCGGGTGCAGCTCCAGCACGTCGATGCCGCTGCCGGCCAGGTGCGCTTTCAGCATCGCCGGCGTGCCGGTGAGCAGCGGGAACGTGCCCCAGTGCATCGGCACCACCTGCTTCACGCCCAACCACTTGGCCGCTATTGCCGCCGTGTCCGGGCCCATGGTGAAGCGATCGCCGATGGGCAGGAAGGCGATGTCGGGGCGGTAGAGCTCGGCGATGAGCTTCATGTCGCCGAACAGCGCCGTGTCGCCGGCAAAGTAGATGGTCTGGCCGTTCTCGAGCCGCACCACGAAGCCGGCCGGCTCACCCAGATAGGTATCCTCGAAGCTGCTGCTGTGGCGCGCGTCGGTCAGGGTGATGCGCAGCCCGTGCGTCTCGATGGTGCCGCCCTTGTTCATCGCTTCGAGGCGCTGCACCCCCTTGGTGCCCAGCCACGCGGTGATCTCGTGGATGCCCACCACGGTGGCCCCGGTCTGCCGGGCCACGGCCGCGGCATCGGCGATATGGTCGCTGTGGCCGTGCGAGATCAGGATCAGGTCGGCCGCCTTTGGCTCGCGGCCCGCCGGGAACGTCGGGTTGCCGGTGTACCACGGGTCGAAGAGCACGATCGTGCCGCCGGGGGTGCGGAGCGAGAAGGCGCTGTGGCCCAGGTAGGTGATGGCCAGCGTGCCGGTTGGCATGGCTGGAGTATGCCACCGCCTGGCCGGCCCTGGCCCCCTCCCCCGGGGTCCGCTACACTAGGAACAGTGGAAGCACCGCTACATTTCATCCGCCCGCGTGAGCCCAAACCCGATTGGCTGAAAGTGCGCGCCCCCGGCTCGGAGAACTATCTCCGGTTGAAGGGCATCATGCGCGACCTGAAGCTGAACACGGTGTGCGAGGACGCCCACTGCCCGAACATCGGCGAGTGCTGGCACCACGGCACGGCCACCTTCATGATCCTCGGCGACGTCTGCACCCGGGCCTGCGCGTACTGCGCGGTGAAGCACGGGCGTCCCGAGGCGCTCGACGTGCACGAACCGGCCCGCGTCGGCGAGGCGGTGCGGGCGATGGCGCTCAAGTACGCGGTCATCACCTCGGTCGATCGCGACGACCTGCCCGACGGCGGCGCGTCGATCTTCGCGGGCACCATTCGCGAGATCAAGGCCCGCGTGCCCGACTGCCGCGTCGAGGTGCTGATTCCCGATTTCAAGGGCGAGGAGGCGGCGCTGCGCACGGTGCTCGACGCGCGTCCCGACATCCTGAACCACAACACCGAGACGGTGCCGCGCCTCTACCGCATGGCCCGCTCCGGCGGGAAGTACTCGCGTTGCCTGGAGCTGCTCGACCGCGCCCGCCGCTTCGCCCCGCACATCCCGACCAAGACCGGTCTCATGGTCGGCCTGGGCGAGGAGTCCGACGAACTCGTCCAGGTGTTCAGAGACCTGCGCGAGGCGGGTGTGGCCATCCTCACCCTCGGCCAGTATCTGCGCCCCTCGCCCGACCACGCGCCGATGACGCGCTACTACCACCCCGACGAGTTCAAGGAACTGAAGCGCCTGGCGCTCGGCCTGGGCTTCGCCCACGTCGAGGCCGGACCGCTCGTCCGCAGCTCGTACCACGCCCACGAACAGGCCGACGCGGCGTCGCTCGCGGCCGCGCGCTAGCCCGGTCCGCGACGCCGGGATGACCTCCCGGCGCCGCCGGGGCGCGGCGGGGGCGTGCGGTACAATCCGGCCCACGACCGCGTGCCGATACTCCCCTCGCTGAAACTCGTGCTCGCCTGCGCGCCGCTGCTGGCGCTGTCGGCGTGCCAGCGGGAGGCGCCCACGGCGCCCCAGTCCTCGCCGTCTGCCCTCGTCGCGGCGGTCAACCAGGGCGTGGCGCACATGGGCCGCTACGACTTCACGGCGGCCGTCACCGCGTTCGCCGCCGCCACCAGCACCCGGCCGCAGTCGCACGAAGCCACGCTCGACCTGGCAATCGCCCTCCTCAACCGGCAACGCGAGGGCGACGGGGCCGAGGCCGAGCGCCTCCTCCGGCCGCTGGTCACCAGTGCCGCCGTCGGACCGCGGGCCGGCTACGTCCTCGGGCTCCTGCTGCTCTACGGCGGCCGCGATGCCGACGCGTTCCCGTTGCTCAGCGACGTGGCGACGCGGACTCCGGGCGATGCCTTCCCCGCCTACTTCGCCGGCCAGGCGCGGATCGCGACGGCGCCGGCCGAGGCCCTGGTGTGGTTCGCCCAGGCGCAATCGGCCGATCCCTTGCTGCGCAGCGCCCACTACGGCGCGTTCCAGGCCCTGCAGCGGCTCGGCCGGGCCGCCGAGGCGCAGGCGATGCTGGCCCGCTTCCAGGCGCTCGAGAGCGACCCGCGGGCAGCGATGGCGGAGTTCAAGTACACGCGCATGGGGCCGCTGGCGATGGCGATCACCGTGGACGCCGCGGCGGTCACCCCCGCCGCCGCCCCGGCTGGGGCGCGCTTCCTGACGGCCGCGCCGGTCACGGCGAAGGCCGCGGTGCCGTGGCGCTCGTCGGGCGCCGAGGCCCGGTCGGTCACCGTGGCCGACATCGACGGCGACGGCCGGCTCGACATCTTCGCCGCCAACGTCCTCGAGGCCGGCGCGCCGAACGCGCTGCTCCTGGCGGGCCCCGACGGCTGGCGCGCCGACCTCGCGCACCCGCTGGCGGCGGTCACCGACGTTCGCGCCGCCCTGTGGGGCGACCTCGACAACGACGGCCGCACCGACGTGGTGCTGGTGCGCGGCGCCGGCGGCACCAGCGTGTGGCGGCAGACCGCGGCCGAACGTCTGGCTCGACGACACCGTTCGCAGCCGCGCCAGCACCCGCCGGATCGACGGCGTCGACGGCGCCCTGGTCGACGCCGACCACGACGGCGACCTGGACATCTGGCTCACCAACGCCGCCGGCCCGAACGAACTGCTCAGCAACAACGGCGACGGCACCTTCCGCCCCATCGCCGCGGCGGCCGGGCTCGGCGGCGGGCGCGGCTCCACCGGCGTCGCCATCGTCGACCTCGACCACGACCGCGACCACGACCTGGTCGTGCTCAACGCCGCGCCGCCGCACGACGTCTTCATCAACGACCGGGGGTGGAACTACCGGCGCGCCACCGGCTTCGAGGCGTTCGCGGCGGCCTCCTTCGATGCCGTCCTGGGCGCCGATCTGAACGCCAACGGCCAGGCCGAGCTCTACACCACCGGACCGCGCGGCCTGGAACGCTGGACCCCCGACGCCAGCGGCGTGTGGCGCGGGGTCCAACTGGCCAACCCCATCGCCGGGCGCGCCTCCCGCCTGGCCGTGGCCGACAGCAACGGCGACGGCCGGCTCGACCTGGTGACCACCCAGGGACGCAGCTGGGCCGCCTTCGACGTGACCACCGAGGGCGCGAGCGCGGCCCGCGCCGTCTTCGACGCCGGCGTGCCGGTGAACGGCTGGACCGTGGCTTATCTCGATCCGGCGCGGGGCCCCTCGATCATCGGCGCCAGCCTGAACGGCCTGGCGGAATGGAAGCCGGGACCGGGACGTCATCCGTTTGTGACCCTGGCCGTGACCGGTCGCGACCGCACGAGCGATCAGCTGCGCTCGAATGTCTCGGGCATCGGCACCCGCGTGGCGGTACGGACCGGCTCCCGGTGGACGGCCTTCGACACGGTCCGGCCGCAGTCCGGGCCCGGCCAGAGCCTGCAGCCCTTCGCCGTCGGCCTGGGCGGCGCGCCGCGGGCCGATTTTGCGGCCATCACCTGGCCCGACGGCGTGCTGCAGACCGAGATCAACCTCGACGCGGACCGCCTCCACGTGATCGAGGAGACGCAGCGCCAGCTCTCGAGCTGTCCCGTGCTCTTCGCCTTCAACGGCACCTCGATGAGCTTCGTGACCGACATCCTCGGCGTCGGCGGGATCGGGTTCTTCGAGCGTCCCGGCGTCTACAGCGAGCCGCTGCCGCGCGAGCACGTCCTCTTCCCCGAGGGCAGTCTGGCGCCGCGCGACGGCCGCTACGAGCTGGTCATCGGCGAGCCGATGGAAGAGGTCACCTACCTGGATCGCGCCGCGCTCGTCGCCTACGATCTGCCGCCCGGCTGGCAGATGGCCCTCGACGAGCGCAAGGCCGTGGCCGGGCCGGCGCCGACCAGCGCCCCCATCTTCTTCCGCGAGGAACGCCGGCCGCGGCGGGCGGTGAACGACCGCGGCCAGGACGTGACCGCCGCTGTCGCCGCCGCCGACCTCGAGGCCGCGCCGCCGGGCGCGCCCGACGCGCGCTTCATCGGCATGACCGCGCCGCATGTGCTCGAGCTCAGCTTCGACCAGGCGCTCGATCGCGGTCCGGGCCGCCCGGTGCTGATGATCGACGGCTGGGTCGAGTACCCCTATGCCCAGACGGTGTTCGCGGCGTGGCAGGCCGGCGCCGCCTACACCGCCCCGACGCTCGACGCGCGCGGCGCCGACGGCCGCTGGCACACGGTGGCGCCAGACTTCGGCTACCCGGCCGGGATGCCCCGGCGCATGACGTTGCCGCTGTCGCGCCTGCCCGAGGGCACGACCGCCCTGCGCCTGCGCACCTCGCAGGAGATCTACTGGGACCGCGTGGCCGTGATCTACGCCGAGGCCGCACCCGCGGTCGTGGTCCGCGCGCTGCCGCTCGTGGCGGCGACGCTGCGCCAGAGCGGCTTCGCCACGCGCACCACCGGGCCGCAGCGCACGCCGCACTACGACTACGACCGGCGCGCGCCGCTCGGCGACACGCGCCACCAGCGCGGTTGGTACTCGCGGTTCGGCGCCGTCGACGTGCTCGTCGCCGCCGCCGATGCCGCCGTCGCCATCTTCGGCCCCGGCGAGGAGGTGCTGATGACCTTCGCCGCGCCTGCCGAGGCGCCGGCAGCCGGGTGGACCCGACGCGTCGTGCTCGAGGCCGACGGCTGGTGCAAGGACATGGACCTCTACACCAGGGACGGCGAGACGGTGGCGCCGCTGCCCGGGCGCGACACCCCGGCACGACGGCGGCTGCACGCCGCGCTCAACACCCGTTACGAAAGCGGCCGATGACGCGGCCCGGCGGCGGACGCTACTCCGTGGTCGGCCCGGGCACCCGGTGGCTGCTCTACGCCGTCTACGTTCTGTGTCGCGGCGCTCACGGCCACGGCCGCGTATCTCGGCGCGGTGACGGCGGCCGAGTGGACGACCGGCAACAGCTACCAGGGCTACGTCTACCAGTGGGCGGTCCTCGCCCACCTGGGCGCCGGGCTGCTCGTGCTCGCGCCCTTCCTGATCTTCGCCACGGCCCATCCGCTGGCCGCCCGCACGCACCCCAACCGCCGCGCCGCCCGCGTGGGCTACCTGCTGGCCGGGCTGAGCGTCGTGGTGCTCGTGACCGGGTTGGCGCTGATGCGCGTCGCCGGCGTCGACCTGCGCCAGCCGGCGGCCCGCGCGGCGGCCTACTGGCTGCACGTCCTGGTGCCCTTCGGGGCTGCCTGGGCGTTCATGCAGCATCGCCGGCGCGGGCGCCGCCTGCGCCCGCCGGCCGTGTGGGGATGGGCACTGGCCACCGCGGCCGTGGTCGTGGTCACGGCCGTCGCCGACGCGCGGCTCAGCCGCGCGCCCGACCTGGCCGGCGCGCCCGAGACCCTGGCGCCGTCGCTGGCGCGCACGGTCACGGGCCGCCCCATCCCACCCGCCGCGTTGATGGACGGCAGCTACTGCGCCGGGTGTCACGGCGACGCCCACCAGGGCTGGCTGTCGAGCGCGCATCGCTTCAGCTCGTTCAACAACCCCGTCTACGCCGCCAGCGTCAAGGACACGCGCCGGATGCTCCTGGCCCGCGACGGCAACGTCGACGCCAGCCGCTGGTGCGCCGGCTGCCACGATCCGGTGCCGCTCTTTTCCGGCGCCTTCAGCCGCGCCGACTTCGACACCGACGGCGACCCGACGGCGCAGGCCGGCATCACCTGCACCTCGTGCCACGCCATCGAGCGGGTGAACAGCACGCGCGGCAACGCCGACTACACCATTGGCGAGCCGCGTCACTATCCCTTCGCCTTCAGCGCCAACCCGACGCTGCGCGCCCTCAGCCAGCAGCTGATCAAGGCCAAGCCGGCCTTCCACAAGACCACCTTCCTCAAGCCGCTGCACCGCACGCCGGAGTTCTGCTCCACCTGCCACAAGGTGCACATCCCGGGCGCGCTCAACGACTACAAGGAGTTCCTGCGCGGGCAGAACCACTACGACAGCTTCATCCTGAGCGGCGTGTCGGGCCGCGGCGCCCGCAGCTTCTACTACCCGCCCACGGCCGAGTCGAGCTGCGCCGGCTGCCACATGCCGCTGCGAGCCTCGGGCGATTTCGGCGCGCGGCCCTTCGACGCCTCCGGCGCCCTGGCCATCCACGACCATCGCTTCACCGGCGCCAACACCGCCGTCCCCTTCCTGCGCGGCGACCAGCAGACGGTGGCGGCGCAAGCGGCGTTCCTCGATCAGGTGGTGACGCTCGACCTGTTCGGCCTGCGCGAGGGCGGCACCGTGTCGGGACGCCTGATCGGTCCGCTCGACGGCGCCGCGCCGACGCTCACGCCCGGCACGCGCTACCTGGCCGAGCTCGTGCTGCGCACGCGCAAGGTCGGCCATCACTTCACCCAGGGCACGGCCGACTCGAACGAGGTGTGGGTGCAGATCACGGTCAAGGCCGGCGACACGGTGATCGGCCGGAGCGGCGCCATCGACCCCGACGGCCGCGTCGACCCGTGGTCGCACTTCGTCAACGTCTACATGCTCGATCGCCAGGGCCGCAAGGTCGACCGGCGCAACGTCCAGGACATCTACGTGCCGCTCTACGACAAGCAGATTCCGCCGGGGGCGGCGCAGGTCGTGCACTACGCCTTCGACGTGCCGCGCCTCGGCGCCGCGGCCCTCACCATCGAGGCCCGGCTGCTCTACCGCAAGTTCGACCTCACGATGATGCGGTTCGTGGCGGGCGACGACTACCGCATGACCCTGCCGGTGACGACCCTGGCCGCCGCCGTCCAGGCCCTGCCGGGAGGCGGCGCGGCCGCGCCGGCGCAGCCCGCGTGGGAACGCTGGAACGACTACGGCATCGGGCTGCTCCTCGAAGGCAACGCCGGCAGCGACAAGGGCGAGCTGCGCCAGGCCGAGGCGGCCTTCACCGAGGTGGAACGCCTGGGGCGTCCCGAGGGTCCGCTCAACCTGGCCCGCGTGTATCACAAGGAGGGCCGGCTCGACGAAGCCGCGCAGGCGCTGCGCCGGGCCGGGGCGGCCGGGGCCGCGCCGTGGACCGTGGCCTGGATGAACGGCCTGGTGAACAAGGAGAACGGCCACCTCGACGAGGCCATCGCCAACTTCACGGCGGCGCTCGGCGCCAGCTCGCCGGCGCTCACCGCGCGCGGCTTCGACTTCAGTCGCGATTACGAGGTGCTGAACGAACTCGGGCAGGCGCACTTCGAGCGCGCCAAGCAGGAACGCGGCGCCGTCCGCACCGCGGCCCGGACCGCCCGGCTGCGCGACGCCGCGGCGGCCTTCGAGCGTACGCTGGCCATCGACATGGAGAACGTCACCGCCCACTACGCGCTCAACCTCGTGTACGGCGAACTCGGCGACCAGGCGCGGGCCACGGCGCACCGCGAGGCGCACCTGCGCTACACCGCCGACGAACAGTCCCGCAGCCGCGTGATGGCCATCCATCGCGCCGCCAACCCGGCGGCCAACCACGCCGCGCAGGCGATCGTGATCTACGACCTGCAGCGCCCCGCCGGGACCCCGCCGCCGACGGCCACCGCCCCTCGCCCCTGATCGCCGGAGTCTGCCCGTGACCGACGCTTCCCGCCGCACCAGCCTCCGCCTCGCCGGCCTCGTCGTGGCCCTGCTCGTCGCCGGCGCCGCCGCGCGCTGGCTCACCACGCGCGACCGGCCGGTCACGTCCGGGCCGGAGGCCGGCGAGCGCGCCGGCGGCGCGGCGCCGGCCGCGCGCTTCGTCGATGTCACGACCGCCGCGGGCCTGGCCGGCTTCACGCGGGTCAACGGCGCCGACGGCGAGAAGCTGCTGCCCGAGACCACCGGCGGCGGCGGCGCTTTGGCCGACCTCGACAACGACGGCGACCTCGACATCGTGCTCGTGAACGGCCGCCCGTGGCCATGGGCCCGGCCCGCCGCGCCGGCGCCCGGCCCCACCCCCTCCACGCTCGTGGTCTTCGTCAACGACGGGACCGGACGCTTCACCGAGGCCACGGCCACGATGGGCCTGGCGGTGCAGAGCTACGGCATGGGCGTGGCCGCCGGGGACTTCGACAACGACGGCTGGACCGACCTGTATCTGACCGCCGTCGGCCGCAACACGCTGCTCAGGAATGTCGGCGGCCGCTTTCACGACATCACCGCCAGCGCCGGGGTGGCCGGCGGCGCCGACGACTGGAGCACGTGCGCCACCTGGTTCGACGCCGACAACGACGGCGACCTCGATCTGTTCGTGTGCCGTTACGTCCGCTGGAGCCGGGCCGTCGACCTGGCCCAGGACTTCAGCCTGGCCGGCATCGGCCGCGCCTACGGTCCGCCGCGCAACTTCGCCGGCACGGCGCCGGCCTTCTACGTCAACCTGGGCGATGGCCGCTTCACCGAGCGCGCCGCCGCGGCCGGTCTCGTCGTCACCGAACCGGTCACCCGGCAGCCGGCCGCCAAGTCGCTCGGCGTGGCTCTCGTCGCCCTCGACGACGACGCCTGCGTCGACCTCGTCGTGGCCAACGACACGGTCCGCAACTTCGCGTTCCGCAACCGCTGCGACGGCACGTTCGAGGAAGTCGGCACCACGCTCGGCCTGGCCTACGACAGCTACGGCAACGCGCGCTCGGGCATGGGCATCGACGCCGCCGACGTCCGCGACGACGGCGCGCCGGCCATCGCCATCGGCAACTTCGCCAACGAGATGACCGCGCTCTTCGTCAAGCAGACCGGGTCCGGACAGTTCGTGGACGAAGCGATCCCGTCCGGGCTGGGGGCGCCGAGCCGCGCCTCGCTCACCTTCGGCGTGCTCTTCTTCGACTACGACCTCGACGGCCGGCTCGATCTGCTCACCATCAACGGCCACGTCGAGGATCAGATCGCGCTCGTGCAGGCCAGCCAGCAGCACGCCCAACCGGCGAAACTCTACTGGAATGCCGGGCCGGACGCGCCGGCCACCTTCGTTCCGGTCGCCGACACCGGCGCCCTGGCCGCGCCGCTGGTCGGGCGCGGCGGCGCCTACGGCGACATCGACGGCGACGGCGATCTCGACGTGCTGCTCGTGCCCACGGCCGGACCCGTGCGGCTGTTGCGCAACGACGTCAGCGCCGCGCGCTGGGCGCGGATACACCTGGTCGGCGCGGTCAGCACGCACGATGCCGACGGCGCCCGGGTCGAGATCGAGACCGGCACGCGCACCATGCGGCGGCTGGTGTCCGCCACGCACGGCTACCTCTCGCAGAGCGAGCGCACGCTGACCTTCGGCTTCGCCGCGGACGAGTCCCCCGCCACGGTGCGCGTCACCTGGCCGAGCGGCTCGGTCCAGACGCGCTCGGGGGTAACGCTCGGCCAGACGACCACGATTACCGAGGTGCAGGGCGCCGGGATCACCGAGGTGCGGTAGCCCCCGCCGGCTGGCCCGCGCCCTCGACGACGGCGTGCACCCGGTCGGCCGGCAGCGGGCCGAAGCGCTCGGACCGGCCGTCCGGCCAGCGCACCTCGACGCCATCGATCACCGCCGCCGCGCCCAGCCCGATGTGCACGCGCGGGTCGCTGGCGGCCAGGTAGCTGTAGCCGGTGCGCACATCGCGGCGCCAGGTGCGTCCGCCGGCGGTGATGGTCAGGACGGCGCCGAGAGCGTCGCGGCCCTGGCGGGTCCTGACCGAGAGGAGCGCCCAGTGTCCACGCGACGGCGCCACGTTCCTGAGCAGATACGGCGCGCCGTCGCGATTGGCCACGAGGATGTCCACGCCGCCGTCGTCGTCGACATCGCCGAAGGCCGCGGCGCGGCTCGTCGCGATGAGCGGCGCCACGGTGCCGCCGCGCGGCAGCAGTTCCTCGAATCTCGGACCGGCCAGGCCGCGGAAGAGCAGGTTCGGCTCGGCATAGGGATCGGCGGCGAAGGTCTCGCCCTGGAGGCCGACGCGGCCATTGGCCTCGTAGAGATCGAGACGTCCGTCGTTGTCGAAGTCGGCCATCGCCATGCCGAAGCGCGTGTAGCGGCGGCTGGCCACGCGCAGCCCGACCAGGTTGGTGGCGTCGACGAAAAAGGCGCCGTCGTTGCGGAAGTAGGAGTCCGACTCGGCGTCGAGATTCATCACCAGCAGGTCGTTGTCGCCGTCGTCGTCGGGATCGGCGGCGTGCACGCCCATGCCGGCCTTGGGGGCGCCGTCCTGATCGATGGCCACCCCGAGGCGGAGCGCCGACTCGACGAAGCGCCCGCCGCCGGCGTTGATCCACAGGTGGTTGGGCGTGCCGTCGTTGGCGACGAAGACGTCGGGGCGGCCATCGCCGTTGACGTCATCGGCGATCACGCCGAGGCCGTTGCCCCGCGCGGCCCCGAGACCGGCGGCGGCAGACTGGTCCGAAAACCTGCCGCGGCCGTCGTTCCTGAAGAAAAGGTCGCTCGTCGGCGCGTCGTAGTTCTTCGGGCTGCAGTAGTCCACCGTCCCGGCGAGGCTGAAGCACTGCCGCTCGCGCCCCGGCCGCCAGTCGAGATATCGCGTCACGAAGAGATCCAGGTCGCCGTCGCCCTCCGCGTCGAAGAACGTGGCGCTCGTGCTCCAGCCGCTGCCGGCCACGCCCGCCGCCGCCGTGACGTCGGTGAAGCGGCCGGTGCCGTCGTTGCCCAGCAGGACGTTGCCGCCGAGGTTCGTGAGGTAGAGATCGACGTCCCCGTCGCCGTCGTAGTCGCCGGTCGCCACGCCCATGCCGAAGCCGGGCACGCCCACGCCGCTCCCGGCCGTGGCGTCGGCAAAGCGGCCGCGGCCGTCGTTGCGAAAGAGCCGGTGCCGCGGCCCGCTGTCGACTTCGCCGATGGCCCCGCTCTGCACCAGCAGGACATCGAGGTCGCCGTCGCCGTCCATGTCGAAGAGCGCGGCGCCGCCGCCCATGATCTCGGGCAGCCGGAAGGTGGTGCCGGCGTGGCCCGAGCGGTGCGTGAAGACCAGGCCCGCTGCCGGCGCCACGTCCTCGAACCACGGCGCGGCGGCGGTCACGCTGGCGTTGCCCGCCGCGGCGCCGGCGCGCGGCTCCGTCGAGGATGGCGCACCCGGTCCGCACGCGCCGAGGACCCCGGCCATGAGCCCGGCGACGCCGGCCGCCGCTGCCACCCACCGTCGCCTCAGCCGGGCGCCGGCCGTCACGACTTCCGCTTCGCTGCCAGCCGGCGCTCCATCTCCGCCAGTTGCGGATGCGACGGCGACACGCGCCGGGCCCGCGCCAGCCAGCGGGCCGCCTCGTCGAACTCGCCGCCGGCCATGGCCGCCGCGGCCCCGCCGACGAGCGCCTCGGCGAGCAGCGGATCGCGCGACAGCGCCTGGCGGAACGCGACCAGAGCGTCGGCAGCGCGGCCCCGTTCCTGGCGCACCATCCCCAGCCAGCCGGGGGCCTTGGCGTCGTCGGGGTTGGCGGCAGCCGCCTCCGCCAGCCAGCGCTCGGCCTCCTCGAGCCGCTGCCGGCGCCACGCGATCACGCCGCGCAGCCGGACGGCGTCGGCATCGCCCTGGCGTAGCGCCAGCGCCTTCTGCACCAGGCGATCGGCCTCGTCGTAGGTGCCGGCGAAGAGATGCCCGGTGGCCAGGTGCATGGTCGCGTCGAAGTCGTCGGGCGTCGCCGCCAGCACGCCGTCCAGGATCGTCTTGGCCTCGGCCAAGCGCCCGGCCGCGGCGTAGACGCCGCCCAGATAGGTGAGCAGTTCGCGATCGCCGGGGCGCTCGACGCGCAGTCGTTCGAGCAAGGCGATCGCTTCGGGGAAGCGGCCTTCGCCGCTGAGCGCCGTTGCCTCCTTCAGCGTCGCCGCGAAGCCGCGCCGGAAGGTGCCGACTTCGTCGAGCCACGGGTCGTCCCAGAAAGGCTCGCCCGAGGCGCCGGCCGCCACGGCCTCCGCCGCGTCGCGCTCGCGGCCCAGCGCGCGATAGGCGGAGGACAGCACCTGGTAGGCATAGCGGTCGGTGGGAGTGCGCTCGAGCAGCGCCTCCAGCGCGGCGGCCGCCGCTTGCGGCTGCCCCTTGGCGAGGTGCACGCGGGCCAGGCCGGTCGTCGCCGCCGAGTCGCGCGGGGCCAGGTTGACGGCCACGCGGAATGCGGCTTCCGCGCCGGCGAGATCACCGCGATCGAGCAGCAGCTGGCCGCGCCGCCACCGCGCCGGCACGTAATCGGGAGACAGCGCGATGGCCTGGTCGAAGGCCGCCAGCGCGGCCTCGGTGTCGCCCTCGCGCGACCGGGCGCGCGCCAGGTGATACCACCAGCGGCCGTGCGTGGCCGGCAGGGTGGCGGCCACGGCGTAGGTGTCGCGCGCCTGCGCCGGACAGGCCGTTGGCCTCGAGGACGATGGCCAGGCGGCCCCACCCGTTCCCGTCCCGCGGCGAGGCCTCGACCGCGGTGAGCTGTTCGGCCACGAGCGCCGACACGGCGGGGTCGAGCGTGCCGAACGCCGCCAGTTCGGGCGGCGCCGGACCGCGGTGGCAGGCCGAGGCCAGGATCGCGAATGCCGCGAGCAGCAGAAGCGGCGTGCGGACCATCTGACGAAACACGGTGGACGCTCAGGCTACACCAGGCCGGGCCCCCAGGCGAAGACGCGCGGGCCGCTACTTCTTCTTCGGCCGGTAGACGTGCGTGGCCTGGCCGAAGAACACTTCGGCCGCCTCCATCACCGTCTCCGACAGCGTCGGATGCGGATGGATGGTCAGCTTCAGGTCCTCGGCCGTCGCCCCCATCTCGATGGCCAGCACGCCCTCGGCGATGAGCTCGCCGGCACCCGAGCCGACCATGCCCACGCCGAGGATGCGGCCGGTGTCGGGATCGATGACGAGCTTGGTCATGCCGTCCACGCGGTCGATGGCGATGGCGCGTCCCGAGGCCGGCCACGGGAAGCGCGAAATCTCGACCTTGCGGCCTTCCTTCTCCGCCTCGGCCTCGGTCAGGCCGGCCCAGGCGATTTCGGGATCGGTGAAGACCACGGCGGGAATCGCCGCCGGCGCGAACACGGCCTTGTGACCGGCAATGGCCTCGATGGCCACGCGCGCTTCGTGCGACGCCTTGTGCGCCAGCATCGGCTCGCCGGCCACGTCGCCAATCGCGAACATGGTGGGCTCGGCGGTGCGCCGCTGACCGTCGGTTTCGATGAAGCCCTTGCCGTCGACCTTCACGCCGGTGGTGTCCAGCCCGTCGATCTTCGAGTTCGGACGGCGCCCGATCGAAACCAGCACGTAGTCGTAGGTCTCCGTGGCCGGCGCCCCTTCGCCCTCGAAGGTCACGGTGACGCCAGCCTTGGCGGCGGTCATCCCGGTCACCTTGGTGGCGAGCATCACCTTGGCGAACGTCTTCTCGATGCGCTGCGCCAGCGGCTTCACGAGGTCGCGGTCCGCGCCGGGCAACAGCCCCGGGGTCATCTCGACCACCGACACCTTGGTGCCGAGGGCCGCGTAGACCGATCCGAGTTCGAGCCCGATGTAGCCGCCGCCGATGACCAGCAGCGTCTTGGGAATCTCGGGCAGATCGAGCGCGCCGGTCGAGTCGAGCACGCGCGGGCTGTCGAGGCTGAGGGTCGGAATCCGGGTCGGATGCGAACCGGTGGCCAGCACGATGTAGTCGGCCGTCACGTCCTGCGCGCCGGTCGCGGTCTTCACCGACAGCGACGTCGGGCCGGTCAGCGTGGCGTGGCCCTGCACGTAGGTGATCTTGCGCAGCTTGGCGATCTGGCCGGTGCCGCCGGTGAGCTTCTCGACCACCGAGTCCTTGTAGGCGCGCAGCTTGTCGAGGTCGACCTTCGGCTTGCCGAACTCCACGCCCCAGGCGCTGGCGTGCTTCGACTCGTCGATGAGCTTGGCCACGTGCAGCAGGGCCTTCGACGGAATGCACCCGCGGTAGAGGCACACGCCGCCCGGGTTCTTCTCCTCGTCGACGAGCGTGACCTGCATGCCCAGGTCGGCGGCATAGAAGGCGGCCGCATATCCGCCGGGGCCGGCGCCGAGAACGATGACTGATGGCATTTGGATGATCTCGTGATCTCGTGAGCGAATCGCCGGCGACCGCGGCCCCGGCTAGCCCCTCAGCGCCAGCGCGAAGGGGTTCTCCAACGCATCGACGACCCAGCGCAGGAAGCGAATCGCGTCGGCGCCGTCGATGAGGCGGTGATCGTAGCTGAGCGAGAGCGGCAGCATCTGCCGCGGCTCGAAGGCGGAACCATTCCACTTCGGCTCCATCGCGCCGCGCGACAAGCCGAGAATGGCCACTTCCGGCCAGTTGACGATGGGGGTGAACGCGGTGCCGCCAATGCCGCCCAGGTTCGAGATCGACATCGATCCGCCCGACATCTCGTCGAGCGTCAGCTTGCGGGCCTTGGCCTTGTCGGCCAGGGCCTGGATGTCGACCGAGATCTGCGTGAGGTTCTTCTGGTCGGCGTTGCGCACGACGGGCACGAGCAGCCCGTTCTCGGTGTCGACGGCGATGCCGACGTGGACGTACTTCTTGTAGACGATGGCCTCGCCGGCCGCGTCGACCGAGGCGTTGAACTGTGGGAACACCTTGAGCGCGCTGGCGACCACCTTGCAGGCGATGGCGGTGACCGTCAGGTTGCCGCCGGCCTTCTCGACTTCGCCGCGATAGTTCTTGCGCACCACCTCGAGGGCGGTGATGTCGGCCTTGTCGAACTGCGTGACGTGCGGAATGGTGTTCCAGGCGTGCGACAGGTGCTCGCCCGTCTTGCGGCGGATGCCGCTCATGGCCTTGCGCTCGACGGCGCCCCACTTCGAGAAGTCGGGCAGCGCCACCGAGGCGCCCGACACCGTGGCCACGGCGCGCTGGCCGCCGCCGCCGAGGCTGGCCATCACCGTCTTGGTGAAGGCCTTCACGTCGTCCTGGCTGATGCGGCCGTTCGGCCCGGTGCCCGTCACCTGGTGCAGATCCACGCCCAGTTCGCGGGCCATGCGGCGCACCGAGGGCGCGGCCGGAGCCACGGGACCGGCCGAGGCGCCGGGCGAGGCCGGACGGCCCGGTGAGAAGGCCAGCACCTTGTCGCCGCGGTCGGCCGGCTGCTCTGGCTCGCCCGCATCCGCCATCAACGGCCGGTCGGTCGGCTGGTCGGTTTCGCCCGGGCCGGACAACGACGCGGTGGCCGCAGTCATGGTCTCGGGCGCGGCGATGTCGGCCGTGGCTGCCGGTGCGGCCTTGGCCGGTTCAGCCTTTGCCGGTTCAGCCTTTGCCGGTTCGGCCTTCGCCGCTTCGGCCTTGCCGGCGTCGCCCTTGGCCGGCGCGGCGCCGGCGCCGGCCTCCTCGACCACGAGCACGACCTGGCCGGGCGTGATCTTGTCGCCCGGCTTCACCTTCAGTTCGGTGACGCGGCCGGCCACCGACGAGGGCACTTCGAGCGTGGCCTTGTCGGTCTCCAGTTCGACGACGGCCTGATCGACCGCCACCGTGTCGCCCACTTTCACCATCACGCGGAGCACGTCGCCCGCGGCCACACCATCACCCAGGTTGGGGAGCTTGAACTCAGTCACGGCAACACCTGTCGGCGCCCGCAGGGGGCGCCCGTCCTTAGGAAATGGCGGGATCCGCCTTGTCGGGATTGATCGCGAAGTCCTTGATGGCTTGCTCCACCACCTTGGGCTCGACCTGCTTGTCCTGCATCAGGGCGTGCAGCGTGGCCAGGGCGATGAACCGCGCGTCCACTTCGAAGAAATCGCGGAGGGCCGCCCGGGTCTCGCTGCGGCCGAAGCCGTCGGTGCCCAGGCTGGTCAGCGGCCGGGGCAGCCACCGGTCGATGACGTCGGGCATGACCTTCAGGTAGTCGGACGCAGCCACGAACACGCCGGGCGCTCCGGCCGTGACCTGCGTCACGTAGGGCACCTTGGGCGTGGCCGTGGGGTGCAGCCGGTTCCAGCGATCGCAGGCGTGGCCGTCGCGGTAAAGGTTGCCGTAGCTGGTGACGCTCCACACGTCGGCGCCGACGTTGTACTTCTCCTCGAGGATCTGCTGGGCCTTGAGCGCCTCGGTCAGGATCGTGCCGCTGCCGAAGATCTGCGCGCGCAGCTTCGCCTTGGGCTTGGTCGTGGGCTTGGCCACGTACATGCCCTTGAGGATGCCGTCCTTGGCCCCCTTGGGCATCGGCGGATGGGTGTACTGCTCGTTCATCACGGTGAGGTAGTAGAAGACGTTCTCGCCCTCCGCGTACATCCGCCGGATGCCGTCTTCGATGATCACGGCCAGCTCGTAGGCAAAGGCCGGGTCGTAGGCCAGGCACGTCGGCACCGGCAGCGCCAGCACGTGGCTGTTGCCGTCCTCGTGCTGCAGGCCCTCGCCGTTCAGCGTGGTGCGGCCCGCGGTGCCGCCGACGACGAAGCCGCGCATCCGCATGTCGGCGCCAGCCCAGACCAGATCGCCGACGCGCTGGAGGCCGAACATCGAATAAAAGATGTAGAAGGGAATGGTGTTGATGCCGTGGCTGGCGTAGGCCGTGCCGGCGGCGATGAACGACGACATCGAGCCGGCCTCGTTGATGCCCTCTTCGAGAATCTGCCCGTCTTCGGCTTCCTTGTAGTAGAGCAGCGTGTCGCGGTCGACCGGCTCGTAGAGCTGACCGGCGTGGGCGTAGATGCCCACCTGGCGGAACAGCGCCTCCATGCCGAAGGTGCGCGCTTCGTCGGGCACGATCGGCACGACCAGCTTGCCGATGGCCTCGTCGCGCAGCAGCTTCGACAGCATGCGCACGAACACCATGGTCGTCGAGGCCGGGCGCCCTTCGGTGCCGGTGTGGAATTCCTCGAACAGCTCCCGCAGGTCGGCCGTGATCGGCTCGACCCGCACGTGCCGCTTGGGCACCGCGCCGTTCATGGCCTTGCGCCGCTCGACGATGTACTTGGCCTCGACGCTGTCGGCCGACGGCTTGTAGAAAGGCGCCTTGGCGACGTCCTCGTCCGAGATGGGAATGCCGAAGCGGGTGCGGAACGCGGTCAGTTCGGCGTCGTTCAGCTTCTTCTGGTTGTGCGCGACGTTCTTGCTCTCGCCCGACTCGCCCACGCCGTAGCCCTTGATGGTGCGGGCCAGGATGACGGTGGGCATGTCCTTGGTTTCGGTGGCCCGCTTGAAGGCGTTGTAGACCTTCACGGGATCGTGGCCGCCGAGCGTGAGCTTCTTCAGCTGCTCGTCCGAGAGGTGCTTGACCATCTCGAGCAGGCGCGGGTCGGTGCCCCAGAAGTGCTTGCGCACGTAGTCGCCGGTCTCGACGGCGTACTTCTGATATTCCCCGTCGACCACTTCGCCCATGCGCTTCACGAGCAGGCCGTCGTTGTCGTTGGCCAGGAGCGCATCCCACTCCGAGCCCCAGATGGCCTTGATCACGTTCCAGCCGGCGCCGCGGAAGATGGCCTCGAGTTCCTGGATGATCTGGCCGTTGCCGCGCACCGGGCCGTCGAGGCGCTGCAGGTTGCAGTTGATGACGAAGATCAGGTTGTCGAGCTTCTCGCGCGAGGCCAGGGTGATGGCGCCGAGCGACTCGGGCTCGTCGGTTTCGCCGTCGCCGAGGAACGCCCACACCTTCGCGTCGGTGACCGGCTTGAGCTTGCGGTCCTCGAGGTAGCGGTTGAAGCGGGCCTGGTAGATGGCCATGATCGGGCCGAGGCCCATCGACACGGTGGGGAATTCCCAGAAGTCGGGCATCAGCCAGGGGTGCGGATAGCTCGACAGGCCGCCGTCCCCGTCCGACAGTTCGCGGCGGAAGTTCTCGAGCTGCTCCTGCGACAGGCGGCCTTCGAGGAACGCGCGGGCGTAGATGCCCGGCGAGGCGTGGCCCTGGAAGTAGATCATGTCGCCTTCGTGGCCGTCGCGGCCGCGGAAGAAGTGGTTGAAGGCCACCTCGTACAGCGTCGCCGCCGAGGCGTAGGTCGAGATGTGCCCGCCGATGCCGTCCGACTCGCGATTGGCGCGCACCACCATGGCCATGGCGTTCCAGCGCACGAGGCTCTTGATGCGGCGCTCGATCTCGCGGCTGCCCGGGTAGGGCACCTGCTCATCGGCGTGGATGGTGTTGATGTAGGCGGTGTTGGCGGAGAACGGGATCTTCACGCCGCTCTGCTGCGCGTAGCGGCCGAGTTCGCCGAGCAGTCGTCCGACCCGCGCCGGACCTCCCGATTTCAGGACGTACTCCAGGGACTCGAGCCATTCGCGTGTTTCGAGAGCTTCGAGCTCCGTAGCGTCCGAGTGGGCGGTGTTCCTCATGTCTCCAATTACCCTTTCGTCACGATATGACAATCCGGCTATTGTACTTCCTTGCGCGGCGAGGCCTCAAACCGCGCCGGCCCCGGAATCGCCCGTGCCTCCCCATCCGCCCGCGCAGATCATCGGCCCCCAGGCCCTCGTCCGGGCCCGGCGCGCCATCGTGGCCTGCACCCGCTGCCCGCGGCTGCGCGCCTACTGCCTCGAGGTGGCCCGCACCAAGCGCGCCGCCTACCGGAACGACGCTTATTGGGGGTTGCCCGGTGCCCGGTTACGGCGATCCCGACGCCCGCCTGCTCATCCTGGGCCTGGCGCCGGCGGCGCACGGCGCCAACCGCACCGGCCGGGTGTTCACGGGCGACGGCACGGGCGGGTCCGGCGATTTCCTGATGAGCGCGCTGCACCGCTCGGGCCTGGCCTCGATACCGACCTCCCACCACCCCGGCGACGGCCTGGTGCTGCGGGGCGTGTTCGTCGCCGCGGCGGCACGCTGTGCCCCGCCCGACAACAAGCCGCTGCCGCACGAGGTGGAAAACTGCCGGAGCCATCTGGCGGCCGAGGTCCAGGCCCTGCCGCATCTGCGGGTGGTCGTGGCCCTGGGCAAGGTGGCCTGGGACGCCTGGCTGGCGTTTGTCGGCGCCACCGCGCCGCTGCCCCGCCCGCGCCCGGTCTTCGGCCACGGCGCGGTGGCGCGGCTGGCCCCGCCCGGGACGGGCGGCGCATCTGGATTCACGCTCGTCGGCTGCTTCCACCCGTCGCGGCAGAACACCCACACGGGGAAGGTCACGCCCGCCATGTATGACGAGGTGTTCGCCCTCGCCGTGGGGTTCGCGCACGATGCGGGCCTCGCCTCCACGGCCCTCGAGTCCCGAGCGGGTGGCGGGTCGCGGGCGGCCGTGACCCCGCGCCGCCGACGTACGTGACAAGGGCGGAGCGGGTGTTCCCGCCCCGCCCCTGAACAGCAGTGCCCAGCCCCGGGTCCGGGACCGTCTAGTTGCCCGCCTTGTAGATGTACGTGCCGTCGGCGGCCTTGCTGCGATACGCCGTGTGACAGCCAGCGCAGGTCTTGGCCAGTTCGCCGGCGGCGGTCTTGGCGGCCTCGGCGGTGGCGGCGCTGGCTACGGCGTCGGCGGCCTTCCTGGCGGCTTGGGCCATCTCGACACCGTCGGACTGGCCGTGGCTCTTGAAGAACGCTTCGGTCTCGGCGAAGCCCTTCGCCAACGCGGCGCCGTGGGTCTTGACGTCGGCCATCGTGCCGGCCTGGGCCGCCTTGCGCGCAGCCCCGAAGGCCGGACCGATCGCCTTCATGGTCTTGTCGATGGCGGCCGCGTCCTGCTTCTGTTCGGCTCGCACCGCCGTTGCCTGCGTCATCAGCGTCAACCCGAACGCCGCGACACCTACCATCTGGAACATCCGCCGCATGCTGTCTCCTCCACATCCGATCCGGGGTCCCGCCACATGCGGGCACACGCGGGCGGCGCCATCGGGCCACCCCGTCTGCGATCCATGCTGCCCGAAAAATTCGTCGTGGTAAAGGACCGGCGCGACTAGACGTGGGCCTGCAGCGGCAGATGCATGCGCCGGCCGTGGGTGAGCGACATGAGCACGACATCGGAGGTGACCGGGGCGCGCCGGAACGCGTCGACGCCGATGGCCGCGGCAATAGCGTTCAGCACAGCGCCGTAGCCGGCCCCCACCGGCGGCTCGCCCACGCCCTTGGCGCCGGTGGGCGTCTCGGGGTCGGGCAGGCCGACAGCCACCGCCGTCAGCTGCGGGATGTCCATGATCGTCAGCGGCTTGTTGTGATGGAAGCGCCGGGCCAGCGACACGCCGTAGTGCGGGTCGTAGACCAGCTTCTGGAACA
Organism: uncultured Acidobacteriota bacterium; assembly: GCA_963834325.1. Taxonomy (GTDB): domain Bacteria; phylum Acidobacteriota; class Vicinamibacteria; order Vicinamibacterales; family UBA2999; genus CADEFD01. Next base: position 2,284,776 of record CAWIBL010000012.1, read on the forward strand.
GCGCGTGGGCGATGCCCAGGCAGCAGCCGCCGTTCAACTGGGCGATCAGACTGCGCGGGTTGACCACCGTTCCCACGTCGCCCACCGACAGGAAGTCCACGAGCGTGACCACGCCGGTTTCGACGTCCACTTCCACTTCGGCGAAGCCGGCGACGAAGCCGTAGGTGTCGCCGTCGCGGGGGATACGTGTCCTTGGCCACGCCCATCAGGCCCTGTCCGGCGAGGCTCGCGGCCGCGACCCGGGTGACGGCGTGGATGTCCTCGGGCAGTTGGTGGCCGTCGAAGCGGCCGCCGAGCGCGACGGCGCGGGTCGCCGCCTCCGCGTAGGTGAAACCGCGGCCGGGGGTGCCTTTGCGGTAGACGCGCTCGCCGCCAAGTTCGTAGTCGTCGGGCGTGCCGCCGAGATCGTCGGCCGCGATCTGCTGCAGCTTGCGCTTGGCGTCTTCGGCGCCGGCCAGGTTGGCGCGGGTCATGGCGTGCGTGGTCTGGCTGCCCACCGACATGCACGTCCACGGCAGGCCCTTGGCGGTGTTGCCCCACACGACCTCGACCCGGTCCCAGGGCATGACCAGCACATCGGCGGCGACGCGGGCCAGGTCGATGACCGAGTGCGTGCCCAGGTTGCCGACGCCCGACTGCACCTGCAGGATGCCGTCGGGGCGAATGATCATCAGGCCGTCGTAGCCCACCGAGCCGGCGCCGTGCGGGCCGACGCCGACGCCGACGCCGCGCACCTTGGTGCCGCGCCGCTGGCCCGAGCGGGCCACGCGCGTCGGCCAGTCGAAGAGCTCGGCGCCCTTGTCGAGCGCCTCCTTGACGAAGGCGCCGGTGACATGACGGCGCGTGCCGTCCGGCCCGGCCGGCCCGTACGTGCGCCTTGCCCTCGGGCGAATTGATCCGGCGGATGGCCACCTGGTCCACGCCCAGCTGCACCGCCGCCTTGGTGATGACGCCCTCGATGATGCCGTTGGCCTGCATCGGTCCGGGTGAGCGCTGCTGGGTGCGCGGCGGCGTGTTGGTGAGCACGTTGACCGCGCGCCAGCGCATGGCCGGGGCCTGATACACGAGCGACGCGGCCAGGCCGGCCGACCGGTGATCGCCCATCGGCCCGTAGGGGCCGTTGTCCTGGACGATGAAGAGGTCGAGGGCGGTGATCCGGCCGTCTTGGGCAAAGCCGATCCGGGCCCGGCCGGTCATGTTGGTGCGGGCCCGGCCGAAGTAGCTTTCTTCTTCGCGGCTGACCCGCATCATCACCGGCGCGCCGACCTTCTTCGAGAGCACGCACGGAATGGCCATCGAGACGGCGCCGGCGCCCTTGCTGCCGAAGCCGCCGCCGGTGTATTCGGAGATGAGCACCAGCTTCGACGGGTCGATGCCGATCCAGCGGGCCACGCCGTCCACGGTGCGCACGAGGCTTTGCGTCGAGCAGTGCAGGAAGCACTTGTCGTTCTGCCAGTAGGCCATCGCGCTGCGCGTCTCCATCGGGTGATGCCCGGTGGAGTTGACGACGAAGGTCTCGTCGAGCACGAGCGCGGCGGCGGCGAAGCCGGCCTCGAGGTCGCCGTAGCTCCACTGCTCCATGGCCTCGCCGATGGGCAGCGCGCCGTCGGCGGCAGCGGCGAAGTCGGCCGGCGTCCACTTGAGGCGCTCGATCGGCGGCCGCGGCGGCGGCTGACCGGGCGCGGCCGGCGGGGCGACGCCCCACACGTTGCCTTCGGCCCGCGCGTCAGGACCGCCGGGACGCAGGCTTTCCAGCGGATCGGTGGTGAACGGCAGCGGCTCGATGTCGAGATCGATGAGCTCGACGGCCTGGGCCGCGAGGTCCTCGCTGACGGCCGCCAGCGCCAGAATCGGCTCGCCCTGGTAGAGCGGCTCGTTCGTCAGGGCCCGTTCGACGCCGCCCAGGTCGGGCAGATCGTCGGCCGTGATGACGCCGCGCACGCCGGGCAGGGCCAGGGCGCGGTCGAGGCCCAGCCGGCGCACGCGCCCGTGCGGCATCGGGACTGAGCAGCAGCTTGCAGAACAGCATGCCGTCGGCGCGGAAGTCCTCGGCGTAGCGGGCGCGGCCCGTGACCTTGGCCACGAGGTCGGGGGTGGTGTAGTCGGAGCCGACGAGTCGTTCAGCCACTGGTGCCTCCCGGTCCGGACGTGCGACCCGGGGCGATTATACGGCCGCGGCCCCCGCGTCCACGCGGACCGTGGGCTAGCGGACCGTGGGCTAGATGCCGGCCGGACGCGCCGCCACCCAGGCGTCGCGGGCGGGCACCGTCCAGTCGGGCCGGTCCGAGATGATGCCGTCCACGCCGAAGCCCAGCAAACGCTCGACATCGCGCGGTTCGTCGACCGTCCAGACCTGCACCACCGCCCCTTCACGGTGGGCCTGACGCACGAAGGCCGGCCGCGCCACGTGGAGACGTCCCGACCGCTCGGGAATCTGAAAGGCGCGGTACTGCGCCGGGCCGAAGCGGGGAAACGGCAGCCACGACCGCGCCAGCGTCCACTGCGCTTCCGGCCGCGAGGCGCTGGTCACGATCTCGGGGGCCACGGCCCGCAGATGCTCGAGCACCGCGCGGTCGAACGAGCCGACGCAGACGCGGTCGCCGGCCTCGCTCTGACGCACGACCTCGGCCACGGCCCGGGCCAGCGCGGCCTGCGTGTCCTTGAGTTCGATGATGACGCGGGCCGCGGGAAACCGCTGCAACACGTCGAGCAGGGTCGGCACGCCGCTCACCTCGCTCACGACCTGGCCCGGCGCGGACGGCGCGAAACGGCACGTCGCATCGATGCGACCCAACTCGGCCGCGGTGAGCGCGCCGACCGGACCGTGACGATCGGTGGTGCGGTCGAGCGTGGCGTCGTGGATCACGACCGGCACTCCGTCGGCCGACAGGCGGACGTCGCACTCGAATCCATCCGCGCCCGCCGCCAGGCCCCGGGCAAAGGCCAGCACGGTGTTCTCGGGGCCGATCTTGGCGCCGCCGCGATGTCCGAAGACGAGCGGCCGGTCGCTGGCAAACACCGCCGGGAGCGAAAAACCGTGCCGAGGACTCACGGCGTCATAATAGCCATATGCCTGCATCCGCTCGTCCCGCCACGCTCGGCGCCCTCAAGAACGCCATCGCCAGTGGCGCCGTTCTCCGCCGGTCGGTCAAGGAGGAAGTGCGCGACAACCTGATCGTCAAGCTCCGGGCCGGGGACCGCTTGTTCCCGGGCGTGGTCGGCTACGACGACACGGTGATTCCGCAGCTGGTCAACGCCGTCCTGGCCAAGCACAACTTCATTCTGCTCGGCCTGCGCGGCCAGGCCAAGACGCGGCTCGTCCGCGCGCTGGTCGACCTGCTCGACGAGGCCATCCCGGTCGTCCCCGGCAGCGAGGTCCACGACGACCCGCTGGCGCCGATCTCCGCCCACGGCAAGGCCGTCGTGGCGTCCGAAGGCGACGACCTGCCGATCGAATGGCGCGGCCGCGACGCCCGCTACGTCGAGAAGCTGGCCACGCCCGACGTCACCATTGCCGACCTCATCGGCGACATCGATCCGATCAAGGCGGCCTCCTCGGGGCTGCAGCTCGGCTCGGAGCTGGCCATGCACTTCGGCCTGCTGCCCCGGGCCAATCGCGGCCTGTTCGCCATCAACGAACTGCCCGACCTGGCCGGCAAGGTGCAGGTCGGTCTGTTCAACATCCTGCAGGAGGGCGACGTCCAGATCAAAGGCTTCCCCGTGCGCCTGCCGCTCGACGTGATGATCGTCTTCACCGCCAACCCCGAGGACTACACCGCCCGCGGCAAGATCATCACGCCGCTCAAGGACCGGATCGGCGCCGAGGTGCGCACCCATTACCTGCAGGCCCGCGCCGACGCCATGACCGTGACGGCGCAGGAGGCCTGGGTCGAACGCGGCCTGAAGCTCGAGCTGCCGACCTACGTGCGCGAGGTGGTGGAAGAAGTGGCCTTCCAGGCCCGCCAGGACCGCCGCATCGACCGGCGCTCGGGCGTGAGCCAGCGCCTGCCGATCAGCGTGCTCGAGACGGTGGTGTCGAACGCGGAGCGGCGCGCCCTGGCCGGTGGTGAAGGCGTCGTGGCACCGCGCGTCACCGACGTCTACGCCGCCCTGCCGTCGATGACCGGCAAGATCGAGCTCGAATACGAAGGCGAGCTGAAGGGCGCCGACGCCGTGGCCCGCGAGCTGATTCGCAACGCCGTGGCGCAGGTGTTCGACGGCTACTTCGTGGACGCCGACGTGTCGGCCACGGTGACCTGGTTCGACAGCGGCGGATCGGTGCTGCTCGGCGACGGACTGCCGGCCACGAGCCTCGTCGTCGAGGCCTCGAAAGTGCCCGGGCTCATCGACCTGGCGGGTCGCGCCGGTCTGCCGGCTGGCGCCCCCGCGCCACTCGTGGCCGCAGCGGTGGATTTCGTGCTCGAAGGTCTCTACGCGCAGAAGCGCATCGGCCGCTCCGAAGCCGGCGGCTACGTCGGCACCGAGCCGGCGAGGCGGCCGGTCGCGGCCGGTCCGCGCCAAGCGCCGGCGATCTCGCTCGAGGACGACGATGTCGAGCCGGCGCGGGGCAAGAAGAAGAAGTATTACAACTGAGACCCGCCCATGAAGTTCAAGTACGGCAAGTACGTCCCCAGCCTGGCCGACGAGCTCGACATGGAGGAGCTCGTCGCGTCGCTGTCGGAGATGCTGCTGTCGAGCGGCTTCCAGTCGCCGTTCGGCGACGGGTCGCTCGACGGCGACCGCACCATGCAGGCGCTGCACGATGCCATCCTCGACGCGCTGCTGAACGGCGGGCTGCTGCCCGAGGACCTGCTCGAGCAGCTCTTCGGCGACCAGGCCGAGACGGCCAAGCAGCAGCTCGACGAACTCATCGAGCAGCTCATGGACCGCATGCAGGAGGCCGGCTACATCACGCCGTCGCCCGAGCTCGACAGCGAACGCCAGCGGCGCGCGCAGGCCGGCGGCGGTGAGGGTGAGGGCGAGCCGGCCCCGACCCGGTTCGAGGTCACCGACAAGGCGCTCGACTTCCTGGGCTACCGGGCCCTGCGCGATCTGCTCGGGTCGATCGGCCACTCCAGCGCCGGCCGCCACGACACGCGCGACATGGCCACCGGCATCGACGCCAGCGGCGCGCCCAAGCCCTACGAATTCGGCGACACGCTGAACCTCGACGCCAGCAGCACGGTGCTGAACGCCGTCACCCGGGCCCACCGCGCCGGCGGGACCGGCGGCAAGGTGGAGATCACCTACGAGGATCTGATGGTGGCGCAGGGCGAGTACCAGAGCTCGTGCGCCACGGTGATCATGCTCGACTGCTCGCACAGCATGATCCTCTACGGCGAGGATCGGTTCACGCCGGCCAAGCGCGTGGCCATGGCGCTGTCGCAGCTCATTCGCACCCAGTATCCCGGCGACACGCTGCACGTCGTGCTCTTCCACGACAGCGCCGAGGAGATCCCGTTGCGCGAACTGGGGCGGGTGCGCGTCGGCCCCTACTACACCAACACCCGCGAAGGGCTGAAGATGGCCCGGCGCATCCTGGAGCGGCAGCGCAAGGACATGCGCCAGATCATCATGATCACCGACGGCAAGCCGTCGGCCATCACGCAGCCCGACGGGCGCGTCTACAAGAACGCCTTCGGCCTCGACCCGATCGTCATCCGCGAGACCTTCAGCGAGGTGTCGGCCTGCGCCAAGGCCGGCATCCTGATCAACACCTTCATGCTGGCGCGCGACTACGATCTCGTGGCCTTCGTGCGCCGGGTCGCGTCGATGTGCCGCGGCAAGGCCTACTTCACCACGCCGGAGTCCCTGGGCCAGTACGTGCTCATGGACTACCTGGACAAGAAGACGCGGACGATTCACTAGCCGGCTCCGGCGTCGCCGTCCCCGAGCCCCAGACCCGAGCCCGCCCATGCTGCCGCCGCTGCTCCCGTTGTTCCCGCTGCCCACGGTGGTGCTCTTCCCCGGGGTGTTCCTGCCGCTCCACATCTTCGAGCCGCGCTACAAGCAGATGGTCGCCCGCGCCCTCGAGGGCGATCGCATCATCGGGATGACGCTGCTCAAGCCGGGCCACGACGTGGCCTACGAGGGCCGCCCGCCGGTGTTCGAGATGGGGTGCGCCGGGCTCATCACCCACGTCGAGCGGCAGAACGACGGCACGTTCAACCTGATCCTGCGGGGCTTGAGCAAGTTCCGCATCGATCAGGAGGAGCCGCCCACCGACGGCGTGCTCTACCGGATTGCGCACGTCACGCCGTTCGACGAGACGGTGGCGCCCGGGGACCGCAAGGCGCTCGGCTCCGAGCGGCAACGGCTGGAGATCCTGCTCGCGCCCTCGCTCGAGCGCGAGAGCGGGGGCAGCCGGCTGCCGCGCGACATGGCCGACGACGACCTGGTCAACGCCCTGTCGCAATACCTCGATCTCGAAGCGGTCGAGAAGCAGGCGCTGCTCGAACGCGACGGCGTGCTGGCCCGGTGCCGCACGCTGGTCGAGCTCATCGAGATGAAGCTGCTGATGCAGAGCCAGCCGGACAGCGGCAAGCTCCACTGACGCCCGGTGGCCCGTCTGGCCGGCAGGACGGGCTAGACTCTGGGCATGCCCCACCCCAACCGCCGTGACTGGCTCCGGACCGCCGCCGCGTCGGTCGGTGGCGCCGCGGCGATTCCTCGCGTTCTTGGCGCCCAGACGACTTCCGGCACGGCGCTGGCCGGGGTGCCCAATCTGCGCCGCTACCTCCACTACGACGTCTTCACCGCCACACCGCACGCCGGCAATCAGTTGGCCGTGTTCATGGCGCCGCAGGGCCTGGCTACCGAGGCGATGGCGGCCATGACCCGCGAAATGAACTACTCGGAGTGCACCTTCGTCTTCCCGCCCGAGACGCCCGGCACCGACGTGCGCCTCCGCATCTTCGGGCGCGGCGGCGAGATGCCGTTTGCCGGGCATCCGGTGATCGGCTCGACGTTCGCCCTCGCCGACGACGGCGTGATCGGGAGCGGCGCCGGCCAGATCGTCTTCGGACTCGGCATCGGCCCGACGCCGGTCGCGCTCGAATGGGACAGCGGCCGCCTCCGCTTCGCGTGGATGACGCAGTTGCCCCCCACCTACGGGCCCGCCGTGCCGGCGACGCCAGCGTTCGCCGCCGCCATCGGCGTCGAGCCGGGCCAGCTCGTGCCGGGGCTGCCCATCCAGCAGGTGTCGTGCGGCTCGGCGTTCTTCTTCGCGCCGCTGACGACGCGCGCCGCCGTCGACGCGGTGCAGATGAACGGCCGCGAACTGGAGGCGATCTTCAAGCAGGCCGGGGTCACCCGGCGCGGCATCTTCGTCTTCACCACCGAGCCTGGCCCCGACGGCGCCACGCTCTACAGCCGCATGGTAGGGGCCACCGGCGTCGAGGATCCCGCGACCGGTTCGGCGAGCGGCCCGCTCGGTTGCTATGCCGTGAGGCACGGGCTGGTGCCGGCGGCCAGAGCCGGCGCCATGGTCAGCGCGCAGGGCGTGAAGATGGGCCGCCCGAGCCGCATCCACATCCGGCTCGCCGTGTCCGGGCCCGACATCACGCGGGTCCAGGTCGGCGGCACCAGCGTGCTCGTCGGCGACGGCCGTCTGCGCTCGGCCTAGCCATGATCGTGCGTCCGGGCGACGGCGTCCTGCACCTCATCACCCAGCCCGATCACGCGGCCCTGGCCCGGCGGATCATGGAGCACTGGGCGTCGCTCCACACCTCCGCGCGGCGGCGCGAGATCCTGACCGCCATCGAGCACCACGACCGGGGCTGGGCCGAGCCGGACGCCGAGCTCACCGTGGATCCGGAGAGCGGCACGATCCACGACTTCATGACCGTGCCGGCAGCCGTGCGCCAGAGCGTGTGGCCGCGCAGCGTCGAACGGCTGGCGGCGGCCCCGTGGGCGGCGGCGCTCGTCGCCCATCACGCCCTCACCGTCTACGACCGCTTCCGCCACGATGCCGAATGGCACGGCTTCTTCCCCGCCATGACGGCGCTGCGCCACCAGCACCTGACCCGCGCCGGCGGCGAACTGAAGACGCTCGTGCGCGACTACGTCTACGTGCGGATGGGCGATCTCATTTCGCTGGCCTACTGCACGCGCGCCACGACGCCCCAGTCGCTCGGGCCGTGGCACATCCGTCTCGACGGCGCCCGCCTGCACGTCACGCCCAGCCCCTTCGTGCTCGACGTCACTTTCGCCGTTCAGGCGCGCGAGATCGCCGACGTGCCCTACCCCACCGACGCGGCGCTACGCGCCGCCGTGGCCGCCGCTCCGTCCCGCGCGCTCGAGGGCGTGGTGGCGGTGGCGCCGGTGCAGTAGCGATCCCCAGGCTCGTGCTCCGGCGCGGTGCCGGACCGGCCAGCGAGGCCGAAACAGCGCGCGGCCATCAGCGGGGAGCGCCGCGCGCCGGTCAGCGCCTAGGAGCGCTGGCCTAGCCGTTCGGCCAGCACCCGCCCGACCTGTTCGCCGTGCAGGCGGCCGTTCTCGATGAAGACGGTGCCGGTGCGGGTGCCGGCGACCTGACCGCCGGCCACGAACAGGTTGGGCACGTTGGTTTCGTAGGTCAACGGGTCGTAGCGCGGTGCCAGCGTCACCGGGTCCAGGGCCACGCCCGCGCCGCGCAGGAACTCGGGGTCGGCATGGTAGCCGGTGAGCAGCAGCACGCCGTCGGCGGCGATCTCGTGGCGCGCGCCGCCGGTCTCGACCACCACCGCCGTGGGCGTGATGGCGACGACGCGGGTGTCGAAGTGCGCCGTGACCGAACCGTCCTTGATGCGGTTCTCCATGTCGGGCCGCACCCAGTACTTCACCGAGTCGCCGAGCGCAGGGCCGCGGTGGACGAGCGTGACGTGCGCGCCGGTGCGGTACAACTCGAGCGCCGCCTCGCACGCCGAGTTCTTGCCGCCCACGACGACGACCCGTTGGCGGTAATAGGGATGCGGCTCGCGGTAGAAGTGGGTGACGTGAGGCAGCTCCTCGCCGGGCACGCCAATCAGGTTCGGCAGCCCGTAGTAGCCCATCGCCAGCACCACCGCCCGCGCCTCACGGACGCGCTCGGCGCCCAGTCGCGAGCGCGTCGAGACAGCAAACACGGGTTCGTCTCCGGAGGTGTCCCGCTCCACCGCGGTGACCTGCTCGAAGAGCGCCACCTGGAGTTGGAAGGTGTCGGTGACCTTGCGGTAGTAGTTCAGCGCCTCCGCTCGCGTCGGCTTGTCGTAAGGCGTGGTCAGCGGCACCCCGCCGATCTCGAGCAGCTCGGGCGTGGTGAAGAACACCATGTTCACGGGAAACCGGGCAATGCCGTCGACGAGCGAGCCCTGCTCCACCACCAGATAGTCCAGGCCGTGGTGCCGGCAGGCGATGGCCGCAGCCAGGCCCGACGGTCCCGCACCCACAATCAACACGTCTCTTACAGCCACAGCCTCCGATCATAACGGACGGAACGCCCGCGCACATCCGCGCCGGTTGGCGTGATAATGCGGGGTCGGCTCCGCCGACCTCGTCCGGCCCGGCCGCCGACCCTCCGTCCCCGCGCCGGGACGGCCGCGGGCGCGGCGGACAGGACCGCACGGAGGACCGCGCATGACTGGGAGTGCCATGACCCGCTGCCGCCCGCTGTTTGCGTTCCTGGCCGCCGTCACGGCACTGACCGCACTCGACGCCCAGTCCCCGCAGCCGCCCTCGGCGCCGGCCACCCCGCCGGCCGCGCAGCAGCCGGCCGAGGCGCAGACGCCGGTCTTCCGCGCCGGCGTCGAGGTGCTGCCGCTCGACGTCGTGGTCCTCGACCGCGACGGGCGGCAGGTTACCGACCTGGCGGCCGCGGACTTCCAGATCGAAGTCGACGGCAAGCCCCGCCGCGTCGCCACCGCCGAGTACATCAAGCTCACCGACCCGGTCGCCGCCTCGCTGGCCCGCAGCGCGCCGAAGCCGTTCCGCACGCCCGAGCCCGACTCGACGATCTCGACCAACAGCGGCGGCAGCCCCGCCGGGCGGGCCGTGCTGCTGCTCATCGACCAGGGGAACATCCGCTTCGGGGCGGCGCGGTCGGTGATCCAGGGCGCCCTCAAGTTCGTCGACCGGCTGCAGCCCAACGACCGTATCGGGGTCGTGGCCGTGCCCGGCCCCGGCGAGGTCGTGGACTTCACCACCGACCACGCCGCGGTGCGCGAGGCGCTGCTGCGGGTGACCGGACGGGTGACGCCGTCGCGGCGGCGCTTCAACGTCAGCATCACCGAGGCGTTTGCCATCTATCGCCAGAGCGACGCGATGCTGATCCAGCAGGTGATCCTCCGCGAGTGCGTCGGCGCCTTCGGGGTCACCGACCTCGAGCGCTGCGAGCGCGACGTGGAGCAGGAGGCGAGCGAGATCATCGGCGACCAGAGGCAGCAGACCGACCGCTCGCTGACCGCCATCCGCGGCGTGCTGCGCAGCCTGGGCGCGATGGAGGGCCCGAAGGCCGTGGTCCTCATCTCCGAAGGCCTGGTGCTCGAAGGGCTCGGCGGCGACGTCGACGAACTGGCCAGCGTGGCCGCCGACGTGCGCGCCTCGCTCGACGTGCTGCTGCTCGACGTGCCGGCCTTCGACGCCACGCAGGCGCAGATGCCGACGACCGCGGCCGCCGACCGCCAGCTGCAGGAAGAAGGACTGCAGCTGCTCGCCGGCATGGCCCGCGGCACGCTCCACAAGGTGATCTCGTCGGCCGACACCGCTTTCCGCCGTATCGAGCAGTCGCTGGCCGGCTATTACCTGCTCGGCGTCGAGCCCGGCGTCAGCGATCGCGACGGCAAGCGCCACAAGATCGACGTGAAGCTGGCGCGCAAGGGCCTCGCCGTGCAGGCCAGGCGCGCGTTCCTGTCAGCGGAGGGCCCGCCTCCGGCCACGCCGGTGGACGCACTGAAGCGCACGCTGCGCTCGCCGACGACGGCCACCGCCCTGCCGCTGCGCGTGGCCACCTGGACCTACAAGGAGCCGGGCACGTCGCGCGTGCGTCTGATCGTCGCCGCCGAAGTGCAGCGTGGCAGCGACGAGTCGTTGCAGTACGCCACCGGCCTTCTCGTCGCCACCACCGACGGCAAGGTCATCGCCGCCACCGAGGAGCCGCGCGAGTTGCAGGCGGTCGAAGGCGACGACGCCCTTGCCAGCTACGGCGGCATGGTCGTGCTCGATCCGGGCACCTACCGGCTGCGCGTGGCCCTGGCCAACGCCGAGAAGCGTACCGGCAGCGTCGAGCGCGAGGTGAAGGCGTGGCAATTGAACGGCGACGCGCTCACCCTCGGCGATCTGCTGGTGGCGCCGCAGCCGACTGGAGGCGGCATGCTGACGCCCATCGTCGAGCCCCGCGTCCACAACGGCATCCTCGTGGCGCTGGCCGAGGTGTATGCGCCGCCGGCCAGCCAGGCCGCCGAGATCGGCGCCCGCCTCGACGTGATGCGCGACGAGGCCAGCCCGGTGCTCGTCTCGGCGCCGCTGCAGGTCATCCCCGGGCCGTCGCCTGAAGTGCGCGTCGCCCAGGGCGGCGTGGACGTGGCGGCGGTACCGCCCGGCAGCTACATCGCGCGGGTCAGCTTCACCGAGGGTGGCGAGGCGCGCGGAGCGCTGGTGCGCCCCTTCCGCGTCGTGTCCTCGAGCAGGACGACAGCCACCGCAGCGCCGGCGTCGGCGGCGGCGCCGGCCGAGTTGCTGGCCGCGGTCATGGCCTCGCTGCCCGGCCCGACCAGGGACGACGTACTCGACCCCGCCACGACGGCGGCGCTGTGGACGGCGGCCGAACAGGGCCGCGGGCCGGCCGTGCTCGCGGCCATCAAGACCGCGCGCGGCGGGCAGATGACCGACGGCGCGCTGGCCGCGCTCTCGGCCGGCGATCAGGGCATCGCCGCATTCGTGCGCGGCATGGACTTCCTTGCCCAGGCCAAGATCGACCAGGCGGCCACGCAGTTCCAGACGGCCATGCGCATCCAGGGGAGCTTCGGCGCGGCCCGGGCCATGTTCGGCGCGTGCCTGCTCCTCGCCAATCGCGACAAGGAAGCGGCCGGCCTGCTGATGAGCGTGCCGGCCGGCGCCATGCCGGCGATGGGGCGGTTGGCTGGCGAGGCCTGGATCAGGTCGGGTCAGCCGGCCGCGGCGGTGGCGCCGCTCGAACAGGTGACCACGGCCGCGCCGGGCGATGCCCGCGCCGCACGCGCCCTGGCCCTGGCCTACGCGCTCTCGGGCGACCCGGCCAAGGGGCTGCCCGGCCTCGCCAGCTACCTGGGCGGCACGGGGGCCACGGACGGCCCGGCGCTGGCCGTCGGCGTGTATGCGATCTACCGCCGCCACGCCGCCGGCACCGACGCGGCCGCCATCGCCGCCGACAAGGTGACGGCCCGCGGCTGGGCCCGCGCTTACACCGCGACCAAGGGCCCCCTCGGCCCGATTGTCGAGGCCTGGGCCAGCTTCCTCGAGGGCGCCAGGTAGCTGTCCGTCAGGACCGGACCGCGCCGCCCCCGTCCATCAGTTCCAGCGTGGCAATCGCGATCACCTTCGTGGCCGCGACGAGATCGGCCACCGCGCAGTACTCGTCGGGTTGATGCGCCAGCACCAGTTCGCCAGGACCGTAGGCCACGCAGTGCGGCACGCCGGCCACGCGGGCGACGTGCTTGTGGTCGTAGGTGCCGGGACTGGCTACGAGCGACGCCGGCCGCCCGAGCACCGTTTGTATCGCCGTCGTCAGCGCCGGGATGATCGGCGAGTCGTCGGGGGTGCGCGTGGGATGCACGATCAGCCGGTCGTGCACCTCGAAGCGGATGTCGGGCACCAGCCGGCGGGTGGCGTCGACCAGCGCCGCAATTTCGTCGCGGGTCGCATCGAGACCTTCCTCGATGAGGAAGCGGCGATCGAACACGGCGCGGCAGTGGTCGGCCACGCACGGCGTCTGCACGCCGTCGACCGGCTGGCCGCCTTCGATGCCGTTGGTGTTGATGGTGGCGTGACGGGCGCCGGGCGGCACGACCGGCACGCCGGTCGTGCGCGCCGCCAGCTGCGGCTTGAGCTGCGCCTCGACCAGGTGCAGGAACCGGCCCATGCCCTCGATGGCGCTGGCGCCGAGAAACGGCATGCTGCCGTGGCCGATGCGGCCGCGCGCCTCGACCTCGAACCAGTAGACGCCGCGGTGCCCGATGCATACGCGGTCGACGTCGAGCGGCTCGGGGATGATGACGAAGTCGGTCTTGTCCTGGCTGAGCCACCGTTGTTCGGCCAGGTAGTGCACGCCAGCCAGGCCGCCGCTCTCTTCGTCCACCGTGCCGCTGACTTCGATGGTGCCCGCCAGCGCGATGCCGGCGCGGCGCAGGATCTCGGCGGCGTAGAGCCCGGCGGCGATGCCCGCCTTCATGTCGCAGGCGCCGCGGCCGTAGATGCGCCCGTCGCGCACCAGGCCGCCGAACGGATCGACCGTCCATCCGTCGCCGGCCGGCACCACGTCGAAATGCCCGTTCAGGTGCACCAGCGGATGGGCGTGGGCGCCGGCGCGCCGGCCGATGACATTGAGGCGCGGGTGCGCCCGGGTGTGCTCGGGCCGGCCCTCGGCGGCGACGTAGTGCACCGCGAAGTCGCAGGCCCGCAGCCGCTCGCCGATGAAGCGGGCGCAGGCATCGTATTCCGCACCCGGTGGATTCACGGTCGGGATGCGGATCAACGCGGCGGTGAAGTCGACGATCTCGTCGGCGTGCGCGTCGACGGCGGCCGAGACTTTCTCGATGACGGAAGGATGGAGACCCACGGCGCCCCATCTTGGATCAACACGGCGCTTGGTTCACAACCGCCACTTCCCGTAACATCCTGACGCGCCCCGTCGGCCCGGCGCCCCGAGGATGCTTGCCATGTCCGCCATCTCCCGCTCCCGCAGTCGTTCCTCGCGCCGGGTCGTGCTGACGGCGGCCGCCGTGCTCGCCGCGGCCGGCGCCGGCGCCACGCTCATGGCCCGTGCGCCCGGCCCGGACCCGCGCGGCCTCACCGCCGTCGAAGGCCTCAAGGTGGGCTCGATCACGCTGACCGAACGGCCCACCGGCTGCACCGTGATTCTCGTCGACGGCGAAGGCGCCGTCGGCGGCGTGTCGCAGCGCGGCGGCGCCCCGGGCACGCGCGAGACGGACCTGCTCGATCCCGGCAACATGGTGGACAAGGTGAACGCGGTGGTGCTGTCGGGCGGCAGCGCGTTCGGCCTCGACGCGGCCAGCGGCACCGTGCGCTGGCTCGAAGAGCACGACCGGGGCTGGGACGTGCGCATTGCCAAGGTGCCGATCGTGCCGGCGGCGATCCTGTTCGACCTGCCGGTCGGCAACCAGCCGAAGATTCGTCCCACGGCCGAGTGCGGCTACCAGGCCGCGGCCGCGGCCACCAGCGACAAAGTCGCGGAAGGTTCGGTCGGCGCTGGCGCTGGCGCCACCGTCGGCAAGTCGGGGGGCGGCAACCGCTCGATGAGGGGCGGCCTCGGCAGCTACGCCATCACCTTGCCCAATGGCCTGACCGTGGCGGCGATCGTGGCGGTCAATGCCGTCGGCGACATCATCGATCCCGACACCGGCAAGGTGGTGGCCGGCGTGCGCAATGCCGACGGCACGCTGGCCGATGCGCGCCTGCTGCTTCGCGCCGGCCCGCCGCCACAAGCGCCGCGCCCGGGCGAGAACACGACCATCGGCCTCGTCGCCACCAACGCCCGGCTCACCAAGGCGGAGGTCCACCGCATGGCCCTCATGGCCGACGACGGCTTTGCCCGGGCCATCTTCCCGGCGCACACCATGGGCGACGGCGACACGGTGTTCTCGCTCGCCACCGGCAAGTGGACCGGCCAGGTCAACATCACCCAGATCGGCGCGCTGGCCGCCGACGTGATGGCCCGCGCCATCGTCCGCGCCGCCACCGAGGCGACCGGCCTCCCGAACATCCCGGCGGTCCGCGACCTGCCCCGGCCCTAGCCCCGCGTCTGCCGGCCGCCGATGCAACTTGCCCTGCTCCTGCTCTACTCGGTCGCGCTCACCGTCTTCGGCGTGTGGGTCGGCCGCCGTGTGCGCGGCAGCAGCGACTTCTTCGTCGCCGGCCGCAGGCTGACGGCGCCGCTGCTCTTCTCGACCGTGCTGGCGGCCAACGTCGGCGCCGGCACGACCATCGGCGCGGCCGGCCAGGCCTACATCGACGGCGTGAGCGCCTGGTGGTGGAACGGCGCCGCCGGCCTCGGCTCGCTGGTACTGGCGTTCTGGGTCGGGCCCAAACTGTGGCGGCAGGCGTCCGACAACGGCTTCCTCACGGCCGGCGACTATCTGGAGTACCGCTACGGCGGCGTGGTGCGGGCGCTGCTGGCGTCGCTCATCTGGCTGGGCACGCTGGCCATCCTGGCCGGACAGCTCATCGCCGGCGCCGCGGTGCTGACCGCCGTGGCCGGCATCCCGCGGCCCCTCGGCGCGGCCATCGGCGGCATCGCCATGACCATCTACTTCACGGCCGGCGGCCTGCTCAGCTCGGCCTGGGTCAACGCCGTGCAGCTGGTCGTGCTGCTCTTCGGGCTGATCGTCGCGGTGCCCCTGGCGCTCTCGGCGGCGGGCGGAATGGCGGCCATCGCCGCCACCCCGGGCCTGCCCGAGACCTACTGGGACCCGACCTTCTCGAGCGGCCCCGGCTCCGGCTACGCGTTCCTGGCGCTGCTCGGGCCGGCCTTCGTCATCTCGCCAGGATTGGTGCAGAAGGCCTACGGCGCCGTCGACGCCCGCACCGTGCGCCTCGGCATCGGCCTGGCCGGCGCGGCCCAGATGCTCTTCGCCTTCGTGCCGCTGCTGCTCGGTCTCGCCGCCCGCCACCTGCACCCCGGCATGGGCGCCATGGAGCGGGACTTGGTCTTGCCGACGCTGCTCGTCCAGTCGCTGCCGTGGTTCCTGGGCACGCTGGCGCTGGCGGCGGTCTTCAGCGCCGAGGTCAGCACCTGCGACGCCATCCTGTTCATGCTCTCCACGTCGCTCTCGCAAGATCTCTACAAGCGCTTCCTCAATCCCGGGGCGACCGACCAGCAGGTGCTGAAGGTGGCCCGGGCCGCGGCGCTGGTCGGCGGCCTGGCCGGCGTGCTGCTGGCCGTGCGCCTGCCCAACGTGATCGCGGCGCTGTCGATCTTCTACTCGCTGCTCGGCGTCAGCCTGTTTGTCCCCATCGTCGGCGGGCTCTATGTGAAACGCGCCGGCACGCCCGAGGCCCTGGCCTCGGTGGCCGCCGGCATCGGCACCCTGCTCTATCTGCGCGCCCAACCATGGGCGGCAGGCAGCATCTGGTTCAATCCCAGCCTGGCCGGCCTGGTGGCCGCGGCCCTGGCCTTCTTCGTCGTGGCGGCGGTGAGACGGCCGGCCGCCTCGATGCGCTGACGGCACTCGTCTCAAAGGAGCGCGCGGTGAAGGCGGATCTGTTCCGGCTGGACGGCAAGGTGGTGGCGGTGATCGGCGCCGGCAGCGGCATCGGCGCGGCGGTGGCGATGGCCGTCGGGATCCAGGGCGGGCATGCCGTCTGCTGCGACCTGCAGCGCGACGCGGCCGAAGCGACGGCGGCGGCCATCCGCGCCGCCGGCGGCCGCGCCGAAAGCGCCACGCTCGACATCACCGACGAACCGGGCGTCACGGCCGCCCTCGACGACCTGGTCTCGAGGCACGGCCGTCTCGACGGCCTCGTCTGCACGCCGGCAATCAACGTGCGCAAGCCGATCTTGAAGTACTCGGGGGCAGAGTTCGACCGGGTCGTGGCGGTGAACCTGCGCGGCAACTTCAACGTGCTGACCGCCGCGGGCCGCCTCATGACCGCGCAGCAGTCGGGCAGCATCGTGCTCTTCAGCTCGATCCGCGCCGTCGTGACCGAGCCCGGGCAGTCGGTCTACTCGATGTCCAAGGCCGGCATCCTGCAGCTGGCCAAATCGGCGGCCACCGAGTGGGCCCCCTCGGGCGTGCGCGTCAACGCCATCGGCCCCGGCGTGACCGAGACGCCGCTGACCGCGCCGATCAAGGCCAACGCCGACTGGTACAACGCCTACGCCAACAAGACGCCCATGAACCGCTGGGCCCGCGCCGACGAGATGGCCGGCCCCACCGTGTTCCTGCTGTCGGACGCCGCCAGCTACGTCACCGGCACGATCCTCTACGTCGATGGCGGCTGGACCGCCGCCGACGGCCGCTTCACGCCGCCGGGGATGTAGGGTGAAGCACTACACCATCGCCGTCATCGCCGGAGACGGCATCGGCAAGGAAGTCACACCGGCGGCCCTGGCCGTCGTCGAGACGGTGGCTCGGAGGCACGGGTTCTCGACCAGCGCCGTGGCGCATCCCTGGGGCTGCGAGCACTACCTGCGCGAGGGCCGGATGATGCCGGCCGACGGACTCGCCCAACTGCGCGGCTGCGACGCCATCTACCTGGGCGCCATCGGCGCGCCCTCGGTGCCGGATCACGTGTCGGTCTGGGAACTCATCCTGCCCATCCGTCAGCACTTCGAGCAATACGTGAACCTGCGCCCGATGCGTTTGCTGGCCGGGGTGCCCGGACCGCTGCGCGACCGCACGCCAGCCGACATCGACTGGGTGTGCGTCCGCGAGAACTCCGAAGGCGAATATGCCGGCCTGGGCGGACGGCTGCACCGGGGCACGCCGCACGAGGTGGCCGAGCAGACCGGACTCTTCACGCGCCGGGGCATCGAGCGCGTGGTGCGCTATGCCTGCCAGCTGGCGATGGAGCGTCCGCGCCGGCTGCTCGCCAGCGCCACCAAGTCGAACGCGCTGCAGCACTCGATGGTGCTGTGGGACGAGGTCGTCGACGAGGTGGCCCGCGACTTCCCCGCCCTCACCATCCGCAAGTACCACGTCGACGCGCTGGCCGCGCGCATGGTGACGCATCCGCAGACGCTCGACGTGATGGTGGCGTCGAACCTGTTCGGCGACATCCTCACCGACCTCGGCGCCGCCGTCTCGGGCAGCCTCGGCGTCGCGCCCGGCGCCAACCTGAATCCGCCGCGCCAGCATCCGTCGATGTTCGAGCCGATCCACGGCTCGGCCCCGGACATCGCCGGCCGGGGCGTAGCCAATCCGGTCGGCGCCATCTGGGCGGCGGCGCTGATGCTCGAGCATCTCGGGCAGGCCGACGCCGGCCGCGCCATGGTGACGGCCATCGAACGGGTCCTGGCCGAGGGGCGCGTCTGCACGCCCGATCTCGGCGGCACGGCCACGACCCGCGACCTGACGGCGGCGGTGATCGCCGCGCTCTAGCGCGGCGTCACTGCTCGCGGGCGGCGTCCCGATCGACGGACGCCGGAGGGGCGCGGTCGACCTTTAGCGCGACGCCGACATCTGCCGGGCGTGCGTCAGCGCCTCGCGGGCGGCCGTGCTCGACCCGGCCATCGCCATCAGCTGCTTGTAGAACGCCGCGGCGGCGGCCTTGTTGCCGTCGGCCTCGGCCGCGCGCGCCGCGCCGTAGAGGCCCAGGAAGCGTCCCGGCTCCTTGGCCATCGTCTTCTGGAAGGCCGCCTGCGCCTCCTTGGCCCGGCCGGCGTCGAGCAGCATGAACCCGAGCAGCTCGCGCGCCGGGGCGATCGGACCGGGCGTGACGGCCGACTTGTCGGTGAGGTCCTCGGCGTCGGCGGCGGCCGAGAGCAGCGTGATGCCCTGGGGCTTGTCGCCCTCGGCAAACACCTTCCAGGCCTCGGCCACGCGCCGCTGGATGTCGACCTGCTCGGCCCAGTAGGGGTCCTTGGTCATCACCAGCAGTTTCTGGATGGCCCCCAACCGGACGATGTCGGCGGTCGCCGCGGCCGGGTTGCCGGCCCGGGCCGCGCCGATGGCGCGGGCGAAGTGGGTGATGGCCTCGGTGTAGGGCGCCGCCGGAGCCGGCCGGACGGTCAGCGCCGCCGCCTCCGCCCAGGCTTGACGCTCGAGGGCGACACGTGCCGGGATGGCGGCCAGGGCGAACGCATACGGGCCGCCCACGGCGCCGGCCTCGAACGTGACCGCGCGGTCGCGCGCGACCATGGCCGCGGCATCGTCGGCCAGTTGCAGGTAGGCGTAGGTCTGGTAGTCGAGCGCGTGCAGCTCCTCGCCGGCGCCGGCCGGGCCGCCGGACTTGCGCGCCGCTTCAGCCGACTTGCGATTGGTCTCGACCGATTCCTTCCAGTAGCCGACGCGCGTGAAGGTGTGCGACGGCATGTGGAGCGCATGCGGCACCGCCGGAGCGATGGAGGCGTAGCGGCGGGCGGCATCGAGGCCGCGGGGCGCCAGCGTGGGCGCATCGTAGGCGTGGATGATGTAGTGCGCCAGCCCGGGGTGCCCCGGCATCTTCTTGAACATCGGCTCGAGCAGTTCGGCCGCCTTCAGGTTGGCCGCGTAGGTCTTGTCGGTCGGCGTCGCCGTCTGCGCCACCGCGAGCGCCCAGAAGATCCGCGCTTCGATGTCGCCGGCATTGTCCTTCGCCACCTGCCCCATCGAGGTCTCGTAGGCCACGATGCGGGCGCGCTGGGTGGTCACGTCGTCACTGGCGAACAGCCCGGCCACGGCGTCGATGTAGCCCTTCTCGCGGCGCGACGGCGTGCCGGTCGATTGCGCTTTGGCGATGGCCGCCTTGCCGGTGGCGATGGTCTGCGGCGTGCGCAGGCCGCCGAAAGGGTTGCCCCAGTGGGTCAGCGCCACGCCCCAGTGCGCCATGGCGCAACCGGCGTCCTTGGCGGCAATCGCCTCGAACTCCTGGCGCGCTTCGGGGAACCAGAACGAGTGGAGCAAGGCCACGGCGCGATTGAAGTCGTCCTTCACCGCCGGACTGCAACTGGTCTGGAAGTCGACGCTGCCGATCTGGCCGGTCGAGAGCGGCCGCCGCCGTGGTTGTCGTGCTGGGCCAACGCCGCCGTGCTCATCAGACACATCACCGCCGCCGTACAGTATTTCTTCATTGTCCGTCTCTCCTCGCGCGATCGGGTCGCGCGCCTGTCGATGCCGTCAGCCGGAACTCGCCATCGGGGCCGCCCCTCGCGGCCGCCGCTCACTTGCCGAACCAGAGCCGGTCCACGCCCACGCGTCCGTTGCTGATCACCAGCAGCGGGTCGAGCAGCGTCCGCGGCTGCTCGAGCGGGTTGGCGTCGACCACGATCAGATCGGCCTCGAAGCCCTGCCGCACCTGGCCGATGTGGGTGTCGAGCTTCAGCAACTCGGCGTTCACGGTGGTGGCCGATTGCAGCGCCGCCAGCACCGGCAGCCCGGCCTCGACGAGCTCGATCACCTCGCGCGGGATGCGGGCGAGGCTCGACGGGCCGTAGCCGGTGTCGGAGCCGGCCGCGATCTTGACGCCGTGTTCCCGGGCCCGCCTGACGGCGTCGATCAGCACCGGCTTCAGCATCTGGCCGCGCCGCTGCAGTCCGGCGTGGTCGTATTCGCCGCCGGGCGTGGCCAGGTCGTTCACCACGTCCAGGGTCGGATCGAAGAACACGCCGTTCTTCGCCATGAGCGTCAGCGTCTCGTCGCTGAGGTAG
Source organism: uncultured Acidobacteriota bacterium (assembly GCA_963834325.1). Taxonomy (GTDB): domain Bacteria; phylum Acidobacteriota; class Vicinamibacteria; order Vicinamibacterales; family UBA2999; genus CADEFD01. Next base: position 2,305,291 of record CAWIBL010000012.1, read on the forward strand.
GTGCCGTGCTCGATGCTGCGCACGCCCGCCTTCACCGCCGCCAGCGCGCCTTCGGCGCCGTGCGCGTGCGCCTGCACGGGCACGCCGCGGGCCGCCGCCTCGGCCACGACCAGCGCCAGTTCGGCTTCGCTGTAGACCTGCTTGCGCGGATCGGTGTCGGGCGTGCCGGCCCGTTCGCTGGCCAGCACCTTGATCCAGTCGACGCCGCGCTCCAGGTTGAACTTGACGAAGCGGCGCAGCGCCTCGGAGGTGGTGAGGCCGGCCATCACGTCGCCGAGATCGGGCGCGTCGATGAACGCCTCCGGGGCGGGCTGCGGGCGCACGTGGTAGCCGGCGGCGAGCACGTCGGGGCCGGGCAGAAAGCCGCGCTTGACGAGATCGCGCAGGCCGACGTCGGCGAAGTTCGCCACGCCGGCGCTGCGCACCGTGGTGACGCCGCTCTCGAGCGCGGCGCGCATGGCGGCGGTGGTCGCGATGTGCACGTGCGCGTCGATGAGCCCGGGCACGACGTAGCGGCCGCCGACGTCGAGCCGGCGCGGGGCCAGGGCCGCGGCTGGCGGCGTGGCCCCGACCGACTCGATGCGGCCGTCGCGCAGCACCACGACCTGATTGCGACGCACGGTCCCGGTCGTGACGTCGACGACCGCGGCATTCACGAGCATCAGCGGCGCCGCCGGAAGGGCCGCGGTTTGCGCCCCGAGGGTCCACGACGCCGCCACGGCAAGCCACGCCGCGCCGAGGACGACCGCAAGGGGATGACGCATCACGTAGCAGTCTAGCAGCGCGGGCGGGCCGGGCCCGGGGAATCGAGCCGCCGCTTCCGGCGTAGACTGGCCTCGTGTCCGCCCTGGCCGGAATCCGGCTGCTCAGCCTCGCGCTCAACCTGCCCGGGCCCGGTGGCCGTGGCCCGCCTGGTCGCGCTCGGGCGCTTCGGCGGTCAAGGTCGAACCGCCGGCCGGCGACCCCTTCGCCGCCTACTGCCGGGCGTGGTACGACGCGCTGCACGCCGGGGTGACGGTGGTGGCGCTCGACCTCAAGTCGGCGGAGGGCCGCGCCGAGTGCGACCGACGGCTCGGCGACACCGAGGTGCTCATCACCAGTCAGCGGCCGGCGGCGCTGGCCCGGCTCGGGCTCGGACGCGGCCAGCCTCGGGGAGCGCTTTCCGGCGCTCCGCACCGTGGCCATCGTGGGCGACACGGCCGCCCCCGAGCGGGCCGGCCACGACGTGACCTACCAGGCCGAGGCCGGACTGATTCGCGAGCGGCTGCCGGTCACGCTCCTGGCCGACCTGGTGGGCGCCGAACGCGTCGTGACGTCGGTGCTGCTGGCCCTCCGCTCCGCCCCGGGCACCGTCCTCCAGGTGGGACTGCGCGACGCCGTCGAGGCGCTCCGGACGCCGCTCGACTACCGTCTCACTATCGACGGCGGACCCTTCGGCGGCGCCGACCCCGCCTACAACGTCTACCGTTCCCGCGACGGGCAGGTGGCCGTGGCCGCGCTCGAGCCGCACTTCCGCACCCGGCTCTACGCCGCCCTGGACCTGCCGCTCGACGCGCCGCTCCACGCCGTGATGGCGGCGCGCAGCGGCGCCGAGTGGATGGCCTTCGCCGCGGCGCACGATCTGCCCATCAGCGCCGTCCGGGCCGATTGACGCCGCCCATCCCGCTTAGAAGCTGACGCGGAACGCCAGCTGCGCGATGCGCGGCTGATAAGCGTTGAGCAGGTTCTGGCGCGGCTGGCCGAAGCCGGCCTGGTTGAGCACGCTCTGGAAGGCGCCGTAGTTCTTGTGGTTGAAGACGTTGAACAGTTCGGCGATGGCCGTGACGTTCATCCCGCCCGGCAGCGGGATGTCCTTGGCCAGGCGCAGGTCGACGCGGTGCAGGGCCGTGCCCTTGAGCGCGTTGCGCGGGACGAGGTCGCCGACGGCGAACGAGGCCGGCCCCTCGAAGCGTTCCTGCATGTCGGCCGGCACGGTCAACGGCGCGGTCACGTAACGGTTCGTGCCGGTGTGGCCGAAGGGATTGGCCGCGATGGTCGTCGCATAGTAGTTGCCCGAGCCGAAAAAATACGCGCCCGAAGCGTTGATGCCCCAGGGCCCGCGCCACAGGCCGTTCAGCCGCAGCGTGTGGCGCTGGAATTCGGTCGACCGCGCCCACTCCGCATCCGGATCGAAGGGGTTGTTGCCCTCGTACTGGAAGTTCGTGGTGTTGTCGTTGAAGAAGAACATGTAGGTGTAGGTCAGCGAGGCCTGCCAGTTGTCGGCGTAGCGCTTGTTGATGCCGGTCTGGAGCGAGGAGTAGTCGGCCTTGCCCGTCGACTCGAGCCACTGGATGCGGGTGAACTTCGGATCCGGACGGGCCACGTTCGGATTGAGGTTGTAGCCGGTCGCGGGGTTGAAGAGCAGGTTGGGATCGCGCTGGCGCGCGAAGTTGTAGCCCTTCCAGTGCGTGAGGTCGGCTTCGAAGCCCAGGCGCTGGCCGAACTGGGTCTGGAAGCCGATGCTGCTCTGCCACGTGTAGGGCATCTTGTAGTCGCTGGCGATGACCCGCGGCGACTGGGGCGGAATCGCGGCACGCCCGCTCAGGAAGTCGTCGGCCGTGCGGCCGCGGGTCGGGTCGGCGAGGAAGCCGGGCTGGCCGTCGTTGTTGAACGAGTTGACCAGGATGCGCTCGCCGTTGAACGACTGGTGGCTGAAGGTGGTGTTCGAGTCGGGGATGCTGAAGTAGAGGCCGCTGCCGCCGCGCACCACGGTGGTGCCGGCGCCGCCGACGTTCCAGGTGAAGCCGCCGCGCGGCGCGATGTTGTTGATGTCGCGCAGGCCGCCGGGATAGAGCCGGTCGCCGGGCTGGAGCGCGGTGCTGGGATAGACGGCGCCGGCCGCCGGGGTGAAGGCCACCTGCGTCGTGATGTGGGGCGGATCGAGGGCGCCGAAGTCGGCGTCCCAGCGCACGCCGCCGTTCACCGTCAGCGCGTTGTTGATCTTCCAGGTATCGCCCAGCCAGACCGCCAGCGATCGGCCGCGGGATGTCGATGCTCCAGTCGCCGAAGTTCTGATCGAAGCGCTGCACGCGCGCGTCGAGGCCCGACAGATCCCAGGTCGACGGGTCGTCCCACACCGGGAAGCGCCGCGCCAGGTCGGGCGGCGCCGAGAGGAAGATGTACTCGCCGCGCGACAGCAGCTGCCACGATCCGGTGTCGTGCCAGCGCAGGTACTCGACCCCGAACTTCAGGTCGTGCGAGCCGCGGCTGGAGGTCAGGTCGTAGCGGCCGCTGAAGGTGTTCTGGTAGAACTCCTGCGGGTAGTTGCGGCGCTGCCCGACGGTGAGGCCGGGGAAGACGTAGTTGGGCGAGTTGGCCAGCGACGCCACGGCCAGCTGGTTCTTCCAGTCGAAGTGGCTGTAGCCGAACCGGACTTCCTGGACGGTGCGTGTCGGTCAGCACCTTCGACCAGGTGTTCGACGACGTTGAAGGCGCGGCGGGAACGAGCCGCCGCCTGCGAGGGGTGCTCGACGCCCGACACCTGCGTGAAGGGGTTCTCCCAGTCCCAGTAGGACACGCGCGAGGTGAGGTGATCGCGCGGCGCCACTTGCCAGTCGACGCGTCCGAGGAAGCTGTTCTGCACGAGCTTGCTGTCGAACGAGAAGCTCTGACCGCCCAGCGCCGGCGGCGAGGTCACGATGGTATTGGGCTCGTTCTCGCGCTCGTAGGACAGGAAGTAGTGCAGCTTGTCGCGCACGATGGGACCGCCCACGGCGGCGCCGATCTGCTGGTTGGCGTAGGGCAGCACGCGATTGGCGATGAAGTCCTTGGCGTTCAGCGTGTCGTCGCGGAAGTAGCCGTAGACCGCGCCGTTCAGGTCGTTGGTGCCCGAGCGCGAGACGGCCTGCACCTGGATGCCGAGCGACCGTCCCTGGGTGATGTCGAAAAGGTTGGTGATGACCTGGAACTCGGCAATCGCCTCGCGGCTGAAGCGCGGCTGACCGAAGCCGCCGCCGGCCACCTGCTGCGTGATCTCCTGGCCGTCGAGATTCAACTGGAAGGCCCGGTCGCGCACGCCGGGGGTGTTGTCGACGGCGTTGGCGGTGATGCCCTTGACCTGCATCGCCAGCTCCATCCAGTTGCGCCCCTGCAGCGGCAGTTCCTCCATCTGACGGCGGTCGACGTTGCCGGCGACCTGCGTCGAACTGACGTCCACGAGCGGGGCCTCGCCGGTGACGGTGAGCGTCTCGCTGAGCGACGCCACCTGCATGGCAAACGGCACGGTGCGGTTCTGGCCCACGAGCACTTCCACCTCGGGGACGATGACGACGGCAAAGCCCGAGAGTTCCGCCTGCACCTTGTAGCGGCCGGGCGCGAGCCCGCGCAACCGGTAGTCGCCGCGCTCGTTGCTCACGTCGGTGAAGGTGCGGCCGTTGTCGAGCGACGTGGCGGTGATCGTCGCGCCGGGCAGCGCGCCCTTGGTGTCGTCGCTGACGGTGCCGATGATGGTGGCTTCCTGAGCGGAAGACCGAGGCCGCGGCCAGCAGCCAGACGGCAACGACGAGGCCGATCGTACGAGCGCGCATAGAGCCCCCTTCCCCGCTACGGGGAAATCATGACCAGCTTGCACGAACGCCAACCTTCTGAGCTTCGACGCGACCGCGCGATCGGTCACCGGCCGAAACTGCGGCGGACTATAGCACAGCGTCACCGGGCCGTTGCGCCTGGTTCCCGGGCGGAATATCATGCCGCGCCGTCCTCGCCGCGCCACCGCGGAACGAGTACCATCGCCACATTCCGGCCGACACCTTCCCGAGACATCCATGACTTCCACTCGCCACTCCGCGCAGGCGTCCAACCACGCCGCGCTCGAAGCGCTGGCGCTGTCGCGGTGGCGGATCGGGCTCAGCCTGACCGCCGCCATGACCGTCATCTACGTCGTCTTCATCCTGCTCGTCGCCTACGGCAAGGAGGTCCTCGGCCGGGTCATCGTGCCCGGCTTGAGCGTGGGCATCGCCTTGGGCGTGCTGGTGATCATCTCGGCCTGGGTGCTGATCCTCATTTACGTGCGCTGGGCCAACACCCACTACGACCACCGGGTGGCGTCGATCCGCGACGGGAGGGTGCGATGAACGGCGCCGTCGCGGAACCGAACGTGATTGCGATGATCGGCTTCTTCGTCTTCATCGCGGCTTCGCTCGGCATCACCTGGGTGGCGGCGCGGCGGACCAAGACCACCGAGGACTTCTACGCCGCCGGCCGATCGGTAACAGCCCTGCAGAACGGCCTGGCCCTGGCTGGCGACTACATGAGCGCGGCCAGCTTCCTCGGCATCGCCGGCCTCGTGGCGTTGTCGGGCTTCGACGGCCTCATCTACTCGATCGGCTTCCTGGTGGGCTGGCCGGTGGTGCTCTGTCTCATCGCCGAGCCGCTCCGCAACCTGGGCCGCTACACCTTTGCCGATGTCGTCGCCTTCCGCCTGAAGCAGCGTCCCGTGCGCGTGGCCTCGGCCTTCGGCGGCCTGGCGGTGATTGCCTTCTACCTCATCGCGCAGATGGTCGGCGCCGGGAACCTGATCCGCCTGCTCTTCGGGCTGTCCTACGAAGCGGCGGTGGTCATCGTCGGCATCGTCATGCTGGCCTACGTGCTCTTCGGCGGGATGCTGGCCACGACCTGGGTGCAGATCGTGAAGGCGGTGCTGCTCATGAGCGGCGCCGCCCTGCTGGCCCTGATGGTCCTGGCCCGCTACTCGTTCAATCCGCTGGCGCTCTTTGCCGATGCCGCGGCGCGCTTCGGCCCGACGGTGCTGGCGCCGGGCCGGCTGGTGTCCGACCCGATCGACGCCATCTCGCTCGGCATCGCGCTGATGTTCGGCACGGCCGGCTTGCCGCACATCCTGATGCGCTTCTACACCGTGCCCGACGCGCGGACGGCCCGCGTGTCGGTGGCCTACGCCACCGCGGCCATCGGCCTGTTCTACCTGTTCACGTTCATCCTGGGCTTCGGCGCCATGGTCATCGTGGGCCAGGATGCGATCCGCGCCATCGACGCCGGCGGCAACATGGCGGCGCCGCTCCTGGCCGAAGCCGTGGGCGGCCAGGCGTTCCTGGGCTTCATTGCCGCCGTTGCCTTCGCCACCATCCTGGCCGTGGTCGCCGGCCTGACCCTGGCCGGGGCCGCGGCGCTCTCGCACGACATCTGGGTCAACGTGGTGCGCGACGGCCACGCCGACGGACGCGAGCAGCTGCTCGTGGCCCGCGGCGCCACCATTCTGCTGGCGGTCGTGTCGATGGTGCTGGGCATCGTGTTCAAGGGCCAGAACGTGGCCTACATGGTGGGCCTGGCCTTTGCGATTGCGGCCAGCGCGAACTTCCCGGCGCTGCTGCTGTCGATGTTCTGGAAGCCGTTCACGACCGCCGGCGCGGTGGCCAGCATCGTCGTCGGCACGGCCACGGCGCTGGTGCTCATCTACCTGTCGCCCACCATCCAGGTCGACATGCTGCAGCAGCCCGCGGCGCTGTTCCCGCTGCGCAACCCCGGCATCGTGTCGATTCCGCTCTCGTTCGCCGTCGGCATCGTCGTGTCGCTGCTGGCGCCCGAGGCCGCCGCGGCGGAGAAGTTCGCGGCCACCGAGCGGCAGCTGCACCTCGGCGAAGAGGGGTAGAGCCACCGCGCGCGTCAGCGCGCCTCGTCCCCCGGGCGCGCCGCCCGGCGCAGGAGGCGCTCGACGATCAGCACGTCGCGCCAGACGCCGTCCAACTGGGCGTGCTGGCGGTAGGTGCCCACTTCGCGGAAGCCGTGCCGGGCCGATAGCGCGCGCGAGGCGGCGTTCTCCGGGAACAGCCGCGACAGCACCTTCCAGAAGCCGGCCCGCTCCAGCGCCTCCAGGAAGGGCGCCATCAGCACGTGGCCGAGGCCGCGGCCATGATGGGCCGTGGCCACGTAGATCGAGTATTCCGCGATGCCCGCGTAGCACTCGCGCGCGCGGTAGCTCGAGGCCGCGGCCCAGGCCACGACCTGGCCGAACTCTTCCGCCACGAGGATCGGGAAGCGCGGATCGTCGAACCAGCGGGCGATGTCGTCGGGGGTGCGCTCGCGCGTCTCGAAGGTGGCGCCGCGGCCGCGGATTCCTTCGTTGTAGATGCGGGCAATGACGTCGGCGTCGTCCCGCGTGGCGGGGCGAACCGTGATCGTGGACGTGCCGCTCATGTGCGCACCTCGTCGCTGCTCCGCCTGCCTACTATACCGAAGCCGGCGCCGGCGCCAACCATCTCCCGGGCCCTACCGCGCCGGGAAGACGGTGTCGGTGTGCACGGGCTCGCCGCGCTGGTAGCGGGCGCGGTCCTCGGGGAGGTAGATGCGGACGCGACGGTCGACCGCGTAACGCGGCGGCCAGTCGAGCGCTCCGTAACGCTGACCGGCGAAGCGCTGCCGGAAGCCTTCTTCCTCCCACTGCTCGATGACGATCGCCGGCGGATGTCCGTGCCCGGCCAGCCACACGATGGCGCGATCGAGCCAGGCCGGGTCGAGCGCGTCCCACACCACCACCTCGCGCCCCGGCCAGAAGCGCAGGCCGCCGCTCTGCCACAGCGTGATGGCGATGGTCGTCGGCGGCAGCCGATCGGCCACCACCCCGGCGGCGAGCGGAAACCGCGATTCGAGGGCGTGCAGCCCGAACGCCTCGCGCCGTTCCGCACTGCGCCAGGCCCAGACGAGGGCGAAGGTCAGGAGGAGCAAGGCCATCGGCACGGCCGCCGCCGGGCGCAGCCGCGTCAGCACCGCGCCGCCCGCCGCCGCGCTCAGGGCCAGAGTAATCGCCACCGCCGGCAGCAGGAAGCGCAGGTACCACCACTCCGGGAACGGGCGATACGCCAGGTAGACGACCGCCAGGCCGCCGGCCAGCAGGACGAGCGCCCACGCCGCGGCGCGGCGATCGCGCGGCAGCAGCCACGGCGCCGCCGCCGACAGCAGCACGAGCGGCGACGACGTCATCAGCCACGTGTGGCCGTAGCGCGCCACGTTCACCGGCACGTGGGCCGCGGCGAAGAGCACGCCGAGGTCGCCGTAGCCGGACTGGAACGGCGAGCCGTAGAGCGCCGCGTTCAGGGCCAGCGCCGCCGCCACTCCGGGAACTGCGGCGATTCCGGCCACGACCGCCGCTCGCCACGCGCGGTGCCAGGCGCCGGCGGTGAGCGGGCGGGCGGCCATCCACACCACCGTGAGCAGGGCCACGGCGCCGGCCGGCGCGAGGTTCGGCCGCACCAACAGCCCGAGGCCGACGAGGAGGCCGGTGGCCAGCGGTCGCGCCCCGAGGGCCGCCACTGCGGCCGCCAGCCACAGAGCCCCGGTGGCGATGTCGTTCATCGGCTGCACGGCCTGGAACCACACCACGGGATTGACGGCGACGAGCGCCGCGGCGGCGGCGCCGGCCCAGGCCGAGTGAAGCCGTCGCGCGAGCAGGAAGGCCAGCCACGCCAGCCAGCGCCGCCGCCAGCGGCGGCACGATGTGCACCGCGCCGGGCCCGGCCATGCGCACGAGCGGCGCGATGAGCAGTGAGTAGCCGGGCGCGCAGACCGGAACCGCGGCCCCGGCGGCAGACGTGGACGGCAGGAACCCTGCCGGCGCGGCCACCCGCGTGGCCTCGGGCCAGGGCGCGTCGAGCGCGACGCGGCTGACCGGCTGCACCTGCCCATCGGCGAACACCCGGGCCATGAGCGCGTAGCAGGCCGAGTCGGAACCGCCGACGGCGCCGGTGCGCCACGCCCAGGCGGTGAGCCCGAGAGCGCCGGCAATCACCAGCGCGACCGCCGCGGCGACCCGCTCGCTCGTCATCACCAGCGGTATTTCACGAGCACCTGCAGGGCGCGCACGCCGTCCCGCCATCCGATCTTCTTGCCCTGGGCCCGGCTGCGCGGCTCGAACCTGACCGGCCGCTCGACGATGGTGTGACCATGGCGCAGCAGCTTCGCCGTGATCTCGGGCTCGATGTCGAAGCGGTTCGACTCCAGGCCGAGGCTGCGCGCCACCTCGGTGTCCATGATCTTGTAGCAGGTCTCCATGTCGGTGATGCGCGAGCCGTAGAGCAGGTTGGTCACGCCCGTGAGCACCCGGTTGGCAACGACGGTGAGCCACGGCGCCGACGAGGTCGGCGCGAGGAAACGCGAGCCGTAGACCACCGTGGCCTCGCCGTCGAGGATTGGCGCCACCAGGTCGGCAAGCTGCGCCGGATCGAGTTCGAGATCGGCGTCCTGGATGGCGATGACCGAGCCGCGTGCCTGAGCCAGGCCGAGGCGGATGGCGCTGCCCTTGCCGCCGTTGCGCGGCGCGTGGATGACGCGCACGGCGGCATGAACCGGCAGGCCGTCGAGGACGTCGCGCGTCCCGTCGGTGGAGCCGTCGTTCACGACCAGGATCTCGCGGTCGGCGGGCAGCCTCACCTCGAGGAGCCGCTGGATCACGGCGGCGACCGTGGCCGACTCGTTGAAGACGGGAACGATGATGGAGACGAGGGACGGCACGCGGTGACCTTAGTATGCCTGCGATGGCGCGGGGTACCATGGCCCATGTCTCAACGCGAACTGCTCCTCTCCGCGGCCCTGCGCGCCGTCTCCTACATCGACGGCGTGGGCAGCCGGCGCGTTGGCGGCAGCGGCGATCAGGATGGTCTGCGCGCGGCGCTGGGCGGTCCGCTTCCCGTCGGCCCCACGCCGGATGAGCGGGTCATCGCGGAGCTGGCGCGGAACGCCGAGGCCGGCCTCGTGGCCACGACGGGACCGCGCTACTTCGGCTTCGTGACCGGCGGCGCCGTTCCGGTCACCGTCGCCGCCGAGTGGCTGGGCTCGGCCTGGGATCAGAACGCCGGACTCTACGTGATGGCGCCCGCCGTGGCCGTCATGGAAGACATCGTGGCCGGGTGGGTGCTCGAGCTCCTCGGCTTGCCCGCCGCCGCCACGGTGGGCTTCGTGACCGGCTGCCACATGGCCAACTTCACGTGTCTGGCGGCGGCCCGCCACGAAGTGCTGCGCCGCGCCGGCTGGGACGTGGAGCGCGACGGCGTGCAGCGCGCGCCGCGCATCACCGTGGTGGTCGGCGACGAGGTGCACATCTCGACGGTCGGCAGCCTGCGGATGCTGGGCGTCGGCACCGGCGAACTGGTGCGCGTCCCGGTCGATGGCCAGGGCCGCATGCGCGCCGACGCGCTGGCCACGACGCTCGCCGACCTCGCTGGTCCGCTCATCGTGTGCGTGCAAGCCGGCAACGTCAGCACCGGCGCGTCTGATCCGATGGACGCCGTCGTGAAGGCCGCGCACGCCCGCGGCGCCTGGGTGCACGTGGACGGCGCGTTCGGGCTGTGGGCGGCGGCCGTGCCGGAACTGGCGGCCCAGGTTGCCGGCGTGGCTGGCGCCGACTCGTGGGCCACCGACGCGCACAAGTGGCTGAATGTGCCCTACGACTCGGGCTTCGCCATCGTCGCCCACCCCGAGGCGCACCGCGCCGCGATGAGCCTGCGCGCGTCCTACCTGCAGCGCGGAGCCGGCGAGGAACGGGTCGGCATGGACTGGGTGCCGGAATCGTCGCGGCGCTCCCGCGTCATTCCGATCTACGCGCTCATCCGCGCGCTCGGCGCCGACGGGCTGCGCGACCTGATCCTACGCACCTGCCGGCTGGCGCAGCGCATGGCGGAGCGGCTGGCCGCCGAGCCCGGGGTCGGCATCCTGAACGAGATTGCGCTCAATCAGGTGCTGGTGGAGTTTTCGGGACGAGACGGCGGCGAGGCGGCGGCGACGACCGCCGAGGTCATCGCCCGCGTGCAGGCCGACGGCACCTGCTGGGCCGGCGGCGCGTCGTGGCAGGGTCACGACGCGATGCGCATCTCGGTCTCGAACTGGTCGACGACCGAGGCTGACATCGACCGCTCGGCCGAGGCGATCCTGCGCTGCTACCGGGCGGCGCGGGCAGCGCCGGCGGCTACCGCCTAGCCGCGTTTCTTCGCCGGCGGGCGCGGCGCCGGTCCGGGGCGGTATTCGATCATCACGTTGCTGATCGTGGCCACGGGCCGCCCCGGCGAGGTGAACACGCTCGTGCCATCGGGCCGCACCTCGCTGAGCTTTTCGCCCAGGATGCTGACCTCGGTCGTGCCCGCGGGCAGGGTCATCTGCACGAACTCGGCCCCCGTCGGCGCCACGGCCTTCATGCCGCCAGGACCCGCCCCGCCGGCGATGCGGTCGTAGAGGTCCTTCTCGGTGCGGAACTCCGACTCGATGATGGCCCGGTCGACGAGGGTCATGTCGGGCAGCAGCACGCCGACGGTGGCGGTGTATTGGCGGTAGGCCTGTTTGCGCCGCACCAGGTCGGGCGAATAGGTGTGGCGGTTGTGCAGTTCGAAGGACAGCGTGACCGGGCCGGTGTGCGGCGGAATGGTGACGACGATGCCGCCCTTCGGTTCGAGACCGGTCAGCACGTCGCAGTAGCGGCGCTTGGTCCTGACCCCGTCGCCGAGTTCCGAGGGGCAGACCATCGAGGCCGACACCCGGGTGAGTGGCGGCGGCGAAGCGGGGCGCACCGGCGCCTTCCGGGCCGGAGCCGGCCGCCGGACTGGGGCTTTCTTGGTCTGCGCGTGGGAGGGAACGGTCAGGAGCGCAAGCGCGACCGCGATGATGAAGCGACGCATGCGAAACGAGCTTAGCTGAGTTCCGCCGTCCGTGCACGGTTCGACGCGATCCGGCAGGGCCCGCCGGCACGGTCCTGCATTTCCTCGCACCGCGAATCGTGTAGGCTCATAGGCCGGAGCGCCGCCCCGCGCCTGCCGGACCATGGACACTACCCGCATCTCCATCGCGCGCGTCCTCGCGCTGGACGTTCCGCTGACCTGGCAAGACGCCGTCGCCGTGGCCCAGGAGGCGGCCATGCTGAGCGACGTGCACGCGGCCATGAACAGCCGGCCGTCGCTCGTCAGCGCCGAGAGCTGCTTCATCACGCGCACCGGCGATCTCGAACTGCCGGTGATGACCGACATCGAGTCGCCCGATGCGGTCACCGTGCTGCTGCGCGAGATGCTGGCGGGACGCGACGCTCCCGAAGCGCTCGAGACGCTGGCGTTCGGCCACGCGACCCGCGACATGACGGGCGCGCTGCAGCAGTTCCCGATCGCCAACCGCCGCGCCGAGATCGCCAAGCTGGCGACGCGCGCCCTGGCGCTGCAGGCGCAGCCTCTCGAGCCGCTGGCGACCACACCGGCGCCGGAGCCGCCGGCGGTCAGCGTGCAGCCGCCCGCCCCGCCCGTCACTCTCGCCCGCGTCCGCGCCCGCGCTCTCCGCCCGCGCCGCCGCCCGTGCTCTCGCCCGCGCCCTACGCCTCGACTTCCGGCCACGTCGCCGTCGCCTCGACGGCGCCGCCGTCGGTCGTCGTGCCGTTCATGCGCCAGGCGCCGTTCCGCGCCGCAGACGTGCCGGAGCCGCCGCCGCCCAGCTTCGAACCGGACGTCACCGTCCCGGCCGCGGCGCCGGACGCGGAGCTGCTCCGGCTGCGCTCCAAGAGCGTGGCGCGGGCGCAGGCTCAAAGCCGCTGGTCGACCCGCGTCGGCCTGGCGTTCGGCCGCGCCGCCGGAGCAGTCACCTGGCGTCCGGCGTCACCCGACCCCCGCATCCTCGGCGCCGCGTTCGTGATCACGGCGGCCGTGGTGTCCGTGCTCTGGACGGGGGACCGAAGAGCGCGTCTCGCGGCGCCGGCTGCGGTCGCGGCGGTCGCGCCCCCGGCTGCGGCCCCGGCGCTGCCGTCGGCGCCGGCGTCGGCCGGGGCGACGGGCAGTGCCGAGCCCGCAAGATCCATGGTGGCGGCTCCGCCGCCTCCTCTCCCGCTGGCGCCGCGCGCCGCTGGACGCGGCGGCGACGTGACGCTCCGGGCCACGCCCGCGTCTTCGGCTTCGGCGGAACCGTCGGCGGGCCCAGCCGCGGCGGCCGAGCGACTCGCCGCTGCCCCGGCGCCCGCCCGCGCCGGGGTCACGGTGACCGTGCCCGCGCTCGATCCCGCGCCGGGCCCGCTCACGACGAACCCGGGCGAGCCGCGGGCCTTCGCGCCGCGGCCCCCCACTGGCGCGGTCCGGGCCGACTACGGGACCGTCTATTCCTCCTCCGACGGCGACGTGACGCCGCCGGTGCTGCTGCGCCAGCAGTTGCCCTCGCCGCTCCTGGCCTCGCCCGAGGAGGCGCCCGAGGACTGGCCCTACCTCGAACTGGTGGTCGACCGCGCCGGTGCGGTCGAACAGGTGCGCCTCCGCGCCCGGCAGCCGGCGCCGGGGCAGACGTTGTACCGTCACCGCATGCTGCTGGCGGCCGCCAAGGCGTGGCAGTTCGAGCCGGCGCGCCGCTCACGGGGCGGCGGTGCGCTACGTGGTGCGCGTGCCGCTCGAGCCGTGACCGACCAGCCGGCGTGCGCCGCACTTCCTGCACGACGCCGCGACGTGGTCCGACCCGTGGGGTCTGGTCATCGACGGCACGGACCAATGGCTCGCCACCAACGTAACCCTGGCCGGGGATTCCCGGTCCCGTCGCACCGGCCTGCTCGGCCGCGACGCCCTCCCCGCCGGGCACGCGCTGATTCTTGCCCCGTGCCAGGGCATTCACACGGTCGGGATGCGCTTTGCCATCGACGTGGTGGGCGTGGCCCGCGACGGCCGGGTGGTGACCGTAGCCCCGGCCATCAGGCCATGGCGAGTGGCCCTCTCCTGGCGCGCCTTCGCCGTCGTGGAACTGGCGGAGGGGCGATGCGCGGAGGTGGGCCTCGCCGTCGGCCATTCCGTGCGCGCCAAGCGTCCCCACACATGAGGCGGCTGTCGTAGAGACCTCTGCCCGCGAATTCGCGATTCCACTCTAGTCTCGCCTGAGATAAATTTTAGTCCGGTCCTGGCACGACTAGATCCGGCCACTTCAAGAACGTATTTCCTTCGTGCCAAACCGTGTAACAACGCGTCGGATCTCGGACATAATGCCCACCAGTCGGGGCTGGCGAGTGGTCTTCGGCGGTGACATCTACCGGGGGCGGCGCATCGTCGCGGCAGAACCCGCCGCGTCACCAGATCGACTCGGACGTCAGCCCACAAGTTGGATGGAGTTGCACATGGCACGAATGCTTCGCACGCTTGTCCGGGACGACTCCGGTCAGGACATCATCGAGTACGCGCTACTCGCCGCCGGTATCGCGGTCCTGCTCGTCCCTGTCGTCAGAATCCTGGGAACCACGCTCAGTGGAGTGTTCGGCAGCATCTCCAGCGCCCTGGTGCCATAACGACGCGCCATCGGCAGGTTGCGAGGTCCGACCCATGACCGCGGCGGGCCTTCCTCGGCAAACGCTCTCATGGCGGGCGCTTACGGAAGGGTTCCTGCGCGACGAGCGGGGCCAGGACCTGATCGAATATGCGCTCTTGACGGCGGCAATTGGCGTCGCCGGCGCGGCGACCTGGCCGCTCTTCGAACAGACGATCGGCACGGCCTACCGCGCGCTGGACACGAACACCCAGAATCTCTGGGATCCCCCGGCACCGGGCGTTCCGTGACCGCTTTCGATTTCGGCGCCCTCGCCAGCGCCGCCGCGGCGTGCGTCGTCGACGTGCGCACGGCGCGCATCCCGAACCTCCTCACCGTGGCCAGCCTTGCCGCCGCTCTCATCGCTCACAGCGTGCTGCCGTCGGGCCACGGCGTGGGCGCTACGCTCGCCGGCGCCATCACCGGGTTGGCGGTGTTCTTTCCGTTCTTTGCGCTCGGCGGCATGGGAGCCGGCGACGTGAAGCTGATGGCGGCACTCGGCGCCTGGTTCGGCTGGGAACCGGCATTGTGGCTGGCGTTCTATACCGCGATCGCCGGCGGCGTGCTGGCGCTGGCGTGGGGCTTGGCGCATGGGTATCTGCGGCAGGCCTTCGCCAACCTGCGGACGCTGGGGACGTTCTGGCTCGTCGCCGGGGTGCGTCCGCTGCCGCCGTTGACGCTCGACGAGGGCCGGGGACCGCGGTTGCCCTACGCGCTGCCAATTTTCGTGGGGGTGATGTTGACGATATGGCGGCATTGACGACCTCCCGACGACGCGGCTGGGGCGGCGAACGAGGCGCCGAGCTCATCGAGATGGCCGTGGCCATGCCGGTGCTGCTGCTCGTCGTGCTCGGCATCATCGACTTCGGCTTTCTCTTCCAGCGTTACCTGGTCCTCACCAACGCCGCCATGGAGGGAGCGCGGGTGGCAGTTCTGCCCGGTTATTCGATGGGCGACGCACAGGCGCGGGCCACCACTTACGCAAGCACCGGCGGTGTGCCCGGTGCCGTGAACGCGGTCGCCACTCCGGTGGCGCTGCCCGGGGCCGGCGGCGGCGCGTGGCCGGGCGTCCAAGTGACCGTCACGCACGTCTACAACTATTCCTACATCGGCCCGATCGCGGGGCTGTTCGGTGGCTCGTTCAGTTCCATCACGTTGACCGCGCAGTCCACCGTGCGCCGTCAGTTGGGCTCGTGAGCATGTCGAGGCCGGTTGCATGAACCGCAGCACACGCACGTTCGTCGTGTTCTTCCTGTCGCTGGTGGTGGCCGCCGGGGCCAGCGCCGTCGTCTATCAGGCGGCGCGTAACGCGCCGGCCCCGCGTCCCGCGGCATCCACCGTGCCGGTGGCCGTGGCGGCCCGGGCGCTGCCGGTCGGCGCCAGGCTCACCGCCGCCGACGTCAGGCTGATCGAGTGGCCCGCCGGCAGTCCGATCGCGGGCGCCGTGAGCCGGGTCGAGGACGCGGTCGGGCGGGGCCTCATCGCCTCGGTGGTCGAGAACGAGCCGCTCTCGGCCGCCAAGCTGGCCGGCGCCGGCGCCGGTTCCGGCCTGCCGCCGATGATCACGGCCGGCATGCGCGCCATCTCGGTGAAGGTCGACGACGTGGTCGGGGTGGCCGGCTTTGCCGAGCCCGGGGCGCACGTGGACGTGGTCGTCACCATCAACCAGCGCGACGAGAGCGTGTCGCGCGTCGTCGTCAGCAACGTCCAGGTGCTCGCCGCCGGCACCCGCGCCGACCAGGGGCAGACCGCCGACGCCAAGATGGCCCCCAACACCGTCGTCACCCTCCTCGTCACTCCCGGCGATGCCGAGCGGATTTCGCTGGCCTCGTCGATCGGACGCATCATGCTGACGCTGCGTCACCCGCTCGACGCCAGCACCAGCGACACGAGCGGCACGCGCGTGGCCGCGCTGCTCGGCGCGCCGGCGCCGCCGCCGCCCTCGACCACGCCCCGGCGCACCGCCGCGCGCGTCGAACCGCCCGTCGCCGAACCGCCGCCCGCGCCGGTCGTGCCCTACACCGTCGAAACCATTCGGGCCGCGAAGCGCACGGCCGAGGTCGTGAAGTGAAGCCGTTGATGTCGCTGGCCGGCGTCGCGGCCGTGACCCTGCTGCTCTGGAACGTCCCGATGAGCGCGCAAACCGCGACGCCGGGCTTCACCGAGTTGCCAGAGCGCGTGCTCCTCACCGCCGGCCGCTCCACCGTGCTCACGACCGAATTCGACATCACGCGCCTGGCCGTCACCAATCCGGCCATTGCCGATGCGGTCGTGGTCAAGCCGCGCGAAGTGCTCGTCGACGGCAAGGGCTCGGGCACGGTCAGCCTGATCGTCTGGGGCGCCACCGAGCGCAAGCACTACGACGTCGTCGTCGATCCCGGCGTCACCAGCCTGCAGCAGAACTTCCAGCAGCTGTTTGCCGGCGAGGACATCAACGTCTCGGTCACCGACGACGCGGTCATCCTTTCCGGCGCCGTGTCGAGCAACGACGTGATGCTGCGCAGCGCCGAACTGGCCAAGGCGGCCATGCCCAAGCACGCCGTCATCAACATGTTGCAGCTGCCGAGCGGCTCGCCGAGCAAGCAGGTCATGCTCCAGGTGCGCTTTGCCGAGGTCAACCGCAACGCGCTGCAGCAGTCCGGGCTGTCGCTGTTCTCGACGCGGCAATCGGTCACCGGCCGCACCTCGACGCAGCAGTTTCCGGCGCCTAACTTCACCACGCAAGCCGCCGACATCGACGAACTCGAGTTCTCGGATTTCCTGAACATCTTCCTGTTCTCGCGCACGCAGGGCATCGGCGGCGTGCTCAAGGCGCTGCAGTCGCGCGGCTTCCTGCAGAGCCTGGCCGAGCCCAACCTCATTGCCTACAACGGCGAGGAAGCCAGCTTCCTGGCCGGCGGGGAGATTCCGATTCCGATCGTGACCGGCCTCGGCCAGACTTCGGTGCTCTTCAAAGAGTTCGGCATCCGCCTCACCTTCCGCCCGACCATCGCCGGCGACGTGATCCGCTTGAAGCTGAAGCCCGAGGTGAGCACGCTGGACTTCACCAACGGCATCGTCCTCTCGGGCTTCCGTATTCCCGCGCTCAACACCCGGCGGGCGGAAACCGACGTGGAACTCCGCGACGGACAGTCGTTCGCGATTGCGGGACTGCTGAACAACCTGACCCAGACCGACCGCCAGGCCATCCCCATCCTGAGCCGGCTGCCGATCATCGGCACGCTGTTCAAGAGCCGGGCGTTGCGCGCCGATCAGACCGAGCTCATGGTGCTGGTCACGCCGCGCCTGGTGCGGGCCCTCGACCCCGATGAGGTCCCGGCCATGCCGGTGCGGCCCGGGGCCTTCCTGAACCCGTCGGACGAAGAGAACCAGGGCGTCCCCGGCGACGCTCCCGAGGAACCGTCCGCGCCGCTGCGCGATGCGCCGCCGCCCCCGGCCAAGCGCCCGCCGCCGCCCCCTGGCACGCGCCCGCCCGGAGCGCAGCAAGACCGCTGATCATGCCTGCTTGGAGCGCGCACCGCCAGACGCCGACCGACCCGCGGCGGGACCCTCGCCCGACGCGGGCGGAGCGCGGCGCGATCCTGGTGCAGACGGCCATCATGCTGGTGGGTCTGACCGCGTTCGGCGCGTTCGTCGTCGACTACGGCGTGCTGTGGACGGCGCGCCGCCAGGTGCAGAACGCCGCCGATGCGGCGGCGCTCGCCGCGGCCATCTCGCTCGGCTTCGATGCGCCCGGCGATCAGGGCCGCGCCCGCCAGAACGCCCTCATCGCCGTGGCCCAGAATCCGGTCTGGGGCGCACCTGCGGACATGCGCACCGGCGATATCACCTTCCCCGCCTGCCCGGTGGGCTCGGTGGCCTCGGCCGGCGGCGGTGTGTGCGTCCGGGTGGAGGCGTTCCGCAATCAGCGCGCCGGCGGCACGCCGCTGCCGACCGTCTTCGCCAATCTGGTCAATGTCGTCGATCAGGGCGTGCGGGCCACCGCCACCGCGCAAGTGCTCTACGGGTCGTCCACCGATTGCGTGCGGCCGATGGCGATACCCGACCGGTGGCAGGAGCTGCGCGGCGACGTCGGCCCGGCCGGCTGGGATCAGTTCGACACCTTCGACCGTTACAACCTCGGCGCCCTGCTCACCCCGGCGGACGTCTACCAGCCCCCGGGTGGCGCCGGCGCCAACGGCACCGGCTTCGCCCGGGCCGGCGACTACGGCACGACCGTCGAGTTTGCACCGGGCGTCATTCCCGGCAAGGCCGGGAACTACTCGTTCGTGCCGGTCCGCATGGCGCCGGGCAGCTCGTTTGCCGGCGATCTCGCGTCGTGCTCGAGCCAAGTGGTGTCCCCCGGCGACCGGCTCGATGTGGAGCCGGGCAACGTGAGCGGTGTCTTCCACCAATGGGTGGCTACGCTCATCTCCCAGGATCCGGCCGCGACCTGGAGCACGGCGATGAACGGCGGGCGCGGCGGCGTGTCGGGCGGCTGCATGTCCACCGGCGGCTGCACCATCAGCCCGCGGATCATCGCGCTGCCGGTGTTCGATCCCGACCGCTGGGACGCCCGCGGACCGGCGACCGACGTCGTCGACGTGACCCGGGTCGTCGGCTTCTTCGTCTCCAACCTTGAAGACGGCTACATGGTCGGCCGGTTGATGGTCTACCCGGCCGCGCCGCGCAGCACCATGACCGGTGATGCCCAATCGTCCTTCGTGATCAGCGCCACACTCGTCAGGTAACCGTCGTGCAGCCCATCGTCACCCTGCTCGGATCCGTCGAACGCGACCTCGCGGTGGCGCTGCGCGATCGCGGCTTCCTCGTCAGCGAAGGCGATCTGAACTCGGCCATCGCCACGCACGTGGCCGGCACCAAGGGGCCGGACACCTTCGTGGTCGACACGCGCAATCACGTCTCGCTGCCGCGCGAGATCGTCGGCCTCCGCCGTCATTACCCGCAGTCCGGGGTGGTCATCCTGGCCAAGACGCTCGACCCCACGGCGATGCTCGACGCCATGCGCATGGGCGTCAGCGAATGGATCGCCGAACCGGTGTCGCTCGACGAGCTGGAAACCGCCATCCGCCGCGTGGCTCGCCCGGTGCTCGGCACGGTGGCCGGCCGCGCCTTCGCCGTGCTCGGCGGCAAGGGCGGCGTGGGCTCGACCACGGTGGCCGTCAACCTGGCCACCGCGCTGCACAAGGCCACCGGCGAGGCCACGCTCTTCATCGACCTGCATATGGCGCACGGCGATGCCTCGGTGTTCCTGGGCGTCGAACCGCGCTTCTCGGTGCTCGACGCGCTCGAGAACATCCACCGCCTCGACCAGTCCTACATGAAGGGTCTGGTCACGCCGACCAAGTCCGGCCTCGACCTGCTGGCCGCCGCCAACCGGCCGCAGCACGGCCCGATCGACGCGCTGCGCGTGCGCGCGCTCATCGAGTTCGTGACCACGACGTATCCCTGGGTGGTGCTCGACTGCCCGCGCACCGACGGCACGCTCATGGAAGCGCTCGACGGCGCCACGGCGGTGATGGTCGTCGCCAATCAGGAGCTGGCCACGCTGCGCAGCGCCAGCCGGCTGGCCGCGACCTTGCGGCAGCGCTGCGGCGCGCACCGGGTGCGGCTGGCCATCAACCGCTACGACACCGAATCGGAGATCGGCCGCAAGGACGTCGAGCGCGTGCTCGGCGGGCCGGTGACCTACACCTTCCCGAGCGACTACCGGGCGGCGGTCGCCGCCCTCAACAAGGGCGAACCGCTGTTCCTCCAGAACGAGACCCGGCTGGCCGCCACCTTCGACGAGGTGGCCCGCGACCTGGCCGGGCTCGGCCCGGCCACGCCGCGCGACACCGGCAAGAGCGGCGGATTCTTCGCCCGGCTGGGTGGCCGGCGATGACCAGGAGCGTGTGAGCCATGGCCTTACGAGCTGACCGACCCACGCCCGGCGCCAACGTCGACGTCCGCCAGGCGCACTACCAGGAGAGCAAGGAGCGGATCCACCGGGCCCTGCTCAACCGGCTCAACCTCGACCGCCTGACGCGCGTCGGCCGCGAGCAGGCCGAACCCGAGATCCGCAGTCTCATCGTGACGCTGCTCGAGGCCGAAACGCGCGGCGTGCCGCTCAGCCTGTTCGAGCGCGAAGCGCTCATCACCGACGTCCTGAACGAGCTGTTCGGTCTCGGACCGCTCGAGATGCTGCTCACCGACCCGTCGGTGTCGGACATCCTCGTCAACCGCTTCGATCAGGTCTACGTCGAACGCGAGGGCCGCCTCGAGCCGAGCCCGCTCGTCTTCAAGGACAACCAGCACCTGCTGCGCATCATCGAGCGCATCGTCAGCTCGGTCGGCCGCCGCATCGACGAGTCGAGCCCGATGGTCGACGCCCGCCTGGCCGACGGTTCCCGCGTCAACGCGGTCATCCCGCCGCTGGCGCTCGACGGCCCGCTGCTCTCGATCCGCCGCTTCCGCACCGACCGTCTCGGCGCCCGCGACCTGGTCGATCGCCTGACGCTCGACCGCCCCGATGATGGAGTTCCTGAGCGCGGCCGTGGCCGCCCGCCTGAACATCATCGTCTCGGGCGGCACCGGCGCCGGCAAGACCACGTTCCTGAACGCGCTCTCGAGTTTCATCTCCGAACGCGAGCGCATCGTCACCATCGAGGACGCGGCCGAACTGATGCTGCGCCAGCGCCACGTGGTGCGGCTCGAGACGCGTCCGCCCAACATCGAGGGCAAGGGCGCGGTGCACCAGCGGCAGCTGGTCATCAACGCGCTGCGCATGCGCCCCGACCGCATCGTCGTCGGCGAGGTGCGCGGCGAGGAGGCGCTCGACATGCTGCAGGCCATGAACACCGGCCACGAGGGCAGCTTGACGACCATCCACGCCAACAGCCCGCGCGATGCGCTCTACCGGCTCGACACGATGATCGCCATGGCCAACCTGAACATCCCGGAGAAGGCCATCCGCCAGCAGGTGGCCTCGGCCATCCACCTGGTCGTGCAGCTCTCGCGCTTCTCCGACGGGCACCGCCGCGTCACCGCCGTGACCGAGGTCACCGGCATGGAACAGGGCGTGGTGACGATGCAGGACATCTTCCTCTTCGAGCGGGCCGGCGTTACCGCCGAGGGCCACGTCACCGGGCGCGTTCCGCGCCACCGGCATCCGACCCAAGTGCGCCGCCTCGCTGGCCACCGCCGGCTTCGCCATGGCCCCCGAACTGTTCGATCACCACGTGATCATCGGCGGGGGGCGGCCATGACCCTGGCAGTGCTCACCTTCCTCATCTGCATGGCGGTGATGCTGGGGCTCTACTGGGCCTTCGTCGTGCGCCCCGAGAACGAGCGATCGCGGGCGCTCATCCGCCGCGTCGAGGGTCTCGACCCGGCCGGGGCAAAGCCCAGGACCACCTCGGTCACGGCCCAGGTCGCCGCCACCACCATGCTCGATGCCGTGCTGGCCCAGAACCTCAGCGTCGCCCGCGAGGTGCAGCGCCTGCTGCACGAGGCCGGCCTGGCGTGGAAGCCGTCGGGCCTGCTGCTGCGGATGGGCGGCCTGGGCGCACTCGGCGCCGGCATCGGGGCGTTCTGGGCGGGCCGTCCGGCCGGGGCCGCACTGGGGCTGCTGACCCTGGCCCTTCCCTATCTCTACGCGCGGCGGCAACGCGGGCTGCGTCTCCGGGTCTTCGAGGAGCAGTTCCCCGAAGCCATCGACCTCATCGCCCGCTCGCTGCGCGCCGGCCATGCCTTCACCACCGGCCTGGGCATCGCCGCCGAAGAGGTGCCGCCGCCGGTTGGACTCGAGTTCCGGCGCGTCTACGACGAACAGAACTTCGGCATGGCGCTGCCCGACGCGCTCCGGGCCATGGCCCACCGCGTGCCCGTGCTCGATGCCCGGTTCTTCGTCACCGCCGTCCTCACCCAGCGCGAGGCCGGCGGCAACCTGGCCGAGGTGCTCGACAACCTGTCGAGCGTGATGCGCGACCGGTTCAAGGTGCGGCGTCAGATCCGCGTCGTCTCGGCCCATGGCCGCATCACCGCCTGGGTGCTGTCGGGCCTGCCGCCGGCGCTCGCCGCCGCGCTGTTTGTCGTCTCGCCGCAGTTCATCCGCATCCTGATCGACGATCCGCTCGGCGTGCGGCTGGTCGCCATCGGCGTGACCCTGCAGATCAT
Source organism: uncultured Acidobacteriota bacterium (assembly GCA_963834325.1). Lineage (GTDB taxonomy): Bacteria > Acidobacteriota > Vicinamibacteria > Vicinamibacterales > UBA2999 > CADEFD01. Next base: position 2,327,728 of record CAWIBL010000012.1, read on the forward strand.
CGGCACCCTCATCATCGCCAAGCTCGTGAAGATCGAGTACTAGCCATGGACCTGATGCTGCTGTCGGTGATCTTCGTTTCCGTCGCGACCGGGTCGGCCGCCGTGCTCTGGCACCTGACCGAGCCCGACACCACGCGCCGGCGGCTCTCGGAAGTCATGGGCGGGGGCGAGGGCGCGGTCGCGCCGCACGAATCGGTGATCAGCGACACGCCCAGCCGCCTGGCGCGGCGGGTGCGCTCGTTCGTGCCGAAGTCGCCGCAGAACATGAATCACATCCAGCGGATGCTCGCCAGTGCGGGCTATCACACCGAGTGGGCGGCCATCACCTTCGCCACGGTGCAGCTGGCCATCCCGGTGCTGGCCTTCGGCGCCGTGGTCGGCATCTTCGGCTTCGGCGCCCCGGTGCTCTTCGGGGCCATCGCCGCGGCCCTCAGCTACTACCTGCCGGTGTTCTGGCTGGGCGGAAAGATCGACGCCCGCCGCCGCGAGATCCGCAACGGGCTGCCCGACGCCACCGACCTGCTGATCGTCTGCCTCGAAGCCGGGTCGGGCATCGACCAGGCGCTGGCCCGCGTCGCCGACGAACTGCGCATCGCTTACCCGGCGCTGGCCCGCGAGCTCGAGCTCATCGGCTCGGAGACCCGCGCCGGCAAGCAGCGCATGGAGGCGTTCAAGAACTTCGCCGAACGGACCAAGGTCGACGACGTGCGCTCGCTCGTCGCCATGCTCGTGCAGACCGATCGGTTCGGGACGAGCCTCGGGCAGGCGCTGCGCACTCACGCCGACACGTCGCGGACCAAGCGCCGGCAGCGCGCCGAGGAACGCGCCGCGAAGCTCGGCGTGAAGTTGCTCTTCCCGCTCGTCTTCTGTCTCTTCCCCGCCTTCTTCACCGTCATCCTCGGCCCCTCGATGGTGCAGATTTATCGGCAGTTCGTGTTGGAGTTGGGTCCGAAGTAGCCGTCATCGTGCGCATGACGACCATCGTCAGGAATTGGAGGAGATCCCGTGGACACTTGGCAGATCATCTTGTACGTCGTCGGCGCCGTGTTGCTGTTGGCCTATTTCAAGCGGCGCAGCGACCGCCTCAGCCGGCACGAATGAGCCCGGCCGTTGCCGCCGGGCTCGGGGCGCCGGCGCTGGCGCTGCTCGCGGTCCTGGCCGCGGGCTGCGCCGCTACCGGCGGCGGCTCCTTCGCGGCGCGCTTCGTCACGCCCGGCACGCCGACGGTCGATCTGGGCGGTCCACGGCCCGCGCCGCCGCCGCCCGCGGCCGGGCCCAGGCAGCAGCCCCGATTCGTGGCGCGTTCGTCGGCCGGGTTGGCGACGCTCGAGGCGATATCGCCGCGTCTGCGCGAAGCCCTCGCCGCCCTGGACGCCGCGCCCGGGCGTGGCCGGCTACCTGGCAGTAGCGGCGGCGTATCGGGCGCACGGGGTCGACGACCGCGCTTTCGACTACCTCACCGCGGGCCTGACGCGTTTCCCGCGCGAGTCGGCCCTCCACGACGCCGCAGCCCGGATGTGGCGCGACTGGGAGCTGCCCGACCGGGCCCTGCGGCATGCCCATCTGGCCGTGCGCTACGCCCCCGGGTCGGCGGCCCATCACAACACGCTGGGCACGGTGCTGTGGGCGCTCTCGCACCGGCACGCGGCGGCGCGGGAATTCTCCACGGCGCTGCGGCTCGACCCCGCCGCCGACTACGCCCGGCAGAATCTCTGCCTGGCAGCGTCGGTGCTCGGCCGCCCGCGGCCGGCGTCGTGCGCCAGCGCCGCGCCGGAGCCCGAAATGCCGCCGCCGTGGTGATGCCCATGGTCTCTCGCGCCGCCCGTCCTCAGCTGCCGCCCGCGCCCCTCACTATCGAGGACACCGGCCTGCCGTTCGATCGGCTCGAACAGCTCGTGCTCAAGACCCTGCACTTTGCCGGCGAGCTGAGCGCCTCGGCCCTCGGCGCCAGGCTGGGGCTGGTGCACTCGGTGCTCGAGCCCGTCCTGCAGCATCTGAAGCGCGAACAGCTGTGCGATTTCTGGGGAGGCGGGGCCATGGGCGGCCCGTCGTTCATCTACCGCCTCACCGACGCCGGCCGGGCCCGGTCGATGCTGGCGCTCGAGCAGAGCCGCTATGTCGGCGCGGCCCCGGTGCCGTTTGCCCAGTACGAGCGCTACATGCGGAGCTTCGACAGCAGCGCCGCCAAGGCCGTCCACCGGGCCAGCGTCCGCAAGGCGTTTGAACACCTCGTGCTCAGCGACCGCGTGCTCGACCAGCTCGGCCCGGCGGTCAACGGCGGCCATTCGCTGTTCGTCTACGGGCCTCCCGGCAACGGCAAGACGGTGATCTCGCAAGCCATCGCCGGTCTGCTCGCCGGGGACGTGTGCATCCCCCAGGCCATCGACTTCGACGGGCACCTGGTCCAGGTCTTCGACCCGGCCGTGCACCAGCCGCTGTCGGGCGGCACCGACGCGAGCCTCGACCGCGCCCCGCTCGACGACACCCGCTGGCTCCGCTGCACGCGCCCGCTGGTCACCGTGGGCGGCGAGCTCACGCTCGAATCGCTCGAGCTGTCGTTCAACCCGGCGTCGCGCTCCTACCAGGCCCCCATCCAGCTCCTGGCCAACGGCGGCGTCCTGGTCATCGACGACTTCGGCCGCCAGCGCTGCTCGGTCGTGGACCTGCTGAACCGCTGGATCAACCCGCTCGAGAGCCGCACCGACTACCTGACGCTCCAGTCCGGGCAGAAGATGCCGGTGCCGTTCATCGTCCTCGTGGTCTTTGCCACCAACATCAAGCCGGCCGCCCTGGTCGACGAGGCGTTCCTGCGCCGCATCCACTACAAGGTCTTCGCCGAGAATCCGTCGGCCGCCGACTTCAAGCGGATCTTCGAACGCTGCTGCCGCGATCGGCGGTTGACCTACGACGAGGCGGTGGTGGACCACCTGATCACCAGCTTCTTCCGCCGCCGCGGCATCGCCCTGCGCGGCTGCCATCCCCGCGACCTCATCGACCACGCGCTGGCCCTCACCGACTACTCGGGCGCGCCGCGGCAGCTCACCATCGAACTGCTGCTCGAGGCGTGCACCGGCTACTTCCTGGACGACGAGAGCGTCCAGCAGACCTCCTACGCATGAGCCCGAGGCGCCGCCTGATTCCCGCCTGCCTCGCTCTCCTGCTCGCGGCCGGCGCCGTCGCGGCCGGCACCGCCGCGGCCGGCCAGGACACGACCGTCCGCATCACCTCGCCACTCGGCCGCACCGGTGTGCCCGGCATCATCCGCGTCGTCGCCCAGGTGACGACGGCGAAGCGCGACGGCATCGTGCCCGTGCGCTTCTTCGTGGACGGCACGCCCATCGGCGAGGACCTCGACGGACCGCCCTACGTCGTCGAGTGGGAGGACGCGAACCCCTACGAGGCCCGCGAGATTCGCGTCGACGTCGAGGATAACCGCGACGGCACGGTCAGCGACCGCGTGCACCTGCCGGCCCTCGAGATCCTCGAGGAGACGAGCGTGTCGTCGGTGCTCATCGAAGCCACGGTGCTCGACGAGCAGGGACGCTACGTCTCGACGCTCGGCGCCCGTGATTTCCAGCTGACCGAGGACGGCGTGCCCCATCCGCTCGACCTGGTGCAGCTGCAGTCGCTCCCGACCACCTTCACGCTGCTCATCGACAGCAGCCAGAGTCTCAATCGGCGCATCGACATGGTCAAGGCCGCGGCCCGGCGCCTGGCCTCGCGCCTGCGCAAGGGCGACAAGGTCATCGTCGCGCCGTTCAAGACCACGGTTGAATCGACGACGGGGCCGACCGACGACAGCCGCACCATCACCGAGGCCATCGGCGCCATCCGCGCCCGCGGCGGCACCGCCATCCTCGACGCCGTGGCGCAGCTCCCCGACCTCTTCGGCCACGTCGAGGGGCGGCAGGTCATCGTGCTGCTGACCGACGGCTACGACGAGCAGAGCACCACCTCGTATGCCGAGGCCATGAGCGCCCTGCAGAAGCTGCAGGCCACGGTCTACGTCGTCGGGATCGGCGGGGTGGCCGGCATCTCGCTCAAGGGCGAGACGCTGCTGCGCAGGATCGCCGCGCAGATGGGCGGCCGGGCGTTCTTCCCGATGCGCGAGGAACAGCTGCCCGACGTCCACGCTACCGTCGCCGCCGATGCCTATCACCGCTACGTGATCAGCTACACGCCGGTGCGGCAGGACGCCGACGGCTCGTTCCGCGCCATCTCGCTCACGACCCCGCATCCGCTCTACAAGGTGCGGGCGCGCGAGGGCTACTTCGCGCCGCGGCCGCCGCCGGTCAGGGCCACCCTGGAGTTCAGCGTCACGCAGGCGGGCGGGGCGGCCGTGTCGCTCTCGGCCGGCGAGCTCGTCGTGGTCGAGGACGGCGTGGTCCAGCAGGTCGAGTCGTTCGAGGAAGCGGTGGCGCCGATCTCGATCGCCATGGTGGTGGACACGAGCGGCAGCATGCGGCGCGCCCTGCCGGTGGCGCAGGAGGCCGCCCGCGCCTTCGTTACGGCCCTCCGGCCGGGCGATCCGCTGGCGCTGGTGCGTTTCTCGGATCGGGTCGTGGTCGAACACGAGTTCTCGGATCGCCGCGCCGACACCTTGGCCGCCATCGAGCGGCTGCAGGCGGCGGGCGGCACGGCGCTGTGGGACGCGCTCCACGACTCGATGGAGGTCCTGCGGCGGCGGACCGGGCGACGCGCCGTCGTGCTCCTGTCGGATGGCCGCGACGAGAACAACCCCGGCACGGCACCCGGCAGCGAGCACACACTGGCCGAGGTGCTGGCGCTCGTCCGCGACACCGACACCGTGGTCTATGCCATCGGCCTCGGCGCCAACGTGGACCGCCCGGCCCTCGAACGCCTCGCCCAGTTGTCGGGGGGCTCGGCCTCGTTCCCGGCCGAGGCCACGGAGTTGGCGGCCGAGTACCAGCGGGTCATCGACGCCCTGCGTCAGCGCTACGTCGTCGGCTACACCTCGACCAACGCGGCCCGCGACGGCGGCTGGCGGCAGGTGGTCATCGGGGCGCGGCCGCCGGGCGTGGCGGTGCGCGGCAGCGGCGGCTACTTCGCGCCGCGGAGCGGCACCACGAAGTAGCGGGCGGTCAGCGCGGCTTGACCAGCTGGAGGAACTCGGAGCGGGTGCGCGCGTCGTGCTGGAACGAGCCCAGCATCGCGCTCGTGGTCGTGACCGACTGCTGCTTCTCCACGCCGCGCATGGCCATGCACAGGTGCGTGCCTTCGCACACCACGCCCACGCCGAGCGGCTGCACGATGTCGCGGATGGTCTCGGCGATCTGGCTGGTCATTCGCTCCTGCACCTGGAGCCGGCGGGCGAACATGTCGACCAGGCGCGGGATCTTGCTGAGGCCGATGACCCGGCCGTCGGGAACGTAGGCCACATGGCACTTTCCGAAGAACGGCAGCAGGTGGTGCTCGCATAGACTATAGAAGTCGATATCGCGCACGATCACCATCTCGTTGTAGTCGACCGAGAAGAGGGCGCCGTTGATCACCTCGTCCACATTCGAGCGATATCCGCTGGTCAGGTACTGGAACGAGCGGGCCACGCGTTCCGGCGTGCGGGCGAGCCCTTCGCGGGCGGGATCTTCGCCGAGCGCCTCGAGCAGACGCGTGATGAGTTCCTGCATCCTGGTATCTTACCTTGCGGGTTTGACGCTCCTGGGCGGCGCCACGATTCGCGCCGCCGCTGCCGCCGCGCCAGCGCCGCCGGCAGCCCTGGCCGCCAGCGATGACCCCGACGCCCTTTACCGCGATCGCGAGCGGCCCGCCAGTGCCGTCGCCGCCGAGCGCATCCTGGCGGAGCGCGTGGCGGCGGATCCGGGCGACTTCGAGGCGGCCTGGAAGCTCGCCCGGGCGCGTTACTGGCTGGGCACCAACGGACCGGGCAGCAGCGCCGAGCGGCAGAAGATGCTCGAGCTCGGCATCGAACCGGCGCGGCTGGCCCGCGCCGCCAGGCCGTCGGCGCCGGAAGGGCATTTCTGGATGGCCGCCAACATGGGCGCGCTGGCCGATGCCCATGGCCTGCGGCAGGGCATGAAGTATCGCGTGCCGATCAAGGCGGCCCTCGAGGCGGCGCTGGTCGCCGAGCCGGGATACCTCGACGGCTCGCCAGACCGGGCGCTGGGCCGCTGGTACTTCAAGGTGCCGCGCCTGCTTCGGCGGCGATCGCCGCCTGGCCGAGGTTCACCTCCGCAAGTCGCTCACCTACAACCCCGCGTCGGTGATGTCACTGCTCTTCCTGGCCGAGACCCTCCGGGAACTCGACCGGCACGCCGAGGCCCGCGCCACCCTGCAGGCGGCCATCGACGCGCCGGTCGCCCCGGACTGGGTGCCCGAGGACACGCGCTTCCAGACGCAGGCGCGAAAGATGCTCGCCACCCTGAAGTAGCGTCGGCAACGCGACCGAGCCGGTGTATCGTGTCGGACATGTCGTCTCTGACCCGGCGCGCGTTCACCACGTCTCTCGTCGCCGGCGCCGTCGCCGCCCGCGGCGCCCGCCCGGCCCTGGCGCAGGCCGCGGCGGTGCCGAGCGACCTCACGACCCTCACGCTGGCCGACGCGGCCGCGCTCGTGCGCGCCAGGCGCGTCTCGGCGGTGGACCTGACCGCGGCGTGCCTGGCCCGCATCGATACCTACAACCCCAAGCTCAACGCGTTCATCACCGTGACCCGGGAGCAGGCCTTGACCCGGGCCCGCGCGCTCGATGCCGACATGAAGGCCGGCACCGTCCGCGGCCCGCTGCACGGCGTGCCGATCGCGCTCAAGGACAACATCGACACGGCCGGCATCCGCACCACCGCCGCCAGCAGTGTGTTCGACGATCGCGTCCCCGCTGTGGACGCCGAAGTGGCGCGCCGTCTGACCGCCGCCGGGGCCGTCCTCATCGGCAAGACGAACCTCCACGAGTTCGCCAACGGCGGCACCTCGGCCACGAGCTACTACGGGCCGGTGCGCAATCCCTGGTCGCTCGATCGCAATCCCGGTGGGTCGTCGGGCGGCTCGGCCGCGGCCGTCGCCGCCCACCTCTGCTACGCCGCGCTGGGCACCGACACGGGCGGATCGATTCGCACCCCGGCCTCTTATTGCGGCATCGTCGGGTTCAAGCCCACCTACGGCCTGGTCTCGATTCGGGGCATCATCCCGCTCGTCGTCTCGCTCGACCACTGCGGTCCGCTGACCCGCACCGTGGCCGACGCGGCGCTGATGCTGCAGGTGCTGGCCGGCTACGACCGGCTCGACATCGCCAGCGTCGAGCATCCGCCCGAGGACTACGTCGCCGCCCTGGCGGCGCCGGCCAAGGGACTCCGCGTGGGCGTGGCTCGCGTGCCGTTTGTCGACCACCTGGACGCCGACGTGGCCACCGCCTTCGAGGCCGCCCTGACGACGCTGCGGACGCTCACGCGGAGCATGACCGACGTGGTGCTGCCCTCGACCAGCGAGGCTGCGGTCGGCGGCGAGATGTATGCCTACCACGAAGCGCTCTTCGGCCGGATGGCCAGCCGCTACCAGATTCCGACGCGGCGCAACCTGCAGAACGGCGCCAGCGCCAAGGCCGGCGAGTACATCCGCGGCCGGTGGGCGCTCGACCTGCTGCGCCGCACCATCGACGACAGCTTCAGCGACGTGGACGTGGTGGTGCTGCCCACCCGCCGTCACACCCCGCGCACGATCGAGGCCTCGCTCGAACGCGAGGAGAAGGACGTCCCGCGCAATCCCGAACTCGAGAACACGGGCGCCTTCAACACTTACGGCATTCCCGCCGTCTCGGTGCCGTGCGGCTTCACCGCCACCGGCCTGCCGATCGGGTTGATGATTGCCGGCCCGCGCTTTGCCGAAGGGCGAGTCCTGGCGCTGGCCCAGGCCTTCGAGCGGGCCACCGAGTGGCACACGCGGCGTCCGCCCCTCACGCCCGACATGGCGGTCCCGGAACTGAAGCGCACCGAGGGGGAGTAGGGCCGGCGGACTAGTAGGTGTAGAAGCCGCGTCCGCTCTTCTTTCCGAGGTACCCGGCCAGCACCATCCGCTTGAGCAGGGGCGGCGGCGCGAAGCGCGTCTCGCGGAACTCATCGAACATGATGTTGGCGATGAAGAAGATCGTGTCGAGGCCGACGAAGTCGAGCAGCGTGAACGGTCCCATCGGATGTCCGCAGCCGAGGGTCATGCTCTTGTCGATGTCCTCGACCGTGCCGAGGCCGCCCTCGAGGCCGCGGATGGCGTCGAGCAGGTAGGGCACGAGCAGGCGATTGACGATGAAACCGCCGCGGTCGGGCGCGGTCACCGGCTCCTTGCCGATGGCCGAGGCAAAGGCATAGAGGGCGTCGAAGGTCTCCTGGCTGGTCGACAGGGCGCGGATGACCTCGACCAGCTTCATCAGCGGCACGGGATTGAAGAAGTGCAGGCCGCCGAAACGGTCGGGGCGCTTGGTCGCCGCGGCCAGCTCAGTGACGCACAGCGACGAGGTGTTCGAGGCCAGCAGGCAGTGAGCGCCGACCACCGCCTCGACCGCCCCATAGGCCTGGCGCTTCGCGTCCACGTTCTCGACGATCGCCTCGATGACGAGGTCGCAGCCGGCCAGGTCGCCGTAGGTCGTCGTGCCGCTCAAGCGGCCGAGGATCGCAGCCTTGTCGGCGGCGCTCATCTTGCCCTTGGTCACGCCGCCTTCGAGGAATTTGTCGATGCGCCCCAGACCCTTGGCCAGCACGCCCTCGTCCACTTCGAGCACGATGGTGCGGAAGCCGGCCGCCGCCGCCACCTGAGCCACGCCAGCGCCCATCAATCCGCAACCGAGTACTCCGACCGTCTTGATATCCATGACTCTCCTGCCGTGTGAGGGGTGTGACCGGAGCCGCCGGCGTCGTGGCCGCCGGCCCCGGGGTCCCCAGAACCTACTGTGACGTCCGTGCCAATCCGTCGCCGGCTGTGACCGCTCTGCGCAGGCCCGTCGTCCGCTAGAGGGCTTCGATCCCCATGGCCATCCCCATGCCGCCGCTGACACACAGCGTGGCGATGCCGGTGGCTGCGCCGCGCCGCCGCAGTTCGTGCACGAGGGTCACGACCAGGCGCGTGCCGGTGCAGCCAATCGGGTGGCCGAGGGCGAGTGCCCCGCCGTTGACGTTGAGTTTCTCGGGCGCGATGGGCACGTCGCGGAGCACGGCCAGCACCTGCGCCGCAAACGCCTCGTTCAGCTCCACCAGGTCGACATCGGCCACGCGCACGCCGCTGTGCGCCTCGAGCTTGTGCAGGGCCGGCACCGGACCGATGCCCATCAGGCGGGGGTCCACGCCGGCGCTCGCCCACCCGGTCAGGCGCGCCCACGGACGCAGTCCACGCTCCTTCGCCCAGGCCGCCGAGGTCAGGACCACGGCGGCGCCGCCGTCGGTGATGCCCGAGGCCGACCCGGCGGTGATGATCCCGGGCTGTCCCTCGACCACGGGGAAGGTGAGCGGGAGCCTGGCCAGCCCTTCGAGCGTGGCCCCGGCGCGCGGGTGCTCGTCGGCGGCGACGCTCGTGGTCGTGCCGCGACTGGTCACCTCGACCGGCGCGATCTCGGCGGCGAAGTGACCGGCGGCGATGGCCCGTTCCGCCTTGTGCTGGCTCTCGAGGGCGAAGCGGTCCGACTGGTCGCGTGTGATCCCATACTCCCGCGCCAGGACCTCCGCGGTCTCGCCCATGATCAACCCCGACAGCGGGTCCGCGAACCCGTCGCGGTACATCGCGTCCACGAAGGCGAAATGGCCCATCTTGTGGCCCCAGCGCGCGTCGCTGGCGTCGACCAGGTAGGGCATGCGGCTCATCGACTCGATGCCGCCGGCAACGACCACGGTGGCCCCACCGGTCAGGATGCTCTGCGCGCCAGACACGATGGCCTGGAGGCCGGAGGCGCAGGCCATGTTGACGGTGTGGGCCGGCACGGCGGCCGGCAGCCCGGCGCGATGACCGACCTGGCGACCGGGGTTGGGGCCGGAGCCGGCTTGTCGGCCGTGCCCGATGATCACTTCCCCGACGTCGGCGCCCTCGACTCCGGCCCGTCGCAGCGCGGCTCGTACGGCGACGGCCCCGAGTTCGGCCGGGTGCACGTCCTTGAAGGCGCCGCCGTAGCGGCCGATCGGGGTCCTTGCCGCCCCGAGAATCACGACGTCCTGCGCCTTCATCCTGGCGATGATATCAATGAGCGTTCACCGCTGCGGACGCTGGCCCGTCAACCGCGGGTCGCCACGGTCTGGCCGGTGCCGTCCACTCTGGTGCGCGTGTGCCCACCCTCCGCGGTACGCACTCGCTGCCAGGATCCGTGACGGATAGTGTCCGATCGCCGCCATGCCGCCCGCCGCGCCGGCGGAGTGCCCGCTAATTTACTGGACTTTTCGCATCCCGTTGCCGATTCCCTGGTTGGCCCGGATCTTGAAACGACAAAGACAGGAACGACGATGACACCAAGCAATCCAGAGCTCCTGCGGCAACTTCGCGTCATGGTGGTGGGCGGCGGGCCCGACGTGCTGCCGCGCGTGGAACCGCTGCTGCCGGCCGGCGCCTACGACGTCGAGTTCGTGCGCATCGACCAGGAGCCGTACGGCTGCATCCTCGACGACGCCCCCGACCTGCTGGTCGTGTGCCTCAAGATCGAAGACGCGGCGTCGTTCGCATTCCTGAGCATGCTGCAGTGCGACCCGGCGACGCGCCGGCTGCCGGTGCTCACCTACACCACCGAGTCCGAAGGCCAGGTCCTGCCCGGCGTCGACGACGTCGCCGCCGCGCCGCGCCGCGGCCTGGCGGCGTTCGCGCGACACCGCCTGGCGCGGCACTGATGTATAGTCGAGCGCCCCAATGACCGAGGAACGCCGCAGAACGCACGATCGCCACGACCTGCCCGAACCGGTGCCCGGCGAGGTGAAGATCTACCACTCGATGTCCATTCGCCAGGTCGCTCGCGGCGGCGCGCTCATCGAGATCGGCGTGCCGCTGCAGCTCGATTCGCTGCACGACTTCAGGCTCAGCCTGGGCGAGCGCTCGGTGGTGGTGAAGGCGCGGGTGGTGCATTCGCACATCAGCACGGTGGGCACGGCCGGCGTCAGCTATCACACCGGCATCGAGTTCGCGGACCTCTCGGAACCGGTCGCGCACGCGCTCGCGGCGTTCATCGAGACGCTGCGGGGCAGCGCCCAGCCGGGAAGCGCCGACGGTCTTCCCGGCCAGTCGCGGGCGCCTAGCGGGCGTCAGCCGGCCGGCGCAGCCGGGGCTTCATCGCTTCGAGCGCATCGAACATCTCGGCTGGCACCGAGAACCCCACCGCCACGATCTTGCCTTCGCCGCCCAGCTGCAGCGAATCGACCATCGCCCGCATGCCCGGCTGGTCGCCGGCCTGCAGCTTGGCCATCGCGACCACGCCGCGCAGCATGTCACGCAGGTTGTTGGCCGCCTCGTCGTCCTTGGCCTCGGCCTTGAACGTGCCGGTGATCCCGCCATTCAGGTGCCCTGCGGCCGAGAACCACGACAGCGCCGGCACCTTGCTCTGCAGTTCGCCGGGCAGGCCGGCCTTCCCCGCCATCATCTGGTCGAAGCGGCCGACGACCCAGGCATTGCTGGCGTCGAGTTCGCCCACGAGGCGCATCAACTCGGTGTTGTCGAGGACGTTGCGGCCGCTGCGCTTGGCGTCGATGGCGGCGCGCACCGCCTGCACGCTGCCGACCGCGACGGCGCCGGACTCGATGAAGCCGAGCGCCATGGTGTGCTCCTGGCCGGCGTGGGCAATCACCCGCACGCCCTGGTAGTCGCTGATGGCGGCGCCGTGGTCGCGCGCCAGGCCCTCGATGCGGACCGGGTCGAAGCGGCCGCGGACGACGACGAGCGGCCGCTCCTCGTGGCCGGCTCCGCCCTCGGCCGCCGGCATCATCGCCGCCACCAGGGAGTCGATGTCGCGCTCGATGTCGACGCCGGTCTTGGCCTCGAAGTCGTCGCGTTCGGTGGTGTCGGGTTCGAGCTTCTTGAGCCGCCGGCGCAGTTCGGAGGCCATGACTTCCCGCACGTCGGCGTAGGCGACGGCCACGGCCTGGGGGGGGACATAGCTGAGGTCGTCGGGACCGGCCGCCTGGCTCAACGCCGTCGAGAAACCACCGGCCAGCGAGGCCACGAGGCCCGTGGTGAGACCAAGCGCGAGAATGCCGAAGGCGGTGAGCACGAAATAGCGCGTCTTCGAGGTCATGCGGTGTGTCCCCCTAATGGAGTATACGGCCGGCTCTGGCACGAAGTTCGCTGGGACGGGGCGTCACGGTCGGGCCGGTCGAACCGGCGACGTCACTGCTCGAGCACGTACTCGCGCCGGGCCACGGTGCGCATCGCCAGCCACAGGAACCCGACCAGGAACGCGGCCAGCCACGCCAGCGCCACCGGCGCGCCGGGGGTCTGGCGGAACAGCCCCTGGATGAGGCTGAGGGCGCTGTCGCTGGGCATGGCGTGGGGCACCAGCGACTGCAGGTAGTGCGCCACGGTGAGCTGCCGAAGGTAGCCGGGCAGGGCCATGGCCAGCTGTTCCCACCCGAAGGCGAAGATGAGTCCGCTGACCAGCGGACGTTTGAGCCGGGCGCCGACAAAGGCGAACACCGCCCCGTAGACGGCCAGGCCGAGGCCCAGGATGCCCAGATCCAGGATCAGCGAGATGAAGGTGGCCGGCACCTGGCCGAATGGCACGACCAGGAAGTAGGTCAGCATCACCGACGGCAAGACCACGAGCGACGTGCAGGCCAGGTAGGCCAGGTACTTCCCGAGCAGCACCGCGCCGCGCGGAATGGGCCGCGTGAACAGATAGGTGAGCGTCTTGTCCTCGACCTCGTCGGCCATCAGCGCCGTGCCGTAGAACACGCCGAGGACCGGCACGATGAAGCGCACGTAGAGCATCCAGATCATCACGCCGAAGATGCTGGAGCCGGCCACGGGCGCGCCGTTGACGCGCAGCGCCGGCATGCCCAGCGACTCGACGATGCGGAAGATGACGGCCAGCAGCACCGGACCGCCGACCACCAGGGCCATGAAGATGGTGCGGCGCGACCACAGCATCTCGCCGAACGACAACTCGAAGACCCGGCGGGCGGCCCCGAACAACGAGGGCGGCGTGGCACGCGTGACGACCGAGGCACTCATTGGCCCACCAGATACTTGAAGACGGCCTGCAGGTTGTCGTCGGGCGAGGTCACTTCCGCGATGGCGCCGGCCGCACCCGACGCGGCCAGCTCGGTGATCTGCCGGTAGAAGGCGTCGGGCTGCCGCGTCTCGACAATCAGGGCGCCAGCCTCGAACGCGATCCTGGTCACGCCCTCGTCGCGCAGCAGGTGGGCGGCCAGGGCGCGGGGATCGGCGGCGCTGATGTGCACCGTGTGCGGGTGCGTGTCGATGAGGTCGCGAATCTGGTGGACGTTGCCTTCGGCCAGGATGCGGCCGTTGGTGATGAGCAGGATGTTCGAGGTCATCGCCTCGATCTCGTGCAGGATGTGGCTCGACACGATGACGTGCCGGCCGCGGCGGGCCCAGTCCTTGACCAGCCGGATGGTCTTGCGGCGCTGCAGCGGGTCCATGCCGGTGAGCGGCTCGTCGAGAATCAGGATCTCCGGGTCGTGCACGAGCGCCTGGGCCAGCTTGATGCGCTGGCGCATGCCCTTGCTGTAGGCCCCGATCTTCTTGCCGGCCGCCTCGGTCAGATCGACCATTTCAATGGCGCGGCTGGCGGCCTGGCGCGCCTCGGCCTCGCCGAGGCCGTTCAGGCGCACGAGCGCGGTGACCCACTCGAGCCCGGTCATGCGGTCGTAGAAGGCGTCCTGCTCGGGGCAGAAGCCGATGCGCGCAAACGCCTCGGGCGTGTCCCACAGGGACGTGCCGAGGACGCGAATCGAGCCCTGGCTCGGCTTGAGCTGCCCGGTCATGAGCTTCATGAACGTGGACTTGCCGGCGCCGTTCGGTCCGAGCAGACCGGTGATGCCCGCCGGAATCGACACGGTCACGTCGTTCAGGCCGTTGACCTGGCCGTACCACTTCGAGAGGTGGTCGGCCTGGACGATGACCGGCGTCGGCCCGGTGGCCTGGGCTGGCTGGTCCAACGGCGCGGGCGCGGTGGCCACGGGAACGGTGAGGTTGGCCATCAGCTCACCACCTCGACTGCGCGCACCCGGCGCTCGAGCACGAACGCCGACCCGGCGATGAGCGCCGTCACCACCAACGCGGCCACCCAGCCGGGCATGGCAAAGCGCGGCGGCAGCCGGAAGATGACGTCGCCGAGCTGTTGCATCACGTCGCTCGGCGACAGCCAGGCCAGCCACGTCTGGCCGGTGATGCCGCGGACCGCGTTGAAGAGGGCGGCGGTGAAGAAGATGAGACCCGCATACATCACGCCGACGAAACGGCTGCTCTTGGACAGCGACGACAAGGCCAGCATGGTGCTCGACGCGAGCAGCACCTGGATCAGCGAGAACAGGGTGATGGCGGGCAGCAGGAAAAGGTTCTGGCGGACGAAGGTCAGGCTGCCGGCAAAGCCGATCTGCACGAGCAGCAGGGTAATGGCCGGCACGAAGGTGACGAACACCAGGAACGTGAACAACACGGCCAGCTTGCCGGCCACGTATTCCCACCGGCCGAGCGGCTTGGCCAGGTAGAGCTGCAGGGCGTTGGCCCGCCGGTCGGCGGCAATCAGGCCCGAGCCGACGTAGATGGTGATGAAGAACACGAAGATGCCCTGGGTTTCGAGGAACTCGCGGAACGTCTCTCCCTTGGGGGCGAGAAACGAGGCCTGCTGGAAGTTGGCGGCGATGTAGACCTGCACCGCGCGCACGAGGAACGGCACCCAGGCGAGGAGCAACAGGCCGAGGAACTTGCGCTCGGCCAGCACCGAGCGGATGCCGGCCTTGGCAATCACCTGCCAGGCCGCGCCGGTGCGGGCCCGCGAGCCCTGGTAGCGCTGGTAGCCCTGATCATGGATGGGCATCCTAGTCGCCTCCGATGACGCGGGCGAACGCGTCTTCCAGCGTGGGCACGCTTTGCCGCAGATGGCGCACCTGCAGGCCCTGGGCCGCGGCCAGCGCGAAGATCGCGGTGGCGCCGGCGTTCCCCGGGACGAAGACACGCATCACGTCGTCGTCGGTGTCGTGGCACTCGTAGCCGGCCGCCCGGAGAGCCGCGGTCATGCGCTCGCTGCCGTCCTTGACCCGCAGTTCGAACACTTGCACCTGCGGGCCCTTGACCGCTTCGAGCGTGCCGTACGCGGCCACCGAGCCCTTGTCCATGACGACGACGTGGTCGCAGGTGAACTCGATGTCGGGCAGCAGGTGCGACGACACGATCAGGTTGACGCCCTTGTTGTGCGCCAGGTCGCGGATCAGCGCGAGCATCTCGTCGCGGCCCTTCGGGTCCATGCCGTTGGTGGGTTCGTCGAGAAAGAGCAGGTCGGGGTCGTGGACCAGGGCCTGCGCCAGCTTGATGCGTTGCTTCATGCCCGTCGAGTAGGTCTCGAGGTTGCGGTAGCGCGCCTCGCCCAGGCCCACGTAGTAGAGCACCTCGTGGGCGCGCTGCATGGCGTCGGCGTCGGGGAGGCCGGCCAGCTGGCCGCAGTAGGCCACAAACTGCACCGCCGACATCCCGGGGATATGGGCGTCGGTCTCCGGCATATAGCCGAGGCGCGCCCGGATCTCGAGCGCCGAGGTGGTGACGTCGAGACCGAGCACCCGCATCGCGCCCTGGGTCGGCACGATGAAGCCGAGCAGCGCTTTGAGCATCGTGCTCTTGCCGGCGCCGTTCGGCCCGAGCAGGCCCACGGCACCGGCCGGGAACACCGCCGAAACGTCGCGGAGGGCCATCTGCCGGCCGTAGACGACGCTGACGCCGCGCAGTTCGACGACGGGCTGATCGGCCGGGGGCGGGCCTGGCGGGGCGGGGCCGGTGTCGGTCATTCGCTTGTAGATACGAGGAAACGGACGGCGGCGTTCGGGCCTGGAGCGGCGCCGCGCCGGCTCAGAGCGTGCCCCGCAGGCCGAGCGTGTCGGCACGCTCGCGCATGAAGCCGATGACGTTGGCGACGTGTTGGTCGAGCGGCACGCCCAGCAGCCCGGCACCGTGCGTCAGATGCTCGCGCGGCACGGCGCGGGCGAAGGCCTTGTCCTTCATCCGCTTGAGGACCGAGGCGGCTTCGAGGTCGAGCACGCTCTTGCTCGGCCGCACCAGCGCGGCGGCGGTGACGAATCCGGCCATCTCGTCGCAAGCCACCAGCGCGCGCTCCAGGGGCGATTCGGGCTGCACCCCGGTGAACTCCCAGGCATGCGCCTGGATGGCGCGCATCACCCACTCGGGATAGCCGAGCGAGCGCAGGTGCTCGCAGCCCTTGTTGGGATGGTCGCCGAGGGTCGGATACCGCTCGTAGTCGAAGTCGTGGAGCAGCGCCACGACGCCCCATTCCTCCTCGTTGGCGCCGGCCTGGCGCGCGTAGCCGCACACGGCGGCTTCGACCGCCAGGGCATGCTTGCGCAGGCTGTCGCTCTCGGTCCATTCGGTCAGCAGCTGCCACGCGGCCTCGCGGGAAACGTCCATGCCGCCCATCCTACCCGGCTTGGCCGGTCCGGTGCGCGGCAAAGCCCTTCTCGATGACGGCGCCGGCATGGAGGTTGACGCCGAGGGCCGCCACCTCGGCGCGGTTCACCCAGCGCGCGTCGGCCGCGTCGTCACCGGCCCGCAACGTTCCGCCCAGGGGCCGGCACAAGAAGTCCAGGATCACGAAGTGGTAGCGAATCCGGCCGGCCTCGTCGTGATGGACGCGGTCGAACGCCTCGACGAGCGGTCCGACCTCGACCTCGAGGCCGGTTTCCTCGCGCACCTCGCGGCGTACCGCGTCGACGAGCGACTCACCCAGCTCGAGGCGGCCGCCCGGCAGCGACCATTCGCCTTGCCGTGGCGGGAAGGCGCGGCGCACGAGCAGGACCGCGTCGTCGCGAATCACGACCGCGCCGACCCCGGCCACCGGCGCGTCGGGATACTCGCGCGCCATGCGTCAGGCCAGCACCAGCCCGGGCGAGGCGTTGAGGCGGGGCGTCGCCGTCTCGCCGCGGGCAAAGCGGCGCAGACCGGCGGCGGCAATCATCGCGGCATTGTCGGTGGAGAGCGCCACCGGAGGCGCAAACACCGGCAGGCCGAGGGCGCGGCCCCGGGCGGCGAACTCGTCGCGCAGCCGGCTGTTGGCCGAGACGCCCCCCGCCACGCCGACCGCGCGGGCGCCGTGGGCCTCCGCCGCGGCGAACGCGCGCGCCGCCAGGGTGCGCACGACGGTGCGCTGGAAGCTGGCGCAGATGTCGGCAATCTCGTGGTCGGGCAGCGTCTCGAGGCCGAGCGCCGCCTGGCGCAGCCGCACGTGGCGCAACACCGCCGTCTTGACGCCGCTGAAGCTGAAGTCGAAGCGGCCGTCGCGCTCGGGCGCGTTGCGGTCGGGGCTGGTCAGCCGGGTCGACGGCAGGTCCACGGCGTCGTCGCGTCCCTGTCCCGCGAGGCGATCGACGACCGGCCCGCCGGGATACCCGAGCCCGAGCAGCTTGGCGACCTTGTCGTAGGCCTCCCCGGCCGCATCGTCGCGGGTGCGGCCGAGCAGGCGGCAGGCTCCCGGGGCGGGCACGAGGTAGAGGCTGGTGTGGCCGCCCGAGACGACCAGGACCACCGCCGGCAGCGGCACGTCGCCGTGGGCCAGCCAGATCGACTCGATGTGCCCGGCGAGGTGGTTCACGGCCACGACGGGCAGGCCGTGGGCCCAGGCCGCGGCCTTGGCAAACGACACCCCGACGAGCAGCGAGCCGACCAGGCCCGGCCCTTCGGTGACGGCCACGGCCGACAAGTCGCGCCACCCCACGGCCGCGTCGGCCAGCGCCTGCTCCACCACCCCGCAGATGTCGCGGACGTGCTGCCTCGAGGCCAGCTCCGGCACGACGCCGCCCCACTCGCGGTGGATGGCCACCTGCGAGGCGATGACGCTCGAGCGCAGGCGCCACGGCGGCGCCCCGCCGGGCCCGGCCTCGACGACGGCCGCGGCCGTCTCGTCGCACGAGGTCTCGATGCCGAGGATCAGCACGCGGCGCTGGCCAGGTTGGCGGCAAACGGCGGGTAGACGATGCCGCGCTCGGTGACGATGCCGGCGATGTAGCGGTGCGGCGTGACATCGAAGGCTGGGTTGCGCACGGCCGCTCCCTGGGGCGTCACCTGCGTGCCGGCCATGTGCGTCACTTCCTTGGCATTCCGTTCTTCGATCGGGATGCCCTCACCGGTCGGCGTGTGCAGGTCGATGGTGGACCACGGCGCGGCCACGTAGAACGGGATGCCGTGGGCCTGCGCCAGGATGGCCACGCCGTAGGTGCCGATCTTGTTGGCCGTGTCGCCGTTGGCGGCGATGCGGTCGGCGCCGACGACCACCACGTTCACGTGCCCTGCGGCCATCATCGCCGCCGTCATGCCGTCGGTGATGACGGTGGTGGCGATGCCGTCCTTCACGAGTTCCCAGGCCGTGAGGCGCGCGCCCTGCAGGAACGGCCGGGTCTCGTCGGCCAGCACCTGCACCCGCTTCCCCGCCTCGACGGCGCCGCGCACGACGCCGAGCGCCGTGCCGTAGCCGGCCGTGGCCAGGGCCCCGGCGTTGCAGTGCGTGAGGATGCGGGCGTCGTCGGGGATGACGGCGGCGCCGTGACGGCCGATGGCCCGGCAGCTCTCGACGTCGGCATCGTGGATGGCATCGGCCTCGCGCCGCAGCCGCGCCCGCAGTTCGTCGGCGCCCTCGCCCGCGCTGACCCCGGCGGCCAGCGACTGCTTCATGCGCTCGATGGCCCAGAACAGGTTCACCGCGGTCGGCCGGGTGGCGGCCAGCACGTCGGCCAGGCGCTGGAAGTCGATGGCGAACTGCTTCGTGCCGGTGGCCGGGCTGCGGCGCGCGCCGAGCGCCAGGCCCATGGCCGCCGCCACGCCGATGGCCGGAGCGCCGCGGATGACCATGGTGGTGATGGCCTTGGCCACCTCGGTGCCGGTCTTGCACCGCACGTAGATCTCGCGACCGGGCAACTTGCGCTGGTCGATCATGACGATGTCGTCGCCGTCCCAGGCGATGGTGGGGAGCATGGCTACATTCTAAGGGGCTGCCGGCTCCTGGCTCCCTGGCCCCAGTCGCGAGCGGTCGAAGGGCAGAGGGAACAAGGCGGCCAGCCGGTAGCGGCCGGTCTCTCGCGTGAGGTTGGCGAGGATCACCTCGATGTCGCCGGCGTATTCCCACAACAGCTGCCGGCACGGGCCGCAAGGCGGTGTCGCGCCCTCGGTGTCGGCGACGACGGCGAGGCGCACGAAGTTGCCGCGGCCCTCCGACAAGGCCTTGAAGAGGGCCACCCGCTCGGCGCACATGGTCAGCCCGTAGGTGGCGTTCTCGATGTTGCAGCCGGTCACGACCGTGCCGTCGGCGCACTCGAGCGCCGCTCCGACCTCGAATCCCGAGTAGGCGGCGCGGGCGTGCTGGCGGGCGGCGCGCGCCGCGACGACGAGCGCGTCAGAGCCGGGCAACGACGCTCTCCAGCAACTGGATGAACTGGCCGCGCACGCGGGCGCGTCACGGCCATCACGTCGTCGTGATGGAGCGGCGCATCGACGACGCCGGCGGCGGGATTGGAGATGCACGAGATGCCGAGCACCTCCAGGCCCATCTGCCGGGCGACGATGGCCTCGGGCGCCGTCGACATCCCGACCGCGTCGGCGCCGAGGGCGCGGAAGGCGCGGATCTCGGCCGGCGTCTCGTAGCTGGGCCCGTGCACCGCCACGTAGATGCCGTGGTCCAGCGGGATGCCCTCGGCAGCCGCCGCCTCGGCGGCGAGGGCCCGCAGGCGCTTCGAGTAGACCTCGGTCATGTCCGGGAAGCGCGCCCCCAGGGCGGGGTCGTGATGGCCGATGAGCGGGTTGCTGCCCAGGAAGTTGAGGTGGTCGTCGATGAGCATCAGCGCGCCGGTGGCCAGGCGGGTGTTGATGCCGCCGGCGGCGTTGGTGAGAATCACGCGCGGGACGCCGAGGGCGCCCATCACGCGCATGGCAAAGGTGACGTCCGCCAGCGGGTGCCCTTCGTAGAAATGGGCGCGGCCGGCCAGCGCGATCACCCGCGTGCCGCGCACCGTGCCGGCGACGAGCACGCCGGCGTGGCCGACGACCGACGCCGCCGGCCAGTGCGGGATGTCGCCGTAGGGCACGCGGACGGCATCGGCGACGGCCTCGGCGAAGGCCCCGAGCCCCGAGCCGAGCACGATCGCGACATCGGCGCCGGTGACACCGCGGTCGCGCAAGGCGCTGGCGGCATCGGCGATCTTGGCGGTATAGGCAGACATCGCGTCCATTACAGCAGCATCGAGGCCACGCACGCATTGACGAGCGTGGCCAGGAACCCGGCGAGCAGCGCGCGTCCGCCCAGGCGGGCCAGATCGCCGCGCCGGGTCGGGGCCATCCCGCCGATGCCGCCGAGCTGGATGCCGATCGAGCTGAGGTTGGCAAAGCCGGTCAGCGCGTAGGTGGCCAGGATGAAACCGCGCTCGCTCAGCACCGTTTGGTACTCGGTCGTGAGCTTGACGAAAGCCACGAACTCGTTGGCCACCAGCTTGGTGCCGAGCAGGTCGGCCATCGGCCCGATGTCGCCCGGGGCGACGCCCATCAGGAAGGCGACTGGCGCAAAGAGCGTCGAGAAGACGCGGGCCATGGTCAGGCCGGTCCAGGCCCAGCCGAGGAGCGCATCGAGCAAGGCGAGGAACGCCAGGAACGCGATGAGCATGGCGGCGACGTTCAGCGCCAGCGTGAGGCCGTCGGAGGCGCCCGCCGCCGCCGCATCGATGGGATTCACGTGGTGGCGTTCGACCCTGAGTTCGATCTTTCCGCCGGTCACCGGCTGCCCGGTCTCGGGCATGAGCAGCTTGGAGAGGTAGAGCCCGCACGGCGCGGCCATCACGCTGGTCGTGAGAATCGCAATCGGGTCGGCGCCGAGGCCGATGTAGACCGCCATCACCCCGCCGGAAATGGTGGCCATGCCGCCGACCATCATGGCCAGCAGCTCCGAATTGGTCATGCTCGGCACGTACGGCTTGACGATGATCGGCGCCTCGGTCTGGCCCATGAAGACGTTGGCCGCGGCCGCCAGCGTCTCGGCGCCGCTCGTGCGCATGGCGTACATCATGACGCGCGCCATCATCCAGACGACCAGCTGCAGCACCCCGAAGTAATAGAGCACCGTGAAGAACGACGAGATGAAGATGATCGTCGGCAGGGCCGAGAACGCGAAGATGAAGCCGTTGGCCGGCCCGAACGCCTGACCGAGCCGTTCGGGGTCGGCCAGCGGACCGAAGACGAAGAGCGAGCCGGCGTTCGTGAACTCGAGGAAGCGCTTCACGACACCGGCCGCGGCCACGAAGAACGCGTAGAACGGCCGCACCCCGCCCACTTCGAACTTGAGGATCAGGAACGCCAGGGCGAGCTGGATGACCATGCCCCAGCCGACGGTGCGCCAGTTCACCGCCCGCAGGTTGGTGGAGGCGAGCGCGCAGATGGCCACGAAGCACAGGGCTCCGGCCGCGGCCTGGCCGCGGTAACCGACGATGTCGCCGAGCAGCCAGGCCAGGAGCGGCGCGCCCACGGCCACCGCGGCAGCGGCGAGGCGAAGGGGGCGGTCGGAGTGGGTTGACGTCATGGCTCGACGGTCTCCCCGTCCCGGTGCACCCAGGCGCGGACCATCCGGGGGCGCGGCCCGGCCGCGCCGATGGTGACGGCCGCCGCCGCCGAGGCGCGGGCCTCGTCGAGACGCGCGTCCGGGTTGTAGTGCAGTTCCAGGACCGGATCGCCGGCGCGCACGGCCACGCCCACCGCGGCCCGCACGAGCACCCCGGCGCCATGATCGATGGGATCGGCGGCCCGATCGCGGCCGGCGCCGAGCAGGACCGCGGCGCGGCCGATCAGGTAGGCGTCGAGATCGGCCACGACGCCGTCGCCGGGCGCCGCCACGATGGTCGTGTGGGCGGCGCGCGGCAGCCGGTCCGGATCATCGATGGCGGCCGCGTCACCCCCCTGCGCCGCCACCATCTGGCGCAGCGTCGCGAGTGCCGCGCCCGAGGCCACGGCCTGGCGTAGGAGGCCGCGCGCCTCGTCGACGGTGTCGGCCTTCCCGGCCAGTTGCAGCACCCGGCAGCCCACGGCCTCGACGACCTCCAGCAAGTCCGCCGCGCCGGCCCCCTGCAGCGTCTCGATGCACTCGCGAATCTCGAGCGCGTTGCCGACGGCGCGGCCGAGCGGCGCGTCCATGCGGGTCACGACCGCCTCGGTCGGCAGGCCGTTGGCGCTGCCGATGGCCACGAGCATGCGGGCCAGGGCCAGCGCGTCGTCGAGGGTCTTCATGAACGCGCCGCGTCCGCACTTCACGTCGAGCACCAGGGCGTCGCTGCCCTCAGCCAGCTTCTTGCTCATCACCGAAGCGGAAATGAGCGGCACGCTCTCGATCGTGGCGGTGACGTCGCGCAGGCCGTAGAGCACCTTGTCGACCGGCGCGATGTCGGCGGTCTGGCCGACCAGCGCGCACCCGACCGTTTCCAGGACGTGCACGAACTCGTGGGTCGAGAGGCCGATACGGAATCCGGGAATGGATTCGAGCTTGTCGAGGGTCCCGCCGGTGTGGCCCAGGCCCCGGCCGGACATCTTGGGCATGACCACGCCGCACGCCGCGACGAGCGGCGCGAGCACGATCGAGACCTTGTCGCCGACCCCGCCGGTGCTGTGCTTGCCGACCTTGACGCCGGGCAGGCTGCGCAGATCGACACGGCGACCCGATCGCACCATGGCGTCGGTGAGCCAGGCGGTCTCCTCGGCGCTCATGCCCCGCAGCACGATGGCCATGAGCAGCGCGGAGGTCTGATAGTCGGCCCAGGTCTTGTCGAGCACGCCCTGCACGAAGGCCGCGATGGCCGGCTGGGACAGCGCCTCGCCGTCGCGCTTGGCGCGGATGATGTCGACGGCGCGCATTGATTCCACGGGGATGGCGGGGGTAGCGTCCACGGGGGGTGGCGTTCGGGCCGAAGTATACCAGCCGGTTGCCGTCTATAATCTACGCGGGCGCTCCGGCCTGTGGCGGACCCCAAACTTCCGGCGTCCATGTCCCACGCGACCGAGCCACTTTCCGCGGAAGCGGGCAGCAAGCTGCTGGACCTGGCCCGCGCCTGCAAGGCCGCGGCCCGGGCCGTGTCCATGTACCCGCCGACTCACCCGGCCATCCAGGACGCGCTCGACCGCATCACCCTCGCCGGCGCCCAGGCCGTGACCGACGGCCCGGTGCAGATCACGGTCACGCCCGAGACCCTGCTCGTGGGCGGCCGCGCCCTGGCCCGCCCCGACGTGGCGGTGACCGAGCTGGCCGCGATGCTGCACGCCCACAGCGTCGGCGCGCTGCACCTCACCGGCGCGCTGGAGCCGGCCGCCTGGCACGCCTTCCTCGGTGCTGCTGTCGCAGTCGGCGGCCGACATCCGCGACGCCGGCGGCATCACGCGGGCCTGGGAATCGACCGGCGGCGGCCCGCTCGAGGTGACCCAGATCGATTACGCCGAGGTCCTGCGCGAGCGTCCGGAGGGGGAATCCGTCCAGTGGGAGGACATCCTCACCGCCTACCTGCAGGGCGACCAGACCGACCTCGACGATGTGGTCCTCGACGCGCTGCTCGAGATCGCCAGCGATCCGGCCCGACTGGCCGCCTTCATCGACAGGATCGTCGAGCGCGCCGCCGAGGAGCCGGGCTGGCTGAGCAAGCAGCAGGCGCAACTGGCCAAGCTTCTGCGGGCGCTCGCCTCATATGTCGCCCAGGCCGACCCGAGCCAGTGCGACCGGGTGCTGCGCAACCTCGCCGCCAGCGTGCCCCGCATGTCCCCGGAGTTGCTGGTCTCGGTGTTGGAAGAACCGCAGGCGACCGACGCCGACGGCCATCCCGACGGAATCGACCTGGCCGGCGAGCTCGTGGCCCGCCTCGACGAGAGCTTGATCGCGCAGTTCGTGGCCGCGGCCGTGGCCCGCGACCAGCACGCCACGGCCCGCCTCGCCCAGGCGTTCCAGGCCCTCGTGCCCGACGAGGCGCAGCGCAACCGGGTGCTCGACATGGCCGCCGACGTCGCGCAACAGGGCCCCCTCGGCCAGGAACCGCGCTTCGACGAATTGTGGCAACAGGCCGCCGACATGCTCACGTCGTACACCGACGAGATGTTCATCTCGCAGGACTACGCCAGCGACTTGACCAAGTCGCGCACCATCGCCGTGGAGATGGAGCGCATCAGCGACGACCCGCCGGAGCGCGTCGCCGCGTGGATGGCCACCGTGTCGGACGACCATGTCCGCCGTCTCGACCAGATGGTGCTGACCGACCTCCTGACGGTGGAGACCCGGCTCGAGGAGTGGAAGAAGGTGCACGGGCTGGCCCTGGCCCGTATCGAGCAGCTGGTCCTCGTCGGCGATCTCGCACCGGCCCAGGAACTGCTCGACACGTTGCTGCAGATCTCGCGCGACCCGACGTCGAAGTTCGCCCCGCTGGCCCAGGCCGGGCTGGCGCAACTGGCGGCCGGCGAGATGATGACTCACGTCCTCATCTTCATCCGCGATGCCGACGAGGGCGAGCTGCCGCGGGCCACGCGCTTCTGCCTGTCGATCGGCAAGGGCGTCGTCGGCTCACTGGTCGATGCCCTCCTCGTCGAGGAGAGCGCCCGCACCATCCGCCGTCTGCGCGAGGTGCTGATGTCGTTCGGCTCGGCCGCCCGGGCGCGCGTCGCCGAGTTGTGCATCTCGCCGAACCCGGCCGTGCGCCGCACCGCGGTGGAGCTGGTCCGCGCGGTCGGCGGCGGCGATACCCTCAGGCTGCTCATGGGCCTGCTCGACGACGAGGAGCCGCAGGTCCAGCGCGACGCTCTGCGCGCCATCGTGCAGATGGGCACCGACGACGGCTTTGCGGCGCTGCGCGACGCGCTCACCGCCGGGACACCGCGCACGCGCGAGATGATCACGCAGTCGCTCAGCACCCTGCGCGACGAGCGCGCCGCGCCGCTCTTTGCGTTCATCATCCGCCAGGCGCGGTATCGCGGCACGGCCGGCAAGATCTACCTCACCTGCATCGAACTGCTCGGCGCGCTGCGGACCTCGTCGGCGCCGGCCCTCGAAGCGCTCGAGGACGCCGCCAGGCGGGGGGAATGGCACGCGCCGTTGCGCAACCGCCGCCGCCGCGCCGCCGCCGTCCGCGCTCTCGGCGTCATCGGCTCGACCGAGGCGCGCGGCGTGCTGGAGTCGCTTGCCGCGTCCGGACCGCGCTTCACGAAGGCGGCAGCGCGCGCCGCCCTCGCCGGCCTCGACCGCCCGGGAGCCGCGGCGTCATCGTCCTTCACGCCACGCGACCACGGCACGACGCCGGAGCCGGCCCCGCCGGCCGCCCAAAGGAGTGATTCGTGAGCGACGCCGCCCGCCTGCTCAGGCAGGCCGACGAGTTCGTTCGACGCCTGACCGCCGCGGTGCGCGCCGCCCAGTTGTATGCCCCGTCGCATCCGCTGGCCGGACGGGCCCTCAAGGCGCTCGCCGAAGCGGCGGCGCAGATGCTCGCCGAGGACCCGAGCCTGGCCGTCGGCTTCATCGACGACGAGATCGTCGTCGGCGAGATCCCGCTGGTGCAGGCCGGCGACGCCTTCGGGGAGCTGATCCGCCGCGTCCGTCAGGTCGGCATCGAACGCATCATCTTCGATCGTGACGTGACGCCCGAGGAACTGGGCGTGCTGGTCGAGACCCTGGCGCACCCCGAGCGCGCCGGCGTCACGCAAACCGGCCAGGTCTCTGACCCGCTCGGCGTGCTGGGCGCGTTGACCAGAGTGCGCGTCGGCCGGCTCACCGTCGAGGACCGGGTCGAGGCCCCGGCCGCCGACATCGCCACCATTCGCCGCCTCTATACCGACGGGGTGTCGATTGCCCGCGCCTTGTGGGAGACGACCCAGCACGAGGGCATCCCCGATCCCTACCAGGCCCGGGCCGTGGTCGACTCGCTGGCCCAGGCCGTGGCCCAGAACCGCACCGCGCTGATGGCCCTGACCGCCCTCAAGGACTACGACAACTACACCTTCACGCACATGGTGAACGTGTCGATCCTGGTGATGGCCCAGGCGCGCAGCCTCGGCATCGACGGGGCGCTGCTGCGCGAGTTCGGGCTGGCCGCGCTCATGCACGACATCGGCAAGGTGCGCACGCCGCTCGACGTGCTGAACAAGCCCGACAAGCTGAGCGACGCCGAGTTCGCCATCATGCGCATGCACGTCGTCGACGGCGCCGAGATCCTGCGCCGCACGCCCGAGATGCCGGCGCTCGCGCCGATCGTGGCGTTCGAACATCACCTGCGCCTCGACGGCACCGGCTACCCGGTGGGCGTCAAGCGCGCCTCGCTCAATCTCGGCACGATGCTGTGCAGCATCTCGGACGTCTACGACGCGATGCGCTCCCAGCGCGCCTACCAGGGCGCGTATCCCACCGATCGCATCCTGGCCGTGCTGCAGCGCAGCGACGGCATGCACTTCGACCAGCACCTCGTGCGCCGCTTCTCGCAGTTGATGGGCCTCTACCCGCCCGGCAACATGGTCCGTCTCGACACCGGCCAGATCGGCGTCGTCATCCGCACCTTCGCGCCCGACCCGCGGCGGCCGCGCGTGCGCGTCATCATCGACCCGGGCGGCGGCCGGCTGCCGCGGCCCTTCGACGTCAACTTGTGGGACGTCGATGCCGAGTCGCTCGGCCCCAAGTCCATCGCCGCGCCGGTCGATCCGAAGGACTTCGCCATCGACCCGCTGACCTACCTGTGATCGGCGGCGCGTCTGCGGCGACGACCGGCTGGGCCGAAGTAGAATCGGACACGCCTGCTCTCTCCTCCTCTCGAGGTCTCGTTACATGACACAGATGTTCCGGCGCCGGACAGCCAACGCCGCTCTCGTTGCGATGGGCGCGGTGGCGCTGACGGTCGCCGGCGCGGCGGGCCGCCAGGTCCCGCTCGACGGCGCCGGCAAGCTGGTGGTCAACGACACCGCCCTGCCCGGCCTCGACCGCGGTCTGGCTCGCTACGACACGCCGCTCGACCCGGTGGACCGGAGCGCGCGCGGGGCCCAGATGGCCGAGCCCTCGGGCGAGCCGCCGGCCCTCTACGAACGCGGCGTCGTCATCGTGAAGTTCAAGGACGGCGACGCGGCGGCGCGGGCCGGCGCCGTCCGGTCCGTGGGCGGCCGAGGACTCAGGCAGCCGGCCTGGGCGGACTTCGAACTCATGACCCTGCCGGACGAGACCGACCCCGAGGCGGCGGCCGCGGCCCTCGCCGCCCGGCCGGACGTCGAGTACGCGCAGGCCCGCTATCGCAACCACGCGATGTTCAAGCCGAACGACCAGTTCTACTCGTTCCAGTGGAACCTGCCGGCCATCGACATGGAACGCGCCTGGGACATCAACCCCGGCGCGACCAGCAGCGTGACGGTGGCGGTGCTCGACAGCGGCGTCGCCTTCCGCAATACCGAGGTCCGCTACCGCGGGCGCGCCGTGCGCCTCGAGCCGGGCGGGCCCGTGTATCCCGCGCTCGGGCTCGTCGACCTGCCGTTTGCCGCCGCCCCCGACATGGGCGACCAGACGCGTTTCGTTTCGCCGCGGGACTTCATCTGGAACGACGACCTGCCGCTCGATCTCGACGGCCACGGCACGCACGTGGCGGGCACCATCGGCCAGGCCACCAACAACGGCATCGGCGTGGCCGGCATGGCCTTCAACGTGCGCATCATGCCGGTCAAGGTCATCTCCGACGTGTGGGATTTCATCTTCAGCAACGACGCCGTGGGCAGCGATGATGTCGTGGCCCAAGGCATCCGCTACGCCGCCGACAACGGCGCGCACGTGATCAACATGAGCATCGGCCGCGAGGGCGGCGGCGCGGCCACGGTCGTGGAAGAGGCCGTGCGCTATGCCGTCGCCAAGGGGGTGTTCGTGGCCATCGCCGCCGGCAATGACGGCAACGGGCAGAACCGGCCCAACCGCCATGCCGAGTTCGCCACCCGCATCGACGGGGCCGTGGCGGTAGGGGCCGTGGGCCGCGGCCTCGATCGCGCCTATTACTCGGCGACCGGCAGCTTCGTCGAAATCGCCGCCCCGGGCGGCGACCAGCGGCTCTTCGGCGGCGAGGGCGGCATCCTGCAGCAGATGGTGGACCAGGATCTGGCAGCCACCTACACCCTCGCGCCGGCGCTCTTCCGCGCACCGCGCTTCGACGCTTTCCGCTACTACTTCCTGCAGGGCACCTCGATGGCGACTCCGCACGTGGCCGGCTTCGCGGCGTTGCTGCGCCAGCAGGGGCTCACCAGTCCCGCGGCCATCGAGGCGGCCATGAAACAGTTCGCCACCGACCGGGGGCCAGCCGGGCGCGACGACCAGTACGGCGTCGGCCTCATCAACCCGAGGGCCACGCTGCGCGGCCTCGGCCTGGCTCGGTGAGGACCTGACGATGCGCCTGTTCACCATCTCCGCGCTCGCCTGCCTCGGCGTGCTGGCTCCGCATCTTGCCCCGGCGCAGACGGCGCCGACCCGCCTGGCACCGGCCCCCGCCACCCTGGCGCCGGCCTTGGCGCCGGATGTCCCGCCGCTGACGTCGGTGGGCGTCGAGGAACAGTCGCGCCGCCCGGCGGCCGCGCGCCGCCGGCCGCCGCTGACCAACCGCCTGCAGATCCGCGCCTTTGGCAGCGCCGGCACCACCTGGTTCACCGCCTCGAGTTCCTTCAAGGCCGTGCTCGGCTCGAGCACCGGCCAGGACTTCGGCGGCGGGATCAACCTCACGCAGGGACCGGGCTATCTCGAGGTCGGCGCGCGCCGCTTCTCGAAGAGCGGCTCGCGGGTGTTCGTGAGCGACGATGGCCAGGTCTTCCCGCTCGGCATCCCGACCAAGGTCACGATGACCCCGCTCGACGCCACCGCCGGCTGGCGCTTCGCGCCGCGGTTCGGACGCGTCATCCCGCACCTCGGCGTCGGCTACACGCGCATGACCTACGAGGAGACCGCCGATTTTGCCGAAGACGGCGACGACGTCAGTGAATCGTTCAACGGTTACCACGTCCTCGGCGGCGCCGAGGTGCGCGTGGCCCGCTGGGTGGGCGTGACCGGCGAGGTGGTCTGGACCTCGGTGGCCGACGCGCTCGGCGACGGCGGCGTCTCGAAGGCGTTCGACGAGAACAACCTTGGCGGCACGAGCCTCCGCATCAAGCTCGTCATCGGCCGCTGACGCCTTCGCGCGACGCGTCCTGACGGTGGTCTCGCGCATCCCCGCAGGGCGGGTCGCCACCTACGGAGACGTGGCCCGGCTGGCCGGCAAGCCCGGGGCGGCCCGCGCCGTCGGCAACGTGATGGCGCGCGCCACTCGCCCCGGTGTGCCCTACCACCGGGTGATCGCCGCCGGCGGCCGGCTCGGCGGCTACAGCCAGCTCGCCCTGAAGCGGTCGCTGCTGGCCGCCGAGGGCCTCGAGGTGACCGCCCGCGCGGTGCGCGACTTCGCGCGCGTCCGCTGGACGGGTGCGGCCAGGCGCTAGGCGCCGCGGCTCTGCCGCGCTCAGCCGCCGATGGACATCACGTCGAACTGCTCGTGGTGCAACTGGACGTCGGCCTTGACGATGACGTCCTTGCCGAGCATCTGCTTGAGGTCGCGCAGCACGCCGCGCTCCTCGTCCTTGAGGGCGCGCGCGATGTCGGGATTGACGCGCAGCAGCACGCCCAGTCCGTCCAGATCCGGCCCGACCTTCTTCACTTCGACGAGAATCTCGTAGCACACGGTCGAGCTCGACTTGATCGTGCCGGTGCCCGAGCAGTAGGGGCACGGCTCGGTGAGCGTGCGTTCCAGGCTCTGCTTGACGCGCTTGCGGGTGACGATGACCAGGCCGAAATCCGACACCTGCAGGGCCTTCGACGGCGAGCGGTCGCGCCGCAGCTCGTGCTCCACCGCCTGGAAGACCTTCTGGCGGTTCTTCTTCTCTTCCATGTCGATGAAGTCGAGCACGATGATGCCGCCCAGGTCGCGCAGGCGCATCTGCCGCACGATCTCCTTGGCGGCCTCGAGGTTGGTCTTGATGATCGTGTCTTCGAGCCGCCCGGCCGTCTTCTTGCCGACGTAGCGGCCGGTGTTGACGTCGATGGCCACCAGCGCCTCGGTCTGGTTGATGACGATCGAGCCGCCCGACTTCAGCCACACCTTGCTCTTCAGCGCCTTGTCGAGCTCGGCCTGGACGCCGTACTCCTCGAAGATCGGATAAGGCTTGTCGTGCAGCTTCACCCGCGGGGCCATGGCCGGCATGATGCGGTTGAGCAGCTCGATGATGCGCTGGTGCTCGCGCGCGTCGTCGATGCGGATGGCGCTGTAGTCGTCGGTGAGCAGGTCGCGCAGCAGCTTGGCCACGAGACTGGCCTCGCGGAACACGGTGGCCGGCGCGCGGCTGGTCTCGGACTTCTGGCGCATCTCGGTCCAGACGCGGTGGAAGTACTGCAGGTCCGAGACGATGTCTTCCTTGGGACGCCCCTCGGCGGCCGTGCGGATGATGACGCCGCCGCCGAAATGGTGCTGGTCGCGGAACTCCTTGACGATGCCGCGCAGGCGGTTGCGTTCCTCGCGCGTCGCGATCTTGCGCGACACGCCGACGTGGTCCACCGTCGGCATGAACACCAGGAAGCGCCCGGGCATGGTGACGTGCGAGGTCAGGCGCGCGCCCTTGGTGCCGAGCGGCTCCTTGGCCACCTGCACGATGATGTCCTGGCCTTCCTTCACCAGGTCCTCGATCTTCGGCTCGGGCGCGTTCTTGTCGCGGTCGCCGCCCCGGTCCCGTCCGCCGCGTCCGCCCCGGCTGCGTCCGCCGGGCGGTCCGCCGAGGACCGCCGGCGCCGCGCCCGCGACCTCGGCCGCGCCGCTGCCGATGGCCGAGTCGGCCACCGGGGGCACCGCCGCCGGCTCCTCGTCGTCGTCGTCGCCGCTCAGCCGCTCGAACTCCTCCATCGTGTTGACGACGTCGGAGACGTAGAGGAACCCGTCGCGCTCGAGGCCGATGTCGACAAACGCCGACTGCATCCCCGGCAGCACCTTCGAGACCCGGCCCTTGTAGACATTGCCGACCACGCCGCGGTTGCGCTCGCGCTCGATGAAGACCTCGGCGAGCAGGTCGTCCTCGAGAATGGCCACGCGCGTCTCGTGGCCATTGGTCGCGATGATCATTTCCTTGTTCATGCGTCGCTCAATTCGTGAACCGTCGCATCCGCACGCTGAGGATGAGGCCGAAACCTGCGAGGGTGGCGATCATCGAGGACCCGCCGTAGCTGAGCAGCGGCAAGGTGAGCCCTTTGACCGGCGCCAGACCCGCCGACATGGTGATGTTGTAGATGACTTGGAACGTGAAGCTGGCCAGCACGCCCAGCACGAGATAAGCGCCCATGCGGTCCTTGGAGAGCCGGGCCGCGTCGAGCGAGCGGATGATGACGAAGAAGTAGAGACCCAGAGCCACGATGACGCCGACGAACCCTTGTTCTTCGGCGAGCACCGAGAAGATGAAGTCGTTGTGCGCGACCGGCAGGAACCGGAGTTGTCCCTGCGTGCCGCGCATGAAGCCCTTGCCGAGCACGCCGCCCGACCCGACGGTGATGCGCGCCTGAATCTGCTGATAGCCGGCGCCGCGCGCGTCCTGCTCCGGGTCGAGGAAGGTGACGATGCGGGACTTCTGGTAGTCCTCGAGCCCGAACACCCACACCGCCGGCGCCGAGACGACGGCGATGAGCGCGGCGATGGCCAGGTAGCGCAGCGGCAGCCCCGCGGCGAACACCGCCGCGCCGAGCACCGGCAGCAGCGTCACCGCGGTGCCCAGGTCGGGCTGACGGGCGATGAGCACGAACGGCCCGGCGGTGATCGCGACGGCCAGCAGCAGATCCTGCATCGACAGCTCGGACCGGCGGGCGTCGCCGAGCAGCTTGGCGAGAATCAGGGCCAACCCGGCCTTGGCAAATTCCGAGGGTTGCAGGTTGAACGGCCCGAGGTCGAGCCAGCGCCGCGATCCGCCGCGGACTTCGCCGAAGAGCAGCACGGCGAGCAGGGCCAGCACGAGCCCCAGGAAGATCCACTGGGCCTTGTCGACCAGGGTGCGGTAATCGACCGCCATGCAGCCGGCCATGGCCACGAGACCAAGGAGCACGGCGTAGATCTGCGTGGAGTATTCGCGGCTGGTCCCGCCCGTGGCGCTGTAGATCATGGCGATGCCGATGGCCACGAGGGCCAGCACGGCCACGAGCAGCGGCACGTCGAGGTGGGTGGACAGGCGGCGCTGGAACACGGCTACCTGGGGGCCGCGGCCGGACCGGGCGCTGGCGCGGCCGGCGCGGTCGGGTCCGGGGCGGCCACGGCGGCCTCGGTCGGACGCACCGCCGGCGGCGCCGGCGGCGAGGCCGCACCGGGCGTGCCGGGCACGAGCGGCATGACCGGCAGCGGCCGGCCTTCCTTCCGCGCGTAATAGGTCTCGATGATGTGCTTGGCGATGGGGGCGGCCAGGTAGCCATGCTCCGAGTGCTCGGCGAAGATGACCCCCGCCAGTTCCGGATTGTCGCGCGGGACCATGAACACGAACCAGCCGTGGTCGCGCAGGTCCCGGCCGCTGCCGCGGGCCCGCTCGCGGCCCCGGATCGAGATGACCTGGGCCGTACCGGTCTTGCCGGCAACGTCGCGGCCGGCAATCCGGGCCCGTCCCGCGGTGCCGGCCTCGTTGACCGCCATCCACAGCCCGTCGTGCACGGCCGCCACCGTCGGGGGAGCGAGCGTGACGGCGGCGGCGGGCCGCGACACCGGCACCGGCTGCCACGGACCGCCGTCGGACATCGCCGACACGAGCCGCGGCACGACGCGCGCGCCGCGCGCCACCGAGGCCATCATCACCGCCATCGACATCGGCGTCACCGAGACCTGGCCCTGGCCGATGGCCACCGAGATGGTTTCGCCGGCATACCAGCGCTCGCCGTTACGCTTCAACTTCCACGCGGTCGACGGGATGATGCTTTCCACCTCGTTGGGCAGGTCGATGCCGCTCTTGTCGGCCAGCCCCAGCTTCTGCGACCACTCGTGGATGCGGTCCACGCCGAGCATGTTGCCGACAGTGTAGAAGTAGACGTTGCACGACTTCTCGAGGGCGTGGCGCACGTCCATCCACCCGTGGCCGCCGGCCAGATGGCACTTGAAGAAGCGGCCGTAGAAGGAGGCGCCGCCGCCGCAGAAGATCTTGGTGTCGGGCGTCACCACCTTCTCTTCCAGACCGGCCGTGGCCACCACCACCTTGAAGGTGGAGCCGGGCGAATAGCGCCCCTGGATGGCCCGGTTCTGGAGCGGCCGCAGCGCGTCGGTGTTGAGCGCCTGCCAGGTCTCGCGGTCGATCCCGGCGGCAAAGTCGTTGGGGTCGTAGGCCGGCAGGCTGACGAGCGTCATGACGTCGCCGGACCGCGGGTCGAGCACCACCGCCGAGCCCCAGTAGCCGGTGGTGCGGAACCCTTCTTCGGCGGCGCGCTGCATGGCCGCGTCGAGCGTGAGCTGCACGCGCTGGCCCTCGACCGGCGGCGCCTCGTCGAGGGTGCGGATTTCGCGGCCGAGGCTGTTGACGACGACGCGCCGGGCGCCGTCCTCGCCCATCAGCACACGGTTGTAGGTGCGTTCGAGGCCCGACTGACCGAGCACCGTGCCGGTGGCCACCTTGTCGTCGGTGACCTGCTGCTCGCTGGCTTCGCCGACGTAGCCGAGCAGGTGCGCGCCGAGCGACTGGGCCGGGTAGCGGCGCGTCGGCACCTGCTGCACGACGACATCGGGCAGCTCGAAGTCGAGCCGCCGGGCGGTCACCGCCGCCACCTGCGCGAGCGAGGCATCCTGCACCACCACGATCGGCCGGTACGAGGGCTCGCGCCGGTGGCGCTCGACGGTGGCCCGCATCTCGGCCGCATCGACGCCGGTCACCGCCGCCAGCAACCCGATGGTGCGCTCGAGATCGCGGGTGTGCTCGCGCATGATCGAGATGTTGAAGGAGGCGCGGTTCTCGACCAGCACCTCGCCGTGACGGTCGAAGATCACGCCCCGCGGCGCGCGCAGCGGCAGCGTGCGCTGATGGTTGTTCTCGGCCATCTCCTTGAACTTGGCGTGCTGGAAGATCTGGAAGAACCAGAAGCCGCCGAGGAGCAGCACGAACCCGACCGAGATCAGCATGCGCAGGGTGGCGATGCGGGAGTGCAGCCGCCGCCGATCGTCCTGCGCGCCCATCGATCCGATGCGCATCGCTACGCCCGTTCTCCTGATCCCTGGTCCACGTTCATCGCTTCACCCGCATCCCCCGCCCCGATCGGCGCCGCTCCATCATCCGCGGCACCCACTCGGCCAGGCGGAAGCCCACGACCCCGAGCACGCCGTTGCCCAGCGCCTGCATCGCCAGGGCTGCCCACGGGTTGGGGAAACTCCGCAATCCGAGCAGCGTGTAGGCCCCCATGAACAGCCCGGCGTGCGCGGCGCTGGCCGCGGCGAACACCAGGAACCGCGGCACCGTCGCCGTGACGATGAACTGCGTGCCGAGACGGCCCGCCAGGAACCCGACCACGGTCTTGGCCAAGCCTCCCATCCCGAGGATACCGGAGGACAGGGCGTCTTGCACCAGTCCGCCGACCGTGCCGGCGAGCAGGCCGGCCACGGGGCCGGAGGTGAGCGCCACGTAAACGACCACCACCAGCACCAGATCCACGGCCAGGGCGTTATTCCCGGCGAATCCAGCCAAAGTGGTCTGCAGCACCACGGCTGCCGCCAGCGCCGCCACCAGCCAGAGACCCCTCACCGCTCGACCTCGGGCCGGGCGGGAAGGGGCGCGAGCACGACCAGCACGTCCTCGAGCCGGGAAAAATCGACGGCCGGGCGCACGGTGATGTCGTGATACAGGCCATCGCCGCGGCCCACCGCCGTGACCGTGCCGATGGCGAACCCAGGCGGATAGACCCCGTCGATGCCCGAGGTGACCACGACATCGCCCGCCACCACGTCGCCGGTGGCCGAGGCGAACTCCATGCGCAGCGTGCCGTCGCCGACGCCGACCACGATGCCCTGCACCCGCGAGCGCTCGACGACGGCGCCGGCAGCGGCGTTGCCGTCGATGATGAGCTGCACCAGCGCGGCGCGCGCGCTCGGCCGGGTGATGCGCCCGACCACGCCGGCCGGAGCGACCACCGGCATGTCCTGGGCCAGGCCGTCGCTCGTGCCCTTGTTGATGGTGACGGTGCGGAACTCGGGGATGGCGCTGCCGGCGATGACCTCGGCGCCGGTCGTGGCCAGCGGCACGCTTTCGCGGAACTCCAGCAGGCGCCGGTAGGCGTCGGCCCGCTCGGCCCGCGCCCGCTCCATCTGGAGCTGGATCTGCGTCTCGCCGAGCTGCGAGCGAAGCGCTTCGTTCTCGGCGCGCACCTGGCGGAGCGCGAAGTAGCCCTGCCAGGTGTCGCGCACGGCGTCGACGCCGCCGCTCGCGGCGCGCTGCGCCTCGGACAGGCTGCCGAAGGCCGCGACGTGGAAGAACGTCGTGCCGGCGCCGGTGGTGACCTGCAGCGAAATCAGCACGACATGCAGCGCGATGGCGCCAGCGAGGATGAGACCGGGGCGCTGACGGATGTCGGCAATGGCCATGTGACGCGGCCGCCGCCTAGTCGATCGCGATCTTCCGCAGCAGGTCGAAGTTCGACAGCATCTTGCCGGCGCCGAGCACCACCGACGACAGCGGGTCCTCGGCGTTGGTCACGGGCAGTCCCGTTTCCTCGCGCAGACGCTTGTCGAGGTTGCGCAGCATCGACCCGCCGCCGGTGAGCACGATGCCGCGGTCGACGATGTCGGCCGACAGCTCCGGCGGCGTGCGCTCGAGCGCCACGCGCACGGCATCGACGATCACGTTGACCGTCTCGGCCAGCGCCAGGCGGATCTCCTCGTCGGTGATGGTGATGGTCTTGGGCACGCCTTCGATGAGGTGACGGCCCTTGATCTCCATGGTCACCGTCTCTTCGAGCGGGAAGGCCGAGCCCACTTCGATCTTGATGGCCTCGGCCGTGCGCTCGCCGATGAGCAGGTTGTAGGCCTTCTTGATGTAGTGGATGATGGCCTCGTCCATCTCGTTGCCGGCGACGCGGACGGCCTTGCTGTAGACGATCCCGGCCAGCGAGATGACGGCGATGTCGGTGGTGCCGCCGCCGATGTCCACGACCATGTTGCCCGAGGGCTCCTCGATGGGCAGGCCGGCGCCGATGGCGGCAGCCATGGCCTCCTCGACCAGGTGCACTTCGCTGGCCTTGGCCCGGTAGGCGCTGTCCTTGACGGCGCGCTTCTCGACCTGGGTGATCTCCGACGGCACGCCGATGACGATGCGCGGCCGCACCCAGACGGTGCCGTTGTGAGCCTTCTTGATGAAGTAGGTCAGCATCTTCTCGGTGACGTCGAAGTCGGCGATGACCCCGTCCTTCATCGGCTTGATGGCGACGATGTTGCCGGGCGTGCGGCCGAGCATCTCCTTGGCCTCGCGGCCCACGGCCTCGACGCGTCCGTTCAGCTTGTTGACCGCGACGATCGACGGCTCGTTGACGACGATCCCCTTGCCCTTCGCGTAGACGCAGGTATTGGCCGTGCCGAGGTCGATGGCAAGGTCGGTCGAAAAGGCAGAGAACAGCGACCCAAGTCCCACGGGGACGACTCCTGACTAGGGGTTGGCGACGGCCACGCCGTCCTTCCCCGATTCCTTGACGCGATACATGGCGACGTCGGCCGCGCGCACGAGCTCTTCGGCCGAACTGGCAGCATCGGGCAGCGTCGCAACGCCCACCGACACCGTGAGGCGAACCTCCAGGCCGTCGCCGGCCAGGAACACGAAGTCGCGAACCCGATCCCGCACGCGGTCGGCCACGCCGAGCGCGCCTTCCGAGCCGGTCTCGGGGAGCACGATGGCGAACTCGTCCCCGCCGAACCGGGCCACGATGTCGGTCTCGCGGGCCGAGCCGCGGATGACGCCGGCCGCCTCGACGAGGGCCCGGCTGCCGGCCAGATGCCCGTATGAGTCGTTGACGCGCTTGAAGCCGTCGAGGTCGATGAACAGCAGCGACAACGACCGGCCGCTGCGCGAGGCCCGTTTCGACTCGCGCCGCAACACCTGATTGAGGTAGCGCGAGTTGTAGAGCTGTGTCAGATCGTCGGTCACCGACAGCGCCTCGGCGCGGCGGATGGCCAGCGCGTTGTCGAGCGCCAGGGCCGGACCCTCGAGCATGTCGGCGAGCGCTTCGGCGGCGCCCGGCGGCAGGCGCGGCTCGGTCTTCGACATGGCCCGGTCGATGACGACCAGCGCCGCCACCACCCGGCCGCGGCAGCGCAGCGGCACCGCGAACACCGCGCCGGCCGCGCCGCGCACGCGCAGGTCGTGGCGCAGGTCGGGGCTGGCGAACTCGCGCCCGTGCGACAGCACCCACCGGCTCACGCTCGCCGCCGGCGCCGACAGCGTGGCGGTCATGCCGCGGGCCGCCATGAGCCCAATCTGCCCGTCCATGTCGGCGGCATAGACGGCCAGCGAGGTGGCGCCGAGCCACTGCGCGGCGTGGGTGGCGACGAGTTCGCCGATCTCCTCGGGGTCGACGGTTTCGTGGGCCGAGCGCATGAGCGCGAGTTGAACATCGGGGCGGGTCAGCCGGGAACGCAGCGAGCGCTGGGCGTGACGAAGTCGAGTGGCGAGGTCGGGGCGGGCAGCCGCTGAAGGTGGCATTGGCTTCAGCCGAGACTGGGGGAGTCAGGGGCGAAAACTGGCCCGTTCCGGCGATTCTTTTGAGGACGCGACTATATCACGGGTCAACCCGGCCGTGACCCGCCGTTGCACGCCACGAGCGGCGTTTCGGGCGGACCGGTAACGGGTCTGGGAATCGGCGGGCAAACCTTGTTAGGATGATAGGTTCAAGGATTACACCCATGACCATGCTCGACCGGATGCGGCGTCACCGAGGCTGGCTCAAATGGAGCCTGGCGCTCGTCATTCTCACGTTCGCGTTCTTCTTCGTCCCGACCAACAACATGACCGCCGGGTCTCCCGACCAGGTCCTCGCCGACGTGGAGGGCGAAACCGTCACCGTGGCGCAGTTCCAACGGCGCTACGGCCTGCAGATGCAGCAGTACCGGAATGCCTACGGCGGCCAGATCAGCGAGCAGATGCTGCGGCAGCTGGGCATGGATCAGCAGATCCTGCAGGGCCTCGTCGACGAGCAGGCCATGGTCGCCGAGGCGCGCCGTCAGAAGTTCTCGGTGGGCGACGTCGAGGTGCGGCAGCGCATCCTCTCGCTCCCGGCCTTCATGGAGAACGGCACCTTCATCGGCGAGACGCGCTACCGGCAGCTGCTCTCCAGCCAGAACCCGCCGCTCTCCACCAAGGAGTTCGAGGATCAGCTGCGTCGCGCCATCCTGGCCGAGAAGCTGCGCACCTCGGTCACCGGCTGGATGACCGTCGCCGACGCCGACGTGGCCGACGAGTACCGCCGCCGTAACGAGAAGGTGAAGCTCGAACTGGTCGCGCTCACGCCCGACTCGTTCATGGACAAGGTCACCGTCACCGACGAGGATCTGGCCAAGCGCTTCGAAGCCAACAAGGAAAGCTACCGCATCGGCGAGAAGCGCAAGGTCAAGTACGCGCTGCTCGACGTGGACAAGGTCCGGGCCACGGTGGAGGTGCCCGACGCCGAGCTCGAGGCCTTCTACAACCAGAACAAGGCGCAGTACACGACCGAAGGCCGCGTGCGCGCCAGCCACATCCTGCTCAAGACCGACGGCAAGGACGAAGCCGCGGTCAGGGCCAAGGCCGAGGCCCTGCTGGCGCAGGCCAAGGCGCCGGGCGCCGACTTCGCCGCCCTGGCCAAGGCCAATTCCGAGGACGAGGGCTCGGCCGTCAACGGCGGCGACCTGAACTACTTCGGGCGCGGCCAGATGGTGCCCGAGTTCGAGCAGGCGGCCTTCGCGATGAAGGCCGGCGACATCAGCGACCTCGTCAAGACCACCTTCGGCTTCCACATCATCAAGGTCATCGAGAGCGAGCCCGAGACCAGCCGGCCCCTGGCCGAGGTCAAGCCGGAACTGGTGGACCAGTTGAAGTGGCAGAAGGCTCAGCAGACCGCCGAGCAGCAGGCCAAGGCCATGGAGGCTTCGATCAAGACCGCCGCCGACCTCGAGAAGGTGGCCACGGAGCGCGGCCTCACCGTCGTCGAATCGCCGCTCTTCCTCCGCGACCAGCCGATCGGGGATCTGGGCGCCGCCCCGGAGATCGCCACGCGGGCCTTCACCATGAAGGACGGCGAGGTGTCGCCGGCCATG
This sequence comes from uncultured Acidobacteriota bacterium, assembly GCA_963834325.1. Lineage (GTDB taxonomy): Bacteria > Acidobacteriota > Vicinamibacteria > Vicinamibacterales > UBA2999 > CADEFD01. The sequence continues at coordinate 2,367,186 of CAWIBL010000012.1, forward strand.
CGCGTGTCGCGCGGCTGGGTGTTCGTGACGCCGTCCGGCAAGCAGGACCCGTATGTGCCCGCGCTGGCCGACGTGGCCGACCGCGTGCGCGACGACGCCCGGCGCGACAAGGCGGCCGACCTGCTCAAGGCGCGCGCCAGCGCCATCGCCGCCGACCTCCTGAACACCAAGGACTTCACCGCCGCGGCCAAGAAGGCCGGCTTCGAGGCGAAGCCCACCGAGCTCATCGCCCGCGGCGCGGCCCTGCCCGACATCGGCACCAATCCCGACGTCGAGGCGGCGGTGTTCGCGCTGCCGGTGGGCGGCGTCACCGGGGCCGTGGCCACGGCCAACGGCAGCGTGATCGCGCGGGTGGCCGAACGGGTCGACGTCACCGACGCGCAGATCGAGGGCGGCCGCGATGCCTTGCGCGAAGAGCTGGTCAACCAGCGCCGCAACCAGTTCTTCAGCGCCTACATGGCCAAGGCCAAGACGGGGCTGAAGATCGAGATCAAGCAGGACGTGCTGGCCCAGATCATGGGGCCGATGCCGGCCGCTCCCGGCTTCCCGTCACCGGCATCGGCGCCGGCACCCATGCCCGGTCAGTAGACCGTCTCAGTCGAGTGAACGGCGCGCCGCTTGGGCGGCGCCCGTTCCTCGCCTCGCCTACCGGCCCCGCTCCCACGCGGCAATGGCGGCGTCGATGGCCGTCGCCGTGTCCTTCCAGGCCGCCAGCATCTGCGGCGTGGGCGGCAGGTCCGCTCCTTCGACCAGGCCGAAGAGCTGCGTCGCCTGCCCCTGCGCGCGGGTGAGGTCCGCGGCCGCCGCCTTGGCCGCCTCGGCGCGCGCCCCTCCGCCGGCCGCTTCCCTGACCTCGCGCAACGCCGCCGCCACCCGCGACAGGGCCGCATCGATGGCCCGCGAGGTCGTGTACTGCAGTTGCAGGCCGGCTGGCGGCGTTTTCACCCGCGGGTCCATCCGCACGACCAGCGGCACGGTCGATGCCGCGCCGTCCACGCGCAGTCGCAGCGTATAGCTGCCCGGCAGCACGACCGAGCCCTGCGGCACTCGCGGCGTGGCCGCCGCCACTGCCGCCATGGTGTAGGAGTAGCTCGGCACTGCCGGCGGTGCGTGACGAAGATCCCATACGAAGCGATGCAGGCCAGCCGAGACCGGCAGCGCCTGATGGGGCCGGATCCAGTAGTCGGGGATGTTGCGCCCCTCGATCGGCGCCTCGACCGGATCGCGGCTGGAATAGCGGCGGACCAGCGCGCCGGCGCCATCGAGGATCTCGAGCGTCACCTCGGAGGCCGGCGCCGAGAGCCGATAGTGCACGATGGCGCCGTCGGGCGGATTCTGCCCGGCCGGTTCGTCGGGCGGCAGCGGCGTGTCGGTGTTCTTGTTCCCGCGCACGCGCCACGCCGGCGGCGGCGTGAAGAGCGGCACGGCCCGCTCCAGCGCGCCGGCCGCGATCTGGCGCAGCGGCGTGATGTCGTCGAGGATCCAGAACGAACGGCCGTGCGTGCCGACGACCAGGTCGTCGTCCTTGATCACCAGGTCGCGGATCGACGTCGCCGGCATGTTGACGCGCAGCGACTGCCAGTGATCGCCGTCGTCGAACGACACATAGACGGCCTGCTCGGAGCCGGCAAAGAGCAGCCCGCGCTGACGCGGGTCCTCGCGCACGACGTTGATGACGCCGCCGTCGGGAAGACCCGCGACGATCCGCGTCCAGGTCCGGCCGCCGTCGCGCGTGCGGTAGATGTGCGGCCGCAGGTCGTCGAGGCGGATGGTGTTGATGGCCGCGTAGGCCGTGCCGGCGTCGATGTGCGAGGCGTCCATCATCGACACCTTGGCCCACGGCTCGAGCCCGGCGGCGTCACGTTGGTCCACGTCGTGCCGCCGTCGCGGGTGACGTGGATCAGCCCGTCGTCGGTGCCCGCCCAGACGGTGCGATCGTCGAGCGGCGAGGGCGCGATCGTGTAGATGACGCCGCGCCGCGACGCCGCCGGCCTCGGGTGACCCACGGTAGATGCCGACGTTGGCCGGCACCGCCCACTGCTCGCGCGACAGATCCGGGCTGATCTGCGCCCAGTGCTGCCCGCCGTCGATCGTCTGCCAGAGGACGTTCGACGCGAAGTACAGCTTCGCGGGATTGACCGGCGAGAAGAGCACCGGGGCGGTGCGCACGGTGCGGTAGTCGGCGGTCCGCAGCGGCCGCGGTCCGACCTGCTGCACCTGGCCGGTGCGCCGGTCGTAGCGGCTCACCTTGCCGCCGTAGACGATGTCGGGGTCGAGCGGATCGGGCGCGACGTAGCCGTACTCCTCGACGCCGACCGGCCGCCAGTCGCGGAACGTGATCTGGCCGTCGTCGCCGCGGCTCGAGACGCACGCCGAGCCGCTCTCCTGCTGGCCGCTGCACACGCGGTAGGGGAAGGCGTTGTCGGTGGTGACGTGATAGAACGGCGCCGTCGGCTGGTTGTACCAGCTGCTCCACGTCGTGCCGCCGTTGAGCGTGATGATCGCGCCCTGGTCGGACGACATCGCCATGACGTCGGGGTTGCCGGGATTGATCCACAGATCCTGGTAGTCGTCGCCGCCCGGGGCGCCGCGGAACGCGGTGAAGCTCTTCCCGCCGTCGGTCGACTTCCACGCCACGATGGTCGGCACGTAGACCACATCGGGACGGGTCGGGTGCACCTTGATGTCGGCGGCATCCGAGGGCCGGGCCACGACGCGCGGGTCGCTGTTGACGCGCACCCACGATTCGCCGGCGTCGTCGGAGCGATAGATGCCCTCGCCGTCGCGGGCTTCGACCACGGCGTAGAGCCGCGAAGCGAGGCTCGGCGCGACCGTGACGCCGATGCGACCGACGCGGCCCTGCTCCCAGTCGGGCAGCCCCGCGGTCAACGGCCGCCACGTCGTGCCGCCGTCGGTGGACTTGAAGAGGCCGCTCCCGGGTCCACGGAAGTCGCCGTTCTCCCACGGGCCCTGGCGGGCCTGCCACAGCGCGGCGTAGACGCACGTCCGGATTGCCCGGGTCCATCGTGACGTCGACGGCGCCGGTGTCGTCGTCCTTGAAGAGCACGCGCTCGAACGTCGCCCCGCCGTCGGTCGAGCGGAAGAGGCCGCGCTCCGCGTTGGGCCCGTAGGGATGCCCGAGGACGGCGACGAACAGCCGGTTCGGGTCGGTCGGGTCGACGACGAGCGCCGCGATCTGCTGCGTGTCGCGCAGCTGCGGCAGATGCGTCCAGGTGCGGCCCGCGTCGGTGGACTTGTAGATGCCGTCGCCGATCGAGAGGTCGGGACGCTGCTGAGCCTCGCCGGTGCCGACGTAGAGCACGCGGGGATCGGACGGCGCGACCGCGAGCGCGCCGATCGAGCCGGTGCCGGCGCCGTCGAAGATCGGCTTCCACGTCCGCCCGGCGTCGGTCGTCTTCCACACGCCGCCGTTCGACACCCCCATGTAGAAGGTGTGGGGCTCCTGCACCACGCCGGTGATGGCGCGGGTGCGGCTGGCGCGATGCGGCCCGATGTTGCGCCAGGTCAGTTCGCGGAAGAGCGCCGGGTCGACGGCGCCCGGCGGCGCGCCCGGCGTCTGGGCGCCAGGCGCGGCCACGAGCAGAGCCGCCAGGACCAACGTGACGGCGACGTGCGATCGGAACATGCTGCAACTCCGCGCCCGCCTTCGGCCCTGGAGCCGCGCCGGCGAAAACAGCACGAGCACCAGCGGCGACGCTGGTGCCCGTGGACGTGCCTCGACCGGGCGGAAGGCCGCCCGTCAGCTAGCCGCGCGCGGCCGTGCCGGTGCGGCTCGGGAAGATCTGCTTGAACGCCGTCATGAAGCTGGACATGTCCTCTTCGGTGCCGACCGACACGCGCAGGTGCTCGAGCATCGGCGGGAACGGACGTCCAACCAGGATGCCCTTGGCCCGGAACTCCTCGATCACCGGCTGCACCGGGCGGCCCAGGTGCACCATGAAGAAGTTGGTCTCCGACGGAATGACGTCGTAGCCGTAGGCGGTCAGCGCCGACGCCGTCGCCTGGCGGTTCTGGATGGTCATGCGCTTGACCTTCTCCTGCGCCGCCGGGTCGTTCATGGCCGCCACGGCGCCGTGCTTCACGAGCGCGTTGATGCTGCCCATGCTGAACGGCCGCATGCGGTCGACGATCGGCTTGGGCGCGATGGCGTAGCCGAGGCGCATCGCCGCCAGGCCGACGATCTTCGAGAAGGTGCGGGCGACGACGACCGGGCGGCCCTCGAGCACGTAGGGAATCGACGTGCCGTAGGCCGGATCGTCGACGTAGTGGTGATAAGCCTCGTCGATGAGCACCGGCATGTCCCTGGGGATGCCGTCGAGCAATTGCTTGACCTCGGCGGCGCTGACCACGACGCCGGTCGGGTTGTTCGGGTTGCAGAGATACACGAACCCGACCTGCGCGGCGTGGCGGTTGGTCGCCTCGATCAGTTGGCCGATGTCCTGCCGGTAGTCCTTGGTGAGCGGCAGCTTGACGGCCTCGGCCTTGATGGCGGTGGCGTGCTGGTAGACCGAGCCGTACGACGGATCGACGCCGACCACCTTCTTGTTGCCGAGCAGGAACGTCGTGCCGACGACATCGAGGATCTCGCCGGAGCCGGCGCCGAGCAGCACGTTCTCGGGCTTCACGCCGTGATGCTCGGCAATCACCTGCACGATGCCGCCGTCGGGATAGCCGTAGCGTCCGACGTACTTCCAGGCGTTGTTCATCGCCGTCATGACCGATGGGGGCGGTCCCCAATTGTTCTCGTTGTTGGAAATCTTGACCATCTGGTCGTAGGCGGCGGCCGACATCGGGCCGCGCGCGACCTGCGCGGCGACCGCGGCGGGTCCGCCCTGCGCCCACAGGTCGGCGCTGGGGCGCGTGCCGACATAGCCCAGGGTGGCGGCGAGGCCGCCGACGAATCGGCGCCGGGACACGGAATGGCGATGCGTCATGGTTCCTCCGATGCGCGGCCCCTGCCGCGCGGTCATTCTACTCTTCCCCGTGCGGCTCGGCGGCGGCCGACGCCCGCGGTTGGGGCGGGTCGGGATCGGCGTCCCAGCTGAACTCGAACAGCCCCTTGGCCACCATCGCGTGGTGCTCCACCACCGCCAGGAACGCCTGCACCGCCTGCGACGGCTCCCCGTGACGGCGCATGACCAGCCGCAACCGCCGTTCGAGCGCCAATTCCGGAACCGGCACGCGGACCAGCTCACCGCGGCGGAGTTCGGCCTCGACGCTGATCCCGGGCAGCAGCGCCACCCCGTGACCCATGGCCACGAAGCGCTTGATGGCGTCGATGGTCGGCATCTCGACCGGCATGTGCAGCGTGACCCGGTGCTTGCGGAAGGCATCGAGGACCAGGCCGCGGTAGGGCGAGGCCACGTGATGGGCGACGAACGACTCGCTGCCCAGCATCGAGATGCTGACCTCGGTGCGGCGCGCCAGCGGATGGCTCGGGGGCACGACGAACACCAGTTCGTCGCGGTAGAAGACCAGCGACCGGAGGCCATGTTCCAGTGGCTGGTAGGTGACGACGCCCAGATCGACCCCGTAATCGAGGACGCTGGCCGGCACCCGGCTGGCGAGCGAGCGCTGGACGGTCACGCTCACCCCGGGATACAGGCGGCGGAACTCATCCAGCACGGGCAGCATGTAGAGACAGGTGAGCTCGTTGGCCGCCACCGCCAGCCGCCCGGCGCGCAAGGCCCGCACGTCCTCGAGCGCCACCCGCGCCTGCTGGCGCACGGTGATCAGCCGCTGCGCATACTCGACGAGCGATTTGCCGGCGTCGGTCAGTCCGCCGCGGCGGGCCGGGCGCTCGAACAGGCGCTGGCCAATCTCGTCCTCGAGCCTGCCGATGACCTGGCTGATGGCCGGCTGCGTCCGCCCGAGGGCCTTGGCCGCACCCGAGAAGCTCCCCTCGTCCACGACGGCCAGGAAGGTCTCGAGTTGATGGATGTCCATAACCAAGAATTGTAGATAACCCGCCAGAAGCCGGCAATATGCTAGTCAGGCTTATCGATTGTTAAGTTTATGAAGCATTGACTTATTTTCCGCGTTCTAGTTGGATAGACGCATGGTCAAGGACGCCCGGCCGTACGTCACCGTGTTCGACACGACCCTGCGCGACGGCGAGCAGGCGCCGGGCTTCAGCATGAGCCCGGCCGACAAGGTCAGGCTCGCCGGCCAGCTCGAGCGCCTGGGGGTGGACGTCATCGAAGCCGGCTTCCCCATCGCCTCGGCCGCCGACTTCGAGGGCGTTGCCGCGGTGGCCAGGGCGGTCCGCGCTCCTGCGGTGGCGGCTTTGGCCCGGGCCGTGCCCGAGGACGTCGCCGCCGCCTGGGACGCCGTGCGTCAGGCGGTCCGGCCGCGCATCCACGTATTCCTCGCCACCTCCGACCTTCACCTGTCGGCCAAGCTGCGCATCACCCGCGACGAGTGCCTGGTCCGGGCCGTCGCGGCCGTGCGCCAGGCGCGTGCCCTGTGCGCCGACGTGGAGTTCTCGGCCGAAGACGCCACGCGCAGCGACCTCGATTTCCTCTGCGCCGTGTCGGCCGCCGTGGCCGAGGCGGGGGCGACGACGGTCAACCTCCCCGACACCGTGGGTTTCGCGTTGCCCGGCGACATCACGCGGATGTTCGGGGCGGTCCGGGCTCGGGTCGGCCAGGGGGTGGTGTTGTCGGCCCACTGCCACAACGACCTCGGTCTGGCCGTGGCCAATTCAATCGCCGCCGTGCAGGCCGGGGCGCGCCAGGTCGAGTGCACGATGAACGGCATCGGGGAACGGGCCGGCAACGCCGCGCTCGAGGAGATCGTGATGGCCATCGAGGTCCGCGGCGACGCGCTGGCGTGCCGGACCGGCATCGTCACCGAGGAGCTCTTCCGCACCAGCCGCGCCCTCAGCGACATCGTCTCGGTGCCGGTTCAGCCCAACAAGGCCATCGTCGGGGACAACGCCTTCGCCCACGAAGCCGGCATCCATCAGGACGGCATGGTCAAGAACCCGCTCACCTACGAGATCATGCGGCCCGAAGCGGTCGGCGCGCCGGCCACCAGGCTGGTCCTCGGGCGACACTCGGGCCTGCGCGGGCTCGATGCCCGCTGCCGCGCCCTCGGTCATCGCCTGCGGGTCGAGGATCTGCGCAAGCTCTACACGAAGATGCTCGAGATCACCGACTACGCCAAGGTGGTCGACGACGGCGATCTCAGCTCCCTCATCCGCGATCTCGACGCGTCACCAGCCGAGACCGCATTCGACACGGTCGGCGTATCCCTGCAGAATAGCCACGATGAAACTGCGTCTCGTCACACTCGCTGGTGATGGCATCGGCCCGGAGGTCACGCGCCAGGCGATGCGCGTGCTCCACGGCGTCGCCGCCGTCACTGGTCTGAAAGTCGACATCGCCGAACACCTGGTCGGGGCCGCGGCCATCCGCGCTTTCGGCGTGCCGCTGCCCGAGCCGACCCTGGCCGCGTGCCAGGCCGCCGACGCCGTGTTCCTCGGCGCGGTCGGCGACCCGGCCTTCGACCTGCACCCGCCCGCCCTGCGCCCCGAAGCCGGATTGCTGGCCCTGCGCACGGCCCTGGGCGGCTTTGCCAACCTGCGGCCGGCGGTGGCCTTCGAGCCGGTGCTCGACGTTTCGCCGCTCAAGCCTGAACGGGTCCGCGGCGCCGACGTGCTGGTCGTGCGCGAGCTGCTCGGCGGCCTCTACTACGCCGAGCCGCGAGGGCGCGAACCCGACGGCGGCAGTGCCTTCAACACCCTGCGTTACAGCGTGGCCGAAGTGGAACGCGTGGCTCGCGTGGCCTTCGAGGCCGCCGGCACGCGCCGCAAGCTGGTCACCTCGGTCGACAAGGCCAACGTGCTCGAGACCTCGCGCCTGTGGCGCGAAGTCGTCACCCGGGTGGGACGCGACTACCCGGAGGTGACGCTGCGCCACATGTATGTGGACGCCTGCGCCATGCGCCTGGCCACCAGCCCGACCGAGTTCGACGTGATCCTCACCGACAACCTGTTCGGCGACATCCTGAGCGACGAGGCAGCGGTGATTTCCGGGTCGCTCGGGCTCCTGCCCTCGGCCACGCTCGGCGGGACCGTGGCTCTCTATGAGCCCGTGCACGGGTCGGCGCCCGACATCGCCGGCAAGGACGTCGCCAATCCGATTGGCGCCATCGGCTGCATCGCGCTGCTGCTCCGCTACACCGCGCACATGCCGCGCGAAGCCGACGCCGTCGATGCCGCCACGCGCGAGGTGCTGGCCCACGGCCTCCGCCCTGCCGATCTGGTCCGCCCCGGCGAGATGCCGGCGAGCACCACCGAGATCGGCGCGGCCGTGGAACGCGCCGTCGTCGACGCGCTCGAACGCCACTGGTCCTACCATGGCGTCTAGTCCGCCGCGGACGCTCGTCGACAAGCTCTGGGACGCGCACGTGGTCGAGCCGCTCGGCGGCGGCCGCGACCTGATCTACATCGACCTGCACCTCATTCACGAGGTCACGACGCCGCAGGCCTTCGAGGGGCTGCGCCTGGCCGGCCGTGCGGTGCGCCGGCCGGAACGCACCGTGGCCACGCTCGACCACAACATCTCGACCGGACCGCGCCACCTGCCGCTCACCGACCCGCTCGCGGTGGCCATGCTCGACGCGCTGCGGACCAACTGCGCGGCCCACGGCATCACCCTGCACGACCTCGACTCCCCGGCCCAGGGCATCGTCCACGTCATCGGGCCCGAGCAGGGCCTGACCCAGCCCGGCATGACCATCGTGTGCGGCGACAGCCACACCACGACGCACGGCGCCTTCGGGGCGCTCGCGTTCGGCATCGGCACCTCCGAGGTCGAGCACGTGCTGGCCACGCAGTGCCTGGTGCTGTCACGGCCCAAGGCCATGCGCGTCACCATCACCGGCTCCCGTCCGCCGGGCGTGGGCGCCAAGGACCTGGCCCTGGCAGTCATCGGCGAAATCACCTGCGCCGGCGGCACCGGCCACACCATCGAGTTTGCCGGCGAGGCGGTGCGGGCGCTCTCGATGGAAGAGCGGATGACGCTCTGCAACATGAGCATCGAGGCCGGCGCGCGCTCCAGCCTGGTGGCCGTGGACGACACGACCATCGCCTACCTCGAAGGCCGCCCCCAGGTGCCGCGCGGCGAGGCCTGGACCGCGGCGGTGGCCCGCTGGCGCGAGTGCGTGTCCGATCCGGGCGCGGTCTTCGCCCGCGAGATCACCATCGACGCCGCCACGGTGCCGCCGCTCGTCACCTGGGGCACGCGTCCGGACATGGTCGCGCCGATCTCGGCGCGCGTCCCCGATCCGGCCGCGCAGACGTCACCGGCGGCGCGCCTGAGCCACGAACAGGCGCTGGCCTACATGGGCCTCGCCCCGGGCACGCCCATCGACACCATTCCCGTGGACCGCGTCTTCATCGGCTCGTGCACCAACGCCCGCCTCGAAGACCTGCGCGAAGCCGCCCGCGTCGCCCGCGGTCATCACGTGGCGCCGTCGGTGCGCGCCCTGGTCGTGCCCGGCTCGCAGCCGGTCAAGCGCGCCGCCGAAGCCGAGGGCCTGCACGAGGTGCTGATGGCCGCCGGATTCGAATGGCGCGAGCCGGGCTGCTCGATGTGCCTGGGCATGAACGACGACGTGCTCGAGCCGGGCCAGCGCTGCGCCTCGACCAGCAATCGCAACTTCGAAGGACGGCAGGGCCGCGGCGGGCGCACCCACCTGGTGAGCCCGGCGATGGCGGCGGCCGCGGCCATTGCCGGCCGCTTTGCCGACATCCGCGACTGGCAGTACCGCTGAGGCCTCGATGCAGCCCTTCACCACCCACACCGGCCTGGCCGCGCCGCTGCCCAAGCGCGACGTCGACACCGACCAGATCATCCCCAAGCAGTTCCTGAAGCGGCTCGGCCGCACCGGCTTCGACGACGCCCTTTTCTTCGACTGGCGCGCCGATGGCACGGGCCGGCCGCGCCCCGACTTCGTGCTGAACGACCCGCGCTACGCCGGCGCGTCGGTGCTGCTGGCCGGCGCCAACTTCGGCTGCGGCTCCTCGCGTGAGCACGCGGTGTGGGCGCTGCACGACTTCGGCTTCCGCGTCGTGCTGGCGCCGTCGTTTGCCGACATCTTCGCGAGCAACGCCGTGGCCAACGGCCTGCTGACGGCGCGCATCGACGAGGCCGTGCTGGACACGCTCGTGGCCCGGACCGAGGCGACGCCCGGCTACCGGCTCACCATCGACCTGGCGGCCCGGACGGTGCGCGACGCCGAAGGCTTCGCGGCGCCGTTTGCCGTCGACGATCGGGCCCGCCAGCGACTGCTCGAGGGGCTGGACGACATCGCCCTCATCCTGCGCCACGACGACGCCATCCGCCGCTACGAGGACGCGCACCCGCGCTGACGGGAGCCGGGGCGCCGCTAGGCCGGCGCCGGCACGCCGGCCACGCTGCGGATGTGCGAGAGCAGCAGATCGACGGCCACGGCGTTGTGCCCGCCCACCGGCACGATCAGATCCGCGTAGCGCTTGCTCGGCTCCACGAACTCCAGATGCATCGGCTTGACCGTGCGCAGGTACTGGTCGATGACCGACGCCATGGTGCGGCCGCGGTCGGCGACGTCGCGCTGCAAGCGGCGGATGACCCGCGTGTCGTCGTCGGTGTCCACGAACACCTTGATGTCCATCAGCCGGCGCAGCGCCGGGTCGGCGAAGATCAGGATCCCCTCGACGATCAGCGCCCTCCGCGGCGGCAGCCGCTCGGTCGCCGTGGTCCGTGCGTAGCGGGCGAAGTCATAGACCGGCGCCGCGATGGCCTCGCCGGCTTTGAGCGCCAGCACGTGCTGCACCATCAGGTCGGTTTCGAGCGCATCGGGGTGGTCGTAGTTCAGCGCCGCGCGTTCCTCGAGGCGCAGGTCGTTGCGGTCCCGGTAGTAGCGGTCGTGCTCGAGGACCGTCACCTGGTCGTGGCCGAGGCTGTCGACGATCCGCCGCACCACCGTGGTCTTGCCGGATCCGGAGCCGCCGGCGACGCCAATCACGATCGGAGTCATCGGGCGCCACGATAGCATGCGGGCGCGGCGCTCCTGGCCGCGGCCGGGCTGGCACGTCGCTTGCGATCGGCCCCGGCATGGCAAGAAGACCGGGCTCCGTCGACCTCACACACGAGCAACTGCTCGAGGCCGTGTCGCTCCTGAATCACATCGAGCGCGCGGCCGCCGATATCGCCCGCGATCGCCCGGAACTCGATGGCTTCGTGGGCGATGTGCGCCTCTGGCTGCGGGAGGTGCGGGCCATTTTCCGCACCCCGAGCACCCCGAACCACGCGGTGCTGCTGCGCCGGCTGCTCGACGAAGTCGAGGCCATCGACAGGCGGCAGGCCGCGAACTGAACGTCCCGAAACGAGACGACGCGGCACACGAGCTGGTCTGTTTCAGCACACGGGCCGACCAGTACGGTATACAGGAACGATGTCCCTGCTGCCGGTTCTCGTCATCGCGTTCGTCGCCGCCGGACTCTCCGGCGCCGCCCTGCCCGCCGCGTGGGCGCAAGGCGCCAACCCGCCGCGTCTCCCCGAGGCCGTGCGTCCGTTCCCTCCCGGCCTGAGCGGCACCCTGGTCTTCCAGTCCGACGTCGCCGGCCGACCCGCCATCTACACCCTGGCCTTGGCCACCGGCGTGGTGCGCCCGCTCACCGGCGACCCGCGCTTCACCAGCACGACGCCACGCTGGTCGCCCGACGGCACCCGCGTCGTCTTCAGCTCGAACCGCGCTCACTACGACGGGGCCTCACCCGAATCCGGGACGCCCGATCTGGATCTGTGGGTGGTCAACGCCGACGGCAGCGGACTCGCCCGCCTCACCCGTGACGCCGCCAACGAAAGCGATCCGGCCTGGACACCCGACGGCCAGGGCGTCGTCTACTCGTCGGATCGCGACAGCCGCGGCGATCTCTACCGTCTGGTGCTGGCCACCGGTGAGGTCACGAGGCTCACCCATCACTACGTGGGCCGGGCCATCATGCCGGCGACGTCGGCCGACGGCGGGCGCATCGCCTTTGCCGCGCAGACGCTGCGGGTCGGCGCCTTCTGGGATTTCCAGGTGCACGTGCTGAACGCGCAGGGCGCCGCGAAGCCGCTGTCGGCCACGGCCGGGTCGTGCTGGCCCAACTGGTCGCCCGACGGCCAGCGGCTGGCGCACGTGCGGCTGCCGAACGGCGAGCCGTCGACGCTGGAACTGCGCGACGGACCGGGCCTCGAATCGACGCGCGTGTTCACGGCGGCCGGGCTGTGGAGCTACTACCCCGAGTGGTCACCCGACGGCGCGCGCCTGGCCTTCGCCGTGAGCCCCGAGCACCACGAAGGCGAGAATTGGGACCTGGCGGTGCTGGAGGTGCGCAGCGGAGCGTGGACCCGCCTTACGCAAGGCGCGGGCAACGACCGTTTGCCTGACTGGAAGAAGTAGCGGCGACCCGCCGCCGAGAAGAGATGGTGCGGAAGAAAGGACTCGAACCTTCACCCGGTTGCCCGGACTAGCTCCTGAGGCTAGCGCGTCTGCCAATTCCGCCACTTCCGCACAGAAGGGTCGTACCTGTTGGGCAGGAACCACTATTTGTATCGCAATTGCCTGGTCGCTGTCCACACCTCGAGCATGACGGCCCGTAGAATACGGGCGTGAAATCACTGGCCTCGCTGCTCGACTTCGTCGCCCGCGTGCCGCGTCTGCGCCTGGGCGAGTTCCCGACGCCGCTCGTGCCCCTCGAACACATCGGGGCCACGCTCGGCCTGGATTTGTGGATGAAGCGCGACGACTGCTCCGGCGTGGCCATGGGCGGCAACAAGACCCGCAAACTCGAGTACATCCTGGCCGACGTGCGCCAGCGCGGCGCGCACACGGTGGTCACCGTCGGCCCGCTGACCTCCAACCACACGATGATGACGGCCACGGCCTGCCGGCGGGTCGGACTCGAGGTGCACTGTGTGGTGGCCGGCGAGCGCCCCGCGCACGCCGCCGACTGGCACGGCAACCTGCTGCTGCTCGACTACCTGGGCGCGCGGCTGCACTTCAGCCCGATGAACTTCGCCGAGCCCGGCGCCGACGACGACGCCCGGCTGCAGGCACTGTGCGCGGAGGTCACCGCCGACACGTCGGGCTACTTCGTGCCCGCTGGCGGCACGATGCCGCAGGCCGAACCAGGCTACATGCGCTGTATCGCCGAAATCGCGCTGCAGCGCGGCGGACGTTTCGACTTCGACCACGTGGTCGTGGCCTACGGCACCGGCTCGACGACGACCGGGATCCTGCTCGGCCTGGCGCTCGGCGGCTTCGGCGCGCGCGTGCACCCGGTGGCCATCACCACCAGGGACGCCGTCGAGGTGGCGTTCAGCATGCCGCCCCCGGCCGAGCACTTCATGGACTCCGTCCGGCACTTCGGCCTGGACCTCGACTCCGGCGATGTGCCGCCGCACCACATCACCTACGGGTTCGCCGAGGAAGGCTACGGCGTGCCCAATCGCGGCAGCGACGACGCCATCCGCCTGATGGCCACGGCCGAGGGGTATTTTCTCGACACGGTCTACACCGCCAAGGCCTTTGCCGGACTGCAGGGCCTGGTGGCGCGGGGTGAGATCGAGCCGGGCAGCCGCGTGCTCTTCGTGCACACCGGCGGTCTGTCGATGACCACGGCCGCCGAGAAGCGCTACCCCGGCGCGGGACACCGCGCGTAGCCCGCTGGCCGATCAGCCGCCGACGTTGTACTTGCGCAGGATGTCGCGCACGCGGTCGATAGGCAGGGCCTCGACGGTGGTCGCGCCGGCCGTCACCGTGGTGGCCTTGAGCAGCGAGTTGTAGACGGCCTCCTCGGTGGCCTCGAGCGCGGCCTGGAAGAGCGGCGACACCCCGTCGGTCGGCAGCGCCGTGCGGACGGCCGGGGCGGCCGCGTCAGCGACGACGCGCTGCCCCGCGTGCGTCGTGAAGGCGATGGCGAAATCGCCGCTGCCGTTGCTGTACGACGAGCCGGTGCGGGCCAGGGCGAAGACCGCCCGCGCCGCCAGGCGCTTCAGATCGCGGGCGTCGAGCGGGGCGTCGGTGGCGACGACGATGAGGCACGAGCCGTCGCCGTCCTCGGCGCCGCGGGACGACGGCGCGTAGGCATAGCGCCCCAGCTCCTTGCCCACCGGCGCGCCGCCCATCGTCAGCACGCCGCCGTAGTTGCTCTGCACGAGCACGCCGACGGTGTAACCGCCGCGCTCGGCCGCCAGGCGCCGCGACGACGTGCCGATCCCGCCCTTCCAGCCGAAGGCCTGCGTGCCGGTGCCCGCGCCGACGCTGCCCTCGGGCACCGCCCCCCCGCGCGCGTCGGTGATCGCCTGCACGACATGCTCCGGCCGCACGTGGAGGCCGCGGATGTCGTTGAGGCCGCCGTCGTTGGTTTCCCCGACGAGCGCGTTGACCGAGCGGACGGCGGCGTTGCCCGGCTGGGCCAGCGTCCAGCGCACGACCCCTTCGACGCCAGCCCCGACGCCGAGCGTGTTGGTCAGCACAATCGGCGTCTCGATGGTGCCCAGTTCGTCCACCTGCGTGGAACCGGCCAGCTTGCCGAAGGCGTTGCCGACAAACACCGCGCCGGCCACCTTCTGCTGGAACAGGTTGCCGGGGTGCGGCACCACGGCAGTCACGCCGGTTCGTATCGCGTCGCCGCGGTGGAGCGTGACGTGACCGACCTGCACGCCGGCCACGTCGGTGATGGCATTCTCCGGGCCCGGCGTGAAGACGCCGGGCGCCAGCCCGAGATCGCGGGCCCGCGGCCGCGCCGCCGGCTCTTGAGCCCACAGGCCGACGGTCCAGCCACAGACCAGCAACAGTCCCAGCGCGCGCCTGCGTGTCATGACTGTGCATTCTACGCGGCGCGGCGGACACCGGCAGCCTGCGTGATACGATTCGCGGTCGTCCCGATGCGTCACATTCCCATCAGCGCCGTCGAAGAAGCGGCCGCGGCCGTCTACGCCGCCGCCGTGCGCACCCCGCTCGTGCGCCTCGACGTCCCGGTGCGGGCGCCGGACGGCACCGACGTCGAGGTCTATCTCAAGCTCGAGTGCCTGCAGCCGATCGGCTCGTTCAAGCTGCGCGGCGCCTACAACGCCGTACGGCAACTGAGTGCGCGCGAACTCGCCGACGGGGTGTGGACGGTGAGCGCCGGAAACGCCGCGCAAGGCGTGGCGTTTGCCGCGCGGAGCGTGGGCGCGCGCTGCTCGGTGCTGGTCATGGACACCGCCCCCGAGACCAAGGTCCGCGCCATCGAGCGGCTCGGCGCCACCATCGTGCGCGCCAGCTACGACGAGTGCTGGCAGACGGTCGAGACGCACGCCTCGGATCGCATGCGCGGCCATTTCGTGCACCCCTTCGACGACGACGCCTTCATCGCCGGGAACGCCACCGCCGCGCTCGAGATCCTGCGAGGACCTGCCCGACGTCTCCACCGTGGTGGCGGCCATCGGCGGCGGCGGCCTGCTCGCGGGCATGGCCTCGGTGATGGCCGCGCGCCGGCCCGACGTGCGCATCGTGGCCGCAGAACCTGAAACCGCTTCCCCGCTGGCGCAGTCGCTCGCCGCCGGCGACGCCGCAGCGCTTCGACGCCTGGCGGTCGTCGTTCGTCGACGGCGCCGGCGGCCGTTCGGTGCTGCCCTCGATGTGGCCGCTCCTGCACGGCGCGGTCGCCGAGTCGCTCGTCGTGACCCTCGACGAGGCGGCCGCGGCGATGCGGCTCACGGCCGAACGCGTCCACGTGATCATCGAAGGCGCGGCCGCGTGCGCCGTGGCCGCCGCCATCTCCGGCCGTGCCGGCGCCGGCAAGGTGGTGGCCGTGGTCTCGGGCGGGAACATCGACCTTTCCCGCTTCGCCACCCTCGTGGGGGCCTGCCCCGCGGCCTGATGACTGCCCGGGCAGTGGCCGATACTCTTGAAGAACAGCCGCCGATACCCGAAACGACCGGTCCCGCCCACCGGCCGGGGCCATGACATCCGCCCGCAGCCCGGGCCCCACGCGAGTCCCGCCCTTTATGGAACGTTTTGCCCTCCCCTTTCCGGCCCGCATCCACCGCATCGGCGAACTCGCCACCGACGTCTGGTGGAGCTGGCAGCCAGGCGCGCGCGACCCTGTTCCGCCGCCTGGATCTCGCGGTGTGGCGGGCGACGGCCCACAACCCCGCCCGGATGCTGCGCACCCTCGGCGCCGACGCGCTGCAGCGGGCCGCGGACGACCCCGAGTTCGTGCGCCTCTACGATGCCGTCATCGTCGATCTCGACGCGGCGCGTCAGCCCCAGCAGTCGTGGTTCAAGACCGACGGCCCCGACGTCCAGGGCAAGGTGATTGCCTACTTCTCCGCCGAGTTCGCCCTGCACCAGTCGCTGCCCATCTACGCCGGCGGTCTGGGCGTGCTGGCCGGCGATCACTGCAAGGAAGCCAGCGACCTCGGCCTGCCGCTCGTCGGCGTGGGCTTCATGTATCCGCAGGGCTACTTCCACCAGCGCGTGTCGAACGACGGCTGGCAGCAGGAACACTACGAGCGCATCAACTGGGCCGACGCGCCGATTGAAACCGCCATCACCCCCGACGGCCGGCCGTGCATCACCGCCGTGCCGCTCGGCGATCGCACGGTGCTGGCCTCGGTGTGGCGGGTCCGGGTCGGCCACGTGCGCCTCTACCTGCTCGACACCGACCTCGAGGAAAACGCGCCGTGGGACCGCGAACTCTCGGCCCGCCTCTACGGCGGCGACCGCGAAACGCGCATCCAGCAGGAAGTGATCCTCGGCATCGGCGGCGTGCGGGTGCTGCGGGCCATGGGCATCGAGCCGGCGGTCTGGCATCTCAACGAAGGCCACGCCGCCTTCGTCGTGCTGCAGCGCATCCGCGAGCACATCGAGGCGGGCATGTCGTTCGACGAGGCGCTCGCGATGGTGCGCAAGAGCACGGTCTTCACCACGCACACGCCGGTGCCTGCCGGTCACGACGCCTTCCCCTTCCACCTGGTCGAGAAACACCTGGCCGGCTGCTGGGGCGAACTCGGCGAGTACCGCGCCCGCTTCCTGGCCCTGGGCGAGTACGACAACGGGCACGGCTCGCAGTTCAACATGACGGCCCTGGCCATGCGCGCCGCCGGCGGCATCAACGCGGTCAGCGAGCTCCACGGCCACGTCACCCGCGAGATGTGGCAGCCGATGTGGCCCGATCGGCCGGTCGACGGGGTGCCGGTGCAGGCCATCACCAACGGCGTGCACGTGCCCACCTGGGTGGCGGCCGACGTGCGCGACCTCCTCTCGCGACATCTCGGCCCCGACTGGATCGCAGCGCGTGGACGACCCGGACACGTGGCGGCGCTTCGACGAGATTCCCGACGACGAACTCTGGCAGGTCCGGGTCACGCTGCGCGCGCACCTCTTCGGTTTCATCCGCGAGCGGGCGCGGCAACGCTGGACGGTGGAGCGCGTGGCGCCGTCGCGCGTCCTCACGCACGGCTCGATGCTCGACCCGAACGCGCTCACCATCGGCTACGCGCGGCGCTTCGCCGCCTACAAGCGGCCCGAGCTCATCTTCCACGACGCCGAACGGCTGGCCCGTCTGCTCAACGCCGCCGACCGGCCCGTGCAGATCGTGTTCGCCGGCAAGGCCCATCCGGCCGACGATCCGGCCAAGCACCATCTGCAGCGGGTCTTCCGCCGCGCCCTCGACCCGGTCTTCGGCGGCCGCGTCGCGTTCATCGACGACTACGACCTGCACGTCGCCCACCTGCTGGTCCAGGGCTGTGACGTGTGGCTGAACAACCCGCGCAAGCCGCTCGAAGCGAGCGGCACGAGCGGCATGAAGGCCTCGATCAACGGCGTGCCCCACCTGAGCATCGGCGACGGCTGGTGGGCCGAGGGCTATACCGGCGACAACGGCTGGCTCATCGACGGCCGGGTCGGCGACGACAACCCCGATGCGGCCGACGCGGCCGACGCCGAGTCGCTCTACACGCTGCTGGAGCGCGACGTCGTGCCGGCGTTCTACGACCGCGACGCCGACGGGGTGCCGACGGCCTGGATGAAGGTGGTGCGTGAAGCCATGCGCACCAACCTGCCCCGCTTCTCGACCAGCCGGATGCTCAAGGAATACGTGCGCAAGATGTACGGTCCGGCCATCGAGCGCCAGCGCTGACCCAGCCCGGCCAGGGTGGCGCCGGCGCGGCGGCTTGATACAATGGACGGATGTCCCGAAAGCCCACGCCGACCAAGGCGCACTGCGCGCTCTGCGGCGCCAAGGAAGTGTCCGAGCCCAAGGGCGAGGAGCGCTACTGCGGCGACTGCTGGGACAAGAAGATCGCGGTCGAGGAGATCGTCGCCCGCGAGTTCGCGCTCAAGCGCTACATTCGCGCTCACAGCGCGGAGAAATACCTCGTCTACCACTCCACGCAGAAGCCGCCGTGCGGCCAGCTCATCGTGGTGGACGACGGCTACGACCTCTTCCTCACGATGACCCTTTATCCCAACTTCGCGTGGGACGACCCGGCCTACCATCTGGAGGGCGACCCCGAGGGCCGCACGTTCGCCGAGCTGCTGGTCGACGTGGTGGCCACCGAGGTCATCGAGCCCTGGGGCGGCGGGAAGTGGCACCTGGAAGTCTTCCGGTCGGCGACGGCTGAACCGGAGGACTGGAACGGCGAGATGTAAGCGTCTATACTGCTCAGCAGCTGGCGGACACGATCCGCCGAAGAGATCGGAGGAGAGTTGATGAAGCGCCTTGGACAGTTCCTGTCGGCCGTCGCAGTGGTGGGTCTCGTGGCCGGAGCGGCCTCCGCTCAGGAGCGCAAGCTCATCGCCCCCATCCGCGGCGAGGCCACGCTCGACATGACCAAGCCGGCCACGAAGGTGGCGGGCAACGAAGTCGTCACGGTCATCACCATGCGTAATCCCGCCACCTCGGGCGCCATTGCCGGGCTGAAGGTGGAGGAGAACTGGTATGACAAGGGCGGCAACCCCGTCGCCGGCGACATCTACCGCCACGCCAAGCCGCTCAAGTCGGGCGAGGTGGTGACGATCACGCTGCGCACGCCGAAGAGCGCGAACATGAACTCGAACAAGTATCAGTTCACGCACGCCAACGGCACCATCAAGGCCAACGTGGTGCCGAAGATCGACGTGCCGCCGACGGCCACTCCCGCCAAGTAGGCGGCGGTCACACGCTTTTCGTAACGGGCCCGCGATGCCTCTGGCGTCGCGGGTTTCGTCTGTACGGGCTCAGAGCGCCGCGACGGGCCAGCCGGGTCACGACGCGGCCGAGCGCCAGGAACGTAGCGCCGGTGATCCACCAGGCGCTGTAGGCCAGTCCGGAGGCGAGACCGCGGATCCAGCCCGGTGCGGGCGCACAGGGGCAGCGGCGCCGGTTCCGGCCCGGCGTGGCTCATCGGGCTGGCGGCGCCAGCACGCGGACGATCGTCTCGCGCGTCGCCTCGGCCTGGTCGCCGACGCGGGTCTTGCCCGTCACCCGCAGCACGTACAGGCCCGGGGGCACGTCCTTGAGCGGCACGCGGGCCGAGAAGCCGTAGCCGCCGGGGCCGCCGGCCAGTTCGCTGCTGTCGTGCTCTTCGCGCGTCTGGAACACCGCCTGGCCGCCTTCCGAGCGGAGGCTCGCCTCGATGTCCACCTTGTGCGGCTGTTTGCCCGAGTTGTCGTAGACCTCGACGAAGAGCGCCAGCTCGTCGCCGGTGGTGAATTCGCGGTAGGTGGTCATCGGTCCCGGCAGCATCTTGGCCAGCGGATCCTTCGGCCGCGCCGTGGGCGTGAGGCCGCTCGACGCCGAGGTGAGCGCCAGCCCGCTGATCGAGAGCTTCTCCTTCGAGAAGTCGGGTACGTCGAGGTCGTAGCTGACCGAGCCGGCGCGGTTGGTGTTGCCCTCGCGCGCGGCCACCTTCAGCTGGTAGCGCCCGGGCGGCAGGTCGATCTGATTGAGGATGCGGAAGCCGCCGGCGCGCAGGCGCGCCACCGAGTCCGGCTTGAGGTTCAGGGCCAGCGTGGCGCGGTCGCCCGGATAGCTCTTGCCGGAGTAGTCGGCGGCGGTGACCACCACCTCGAGGTCGTTGCGGAAGGTGCCGTCCTTCTCGGTGAGCGGCAGGTCGCGCGCGCCGACGAGCGTCGAAATCACGACGGCGCCCTTCTGGTCGGCGCCCTTGAACACCGCCGCGGCCAGGGCCAGCGGCAGCCCCGACGCCGGGAGCGGGCTGGCCAGTGCGGCCCGCAGTTCGGGGGCCGTCTTCGGATCGGCCTTCTCGGTCTCGGCCCGCCCGCGCGCCGCGGCGTAGCCCTTGCGGGCCCGCACCGTCAGGCCCGGACGCGACACGCGCACGTCGATCTTGCGGAACTTGCCGTCGCGCCGCTCGTTGGTCGAGTAGTAGCCGAGCAGGTAGTAGGCGCTGTTGTCGACGACGAGGCGTTCGAAGTTGGCGCCGAGGTCGTTCTGGTTCACGACCGCGAAGCCGCCGGTCTCCTGAGACAGCACGCGCAGGCTGTCCTGCCCGAGGCGGGCCTCGGTCTGGAACGACCCGCTGCCGAGGTTGA
The DNA here is from genome assembly GCA_963834325.1 of uncultured Acidobacteriota bacterium. GTDB lineage: Bacteria > Acidobacteriota > Vicinamibacteria > Vicinamibacterales > UBA2999 > CADEFD01. Next base: position 2,387,766 of record CAWIBL010000012.1, read on the forward strand.
GCGAGGTGTCCTGCGGCAGCCCGCCGACTTCGATCATGTCGTCGGCGCCGGCGCCCAGGCCGCGCGGGTCGACGCCGTAGATGGCGACGTTGGCGCGGGTGGCCGCGGCAATCGCGTCGCGCGTGGCGTCCATGACGCTCGACGCGCTGCGGTTGTTGAACACGTCGGTGATGTCGTAGTCGATGCCTTCGCTGAAGTAGACGATGGCCTTGCGCCGCCCGCTGATTCCGCCGAGGTAGTTCGACAGGTTGCGGATCGACTCGAGCGTCGTGCGGGCCGTCAGGCCGCGCTCGTTGTCGAGCATGTCGTCGATGCGGTCGCCTTGCTGGCGCGTGTCGCGGGTGCGCGCCTCCTCGTCGAGCCGCTCGAGCGTCGAGGACCGCAGCTTGCGGCCGGTGAACTTGTCGACCGAGGCCAGCAGCCGCCGCTGGCTGTTGGTGAACTCCTGCGCGGCGTCGGACCGGCCGCTCGTGAAGACGACCGCCGCCGTGTCGTTGGCGCCCATGTAGCGCTGGACGAACTGCCGGGCCGCCGCCTTGGTGCGCGCCGCCCGCAGCGGATGCGTGTGCTGGTCGTCGAGCACCAGCACGTAGATGCGGCCGTCGTAGCCGTTGAGATTGTTCTGCACGTCGGGCTCGATCGGCGCCGAGGCAAAGAGCGGCCGCTGCTGCCGTTCGACCGGGATGTTGACGAGCGAGAACGCCGTGACCTTCTGCGGCTTGCCGTCCTCGAGGACCTGGAAATCGGCGCCCGTCAGCCCGGGGACGAAGGCGCCCTTGTCGTCGAGGACGCGGGCGTCCACCTCCACGTAGTTCACCTCGGCGCGAAAGGTGACGGGCGGCTGCGCCGGGGGCGGCGCCTGCGGTTCCTGGGCGGCAGCGAGCACGGCGCCCGCCACGACGGCAGCGGACGTGAGGAGCCGGTTCATGCGGGTCATGCGCATCTTTCCTGTCTGGCAGGCGGAAATCGGGCCGGTCCGCCGGGGGCGGGCCTGCGAGGGCGCGGCCCCTCGATTATAGGACGGCAACCGCGCGCGGGCGGTTGCCCCGGCCGTCGGTCCGCTCAGGTCAGCGCCGGCCGGCGCCGGTGCCATTCGGTGGCCTGTTCGTAGGCGTGGCCCACGCGAAACAGCGTGAACTCGTCGAAGGCGCGGCCATAGAGCTGCAAGCCGATGGGCAGGACCGGCGGACCCGCCGAGAAGCCGCACGGCAGCATCAGGGCCGGCAGCCCGGTCATGTTCCCGAGGAACGTCGTGCCGCCCCGGAACCGCGCGCCTTTCGATCCGGGTTTCACGTCGGTCGCGGCCAGATCCGGCGGCTCCAGCGGCGTGGGCAAGCCGTCGCCCCCGGGCACCGCCATCACGTCACACTGCCTGAACACGGCCGCCATCTCGTGCTGCAGCAGCGTCCGGATGCGCTGCGCCTTGATGTAGTCGGTAGCCGAATAGAAACGGGCGGCGTCGAGCCGCTCGCGCACCACCGGGTCGAAGAGCTCGGGCGACTGGCGCAGCCGCTGCTCGTGGAAGGCCGCGGCCTCCGCCATCGCCACCACCCACCCAGCCGACGTCGCATACTGCGCGTGCGGCACGTCCACGTCGACAAGGGTCGCCCCCAGGCCCTTCAGCGTCTGGAGCGCGGCGCGGTAGGCGGCCTCGATGGGCGCGGCCAGTCCGTCGGCCAGGAAGCGCACGGGCACGCCGAGGCGCAGCCCGCGCAGGTCGCCGGTGAGGGCTCGCGTATAGTCCGGCACCGGGTCGGCCGTGGTCGTCGCGTCCATCGGGTCGTGTCCCGCGATGGCCTGCAGCACCAGGGCGGCATCGGCGACGGTGCGGGTCATCGGCCCGGCGTGATCCATGGTCCAGGCAAGCGTCGTCACGCCGTGGCGGCTCACCCGGCCATAGGTCTGCTTGAGTCCGACGATGCCGCAGAAGTTGGCCGGCCCGCGAATCGAGCCGCCGGTGTCGGTGCCAATCGAGAGCGGCACCATCGCGGCCGCCACCGCGGCCCCCGAACCGCTCGACGACCCGCTCGGCGTGCGGGTCAGGTCCCACGGGTTACGCGCCGGTCCGAACCCCGACACCACCCCGCTGCCCATGGCGAACTCGAGCAGGTTGAGCTTCCCAGCCAGGACCGCCCCGGCTTTGGCCAGCCGATCCGTGATCGTCGACTCGTAGTCGGGCACGGCGGTTGCCGTGACCTTCGACCCGTTGGTCGTCTTGATCCCCTTGGTGGCGAGGATGTCCTTGGGAGCGTAGGGGATGCCGTGGAGCGGGCCGCGGTAGAAGCCGCGCCCGATCTCGCGCTCCGCCTCAGCGGCCTGGCGCCTGGCCAGGTCGGCGGTGATGGTGATGAACGCGTTGGTCTTGGGGTTGAGCTGCTCGATACGCGCGAGGTAGGCCTCGGTGAGCTCGACCGGCGAGAGCTGACGGGCGCGGATGAGCGCGCCTTGCTCGCGGGCCGACAGGAACAGGACGTCGGTGCTGACCGGCATCGGCGTTACCGGAGCGGCGCGAACACCGGCGCCGGTTCGAGGGCATCGTCGAGCACCAGCTCGCGCACGACCTCAAGCTGCTCGAGATTCCGCTGCACGGCGCGTTCGGCCACGGCCAGCCGGGCCGCGTCGAACGAGCCCCCGAGAAGCGTCGCCGCCTCGCGCAACGTTTGGCCGCTCACCGTCGGCCTGGCCTGCGCCGCCAGGTCGGTGGCGGCGGCGCCAGCGAACCCGAGGGCGGCCAGAATCTGCAGCAGGGCGCGCCGGTCGAGCCCGTGGTCGTGGAAGGTTCCCATTCCTCACTCCTCGTCAAAACAACTTTCAAGGGCCGGCGTGCGTCCTACTGGTGTGGCCAGCCAGTGGACGCTAGTGCCGGGGCCGGGCCCCTGTCAAACCAGCTATACTCGAAATTCGTATGCCTCTTGACGTCTCCGCCGTACAAGCGGCGCTGCGCGCGGCCGGGCTCGACGGATGGCTGCTCTACGACTTCCACGGTTCCAATCCCGTGGCGCGTCGCCTGACCGGGCTCGCCACGACCGGGCACATGACCACCCGGCGGTGGTTCTACCTGATTCCCACGCAAGGGTCACCCAAGGGCCTGGTCCACAAGATCGAGCGGGCGACCCTGGCGCATCTGCCGGGCACGACGTCCGAGTACGCCGGCCGGGTGGAACTCGAAGCCGGCCTGAAGTCGTTGCTGGCCGGGCTCCGCTCCATCGCCATGGAATACTCGCCGCGCGGCGCCATTCCCTACGTGTCGCGCGTCGACGCCGGCACCATCGAACTGGTCCGCGACCAAGGGGTGCACGTGGCCTCGTCGGGCGATCTCATCCAGCAGTTCGAAGCGGTGTGGAGCGACGAGGGATTCGCCTCGCACCGGGCCGCCGCCGAACGGCTCTACCGCATCAAGGACCGGACCTTCGCAAGCATCGCGGCGCGCCTGCGCGACGGCCTGCCGACGACCGAATTCGACATCCAGACCGCGATGATGGAGTGGTTCGACGAGGAGGGGCTGACGACCGATCATCCGCCCATCGTGGCCACCGAGGCCAACGCCGGCAACCCGCATTACCAGCCGCTGGCCGACGGCTCGCGCCGGATCGGACGCGACGAGGTGGTCCTCCTCGACCTGTGGGGCAAGCTGCCCACTTCGGGCGCCGTCTACGCCGATATCAGCTGGATGGGCTACACCGGCGCCACGCCGCCGGCGCCGCTCGTCGCCGCGTTCACCGCGGTGCGCGACGCGCGGGATGCCGCGGTGACCTTGATTGAAACGGCAGCAGCGGCCGGGCGCGAAGTTCGCGGGTGGGAAGCGGACCAGGCGGCGCGCGGCGTGTTGTATGCGGCCGGGTTCGGCGACGCCATCCTGCATCGCACCGGGCACAGCCTCGGCGAAGAAGTGCACGGCAACGGCGCGCACCTCGACGACTACGAGACTCGTGACGAGCGGCGTTTGCTGCCCGGCACGGGCTTCACGATCGAGCCGGGGTTGTATTTCGAGACGTTCGGCGTTCGCACCGAGATCAATATCGCCTGGGGCCGAGGCGGCCCCGAAGTGACGGGCCCGCGGCAGATGGCCGTCGTGCCAGTGGTGTAAGTGGAGGAATCAATGTCGACTCGAAAGACCACGCTGTTCTATGCCCTGCTCATCGCCGTCGCCTCGGTGGCCGTCGGCATGGTCATCGCGTCGAGGCTCGAACTCTCACCCGCCTCGCTGGCCCAGACCGTTACCATGGCGCCGCCGGCCAACACCGCGCCGCTCAGCGGACCGGTCGACGCGGCCACGTTCCGTACCATTGCCAAGTCGATGAGCCCGGCGGTCGTCAACATCCGCACCGAATCACGGCAGCGGGCCTCGCAGATGACCCAGTTCTTCGGCGGCGACGACGACCTGCTGGAACGCTTCTTCGGAGGCGGCGGCGGCAGCGGCGGCGGCGGCCAGCAGCGCCGCCCGCAGCCGGAGCGTCCCCAGGTCACCCAGGCAGCCGGCACCGGCTTCATCATCAGCAAGGACGGCTTCATCCTGACCAACAACCACGTGGTCGAGGACGCCACCAAGATCCAGGTGTCGTTCTACGGCGACGACGCCGACGTGAGCTACCTGGCCCGGGTGGTGGGCCGCGACCCGCTCAGCGACAGCGCCCTCATCGAGCTCACCGAGAAGCCCAAGCGCGAGCTGACCGAGGTCACCTTCGGCGACTCCGAGCAGATGCAGCCGGGCGATTGGGTGATGGCCATCGGCAATCCGTTCGGCCTGGCCCACACCGTCAGCGTGGGCGTGGTCAGCGCCACCGAGCGCCCCTTCCCCATCACCGATGGCCGCAGCCAGGACGTGCTCCAGACCGACGCCGCCATCAACCCCGGCAACTCCGGCGGGCCGCTCCTCAACGTGCGCGGCGAGGTCGTGGGCATCAACACCGCCATCTACACCGATTCCCGGAACCAGGGCAATATCGGCATCGGTTTCGCCATTCCCATCAACACCATCCGCGAACTGCTGCCGCAGCTGCGCAGCGGCAAGGTCACGCGCGGCGTGATCGGGGTGTCGGTCGGCACCATTCCGCTCGATGCGGTCGAGGCGCTCGGCCTCAAGGAACGCACCGGCGCGCTGGTCTCGTCGGTGACGAGCGGCGGCCCGGCGTCGAAGGCAGGCGTCGAGCCCGGCGACGTCATCATGGAGTTCAACGGCAAGCCGGTGAAGAACCGCGACGAGCTGGTCGGCTACGTGACCCGCACCGCCCCCGGCACCACGGTGCCGATGAAGGTGCTCCGCGACAAGGTCGAGAAGCGGCTCAACGTCACCGTCAACGAACTGAACCTCGAGGCCGAGACCAACCGCACCCAGGCCGATACGCCCGCGCCCGAAGAGCAGGCCGGCGAGGGCTTCGGCATCACCATCGGCGGTCTCACCTCGGAGATGGCCCGCCGCTTGCGGCTGCCGGCCGACACCGAAGGCGTCATCATCACCGACGTCGAAGCCGGCAGCCCGGCGCAGCGCGGCGGCCTCGCCCGCGGCGACGTGCTGTTACAGGTCAACCGCCGGCCGGTCACCTCGGTGAGCGACGCCGCGCGCGAACTCGGCCGCGTGGCCTCGGGCTCGACCGCTTTCATGCTGGTGCTGCGCAACGGCCAGGAAAGCTTCGTCACCGTGCGCAAGGAGTAGACGCTGGGCCACGGCGTCGAACGCGAGATCAAGCTGCGCTTTCCGAGCGCCGAGGAGGCGCGCCGGCGCGTCCTCGGGCTCGGCGCCGCGGCCACGCGGCCCCGCCGCCTGCAGCGCGACACCCTGCTCGACACGGCCGACCGCCGGTTGCTCGCGGCCGGCACGGCGCTGCGCGTGCGCGCCGACGGTGACCGCGCCTACCTCACCTTCAAAGGCCCGGTCGTGCCCGGAATCGTGAAGGCGCGCGAGGAAATCGAGAGCGAGGCGGCCAGCGCCGAGGCGCTGCTGGCCATCTGCGCGGCGCTCGGCTACAGCCCCTCGTTTCGCTACGAGAAGGTCCGCGAGGAGTTCACCCTGCCGGGGGTGGTCATCGCCGTGGACGACACGCCCATCGGCGTCTTCGTCGAGGTCGAGGGCGAGGAAGCCGCCATCCACACCGTGGCGGCCCGGCTCGGCTTCGCGATGACCGAGTACGTCATCGCGTCGTACCGCACCTTGTTCCTCGAGAGCGCTGACGCCGCCGGCGCCCGTGACATGACCTTTCCGGCCGGCCGCATCCCCCGGTGATCGAGACGGCGCTCATTCTGGCCGCCGGCCTCGGCACCCGGCTGGCGCCGCTGTCGGCGATGCGCGCCAAGGCGGCCCTGCCCGTGGCTGGTGAGGCCATCATCCGGCACCAGGTGCGCTGGCTGGCCGAGGCCGGCGTGCGCCGCGTGATCGTAAACCTGCATCACCTGCCCGCCACCGTCACCGCCGTGCTCGGCCACGGCGACGACCTGGGCGTCTCGGTGCGCTATTCCTGGGAAGCGCGGGTCCTGGGGTCGGCCGGTGGACCGCGGCAGGCTTTCGACCTGGTGGACGACGAGCGGCTGCTGGTCGTCAACGGCGACACCATCACCGACCTCGATCTGCCGGCCCTGCTGGCCGCGCACGAGGACCAGCGGCCGCTGGTCACGATGGCCGCCGCCGCCGCCCGCCCCGGTTACAACGCCCTTCTCGTCGACTCGGCCGGAGCCTTCGCCGGAGTGCGGCCGGCCGACGCGCCGCCTGGGCCCGACGGCGCCGGCCTGGAGCCGGTCCACTTCGTCGGCGTGCAGATCGTGGAACGGCGCGCTGTGGCCGAGGTGCCGCAAGGCGCCGCGGCCGAGACGGTGAAGTCGCTGTATCCCGGCTTGCGGACCCGCCAACCGGACGCGGTGCGGGTGTGGCGCAGTGAGGCGTCGTTCTTCGACGTGGGCACGCCGGCCGAGTACCTTCGCACCGTGCACGCCGTCGCCGCCCGGCTCGGACGGCCGCTCGATCGCGGCGACGGCACGCACGTGGAGGGCACCGCCGACGTCACCGGAACCGTCCTGTGGGAGCGACGTGCATGTGGGCGCTGGCGCCGTCGTCCGCGACTGCGTGATCGCCGACGGCGTGATCGTGCCGCCCGGCGCCCGGCTCGCCCGCGCCGCCGTCGTTCGCCGCGGCGACCGCGCGCCGCTGGCCGGCGACATCACGATCGACGATCTGGTGATCGTGCCCTTCGACAGCGCCGCCGGGTAGAATTCCGATCGTGTGCCGATCTCGATCCGCGCGTCGCCGACTATCTCGCCGTGCAGGGGCTCACCCCCGACGTGCAACGCGTCGTGCCGCTCACCGGCGACGCCTCCGACCGGCGCTACGTGCGGGTGCTGCTGCGCGGCCAGCCCTCGGTCGTGCTGAGCGTGCACGCCGGGCCGATCGACTACGCCACCTCGCCCTTCGTCCGGGTGGCGCACCTCTTCACGCTGATGCCGCTGCCGGTGCCGGCCATCGTCCATCACGACGACGCGCTTGGCGTGCTCGGACTGGAGGACCTCGGCGACGTCACGCTCCAGGCGCATCTCGGCGGGCTCTCGGCGACCGAGCGCGCCAGCCGCTACCGCGAGGCGGTGCGGCTCATCGTGCGGCTGCAGCAGCGCGGCGCGGCGCTGGCCTCGCCCGAGTTCCCGCCCTACGGCATCGCCTTCGACCACGAGAAGCTGACCTGGGAGCTGGAGTTCTTCGTCCGCCACTTCCTGCTGGCCTACCGCGGCGCGCTCCCCCCGGAGTCGGTGCGCGAGGCGCTGCGGACCGAATGGGACGCCATCGTGGAGGAACTGGCCAGTGAGCCGCGCGTGCTCTGCCACCGCGATTATCACAGCCGCAACCTGATGTGGCACGAAGGCGCGTTGTACGTCATCGACTTCCAGGACGCGCGCATGGGCCCCGACACCTACGACCTGGCGTCGTTGCTGCGCGACTCCTACGTCGATCTGCCCGAGGCGGCGGTCGACGACCTCATCGCCGACTTCTTCGCGCTCACCCGCGGCGCCGCCGGCTCTCCCGCCGAGCGCGTCGAGTTCCGGCGTCGCTTCGACCTGATGGCGCTGCAGCGGAACCTGAAGGCCCTCGGCACCTTCGGCTATCAGACGACGACGCGCGCCAACCCCGTCTACATGCAGTACGTGCCGCGCACCCTGGCCTACGTGCGCCGCACCATCACCCGGGACCCGCGCTTCGGCCGGCTGGCCGAGCTGCTCGGCGGGCTGGTCGACGAGCTGCGGTACAATCCGGCCCAGTCGTGAGCGACGCCAGCTTCGCCGTTTCCACCTTCCTGTTCCACCCGTCACGCCTCGACCGCGAGCACCTCGTCGACATCGCGGCGCACGGCTTCGGCGGGGTGGAGGTCTTTGCCCTGCGGTCGCATTTCGACTACGGCGATCCGCTCGCCGTGGCGCAGCTGGCCGAGTGGCTCGACGACACGCGGCTGCAGCTCACCGCGGTGCACGCGCCGACGGCCGACGGCTTCGTCGATGGGGCGTGGTCCGGGACCATCTCGGTGGCTGCAAGCGACGCCGGCCATCCGCGCGCACTCCGTGGCCGAGATCCAGCGGACGCTGGACGTCGCCCGGACGCTCCCGTTCCGCACCCTGGTGCTGCACCTCGGCGCGCCCGGGCACGTCGCCGGCCGGCACGACAACGACCCCTCGGCGGCGCGCCGCAGTCTCGACGTGCTCGTTCCCTACGCGGCCGCCTGCGGCGTGCAGGTGGCGCTCGAGGTCCAGACCAACGCGCTGTCCACCCCCGACGCGCTGGCGGCGCTGCTCGAAGACGCGCACGACTGGCCGCTGGCCGGCATCTGTCTCGACGTCGGCCACGCCCGCCTGCTCGGCGATCCCGTCGACGCCATCGAGGTGGCCTCGGGCCACATCGTGGCCAGCCACGTGCACGACACCCACGGTTCGCGCGACGACCATCTGGTGCCCTACGACGGGTCGATCGACTGGGCCCGGGCGCTCCTCGCGTTCCAGAAGGTGGGCTACTCTGGCCCCTGGACGTTCGAACTGGCGCCGGCGGGCGCCGTCGTGGCCACGCTGGCCAGGGCCGTCCAGGCGCGACGGCGCTTCGAAGAAAGTCTCGGGATCAACTGACGAGTCGATGAGCCAATGAGCATTCCCCACGTTCCCATCGCGAAGATCGGCGACTACGTCGGCCAGGACGTCACCCTGGCCGGCTGGCTGCACAACCGCCGATCGAGCGGCAAGATTCACTTCCTGGTCGTCCGCGACGGCACCGGCTTCGTCCAGGTGGTCATGGGCAAGAACGACGTCGGCGACGAGGCCTTCCACCAGGCCGATCACCTGTCGCAGGAGACGTCGCTCGTCGTCCGCGGCAACGTGCGCGCCGACGCGCGCGCCAAGAGCGGCTACGAGCTCGTCGCCTCGAGCCTCGAGGTCGTGGGCCCGTCGCACGACTACCCGATCACGCCCAAGGAGCACGGCGTCGACTTCCTGATGGACCACCGCCACCTGTGGATCCGCGCCGAGCGGCAGACGGCGATCCTGAAGGTGCGGCACGAGGTCGTCAACGCGGTCCGCGACTTCTTCGACGACGACGGCTTCATCCTGGTCGACACGCCGATCTTCACGCCGGCCGCGTGCGAGGGCACGACCACGCTCTTCGCGGTGCAGTACTTCGACGACGTCACGGCCTACCTGACGCAGAGCGGACAGCTCTACAACGAGGCCGCCGCGATGGCGTTCGGCAAGGTCTACTGCTTCGGCCCGACCTTCCGCGCCGAGAAGAGCAAGACGCGCCGCCACCTCACCGAGTTCTGGATGGTCGAGCCCGAGGTGGCCTTCGCCGACCTCGACGACGTGATCAGCCTCGCCGAGCGCCTGGTCTCGAGCGTGGTGGCGCGGTGCTCGACCGGCGCGCCGCGGAGCTCAAGCTGCTCGAGCGCGACACCGCCGAAGCTCGAAGCGCGTGAAGACGCCCTTCCCGCGCATGACCTACGACGACGCCGCCAAGGTGCTGACCGACAAGGGCCTGCCCTTCCAGCACGGCGACGACTTCGGCGGCACCGACGAGACCGTGCTGTCGCAGCAGTTCGACGCGCCGCTCTGCGTGACCCACTATCCGGCCGCGGTCAAGGCGTTCTACATGAAGCCCGATCCGCGGCAGCCCGACACGGCGCTGTGCGTGGACGTGCTCGCGCCCGAGGGCTACGGCGAGATCATCGGCGGCGGCCAGCGCGACGACGACCTCGACCTGCTGGTGCAGCGCATCAAGGAGCACAAGCTGCCGCAGGAGGCCTTCGAGTGGTACCTCGACCTGCGCCGCTACGGCACCGTCCCCCACGGCGGCTTCGGCATGGGCATCGAGCGCATGGTCAGCGTGGATCTGCGGCCTCGAGCACGTGCGCGAGACGATTCCGTTCCCGCGCATGCTGTATCGCCTGTATCCGTAGCCAGGCGCGCGGGCGCCGCACCCCGGGCGGTCCTCTAATCGGCCTGCTCGGAGCCGCCTTGTGTGCTTGCTCGCCGTCGATCATCGCGCACGCTTCACTCGCCACGACCGATGCTTGCTTCGCGTTGTTCGCCGTGCTGGCGCTGGTTTCGAATCGAACGGTATGCCGCGGCGCCCACCGCCCTCCGCCTCGTCACCATGGGCCTCGGCCTTGGTTTGGCACTGGGGTCGAAGCAGTCTGCTCTCTTCCTCTTTCTGATCGCCATTGCCGTTCTGGGGAAAACGTACGTTGGCGCGCTCGCGCGAGGCACCGGGCGTGTACCGTTGGGCCAGAGTGGCCGCGCCTCTGGCGGCCACCGCAATCGCAACGTCAGGCATCGCGTTGCTGGTGTCGTGGACCCTCTACGGATTCGCCACCGGGCCGCTCTTCTACCCTCGATCGATGCCCCGCCTGCTCGGACTCATCACGCCCTTCGGTGCGTCGCCGGATGGGTGGCGGGCTCCGGCGCCGCTGCTGACGCTACTGACGCAGCTCGGCCACCTCCGTGGCGGGCATCCGGCGTTTTTGCTCGGCGAGGTCTCCAACCAAGGTTGGCGGTACTTCTTTCCCACCGCGCTCTTTCTGAAGAGTACCCCGGCAGAGGTGATGCTCGCTTCGCTCACTGCGGTGGGTCTCGTGCGGCAGCGTCGCTCCCTGGATCGCGCGAATTGGCTTTGGTTCGGCTCGATTGTGGTGTTCCTCGCCTTTGCAATGCAGAGCCGGGTTAACGCCGGACACCGCTACGTGCTCATCCTGTATCCGCTCCTCTTCCTGAGTGCGACCACGTGCCTGGCGGCAGGCGCGCCACGGCGGGCGCCGCTAGTGCTCGGATTCATCGTGGCCTCTCAGGCATGGAGCGCTGCGACGACCGCGCCGCACTACTTGAGCTATTTCCCGGACTACGTCGGCGGGCCCAGCCAGGGGTACAGAATACCTGGTCGACTCAAGCCTCGATCGGGGCCGAGACCTGCCGGCGCTCTCGGAGACCCTGCAGCGATTGGGTTACCAGAAGGTGCTCTTGGCCTACTTCGGCCAGGCTGCTCCTGCAGCATTCGGTTTGCGCTCGGTGGCCTGGCACGACGCCACTAACGAGGACATCCGTGGATGTGACTGGATCGCCATCTCCGCCACACATCTTCAGGGGCCCTACGTCGGCCGAGAGCGGTTCGCGCCGTTCCGTGCCCTCACACCGTCGGCGCGCGCCGGCTACAGCATCTTCCTCTTCGATCGCCGCGTCGCCTCAGTCGAAGCGGCACTCGCCCACGCGCGCCGCTGACATCCCACTGGATTGGCGTCACCGGGGGCTCGCCGTGGCCTGCCCATCCGTTGGCAGCCTGCCCGGCCCGGTGTACAGTGGTGGGATGTTCCGTGACGCCGCTAGCCGGCATCTTGCCGGCGGCGACTGCCGGGACGCGAGCCCCGAGCCCCACCTGTGAAAATTGGATTCGTCTCCCTCGGCTGCCCCAAGAACCTCGTCGATTCCGAGGTGATGCTGGGCATGGCCGAGCAGGCCGGCCACGAGATCACGACCGACGCCGACGGCGCCGATGTGGTCATCGTCAACACCTGCGCCTTCATCGACCGGGCCAAGCAGGAGTCGATCGACACCATCCTCGAGATGGCCGGACGCAAGAAGGCCACCGGGGGGCGGCTCGTGGTCACCGGCTGCCTGGCCGAACGCTACCGCGACAGCCTGCAGAACGAGATTCCCGAGATCGATGCCGTGCTGGGCACCGGTGATGTGCCGAACATCCTCGAGGCCATCCAGCCCGGCTCGAGCCTGTCCCGGGCCGCTGGCGCCGCGCCGCTGACGTTCTACAAGCGCGATGCCCTGCCGCCGAGTCGGGGCGGCGGGTCCCGGACTGCCGGTCCGGGGTTCGCGAGACAGCACCGCGGTGGCGACGAACGCAGCGGCGGGCCGGGCCGCTGGCCCCGGTCTTCGGCGTGGACCTGCCCACGTATCTCTACGACGCCACCACCCCCCGCCGTCTTGCCACCCCGGGCCACTACGCCTACGTGAAGATCGCCGAGGGCTGCGACTACAAGTGCGCGTTCTGCGTCATCCCCAAGATGCGCGGCCACTACCGCAGCCGCAGCATCGAGTCGGTGGTGGAAGAAGCGCACGCCCTGGCCGCCCGCGGCGTGAAGGAACTGCTGCTCGTCTCGCAGGACACCACCTTCTACGGCATCGACCGCAAGGAACGCGACGCGCTGCCGCGCCTCATCCGCGCCCTCGACGCCGTGGACGGCATCGAGTGGGTGCGGCTGCTCTACCTCTATCCCGACGACCATCACCGACGCGACCATCGACGCCATCGCCGCCAGCACCAAGGTCGTGCGCTACATCGACCTGCCGCTGCAGCATGCCTCCGACGCGGTGCTGAAGCGCATGAAACGGCCCGGCACGCGCGCCTCGTACGAGCGGCTGCTCGGCGAACATCCGCGCGAAGATGCCCGACGTGACCCTGCGCACCACCTTCATCGTCGGCTTCCCCGGCGAGACCGAGGCGGACGTCGACGAACTGGTGGCGTTCATCACCGCGGTGGGCTTCGACCACGTCGGCGTCTTCACCTACAGCCACGAGGAAGACACCTCGGCCTTCGCGCTGGTCGATGACGTGCCCGCGGCCGAGAAGGCCCGGCGCCAGCGCCGGGTCATGGCGGCGCAGAAGAAACTCGTGGCGGCGCGTCAGAAGGCGCGGGTCGGCACCCGGCCCGGCTGGTCGTGGACGGGCCCTCGCCCGAGCACGAATGGGTGTTCACCGGCCGGTTGTCGGGCCAGGCGCCCGAGATCGACCCGCAGGTCTATCTGACCGAGGCGGATCCGTCGCGGCTGCGCGCCCGGGCTGTTCCTCGACGTGGAAATCGTCGGGGCCAACGGCTACGATCTGGTGGCGCGGCCCTCTGGACCTGTAGGCGGCGGGATGCTAAACTCAAGGGTCCGGTGCTGATCTGGGAATCCAGAGTGGGCTGTAGCCCACTCTTTTTTGTTTTCTGGGTAAGTCAGTGACGTCACTAGAGCGAATTCGGGAGCTCGCGGCGGGTATCGCCGGGGCCTATGGGCTCGATTTGTTCGACGTGAGCTACGGCCGCGAAAGCGGCCGGAACGTGTTGCGGGTCGTGCTCGACCGACCAGGCCCCTCGGCCACCGCCGAGGACAGCGTCAGCCTGGAGCACTGCGCGAGGGTGAGTGAAGAGTTGAGTGCGGTGCTCGACGTCGAGGACGTCGTGCCCGCCGAGTACACGTTGGAAGTTTCGTCGCCGGGGCTCGACAGGCCGCTCCGGTCGCGGAACGACTACGAGCGGTTCGCGGGACGGTTGGCGAAGATCGTCACCGCCGAGCCGGTGGCCAGGCAAACGGCGTTTGCCGGGCCATCTGCGCGGCATGGATGGCGACGATGTGCTGTTCGAGGCGGTCGGGGGCAAGCTGCACCGGCTGCCCTTGCGGCTGATTCGGCGAGCCCGTCTCGAAGTGGAGTTTTGAGGAACATGGCGACCAACCCGTTGATGCAGACCATCGAGGCACTGGCCAAGGAAAAGGGCATCGAGCCCGACGTGGTCATCGCCGCCATGGAAGAGGCCGTGCTCACGGCCTCGCGCAAGTACTACAAGGCCGGCGAGGAACTGAAGGCGAAGCTCAACACCGAGACCGGCCAGATCGAGCTCTTCGCGGTCAAGACCATCGTCGACGAGGTCACCAATCCGGCCACCGAGATCTCGCTGGCCGAGGCTCTCGAGATGTACGGCGCCGACGCCGGCGTCGAAGTCGGCTACCAGATCGAGTTCCCCAAGAGCACCGAGGTGCTGGGCCGCATCGCCGCGCAGACCGCCAAGCAGGTCATCTTCCAGAAGGTGCGCGAAGCCGAGCGCGAGAACGTCTACGAGGAATACAACCAGCGCGTCGGCGAGGTGGTCACCGGCGTCGTGAAGCGCTTCGAGCAGGGCGACATGATCGTGGAGGTCGGCCGCATCGAAACGATCCTGCCGCGCAAGGAACAGTCGCGCGCGGAAAGCTACAACCAGGGCGACCGCGTCCGCGCCGTCATCCGCGGCGTGAGCAAGAGCGCCAAGGGGCCCGCAGGTGGTGCTGTCGCGCACCGACCCGGCCCTGCTCATCAAGCTCTTCGAGCAGGAAGTGCCGGAGATCTACGACGGCACCGTGATGATTCGCGGCGCCGTGCGCGAGGCCGGCGACCGCGCCAAGGTGGCGGTCTACTCGCGCGAGCGCGACATCGATCCGGTCGGCGCCTGCGTCGGCATGAAGGGCACGCGCGTGCAGGCCATCATCCGCGAACTGCGCGGCGAGAAGATCGACATCGTCGAGTGGTCCGACGACCCGGTGGGCTTCGTCATGAACGCGCTCAGCCCGGCAAAGGTGCAGCGCGTCTCGATCACCGACGACGAGAACCGGGTCATGGAAGTGCTGGTGGAAGACAGCCAGCTCTCCCTGGCGATCGGCAAGAAGGGTCAGAACGTGCGGCTCGCCGCCAAGCTGACCGGCTGGAAGATCGACATCAAGAGCGAAGAAGAGATGCGTCGCGAGGTCGAGGCCGAACTCGGCGCGCTCGAGGCTGGCGCGGCCGGCGACGAGGACGCGCCGGAGGGCGAGGCGGGCGCCGCGGCCGGTCCGTCAGCCGAGGGCGAGGCGTCGCTGCAAGGCGAGGCGTCGGCCGAGGGCGGCGCGCTGGCTGAAGGCGAGACGCCCGGCGACGACGACGCCACCGGTACGGCCGGCGAGCCGGCACCGGCCGAAGCCGTGGCGGCGGCGCCGGACGGCGCCACGGGCACGCGGGATCAGTAGCGGCACAGCGGCATCGACCTGCCGGACGTCGTCCGACGGATGCCAGCTCGAGAATACGTTTATCAGGGGTGACTGTTGGCCACTGTCAGGATCTTCAAAGTCGCAGAGCTGTTGGGAACGACCAGTCAGGAGGTCCTCCAGCTGCTCAAGCAGAACCACGGGATCGAGTTGAAGAGCGCCTCGAGCACCGTGGAGGAGATCGTGGCGCGCCAATTCGTGGAGCGTCTGGCCCGCCAGCGTTCGATCGAACTGCCCAAGGGCGACATCTTCTCCGAGACCGCGGTCAAGCCGTCGAAGGGCAAGCCCGGCATGGGCAAGAAGGCGCCCGAGCCGGCCAAGCCCGCCGGTCCCCCGCTGCCGGCGCCGCGCCTCATCCGCACGGTCAAGCCGCCGGCCGAGCCGGTGCCCGTCCACGACGGGGCCGCTGACGACACGCTCGACGACGGTCATCACGCCTACGACGCCGCCCCGGCCCACGCGGAGGAAGAAGCGCCGCCTGTCGACACGCCCGCCGAGGTCCACGCGCCGCAGGCTCACGCCGTCGCCGAAGTGGAGACGGTCGAGCCAGTCGAGACGCCGGTCCCGCCGCCGGTCGTCGAGCCCGAACCCGCGGCCTCGCAGCCGCTGGCCGCGGCCCCGGCCGCGAGCGAAGCCGCCGTCGCCACCCCGGTGGCCGACGCGCCAGAGCCGCCGCCGCCGACCGCACCCGCCGCACCGCCCGCGCCGCCAGCCCGCCCGGTCGTGGCCCCCGGGCGCGTCGTGCCCTCGAGCCTGCGCCTGCGCATCGAAGAACCCGGCCAGGCCGTGCCCCAGGCCCGGCCGGTCACGCCGGTGCGGCGTCCCCCGGTGCAGCCGCCGGCCCGGATCGTGGCGCCGCCCGCGCCGCCCCGTCCCGGCCAGCCCGGCATTCCCGGCATGCGCCCGCCGGTCGGCGCGCGGTCGTCGTATCCTCCTGGATCGCCGCGTCCGGCCTACGGCGCCCCGCCCCTCGGCGGGCCCCGTCCGCTGCCCGGCCAACCGGTTCGGCCAGGCGAGCGTGCCGCCCCGTCCCGGGGCCTATCCGCAGCGTCCGGGCATGCCGCCGCGGCCGCCGATGGGCGCGCGTCCCGGCGGCAGCTTCCGGCCCGCCGGCCGGCCGAGCAGCGGCCCGCGCCGCGACTCCGGACTGCGCCAGTCGCCGGCGCCGCCGCCGGTGGCCCTGCCGCCGATCAGCCGCACCATCACGCTGGCCGAGGGCATGACCGTCAAGGACCTGTCGGACAAGCTCGACGTGCGGGTCAAGGACGTCCTCAAGGTGCTGCTCGACCGCCGGCTGATGATGAACATCAACACCACGGTGGACATCGACACGGCCCGCGACGTCGCCCGCCACTTCGGCGCCGACGTGGAAACCCGCAGCTTCGAGGAAGAACTGCTCGAAGTGGCGTCGGAAGGCGTCGACGACAAAGAGACGGTGGCCCGCGCCCCGGTGGTCACGGTCATGGGTCACGTCGACCACGGCAAGACCACGCTGCTCGACTCGATCCGCACCACGCGGGTGGCCGAGCGCGAAGCCGGCGGCATCACGCAGCATATCGGCGCCTATCTGGTGGGCGGCGTCGGCGAGAAGAAAGACAAGAACATCGTCTTCCTCGATACGCCAGGTCACGCCGCCTTCACCATGATGCGCGCCCGCGGCGCCAAGGTGACCGACGTGGTCATTCTGGTGGTGGCGGCCGACGACGGCGTCATGCCGCAGACGCGCGAGGCGGTCGATCACGCCAAGGCCGCCAACGTGCCGATCATCGTCGCCGTCAACAAGATCGACAAGCCGGGCGCGAATCCCGAGGTGGTGAAGCGCCAGTTGTCGGATCTGGGCCTGATGCCGGAAGCCTGGGGCGGCACCACGGTGTTCGTCGAGGTCTCCGCCAAGCAGAAGACCAACCTCGAGGCGCTGCTCGAGATGATTCTGCTGGTGACTGAAATCGGCGAGCTCAAGGCCAACCCGAAGCGGGCGGCGGCCGGCACCGTGCTCGAAACCAAGCTCGACCGCGGCCGTGGCCCCGTGGCCACCGTGCTCGTGCAGGACGGCACGCTGAGCGTCGGCGACAACATCATCGCCGGGCCGGTGGTGGGGCGCGTCCGCGCCCTCATCGACGACCGCGGCCGGCCGATCAAGTCGGCGGGTCCGTCGACCCCCGTGGAAGTGCTGGGCCTCGAAACGCTGCCCTCGCCGGGCGACTCCTTCCAGGCCGTGTCCGATCCGGCCAAGGCCCGCCAGATCGCCCTGTTCCGCCAGACCCGGGCCAAAGAAAAGCTGCTCGTCGCCAAGGGCGGCCGGCTCACCCTCGAGTCCCTGCAGCTCCAGATGGCCGAAGGCGGCATGAAGGAACTGCCGATCATCATCAAGTCCGACGTGCAGGGCTCGGCCGAAGTGCTGGCCTCGTCGCTCGACAAACTGTCGGACGACAAGGTCAAGGTCAAGATCATCCACTCGGCAGTGGGCGCCATCAACGAGTCCGACGTGCTGCTGGCCACGGCCAGCAACGCCATCGTCATCGGCTTCAACGTGCGGCCCGATCGCAACGCCGCCGACATCGCCGACCGCGAGAAGGTCGACATCCGCCTCCACACGGTGATCTACAAGGTCACCGAAGAGATCGAGAAGGCGATGGCCGGACTGCTCGACCCGACCTTCAAGGAAGTGCGGATCGGCGCGGCCCAGGTGCGCGACACGTTCAAGGTGCCGAAGGCCGGGGTCATCGCCGGCTGCATGGTCAGCGACGGCACCATCACCCGCAAGGGCGACGCGCAGGTGCGCCTGCTGCGCGACGGGCTGGTCGTGTGGGAGGGCAAGCTGGCCTCGCTGCGCCGGTTCAAGGACGACGTCAGCGAGGTCAAGGCCGGGTTCGAGTGCGGCATCGGCCTCCAGGGCTACAACGACATCAAGGTCGGCGACGTCATCGAGGTCTTCCAGATGGAACGCGTGGCGACCCCGGCCTAGCCGGGCCGCCGGCGCCGGGGGGCGCGATGGCCGTCGTGCTGCTGACCGTGGAGCTGCATTTCCCGTTCGCGCAGTCGCTCAAGGACAAGCGCATGATCTTGCGCGGCCTGAAGGATCGGGCGAAGAAGTTCAACGTCGGCGTCGCCGAGATCGGCCATCACGACCTGTGGCAGCGGGCCACGCTGGGCGTCGTCACCATCGCCACCGATGGGGTGCACGCCGAACGCGAGCTGCAGGCGGTGGCCGATGAACTCGAGCGCGTCGAGCCGGGTCTCATCACCCGGACAGCCATCGAGCACCTCGCCTGACGGCTGTCGGGTGCGGCCGCGCTGCCCGCCGGCCACGCTCGCGGGCAGAAAATTACGACTCCCGAGCCCCGAGTCCCGGGGCCCCGCCTAGAATAGAGACATGCCCCTCACCCATCGCATCGAGCGCATCGCGGAACAGGTGCGCGAAGAGGTCAGCCAGATCCTGGCCACCGACGTCGCCGATCCGGGCGTGGGCCTGGTGACGGTGAGCCGCGTCAAGGTCTCGCCGGACCTGTCGCTGGCCCGCGTCTACTGGACGATCATCGGCGATGCCGCCGAGAAGAAGCGCACGACCAAGGCCCTGCTCCGGGCCGCGCCGTTCGTGCGCCACGTGCTGGCCACGCGCCTCACGCTGCGCCGGGTGCCCGAGGTGGCGTTCCACTACGACGAAGGCCTCGCCGCGCACCAGCGGGTCGAAGAGATCCTGCACGAGATCCACGAGGCGGACGCGGCCCGGAGCGAGACCGCCCCGGACGCCGCCAGTGGCGAACCCAGCGAGTCGGCGGCCACGCCGGCGCCGCCCACCCCCGCCGTGCCCGATGACGCCGACCCCACGAACTGAGGCGCTCGAACTGGTCGACATCGTGGCCCGGCTGCACGCCGCCACGCGCGTCGTGGTGTCGTCGCACGAGCGGCCCGACGGCGATGCCATCGGCTCGGGCATGGCGCTCGTGCTGGCCTTGCGCGCCCTCGGCAAGGACGCGCGGCTGGTCATGTGCGGCACGCCGCCGCCGTCGCTGCTGCCCTTCCCCGCCGTCGCGGACGTGTGGGTGGCGCAGGAGGTCGGCGAGGTCTTCGACGCCGCCGTGATCATGGAGTGCAGCGACCTGTCGCGCACCGGGGTCCGCGGCCTCGACCGCTCGCCCGTGCTCAACATCGACCATCATCCGGGAAACACGCGCTACGGCGTGGTCAACTGGGTGGACGAGTCGGCGGCGGCCTGCGGCGAACTGGCCTACGACCTGATCGTCGCGCTGGGCGCGCCGCTCACGGCCGACATCGCCACGCATCTCTATCTGGCCATCCTGACCGACACCGGCTCGTTCCACTTCTCGCACCTCACGCCGCGCACCTTCGAGATTGCCGGACGGTGCGTGGCGGCGGGCGCCGACCCGGTGTGGATTGCCGGCACGCACTACGACAGCAACCGGATGGCGCGCGTCCGCTTGTTCGGCCGCGTGCTCTCGGAGATGGTCGTGGACGCGTCCGGCCGCATCGCCCTGCTGGCCGTCACGCCCGAGATGGCCGCCGCCGCTGACGGCACCTACGACGACACCGACGGGCTCATCAACTTTCCACTGTCGGTCAAGGACCTCCGCGCCGTGGCCTTCTTCAAGCAGGCCGAGTCGCCGGAGCACTGGCGGGTCAGCCTGCGCTCGAAGGGCGCCGTCGACATCGGCGCAGTGGCCCGGGAGCGCGGCGGCGGCGGCCATCGCAACGCGGCGGCCTGCGCCGTGCGCGGGCCGCTCGAGGCGGTGCGCGGCGATCTGCTGCAGGCGCTCGAGCGGGTCGTCGCGGACGCGGATTCCGCGTGAGCGTGCCGGTCGACGGCGTCCTCATCGTCGACAAGCCCACGGGGCCGACCTCGCACGACGTCGTCAGCGTGGCGCGCCGCGCCCTCGGCACGCCGAAGGTCGGACACACCGGCACCCTCGACCCGATGGCCACCGGAGTGCTGGTGCTGGTCGTCGGCCGCGCCACCCGCCTGGCCCGCTACATGGCCGGCGACGTCAAGGTCTACGAGGCCCAGGTCACCTTCGGCCGCGCCACCGACACCTACGATGCCCTGGGCGCGGCCACGCTCGACACCGGTCGCCATCCCCGGCGCGAGGACGCTGGCGGCGGCGCTGGCCGCCTTCACCGGCGCCATCGTGCAGACCCCGCCGGCCTACTCGGCCAAGAAGATCGGCGGCGAGGCCGCCTACAAGCTGGCGCGGCGGGACACGCCGGTGCTGCCGGCCGCGGTGACGGTGACGGTGCATACGCTCGACCTCACCGGCTACGACCACGGCGTGGCCACCCTCACCCTGGGAGTGTCGTCGGGGTTCTACGTGCGGTCGCTGGCGCACGACCTGGGCGCGCAGCTCGGCACGGGCGCGCACCTCTCGGCGCTCCGCCGCACCCGGGCCGGCGCTTTCGGCCTGGAGGAGGCCCTCGGCTGGGAGGCCCTGGCGGGTGGCGGCGGCACGGCCCGGGCGGCCGTCCTCCCCCTCGACCGCCTGCTGCCGGACGTCCCTGGCGTCGTGCTGACGCCGGAGGAGGCGTCCCGGGCCAGGCATGGTCAAACCGTGCAGGCGCTGGTGCCTGGCGGGGCCAGCGGCCGGTCATTGCGGCTGCTCGACGAAGCCGGCCACCTCATCGGCATGGCCGACGCCTCCCCCGAACGGGGAGATGGTGGCCCGGCCCTTTTGCGGCCCGTCGTCATCCTGGGCTAGAATGAACGGTCATCCTGCGGAAGAACCCGCAGACATACGGCGGCATGGAGCGGCGGCAAGCCGCGCTCTGGGCCGTTCGTGGAGGCAGACGTGGCACTGACGAAAGACAAGAAGACCGAAGTCATCGGTTCCTACCGTACGCACGGTACCGATACCGGATCCCCCGAAGTGCAAGTGGCGATCCTGAGCGAACGCATCACCTACCTGACCGAGCACTTCAAGAGCCACGCGAAGGATCACCACTCGCGCCGCGGCCTCCTGAAACTCGTCGGCCAGCGCCGGCGCCTGCTCGACTACCTGAAGAGCAAGGACTCGGACCGGTACGCTGAGCTGATCAAGAGGCTCGGCATCCGCAAGTAACCTCGTCCCGGCGCGGCCGCACCGGCACGCCCGGTCGGCGGCCCGCGTCCGGGGCGAACCCGCGCACTACCGGCGACGGCGGGCGCTTCGCACCATGCGAATGCTCCGCGCCGTCGCGCCGCCAAGCCCAGGGAACGTGACCCTGGCATCGAGGTTTCCAATGATCAAACGCGAGATTCAGATCGGCCAGCACACCCTCTCCATCGAGACGGGCAGACTGGCCAAGCAGGCCGACGGCGCCGTCGTCGTCCGCATGGGCGACACCATGGTGCTGGTCACCGCCTGCCATGCGTCGAGCGCCCGCGAGGGCATCGATTTCCTGCCGCTCACGGTCGACTACCGTGAGTACACCTACGCCTCGGGCCGCATCCCCGGCGGCTTCTTCAAGCGCGAAGGCAAGGCGACCGAGAAGGAGACGCTGACGAGCCGGCTGATCGACCGCCCGATTCGTCCGCTGTTCCCGTCGGGCTGGGCCTTCGAAACCCAGGTCATCGCCTTCGTGCTGTCGGCCGACACCGACCACGATTCCGACGTCCTGGCCATCACCGGCGCCTCGGCCGCCCTGGCGTTGTCGGAGATGCCGCTGGCCAAGACCATCGCCGGCGTGCGCGTCGGGCTTATCGACGGCAACTACGTCGTCAACCCCACCTTCCCCGAGCGCAAGCTGAGCCGCCTCGACCTGACGGTCGCCGGCAGCAAGGACGGCATCGTGATGGTCGAAGCGGGCGCGCAGGAGGTCTCGGAAGAAGAGGTCATCCAGGCGCTCGAAGTCGCCCACGCCGCCATCAAGGACATCTGCGCGCTCATCGACGGCATGGCCAAGGAAGCGGGTCGCACCAAGCTCGCCAAGCCCGCGGTGAAGGTCGACGAGGCGTTCCAGCAAGGCCTCGAGGCCAAGGCGCTGGCGCCGCTCACCGCCGCCATGCGCATCAAGGGCAAGATCGAGAACTACGCCACCGTGGCTCGGCTCGAAAAAGAGACCATCGCCGGTCTGCCCGAAGATCAGCTGAGCCGCAAGGGCGAGGCCAAGGGCATCCTGCACGACCTGCAGGAAAAGGTGCTCCGCACCGAGATCCTCGACCGCAACGTGCGCCTCGACGGCCGCAAGTTCGACGAGATCCGCCCCATCACCATCGAGACCAAGGTGCTGCCCCGTGTGCACGGGTCGACCGTGTTCACCCGCGGCGAGACCCAGGCGCTCGTCACCGCCACCCTGGGCACCGCCGACGACCAGCAGAAGATCGAGATGGTCGACGGCGAGACCTGGAAGCGCTTCATGCTGCACTACAACTTCCCGCCCTTCTCGGTCGGTGAAGTGAAGCCGATGCGCGGCCCCGGCCGCCGCGAAATCGGGCACGGCGCCCTGGCGGAACGCGCGCTGGCGCCGATGATGCCGCTCGAAGCCGACTTCGCCTACACCGTGCGCATCGTCTCGGACATCCTCGAATCGAATGGCAGTTCGTCGATGGCCTCGGTGTGCGGCGCCTCGCTGGCGATGATGGACGCGGGCGTGCCGATCAAGGCGCCCGTCGCCGGCGTGGCCATGGGCCTCATCATGGACGAGGCCACCGGCAAGTACGCGGTGCTGAGCGACATCGCCGGCGCCGAAGACCACTACGGCGACATGGACTTCAAGGTCGCCGGCACCAAGGACGGCATCACCGCCCTGCAGATGGACATCAAGGTCACGGGCATCTCGGCCGAAGTGATGCGCGCGGCGCTGACCCAGGCCAAGGCCGGCCGCCTGCACATCCTCGGGATCATGCAGGAGCACCTGCCGGCGACCCGCACCAACATGTCGGCCTACGCGCCGCGCATCGTCACCATCCGCATCCCGGTCGACAAGATCCGCGACGTCATCGGGCCCGGCGGCAAGATGATCCGCAGCATCATCGAGAAGACCGGCGTCAAGATCGACGTCGAGGACAACGGCCAGGTCAACGTGGCTTCGTCCGACGAAGCCGCAGCGGCCAAGGCCATCGGCATGATCCAGGAGCTCACGGCGACCCCTGAGCTGAACAAGACCTACCTGGGCAAGGTGCAGCGCATCACCGACTTCGGCGCGTTTGTCGAGATCATGGCCGGCACCGACGGCCTGCTGCACGTCTCCGAGATCGCCAACCACCGCGTGAAGGACGTGCGCGACGAGCTCAAGGAAGGCCAGCAGATCCTCGTGAAGGTCATCAACATCGACCCCACCGGGAAGATTCGTCTGAGCCGCAAGGCGCTGCTGCCCTCCGAGGGCGGTCCGCCCGCGGCCGAGCCGGGCAGTGAGAACGACGCTCCGAGCGGTGGCGCCGACGCCGCCGCCGGCGACCGTCCCCGCGGCCCGCGCCGCGACCGCGGTCCGCGCCGCGACTAGCCGACGTCTCGGCATCGGCTTCCTGCGACTTGCGGGCCGGGCGATCACCTCGCCCGGCCCGTTCTCTTTTCACCGGAGCAGACGCGCCGGTCCGGGACCCGGCGACGCGACTACAATCGAACCATGGTTCGCACCCGCTTGATGAGCGTGGCGGCGCTGGTCCTGGCGACGCTGGCGGTTGCGGCCGCGCAGGAGGTGGCGCCGACGAGACGGGCGTTCACGGTCGTGGCCAAGGACGGGCGCTTCGCCCCCGACCGGCTCGACGTGTCCAGGAACGACCTGGTCACGATCACCCTGCGCAGCGAGGGTGCGCCCCACAGTTTCGCCATCGACGCCTACCGGGTGATGAAGCGGGCCGGGGCCGGCGAGACGATCACGTTCGAGTTCCGGGCCGACCAGGTCGGCCGCTTCGAGTACTACTGCAGCCTGTCGAGCGACGAGCGGTGTCGGGCGATGAAGGGCACGCTGGTGGTCGCGGCCCGCTGAGGCCTGGTCAGAAGGCCCGAACGCCCCCGCTACTCCTCGCCGGCGATGATGCCGTGCGCCGGCAACGGCGCCGTCACTGGCCACGCCTCGGCCGCGGCGATGCGCTCGCGCAGCGGCGGATGCGAGTAGAACAGCCACCGGGCCAGCGCCGACGGCCGGTCCTCGGCGAGATTCTGCTGCCCGAGCCGCTTCATCGCGGTGACGAACGCCGCCGGGTTCGCCGTGAGCCGCAGGGCGTAGTGGTCGGCGCGGCGCTCCTGGGCCCGCGACAACGCATTGCCGAGCGGCAGCATCAGGAACGACCATCCCCCGGCCACGAGCAACAGCACCGGGGCTCCGGCCACGTCGGCCGGGTCGCGCAGGCCGAGCCAGGGCGCCGCCGTCACCAGCACCTGCGCGGCCACGTAGAACCCGGCAAAGAGCGTCGCCGTCCGGAACAGCATGCTCACCCACAGGTCGTGATGCACGTGGTGCGACAGCTCGTGCGCCAGCACCACCTCGATCTCGTCGTCGGAGTAGGCATCGAGCATGGTGTCCGAGAGCAGGATGCGGCGCGACCGCCCGACCCCGGCCAGCGCGGCGTTGGCCTTGCGCGTGTGCCCGCTGATGGCCCATTCGTAGACCCCGATGACCGGCGCGCCGGCCCGCTCGGCCAGGCCGTACCAGCCGCTCCGACAGCGTGGGGCGGCGCAGCGGCCGGACGCGGTAGAAGATCGGCAGCAGCAGGATCGGCGCCAGGCGCGCCAGGACCACCATGGCCAGCGTGAACGCGCTGGCGGACACCAGCCACCACGCCTCGGGCCAGTGCCGGATGCAGAAATAGATCGCCCACGCGCCCCCGGCCATCACGGCGCTGCTGGCGGCGACCGCCTTGACGTGGTCGGCCAGCCAGTGGGCCATGATCTGGCTGGAGAGGCCGTAGCGGCGTTCGAGCCAGAAGCTCTGGTACCAGGCGAAGGGCAGTTCCAGCGCCTGGACGGTCACAGCAAGGCTGGCGAGGAAGAGCGCCGAGCTGGCCCCGGACTCGAGCACGGCCGGCAGCCAGGCGGTGAGCCACTCGGCCGCGGTGCGCAGCGCCAGCGCGAATCCCGACCCGGACAGCACCAGCAGGAAGAATCCGACCAGCACGGTGCCCGAGAAGTCCGCGCGGCGGCGCCGCCGATGATACCGGGTGGACTTGTCTTCGTTCACGGCCGACTCATGCTCGTCCGCAAAGCGTATGACACTCACCGCCCCGCCGACAACGGGGCGGCTGTGCCGGCGTCGGGGCGGCTAGGAGCGGCCGAGGGACACGCCGCCGTTGGTGGTCTGCAGTTCGATGCGCCCGCCGCCACCGTTGAGGTTGCCGTCCACACGCCGCCGGGTCTGTTCGCCCTCGGCGGTGAACGGCAGGTCGTCGACGCTGACCCGGCCGTTGGTGCAGCGGGCGCGCACCTGGGCGCTCGTGTCCTGCGGCACCTTCAGCTCGACGCCGCCGTTGACGCTGGTCAGCGTCACCGTGCCTTGGGGCGAGAGCGCGCCGGTCAGCTCGAGAGCGACGCCGCCGTTGGTCGTCCGCGCGTCGATGAGGGAGGCGCTGGCGATGCGCCCGCGCACGCCGCCGTTGGTGGAGCTGGCCCGCACCTCGCCGCCGACGTTCTCCAGGCGCACCCCGCCGTTGACGGTGCGCAGGTCGACGTGGACGCCGGCCGGCACCTTCACGAGGTAGGTGACCTTGTGGCCGCCGAGGCGGAGCCGCGGCGCGATGGTCTCGATCCGCACCCGCTCGGGTGCCGACTTCCTCGCGCATCTCGATCTTGGCCAGGACCTCCCTGGCGGTTTCGTCGCTGCCGGCCGAGACGGAACGCTCGGCGCTGACCTCCACGGTCGAGCCGGTGGAGGCCTCGGCGGTGATCTGGCCGTTGACGTTGATGATCTCCAGGCGGCCGCCCGGAGCGACGGTGTAGCTGCGGGTCCAGGTGTCTTGCGCCTGGCCGTGGAACATGTCGACGGAGAAGTCTCCGTCGGCGGCCATCTTGACGTCGCAACCGGCCGACAGGGCCGCGGCGGCCACGAGGAGCGCCGGCAGCAGTCCCGCACGAAGTCTCATCGAGCGCATAGTTCCCCCTGTCAGGAACATACGGCCGGGCGGCGCCGAAGTTCAGCGCCGTCAGTTCATCTGCAGCGAAATCACCTTGGAGACGCCCGGCTCTTCCATGGTGACGCCGTAGAGACGGTCGGCGATCTCCATGGTCTTGCGGCTGTGCGTGATGATGATGAACTGCGTCCGGTCGAGCATCGAGCGCAGCAGTTCGACGAAGCGGCCGATGTTGGCGTCGTCGAGCGGCGCGTCGATCTCGTCGAGCAGGCAGAACGGGCTCGGCTTGTACTTGAAGATGGCGAACATCAGGGCGATGGCCGTGAGCGCCTTCTCGCCGCCCGAGAGCAGCATCACGCTCTGCAGGCGCTTGCCCGGCGGCGAGGCCACGATGTCGATGCCGCTTTCGAGCGGATCGGACTCGTCGAGCAGGGTGAGACCGGCGCGGCCGCCGCCGAACAGGGTCGTGAAGGTGACCTGGAAATTGGCGTTGATGGCCGAGAACGCGTCGCGGAACCGGGTGTGGGTGGTCTCGTCGATGCGCTTGATGGCTTCGTTGGTCTGCGCGATCGAATCGACCAGGTCTTTCCGCTGCGTGGTCAGGAAGATGCGGCGCTCGTCGAGTTCGGTGTACTGCTGGATGGCCATCATGTTCACCGGGCCGAGCCGGTCGATCTGCGCGCGCAGCGCGGCGATGGCCTCCTCGGCGGTCATGGCCGCCTGGGCGGCTTCGGCCACCGCGGCGTCGCCGGCCACCGCATCGGCGCCGGTTTCGACGGCCGCGTCGGGCGCCTCGTCGCTGTCCGCGTCGGTCGCCTCGGCCGCTTCCGCCACGGCGCGGCGGATCATCCGGGCGTCGGGCGCGTGGATGCCCTGCGCCTCCATGGCCGCCACTTCCGCGGCGACGGTGTCGAGGTCGGCCTGCACCGCGTCGAGACTCTGCTGAGCCAGGTGCGTGAGCTCGGCCTCGCCGGTGGCGCGCGAGACGTCGAGTTCAGCGGCCAGGGCGCGCACCGCGTCGAGCGCCCGCCGCGCGTCCCGGATCGACTGTTCCTGACGCTCGCTGGCCGCCTTCAGCACCAGCGTCTCGTCGTCGGCCTTGAGCATCTCCTCGCGCAGTTCCTCGAGCGCGTGGATGCTCTCGTCCATCAGCCGCTGGCCTTCGTCGCTGCTGGCCAGGAGCCGCTCGCGCTGCTGGCGCATGAGCGCCATGTCCCGGTGGCAGGCCTCGGCCCGCTCGCTCAGCTCGCGCGCGGCTTCCTCGAGACGCTGCACTTCGGCCACGGCCGACCGGGTGCGCTCGACCAGGCCGGCGTGCATGGCCCGGGCCTCGCCGGCGCGCTGGCTGAGGGCCTGCGCGTGCTCTCGTCCTTCGTAGAGCAGCCGCTGGCGCTCGGACAACGCCGCTTCATGCTCTTCCCGTTCGGCCTCCAGCCGTTCGATGGTGGCCTGGGCGTCGGCGTGGCGGGTGTCGAGGTTCTCGATGGTCTCGCGGGCGCCCCGGGCCTCGGTGGCCACCAGGTCGACGCGCTGACGCACCCGGGCCTCGTCGGCCGTGGCCCGGGCCACGTCGGCCTGCGCCGCCACGATGGCCTTCTCCTGGCGGTGGCCGTCGGCCACGAGGCCCATCACCGCCGCGCTCGCCGTGGCGATGGCCTGGCTGTAGCCGGCCAGTTCCCCGGTCAGGGCCTGGACGGCGAGCTGCCCTTCGGCGACGCGGTCGCGCAGGTCGCGGATCTCGCGCTTGGTCGCGAGGATGCCGGTGGACTCGGTGCGGCTGCCGCCGCTCACCACGTGGGCCCCGCGGTAGACGTCGCCGTCGAGGGTCACGACCGGCACGCCGGCCGTGCCGGACAGCGAGACGGCGTCGTCGAGCGATTCGGTGATGAGCGCTTCGCCCACGACGCTGCGCAGGGCGGCGGCAAACGGGCCGGAGACCTTGACGACGCTCGACAGCGTCGTGCAGCCCTGGGGCAGGTGGGCCACGGCCGGCGGCGGCGTGACGGCGACGCGGTCGCTGATGACGATGAAGCCGCAGCGGCCGGCGCCTTCGCGCCGCACCAGCTGGAACCCGGCGTGGGCCTGGGTGTGGCTGTCGACGACGACGTGCTCGAGCAGGTCGCCGAGCGTGGCCTCGACCGCGCGCTCGTAGCGCGGCTGCACTTCGAGGTAGTCGGCCAGCGCGCCGCGCTGACCGACGGCGGCATCGGCGCTGGCCAGCAGCATGCGCGCGCCGTCGCTGAAGGCCGCCCGCGCGGCCTCGACCTCTTCGAGCGAGCGCAGGCGGGCGCTCTCCCCCGCCAGGTCGTGTTCGCGCTGCCGCTTCTCGCGCTCGCGCCACTCGTGCTCGATGCGGGCCGCGGCCAGTTCCGATTCACGCGCCGAGCGCGCCATCTCGGTCGAGGCCAGACCCGACTGCGCCTGACGCAGGGCGTCGGCGGCGCGGTCGCGGGCCTCGGCCGCGCGCTGCAGTTCGGCGTCGAGGTCGCGCGCCTCCACTTCGAGGCGGCCGAGCATCGCCGCGGAACGCTCGCGCTCGGCCACGGCGTGCTCGATGGCCGCGGTGAGGGCGGTGATGTTGTTGATGACGGCGTGCACCTGCGCGCGGGCCCGGTCCACGTTGGCGTCGGCACTGCTGATGGCCTGCTGGGCCTCGGCAAAGGCCTCCGCGGCCGATTCCGCCGCCGCCGCGGCCTCGTCGCGGGCGCGCTCGGCCTCGCCGATGGCGATGCGCCGTTCCTCGAGGCGGAGCCGCTCGGGCTCGCGCCGCTCCTCGAGCGCCAGCCGCTCCGCGTCGAGCTCGCCGCTGCGCGTCTCGAGCATCGCCGCCTGCTGCGCGTCGAGCGCGAGCTGCTGCTGCCGGCGGTTGACCTCGAGCTCGCGCGCGTGCGCGGCTTCGCGGACGCCGGCGGCGTCGTGTTCGGCCTTGGCCAGCTCGATGCGGACCCGGGCCAGCTCGGTCTCGACCTCGGCCAGGCGCGCGCTCGACGACACTTCGTCCTGGCGCGCGTCGTTCAGGCGCGTTCGCGCCGACTCGATGTGCTCCGCGAGATGGCGGTAGCGCCGGGCGAAGAGCACCTTCTCCCAGCGGCGCATCTCGTCACGCAGGCGCTGGTAGCGGCGCGCCTTCGAGGCCTGGCGCTTGAGCGACCCGACCTGCTTCTCCACTTCGAAGACGATGTCGTCGAGGCGCGTCAGGTTCTGCTGGGCGGCGTCGAGCTTGAGTTCGGCGGCGCGCCGGCGGGACTTGTACTTCGTGACCCCAGCCGCTTCTTCGATGAGCTGACGGCGATCGGTCGGCCGCGAGCTCAGGATCATCCCGATCTTGCCCTGCTCGATGATCGAATAGGCCTTGGCCCCGAGGCCGGTGTCCATGAGCAGCTCGTGGACGTCACGGAGCCGGCACTGAGCGCCGTCGATCATGTACTCGCTCTCGCCCGAGCGGTAGAGGCGGCGCGTGACCTCGACATCGCGCACGGCCTGCACCGGGTCGAGCAGGTCCAGCGCCTCCTGCGGGTCGAGCCCGTGGCCGTTGGTGCCGTGGTGGTGGCCGTTGGTGCCTTCGAGGTGGTGGCCGTTGGGCGCCGGGGGCGGCATCGGGACACCGCTCAGCCGCAGCCGCACCTCGGCCGCCCCGGTGGGCTTGCGGGCATCGCTGCCGCCGAAGATGACGTCCTCCATCTTGTCGCCGCGGAGGCTCTTGGCGCTCTGCTCGCCCAGCACCCAGGTGAGGGCGTCGGCGACGTTGCTCTTGCCGCAGCCGTTCGGCCCGACGATGGCGGTGACGCCGCCGTCGAAGGCAAGCTCCGACCGGTCGGAGAAGGACTTGAACCCGGAAATTTGAAGGCGATCGAGGCGCATGGAAACCCGCAACGGCCCAGCGGGAAGTGGGCGGAAGCCCAGGCTGGACCAGACTGCGGGTCAGTCTAGCAAGGCCCTACCTGTGTGGCAAGGCGATTCCGGACCCCCTACATTTTGGGGTTACTGACCTGAACGGCTGGTCTTGACTTTGGCCAGCGTCAGGAGCTTCTCGGCCTGCGTGAAGAGGTTGAGGGCGTGCTGGGCCTGGGGGTCGACCTCGAGCAGCCGGCGGCGGGCCACGCCCATGCCGAAGACCGCCGAATCGATCTCGAACCGGACCATGGCGGCGATGAACGCGCGGTCGCTGGTCCAGGCCGCCTCGTCGATCTTGACCCGCTTGGTTTCGACGAACTGGCGGAAGTCGGCCAGCATCGCGTCGTCGACCGCGAAGTCCTTGTCCACCGCCTTGCGGCTGGCCCCGGCGGCGCCAGGACGGGCGTCGCCCTTGGCGTAGTAGGTCTCGGCGTAGCTGGCAAAGAGCTGGCGGCCGAAGAGCGAGCGGCCGAAACGGGTCGGGTTGAAGCCCTCGACCGGGCCGTCGAACCGCTCGTCGGGCTCGACCCCGCCGCCGCTGTAGACCTTGCGGCCGCCGTCGGTCAGCTTCATCTCGTCGGCGGTGTGCGCGCGCGTCGACTGATCGCGCATCGTGTAGGTGAGGTACTCGTCGAACGCGCCGTCCCAGGGCCGCTGGATGAGACGTCCGCTCGGCGTGTAGTAGCGCGCGGTGGTGAGCGCCAGGCCGGCGCCCTGGCTCACCCGGTAGACCGACTGCACGAGCGCCTTGCCGAAGGTCGTCTCTCCGACCACCAGGGCGCGGTCGTGATCCTGCAGCGCCCCGGCCACGATCTCCGACGCGCTGGCGCTGTTGCGGTTGACGAGCACGACCATGGGCAGGTCGAGAAAGTCGCTCTGCCGCGTGGCCCGGTAGTCCTCGTCGGAGTTGTCGACGCGGCCGCGCGTGTAGACGATGAGTTCGCCCTTGGCGAGGAAGCGGTTCGACACGCGGATGGCCTGATCGAGCTGGCCGCCGGGGTTGCCGCGCAGGTCGAGCACCAGCCGGCGCATGCCCTGGCCGCGCAGGTTGTCGAGCGCGTCGCCGAGTTCGTCGTCGGTGTGCTCGGCGAAGTCTTCGAGGCGGATGAGGCCGACGTCGCCCTTGGTCAGGAAGTGCGCCGGGATGCTCGGGATGGTGACCTGGTCGCGCATCACGTCCATGGGCAGCAGGTCGGGGATGCCGGGACGGCGCACCGAGATGTTGACGAACGTGCCCTTCGGCCCGCGCAGCTTGGTCACCGCCTGGTCGGTCGTCCAGCCGGTGAGGTCCTGGTCGCCGGTCTTGGCGATGACGTCGCCGCGGCGCAGGCCCTTCTGGTGCGCGGGCGAGCCCTCGAACACGCGCACCACGGTGATGTTGCGGTCGAGCGACTGGATGGTGATGCCGAGACCGTAGTAGCGCTGTTCCTGACGCTCGCGCATCTGCGCGTAGGTCTTCGGGTCCATGAAGTTCGAATGCGGGTCCAGCGTCTGCAGCATGCCGTTGATGCCGCCGTAGACGAGGCGGTCGGACTCGACCGGCTCGGCGTACTCCGCCTCGATCGCCGCCAGGGCCGCCGTGAACGCCTTGTAGTGCGCCGGCACCTTGTCTTCGGTGGCCAGGGCGCTCCGGCCGAGCGCTCCGCCCAGCCCAGCCGAGAGCACGACGGCGAGGCCGGCGACGGTGAAGAATCTGGAGGTCCGCATACTCGCATCCTAACCCGGCGGGCCACCCGGAACGCAGGGATTTCGCCGCGAATCCCCGGCCCGAAATTGCGTGTCCGGCGGAAAAAGGGGCCTATACTGGGGATTGCGGTGACCGCGAGCCGGTTGCCGCCGAAACGGCTGGCGCCCACCGGCACCCGCCCACTGCCCTGGAGTTCGCGATGTTCGGATCGATCGGCATGCCGGAACTGGTCATCATCCTGGTGATCGCCCTCATCATCTTCGGGCCCCGGAAGCTGCCGGAGCTGGGCAAGTCGCTCGGCAAGAGCATCAACGAGTTCAAGAAGGCCTCGACCGAGCTGCAGAACACGCTCGAGCAGGAAATCAAGCTCGAGGAGCAGAAGGACGAGCGCGTCAAGACCGCGGCCGCCACGCCGCCGCCGGCCGAGGTGATCGACGCCAACGGCACCCACGGGCAGCCCGTGTCGCGGGGCGAGAGCGGCAGCTAGACCGCCCGTGGCCCTCGTTCCTTTCAAGAAATCGGACGCCGTCGACCCCCTCGGGCAGTATCGAGGGCGGCGCGGTGGAGCCGGCCGACCCGGAGGATGATCTCGACGGGCGGATGAGCTTCCTCGATCACCTGGACGAGCTGCGCAAGCGGCTCACCCACGCGATCGTGGCCCTGCTGGCCGGGTTCCTCACCGCCTTCGCCTTCGCCCAGCAGGCCCAGGAATTCGTCATGAAGCCGCTCCTGGCAACGCTGCCGCCAGGCGACTCGTTCGTCTACACCGAGCCGGGCGAGCAGTTCTTCCTGTTCATCAAGATCGCGGCCATCCTCGGCCTGCTCATCTCCTCGCCCTACGTGATGCTCCAGGTGTGGCTGTTCATCGCCCCTGGCCTCTACGCCAACGAGAAGAAGCTGGCCGTGCCGTTCGTGCTCGTCTCGACCGCGCTCTTCCTGGCCGGGGCGGCCTTCTCGCACTACCTCGCGTTCCCGATGGCGTTCCAGTTCTTCGCCAGCTTCTCCACCGCCCAGGTGCGCTTCATGCCGCGCATCTCGCCGGTGTTCTCGATGTACGCCTGGCTGCTGCTGGCCATGGGCGTGATGTTCCAGCTGCCGATGCTGGTGATGGTGCTGGCCCGCATGGGCATGGTCACCGCCGGGTTCCTGGCCAAGAACATCAAGTACGCGGTGCTGATCATCTTCATCGTCGCCGCCGTCGCCTCGCCCGGAGGTGACCCGGTCAGCCAGACGGTCACGGCCGCGCCGATGCTGGTGCTCTACGTGATCAGCATCGGCGTCGCCTGGGTCTTCCAGCGCAAGCGCCGGACCGACGAGGACGACAAGGACGACAAGAGCCTAGCGGCTAGTAGGCCTTCGCGAACCAGGCGTTGTACTCCGCCGGCTTGCCGCACTTGAGGCACGGCGCGGTGGGCGCCTCCGAGCCGAACGGGATGTTGCGGATGGTGGCCTGGGTCTCGGCCTTGATCTCGGCCTCGCACGCGTCCGACCCGCACCACGGCGAGATCACGAATCCGGGCCGGCCCTCCATGGCCGACTTGAACTCGTCGTAGGTCGCCGCCGTGGACGTGTGCGCCTCGCGGAACGCGCGGGCCTTGGCCAGCAGCCCGGCCTGGATCTCGTCGAGCAGCGCCTTCACGTGGCCGGCGATGCCCTCCATCGGCAGCGCCGCCTTGGCGCGGGTGTCGCGCCGGGCCGAGAACACCGTCTTCTTCTCGATGTCCTTGGGCCCGATTTCGAGGCGCAGCGGCACGCCGCGCATCTCGTACTCGGCGTACTTCCAGCCGGGCGTCTGGCTCTCGTCGTCGTCGAGCCGCACGCGGATGCCCGCCGCCTTGAGCTCGTCGCGAATCGCCTCGCACGCCGGCAGCACGGTCTCTTTCCAGTTGCCGCGCGGAATCGGGATGATCACCACCTGCCACGGGGCCACGCCGGGCGGCAGGATGAGGCCGCTGTCGTCGCCGTGGGTCATGATCACGCCGCCGATGAGGCGCGTCGACACGCCCCACGACGTCGTCCACACGTGCTGCAGCGTCTTGTCGCGGCCCTGGAACTGGATCTCGAAGGCCTTGGCGAAGTTCTGACCGAGATTGTGCGAGGTGCCGGCCTGGAGCGCGCGGCCGTCGCCCATCAGCGCCTCGATCGAATACGTGCGCTCGGCGCCGGCGAACTTCTCGCTGCTGCTCTTCTGCCCGTCGACGACCGGCATGGCCAGCACGGTCTCGCAGAACTCCTTGTAGAGCGCCAGGATCTTGAGGGTCTCTTCCTGCGCCTCGTCGGCCGTCTCGTGCGCGGTGTGCCCTTCCTGCCACAGGAACTCGGTCGTGCGCAGGAACGGCCGCGTCACCTTCTCCCAGCGCACGACGTTGGCCCACTGGTTGATGAGCAGCGGCAGATCGCGCCACGACTGGATCCACTTCTGGTACATCACGCCGAAGATGGTCTCGGAGGTGGGCCGGACGATCAGCCGCTCTTCGAGTTCCTCGGTGCCGCCCTTGGTGACCCAGGCCACCTGCGGCGCGAAGCCCTCGACGTGCTCGGCCTCCTTCATGAGCAGGCTCTCGGGAATGAACAGCGGGAAGTAGGCGTTGACGTGTCCGGTGGCCTTGAACCGATCGTCGAGCTGCCGCTGAATCAGTTCCCAGATGGCATAGCCGTACGGCCGGATGACCATGCAGCCCTTGACGGGCGAGTAGTCGGCGAGTTCGGCCTTGCGGACGACATCGAGATACCAGCGGGAGAAATCTGTCGATTGCGGGGTGATCTCGGTGACGAAACCGGCACCCGCCTCAGTGGTCTTGGTCATGGACACTCTCAGCGATATGAACCATCCAGTGTAGATCGTCCCTGGACGGGAAATCGGCGCGGGCGTGCCCGCCGCGGCTCTCACGGCGATCGAGCGCGGCGCGGGCGATCAGCCAGGCCACGGTGGTGAGCGCGCCGATTGCCGTCGGCGGCGCCGGCCCGGCCGGCTGCGCCGCCCGGCGCCAGCCGTCGAGCGTGACGACGGCGCGGCGCAGGCCGTCGGCCTCGCGTACCAGGCCGACGTCGCGCCACATCAGCGCGCGCACCTCGTCGACGTCGGGGACCACGGCTGGCGCCCTCGGCGGCCGGCATCGGGCCCCGCGGCCGGGGCCGCTCGATGTCGCCGGCGCGCGCCGGTTCGCACATCGCGGCGGCGGCGCGGCCCCCGAACACCAGTCCTTCGAGCAGGGAGTTGCTGGCCAGCCGGTTGGCGCCGTGGACGCCGGTACACGCCACTTCGCCGGCGGCATGCAGCCCCGGCACGGTGGTGCGGGTGAAGATGTCGGTGGCCACGCCGCCCATGACGTAGTGCGCGGCCGGCGACACCGGCACTTCGTCGGTCGCCAGATCGAGGCCGCGTTCGGCGCAGGCGGCGGCGATGGTCGGGAAGCGGCGGCGCACCCAGTCGGGATCGAGATGCGCCATCGACAGCGTGACCGGCGCGCCGGTGCGGACCTCCTCGCGCACGATGGCCCGCGCCACCAGGTCGCGCGAGGCCAGTTCCCCGGCCGGCTCGTAGCGGGTCATGAAGCGCTCGCCGTGCCGGTTGAGCAGGTGCGCGCCGTCGCCGCGCAGCGCCTCCGAGAGCAGGAACCGCGCCGTGCCCGGCACCGCCATCACCGTCGGGTGGAACTGCACGAACTCCAGATCGGCCACGGCGGCGCCGGCCTGCCAGGCCAGCGCGATGCCGTCGCCGGTCGCGACCGGCGGATTGGTGGTTTCGCGGAACACGCGGCCGGCTCCCCCGGTGGCCAGCAGCGTGGCGGCGGCGCGCACGTCCACGGCGGCCCCGGCGCGCACGTAGCGCGCGCCCACGCACGCGCCGTCTGCGACCGTGAGGCCGACGGCGCGAGCGTCGTCGACGACGCGCACCGAGGGCAGCGCCGAGACGTGCTCCCACAGCACCCGGCTGATCTCGCGGCCCGTGGCGTCGCGCGCGTGCAGCACCCGGCGCACGCTGTGCGCGCCCTCGCGGCCGAGCGCGAAGCGTCCGTCCTCGTCGCGGTCGAAGCGCGCGCCCCAGGCGGCGAGTTCGCGCACGTAGGCCGGCCCCTCGTCGACCAGCACGCGGACCGCATCGGGGCGGCACAGGCCGTCGCCGGCCGCTTCGGTGTCGCGCCGGTGCAGGTCGGGCGAGTCGTCGTCGCCCACGGCCGCGGCGATGCCGCCCTGGGCGTAGCCGGTGTTGCTCTCGCCCGGCTCGTCGGCTTTGGTGAGGACCAGCACCGACCCGTGCGCGGCCAGCGACGCAGCCGCGCGCAACCCCGCCACGCCGCTGCCGATGATGAGAAAATCCGCTGAATCCCGCACCGGGTGTATCCTACCATCCGCATCTCCGGCGGCCCGGCCGCGCCCATCGTCCATGCTTCCCTCTCCCATCCAGGTCCGCTCGCAGCACGGCGCCTACGGCGTCCTGGTGTCACGCGGATCGCGCAGGCGCCTGCGGGCCGTGCTGGCGGCGGCCGGCGTCACCGGCAAGACCGTGGTCGTGTCGAGCCGCCGGGTCTGGACGGCGCAGGGCCGGCACCTCGGCCGGGTCACGCCGGTGCTCGTCGCCGACGGCGAGCGCGCCAAGACGCTGGCGACGGTCTCGGGTCGTCTACGACGCGCTGCTCGCGGCCAAGGTCGATCGCGGCTCCACCATCGTGGCGGTGGGCGGCGGCGTGATCGGCGACATGGTCGGCTTTGCCGCGGCCACCTTCCTGCGCGGCGTGCGCCTGGTGCACGTGCCCACGACGGTGATGGCGCAGGTCGACAGCGCCATCGGCGGCAAGGTCGGCGTGAACCACAGCGCCGGCAAGAACCTGATTGGCGCGTTCCATCCGCCGGCCCTGGTCGTCGCCGACCCCGACGCGCTCGTCACGCTCTCGCGCCGCGAGTTCCGCGCCGGGCTCTACGAGGTGCTCAAGTACGGGGTCATCGCCGACGAGGCGCTGCTCGACACGATCGACACGGCGTTGCCGGAGATCCTGACCCAGGAAGGCGACGCGCTCACCGACGTCGTGGCCAGGTGCTGCCGCATCAAGGCCGACATCGTGAGCGCCGACGAGCACGAGCACGGCCTGCGCCGCACGCTGAACTTCGGCCACACCGTGGGCCACGCGCTGGAGGCCACGACCGGCTACGGCCGGCTGCGGCACGGCGAGGCGGTGGGGCTGGGCATGCGCGCGGCGCTGGCGCTGGGCGTGGCCCGCGGCGTCACGCCGCCGCGCGCTGGCCGAGCGCGTCTCGGCGCTGATCACGCGCCTGGGTCCGTTGCCCTCGGTGGCCGACGTTCCGGCGGCGAGCATCGTCGCCGCAATCGGCCGGGACAAGAAGGTGATCAACGGCCGTCTGCACTTCGTGCTGGCCGCCGGCGGCGGCGCCACCACCACGGTCACGGACGTGACCAGCCGCGAGTTGCGGGCCGCGCTCGCCCCGCTCGGCGTCGGCGCGCGCTGACCGCCGGCTGCTGCCGGCGGCGGATCAGGCGGTGCCGAGACCGTAGGCGCGCATCTTGGCGATGAGCTCGCGGAAACCCACACCCAGCAGCTCGGCGGCGCGCACCGTGTCGTTGCCGGTCTCGCTCAACACCGCCGCGATCTTGCGCCGCTCGGCGTCCTGCCGCGCGCGCTCGACCACTTCGGCCAGAGTGCCCGACAACTCGGGGCCCGAGGGCTCGGGTGCTGGCGCCGGAGGGGCCGCCTCGGTCAGATGCAGATGGCGCGGGGTGATGACCCCGCCGTCGCACGAGAATGGCCGCGCGCTCCAGGCAGTTCTGCAGCTCGCGCACGTTGCCCGGCCACCGGTACGCCTCGAGCGCCGCGCTCGACGCCGGGTCGAGCACCGGCGGCGTGCGGCCGCACGCCTGGGCGTGGCGCTCGATGAAGTACTGCGCCAGCAGCAACACGTCGTCGCCGCGGTCGCGCAGCGGCGGCACGGTAATCGGCATCACCGACAGCCGGAAGAAGAGATCCTCGCGGAAACGGCGCTCGGCCACCTCGTGACGCAGGCTGCGATTGGTGGCCGCCACCAGCCGCACGTCGGCGCGCAAGCGTGGCGGTGCCGCCGACGCGCTCGAACTCGCGGGTTTCCAGCACGCGCAGAATCTTGGCCTGGATGGTCGGCGCCAGTTCGCCGATCTCGTCGAGGAAGAGCGTGCCGTGGTGGGCCAGCTCGAACCGCCCGAGCTTGCGCTGGTGGGCGCCGGTGAAGGCGCCCTTCTCGTAGCCGAACAGTTCGGACTCGAGCAGCGTCTCGGGCAGCGCGGCGCAGTTGATGGCGATGAACGGACCTTCGGCGTGGTCGCTCCAGGCGTGGAGGGCGCGGGCGAACAGCTCCTTGCCGGTGCCGCTTTCCCCTTCGAGCAGCACGGTGATGCCGGTGGCCGCGGCGCGCTGCATGGTCTGGATGGCCTTGCGCAGGGCCGGCGCCTTGCCGATGATGCGCGGCGCCCCGCGCCGCTCGGCCACTTCCTGCTTGAGGCGCTCGTGCTCCCGCACCAGCCGCTGCTGGGCCACGGCCCGGCCGACGACCAGCTCCAGGTGCTCGGGATCGACCGGCTTGGCGAGGAAGTCGAGCGCCCCTTCCTTCATCGCCGCGACCGCGTCCTGCACCCCGCCGTAGGCGGTCATGACCACGACCGGGATGGTCGCGTCGGCCGTCTTCACTGCCCGCAGCACGCCCAGACCATCGCCGGCAGGCAGACGCAGGTCGGTGATGACGACGGCCGGAGGCGTGCTGGCGAGCATGGCTTCGGCCTCGGGCTGGTCGCGCGCCTCGGCGACACGGTGGCCCTGCGACTCGAGCGCGAGGCGCAGCATCGTGCGCAGCGCGTCGCGATCCTCGACGACCAGAACGACCCCTTCATCGGGGTCGTTCGCCGGGTGGGTCAGCTCGTTCAGCGGAGCCAGCCCGGCGGCACGCCCGCCTTGCGCGCCTCGTCCTCGATGCCGGCGATGCTCTTGGTGTGACCGGCGATCTCGCGCTGCACGCGGTCGAGTTCGGCCACGGCTTTGACGCGGTTCTGACCAATCTGCGCCTGCTGCGCCGGGTCGTCGCGATTGACGAAGTCGGCGGTGAGCGCGTTGATGCGCGTTTGCAGCGCCTCGGCGAAGGTCCTCGACCGTTCCAGCTGCTCGCGCGCCCCGGCCATGCGGCTCTTCCAGTAGGCCTGGTCGCGGCGTTCGCCGGCCGGCAGGCCCGGGGCGACGTCGTCGGTCCCGGCCGGCACAGACGCGGGCGGCGCGTCGGCGGAGGCTGACGCGCCGGGCGCGGCGCCGTCGGGCACCGGCAGGCTCGGCGTGATGTCGGATCTTCACGCTGTCGTTGGTGTAGACCTTCGACGCCTTCGGTTGCTCCTGCCGGCGGGCCTTCTCGACGCGAGCCACGTCGGCCAGCGACTGGGCCCCGGCGAGGCCCGGGAGCGCCGCGAACAGAACGGCCACCAACCCGGCGGCGAGACGGCGTGATGCACTTGGAATCATGGACGAAATCACCCTGCGGAAATGGTACGCCCCGCCCGCGCACGCGGTCAAGGAACGCCGTCGCGCACGGCGCCCCAGGATTGCACGCGAATCCCGCCGCAGGAGGTGCTGGAACGGCGGCACGGCTGCGCGACGAGCGCTTCTACCTCGCCCATCGCCCCGCCGCCGCCGAACGCCACGCCGCGGACCAGCAGCACGCCGTGTCCGTCGACGCCGGGCGGGGCATCGCGGCGTGGATCGCCGTCGGCGTCGGCCGGGTCGTCGGCCACCCACGCCATCAGGTAGCAGGGACAGACCGCGCCTGCCGCCGCGTCGAGCATCGCCAGCGGCTGGTGCACGAGGAGCTGCCAGCGGGGATTGCGCACCCCCCATGGGCGCGCCGCGGACGAGGCCGAGGTCGCCCCGTCGTCGCACGCGGTGATCCGTCCGCAAGTGCGCAGGTTGGTCTCGGCCGCGAGATCGATCACG
Source organism: uncultured Acidobacteriota bacterium (assembly GCA_963834325.1). Taxonomy (GTDB): domain Bacteria; phylum Acidobacteriota; class Vicinamibacteria; order Vicinamibacterales; family UBA2999; genus CADEFD01. Next base: position 2,427,562 of record CAWIBL010000012.1, read on the forward strand.
GCGCCGCCGACGACGCGCGGGCCGGGCGCGCCGTCGGTGAAGGCAGACGGCACGGCGCCGGCGGGAGCCGCCGTCCAGTCGTCCTGCTGCCCCAGGGTGGCCACCGCCAGGGCGACGGCCGACTCCGCGGCGCGCGTCATCTTCAGCTTCTCGTGCAGCGCGCCGGCGGCCGGCGGCTCCGCCGACGTCGAGAGGGCCACGCCGAGCGCGAACGTGGCCAGCAGGCTGAGCCACACCAGCACCGCCACCAGTCCGAAGCCCGCGTCGCCGCGCAGCATTGTGCGAGCCATGTCATCCACCTCCGTTTCGACGTCCCGTCACGATGTCGGTGACCAGCGTGAGGTCGGGCACGACCCGACCGCCCGGCACACCCGCGATCCCGCTTCCGGGCGGGCGCAGCCGCGCCGATGCCACGGCCACGCCAAGTCGCACGGTGACGCGCGTGACGCGCGCCAGATCCGCGTCCCACCGCGTGGGCGCCGCCGCCGCCGGGCACCAGGGCCCGTCGGCGAAGGCGGCGAGAGCGGCCGGCCCGGTGGCGCCGCGCCACGACCGGCGCGCCGGCAGGACCGAGCGCGAAGGCGCAGTTTTCGCCCGGCGGCCACGACGGGTCACCTACGGCGCCTGCCAGCGGCGGACGCGGGCCGGCCGTCGCGTCCTGCAATGTGCCATCCGGCGCCACGCGCACGAACGGCGCCGCGCCGTCGGTGTGCCACTCGACCTCGAAGCGCGTCACGAAGTCGATGACCGGATTGGCTGGACCCGCGCCCAGGCGGCGCACGAGTTGCGACAGGCCGGTGGTGGGGTCGGCGACGCGCGGCGTACGAGTGTGTCGCCAGCGAGGACACCGCCGCGCCGGTGAGCCACGTCTCGACGAGCGGCGCGTCCAGCTCCAGATCCAGCGGCGCCACCACCTGCGCGACGGCAGCCACGGCAAAGCGGCCGTGGCGATCGAAGAGCAGCAGGTCGTCGCCCGCGGCGAATCCGCACGTGACCGACACGGCCGAGCAGAAGGCCGGGCGTTCCAGGCGGAGCCACACCTCGCCCGCCGCCGCCGGAGCGCGCAGCCGGCGCGTGGGCGGCGCCGCGGCGTCCAGCCATGGTCGTCACGGTGTTGGGCAGCGCCTGCACGGCCCACCCGCCCGCCCTCACGACGTCCGGGGTGAGCGCCGGCACGCCGGCACCGGGCGCGTCGTCGGCGGCTTGCACGAAGCCGCTGCCGGCGTGGAGCACGTCGTCGACGAGCGCGTTGACGCCGCTGCGGGCGCGCTGCTGTTCGTCGGCGGCCGCCGGATCGGCCTCGAAGCCGGCGAGCACGGCGGTGCGCGAGCATGGCCACGGTGCCGAGCGCCAGGCCGAGGAGAGCCACGGCGACGAGCAGTTCGACGAGGGTCGTGCCGGCGTCGGCGCGGGCGCGACGCGGGGCGGGGCGTGGGCTCATGGCGCGGCCTCCCAGGCGACCCGGGCCACGCACGCGCCCGGCGCCGGCCCGGTGCTCCGCCGCTCGTGGATCGGCACCACGCAGACGCCGAGCGTCCACGCGGCCGGGACGACGCCGCCGATGGCGGCGATGCGCCAGCGCCGCACGAACGCGGCGGGACCGGTGGTGATGGCCCCGGCGCCGTCGAGCCGCTCGACGCAGCCGGCCACGTCGTACTGCAGGCAATCGGGCGGCGTCGCCGCCAGCGGCTGGCGCAGCCGCATCGCCACGGCCTGATCAGCCAGCACCGCCGCCGTGGTGTGCCGGCGCGCGCGCAGCACCGCTTCGGTGACTTGCGTCGCGAGACTGGCGAGGGCCAGAACGCCGGTCGTGACGATGGCCAGCGCCACGATGGCTTCGATGATCGTGAATCCTGCTGCGGCCGTTTCCGATGTGCGCATCGACCCTCCTGTCGCGACCCCCTGTGCGGGTCACGCAGCCAGCAGTGCAACCGGCGAGCCAGCCGCGCAGACTCGGCGCGGCGGCCATTTTTCGAGAGGTCGGCGCGATGGGGCTGAAGGGCGGGTCAGAAGCTGCGCGCCCGGACGCAGTGGCCCGTGGCAGCAATTGCCGCGCGAGGCGTCGGGCGCAGGCCAGGCCGTTCAGGCCGCGAGCAGCTTGAGCGGCAGGCGCACCGTGAAGACGGCACCGCCGGCGCTGCCGTCTTCGGCGCGGACGCTGCCGTTGTGGGTCACGACGAACTTCTGCACGAGGGCCAGGCCCAGACCGGTGCCGTCGGAGCGCGTCGTGAAGAACGGCTGGAAGAGCCGGTCGTGTTCGCCCGGCGGCAGACCGGGACCGTTGTCGGACACGGTGATCTCCACCGTCCCTTCCCCGGTGTTGATCCGGCCCTCGACGCGCACGGCCGGCGTGACGCCGGCGCGCTGGCACGCCTCGATCGCATTGCGCACCAGATTGGCGAACGCCTGGCGGAGCAGCACTTCGTCGCCCTCGACGTGCCCGAAGACGCCGTGGGCGGTGACCGCAGTGCGCCCTGGATCGACGTCGGTCACGGCGCGCGTCACGACCAGTTCGAGGGCCAGGGTCTGCAGCGTGAGCCGTTCAGGGCGGGCGAAGGCCAGGAAGCGCGTGACCACGTCGCCCAGCGCCTGCGTTTCGGCGCGGATGCCTTCGGCGTAGGCGCTGTACGGCGCCGCCAGCGCCTTGGGCTCGAGCAGCCGGGCGTAGCCGTGGACGGTGGCGAGCCCGTTGCGGAACTCGTGGGCCAGGCCGGCCGTCAGCTCGCCGAGCCGGGCCAGCGCGTCCTTGAGACGCAGTTGCTCCTCGAGGGCCACGACCCGCGACAGGTCGGTAAAGAGGCAGATGACCCCCGACTCGCCCGGCCCGCCCGACCACGGCGAGAGCGTGACGCCCAGATGCGAGGGCCCGCCGCTGGCGCTGCCGGTGGCGATATGCCGGCGCAACACCGCCCGGCGACCGGTGGCAGCGTCCTTCACGAGCTGCGTCAGGTCGGGCACCGCGGCAAGCATTTCGTGCAGCGGCGCGGGCATGGGCCGCGGCTCGATGCCCAGGATGCGGTGCCCCGCCGGGTTGAGCATCCGCACCTGACCGTCGGCCCCGGCTACGAGCAGGCCCGAGGTGAGGCCGTCGACAATCTGCGCGTTCAAGCGCTCGGACACTTCGGCCCGCGCGAAGCTGGTGCGCTCCTGCTGCCGGATCTTGGCCACGGCCTCCTGCAGCGCCGCGGAGAGCAGGGTGGTGTCGGCGCTCGACTCGCGCAGATGCCGGCCCGAATCGCGCGCCCCGGCGGCGATGCGCAGCAAAGCGAAGCCGAGCACGCCCGCCAGGAAGCCGACGATGGCGGTGAGCCCGAGCAGCAGGGCGCCGGCCGGCGAGAACTGCGGCATGGTCAGTAGAAACCCACGTACCAGTCGATGATCGGCTGCCCGGCCAGCATGGCCACGAGCGCGCCGATGGCCAGGAACGTGCCGAACGGCAAGGCGTATTTCATCGAGCCGCGCTGCCCGGCGATCATCGCAAGGCCGATGACCGCGCCCGAGAACGACGCCAGGACGAGCGTCAGCAGCACCGCTTGCCAGCCCAGGAAGGCGCCGATCATCGCCAGCATCTTGACGTCGCCCATGCCCAGGCCTTCCTCCTTGCGCACGGCGTAATAGCCGGCGGCGATGGCATAGAGCACGCCGGCGCCGAGCAGCGCCCCGAGCAGCGCCGCCCGCCAGCCGGGCGGCGCGAACCACGAGAAGGCCAAACCCACGGCGATGCCCGGCAGGGTGATGACGTTGGGCAGGATCTGGTGCTCGAGATCGATGCCGAAGAGCACGACGAGCAGGCCCACGAAGACCAGCCGCGCCGCCAGCAGCGGTCCTACCGGTGTCGTTGCCGCGACGATCACGAAGAGCAGCGCCGTTGTCGCCTCGACCAGCGGATACTGCATCGAGATCGGCGCCTGGCAGCGCGCGCACTTCCCGCCGAGCACGGCCCAACTGACCAGCGGGATGTTCTCGAACCAGCGCAGTTCGCGGTGGCAGCCGCCGCACGCCGAGGCCGGCCAGACCACCGATTTGCCGCGCGGCAGGCGGTAGATGACCACGTTCAGGAACGAGCCGACAATCAGCCCGAACGCGGCGGCAATCAGGAGCACGGGAAGGTCGGTGGGGGTCATGATGGGGTGGCGATCTCGGGCAGGGGCGCCAGCGGCGATCCGGCGCCGAGCACGGCGCTGCCGTCGGGCGCGATCTCGTAGGGCACGCCGGCGGGATCGACCGGCACGCCGCTCAGCGTCCCGGCGCCAATCAGCAGCGCCCACGACAGATCACGGCGGCCGCGAAAGCGCGCCAGCTGCGCGTTGAGCGCGTCCAGGTCGTCGAGCGCGGCGAGCTGGCGCAGGCGGAAGACGGCGGCATCGCGCATCCAGTCGAGTTCGGCGCCGGCCAGCAGTTCGCTCCACAGCTTTCGCGCCGACTCCCGGTCGCCGCCCTTGGTGAGGGTCACGGCGGCCATGGTGCGCAGCCACGGCGGCGCGCCGGGCATGCTGCCGGCCGCCTCGAATTCGCGCGGCGGCGGCCTGGTAGTCCTTCAGCCACCAGAACTGCACGAAGGCGATGTCGTGGCGATACTGCCAGCGGGTCGGGATCGTGGCGAAGCCCTTTGCGCAGCAGCTCCAGCGCCAGATCGGGACGCCCGGGGCCGCCCGGATAGCCTTCGCTCAGGAAGATCGCGCCCATGCGGGCGGCCACGTCGAAATGCGGATCGAGCGTGGTCGTCATGTCGAGCAGCGGGTGGAGCAAGGCGTAGCGGCCGCTCGCCGCCGGCGAGCGGCGCTCGCCGCCGTAGTGCACCACGGCCCGGACCCAGTAGACGTCGGCGGCCAGGTCGGTGAACGACAGCATCACGCGCCGGGTCGCCTCGGGCGACTGCAGCCACAGCCGTGGCGGCGCCGGCGCGCGCGGCCGGCGCGAGCCGGTCGCGCGCCGCCTGCAGACCGACGGCGATGACGAGCAGCGCCACCATGGCGATGACGGTCCAGCGGTCGTGCGCCGGGGCGGCAGTGGCAGTCACGCGGCCTACTTGAAGTCGCGGCGGTTGAAGATCAGGGTGGACGCGGTGACGAGCACGCCGATGTAGGCCAGGAGCGAGGCCACGCCGGCCGCCACGGCTGCCCACGGCACGGCCAGGCCGTGCACGACGTCGTTCTTCACGTCGATGGCGGCGAGGTTCGGCAGCGCGTAGTAGAGCCCGCGGGCCACGGCCGCCGCGGCCGGCGAGTCGACCGCAGCCTGGAAGTCACGCAGGTCGCCGCTGAAGTGCCCGGCCACCCAGATGCCGAGCGTGAACAGCATCGAGAGCAGCGGGCTCGAGAAGGTGGAGAAGAAGACGGCCACCGCCGTCGTCAACATCAGCTGCACGCCGATGAGCGCGATCGGCACGAGCAGCCCGGGATCGAGGGCCGGGGCGCGCCAGCCCTGCTTGATCCAGTCGTCGGTGGTCAGCGACAGATATTCCATCATCGCGTAGAAGGCGATGGTCATCATCCCGAGGTTGACCGCGAGCGTGAGCACGAGCCCGGCGTACTTGCCGACGATGAAGCTGGAGCGCGACAGCGGCTTGGCGAGGAGCGAATAGATGCTGCGACGCTCGACTTCCTTGGACACCAGGCCGGTGCCGATGAAGATGGCGATGAGCAGCCCGATGGCGTTCATGGTGGCCAGGCCCAGGTCCTTGATGACCTTCAGGTCCTGCCCCGCCGTGAGCCGGCTGAGGAGGAACGAGGCGGCCATCAGCACGACGGCGAAGATGACCAGGCTGTAGGGCACGCGGTCGCGGACCGACTCCTTGAAGACGGCGACGGCCACCTTGCGGACGGCGCCCAGGCTCATAACGCCGACGTCTCCCGCACCGCGGTCTGGGCCACGTGCTTCACGAAGACGTCCTCGAGCGTGGCCCGCAGCGGGTTGAGCGAGACGACGCGCGCGCCGGCTGCCGTCAGTTGCTGCAGGGTCGCGTCCGGCGCCTCCGGCGGCAGGTCCAGGGCGTAGCGCCCGTCGTGCAGGTCGGTCACCGCCCGGGCCCGCGCCTGCACGCAGAGCCAGCGCCTCGGGCGAGACGCGCTCGACCACCAGGTCCCAGCCGAGCACGTCGGCGCCGAGGATGTCGGAGAGCCGCCCGCCGGTGGCCAACCGCCCCTGGGCGATGATCGCCACCTGGCTGCACAGCGCCTCGGCGTCCGACAGGATGTGCGAGCTGAAGAACACCGTGCAGCCGCGGTCGCGCAGGCGCAGCATCAGCTGCCGCACTTCGCGCCGCCCGAGCGGATCGAGGCCCGACATCGGCTCGTCGAAGAACACCACGTCGGGCTCGTTGATGAGGGCCTGCGCGATGCCGACACGCTGCACCATGCCCTTCGAGTAGGAACGCAAGCGCAGGCGGCGCTCGGCCCCGATGCCCACCTCGTCGAGCACGCGGGCCACGCGGGCGCGGCGTTCCGCCGCCGGGATGTCGAACAGGCTGGCGAAGTAGGTCAGCAGCTCCTCGGCGCGTCAGGTAGTCGTAGAACGCGGGGTTCTCGGGCAGGAAGCCGATGCGCCGCCGCACCTCGACGTCGCCGACCGGCCGGCCGAGGATGCGGGCGCTGCCGCTGGTCGGGAAGATGAGCTGCATCAGCAGCTTGATGGCCGTGCTCTTGCCGGCGCCGTTCGGACCGAGGAAGCCGAAGACCTCGCCGGGCTCGACCGCGAGGGTCAGGTGGTCGAGCGCGCGGTAGGGGCGCGGCCGCCAGAACCCGACCAGGTAGTCCTTGGTCAGGCCATCGGTCTCGATGGCGAGCATCGTCAGCGGACGGTGACGCCGGCGCGCTTCATCTCCAGGGCGATGGCGGCGTCGAGGAACTGCGCGCGCAGGCCGGGCAGGCGGATGCCGTTCAGGAAGAACGTGGGCGTGCCCTGCACCTGGAGCTGCTGCCCCTGCTCGATGTCGCCCTTCACGAGCTGCAGCGTGGTCGGGTAGCGGGCGTCGAAGTCGGTGACCCCGGCCAGCATCCGCGCCGCCTCTTTCACGTTGGTGGGCGTGAGCGTGGGCTGGTTGGCGAACAGCCAGTTCTCCATCGGCGTCGGCCTTGCCCTTCTCGCGGGCCAGGCGGACGGCCACGGCCGCTTCGCACGAGGCCATGTGGCTGCCGGAAGGCGTGAAGCGGTTGCACTCCGGGTCGAGCGGGAAGTCGCGTGGTCACGAACTTGAGCTTGCCCGGGTATTCCTTGTGCGTAGCGCGCCAGCACCGGCTTGTACTCGGCATAGGTCTGGCCGCACGGCGGGCACATGTAGTCGTTGAACTTCACGAGCACCACGGCGGCGCCCTCGGTGGCCACCATCACCGGGATGCGCTGCTGGGCGTTCATGAACTTTTCGAGCTCCTGGAGCTGGCCCGGCGTGAGCGCTGCGCTCCCCGTCGCCTGGGCCGCCTGGCCGTCGCTCCCTTCGGCAGCGGTCGACGCCGCATTCACGGTCTCGGCCGGGAACGCCCACACCAGCGCCGCGGCGCCGGCCAGAACGGCGATGACCGACATCACGGCGGCGGGGGTTCTCAGCAGGCGGCGGACATCCGCCGCCAGACGCTCGGGCAGTGCGCTCATGGACATCCTCGTGGCCGTCGCGGCCGACACCAGCAAACCCAGCACCGCCACATACGTGGCGACACACAACATGCAAACCGTCTTCAGCACGACGAACGAGGCGTAACCCAGGTAGGCAACCGGGAACACGGCGGCGACCGCGAGGACCAGCACATACGTCGACAGCATGGGCGCGGCTCACCGGCGAACCCGCCGTGAGAGCAAGCACCAAGCAGCACGACGGCAAAGAAGATCATCCCCACCACCGCGACGGGCACCCCGGCCACCGAGCCGTAGGCGCTGGCATACGCGCTGGTGCAGCTGAGCGACTGGTTGACGTCGCAGAAGCTGGCGTAGGCCGGGTCGTTGAGCAGACGGTAGTGCACCCACGTCGAGGCGCTCGACGCGCCCAGCCCGAGCAGCGCCGCGCCCCACATCAGCGGGGAGATTGCGGCCGCGGAGCGAGATGACCCGGTTACGTGCGGTGGCTGCGCCATCGGTGGTTATTGTAACGGCTTTCGCGGGCCCTCCCGAGACGCAGGGCTGCCGCCGCGACGCCGGCCGCGCGGCCGGCGCCGCTGGGTTGAGGTGGTGCGAGGCTCGTCTACTGCAGCGCGGTGCCCGGGCCGCCAGGAGCCATGTCGGCTTCGGTCGGCGCCGCCGCCGTGTTGTTCCAGAAAATCGTGCCGGTGGTGTTGCTGGCGAAGCTGCGGTTGCCGCTCGTCTGGAACGTGACCGGCGTGGCCGTCGACGTAGTAGGCGCTCGTGCCCGGCGCGCCGTCGCAGCCCGTGCCCTGGGCCGCGGCGCCCGCCGCCCGCCTGCAGGCGGACGGTATAGCCGCTCTTGATGGTCGGGTCCTGCGACAGGTCGGTCGAGACGAAGCCGGCGCCGCCGGCGCAGCCGCCCGCGAGCCGCGCCAGGGTGGCCGCATAGGGACTGCCCACGCCGGCCGCGGAGAAGGACGCTTCGGCGCTGCTGACGGCTCGGACCGAGCCGATGGCCGAGGCTTCGTTGCCGGCCATGCGGGCCCGGAGCAGGCCGGGAATGGCGATGGCCGCGATGATGCCGATGATGGCGACCACGATCAGGAGTTCGATCAGGGTGAAACCCTTCGTCTCACGAATACGCATCTAGCAATTCTCCTTCGGCCGAAGCCAGCACCCAGGCCCACGAGGCCCCATCCGGAAGTGGACGGGTCCGTTTCCAAACGCGGACGGGCGCGGCTCGTGGAGCCGCGCCCGCGGGTGTCGAACCGAATCGGGTATAGGTCTTTTCGTCAGATCGAGAAGTTTACTGCAGGGCCGCGCCGGGGCCGCCGGGCAACATGTCGGCTTCCGTCGGCGCCGCGGCCGTCGGATTCCAGAAGATGGTGCCGGCGGTGCCGCTGGCGAAGCTGCGGTTGCCGCTGGTCTGGAAGGTCACCGGCACAGCCGTAGCGTAGTAGGCGCTGGTGCCCGGCGCGGCGTCGCAGCCCGTGCCCTGGGCTACCGCACCGGCGCCGGCGACCAGACGGACCGTGTAGCCGCTCTTCACCGAGGGGTCGAGCGCGATGTCGGTCGAGACGAAGCCCGCGCCGCCGGCACAACCGGCCGCCAGCCGCGCCAGGGTCGGCGAGTAGGGGCTGCCGACGCCGGCCGCCGAGAAGGCGCTCTCGGCGCTGTTCATGGCCCGCACCGAGCCGATGGCCGAGGCTTCGTTGCCGGCCATGCGGGCCCGCAGCAGACCGGGGATGGCGATGGCCGCGATGATGCCGATGATGGCGACGACGATCAGAAGTTCAATCAGGGTGAAACCCTTGTTGTCACGAATACGCATTGCCTGCTCCCCCTCCGGCCTCAGCCGTTCTTTCGTTTCCATGAAATCGCCGTCCTGAATTGGGCGGCGGTCTTGTAGAAGGACCGGCACGGCTGGTCGTTGGCCGTGCCGGCCAGAATTCACTCTGCGACCAATCGGCCGCGCCTCGGTTTACTGCAGCGCCAGGCCGGGACCGCCGGGCGCCATGTCGGCTTCCGTCGGGGCCGCGGCGGTGTTGTTCCAGAAGATGGTGCCGGTCGTGGTGCTGGCGAAGCTGCGGTTGCCGCTGGTCTGGAAGGTGACCGGGACGGCCGTGGCCAGGTAGCCGCTCGTGCCCGCCGCGCCGTCGCAGCCGGTGCCCTGCGCCGCCGCGCCGGCCGCTGCCGCCACGCGCACGGTGTAGCCGCTCTTGACCGAGGGGTCGAGGGCGATGTCGGTCGACACGAAGCCCGGTCCGCCGGCGCATCCGGCCGCCAGCCGCGCCAGGGTCGCCGAGTAGGGGCTGCCGACGCCGGCCGCCGAGAACGCCGCTTCCGCGCTGTTGGAGGCTCGCACCGAACCGATGGCCGAGGCTTCATTGCCGGCCATGCGGGCACGGAGCAGACCGGGAATGGCGATGGCCGCGATGATGCCGATGATGGCGACCACAATCAGGAGTTCGATAAGGGTGAAACCCTTGGTGTCACGAATGCGCATTTGTCTGCTCCTCGGCCGCAGCCGAACTTCGAACTACGAACACTCCCCAGGGATTTAGCGAGTGCTTTGAGAACGCGGCACCGGGCCTGGTCGAAGGCCGCGCCCGGCGCCTTGAGAGTCGTGCTCTGTCGCTCCGGACGTGGCGTTACTGGAGCGCCGTGCCGGGGCCGCCGGGCGCCATGTCGGGCTCCGTCGGCGCCGCCGCGGTGGGGTTCCAGAAGATGGTGCCCACCGTGGTGCTGGCGAAGCTGCGGTTGCCGCTGGTCTGGAAGGTGACCGGGACGGCCGTCGCGTAGTAGCCGCTCGTGCCGGCCACGGCGTCGCAACCCGTGCCCTGCGCGGCCGCACCGGCCGCCGCCACCACGCGCACCGTGTAGCCGCTCTTCACCGACGGGTCGAGGGCGATGTCGGTCGAGACGAAGCCGGCGCCGCCGGCGCAGCCGGCCGCGAGACGGGCCAGGCTGGCCGAGTAGGGACTGCCGACGCCGGCCGCCGAGAAGGCGCTCTGGGCGCTGTTGACCGCGCGCACCGAGCCGATGGCCGACGCCTCGTTGCCGGCCATGCGGGCCCGCAGCAGGCCGGGGATGGCGATGGCCGCGATGATGCCGATGATGGCAACCACGATGAGCAGCTCGATGAGGGTGAAACCCTTGGTGTCACGAATACGCATGATGTGTGTGGACCTCCAGTGGACGGCAGCGGTCGTCGGCTGCCGTCGATGTCGCAACGCCGCCTCGCGGGTCGGCGTCGATGCCCTTACTAGAGCAACGGCGATGCCAACTCCTCGGTAACTCTCGAGGAGTGCGTCAAACCATTTGAATCGAGGGACTTACAGGCGGGACCCGGGGGCGGGTGGAGAGGCAGAGGGCAAGAACTGCTGACGAGCGGTGTCAGCGCCGTCGCGGCGACTGACAGCCTTGGGCACTACTTCAGCTGGTACTTCTTGGCGAGGTAGCGGAATTGCCGGAAGGTAATCCCGAGCAGATCTGCGGCCTTCACCTGCACGCCGTTGGCTTGCTTGAGCGCGCGTTCGAGATGCATCCGTTCGATCTGCTGCAGGTGGGTTTCGAGGTTGAAGCCGGAGGCGGGAATGGCCTCCACCGCGTGGGCGCCGCCGCCCGATGCCTCCGCCAGGTGCGGCGGCAGACTTTCCACCGTGAGCTCGCCCGATTGCTCGAGGGCCACGCCGCGTTCCATGACGTTCTCGAGTTCGCGCACGTTGCCCGGCCAGCGGTAGGCCATGAGCAGGCGCATGGCCTCGGCGGCGATGCCGCTCACCGGCCGGCCCATGCGCTCGGCGAAGCGCTTCACGAACTGCTCCGCCATGATCGGAATGTCCTCGGCGCGCTCGCGCAGCGCCGGCAGGCGCACCGAGATGACGTTGATGCGGAAGAAGAAATCCTCGCGGAACGCGCCGCTACGCACCATCTCCTCGAGATTGCGGTTGGTGGCGGCGATGAAGCGCACGTCGGCCTCGAGCTCCTGGGTGCCGCCCACCCGCCGGAAGCGGCGCTCCTGCAGCACGCGCAGCAGCTTGACCTGCATGCCCAGGCTGGTCTCGCCCACTTCGTCGAGAAACAGCGTGCCGTGGTCGGCCGATTCGAGCAGGCCCTTCTTGGTCTCGACGGCGCCGGTGAACGAGCCCTTCATGTGCCCGAAGAGCTCGGACTCGAGAATCGACTCGGTGAAAGCGCCGCAGTTGACGGCCACGAAGGGCTGCGTCTGGCGCGTCGACTGCTGATGGATCTCGCGCGCCGTCCACTCCTTGCCGGTGCCGGATTCGCCGGTGATGAGCACGCTGGCGTCGGTGCGGGCCACGCGGGCCACCAGACTGATGACGTCGAGGATCTGGCGGCTGCGCCCGGCCAGGACGAAGCCCTGGCCCTTGCGGCCGTCGGCCGGGGCCACTTGCATCTCGGACAGCCGCTTGGTCTCGAGGTAGCGGGCCACGCGCTGCTTCAGGTCGGCCACGTCGAACGGCTTGGTCAGGTAGTCGACGGCGCCCAGGCGCATGGCCTCGACGGCGGTGTCGGCCGAGGCAAACGCGGTCAGCAGCAGGCCCACCGAACCCGGGCTGCGCTCCTTGAGGGCGCGCAGCACGTCGACGCCGGAGCCATCGGGCATGCGCAGGTCGCTGATCAGCAGGTCCGGCAGGGGGCCGTTGCGAATCTGGTCGAGGGCCGCGCCGACGTTCTCGGCGGTGGCGACCTCGTAGCCCTCGCGGCCGAGGACGATCGACAGCATCTCGCGCAGCGAGCGCTCGTCGTCGACCACGAGGATGCGTGATTTCCGTTCGGGCGGGGCACTCATAGGTCAACTACCGGGGCAGGCCAGAGGACGCGCTCGCCGCCGGCGGGGCGGGGAACCTGGCGGTGATGGTGGTGCCCTGGCCCAACGCGGACTGGACATCGATACGCCCATTGTAGTCGGTGACGATGCGGTGCACGATGGCCAGCCCCAGTCCGCTGCCGCGGCCGAACGAGCCGCGGAACGGATGGAAGATGGCATCGACCTCGTCGGCGGCGATGCCGGTGCCCTCGTCGCGCACGCCGATGGTCGACCGCGCCGTCGTCGGCCGCGGCAAACAGCTCGAGGCGGCCGCCGTCGGGCATGGCCTTGAGGCCGTTGGTCGCCAGGTTCCAGACGATCTGCCGCAGCTGGTTCTCGTCGGCGTCGACCCACACCGGGCCCGTCGGGCACGGTCACCTGGATGCGATGGTGAGGCAAGGTTTCGGGACTGGTTCGCAGCAGCGCGGCGGTGTCCTGCACCGGGCGGCGCGCGTCGATCCGGGCCACGGCGACGTGGCTCGGGCGGGCGTAGGCGAGGAACGACGAGATGGTGCCGTTCAGCCGGTCGGACTCGCGCAACACGATGTCCATCAACTGTGCCTGCTCGGTCGAGAGCGGCAGTTCGCCGCGCAGCACCTGCATGGCCCCCGACATCGAGGCCAGGGGATTGCGGATCTCGTGAGCGATGCCGGCGGCCATCTCGCCCACCGCGGCCAGGCGCTGGCGCATCTGGGCCGTGCGCTCGAGGCCCTTGATGGCGGTGACGTCCTGGAAGGTGAAGATGAAGCCCAGTTGGCCGTTCCCGAGCGGCAGCGGCGCGGCGCTCACGCCCAGTTCGATCGGCCGGCCGTCGGCGCGGTGATAGGTGTAGTCGACGCGACGGGCGCGGGCATCGCCGTCGCCGGTGCAGGGCCTGGGCGAACGTCTCGGGGAGTTGCAGGACGTCGGACGCCGGCTTCCCCGACACATCGGTGCTCCAGCCGGTGATGGCGGCGGCGGCCCGGTTGAAGGTCATCACCTGGCCGGACGCGTCCATCGTGGTCAGGCCGCTCGCCAGGTGGTCGATGACGTTGCGGTTGAAGGCTTCGAGGTCGGCGATCTTCTCGGACGCGGCTTCGACCGCGACGTCGGCCCAGCGCAGGTTCTCGGCCAGCTGGCCGGCGAGGAACGCCACGGCCAGGAAGGCGAACACGTTGATGCCGACCGTCACCCACGCCACGTCGACCCGTGGCAGCACGACGGGCGCCAGACCGAGCGCCGGCGGCGGCACCGAGTACTGGAAGACGACGATGGCCACGAAGCAGAGGCTGGCCAGCCCGGCCATCCGCAGGCTGCCGCGGCGGTACTGGACGCCGGCGGCGGCGACGATGGGCAGCGCGTAGAGCGGCGTGAACACGCTCGTCACCCCGCCGGTGGCGTAGATGTAGGTCGAGATGAGCGCCGCATCGAGGGCGAAGTGCAGATCGGCGGTGATCGCGAAGCGGTCGGCCAGGCGCACCGTCACGGCGTCGATCAGGGCGATGACGAAGAGCCCGGCCAGCGCCACCACGGCGCGCTCGATCGGCCACAGCGTCGAGCCGACCAGGCCCAGGGCCACCGCGAAGAGGGCCAGCAGCGTCGCGGCCCCGAGACGGATCGCGACCAGCCTCGCCAGCCGGGGCCCCAGCGCAGACATCAGGTCAACTGGCTGATCAGGCCGAAGATCGGCAGGTACATCGCCACGACGATGCCGCCGACGACGATCCCCAGGAAGGCAATCATCACCGGTTCGAGCAGCGTCAGCAGGCCGGCCACCGCGGTGTCGACTTCTTCCTCGTAGAACTCGGCGATCTTGGCCAGCATGGTGTCGAGCGCGCCAGTCGCTTCACCGACGCCGATCATCTGCACCACCATGCCGGGAAAGACGCCAGTGGTCTTGAGCGGCCCGGCCACGGTCTCGCCGCGCTCGATGCTGCGGCGCACGTCGAAGAGCGCGTCCTCGATGATGGCGTTGCCGGCGGTCTTGGCCGTGATCTCGAGGCCGTCGAGAATCGGCACGCCCGAGGTCATCAGCGTCGACAGCGTGCGGCAGAAGCGGGCCACGGCGATCTTGCGCATGATCGGCCCGAGCACCGGCAGCTTCAGCACGGTGCCGTCGACCACCCGGCGCCCGTTCTCGGTGGCGTAGTACTGGCGGAAGGCGAAGCCCAGGGCGATGCCGGCGGCGATGATGAACGGCATGAACTGGACGAGCATGTTGCTCATCGCGATGACCATCCGCGTGAGGAACGGCAGCTCGGCGCCCAGGCCGGCAAACAGGCTGGCAAAGGTCGGGATGACCTTCCACAGAATGATGGTGACCACGGCCCCGGCGATGACCACGATGGCCACCGGGTAGATCATCGCCGACTTGACCTGGCCCTTCAGCTTGACGGCCTTCTCGATGTAGGTCGCCAGCCGCTTCAGGATCGTGTCGAGGATACCGCCGGCCTCGCCGGCCGCGATCATGTTGGTGAAGAGCGGGTCGAAGGTCTTCGGATGACGCTTCATGGCGTCGGCCAGCGACGCGCCGGCCTCGACGTCCGACCGGGTGGCCAGGATGACCGCGGCGAAGTTCTTGTCCTCTTCCTGGTTGCCGAGGATGTCGAGACACTGGACGAGCGGCAGGCCGGCGTCGATCATCACCGAGAACTGGCGGGTGAACACTGCCAGGTTCTTGGGGTTCACCGCCTTGGCCCGCAGCTTCCGCGGCGCGGTCACGGCCTTGGCCGCCACCGCCACAATCCGCGTGACCATGATCTGCTCGCGGCGGAGCGCGGACGTCACCGTTTCCATGGTGTCGCCCATCCGCTCGCCGCTGATGGTTTCGCCGCCCCGCGTGCGGCCCGAAAAGGCAAATGTCGGCATGTCCGTCTCCTGGGGGAGCTCTCGTAGTCGAAAAGTCGTTTACCGCGTGCCCGGGCGCAACGGCGCGGGCCGCCCGAGGCCGGCTCCGGCGACCACGCCGACGCCGCGGCTGATCATCTCGGTCAGTTCGTCGCGGAGCCCGGAGGCGCTCATGGCCGTCTCGAGCGAGATCTGCCGGCGCTGGTGCAGCGTGACCAGTGACTGGTTCATGGTCTGCATGCCGAGCTTCTCCTGGCCCGCCTGCATGGCGGAATAGATCTGGTGCACCTTGTCTTCGCGGATCAGGTTGCGGATGCCGGGCGTGGGCACGAGGATCTCGAGCGCCACGCAGCGTCCCTGCCCGTTGATGCGCGGCAGCAGCGACTGGCAGACGATGCCCTCGAGCACCAGCGAGAGCTGCACCCGCACCTGCGACTGCTGGTGGGACGGGAACACGTCGATGATGCGGTTGATGGTCGACGAGGCCGAGTTGGTGTGCAGCGTGGCAAAGGTGAGGTGGCCCGTTTCGGCGATGCGCAGCGCCGCTTCCACCGTCTCGAGGTCGCGCATTTCGCCGATGAGGACGATGTCGGGATCCTCGCGGAGGGCGGCGCGCAGGGCGTTGGTGAAGCTCTGCGTGTCGCTGTGGACCTCGCGCTGGTTCACCAGGCAGCCCTTGTGCTGGTGGAGATACTCGATCGGATCCTCGATGGTGAGGATGTGGCCCTTCCGCTCGATGTTGATCTTGTCGATCATCGCGGCCAGGGTCGTCGACTTGCCGCTGCCGGTCGGGCCGGTGACCAGCACCAGGCCGCGCGGGCGCTCGGCCAGCTTGCCGATGACCGGCGGCAGCCCGAGCTCGTCGAAGGGCCGCACCCGCTCCGGGATGAGCCGGTAGACGGCGCCGACGGCGCCCTTCTGATTGAACATGTTGCAGCGGAACCGGGCCAGGCCGCGGATGCCGAACGAGAAGTCCAGTTCCTGCGTTTCCTCGAAGCGCTTCTTCTGCGCGTCGGTCAGCACGCTGTAGGCCAGCGTCTTGGTGTCGGACGGCGTCATCTCGGGCTGCTCGAGCCGGCGCAGGTCGCCGTGCACGCGCACCTGCGGCGGCGTCTGGATGGACAGGTGGAGGTCCGAGCCCTGGAGCTCCACCGTCATCTTGAGAAGTTCTGGCAGCGTCGCCATATGTGTCCCTGCCCGTTTCCTGTTAGCCGCGAACCCGTGCCGCGGTCATCGTCACCGTCACTTGACCGTCTCGCGCACCACTTCTTCGATGGTGGTGACGCCGTCGGCAATCTTGCGGAGGCCGCTGCCGCGCAGCGTGATCATCCCTTCCTCGATGGCCTTGCGCCGCAGCTCGATGGCCGAGGCGCCGACCAGGATCAGCTCGCGCAGCTCCTCGTTGATCTCCATCACTTCGTAGAGCCCGACGCGGCCCTTGTAGCCGGTGCCGTTGCATTTCTCGCAGCCCCTGCCCTTCCTGGGCACGACGGTTTCGGCCAGGGCGAGCGAGAAGCCGACGTTGACGAGCGCCGCCGGTGGCAGCGGGTCGTCGATCTTGCAGTTGGTGCAGATGCGCCGCACCAGGCGCTGGGCGCAGACCAGGTTCAGGGAGCTGGCCACCAGGAACGGCTCGATGCCCATGTTCATCAGGCGGTTGATGGTGCTCGGCGCGTCGTTGGTATGCAGGGTCGAGAGCACCAGGTGGCCGGTGAGGGCGGCCTTCACCGCGATTTCGGCCGTCTCGAAGTCGCGGATCTCGCCGACCAGGATGATGTTCGGGTCCTGGCGCAGGAAGCTGCGCAGCGCCGCGGCGAAGTTGAGGCCGATGCTCTCGCGCACCTGCACCTGGTTGACGCCGACGAGGTTGAACTCGACCGGGTCCTCGGCGGTCATGATGTTGGTGTCCATCGTGTTGATGCGCGAGATGGACGAGTAGAGCGTGTTGGTCTTGCCGCTGCCGGTCGGGCCGGTGACGAGCACCATGCCCCACGGCTTGGCGATCTGGGCTTCGAGCTTCTTCAGCGACTCCGGCTCGAAGCCCAGCTTGGTCATGTCGAGCATCAGCTTGGTGCGGTCGAGCAGACGCATGACGATCTTCTCGCCAAAGAGCGTCGGCAGCACCGAGACGCGGAAGTCGATGTCGCGCTGTTGCCCGGCGTCCGAGAACCGGATCTTGATGCGGCCGTCCTGGGGCAGGCGCTTTTCGGCGATGTCGAGCTTCGCCATGATCTTGATGCGCGAGGTGATCGCGTCCTTCATCTTGAGCGGCGGGCTCATGACGTTGTGGAGCAGGCCGTCGATGCGGTAGCGGACGCGGTATTCCTTCTCGTAGGGCTCGACGTGGATGTCGCTGGCGCCCTTGGAAATAGCCGACATCAGGATGACGTTGACCAGCTTGATGACCGGGGCTTCCTCGCCCTGCCGGGTCAGGGCCTCGGCGCTGATCTCCTCGAGTTCGTCGAGCACCTCGACGTCCTCGGCGTCGATCATCGGCATCTCGGACATGGCCCGGGCGGCGATGTCGAGGGCGCTCTCGCCCGGTGCCGTTTCGACGACCTTCTGGCTGTTCTTGCTGCCGCTGCCGGGGGCGCCGTAGTACTTCTGGATGGCGTCGACGACCGCCGTCTCCCAGGCCACCACGGGCTCCACGTTGTAGCCGGTCATGAATTTCAGGTCGTCGAGCGCGAAGACGTTGGTCGGGTCCGTCATCGCGATCGTGAGGGTGGCGCCGACCCGGCTGAGCGGGATGATCTGGTACTTGTGAGCCGTCTCGGCCGGCACCAGCTTGATGACCGCCGGATCGATCTCGAACTGGCTCAGGGAAATCGAGGGCACGCCGTACTGCTTCGAGAGCAGCGACGTGATCTCTTCATCCTTGACGAAGCCGAGCTTGACCAGGTTGGCGCCGAGCTTGCCGCCATTCGACCGCTGGTAGCCCAACGCTTCTTGAAGTTGTTCTGGGGTAATCCGCTTCTCTTTGAGCAGCAGTTCACCGATCCGCACCGCCATGTCGTCGTGTCCGCCCCCGGCCGCCAGTGCTGGATGGGATTCCAGGCCTGTCGTCCTATTACCTTTTCGGCCATCGCCCCCGTTTGCTTCAGGCTGCGTTGGCTGGGGCCCCCGGGAATCACCTGGCGAATTCGTGCAGTTCCGTGCCGCGCCGGTCCGCCGGGCCAAGAACGGCCGGCGCGAGATGCCTCCGCCTGGCCCCGCCGCCCTACGAGAATTCGCCAGGAGCAGGCCGGCGCCGACAATTTCGTCGACGAGCGTGCCGGGTCCGCCCGCCACCGGCCACACTGCCGCCAGGGGCGAACCGGATTGCGACGAGAGCCCGTTCAGGAGCTGGAAGTCCATGGATATCAGCGGCTTGACGGCCGCGGCGAAGAAACTTTCCGGGCTGGGATGCCGTATTAGACTTGGGGTTGGCCGCTCAGCATTGGCCCACTCCCCCCACTGAGAATGTCCATCCCTAGCAACCCCCCGGCCATGACGCTCGCAGGCCGCCTCCTTGCCCTCTTCACCGCGCCGCGGATGGCCATGCACGCCGCCATTGGGCTGTCGCTCGGCCGCGTGCTCCTGACCTGGCTGGTGTTGCTCGCCGTCTGGGGAGCGGCCGGCGCCGCCCTGCTGTCGACCCCGGTGGGCCGGCAGGCCCTGGTCGACGAGCGCGTCCGGGTCGTGGAAAGCCTGGGCGGCCGCGTCGACGACGCCGCCTACGCCCGGCTGCAGGCCGCACCCCCTCTCTGGGTCTACTTCGCCAGCGGCGGGCGGATGCTGCTCACTCCCCCGGTGACCCTGACGGCGGCGGCCGCCATCTTCCTGTGGTTGCGCCGCAGGCGGCTGGTCACGCTGGCGCAGGCCCTCAGCATCTCGGTGCACGCGTCGGCGGTGCTGGCGGTCCAACAGGTCGTGGCGACGCCGCTGCATCTGCTCCGGGAATCGCTGACCAGCCCCTTCAACCTGGCCGCGCTGCTGCCCTTCTTCGACGAGGGCTCGACGGCGGCCCGGTTCCTGGGCACCGTGGAGGTCTTCGGGCTGTGGTGGGTGTTGCTGCTGGCGGTCGGCTGCTCGGCCCTGGCCGGCAGCCGGGCGCGGACGTTCGTGTGGCCGCTGATCGGGGTCTATGCGGGCACGGCGGCGGTCGTGGCCGGCGCGTCGTTGCTGACGGGAGGGTCGTGAACGTGTTCCGGAAAAAATGGCCGTGGGTCATCGGCGTGCTCGTCATCGCCGTCGTCGCCGGCGGGGTCTATTCGCGGTCCCGCCAGGAAAAAGGCACGCTGGTCACGGCCGAGGACGTCCAGCGCCGCGACCTCGAGTCGCTGGTCTCGGCTTCGGGCAAGATCGACCCGCGACGCTCGGTCAACATCAGCGCCCAGTCGATCGGCCGGGTGACGCGCATCGGCGTGCGCGAGGGCGACCGGGTCCAGGCCGGCCAGTTCCTGCTGCAGATCGACCCGGTCTCGGCCCAGAGCGCCGTCAGGCGCGACGAGGCCGCGGTGGCCGGGGCCCGCACCGGCCTCGAGCAGTCGCGCATGACGGTGCAGAGCGCCCGCGCCAGCCTCGACATCGCCCGGCAGGCTTACAAGCGCCAGCAGGAGCTGTGGGAGGCGGGCCTGACCCCGCGCGAGACCCTCGAGAAAGCCGAGGCCGAAGTGCAGATGCGCGAGAGCGACATCAACGCTCGCCAGCAGGAAATCAAGACCCGCGAGGAGCAGGTGCGCCAGCAGGAGGCCGGCCTCGTCGGCAGCCGCTACAACCTGGCGCAGGTGCGGTTCGAGTCGCCGTTTGACGGCATCGTGACCCGGCGCAACGTCGAGGAAGGCGAGAACGTCGTGATGGGCACGATGAACAACGCCGGCACGGTGCTGCTGACCGTCGCCGACATGTCGGTCATCGAAGCCGAGATCGAGGTCGACGAAACCGACGTCCCGCTCGTCCAGATCGGCCAGAAAGCCACCGTCTCCATCGACGCCATTGGCGGCCGCACCTTCCCAGGGCATGTCACCGAGATCGGCAACAGCCCGATCCAGGCCGCGGGCGCCGCCACCGGCGCCCGCACCGCCACCAATTTCAAGGTGGTCGTGACCCTCGACGAGGTCTCGCCCGACATCCGCCCGGGCTTCACCTGCACCGCCGAGATCTCGACGGCCACCAAGACCGGCGTCGTCGCCGTGCCGATCCAGGCCCTGACCGTGCGCGAACTGGAGTACGACCAGGCCGGGACGGTGGTGCCACGCCTGCGGCCGGCGCCGACGTCGCGCTTCTTCGGCTTCGGCGCCGCGGCGCCCGAGACCACCCAGGCGCTGCCGATCGAGCTGCCTGTCGGCCACACGCGCAAGGAAGTCGAAGGCGTGTTCGTGATCCGGGAGGGCAAGGCCCAGTTCCAGATCGTCGACGTCGGCATCGCCGGCGAGCGCTACTTCGAGGTGACCTCGGGCTTGAAGGAAGCCGACCGCGTCATCACCGGTCCGTTCGACAGCGTGCGCAATCTGTTCGAGGGCGACGCGGTGCGCGAGAACACCCCGACCCCGCCCCGGTAACCGTGTCCTGACGGACGGTCCATGCAGCAGATCTGGGAGTCGGTCAAGCTGGCGCTGGCGTCGATCTGGGGCAACAAGCTCCGGTCGCTGCTGACCCTGCTCGGCAACATCGTCGCGGTGTCGTCGATCATCGCCGTCGTCGCGCTCATCCAGGGCGTCAACGGCGCGGTGTCCGACGCCATCGTGTCCGACCTCGGAGCCGACTCGTTCACCATCCGCCGCACCGGCATCGCCCGCAACCAGGACGACATCGACCGTCAGCGCAACAACCCGCGCATCACCCTCGACGAAGCCCAGGCCATCCGCCGCTTCGGCACGACCATCGCGGCGGTGATGGCCCAGGCGCAGCAGAATTCCACGGTCGCCTACCGCACCGAGGAGCTGTCGTCGATCACCGTGCAGGGCGTCACCGACGCCTATCTCGAGTTCTCGACCTTCGACGCCGAGCGCGGCCGCATGGTCAGTCCGGTCGAGATCTCGCGCCAGCGGCCGGTGGCGCTCATCGGCTGGCAGGTCGCGGACCGCCTGTTCGGCCAGGCCGACCCGCTCGACAAGGACATCAAGATTGCCGGCGTGCCCTTCCGCGTCGTCGGCGTCAGCGCCAAGAAGGGGGCGTTCTTCGGGAACTCCCTCGACGAGTTCGTGGTGATTCCGCTCGGCAACTACCAGAAGCTCTTCGGCTCGCGCCAGTCGCTGGCGCTCATGGTCAAGCCGCGCAGCACCCAGGCGGTGGCGCTGGCCCGCGACGAAGCCCGCACCGCCCTGCGCGTCACCCGCCACCTCGGCCCCGGCGAGCCGGACAACTTCGGCATCGTCGCCTCCGACTCGGTGCTCGACATCTTCCAGCAGGCCACCCAGGGCATCGCCGCCGTCCTGGTGGGCGTGGTGGCGCTGTCGCTGCTGGTCGGCGGCATCGTGATCATGAACATCATGCTCATGGTCGTCAGCGAGCGCACGCGTGAAATCGGGCTGCGCAAGGCCCTCGGCGCGCGCAGCCGCGACATCATGTCGCAGGTGCTGACCGAATCGATCACCCTGTCGATGATGGGCGGTCTCATCGGCGCCGGGCTGGGCGCCCTCTTTGCCAAGGGCCTCGCGGCGATGACGCCGCTGCCCGCCGTCATCGAACCCTGGTCGGTGGCCGTCGGGGTGCTCGTGACCGGCGTCGTCGGCCTGTTCTTCGGCTGGTATCCGGCCCAGCGCGCCGCCAGCCTGGCGCCGATCGAGGCGTTGAGGCGCGAATGATGCGGGCCTTCTTCAAACGCCTGGCGCTGCTGCGCGAGACCGCCGAGATGGCCCTCGATACCCTGTGGACCAACAAGATGCGGTCGGCGCTGACCGTGCTCGGGGTGGTCATCGGCATCACCTCGATCGTCAGCATGACCGCGCTCATCCGCGGCTTCGACGAGTCGCTGCGCGATTCGATCCGGGCCCTCGGACCCCGCACCATCTTCGTGCAGCGCTTCGGCGCGCTGAGCTTCTCGTCGGGCACGTCCTTTGTCGAACTCGTGAAGCGGCCAGCCCTCACCGTGGAAGACGGCGAGGCCATCGAGCGGCTGGCGCCCTCGGTCGACGTCGTCGACACCTGGCTCGGCACCGGCGGGCCGCCCACCCAGGAGCGCGTCTTCTACGGCAACGAGCGCACCGCGCCGCAGGTCATCATGGGCGCCAGCGAGGCGTTCGTCGACGTCAACTTCGCCAAGATGCGGCTCGGCCGCTCGATGACCCAGCAGGAGGTGCAACGCCGGCGGCTGGTGACCGTGCTCGGCTACGGCCCCTACGAGGCGCTCTTCTTCAATCGCGGCATCGACCCGGTGGGCAAGCAGGTGCGCATCGGCGCCAGCCGCTACACGGTGATCGGGGTCATCGACAAACGGCCGTCGATGGGCGGCGGCTTCGGCCCGAGTCCCGACGACTTCGCCATCATCCCCTACACCGCCTACCGCAAGCAGTTCGGCAACGAGCGGATCCGCGGCGGCCAGTTCGGCGCCGCCTCGGTGATGATCGCAGTGGTGCCCCGCGAGGACGTGCCGCGCGACGAGGCGATGCGCGAGGTCGAGGCGGTGATGCGCATCCGCCACGGCCTGACGCTCGACAAGCCCAACGACTTCGACCTGGTCACGCAGGACGCCATCCTGAAGGTCTGGGACCAGATCTCGCAGGCGGTGCTGCTGTCGCTCGTCGTCATCTCGTCGATCGCGCTGATGGTCGGCGGCATCGGCGTCATGTCGATCATGACCATCTCGGTCACCGAGCGGACGCGCGAGATCGGCGTCCGCAAGGCCATCGGGGCGCGGCGCACCGAGATCCTGTTCCAGTTCCTGATCGAGGCGGTGGTGCTCACCTCGATCGGGGGCGTGCTCGGCATCGCCCTGGGCAGCGGCTTCGGCTTCCTCGTCAACGTCTTGTCGGGCTTCCCCATCTCGCTGCCGTGGTGGTCGTTCGCGCTCGGCCTCGGCTTCTCGGCCGGAGTCGGCATCTTCTTCGGCATGCTGCCGGCCTGGCGCGCCTCCCGCCTCGACCCCATCGAAGCCCTGCGCTACGAGTAGGCTTCGTCCCCGGGGCCTTCCCGGCCCGCCCCCTTGACTTCCCGGGACGAACGCATACTCTACGCAAAAGTACTCGTCACAGGGCCGTTGCCGGCACTGGGCCGGATGATGGCCGCGACTCGCCCGCGGAGGGACCGGCCATGAAGGTGTACGACGCCCCCAGCATCAGGAATGTCGCCGTGGTGGGCCATAGCGGCTGCGGGAAGACCCAGCTCATTTCCGGGCTGCTCTTCGCCGCGGGGATGGTCAACCGGCTCGGCCGCGTCGACGACGGCACGAGCGTCACCGATCACGACCCCGACGCCGTGGCGCGGGCCCACACGCTCAGCACGTCGCTGGCCTTCGCCGAGTGGCGCAAGACCAAGATCAACTTGCTCGACACCCCCGGTGTCGGCAACTTCTTTGCCGACGCGCGCGCCGCGCTGCGCGTCGCCGATGCCGCCCTGGTGGTGGTGGACGCGGTGGCCGGCCCGGCGGTGCAGACCGAGAAGGCCTGGGCCGCGGCCACCGAGTTCGGCCTGCCCCGCCTGGTCGCGGTCAACCGCCTCGATCGCGACCGCGCCTCGATGGGCCGCGCCCTCGAAGGGCTGCGCCGCTCGTGCAGCCCGCGCATCGTACCCGTCCATCTGCCGCTCGGCGAGGAGGACGGCTGCCGCGGCATCGTCGATCTGGTCGGGATGAAAGCCTTCGTGGCCCCGCCCGAAGGCGGACCCGCCACCGAGGGCCCGGTGCCGCCGGCGCTGCAGGCCGAGGCGGACACCGCCCGCACCACGCTCATGGAGATGGTGGCCGAGAGCGACGAGGGCCTGCTCGAGAAGTTCCTCGACGCCGGCACCCTCACCGACCACGACCTCATCACCGGCCTGCAGCGGGCCACTGCGGCCGGCGCCCTGTTCCCGCTGGTGTGCACGTCGGCCCTGCGCAACGTCGGCATCGAGGCGCTGCTGAACGCGATGTTGAGTTGGCTGCCGACCGCCGCCGACCGCCCCTTCACGGCGCTGGACCGGGCCGGCGCCACCGTGGTCCGTCCGGTGTCGGAACCGGCCCCGCTCGCCGCCTTCGTGTGGAAGACCGTGGCCGATCAGTTCGCCGGCCGGATCACCGTCTTCCGCGTCTACCAGGGCGTGCTGACCGCGGATTCGAGCGCGCGCAACGCCACGCGCGAGGCCGACGAGCGGCTCGGCAGCCTGTCGCTGCTGCAGGGCAAGACGCAGGTGCCGGTGCCCGAAGTGCGGGCCGGCGACATCGCCGCGGTGGCCAAGCTGAAGGACACCCGCAGCGGCGACACCCTCGCCGACCCTCGCGCCGGCCTCACCTTCCCGCCGCTGACCTTCCCCGAACCGTTGCTCTCCTACGCTATCGAACCCAAGAGCCGCGGCGACGAAGACAAGATCAGCACGGCCATGCACCGGCTCGAGGAGGAAGACGGGGCCATCCACTACACCCGCGACCCGCACACCGGCGAACTGCTGCTGGCCGGACAGGGCCAGCTCCATATCGAGGTCACCGTCGCCAAGCTGAAGCGCCGCTTCGGCGTGGAGGTGCTGCTCCGGCCGCCGCGCATTCCCTATCGCGAAACGGTCACCGCGGCGGTGGACGCCCACGGGCGCCACAAGAAGCAGACCGGCGGCCACGGCCAGTTCGGCGACTGCAAGATCCGGATCGAGCCGCTGGCCCGCGGCGAGGGCTTCCAGTTCGTCGACGACATCTTCGGCGGGTCGATCCCGCGGCAGTTCATCCCGGCCGTGGAAAAGGGGCTCCAGGAATCACGCCAGCGCGGCTTCCTGGCCGGCTATCCGGTCGTGGACCTCAAGGTCACGCTGGTCGACGGCTCGTACCACGACGTCGATTCCAACGAGATGTCGTTCAAGACCGCCGGCTCGCTGGCCTTCCGCGACGGCATGACCCGGGCCAAGCCCACGCTGCTCGAGCCGGTGATGAACGTCGAGGTCTACGCGCCGAGCGACTTTGCCGGCGACCTGATGGGCGACTTGAACGCCCGCCGCGGCCGCATCGCCGGCCTGGACGTGCGCGACGCCGACACGGTGATTCGCGCCCAGGTGCCGATGTCCGAAATGCTGACCTACGAGCAGCACCTGACCTCGATGACCGGCGGGCGCGGCAGCTATCACATGGAGTTCTCGCACTACGAGAACGTCCCGCCGCACATCCAGTCGAAGATCATCGAGGCCTTCAAGGTCGAGCACCCGCACGGCCACGGTCACGATCATGCCTGACCTGGGAACGCGACCGATGGGCAGGACACCGAAGGAACCCGCGATCCGGGACACCAACGGGCGGCACGTGGCTCGCCGGCCGCCGTACAGACGAACAGCCTGACCGCCGCAAGGCTGCCAGGCTGTTGCCGTGTTCAGAGCTGACCGGAGCGAGGACTACGAACCGCCCGCCTTGCGGGGAGTGGTCGTCTTCTTCGCCGCGCCGCGGGCCGGCTTGGAAGCCTTGGTCGCGTCGGTCTTCTTTTCCTTCTTGTCGCCACGGATACGCGACGCCGCCGCCCGGAGGCGCTCGCCGACGCTCTTCTGCGACTTCGGGGCCTCGCCGGCCTCGGCGGCCGCCGCCTTCTCGGCCGCCGCCTTCTTCGGGTCGTACTCCGAGCCGACGAGTTCGACCATGCGCCGTCTCGGCGCCGTCGCCGCGACGGTGGCCGAGCTTCAGGATGCGGGTGTAGCCGCCCGGCCGTTCCATGAAGCGCGGCGCCAGGTCGGCGAAGAGCTTCGCCACCACGTCGGGGTTGAGCACGTCCTGCCCCACCTGGCGCTTGGCCGCCAGCGTCTTCCCCTTGGGGTCGGCGGCCTTCACGCCGCGCTTGGCCACGGTGATGATCTTCTCGACGAAGGGCCGCAGTTCCTTGGCCTTCGGGACCGTGGTGGTGATGTGCTCGTGGGTGAGCAGAGCCTCGGCCTGATTGCGCAACATGGCAATCCGATGCTCGGTGGTCCGACCCAACTTGCGATGTCCTACTCGATGACGCATTGGTCTGTTCCTAGTCGTTCTGCGTGGGTTTCGCCGGATCCCGGGTCGCGGGACCCGGCCCCGCCCCTCAGTCCTGCGCGCCGCCCTGATCGAGGCGCATGCCCAGACCGAGACCCATGGTCTGCAGGATTTCCTTGATTTCGTTGAGCGACTTGCGGCCGAAGTTCTTGGTCTTCAGCATGTCGCCCTCGGTCTTCTGCACGAGCTCGCGGATGGTGCGGATGTTCGCGTTCTTCAGGCAGTTGTAGGAGCGCACCGACAGTTCCAGCTCCTCGACGCTCTTGTCGAGGTGCTCGTTGGAGCCGCCGACCCGGGCCGCCTCGCCGGCCGCTTCCGCGGACGGCTCGTCTTCGTCGTCGAGGTTGATGAAGATGCTCAGGTGGTCGCGGATCAGCTTGGCCGAGAGCGACACGGCGTCGCGCGGCGTGACCGAGCCGTTGGTCCACACGTCGAGGGTGAGCTTGTCGTAGTCGGTGGTCTGGCCGAGACGGGCCGCCTCGACCAGGTAGTTCACCTTCTTGACCGGCGAGTGGACCGAGTCGATCGGAATCCAGCCGATGCCGAGATCCTCGTCGAAGTTCTTGTCGGCGGCGACGTAGCCGCGGCCGCGCTTGACGCGCAGCTCCATGTGCAGCGTGCCGCCCTCGGAGATGGTCGCGATGTGCGCGTCCGGCTCGAGGATCTCGATGTCCTGGTCGGTCTCGATGTCGCTGGCCTTCACCTTGCCGGCCTTGTTGACGCGCAGCGTGAGCGTCTTGGCGGCGTCGGTGTGCACCTTGAGCGGGATCATCTTCAGGTTGAGGATGATGTCGGTGGCGTCCTCGACCACGCCCTTGATCGGCGAGAACTCGTGCAGCACGCCGTCGATCTTCACGGCCGTGACCGCCGCGCCTTCGATCGACGACAGCAGCACGCGCCGCATGGCGTTGCCCACGGTGGTGCCGAAACCGCGCTCGAACGGCTGCGCGGTGAACCGGCCGAACCGGTCGGTCAGGGTATCGCGCTCGAACTCGAGACGCTTGGGGCGCTGAAAACCTCTCCACAACATATGACTCATCCTCTCGCCAACGGGCCGGCAGACCGGCCTCCAGACCTGCGTGATGGGCATCGCCGGCCTCCCGCTGCAGGTCTGTCGAGCTGCGGGCCGACGATGGGCGCCCCCGGGCCGAGGCCCGGGGCCGTGCTTACTTCGAGTAGAGCTCGACGATGAGCTGTTCCTGCACCGGCAGGTTGATCTGCTCACGCGTCGGCAGCGACACCACCTTGGCGCCGAGCTCGCCTTCGAGCGCGATCCATTCGGGAATGCCCCGGCCCTTGACCTCGCCGACGGCGTGCAGGATGGCGGCGTTCTCCTTGCTGGTCGGACGCACCGAGACGACTTCCCCGGGCTTGAGCGAGTAGGACGGGATATCGACCTTCTTGCCGTTCACCAGGAAGTGCCCGTGGCGCACCAGCTGGCGCGCCTGGGCGCGCGAGGTGGCGAAGCCCATGCGGTAGACCGCGTTGTCGAGCCGCCGTTCGAGGAACTGCAGCAGCGTCTCGCCGGTGATGCCGCGGGTGCGATCGGCCATCTCGAAGTAGCGGCGGAACTGATCTTCGAGCACGCCGTAGGTCCGCTTGACCTTCTGCTTCTCGCGCAGCTGCACGCCGTAGCCCTGCATCTTCGATGAGCGCCGGCGGCCGTGCTGGCCGGGCGGCATGTTGCGCTTCTCGATGGCGCACTTCTCGGTGTAGCAGCGTTCGCCCTTGAGGAACAGCTTCATGCCCTCGCGGCGGCACAGGCGGCAGACCGGACCGGTATATCGAGCCATGTAACGTCGTCCTTCTCTCTAAATCCAGTGAGCGCGTGAGCTAGACGCGGCGGCGCTTCGGGGGCCGGCAGCCGTTGTGCGGAATCGGCGTGACGTCGCGGATCGACTTGACCTCGATGCCGGCGTTCTGCAGCGCGCGGACGGCGGACTCGCGGCCGGAGCCGGGGCCCTTGACGAGCACCTCGCACGAGCGCATGCCGAACGTCTTGGCGACGTTGCCGGCGGTCATGGCCGCCTGCGTCGCCGCAAACGGCGTGCCCTTGCGCGAGCCCTTGAAGCCGATGGCGCCGGCGCTCGACCACGACACGACGTTGCCCTCGGTGTCGGTGATGGTGATCAGGGTGTTGTTGAACGACGCCTGGATGTGGGCGAAGCCGTGGTGCACCACGCGCTTCTCGCCACGCTTCTTGAACGTCTTCTTCTTGGCAGTCGATTCTTTCGCGCCTTCGGTCTTGGCCATGGTCTACACCGTCTTCTTCTTGGCAACCGCGCCCTTGCGCGGACCCTTGCGCGTGCGCGCGTTGGTCTTGGTGCGCTGGCCGCGGGCCGGCAGGCCACGACGGTGGCGCATGCCCCGGTAGCTGCCGATTTCCATCAGCCGCTTGATGTTCAGGGACACTTCCTTGCGGAGGTCGCCTTCGACGCTGCCGGCCTCCTCGATGGCGCGGCTGATCTTGCGCACGTCGTCGTCGGACAGATCCTTCACGCGGATGTCGCCGCTCACGCCGGCGGATTCCAGGATCTTGACGGCCCGGTGCCGCCCGATCCCGAAGATGTACGTGAGCCCGATCTCGACGCGCTTGGTGCGCGGAAGGTCAATGCCTGAAATGCGTGCCATAGCTGCTTTCGCCCTCGGGGCCCGGGTCTCGGGTCTCGGGATGTCTCCCGAGGCCCGACGTCCGGACCACTATTCGTTCTCGAACATCGCCGGCGCGAGCCGCGCCGGCGCATTCCCGAGCCCCGGGACCCGAGTCCCGAGCCCCGCCATTTATCCCTGCCGCTGCTTGTGCTTGGCGTTCGTGCAGATGATCCGCACGACACCCTTGCGACGCACGACCTTGCACTTGTCGCAAATCTTCTTGACTGACGCTCGCACTTTCATCGCTCGTCCCTACAGTTTCTCGACGATGCGCCCACGGGTCCGATCCGTGGGCGACAGCGCCAGCTTCACCCGGTCGCCAACCACGACCCTGATGTAGTTCCTCGACGGGGATCCGCCGAGGTGCGCCACAACGTCGTGCTGTACCATCCACCTTGACCCTGACCAACGCGCTCGGGAGCAGTTCCCGCACCGTGCCCTCGACTTCCAGGGGCGACGGCGTCGTTTCGCCGGCCATCTACGCTGCGGCGTTGGCGGCGGCGCCGGCCCGCGTCAGCACCCGGCACCCGTCGGCGGTCACCGCCACCGTGTGCTCGAAGTGCGCCGACAGGCTGCCGTCCTTGGTCACCGCCGTCCACCCATCCGAGAGCACTTTGACTCCCGCCTGGCCGATGTTCACCATGGGCTCGATCGCGAGCACCATGCCCTCGGCCAGCCGGGGACCGCGCCCTGGCGTGCCGTAGTTCGGAATCTGCGGCTCCTCGTGGAGCGTGACCCCGATGCCGTGGCCCACGAACTCGCGCACCACGGAGAAACCGTTGGCCTCGACGTGCCGCTGCACCGCCGCGCCGATGTCCGACAACCGGGCGCCCGCCTTCACGACGTCGAGCGCTTCCTGCAGCGACTGCCGGGTGACCTCGAGCAGCTTGGCCGCTTCCGCCGACACCTCGCCGACCGGCACCGTCACGGCGCTGTCGCCGTAGAAGCCGTCCATCCTGGCGCCCAGGTCCACCGAGATGATGTCACCGGTCAGCAGCTTCCGTGACGACGGGATGCCGTGCACCACCTGCTCGTTCACCGACGCGCAGATGGTCGCCGGGTAGCCGTGATAGCCCTTGAACGCGGGCTCGGCGCCGGCTTCGCGCAGCCGCCGCTCAGCCACGGCGTCCACCTCGGCGGTGGTCACGCCCGGGACGATCATCGCCGCCAGCTCGGCCAGCACGCGAGCCACGAGCGCGTTGACACGCGCCAGCCGCTCCAGCTCCGCCGCCGATCGACAGACAATCATCGCCGTTCCGCTTCACCCTTCCGCGCCCGCGGAGGCGACTGCCTCCGAGATGGCCGCATACACTTCCACCGGCGGGACCGTGCCGTCGACCCGACGAAACGTCGGCCGGCTCTCGTAGAAGCCGATCATCGGCTGCGTCTCCCGCCAGTACACCTTCAGCCGGTCACGCACGACCGACTCGCTGTCGTCCGACCGCTGCACCAGCCGCCCGCCGCACGACCGGCACGCCTGGGCCAGGGCCGGGTCGCCGTCGAACGCCGACACCGTGGTGCCGCAGCGCTCGCAAATCCGCCGTCCGCGCACCCGACGGACGAGTTCCTCGTCGGGCACCCGAATCTCCACCACCGCCAGCGGCGCGCCGTTGAGCAGCCCGTCGAGGGCCTTGGCCTGCGCCACCGTCCGGGGAAAGCCGTCGAGCACGAAACCCTTCTGGGCGTCGTCCTCTTCCAGCCGGGCCCGCACGAGCTCGACGATGACGTCGTCGCTCACGAGCTGCCCCCTGGCCACCGTCTCCTTCACCAGGGCGCCGAGCGGGCTCCCCGAGGTGACGGCGTCGCGCAGCATGTCCCCCGTCGAAATCTTGGGGACGCTGTGCTCCCGAGCGATCTTCATCGCCTGGGTCCCTTTTCCGGCGCCCGGGGGGCCCAATACCAACAGACGCAACGCCATGGCCTCAATCGCGCCGGCCGCGGATGCGGGTCTTCTTCATGAAGCCATCGTAGTGCCGCATGATGAGCTGCGACTCGATCTGGCTGACGGTGTCCATGGCCACACCCACGACGATGAGGAGCGACGTTCCGCCGAAGAAGAAGTTGACCCCCAGGCCGTTGGTGAACCATTGCGGCAGCATGGCGTCGAGCGGCTCCCCGACGAAGGGAATCGGCGCCACCTTGAAGCCGGTGATCATGAACTCGGGCAGCATGGCGATGAGGCACAGGTAGACGGCCCCGGCCAGCGTGATGCGGGTCAGGATGGTGTCGATGTGCTCGGCCGTGCGCTTGCCCGGGCGGATGCCGGGGATGAAGCCGCCGTACTTCCGCATGTTCTCGGACACGTCATCGGGATTGAAGATGATGGCCGTGTAGAAGTAGGCGAAGAAGAGGATCAGCGTGACGAAGAGCAGGTTGTAGAGCGGCATGCCGTAGGCCAGCTGCCGCACCGCCGCGTCGCCCCAGCCGCCCGCCGGGAAGAATCCCGTCAGCGTGCCCGGGAAGGCCAGCAGCGAGCTGGCGAAGATGACCGGGATGACCCCGCCGGTGTTGACCTTGAGCGGGATGTGCGTGCTCGTGCCGGCGAACTGCCGGCGGCCGACCACGCGCTTGGCGTACTGCACCACGATGCGCCGCTGCCCGCGTTCGACGAAGACGATGGCCGCCACCACGGCCACCATCAGCGTCACCAGCAGAATCAGGCGGATGAGCCCGATCTGGCCGGTGCGGAGCTGGTCGAACGTGAGCGTGACGGCGCGCGGGAAGTTGACCACGATGCCGGCGAAGATCAGCAGCGACATGCCGTTGCCGATGCCGCGCTCGGTGATCTGCTCGCCCAGCCACATCACGAACATGGTGCCGGTCGTGAGGGTCAGGATGCACATCAGCCGGAAGGACCAGCCCGGCTCGTAGACGAGCGGCAGGCCGCCGGCGATATTGGTCTGCTGTTCCAGGTAGATGGCGATGGCCATCGACTGCGCGACCGCCAGCACCACCGTCAGGTAACGCGTGTACTGGGTGATCTTGCGGCGGCCGAGCTCGCCTTCCTTCGAGAGACGCTCGAGGTAGGGCCACACCACCGTCAGCAGCTGCAGGATGATCGACGCGCTGATGTAGGGCATGACGCCCAGCGCGAAGATGGTCACCTGCGACAGGTTGCCGCCCGAGAACATGTCGTAGAAGCCGAACATGGTGCCGCGGGCCTGTTCGGCCAGCAGCGCCAGCGCGGCGGTGTTCACGCCGGGCGTCGGAATGTGGCTGCCCACGCGATACACGCCCAGCATGGCGAGCGTGAAGAGCACACGATTCCTCAGATCGGCGATGGCGAAGAGGTTCTTGAGTGCATCCAGCATGTGCTAAGCCTTGTTTCGGTGATCCAGCCCGGCCCGCTCAGGCCGCCGGGGCGCCGAGCACGGCGGTGGAGCCGCCGGCCGCGGCGATCTTCTCCGCCGCCTTGCCGCTGAACTTGTGCGCGTGCACGGTCAGGGCCTTGGCCATGTCGCCCCGCGCCAGCACCTTGATCTTGGCGGTGCGGTCGCTCACCAGCCCGACCTCGCGCAGCGATTCGGGCGTGACGGTTGCGCCGGCGTCGAAGCGCGCGGCGATGGCGTCGAGGTTCACCACCGCGTACTCGATGCGGAAGATGTTGTTGAAGCCGCGCTTGGGCACGCGGCGGTGCAGCGGCATCTGGCCGCCTTCGAAGCCGCGCCGCTGCTTGTAGCCCGAGCGCGACTGCGCGCCCTTGTGGCCGCTGCCGGCGGTCTTGCCGTTGCCGGAGCCGGGGCCGCGGCCCACGCGCTTGCGCGGGAACTTCGAGCCCTTGGCGGGACGGAGATTGCTGAGATTGGTTGCCATCGCGTCTACTCGGCCACCGTCACGAGGTGACGGACTTTATGGATCATGCCGCGGGTTTCGGGGGTGTCGACGAGCGTCACGGTGTGGCGGATGCGCCGCAGCCCCATGCCGGTCACCGTCGCACCCTGCGTGCGATTGAACCCGATCGGGCTCTTCACCAGGGTCACTTTCACGGTCTTTGCCTGTTTCGCCATGATGTCCTCAGCGACTCGCCGACGCCGTCACGCCGACGACGTCTTCCAGGTCCTTGCCGCGCAGCCGGGCCACGTGACGGGGATCCTTCAGCATCGAGAGCGCGGTGAACGTGGCCCGCACGACGTTGTGCGGATTGGCCGTGCCGAGCGACTTGGTCAGCACGTTGTGGATGCCGCACGACTCGACCACGGCGCGCACGCCGCCGCCGGCGATGATGCCGGTGCCGTCGGGCGCCGGCTTGAGCAGCACCCGGCCGGCGCCGTAGCGCCCGAGGGCCGGGTGGGGAATCGAGGTGCCCTTGAGGGGCACGCGAATCAGGTTCTTCTTCGCGGCCTCGATGGCCTTCTTGATGGCCGAGGGCACTTCCTTGGCCTTGCCGATGCCGAAGCCCACCACGCCCTGGCCGTCGCCGACGACCACGAGCGCGCTGAAGCTCAGGTTCTTGCCGCCCTTGACCACCTTGGTCACGCGGTTGATGGCAACCACCGTGTCCTTGATGTCGAGCTGGCCCGCATCGATTCGTTCGCGTGTCCGCATCATTGCCTTCCGATTCGCCTAAAACTCGAGCCCGGCTTTGCGCGCCGCTTCAGCGACTTCGCGCACCCGGCCGTGATACAGGAATCCGTTCCGATCGAACACGACCTTCACGATGCCCTTCGACTTCAGGCGTTCGGCGATGGTCTCGCCGACGACGACGGCGCCCTTGTTGTTGCCCGCCTTCGCGCCATCGGTCATCTTGGCCTTGATTGCCGGCTCGACGCTCGAGGCCGAGGCCAGGGTCTGGCCGGCCAGGTCGTCGACGACCTGGACGTAGATGTGGGACACGCTGCGGAACACGCTCAGGCGCGGACGCTCGGCCGTGCCCCGCACGCGCTTGCGAATGCGGAACTTGATCCGCTGACGACGTTCTTCTCTGTTGGTGACCTTCATGGCGCTACGCCCCCGTCTTTCCGGCCTTCTTCTTCAGCACCTCGCCGGTGTATCGCACGCCCTTCTGCTGATACGGGTCGGGCTTCCGCAGGGAGCGCATGTTCGCCGCCACCTGCCCGACCAGCTGCCGGTCCACCCCGGTCACCGTGACGTGGGTCTGCTTCTCCACCGTCACCTCGATTCCCGCCGGGATGTCGAACACCACCGGATGGGAGTAACCGAGCGCGAAGTTCACCTGCTTGCCCTTGACCTCGGCGCGGTAACCGACGCCGACGATGTCGAGTTCGCGCTTCCAGCCCTCGGCCACGCCCTGGACGGCGTTGGCCACCAGGCTGCGGGCCAGGCCGTGGAACTTCGCCAGCGCCTTTTCGTCGCGCTCGCGCCGCGCCACGATCTGCCCCTCCTCGAGCGTCATGACCACGCCCGGCGGCAGCGCCTGGCGCATCTGGCCCTTGGGCCCCTTGACGTCGACGGCGGCGCCGTCGACCTTCACGGTGACGCCCTTCGGAATCGGAATCGGTTTCTTGCCAATACGTGACATTTCAGTGTCCCAATCGGGTCCCGGGTCCCGGCGGTCGGGTCTCGGGCCTTCTAGCGAACCAGGCCGGCGCACCCGGCGCCGGCACCACTCCCGAGCCCCGGAACCCGGGGCCCGAGCCTGCGGTTACCACACGTTGCAGAGCACTTCCCCGCCGACGCCAGCCTTCTTGGCCGACCGGCCGGTCATCACCCCGCGCGACGTCGTGAGTATGCTCACACCCAACCCGCCGAGCACCGAGGTGATGCCGTCGGCTCCGGCGTAGACGCGGCGTCCGGGCCGGCTCACGCGCGTGATCCCGCTGATGACGCGCTCGCCTCCGGGTCCGTACTTGAGCAGGAGACGAATCATCGGACGGGCCATGCCGCCCGCCTTGGCGGCCTTCTCTTCGACGAGCTTGAAGCCCGCGATGTAGCCCTCGTCCTGCAAGATCTTGGCGATCTCGGTCTTCAGCTTCGACGCCGGCATGTCCACGCGGCTGTGTCGAGCCGACACCGCGTTGCGCACCCGGGTCAGCATGTCTGCAATCGGATCAGTCATGTTCTTCGTGCTCTCTCTAGCCCCTAGCCGCTAGTGTTGCGCGGCCAGTGTTACCAACTGCTCTTCGTCACGCCCGCGACATCGCCGGTCAGGGCGCGTTCGCGGAAGCAGAGCCTGCAGAGCGCGAACTTCCGCAGGTAGGCCCGCGGCCGGCCGCAGAGCCGGCACCGGTTGCGGTGGCGCACCTTGAACTTCAGCGCCGTCTTCTCACGAGCCATCTTTGCCGTAGTCGCCATCGCTCGAATCCTCGTCCTAGTTCGTCCGGAACGGCATGCCCATCAGCTGAAGCAGCTTGCGGGCTTCGTCGTCGGTCTTCGCGGTGGTGACCACGCACACGTTCATGCCGCGCGCCTTGTCCACCTTCAAGTAGTCGATTTCCGTGAACAGCAGCTGGTCGCGCAACCCCAGCGTGAAGTTGCCGCGGCCGTCGAAGCCCCGGCCCGACACGCCGCGGAAGTCGCGGACGCGCGGCAGCGCGATGCTCATCAGGCGGTCCAGGAAATCGTACATCCGGTCGCCGCGCAGCGTCACCACCGCGCCGATGGGCATGCCCTCGCGCACCTTGAACTGGGCAATCGACTTCTTCGCCCGGCGGACGGCCGCCTTCTGCCCGGTGATCTTGGCCAGCTCGTCGGCGCCGACGTCGATGACCTTGGCGTTCTGCGTGGCCTCGCCCAGGCCCATGTTGACCACCACCTTGGTGATCTTGGGCACGGCCATCACGTTGCTGTAGCCGAATTCCTTCGACAGGGCGGGCACTACGTCGTTCAGGTAGCGCTCCCGCAGCCGGTTTGCCTTCGCCTCGCTCATTTCGCCCCCACTCCGCCGCGCTTCCGGCGGACGCGCACCTTGGCGCCGTCGGGCTGCGTCAGCACGCCCATGCGCGACGGTTCGTTCGAATCCGGGTCGACCAGCATCACGTTCGAGACGTGAATCGCCGCCTCGCGCTCGAGGATGCCGCCCTTGATGTTCTTCTGGGGGTTGGGGCGGGTGTGCTTCTTCATGATGCCCACGCCTTCCACCACCACCCGGCCCTTGTCGGGCAGGACCTGCAGCACGCGGCCGCGCTTGCCGCGATCCTTGCCGGCCCGCACCAGCACCGTGTCGTTCTTCTTGATCCGCACTTTGGCCATGACTCAGAGCACCTCGGGCGCAAGCGAGATGATCTTCATGAAGCGCCGCTCGCGCAGCTCGCGGGCCACCGGCCCGAACACGCGGGTGCCCACCGGCTCGCCTTCGGCGTTCACCAGCACGGCCGCGTTGCGGTCGAACCGGATGTAGCTGCCGTCCTTGCGGCGCTGTTCCTTGCGCACCCGCACGATGACGGCCTTCACGACCGAGCCCTTCTTCACGTTGGACTCCGGGGTGGCTTCCTTCACCGAGGCCGTCACGATGTCCCCGAGGCGGGCGTAGCGGCCGGTCGACCCGCCGATCGGGTTGATGACCGCGAGCTTACGGGCGCCGGAATTGTCGGCGACGTCGAGAATCGTCCGCATCTGGATCATGGCGGATCTCCTAGACCTTGGGGGCGCGTTCGATCACGCGCGTGACCGACCAGCTCTTGCGGCGGCTCATCGGCTTGGTTTCGGCGACCGAGACGAGGTCGCCCATCTTGGCGTCGTCGTTCTCGTTGTGCGCCATCAACTTGGTGGTGCGCTTCTGGATCTTGCCGTAGACGCCGTGCTGCACACGACGCTTGACGGCGACGACCACGCTCTTCTGCATGCGGTCGCTGATCACCACACCCTGCATTTCGGTCTTCGAGGCCATGGCTACTTCGCCTTTTCCCTGAGAATCGTCTTCACGCGCGCCAGGTTCTTGCGGGCGTCGCGGATGATGGTCGGCTTCTCGAGCTGCCCCATCGACTTGCGGATGCGCAGCCGGAAAATCTCGTCCTCGATCTCGGCCACCTTGACCGTGAGACCGTCCGCGTCGAGTTCACGCAGTTCCGTTGCCTTCATCACTGCTTCTCCTCGCCGAACCGCACGGAGAACTTGGTCCGGATGGGCAGCTTCGCCGACGCGAGCTCCATGGCGCGCCGCGCGTCGGCCTCGCTCACACCTTCCATCTCGAACAAAATCTTCCCGGGACGGACCACGGCGACCCAGCCCTCCGGGGCGCCCTTGCCCTTACCCATTCGGGTTTCGAGCGGCTTCTTCGTGACCGGCTTGTCGGGGAACACCCGCACCCAGATCTTGCCGCCGCGCTTGATGAACCGGGTCATCGCCACGCGGGCCGCTTCGATCTGCCGGTCGGTCATCCAGCAGGGCTCCATTGCCTTGAGCCCGTAATCGCCGAACGACACGTCCGAACCGCGCCACGCCTTGCCGCACATGCGGCCGCGCTGCTGCTTTCGGAACTTGACCTTCTTCGGCATCAACATCGTCGTTACTCGCTATCCCCGAGCGCCCGCGGCCCGGCGCGGACGGTCGCGATACTCTTCGTCGCGGCCAACGCGTGGCGTGAGCCGCTCGCCCTTGTACATCCAGACCTTCACGCCGATCTGCCCGTAGGTCGTGTGCGCTTCGTGGAACCCGAAATCCACGTCGGCGCGCAGCGTCTGCAGAGGCAGCTGGCCGTGCAGATACCACTCGGAGCGCGCGATCTCGGCGCCGTTGAGCCGGCCCGACACCCGCACCTTGATGCCCCGGGCGCCGAAGCGCAGCGCCGATTCGACCGCCTTGCGCATCGCCCGGCGGAACGCCACCCGCTTCTCGAGCTGCATCGCCACCGATTCGGCCACGAGCTGCGCGTCGAGCTCGGGCTTCTGAATCTCCTGGATGTTGATGAAGACCTCGCGCTTGGTGCGCTTCTGGATCTCCTGCTTCAGCTTGTCGACCTCGGTGCCCTTGCGCCCGATGATGATGCCCGGGCGCGACGTGTGCACGTCGATCTTCAGCTTGTTGGCGGCGCGTTCAATCTCGATCTTGGCGACGCCGGCATGCTGGAACCGCTTCTTGAGGTCGGCCTTGAGCGCCAGGTCCTCGTGGAGCAGGTCGGCATAGTCCTTGTCGGCGAACCAGCGCGACTTCCACGTCTTGTTGAACCCGATCCGGAACCCGTACGGGTGAACTTTCTGACCCACTGCGATCTCCTCGTGACTACTCGGCCGCCGCGGCCTGCTTGACGCGGGCTCGCCGCGCCGGGGTCTTCGTCTCGCCCTCGCCGACCGCCGCAATCTTCTGCGGACGCTCGGTCACTTCCACGGTGAGATGCGCCGTGCGCTTCACCACGCGGAAGGCCCGGCCCATCGGCGCCGGACGGACCCGCTTCTGCGACGGACCCTGGTTGGCAAACGCCGCCGAGACGAACAGCCGCTCGACATCGCCGCCGAATCCTTCGCGCTGCCGCGCGTTGGCCACCGCCGAGCGCAGCACCTTGGCCAGGTCGCGCGCCACGGACTTCTTGGCAAACTGCAGCACCGCCAAGGCGCGGTTCACGTCCTTGCCGCGGATGAGGTCGCACACGAGCCCGGCCTTCTGAGCCGACGTGCGGATGTATTTCGCCGTTGCCTCCGACCGCACCATGTCAGCCCTTCCCTCCCGCCGACGGCGCGGATGACGCGGTCTTGTCGGCCTTGGCGGCGTGACCCTTGAACTGCCGCGTGGGCGAGAACTCGCCGAGCTTGTGCCCGACCATGTTCTCGGTGAGGTAGACCGGCACGAACTTGCGTCCGTTGTGCACGGCCAGCGTGTGCCCGACCATTTCGGGAATCACGGTGGACCGGCGCGACCAGGTCTTCACCACTTTCTTCTCACCGGCCCGGTTCATGGATTCCACCTTCTCGAGGAGGTGGGTGTCGATGAACGGCCCCTTTTTAAGCGATCTGCTCATAACGCCTACTTCTTCCGCCGCTGCACGATGAGTCTGTTGCTGAGCTTCTTGTTCGAGCGGGTCTTGTAACCCTTGGTCGGCACGCCCCACGGCGTGACCGGGTGACGGCCGCCCGAGGTGCGGCCTTCGCCGCCGCCGAGCGGGTGGTCGACCGGGTTCATGGCAACGCCGCGCACGTGCGGCTTCTTGCCCAGCCAGCGATTGCGGCCGGCCTTGCCAATCGACACGTTCTCGAAGTCGAGGTTGCCGACCTGGCCGATGGTGGCCTGGCAGTTCTGGAGGATCTTGCGGATTTCCCCCGACGGCATCTTGACCGAGACGTAGTCGCCTTCCTTGGCCACCACCTGGACGGCGGCGCCGGCGCTGCGCGCCAGCTGGCCCCCGTGGCCGGGCTTGAGTTCGACGTTGTGCACCAGGGTGCCCTGCGGGATGTTGGCCAGCGGCAGGGTGTTCCCGGGCAGGATGTCGGCGGTGTCAGCGGCCAGAATCGCGTCGCCGACCTTCAGGCCGAGGGGCTGCAGGATGTAGCGCTTCTCGCCGTCGGCGTAGGTCACGAGCGCGATGCGGGCCGACCGGTTCGGGTCGTACTCGATGGTCGAGACCTTGGCCGGGATGCCCTTCTTGTCGCGCTTGAAGTCGATCACGCGATAAAGCCGCTTGTGGCCGCCGCCGCGCCACCAGCTGGTGAGCTCGCCGGTGCTGTTGCGACCGCCCGACTTGTTCAGCTTCTCGGTGAGCGGGCGGTACGGCGAATCCGTGGTGATCTCGTCGAACACCTGGGCCGTCTGGAACCGCCGGCCGGGGGACGTGGGTTTGTACTTGCGAATCGGCATGGCCGTCTCTCTGTATCTCTAGGGGCGTCGCACGGGTGGCGGCGCTAGACGTTCTCGGTGAACTCGGGCATCTTCTCGCCCGCCTTCAGCACGACATACGCCTTCTTCCAATCCGAACGCCGGCCCACGAACTGGCCCTGACGCTTCTGCTTGCCGTGGGCGAGCGAGGTCCGCACCAGCGCCACCTTCGGTCCGAGCAGCTTCTCCACCGCGCGCTTGACGTCGAGCTTGTTGGCGTTGCGCGCCACTTCGAACACCAGCGTCCGGCCGTCTTCGCGCATCACGGTCGTCTTCTCCGTGACGAGCGGCCGCCGAATCACTTCTGTCAGCTTCATGTTCGTTCTCCTGCTAGGCGCCGAGCGCCGCTTGCAGCTTCTCGACGGCCGTGCGGGTCAGCACCACGTGCGCCGTGTCGATCACGTCGCGCGCGGTGATCCGCGAACTGGCCAGGAACTTCACACCGCGGATGTTGCGCACCGAGAGCAGCAGCTGCTCGTCGGGCTGCACGTCGACGAGCAGCGCCTTGCCGGTCACGCCGATGCTGGTCAGCATGGCCACCGCGGCCTTGGTCTTGACCTCCGACGCGGTCAGGGCGTCGACGACGACGATGGCGCCGTCCTGCGCCTTCTGCGCCAGGGCCGCCTGCAGGCCGCCGAG
Source organism: uncultured Acidobacteriota bacterium (assembly GCA_963834325.1). Lineage (GTDB taxonomy): Bacteria > Acidobacteriota > Vicinamibacteria > Vicinamibacterales > UBA2999 > CADEFD01. The sequence goes on from CAWIBL010000012.1 coordinate 2,467,869, forward strand.
TTCGACCTTCTTGGGCGCCGTGAAGGCGTAGCTGCGCGGCTGCGGCCCGAACACGGTGCCGCCCTTGCGCCACAGCGGGTTGCGGATCTCGCCGACGCGGGCGCGACCGGTGCCCTTCTGGCGCCACGGCTTCTTGCCGCTGCCGCTCACCGAACCGCGGTTCTTGGTGGCGTGGGTGCCGCGCCGGTCGGCGGCATTGGCCCGCACCACCGAGGCGTGAATCAGGTCGGTCTTGACGCGGCCGCCGAATACGGCGTCGCTGAGCTCGACCGAGCCCACCTTCTTGTTCTCTGCGTTGACGACATCTACGGTCATGGCGTCCTACTTCTTGCCCTTCTTGGGCTTCTCTTGCAGCTGCGGCTGCGGTTCCGGCTTGGCCGCAATGGCCTTGCGGATGAGCACGTAGCCGCCGTTGGCGCCGGGTACGGCGCCCCGCACGACCATCAGGTTGTTGTCGGGGTCGATGCGCAGCACCTTGAGGTTGCGCACGGTGACGCGGTCGACGCCCATGTGCCCGCCCATGCGCATGCCCTTGACCACTCGCGACGGGTAGGACGAGGCGCCAATCGAGCCGGGCGCGCGGTGGAACATCGAGCCGTGCGTGGCGGCGCCGCCGGCGAAGTGGTGCCGCTTGACCACGCCCTGGAAGCCGTGGCCCTTGCTCGTGCCGATCACGTCGACCCGTTCGCCCTGGTTGAAGAGGGCGGCCACGACGATGGAATCGCCCGGCTTCGGCTGCTCGCCGCCGGCCACGCGCTTGACTTCGCGGCGCACCCGGGTGGCCGGCACGTTGGCGGCCTTGTGGTGGCCGGCAATGGCCTTGTTGGCCTTGTACTTGGCGCGAGACGAGGCCGAGCTGCACGGCTTCGTAGCCGTCGCGCTCAGGACGCTTGGCCTGCACCACGACGCAGGGACCCGCCTGGAGGACGGTGGCCGGTTCGACCGTGCCATCTTCCAGGAAGAGCTGCGTCATTCCGATTTTCTTACCGATGATTCCATTCACCATCGTTCTCTCACCTGACCGCTAGGGCACTCATCTCGCGGGGTTCGCGCGGCCACGCCGCCGCTGCAGAACCGAGCCGCAGAGTTACTTGCCGTGTTCCTTGCCGAAGGCCTTGATCTCGACGTCCACCCCGGCGGGCAGGTCGAGCTTCATCAGGGCATCGACGGTTTGCGGCGTCGGTTCGAAGATATCGATGAGACGCTTGTGCGTCCGCACTTCGAACTGTTCCCGCGACTTCTTGTCGACGTGCGGCGAGCGGAGCACGGTCCACTTGTTGATCTCGGTGGGCAGCGGAATCGGTCCCGCCAGCCGCGCGCCGGTCCGCTTGGCGGTATCCACGATCTCGCCGGTGCTCTGGTCGAGCAGCCGCGCGTCGTAGGCCTTCAAGCGGATTCGAATCTTGTCGCCAACCATGTGCTGATCCTTCTCGAGTCTCTGGTTCGGATCCGGGGACTACTTGGTGCCCTGGACCCGTGCGATGACTTCTTCGCTGACGTTGCGCGGCGCCTGCTCGTAGCGGTCGAAGTACATCGAGTAGGTGGCCCGGCCCTGCGTGCGCGAGCGCAGGTCGGTCGCGTAGCCGAACATGTCGCTGAGCGGCACGCGCGCCGAGATGATCTGCGTGCCCCCCCGGTCTTCCTGCGACTGGATGCGGCCGCGCCGCGACGCCAGGTCGCCCATGACGTCGCCGAGGTTGTCCTTCGGGCAGACCACCTCGACCCGCATCACCGGTTCCATCAGCACGGCGCCGGCCTTCTTGGCGGCGTCCTGGAAGGCCAGCGAGCCGGCGATCTTGAAGGCCATTTCCGACGAGTCGACGTCGTGGTACGAACCGTCGAACACTTCGATGCGCACGTCGTCGATGGGGTAACCGGCCAGAATGCCCCGCGTGAGCGCTTCCTGGATGCCCTGGTCGATGGGCTTGATGAACTCGCGCGGGATCGAGCCGCCGACGGTTTCGTTCTCGAACTGGTAGCCGGTGCCCGGCTCGAGCGGGAACAGCCGGATCCAGCAGTCGCCGAACTGGCCGCGGCCGCCGGTCTGACGCTTGAACAGCCCGTGACCCTCGGCCGGCTTGGTGAGCGTTTCCTTGTAGGCGACCTGCGGCTTGCCGACGCTGGCCTCGACGCCGAACTCGCGCTTGAGGCGGTCGACGATGATTTCGAGGTGCAGCTCGCCCATGCCGGCGATGACCACCTGGCCGGTCTGTTCGTCGGTCTTGACGCGGAAGGTCGGGTCTTCGGCCATCAGCTTGGCCATGCCGTGGCCGAGCTTTTCCTGGTCGGCCTTGGTCTTGGGCTCGATGGCCAGCGAGATGACCGGCTCCGGGAATTCCATCTTCTCGAGGATGATGGGCTTCTTCTCGTCGCACAGCGTGTCGCCGGTCGTGACCGACTTCAGGCCCACGGCCGCGGCGATGTCGCCGGCGTTGACTTCCTTGATTTCCTCGCGCTTGTTGGCGTGCATCTTCAGCAGCCGGCCGATGCGCTCGGTGCGGCCCTTGGTCGAGTTGATGACCGAAGAGCCCGAGGTGAGAGTGCCCGAGTAGACGCGGAAGAAGGTGAGCTGACCGACGAACGGGTCGGTCATGATCTTGAAGGCCAGCGCCGAGAACGGCTCGGCGTCATTGGCGCTGCGCTCGATCTTGTTCTCGTCCTTCGAGTCGGGGTCGATGCCGGTCACCGGCGGAATGTCGAGCGGCGAGGGCAGGTAGTCGACGACGGCGTCGAGCATCGGCTGCACGCCCTTGTTCTTGAAGGCGGTGCCGCAGATCACCGGCACGAAGGGCGCCGCTTCGTGGCGCACCGACTCGATGCAGCGCTTGCGCAGACCGGCCTTGAGTTCGGCCGCGGTGATCGTCTCGCCGCCCAGGTACTTCTCGAGCAGCTTGTCGTCGGCCTCGCTGGCCTTCTCGATCAGGATGTCGTGGTAGGCCTTGGCCTCGTCGAGCATGTCGGCCGGGATGTCGACCACGTCGTAGTCGGCGCCCATGGTCTCGTCCTTGTAGACGTAGGCCTTCATCTGCACCAGGTCGACCACGCCGCGGAACTTGTCCTCGGCGCCGATCGGCAGCTGGATGGCCACGGCGTTGCCCTGCAGCTTGCTGCCGATCTGCGAGAGCGTCTCCTTGAAGTCCGCGCCGATGCGGTCCATCTTGTTGACGAAGCAGATGCGCGGCACGCGGTAGCGGTCGGCCTGACGCCACACCGTTTCGGACTGCGGCTCCACGCCGGACACCGCGTCGAACACCGCCACCGCGCCGTCGAGGACGCGCAGCGACCGCTCCACTTCGACGGTGAAGTCGACGTGTCCCGGGGTGTCGATGATGTTGATGCGGTGCTCTTTCCAGAAGCAGGTCGTCGCCGCCGAGGTGATGGTGATGCCCCGCTCCTGCTCCTGCTCCATCCAGTCCATCACCGCGGTGCCTTCGTGCACCTCGCCGATCTTGTAGGTGATGCCGGTGTAGAACAGGATGCGCTCGGTCGTAGTGGTCTTACCGGCATCGATGTGGGCCATGATGCCGATGTTCCGAGTGCGTTCGAGTGGTGCCGATCGAGCCATGATTGGTTCAGGATCCCCAGGGCGAAGTGGAACGCTCTACCAGCGGTAGTGGGCGAAGGCCTTGTTGGCTTCGGCCATGCGGTGCGTGTCTTCACGCTTCTTGACGGCGCCGCCGCGCAGGTTGGCGGCGTCGAGCAGTTCGTTGGCGAGCTTTTCCTGCATGGTCTTGCCGTCGCCGCGCGACCGGGCGTAGCCGACCAGCCAGCGGATGCTCAGCGAGAGCCGGCGGTTCGGGTTGACCTCGATCGGCACCTGGTAGTTCGAGCCGCCGACGCGGCGCGACTTCACTTCGAGCGAGGGCTTGACGTTGTCGAGGGCCTTCTTGAAGATCTTGACCGGGTCGTCGCCCGACTTTTCTTTGATGATCTCGAAGCTGCCGTAGACGATCTTCATCGAGGTCGACTGCTTGCCGTCGCTCATCATGCAGTTGATGAACTTGGTGACCAGCGGGCTGCCGTAGACACCGTCGGCGGGGAGTTCGCGCTTAGCAACAATTCGTCTGCGAGGCATAACGTCGTTCCTACTGCTTCGGGCGCTTGGCGCCGTACTTCGACCGACTCTGCTTGCGGCCCTGCACGCCCACGGCGTCGAGGGTGCCGCGCACCACGTGGTAGCGCACGCCCGGCAGGTCCTTCACGCGGCCGCCGCGGATGAGCACCAGCGAGTGCTCCTGCAGGTTGTGGCCCACGCCCGGGATGTAGGTCGTGACTTCAATCTTGTTGGTGAGGCGCACGCGCGCCACCTTGCGAAGCGCCGAGTTCGGCTTCTTGGGCGTCTGCGTGAACACGCGGACGCACACGCCGCGCTTCTGCGGGCTTTCCTGCAGCGCCGGGCTCTTGGTCTTCCACTTCACCGCGTCGCGGCCCTTGCGGACCAACTGGCTGATCGTCGGCACGATCTCTCCACTCGCGCGGGTTCGTCGGGCCCGCGTCACCCCGCGATGGCTCACGCCATCGCATCGCCCGGCCGGAAAGGCAGGCGAGAGCAATCAACTCGGTCACGAGCTCCGCCCAACGCCATGGCGGCGCTCGTGTGGCGTTGGGCCTGAAAGCCTTGCGGCTTGGCACCCGACGCGCGAAAAACCCTGCTGTCGAATCTGCGGCACCGGCGGACGCGCCACGCTCCGAGGGTGACTCGGCGCGCGAAAGACTGGCGTCACGGTGCTCCGGTCGTGGTCGCCCCCGCACACCGGGGAGTCGACGTTACGAGGAGCGGACGGTCCTAGATAGGGTGTCCTAGGACCACGAGAACCTTGCGAGCATAGCACACACTCGCACTGCCGGCGCAAGCACAACCTTGGCCGGGAGGTTTGTCGGCAAGGCCGACCTGCAGAGTTTGCCGGATCGGCGGCGGAATTGCCAGAGAATATTCCAGGAATTCGGCGCAAGCCCCGCAGATTGTTGCGTCGGCGGCGCCCGCCCCCTACACTGCTGCCCTGTTTGTCTGCCCGGAGGGCTGAACCATGCGAAGCCGTCGATCGTTCCTGCGACTCACCGGTGGCGCCGCCGGCGCCGCCCTGGCCACGACCCGGTACGGCATCGAAGAGGTGGCGGCCCTCACCCGGCAGGCCACGGCGGGCGGCCGGACTCCCGCCCAGATGGCAGGCGACGAGGATTACTGGCGCGAGATCCAGTTTGCCTTCACCCTCGACCGAACCATCATCAACCTCAACAACGGCAACTCCAGCCCGGCCCCGACGGTGGTCCACGAAGCCTGCCAGCGCTACAACGACTGGGCCAATCAGGCGCCGGTGTATCACCGGGGCATGACCGAGCGCAACGTGGAAACGACGCGCCGCCGCCTCGCCGCCGAGTTCGGCGCCGATCCCGAAGAAATTGCCATCACCCGCAACTCCAGCGAGTCGCTGCAGATTGCCCAGAACGGGATCGACATGAAGCCCGGCGACGAGGTGCTGACGACCGAGCAGGACTACGGCCGCATGCTCACCACCTGGGACCAGCGGGTGCGCCGCGACAAGATCAAGCTGACGCGCATCGACTTCCCGGTGCCGACCAACGGCGAGGACCTGTTCGGCCGGCTGGCCCGGGCCATCGTGCCGCAGACCAAGGTGATGCACTTCTGCCACATCACCAACCAGTCCGGTCAGCTCTTCCCCGTCAAGGAACTGAGCGAGTTGTGCCGCTCGCGCGGCATCATCTCGATTGTCGACGGCGCGCACGCCATGGGCCACTTCCCCTTCAAGCTGCGCGATCTCGGAATGGACTACTACGGCGTGTCGCTCCACAAGTGGCTGCTGGCGCCGATGGGCACCGGCATGCTCTACGTGCGCCGCGAGCGCATCGCCTCGACCTGGCCCCTGCAGGCCGCGCCGGCCACGCGCGACACCGACATCCGCAAGTTCGAGGAGATCGGCACCCACGCCGTCGGGGCCAAGGCCGCCATCAACGAGGCCATCGCCTTCCAGCAGGCCATCGGCCTCGAGCGCAAGGCGGCGCGCCTGCGCTACCTCACGATGCGCTGGGCCAACGCCCTCAAGCCCGAGCCCAAGATCCGCATCCACTCCAATCTCGCCGAAGGACAGACGTGGGGCCTGGCCGTGGTCTCGATCGACGGCGTCGACACGAACAAACTGGTGCAGCACCTGTGGGACACATACCGCATCGTGATCACCGCCATCGGCCACGACAACCCGGACGATCCGGCGCTCTCCTACCGGGCGCTGCGGGTGACGCCGAACATCTACACCCCGCTCGAGGAGATCGACACTTTCGTCGAGGCCATGCGCGGCGTCGCCAGGAACGGCCTGCCGTCGTAGAATGCCAGGGTCCGCGCCGACCTGGCCGCGGACGTCAGCAGAGGTCCCATGACGAAGCGCGTGCGGGTGTTGGCGGTGGTGGCGGCGGCGGGATTGACCGCGATGGCCGTGGCGGCGGCCCAGGCTCCCACCGCGGCGGCGCAAGCCGCGCGGCCGCAGGCCAAGGTCGTCACCGTCGACAAGCTGAAAGACAACCTCTACGTGCTCAAGGGCGGCGGCGGCAACACCGCCCTGTTCCTCACGGCCGATGGCGCCGTGGTGGTGGACTCGAAGCTGGCCGGCTGGGGCCGGCCGCTGCTCCAGGCCATCAGGAGCGTGACCAAGAAGCCGCTCACGATGGTCATCAACACGCACACCCACTACGACCACACCAACGGCCAGGTGGAGTTCCCGGCCAGCGTGGAAGTGGTGGCGCACGAGAACACCAAGACCTACATGGAGGAGGCCAACCCGGTCTACGCCCTGCAGACCGGCCCGCAGCCGAACCTCTTCAAGACGCGCGGCGGGCGGGGCCTGCCCACGCGCACGTTCAAAGACGCGCTTACCATCGGCAGCGGCGCCGACCGCATCGACCTGCACTACTTCGGCCGGGCCCACACCGGCGGCGATACCTACGTGGTGTTCCCGGCGCTCGGGGTGATGCACGTCGGCGACACGTTCCCCAGCCGCGACCTGCCGATCATGGACTTGAACAACGGCGGCAGCGGCCTGGCCTTCGCCGCCACGCTCACCAAGGCCGCGGCCGTGTCCGGGCGTGACGACGATCATCAACGGCCACAACCCCGAGCCGACGACACCAGCCGACCTCAAGACCTACGCCGAGTTCATCGCCGACTTCGTGATCGCCGTGCGGGACGCGAAGAAGGCCGGCAAGACCGTGGACGACGTCGTGGCGGCGTGGAAGACGCCGGCCAAGTACGCCGGCTACGCCACGCCGCAACCGGCGCGGGTGAAGGCCGACGCGCAGGCTATCTTCACCGAGACCAAGTAGGACGATTCGACATGACCCGAGTGCCCCTGCTCATCCTCGCCGCGCTGTGGGCCGTGCCCGCGGCGGCCCAACCGGCCCGGCCGGCGCCGCCGCTCGAGAACATCAAGGTGCTCAAGGGCTGGACCAGCGCGGAAGTCCGCGAGGAGATGCGGCGCATGAGCGACGCCATCGGCGTCCGGTGCGGGCACTGTCACGTGCAGAGCAATTTCGCCAGCGACGAGAAGCGCGCCAAGCACACCGGCCGCCGCATGCTGACGCTCACCCTGGCGCTCAACACCGAGTACTTCCCCGGCCACCAGCCCGCGGCCGGCGAATCGAAGCTTGGCCGCGTCACCTGTTACACCTGTCACCAGGGCGCGGCCACACCCAGGCTGAGCGCCGGATTCGGCGAGCTGGCGCGATGAGGCAACGGAGGCTGTGGCCCGTCGTGCGCCCCGCCGTCCTGGCCATCGGGCTGGCCCTGGCGGCCGGCACGGCCGCGGCCCAGGAGCCCGAACCGGTGAAGCCGGGAATCGCCGAGAGCCCAACCATCACGGTGCTGACCGGGCTGATGGTGCCGCAGTTCGAAATCGAGATGCGGCACTTCGTGCAGGCCCTGGGCATGAGCTGCGGCGGCTGCCACGCGCGCGGCAACTTCGCCAGCGAGGACAACCCGCGCAAGGCCACGGCACGGCGCATGATCGAGATGACGCGCCGGCTCAACCAGCGCTTCTTCCCGGACTACACGCCGGCGGAGGGCGAGACGTCGCTCGGCCGGGTCACCTGCTACACGTGCCACCAGGGCGCGGCACAGCCCAAGGGGGCCGCGCCCGTCCCCGGCGCATAGGGCGCGGGGGCGCCCCACCGCGGGCTACTTGCGCGCGGCCAGATAGTCGGCGAGGGCGGCAATCGCCGCCGGGCTGAGGCTATCGCCGTAGGCCGGCATCACCGAATCGCCGTATTCGTCGATCGGGTCGTTGATGATGCGGGCGATCGCTTCCGCGTCGCGCCGGGCGCCGACGCGCGTCAGGACCGGCCCGGTGTCGCCGCCGTCGCCGTCGATCACATGGCAGGCGACGCAGCGCGTGCCCAGCGTGGCGAGCACGCCCGCCAGGGCCGGCGTGACGGTCGGCGGGACGCCGCCGGCGCGGGTCCGGCGCAGGTAGGCCAGCACCGCGCGCGACTGGTCCTCGTCGAGCATCGGGGAAAACGTGGCGTTCACCGGCCGGGCCCCCGGCGCAATGGTTTCAGGATCGCTCATGTGGAACGTGAGCCAGCCGTCATCGCGGCTGATGCGCGTGTCGGTCACCGGCGATGCCGGTCCCCCTTCGACGTGACACCGCGAGCAGGGCCCCTGCTCGCCTTCGGCGATGAGGAAACCCGCCACCGACTGCGGTCCCCAGCGGTTCGGGTCGAACCTGGTCGGGGCGTCGTTCAGGCCGAGCCACGTGAGCGCGACGATACCCGCGCCCACCACGGTCATGGCCACGGTGAACACGCGCCGCGACGGCGCCCACGGGTGGCGGCTGGCGCCGCGGTCCAGGAACGGCAGGAAGAACATGCCGCCGACGATGAGGCCTGGGACCACCTGCGTCGCCACGACCTCGAGCGGCCCGGGGAAGTACTTGAGCAGCTGGAACAGCGACAGGAAGTACCACTCGGGGCGCGGGATGTAGTCCGCGTCGGCGGGATTGGCGATCTCGTCGAGGTGCGCCGGGAAATAGACCGCCGCGGTGAAGAGCGCCGCGAACACGGCCGCCATCATCACCGTGTCCTTGATGACATGGTAGGGGAAGAACACGACCGGCTCGCCCGTCACCGGCGTAATCGGGCCCGAGATGCCGTGCCGCCGCATGAGCGCGATATGCGCCACGAGGAACGCCAGCAGCGCGCCGGGCAGCAGGAACACGTGGGCCGAGTACCAGCGGCCGAGGGTGAGCGCCCCGAGTTCGCTGCCGCCGCGCAGGACGTTGGCCAGATAGCCGCCGATGACCGGTGAGCTCTCGGCCACGCTGATGGTCACGGTCGTGGCCCAGTAGGCCTTCTGATCCCACGGCAGCAGGTAGCCGCTCAGCGAGAAGGCGAGGATGACGAGCAGCATGACGAGACCGGTGATCCAGGTCATCTCGCGCGGTGCCTTGTAGGCGCCGAACAGGAACACGCGGACCAGGTGCACGACGGCGGCGACGACGATGAAGCTGGCGCCCCAGAAGTGCAGGCCACGCATCAGCCCGCCGAGCGGGATCTCGGTCATCAGGTAGCGCAGGCTGTCGTAGGCCAGCGAGGGCGACGGCACGTAGTACATCGACAGGCCGACGCCGGTCAGGAACTGAACGCCGATGAGCAGCGCTACCACGCTGCCGGTCGTGAACGCCCAACCGGTGCCCGGCGGGAGCGGTTCGTAGAGGGCATGGGCCAGCAGCGAGCGGTAGCCCGTACGTGAGTCGAGCCAGTCGAGCAGGGCGGTCACCACGGTGCGCCTCAGACCTGCACGACGACGTGGCCGTCTTCGACCCGCGCCTCGATCCGGCGCAGCGGGGCCGGCGGCGGGCCGGCCACCACCTGCCCTTCGGCGTCGTAGGCGCCGCCGTGGCACGGACACAGGAACTGGTTGGCCTCGGCGTCGTAACGCGTACGGCAGCCGAGATGCGTGCAGGTCGAGTCGAGGACCCGCACGGCCTCGCCGTCGCGGCTCACGTAGACGACACGGCGCTCGACGACCTGACGATAGCCGTCCTGCCTGGTGATGCGGAGCGTGACCGGCGTGGGCCCGTCGGCATTCAGGTCGTCCACGGGCGTGGCCCGGAGCCACGAGGAACGGCGGGAGGCGAAGCTCGGGCCGAGGGCGGCGCCCCCGACCACGAAGGCGACGGTGCCGGCGATGACGGCTTGGACGGCGACGAGACCGCGGATGAGGAAATTCCTACGGCCGGAGGATCCGGTCTGCACAGTGCCGGTGCTCATGCGAGTGCCTTACTTTCTGCTCGAGGCCGCGCCGGCGCCGACACGGTCCCACCCCCATCGGGTGAGCCGCGGTCATTATACGAACACCCCGCCGGCCGGCGTGTCTTGGGTTGTCATGATTGTTCATGGGCTGTCTTTCCGCGGATTGCCCGGCCGCGGCGCCGCCGCGCTGTGCTACAAGAGGAATGCTTCCACCCTGACGCCGTGAGCCTTGCCTCCCTGATTGCTCGACTTGGCCACGGCGCGGTGCCCTGGCCGGAGCCCCTGCCGCAGTCCCTGGTCGTCGTCATCGGCCACGACGCGGCGGCGCGCCGTGCCCTCGCGGCCCGCGTGCTGGCCGGCGTCGAGCAGGGCCGCGCAGGTGCCGTGCCGGTGGAAGTGCCGGCGGCGGCCGACTGGCCGTTCCTGCACCCGCTCGTGCCGGCGCACTGGCCCGCCGACGGCCCGCCGGTGGTCTGGGTGCCCGACCTGCACGAGGCCTTCGTCAACCGCCAGGGCAACTCCACGCGCCTGGTGACGACCCAACCGCTGCACCTCCTGCAGCTCTGGGTCGACGCGCTTCTGGCTCGGCCGGAGACCACGCTGGTGGCCACCGCCGACACCGCCGTCATGCAGGCCCACGCCGCCGAGGCGCTCGACGGCCGCGGCCCGTGGCGCGCGGTGACGTTCATCGAGGCGCCGGGCGAGGCCGCGCCGGCCGCCGACCCGCCGCCGCGGCCGCCGCGTTTGCTGGTCTACCCGCCGCGTTCCGCTCGCCCGATGCCGCCGCCCGCCTGGCCGCCGCCGGACAGGCCCTCGACGAGGCGCGCACCCCCGCCCGGCTGCTGGCGATGGCCAGCGCGTGCATGGAGGTCAACGACCTCGACAATGCCGGGGCGCTGCTCGCCGAGGCGGTCATGGCCGCGCCTACGTGGGCGGCCGCGCACTTCGAACACGGAAAATACTGGCTCCGGCGCGACGACATGGCCGCGGCCAGCGATGCCTTCGGCCGGGCCTCGGCCCTCATGCCCACGTTCGCCTCGGCGGCCGCCAACTGGGGCGCCACGCTCGGCGAACTCGACCGCCCTGACGAAGCCCTGACCGCCTTCACGCGGGCGCTCGCCTCGGACCCGACCAACGCGCAGGCGGTCAACAACGTCGGCGTCGTCACGCGCGAGCTGGGCCGCCTGGCCGAGTCGGAGGCGGCGTTCCGGCGCGTCATTGCCCTCACCCCGGAGCTGGCCTTCGGGCACTACAATCTGGCGCATACCCTGTTTCTGCAGGGCCGCTACCAGGCCTCGCTCTCGGCCTACGTCGCCGGCCAGCGGAACGACCCGGCGCGCAACCCGGTGCAGGCCAGCCGGCTGGCCCTGGCGCGGCTGGCCACGGGCGATGCAGCCGGGGCCCTGCGCGACCTGCAGCAGTGCACCGCGAACCTGCCGCGCGATTACCGGCGCCAGCTGCTGAGCGACACGCACGGCGTGGCGTGGGCGCTGCTCTCGACCTCGCCGGAGCTGCGCGACTGGCGCGTCGTCGGCGACTGGCTGGCGGCGGAACTGGCCAAGCCGTAGTCTGGAGGAGGAGACACCACATGGGCGACGGGCAGCAGACCAAAATCGACTCCTCCTCGGCGCTCCCGCACCGGCCCGGTTGGCTCGGCCATGTGCTCGACGACCGGGGCATCCGCCTGGCGGCGGGTCTGGCGGTGGTCGTGGCCATTCCGGTGTCGGTCCTCTTCTACTTCCAGTTCCAGTCCATCAACGACCTCGCCGGCACCTCGGCGGTGGTCCTGCGTCAACTCAGTCAGGAAACCGCCGACGCCGCCGCCGGGGACGTGGAAGACACGCTCAAACGGCCGCACATCGGCGTGCTGCTCGGCATCCCGCAGGCCCGCACCGACGCGCTCGACCGCGCCTTCATGGACCCGGTGATGCGCCAGGGCCTGGCCGAGAGCCCGTTCATCGAGGCCTTCTACGTCTGGTCGGCGGTGGCGCCGCAGGACCAGGAGAAGATGCTGGTCTACAACCGGGACAGCCTGGCGGAGGATTCGACCGATCTCGATCGCCGCTTCCGCGACGCGCCCGGCGTCGGGGCCATGATCCTGCCGCGGCTGCAGCAGCTGCTCGAGCACAAGCGCGCCATCGTCGCCTTCCCCGCCACCATCGGCGGGCGGCGGAAGTACGTGCAGGCCCAGCTCCGCTTCCCCAGTCCCGAGCGCTTCACCATCTCGAGCTTCATCGCGCTGGTGGTCGACGCCGAGGAATTCCGCACCGTGCACCTGCCGGCGATGATGACGGCGCGGCTGGCCAAGGTGCAGCACCTGGGCGGCTTCCCGCAGCTCGATCTCACGCTTCGCGACGCCCAGGGCGAGACCATCTTCACCTCGGCCGCCGAGCCGCCGTCGGTGTTCGTCGACGAGCGCAGCTTCCCGCTGGTGTTCTTCGACCGCGAGCTGCTCGAGTACGCCGCGCCCTTCGAGGCCGAGCCCGAGACCTGGACCCTGCAGACCGGCTTCGGCAATCGCACCATCACCGCCATTGCCGACTCCAGCAGCCGCCCGCAACTGGCGCTCATGGGGATGCTGGCCGTGGTCATGGCGGCCGGGGTCTTCTTCGTGGCCGGCGCGGCCGCCCGGGAAGTGCGCCTGGCCGAACTGAAATCGAACTTCGTGGCGTCGGTCTCGCACGACCTCAAGACGCCGCTGGCGCTCATCCAGCTCTTCGCCGAAACGCTGGAACTGGGGCGCGTGCGCACCCCGGAGCGGGCCGCCGAGTACTACCGGATCATCAACGGCGAGGCCAAGAAGCTGACCCGCCTGATCGAGAACATGCTCGACTTCTCGCGGATGGAAGCGGGCCTGCGGCCCTACCGCACCGCCGCCGCTGATCTCGGCGAGGTCACCCTCGACGTCGTCGGCCGGCTCCAGAGCCAGTTCGAGCAGGGGCGCTTCAACGTGACCACGCGCGTCGAAGCGGAGCTGCCCGCGGTGGACATCGACACCGGCGCCGTCCAGCAGGCGATCGAGAACGTGCTGGCCAACGCCATGAAGTATTCCCGCGAGGACCGGGACATCGAGGTCGACGTCGCCCGTAACAGCGGCCAGGTCGCGGTCCGCATCACCGACCACGGCATCGGCATCGACAAGCGCGACCTGCGGCTCGTCTTCCGCAAGTTCTACCGGGTCGAGAGCGGCCTGGGCGGAGGACCGCAGGGCTGCGGCCTCGGCTTGGCCATCGTCGACCACACCATGCGCGGCCACGGCGGCACCGTCAGCGTCCAGAGCGAGCCCGGCCGCGGCAGCACCTTTACTCTCGCGTTCCCCATTCCGGCCGGCACGGCCGACGCGTACGGAGATCGACATGAAGCGAATTCTGGTGATCGAGGACGAGCCGCAGATGCTGCTCGGCCTGCGTGACAACCTCGAGCTCGAGGGCTACGAGGTGCAGACGGCCGGCGACGGCGAGCAGGGCCTGGCCCGCGCCGCCGCCTTCAATCCCGACCTGGTCATCCTCGACCTGATGCTGCCGCGCAAGAACGGCTTCGACGTGTGCCGCGAGCTGCGCGAGCGCTCGAGCGCCACCTCGATCGTCATGCTCACGGCCCGTTCGGCCGAGACCGACAAGGTGCTGGGCCTCGAACTCGGCGCCGACGACTACGTCACCAAGCCCTTCTCGATCACCGAACTGCTGGCCCGGGTGCGAGCCGTGCTGCGCCGCACCTCCAGCCGCCCCCCCAGCGAGGAAGTGGTCCGCATCGGCGACCTCGAAATCGACTTCAAGCTGCACCAGGCCCGGCGCGAGAAGCGGCGGGTCGAGTTCACCGCCCGCGAGTTCGAGCTGCTGCGCTACTTCGTGCACCACCGCGGCAAAGTGGTGACCCGCGAGCAGATCCTGAACGAGGTGTGGGGCTACGAGGAGTTCCCGACGACCCGCACCATCGACAACTTCGTGGCCAAGCTGCGGCAGAAGATCGAGCGGGCCCCGCACGAGCCCGAACACATCCTCACCATTCACGGCAGCGGCTACAAGTTCGTGGGCTGAGGGGAGCGGGGGCTCGGGGACCAGGCCGGCGGGCCGGCGTCCACGGAAGTCCGGACCGGGTTACACTCACGACCGGAGCCTTGATGGACGCTAAAAATCTGTTGATTGCCGCGATGGTCACCCTGACCGTCGTCTTCCTCATCCGCTGGTTCGTGGTCGCCCGGGCCCGCCTCGCCGCCGGCGGCCACGGGTCGCACGAGACGCTCCAGCCGAAGCCGCTGCACCTCTTCATCGGCGCCATCACCAACTTCTTCGACACCCTCGGCATCGGCTCGTACGCCACCACCACCGCCATGTTCCGGGGCTGGCGGCTGGTGCCCGACGAGCTGATTCCCGGCACCCTGAATGTCGGCCACGTGCTGCCCACGGTGGTGCAGGCGGTGATCTACATGACGCTGGTGCAGGTCGACATCACCACGCTGGCCCTGCTGCTGGCGGCGGCCGCCGCCGGGGCGTGGTTCGGCGCCGGCATCGTCGCCGGCATGCCGCGCCGCACCGTCCAGGTGGCGATGGGCTCGGCCCTGTTCCTCGCGGCCGGGATCATGCTGCTGCAGCTGCTCGGCCTGGTGCCGGGCGGCGGGACGGCCCTGGGGCTGACCGGCACCAAGCTCGCCATCGGCGTCGGCGTGAACTTCATCCTCGGCGCGCTGATGACCCTCGGCATCGGCCTCTACGCGCCCTGCATGATCATGATCAGCCTGCTCGGCATGGACCCGAAAGCGGCCTACCCGATCATGATGGGATCGTGCGCGTTCCTCATGCCGGTCGGCGGCATCAACTTCATCCGCAAAGAGGCCTACCACCTGCGCGCCTCCATCGGCCTGACCCTGGGCGGGCCGCTCGCCGTCCTCGTCGCCGCGTTCATCGTGAAGGAACTGCCGATCCTCTACATGCGCTGGCTGGTCGTGATCGTGGTGCTCTACACGGCCTCGTCGATGATCTCTGCCGCCACCAAGCACCGCCGGGCCGCGGCCCCGGCCGTGCAGCCGGTGGTGACGCCCTGATCGAGCCCGGCCTTCGGTAGGGGGCGGCCGGCGGCCCAGACCCCGCTGGGGGCGCTCGGCTCCAGCCCAGGACGCGGAACCGGGACCCGGACGCGGGACCGGAACCTGGTCCCGCCGGGGCCGGCCCAGGACCCTCACCAGGGGCGGGGCCAGATGACGTAGCGAGCGTACAGACGAAGGGCGCGCGGTTGAACCGCGCGCCCTTCGTCGTTCGATGGCAGATGCCCCCGGACCTAGTCGGCCAGGTCGCCCCCGCCCGCTCCGCCGCGCACGACCGGCTCGTCGGGTTCGACCAGGTACTCGAGCTCGCGGTCGAGCTCCAGCTCGTCGTCGGCCGGCTGCGGCGGCGCCGGCGGCGGCGGCGGTTCGTCCGGCGGAATCGACAGGTGCCGATACCACCAGAAGCCGGTGCCGGCCGGAATGAGGCGGCCCATCGTGACGTTCTCCTTGAGACCGCGCAGATGGTCGACCTTGCCGGAGATGGACGCTTCCGTGAGGACGCGCGTGGTCTCCTGGAAGGAGGCGGCCGAGATGAACGACTCGGTGGAGAGCGACGCCTTGGTGATGCCGAGCAGCAGCGGCTGCGCGGTGGCCGGACGCCCGCTGTCGGCGAGCACCCGTTCGTTCTCGCTCAGGAAGCGGAACTTGTCGACCTGCTCGTCGATGAGGAACTCGGTGTCGCCCACGTCCTCGACGCGAACCCACCGCAGCATCTGGCGCACCATCACTTCGATGTGCTTGTCGTTGATGTTCACGCCCTGCAGGCGATAGACCTCCTGGACCTCGTTGACCAGGTACTTCTGGAGTTCCTTCTCGCCGAGCACGTGCAGGATGTCGTGCGGGTTGCTCGGGCCGTCCATCAGCGGGTCGCCGGCGCGCACGCGCTCGCCGTCCTGGACGTTGACGTGCACACCGCGCGGGATCGAGTACTCGCGGGCCTCGCCGCCGCCCTCGTCGGGGACGATGAGGATCTTGCGCTGGCCCTTGACGACGCCGCCGTGCTTGACGATGCCGTCGATCTCGCTGATCACCGCCGGGTCGCGCGGCTTGCGCGCCTCGAACAGCTCGACCACCCGCGGCAGACCGCCGGTGATGTCCTTGGTCTTGGTGGTTTCCCGCGGAATCTTCGCCAGCACGTCGCCGGCCTGCACCTCTTCGCCGTCCTGCACCATCATGTGCGCGTGGACCGGCATGATGTACTTGCGGCCGACCTTGCCGTCGGCGCCGCGAATCTCCACCGTGGGCTGGCGCTTCTCGTCGGCCGAGTCCATCACGATGAGCCGCGACAGGCCGGTGATCTCGTCGAGATCCTCGTGCACCGTCACGCCTTCGATGATGTCCTTGAACCTGACGTTGCCGGTTTCCTCGGTGAGAATCGAGAAGGTGTAGGGATCCCACTCGACCAGGATCTGGCCCTGTTCCACCATCTGGCCGTCCTTGACGCGCAGGTGCGCGCCGTAGACCACCTGGTAGCGTTCACGGTCGCGGCCCTTGTCGTCCTGGACCACGATGTGACCGTTGCGGTTCATGACGATGAGGTCGGCGGCGGTGCCGGGAGCGCCCTTGACGCGCTCGACGACCGCGAGGTTGTCGAAGCGGACGATGCCCTTGTGCTTGGCGTCGAGACCCGACTGCTCCGACACCCGCGAGGCGGTGCCGCCGATGTGGAAGGTGCGCATCGTGAGCTGCGTGCCGGGCTCGCCGATGGACTGCGCCGCGATGACGCCGACCGCCAGGCCCAGCTCCACCAGCTTGCCGGTGGCCAGGTCGCGGCCGTAGCAGTTGGCGCAGACGCCGCGGCGTGACTGGCAGGTCAGCACCGAGCGGATCTTCACCTTCTCGATGCCGGCGTCCTGCACTTCGGACGCCTTGTCCTCGTCGATGACGTCGTTCACGTCGAGGACCACGTTGCTGGTGATGGTGTCGATGATCTTCTCGAGCGAGACGCGGCCGATGATGCGGTCGCGCAGCGGCTCGATGATCTCGCCGCTCTCGACGATGGCCCGGGCTTCGATGCCGTCGACCGTGCCGCAGTCGATCTCCGAGATGATGACGTCCTGCGCCACGTCGACCAGACGCCGCGTCAGGTAGCCCGAGTCGGCGGTCTTCAGGGCGGTGTCGGCCAGTCCCTTGCGGGCGCCGTGCGTCGAGATGAAGTACTCGAGCACCGAGAGGCCTTCGCGGAAGTTGGCGCGAATCGGCGTCTCGATGATTTCACCCGACGGCTTGGCCATCAGGCCGCGCATGCCGGCGAGCTGGCGAATCTGCTGCTTGCTGCCGCGGGCGCCGGAGTCGGCCATGATGAAGACCGGGTTGAAGGTGCGGCCTTCCCGGTCGAGCTTCTCCATTTCGGAGAACATCTCGTCGGCGACCTTTTCGGTCACGTCCGACCAGAGCGCGATGATCTTGTTCTTGCGCTCGCCGTTGGTGATGGCGCCTTCGAGGTACTGCTGTTCGACGCGGATGACCTCGTCGCTGGCGCGGGCCACCACCTCCGCCTTGCTCTTCGGGATGATCAGGTCCTTGATGCCGACCGACAGACCCGATTTCGTGGCGTAGGTGAAGCCGGTGGTCTTCAGGCCGTCGAGCATCTCGACGGTGACCTGCAGGCCGTGGTGCAGGTAGCAGCGCTGGACCAGCTGCTGCAGCCCCTTCTTCTTGAGCAGGCCGTTCACGAACGGCAGGCCCTGGGGCAGGCCGGCGTTGAAGAGCACGCGGCCGACCGTGGTGTTGATGATCTTGTTCTCGACGTGCTGCACCTCGGTGTGGAGCACGTCCTGGTCGTCGCGCGCCGCGGTCAGATCCTGGAGAGGACCGGTGTAGCGCAGGCGGATCGGCGACAGCGTTTCGAGTTCGCCGGCTTCGAGCGCCAGCACCACGTCGTCGGTGCTGCCGAAGGCGCGGCCCTCGCCCTTGGCTCCGGCCTTGGACTTGGTCATGTAGTAGCAGCCGAGGACGATGTCCTGCGACGGCACGGTGAT
Source organism: uncultured Acidobacteriota bacterium (assembly GCA_963834325.1). Lineage (GTDB taxonomy): Bacteria > Acidobacteriota > Vicinamibacteria > Vicinamibacterales > UBA2999 > CADEFD01. Next base: position 2,486,148 of record CAWIBL010000012.1, read on the forward strand.
GGGCGCGCCGTTGCTCGGCGAGAGCACGTTGCGCGACGACATCATCAGCTCGGTGGCTTCGATCTGCGCTTCGGGCGAGAGCGGGATGTGCACCGCCATCTGGTCGCCGTCGAAGTCGGCGTTGAACGCCGTGCACACGAGCGGGTGGATGCGGATGGCCTTGCCCTCGACCAGCACCGGCTCGAAGGCCTGGATGCCGAGGCGATGGAGCGTCGGGGCGCGGTTGAGCAGCACCGGGTGCTCCTTGATCACTTCTTCAAGGACGTCCCACACCTCGGGGACCTGCTTCTCGACCATCTCCTTGGCCTGCTTGATGGTCGCGACCAGGCCCCGCTCTTCGAGCTTGTTGTAGATGAACGGCTTGAACAGCTCGAGCGCCATCTTCTTCGGCAGGCCGCACTGGTGGAGCTTCAGCTCCGGTCCGACGACGATGACCGAGCGGCCCGAGTAGTCGACGCGCTTGCCGAGCAGGTTCTGGCGGAACCGGCCCTGCTTGCCCTTGAGGGTGTCCGACAGCGACTTGAGCGGCCGGTTGTTGGCGCCGCGCAGGACGCGGCCGCGGCGGCCGTTGTCGAACAGCGCGTCGACGGCCTCCTGCAGCATGCGCTTCTCGTTGCGGATGATCACGTCCGGCGCCTTCAGCTCCATGAGCTTCTTCAGGCGGTTGTTGCGGTTGATCACGCGGCGATAGAGGTCGTTCAGGTCGGAGGTGGCGAAGCGCCCGCCGTCGAGCGGCACGAGCGGCCGCAGTTCGGGCGGAATCACCGGGACCACGTCGAGGATCATCCATTCCGGCTTGTTGCTCGACTTGCGGAACGAGTCGACGACCTTGAGGCGCTTGGCGTACTTGAGCTTCTTCTGCGCCGACGTCTCGCTGCGCATCTTCTCGCGCAGTTCGACCGCCAGCGTGTCGATCTGGACCCGCTTGAGCAGCTCCTTGATCGCCTCGGCGCCCATCTGCGCCTTGAACTTGGTGAAGCCGTATTCCTCACGCGCCTTGCGGAACTGGTCTTCGTTGAGCAGCTGGTTCTGCTTGAGCTCGGTGTCGCCCGGATCGATGACGACGTAGGCCTCGAAGTAGAGCACGCGCTCGAGATCGCGCAGCGCGATGTCGAGCAGGTGGCCGATGCGGCTGGGCAGCCCCTTGAAGAACCACACGTGGCTGACCGGCGTGGCCAGGCGGATGTGGCCGAGGCGCTCGCGGCGCACCTTGGCCTGCGTCACTTCGACGCCGCACTTGTCGCAGATCACGCCGCGATGCTTCATGCGCTTGTACTTGCCGCACAGGCATTCCCAGTCGGTGATCGGCCCGAAGATCTTGGCGCAGAACAAGCCGTCGCGTTCCGGCTTGAAGGTGCGGTAGTTGATCGTCTCCGGCTTGGTGACCTCGCCGAACGACCACTGCTCGATCTTCTCGGGCGAGGCGAGGCTGATGCGAATGGCGTCGAAATCGGCACGCAGGGCCGTCTTGCTGTCCGTGAAACTAGGTCTCATCATGGATTTCTCAGCCCTCCAACACCGGCTCGGCCGGCACGTCGATGGTCTCGACCGGGCGGCGCTTGGTGGAAATCAGTTCCACGTCGAGGCAGAGTGACTGCAACTCGCGGATGAGGACGTTGAACGACTCCGGCAGGCCGGGCGTGAAGCTGGCATCGCCCTTCACGATCGACTCGTAAATCTTGGCGCGGCCGGTCACGTCGTCGGACTTGGCCGTGAGCAGTTCCTGGAGGATGTGCGCGGCGCCATACGCTTCGAGCGCCCACACTTCCATCTCGCCGAAGCGCTGGCCGCCGAACTGGGCCTTGCCCCCGAGCGGCTGCTGGGTGATGAGCGAGTACGGTCCGATCGACCGCGCGTGGATCTTGTCGTCGACCAGGTGCGAGAGCTTCAGCATGTAGATGTAGCCGACGGTGACGGGCTGTTCGAACAGGTCGCCCGTGAGGCCGTCGCGGAGGCGCGTCTTGCCGCCCACCTGATCCAGGCCGGCCTTGTCGAGCCAGTCGGTGATCTCGGCTTCGGTCGCCCCGTCGAAGACCGGGGTGGCGAAGTAGAGCCCGAGGGCGTGCGCCGCCCACCCGAGGTGGGTCTCGAGAATCTGCCCGACGTTCATGCGCGAGGGCACGCCCAGCGGGTTGAGCACGATCTCGACGGGAGTGCCGTCCGGCAGATACGGCATGTCCTCTTCGGGCAGCACGCGGGCGATGACGCCCTTGTTGCCGTGCCGGCCGGCCATCTTGTCGCCCACCTGCAGCTTGCGCTTCATGGCGACGTAGACCTTGACCAGCTTGATGACGCCCGGCGGCAGTTCGTCGCCGCGGCGGACCTTTTCCTTCTTCTCCTCGAAGATCTGGCGGATGACGTCGACCTGACGCTCCGTGCGCTCTTCGATGGCCCGCAGATCCGGCTCGAGGCCAGCGTCGTCGGTTTCGACCTTGGCGCGCACCACCACGGCGAACGGCAGGTCGTGCATCAGCTCCGGGGTCAGCGACTGACCCTTGCGCAGCAGCCGCTCGCGGCCGAACTCGTCGAACATGTCGGCGCGCAGCACCCGGCCCACGAGCATCTGGGCGACGCGCTTCTTGGTTTCCTCATGCAGGATGCGGATTTCGTCCTGCTGATTCTTGTCCATGATGTCGAGCTCTTCCTGCTCGATCGCCTTGGCCCGGTCGTCCTTCTCGATGCCCTTGCGGGAGAAGATCTTGACGCCGACGATGATGCCCTCGATGCCCGGGGGGCAGATGAGGGAGGCATCGCGCACGTCGCCGGCCTTCTCGCCGAAGATGGCGCGCAGCAGCTTCTCTTCCGGGGTGAGCTGGGTCTCGCCCTTGGGCGTGACCTTGCCCACCAGGATGTCGCCCGGCTTGACGTAGGCGCCAATCCGGATGATGCCGCTGTCGTCGAGGTCGCGCAGGTAGGTCTCGGACACGTTCGGGATGTCGCGGGTGATTTCTTCCGGCCCGAGCTTGGTGTCGCGCGCTTCGATCTCGAATTCCTCGATGTGGATCGAGGTGTAGTAGTCCTCTTTCACGGCCTTCTCGGACACGAGAATCGCGTCCTCGAAGTTGTAGCCGCGCCAGGGCATGAACGCCACCAGGACGTTGCGGCCGAGGGCCAGCTCGCCCAGTTCCGTGCACGGGCCGTCGGCCAGCACCTGGCCCTTGTGGACCTTCTGGCCCACGGCCACGATCGGCTTCTGGTTGATGCAGGTGTTCTGGTTGGAGCGCTTGAACTTGGTCAGGGGGTAGATGTCGGCCCCCATCTCCTTGCTCGTGTCTTCTCCGCCTTCGACGCGCACCACGATGCGGGTGCTGTCGACGAAGTCGACCGAACCCGAGCGGCGCGCCACGATGACGGCGCCCGAGTCGCGGGCGGTGATGTACTCCATGCCGGTGCCCACGTAGGGCGACTTGGCGCGGAGCAGCGGCACCGCCTGGCGCTGCATGTTCGAGCCCATCAGCGCGCGGTTGGCGTCGTCGTTCTCGAGGAACGGGATGAGCGAGGCGGCCACCGAGACGAGCTGCTTGGGCGAGACGTCGATGAAGTCGACCTCGTCGCGCCGCGCCAGGATGAAGTCGCCCTGCTTGCGGGCGTTGACGCGCTCGGTCTTGAGGTTCAGCTCTTCGTCGAGCTCGACGTTGGCCTGGGCGATGATGTACTGGTCTTCTTCCCAGGCCGACAGGTAGAAGGCGTGCGGTTCGAATTCCACGCCCTTCTTCTTGCCGCGGCCATCGGCGCCGACGAGCTCGTCGGCCGGCACGATGTCGCCGACCTTGTACTTCGGGTTGCCGCCGGTGTTCTGCACCAGCACGTAGTCGACCACCCGGCCGTCCTTGACCTTGCGGTAGGGCGACTCGATGAACCCGAACTCGTTGATGCGCGCATAGCAGCTGAGCGAGCTGATGAGGCCGATGTTCGGGCCTTCAGGCGTCTCGATCGGACAGATGCGGCCGTAGTGCGTGGTGTGGACGTCGCGCACCTCGAAGCCGGCGCGTTCGCGGGACAAGCCGCCCGGCCCGAGGGCCGAGAGCCGCCGCTTGTGCGTGACCTCGGAGAGCGGGTTGGTCTGGTCCATGAACTGCGACAGCTGCGACGACCCGAAGAACTCGCGAATGGCCGCCATGACCGGCTTGGCGTTGATGAGGTCGTGAGGCATGGCCGTGGCCATTTCCTGGTAGACCGACATCTTCTCCTTGATCGCCCGCTCCATGCGGACCAGGCCGATGCGGAACTGGTTCTCGAGCAGCTCGCCGACCGAGCGCACGCGGCGGTTGCCGAGATGGTCGATGTCGTCGACGTTGGTCGGGTTCTTCTTCAGCTTGAGCTGGTACTTGATGACCTCGTAGAAGTCCTGCGGGTGCAGGATCTTCTCGTCGAGCGGCGTGTTCAGGCCCAGCTTGGTGTTGAGCTTGAGCCGGCCGACGCGCGAGAAGTCGTACTTCTGCGGGTTGAAGAACATGTTCTCGAACAGCGTGCGCGAGCTGTCGAGGGTCGGCGGATCGCCCGGGCGCAGGCGCCGGTAGATCTCGATGAGCGCCTCTTCGTGGGTGCGGATCGGATCCTTGCGCAGGGTCTGCGACAGGATGGTGCCGACCTCGTCGCGCTCCGGGAAGAAGATGTCGACGGCCTCGACCTGCTTCTCGTGGGCCATCGAGATGACGCGCGCGGTCAGCTCCTCGTTGGCCTCGAGCAGCACTTCGCCGGTGCCCGGGTCGATGATGTCGGCGGCCGCGTAGGCGCCCTCGAGGGCCTCGTCGGTGATGTCGATGGTGTCGATGCCGGCCTTGCGCATGGCGTCGACGTGGGCCTTGCTGATCTTCTTGCCCTCGGCCACCGAGACGTCGGCGCCGGGAATCTTGACGCCCTTCTTGGCGCGCAGGCCGACGATGGTGTCGTTGACCGCCCAGCGCACGGCGTTGCCCGTCAGGTGCAGCCGGTCGACGCCGTAGAAGGCCCGGATGATCTCGTCGGCGCCGCGCAGCCCGAGGGCGCGCAGGAACACCGTGGCGAGGAACTTCCGCTTGCGGTCGATACGGACGTAGAGCAGGTTCTTGGCGTCGTACTCGAACTCGACCCACGAGCCGCGGTAGGGGATGATCTGCGCGACGTAGAGGGTCTTGTCTTCGGAGTGGAAGAAGGCGCCGGGCGAGCGGTGCAGCTGGCTGACGATGACCCGTTCGGTGCCGTTGATGATGAACGTGCCGTTGTCGGTCATCAGCGGGATGTCACCGAAGTAGACCTCCTGCTCCTTGATGTCGCGGATGGTCTTGACGCCGGTTTCCGGGTCCTTGTTCCACACCACCAGGCGGATGGTGACCTTGAGGGGCACGGCGTAGGTCATGCCGCGCTCCTGGCACTCGTCGACGTCGTACTTGAGCTTCAGCTGGACCGTGTGGCCGCAGATGTCGCAGACGTCGCCGCGGGCGTGGTTGGCCGTGCCGCACTTGCCGCAGATCACGTCCTTTTCGCCGTAGGGGTCGGCCACCAGCGTGAAGCCGCACGACTTGCACGGCTTGCGCAGGTGGTGCAGCCCGGCGAGCTTGCCGCACTTGCACTCCCAGTTGCCGATCGAATACTCGATGAACTCGAGCGACGAGTTCTCGCGGAAGTCGCTGATCGGGAAGACCGACTTGAACACCGACTGCAGTCCCTGGTCCTCGCGTTCCGAGGGCATCCGGTTCATCTGCAGGAAGCGCTCGTACGAGCGGCGCTGGATCTCGATCAGGTTCGGGATGGGAACCGTCGTCTTGATCTTGGAGAAGTCCTTGCGCTCGCGGTAGACGTTCTTGGGAAGGCTGTACATGCTCAACTCAGGCTGGGGCCAAAGGGCTACGGTCGTGGAAGGCTGGTGCCCGACCAGCTTCCGCCTTTCCTACCGCTTGTCTTACACACGAATGACGGCCGGGCGCCCGGCCCGGCCGCCGTCCGGCGGTGCTACTTGATTTCGACCTTGGCGCCAGCCTCTTCGAACTTCTTCTTGATGGCCTCGGCCTCTTCCTTGGTCACGCCTTCCTTGATCGGCTTGGGCGCGCTCTCGACGAGGTCCTTGGCTTCCTTCAGGCCCAGGCTGGTGACTTCACGCACCGCCTTGATCACGTTGATCTTGTTGGCGCCGATGTCGGTCAGGGTCGCGGTGAACTCGGTCTGCTCTTCGACCGCCGCGGGAGCCGCGCCGCCACCCATCATCATGGGCATGCCCATCGGCATCGCCGCCGCCGCCGACACTCCGAGTTCCGATTCCAGCGTCTTGACGAGCTGCGACAGCTCCATCACGCTGATGTTCTTGATGTATTCCACAACCTGCTGCTGCGTCACGTCGGCCATTGATCTTGTCTCCGTCGAAGGTGAAACGAAATGTGGGATGAGGGCCTACGCCCGCTTCTTCTCGGCCTCGGCCAGCACGGTCATCAGATCGCGCGGCAGGGCACTCAGGACCCGCACCAGGTTGGTGGCGGGCGCCTGCATCAGGAAGAGGAGCTTGGCGTACAGCTCCGGCTTGCCCGGCATGTTGGCCAGGTCGGTGACCTCGGCGGCCTTGATGGCCTGGCCCTGCACCACGGCTGCCTTGATCTGCAGCGCGGGCACGGTTTTCATGAAGGTGGTCAGGGTCTTGGCCAGGGCCACCGGATCGGAGGTGGTGTAGGCCACGGCCGTCGCGCCCTCGAAGTGCCCGATCAGCGTCTCGTAGTCGGTGCCCTTCAACGCCCGCTTGGCGATGGTGTTCTTGACCACCTTGTAGGCGGAGCTCGCCTTCTTGAGCTCCCGCCGCAGTTCGGTGACCTGGGGCACGTTGATGCCCTTGTAGTCGATCAGAATCGCCGCATCGGCCTGCTGGAACATCCCCTCGAGGGCGTTCAGCTCGGCCTGCTTGTCGGCTCGCGTGACTGCCATGACTGTCTGCGCCTCCTACTGTTTGGATGCCAGCTCGATCCGCTGTTCGTCGATGCGGATGCCTGGGCCCATGGTGGACGAGACGGTGATGCTGCGGAGGTACTTGCCCTTGGCCGCAGACGGCTTGGCCTTCACGATGCTGTCGAGCAACGCCGAAGCGTTGGCGATCAGGTTCTGGGGTTCGAAGGACGTCTTCCCCACCGGCGCGTGGACGATGCCGGTCTTGTCGACGCGGAACTCCACCTTGCCGGCCTTGATTTCCTTGACCGCCTTGGCGATATCCACCGTGACGGTGCCGGTCTTCGGGTTGGGCATGAGGCCGCGCGGCCCCAGCACCTTGCCGAGCTTGCCGACGACGCGCATCATGTCCGGGGTGGCCACGACGGCGTCGAAATCGGTCCAGCCGCCCTGGATGCGCTCGACCAGTTCCTCGCCGCCGACATGGTCGGCGCCGGCTTCCTGCGCCTCACGCTGCTTGTCGGGACCGGCGATGACCAGGACGTTCTTGGTCCGGCCCAGCCCATGCGGCAGTACGACCGTGCCGCGCACCATCTGGTCGGCGTGCTTTGGATCCACACCCAGCCTGATGGACAGCGCCACGGTCTCGTCGAACTTGGCGAATTTGAGCTTCTGGAGCAGCGGCAGTGCTTCCTCCAGCCCGTAGGCGCGCTCTTCGACCTGCTGGCGCGCCGCGAGGTATTTCTTCCCGCGCTTTCTCATGAGCCTCCTCCGTGGTCCCTGCGGGTGACGCGCACCCTCCCACGTTGCTTGGCCGGACGCCCGGATGTGGCGGCCGACGGCTGGTGAACGAACGACGAACGACGAAAAGGCGACCGGATCGCGGCCCGCAGGCCGCGGCTCGACGGCCGCTAGGACACGACGTCGATGCCCATCGACCGGGCCGTTCCCGACACGCTCTTGATCGCCGCGGCGAGCGACTCGGTGTTGAGGTCGACGAGCTTGAGCTTGGCGATCTCTTCGACCTGCTTCGCCGTCACGGTGCCGACCTTCGCCTTGTTCGGCTCGGCCGAGCCCTTGGCCACGTTGGCCGCGCGCTTCAGCAGCACCGGCGCCGGCGGGGTCTTGGTGATGAAGGTATAGGAGCGGTCGGAGTAGATCGTGACCACGGCCGGGATGATCAGGCCTTCATCCTTGGCGGTGCGGGCGTTGAACGCCTTCACGAAGTCCATGATGTTGACGCCGTGCGGACCAAGCGCCGTGCCCACGGGCGGGGCCGGGGTGGCCTTGCCTGCGGGAATCTGGAGCTTCACCATTGCCTGAACTTTCTTCGCCATCTTTTTCTGTCTCTCCGGGCCGCGAGCCGCGACGGCCCCTTGCCGCTAGAGCTTTTCCACCTGCAAGAAGTCGAGCTCGACCGGCGTGGCGCGGCCGAAGATCGTCACCATCACCTTGAGGGTGTTCTTGTCGACGTTCACGTCGTCGACGACGCCGTTGAAGCTCGTGAACGGACCTTCGTTGATCCGCACCTGGTCGCCGCGCTCGAACGAGTACTTCGGCTTGGGCTTCTCGTGGGCCGTCTTGACCTGCACGAGGATCTGCTCGACTTCTTCCTTGCTGAGCGGCGTGGGCTTGGCGCCCGCGCCGACAAAGCCGGTGACCTTGGGCGTGTTCTTCACCACATGCCACGCGTTGTCGGACATGTGCATCTCGACCAGCAGGTAGCCCGGGAAGAAGCGCTTCGCGGTGACCACCTTCTTGCCGCCGCGCATTTCGACGACGTCCTCGGTGGGAATCAGCACTTCGCCGATTTCATCCTGCAGGCCGTAGGCCTGGACCCGCTGAACGAGCGACTCGGCGACCTTCTTTTCGAAGCCCGAGTAGGTGTGAACGATGTACCAGTGCTTGGCCGCGACGTCGGTCATTGCCCACCAAACCGCTGGAAGACCCTCTGCACGGCCGCGTTCAACAGCAGATCGATGCCGAACAGATACAGGCCGAAGAAGAGCGACGTTGCGATCACGACGAAGGTGGTGGCGTAGACTTCGGCTTTCGAGGGCCACGTGACCCGCTTCAGCTCCGCCCGGACCTCGCCGATGAACTCGATCAGCCGGCCTGGTCCCCGGGACGTCGAGACCGCTCCGCCCTCCGAGCCGCCGTCGCCGGAGCCCGTCGCGCGCGTTCCCACATTGTCGAGCGTTTCGGTTGCCACGAATGTCTCGATTCTTCTCGTTACCGTCCGGCCGGCGCGCCGGTCGAGGCGCGCCCAGGCCGAATCAACTCTGGCAGGCCAAGAGGGTCTCGAACCCCCAACCCCCGGTTTTGGAGACCGGTGCTCTACCAATTGAGCTATTGGCCTAAGTCCCCTGGACTAGCGCTGGGCTCGGAGCGGCCAGCGGCTAGCCGCCGCTCTACTTCTGCTCTTTGTGAGCCGTGTGCTTGCGGCAGAAACGGCAGTACTTGCTGAGCTCGAGCCGTTCCGTCGTCTTCTTCTTGTTCTTGGTCGTGCTGTAGTTGCGACGCTTGCAGTCGCCGCACGCCATCTGAATGATGTCTCTCATGGTCGTCGCTCGCTGTCGGGGTTCGGGTCTCTGGTTCGGAGTGTGCCGGAACGTGAGACAACGCCGCGAGGCTTGCGCCCGCGGCGTTGCACTCCCGGGACCCGCAACCCGGGCCCCGGAACCCGATTACTCGATGATTTCCGAAATCGTGCCGGCGCCGACGGTGCGGCCGCCCTCACGAATCGCGAACCGGGCGCCCTTCTCGATGGCCACCGGCGTGATCAGCTCACCGGTGATCGGCGTGTTGTCGCCGGGCATCACCATTTCGACGCCCTCGGGCAGCTTCAGCGTGCCGGTGACGTCGGTCGTGCGCAGGTAGAACTGCGGACGGTAGCCGTTGAAGAACGGCGTGTGACGGCCGCCCTCTTCCTTGCTGAGGATGTAGACCTCGGCCTTGAACTTGGTGTGGGGCTTGATCGACCCGGGCTTGGCCAGCACCTGGCCGCGCTCGATGTCGTCCTTTTCCACGCCGCGGAGCAGCACGCCGACGTTGTCGCCGGCCACGCCCTCGTCGAGGAGCTTGCGGAACATCTCGACGCCGGTCACGACCTTCTTCTCGGTCGCCTTGAAGCCGACGATCTCGATTTCCTCGCCGACCTTGACCTTGCCGCGCTCGATGCGGCCGGTCACAACGGTGCCGCGGCCCGAGATCGAGAACACGTCTTCGATCGGCATCAGGAACGGCTTGTCGACGTCGCGCTGCGGCATCGGGATGTAGGTGTCGAGCGCTTCCATCAGCTTCGTCACCGACTCGACGCCCTCGGGATCGCCCTGGAGCGCCTTGAGCGCCGAGACGCGGACCACCGGGGTGTCGTTGCCGGGGAAGCCGTAGCTCGTGAGCAGTTCACGCACTTCGAGCTCGACCAGGTCGACCAGTTCGGGGTCGTCCATCATGTCGACCTTGTTCAGGGCGACGACGAGGTAGGGCACGTTGACCTGGCGGGCCAGGAGGACGTGCTCCCGCGTCTGCGGCATCGGGCCGTCGACGCAGCTGACCACCAGGATCGCGCCGTCCATCTGCGCGGCGCCGGTGATCATGTTCTTGATGTAGTCGGCGTGGCCCGGGCAATCGACGTGCGCGTAGTGCCGGTTGGCCGTGCTGTACTCGACGTGGCTGGTCGCAATCGTCAGGATCTTCGTATCATCGCGGCGGCCCTGCGATTCGGACGCCTTGGCGACCTCGTCGTAGGGGATGAACTTGGCCCAGCCCTTGTCGGACGAGACCTTGGTCAGCGCCGCGGTAAGGGTGGTCTTGCCGTGGTCGATGTGGCCGATCGTGCCGACGTTGACGTGGGGTTTGGAACGGTCGAATTTCTCTTTCGCCATGACTCGTCTACGCTCGCTTCGTTTGCGGACTGACGACCCGGCCCCGTGCCGGCGTCGAACTGCCTAACCAACTGAACATCTGGAGCCGATGACCGGGATCGAACCGGTGACCTCGTCATTACCAATGACGTGCTCTGCCAACTGAGCTACATCGGCTTTCGCCTAGCTGCGGCCGAATCGTCGGCCCTGCCCCTGTGAGACCTCGGCGCGCGCTGCTCCGGCCTCTTCTTCCGGGGCTCCGACGTGATCTGGCCCCGATTCGTGCCCGGTGCCCTACCCATTGCGGGGCGCCGGTCTTGCCTGACGACTGGAGCGGGAGACGGGGATCGAACCCGCGACCAACAGCTTGGAAGGCTGTGACTCTACCACTGAGTTACTCCCGCCTTCGCGCACCAGACGCGCCCGCGGAAGGCCCGCGTTCAGCCCCTGTTTCGCGCTTTCGATTCCGCTCTTCCAGGCGCCGGCCGGGTCGCCAGCCGACGCTCGAACTGGTCTGGCGACGGCCGCTCGGCGCGGCGTCGCCCGACGTGCAACTTTCCGCCCGGACGGCGGAAAATTGGTGGGCAGGGAAGGATTCGAACCTTCGTAGGCACAAGGCCGGCAGATTTACAGTCTGCTGCGATTGACCGCTCCGCCACCTACCCGAAAATCGTGGAGCGACACGGCCATCCGGCCACGGCGCCTTCACGTCTGACGTATGTCTTGGATTCCCCCGGCTACTCGTTGGTCGTTCCAGAGGCTGACGCGACAGCCGATGGAGCTGGCGGAGGGATTTGAACCCACGACCCGCTGATTACAAATCAGCCGCTCTACCGGGCTGAGCTACGCCAGCCAGACGAAACAGGAAGGGTAGCACGTCCTGTGCCAGATGTGCAACAGTCGGAATCATTGCACGGACGCGCGTCGGGCAGAGTTCTCGTGACAGGCCTATCCTCCCCCGGAGTCCAAGCGGCGGGCCTTACGAGCCCTGCCTCCCCCGGTTGCGCTGGCGGACCGCCTCGAACATCAGAACTGCGGCGGCCACCGATACATTCAAGCTCCCGACCCGGCCTCGCATTGGAATCGAGGCCAGCCGGTCGCACCGCTCCCGAACCAGACGCCGCAGCCCAGAGCCTTCGGCTCCTACCACGAGCGCCGTCGGCAGCGTGAGGTCCATGTCATCGTAGTGCAAGTCGGCGCTGGCGTCGAGCCCCACCGTCCACACGCCCGATTCCTTCAGCTCTTCGATGGCCCGGGCGATGTTGACGACGTCGCAGACCGGCACATGGTGCACGGCCCCGGCGGAGGCCTTGGCGGCGCCCCCGTCGAGTGGCGCGGCGCGTCGGGTCTGGCGGACCAGCCCGGTGGCGCCGGCGGCATGAATCGAGCGGAGGATGGCGCCGACGTTGTTGCGGGTCCTCGACGCCGTCGAGCACGACGATGAGGGGCGGGCCCTCGGTGCCCGACGCCAGGGACTCGAGCGTGGCTTCGGGCGCTGACTGCGAGCGCGCAATCACGCCCTGGTGCACGCCGCCGTGGGCCAGCCGCCGGGCCGTGTCCTGATCGATGGTGCGCACCTCGACGCCGAGCCCACGCGCCTCCTTGATCAACTCGCGCACCCGGTCGCCGTGCGGAGCCACCGCCATCACTTCCGAGGCGCGGCCAGTGCGGATCGCTTCGAGGACGGGATTGATGCCGTAGATGATCATGGCCTGGGTCTCGGGGCTCGGGCCGAGGAGCTCACGCTGACGGCGCTCACGGCGTGAGGCCGTCGAGCGCGGCGGCGAACGCGGCGGCGCGCTCGCGCAGGCCGAGCACGGGAGCGATGCCGTCGGCGGCCGTGAACGCGGCCGCCTGCTCGATGGCCGGTAGCAGGATGTCGAGTTCGAGGCCATCGGGCGCGCCGGTGCACACGATGCGGATGGTGTGGAACAGGAGCTTCCCTTTCGCCCCGGCGTCGGCGCCGACGCGTTTGGCGAGTTCGCGGAAGGCCGGCCGATCGGTGAGCCGGGGCGCGGCGGCAATCGCCGCCGCCCACGCGCGCACGACGGCCCGCGCCTCGGGCTGGTCGATCTCGGCGCGCACGTCGGGGCGGGCCAGCGCCGCGGCCGCGTCGTAGGCGAAGACCTGGGCCAGCCGGTCGGGCAGGTCGTTCAGCTTGTCGACCGACGCGGCCACCGGCGGGACGACCGTCCGCAGCCACGCCTCGAGGGCCGGCGACGGCGTGCCGTGCACCCAGCCGGCACGCGCCAGGTAGGGATGCGCCAGGGCGGCGAGCCGTTCGGGCGCCGCCGCCTTCAGATAGTGGCGATTCACCCAGGCCAGCTTCGCCTCGTCGAAGACACCGGCGCTGTGGCCGACGGCGCCGAGATCGAAGCGCGAGGCCAGCGTCGCCAGCGGCAGCACCTCGTCGCCCTCGCCCGGCGACCAGCCGATGAGCGCCAGATAGTTGGCCAGCGCTTCCGGCAGATAACCCTTGCCCCGGAACTCCGCCACCGAGGTGGCGCCGTGCCGCTTCGAGAGCGGCGCGTGATCGGGTCCGAGCACGAGCGAGAGGTGCGCAAACGAGGGCGGCGCCCAGCCGAACGCTTCGTAGACCAGCAGCTGCCGCGGCGTGTTCGAGATGTGGTCCTCGCCGCGCACCACGTGAGTGATCCGCATCAACGCGTCGTCGATGACCACCGCGTAGTTGTAGGCGGGAATGCCGTCGGCGCGCACGATCACCGGGTCGCCGATGACGTCGGTGTGAAACGACACGGTGCCGCGCACGAGGTCGTCGAAGCTCACCGTGCGATCGGCGGGCACGCGCAGGCGCACCGCCGCCCGCTCGCCCGCGGCCAGCCGCCGGTCGACGTCGGCCGCGGCCAGGCGTCGGCACGTGCCGGGATACTTCGGCGGCCGTCCGTCGGCCATCGCCGCCTGGCGATCGGCATCGAGCTGCGCGGGCGTGCAGAAGCAGCGGTAGGCGTGCCCCTCGCGCAGGAGCTGGTCGGTATGCGTGGCGTAGAGATCGAGGCGTTCGCTCTGACGGTAGGGGCCGACCTCGCCGCCCGCGTCGATGCCCTCGTCCCACCCCAGACCGAGCCACTGCAGGTCGTCCTTGATGGCGTCTTCCGAGGCCGCCGTCGAACGCTCGCGGTCGGTGTCCTCGACGCGCAGGATGAACGTGCCGCCGTGGCGCCGGGCCAGCAGCCAGTTGAAGAGCGCCGTGCGCGCGTTGCCGACATGGAGGTGCCCGGTGGGACTCGGAGCGAAACGGACTCTCATGGGCGGGGCTCGGGGTTCGGCGCTCGGGACGGGGGCGTGCCGGCGGCGCCGACGAGCAGCGCCACGGCGTGGCAGGCCATCGACTCGCCTTTGCCCATGCTGTCGACCCGCTCGTTGGTCTTGCCCTTCACGCTCACGGCGGTGACGTCGACCTGCAGGGCCCCGGCCAGGTTGGCGCGGATCGCCGCCAGGTGCGGCAGCAGCTTGGGCCGCTCGGCGATGACGGTGACATCGACGTTGCTCACCTGGAAGCCGCCGGCGTGGACGACGGCCACGGCCTGACGCAGCAACGCCAAGCTGTCGGCGTCCTTCCACGCGGCGTCGGTGTCAGGGAACAGGCGCCCGATGTCGCCGAGCGCCGCGGCGCCGAGGACCGCGTCGGTCAGGGCGTGGCAGATGATGTCGGCGTCCGAGTGCCCGTCGAGACCCAGTTCGAAGGGCACCCGCACGCCGCCGAGCACCAGGGCCCGGCCGGGCACCAGCCGGTGCAAGTCGTAACCCGGACCCGATGCGCATCGCCGCCCCTCCGCCGGCCCGGTCCGGGCGCGCGCCGCCGCCAGGTCCTCGGGCGTGGTGATCTTGATGTTGGTCGCCTCGCCCGGCACCAGTTCGACGCTGCCGCCGCTGCGTTCGACGAGGCCGGCCTCGTCGGTGACGTCGTCGGCCGCCGACCGACGCGAGCGCGCGCGTCAGCACGTCGCGCTGGAAGGCCTGGGGCGTCTGCGCCAGGAAGACCTCGGCCCGCGGCAGCGTCTCGGCCACCCACACGCGGCCCCCGGCGGCGCGGCTGCGCTTCACGGTGTCGGTGACCGGTACGGCCGGGATGGCCGCGCCGCTGGCGACCGCCGCCGCAATCATGCGGCTGACCAGGCCGGCGCTCACGAAGGGCCGGGCCGCGTCGTGCACGAGCACCACCTCGGCCCGCGGGTCCACGGCGGCAAAGGCGCGGGCCACCGAATCCTGGCGCCGGACGCCTCCCGCCACGGCCGTCACCGGCGTCGGCCAGGCCGCGGTCACGCACGCGGGAGCCGGCTCCAGGTGGCCCTCGGGCAGCGCCACGACGACCTCGGTCACCTCGGGATGCGTGGCCAGCGCGGCCAGGCTGCGCTCCAGAATCGAGCGCCCGTCGATCTCGAGGAACTGCTTCGGACGATCGGCGCCGAAGCGGGTGCCGAGGCCACCGGCGGCGAGGATGGCGCTGACGACTGGCGGCCGGGTCATGCCGTCCACCGGGCGCGTTCGGCGCCGCCGCACGTGGCCGCAATTCGCCGGGCGGTGAGGTCCAGGACGCGCGTCAACTCGGCCGGGGGCGCCGACTGCGGCGCGTAGATGACGATCAGCGCGTCGCGCGTGCGGGTCGTGACCATGGCCCGCGCCGAGTCGGACGTCGGGTTGCCGAAAGGCCCCGCCGCGTCGGCCACCGTCACGCGCCCGGTCACGTGCACCGCGTCCTTGCGGATGCCGGCGTAACTCTCCCCGTCGCGGCCCAGCCGCAAGGTGACGTCGCCGCCGAGCGCCGCGCGGTCGTAGACGCCGTAGGGCCACTGACACTGGAGCGAGCAGAGGTTCACCGCATCGACCAGGCTGTTGACGCGCGGGAACGGGTCGCCGCGGCGCACGCGCCGCAGCAGCGCTTCGTTCGACGGACGCGTCTTGGTGGGGTCGAGGCCGATGCGGCGGTACATCTCGCGCACCGCCTGGGTGTCGGCGGGCGGCGCCGCCACGACCGCCGCCACGACCGGGCCGATCTCGGCGGCGAGCCCCGGCGAATCCGCCGTCACCGCCGCGCCGTCCCACCACAGCACGCCCGGGCGCACGACCCGGGCCAGTTCGGGCTCGACGGCAAAAGCAGCGGTCACCAGAGAATTCTACCCTGACCACGCCGGCACACTTCTGCCGTGCCTGTAGACTAAGGGGATGCTCGATTTCCTGCTGCACGTCGACGAGCAGCTCGTCGCCATCGTGAACGCCGTCGGGGCCGTGGGCCTACGCGGTGCTGTTTGCCATCATCTTCGCCGAGACCGGCCTGGTCGTGACCCCGTTCCTGCCGGGCGATTCCCTGCTCTTTGCCGCCGGCGCCCTGAGCGCCACGGGGCTGCTGCGCGTCGAAGTGCTGATGCCGGTGCTGATCGTGGCGGCCGTGCTCGGCGATGCCGTGAACTATTCGGTCGGCAAGCGCGTCGCGCACCTGTTCCTCGACCCGGCCGGCGGCGAGGTCGGCGGCTTCCTCGGGCGGTTCGTCAAGCGCAGCCACGTCGCCCAGGCGCACGCCTTCTTCGTGAAGCACGGCGGCAAGGCCGTGGTGCTGGCGCGCTTCGTGCCCATCGTGCGCACCTTCCTGCCGTTCGTGGCCGGCGGCGCCGACATGCCCTACCGGACGTTTGCGTTCTACAACGTCACCGGCGCCGTGGCCTGGGTGGGCATCTGCGCGGGAGCGGGCTACGTCTTCGGCAACATCCCGGTCGTGAAGGACAACTTCGAACTGGTGGTGCTCGGCATCGTCGGCGTGTCGGTGCTGCCCATCCTCTACGAACTGCTGAAGATGCGCACGCGCCGCGAAGCTCACTGACCGCCGTCGGCCGTCCACCGGGCCCGCGCACGGCATCCGGCCGCGACGACCCGCGACCGCCGCCAGTTCCCGCATCACCTCGGGGGTCGGTTCGACCTCGGCGGTCATGGCGATGGGGGCGTGCACGATCAGGCGCACGTCGCCAGGCCGGGTCGTGAGCTCGCCCTTCCGCATGACGTGGCGGCTGCCCACGACCGAGAGCGGCACGATCGAGATGCCGGTCTGCACCGCCGGGAAGAAGCTGCCGGCCTTGAACGGCGCCACCAACCCGTCGCGGCTGCGCGTGCCCTCGGGAAACACGATGAGCGAGAGGCCGCGCGACGGCAGCGACGTCGCCCACCGGAAGATTCCCTGCCGGTCGGGGCGGCGGCGATCCACGAGCATGTGCCCCGAGCGCCGCAGGTGCCAGCCGAGGATCGGGAAGCGCCCCAGCGACGCCTTGGCGATGATCCGCAACTGGAACGGCACCGAGGCAAACAGCACCGGGATGTCGTAGATGCTCTGGTGGTTGGCGACAAACACGTAGGTCGCCCCGGGCGTGAGCTGCTCGAGCCCGGTCACGGCTACGCGCACGCCGGTCGTCGCCAGGATCAGCTGCGACCACCACTGCGCGCAACGGTGCGCGAAATGCCCGTGCCCGCCGAGCAGCGTCGAGCTGATCGACATGGCTCCCAGTACGACCGTGTAGACCGCGATGGCGGGAATCAGCCAGAAGACCGTGCGGAGGAGATGGAACGAGGGCACGCGGATCACCCGATCAGCAGGTCGAGGGCCTCGCCGACGTGGCGCACGCCCTCGAGGGTGGTGCCGGCCTCGTCGGCGCTGCGCCGGCTCTCGTCGTCGAGGTTGGCGGCCGGCAGGACGACGCGGGTGAAGCCCATCTGGCGCGCCTCGCGCAGGCGCAGCGGGGCCTGGGGCACGCCGCGCACTTCGCCGCCCAGCCCGACCTCGCCGAACACCGCGGTGCTCTGCGGGATGGGGCGGTTGCGCACGCTCGAGGTCAGCGCCGCCAGCACGGCCAGGTCGGCGGCCGGCTCGTCGAGGCTCATGCCGCCGGCGATGTTCACGTAGACGTCCTCGCCGACCAGCACCAGCCCGGCGCGCTTCTCGAGCACGGCCAGGAGCAGCGACACGCGCCCGGTGTCGATGCCGACGGCCATCCGCCGGGCGGTGCCGTAGGTGGCCGTGCTGACGAGCGCCTGCACCTCCACGAGCAGCGGCCGCGAGCCTTCCACGCAACACAGCACGGCCGATCCGGGCGTGGCGGTGGGCCGCTCGGCCAGGAACAGCTGCGACGGGTTGGGCACCGCCTTGAGGCCGCCGCCGGTCATCTCGAATACGCCCAGTTCGCTGACCGCGCCGAAGCGGTTCTTGATGGCGCGCACGACGCGGTGCGAGTGGTGCCGCTCGCCCTCGAAGTAGAGCACCGTGTCGACCACGTGCTCGAGCACCTTCGGCCCGGCCAGGGCCCCGTCCTTGGTCACGTGGCCGACCAGGAACGTCGGCAGGTCGTGGCCCTTGGCCGTGAACAGGAACTGCGTCGCGGCCTCGCGCACCTGGCCGATGCTGCCCGGCGCCGACTGGAACTTGAGCGAGAACACCGTCTGGATCGAGTCGACGACGAGCATCCGCGGCCGGACCCGCCCGATTTCCTCGAGGATGCGCTCGACGCACGTCTCGGCCAGCAGATACAGCGGCGCGTCGCCGACGCCCAGCCGCTCCCCGCGCGACTTGATCTGGTGCTCGGATTCCTCGCCCGAGGCGTAGAGCACCGGACCGTGGACGCGCGCGAAGTTGGCCGCCGCCTGGAGCAGCAGCGTCGACTTGCCGATGCCCGGCTCGCCGCCGAGCAGCACCAGCGAACCGGGCACGATGCCGCCGCCGAGCACGCGATCGAACTCGTCGATGCCGGTGGTGAGACGGGCCGTCTCGCTGGCTTCGATGTCTGCGTACTTGACGGCGCCGGTGGCGCCGCCCGGCATCGAGTAGCGATGGCCTCCGGCCGCCAGTCCGCCGCCCCCGCCGCCGGCCAGCGTCTCGACCGGGCGTTCCTCGACGAACGAGTTCCACGCTTCGCAGTCGGGGCACCGGCCCAGCCACTTGCTCGCCTGGCTGCCGCACTCCTGGCACACGAATATGGGCTTGGGCGGCTTGCTCATCCCGACGATCCTATCGCGGGTCGCCGCGCCGCGCGTCAGCCGCGCCGCGACAGCCCCGCCGCACCGCGCGACCTCAGTCGTAGCGGCGCTCGACGCGGGCGCCCAGACGGCACAGCACCTCGTAGGGGATGGTGCCGATCCACGACGCCATCTCGCGCGCGTCGATGGTCTGCGCCGCCCCCGGACCCTGGGTGCCCAGGAACACGACCTCGTCGCCGGGAGCCACGCCGTCGATGGCGCTGACGTCTACCGTGAGCATGTCCATGCTGACGGCCCCGACAATGGGCGCGCGCCGGCCGCGCACGAGCGCCGCGCCGCGGCCCTCGAGCCGGCGGTCGAGGCCGTCGGCGTAGCCGGCCGGGACCACCGCGATGGTCGTCGGCGCCGTGGCCTCGTGGCGCGCGCCGTAGCCCACCCGCTCGCCCGTCCGCACCCCCTTCACCGCCACGACGCGGCTCGTGAGCGTCATGGCCGGCCGCAGCGCCAGGGTGGACGCGAGCGGCGGCGGCACCACGCCGTAGAGCAACAGGCCCGGGCCGCACCAGGTCGCCCCAGGTGCGCGAATCGCGCAGGCAGGCGGCGCTGTTGGCGGCGTGGACGAGGCGCGACCGGCCGTCGAGCGCCGCGACGGCGGCGACGGCGGCGGCAAAGCGCGTGCGCTGCGCTTCGAAGAGCACGTGTTCGGCGTCGTCGGCGGTGGCGAAATGGGTGAAGACCGCCGCCACGTCGAGCCACGGGCTGGCCAGCACCTCCGGCAGCGTGCGGCCGAGGTTGTCGTCGCGGAAACCCAGCCGGTTGAGGCCGGTGTCGATCTTGAGATGACAGGTCAGGCGCCGGCCGTGCGCCGCCGCTGCGGCCGCCAGCGCGCGCGCCGCCCCCGGGCTCGAGATCGTTGGCGTCAGGTCGTGCGTGAACAGCCCGTCGGGGTTGCTGACGCTGAGCGCGCCGAACACCAGGATGCGGCCGCCGATGCCGGCCTCGCGCAACTGGATGCCTTCTTCGATGTCGGCCACCGCCAGCCAGGTGGCGCCGGCCTCGGCGAGGGCCCGCGCCACCGGGACGGCGCCGTGGCCATAGGCGTTGGCCTTGACCACGGCGATGATGCCGGGGGCCTCGGCGCGATCGGGCGCGGCCGCCCGGCCGAAGGCCGCATCCTGCGCCAGGTACGCCGCGAGCGCGCGGAAGTTGGCCTGCACCGCGGCAAGATCCACCCGCGCCGACGTGCAGCGGATCACATTCCCGGGGCGAGGGGCATGAACTTCGTCTGCCCCGCGATGAAGGCGGTCTTGACCGTGCCGGTCGGGCCGTTGCGCTGTTTGGAGATGATCAGTTCGGCGATGCCGTCGCTCTCGGCCACCTCGGTCTTGTCGAGCTTGTACATCTCTTCGCGGTAGATCATGATCACCACGTCGGCGTCCTGCTCGAGGGCGCCTGATTCGCGCAGGTCCGACAGCATCGGGCGCTTGTCGGAGCGCCCTTCCGGGGCGCGGGACAACTGCGACAGCACCACGATCGGCACGCTCAGTTCCTTGGCCAGGCCCTTCAGCGACCGCGAGATGGCGGCCAGTTCGAGGGTGCGATTCTCCGACTTGCCGCGGCCGGTCATCAGCTGCACGTAGTCCACGGCCAGGATGTCGAGGCCGTGTTCGGCCTGCAGGCGCCGGGCCTTGGCCCGCATCTCCAGCACGCCGACGCCGGCCGAGTCGTCGACGAAGAGCTGAGCCTCCGCCAGCGTCTCCATGGCGTGCGTGATCTGGCCGTACTCCCGCTGGCCGATCTGACCGCTGAGCAGCCGGAAGCTGTCGATCTTCGCTTCCGACGCCAGCATGCGCATGAACAGCTGCTCTTTCGACATCTCGAGGCTGAACACCCCGGCCACGCCGGTGCGCGGATGGCCGTAGGGCGCCGCGTGGGTGGCGACGTGCTGACAGACGTTGAGCACGAGGCTGGTCTTCCCCATCGACGGACGGGCGGCGACGATCACCAGATCGCCGGGCTGGAAGCCGCGGGTCATCTTGTCGAGGTCCGGCAGGTGGGTGCCGACGCCGGTGATGTGGGACTGGTGCTCGAACAGCTTCTCGATCTTCGGGAAGCTCTCCTGGACCAGCTGCCGCATCGGGACGAAGCCGGCCTTGACGCGGTCTTCGGCGACCGAGAAGATGGCGCCCTCGGCGTCGTCGAGGATGAGGTCGGCGTCCTGGTCGGCCTCGTAGGCATTGGCGACGATCTTGTTGGCGGCGTAGATCAGGCTGCGCAGCGTGGCCTTTTCCTTGACGATGCGCGCGTAGTACTCGACGTTGGTGGCCCGCGGCACGCCGTCGACGAGCGAGGCCAGGTAGGCGGCGCCGCCCACTTCCTCCAGTTCGCCGGCGCGGCCCAGCTCCTCGCGCAGGATCACGAAGTCGATGGCGCTGCGCCGTTCGACGAGGACGGTCATGCGCTCGAAGATGCGCCGGTGCGCGTCGCGGAAGAAGGCCGCCGAGGTGATGATCGCGATGGCGGTGTTGAAGGCCTCGTTGTCGAGCAGGATGGCGCCCAGCACCGAGCGCTCGGCGTCGAGGTTGTGCGGGAGGGTGCGTTCGTGGGCGGCGACGGCGGTTTCGGCCATGGGCAGAGCGGGACTCGGAGCCCGGGACCCGGGTTCGGGCCCGGACCGCGAGAAGAGGAACTGTACGCTCGACGCTCGGGCGGGTTCAAGGCGGAATTGACCTGGCGTGATCCAGGCCGGAAAAGAGAACGGCCGGACGCCGTCGTGGCGTCCGGCCGATGCGGACTCGTATCGGGACCCGGGACCGTGGTCCCGGGCCGCGAGCGGTTATTCCTTGGCGATAGTGACCTTGAGCTGCGCGGTCACGTCGCGGTGCAGCTTGACCGGCACCGTGAACTCGCCCAGCGCCTTGAGGGCGTCGGGCAGCAGGATCTTGCGCTTGTCGACGTCGAAGCCCTTGGCCTTGACGGCGTCGGCGATGTCCTGGCTGGTCACCGAACCGAAGAGGTTTCCGGTCTCGCCCACCTTGCGGGTGAACGCCAGGTCCAGGGCCGACAGCCGCGTGGCGATGGCTTCCGACGACGAGCGCTCCTCGGACTCGCGGGCCTCGGCGATCTTGCGTTCGCGCTCGACCCGCTTCTTGTTCGCCTCGGTGGCGAGCAGGGCGAGCTTGCGCGGCAGCAGGTAGTTGCGGGCGTAGCCGTCGGCGACCTTGACGATCTCGCCGCGGGTCCCCAGGTGTTCGACGTGGTCGCGGAGGATGATTTCCATGGTCCCCTCCTACTCGGTCACGTAGGGCAGCAGCGCAATCTGGCGTGCCCGCATGATGGCCGTGCGCAGCTTGCGCTGGTGCAGCGCGCAGGTGCCCGAGATGCGCCGCGGCAGCACCTTGCCGCGTTCCGGCACGAAGCCGGACAGCATCCGCATGTCCTTGTAGTTGATGTCGTCCACGCGCTCCGCGCAGAACTTGCAGACCTTGCGGCGGCGGAACATCCCGCGGCGCGGGCCGTCCTTCTTGTCGCCGGCCGCCTTGGCGCCCCGGCCGCGGCCCTTGCCGGCCGGTCCTGACTTCTTTGCAAATGCCATGATCTCTATGCCTCCGTCGGATCGAAACCGTCGCGGTCGTCGTCATCGCCGTCCTGCGCCTGCGGGCCCTCACCGGGCTGGCGGTCGGGCGGCAAGCCACGCGCGACGCGACGCCGGCGGGAGTCTTCCACACGAATGTTCTTGGCGCGATCGGCCTTGCGCTCGTGCTCGTCGACCCGGACGATCAGGTGACGCAGCAGGCCTTCGGTGTTGCGCAGCCGCCGGTCGATTTCCTTCATCAGTTCGCCCGAGCCGGCAATCACGTGCAGGACGTAGAAGCCCTCCTTGTGGTCGCCGATGTCGTAGGCGAGCTTGCGCCGGCCCCACGGGTCGGTCTTCTCGAGGGTCCCGCCCACCTTCGCGATGATGGTCTCGACCTGCGCCTGCTGGTCGGCCACCTCCGCCTCGGTGGCATCGGGCTTCATCACGTATACGAGTTCGTACTTCCGGTCGCTCATCCGTTCTCCTTGTGGACTCGCCGGGCGCGCCGCGCGCGCCGGCTTGGCCACCGTAGTGGCAAGGAGACCTTCCGGGCCGTCAACCGACGGCGCCGGGGTCCTGCTTGTCGTTGGCTGCGTTGAACGCGTTCATCACGCGCTCGATGCCCTCGGTGACGAACATCATCGAGGCATCGGCGGCCCGCAGCACGGCCGCCTCCACTTGTCCGCGTTCCTCCCCGGCGAACTTGCCGAGGACGTGATCCGCGAGTTCCCGCCGCCCGTCGCCCCGCCCCACGCCGATGCGCAGGCGCGGCACGTCGCGCGTGCCCAGGCGTCCGATGATCGACTTCAGCCCGTTGTGGCCGCCGTCGCTCCCCCCGCGTCCCGCCCGGACGCGACCGAGCGGCAAGGCCACTTCGTCGAGCACCACGAGCGTATCGGGAACGGACACCTTGTAGAACCCCAGAAGGCCGGCGACGGACTCGCCGCTGAGGTTCATGAACGTCATCGGCTTGGCGACCAGCACCGCCTCGTCGCCGAGCCGCACCTTGGCCACCAGGGCCTGGTGCTCGTTGCGCCACTGATCCACGTGCCAGCGGCGCGCCAGTTCGTCGATGATCTGGAAACCCACATTGTGACGCGTCTGCTCGTAGCGCGCGCCTGGATTGCCCAGTCCGACGACGAGCTTCACTTCTTCGGCTTGTCCTTGGCTTCGGGTTCCTTGTCGGTCTTGCCCTTCTTGGCCACTTCCGGCTCGGCCGCAGCCGTCGCGGCGGCGCCGTCAGCGGGTTCGGCGACGACCTTGGCCGACACGACGTGCACCAGCATCAGGTCGGTCTCGCTGAGCGGCACCCACGTGGCGTTGGCGGCGATGTCCCGCACGTAGATCGCCTGGCCGACCTCGAGCTCGCTGACGTCGACGTCGACGTGCTCGGGAATCTGCGTGGGCAGGCACTCGACTTGGATTTCCTTGTGCAGGAACTCGAGCACGCCGTCCTGCTGCTTGACGCCCTTCGGCTCGCCGTGCAGCACGATCGGCACGCTGATCGAGATCTTGCGTTCGAGGTTCACCCGGTAGAAGTCGGCATGCAGCAGGTGCTGCGTGACCGGATCGAGCTGGTACTCGCGGACCAGCACGCGCTGCGTGCTCTCGCCGGCGACGTTCAGCGTGATCAGCGTGTTGGCGCCCGAGGCCGAATGGAGGATGCGCATCATCTCCTTCGGACTCACCGCGACCTGCGTCGGAGCGATGTCGTCGCCCGCCTTCTGGGCCCCGTAGACCACGGCCGGCAGTTGTCCGGCGGCGCGGAGCCGACGCGCTTCGTTCTTGCCCTTGCCCGACCGCTTGACTGCCTCGAGTATCGACTTCCATGACTTCGAACCCTCGTTCCTAGCCGTATCAACCGGGGCGCTGGCCGCTAGACGCCAGCCGCCGTGTGCCTGCCCCGGGCCCGCCGGGCCCGGGCTGTCACTACACGAACAGTGAGGACACCGATGTCTCTTCGTGGATGCTGCGGATGGCCTGCCCGAGCAGGCGCGCCACCGACAGCTCCTCGATCTTGTCGCACCGGGCCCGCTTGTCCTCGAGCGGGATGGTGTTGGTCACAATCAGCTTGTCGAGCGGCGATTTCTCGATGCGCTCGATGGCCGGGCCCGAGAGCACGCCGTGCACGGCGCACGCCAGCACGCGTTCGGCGCCCGAGTCCTTCAGCGCCTGCGCTGCCTTCTGGATGGTGCCGGCGGTGTCGATGATGTCGTCGGCAATCACGCAGGTGCGCCCGCGGATGTCGCCGATGACGTTCATCACTTCGGCCGTGCCGTCTTCCGAGCGGCGCTTGTCGATGACCGCCAGTTCGGCGCCCAGGCGCTTGGCGTAGGCCCGCGCGCGTTCGGCGCCGCCGGCGTCGGGGGCGACGATGCTGAGATTCTTCAGGTCCTGGCGCGACAGGTAGTCGATGATGATCGGCGCGGCGAAGAGGTGGTCGACCGGGATGTCGAAGAACGCCTGAATCTGGGCCTTGTGCAGGTCCATCGTCAGCACGCGGTGCGCGCCAGCGGCGGCAATCACGTTGGCCACGAGCTTGGCCGAGATGGGCACGCGCGGCTTGTCCTTGCGATCCTGACGGGCATAGCCGTAATACGGAATCACCGCCGTGATGCGCGCCGCCGACGAGCGGCGGAAGGCGTCGATCATGATCAGCATCTCGACGATGTGCTGATCGACCGGCGCGCAGGTCGGCTGCACCAGGAAGATGTCGGTGCCCCGGATGTTCTCGTCGATCTGGAACGAGACTTCGGTGTCGGGGAAGCGGCGAAGCCGGGCCTGCCCCAGGGGCACGCCAAGGAACTGGGCAATCTCGCGGGCCAGACGCGGATGCGCACTGCCGCTGAAAATCTTGAGATCCCCGAAACCCGTCTGTGGCATTGCGCGTTGCTACGTTCGCCGGACCCGCCGGCAGAACCCCTCGAAAAAGTTGGTTGGGGCGGAAGGATTCGAACCTTCGATAACGGGCTTCAAAGGCCCGCGCCTTACCGCTTGGCCACGCCCCATCACCCTTGGCCGGATTGCCAAGCCCGCGATCATCGGCCGCGCCGCGGCCCGGATCCGCGACCCGGGGCTCTGCGCGGCCCTCTTCTACGGCCGAAACCCCTAGTCTATACGAGGAATTCGACTACCGGCAAGCACGCGCTGGCGCTGCTCGGCCACGACCGACTCGGGCAGCGTGGCCGTGAGGATGGCCGCCTCGCCCCTGCCGGCCAGGGCCGCCTGGGCCGCGGCGGCGACGTCGGGGTGGCCGAACAGGCCGAAAACCGCCGACCCGCTGCCGGTCATGGCGGCGTGGACGGCGCCGAGCGCGGTCAGCTCGCGCAGGGTGCGGCGGATCTGGGGGAAGCGGCTGGCCACCGGCCCCTCGAGGTCGTTGCGCAGGTCGTGGGCCCAGGCCGGCCACCCGGGCACGGTCCGGCGGACCGCGCGGACCGGCCGCGTTGGCAGGTCCTCATCGTACCAAGCGTAGGCGTCGGGCGTCGGAACGCCGAACGGCGGCTTCACGACCACCACCGCCGTCGGCGGCGGCTCGATCGAGCGGGGATACGTCGTCCCCCTTCCCCGAGCCGAGCGCCGTGCCCCCGCCCAGGAAGAACGGCACGTCGGCGCCGAGGCGGGCGCCGAGGCGCGCCAGGCTCGGCAGGTCGAGCGACATGCCCCACAAACGCGACAAGGCCAGCAGCGCCGCGGCAGCGTCGCTGCTGCCGCCGCCCATGTCCGGCTTCCGCCGGCACCCGCTTGGCGAGGGTGACGCGCACGCCCTCGAGCGGAGCGCCGCCGGCCGGAGCGCAAAGACCACAGCAACTGCGCGGCCCGCCACACGAGGTTGCGCGAGTCGGTCGGGACGCCGGGCTGGTCGCAGGCGATGGCAAACGGCCCCTGGACCGGCGTGAAGGTCAGCGTGTCGTGCAGCTCGAGCGACTGCAGCACGGTTCGGACCTCGTGATAGCCGTCGGGCCTCAACCCGAGGATCTTGAGGTCGAGGTTGATCTTGGCGTAAGCGCGGACGGCAAGCGACGCGGAAGCAGACATGCAGGGAGGGCGCTAGGGCCCGGGCGGCGCAAACGGGCTGGCGGCGCGCAGGTCGTCGAGCGTGATCGCCGCGGCCCCCGGCGGCACCGCCACGGTGAACGCGGCTGCGTCGAGATCGACGTTGATCTCCACGCTGGCCAGCGTGGCGACGAGGTCGAGCGCGCCCGCCGGCAAGGCGCGGCGCACGCGCACGGACCGCGGGATGCCGCCTTGGTGGGCGGCGTAGTCGACCTGCCAGCCACGGTAGTCGGCGGCCACCAACACGCCGTTCTTGAGGAAGGCGCGGGTGTCGCCGTCCTCGACCACTTGCCACGCACTGCCGTAGCGCATGCCGCGTCCGCCTTCACCGACGACGCAGCCGAAGAGCAGCCGGCGCAGATCGCTGGCGTCGAGCGCCAGGCCGGTGAGGGCGTCGAGCACCGCGGCGACCGGCGCCTCGCGCAGCACTTGTTCCTCGCGCGGGAAGAACAAGGTGGTGTTGGCGCCGTCCGAGGCCAGCACCAGCGCCGGCGGGCCAAACGGCGCCAGGGCCTCGAGCCGCAGGGACGCCGGGGCGGCGAAGCCCGAGACCAGCCGGGCCCGCACCCGCTCGCGGCCGGCCCGGCCCGACAAGCGAATCTCGGCGGTGGCCGTGCGCAAGGGACGGCAATGCGCCGTGATCGCCGATCAGCGTCTGCACCGCGTCGGGCGCCGCAGCGGCCGCGCCCACGGGGCGCTCCGGCGCCCGCGCCGCGCACGCCGTGGCGGCCATCAGGGCCGCGACGGCGGCTAGCCGGGCCGCGATCATGGCGTGCGGCGGCCGCCGAGCTCCCGCAGCCGGCGCTCCAGCACGGCCCGGTCGACGTCGACGCCGTCGCCGGCCAGCGCCAGTTCGAGCCGTTCGACCGCTTCGGCGCGCTTGCCCACGGCCGTGAGGACGTCGGCAAAGTGCGACTGGATGACCGAGCTGCCGCGCAGCGCGTCTGCCGCCGTGCGCAGCGGCGCCTCGGCGTCGGCGGCGCGGCCCAGCTTCAACAGGGCCCAGCCGCGGCTGTCGAGGAACGCGGGGTTGCCGGGCTCGGCCGCCAGCGCGCGGTCGATGAAGCCGAGCGCTTCGGTCAGGCGCAGGCCGTGATTGGCGAGCATGTAGCCCAGATAGTTGAGGGCGTTGGCGTGCAGGGGATCCCGCGCCACGATGGCTCGGAACGTCTTCTCGGCCTCGGCGATGCGGCCGGCGCTTTCGTAGGCGGCGCCCAGCCGGAAGGCGAGCGCGTCGTTGTCGGGCGCGGCGTTGGCCACCGCGCCGACCACGGCGATGGCCGCGTCGTGCCGCTTGGCCTCCTGATAGATGTCGGCCAGGGCGAAGGCCGCCTCGGGGCTCGACTTGCGCGACGCCAGGGTGGTCTCGGCGGCGGCAATCGCGGCGGCGCCGCGTTCGGCGCGCACGCCGGCGATGGCCTCGATGCGGATGAGCCCGATGTCGTTGGCGGCACGCTGGCGCGCCGCCTTGGCGACGCGGATCGCCTGGTCATACTGCCGGGCCTGCACGTGCGCCTGGGCCAGGGCGGCGGCCACCCCGGCCGATTCGGGCAGCAGCGTCTGCGCGCGCTCGAAGGCCCGCACGGCGCCGGCGGTGTCGCCGAGCTGCTGGCGCGCGCCGCCGAGTTCGGCCAGCAGCCGCACGGTGTCGCCCGGCGCGGCGTCGCGGCGCCCGGGCCCGTCGCCGTCGAGCGGCGCGAGCAGCTTCTGCACCGCGGCAAAGTCGTAGCGCTCACGGTGGAGGGTGGCCAGCACGGTCATCGCCGGCAGGTGCCCGGGCTCGACGGCCAGCGCGGTTTCGGCGGCGGTGATCGCCTTGAGGGTATCGCCGCGCTGCTGGTGCGCCTGGGCGAGCAGGTAGAGCGCGGCCACGTCGCGGGGCGAGCCAGCGAGGACCTCGGTGAGCGCCGCCACCGCCCGTTCGGCACCCGCGCCGTCGGGCACGTTCAGGAGCGCGGCGGCGCGGCGCAGGCGCAACTCCCGCCCGGGCGCGCGAACGGCCTTGGCGCCCTTCTCGAACGCCGCGGCCGCCTCCTCGAAACGCCGTTGCCGCTCGTAGAGGTCGCCGAGGGCCAGGAAATAGCGGGGATTGGCCGCGGCCGCCTGTTCGAGCGCGGCGGCGGCCCGGTCGTACTGTCCGAGCGCCCGGTGGGCGTCGGCCAGCATCACGATCGGCTCGCCGCTGGGCCCGATCTGGCCGACCACGCGTTCGAGGATCGGCAACGCCTTCTCGTGATCGCCAGCGGCCATCAGTTGCCGCGCCAGCGTGATCTGCAGGCCGAGGTCGGTGGCCATCGCCGGGGTGGTCTGCACCCTGGTCAGGTGCAGGATGGCAGCGGCGCGCCAGCTCTCGGTGGTGCCGCCGGTCGGGCCGGCGACGACGCCGTCGGCCCATGCGGCATGCACCAGTCCGAGGATGCGATGCCCTTCTTCCGAATCGGGATCGAGCGCCACGGCGCGTTCGGCCGCCGCCACCGCTTCGGCCGGCTCGTTCTGGCGGGCGTGGAAGGCGGCCAGCTCCGCGTGCAGCTCCGCGGCCTGGGGGTCGAGCGCCACGGCCCGCTCGAGCGCGCTCCGGGCCGCGGCCGCGTCGTCGCTGGCCTCGGCCCGGCGGGCCAGCAGGAACTCATACATCGCCGCGGCGCTGGCCGGCCGGCGGGCGGCTCTGGCCGACGCCGGTGCGGGCGCCGGCGCGACCTGCGCCGCAACGGGGCGTTCACCAACGGCCAGGAGCAGCGCGAGCAGGGCGAGGGCCAACGGCATGCCTGCATCTTTTCATATTTCCGCGGCCGGGGAACGGCGGACGCGGGCCTGCGCGCTATACTCGTCGGGCGGAGTTCATCGATGCCTATTGACGCGGAATTGCTCGACATTCTGGCCTGCCCGGCCTGTAAGACCCCGGTCGTGCTGGTGCACGACGGGGCCGCCTTGAAGTGCGCGGCCTGCCACCGGGTCTATCCGATCAAGGACGACATCCCGGTCATGCTCATCGACGAGGCGACGGTCGAGCCCTGAAGATCCTGCTCGTCCGGCTGCGCCTGGTCGGCGACGTCGTGTTCACGACGCCCGCGATCCGGGCGCTCAGGCGTCACTTCCCCGAGGCGCGGATCGACTATCTCGTGGAAGCCGGGGCGGCGCCGGTCGTGCGCCACAGTCCCCATCTCGACACGGTCATCGAAATCGCCCGGCCGCGCGGCCTGGCGCGCATCGTCTACGACATCGCCCTGGCCCGCCGCCTCAGACGGGAAGGCTACGACGTGGCCCTCGATTTCCACGGCGGCCCGCGCAGCGCGTGGCTGGTGCGGGCCACCGGGGCGCCCCGCCGCATCGGCTACGACATCCCTGGCCGGCGCCCCTGCTACACGACGCGCGTGCCCTGGCATCCCGCGCTCGTGCCGCCGCGCCATTCGGTGCTGAATCAGTGGGACCTGCTGACGCCGCTCGGCATCGGCCCGCCGGATCCGGCCGTGGACGCCGTCGAGATGACGCCGGGACCCGAGGCCCGCGAGAGCGCCGCCGCCCGCCTGGCCGCCGCCGGTGTCCCCGACGGGGCGCCGCTCGTCGTGCTGCACGTGAGCGCCAGCAACCCGTTCCGGCGCTGGCCGCGTGAGTCGTTCGCCCGCGTCGCCGCGACGCTGGCCCGGCAGGATCGACGGCGCCGCATTATGATCACCGCCGGACCGTCGGAGGCCGACGCCGCCGTCGCCGTGGCCGACGCGGCCGCGCGCCAGGCCGGCGATGCCGCCGGCGGCCATCGTCCGCTGCGGGGAGCCGTCGCTCGAGGAACTGCAGGTCATCATGTCGCGCGCCCAACTCTTCATCGGAGGCGACTCCGGACCGCTGCACGTGGCCGCCACGACGGCCGTGCCGATCGTCGCGCTCTTCGGCCCGACCCTGCCCCAGCGGTCGATGCCGTGGCGGGCGCGTCCGGACACCGCGGCCGCGGTGCAACCGGGTCCCCTTGCCTGCCGCCCGTGCCATCAACGCGTGTGCGTGCACGGCGACTTCCGCTGCCTGACCACGCTGACCCCGGACGACGTGCTGGCTGCGGCCGACCGCGTGCTGGAGGCGGGGTCGTGACGGCCATCGCCCTCTCGGAGACGCAAGCGACCACGCTGCAGCGCCTCGACCGCGTGGGCTGGTGGGCGCTCGCCGCCGCCGTGGCGGCGTTGCAGCTCTCGATTGCCGTCGCGCAGATCGCCGTGACCGCCGCCGCGCTGGCGTGGGTGGCGCGGGCCTGGCTGACCGGCGCGCCGGAGATGCCGCGCTTCGCGTGGCCGCTGGCCGCCTATGCCGCGCTCACGCTGCTGTCGGCGGCGCTGTCGCGCGACCCCGCCGTCAGCGTGCCCGACACCAAGCAGCTCGTGCTCTTCCTGCTCGTGCCCGTGGTCTACGAGTTCGGCCGGGGCCCGCGCGCGCGAACGCTGGCCACCATCGCGCTGTCGGTCGGGGCGGCCAGCGCCCTGGTCGGCATCGTCCAGTACGGCGTGCTCAACTACGACAACCTCGGCCGGCGGCCGCAAGGCACGCTGTCCCACTGGATGACCTACTCGGGCACCCTGATGCTGGTCATCTGCGCCACCGTGGCCCGGCTGCTCTTCGACGCGCGCGACCGCATGTGGGCGGCGCTGGTCATGCCGGCGCTGGTCGCCGGACTGGGCCTGACCTTCACCCGCAGCGCCTGGGTCGGCGTGTCGGCGGGGGTGGGCACCTTGTTCCTGCTGAAGGATCGGCGCCTCGTCGGTCTCCTGCCGATTGTCGTGGCGGTGCTCGTCGCGGCCGCACCGGCGGCGGTCACCAACCGCGTCTACTCGATGTTCGACCGGAACGACCCGACCAACCGGGACCGCCTGGCCATGCTCGAAGCGGGCCAGGCCATCGTCCGCGATCACCCGCTCACCGGCGTCGGCCCCGACATGATCTCGCGCGTCTACCCGCGCTACCGGGTGCCGTGGGCGGTCCAGCCGAACAACCCGCACCTGCACAACGTGCCGGTGCAGATCGCCGCCGAGCGCGGCCTGCCGGCGTTGGCGGTGTGGCTGTGGTTCCTGGCCTCGGTGGCCCGCGGCACGTGGCGGCGATTGCGCGCGCACCCGACATCCGTCACTGGCCGCCGGGGGACTGGCCGCGGTCGCGGCCATGCTCGCCGCCGGCCTCTTCGAGTACAACTTCGGCGATTCCGAGTTCCTCATGCTGTTCCTCGTGCTGGTGACCCTGCCCTTTGCGGCCGACCGCGACGGGGGCCTGCCGTGATCGACATCCCGCTGCTCCCGCCGCTGCCGCGCGCGCGCGCCCTCGACCTGCTCGACGGCATCGGCGGCGACGCACCTGGTCGTCATCGGCGACGTGATGCTCGACCACTTCATGATCGGCCGCGTCACTCGCATCTCGCCGGAAGCGCCGGTACCGGTCCTCGAGCTCGAGCGCGAGTTCAGCCTGCCGGGGGGCGCCGCCAACGTGGCGCACAACGCGCGGGCGCTCGGCGCCGCGGTGACCCTGGTCGGCGTGGTCGGCGACGATCCGGCCGCGGCCGACCTGCGCGGCCTGATCGAGGCGCGGGCCCTCTCGGCCACCGGCCTCATCGTCGATCCGTCGCGGCCCACCACCCGCAAGACCCGCCTGGCCACGACCCGGAACCAGCAGGTCGCGCGGATCGACATGGAGCGGGCCGACGACGTGAGCGGGGCGGTCGAAGAGGCGCTCGTGGCGCGCCTCGACGACGCGGCCGCCACCGCCCACGCCATCGTCGTGTCCGACTACTTGAAAGGCGTGGTGACGCGCCGCGTCATGGCGCATGTCGTGGCGGCCGGGCAGCGCCGCGGCATCCCGGTGCTGGTCGATCCGAAAGTGCCGCACATGGCCCTCTATGCCGGCGCCACGCTGCTCACCCCCAATCACCACGAGGCCGAGAGCGCCAGCCTGGTGCGCATCCGCACCACCGCCGACGCCCGGCGTGCGGCGTTGGCGCTGTGCGAATCGCTGCGCGTCGACGGGGTGCTCGTCACCTGGGGCGAACACGGCCTGTGGCTGTCGCACCAGGAGCACGAAGGCCACCTGCCGGCGACGGCGCGCGAGGTCGCCGGACGTGACCGGCGCGGGCGACACGGTGATGGCCACGCTGGCCGCCGCCATGGCCGCTGGCGCCACCTCGGCCGAAGCGGCGCGGCTGGCCAACGAGGCTGCGGGGGTGGTGGTGACGCGGTTCGGCACCGCGGTGGTCACCAGCGACGAACTGCGCGCGCGGTTCTGACCCGCGCGCCGGACAGGCGCCGGACCCGGCGAAGTCAAGACGAGGGCGGGCGCGCTGCCCGGAACCCCGTGTCCGGCGGCCGGCCGCTAGTGCCGGAAGTGCCGCCGCCCGGTAAGCACCATCGCCATGCCGTGCTCGTCGGCCGCGGCGATGACCTCGGCGTCGCGCACCGACCCGCCCGGGTGCACCACCGCGGTGGCGCCGGCGGCCGCCACGGCGTCGAGCCCGTCGCGGAACGGAAAGAACGCATCCGACGCGGCCACCGTGCCGGCCAGCGGGCGGAGCGCCGTCTCGACCTGCCAGCCGCTCGCCTTCATCGTCGCCACCTTGACGGCGTCGACGCGGCTCATCTGCCCGGCGCCGATGGCGCGCGTGCGATCGCCGTCGGTGAAGAGCACGGTGTTCGACTTCACGTGGGCGCAGACGCGCCAGGCAAAGCGCAGCGCCTCCCACTCGGCCGCGGTCGGCGGGCGCCGACTCACCACCCGCACCGCGTCGGACGGCCACGGCTGGCGCGCCTCGTCGACGGCGTCGCGCTGCTGGACGAGCAGCCCGCCCAGCACCGAGCGCAACTCGCGGCCGAGGGCCGGCGCCACGCGGCCGCCGAACATCTGCGTGGCCGCCACCACCACGCGCAGGTTGGCCTTGGTCGCCAGGATGGCGCGGGCGTCGTCGTCGACGCCGGGCGCCACCACCGCTTCGATGAAGGTGGCGACCAGCGCCGTGGCGGTGGCGGCGTCGATGGCCCGGTTCAGGCCGACGATGCCGCCGAAGGCCGACAGCGGATCGGCCTCGCGGGCGCGGACGTACGCTTCAGCGGCGTCGGCGCCGGTGGCCACCCCGCACGGGTTGGTGTGCTTGATGACGACCGCCGCCGGCTCGTCGAACTCCAGCGCGATGCGGGCCGCCGCGTCGAGGTCGAGCAGGTTGGTGTAGGACAACTCCTTGCCCTGGATCACCGAGGGGCGGCCGAGGCCGTCGCCCGCGCCGAGCGCATACCAGCTCGCCGGCTGGTGCGGGTTCTCGCCGTAGCGCAGGTCGCGGACCTTGGCCGCCTCGACGACCAGACGCGCGGGCGCCAGTTCGGCCGGACCACGCGCCGGCGTGCCGTCCTCGAAGCGGATGGTGGCGAGCACCTCGGCAATCGTGGTGTCGTAGGCGGCCGTGTGCGCCACGGCGCGGCGCGCCAGGTCGAACCGCTCCGCCGGACCGGGCCCGCCCTCGGCCAGCGCGGTCAGGACCGGGCCGTAGTCGGCTGGATCGACGACGACGACGACGTCGCGGAAGTTCTTGGCGGCGGCGCGCACCATGCTCGGTCCGCCGATGTCGATGTTCTCGATCAGCTCGTCGAAGGTCGCGTCGGGATTCGCGGCGGTCCGGGCGAACGGGTAGAGGTTCACGACGACCACGTCGATGAGGCCGATGCCGGCGCCGGCAGCGGCCGCCAGGTCGTGCGGGTCGTGCCGCCGGGCCAGGATGCCGCCGTGGATGGCCGGATGCAGCGTCTTCACCCGTCCGTCCATCATCTCGGGAAAGCCCGTCACCGTCGGCGACGTTGGTCACGGGCAGGCCGGCCGCAGTCAGAGCCGCGGCCGTGCCGCCGGTCGAGACGAGCTCGAAGCCGCGGGCCGCCAGCCCGCGCGCGAAATCGATGAGACCGGTCTTGTCGGAAACACTGAGAAGAGCTCGTGGCATGCGCCTACATCCTTGGAACGCCGTGAAGGCAAATCAAAAGCGAAACGGTGAAACTTCGGAAAGAAACGCAGATACGGCCATTGACACTTGGAGACACGCGTTTGTATCATCCCCGTGCGGTACCCCAGGGGGGGCACGCAGAAGGCTGCGATCGCGCAGCCTTTTTTTGTGGCTCTGGCGCCCGGACACGGGACTGGAGTCGGTCGAAAGGTGGCGCGAGCCACAGCAAGCTAGGAACAAGAACGATGCGTATCACAGGCAAGGTCAAGTGGTTCAACAACGCCAAGGGCTACGGCTTCATCGAGCGCGAAGGCGGCAGCGACGTGTTCGTCCACTACTCGGCGATTCAGGGCTCCGGCTTCCGCTCTCTCGAAGAGGGTCAGGGCGTCGAGTTCGAGATCGTCGACGGTCCGAAGGGACCCCAGGCCGGCAACGTCCAGCTCGTCTGAGCCTCACCCACTGATCAAATCCGGCGCCGGTCGCGAGACTGGCGCCGGCCCGTGCCCGCCGGTCAGGCTCTTCCTTCCCGCACTGCCCCCTCACTCTTCCTCACCGGCCCTGGTCACGGGCCTGGCCGTGAACGCCACCCGGCCGTCCTTCACCGAGACCCTGAAGGCCACTTCACTGCCGTCCGCGCCCAGCTTCGAAATCTGCGCGCGCACCACTTCCTGAAAGCGCTCGAAGGGCACCTCGCCGTCCCCCGCCTGGCGGCGGGCGGCGTTGAGCTGCTCGTGCAGCGCCTTCACCTTGTCGGCCTCGGCGACCGGATCGCGCACCGACATCACCGCCGGCGCGGCCGGCGGCGGCGCCGCGGCTTCGGGCGGGGCCGGGGTGACCGGCGGCGAGGGCGGCCGGTAGATCGAGCTGCCCCGCGGCGCCGGCCGTCCGCCTTCGCGCGACCTCAGGTTGCGTTCCCACAACTCGCAGAAGGCGCTGAAGCGCGACTGCAGCCCCTGGAAGCGGAAGCGCTCGGCCGTGTTCTGGATGGCCATCCGGTCGTAGCGCTTGATCAGCCCCTCGATCCGCGCGCGCGTCTCCCACGGCAGCTTGGCCAGGCGGCCGGCGAAGAACAGGTTGTACTCGACCTCGAGCCGCTTGATCTCGGCTTCGAGCTCGCGCAACTGGCGATCGAACTCGCTGGTGGGCGGGGCCACGGCTTATCGCAACAGCTGGAACCAGAGCAGCGGGAGCCACAGCTCGCGCGCGTAGGGCACGGGCCGATCGTCGATGAGCACCTCGGTCTCGGGCCGGTGGCCGACCAGCGTATAGAGGTCGCGCAGCGCGTTCGACGTCGGAGCTGAAGAAGCGGGCGCGATGGCGGCGCGCCGCGCCGCTGCCCAGGTCGCGGTACTCGGCCGCGGCCTCGGCCCGGGCCACCGCCTCGGTGTAGCCCTCGCCGGCGAAGGGCGCAAACACCAGGGTGAGCGAGAACGGCAGGTCGCGCGGACCGAAGAGCGCGGCGTGCAGGTCCGGATCGAGCGCCGCGAGTTCCTCGGGCGACGGCTCCTCGGCCAGTTCCACGTAGGGCCAGAAGCGCTCGAGCGGGCGGCGCGCGGGCGTCGGGATCGCAGGCACGGCAGCGGGATCGTCGGGCATCGGGGGGCACGCTCGCGGGCGGCGCGACGCGTGAGTTTGTGATGGTATCCTGATCCGCCACCACTCGCAAGACGCCGCCCATGGCCGAGTTCCGCACGATTCCTTCCATCGAGCAATTGCTCCAGCGTCCCTCCGGACGCGCGCTCGAAACACGCTTCGGGCGCGACGCCGCAACCGCGGCCCTGCGCCACGGCGCCGCCGCCATGCGCGAAGCCATGACCGCCGGTCGCGCCGTGGCGGCCGAGGCGGTGCCGGAGGCCATCGCCGCCGCCGCCGCCGCCCGCCTGGCCGACACCGATCGCGGCTCGCTCCGGCCCGTCGTGAATGCCACCGGGGTCGTGATCCACACCAACCTGGGCCGCGCCCCGCTCTCGGCCCGCGCGCTGGAACGCGTCGCGGCCGTGGCCCGCGGCTATTCCACGCTGGAGTACGACCTGGCGACGGGCGCCCGGGGGTCGCGATCGGTGCACGCCGAGCAGCTCCTCACCGCACTCACCGGCGCCGAGGCGGCGGTGGTCGTGAACAACAACGCCGCCGCGATGATGCTGATGCTCGCCGCCCTGGCGCGCGGCCGCGAGGTGCTCATCTCGCGCGGCGAACTGGTGGAGATCGGCGGCGGCTTCCGCGTGCCCGACGTGATGGCCCAGTCGGGCGCCATCCTGCGCGAGATCGGCACCACCAACCGCACCCGTGTCTCCGACTACACCGCCGCCGCCGGGCCGCACACCGCCCTGTTCCTGCGCGTGCATCCGTCGAACTTCCGCATCGAGGGCTTCACCGAGCGCCCCACGCTCGCCGAACTGGTGGCGGCCGGACGCGCCTGCGGTGTGCCCGTGGCCGAGGATCTCGGCTCGGGCAACCTCGATCCGGCCTCGCCGTGGGAACCCACCGCGCAGACCTCGCTGGCGGCGGGGGTCGACCTCGTGGCCGTCAGCGGCGACAAGCTGCTCGGCGGGCCGCAAGCCGGCATCCTGCTCGGCCGGAAGGCGCTCGTCGATCGCCTGCGCACCCACCCGCTGATGCGGGCGCTGCGCGTCGACAAGCTCACCTATGCCGCGCTCGAGGGGACGCTGCTCGACCACTGGGCCGGACGCGCCCACGACGGCGTGCCGGTCCTGCGCATGCTGCACGCGCCGCTGGCGGCGGTGCGCGAGCGGGCCGCGGCGCTGGCCGCAACCCTGCGGGCCAGCGGCTGGGAGGCATCGGTCGTGGCCGGCGAGTCGGCCATCGGCGGCGGCAGCGCGCCCGGGGTGACGGTGCCGACCGCGCTCGTGCGCCTGGCCACGGCGGGCTGGAGCCCCGATCGCCTGGAGGCGTGGCTGCGCGGGCTGGAGCTGCCGGTCATCGCGCGCATCCAGGACGACGCGGTGGTCCTCGATCTGCGCACGGTGGCCGAAGAGCAGGACGCCGAATTGGTCCGTCTGCTGGCGGCACCGCCGCAGTGACCGGCTGACCGGGCGGGGTCCTCGTCGATCCGGCCGTAGCCGCTTCCCCGGGCCCGCGGCGCGGCGCCGGACGCCGCGATCAGAAGATCGTCGAGATCGACTGCTCCGCCCAGGCAATCATCTGCGCCGGCAGCACGCCCAGGTAGAGCACCGCCAGCACCGACATCACCAGACCGGCCATGGCCAGGCCCGACACGGGCGCCGGCACGGGGCGGGCGTCGCGCTCCGACATGTACATCATCACCACGATGCGCAGGTAGAAGTAGACCGACACCACGCTCGACAGCATGCCGATGATGGCCAGCCCGTAGTAGCCCGCGCTCACCGCGGCGCTGAAGGTGTACCACTTGGCGATGAAGCCGACGGTGGGCGGGAAACCGCCGAGCGAGAGCAGGAACACCGTCATCAGCAGCGCCAACGCCGGGTGCGAGCGGGCCAGCCCGGCGTAGTCGCGGAGGTCGTCGTTGGCGTGGTCGCGCGAGCCGAGCAGGGCGATGATGCCGAAGGCGCCGAGATTGGTGACCGCGTAGCCGGCCAGGTAGAAGAGCAACGACGCCTTGCCCATCTCGTTGGCGGCCACGATGGCCACGAGCAGGTAGCCGCCGTGCGCGATGCTCGAATACGCCAGCATGCGCTTGAGGCTGGTCTGCGAGACGCCCACCACCGTGCCCACGACCATGGTCAGCGCCGACACGACCCAGAGCACCGGCGTCCAGTCGGCCACGAGCGGGGCCAGCGCCGACAGGAACACGCGGGCGAACGCCGCGATGGCCGCCGCCTTTACGCCGGTGGACATGAATCCGGTCACCACCGCCGGCGCGCCTTCGTAGGCGTCGGGCGACCACATGTGGAACGGCACGGCCGCGATCTTGAAGCCGAAGCCGACGATGAGCAGGCCCACGGCGATGAGCAGCATCGGACTGGCCGACATCGACTGGGCGGCGATGGCGGCGCCGGCCTGTTCGAGGTGGGTCGTGCCGGTCACGCCGTAGATGAACGCGATGCCGTAGAGGAAGAACGAACTGGCGAAGGCCCCGAGCAGGAAGTACTTGAAGGCCGCTTCGGTGGCGTTGGCCTGCTCGCGGCGCAGGCCGGTGAGCACGTAGACGGCAATCGACATGGTCTCGAGGGCCAGGAAGATGAGCAGCAGGTCGGTGGCCTGGACCATCAGCATCATGCCGACGATGCCGAAGAGGACGAGCGCGTAGTACTCGCCCACCGGCAGGCCGTCACGCTCCAGCGTCTGCGACGAGAACAGCACCGTGAGCAGGCCGACGACGACCAGGATCAGGTTCACGAAGAGCGAGAAGTTGTCGGCCGTGACCACCCCGAAGCTCGAGGCGTTGCGGTCCCAGAGCAGCACCGAGGCCACCCCGGCGCCGAGCAAGCCGATGACCGCCAGCCCCCCGATGGGCATCCGCTCGCCCTTGGCCCGGAAGGCCTCGGCCAGCAGGGCGAAGAGCCCGGCCAGCGAGACACAGACCATCGGGACGACCGCGTCGAACGCGCTGTTGAACATCTACTGCCCCTCGCCGGCGCTGGCGCGCGCCGCAACCGGCGCCGCGGCGCCGGCAAACCAGGAACGCCACCCGGCATCGACCCGCATCGGTTCGCGGGATTCCATACGCTGCACGATGCGGGTCACGGCCGGCTCCATCGGCGCCAGGAAAATATTGGGGGCCACGCCCATCAGAATCGACATGGCGCAGAGCGGGCCGATGACGGCCCACTCGCGCACGCTGAGGTCCTTGAGGTGGCGGTTGGCGGGATTGGTGACCGGACCGGTGTAGACGCGCTGGAACATCCAGAGCATGTAGACGGCCGACAGGATCACGCCGAGGGCGGCGACCACGACGAAGCGCGGATCCCAGCGGAAGGCGCCGAGCAGGATCAGGAACTCGCCGATGAACCCGTTCATCCCGGGCAGGCCGACCGAGGCCAGCGTGATGATCAGGAAGGCGGCGGTCAGCCGCGGCATCACCGACTTCAGGCCGCCGAACTCGCTGATGAGGCGCGTGTGGCGGCGGTCCGAGAGCATCCCGACCACCGCGAACAGCCCGCCCGTGCTGACGCCGTGCGCGAGCATCTGGTAGGACGCGCCCTGCAGCCCGTTGACGTTCATGGCGGCGATGCCCAGCACGACGAAGCCCATGTGGCTCACCGAGGAGTAGGCCACCAGCTTCTTCATGTCGGGCTGCACCATGGCCACGAGCGCGCCGTAGACGATGGCGATCGACCGCCAGGACGGCGAGCAGCGGCGCGAAGGCCAGCGCCGCTTCGGGGAACAGCGGAAAGGCGAAGCGCATGCAGGCCGTAGGCGCCCATCTTCAGCATCACCCCGGCCAGGATGACCGAGCCGGGCGTCGGCGCCTGCACGTGCGCATCGGGCAGCCAGGTGTGGAACGGGAAGAGCGGCACCTTGATGGCGAAGGCCAGCGCGAAGGCCAGGAAGAACCAGTACTGCAGGTTCTCGGGCACCCGCAGCTCGTAGAGCTTCAGCACGTCGAAGGAATACTGCCCGGTCGCCTGCTGGTGCAGCCAGGCGGTGCCGATGATGGCCACCAGCATCAGCACGCTGCCGGCCATGGTGTAGAGCAGGAACTTGATCGAGGCGTAGAGCCGCTGGTCGTAGCCCCAGATGCCGATGAGGAAATACATCGGGATGAGCACGAAGTCCCAGAACACGTAGAAGAGGAAGAGGTCGAGCGACACGAACACGCCGATCATCGAGGCCTCGAGCAGCAGCATGAAGATCGAGAACTCCTTCACCCGCTCGTGGATGCCCTTCCCACGCCGGTGAGCAGGGCGATGGGCGTGAGGAACGTCGTGAGCACGACCAGCATCAGGCTGATGCCGTCGAGGCCCAGGTAATAGTCGATGCCGAAGGTCGGAATCCAGGCGTGGCGCTCCACGAACTGGAAGGCCGGCGCGGCCGCCGACGGGTCGAAGCCGGCCCACAGGGCCAGCGAGGCCACGAAGGTCAGCAGCGAGATGGCCAGGGCGCCCAGGCGCATCGTCTGGTCTTTCGAGCCGTCGCGATTGGGCAGCGCCAGCAGCAGCAGCGAGCCCACGATGGGCAGCGCGATGAGCAGCGTCAGGATCGGCACACCAGTCACGTTATCTCCAGAGGTAGTAGCCGAGCACCAGCACGACGCCCACGAACGTGGACGCGGCGTAGCTGCGCACCGAGCCGGTCTGAAACAGCCGCAGCACCGCGCTCACGCCGGCCACGAGATAGCCGGCCACGTTGACCGCGCCGTCGATGAGCCTGGCGTCGGCCACCTTCCACAGCCCCTGCGTCGAGGCGGTCTGGATCGGGTGGACGATGGCCGCGTCGTAGAGTTCGTCGACGTAGTACTTGTTGAGCAGCAGCCGGTGCAGGCCGGGGAAGTTCCTGGCCATGGCCGCCGGGATGTGCGGGTTCTTGAGCCACAGGAAAGCGGCCAGGCCGATGCCCAGCAGGGCGATGAGCGACGACACGCCCATGAGCGTGAGCTCGAGCTGCGTCTTGTCCTCCGCGCCGTGTCCGCCCTCGGCTTGCGCGTCGTGCGACTCGCCGGCGCCCTGCAGCGACGCGGTCACCGGCCGCTCCGCCGCGGTCTGCGCGGACGAGGCCACCGCCGGGGCGGCATCGCCGGGCGCGCACTCCGCCAGGGTCATGCCGGCCGGCGCGCCGGGCAGGGTCACCGGAATGTTGCACTCGGCCAGCGCCTTCGAGGTCGCCGAGAACGACGGCTGCAGCCATTCGCCGAGCAGGTTGTGCCCGCCCATCAGGGCATGCGGCCAGCCGATCCAGCCGGCCGAGATCGAGCCGAGGGCCAGCACGATGAGCGCCACGGCCATGGCCGGAGGCGCGTCGTGCAGGTGGCCGCCGCCGTGACCGTGAGCCCCGCCGTGCCGTGAGCCCGCGGAGCCGTGGCCCGCGTGGTCGTCGTGGCCATGGGCCGCGTGCCCGTGAACCTCGGCCGGCCCGTGGGCGAGCGCGTCGGCCGGGCCGTGGCCGGCCGCGGCCGGGGCCAGCCGCCGTTCGCCGTGGAAGGTCAGGAAGACCAGGCGGAACATGTAGGTGGCGGTGAGCAGCGAGGTGACGACGCCCATCACCCACAGGATCTGGTGCCCGTGGTCGAAGGTCTCGAACAGGATTTCGTCCTTCGAGAAGAAGCCGGCCAGCAGCGGCACGCCGGCAATGGCCAGCGACGCGACCAGGAACGTCCAGTAGGTGATCGGCAGGGCCTTTCTCAGCCCGCCCATGTGGCGGATGTCCTGCTCGCCGTGCAGGGCGTGGATCACGGCGCCGGAGCCGAGGAACAGGCAGGCCTTGAAGAAGGCATGGGTGAAGAGGTGGAACACGCCGGCGCCGAACGCGCCGACGCCCATGGCCAGGAACATGTAGCCGAGCTGCGACACGGTCGAGTAGGCGAGCACCCGCTTGATGTCGTTCTGCACGAGGCCGATGGTGCCGGCAAAGAGCGCCGTGACGACGCCGACCACGGCAATCACGCCGAGGGTGATCGGCGCGTGCTCGAACAGCACGGCGTTACGGCCGATCATGTAGACGCCGGCGGTGACCATGGTGGCGGCGTGGATCAGGGCCGACACCGGCGTCGGGCCCTCCATGGCGTCGGGTAGCCAGGTGTAGAGCGGAATCTGCGCCGACTTGCCGGTGGCGCCGCCGAAGAGCAGCAGCGTGATCAGGCTGATGGTCAGGAACGAGGTCTCGACCGGCATGGCCGAGGCCTTGGCCGCGATGATCTGGAAGTCGAACGACCCGAAGGTGACAAACGCCAGCAGGATGCCGAGGAGGAACGAGTAGTCGCCGATGCGGTTGACGATGAACGCCTTCTTGGCCGCGTCCCCCGCCGCCTTCTTCACGTAGTAGAAGCCGATGAGCAGGTAGGAGCACAGGCCCACGCCCTCCCAGCCGACGAACATCACCAGGAAGTTCGAGCCGAGCACGAGCAGCAGCATGAAGAAGACGAACAGGTTCAGGTAGGAGAAGAACCGCGCGAACTCGCTGTCGGTCTCCTCGCTCATGTAGGCGGTGGAGTAGATGTGGATGAGCGAGCCGATGCCGGTGATGACCAGGATCATCAGCGCCGACAGCGGGATCGAGGCGGAACGTCAGGTCGAGCACGAAGTCGCCCGACTTGATCCACGTGAACACGGTGTAGCTGAGTTCGCGGCTGGTGGCCGGCAGCGCCGCCAGGCTCAGCACCTGGGTGACGGCCACCGCGAACGAGGCGAGCATGGCCGCGCAGGCCAGGCCGCCGGAGACCACCTTGGGCAGGCGCCGGCCGAGGCTGGCGTTGACCAGGAAGCCGAGGAACGGGAGGAGCGGGATCAGCGCGAGCACGGCATCACCACTTGAGGTTCGTGAACGCCTCGGGACTGAGCGATTCCCGATGACGGAAAAGGGCGATGATGATGGCCAGGCCGACGGCCGCTTCGGCCGCGGCTACGGTCATCACGAAGAAGGTGATGATCTGGCCGTCGACGGTGCCGAACTGCCGCCCGAAGGCGACGAACGTCAGGTTGACGGCGTTCAGCATCACTTCCACCGACAGCAGCAGGGTGATGACGTTGCGGCGCAGGAACACGCCCGCCGTGCCGATGGCAAAGAGCAGGCCCGACAGAATCAGGTAATGGCTGATGGGGACCATGGTCAGTTCCCCTTCTTTCCGGCCAGCACCACGGCCCCGATCATGGCCGCGATGATCAGGATGGAGGTGGCTTCGAAGGCGAACATGTAGTCGGTGAAGAGCACCCGGCCGAGCAGCCGCACGCTCGAGGCGCCCGGCGCCGCCTCACCCACGCCGGCGCCGAGGTCACTCATGCGCGAGAAGGTCCAGGCCAGCTGGCCGAGCAGCACCACCGCCAGCACCGCGCCGACGCGGGTCGGGCCGGGCCGGTAATAGGGGTGGGAGCGGTCCCACTCCGCGCCGTCCTCGCGCGAAGCGTTGAGCAGCATCACCGTGAACAGGAACAGCACCAGGATGGCGCCGGCGTAGATGATGATCTGCACCACCGCCACAAACGGCGCCTCGAGCAGCACGTAGAGACCCGACAGGCCGCCGAACGCCCCCACGATCGCCACCACGCTGTAGATCGGGTTG
Organism: uncultured Acidobacteriota bacterium; assembly: GCA_963834325.1. GTDB lineage: Bacteria > Acidobacteriota > Vicinamibacteria > Vicinamibacterales > UBA2999 > CADEFD01. The sequence continues at coordinate 2,529,566 of CAWIBL010000012.1, forward strand.
CGCTGCCCGACGACCAGCAGCGCGCCGATCACGGTGATGGCTGCGAAGAAATAGAAGAGAAGCAGATCAAAGGCCAAAGGCGATCACCCCCGCTGCCACAATCAGCAGATTCACCGTCGCCAGCGGCAACATCACTTTCCAGCCGAGCGTCATCAACTGGTCGTAGCGCACCCGCGGCAGGGTCCACCGCAGCCACAGATAGATGAAGAGCAGCACCGCCAGCTTGATGAGGAACCAGATCCAGCCGTAGGCCGGTGACAGGAACGGGCCGTGCCAGCCGCCGAGGAACAGGTTCACCGCCACGGCCGAGACCGTGACCATGTTGATGTATTCGGCCATGAAGAACATGGCGAAGCGCATCGAGCTGTACTCGGTGTGGTAGCCGGCCACCAGTTCCTGCTCGGCTTCGGGGAAGTCGAACGGGGCGCGGTTGGTCTCGGCGACGCCGGCGGTGAAGAACAGCAGGAACGCCACCAGCCCGAACGGGAACACGGCAAAGACGTTCCAGCGCGGGATGAGGTCGAAGTAGTAGCCCGACTGCGCGTCGACGATCTCGCGGAACGACATCGACCCGGCCAGGAGCACGATGGTGGCCAGGGCCATGCCGTAGGCCAGCTCGTAGCTGATCATCTGCGCCGAGCTGCGCAGGCCGCCGAGCAGCGAATACTTCGAGTTGCTCGCCCAGCCGGCGAGCACGATGCCGTAGACGCCCACCGAGGAGACGGCGAAGAACGCCAGCACGCCCACGTTCAGGTCGGCGACCTGGAGGGCGATCGGCTCGTCGAGCCAGCCGAAGAACGTCGTCGTGGCCCCGAACGGCACCGGCGCGAAGGCGACGAAGGCCGCGGCCACCGAGATGATCGGCGCCAGCGAGAAGAGCCACTTGTCGGCGGACTTGGGCTGGAGTTCTTCCTTGAAGAAGAGCTTGACGATGTCGGCAATCGGCTGGAGCAGGCCCTTGGGGCCCACCAGCCACGGGCCGTAGCGCTGCTGCATGAGCGCGGCGACCTTGCGTTCGGCGTAGACCATGACGGCGGCTGAAATCTGCAGTGCCAGGAACAGCACGCCGACCAGCGTCGCGTAGGCGACCCACCAGTTCTGGGGTGGGCGAAGCGGCCACATGAGGGTTTCGAGCATGACGTCGGGCCTGGGCTCCCTGCCTCAGTGATGCGCGCCAGCCGGCGAGCTGGCGCGGTAGTCGGCGGCGGCGGGCTGTTCCCCGCGCGCGTAGACTTCGTATTCGTTCTTGAACAGTTTCAGGGTGGTGAGCACCGGCGTGGCGGCCGCGTCGCCGAAGGCGCACAGCGTCTTGCCGTTGATCTGGTTGGCGACGCTCTCGAGCAGCGCGATGTCGCGAGTCGAGCCTTCCCCGCCGAGCATGCGGTGGAGCAGGCGGTAGAGCCAGTCGGTGCCCTCGCGGCACGGCGTGCACTTGCCGCACGACTCGTGACGGTAGAAGTGCAGCAGGTTCTCGGCCAGCCACACCATGTCGACCGTGTCGTCGAGCACCATGATGGCGGCCGAGCCGAGCAGCGAGCCGGCCTGCTGCACGTCGTCGAAGCTGGCCGGGATGTCGATCTGATCGGGCAGCAGGATCGGCACCGACGAGCCGCCGGGGATCACCGCCTTCATCGTGTGCCCGTCGCGCATGCCGCCGGCGTAGTCGTCGATGAGCTCGCGCAGCGACACCTTCATCGGCGCCTCGAACACGCCCGGGCGCTTGACCTGGCCGCTCACGCAGAACAGCTTCGGCCCGCCGTTCTTGTCGGGCCCGAGGGCCGCGAACCACTCCGGGCCGCGGGTCAGGACCAGCGGCGCGTTGCACAGCGTCTCGACGTTGTTCACCGCGGTCGGGCAGTTCCACAAGCCGGCCACGGCCGGGAAGGGCGGCTTGAAACGCGGCTGCGCGCGCTTGCCTTCGAGCGAGTCGAGCAGCGCGGTTTCCTCGCCGGCCTCGTAGGCGCCGGCGCCGCGGTGCAGGTAGACCTCGCAGTCCCAGCCGCTGCCCAGGATGTTCGTGCCGACGAAGCCGGCCGCGCGGGCGTCGTCGATGGCCTGCTGCAACGGCGCGAAGAGGTGTTGGAACTCGCCGCGGATGTAGATGTAGGCGGCGTGCGAGCCGATGGCGTGGCAGCCGATGAGGCACCCTTCGACCAGCAGGTGCGGGTTGCGCTCCATCAGCAGGTGGTCCTTGAAGGTGCCCGGCTCGCTCTCGTCGGCGTTGCAGACGATGTACTTCGGTTTGGGCGACTTCTTGTCGACGAACTGCCACTTGAGGCCGGTCGGGAAGCCGGCGCCGCCGCGGCCGCGCAGGCCCGAGGCCTTGACCGTCTCGATGACCTGGTCGGGGGTCATGGTCAGGGCCTTCTTCAGCCCGTCGTAGCCCTGCTGGTGCTTCAGGTAGTGGTCGAGGGTGTTGCCGCCGGGCGTGAACGCGTACTTCGTGAGCACCGGCTCATAGCCGTTGACCGAGGCCGGCTGCACCGGCACGGTGGTCTTGCCGGCCGCGTCGGTGCGCCGCTCGACGTCGAGGTGACAGCCGCTGAGCGCCTTCAGGCCGTCGGTGCGCAGGCCGTCGATGAAGGCCGGGACGTCGTCGGGCTGCAGACACTCGTGCCAGTGCTCGTTGTTGACCATCACGACCGGCGCCTTGTCGCACGCGCCCAGGCATTCCATCGGCTGGATGGTGAAGAGGCCCGACGGGTCGATGGCTCCGGCGGCTACGCCGAGCACCTGCTCGAGACGCTCGACCACGCGCTCGGCGCCGGCCAGCGCGCACGACAGCGTCGTGCACACCTGCAGGACGTACTTGCCGGTCGGGGCGCGGTGGAACATCACGTAGTAGCTGACCACGTCCTCGACGTCGGCCGTGGTGATGCCGACGACTTCGGCCACGTGCCGGGCGGCGTTGTTGCTGATGTAGCCCTGCTGGTCCTGCGCCAGGTAGAGCGCGTAGAGCACCGACGAGCGCCGGTGCTCGGGCGGATACTTCGCGGCCAGGCGTTCGAACTCGGCGCGGCGCTCCGGCGTGAAGGCGAACTCGGGACCCTCGGGCAGCGTCTTGCGCTCCGAGCGGTGCAGCCGCTCGGTGCCGTACGGCATCGCGGGATGAAAACTCATCGATCCACGTCTCCCATCACCACGTCGAGCGAGCCGATCACGGCCACGACGTCGGCGATCATCCCGCCGACGACGAACTTGTGCAGCGCCTGGCTGGCCATCAGGCCGGGCGAGCGCATGTGCACGCGCCACGGCCGGTTGGAGCCGTCCGAGACCACGTAGCAGCCGTGCTCGCCGCGCGGCCCCTCGATCGGCACGTAGGCGTCGCCGGCCGGCACGTTGAAGCCCTGCGAGTAGATCAGGAAGTGCTGAATCAGCGCTTCCATCTCGGTGTAGACCTCGTCCTTGGGCGGCGGCGCGATCTTCCGATCGGCCACCTGCCAGTCGCCCACCGGCTCGATGCGCTCGAGCGCCTGGCGGCAGATCTTGACGCTCTCGCGCATCTCGGCGACGCGCGTGATGTAGCGGTCGTAGACGTCGCCGTTGCTGGCGCCGATGACGTCGAACTGGTAGGTCTCGTAGCCCGAATAGGGGAAGGCCCGGCGCACGTCGTAGTCGCCGCCGGCGGCGCGCGCGATCGGGCCGTAGAGCCCCCACTGGTAGCAGTCGGCCAGCGAGATGATGCCGACGCCGCGCGTCCGATCGAGCCAGATCGGGTTCTTCGTGAGCATCGTCTCGTATTCGTCGAGCTTGCCCGGGAAGCGGTCGAGGAACTCGGTGACCGCCTGCTTGAAGCCGCGCGGCAGGTCTTCGCGCAGGCCGCCGACGCGGATGTAGCTCGGGAAGAAGCGGAACCCGGCCAGCATCTCGTTCAGGTTCATCAGGATCTCGCGCTCGCGGAAGGCGTAGAGCATGACCGTGATGGCGCCGATCTCCATGCCGTGGGTGCCGAACCACACGAGATGGCTGCTCAGGCGCTGCAGCTCGGCGATGAGCACGCGGATGTCCTTGACCCGCTGCGGCACCTCGATGCCGAGCAGCTTCTCCACCGTGAGGCAGTAGGCCAGGCTGTTGGACTGCGCGCCCAGGTAGTCCATGCGCTCGACGAGCGGGATGACCTGCTGCCACTTCTTCTGCTCGGCGGTCTTCTCGATGCCGGTGTGCAGGAAGCCGATCGTCGGGGACACGGAGACGACCGTCTCGCCGTCGAGCTCGAGCACGAGCCGCAGCACGCCGTGCGTGCTGGGGTGCTGGGGCCCCATGTTGACGGTCATCGTTTCGGTGCGTACTTCAGCCATCCTCAGCCTTCCACTTCCCGGTCGACGATGGCGCAGAGCAGGTGCAGCACCGTCGTGTGCGCTTCCTGCACCCGCGCCGTCACCGTCTCCGGAACGTTCACGTGCACCTCGGCGCTGCGGCCCGCCGCCCCGCCGTCGTTCCCCGTGAGCGCGATGGTCCGCAGCCCCCGGGCCTTCGCCGCTTCAATCCCCCGCACCACGTTCGGCGAGGTCGCCGCTCGTCGTGATCCCCACCGCCACGTCACCGGCCCGCCCCAGCGCCTCGATCTGCCGCGCGAACACCGTCTCGAACCCGAAGTCGTTGGCCACCGACGTGAGCACGCTGGCGTCGGTCGTGAGCGCCACCGCCGGCCAGCCGCGCCGCTCGCGGACGAACCGCCCGACCAGTTCCGCCGCGAAGTGCTGCGCGTCGGCGGCGCTGCCGCCGTTGCCGAACACCAGCACCTGACCGCCGCTGGCCAGCGCGCTGACGAGCACGTCGCCCGCCGCCACGATGGCCGCCGCGGCGGGCCCATCGGCCAGCGCGTCGTGGCAGCGGGCGGCCGCCTTCAACGTCGCGACCACCAGCGCCCGTCGCGCCGACTCCGGCTCCTGCATGTCGTTACTTCGGACGCGTTCGCGAGTAGCGATCGCGCTCCATGTTCGCCCGGAACTCCTCTGCGGTGACCTGCAGCGGCATGTAGGTCTGGGCGTCCTTGCGCACCTGCACCGGGTAGTCCTTCCGCAGCGGGTGCCCTTCCCAGTCCTCGGTCATCATCAGCCGGCGCAGATCGGCGTGGCCGTCGAACACGATGCCGAACAGGTCGTAGATCTCGCGTTCGCACCACCCGGCCCCGGCCCACACCGGCGTCACCGTGGCGATGGGCTGGTCGAGGCCGAGCTGCACCTTGAGGCGCACGCGGGCCCGGCGGTGCGGCGACACCACGTGATAGACCACGTCGAACCGCGGCGTGCGGCGCGGGTGGTGATCGACGGCGGTGACGTTCGAGAAGGCGTGGAACTCGAGGCCGGGCGTGTCGCGCAGCGCGACACACACGGGCACGATGTGCGCGGCCGACACCCACAGGGCCGGCGTGTAGTCCACGTCGGCGCCCGGGCTCGGCGCCATTTCGGCGCCGGGCACGAGCGGGGTCAGGAGGTCGATGATCGCCTGGGCGTCCATGCGGCTACGCCCTGAGCCTGGTGGCGTCGATCTTCTTCTGCAGCTGCACGATGCCGTAGATGACCGACTCGGGCCGCGGCGGGCAGCCGGGGATGTAGACGTCGATCGGCACGACCTGGTCGGAACCCTGCACGATCGAGTAGTTGTCGAAGACGCCGCCGCACGACGCGCAGGCGCCCATCGAGATGACCCACTTGGGCTCGGGCATCTGGTCGTAGATGCGGCGCAGCGCCGGCGCCATCTTGCGCGACAGACGGCCGGCGATGATCATCAGGTCCGACTGGCGCGGCGAGCCGCGGAAGACCTCGGCGCCGAAACGCGCGATGTCGTAACGGCTGCAGCTCATCGCCATCATCTCGATGGCGCAGCAGGCCAGGCCGAACGTGACCGGCCAGATCGCCGAGCGGCGGCCCCACTGCACGATCTTCTCGAGCGTGGTCGTCAGGACCGGAATTTCCGGAAGATCAGTCTCGAGTCCCATAGCTGTATCTCTTCACCACCGCCGGGCCCACTTTGTGCGGCCGCACGTAATCGGGATCGCTTTCCGGGCCCCAGTCGAGGACGCCCTTGCGCCAGACGTAGATGAACGCCACGGCAAGAATCATGAAGAACACGAGGATCTGTATCAGGCCCGGCCACCCGAGATCGCGCAGCGCCATGGCCCAGGGGCCGAGGAAGGCCACTTCGATGTCGAAGAGCAGGAAGATCATCGCGATCAGGTAGAACTTGACCGACTGGCGCTCGCGGGCATCGCCCACCGGGGGCATGCCGCACTCGTAGGGTGCTTCTTTTTCAGGTGTAGGATGCCGCGGGCCGAGGAAATAGGAGAGGATGACCGACACCACCCCGAATCCCAGCCCCACCGCGACCATGATGGCGATGCCACCCCAGCCTTCCATGATTTTTCCTGTCCGTCAGACGTGCGCGCGCCAAGTCGCTGCTTGTGAAGTATTTCGCAAGAGCCGCGTAGATGTTAGGCAATTCAGCGGCGTGCAGTCAAACGCCCCACATACGATTACTGGTGTGACGCCGCCATGACGGTCCCATCCGTGGTCCACACCGCAACCGGCCTGCGCGTGGCCTGGTTCAGTCCCATGCCGCCGTCGCGGTCGGGCATCGCCGCCTATTCCGATGAGCTGCTGCCGCTGCTGCGCGCCCGCGGCGTCGACATCGACGTTTACGCCGAACCGCCGCGCGGCACGCCGCCTGGCGGCCTGACGGCGCGCGATTTCGTGTGGACGGCGCGGCGCCGGCCCTACGACCTCACCGTCTACCAGCTCGGCAACGCGGCCTGCCACGACTACATGTGGGGTTATCTGTTCCGCTACCCGGGCCTGGTCGTGCTCCACGACGCGCAGGTGCATCAGGCGCGAGCCCAGGGCCTGCTCAACCGTTACCGGCCCCGCCGCGACGACTACCTGGCGGAATTTGCGGCCAGCCATCCGGCGGCCCCGCCGGATCTCGGCCCTGCTCGTGGCCGAGGGGCTCGGCGGCAGCCTGTTCGCGCACTGGCCGCACATCCGGCTGGTGCTGCAGGCGGCTCGCCTCACCGCGGTCCACAGCGCCGCCCTCGCCGCGCAGTTGCGGGCAGACTACGACGACCGAGGTGGAGGCGGTGCCGATGGGTGTCGCCGATCCGCTGGCCGCCGTGCGCGCCACCACCGCCGGCCGCCCTGCGCCGCCGTTACGCGCTGCCCGACGACGCCCTGATCGTGGCCGCCTTCGGCGGCGTCACGCCCGAGAAGCGCCTGCCCGAGCTCATCGAGGCAATGGCAGCGCTGACCGCCGAACATCCGCGCCTGCACCTGCTCGTCGTCGGCGCGCCGTGGCGCACTACGACGTCATGGCCGACGCCGCCGCGCGCGGCCTCGCCGAACGGGTGCGGGTGACCGGCTTCGTGCCCGATGCCGAGCTGCCCGCGCATCTGGCCCTGGCCGACATCTGCGCCTGCCTGCGCTGGCCGAGCAACGGCGAGACCTCGGCCTCGTGGCTGCGGGCCATCGCGGCCGGGCGGGCCACCATCGTCACCGACCTCGGTCATCAGCCGGAGCTGCCGGTGGTCGACGCGCGCAACTCGCAGCCGCTCGGCCCGGCCGGCGAGACGCCGATAGCCCTGGCCGTGGCCATCCTCGACGAGAAGCACGCGTTGAAGAGCGCCCTCGACACGCTGGCGCGGAGCCCGGAACGACGGGCGCGGCTCGGCGAGGCGGCGCGGCGCTACTGGCAGGCGCACCACACCCTCGACCATATGGCGGATGGGTATGAGCGGGTGTTGAGGCGGGCGGCGGAACGCGCGGCGCCGGCAGTGGCCCTGCCGGCCCATCTGGCGGCCGACGTCGACGAGCGGCTGGCGGCGTTGCTGGCGCCGTTCGGGCTCGCGGCTCCGGCGGTGGTCAGCGGCGATCGGCGCTGACGCGCGCGAGCGCGCGGCACGACGCGGGACCGGCGTGCGGTGACGCCGGCCGGCGTCGCAGAGGCTGGCTAGGCCAGTTCCTTCATCCGGCGGTCGAGCTCGGCGACGGCGAGGCCGATTTGCTCGCGGCGCGCCGGGTGAGTCGTGAGTTCGAGCTGTCGCGACATTTCGATCGAGGCCAGGCGGCAGGACTCCAGCTCCCGTACTTTGACGGGATCCTTGGTCGGGCCGAGCTTGCGTGCGGCCTTGCGCTCTTGTTCGAGCTCTTCCATCCGCTCCTGAATTCGGAGATCGGCGTCAATCAAACCTTCAGCAGCGTCACCCATGAGTTTGGTCGTTCCTCCCGGCGATCCGCGCCAACCGTCACATCCGGTGCTGGCACGAACATCCGAGCCATTATAGCGGGTGATGGCCTCGTCCGTGCTGCGTCTCTTCCACCCTCCGGTCGCGGCGTGGTTCGCCTCCGCATTCGAGCAGCCGACTCGGCCGCAGCGCCAGGGCTGGCCGGCGATTGCGCGCGGCGAGTCCACGCTGATCCTCGCGCCGACCGGCACCGGCAAGACGCTCAGCGCGTTCCTGTGGTGCCTCGATCGGCTGATGTTCTCGCCCGAGCCGGCGCGGGACGCGCGCTGCCGCGTGCTCTACCTCTCGCCGCTCAAGGCGCTGGCCGTCGACGTCGAGCGCAACCTGCGCGCGCCGCTCGCCGGCATCGCGCACGTGGCCACGGCCGCCGGCACGCCGTTCCACACGCCGTCGCTGTCGATCCGCACCGGCGACACGCCGGCCAACGAACGCGCGCGCTTCCAGCGCGATCCCGCCGACATCCTGATCACCACGCCGGAGTCGCTGTTCCTGCTGCTCACGTCGAACGCGCGCGAGCGGCTGCGCTCGGTCGAGACGGTGATCGTCGACGAGATCCACGCGCTCGTCTCGACCAAGCGCGGCGCGCACCTGGCCCTCTCGCTCGAGCGGCTGGCCCGCCTCACCGGCCGGCCGCTGCAGCGCATCGGCCTGTCGGCCACGCAGCGCCACCTCGACGAGATCGCGCGCTTCCTCGGCGGCACGGCGGCCCCGGCGCCCCGCCGCCGCGGCAAGACCGGCCGGGCCGTCGCCCCGGCGGCGTCGGTGCATGCCGAGTTCGCGCTCGAATCGGCGCGCCGCGCCGCGCGCGGTGACGATCGTCGACGCGCGCGAGCCCAAGCGCTTGGCGCTCACCGTCGACGTGCCGATCGCCGACATGGCCAAGATCGGCCAGCCGGTCGAGCAGCCGAGCGGCCCGGCCGTCGCAGACCACGCCGGCGCAGACCATCTGGACGTCGATCCATCCCGCGCCTGCTCGAGCTCGTGCAGGCGCACCGCTCGACGCTGATCTTCGTGAACAGCCGGCGCCTGGCCGAGCGCCTGGCCGGCGCGCTCAACGAGCTGGCCGGCGAGCCGCTGGTGCGCGCGCATCACGGCTCGCTCGCCCGCGCGCAGCGCACCGAGATCGAGGACCTGCTGAAGGCCGGGCGCCTGCGCGCGCTCGTCGCCACGTCGTCGCTCGAGCTGGGCATCGACATGGGCGCCATCGATCTGGTCGTGCAGATCGAGGCGCCGCCGTCGGTGGCGAGCGGCCTGCAGCGCATCGGCCGCGCCGGGCACCGCGTCGACGAGGTGAGCGAGGGCATCATCTTCCCCAAGTACCGCGGCGACCTGCTGGCGGCCGCCGCCGTCACCGGCGCGATGACGCAGGGCCTGGTCGAGCCGTCGCGCTATCCGCGCAACCCGCTCGACGTGCTGGCGCAGCAGATCGTGGCGATGACGGCGATGGACCACTGGTCGGTCGACGACCTCTACGCCACGGTGCGCGGCGCGGCGCCGTTTGCCGAGCTCTGCGCGCCGGGTCTTCGACGGCGTGCTCGACATGCTCTCGGGCCGCTATCCCGTCGGACGAGTTCGCCGAGCTGCGCCCGCGCGTCACCTGGGACCGCGTGAACGGCACCATCGCCGCCCGCGAGGGCGCCAAGCGGGTGGCCATCGCCAACGCCGGCACGATCCCCGATCGCGGGCTCTACGGCGTGTTCCTGGCCGACGGCGGCAAGGGCGGCGCCCGCGTCGGCGAGCTCGACGAAGAGATGGTGTTCGAGGCGCGCGCCGGCGAGATCTTTCTGCTCGGCGCCTCGTCGTGGCGCATCGAGAAGATCACCCACGACCGCGTGCTCGTCTCGCCCGCGCCGGGCGAGCCCGGCAAGATGCCGTTCTGGAAGGGCGAGGGGCCGGGCCGCCCGATCGAGCTGGGCCGGGCCATCGGCAAGCTGACGCGCGAACTGCGCACGCGCCCCGGCCGACGAGGCCGTCGACGCGGCTCGGCGCCGGCCACGGCCTGACCCGCGGCGCCGCCGAGAACCTGCTGCAGTATCTGGACGACCAGCAGCGCGCCGCCGGCGTCGTGCCCGACGACCGCACGATCCTCATCGAGCGCTCCATCGACGACATCGGCGACTGGCGACTGTCGGTGCTGTCGCCCTTCGGCAGCCGCGTCCACGCGCCCTGGGCCATGGCCGTCACGGCGCATGCTGCGCCACGAGCGCGGCCTCGACGCCGAGGTGATGTGGACCGACGACGGCTTCGTGGTGCGCATGCCCGAGAGCGACACGCCGCTCGACGACGGCGCTGCTCCTGCCCGATCCCGACGACGTCGAGCGGCTGGTCGTGGCCCAGCTCGGCTCCACGGCGATGTTCGCGGCGCGCTTCCGCGAGGCCGCCGGCCGCGCCCTGCTCCTGCCGCGCCGCCGGCCGGGGGCCCGCGCGCCGCTGTGGCAGCAGCGCAAGCGCGCCGCGGATCTGCTGGCCGTGGCGGCGCGCTTCGGGTCCTTCCCGATCATCCTCGAGACCTACCGCGAGTGCCTGCGCGACGTCTTCGACCTGCCGGCGCTGTCGACCTGCTGACCCAGATCCGCAGCCGCGCCGTGCGCGTGCAGACCGTGGACACGCGCACGTCGTCGCCCTTCGCCGCGTCGCTGCTCTTCGGCTACGTCGCCAACTACCTCTACGACGGCGACGCGCCGCTGGCCGAGCGGCGCGCCCACGCCCTGTCGGTCGATCAGTCGCAGCTGGCCGAGCTGATCGGCGAGGGCGAGCTGCGCGCGCTGCTCGATCCCGAGGCCCTGGCCGCCATCGAGCGCGACGTGCAGCACCTGCCCGAGAAGTACCACGCGCGCTCGACCGACGCCGTGCACGATCTGCTGCTGCGCCTCGGCGACCTCAGCCCCGAGGAGATCGCCGCGCGGTCGCTGCCGGGGGTGGCCGAGGCGGCGATTCCCGCGCTCGTCGCCACCCGCCGGGCCTTGCCGCTGCGCATCGGCGGCACGCAACGCCTGGTCGCGGTCGAGGACGCCGCCCGCTACCGCGACGGCCTCGGCACGCCGCTGCCGCCGGGCCTGCCGGCGTCGCTGCTCGAACCGGCGCCCGACGCCATCGCCGACCTGCTGCGCCGCTACGCCCGCACGCACGGCCCGTTCACCCCGGCCGAGGCCGCGGCGCGGTTCGCGGTCGGCCCGGCGGTCGTCGAGCAGACGCTGCGGCGGCTGGCCGAGACCGGCCGGGTCGTCGAAGGCGAGTTCCGCCCCGGCGGCCGCGGCCGCGAGTGGTGCGACGCCGACGTGCTGCGCTCGCTGCGGCGCCGGTCGCTGGCGGCGCTGCGCCAGGACGTCGAGCCGGTGGAGCCGCCCGTGCTCGGCCGCTTCCTGGCCGGCTGGCACGGGCTGACGGCGCCGCGCTCCGGACTCGACGCGCTGCTCGACGTCATCGAGCAGCTGCAGGGCGCGCCGCTCGTCGCCTCGGTGCTCGAGCGCGAGGTGCTGCCGGCGCGGGTGGCCGGCTACACGCCGGCGCAGCTCGACACGCTGGTCTCGGCCGGCGAGGTGATCTGGGTCGGCGTCGAGCCGCTCGGCGAGCGCGACGGGCGCATCGCCCTCTACCTGACCGATCAACGGGCGGCCCTGATGCCGCCTCGCCCCGACACCGCCGGCCTGGCCGAGCGCGAGGCCCATATCGTGGCCTTCCTGACGCGGCACGGCGCCGCGTTCTTCGGCCCCCTGCATGACGCGGTGGGCGGCGGCTTCCCGCAGGAGACCGTGGACGCGTTGTGGAGCCTGGTCTGGAAGGGGCTGGTCACCAACGACACCCTGCATCCGCTGCGCGCCTACTCGGCACCGGCCGAACGGGCCCGGCGCGACTCCAGGGCTCACCGCTTCCGCTCGCGGCGCCTGGTGCCGCCGTCGGCCGAAGGCCGCTGGTCGGCCCTCGACGCCACCGCGCAGGTCTCGCCGACGGCCTGGGCAACGGCGCTGACGCGGCAGCTGCTGGCCCGCCACGGCGTGGTGACCCGCGAAGTCACCGCGCTCGAACCCCTGGCCGGCGGCTTCAGCATGGTGTATCCCGTGCTGCGCCGGCTCGAAGACACCGGCCGCGTCCGCCGCGGCTACTTCGTGGCCGGGCTCGGCGGCGCGCAGTTTGCCGAGCCCGGCGCCATCGACCGGCTGCGGGCCGAACGCGATCCCGCCACCCGAGGCCCGGGCGGTGACGCTGGCGGCCACCGATCCCGGCCAACCCCTACGGAGCGCTGGTCGAGTGGCCGGCGTGGCTGGGCGCCCCGGCGCTGCGCGCCAGCCGCGTCGCCGGCGCGCGCGTCGTGCTCGTCGACGGCTACGCCACGGCCTGGATCGCCCGCGGCGAGCGCCAGCTGCTCGTGGCCCTGCCCGAGGAGGAGCCCGAACGCGGCCGCCGTGGCCGCGCCCTGGCCCGTGAGCTGGTGCGCGTCGCGCAGCAGTCGCCGGCCGAACGGCGCGGCTGGCTCATCGCCGAACTCAACGGCGCGCCGGCCACCGCCAGTCCTCTCGCCACATACTTCATCGAGGCGGGCTTCGCGGCGACGAGCGGCGGCCTGCAGTTGCGGGTAGCGCGGCGCGCGGCGGCGCCGGCCGCGGCGGTCGCGGGCCGGCGAGCCCGGCGACGCCGCCGGCGACGAAGCCGGCGGACACCTGCGGAGGGCGAGCCGTGCCTGAAGGCGATACCATCGCCCGGGCCGCGACGGCCATGCATGCCGCGCTGGCCGGGCAGACCGTGACCCGCTTCACGACGGCCCTGGCGCACCTGGCGCGCGTCGACGACGACACGCCGCTCGCCGGCCGCATCGTCGAGGCCTGCGCCGCGCAGGGCAAGCATCTCCTCATCACCTTCTCGGGCGGGCTGGTGCTGCGCACGCACATGCGGATGCACGGCTCCTGGCATCTCTATCGCCCCGGCGAACGCTGGCAGCGGCCGGTGCGGGCGATGCGCGCGGTCATCGAGACGGCCGGCGCGGGTGGCCGTGGCCTTCGACGTGCCCGACGCCGAGTTCATCCGCGCCGCCGACCTGCCGCGCTCGCGCGCCCTCGGCCGGGTCGGACCCGATCTCCTGGCCCCCGACGTGGACATCCCGGCCGTCGCGGCCCGGATCGCGGCCGAGCGCGACCGGCCGCTCGGACAGGTGCTGCTCGACCAGCGCGTCGCCGCGGGCATCGGCAACGTCTACCGCTCCGAGCTGCTGTTCCTGGCCGGCCTCCACCCGGAGACCGCGCGTATCGGCGGTCGCCGCCAGCGACCACTGACGGCCGTCGTCGAGACCGCCGTGCGCCTGCTGCGCGTCAACACCTACTCGGCAGCCGGCGCGCGCAACACCACCGCGCGCACCGCGCCGGGTGAGAAGCTGTGGGTCTACAACCGCACCACTCGACCATGCCGCAGATGCGGCACCCCAGTCGTCTCGGCGGCCGACGGTCTCGAGGCGCGGCGGGTCTACTGGTGTCCGGGCTGTCAGCCCGCTCAGCCGGAGATGCGGCCGGGGTGAGCGTAGACGTTCATGGTGCGGCCGCGCACGAAACCGCACAACGTGATGCCCGAGGCCTCGGCCAGGTCGACGGCCAGGCTCGAGGGCGCCGAGACGCCGGCCACGAGCGGCACGCCGCCGAGGAGCGCCTTCTGCACCAGTTCATAGGAGGTGCGGCCGCTCACGACCAGCATCGTCCGATCGAGCGGCAGTTCGCCGTCGAGCAGGGCGCGCCCGATGATCTTGTCCACGGCGTTGTGGCGGCCGACGTCTTCGGCGGCCCGCCGCACCCGTCCATCGAGGTCGCACAGCGCCGCGGCGTGGAGGCCGCCGGTGGCGTCGAAGGTCTCCTGCGCGGCCCGCAACGACACCGGCAGCGACGCGATCACCGCCGCCGGCACCGTCCAGGCGCCGGTGACGGCGGCGGCGCGCGAGCGCAGCGACGCGATGGTGCGCCGGCCGCACAATCCGCAGGCGGCCGTGGTGATGACCTGGCGGCGCTCGCCGAGCCGCGCCTCGACGCGGCCGGCCGCCGCGCCCGTGACGGTCACGTTGAGCACGTTGCCCACGGCCTCGAGGGCCACGTCGTCGCACTGCTCGATGGCCGCGACTTCGTCGGCGTGGCGCACGACGTCTTCGGCCAGCAGGAAGCCGGCGGCCAGCGCGAGGTCGTGGCCCGGGGTGCGCATGATCACGGCAAACGGCTCGCCGTTGACCCGCACCTCGAGCGGCTCCTCGACGGCCACGCGGTCGTGATCGACGACGGCGGCGGCACCGGTGAGCCGCACGATGGGCACGCCGCGGCTGCCGCGCTCGTTCACACCGGCCCCGCCGGCGGACGGCCGCCGTGGCGCCCGATCAGCTGCTCGAGGGCGCGCACCACGTCGGGCGGCGGACTCGGTTTGACGATGAAGCCGTCGCAGCCGGCCGCGGCCGCTTCGTCGGCCATCTGGGATTCGACGTGGCCGGTGATGGCGAGGACGGGGATGTGCCGGGTGCGCGGGTCGGCCTTCAGCCGGCGCGTGGCTTCGAACCCGTCGATGCCCGGCATCGAGAGGTCCATCAGGACGGCGTCGGGCGGCTCCTGGAACGCCAGTTCGAGCCCCTCGAGGACGGTGCCGGCCACGGCCACGCGGTAGCCCGACACCACCAGCCAGGCGGCATACATTTCCCGCGCGTCGGCGTAATCGTCCACGACGAGGATCAGGGGGGCGGCCGCCACGGTGCTGATGCCGAGTATAGCCCCGGGGTCGGGCACCAGGTCGCCGGACGGGCGGCGAATCAGCTACGATTCGCTGCATGGCGCAGACCTTTTCGTTCGACGTGACGTCCACCATCGACCTCCAGGAGGTGGACAACGCCGTCAACCAGGCCAGGAAGGAAATCGCTCAACGCTACGACTTCAAGGGGTCCCTCGCCACCATCGACCTCGACCAGAAGGCCAACACCCTGACGCTCACCGCCGAAGACCGCTTCAAGCTCGGGGCGGTGTGGGAAGTGGTGCAGACGCGGCTGGTGCGGCGCAACGTGGCGGTCAAGAACATGAAGCCGGGCGATCCCGAGGCGGCCGGAGCCGGCACGATGAAGCAGGTGATCACGCTGCAGCAGGGCATCCCGAGCGACGCCGCGCGCGACATCGTCAAGTATCTCAAGGACCAGAAGATGAAGAAGGTGCAGGCCTCGATCCAGGGCGATCAACTGCGCCTGGCTTCGGCCTCCAAGGACGATCTGCAAGAAGCCATGGCGGCCCTGCGCGGGCAGGACTTCGGCGTGGCGCTGCAGTTCGGCAACTACCGGTCCTGACCGCGCGGCGGACGCTCCGCGGTATCCTGTCGAGCGGCCGCGCAACGCTCCCCCGTCGCGTAGGAACGGCCGCCACCTTCAGGAGGATTGCGTGAAATCTACTCGACCCGTATTGGCCGTCACGGCCGCGCTCATACTGGCGGCGGTGCTGGGCGCCTCGCAGATCTCGGCCCGCCAGGCGGCACCCGGTGCCCCTACGGACCTCAGATATCTGCTGAGCGGCAGCAACCTCACGCTGAGCTGGACCCACTCCACCGGGCCGTTCACCAGTTACCTCATCAACGTCGGCTCCACGCCGGGGGTGGCCGACCTGGCGGTGTTCCCGACGACGTCGTTCGTGGACCCCAGCAAGCTGCCGCAATACCTCTCGAGCCTGAACAACCCGGTGGCGCCCACGGGAAGCTACTTCGTCACCATTCAAGGCGTGAACAGCGGCGTCGTCGGGCCGCTGTCCCAGGAAATCAACATCGTCATCCCGGGCGGATGCGTGGCGCCCGGCGCTCCCGAGAACCTGACGGCGATTGTGCGCGGCGCCTCTTCCTGGATCGCCTGGAATCCCGGCACCGGGGGCAGCCCGTCGGGTTACGTCCTCCAGGCCAGCACCGCGTCGGGGGCCAACTTCGCCGCCGGCCTGCTCGGCCAGGCCGCCTTCGGGGCGCCGGCCTTCAACACTTCCCTGCCGGCCGGCACGTATTACCTGCGCGCCTACGCCACCAACGCCTGCGGGACGAGCGGCTTCTCGAACGAGATCGCCGTCACCGCCGGCGTGAACACGCCCGCCCGCACCCCGGCCCCCGCCGCCGGGCGGCTGCCGCAGTTCGACGTGCGCGGCGACGTGCAGCGTCTCGCGCAGCAGGCGCGGAATGCTGGACTGATGGACGCTTCGGTGTCGTGCCCGAGCCGGTCCGGCTTCAGCGACGCCGATATCGAAGCGCGCAAGGTCAACCTGAACGGCTACATCAACTACATGGTCGACAACCTGCGCCAGATCGATCAGCGCTTCGGCTACAACGCCAAGGATCCACGCTCGGCCGCGCTGGGCTCGCCGCTCAACGCCATCGTCGCCGGCGACGAATTCGCCTACCACCACGGCCGTGATGCGGCGCAGGGCTCGGCCAACGTCTACCTGGTCGACATCCTGGGCGGCCACTGCACCGGCGCCAACGGCGGCACACCGCGCGAAGCGGCGGACTACCGGCCGTTCTACAACGAATACGGCACCTGGACGGGCGCCGGCCGCTTCTAGGTCACGGGGCCGGGAGCGAATCTCCCGGCCCAGGGCCACGCCGGGGCGCGACGGTCAGTGCGGCGGGCCGCTGCCCGCGCCTCGCCGCTCAATCCAGGAAGAAGTCCGGCATCAGGTCCTCTTCCCGCGCGTCGTCCTGCAGATAGCCCGAAAGGTCGGTGATGCCGGCCTCGGCCAGGACCTCGTCGTCGATCAGGAAGCGCCCGGTGCAGTCGCGGCTGGGCCGGGTCACCACCTGGTGCGCCGCATCGGCCATGATCTGCCGCCCGGCGGGTCTTGCGCCGGCGCGTTTCCTCGCCGGCAATCAGGGTGATGGCGGCCGTGTCGATGGCGGTGCGCGGCCACAGCGCGTTGACCGCCACGCCCTGCGCGCGGAATTCCTCGGCCATGCCCAGCACGCACAGGCTCATGCCGTACTTGGCCATGGTGTAGGCCACGTGGGGCGCAAACCAGCGCGGGTTCAGGTTGAGCGGCGGGGCGATGTTCAGGATGTGCGCATTGGCCGAGCGCCGCAGGTGCGGCAGGCAGTGCTGCGAGGTCAGGAAGGTGCCGCGCGCGTTCACCTGGTGCATCAGATCGAAGCGGCGGATGGGCGTGTCGAGCGTGCCGGTCAGGTAGATGGCCGAGGCGTTGTTCACGAGCACGTCGAGGCCGCCGAAACGCTCCACCGCCGCTTTGACCGCGGCCTTGACCTGCACCTCGTCCCGCACGTCCATGGCCACGGCCAGGGCCTGTCCGCCGGCGCGTTCGATGGCCTCGGCGGCGGTGAAGATGGTGCCCGGCAGCCGGGGATGCGGCTCGGTCGTCTTGGCGGCCACGACCACGTTGGCGCCGTCGGCGGCGGCCCTGAGGGCGATGGCCAGCCCGATGCCTCGGCTGGCCCCGGTGATGAACACCGTGCGGTTGGCAAGTGTCATGCGGGCATTGTCGCATCCCGCTCCCCATCCCTGCCGTACACACGAACGCCCGGCACGGCCGAGGCCGTCCGGGCGTCGCGAAGTTTCAGCGCGCGGCGCTACTCGACGTAGCTGTAGCCGCAGTTGTCACAGACCCACATGCGACCCTGCTTGTACATGTTGTAGGCGCACTGCGGGCAGATCCGGTATTCGCGGCCGTCCTTGTCGACGTAGCTCTTCTCGCCGCTCTTGCTCTTCTCGTCGTTGGCGAACGGATCTTTCTTCTCGTCCGGCTTCTGCTGGTCCTGATCCTGGGCGCGGGCCACGGCGGGGACGACGACGGTCAGGCCGATGGCGGCGGCAAAGAGCGCCGAGCCACGCAGAAAGTTCCGACGGTCAACGTTGGTCTCGAACATGTACGACTGCCTCCAGTAGGGGCGAAACGACTGTGGTCAGTCTAGAGGAACTCCCACGGGGTGGAAAGTACTCTTTTGTCACCGACGCCCGAGGATCACGACGCCATCGGGCGAATCTCGACCGTGCCGGTGAGGCGGCGCGAGACCGGGCACTTGCCGGCGATCTCGGTGAGGCGGGTGCGCTGCTCGTCGCTGAGCGGCGCGGCGAAGGTCAGGCGCCGGTCGATGATGTAGGCGCCGTTCTCGTCGCGGCCGGTGAGGTCGACCTGAATGGCGCCGGTCTCCCAGCCCTTGCGGGCGGCGTAGAGCTGCAAGGTCATGGCCACGCACGACCCGAGGGCGCCGAGCAGCATCTCGAAGGGATTGGGGCCGGCATCGGTGCCGCCGATCCCGGCCTCCTCGTCGACGGTGACGCGATGGTGGCGGACGACGATGTTCTGGGCGAGCGGGCCGCCGGCGGATTCGACGTGCACGGTAGTCATGACCTCAGCCTCCTCCACCCCGCGCCCCGGGTCAACCGCGATTGATCATGAACGAGGCCATGTGATGGAAGAACGGCTGCAACACCGCCACGGCGTCGTCGGGCAGGGCGGCGTCGACGAGCGCCTGGTCCATCAGCGCGACCCAGCGGTTGCGGGCGGTCATGTCGATGGCAAACGGAAGGTGGCGCATGCGCAGCCGCGGATGCCCGCGTTGCTCGATGTAGCGCGGCGGTCCGCCGAACCGGCCCACGAGGAAGTCGCGGAGGCGATCTTCGGCCCCGACGAGGTCGTCGGCCGGATACATCGGCCCGAGAATGTCGTCGGTGGGGACCTGGGCGTAGAAGGCCCGGACGAGGCGGGCGAACCCGTCTTCACCGATGCGGGCGTAGACGAGACCCTCGTCGAGGGGCGGCGCAGTCATCCTCCCATTCTATGTGCTATCAGCTGCGTCTCCGGCCGGCGCGGCGCGCCGCGCGGGACTAAGATGAAGCCATGAACGACGACGACGCCCCGAAGAGCGCCATCGAGCTGGCCATGGCCCGCTTGAAGCAGAAGGACACCGACACCGGCACCGCCGACACGCCGCTCAGCGAGGCGCAGAAGGCGGCCATTGGCGAGACCCGCCAGCTCTACTCGGCCCGCCGCGCGCAGGCCGAGATCATGCATCAGGTCGAGCCTGGCCAGCGCCGTCGACGTGGAGTCGCTGACGCGGCTGAACGAGGAGTTCCGCCGCGATACCGACCGCATGACCCGCGAACTCGAGGAGAAGATCGCCAGCATCCGCCGCGGCTCAGCCGAGGCGTAGGAGCGCGGTCTGCAGGTAGCGCGCGTCGGCGTCCGACAGCTCGGTCGGATAGTCGGGCGGCAGGCCGCCGATCGCCACCAGGCGCGCCGGCCGCTGCGCCGCGCTGGCCGCCAGTTGGGCGGCGCCGAGCAGCGAGAAGCCGCGGGTGTTGGCGGCCAGCCACAGGTCGCCGCCGGGCGCGAGCACCTGGCAGGCGGCCGTCATCAGCGCGGCGTAGTCGCGGCCGACCGTGAACGCCGCGTCCCGCGCCGTCGAGAAGCTGGGCGGATCGATGAGCACCAGGTCGAACTGGTCGCCGCGGGCGATGGCGGCCTCGAGATAGCGGCCCGCGTCCTCGGCCACGGTGTGGTGGCGCTCCGCCGCCAGCCCGTTCAGCGCGAAGTGATCGCGCGCCCAGGCCAGCACCCCTTCGGAGAGGTCGACGCTGGTCACGGCGGCGGCGCCGCCGCTGGCGGCGGCCACCGAGAAGGCGCCGGTGTAGGCAAAGAGGTTCAGGACGCGCCGGCCTTGGGCGATCCCGCTGATGCGGGCGCGCTCGTCGCGCATGTCGGTGAAGAGCCCGACGTTGACGCCGGTGGTCAGGTGCACCTCGAAGCGCCACGGCCCTTCGCTCACGATGAGGGCAGCCGGCGGCGGCTCGCCGATGATGGCCGCCACCCCCGGACCCGACGCCGCCCGGCCACGGACGCGGCGCTTGACCACGACGCCTTGGGCGATGCCGCGGTCGAGCAGCCCCTGGGCCAGCACCCGGGCCGCCGGCAGCACCGCGTCGCTCAGCGCCGACACCACCGCCCAGCCGCCGTAGACATCGGCGAGCACGCCCGGGGTCGCGTCTCCCGCGCCGTTCAGCAGCCGGTAGGCGGCGTCCGGCACGGCCAGGCGGAACGACGCGCGCAGCGCCTGCGCGGCGGCGAGGCGGGCTTCCGCCCACGCCGGGTCGAGCGCGTCGAGCGACGCGGGCGGCCGCGGCCATCACCCGCCAGCACTCGGCCGCGCGGTCGACGATGGCCAGCGCCACGGCGCCGTGGGCGCGCGAGTGCAGCGGCACTTCGGCGCCGTCGGCGAGGTCGGCCGGCGCCGGCAACAACCCGAACGGCACCTCGCACGATCGCGCGAGCCGCTCGCGCACGCGGTCGGGCACGTAAAGCGGCGTCATGGGGCCGCGTCCCCGGGGGTCCAGTGGGTGTCGAGCCAGTCGGGCAGCGGCTGCAGGTCGAGCGGCAGCCGCGATTCCACGACCACGCGGCGCGCGCCGGAGGGATGCGGGATCTCGAGAAACGAGGCATGCAGGGCCAGCCGGCCCGCTGGCACCTCGGGCGGCAGCGGCAAGATGGCCTTGCCGTAAACCGCGTCGCCGACAATCGGGGTCTCGACTGCGCGCAGGTGGACGCGCACCTGGTGGTGACGGCTGGTGAGCGGCTCGACGCTCAGGAGCGCCACGGCGGCGCCGCCCTGCCGCCACACCCGCGTCACCGCCACGGCGGTGCGGGCCGGCAGCGCGCCGGGCTCCTCGGGACGGGCCGGGCGGACCTTGCCCTTGCGCGCCGCGTGTAGCGGCAGATCGACGACGCCGCCAGCCACGTCCGGCACGCCGCGCACCAGGGCGGTGTAGCGGCGCTCCAGGTCGCGGCGGTCGAAGGCCATCGACAGCATGCGATGCGCCTCGGCGGTGCGGGCGAACACGACGATGCCCGAGGTGTCGCGATCGAGACGGTGCACGACCCAGGCGCGCGTGCCAATCTGGGCCGCGACCAGTTCGCGCAGGCAGGCCCCGGGGGATTCGCCCGGCGCGGGGATCACGGTCACGCCGGCCGGCTTGTCGGCCACGACCATGGCCTCGTCTTCGTAGAGCAGCGCAATCGGCGTCACGAGGTGGCGGCGTCGCCACGCGCGACGGCACCAGCGTGGCCTAAAGTGGACAGACCGATCATCATCGGCACTATCTTCCCTCGATCTTCCGCGAAAGTGGCGGCCCAGTGGCGTGGTGGAACGCAACTTGTAGACTCGTTGCCGGAGAGGTGCACATGGTCCACTCGGAAGGACATCACGCCGGGGACGCTCGGTTGGCGCCGGACGCCAAACGCTGGAGGCGCTTGCTGGCCCGCGTCCCGCTCATCGCGGCCTTGGCCGTCTTCATGTTTACGACCGCCGTGGCACCGGCCCGGGCGCAGCCGGCCATCGGGTTCCAGGGCGGGTTCGCCGTCGATCCCGAGCAGGTGTTCGGCGGAGTCTTCTTCCAGACCGGCGACATCGGCCGCGGCATCCGGCTGCGACCGGGCATCGACGGCGCCGTCGGCGACGGGCTCCGCATCGCCAACCTCGGCGTCGACTTCGTCTACGGCTACCCGCTCGGCGCCAACGGCTGGACGTTCCTGGCCGGCGGCGGTCCCACCGTCGTCATCACCCGCTTCGCGGACTTCCCCGACGAGCGCGACACGAGCGTCGGCTTCCACTCGATCGTCGGGTTCGGACACGACAGCGGCTTCTTCACCGAGCTGCGCCTCGGCAGCGGGCGCACCCAGCAGTTGAAGCTGGGCGTCGGGTGGGCCATCACCTTGGACTGAGCCCCGGCCGCCCACGTCGGTTCGCCGGAACGCGACGCCGCGGGATCGGGGCTCGCAAGAGGCATGCGATACTGCGCGCCGACATGTCCGAGCCGGTTCGCACGCGCACCGTCACCTGGACCGACCCGGCCGAGATGCAGGCCCGGCTCTGGCGCCGAGCCGGGCCTCGCCGTGCTGCGCCGCATTGTCGCCGGGGAGCTGCCCGCCGGCGCCGATGGCGCAGCTGATGGGTCTCGACGCTGGTCGAGGTCGGCGACGGCGTCGCGGTGCTTCACCGCCGTGCCGGCGGAGTATCCACTACAACCCGGCCGGGGTCGTGCACGGCGGCTTCGCCGCCACGCTGCTCGACTCGGCCATGGGCTGCGCCGTCTACACCACCGTGCCGCCGGGCCTCGCCTACACCGACGGTCGAGTTGAAGGTGAACTGCGTCAAGGCCGATGACGGCGCAGACTGGCGCGGTGCGGGCCACCGGCCGCGTGCTGCACCGCGGACGGCGCACCATCGTGGCCGAGGGGCGCATCGAAGACGCCGCCGGCGAGCTGCTCGCGCACGCGACGACGACGTGCCTCATCTACGGGGCGTGAGCGCCGCTTAACGCTCGCTCGGCACACCCGGCGTCGGCGTGGTGCCGCCCGCCAGGGGACGCAGCAGCCACGCCGCCAGCCCGGCCAGCACCGCCAGCATCGCCCAGCGCAGCAGCGCCGCCAGGAACGCGGTGTCGAAGTCGGGCCACTGTGGCTGGTAAGCGCACGCAGCACGTCCCAGCGCTCGCTCGAGCCAGTGCCAGGCGGTGTGCGCCACGAACGCCGAGAGCACGATCGTGCCGACCCGCTCGTTCACGACCCGCCCGAGCAGCCAGCGCCAGCACGGGCAGCAGCACCAGCAGCACCAGCAACTGCCCCAGCTCCACGCCGACGTTGAAGGCCAGCAGCGACGTCAGCAGGTGGCTGCCGGCGAACTGCAGCGACTCGCGCAGGGCGAACGAGAAGCCGAAGCCGTGCACGAGGCCGAAGCCGAAGGTCACGATCCAGCGGCGTTGGAGATGCGCGCCGGTGATGTTCTCGATGGCCATGTAGACGATCGAGGCGGCAATCAACGTCTCGATGAGCGGCGGGAACCACAGCGCCGTCGGGCGCCATGTCGAAGGCCGAGGCGATGAGGGTGATCGAGTGGGCCACGGTGAACGCCGTGACCACCGCCACCAGCGGCCGCAGCCGCCGGAACGGGATGACCAGGCAGAACAGGAACAGCAGGTGGTCGATGCCGTCGAGGATGTGAAAGAAGCCGTCGCGGGTGAAGCGCAAGGCCGCCTGGTACCAGCGCGGGTCGAGTTCGACGAGGCCGGCGTCGCCGTGCACGTCGAAGACCCGCTCGGGCGTGCCGGGCATGAGCAGCCGCAGCACGACGTTGACCTGGAGACCGAGGCGGGTCAGTCCCGGGCGCATGGCGAAGCGCGACCGGTCCGACCGAATCGGGTACTCGAAGCGCACGTCGAGCAGGCCGTCCTGCCAGTAGAGCTCGGTGTCGGCCGGCAGGGGCGGGCCGGTCAGGCTGGCCAGGGCCTCGTCGTAGTCGGCAAACGACTTGTCGGACGGCAGCGACACCCGGGCCGCGGTCACCGTGGGCTTGCCGAGCGGCCGGCCGTCCTCGAACAGCTCGACGAAGTCGCCGATCCACAGCATGGCGGCGTCCTCGAGCGTGGGTCCGACCCTCGGCAGGTCGAGAAACCCGTTCTCGCGCAAGGGGATGTCCACGTCGCGCATGGCCTTGAGCGGCGCCCGGACCAGGAACACGAGGGTCTGCGCCCTCGGGGCGCAGAAAGCTCTGCACCGTGACTTCGTTGGGGATTTCGTGGGCCTGGGGCCCGGCGGCCAGCAGGAGACATCCGGCGACCACGGCCGCGAGCGTGCGTTTCACGTGGCCGAGGGTAGCGACTCTGCCGGCCCTCTGGCAAGCCGCGGCGCGCGGCCCCCGGTTGGCCGGCGGCGCGGCGGGCCGATCCGTGTATACTCGCCGGGTTTCAGGTCTCCGCACATGGCGGGGTCCACGTTGGGGAGGCACCATGAGCCGTGTAATTCATTCGCGCAAGGTCAGAATTGGCAGCGCGCTCGTTGCGTTGGCGCTGGCGTTCGGGCTGAGCGCGTCGTGGCTTGAGCAACGCGCCGTCGTCGAGGCACAGGCGGGCGCTCAGGCACCGAAGTTCGAAGTCGATCCGATGTGGCCGAAGCCGATGCCCAACAACTGGGTGCTCGGGCAGACCATCGGTCTCACCGTCGACGATCGCGATCACATCTGGT
Organism: uncultured Acidobacteriota bacterium; assembly: GCA_963834325.1. Classification (GTDB taxonomy): domain Bacteria; phylum Acidobacteriota; class Vicinamibacteria; order Vicinamibacterales; family UBA2999; genus CADEFD01. The sequence continues at coordinate 2,553,797 of CAWIBL010000012.1, forward strand.
TGATTCATCGCGGCAACGATCCCGGCACGGCTGGCCTCGACCGCACGGAACTGGCCGTCGTTTCGCCCGGCACCCCGCGCGTCGGCGAATGCTGCGACGCAGCCCCGCCCGTGCTCGAGTTCGACGCGGCCGGCAACCTGGTCGGCCACTGGGGCGGCCCGGTGGCAGGCGCCCCCTACGAGTGGCCCGAGTCGAACCACGGCATCGTGGTGGACCACAAGGGCTTCGTGTGGATCGGCGGCAACGGCGGCAACGACTCGCACATCCTCAAGTTCACGCGCGACGGCAAGTTCGTGGCCCAGTACGGCAAGGCGGCGCGCGCCGCGATGCCGAAGTCGACGCCCGACAAGCCGAGCTACACGGCCAACAGCATGGACATGGACAACTTCGGCCGCGTGGCCAAGATCTTCATCGACCCCAAGGCCAACGAAGGCTACGTGGCCGACGGCTACCTGAACCACCGCGTCGCGGTCATCGACCTCGACAACGGCAAGATCAAGCGCATGTGGGGCGCCTACGGCAAGCCCCCGACGGACGAGCCGCTCGGCCGCTACGTGCCCGGGCAGCCGCCCGCCCAGCAGTTCCGCAACCCGGTGCACTGCTCGGAAGTCTCGGTCGACGGCATGGTCTACGTGTGCGACCGTCCCAACGACCGCGTCCAGATCTTCGACAAGACCGGCAAGTTCATCAAGGAAGTCTTCGTCGAGACCAACACCCTGGCCGACGGCTCGGTGTGGGACATCGCCTTCTCGAAGGACGCCGAGCAGAAGTACCTCTACATGGCCGACGGCGTGAACGAGCACGTGCGCATCTTCGACCGCGCCTCGATGACCGAGCTCACCAACTTCGGCTACGGCGGCCGCCAGCCCGGGATGTTCCTGGGCGTGCACAGCATCGCCACCGACTCGAAGGGCAACATCTACACGACCGAGACCTACACCGGCAAGCGCCTGCAGAAGTTCAACTTCAAGGGCGTCGGTCCGGTGACCGCGAAGAAGCAGGGCGTGCCGTGGCCGACCTCGACGTCGAAGGGCAACAACTAGCGCCTCGTCTCGGCGGCGACATCTCACGGCGGCGGCCTTCGGGCCGCCGCCGTTTTCTTTTTGGGGGCGCTGTCAGGGGTGCGGCGTTACCGGCAGGTCGCGTTCAGCATCTTGACCTTGTCGACGTCCACGCGCCGCACCAGCACGTCGATCTTGCGGTCGGCGTTGGGACCGGGCACCACCGAGTCGTTCGGCACCCGCGCCTTCATGTCGCGGCCGTCGGACTTGATCTCGATCTCGGTCCACAGTTCCTTCCGGTCGACTTCGATCTCGCCGTCTTTGAGCTGGCCCTTGAGATCGCCCTGCACCTCCACCTGGTGCCCAATGTGGCTCTTCAGGTCGTCATCCTCGTCCAGCCAGTAGAAGATGTTGGCGACCATCCCGGTCGTGCCGACCGTGCCCGGCGCGGCCGTACGCGGTTCCGCCGAGCCGGACACCGCTGCCCGGGGCCCGTTGATGAGCAGGTAGCCGTCATCCCCCTCGCCCTTGACCAGGCAACCGGTCAGGGTCACTGGATCAGCCGCCGCGCTCGCGGGCGCGAGGTTCAGGGCTCCGCAGAGCAGCGCCGCCGCGCTGAAAGCCGCCGCCGTGCGTCGATTGGCCGTCATGGTTCCTCCTCGGGTGTCGCAGTGAACGCGACCGCCAGGATTTTGCAAGGCAGGTGCCAGGCGGCACCAACCTCGTCAGTGGCCGGCCGGACCGTCGAGCGCGCGGGGATCGAACGGGTAGGGCACGGCTGGGCCCCCCAGGGTTGGCCACACGGTCACGGCCGTGCCCGGCGTGCCGTCCTCGCCCTTGTCGTTGCGCAGCCCCAGCGCGACGGTGACGACACCGTAGTCGCCGCGCTCCTCGATGCCGGTCACGCGGCCCCACGCCGTCAACGTCTCGCCCGGCACGTTCATGCCCCGGAACTGGAAGGCGATGGTCCACAGCCAGCCGGCCGGGCCGGCCCAGTCGGTCACCAGGCGGATGAGCACGTGCTGCTTCCACGAGCCGTTGACCACGACATCGGGCAGCCCGTCGTGTTCGGTGGCGTAGCGCCGGTCGAAGTGGATCCGGTGCCAGTTCTCCATCGCCGCCGACCAGCGCATGACGTGCGACGGGGTGAGCGGGCCGAGCACGACCGGCGGCAGTTCGTCGCCGACCGTGATGTCTTCCACCGACTGCGGCGTGTGGGCCGGCGTTCTCATCGCAGGATCATGGTGTTGGTGGAACGCAGGAGCGGCGTGCCGTCGCTCGTCACGTACTCGTCCTCGATGACCACGAACACCATCGGCCCGGAAGCGCCGTCGCGCTGGTAGATGTCCTGGTAGCGGCTGCGGCAGCGGATGCGCTCGCCGAGGCGCGCGTAGCGGAAGAACTCGTAGCTGTAGCCGCCGTTGAGGAGCCGCGACAACGGCACGTCGAGCGGCGGCAGCCCCGGCCGCAAGGCGCGTCCGTAGCCACCGAAGTCGGCGTCGGCCGCCGCGTCGAGCGGGTCGGGCGCGCCGGCGGCGCGCCGGAACGCGTGCACCGGAAAGGCCGGCGGCGCTACGACGCCACCGGCGCGCTCGGCCCCGGCCGACGCCGCATCCCAGTATCGCGGCGACGGATCGAGCGTGGCCTGATGAAAGCGCCGCACCTCGCTGGCCTCGACCGGGTGCGTCGCCTCGACCCACGGGGACTCGGTGCCGACCAGTCGTCGGACGGCGGCGGAAACCAGGTCGGGCGACGGCATGTCACAAGACTATAGCCGCGCGCGGGTGACCGGTCGCCGCGTGGCGGCGGCGGATGGTCTGGAGCCGCCAGGGGGATCGGTTACTCTACGGCGCGAGGGATTCCATGACGGCATCGACGTTCGGCCTGGTGGCGCTGCCCGCGGTGTGGCTGGGGCTGGTGATGGCGGCGGCGCCCCACGCGGCGCAGACCAGGAGCGTCCTCGACGGCGTGTACAGCGAGGCGCAGGCCAAGCGCGGCCTCGACGCCTACCGCAAGGACTGCGCCTCGTGCCACGGCGAAGGACTCGACGGCGACGGCGCCGCGCCGGGCCTCGCTGGCAGCGAGTTCCTGAGCAGTTGGAACGGCACCACCGTCGGCGACCTCTACGAGCGCGTCCGCCTGTCGATGCCTCCGGGCAACCCCGGCGCGCTGCCCGCGAAGGTCAAGGGCGACATCGTCGCCTACCTGTTGCAGATGAGCACGTTCCCCGCCGGCGAGGCCGACCTGCCGGCCGACGGGAACGTGCTCAAAGCGATCAAATTCGAACTCCCGAAGTAGTCAGCGAGGCGGCGGCGCGGCACCGGGCCACCACGGCTCCGGGCACGCCTTCGGCGGCGTTTTCGGCCTGTTTTGTGCCGGCCCCTTCCCCGCGCGGGGCGCTACCGCCGCCTGCCCTGTCCGGCACGTGCGTTGCAGCCCGGGAGGCGTGCTGGACACGCCGAAGCCACTGGCAGCCTTGCCGGCGGACCTGCGTCACGCCTGCCCGCTCTGCGGTCATGAGATGGCGGTGATCGTGGCCGACTTGCCGAAGGGCCGGCTGACGCAGTGCGCCAAGTGCGGCGAGCTCGACTACCGGCGCAAGGCGGTAATGCCGGGCCGCGCCTGACGTCGCCGCCGGCCCTCCGCCGCCTCGCGCTTCTCTTTGTGCAACGCCCCATCTGAGCTGTAGTAGTACTGGGCGTCCCCATTTCACGCGAGGTGCTCGTGATGCGTCGCTTGGCGGTTCTGGCTCTTGGCTCCTTCGTCTGCGGCGTCTTTGCCGCGATCCCTGCGGCCGCGCAGCCCAGCGCAGGCACCGTCTTCGTCAGCGCCGCCGCGCTGGCGGTGATCGATGAAGCTCCCGACGCCGCTGCCGCGGGCCTGCTGCCGGCCAACGACACCGGCGGCACGGTCGCTGGCGGCGCCCTGGGGCTTGGCGTCCACCTCACCCCGCGCCTCTCGGTGCGGGCCGAGATGCACCTGGCCGGCCGCGTGAAGAAGGAGCGCCAGCTTCCAGGCATCCTGGGCGGCGCGACCTCGCCCTTCGGCGGCGGCAGCAGCGTGTTCACCGTGACGCAGACCGTGGGGACGACTCGCGAGGCCACGCCCGTCTTTGCTCTCCTCGCCTATCACCTGACGGCGGCCCGGGTGTCGGTGGAGTTCGCCGGCGGGCTGGGCCTGGTGCGCCAGTCGGTGACCTCGACCTTCGACACCGTGGTGAGCGGTGCCGGGCTAAGCGTGGGCAGCTTCCCTCCCTCGCTGCCTCGCACCCAGGTCAGTGCGTCCGGCTACCATGCCGTGGCCGTGGTGGGCGCTGACGCCGCCGTGTCCGCCACCAGCCACCTCGCCGTCGTGCCGCAGGTCCGGGCCTACGTGCTCAACGGCGGCCTGAGCCTGCGTCCGGGCCTGGGGCTGCGCTGGACGTTCTAGGTTCCGCGCGGGCCGCACCGCCGGGGCACGCGGTGCTATCCTCGAAGGACGTCACCGTCCAGAGGTTAATTGCCGTGCCGATTTTCGAGTACCGCTGCACGTCCTGCCAGAACGAATTCGAGACGCTGGTGCGCACCGGCGACACCCCCGCGTGTCCGAAGTGCGCCGGCCAGGAGCTGACCAAACTGCTGTCGCTGCCGGCCATCAAGTCGGACTCGACGCACGCCCTGGCGCTCAAGGCCGCGCACCGGCGCGACAAGGTCCAGCAGGGCGAGAAGAACCGCGAGCAGCGCGAGTACGAACTCAATCACGACGACTGACGACACGCGGCAATCGGGGTAACATGCGCGCACCGGCGCCCGGCCGGTCCGCGCCATGGACCCACTGATTTCGCTCGAACAGCAGACCCTGGCTGCCTACCTGGCGCGGACGCCGGCCTCGTGCGCCCTCTACCAGCGCGCCGAGCGCGTCATGCCGGGCGGCGACACCAGGACGGGCACGTTCCACCGGCCCTATCCGCTGTTCATCGCCCGCGGCGCCGGAACGCGGCTCTTCGACGCCGACGGCCACGCCTACCTCGACCTCCTCAACAACTTCACCTCGCTCGTGCACGGGCACGGCCATCCGGCGGTAGTCGACGCCATGGCCCGGCAGGAAGGGCAGGGCACCGCGCACGGCACCGCCAATGCGCTGCAGGTCGAACTGGCCGAGAGGCTGTGCGCGCGCGTGCCCTCGGTGGAGCGGCTGCGCTTCTGCAACTCGGGCACCGAGGCCACCCTCGGCGCCCTGCGCGCCGCCAAGGCCTTCACCGGCCGGCCGCGCATCCTCAAGATGGCCGGCGGCTATCACGGCTCGCACGACCAGGCCGCCATTGGCGCCTCGCCGCCGTTCGACGGGCCGCGGCCGAGCGGCGTGTCGCCCGGCGCCGCCGGCGAGGTGGTGCTCGGCCGCTTCAACGATCTGGCCTTTACCTCGGACCTGGTGCGGCGCCATCGCCACGAGCTGGCCGCCGTGATCGTGGAGCCGATGCTCGGCTCGGGCGCCCTGCTCGCCGAGCGCGAGTTCCTCCACGGGCTGCGCGCGGTCACGGCCGAGTGCGGGGTGCTGCTCATCCTCGACGAGATCATCACGTTCCGCCTGGCCGTCGGCGGTCTGCAGCAGGTCTTCGGGGTCACGCCCGACCTCACGACCTTCGGCAAGATCATCGGCGGCGGGCTGCCCGTCGGCGCTTTCGGCGGCCGCGCCGAGGTGATGGCCACCTACGACCCGACCCGGCCCGGCGCCATCGCCCATTCGGGCACGTTCAACGGCAACGCCGCCACCATGGCCGCCGGCCTGGCCACCCTCGCCCGCTACGATCACACGGTCGTGTCCGGCCTGAACGCCGCCGGCGACGCCTTCCGGGCGCGCCTGAACGATCTGGCGCAGGCGGCCGGCCTCGACGCCGTCGTCGTCGGCTACGGCTCGCTCATGCAGCTGCACTTCAGGGCCGCCGCGCCGCGGACCCCGGAGGAGGCCGCCACCGGGGACGGGCGGCTCGTGAAGCTGATGCACCTGGCGCTGCTCACCCGCGGGCTCTTCACCGCCACGCGCGGGCTGATGGTGTTGTCCACGCCGATGCGGGCCGCCGATCTCGACCTGGCCGCCGACCGGATCGCCGAGGCGCTGGCGGCCGTGGCCGCGGCCCGCGCCGACGCCGCGACTCGCCGGATGAGCCATCTCTGATACGCTTCCCGCGCAAAGGTTGCCAGTGCCGAACCCGTCCCCCGTCAAGCCCGCTCCGTCTTTCAGTTTCCTCAAGCTCGCCGGCCCCGGCCTGGTCGTGGCCGCCACCGGCATCGGGTCGGGCGACGTCGTCTCGGCCACCGTCGGCGGCGCCCGCTACGGCGTGGTCCTCCTCTGGGCCATCCTGCTCGGCGCCTTCTTCAAGTTCGTCCTCAGCGAAGGCATCGCCCGCTGGCAGCTGGCCACCGGCACCACGGTGATCGAGGGCTGGGCCGCGCACCTGCCGGCGTGGGTCAAGTTCTACTTCGGCATCTACCTGGTGCTGTGGACCATCGCCGTCAGCGCGGCCCTCACCAACGCCTGCGGCCTGGGCCTGTCGAATCTCACCGGCGGCGCCATTCCGCAGTCGTGGGGCGCGGTGGGACACAGCCTGGTTGGCTTCGCCTTCGTCTACTTCGGCGGCTACGGCAAGTTCGAGAAGCTGATGAAGGTGCTGGTCGGCGTCATGGGCTTCAGCATCCTGGTGTGCGCGATGCTGACGCTGACCAACGTCGGCGCCTCGGTGCAGGGGCTCTTCATCCCGACCATTCCCGCCGGCAGCGGCACCTACGTGCTGTCGCTCATCGGCGGCATTGGCGGCTCGGTGACGATGCTCTCCTACAACTACTGGATGCGCGAGGAAGGCATGCGCGGCAGCGGATACCTGAGCTACGTGCGCGGCGACGTCGGCGTGGCCTACGTCTTCACGGCGGTGTTCGGCATCTCGATCATGCTGATTGCCAACACCGCGTTCTTCCTGCCGGGCGTGGCAGATCACCGACAGCCAGGCGGTGCCGAAGATGGCCTCGACCCTGGGCACCATCCTCGGCCCCTTCGGCGTATGGGCCTACTCGGTGGGCTTCTGGGCGGCGGTGTTTGCGTCGCTGCTCGGCGTGTGGCAGAGCGTGCCGTATCTCTACGCCGACATCTACGGCGTGATGACCGGCCTGTCGCTCGAGGCCCGCCGCGAGGTCACCAAGGTGACCAGCCGCCCTTATCGCCTGGCGCTCTTCTTCATCACGCTGGTGCCGCTGCCGCTCGCCTTCACCGGCGCGCCGCTGCTCGTGATCGTCACCTACACGGTGATCGGCAGCCTGTTCGTGCCGTTCCTGGCGGCGACGCTGCTCTACCTGAACAACCGCGTCGCCTGGACCGAGGACGTCCCGAAGAACGCGCTGACGACCAACCTGCTGCTCGTCGCCATTCTGGTGCTGTTCGTGGCCGTGGGCGCGCAGGAAGCCATGGGCGCCCTGCGCCGCATCATGAGCTAACCATTTGTAACGGGGCCTGTCACCGTTACAACTTTCCCCGTGGCAGTTTCTGCGACGCTGTCGGGCGACGCGGCCGGGCCGCGTTCCCCGCGTTATAGTGACCCGGTCATGGCCGACGTGCTCGCCGCCCTCGCCGCGATCTATCCCCCCGATCGGCTGCTGACGCGGGCCGCCTCGCTCGCCTCCTACGAGAGCGACGGCTTGACCGCCTTCCGCACGCGGCCCCTGGCCGTGGTGCTGGCCGAGTCGAAAGCCGACGTCGTGGCCACGGTGCAGCTCTGTCATGCGGCCGGCGTGCCGTTTGTGGCGCGCGGTTCGGGCACCAGCCTGTCGGGCGGATCGGTGCCGCTTGCCGACGGCGTGGTCATCGCCCTCAACCGGATGAACCGCATCCTGCGGCTGGACCCGGTCGACCGCCTTGCGGTCGTGGAACCGGGCGTCATCAACCTCGACATCTCGGCCGCCGCTGAACCGCACGGGCTCTACTACGCGCCCGATCCGTCGAGCCAGTCGGTGTGCACCATCGGCGGCAACGTGGCCTTCAACTCCGGCGGCGCGCACTGCTTCCGCCACGGCATGACGGCCAACCACGTGCTCGGCCTCGAGGCCGTGCTGCCCGACGGCGAGATCGTGCGCCTCGGCGGCGACGGCGCCGAGGACGCCGGCCCCGACCTCACCGGCCTGTTCGTCGGCTCCGAAGGGCTCTTCGGCGTGGCCCTGGAGATCACCGTGCGCCTCATCCCGCGACCGGAGGCGTATCGCACGGTGCTGGCCTCCTACGCCTCGCTGCAGGCGGCCGGAGACGCGGTGACGCGGATCATCGCGGCGGGCCTGCTGCCCGGGGCCATGGAGATCATGGACCGCCTGGCCATCGAGGCCGCCGAAGCGGCCGTGCACGCCGGCTATCCGCGCGAGGCCGCGGCGGTGCTGCTCGTCGAGCTCGAGGGCGAACAGGCCCAGGCCGAGGCCGAACTGGCGCGCCTGCGCGCGGTGCTCGACGCGTCCGGGCCAACCCACGTCCGCGTGGCGCAGGACGCCGACGAGCGGGCGCTGCTCTGGAAGGGCCGCAAGTGCGCCTTCTCCGCCGTGGGCCGGCTGAGCCCCGACTTCATCGTGCAGGACGGGGTGGTGCCGCGCACCCGGCTGGGCGACGCGCTCGTGGCCATCGAGGCCCTCTCGGCCCGGCACGGCATCCGCGTGGCCAACGTGTTCCACGCCGGCGACGGCAACCTGCACCCGCTCATCCTCTACGACGGACGCGAGCCCGGCGCGCTCGAGCGGGCCGAGGCCATCGCCACCGACATCCTCCGCCTGTGCATCCGCCTGGGCGGCTCGATCACCGGCGAGCACGGCGTGGGCCTCGAGAAGCGCGCCTTCCTGCCCGAGATGTACAGCGCCGAGGACATGGCCTTCATGCAGCGGCTGCGCGGCGCGGTCGACGGCCGGGCGCTGGCCAACCGCGGCAAGATGCTCGAGGTGCCGGCATGACCCTGGCCCCCACCTCGCTCGACGCGCTGCAGGACGCGCTGGCCACCTCGCGCCCCGGGCCGATCCGCATCGCCGGCGCCGGCACGAAGAGGCCGGGGGTCGACGACGGCGCCTCCCGCCTCGACTTGCGCGGCCTCCGCGGCATCGCCGCCTACGACCCGGCCGAGTGCGTGCTCACGGCGCTGGCCGGGACGCCGGTGGCCGAGATCGACGCCGCGCTCGCCGCCCACCGGCAGTACCTGCCGTTCGACCCGACCCACGTCCTGGCCGGCGGCACCATCGGCGGCACCGTCGCCTCCGGCCTGAGCGGCTCGGGCCGCTACCGCTACGGCGGCGTGCGCGATTTCATCATCGGCGCGCGTCTCGTCGACGGCCACGGCCGGCTCATTGCCAGCGGCGGCCAGGTGGTGAAGAACGCCGCGGGCTTCCTGACCCACCACGCGCTCGTCGGCAGCGCCGGCCGGCTCGGGGCGATCGCGGAAACCACGTTCAAGGTCTTCCCGCAGCCCGAGGCCCGGGCCACGCTGCGCGCGCCCTGCGCTTCCCCGGACGACGCCGTCGGCGCCCACGAACGGCTGCGCGCCACCGCCATGGACCTCGACGCGCTCGACCTCGAGATGGCGGCCGACGGCGGCGCCGTCGTGTGGGTGCGGCTGGCCGGCGCGGCCGACGCGCTGGCGGCGCGGGTCACCCGGGCGCAGGCGCTGCTGGCGCGCGCCGCCGCGGTGCTCGTCGACGACGAGGACGCGCGGGTGTGGCGCGAGGCGGCGGAGTTCACCTGGGCGGCCGGCGCGTCATCCATCGTCAAGGTCCCGACGACGCCGTCGCGGGCGCTGGCGGTCGTCGCGGCGCTCGCCGCTTTCGGCCCGCGCCGCGTGCAGTGCGGCGGCGCCGTCACCTTGCTGGCCACCAACCACCCGCTCGACGCGGTGCACACGGCGCTCGCCCATCACGGCTGGCGCGGCGTGGTGGCGAGCGGCGCGGCGCACGGGCGTCTGCTGGGCGCGGCTGCGCCCAACGCCTTTGCCGACCGCGTGCGCCTGGCGCTGGATCCCGATCTGCGGTTCCACTGATTGCACCGACCATGCAGCACCGGATACCGCTCGACGATCCCGGCAGCGCCGCCCACAGGATGGCCCAGGCGGTGTCGTCGTGCGTGCACTGCGGCTTCTGCCTGCCGGCCTGTCCGACCTACCGCGTGCTCGGCGAGGAGATGGATTCGCCCCGCGGCCGCATCGTGCTGATGAAGGAAGTGCTCGAAGGCGGCCTCGCTCTCGACGAGGCAGCCCCCCATCTCGACCGCTGCCTGGGCTGCCTGGCGTGCGAGACGGCGTGTCCCTCGGGCGTGCGCTACCGCGACCTCATCGAGCCGTTCCGCGCCCGCCTGGTCGACCAGCGCTCGCCGTGGGCCCGCCTGCGTCTACAGGGGCTGCTGCGCGTGATGGAATCGCCCACGCTCTTCCGCGCCGCCGCCCGGGCCGGAGTCGCGGCCCGGCCGTTCTCGGCGCTCGCCCCCGCAGGGGCGGCCACCATGCTCGGCCTGCTGCCCGCGGCGCTGCCCCCGCGCTCGACCGTGCCCGCGCTCACGCCCGCCCGCGGGCCCCGGCGCGGCCGGGTGGCGCTCATGACCGGCTGCGTGCAGAGCGTGCTGCGGCCCGGGATCACCGAGGCCGCGGTGCGGGTGCTGGCCGCGCAGGGGGTGGAGGTGGCCGTGCCGCCGGATCAGGGCTGCTGCGGGGCGCTGGCCTGTCACGTCGGCGACCTGACCCGCGGCCTGGCGCTGGCCGATGCCCATCGCGCGCACTTCCCGCCTGACGTCGACGCCGTGCTGGCCACGGCCGCCGGCTGCGGGTCGGCGATGAAGGACCACCATCGGGGCGGCCCGCCCGTCCTCGACGTGCTCGAATACCTCGATCGACTCGGACTCGTCGGCAGTCCGCGGCTGGCGGCGCCGGCGCGGGTCGCCTACCAGGACGCCTGCCACCTCGCCCACGCGCAGCAGGTCACCAGTGCCCCGCGACGGCTGCTCCAGCGCGTCAGCGGGCTCACGCTGGCGCCGATCGCGGAAAGCGGCATCTGCTGCGGCTCGGCCGGGCTCTACAACATCGAGCAGCCGGGGCTCGCCGCCGAGCTGGGCGCCCGCAAGGCCGCGGCCTTGCGCGAGTCGGGGGCGGACCTGGTCGCCACCGCCAACATCGGCTGCCTGACGCAGATGCAGGCCTCACTCGGTCGCAGCGGCGCGACCCTGCCGGTGCAGCACGTCATCGAGGTGCTGGACATGGCGTCTCACCGGGATACCGGGCCACAATAGGCCACCCCCCATGCGAGTACAGCTCGATTACGGCAGCGACGGACTCAGCGTCGACCTCCCGGAAGAACGCACGGTGGTCGTGACGCCGCGGCACGTGGTGGCCTTGAGCGACCCCGAGGCGGCCCTGCGCGAGGCCCTGCGCCACCCCACCGCCGGGCCGCCGCTGGCCTCGCTGGTGACGGCCGGCGACACGGTGGCCATCTCGGTGTGCGACATCACCCGGGCCCAGCCGCGGGCGCTCATGCTGCAGGCGATCTTCGCCGAGCTGCCGCAGCTCGATCCAGCCCACGTCACCATCCTGATTGCCACCGGCACGCACCGCGCCAACACCCGCGACGAACTCGTGGCCATGCTCGGCGCCGACATCGTCGACCGCTACGCCGTGGTCAACCACGACAGCCGCGATCCCGAAGCCCTGGTCAGCGCCGGCACGACCGGCTCGGGCGTGCCGATCTGGTTGAACCGGCGCTGGCTCGAGGCCACGGTGCGCATCACCACCGGCTTTGTCGAGCCGCATTTCTTCGCCGGCTTCAGCGGCGGCCCCAAGATGGTCGCGCCGGGCCTGGCCGGCCTCGACACCGTGCTCGTCCTGCACGACGCGCGGCACGTCGGCCACCCCAAGGCGACGTGGGGCGTGACCCAGGGCAATCCGATCCACGACGACGTGCGCGAGATCGCGCGCCTCACCGGCGTCACCTTCGCCATCGACGTGGCCCTCAATCGCGACCAGGCCATCACCAAGGTGTTTGCCGGCGAGCTCTTCGCCGAGCACGGCGCCGCGTGTGAGCACGTGCGGGCCACGGCCATGTGTCCGGTCGAGGGCCATTTCGACGTGGTGCTGACCACCAACTCCGGCTACCCGCTCGACCAGAACCTTTATCAGGCGGTGAAGGGGCTGTCGGCCGCCGCCGGCATCGTCAAGCCGGGCGGCACCATCATCTGCGCCGCCGAGTGCCGCGACGGCGTGCCGGCGCACGGCGCCTACGGCGCCATCCTGCGCGAGCGCTCGTCGCCGGCGGCCCTGCTCGAGATGATCGAGGCACCGGGCTTCGTCAGCGTGCCCGACGCGTGGCAGGTGCAGGTGCAGGCGCTCATCCAGGCCAAGGCGCAGGTGCTGGTCAAGGCCGGCGGCCTCAGCCTCGACGCGCTGCGCGCGGCCCACTTCGAGCCGGTGACCGACGTGGCCATGGCCGTGCGCGGCGCCCTGGCCCAGGCCGGCTCCGGGGCCAGCCTGGCGGTGCTGCCGCACGGGCCGCAGACCATCCCTTACGTGGCCGCGGCTCCGGCGGCCGAGTAGCGCCCGGCCCGGCTGGCCTCCCCGCCGTGGCGGCGGGCCGCAGCCTCAGTCGACGCGAATCTCGCGCGTCCACTGCGAGTTGTCCTCGCGGCCGCTGGCGATCTCGGCGCGCCGCTCCGCCTCGGTCGGCTGCACCTTGCCGGCAGCGTCGATGGCCCGCGACACGACCGTGTGCGTCCCCGGCGCCAGGTTGGACACCGAGTAGGACCACAGCACCCAGGAGTACTTGCCCTGGTTCGGCAGGCGCGTCGCCGGTTCGTACGGCTCCATCGTGGCGGATTGCCAGGGCCCGCCGTCGACCTGCACTTCGACGGCCTTGATCGGCACCTGACCACCCCAGGCCGGCCCGCTGACCTTGTAGACCAGGTCGCCGTCGTGCTTCCGCCGGGTGACCCGGGCGACGATCGACTTGAGGCGGTTCTTGGAGATCGAGGTGTCGATCCAGGTCGGCCCTTCGGGCGTGTCGATCGAGCGCAGGCTGAGGTAGTTGCGCACCTGGTGCTGGCCCTCGTAGCGGCGATCGAGCACCTCGATGCGGCCCAGCCACTTGACCTGGGTCATGCCGTACCAGCCGGGCACCAGCAGGCGCACCGGGAAGCCCTGCTCCCGGGGAATGGGCTGGCCGTTGAGGGCAAAGGCCAGCATCGTGTCGGGGTGCAGCGCGTCGGCCAGGTGGATGGCGCGGCCATGCGGCGCCTCGTATTCGCGGTTGCCGGCCTGGAACTTCTTTTCCCGCTCGAGGTCGAGCCCGAGGAAGAGCACCTCGCGCGCCGCCGGCGTGACGCCGGCCTCTTCGAGAATCGACTTCAGCCCGACCCCGGTCCACACGCCGTTCGAGAGCAGGCCCGACATGCGCTGCGGCCGCGTCGAGTTGCCCGAGCACTCGAGCGTCACGCCTTCGTCGCGCCGGTCCTTCCGGGCCTTGAGCTGGTCGAGCGTGAACTCGAGCGGCGTCGTCACGAAGCCGCCGACGCGCAGCGTGTAGGTGGCGGCGTCCACCTCGGGCGAGCGGGTCTGGGCAAAGGCGTAGTGCTCGTCGTTGGGGGTGGCCCAGCTCGTGAGCCGGCGCAGATCGAAGCAGCGCACGCGCGGGGTCGCCGCCGAGGCCTCGATCTGAAAGGCGTCGGTGTAGTCGGTGAGCGTGACCAGGTCCTCGCCGTCCTGCATCGCCCAGGCGTTCTCGGGAATTCCCAGCGAGGCCAGCCAGGCCAGGCCGGCGGCGCTGCGCGCGATCATCTCTCGACGGGTGGAGGGCAGGCTGTTGTCGTTCATCGTGACCCGCGATCTTATCCCAGCGCCGTGGGACGGTGACAGTTACAGCTTGGGCGTCACGCCCAGGTGATGCATCAGGAAGGCGTAGATGTCGGCGGTGCTCTCGATCTGCTTCCTGGTGTTGCTCGCGCCGTGGCCCGACTTGGTGTCGATGCGAATCAGCACCGGCGCCGGTCCGCCCTGGCGCTGCTGCAACGTCGCGGCGTACTTGAACGAGTGCGCCGGCACGACCCGGTCGTCGTGGTCGGCGGTGGTGACGAGCGTCGGCGGGTAGTGGGTGCCGGCCTTCGAGGTTGTGCAGCGGCGAATAGGCGTAGAGCGCCTTGAACTCGTCGGCGTTGTCGCTCGAGCCGTAGTCGGCAATCCAGTTCCAGCCGATGGTGAACTTGTGGAAGCGCAGCATGTCCATCACGCCCACCTGCGGGACGGCCGCGGCAAACAGCTCCGGCCGCTGGTTCATCACCGCGCCCACCAGCAGCCCCCCGTTCGAGCCGCCGGTCATACCCAGCCGTGAGGTCGTCGTGTACTTGTTCTCGATCAGCCATTCGGCCGCGGCGATGAAATCGTCGAACACGTTCTGCTTCTGCAGCTTCGTGCCGGCCACATGCCAGGCCTCGCCGTATTCGGCGCCGCCGCGCAGGTTGACCGAGGCGTAGACGAAGCCCTGCTCGAGCAGCGCCACCCTCAAGGCGCTGAAGGCCGGCGCGGTGTTGACGTTGAAGCCGCCGTAGCCGTACATCAGGGTCGGGTTCCGGCCGTTCAGTGGCAGGCCCTTCTTGTGGGTGAGGAACATCGGCACCCTGGTGCCGTCCTTGCTGGCCACGAACACCTGGTTCACGTCGTAGTCCTCGGCCGTGAAGCCGGGGATGACCACGCTGCGGAACGCCGTCGACTGCCCCGTCGCCATGTCGTAGCGGAAGATGGTCGGCGGGTAGTTGAACGACGTGTAGGTGTAGAACATCTGCGGGTCGTCGCGGCGGCCGCCCAGGCCGACCACCGTGCCCGGACCGGGCAGCGCCATCTCGCGCTCCGGCTTGCCGGCCATGTCGAACACGTAGACCCGCGAGGTGACGTCCTTCAGATAGGCCGCAAACAGCTTGCCGCCGGCGGTGCCCACGGCGTCGAGCGGCTCGGGCCGTTCGGGCAGCACGTCGCGCCACTGGCTCTCGGCCGGATGCTTCGGGTCGAACAGGAACACGCGGCCGTTGGGGGCCTGGCGGTCGGTCTGCACGAGGAAGGTGGCGCCGAGGTTGTCGACCACCGAGAACGAGTCGTCGCCGATCTCCGCCACGATCGGCCGGAACGAGGAGTCCTTGGCGGCGAGGTCCCGGTAGAACAGCGCGTTGCCCTTCTTGCCCTGGCCCCGGTCCGACACGGTGAGCACGGCGAAGCGCTCGTCTTCGGTGACCTCGACCGTGTGGAAGCGCTCCGGGTGCGCCGGGTCCCTGAAGACGAGCTCGTCGGCCGACTGCGGCGTGCCGACGCGGTGATAGAACACCTGGTGATCGACGTTCTTCGCCGACAGGTCCTTGCCCCGATCGCTGGCGGGATAGCGGCTGTAGAAGAAGCCGTCGCCGGCCCAGGCCGCGCCCGAGACCTTCACCCACTCGACCACGTCGGCGCCGCGGCTGCCTGGTGGCCACGTCGAGCACGCGGTACTCGAGCCAGTCCGAGCCGCCTTCCGACAGCCCGTAGATGGCCAGGGCGCCGTCGTTCGACACCGAGAAGACGGCGAGCTTGGTGGTGCCGTCGGGCGAGAGCGCGTTCGGGTCGAGCAGCACCTCGGGCGGGCCGTCCAGGCCGGTCTGCGTGTAGATCACCGCCTGGTTCTGCAGGCCGTCGTTCTTCGAGAAGAAGTAGGTGGCGCCGCGCCGGACGGGCTCGCTGTACTTGGGATAGTTGAAGAGCTGTTCGAGCCGCTCGGTCAGCCTGGCCCGAAACGGGATGGTCTCGAGGTGCGCGAACGTGACCGCGTTCTGCGCTTCGACCCACGCCGCCGTTTCGGCCGAGCGATCGTCCTCGAGCCAGCGATACGGGTCGGGCACGGCCACGCCGTGGTAGGTGTCCACGTGCTCGACCGTCTTGGTCGGCGGATACGTCATGCGCGGCTCCGGCGAGGCGCAGCCTGCCGCGAGACAGAGGACGAGCCCCGCGCCGATTTGCTTCCGGGCCATGCCATCTCCTTAGCGCGCGCCCTTGTAGCCGGGACCGCGCAGCGCGCGCCCCGGACGTTCCGCGGTGATCGCGCCCTGGGCCACGACCGCCTTGCCGTTCACGAGCACGTAGTTCATCCCGGCCGAGTAGTGGCTCGGCTGCTCGAAGGTGGCCAGGTCCTTCACCGTGGCCGGATCGAACACCACCAGGTCGGCCATCATCCCCGGACGCACCAGCCCGCGGTCGGTGAGGCCGACGCGAATGGCCGCCTGCGAGGTGGCCTTGCGCACCGCTTCTTCGAGGGTGAGCACGCCGTCTTCGCGCACGTACTTGCCGAGCACGCGCGTGAAGGTGCCCCAGGCGCGGGGGTGCGACTTGGATTCCGAGAGCGGGCCGTCGACGGCGCGGGCGCCCGAGTCGGTGTCGAACGACACCCACGGCGTGCGCATCGCCTCGACCACGTCGCTCTCGCGCATGATCGAGATGATCACGTCCGACTGGGCCTGGTCGGCGATCACCAGGTCGATGGCGGCATCGCGCGGGTCCTTGCCCATGGCCTTGCCGATCTCGACGAAGTTCAGGCCCTCGTACTTGCGCAGCGTCGGGTCGAGCACCGTGCTCAGCATCACCCCGGCCGGGCCGCCCGAGCCGTACCACTGGTTCTCATAGGGCGCGTTCGGGTCGTCCATGTCGCGCTTCACGCGGGCCCGCGTCTCCGGCTCCTGCAGGCGCTCCAGCATCGCCTCGGTGCCGCCCTCGCGCACCCACACCGGCAGGCAGGCATCGAGGCCGTTCGAAGCGCGGTCGTAGGGATAGATGTTGGCCGACACGCGCAGCCCCTTGGCCCGGGCCGCCTCGATGCGGCGGAGCACCTCGGTCATCTTGCCCCAGTTGGCCCGGTAGGCCGTCTTGAGGTGCCAGATCTCGGCCGGGATGTCGGCCCGTTCGGCGATGGCCAGCACCTCGTCGACCGACTCGAACACGTTGTTGCCCTCGGAGCGCTGGTGGGTGATGTAGATGCCGCCGTGGGCGGCCGCCACCTTGGCCAGTTCCACCAGTTCGTCGGTGCTGGAGAAGCGGTTGGGGATGTATTGCAGCGACGAGCTGAGGCCCAGGGCGCCGGCGGCCATGGCCTCGGCCACCAGCGTCTTCATCTGCGCGAGCTCGTCGGGGGTGGCCGGGCGGTCGTCCTTGCCGATGACGAGGTCGCGCAGGCCGCCCGAGCCCACGAACGTCCCGATGTTGATCGCGGTGGTGGACCTGGCCAGGCGAGCGAAGTACTCGTCGAGCGTGCGCCAGTCCTGCGCGATCTGGAAGCGGTCGTAGCTGGCCTTGCGGTCGGCCTGCATCCGCTCGTTGACCGGGGCGATCGACACCCCTTCCCCGGTGATCTCGGTGGTGATGCCCTGCGTGATCTTGCTGGCCGCGCGGGCGTCCACGAGCACGTTGAACTCGGACTGGCCGAGCAGGTCGATGAAGCCCGGCGCCACCACCTGGCCGGCGGCATCGATGCGCGTCGCCGCCTGGGCGCCCGACAGGTTGCCGATGGCGGTGATGCGGTCGCCCTGGATGCCGACATCGGCGCGGAACCACGGGGCGCCGGTGCCATCGACGATGCGGCCGTTGGCGATCACCACGTCGAAGGCCGGCGCGGCGGCCGGAGCTGCGGGCGTCGCCGGCTGCGGCGGCGTGGCCGGGGCTGGCGGGCTGCCGCCGCAGGCAACAGACAGGGCCAGCGCCCCCAGGGTGGCAACCAGTGCGCGCGCGGGTGTCGTGAACATGGGGCCGATTGTAATGGCGGCGGCGGCCCGGGCACGAGGGGAACCCGCGCCCGGCTACTCCATCAGCTTGCGCAGGGTGTGGCCGAACGACTCGCGGCCGGTGGCCGGGTCGTAGACGATGACCGGCATCAGCTTGCCGCGAATCGTCTGCGGGCTGGAGCGGGCGTAGCCCATGAGCACCGTGGCCAACGCGGTCTTCCCGGCCGAGGCCTCGGGGTCGTGCGGGAACGAGCGTGAAGAGGTCGGTCAAGGTGAACGGCCAGGGATCGCCGCGCAGCAGCCCGTCGACGATCGTGCCCTTCACGACGTTGTGCGAGAAGTTGAAGAAGAACGACAGCGGCGAATAGCGCTGCGAGGTGGGGCGGAACGCTTCGAACTCTTCGCGCAGCCGGTCGCGGTGGGCCAGCAGCAGCTCGCGCGCGCGGGAGCGCTCGGCCTCGTGCGGAATCAGCGTGGTGAAGGGCGCGCCCACGAAGGCGCGGGCGTCGGGCGTGAGCCCGTTCAGCAGGGCCTCGACGACCCGGTCGCGCGCCGGTCCGAGCTCCCCCGCTTCGGTCATCCGCACGTACTCCTCGGCGGCGCCAGCCACGGCAAAACACAGCCACGGGTAGTCGGCGACGTTGTCGTCGCGCATCTTGATGGTGTCGCGCGCGTAGGTGGCCTCGAAGCCGAAGCGCAGGTGGCTGCCCATCGCCGCGCAGTGCTGCAGCGCGGTGCGGGTGCGGCGCTCCGGCCCGAGCGCGCGGACGCGGTCGAGCAGGATGGCGTAGCCGCCCTCGTGCAGCTCGAAGTGAGCGGTGGCGATGAGCGCTGCCGCCTCGGCGTCGTCGGCCACCCGCTGGCCGCTGCCGCCGGGCCCCTGCAGTTCCGCGAGGAGGGCATCGAGCCGGCCCATATTCTCGTCGGCGTCGCCTTCGTCCCAGGCGCGCAGCGACAGCAGCGCCACCAGGTAGAACAGGTAGTAGTCGAGCAGGATGGCGAGCGTCACCGGATCGGACGCGTCCTGCCCACGTTGCCGGATGACGAAGTTGAGCACGTCCACGGCGATGGTGTCGTCGTTGACCCGGTCGGCCACGCCGTCCCAGTCGTTGAGGGCGTGCAGCCCTTCGGCGCGCGAGCGCGCGTCGTAGTCGGCCACCGCAGCGCTCAGGTCGAGGCGCCGGCTGCCGACGTGCCACACGTGGGTGCGCATGCCCTCGCGCAGACGCAGCAGCCCGTGCTCGAGATTCCGCGCGCTGCCGGCGTGCGCCAGGATGTCGGGACGCACGTGCAGCACGGCCCGCACGAGCTGGCAGACGTCGGCAAAGGGGATGTCCTGCGGTTGGCGGACACGGGTGGGGCGAGTGGTCGTCTTGGACATGCAGTGACCGCGCGACTCCACGCGCGCGTGACGGCATTATCGCGTCTCTCCGGGTTCCTGGTGAAGCGCCGCGGTCCGGGCCCGCTCAGGGCCGCACGGGGGCGTGCTACGCTGGCACGGCCTCCCCCCAGAGAGGTGCTGATGCTGGTCCGGATTCTGCCACTCACCGTGGCGGCCCTATTGACGATTGTTCCCGTAGCCGCGCAGGCGCAACTGCGGGCCACCTTGATTGCCGGAGGATTCGAACGCCCCAATGGCGTCGTGCTCGATCCGGTGGTGCCCGGCGCGGTCTACGTCGTCGAGCAGATCGGGACGGTGCGCGCCTTCCTCAGTGGCGTCGAACGTCCCCAGCTGTTCCTCGATCTGCGCGGCAGCATCTCGGGGGGCTTCGACGAGCAGGGCCTGCTCGGCCTGGCGTTCCCGCCGGACGCCGCCACGACCGGCCGGGTGTTCGTGCATTTCACCAATCCCAGCGGGAATTCGGTAATCCGGCGCTATACGCGTGACAGCGCCAACCCGATGACGGTGGACCCGGCGTCGGCCTTTGACCTGCAGTGGCCGGCGGCCGGCGGCGGGCGGCAGGGCTTCATCTCGCAACCCTTTGCCAATCACAACGGCGGCCACCTGGCCTTCGGGCCCGACGGCTACCTCTACATCGGCCTGGGCGACGGGGGCGGCGGCGACGATCCGCAGAACAACGCCCAGAACCCGGCCACGCTGCTCGGCAAGATGCTGCGCCTCGACGTGTCGGGCAACCCGCAGTTCGGCTACTCGATTCCG
This sequence comes from uncultured Acidobacteriota bacterium, assembly GCA_963834325.1. Classification (GTDB taxonomy): domain Bacteria; phylum Acidobacteriota; class Vicinamibacteria; order Vicinamibacterales; family UBA2999; genus CADEFD01. Next base: position 2,573,705 of record CAWIBL010000012.1, read on the forward strand.
CCGACCAACCCGGTGCCGGCCGGCAATTCGACCTTCACCGGCATCAACGCGCTCCCGGAGATCTGGGCGTTCGGCCTGCGCAATCCCTGGCGCTACGGTTTCGACGACCTCGGTCCCGGTAACACCGGCGCGCTCGTCATCGGCGATGTCGGTCAGGGCGCCCGGGAAGAAATCGACTACGAGCCGGCCGGCGCCGGCGGCCGCAACTACGGGTGGCGGGTTTACGAGGGCACGCGTGAAAACATCCCGGAGGCGCCCGCCTACTCCCCGCTCACCGGTCCCGTCGCCGAGTACTCGCACGCGGTGGGACAGGCCATCACCGGCGGCTACGTCTACCGCGGCGCCGCGCTGGGGGCCGTCTACCAAGGCCGCTACTTCTACGCCGACTGCGTGCAGGGCAAGGTCTTCTCGGTGGGGCTGAACGTCGATCCTGGCACCGGCGAGGCCACGGCCGGCAGCACCGTGGAACACACGATCGAGATGGGCGGCCCCTTCGGCTGCATTGCCGCGTTCACGCGCGACACGGCCGGCGAGCTTTATTTCATGGACTTCGACCCGTCGGCCAATCCCGGTGCCGGCCACGGGCCGCATCTTCCGCATCGAGGTGGCCGCCCCGGCGGCTCCGGGCGCGCCCGGCAACCTCGCCGCCAGCGTGCAGGGCAACCTCGTGACCTTCAGCTGGTCGGCCCCAGCCACCGGCGGCAGTCCCGACAGCTACATCGTCGAGGCCGGCACCGCGCAGGGCCTGGCCAACCTCGGCTCGGCGTCGACCACGGCGACGTCGCTTGCGGTCAGCGGCGTCCCGACCGGGCAGTACTTCGTGCGGGTCCGGGCCCGGAACGCCCTGGGCACGAGCGGACCCAGTGCCGACGTGGTCGCCAACGTCGGCTGCACCCCGCCGCTCGCGCCGTCGGCCTTCACCACGTCGGTGGCCGGCACGACCGTGACGTTGGCCTGGGACGTGGCGGCCGGCACGACCTCGACGGTCATCGACGCCGGTTTCTTCGCGGGCACGACCGCCCTGTCGACGCCGTTTGCGGCGCCGGCGGCCGGCACCTCGGTGACCAACGTCCCGGCCGGCACCTACTACCTGCGAGCCCGGGCGGTGAACGCGTGCGGCACGAGCGGGCCGTCGATCGAGCGCGTGGTGGTCGTCGCCCCGTAGCGCGCGGCCTCACCGGTTGGGGCATACTGCGGCGATGATGCGCGTCGTCATCGCCGCGGTTCTGCTTGCGGCTGCCGCGGCTGGGCCTCGGGCCCAGGCGGTGGCCGATCCCGATCCGGCCCGCTTCGAGAAGGACATCGCGGCGTTCGCCGCCGAGGACGCGGCCGCGCCACCGGCGCCGGGCGGGACGCTCTTTGTCGGCAGTTCCAGCATCCGCTACTGGGACGTGGCCCGGGAATTCCCCGCGCTCCGTCCGATCCGCCGCGGCTACGGCGGGTCGCACGTCTCCGACACCATCCACTTCGCGCCGCGGATCATCTTCCGCTACCGGCCCTCGCTCGTCGTGTTCTATGCCGGCGATGCCGACGTCGCCGCCGGCAAGAGCGCGGCCCGCATCGCCGCCGACACGCGGACGCTGGTGGCGCTGATCCATGCGCGCCTGCCGGGCACGCCGATCGTGGTCATCGGCACCAAGCCGAGCCCGCGGCACTGGCCGCACATGGCCACGATTCGCGCCGCCAACGCGCTCGTGGAGCAGGACCTGGCCGGCGACCGGCTGGCCGCCTACGCCGATGCGGAAGCGGCGTTGCTCGGCCCGGACGGGCGGCCGCGGCCCGAGTTCTACACCGACAATCAGCTGAACCTCAACGAGCGCGGCTACGCCGCCTGGACGGCGGCGCTCAGGCCCGTGATCGAGCGGATGCGTCGAGCGCCGTAGCCGCGGCCCGGGCGGCTTCGAGGCGGCTGCGCCGCGACCCCGGGGCCGGGGCGTCGGCGGCCATGGTGCCGCAGAAGATCACGTGCTTCGGCCCGCCCTTACTGAGCCGCGCCCGCACCCGCTCGGTCTGCACCGTGAAGCCGGCCCAGCGCAGACGCTGCTCGAACCGGCGATCTTCCCACGCCGACCAGACCGCCACCGTGCCGCGGCCGCGCAGTGCGGCCCGGACGGTGGCCAGCCCGCCGTCGTTGTAGAGCCAGTCGTTGCCCTCGGTGGTGAAGGCATCGGGGCCGTTGTCGATGTCGAGCAGCACGGCGTCGAAGCGGCCCCGCGAGGCCCGCAGCACGGCGTTGACGTCGTCGATCTCCACGTGCACGCGCGGGTCGCGCAAGGGATGCTGCGTCAGCGGCCCGAGCGGGCCGCGATTCCAGTCGACGACGCCGGCGACGAGCTCGGCCACCACCACGGTGGCGTTGCGCGGCAGCAGGTCGAGGGTGGCCCGCAGCGTGAAGCCCATGCCCAGCCCGCCTACGAGCACCACCGGATCGGCCAGCGACCGCGCGTCGGCGCAGCCGAGGGCCGCCAGCGCTTCTTCGGAGCCGTGCATGCGGCTCGACATCAGGGTCTTGCCGCTGGCCAGGATGACGTATTCACCCGACCTCAGCATCAGCGTCATGTCGTCGCCGGCGGGGGTCTTGGTGCGGCCGAGCAGTTCCCAGGGATTCATGCAGTGTGGAGGGTGAGACTCCTGAGCATAGCGCACTCGCGGCCGGGCCGCTGGCGCGGCAACGGGTGTAGGCTGGCGGACGCAGGCCGCACGGGCGCGGCCGCACGCCGGAGGACGCCTGCATGACTCACTGCCCCGTTCGCCTTGCCGTCGTGGCCCTGACTGTCACGCTGTCGGTCGTGACGGCCCGGGCGCAGGAAACCACCGGCACCATCACCGGCCTGGTCAATGACGCCAGCGGCGGGGTGCTGCCGGGGGTCACGGTGACCCTGACCCACGTGCGCACCGGCTACGCGCTGCAGCGCGTCACCTCCGAGGCCGGCACCTACACGGCGCCGCTCCTGCCGGTCGGCGACTACCAGGTGACGTTCGCGCTGAGCGGATTCCAGACCGTGCAGGTCAACGGCGTGCGTCTCTCGGTCAACGACCGGGTGCCCGTGAACGCCACCTTGGGGGTCGGCGGCGTGACCGAATCGGTGCAGGTCTCGGCCGCCACGCAGTTTGTCCAGCCCACGCCCGCGGTGCAGAACCTGATCGGCGCCACGCAGGTGCAGGAGCTGCCGCTCAACAACCGCAATTTCGTGCAACTGGCCACGCTCACGCCGGGGGTGTCGAGCGACCTCAGCGACGAGGTCGGCGTGGGGCTGGCCAGCACCGTCAGCATCTCGGTCAACGGCGGCCGGCGCAACGCCGTCAACTGGCTCGTCGACGGCGTGAGCAACGTCGACGTCGGCTCGAACATCACCCTGCTCTCGACGCCCACGCTCGAGTCGATCGAGGAGTTCAAGATCATCACCAGCAGCTACGCCGCCGAGTGGCCGCGCAGCGGCGGCGGGGTCGTGAACGTGGTCACCAAGTCGGGGTCGAACAGCTTCACCGGCAGCGGTTACGAGTTCTTCCGTAACGACGCCCTCAACGCCAACTCGTGGCTGCGCAAGCAGAGCACCAACCCGCAGGTCCGCGATAATCCGGCCCGCCTGCGCTACAACAACTTCGGCTTCACGAACGGCGGCCCGATCGTGAAGAACAAGCTCTTCTACTTCTACTCGCAGGAATGGCGGCGCATTTCACGCGCGCCGGCCTCCCGCCTGATCGGCGTCCCCGATCCGGCCTGGCTCACCGACCCGACCAGCCCCAACTACGTCGCGCCGGCACTGCGCGACCCGAACGCCCTGAGGCTGCTGGCCGCCTTCCCGACGCCCAACCTGGAGCCGACCGGCCCGGGCGCGCCCGCGCGCTACCAGCTGGTGGCCCCCGACATCAACAACACGCGGCAGGAAGTGGCGCGCGTGGACTTCGACCTCGACGAGCGCTGGCGCTTCACCGGCCGCTACACCCACGACCTCAGCGAGACCCGCGAGGTGCAGGGGCTGTTCCAGGGCACGGCCACCATCCCTGGCGTGGCCACCACCGACACCCGGGTGCCCGGCCAGGTGCTGGCGCTCGGCGCCAAGACCGTCATCGGCGCCAACCGCCTGAACGAGTTCCAGTACCAGTTCTCCAGCAACAACATCCAGTCGCAGAACCCCGACGGCACCACCAACACGCGCAGCGCCTACGGGCTGACGATTCCCGAGGTGTTCCCCGACAACGCCGGCAGCCTCGTCCCGTTTGTGACCGTGACCGGCCTCGGGACCATCGGCGCGGCGCAGCTCTACCGCATTCAGTACCTGAACCACACCTTCACCGACAACTTCACCTGGCAGCGCGGCAGTCATGCCCTCAAGGTGGGGGGCCTGGCCAGCTTCGAGCAGAAGAACGAGAACGCGGCCAGCGCCAGCCAGGGCAATTTCCAGTTCGTCACCACGGCCAACGGGCCCACGGCGTTCCAGGCCTTCCTTTCCGGCAATGCCGGCGGCGCCTGCGCCGCCTGCACCTACACCGAGGCGGAACGCGACATCGACCTGAACCTGCGCTTCAACCGTTTCGAGTTCTACGCCCAGGACTCGTGGCGCTTCCGCGCCAACGCCACGCTGGACATCGGCGTGCGCTACTCGCTCTACCCGCCCCTCACCGACACCAACAACCAGCTGGTCACCTTCGACCCGGCGCTCTACGACGCCGCGCGGGCGCCGCAGTTTGCCAATGCCGCCGGCACGCTCATCGACCGCCGCACCGGCGACCTGCTCGTCGGCATCATCCAGGGCGGCGTCAACTCGCCCTACGGCGACGGCATCTACCCCTTCAAGAAGGACAGCATCCAGCCGCGCGCTCGGCCTGTCGTGGGACCCGCGGAGCGACGGCCGAACCATCGTGCGCAGCGCCTACGGCATCTACTACGATCAGCCGCTCGTCGGCATCTTCGAGCAGAACTCGTTCACCACGCCGCCGGTGGTCAACAACGTCACCTTCACGGCGCCGCAGCTGTCGAATCCGGCCGTGGGCCAGACCCCGGCCACCACCGGCGTGCGCACCATCATCTCGACCGCCACCGACTTCGACAACCCGCGCATGCAGCAGTGGAACGTCGGGGTCACGCGGCGGCTGTGGAGCCGGGCCGTGGCCGACGTCTCCTACGTGGGCTCGCGCGGCGACAATCTGATCCGGCCCACCGACATCAACTACCCGCAACCGACCGACGTCGTCGCGCTGCAGAACGTCGTGGCCGGGGCGGTGAACCCGGCGCGGCCCTACCGGTCCTACGGCGCCATCACGCTCCGCGAGACCACCGCGCGCAGCCGCTACCACGGCCTGCTGACCTCGTTCCGCCTCGAGGGCGGACGCGAGGGCGGCCTGCTGACCGTCAACTACACCCTCAGCCGCAACCGGACCGATGCCACCAACGATCGCGACGCCATCGACATCCCGCAGAACCCGCTCGACCCCGGCGCCGACTACGCCGACGCGCGCACCGACCGCCGCCATATCGTCAACGCCTCCTACATCTACGAGCTGCCGTTCTTCCGCACCGGCCCGGGACTGGCCCGGGCCCTCGCCGGCGGCTGGCAGGTGGCCGGGATCGTCAACCTCAGCTCCGGCCAGCCGGTGCCGCGCGTCAGCGTGCTCACCAACAACTTCCGCCGCGGCGGCTTCGCCGACCTGGTCGGCGACATCGGCGCTGGCGATCAGCAGATCGACGGCCGCGCCTACTGGTTCAACCCGGCCGCGTTTGCGCCGCCGGCCGACGGCACCTTCGGCAATTCCGGACGCGCGCCGTTCCGCCAGCCGGGCCGCCACCAGTGGGACGTGACGCTCTCGAAGAATTTCTACCCGACCAGCCGCGTGCGCATGCAGTTGCGGGCCGACCTCATCAACGCCTTCAACCAGCGCCAGTGGACGGCCGACCCGCTGGCCAACGGCCTCGACAACACCTGCACGATCAGCACGACCAGCTGCACCGTCGCCACCGACACCTTCGGGCAGTTGTTGAACACCCGCGCGCCGCGGGAGATCCAGCTCGGGCTTCGGCTGATCTTCTAGCGCCGCGGACCAAGGCGGTCGATCCCAATCCGCCGAAGTGACCGCGGACGCCGGCTCGGCTAGCATGACGGCATGTCCATCGATTCCGACGCCGACCTGCGCGGCCTGCAACGCGCCGGTCACGCCGTGGCGGTCACGCTCGCCGCGATGTGCTCGGCGGCTCGCGCTGGCGTGACCACCGGGGAACTCGACGGGCTCGCGGCCCACACGCTCGCCGCCCTCGGGGCCCAGTCCGCGCCCAAGCTCGTCTACCAGTTCCCCGGCCACACCTGCATCAGCGTCAACGACGAGATCGTGCACGGCGTGCCCGGCCGGCGGGTGTTGCAGCCCGGCGACGTGGTGAAGCTCGACGTGACGGCGGAGTGCGACGGCTACATCGCCGATGCCGCCACCACCGTGCTGCTCGAACCCGTGGACCCGGTGGCGCGGCGCATGAAGCAGTGCGCGGTCGAGGCGCTGGCGGCCGGGCTCGCGGCCGCGCGCAGTGGCCGGCTGGTGTCGGACATCGGCCGCGCGGTCAGCCACTGCGCCGACGCCGCCGGCTTCGCCGTGGTGCGCGAGCTGTGCGGCCACGGCGTCGGCCGCAAGATCCACGAGCAGCCCGAGGTGCCCAACTACCCCGATCGCTTCTCGCGCCAGCGCCTCAGCCGCGGACTGGTCATCGCCGTCGAGCCGATGCTGAGCGCGACCCGGTCGCGCGCCTTGGAGACCGGCGACGGCTGGACCATCCGCACCCGGAACCGCAGCCTCGCGGTCCACGAGGAACATACCATCGTCGTCACCGACGGCGCTCCGCTCATCCTCACGGCGGCGTGAGCCGCCCTGGCTGGCGCGCCGGCCGTCCTTTGGTTAAGCTCGTCCGGCCGCCGCTATCGGCCCCTCTCCAGGAGCGTCCATGAAGTCCGTGTTCTCAGTCGTTGTCGCGGCCCTGGCCACCGCCGCGGTGCTGTCGGCCCAGGCGCCGGTCCCGCCCACCGCGCCGCCAGCGCTCACCGCCATCCGCGCCGGACGCTTGCTCGACCCGGAGGCCGGACGCCTCCTGACCAACCAGATCATCCTGGTCGAGGGCGCGCGCATCCGCGAGGTCGGGCCGAATGTCACGATTCCCGCCGGGGCGCAGATCGTCGACCTGTCGCAGGCCACGGTGATGCCCGGGCTGGTCGAGGCGCACAACCACCTGGCCCTCACCTACAAGCCGGTGCCCGAGAACAACGTCTACTACTACACCTACGTGCAGGAGTCGACGGCGCTGCGGGCGATTCAGGCCGCCTCCAACGGCATGCAGATGCTGAACTCGGGGTTCACCATCGTGCGCGACATGGGCAACAACGGCAACTATGCCGACACCGCCCTGCGCCAGGCCATCGACCAGGGGTGGATCCCCGGGCCCACGATCATCAACTCCGGGATCATCATCGGCGGCATGGGCGGCCAGTTCTTCCCGACGCCCGAGATGGCCCGCGACCACAACATCGTTTATCCCGAGTACCTCGACGCCGACACCCGCGACGAGATGGTCAAGGCCATCCGCCAGAACGTGCTCTTCGGCGCCCGGGTCATCAAGATCTGCGTGGACTGCAAGCCCTACGCCTACACCGCCGACGAGATCCGCTTCATCATCGCCGAGTCGGCCAAGGCCGGCCTCAAGGTCGAAGGCCACGTGCAGACGGTGAACGGGGCCCGCAACGCCATCGACGCCGGCATCTGGTCGATCGCGCACTCCACCGGCCTGAACGACGAGATGCACAAGCTGATGGCGCAGAAGGGCGTGTGGCGCGCCGGCACCGAGACGCCGCCGGGACTGGCCGGCCACCCGGTGACGCCCGAGGCCTACAAACGCACCACCGACAGCCTCAAGAACGCTTACGACAACAAGGTGCCGCTGACCTTCTCCACCGACGCCGACTACTGGGTCGAGGGCAAGACGCGCGGTGAACTGGCCATCGAGTTCATCCGCAGCTGGCAGGACGCCGGCATCCCCAACGCCGACACGCTGCGGGCCATGACCATCAACGGCTACAAGGTGAGCGAGACCGAAACCACGCGCGGGCCGATCAAGGCCGGCTTCTTCGCCGACCTGATTGCCGTGCCCGGCAATCCGCTCGAGGACCTCGACACCCTGAAGCGCGTGCACTTCGTGATGAAGAACGGTCTGGTCTTCAAGAAGGACGGGGTGATGACGCCGGCCGCGTTCTTCCACGCCGGCCCGGTCAACGGCTGGCGGCTTCGCTGAGCGCTGGCGCGGGCTGGCCGCCAGCCTCCTGCAGCCACGCGAAGACCTTCCCGACCGTTGCCGGCATCATCCGGTGCGGACCGTCGAACTCCTCGTAGGTCACCTCGTAGCCGGCGGTCCGTAACTGCGGCACGAGGTAGCGCCGGGTCGCGGTCACGCTGTAAACGTTGTCGCGCGTGCCGTGGGCCACGTAGATCCGCGGCCGCCCCACCGCTGGGCCGGGCGCGTTGATGAACCCCGGCGCGACCGCGACCAGGTGGGTGAACAGGTCGCCGTTGGTCAGGCCCAGCGACAACGAGTAGGAGCCGCCGTCCGACACGCCGCCCAGGCCGACGCGGCTGGCGTCGATGGCCACGCGCGCGAAGGTGTGGCGCAGGGCCTCGTCGATGAAGCGGACATCGGGCCCGAACGGGCTGTCGATGCCGTCCCAGGTGTTGTCACGGGCATCGAGGGTCAGGACCACCACGCCGGCCTCTTCGGCCAGCGGGAAGGTGAAGTCGAAGTAGTCGGCGCGGCCGCCGCCGCCGTGCAGCAGGACGAGCAGCGGCAGTGGCGGTCCGGACCTGGCGCGCGTGGGCACGAAGAGGGTGCCGTCGCGGCCGGACGGAAAGCCGGGCACGGCCGAACGCCCGAGGCCGAGCCGGTGCGCTCCCGGCGCCAGGCTGCGTGTGGGTGCCGCCGGACGGGCCGCCACGCGCGTCATCTCGGGCTCCGCGCGGCCACAGGCGCAGAGGGCCACGCTGCCGACCAGCAACACCAACAGGCGAACCATCGCCGGCTATGGTATCTCTCGATATCACTACTCTGGGGCCGGACGATCGCTGCCCTCGCCCACGGCTGACGCGGCTTTCGGCGCTATCGCCGCCGCGGAACTCGCTACAATCCCGCTCGCAGGGGAGGAAGCCGAGTGAACAAGACATCAGCGTCGCTGACCGCCGTGCTGGTCGCGGTCGTTAGCGCCGCCGTGAGCACCCAGGTGGCGCCGGCTCGTGACTGGCCCGTCTACGGAGGCGACGCCGGCGGGCGCAAGTACTCGCCGCTCACGACCATCACCCCGGCCAACGTCGGAACGCTGCGCCAGGCGTGGGCCTGGAAGACCGGCGAGCAGCCGAACCAGGCACTGGGCACCTTCCCGGGCGCGTTCCAGAACACGCCGCTGATGATCGACGACGTGCTCTATGTCAGCACGCCCTACAACCGCGTGGTCGCGCTCGACGCCGCGACCGGGCGCGAGATCTGGACCTACGACCCGCGCGCCTACGACGACGGGCAGCCGGCCAGCGGGCAGGGCTTCATCCATCGCGGGGTGGCCGCCTGGCGCGACCGGGGCGCGCTGCGCATCTTCCTCAACACCCGGCATCGCCTGATCTGCCTCGATGCCGCCACCGGCCGGCCGGTGACCTCATTCGGCAGCGGCGGGGAGATCGACCTGTCCGAGGGGCTGCTCTGGCCGATCAACAGGAAGCACTACGCCAACACCTCCCCGCCGGTCATCTACAAGGACCTGGTGATCCTGGGCAGCGGCGTCGGCGACCGGCTGACCTACAGGAACGACCCGCCGGGCGACGTGCGCGCCTTCGACGCGCGCACCGGCAAGCAGGCGTGGGCGTTCCACACCATCCCGCAACCCGGCGAGTTCGGCAACGAGACGTGGAAGGACGGCGCGTGGAAGTTCACGGGCCATACCAACGTCTGGGCGCCGATGACGCTCGACGCGGCGCGCGGTTTGCTCTACATGCCGGTGAGCACGCCGAGCAACGACTACTACGGCGGCCGCCGCCTCGGTCAGAATCTCTACGGCGAATCGCTGGTGTGCCTCGATGCGGCCACCGGCAAGCGCAAGTGGCACTTCCAGATCGTCCACCACGGACTGTGGGACTACGACCCGGCGGCGCCGCCCAACCTCGTCACCCTGCGTGTCAACGGACGCCGCATCGACGCGGTGGTGCAGCTCACCAAGCAGGGCTTCGCCTTCGTCTTCGACCGGGTCACGGGGCGTCCGGTGTGGCCGATCGAAGAGCGTCCCGTCGGGCAGAGCGACGTGCCCGGCGAGGAGACCTCGCCGACGCAGCCGTTCCCCACCCGGCCGCCGGCGTTCACCGAACAGGGCGTGACGCTCGACGATGCCTTCGACCTGACGCCGGAGCTGAAGGCCGCCGCGCAGGCCGAGCTGCAGAAGTTCCGGCTCGGTCCGGTCTACACCCCGCCCTCGCTCCAAGGCACCTTCGTGCGCCCGGGCGTGTGGGGCGGCGCCAACTGGGGCGGCGCGGCCTTCGATCCCGACACCGGCCTGCTCTTCTTCAAGACCATCAACGCCGGCCAGGTGGTGCGCATCGAGAAGCGGGATCCGAACGCCCCCACCACCCGTCCGGGGGAGGTCGATGCCGATTACGTCAACCGCGGCCTGCCCGGGTGGTTCATGGACGGCCTGCCGCTGACCAAGCCGCCCTACGCGCGGATCGTGGCGCTGGACCTGAACGCCGGCGCGATCAAATGGCGCGAGGCCTTCGGCGACTATCCCGCCGTGCGCCAGCAGCTCGAGACGCTGGGCGTGAAGGCGCCGGAGACGCTCGGCGCGCAGGGGCCAGCCGGCCTGGTCGTGACCAGGGGCGGCCTGATCTTCGTGGGCGGCGGCGACCGCGCGTTCCACGCTCTCGACAAGGCGACCGGCCGCGAGTTGTGGCGCACGCCGACGCTCGAGACCACCGGCACGCCGATGACCTATGCCACCGCCGCGGGTCGGCAGTTCGTGGTCGTGGCCACGGGGCGGGGCGCGGACGCCACGCTGCTGGCCTTCAGCCTGCCCGAGTGGACCCCGGCGGACCGGTGACGAGGTCCGAGCGTCGGCCGCTTCCGCTTCGCCCGCTAGTGCAAGGGGTAGCGGGCATCGATGGCGTCGAGGTAGCGGCGCGTCTCGCGGTAGGCCACGGCGCTGCCGTCGCGCACGCGGTTGGCGTGCTGCGGCCCGGCGTTGTAGGCGATGAGCGCCAGGCGCTCGTTGCCGCCGTAGGCGCGCAGCAGGCTCGACAGATACGCGATGCCGCCGGCGAGGTTCTCGACCGGCTGCCAGGGGTCGACGCCGAGCGACGCCGCCGTTGCCGGCATCAGCTGCATCAGGCCGATGGCACCGGCGCTCGACAGCGCGCGCGGGTTGCCGGCCGATTCAGCGGCAATGACCGCGCGCACCAGATCCGGGGCCACGCCGTGGCGCGCCGACAAGGCCAGCAGGTCGGCCTCGAGGTTGACCAGTGTCTGCCACGGCCCGGACGACCGCGCCGCGGTCGCGGCTCCCGCCGGCGGCTGCGGCTCCCGCCACTGCGCCTCGAGGAACGCCGCCACCGACGGGCGCGGATGGCCGGCCATGAGGCGGGCTCGCGCGTCATCGAGATCGGCGCGGGTCAGGTGTCCGGCCAGGACGTCGGTGATCTCCTGCGCGCTATAGCCACCGAGGCCCATCGACCAGGCCAGCGCGTCGCGCGCCCGCACCCCGCGGTCGCACGGCAGGCCAGGGCGCTGACGGCGGGCCGACAGGCTGGAACGGCGTGACGTCGCCGGCCGCCACGAGGGCGTCGCCCGCGGGCCCGAGGATGACCCGCGTGACGCGCCAGAAATCGGCGGCGGGCCCGGCCGCCAGCACGCCCAGATCGGCGCCCGTCTGGGGCCCGTGCCAGTCGCGGAAGGCGCGGGATTCCCGCACCGCACGGGCATACTGCGTGCCCAGGCCGGGCAGATCGCCGACCGCGCATTCGGGCCGAGCCGGCGCCGCTGCCACCGGCCGCGCCGTCGAGAAGCCCAGGGCCAGGGCGAAGCAGGCACTGGTGCAGGCGCGACCTAACACAGACATCGACGCCAACGGCTGCAAGCGATGTGCCGCGACCGGCACGGCGCCGATCGCGGTGACTCAGCGCCGATCCGGCGTCTCGACGAAGGCCTGCAGTCGACCCAGCACCGCGTCCCACTCGCGCGAGATGAGCTCGAGACACTGGCGCGCCACGGCCAGACGCCGCGGGTCGAGTTCGTAGATCTGCTCGCGTCCCAGTCGCGTGCTGCGCACCAGGTGGGCGTCGGTGAGGGCTTGCAGATGCTTGCTCACCGCCTGGCGCGACACGCCGGCGCCCTCGGTCAGCCGCGCGATCGAGGCCGGGCCGCCCCGGCACAGCCGCGTGACCAGCTTCAGCCGCGTCGGGTCGCCGAGCGCGGCGAAGACGGGCGCCGCGTCGGCCACCCGGCTGAGCGCCGCGTCAGGCCGCGGCGACATGGCGTTCGATGTTCCCGACCTGAGCGGTCCACCCGCCGTCGTTCATACGGAAGGCGGTGGCCCGGCGCGACAGGGGAAGGCCATCGAAGCCGGACTCGACGACGGTGAGCCGGGTGCCGGCCGCCGTCTCGTCGAGGACGAACTCGACCAGGGTGGTGGGCTCGGCCGAGTAGTCCACGCCCGCCTCCACGGCATAGGGATGCCAGCGAAACGCCAGGCGGCGTTCCGGTTCGATCTGTTCGATCTGCATCTCGAACGGGAGGTGCTGGTAGTCGGGATGAGTGAGCCGCCCGCGCGCGGTCGTGCCGGCCACGAACGGGCCGGCCATCACCACCCCGAACCACTGGCCGAACTCCGTGGCGTCGCTCAGCGCACGCCATACTCGCGCCCGCGGCGCCCGCAACATCACGGTCTTCTCGATACGGTCGGTGTCAGTCATGATTGCGCAACCTTTCGATTGCGCAATCTACCATCGCAGGCCGACGACATGCAACCAATCGGTTGCGCGATATCAGACCGACCACGGTCCGGCTACTCCGGCGTGGTCAGGAGCGCGTCCAGCTGTTCGTAGGACGTGGCCATCCCCGTCGCCATGCCGGTCGCGAAGGCCGCGTCACGCGCCGCCGCCGAGACGTAGAGGATGGTCATGGTCACCGTGGTGACGCCGTCGCGCTCGGTGAAGGTGGTGGTGACCCGGGCCGGGCCGCCGGTCCAGTCCTCGTCGAAGACCTCGGTGTGCACCAGGCGCTCGGGCGGAACCACGTCGACGAACTCGCCACGCACGCCCATCTCGAAGCCGTCCTGCTTCCGCCACACGTAGCGGAACTTTCCGCCCGGGACGAGGTCGATGTCGCACACCGGCATGGTGAAGCCCTCTGGTCCGAGCATCCAGCGCGACACGAGCGCCGGGGTGGTGAAGGCGGCAAACACCAGGGGGCGCGGGGCGTTGAAGTCGCGCGTCACTTCCGTTTCACATGCCGACGGCGACGAGACGACCAGGGTGTCGCGTGGGTCCATCACAGCTCTCCTCGGTGCGCCTGCTCGAGCGCCGCGATATCGATCTTCGTCATCTGCAGCATCGCCTGCACGGCCCGCTGGCCCTTCTGCCGGTCCGGGTCGCCGATGAGCCGGCCGAGGGCCTCGGGAATCACCTGCCACGATAGACCGAAACGGTCCTTCAGCCAGCCACACTGGGATTCCCGGCCGCCGCCCTCGAGCAGCCGCGTCCAGAAGTAGTCCACCTCGGCCTGGTCGGCGCACGACACGAAGAACGAGACGGCCTCGTTGAAGGCGTGCTGCGGACCGGCGTTGAGGCCCATGAAGTGCTGCCCGTGCAGCCGGAAGGACATGGCCATCACCGGAGCGGTGTCGCCGCCCATCCGCTGGATACTGGTGATCTCGCCGTCCTCGAAGACCGAGAGATAGAACGTGACGGCCTCTTCGAGCCGATGGTCGAACCACAGGAACGGCGTGATCTTCTGCATGGCGTAACTCCTCGGGCGGGTGGCGGCGGCGCGCCCTACCGGCGTCGCGGGCGGCGGGCCGGAGCGCCCCGGGTGGGGTCCGGGGCTTTCATCTCCTCGAGCAGCACGTCGAGACGCGCGAAGCGCCGGGCCAGCGTCTGCCGGTAGGTGTCGAGCCACTTCGTGGCTTCGACGAGCGGCCGGGTCTCGACCTTGACCGGCCGGCGCTGCGCGTCCTTGCCGCGCGAGACCAGACCGGCGCGCTCGAGCACCTTCAAGTGCTTGGAGATGGCCGGCTGGCTCATGTCGAACGGCGCGGCCAGTTGCGTGACCGAGGCCTCGCCGGCAATCAGCCGGGCCAGGATGGCCCGCCGGGTGGGGTCGGCCAGGGCCGCGAAGGTGGCGTCGAGCCGGGCGCCGTGCCTTTCATAACCAGACAGTTGCATAACTGATTGGTTTTATACGCGGGACTGCCTGGTGCTGTCAAGGGGCGCAACACCGGCCTCGCTCTGCGTCCGCGCTTCAGCGCCAGTCGCCAGCGGCCACGAAGGCGGCCCAGTAGAACGGATGCGTGCTCTGGCCCGTGGCGCGTCGGTCGCGCAGCCGCGACAGACTGGCGGCATGCACCGCATCGGCGGTCGACAGGTGGCGCTGGAAACGCCCCTCGTACAAGGCCCGCATCCAGGCCCGCGTGGCCTGATCGTCCACCGACCACAAGCTCATCACCACCGTCCGCGCCCCGGCCACCTGGAAGGCGCGGCGCAGGCCGAACACGCCTTCGCCCGCCCGGACCTCGCCCACGCCGGTATCGCAGGCCGAGAGCACCGCCCACTCGACGCCGTCGAGGTCGAGCGAGGCCACTTCCTCCGCCGTGAGGATGCCGTCGTCTTCATCCGGACCGGCCAGGGCCCGGCGATTGGCCCCAGCCAGCGCGAGGCCCGAGAGGAGGAGCGGGTTGTCGACGGTGATGCCCGCCCACAGGCCGCCGACTCCACGTGTGGTGCTGATTCCAGAGCGGCCATCGCAGGCGCCACCCAGGAAGAAGCCATGCGTGGCCAAGTGAAGCACGCGGTAGCGATGGGCGTCCTGCTTGAACGCCGCCTCGCTGGCCTGCCGCCCTGTCAGGATTCGAGCCGGCTCCCGACCCCCGCGCGCGGGACCACTCCACACTCGTGCGAGCTCCTGAACTTCCTCGCGAGTACCGTCGAGCGGCTGAAACCGAAGATTATGAAGGCTGCCACATACCGGCCACGCCGCGCGAGTCGTCGAACTTGCATCCACCACTGCGGCGCCGGAAGGCGCGCGCGACGGCCCCGCCCCCGCGGCTGCGGAATCGTCGAACGCCGCGCCGCCAAGCGCCAACAGACCTCCGCTACTGACGGCCGGTCGGCTCGGTGTGGCCACGAGGTCGCGCTCAGCGGACAGATAATGGATGGGCGGGGCTTCCTCGAGAAGATACGGTGACGTCCGGCCCGGCAACGCTGCCAACGGCACCAAAGCGATGGCGCCGTCCGGAACGACAAAGACGCGGGTCGCTCCGCTCAGATATGGGGCAATCGGATCCCACGCGTTCGCGCGAAAACGCAATCCGGACTGACGTGATCGATTCTCGCCGCCACGTAGCAAAGCCGGCTGGGTCCTTGAGATGTCGTCTCGCCACGCGGCCGCGAACCGCTCGGTCTCCACGGCTGCACCCAGTTGAACGGCGATGACGGGCGCGGCCGGACCGAGAACAAACGCCACATACGAAGCCACCCCGGCTCGCGGTCCGGCTCTAGACTTCTGCGGCCCGCTGGCCAACGACATTCTGTAGTAGCGAACATACGACACCAATGCGCTGCCGGGCGGGAGCCCGGCGCGGATATCGTCCAGTCCAAGCTGCGCTTGGCTCAGTTCGGCCCTGAAAGCGGCACTCTGTTCCGCGAGCCGCAGTTCGGCCGTCTCGCTTTCGCGGCGTGCGGCATCGACCAACGTCACGTGGGCCGTTGCGGCTACGTCGCCGCGACGGACAAGGAGATTCGCCAGGCGTTGCTCCGCGGACGCCAGCTCGTTTTGGAGCGCGAGCATTCGCTGGTCACCCGACCGGCCTGGGCGGCGGCGCGCCGCCACCTCGTCGAGTACTAGCGCGCGGCCGCGAACCACCGCATCGAGTCCTGGTGCGGCAGCACCGGCTTCGACGCCAGCCATCGACAGCATGAGATCCAGCCCGCCCGGGCGGCTGGCCGCATAACCCAGCGATTGTCGTTCGGGCAAATGCTTCAAGAGCAGACGCAGGTGTTCTCGGGCCGTCGTCTCTGCCTTCGTGGCTGTCGCGAGCGCTGCCTTGCGGTTCCCGGATCGCGCCTGGGCCAGTGCGAGCCCGGACAAGCCCTCGGCAAAGTCCGGGTGCGATTGACCGACCACTTTTTCCCGGATCGCCAGCGCTCGTTGATAGGTGCGTTGCGCCGCCTGCGGCCTCCCAGCGTTCAGCTCCAGGGTGCCGTAGAGTGTGAGCACCCGGGCAAACTCAGGGGCATCAGGAACATTCTGCCGGTCCCATATTCGCAGTGCCCGGTTCGCCAGAGCGTGGGCGAGTTCGTAGCGGCCCTCGGGCATGACCGTCGTCGCTAGGTCGGCAAGGGTACGAGCGACGTCTGGATGCTCACTCCCGAGCGCTTTTTCTCGAATGGCGAGGGCGCGTTCCAGCATCGCCCGCGCGTCGGCCGTGACGCCCTGCGCGCGTAACACGCCAGCCAACTCCGTCAGTCCGAACGCCACAAACGGGTGATCCGCGCCAAGGGTCTGCTCCCAGATGGCCGTAGCGCGGGCCTGTTCGCGGCGGGCGTTCGGCAAGTCCCCCAGCTGCGCATCGACCACGGCGAGATTGTGCAGGGCCGTCGCGACGAAGTCGTGATCCGGACCATACCTGGCTTCGAACACCTCCAGGGCCCGGGCGAAGCGGGTTCTGGCGATCGGATACTCCCCGAGCGCAAGATCCGCCTGTGCCAGTTCGTGGAGATACATGGCGGTCTCGTGGTGATCGGCGCCGAAGTTGCGCGTGGCCATGGCAAACGCGCGCTGCCAGAGCGACTGTCCCCTTCGTAGGTCCCCGAGCGACCATTCCGCCGTAGCCAGATAGCGCAGGGACCGGGCCAGCGTCGGGTGATCTGCTCGCAACGTCCGCTCGGCGAGCTCTACCGCACGACGGGCGGCATCGCGTGATTCCGCCAGCCGGCCCTCGAACCACAACTGCTGGTGAAGCAGATTCAAGCCGTCTACATAGGCTGGGTGCGCGGGATTGGCTCGCTCTTGGATGGCCATGGCCCGCTGCAGGGCGCGGCGGGCGCCCACGTAGTCGCCCCTTCGCTGGAGCGTCAGGCAGATGGCTTCGAGAGTTCGCGCCACGCCGACATCGGCGCTGCCGAGTGCGCGCTCCTTGAGACGCAGGCTTCGGTCGAGCTCACGCAACGCGTCGTCGTAGCGCCGGGCCCCGGTCAGCGCATGCCCGAGCTGGTCCAGTGCTTCCGCCAGGCTGACGTCGTCGAGACGGGTGCTGCCCTCGCGCTTGTCCCTGGCCCGTTCCAACACGGAGATGGCTCGTCCGTAATCGGCAGCCTCTGTAAGCGTGCTGCCGAGGACAACGAGCGTCTCGGCCAACGCGGTGTCCGTGACGTCGTCTCGGCGCTCCAATCGCTGCAACGCCTCTTCAGCCAGCTCTCGCGCCGCTGGCAGTCCTCCGCGACCGTTGGCCAGCAGAGCGCGAACCAACAGGTTCGACGCACCCCAGCCGCCAGTTAGGTCGACGGGGTCGCCGAGGCGGCGTGCCTCGAATCGGGCCCGGGCCGCGATCTCGGCCTGCTCGTAGTGCCCCTCGCGAATGAAGCTTTCGACCGCATGCGATTCTGGCGGACGCACCGGATCACCACGCGCACATCCAGCCGCTGCGAAGGCGCCGGCGGTGGCGATGCCGAATGCGACGGCCGAACTCGAAAGCAACGTCGTCCTCCTGAGAACCGCCGCGGCGCTACGGCGTCGGTCGCGCGGCAAGCATTTGCTTCATCACGATGCTTGTCTCCAGTTTGAGCTGCTTCACGACCTCCTCGAGCTCCGCGTCGTCGTCGCTGGCTGCATCATGAATGCCACCAAGGCTTCCAGTCATGAACCCTATGGGCACAGCCACAACCACGACCGCTGCTCCCCACGCCTCAGTCACCTGCCGAATGATGCCGACCGCGATCTGAGAGCCTTTCTCGAGTGCCTTGGCCTTTTCGAGCGCCTTGGCCTTTTCGAGTGCCTTAGCCTTCTCAAGGGCCTTGCCCTTCTCAAGGGCCTTGGCCCTCTCGGACGCAGTGGCGATTCCGATCGGGACGGCGATGTCGGGAGCAGGATCGGCCGCTCGATCTGTGCCGACGGCGGTCAAGCGCGGCTTTCTTTTGCTGGTCATCGTGTCTCCTACGACTCGTAGTTCCGACTCCGGTAGGGTGTGGCGGTTAGAGCGAGCGCGCCAGGTTGTGGACCAGTCGGTTCCACACGGATGCTTGCGCGAAAGTGAAGCGGTCGTATGCCGACCGGGCAGCCTCGAAGTCGTGCGGACCGGCCACGTGTGGCGCATACAGGCTCACGCCGTTCAGCTTCGCCGTCTTCGCGGCATTCCGGCCGTGTTCCTGGATGAACGGGCGCCCCCCCCCTGCCTCGCTGGTCCCAGGCAGGACCGGGAGCGGGGTGATCAGGAGATCTCCTACCCGTTCCGCTGCGACCCGTAACTCGAGGTCTCCACACTCCCGCATCAGATTGAGACATAGGTCCGCGACATCTACCATCGGCTTGTCGATCTGAGTCTGTGCCCGGGAGAACAAACCCAGGATCAGTGACTTCTCGCGGGGACTCCGGGTGACTGCGGAGGCCAGCTTCCGGGCCAGCACCTCGACGCGCGCCGCGAGTTGTTGGGCGCCGCTCAGTCCCAAGAGGGTCAGAGACACGGCGCGGTCGTCCGCCTTGTAATGCTCGCAGTAGC
Organism: uncultured Acidobacteriota bacterium; assembly: GCA_963834325.1. GTDB lineage: Bacteria > Acidobacteriota > Vicinamibacteria > Vicinamibacterales > UBA2999 > CADEFD01. The sequence goes on from CAWIBL010000012.1 coordinate 2,592,682, forward strand.
GTCGCACGGCGTAGGAACCCAGTTCCGCGGCCCCCATCACCCGGTCTGGCGACGTCGCTATCGGATCTGCCAGTCGCTCCAGGGCGCGGAAGTAGGGCCAGCCGGGCAGGGGAATTCCCATCTCAGATGCCAGCAGGTAGTCGGCATGGGGTTGAAGCTGCACCGCCACTTCGACGGTGGCCAAGTCGCAAGCATCGAAGCCGATGATGTCGAACACATTTGCGGCTCGGCCAGAGGCGATGGGCGCCTTCGGCATGCCTGCCAGGATCTTGGAAAGCTCCGCGAAATCGAGCGCGTCGACACCGCCGCTGGATGTCGCCGTTTGTCCGACGGCGAAGCGATAAGAGTGGCCCCAGAGCACCAGCATCGAGCGGTCCCCCGGTTCTCGTCGGGGGGCACGCTTCCAGGCGTCCGATACGAACCGCGTCAAGGCCTGACCGCCTTCGTGCACCAGATCCTGACCCGTCAGATTCTGCGACCCGTGCCCAACGTGGATACGCCGGGCGCCGGCGTCCTCGTGCAGCTGAACGAAAATGTCGAGCGAGTCGCTGGCAGGGAGCTGCATCAACTCGGCAATGTCGTCCCGCGCCTCGACATCGAGCGAGCCAAAATCTTCCACGGTTTCCGCGGTCATGAACACCATCACGGTCCACCGCGGTTTCCGCCCAGACATCGGTTTCTTGCCCAGACCAGAGACAGGTCCATTGCGATTCGTCACGAACACCCCCTGTTCGCTGGCGCGAACCAATGATTCCAGGCCTGCTCGGCGCGACGTCGGCGGGGCAGTCTAGCCCAGCCTCACTCGTCGGTAAATGGTGATTCGGAGCGCCGCTGCTGCCCCACGGGCTCCATCTGGCGCCCATGTTTGCCGGCAGATAACGCTCACCGTTCGATCCCATCCTGTACAGCGTTTCTTGTAACGAGACCCACTCGTCAGGCAGATCACAAGATGAGCTGGGCCGGTTCACGCCGGCCTGGCCCGCCAGCGATACCTGCCCAGAGATCGGCATATGATTGGCACCGCCACCATCGCCCTGAACGGCCTTCCTGCCATGGATGACGCTGGCGCCAGGCGCCCGCTCGCCGCCGTCGTTCCCCCGGCTCCGGCCGCGGGCCCGGACGAGCCCACGCTCGACCTGCTGCAACGCGCCAAGGTCGGCGACCAGGCCGCCCTCGGCTACCTCTTCGCGCGCTACGAAAAGCGGCTGGGCCGATGGGCGCACGGCCGGCTGCCTCCGGCGGCGCGCGGCGCGCTCGACACGCAGGACCTCACGCAGGACACGCTCGCCAAGGTGTTCCAGCGGCTGGACACCTTCGAGCCGCGGCACGCGGGCGCGTTTCGCGACTACGTGTGGACGACGCTGTGGAACTCCATCCGCGACACGGCCCGGGCCTGCAAGCGCCGCGGGCCCACCGACGCGTTGGCGAGCGACGCGCCGAGCCCGGCGCCGTCACCGCTCGAACAGGCCATCGGCACCGAGGTGTTCGAGCGCTACGAGGCGGCCATGGACCGCCTCAAGCCCGAGGAACGCGAAGCGGTCATCGCGCGCGTGGAACTGGGCCTGTCGCATGCCGAAGTGGCCGAGACGCTGGGCAAAGCCAGCCCCGCGGCCGCCCACATGGCCGTGAGCCGCGCGCTCGTCCGCCTCGCCGAGGAGATGGCCTATGTCCGCCGAACCACGCGTTGACGATCCGCGGCTGCTGTCGGTCGCCGCGGCGATCGCGGACGGCGCGCCGATTGACTGGCAGAAGGTCGCTCCGGACGCCGATGCCGAGACGACGGCGATGCTCGACGAGCTGCGCGTCCTCGAACGGGTGTCGCGAATGAGCGGGCCGACCCCGAACGCCTGGGGACGGTTCGTCATTCGTGGCGAGATCGGCCACGGCTCCTACGGCACCGTCTACCGCGCCTGCGACGCCAATCTGAATCTGGAGGTGGCCCTCAAGGTGGTCCGTCCGCGGGCCGGCATGGCCTTCGACCAGGCGTCGCGCGGCCTGAACGAAGCGCGGCTGCTCGCGCAGGTGAATCATCCCAATGTCGTGCGCGTCTTCCAGGCCGACTGCCTCGGTCCGGAAATCGGCGTGGCCATGGAACTGGTCCACGGGCGCACCTTCCGCGACCTCGTGCGCGAACAGGGTCCGTTCAGCGCCCGCGAAACCATGCTCGTCGGCGTGGATGTCTGCTGCGCGCTGGCGGCGGTGCACGGGGTCCGCCTGGTGCACGGCGACGTCAAGGCCCAGAACGTCATGCGCGCCACTGGCGGCCGCACCGTGCTCATGGACTTCGGCGCCGGCTTCGACGTCAAGACCGACCCCGCCTCGGGCGGCCGCTTCGAAGGCACGCCGATGTACCTTGCGCCCGAGGTGTTCGACGGCGAGCCGCGCACGCCGGTGTCGGACGTCTACAGCCTGGGCGTGATGCTGTACTACCTGGCCACCGGGTCCTACCCGGTCGACGCCCACACCCGGTCCGAAGTCGAGCGGCGGCACGTGCAGCACGCGCCGCGCCGCCTGCTCAGGGACGTGCGGCCCGACCTGCCCGACGAGTTCATCCGCGTGGTGGAACAAGCCATCGCGGAACGTCCGCAAGACCGGTATCAGACGGCCGGCCAGTTCGAGGCCGCCCTCGACCGCGCGCTGCGGCACACCCCGGCGCCCGTGCCCGTCCCGTCGCCGTGGCCGATCCCGCGCTGGGCGCTGGCCGTGGCCGGGATGCTGATCGGGCTCGGGCTCGGTTACAGCGCCTGGCGCAGCGCCTTGGAGTCGCCGGCGACCGGGACGGTGGCCAGCTCGGTGATGGGCGCCCCAGGCCCGGCGGTGAGCGCGCCGGGCGGGTCGGCCGCGGCGGCCTCCCCCTCGGGCAGTGGGGCCGTGCCGCCTGGCCTGCCGGACGACTCGTACCGCATCGAAGCGGCGTTCTACCGGGAGCGCAGCGGGTCGAGTGCCCGGCTGCTGTCGGGCGCGCGCGTCGCCCCCGGCGACCGGCTGTCGCTGCGCGTGGCCAGTTCCGTCCCCACTTATGTCTATGTCGTGAACGAGGACGACCAGGGAGCCTCGTTCCTGCTCTTCCCGTTGCCGGGGCAGGATGTCGCCAATCCCCTGACCGCCGACGCGCGCCACGAGATCCCCGGGCAGGTGCACGGCGAACGGACCTTCTGGACGGTGTCGACCGCGGGCGGCCGGGAGCACTTCCTCATCTTCGCCAGCCCGCAGCCGCTGATGCCGACGCTGGAGCGGGCGTTGGCCTCGCTGCCTCGTCCGACCGTCGATGCGCCCATCGCGGCGCAGCGGTTGCCGTCCGATCTGGTCGGCATGTTGCGCGGGGTCGGCGGTCTGTCCAAGGCGCCGGCCCGGTCCACGGACGCCGGTCTCAACCAAAGCTACAGCGTGCCGCTGCCGGAAACGGCGGAGATTACCCGAGGCGTGTGGGTGCGGCAACTGACGCTCGACAATCCCGTGAAGTAACCGGCCCCGGCGGTACCGCCCGGCGACACGGCCTATAATTCCTGCGTCTTCCCGATCCGGCCTCAACCTGAGCCGGGGGACGACACAGGAGCGACACATGTTATTGGCACTGGTCCTGACGCTGGCGCAGGCCGCTTCGGGCATCGTCGGCGTGGTCAAGGACACCAACGGCCAGGTGATTGTCGGCGCCACGGTGGCCGTGCGCACGCCGGCCGGCGCCTTGCAGCAGACGGTCACCGACGGCGACGGCCGCTTCGCGATCGCGGTGGCACCCGGCGGGAAGGCCACGCTCGTGGTCCGCGCGCCCGGGCTTTGCCGAGGCGCAGCAGGCCGTCGTCGCCGGCGAGATGGAGGTGGTGCTCTCGCCCGCCTCCGTGCTCGAAACGGTCATCGTCAGCGCCACCCGCACCGAGCGCCGCCTCGGCACCGTGCCGGCCAGCATCAACGTGGTCACGAGCGAGACAATCCGGGCCTCGCCCGCCGTCGTCGCCGACGACGTGCTGCGCCAGGTGCCGAGCTTCAGCCTGTTCCGGCGCACCAGCAGCCTGGCCGCGCAGCCCACCACCCAGGGGGTGTCGCTCCGCGGCATCGGCCCGAGCGGGCAGAGCCGCACGCTGGTGCTGCTCGACGGCGTGCCGTTCAACGATCCCTTCGGCGGCTGGGTCTACTGGACGCGCGTGCCGCTGCTCAGCGTCGACCAGATCGAGATCACCGAAGACACCGCCTCGAGCCTCTACGGCAACATCGCCATGGGCGGGGTGATCAACGTCATCACCAGCCGGCCGACCCGGCGCACGGTGCAGGTCCAGACGCAGTACGGCAACCGCAGCACGCCGAAGGTGGACTTCTTCGCCAGCAACCGGTGGCGCCGTGTCGGCCTCGCCGTCGAGGGCAGCGCACTCGACACCAAGGGCTTCCCCATCGTGGCGGCCCGGGAACGCGGCCCCGTCGACAACCACGCCGATGTCGAGTACGCCAACGTCACCGGCAAACTCGAGTTCGACCCGTCGGACCGGCTGCACACGTTCGTGCGGGCCGGGCGCTTCGCCGAGAACCGCACCAACGCCAAGGTGGGCGAGGTGAACGGCACGGTATGGGGCTCGGCCAGCGCCGGCGCCCAGGCGCAGCTTCCCGACAACAGCACGCTGCAGACGCACGTCTTCGCCGACCGGCAGCGCTCGCGCTTCAACTTCCTGGCGGTCACGAACGCCGCCACCACCCGCAACCTGGTGCGCCTGGCCACCGACCAGAAGGTGCCCACCAACGGCGTCGGCGGCATGCTGCAGTGGACCAAGGTGATCGGCACCACTCAGGTGGTGACCGCCGGCGCCGACATGCGGTGGGTGGACGGCGACAGCGAAGAAGATGCCTACGCCGCCGCCGTGCCCGCGGTCGTCACCGGCGTCACCCTGGCGGCCACCCAGACCCTGCGCCGCATCTCGGGCGGCACGCAGCGCAGCCTCGGCGCGTTCGTGTCGGACATCATCACGCCCGACTTCGAAGATGGTGCTGACGCTCAGCGCCCGCGCCGACCAGTGGCGCAACTACGACGGCCACAACCTCGAGACGTCGGTGGCCACGGGCCTGCCCACCGCCAACTACCGCGACGACCTGCCCGACCGCACCGACACCGTCTTCAGCCCGCGCGCGGCGGCGCTCTACCACTTCACCGATCGGGTCACCGCTTGGGGCGCGGTGAATTCGGGCTTCCGCGCACCCACGCTCACTGAGCTCTACCGGCAGTTCTCGGTGGGCGCCGTGGTGACGCGGCCCAACTCGGACCTCGGGCCCGAGCGCCTGGTCGGCGGCGAACTCGGCCTGAACTTCGCTCCGGTCAAGAACCTCACCACGCGGGTGACCTTGTTCGACAACCGTGTGAAGAATCCCGTCTCGAACGTGACGCTGACGCCGACGCTGGCCCAGAAACAGAACCTCGGCCGTACCCGCATTCGCGGCGTGCAGACCGACCTCGAATACCGCCTCGGCCTGGCCTGGCGCCTGACTGGCGCCTATCTCTACAACGAAGCCACGGTCACCGACGGCGGCGTGGCCAATGCCGGCCTGGTCGGCAAGTATCTTGCGCAGGTCCCGAAGCACCGCGGCTCGGCGCAGCTGTCCTACGCGCACCCCAAGCTGGCCACCCTCGCGCTCAGCGTGCAGATGCAGGGCGCGCAGTTCAACGACGACCAGAACCTCAACGCCATTCCGGCGGCCACCCTCACCGAGGCCGGCTACGACGCCGACCAGCCGCCCGGCCTGCCCGGCTACACCGTGGTCGACGTCTCGGCGTCGCGCAGCGTGGGCCGCAACGTCGAGGTCTTCGTGGGCGCGCAGAACCTGTTCGATCAGGTCTACTTCGTGCAGACCAACCCCTCGACCATCGGCACGCCGCGGCTGGTCAATGCCGGCGTCCGGGTGCGTTTCACCGGCCGCTGACGGCGGGCCGGCCGTCCCGACGCCCGTCAGGCGGCGACCTCGCGCCCGCGGCCATACAAGAGCCAGCGGGCGGCGGTGGAGCCGGGGCGGCCCGGGCGATGTAGGATCGAGTCATGAGCGAACGTGTCGTCGTGCACCTCCCCTCGATGCCGCAACCCAAGGACTTCGCGCTCGACGCGAAGACCCCTGCCGACAGCCCGGCCGCCGAGCGCTATGCCACGGCGCTCGTGGTCTGGGAGCGCGTGGTGAACGACATCGCCATGCGCATCGGCAAGAAGCGCTGACCGCGTGACCGCCGCCGCACCGCCGCGGAGCGGGGGCGGCGCTACGGGCGCCGGGTGGCCCTCACGCTGGCCGCTGTCGTCGTCTTCGGCGTGGCCCCGGGCGTCACCCCGGTGCGTCACGCCCTGTCGGCGCCGCTCATCGTCCACGACGAGCACGCCCGCGGCGACGCGGCCTACGTCATGGCCGGCGGGTTGGCCAGCGAGGAGCGGCTGCGGGCCGCCGCCGACCTGTATCACCTGGGCCGGGTACCGCGGCTGTTCCTGCTGCGCGACGACGGGCGCAGCTACTACTCCTTCACCGAGCGCCGTGCCCTGTCGCGCACGGAGTGGATGCTCGCCTATCTCGGCTGGCTCGGTGTGCCCCCTGACCGCATCACGCTCGTCGCCGACCAGGGTGGCTCGCGCCTCGGCTCGCTGCATGAAGCCGACCTGATGCGCGCGGCGCTGCCTGCCGAGGTCCGCCGTCTCGTGGTCGTGACCTCGCCGGCGCACACGCGCCGGAGCGGCCTGGCCTTCCGCCGGCGCCTCGACCCGGCGATGCAGGTGACCACCTACGCCGCCATCGACTGGGCCCTCAGCGCCGAAGCCTTCGCGCCGCTGTGGCTGGAATACCTGAAGCTCGCCCTCTACGCCGTCGTGGCTTGACCTGCGCCGTCGGGCTGACGCCAGCCCGCGCCGCCGCCGCGCGCGCTGGCCCTCGAGGCGCGCCGGGTGGCGGCCCTCAGGCCAGCACGACCAGCGTCTCGCCGATGTCGCGCAGGCCCAGGCGGCCGTGCTCGGCGGCGAGCATCCGGTCGGCACGGGCAATCGGCTCGTCGACCGGTTCGCGGCTCAACGCGAACGACTGGTGGTGCACCGGGACGAACAGCCGCGCCCCCGCGGCATCGGCCATGGCCACGGCCTGCTCCGGCGTGCAGTGATTGGTGATCCACGGGTCGTAAGCGCCGATGGGCATGACCGCGGCTTCGAACGGCCCGAAGCGGCGGTGGGCGCGAAACGATGCGGTGTTGGCCGTGTCGCCGCCGATGAGCAGGCGCTTGCCTTCGCGCTCGACCACCCACCCGGTGTAGCCGCGGTGGGTGTCGCGCTGGATGCGCGCGCCCCAGTGCTTCACCTCGATGGCCCGCACCCGGACCTCGCCGTGCGGGGTCGCCACCGTGACCGTGTCGTTCCAGCGCAGCTCGTGGACGCCCGCGTAGGCCCGCCGCGGCAAGAGGTCGGCGGTCTCGGCCGCCATCACCGCCACTGGCATGCCGCGCACCGCCGCCAGCGACGGCGTGTCGAGATGATCGAAGTGGGCGTGCGACACGAGCACCAGGTCGACCTGCGGAACCTCGTCGGCGCGCAGCGCGCACTGCACCAGGCGCTGCGGCCCGAAGCTGCCGAAGCCGAGGTCCACGCCAATCCGGTTGAAGAGCACGGGATCGGTGAGGATGCGCAGGCCGTAAAAATCGATGAGCACGGTGGCGTGCCCGAGCCAGGCCAGGGTGATGGCGTTGTCGGTCCAGGTCGCCGGCGTCGGCCGCTGCGGCGCCGGCGGCACGTCGGCGCCGACCTCGGCGAGGCGGGCCCGCAGGAAGCGGGCGCTCCACGAATCGGAGACGGAGGTCCAGGCGGCGCCGGCGCTGGCCAGCAGGCCGGTGGCCAGCAGGCCGCGACGGTTCAGGTGGGGCATGTTCCTTGAGACTCGGGTTCCCTCCTGGATGTTCCCACACCCGCCGCGGCGGAGCCAGCCGGCATCAGCCTCGCGCCGCCCGACACCGGTCCCCCGCTCCAAGCGGCAGCGGTGGCTATACTGCGCTCATGTGGATCCTGGTCGTCGCCTTCTGCCTTCTGACGTCGCCGGGACTGCGCGCGCAGGCGCCCGCGCCCGACCCCGCCGACGACACCGCCGTGCGGCAGGTGATCGCCCGCTACGTGAACGCGCGCGACGCCCGCGACGGCGCGGCCATCGCCGCGCTCTTCACGGCCGACGCCGACCAGTACACGACCGCCGGGGAGTGGCGGCGCGGCCGCGCGGCCCTGACCACCGGCATGGCCGATTCGTCGGCGCAGAATCCCGGAGCCCGCGGCATTCGCGTTGCCGCGGTGCGCTTCCTCACCCCGGATGTCGCGATTGCCGACGGCGCCTACGACATCGCCGGGAACGACCGGCCCCGCTGGACCACCATCGTGGTGGCGCGTCAACCGGACGGCTGGCGCATCGCCGCCATTCGCAACATGACGCCGGCAGGGCCCGCCAAGTCGCCCTTCTGAGTCGTCGCACGGAGCGGCACATCATTTTCCGTGCAAGCTCGACCGGAGTAACCGTGCAACGATAGCTCGGCCCCTGGCGAGCGCCGAATGCGTCGCCTGAGACTCTAACTATCCAGGCACCGTTCTCGTGATTGCACCCAAAGACAGGGGGATGACCGAAGCCCACATCCCCGTCGAGGCCCCGCTCCGGCGGCACTCCCTGCAGTGGCGGCTGCCGGTGCTGGTTTGCGGCCTGATTGTGGTCGTCTTGGCCGTCGTCGTCTACAGCGCCTACCGTGAAGTCGAAGCGACGCTCGAGCGCGGCGCGGGCGAGCGGGCCGAGCAGGCGGCCCAGCAGATCGCCGGGATGTTCGCGCCTTCCACCGCCCAGACGGTGGCCCAGCTGCAACGCGTCGTGCCGGCCGTGCGTGACTACCTGATGGAGCCGGCGCCGGCCCGCCTCGAGGGCGCGCGCGCCGCCCTTGCGGCCGTGGCCCCCACCGCCACCCGCCACGTCACCGTGTGGAGCGCCACCAGCGAGCGCCTCTTCGATGTGCCGGGGGCCGACGGTGCCGACGACACCGCGCCGGCCATGCCAGTGCCGCGCCGCCGCCCTGAACCCGGGATCGGTCCTATCCGGGCCGAGGGCGATGTCGCCTTTGCCGACTTCGCCACCGTCGTGGCCGACGACGCCGGCGCCCCGCTCGGCTGGATCAGCGTCCGCGCGAGGCTCAGCGTCACGCCCCCCGACGCGCTCCACAGGCTCGTGGGCGGCGATGCCCGCATCCTGTTTGGAGGCCCCGGCGGCGCCTTGTGGACGGACATGACGCGCGTCACCGACGGGCCCGCGGTGGACCTGTCGTCGCGCCAGTATCAGCGCTTCCGCATCCCGCGCGGCGAGGAACGCATCGGCGCGCTCAGCGACCTGCCCGGCACGCCGTGGCTCGTGTGGGTGGGCTTCCCGCGGGCGGCCATGGTCGGCACCGCCCACGCGTTCCTGTGGCGGATGGGCGCCACCGTGTTGGTCGTGGCCATCGTCGCCATGCTGCTGGCGCGACGCCTGGTCGCGGACGTGACGCGGCCGCTCACCGCCATGACCACGGCGGCCGAGGCCATCGCCGGCGGCGACTACTCCCGCCGGGTCGCCACCGATCGTCGTGACGAGATTGGCCGGCTGGGCCGGGCCTTCAACGCCATGAGCAGTGACGTGGCGCGTGAACTGGCCGAGCGAAAGCGCGCCCACGAGCAACTGCAGGAACGCGAGTCGCAGCTCCGGCTCTACGCGCTGGACAGCCCGGCCGCGGTGGCCATGTTCGACGGCGGCATGCGCTTTCTCGTCGCCAGCCGGAGCTGGGTCGAGGACTACCAGCTCGGCGACCAGCCGATCGTCGGGCGCCGCCTCTACGACGTGCTGCCCGACCTGCCGGCGCAGTGGCGCGAGGTGCACCAGCGCGCCCTCGCCGGCGCCGTCGAGAAGTCGGAGGAAGATCCTTACCACCGCGCCGACGGCACGACGTCGTGGCTGCGCTGGGAAGTGCGGCCCTGGCGCCAGGGCGATGGGGCCATCGGCGGCGTCATCATCTTCTCGGAGGACATCACCGCGCGCAACACCGCCGAGGCGGCGCTGCGCGAGAGCGAGGACCGCTACCGCACGCTCTTCGACTACGCGCCCGACGGCATCCTGATTGCCACGCCCGACCGCCGCTACATCGACGTCAATCCCAGCATGTGCCGGATGCTGCGGCGGACGCGCGAGGAGACCATCGGCCTCTACGCCACCGACATCGTGGCCCCGGTGGAGCACGACCGCATCGACCCGACCATGCAGTCGATTGCCGCCCGCGACGAGCATCAGAACGAATGGCAGATCCAGCGCGGCGATGGCACGGTGTTCGCCGCCGATGTCATCGCCACGCAGATGCCCGACGGCAACGTCCTCGGCATGTTCCGCGACATCACCGAGCGCAATCGCGCCGTCGAGGCGGTGCGCGCCGCCGAGGAACGCATGCGGTTCGCGCTGCAGAGCGCCGGGGTCGGCATCTGGGACGCCGACTACGCCACCGGCACGGTCCGCTGGTCGGGGGTCCTGGAGGCGCAGTTCGGTCTGCCGCCGGGCGCGTTCGAGGGACCGCTGGAGTCGTTCTTCGAGCGCATCCATCCCGACGACCGCGACGCGGTGCGCGCGACCATTGCCGAGGCCAGGACCGGCGGCACCGAGTTCTCGATGCAGCACCGCATCATCCGGCCCGACGGCGCGGTCCGCTGGGTCAACGGCGCCGGGCAGATTCACCTGGACGCCGAAGGGCGGGCGGTGCGCGGCGTCGGCGTGTCGTTCGACGTGACCGAGCGGCACATCCTCGAAGCCCAGTTCCAACAGGCGCAGAAGATGGAGGCCGTGGGCCGCCTCGCCGGCGGCGTCGCCCACGACTTCAACAACCTGCTCACCGCCATCCTCGGCTACTGCGGGCTGCTGCTCGACGACCTGCGGGCCGAAGATCCGATTCGCCAGGACGTCATCGAGATCCAGAAGGCCGGCACCCGGGCGGCGGAACTGACCGGCCAGCTCCTCGCCTTCAGCCGCCGGCAGATCATCGAGCCGACGCTGCTCGACATGAACGACGTGGTCAATGGCCTGCGCTCGCTGCTCGGCCGGCTGATCAACGAGGACGTGCAGATTTCCACGGCGCTCAGCGCCACGCCCATGCTGCATCACCGCCGACCGCGGGCAGGTCGAGCAGATCATCGTCAACCTGGCGGTCAATGCCCGCGACGCCATGCCCAAGGGGGGCCGGCTCACCATCGAGACCGCCCATGTGGACCTCGACGAAGACTACGCCGCGGTCGCACCTGGGGGTGAAGCCCGGCGCCTACGTGGCCCTGACCATGACCGACACCGGCACCGGCATGACCCCGGAGGTGCAGGCGCACCTGTTCGAGCCGTTCTTCACCACCAAGGAACCCGGGCAAGGGCACCGGGCTCGGGCTGGCCACCGTGCACGGCGTGGTGGCGCGGGCGGGCGGCAGCGTCGGGGTCTACAGCGAGGTCGGCAAGGGCACGTCGTTCAAGGTCTACTTCCCGCGCAGCGCGTCGGCCACCGCCGTCTCCGCCGGGCCGACACGGGTGGCGGGCGAGCCCATCCGCGGCGACGGCCGCACTGTCCTCGTCGTCGACGACGCCGATGCGCTGCGCGAGCTGATGCAGAAGACCTTGCAGCGTCGCGGCTACACCGTGCTGCTGGCCGCCAACGCGGCCGAGGCACAGCGTCAGTTCGAACAGCACGACAACATCGACGTGCTGCTCACCGACGTGGTCATGCCCGGTGCCAGCGGTCCCGAACTGACCGCCCGCCTGCTCGCCCAGCGCCCCGAGCTGAAGGTCATCTACATGTCGGGCTACACCGAAGACGCCATCCTGCACCACGGGGTGCTGAATTTGGGCATCGCCTTCCTGCACAAGCCGTTCACCGCCGAGGCGCTAGGCCTCAAGATCCGCGAAGTGCTCGGCCGCTGAGTCCCGGCCCGGGGAGTGTCACACCCATGAAGCATGTCATAGGCAGAATCCTGGAACGCTTGGCGGAGCGCGTCACCCAGTGGACCGGCGGCAACGGCGGCTTCGCCACGGCAGTAGCGATCGTCGTCGTGTGGGGCGCCGTGGGCCCGGTGTTCGGCTTTTCGGACACCTGGCAGCTCGTCATCAACACCGGCACCACCATCGTCACCTTCCTGATGGTGTTCCTGATCCAGCGGGCGCAGAACAAGGACGCGCTGGCCATCCACATGAAGCTCAACGAACTGGTGGCCGCGATGCAGGGCGCGAGCAACCGCCTGATTGATGTCGAAGCGCTGTCGGAGGATGAACTCCACGTGCTGCGGCGGCACTACCACGAACTGGCCACCCTCAGCCGCGCTGAGAACGACACCACACGGTCCCACTCGATCGAGGAGGCGCGCCAGCGGCACCACGCCAAACGGCACCCTCGCGGTCCGTCAGACGGCAGCGCGACGAGTTGAGCGCCGGGGCGCCCGGCGAAAGCGCAATCTGGCCGCGGGCGTGGTGTCGCCCTTCATCACGACTTCCACCTGGGGCAGCGCGTGGTCGTTGTCTTCGTCGGTGTTCGAGGCCACGCAGTGGGTCGTGTCGTAGAACCCGGAATGTTTGGGCTCGAGCACGCCGGCGCGCCCGGGCTCCCCGGCCACGAACGGCCGGACGCATTCGCCGTGATCGGGACCTCAGGCACCCAAGCTCGTGGCGTTGACCGAATACGGGCGCGAAGACAATCACGCACGCGCGGTGAGGGCCGGATGCAATCTGCAGCTCACCAAGCCAGTGAGCGGAGAGGCCCTGCAGACCGCGTTCGCGGACACCCGTTCACGGCCGGGCTGAGTTCGGCCGCGGCGGCGACGGTCGGCACCCGCGCTCTCCAGGTGTTCAGTATTGACCAGACGGTCGCAGGTCGAGCCGCTATCGTGGAGCAATCGCGGTGTGCGCGGCGTAGCCATGACGCCGGATGAGTCAGACACCCTGCGTCAAGGAAGAGAGCTTTCATGACTGTCGCGGACACACCCACGTCTCCGCACGCCAAGGACACCGCGACCGGTCGCATGAAAGCGCTGGTCTATCACGGACCCGGCGAGCGGGCTTGGGAAGAGACGCCCCGCCCCGCGCTTCGCAACCCGACCGACGCCATCGTCCGGATCACCACCTCCACCATCTGCGGTACCGACTTGCACATCCTGAAGGGGGATCTGCCGGGGGTGACGCCGGGCCGGATACTGGGGCACGAGGGCATCGGCGTCGTGACCGAGGTGGGTACGGCGGTTAGCGGCCGTTCATCCAGGCGATCGGGTGATCATCTCCTGTGTCACGGCCTGCGGAAAGTGCGACTACTGCCGGAAGGGCATGTACTCGCACTGCCGGGACGGCGGCTGGATCCTGGGCAACACCATCGACGGCACGCAGGCGGAGTTCGTGCGGATCCCGCATGCTGACATGAGTCTCTACCCCTTCCCCGCCGGCGGCGACGAAGAAGCGCTGGTCATGCTGAGCGACATCCTGCCAACCGGCCTCGAGTGCGGAGTGCTGAATGGTCAGGTCAAGCCGGGGGACACCGTGGCCATCGTCGGCGCCGGCCCGATCGGCCTCGCGGTTCTGCTTACGGCGCAGTTCTACTCGCCAGCCGCCGTGTTGATGATCGATCTCGACGACAATCGGCTCCGCGTTGCGAAAGAGTTCGGGGCGACCACCCTGATCAACAGCGCCGACGGCAAGGCCGTCGAGCGGGTCCTGGCGATGACCGGCGGCGAGGGCGTGGACGTAGCGGTCGAAGCGGTGGGGATACCCGAGACTTTCGACATCTGTCAGTCCATCCTCGCACCTGGCGGGCGCCTTGCCAATGTGGGCGTCCACGGCACTCCGGTCGCGCTGCATCTCGAGAAGCTCTGGGATCGCAACATCACGCTGACCACGAGACTCGTCGATACCGTGACCACGCCGATGCTGCTGAAGGTGGTCGGCTCGGGCCGCTTGGACCCACGCCGGCTCGTGACGCACCGCTTCGCCCTCGATGACGTCATGACCGCGTACGACATGTTCGGGAACGCGGCGCAAGAAGGCGCGCTGAAGGTGATTCTGACACACTAGGACCGGCCGGCCCGATCGGCTCGGCGGCGCTGGCGGGTGACGGCTCCCACACCGCGCCTCGGCGCGAATATCATGAGCGCATTCTTCGAACGCATTCCCTGGCGCACCTGGCAGCCGAAGCTGTTCCAGGAGCTTGCCGGCTATGATCGCCGGGCATTCAGCGCCGACGTGATCGCCGGACTGACGGTCGGCGTCGTCGCGCTGCCGCTGGCGATGGCGTTCGGGATCGCCTCGGGCGTGACCCCCGCAGGCAGGCATCTACACGGCCATTGTCGGCGGTTTCGTGGTGTCCCTCCTCGGGGGCTCACGCATTCAGATCGGCGGACCGACTGGCGCGTTCGTGGTGATTGTCGCCGGCATCGTCGCCGCGCACGGCCTGTCTGGCCTGCTGATGGTCACGATGATGGCGGGCGTCATCCTGTTGTTCCTGGCGGTCACCGGCCTCGGCCAGGCCATCAAGTTCATCCCGCGGCCGGTCGTCCTGGGCTTCACCAACGGCATCGCGCTGCTCATCGCCTCCACCCAGATCAAGGACTTCTTCGGCCTGGACATCGGCACCCTACCGGGGGAGTTCGTCGCGCGCATGACGCCTGTTCGTCGAGTCGATGAACACCACCGATCCCGCGGCGCTGGCGCTCGGCGCCGGCTCGCTGGCGCTGGTCGTGCTGGTGCCGCGGTGGCTGAGGCGCGTGCCCGGCTCCATCGTCGCACTCGTTGCTCGGCACGGCCGCCGTCGTGGTTCTTCGGCTGCCGGTGGAAACCATCGGCTCGAAGTTCGGCGGCCATTCCTGGCGGGCTTGCCGCCGTTCCACCTCCCGCCGTTCCGCGTCGATCTGATCGCTGCCGCTGCTGCCGGCGGCCATGACGGTGGCGGTGCTGGCGGCGGTCGAAAGCCTGCTCTCCGCCGTCGTCGCCGACTCGATGACGCGGCGATCGGCACAACTCGAACGCCGAACTCATGGCGCAAGGGGTGGCCAACCTCGTCGCGCCGCTCGTCGGGGGCATTCCCGTCACTGGAGCGATTGCCCGCACCGCGACCAATTTCCGCTCGGGCGCCCGATCGCCGGTCGCCGGCCTGGTGCATGCCGCGACGCTGCTGGCCAGTCGTGCTCTGCTGGCGCCGCTTGCCACGTCGTGCCGCTCGCCACGCTGGCGGCGGTGCTGCTTCGTCGTGGCCTACAACATGGGCGAGTGGCGGGAGATTGCCGGCATCTGGCGCCTCGACTGGGCCGACAGGTCGGTCTGGATGATCACCTTCGCACTGACCGTGATGGCCGACCTGACCATCGCCGTCGGCGTGGGCATGGCGCTCGCCGCGCTGCTCTACATTCACCGGGTCACGGACACGACCAGCATCGCGACGGTCACGCCGGAATACATCGAGGACGGTCGCGCCCATGTCCTGCAGGACAAGCAAGTCCCGGCGTATGTGACGATCCTGCGCATCCACGGCCCGTTCCTGTTCGGGATGACGGACAAGCTCGTGGACGCGACGGCCGACCTGTCGGCGTTTGCGCCCATCGTCATTCTGCGATTGCGGAACATGACGGCGATCGACGCGTCTGGTCTGCATGCGCTGGAAGCGCTGAGCGATCGGCTGAAGACGTCCAGCCGGACCTTGATCCTCTGTGGCGCGCGCCAGCAGCCCGCGCAGTTCCTCCATCAGGCTGAACTCATCCACCATGTCGGCGCCGACAACATCGTGCCCCACGTCAAGGCGGCGCTGGCGCGAGCCGAAGAGATCCATTCGCGCTTCTCGCTGGTCGGCGAGGCAGCCGCCCGCGACCTCGCCACGGCGCCGCTCTAGCAGGGACGCAGCGACTCCTGGCTTGAGTTCATCTGGCCAGGCCTTCGACGCCGGCAATGACGTCGAACAGTTCCTCGTCGATGGCGCTCTGCCGCAGGCGATGGAATGGCCCGTCTGAGGTTCTCCAGCAGTTCGTCGATGTTCTTGTCGGCGCGCTGCATCGCCGCCAGGCGGCTCGCGTTCTCGCTGGCGAGGGATTCGGCGCACGCGCGGAACAGCGAGATGAACAGATATTCGCGGATCAATGCCCGCACGGTCGCGGTATCGCCCCCCATCACCTCGGGCAGGCGCGCGTCGGCCAGGGCCGCGCGGCCAGCCGCGCGGCGCCAGGCATCGTCCAGCGGGAGCAGTCGTTGACTGACGGGCGCATACACCGCGCCAGACACGGGGCGGTTGTAGACCAGGTGGAGCTCGGTGAGCTCGGCCGTGGCCTGCCCGGTCTCGCTCTCGACGAGAATCCGCCCGACGAGCGGGGCAATGGCCTTGACCGAGTTCGGCACGGCGAAGCGCCCGACCAGCGCCAGGCCCGCATCGGCGAGACGCGCATGCACGCGCTCTCCGACGGCCCAGACCATGGCGCTTGCCCGGACAGCGCTGCGAGGGTCTCGATCGCATGATCGGCCACCACGTCGTTGAACTGGCCGACCAGGCCCTGATCCGATCCGAACACGACGGCACCAACCGTGGCCGCCTCGGTCCGCTCCGCGGGCTGCGACCGCAGGGACCGCTCGCTCGCTCGCTCGGAAGCAGGCGCCCAGCCCCAGTTCCACGGTCCGGTAGTAGTCGGCCAGCGCGCGCACCGACTCCTCGTACTGGCCGATACTCGAGGCGGCGAGCGTCTTCATCGTGCGAACCACGGATTGCAGATCGCCGGCACTGTCGATCTGCGGCGCAGGCTCGCCGTGGTGTCGCTCATGGCTGTTCCTCGTCGGTCGGGCCAAGGCGCGCCAGCGCGGCTGGCGCGATATCCATGATCGCGCAGTCGGTCATCGCTCAACGTCATCGGCGCGGTGTCGAAGCGGGCAGGCGACGTCTGCCGGAAGCTTCGCCGCGCCCTCGAGGACCGCGCGTACTCGGCGTCCGCGCATCTGCTCGAGCGGCACCGGGTCGAAGAGGCCGGCGGTCAGCGCCAGCAGCATGGCGATCTGTGCCGGCACTGGACACCGGCGCGAACTTCGGCTGCTTCAGGCAGGCGCGGATGCGCTGACCATGCGCGATGATCTTGCGCGTGTCGTCATCCAGGCGCGCGCCGAAGCGGGCGAAGGTCTCGAGTTCCTCGAACTGCGCGTAGGCCAGCTTGAGATCGCCGGCCACCGCGCGATAGGGCGCCCGTTGCGCCTTGCCGCCGACGCGCGAGACCGACTTGCCGACGTCGACCGCCGGCAGCACCCCCAGTTCGAACAGGGTGGTGAGAGGTAGATCTGTCCGTCGGTGATGGAGATCAGGTTGGTCGGGATGTAGGCCGACAGGTTCTGCGCTTCGGTTTCTATGATGGGCAGCGCCGTCAGCGAGCCGCCGCCGAGCTCGGCACGCAGGTGGGTCGCGCGTTCCAGCAGCCGCGAGTGGAGGTAGAAGATGTCGCCAGGAAACGCCTCCCGCCCGGGAGGCCGGCGGAGCAGGAGGGACAGCTCACGATACGCGCGGGCGTGCTGGGTGAGGTCGTCGTAGACGATCAGCACGTCGCGACCCGCTGCCATGAAGTGCTCAGCGATGCTGGTGGCGGCGTAGGGCGCGATGTAGGCCAGGCCGGGGGCCTCGTTGCCTTCGGCCACGACCACCACGGTGTAGTCCATCGCCCCGTGCTCGCGCAGGACGGCGACCGCTTTCGCCACGGCGGAGGCGCGCTGGCCGATCGCGCAGTAGACGCAGACGCACATTCTTGCCGCGCTGGTTCAGGATCGTGTCGATGGCGATGGCCGTTTTGCCGGTTTGGCGGTCGCCGAGAATCAGCTCGCGCTGGCCGCGCCCGATGGGCATCGAGCGCATCGATGACCTTCAGACCCGTCTGGAGCGGCACGGTGACCGGCGCACGGTCCATGATGGCGGGAGCCGGCCTTTCGATGGGCCAGGCGCGTCGCTGGCGGCCACCGGCCCGCGACCATCGAGCGGACGGCCGAGCGGATTGATGACGCGTCCCAGCACGCCGTCGCCCACGGCCACGTCCATGACGCGGCCGGTCCGCTCGACGGTATCGCCGGCCTGCAGGTGCCAGTAGTCGCCGAGCAGGACGACGCCCACCTCGTCCTCGTCCACGTTGAAGGCGATGCCCGAACACGCCGCCGGGAAAGGTGACCAACTCCTCGAAGCCGACGCCGGGCAGGCCGGCCACCGTGGCAATGCCGGTGGAGACGGTCGTGACCGTGCCGACCTCACGTGGCGTCAGTTGGGGCGCGAAGGCCTGCCGCGCCTGGGCGAGGCGTTCGAACGCGCGGTCGAAGACGCGCGGCAAGCTGTCAGGCGCGGTGTTCATGGGCTGGCTGGGCCTGGCGTGGGATCGTCGGATTCAGGCGGAGCGGCGCCCTCAGGCGGGTCTGGCGCCATCACGACTTGGCCGATGGCCTGTTCCAGGGACGCGAGGTACTCCGCGATACTCCAGGCCAGCCTGTGCCCGTTGGTGGTGAGTTCGATCCCGCTCACCAGGTCCGGCGCGGTCTCGAACCGGAGGCGCACGTCAGCCGAGAACGTGTCGTTGAGCGCACGTTGGATGCCCGCGCGTTCCTCGTCAGGCAGGGCAAATGCGCTACGCAGGATTGCCGGGGCCGGCGCGGACTTCAGGCCCTCGGCCAGCCCGGCCTTGGCTTCGCCGTCCATCGTCCGCAATCGGCGCGTGAACACCTCGGCCATACGCGCTTCGAGGCTCGTCGAGGCAAGATCCGTCAGCGCCTGTCGCGCGATGGCGAACACCTCCTGCTCGGTCCGGCGCCCGAGGGCCTGATGGAGGGTCTGCACGCTCGTGTTCCAGCATCTCCATGCCGCTTCGCACTCAGGGCATCGGCCGCCTGCCGCGCGTCGTCGAGCAGTCGCTGACCTTCGGCGTGCGCCTCGTCGGCCGCCTGGGTCAGGAGCTCAGCGCGCTGCTCGTCGAACTCCTCGTTCTTGCGCTGGAACGCTTCGCGCTCTTTCGTGGCTTCGTCCATTTTCGGTCGGCGTCCGCGATCACGGCGGCGATCCGCTCTTCTCGCGCGTCGATGGCGTCAAGGATCGGGCTTGTAGAGAAAGCGCTTCATCAACCACACCAGAATGAGGAAGTTGAGGGCTTGCGCACCGACGGTGAACCAGTCGATGAGCACGGGCTACTTTCCGGTCGTCTGCGCGATGGCCTGATTCCAGAACGGATTGGCGAAGATGAGAATCATCGAGACGACGAAGCAGTAGATGGCCGTGGATTCGATCATCGCCAGACCGACAAACAGGGTCCGGGTAATCGTCGCCGCCGCGTCGGGCTGCTGGGCCAGCGAGCTCAGCGCGGTCGACACGGCCCGCCCTTCGCCCAGAGCCGGCGCCATACACCCGATGCCGGTCGTCAGGCCGGCAGTGACGATCGAGGCGACGGCGATAATGGTCAGGCTGTCCATGGGGGATGTCCTCGTCGAATCGTAGTGGCGTCAGGTCGTGGGCACGGGCCGACCGTGGGCGTCCGCGTCGTGTGGCGGACGCGATATAGACCGTCGCCAGGATGCTGAAGATGTAGGCCTGCACCATGCCGGTGAGCAGACCCAGTGCGGTCATCACGATCGGGAAGATGAAGGGAGTGATGGTCAGCAGGATCGCGATGATCATCGCTCCGCTCATCATGTTGCCGAACAGGCGCACGGCCAGCGCCAGCGTGCGGGAGACCTCGCTGATGAGGTTGAACGGCAGCATGATGACCGTGGGCTCGACATACGACGCGAGGTAGCCGCCCAGGCCCTTTTCCCTGATGCCGAAGCTCGGGACCGCCACGAGCACGCACAGCGCGAGCGCCGCCGTGGTCGAGAGCGAGCCGGTCGGCGGCTGATAGCCGGGCAGCACGGTGCACAGGCTGGCCGCGGCGACAAACAGGAAGAGGGTCCCCAGAAACCCGACATACCGTTCCGGCGGGCGCAGACCGAGGTCGTCGATCTGCTGAGCGATCGCGGTGACGATGATCTCGAGCAGGTTCTGCCAGCGAGACCGTGTGTGATCGGTGGATAGCCGGCGGGTGATGAGTCGTGCGCCGACGGCCAGCACGAGCATCAGCCCCCAGGTGAACACGATGGTGGCATTCAGGGTCAGGAACCCGTACTGCCAGAAGATAATCTCGTCGGGGCTAAGGCGCATGCCGGGCCTGCCTCGCTAGGAGGCTGTGGTGTGCGTCGACGGAGCGGCTCAGCCAGGTCACGACGACCCGCGCCGCAACGAATCCGAGCAGGCACATCAGCAGCCGCTCCCACTGGCCGTCCCCGACCACATGGAACCCGCCCACGGCGACGCTCGTCCGCAGCACGAGGCTCCCGACGAACCACAGGGCCGGCTGCGTCGACGCGATGCCCCTGCGAATCGTCCACCACAGGCCGCCGAAGAACATGCCGCCGAGGGCTGCCCCGGCCAGCCCGGCCAGCGCCAGCGCCAGGGCCTCACTCATGGCGCTCCTCCTGGTCCTCCCGCATCGCCCGGCCTTCCTTGGCCACCCAATGCCACGCGTTCATACAGCCGAGCGCCAGGCCGGCCATCAACAGCGCCAACGTCCAAGACCGTGAGCCCGGGTGGCGTCGGTCCAGCCAGAGCCCGAGCCCTGCGCCGAGCAGCGTGGGCACCACCACCGACCAGCCAATCAACCCCATCATGCCCAAGCCGAACCAGACGTCCGGAGTGGCGTTCCGCCGGGCCGTGAGCTTGCGCTCGGCCTTCGCCCCGATCTGCGCGGCGAAGGTCGGGACCTTCTTCGACGTCTTCTGTGGACCCTCAGTCATCATGCACGCTCACGAATCGACGGACGAAACCGGCTTCCAGTTTCGCCATGACCGAGCGCACGCTGTGCTCGTGCGCATCCCGGTTCACGAACTCCCGCTCCACCGCTTCGCGTAGCCGACCGAGGTCCGCTCCGCCCAGCGCCCGGCGCACCGACACGAGTACGTCCGGGCCGGTCTTGACCAGCACCCCTTCGTCCACCGCCACGAACACCTCGCCGTCCCCGTCGGATTCGTAGATCAGAATTCCCGGGGCCAGCGCGGCCACGCAGTCGCGGCGCTGCGGCAGCAATCCGAACGAGCCGTCGCGCGTCTCGGCCACGATGCGCGAGACGCCGGTCTTCTCGGCGAAGATCTGGAAGGGCAGGAGCACCTTGAGGTTCATGCGCATCGGCGGCCTACTTCTTCTTCGGCCTCGGGCTCCAGCCTGCCCGGTGCCAATCATGTAGAGCGCGCGCTCCGGGTAGTCCATGAACTCATCACGCAGGATGCGCTCACATCCGTCCAAGGCGTCCTCGAGGCTGACGAGCTTTCCGGTGAGACCCGTGAACTGCTCGGTCGTGAAGAACGGCTGGGTGAGAAAGCGCTCCAGCCGCCTGGCCCGCGCGGCGACGCGGCGGTCCTCCGGCGACAACTGCTCCAGCCCGAGCATGGCGATGATGTCCTTCAGCCCCGCGTACTGGGCGAGCGTCTGGCGGATCTCCTGGGCGAGCCCGTAGTGCCGTGGACCGCAGATGCCCGGCGTGGCCATCTTCGAACTGGACTGGAGGGGGTCGATGGCCGGATACAGACCTTCGCTGGCGCGCTTGCGGGAGAGCACGATCGACGCCGACAGGTGCGAGAAGGTGTGCACCGCTGCGGGATCGGTGAAGTCATCCGCGGGCACATACACCGCCTGGATCGAGGTGATCGCGCCGGCGTCGGTGTTGGCGATGCGCTCCTCCAAGGCCGCCAGCTCGGTGCCCATCGTGGGCTGGTAACCCAGGCGCGACGGCATCTGCCCCATCAACCCGGACACCTCCATGCCGGCCTGGATGAAGCGGAAGATGTTGTCGATGAGCAGCAGCACGTCCCGGTGCTCGTCATCGCGGAAGTACTCGGCCATCGTGAGCGCCGCGTGGCCCACGCGGAACCGGCTGCCCGGCGGCTCGTTCATCTGGCCGAAGACCATCACCATGCCCGGCAGCACGCCGGCGGCCTTCATTTCGCGGTACAGCTCTTCGCCCTCGCGACAGCGCTCGCCGATGCCGCAGAAGATGCTGACGCCTTCGTGGTGCCCAATCATGTTGTGGATGATCTCGGTGAGCAGCACCGTCTTGCCGACGCCGGCCCCGCCGAAGAGGCCGGCCTTGCCGCCGCGTTCCATCGGCACGAGCACGTCGATGACCTTGATGCCCGTTGCAAAGATCTCGGAGCTGGTGGATCGCTCCGCCAGCGGCGGCGGCGCCCGGTGCACCGAGCGCCATTCGGCCTCGGCTGGCGCCGCTTCGCGGTCGATGGGCTGGCCGAACACGTCGAACATGCGCCCCAGCGTGGCCTGACCGACCGGCGCCGTCAACGGCCCTCCCACGTCCTCCACCACGCTGCCCCGGGCCAGGCCCTGCGTGGCGGTCAACGCGATGCCGCGGACGTGGCGCGCGTCGCGCTGGGCCAGCACTTCGAGCACGATCCGCCCGCCCTCGCCGGCTCGCAGCAGCGAGTGAATCGGCGGCAGGTGCTCGTCGAAGCGGACATCCACGACGCTGCCGCGCACCGACACGACGGCGCCACGATTTGCTGCCCGCGCTGAGCCGGCCGGCGGTGGCGTCATCTGGTCCAGGACTCTTCCCTTCCCGACGTGCCGCCCGGCGCCTCGTTGGCGCCCCACTTCCACTCGCGAATCTCCGGCATGTCCTCGCCATGCTGGGCGATGTAGCGCTTGTGCTCGAGCAGCTTGTCGCGAACGGCCTGCTGGACGTAGGCGGCCCGGGCCCCGAGGGCCGGCACCCGATCGATGACGTCGGCGACGAGGTGGAAGCGATCGAGATCGTTCAGGACGACCATGTCGAAGGGGGTGGTCGTCGTTCCTTCTTCCTTGTAACCGCGCACGTGCAGGTTCGGGTGATTCGTGCGGCGATAGGTCAAGCGGTGGATGAGCAGCGGATAACCGTGGAACGCAAAGATGATCGGCTTATCGGTCGTGAAGAGGACGTCGAACTCCTTGTCGCTCAAGCCATGCGGGTGCTCACTCGGCGGCTGGAGCCTCATCAGGTCGACCACGTTGATGACGCGGACCTTCAGCTCCGGAAAGTAGTGTCGGAGCAACTCGACGGCCGCCAGGGTCTCGAGCGTCGGCACATCGCCGCAACAGGCCATGACGACATCCGGCTCACCGCCCTGGTCGTTGCTGGCCCAGGGCCAGATGCCGAGGCCAGCGGTGCAGTGGGCCACGGCCGCGTCCATGTCGAGCCACTGCGGCGACGGTTGCTTCCCGGCCACGACGACGTTCACGTAGTTCCGGCTACGCAGGCAGTGGTCGGTCACGGAGAGCAGCGTGTTCGCATCAGGGGGCAGATAGATGCGGATGACTTCGGCCTTCTTGTTGGCGACCACGTCGATGAAGCCGGGATCCTGATGGCTGAAGCCGTTGTGGTCCTGACGCCACACATGCGACGACAGCAGATAGTTGAGCGACGCGATCGGGCGGCGCCATGGGATATCGTTGGCCATCTCCAGCCACTTGGCGTGCTGGTTGAACATCGAATCGACGATGTGGATGAAGGCCTCGTAGCAGGAGAAGAATCCATGGCGCCCGGTGAGCAGATACCCTTCGAGCCAACCTTCGCATTGGTGCTCGCTGAGCATTTCCATCACGCGCCCGTCGGGCGCCAGACGTGGTCGTCGTCGGGTAGAATCTCCGCGGTCGAACACCGGGTCGTGACCTCGAACACGGCGTTCCAGCCGATTCGAGCTCGTCTCGTCCGGGCTGAACACGCGGAAGTTTCGTCCGGGTTGCGGCGTGATGACGTCGCGGATGAACTCGCCTTGCACGCGCGTGGCCTCCGCGGCGGTGGCCCCCGGCGCGTGGCACGTCACGGCGTAGTCGCGGAAGTCCGGCAGCCGCAGATCCCGCAGCAGGAGGCCGCCGTTGGCGTGGGGATTGGCGCTCATCCGGCGCTCGCCCTTCGGCGCGAGTTCCGCCAGCTCGGGAACCAGCCGGCCGGTGCTGTCGAACAGCTCGTCGCGGCCGGTAGCTCTGCAGCCAGTGTTCCAGCACCTTCACGTGCCCCGGACTGGCTCATGTCCCCCATCGGCACCTGATGCGAGCGAAAGGTGCCTTCCGTCCGCTGGCCGTCGACCATCTTCGGGCCCGTCCAGCCCTTGGGGGAGCGCAAGACGATCATCGGCCAGCGCGGACGCACGGTGAACCCGCTGGCGCGGGCGTTCCGCCTGGATGCCGCGAATCTCGGCGACGATGGTGTCGAGCGTCGCCGCCATCCGCTGGTGCATCGTCGACCGGGTCGTCGCCCTCGACGAAATAGGGCGTGTAGCCGTAGCCGCGGAAGAGCGCCTCCAGCTCTTCTCGCGGAATGCGGGCCAGCACCGTGGGGCTCGCAATCTTGTAGCCATTCAGATGCAGAATCGGCAGCACCGCGCCGTCGTGGACCGGGTTGAGAAACTTGTTCGAGTGCCAGCTGGTCGCCAGCGGGCCGGTCTCGGCCTCGCCGTCGCCCACGACACAAGCGACGATCAGGTCGGGATTGTCGAACACCGCGCCGTAGGCGTGCGACAGCGAGTAGCCCAGCTCGCCGCCTTCGTGGATCGACCCCGGCGTCTCCGGCGCGACATGGCTGGGAATGCCGCCGGGGAAGGAGAACTGCTTGAACAGCCGTCGCATCCCGTCTTCGTCCTGCGAGATGTTGGGATAGACCTCGCTGTACGTACCTTCGAGATAGGTGTTGGCCACGATGCCCGGCCCGCCGTGACCCGGGCCGGTGATGTAGATCACGTTCAGATCGTGCGCGTTGATGACGCGGTTCAGATGGACGTAGATGAAGTTCAGCCCCGGCGTCGTGCCCCAGTGACCGAGCAGGCGCGGCTTGACGTGCGCCAGGGTGAGGGGCTCTTTCAGCAGGGGATTGTCGTACAGATAGATCTGCCCGACCGACAGGTAGTTGGCCGCGCGCCAGTAGGCGTCCAGCGTGCGCAACTGTTCCGGGGGCAGGGTGCTTGTCTGTCGTTTCATATTGACCACTCGATTACCCTGCCGTCACCGCTGCGCGGGCACGCCATACCGAGCGCGCGATCATCAGTTCTTCGTCCGTGGGTATGACCCGAACGGTGACGCGGCTGGTGTCGGTCGAGATCACGGCTTCCGACGCCGCGTTTCGCGAGGCCTCCAGTTCGATGCCGAGGAACTCCAGCCCTTCGCACAGGCGCTCGCGGACGGGCGCCGCATGTTCGCCGATGCCCCCGGCGAAGACCAGCGTGTCCACGCCACCCAGCGCCGCGGCAAAGGCGCCGAGCCATTTCTTCGCCTGATAGCAGAATAGGGCGACGGCCTCGGCGGCCCGATCGTCCGAAGATTCCCGGGCCAGCAGGTCCCGCATGTCGGAACTGGTTTCCGACACACCGAGCAGCCCGGACTCGTGGTTGACCATGTGATGAAGTTCCGTCGGCGTCATGTCGTCGATGCGCGCCAGGTAACCGAGCAGTCCAGGATCCAGATCGCCGGACCGGGTGCTCATCGGCAGTCCGGCCGTTGGCGTGAAGCCCATACTGGTGTCGATGCTCCGGCCGTCGCGCACGGCGGCCATACTGGCGCCGTTGCCCAGATGCGCGAGGATCACGCGGCCATCGGAAGCGGCGGGATCCTCCAGGCGCGCCAGTTCCTCCATCAGGTACGCGTACGACAGCCCGTGGAAGCCGTAGCGTTGCACGCCCCGCGCGTCGAAGCGCCGGGGAATCGGCAGCAGCTTGGCGACCCTCGGCATCGTCTGGTGAAACGCGGTGTCGAAACACACCACCTGGGGGAGCCGGGGATGCCGCCGCGCGCACGTCTCGATCAGGGCCAGCTCACCCGGCAGATGATCGGGGGCGTAGGCAGTGATTTGGCCCAGCTCTGCCAGCAGCGCCGGTGTCACCAGCTCCGGTTGGAAGTGTTGCAGCCCGTGCACGACACGATGTCCGGCGGCCGTCACCGACGTGAAGATGGGCTGAGCCTCCAGCCAGTCGAGCAGCACGTCCATGGCCGCGCCGTAGTCGGCAGTGGCCAGCGGGCGCGCCGACTGCGGGGCGCCCCCGGGGTCGGTCACGATGAACGTCGTGCCCCCGGCGCCGATGCGCTCGATCTTGCCGGCGAGCCGTCGCCGCGGGGTGTCGCCCGCTTCGTAGACCGCGCACCGGATGCTCGACGATCCGCCGTTGAATACCGCCACGCACGGCGCCATGGCCGCGTCAGTCGCCATGTCGAACGATGGCTCATTGGCGGCGCTCGTCGCTGTGCAATAGCGGACAGCCGCTCGCGAGCCCGGGCGGCGCGTCCCCGATGCCCTGACGCCTTGCTGTCCCACTGGCGGCGGTGCGCCGTCTCGTCGCGCCTCAGCGCACCGCTGTCTCCACGTCGTCATCGGCCCGCCGGCGCATGGCGGAGGGCCGTGTCAATTGGCTCCTGTCCCCTGGGCCCACGCGGCTGCCCCTCCGGCCGTGGCCCGTGGCGCACCGCGCGGGTCGGCTTTGACGGCCTTGCCGCGCACCCCGCGAAGGGCGACGTCGGCGAGCGACGCGCGCACGTGACGCAGCAGTTCGCTTGGGACACACGAGGAATCCGCCCATCGACTGACCGATGACGAACGCACCGTCGCGCCAGGCCCGCGCGCAGTCGATTGCAAGGTGGGAGAACGAAGGGGCGGATGTCCACTATGGGACAGACCGTCTCCGTGGGAGGATTCACAGTAGCGATCCGGACGCCATACCAGAGGGGCAGATGCAGATACAGACGAACACCGACTCCAACATCACCGGCAGCGAGGGCCTGGCGGCCCAGGCGAAGACCATCGTCGAGGGCGCGCTGGGGCGATTCAGCGATCAGATCACGAGGGTGGAGATTCATCTGAGCGACGAGAACGGCCCCCGGGGCGGCGCGGCGGACATACGGTGCATGATGGAGGCCCGGCTCGAAGGCCGCCAGCCCATCGCCGTCACCCATCAGGCGGCGACCGTGGAGGACGCCGTGGACGGCGCTGCTGAAACGATGGCGCGGTCCATCGAGAGCATGCTCGGGCGGCTGCGCGACGGCTAGTCCCCCGCGCCTGATGCGTGGCTCGTGCGGTTGCCGCGGGCGGTGCCCGCAGGGCTGGGCTGGTTCAGCTCGGCGCGAGCCTGCAGGAGCTGCAGGATGTGCCTGCGCCCGACCATCCCCTCGAACTTCCCCCCGGACATCACCGGCAGCTGATTGACGTCCTCCTGGCCCATCAGTCGCAGCGCGTCGATGGCCAGCGCGTCGGGCCGGACCGGTACGCAGCTGGTCGATCGGGCGCATGACGTCGCGGAGCGGAGTCGTGGGCCAACGGTCGCGAGCCACGTCCTTGACCTCGTGGGAGGTGAGCAGCCCGAGGATGCCACCGTCGCCGCCGACCACGAAGCAGCGTTGTCCGCTGCGCAGCAGGTGCTCGTCCACCAGCGTCTGCACCCGCATGTCGGCGTCCACCATGGCGCAATCGGCCGACATGATATCGCGCACGTGCACCCCGCGCAGGTCGGCGACGACCGCCACCTGGGCGTAGCTGGCCTGAGCGGCCTGCAGCAGGAACCACCCGATGAAGGCGATCCACAGACCACCAATTCCGGCGCCTCCGAAGAATCGCATCACCCCGAGCAGGATGAAGAGGAGGGCCACCGCCTGACCCACTCGCGCCGCGGTCAGGGTGGCGCGATCGGCGTCTCCGCTCCGTCCCCAGAGAATCGCCCGCAGGATCCGGCCGCCGTCCAGCGGAAACCCGGGAATCAGGTTGAAGACCGCCAACGAGATGTTGATGTATCCCAGCCAGCCCAGGACCGCGGTAGCCGGGCTGACGTCGGCTTGTGGCGACCAGCCCAGTGACGCCGCCAGCGCGTAACAGCCCAGCCCAACGGCGACGCTGGCAATCGGTCCGGCGACGGCGATCCAGAACTCGGTCTTGGCGTCGGGCGACGGGTTGTCCATCGTGGCGACGCCGCCCAGCGCGAAGAGCGTGATCGAACGGACCGAAACGCCGCGGGCGCGCGCGACCAGAGCGTGGGACAGCTCGTGGAGGACGATGGAAACGAAGAAGAGGACGGCGGTGACCACCGCCGCGGTCCACACGACCGCGCGGCTCCAGTCGGGATCGGTCGCGCCGAAGTGCCCGACCAGCGACAGCGTGATCAGCAGCGCGATGATGAACCAGCTGTAGTGAAGTCCGATGTCGATGCCGAACAGCCGCCCCAGAACGATGCTAGGCTTCATCGGTTTCCCAACCGGCCTGCCACAGGTACCTCCCCTCACAGTAGGTGTGGGAGATTGTGGCGCCTGTAGCGGAGTGTACACGTTTGACGAGGCGGCCGATGCCGCCCTACGCTCGCCTCACTTTCCATGCCTCAGCCACTGCCGGATGATGACGAACTGCTGGACCGGCTCCAGTGCGAGACGTTCGAGTACTTCATGAAGGAGGTCAATCCCGCGAACGGGCTGATTGCGGACAAGACGCGCGACGGCTGGCCGGCCAGCGTGGCGGCCACCGGCCTCGCGCTCGCCGCCTACCCCGTGGGTGTCGAGCGTGGCCTCATGACGCGGGACGCGGCGGTGAGGATCACCCTGACGACCCTGCGGTTCTTCCGCGACAGCGTGCAGGGGACGGCGCCGGACGCCACCGGTTACAAGGGCTTCTACTATCACTTTCTCGACATGACGACGGGACAGCGCGCCTGGCGGTGCGAACTCTCGACCGTCGACACCGGCTTCCTGCTGGCCGGCGCCCTGACCGCCGCCGCCTACTTCGAGCGTGACACCGAGGACGAACATCAGATCAGAGTCCTGGCCGACGGGTTGTACCGCCGCGCCGATTGGCGATGGGCGCAACACGGCCAGGCGAGGCTCGCGCATGGCTACAAGCCCCGCGCCGGCTTCCTCCGACATCGCTGGCAGGGCTACGACGAAGCGCTGCTGCTCTACGTGCTGGCCCTGGGCTCCCCCACCTACCCGCTATCCGACGACAGCTACCCGGCCTGGCTGTCCACCTACGCCTGGAAGAAGATCTACGACTACGAACTCGTCCACGCCGGTCCGCTGTTCATTCACCAGCTGTCCCATCTCTGGATCGACTTCAGAGGCATTCAGGACGCCTACATGCGCGACCGGGGACTCGACTATTTCGAGAACAGCCGACGCGCCACCTATGTGCAGCGCGAGTACGCGATCCGCAATCCACGCGGCTTTGCCGGCTACAGCAAGGATTGCTGGGGCCTGACCGCCAGCGACGGGCCCGGACCGGCCACGATGAAGGTTAACGGCGTCAAGCGCAAGTTCTTCGATTACGTGGCGCGTGGCGCTCCGGACGGACCCGACGATGGGACGCTGGCGCCGTGGGCCGTGGTGGCCTCGTTGCCGTTCGCCCCGGAGATCGTCCTCCCGGCCATCAAGCATTTCACCGATGAGGTCAAGCTCGAGCGGCCGGACTCGTATGGCTTCAAGGCGACCTTCAACCCGACATTCCCGGTGGCGTCGAACCATGCCTCGGGATGGGTGTCGCCGTGGAACTTCGGCCTGAATCAAGGGCCGATCGTGTTGATGATCGAGAACCAGCGCACCGGCCTGGTCTGGCAGCTGGCGCGGCAGTGTCCCTACATCGTCCAGGGATTGCGCCGGGCCGGATTCCGCGGCGGCTGGTTATGAGGGTGTCACTTCCGGTGCTCGGTTAGCGGGCAATCGGGTCCCGGCGTACGAATGGCATCGCTACCGGACCCAGCCGTTTGCCCCCGCTCCGGCGGGGTCAGCACTGCTGCGCCTTTGAAAAACGGAATGAGTCGGTCGTCGTCGGGCACGCCGCTGGGGTACAACTCGTAGACTTCAAAGAACCCCGGTGCTGGGTCGTCCGGGGCCAGCGGTTTCGAACCGCAGGCACACGCCGCCCGCATCGTAATCGTCAGTGGCTTGCTGGCGTCGCACACGACCGTCACGCCGCCCCACGACAGCTCCGCGGTCTTGGTCGGCACCTTCGTCGGTTCGAGGCGGATCTTCGACGCCAGATGCCGGTCGTTGCCGTGCGGCGAGCCCTTGGCGTCCTTGAACTTCCATTCGAATCTCGCCTCACCGCTGACGATCAGGGTACCGGCCGGAACGTCCATCCTGACCGACAGCGCGTTCGGATCCGCCTTCGCCTGGGCAACCCCTTTGAGGCGTGCGACGTTGAACACGTAGTAGAAATCGTCGTGGCTCCGCGGATTCGTCGTGCTGACGTTCCTCGTAAGCGGGCCTGGTGGCGGGGCGGTGCCGTCGATACCCAGCGTTACCACCCCGCTGGCCCGAAACACCTGCTTGCCGGGCTGCTCCGGGTCGGGTTCTGAATGGGCCGTGGTCGCCGCGGTGATCGCGATCTGGTCGACGACGATCTCCCACTCGTGCTGGTACTTCGACCCCGCCTTCGCTTTGACCAGCCCCACAGTCGCCTGGGCGCCAGTGCCATCGCCGTCGAACAACCACGCGAAGCCGCCGTTGAAGTCAATCGTCACTTTTGCCACGAATCCTCCTAGTAAAATCTGCGCCTTCTCCATCGACACGAGTTACTGCCGCCCCCAAGACCACGTACGGCGCCCAGTACCGGGCTGCCTGCAGGCGGCCATCGGAACCGCGCAGCAGCGAGAGCTGCGCGGCGCGAAGCGCCACGCCAGCGTCGATACCGCCCGCGAGGCCGCGATGCATGCGCGCGAACAGCGTCGCCGCACTGGCGTCCTCGACGTCCCACAGAGTGGCCACGACCTGGGGCGTTCCCATCTCGAGGAAGGCTCGAGCCAGGCTCATGACCCCTTCGAGGCGAAACGGCGTCCCCTGGCTGGTGGAGCACGCCGCCAGCACGGCGATCGCCGGCGCGCGCGCCACCGACCGCGCCAGTTCCTCCACGGTGAGGTTGCCGTCACGGCCCTCGACCTCGGCAAACAACAGCTCCGACTCGGTCGGGTACTCTTCGTTGACGACGGTGTGGGTGCCCACGTGGACCACGTCGGCCGTGCCGAGCTCGTTCAAGAACCGCGGCTTGGTCGCCTGGGCTCCGATCAAGACGGTCGCCTGCGCGTACTGACCGCCGATGTCCTGAACCTCGCGCTCGGCCCCGGGCAGCGGCCGCAGATGGGGATACTTGTGGCGCGCAAACGTTGGGTTGCCGACGGCGACCAGTCGCCGCCTCTCAGGATTCCCGGTCCTGGACCGCAAGGCCAGGGTTCGCAGGACCACGCTGGCACTGGGCGCGTACGAGATGGTGAAGTCTTCGAGCAAGCGCCGGCCAGGCGCGGGCGAGAGCGCCGCGAACGGAATGGCGCTGATGATCTGGTCGCCGACCACGACGAGCGCGGTGCCGGCCTCGAGATCTTGCGCCGCCGGCGCCAGTAGTTGCGCATAGAGCTTCACGGCGCCGGCGCTCTCGGCGTCGCTGCCAGCGCGTAGCGCCTCGACGTAGTCACGCGATGCGACGACGAGGTCCGCCGACCGTAGCGGCAACCGGTAGAAGCGCGTCCGACCGCGTTGCAGGAGCCACAGCAGCGTCTCGCGTTCCAACACCGCGTATTCCAGGACCGAGACACCCTCGGGCAGTGCGGCGGCCACCGCGGCCGCACTCGATTCGGTGGTCGGTCCGCCCATCGCGTCGAGCAGACCGCGGGCCCGGCCGCGTTCGGCAAAGGCGAAGGCGGCAGCCGGATCGTGGCTGTGCAGGTCCACCATCTGGTCGAACAGTTCCCAGCCGGTGTCGAACAGCGACACCCGGTCGCGGCGGTGGGTGGTTCGCTCGCGCAGCTGTTCGAGTGCGGTGATACCGGCTCTGAAGTCGGCGTCGGCGGCAAGGGATTCCCCGGCGGCGCGATGGGCCCGTCCCCGCGCCAGGTACAACCCAGGCACATCCGCCGGTTCGGTCGCGGCAAAGACATCGAGCGCCTGGGTCAGGTGTTCGACGGCGCCTCGCGGGTCGGAGCCGAGCTGCGTCCGGCCGGACACGGCGTTCCAGAGCCCGCTGTAGTAGCGCGCCCGGAGTGGCTCCGAGACCAGGCCGAGGGTCGTTCTGGCGGCGGCCAGGTCGGCGGCGGCGTCGGCCGGCCGATCGAGCCGATAGGACAGCTCGGCTCGCCGCGTTCTCGCTTCCACGATCGCGCCGGGAACCGCCCGCGCCATGGCCGTGTCCAAGGCGGCGTTCTGAAAGTGCAACGCCGCAAAGAGGCGCCCATCGTGCTCCGCCAGCATCGAGGCGTTGTAGAGCACCATCAGGCGCCGGCGGGGATTGCCGATGCGATCGAGGTGCGGCAGGGCCCGCATCAGGGCGCGCCAGCCGCGCAGTGAATCGCCGACGAGTCGGGCCGTATTGGCCAGGCTGTAGAGCGCCGTCGACGCGAGATCGGCATCGACGCTCATGTCGGCGCGAGCGGCGGCAGACACGTATGCCTCGTGGGACTCGCGCAGCCGGCCCAGCTGCATCAGCACCGTGCCCGTCAGGGTCATGGCGCGAATCTCGAGGCCCCGGTAGTTGCGGGACGCGGCCAGCGCGCGGATGCGCTCCAAGGCGGCTTGGGCGTGAGCCAGCCGGCGAGCCTGGTAGTCGATGGTCGCGAGCTGATACTCCGTGAGCCAGCGGAACGGGCTGCCCAGGCGGCGCGACAGGAGCAGGGCCCGATTGAACTCCTGCCCGGCCTGGGTTTCGCGCGCCCCTTCGTAGTGGGCCCGCCCACTCGAATAGGCGCGAAACAACTGCGCGTGCTGTCTCGCTTCCGGGCCGTCGATCCGCTCGGGGAGGCCGGCCACCGTGGCCGCGATCAGATTATCGTCGGCGCGCTCTGACAGGCAGCTGGCGACGGCCTCGACGCGGGCCCTGAGTCGCGCGGCCTCCCGCGCGTCGTCAACCATCACGGCTTCCGCCCACTGCCCCAGAAGCAGGTCTTCGGCGTAGGCGCGGGCATCGCCCGGGTGCGCGGCACACGCAGCACTCACGTCATAGTCCGGCACCAGCGGGAAGGCGGTCGATGTGGCGACCGGTCCCGCCGCCGTGGCCGAGCCAGGACGCGTTAGTGCCTGCCGACGAGACGCCCCCTCGCGCCGCCACGGCGACTCGTCTTCCAGCGACAGGAACACCTGCCAGGCGGCTGCGGCCCCCAGGCCAACGCGCTCCCTGACCATGGCCGCGTTGAACCACGCTTCAGGCAGGCGCGGCGCGAGGGCCACCGCGCGCTCTGACGCGTCGAGTGCGGGAATGAGCATGGCGACCGCACCAGCGCCCAGTTGGTCGGCCCGTTCGAGGTAGGCGACGGAGAGATTGGACCAGCAGCTCGCGCAGTCTGGCGCGGCGCCGGTGG
Source organism: uncultured Acidobacteriota bacterium (assembly GCA_963834325.1). Classification (GTDB taxonomy): domain Bacteria; phylum Acidobacteriota; class Vicinamibacteria; order Vicinamibacterales; family UBA2999; genus CADEFD01. Next base: position 2,626,024 of record CAWIBL010000012.1, read on the forward strand.
CGCTCGACAGCGCCTCGACCGCGCGTCCAGGCTCGCCCATCACGAGGCGAGCGATGCCGGCGGCCTCCAACGTGCGCGCACTTCGAACCTCGGTGAGATGCTTCTCGAGGCGCGCGGCCGCCATGGCCACGTCCGGGGCCACGGCTGGCGACACTCCGCGGGCGGTGGTCAGTTCACCGTGGTGGAAGCCCCCTGTGAGCCGCCCGGCGGTCACTCGCCGGCTGCCGAGTGCGGCCACCAAGGACGACAATTCGTCCGGCTGATTGACGGCGGGTCGGCGCGCGAAGGCGAGAGCCGCCGCCGCGACCACCAGCGGCGGCCAGAGCGATGCCGACGACCCATCGAGCCGCGGCACGACGCGCCACCGCGGGACGAGTCACGGCCTGGCCTGTTGCAGTCGTTGCAGACGCGTCTCCACATCGTGCCGCCAGCCCGCGTCGGTCTGGAGCTCGAGCGCGACTTCCCACGCGCGGCGCGCCGCCGCGACGTCTCCGGCCTGCTCCAGCGCCAGGGCGTAGTTGAAAGCCGCCACGGGGTTCCGCGCGGACGCGGCCGGGGCCAGAAGGGCCGCCGCCAAACGGCCCCGTAGCCGTGCGTCCGGTACCGAGCGACGCCTCAGACGGAGCTCCATCGGAAAGATAGGCAGCCGCCAGGTCGATGGCGACCGCGTGACTGGACTCCTTCGCCAGAGCGGCCGTGAGTGTGACCAGGGCCAGGTCCGGAGCCCCGAGCAGCAATTGCGCCACCCCCCACGCGTGCAGGTTCTCCGGGCTCGGATTCGCGTCCGCGGCCTTCTGCAGCTCGCCCGCCGCCGCCAGCAACGCGTGGTTCTGAGTCGACAGGTCAGTCGGCCCGCGCATCACCTGCCGCGGAGGTCCGTATTCGAATCCGCCGCTGAGTCGCGCCTCGAGGTAACGCTCGTGCCCCACCGCGGCCACCAGCGTGGCAAACCTCGGATCCGCCTGAGGACCGCGCAGGTGCTGCCACCACTCGGGCTGCAGCTGCACCACCAGCAAGGCCGACGCGGCCGCGGCCAGCAGCACCCATACTCCGCTCCTCACGGCCCGGCGGCGCTGGAACGGCAGAACCTGGATCGTGTCGTCGTCCACCGCGCCAATGGTGTTCACCAGCCACTCGAAGTTTTCGGGATCGGCAGCGATCTCGGCATCCACCTTCGCCCGTTCCTCGGGCGGGAGCAGCCCATCGACATAGGCGGCAAGGGTTTCAGGATCGAGACGTCCGGCCCCGGGATGATCAGGCATGCTCTCTCCCGGTGTCTTCTATAGGTGACGGACGCAGCGGCCGACTTCCCGGCGGACCCACCGAATTATTCGCGGCAAGCTCGTGGTCCCCGTCGAAGCGACCAGACAGCGCGGCCAGCGCCCGCCCACTGAGGCCCTCGGCCTCGAGGCAACGCCGCAGGTCCGTCACGATGCGGTCGAATCGCCGGTAGAGCGCCGGTTGGTTCTCGCCGGTCAGCGCTGCGATGCGCGGCACGGTGTAACCACCCCAGTACCGCAGCTGCAGAAGGGTGCGGTCGGCGGCTGGCAAGGTGTCCAGCGCGCGCCGCAGAGCCTCGCTCATGGCCGTCGCTTCGGCGCGCGATTCGTCGTCGTCCACGAGCTCGGTTGCCGACGACGGGCTGGCCAGCGAGGCCATGTCGTCCTCGTCCACGCGACGCCGGCGAGGACGTCGTGGCAGCTGCACCCAGGCCCGTTCGCATTGCTCCGCCGAAGCCAGGCCCTTGGCGGCCAGCGTGTGCACCGCCTCGTCGTAGGCCAACTGGTCACGAAGAACGAGGCGCTCGAGCTCGACTGCGACGGCTCCGAGCCGTCGTGCGTCGGCCGAGGGGCGCCACTTGCCCCATTCCGCGTTGCGCCAGTCCAGATACAAGCGCTGCACGACGGTGATGAGAAAGGTGCGCAGCTTGCTGCGCCCTTCGAACTTCCGCAGGATGGCCTGGTCGTTGTCGATGAGCCGCAGCCGCGCCCAGGAACGGAATTCGTCGGCCACATCCGGCGCCAGGCGGTGCCCCCGGCAGGCATGGGACAGCGCCGACTCGATGGTCTCGGCGTGCGCGGTGTAGGGGTCGGGCGACTGGGCCACGGCGAGGGGATCCGGACTACCGGGGATTATGGGTCGGCAGCTCGGCTAACTCAAGTGACCCGGGAGCGGCGGAGTGGCGCACGGATGCTCGATCGCGGTGAGCCGCTCGGCGAGGTCGGCGCCCCACCAAGGTAGGGGGCGGCCCGGGTCTCGTGGCGTGCACCATCCCGGCCATTCCCCCCGGCTCGTCCCAATCAAACCCGCCAACTGAATGGCGGCCGTTGGAGCCCCGCGCACGCCGCAGCGTCAGCGCGCCGAACGTCAGGTGGACGTGCGCCTGACGCTTTCAGCTCGCGGCCCCTTGGGTCCTTCTGGGCCAAGCTCGAACTCCACGCTGTCACCTTCGCGCAACATGTCGATGCCCTCGCCGTAGATGGCGCTCTGATGGAAGAAATACTGCGAACCGTCCGAACCCTTGATGAAACCGAAGCCTTTGTCGGCTCGCAATGTCTTGATCACACCTGTCATGCAATTCCCTCGTTCTGGCGCAGTTGATCCGGGCGAGCTACGCCATCACCGACGATGGCCCACCGCCCTGGCGCCTTGAATCAGTTTAGTGAACGCCCTCCCCGGGCGACCTCGTTAGCACGTAATTGAATTGTATCGCCCGCCGGGCTGCCTGACGCGCTAAGCACAGAACAGGTCCGAGGCCAAAATTGCGGGGCATCCGCCTGCCGGAGGTTGCTACGCGCAGGAAGATCGTAGGCGCATGCGAACGACGGGCTGGAGGCACTTGCGTTCGAGATGCACAAGTGATTCTTGCGCCGCCGAGAGCTAGCGCTACGTTGTTGATGGGAATGGCTCCTCGGGCTGGATTCGAACCAGCAACCCTCCGGTTAACAGCCGGATGCTCTGCCGTTGAGCTACCGAGGAACAGGCAGGACGCTCGCCCCAGGCGCGAATGCCGGAGGCCAAACGAACGTTCATCGTAAACCGAACCGTGCGCGCCTCGCAAGACCCTGGCGCGCGCGGGGACGTTTCGCCAGCAGCGCGGGTCATACACTGTATCCATGCCGCTGCTCGTCGCCGACGCCCTCGAAAAGACCTACACCGGCGGCGCCGCTCCCGTCGCGGCCCTGCGCGGCGTGTCGCTGGTCCTCGAGCCCGGCGATTTCGTGGCGCTGATGGGCCCGTCGGGCTGCGGCAAGTCCACGCTGCTGCACCTGTGCGGGGCCATGGACCGCCCGTCGGCGGGAACGCTCGCCATCGAGGGCCGCGACATCGGCGGCCTCGACGACGACGCCCTCACCCGCCTGCGCCGCGACCGCATCGGCTTCGTGTTCCAGTTCTTCAACCTGCTGCCCACGCTGACCATCGGCGACAACATCGCCCTGCCCTGCCTGCTCGGCGGGATGGCGGTGAAGGACGCGGAGACACGCGCCGCGGCCCTGGCCGAACGCGTCGGCATCGGGCACCGGCTCGCCCACTATCCGCAGCAGGTGTCGGGCGGCGAGGCGCAGCGGGCGGCCATCGCCCGGGCGCTGGTGCACCAGCCGGCGCTGCTCGTGGCCGACGAGCCCACCGGCAACCTCGACTCGGGCAACGGCGCCAACGTGTTGGCGCTGCTCGTCGGACCTGAACCGCGACCTCGGCATCACCATCCTGCTGGCCACGCATGCGGCCGACGTGGCGGCCGCGGCCGCGCGCACGCTGCGGATGCGCGACGGGAAGCTCGACGGCGGCGCATGAGCCTGCGTCTCTTCCGGCAGTTCATCCTGCGCCGCATGGCGCACGAGCGCACCCGCACCCTCACCACCGTGGCCGGCATCGCCCTCGGCATCGGCGTGGTGATTGCCATCCAGCTCACCAACGCCAGCTCGGTGCGCGGCTTCGAAACGGCGCTGGATACGGTGTCGGGCCGCGCCTCGATCGAGATCCTCGGCACCGGCGGCATCGACGAGACGCTGCTGCCCTCGCTCGGCTGGTTGCGGGAGTTCGGCCCGGTGTCGCCGGTCATCGAGGGCGACATGGCCATCGTCACCGGCGAGACGCCGGCGAGGTATCGGCCGCGGCGGAGCGAAGCCGTGAAGGTGCTCGGCGTCGACATCCTGCGCGACCGCACCTTGCGCGACTACGCGGTGGGCGCCTACGCCCCGGCCGCGGGACAGGTGCGGGTCCAGCCGCGGGCGAGACTGCCGCCGACGTGGGAGGCGAGGCTCCCGTCGCGGGCGCGCGGGGCACGGAGCTCACCTCCCAGGCGTTCCTCGAACTGCTCACCAGCCCGCAAAGCATCGTCATCACCGAGAAGCTGGCGCGCCGCCGCGGCTACCAGCTCGGCGACGAGATCCGGCTGATGGCCGGAGACCGCATCAACACCTATGTCGTGCGGGCGCTGCTCGAGGACAAGGGCCCGGCCCGGGTGATGGACGGCAGCTTCGTGCTGATGGACATCGCCGCCGCGCAGCTGGCCTTCGCGCGGCTGGGGCGCATCGATCGCCTCGACGTGCAGATCGAACGGGCGCCAACGGCGCTCGACGCTTCGCGCGCGCCGACGAGCGACGATCTCGACGCCGCCGCCGAGGCCATCGGCAAGCGCCTGCCGGCCGGGCTCACCGCCGCGCGGCCGTCGCGGCGCGGGCAGCAGGTCGAGCGCATGCTCGCCGCCTTTCACCTGAACCTGTCGGCGCTGTCGTGGGTGGCGCTGGTGGTCGGGCTGTTCCTGGTCTACAACACCGCCACCGTGTCGGTGCTGGCGCGTCGCGACGAAGTGGGCATGCTGCGCGCGCTCGGCGTCACCCGCCGCCAGGTGCTGGGGCTGTTCCTGGGCGAGGCAGCGGTGATGGGGCTGGCCGGCGCGGCCCTGGGCCTCGGGCTGGGGCGGCTGCTGGCCGATCTGGCCGTCGGCGTGACCGGCGCCACCGTGAGCACGATCTACATCGCCACGGCGGCGGCGCCGCCCGCGCTCGGCTGGGCGCACGTGGTGCTGGCGCTGCTCATCGGCGTGCCGCTCTCGCTGCTGGCCGCCACGGTGCCGGCGCTCGAAGCCAGCCGCGTGCCGCCCACGGCGGCGATGCGCGGCGCCGACCGCCTCGAGACGCGCGTGCGCCTGCGGCCCCGCACCTTCGTCGTGCCGCTCGTGGTCCTGGCCGCGGCGCTCGGCCTGGCCCAGCTCGGGCCGGTGAACGGCATGCCGCTCTTCGGCTATCTGGCGGCCTTCGTCACCATCATCGGCGCCGCCCTGCTCGTGCCGGCGCTGGTCTACGGCATGGCCCGGATGGTCCGCGCGCCGCTGCGGCGGCTGCTCGGCGTCGAGGGCGTGCTGGCCCACGCGCACCTGTCGTCGGCCATTCCCCGGCTGTCGATCTCGATTGCGGCGTTGTCGGTCAGCCTGGCCATGATGGTGGCGGTGGCGGTGATGATCGGCAGCTTCCGCGACACGGTCAATCTACTGGGTGGGCCAGACGCTGCAGGCCGACCTCTTCGTCGGTCCCGGCGTGCAGCCCACGACCGGCTCGGGCCAGTCGCTGTCCCCCTCGGTCGTGGAGGCGATTTCGGCGCATCCCGGCGTGGCCGCCGTCGACACCTTCCGCAATCTCGATCTCGCTCTACCAGGGCAACCTGGTGGTGCTCGGCGCCGGGCGGTTCGACGTGGTGTTGTCGCACGGCGCCCTGCTCTTCAAGGAGCCCGCCGATGGCCGCGCCGCCCTGGCCCGGGCCCTGGGCACCGATGCGGTCATCGTCTCGGAGGCCTTCGCCAATCGCTACGGCACCCGGCCCGGCGACACCATCCAGCTGGCCACCCGGGTCGGAGACCGTCCGTTCACGGTCGTGGCCGTTTACTACGACTACGCCGTGGACCGCGGCGTGGTGGTGATGGACCAGGGCACCTTCGCCAGGCACTTCACCGATCAGCCGCCCACCAGCCTGGCCGTCTACCTGCGCGACGGCGCCGAGCCGGAACAGGTCCGCCAGGAGATGCTGAACGGGCTCGACGACGGCCATCGCGCCTTCATCTACACCAACCGGGCCCTGCGCACCGAGGTGCTGCGCATCTTCGACAGCACCTTCGCCATCACCTACGCGCTCGAGCTCATCGCCGTCGTGGTGGCGATGCTGGGCGTGGCCGGCACGCTGCTCACGCTGGTCATCGAACGCCGGCGCGAGCTGACCATGCTGCGGCTCATCGGGGCGGCGCGCCGCCAGGTGCAGCGGGTCGTGGTCATCGAGGCCGCGCTCATCGGCGCCGCCAGCATGAGTATCGGCCTGGCCGTCGGGCTGGCGCTGTCGGTGCTGCTGGTCTACGTGATCAACGTCCAGAGCTTCGGCTGGACCATCCAGTTCCGCGTGCCGGTGATGTTCCTGGTGCAGGTCTCGCTGCTGGTCGTGGCCGCCACGGCCATCGCCGGCTTCATCCCGGCGCGGCGGGCCACGCAGTTGGTGGTGGACCATGACGAATAGCAGAGGCCACGAAGGATCGGCCGCGAAGGACGGCCACAGCCGCGCCCGGCGGGCGCTGGCCGCGGGGGTCTGCGCGGTGGTGCTCGCCGCACTCACGGTTACGCAGGCGCAGTCGCCGTGGCGCGAGGCGGCGCCCGGCTATACCTTCGCCTTCCCGCGCGATCACGCCAGTCATCCCGACTACAAGATCGAATGGTGGTACTACACCGGCAACGTGGCCACGGCCGCCGGCCGGCGCTTCGGCTACCAGGTCACGTTCTTCCGCGTCGGCGTCGACGCGGCGCCGGTCAATCCGTCGCGCTGGGCCATCCGCGACATCTACATGGCGCACCTGGCCGTGTCCGATCCCGAGGGCCGGCGCTACCGCTTCGACGAGCGCTTGAGCCGCGGCGGACCGGGCCTGGCGGGCGCATCCACCGACACCTACAAGGTGTGGAACGACGACTGGACCGCCGGCCTCGACGCGGCGGGCCGGCACGTGATTGCCGCCACCTCGGGCCAGGCGGCGGTGCAGCTCACGCTCGACGAGGGCAAGGCGCCAGCCATCAACGGCATCGACGGCATCAGCCAGAAGGGCGCGCGCCAGGGCAACGCTTCGCACTACTACTCGATGACCCGCATGCCCACGCGCGGCGCCATCGTGGTGGACGGCGAGCGGTTCGAGGTCACCGGCGAGAGCTGGATGGACCACGAGTTCGGCACCAGCTTCCTCGAACCAGAACAGCAAGGCTGGGACTGGCTGTCGCTGCAGCTCGACGACAATCGCGAGTTGATGCTCTATCAGTTGCGGCGCGCCGACGGCTCGCGCGATCCGCGCTCGAGCGGCACGCTGGTCGACGCCCGCGGCGGCACCACGCATCTGAGCGCGGCCGACTTCACGCTGGCCCCGGCCGGGGCCACGTTCACGGCGCCGTCGGGCGCGACCTATCCTGTGTCGTGGACGATCGGCCTGCCGCGCGAGCAGCTCACCCTGACCGTCACCACCCCGCTGGCCAGTCAGGAACTGGCCACGACCGGCGCCGGCATCGCCTACTGGGAAGGGATGGTGCAGGTGGCGGGCACGGCGCGCGGACGCGCGGTGCAGGGGCGCGGCTACCTGGAGATGACCGGCTACAAAGGCAGCCTGGGCCGGGTGATGGGCGCGACCGCCGGCCAGGCGGCGGCTACTTCCGGCCCTTCTTCACGACCCGGCCGGCCTGTCCGCCGGTGACATAGAGCTGCATCAGCACGCCGCCGAGGCCGAGCGCCAGCCACGCCCACGGCACCCACGCCTGCCCCGGCGCCGGGTGCATCGGATACGGCACCCAGACATCGCCAGCGGCGGCCGCGGCCAGCTTGCCCTGGTCGCCCGACAGCGCCAGCGCGCCGACGAGCAGCGCCCAGGCGCCGCCGAAGGCCGTGCCGACGATGGTCACGTAGCGCTGCAGCCACGTGGCCAGCCACGCCCCGGCCACCGAGGCCAGGATGACCACGTAGGGGTGCGGGTCGCCCGGCACCTGCGTCCAGGCCAGGGTGACCGCGGCCGCGCCCAGGGCCGCGCCCACGAGGGCCACGCCGATGAACGAGGCGGCCACCATGATCACCGCGCCGGCCAGGCCGCCGAGCAGGAAGGCGCCGATCATGTAGGCGGTTTCGCCGGTGCCGAGCAGGGAACTGGCGGCCAGGCCGCCGATGATGAAGCCGAAGACCGCCAGCACGTAGCGCAGCAGCCGGAAGCCGGCCACGCACGCCGCGGCGCCGAACACGAGCAGCACCACGGCTGCGGGCATCTGATAGGAGATGGGGAGCATCTCTCGAAACCGCCGACGATTCTAGCCCGGGACGCGCCCCGGACTACGACACGTCGCGGCGCCCCTCCATCGCTTTGCCCATGGTCAGCTCGTCGGCGTATTCGAGGTCGCTGCCGACCGGGATGCCTGTGGCGATACGGGTCACCCGCACGCCCAGCGGCCGCAGCAGCCGGGCCAGGTAGATGGCCGTGGCTTCGCCTTCCACCGTGGGACTGGTGGCCAGGATCACTTCGTCGACCTGGCCTTCGCCGATGCGCGCCAGCAGGCCCTTGATCTTCAGGTCGTCGGGGCCGATGCCCTGGAGCGGCGAGATGGTGCCCATGAGCACGTGATACACGCCCTTGAAGCCGCGCGATTTCTCGATCACGTTGACGTTCTGCGGCTCCTCGACGACGCAGATCAACCGGTGGTCGCGGCCCTCGTCCGCGCAGTAGCGGCACGGGTCCACGTCGGTGATGTTGTGGCACACCGAGCAGTAGGTGACGCTGTCCTTCACGTGGCGGATGGCGTCGCACAGCCGCTCGGCGTCTTCGCGCGGCGTCTTCAGGACATGGAAGGCCAGGCGCTGCGCGCTCTTGGCGCCCACGCCGGGCAACTTGCGGAACTGTTCGACGAGCGCGTCGAGGGGCCCTGGCAGCACGTCACATCTCCTCGACCTTGGTGCGTTCGACCGGGAAGATCTCGAGCATGGCCTGCACCGTCGGGTCCGACAGCGCTTCCTGGCGCAGATCTTCTTCGCTCGGCCCGGCCAGCGGGCTCTTCAGCGCCGGCCGCGCCGGGGCGGCCGCGGGCATGGCCGGCGCCGGACCGGCCGGCGCCGCCGCCGCCCGGGATCGGCCACGGCGATGCGCACCGGGATGAAGCGCCCGAACAACTGCTCGCCCAGCGATTCGAGCCAGGCGCGGTTCTCGTCGCACTGCGACCGCGGCACCTTCTGATTCGGCAGGAACGAGAAGGTGATGCCCGCCGGCGTGACCTCGATGCGGTAGGCCTGGGCCACGACCGCGTTGTAGAAGAACACCTTGCCGGCCTTCACCGCGGCCAGGTAGTGGTCGCGCGCGCCCTCGGGCAGCGGTTCTCCGGGATGCGACGGCGCGCTCGGCGCCGCGGCGGGCGGCGGTGCGACTGCCGTTCGGGCCGCCGGTGCCGCGGGACGCGCCACCGGTGCCGGCGCCTGACGCGCGGCCGGAGCCGGGGCCTGGCGCGGTGGCGCGGGCGGCATCGTCGGGCGGGAGGCAGCCAGCGGCGGGGCCGGGGCGGAGCGCGGCGGGGTTGGGGCGGCCGGGCGCGCCGCGGAGGCGGCCAGGCCGCGGGCGCCGGCGCCCTCGAGCAGTTCGGCCAGCGGCAGCAACTTGCGCAGGTGCATCAGGCGCAGCAGCGCCATCTCGAGCTGGAAGCGCGGGTAGTCCGACTGGCGCACGTCGTACTCGGCGCGGGTGAAGCCGTCGAAGGTGCGCAGCAGATCTTCGCGCGAGAACTTCGCGCCGATCGACTGCACGCGCTCCCGTTCCGATTCGCTGGCCACGTCGGGATCCTTGAGCCGCCCGGCGTCGACCGACACCACCAGCAGGTCGCGCGAGGCGCGGGCCAGCTCGCGGCATAGGAGGCGCAGGTCGTAGCCCCGCTCGATGGCCTTCTCGACCAGCGTGAACGCCTGGCTGGCGTCTTCGCCGGCAATCGCGTCGAGCATGTCGAACACCAGGTCGCGGCCGACCAGGCCGAGCACGGTGGTGACGTCGTCGAGGGTGAGCGTGTCGCCCGAGAAGGCGCGCACCTGGTCGAAAGCGCTGAGCGAGTCGCGCATGCTGCCCTCGCCGGCGCGGGCCAGCAGCAGCAGCGCGTCGTCGGGCACGGTGATGCCCTCCTGCCCGGCGATGAAGCGCAGGCGCTCGGCCACGGTCTTGGACGGGATGGTGCGGAACTCGTAGATCTGCGAGCGCGACAGCACGGTGTCGGGAATCTTGTCGAGCGCGGTCGTCGCCATCATGAAGACGACGTGCGCCGGCGGCTCCTCGATCGACTTGAGCAGCGCGTTGAACGACGAGTTCGACAGCATGTGCACTTCGTCGATGAGGAACACCTTGTAGCGGTTGCGCGCCGGGGCAATCGACAGCCCCTCGATGATCACTTCGCGGACGTTGTCCACGCCGGTGTGGGTGGCGGCGTCGATCTCGAGGACGTCGATGTCACGCCCCTCGGCGATCTCCGTGCACGCCTCGCAGACCCCGCACGGGGTCGGCGTCGGGCCCTGGGCGCAGTTGAGGGCCCGCGCCAGGATGCGCGCCGTCGTGGTCTTGCCGCACCCGCGCGGGCCGGCGAAGACGAACGACTGGGCGATTCGCTTGCTCTTGAGGGCGTTGCGCAGGGTGCGGGTGACGGCCTGCTGTCCCAGCACGTCGTCGAGCGTCTGGGGCCGCCATTTCCGCGCGAGAGCCTGATACATCTAGCAACGCTCCAGTGTTCCTCGGCCCCGCGGGGACGGGCCAGGCCTCTGCGGCGCAGAGGTCGCGCGGCGATCCGTTTCCCGGAACGGGTCCCACCGCAGCCCGGAGGTCCCACGCACATGCCAGGAGCTGCTGAGCGCTGCTGCCTTCCGGCCCTGACGCGGTTTGCAGACTGACATTGCACAGGTTCCGGGCCGCGGTGCGGCCCGCCGCCTCGACTGCCCGCGCTCGGGGCGCGGACATGGACGGGACGAACGTTCAGTGTAGCGTGACGAGGCTCCGCGCGGCAAGGAAACCGGCGACCGGCCGTGTTAGCATTCGCCTCCGCTCCCACGTTCTTCCGTCGCGCGCCTCTTCGACGACGGCTCATGCTCTCGGTAACGGAGGTAGGCAATGCGCACGCTCGCTGGTTTGGCACTACTCGGGTTCGTTCTTTCCCTCGCGGCCGGCGCGCCGGCCACGGCGCAGACTCCGACTTTCGGCGTGTCGGGCGTCGTCAGCGACGACCAGCAGGCGGTGCTGCCGGGCGCCACCGTCACCATCAGGAACGTCGCCACCGGGCTCATCCGCACGGCCGTCACCGACGGCGACGGCCGCTACGCGTTTTCCGCGCTGCCGCCCGAAGGGCGCTACGAGATCGAGGTCGAGCTCGCCGGCTTCTCGACCCAGCTGCGCAACGACCTGACCTTCAACGCCGGCCAGCGCGCCGTGATCAACGTGCCGATGAAGCTGTCGAGCATCCAGGAGACGATCACCGTGTCCGGCGAGGCGCCGCTCGTCCAGGTCACGTCGTCGGAAGTGTCGTCGACCATCGACCGCCGCGCCTTCGAGACCCTGCCGGTGGCCCAGCGCAACTACATGCGCCTGCTGTCGCTCGACTCCAACGTCGTGCAGAGCCGGCCGGGCACCAACGCGGTCAACGTCGGCGGCGGCGAAGTGTGGAACTTCGGCACCTACGTGGACGGCACCAACAACCACTCCAAGTGGCTGACGCTGCAGCGGGCGCCCCAGCAGGGATCGGGCGGCTTCGCCCTCGAGACCGTCAAGGAAGTGCAGCTCATCACCAACGCCTTCTCGGTGGAGTTCGGCGGACACTCGGCCGGCGTCGCCAGCATGATCACCAAGAGCGGCACCAACGCGGTGGCCGGCTCGCTGTTCACCATGCTGCGTCCCGGCGCGCTCGACGCCCGTCCCCCGCTGGCCCGGGTGGACGTGCCCTACAACCAGCAGCAGGTCGGCGGCGTGATCGGCGGCCCGCTGCGCCAGGACAAGATGTTCTACTTCGGCAGCTACGAGTACCGCCGCGAGCGCAGCGAAGTCGCCATCACCTCGCCGGCCGCCACCGAGCCGTCGGTGAAGACGCCGGCCGACGAGCATCAGGCGCACGTGCGCGTCGACTACCGCTTCGACGACCGCAACAATCTGGCCCTGCGCTACAACATGGTGCGCTGGCAGAGGGACAACGAAGCCGGCGGCTTGAGCCTGCCCGGCACCGGCTTCATCTGGGACAACAACGTCGACACCGTGCACGGCATGTTCACCACCGTGAAGTCGTCGCGCTTCCTGAACGAAGTGCGGGCGCAGTACCTCGCGCTACACCGACAGCCGCGCCGCCAAGCTGAACGCGGTGAACATCGCCCGCACCAACTACTCGGTGAGCGGCGGCAACGACCAGGGCACCTGGGGCGTCATCCCCGAGACCACCTACGACCTCTCGGACACGGTCTCGCTGTGGCTCGGCAAGCACTCCATGAAGCTCGGCGCGTCGATCACCTACGACGTGACCAAGCAGCTCTTCCAGCCGCTGCAGAACGGCGTCTATACCTTCAACGGCAACCCCACGCAGTTCCCCAACCCGTCCCAGTACCGGCAGTCGTTCGCGCTGATGCCGGAAGCGGCGCTCATGTATCCCAAGGCCACCGTGGTCAGCGGCTTCTTCCAGGAGGACTGGCGCGCCCTGTCCAACCTGACGCTCAATCTCGGCCTGCGCTACGACGTGGAATTCATCAAGGACATTCCCGACTGGCCGGCCGGCACCGACGGCAACAACTTCGACCCGCGCGTCGGCTTCAACTGGGATCCGCGCGGCGACCAGCGGTGGTCGGTGCGCGGCGGCTTCGGCCGCTTCACCCAGCAGCACCCGATCTTCACCATCGTCAAGGGCGGGGTCAGCGGCCGCAACGGTCAGGTGGTGCTGTCGCTCACGCCGTCCGACCCGCTGTTCCCGACCTTCCCCAACGCCCTGCCGGCGTTCCCCCCCGGCGCCGTGCTGCCGGCCCGCGACATCCAGGAGATCTCGCCCGAGCTCGAGAACGAGTTCGCCTGGGCCGGCAACGTGGCCATCCAGCGCCAGATCGGCGCGCGGGCCAGCGTGGAGATCGCCGCCAACCTCAATCGCGGCCAGAAGCACGGCTTCCTCGACATCAACCAGGCCGCCCCGATCGACAAGGCGGCCCTGAACGCGGCGCTGGCCGCCGCGCCGCTCACCACCATCTACCGCAGCACCGCGCAGGCCGATGCCACGCGGCCGAACACGCCGGCGCCGAACGCGTTCCGCCGGATGGACGTGCTGACCAACGAGGGCCGCTCCTGGTACCAGGGCGTGCGGGCGTCGTCGCGCTATCAGTCGGCCGAGCTGACGCTGACGGCCTCCTACACGCTGTCGAAGGCCGAGGATCGGTTGAACCACTGGTTCGCTCCCGAGGACAGCTCCGATCCCGAACTCGATCGCGGCCGCACCGGCGCCGACACGCCGCACAACTTCGTGGCCAGCGCCACGTGGGATCTGCCGGGCAGCGGCATCGTCCTCGACGGCTGGCGCCTGAGCGGCGTGCAGCACTCGCAGAGCGGCACGCCCTACTCCATCCGCTACACCGGCTTCCCCACCGGCACCGGGCTCTCGCAGTGCAGCAACCGCGGCTGCCAGGCCGCCCGGCCGGGCGCGCGCAACACCGAGCGCGGGGCGTTCATCAACTACACCGACGTGACCTTGTCGCGCACCTTCGACATCGCCGGTGATCGGCTCGAGTTCCGGGCCGACGCGTTCAACCTGTTCAACAACTGGAACCTCACCTCCGACGGCTACGTCGGCATCGTCGGCGCGGCCAACTTCGGGCAGCACACGGGCGGCTCGGCGGTGTTCCCGGGCCGGCAGTTCCAGTTCGCCGCCACCTATCGATTCTGATCAGGGCGCGGGCCGGGAGCAGGCATCCTGCCCCGGCTCGCGGCCCGCCCTTTGATTTCCGGAGCACCGTCATGACCCGTTCACAGTTCTTTCGACTTGCCGCAGCGGCCTTGTTGACCACCGGAGTGGCCGCGGCCGCCGAGGCCCAGGCGCCCGGCCCCGTGCGGGTGCGCGTGCAGACCGAACTCGGCGACATCGTGCTCGAGCTCGATCCGGCGCGGGCGCCCAACACCACCGCCAACTTCCTGAAGTACGTCGACGCCGGCCACTACGACGGCGGCACGTTCCACCGCACCGTGAAGATGGACAACCAGCCCGAGAGCCCGGTGAAGATCGAGGTCATCCAGGCCGGCGTCCATGCCGACCGGGCCAAGAGCGGCTTCCCGCCCATCGCGCTCGAACGGACCAACGCCACCGGCCTCAAGCACGTGGACGGCGCCGTCTCGATGGCCCGCGGCGCGGCCGACAGCGCCACCTCCGGCTGGTTCATCTGCATCAACGACCAGCCGTCGCTCGACTTCGGCGGCACGCGCAATCCCGACGGCCAGGGCTTCGCCGCGTTCGGCCGCGTCGTCTCGGGCATGGACGTGGTCCGCAAGATCCAGCAGGCGCCGGCGTCGTCGAACCGGACCAGCAACACCGAGGCCCAGAAGCTGACGCCGCCGATCGTGGTGACCAAGGTGACGCGGGTGGCGCGCTAAGCGCGCCCGGCGGATGTCGCGGACCTCCCTCATCATCGCCGCGGCGCTCGTGGCCGCCGCGCTGGCCGTGACGGTGCAACTGCGCCGCGCGCAACTGGGGGTGGCCGACGTGGTGGCCCCGGCGGCCGCCCCGCGCCCGCCGTCGGTCACCGAGGCCATCGCCGCCACGCCCGCGGCGGTGCGCGGTGACCGCCTCGACTTCCTGCGCCCGGCGGCGATCGGCGAGACCATCGGCCCCGACGATCGCCCGATGATCGCCAATGTCGCCATCGCCGATCTCGACGGCGACGGCCTGGCCGACGTCGTCGTCGCCGACGCCACCACCAACCGCGTGACGTGGGTGCGCCAGTCGCCCAGGGGGCGCTTTGCCGAACGGGCCCTGGCCGAGGTCGCTGGGCCGGCTCACGTGCACGTGGCCGACCTCGACGGCGACGGCGATCTCGACATCGCCGTGGCCAGCCTCGGCGTGCTCTTCCCCAACAACGCGCGCATCGGCGCCATCGTCCTGCTCGAGAACGACGGGCGGCAGCGCTTCACGCCGCACGTCGTCGCCGACCAGCTGGCGCGCGTCGCCGACGTGCGCAGCGGCGATCTCGACGGCGACGGCGACCTCGACCTGTCGGCGGCGCTCTTCGGCTACGACCAGGGCGAGACCCGCTGGTTCGAGAACCTGGGCGGCTGGCGCTACGAGGGCCACCTCCTGCAGGAGCTGTCCGGCGCCATCAACGCGGAGATTGCCGACATCGACGGCGACCGCGATCTCGACATCATCACGCTGGTCAGCCAGGAGTGGGAAGAGATCTACGTGCACGTGAACGACGGCCGCGGCCGCTTCACCGCGCAACGCGTCTTCGGGGCCAGCAACGAGGACTTCGGGTCGAGCTGGATCTCGCTCGGCGATCTCGACGGCGACGGCGATCCCGACATCGTCTACAGCAACGGCGACGCGTTCGATTACGCCACCACCGCGGGCCGCAGCTGGAACGGGCTGCAATGGCTCGAGAACACCGGCGGAGCGGCCTTCACCTACCACCGCATCGCCGACATCCCCGGCGCCTCGAGCCCGCAGGCCGTCGATCTCGACGGCGACGGCGACCTCGACATCGCGGTCGTCAGCGCCTACAACAACTGGGCCGAGCCGTCGGCGCAAAGCCTGGTGTGGCTCGAGAACGACGGCGCGGCCGCCTTCACGCTGCGCGACGTGGCCGGCACGCCCACGCACCTGGTCACGCTGGCGGCCGGCGACCTGGACGGCGACGGCCGGCCCGATCTGGTCACCGGCGGCATGCATATGAGCTGGCCCTACGACCGCCTGTCGCGGCTCACTGCCTGGACCAACACGTGGCGGGCGGGCGCGCGCTAGCCGCGGGGCCGTGGCGGGCCGTGCTGGCCGTGGCGGCGGCGGCCGCCGCCGCCTGGTTCGTCACCGGTCTCGTCACCGGGCGCGCGCTCGGCGCCAGAATGCCGCCGCTACCCGACCTGTCGGGCGTGGCCGCGCCGGTGCGAGACGCCATCCTCGCCGCCGACGCGCACGCGCGCGCGGCCCCCTCGGGTGCGGCCGCCGGCGCGCTGGGACGCGTCCACCACGCCAACCTGCGCCCCGCCGACGCGCTGGCCGCCTACGCCGTGGCCGAGCGCCTGTCGCCGTCGGAATGGCGCTGGACCTACCTGCGGGCGCTGCTGCAGGAGGAACGAGGCGACCAGGGGCCGCAGCGCGCAGCGCTCGAGCGCGTGACCGCGGCGGCGCCGACGTTCGGACCGGCGTGGTATCGCCTGGGCGAGCTGGCCTTCAAGCAGCGACGGCTCGACGACGCCCGCACCGCCTATGAGCGGGCCCGCGACGCCTCGCCCACGGCGCCGTTTGCCCCGCCCGGCGTGGCCTCGCGCCAGACCGTGCCGCTCGGCGCTTACGCCGGCTTCGGCCTGGCCCGCGTGACGTTGGAGCGCGGCGATCGCCAGAACGCGGTGCAGCAGCTGCGGGCGCTGGTCCAGAGCTACCCCGGCTTCGGGCCGGCCCGCACCCAGCTGCACGCGCTGGACGCGCCGGCCGCGGCCCGATCCGGCGGGTTCGAGGCGCCGTTCGTGCCGCCGGCCGACCCGCTGCTCGATGCCCTCGTGGCCGAGTCGCGGCACAGCGACCTGCTGCTCAAGCATGCCGGCATCGCCACGCGGGCCGGCGACGCCGCCTGGCGCGAGTTCCTGGTGCGCCGCGCGCTGGCCTTCAACCCGCGCGATCTGAACGTGCTGATGGAGATGGCGGCGATGCTGCAGGCCACCGGCCGGCCGGCCGAGGCGCTCGCCGTCCTGAAGCAGCACGAGGCCCTCGCTCCAGGCGACCACCACACGCTCGTCGAGCAGGGCCGCGTGCTCGACGACCTGGGCCGCCTCGGCGAAGCCGAAGCGGTGCTGCTCAGGGCGGTGACGGTGCGCGACTCGGCGGCCGAGTACAACCTCGGGGCCGTGCTCGACAAGCAGGGACGCTGGGAGGAGGCCCAGGCCCGCTACGCCCGGGCCCTGGAAATCAATCCGTTCCACGCGCGGGCGATGAACAACATGGCCGTCGGCCTCGACCGCCACGGCCAGACCGGCCAGGCCCTGCCGCTCTTCGAGCGCGCCATCGCGATCTCGCCCGCGTCGGCCGAGTTCTACGTGAACTACGGCAGCGCCCTCATCCAGCAGCGGCGCTTCGACGACGCGGTGCGCGTGCTCGGCCAGGCCGTGGGACTCGACCCGCGCGCGCCCAACGCCCACAACAACCTGGGCATCGCCCTGGCGCAGCGCGGCGATCTCGGCCGCGCCCGCGAAGCGTTCACCCAGGCGCTGGCGCTCGATCCCGGGCACGTCAACGCGCGTCGCAATCTGGAACGCGTGAACGGCGTGCTCGGCGCCCGCTGAGGCGGCGGTGGCCCCGCTGCGGGGTGCACGGCGCCGGCGATCAGGCGCCGTCGGCGAGGAGCCGCCGCGCCAGGTCGGCGTAGAGGTCGACCGCGCGGTCGAGGTCGGCGATGGCGATGTGCTCGTGATCGGTGTGGGCCACGTGGATGGTGCCCGGGCCGAGCAGCAGCGGCGTGCCCCAGTTGGTCAGGAACGGGACGTCGCTGAAATAGGCGAAGACGTCGGTCTCGAAGCCCGGCACGGTGTGCAGCCGCACCGCCGGCAGCTCCAGAATCTCCTGCACCTCGACGCGCCCGGCCACGACCGCGGCCAGGGTGGCCCGCAGCTCGTCGTGCGCGCCCACGGTGCGGAAGAACACTTCCGCCTCGGCGTGCGGCGGAATGACGTTCGGCGCCACCCCGCCCGAGATAAGCCCCACGGTGTAGTGGGTCACGCCCAGTTGCGGATCGGCCGGCCAGGTCGCGGCGCGGAGGCCGTGGAGCACGTCGATGAGCTTCTCGATGGCCGACTCGCCGAGCTGCGGGTAGCCGGAATGCGCCGCCTTGCCGCGCGCGGTGAGGCGCACGCGGAAGCAGCCGCGCGTGGCCAGCCCGAGCTTCAGCCCGGTGGGCTCGCCGTTGATCAGGTACCGGGTCGGCGAGGCGATGGTGTTGGCGGCCTTGGCGCCGTCGCTGCCCCGCTCCTCGCCGGCCACGAACACCAGGCCGACCCGGGTCTCGCCGTCGGCGCGCAGCCGCTCGGCGGCCGCCACCTGGGCCGCCAGGATGCCCTTGGCATCGCACGCGCCGCGCCCGTGCAGAATGCCGTCTTCGACCCGGCTGGGGAAGAACGGCGGCACGCAGTCGAAGTGGGTGGACAGGACCACGGCCGGCTCGCCCGCGGCGGCGATGACGTTGCACCGGCCGCCCTCGAGCGGCTGCTCGAGCACCGAGTAGCCGCGGCCGCGCAGGTAGTCGGCCAGCACGCGGGCCACCGGACCTTCCTGCCCGGTCGTCGAGTCGATGTCGATGAGCGTGCGCGCCAGCCCGACGACGTCTACCGGATCCACT
Source organism: uncultured Acidobacteriota bacterium (assembly GCA_963834325.1). Classification (GTDB taxonomy): domain Bacteria; phylum Acidobacteriota; class Vicinamibacteria; order Vicinamibacterales; family UBA2999; genus CADEFD01. The sequence goes on from CAWIBL010000012.1 coordinate 2,644,591, forward strand.
GTTCCAGCTCCGTGCGCGTGTCGGTCTTGTCGTCGCGGTACTTGACGATGACCGGCGTGGCCAGCGACAGGCCCCAGTCCCGGCCGGCGCCCACCGTGACCGAGCGCGCGCCCGGCACCACCACGGCGCCTTCGGGAATGACCAGCGGCTGCCCCGGTTCGGGCTTGATGATGCGGCCGTGGACCAGGTCGTAGACCGGCGTCGAGCCGGTGAGCACGGTGCCGGCGGCAATCACCGCGCGCCGCTTCACCACCGCGCCCTCGTAAATGCCGGTGTTGCCGCCGACGAGCGCGTCGTCTTCGACGACGACGGGCATGGCCCCCACCGGCTCGATGACGCCGCCAATCTGCGCCCCGGCGCTCAGGTGCACGCGGGCCCCGATCTGCGCGCACGAACCGACCAGCGCGTGCGAGTCGACGAGCGTGCCTTCGCCGACATAGGCGCCGATGTTGATGTACATCGGCGGCATGCAGATGACGCCCCGGGCCAGATACGCGCCCTCGCGTACCGCCGAGCCGCCGGGCACGATGCGCACCCCGGCCGCCAGGCCGGGCCGCTTCAACGGCATCGTGTCCTTGTCGTAGAACGGCAGGCCGGCCGCCGACAGGTCCGCCAGATCCCCGAAGCGGAAGCCGAGCAGGATGCCCTGCTTCACCCAGGTGTTGACGCGCCAGCCGGTGGCCGAGGCGGCGTCGGGTTCGGCCGACCGGACCTCGCCGGCGCCGAGCCGTTCCTGCAACTGGCGGAAGGCGTCGCGGGCCGCCTCCTTGTCGGCGTCCGCGCCTGCGGCAAACAGCGTCTCGATGAGTTCCTGCAGGGGCATGGGCGACATCCCGCTCAGGCCGCCGGCCGCGCCACGATCGGCAGATCCAGTTCGCGCATCGCCGCCAGCACCTTTTCGCGCGACGAATCCCGCGGCGGCACCATCGGCAGGCGGAAGACCTCTTCGCAGAGCCCCATCTGCGGCCATCGAGAACTTCACCGGCCCGGGGCTCGACTCGCAGAAGTTCACCTGCATCAGGCCGAGCAGGCGCTGGTGCATCTGGCGGGCCGCGGCGAAGTCGCCGCGCTCGGCGGCTTCCACCAGGTCGGCCATCTGGCGCGGGATCTGATTGGAGCACACCGAGATGATGCCGCGGCCGCCAATGGCCATGAGCGGCAGCGTCAGCGCGTCGTCGCCGGAGAGCACCAGGAAGTCGTCGGGCACGGCCCGGACGATCTCGGCCATCTGCGACATGTTGCCCGAGGCTTCCTTGACGCCGATGATGGTGGGAATGGTGGCGAGCCGGGCCAGCGTTGGGGCATCGACGTTGCTGCCGGTGCGGCCGGGCACGTTGTAGACGATGATCGGCAGCGGCGTCGCCCCGGCAATCATCGAGTAGTGGGCGTAGAGACCCTCCGGCGTCGGCCGGTTGTAGTAGGGCGTGACCGAGAGCAGGCCGTCGACGCCGAGCGGCGTGCAGATCCACAGCGGCGCGCGCGACTTCGTGCGTGTCGTAGCCGCCGGCCCCGGCGAGCACCGGCGTCTTGCCGGCCGCCTCCTCGACGACGATGGCCACGACGCGAAGGCGCTCTTCGGCCGACAGGGTCGGCACTTCGCCGGTGGTGCCGCAGGGCACGAGGAAATGCGTGCCGAGGTCGATCTGCCGGCGGGCCAGACGGCGCACCGCCGCCTCGTCGAGCCCGCCGCCGGTCGTGAAGGGAGTGATGAGGGCCGTGCCGACCCCGGTGAACTTCGTGCGCATGTCAATCTCCAGAAGTCGTGAGGAAGTCCCGCATCGTGAACCAGCCGCGCCGGCCAACCAGCCAGCGCGCCGCTTCGAGTGCGCCGCGGGCAAAGACGCCCCGGTCGCGCACCTGATGGGTGAGCGTCACCGTCTCCGACGGACCGTCGAAGCCGATGGTGTGGGTGCCGGGGATGAAACCGGCGCGTGACGCCGCCACGTCGATGTCGCGGCCATAGCCGGCCGTGACCATGGCCTGCTGCAGCATCAGCGCCGTGCCCGACGGCGCGTCCTTCTTGGCGGCGTGGTGCAGCTCGTGAATCCAGGCGCCGAAATCGGCGTGCGGGCCGAAGCGCCGGGCCGCGTCCTCGGCCAGCAGCTGGAACAGGTTCATGCCGAGCGAGAAGTTGGCCGCGGCCAGCACCGCCGGTACCGGCCCGGGCCACCTCGGCCCGGAGCGCGGCTTCGTGGGCCAGCCAGCCGGTCGTGCCGACGACGACGTTGATGCCGCGCGCCGGCCAGCTTCGGGAGGTTCACCGGCACGGCGTCCGGCAAGGTGAAGTCGATGGCCACGTCGACCCGGCCGTGGTCGCGGGTGAAGCCGTCGGGATCCCGCCCGGTGACGATGCCGGCCACCTCGAAGCCGTAGGCGGGCGCCAGCTGCTCCACGAGCTGGCCCATGCGGCCGTGGCCGACGAGCAGCAGGCGGTTCATGCCCGCTCTCCGGCGCCGGCCGCGGCGAAGAAGTGGTCGTGCAGGCGCCCCAGGACCAGCGGCACATCGGTCTCGCGAATCACGAACGTGATGTTACGCCGAGACGCGGCCTGCGAGAGCAGCTTCACCGGCACGTCGCCCACCGCCTGCAGCACTTGACCGACCAGCGTCGGATCCTGCTGCAGCCCTTCGCCGACGGCGCAGACGATGGCCATGTCGTGCTCGAGCGAGACCTCGGCGAACTCCGACAGCGCCGCCACGATCTCGGGCAGGCGGCGGCGATCGTCGACCGTCACCGAGACGCTCACTTCCGAGGTGGTGACCACGTCGACCGGCGTCTGGTGGCGCTCGAACGACCTCGAACAGCCGGCGCAGGAAGCCGTGGGCCATGAGCATGCGCGTGGACGTGATGTCCACCACCGTGACGTGCTTCTTGGAGGCCAGCGCCGTGAGCGTGCCGTCGCTCGGCGGCCGCTCGGCGGTGATCAGCGTGCCCGGCGCGTCGGCTCGCTTCGAGTTGAGGATGCGTACCGGGATGTTGCGGGCCACGGCCGGCTGGATGGTGGCCGGGTGCAGCACCTTGGCGCCGAAGTAGGCCAGCTCGGAGGCCTCGGCAAACGAGATGTGCGGCACGACGCGCGGCGCCGCCACGAGGCGCGGGTCGGCGGTGAGCATGCCGTCGACGTCGGTCCAGATCTGGATTTCGTCGGCGTTCAGGCAGCTGCCGACGATGGCCCCGGAGTAGTCCGACCCGCCGCGGCCCGAGGGTGGTGGTGACGCCGTCGGTCGTGGCGCCGACGAAACCGCCCATCACCGGAATCCGCCCGGCGGCCAGCGGCACCAGCATCTGGTCTTCCAGCGCCACCGTCGTCTCGGGGAAGAGCGGGGTGGCCGCCGTGTGCTCGCCGTTGGTCACGACGCCCTTGCGCGCATCCACCCAGGCGCCCTGCAGCCCGTGCGCGGCCAGGGCCGCGGCCACGAGACGGCTGCTCACCACTTCGCCGGTCGCGGCGATGGTGTCGAGCCAGCGCGGCGACACCTCGCGGAGCACCCCGAGCGCCTCGACGATGCGTTCCAGTTCGTCGAACTCGGTGTCGATGTCGGCGGTCACACTCGCGCGCAGCGCGTCGTCGGTGACGACCTCGGCCACCGCCAGGTGCCGGGCCCGCAGCGCGCGCAGGTTGTGCCGCGCGCCCTCGGCATCGCCGGCGCCGGCTTCGGCAGCCACGCCGAGCAGTCGATCGGTGACTCCCGACAGCGCCGACACCACCACCACCGGCCCGCGCACCCCCGCCGCCGACGCCGCGTCCTTGTCCCGCTGCCCGCGCACGATGGCCATCAACCGCTCGATCGCCGCCCGATCGGCCACCGACGTCCCGCCGAACTTCATCACCACCATAGAGATATCTCGCCTGCCTGGCTGGCGCGCGGGAGGCCCGCGCGAGCCCGCTAGATCACGTGTTCCCCGACCATCAGCTCGGCATTCAGGATGGCTGCCCCGGCCGCGCCGCGCACGACGTTGTGGGCCAGGGCCACGAACTTCACGTGGAAGACCGGGCACGGGCGCACGCGGCCCACGCACACGGTCATGCCGTCGCCGCGATCGGCGTCGAGGCGCGGCTGCGGGCGATTGGGCTCGGTCATCACTTCGATGGCGGGATGGGGCGCGCTCGGCAGATTCAGCGCCTGCGGCCGCCCGGTGAAGGCGCGCAGCGCCTCGACCACGTCGGCCACCGCCGGCGCCTCGGCGAACTCCACCGACACGGTGATGGTGTGGCCGTCGATGACCGGCACGCGGTTGGTGTGCGCGCTGATGCGCATGGCGTGCGGCTGGCGGCCGCCGTCGGCGCCGAGGATCTTCTGCGTCTCGGTTTCCAGCTTGTCCTCTTCCCCGCCGATGTAGGGCACGATGTTGCCGAGGATGTCGAGCGAGGGCACGCCGGGGTAGCCGGCGCCGGACACGGCCTGCATGGTCTGCACGATGAGGCGGGTGATGCCGAAGGGCCGGAGCGGCGCGAGCGCCGAAGCGAGCACGATGGTCGAGCAGTTGGGATTGGTGACGATGGCGCCGCTCCAGCCCTTGACCCGGCGCTGCTCGGCGATGAGGCTCAGATGGTCGGCGTTGACTTCGGGGATGAGCAGCGGCACGAGCGGGTCCATGCGGAAGTTGCGGGCGTTGCTCACGACGACGTGACCGGCGGCGGCAAACGCGCCCTCGACCTCGCCGGCCACCGACGCGTCGAGGCCCGAGAAGACGATCTGGGGCGCGCGGCCCGGCACGCACGCGTCCACGGTGCGGCCGGCGGCCTCGGCTGGCATCGGCGCGGCCAGGCGCCACGGCGCGGCGTCCCGGTAGGCCTTGCCTTCCGAGCGCTCGCTCGCCGCCAGCCACACCGGCTTGAACCACGGGTGGCGCGACAGGCGCGAGACGAAATGCTGACCGACGACGCCGGTGGCGCCGAGCACGCCGACTTCGATTGACCGCTGCTCCATGAGATTCGATCCTTCCGCGATTCCGTCCTGAAAATACAAAACCCGCCAGGCGCACGAGGCGCTTGTGGCGGGTTGCTCTGGTGCCCGGGAACTCTGGACGTGTGTCCGGTCTCTAGGCGCGCACCTGGCCCTCCGCCGCGAGTCGCTTTCGCGTCGCACGCTTTCGGAAAGCGGAGCGGAGGATGGCCGACATTGGTGGGAGGCAGTATAGAAGTGCCGGCGCGCGCAGGTCAAGTGCAGGCGGCGTCAGCGCGCTCGTCGACGCTCGCCGAGCAGCTTCCGGGTCAACACCAGGTGTCCGCCCAGGGCGATCACCACGAGCACCGCCGGCAGCCAGATGTAGGGGAAATACAGCACCCAGGTGTTGACGTGGCGCGGATCGTCGCCGAAGGCCCGGACCAGGGGCGACGAACTGCGCGCAATCCAGGCAATCACGCCCAGGCAGCCGAGGCCCCAGAGATTCCACGCCCACACGAGCGCGCGCGGCACGCGCGTGGCCCGCAGGGCCAGGAACAGGCCCACCGCGCCGGCGCCGGTGACGATGTCGACGTTGTAGCCGGAGTACGAGAGCTCGGCGGGCATGATGCCGATCGTCGCGGCCCGGTGCATGACCAGTTCCAGCGGCAGGCGGAAGCTCTGCAGGCCGACGAGCGCGACGACCGGCTGCGCCGCGGCCATCCGTGCACCGAGCGGTGAGAGCGCCACCACGATCGGCACGCCCAGGATGACCGGCAGCAGCACGGCCATGAACGGCAGCGGGCGATCGAAGCGGGCCAGTTCGCCAGAGACAGCCAGGGCGGCCGTCACCGTCATCCACGCGGCGAGCACGGCAGCCGTGGGCCACGGCCCGACCCGCTCGTGGCGCATACGCAGCCACACCACGATGCCGGCCATGACCAGGGCCAGTCCGCCGATGCCGACGGCGGTCCCGACATCGACGAGGGGCGGAGTGGCCACGAACGCGGCTGGGGGCATGGCGGCGCCGCCTCCGTCAGGCGGTGAGTTCCTTGTTCTGGGTGTCGGGGATGCCGACCCACGCCACGGCGGCCAGGAAGTAGGCTGCGCCGGTGATGGCAAAGGCCACGCCGAATCCGCGCGAGCCGGCCAGGGAGCCGACCACGAACGGCGCCGCCGCGCTGGCGATACGGCCCACGTTGTAGCCGACGCCGGCCGCGGTGGCCCGGATCGACGTGGGATAGAGCTCGGCGATCACCGCCCCGAAGCCGCTGAAATAGCCCGTGCCGAAGAAGGCCACGAAGGGCCCGAGCAGCAGCAACAGCAGCGGCTCCCGCAGGTAGCCGTAGAGCGGCAGGAGCAGGCTGGCCATGAGCACGAAGCCGATGTAGGCGCGCTTCCGCCCGACAGCGTCGGCCAGGTAGCCGAAGCTGATGTAGCCGAACCACATCCCCACCTGCATGGCGATGACGAACCACGACATCGCGGTCGAGGTGAGGCCGATGCCGCCGCGTTCGATCGGCAGGTTCAGATAGGCCGGCACCCACAGGTTCAGCCCCCACCAGCCAAAGAGACAGCAGGCGTTCATCAGGATGATGAAGACGGTGACCCGGGCGCGCCCGGCGGTGAACAGCTCGCCAATCCGGCCGCGCTGGGCCGGCGGCGTGCGCTGCCACAGTTCGGGCTCTTCCACCTTGCGGCGAATCCACAGCGTGAACAGCGCCGGGATGACGCCCACGAAGAACACGCCGCGCCAGCCCCACAGCGGCATCACCAGCAGATTGACGAGCGCCGCCAGCCCGTAGCCGATGGCCCACGAGCTCTGCACGAACGCCAGCGCCTTGCCGCGATGCCGGGCCGGGAACGTCTCGGACACCAGGGCCACGCCGGTGGCCCATTCCCCGCCCATGCCGAAGCCGAGCAGGATGCGGAACACGGCGAGCTGGGCCACGTTCTGCACCAACCCGCACGCGGCCGTGAACACCGAGTAGATGAGCACCGCGGCCATCAGGGCCCGCTTACGGCCGATGCGATCGGCGAGCACGCCGAAGACCACTCCGCCGACCGCGGCCGAGAGCAGCGTCAGCGCGCCGAGCTGTCCGGCCACCGCCGTGGACAACTGCAGCACCGGGTCCTGGATGAGCGCCGCCAGGACCAGCGAATAGAGCATGACGTCGAACGAGTCGAGCATCCAGCCAAGCGCCGCCGCCACGAAGGCGTGCCGGGCGCGCGCGTCGGCCGCATGCCACCACGCGAACATCCCCGTGTCGTCGACGACCGGGGCCGTGCGGGTGCCAACAAGCGGGGTGACGGTCATGCAGGGCCTCGGGCCGCAATCCACACCGCGGCGGCCACACAGTACCACCAACGCGCGGCGGGCGCGTCCGACGCCGGGCCGGCGGCGCGGTCGCGCGCTGCGCGCTTGACGCCGGCGGACGGCTCAGCGGCGGCCGAAGCGGATGGTGTAGTCGCTGCGGCCGCTCATGAAGAACCGGGCGGTGGCCCCGGCATAGGCGTCGGTGCCGTTGCCGACGTCGAGACCGATGACCTGTGGATACCAGCGTCCGCCGCTGAACAGCCGGACCGGCGCCGACCACCCGGCCGGATCGTCGAGCCTGACGTTGTAGGAGACGAACACGCCGCCCTGCGTCCAGTCATGCGACGCGGCCTGGTTGAGCAGCATCACGTAGCACTCGAGGTGCGCGTTCCAGTGGATCGACGGCCCCCACAGCACGTCCACGCCGGGACGCGCGTCGTCCCAGCGATCGGCCGCGGGGAAGATGGGGGTGGCGTCCGCGTGAATCCACCCGGTGCCGGGCGTCATCCCCGGCGCCTCGGGCTCACCGCCGCCGACGGGTTCGCCGTCGTGAGCCCCATCGCCCTCGTCATCGCCGTCAGGGTCGGCATCGAGGCGGGGCGCGGTCCCGGCCAGGGTCGGGGGCAACCACGCGCCGTCGTTCCAGATGTCGACCCGGCCGCGCGGCGCCGTCGCGGTCGGCCCAGGCCATGCGCGCCACCGCCACCCCGACGCGACCTGCGCGCTCGGCATACTGCGAGTAGTAGAAGTAGACGTAGGCGCGGTCGGCGTCGAGGAGCGCCGTGAAGTCGCCCACGCCGCCAACGAAATAGTGGTTGCGCGTCTCGCACTGCTCCTGGCCCGGCGCGGCTTCGAGAATCGGCCCGAGGTCGGCCCAGGTGCGCCCGCGGTCCTCCGACACGGCCGCGCCGATGCGCGGCAGCACCTTGCCCGACCCGGCGCAGACAAAGCCCTCGAGTTCGTTGTGATAGAAGCCGTACCACGCGTCGGTGTCGCGAATGACCGCCTCGAACCAGTAGCCCCCGAGCGGCGGGGCCGTGGAGAAGGCCACCGGGCCCTGGTCGGTCAGGCGGGCCACGCTGCGGCCGTGGCTGAGTTCGGCGTATCCGGCCACGGAGTTGAGCAGCGTCAGCGTCCATTCGCCGCCGACCAGCTCCCACACGGCGGGACTGTTCGAGTCGGTGTCGTTCGGGAAGGTGACCGCCGACGCCGGCAGCAGCAGGGCATACGGCTGCCCCGCCGTTTGCGCCGAGAGCGCGCCGCTGGCCGCGGTGCCGGCGACCACAAACAAGGTCACCGCCAGGGCGCGTTGCCATCGGAAGAGGTCGGAATCGCGATTGTTCGTCATCACGCGCCGAACCGAGCAAGCCACGTGCCTTTACATCGCTTACAAGGTGGCGACATTTCGTGACAAGATGCGCGGCGCGGGAGGCGCATATGTCCGACGGACGCCTGACGGGGTCGAGACACGGATGGCTGGTGACGGGACTGACGATGCTGGGGATGTTGGCGGCCGACATCCCCGGCGGCGCGCAGGGTCCGCTGCGAGCCCAGCTCATCGGCACATGGCGTCTCGTCTCCGGCGAGCAGGTTCGCGAAGGCGAGGCGCCGATCTTCTCGATGGGCGCGTCGCCGGCCGGCATGCTGACCTACACGGCCGACGGGCACATGCAAGCGCAACTGAGCGCGACCATCCGGCCGAAGGTGCGCACCGCCGACGCCACCGTCGAGCAGCAGCGCGAGCTGATGCGCACCTACACCGCCTACTTCGGCACCTTCGACGTGGACGAGCAGGCCAGCACCGTCACCCATCACCGCGACGGCGCGCTGGCGCCCGGCGAACGCGACTTCGTGCGCACCATCGCCCTGAGCGGCAATCGTCTCGTGGTGCTCACCCCGACCACGGTGGTCGACGGCAAGAAGCGCTTCGCGCGCACCACGTGGGAGCGCGTCGGCCAGGTGGCGCCGGCCGGAACGCATCAGCCAACGGCGCGGAAGGCCGTGGCCGGCACCTGGGAACTCGTCGAGCACAAGACCACGATGGCCAGCGGCGAGGTGCGCCGCAACTTCGGCGCGAGCCCGCGCGGCTTGTTCATCTTCCACGAGGACGGCCACACCAGCGTGCAGATCGTCGACGCGGCCCGGCCAACGACGCGATTGGCCAAGGCCAGTGACGAGGAGGTGCGCGCGATGAGCCGTTCCTACCTGGCCTACTTCGGCAGCTTCGATGTGGACCCGGCCACCCGGAAGATCGTGGTGCACACCATCGCCGACCTCAATCCCGTCAACAGCGGATCCGAGCAGGTCCGTTTCTACGAACTGGAGGGCGACCTGATCCATCTGCAGCCGCCGCCGGCATCGGCCGGAGGGAGCCAGCAGGTGTCGCGCATCACGTGGCGGAGGGTGAAGTAGGATTTTCGCGACGAGACCGTCATGACGATACCGACGGAGCCCATCGGCAGCCTGCCACGGCCACCCGCGCTCATCGAGGCGCTGCACGCCGGCACCAGCGAAGATCCGCGGCTCGATCCGCTCTACGAAGAGGCGATTCGCGACACCATCGCGCGCTTCGAGGCGACCGGCTCGCCGGTGATTACCGACGGCGAGCAGCGGAAGTACCACAACTTCTGGACCTATTCGGTGCACGGCTTGTCGAATACCGCCCCCGACGGTTTCCGCATCCCGTTTGCCGCCGGGCACACCCGGCGCATGCCCATCCTCACCGCGGGGCCGTTCCGTTACAAGCGCTACGCGGATATCTATCTGGACGTCGCCCGGCGGTATACCAGCCTCCCGTTGAAGCAGGCGGTCATCTCGCCCTCCGCGCTCAGCCTGATGTATCCGCCCGAGCCGATCCCCGGCTATTCGCGCGAGCAGTTCATCGACGATCTCCTGGCCGAACACGAAACCGAGATCCGGCGGTGCTTCGAGAAGGGGGCCTGCAAGGTGCAGATCGACTTCACCGAGGGCCGCCTGGCGATGAAGATCGACCCGTCGGGACAGCTGCTCCACAGCTTCATCGACCTGAACAACCTGGCCCTGTCGCGCTTCTCGTCCGAGGAACAACAGCGGATCGGCGTCCACACCTGCCCTGGCGGCGACCGGGATTCGACGCACAGCGCCGAGGTCGACTACGCCGAGTTGCTGCCGGCCTTGTTCCGCTTGAAGGTCGGCAACTTCTACGTGGCCCTCGCCGGGGAACGCGATCGCCCGCGCGCGCTCGAACTGATGCGCCGGCACCTCAGGCCCGACCAGCGGGTCTTCGTCGGGGTCGTCGCTCCCATCGATCCGCGCGTCGAAACGCCCGAGGAGGTGCGCGATCGGGTCCTCGAAGCCGCGCACTACATCCCGGTCGATCAGCTGGGCTCCACCGACGACTGCGGCTTCTCGCCGTTCTCCGACGACACGTCCACGAGCCGGGACACTGCCTTTGCCAAGATCACGCGCTCGCGTGGCGGGGACCCGCCTGGCCGCCGAGGCCCTCGGAGCACGGTAGTGGCCACTCTGGACGACGAAGACCAGCGCCTCCGTTCCGTCGCGCTCCAGAATGCCAACAGCATCGTGCTGGCGCGCGAGCGGGCCGAAGTGGAGCTGGTGCGCACCCGGGAGGCGCTCCGCCAGAGCCAGGAGCGCCTGACGGCGGCGTTGAATGCCGCCGGCACCGGCGCCTTCCGCTGGGATCTGCAGACCAACACGGTGGAGTGGGACGGCAACCTGGAGGGTCTGCTCGGCCTGTCTTCCGGCCCCCCGCTCGACTCCCTGGACGCTTTCGTTGCTTCCGTGCATCCGGACGATCGCGCCAGCGTGGTGGCCGGCTACGAGCGCTGCCATCGCGACGGCGCGGATCTCGATCTGGAGTTCCGCGTGGTCTGGGCCGACGGCACCGTCCGCTGGATCCACGAGAAGGCCAAGACCTTCGCCGGGGCCGACGGCCGGCCGCGCTACGTGACCGGGGCCTGCGCCGACGTGACCAACCGGCGGGAAGCCGCCGAGACGCTGCGCCAGAGCGAGGAGCGCCTCCGCGCCATCTTCTCCCAGGCCGCGGTGGGTATCGCCGTGGCCGATCTCGGCGGTCGCTTCCTCGACGTCAACCGCAAGTTCGCCGACATCCTCGGCTATACCGCCGACGAGCTCCTGGATCTCACCTTCGCCGACATCACGCATCCCGACGATCTGGCCGCCACCCGCGCCGCCGTCAGCCGGTTGCTCGCCGGGACGATCCCGGAATACTCCATGGAGAAGCGGTATCTCCAGAAGAACCATGCCGCGGTCTGGAGCCTGACCACCGTCACGCTGCTCAAAGGAGCAGCCGGCGAGCCGCAGCGCTTCATCGGCGTGATCGAGGACGTCACCGCGCGGAAGCAGGCCGAAGAGGCCTTGCGCGAGGAAACGCGGATTCTGGATCTGCTCCATCAGACCGGCCAGACGGTGGCCGCCAAACTCGAACTCGAGGTGTTGCTGCAGGCCGTCACCGATGCCGCGACGGCGCTCAGCGGCGCCAAGTTCGGCGCGTTCTTCTACAACACGACCGACGAGCACGGCGAGTCCTTCCTTCTCTACACCCTGTCGGGCGCCCCCCGCGAGGCCTTCGACGGGTTCGGTAAGCCGCGCGCCACTGCGCTCTTCGGGCCGACGTTTCGCGGCGACGCGCCGATTCGCTGCGACGACGTCTTGAGCGATCCCCGCTACGGCACCATGGGGCCGCACTACGGCATGCCTCGGGGGCATCTGCCCGTCCGCAGTTATCTCGCCGTGCCGGTCCGCTCCCGCTCGGGGGAGGTGCTCGGCGGGCTGTTCTTCGGCCATCCGGACGCGGGCGTGTTCACCGAGCGCACCGAGCGGCTGGTCATCGGGGTGGCCGCGCAGGCCGGCATCGCCATCGACAATGCCCGCCTGTTCGAAACCACCCAGTCACTGCTCGACAGCGAACGGGCCGCGCGCAGCGCCGCCGAACGCATGAGCACCGTCAAGGACGACTTCCTGGCGACCCTCTCCCACGAACTGCGCACGCCGCTGAACGCGATTCTGGGCTGGTCCTCGATCCTGCGCAACGCCACGCACGACCGGCCGGATCTCCAGAAGGGCCTCGAGACCATCCAGCGGAACGCCCAGGCCCAGACTCAGCTCATCGAAGACTCTGCTGGACATGAGCCGCATCACCGCCGGCAAGCTGCGCTTGGACGTGCAGCCCATTTCCCCGGTCTCGGCCATCGAAGGCGCGCTCGAAAGCATCGCGCCGGCGGCGCATGCCAAGGGCATCAGGATCGAGAGCGGTCCTCGACCCCTCGGCCGGGCCGATCTCCGGCGACTCGAGCCGCCTCCAGCAGATCATCTGGAACCTGCTCTCGAACGCCATCAAGTTCACGCCCAGGGACGGCAAGGTGCAGGTCGTGCTCGAACGGGTGAATTCCCATGTCGAGATCAGCGTGGCCGACACCGGCGCGGGCATCCAGCCCGAGTTCATCCCGCACCTGTTCGAGCGCTTCCGCCAGGGTGATGGCTCGACGACCCGTCAGCACGGCGGTCTTGGCCTGGGCTTGTCGATCGTCAAGAGCCTGACCGAACTGCACGGCGGCACGGTCGTCGTGCGGAGCGAAGGGGCCGGCCTGGGAACGACGGTCACGGTGCATCTGCCCCTCAGCGTCGTGCACCGGGCGGCGGTGTCCCCCGATCGCCAGCACCCTCGCGGCACGCCACCCGCCGTCACCGGTTTCGCACAGGCCGAACTGTCGGGAGTGACCGTACTCGTCGTCGATGACCAGGCCGACGCCCGCGACCTGATCCAGCGCGTGCTCGAAGACTGCTCGGCCCGGGTGATGACGACCAGTTCGGGCGCCGAAGCGGTGGAACTGGTGGAGCGGCACCGGCCGGATGTGCTGCTCACCGACATCGGCATGCCGGGGATGGACGGCTACGAGCTGCTGAGACACGTCCGCGCGCTCGGCGCCGATCGCGGCGGCAAGGTTCCGGCCATCGCGCTCACCGCGTTTGCGCGGAGCGAGGACCGGACGCGGGCGCTGCGCGCCGGCTTCGTCGTGCATGTGGCCAAGCCGGTCGACCCGTCGGAACTCGTGGCCACGGTGGCGAGCGTGGCCGGCCGTGTCGACTGATCACGTGAGCGACGAAGGAGCTGACGCATCGCCGCGCACTGCCTCGGCCTCATGAGTTTCGCCCTCGGCAACCGGATCCGGCGGTCGGCGCCGGACTTGAACGAGGGCCACGTATTGCCGCTTCTTCCACGGATGTCCGTGGAGCGGCAATCGGCGCCCACACGGGCGCCATGGTGAAGGGAGCGGACGAATGGGTGGGTTTCTGGGCTGGATCATCGTCGGGTTGATCGTCGGCGTGCTCGCGAAGCTGGTGATGCCGGGCAAGGACCCTGGCGGCATCATCGTCACCATCCTGCTCGGCATCGCCGGCGCGATGCTTGGAGGGTTCATCGGGCGCTCGCTGGGGCTCTACAACGAAGGCGACGCCGCCGGGTGGTTGATGTCCATCGTCGGCGCCATTCTGCTGCTGGCCTTGTATCGGATGATGACCGGGCGCCGGGCCTGACGACGCGCGTGCGACCCTCGGGCGGTGCCGCCGATGCGGCCCGCCCGTCCTTTCGCGGCAGGCCTCGGCGCCCCGCCGCCTCGTGATTCATGAACACGACCATCGTGGTGGCGGGCGCCACCGGCGCTCGCGGCCCGCGGCGTGGACATCCGCACGCCCGACTGGCGGCAGCCGGCGTGCCGCGGGTCATTCCCAGCGACTACTCCCTCGACTTCACGCCGCTCACCCCGGGCCGCAACCGCAACCTGGATTGGCGCCGCGCTACCTGCGCAGTGCCGGCGACTCGCGCAGCGCGACCGAGGTGCGGGACGTCGCCTCGCGGGTCACCGGCACGCCCTTCCGCCTGTTCCGCGCCGGCGGCCTCGGGCGGCTGAACGCCGTCATCCGCGTCGCCCGCTTCGTGGCCCCGGCCGAGACCAGCCTTTACCCAGCGTGGCAGGGGATGCAGGACATGCGCGACATGATGGAGGGCCGGGCCGAGGTGCGGGCGCACGACAACGAGCGCTATCCCGGCCTGGAATGGACCTCGGTCGAAGCCTTTCTGACCGCCTCGCGAGCGCGGGGGGACGGATAGCGCGCCGGCCGGCCGAAGCAACGCCGCGGGGGCCAACGGAGTATGCTGGCCCCCCGGTTACCGGAACCAGGAGGGTGTGATGCGTGTAGCAGGCGAGGCGAGACGGCAGGTTCGACTGGCGGGCTCCGCCCTGGGCCGCTCCCGCCACGTTTGCGCCTTCTTCAACAGCAAGGACGAAGAGTACCGGGTGCTGCTGCCCTTCATCAAAGAAGGGTTCGAGCAGGGCGATAAAGCCTTCCACATCGTCAAGGACGACCACCGGAACGAGCATCGCCGCCGCCTGGAGGATGTCGGCATCGCCGTCGACCGGTGCGAGCAGGCGGGGCAACTCGAGGTCCGCCGCTGGGAGGATGCCTACTTGCGCGACGGCCACTTCGACCAGAACCGGATGCTCGCCCTGATCGAGGAGGTCCTGCAAGGGGGCGAGACTGCCGGCTATCCGCTGACCCGCCTGGTCGCCAACATGGAGTGGGCACTGGAAGATCGGCCCGGCGTCGATGCCATCGTCGAATACGAAACGCGGCTGAACTACGTGCTGCCCAAATACGATGACGCGGTGTGTTGAACCTACGACCTGCGCCAGTTTGGCGCAGACGTCGTGATGGACATCATGCGCACCCACCCGATGGTGATCATCGGCGGTATCCTGCAGGAGAATCCGTTCTTCGTCCCGCCCGACGAGATGCTGCGGGAAATGCGAAGGCGCGCGCCGGTCGCCGCCGCGGGCTAGCCCAGGGAACGCCGATGCAGACCAACCCCGACGACATCCAGACGCTTCGCCACTGCGTGCGGGAGTTGGCGGCTCTGTCGACGTTGTCCGCCGCTTGGGGCGAAAGCGGACCGAAAGAGATCGCCGAAGGGCTGTGCGGCGTGCTCTGCCGCGTGCTGCACCTCGACCTGGTCTCGGTCCGCGTCCACGCGCTCAGTGGCAACGCGGGCTTCGAAGCGGTCCGCACCCCGCACGGCCCAGTGCCGGCGGACCAGGTCCCGGCTGTCGACGCGTGCTTCGCGCCGCTGCTCGGGCACGCCGAGGCCGACGCCGCCGAGTTCCCCAACCCTCTGGGTCCGGGCACGCTCCGGGCCGTGGCTACGCCCCTCGGCTACGGAGGCGACTGCGGCCTGCTCATCATCGCCTCGGCGCAGCGCGACTTCCCCACCCCGACGGACCGGTTGATGCTCGGCGTGGCCGCCAACCAGGCCGCGCTCGTGCTCCAGCAACGGCGGGCCCTCGCCAGCGTCCGGCGCAGCGAGCAGGACCTCGCGGACTTCTTCGACAACGCCAACGTCGGGCTGCACTGGGTGGGTCCGGATGGCACCGTCCTCCGGGCCAACCGGGCCGAGTTGCAGCTCCTCGGCTACACCGCCGAGGAATACGTCGGTCACCACATCGCTGAATTCCATGCCGACGCGGAGGTGATCACCGACATCCTGCGGCGGCTGTGGGCGGGCCAGAGCGCTGCGGGACTACGAGGCTCGCCTGCGGTGCAAGGACGGCTCGATCAAACACGTGGTCATCGACTCCAGCGTCCTGTGGGAAGACGGCCGCTTCGTCCATACCCGCTGCTTTACCCGGGACATCACCGCGCAGAAGCGGGAAGACGAGCCTCACGGCTGCGGTTGGCGGCGATCGTCGAATCGTCCGAGGACGCCATCATCAGCAAAGACCTCGACGGCACGATCACGAGCTGGAATCGCGGGGCCCAGAAGCTCTACGGATACGACGCCGACGAAATCGTCGGCCGGCCGATTGCCGTGCTCATCGCGCCGGGCCACGAGGACGATTTCCCGGTGATCATGCGGCGGCTGGCTGCTGGCGAGCGGATCGAGCAATACGAGACGGTGCGCGTCTGCAAGGACGGCCGGCGGGTGGAGGTGTCGCTGACGGTGTCGCCGATTCGAGATGCAGGCGGGGCGGATTCAGGGCGCGTCGAAGATTGCCCGCGACATCACGCAGCGCAAGCGGGCGGAGGCGGCCCTGGCCAGCCACACCGAACGGCTGCGCCTGCTCCTGGGAAGCGGCGGCGATGCTGCTCACCACCGACGATCCCGACGTCATGTTGCGCCGGCTGTTCGCCAAGATCGGCGCAGCATGTCGGCGTCGACGTGCTACTTCAACTTCATGGTCGACGACAGCGGCGACGCGTTGCGCCTGGCGTCGTGCGAGGGCATGTCGGTCGAGGAGGCCCGGAACCTGACCCGTCTGGCCTTCGGGCAAGCCGTCTGCGGTACCGTGGCCCTGCACCGCCGGCCCGTCATCGCCACCGGCATCCAGCGACTCCGACGATCCGAAGGTGCAACTGGTGAAGGCGCTCGGCGTCCGCGCCTACGTCTGCCATCCGTTGCTGGCCGGCGACCGGCTGCTCGGCACGTTGTCGTTCGCCAGCCGCCTGCAAGGACCAGTTCGACGCCGACGAAGTGGCGTTCATCGAGACCATCTGCAAGTACGTCACCATCGCCTACGAACGGCTGCGCCTCCTGAACGAACTGAAGGAGGCCGACCGCCGCAAGGACGCGTTCCTGGCCACGCTGGCCCACGAACTGCGCAATCCGCTCGCGCCGATCCGCACGGCGGTGACCAGGTACTCCACCTCAAGGGATCGAACGTGCCGGAGGCGCATCGGCGCCCGGCACATCATCGACCGGCAGGTTGAACACCTGACGCGGCTCATCGACGACCTGCTGGACGTCAGCCGCATCACGCTCAACAAGCTGGAACTGCGACGCCAGCCGGTGGCGTTGTCGGAGGTCATCACCGGCGCCGTGGAGTCGAGCCGCTCGTTCATCGAGCAGCGCGGTCATGACTTGACGGTGAGTCTGCCGCCGGAGCCCGTGCACGTCAACGGCGACCTGGTGCGGCTGGCGCAGGTGGTCCTCAACCTGCTCAACAACGCCGCCAAGTACACCGAGCAGGGCGGGCGGATCTGGCTGACGGTCGAGACGGCAGGCGGACCAGGCGGTGGTGCGCGTGAAGCGATACCGGGGTGGGCATCGCCGCCGACAAGCTGCCGCGCCTGTTCGAGATGTTCTACCAGGTCGACGCCTCGCTGGAGCGCGCGCACGGCGGCCTCGGCATCGGCCTGTCGCTGGTGCGCCGCCTGGTGGAGTCTCACGGCGGCAGCGTCGAGGCCCGCAGCGACGGCCCGGGCCAGGGCAGCGAGTTCACCGTGCGCCTGCCCGTGCTTGTCGAGGCGCCGCGGGCCGCGCTGCTGCCGTTGCCGTCCGTCGAGCTCGACACGGCGCGGCTGGCTCCTCGCCGGATCCTGGTGGTGGACGACAACCGCGACGCGGCCGACATGCTGGCGACGTTCCTGCGGCTGATGGGCCACGACGTGCGCACCGCCTACGACGGCGTCGAGGGCGTGGAAGCGGCGGAGCTGTTCCGGCCCGACGCCATCCTGCTCGACATCGGGATGCCGCGGTTGAATGGCGAGGACGTGTGCCGGCACATCCGCTCGATGCGCGTGGGGTCGCGACATCCTGTTGATTGCCGTGACTGGCTGGGACCAGGCCGAGACCCGCCGGCGCATCGTGCAGGCCGGATTCGACGCGCACCTGGTCAAGCCGGTGGATCCCAGCGTGGTGCTGACGCTCCTGGCCACCGAACCGCGACCGGCGCACCTCTCTGACCCCGGAGGCGATGTCGCCGGCGCATTTTGATTTTGCGCGGGTCCTTCCCTGCCGGTAAACTGTTGATTCCACTTGTACGGAGAGATGTCCGAGTGGTTTAAGGAGCACGCTTGGAAAGCGTGTGTACGGGAAACCGTACCGTGGGTTCGAATCCCACTCTCTCCGCCACTTCCCGCTACGCGGGCCTGGACGAAGGCTGGCCGATGTGGATCGCCCTACCAACCGGCGAGCGCGGGTGGCCCGAGTCAAAGAGCGAACTTTGCTCGCCGCCACGCAGCCAGCGGTTAGCGAATGGGACCGTTGACGCCGTCGGGAAGAATCCGCCGGCCACCTTCGGGACCTGCGCCGGGTGGATAAGCAACAACGGGCCGCGGCATCGCCGGTGGCACGGCCAGGTGCCGAATGCGTTTGAAGCGGGCCTCCCCACCGTCAACGTGAAGACCCTTCCCTCTCCCCTGTTACCAGGCGACAAGCACCCGCTGACAGCGTGACGACCACCAGGGTTTCCGGATCTTGCAGAGCCCGCACTCTGTCGAGGAACTCGTCGAGCGACAGGAGCACCAGCCCCTCCCCTCGTAAGCTGCCGAGGTCGCCAAGCGCCCGCAACTGCGAGATCGACAGCCGCTCCGCCATCTGACCCGCCATGCAGCTCGCCATCTGTGGACCGAGGCCAGCGTTCCTCAATGCGGCAGCCGTCCTGGCTTCCTTGCTCGCGCAGCCCGCCGTCAGCACGCTGCCGCAGATGAGCCACACCACGATGCCGGGCCAATGGTTGATCATCTATGCCAAAGCCTCGATCCATTTACACCCTTACCTCGCCACCAGCGTCACCGTGCCGGTGCGTCCCCCGCGACCTGCAAACCAGGTGATGGCCTCGTGCACCAGGTCCACCTCCAGCACGTAAGTCCCGGGCGTCTCTGGCACGTCGACCCTGAGCGGCAAGGTGACGCGCGTGCCGGGCGCGACGTAGCCGGGCAGATGCGTGCGCACGTTGTCGAACGACACCATCTCGCCGTCCTGCTTCAGGTGATAGCTGGCGAAGACCGGAATCTGGCTGTCGCTGACCCAGGCGGCCACGGCGCGATTGGCGATGACCACCTCGATGGTCGAGGCCGCGCCGCACGGGCGCTCGACCGGCGCACCCGGCCCGTCGATCTCGACCAGGTAGAAGGCTCCGAAGAGTTCGCTGGCGGCCTCCTCCGGCGCGAGGCGGCGCCCCGGCCCGCCGGTCTTGCGATAAACCGCGTCGAACGAGCGGCCAGCGGCAAACGACACCAGTTCCAGGCCCGCGGCGACCAAGGCGCTGTGCCATTCCTCGAGCCGATAGACGTTCTCGTTGATCCCAGCGGCGATTTCGTCGACGCCGAACGCGGCCTTGGCCTCGGGGTAATACCAGTAGGCCTCCACGAAGCCGAGGCGGCCGTCGACCCGCAGCATGCGCGCGAGATTGGCCGCCAGCTCCGGGAGTTTGGCCGAGTGGTGCAGCGCGTTGAAGGCGGTGACGGCGTCGAACACGCCCTCGCCGAAGGCCGGCGCGTGCATGTCCACGTTGACGGCGGCATAGGGCACGCCGCGGGCGCCGAGCACGGCCGCGGCGGCGAGGTGGTGGTTGATGTCGACGGCCACCGGACGATAGCCGCTGCGGGCCAGGCGCGCCGTCGACCAGGTCAGGTCGGCGCCGATGTCGAGCACCGCGGCGCCCGGGGCCAGCGCCAGCTGGCCGAGCATGAAGTCGAAGGCCGCGGCGAACTGGCGCACGTTTCGCACGTACTCACTGGCCGGCTCGGTGGCGCCGTCCTCGTAGGGCAGCGCCAGCACCGTGTCCTGCACGCGCCGGTCGACCAGGACGTCGGCGATGGTGAAGCCCGAGGCGTCGCGGGGATGCGCGTCGAACTCGAGCACCGCGGCCCGTTCGGCGACGACCGCCGGGTCTTCGTCGGGCGCGGGGCAATGGAGGACGCCGTCGCGGATCTCGAGCTCGCGCCCGCACGTGCCGCAGCGCACCCGGTCGCCGGCCAGCTGGTGTTGCCGTCCTCCGCAGTGCAGGCAGCGCAGACGCGGCAGGACGTCGCGGGCCAACGGAGGCAGGGTCGGCGCGAGCGGCTCGGACGCAGGCATCAGCGTCGCATTATCGCAGACCGCTCACCCGGGCGGCTCGGGGCGCGTCATCCGGAGCTCGGCGCCGCTGGCCGGATAGCGCTGCACCAGTTCCCCCACCCGGAACTCCGACGAGGGCCTCACGTAGACGAAATCCACCGGTGGTCCGTCCCCGGGCAGGACCACGGCATCGAAGCGCACGCCGTTCAGGGCCAGGCGCTCGGCGTAATAATGCGCCACGGGGTAATACATCCAATCGACGCCGATCCTCACCCGGCCGGTGGCCGCCGGCCGGGGTGGGGCGCTGCGGCCCGCGTCTTCGAGCATGGCCACCGCGGCGGCGTCCGCGGGCCAGTCGTGCGCACTCGTGACGTTGCCCACCCGAGCCCAGTGGTAGACGCCGGCCGTGGCCACGACGACGACCACGGCGCGCACCGGCCACGCCAGCGCGCGGCGCAGACCAGCAGCCGCATCGGCGGCGAGCGCCGGCAACGTCAACAGCACCGGCAGCAGGAACACCGCGGTGCGGGCCATCGGGTAAGGCGCGCCCAGCAACCGGTGGAGGGCCTCGGCCTGCAGCCCGGCCAGCGCGATCACGCCGAGCACCACGACGGCCGGCCCGGTCACCCGACCTGCGCTGCGAGCTGCGGCCAGTGCGAGCGCCACCAGCGCGGCCAGCGCAAGACCGACCGCGCCGAGTCCGATGGTGCGTTGCTGGGGGTGGTAGCCGGCGCCGTAGAGGGTGCCGCTCACCAGCGAGCCGAACGTATCCGGCACGAAACCGGTGGTGCCGCCGAAGAACAATTGCCCGTCCCGGAGCAGCAGATACAGAGGCGCCGCCAGCAGCGTGGCGACCCCGAGGGTCGCCCACACCAGCAACTGCGCCTCGGCCGGCGCGATCAGGCGGGCCCGCGTCGCGCCTCGCGCCAACGCCGCCAGCGCCAGGCCGAGCAGCCCCAGCGCCGCGGTGACGGCGGCCGCATGGGCGAGGGCCAGCCTGGAGTGGGCGGCGCCGCCGTGCCAGTCGAGCGGCGCGGTGAAGACCAGGACGCGCTCGCGGCCGAAGTCGTCGACCCGCCACGGCCCGGGCGTGTCGCGCGCGCGCCGATAGGTGTGGGTGCCAGCGGTGACGTCGATACCGGCCAGATTGCGGTCGGCGAACGTGGATAGCGACACGCGCAAGGTGCGCAGGTCCCGCGCGTCCCCACTCGTCCAGGTGTCGCCGGCGCGGGTCAGGGGCCGGAGGCGTCCCGTGGAATCGGCTCGGTAGACGTGAATGGCCGACAGTTCCTCCTCGAACAGTCCGCTGATGCGCAGCGTCGTCGGCACGTGCACATCGTCGGCCAGCATCCGGGCGCGGGAAAACACCAGGCCGCTGTAAACCAGCGCCACGACCAGCCACCCCACGACCGGCGCCACCGTGAACCGCGCGCCCGGTCCTGCCGCCAGCGGGCGCTGCGCCGCCGCTGCGCGCCCGCTCATTGCCAGGCGGCAAGCGGCGATCACCACCAGGGCCACGAACCCGGGGAGCGTGCTGAAGTTCGCCGCCACCGCCGCGCCGGCCAGAACCAGGGCGAGGGCGAGACGTGACCGGGCCGCCGGCGGGTCCTCCCACCACGCGACGAGCGCCCACACCGCGCCGAAGAACAGCGCCGTCGCCAGCCCGTAGCCCCGGGCCAGCGCCATGTAGTCGAGCACATACGGGTTGGACACGAGCAGCACGACCGCACTCGTGCCGACGAGCGGCGGACGCAGCCGGGCCGCAAACGCGGCCGCCGCCGCGATATAGCCCACGGCCGCCATGACGTTGGGCAAGCGCAGCGCCCACGGCGCGTCGCCGAGGAGCGCGCAGGCCGCGCGCGTCAGCACGGAGTTGAGCAGGTGGTTGGTGGCGACGGCGAAGTCCACGAGGTTGCCGGGCTGGCCGGCCACGTAGTTCCGCAGGGAGCTGACCTCGTCGTAGGTCAGCGGCACCACGGCGGCACGCGCCGCCACGTAACCGACGGCCAGGAGACAGGCCGCCGCCCGCACGACCGCGTGCGCGGTGCGCCACGGCCGCGGCAAACCGGTCAGCACGGCATCCAGGCCGGCGCGCGGTCGTTGCCGCTTCCGGCGGTCACGCGATAGGCCCGGGTGCCGTCGGCGCTCATCAGGAGGAGATCCCAATCCTGCTGCTCGCGGCCGGCCACCACGATCCACTGGCCATCGGGCGACCAGGTCGGTTCGCGCAGTTCGGTCACGCCTGCGACGACGAGCTCCTGCACGCGGCCGGACGCCTCGGTCCACAGGCCGAGCACCCCGGGTTCGGGGGCCACGTTCACGTAGGCGAGCTGCGTGCCGTCGGGCGACCAGCGCGGGTCGGCGGCATCCACGCCGGCCGGCGTGAGCGGCACCGGCTCGGCCCGGCCGCCCTCCTGCACGACCACGCGCAGGCCTTGCGTCGAGCCGGCCACGTGGGCGACGCGCGCGCCGTCGGCCGCCAGCGAGGGCATCAGGGCGCGATCCGGACCCGCCGACACCCGGGCCGTTTCGCCGGTCGCCAGCGTCAGGCGAAACACCGCCTCCACCCCGTCCCGATCGCTCGTGAAGAGCAGGCTGTGCCCGTCCGGGGTCCACACCGGATGCCGCTCCAGGGCCGGATGGCTGGTGAGCCGTCGCGCCGGCGCGGCGGCAGCCGTGTCGATGACCGCAAGGTCGTAGGTGGCGTGGTCGAAGCCGGTGGTCGCAAAGGCCAACGAACGGCAATCGGGCGACCAGGCCGGGCTCTCGTCGTGATGCTCCGAGCCGCTGGTGAGGCGGGCCACCGCGGCCGTGGCGACATCGAGAACGAAGATCCGATTGCGGCCCTCGCGATCGGAATGGAAGGCGACCTTCCCGGAAGCCGGCGCCGCTGCCGGCACGGCCAGCAGCACCCGCCGCCGCTCGGCGTGGACGGGTCGGTCCGGTCCGCGGTGGGCCGCGGTCGAGGGGTCCGCGGGGGGCGCGCACGCGCAGCCGCAGGCGCAGACGACGGTAGCCACCAGCAGGCGCGGGCCGGTCATGGCCGGTATCTTACGGCACCACGGCCGGTGCATACTGATCTCATGAACTGGCTGGTGAAGGAAGAACCGTCGAACTACGACTTCGCGACCTTCCAGAAGGACGGCCGCACCGTGTGGTCGGGCGTGAAGAACCCGGTCGCACAGAAGCACCTGCGGTCGATGCAGCCGGGCGACCGCGTGTTCTACTACCACACCGGCAACGAGAAGGCGATCGTGGGCACGGCCCGCGTGGCCGGGGCGCCCTACCCCGAACCGGGCGCCGCCGACACTTCACGTCACGTCGTGGAGTTCACGTGCGAGGGGCCGCTGCCGGCGCCGGTCACGCTGAAGGCCGTCAAGGCCGACCCGCGCTTTGCCGACTTCGCGCTCACGCGCGTGCCGCGCCTGTCGGTGATGCCGGTCACCGACGAGCAGTGGGCGATGCTCATGGACATGGCGCGGGACTAGAACCGGACTCGACACCGGGTCGGAGGGAATCGACAGATGCGGTATCGCGAGTTCGGGCGCACGGGGTGGCAGGTCAGCGAGATCGGCTACGGGATGTGGGGCATGGGCGGCTGGTCGGGATCGGACGACGTCGAGTCGCTGGCCTCGCTGCACCGGGCCGTGGAACAGGGCTGCACCTTCTTCGACACGGCCCTGGCCTACGGGGTCGGGCACAGCGAGAGCCTCCTCGGCCAGGTCGTGCGCGCCCATCCGGGCCGCGAGCTCATCGTCGCCACCAAGGTTCCGCCCAAGAACCTGAAGTGGCCGGGCCAGGCCAACGACCCCGTGGCCGAGACCTTCCCCCCCGACCACATCCGCGAGTACGCCGAGCGCAGCCTCACCAACCTCGGGCTCGAGCGCATCGACCTGCTGCAGTTCCACGTGTGGGACGACGCCTGGGCCGCCGACGACGGCTGGCCCAAAGCCGTCGAGGCGCTGAAGCAGGCCGGGGTCATCCGCGCGTTCGGCATCAGCGTGAACCGCTGGCAGCCCGAGAACGTGCTGCGGGCCCTCGGCACCGGCCTCGTCGACGCGGTGCAGGTCGTCTACAACATCTTCGACCAGGCGCCCGAGGACGCGCTCTTCCCCGCCTGCCGCGAGCAGCGCGTTGCCGTGATTGCGCGCGTGCCCTTCGACGAGGGCACCCTCACCGGCACGCTGACGCGCGAGAGCCGCTGGCCCGAGAGCGATTGGCGCAGCAGCTACTTCACGCCGGCGCACCTCGACGAGAGCGTGTCGCGCGCCGAGCAGCTCGCCCCGCTCGTGCCCGCCGGCTCCACCATGGCCGACATGGCGCTGCGCTTCGTCCTCGCGGCCGCCGACGTGTCCACGGTCATCCCGGGCATGCGCAAGGCCCGGCACGTGGACGCGAACCTCGCCGCCAGCGACCGGGGGCCGCTCGACGACGAGCTCGTCGCCGCGCTGCGCGCGCACCGCTGGGACCGCACGCCCAACCTCACGCCCTAGCGCGGGTCCGGGCCCGGACCGGAGGAGACGGCGTCAGCTGCCGGTCGCGGCCGGGGCGGCCGCGGCGGCGTGCGATGACAGGCGCGAGACCAGCACCTTGTCGATGCGCCGGCCGTCCATGTCGATGACCTCGAAGCGCATCCCGCCCCACTCGAAGGAATCGGCGGTGCGCGGGATGCGGCCGAGACGCGCCATCACGAAGCCGCCGAGGGTGTGGTAAGCGCCTTCCTCGTCTTCCGGCAGATCGTCCATGCCGAGCTCGGTGGCGACATCGTCAATCGGCGTCGCCCCGTCGATGAGCCAGCTGCCGTCGGCCCGCACGACGATGGGGCGGTCGGCGGCGGCGTCGGTCGGCAGGCTGCCGACGAACGCTTCGAGCAGGTCGGTGACGGTCACCAGCCCCTCGACGGCGCCGAACTCGTCGAGCACGATGGCCAGGTGGCGGTGCGACGCCTTGAGCGCTTCGAGCAGCTTGAAGACGCCCATCGAGTCGGGCACGAACAGCGGTTCCTTGATCAGGGCGCGCAGCGTGATCGGCGAGTTCTTCATCGCCACCGACAGCAGGTCGGCGGCGCGCACGGTGCCGAGCACGTTGTCGAGCGAGCCGTGGCAGATCACGAACTGCCCGTGCTGATGGGTGGCCAGGAATTCGCGCAGCACGTCCCCGGGCGCGTCCACGTCCACCCACTCGATGTCGAGCCGGGGCGTCATGATCGCCCCGACGCGCTGGTCGCCCACGCGGAACACGCGCTGCACCAGGCTTTCTTCGTCTTCCGCGAGGGCGCCGCTCTCGGCGCCCTGACTGATCACCGCGCGGATCTCGTCTTCGGTCAGGTGCGCCTCGGCGTTGCCCTTGATGCCGAGCAGGCGGAGCACGAGGTTGGTGGACCCGGTGAGCAGCGCCACGATCGGGCCGCCGATCCGGGCCAGCAGCGACATCGGGCCGGGCCACCCACGAGGCGATGGTCTCGGGATGGTTGAGGCCGATGCGCTTGGGCACGAGCTCGCCGATGATGAGCGAGAGATAGGTGATGGCGGCGACCACGAGGCCGAGCGAGAGGCCGCGCGCGTAGGGCGCGACCACCGGCACCTGCATGAACGCCTGCTCGAGCGGCGCGGCGATGGTGGCGCCGCCGTAGGCGCCGGCGAGCACGCCGACGAGCGAGATGCCGACTTGGACCGTGGAGAGGAACTGCGAGGGCGAGTTGGCCAGGGCCAGCGCGGCGGCGGCGCGGCGGTCGCCGTCGTCGGCGCGCTGCTGCAGCCGCACCTTGCGGGCCGCGACGATGGAGATCTCCGACATCGCGAACACGCCGTTGGCCACGAGCAGCAACAGGACCACGACGATTTCAGTGCCGACGCCCAACATCACCCGAGATTGTAGACCGGCCGGCCCGGCGCGGCTCGGCTCGCGGCGCCGGAGACGGGGCCGCCGCAGCCGCGTCATATACTCGCCGCCATGCGTTCCACCGCCCTTGCCGCCATGCGTGTGTCAGCCGTCGCGGTCGTCCTGGCGCTCGGGCTCGGCGCCATCACGGCCACCGGTCAATCCCGCCCCGGGCTGACGCCGGAGGACCTGTATGCCCTGACCTCGGTCGGGCAGGTGGAGATTTCTCCCACCGGCAGCCACGTCGCCTACTCGGTCGTGCACAACGACGAAAAGGGTCGGCCGTACGCCATCGTCCGGGTCCTCAACCTGGCGACCGGCGCAACGCGGGCCCTGCCGCGAGGCTCCTCGGGTCCGCTGTGGGCCCCGGACGGCCGCCGCCTGGCCTTTACCGGCCGCGGGCCGGAGGGCGCCGGCCTCATGGTCAGCGAGGCCGACGGCAGCGGGGCCCGCCTGGTGGCGCCGGTCGAGGACACCAATCATCCCCTGCCCTCCGCGGGACGCTCGGTGGCGTGGGCCCCGGACGGCCGGCGGCTGGCGTTCGTGTCGGCCACGGCCGGCCCCGAGAGCGCCGACGCCAACGGCGATCCGATGGTCATCACCCGCTATCTCTACAAGCCCAGCGCCGGCGAGGGCCTGACCCGGTTCAACGACAACCGGCGCACGCACCTCTTCGTGGCCGACATCGGCACGCGGCAGGTGACGCAGCTCACGACCGGCGACGCCTACGAGCACTCGATCGACTGGGCCCCGGCCGGCGACGAGATCCTGTTCGTCTCGAACCGCGAGGCCAACGCCGACAAGACCTTCAACTACGACGTCTTCACCGTGTCGGCCCGCACGCGCGAGACGCGCCGCCTGACCAGCACCAAGAGCGCGGAGTATGCGCCGGCCTGGTCGCCCGACGGCACGCGCATCGCGTTTGCCGGCACGACCCGCGACCTGACCTCCTCGGAAACGACGATGGAGGACACGCACGTGTGGGTCATGCGCGCCGATGGCAGCGGCCGCGTCGAGATCGGAAAGGGCCTCGACAACCGGCAGGGTCCGCCGCAGTGGTCGGGCGACGGCCGCCACGTCTACTTCACGCTGCAGGATCGCGGCAGCGTGAAGCTGATGCGCCTCCCCGCCGCGGGCGGCGCGGCCGAAACCGTGGCCGGCGAGCGCGGCAGCGTCGGCGCGTTCTCCACCGCGCGCGACACCGTGGCCTACGCCTTCGCCTCCCCCGAGGCGCCGGCCGACCTCTACACGAAGTCGGGCCCGGCCGCGCCCGAGCGCCGCACGTCGCTCAACGCGGCGCTGCTCGGCCAGCGGGAGATCGCGCCGGTGGAATCGCTCCAGTTCACGAGCGTCGGCGCGACCGCGATCGAGGCGTTCCTCACCCGGCCGTTGGGCCAGACGGCCACTTCGAAGCATCCGCTGATCGTGATGATCCACGGCGGCCCCCACGGCCAGCAGGGGCCGGCCTTCGCGGCCAAGGCGCAGGTCTACGCGGCCCGCGGCTGGGCCGCGCTGATGGTGAACTACCGCGGCTCGACCGGCTACGGACAGGCGCTGACCGACAAGATCTTCGGCGATCAGAACGGCGCCGAAGCCGCCGACGTGCTGGCCGGCGTCGACGCGGCCCTGGCCCGGCATCCGTGGCTCGATCGCGCCCGGCTCGGGGTCGAGGGGACGAGCTACGGCGGCCAGCTCACCAACTGGCTCATCACCGAGACCACCCGCTTCGCCGCGGCCATCCCCATGGCCGGCATCAGCAACCTCGTGAGCTTCAACTACATGGCCTACTACCACGACTACCTGGCCGTGGAATACGGGCGCTATCCCCACGAGGACGGACTGATGGACGTGCTGTGGCAGCGCTCGCCCCTGCGCCAGATTCACCAGGCCCGCACGCCCACGCTCATCATGCACGGCGAGAACGACAACGACGTGCCCATTGCCGAGGCCGAGCAGCTCTACATCGCGCTTCACGACGTGGGCGTGCCGACGGCGCTCGTGCGCTATCCGCGCGAGGGCCACGGCCTGCGCGAAACCGGCCACGTCGTCGACGCCCTGACCCGCAGCGTGGCGTGGTACCGGCAGTACTTCGGCATACAGTAGACGGGTGTTCAAGCGTCAGACCGAGGGCTCGGTCCTCTGCACGTCGTGCGGCGTCCTGGTCGGGGTCAACGACCCGACCTGCTACAACTGCCAGCGGCGCAATCCGGGGCTGTGGGGCTTCGCGCCGGTGTTCCGCCGCCTGGGGAACGACCTCGGCTTCGTCACGCTGGTCATGGGCGGCACCATCACCCTCTACGTGCTGTCGCTGCTGCTCTCGGGCTCGGGCCTGCAGACCATGCTGGCCCCGAACGGCCGCGTGCTGCTGCTGCTCGGCGCCAGCGGCGCGCTGCCGGTGTTCCAGATGGACCGCTGGTGGACGGTGCTCACCGCCGGTTGGCTGCACGCCGGGGTGCTGCACATCCTCTTCAACGTGATGTGGATCCGGCAGCTCGGGCCCTCCGTCGCCAATCTCTACGGCCCCGGGCGGATGGTGATCATTTACACGGTGGCCGGCGTCGTCGGCTTCACCTTCACGTCGGTGGCCGGCCAGTATCTCGGCTCCGGCGTGCCGATCATCGGCCGCCTGATTGGCGGCGCCTCGCTGTCGGTCGGCGCCTCGGCCTCGATCTTCGGACTGCTCGGCGCGCTCGTCTACTACGGCCGCCGCACCGGGAGCCGCCACGTCGGCAGCACCGGGTTGCAGTACGCGCTGATGATGGGCCTCTTCGGCCTGATCATGCCGGGCATCGACAACCAGGCGCACCTCGGCGGCTTCGTGGGCGGCTATCTGGCCGGCCTGGCGCTCGACCCGCTCAAGCCGGAACGGATCGACCACATGGTGGCCGCGGTCGTGTGCCTGGCCGCCACCGCCGTCGCCATCGTGGCCTCCATCGTCACGGCCCTGCCGCTGCTCATGCGCTGAGGTCAGGAGCGGGGCCGCTTCGAGTTCTTGAATCGGCCGGGCCCAAAAACCCGAAGCATTGGACGGCGCCGCCCGCCAGAATTCGACTCGGCGGGGCTGCGGATTCACACGCGGCTATGGTGGCGGGACGGCTGGCCCCGCCGCCACGCCCTCCCGACCCATCAAACGCGATATTCAGGTGGAAAACCGACGATCTGGTCGGGCTGCCTCCCGTTCGTCCCAGTGATCTGGGGCCGCCGGCCGCATTGTTCCGCCCGCGACCGCGATGCGCACTTTCAGGCATCGACCTTGCTCTATAAGCGCGATGGACGCCGCCGCGCCACGATGGACGGCGCCGTCATTTCACGAACTGGCCCCCCGGGGCCGGCTCGTTTTTGCAAGACGACCCCACAGGAGGTAGTTACATGGCACGTTGGAGCAGATCTCTGCTCGCGCTTGCAGCCGCGGTGCTGCTGGCCGTCCCGAGCGCCTATGCGCAGGGCGGCGGCGCGAGTTCGACCGGCAGTATTTCCGGTGAAGTCAAAGACGAACAGGGCGGTCTCCTGCCCGGCGTCACGGTCACGGCCACCAGCCCGGCGCAGCCAGGCGCGCTCACGGCCGTCACCAACGAAGCGGGAATCTACCGCTTCCCCGCGGTGCCTCCCGGTGTCTATGCCCTGAACTACGAGCTGGCCGGCTTCGGCACGGTCAAGCGCGACGGCGTGCGCATCACCCTGGGCTTCGACGGCCGGGTCAATGTCACGCTCGGGGTGGCCTCGCTGCAGGAAACGGTGACGGTCAGCGGCGAATCGCCGGTCATCGATACCTCGGCCACCCGTCTCCAGACCAATTTCGACCAGGAGCGCCTGGCCTCGATTCCCAACGCCCGCGACATGTGGTCCCTGCTGGCCACGACGCCTTCGGTCACCCTGAACCGGGTCGACGTCGGCGGCGCCACCATGGGCACCCAGACCACCTACTTCGCCTACGGCTATTCGGGCCAGAACCGCCCGCTCGTCGAAGGCATCAACACCACCGAGGGCACCTCGGCGGCCGGCTTCTACCTCGACTATGGCTCCTTCGAAGAGGTGTTCATTGGCGCGGCGGCCAACTCGGCCGAGATGCCGAACTCCGGCGTGCTCACCCAGTTCGTGAGCAAGAGCGGCGGCAACACCCCCAGCCTGGGCTTCTACTTCGACATGGAAGACGAAAGCCTGCAGAGCCGCAACCTCGCGGCCGACCAGGTCACGCCCTCGCCCGGGGCCATCATCCGTCCCGACGGCAACCGGCTGGCCAGCTACAAGAACACCAACATCAACGCCGGCTTCCCCATCCTGCGCGACCGCCTGTGGGCCTTCGGCGCCTTCCTCGACCAGCGGAACTCGGTGGCGGCGCCGCCCTCGGGCTCGTTCCTCGACGGCACGGCCTTCGACACCAAGCTGCGCAACTACACGGGCAAGCTCACCTACCAGCTGAACCAGAACAACAAGTTCGTCGGTTACATGCAGTGGGGGGCCAAGACCCAGCCCAACCGCACCGACAGCAGCAACAGGCTGGGCGCGCCCATCCACATCACCGCCGACTCGACCACGCTGCAGGATTCGCCGAGCTGGGTCTACAAGGGCGAATGGAACGGCACCATCAACCAGAACACCTTCGCGGAATTCCGCGCCGGCCAGTTCGGCTACAACTTCGGCCTCGACAGCAACACCGGCGCCACGCGCTACGAGTCGATCAGCACCAACCAGGTGCTGGGCGGCGGGCGCGACTGGGAACTGCGGCGTCGCCGCAACCAGTTCACCGGCGCGGTCAGCTACTTCAAGGACAACTTCGCGGGCGGCTCGCACAACCTGAAGCTCGGCGGCGAGTACATGGCCGAAGAAGGCACCACGCTGTGGAATCAGGCCTACGCCAACAACGTCATCCACTTCGTGCGCGGCGACCTCACGGGCCCGCTCTCGGGCGTGACGGCCGATTCGGTGCGCCTCCAGAACAACGCCGTGGCGGTCAACGCCCTGGCCACCACCAGCTTCTTCGTCACCGACACCTGGACGGTCAAGCGCCTCACCATGAACATCGGCGCCCGCTTCGACCGCTACCGCGTGTGGCTGCCCGAGCAGTCGCTGGCCGCCGGCCGCTTCGCTGAAGCCAAGACCTTCGCCGAGCAGTCGAGCATCGTCACCTTCAATCACGTCGTGCCCCGCTTCGGCGCCAGCTACGACCTGATGGGCGACGGCAAGACGGTGCTCAAGGCCAACCTCGGGCGCTTCTACTTCAACCCGGGCGTGAACCTGGCCGACGCGGTCAACGAGAACACCGCCAACCAGTACAGCGATTACGTCGTGGAACGACGTCAACGGCGACCGCGTGTTCCAGCCCGGCGAACAGGGCGCGCTGCAGACCCGCTTCGGCGGCGTGGCCAACGCCTTCATCGACCCGGACCTCGAGAACGCCTACACCGACGAGGCCTCGGTCTTCGTCGAGCGCTCGGTGATGACCGACCTCGGCGTGCGCGTCGGCTTCGTGTGGAAGAAGGACCAGAACGGCTGGCAGCAGTTCAACACCGCCCGTCCGTTCGGCGCCTACAACGTGCCGGTCAGCATCACCGACCCCGGCCCCGACGGCGCGACGGGCACGAGCGACGACCGCTCGGTGTCGGCCTTCAACCTCGACCCCTCGCTGCTGACCTCGTCGCGTCAGGAAGCCACCAACCTCGACGGCTACGAAGGCACCTACAAGACCTTCGAAGTCTCGACCAACAAGCGCTACTCGAACCGGTGGGGCCTGAACGCCTCGTTCTCGTACACCTGGACCGAGGAGTACGGCAACAACTACTTCAACAACCGGTTCGGCACCCCCGTCTCGAACTTCGCGTTCTTCGGCAGCTTCCCGAGCAACCCGAACGAGAAGACGCTGAACGACTTCACCAACTGGAACGGCAAGCTGAGCGGCACGGTCGACGCCGGCTGGGGCGTCACGGTGACGCCGGTGTGGAAGGTCCAGAGCGGCGCGCCCTACGGCCGCTTCTTCAACGCCACGCTCAACTACGGCACGCAGATCATCCTGGCCGAGCCGATTGGCGAGCGCCGGCAGGACACCGTCTCGGTGGTGGACGTCCGCGCCGAGAAGAAGATGACCTTCGGCACCAAGGCCCGCGTGGGCGTGTTCGCCGACCTCTTCAACGTGTTCAACTCGAACACCGCGGTGAACGTCAACTGGCGCTCGGGCGCGTCGTTCGAGAAGGCCACGACGGTGCTCGGACCGCGCATCGCCAAGTTCGGCGTGAAGTTCGACTGGTAGACCCGTCGACCCCGTCCTGACGACGCCTGCGGGCGTCGCCCAGGGCGGAACGTTCGAACCGCACACGTAACACGGGCCGGACGGCATCATGCCGCCCGGCCCGTTCTCTGTACCGCCGCCGGCGCCCCTCCGGCCGTGAGCTGTCCGTTCCTGGAACGCGACCTGTATCGAATGCGGACGCCCGGGCGGCGCGGCGAGTGCCGCCTAGAAGCTCTTGCCGAGGCGCTCCTGCAGCTTCTCGCGGTAGCCCCGGCTGAGGGTGAGGCGGGTGCCGTTCTGCAGGATCACCACGTACTCGCCGTTGAACCAGGGCTGGAGTTCCTTGATGCGGTCGCTGTTGACGATGCGCGAGCGGTGGATCCGCACGAATCGCCGGGGATCGAGCCGGGCCTCCATGCCGTTCATGGTCTCGCGGAAGAGGTGCGAGGTCTCGCCCAGGTGCAGGCGCACGTAGTTGCCGGCCGCCTCGATCCACACGATGTCGTCGGTGCGCAGGAAGTAGACCCGTCCGCCCGACTTCACGACCAGCCGATCGAGCCGCTGCGGCTCCGGCTTCACGTCCTGCACGAGCGCCATCAGCCGCTTGCCCAGGTCGCCGGCGCGGCGCCGCTCGACGTGCGCGCGCGCGTGCTCGAGGGCCTGCTGGAAGCGCTCGCGGGCGTAGGGCTTCAGCAGGTAGTCGAGGGCGTGCACCTCGAAGGCCTTGAGGGCGTATTCGTCGTAGGCGGTGGTGAAGACCACGGCCGGCATGCGCTCGGCGCCGACCTGGCGGATGACGCCGAAGCCGTCGCACGCCGGCATCTGCACGTCGAGGAAGACGAGGTCGGGCTGCTGGTCGTGAATGGCGTTCACGGCCTGGGCGCCGTCGGCGCACTGGCCGATGAGCTCGATGTCCTTTTCCTGCTGCAGCAGGCTCACGATACGCTCGCGCGCCATCGTCTCGTCGTCGACCACCATCGTCCGGATCTTGGTCACGCCACGTCCTCCATCTCGTCCGCGACGTCGGCCTCGGTGACCGGATCGTCGACGGGAATGACTATCGCCACCGACAAGCCGCCGCCGGGCGGGCGGGTCACCGCGAAGCGGTGCCGTTCCCCGTAGAGATGCGCCAGGCGCGACCGCGTGTTCGACAACCCCACGCCGCGCGACAGATCGGCCAGCGCCGCTTCCGGCACGCCCACGCCGTCGTCGCGAACCTCCAGTTCGAGCGTCGCGCCCGCGCGAGCGGCCCGCACCAGGACGTGGCCCGGTTCGACCCGGGGCCCGATCCCGTGACGTATGGCGTTTTCGACGAGCGGCTGCAGCAAAAGGTTTGGCACCAGGCAGTCGTCGGTGTCCGGCCCCACGTCGAAGGTGACGTGGAGACGTTCGCGGAAGCGCGCTTGTTCAATGGCCACGTACTTCCGCAGGAAATCGAGCTCCTGCTCGAGCGCCACTTCCTGCACGTCCACGGTCTCGAACGACATGCGCAGCAGGTCGCCGAGCTGCGCCAGCATGGTGTCGGCGGCGTCGACGTCGCGGTGCATCAGCGCCGAGATGGTGTTCAGCGTGTTGAAGAGGAAGTGGGGCTGGAGCTGGCGCTGCAGCGTCTGGAGCTGCGCCTCGACCAGCCGGGTCTCGAGCCTGGAGGCCGCCAGGGCGCGCGACTGCGCTTCGTAGTGATAGCGGACGGCGTGGCTCAGGCCGACCATCGTCCAGTAGGTCATCATCTCCCAGTCGAAGTTCAGGAAGAACATCTCCTGGAACTCTTCCAGCCACGACATCCGGCCGGATCGGCCGAACCACGCGTCGATGCCGATG
This sequence comes from uncultured Acidobacteriota bacterium, assembly GCA_963834325.1. Taxonomy (GTDB): domain Bacteria; phylum Acidobacteriota; class Vicinamibacteria; order Vicinamibacterales; family UBA2999; genus CADEFD01. Next base: position 2,678,571 of record CAWIBL010000012.1, read on the forward strand.
CGGCCGACCATCACCAGCGAGACGTGCGCCAGGGTGGCCACGAACACCCCGACGACATGCGCCGGCACGCTCCGCCGCCACGTGGCCCGCTCGAGCGGGAAGCGGCGCGCCAGCCACAGGACGGCCGGCGCCAGCAGCGCCCAGCTATACCAGTAATTGAGGTTCAGGAAGAGCAGGTGCGGGAACGTCGCGTCCTTCGACGGCCCGGTCGCGAAGGTCGAGACGTAGTAGTAGGCCTGGAACGTGGAGAAGAGGCCCAACAGCGTGGCCGCGCCCAGGATCAGACGGAAGCGAATCACGCCGCTGGATCGCTGCATCCAACCACTATCGGCGCGCCCTGCGACCGGGTCAAGCGCGGCGCCGCGCGCGCGCCGGCGGACGGCGGCGCGCTCGTCACCGAAGCGAGCGCCGTCCGCCACGGCCTGCGGTCCGCTGGCCCCCGCCAGCCGCGCGTTCGTCCCATCGCGAGGCATCGCGCGGGTCGGTATGCAGTGCAGCCATCCGGCGGCCCGGTGTGCACACGCCGTGCCGTCAGGATCGTCCCGTGAGCGAACGCTGGCCGGGAGCGAACAGTGTGGCCGCGGACGCGAGTGGCATCCGGGTCGTCCGGCCGCCGCCCACAGGATCAGAAGTCGCTCCCCGTGCCAACCGCTCGACGAGTGAATTGGCGCTGCGCCTCTAGAGTGCGTCGGGACGCGGCTCGAGCAGCAGGAAGCCGAGCGGCGGCACGGTGAGCGACAGCGACTGCGGGTGGCCGTGATAGGCGATCGGCTCGCTGGTGACTTCGCCGGCGTTGCCGGCGCCGCTGCCGCCGTAAGGCTCGGCGTCGCTGTTGAGGCGTTCGCGCCAGCGGCCGGCGAGCGGCACGCCGATGCGGTAGCCGCGCCGCGGCGTCGGCGTGAAGTTCACGACCGCGGCGATGGTCTGGCCGGTGCGCGGATCCCGCCGCAGCAGCGACACGACGCTGTTCTCGTGATCCTGGCAGTCGATCCAGGCAAAGCCCTCGGGGCTGAAGTCGGCGGCCCAGAGCGGCGCGCACTCGTGGTAGACGTGGTTCAGATCGCGCACCCAGCGCTGCAGCCCGGCGTGGCGCGGGTCGCCGAGCGCCGCCCAGTCGAGTTCCCCGTCGTGGTTCCACTCGCGCCACTGGCCGATCTCGATGCCCATGAAGAGCAGCTTCTTGCCGGGATGCGCGAACATGTAGCCGAGCAGCGCGCGCAGCGTGGCGTGCTTCTGCCACACGTCGCCGGGCATCTTGGCCAGCATCGACCGCTTGCCGTGCACCACCTCGTCGTGCGAGAACGGCAGCAGGAAGCGCTCGCTGTAGGCGTAGAGCAGCGAGAAGGTGATCTTGTCGTGGTGCCACTTGCGGTAGAGCGGATCGTGCCCGACGTACTCGAGCATGTCGTGCATCCAGCCCATGTTCCACTTGTGCGTGAAGCCCAGGCCGCCGATGTGCGCGTCGCGCGTCACGCCCGGCCACGAGGTGGATTCCTCGGCCATCAGCGCCGCGCCCGGCTGCTCGGCCCGCACCACGCTGGTCAGGTGCTTCAGGAAGTCGACGGCGTCGAGATTCTCGCGGCCGCCGTAGCGGTTCGGCACCCACTGCCCCGCCTGCCGCGAGTAGTCGAGGTACAGCATCGAGGCCACGGCATCGACGCGCAGGCCGTCGATGTGGAACTCGCGCAGCCAGAACAAGGCGTTGCTCAGGAGGAACGTGCGCACCTCGTGGCGCGAGTAGTTGAAGATCAGCGTGCCCCAGTCCTGGTGCTCGCCCTGGCGCGGGTCGGCGTGCTCGTAGAGCGCGGTGCCGTCGAAGCGGGCCAGGCCGTGCGCGTCCTTGGGGAAGTGGCCGGGCACCCAGTCGAGCAGCACGCCCAGACCGGCCTGGTGGCACGCGTCGACGAAGAAGCGGAAGTCGTCGGGGGTGCCGTAGCGGCTGGTCGGCGCGAAAAAGCCGATCACCTGATAGCCCCACGAGCCGGTGAAGGGATGTTCCATCACCGGCAGCAGTTCGATGTGGGTGAAGCCGATCTCGCGCACGTAGGGCACCAGTTCGGCGGCCATCTCGCGATAGGTCATGGTGCGCGCGCCGCGGTCGGCGCGTTTCCACGACCCGAGATGCACCTCGTAGATCGACATCGGGGCCGCATCGGGCAGCGGCTCGCGCCGCGCCGCCATCCAGGCCTCGTCGTGCCAGGCGTAGGCGTCCTGCCACACCAGCGACGCGGTGTCGGGCGGCGCCTCGAAGGCCCGGCCGTAGGGATCCGACTTCTGCTGGGCGCGGCCGCGGACGTCCACGATCTCGAACTTGTAGCGCGCGCCCGCGGCCAGGCCGGGCAGGAAGATCTCCCACACGCCCGATCCGGCCTGCAGGCGCATCGGGTGGAGACGCCGGTCCCAGCTGTTGAAGTCGCCGACGACGCTGACGCTGGCGGCGTTGGGCGCCCACACCGCAAACTGCACGCCGGGCGTGCCGCCGTGCGACACCAGCCGCGCGCCGAGCGCGTCGTAGGCGCGGTAGTGCGTGCCCTCGGCCAGCAGGTGGGCGTCGATGGCGCCGAAGAGCGGCCCGTGGCGATACGGGTCGTCGAGCACCTGCGTGTCGCCGGCCGCGTCGAGCACCTCGAGGCGGTAGTCGAAGGCCCCGGGCGTGCCGGCCACGCTGGCCTGGAAGAGGCCGCTGTCGTGGACGCGCCGTCATCGGCACCCGCTCGCCATCCGGGTGGATGACCACCGACAACCTGACGGGCGCCGGGCCGGAACACCCGGATCACCAGCTCGCCGTCGAGCGCATGCGGGCCCAGCACCCGGAAGGGGTCGCGGTGGCGGCCGTCGGCCAGGGCCGCGATGTCGGCGGCAGAAAGAGACGTGGGCCCGGGAGTCATGGCGATGCGGTGATTGTACCGTGGGGGTGCGCGGCCCGATCCCTTGCTATGATCGGAAGCCATGACACCAGGACTCTACGCACGTTTCACGACCACGCGAAGGCAACTTCGCGGTCAGGTTGTTCGAGAAGGAAGCCCCCAAGACCGTGGCCAATTTCGTCGGCCTGGCCGAGGGCACCAAGGAATTCACCGATCCGGCCACCCGGACCAAGGCCACCCGGCCGTTCTACGACGGGCTCATCTTCCACCGCGTCATCGCCGACTTCATGATCCAGGGCGGATGCCCCAACGGCACCGGCATGGGCGGCCCCGGCTACCAGTTCGAGGACGAGTTCGCCCCGAACCTGAAGCACGGCAAGGAAGGCATGCTGTCGATGGCCAACGCCGGGCCGAACACCAACGGCAGCCAGTTCTTCATCACGCTGGCGGCGACGCCCTGGCTCGACAACAAGCACACGGTGTTCGGCGAGATCGCCGAAGGCCTCGAGGTCATCCGGGCCATCGGCAAGACGCAGACCGCCCGGCAGGATCGCCCCGCCAAGGACATCAAGATCGAGTCGGTGAAGATCGAGCGCGTCGCCTGACGCGTGGCGGCCGGACGGGCCTAGGGCTTGTCGGCGATGCGTCGCGGTGACAGCGAGGCATCGGCGCCGGCCTTGGGCCCGGTGCGCCGCACGGCCACCGAGATGCCCGCGAGGAGGACCGAGAGGAGCGCCATCGATGCCAGCTCGGGCACCTCGGTGACGGGACGACCGGCCGGCTCCGACGCCGCCGTCGCCACCTCCGCGAGAACCGAGAACATCGTGAACATCAGGGCCATCATTGTATCCGTGATTGAGAATGCGCCACGGCGGCGCACATCCCCTCATCACGTGATCCCGGCCAAGAATCCCGCCGGCCGACCAGCCACCCACGAGGGCCGGCGCCGGGTTCGGGAGGGCTCGGGGAGACGGCGTGGCCGCCTCCCCGAAGCGGGGGTTACAGGCTGGACGACTTCGTGAGGGCGCCGGCCAGGTTGTTGAGGGCCAGTTCCAGCGTCTTGCGCGACGTGCCGACGTTCATGCGCATGTGATTGTCCGAGCCCTTCCCGTAGGACTGGCCGGCGTTCAGGTGCACCTTGGCCACCTTGATGAGGTGCCGCTCGAGCATCTGCTCGGGCGAGAGCGCCGGCGCGTCGGCCGCCTTGGTGCGGTTGTAGTCGGCGGCCATGGCCTTGGTGTTGATCTTGTCGGCGTACTCGGTGAAGTCGAGCCACATCAGGTAGGTGCCCTGCGGCTTGTGGGTCTTCACGCCCGGCAGCTTGCTGTTGACGAAGTCGGTGGCAAACGAGGTGTTGCCGTCGACGTACTCCACCGCCTGGCTCAGCCACTCCTCGCCTTCGGGGGTGTAGGCGCCGATGTTGGCCACGATGCCGAGCGTGTTCAGCTCGGCGCGGTGCTGGACCTTGATGCGGTCCATGTAGTTCTTGTTGGTCGAATAGAACCACGCCACCTTGTGCGCGGCCAGGCCGAAGGACTTGCTGGCGGCCTTGAAGGTGATGCTGTTGTCGACCACCGCCTGGTTGGGCAGGCTGGCAAAGGGCGTGTACTTCTGGCCCTTGGCCACCCAGTCGCAGTGGATCTCGTCGGCCAGCACCACGACGCGGTGCTTCAGGCAGATCTCGCCGATGCGCAGCAGGTCGGCGGCGCTCCAGCAGTTCCCCGTGGGGTTCTGCGGATTGCACAGGATGAAGGTGTTGGTGTCGACGCTGATCTGCTTTTCGAACTGCTCGAAGTCGAAGGCGAACGTGCCGTCGGCGGCGCGCTTCAGCTTCACTTCTTCGGCCAGCGTCTGGCTGGCGGTGAGGTCGCCGTAGAAGCCGTTGTAGGTCGGGGTCGTGAGCAGCACCTTGGTGCCCTTGGGCGAGAAGGCGCGCAGCGTCGCGATGAGACCCGGGTGCACGCCCATGGTGATCACCGCCTGCGCCGGATCGAACGTCACGCCGTAGTGGCGCTTGTTCCACGCCGCCACGTTCTCGAGGAACGAGGCCGGCATGTCGAGATAGCCCCAGTTCTCGTGCTGCAGCCGCTCCATGAGCGCCTTGGTGATCGAGGGCGCCACCTTGAAGTCGATGTCGGCGATGCCCATGCCGACCTGGATGCTGTCCTTGCCGTAGAGGCGGATGATCGAGTCGTACTTGGTCGACGCGGTGCCGAAGCGGTTGTAGGGAGTGTCGAAATCGAACTTGCCGCCCGGGCCCGGCGCAAACGCGCCCGAGGCCGCTGCGGCCGCCGCCGTCGGCACGCCGCCGCCCACCGCGCCGAGGAGCGCCGTCATGCCGGCATTCTGAAGGAACGACCTGCGCCCAACCCCGTATGGCTTCGACATGTGTGGTCTCCGGCGGCGGCACCCGGACCCGGCCGACATGGCCGGTGCGGCGCGCGATTTGTACGCGCTCATACTAATCCCAACCCTCCGGGAACGGATGACTTTTATTCGTCGTGTGGATTCGCCCGAATCATAGCGTCGGCCGGGCGCTACGGCAGACGCAGGCCCACGCTGGCGACGCCCAGGGGCTGCCGCTCCGAGTAGAGGTGCAGGAAGAGGCGGCCGGCGACCAGATCCTCGCGATCGCGGCCGCGCAGCGTCAGGGTGGCGCTGGCCGTGCCCTTGCCGCGAGGCAGCAGATGGGCCACGATCGGCCCCGGTTTCTCGCCGTCGCTGCGCTGCAAGGTCAGGGCAAGGAGGCGGTCGGGCGCCGGCATCGTCGCGATGGCGCTGTAGCTGAGCACGCCCGAGGTCGGGTCGTAGTCGCCCTGCAGCCGCGCCCCCGGGCCGGCGGCCGGGTCGCCGATGACCGCCGCGAACTTCACGAGCGGCGGGGCCGCGCCGTTCACGAGCGGCGGCGTGCTGAACGGCGCCCGGCGCGGCGTGGCCGACGTTTCCCAGGCCTGCGCCAGGCCCAGCAGCCGCACCTCGGCGAAGGCGGCGCCGAGCAGCTCCACGCCGATCGGCAGGCCGTCGGCGGTGAAGCCGGCCGGCATCGCCAGGGCCGGCAGGCCGGTCGTAGCGCTCAACTGACAGGTGGTGCCGATCTGCGCTTCGCCGATGAGGGTCGGCTTGCGCCGCAGGGTCGGATAGGCCATGGCGTCGAGGCGCAGGCTCTCGAGCGTGCTGACGACGACCTCACGCAGGGCGCGGCGCTTGAGCAGCGCTTGACGGTAGTGCTCGGTGTCGCGCTGCTCGGGCGTGTTGCGCAGGCGGAACGTGGCGTCGAGCGCGTCGTGATGCAGGCCGCGCTCGAGGATCTCGCCGAGCGACGACACGGCCGCGCCCGGATGCGCGGCGAGATAAGCGGCCAGGTCGAACTTGAACTCGTCGCCGATGACGCTGCTGTCGCGCAGCAGGTCGTCGAGCCCGGGCACCACGACCTCGACGATCTCGGCCCCCTGGGCCTTCATCGCGTCGAGCGCCTTCCTGACGATCTGGTCGACCTCGTCGTCCTCGGGCGTGGTGCCGAAGAGCGCCCGGAGCAGGCCGATGCGCGCGCCCTTGAGCGTGGCCGCGCCCAGGCCGTCGCGGTAGGAGCGCGGCACGTGCGCGGCGGCCTCGGCGGTGCTCGGATCGGCCGGGTCGGGCCCCACCGTGGCATCGAGCATCAGCGCCAGGTCGGCGACCGTGCGGGCCAGCGGCCCGGCCACATCCTGGGTCTCGGACAGCGGCATCACGCCGGTGCGGCTCGACAGCCCGCGAGTGGCCCGCAGCCCGACCAGGTTCTGGTTGGCGGCCGGGATGCGAATCGACCCGCAGGTGTCGCTGCCCATGCCCGCGGCGCCAAAGCTGGCGGCGACGGCCGCGCCGGTGCCGCCGCTCGAGCCGCCGGGCACCCGCATCAGGTCGTAGGGGTTGCGGGTCTGGCCGGTGAGCGACGAGATGGTCGTGATGCCCGCGGCCAGCTCGTGCATGGTGGTCTTGCCGAGGATGACGGCGCCCGCGTCGCGCAGCCGCTTCACCTGGAAGGCGTCGTCCTTGGGCACGAGCGTGGCCAGGGCCAGGGCCCCTCCGGACGTGGCCAGGCCGGCCGTGTCGTAGTTGTCTTTCACGAGCACCGGGATGCCGTGGAGCGGGCCGCGCGGACCGGTGGCGGCCCGCTCGCGGTCGAGCGCGTCGGCCTCATCGCGGGCGCGCGGGTTGAGCTGCACCATCGCGTTCAGGCGCGGACCAGCCTGATCGTAGGCGGCAATGCGGGCCAGATACGACTCGACCAGGCCGCGGGACGTGACCCTGCCTTCGGTCTGCGCCGCCTGCAACTCGGCGATGCTGCGCTCGTGGACCTCGAAGAGCACGGGGGCTGGGGCCGCGGCTCGCGGCCGCCCCCGCTGCCCCTCGGCGCCGAGCGGGCCGGTCGTCCCCGCCAGCATCACCAGTCCCACCGTCATGGCCATCGTCCGGACACGTGTCATGTGGCGCATTCTATCGGCGGGGCCATCCCGACAGGAAGAATCCGCAGCCAGCCCGGCCGCTGCGGGCCTGCATCGACCTGGCACGGGGGCTGCGTATCTTCCGGCGGAGATACCGCCCATGACCAGAGCCTGCCCTACGTGCGGACGCCCCAATCGGGTGCCGGCGCGCCACCTCGCCAACCAGGGGCGCTGCGGCGCCTGCAAGGCCGTGCTGCCGCCCATGGCCGAGCCCATCGACGCCGATGCCGCGACCTTCGACGAGATCCGCGCGACCGCCGCCGTGCCGGTGCTCGTGGACTTCTGGGCGGCGTGGTGCGGCCCGTGCCGCATGGCGGCCCCGGAGGTGAAGTCGGTGGCCTCGGCGCTGGCCGGCCGCGCCCTGGTCGTGAAGGTGGACACCGAGGCCCACCCTGAGGTGGCCGCGACCTACGGCGTGCGCGGCATCCCCAACTTCGTGGTCCTGCGGCACGGCAAGGTCGTGAAGCAGCACTCGGGAGTGGTGCCGGCAGCCGACATGCGGCAGTGGCTGGTGGAGGCGATGGACGCGGGAGGCTAGAACACCGGGACGGCACCGGCCAGCGCGGACATCCAAGGGGGCGGGCTTACAGTGGCAACGGCCCGGCCGGCTCCGCGAATGCCCCCTCCAGGTTCACAGCGCCGACAACACGCCGTTGCCACCACTGGTTAAGACGGACCGACTATCCAAATTTTTTCCGGCCCTCCAAACGGCGCGCCGCCTCATTCAGCCGATCTGCCCCAGCACCGCCTCGGCGAGGCGATCGACGTCGCTCATGTCGTTGTAGATCTGCGCCGAGATGCGGATCTGCCCGCGGTCGCGCGCGGTGGAAACGTGCACCTCGATGCCGTGCTCGAAGAGCAGCGCGTCACGCATCGCCATCGCCGCCTCACGCGTCGTGCCGGCCGCCGCCGGCAGCGTCACCGTGGCCATCGACCCGATGAGCGCCTCCGGCGCCGCCAGCGTCGTGCCCCAGCGCTCGGCCAGGCGCTGCGCGCCGGTCCAGGCCAGACCGTGGTTGTAGCCGCGGATGTCGTCGGCGCCCCACTCGGCAAAGAGCGCCAGGGCGGCCGGCGCGGCCAGGTGGGCCGAGGCATCACGGGTGCCGACGAGATCGAACTCGTGGGTGAAGCCCTCGTCCAGCCCCCACGAGATCACGGCCGGATGGAGTCCGGCCTGCCGGTCCTTGGCCGCCCACAGGATGCCGCTGCTGCGCGGCGTCCAGGCCCACTTGTGCAGGTTGGCGACGTACCAGTCGACGCCGAGAGCCGGGATGTCGAGGGCCAGGCTGCCGGGGGCATGGGCGCCGTCGGCCAGCACCGCCACGCCTTTGGCCCGCAGTGCCGCGGCGATGGCGGCCAGCGGCATCACGACGGCGCTATCGGCGGCGATGTGGTCGATGACGGCCAGGCGGGTGCGCGGGCCGGCGGCCGCGGCACAGGCCGCCACCAGGCCGGACGCCGTGAAGGGATACGGCATGGCGGCCGTCGTGACCGTGGCGCCCCGCTCGCGGGCCGCAAACTGCGCCGCCCGGGTGACCCCGCCGTAACCGAGATCGGTGACGAGAATCTCGTCGCCCGGGGCGAACGGGAACGAGCGCAGCACGGCGTTGACGCCGGTGGTGGCGTTGTCCACGAACACGACGTCGTCGGCCGCGGCGCCGACGAAGGCCGCGACCACCGCCGCGGCTTCGCGCAGGCGCGGCACCGGCCGGCGCCACAGGCCGGGGGCGTGCGCCGTGAGTTCGCGCAAGACGAAGCGGCTCGGATGCCGCTCGGTCTCGTCGAGAATCGCCTTCTGCACGTCGAGCACGCGGCGCGGCGTGACGCCCACGGTGCCGTGATTCAAGTAGGTGCCGGCCGGGTCGAGCGGCCACTCCTTCAGCCAGTCGCGTCCAAACGCCATGAGATCTCCGTGGCAGGCCGGCCTGCCGCCGCGACGCCGCGGCCGCGAAGATGGGCACGTGCGCCAGTCGGGTCTGCCTGCGCCCATTCTCCCGCAGATCGGGCCGGCCGGTTCACCCGCGGTTCAAGCCGGCCGGGCCGCGGCACACGGCGAGTACCATGACTCCCGCCATGTCCAACCCGGCCTTTCCGCTCGTCGGCGCGCGGTGCCGGCTCCGCCCGTGGCGGGCCGACGATCTGCCCGCGCTCGTCCATCACGCCAACAACAAGAACGTCTCGCGGCAGCTGCGCGACGCCTTCCCCTTTCCCTACACCGACGCCGACGGCCTGGCCTTCATCGCCATGAGCGGCGCCGCGAAGCCGCCGCTGGGGCTGGCCATCGAGGTCGACGGCCAGGCCGGCGGGGGCATCGGCATCGTGCCGCGCACCGGCAACGAACGCCGGAGTGCCGAGATCGGCTATTGGCTCGGCGAGCTGCTGTGGGGACGGGGCATCGGCCCCGACGCGGTGGCGCTGATGACCGGCTATGCGATCTCGGTCTTCGGACTCGCCCGCCTGGAGGCGTTCGTCATCATCTCCAACGCCCGCTCGCGCCGCACGCTCGAGAAAGCCGGCTTCCGCCTGGAAGGCGTCGCCCGGCGCAGCTTTCTCAAGGACGGCGTGCTCCACGATCAAGCGTGCTACGGGTGGGTGGTCGAATGACGCGCCTGGCCACGACCGCTGCGGTTCCCGCGCCTGCAGCCAGGTCCCGCTCCGGTCGATACATCGGGTGCCGACCGAGCACCCCATGATGCCTATCCGTGTTTCCGCTGTTGCCGTCGTTGCCGTGCTCACGGGCGCGAGCGTTGGCGTTTCTGCGCAGGATGACGCCGCCCGCGTCACCGGCCGCGTCACCGACGGCTCGGGTGCCGCGCTGCCCGGCGTCACCGTGACCATCGCCCCGGCGACCGGAGCGCCGCCGGTGTCGACGGTGACCGACGGCGTCGGCCAGTTCCTGTCGCCGCCGCTGGCCGCCGGCACGGTGGCCCTCACCTTCGCGCTGCCCGGCTTCGAGACAGAGACGCGCCCCGGCGTGGCGCTGCGCAGCGGCGACCTCTTCATCCTCGATCAGCAGCTGGAAGTGGCGGCGCTGCAGGAATCGGTGGAAGTCGTGGCCGCGGCCCCCGCGCCGCCGCCGCCGCCGGCCCCGCCGCGTACGGCTGGCCGCGCCCAAGCGGCCCGAGCCGGTGCCCGTGGCCCGCGAGCTCCTGGCGTCGGTGTGCGGGCCGATCCAGGCCAGCGACGGGGCGGTTGCCATCGCGCGGCTGGTCGCGCACCGCGACGAACGGAACCGCACGCTCTACGGCAACGGCGACGTGCTCATCATCGACGCCGGCACCGACATCGGCCTCGAGGCGGGACAGAACCTGGTGGTGCGCCGCACGTTCCGCGCCGGCGCCACGCGCGGCGGCGCCGCCCGCGCCGCGGGTGGCGAGCAGACCGCCGGTCTCATCCAGATCGTCGAGCCGCGTGAACACGCGTCGATCGCCGTGGTCGTCTACACCTGCGGCGAGCTCTTCGCTGGCGACACGGTGGAGCCGTTCGACGGCCTGCCGCTGCTGGCGGCGCAGGCGCAGCGCGCGCCGCACTACGCCGATCCGGCGCACATCGTGCTCGGCGAGCATGGCCAGACGCTCGGCGCGGCGCGGCAACTGATGGTGATCGATCGGGGATCCGCGCAGGGAGCTGCGCGCGGTCAGCGGCTGACGATTTTCCGGCGGGCGCTCGACGGTCAGGGACCGGTGCAGGCCATCGCCGATGCCATCATCGTGGCGGTGCGGGCGGAGTCGGCGACGATTCGGATCGAGCGCACGAGCGACGCGGTGAGTGTCGGCGACCTGGTGGCGCTCCACCGCTAGTCCGCCGTAACAGCCCGCGGGGTCCGGCCGAAGCCGAACCCCGCGGTCTCGTAGTTACGCCAGCCGGATGTTCTCGGCGCGCGGTCCCTTCGGGCCCTGTCCCTTTTCGAACGTCAGCGACTGTCCTTCGCGCAGCTCGTCGAAACGGGCATCGGCGCAGGCCGACTGGTGGAAGAAGTACTCCGTGCCGTCTTCAGCCTGCACGAAGCCAAATCCCTTTTCGCTGACCAAACGCTTGATGGTGCCCTTGATACTTGCCATGTCGTCTCCTCTGTCGTCGCGTCATCACCCGGCCCACCCAGATTAGGGCGCAGCCGGGGGTCCCACTGCACTCCACGGTCGTAGCCGTGTCGCGGTGGCGCAGCGCGCGTCACGAAGTGCGACGCGTGGCTTCGATGAGGGCTGGAGACATGATTTCGACACCGGACGGCGTCGAAGCAGCGGCAGGACTCACAAAAGCGGAACACCGGCAGTATAACAGCAGTTGCGCGCGCCGCGACATCGTGTCCGCCTCAGCCGGACTCACGGTCCGGGGATGACGGCCAATCCGCTACCCTGGACGTCGATCCCGCCATGCGCCCCGTAACCGGACTCAGCCGCAGGAACCTGCTCCGCCTCGGCGCGGTCGCGGCCGCCGCCGCCGCGCGCTCCGCCGGGGCGGCGCCGCACCCGCCCTCCCCACAGAATTCCCCGTCGGCGCCCGCTCCAGGCCCCATGCACACCCGACCCATCCCCTCGAGCGGCGAGGCACTGCCCGTCGTCGGCCTCGGCACCTACCGGAACTTCGACGTGGCCCCGGGCTCGCCCGCCTACGCGGCGCTGCCGGCCGTGCTCGATGCGCTCTTTGCCGCCGGCGGCACGGTCATCGACAGCTCGCCGATGTACGCGCGGGCCGAGCAGACGACCGGCGAAGTGCTGGCGGCGCGCACGCCGCCGGCCGCACCTTTCCTGGCCACGAAGGTGTGGACGACGGGCCGCGACGCCGGCCTGGCGCAGATGGAGGCGTCGTTCCGGCTGCTGCGCACGCCGCGCATCGACCTGATGCAGATCCACAACCTCGTCGACTGGCGCGCGCACCTGCCGACGCTCCGGCAGTGGAAGGAACGCGGCCGCATCCGCTACGTGGGCATCACGCACTACACGGCGTCGGCTTATCGCGACGTGGAAGCGGTGCTGCGGGCCGAGCCGTTCGACTTCCTGCAGATCAACTACGCGCTCGACGCCCGCGGCGCGGAGGAGCGGCTGCTGCCGCTGGCGCGCGACCGCGGCGTGGCGGTGATCGTGAACATGCCCTTCGGGGGCGGCGGCCTGCTGCGCCGCCTGCGCGAGCGGCCGCTGCCGCCGTGGGCCGCTGACACCGGCTACGCCTCCTGGGCCCAGCTGGCGCTGGCCTTCGTGCTCGCCCACCCCGCCGTGACGTGCGTCATCCCCGGCACCGGCACGCCGCGCTACATGGCCGAGAACGCCGCCGTCGGCGCCCGTCCGCCGCTCGCCGAGGCGCAGCGAGTGGCGCTGGCCGCGGCCGTACGCTGACCGACCGCCGCGCGACCGCGGCGCCGGTTCGCGCCCGGAGGCTCAGTCGTGCAGGACGACGCTCAGCAGCGAGCTGTTGATCCGGAGCGGCGTCTTGCCGTCGTAGTCGATGAAGCCCAGCTTCTTGAACTTGTTGAGGAAGAAGTTCACCCGCGACCGGGTGGTGCCGATCATCTCGGCCAGCGTCTCCTGGAGAGCTTGGCCACTACCCGCGAGGGCTTGTCCTGCTGGCCGTAGCGCGCCAGCAGGAGCAGCGCGCGGGCCAGACGCTTCTCGCTCGAGTTGAAGAGCTGATCGATGAGGTCTTCTTCGATGCGGATGTTGCGGGCCAGCATGTGCGCGATGAACCGGTCCGACATGGCCCGCTGCTTGTGCAGCAACCGCACCATGGCCTTCTTGCCCACGAACAGGACCACACTCGGCCCCAGGGCGGTGGCGCTGCCCATCCGCAACGGCTGCCCCGCCAGGCAGCCCTCGCCGAAGAAGTCACCGGGACCGAGCATGGCCACCACCGCCTCGCGGCCGGCCTTCGACAGGACCGACAGCTTCACGCCGCCAGTCTGGATGTCCATCACGTGCTCGCTCTTGTCGCCCTGCGTGAAGATGGCCTCGTTGCTGCGGTAGGACAGAGGCGTCTGGCCACGCCGGCCGAGTTCAGGAAGTCTTCGGCACTGAAGGCCGGGTCGCCTTGGCCGGCGCGTCCGCGGCCGCGGCAGCGGCGACGCGAGTTTCCTGGTCACTTTCATCTGAGAAGCTGCCTCCCGGCCCCGCCGGAGGACTGTCCACAAGTGGACAGCCGCGGGGCACGCCCATGGGACATGCTGGGCGCGTCGCAAGATCATGAACGGGTCGGCAGCCTGGCGCGTCCACGGCCGGGTCTCCGCTGCCAGGGTGAGCCAGGAGGTGCCGTATGGCCTACCGAATCGTCACGCACTCGGCCGACGCCACGCTCGATGCCATCGGCGATGCGGTGCTCAGCGTCGACGCGGCCGGCGCCGTGGCCTACCTCAACGCCGCCGCCGAGGCCATGACCGGATTCTCGCGCGCGACGGCGGTGGGGCGGCCGGTCCACGACATCCTGCGGTTGGTGCACGCGACGACACGCCAACCCGTGCCCAATCCCCTCCTCACAGCGCTGGCCCATGACGTCACGGTCGGAATTCCCGCGGCCTGCGTCCTCATCGATTCAAGCGGCCACGATCTGCCATCGAGGATGCCACGGCGCCCATCCACGACCCCGCCGGCGCCATCACCGGGGCCGTGATGGTGTTCCGTCACGTGGGGCCGGCCCTGGCGCTGGCGCGCCAGATGGCGCACGCCGCCCTCCACGATCCTCTGACCAGTCTGCCCAACGGCGTGCTGCTCCTCGACCGGCTGGAGACCGCGCTGGCGTTGGCCAGCCGCCGCGATCGGCCCCTGGCCGTGTGCTTCCTCGACATCGACGGCTTCAAGCAGGTGAACGACGAATTCGGGCACGACACCGGCGATCAGTTGCTGCAATCGATCGGCCAGCGCCTGCGCGAGTCGGTGCGCCAGTCGGACACGGTGAGCCGCTACAGCGGCGACGAGTTCGTGGTCCTGCTCACCGACGGGGCCGGCCTGGCCAACATCGCCGGCATCGCCGCCAATCTGCTGCACATCTGCGCGGCGCCGCACTGACTTCCGGGCGGCGAGGTGACGGCGACGGTCAGCGTCGGCGTGGCCCTGTATCCGCGGGACGGCCGCGACGCCGCCGGCCTCATCGCCAACGCCGACGCGGCCATGTACGCCGCCAAGCAAGGAGGCAAAGGCCGCTACCGGTTGTACGACGCCACGGCCCGCGTCGCAGCCCACTCGCTTTGACGGCGCGTGGTGCCGGGCGTGGTCCGGCACGTGCGGCCTCCGGCCGCGGCCATGGCACCCGTCTCTCCATCGTTCCTTCGTCGCCCGTTGCTTTCGCGCTGATGGCGCGGCTCGAGGTCAGCAGCGCTCACCCTGCGGTTCGGCGGGCGTGCGAGCCATGCTCGACCCCGCCGGGGTCGCCGATCAGAGCCAACGTCTGGACACGAGGATTGCCGTGTTCGCGCCGGGCGCGCCGGCTTCGAGCGTCTCTTACATCCAGGGCGGCGGCGTGATGCTCTCGGCCCCAGCGAGTTCTTCGGCGAGGGGTGCCGGGCGGGCAGGCCGTCCGCATGGGCACGGCGACGACGGTCCTGCCGACGGTGGTGCTGCTGCGGTCCCTCGCGGGGCGCAGCCAGCCCGGCCACGGGTCATGAATCCATGAATGTAGATATGTTGCTTTCAATGTGAAGGTGTGGCACGTTGGGCCAGTGAGCGCGACCACCGTGTCCACTGCCTCGGCTGCCGCCGGGACCCTGCGCCGCCTCGACGTGGCCCGGCCGGCGCTCGTCATCGAAGGACATCCGCTCAGCGACGTGACCCTCTCGGGCTGGGCCTATGGCCCGGACCTGGGCACGGCGCCCGTGGTCGTCGTGGTCGGCGGCATCACCGCCTCGCCCTTCCCGCTCGGCGACGGCCGGGGCGAGGCCGGCGGCGGCAGCGACGCCGTGGTGGCCGGCGCTCTTTGCGCCCGACCTCGTCGACGTCTCGCGCATGACCGTGCTCTGTCCCTGCTGGCCCGGCAACGGCTCGACCTGGCGCGGCCTCGATGAGGCGACGCCGCCGCCGGCCATCTCGGTGCTCGGCCTGGCCGACCTCGTGGCGGCGTGGCTCGACGGCTGCGGCTGCCTCACGCCGGTGACCTTCGTCGGCGCCAGCCTGGGCGGCATGGTGGGGGCGGCGTTTGCCGTGCGTCACCCGGAACGGTGCGGCCGGCTCGTGACCATTTCCGCGGGCCTGCGCCCCGACGGCTGGGGCACGGCCACGCGGCACCTGCAGCGCGAGCTGGTGCGCGACGGCGTGCGCAACGGCGACGTCGCCACGGGCATGAGCCGGGCGCGCCAGCTCGGCATGCTCACCTACCGCGGCCGCATCGAGCTCGACACGCGCTTCGGCAAGTTCGAGCCGGGCCTGGATCGGCCGCCGGTGGCCGACTACCTCGAACACCACGGCCGGCGCTTCGCCGAGCGTTTCCCCGTGAAGACGTTCCTGTTCCTGAGCGAGGCCATCGACCGCGGATCGATCGGCACCGACGCGGGCTCGCTGCGCGCGGCGCTGGAGCGCGTCACCGCCGACACCATCGTCGTTGGCGTCCCCGGCGACATGCTCTTTCCGTGGGGCCTGCAGGTGGAGCTGCACCGCGAGCTGCAGGCCGCCGGCGCGCAGTCGTCGCTGTGGACGCTGGATTCGGTCTACGGCCACGACGCGTTCCTGGCCGACCAGGACCGGCTGGCCGAACTGCTGCGCGGCGCGCGGGCCTTCGGCGGCGAACCCCGGCTCGGGGCCCGGCCCCGGTTCGAGGGCGTGGGCGTCGAACCGGTGCGCGAGCTGCGCATCGGCATGGTGGGCTGCGGCACGGTCGGCGGCGGGCTGCTCGAGATGATCGCGCGGCAGCAGGGCGCCGTGGCCGACAGGTACGGCGTCAAGTTCCGCGTCTCGCGCATCGCCGTGCGCGATCTCGCCAAGGCGCGCCATCCGCTGGCCGCCGGCATTCCCCTCACCGATCGCCCGCTCGAGCTCGTCAGCGATCCCGACGTGGACGTGGTGGTGGAGGTGGCCGGGGGCGCGGCGATGGAGCCGATCCTGGTTGCCGCCCTGGCCGCCGGCAAGCCGGTCGTCACCGCGAACAAGGCGCTCCTGGCCTCGAAGCTGGCCGAACTCGGCGTCCTGGCCCAGCGCACGGCCACGCCGCTCTACTGCGAGGCCGCGGCCGCCGCGGCGCTGCCCATCATCCGGCATCTCAGTCATCGCGCCGACGAGGTCGACAGCCTGGCCGGCATCGTCAACGGCACCTGCAACTTCGTGATGACGCGCATCGAGCAGGCCGAGCTCTCGCTCGACGAGGCCGTGGCCGAGGCCCAGGCCCTCGGCTTCGCCGAGGCCGACCCGTCCGCCGATCTCGACGGCCTGGACGCGGCCGCCAAGCTCTCGATCCTGGCCTACCGCGCCTTTGGCGCGTGGGTGCGTCCCGACGGCTTCCCGGTGCGCGGCATCCGCTCGATCGAACCGGCCGACTGCGATCTGGCCGAGTCGATGGGCTGCCGCATCCGCCTCATCGCCCGCGCCGCCCGCATCGACGGCGCGCTCGACATGGCCGTCGAGCCGCTGCTCCTGCCGTCGTGGCACCTGCTCGCCTCGGTGGAGGAGGAATACAACGCCGTCTACCTGCGCTGCGCGTCTTCGGGCGATCTGAGCCTCTTCGGCAAGGGCGCGGGCGCGCTGCCGACAGCCACGGCGGTGCTCGGCGATCTCATCGACCTGGCGCAGGACAACTCGGTGCGTTGGCCGGTGCCGCTGGCGCTGCCGGTGGCCGGGTCGCCCGGGGCGGCGCCGCCCGCGCTGCGCCGCCATTACCTGCGCGTCTCCGGGCCGACCCACCCGGGCCTGGAGCGCCGCGTCCAGAGCCTGGTGCGGCGGGCGGGGCTGACCGTGCAGAACCGCGCGGCGCGGGCCGAAGACGAGGTGACGCACCTCGGCTTCATGCTCTCGCCGAGCCACGACCCACCGGTGGACGACGTGCGCGCGGCCGTGGCGCGGCTGGCCCGCGTCGATCGGTGCCTGGCGCTCGGGGTCTACGAATGAGCGGCGTGGCGCGCTGGCTCGACGCGCGGGCGTGCCCCGCCGAACGTCCGCCCCTGGCGGCGATGGCCCCGCCGACGCGGGCCTTGCACGAGGGGCTCGACGCGCATGCGCGGCGCGCCGGGCTCCCCTATCTGCATCCGGACGAGCCGACGGTGCAGCTCGATCTCTTCGGCTCGGCCCGCGCCGTGGCGTGGCAGGAGGCCAAGGCGGCGTTCCTCTTTGCCGCCGCGGGCTGCTGGTCGGAACTGCCGCACCTCTATGCGCGCTACGGCACCACGGCCACGGCCGCGCTCATTGACAAGGTGAAGACGCTCGAAGCGGCCGGGGCAGTGCTGGTGTGCGATTCCGGCATGCAGGCCACCGCCGTGGCCTTCGACGTGCTCATGACGCCGGGCAGCCACGCCGTGATGCTGCGGCAGGTCTACAACAAGACCAGGACCTACCTGCAGTGGCTGGCCGAGCGCGTCGGCGGGCGGGTGACGATCGTGGACGACGGCGACCACGCAACGCTGGCCGCGGCTATCCGGCCCGAGACCCGATTCGTGTTCGCCGAGACGTTCACCAACCCGCTGGTGCGCGCGCAGGACGTGACCGCGCTCGTGGCCCTGGTGCGCGCCGCCCGCGCCACTGCGCCGGAGCTGCGGCTGATCGTCGATTCGACCATCGCCACGCCGTGGGCCTTCGCCACGCCGCTGCTCACGCAGGGCGTCGACGTGGTACTGGCCAGCGGCACCAAGGCGCTCGGCGGCACCGACCGCGATCTGTGGGGCTACCTCGCGACGAGCGACACGCCCCTGGCCAACGCGGCGATGGACCTGCTGGCGATGCGCGGCGGCGTGCTCGACTGGCGGCGGGCCGAGGCCGTCGCCACGGGTTGGGACGGCGCCGCGGCCGCGCACGCGCGCCGCTCGGCCACGGCCAGTCGCGTCGCGGCCTTCCTGACCGCCCATCCGCGGGTCGGCGAGGTGTTCCACCCGTCGCTGCCCACGCATCCCGACGCCGCGGTCATCGCCGAGCAATACCTGCGGCACGGCTCGCTGCTGTCGTTCCGCGTGGCCGGCGCCGACGAAGATGGGACGCGGCACGTGGCCGACGTCCTGGCCACGACGCTCATCGTCCGCTACGCCCTGTCGTTCGACGGGCTGGCGACCAAGGTCAATCACCATCAGACCGTGTCGGAGTACTTCACGCCGCGCGAGCAGCTGCGCCGCAACGGCTTCGACCGGCTGATCCGGCTGGGGATCGGCCTCGAGGACGCCGACGACCTGATCGCCGCGCTGAACTGGACGCTGCACCACGCCGACGCGATGACGCCGGCGGCAGTGACGGCCTGGCAGGACGCGCGCGAAGCCTCGCTGCTCGCACCCTGACCCACCGGATCGCCCCGTCCGCGCCGCGCGGCGGTCCGCTAGTTGCTGAACGCCGCGATGCCGGTCTGCGCGCGGCCCAGGATCAGCGCGTGCACGTCGTGCGTGCCCTCGTAGGTGTTGACCACCTCGAGGTTCACCAGGTGGCGGATGACGCCGAACTCGTCGATGATGCCGTTGCCGCCCATCATGTCGCGGGCCAGGCGGGCGATGTCGAGCGCCTTGCCGCACGAGTTGCGCTTGAGGATCGAGGTGATCTCGGGCGACGCCGTGCCCTCGTCCTTCATGCGGCCGAGCCGCAGCACGGCCTGCAGGCCGAGCGCGATCTCGGTCTGCATGTCGGCGAGCTTCTTCTGAATCAGCTGATTGGCGGCCAGCGGCCGGCCGAACTGCTTGCGATCCATGCACGTAGTCGCGGGCCCGGAACCAGCAGTCCTCGGCCGCGCCGAGCGCGCCCCAGGCGATGCCGTAGCGGGCGCTGTTCAGGCAGGTGAACGGGCCCTTGAGGCCGCGCACGTCGGGGAAGGCGTTCTCCTCCGGGCAGAACACGCCGTCCATCACGATCTCGCCGGTGATGCTGGTGCGCAGGCCGACCTTGCCGTGGATGGGCGGCGCGCTCAGGCCCTTCATGCCCTTGTCGAGGATGAAACCGCGGATCTCGCCCTCGTCGTCCTTGGCCCAGACGATGAAGACGTCGGCGATCGGGCTGTTGGTGATCCACGCCTTGGTGCCGGTGAGCGCGTAGCCGCCGTCCACC
Source organism: uncultured Acidobacteriota bacterium (assembly GCA_963834325.1). Lineage (GTDB taxonomy): Bacteria > Acidobacteriota > Vicinamibacteria > Vicinamibacterales > UBA2999 > CADEFD01. Next base: position 2,698,056 of record CAWIBL010000012.1, read on the forward strand.
TTCTTGGCGCGCGCGTCGTCATGCCGCCGGGATCGGAGCCGGGTTGGGCTCGGTGAGGCCGAAGCAGCCGATCCACTCGCCGGTGGCCAGCTTCGGCAGGAACTTCTGCTTCTGCGCCTCGGTGCCGAACTCGTTGATCGGCACCATGACGAGCGAGCCCTGCACGCTCATCATCGAGCGGAAGCCCGAGTCGACGCGCTCGACCTCGCGCGCGACCAGGCCGTAGCTGACGTAGCCCAGGCCGGCGCCGCCGTACTCCTCGGGGATGACGATGCCGAGCATGTCGAGCGCGCCCAGCTCGCGGAAGATCGCCGGGTCGGGCTTCTCGTGGCGGAACATCTCGAGCACCCGCGGCGCCAGCTTGTCCTGGCAGTAGGCGCGCGCGGTCTCGCGCACCATCCGCTCCTCGTTCGTCAGCTGCTGGTCGAGGAGCAGCGGATCGCTCCAGTTGAATCGGGTCTCGGTGGTGGCCATGGTGTCGCTCGGAACCGGCGTCACGGCCCACGGTGCGGTCCGCCGGCGGCGCCGCCCCGATGATGCCACGAAATACTGGCTCTCTCACGGGATGGCACCGGCACGTGGCCCGTGCACGAGGACGCGGCAGGCGGAAGGGTATCGCCGCAGCTCTCGGCCGAGCCGAGCGTCTCAGTCAACTGGGTGGACCTGCGCGAGGGCGCGTTCACCGCGACGGAGGCGCGGCCTCGGAGCCGGCCGCCTTCCGGTAAACCCCGGCGCCACCATCGTGGCGTAGCCTTCCGCGACCAGCGCGCGGTTGCCAAGCCCGGCCTCGGCGCGCGACAGGCCGGTGACGCGCGCCAGTTCGCCGCGGAGGGTCATGCCGGCGCTGTCGAGAAAACAGCGCGCGATCTCGGTGAGGGCCGTGGCCCGGCTGACGCGCCGCGTCAACGCCTCGGGAAAGCGGCCCACGCTCAGGGTGTAGATGTAGGTGAAGGTCGGCTCGTAGTAGACGGCACTCGGGACGACGAGCATGGCGGCCTGGAGCTCGTCGAGAGCCCGCGTGAAGGCGGCGCGGTCGCTTACGCCCGAATCGGACTTGAGGTCGGCGGTGCCCATCTCCCATTCACGGCGGAGGACGCGCAGCAGCCGCCGGGCCGGAGCGCTGAGGCGCGCCGGCTCAGCGGCACGGCGCAGGCCCCAGACGGCGTGGAAATAAGGGACCATGCGCGGCGCGACGAAGGTGGCTTTCCCGCGGGCGAGCTTGCCGTAGTAGACACGGCCGCGGTTGACCAGCTCGTCTTTCAGCACCCAGGCGAGCGACGCTTCGGGGTCCTTCTGGACATTGCGGGGCAGGACGGCGTCGCGCCGGCCGCAGACAGCGACGTACAGCGACGGCCCCGGACGGCGCGAGTCGGTCAGGCAGGCGGTGAAACCGACCTGCTCGACGAATCGCTCGGCGTCGTGCGCCGTCAGGACCTGGCGGGTATTCTCGCGACGCCAGCACTGGTCGCGGTGCTCCTCGACCTCCGGAGGCAACGCGCGGGCCGGTGCGACAGGCATCGCGTTACGCTAGCACGCCGCCGCAGTGTCAGCGGCCGGTCTCGCGGTGCGGCGCGTGCACCGGTTTGGATTCCGGCGACCAGCGCATGCGCAGATAGACGGCCAGCCACACCATCGCCGCCACCGACAGGAACTCGCTCTGCCAGTTCTGGAACGACTCGAACCAGAAGAGTTGAGAGGTCAGATATTCGGTCAGCGTCGGATCGGGATGGCCGTGCATGACCTCGGCGGCGGCGAATGCCCTCCATCCGCCAAGGCCAGTGGCCGATCCACGAGCCGAGGAACAGGACGAAGAGTGCCAGTCCGAGCGAATATTCGTACACCCGCAGCACCCACCCGCCCCGCTTCACCGGCCACGGGACGTCGGGCCTGCCGGCGAAGCGGCGCGGGTCGGCGTCTACCAGCTCGACCGCCCCGGGCCGGCGCGATTCCGGCGAGCCGCGCTGGACAGCACGGCGCGGAACAGTCACGAACACCGCCATCTGCAGGAATTCGCTCTCCCAGTTCTCGAAGAGCGCTTCCCACAGATGGCCCGTGCGCAGTACGCGCCGAGGGTGATGGCACCGCGACCGTGGGCGCCCAACTCGTCGTTGTAAGTCGACCACCCGGTGACGAGTTGCGCCGCAACGCACACCGCGAACAACCCCATCAGCGTCACGGTCAGCGAGCGGTCTCGCCACCATTCCGCAGGGGTTGCCACGGCTGCTAGACCTGGCTGTCCATGGCCGCGTCGGCCTGCCGCGCCTTGCCGCGCACGCGGGTCTTGGCGCTCTCCAGCATCTCGTTGGCGCTGGTTTCGAACGACTGCGCCGCGTTCTCGGCGTACGCCTCGAGGTCCTCGAGTTCGACGCCGGCCTTCCGCGCCAGCTCGCGGTAATGGCGCGTCACCGCGTCGCGCATCGACGTGACGGATTCGCCCAGGTCACCGCGCAGATCCGCGCCGGCCTTCGGCGCAAACAGCAGCGCTACGCCCGCGCCCACCATGGCGCCCATCAACACGCCGGTGACGAACCCCGATCCGTTGTCTCGCTGATTTTCGTACATCGACTCTCTCCTTCAGGCGCTGTGAACGGCGCCGGCTCGAGCATACCGAGTGCTCGCGTGCCGTAAGTGCACGTGACGTGCCACCCCTAGCGGGGCGGCGGAAGCCCCGGTGGGCCGCGCGCTGCCGTTCATGGGCATGCGGCTGCTCACCTGCGGGGCGTATCGACATCGTCGTGCGTCTGCACTGGCATCTCCTCGCCCACCGGACTCACGATGTCCGGCGCGTCGAGGTCGCCGGGCACTTCCGTCTGGCGGGGGTCCAGGCCGGCACGCGGCTCGGCGTCATCGGGGGCGTTGGTCATCGTCTGCTCCTGCTCGTGCGTCATTCGCGGCGCGGCCCGGCTCGCCTTCGAGCGGCGACAACGGCGTCTCGGCCGGTCCCGACAGCACCTCGCCGTCCGGGGTGAAGCGCGAGCCGTGACACGGGCAGTCCCAGGTGGCCTCGGTGGCGTTCCAGGCGACGTGACAGCCCATGTGCGTGCACTCGGCCGAACGGCGTACGAACGACCCGTCGGGCCGGCGGTAGACGGCCGCCGCGGCGCCGTCCACTTGGAGAACCCGTCCCGACCCCGGCGCTAACGCCGTCTCCGCCGCGTCGCGAGGGCCGCTCACCACGTCGTGCAGGCGGTGCAGCGGATAGTCGATGTTCTCGCTCAGCACGGCGCCTACGCCGCCGCCGCGCAGCCCGGTGCGCTGCCACGCGAACACCTCGGTGTACGGGTTCACCACTTCCGAGGCCCAGTCGGCGGCCATGATGCCGGCTATCGTGCCGAAGGTGATGCCGTTGCCGGCGTAGCCCGTGGCGCTGAACTGCCCCTTCGCGCTTTCGCCGATGAACGGCAGGCCGTCGGACGGCTCGACCACCTGGCCGGACCAGCGATAGTCGACCGCGGACTCCGGGGCGAGGGCTCGCGCCACCGCTTCGAGTTCGCGGTAGACCGCCGCCGTGTCGTGCGGCTGGCCGGTCTTGTGATCGCCGCCGCCGACAATCAGGTAGTCGTGCCCGTCGCCAGGATCAAGGCGCACGTAGCGATACGGGTCCACCGTATCCCACCACAGGGCGTCGGCCACGCGGCCCTTGTCGATCCGCGCGCGCAGGGCGTAGCTCGTATAAAGGGCGATGCGCACCTGCGACAGCAGTGTGCCGATCGAGCCGGCCGCGCCCTGGAGGGGTGTATGCGTGGCCAGGACGACACGCCCGGCCTCGATGGTGTGACCACCGGCCCGCACCTGGAACGGCGCACCCGAGATTTCCTCGACCGCGGTGTGCTCGTGCACGACGCTGCCGTGCGCCGTGCGACCGCCGCGGCCAGCGCGTGTAGATAGGGCTGCGGCCGGAAGCGCGCCTGGTCGGCGTAGTGGATGCCCGGCACGCCAAATCCCGGCACGGCGTCGCGCCACGAGGCGCCGAGGCGCAATTCAGCGGTCGTGGCGAGGCCCTCGCGCAGGGCCGCCGCATCCTCGGCGGCCCGGGCGTGACCAGGCCGCGCGTGCAGATATCCCGGCACTCGCGCAAAGCCGCAGTCGACCGCCAGATCGGTAGCGGCGCGCTCGATGGCGGCAATGGCGGTGCGACCGGCCTCCCACACCGCCGCCGCCGTCTCGGCGCCGAACGCCGCCAGCAGGTCGTGGGGCGGACGGTCGGTGACGGCAGCCAGGTGGGCCGTCGTGTGGCCGGTATCGCCGTGCCCCACTCGCCCGCGATCGAGCAGGGCCACGGAGAAGCCGCGCGCTTTCAGCATGGAGGCGGCGGTCACACCGGTGATCCCGGCGCCCACCACCACGACGTCGACACGCAAGTCGCGGTCGAGCGCCGGGTAGTCGCGCGCCGGCTCGCTCAGCCAGGGGGACGGTTGCATTGAAGCCTCACAATTGGTTGTAGGCGGCGGCCGTGGTCTCGGAGACGAGCCCGCGGGCCCAGCCCAGATCGAGGCTGTCCACCGTGCGCGCAGGGCTCGGTCCGGCGACGGGCGCGGGCAGCAGATGTTCGGTCACCGTGGCCATCGTGGCGGCGGTGACATCGGGGGCGGTGACGTTGGCGGCAACCAGGACCTGGGCCTGCCAGCCCGGGGTCACCGAGGCGCGGCCGTGGCGGGCGGCGTCGAGAATCTCGCGCGCCGTGGCGGTGGCGTTCTTGGCCGTGAGCGACGTGGCGGAAAGGGCCGCAAACCAGCGCGCCTCGGCTTCGTGCTGACCGCGCACGCGCACCCGCCGCACCGATCCGGTGCGGATCAGTCCGGGCGCGGCCAGAGTGACCTGGACGCCGCTGGCCGCCAGTTCGGCGCGCAGCACCTGTGATAGCCCGGTCAGGGCGAACTTCCCAGCGCAGTACGGCGCCAGATGCGGAACGCCCACCCGCCCGCCAATCGACGAGATGTTGACGACGTGGCCGGGCCCGGCCTGCCGCAGCCACGGCAGCGCGGCCCGCGTCATGTGCAGCGGTCCCCAGAAGTGCGTGGCCAGCGACTCCTCGAAGTCGGCGATGGTGGCGTTCTCGAACGGCATCGCGGTGATGACGCCGGCATTGTTGACGACGACATCGAGCCGGCCGTGCTGCGAGATCACCGCCGCAATCAACGCCTCCACCTCGTCGGGCTGAGTCACATCGGCCTGGTAGGCATGAGCCTCGCCGCCCGCGTCCCGCAGGCGGCGCACGGCGCGCGCCAGTTGGTCCGGGGTGCGCGAGACCAGCCACACGGCGGCGCCGGCCTGGCTGAGCTCACGGGCCAGGGCAAAACCGAGGCCCCGCGCGCCGCCGGTGACAATCGCCACCCGGTTCCGCCAGACCGTCGGTCGAGCGCGCCGCGACCAGAGGAAAAGCAAGGCCGCCCCGGTCAGCAGGCTGGTGGCGGCCTGGGCCGAACGTCGGGCCGCGAGCGAGGTCTCGTCCATCACAGGGTCTCCTCGGACCAGGGCTGCAAATCGAGGTCCACGCACGATCGGGCTTCAGGCGACAACGTGCCCCACATCTGGGCAACTGGCTGCACATTCTGAGTAGTTGGCCCTATCGTCGCGGCCGTTTTCGCAGGCACGCAGCGTGCAGTAGTCGTGGCTATCGACCTTTAAGCATCAGGAGACGAGAATGCGTAGACACATTTCCGCGGCGGTGGTTCTTCTACTTTTGAGCGCCACCACAGCGCGCGCCGACTGGCTGCTCACGCCCTTCCTGGGTGTGACCTTCGGCGGGGACACCCCCAAGAGCCAGGTCACTTACGGCGTCAGCGCGGCCTACCTCGGCGCCGGCGTGTTCGGCTTCGAGCTCGACGCGGCGGTCACCCCGAACTTCTTCGAGGCCAACGACGACGACGACTTCGATGGCTTCGACGGCATCGACGACAGCAACGTGGCCACCTTCATGGCCAACCTGATGGTGGCTTCCCCGTCGGGCGCGCCGCTTCGGCCCTACGCCAGCGGCGGCGCCGGCATCATCCGCACCAAGGCCACCAGCGTCGACAACTTCTTCGACATCAACGACAACAGCTTCGGCGTCAACATCGGCGGCGGGGTGATCGGGCAGTTCAGCGACCGGGTCGGCGTGCGCGGCGACGTCCGCTACTTCCGCAGCATCCAGGACTCGGACGACGACGGCATCGATCTCGACCTCGGCGGCTTCAACTTCTGGCGCGGGACGGTCGGGGTTTCGTTCCGCTTCTGACGAAAGGGCGCCCACGATGCTCAACGGTGAATTGCACGTGGCGTATGACCCGGACGTGCCGGTCGGGGCGGACATGGCGTTCCGCGCCGACCGGCTCTCGTCCCCGGCGGCCGAGCAGTGGGTGCTGTGCGTGGCCACGGACCGGCCGTCGATTGCCCTCACGGACGTCGTCCCGGCTCCGCTCGGCTACGTGCTCGACTGCGAGGGCGTGCTCGGGTTGATCTTCGCTTCGACGGTCCGCTCGGTCCGCCTCGACGTCGCCGCCGCCGAGGCCGGGGTGTCGGAGTGGCAGTTCTGGGTCGACGACCAGTCGCTCGACCCGTATCTACAGAAAAGCGGGGCGTAAGGTGATGGGCGCGTCACGCCCCAATGGCCTGCCGGTCAACGAGATCTACGAGCGGCCCGACGACTACGACCTCGAACACGAGGGCGACGACGGCGACGCGAAATTCTACGCTCGGCTGCTGCGACGATTGCACCCGGCCCGGGTGCTGGAGTTCGGCTGCGGTTCGGGGCGCATCACCATGGCCCTGGCGGCGGCTCTGCCGAACGCCGAGATCACCGCCGTCGATGCTTCCACCGCCGATGCTCGACCGCGCCGTGCGCCAATTGCAGCGGGAGCCGCGCGCGCTGGCCAGTCGCGTCGCCTACCGCGAGGGGGACATGCGGGGGTGGCAGGGCGGAGCCGGCCCCTACGACGTGGTGCTCATCGCCGGCCGTTCGGCGTCGCATCTGCTGACGCTCGACGACCGCCTGCGGACCTGGCACAACGCTTTTCGCCTGCTGCGCCCGGGCGGCGCGTTCGTGCTCGACGTCTCCATCCCCGACCTGGGCATTCTGGCTGAATCGCAGCGCGTGTGGCCGCGCGCCAACCTGCAATTCGACGTCGACGCCACCCGGCCCACCGACGACCATCCGCGGCTCTTGCGCTGCACGGCGACGTCCTACGAGCCGCAAGATCAACGCGCCGACGTCCGCTACTTCTACGACCGCTTCACCGCCGACAGCGCCGGGCGCTTCGTCAGCGACTTCCAGAGCCACATCTACTTCCCGTCGGAGCTCGAGTTGTTGTTCGTGACGACCGGGTTCGAGACGGCGCAGCGCTACGGCGATTACACCTTCACGCCGTTCGGCCGCACTTCGCCCTACCTCATCACCGTCGCGTTCCGCCCCGAGGTGTCGTAGCCGCGAGACCGGCGGCCGTCGGTGCAGCCGCCCGCCCGCGGGGACGCGGGGGCGTCTCCGCCCCCGCGCGTTCAACGTCCGCCTCACACCGGGTTGCGGCCCTGAATGACCCGAATCAGGACCACGGCAATCGCGAGCACGAGCAGGATGTGGATGAATCCACCCATCGTGTAGGAGCTCACCATTCCGAGCAGCCAGAGGATGATGAGGATCACGAGAATCGTATTCAGCATGGTGTGGGTTCCTTCCCCGTTTAAAGTGAATGACTAATCGCCTACCGTCTTGACCCGCTCGGCTCGTCCGCCGCGGGCTCCGTGCTCAGGTCCCGATGCGTGGGTAGCGTCGTGCCTATCTTTACCCCCGCCGTTCCACTTCTCACGTGCCGGTCAATAGACTCACGGTCTAACCGCTGACCTCGTGCCGGACGCGGTCTGGAACTTCAAGGCTCGTGCCAGCCGCTCTATATGCGATTAATCGCGGCGAACCAGCGCTGGCGCGAGTGTTGAATAGCTGATGCGCGCGAGATGATTACATGAGCACAGCGACACTTGCGGTGGTCGACGACGATCAACCCTTTGCGGCGTATCTGCAGAGTTGGTTGACGAGCC
>CAWIBL010000013.1:0-257298 GCA_963834325.1 uncultured Acidobacteriota bacterium
CGTGCGTCCCCTACCGCAGTATAGGCACCCACCCGTAGCGCCGGTGACACGCCGGCACGACGGTGACCTATGATGAGGGCTTATGACGCGATTCATGCTGGCGCTGGCGCTGTCTGCGGGAGTCGGGGCGGTGTCGGCGATGCAGACGCCGGCTGGGGCCAGGGCCGACTGGCGCCCGGCCATCGCCCCGGTGGCGGCGCCATCCGGCATCAACAGCGCCCAGCCGCAGATGACGGTCTCGCCCCGCGGCATCCTCCTCAGCTGGATCGAGCGAAGCGGCTCACGAGCGACCTTGTAGTTCGCCGAGCGCACCGCCACCGGCTGGTCGCCGGCCACGACCGTCGCCGCGGGCGACGACTGGTTCGTCAACTGGGCCGACGTGCCGTCGGTGCTGCGACTCGACAACGGCACGCTCGCCGCGCACTGGCTGCAGAAGAGCGGAGCGGGCACCTACGCCTACGACGTGCGGCTGGCCCACTCCGCCGACGAGGGGCGGGACCTGGTCCCCGTCGTTCACGCCCCACCACGACGGCACCAAGCGCGAACACGGCTTCGCCTCGCTCTTCCAGATGCCCGGCGCCGGCCTCGGCCTCATCTGGCTGGACGGCCGGGCCATGGCGTCGGCCCAGGGCCACGACGCGCACGGCGCCAGCGAGGGCGCGATGAGCGTGCGCTTCGGCACCTTCGACACGGCCTGGCGGCAGACGAGCGAGATGCCCGTCGACCTGCGGGTGTGCGAGTGCTGCCCGACGACCGCGGCGATGACCAGCGACGGGCCGATCGTCGCGTTCAGGAATCGCACCGACGACGAGATCCGCGACATCTACGTGTCGCGCCTTGACCAGGGGAGGTGGACCGAACCCCGGCCCGTCCACGAGGACAACTGGAAGATGGCGGCGTGTCCGGTCAACGGCCCGATGCTGAGCGCCAGCGGGCGTCAGGTGGTGCTGGCCTGGTTCACCGTCAAGGACGAGGTCGGGCACGCCTACGCCGCGTTCTCGTCCGATGCCGGGCGGTCGTTCGGGCCGCCAATTCAGCTCGATGACGCGGCCGCGCTGGGACGCGTGGATGTGGCTTTGTTGCCCGACGGCTCGGCCCTCGCCACCTGGATTGAGTTTGCCGGCCAGCGCTCGTCCTTCGCGACCCGGCGCGTGGAGGCGTCTGGACGCCGGTCGCCGGTCACGACGGTGACGGCGATTGCCGGCGCGCGGGCCAGCGGCTATCCGCGCCTGGCCGTGGACCGCGGCGAGGTGGTCTTCGCCTGGACGGTAGACCGATGGCGGTCAGCCCGTCATCAAGACGGCCGCGGCCAAGGTGGCGGCGACCGGGACGTCTTCCGCTAGCACCGGCGCGCGTCAGCAGCGCCCTCCCGCGGTCGAACATCGACGCGAACCGCGCGGGCGGTCATAATCGGTCACCATGCCCCGACCGGCCTCCATCCTCGGCCTGGCGGCGTTCGCCGTGGCGCTGGCCCAAGGGTGCGCGACGCGAGCGCCGGTCACGCCGCCGGACGCCGCCGCGCGGCTGCAGGCGCGCACCGGCGCGGCCGCGCAGGTCACCGGCGCCGGGCCCGCCGCGATCCCCGAAGGCATCCGGGTCGAGGACGGTGTCACCGCGGATGAAGCGGTGGCGGTGGCACTGTGGAACAACGCGGCCTTCCGCGTCAGCGCCAGCGAGCTGGGCTTTGCCCGGGCCGATCTTCTCGAGGCCGGGATCTTGACCAACCCGGTGCTGTCCCTGCTCTTCCCGATCGGCCCCAAACAGCTCGAGGCCACCTTGCGCTGGCCGGTCGAGGTGCTGTGGGAACGGCCTCGACGGATGGCCATGGCCCGCCTGGCCGCCGATGCCGCGGGTCACCGGCTCGTGCAGGCCGGCTTGGACCTGGTGCTGGCGGTCCGCAGTGCGCACGCCGATCTCGGCCTCGCGCTCGATCGCCAGCGCCTGGCCACCGAGGCGTCCGGGCTGCTCGCCCATATCGACACGCTCACGCAGTCGCGACTGGCCGCTGGAGACATCGGCGAACTCGACGCGCGGGCCGCCCGCGTCGACGCGGTCCGCGGCCAGCAGGACGCCGAACGCACGGTGCACGACGTCGCCATCGCTACGGCCCGACTGCGCCTCCTGCTCGGCCTCGCCGGCGACACCCCGGCCGTCGAGTTCAGCCCGTCGCCCAGCGCCGCGGCGTGTGGCTCCATCGCCGACCTGCTGCGGGAATCGCTGGTGGCCCGCCCGGATGTGCGCGCCGCCGAGCTCGGGGTGGAAACGGCCGCCGCGCGCCTGGGCTGGGAACGTTCGCGGGTCCTGGCCCTCACCGCCGTGCTCGACGCCAACGGCCAAGGCCTCGAGGGCTTCGAAGCCGGTCCGGGCGTGGACGTGACCCTTCCGATCTTCAACCGCAACCAGGGCGGACGGGCCCGCGCCAGCGCGGAGCTCCAGCGCGCCGCGGCGGCCTATGCGGCCATCCAGCAACAGGTGGCCTTCGAGCTGCGCGAAGCCACCGCGCTCTTCGCCCAGGCGCGCGAGTCGCGGGCGACCTGGCGGGAACGGATCCTGCTGCCGCTCGAAACCAACGTCACCGACGCGAATCGCTCGTTTGCCGAAGGCGACACCTCGTATCTCTTCGTCCTGGAACATGCCCGACGGCTGACCGACGCCCGGATTCGCGAGCGGGAACTCGACGCCGACGAGCAGCGCGCCCGGGCCCGGATCGAGCGAGCCGTCGGCCGTTCGTGCAGTGCACCCCCGCAGGAGGCTTCGCGTGACCGTTGACGCTCACTCGTTCACGCGGCGGTTCCTGCGCCTGTCCGTGCTGTGGATCCCGCTGGCCCTGGCGGCCTGCGGCGGACAGCCGCCGGCGGCCCCGGCGACAGCCGCCGCGGCGAAGGTGGCGGCGCCGGTCACCGAGGCCGCGCTGACCAGCATCACCTTGTCCCCCGAGGCCGTCAGCCGCCTCGGCATCGAGACGGCGCGGGTCGAGCAGCGCGGCGTCACGCGCAGCCGCCTGTTGGGCGGCGACGTCATCCCGCCGGGCGGCGCACAAAGCACCGTCACCGCGCCGGTGGCGGGCACGCTGGAAGCCGCCGGCGGACCGGTCCGCATCGGCAGCGCGGTGAGGAAGGGCGCGACGGTGCTTCGCCTCGTGCCCCTGGCCCCGGCCGAGCGCGACGTGCGCATCGAAGCAGAGCGCGCGGTGACCGAGGCCGCCGGTCGCCAGACGATGGCCGCCCAGCGCGTCGAGCGCGCGACCGTGCTGGCCGCCGACGGCGCCGGCAGCCGGCGCGCGGCCGAGGAAGCCCAGGCCGACCTCATCGCCGCCGAGGCCGCGCTCAAGGCCGCGCAGGACCGCTTGACGCTCGCGGCCCGCGGCGTCAGCGCCTCGGGCGCCCTGGCCATCAACGCGCCGGCCGACGCGATCCTGCAGGCGCTGTATGCCAACCCGGGGCAGACGGTGGCGGCGGGCGCGCCGCTCTTCGACCTCGTCGACCTCGACACCGTGTGGATTCGCGTGCCGCTCTACGCCGGCGACGTGGCCCTCGTCGACCGCCGCAGCCCGGCTCGCGTCGTCCCGATGGGGGCGGCGGGCACGGCCACCGGCACCGAGGCCCGGCCGGTGGCCGCTCCTCCGTCGGCAGATCCGTCGACGGCCGCGGTGGACTTGTACTACGCGGCGCCGAATCCTGGCGGCACGCTGCGCCCGGGCCAGCGCGTCGGCGTGCGGGTGCCGCTCACGTCCGAGGCGCAGAGCCTGGTCGTGCCCAGCGCCGCCCTGCTGCACGATGCCTACGGCGGCACCTGGGTCTACGAGGCGCAGGCCGCCACCGTCTTCGTCCGCCGTCGGGTATCGGTGGTGGACCTGGTGGACGATGTCGCCGTCCTCGACCAGGGCCCGCCGGCCGGCACGCGGATCGTCACCGTGGGCGCGGCGGAGCTCTTCGGCACCGAGTTCGGGGCCGGCAAGTGATGCGCGCGCTCGTCGCCGCGGCCCTGCGGCTGCGCCTCCCGGTCGTGGCCCTGTCGGTGGTGCTGATCGTCGTCGGCATCCGCACCACCCGCGACGCCCCGTTCGACGTCTTCCCGGAGTTCGCGCCGCCGCTCGTCGAGATCCAGACCGAGGCGCCGGGGTTGTCGAGCGCCGAGGTCGAGGCCATCGTCAGCGTCCCGCTCGAGGCGGCCATGAGCGGCGTGCCCGGCCTGCAGACGCTGCGCTCGAAGTCGGTGCTCGGCTTGTCGTCCGTGGTCCTGATCTTCGGCGGCGGCGCCGACCGCATCGTGGCCCGCCAGCTCGTTCAGGAGCGCTTGTCGCGGGTCGCCGCGACGCTGCCCTCGGCGGTGCGTCCACCGGTGATCTTGTCGCCGCTGTCGTCGCTGAGCCGGGTCATGAAGATCGGGGTGTCGTCGACGACCCTGTCGCAGGTCGACCTGACGACGCTCACGCGGTGGACGATCCGGCCCCGCCTGATGGCCATTCCCGGGGTGGCCAACGTGGCCATCTGGGGGCAGCGCGACCGGCAGTTGCAGGTGCTCGTCGACCCCGATCGATTGCGCGCCAACGGCGTCACGCTGCAGGAGGTGATGACGGCCACCCGCGACGCCACCTCGGTGGCGGCAGGCGGCTTCATCGAGACGCCCAACCAGCGCCTGGCCGTGGCGCACGTCTCGTCGGTGAAGGACGCCGCGGATCTCGCCCTGATGGCGGTGCCGCAGCGGCTGGCGCCGGCGGGCGCACCGGGCGGCGTCCGCTCGGGCGGCGTCCGCCGCCTCGGCGACGTCGCCGAGGTGGTCGAGGGCTTCCCGCCGCCGATCGGCGACGCGGTGATCAACGACGGCCCGGGCCTGCTCCTGATCGTCGAGAAACAACCCGACGGCAACACGCTGCAGGTCACCCGCGATGTCGAGGCCGCGCTGGCGGCGCTGCAGCCCGGCCTGGCCGGCGTCGACGTCGACTCGACCATCTTCCGGCCCGCCACCTTCATCGAGATGTCGATTGCCAACCTCAATCGGGCGCTGCTCATCGGCTGCCTGCTGGTGGTGGTCGTGCTGGTGGCGTTCCTGTGGGACTGGCGCACGGCCGTCATCAGCCTCACGGCGATTCCGTTGTCGCTGCTCGCCGCCGCGCTCGTGCTGCGTTACCGGGGCGGCACCCTCGACACCATGGTCATCGCCGGGCTGATCATCGCCCTCGGCGAGGTGGTCGACGACGCCATCATCGACGTCGAGAACATCGTGCGGCGGTTGCGGCTCAACCGGGCCCTGCCGGCGCCGCGGCCGGCCTTCGAGGTGGTGCTGGAGGCGTCGCTCGAAGTGCGCAGCGCGGTGGTCTACGGCAGCGTCATCGTGGCGCTGGTGTTCCTGCCGGTGTTCCTGCTGGAAGGCCTGGCCGGCTCGTTCTTCCGGCCGCTGGCCCTGGCCTACATCCTGGCCATCGGCGCGTCGCTGCTCGTGGCGCTCATCGTCACCCCGGCGCTGTCGCTGCTGCTGCTGCCCCAGGCCGTGCACGAACGGGAGTCGCCGCTGGTCAGCTGGCTGAAGGCGGGTTACCGGCGGGTCCTGCCCGGCGCTGGTGGCCGCGCCCCGGCGCGCCGTGGCCATCGTGGCGGTGTCGCTCACCGGCACGGCGCTGGCCTACCCGCTGCTCGGCGAGGAGTTCCTGCCCCACTTCAAGGAGTTCGACTTCCTGATGCACTGGGTCGAGAAGCCCGGGACCTCGCTCGACGCCATGACCCGCATCACCGTGCGGGCCAGCAGCGAGCTGCGGGCGATTCCCGGCGTGCGCAATTTCGGCGCGCACATCGGCCGGGCGGAGGTGGCCGACGAAGTGGTCGGCGTCAACTTCACCGAGCTGTGGATCAGCCTCGATCCGGCGGTGGACTACGCGGCGACGGTGGCGAAGGTGCAGACGGTGGTGGACGGCTACCCAGGCCTGCAGCGCGACCTGCTCACCTACCTCCGCGAACGCATCAAGGAAGTGCTCACCGGCGCCAGCGCCACCATCGTCGTCCGCATCTTCGGCCCCGACCTGGACGTGCTGCAGCGTCAGGCGGCCGAGGTCGGCAAGGCCATCGGCGGCGTCGACGGCATCGCCGACGTCAAGGTGCAGGCGCTGACCCTGGTGCCGCAGGTGGAGGTGCAGTTCCGGCCCGAGCGGGCGCAGCAGGTCGGCGTCACCCCGGCAGCCGTGCGCGACACCGTGGCCACGATGCTGCAGGGCACCAAGGTGGGCGAGATCTTCGATGAGCAGAAGGTGTTCGACGTGGTGGTGTGGAGCACGCCGGCCCGCCGCCGCGACCTGTTCACGCTGCGCCGGCTGCCCATCGAGCTCCCCGGCGGAGGCTACGCGCCGCTCGAATCGGTGGCCGACGTCACGCTCGCCCCCACGCCGAACGAGATCACCCGCGAGGGCGGATCGCGGCGCATCGACGTGACCAGCAATGTCCGCGGCCGCGACCTCGGCTCGGTGGCCCGCGATATCGAGACGGCGCTGGCCGGCGTGCCCTTCGCCGCGGGCTACCACCCCGAAGTGCTGGGCGAGTACAAGGCGCGCGCCGAATCACAGAACCGCCTGCTCGCCCTCGGGGCGCTGTCGCTGCTCGGCATCCTGCTGGTGCTGCACGTCGATTTCGGCTCGGTGCGGCTGGTCGCGCTCGTGGCCCTGACCATCCCGTTCGCGCTCATCGGCGGCGTGGCCAGCGTGTTCCTGACCGGCGGCGTCCTGTCGCTCGGGTCGCTCGTCGGCTTCGTGACGGTGCTGGGCATCGCCGCCCGGAACGGCATCATGCTGGTGAGCCACTACCGGCATCTCGAGCACGAAGAAGGCATGCCGTTCGGCATGGAGCTGGCCATGCGCGGCGCCGAAGAGCGACTGGCGCCGATCCTGATGACGGCGCTGGTCACCGGGCTGGCGCTCGTGCCGATCATCGCCGGGGGCGACCGGTCCGGCCACGAAATCGAGCACCCCATGGCGGTGGTGATTCTCGGCGGCCTGGTCACGTCCACGGTGCTGAATCTGGTCCTGCTCCCCGCCATCTATCTCCGCTACGGCAAGCGCGCCTCGCCCGGCCTTATCGCCGGAACGCGTACTGAAGCTTCATGACCAGCTGGTTCGACTCCAGTTGCCAGCGATCGACCAGTGACCGGATGTTGTGGTTGTAGACCACGAACAGGTCGGCTTCCGGCCGGAATGTCCACCGCAGCCGGGTATTCACGCCGACTGAATCCGAGATGGAGTCGTACTGCACATAGCTGGCGACAGAAAGGTTCGGTGACACGTTGAGCCGGACGCGGTTGCCGACGAGTGTCTGGTCGAAGGCGCCCGAGGGGAGCCGCCCCCTGTTCCGCTCGCCGGTGAACTCGATGGTCACGAGCGCCGTGGGATTCCACGCGCCGGTCATGATGAGCTGATCGATCGCACCGTTGTAGAACCCGCCGAACCACCAGGTGACCTGAGTGTAGAGCCGCCGCTTCTGGGCCGTGCCCACCTCCAGCCGGTACTGCTTCCAGTGATAACGGCCCGGCGCGATGACCACTCCGTCCGACACTGTGAAAGGGGCCACGAGGCGCTCCCCAACCGGATTCACGTTGACCTCGACGCGATCGCCGCTGCGGAAGCGCCAGTTGATCGGCGCGAAGAACACGCGGTAGCTCTCCCAGCGTCCGGACAGGTCCGTGGCCACGAAGGGGCGGAACTCGTGGACCAGCTGTTGGAAGGGCCCGCTGGCGATGCGCGTGCGGTTGTCGATGCCGAGGTTGAAGAGCTGCACGGCGGGCCGGGGCACGAAGCCGATCGCCGGGCGGAAGTCCCGGCCAATGCGTTTGACGTTCAGGGCGATGTCCCATTTGTCGTTCGGGTAATCCACTTTGAACCCGTAGGCGTTGGCATCCGGGCCACGGTGTTGATCGGTGGCCAGGCCCCACACGCCGACGAGGAAGTTCCTGTCGCCGCGAAGGCGGGACGTGGCGTAGGTGAAATCGCCGCCGGCGAGCCACCGCCCCGGCCCACCCAGCGGATCTCCCAGGGTGGCGAGGCCTCCGACCCAGGACTCGCGCCACAGGTTCTGCTTCACCCGCGCCACCGCCATGACCGTCTCGTCGTTCACCACCCCGGCCCGATCGTTGGCCCCGACGATCAGCGCGCCGACGTTGGTGTTGCCCACCCGGCCATTGACCTTGCCGCCGGCGATGATCGGCACCTCGGCTCCTGCCACCAGCCCGATGCGCCGGCTGAAGTAGGGCAACACGTCCTGATCGAGACCGAGCCCGAAGGCGAAGATATCGTCCCCCTCGAGGAAGAACGTGCGCTTCTCCGGGAAGACCAGAGGAAAGCGCGTCAGGTTGGTGCGCCTGGTGTCGACTTCCGTTTCGGCAAAGTCGGTGTTGACCGTGGCCGAGGCCAGCAGGTTGGCGCCCAGTCGCTGCGTCACGTCCAGACTCGGCTGGAACTCGCCCGCGAATTCAGCAGACGGCGCCGGGACGCCTCCGCCAGTCGTGAGCGCCGGGCGCACACTCACGCCGCGCCCCAGATCGATCGCCGGCAGATTGGTGAGCACTCCGGCACGGCTCGTCTGGGTCACCTGGTATTGCCGGCCCGCCGAGGCCCACCGGTCCGTCTCGAGCAAGCCCTGAATCCGGCGCTGCACGTTGAAATGCCAGGTATCGAGCCCAGGCTTGAACGTGAGCGTCAGGAACGGAATCCAGACTTCCGCGCTCCAGCCTTGATCGCGGCGGACGGTCGCCGCATCCCAGATGCCGTCCCACTCCGCGTTGTCGTTCTCGCCGCCGGGATTGATGATGCCGTCATAGCGCGCGCCGCTGGGATTGAGCGCGAACACATAGCCCGACCGGCCGTCCATGAAGGGGCCGAGGACGATCCGCACGTGGTCTTCCTGGGTCAGGCCGGCGTCACGGCGCACGTTGAAGCTGACGATGCCGACGCCGGTCGGCTGCTCGCACTCGATGCCGATGACGAGCGCCTTGGGGCCGGCCAGGACGCGAACGACCGTGCGAGCCGAGGCCGGTTCGCCTTCCCGCGGATCGGCCTGCGTGAAGTGGTCGACCACCGCGGCTGACGCCCAGGCCGGCTCGTCGAGCCGGCCGTCGACGTGGTGCGTGGCCTCGAGCGTGCCGGCTCTGAGTTCTGGCGCCGGGACCACCTGCGCCTGGGCCATGAGCGCGTGGCCGAGGAGCACGAGCGCAAACCACAGAACCTGGAGATGGGTCGCGGAAGGCAGGACGATCGCCACATCGTAGTATGCGCCGAGGGCGACGGCGGGCGGCGGCGACGCGGGGGCAGGATACGATGCCAGTGTGACGCCGATCAACGCCGCCGAGGGCCCCGGTCCAACTGGATCGCTCACCACCCTGGTCGAGAACCACCGGGCGTTCCTACGTTTCCTCGAAGCACGCGTCGGATCGAAGGAAACGGCCGAGGACCTCCTGCAGGAGGCCTTTGGCCGCGCCGTGACCCGTCTTCCCACGTTGCGCGAGGGCGAGTCGGCCGTGGCCTGGTTCTACCGGGTGCTCCGCAACGCGGTCATCGACCACTACCGCCGGCAGGCTGCCCAGGCCCGCGCCCTGGAACGGTTCGCTGCCGAGTTCGACGAGGCGACGCCGCCGCCGGAGGTCGACGCGCAGATTTGCGCGTGCGTATCGCGGCTGGCGGGCACACTCAAGCCGGAATACGCCGAGGCGCTGACGCACATCGACGTGCAGGGCATGGCCGTCAAGGACTACGCCGCGCGCCAGGGCCTGACGCCGGCCAACGCCGGCGTGCGCGTGTTCCGCGCGCGCCAGGCCCTGCGGTCGCAGGTGGTCGCGTCGTGCGGCACCTGCGCCGAACACGGGTGCCTCGACTGCTCCTGTGGTCAGCCGCGCCCGTCAGCGCCCGGTCGGCGGCGGCTCGCCGAATAGCTGGCCGAAGAAGTCGCCGGCATTCCACGCCGGTCGCGCCGTCTCCTGGGCCACCAGCCAGCCGGTGAGGAAGTTGAGGCGCGCGTGCGCCGCGCCGGCCTCGAAATCAAACGCTTGCGTCATGTCGTCGTTCGGCTTGTGATAAACGTCGCGGCGATACGCGGCGTTCATCTTGGAGCCGTCCAGCCCCGGGTCGCCGGTCTTGAATCCGCTCTTGAGGAAGAGCGACGGAATGCCCTGGCGGACGAAGCTGTAGTGGTCGCTGCGGATGAACAGCACCTGCTCTGGAATCGGATCCTCGGCAAGCGCGATCCCCAGGTGCTGGGCCGCCCGGCTCACCGGCGCCATCAGCGTGGAATGCTGCGCGCCGTAGGGCACGATGTCGAGCAGCGGATGGAAGAGGAACGGCATGTCGAGCGCGAGGTCGGCCACGAGCGACTCGCGCGGCACCGTCGGGTGGCGCGCAAAGTAGTCGGAGCCGAGCAGACCCCGCTCCTCGGCGGTCACGAACAGGAACAGCGCCGAGCGCCGGGGCCGCGTCGGCAGCGCCGTGGCGGCGTGGGCAATCTCCAGCACGATGGCCACGCCGGAGGCGTTGTCGTGGGCGCCGTTGTAGATGTCGTCGCCGTTCATGGCCACGCCCCGCCCGAAGTGATCGACGTGGGCCACGTAGACCACGTGCTCGGCCTGCAGCTGGGGGTCGCTGCCGGCAACCCGTCCCACCAGGTTCGCGCTCTCGATGTCCCGATGGGTGGTGCTCGTGGCCAGCGAGACGCGGGTGGCCAGGTCGAACGCCTGCGGGCGGCTGGCCGCCGCGGCGGCAAAGACCTCGGCCAGCGGCGTGGCCGCGCCGGCAAAGAGGGCGGCGGCGCCGGAATGGTTCAGCGATGCCGAACCCCGCAGCGCCGGGTCGCCGCGGCTGGGCTGCCCCTGCGCATCGACCCAGGCGAAGCTGCCCTGCTTGCTCGTGGCGACACTGACGTCCCAGCGGAAGCGTGGATCGTCGGGCGACGTGAAGCTGATCGTGCCGATGGCGCCGCGTTTGACGGCTTCGGCGTCCTTGACCGCACCCGACGAGAAGTAGGCGCGTTCGTTGCTCGGCAAGCTCGGTGGGGCGCCGCTCAGGTAGGCCACCACCTTGCCTTCGACGCTCCCCGCGCCGGCGTAGTCGTCGTAGCCGAGCCCGGGCGCGCTCACCCCGTAGCCGACAAACGCCACCGGCGCGTTGTCGATCGTGACCTGCTCGCGCAGGTGATCGCCGCCGAGCAGGTAGTCGACGCCGTACTTGAGCGTCGTGGTCCCGGCCCGGGAGCTCACCTTCATGGCGCTCGCAGCCTCGACGACGGCGCTATTCCTGAGCGGCACCCGTTGCCGGAAACCATTGCCCTCACCGGCCGGCTCGACCCCGTAGGACTTCAGGGTGCTCTCGACATAGCGCAGGGCGCTCTCGTAGCCCTCGCTGCCCAGCCCGCGCCCTTCGAGCTTGTCGTCGGCCAGGGTGGTCATGTGCTGCCGGATCAGGTCGCCACGAATGGCGGCAAGCGCGGTCCGGACCTCCGGCCCATCGAGTGACGCCTCGCGCGGCGCCGGCGCCGCCCCTGAACCTCCGCAGCCGCTGACGAGCGCCAGCACGACGACGCCACGAACCATCCGCAATCCCGAATACGCACGCATGCTGTTGTCCTCCGCCGGCGAGGCCGGCCGCTGAGCGAGGTCAGCTTCCGTCCGAACCAGGACCGCGGTCAACCCCTATTCGAGAGCCGGCTCGCGACCGGCCGCGTCGTTAACACCACGGCCTTGAACGGCGTCCTTCCCGCATGACCCACCGATCGAGAACTCTCGCTGTCCTCGCCCTGCTGCTCGCTGGTCCAGCCTGGATCGAGGCCCGCGCGACCGGCGCCGTCGACCAGGATCCGCAGTGGGTCCGCATGTGGACGGCGGCCCAGCGGCACCAGCCCGCGGACCTCGCCCCGGCCGGGCGGATCGCGCCGGCGACGGAACCCGGCACGCCGCTGGTCGTGTCGGGCCGGGTGCTGCAACCCGACGGACGCACGCCGGCCGCAGGCGCGGTGGTCTTCGCCTACCAGACCGACGCGGCAGGCGTCTACTCCAGCCCCGGCCAGCCAGGGCGGCCGTGGCGGCTCCAGGGCTGGGCCGAGACCGACGGCGAGGGCCGCTACGAGTTCCGGACGATCCGCCCGGCCGGGTACCCCGGCAGCGAGGAGCCGGCCCACATCCACCTCACCGTCGTGACGACATCCTACGGCCGCCAATGGACCGAGGAGCTGCGGTTCGACGATGATCCACGCGTGACCGCCCTGGACCGACGGCAAGCCGCGGCGCTCGGACCATTCGGCGGCATCCGGCACGTCGAGGTCGGCGACGGCGGGCAGCGGGTCACGTTCGACATCCGGCTGAAGCCACAAGGCGACTTCTGACCACGCGCGAGGAAAGCCCGCGAGACTCGTCCGATGTCCCGGCGTTGGTTTGCCAGGCGCGGGCCGGGGATCGCTCCGCCTTCGACGCGCTCTACCTCCGATTCTCGCGGCTGGTCCACGGGGTGCTGCTGGCGCGCCTGCCGGGCCGCGACGATGCCGACGAGGTGATGCAGGACGTGTTCGTGCACGCCTGGAACCGGCTCGACTCGCTGCGCGAGCCGGCGGCCTTCGGCGCCTGGATCGCGGCCATCGCGCGGCGCCGCGCCGTGGACTTCCACCGCGCCGCACCTCCGCCGTCCGAGTCGCTCGAGGTCCGACCCGACGGGTCGCGGGGCCCGGCGTCGGCGGCGGCCAATCCGCTGGTGATCGCGGCGGCGCGCCAGGCCCTCGCCGCCATCCAGGACCTGCCCGAGGCTTATCGCGAGACGCTCGTGCTGCGACTCGTCGAGGGCTGCAGCGGTCCCGAGATCGCCGCGCTGACCGGGCTGACCCCGGCGTCGGTCCGCGTCAACCTGCACCGGGGCTTCGCCTTGCTGCGCACGCGACTGGGAGTCGAGCCATGACCGATCGTTACGAGGACTGGGGCGACGCGCTTTGGGATCCGGCCGCCGGCGGACACGGCGCCGTCGACGCGATTGAGTCGCGACTGCGCCCCCTCCGCGTCGACCCGGTGCTGACGCCGCTCGACGCGGCGCGCCTCGGCCCGCGGGCTCCGTCGGCCAGCGACATCGCCGCGCCGCCGCGCCGCCGCGTCCGCCCCTTCGTCTGGGCCGTAGCCGCGGGTCTGCTGCTCGCCGCCGGCGCCGCCGGGCTCGTCCTGCGGCAGCTGTCGTGGGCCGACGGCCGCCCCTGGCCGATCCTCGCGACCGACGGCGGCGCGGTGCCGTCGGCGCCCGACGACGCCCTGCGCGTTGGCCGGCCGTTGACCACTCCGGCCGCGGCCGGCGCCATGGTGCGCGTCGCGCGGATCGGCGCGATGCAGGTGCATCCATCGTCCGACCTTTCCCTGCGCACGACCGGCAACGGACGCCATCGCCTCGAGCTGCGCCGCGGCGGCCTCGACGTGCAGGTATGGGCGCCGCCCGGCACCTTCGCCGTCGCCACCCCGGCTGGCGAGGTCGTCGACGCCGGCTGCGCCTTCGTCCTCGAGGTCGCCGACGGCCTGACCACGGTCCGGGTAACGAGCGGTTGGGTGCAGTTGCGCAACGGCCACGGCGAAAGCCTCGTGCCCCAAGGCGCGTCGAGCGAAATGGCTGAGGGGCGGGCCCCGCGGGTCGCCGTGTTCGACGATGGCGACGAGGCCTTTCGGGCGGGCGTGCGCGCCTTCGAGAGCGGCGCCACGGCGGACTTGCGTTTCGTCGAACGGGCTCGCGCGCGCGACGTCTACACGCTGCTCATGCTGATGCCGGAGGCCACGCCCGAGGCGCGTCTGCGGCTGGCGACGCGGGCGGCAGCGTTGTCGCCGCCCCCGCCCACCGCGTCGATCGCCGCGGTCGTGGCGGGCGACACGGCGGCGCTCTGGCGCTGGCAGGAGGGCCTGGGCCTGCCACCGCCGAAGGCCTGGTGGCTCAAGTGGCGCGAGGCGCGCTTCTGGTTCTGAGGGTGCAGCCGGCGACGTGGTCACGAACCTCGAGTGTTGGCGGTTCCGGACCGCACATCGGCATGACGTTGCCGGCGCCCCCCGGACTTGACGACACACCGCGGCACGTTTCCGGCGTAGTCTGTTGGCAACGCGTGGCTGCAAAGACGAGACTCCGGCGCACAGGCCCGGCCGCCGTGGTCAAGAGACCCCAGACGATCGATGTGGCCAGGCGCGCGGCCACCGGCTGTAGACGACACGAGACGTTCAACGTCCAGGCGTTCCTTGGATCGGCGGGACTTCAGAGAAAGCTCGTGACCTATGCCAGGGGGGCGGTCATCTTCAGGCAAGGCGACCCCTGTGATAGCGTCATGTACATTCAGACCGGCCTGGTCAAAATTTCGGTCGTCTCCAAGACTGGCAGGCAGGCGATCGTGGCCCTGCCGGGCCCGGGGGATTTTCTTGGCGTCGGTGGCCTGGCGGGGCAACCCGTTCGCATGGAGACCGCCACTGCGGCCCGTAGCGCCGTCGTCATGGTCGTGGACCAGACTGACATGGTGCGCCTGCTGCACGAGCAGCACGAGATGTCCGACCTGCTCATCGCCCACTTGCTCACGCGCACCATCCAGATCGAGGAAGACCTCATCGATCAGCTGTTCAGCTCCAGCGAGAAGCGCCTGGCCCGCAGGTTGTTGATGCTGGCGCGCTACAAGGAACGGAAGCACTCAGTGCGGGCGGTGCCGGCGATCTCTCAGGAGACGCTGGCCGAAATGGTCGGCACGACGAGATCGCGGGTGAATTTCTTCATGAAGAAGTTCGAGCGACTGGGATTCATCGACTACGAGAATGGGCTCCGCGTGCACGACTCACTGCTCACCATCGTCTTGCAGGACTAGCATGAGGGCCCTGGTGAACCAGTCTGTTCCCGACCCGACGACCGTCAGCGTGGAGCTGAGTTCGAGGTGACCGCGCCCGGAGACTCGTCGATGCGTCGGCTCGCGCTCCAGGCGCTCGCGAAGCGCGCGGGAGCCGACGCGGACATCCGTGCAGTCATCGATGCCGCGGAACACGCTTACGCCGATCTCGCCCGGGTTTCGATGCCGCTGATTGGCAAGGTGGCGGTCGATGCCCTCACGGGGCGGGCCTTGTACCTGGCGCAACAGACCTACCCGTGGCTTGCGGCCCCGCGTGAGGGGAGGGAATGGAGTGGACCATTCGCTCAGGTCGTGTTCTGCTTGGAGCCGCAGACCCCAGCCGTTGCCACGGAAGCCGCGGGAGCAATCCTTGCAACACTCACGGAGTTGCTCGTCACCTTCATCGGACAGCCCCTGACCGCCCAATTGCTACAGCAGGCCTGGCCAGAGGCTTTCACCGACGCGGTACCGAGGAGACACAAGGCATGACAGACCGGGTTTTGATACGACGCCTGCCCACCGGCGTGCCGGGACTCGACCAGATCCTGGGTGGGGGCCTGCCGGAGTTCTCCTTCAACCTCATTGCCGGCGCCCCGGGTGCCGGAAAGACCACCCTGGCGCAGCAGATCATGTTCTCCCTGGCCAGCGCCGATCGCCCGGCGCTGTACTTCACCGTGGTCGGCGAACCGCCCCTCAAGATGCTGCGCTATCAGCAGCAGTATTCGTTCTTCGACTCGACGCGCGTCAACGAGTCGATCCGCTACATCAATCTGAGCCACGAAGTGGTCGACGGCACCTTGGAGAAGCTGCTGGCGCGCATCGTTCAGGAAGTGGAAGCCACCAATCCCGGCGTGGTCATCGTCGATTCGTTCCGCACGGTGGCCCAGGCCGCCGCGCAAGGCCCAGGACGGCGCCCTCGACCTCCAGCATTTCGTGCAGCAGCTGGCCGTCCGGCTCACCACCTGGCAGGCCACCACGTTTCTCGTCGGCGAGTATCAGCCCTCGGAAGCGGAACAGAACCCGGTCTTCACGGTGGCCGACGGACTGCTCTGGCTCACGCAGAACGTCGACAAGAATTCCATGGTTCGCAAGGTGCAGGTCATGAAGATGCGCGGGCAGGCGCCCATTCCAGGGCTGCACACCTTCCGCATCACGTCGAGCGGCATCCAGGCGTTCCCCCGGGTCATCGTCGGGCCGGAGGACAAGGCGCTGCCCCGCGGGATGGGCGAGGTGCACACGCCCCGCGAACGGCTCTCGACCGGCATCACGGAAATGGACGCCATGCTCGGCGGCGGCGTGCCGCGCGGCTACTCGGTGCTCGTCTCCGGGCCCTCGGGCTCGGGCAAGAGCGTGCTCGCCCGCGAGTTCATCAGCGAGGGCGCCAGTCACGGCGAACCCGGCATCATCGCGGTGTTCGAGAAGCGGCCCAACGAGCACTCCCATGACAGCCCGAGTGGACAACGGCTCGATCGGCTTCGTCCAGGACGGCACGGTGGGCATCCTCCAGACGCGTCCATTGGACTTGTCCATCGACGAGATGCTCAGCGAAGTCGTCGACGCGCTCCACCGGCACCAGGCGCGCCGGCTGGTCATCGATTCGCTCTCCGGGTTCGAGCTGGCGCTGGCGCCGACGTTCCGCGAGGAGTTCCGCGAGTCGCTCTATCGCATGGTCACCGTCCTCACCGGCATGGGGATCACCATGATGATGACGGCGGAGGTCGAGGACAGCTACACGGAGCTCCGCTTCAGCCCGCACGGCACGGCCTTTCTCACCGACGCCATCATCATGCAGCGCTACGTCGCCCTCAGGGGCCAACTGCGACGCATCATGGGCGTGGTGAAAGTGCGCGGCAGCGCGCACAGCAAGGACCTGCGCGAATTCGAGATCACCAACGACGGCATCGTCATCGGTGACACCGTCAGTGATCACGATGGCTTGCTGAGCGGCAACCCCGATGTTAAGTGCCGGCCCCCGGCACGACCGCGGATAGGGCGCGCGCGGGCCCGCGCAGTGGCCGCGCTACAGGACGCCCTTGGCGGGGCGCCCGATGGTGACCACGGTGTCACCGGCAACGACGGGCGGGCCGGCCAGGCCGTAGAGCGCGTAGCCGTCGATCGGTGACACGACCGTTTCCAGCACGCGGCCGGAATAGTCGTGCACCGTGCCGATCACGTCGCCGCGCCGCACGTCACGCCCCGTGGTCGCGACCGGCGTGAAGATGCCGGTGTGGGTGGCCGTCACCCCGACCGTGTCGTCGAGCCAGCGTGTGTCGGTGCGAGGCGGCGCGGCGCTACCGGGCGTCATGCCGAGCCCGCGGCACGATACGCGGAAACAAAGGTGCTCCGCCGCTCACGGTTGCGCCCGCCGCGCCCTTCATCAACGACGGATGACGAGGCCGACCGATCCGACGAGCAGCGACCGCTTGCCGTCGTTGAAGACACGGGTCGTCTCACCGAGGCGCAACGCTTCGACGCCGCCGCGAAGGCTCAATCTGCCGCCTGGCGTTTTGCCGATCTGCACGAGGAAGTCGGTGCCGGCACTGACGAAGCCGAGACGGTGGTCACGCCCGGCGAGCTCGTAGTAGTCGCGCAGGCTGAGGCCGACGGTGACGGGCAGGGCCACGATGACGCGTCCGGCGCTGTACGTCGGCGCCGCACCAACCTCGAGATAGCGACCGGCCCTGCGGCCCCCATCGAGCTGACCGCGACCTGGTTGCCCACCGATCTCGAGGGCCAGCGCCGCGTATGGATTCAGCGACAGCCGATGCCGCGTGCAATCGTCCCAGCCGACCCGGAACCCGAGTTCGGTGACTCTGGAGAACATCCCGTTCGGGCTGCCGTACGCGGTCACTGACGACGACAGCATCACGTCTCCGCTGAGCCGCACGCCCACTCCACCCGAGAGGCGTGATTCATACCACGGCGCATCAGCGGGGCCGCCGGCACCGGTGTCGCCGCTGTTGAGGCTGTTCCAGAAGCCCACTCGCACGACGACCTGCTCGAGGGTCGCATCCGCCGAATAGGGGAAGAACTCCAGGTCGGCGAAGGGGCGCACGGCCACTCCCGTGGCGTTCTGTCTCACCCCTCGAAACACGTAACGGTTGGTCACGGTGGCACCCACCACGGCGCCGACGAGTGCGGGCGGAGCCGGGGAGGGCTGCGCGCCAACCGTCGCGGGGGAAGTTGCGACCAGGCTGACGGCAATCGCCAGGAGAGCGCCGCGCGACGGGACTGTTCGGGTAATCCACATGGGAGACTCCATGCCCGCTATCGCGGCCGCGGGCTGCCGTCGACACCGACGACATGGGTCAGGCGCGTGACGCCCGAGCCATCGGCGCTCATGACGAAGAGCTCGGTGTCGAGACCGGTGCTCGGCCTGGATGACATGAAATAAATGTGCCGGCCGCTGTCGGACCATGCCGGAGCGCGGCTGACCCATTCGTTGTCCGCGTCGCCCGGTCCTTTCGGCGTCAGGTTGCGCTGGTCGCCGCCGTCGGCATCCATGACGAAGACCGCCGGGTAGCCGTCGCGCGCGCTCATGAACGCGAGCCGGCGCCCATCGGGCGACCAGGCCGGCATCTGGTTCAGCGGCGGCGCCTCCGTCAGTCGCCGCGTCTCACCAGAGCGCAGCTCCAGCGCATGGACATCGAGATCGCGCCGGAACGCAATCGTTCTGCCGTCCGGCGACCAGTCGGGGAACTGGTCGATTCCGGGATGATTCGTCAATCGACGAAGCTCGCTCCCGTCGCGGTTCATGACGTACAGCTTCGAAGTTGCCATCGCGGTTGCTGTGGAAGACCACCTGACGGCCATCCGGGGACCATCGCGGCCAGCCGTCGTTGGCCGGGTGGGTCGTCAGATTCATGGCGGTGCCACCGGCGCTGCCCATCAGGAAGATGTCGTTGTCGCCAGTCCGGTTTGACGTAAACACGATGTCGCGGCCGTCCGGCGCCAGGGCGGGATCGACGTCGGACGCCGCATGGTTGGTCATTTGCGCCGGCCGACGGCCGTCCCAATCCATGACATGAATCTCGTTGTTGCCGGTCCGGGCCGAGTAGAACACGACCTGCCCGGGCACCCCCCGCCCCTGTCCCACGGCGGGGTCGGCTCCCGCGACAAACGTCAGAGCCACTACCAGCGCGGCGCGCTTTGCCGTCATAATCGCCTCCTCCAGAGCGGCAATCGCTCCCTTGAAAGAGATCGCGCAAAACCCGAGGGAGGCGGTTCACGCGCTACCGCGTGCCACGTAGGTCGGTGCGATGCCATGGATGACCCAGGAGCCAGCAGCTCGGGCCGCACGGCACACGACGTCACGGCTCTGCTCGGCGACTGGAATCGAGGCGATGGCGAGGCGCTGCGGGCACTGTTGCCCTTGGTCTATGCCGAACTGCGGCAGCTGGCCGCCAGACAGCTGCGGGCCGAGCGCGACGGACACACCCTGCAGCCCACTGCCCTCGTGCACGAGGCGTATCTGCGGCTGGTCGACCAGCGACAGACCGATTGGCAGCATCGGGTCCACTTCTTCGGGGTGGCCGCCGCCGTCATGCGCCGGATCCTGGTTGATCATGCACGGCGCCACCTTGCCCGCAAGCGCGGCGCGGGGCTGCGACCAATGCCGCTCAGCGGGGCGCTCGAACTGGCCGTCCCGCCGGCAGTGTCGGTGCTGGGCCTCGACGAAGCGCTCGACCGCCTGACCAGCCTCGATCCCGGGCTGGGGCGCATCATCGAGCTTCGCGCCTTCGGCGGACTGACGGTGGAGGAGGCTGCCACCGTCCTGCAAGTGTCGACATCGACCGCCAAGCGTCAATGGCGAACCGCGAAGGCGTGGCTGGCGCGCGAGCTTCAGCTCATGGGGGAGGCGTGACGGCCGAGCGCTGGGCGCGCGTGAAGGGCGTCTTCGAAGCCGCGCTCGAACGGCCATCGACGGAGCGCGCGGCATTCATCGTCCAGGCCGCGGGCGGCGATGCCCAGTTGCAGCGAGACGTGGAATCGCTGCTCGAGGCCGATGACGGAGACCGCGTGCCTACGGCCCAGTTCCAGCTTGTGAGCCCTCCGCTCCCTGGCCACGGGCGTGTCGCGCTCGGCGGTCCGGGTCCTCACCGCAGGAATCCGGTTCGGTCCGTATGATGTCCGTGGGCAAGCCGGCCGCGGCGGCATGGGCGAAGTGTATCAAGCCCACGACGGCAAGTTGAACCGCGACGTCGCGCTGAAAGTCTTGCCAGACGCGTTTGCGGCTGACCCCGACCGTCTTGCCCGATTTGCCCGCGAAGCGCAGGTTCTCGCCGCGCTCAGTCATCCCCACATCGCCGCAATCCACGGGCTCGAGGAGTGCGGCGGACGTCAGGCGCTGGTTCTCGAGTTCGTCGAGGGGCCGACGCTGGCCGAGCGAATCGCCATGGGGCCATTACTTTTGCGGGACGCCTTGGCCATCGCCATCCAGATGGCCGACGCCTTGGCGGCGGCGCATCGGAAGGGCATCATCCACCGCGACCTGAAGCCGGGCAACGTCAAGGTAACGGCCAGCGGCCAGGTGAAGGTGCTCGATTTCGGTCTGGCCAAGACGACGGCCGCTGAGCCGTGCCCGACCGTACCTCGTCCAGCCTATTTGTGGCGACGCCACGCACGTTGGCGCGGTCCTCGGATCGGCAGGCTATATGAGCCCGGAGCAGGCGGCCGGGTTGCCAGTGGATGCCCGCACCGACATCTGGGCGTTTGGCTGCGTGCTGTTCGAGATGCTCACGGGGCGGAGGGCCTTCGTCGCGGCCGGTCGGCGGCCGGCACCTGGCACCAGGCTCGAAGCCGGGCCCGAGTGGCATCTGCTGCCCCCGGCAACACCTCGGCATGTGCGCGAACTGTTGCGACGCTGCCTGCAGACGGATCCATCGCGGCGGCTGCCGGCAATCGACGATGCCCGCGTCATCCTCGAGCGGCACGCCTCGGCGCCGGCGCGGCGCCGCCGCGCGCTCGTCGCGGGACTCGCCGCGGCCGCCGTGGCGGCTGGTGGCGTCTACCTGTGGTCCCAGCGCATCAGCACACCGCTGGTCGACCCCGCGTCGTGGGTTCAGTTGACGCGCATGGATTCGGTGACCCAGCCGGCTTTGTCCGCGGATGGGCGACTACTGGCATTCATCCGCGGGCCGGGCACCTTCGTGTCACCCGGACAGGTGTACCTCAAGGAACTACCCGACGGGGACCCCACGCCGCTTACCCACGACGCGTTGCCGAAGATGGGGCCGGTGTTTTCGCCAGACGGGAACCGCATCGCCTTCACCGTCAACGTCGGCGACTCGTGGGACACCTGGGAGGTGCCGCTGCCGCGCGGCACCCCGCGAGCGTGGTTGAAGAACGCATCCGGACTCAGCTGGCGCGGGTCGGGTGATCTGCTTTTCTCGCAGATACGGGCCGGCCTCCACATGGCAATCGTCACCACGGCCGCAGACCGGACGGCGACGCGAGAGCTCTACCTTCCCGCACATACGGGCGGCATGGCGCATCGCTCGTACGCGTCTCCTGACGGACAGTCGGTGGTGGTGGTCGAAATGTCGGAAACCAACCTCTGGAGCCCGTGCCGCCTCGTGCGCACCGACGCCCCGACGACGCGGCTCGTGGGTCCGCCGAGCTCCAGGTGCACGGGGGCGGCGTGGTCGCCGGATGGGCGATGGATGTTCTTCAACGCCGACACCGGCCAGGGATTCCACATCTGGCGGCAGCGTTTCCCTTACGGACCCGCGGAACCGCTTACGGCTGGTATAACGGAAGAGGAAGGCCTCGCCGTGTCGCCCGACGGCCGGTCGCTGATTACGTCCGTGGGCACCACCCAGCGCAGTGTGTGGCTGCACGATGCAACGGGCGACCGTCAGCTCTCACTCGAAGGTTACGCTTTCTGGCCGATGCTTTCGGCCAACGGCCAGACGGTGGTGTTTCGCGTGGGGCGTGGCGCCGCCTCCGGCCAGAGCCCCACTGAGTTGCGAGCCATCGACCTCACCACCGGCCACAACCGACGACTCTTCGGGAGCCAGCTGGTAATCGGCCATGATCTCGGGCCCGATGGTCGCGTCGTCGCCTCGGTACTCGACGCTGACGGAAGCGGCACGTTATGGCTGGGATGGCTGGACGAGCGCGAGCCACCGCGGCAGATTCCGGGCCCGGTTGTCGGCAGCAACCCGCGCTTCGGCCGCAACGGCGAGCTCGTGTTCGTCGCGTCCGACGCCGGGCGCGGGTTTCTCGAACGGGTCCGCCAGGACGGTTCGGAACGTCAACGCCTCGGCGAGATAGGCGCCAGGGTGGTCGGCACCGTGTCGCCCGACGGCCAGTGGGTCAGCGTCATCAGCGCCACGCGCGGGCACCTGGTGCTGTTCTCGCTGCGGGGACAGGAGCCCATCGTCCTGTTTCCGAGCTCGCTCAGCGGTCGCCTGCGGTGGAGCCCCGATGGCCGTCGGGCTTACCTCTCGGTTCAATACGGCCAGGCATCCGCTTTCGGTACCGGCCGCACCTACGCCCTGCCCACGGCACCAGGCACCGCTCTCCCCGTCGTACCTCCCGGCGGGTTCGCGGACGAGGCAGCGCTCGCCGCGGTGCCGGGCGTGGCGATTCTGCCCTACGGTGACATCAGCGCCGGTCCCACACTGGACACCTACGTGTTCTCGAACGCGACCACGACACGGAATCTGTATCGCATTCCACTGCCATGAAGAGCCTCTGCCCCTCTTGGACTGACGGCCCCGGCGTTGGCGGCCTGGGTGCAGCAGGCTCACGCTGAGCGCAGAGCGGGCTGATCAAGCGGAAGGGGCCAGCCCGGTGAAGAAGTTGCCGGCGACGTACTCGCCGTCAATCGTCTCCGGCTCCAGTCCGGGGGCCGCCACCTGAAACCGGGCGCGCGACACCGCCAGCAGGTCCGTGAACGACCGGTTATGGTCGCGAAAGGTGTACGTAGTGCGCCACGAGAACGAGCTCATCCGCGCTCCCCCGGATAGCGACTCAGCAGCTCTTCCGGATGGGACACCGGCAGGGATCGGAGCATCAGGGTGTTGAGCAGGGTGAAGATCGCGGTGTTTGCACCGATGCCAAGGGCAAGCGAGACGACGGTCACCACGGTGAAGACTGGGGCGCGACGCAGCGTCCGCGCGGCATAGCCCACGTCCTGCCACGTCGTCTCGAGTACGGACTCCCATCCGACATCGCGCACGTAGTCCTTGACCGCGGCCGCGCTCCCCAGTTCGATGCGGGCCGCCCGTGTCGCCGCTTCGCGGCTCATGCCGGCGCGGACCTTGGCGTCGATCGCCATCTCGAGAAACGCTTGGAGCTCGGCGTCAAGCTCCTGCGACTGCCGCCTCCGCTGCAGCACTCCCACGACCCCGGCCGCGACGCGCCTGAGCCTTCGCACTAGAGGTCTCCCAGTGACGCCGACAGGATTCGGCTGATGGCCGCAGTCTGCTGCTCCCAGTCCTTGGTCTCGCGTTTCAGCGTCGCGCGGCCCTGCGCGGTGAGCGCGTAGTACTTGCCGCCGTTGCTGATCTGCTCGAGGCGGACACCGATGCCATAGCCGTGCATCGGCTCAAGCGCCAGCGTCTTCAGGATCAACATGTGAAGCGTGCCTTGCACCAGGCTGCGCGACTTCTGTTCGACGGCCAATCTGGAGCCCTCCTCTAGATGGACTTTACGAACAGAGAACACGCCTCTTGTCTAGTTTGTCAAGAGGCGTCTTCAGGCGCTGAAGCACTCGATCTTCTGATTACTCAGCGTGACGATGTAGGTGTTGCCGTAGCTGCTCTTGTTCGCCATCGGTTGCGGCAGGAGGTCGTCCGTCATACCGGACATCAAGCCCACTGCTCGAACACGATCCACTTCAGGTTCGCCTTCATCTGGTTCCACGCCTTGCTGGAACCGAACGTTGTTTTCGTCGCGAAATCGATACTGCTGCTGCACCAGAACCACACGACGTACCAGTGATTCGAGCTGGCCCAGAAGGTACTGCGAATCGGTCCAGGTGCCGTCCTGCTCGTCCTGATGGGTCTGGTACGCAGCTGGTGCCGTCATTCCACAGGCGCACCTGCGCATCAATCAGCATCGGCCCCTTGTGCTCGAAGACGCGACAGGCGATGGCACCGCGATTGCGCGCCACCTGGAGACGCGAATCGTTCTTCCAGCGGTATCCATACGGGAGATACGGGCGCCACCCGGACGTAGGTACTCGCAGACTTCGGCTTGAAGAAGACGCCAACTCCCGCGCCGTTGGCCATCCAGCCACCATACGCGACGGGGCGATCCACATACGTTTCCGTCAGGTCCAGCGACATCATACCGGTCGGCAGGTGTACGGACGGTCCGCGTGCAGCGGTGCCCTTGGCACCGTCCGGTTGGAAGAACGTCCATTCGAGGTCGAACGGTGCACCACGGACGGTGAGACGGCTCGCGAGATCGCCTCCCATCGTGTGCATCACGCCGCCTTGGTGACCGGCCGCTGTGTGAACGTGCTCCCGCAGCGACAGTTCGGGAATGAACTCAGGGCGGTCGAGGGCGAGCGCCCCGACGACCGAGCGGGATTCCGGTGACAGGCCGGCAACGGCGGCGCCGAGTGCGGCCTGGCGCTCCCAGGCTTCGATGTAGGCTCTGCGCTGGTGGGCGACCGCCTCATGCATCGAGCGATCGAGATGCTGGTGGGTCGACGTGTCGTTGCGAAGGTCATCTGGAGGCGCGTCGTACTCGCGTGGTGTGGACATGAGTTCATCTCCGGATCACGAAGGGTTACGCAGCCACGGTGGACGTGACACCGCGGAGGCTCAGGGTCACGCCAGCTGAGTATTTGGCAGACCCGTTATCTGGCCGACCCGTAAGGTATGGCGACGGATGCGGGCCGACCACCTCATGGCACGATGCCGGTGTACAACCTGGACCCAGATGGAACAGCCGCAGTTCCGGTAGCGGCGCGTCGCGCCCTTGCAGGGGGGCAGCACGGCCTTCTCCTCGGGCCGAAGAACTGCTGTGCGTTTTTCTAGGGGGTTTGGCTGGGATTGATGACGAAGAAGAAGGTGGGAACTGATCTGAAGCCCTCAATCCACCACACCACTCACAGTCTGGCGAACGCCTGCACTGGTGTCCCTGGTGGTGCCGCGCTGCTGACGATCCTGCTTGGTCGCTGGCGCCCCACTCAGTCAGTGCGAAGCACCTCGGCCGGCTCGACACGGCCGGCAGATCGGAGAGGCATCGCGAGGGCGGCAATCGACACGATCAGAATTCCGCCGACGGCGCCGAGTAGCGACGCCGCATCGAACGGTTCCACGCCGTATAGCAGACCACGCAACGCCTGCGCGACGCCGAGGGCCATCGGGAGCCCGATAGCGATACCGCCGATTACTAACCAGGCGCCGTCGCGCATCACGAGACGGCGAACGTGATGGGCCTCGGCCCCAAGAGCCATGCGCACGCCGAATTCTCGGCGCCGCTGACGCACGCTCGCGGCGACCACACCATAGAGGCCGACGACCGCCAGCGCCACGCCGGTCGCGCCGAACAGGGCCATCACGACTGTGTAGAAGCGTGGCCGTGCCAGTGGCACTTCCAGCAGTTCCCTGAAGGCACGCAGCGGCATCACCGTCACGTTGGGATCGAGCTCTCGCACACGAGCCCGGACCAGGTCCATCAAGTGCGCCATCGGCATCGACGTCCGCACCGCGATGCGCTCGGCCGCCCCGATCATCTGAGACGCCGGCAGATACAGCGTCGCACGCGCCGACCGCAAATCCCGATATCGCGTGGGCGCCGTGATGCCGACCACCGTCAGCCAGCGACCTGGCGACCCGGGCGTGCCCATCTTCAATCGCTGGCCGATCGGGTCGCGGCCCGGCCACACCCGACTCGCGACATCGGCACTGACGATCGCGACGGGCGGCGCGGTCTCGGTGTCCGCCACCGTGAAGGCTCGCCCACGCATCAGCGCAACCTGGAACGTCGAGAAATAGCGCGGGTGGATCTCTTCGAGATTGAGCGGCGGGTTCGCGGTGGCCTCCGCATCCGATTGCCCCTCCGCCGTGAACATCGGCACGTCCCATCCCACTCCTGAAAACGGAGTGACGTTGATGGGCGTGGCACCCGCCACACGCGGATCGGCTTCCAGGTTCTCGGCGAGGCTCGTGACCAAGCGCCGCAGCCGGGCGCGGTCGCTGTACGTATCCTGGGGCAGGTCGAGCGGCACTTCGACGAGCTGACCGGTCGCCAGCCGGGTCGCTTCGGCCCGTAGCTCCCGAAAGCTGTTCACGAGCAGACCGGCGCCGGCCCACCCGACCACGGCCAGAGCCACTTGCGCCACGACCAGCGCGCGGCGCCAGCGTCCAGCACTCGTCGCCGTACCCCGCGGGGCGGCGCGGAGGTTTGCGGACAACTGCCGGCCCACCGACGTCAGGGCTGGAAGGAGCGCGGCCACAATGGCAGACATCACGGCCAGCACGACGCTGGCGCCGATGACTCGAGCGTCGACGCGAATCGCCTCGGCGCGGGGCAGGCCGTCCGGCACCCACCGCATCAGGACCGGCAAGAGCGCGCTGGTCGCGACGACAGCGACAGCCGACGCGATTCCTGCGAGCACGAGGCCCTCCACCAGGACCTGTCGCACGAGCCTGGCGCGTCCAGCCCCCAGCGCAGCGCGCACGGCGAACTCCGACCGGCGCGCGTCGCCACGCACCAGCAGCAGACTCGACACGTTGGCGCACGCAATCAGCAGCACCAAGCCGACGGCCGCGAACAGGACCAGCATCACGGGACGCACGTCGCCGACCACGAATTCCTTGTAGGACTGCACCTGCGGCACGAAGCCACGCCCGTCACCGGCGGGCCGCAGCGCGTCGAGATTCGGCCCGAGCCGCCGGAGTTCATCGGCCACCTGCGCCGTAGTCACGTGGGGCCTGACGCGCGCGAGCAGGTCGAGTTCGGTCGAGATGCCGACTTGCCGCGTCGGATTCGAGGTGGTCGTGAGCATCGCGGCCACGGTCATCCACACCTCAACCCGGCGCGGATGCTCCATGTCCCGCGACATGACGCCGACGATGGTGAACGGCTGGCCACCGATCGAGACGCGTCGACCGAGGACCTCGCGTGTACCGCCGAAGCGCGCCTGCCATAAGGCATGGGTGAGCACCAGCACGTTCTCGGCACCCGACACGTTGTCCGCAGGCTCGAGCGCGCGGCCGAGCAACGGATCGACGCCCAGCACGTCGAAGAACTCGCCGGTGACCCGCGAGGCACGCACGTTGCTGACGTTGCCGCCATCCGAGAGCGGCACCGTCGCTGGATCGTGGTAGCCGACGCCTGCCACGCCCGCCAGCGTGCGGCTCGCCGAGCGCAGCAGATCGAGGTCCGCCGTCGTGAACGGCCAGCGTCGGGCACCGGCCTCAGGTCGGCCTCTCCAGCCGACAACGAGTTCCTGCTCTGCTCGCACCGGCAAGGGACTCAGGAGCACACCGTTGACGAGCGTGACCATCGAGATCGTACCGGTCAGCCCGATCGCCAGCGTGAGAACCGCGGCCGCCGTGAATACCGGGCTGCGCGCGAAAGTGCGCACGGCGTA
Organism: uncultured Acidobacteriota bacterium; assembly: GCA_963834325.1. Lineage (GTDB taxonomy): Bacteria > Acidobacteriota > Vicinamibacteria > Vicinamibacterales > UBA2999 > CADEFD01. Next base: position 27,394 of record CAWIBL010000013.1, read on the forward strand.
TCGCGCGTCCTGGATCAGCTCGCTGACATAGTCCGCACGCCTCATCCGATACCTCCGGTCGTGACTGACCGCCACGCATTCGTGCCGAGCGGCGTCGTAGTCCCCGAACCGCTCGCGCGCGAGTTGCAGCGCGCACTCAGGCGTCTCCCCGCGTGCGAGCAACTCCTGGACACGCATCTCCAGATGGAACGAGAACTCCTGGTCGACGTCGTGCTCCGGGTCGAGGCCAAGAAGTCCGCGAAACCGCCGACGCTGGGCCATGGGGGTGTCCGCGCTATCGGGCCGGCCGTGCCGCCAGCGCCGCCGTCACCGCCGACGAATAGCGGTGCCAGTTCGCGGTCTCCACACGGAGCTGTGCGCGGCCAGGGACCGTGAGCGTGTAGTACTTGGCCTGGCGGTTGTTGTCGGAGGTCCCCCACGTCGCGGCCACCCAGCCGCGCGCCTCGAGACGATGCAGCGCCGGGTACAACGACCCTTCTCCGACCGCGAGGACATCCTCTGTGGAGTGTTCGATCCGCCGGGCGATGTCGTAGCCGTGCGCGCGGCCGTGGCTAAGCGCCTGAAGGATCAAGAGGTCAAGCGTGCCCCGCAGAATGTCGGGACCGACGGGCTTCGTAGCGTCTTTCATCGGATTTCGATGGGAGCGTACTCGAGCTCCCATCGGAAAGCAATGGGAGCCCGTAGATTGGCTCAGTCTGCGATCAGGGATTGACATACATAGCTTCGCTATGTATAACACTCCTACGTATGGAGATGAGCAAAGACCTGGTGGCTGCGTCCGCCACGCCCCTCGTGCTCGCGATCCTTGCCGAAGGCGACAGCTACGGCTACGCCATCGTCAAGCGAGTGTCTGAGCTGTCACACGGGCGCCTGCATTGGACCGACGGCATGTTGTATCCGGTGCTGCACCGTCTTGAGCGCCACGGCTATGTATCAGCGAACTGGGGCACATCCGAGACCGGCCGCAAGCGCAAGTACCGCACCGGATCACAAAAGCAGGCCGGGAGCAGCTTACCGCCCAACGGGAACAGTGGAAGGCGGTTGACGGCACCCTCCGCGCCATCTGGATGCAGGCATGCACGGTATGACCTTCGCCGATCGGGCAACCGAGGAACAGATCGCGCAGTGGCGGGTCTACCTGCGCGACCGGCAGGCGGTCAGCGGTCCCGACGTGGAGGAGCTCGAGGGACACCTGCGCGACCAGTTGGCCGCGCTCGCCGAGGCCGGCCTCGCCGGAGATGAAGCGTTCCTGGTCGCGGTCAAGCGCATGGGCAACCTCGATGCGCTGTCGCGCGAGTTCGCGCGCGCACACTCCGACCGGCTGTGGAAGCAATTGGTCGTAGCGCCCGAGCATGCCGCGACGGCACGCAGCGCACGCACCGAGCTCCTGGTCGTCTTAAGCCTGGCGGTCGCCGCCGGACTCGCCGTCAAGCTGCCGACGTTGTTCGGTTACCCGGTGAGCCCTGATGCGGAAGTCCCATCGTTCTACTTTCGCAATGCCAGCTTGTTCGTCTTCCCGCTGCTCGCGATCTACTTCGCGTGGAAGCGCCAGTCCACGGCTGTGGACGTCGTGCGGATCGCGCTACCCTTTGCGGCCGCGGTCGTGTTCGCCAACGTCTTCCCGTTCAGGAGCCCGGATTGGCTCGAGACCTCCCCGAACGGCAGCGACACTCAGGTGCTGAGCGTTCTGCACCTGCCCATCGCGTTGTGGCTGACGTCAGTCGGTGTGGCCTACGTCGGAGGCCGCCGGTCTTCGTCCGAACGGCGTATGGACTTCGTGCGGTTCTCGGGCGAGCTGGCCATCTACTACGTGCTCATCGCGCTCGGCGGCGGGGTCGTCACCGGCTTTACGGCCATGCTGTTCTCCGCCATCGACATGAATCCAGCGTCGTTCATTTCCGGCTGGCTGATCCCGTGTGGCGCGGCCGGGGCCCTCGTCATCGGCTCGTGGCTCGTCGAAGCCAAGCAAAGCGTCATCGAGAACATGGCGCCGGTTGCCGTGACCCGGCTGTTCACCCCACTGTTCACGATGCTGCTGCTTGGTTTTCTGGCAACAATGGCGCTGACGGGCAATCCGATCGACGTGGAACGGGAGATCCTGATCGGATTCGACCTGCTGCTGGCCGTCGTCGTCGGGTTGGTGCTTTACGCCGCTTCGGCGCGCGATCCGCAGGCGCCGCCCGACTTCTTCGACGTCCTGCAACTCGTGCTCGTGGTCAGCGCGCTCGCGGTAGACGTGGTGGCGCTGACGGCGATCTCACTGCGTATTTCCGAATTTGGCTTCACTCCCAACCGGGTGGCCGCTCTTGGCGAGAATCTTATTCTGCTCGTCAACCTGACGTGGACAGCGTGGCTGTATGCATCCTTCTTGCGTCGCCGCAATTCGTTTGCAGCGCTGGAGCACTGGCAGATCGCCTACCTTCCTGTGTATGCCATCTGGGCGGCGATAGTGGTTGTCGGGTTCCCGCCCTTGTTCAGCTACCGGTGATGCCCCTCATCGCCTGCGAGTGGGCAGAGTTCGCCCAATTGAATGGCGGTCCTGACTTCACGATGCACATGGCGGACTGGCGCTGATGGTGGCGGCGCTCGGCATCCTCGGCGTTGTCGGCTTCAGGGTGGCCACGCGCACGCGGGAGGTCGCGGTCCGGATGGCGCTCGGGTCCACGCGGCGCCGGGTGTTCCGCCTGATGCTGTCGGATACGCTCGGCACCGAGCCGCTGGGCGTGATGGAGCCGGTCATCTACGCCGGCGCTTCCCTGCTGGCCTTGACCGTCGATTGACCCCATGGCGGCCATCCGCTCGGAGTGAGCCAAGTCGAGGCCCCCTACTCGGCTCGCAACGTCTCGATCGGATCGACCCGCGTCGCCCGCCATGCCGGGATCCACGTGGCGACGAGCCCCACGGCAATCACGATCACCGGCACCAGCGCAAACGTCCGCGGGTCGTACTCGCTCACGTTGTAGAGCATCGACGTCATCACCCGCACCAGCAGCGCCGCCAGCGCCAGGCCCAGCGCCACGCCCATCAGAGTCGGCTTGAGCCCCTCGGCCAGCACCATGCGCAGCACGCTCGCCTGCGGGGCGCCGAGGGCCATGCGGATGCCGATCTCGCGCACCCGCTGCCGCACCGTATACGCCAGCACGCTGTAGATGCCGACCGATGCCAGGATCAGCGCCAGCGCCGCGAAGCCCACGAGCAGCTGCATGGCCAGCGGACGCTGCCCCAGTGACTCCTCCACCACCTGCGTCATCGTGGCGATCTCGAGCACCGGCTGCGCCGGGTCGATGGCGTGCACCGCCGCCACCAGTGACCCGGTCAGCAGCGCCGGCGCTCCGGCCGTGCGCACGAACAGCGTCGAAAAGGGAATGCCCATCTGCCTGGCCGGCACGTAGATCACCGTTTGCGCGTCCGACGCCCGCGAGTCGAGTCCGTCGATCTTCACTTCGCCCACCACGCCCACCACCTGGCGCGGCTCCGGCGACATCATCTTCAACGTCACGTGTTTGCCGATCGGATTCTGTCCCGGCCAGAACCGCTCGGCCGTGCGCTGGCTGACGAGGATCACCTTGGGTGACGGGAAGTCGTCGGCGTCCGTGAAGTCGCGGCCGGCTCGCAGCGGGATACGGGCGGCGCGGAAGTATCCCGGCGAGGCCGCGCGCATCGCGACCGTCGGCAGCTCCGAATCCTGCATCGGCGGCAGGCCTTCGGGGACCACGAACTGCGTGGACCCGCCCTGCAGCGGCACACTATCGACCCACGCCACGGCCTCCACGCCAGGGAGCGCGGCCACCCGCTGCTGCACCCGGTCGAAGAACTGGTTGCGGGCTTCGGGCGTGGCATACTTCGCTTCAGGAATGGCGAACTCCGCCTTCAGCACGTTGTTGGCGTCGAAGCCGGGATCGACGCTCCGCAGGCTGCCGAGGCTGCGGATCAGCAGCCCTGCGCCCACGAGGAGCGTCAACGCGAGCGCCACTTCGCTGACCACCAGCCCCTGTCGCATCCAGCCGTCGTGGCCGCCGGAACTGCCACGCGTGGCGCCCTGCTTCAGCACTTCGTTGGCGTCGCGCCCGCTGAGCCGCCAGGCCGGGACGAACGCCGCCGCCAGGCCGGTCAGCATGGCGATGGCCGCGGTGACCACCACCACCGGGAGGTTGATCGCCACCTCCTGCCACCGCGGCAACGTACTACCCAGCGCCGCCAGCAGCGCCTCGACTCCGTAATAGCCGGCGAGCAGGCCCACGGCGCCGCCGCACAGCCCCAGTACCAGGCCTTCGGCGAGCAGCTGCTGCACGACCCGTCCGCGGCTTGCCCCCAGGGCGCCGCGCAAGGCAATTTCCTTGGCCCGGGAATGGTTGCGGACCAGCATCAGGTTGGCGAGATTGGCGCAGGCGATGAGCAGCACCAGTCCCACGGCACCGAGCAGCAGGAGCAGCGCCACCTTTGCGTCGCCCACCAGATCCTCCTGCAGCGGCAGGACCAGCGCACCCCACCCCTTGTTCTCCGCCGGGTATTGTTGCTCGAGCCGCGCCGCGATCGCGGACAGCTCCGCGTTGGCGCGCGCCACCGCCACGTCCGGCTTCAGCTTGGCCACCGCGATGAAGTTGTGATTGTCGCGCACCGCCCATTCGGCCGCGGTCAGTTGCAGCGCGGTAAAGAGATCGGCGGAGGACAGGAACGATGTCGTCGGCACCACGCCTACGACCTCGTAGGGCGTTCCATCGAGCTGGATGGTGCGGCCGATCAACCCTGCATCGGCGCCGAAGCGCGACCGCCAGAACGGTTCGGCCAGAATCGCGACACGCGTGGCTCCTTCGGCTTCGTCGGCCTGCGTGAACGTGCGCCCGAGGATCGGCTGCAGGCCGAAGATCGGCAAGAAGCTGGCCGGCACGCGCCCGCTGTTCACCGCCGCCGCCTCGCCCTGCCCGGTGAGCACGGGCCGGCGGCTGGTATAGAGGGCCATCGCTGCGAACGACGTGCTCTCCGTCTGCCAGTCCAGGAAGTTCGCGGGCGACAGGGCGAAGGTCTTCATGCCGGGGAACGTCGCCTGTGGCGGCGTGTGCCACACGCGCACGATGCGGTCCGCGTCCTTGAAGGGCAGCGGCTGCAGCACCACGGCGTTGACGACGGTGAAGATGGCGGAATTCACGCCGACGCCGAGCCCGAGGATGAGGATGCCGGCGAACGCGAAGCCTGGGCTGCGGAAGAGGGTGCGGGCGCCGTAGCGCAGGTCTCGCACGAGCGACTCGACGCTGGGCAGCCCACGCCGTTCGCGCACCGCTTCCTTGGTGCTCTCGACTCCGCCGAGGGCGACGAGGGCTTGGCGCCGCGCCTCCGCCGGCGACATGCCGGCGCGCAGGTTATCGTCGGTGTGGTACTGGAGGTGGCTTTCCAGCTCCGCCGAGAGCTCCTGCTCCGCGCGCCGTCCGGCGAACACCCCTCGAACGCGATGCCACAAGGCCCGCAACTGCCGCATGTCTGCCTCTTTCTGGCTTCCGGATGCCCAGGAACCTATTCTTCCGCCGGCGCGAGGAAACGGGCGATGATCGCGGACGTCTCCTCCCACTGCCGCGTCTCGCGCTCGATCTGCTTCCGGCCGGCCTTGGTGAGCGTGTAGAACTTGGCCCGGCGGTTGTTGTCGGACACGCCCCACGACGACGTGATCAGGCCTTCCTGCTCGAGCTTGAGCAGCGCCGGATACAGCGTGCCGTAGTTGATCGAGAGCCGGCCCTCGCTGGTCTGCTCGATGCGGCGGGCGATGCCGTAGCCGTGCTGCTCGCCCATGGTCAGCAGCGTGCGCAGCACCATCAGCGAGAGCGTGCCCTGCCACACGGCGTTACGGTCGGCCTGGGTCATGACGGATAGCGCTCCGCAAGGCCGCACGGACCGACCGTCATGGCCGGCTGCCTGCCCTATGGCTTTGCAATAGGAGTGGACGGAGGCGCGGAAGAAAAGGTTGCAGTGGGCGCCAATCATTGGGGCGTGGCGCTGGAGAACCCTCCGGTATCGGCGGTCGGGCCGTGGTGCGGTGCGGCTCCGGCCCCCGCAGTCGGGCTCATCCCCTGCGCTCTTCGAAGTCGTCCGCCCCTGCGCTTTCCCGGAAGTCGTCCGCCGGATCGGATCATGCGTAGTTTGCCCAGCCGCAGGTGGACCGCATGCGCTCACGCGTCGATCACGCCTAGCCGCTGCGCAAGGCGTCTTCCGCGGCCGACTGGGCGCTGCGAACGTAGTGGCCGCCGAACAGATTGAGGTGCACCAGCAGCGGGTACAGCTGGTAGAGCGCGATCCGCGACGCATGGCCGGCTGCCAGCGGGTAGCTCTCGGCGTAGGCCTCAAAGACGCGCGGCGAGAAGCCGCCAAACAGTCGCATCATCGCCAGATCCACTTCGCGGTGGCCGCCGTAGGCCGCCGGATCGATCAAGACTGGCCACCCATGTCCATCGGTGATCGCGTTGCCGCTCCACAGGTCGCCGTGCACACGCGCGGGCGGCTCGGGTGGTCCCACCAGCTCGGTGATGCGGTCGATCACCTGTTCGACAGCGCGCTGTAGTCCGGCCGTCGCCCGACCTTCGCGCACGGCCTGGCGCAACATCGGCGCTAACCTGCGTTGCGCGTAGAAGCTGGCCCAGGTTTCGGTGGCGGCATTGGGCTGCGGCAGCGTGCCGATGAAGTTGTCGTCGTCCAGACCGAAGCGTGGCAGCGTGGCACGGTGCAGCGTGGCGAGCGTGTGCCCGAAACGCGCGTCGTGATCGGCCGCCGGGGCTCGGCTGTGCAACCGTTCCAGCGCCAGCAGTTGCTCAGTGGCGGCGACCACCTCCGGCACGCGTGGGCCGCCAGGCACCGTGAGGAAGCGCAGGCCCCGGGCTTCAGCCCGATACATGCCGGCCGGTGGCTGCGCGTGGGTCTTGATGAACAGCTCCCGACCGTCAGTGAGGGACGCGACGAAGCACAGATTGATATCGCCGCCGCTCACCGGCTGCAGCGTCGCGACCTCGGCGTTCAACGCCGCGGCCAGCGCCTCTCGCAGCGCACGCTCGAAGGTCATCCGAAGTCAGTCGCCCGGATATGCGCCAGCAAGCCCTGGCAGCCGGCCTGGCACATGTTGAACACACGCGCGAAGCCATCCCCCCCGCCGTAATACGGGTCCGGCACGTCCAAGCTGCCGCGCAGGTTGGCGTCGAAGCTGCGCAGCATGTGGAGCTTGGCCCGCTGGTCGGCATCGGCGAGGCGCTCCAGGTCGCGGTGATTGCGGCCGTCCATCGCGATCACGTAGTCGAAGCGGTCGAAGTCTCCCGCAACGAACTGACGCGAGATGCTCGGCAGCGGGATCCCGCGGCTCTCGGCGTATTCCCGGCTACGTGGGTCGGCCTTCTCGCCCACGTGAGAAGCGCCGGTGCCGGCACTGTCGATCACGAAGCGGTCGCTCAACCCGGCCTGTTCCACCAGCTGGAGGAAGATGCCCTCCGCCGTGGGCGAGCGGCAGATGTTGCCGAGACAGACGAAACACACGGAGATGGGGGCCGTGGACATCCTGGTTTTGTAGCACCGGTGGGCCTAAGCCTGACAAGCCCATCAGCCGGCCCCACCCATCGCCTTGCTACGTCGTTAAATCTAAAAGGCTCGGGATTTGGCAACGACTTGTCTAATCGGAGGAGTCGTTGCCTCCGTCGGCACCGCTGCTGTTGGCGACCCGACCGTTGTCGTCGGGCCCCAAGTCGCGGCTTGCCTTCGGCGGATTGGAGTCGCGGTTCTGCTCTCGAGGCATTCCGACCTGTCGGCCACCGCCGTATTGACTCTCGTTGTCCGGCTGCCCACTGCGCTGGGGTGGTTGCGGGGTGTGCGCGTCTGCCGACGATGGTGTGTCGGATACCTTTTTTCGGTGCTGATCTGCCATGGTGGCCTCTCTGAGGTCGACTTCGCAAGGGCTGTGCCGAAGAATCCTTCTCTTCATCGACGTGGTGCCGCAGCACGTCCAGGTGGTCCGGTCATGCAGCCGGTTCATGTGGGCGGATTCGAAGCGGTGCGCCGCTTCTAGGCGTTCAGCGACGAGGGTGGCCAGGTGCCGGTGACCGACTCGAAATGGCTCGCGTCCCCGCTACTGCAGACCCACCCGGGCTGCAAGGGGTTGGGGTCGGTGTCGCCCGCCTGTGACCCGGCGCCGTCGGACCGCGCCTCCGAGCTGAACCGGAGCGTCCCACCACACCCCTCGTAGCCACAGGGCTTCTCCGCTCCATCAACTGGCATCGGCCGCGGCACCGGGCTCTGCGCCAGGTCGTCTGACGCCACGTCGGCATTCGCGTGGTCCGTCGTCAAGGTCTCAGCGATAACCTGGAGCCGCGCGTTCGCCATGCCCAAGATCGACCGGCCCAGTGCGTCGTCGCCGCACGCCTCCGCCTCGTCGAGATCCCGGACGGCCAAGTCGATTTCACTGTGCAGTGACGGAATCTCATCGCGCATCTGACGCGCCGCGTCTCTCGCGCGCTGCACCGCGTCTCGAAGGTCGTCGCTCATCCACGTGCTCATAGAGTCTCCACCTCTTGCGGCGTAACCGCCACCCGTTCTCTTTGCAAGCTTACGGCGATTACTGCCGTCGCCGTACTACTCAAGGAGAGAGAATGCGCCATCTCGGCGCTAGGCGATGGCCGGAGAATGGCGCCGACGTGAGTCGGTGTGCCGTCTTCGGGGCCGAGTGCAGCGCGCGCTGGCCGCGTCAGCGCGAGCCGGCCGAGCCCACGAGCACCCTTACGAGAGAATGCCTTCGAACTCCAGTGCCAGTGGTCGTCACCGTTCGCGTCTTCCCGTAGGCGGACACCACGTTTCTTTGCGTGGGCGTGAATGCGCTTGATCCGACCCGGTCGACGGTTCACCTACGCTGCCTGAGTCGACGCTCGTTCGAAGTCCGAGGTCCATCGGCTGAGCAAGCCGACCGATGGGTACAGCTCAGCTATTGATGAACTGCAAGTTATTGGCATGTGCATCCAGAACTGCGGCGTCGTCTTGAAGAACTGCGCGAGCCGCAGCGCCGTGTCGGCGGTTACGCCGCGCTTGCCGCGTACGAGCTCGTTCAAGCGCACGGTGGACATCCCGAGCGTCTTGGCCGCCGCGGCCTGCGTCATCTCGAGCGGCTTCAGGAACTCCTCGAGCAGGATCTCGCCAGGGTGAATCGCCGGTCCCAGGCTGGCGGCATCGACGCGGGATGCTCTCAGTGGTAGTCCTCGCAGCAGACGTCGTGCGCATCATGCCTCTCCCATCGGAATGTGATCCGGTACTGCTGGTTCACGCGAATGCTGTGCTGGCCCTTCCGGTCTCCAGCCAGCGCCTCCAGGCGATTGCCAGGCACGGCGGCCAGGTCGTCGAGGCGCTGCGCCGCGTCGAGCATCGTCAGCTTCCGATGCACGGTCGGCCAGATGTCGCGGGGCACACGCCGCGCGGCCTTGCTGTTGCGCTCTTCCCAGAGGTCCGCGGTCGCGGCCGTTGTAGTGACGCCGCCACTGCTCGATGCCGACCTTCGCTTCGAGCCGATTCCGGAACCACTGCGAGGATCAGGCACTCGTCGCGGAACTTGCCGTTGAACGATTCGTCGGTGCCATTCTGCCACGGCTTGCCCGGATCGATGAACGCGGTCTCGATCTGCGGCCGCGCTGCAGCCAGCGGAGGATCGCGGTCGCCACGAACTCGGGCCCGTTGTCGGAGCGCAGATAGCGCGGCGCGCCGTGCACGCTGACGAGCTGCGTCGAGCACCTCGATGACGCGGCCCGAGCGAATGCCGCCGGCCACGTCGATCGCCAGGCACTCGCGCGTGAACTCGTCGACGACCGTCAGGCACTTCAGCGTCCGGCCGTCCGCGCAGGTGTCGAAGACGAAGTCGTACGCCCACACGTGATTCGCCGCCGTCGGCGGCAGCGGCCGCGGCCGACTGGTCGCCACGCGACGACGCGGCCGTCGCTGCGGCACCTGGAGGCCCGCCTGGCGCCACAGCCGATACGCACGGTCGGCACTCATCACGTGGCCCTGCCGCGCGCAGGAAGATCCGGATCTTCCGATAGCCGTACCGCGGATACTGGCCGGCGAGCGCGCGCATCGCCGGCACGACCGGCGCATCCCGCGCGACCAGCCGCGACTGGTAGCCGAGCGTCGACCGCGCGACCGACAGCAAGGCGCACGCGCGGCGGCTCGACAGGCCGCGCCCTTGGGCGTACGCGACCTGCTGCCGGCGCACGCGTGCGCCTACCATTTTTTTCGGGTGATCTCCTTCAGGACGTCGAGCTCGAGATCGCGGTCGGCCACCATCTTCTTCAGCCGGCCGTTCTCGTGCTCGAGCTGCCGCAGCCGCTTCACGTCGGCCGGCTCCAGCGTGCCGAAGTGCTTGCGCCACCCGTAGATCGTCTGCGCGCTGACGCCGTGCTTCTTGGCGACCTCCGGCACCGGCCGCTGGTCGGCCTCCCGCAGGATCGTCACCATCTGCTCTTCCGTGAATCGCGTCTTCTTCATGGCTCCCTCGTCCGGAGGGCGCCATTCTCTCAGGCTTCAGCTGGTCCGAAAAACGCCAGGCAGGTCACCAGCGCCAAGCCCCCCCCGACGATGGTCAGCGGTCGAAGACGAGCGTTACGCGGGTGGAAAACCCACCCACGTGGCGATTTCAGGTACAAAACAGGGACAGCTCAGCCATTGGCAGACTGCAAGTTGTTGACCTGAAATGACTTATTGATGGCGGAGAGGGTGGGATTCGAACCCACGTGCCCTTTCGGACAACACGCTTTCGAGGCGCGCCCGTTACGACCACTTCGGTACCTCTCCGCAGAGGTGGGACCGCGTCCGGCAAGCCGGGACGTGAAAATTATAGCGGATCCGCGGCCGTCTGGTCAGCACTGCCCCGCCTGATGCGGAAGAAATCCTGCATCAGGCGCCGGCAGTCGTCCTCCAGCACGCCGCCCACCACCGCCACGCGATGGTTCAGCCCGGGCGTCTCGTGCGCGGCGATGGCCGAGCCGAGCCCCCCGGTCCGCGGCTCCGGCGCGCCGTAAACCACCGTGGCGATGCGGGCGTGCACCATCGCCCCCACGCACATCAGGCACGGCTCGAGCGTTACCACCAGGGTGGCGCCGCTCAGGCGATAGTTCCCTACGCGAAGGGCGGCCTCGCGCATCGCCACGATCTCGGCGTGGGCGGTAGGGTCGCTGGTGGCGATGGGCCGGTTGTAGCCCTCCCCCACCACCTCGCCGTTCAGCACCACGACCGCGCCCACAGGCACCTCGCCGGCGGCGGCGGCCTGCCCGGCCAGGGCCAGGGCGCGGCGCATGTGCAGGTCGTAGGTGGCGGGGTCGGCGCTCACTCGGCGACCGGGGTCTCGTCCACCCGCACCACCGCGGGGCGGGTCAGCGCGTCGATCAGCGTGCCGGCGGTCACGAGCGCGATCGGGCCGATCACCAGGCCCACGAAGCCGAAGGCCGAGGCCCCGCCCAGCAGCCCGATGAACACCACCAGCCCGCTGGCCGAGGTGCGCCCGCTGAGCAGCAGCGGCCGCAGCACGTTGTCGACGGAACTGAGCACCACCGCGCAGATGCCGGTGAGGATGAGCGCGGTCGTGACCTGGCCCGAGAAGAATAGCCAGATGGCTACCGGCACCCACACGATGGTGGCGCCGACAACCGGCACGAGCGAACAAATGGCCAGCACCACGCCCCACACGGCCGAGGCCGGAATGCCGAGGGCCCAGAAGGTCACGCCGCCGATGAGGCCCTGCACGGCGGCCACGATCAAACCCGCGCCCACGCTGGCCACCACGAGGTCGCGCGTCTCGACGATGAGGCGCTCGCTTTCCTGCTCGCTGAACGGCAGCAGGCGGCGGATTGCCGCGGCATAGGCCCGGCCATCGCGCAGCAGGAAGAAGAGCGAGAAGAGCATTACCAGCAGGCTGGCAATGACCGCGAGAAAGTCGGCCAGCAGCGAGCCGGCCTGCGGCAGCAGCACCGACGCGCCCTTTTGCAGGCCCTCGGTGATGAGCGCCACGGGGTTGGCCGGCAGTTCGAGGGGAATGCGGGCGCGCACCACGTCCCACGCCTGCGTGAGCTGGTCAGGCGTGGTCTCCGAGAGTTTCTTCAGGTAGGCCAGGGCCACCGGGATTTCCTCGGCCACCACCGACCCCAGGAACACGGCCGGCGCGATGATTAGCACCGCGGCCAGCGTGGTGGTGGCCAGCGCGGCGTTGCCGTTACTCAGCCGGACGCACATCTTCAGGTAGACGGGCCGCAGGGTCATCGCCAGGATGGCGGCCCAGGCCAGCGGCGCCAGGAACGGCCACACCACCAGCATGGCCAGGTAGGCCACGAGCAGGACGGCCGCGTAGAAGAGCAGCGCGGCGAAGCGTTCCCGGCTGGTGCGCGTGTCGTGCATGGCGTTCTCGCTAGGTCCGCTTGAGGCTGAGCGGCAGCGACGCGCCGCCGATGGCCAGGGCCAGCAGGCCGCCGAGCACCGGCAGGCCGTAGCCGTTGGTCAGGAAGCGGTACTGGAAGATCGCCCCGCTGGCGAAGTGGATGTTCAGCACCATCAGGAAGGCGGCGATGGCGGCGTAGCGGGCGTAGGCGCCGAGCAGGAACGACACGCCCGTGGCGAGTTCGCCGGCGAGCACCAGCCGCGCCAATACCGGGGCGAAACGGAATGCAGACCGTTTCCAGGTAGGCGCGGTTCCACTGGTTGGCCGACTGCAGATAGCCGGCAAGCTGCGTGGCCAGGGGCGAGGGGTCCATCAGCCAGCCGATCTTGCCGAGGCCTTCGAACAGGAAGAACACGCCCAGGAGCAGGCGCAGCGCGGTCAGTCCCCGCGCCGGAGTGTTGGCGGCCATCCCTGAAGCTTAGCGCAGGCCGTGGCCGCCCCCTCCGCTATTGCGGCTGCGGCACGATGCGCAGGTAGGGACGCGGCGCCTTCCATCCGTTGGGATAGATGGTTTTGGCCTCGTCGTCCGACACCGAGCCGGCGATGATCACGTCCTGGCCCTGCTGCCAGTTCACCGGCGTGGCCACGCGATGCTTGGCGGTGAGCTGCAGCGAGTCGAGCACGCGCAGCACCTCGTCGAAGTTGCGGCCCGTGGTCATCGGGTAAGCGATGATCAGCTTGATCTTCTTGTCGGGTCCGATGACGAAGACGTTGCGCACCGTCATGTTGTCGGCCGGGGTGCGGCCCTCGGACGACTCGCCAGCGCCGGCCGGCAGCATGTTGTACAGCTTGGACACCTTCAAATCGGTGTCGCCGATCATCGGGTAGTTCGGCTTGTAGCCCTGCGTCTCGTGGATGTCCTCGGCCCACTTGGCATGGCGATCGGTGGGGTCGACGCTGAGGCCGATGATCTTGGTGTGACGCTTGTCGAACTCGGGCTTCAGCTTGGCCATGTAGCCGAGTTCGGTCGTGCACACGGGCGTGAAGTCCTTCGGATGCGAGAACAGCACCGCCCAGTCGTCGCCGATCCACTCGTGGAAGCGGATACGTCCCTCGGTGGTGTCGGCTTCGAAGTCCGGTGCAATTTGTCCGAGTTGCAGTGACATGGGTGCCTCCCAGAAGAGCCGTCGCCGCGGCCGGGCGGCCGGCGACGAGACGTGACGGTCGAGCAGTGTAACGCGGGTCTGGCTGGAAATCAGCCTGGGAGGGGGGAGGGCGACGCGGAGGGGAGGGGATCGACCGCCGGGGTCACCTCAACCGAGAACGAGGTGGTGCGCCCTACATGATTCGAACATGTGACCTTCTGGTTCGTAGCCAGACGCTCTATCCAGCTGAGCTAAGGGCGCGATGGAGTCGAGAAAAACTGATTCTAGCACAGCCAAATGCGCCTCGCCCTTACTCTCGGGGGGACGATGCCGGAATCGCGCGCGTGAGGCCGAATCCGACCCCGGCGCCCGCGCCCAGGGCCACCGGCAGTTTGCCGCCGATGGCGATCTCCCCCGCCAGGGCCCGCGCCGCTGCCGCTTCGGCGAAGTCGCCCAAGTCGTAGGTGACGAGCACGGCCGGCAGCGTGGTGGCGGCCACGGCCGCGTAGGGGCTGCCGAAGAACACCGCCACCAGCGGCTGCGCCCGTCGCGCCGACGCCGCCGACAGATCCTGCAGGAGGCGCACCACGTTCGGTCCCAGGTCGAGCCGGCCGCTGCCGGAGGAGGCGCGCACGAACACGCCGGCGACGACGGCGTCGTAGCTGCCGGCCATGGCGCGCACGAGCTCGAGATCGTCGGCGGTGGTGCGATCGGTCACCTCCACCGCCGTCACGTCTTCCCACCGCTGGCGCAGCTCGGGCAGCAGCGTGCGGCTGGGCGCCGCGATCCGCCAGTTGGACGGGTAGTCGAGCACCGACAGGTAGAGGACGCTGCCGGTGCGCGGCGTGGCCAGCGGCACCGAGGCCCGCTCGTCGCGCAGCAGGGTGATGGCGCGCTCGGCGGTGGTCCGGGCCGTGTCGGCCGCCGCCCGGGTGCCCACCGCGCTCATCACCGCCTCGAGGTTCACGGTGCGCGTGCGGTGCAGCCCGAGCCGCGCCTTCTGCGTCAGCACGCGCCGCGCCGAGTCGATGAGGCGGGCTCGCGTCAGCCGGCCCTGCGCCAGCGCCGTCTTCAGTCCGGCCGCGGCGGCGCGCGCGTCGGGCGGGTCGAGCACCACGTCGACGCCGGCCTCGACCGCCTTCACGGCGGCTTCGCCCGGATCGGCCAGCTCGTTCACGGCCTCCATCAACATCGAGTCGGTGTAGATGACGCCGTCGAACTTCAGATCGCGGCGCAGCAGGCCGGTCACGATCGGACGACTGAAAGTGGCGGGTCCGGGCACCGGGTCGAGCGCCGGCATCTCCACGTGCGCCACCATCGCCGCCCCGACGCCAGCGGCGATGCCGTCGCGGAAGGGCGCCAGTTCGACGCGGTCGAGCCGCGCGCGATCGTGCGGCACGGTGGCCAGTCCGAGGTGCGTGTCGACGGCCGTGTCCCCGTGGCCGGGGAAGTGCTTCAGCGTGGCCACCACCCCGCCGCTCTGCAGGCCGTCCACCGCGGCCCGCACGAGCCGGCCCACCTGCGCGGGATCCTCGCCGAACGAGCGGATGTTGATCACCGGGTTGCGCGGGTTGTTGTTCACGTCGGCCACCGGCGCGAAGTTGACGTGCACGCCGAGCGCGCGCGCTTCCACCGCGGTGAGCCGCGCCGCCTCGCGCACCAGCGCCGGGTCACCAGCGGCGCCAAAGGCCATGGCCCGCGGAAACCGCGTGGCGCCGTTGAGGCGCATGCCCACGCCGTGCTCGAAATCGCCGCTCACGAGCAGCGGCAGCGTGGACAGCGTCTGCAGCCGATTGAGGATGGCGGCCAGTTCGAGCGGCTGGCCCAGGATGGTCGGCCCGTAGGTGGCGTTGAGCATCACGGCCGGCACCGGCTCGACGCCGCCGAAGGCGCAGAAGCCGCCGATGTGCACGTCGCGCACCAACCCCGCCAGCGCCTCGAACCTGGCCGAGTCGGCGCTGAGGTAGGTGGAGTCGAGCCGGCCCATGATCAGCTGGCCCACGAGCTGGTCGTCGGTCAGCGCCTTGAGCGTGGCGTCGACCCAGCGCGCCGGCCTCGCGGTCGAGCGTCGGCGCGAATGCCGGGGGCGCAGGCAGCGGCGGGCTCTGATGGGGCCCCGCGCGCCGGCCGGTCCGGTCGCACCGCCGTGCTCTGCGCCCACCCCACCGGCGACCGCGCGTCGAACAGCACCAGCACCAGCGCAGCCAGAGAGAGCCAGGGCACGAACACGCGACGCACAGGGAGATCATAGCCGGGACCCGTCGCGGCGGCGCAAGGGACTCGGCCCAGCCCTGTTCTATGATCGCCCCGTGTCCCAGGAACTCCACAAAGCCGCTGGCCCCCGGTCGGTCCGGGTCGCCGTCCTCACCATCAGCGACACGCGCACCGAGGCCACCGACACGAGCGGCGCGGCCATCGCCGCCTTGCTCGAGCAGGAAGGCCACCAGGTCACGGCCCGGGCCATCGTGAAGGACGAGCCGGCCGACGTCACCGCGTTCGTGGCCGGGCAGCTGCGGGCCGAGGCGCAGGTCATCATCACCACGGGCGGCACGGGCATCACCTCGCGCGACGCCACCTTCGAGGCCATCGACGAGATGCTCGAGAAGCGGCTCGACGGCTTCGGCGAACTCTTCCGCATGCTGAGCTACGCCGACATCGGCTCTGCGGCGATGATGAGCCGGGCCTGCGCCGGCCTGGCGCGCGGCCGCGTGGTCATCGCGCTTCCAGGTTCGGAGAGCGCCGTGCGGCTGGCCATGACCAAGCTGGTGCTGCCGGAGCTCGGCCACCTCGTGCAGCAGGCCGCGAAGTAATGCGTCCCTTCCAGTCCACGATTCCGCTCGACGAGGCCCGAGCCCTGCTGGCGGCAGCGGTGCGGCCGTTGACGCGCACCGAGGGCGTGCCGCTCGCGCAGCTCACTGGACGCGTGGTGGCGCGCGATGTCGTGGCCGCGGCCGATGTGCCGCCCTTCGCCCGCGCCATGATGGACGGCTACGCGGTGCAGGCCGCCGACACCGTCGGCGCCACGCCCCAGGCCCCGCGCCAGCTGGCGTGCGTGGGCCGGGTGTTCACGGGCGAGGTGATGGCCGGCGCGGTGGGGGCTGGCGAGTGCGCCGAGATCGCCACCGGCGCCCCGCTGCCCGCGGGCGTGGACGCCGTGGTGATGGTGGAAGACACCACGCCCGGGCCCGACGGCGCGGTGCAGGTGCTGACGGCCGTGCACGCCGGGCAGCACGTGGGCCGGGCCGGCGCCGACATCACCAGCGGGGCGACCGTGCTGCGCGCCGGCGACGTGCTGCTGCCGGCCCGGGTAGGCGTTGTCGCCGCCCTCGGTCATCCGGCCCTCGAGGTCGTTGCCCGTCCCCGCGTCGCCATCGTGTCCACCGGCAATGAAGTCGTTGCCCCGGGCACGCCGCTCGGTCCCGGGCAGATCTACGACGTCAATCGGCACACGCTCGCGGCCGTGGTCGAGGCCCACGGCGGCGCGGCCGTGCCGCTCGCGGTGGCCGCCGACACGCTCGAGGCCCTCGACGCGGCCGTGGACGACGCGCTCGGCTGCGACCTGGTCGTGTTCTCCGGCGGCAGCTCGGTCGGCGATCGCGATCTCGTGCTCGATATCCTGACCCGCCGCGGCAGGGTCGTGTTCCACGGCATCGCCACGCGTCCCGGCAAGCCCACGGCGTTCGGCTGGATCGGCGACGTGCCGGTGTTCGGCATGCCCGGCAATCCCGCCTCGTGCCTGACCAACGCCTACGTGCTGCTCGTGCCGTTCCTGCGGGACCTCGCCGGCCTGCCGCCGCATCAGCCGCGCGTCGTCGCCGTGCCGCTGGCGCGCCGCGTGGGATCGAGCCTGGGCCGCCACCAGTTCTACACCGTGCGCCTCGTGGACGGCGCCGCCGAACCGGCCTTCAAGGCCAGTGGCGACATCACCAGCATGGCGCACGCCGACGGCTACATCGAGATCCCGCCGGACGTGGCCGCGGTCGACGCCGGCACGCGCGTGGACGTGGTCTTGTTCTGATGGGGCGCCGATCGCGTCGTACTACCTTGCGCAAGCCGGCCGGCAAGGCTCAGAAGCTGAAGCGGCTTTCTAGCCAGGCGGTGACCAGGCGATCGCCGGCAAACAGCTGTCGCACCGCCGCGCCGCCGGTCATGCGGCCGGCATAGCCGCGCAGCGTCCACCAGCGCGCCGGACGCCACGTCAACTCGCCTTCCACGATCGTTCCAAGCGAGGCGGCGCCGGCCGTGTTCCGCCCCTGGAACCCGAAGTAGTTGCCGGTGCGCGCGGTGGCGCCGCTGCCGGTGTACCAGCGGTCGGCAGCCTGCGCCAGGCCGACGGCGTGCACGGCCGCGACGATGTCCACGGCGCGCGCCGGGGCCAGACGGGCCTCGGCCCAGGCCTCGCGAAGGTTCATGAGCGCGTAGGTCGACGAGCGCGACAGGTGATTGCCCGACGGCAGCATCGGGAAGAACGTGCCGTGCGTGCCGTCGAGCGCATCGCCGTCGCCGGAGGCGTAGTCCACGCCTGCGCGCAGCCAGGGCTGCCACGGCGCCGCCGTCCACTGATGGCCGACCTGCGCCGCGGCGGCGTAGGCGCGATGCTTCTGGCCGAACCAGCCGCCCGTCTGCACCGCCCCCCACAGGAGCCCGTCCCAGCGCCGCGCGCCGCGCGGGAATGCCGCCACCGCCGACGCGCCGACCGTGCCGATGCGCACGTCGACCTCGCCGGCCGGCGGCGTCGCCGGCGCGCACGTTGTCTGGACGCGCCGTGACGCGCCGGCGGTCGTCGTAGCCGTAGGCGAACGCGGTCACCGCCGTGTGGGGCGCCAGGGCGCCCGGATCGGCGCGGACCTCCGCCGCGGCGACCCGCACCGTGTCGAGCGGCAGGTTGGCCGACTCCTCGAAGGTGCCTTGGGTGGGCACGGCCGCGGTGACCGCGGCGTGCCAGCGGCCGCGATCGATGCCGCCGCGCAGGCCGTCCCACGCGCGCTGGTAGAACGTCCACTCCATGTCGCCGAGCAGCCGCCCATTCAGGTGCGCGCGGGTCAGGGTGTCGATGACCGCGTCGCCCGATGTCGGTTCGACCGCCGCGGCGCGCGAGAAGCGGCCCGCCTCGACCCACGCGCCGCTGCCCGCGTCGCGAAAGGTGAGACTGAGCGCGCGCAGGTAGAACTGGTAGCTGAACGAACCGCCGGCCTGGAAAAAATAGGCGCCGCCCGTACCCAGCAGTCCCGGCCCGATGGCCCCGGCCGGCAGGTTCTCGAGACGCACGTACTGAATGGCGCCGCGCGTCGCCCAGCGCGGGCCCTGGTAGTTGGCCCCGAGCGTGGCGCGGTTGCCGGCAAAGACGTAGTCGGGAGTGGTGCCTCCCCCGGACGGAGGAGCAAAGAAGCGCCACAGCTCGGCGCGAGTCAGGTTCTCGACCGTGAAGGTCGTGTCGCCGGGGGCGGCGGGCAGCGTGGCCGGGGTGGCCGACGATACCGGCGTCGCGACGGGGGTCGCTTCCTGCGCAGACGCCAGCCAGACGCGCCGGCGATGAGCAGGCTCACGAGCTTCACGCGCACGCGCATCGCTACTCTGGGGCCGGCTCGCGACGGGCGGCACCTGGCGGCGCCGTCCGGGCTCCCGCGGGCTCGGAACGCGGGACCCGCCACCGGGTCCCGGATCCCGATCCGTGGTCAGCCCTTGAGCAGGCGGTTCACTTCGTTCCAGTTCACGACGTTCCAGAACGCGGTCAGGTAATCGGCGCGGCGGTTCTGGTACTTCAGGTAGTAGGCGTGCTCCCACACGTCGACGCCGAGGATCGCCTTCTTGCCGTCCATCAGCGGGTTGTCCTGGTTCGGC
The DNA here is from genome assembly GCA_963834325.1 of uncultured Acidobacteriota bacterium. GTDB lineage: Bacteria > Acidobacteriota > Vicinamibacteria > Vicinamibacterales > UBA2999 > CADEFD01. The sequence continues at coordinate 46,750 of CAWIBL010000013.1, forward strand.
GTGCTGGCGATCTCGAGCTTGCCGCCGTTGTCGATGAGCCAGGCCCAGCCGCTGCCGAAGCGGCCCATGCCCGCGGCCTGGAACTGCTCCTTGAACTTGTCGAAGCTGCCGAATGCCGCGTCGATGCCGCCGGCCACATCGCCCGTGGGGGCGCCGCCGGCGTTGGGCGCCATCAGCGTCCAGAACAGCGAGTGATTCCAGTGGCCGCCGCCGTTGTTGCGCACGGCCGTGCGGATGTCTTCCGGCAGCGTGGCGACGCCCTTGATCAGCTCGTCGAGGCTCTTGTCGTGCAGCTCGGGGTGCTTGTCGAGCGCGGCGTTCAGATTGGTCACGTAGGCCTGATGGTGCTTGCCGTGGTGAATCTGCATCGTCTGCGCGTCGATGTGCGGTTCGAGCGCCGCGTGGTCGTAAGGCAGGGTGGGCAGTGCATGAGCCATGAATCGGGCCTCCTCAGGCGGGTGTCGATGTCTGAATGACTGCGGTGAATCGTAGCAGACCTGCCGCGGCGGCAACCCGCGCCGGCCCGCCACCACGGCCGCGCCGCGCACCGCCGGGACTGCGCCGCGCGATCAGTGAATCGCCAGCATCCGGTCGAGCGCCACGCGGCCCCAGTGGATCTGATGGTCCGGCACTTCCACCTGGTTGTAGACCTGGCCGTCGACCAGCCCCTCGAGCACCCACAGCAGATGATTGGGCGACACGCGGAACATCGTCGAGCAGAGGCAGCCGAGCTGGTCCAGCGACAGCACGGTGATGCCCTTGGCCTCCACCTCGGCGGCGAGGCGATGCACGAGATGCACCTCGGTGCCCACGGCCCACACCGACCCTGGGGCGCCGGCCCTGACCTGGCTCAGGATGTACTCGGTGGAGCCGCTGTCGTCGGCAGCTTCGACCACCTCGAACGGCACCTCGGGGTGCACGATGACGCGCACGCCGGGATGCTCGGTCCGCACCTGCGCGATCTGCCTGGCGCTGAAGCGCACGTGCACCGAGCAGTGGCCCTTCCACAGGATGAGGCGCGCCGCTTCTACCTGCTCCCGCGTGAGGCCGCCAAACGGCTGGTGCGGATCCCACACCACCATCTGATCGAGCGGCACGCCCATGCGGAAGAACGCGGTGTTGCGGCCCAGGTGCTGGTCGGGCAGGAAGAGGATCTTCTCCTTCTGCTGCCAGCCCCAGGCGAGCACCGCGGCGGCGTTCGACGAGGTGCACACGGTGCCGCCCTGCTCGCCCACGAACGATTTGATGGCGGCGGCGGAGTTGATGTAGGTGACCGGCACGGTGCGTGAGGCCACGCCGAGCTGTTCGAGCTCGCTCCAGCAGATCTGCAGCTCGTCGGCGGGGGCCATGTCGGCCATCGAACAGCCGGCGGCCAGGTCCGGCAGGATGACCTTCTGGTGCGGCAGCGCCAGCACGTCGGCGCTCTCGGCCATGAAGTGGACGCCGCAGAAGACGATGAACTCGGCTTCTGGATGCTGCGCCACTTCCCGCGACAGCTTGAACGAGTCGCCGGTGTAGTCGGCAAACCGGATCACTTCGTCGCGCTGGTAGTGGTGGCCCAGAATCACGAGGCGATCGCCGAGCGTGGCGCGCGCGGTCGCGATACGGCTGGCCATCTCGTCGTCGGACAGGCCCAGGTAGCGCTCGGGCAACGGCTGCCGTTCGCTGATGCTGGCCTTCTCGACTTCGTTGAGAACCGGCAGAAACGTGCCCGTGCCCATCGGCGTCAGTCCCTCGGCGCACCCGGCGAGCAGCTTGCGAGCTTGTGAAACATTTCGCAATCTCCGGGCGCGAAAAGACCAAGGGTGGCCGACGCGCTATTGCGGCTGGCGCTCCTTGGTCTGGGTTTCGATGCTATCACGTTAGATGCCGAATCGCCGGGTAGGGGCACGGGCCCGGCGCATGGCATCCTTGACCGTGCCTGAACTGCCGGAAGTCGAGCTGGTCCGGCGCGCCCTCGAGCCCGTGCTCGCCGGCGCGCGCTTCGACGGCGTGGTGTTGCGCCGCAAGAATCTGCGCGTCCCATTTCCCCGCCGCTTCGCCGCGCGGCTGACCGGCCAGACCGTCACCGGCCTCACCCGCCGCGCCAAGTACCTGCTGGCCACGCTGTCGTCGGGCGAGACGCTGCTCATCCATCTCGGCATGACCGGCGGCTTTCGCGTCGAGGACGCGCGCGTCACCGGCGGCTATCGTTCCGAAGAAGTCAGCGACGACGAGAAGCACGACCACGTCGTCTTCACCATGTCCTCGGGCGCCGTCGTCACCTTCAACGACGCGCGCCGCTTCGGCCTGATGGATCTGGTGGCGCGAGGCGGTCTCGACGGCCATCCCGTCGTAGGCCGGCTGGGACCGGAACCGCTGTCGTCCGACTTCGACGCGGGCGCGCTGGCCCGCGCCTGTCACAAGAAGGCGGTGCCGCTGAAGGTCGCCCTGCTCGACCAGCGCGTCGTCGCCGGCGTGGGCAACATCTACGCCAGCGAAGCGCTGTGGCTGGCGCGCCTCTCGCCGAAGCGCAAAGCCGCGACCATCGCCACGCCCACCGGGCTGCCCCGTCCCTCGGCCACGCTCCTGGCGGCCGCCGTCACCGAGGTGCTCACCGCCGCCATCGCTGGCACCGGGCCGCGTTTCCGCGTCTACGACCGCGAGGGCGGGCCGTGCCTGCACGACGGGTGCGGCGGGACCATCCGGCGCATCGTGCAGGCCGGACGCTCGACGTTCTACTGCCCGCGCTGCCAGCGCTGAGCGGCGGCGCCGGTTGGGCGGGGTGCGGGCGCCGTGGGTCGGAGGCTAGACGGCGACCGCGTCGGGCACGCGGACCACGTTGTAGAGCGTGTCGCGCTCGATCGGCTCGCGGCCGGCGTCGCGCACCAGCCGCTCGATCTGCGTCGTGCTGAGCGCGGTCGGCGTCTTCGACCCGGCCATGTGGTAGATGGTTTCTTCCTGCACGGTGCCGTCGAGGTCGTCGGCGCCGAACCAGAGCGCCGTCTGCGCCAGTTCCACGCCCGACGAGATCCAGTAGGCCTTGATGTGGTCGACGTTGTCGAGCAGCAGCCGGGCCACGGCGTGCACGCGCAGCGTGTCGGTGGCGGTGGGCGCCGGCAGCTTGCGCATCTGGTTGTTGTCGTTGTGGAACGCCAGCGGGATGAACGCCTGGAGGCCGCCGGTTTCGTCCTGCAGCGCGCGAATCTGCAGCAGGTGATCGACGCGTTCGGCCATGGTCTCGATGTGGCCGTAGAGCATCGTCATGTTGGTGCGCATGCCGAGGGCGTGGGCCGTGCGGTGCACCGCGAGGTAGCGGTCGCCGTCGCACTTGTCGTAGGAGATCTTCCGGCGCACTCGGGGCGCGAAGATCTCGGCGCCGCCGCCGGGCAGCGAGTCGAGCCCGGCCGCGCGCAGTTCCTCGAGCACCTGGCCATCGGTCTTGCCGTAGTGGTCGGCGAAGAAGGCGATCTCAACGGCCGTGAAGCACTTCAGGTGGATGCCGGGCCGCACCCGCTTCAGCCCGGTGAGCAGTTCGGTGTAGTAGCTGAACGGCAGGTCGGGGTGCAGGCCGTTCACCATGTGGACTTCGGTGAGGGCTTCGCCGGCGCGGGCGCGCAGCCGGTCGAGCATCTGCTCGATGGTCTTGGTGTGCGCGCCGGGCTTGTCGGGCGTGAGCCGGGCAAACGAGCAGAAGAGGCACGAGGCCTCGCACACGTTGGTGGCCTCGAGGCGCAGGTTGTGATTGAAGTAGGTGCGGCCGGCGTGCCGCCGCTCGCGCTCGCGGTTGGCCAGCCAGCCGAGGCCGAGGAACTCCGGCGTGTCGAACAGGCGCAGGCCGTCGTCGAAGGTGAGCCGCTCGCGCGCCTCGACCTTGTCGGCGATGTCGATGAGTCCGGCCGCGCGAAGTCGTTCACGCATCGTGTGCTTCCCGGGACCCTCGCCCCGCCTGGCCCGAACCGGTCGCGGGCCGCCCGCTTACGACACGCCCCACACCTGCGCGCGCAGGGTGCGGGACCGGGGCCCGTCGAGTTCGGCCATCAGGATGCGCTGCCACTGGCCCAGCACCACCTCGCCGCCGCTGATCTGCAGCGTGATCGAGTGGCCGAGCAGCATGGCGCGCAGATGCGAATCGGCGTTCATGCGGTCGCAGTCGGAATGTTCCGGATCGTTGTGCTGGTAGTAGGTGTCGCGCGCGACCATCTCTTCGAGGAAGCGGCGGATGTCGGTGAGCAGCGCCTTCTGGAATTCGTTGATGAACACCGAACAGGTCGTGTGCATCGACCACAGCGTGATCATGCCCTCGCTGATCCTGAACTTCCGCACGTACTCCATCACGCGGTCGGTCAGGTCCACCAGCTCGAGGCGCTCGTCCGTGTCGATGACGAAGTTCTCACCGTGGATGACGAGGCCACCAGTCGTCGCGCGGGCAACCGCCTCAACGGGGGTTTCGCGGACGGTCACGGTCGAACTCTTACTCATGGGTCCTCTCGGTCGGACAGCCACCAGGCTGCCGATGACATCGAAACACAAACGCCGTATTCTACGCAAACTCGGTGGGGCCCCGCAATCAGGGCTATACTGGGCCCAATCGACGCGTTCCCGTGGCTGACCAGGGAAGTTGGGTGCAAATCCCACACGGTTCCGCCACTGTAAGCGGGGAGCGCCCGTCCATTTGGCTGGCTTCGAGCCAGCCCGTCACTGCCGATTGCCGCCAAGCGGCGCAACGGAGGGAAGACGCGGACGCGGCGCGCTGATCCGCAAGTCAGGAGACCTCCTCCACGGGCATTCGTCCTTCTCCCGCCCCACCCGGGGCGGTTCGGCGCGGACAACGCCGAGGAGGGCCCATGCTGTACGTCCATTCGCCGTCTCTTACGACGGCATCCTTGCAAGTCCGGATCCACGGCAGCGCGCGGAAGCTCGCTGCCGTCGTGCTGGCGACGTTTCTGGCCAGCGGCAGCGCGCACGCCGACATCCTGCGCGGGCGGGTGCTCGGCCCCGACGGCCGTCCCGTGGCCGGCAGCCTGGTGGCCGTCACCGGGCCGTTGGCAGCCCCGGCAACGGTCATAGCGGACGCCGAGGGGCGATTTGCCATCGACGTCCCTGAGGGCATCGTGACGGTCCGGGCGTGGGCTCCCGGCATGAACGCCCCGCCGCAGCCGGTGTCGGCTGGGGCCGAGGTCACCCTCACCCTGACCGTGCGCGCGGTCGGCGAAACGCTCACGGTCACCGCCTCCCATGTGGCCTCGCCGTTGTCAGCGGTGCCAGATAGTGTCACCGTCATCACCCGCGACGAGCTGGCCGCCCGCCAGACCATGAACCTCGGCGACGCCTTGCGTCTCGTGCCCGGCTTTGCCGTGGCCCGCAGCGGCGGTCCGGGCACGGTCACCTCGGCCTTCTCGCGCGGCGGGGAGTCGGATTACACGCTCGTCCTCGTCGACGGCGTCCGCGCCAACGCCTTCGGCGGCGGCCTCGACCTCTCGCAGGTGCCGATCGCCGATGCCGAGCGGATCGAGGTGGTGCGCGGCCCGCAGAGCGCCCTCTACGGCTCGGACGCCATCGGCGGCGTCGTGCAGATCATCACCGCCAAGGGCGGACCGCTCGCGGCCACGGCCTCGGGCGAACTCGGCGGACGCGACGCGCGCAGCGGGCGCGCCGCGGTGCGAGCCGGCGGCGGGCGGTGGTACGGCGCGGCCAGCACCGCCTACGACCGCGAGGACGGATTCACCGGGCTGGCCGCCGACGCTGACGCCGGTGACCAACGACGACGGCGACGTCGCGCAACTTTCCGGCACCATCGGCTGGCGGCACCCGGCGGGCGCGGACGTGTCCGGGTCGCTCCAGTTCGTCGAAACGGAGCGCGGCTCGCCCGGCCCCTACGGCTCGAATCCGGCCGGCAACTTCGGCGGCGTCAACCGCAACGCGCGCGGCCTCACCCGCCGCCGCGCGGCGGGACTGCGCCTGACCCAGCCCCTCGGCGGCGCCGCCAGTCGCGTGCGGCTGCGCGCCGAGGCCGACACGGCCGACTTCGATCTCGAGTTCCGCACGCTCTCGTCGGGGTCGCGCGGCGAGACCGGCAGAAGCCACGGACGCGTGCAGATCGACGCGGCGCTCTCTCCGGCCGTGGCCTTCAGCGCCGGCGTCGACGGCGTGCGCGAGCACGGCGCCAGCACCTTCATCACCGATGGCGCCGCAGCCATCCCGGTGGAGCGCGCCGCCGTGGCCGGGTTCGCGGAGGCGCGCTGGCAGCCGCACGCTCGCGTCACCATCAGCGGCGGCGCCCGCGCCGAACGCATCACTCGCGACGCGCTCGCCGCCGACCCTTCGCCGTTCTCGGCCCGCCCGGCCTTCCCGGCCGACACCATCACCGCCGTCAACCCGAAGGTGACGGCCAGCTGGATCCTCGTGCCGGAGGCCGGCACCCGCGGCTCCTCGACGCGTCTGCGGGCGGCGGCCGGTACCGGCATCCGCCCACCGGACGCCTTCGAAATCGCCTTCACCAACAACCCGGGACTGAAGCCCGAACGCAGCCTCGGCGTGGAAGCCGGCCTCACGCAGACGCTCGCCGGGGGCATGCTGCAGGCCGACGCCACGTGGTTCCAGAACAGCTACGACGACCTCATCGTCTCGGTGGGCCGGCTCGCCTCGACCAGCCGCTACACGACCGACAACATCGCCAATGCCCGGGCGCGAGGCGCCGAGCTGGCGCTGGCCTGGCGGCCCGCGGCGGGGTTCAGCGCGCGCGCGACGTATACCTTCCTGGACACGGAGGTCCTCGCCGTGGACGGGACGGATGGCCAGGCTCCACCGCCGTTCCGGGTCGGCGACCGGCTGCTGCGGCGGCCCCGCCACCAGGGCAGCGTCGACCTGACCTGGAGCCATCGCCGGCTGCAGGGGTTCGCCACGGCGGCGCTGCGCGGCACGACGCTCGATGTCGAGCCGAACTTCGGCACCTTCGGCGGGCTCTTCGAGAACGACGGCCACGCCGTGGTCACGACCGGTGCGGCCATCACCCTGGCTCCCTCCCTCACCCTCTACGGCCGCATCGCCAACGTCTTCGGCGACGACTACGAAGACGTGTTCGGCTACCCGGCGCTCGGACGCACCGCGTACGTGGGCTTCCGTGTTGCTGCGCGCCGCTGATCTCACCTTCGCCTACGACCCCCGTCAGCCGGTGCTGGCGGGGGTGTCGCTCGAGGTGCGCGCCGGCACGCTCATGGCCGTGCTCGGCCCGAACGGCTCGGGCAAGACCACGCTGCTGCGGCTGCTGGCCGGCATGCGCCGCCCCTCGAGCGGCACGGTCACGCTCGACGGCCGGCCCCTGACGTCGTACTCGCGCCGCGCCCTGGCCGCCCGCATCGCCGTCGTGCCGCAGGAGACGCATCTCGCCTTCGACTACACGGTGATGGAGATGGTGCTCATGGGGCGGCACCCCCACCTGGGCCTGTTCGAGGTGGAGGGCCCCGCCGATCTGGCCGTGGCCCGCGACGCGCTGGCCGCCACCAACGTCGCCCATCTCGAAGGGCGCGACTTCGCCACCCTCAGCGGCGGCGAGAAGCAGCGGGTGATCATCGCCGCGGCGCTGGCGCAGACGACCGATGTCCTCTTGCTCGACGAACCGACGTCCTCGCTCGACCTCGGCGCGCAACTCGACATCGCCGCGCTGCTCGTCGAGTTGAACACCTCGCGCGGAGTGACGGTGGTGGTGTCGACGCACGACCTGGCGCTGGCCTCGGGCATCTGCCGCGAGCTGGTGCTGCTGCGCCAGGGCCAGGTGCTGGCGGCCGGCGCCACCGCCGACATCCTCACCACGGCCCATGTCCGCGCCCTCTACGACGTGGACGCCGACGTGCACGTGCACCCCGCGACCGGCCGGCTCTCGGTCGTGCCGTTGAGGCGGGCGGCGCGATGACCACGCCGCGGCTCCGCCGCGGCGCACTCGACGACGATCCGTCGTCGCATGTGGACCGTGCTGCCGCTCTTCGCGGCCGGCGCGGCCGCGGCCGTGTTGCTCGCGCCGACCGTGGGCAGCACCTCGATCAGCCTGGGGCGGGCCTTCGACCCGGCCATTCCGTGGGCCGACAACGTCGACGCGCAGATCTTCTTCGTGGCCCGCCTGCCGCGCGTGCTGGCGGCCGCGGTGGTCGGCGCCACGCTGGCCGCCTCGGGCGTGGTGCTGCAGGCGCTGCTGCGCAATCCCCTGGCCACGCCCTTCACCCTCGGCGTGTCGGCGGGCGCCGCGCTCGGGGCGATGCTGGTCATCGCCACCGGCCTGGACCTCGGCGCGCTCGGCGTCTCGTCGGTGCCGATCGCCAGCTTCACCGGGTCGATCGTCGCCACGGCCATCGTCTACTGGCTGGCCCGCAGCCAGCGGCGCGGGCTCTCCACCAACGTGCTGCTGCTGGCCGGCGTGACGCTCAACGCGTTCTTCTCGGCGCTGATCCTGTTCGTCCAGTACCTCGCCGACTTCACCCAGTCGTTCCGCACGCTGCGCTGGCTGATGGGCGATCTCGACGTGGGCAGCTACGGCCCGCTCGTCGCCGCGCTGCCCTTCGTGGGGCTGGCCTTCGCGGTCTTTGCCGTGCTGCCGCGCACGCTGAACCTGCTCACGCTCGGCGCCGACGTGGCCGCGGCGCGGGGCGTCGACGTGATCCGGGCCGAGCGTCTGGCGTTCGTGAGCGCCTCGCTGGCCACCGGGGCGGCAGTGTCGCTGGCCGGGCCGATCGGCTTCATCGGCATCGTCGTGCCGCACCTGGTGCGGCTGCTCGTCGGCGCCGATCACCGCCTCGTGCTGCCGGCCTCGGCGTGCTTCGGGGCGGCGTTCCTCATCGGCTGCGACCTGGTGTCGCGCACGGCGCTGGCGCCGCTGGAGTTGCCGGTGGGGGTCGTGACGGCGATGATCGGCGGGCCGTTCTTCCTGTGGCAACTGGTGAGGCACAGCTGATGGCGGGTCCACGCTCACACGCCGGGCCGCCGTGCTGCTGGTGCGCCGCGGCCCTGGGCGGTTCGGTGGCGGGGGCCGCCGGCGGGACTCGCGCGCCGCTGGCAGCACCCGCGCAGCCCGCGCCCCGCGCGGCGGCGTCGCCCCGCGCCGGATCATCTCGCTCGTGCCGGCCCTGACCGAGATGCTCTTTGCCATCGGCGCCGGACCGCAGGTGGTGGCGGTGAGCTCCTACGACACCTATCCGCCCGAGGCGGCGGCCCGGCCCAAGGTCGGCGCGCTGCTCGACCCCGACGTGGAGCGGGTGCTGTCGCTCACGCCCGACCTGGTGGCCATCTACGGCAGCCAGAGCGACCTGCGGCAGCAGCTGCAGCGTGCGTCCATTGCCGTCTTCGAGTACCGGCACGGCGGCCTCCCCGACATCCTGACGACGATGCGCGAGCTCGGGCGGGTCACCGGGCGCGCCGCCGCCGCCGACGCCGCCGCCGCCGCCGTCGCGCGCGAGCTGGCGCGACGTGCGCGCCCGCATCGCCACCCGCCGGCCGGTCCGCACGCTGCTCGTCTTCGGGCGGGAACCCGGCGCGCTCCGGAACATCTACGCCAGCGGCGGCAGGGGCTTCCTGAACGACATGCTGGCCGCCGCCGGTGGGGTCAACGTGCTGGGCGATCTGCCGCAGGAAGCCGTGCAGGCCACGACCGAACTGCTGCTCACGCGCGCTCCCGACGTGATCCTGGAGGTGCGCGAAGGCCCGGTCTACAGCGCGGCGCGCGTCGCGCCAGACGGTTGCCGAGTGGCGCCGCCTGGCGTCGCTTCCCGCCGTCAGGACCGGGCGCATCCACGTCGTGAGCGGCGACGGCCTGGTCGTGCCCGGTCCGCGCGTGGCCGCGGCCGTCGCCCGCCTGGCGCGGGCGCTGCATCCCGAGGCGTTCACGCCGTGAAGATCCTGGTGTCGTGGTCGAGCGGGAAGGACGCGGCCTGGATGCTGCACCGCCTGCAGGTCGAGCACCCCGGGGCGGTGCAAGGGCTGCTCACGACCACCAACGAAGCGTTCGATCGCGTGGCCATGCACGGCGTGCCCCGCGACGTGCTCGAAGCGCAGGCCCAGGCGGCCGGGCTGCCGCTCCACGTGGTGCCGCTGCCGTGGCCGTGCAGCAACGACGAATACGAGCGGCGGATGGGCGCCGCGGTGGCCGGCTTCGTGGCCGATGGGCTTCACCCACGTCGGCCTTCGGCGACCTGTTCCTCGAGGCCGTCCGCCGCTACCGCGAGGAACGGCTGGCCGGGTCGGGCCTGACGCCGCTCTTTCCGTTGTGGCGCGCCGGCACCACCGCCGAACTGGCGCGCCAGATGATCGACGGCGGCCTCGAGGCGACGCTCAGCACCGTGGACCCGCGCGTCCTCGACGCGTCCTTTGCCGGCCGCGCCTTCGACGACAGCGCTGCTCGCGGCGCTGCCGCCGGGGGTGGACCCGTGCGGCGAGAACGGCGAGTTCCATTCGTGTGTGTCGAACGGCCCGATGTTCACGCGGCCGGTGCCGATCGCCGTGCACGGCACGGTCGAGCGCGACGGATTCGCCTTCGCCGACCTGCGCCTCCGCCCGTGACATGATCGGATCTGCCGTGCCGGCTTCCCCCTTCCCACGCCGCATCGTCTGCCTGACCGAGGAGACGACCGAGACGCTCTACCTGCTCGGCGAAGGCGACCGCGTGGTCGGCATCTCCGGCTACACGGTGCGGCCGCCGGAAGCGCGCCAGAAGCCGAAGGTTTCGTCCTTCCTGCACGCCCGCTACGACAAGATCGCCGCGCTGGAGCCGGATCTGATCCTGGCCTTCTCCGACCTGCAGGCCGAGATCACGAACGAGCTCGTGAAGCGCGGCTACCCGGTGTTCACCTTCAACCAGCGCAGCGTGGCCGAGATCCTGCAGATGGTCCGCATCCTCGGCGGCATCGTCGGCGTGCCCGAGCGGGCCGCGGCCCTCGTGGCCGGTTTCGAACGCGGCCTCGACGACATCCGCGCCTCGGCGGCGCGCTTCCCGGCGCGGCTGCGCGTCTACTTCGAGGAGTGGGACGAGCCGCTCATCAGCGGCATCCGCTGGGTGGAAGAGCTCGTCGAGATCGCCGGCGGCACGCCGATCTTCCCCGAGCTGCGCACGGCCGGACTGGGCAAGGACCGGATCGTCACCGCCGAGCGGGTCATCGCCGCCGCGCCGGAGGTGTTCATCGGCTCGTGGTGCGGCAAGCCGGTCGAAGAAAGCCAGGGTGCGGCAGCGGGCCGGATGGGAGGCCGTGCCGTTCGTCGTGCACGACCGCATCTACGAAGTGAAGTCCACCTACATCCTGCAGCCGGGGCCGGCCGCGCTCACCGAGGGCGTGCGCCAGGTCCACGCCGTGTTGTGCCGCGCGCTCGGCGTCGACGTGCCGGCGGCGCTCAGGCCTTCCGAGCGGTGGGACGCACGCGAGGACGCGCCGCGGCTGACGACGACGGCGGCGCCACCGGCTCCACGACAACCATGACGAACCGCGTCGGCCGGCCCTTGGCCGACGCATAGCGGTGAGGGCGATCGGCGCGGAACACCACCGACTCGCCGGCGCCAATGGCCACCTGCACCCCGTCCACGGTCACGACCGTGTCGCCCTCGAGCACATGGATGACTTCGCGGGTGCCGGCCGGGTGGGCGATCGCGTCGTAGGCATCACGCGGCCCGACCGTCCAGTCCCACAGCTCGACCGGCATCGGCGCCTCGATGCCGGCGATGAGGCCGGCGGCGCTGCCCTTCGCTTTGCCCCGCCACAACCAGACGACCTCGTCCGCGGTGACCTTGCGCACGACTGGCTCGTCGTCGACCTCGACCAGGCGCGGCAGCGCGACTCCCAGGGCATTGGCGAGCTTGCAGAGCGTGGCAATCGACGGGTTGGTCGTGCCCTGCTCGACCTGCACGAGCATGCCCTTGCTGAGACCAGCGCGAGTGGCCAGTTCGGTCTGGCTCCAGCCGCGCTTGGCGCGCCACTCGCGGAGGTTCCTGGCCAGCGCGACCTCGACGCGGCGGGGGTCGTTCATGCGGTCATTATATTGAACCACATGGTCACTTTGATATAGTGCCCCCATGATTCTCGACCGCCTCGCGGTGGCGCCCGACGTCCACCGGCTCCGGCCCGACTTCGCGGTGCTGGCCCTGACCGTGTCGGGCCTCGTGAACGGTCCGAGCGACGCCCAGTCCGACGGCTGGTTACGCGAGGCCGAGGCCCACGCCCGCGCCGCCGGGCGGCGCGGTGCCGGCGCACATCCAGAGCTGGCAGGACGCGTATCGCGCGTTCGGCGCGAAGCCGCAGCGCACCGCGTCCTCGGTCGAGGCGCTGTGGAAACGCGCGGCCGGGCCGGGTCTGCCGCGGGTGAACTGGCTGGTCGACGTCTACAACGCGATCAGCGTGCTCCACGTGCTGCCGGTCGGCGGCGAAGACCTCGCGCGCTACGCCGGCGCCATCCGGCTGGTGCGCGCCACCGGCGCCGAGCCCTTCGCCACGACCAAGGACGGCCAGCCGTTCAACGATCCGCCGGCGCCCGGTGAAGTGGTGTGGGCCGACGATCTGGGCGTGACGTGCCGGCGCTGGAACTGGCGCCAGGGGACGCGCACCCGCCTCACCGACGACTCGGTCGCGGCCCTGTTCCTGCTCGAACGGCTCGGCCCCGTTCCCGCTCGACGCCCTCGACGCGGCCGGTGACGCGCTCATCGCCCGGATCCGCGCGCGTCTGCCGGACGTCGAGGTGGCCGTGGCCCGCCGTGGTCCGGTGGCCGCGTGACGTCGATCTTCGCGCTGCTGGCGGCGGTGATCTACGGAGCCGCGGATTTCCTGGGCGGCACCGTGGCCCGGCGCGCCTCGACGCTGGCGGCGGTGATTGCCACGCAGGGCGCGGGCCTGGTCCTGCTCCTGCTCGGCACGCCGCTGATGCTTGGCGCCACCGTCACCGCCAACGACGTCCTCTTCGGCGCCCTCGCCGGGCTCACCGGCAGCGTCGGCGTCGGCTTGCTCTACCGCGGGCTCGCCATGGGGCCGATGAGCATCGTGGCGCCGATCACCGCCGTGGCGGCCGTGGTCATTCCGCTCATCGCCGGCCTGATGCTGGGCGAGGAGCTGACCACGGCGGCGGCCCTCGGCGTGGCCCTCGCGGTGGCCGCCGTCGTGCTCCTCGGTCAGGCGGCGCCGGCCAACTCGCCCGGGCACGAGCCGCCGCGCTCGGCGGCCCAGGTGACGCTGGCCGTGCGCATCGCGCTGGCGTCGGGCGTGGCCATCGGCGGCTTCTTCGTCTGCCTGAGCCGCACCGAGGCGCCAGCCGGCCTGTGGCCGCTGGCCGTGTCGCGCACCGTGTCGGTGACGGTGTTCCTCACGGTGGCCCTGATGCGTAAGGAGTCGTGGAAGATCCCCGCCGTGGCCATGGCGCCGGCGATCGGCTGCGGCGCGCTCGACATGATCGCCAACGGCCTGTACCTGGCGGCCGTGCGCGAGGGCCAGCTGAGTCTGGTGGCCACGCTGGCCTCGCTCTACCCGGCCAGCACGGTGCTGCTCGCGCGCTTCGTGCTGGGCGAACGGCTGGGGCGATGGCAGCAGGTCGGCGTCGTGACCGCCGTAGCCGCCATCGTGCTGATCGTGTCCGATTTGTAACGGGGCCTGTCACCGTTACAAATCGCAAAAATTGCCACGCTGCGAGATGTAACGGTGACAGGCCCCGTTACAAGTGCTCGCGCTACTGCGGAGGTTTGGGCGCCGGGACGTTCACGCCGGACTCGACCAGCTTCTGGTAATTGCGTAGGTCGCGGAGGTAGCGCCAGTCCTGCACCTTCTTGGCGCCCGCTCCGGCGGCGCCGGTCAGGAGGCCCAGGAAGTCGACGCGCGGCGAGCGGAATGCCTGCGGGGTGAGCATGTAGAGCATGTCGGAGTGGGTCGGGGCCGAGCCCGGCACGCCGCCGAACACCAGGTCCTGCCCGGCGAAGAAGCGGAGCGCCGGCGCCGTACCGAAGACGTTCACGCGGTACTCGATCTTGAGGGGACTGGCGCCCAGGTTCCGAGCCTCGGCGTCCGCGGCGAGGCGGCGCTTGATGCGGGCCAGTGACACGCCGAGGGCGTCGGTGGGGAGCGGCGTGGACGGGACGGACGCGGTGGCCGGGAGGGTGGGCGCCGGCGCCTGAGCGGCCAGGTCCACGATGGCCACCGATGTCGCGAGCACCGCGGCGAGAAGGCGTCTCATGGCCTGTTCAGACGGCGCCCCTGCGCCTTCGGTCTGATAGTAGCAGGGTTCGGACACGGCGGCCGGCCGCCGCATCCGCGAGCGGGCCGTGGTCGCCGCGCCGCTAGAGACGCCGCAACTGCACCTGCTCGACGGCGTGCGTGGCTCCCTTGCGCAGGATCAGGTTGGCGCGCATCCGGGTCGGCGCGATGTTCTCGCGCAGGTTGACGCCGTTGATCTCGTTCCAGATACCGGCGGCGGTGGCCCGCGCCTGGGCTTCGTCGAACGTGCCGTAGCGGTGGAAGTAGGACTGCGGGTCCTGGAAGACCGTGTCGCGCAAGCGCAGGAAGCGTTCGATGTACCAGCGCCGGATGTCTTCTTCGCTGGCGTCCACGTAGATCGTGAAGTCGAAGAAGTCCGAGGCGAAGACCTGCGTCTCGGCCCGCTCGGGCGGCGCCTGCAGCACGTTCAGGCCCTCGACGATGACGATGTCGGGATGGCGCACGGTGTGCGAGGCGCCGGACACGATGTCGTAGTGCTGGTGCGAGTAGACCGGCGCGTCGACGGCGTCGGCCCCGGCCTTGAGGTCGGCCAGGAAGCGGACCAGCTTTGCCCGGTCGTAGCTTTCGGGGAAACCCTTCCGGTGCATGATGCCGCGGCTGTCCAGCACGGCGTTGGGGAACAGGAACCCGTCGGTGGTCACGAGATCCACGGCCGGCTGTCCGGGCCAGCGCGTCAGCAGGGCCCGCAGGATGCGGGCGGTGGTGCTCTTCCCCACCGCCACGCTGCCGGCCAGGCCGATGATGAACGGCACCTTCTCGGTCTGGGCCCCGAGGAACGTCTGCGAGGCGCGGTACAACTGCTGCGTGGCCCGCACGTAGAGCGTGAGCAGGCGCGACAGCGGCAGGTAGATGTCCTCGACCTCGGAGATCGACACCGCCTCGTTCAGCCCGCGCAGTTCGTTCAGGTCGGGTTCCGAGAGCGTCAGCGGCGTGCTGTCGCGCAGCTTCGCCCACGCCGCGCGGTCGAAGACCAGGAATCGGGATGGTGCGGACGGCGTCTCGGACATCGGCGCGTGACGGCGCAGCTTACAACAGACCCAGCTGCAGCTTGGCCGCGTCGGTCATCCGTTCCATCGTCCAGGTCGGTTCGAACACGATTTCGACCTGGGCGCCGGCCACGCCCTCGACGCTCCTGGCGGCATCGCGGACCTCGCCGGGCAGGGTCTGCGCGGCCGGGCAGGCCGGCGCCGTCAGGGTCATGCGCACGCCGACCTGGCGATCGGCGTCGACCAGCACGTCGTAGACCAGTCCCAGCTCGTAGATGTTCACCGGGATCTCCGGGTCGAAGACGCGCTTCAACGCCTCGATCACCTTGGGCCGCAGGTCGGCCATCTGCATCGGGTCGGGCGTGATCTCGAGCGGCACGCCGAACTCGGCGGGCACCTCTGACGGCTGGTCGGAGTGGTGAGGAATCACGGACAGCATCCTTGGAACAGGCATCGTCGGCTACTCGGTGGAGACAGGGGCCGGGGTCGCGCCCTCGAGGGCGGCCTTCACTGCGTGCCAGGCCAGGCTGGCGCACTTGACCCGGGTGGGGAACTCGCGCACGCCGGCCAGCACGCTGAGCTTGCCCAGGTCAGCAGCCGGCGCGGATGGCGACGAGGTGATCATGTCGTGGAAATCGGCAAAGAGGAGGCGCGCCGCCTCGACCGGCTGCCCGCGCAGGGCCTCGGTCATGAGCGAGGCCGAGGCTTTCGAGATGGCGCAGCCCGAGCCCTCGAACGCGACGTCGCGGACCACGCCGTCGGTCACGGCCACGTAGACCACCAGGCGATCGCCGCAGAGCGGGTTGTAGCCCTCGCGACAGGTCGCGCCGGCGATGGCGCGGAAGTTCCGCGGCCGCCGGTTGTGATCGAGGATCACTTCCTGGTAGAGCTCCTGCAGGCTGTCCATCACGCGAACACCTTCCGCGTCTCGTGCAGCGCGGCGACGAGCTGGTCGACGTCCTGGTGGGTGTTATACATGGCCAGCGAGGCTCGGGCCGTGGCCGGCACGCCGAAGCGGGCCATGACCGGTTGGGCGCAGTGGTGGCCGGTGCGGATGGCCACCCCGGCGCGGTCGACCACCGTGCCGATGTCGTGCGGGTGCACGCCGTCCATGACGAACGACAGGATGCTGGCCTTCACCGGCGAGGTGCCGATGAGCCGCACCCCGGGCACCGCCTGCACCGCCTCGGTGGCATAGGCGAGCAGCGCCGCTTCGTGCGCGGTGATCCAGGCAAAGCCCACGCGCCGCAGGAACCGCACGGCCGTGCCCAGGGCCACGGCCCCGGCGATGTGCGGCGTGCCGGCCTCGAACTTGTAGGGCAGCACGTTCCAGGTGCTCTTCTCGAAGGTGACCGAGGCAATCATGTCGCCGCCGCCCAGCACCGGCGGCATCGCCTCGAGCAGCGCCGTCTTGCCGTAGAGCACGCCCATGCCGGTCGGCCCGTAGAGCTTGTGGCCGGTGGCGACGTAGAAGTCCACGTCGAGGGCGCGGACGTCGACCGCCAGGTGATACGCGGCCTGGGCGCCGTCGACGAGCACCACCGCGCCGGCGGCGTGCGCCGCGGCGATGATCGCGGCCACCGGGTTCACGGTGCCGAGGGCGTTGGACAGGTGGCTGATGGCCACCATCCTGGTCTTCGGCCCCAGCAGCCGGTGGAACGCCTCGAGATCGAGCGTGCCGTGGTCGTCGAACGGCACCACCTGGAGCCGTGCCCCGGTCCGCTCGCAGATCATCTGCCACGGCACGATGTTCGAATGGTGCTCCATCGCCGAGATGAGCACCTCGTCGCCGGGCCCGAGGTTGGCGCCGCCCCAGCTCTGCGCCACCAGGTTGATGCTCTCGGTGGCGTTGCGGGTGAAGATGATCTCGTGCACGTGCGCGGCGTTGAAGAAGGCGGCCACGTCGGCGCGCGCGCCTTCGAAGGCCGCGGTGGCCCGCTCCGAGAGCAGGTGCACGCCGCGATGCACGTTGGCGTTGGCCGTCTCGTAGTAGCCGGCGATCGCGGCCAGCACTTCGCGCGGCTTCTGCGTCGTGGCCGCGTTGTCGAGATACGCGAGGCGCTGCCCGTGCGCGCGCACCCCGAGAATCGGGAACTCCTCGCGGAGCAGGGCCACGGCATCCGGCGTCACGGCAGGCGGCGTGGGGAGGGTGGACATGATCGTCACCTAGGACACGTGTTGGGCCAGGCGGGCGAAGAGCGACTGTTCCAGCACGCCGCGCAGCTCGGCCGCCGAGATCTCGCCCAGCACCTCGCCGGCAAAGGCGTGCAGCAGCATGTCGCGGGCCTCGGTCGGCGTCAGGCCGCGGGCCTGCAGGTAGAACATCGCCTCGTCGTCGAGCTGCCCGACGGCGGCGCCGTGCGTGCACTTGACGTCGTCGGCGAAGATCTCGAGCTGCGGATTGGAGTTGACCTGCGCGTCGTCGGAGAGCAGCAGCGCGCGGTTGGTCTGCTTGGCGTCGGTCTTCTGCGCGTCCTCGCGAACCAGGATGCGGCCGTTGAAGACCGCCCGCGCCTGACCCGCCAGGATGCCCTTGTAGAGTTCGTGGCTGGTGCAGTGCGCCACCGCGTGATCGATCGACGTGTGGTTGTCGATGAGCTGCGTCCCGTCGGCCACGTAGACGCCGTCGAGCGTGGCATGGGCTTCCTCGCCGGCCAGCACCGCCTCGAAGTCGTTGCGAACCAGGCGGCCGCCGAGCGACACGGCCCGCGAGTGCAGGATGGAGGACGCGGCGCAGGTCGCGTGCAGACGGTGCAGGTGGAAGGCCTGCGCGGCCTCGCGCTGATCGACGACGAGCTCCAGCACCGCGCCGTGGTCGACGACCACTTGCGTGACGGTGTTGCTCAGATACGGCACGTCGCCGCCGCCGACAAACGAGAGCAGAACCGTGGCCTGGCTCTGCGCCCCGGCCTCGATGACGATGCGCGGGTGCGCCATCACCGGCGCCGCACCGGGCAGGGTGATGACGAGGACGTGGATCGGCGCGGTAAGCACCGCCCCCTCGGGCACCGCGATGTGCACGCCGTCCTCGAGGAACGCCGCGTTCAGCGTGGCGAAGGGGTGCCCGGTGGTGTCGAGGTCGAGAGCCAGGGCCCGGGCCGAGCTGTCGCCGTCGTCCATGCTGGCGGCCAGCGGCGACACGACGACGCCGAGCGGCAGCGCCCCGTAGGAGGAGAGGGTTTCGTCGAAGCAGCCGTTCAGCACCACCGCCGTGGCCGCGCTGTCGCGCAGCTCGTGCGCCTGCACGAAGGCCTCGGCGTCGTCGGCCTCGGGCGGCGCCAGCACGAACGCCGTGGCGGCGACCGGAGCCGTGTTGGTGAAGCGCCACGCTTCCTGGCGGGTGTGTGGGAAGCCGGCGGCCTCGAAGGCCACGAGCGCCTCCTGGCGATGCCGGGCGAGCCACTCGGGGGCGCGCGTGCCGAGGGCCGCCTGACCGGCGCGCACCCAGTCGATGGCCTGGATAGTCGTCACTGCGCCGCTCCCGCCGGGGCCGCCTCGATCCACCCGTAGCCCTTGGCCTCGAGTTCGAGCGCCAGATCGCGCGGGCCCGAACGCACGATGCGGCCCTCGCTGAGCACGTGCACGACGTCGGGCACGATGTAGTCGAGCAGGCGCTGATAGTGGGTGACGACGATGAAGGCCCGCTCCGGACTGCGCAGGGAGTTGACCCCCTCGGCGACGACGCGCAGGGCGTCGATGTCGAGGCCCGAGTCGGTCTCGTCGAGGATGGCCAGCAGCGGCTGCAACACGGCCATGTGGAAGATCTCGTTGCGCTTCTTCTCGCCGCCCGAGAAGCCTTCGTTGACGGCCCGCTGCAGCATGCTCTCGTCCATCTGGAGCCGCTTGGCTTCGGTCTTCACCAGGGTCATGAAGTCGATGGCGTCGAGTTCCTCGAGCCCCTGCTCCCGGCGCCGGGCGTTCAGCGCGGCCTTCAGGAAGTAGGCGTTGTTCACGCCGGGGATCTCCACCGGGTACTGGAACGCCATGAACACCCCGTGGCGGGCCCGCTCGTCGGCGGCCCGTTCCAGCAGGTCGGTGCCCTGGTAGAGCACCTGTCCGCCGGTGACCTCGTAGCCGGGATGCCCCGCCAGCACGCGCGCCAGGGTGCTCTTGCCCGAGCCGTTCGGCCCCATGATGGCGTGCACTTCGCCCGCATTCACCGTCAGATCGATTCCGTGGAGGATGTCCTTGTCCTCCACCCGCGCCGTCAGTCCCTTGATTTCAAGCATCGCCATCGCCTTAACCCACCGATCCTTCGAGCGAGACGCTGAGCAGCTTCTGCGCCTCGACAGCGAACTCCATGGGGAGCTCGCGGAACACTTCCTTGCAGAACCCGCTGACGATCATGTTGATCGCGTCTTCCTTCGAGATGCCGCGCGACTCGCAGTAGAACATCTGGTCTTCGCCGATCTTCGAGGTCGAGGCTTCGTGTTCGACCTTGGCCGAGGTGTTCTTGATCTCGAGATAGGGGAAGGTGTGGGCGCCGCAGCGGTCGCCGATGAGCAGTGAGTCGCACTGCGAGTAGTTGCGGGCGTTGGTTGCCCCCTTGGCGATCTTCACCGCGCCGCGGTAGGTGTTCTGGCCCTTGCCCGCCGAGATGCCCTTCGACACGATGGTGCTGCGGGTGTTCTTGCCGAGGTGGATCATCTTGGTGCCGGTGTCGGCCTGCTGGCGGTTGTTGGTCACCGCCACCGAGTAGAACTCGCCCACCGAGTCGTCGCCCTGCAGGATGCAGCTCGGATACTTCCAGGTGATGGCCGAACCGGTCTCGACCTGCGTCCAGGTGATCTTCGACCGCTTGCCGCGGCAGGTGCCGCGCTTGGTCACGAAGTTGTAGATGCCGCCCTTGCCGTCCTTGTCACCGGGATACCAGTTCTGCACCGTCGAGTACTTGATGACGGCGTCGTCGAGGGCCACCAGTTCGACCACCGCCGCGTGCAACTGGTTCTCGTCGCGCATCGGCGCCGTGCAGCCCTCGAGGTAGCTCACGTGCGAGCGCTCTTCGGCGATGATCAGCGTGCGCTCGAACTGCCCGGTGCCCTTGGCGTTGATGCGGAAGTAGGTGGACAGCTCCATCGGGCAGCGGACGCCCTTGGGCACGAACACGAAGCTGCCGTCGCTGAAGACCGCCGCGTTCAGCGCCGCGAAGAAGTTGTCGGTGTGGGGCACGACCGAACCCAGGTACTGCTTGACCAGCTCGGGGTGGTTCTTCACCGCATCCGAGAACGAGCAGAAGATGACGCCCATCTTGTTCAGCTTGTCCTTGAAGGTGGTGGCCACCGACACCGAGTCGAAGACCGCGTCGACGGCCACGTTCGAGAGCAGCTTCTGCTCCTCGAGCGGGATGCCGAGCTTCTTGAAGGTCGCCAGGATCTCCGGGTCGACCTCGTCGAGGCTGTTCAGCTTCGGCTTCTCTTTCGGCGCCGCGTAGTAGCTGATCTCCTGATAGTCGATGGGCGTGTAGACGACGTTCTGCCACGTCGGCTCGGTCATCTTCTGCCAGGCGCGGAACGCCTTGAGCCGCCAGTCGAGCAGCCATTCAGGCTCGTTCTTCTTGCTCGAGATGAGGCGGACCACGTCTTCGTCCAGCCCCTTCGGCACGATGTCCTGTTCGACGTCGGTGACGAACCCGTACTTGTAGTCCTGGGCCGCCAGATCCTCGAACACCTTGGTCGTTGCTGTGGATTCCATATCGCTTTTCGCTTCGCTGCGGCTGCCGCGTGACCGGGACCTGGCCCCGGCCGCGAGCCGCGGACCGTCACTAGACGCTGAAAGACGTGCCGCAGCCGCACGCGCTCTTGGCGTTGGGGTTGCGCACCGTGAACGTCGTGGCCATCAGGTTGCCCTCGTCGAAATCGAGCACCGTGCCCTCGAGCAGAGGCAGGCTGCGCGGGTCGACGAAGACCTTCACCCCGCCCGGCCCGTCGAACACGTGGTCGGTCTCGCGCGCCGTCGGATCGAACCGGAACACGTAGCTGTAGCCCGAGCAGCCCCCGGCCTTGACCGCCACGCGCAGGCCGCCGGCGTCGGCGCCGCTGCGGGCAATCTGCCGGGCGATGACCCGGGCCGCGTTGTCAGTGATCTCGATCATCGTCTCTCCCCGGCATCGGCGGCACGTCCGGCGCTCGCGACATTCGCCGCCCCCAGCCCCGCGCCCCCCGCCCCCATCTGGCGTTCCCATGCGTCGACGGCGGCGCGTGCCGCCGTGGTGGCGAGCGCGGCCATGGCGCCCTTGTCTTCCGGCAGCCCGAGCGCCTCGACCACGTCGGCCGGCGCCAGTCGCCGCGCCTCGGCCAGGGTGGCGCCGACGAGCGCGTCGGCGACGTAGCTGGCACTGGCGATGGCGGCGCTGCAGCCGAACACCTTGAAGCGCGTGTCCGCCACGCGGCCATCGGCGCCAACCCGCAACTGCAGCCGCGTCCAGGCCCCGGCATCGAGGCTGCCGGCCGAGCCCATGGCCACGGCCCGGTCCTCGTCGGGCCAGGCGCCGGCCCGCCGCGGCTCGCGGCACCGGGCGCGCACGGCCTCGGAATAAGCGATGGCCGTCATGCCCGGACTCCCGTCGCCACCGGCGACATCGCCCGCAGGCGCGCCACGTGTTCGACGACGCGGGCGGCCGCCGCGTCGATGTCGTCGGCGGTCGTGGCCCGGCCGAGGCCGAAGCGCAACGCGCCCCAGCTGTCGGCCGAGCCCCGGCCGAGCGCGGTCATGACGTGGGACGGCTCGCGGCTGCCCGAGGCGCAGGCCGAGCCCGACGAGACGGCCACGTCGTCGGCCAGGCAGGTCATCAGCGCCTCGCCGTCCACACCCGCGAAACTGACGTGCAGGTTGTGCGGCAGGCGCTGCGATCATCGAGCCGTTGACGGTGACGTCGCCGAGGGCGCGCTGCAGCTCGGCCAGCAGGCGGTCGCGCAATTCGCCGGCGCGGCGGGCCGCATCAGCCATCTCGGTGCGGGCGATGTCCGCGGCGGCGCCGAAGCCGACGATGCCCGGGACGTTCAGCGTGCCGGGCCGCAGCCCGCGTTCCTGCCCGCCGCCGGCAACCTGCGGTTCGAGGGTCACCTTCGGGGTGCGGCGCACGTAGAGCGCGCCGACGCCCTTGGGGCCGTACATCTTGTGCGCGCTGAGCGAGGCCAGGTCGACGTCGAGGGCAGTCACGTCCAGCGGCAGGTGTCCAGCCGCCTGCACGGCGTCGGTGTGGAACCACACGCCGCGCGCGCGGCAGGCCCGGGCCAGATCGGCCACCGGCTGGAGCACGCCGATCTCGTTGTTGGCGGTCATCACCGAGGCCAGCACCGTGTCGGCCCGGAGCGCCGCGGCGAAACGGTCGGGGTCCACGCGCCCATCCGGCTCCACCGGCACCCGCGTTACGGCGCAACCCTGCTGCTCGAGACTGGCGCACACGTCGAGCACGGCCTTGTGTTCGGTGGTGACGGTGACGATGTGGCCGCCGTGGCCGCGCCGCGCGGCGACGGCGCCGCGAATGGCCAGGTTGTTGGCCTCGGTGGCCCCGCTCGTGAACACGATTTCCCTGGCCTTGGCCCCGATGAGCTGCGCCACCTGCTGGCGGGCATGCTCGACCGCCTCGTCGGCGTGCCAGCCGAAGGCGTGCTGGCGGCTCGAGGCGTTGCCGAAGCGCTGGGTGAAGTAGGGCAGCATCTGCTCGAGCACGCGCGGGTCCACCGGCGTCGTCGCGTGATGATCGAGGTAGATGGGCCGCAGGGTCGCCACGGGCTCCCTCACTTCCCCACCGCCGCTGGAGCGCGGCCCGGCGAATGCATGACGAGCGGCGCCGACACGGTCGGCGGTGGCGAGTGCGGCTCGGCCAGTTCGGCCAGGCTCACGGTGGCCAGCGCATCGACGATGCGCGTCTTGATCTTCCAGAGCGGGTCGCGGATCTCGCACCGCTCGAACTGCTCACAGGCATGATCGCTCGGCGAGCAGGCGGTGACGGCCACCGGGCCGTCGATGGCCTGGATGACGTCGGCCACGGTCATCCGCTGCGCGTCGCGCACCAGCTTGTAGCCGCCGCGCGTGCCCTGCACCGATACCAGCAGGCCCGAGCGCACCAGGCGCTGCAGCACCTTGGCCAGCAGTTCCGGCGGGATGGCGTAGCTCTCGGCGATTTCGCGCGCACTGGCGGAGGTGCCCGCCTCGCCGGCAGCCAGGTGCCGCATGGCGATGAGCGCGTAATCGGCCTTCTTGGACAATCGCAACATGGTGGTCGGCGGGTTTCGGGGCTGGGGGTGAGGGCCTCGGAAGAGCCCGCTTCGGCGGCCCCCAATCTCCGACCGGCCTAGTCGTATTTTAAGCCGGGCATGTCCGACTGCGCAAGTCGGATTTGCCCGCGCAGCTCCGCCGAGTTGCCTCCCCAGCTTCGGGTGTCGCTAGTACTTCGGCTGAGTCGGATCCACCTGTTCCACCCAGGCCGTGATGCCGCCGGTGAGGTTGTGGACGTTCGTGAAGCCCTGCTGGCGCAGGAACGCCGCCGCCTTGGCCGAGCGGCCGCCCAACTTGCACTGGCAGACGATCTCGGCCTCGGGGTCGAGCTCGCCAACGCGCGCGGGCAGCTCGCCGAGCGGAATCAGCGTCGAGCCGTCGATGCGGTTGATCTGGTATTCCTGCGTTTCGCGCACGTCCAGGATGAAGGGAGCAGTTCCCGCATCGATGCGGGCCTTGAGTTCGAGCACGGTCATGTCAGACATATCGGAGGCCGGGGTGGCGGTCTGCGCCGGCGCAACGCCGCAGAACTGGTCGTAGTCGATGAGCGCGGTGACGGTCGGATGGGCGCCGCACACCGGGCAGTCGGGATCCTTGCGCAGGGTCAGCTCGCGGAAGCGCATCTTCATCGCGTCGTAGATGAGGAAGCGGCCGGCCAGCGTCTGCCCCATGCCGAGGATGATCTTGACCGTCTCGGTGGCCTGGATGGTGCCGATGAGGCCCGGCAGGATGCCCAGCACCCCGGCCTCGGCGCAGCTCGGCACGAGCCCGGGCGGCGGCGGCTCGGGGTAGAGGCAGCGGTAGCACGGGCCGTCCTTGGCGCCGAAGACCGAGGCTTGTCCCTCGAAGCGGAAGATGCTGCCGTAAGCGTTGGGAATGCCGAGCAGCACGCAGGCATCGTTCACGAGGTAGCGGGTCGGGAAGTTGTCGGTGCCGTCGACGACGACGTCGTAGCCGCGGAACAGCTCGAGGGCGTTGGCCGAGCTGAGCGCCACTTCGTGCGTGATGACGTTCACGTGCGGGTTCAGGTTGTGGAGGGTGTCCCGGGCCGAGGCCAGCTTGGAGCGGCCCACGTCGGACGTGCCGTGCAGGATCTGGCGCTGCAGGTTGCTCAGGTCGACCGAGTCGAAGTCGACGATCCCGATCGTGCCGACGCCGGCCGCGGCCAGATACATCGCCACCGGCGAGCCGAGTCCGCCGGCGCCGATGCACAACACCTTGGCGGCCTTGAGCTTCTGCTGCCCCTCCATCCCCACCTCGGACAGGATGAGATGGCGGCTGTAGCGCTTGATTTCATCGGGTTCGAGCGCCGGAAGCGCCGGCGCGGCCGCCCCGGCCCCGCCCGCCACCGACGGGATGATGCTGACGGTCTGGCCGTCGGCCACCGGCGTCTGCTCCTTCTGCAGGTAGCGGATGTCTTCGTCGCCGACATAGATGTTGACGAAGGAGCGCAAGCGGCCGTCGGCGGCATAGAGGTGCTGCTTCAATCCGGCGTACTGCGTCGTCAGGTCGTTCAGCACCTCGCCCACGGTGGACCCGGTGGCGTTCACCACGTCGAGCTTGTTGGTGAAGGGACGAAGCGGCGTGGGGATGTGGATGGCAACGGGCATGGGTGTCCTCGGGTGCAAGCTTACGACGCTCCGGCACCGCCG
The DNA here is from genome assembly GCA_963834325.1 of uncultured Acidobacteriota bacterium. Taxonomy (GTDB): domain Bacteria; phylum Acidobacteriota; class Vicinamibacteria; order Vicinamibacterales; family UBA2999; genus CADEFD01. Next base: position 71,812 of record CAWIBL010000013.1, read on the forward strand.
GACGTGTCGTCGATGGGCCGCTCGTCGAACGCCGACCGGTCGGCCCGCAGCGCCCAGGCCCGCAGCGCCTCGGGTTGGCCGTCGCGTACGGCGACGATGGGATAGACGAACGTGGGCCAGGCGTGGTCGAGGTCGTACTGCGACGGCACCGCCGGATGGTCGGGGTGGGAATGGTAGAACCCGAGCAGCGTCAGGCCGGCGGCGCTGGCCTGACGTTCGGCCAGCAGGTAGTCGCGGTCGTCGATCCGGAAGCGGCGGCGCGGCCCCTCGGTGGTCACGTTGGGCAGCGCGTGCACGGCGGCGACGACGTCGCCGGCGCCCAGCAGCGCGCCGCAGCACTCGTGCGGGTAGGTGTCGCGGCCGTGCTGCTCGATGGCCGCCCTGACGCCCGGCCCAAGCGTCAGCGGAGTCACCGGGCGGTGCCCCCGCGCGCCACGGGGGTCTCGTCGGCCGCCGCAACGCGGCCCTCGTCCCAGAAGTGCTCGGACAGGTAGCGGTCGCCGGCGTCGCAAAGGATGACGACCATCACCAGATGATCGCGCGACTGCCGGGCCGCAGTGGCGTGGGCCAGTGCGGCAGCCAGATTGGCGCCGCTCGACACGCCGACGAGCAGCCCTTCTTCGCGCGCCAGCCGCCGCGTCATCTCGTGGGCGTCCTCGGTCGACACTTCGGCGGCGTGGTCGGCCAGCGTCGCGTCGTAGATGCCGGGGACGATGGCCGAGGCCATGTGCTTGAGTCCCTCGAGGCCGTGCAGCGGCGACTCGGGCTGCACCGAGATGAGCACCACGCCCGGGACCTGGCCGCGCAGGAAGCGGCCCGTGCCCATGAACGTCCCGCTCGTGCCCAGGGCGGCCACGAAGTGCGTGACCCGGCCGGCGGTCTCGGCCAGGATTTCGGGGCCAGTGGTCTCGAAGTGGGCGCGCCAGTTGAAGGGGTTGTTGTACTGGTCCGGGTAGAAGTACAGCGCCGGAGCGGCCGCGTAGCGGCGCCGGGCCTCGACGATGGCGCCGTCCGAGCCGTCCATCGGATTGGTGAACACCAGCTCGGCCCCGTAGGCGGCGAGAATCCGCTTGCGCTCGGGACTCGCGCTCGAGGGCAGGCACAGCGTGACGGGGAACCCGAGGGCGGCCCCGAGCATCGCGTAGGCGATGCCGGTGTTGCCCGAGGTGGCGTCGAGCAGCCGCTTGCCAGGGCCCAGGGCGCCGGTGCGCAGCCCCTCGAGAATCATGTGGCGCGCGGCCCGGTCCTTGACCGACCCGCCGGGATTGCTGGCCTCGAGCTTGCCGTACAGTTCGAGGCCCGGAACGTCGCGCTCGAGCCGGGCGAGGCGCACCAGAGGCGTGCGGCCGATGGCGGAAAGGATCGAATGTTCCATGGCGGCGATGCCCTCAGCTTACAGGGGCACCACGGCCGCGCAAGCGAAAGATTCGGGCGCCACCAGGCGCGGCGGACCTCGTGGCAAGATGCGTCGTGGCCATCGACACCCGGCGCGCCCGCCGGCATCTGCTTTCGACCGATCCGGCGATGGCGGCCCTGATCCACCGGGTCGGGCCATGCCGGTTCCAGGCCCGGGTGCACGCCGATCCGTTCACGACGCTGCTGCGCGCCATCGTCGCGCAACAGGTGTCGGCCGCCGCCGCCCGCACGATCTTCGCGCGGCTGTGTGCGCTCTTCCCCAACGACAGCCCCCTGCCGGCGCGGCTGCTCCGCCTCGACGACGACACGCTCCGCGGCGCGGGGTTGAGCCGGGCGAAGGTCATCTACGTCCGCGACCTGGCCGCGCGCGTGGACGACGGCCGGCTGGACCTTGCCGCCCTGCCCGCGCAGAGCGACGAGGGCGCGACCGCGGCGCTCACCGCGGTGAAGGGCATCGGCACGTGGACCGCCGAAGTGTTCCTGATGTTCCACCTGCAGCGCCCCGATGTGTTCCCGGCCGGCGATCTGGCGCTGATGGTGGCGATCCAGCGCGCCTACCGGCTGCGCGCCCGGCCCACCCCGGCGCGAGCGCGCGCGCTGGCCGAGGCCTGGCGGCCGCATCGCTCGGTGGCGAGCTGGTATCTGTGGCAGAGTCTGGCCCGCGCCACGGCGCCGTGAGGCGCGGCGCGGCAGCTGCGGCGCACTCCGGAAAGCCGCGGCTACTTACTTGATGGATGCGGTGAGCGTGACGCTGGCCCGCACCACCACCTCGCCGGCGGCAATCGGAGGCGCGCTCGGCGCGGCGTCGGCCGACATGCGCATCATCGGCGCCTCGATCGGCATGGGCCGGCTCCCCGACTCCTCGATGCGCAGCACGGCGACGACGACGGCCCCGGCGCCCTTGGCGGCGGCCTCGGCGCGGGCCCGGCCGTCGGCCACGGCCCGGGTGAGCGCTTCCCGCTCGAGTCGTGTCGCGCTGCTTCAGGTCGAAGCGCACGCCGTGCACCGAGGTGCCGCCAGCGGCCACGGCCAGTTCCAGCACCTCGCCGACCCTGGCCAGGTCGTCGAGCCGCACCTCGATCACGTTGCGCGCCAGGTAGCCGCGCGGCACCTGCTTGCCGTTGGTGTAGTCGAACTGCGCCTGCAGGTCGTAGGACAGCGTGCGAATGGCGTCCTTGGGCACGCCCGCGGCGACGATCCGTTGCTGCACGGCGGTCATGGCCGCCGCGGCCGCGCCCTGCGCGCCTTTGGCGGTAGACGCGCGCAGCTCCGCGCCGATGGTCACGAAGGCGACATCCGGCACGGCCTTCACCTCGCCTTCGCCCTGCACCACCACCGTGGGCACGGGCGAGGCCGGCGGCGCCTGCGCCGCGGCCGTCACCGCCGACAGGACCAGCGCACCGAAAGACAGAAGGGCCATGTGCCTCATTGCAGCGCCTCGTCGGAAATGATGTGCCCGGCCAGGTCGCGCGTCTCGGTATAAGCCACGCGAAAGCCGATGCTGTAGGCGTAACTGTCGGGCGGCACCTTGTGGCGATAGGCGCAGCGCAGCTGGCGGGCGTCGTGGGTGACCCACGAGCCGCCGCGCAGCACCCGCATGCTGCCCGAGACCGGGCCGGTGGGGTTCCGGGCTTCCTTGCCGTAGGTGTCGGGCGCGTACCAGTCGGCCACCCATTCCCAGACGTTGCCGCTCATGTCGTGCAGGCCGAACGGGTTGGCCAGGAACGAACCGGCCGGGCGCGTCCCGCGCATGCGCTTCGCACCGGCGTCGGGCAGGAAGTTCGAACGCGACGCATCGATCTCGTCGCCCCACGGATAACGCAGGCCCTCGACCCCGCCTCGCGCGGCCCGCTCCCATTCGGCCTCGGTGGGCAGCCGCACGGCGCGCCCGAGGCGGGTGCCGAGCCACACACAGTAGGCCACGGCATCGGCGAAGGTGACGAGGGTGACCGGATGCTGGCCGCGGTCCTTGGGCAGGTCGCCGCCGCGCCAGACATAGGGCGACGCGAGTTCCCGAAAGGTGGCTTCGGCGGCCGGCGAGACGAACGACGGCAGATCCCGCACGTCGGGCGCGCGGTGCCCGGTGTTGCGGACGAACTCGCCGTACTGCGCGTTGGTCACGGGATGCGCCGACAGATGGAACCGGTCCAGCACCAGGCTGACCGCCCGCTCGTCGTCGTCCCCGTCGGTCGAGCCCATGACGAATTCGCCGGCGGGAATCTCGACGAATCGCGGCAGCAACTCCTCACGCATGGCCGATATGGCGCTCAGTATACTCGTCGCCATGCACGTCGAGCCCTTTGCCTTGGAACGTTTCCAGTCCGAATGGGAGCACCGGGTCCGCTTCAACCTGTCGGAAAGCGGCGTGCGCCCCCTGTCGGTCCGCGAGCTGCTCGGCGACGGGCCCGCGGTCGACGCGCTGCTCGATGCGCCGCTCATCTACACCCAGACCAACGGCACGATGGGGCTGCGAGAGCGGATCGCGGCGCTCTATCCGGGCGCCACCGCCGGGCACGTCCAGGTGACGAGCGGCGGGTCGGAGGCCAACTTCGTGACCGCCTGGCGGCTGGTGCAGCCGGGCGACGAAGTCGTGGTGCTGGTGCCGACCTACCTGCAGGTGGCGGGGTTGGTCGGCGCCTTTGGCGGGATCGTCCGTGAGTGGCCGATGATCCTGGACCGCGCCGCCGGGCGGTGGCGGCCCGATCTCGAGGCGCTCGACCGGCTGGTGACGGCCAAGACGCGCGCCATCGTCCTGTGCACGCCCAACAACCCCACCGGGGCGCGGCTCACGCCGGCCGAACTCGATGCCGTGGCGGCGGCGGCCGCGGGCCCCGGCGCCTGGGTCGTCTCCGACGAGATTTATCGCGGGGCCGAGCGGGACGGCGTGGAATCGCCGTCGATGTGGGGCCGCGGCGACCGGGTCATCGTCACGAGCGGGCTGTCGAAGGCCTACGGGCTGCCCGGGCTGCGCGTCGGCTGGGCCGTCGGACCGCCGGACCTGGTGGCGTCGTTGTGGGCGTATCACGACTACACCTCGATTGCGCCCGGCGCGCTCAGCGACCAACTGGCGACCGCCGCGCTCGCACCGGACCGGCGCGCGCAGCTGCTGGCGCGCACGCAGGGCATCCTGCGCGAGAATCTGCCGCGCGTCGAAGCGTGGCTGGGCCAGTGCGGTCACGCCTTCGACTGGATCGCGCCCGAGGCCGGCGCCTTCATCTTCGCGCGCTACGTCCACCCGGTGAACTCCACCGCGCTCGTGACGCGGCTCCGGGATGAAGAGAGCGTGCTCATCGTGCCCGGCGATCACTTCGGGATGGACGGCTACCTGCGGCTCGGCGCGGGCGAGCACGCCGACTACGTGCTGGCCGGACTCGAACGGCTCAAGGCGTTTCTGGATCGCCTGGCCACAACCCCTGCGCGGTGAGCGCCGCGGTCAGCGCGTCGGGCACGAAGCCGACCACCGCACGACCGTCGATGACGGTGAGCGGCACGGTGCGGTAGCCGGTGGCCACGAGGTCGTCGTAGGCCGAGTCGTCCTGGTCCACGTTCCGGGCCGTGAAGGCCACGCCCGCCTGTGAAAGCCACGCTTTCACCTTGTCGCAGGCCGTTCACGCCTCGCCGGAGAAGACCACCACGCGGGTGGCCGCGTCGAGTGCTGCATCCATGTCCGCAACTTACCAGAACACGGCCGCGATGCGAGCGGATACCATGTCGAGCGACATATGGGACCTCTCAGCGGCATCACCGTTCTGGATTTCACGCGCGTCCTCTCGGGCCCCTACTGCACCATGGCCCTGGCCGATCTGGGCGCGCGGGTCATCAAGCTCGAACATCCCGGCCGCGGCGACGACACGCGCCGCTGGGGGCCGCCGTTTGTCGGCGACGAGAGCGCCTACTTCCTCAGCGTCAATCGCAACAAGGAAAGCATCGCCATCGACTTCAAGTCGCCGGGCGGCCGGGACGTCGTCGACCGCCTGATGGCCAAGGCGGACGTGATCGTGGAGAACTTCCGGCCGGGCACGCTCGACGCCCTCGGGCTCGACGCCGCGACCGTGCGCGCCGAGCGGCCCGAACTCATCTACTGCTCGATCTCCGGGTACGGCCAGACCGGGCCGCGGCGCGACGAGCCGGGCTACGACGCCGTGATGCAGGCCGAAGGCGGCCTGATGAGCATCACCGGCGCGGCCGACGGCCCGCCCTACCGGCTGGGCGTGGCCATCGTCGACATCGTCTCGGGCATGTTCGCCGCGCAAGGCGTGCTGGCGGCCCTCGTCGCCCGCGGCAACACCGGCCGGGGCCAGGTCGTGGACATCGGCATGCTCGACGCCACCGCGGCGCTGCTGACCTATCAAGCCGGCAACTATTTCGCCACCGGGACCGTGCCCGGCCGTCTCGGCAACCGGCACCCGACGATTGCCCCCTATGAGACCTTCGCCACCGCCGATGGCGACCTGGCGCTGGCCGTCGGGAACGACGGGCTGTGGCAGGCATTCTGCCGCGCCGCCGAGCTCGACGACCTCGCCGCCGATCCGCGTTTCGCCACCAACGCCCTGCGCCTGGCCAACTACGAGGCGCTCAAGCCGCGCCTCGTCGCCGTCTTCGCCACCCGCACCCGCGCCGCCTGGTCGGCGCGGCTGCTCGAACACGGCGTGCCGTGCGGCGGCGTGCGCACGGTGGACGAGGTCTTCGCCGACCCGCAAACCATCGCCCGCGAGATGGTGGCGACCGTGCCGCACGCCACGCTGGGCCACGTGCGCGTCACCGGCGTGCCGGTCAAGCTGTCGGAGACACCGGGCAGCGTGCGCACCGGGCCGCCCACCCTCGGCCAACACACCGCCGCGATCCTCGAAGAGCTGGGATACGATCAGCAGGCCGTCCGCGCGCTGGCCGACAGCGGCGCGGTGCGGCTCTGATCATGGATATCGCCCAACTGCGCAAGAGTCTCATCCAGGCCATCGAAGCCGCCCGGCGCGACGGGACCGCCCGGCGCGCCCGGGCCGACGAGGCCAGCCGCCTCTACGACAAGTTCCTCGACGACACGGCAGTGCCCGTGTTCCGCGCCATGGCCGGCGCGCTCAAGGGCGAGGGGCTGCTCTTCGAGGTGATGACGCCGCTCGGCGGCGTGCGGCTCGTGCCCGAACGGCAGCGCGAGGACGGCATCGAGCTCACGCTCGACGCCACGCTCGACCCGCCGGCGCCGGTGCTGAGCGTGCTGCGCTCGCGCGGCAGCCGCACGGTGCGCAAGGAACGGCCGCTGACCGACAGCCAGCGCGTCGAGGGGCTCAGCCAGGAGGACGTCGCGCCAGGCGCTGCTCGAAGAACTGCGCCCCTGGCTTGAGCGCTGACGCCGGGCGCACTCGTCTCGCCTCCGTGCCCGGCTATCCCCTCCGCCTGACGTAGCGAACCCCGGCTGCGCGAGGAATACCTGGTGGCGCTGGCAGGCGTCATCGCCTCGCGCACCCGCGTCCAGCGCCTCGCTTGCCGACATCAGCGGCGTGCTCGTTCGGCGGCCTCCCGCGGCAGCCGCGGGATCTTCGTTGCGACTGCGGCGGCTCGCGCGACGGCCGGGCGCGCCCGCATGCAGCGGCGTGACCCGGTATCCCGACGCTGCCGCTGGGACTTCGCTGTACGAGCATGCAGCGGCTGCGCGGGACACCGGGCCACGCCGCTTCGCACCGCGCGATCAGTGCGGCGACGCTGCCGGCGCTGTGACACGGCGAGCCGTCGCGGCCGGTGACGTCAGCGGTGAACCAGACACGGCCGCGGCAGTAGAGGTCGCGTCGCCCGGTGTCCCGCGCGGCAACTGCATGCTCGTACAGCGAAGTCCCAGTTGCGGCGCGGGATACCGGGTGACGCGACCGGCCAGGCGAGGCCTCAGGGTTGGAACGCCGTAGCTGCGCACTCACATCAGCCACGCGCAATCAGTGCGGCGACTCTGCCGGCGCTTCGGATCGGGCAAGCCGTCGCGGCCGGCGCGTCAGCGGCGAACCAGACACAGCCGCGGCGGGAGCGGTCGCGTTGCCCGGTGTCCCGCGCGGCAACTGCATGCTCGTACAGCGAAGTCCCAGTTGCGGCGCGGGATACCGGGTGACGCGACCGCTGGGTCGCGGCCTCAGGGTTGGAAACGCCGCGGCTACGCGAGCCGTTCCACGAACGAGGTGTCGATGCCTTCGCGCCGCAGCAGCGCCAGCAGACCGGCCTTGTCATCGGCCTTGCGATAGGCCTCGCGCACGTCGACCGCGCCGCTCTGCACGAACGCCACCAGCGCGTCGTTGAGCGGCGCCATGCCGAGCTTGCGGCCGCTGTCGATGGCCCGCGGCAGTTGGGCGATCTGCCCGTCGCTGACGAGCGCGGCCACGGCGTTGGTGTTGAGCACCAGTTCGCGCGCGGCCAGGCGCCCGCCGCCGGCCTTGCGCAGCAGCACCTGGGCGACCACGCCGCGCAGATGCTCGGCCAGCGCGGCGCGCACGTTGCGCCGCTGTTCGGACGGACAAAGATCGACGAGGCGTTCGAGCGCCGCGGTGGCCGAGGCCGCCGTGACCGAGACGAACACGAGCAGGCCGGAGCCGGCCGCGTCGAGCGCCGCCTGCAGCACCTCGGGCGAGCGCAGATCCTCGATGACCAGCACGTCCGGGTTCTCGCGCAGGGCCGTGCGCGCGGCCTGGACCACGTCGTTGGAGCCGCCGCGCACTTCGCGCTGGCTGATGAGCGAGCCGCGGCTCTCGTGCACCAGGCGAATCTGCCCTTCGAGGGTGATGACGTAGTCGTTGCGCTGGCGGTTGATGAGGTCCACGAAGGCCGACATCATCGTCGACTTGCCGCTGGCGCGCGGGCCGGTGACGATGACCAGACCCTCGGGCTCGGTGGCCAGCGCCTGGATCTCGCGGACCAGGCCGAGCTGTTCGGCCGACGTGGCCTTGGCCGAGATCATCCGCAGCAGCGCACCGGGGCCGCGGTAGTCGCGGAAGGTGGTGATGCGCACGCGGCCGACATCGGCCAGGTCGCGGATCCACTCGGCGCTTTCCTTGTCACGCGCGCCGTCGGGGGCCAGTTCCAGCACCGCCGCCTCGACATCGCCGCTCGACAGCGCCGGCTCGCCGTCGAGCAGGCGGATGTCGCCGTCGACGCGCACGGCCGGCCGCGCCTGCGTGGTGAGGTAGAGGGCCGAGGCGCCGCGGGCGGCGGCCAGTCGCAGCAGGCGCTCGATGCCTCCGGGACGCGAGCCGCCGCGAGCCGGGCCGCCGGTCGATCGGGCCGAGTCGCGCGTGAGCGAGAGCACGACGGCCGGGGCCTCGGACGGTTCAGTCCGGGGTGGTCGGCGCCGAACTGCGAGGCGGGCTGCCCCGCCGTCGGCGGTTCGGCCGCGTCAGGGTCCGGGTCCTGTCGGAGCGTCTCGTGGCGCAGGTGGACGGACGCGGCAAGGCGAGGGGCCGGCTCGTGCCGGTAGACGACGCGTGGCTCCACCGCGGTGAGATGGGCCGACGGGGCCGGATCCACCGGCGGCATCAGCGGCTCGGCGTGCCGAGCGGCCGCGGCCGGTTGTTCCACCGCCGGGTCGTCCGCGAACGCCGGCGCATCGGACCGGCTCGCTTCGGACCGTCTGCCCGGTGGGATGCTCGGCATCCGCGGCGACGTCGGGTTCGACCGTCGTCATTACGGGCACCGCCGGCGGGGCCGACTCGGGCGCGGTGGCGACTTCGACCGAGGCAGGCGCGGTGATGGCGGCGGCGGCCGGAGCCACGGGCGCAGGCATCGCGTCGGAGAGCGCGGCGTCAGCCGGGGGTTGCGCCGCGAGCACGGCCGTGTCGGGCGCAGCTGCAACCTCGTCGCTGGATTCGGGCCGGGGCGCCGATCGACCCGGACCGGAGGCGCTCGTCGCCGGCAGCATCGGCGCGAACTCCGGCATCGGCACCGGCGCCATGCGGATTGACGCACCGCTCATGGGCGCGTCTCGCGGCGCGCGTCGGGGTGACGTTCGAGCTGCGGCGTCGTCGCCCCGCGGCGACCACGGCGGGCGGAGCCAGCCGGCGCAGGGGTCTCGGCGCCCGTGCGTGACAGCTCGGCGTACCGGGCCGAGGAGTGATCGGACGCCGACTCGGATGGGCCCGGCAGCTCCGCGACCGCTCTCGGCAGCGCCGGGCTGCGCCAGCGAACGCACCAGCACGGGCCTGGCCACCGCAGCGACTGCGGGATCGGGCCGGCAGCAGGCGGAGCAGAGAGGCAGCCGCACGAGCAGAAGCCGCCGCACCAGTCGGAACAGCAGCGACCGCAGCAGCCGTCGAGACGGCAGCACTAGCAGAGGCGGCAGCAGGAGCGGGCGCGCGAACGGTGAACGACGCGGAAGCGGAAGCCGGAGCCGGCGCCAGCACCGGGGGCAGAGGCTGAAACAGGCGCGGGAGTTACGGTCTGCCCGAGGCTCGGTGTGAGAGGCGCCACCGCCGCCGGCTGAACGGGAAGCGACGCCGGAGCGCGCAGGCGCCGATGCCGGCGCAGTTCGATCCAGATGTCGTCGCCGCCGCGCGCCGCCACGACGGTGAACCGGTCTCCGCGTGGCGGCCGGCCGATCCTCGAGTTCGTGCTCCACCGCGCCCATCTCGCGCAGCGCCCGCAGCGCGTCGGCCGACAGCAGCTGGGCCAGCATGCCTTCCATCGCGCCGAGGCCCAGCCCCTGCTTCGACAGCTCGACTTGGCCGCCGGCGGCGACGACATAAGGTTTCTCGCCGACGTGAAGGACGAGGGCGTCGCCGTCACTGCGGACGACGGCAGTCAGGAGGGAATCTACGAGGGCCATGTGATGTCATGCGGACGGTTGCGCGGGGCTGCACGGTTCTTCAGCGTGTGGCGCGTCGCGACGTCCTGCATGCCATGTTTCGGACCCTGGTGACAACAACGTTAGCGGCGGCTCTCAACCGGGACGTCGAGCGACGTGAATCGTCATCAGCCCGCCCAAAAGCGGAATCGCCTCGACGCCGGTCAGCCCGGCCGCGCCCAACAGCTCGGCCACGCCACGCGCGCCGGGATAGCGCCGAATCGACGCGGGGATGTAGCGGTAGGTATCGGGATCGCCGTGGAGGGCCCAGCCGAGCGTCGCCCCGACCACGCTCAGATAGCCGAGATAGAGGCCGCGCAGCGCCGCCGACTCGGGGCGATTGAAGTCCAGCGACAGGAAGCGCCCGCCCGGCGCGAGCACGCGGGCGATCTCGCCCACTGCCTCGGCGAGATCCGGGACGTTGCGCAGGCCGTAGCTGGTCGTGACGACCGAGAAGGCGCCGGCGGGGAACGGCAACGCCGTCATGTCGCCGGTGGTCCAGGTGAGGCCGGGCGCGCCGGCGCGCTTGCTGCTTGCCACGCGCCAGTTGCAGCATGCGGTGCGTGACGTCGAGGCCGGCCACCACCGCGCCCTCCGCGGCCAGGGCGAAGGCGACGTCGCCCGTGCCGGTGGCGAGATCCAGGGCCCGCTCGCCCGGCTGCACGGCGGCCCGGGCGACCAGCCGGCGCTTCCACCGGCCGTCCATCCCGTAGGAGAGGAGGCGCGTGATGAGGTCGTAGCGATCGGCGATGGTGGCAAAGAGCCGGCGCACGTGGCGGCGCTTGGCTTCGGGCGAGGCGAAGGCAGAGGACAGCGAACCGCTCACCGCGCGACGGTACTCCGAAAGGCGCGCGGGTGTCAGGTCAGCCCATCACCAGGCGCCAGGTCTGCGCCACGACGAAGCACAGCAGGAAACCCATGCCGAGCGGCAGCAGCGCCGACACCGTCGTCCACTTCACGCTCCGCGTCTCTTTCCAGATGGTGTAGATGGTGGTCGAGCACGGGTTGTGGACCAGGCTGAAGAGCATCAGGCACACGGCGGTGAGCAGCGTCCAGCCGCCGGCCCTGAGCACCGCGGCCGTGTCGGTGGTGGAGTCGAGCTCGAACATCACGCCGGCGCCCTCGCCGACGCCGGGCGCGCCGGTGACGAGCACGGTGAGCATCAGGATCGTCGGCACCACGATCTCGTTGGCCGGAATGGCGACGATGTAGGCCAGCAGGATCACGCCCGAGAGGCCGAGAACCCCGCCGAACGGCTGCAGCCACTCGACGATGGCCGCGGCCAGGCTGGCATCGCCGTAGGGGATGTTCGACACCAGCCAGATCACCGCGCCGGCCGGCAGCGCGAAGACCACGGCGCGCCACAGCACGTAGAGCGTGCGGTCGATGAGCGAGGTGTAGAGCGTGGCCAGGACCCGCGGCGGGCGATACGGCGGCAGTTCGAGGCTGAAGGCCGAGACCTCGCCGCGCAGCATCGTGCGCGAGAGCAGCCACGAGGTGGCAAACGTCAGCACGACGCCGAACACGGCCACGCCCACCACCGCGAAGGCCGAGATCAGCCCGGCCCAGTGCGCCGGCACGGCGCCGCCGACGAAGATCGTCGCCACCAGGATCTGCGTCGGCCAGCGTCCGTTGCAGATGGCGAAGTTGTTGGTGATGATGGCGATGAGCCGCTCGCGCGGGCTCTCGATGATGCGGGCGGCGACGACGCCGGCGGCGTTGCAGCCCCAGCCCATGGCCATGGTCAGCGCCTGCTTGCCGTGGGCGCCGGCGCGGCGGAAGGTGCGGTCGAGGTTGAAGGCCACGCGCGGCAGGTAGCCGAAGTCCTCGAGCAGCGTGAAGAGCGGGAAGAAGATGGCCATCGGCGGCAGCATCACGCTGACCACCCAGGCGGTGGCCAGGTACATGCCGTCGATGACGAAGCCCGACAGCCACCACGGCGTGCCGATCGCCGCCGCGCCCGACCGGAGGACCGGCACCGTCCAGTCGATGAGCAGCGTGGCCAGCATCGCCGAGGGCACATTGGCGCCGGCGATGGTCAGCCAGAACACGCCCGTGAGCATGGCGAGCATCAGCGGCACGCCCCATCTCCGGCTGGTCACGAGGTGATCGATGGCGCGGTCGAGATCGAAGCGGCGGCCGCTGGCCGGGCGCGTCACGGCCCGATCGGCGATGCGGGCGGCTTCGGTGTAGACCGCTTCCATCAGCGACTGGTGGAACTCCGAGCCCACCTGCCACCGGAGCTGCGAGGCCAGTTCGAGCACGGCCTGGACCGCCGCGGGATCCGGGACCACGGCCGGCGGCGGGGCCGGCGCGCCCGGGGCGGCGGCGGCCTGATTCAGATCGCCGAGTTCGCCAGCGCGCACGGCCGACTGGATGCGCTCGTCGCCGTCGAGCAGCCGGAGCGCGACCCACTGCGCGTTGGGGAGCTGCGGGTAGAGCTCGAGCACCGCCTCGCCGAGGCGGGTGACGGCGCGCTTCAACGCCGGCGACTGCTCGCCGACGCGGTGGGGGGTGCCGCTGACCTCGCCGCGGGCCACTTCCGCGATGGCCTGCATCAACTCGGGCAGGCCTTCGTCGTAGCGGGCCGCGGCGGGCACGACGCGCACGCCGAGGTCGCGGGCCAGGCGCCGGGGATCGACCTCGATGCCGCGGCGCCGCGCCTCGTCCATCAGGTTCAGGCAGACCACCGCGCGATTGGTGATCTCGAGCACCTGCAGCACGAGATTCAGGTTGCGCTCGAGACAGGTGGCGTCGACCACCACCACCGACCACGTCCGGCTGCCCGAAGAGCAGGAAGTCGCGGGCCACCTCTTCGTCGAGGCTCGCCGAGAGCAGCGAATAGGTGCCCGGCAGGTCGACCAGCTTGTAGCGCTTGTCGCCGCTGGCAAACGCGCCCTCGGCCCTGGTCACGGTCTTCCCCGGCCAGTTGCCGGTGTGCTGGCGCAGGCCGGTGAGCGCGTTGAACACGGTGCTCTTGCCGGTGTTCGGATTGCCGGCCAGGGCCACGACGAAGTCGTGCCCGGTCATGTCGACCCCGAGCTTCTGCAGGTTGGCGAGGTGGTGCGCGGGGCAGGCCGCGCAGGCCTCGGGGCTGGGATGGCTCACGCCGACACCTCCGGACGCTTGTGGACGAAGATGTGGCTGGCCTGATCGAGGCGCAGGGCGATGAGCGCCCCGCGGATCCGGTAGGCCGTGGGATCGCCCGAGGGGGCGCGCAGCTCGCTCGTCACCTCGGTGCCCGGAACCAGGCCGAGGTCGAGCAGCCGCCGCCGTTGGGCGCCGCGGCACGAGGCGGCGAGGGCGACGACACTGGCCGACTCGCCGGGTGAGAGCGCCGACAGACGCATCATCGAGGTGACGTCTTCCGGCACGTCGATGGGCAGCACCGTGACGTTGGCGGCCACGACCGGCGCCAGCACCACTTCCTCGGTTTCCGCTTCCAGGCGGATGCGGTGCGGCGAGCGGTCGAGCACGCGCACGTGCATGCCGGGCACCAGTCCGGCGGCGGCAATCTGCGCGAACACGGCTTCGGGTTCGTCCTCGATGTGGACGATCTCGGCGGCCTGGTCGGCGCTCAACTGCGTGAGCGGGATGCCCTGGTGCGGCGGCACTTCCCCGCTGGCCATCGGAATCGGATCGCCGTGCGGATCGAAGCGCGGATAGCCGAGCGTGGCGGCCATGGCCTCGGCCTGCTGCTCGCTCGTGCCGTGCTCGCGCCGCTCGGCGTGGGCGTGCCATTCGCTCGGCTGGAGGCCGGTCTGGTCGGCCAGATACCGCTCCCACAGGCGATGGATGCGGATGACGCGCAGCGCTTCGCGGCGCCCCTCGGACGTGAGCCGCAGGGCGCTGTCGTCGAGCTGCAGGAGGTCGAGCCGGCCGAGCCGGTCGACGAGTTCGGCCGCGGCCCGACCCGAAAGTCCGAGGACGCCGGCGAGGCTGTCGAGGGTGGCTGGCCGCTGCCGGTACTCGCCGTCCCACAAGTGCTTGAGGGCGTCTTCCACTTCGACGCGGTCCGTCGCCGCCAGCCCGCGGCGCCAGCGCCACGCCAGCCCGGCCGAGGGCCAGAACAGCACGGCGCCGAGCGCGAGCCCGGCCGAGACGAGCAGCAGCGAGAACAGGGGGTCGATCATGGACAGGGGATCAATCGGTAGGCGCGGCGGCAACCTGACCCGCGGCGGCCGCCCAGCGATTTTGACTACTCAAAATAATGATCGAATAGTCATCTAAAGTCAAGGCCGCCGGGGCACTCTGCTAGGATCGCCGGCGTCCATGGCCCATTCGAGCACGGTCGAAAACTATCTCAAGGAGGTTTATCTCGGCGTCAGCCGCCTCCCCGCCGGCCAGCTCCTCCTGCCGATGGGCCAGCTGGCCACCGCCCTCCGCGTCGCTCCGGGCACGGCCACGACCATGGTGAAGGCCCTGTCCGAATCGGGTCTGGTCGAGTACGAGCCCTACAACGGCGTGCGGCTGACGGCCGCCGGCACCAAGCTGGCGGCCACCGTGTTGCGGCGGCACCGGCTGGTCGAGCTCTTCCTGGTGCAGGTCATGGGGATGCGCTGGGACGAGGTCCACGACGACGCCGAGCACCTCGAGCACGTGGTGTCGGACCGTCTGCTCGACCGGATCGACGAGATGCTCGGTCATCCCGAAACCGATCCGCACGGCGATCCCATTCCCGGCAAGGAAGGGACGATCCTCGAGCGCCACTTCGAGACGCTGCTCACCTGCGCGGTCGGCGTGCCGGTCGTGGTCGCGCGCGTCAGCGATCAGGATCCCGTGTTCCTCCGCTTCGTCGAGCGCCACGGCTTGAAGCCCGGCGAAGCTGGTGCACGTGGAAGCGCGCGACGAGGCAGCCGACGCCGTGCGCCTGCGCGGCCGGGACGGCCTGACCATCACCATCGGCGCGCGCGCCGCCTCGAAGCTGCTCGTGGACGTGGCCGACCGCTGACCGTCAGGCGGTCAGGGCCCCGCGGCGCAGAGCCTCGTCGATGACGCGCGGCAGATCGCCGGGCGCGGCGGCGACAAACGGCGGCGGCGTGCCGGCGAACTGGGCCGCGCCGAAGCCGTACTGCGCCAGCACGAAGCCGGCGCCGGCGCGGGCGGCGGTCTCGCCGTCCACGGGCGAGTCGCCGACGAGCAAGCAGCGGCCCGCCGGCGCCGTGACCGCGCAGCGCCAGGAGCCCGGCCGGATCGGGCTTGCGCGGCCAGGGCCCGTCGCCGCCAATCACCTCGACGAAATAGCGGCGCACGCCGAGCGCCTCGAGCAGCCGCTCGGCCGGCGCGACCGGCTTGTTGGTGAGCACGGCCAGCGCCACCAGCGGATCGAGCGCATCGAGCACGGCGCGGATCCCCGGATAGAGCGCCGTCGTGTCGAGCAGGCGCGCGTCGTAGAGTTCGAGGAAGCGGGCCGTGGCGTGCGGCGTGTCTGGGTCGAGGCCGGCGGCCGTCAGCGCCCGGCGCACCAGCACGGGCGCGCCCTCGCCCACCATGGCCACCACCTCGTCGCGGCTCAACGCGCGGCCACCCCGCTCCACGACCAGCGCGCTGGCGGCGGCGGCCAGGTCGGCGGCCGAATCGACGAGCGTGCCGTCGAGGTCGAAGACGACGACGCCGGCACCGGGCCGCGTCATCGTGGTCCTGCGTGAAGTAGTTGTGCCATCCCCGTCGTGGTTGATTGTATCCTTCGGCTCGCGTGATCACCCGTCCCTCGTCGGTCGTGCTCGTGTCCGGTGGTCTCGACAGCGCGGTGCTGCTCGTGCACGAAGCCGCGCAGTTCGAAGTGCGGCCCATCTACGTCAGGTCCGGACTGGCGTGGGAAGACGCCGAGCTGCGGATGCTGTCGCGTCTCATGGCCGCGCCGGCCATGGTCGGCAGGATGCAGCCGCTGACCGTGGTCGACGTGCCGATGCGGGATGTCTACCCACCGGATCACTGGGCCATTTCCGGCCAGCCGCCGGCCTACGACGCGCCCGACGCGCACGTCTATCTCATCGGCCGCAACATCACGCTGCTGACCAAGGCCGGCATCGTGGCGGCGCGCGGTCACGCCCGCCGCGTCGCCCTCGGCCCGCTGGCCGGCAATCCCTTTCCCGACACGACGCCGGCGTTCTTTGCGGCCATGGCCGAAGCGCTGGCGCGCGGGCTGGCCTACTCGCTCACCATCGTCACGCCGTTCTCGGCGCTGCAGAAGCGTCAGGTCATCGAACTCGGCGCCCGGCTGGGCGTGCCCTTCGAACTGACGCTGTCGTGCATGGCCCCGCGCGGCGACACGCACTGCGGGCAGTGCAGCAAGTGCCGCGAACGGCGCGAAGCGTTTGCCGAGGCCGGCGTGATCGATCCGAGCGTCTACGCGCATCCGGCGCCGTCGACACTCGGCTGACGGGCCCGGTCAGGACTCGAAGCGAATCGTGCCGTCGCCGGTGCGGACGCGCAGCGTGTGGCCGCCGCCGCCGAGCGTGGCCTTCAGTTCGCGCCGATCGTTTCTCTCGCGCTCGTCGTCGCTCCGCTCCGGCACGGTGAGGCCGGGATAGCTCGACCGGATCACCCCGTCGGAGGTGGAAGCGTCGATGACCATGGCGGCGCCGCGCGGCAGGCGCAATTCCACCGACCCGTCGCCGGTCTCGACCAGCCAGTCGTCGGCCATCGCGCTGCCCGCTTCGGCCCCGATGCGCACCGAGCCGTCGCCGGTCTTGGCGCGCAGGTGCGTGAGCGTGCCGTTGACGACGATGCTGCCGTCGAGCGTCTCGACGTCGATCTTCCCGGTGATTTCGCGCAGCCGGATGGAGCCGTCGTCGGTGCGGGCCCGGATGTCTCCCGTGAGGCGCGTGCCGACGATGGCGCCGTCGCTCGATTGCAGCGTGAATGACCCGGCCACGTCCTCGACGCTGATGGTGCCGTCGCCGCTCTTCAGTTCCAGCGTGGCGGTCTTCGGGAGGGCGACGCGCAGCGTGGCCCGGGGCGACAAGGACACGCCGATGACGACCCCCGAGCGCGAGGCGCCGGCCGGCCCGCGCACGCGCAGCGTCACGTGATCCCCGTCCTGCGACTGCTCGACGACGATCTGCCCGAGCAGGGCGTCATCCTGGGCCTGTTTGTCGACCACCACCTCGACCTCGTTGCGGTCCCACGAGTGCACCTCGATGGCGCCGTCGAAGGTGTCGAGCGTGACCGTCGGGCTGCCGGTGACGGTGAACGTGCGGGTCTCCGAGGCGGTGGCCCCCTCGGTGTTGACGTTGACGGTGCAGGCCGAGACGGCGCAGGCGGCAAGGACCGCGCCGAGTCCGCCGAGGCGGGATAGGGGGAATCTCACTGCGGGCCTCCGGTCGGAGAGACGGCGGGAGGCGCGGCGGAGTTCCACGCCGCCACTCCGTCCACCCAGGTCTGGCGCACGCGGAAGCCGGCGTCGAGGACCACGACATCGGCAACCGCGCCGGCGGCGAGCCGGCCCAGATCGGGGCGGCCCAGGACATCGGCCGGGGTCGTGGCCGTGAGGTGCGAGGCCTCGACCAGGCTCAGGCCGACCGGTCCGATGAGGAAGCGGAACACCGCGTCCATGGTGGTGATGCTGCCGGCCAGCGTGCCGTCGACCAGTTCCGCGCACTGCTCGCGGGCGATGATGGTGTGCTCGCCGAGTCGGGCCGTGGCCCCGACCGGCAGGCCCGCGGCGGCCGTGCCGTCGGTGATGGCGACGAGCCCGGCGCGGCCCTTCATCCGCGCCGCCATGCGCACCACGGCCGGATGCACGTGGTGCCCGTCGCAGACCACCTCGCACACGACCTCGGGCGCGCCCAGCACCGCCCCGGCCAGGCCCGGCGCGCGATGCGACAGGGGCGGCATGCGATTGAAGAGGTGCGTGGCGTGACGGGCGCCGGCGGCGATGGCGGCGAGGCCTTGGTCGTAGGTGGCCGCCGAGTGGCCGAGCGACACGCGGTGGCCGGCTTCGACCAGCGCTCGCACCAGCGCGAGCCCGCCCGGGAGTTCGGGCGCGAGCGTGACGATGCGCACGGCGTCGCGGTGGTCGGCAATCGCCGCCAGGATCGCCGCGCCGCTGAACGTGCCGTCGCGCCTCGGGCGGCGCGTCCGACGGCGGCAGGCGCAGGCAGCGTTCCGGCTGGGCGCCCTTGAAGTCGGGATTGATGAAGTTGCTCTCGAGGTGGGCGCCGAGCACGCGCGCGGCGTCCGGCGCGCGGCCGGCGCGGCCGGCCTCGACCGCGGTCAGGAACGCGCGGAGCTCGTCGGGCGGACACGCCACCGTCGTCGGCAGGAAGCCGGTGACCCCGTAGCGCGGCAGGTGGGCCGCCACCCGGGCCACGGCATCGTTCCCGTCGAGCACGTCCACCCCGTGCCCGCCGTGAATGTGCGTGTCGATGAAGCCGGGAACGATCCAGCAGCCCCGGCAGTCGACGTCCCCGGGCGCCAGGGCGGCCTCGGCGGCAATCGCGGCGATGCGCCCGCCCTCGAGGACCACGGTGGCATGCTCGAGCACTCCGTCGGGACCGACGACCTGCCCGCCACGCAGCCGGACCATGATCTACGCGTCGGCGCCGTCGCGCGGCTTGGAGGCCTCGGCCTTGAGCGCCGCCACCAGCCCGTCGCGTTTCTCGACCAGGCGCTTGAGCGGTCGCCGGTTGTTGACGTGTCCGACGGCGTACTCGGCAAAGAGCGGGAAGGCGATGGTCGAGTCGCAGTAGGTCACGCAGGTGTCGGGCAGCACGCCGGGATTGACCTTGCCCCAGCTCACCGCCTCGGCCGGCGTCGCCCCGGACAGCCCGCCCCAGACGACCTGGTCGGTGGTGATCTGGATGAAGTAGTCGTTGCCGCCCTTGGGGATGCCGTAGACCTCCCACAGCGTCGGCTGGCCCTGGAGATAGAAGTTCTTGGGCGAGCCGCCGCCGAGGATGACCGCGCCGTTCTTCTCGCCCGCCAGGATGATGGCGCAGATTTCGTTGACGTCCTTGTTCGGGTCGATCATCAGGTGACCGTCGTTCATCAACTCGTGGAACGCGATGTTCATCCCGATCGAGCTGTCGCCCGGCGACGAGGTGTAGATCGGCACGCCGGCCTTGGCGGCCGCGGCCAGCACCGAGTACCGCTCGCAGCCCGGGTAGAGGGTCATCAGGTCGTGGCCGAGCGCGTAGTGCAGCTCGGCGGTCGACACCGGGCCGTCGAGGCCGGACCGGACCAGGAAGTCGCGCACGTAGCGGTCGGTGTCGAGCAGCACCTGGGCCGGGAAGAGCACGTCGTAGATGCGGATGACGCCGTCTTCATAGAGCTCGCGGTCGTCGACGAACGGCGACCCCCGGTGCAGGGTGAAGTTCAGCGCGTAGTGCAGGTCGTGGTAGAGGTTGGCGCCGGTGCTGATGACGAAGTCGATGAGTCCGCGCTCCATCAACTCGATCATCGCCCCGCCGAGGCCGGCCGGGGTGAGGGCGCCGGCCACCGTCAAGGCGATGGTCGTGTCGTGGTCGGGCGACAGCATCTTGTCGCAGTAGATGCGGCACGACTCGCCCAGACGGGCGGCGTTGAACGCCTGGAAGCCCTCGTCGATGAGCGTCCGCACATCGGCGCTGCCGCGCGGGCGGTAGTAGCGGATAGGGCGGCCGCTCAGGTGCGAGCGTGGGCCGGTGGAGCCGGGGGCGCGGTAGGGCAAGGAAGAAATCCTCCAGAAGTCAGCGAGTCGCGATACACAGTATCACCGCAGGATTACACGGTTGCATACGGCCGCGCGGTTCGCGCCGCCGCCGCCGGGCCGACGCCGGCATACATGAGGCAGGGGACGGCAAAGCCCTAAGATTTCCGGCCGACTGTCCGATAGGAGGAC
This sequence comes from uncultured Acidobacteriota bacterium, assembly GCA_963834325.1. Classification (GTDB taxonomy): domain Bacteria; phylum Acidobacteriota; class Vicinamibacteria; order Vicinamibacterales; family UBA2999; genus CADEFD01. Next base: position 91,860 of record CAWIBL010000013.1, read on the forward strand.
AGTAGGAAGAGGCCCCGTGGACGACATTACATTCGCCGCCCGTCGAGCGACCAGCTCGGCGCCCCGACAAGAGCAGGACGCGGAGGCGCGTTTCCGGATCCTCGTGCAGTCGCCGCTGCGCGCCGGCATCCTGCGCTTCCTGAGCGCGCGTCCGGGCGAGCAGTTCGACGCCGAGGGCATCATGCAGGCGTTCGGCCGCATGCGCCTCGACGTCGAGAACTGCATCAAGGAGCTGGTCGACTCCGGCGTGGTCCGGCGCATCTCCGGCGACCCGGTGTGCTACGCCGCCGCCCGCATCGACCCCACCTCGACCCAGGGGGCGCTGCTCGACACGTTCCTCGAACGCCGCGCCACCGTCGGCATCGAAGACACCTCGCCCTCGGTGCAGCGCTTCCGCGAGATGATCGGCCGCGACGAGAAGATGCTGGCCATCTTCGAGTGGATCCGCACCGCCGCCAAGTCCGACATCTCGGTGCTGATCCTGGGCCCCACCGGGGCCGGCAAGGAGGTCGTGGCCCGGATGATCCACGAGCTGTCGCGGCGCGGCACCGAGAAGTTCCAGGCGGTCAACTGCGCCGCCCTGCCCGATACGCTGTTCGAATCCGAAATTTTCGGCTACGAAAAGGGCGCCTTCACCGGCGCCAACGACCGCAAGCCGGGCCGGCTGGAACTGGCCAACGGCGGCACCTTCTTCCTCGACGAAATCGGCGACCTGTCGCTGGTGGCCCAGGCCAAGATCCTGCGGGTGCTCGAAGAGCGGCGCTTCGAGCGCCTCGGCGGCAGCAAAGTCATCCATGTGGACTTCCGCCTGATCTCGGCCACCAACCGCCCGCTGGATCTCTTCGTGCGCGAGAGCCGCTTCCGCGAAGACCTCTTCTACCGCGTCAACGCGTTCTCGATCCGCCTGCCCTCGCTCAAGGAACGGGCCGTCGACATCCCGGTGCTCGCCGCCCGTTTCCTCGGCCGCTACTGCGCCGCCAACGGCCTGCCGCTCGACGCCAAGCGGCTCTCGCAGGAGGCCACCGACCGGCTGCTCGGCTATCACTGGCCGGGCAACATCCGCGAGCTCGAGAGCACGATGTCGCGCGCCGCCTTGTCGTCGCCCGGCCACATCATCCGCAGCGAGGACATCGAGTTCCTGCATTCCCCGCTGGCGCCCGGCTCGACCACGCCGTCGGGGCGCCTGCCCACGCTGCGCGATGCCGAACGCACCCACATCGCGCTCGTGCTCGAAGCCGCCAGCTGGAACAAGCTGGAAGCGGCGCGGGTGCTCGACATCAGCCGCGGCACGCTCTACCGGAAGATCGACGAGTACGGTCTGGAGCCCGCCAACCGCCGGCGCCGGGAGCCCGTCGGGGCGTGATCGCCGCGCCACCGACACAGTAGGCATGCGCGCCCTCCCCACGGCGGCCCAGGTCTTCATCGTCAGCGTCGTCGCCATCGGCGCGGCGCTGCTGGCGTGGACCGTCCCCAACTCGCAGATCTTCGACCAGCCGCAGCTCTTCCTGGCGCTGCTGCTGATGTCGAACGTGTCGTCGGCCTTCAAGGTCGCGCTGCTCTCGGCCAGCGGCTCGACCCTGTCGGTCAGCTACGCCGTGGATTTCGCGGCCCTCCTGCTGCTCGGCCCCAACCCCACCACCCTCATCGCCGTCACCAGCGCGTGGAGCCAGTGCACGTTCCGGATGAAGCAGCCGACGCCGCTCTACCGCACGCTCTTCAGCATGGCGTCGCTGGCGATCACGGTGCAGGCGGCCGGCTTCACCTACGTGGCGCTGGGCGGCGTGCCGGGCGTCTTCACCAACTCCTTCGCGGTGGCGGCCGCCCTGGTCGGCGCGGCCACGACCTACTTCCTCTTCAACACGATTCTGGTCTCGGTCGCCATCTCGCTCTCGACCCGCCAGCCGATCGTGGCGTCGTGGAACCAGAACTTCCTGTGGAGCGCGCCGAGCTACTTCGTGGGCGCGGCCGTGGCCTTCATGACCGGCCTGGCGGTCCTGAATCTCGGCATCGGGATGGGCATGCTGCTCATCGCCGCGCCGGTCTACTTCATCTACCGCACCTACAAGGTCTACCTCGGGCGCATCGAGGACGAACGGCGGCACGTCCAGGAGATGTCGGACCTGCACCTGGCCACGATCGAGGCCCTGGCCCTGGCCATCGACGCCAAGGACCAGACGGCGCAGAGCCACATCCGCCGCGTGCAGGTCTATGCCGCCGGCCTGGCCAAGGCGCTGGGCATGCCCGAGCAGGAGATCCAGGGCGTGAAGACCGCCGCGCTCCTGCACGACATCGGCAAGCTGGCCGTGCCCGAGCACATCCTGTCGAAGCCGGGGCCGCTGACGCAGGAAGAGTTCCAGAAGATCCGCATCCACCCGCAGGTCGGCGCCGAGATCATCAGCGCCGTGCCGTTCCCCTATCCCGTGGCGCCGATCATCCTCAGCCACCACGAGCGCTGGGACGGCCGCGGCTACCCGCAGGGCCTCAAGGCCGAGGACATCCCGCTCGGCGCGCGCATCCTCACCGTCGTCGACTACTTCGACGCCCTGACCTCCGACCGGCCATATCACCGGGCCATGGATCACGAGGCCGCGCTGTCGGTGCTGGAGCAGGAGTCCGGGAAGGCGCTCGACCCGCGCGTGGTGCAGGTCTTCTTCGCACAGTTGCCGCTGCTCGCCGCCGAGGCCGACCGGCTGGAGCAGGCGCCGGCGCGGCGCCTCACGCTCGAGCCGACCTCCGAACTGGGCCGCCCCGCCGTGGGCTTCGAGAACGAGGCCGGCAGGGGCAGCACGGTGTTCGAGGACATCGCCCTGGCCCACAAGGAGATCTACGCGCTCTACGAAATCGCCCAGTCGATGGGCACGAGCCTGGGCGTCGCCGACACCATGGCCCTCATCAGCTCGAAGCTGAGCAACCTCGTCCCGTTTGCCGCCTGCGCCCTGTTCATGTACGACGAGGAGCACGACTGGCTGCGCTGCCGCTTCGCCACCGGCCTCGATTCCGAACTCATCGGCAGCATGACCATCAAGAGCGGCCACGGGCTCACCGGCTGGGTCACGCGCAACCGCCGGCCGCTCGTCAATGCCCGGCCCAGCGCCGATTTCGAGGCCGCGGGCCTGGCGCCCACCAGCACGTCGCTCAAGTCGGCCATCGTCTCGCCGCTCATCATCAACGACCGGTTGATCGGCACCCTGGCCGTCTACCAGGAAACCGAGGACGCCTACACCGACGACCACCGCCGCCTGCTCGATCGGGTCTGCGAACAGGCCTCGGCGGTGATCTCCAACGCCAACGTGTTCGAGCGCACCCAGGAAGACTCGCTTACCGACGCGCTCACCGGGCTGCCCAACACCCGCTTCATGGTCCTGCACCTGACGCGCGAGCTGGCCCGGGCCGAGCGCCTCAAGTCGGAGGTGGCGCTGCTGGTGATGGACTGCGACAACTTCAAGGAGATCAACGACAGCCACGGCCATCACGTCGGCGACCGGGCGCTGCGCGAAGTGGCCACCGTGTTGCGCGCCGGAGTGCGCCCCTACGACATCTGCGTGCGCTATGCCGGCGACGAGTTCATCGTCGTGCTCTCGGGGTGCGGCGCCGACGAGGCCGAGCGCAAGCGCGTCGAACTCAAGCAGGCCATGGAGGACGTGGTTTTCGAGGCGCGGCCCGGACGCCGCCTCACCCTGTCGATCAGCGTCGGCGCGGCCGTCTACCCGCACGACGGCGAGACCTACGAGGCGCTGCTCGCCTCGGGCGACGCCCGGATGTATCGCGACAAGACGCAACGCCGGCACGTGTCGCACACCGGCCCGGGCCGGCCCGGCGCCCGCGGCATCTCGGGGCTCCGCCTGCCGGCGATGCCGCCCGACCTCAGCGATGGCGACATCGAGCGCGCCCGCAGCGGCGTGCTGTAATAGGCGCGTGCTCACGGTGCTGCTGCGAGAGGCCGTGCGGGCGACGCCGCGCACGCGCCTGCTCCGCCTCGACCTCCCCGATGCCTCGTTCGTGTTTCGTGCCGGCCAGGCGGTGATGGCGGGCCTGAGCGGCGCGCCGGCGCGCTCGGCCTATTCGATCGCCTCGCCGCCCTCGCTGGCTGCGCGCGGCGGACTCGAGCTGCTCGTGCCGGCCGACGGCGCCTTCGGCGATCCGGGTCTCGACCCGGCCTCGGTGGTCGGCCGGACCCTGGCCCTCGACGGCCCGATCGGCGGCTTCGGCGTGCCGGCGGCGGCCGGGGGCGCGCCCTTGCTGCTGATTGGCGGCGGCACCGGCATCGCGCCGCTGCGCGCGGTGGCGCTCGACCGGCTCGAAGGGGACGGCGCGGCGGCCATCACCCTCGTCTACAGCGCCCGGACGGCCGACGAGTTCGCCTTCGCCACGGAGTTCGACGGCCTCCACCAGGAGGGCCGCCTGCGCTTCCACAAGACCGTCACCCGCGATGTGCCCGCGCCCGGCGGCTACAGCCGCTCCGGACGCATCGACGAGGGGCTGCTGGCGGCCGTCCTGCCCGGGCCCGACGCGTGGTGCCTGGTGTGCGGCCCGGCCGGCTTCGTCGGCGCCGTCACCGCCAGCCTGGTCGGCCTGGGCGTCGCGGCCGAGCGCATCGTCGTCGAGCGGTAGCTCCGCTTGCTGCCCGCCGGAGCCCGCCGTCCCGGTCCTACATCCCGACCGCGTGGTAGCCGGCGTCGACCATCAGCACTTCGCCGGTCACGCCCCGGCCGGCCGGCCCGAGCAGGAACACCGACGCATCGGCCACTTCCGCCGTCTCCACCGTGCGGCGCAGCGGCGCCCGTTCGCGGACCACGTTGAGGATGGCCGAGAAGCCGCCCACGCCGGCGGCCGCCAGCGTCTTGATCGGCCCGGCCGACACCGCGTTGACGCGGATGTTCTGCGGGCCGAGGTCGGCGGCCAGATAGCGCACCGTGGACTCGAGCGCCGCCTTGGCCACGCCCATGACGTTGTAGTTCGGGAACACGCGGTCGGCGCCGAGAAAGGTCAGGGCCACGATGCTGCCGCCGCCGCGCGCCTCCATCAGCGGCCGGGCGCCGCGGGCCAGGGCGATGAGCGAGTAGACGCTCACGTCGAGGGCCACGCGGAAGCCCTCGCGGGTGGTGTTGGCGAAGGGATTCGTCAGCTCGTCGCGCGGGGCGAAGGCGGCGCCGTGCACCACGAAGTCGAGCTCGCCGCCCTGGGCCGCGAGTTGGGCGAACACGGCGGCAATCTGGGCGTCGTCCTGCACGTCGCACGGCAGCAGCACCGGCGCCGGGTCGAGCGTGGCCGCCAGTTCCTGGACGTGCTCGGCGAAGCGGTCCTGATAGGTGAGCACGAGACGCGCCCCTTCGCGCGCCGCCGCCTGGGCGATGGCCCAGGCAATCGATCGCTTGTTGGCGACGCCGACGATGAGACCGACCTTGCCCTCGAGTGCTCCTGCCATCACCGCTCCCTGTCTGCGCGTCGGCCGATCCGGCGCTCCGCGATCTTCCTCCATTCGACGCGGCCGGGTAAATCCCCGCCCCGGCGCCGCCGGCTAGCGGCCCCCGGCCGCCAGCCAGGCCCGCGTCTCGGCCAGCGCCGCCGCCACCGCGTCGGGATGGGTGGACTGCGGCGTGCGCCGCGCCCGCACCGACGCCAGGGCGCTCACCGCCTGCTTGACGTCGTCGCCGAAGAGTTCCGAATAGGCGCGCCACTCGGCCCGCGACAGGTCGTCGAAGTCGCGGCCGGCAAGGAGCAGCTCGCGCACCATCTTGCCCACCACTTCGTGCGCGTGGCGGAAGGGCAGGCCGTGGCGCACGAGGTAGTCGGCGGCATCGGTGGCGAGGAGCAGCCCGGAGGCGGCCTTGCCGGTGCGTTCCGGCTTCAAGGTCAGCTTCGAGATGACCGAGGCGGCGGCCTCGAGCGACACGGTCACGGTCTGCTCCGAATCGAAGACGCCTTCCTTGTCCTCCTGCAGATCCTTGTTGTAGCCGGTCGGCAGGCCCTTCATGGCGACGAGCAGCGCGACGTGATTGCCGATGGCGCGCCCGGCCTTGCCGCGCACCAGTTCCATCGGGTCCGGGTTCTTCTTCTGCGGCATCATGCTGCTGCCGGTGGCCGACGAATCGGCCAGGTCGAAGAAGCCGAATTCCTCGGCCGTGAAGTAGATGACGTCCTCGGCCAGGCGGCTCAGATGCACCATCGCCAGCGAGCAGGCGTGCAGGAAGCTGACCGCGAAGTCGCGGTCCGACGACGTGTCCATGCTGTTGGGCACGACGCGCGAGAAGCCCAGCGCCGCGGCCAGCGCCGCCGTGTCGATGGCATAGCCGGTACCGGCGACCGCGCCCGACCCGAGCGGCAGCGCGTCGGCTTCGTCCCGCGCCACCTCGAGCCGGCGATGATCGCGCCGCAAGGCCGCCGCATGACTGAGCAGGTAGTGGCTGACCAGCACCGGCATGGCCCGGCGCATGTGGGTGTAGGCCGGCATCAGCGCCTCGCCCGCCGCCTCGGCCTGATCGGCCAGCGCGGCCACGAGGGCGCGCACGCGCCCTTGCAGCACGGGAATGCGGCGCATCAGGTAGAGGCGGAAGTCGACCGACACCTGCTCGTTGCGCGAGCGGCCGGTATGCAGACGGCGGCCGTCGTCGCCGATGCGCGTGACGAGCTGACGTTCGACGAAGGCGTGGATGTCCTCGTCGTCGCCCGCCACCCACGCCGGCTCCTCCCGGCCCTGGGTGAGGATGGCGGTGAGCCCCTCACGAATCCGGGCCACGGCCGCCGCGTCGAGCACCCCGGCGCGGCCGAGCGCGTCGGCCCAGGCGAGGCTGCCGGTGACGTCGTCCTCGAACAGCTTTCGGTCGAACGGGAACGACACGCCGAAGTCGAACGCCGCCGCATCGGGCGCCCCGTCGAACCGTCCCGACCACAAATGCCCGCCGCTCATACCTGCACCTCGATGTCCCCGCGCCCCATGCGCCCCGTCACGTTCCCTGTCGCCCGGACTAGCCGGCAGCGAGTCCTTCGAACTGCTGCACCAGATGGCGCGCCGCCCGGGCGTCGCGGCCGATGACCAGCACCGTGTCGTCGCCGGCGATGGTGCCGAGCACGTCGGCCAGTCTGGCCCGATCGATGGCCAGGGCCAGCAGCTGCGCTTCGCCGGCGCCGGTCCTCAACACGAGCAACTGCTGCGACTGCTCGATGCCGGCGAGGTAATCGATGAGGGCCCGCTGCAAGGTGTGCCGGGCCTGTTCGGTGGGCGGGCGCGAGCCGTCCTCGTCGGGCGCCGACTGGTAGGCCCCGTCGGCGGCGCGTTTCACCAGGCCCAGCTCCTTGATGTCGCGCGACAGGGTCGCCTGGGTGACGTCGAAGCCGCGCGCCGAGAGCCGCTGGCGCAGTTGTTCCTGGCTGCGCACCGCGTCGCCGCTGACGATCTCGACGACGGCGGCCTGGCGGCGGGCCTTCATAATTATGCAGCCGAGTGTATATCACTATGCATAGCCGAGTGCCGATATTTGCCGAGGAACTCTTGACGGGCCCGCGAATTCTCTGCATAGTTATTCCTTCCCGTGAATAACTTTCCGAGAGCCCGGAGACGATGACCGAGACCGCTGCTCGCCCCGCCCCGGCCGGACCCGTTCGCGTGGCCGTGGTTGGTGCCACCGGGTATGCCGGACAGGAACTGGTGCGCCTGCTGGCGCGTCATCCGCACGCCACCTTGACGACCGCCACGGCCTCGCAGGCCACGAGCACGCCGCGCCGCCTGCCGGGCCTGGCGCGCATCTGGGAAGGCGAGGTCGTGCCGCTCGATCCCCAGGCGGTCATCGCCAACGCCGACATCGTGTTCCTGGCGCTGCCCGAGGCCGCGTCGGCCGAGATGGGCGCCATGTTCCTGGCGGCCGGCCGCCGCGTGATCGATCTCTCGGGGGCGTTCCGCCTGCGCGACGACGCCGCCCGGGCCCGCTGGTATCCGGCCACGGCGGTGATGCCCGACGGCGTCGTCTACGGCCTGACCGAGTTTGCCGCCGCGAGCATCCCCGGCGCCCGGCTGGTGTCGTGCCCGGGCTGCTATCCCACGGCGTCGCTGCTGGCGCTCCAGCCGCTGGCCGACGCCGGCCTGCTCGACGACGGCGCCGACGTCATCGTCGACGCGAAGTCGGGCGTGTCGGGGGCCGGCAAGGCGCCGAGCGATCGCACCCACTTCTGCGAGAACCACGGCTCGGTGGCGGCCTACGGCCTCTTCGGCCACCGCCACACCGCCGAGATGAGGCAGGGGCTGGGCCGCGAGGTCACCTTCACGCCGCACCTGGTGCCGCTCGATCGCGGCATCCTGTCGACGATCTACGCGCGGCTGAAGACCGGCGTGAGCGCGGCGCAGGCCGCCGCCGCGCTCGAGACAGCTCACGCCCGTTCTCCCTTCGTGCGCCTGACCGGCGACGCCCTGCCCGAGATCAAGCACGTCGCCTACACCAATTTCTGTGACATCGGCTGGAAGGTCGACGAGGCCACGGGGCGGATCATCCTGGTGTCGGTCATCGACAATCTGCTCAAGGGCGCGGCCGGCCAGGCGGTGCAGAACTTCAACCTGCTGCTCGGCAGCGACGAGCGGACGGGCCTGCTGTGACCGGGCGCCCGGTGGTGCTGAAGCTCGGCGGCGAGCTGCTCGAGGATCCGGCCCGCGTCGCGGCGATGGCCAAGGTCGTGCGCCAGGCTGCCGCGCGCCTGCCGCTCGTCGTCGTCCACGGCGGCGGCCGCGAGATCGATCGGGCGCTGCTCTCGGCCGGGATCGCCAAACAGCAGGTGGACGGCCTGCGCATCACCGACGAGGCCACCCTCGACGTGGTCGTGGCGGTGCTGGCCGGCACCGTCAACACCGCGTTTGTCGCCCGGCTCAACGCCGGCGGCGTGCCGGCCGTGGGCCTGACCGGCGCCGATGCGGGCGTGGCGCCGGTGCGGAAGGCCGCGGCGCACACCACGACGGCGGGGGCGCGGGTCAGCCTCGGGCTCGTCGGCGAACCCCTGCCGGCCGGGCACGGCGCCGCTGCTGACCCGGCTCACGCGCGGCGGCTTCGTTCCGGTCATCGCCAGCGTGAGCGCGTCGAGGACCGGCGGCCTCTTCAACGTCAATGCCGACACGATGGCCGCCAGCGTGGCGGCGCGCATCGGCGCCCGGCGGCTGATCATCGCCGGGGCCACCGCCGGCGTCCTCGACGAGGCCGGGGCCACCCTGCCGCTCGTCGACGCGGCGGCGGCCCGCCGCATGGTGAAATCCGGCGCGGCCAGCGCCGGGATGGTGGCGAAGCTGAAGGCCTGCCGCGCCGCGGCGCAGCGCGGCGTGGGCGACGTGCGCATCGCCGACGGCCGGGTGCCGGCCACGCTGCTGGCGGCGCTGATGGGCGAGGCGACCGGCGCCTGGACCCGGATCAAGTGAGGACGAGCGTGAAGACTGCCACCGACATCCAGGCCACCGAAGCCCGCTACGTCCTGCAGACCTACAAGCGCCTGCCGGTCGTCTTCGTCCGCGGCGAGGGCACGCGCCTCATCGACATCGACGGCCGCCCCTATCTCGACTTCCTCTCGGGCATCGGGGTGTCGGTGCTGGGACACGGCCACCCGGCCCTGGTCAGCGCCGTGGCCGAGCAGGCGGCGGCGCTGCTGCACACCTCCAACCTCTATTTCCATCCCCTGCAGGGGCAGGTCGCCGAACGCCTGGCCGCGCTCTCGGGCCTGCAGCGCACGTTCTTCTGCAACAGCGGCACCGAGGCGATGGAAGCGTGCTTGAAGTTCGCGCGCCGCTACTGGTTCACCCAGGGCGTGCGTGACCGCACCCACTATGTCGCCTTCGAGCACGGCTTCTCGGGCCGATCGATGGGGGCGCTGTCGGTGACCGCCAACCCGCACTACCGCGAGCCGTTCGAGCCGCTCATCCCCGGGGTGAGCTTCGTGCCGCCCGCCGATGTGGCCGCGCTCGACGCCGCGGTGACGTCGCGCACGGCGGCCATCGTCGTCGAGCCGCTGCAGGGCGAAGGCGGCGTGCGCCCCATCCCGGCGGCCATGGCCGAGGCCATCGAGCGGGCCTGCGCGCGCACCGGCGCGCTGCTCATCGCCGACGAAGTGCAGTGCGGGCTCGGCCGCACCGGCGTGCCGTTCTACTACCAGACACTCGGGCTCACGCCCGACCTCGTCACCGTCGGCAAGGCGCTCGGCGGCGGCGTGCCGATTGGCGCGGCGCTCGTGGCGGAGGCCGTGGCCGCGCAGGTCATGCCCGGCGACCACGGCACCACCTACGGCGGCAACCTGCTGGCCACGCGCGCCGCCTTGACCGTGCTCGAGGCGCTGATGGACCGCGGCCTCCAGGCCCACGTGGCGGAGGCCGGACACTACTTCGGGGCGCGGCTCGGCGAGCTGGCGGCGAAGCATCCGGTGATCGCCGAGGTGCGCGGCGCCGGCCTCATGCGCGGGCTCGAGCTGACGCGCGACGCCGCCCCGGTCGTCGACGCCGCGATGGCCCGCGGCCTGATCGTGAATCGCACGGCCGAGCGCGTGGTGCGCATGCTGCCGCCCTACATCGTCACCACCGCCGACATCGACGAGGCGGTGGCCACGCTCGATGCCGTGCTGGCTGACCTGCCGGCGCAGGCCTAGGATGGCCATGACCCCGACCATCACCGCGATCGAGGGCGGCGTCACCGCGCCCCAGGGCTTCCGCGCCGCCGGCCTGCACTGCGGCATCAAGAGCAACGGCCGGCCCGACCTGGCCTTGCTCGTCAGCGACGTCACCGGCGGCCGCGGCCGGCCTCTTCACCACCAATCTGGCGCAGGCCGCGCCGGTGCTCGTCTCGAGGGAGCACCTCGCCGCCAGCGGCGGCCAGGCCCGCGCCGTCGTGACCAACAGCGGCTGCGCCAACGCCTGCACCGGGCCGCAGGGGCTGCTCGACGCGCGCGAGATGGCGGCCCTGGCGGCCGCGGGCCGTCGGCGCCGAGGCCCACGACGTCCTCGTCGCCTCCACCGGCGTCATCGGCGTGAACCTGAAGATGGCGGCGCTGCGCGCCGGCATCCCCGCGGCGGCCGCGGCCCTGTCGACCGACGGCGGCGCCGACGCGGCGCGAGGCATCATGACCACCGACCCCTTCCCCAAGGCCACGGCCGTGGCGGTCGTGACCAGCGCCGGCACGTTCCGCGTGGGCGGGATGGCCAAGGGCTCGGGGATGATCGAGCCGCGCCTGGCGACCATGCTCGGCTATCTCACGACCGACGCCGTGGTCGACCCGGTGCGACTGCGGAAGGTGCTGACCGAGGCCTGCCGGTTCACCTTCAACGCCATCACCGTGGACGGCGAACCGTCGACCAACGACTGCGTGTTCGCGCTGGCCAACGGCGCCTCGGGCGTGGTCATCGACGACACGCTCGAAGCGGCGCTCGTTGCCGGCTTCCGCGCCGTGGCCGCGGAGCTGGCGCTCGGCATCGTGCGCGGCGGCGAGGGCGCCACCAAGCTCGTCGCGATCACGGCCACCGGCGCGGCCACCGACGCCGACGCCTGGACGGCGGCGCGGGCCATGGCCAATTCGCTGCTCGTCAAGACCGCCATCCACGGCGCCGACCCCAACTGGGGCCGGCTCGTGGCCGCCGCCGGCCGCTCCGGCGCCGCGTTCGTGCTCGACGCCGCGCGCGTGCGCATCGGCGACCTGGTGCTGTTTGCGGACGGCCGGCCGTTCGACGAACGCGCGCCCCAGGCCGCCGAATACCTGAAGGGCACCGACCTGGCGATCGAGGTGGACCTCGGCGCCGGCGGTCCGCACACCGCCACCGTATGGACGTGCGACCTGTCGAAGATGTACGTGCAGATCAACGCCGAGTATCGGACCTAGCGTCCGCGAGAAGCCTGACCGTGGCCAAACACTTCCTGTCGCTGCTCGACTTCACGCCCGACGATCTGCACCGGTCCCTCGAACTGGCCTCGTCGCTCGGCGCCGACCGGCGGGCCCGCCGCATCAGCCCGCACGGCTCGGCGCTGGCCGGCCGCCAGATCGGCCTGCTCTTCGAGAAGCCGTCGCTGCGCACGCGCGTCACCTTCACCATCGGCATCGGCGAACTCGGCGGCAGCATCGTCGACATCCCGTCGGACGTGATGCACGCCGACCGCGAGCCGCTGCACGACGTGTCGCGCAACCTCGAGCGCTGGATCGACGCCGTCGTCATCCGCACCTTCGCTCAGGCCCGCCTGTCGATCTTCACCGATTCGGCGCCGGCGCTGCGCGTGGTCAACGCGCTCTCGAACGAGGAACACCCGTGCCAGGCCCTGGCCGACATGCTGACGCTGCGCGAGCGCTGGGGCTCGATTGCCGGCCGCACCCTGGCGTTTGTCGGCGACGGCAACAACGTCGCCACCTCCTTCGTGCACGGCGGCCTGATGCTCGGCGCCCACGTCCGGGTGGCCACGCCCAAGGGCTACGCCTTGCCGCCCGAAGTGACCGCGGCAGCCGAGCGCATTGCCGTCGGCGGGGCCGAGCTGAAGCAGTACCTCGATCCGAAGGATGCCGTGAGGGGCGCCGACGCCGTCTACACCGACGTCTGGACGTCGATGGGCCAGGAGGTCGAGTACGCCGAGCGCAACAAGCTCTTCTCCCGCTACCAGGTCAACGAGGCGCTGATGGCCCGGGCCAAGCCCGAGGCCATCTTCATGCACTGCCTGCCGGCCCACCGCGGCCAGGAAGTGACCGACGACGTGATTGAATCGGCGGCCTCGGTGGTGTTCGATCAGGCAGAGAACCGCTTGCACGCGCAGAAGGCCATGCTGGTCACGCTGTTCTCCTGACAACCATGCCGATGCGGATCGATCTCAACGCGGATCTGGGCGAGTCGTTCGGGCCCTGGACCATGGGCCAGGACGCCCAGCTGATGGCCGTCGTCTCGTCGGCCAACGTGGCCTGCGGCGTCCACGCCGGCGATGCCGGGACGATGCGCACGCACGGTGCGGCTGGCCCGGGCCCACGGCGTGGCGGTGGGCGCTCACCCCGGCTTCCCCGACCTGGCCGGATTCGGCCGGCGCGAGATGCGGCTCACCCCGCAGGAGGTCGAAGACCTGGTCCTCTACCAGATCGGCGCGCTGGCCGCGATGGCCCACGGCGAAGGCGTGCGCCTGCAGCACGTCAAGGCCCACGGCGCGCTCTACAACATGGCCTGCCGCGACGAAGCCATGGCCGAGGCCATCGCCCGGGCGGTGCTGGCCTTCGACCCGACGCTGGTGCTCTTTGGCCTGCCTGGTTCGGCGCTGCTCCAGGCCGGGCTCGACGCCGGGCTGCCGGTGGCCGCCGAAGCCTTCGCCGATCGGGCCTACCGCGCCGACGGCACCCTGGCGCCCCGCTCGGAACCCGGCAGCGTGATGCACGAGGTGGATACGGTCGTGGCGCGCGCGATCACGATGGTGTGCGATCAGACGGTGGTGGCCACCGACGGCACGACCATGCGCTTCGAGGCCGACACCCTGTGCGTGCACGGCGACACCCCGGGGGCGGCAACACTGGCCGCGGCCGTGCGCCGGGGGCTGGAAGACGCCGGGGTGACGGTGGCGCCGCTCACCCGCCGCTGACAGCTTCGTCAGTCAGCCCCACAAAGCCGTGGCTGCCAGCACGCCGCCCGCTGGCAGATCGGCCTGATTCCGCCCGGCACGGAGCTTGTAGCGCCTGGTGGCGTCGCCAGTTTGTTGTTGACGGTCTGGTGCCGTGAACGCTGGGGGGAGCCAGGCTGGCGACACCTATTCCAAGGGGCAGCGCCTGTTCCAAGGGGCAGCGCCTGCGAACTACTGGCCGGCGCCCTCCGGGTAGAGCAGCGCCAGGCGCAGTTCCTTGGCCAAGCCGTCGACGCTCGCCGAGCGTTTCCAGGCGCCGTCGGTCTCGAACCGCAGCGCCCCGATGCGACGGCCCCAGGGCGCAATCGCCCGGCCGATGGCGCGGAAGTCGGTGCGTTCGGCATGCTGCTGTTCGACGGCGCGGACGACGTCGGGCGCCACGCGCACGAAGGCGCGCAGGGCGGTGGCCGAGCGCACGCTGTACTTGCGGCCGTTCCACGCCGTCTCGAACACCGACGACACCTGCTTCAGGTAGTTGACGAAGAACGCCTTCGACTCGTCGCGGAACTGGGCGGCCTTGCGCGGCCCGCCGAGCGCGTCCTCATCGGCGAAGAGCCGCTTGAACTCCTGCGCCAGCGGCGCCTGGGCGACGCGGCCCTTGCCCACGCCGAGCAGCTTGATTTCGTTGTGCAGGGGCGAGTCTTCGCGGTCGTTGAGCGCGCGCACGACGTCGTGGGCGGCGGCCAGCGCCTCGTCACGATAGAGCTGGCGGCCCGACAGCGACACCAGATGCGACGGGTTGAGCCGGGTGTGCTTGGCGTTGATGGTGACGAACATCTGCACGACGTGATCTTCGGGCAGGCGGTCGAAGATGATGGCCGGCACGGTGAACTGTTCGCCGTCGAACCGATCGATGTCGGCGTGCAGGGCCAGCAGACGGTGCTGGCCGTCGATGGCGCGCAGGATGCCCTCGCGCTCGGGCACCTTCAGCCGGCCGAGCGAGCTGCCCGCTTCCATCGGCTCGAACGACAGCTTCTCGTCGCACGAGATGATGACCGCGCCGGGAATCGACGGCAGGTCGCGGGCCTGGCGGCACTGCTCGTAGTACTGGACGAGCTCGTCGATCTTCTTGCGGATGATCTGGCGCTGGTAGGCCTTCTCGCTCGACGCGATCCGGCGCTCGAGCAGGTCCCAGCGAATCTTCGACGGCGCCTTCTTGCCCCCGCGGACCCCGCCGGCGCTCTGGTCGCCGTAGCTCAGCACCTCGAACCGCACCAGCTTGTCGATATCGCTGGCCGTCAGTGACGCTTGGTAGAACTGCACTCCGAACTGCTGCATTCGAATGGCGGCGACGCTGATCATAGGAGTCCCGCTCGGGACGGCCGGATTCTACTGGTGAGTCTCCGGCTTCACCAGCTTTTTTTCCCGGACGCCGTTTGACGGCAGCGGCCCGGCCGCCCGGCGGCGTCTCTACCCAAGCCGCACATTGCAAATGACTTAGCCGACGGCAGCGGGCTGTATCAAGGCGGCCCGCGTCGCCGGGCGGACAGCCGGGCCGGACGGGCAATCGACGGGCATCCAGCCCGGCCAGTAGACTGCGTCGCCCTGGTCAGACCCGGGTTGCGGTGAGCACGATGCCGGGGTCGGCAATCGTCAACCGCGAGACCGCGGCCGTTCTCGCGGGCGAAGGCAATCTTCACCGACCCGACGCCAGCCGGGAAGAAGATGAGCTCGCCGGCATGGAAGAGGTTCGCGCGTGAGCCGCCCGGCCGTTCGATGCCCAGCTGGTCGTTGCGCACCTCGACCACGAAGTGGTCGCGCGGCCCCGGCCCGAACACGAACTGCCCCACCACCGCGTCGCGGTCGGCGGGGGCCAGCGGCTGCGTCGTCAGCCGCACATCGGCGCCGCCCACGCCTTCGAGATAGGTCACGACCGCCGCCGCCCTGCCGGTCCTGGCGTGCGCCAGCAGCGGGATGCCGTGCGGACCCAGCGTGCGCTGGATGCCGGGGCTGGCGGCGACAAACGCCTTGACCACGTCGAGCTGCCCGAGCATCGCGGCCGAGAACATGGTGGGCTGTGCGCCGTTGGCAATCAGCAGCTCGGCGATCTCGCGGCGGCCGGTGTGCGAGGCGGCGCCGAGCGCCGTTTCCCAGTCGCCGAACCCCCAGTCGATCCCGGCGCGGGCCAGGGCCGGCTGACGTTCGACCAGTTCGCGCACGCGGGCCAGATCCCGGTGCGACACGCCGACGACCTCCTGCGCCAGGGCCGGGTCCTGCTTGGGGAACCAGTCGGCGGCCGCCGCGGGCGGGGCTTGCGTGAGGCTCCAGGCCGCGGCCGGCCAGGTGGCGCCGGCCAGGCCAGCCAGGGGGAGGGTGCGAACGAACCGTCTACGGTTGGGGAATGCCATGCGACACCTCGGTCAGGAGTTAGCGGATGACGCGCATCATCCCGGTCGGGCCGCTCCACCGCAAGAGCGGATGAGCGCAGGACCGCGTGAGGACGCAAACCGTTCGCGCGCAGGCACTTGCCTGTCCGGGTCGGGTCCAGCGCCACGGGAGGGGCAGGAGCCGGGGCCAGGACGTAGGTCTGCGCGAGGCGCTCGGCCTCGGCCACCACGTCGGCCTCGAACTGCGCCACCTCGCCGGTCGGCCGGATGAAGCGCTGCGCCGACAGGTGAACGCCGTCGGAGAGGCGGATGAAATGGACGATGAAGCGCAGGTCGTCGCCCTGGCGCTGCAACTGCCCGAGGATGACGTAGTCGGCGTCGAGCGCAGCGGCCAGCGCCTGCAGGTTGCGGATGTTGCGCGGCTGCCGAAGCGGGGCGGCGTTGCCGATGACGCCGAGCCGGCCGGGGGCCAGGCCGGTCAGGTGGGTGACGACGACGTCCGAGAGGCCGCGCACGAACCCGTCGTGGGCCGGGTCGCCGGTTTCGTTGTCGAAGATCGACACGGCCGCCGTGACCGGTTGCGGCGGCCGTCCGGAGAGCGACCACCACGCCGTGGCCGCGGCCAGAACTGCGACGGCTGCAGCCAGGGCCCATCGCGGGCCGCGTGAGGCGCCGGACACGGCCGCGACCGGGTCCACCGTCGCCTCGTCGCTACCGTCGCCTCTGTCGCGACCGTCGCCGCAGGCACGACCGTCGCCGCCGTCGCTACCGTCGCCACCGGCGCCACCGGCGCCACGAAGCGGAAGCCGCGCTTCGGCAGCGTCTGCACGAAGCGCGGGTTGTCGCCGCTGTCACCGAGCGCGGTCCGCACCTGGCCGATGCAGTAGGCCAGGCCGCGGTCGTAGTCCACGTGCGTGTGCTCGCCCCAGACGGCCGCGCGCAGCTCCTCGCGCGTCACCAGTGCGCCGGCTCCGGCCAGCAGCCGCGCCAGCGCCCGCGCCGGCTGCGGCTCGAGCGCCACCCGCCGCCCCTCGCGCGTCAGCTCGAGCGTGACGTCGTCGAAGGCGAAGGTGCCGAAGGCGTAGATCACTTGATGATCAGGAGCCGGTAGTTGGCGGCGTGCATGAACTGGACGCCGTGCTCCATCAGGATGGCGTCGTCCTCGATGGGAATGCGCAGCTTCTTCCCGCCCCATTCGGCGATGGGCGAATAGGCGAAGTACTCGAACGAGAACATGTGCTGCAGGTTCAGCGTGAACGTGCTCTGCAGCGGCTGCCAGGTGGTCATCGAGGGGCCGCTGCCGTGGCCGGTGTTGCCGACGGGATGGAAGCCGTAGGTGATGTCGGTCTTGCTGTCGGCGTTGGGCTTGTTGAACGCGATGACGCCGAAGCCCGCCGCCGCCAGGGCCGCGTCCATGGCCGCCATCGTTTCTTTCGCGGTGCGCCCGGGCTTGATCGCCGGCTTGATGGCGTCGCGCGCCGAGATGGCCTTGGTGAACGCCTCCTGGATACTCGTGGGCGGCACCGTCTCACCCGGCTTCAGCACGTAGGCGACGCGCTTCACGTCGGTGCCGAAGTTCATGAGCTGCACGCCCCAGTCGATCATGATGACGTCGCCCGGCTGCACGATGCGCGAGTTGGACGTGGCCACGATGCCCTCCGGACCGGTGACGTAGACCGACGGCATGTCGAACTCGGACCCGAGTCCGCGTTCGAGCAGGCGGTCCTGCAGCCACCACGCCGCCTCTTCGAGCGTGGTCTTGCCGGGCGTGATCACCTCGTTCGAGAGCGCCCGCTCGGCCAGGCCGATGGCGATGTTGGCGGCCTCGCCGAACGCGACGATCTCGGAGGCGACGCTGCGCGAGCGGAACTCGCTCACCAGCCGCTCGGCGCTGACGAAGCGCGAGGCGTAGGGCTCGCCCAGCGTCTTCACCAGATGCCGGTGCATGGTCAGGCTGAGGCCGTCGGCGGGGCCGATTTCATCCGACATGTTGATGCCGATCTTCTTGGGATCGCGCTGGCGCACCACGTCCGGCAGCGACGAGGCCGGCCCGAACGTGTCGTAGGCGCCCGACTGCTCGATGAGGTAGCCGCTCGGCCCGAGCGCCAGGCGCTCGACCTTGTCGCCGCGCAGGAAGAAGACGTAGTAGCCGAGGCCGCTCACGTAGCCGCGGCCCAGGTCCTGCCACAGCGGGTCGGTGTGGTTCTCCTTCACCGCCACGAGCCACATGTCGATGCCGGTGTTCTTCATCACCACCGGCAGCACCTGCTCGAACTTGTCGAGACGGATCTGCCGCTGCATCTCCCAGCGGCGCCGCGCCTCCTGCCCCTCGGCGACGCCCCCCACCATCAGTACCAGCAGCACCGCTGCCGTCGTCCGCATCGTCGCCATTTCACTGCCTCCGGGCCGCAATTGTAACGGGGCCTGTCACGGTTACAACTTTTCCCGCTGCAGTTTCTGCAACGTGGTTGCGCCGCGCGCCAGCTAGAACAGCTTGGCGACGAGCCGGCGCATGGGCGCGGGACGGCGTTCCGGGGTCGTGACCCACTGGCGCGCCCAGGGCACGAGATGGGCCAGGCCGTAGCACAGCAGCGCCGTGCCGGCGAGGGCGAGTTCGAGCGGCACCCGCCGCTTGAGGAGCACGGCGATGCCGCCGTAGACGAGCTCGACGTGCACCCAGTAGACAAACAGCGACGCCGCCCCGAGCGAGGCGAGGCCGAGGCCGAGCCGCGCCGGCATCACCGCGCGCAGCGCCCAGCACACCGGCACCAGCGCCGTCACGACGCCCAGCCGCATGAAGAAGAATGTCGGCGACGCGCCCCAGAAGGTCGACTGTCCGGGCGGGTAGATGCTCGGCTGCAGCGCGGCCCAGTAGGCGACGGCGATCCCAGCCGCGGCCAGCGTCGCCAAGCCGACGTGCAGCCGTCGTTCGGCGCGGGCCTCGCGGGCGGTGGTGAGGGCCACGCCGGCGGCCAGTCCGGCCGACACGAAGCCGGCCCACGGCAGCAGCGTGAAGGTCGTGTAGAACGGCGACGGCCGCAGGTACCACTGCACCGCCACCGGCAGCGCGTCGACCCACCCGGCGGTGCGCGCCAGGGGCGCCGCCATGGCCAGGGCCAGCGTCGCCGCCACGGCCAGGATGATCCGGCCGCGCGCGCCGTCCACCGCGCCCCAGAGCAGCGCGCCGAACATCAGCGACAGCCCCATCACGTTCAGGATGTCCACCCGGAGCAGATCGATCACCGAGCCGAGGCCGAGGATGAACGCCTGCAGGCGGAAGGCGAAGGCCAACCCGAAGATGGCCAGGCCGCGGTGCAGCAGGGCACGGCGCACCTGCGCGCGGGAAGCGCCGCGTCCCAACTGCGCAGCGCCCGAGAGCGCCGACCCGAGGCCGGCGAGAAACAGGAACGCCGGCGCGGCCAGGCCGCCGAGGAACATGACCGAATGGAACGCCTCGCGATCGCGATCGGCGTCCCGCGTCCAGGCGTCGACGACGTGCGCCAGCACCATCAGCACCACCGCCAGGCCGCGCAGCCAGTCGAGCCACGCCTGGCGGGGCCGGGCGGCGCTCGTCAGGGCGCGACCTCGAACGAGGTCTCGAAGGCGATGTCCTGCCGCAGCGAGTGCCACACCGAGCAGTACTTGTCGCGCGACAGGGCGATGGCGCGCTCGATGGCGTGCTCGGGCGCGTCGCCGGTGATCCGGTAGTGCAAGGTGATGGACGTGAAGCGGCTGGGCGGTTCCGGAGCGCGCTGTCCGGTGAAGTCCGCAGTCAGGCTGCGCACGGTGTAGCGGCCCTTCTGCAGGATGTCCACGACATCCACGGCCATGCAGCCGGCCAGGCCCAGGGCCAGCGCTTGAACGGGCGAGGGGCCGGCTACGGACTTGCCGTCGATGACGAGCGGCACCCCGTTGGGGGCGGACTGGAAACGCAGTTCGCCTTCCCAGGCGACGGAGATGTGCAGGGGTGGTTTGGCCACCTCGGGAGCGTACTACACGCCGCCGCGCGGCCACGCGCCCGCGCGGTAGCCAGTGACGTTGCGCCTCGGCTCGGCGATGGCGCCACGATTCCGGACTGTGATATATCGGTGTCCATCATGACCAGGCCGAATGCCGACATCCTCCGCGAAGCCAAGAAGGGCAGCGCCGAGCTGGTGATCCTGTCGCTGCTCGAGCAGACGCCCCGGCACGGCTACGACCTGGCCGCCCGCATCGAGGAAGGATCGGGCGGGGCCCTGGCCTACAACTTCGCCTCGCTCTACGCCACGCTCTACAAGCTGGAAGAACGCGGCTGGATCCAGGGGCGCTGGGTGGAGCGCGCCGGGCAGCGACGCCGCCGCTACTACAAGCTGACGGCCAGCGGCGCCACGGTGCTCGGCCGGCAGCGCGACGAGTGGAAGCAGTTCGTGCTGGCCCTCGGGCGCATCGCCGGGATCTCGTTTGCCTGAGGACACGCTCATGACCGAGTGGCACGCGCGCGTCGGCACCTATCTGCGTCAGCGGGGCCTGGACCTGCCCGACGAGGTCATCGAAGAGCTCGCCACGCACCTCGAAGACGCCTGGGACGCCGAGCACGGTCCGGGTCCGGCCGGCACCGAGGCCGCCGCGGACTTCGTCGCGCGCACGCTGCAGCGGGCGGACCTGGCCGATCTGGTGCGCCCTCGCCCGTCATCGCCGGTGCCCGAGCCCAGCGGCTCGGCGCTGCTGGGCGGACTGGGGAGCGAGCTGCGCCACACGATGCGCCTGCTGCGGCGCGCGCCCGGGTTCAGCCTGGCCGTCGTGACGGTCATGGCGCTCGGCATCGCCGCGTCGACGGCGGCGTTCAGCCTGGTCTACGCCGCCTTGCTCGCGCCGCTGCCCTACCCCGACGCCGACCGCCTCGTCCTGGTCTGGGAGCACAACCTCACGCGCGGCCGGCCCAGGAACGTGATCAACCCGGGCAACTTCTTCGCGTGGTCCGAGCGCAGCACGTCGCTGGCCGGGGCCGGCGTCTTCACGCGCACGGTGGGCAACCTCTCGGGTGGCGGTGGGGCGCCCGAGGAACTGCGCGGGGTGGCGGTGCAGACCAACGTGCTGGGCCTGGTCGGCGCCCGGCCGGTGATCGGCCGGCTGTTCGTCGAGGGCGACGGCGACCCCGCGGCGCCGCGCGTGGTCGTCGTCAGCGAGGGCCTGTGGCATCGGCGCTTCGGCGGCGCGCCCGACGCCGTCGGGCGCACCGTCACCATGAACGGCGAGCCCACGACCATCATCGGCGTGCTGCCGGCCACCTTCGACCTGGCCGGCGTCAGCGGCGACTTCTGGCGCCCGGCCCTGCTCACGCCCGAGGCCCGCACCAGCTTCCGCGGCCGTAGCCTGATGGCGATCGCGCGGTTGCGCGACGGCGTGTCGCCGCCGGCCGCGCAGCAGGAACTGGCGTCCGTGTTCGAGGGCCTGGTACGCGAACACCCCGACTTGAACACCGGCTGGACGATCAACGTCGTGCCGCTGCGCGAGCAGCTCACGAGCGAGACGCGGCCCGCCCTATGGGTGCTCTTCGGCGCGGTGGTAGCGGTGCTGCTGGTGGCCTGCGCGAATGTGGCCGCGCTGATGCTGGTGCGCGCCACCGGGCGCCGCCACGAGCTGGCAGTGAAGGTGTCGCTCGGCGCGCGGTCCGCGCACCTGGCGCGGCAGCTGGTCCTCGAAGCCGCGCTGCTCGTCGGCGCCGGCGGCATCCTCGGCGCGGCGCTGGCAAGCGCCTTGACGCGCGTCGTGTCCGCCAACGCCCGCCAGGCCGGCGTGGTGCTGGCCACCGATGGCCGCCTGGGCGGCGCGGCCCTGACCTTTGCGGTGGCCATCACCGCGGTCACGGCCCTGCTGTGCGCGCTCGGTCCGGTGCTGAGTGCCCGGAAGGTCTCGGTGAACGCGGCGCTGCGCGACGGCGCGCGCGGCGGCACCGGCCGCCGCCAGCGCCTGCGCACCTGGCTGGTGGCCGGCGAGGTGGCCGCGGCCATGCTCATCCTCTCGGGTGCGGCGCTGCTGGCGCGCAGCTACGTCATGCTCCAGGACGTCGACCCCGGCTTCACCGCCGCTCACGTGCTCACGGCCCGCGTGTCGCGTATGGGCGAGGCCGCCCAGACGACCCAGGTAAGCTTCGGCACCGACGTGATCACGCGGCTGCGCGCCCTGCCCGGCGTGACCGCGGCGGCGGCCACGTCGTTCCTGCCCCTCGACGGCATGCCCGGCATCGGCTCGAGCTTCCTGCTCGCCGATCGCCCCGTGCCTCCGGCCGGCGAGCGGCCGACGGCCGACTTCCGCCCGGTGACGCCCGGCTACTTTGCGACCCTGCAGATTCCGTTGCGCCAGGGGCGCGATTTCAGCGACGCCGACAGCGCCGGCCGGCCGCGCGTGGCCATCGTCAACGAGGCCTTCGTGCGGCAGCTCTCGTCCGACCTCTCGCCCATCGGCCGGCGCCTCGACGACTCGCTCGGGGAACGGCAGGAGATCGTCGGCGTCGTCGGCGACGTGCGCCTGGCCAGCCTCGACGGCGACCCCCGTCCTACCATCTACCTGCCGGTGGCGCAGCTGCCGGTTGGCGCGCTCACCTTCGTGGTGCGCGTGACGGGCGATCCGTCGTCGCTCGGCCGGCTGGTCGAAGCCGCGGTGCGCGACGTCGATCCAAACCAGCCCGTGTCCGACATCCGGCCGCTGGAGGACGTGGTCGCGCAGTCGCTGACCCGTCCGCGCGTCGCCGCGGGCGCGCTCGGCCTGTTCGCCGCCGCGGCGCTGCTGCTGGCCGCGGTGGGCGTCTACGGGGTCGTGGCCTACGGCGTGTCGCAGCGGCGGGCCGAGTTCGGCGTGCGCCTGGCCCTCGGCGCCCGGCCGGGCGATGTCGTGCGGCTGGTGCTGCGCCAGAGCATGACGACGGTGCTCGGCGGGGTGCTGCTGGGGGCGGCCCTCGCCGTCCCGGCCACGGCCTCGCTCCGCTCGCTGCTCTTCGGCGTGCAACCGGGCGACCCGGTGACGCTGGCCGCCGTGGCGCTGCTGCTCGTCGCCGCCGGCCTGCTCGCCAGCTACGTGCCGGCGCGCTCGGGCACGCGCGTGGATCCGGTCACCGCGCTGCGCGGCGACTAGCGGCCGGCGTGCACCACGGTGCGGCGGCTGCGGTGACCGGCCACCAGGTCCGGACGGAGCTGCTTGCTCAAGTAGACCTTCGACTCGGCCGGGCCGACCACGTCGCGTTCGAACTTCACGACGTCGAAGCCGAGCTGCGCCAGCACGGCGCGCATGTCGTAGAACTTGTTCTTCGTCTTGACCACCACTTCCTGGTAACCGAGCGCCACCGCCCAGGCCTCCGACTGCTCGGTCAGCGCGCGGAAGTGCCCCTGGCCGCGCCAGTCGCGCCGGGTCGCGCCGATCCACGAGTAGATGACCTTGTGGTTGTCGAAGTCGACGCAGCCGCGCAGGCGCTCGACCAGGTCGCGCAGCTTGGGCTCGGTTTCGACGGCGCGCAGTTCATGCACCACCTTGTAGGCCACCGGCGCCAGCGTGGCCGGATCCGACGGCAGCGCGGCCTCGGCCATGAGGATGAGCGACTCGCGATCGTGCAGACGCTCGAGGACCTCGGCGGCGGTCTTGCGGCGCGGGAACTCGCCGAAGAACTCTTCGATGTACTGAATCTCGAGGGCACCGGCCTCGAGGGCGTACTGCTTGATCAGGTATTCCATGGGATCCGGCTCTAGTAGTCCATGCCGACAATCGCGCCGTCGTCGGTGACATCCAGCTTCTGTGCCTGCGGCACCTTGCCCAGGCCGGGCATGAGCATCATGCTGCCGGCCGTGGCCACGACGAAGCCGGCGCCGGCCGAGAGCGAGGCGTCGGAGATGGTCAGCGTCCAGCCCACCGGCGCGCCCATGATCTTGGCGTCGTCGGTGAAGGAGTACTGCGTCTTGGCGATGCACACCGGCAGGTGCCCGAAGCCGAGGTCGGCATACTGCTTGAGCCGGGCCTTGGCGCCCGGCTTGAAGGCCACGGCGTGGGCCCCGTAGACCTTGGTGGCCACCTCGGTGATCTTCTGTTCCAGGCTGAGGCCCGGGCCATAGAGCGGCGCGATCCTCGACAGGTCGGCGCGGTCGGCCGCGGCCACCACGGTGCGGGCCAGGTCGGCCATGCCCTCGCCGCCTTTCAGGTAGCCCTCCGACAGGGCCGCTTCCACGCCAATCGAGGCGCAGTAGTCGAGCACGGTGGCCAGGTCGGCGTCGGAATCAGCGGCAAAGCGGTTCAGGGCCACGACCGGCTCGGCGCCCCACCGGCGGATGTTGGAGGCGTGCCGGGCCAGGTTCGGAAAACCGTGGCTCACCTCGGCCTCGGGCGATCCGCCCTGCGCCCGCAGCGCTTTCAGCGTGACGATCATCACCGCCACCGAGGGCACGTGGCCGCACATCGGCATCACCAGATCGAAGAACTTCTCGGCCCCGAGGTCGGCGGCAAAGCCGGTCTCGTTGACGACGTAGTCGGCCAGGTGGAGGCCAATCCGCTGGGCCAGCACGCTGCTCGTGCCGTGCGCGATGTTGGCAAACGGGCCGCAGTGGACGATGGCCGGACAGCCCTCGCCGGTCTGCACCAGGTTGGGCATGATTGCTTCGTTCAACAGCAGCATCATCGGCCCGACGGCCGCGAGATCGGCGGCGGTGACCGGCTGGCCGTCGTAGTTCAGTCCAACGACGATGCGGCCCAGCCGCGTTCGCAAGTCGGCGCGGCTCTCGGCCAGCGCCAGGATGGCCATGATCTCGGAGGCGGCGGTGATGATGAACCCGGTTTCGCGCGCCGGGCCGTTCTCGCGGCCGCCGAGGCCGGTGGCGATGCGGCGCAGCGCCCGGTCGTTCATGTCCATGCACCGCGGCCACAGGATCTCGCGGGCGTCGAGGCGCAGGTCGTTGCCGAAGTGCAGGTGCGTGTCGAGCAGCGCGGCCAGCAGGTTGTGCGCGGCGGTGATGGCGTGGAAGTCGCCGTTGAAGTGCAGGTTGATCTTGTCGACCGGCTGCAGCGTGGCCTTGCCGCCGCCGGTGGCCCCGCCTTTCTGACCGAAGACCGGGCCGAGCGACGGCTCGCGGAGGGCCGCCACCGCGTGCTTGCCGATGGCCGCCAGCCCCTGGGTCAGACCGATGGTGTTCACCGTCTTGCCCTCGCCGCTGGTCGTCGGCGTGATGGCGGTGATCAGGATCAGCCGGCCGCGGCGCGTGGGGAAACGCTCGAGCGTTTCGAGGCGGATCTTGGCGGTGTAACGGCCGTAGGGTTCGACCAGATCGTCCGGGAGTCCGAGGCGCGCGGCGATGTCGGCAATGGGCTGCATGACCGGGTCGCATGATACTCCGACTGCCGATGCGAGGGTGTGGGGACGCCGACCGGCCCGCTGACGTTTAAAGTAGAGCGCCGTGTCGATCCTGCAGACGTCCCTCTTCCTGCCGCATCCCCTCGACGAGGTCTTCCCGTTCTTCGCCGCGGCCGCCAACCTGCAGCGCATCACGCCGCCGTGGGTCGACTTCCGGATCGTCACGCCGCTGCCAATCGAGATGCGGGTCGGGGCCCTCATCGACTACCGGCTCAGGGTGCACGGCGTGCCCATCGGCTGGCGCACCGCCATCACCGCGTGGGACCCGCCGCACCACTTCGTGGACACGCAGGTGAAGGGTCCCTATCGCCGCTGGATTCACAGCCATCGATTCCGCGCGGTCCCGGGCGGCACCCTGGTCGAAGACGAAGTGGACTTCGCCGTGCCCGGCGGCTGGCCGATCGAGCAGTTGTTCGTGCGCCGGGACCTGACCGGCATCTTTCTGTATCGGCAGCACGCCACGCTGGCGGCGTTCGGCGCGACGGCAGTCGAGCCGCCCGCGGTCCGGTTCGGCTAATGGCCGCGAGGTCACCGCGGCCGTGACGAGGCGCGCGGCTCACCGCCGGAGTCGATGACCCGCGCGGCCATCCATAGGAATACCCCCGCGCAGATGGCGTAGGGCACCCGGCGCAGCCAGAAGTTGGTCTGGATGAGCCGCTCGATGAGTTCGACGGATCGCCCCTGCTCAGTCAGTTGGAACTGGATGGGCAGCTGTATCGCCACCGTGGAGACCCACACCACCGCTTGCGTGGCAATCGCCACCCATACGGCCCAGGCCGGAATGGCGGCCGGCCGTGACCACAACATCAGCACCGTGAACACGGTGCCCAGCAGGAGCGGCGCGACCAGGAAGGCCAGCACGCGCGGCGAGATGAACCGGTGGTAGGCAATGAACTCCTCGGCCCCGATGAGCGGCCAACTCGCGTAGTTCACGAAGCCCTCGATGACGGCCGCACCCGTGCCGTAGAACACCAGCGCAAACGCGATCACGAAGGTCCAACGCGGTTCCATTCCCGATCTCCTCGCTTGGCGTTGCCCACCCGCCACGTCAGCTTTCTTGCTGTACGCGCACCATGCTACCGTTCGGGAACTCAATCGTGATCGACAGCGCCGCGACCGGCGCCGCGACGGTGGCGCGCGTGCCGTCGGCAAACGTGTATTCGATTGATCCGGTTTGAATTGTGGCGGCTCCGCCTTCGAACCAGAAATCGTATGCTCCAGGCTCATCGGTGGCAGTCGGTCGTTCACGACGGTTCGGAGCCGTCGCGATACTGAGCAGAATCGCTGCCACCGCGGCCTCGTCAATCCGTCGTTCAAAGCGTTCGTCGAGATTCATTGTGTTCACCCTCGCGGCAGTTGTAGCACGAACGCGGTCCACCCGCGGCGCGCTGCGGGGCCACGGCTTGATACCATGTGAGTCAAGATCACGCTGACCTCCACGAGCGCGGACACCGGCAGGCCCAAGCAGCGGCAAACGGCTTCGGCCTCAAACGGATGGTCAGACGCCAAGCCACGCCACCGCAAAGTGGAATGCAAGCCCGGCTGCAGCGCCCGCAAGCGCGCCCAGAATGATGTCTGCTGCCACGTGGCGGCGCAGTGCAAGACGAGACCAAGCCACGCCGGCAGCTGCCAGTGCGAACATGGCTGCCGCAGCGTAGTTAGGCCAGACCAGAAAGGCCGCGAATACGGCAAACGCGACATGGAGCGAGAGTTTGGCCACGCCCCGGAACAGGTGGCCGACCGCCACGATCAGGCTCGAGAGGCCAACCACCAAGGGAAAGCCGACGTGCAGCCCGCTGAGCCAGAGCGCGCCTGCAGCCGCTAAAAGTCCGATGACGACGCGGGCATTGAGTTGGGCCCTTTCGGCCGGCACCGATGCGTCGATGTGCACCCAGTCACCGCGGCGGGCCTTGTAGAGGCTGTAGGCCACAACCGCACAGGCACAGACCAGCGAAACGGCGAGGGCGGCTGGACCCATGTGCCCGGGCGAGGCAATCAGCGCTGCCGCTGGCATGAGCACGGCGGGATGGCCCGCGATGGACACTGCCCGAGCTACAGAGTTACCCATTGTCGGCTGACGGCCAAGCCTCAGCCGCGGCACGACATCATCCCACCGCGCGCCGTGGGCTGCAACCGCTGGTTGGGCCGCTCGTTCACAGCCGGCCAGCCCAGTAGCCGGGACGACGCCGAAGATGCATCACCGCGAGGACGCGGAGTTCATCGCCGACCGTCGGGTTACAGCAAACCTTATGGGAAGCGATAGCACGGTTTTCGGCGAATGTGGCCGCGCACAAGTGGAGCCGCGTCCGGGTGAGCAACGATAGCCTAGGAGGTGCACGACATCAGGCGCTTTGACCGGGTGCAGGAATTCGCGTCGTACGCCCGGCTCATCAAGTGCACCCACGAGTCCGCCGGGAAGAAGCTCGGCACGGGCGCGGCCAAGATGGGGAATGTCCATCCCAAATGGGCGTTCTCTGAATCGGCGGTCACCTTCCTGCGCCATACACGCGACGGGACACAGATCGTCGCCCGGCTCGAGAAGCGCCACGGCAAAGGCAAGGCGCTGTCGATTCTCGTGCACAAGATCGGGCGGACGCGGCCCCTCCCCCGAGCCTGGAGACAACGGACGCACCCCGGCGACGTCGCTCGTCATGAAGAGGCCGGTACGAGGGCACGACTGAGTTTCCAGGCCGCGCGGGCTCGCGCCCGCGTCCTCCGCCTTCGGCGGAGCAAGAGCCTCAATAGGTGTTGGGCTGCCGATTCGAGGTCTACAATGGCCTCATGACATCTCGGGCGCAGCAACTTCTTCAGGAAGCCTTGGCCCTCCCAGTTGAGGAACGAGCGGATGTCGCGGCCGAACTGCTCGCCAGCCTGGATGGTGGCGGCGAGGCCCCGGCCGAGGTCGAAGCGGCCTGGGCCTCCGAGATTGAACGACGGGCCCGCCGCGCGCTCGCCGGAGGGCCACCTGGGGCCTCATGGCAGGACGTTCGCACCCGAGCCGAATCGGATCTCCGACAGCGGTGAGCCGGCGCGTTCACTTCTAGGACGAAGCCGAGGCCGAATATCGGCAGGCGGGCGTTTGGTACGAGAGTCGACGTGAAGGCCTCGGGATCGAGTTCCTCGATGAGGTCGACAACACGATTCGCCAGCTCCTCGATCTTCCGCGGAGCGGCGCTCCAGTTCCGAGAGTGCCCCGTGACTTGCCCGTACGCCGTCTTGCCGTGAGGCGGTTTCCGTACCACGTTGTCTATCTTGAAGTGGCCGAGGAGCTGAGGATCCTTGCCGTCGCGCACGATCGGCGCCGGCCTGGCTACTGGCGAGAACGACTGCGTTCGTAGTTCGTTCGTTTGTCAGCCCAACGACCCGGCTTCAGCCGCGGCGGCCTCAGATGCACCGGATGATGCCACAGCTGCCAAGCCGCCGGTCAGGCGCTGTTGGCAGCCGCTGAGTCTAGGCCTGCTGGCATGACGATTACGGACTGGTGCACGCGGACCCTGACCGTCCGATGCGCCCTCGACACTGCTTCGGCAGCGTCGCGCAAGCGGCCCATGCCCGATTGGCCAGGCGAATGGCTGACTGAGAGCCTGCTACCGCGCAGCTCTGGCAGCCGCTGCTACTGGCTGGAGGCTGCGAGCGACGTCGGCGCCGGTCGCTCTCGTCGGGCCGCAGAGCCGCCGAGAACGCGGAGCGTGCCGATGCAGCGGTTGCGCTGGACTGCCAGGCGGACCATGTCCGAGCCCGATCAGCGGTGGCGGCTCGCGACGTGACTCCGGAACTGATC
Organism: uncultured Acidobacteriota bacterium; assembly: GCA_963834325.1. Taxonomy (GTDB): domain Bacteria; phylum Acidobacteriota; class Vicinamibacteria; order Vicinamibacterales; family UBA2999; genus CADEFD01. Next base: position 120,924 of record CAWIBL010000013.1, read on the forward strand.
GCGCTTGAGACGCCGTCGATGAGCTCAGGACGGCGCCGGCGCCACACGGAATCGTGACGAACGCTGGCCTGCGTCGTCTCGACGTGACCAGAAGCTCGCGACACATTATAACGTTTGACGAAGAACCGGTCATCGATTCGCGCGCTCTCGGGCGCCCGGTGCGAACGCGGGCCACTTCGTAGTCGATCTGTCAGTAGTGCGCCTAACGACGCCAAATCAGCCGCGCGCCGACGGGCGACACGCGGCGTGTCGGCTCCATTTGGATGTTAGGCCTCGGATCGGTCCGTGTCGAGCCCAAGCCACTTCAGGACGCCTGCCTCAACGGCCTTGAGCTGAGGCGGGCTCAAACGGCCCAGGCGCCGAATGAGCTTCGCGTGAGGGATCGTGATCAAGTTTTGAGCGTCGAAGGCACCAGCCCGGAGCACAGGAACCGAGACCGCGACCTCAAAGCGCGAGGCGCGGAGGCTGGTGGTGTGCGGCACGATCGTCACGAGCGCGCGATCGGCGTCGTCGGCCGGCACGCTGACGACCAGAGCCGGCCGCACTTTGGCGGCCATGCCGAGATCGACCAACCAGAGTTCGCCTCGGGCTGCCGTCATTGCGGTTGCTCGCGTCGATCGAGTTCCAAGAACAGGTGATCGGCCGCGGCAACCAAGTCGGTGTCAGTGGGCAGGTCGTGCGGTGCGAAGGCGACGCGACGCACCAACTCCGCGACAATCTCAGAGCGGATGTCATCGGGCAGCGCCTCGAATTCGTCGAGGAGTTTTTTCGCCGCGTGCGTCATGGGTTCAGAGTCGCACCCTGCGTCGTTCGAGTCAAGTGCGCCGTTCACCCGTAGGCCTAACGCAGCGGCGTTCAGCCGCGAGCCGCGCGCGCCCGACTCGTCGCCTTGGCACCGCCCTTCGCGCGGCTCGTCGGCTGCAACGCCTTGTTAGCCAGCGTGGCTTTGCGCTTCGCCAACAACACGCTCCGAAGGGCCTTGTTCACGGCCCGACCGGTCGGAAACGCTTCTGCGATGTCGGACTCGAGCAGCACCATGGCCACGCCGGCCGTGGCCTGTGCGTAATGTTTTCCCTGGACCCGGCCCGTCAGCTGCGACAGGTCGTATTCGGCCCGCATGTCGCTCGACTTGCTAGCGGCGCGATTCTTGGTAGGCATGGGCTTCACTTGGCGTGGCTCGCCGCGCGCTGATGATTCGGATTCGGTCGGCTCGACGGTCGGCGTGGCACACGAACAGCATCCGTTGACGTGCCGACGCCCCAATTGTAACGAAACGCCGCTCATCGAACGAGTGATCGGGATCGTCGAACGTGAGCGCGAAGGCGTCGCGAAACACCGAGGTCGCCTCATCGAACGTGACGCGGTGCTTGCGGCGATTCGCAGCGGCCTTCGCTGGATCCCACTCGTAGATCACCAGTCGATTCTACACGTCGTGTCGAGCCGGCATTGCCTGTCGCTCAGACTGCCTAACGATGCCAAATCAGCCGCGCGCCGACAAGCGACACGCGGCGCGTCGGCTGCATTTGGTGGTTAGGCACCGCGTCTCTGCTGATCGATCGGCCATGCCGAAGATGCGACAAACCAGAGCAACACGAGGTTGATGACGGGCACAACCGCCAATAGGCCCAAGCCCGCGGGGTAGCCCAGCCTGGCGCAAATGCGGCTCGCGGGGTAGACCACCAGCGCGAGCGACGCCACCACGACGAGCACAATGGTCAACTCTGGCACGGCCATTTGCGGTCTCCAGTTTCACGGTGCTGCGATCTGGCCCATGCGCCCCGAGCATGATGGCGCGATGACGAGCGATAGCCTACCAGCTATCAACAGGCGCGTCGACGCGACGCAGTGCAACATGTCGTGCCATCGGATTGCAGCCCCTGGAAGCCCAGACCAACGCATTTGGCACCACCAGCTCATGGCTATTGCCCGCCTGCTTGTCGCGTGTGCCTAACAAGTATTCGGCGGGTCAGAATAACCCGTCCCCGCCAGCCGGCCCGCAGTGTAACCCAGTGGCGTGGCCGGGTAGCCGCGGGAGCTAAGCCCCTGACTCCACGAGACTTCCAACCTGGGCGGATGTAGGTCTGCGGCGGATATTGCCGGTCTGGATAATTCGAATACTTCACAGCCGGCGGTCGGCATATCCGGGCAGGGACGGGTCGCGGTCCTACAGGTCGAGGCCGTCGAGCACGGCCAGCGAACTCCGCCAGGATCATCGCCGTGGCTCCCCACACCTTGACCCCGTCCACCGGGAAGTAGGGCACGTCCATCATCACCAGCGGCTCGCGTTCGCGCAGCAGCGGCTCCCGCCGCACCACGTCGGGAGAGCACAGCAGGCGCAGCGGCACTTCGATCAGTCGTTCCACTTCGGCCGCCGCCACGCGAAACTCCGGGCGGACCGCGGCCGCAGCCCACGACGGGGTGCAGCAGATGCCCGCTCACCGGAATGTGGAGGGAGGTGAGCTGACCGACGATTTCGACCTGGTCGGCCGTCACGCCGATCTCCTCGTGTGCTTCGCGCAGCGCCGCCTGCTCGACGCTCTCGCCCTGGTCCACCCGGCCACCGGGCAGCGACACCTGGCCGGTGTGCTGGCGCATCCACGAGCCGCGCAGCGTGAGCGCCACACACCACTCGCCGTCGCGCGGATAGACGAACACCAGCCCGGCGGCGTGGCGCAGCCCGGCGGGCACCACGTTCGGGTCCCAGCCCGGGCGCGGCAACGGCGCCATGCGCAACTGTGCGGCGAGGCCCGGCAGCGGCGCGGCCAGGCGCTGGCGCAGGGCCTCGATCAGGAACGGCATCGCCGGCGATCGTAGCGTGGGTTGACAGTTCCGCGACGGCAGGCCAGAGTTTCGAAGCCCCGCCGACCGGGCGCGCTGAACGGGAGAACGCGAGTGACATGTAGCGCAGCACGGCGGGTGATGGCGGCGATGGTGATGATGGCGACCGGGGCCGGGTGCGGGAGCCCCGCGCCGACGGTGGAGCCGGCATCGATGGTGCTGCGCGGCGGCAAGATCGTGACCATGGATCCGGCCACGCCCGAGGTCCAGGCCTTGGCCATTCGCGGCGACCGTATCGTGGCGCTGGGCACCACCGCCGACATGGAGCCCTACATCGGCGCCGCCACCGAGGTCGTGGACCTGAGCGGTCTCACCGCCGTGCCCGGCCTCATCGAGGGGCATGGCCACTTCATGGGCCTGGGCCAGTCGCGCATGGTCATCGACCTGATGGACGTCACGAGTTGGGACCAGATCGTGAAGCTCGTCGCCGACGCCGCCGCCACGGCCAAGCCGGGCGAATGGATTCGCGGACGCGGCTGGCACCAGGAGAAGTGGACCTCGGTGCCGCAGCCCAACGTCGAGGGCTTCCCCATCCACGACACGCTCAGCCAGGTGTCGCCCGACAACCCGGTGATCCTCGAGCACGCCAGCGGCCATGCCGTCCTACGTGAACGCCAAGGCGATGGAAGCGGCCGGCATCACCGCCGCCACGAAGAGCCCGGCCGGGGGCGACATCCTCAAGGACGCGCGGGGCCGGCCGATCGGCGTGCTGCGCGAGACGGCGTCGGACCTGGCCGACGACGCCATGGCGGCCTGGTTCGCCAGCAAGACACCGGAAGAGCGGGCCGCCGACACGCGCCGCCAGATCGAACTGGCGGTCGAGGCCAGCTTGCAGAAGGGCATCACGTCGTTCCAGGACGCCGGCGAGAGCTTCGCCGCCATCGACCTGCTCAAGCAGGCCGCCGCCGACGGCGCCCTCGGCATCCGCCTGTGGGTGATGGTCCGCGACAGCAACGAGAACATCAAGGCCAAGCTGCCGGCCTACAAGGCCGTGGGGCTGGCCAATCACCACCTGACGATTGCCGCCATCAAGAAGACCATCGACGGCGCGCTCGGCTCGCGCGGCGCTTGGATGCTGCGAGCCCTACAGCGACTCGCCCGGCAGCAGCGGCCTGAACACCGCGCCGGTGCCGGAGGTGCGGGAACTGGCGGCGATTGCCGCGGCCAACGGCGTGCAGCTCGGGGTGCACGCCATCGGCGACCGCGCCAACCGCGAGGTGCTCGACATCTACGAAGCCACCTTCAAGGCCAACCCCGGCATGTCGGACTGGCGCTGGCGCATCGAACACGCCCAGCATCTCGACGCCGCCGACATCCCGCGCTTCGCCCAACTGAAGGTGATTGCCTCGATGCAGGGCATCCACGCCACCTCCGACGCGCCCTACGTGCCGGCCCGGCTCGGCGCCGGCCCGGGCCGAGACCGGCGCCTACGTCTGGCAGAAGCTGATGGCGTCGGGGGTCGTCATCGTCAATGGCACCGACGTGCCGGTCGAGCGCATCGACCCGATGCCCAACCTGCACGCCACCATCACCCGCAAGACCAAGGACGGCGCGGTCTTCTACCCCGACCAGCGGATGTCACGCGAGGAAGCGCTGCGCTCCTACACCTACAACGCGGCGTTTGCGGCCAAGGAAGAACAGCTCAAGGGCTCGCTGGCGGTGGGCAAGCTGGCGGACGTGACCGTGCTGACCAAGGACATCATGACCGTGGCGGAAGACGAGATCCCGGCCACCGGCGTGGCCTACACCATCGTCGGCGGCAAGGTGATGTACCGCGCGCCGGCTACTTCTTCAGCGCATCGCGGATCTCGCGGAGCAGCAGCACGTCCTCCGGCGTCGTAGGCGCCGCCGCGGCCGGGGCGCGGAGCCGGTTTGCGGGCGGCGTTCACGCCCTTGACCACCAGGAAGAGCGCGAAGCCGACGATCACCAGATTGACGACGGTGTTGATGAAGGCGCCGTAGTTCAGCGTGACGGCGCCCGCCTCTTTGGCCTTGGCCAGCGACGCATAGGGCCCGGGCACCGTGCCTTCCTTCAGCGTGGCAAACAGGTCCGAGAAGTCGGCGCCGCCGAGGATCGCGCCGATCGGCGGCATCAGGACGTCGCCGACCAGTGAGCTGACCACGGCCCCGAAGGCCCCGCCGATGATGACGCCGACCGCCAGATCAAAGGCGTTGCCCTTGACGATGAACTTCTTGAATTCGTTGAACATCTCGACGCCTCGGAGGCTGTAGTTGGTGGCGGGCAGCGTGGTCGCGTGCGGGCCCGGCGCGGGCCGGGGGTCGCCCGCGGCGGCCGCTACAGCCGAAAAAGATAGCTGATCTTCGCAAAGAAGCCGTCGGAAATCCGCCGCAGGGGCTGACGTCCGCGTAGCGAGGTGTCGACTTCCGCGAGGCTGGTGCCATAGCCGGCAAAGACCACCGTGCCTGGCGTGGGCTGGTACGAGAACAGCCAGTCGAGCCGCAGCCGCTTGGTCGACTGGCGCGAGGCCGGCACGAAGCCGCCCTGGCCGTCGCGCAGGTAGATCGGGAGTCCGGTGCGGGAGTCGTCGCGCAGCGTGTCCTGGAAACTGCCGTTCTGCTCGGCGATGAGGCGCACGAAGATCGGCCGCGTCACCTGGTATTCGAGGCGCAGCCGCGGAATGCGGCGGATGCCGACGTAGCTGCCGTCGCTGCGCCGCTGGAACGACTGCAACTGATAGCGGGCCTCGACGCGGAGTTGGTTGGTCGGGCGCCAGGTGGCGCCGACGTTGGCAAACACGATGTCGGCCGACGACCACTCGTAGAAGTTCTCGTCCTGGCCCCAGAGCAGCAGGCCGTCGGCGGTGAGCCCGCGGCGCGTCGGCACGGTGAACGAGAAGACGTAGTCGCGATTGGGCAGGCGCGGCGTGCCGACGTAGGGCGCGAAGACGGCGCCGCCGCCGGGCGTCGGCCGGGCCACGACGTAGTCGCGGTAGAGCGCCTGATCGTAGCCGAACGTCTCGAACAACACCGAGCCGCCGACCCGCCATCCGCCGCGCAGGGCCAGGTTCTGGTTGAAGTGCAGCTTGCGGTCCTGCGCCGAGCGGCCGGCCGTGAAGTCGTCGTAGATCCACGAGCCGTCCACCACCACGTCGCTCGTGAAGCGCTCGACGAGCGCGCCCGGCGCGCCGTAGGCGGTGAGCTGGTTGGCGATGTTGACCGAGGCCACGCCGCCGCGGCTGATGAAGCCGGACTGGGCCTGGAAGTCGGGGTCGATGCCGCGCGACTGCATGCGCAGGCCGTAGCGCCGGCCGGCGCGGTTGAAGGTCGCCTGCCACAGCGGCGCCGTCACCGTCCGGTTGCCGCTATCGGTGCGCGCGGCCGCGCCCTGCAGCAGCAGGCTGTAGATGTCCTTCCACACGAGGCGCGTGTCGGCGCCGACGACGCGGTTCGACCGCGCGCCGTCGACGCGGTCGGTGTAGACCAGTGCCATCTTCGAACCGGCGCCGATGTCGCGCTGGGCGCGGAGCACGTTGAACACGGGATGGTCGCGGCCGGTCGCCGACGTGGCCGCGTCGTCCACGGCCATCAGGTAGGCCACGCTCGTGGACTTCGACACCCGGCCGGTGAGGCGCGTGGCGGCCAGCGGCGCCACGACGCGGCGGGTGTAGATGAGGTTGTTGGGCGTGGCGAACTGCTCGATGCCGTCGAGGAAGAACGGCCGCTTGTCGGGAAAGAAGAGGGCTTGGCGCGGGTCGAACTGGAACTGCCCGGCGTCGGCCTCGACCTGCGAGAAGTCCGGATTCACGGTGCCGTTCAGGGTCAGCGTGTCGGTCACGCCCCAGCGCACGTTCATGCCCAGGTCGGGCCGCGACCAGCCGTAGTTCCACGCCGCGCCTGGCGGCCCCTCGGTCACGGCGGCCGGCGCTCCGTTCACGCTGGCCGTGGCGATGGGGTTGAGGTCGAGCACCAGGCCGCGCCGGAGGTCGTGCATGCCGACGAGCGCGCCGGCCTGCTTCAGGAAGGACGCGCCGTCGCGGCGGGCCGGGACCCAGCTCTCCTCGACCCCGGCGCGCGGGCTGACGCGGGTCACGTGCAGGCCCCACGACAGGTCGGCCGCCGCCTGGTAGCGCAGGCTCTTGAACGGAATCCGCACCTCGACGACGTAGCCGCCGGTGTCCAGGTGGCCGCGCGACTGGAACACGAAGTCGGGACTGCGATCCACGTCCTCGCGGCCCTGCGCGATGCCACCGAAGCCGACGCCGCCGCTGCGCGCGCCCTCCACCATGGCCCCGTCCATCTGCACGCCGTACGGGTTGACCGCGAAGACGAACGCCTGCCGGCCATCGCCGAAGGTGCTGAGGAAGAACTGCACGTGGTCGTCGGCGTCGATGCGGTCGCGATCGGCCAGGGTGGCCTGCACGCCGTCGGGCCCGGCCTGCGCGCGCACGCCGAAATGCAGCGCCGAGGGGGAATACCACACCAGCACGTCGGTGCTCCGTTCGGCCGGGCCGCCGTCGACCGGCGCGTAGCGCGAGAAGCCGGTCAGGCGCGAGGCCTGCTCCCACACCGCCTCGTCGAGCACGCCGTCGATCTCGACCTCGGCCTCGAGGCGCGGCAATCGCACTTGCAGCTGGCGATCCACGCCCGAGAACACCGCGGCGGCGGTGGCTGGCGCGGCGGCAGCAGGCGGCGGCAGCGGCGACGGGCCCTGGGCGGACGCCAGCACGGGCCAGAGACAGGCGAGGCCGAAGCACACACGGCGCAACACGCGTCAACGGTATCAGAGGCGACGGCGGGGCCCGGCGGGCCGGCGTCGGCCACTGGGGACGGCGGGCGGGACGAGCCGCCTGCTCCTATAATCACGACGCGCGCGCGAACCCGCGACCGCGCAGCCTGGAGGCCGAGATGCGCGCACGGTGGGCGGTCGTGGTGGGGATGGTGGCGGCCTGCGCTGCGCTCGGCGGGGCCCAGTCCGGCCGCCGCGACGTGGCGCTCACCCTTACCGAGGGCACGTCGATGGCGGCCGCGCTCTCGCCCGACGGCGCGACCATCGCGCTCGACCTGCTCGGGGCGATCTGGACGCATGCCCGGCGACGGCGGCCGCGCCACCCGCGTCCTCGCCGACGGCTACGACGCGCACGCCCCGACCTGGTCCCCCGACGGCACGCGGCTCGCCTTCCAGGCCTACCACGCCGACACCTGGCACCTCTGGACGATGCAGGCCGACGGCAGCGACCTGCGCCAGGTCACGACCGGCCCCTACGACGACCGCGAGCCGCACTGGTCGCCCGACGGCACGCGGATCGCCTTCGCCTCGGACCGCGGCGGCAACTACGACGTGTGGCTGCTCACGCTGGCCACGGGCGAGGTGCGGCGCTTCACCTCGGGCGCGGCCAACGAGTCGATGCCGGCCTGGTCGCCCGACGGCGCCGAGGTCGCCTTCGTCTCCGACCGCGAGGGCCGCGGCATCTACGCGCGCCACGTGGACACCGGCGTCGAGCGTCAGCTCGCCGCCGACACGGCCGTGCTCTACACGCCGTCGTGGTCGCCCGACGGCAAGACCGTGGCCTACGTGGCCGTGGACGGGGCCAGCACGCGCCTGATGGCCGGCGGCAAGAACCTCGCGGCGGCCGACGAGGACGTGTTCCCGTTCCGGCCGTCGTGGATCTCGTCGAGCGAACTGCTCTACACCGCCGACGGCCTGACCCGGCGGCGCTCGGTGACCGGCGGCGCCGCCCGCACCGTGCCCTTTGCCGCCGACGTCGCCTTCAGCCGCGACGCCTACACGCCGGCCCGGCGCGCGTTCCCCGAACCCGGGCCGCAGCCGGTGCGGGGCGTGATGCATCCGGCCATCTCTCCCGATGGATCGACCATCGCCTTTGCCGCGCTCGGCGATCTGTGGCTGGTCTCGACCGGCGACGGCGAGCGCGTGCCGCGCCGGGTCACGAGCGACGTGTTCATCGACACCAACCCGGTGTGGTCGCCCGACGGCGCGACGCTGGCCTTCTCGTCGGACCGTGACGGCGCCGTGGGCCTGTGGGTGCACGAGCTGAAGACCGGCGCGGCCCGCCGGCTGGCGCCCGACGCCACTACCGCATCATGGTCGCCCGACGGCTCGCGCCTCGCCTATCTCGACGCCCAATCGTCGCTGCGCGTGGTCGACGTGGCCACGCGCGAACAGCGCCAAGTGCACCAGCGTATCTTCGAGCCGGGCCGCCCGAGCTGGTCGCCGGATGGACGCGCCGTGGTCATGGCGGCGCTCCGTCCCTACTCGACCCGTTTCCGCGAGGGCACCAACCAGGTGCTGTGGGTGGCGGTGGAGCCGCGACGCCACTCCCGACGGGCGCGCCGCCTTCGCGCCGGATCGCTGGATCGATCCCATCCCGCACACGTCGGTCGGCATGCGCGAGAACCTCGGGCCGGTATGGTCGCCGGATGGCCGCGCCATGGCCGCCATCGTCGACGGCTACCTGACCACCTATCCGGTCGGCCGCGACGGCGCGCCCACCGGTCCGCCGCGCCGCATCTCGACCGAACTGGCCAGCTCGCCGTCGTGGACCGCCGACTCGCGCCGTTTGCTCTATCAGACCGCCGACCGGCTGCGCCTCGTCGATGTGGCCGACGGCAGCAGCCGCGACATCGTCCCCGACTGGACGTGGACGCGCCAAGACGACCACGGCCACGACCACCGTGCACGCCGGCCGGCTGTTCGACGGCCGCGCCGATGCGCCCGCGCAGACCGACGTCGATATCGTCATCGAGGGCAACCGCATCGTCTCGGTGACGCCGCACCGCGAGGGCCAGCACCGCGGCACGCTCGTCGATGCCTCCACCGGCACGGTGCTGCCCGGCCTGATCGAGAGCCACACTCACCTCGTGAAGTCGTTCGGCGAGGCCCAGGGCCGCATCTGGCTGTCGTTCGGCGTGACCACGGTGCGCAATCCGGCCACCAACGCGTTCGAAGGGCAGGAAGATCGCGAGGCCATCGAGTCGGGCGTGCGCGTCGGCCCCCGCGTCATCACCACCGGCGAGCCGCTCGACGGCTCCCGCATCTACTACCCGGGCGGCGTCGCCCTCGACGGCGCGGGGCGCATCGAGGCGCAGATGGCCCGCGCCAGGACGATGCGCTTCGACTTCATCAAGACCTACGTCCGCCTCCCCGACCGGCTGCAGCAGCGCATCATCGAGGAGGCGCACCGCGCCGGCCTGCCGGTGACCTCGCACGAGATCTACCCGGCCGTCGCCTACGGGGCCGACGGCGTCGAGCACGTGCGCGGCACCAGCCGCCGCGGCTACTCGCCGAAGATGAGCGAACTGCGGCGCTCGTATGGCGACGTGCGGCAACTGCTCACCGCCTCCGGCATGACCCTCACCCCCACCATCACCATCCAGGGCGGCTTCGCCGTGCTCACCGCGCGCGATCCCTGGTGGGTGGACGATCGTCGCGTGGTGCCGGCTCTTCCCGCCGTCGCTCGTCGCCGCCGGCCAGGCGGTGCGGGCCAAGCCGCTCAGCGCCGCCGAACTGTCGGCGCGCGAGGCCCTGGTCACGCCGCAGGAGCAGCTGGTGCGGGCCGTGGTGCGGGGCGGCGGGCGGGTCATCGCCGGCACCGACTCGCCGATCAATCCCTACGGCGTGGCGCTGCTCTCGGAACTCGAGCACTACGTGCGCGGCGGGCTGTCGCCGGCCGAGGCCATCCGCACCGCCACGGCGGTGCCGGCGGAGGCCTTTGGTCTCGGCGCCGACCTGGGCACCATCGAAGCCGGCAAGCTGGCCGACCTGGTGATCGTGGACGGCAACCCGCTGGCGAACATCACCGACCTGCGACGCACCCGGCGCGTCGTCAAGGACGGCGTGGTCCACGACGTCGAGACGCTGCTCAAGGGTCCGGTGGTGCCGTGAGCGACGCCGCGCCGGCGAGCCGCACCCCTCGCCCGCGAGTTGACTCGCGCCGGTGGTTCGGAGTCCACTCACACCCCATGACCACGAGACGCGCCGCCGTCCTGGCTTCCCTGCTCGCCGCCGCCGCGCTCGCCCCCGTCGTGCGGGCCCAGACCGCCGTGCCGGCCGTGCCCGCGCCGCCCGCGGCGGCCGCGGCGCCGGCAGCCCGGCTCGAGGGGCTGGTGGGACCAAGCCCCTACGACATCGTCCGCGGCTGGCACCAGCCGTTTGCCGAGCCCGGCTTCGCGTTCGGCGGCAACTCGGGCGTGTTTGCCGAGTCTCCGGATCGCATCTTCGTGGCCCAGCGCGGCGAGTTCCGGCTGCCCACGCCGCTGCCGGCGGAGTTTGCCGGCTTTGCCGGCTCGCTGAAGATGAACGTGCTCACCCTGGCCGACCGTCGCGTGTGGAAGAACTGTCTCTACACCCTCGACGGGAACGGGCAGGTGAAGGAGCGCTGGACGCAGTGGGATCGGCTGTGCGAAGGGTCGTCCGGCCCCGGGCCGCATCGGCTGCGCATCAGCCCCTACGACCCGGCGCGGCGGGTGTGGGTGATCAACGAGACCTTCCACACCATCTACGTCTTCTCGAACGACGGCGCGACCCTGCTGAAGACGCTCGGCGAGAAGAACGTGCCGGGCAGCGACGCCACGCACTTTGCCAAACCGCAGGACGTCGCCTTTTTGCCCGACGGCCGCATCCTCATCGCCGACGGCCTCGACAACCACCGGGTGATGATTCTCGACCAGGAGCTGCGCTATCTCGGCGAGTTCGGCGGCAAGGGCACGGGGCCGGGCCAGTTCAACGGCGTGCATGCCGTGGCCGTGGGCCCGGGCGGCCGCATCTTCGCGCTCGATCGGTCGGGCGGGCGCATCAACGTCTTCCGCACCACCGCCGATCCCGCGAAGGTCGAATTCGTGGCGGCGTTCCCTGGCTTCACGCTGCCGCTCGACCTCATCGTCAACGACGACAGCCTGTGGATCACCGACCTGAAGCCGCTGCGCTTCGTGAAGCTCGACTTCACCGGCCGGCACCTCTACACGTGGCTGGTGCCGAGCGACCTGCCCGACGGCTATCTCGAGGTGCACACGTTCAGCGTCGACGCCGCCGGCAATCTCTATGGCGGCGACAACCAGTACGGCCGCACCCAGAAGTTCGTGCCCAAGCCGGGCGCCGACCCGGCGCACCTGATCCGCGCCCCGTGGGCGCAGCGCTGACGGGGCCGGCTCAGGCCGGGCCGCGGGCCGGGACGAAGCGCTGCCACAGCGCCAGCCGCTCGTGCCCCGGCAGCGAGGCCGCGAAGACCGCCAGCGGGACGGGCAGCGTGGCGGCGGCGCGCGCGGCGATGACGAAGTACGACTCGGTCGTCGAGATCCGGCCGGTAATCCAGTAGAGCGCCAGCGTCAGGCCAACCACGACCAAGCCGGGCATCACGCTCGTCCGGTAGAGCTCGCGCAGCGGCAGGTCCAGCCGCTTGCACAGATACGGCGGCAAGACCACCGCGCTCACGAGCAGCGCCGGCACCACCGTGGCCACGGCGACGCCGACGATGCCGAGCCGCGGCGCCAGGTAGAGGCTGAGACCGAGATTGAGCACCGCCTCGAGCGTCAGCACCATGGCCGGTACCGCCACGATGTGGAGCGCCTGGTAGAACGGCAGCGGCACCTGCGTGGAGAGGACCTGGCCGAAGGTGGCAATCGCCAGCCACAGCATCACCATCTGCACCGGCGTGCCGAAGTCGGATCCGACCCACCGGTTGAGGAAGGCCGGCCCGACGGCGATGATCGACGCCACCAGCCATCCCGACAGCACGCAGGCAAAGCGCATCGAGCTGAGATAGGCGGCGCGCAGCCCGGTGTGATCCTTTTGCGCCGCCAGGCCGGCCAGCCGGGGCAGGAAGACGCCCGAGAAGCCGGTGACGGCGGCGCGCGCGTATTCGACCAGCTGCAGCGGCAAGGTGTAGAGCGCCACGGCGGCGGCGCCGAGCGTGACCCCGACCACCGTGGTGTCGGTATAGCTGATCAACTTCACGGCGAAGATGATGAAGAACGACTGCAGCCCGAAGCCGTAGAGCCGCGACAGCTCCGCGCCGGTGGGCCGCAGCAGCCGGAGGGCCAGGCCGGGCACGGTCCGGAAGGCCACGCCCGCCAGGATCAGCACCGACAGACCCGAGAGCGCCGACGACAGGATGGCCAGCGTGAGCAGCGGCTCGTGCCCCGGCCGCACGAGCAGGGGCGTGGCCACGAAGCGAATCACGGTGCCCACGAGGTACACGGCGTTGGCCAGGTCGAATCGTTCGAAGCCGCTCAGCAGGCCGACGAAGGCGCTGCCGAGGAAGATGAAGAACAGCTGGGCGCCGAGCAGCCCGCAGGTGATCATCGCGGCGCGCGCGGTTTCGGGGCTGAGCGGAGTCGCGAACATCGCCGGCACCCAGCCGCTGACGATCAGGGCGACCACCAGGCAGACCAGGCCGAGACAGCCGTAGATGAGGGTGACGACCGAGGCCAACCGGTTCACGCCCGCCTGGTCGCCCCTGGCGCGGGACTCGGCGACGAACTTGACGAAGGCCGAGCCGAGGCCGAAGTAGAGGACGTCCGAATAAGCGATGAGGCCGTTCAGGAACGACCAGACGCCGTACTCCTCCTGGCCGAGCGCGCGCACGATGACCGGGGTGATGAACAGCGCATAGGCGATGCCGGTCGCCAGCACGAACCAGTTCGAGAGGACGTTGCGGACGAGGGACGGTGCGGTGGCGGTGCGGTTCATCTGGCGCGGGGCAATCGAGGGTACGATGCCGGCCGCCGCAGCGCAAGACGGCGGGCCCGGGTCTGCGCAGCACTGCGTACAATGACGGTCGCGCCGGCGCGGGCCCGGGGTGAATCCGCGCCATTCTGTCTATCCCCCACCGCGGGATCCTTCAGCGCAGCAGCACGCGCGCGGCCAGCAACAACATGGCCAGCGACGCCGCCAGTCCGAGCCCGCGGCGCGGACCGGGCCGCTGGAACACGGCGCGCATCCGGTGCAGCGCCAGCACCCAGGCCGAGTGGCAGGCGAAGGCCAGAGCGACGTGACACGCCGCCAGCAGCGCATAGGCCGAGCCCGGCCAGCCCGGACGCATGAAGGTCGGCACGACGGCCAGATAGAAGGTCAGGATGACCGGGCCGAGCATGTTCACCACGAAGCCCTCGCGCCAGCTGTGGCGAGGCGGCCTGTAGGCGGGCGTGAGTGACGCCGCGAGCGGCGCACCGCGCCGGGCGAAGAGTTCCCACAACCCGCGCAGGCCGAGATAGGCCAGGTAACCGCTGCCGAGGTAGCGGACGGCGTCGAGCCCACCGGGCCAGGCCGTGAGCAGCGTGGCGCCGAAGACGCGGGCCACGGCCGCGTGGGTGGCGTTGGCCGCAGCCGCGCCCAACGCCGCGAGGATCCCGGCGCGGCGCCCGCCGTCGAGAGCGTTGCGGACGACCACCGCGGTGGTAGCGCCTGGGGTGGCGACGAAGATCAGCGTGAAGGTCAGGAACGCGGCAAACAGCGGATCGCCGAGCACGCTGCCGATCATGCCGGCACGGCGGGCCGCGGCGGCGAGGCCGGCCAGCGCCAGGCCACGAGCGCCACGGTCGTGAGCGCGCCGAGCAACAGGCTGGCGAGGGTGAGATGCGCGACCTGGGCCGACGGCGGCAAGCCCAGGTAGGCCAGGGCGAGGCCGGCCGCCATCTGCGCCGCCACCACGGTCAGGGCCGCACTGGCGGCACGACCGAGCGCCGGATGGGTGTCGCGGCGCCGCCTGGCCCAGACCCACAACCCGGCCACCGCCAGCAGCACCACGGCCGCCAGGTCACGGTGCGTGGCGTCGAGCGCGCCGACCGTGGCCAAGGCGTCGGGGCGCGGCACCGAGGCGTCGAGGGCCGCGTCGACCTGCCCGCGCACGAGCGTGCCGAAGGCCACCTGCACGAGCAGCAGCGCCGTGGCCGCCCACGCCCACCATCCGAACGCGCGCAGCGCGGCGGAGGGCCGGGCCGCCGGCCGGCCGGCGACGAGCGATTCCACCGTGGCCCACAGCAGCAGCTGCACGATCACCAGCGCCACCAGCATGTGGACGGTGACGATCCAGGCGGCCAGTTCGTGCGCCACCACGCGTCCGCCGAGCCAGCCCTGGAAGCCGGTGAGCAGCACGGCCACGACGATGGGCCACAGGATGCGGGGCTGGCGGCGATGCCGGCGCCACGCCGACACGGTCGTGGCCAGAATGGCGAAGCCGACGAAGACGCCGAGCAGCCGGTTCAGGTACTCGGTCCACATCAGGGTGGGATTGAACTGGGCGGCGTCGAACTGCGGCGGCAGCTCCGCCGCCGAGGCCGGCGGCAGCCACGAGCCGAAGCACCGGGGCCAGTCGGGACACCCGAGGCCCGCGCCCGAGGCGCGCACCAGCCCGCCGACGCCGATGAGCAAATAAGTGAGCAGCGTGGTGGTGACGGCGAGGCGCTGGAAGGGGGTCAGGCGCATGACGGGGGCCACCGCCAATGGTACACCGGCCGGCACAGCACAGCACCAGCCCGGCCTCAGCGCCGCTGCGGCCCGATCGGGCCGGCTCTCCCAGTAGCGACCCGATCAGGCGACCGGAGCCGGCTGCCGCACCCGGGCCGCCTCGGCGGCGTCCTCGCCCTCGGCGGTCACGACGCCGGCCGGATCGGGCGCCACGAACACCGCCATGTCGGTCTGTCCCAGCCAGCGGCTGGTCACGGTGCCGGCGGTCATCGACCCGCTGACGTTGACGGCCGTGCGGCCCATGTCGATGAGCGGCTCCACCGAGATCAGCAGTCCGGCCAGCGCCACCGGCAGGTTCAGGCTCGACAGCACGACCAGCGCCGCGAAGGTCGCGCCGCCGCCCACGCCGGCGATGCCAATCGAGCCAATCGTGGCCACGGCCACCACCGAGGACAGGAACGACAGCGAGGTGGCGTCGATGCCGGCGCTCGGCGCGATCATCACGGCGAGCATCGCCGGGTAGAGGCCGGCGCAGGCGTTCTGGCCGATGGTGGCGCCGAAGCTGGCGGCGAAGTTGGCGATGGCCGGCGCGACGCCGAGCCGGCTCACCTGCGTCTCGACACTGAGCGGAATGGTGGCGGCGCTCGAGCGCGAGGTGAAGGCGAAGGTGAGCGTCGGCCAGATCTTCTGGTAGAAGCGCACCGGGCTCAGGCCCGAGAGGCCGATGATGGTGGCGTGCATCAGCAGGATCACGGCCAGGCCCACGTAGGACGCAATGACGAAGCCGCCGAGATTGAGCACGTCGTCGACGTTCGAGGTGGCCACCACCCGCGTCATCAGCGCCAGCACGCCGTAGGGCGTGAGCCGCAGCACCATGCGCACGAGCCGCAGCACCAGGGCCTGGAACGTCTCGATGCCCTTCAGGACCCGCTCGCCGAGCTCGGGGTTGTCGCGGCGCAGCATCAGGACGGCAAAGCCGAGCAGGGTCGCAAACACCACCACGCCCATCACCGAGGTGGAGCGCGTGCCGGCCAGGTCGGCAAAGATATTGGTGGGCACGAACGACTGCAGCAGCGACGGGATGTTGATGCTGGCCAGGTCGCCCACGCGGGCTTCCATCGACGCGCCCTTTTCGAGTTCCCGCGCGCCGCGCACGAGCCCGTCGGCGCGCAGGCCGAACAGCCTCGTGACCACGATGCCGATGACCGCGGCCACGGCGGTCGTGGCAATGAGAATTCCGAGCACGCCGGCGCTGATCTTGCCGAGCGATCGGGTGTCGTTCAGCTTGGTCACCGCCGACAGGATCGAGAAGAGCACGAGCGGCGCGATGATCATCTGCAGCAGGCGCACGTAGATGCCGCCCACCACCCCGACCCAGGTCATGGTGCCGGTCACCGCCGGCGTGCCGTAGCCGTAGAGGGCCTGGGCGACGGTGCCGAGCGCGGCGCCGAGCAGCACGGCGATGAGCACGTTGCTCGACACCGTGGCGCCGGCCTGGCGCCGGCGATAGAGCCAGGCCATGGCCAGGACGAAGACCACGACATTTGCCAGCACAGCCAGATTCATACGCGCTCCGGAGAAAGACGGTTGCTCTGTGAGATGCGGCGGCGGCGCCGGACGTGTCGGGCGGCCGGGCCCCGCAGACGAAAACGGCCCTCCTGGGAAGCGGGAGGGCCTGACGGTGACTCGCGGGATGACGACGACGCGGCGTGCGTCATGGCACCAGTGGCCCCGGCCTCCTCAGGAGGATGCGGCAACAACAGCAGCCAGACGACGCTCGCAGGGTCTCGCCCATAGGATCGGCCGGGGCGCCTTTCGACGGCGACCCTCTACCGGCGGAGTCTAGCGCCCCGCCACCGGTCCGTCAACGCACGGGCGGCTGGCGGCATGGCCGGCTGACTGTCACGTCCAGCTCCCCGGGGGCGCCGGGCGCTGCCAGCCGCTGCCGCGCCGGCTGTGCCGGGCAACGGCACGGCTGCTAACATGCGCGGGATGACTGGTCTCCAAGGGGCGCTCCGCGTCCGCGCCGCGCTCGTTCTTGCGGGCACGATGCCGTGGCTGGGCTGCGGCGGCTCGGCCCCGCCCCTCGTGGCCCCGATGACGCGCGTGGACACGGTGACCGACACGCTGCACGGCGAGACCTTCCCCGATCCCTACCGCTGGCTCGAGCAGCAAGACGCGCCCGAGACCCGTGAGTGGCTGGCCGCGCAGGCCGCCTACGCCGACCGGGTGCTGCCCCGCGACGAGACGCGGCTGGCGCTGGAACGCCGGCTGGCGCAACTCATCGACCGCGCCGAAATCGGCGCGCCGCGCCGCGGCGGCCATTTCGAGTACTTCACCCTGCGCCGCGTCGGCGAGGAACTGCCGGCCATCTATCGCCGGCCCGCGCCGGAGGCCCCGGCGCCCCCCCTGTCGACCAACGGCGGAAGCGGGGCGGAGCGTTCCGGCGCGCCGGCGCCGGCGGCCCGCGCGCCCATCGATCCGACGAGCCGCTACGAGACGGTCGTCGATCCGCGGCCGCTCAGCCCCGACGCCACGACGCGCGTCGAACTCGTGGCCGTGGATCGGGACGGCCGCTATCTCGTCTACGCGGTGCGCGACGGGGGTCAGGACGAACACCAGTTGCGCGTCCGCGATCTCGCGGCCAATCAAGACCTCGCCGACCGCTTCGCGCCGGGCCTCTACAGCAGCGTCGTGCTCACCAGCGAGGGCGACGGCTTCTACTACAGCCTCCGCTCGCGCCAGACCGGCGCGCGCATCCGCAAGCACCTGTGGCACACCGATCCGGCCGCCGACGCACTGGTCTTCGGTGAAGGCTATGGGCCCACCACCTTCGTGTCGGTGCTGCAAAGCGAGGACGGCGCCTGGCTGGTCTTCACCGCCGCCCACGGCTGGGCCTCGACCGACGTCTTCGCGCTCGATCGCACGACGGCCGGCGCGACGCCGTTTGCGGTAGCGCAGGGGCTGGGCGCGCGCTTCTATCCGCGCTTCGTCGGCGGCGAGCTGTGGTTGCGCACCGACCTCGACGCGCCCAACAACCGCGTCGTGGCGGTGAACCTGCGCCAGCCGGCCCGGGCCCGCTGGCGCGTCGTGCTCCCCGAGCAATCCGACGTGCTCGAGGACGCCGTGGTGATCGGCGACGCCATCTACGGCCACTACCTGCGCGAGGCCGCCAGCCGCATCGTGCGCTTCGACCGGCGCGGCGCCAACGGCGTGGTGGTCGAGGTGCCGGCAATGTCGAGCGCGTCGCTGCGCGGCGACGGGCCGGGCCAGGCCGTGCTCACCGTCGAATCCTTCGCGGCGCCCGAGCAGTCGTGGCGCGTGGACCTTGCCACTGGCGCCCGCACCATCGAGCGCGGCCCCGAGATCCCGTGGGACGGGGCCGGCGTGGAGGTGCGCTACGGCGCCGCCACCTCGAAGGACGGCACCCGTGTGCCGGTGTGGGTGGTGCACAAGAAGGGACTGCCGCGGACCGGCGCCACGCCCACGCTGCTCTTCGGCTACGGCGGCTTTTATGCCGCGCAGAGGCCGTCGTTCACCCCTCTGGCAGGCGCCTGGGTCGAGGCCGGCGGCGTCTACGCCGTGGCCATCCTGCGGGGCGGCAGCGAGTTCGGCGAGCCGTGGCACCGCGCCGGCATGCTCGAGAACAAGCCGCGCGTGTTCGAGGACTTCATCGCCGCCGGCGAATGGCTGGTGTCCGAGAAGTACGCCAGCCCGGCCACCCTCGGCATCACCGGCGCCAGTAACGGCGGGCTGCTCGTCGGCGCCGCGCTGACGCAGCGCCCGGAGCTGTTCAGCGCCGTGCTGTGCGCCTTTCCGGACGTCGATATCCTGGGCTTCAACCGCTACACGGCCAACAACAACCTGCCGGCGCTGCTCGAATACGGCGACGCCGCCATCAAGGAGCAGTTCGACGTCATCAAGGGCTACTCGCCCTACCAGCGCGTGCGCGCGGGCACGTCCTACCCCGCGGTGATGGTGACGTCGGGCGATCTCGACACGCGGGTGCCGCCGCTGTCGGCCCGCAAGTTCACGGCGCGACTCCAGGCCTCATCGACCTCGGGCCGCCCGGTGATCCTGCGCTATCACCCCAAGGCCGGCCATGCCGCCAATTACGGCATGCCCCTCAGCCAGCGCGTGCAGCAGGCCGCGGCCGAGATGGCCTTCATGATGCGCGAGCTGGGCCTGCCGATGCCGGCAGCGCCCTAGCCCATTTGTAACGGGGCCCGTCAGACGGTGCGGTTCGGCCGCGCGATCATCCGGTAGAGCGCCAGCAACAGCACCGCGCCCGCCACCGACATGATGAATCCGGCCGCTTCGCCGTCGCGATAGAGACCGAGCGCCTGGCCGATGTAGCCGCCGATGACGGCGCCGGCGATGCCGAGTACCGCCGTGATGACAAAGCCACCGGGATCCTTGCCCGGCATTAGCAGCTTGGCAATGATGCCGGCAATGAGTCCGAAGATGATCCAACCGAGAATGCCAAACATGGACGTGCTCCTCCACAGGCAGCCGCGTAATGCGGCTCCTGCGGGCAGACGGTGCAAGACGCGAGCCGTCAGTGAGCCGCGAGGGCGATGGGCAGCGTCGCCACGGTCTTGTCCCAGCGGATCTCGAGGGTCGCGCTGGTCGGGCTGACGTTCACGAACCCGAGCGTGAGCTGCTCGGCGGAGACGTCGGTCTGGCGCACGGTCATGGGCGCGCGGAGCACGTCCAGCTTCGCGTCGTAGTTGTAGGCACCGTAGAGCTTCACCTTCTCGTTCGGGTCGTACTTCTCCTGCACCGGCTGGCTGTTGAGCACGAACGTCCAGGCGCCGGGCTTCAGGTCGGCAAACACGTTGTAAACGCCGGGCTCGACCGTCTTGCCGCCGATTTGCAACCGCACCTGGGTGGTGAGGCGGGTGGTGTCGTTGGCGCCGACGCGCCAGATGGCGGCATCGCCGTTGACCAGCTTGCCGTAGTCGGCGCCCGAGCCGAAGATGTCCGGGCGGCCGCGCAGCAGCGGCCGGCTGTAGTCGACGACCAGCCACTTGCCGTCGCGGTAGCGCTGGCCCTGGGCCGTGGTTTCCCAGCGCCCGCCGAGTTGTACGGCGGCTTGGCCGATGGGCGAGGCCGGCAGCTTCACTTCCGGCGAAGTCTGGGCCAGGGACACGGCGCCGAGGGCGCCGCACAACACGGTGATGGTCAGCAGCTGCATGGAACGCATGCCGCCATGATAGCCCCGGCGCCCCGGGGGTGCTATCCGCCCTTGCGGGCCATGCGCCCGTTCACGCGGATCCAGCGCACCGCCCCGGCCTCGTCGCGGATGAACTCGTAGGGCATGCCCAGGTACGCGCCGTCGAGCGCGTAGGCAACGTCACGCCCGTAGAACGTCAGCCGCGAATCGGGCTGGTTGGGCCCGGTCATGGCTACGAGCCGTTGGCCGCGCCGCCGTATCTCCACGGTGCCCACGGGCGGGCGGGCGTAGAGCCCCTCGTACTCCCCGAGCCGCGGCTGCACCGCCAGCGGCCGGGCGTGCGACGTCATGGCCTCGTTCACGCCGCGATGGCCGATCGCCTGCCCCGCCACCAGCGACACGCCAGCCACCCGCCGCAGGATCGCGGCCTCGACGTCCTGGACGAGGCGCCAGCCGTCCTGGTGATTGGTGAGCACCGCGAACGCGAGATTCCTGGCGGGCACGAGTTCGACGAGCAGGCAATGACCGTTCAGCGTGCCGCCGTGCGCGGCCGTCGCCACCCCGCCAACCGGCCGCAGGTGCCAGCCGGCCCCCATCTCGTCGCCGGTGCCGTGCTTGCGCACCTGGGCCGTTCGCATCACGCCGAGGCGGGTCCGTGTCAGGTAGGGCGTCCCGCCCGGCGCGCGGCCGTCGCCGAGATGGAAGCGCGCGTAGGCCATCAGGTCGGTCAAGGTGGTGAACACGCCGCCGGCGGTGGTGCTGGAGGTCGTCTGGAACGGCCGGATCACCTCGACGCGGCCGTCGCGGTCACGGTGCCCGAGCGACAGCGGATAGGTCATCGCCTCGGTCAGCCGGGTGAAGGTGCGCGACAGGCCGAGCGGCGCGAACACCAGCGCGCGCAGCGCGTCGTGGATCGGCGTGCCGGTGACCACTTCGAGGACCCGGCCGGTCAGCGCGAAGCCGGCGTTGTTGTAGCTCCACACCTCGCCGGGCGCGGCCAGTTGCGGCAGCGTCGGCAGGATCGACGAGGCAAAGTGCGCGAGCGCCCCGGCGCCGCGGTCCTCGGTGCCCAACTGCCCTTCCCAGCCGGGCGTGTGCGTCAGGCAGTGCCAGAGCGACACGAGGCGGCTGGCTTCGTCGTCCTTCACGCGGAAATCGGGCAGATAGGTGCGGATCGGCGCGTGGAGGTCGAGGCGGCCGGCGTCGGCCAGCTTCATCACCGCCGTGGCCGTCATGGTCTTGGAGATGGACGCGATCGTGAAGAGCGTCTGGTCGGTGATTGGGCGCGGGTCGGCCAGGCTGGTCACGCCGAAGCCCCGCAGGTGCAGTTGCCCGTCGGCAAACAGCCCGAGGCCCACGCCCGGGACCCGGTACTCGGCCATCTTGGCGGTGACGAGGGCGCTGAGATCGTCGAAGACATCGGCCGGTTGGCGCCCGGCGACGCGCGCCGCAGCGACACCGGGCGACAGTGCTTCGCCGGCCGCGGCCGCGCCGGTCAGGGACAGGAACGCTCGGCGATTCATCGCGCGCCAGTGTAGCCGACGCGGCCGGCCGGACACGACGGCCGCTCGCCAGCGGTGGGGCCACGTCGTTTGGCAGCGGCCGGGCCATTCGCCTGGCATCGGTTCCGGCTAGGCTGTGGGGGGCGCGTGGACGCCAGGGAGATGGCCATGAACATGGGACACATGGAGTGGGTGACGCTGCTCGGCACGATGCTGGTGCCGATGGCCGTGGCGCTGACCGCTGGCACGCAGACGCCACCTCCCGCCGACGAAGCCGCGATCCGCGCCGCCCGGGCGCAGTCGAATCAGGCCATCGCCGCCCACGACGTGGCCGGCATCGCCCGCCACTGGACGGCCGACGTGCACATCGTCACCTCGACGAGCACCCAGGGCACGGGCCGCGACGGCAACGGGCAGCGGATGGCCGCGCAGTTCGCGCGCCGGCCCGACACGGTCTACGTGCGCACCCCGGCGCTGGTGGAAGTGTGGGCGGGGTGGAACGTGGCGGCGGAACGCGGGGAATGGACGGGCCGCTGGACCGAGCCCGACGGCGTCGTGCAAGTCGGCGGCACCTACCTGGCGCAGTGGCGCAAGGTGGACGGCACGTGGCTGATTCAGGCCGAGCTGTTCGTGCCCACGCGGTGCACCGGCTCGAGCTACTGCGCCGCCCACCCGTGAGCGGGCGGCGCGTCGGGACGGCTAGCCGAGCTTCGTCTGGTTGCTGATCTGCAGATCCCAGCCGTCGGGATCGAGCACGTGGAAGCTCTTGAAGTCCGTGCCGACCATGTCGGGACGCGGATTGAGCCCGCGCTTCTCGAGCTCGGCCTTCACCCCGTCGGTGTCCCACGGCTCGACGCCGTAGGAGATGTGGTTGACGACGCCGGTGATCGGCGGACGCGCGGGCTGTCCGGCCGCGCCGGGCGCCGGAGCTGCCGCTGGGGCCGGCGCGCCCTCGGGCCGGCGCGAGTTCCTGATGATGATCTCGCCGACGTTGCCGATCCGCATCGTCGCCTGGTTCTTGCCGTTGTCGTTGACGAGCTCCCAGCCCATCAAGTTGGCATACCACGCCGCGCTCGCCTTGTAGTCGTTGACCGAGTACGAGATGTGGTCGAGGTGCACCGTCTTCCACGGCGCCTTGACCGGCGCGCTTTGCGCGGCCGCGGTCGCGGGCGCCGCCAGGGACGCGGCGATGGCCAGGTGCTTGATCAACTGGCGGCGGCTCATCTTGCCCTGTTCGAAGTCGTTCAGCAGTGTCTCGATGGTCTCTTCCATGGACGTCCCCCTCCGGACGCGTGGATTCTAACGCCTGCGCCGCGCGAGGCTGGCGGTAATCTGGAGCAGTGCCGACCTTCGTGCGCCAGCTGGTCATCGCCGCCCCGGTGGAAACGGTGTTCGCCTTCCACGAGCGCGACGACGCCCTGTCCCGCCTCAGCCCGCCCTTCCCCCCGATGCGCGTCGTGAGCCGGCAGGGCGGCATCCGTACGGGCGCGCGCGTGGAACTGCGCCTCGGGCCAATCCGCTGGCTGGCCCTCCACACCCACTACGAGCCGAACGTGCTCTTCGTGGACGAACAGGTCTCGGGCCCGTTTGCCGCGTGGGTGCACCGGCACGAGTTCGAGCGGCTCGGGCCCGGCACGACCCGGCTCACCGATCGGGTCACGTTCGAACTG
This sequence comes from uncultured Acidobacteriota bacterium, assembly GCA_963834325.1. Classification (GTDB taxonomy): domain Bacteria; phylum Acidobacteriota; class Vicinamibacteria; order Vicinamibacterales; family UBA2999; genus CADEFD01. The sequence goes on from CAWIBL010000013.1 coordinate 144,489, forward strand.
CCCGGCGGCGCCCTCGTGAACACCGTGCTCGGCCCGCTGGTGGCGGCCTCGCTCGTGCCGCTCTTCCGCTTCCGGCACCAGGCGACCAGGCAGGCCTGCGAGGCGCCGGCGACCTGACGCGCTACAATTCCGCCCGTCCGCACGTCGCGGGAGGTTCCTATGCGTCAGTTCCTGCCGGCCGTGCGCGCCACGGCCATCGTCTTGACCCTGGCCGCGCCGCTCGCCGCGCAAGCCCCGTCCACACCGCGCAACGATCTGCCCCAGCCCTACCGCACGACGCGTGATTGGGGCCAGCTTCCACCCGGCGTCAAATGGGCGGCGGTGACTGCCATCGAGCCGGCGCCCGACGGCACCATCTTCGTCGTCCACCGCTGCGTGAACAACTCGTGCGAAGGGCGCAGTGAACCGCCCATCCTGGTGTTCGATCAGGCCGGCCGGCTGCTGCGCAGCTTCGGCCAGGGCTTGTTCAACTTCCCGCACGGCGGGATGGTCGATGGCGACGGCAATCTGTGGATGACCGACGCGCGCGGCGGCAACGGCATCGGCCACCAGGCCATCAAACTGAGCCCGCAGGGCAAGGTGCTGATGACCCTGGGCACCCGGGGCGTGAGCGGCTCCGGGCCGGCCCACTTCGACCAGCCCACCGATGTCGTCGTCGCCCCGAATGGCGACCTGTTCGTGTGCGACAGCCACCGTGACGGCAAGAACAACCGCATCGTGCACTTCACGAAGGACGGCACGTTCGTCAAGGAATGGGGGACGAAGGGAGACGGGCCGGGTCAGTTCAGCGAGCCGCACACCATGGCGATGGACTCGCGCGGGCGTCTCTTCGTGGGCGACCGCGAGAACAACCGCATCCAGATCTTCGACCAGCGCGGCACGTTCCTCGAGGAATGGCGCCAGTTCGGCCGGCCGAGCGGCATCGTCATCACCGCCGACGACACCATCTACGTGGCCGACTCGGAATCGGGCGGCCGCGACACCGGCGCCCACGAACTGCCCGGCATCAGGAAGGGCATCCGCATCGGCAGCGCGAAGGACGGCAGCGTCACGGCCTTCATCGAGGACATGGAGCCGCTGGCCGTGGAGCACGCCGGCGCCGAGGGTGTGGGCGTGGATGCCGCGGGCAACGTCTACGGCGGCGTGGTGCGGCGGCAGATGCTCGAGCGCCATGTGAGAAAGTAGACGGGATGCCGGCGCGCGTTCTCGCGATTACGAGTGAACTGCCGTGGCCCCTGAACACCGGCGGCCACATCCGTTCGTTCCACCTGCTGCGGGCCGTAGCCCGGCGCTTCGACCTCCGGGTGATCGCCGGCCTCGATTCCGCTGATCACCCGGGTCTGGCGGTGATGCGCGAGCAGGGCATCACCGTGCTGCCGGCGGTGACCGGTCCGCGGCGGCAGGTGAACGAGGCCGCGCGCGCGGCCCGGGCCACGGTCAAGGGCGAGCCCTACGTGATGTTCCATCGCCACAACCGCTCGGCCATGCGGGCCCGGATCACGCAGGCCCTCGCGGCAGCCCCGCCCGATCTCGTCTACCTCGACCACCTCGACCCCTACGCGTTCCGGCCGCTGTTCCCGCAGGCCCGCCTGCTCGTGGACTTCCACAATCTCTACGGCCGGCTGGCCGGCCGCGTCGCCACCGAGCGGGCCGGCCTGGCCGGCCGCTACCTCGCCCGCGAGGCGCGGCTGCTCAGCCGCATGGAAGCGCGCGCGGCCCGGGACGCGCGGGCCGTGATGTCGGTGTCGGCCGAGGAGGCGGAGGAATTCCGCCGCCTCGGGGCCAGCCACGTCACGCTGGTGCCCAACGGCGTGGACTGCGCCGCCTACGCGCATCTGCCGGTCGGCCGCGCGCCCGCGCCGCCGGTGCTCCTCTACATCGGCGCGCTGTCGTGGGCGCCGAATGCCGTGGCCTCGGACCATCTGGCGCGCGTGGTGCTGCCCGAGGTGCGGCGGGTGCATCCCGAGGCGGTGCTGAAGCTGGTCGGCCGCGATCCGGGCCCGGCCGTGAAGGCGCTCGGCCACCTGCCGGGCGTGGAGGTCCACGGCAACGTGCCCGACGTCGGCGTCTACCTGGCCGAGGCCTCGCTCCTGGCGGTGGCCCTCGACTCGGGCGGCGGCACCCGCCTCAAGATCCTGGAGGCCTTTGCCGCCGGGTTGCCCGTCGTCAGCACGCCGGTCGGCTGCGAGGGCATCGAGGCCACGCACGGCGAACATCTGTGGGTGGCGGAGTACGGGCGCTTCGCCGCGGGCGTCAACGCGGTGCTGGCCGATCCGGCGGCCGCCGCGGCCCGCGCCGCCAACGCGCGCGACCTGGCGATCAGGTCCTACGACTGGGCGGCGCTCGGCGAGCAGGCGTGCGGCGCCATCGCCGAGGCGGTGCGCGCGTGACGGCACGCGCGGGCCTGGCCGGGATGCTGGTCCTGGCGCTGGCCGCCGCGGCCTGCCAGCCGCGACCGGACTTCCGCACGCTCGAGCCCGGGGTGTTGAAAGTGGCGGTCACGACCGCCGCGCCGACCAGCCCCTACGACTCGCAGCTCTGGATCCGCAAGTATGTCGAGCGCTTCGCCGAGCAGCAGCGGCTGCGCGTCGTGTGGCAGGTCGTGCCGTTCGACAAGTCGTGGGAGCTGGCCGGGCAGGACGTCGTGGATCTGGTCGCCACCAACGTCGCGAGCTTTCCCGATCGTGTGAGCCCGGGTGGGACGTTCTCCGCGCCGTTCCTCTACGAGCGGCGGGCGCTGCGCATCCAGCCCAACAACGCCGGCAGCTACAGCCGCATCGACGACTTCATCGGCAAGCGGGTCGGCGCCGTGCAGGGCATGGCGGCCGAGCGCGATCTGCGCCGTCGTGCCCCCGAGGGCGTCACCGTGGTCACGACCCGCACGTTCCCCGAACTCTACGAGCAGTTCTCGGCCGGGACCCTCGACGCGGTGGCCGAGGCCGAGTATTACGCGCTCGACGGCACGGTGATTCCCTCCCATGGCCCCGAAGTGGTGCTGATCGACCACCACGACCTCACGCCCGGGGCGCGTGAGGAATCGGTGTTCGTCGTCCGCGACCAGAGCCTGGGCCTGCGGCCGGCCATCAACGCCTTCATCGCCGCGACGCGCTTTCCGCTGTAACTGCCTGGGAGGGCCCCATGAGTGACGACCGCGACAGCATCGACCGGCTGAACGCCGTCGGCGTGCTGACCCGCCGCGAGATCGAGGCGCGCATCCTGGCGCCGGTCGTGGCCGCGCTTGGCGAGCGCTTCGGCCGCGACGAGGTGGTGGCGATCGTGCGCGAGGTCATCGCCGGCATCGCCCGCGACCAGGGCCGGGCAATGGCCGAGAGCCGTGGGGACGCGTCGCTGGCGAGCTTTGCCGGCACGCTCGGCCCGTGGACCAAGGACGACGCCCTGCGCCTGCGCGTCATCGACGAGTCGCCCGAGCGCTTCGCCTTCGACGTGACCCGCTGCCGCTACGCCGAGATGTACCGCGCCCTCGGAATCCCCGAACTGGGCGAGGTGCTGTCGTGCCAGCGCGACGCCGCGCTCATCGAAGGGTTCAACCCCGACGTGACGCTGACGCGCACGCAGACGATCATGCAGGGCGCCGCCTGCTGCGACTTCCGCTACCGCCGGTCGTGAGCTGAGCCCTGCGACCGGGCCCCCTGTCGCCTGCCGCCTCGGGCCGAGCGGACCCACAGGCCGGCCGCCAGGCCGATGCCCGCCGCCGCGACCACTGCCACGGCCGGTCCATACCAATTCAGCGCCACGCCCGCACCAGTCACTCCGCCTGCAATCAGGGCCGCAGCAATCACCGGCACGAAGGTGGTCCTGGCGGTTTCGAGGGAAGCGCCCGACATGGCTTCAGTTTACCCGGGGCGGGCCGGGTCAGCTGGGCGTGCGGTCCATCTGCTCCAGCGCCTTGACACCGCTCCGCATCCCCAGCAGCCACAGAGCCACGCTCAGCGCCGCCGCCGTGCCGAAGGATGCCGCCATCAGCCACTGCTGCGGGGTCGTCACCGCCCGGTTCCGTGTCTGGGCCACGAGATACACCGACGACGGCCAGCCGGTCAGCGCGATCATCGCCAGCACGTAGAGCACGGCCAGCACCATGAACGCCACGCCGCCGTAGGAGCCGGCCACCTGGCTGGGATTGTCGGCGGCAAAGCGTGGATAGCGCGCCCCCAGACCGGCCGCCAGACCGACGAGCGCAAAGGACATGAAGGCCACGGCCACCGCCGCGACCTGCTTCAGGAACGGGTCGCTGCCCAGGAACTCGTTGCCGACGATGGTCAGGCATTCGCTGAGCAGCAGCACCGGCACCAGGCCGGTCCAGAACTTGGACCACAGGAAGTCGGAAAGCGAGATCGGCGCCGTGCGGATGATCCAGAAGGCGGCGCCCTCGGCCGAGACCGCCGGGAAGACGAAGCGTACCGTGACGGTGGCCATGACGAAGCCGGCCATGCCCAGGTTCAGGAAGGCGTAGACGTTCTTGATCACGCCGCTCATGTAGGGAATGCGGTCGAGATCGAGGACGCGGAAGTTGTAGAGATACACGAGGACCAGCGCCAGCAGGAGCAGGAGCTGCGACCACTGGCTGACATCGCGGAGGAACACCTTCAGGTCCTTCACGAAGAGCTGGCGGCGCACCGGCGAGAGCGGCAGCCGCCGGGCCACGTGGTCGATGACCCGCCACTCGGCAAAGCGCGCCTTCCCGGCTTCCTGCGACGTGCTGTAGCCGGCAAAGTGCCACTTCTCGAAGGCCGCGGCCAGGCCGATGACGATCGCCGCTGCCGTGGTCCACAACGCTGCCACGTGCAGCCAGTCGCTGCCGCCCTGCAGGCCGGCGAAGATCGCCTCGCCCGCCCAGAACGACGGCAGGAGCGGCGTGACCGGCGATTGCAGCGTGGCGAAGAAGTCGGTCACGACCGGCAGCGACTCGACGCGCAGCAGCCGCTCGGGCCGGATGACGCGCAGCAGGATGACCAGGCTGGTGGCAAACACCAGCCCCATCAGCATCAGGATGTCGCGGGCGCGCCGGGCCGGGAACACGTTGACGAGCAGCAGCGTCACGGCCGCGCCAAGCCCCACCGGAATGACCACGAAGGGGGCCACGGTGAGCGTGGCCACGGCGGCAAACGACCAGGCTGCGGACTTGGCCAGGCCCACCCCGGCCAGGACCGGCACCAGGAACACCACCACCATCCAGCCGGACTGGGCCAGCGTCCGGGCGAAGCGCGCCATGAACACGCGCCGCGCCGCCACCGGCGCCACCATGATCAGGCGCAGGTCGTCGGCGAGGAAGAAGGTGGACAGCGCCGAGACCACGCCGCTGAAGGCGAGGAACGACAGGAAGGTGAGGAACAGCCACGACAGGCCGATGCGGATCAGGTAGTCGCCGAGTTCGCCGTACTGCGCCGCCTGATACGTGACCCAGTAGGCCCCGGCCACGAGCGCGGCCATGACCCCGAGGGCGAGCCCGCCAAAGACCAGCGCGCGCAGCAGGTCGCCGCGCTCGCGCCGCCGCGCCCGGTTGCGCGAGACCCACACCGCCGGCAGCAGCAGGAACGGGAAGGCCCGGGGCGACATCAGAGGATCTCGTCGATTTCCTGCAGACCGCTGCCGCCGGTGAGCTTCAGGAACACCGCCGTCAACTGGTCGTCGCCGGCGTCGCCGAGGGCGCGCAGCTCGGCCACCGTGCCGCGCGCGATGATCCGGCCCTTGAGGATGATGCTGATGACGTCGCACATCTCCTCGGCCACTTCGAGCGTGTGCGTGCTCATCAGGATGGCCACGCCGCGCTCGCTCATCTTGCGGAACACGGCCTTGATGAGACGCGCCCCGCGCGGGTCCAGGCCGACCATCGGCTCGTCCACGAGCACCGCCTTGGGCCGGTGCAGAAACGCCGCGCTCATCACCAGGCGCTGCTTCATGCCGTGCGAGAAGCTCTCGACCAGCTCGTTGCGCCACCGCGTCAGCTCGAACAGGTCGAGCATCTCGCCGCTGCGCGTCTCGACGGCGCCGTCGTCCATGCCGTAGAGCCCGCCGTGGAAGCGCAGGAACTCGCCGGCGGTGAGCTTCTCGTAGATGAAGGGACGGTCGGGGATGAAGCCGAGCGCCGCCTTGGCGGCTTCCGGCGCGCTGGCCGTGTCGTGACCATCGACGACGATGCGGCCGCCGCTCGGCTTGAGCAGACCGGCGATCATGCGGATGGTGGTGGTCTTGCCGGCGCCGTTCGGCCCGAGGAAGCCGTGAATCTGTCCGGGCGCCACGTCGAGCGACACGCCGTCCACGGCGGTGAACTCGCCGTAGTGCTTGCGCAGGTCGTGCACGGCGATCACGGCGTGCCCCGACCCACGGTGACCGGCGAAGTGTTGGGCGCCATGTCGGCCTCGAGCACGGTGAGCTGCAACCGGCCGATCAGCGGCAGGATGGCCGCCTGCTGGTCGAGGCCGCCCTGCAGTAGCCGCAGGTGGGTCGTGTCGGCGGGGAACTGATTGAAGGTCGGATCCACCGGCAGCCAGTAGCCGCGCGTGGCGCCCTCGATCGATCCACACCTCGGGCCAGGCGTGGTAGTAGAAGGCGCCGCGGACCATGGCCAGGCCGACGTTGATGCGGGCCGGGATGCCGGCGGCTCGGGCCAGGGCCACGTAGAGCGCGGTGTGCTCGTTGCAGTCGCCGACCTTGGTGCGCAGCACGTCCCTGGCCGAAGGCACGCTGATGGTCGGCTTCTTGTCGAGCAGGGCGTTCACCCCGCGCACGAGGCGCTCGGCCCGGGCCCTGGTCCCGGTCACGCCGTCGACCATGCGCTGCGCCTCGGCCATCACCTCCGGGTCGTCGCTCTCGAGGAACAGCTCGGGCCGCAGGTAGCGGGCCAGCTCGGCATCCACCGGCCCGGCCACCAGCGCGCGCGCGTCGCGGACCTCGAGGACGCGGCCGTCGAACGTCTGGGTGCTGCTCGCGAGCTCGAACCCGGCCATGTCGACGCCGCTGAACTCCACCTTCAGCCGGGTGACGTCGGTGGGCTCGGTCACCTGGGTGCGCAGCGTCGGCACGATGGCCGCGGCCTGAAGCATGTCGGAGCGGATGCCCGCCGGCACGGCCAGGGCCTGCGCCTGCTCGGGCGTCTCGCGCACCGACAGCAATCCCAGCGGGCTTTCCTCGCGGACGATCTCGCCGGTGTCGGTGATCCACGCGGTGGTCGTCAGCCCGGAGTAGCCCATCTGCACCTTGAAGGCCGGGATGGGCCTCCCGCCGGCGAGCACGACCTCGCGGCTGCCGACCTCGATGGTCACCGGGGCGTTGCCCAGGGTGGCCGGGTCGAAGACCATCAGCGTCGTGGCGCGCCCCGGCGGTGAGACCGCCGTTGGCCAGGCGCCGCGCCAGGTTGAGCATCAGCGCCGGGGGCTCGGTCAGCGTCCGCGTTTCGGTGCGCGTCCGCCCCGCCGAAGTGACGTGAAGGGTGAGCGTCAGGCCGTCGACCGTCCCCGAGAGCTGCAGGGGCCCGGTACCGGGGTCGAGCGAGAAGTCGAACGACCGGAGCGCGAAGGCCCGGTCGACGCGCGCGGTGGTCCGCAGCACCGCCGGCGTCGTGGCGCCCAGCAGCGACATCTGCAGACGGCCGTCCTCCTGGAGTTCGAAGCCGTCGTCGACCGGCACGGTCTGGCCCACGGTGAAGCCGACCTTCTCGCCGCGGTAATAAACGCCGCGCCACTGCGCCGCCGTGCCGTAGCGGGCCAGATCGGTGGCCAGGCTGGCGCCGGATGCCTGCAGGTAGGCGCGCTGGACCAGCAGGCCCATGCACGCGGCCCATGCTGCCAGAGCTACGAAGGACAGGGGACGGGTGACGCGCCGCGACAAGGGCCGGAAGACCCGGATACGGCGGCGCGCGGGTTCGGCAGACACCATGGCGCTTATCGGCGCGGGCCAGGCCGGGCGTGAGGGGCCGGGCTCAGTCGTCGAGCGCCTGGCAGTAGATCTCGCTCATCCGCGCGTTGCGGTTCTCGATCGAGAACTTCGTGCGGGCCAGCTCCAGGCCGGCCAGGCCCACCGACTCGCGCAATTGCCGCGACTCGATGAGCGCGCACAGGTGCCGGTAGACTTCTTCCGACATGTATTCGCGGAAGTCGTCGGGCAGCTTGTTGACGACGTAACCGCTGAAGAGCGAGTCGCCGCCGAACTTGTTGAGGTCGATGAGGAAACCGGAGATGCCGTCGTCGATCATCTCGGGCAGCGCGAAGCAGTTGCTGGTCACGACCGGGATGCCGAACGACATCGCCTCGAGGGCGGCGAACCCGAAGGTGTCGGCGTAGGTCGGCAGCAGGAAGATGTCGGTGTCGGGCAGGATCCGGGTCAGCAGGTCTTCGCGCGTGACCCGGCCGAAGGTGATGCCCTGGTTGCGGCGGATGCGATCGAGATAGCGCGCGCGCAGGTCGAGGTCGGCGGTGTTGAAGTCGATGCGCTCGTCACAACAGAGCACCAGGTGGATTGACGGGTACTTCTGCTGGGCGCGCTCGAAGGCATCGATGACGTTGGCTCCACCCTTGCGGAAGAAGTCGCCGCTGAAGAGGAGCTGCAGCGGCTCGTCCTTGAAGCGGATCTGGTCGTCGGACATGCGCCGCACGGCCGGATACACCATGGTGAGCTTGTCGAGGATGCGCTGGTCGGTGATCTTCCCGTAGGAGGCGAACGTCTCGAGGCCGGCCTGGCTCCACACCACCAGCTTCTTCAGGTTCGGCTGCAGGAAGAGCTGCTCGAGGTAGTGCAGGCGCATCGAACGCGGCAGCGGCAGGCCGAGGAAGTTGAAGGTGGCCGGCGCCTGCAGGTTCTCCACCGAATACACCCACGGCCGGGCCGTGACGATGGGCGAGAGCACCGCTTCGAGCAGATCGTGCTGGTCGGATTCGAAGTGCCGGAGAAACCCCTTGATGGGGCTGCGCAGCCACCACACGGGTCGCTGCGCGACCGGTTCGAGGAACGAGTAGCACACGCCCCGGGGCGGTAGCAGGTGCGCTTCGTCCGCCATCCCATGTCGCTCGGTCAGACCGACACGGATGGTGCGCTCAAGCGGCTCAGCTTGGGCACCAGACAAAGCCTGGGGCATCCGCCTATCTTAACGCGTCCATCGCCTCTTCCCGGGCCAGACCCAGACCCGGCCGGGAGCGCACGCGACGGGCCACTACGCGCCGCACCGTGTACTTCCGCCGCTCCGCCGCAGCAGGGGCCCGGCGGAGGTCCCGCTCACCGCGAGCCGCCCGCCAGGACCACGCCCAGCTCCTCGGCGCCACGCTTGAAGAGATCGAGGATGCGGCCGTTCGATCGGAAGTCGTCGAGGATGGCGGCCCGGCGGCTGGTGCGCAGATCGCCGATCACGTAGGCCAGCGTCGCCGCCATCACCGTGCCTTCTTCGCTGCCGCTGGCCTCGAACCGGCGCCGGTGCTCCTGCAGGACCGGCTCGAACGACGCCTCGTGCCAGCGCCGCACCCCGGGCGTCGAGGTCCAGGAAGGCGTCGAGGGCCGCGGCGAACGCCGGACCGGCCGGCCGGTGCCAGAACGACAGGTCGTCGCCGAACTCGGGCACGCGCGTCGGCAGGTAGATGTTGGCGCGCGCCGGCACCTCGCGGTTCAGCGCCGGGTTGAAGCGCAGCACCTCGGTGGCCGTGAGGCCGGTGCGCCTGGTGATCTCGCCCATCGGGATCGACCGCGTCGCGCGCGACGCGAAGATGCGTTCCTGCGGCACCTCGCTCGCGGATGCCGCTGCACGACGATGGTGTTGCCGAAGACCATCTCGGCATACCGGAACGAGCGCACGCCGTAGGTGCGGTAGAGATCGCGGTAGCCGAGCAGGTCCACGGCGCGCAGGTCGCGGGCGAAGCGCGAGCCGAGCAGGTACTGCTCGCGTGTGGTGGCGCCGCCCAGGCGCTCGCCGTTGATGAGGGCGCGGCCGACGTTGACGCCGCCGGAGTGATGTTCCGACAGCGCCGGGATGAAGCTGCCGTACATGGTGCCGAGAATCGACAGGTAGGCGGCGCAGTAGGGCGCCTGCGTGGTCTGGTTGTAGGCCTCGATCACCGCCGGCGACAGGCGGTCGAGCGCCTGCCAGTTGCGGCGCAGCCACTGACACAGACCGAGCGCGTTGGCGCGCGAGCGGGCCGTGCCGTTCAGCCCGGATTCCAGGATGGCCTGCGACAGGCCGATGTCGGCGGGGACGCCGAAGCGCTCGTAGATGAGGCTCCATTCGGACAGGAACGGGCCGTAGCGCGGCACGTTGGGCAGCAGGAACAGGCCGCGCGAGGGATTGTGCAGCAGCGGGCCGGCGGTGGCCGCCAGGCGCCGCACCACCAGGTCGCGGCGGTCGTCGAGACGCGCGGGCCACGTGGCCCCGGCCAGGGCCGCCGCCTGCGCGGGATCGGCCCACACGGCGCCGCGGCTCCAGTCCCCCTTGGTCGGGAACGACGCGATCAAGCCGGCCGTCGCGCTCGCTGCCAAAGACGATGCGGCCGTCGGGGATGGTGAAGATGTGCTGCCAGAAGGGGTAGGCGGGCCGGAACGCCTGCACCACCGCCAGGTCGTCCTGGAGCCGCTCGGCCACGCGGGCCTGCGGCTCGGCGCCCAGGGTGGGGCCGACCAGGCCGGTGAGCGCCAGCGCCAACAGCAGCCGATGGAGGAAGGGGTGCAGGTCCACGAGGCCTACGGTCGGGGCTTGCGCGGCGACTGCTGGCGGGCGTCGGGCACGAAGTGCTGGCGCGCCGGCATCGTCACCGCCGCCAGGGTGGTCTTGTCCATCACCGCGTCGGCGGCGATGAGCTCGTTGGCGTGGAGCAGGAACGCGGTCAGGGCGTAGACCTCGTCGTCGCTGAGCGACCCGGGCGCCGTGGGCGGCATGGCCCGCCGCACGTAGTCGAAGACCGTCGTCGCGTAGGGCCAGTAGTTGCCGATGGTGTGGGGCAGCTTCGGGTCCTGCGAGAACGGGAACCCGGTGCGCGGCTCGCGGCCGACCAGCACGTCATTCGGCCCTTCCCGGCCGGTCTTGCCGTGGCACTGGGCGCACTTGGCGGCGTAGATGGCCGCGCCCTCGGCCGCCGTGCCGCGGCCGGCAGGCAGGCCGTGTCCATCGGGCATGATGTCGATGTCGAGGGCGGCAATTTCCTGCGGCGTGGCCGGCCGGCCGATGCCGAACCGCGCCGGCGTCTGCGCCAGGACCGCGCCGGTCAGGGCCGTGCCCAGGCACGCGGCCCCGGCCGCCAGGGCGACACGAATGCGCGTCATCCCCACGCCTCCTCCTTGTAGATCACCTTGCCGCTGGCCTGCACGACCCAGCCGGTGATTGGATTGAGGTGGTAGCCGGCCGTGCCCGGTCCGCGCTGCTGCAGCAGCTCCGCCCGGGTCGGCTGCTGGTAGCCGCTCTCGTCCACGGCCCGGCTCATGATCACGGCCTCGCCGCCGGTCCACTGCCACAGGTGGCGGAAGCGGGTGTGCGCCATCGACAGCACCGGCTCCTGCAACCTGGCGGCGGTCCAGGTGCTGCCGCCGTCGGTGCTCACGTCGACGCGCGCGATCTTGCCGGCGCCGGTCCAGGCAATGCCGTTGATCTCGACCCAACCCGGCGTGAGCGTGTCCGGAAACGCGGGATAGGTGACGAGCGACCGCGCGTCCATGCGGAAGCTGAACATGCGCGCGGTGCCGTTGGCGAACGGCTCGGTGTACTTCGAGGTCTCTTCGCGGGTCATGAACGGCTGGTCGGCCACCTCGATGCGGCGCAGCCACTTCACGCTGGCGTTCCCTTCCCACCCGGGCAGGAACAGGCGGGCGGGATAGCCCTGCTCGGGGCGGATGGCCTCGCCGTTCTGGCCGTAGGCCACGAGCGCGTCGTCGAGCGCCTTTTCGATGGGCACGCTGCGCGTCAGCACCGCGGCATCCGTGCCCTCGGCCAGCAGCCATTTCGCCTTGGCCTGCACGCCGGCTTCCGCCAGCAACGTGGCCAGCGGCACGCCGGTCCACTCGCTGGTGCTGGTCAGGCCGGCCAGCTGCCCGGGCGTGGTCTCGGGGCCGGCCGTCCGCCCCAGGTTGCCGGAGCATTCGAGGAAGTGGATGCGCGAGACCGAGGGGAAGCGCTTCAGGTCGGCGAGGGTGAAGACCATCGGCCGATCGACCAGGCCGTGGATGAGCAGCGAGTAGGTGGCCGGATCGACCTCGGGGACGCCGCCGTGGTGCCGCTCGAAGTGCAGATCCGACGGCGTGATGATGCCCATCAGGTCCTGGTGCGGCGTGCCCGACGAGGTCGCGCCGCGGACGAGCCGCTGCGCCTTCTCGGTGGCGGCGCGCTGCCCGGTGGCGCGCGGCGGGCGGCCGCGCACCTTGCTGGGATCGGCGGCCGGCGTCTGCGCCCGGGCGCTCGCGCCCAGCGCCACCGCACCGGCCGCGCCGGCGATGAGATCGCGTCGCGTCACTTTCATGGGACCTCGCTTGTCTCGGATGTGGCGGAGTATAGCCGCAGTCCGACCGCCTGGCGCGCCCCCGCGCCCCGCCGTCCCGGTTCCGCAGGCGCTGACCGCCGGCTCGCCACCGCGGGCCGCTGCAAGGTTTCGGGGCGGCGTCGTTCTCAGCCTAGAGGACGACGCCCATGCCCTTCCCGACCCGCCTGTGGACCACGCTCGCCGCCGATCCGCGCCACGGACAGATCGTCACGCTGGCGGCCCTGCTCGTCTACGGGATGGCCCGGCTCGATTTCGACGTCTCGGTGACGCAGGCGCTCGTCACCGTCGGCACGGCCCTGGCGGTGCAGCGGGCCGGCGATGCCTGGACCGGCGCGCCCTGGTCATCGGGCGCCAGGAGCGCGCTCATCTCGTCGCTGTCGCTCTGCCTGCTGCTCCGCACCGAGGCGCTGGCCTGGGCCGCGGCCGGCGCGGCCCTCGCCGTGGGCTCGAAGTTCCTTCATCCGCGCGCGCGGCCAGCACGTCTTCAATCCCACCAGCCTGGCGCTCGCGGGGCTGCTGCTCGCGACCAATGCGGTGTGGGTGTCGCCCGGACAGTGGGGCGCGGGGGCGAGCTTCGCCTTCGCCATCGCCTCGGCCGGACTGGCGGTGACCTATCGCTCCGCGCGCAGCGACGTGACCTTGGCTTTCATCGGCGTCTATGCCGGTCTCGTCGCCGCCCGATCGCTCTACCTCGGTGAGCCGCTGGCCATCCCGCTCCACCGGCTCGAGAGCGGCGCGTTCCTGCTCTTCAGCTTCTTCATGATCTCCGACCCCAGGACCACGCCCGACTCGCGCGCCGGCCGCGTGCTCTTTGCCCTCCTCGTCGCCGTGGGCGCCGCCTACGTCCACTTCCGGCTGTTCCGGCCGAACGGCTTCCTGTGGGCGCTGGTGCTCGCCTCGCCGCTCGTGCCCGTCATCAACCGCCTGCTCCCGGCCGCCCGCTACCAGTGGCCGCGTTCCCCCGCCCCGCTCACCCGTTTCGACTGGAGGACTCCGATGCTGCGCAAGACCACCGTGTTCCTGTTGGCCGCCGTGGCCGCGCTCGCCCACGCCGCGCCGGCCGCCGCCTTCTGCGGCTTCTACGTGGCCAAGGCCGACACCACCCTGTTCAACAAGGCGTCGCAGGTCGTGCTGGCGCGCGACGGCGATCGCACCGTGATCACCATGACCAGCGACTTCCGCGGCGACCCGCGCGAGTTCGCCATGGTCATCCCGGTGCCCACGGCGATCACCCGCGACCAGATTCATGTGGCCGAGCCCTCGCTCGTCGCGCACCTCGATGCCTACACCGCGCCGCGCCTGGTCGAGTACTTCGACGGCGACCCGTGCGCCGTCCGCGAGCGCCTGCTGGCCAGGGCCGCGCCGCTGGCGCTGTCGGCGGCGGGCGCGGCCCGCGACGCGCGCCGGGCGAGCAGTCTGGGCGTGACCATCGAGGCGCGCTACACCGTCGGTGAGTACGACATCCTCATCCTGTCGGCGGCGCAGAGTTCGGGGCTCGAGACGTGGCTGCGCGAGAGCGGCTACCGCATCCCCGCCGGCGCCGCCGAGGTGCTCGGCAGCTACATCCGCCAGAACATGCGTTTCTTCGTGGCCAGGGTCAATCTGGCCGAGCAGTCGAAACTCGGCTTCGCCACGCTGCGGCCGATTCAGGTCGCCTACGAATCGCCCCGGTTCATGCTGCCCATCCGCCTCGGCATGGTCAACGGCGACGGCGCGCAGGAGCTCTTCGTCTACACCCTCACCCGCAAGGGGCGCGTCGAGAGCACCAACTACCGCACCGTGAAACTGCGCACCGACGTCGCCATCCCGGCCTACGTCAAGGACCCGGCCGAGTTCGCGAAGATGTACAAGGCGATGTTCGACGCGCACGTGCGGCGCGAGAACATGAGCGCGATCTTCCAGGAGTACGCCTGGGACATGGCGTGGTGCGACCCCTGCGCCGCCGACCCGCTGTCGAGCGACCAGCTGCGTCAGCTCGGCGCGTTCTGGGTCGACGAGGGCATGCGCCACGGCCGCGCGGCTCCGGCCGCGCAGCCCGGCGCGCGCCGCAGGACGTCTTCGTGACCCGGCTGCACGTCGCGCTACGACCGGGCCCACTTCCCCGAGGACCTGGTGTTCCACGAGACCGGCGACCGCAGCAACTTCCAGGGCCGCTACGTGCTTCATCACGCCTTCACCGGACCGGCGACGTGTGCCGCCGGCGAGGCCTACCGGAGTGGACTGGTGGCGCGGCGCGAGGAGGAAGCCCGGGCGCTGGCGGCGCTCACCGGCTGGAACATCCAGGACATCCGCCGGCGCCAGGGCAGCGGCCCGGTGGCGCTGCCGCCCGCCGCCGACGGCGTGGTCCCGTGGTGGCGGAAGCTGTGGAAGTAGCGGCGGCGGTGGCGTACCCTTGGCCGCGGCGGCTGCCCCCGCCCGCATGCCGAACCGCCACGCCCCCGTCGGATCGCCGCCACGCCCCCGTCAGCCGGGCGACGTCACGCCCGACGAGGCCCGGCTGGCGGCCGCGGCCCTGCGCGGCGGCGGCGCCCGAGCGAACGCCGCGTTCGACCGGCTCCTGCCGGCGGCGCTGCGCGACGTCTCCGAGGACTACTGGACGCCGACCCCGGTCATCCACCGGGTGGCCGCCTGGCTGCGGGCCGAGCAGGTGGGCACGGTCGTGGACATCGGCTCGGGCGCGGGCAAGTTCTGCGTGGCCACGGCGCTCCTCACGCCCTGCCGCGTCATCGGCCTGGAGCAGCGTCGATCGCTCGTCGACGCCGCACAGGCGCTGGCCGGGCGCTTTCCGCTCCAGGGCCGCGTCACCTTCGTCCACGGCGGCTTCGGCGAGGTGCCGACGCCCGGGGGCGACGCTTATTACCTCTTCAACCCCTTCGTCGAGCACGTGTTCGAGTCGGCCGGCGCTGCCGACGACGGCGTGACGTTCACGCGGCGGACCTACGAGCGCGACCGCGCCGCCCTGATCCGGTTCCTCGCCAGCGCGCCCGCCGGCACCGTGGTCATCACCTACAACGGCATCGGCGGGAAGCTCCCGCGGAGCTACGAGCAGGTCCGCGTCGACGTCTCGTTCCGCGGCGCCCTGCGCCTCTGGAAGAAGCGGCCGGCCGCCACCGGTCCGGAAAATTTGTCGCCGCCGGTCTGATTCGAGACGCTAGGATGCTCCCGATCGAGGAGGAGCCTTCATGTCCAAGACGCTGACCCGCCGCCAGTTCGTGCAGACGTCCACGGCCGCCGCCGGCCTCGCCCTCGGCACCACGCCCGCCTTCGGCCAGAGCCCGGCCGTGCGCACCGCCGGCACGACGCCCGTGGTCGTCGCCTCCGGCAACGGCAACGTCTACAAGAACGGCGGCACCAAGACCGGCGTGCAGCTGGCCTTCGAGATGATGACGAGCGGCGGCAAGGACGTGCTCGACGCGCTCGTCGCCGGCGTGAACCTGTGCGAGCTGGATCCCGAGGAGTCGGGTGTGGGCTACGGCGGCCTGCCCAACGCCGACGGCGTCGTGCAGCTCGATTCGTGCTGCATGCACGGGCCGGCCCGGCGGGCCGGCGGCGTGGCCGCCATCGAGGGCGTGCGCGCGCCGTCGCTCGTCGCCGTGGCGGTGCTGCAGCAGACCGACCATCACCTGCTCGTCGGCCCGGGCGCGCAGGCCTTCGCGCGCAGCCTGGGGTTCACGATCGAGGACGACCTGAACACCGAGAAATCGCGGCGCCTGTGGCTCGAGTGGAAGCGGCGCGTCGATCCCGAGCACTACCTCGATCCCAAGAAGCGCGAACGGGCCGGGATGATGGCCGGCCTGAGCATGGTCCAGGACGGGCTCATCGACCCCCACCACTTCTGGGGCACCATCAACTGCAACGGCGTCAACGCCGCCGGCGACATCTGCGGCGTCACCACCACGAGCGGGCTGGCCTGGAAGATCCCGGGGCGCGTCGGCGACTCGCCGATTCTCGGGGCCGGGCTCTACGTGGACAACGAAGTCGGCGCGGCCGGATCCACCGGGCGCGGCGAGGCCAATCTCTACGGCCTGAATTCGTATCTGATCGTCGAACAGATGCGCGCCGGCAAGTCCCCCAAGGACGCCGGCATGGAAGCGCTGCGCCGCGTCAAGGCCAACACGATCGAGAAGCGCCTGTTGAACCAGGCTGGCAACCCGCGCTTCAACATCAGCTTCTACGTGCTCAACAAGAAGGGCGAGTTCGCCGGGGTGTCGATGTACGCGACGAACTTCGCCGTGTGCACCGCCAACGGTCCCGAGACCCGTCCGTGCGAGCCGCTGCTGCCCGGCGACGGCACCGACTAGGCGCCGGCCGCCGCCAGGGCGGGCGCGGCTACGGCTTGGGAATCGGTCCAGAAGTAGACCTTGCGGCCGTTCACGTCCAGTTCCTGGTCCGGCTTCCAGTCGCCCATGTCGAAGGCGTGGGACACGATGCGGGTGCCGGGCTTCAGTTCCTTCTTCAGCTTGGGCATCAGCTTCTGGTTGAGGCTGGGCAGCAGATACAGGGTCACCACGGTGGCTTCCGACAGGTCCGTCTCGAACAGGTCGGCCTGCATGATCTTGACCTTGTCGCCGACGCCGTTCCGCTGCACGTTCTCGTTGGCTTCCTTGATGCGCTGCGGGTCGATGTCGATGCCGACGCCGCGCGCGCCGTACTTCTTGGCGGCGGTGACCGGGATGCGGCCGTCGCCGCAGCCGAGGTCGTAGATCACGTCGTTCTTCGTGACCTTGGCCACCTGCAGCATCGCCTCGACCACTTCCTCCGGCGTGGGCACGTAGATCACGTCGGGCCGGCGGGTGGCCGGCGCGGCCGTCTGGGCGTAGGCCACGGCCGCCGGAGAGGCGGCCAGCATCGTGACCAGGCCGAACGCGAGCATCTGTGTCGTCATGCGTTGTCTCCTTGGCAGGGCGGCCTGCCGCCGTGCGGCGCCGAAGCTGACTGGACCGGCCGCTGTGGTCACCATTCTGACGCACGGCGGCGCGGCGTGGCCGCAGTTCCTGTGGTGCGGCCGAGCCGGCCGACGTCAGACCAGGCGCGAATTCGTTCTGACGGGGGAAGATTTCGCTCTGCCGGAGGAATTCGGTATCGTTCGCAGGCGCGAATGACTCCCCAGGCCGCACGCCCCTTCCTTCGGACGCGCCAACGCCACGGCGTTTCGCACCCGTCTCCGCAACCGCGAACGCCTTGATCGGCACCTTCGTCGAGACCACGTCCCCGCACGTGGTCGAGGTGCTCGGCCGCTCCGGTCTCGACTACCTCATCCTCGACCGCGAGCACACGCCGTTTGTTCGCCATGATCTCGACCTGGCCATGCTGGCGGCCCGGGCGGTGCATTGCCCGTTGCTCGTGCGCGTGCCCGACACCCGCGCCGACACGCTGCTGGCCGCGCTCGACCTGGGAGCCGCCGGCGTGCTGGCGCCGCACGTGCGCAGCGTGGCCGACGCCACGCAGGTGGTGGCGGCGTGCCGCTACCGCGACGGCACGCGGAGCGCGCCTCCGGGACACGACGGCGACGACGGCGCGCTGGCCCTGACCATGCCCGAACTCGTGCAGCAGGCCGACGCGGCCGCCGCCGTGCTCTGCCAGATCGAGGATCGCGACGCGGTCGACGCCGTGGCCGGCATCGCGGCCCTCGATGGCCTCGATTGCCTGTTCATCGGCCGCGCCGACCTGACCTTGTCGTACGGCGCCTCGACCTTGACCGACCCGGCCGTGGTGACCGCCGTGGAGCGCGTGTGCGCGGCCGGGCGCGCGGCTGGCCGGGCGGTGGGCATCGCCCTGCCCGACCTGCGCGACCTGGCGGCCTACGAGGCCCTCGGCGTCACGCTCTTCCTGATCGGCTCGGACCAGGCGATGCTGCGCGCCGAGGGAGCCGCGCTGGCCACGCAGTTCCGGCGCTGAACGCCGCGCCAGCACCGACCGAGCCAACATCGCCAAAGGGGTATGCGACCGTGAACGGCAAGACGCTCGATTCGGTCGCCACGGCCGCCCAGGTGCTGGAGGAACTCGCCCACGCGCCGCAGGCGGTGGGCGTGACCGATCTGGCGCGCCGGCTCGGCTCCTCGAAGGCCCGCGTCTATCGCGTCCTGACCTCCCTCAAGGCGCACGGACTGGTCGACCAGGAGCCCGCCACGGAGCGGTATCGCCTGGGCTGGAAGCTGTTCCAGCTTGGCGAACGGGCCGGGGCGCAGTTCGATCTGCGCCGGCTGGCCGAGCCGGTGTTGAAGCACCTGCGCGATGGCACGGGTCAGAGCGCGCTGCTGTCGGTGCCGGCCAATGGCGAAGCGGTGGTGGTGGCCGCCGTGGACAACATCGGCGGCGTGTGCATCACGGTCAAGCCCGGCCACCGGCCGGCGCCGCACTGCACGGCGCAGGGCCGCATCGCGCTGGCGTGGGCCGCCGAGGCCGACGTGGCCCGCGCGCTCGACGGCGCGCTGGCGGCGGCCACGCCGCAGTCGATGGTCGACGCCGGGGCGATTCGCTCGCGCCTGGCGGTGGTGCGGCAGCGGCTGTGGGAGGAAGCCCCGGACGAAGCGCTCGTCGGCATCAACGTGGTGGCCGCGCCGGTGCTGCGCGACGGCGGCGAACTGGCGGGCATCGTCGCCGTCATCGGCGCGCTGTCCGACGTGCCGTCGCCCCCCAACCCGAGCCAGCTCGCGCTGGTGCAGGGCGCCGCTGCCGCCCTGAGCAGCGCGCTCGGCAGCTCGCGCTACGCGCAGCACGGCATCACGCCGTCCCGACGCGTCTGACGTCCGCTGCCGGCGGGGGCCGCGCGTCGAGAGGCTATGCTGGACCTGACCCTCATGAAAATCGCCACCTGGAACGTGAACGGCATCCGCGCCCGCCAAGGGCAGCTGCTCGAGTGGCTGGCCGCCGAGCGCCCCGACATCGTCTGCCTGCAGGAGATCAAGGCCTCGCTCGACCAGCTGCCGTTCGAGCTGCGCGACATCGACGGCTACCATGTCGGCTGGCACGGCGGGAAGGGCTATTCGGGCGTGGGCCTGCTCGTGGCCAGGTCGTTCGTGACCGCGCCGCCCGTCTTCCTGCACCCGCCCTTCGACTTCGAGCAGCGGGTGATCTCGGCCGAGATCGATTTCGGCCGCGGCCCGGTGCTGGTCTCGTCGTTCTACGTGCCCAACGGCGGCAAGGACTACGGCGCCAAGATCAAGTTCCTGACCGAGATGGACGCCTGGGCCGCCGACGCGCAGGCGGCCGGCCGCGCCCTGCTCTTCTGCGGCGACCTGAACGTGGCCCGCACCGACCTCGACATCCACCCGCGCGAGCGGAAACTGAACCAGGTGGGCGCGCGTCCCGACGAACGGGCGCTCATCGAGCAGCTCCTGGCCCGCGGGCTGGTGGACGTCGGCCGCACGCTGCACCCCGACGACGACGCGCTCTTCACCTGGTGGGCCCCGTGGCGGAACCTGAAGCAGCGCAACGTCGGCTGGCGGATCGACTACATCGTGGCCTCGCAGGCGCTGGCCGCCGGCGCCCAGGCCTGTGTGGTCCAGCGCGAGGTCGGGACGAGCGATCACGGGCCGGTGGTCGCCACCTTCGCCTCGCCCCATTTGTAACGGGGCCTGTCACGGTTACAACTTTCCCCGCTGCAGTTTCTGCCACGGGGTGGCCGTAGCCGCCAGGACCAGCCGACGCGACCGTGGCCGCCATGCATCGTCCGGGCGGAAGTTTTCGTCTATCCTGGATGGACGTGTCCTGCCGCGCCCCTCTTCCCACCCGATTCCGGCTTCTCCTCGCCACGGCGCTGGCCGCGCTCTGTCTCTCGGGCTGTTCGGTCAAGACCTTTGCGGTCAACCGATTGGGCGACACGCTGTCGGCGCCGGGGCCATCGGTCTACACCACCGACGACGACCCCGAGCTCATCCGCGCGGCGCTGCCCTTTTCGCTGAAGACCATCGAATCGCTGCTCCAGGCCTCACCCAAGCACAAGGGGCTGCTGCTCACCGCCTGCTCGGGGTTCACCTCCTACGCCAACGCGTTCGTGCAGCTCGATGCCGAGGCGCTCGAATCGAGCGACTACGAAGAAAGCGAGCGGCTCAAGGCCCGGGCCCGGAAGCTCTACCTCCGCGGCCGCGATTACTGCATGCGCCGGGTCGAACTGAAGCGCCCCGGCCTGCGCGCCGCGCTGGCGACCGACCCGGCGACGGCGCTCGGCACCGTGAAGTACGACGTCGAGGAGCTCTACTGGCTGGGCGCGTCGTGGGGCTCGGCCATCGCCGTCGGCGTCGATCAGCCGGATCTGGTGGCCGACTTCCCGGTCGTGCGCACGCTCATGGAGAAAGCCCTGGCCATCGACGAGGATTACGCCGACGGGGCCATCCACGAGGTGTTCATCACCCTCGACGGCATGTCGCCGTCGATGGGCGGCGATGCCGCGCGCGCCCGCGCAGCACTTCGAGCGCGCCGTCGAGTTGTCGAAGGGCAAGTCGGCCTCGGCCTACGTGGCCATGGCCGCCAGCGTGGCGCAGCCGGCCGGCAACAAGGACGAGTTCGACGACGCTGCTCGACCAGGCTCTGGCCGTGAATCCCGACGACGTGCCCGACACGCGCCTGGCCACGCTCATTGCCCAGAAGCGCGCGCGCCTCCTGAAGGCGCGCATCGACGAGCTGTTCACCGAAGAGGACCGCATTCAATGACGCTGATTTCCCGTTCGTGGCTCGCCGCCTTGCTGCTCGTGTGCACCGCCGGCGCGGTCAGCGCCCAGACCACCATCCGCCTGGCCTCGCCGGCGCCACTCGGCTCGGTGTGGCACAAGGCGCTGAAACAGTTCGAGGCCGAGGTGAAGCACGGCCACCGGCGGCCGCGTCGTGGTGCGGGTCATCGGCGCGGCGCAGGACGACGAAGCGACGATGATTTCGAACATGAAGATCGGCCGGCAGCACGCCGCTTCGATCACCGCCGTGGGTCTGGCCTCGGTCGACAACGCCTTCAACATCTTCACCATCCCGATGTTCTTCTCGACCTACGAGGAATACCGCGCGGTGCGCGCCAAGCTCGAGCCGATGCTGAAGAGCAAGCTCGAAGCCAAGGGCCTGGTGCTGCTCAACTGGGGCGATACCGGCTGGGTCTACCTGTTCAGCAAGGAACCGGTGCCCACCGTGGACGCGCTGAAGAAGGCGCGGCTCTACACCAGCGCCGGCGACGACCAGTTCGTGCAGCTCTACAAGCAGAACGGCTTCAACCCGCGCCCGCTGCCCTTCGCCGAGGTGCAGAGCGGCCTCATGACCGGCCTGCTCGACGCCGTGCCCTCCACCCCGCTGGCCACGCTGGCGTTCCAGTGGTACCGGAACGTGCCCAACATGCTCGACCTGGGCGTGGGACCGCTGGCCGGCGCCACCGTGGTCGATGCCAAGACCTGGGCCGCCATCGCCGAGAACGACCGCACGGCCATTCTCGGCGTCGCCCGCAAGACCCAGGACGCCCTGGGGCGTGACGTGCCGCAGCAGGACGACCAGGCCAAGGCCGAGATGCTGAAGCGCGGCCTGAAGGTGACCACGCCCGACGCCGCCAACGCCAAGGCGTTCCGCGACATGGCCGACAAGTTCGCTGCCTCGATGCGGGGCCTGATCGTGCCGGCCGAGGTCTACGACCAGGGCGTGCGGGAACGCGACGCGTTCCGCAAGAGCCGCGGCGCCAAGTGACCGTCGCCCCGGCCGCGCCCGCCGAAGCCCGGGGCATCGACGACAGCGGGCCGCTCAACCACGTCGAGCACGGCCTGTCGGTGCTGGCGCTGGCGCTGCTGACCCTGCTGCCGATCGCCGAGATCGTGCTGCGGCGGTTCGATTCGGGCATCCCCGGCGGCACGCCGTTCGTGCAACACCTCACGCTGGTGGTGGCGCTCGTCGGCGGCGCCCTGGCCGCGCGCGACGATCGGCTGCTGGCGCTGGCCACCGGCTCGCTGCTGCCGGCCGGGCCCATCTCCACCTTGGCCAAGGCGCTGGCCGCATTTGTCGGCGCCGCGGTGTCGGCGCTGCTGGCCCGGGCCGGCGTCGACCTCGTGCGCTTCGAACGCGAGGCCGGCCGCACCATCACCGAAGGCGTGCCGGTGTGGGCCTTCCAGGTGCTCTTGCCGGTGGGCTTTGCCGTCATCACCTGGCGCATCGCGCGAGCCGCCTTCACGTCGCACCGCGTCGCTGGCGTCGCCGCGGTGGCCGGGGCCCTGCTCGGCGTGTACCTGGGGGCCGGGCTGCCCTTCAACTGGACCGACCCGTTCTCGCCGATCATCGAATCGGGCGCGCAGGCCGCCCTGCCGGGCGGGGCCGGCTCGTATCTGTGGTGGCTGCTCGCCCTGCTGGTCGGCGGCGTCGCCGGCGCACCCATCTTCGCGCTGCTCGGCGGCGCCGCCGCCATCATGTTCCTGTCGGAGGGCGTGCCCGGATCCGCCATCCTGATCCAGACCTACCAGCTCTCGACCAAACCGACGCTGGCCTCGATTCCGCTGTTCACGCTCGTCGGCGTGCTGCTGGCGGAAGGCGGCGCGCCGCACCGGCTGCTGCGCGTCTTCCGCGCCCTCTTCGGCCGGTTCGCCGGCGGCACCGCGGTCGTGTGCGCGATGCTGTGCGCGTTCTTCACCGTGTTCACCGGCGGCTCGGGCGTGACCATCCTGGCCCTCGGCGGCCTGCTCTACCCGGCGCTCGTCAAGGACGGCTACGGCGAGAAGTTCTCGCTCGGCCTGCTCACCGCCTCGGGTTCGCTCGGCCTGCTGCTGCCGCCGGCGCTGCCGCTCATCCTCTACGGCATCGTCGCGCAGGCGCCGATCGAGGATCTGTTCATCGGCGGCATCCTGCCCGGGGTGCTGCTCATCGGCATGACCTCGGCCTGGGGCATCCGCGCCGCCGTCACCGCCAAGGTCCCGCGCACGCCGTTCGCGTTCGGCGAGGCAGGTGCGGCGCTGTGGGACGCCAAGTGGGAGATGGCGCTGCCGGTCGTCATCGTCGGCGCGCTCTTCAGCGGCCTGGCCACGACCGTGGAGGCCGCCGCCATCGGCGCGCTCTACACCTTCTTGACGCAGGTGGTCGTGCACCGCGATCTGAAGATCGGCCGGGACATCGGCCGGGTCGCGGCCGAGTGCGCGTCCACGGTGGGCGGCGTGCTCCTCATCCTCGGTGTGGCCGTGGGCCTCACGAGCTGGATGATCGATGCCGACGTGCCCGGGCGCCTGCTCGAACTGACGCAGCAACACATCAGCAGCCGCTGGGCGTTCCTGCTGGCGTTGAACGGTTTCCTGCTCGTCGTCGGCAGCCTGATGGACATCTTCAGCGCCACCTTCGTCGTGGCCCCGCTGCTCGTGCCGC
This sequence comes from uncultured Acidobacteriota bacterium, assembly GCA_963834325.1. Lineage (GTDB taxonomy): Bacteria > Acidobacteriota > Vicinamibacteria > Vicinamibacterales > UBA2999 > CADEFD01. The sequence continues at coordinate 168,260 of CAWIBL010000013.1, forward strand.
TGGCGCTGGCCTACGACGTGCACCCGGTGCACATGGGCATCATCTTCATTGCCAACCTGGAATTGGGCTACCTCACGCCGCCGGTGGGCCTGAACCTGTTCCTGTCGTCGTACCGCTTCCGCAAACCGCTGATGGAGGTGGCGGCCGCCACCTTCCCGATGCTGCTCGTGCTGGCCTTCGGGGTGCTGGTCATCACCTACGTGCCGTGGCTCACGACCGGCTTGCTGCAACTGATGGGGCGGATCTAGAATCCGCGGCTGACGGGATATGGCGCCAGTTGACGCCATCTTCCCCGGAGGCCAGGATGTCCAATCGGTTGCTCGCGCCGCTCGTCGGCGGCACTCTGCTCATGGCGTTTGGCGCCGCCCCTGCCGCGGCGCAGGTCATCGGCACGTTCAAGTGGCAGACGCTGCCCTTCTGCAACGTCGTCACCATGACCGTCACCCAGCAAGGCGGCATGTATCAGCTGAACGGCACCGACGACGTGTGTGCCGGCGCCAGCGCGCCGGCGACCGGCACGGCGGTCGTGACCAACGCTGGGCTCGCGCTCGGGTTCACCATCGTGCTGCCCACGGGCCGCGCCGCGCAGATCACGTCGACGGTGAACGTCGCGACGGGCAACGGCACGTGGTTGGACGCGGATGGCAACGGCGGCACGTTTCTGTTCGCGTCGGGTCCCGCCGGCCCAGGCCCGTCGCCGCGCCCGGCCCCGGCGGCCGCCGCGGTGATCACGCCCGCGCAGCTCTCGCCCACCATCTTCGGCGGCACCGGCGCCGCGGCCACGATTTCCCGCAGCGATCACACGCACGACAGCCGCTATTACACCAGAGCCGAAGTTGACACCCTGCTCACTGCCGCCAAGGACGACGCCTGGGGTTACGTGGTCGGCGCGTCCTTCCACGCCACTTCAGGCAATGTGAGCGTCACCCACCCTTCCGTCGGACTCTACTGTCTAGTCGTGAGCAAGCGCAGCAGTCATAAGGCCACGCAGGTGACGTTGTCGAGTCCGGGCGGTACCAACATCGTCAGCGTGGGCACGGGCCACGGGTCCGCCTGTAATCCGTTGAGCACGACCACGCAAGACGTGGTGCCCGTTTATATCAAGACGACGGCCGGCGCGGCGGTCGACGACTGGTTCGTCTTTTACATCCCGGCGCCCTGACGCCAGGCCAAGAGCCGGTTGCAGCGGTGCCGCCGCGCCGGTCTTTTCCTTTCGCCGCGCCCCTGATTGCGCCAGGATAGCGTCATGGCCGACACCATCGACACCTACCGCACCGTCACGCCGTATCTCGTCGTCCCCGACGCCGAGGCCGAGATCCGGTTCCTCACCGCCGCCTTCGGCGCCACCGAGAAGGACGTCTCGCGCGGCCCCGGCGGCGAAGTGATGCACGCCGAGCTCAGCATCGGAGACTCGCTCGTGATGCTCGGGCAGGCCAACGACACCTGGAAGGCGCTTTCGGGCGCCCTCTACCTGTGGGTGGCCGACGTGGACGCCACCTACGCCCAGGCCCTGGCCGCCGGCGCCACCTCGCAGATGCCGCCGGAGGACAAGCCCTACGGGCACCGCAATGCCGGCGTCGTCGACGCCAACGGGGTCACCTGGTGGATCGGCTCGCCGGTTGCGGGCGCGTCGGCGCAACGCTGAGGGCATCGGGTCGCGCACACATGCTCACCGACCATGACCCGACCCTCAACCGGCGGCAGCTGCTGCTCGGCGCCGCGGCCACCGTGCTGGCCGCGTCGGGCTGCGCGCCAGCGGCCGACTCCGGCGGGCCCCGCCCGCCCGGCGTGCCGGTGAGCGCCTTCGACGCCCACTCGACCGCCGAGGACGTCACCCGCGGGCTGGACCTCAGCGGGCGGAATGCGCTCGTCACCGGCGCCACCTCGGGCCTCGGCCTCGAGACCATGCGGGTGCTGGCCGGGCGTGGCGCGCACGTGATCGCCACGGGCCGCACGCGCGAACGCGCGCAGGAAGCCATTGCCAGCGCCGGCGTCGCGGATCGCGCCACCCCGCTCGCCCTCGACCTGGCCGACTGGCCCACCGTGGTCGCGGCCGCGGCGCAGGTGCGCGCCCTGGGCCGTCCGCTCGACATGCTGATCTGCAATGCCGGCATCATGCAGCCGCCGGAGCTGCAGCTGGTGCACGGCGTGGAGCAGCAGTTCGCCGTGAATCATCTCGGGCACTTCCTTCTCTGCCATCACCTGCTCGACGCGGTGAAGGCGGCGCCGCAAGGGCGCGTCGTGGTGGTGTCGAGCCAGCTCTATCTGGCCGCCCCGCCCGACGGCATCGACTTCGACAACCTGACGGGCGCCAGGGGCTACGACCCGCAGCAGATGTACGGCCAGTCGAAGCTCGCCAACGCGCTCTTCGCCTTCGAGCTGGCCCGGCGCGTGGCCGGGACGCCGGTCACGGCCAACACCCTGCACCCGGGCGTCGCCAACACCAACCTCGATCGCTTCAAGCCGGGGTGGCGGCGCATGGCCGGGCGCGTGGCCGCGCTCGGGCGCTCCTACGTGAAGTCCACCGAGGCGGCCGCGGCCACCCAGGCCTACCTGGCCACCGCGCCAGCCCTGGCGCGGGTGAGCGGCCATTACTTCGAAGACTGCAATCCGGTCGTGCCGATCGGGCCACACATGGCCAATCCCGAGTTGGCGGCGCGGCTATGGACGGTGTCGGAGGACCTGACGCGGCCCTTCCTCGGCTGACGCCGGCGCGCGGCGCGCTAGGATCCAGGCGGTGGCATTCTCCGTCTCCGCCAAACAGCGGCTCACCAGGCACGACCTGGGGCGCTTCCCCGGCGACACGCTCTTCGATCGGCTCGGCCGGGCCGTGTGCGCGGCCGCGGTGCTGCCGCGCAAGGAGCTCTACGAGGCGTGGGAGGTGGCGCGCCGCCTGCGCCGGCTGGCGCGCGGCGGCCGCGTCGTCGACGTGGCCGGCGGGCACGGGCTGCTGGCGCACGTGATGCTGATCCTCGACGACACGTCCGCCGCGGCCCACGTCGTCGAGCCGTCGCCGCCCCCGTCGGGAGCCGCGCTGCACGACGCCCTGGTCGGCGTGTGGCCGCGGCTGGCCCACCGGGTGTCGGTGCACGCGGTGCCGCTCCAGGCCTTCCCCCTCGCCGCCGGCGACGTCGTGGTGTCGAGCCACGCCTGCGGCGCGCTCACCGACCGCGTGCTCGAGGCCGCCGCCGAGGCCCGGGCCACGCGTCGCGGTGCTGCCCTGCTGCCACGACCTCGAGACGTGCGACCCCGGCCCGCTCACCGGCTGGGTGGACGCCCCGCTGGCCATCGACGTGCGGCGCGCGGTGTGGCTCGAACAGCGCGGCTACCGTGTCTGGACGCAGACCATTCCGGCCGCCATCACGCCGAAGAACCGGCTGCTCATCGGCATGCCCGTGGGCGCGAACGCCGATCCGGTCGAGGCCGTATCCGAGGCAGAATAGCCGGGCAAATTCCGCGCCGCGAAAGGGACCCGCATGAAACCCACGGTCAGCCGTCGTGCCTTCCTCCGTTTCGCCGGGGCCGCACCAGCGCTCGCGGTGCCTGCCGTCGCGACGGCCGCGGGCGGGGGCGTGGGCGCGGGCGCGGGTGCGGGTGCGGGTGCGGGGGCGGAGCAGAGCGTCGCGGCCGTGCCCACCCGGCGCACTGGCAAAGTGGAGATCGCCTTCAAGGCGCCGGGGCGGCCCAACGGCCTGCAGGCCACGGCGCAAGGGCTGTGGATCATCGACCAGGGGCCGGGCAGCCGCGCCTCGCTCGTGCGCTATGCCGACGGTCAGGTGATCCGCTCGTTCGAGACCGACACGGTCCGCCCGAGCGGCATCACCTTCGACGGCGAGGCGCTGTGGATCGGGTCGACCTTCAGCTACGAGAACGTGCGCTGCGACGCCGTAACCGGGGCCGTGCTGGAGCGCCGGCCCACGCCGGGCTGCACCACCTACGCGATGGCCGGTGATCCGCCGCCGCGCCGCAGCCCGCTGGCCGCGCCGCTGGCGCTGGCGGCCGCGCCACCGGCCGCCGCCGCGGTCCCGCCCGCGGTGCGCCTCACGCAGGCGCCGCACCTGCGCTTCCAGGGCGCGCACGGCCAGGAGTGGCGCGACGGCAAGCTGTGGACCACGTCCACCTCGGCGCGCGTCGATCTACCGCATCGATCCCGTGACGTGGCGGGTCGAGCAGCGTCTGACCACGCCCGGGCCGCGCCCGCACGGGCTGGCGTGGGAAGGCCCCTATCTGTGGCACGGGGACGGCGACCTCAACGCGTTCTTCAAGTACGACCTCCGCCGCGGCGAGATCGTGGAGAAGATCCAGCTGGCCGAGGCCGACCCGCTGGCGCACGGCCTCACCATCTGGGAGGGGACGCTGTGGTACAGCGACGACGTGGGCGTCGTCTGCCGGATGACGCTGTAGCCAGCCGCACCGGGCCGCGGCCGCGGTCGCGCGGCGCCGGCCCCGGGCGTTTCCGGCACAATAGCGGCGTGCCGAAACGCTACTGGCTGATGAAGTGTGAACCCAGCGCCTACACCATCGACGCGCTGGAACGCGACGGGGTCACGAGTTGGGAGGGCGTGCGCAACTACCAGGCCCGCAACTTCATGCGCGACGACATGCGGCAGGGCGACGGCGTGCTCTTCTACGCCTCGAACGCCAACCCCTCGGGGGTCACGGGCCTGGCCACCATCGCCCGCGCCGGGTATCCCGACCATCTCGCGTGGAAAAAGGGCCACGTCTACTTCGACGCCGCCAGCCCGGCGGAGAAGCCGGTCTGGTACATGGTCGACGTCGGCTTCGTCGAGCGCTTCCCCGAGATCGTGCCGCTCGAAACGCTCAAGACCACCAAGGGCCTCGCCGACATGATGGTCATCCAGAAGGGCAGCCGCCTGTCGATTCAGCCGGTCATCAAGGCCGAGTACGACCTCGTGGCTCAGCTGGGGCGGCGCACGAGAAAGCGGCGCTAAGGCGCCGGGCACGCTACAATCAACTGTTGAACACCACCACTGACGCCCCTACTCCGCTCGGGTTCGCCGCCCTTGGTCTCGACGACGCCATCGTCAAGGCCGTGCTGGCCCTGGGCTACGAAGAAGCCACTCCCATCCAACGCGCGGCCATCCCGGTCCTGCTGACCGGCGCCGACATCATCGGCCAGGCCGGCACCGGCACCGGCAAGACGGCGGCCTTCGCCCTCCCGCTCCTCCACCGGCTGATTGCCACGCCCGCCGCCACGAAGGGCGTGCCCCGGGCGATGATCCTCGTGCCGACGCGCGAGCTGGCCATGCAGGTCGCGGAAGCCATTCACAAGTACGCCAAGAAGACCTCGCTCACCGTCGTGCCGCTCTACGGCGGCGCGCCCATGGACCAGCAGATCCGCGCCCTGCGCCGCGGCGTCGAGATCGTGGTGGCCACGCCCGGCCGGGCGCTCGACCACCTGCGCCGCAAGACCCTGGATCTCTCGTCCATCGAGATGGTCGTGCTCGACGAAGCCGACGAGATGCTCGACATGGGCTTTGCCGACGACCTCGAGGCCATTCTCACCGCCATGCCGGCCACCCGCCAGACGGCGCTCTTTGCCGCCACCATGGCGCCGCGCATCGCCTCGATTGCCGAGCGCCACCTGCGCAAGCCGGAACGCATCACGGTCAAGGCCGAGAAGCGCGCCCCGGGCAAGATGCCGCAGATCCGTCAGGCGGCCTATATCGTGTCGCGCAGCCAGAAGGGCTTCGCGCTCGGCCGCATCCTCGAGTTCGAGGATCCGACCTCCGCCATCGTCTTCTGCCGCACGCGCATCGAAGTGGACGAACTGACCGACACGCTCAAGTCGCACGGCTACGGGGCGCAGGCCCTGCACGGCGGGCTCGACCAGCGGCAGCGCGACCGCGTGATGCAGCTGTTCCGCACCGGCAAGGCCGATGTGCTCGTGGCCACCGACGTCGCCGCCCGCGGCCTCGACATCGATCACGTGTCGCACGTCATCAACTACGACATCCCGACGGCGCCCGAAGTCTACGTGCACCGCATCGGCCGCACCGGCCGCATCGGCCGCGAGGGCGTGGCCATCACCCTCATCGACCCGCGCGAACAGCGCACGCTGCGCTACATCGAGAGCCTGACCAAGCAGAAGATCGATATCGCCACGCTGCCCACGCTGTCGGCGCTCAAGGCCAAGCGGCTCGACGCCACGCGCGGGGCGCTGACGACGCGCATCGCCGCCGGCGATCTCGACGAGACGCGCGCCGTGGTGCTGGCCCTGGCCGCCGACTTCGACATGGCCGACATCGCCGCCGCCGCCGTGGCGCTGTTCCAGGCCGCCGGCGAGACGGCGGCCGACAACGCCCCCGATGTGGAGGCGCCGGCCGCCCGGCCGTCCTACGACGACCGGCGTCCCGCGCGGGGCGACGATCGCGGCGCCAGCCGTCCGCCCCGGCGCGACGCCGGCCCGCGGCCCGGCCGCTCGGAGGGCGACTACGAGCGCCGTCCGGCCCGCGCCCCGAGGTCCGACGGCGACTACCCGGCCCGCGAGAGCCGTCCGCCCCGGCCCAGCGGCCCTCCCGGCGAGGGCTTCGATCAGGCCAACGCCGTGGTCCTGGCCTTCAGCATCGGGCGCAACAACAACGTGCGCCCCGGCGACCTGGTCGGCGCCATCACCAACGAAGCCGGCATCACCTCGCGTGAGCTGGGGGCCATCAACATCACCCCCAGTTCGTCGATGGTCGAAGTGGCCGGCCCGGTGGCCGCCACGGTGGTCAAGGCGATGAAGGGCAAGACCATTCGCGGCGAGACCTTCGACGTGAAGGTGCTGAAGCGCGCCACCTAGCCGCGCCGACTGGCGCGGGGGCTGGTCCGGTGTACGATTCGGGCGAATGGAATTGTCGTTGCTCGCGAAGGCCGTGATCCTGGGCATCATCGAAGGGCTCACGGAGTTCCTGCCCGTGTCCTCCACCGGTCACCTCATCCTGGCGGGCGATCTGCTCGGCTTCAACACCCCGCAGGGCAAGGTCTTCGAAGTGGTCATCCAGACCGGGGCGATGCTGGCCATCGTCCTGGAGTACCGCGAGCGGTTCGTGCGCACGCTGGCCGGTCTCGGCGAAAACGGACCGGCCCGGCGGCTGGTCGTGAACCTGGCCATCGCCTTCGTGCCGGCGGCGGGGCTCGGCCTGGTCTTCGGCAAGTTCATCACCGCCCACCTGTTCAGCCCTATCCCGGTCGCCACCGCGTTCATCATCGGCGGCGTCGTCATCCTGTGGGCAGAACGCCGGCAGCACGTGGTCCACGTGCCCGACGTGGATGCCATCACCGCCCTCGATGCCTTCAAGGTCGGCTGCGCGCAGTGCCTGGCGCTCATTCCCGGCACGTCGCGCGCCGGCGCCACCATCATCGGCGGGCTGTTCTCGGGCCTGTCGCGCACCGCCGCCACGGAGTTCTCGTTCTTCCTGGCGGTGCCCACGCTCATGGCCGCGGGCGGCTACCAGTTGCTCAAGGAGCGCGACCTGCTGTCGGCCGCCGACGTCAGCTGGTTCACGGCCGGCGGCGTGGCGGCGTTCGTGTCGGCGTTCTTCGTGGTGCGCTGGCTGATTCGCTTCGTCAGCCGCCACGACTTCACCGTCTTTGCCTGGTATCGCATCGCGTTCGGGATCGCCGTGCTCGTCACCGCGCAGACGGGCCTGGTGGAATGGTCGGCGCGGTAGAGGACTGAACCATGCCGACATGCCGCCACGCTGGCCGCGGCGTGCTCGCGGGCCTGGCGCTGGCCGTGGCCCTGCTCCCGGCCGGACTCCGCGCCCTCACCCCGGTCGCGCCGCCGGGCCCGGTGACCCTCTCGATTGTCGGCACGACCGACCTGCACGGACGCATCTTCGCCGAGAGCGGCCGCGGCGGCCTGGCGCACCTGGGCGGCTATCTGGCCAACCTGCGCGCCGCCCGCGCCGCCGACGGCGGGGCCGTGCTGCTGCTCGACTCGGGCGACACCTATCAGGGCGGCACCGAGTCGAACCTGTCGGAGGGCGCCGTCGTCATCGACGCCTACAACGCGCTCGGCTACACCGCGGCGGCCCTCGGCAATCACGACTTCGAGTTCGGGGCGGTGGACGTGTGGCATCCCGTCCAGGAGACCTCGACCGACAGCCGCGGCGCCTTGAAGGCGCGGGCCGCGCAAGCGCGCTTCCCGTTCCTGGCCGCCAACCTGCTCGAGCACGGCCAGGCGGTGGCCTGGCCCAACGTGGTGCCGTCGGCGCTCGTCGAGGCGGCCGGCGTGTCGGTCGGCCTGGTCGGCGTCATGACCCACGACGCGCTGGCCATGACCCTGGCGGCCAATGTCGCCGGATTGCGCGTCACCAGCCTGACCGCGGCCATCGTCGCCGAGGCCAGGCGCCTGCGCGCCGCCGGGGCGACGGTGGTGGTGGTGGCGTCGCACGCGGGCGGCGATTGCGCCGCCCTCGAGAGCCCGTCGGACCTCGGCTCGTGCGACGACACCGCCGAGATCTTCGACGTGGCGCGCCGCCTGCCGCGCGGCCTCGTGGACGTGGTGATGGCCGGGCACACCCACGCCGCCGTGGCGCACGAGGTCAACGGCATCGCCGTCGCGCAGGCCTACTCGTGGGGACGCGCGTTCAGCCGCGTCGACCTCACCGTGGACCGGGCCGCGGCCCGCGTCACCGGGGTGCGCTTCTTTGCGCCGCAGCCGGTGTGCGCGGGCCAAGCGGCGGCCGGCCAGTGCGCCGACGGCGGCGTGCCGGCCCGCTACGAAGGACGGCCGGTCGTGGCCGACGCGGCGGTGGCGGCCGCCATGGCCCCGGCGCTGGCCCGCGTGCAGACCCTGCGGGCCACGCCCCTCGGGGCCGTGGTCTCCGGGCCGGTGCCGCGTGGCGCCGGCGAGGACGAATCGCCGCTCGCCAATCTGTTTGCCGATGCCTTCCGGGCCCGCCTGCGCGATACCGACGCCGGCCTGAGCTTGGCCAGCGGCCCGGGGGGCTTGCGCGCCGACATCGCCGCCGGGCCAGCGACACTGGGCGGGCTCTACGACGTCTACCCGTTCGACAACCGCGTGGTGCGGCGCACGCTGACCGGGCAGCAGCTGCGGCAGCTGCTGGCGGCGCAACTGCGGCGCACCCGGTTCGGCGGCGGCCGGGCGCTCGGCGTGTCGGGAATCCGGGTGCGTCTCGGGTGCCGGGACGGCGCCTATCACGTCGAGGCCACGCGCCCGTCGGGAGCGGTGCTCCGCGACGACGAGACGCTCGTCGTGGCCATGTCCGACTTCCTGGCGGCCCGGACCAGCGCCAGTGCGGCCGCGGCGGCGGCGCCGCACACGGCCGAGCCCGCCCTGCACATGCGCGACGTGGTAGCCGGGTGGCTCCGCCAGACCGGACAGGTGGATGCACGGCAGTTCTCGGATCCGGCCAACCCGCGCTGGCAGCGGCTGCCGGCGCCGGCCGGCGCTTGTCCGGCAGAGTAGAATCGAGTGGTCCGGCGTCCTTTTTGCTGAATGGGCGGCGTGCCCACCGACCCGTTCGCCCTCCCCTCGCCCGTGTCGCGCCTGCTCCTCGCCCTTCTCATCGCCGCCACGGCGCTGGCCGGCCTCGGCGCCCAGGCGCCGGCCGTGCCCGCCTTGTTGCTGCCGGCCAACCAGGCCGCGCGCGTGCCCGCCGCGGTGCTCGTCGCGCGCCGACACGCTCCAGGCCGGCGTCGCCCGCACCAATCTGCCGGCCCTGGCCGCCGCCGAGTTCGAGGTCACCGTCACCCCCGGGCGAACGCTGCGGGCCCGCCTCGATCGGCGCGACACCCACCGCAACGGCGCGCAGACCTGGGCTGGCCACGTGCCCGGCGAGCCCCTCAGCACGGTCACCATCGTGGCCATGAACGGCGTCGTGCAGGGCTCGATTCGCCTGCTCGGCGAAGCCTGGCTGATCGAGCCGGCGCCGGGCGGGGTCTACTCGGTCGTGCGCCGGGTCGATCCCGACGCGACCGGCCGCGATGCCGAACCGGTGATGCCCGACCCGGCCGCCCTGGCGGCCCTCGCGGCCGATGCGCCGGCCGCCGCCGGCGCCGCCGCCGACGACGGCAGCACCTTCGACATCCTGGTCTTCTACACGGCCGCGGCCCGGACCGTGGCCGGCAGCGATGCCAACGCGCAGACGAAAATCGCGCTGGGTGTCTCGGAAACGAACACGGCCTACGCCAACAGCGGCGTCACGCCGCGGCTGCGGCTGGTCGGCTCGGAACTCATCACCTACACCGAGGCGGGCGATCTCGGCGTGGATCTGGGCCGCTTCCAGAATCCCTCGGACGGCTTCATGGACGTGGCCCACACCCGGCGCGACCAGCTCGGCGCCGACCTGGTGATGCTCGTCGTCGGCGACACGGCCGCCAATGCCTGCGGCGTCGGCTACGTGATGACCGGGCTGTCGCCGTCGTTTGCGGCGTTTGCGTTCACCGTCACCGCTTATCCCTGCATCAGCCCGAACTACACGTTCGCGCATGAACTGGGGCACAACATGGGCTCGGCGCACGCCCCCGAGGACGGCGGCGGCCAGGGCTCGCTCTACGCCTACTCGTTCGGCTACAAGCAGCCGGCGCAGCTGTTCCGCACGGTGATGGCCTACAACTGCCCGAGCAGCTGCCCGCGCGTGCTCCACTTCTCCAACCCCAACGTCTCCTATAACGGCGCCGTCACCGGCACCTCGGCGCAGCACGACAACGCGCGCTCGTTGAACACCGCGGCGGCCACCATCGCCAACTGGCGCCCGGCCGCGGGCGGCGGCGGCAGCGCGCCGACCATCACCGCCGTCGGCAACGCGGCCATCGACGAGGACACGGCCACCGCGCCAATCGCCTTCACCATCGGCGACGCCGACACGGCCCTGTCGAGTCTCGTCGTCACCGCCGTGTCGAACGCTGTCGGGCTCGTGCCCAACAGCCCTGCGGCTCTGGCGCTCGGTGGCTCGGGCGCCAACCGGACGCTCGTGGTCACGCCGGCCGCCAACCAGTTCGGGACGGCCGTGATCACCCTCACCGTCAGCGACGGCGCCCTGACCGCGTCGCGCAGCTTCACGCTTACCGTCGCGAGCGTCAACGACCCGCCGACAATCGCCGCCATCGCCGCCCGGACCACGGCCGAAGACACCCCGCTGGCGGTGACCGTCATCGTCGACGACGCGGACACGCCGCTGGCCAGCCTCGGGCTCCAGGCCGCCGTGTCGAACCCGACGCTCGTCCCGGCCGGCGGCATCGTGTTCACCGGCAGCGGCGCCTCGCGCACGGCCACCATCACGCCGGCCCGGGACCAGTCGGGCACCGCCACCATCACCATCACCGTGACCGACGGCGTGTCCGGCACGGCGTCCACGTCGTTCGCCCTGACCGTCACCGCGGTGAACGATCCGCCCGACTACGCGCCGGGCGCCCCGATTGCCGTGTCGACCCTGGTGGGCACGCCGACGTCATTTGCGGTCACCGTGACCGACCCCGACCACGCCGGCGCGAGCCTCGCGCTCACCGGCACGACAACCAACGCGGCGCTGGTCGCCAACGCCGGCATCGCCGTGGCGCCGACCGGCTCCACCGCCACCAGCCGCACCTTCGCCGTCACGCTCACGCCGGCGCCCGGCGCCGCCGGCACGGGCGGGGTGATCCTCAGCGCCAGCGACGGCGCCGCGCAGGTGACGCGCGCGGTCACCGTGTCGGTCACCACCTCGCCCGGTCCGCCCGATCCTCCGGTGACGCTGACGGCCACCGTGTCGGGCACGGCGCTGCAGCTGGCCTGGGTGGCCGCCGCCACCGGTACCGCCGCCACCGGCTACGAGGTGTCGGTGGGGACGGCCTCCGGGGCCACGACCCTGCCGGTGCAGACGACGAGCGCCACGGCCATCAGCGTGGCGGTGCCGGCCGGCGCCACCTACTACGCGCGGGTCCGGGCCGTGAACGCGTTCGGCGCCAGCCTCGCTTCGCCCGAAGCGTCGGTCGTCATCACCGTCTTCGACGCGAAGCCGGGACGCCCGGCGCAGTTCGGCGCGTGGTTCTCCGGCCGCACCGTGATCGTGAGCTGGGCCGCGCCGGTCACGGGAGATCCGGTGACCAACTACGTGCTCGAGGGCGGCAGCGCCCCGGGGCTGGCCGACTACGGCACGGTGCACGCGGGCACGACCAGGTCACTGACCGTCAACGGCGTGCCCGACGGCACGTTCTGGCTGCGTCTGCGCGGCACCAACGGCGCCGGCGAAGGATCGAACTCGCCGGAGCTGGCGCTGGTGATGCGGCCGGGCGGCGGCTGCGTGGGCCTGCCGATGGCGCCCGCCTACGACGCGCCGAGCGTGGCGGGCAACGACGTGACGCTGCGCTGGACGGCGCCCACGGAAGGCGCCGCGCCGGTGGCCTACGTGCTCACCGCCGGCTCGGCGCCGGGCGCGTCGGATGTCGCGGTGATCGACCTCGGCTCGGCGGCCACCAGCATCCGCGGCGCCGTGCCCGACGGCACCTACTTCGTGCGCCTGGCCGCCCGCGGCACCTGCGGCGTGGGCCCGGCCTCGAACGAACGGCCGCTCGTCGTCGGCGGGCCGCCGGCTAGTCCCCGATAGCCGACCGGCGCGACGCCCTCGCGGCGCGACCGCCATTGCGGCGCGACGCACTCGGCCCCGCCCGGTCAGCGGCCTTCGGCGCCGGGCTGCGGCCGCCAGCCGGCGGGCACGAGCACGCGGAGCGGCGGGTAACCGTGTTCGGCGCGGTGCGCCGCGGCCTCCTCCACGATCTCGCGGAAGGTGGCGGCGATGTCTGGGGCGCGCTCCTCGAGCACGTCGGGGTGGCGCCACACGAAGGCGATGCCGCGGGCCGGCTCGAGCCATTCGAGATCGCGGAGCCGGTCGAGCAGCGCGTCCCAGTTGAAGCCGAACCCCGCCGGGCACTCGGCGCTCTGGTAGAGCGCATGGAGCAGCGTGGTCTTGTCGAAGATCGGCGCGCGGTCGAGCGTGCTCACGTACCAGGCCTCGCGCCGCAAGGCGGCGCGCAGTTCCCCGTCCGCCAGCAATTCGGCCGGCACGGCGATGAACGGCGGCGCGTCGGCAGCGGCGACGGCGGCAACCAGCGCCGCGAGCCGCGGGTCCGGCGCGGTGTCCTTCCCGGTCATGACGGCGCCCGCACTGGAATGAACGTCCGGTAGTGGTCGGGGGTGTAGAACGCCTCGCCCTGCTGGCCAGTCACGAGCCGCTGCGGGCCGACGCCGCGCAGGCCGTCGGTGCGCACCACCCACTCGGTGTAGTAGCCGCGCGGGGCCGGCGGCAGCCGTCCCTCGCGATTGGCGAACACCGCGCCGTCGTTGCGATGCCGATCGCGCCGGCCGGCGGCCAGACGCGCGAAGACCGGTCCCAGATCGACGTCGCCCTCGAACACCAGGCGGCCGCTCTCGTCGTGGATCTGCTGATTGCGGACGACCGGGCCAGACCCGCGCGAGCCAGGCGCGGCCCGCGCGTCCTCGCCCGGCAATGCGGCCGGAGCGGGTGGCCCGGGTAGGGTGGCCCGCGGTTCAGTTGCCGCTGCCGACGGCGGGGCGGCGGCTGGGGCCCGCGTCGGCGCCTCGTCTGGCGCGCCGCGCTCCGACCAGGCGACGTAGCCGCCGAGCGCCAGCAGGACGACCGCCGTGGCGACGGCCGTCAGCGGTGTCGAGCGGCGGGCACGCGTCACGATGCGGTCAGTTGGTGCCCGCTGCCAGCATCCCCTTCAAGTGCCTGGCGATGTCTTCGTGGGTGGCGAACCACACGCCCGGCTTGCCCTTCATGTGCTTGATCAGCCGGTCGAGGATGGCAACGCGTGAGCGGTGCCCCATGTAGTGCGGGTGCATGGTGAGCACGTAGAGGCCGCCTTCGTCGTAGGCCACGTCGAACTCCGACTGGAACACTTCGAGCACGTGTTCGGGCGACGGCATCGAGCCGTCGGCGGCGCCGAAATAGGGCGCGTCGTCGACGATTCGCTCGATCGGCAGTTCCACCATGCCGGTGGGCGTGCCGTCCATGTTGATCTCGTAGGCGTCGTCGCTGGCCATCAGGCTGCTGTCGTAGAGGAAGCCGGCCTTGATGATCTGCGCCAGCGTGTACTTGCTGAACTTCCACGACGGGGCCCGGTAGCCGACCGGCCGCTTGCCCATCAGTTGGGTGAGCGTGTCGAGCGACTGGTCGAGCAGCCGCTGCTCTTCCTGTTCGTCGTTCAGTAGGGGCAGCCGCTCGTGGATCCAGCCGTGCACGCCGATTTCGTGCCGGCCCGGTTTCATGATCGCCGGCACCATCTCGGGATGCAGCAGCGCGCTCACGGCCGGGATGAAGAACGACGCCGGCATCTGGTGCGTGTCGAGCAGGCGCAGGAGGCGCGGCAGGCCGTCGACGGCGCCGTATTCGCCGCGTGACAACACCTCGTAGTCGAGGTTGCCCTGCGACAAGGCCATGGTGGCGTTGTCCACGTCGAACGACAGGGCCACGGCCACGCGGTTGCCGCCCGGCCACTGCGCCGGTTTCAGGCGGCGGCCGGCGCCGACATGGAACATCTCGGCCTTGAGTTCGTCGAGGCTCTTGGTAACGCCGGGCAACGGGTTGGACGTCCGGGCTGACCCGGGGGACGGCGCCGCGGCCGCCGGCTGCGCCTGCGCGCCGCCGTCGCTGTTCTGTCCGCAGGCCGCGGCCAGGGCGCTGCCGCCGACGGCCAGTCCGCCGAGCAGAATCAGCAGGGGCTTGTTCATTCGCGAATCTCCGGGCGGGCGCCCCCGAGCGCGTCCGCGATGTGGTCCGCGCTGCGCAAGGTGAGCGCGGAGAAAGTGAGCGTGCCGTTGGTGCAGCCGGCCGTGGGCAGGGTGGGCGCGCCCACCACGAAGAGGTTGGCGTGATCGTGGGCGCGGCCGTAGCTGTCGGTCACGCTGGTGGCCGGGTCCGTGCCCATGCGGCAGCCGCCGGCGGGATGGTCCCAGTAGGTGCCGAAGTTGAGCGGCCGCATGGCGGCGTTGCCGTTCTTGGCGAGCCGCTCGAACACGCCGGTGATGTGCGCCACGGTGGCGTCGTGACGGGCCAGCGAGGCGGCGTCGGGCCGGTGGACGATCTTCGGCAGCGCGTCGCCGTGGCCGTTCTTCTTGGTGGCATCCAGCGTGAGCTCGCTGGTCTTGTCGGGGTGCACGTCGTAGTAGGCGCGCACCCGGGCCGTAGCCCGCTTGGTGCGCGTCCGCCAGTCGGCCATGACCGCGTCGCCGAGCAGCAGCGCGCCGCGCTCGTCGCGTAACCGCGGGCCGCGATTGACCGCGCTTTCCCACAGGCGCAGGTCGTGGCGGACAAAGGGCTTGGCCGGATCGGCGCGGAAGAACTGGCGCGAGATGAGGCTGTGCTGCTCGTTCATGCCCGGATAGATCTCGGCGTCGAGCTCGATCTGGGTCTGGATGAAGGCGTGCCCGGCCATGTACTTGCCGACCAGCCCCGACGAATTGGCCAGGCCGTTGGGAAAGCGCGACGAGGCCGAGAGCAGCAGCAGGTGCGGGCTCCAGGCGTAGCCCGAGGCCACCACGAAGGTCCGGGCGCGGTACTCGACCGGGTCGTTCGGGCGATCGCGGTGCAGGCCCTGCGCGACCTCGATCGGCGCGCCGTTGCCGCCCTCGCGCGCGATCAGGCGGCGCACCATGGTGCGGTCGTGCAAGGTGATGGCCTTGCTGTCGAGCAGGCGTTTGAAGGTGTGATCGGGGGCGTAGCGCGCCTGCGTGGGGCAGATCTCGCAGGTGTTGCAGCGCTTGCACTCGCCCCGGCCGTCGTAGGGCTCGGTGTTCTTGGCCTGCGGCGTGCCCCAGAACGGGATGCCGCTCTGCTCGCCCCACGCCTTGAGCTGCCGCAGGTTCCACGAGAGCGGCATGCCCTTCATGGGGTAGGGCTCGCTGCGCTTGTCTTCGGGCAGCGGACTGGGATCACCCGAGACGCCGAGGCGGCGCTCGGCCTCGCAGTAATAGCGCTCGAGTTCGGCGTAGGGGATCGGCCAGTCGGTGGCCAGGCCGAACATCGAGTGCAGCCGCGTGTCTTCTTCCGAGAAGCGGTTGGTCACGCCGCCCCAGTGCATGGCCGAGCCGCCGACCACCATCGAGCGCGAGATGACGCCCTCGCCGGCCTGGTCGGGCACGTAGTCGCCGGGCCACGGATCCTCGCCGTAGTCGAGCATGCGCTTCCGCTGTTCCCAGCGCTTCTCCGCGTCGAACATGCGGTCGCCGGCTTCGACGATCAGGATCGACGTGCCCGGGCGGCGCTCCGCCAGCTTCCACGCCAGCAGCGCCGCCGAGATGCCGCCGCCGATGATGCAGACGTCGGATTCGTAGCGCGCCATCAGCGCCTCCCCGCCGTCGACAGTTCGGCCGGGCGGGCCTCGGAGCCGTCGAGGGCGCGGCAGGCATCGCGGCCGATGGCCCGCCCGTAGGCGAGGTCGTTGGCGGCCGGGCTGTTGAAGTAGTGACTCATCAGGTCGGTGGCCAGGTGCGCGCCGGTCGGCCGTCCCGGCAGGTCGCGCACGTTGGCCGCGGCGATGGCCTCGGTGACGGCGCGTTGCTGCTGATCGGAGCCGGCGGTGGCGAACGCACCACCGGCGCGGCGATCGAGATCGTCGAGCTGGGCCGCATACTGCGCGGCCGGTGATGGCGGCGTGGTGCGCAGGTTCGGCACGCCGTAGCCGTGATCGCGCTCGGCGCCGGCGCGGTAGTCGCGGACCCAGCTCATGAACGCGGCGACGGCCCGCCGCTGCCCGTCGGCGCCGAGCTGTTGCGGCAGCACGACAGCGGCGAGCGCCGCGACGCGAGGGATGTGCGCATCACCGAACGACGCCGCCTGAGCCGCGGCGATCCGGCTCGACGGGCGCCAGGCCAGCACGGCCAGCGCAGTTTGCAGAAGGGTGCGGCGTCGCATCGACATGATCTCCACGAAAGGTGGTTGCATCGTGGGCCACGCGCGCACGAGTGTCAATAGCCCTGCTGGAATGGCGCGGGTCCTGCTGCTAGCATGACAGCTCCCCCGGAAAGAGACCCTGATCAATGAGCGCCATCGTTCGTCGTGGATTCACCGTCGCCTTCGCCGCCGCCCTGCTGACCCTGGGCGCGAGTGCGGCCCACGCCCAGGTGCTGGGCACGTTCAACTTCCAGCTGCAGCCCTATTGCAACGTCATCACCATGACCCTCACGCAGGAAGGCAGCTACCTTCCGGTTGGCCGGGTGGGATGACAACTGCGGCGCCAGCAAGCGCTATCCGATGTCGGGCACGGTGACGCAGAATCCCGATGGCACCTACGCGTTCGGCTTCGTCGTCACCCGCGACAGCGGACAGGACGTCCACACCGTCGTGCAGTTCAACGCCGCGACCATCTCCGGCCCGTGGGTCGACAGCGCCGGCAACGGCGGCACCTTCGCGTTCAACGGCGCCGGCGGCGGCCAGGCGCGTCCCGGGCCCGCGGTCTCGCCGAACCTGATCCGCACCTTGACCGACGACAACGCCGTCCTCAACGGCCTCACCGCCACGTGCGAGGACATCGCCGCGGTGAACTTCGGCACGGTGGCGGCCGGCACGCTGGTCTGCACCGCGGCCGTCCACACGGTGTTCAACCACAGCAACGGCGCGCTCTCGCGGCTCGAGTTCGACGTGGCCACGACGACGGCGGCGTGCGCCGGCAATCCGCAGGCCGGCGTCTTCGAGATGCCCGGCGTGTTCCCCAGCGTCACCGGTCACGACGTCACGGTGCCGGTGACCCGGGCCTTCGCCGTCACGCCCGGTCCGCTCGTGGTCTACCTCAATGCCCGCACGGTGACGCTGCCGGCGGCCGACGAACTGGGCCACAGCCTGACCTGCACGTTCACGCCCCAGTAACCGGCGCCACCTCGTTCGAGAACGCGCAGGGCCTGTGCCGCCGCCGGCGGGACAGGCCCTGCGTGTGTACTAGAGGGCTTGAGCGACGCGCAGGCTGTCGGCGTAGTGGGCGAGCAGCAAGTCGGCCTGGCGCACGGCGGTGAAGAGCAGCGCTCCGTCGAGCGGACGGTTGGCGGCGCCGCAGGCGCGGGCCGCTTCCACGCGCAGCACGTCGTGGGCGAGCTGCAGCCAGCGCACCAGACCGCGGGCCGCGTCGGCCTGGTAGGTGACCCACGAGCCGAAGGCCTTGGCCGCCAGATACCGGCGCACGACCGGACCGGCCGCCGGCCATTCGGCAGCCACGAAGGCGCGGTCGTGGGCATCCACGTCGTCGGGCGCGGCCGGCCACGTCCACGGCTCCCGGCAGGCCCGGGCGGCAACGCGCATCGCCCGGCGCTGGCGTTCGAGGCGATAGGGCCCGCCGTCGGACCCGCGCTCGGCCGAGGCCATGGTGCCGCCGAAGCCCGAGAGCGAGGCGTCGGCGGCGCGCAGGCCGGCGATCGCCTCGACGAGCGACTCTCCGCCGGGCGACCACCGCACCAGCCGCTCGGCATAGGCGCGGACCCGGGCCAGCGCTTCGGCCGGCGTGCCGTCGGGAGCGTCGGGGCCGGCCAAGGTGTTCACCACCAGCCGTTCCCAGGCGGTCAGGGCCTCGAGGTCCATGAGCACGGCCGGCGTGAGCCGCGGCGGCAGGGCGTCACGCGCGTCGAGTCCTTCGGGCAGCGACAGGCCGGGCACGGCGGCGGGCCCGGAGACGATCTCCAGCGGGCCCTGGTGCTCGAAGAGCAGCGTGGCCGCCGTCGGGCAGAAATGCGACAGCGACACGCGCACGCCGCGATCGTCGATCAGGCACAGACGCGGGAAGTGCCGGCAACTGGCGGGCAGCGCGTCGGGGCCGAGGACGGCGTGCACCGCGCAGTGATGGGTGCCCGGGCCAGCGGGCGCCGCCCGGCCGTCGCGCGGCAGGTGGAAGACACAGGCCGGGCCGTCCAGGCGGAAGGTGCCGGCCATTCCCGCCGGCGCTCCCGACAGCTGGCGCAGCCAGATCGGATCGCCGTCGGCGGTGCGCACGAGGCCGGCGTCCACCGCCGCGGCGATGGCCGGCGCCACCGCGGACTCGACCGGCAGCGGCCACCCCGATCGGCAGCAGGCCCCGGCGTGCCGGCAGGCGTAGTGGACGTGGCACGAGAGCCACAGCGTGTCCGGCGACGGAGGCGGACCGGCAGCGCTCACGAGCGGTACAGGTCGCCGCGCAGGTACTTCAGGCCCGAGTCGCAGATCACGGTCACGACCCGCGCCGCCGGCGGCAGGTGGCGCGCCCGCTGCAGCGCCATCCACACATTGGCGCCCGACGAGATGCCGCCAAAGATGCCCTCTTCCAGGGCCAGGCGGCGGGCCGTGGCGAAGGCGTCGTCGTCGCTCACGGCCAGCGTGCCGTCGACGAGGTTGGGCCGGTAGTTGCCGGGCGCGAAGCCCGCGCCGGTGCCTTCGATGCGATGGCCGGTGAACGGTTCCACCCCGCTCAGCGCGCGGCTCGTCGCCGGCTCGCCGGCCAGGCAGCGCACACCCGGCACGCGCGCCTTGAAGACTTCGGCGTTGCCGGAGAAGGCGCCCGCCCGTGCCCACCATCATCACGAACTCGTCGAGCCGCCCGTCGAGCGCCGCCAGCGTCTCGTCGGCCATGGCGTGATAGCCGGCCGGGTTGTCGGGGTTGTTGAACTGGTCGGTCCAGAAGGTGTTGGGTTCTGCCGCCAACTCGCGGACGCGCGCCAGGCAGGTCTGGAACAGGTCGGGCGTGATCTTGCCGCCGGCGCTCGGCACGACTTCGAGCTGCGCGCCGAACGCGCGCATGGTCTGCAGCTTCTCTTCGGCAAACGCGTCGGACGAGACGAAGTGCGCCTGGTAGCCCAGGGCGGCGCAGACCATGGCCAGTGAACTGCCGGTGCTGCCGCCGGTGAAGTCGACGACGCGGCCGCCGGGACGGAGCTGCCCGCGACGCTCGGCGCCGCGCACCATCGCCAGCGCCATCCGGTCCTTCATGCTGCCGGTGGGATTGGCCCCTTCCCACTTCACCCAGATCTCGACCCCGTTGTCGGGGACGACCTTCTCGAGCCGGATGAGGGGGGTCTGGCCGATGTGCATGACGCGATCCTACTGTGGCCCGCTCCCGGAACGGCCGCGCCGGATGGGCGAGGCTCGATTCGGGATGAAGAACCGCGCTAGGGCGTGTCCTCCACCTCGGCGTCGGCCTCGATCTCGACGAGATACTCGGGCCCGACCAGCCGCGCCTCGACCAGCGTGTTGGCGGGCTGGACGGCGCCGAAGCGCTCGCCGTGCGCGCGCGCCACCGCCTCCCAGTGATCCAGGTGCGACACGAAGACGCGGGTGCGCACCACCTGATCGAGCCGCCCGCCGAGCGATTGCAGCGCGCCCTCGATCTTGTCGATGACGGCGTGCGTCTGGGCCGCCGGGTCGGCGCCGCCGAGCAACCGGGCGCCGTGCGTGGCCGTCGTGCCCGACACGCTGATGCGCGAACCGGCGCGGACGGCGCGCGAGTAGCCGGCCATCGGTTCCCACGCGGTGCCGCTGAAGCAGCGGCGCGTGCCGTTCGGGCCGGGCCGCACCTCGTAGGGCGGCGGGAAGGCGTCGAGGTGATGACTGAGGTCGCCCGACGCGGTCAGGAACGGCGGCTTGCGGTACTCGTCGCCGCAGTCGCCGGGAATGGGCGCGAGCGTGGCCACGGCGCGCTCGAGTTCGGCGCGATCCTCGGGCGTGAGCTGGAACGCGACCAGCCGGGCGTTGTCGTCGACATGGGCGCGCTCGCCCAGGCGGGCGCCGACAATCACCGCGGTCACCCCGGGCTGCTCCATGACGAAGCGCGTGGCCACGTTGGTCAGCGACACGCCGTGCCGCGCCGCCACCGACTGGGCGGCGCGCAGCACGCGCTGCAAGGCCGGCCAGCCGCCGGCCTCGCGGATGAAGCGCCCGTACTTCATCTGCGACCAGGTGCCCAGGCGCTGCCAGTCGGGCTCCTCCTGCCCCAGCCACTTCTCGCTCAGCCAGCCGCCGCACACGGTGCCGTAGGCGAGCAGGCCCACGCCGAACTCGGCGCACACGGCCGCCAGCCGGCCGGCGGCGCGACGGTCGATGAGCGAGCAGCTCACCTGATTGGCGACGACCTCGATGCCGCTGGCCAGCGCCACGCGCAGGTGCGCGGCGTCGACGTTGGTCAGCCCGAGCTGGCCGATGAGCCCCTCGCGCTTCAGATCCTGCAGGTGGAACAGCGCGTCGAGCCATGACGGATCGGCGTAGTTCCAGGCGTGGAACTGCAGCAGGTCGAGCCTGTCGGCCTGCAGCCGCGTCAGCGACCGCTCGACGGCGGCGCGCACGTCGGCGGCCGTGACCGGGCCCGGCTTGGGCACCCACTTCGTGAACAGCTGCACGCGACCGGGGGCGGCCAGGGCGCGGCGGCCCTTGCCGGCGATGATCTCGGCCGAGCCGTAGTGGTCGGCCATGTCGAACGAGGTGAAGCCGGCCTCGATGTAGGGCGTCATGGCCGACGCCGCGGCGTCGAGGTCGAGCACCCGTCCGTCGCGCTCCATGTCGGCGATCTGCCACAGGCCGGTGACGACGCGCGAGATCTCCAAGCCGGGGGCCAGCGTGGCGCGGGGTATCGAGGACACGGCGTCTACTCCGGAGGCAAGGTCGCGAATCGGGCGGCGACATCCACGCCCCGGGCTTCGAGCGCCCGCTTCTCCCGCGCGTAGACCACGGTGCCAAGCGCCATCACCACGAACCAGACCGGCGTCGAGCGGAAGTACCACGCGGCGGCGGGCGCCGTCAGATCCTGCCAGGTGTGCACGGCCAGGAAGATGGCCAGCACGACCAGGCCCAGGCCCGCCACCGGCACCTGTTGCGCGCGCGCCGGCAGCACGGTCACGGCGGCGGCGAGGCCGGGGTTGCGGACCGGGAGCACCAGCACCGACAGGGCCATCAGCAGGAAGTTGACGAGCATCGCCGTCACCAGGATGTCGACGCCGAGGAAGAAGTCGCCGGCAAAGTGGCTGCCGAGCACGCCGACGGTGGCCATCGCGGCGCTGGCGACGATGGCGACGTAGGGGGTGTGGCGGGTCGGGTGCACCGCGGCCACGGCCGCCGGGAAGATGCCGTCCTCGGCCCAGGCGAACATCAGGCGCGACACGCCGAGCATCATCGCCGGCAGGTCCTTGATGAGGGCCACGGCGGCGCTCGACACGATCACCACCGTCCAGAACGGCGGCAGCACCAGGCCGAGCAGCCCGGGGGCGGTGACGTCGCGCTGCTGCGCCTCGGAGGCCACGTACTCCCAGGGCACCGCGTGGTAGACGGCGGCGGTGAAGAGGAAGTAGAAGACGGCCACCGACCCGACGGCAATGAAGATGGCCAGCGGCAGGTCGCGGCCCGGGCGCCTGGCTTCCCCGCCGGCCTGGGCGATCGAATCGAAGCCGATGAACGAGGCGAAGAGCAGCGCCGCGGCCGGCATCAGCACCTGGCCGGGCGGGGCAGCCACGGCCAGCGGCGCGCGCCGGCCCGGGTGCACTCCAGGCGGCGTCGCCGCGGGCCGCCAGGGCCTGCAGGAAGTCGGCGTGGTCGAACGAGAACCCGGCCACGATCACCACCGCGCCGAGCGCGAAGGTCAGGAACATCAACGGCACCATCAGCCGCTCGTAGGCCTTCACCCCGCGCAGGTTCACCGCCGCCGCGCCCCACAGGAAGAAGAGCGAGATGGCCAGCGCGCACGACCCCGTTCTCGAGCAGGGCCGCGGCGCCGCTCCACTGCAGGGCCACGGCGATGTCGCGCAGGAACGGGGTGATGACGTAGGACACGACGCCGATGGCCACGCACAGCGCGAACCACTGCGAGAAGGAGGCGATGAAGCCCAGGTAGGGCGACAGGGCGCGGCTGGCATAGACGTAGCTGCCGCCGGCGCGCGGCATGGCCGACGCCAGCATGGCGTAGGCCAGGCCCGCCAGCACCGCCGGCACGGCGCCGAGCAGGAACGCCGGCAGCACGTTCGGGCCGATGCCCGGCACGCTGCGCTGGATCATGAACGGGATCACGTTCAGGCCGGCCCCGACCATGGAGCAGATGCCGGTGGCGGTGAGGCCGAGCAGGCCCATCTCGCGCGCCAGACCAGAGCGGGCCGGCACGGAGGGCGCGGGCGCCACCGCGCTCATCGCCGCCCGGGCGCTGGCGGCGTCGCCGGGCCGCGCCCCAGCGGCGCGCTCATCGAGGCGAAGAGCTGGATGTGGTTGTCGACGATGCGGCTCTTCTCCGCCTCGTTGACCTCGGTCGATCCACTGGTCGCGTTCGGACGTGCCGCCGAGCACGATGCCGTCCTGGCGCGGCATCATGTGGATGAAGAGCCCGCGCTGCGATTCCGGGATGTTCACCCCGCCGCTGGTGCTGTAGGCCACTTCCTCCTGAGGCGGCAGCAGCACGAGCAGGCCGCGCAGCGGCATCAGCTCGTCGTCGCCGAAGAGCGCCTTGGCGCCGAGGCCGGTGCAGTTGACGATGACGTTCTCGGACAGCGCCAGCACGTCGCGCGGCGTCTCGAACGTGCGGATGACGACCTGGCCGCCGAAGGCGAGCACGTCGTCCATCAGCGCCGGCAGGTAGATGTTCGGCTCGATGCGCAGTTCGGGCCGCTCGATGGCGTAGCGGGTCGGGAACGGATGCTCACCCGGCTGCAGCAGCGGTCATCTCGCTCTGCAGGTGGCGGGGCAGCAGGGCGTTCTCGCCGCCGGCCGAGCGGGCCGATTCGGTCGGCGTGTAGTTGGTGATCCACGAGATGCCGTAGCGCGGCGAGGCCATGAACTGCAGCTGCCGGTAGGCGATCTCGGCGGCCTGCACGAGCTGCGCGCTCCACTCGGGCGTGCGCTTGGTGAACTCGACCAGGCCCGAGGTCGGCGTCCACGCCGCCAGCGACCAGTTCGAGGTCACGTCGGGCGGCACGCTGGGCGGCGTAGATGGTGACGGCGAAGCCGCGCCGCTGGAGCTGGCGGGCGGTGGTCAGGCCGACGACGCCGCTGCCGAGCACGGCCGCGCGGCGCTCGGGGTGCGCCAGCGCCATGTCGGCGGCCATGGTGGCCGTGCCCCACGAGAGCGACATCCCGGAGCCGCCGTGCCCGTAGTTGTGGATCACCGTCTTGCCATCGAGCCGGGCGTCCTTCAGGACGAACCCCGACGGACGATGCGGGCGCAGGCCGACGGTGGTGCGGATCACCCGATCGCGCGACACCCGCACCAGCGGCAGGTACAGCATCGGCCGGCGCGCCCAGGAGCCCGGCAGTCCGGGCGTGGGCATGGCCGGCGGCATCGGCGCGCGGGTCCGGGGGGCGCACGCCCCCAGGCCGAGGCCGGCCAGCGCCAGTCCGGCGTTGCTCAACAGCGTGCGGCGGTTCACGTCGATCCTGGGCGCGGGCTCAGCGGCCGGCGCGGGCGAGGTCGGTGACCACGTCGTGGAAGTAGCGCACGAAGCGGAAGAGTTCCGCCTCGTTGATGCGCTCCTGGTCGCTGTGCGCGCCGAAACCCTTGGGGCCGTCCTCGATGTCGATGGCCGGGCCGACGCCGTAGCACTGGATGCCCTTGGCCCGCAGGTAGGCCATGTCGGTGGCGCCGGTGCTCATCGCCGGCAGGGTGATCACGTTGTAGTGCTTCGTGACGTTGGCCTCGATGGCCGCGAAGGCCTCGGTGTTCAGCCGCGAGATGCCGCTGGGCCGCACGTCGCGCGACCCATAGGTCACCTCCACGGTCGGATCGTTGACCACCTTCTTGACCATCTCGAGGAACGCCGCCGGATCCTGGTCGGGCATCATGCGCACGTCCAGCGTGGCCGCCACTTCCGAGGGGATGACGTTGGTGCGGTAGCCGGCCTGGATCATCGTCGGCGAGATCGAGGTGCGGATGGTGGAGGCGTGGCGCGGCTCGTGGTCGAGGAAGTACTCGTCGGCCGCGTCCTGCACCTTGGGGTCGCTGCTCAGGATGGCGCGGTAGCGATCGGCGGCGGCCTGGTCCGAGATGCTCGCCAGGCGCTTGAAGTAGGCGGCGGTCGTCTCGTTGAAGCTGACCGGCGGCTTCCACTTGGCCACCGCCGACACGGCGGTGGTCAGCTTGACGACGGCGTTGGTGCGCAGCGGCACCGAGCCGTGGCCGGCCGTGCCGCGGGCCGTCAGGGTGATGGCCCGGGGAATCTTCTCGAGCGTCTGGATCGAGGCGAAGGTGACCTTCCCGCCCTGCCGGTTGAAGCTGCCGCCCTCGGCCAGGCAGAACTCGGCCTCGATCTTGGGGAAGCGCTCGGCCTCGGCCATGTGGGCGATGCCGAAGCGCACCGCGCCCTCTTCACCGGCTTCGAAGAGCGCGATCACGTCGCGGTCGAGCGGCACGTTCTGGCGCTTGAGCAGCAGCATCGCCATCAGCGTCGCGGCCACGTTGTCCTTGTCGTCGACGGTGCCGCGGCCGTAGATGTAGCCGTCCTGGCGCAGGGCGCTGAACGGGGGATTCGACCACTTCTTGAGGTCGACGTTGACCGTGTCGGTGTGGGCCATGAGCAGCAGCGGCCGCTTCTTGCCGGACCCCTTCAGCCGCGCCACCAGGTTCGGGCGGTTGGGGTCGAGGGCGATGGTCTCGGTGGCGATGCCCTCCTTCTCGAGCACCGCGCGGAGGTAATCCACCACCGGCTTTTCCACGCCGGGCGGAGTGGTCGGCGGGTCGGTCGAGTCGATCTGGACCAGGGCCTGGAAATGCTTCAGGGTCTCGGCGTCGAGCGCCGTCCAGTCGAGCGCCGGCGGGGTCTGGGCCGAGAGGCCGGCGGCCGCGACGACGACCAGGGACAGCAGGGCGAGTCTTCGCATGCGCGGGATGGTAGCACGGACATTTGCACGGGTTGATTGGCCGGAAACCCGCCAAAACCGTCAGTGAATCGACGGATCGGTGCGCTGTATTGCCCGTTTGGGCTAATCCTGCCCCCGGATCCGTCCGATATGGACGGTTTGACCATGGCAGATTCATTGCAAACCCGTCATCCCGTCATGTCCACGACACCGCGCGTCGGCATTGCCTGTCCCCGTCCTGGCGAACGCGCCGCGGTGTCCGACTGGCTCCGGGCCGCGGACCTCGAGCCGGTGCTGCTCGTGGAGGCCTGCTTCGTCAACGCCGACGTCAACGGCCGCCCGCTCGACTGCGTGGTCGCCGACGCTTCCCTCCTCAACCCCCATTTCCTGGCCGCCTTGCGCAAGGGCGACCCGAACCGGGCCATCGTCGCCATCGGCGATGAGGGCGACCCCGGCGAGGCGGCGCTTGCGCGCAAGGGCGTCTCGTTCCACGCCCGGCCGGTCAGCCGAACGCGACCTGCTCTTGTCCGTGTCGCTGTCGATGGCCGAAGGGCGGCCGCATCGCCGCTCCGTGCGGCGCATCGCGCCGGGCCTGGCCACCAGCATCGACGGCGAGCCGGCCGACCTGCTCGACATCAGCCAGGAGGGCCTGCGGCTGGAGGTGACGGCACGCCAGGGCCTCCAGACTCTCGCCCCAGTTCGTCGTGCACGTCCCCGCCCTCAAGCTCTCGCGTGCCGGTGCAGCGGGTGTGGCTCAAGGCCGGCGGCGAGCCCGGGCGCGCCACCCGCGTGCAATGCGGGGCGTCGCTGCTCGTCTCGGACGAGCGCACCAAGCGCGTCTGGCAGCGCCTGACCAATCCGGCGGCGGGCCAGCTGGCCACCCCCAAGGCGGCCCCGGCGAAGGTCTCGTCGGACCGGTTCCTCGACCGCGTCGGCCAGCTCCTCGCCAACACCCCGATCGTGGGCTCGCTGGCCCATCTGCCGTGGCGCGGCCGGTCCTAGCGGCGCCGACCGCAAACGCCGCATGCGCTGCTGGTTACGGGCCGCGACAGAACTATTACAGTGACCCGGCGCCGATCCCGCTAGCATCCTTGCATGGTTGCTGTTTCCGACATCTACGGCCGCAAGTCGGCCAAGGGCCTCAACTGGATCACCTTCATTGCGATGACGGCGTTCCACATCGGCGCCGTCGCGGCGTTCTTCTACATCGATTTCGGGGCCATGTTCACGGCCGCCCTGCTCTGGTGGGTCTCGGGCAGCCTGGGCATCGGCATGGCCTACCACCGCCTGCTCACCCACCGCGGCTACAAGACGCCGAAGTGGATGGAGTACTTCCTGACCACGTGCGCCACGCTGGCCCTCGAGGGCGGCCCCATCTTCTGGGTGGCCACGCACCGCATCCATCACCAGTTCTCGGACCGCGAAGGCGACCCGCACTCGCCGCGTGAAGGCACGTTCTGGGCGCACATGGGCTGGATCATGTTCGGCAAGGCGATGCACCACGACACCGACGTGCTGAAGCGCTACGTCCCCGACCTGAGCAAGGACAAGTTCCACGTCGCCCTCACCACCTGGCACTGGGTGCCGCAGGTGGTCGTCGGCCTGGCCCTGCTCTACTTCGGCGGCATCGCCTACGTGCTCTGGGGCACGTTCTTCCGCACCACCTTCGGCCTGCACGCCACGTGGCTCGTGAACTCGGCCACGCACATCTGGGGCTACCGCACCTTCCGCACGCGCGACGATTCGACCAACCTGTGGTGGGTCGCCCTCCTCAGCTTCGGCGAAGGCTGGCACAACAACCACCACGCGCACCCGGTGTCGATGCGCCACGGCCTGGCGTGGTACGAGCTCGACATGAACTACCTGCAGATCAAGGCCGCTCGAGAAGCTGGGCCTGGCCTGGGACCTGAAGATGGCGCGGATGCCCAAGGACGCGGCCGAGATCGTGCCGCAGGAATCCCCCGACGCCGTGGATATCTCGTCGGCCGCGCCGGTGATGTAGCGGGACCGGCCGGGCCCGGGTGTCGTGGGCTCGGCCAGGCGTCGCGGCGGCGTTCGCGGCCGCTGCAGGACGCGAAGCGAAGAATCGGAAAGGCCTGGCGCGCTGCGCCGGGCCTTTCCTTTGTACGACCGGCACGCGGGGGCGGGATGAGGGACCAGGGCCCGCCGTAGAACCGGATCGCCGCCGTAGAATGAGCCCTATGCGGCTGTCCGATCGTCACGCGTTCCCGAGGTCCGGGCCCCGGGCCCTGAGTCCCGCCCGGTCATGACCCGCCGCCAGACGGCCACCGTCGTCTTCATCGTGCTCTGCGTCGTGCTGGTGGCGGCGGCGGTGTCGTTGAACGTCGGCTGGATTCTGGGGTCGGGACGCGCGCTGCTGCCGCTCGTGCTCGGAGCGCTGGCCTTTGCCCTGATCATCGCCGGCATCATCGTCTACACCGTGTTCCTCGTCCGCGAACTGCGGCGCACCGAACAGCAGGACAGTTTCCTGAACGCCGTCACCCACGAGCTGAAGACGCCGATTGCGTCGATCCGGCTTTATCTCGAAACGCTCCAGGCGCGCGACTTGTCGGCGGCGCAGCGCCAAGAGTTCTACAAGGTGCTGCTCGACGACACCGCGCGGCTGCAGTACACGGTGGAGCAGGTGCTGCGCGCCGGCGTGGCCAGCCAGCGGCGCAAGCTGGCGCACCGCGCGCCGGTCGACCTGGGCGCGCTGGCGGTCGAGTGCATCCATACGGCGCGGCGGCGGCATCATCTGCAGGGCGAAGCCGTGGCCCTGGCCGGCACGGCCCCGACGCAGCCGCTGATGGTCGACGGCGACGCCGACGAACTGCGCACGGCCATCGGCAACCTGCTCGACAACGCCGTCAAGTACTCGACCGAGGGCGTCCACGTCAGCGTGGAACTGGCCTCGCCCACGCCCGACACGGTGTGGGTGCGGGTGCGCGACCGCGGCGTCGGCATCCCGCGCCGGCAGCTCCGGCGCATCTTCAACCGCTTCTACCGCTTCCAGGCCCGCGGCTCGTCGGTGAAGGGCACCGGCCTGGGCCTCTACATCGTGCGCTCGATCGCGCGCCACCACGGCGGCCGCGTCTTCGCCGAGAGCGAGGGCGAGGGCCGGGGCGCGACCTTCACCCTGGAGCTGCCGAAGCTGGCCGGCGGGCAACCCGCATGAGCCGCATCCTGATCGTGGAAGACGAGCAGCACCTGGCCGAGGGGCTGCGGTTCAACCTCGCCGACGACGGCCATGACGTGGTGGTCATCGGCGACGGCGCCGAGGCGCTGGCGCGGCTGCGCGCGGAACGCGACGGGTTCGACGCGGTGGTGCTCGACGTCATGCTGCCGGGCAAGAACGGCTTCGACGTGGCGCGCGCGCTGCGGAGCGAGAGCGACTACGTGCCGATCCTGATGCTCACCGCGCGGGCCCGGCCCGAGGACGTGCTCATGGGCTTCGAGAGCGGCGCCGACGACTACCTGCCCAAGCCGTTCGAGCTGGCGATCCTGCTGGCGCGGCTGCGCGGGCTCCTGCGGCGGCGGCAATGGCTGCGCGGTCCGGCCGAGGCGCCCCGGTCGGCGCCGGCGGTTCCGGCGATGCTCGCCGAGACGCTCGAGTTCGCCGGTCATCGACTCGACTTGCGGGCGCTGGAACTGCACGCCAACGACCGGGCCTACCGGCTGACGGTGATGGAGGCGGAGCTGCTGGCTTATCTCGTGCGCCACGCCGGCCAGGTCGTGTCGCGCAAGGCAATCCTCGAGGACGTGTGGGACCTGCACGAAGACACCGACACGCGCGCCATCGACAACTTCATCGTGCGCCTGCGCCGCTATCTGGAAGCGGACCCGGCGCGGCCGGCGCTGATCCAGACCGTCCGCGGCGTCGGCTACCGGCTGGTGCTGGAGCAGAATCTGCCACACGGAAATTTGTAACGGTGACAGGCCCCGTTACAAATCACGGGAGGGCCAGCCACAGAAACGCGGTGGTCTGGCTGGCGCGGAGGTTGTCGTCGCTGAGAAGCAGCACCGTGCGCTCGCCGCGCGGGCCGCGCGGGCCCAGGGCCAGGGCCTCGAAGTTGCTGCCGGTGGCCCACAGCGGCGGCAGCCGCGGCAGCAGCGTCCCGACGTCCAGCAGCAGGCGCTTGGTCACGAGACGCGGGGTGCGGCCGGCCAGCGCGGGCAGGGCCGACACGTCGTCGGCGCCGCGGGGCGACACCTCGAACAGCTTCACCGGGTTGTAGGCCGGCGCCCCCGGCGGGCCGAGCAGGCAGGCGCGCTCCAGGGTCAGCCAGCGCTCGTTGCCGAGGGCCAGCATGTCGGTCAGGCCGTTCTCGCCGTCCTCGCAGGGCCGCGGGTAGCCCGGAACCGTGGCCGTCGGCTCGAGCTGGTAGGCCCACTCGCGGCCCGGCGCCCAGGCGGGGCCGGGGCGAACCACGAACTCGAGCAGCCGCACGACCCCGCCGCGGGCGGCGTTCGACACCGGCCCGTCCTGCACCAGCGGCTGCTCCAGGCCGCTCAGCAGCCGGCCGTCGGGAGCGCGCGTGATGCTCTCGAGGCCGAGGTTGTGGCGCACGCCGCGCGTCCGGTCGCCGGCGGTGATGGCGAAATGCGCCCGCGGCCGGACCGCGCCGGTCACCGCTCCGTCGCGCCGCACGAACACCACCTCGGGCTGGTGCACGACGTCCCGGCGGTCGTGGTGGCCCTCGGTCGTCATGGCAAAGCCGCCGCCGGGCAGGGCCACGAGCGACTCGGGCTCCAGGCCGGCGATGGTTTCGGCCGAGGCGCCCGGCCCGGCGTGGAGCAGCGTGAACCGCGCCGGTGTCACCGTCAGGATCGGCCCGAACGCGATGTCCATCCAGACCAGGCGCGGCGGGTTCGTCTCGTCGACGGCCGCGACCCACTGGGCGGAGCCCGGGTCGCGGGCCAGCCCGGAGAGGCTGCCGAAGCGCGGCCCGTCGCCCAGGGTCAGCGCCCCGGCTGGGTAGGCGACGGCGCCGAGCAGCCGCGCTCCTGCCACCGGAGCCGTCTCGGATCCGGGGCGGGCGCGCCAGGCGCAGCCCGTCAGCAGGCCCAGCGACACCGCCAGCGACAGCGCCAGGGCCGGCCGCCACGCGGGCGTAAATGGGGCTATGCTCGACGGCGTCCGCTTCAAGGAGATCCCGACGATGAATCCCATGCCTGCTCTGTTCCTGTGCGCCGCGGTGCTGGCGGCCGCGTCGCCGGCCCTGGCGCAAAACCCCGCCGCGGCGGCCGTGAAGTCGCAGTTCGGCATGATCAGCGGGGTGCTGGCCAAGACCGCCGAGAAGATTCCCGAGCCGCTCTACGCCTTCAAGGCTACGCCGGAAGTCCGTTCGATGGGACAGCTCATCGGCCACATCGCCGACGCCCAGTTCATGATGTGCGCGGCGGCGGCCGGCGAGAAGCCGCCCCAGAGCGGCATCGAGAAAGGGAAGACGACCAAGGCCGACCTGGGCCAGGCCCTGGCCGCGTCGTCGGCCTACTGCGCCACCGTCATCGACGGCCTCGACGATCAGAAGGGCATGGAGGTCGTGAAGTTCTTCACCGGACCCACGCCCCGTCTCTTCGTGCTGACGTTCAACATCGCGCACAGCTACGAGCACTACGGCAACCTCGTCACCTACATGCGCTTGAACAAGATCGTGCCGCCCTCGAGCGAGGGGCGGTAGGCGGCGGCCCGAGGCTGGCGGCGCGCGGCTGGTGATGCGGCGACGGGGAGCGCGGGAATGAGCGGCGCCCGGACCACCGCGCGTCTGCGTCTGGCCGCCGCGCTGGCGGGCGTGCTGGCAAGCCAGGCCTGTGCGCCGGTCTACTGGCTGGGCGCGAGGTTCCTCTACGAGAAGGCGCCGAGTCCGCCCACGGTGCAGCTCGACGTCGCCTACGACCCGGCGGCGCCTGCCGACGCCAAGCGTCAGCTCGATCTCTACCTGCCTGCCGGCCGCGACTACCCGCTGGTCGTCTTCGTGCACGGCGGCGGCTGGGCCTGGGGCGATCGGAGGCAGAGCTTCGGCGGCGCCGACGTCTACCGCAACATCGGCCGCTTCCTGGCCAGCCAGGGCATCGGCGCCGCGGTGATCGGCTATCGGCTCGTCTGGCCGACCGACTGGCGGGCGCAACTCGGCGACGTCGCCCGCGCGGTGGCCTGGGTGCAGGCGCACGCCGCCGACCGGGGCGGACGCGCCGACCGCGTCTTCCTGATGGGCCATTCGGCCGGGGCGCAACTGGCCGCCCGTGTCGCCACCGATCCGGCCTGGCTCGCCCAGGAGCAGGGCGCGCGCGCCGGCGTCTGCGGAGTCATCGCCGTGAGCGGCGCCGGCTACGACCTCGGCGACATCGCCACCTACCGGACCGGCGTCGACCCGCTCTACTTCGCCGAGCGCTTCGGCAACAGCCGTCTCGACGGCACGTGGTGGCACGACGCCTCGGTGGTCCCGTTCCTCGACGCCAGCGATCCGCCGTTCCTGGTCGTGTCGGCGACCGGCGAGTCCGACGGCCTGCGCCGCCAGTCCGCGCTCTTCCACGAGCGGCTCGGCCAGGCGGGCGTGGCCTCGACCATGGTCACGGTGAAAGGGTCGAGCCACGAGCGCGTCATCCTCGAACTGAGCCGCGCCGACAAGACGGCGGGCCCGGCGATTCTGGACTTCATCCGCGCCACGCCCTGCCCGCGGGCCGGCGGCTAGTCGCGGGCGCTCTCCGCCGCCGGGAGCGAGGCGCTGAAGTCGTCGGTCAGGCGCTTGGCGTAGAGGGCCACGAGCGCGGCGACGCGGTCGCGATCCGGCGAAGCCACGATGACGCCGGCGTGATGGCGCTTCTGCAGCCGCCACACCACTTCGGGCTCGGCGAAGGACGACAGGTCGGGCCATTCCTGCCGGGTCAGCGAGGTGACCAGGCCGGCGTAGTCCTGCCGGGTCGGCGGCACGGCGTAGGAGCCCTTGCTGCCGGCCAGTTCCACCTTGGCCCACTCGGCCCACAGGTTCATGCCGGTGGCCGCCTCGACCAGTTCCACGATGTGGGCGCCGCCGACGCGGGCCGAGGTTTCGAGGAAGTAGTAGCGGCCGTCGGCGCCCTTGATGAACTCGGTGTGCGACACGCCGCGCACCAGACCCAGCGCCCGCAACACCTCGCGGTTGAAGGCCTGCAGGGCGATGTCGTCGGCCGAACCACGCTCCACCAGTTCGGTCGTGAACACGCCGCCGCCGTGCGAGACGTCGAAGGGCGGTCGGCCGTAGCGGCTGACCACCGCGGTCAGCACCTCGCGGTCGTTGACCACGGTGTCGACGTGGAAGACGTCGCCGGCGATGAACTGCTCGAGCAGATGGTTGGAGGCGCGGTCGCCGAGCGCCTCGATGAGCGGCCACAAGTCCTCGGCCCGCTGCACCTTCTTGATGCCGATGGTGCCGGCCTCGAGCCGCGGCTTCAGCACCCACGGCGTGGGCACGGTGGCGGCAAAGTCGCGCAGCGCCTGCTCGTTCAGCACGTGCACGAACGCCGGGACGCGCTGGCCGAACTCCTGGGCGCGCATGCGCATCGCCAGCTTGTCGCGGAAGTAGCGGGTGGTCGTCTCGCCCATCCCCGGCACGCGCAGGTGCTCGCGCAGCGCCGAGGCCTTCTCGAGATCGAAGTCGTCGAGCGGCACGACCCGGTCGAGGGGAATGCGCCGGGCCAGGTGGCTCGCGCCGAGAATCAGGTCCTCGAGCTTCCATCGCTTCTGGTCGTCGTGGACGAAGAAGATGTCGTCGAGGCACTCGCGCGGCCAATCGGCGTCGCGCAGGCTCTCGGAGGTGACGAGGAAGACGCGCGCCCCTTGGCGCTTGGCCTCTCGCATGAACTCCTGTCCCTTGTGGAAGGAGGCGATACACAGAATCGACAGCGGCTCGGGCATGGGCGGAATCCGACGGTGAGCTGCATGCTACCATTCCGCGCGTGAGCGTCTTCGCTGAGACCCCCACCGGCGCCCCCAACCGCACGCCGCTGGTCGCCGGGATGGTGGTGGTGCTGCTGCTGATCGGCGGCGGCGTCTGGTTCCTGACCCGGGGGCCCGAGGAGGCGCCGACCACCGCGGCGGCCCCTGCCCCGGCCGCGGCGACCGACAGGGCCGAACCGGCGCCACCGACGGCCGCCGATCCGACACCCGACCCGCCTTCCGATCCGGCCGCCGGGCGGGCCCGCACCGCCGCGCCACGGACCGCCCCCGCGCCGGCCGCGGCGCCGGTCGCCAGCGCCCCGAAGGCCGACACCGCCAGCCTGACGGTGGAGTCCGACGTGCCCGGCGCGTCGGTGTTCGTGGACCGCGAGTTCGTCGGCACGGCCCCGGTCACCCTGCGGGACCTGGCGCCCGGCAGCACGCGCATCAACCTGTCGGTGGAAGGCTACGAGGGCGTGCAGCGCGCGGTCGATCTGTCGCCCGGCAGCAACACGGTGACGATGCGCTTCAAGGAGGTGCGGCTCAACACCTCGGTCGGCGTGGCCCACAAGCACGGCATGGGCGGCTGCGAGGGCACGCTGCGCGCCACCATCGACGGCCTGGCCTACGACACCGCCAACCGGGGCGACGCCTTCACGCTGAAATACGACCAGGTCGAGTCGTTCGAGGTGAACTATCTCGAGAAGAACCTGAAGGTGAAGCAACGCGGCGGCAAGACCTGGAACTTCACCGACAAGGCCGCGGCCAACGCCGATCAGCTGTTCGTGTTCCACCGCGACGTGGCGGCGGCGCGCGACAAGCTGGCCAAGGGCTTCACCCCCGCCCGCTAGACTCCGGTTAGACGCGTCTTCCCCGCCGCCCGTTCCCGTTCACGCCCAAGACGCCCTTCCGGGCCGGGCGTGTCCGGTTCCGCTTGATCCCGAATCGGCCGGGCCCTATTCTGGATCCACGGCGCCGTCATCCCGGCGTTCGAGTGCGAGCCACCCAACCATATGAAGCGCGTTCTCCTCTTCGTCGCCACGAACCTCCTGATCACGCTGGCCATCTCGGTCGTCCTGAGCCTGCTCGGCTTCGGAAACTACCGTATCGCCGGCGGCAGTCTCGACTACACGGCGTTGATGGTGTTCTGCCTGCTCTGGGGCATGATCGGCAGCTTCATCTCGCTGCAGCTCTCGCGCTTCATGGCCAAGCGGGCCATGGGCGTGCAGCTGGTCGACGGCCGCAGCGGCCATGAAGAAGCCGACTGGCTTTACCGCACGGTCGAGCGCCTGACCACGCAGGCGCAACTGCCCATGCCCGAAGTCGGCATCTACCAGTCGCCCGAGGTGAATGCGTTTGCCACCGGTCCGAGCAAGTCGCGCAGCCTGGTGGCCGTGTCGGCCGGCCTGCTGCGGGGCATGCGCCGCGACGAGGTCGAGGGCGTGCTGGCCCACGAGGTGGCGCACATCAAGAACGGCGACATGGTCACCATGACGCTCATCCAGGGCGTGGTCAACGCCTTCGTGATGTTCGCGGCCATGGTCGTCGCCAACCTCGTCCGCAACATGCTGCAGGGCAACCGCGACGAGCGCGACGGCGGCGGGGGCGGCGGCTACATGATCGAGTTCATGGTGCGGATGGTGCTGCAAATGGCCTTCGGCATCCTCGGCGGCGTGGTCGTGGCCTGGTTCTCGCGCGCCCGCGAGTTCCGCGCCGATGCCGGCGCCGCGGCGCTGAGCGGCCGGGCCAACATGATCGCGGCGCTGCGCCGCCTGCAGGCCACGCACGAACTCGTGGACCCGGCGCACGCCGAGATGGCCACCATGAAGATCTCGAGCGGGGGCAAGAAGTGGATGGTGCTGCTCTCGACCCACCCGCCACTCGAAGCGCGCATCGCCGCTCTCGAGAACCTGCGGTGACGCGAGCCGCGGGCCCGACCTCGCGCCACCGCTTCGCCGCCGCCCTGCTCGTGGCGGCGTTCAGCGTCGTGGCGCCAGCAGCCGCCACCGCCCAGCCGTCCGACGAGCGGGCGGCGCGGGCCGCCGTCGAACACTTCCTCGACCAACTGGGACAGCGCAACCTCGATGCGCTTCCGGCCCTGGTGGCGCCCAAAGCCACCATGGCCATCGCGCGCCAGCGCGACGGCCAGTGGAGCTACACCACGCAGACCTTCGACGAGTGGCTCGCTGGCCTCCGGGCCCAGACCCCGGGCACCCGCTTCCGCGAGCCGCTCACCAATGTCGCGGTGCACGTCGCCGACGGCCAGCTCGCCGTCGTCAGGGCCGACTTCACCGTGGTCATCGACGGGCAGGTGCGGTCGCACGGCGTGGACTACTTCAGCCTCGTGAAGGACGCCGGCGCCTGGAAGATCCTGAGCGGCGCCTACACCTCGAAGACCGGTCCGCCGCGCTAGCCGGCTGGCCCGCGCCGGTCGGTCGAGGGACTAGAATAAGCGTCCACGGAATCCGACAAGGGACGCGCATGATTTTCGAGACCGTTGACGCGCAGGGCCATCTCATAGATTCGGGCGACCTGCAGGCCATCCTCACCACCGTCGTCGAGCACGGCGCCAGCTACGAGATCCTCCACTTC
The DNA here is from genome assembly GCA_963834325.1 of uncultured Acidobacteriota bacterium. Lineage (GTDB taxonomy): Bacteria > Acidobacteriota > Vicinamibacteria > Vicinamibacterales > UBA2999 > CADEFD01. The sequence continues at coordinate 204,512 of CAWIBL010000013.1, forward strand.
GACGTGGGCCGTACCAACGCCGACGCGTCGCGGCTGTCGCTGCGCGTGGCCACCGAGACCCGCGAGGGGCTCGATCACCTGCTGAGCACCCTGAGCACCTTCGGCTGCTACGTGCAGGGCGCCCCCGACGCCTTGCTCCGCGTCAACGACATCGCCGGCGCCGCCCCCGTCGACTTCTACTCGACCACCAACCACAAGACCCAGATCCTGCTCAGCGGCGTGTGGACCACCGTGGAACACCAGCGCATGGACGCCGCCATCGTCGTCGACAAGAGCCAGGCCGAGTGCCGCAAGCTGCGCGACCTGAAGATCGGCGACGAGGTGGTGTGCGGCATGCAGGGCATCCGGGTGCTGCCCGACCTGCAGGGCCGCGACAAGCCGACCTTCGGCTTCATGAGCAACGACGTGTCGTCAGAGCGCCGCGTCGAAGTGGCGGTCAGCCGCGTGGCCGCGATGCTGCGCGAGACGCGGGCCCGCGGTGAGAAGATCTGCTTCGTGGCCGGGCCCGTCGTGGTCCACACCGGCGGCGGCGAGTACTTCGGCGAGCTGGTGCAGAACGGCTTCGTCGACGTGCTGCTCGCCGGCAACGCCCTGGCCGTCCACGACATCGAGGCGGCCCTCTCGGGCACCTCGCTCGGCATCGACCTCGACACCGGCCGGCCGGTGGAACATGGCCACCGCAATCACATGCGCGCCATCAACGCCGTGCGCCGCGCCGGCGGCATCGGCAAGGCGGTGGCGTCGGGCCTGCTCACGCGCGGCGTCATGTACCAGCTCCACAAGCACCAGGTGCCGTACGTGCTGGCCGGCTCGATCCGCGACGACGGCCCGCTGCCGGAAACGGTGATGGACCTCACCCTGGCGCAGGACAAGTACGCCGCGGCGCTCGAGCACGTGGGCGTCGTCATCATGTTGTCGTCGATGCTGCACAGCATCGGCGTCGGCAACATGGTGCCGTCGTGGGTCAAGGTGGTGTCGGTGGACATCAACCCGGCGGTGGTCACGAAACTGAGCGACCGCGGCTCCACGCAGACCATCGGCGTCGTCACCGACGTCGGCCTGTTCCTGCACCAGCTCGCCGTCGCCCTCCGGAGCCCCGAGACCGATGCCCACCACACTCATTGATGCCGCCACCCTCGCCGCCCACATGACCGATCCCGACTGGGTCGTGCTCGATGCCCGGTTCGATCTGACCGCGCCCGAAAAGGGCGAAGCTCTTTATCGCGCCGGGCACATTCCGGGCGCCCGCTACGTGAGTCTCGACACGCACCTGTCGGGCCCCAAGACCGGCGCCAACGGCCGTCATCCGCTGCCCGCGCCCGAGGCAGCCGCGGCTGCCTTCGCCGCCCTGGGCGTGTCGCGGCGCAGCCAGGTGGTGCTCTACGACGCCGACACCGGCATGTTCGCCGCCCGCGGCTGGTGGATGCTGCGCTGGCTCGGTCACGACCGGGTGGCCGTGCTCGACGGCGGCCTGGCGGCGTGGGAGCGCGCCGGGCTCCCGCTCAGCACCGCGAGCGAGACGTGGACGCCGGCGGAGTTCGCGGCGGCGCCGGCCGAAGAACGCCGCGTGCCGGCCGACGACGTGCAGGCCCATCTCGGCGATGTCGAGCGGGTGCTCGTCGATGCGCGGGCGGCCGAGCGCTTCCGCGGCCAGAACGAGACGATCGACAAGGTCGGGGGCCACATCCCCGGCGCGGTGAATCGCTTCTTCCAGCTCAACCTGACCGCCGACAAGACCTTCAAGTCGCCCGACGAACTCCGCGCCGAATGGGCGCCGCTCTGCGCCGGCGACGCTTCGCGCGTGGTGATGTACTGCGGGTCGGGCGTCACGGCCTGCCACAACCTGCTTGCCCTGGAACACGCCGGCCTCAGCGGCGCGCGTCTTTATCCGGGTTCGTGGAGCGAGTGGTCCGCCAGTCCCGCACGGCCCACGGCCACCGGGGAGTGATCCGGCGGCCGGGCGCGACCGTCCGCCTCCGGGCCAACGTTTTCCGACCTCGCGCCGCGGACACGCCTGCGAAGTGCGCGACACGCGGCTCCCCGCCCCGGGCAGCCCGCTCACCGTGGACGCTTCGCCCAACGGCGGCATCCAGGTGGAAGGCTGGGATGAGCCCGACGTGCTCGTGCGCGCGGTGGTGCGAACCTACGCCGAGACCGAGGCCGAGGCCGCGCAGCTGCTGAGCGGCGTGCGGGTGATCCGCCCCGAAGAACCTGCGGCTCACTGGGGAAGGTGCGCGGCCACGCGCCCGCCGGCCGCCTCGTAGAACTCGGCGTCGTGGGGCGAGAACCGCACGAGCAGCAGCCGCGCATCGCCGGGGCCGTGCGGGAACCAGCGCTTGAAGGCCGGCCGCCACGCCCGCGCCGCGGCGTGGTGGTCGGTGCACACCTCGGCCTTTCCCGAGATGGTCAGGAACACGCGCTCGTCGGCACTCTGGAAGTTCAGGGTCACGGTCCGCCCCCGGCTGGACTCCCAGGCCAGCAGGGCCCGGGCATCGACCAGGAACCACAGCGTGGCCCCTTGGGCCGGGTCGGACGCGCCGGACGCGCCGGAGCCGTCGGAGGGACCTCGGCGGCGTGGATGGCGCCCCGCCCGTCGGCGGTGAGCAGCACCGCCGGCTCGAACCGCGCCAGCGCCCGGACGACGAGCGGCAGCGCGTCGAGACCGCGGACGTGGTCGATGCCCGGCGGCAGGCGAGGCAACGGGGATTCGGCAGCCACGGCCCGCCTAGCATAGAGCCAGTCGCCCGTTACAATGTGCGGGCGCGTGGAGGCGCCAACCGGCATGGCAGAGTTGCTCGGCATCTGGGTGAAGCGCGCCCATCGCGGACGGATGGATGCGGTCCCGGCGGCGACGCTGGTGGCCGGCGGTGGCCTGCACGGGGACGCGACCCAGGGCGGCCGGCGCCAGATCACCATCATGTCGCGCCACCACTGGACGGCGCTGACCGCGCACCTGCCCGGACCGCCCGACCCGGCGATCCGCCGCGCCAACCTGCTCGTGGATGCCCTCGACCTGAACGGCGGGCGCGGACGCGTGCTGCGCATCGGTGAGGCGCGCGTGCGCATCTTCGGCGAGACCAGGCCGTGCCGGCAGATGGACGAGGCCTGCCCGGGGCTGCAAGCGGCGCTGGCGCCGACCTGGGGCGGCGGCGCTTTCGGCGAAGTGATCGGCGGCGGGACGATCCGCGTGGGCGGCCCGGTCGAGTGGGAGCCCGTCGAGGTCACCGCGGCGCTCAAGCGCGCCGTGGACCTTCAGCCGTCGCTCTTTTAGACCGGCCGCGGTCTCACAGCCCGAACACCGCCATGGCCAGCCAGGCCTTCATCTCGGCCAGGTGCGGCTTGACCAGTTCGCGGTTCCGGGCCGGCGCGTCGGGCAGGGTCACCTCCGGCATCTCGATGCGGGCGCCGCGGGACATGGCCGCGATCACCTCCTGCAGCCCGCGGGCGTCGTAGCGCACGGCGTCGAGGCCCGCCGCCTGGTAGACGCGTGACCGGACCCAGGCGAACTCTTCGCGCGAGAAGCCTTCCGTGTTCATCGCCTGCACCTGCGCCCGCCAGGCGTCGCGGTAGACCGTGGGCAGATCGCCGATGCCGGTGAGCAGTTCGTCGAGCGACGGCACCCGGGGGCTGCCGTCGGGGCGCGGTCCGGCCACGGCGCGATACCTCGCGCCGAAGGCTTCGACGCGGGCGCCGAGCGCCAGGCGCACGTGACGCTGCACGCTGAGGAAGCGGTCGACCTGCGCCGGCGTCAACTCGCCGGATTCCGCGGGGGCAAACGGCGCGGTGTTCTTCAGGTCCTGCTCGATGGCGCCGAGGCCGCCCAGGCCGGCGACTCCCGACGTCACGCCGGTCACGCGCCGGACCACCGGGCCCACGTAGTCCCACACGTAGTAGCCCGCCGCGCCGGCCAGCACGCCCAGGAGCAAGACTGCCAGCAGGCAGCCGACCGCCAGCTTTCTCATGGAGGAATCTTACCTGCCGGCCCGAGGCTCGAGCGAATACCGCCAGGCGCGGTTCGTGAAGGGATGATCTAGAGTGGAGACATGACGCACATGACCCGCTCCGCCTGGATCATCGCGGCCACCCTGGCCGCGTCACTCGCGCCGGCCACGGCTTCGGCCGACCTGCGGGCCACGGCGTTTGCCGGCACCACTCGGATCAACGAGGCCAACAAAGGCACGCTCGGCGCCGCCGTCACCTTCGGCGGCCTGCTCGGCATCGAGTTCGAGGCCGCGCGCATCTGGCTCGGCAGCCTCGACGTGAGCGGCATCGAGATCGCCGACGTGGAGGCCAACCTCACCACCTACATGGGCAACCTGGTGGTCCGCCTCCCGACCGGCCCGATTCAGCCCTACGCCTCGGCGGGTGTCGGCGTGGTCCGCGTGACCGGCAACATCGACGTGCCGTTCCTGGGCAACGTCCTCAGCGCCAGCGCGCAGGACGTGGCCTACAACTTCGGCGGCGGGGTCTACCTGCTGCCCACGCCCAACTTCGGTTTCCGCGCCGACGTGCGCCGCTTCCAGACCGGCGCCGTGTCGTGGGAGGACCTCACCAACCTCGGCGATCTGCCGCTGCCCGAGTTCGACTTCTGGCGGGCCACGGCGGGGGTCACGGTCAAGTTCTGAAGCCTGCCGGCCGTCCGGCCGGCCCGGTCTACTCGAGATTGTCGATCGGGATCGGCGCCAGCGTGTCGGCCGGCGTGAAGCCGAAGACGCGACCGTAGAAATAGAGTTCCGATTCGAGCGCGCGCACGATGTTCTCGGCCTTGCGGAAGCCGTGCTGCTCGCCGGGGAAGGTGACGTAGGCCACCGGCAACCCCTTGGCGCGCACCGCGGCGGCCATCATCTCGGACTGGTTCGGCGGCACGACCTTGTCCTCGAGGCCCTGCAGCAGGATCAACGCGCAGTTGAAGCGGTCCACCGCGTGCAGGGGTGACCGCTGACGATAGGTGGCGCGCATCGCCGGGTAGGGCCCGACCAGGCGGTCGAGATAGCGCGACTCGAACTTGTGCGTGTCCTGCGCCAGCCCCTCGAGATCGCTGATGCCGTAGTAGCTGGCCCCGGCCGTGAAGGTGTCGTGGAAGGCCAGCGCGGCCAGCGTGGTGTAGCCGCCGGCGCTGCCGCCACGGGTGATGAGCCGGGCCGGATCGGCCTTGCCGGCCGCCACCAGGTGCCTGGCCGCGTTCACCGCGTCGCGCACGTCGACGAGGCCCCACTGGCCGTTGAGCCGCTGCCGGTAGGCCCGCCCGTAGCCGGTGCTGCCGCCGTAGTTCACGTCCACGACCGCGAAGCCGCGCGTCGTCCAGAACTGCACCTCGGGATCGAACACCGCGTCCGTAGCGCCGGTTGGCCCTCCGTGGCTGAGCACGAGCAGCGGCGGCGTGGTGCCGGCCGGCGCCCGGAAGGCGGGATTGACGGGCGGATAGTAGAAGGCGTGCACGGGCAGGCCGGCGCTGTCGAAGGTGATGGCCTCCGGCGCCGATACCAGGGCGGGGTCGAGCGTGTCCTCGCGCGACCGCTTCAGCACCTCCGCCTCGACGCCGCCGAAAGTCACGCGGGTGATGGCCGGGCCCTGGCTGGCCGAGCCGCCGACGAAGAAGGCCGCGCGCGGCGTGGCCACGACCGAGTCGAGGGGATCGAGCGTCAGGTCCAGCGGCTCGAGCCGTTCCGGGTCGAGCGAGAGCAGGGCCATGCGCCAGCGGCCCTGCTCGGCGTAGGTCACGACCAGCCGGTTGTCGGAGGCGAAGGCGTAGGTCGACGTGCCCAGCATCCACTGCGGTTTGCCGAAGTCGACCGGCAGGGCGTGCACCGCTTCGGCCGCGCCGTTGCGCCACCGGTAGAGGTTCCACCAGCCGCTGCGGTCGGAGATGAAGAAGAGCACGCCGCCCGGCGACCACGCCGGCTGGAACACCGACTCGTCGGCACCGCCGGCCACCCGCACTGGTAGGCCCGGCCGGCCGCGGCCGTCGAGTTCGGCGACGTGGAGTTCGGTGGCGTCCCACGGCATGTCGGGATGACTCCACTGCAACCACGCCAGCGACCGTCCGTCGGGACTGAGCACCGGATCGGAGACGAAGTCGGCGCCGGCCACGAGCACGGCGCCGGCCGACGGCGCGGCGGCGCCGAGCGGCACGGCGACGATGGCCGCGGGCGGCTGGGCGTCGCCCGTGGTGTGGTCTTCGCGCACGCACAGCAGACGCTGCCGAGCGGCGTCCACCCGGCACTGCGCGTAGTAATAGCCCGGCGGCGTGAGGACCGTGGGTGCGGCCCCGGCGGTGAAGGCGTGGAGCTGCTGGTCGGCGAAGTTCGAGGCGTAGATCACGCCGCGGTGCACGGCGTAGGCCGCCCCGCCGTATTCGTGCACGCGGCTGCGGACGTTGAACCCGGCCGGCGACACGTCCACCGGCGGGCGGCCCGCCGACCAGCGCACGAGCACGTTGCGGCCGCCTTCCGAGGCCCGGCCCTCGAGCCAGTAGACGTCGTCGCCGTCAACCGCAATCTGGCCGAGTCGCAGGGCCCCGGCCGTGGCTCGCGCGGCCGTGAGCGGGGAGGCCCAGGCGCCGTAGGGCGCCTCGGCGATCGTCGCGGACGTCATGCCCGGATCTTACTCGGGGCCCGGGGCGCCATCGGCTGGCCGGCCCTCCGCTCGCACCGGTTATAGTGTCGTCCGTGGCCAAGATCGGCGTGGTCGTGCCTGTCTATCAGGCCGAATCCACTCTTCAGGAACTGCATCGGCGCATTGCCGCCGCTCTCGCCCCGCTGACCGACGACTGGCAGCTCGTGCTCGTCGACGACGGCAGCCGCGATCGTTCGTGGGCGCTCATCGAGGCCCTGGCCGCGGCCGATCCGCGCGTGCGCGGGGTGAAGTTCATCCGCAACTACGGCGAGCACGTGGCCATCACCGCCGGCCTCGACCACGTCGACGCCGATCACGCGGTGATCATGGCCTGCGACCTGCAGGACGATCCGGCGGCGCTGCCGGCGATCCTCGAGGCGGCCGGCACGACCGGCGCCGATCTGGTGCTCACGCGGCGGATGCGCCGGCAGGATCCGCTGGTCAAGCGCACGCTGGCGCGGCTGTTCTACGCGCTCATCCAGTTCTTCGTGAAGGTGCGCTACGACCACCGGGTCGGCAACTACCGCTGCCTGTCGCGCCAGGCGGTCCTTTACTTCCGCGAATACCGCGAGCGCACCCGCAACGTCAACGCGATCATGGCCCTCATGCGCGTCACGACCACGACCATCGACGTGCAGCACCAGGCGCGGGGCGGCGGCGCCAGCGGCTACTCGCTCCTGCGCTCGGTGCGCTTGGCGTTCCACGTGCTCGTCGCCTACTCCGAGGTGCCGCTGCAGCTCGTCGTAATCCTGGGCGCGCTGATCTCGGCGCTGGCCGCCGCGGTGCTGGCGCGCACCGCGCTCACGCCGCCGCACCCCGATGCCGCCGTGCAGGCGGTGCATGCGGCCACGGCGCTGCTCGTGCTCATCGGCGGGCTCGTCATCCTGGCCATCGGCACGGTTGGCGTCTACCTGACCAAGAGCTTCGTCGAGACGATGAAACGCCCGCTCTACTTCGTGGAAACCCGTCGAGGCCTGCCATGATGATGCTGCGACCTGCCGCCCGTCTCGCCGGAGCCCTGCTCTGTCTGTCCCTGGCCGCGCCAGCCGCGGCGCAGTCGCTGCCGCGGGCCGCCTCGCCCGAGGCCGTGGGCCTGTCGGCCGAGCGGCTCGACCGGATCACCACGGTGATGCGCGAGGCCGTGCGCGACAAACAGGCCGCCGGCACGGTCACGCTGGTGCTGCGCGGCGGCCAGGTGGCCTACCTGGAGGCCGCCGGGGCCCAGGACGCCGAGCGCGGCACGGCGATGACCACCGACAGCATCTTCCGCATCGCCTCGATGACCAAGGCGGTCGTCAGCGTCGGCATCATGATGCTCGTCGAAGAAGGCCGGCTGAGTCTCTCCGATCCGGTCGCGAAGTTCATCCCCGCCTTCGCCCGGACCACCGTGCTGGCCGCCGCGAACGGCCGCGTCGGCATCGTGCCGGCCATTCGCCCGATCACCATCCGCGACCTGCTGACCCATACGGCCGGCATCTCCTACGGGACGGGCCCGCTCGAGCCCTACTACCGGGCCGCCGGCTTCACCCAGTGGTACTTCGCCGATCGCGCCGAGCCGATGACCGCCTGGATCGACAAACTGGCCACGCTGCCTTTCGAATCGCAGCCGGGCGAGCGGTGGGTCTACGGCTACAACACCGACGTGCTGGGCAACGTGATCGAGCGGATCACCAGCCAGACGCTGGCCGACTTCGTGGCCGCCCGCATCACCACGCCGCTGAAGATGGTCGACACCTCGTTCTTCCTGCCGGCCGGGAAGGCGGACCGTCTGGCCGCCGTCTACGCCGTGGGCGAGGGCGGCACCATCACCCGCGCCCCCGAGGGGCACCCGGGCCAGGGCACCTACACGAGCGGGCCGCGCGTGGCCTTTTCGGGCGGCGCCGGCCTGCTCTCGACCGCGCAGGACTACGCCCGCTTCATGCAGATGATGCTGAACGGCGGCGAGCTCGAGGGCGTGCGCCTGCTGAGTCCCACGACCGTGGCGCTCATGACCGCGAACCATGTCGGCGCGCTCTACCTGAACGGCACGCTCGGCTGGGGCCTGGGCTTCGAGGTGGTCGAGCAACTCGGCCGCGCCCCGCGCTACGGCGCGGCCGGCGAGTTCTCGTGGAGCGGCGCTTATCACACCACCTACTGGGCCGACCCGGCCGAGGAGCTGGTGGTGGTCTTCCTGACGCAGCTCCTGCCGGCCGGCCCGGTCGACCTGCGCTTCCGGGTGCGCACGCTGGTCAATCAGGCCATCGTCGGTCCCGTGCCGGCGCGGACCCACGGCCAGTGAGGCGGCGCATCGCCGGGCCGGGCCGCTGACCGCGACGCTGCCGGGACCCGCCGTCGTGGCCTTCGCCGCCCTGACGGCGGCGATCCTGGCCTTGTGGGCGCCGCGCCTGTCGGCCGCGCCGCGCGCCGTCTCGTTCTGGGTCCTGCCCTTCGCCGTCGCGCTCGTGGCCGCGCAGTTCGGCGGCCTCGTGGCCACGTCGGGACTGGCCGCGCTCTTCCTCTTCGTGTCGGCGTGCCGCTTCTCGTCGCTGGCGCCCGACGGGGCCATGCGCGGCTTCGCCATTGCCGTCATGCTGGCCATGAGCGCCGCGTTTCTGGCCCACGCCGTGCCGGGCTACACCAACCCTCGGGTCCTCGAGGACGTGCGCCTCGGCGTCGACGCGGCGCCCTACACCAAGCACCTGAACTTCGACAAGGGCGTGATGGGCCTGTTCCTGCTCGGCCTCGTCTACCCGCACCGGGCCATCAGTCGCCGGCGCGCCCCGGTGTCGGCGCTGCTGTCGCGCTTTGCCATCATGGCGGCGGTGGTGATGGCGGCGACGGTGGCCGTCGGCTACGCTCGGTGGGACCCGAAGCTGCCGCAGTGGTGGCCGTTGTGGCTGTGGAGCATGACCTTCCTGACCGCGGTTCCCGAAGAAGCGCTGTTCCGCCACGTGATCCAGCGCGGCGTGCAAGCCTGGCTGGGGGACACGGAGCGCGCGCGCTGGGCGGCGCTGCTGGCCGCCGGAGGGCTGTTCGGCCTGGCGCATCTCGGCGGCGGCTGGACCTACATGGCCCTGGCCACTCTGGCCGGCCTCGGCTACGGCTGGATCTACGCCGTCAGCGGCTCGCTCGCCGCGGCGGTGCTGGCGCACACCGGACTGAACCTGCTGCACCTGCTCTTCTTCACCTATCCCGCGTTGGCGACCGCCACGCCGTGACGCCGGCGGGCGGCCCTATACTCGCCTGCATGACGACCCGCCGCGTTCCGCCCGTCGTGCTCGTTGGCATCTGTGCCGTGGCCCTCGGCCTTGCGGTGGCGCTCGACGCCCGGCAACCGGCCCAGGCGCCGGATCCGGCCGCGGCCTTCGCCGTCCGCGATGAGATGATCCCGATGCGCGACGGCGTGAAGCTCTTCACGCAGGATCTTCACGCCGAAGAACCAGAGCGGACCGCTGCCGTTCATGTTCCGGCGCACGCCCTACGGCATCGACGGCGCCGCCGGGTCGTTCGAGGCGCTACTACCAGGCGCTGGCGCGCCGAGGGCTACATCTTCGTCTTCCAGGACATCCGCGGCAAGTTCAAGTCGGAGGGCGAGTTCGTGATGCAGCGCCCGGCGCGCGCGCCGGGCGACACCAAGAGCCTCGACGAAGGCACCGACACCTACGACACGATCGAGTGGCTGCTGAAGAACGTGCCGCAGCACAACGGCCGCGTCGGCATGCTCGGCGTGTAGCTACGACGGCTGGACCACGATCATGGGCGATGCTCGAGCCGCACCCGGCGCTAAGGCCGATCTCGCCGCAGGCCTCGCCGGCCGACATGTGGCTCGGCGACGACTTCCACCACAACGGCGCCTTCCGCCTGAGCTACGGCTTCGAGTACGCGACGATGATGGAATCGGGCAAGGACGTCAAGAACTTCGAGTTCGACCGCTACGACACCTTCGACTGGTATCTGTCGCTCGGGTCGCTGCGAACGTCAACCGCAAGTACCTGCGCGGAAACGATCCCGACGTGGAACGACTTCGTGCGTCATCCCAACTACGACGCCTTCTGGAAGCGCCAGACCATGATGCCGTACATCCGATCGGTGACCGTGCCGACCCTGAACGTCGCCGGCTGGTGGGACCAGGAAGACTTCTACGGCCCGGTCACGATCTACGAGGCGCTCGAGAAGCACGACACCGCCAACATGAACTACCTCGTCGTGGGCCCGTGGAACCACGGCGGCTGGAGCGCGGAGACGGCACGGCGTCTCGGGCCGATCGCAGTTCGGCAGCGACACCGCCGCGCTACTTCCGCGACCAGGTGCAGGCGCCGTTCTTCGCCTACTTCCTGAAGGACAAGGGCACGCGCGATCTCCCCGAAGCGCTCACCTTCGAAGCCGGCAGCAACCAGTGGCAGCGCTGGGAGCAGTGGCCGCCAGTGGCCGCCGCCAAGACCGCGCGACCTCTACTTCGGTGCCGAACGAGGCGCTGGCCATCGGCGTCGCGCCCGCCGCCCGGCGCGCAGGCGCGCCGACACGTTCGTCTCCGATCCGGCCCACCCGCGTGCCCTACCGCCAGCGACCCATCCAGCCGACCTACTTCGCCGGGCGGCTCGAAGTGGTCGACGTGGCTGGTCGAGGACCAGCGCTTCGTCGACGACCGCCCCGACGTGCTCAGTTGGGAGACGCCCGCCGCTCGCAGGAAGACCTGACGATCGCCGGCGACGTGGTGGCCAAGCTGCTTCGCGTCCACGACCGGCACCGACGCCGACTGGGTCGTGAAGCTCATCGACGTCTATCCGGACACGATCATCCGCAGAACTGGAACCTGACCGGCTACCAGCTGATGGTCTCGAACGAAGTGTTCCGCGGCCGCTACCGCAAGAGCTTCGACGCGCCCGACGGCCATTCCCGCCGGCGTCGTGCAGCCCTACACCTTCGAGCCTGCACACGCAGAACTACACGTTCAAGGACGGCCACCGCGTGATGGTGCAGGTGCAGAGCACGTGGTTCCCGCTCATCGACCGCAACCCGCAGACGTTCGACCGAAGCATCTTCGACGCGGAGGAGAAGCGACTTCGTGACGGCGACGCATCGCGTCTACCGGTCGGCGCGCTACCCGTCGCGGGTCGAGGTGCCGGTGGTGACGCGGGAGCGGTAGCCGGCGCGCTGGCCGTTCCGTCTGGCCCGAGCCCGGCCCGGGCGATGGGCCGGCCGTCGCGTAAGGCCCGGAACATCCGGCCCCGGCGTCAGCTGGAAGAGCCTGATTCGGCCGGCGGCGAGCGGGGACGACGGCCGGCGGGCGGGGACGGGCGCCGTGCCGCCCGCGGCGGCTTGAGGCATGATGGCGGGCAGGAGACGACTCATGCCGCGACGCCTCGTGATCGGTGGGCTGGTGGGACTGCTGGGCCTGGGACTTCCCCTGCGCGCGGCTGCCGCGCCGGCCGACTTCGTGGTGCCCTACGACTACTTCACGCTGCCCAACGGGCTGAAGGTCGTCGTCAGCCCCGACAAGCAGCGCGCCCATCGTGCTCGTCGAGGTCATGTACAACATCGGCTTCCGGGTCGAGCCGAAGGGCCGCACCGGCTTCGCCCATCTCTTCGAGCACATGATGTTCCAGGGCTCCGGGCAGCTGAAGAAGATGGAGCACGTGCAGCTGGTCTCGCGGGCCGGCGGCCTGCTGAACGGCTCGACCCGCTTCGACTACACCAACTACTACGAGATTCTGCCGGCCAACGCCCTCGAACTCGGGCTGTGGCTCGAGGCCGACCGCATGCGCTCGCTCGACGTCAGCGCCGAGAACCTGAAGAACCAGCAGAACGTCGTCAGCGAGGAAGTGCGCGTCAACGTGCTCAACCAGCCGCACGCCAGTTTCGAGTGGCTCGACCTGTGGGAGAAGGCCAACACCAACTGGCACAACGCCCACAACTTCTACGGCGACCTCTCGGAACTCGAGGCCGCCACGCTCGACGACGTGCGCGCCTTCTTCCAGACCTACTACGCGCCCAACAACGCCGTGCTGGTGGTGGTCGGCGACACCACCGCGGCCGAGGTGCGGACCCTCGCCGAGAAGCACTTCGGCGGCATTCCCCGCCGGGCCGCGCCGCCGCCGCCCGACGTGCGCGAGCCGGCGCAGACCGCCGAGAAGCGCGCCACCCGGCAGGACGCGCTGGCCCGCACGCCGGCCCTGGCGTCGGCCTGGCACCTGCCGCCGCGGCTGTCGAAGGACTTCTTCGCGCTGACCGTGCTCGACCCGCTGCTCGTCGGCGACGAGAGCGCGCGGCTGCACCAGACGCTGGTCCGCGATACGCGCCTGGCCCGCGCCGTGGCCGGCGCCTTCAACCTGCTCGGCACCAACTGGGACATGCACGGGCCGATGCTCTACACGGTGCGCGTCGACTACGCGCCCGACAAGAGCGCCGACGACGTGCTCGGGGCCATCGACGCGGTGCTGCAGGACGTGCGCACCAACGGCGTGCCGGAGGCCGAACTGGCCCGGGCCAAGAACGCGCTCCGCTCCAGCTTCTTCGAGGATCTCGAGGGCGGCGGCCTGCCGCGCTTCGGCCGCGCCAATCTGCTCGGCGCCTTCGCGCTCTTCGACGACGACCCGGGCAAGATCAACACCATCCTGAAGGAGCTGGACGCAGTCACCGTCGCCGACATCAAGGCGGCCGCCGGCAAGTGGCTGGTGCCGACCAATCGCACGACGCTCGACAGCCGACCGGCCGCGGCTACGCCGGCGAAGGGCGGCGCGCGATGAGACCCCGCCGCGCCGTCCCGCGCCGCCCACGCCGCCCTGGCCGTCGTCCTCATCCTGGTCAGCGCGCCGGCGCGGAGCGCAACCCGCGGCCGCGCCGCCGCCTCGTCCCGCGGTCGGGCCCGGAGAAGCCGTTTGCGCCGCCGCCGCGCGTCGAACGCACCCTCGCCAACGGCCTGCGCGTGGTCATCGCGCGCTTCGCCACCGTGCCCAAGGTGTCGGCGGTCCTGACCATCCGTTCGGGGCTCGCCGTCGATCCCGCCGACCGGGCCGGCCTGGCGCAGTTGGTGGCCGACGCCGCCCAGGAAGGCACGGCCACCCGCGACAGCCGGCGCATCCGGGACGAGATCTTCGGCCTGGGCGCGACGCTCGGCGCGGCCGCCGGCCAGGACGCGACGTCGTTCACCATGCGGGGCCTGGCCGACACGCTGCCGACGATGCTCGACCTGCTGGCCGACATCGTCCGTCACCCGACCTTCCCCGAGAGCGAGGTGCAGCTGCTCCTCGCCGTCGCCACCCAGCGTCTGCAGGCCCAGCTCGCCTCGGCGCAGTTCGTCTCGAACCGCCAGTTCCGCCAGGCCCTGCTCGGCGACCACCCCTACGCGCGCACCGGCGCCACCCCCGAGACGGTGAAGGTCATCGACCGGGCGGCCATCGCCGCGTATCACGCCGCCCACTACCGCGCCAACAACGCCTTCCTGATCATCACCGGCGAGGTCGCGCCGGAGGCGGCCATGGCCGCGGTCGAGAAGGCGTTCGGCACCTGGGCCCGCGGCCAGGCGCCGTCGCCGAAGTTCGCGCCGCCGCCGGCCCTGACCGGCCGCAAGGTGGTGTTCGTGCACCGCCCGGGCAGCGTGCAGTCGTCGATCTCGGTCGGCAACACCACCATCCCGCGCGACGATCCGCGCTGGTTCATGGGGCAGCTCGCCAATCAGGTCTACGGCGGCGCCTTCGACTCGCGGCTGGTCCGCAACATCCGCGAGGAAAAGGGCTACACCTACTCGCCGTCCTCGCAGTTTGCCGCCTTCGGCGACCTGGGCATCACGCGCATCGTCGCCGACGTGCGCAACGAGGTCACCGGGCCGGCGCTGAAGGAGATCTACGCCGAGGCCGACCGCCTGCGCGCCACCGCGCCCGAGGCGGCCGAGCTCGACGGCGCCAAGGCCTACGCGCGCGGGCTGTTCGTGGTGCAGAACGCCACGCAGGGCGGGCTGGCCGGCACGCTCAACACGGTCCAGACCTACGGCCTTCCCGCCGACTACCCCGAAACCTTCCAGAGCCGGATCACGGCGCTGACCCCGGAGGCAGTGGTGACCGGCGCGCGCATGGTGGTCGGCTCACCCGACTCGCTCATCGTCGTCGTCGGCGACTACACCAAGGTGAAGGACCAGTTGACCGGCTTCGGCGAGATCACGCTCGTGGACGTGTCGGGCAAGCCCATGGCGCCGCCGCAGTGACCGTGGCGACGCGTCAGGCCTCGGCCCGGTCGCTGAGGGCCGTGAGCAGGCCCACGGTCAGCACGATGCAGGCCCCCGGGAAGAGCGCCAGCCACGGCTCGGTGGTCATCGCCGACTGCGCCTGATAGAGCATGCTGCCCCAGCTGGCCGACGGCGGCTGCACGCCGACGCCGAAGAAGCTGAGCGCCGATTCCACCAGGATGGCGCGGCCCACCGCGAGCACCGCGGCGGTGCGGATGGCGCCGGAGGCATTGGCCAGCAGGTGCCGCCACAGGATACGCAGGGGTCCGGCGCCGACGGCGCGTGACGCCAGCACGAACTCGCTGCCGAGCAGCGACCGCACGGCCGTGCGCGTCACCCGCGCCGTCTCCATCCAGCCCACCGCGCCCACGAGCACCACCAGGGCCGGCACCGAGGGCTGCAGCGTCGCCGCCGCCACCATGAGCAGCAGCAGCCGCGGCACCGACAGCACCGCGTCGGTGGCGCGCATCAGCACCGTGTCGGCCACGCCGCCGGCGTAGCCGGCCACCGCGCCCACGGTGACGCCGAGCAGCGCCGCCACGAGCGCCGACAGCAGGCCGATGGCAATCGAGACGCGCCCGCCGAACAGCGCCCGGCTGAAGGTGTCGCGGCCGAGGTCGTCGGTGCCGAACCAGTGCGCCAGCGACGGCGCGGCCCGGCGGTTGGCCAGGTCGAGCGCGTCGGGCGCATAGGGCGCCAGGAGCGGCGCGGCCACGGCCACCACCGCCAGGCCGGCGAGCCAGAGCCAGGCGCGGGTCACGACGCCACCCGCGGATCGAGCCAGGCGTGCAGCAGGTCGGCCAGCAGGTTGAAGGCCACGACCGCCACCGAGCTGACCATCAGCAGGGCCATGAGCACGGTGTAGTCACGCCGCCCGAGCGCCTCGGTGAAGAGACTGCCCACGCCGGGCCAGGCAAACACGCTCTCGGTCACCACCGCGCCGGGCACGAGCAGGGCCGCGTCGAGCAGCACCACGGTGGCCACCGGCGCCAGCGCGTTGGGCAGCGCGTGACGGGTCAGCCGCGTGCGCGCGTCCAGGCCGCGGGCCTTGGCCGCAGCCACGAAGGGCGACCTGAGCACCTCGATCATCGAGGCGCGCAGGTAGCGCGACCAGGCGGCGGCGTGCACGAACGCCAGCACCGAAGCGGGCATCACCAGGTACTGCAGCCGGGCCAGGCCGTCGCCCGGCGCGCCGCGTCCCGACGACGGCAGCCAGCCGAGACCGATGGCGAAGACGAGCTGCAGCATCAGCCCGAGCCAGAACGCCGGAATCGACACGCCGGCCGCGGCGACGGCCGAGATGACCGCGATCGGCCAGCGTGCCGCGCCGCACCGCCGCGATGAGCCCGGCGGGAATCGCCGCCGTGAGCGCCAGGACCAGCGACGCGCCGAGCAGCTCCAGCGACGCCGGCAGCCGCTCCACGATGCGGTCCAGCACCGGCCGGCCGTCGCTGAAGCTGAAGCCCCAGTCGCCGCGCACGAAGGCCGCGAGCCAGCTGACGTACTGCACCCACAGCGGCCGGTCGAGCCCCAGCGCGCGCCGCAGGCGCTCGAGGTCCTCCGGGCCGCACGCCGGGATTCGAAAGGTAGACCTCGATGGGGCCGCCGGGCACGAGCTGCAGCAGGCCGAAGGCGATGCCCGACACCAGCAGCAGGAGCGGCACGGCCTCGACGCCGCGGCGCCCGGCCAGTCGCGCCAGCGACCCTACTCGAGCGTCCACGCGTGCACGTTCCAGAACGGCCCGGTGTTGGTGGGATTGCCGGTGAAGCCCTTGAGGCGGGCGGGCACGGCGTCCAGCTTGGTCACGCCGTAGAGCGGGATCTCGATGGCCAGATCGGCGATGCGGGCCTGCGCCTGGCCCAGGATCCGCGTCCGCTCCGCCTGGCTCACGGTGCGGTCGGCGGCGTAGACGAGCGCGGTCAGGGCCTCGTCGTCGACGTAGTTGATGTTGCGTCCGCGCGGCGGCATGCGGTCGCGGGCGAAGAACAGCGTCAGCTCGGGATCGGCCGGGAGCTGCCACCAGTGCAGCATCGCGTGGAACTTGCCCTCGAACCACAGCTTGCTGATGCTGGTCCCGTCGTGGAGCTGCACGGCCGCCTCGACGCCCACGTCCTTGAACTGGCGCTGCACCACCTGGGCCACGTTCTCGCGCACCGCAAAGCCGGCCTGCGTGATGAGCGTGAACGCGAGACGCTGGCCGCTCCGGTCGCGCACGCCGTCGCCGTTGCTGTCGCGCCATCCGGCCTCGTCGAGCAGCGTTCTGGCCCGCGCCGGATCGAACGGGTAGCGCCGCACCGCGGGATTGTGCGCCCACGACACCGGCTGCACCGGCCCGTGCGTGACCGGCGCCAGGCCCTCGAGGATGGTCGAGGAGATGAGCTCGCGATCGACGGCATGGGTGAGCGCCTGCCGGACGCGCACGTCGGCGAAGGCCGGGAAGGCGCGCTGGTTGAGGGTGATGTGCTCGTAGCCGTTGCCGTCGATGCGGTGCACGGCCACGCCCGGGATGGCCGCCACCTCGCGGTGCTTGTCCCAGG
Organism: uncultured Acidobacteriota bacterium; assembly: GCA_963834325.1. Taxonomy (GTDB): domain Bacteria; phylum Acidobacteriota; class Vicinamibacteria; order Vicinamibacterales; family UBA2999; genus CADEFD01. The sequence goes on from CAWIBL010000013.1 coordinate 221,865, forward strand.
GAAACATCACCACCATGTCCACTTCCCCGCTCTTCAACTGGTTGATGCGGGTGTTGGTGTTGGCGATGAACTTGAAGAGCAGCGTGGTGATGGCCGCGGGCCGGCCCTGCCAGTAGGTGGGCACCGCCTCGAGGCGGATGTATTCCCCGCTCTTCCATTCCGCCACCTGGTAGGGGCCGGTGCCGAGCGGGGCGCGGTTGTAGTCGTTGGCGGTGTCGATGTCGCGCCCCTCGAGCACGTGCTTGGGCAGGGTGCCGCGCACGAACTGCAGCGCGTAGGGGGCGTAGACCTCCTTGTAGTGCAGCACCGCCGTGAGCGCGTCGGGCGTGTCGACGCTGGTGATGCGGTCGAAGCCGTCGGTGCTCTCGGGGTTGTAGCTCGGGCTGTTGATGGCCTCGACCGTGAACTTCACGTCGGCGGAGGTGTGGGGCGTGCCGTCGTGCCACGTCACTTCGGGCCGCAGCGTCCAGGTCACGTCCATGCCGCCGTCCGGGCGCAGCACCACGCCGCCGTTCTCGAGCGTGGGCACGCGGCTGGCCAGCAGCGGCACGATCTCCATCTTCTCGTTGGTCGTGACCAGCCCTTCGACGACGCAGGTCTCGATGTCCTCGAGGATGTGCGTGCTGAAGCGGTTCAGCGTGTCGGGTTCGCGGTCGTAGCCGACCACCAGCCGACGGTTACCGGCCCCGGCGGCCGCGCCGCCCGACGGCGCCGGCGCACTCGAGCCGCCGCCGCATCCCGCCACGGTCATCGCCACCACCACCACCGCCGCCGCTACCGCCGCCGCCGTCGTCGCCGCGCCGAGCCTGGCCTGCCTCTGGAACATCACGACGCCGTCTCCTCGGCCAGCATCAACCTGGCAATCAGCGCCACCGGGATGGCGCCATGTTTGAGCACGCGGTCGTGGAACGAGCGCATCGAGAACGCGCCGCCCTCGCGCGCCCACACCTCGGCGCGCAGCTGGTGCAGCCCGCGCGTGCCCAGCCAGTACATCGCCGCCGTGCCGGGATACATGCTGTTGCGCACGGCCTCGGCTCGCGCCCCGGCCGCGCGGCATGAAGGCCCGTTCCTCGTAGAGCCACGCCGCCTGCGCCGCGCTGAAGCGGCCGGTGTGGATCGACAGGTCGGCCACGGCGCGGGCCGCGATGCGCACGCGGGTGTGCTGCTGGGCGATGCGTTCGAGGGGCGTGAGGAACCCGATCTCTTCCATCAGGTCGCACACATAGCAGGCCCAGCCCTCGGCCAGGCTGCCGCCCGAGAACATGGCGATGCGGTTGGCGGTGTCCACCGCCGCCACCTTGCCGACCCGCGACCGGCCCTTGTAGGCGTGGTGGTTCTGCACGTGATGCCCGATGGCCCCGTGGTGGACGACGTGGTTCAGCGTGATCACGCTGTCGTTGACGGCGCGCAGCCGGGTCTCGAGCGCCTCGCCGGCGAGGCCGTCGATGGGCGGCACCACGTAGTCGAACTGGCCGAACGGATCGAACGGCGCCGGCGAGCGGTAGTGCAAGTAGTAGAGCGACGGGGCGGCCGCGCGCGTGTGCTCGGGAATGGGGACGTAGCGCAGCGGGGCCATCGGCCAGGTGACGAGCTTGTAGTCCTGCGCCGCCTGCCAGCAGGCGCGCCACTTCTCATCGAAGCGCGCCAGGTAGCCGTCGGCCGGGGGATGCTGCGCGGCGAGCAGCTCCTGCACCGCCGGCCAGCCGCCGTGCGGCGCCGCCATCGTGTCGAGGCGCGCGCTCGCCTCGTCCAGCGCCGCCGTCGCCTCGCCCAGCAACTCCGCGATTGGCGTGGTCACGAAGTGCCCGCGCCGCAACAGCAGCTCGAGCAGTTCGGGGCCGGCGCTTTCGCGCGCCGGAAGCGCGGTGGTCAGCGTCGACGCCCCCCGTCGCCCCAGGAACGAGCCGGCGGACTTGGCGGGGGCCGGCTTCGGACGTCCCGTGGCCCACGGCTGGTCGGGCCGCGGCTGCGGCAGCGCCAGCCACGCCGCGAAGGCGTCGAACGCGGCCCCGGCCTGGCGGGACGCCTGGCTCCATCCGGCCACATCGAGGGCCGGCGCCGCTTCGGCCCCCCGCGACGCCGCCCACGCCGGCAGGGTGTCGCCAAACAGCGTCTGCGCCGCGCGGCATTCCTGCGTGGCCCGCGACTTCCAGTCGAGCGGCGCCGCCACCATCGTGGCGCGGGCCTGCTCCAGAAACGCGGGAATCGCCTCGAGCCGCGCCCGGGCGTGTTCGAGCCGCTCGGCCAGCGGCGCGAAGTCGCGCGTCACCAGGCTGAGCACGCCGAAGATCGCTTCGCCCGTCCACATCGCCGGATTGTGGTGCACGAAGTGGCCGCTGTCGTCCTCGGCCAGCGCGATCTCGAGCGCGCCGTCGGCCAGCGCGAGGTCGACCGGCCCGGGAAACTCCGTGACCTGGTCGTCGGGCACGCCGCCGCGCCGCGGCCAGCTCGCGGCGCAGCCCGCGCATCTCGTCGGCGGCGCGCGCCAGGCCCTCTGGCGACCAGTCCGGCAGCGCGCGGTCGTGCGCGTGAATCCCGGTGAAGGTCGCCGAGACCGGCCGCTGGCGATAGAAGCTGTCGAAGAAGCCGTCGAGCGCGGCCGCGGCCGCGGCCGACGCCCCTACGCGAGCGGGAGCGTCACCCATCGGCGTTCCCGGAACGACAGTTCCACGGCGTTGATCGTTTCCTGCACCCAGGCGCCGTCGTCGAAGCTGCCTTCGTTGGTGTCGTCGCCGGCCAGGATCTCGGTGATGAAGCTGCTGACCAGATTGGCGTAGAAGAGCGTGCGCCACGACTCTTCGGACGATCCGCCGGGCGGGTAGAACTCGGCCGGCACCTCGGCGCGCTTGAACTCCACGTGGTCCTTGTCGGCCAGCCAGATGCGCTCGCAGATGCCGTGCTCTTCGACCAGCCGGCAGATGATCGCGCCCTGGCTGCCGTAGAGCCGGGCCTCGATGCCGGGGTAGTTGCCGACGGTGACGTAGCTCGTCTGGATCGAGCAGAGGGCGCCGTTACTGAACTCGCCCAGGTAGATGTCGCCGTCGTCGATGTTCATCCGCTGCATCCGGCCGGTGGCCCGCACCATGCGATCGGGGATGAAGTTGCGCATCGTGCCCACCACCTGCGTCAGATCGGCGCCGACCATGAGGTGCGACAGGTCGATGACCGGCGCGCCGTAGCCCTCGAGCGACGACACGTGGAGCACGGCCGGGTCGATGTCCGGATCGACCTGGCGCAGCGGGTTCATCGGATCGAGCCACTGCGAGTTCTGCTCGTAGCCGTTGAAGATGAACGGCGTGCCGACGAAGCCGTCGGCCACGAGCTGGCGGAAGTAGCGCATCGCCGGGGCGTAGCGGAAGGTGAAGCCGAGCTTGGTCTTGAGACCCTTGGAGCGGGCCAGCGCGGCGGCCCGCCGGGTTTCGCGGAAGTCGAAGGCCACCGGCTTCTCGCACAGCACGTGATGGCCGGCCTCGAGCGCCGCCCACGACAGGGCGAAGTGGGTGCTGCTCGGCGTGCATACGTCGATGAGGTCGAGGTCGCCGCGGGCGATGAGCGCCTCGTGGGAGTCGTAGACGTTGGCGATGCCGAACTTGCGGGCGGCCTCGTCGGCCAGGTCCCGCTTGGGGTCGGCAATGGCCACCAGCTCGCAGCGGGGGTCGCGGGCGAAGCCGGGAAGGTGGGCCCCTTGCGCCCAGATGCCGGCGCCCAGGACGCCGACGCGAACACGACGCGGTGAAGACATTGGCCGCGATGATAGCGCGGGAGCGCTGCCAGCACGACGGATATGCCGGACCGGCCCGGTCTGGACTACACTGCCCGCGTTCCCTCCAGAACGGAGCCTCCAATGCGACGTCTGGGTAGCGCTGGTTGTCTTGCCGCCTGCGTGGTGCTGGGCTGGGCTGCGTCCGTCTGCGCCGACGTGGCGCCGCAGCGCGACTGGCGCCAGATTCAAAGCGCGCACTTCCGGGTGATGGGCGACGTCAATCCGCGCGCGCTGCGAGAGGTCGCGGCGCGGCTGGAGCGACTCCACGAACTGCTCGCCATGCTGACCGCCGGGTCCGCGCCGGACGCACCGATTCCCGACACCACGGTGCTGGTGTTCGCCAACCGCAGCGCCTACCGCCCGTTCGTGCCGACCTATAACGGCGTGCCCAGCGAGGTGGCCGGTTACTTCCAGCCCGGGCCGATGAACTACATCACGCTCCTGATGAGTCAGGAGGACGACGAGCACAGCGTGGTCTATCACGAGTACGTCCACCTGGTGATCAACCGCAGCCTGGGCCAGGTCGACCCGTGGATCGGCGAAGGCCTGGCCGAGTTCTACAGCACCTTCGACGTGAGTGACGGCGGCCGGACGGCGCGGCTCGGACGGATGCTGCAGCAGCATCTGTGGACCATGCAGAAGCAGCTGCTGCCCCTGGACACTCTGGTCAGCGTGACCCGCGACTCGCCGCTCTACAACGAGCGCTCGAAGAGCACGGCGTTCTACGCGCAGTCGTGGGCCCTGGTCCACTACCTGCAACTCGGCAACCAGCGGAAGTACGCGCCGAAGTTCGCTGCGTTCATGGACGCCGTCACCTCGGGCACCCCCTTTGCCGCGGCCTGCCAGACGGTGCTCGGCGTGTCCCCCGCCGTTCTGGAAAAGGAGCTCCGCAACTACGCCTTTGCGCCGGTGCTCTACCGGGTCGACGTGGCCTTGCCGGCGCGCTTGTCGACCATCGAACGGCTCGAACCGGCGCCGGTGCCCGAGGCCGAAGTGCACGCCGTGCTCGGCGACCTCGTGACGCGCCTCGACGACCGTCCCGAGGGCCGCGCCCACTTCGAACAGGCGCTGAAGCTCGACCCGCGGCAGTCGCTGGCGCTGGCGGGGCTGGCGCAGATCGACGCCGACGCCGGCCGTTTCGAGCCGGCCAAGGCCTACGCCACCGCGGCGGCGGGGCCGCCCACCTTCCTGTCCGAGTATTACCGCGCCCGCGCCCTCGAACAGTTCACCGGCGAGGCCGAGGTCCTGGCGCCGGCCATCGAGGCGGCCTGGCGCCAGGCGGTGGCGCTCAACCCGAACTTCGCCGCGGCCCACGAGCGCCTGGCGCAGCATCTGGCGGGCGCGGAGGACACGCGGGACGAGGCCAGGCGGCTCATCGATCGCGCCATCACGCTGGCGCCGGCGCGCGACGACTACCGCCTGGCGCTGGCGCGCATCCATCTGCTCAACCGCGATCTCACGGCCGCGCGGACCGTGCTCGGCCCATTGGCCGCCCGCGGCAGCAGCCCCGAGGTCAAGACCGCGGCCCGGGAGTACCTGGCCGCCTCGGCGCGGATGCAAGCGGCGCTGGCCGATCCGGCGGCGGGTGACGTGGAGCGTCCGCCCGACGCGCCCACCTTGCCCGATACGGCCCCCGAACCGGACCCGAATCGACCCGTGCCGGCGCCAGCCGGACCCGGCGGCCCCGAGCCGGTCCCCGGATGGGCCATCGAACCCACGCCCAAGCCGGCGCTGCGGCCCCTCGGCGCGGGCGAGTCGCAGGCCTTCGGCACCTGGGTGGCGATCGAGTGCGGGGCCACCGGCGTCGTCCTCGTGACGGCGGTCGCCGCCGGTCAACTGCGGGTGACCGCCACGGCCGTCGACGCCGTCGTCTACACCTCCTTCCGCGCCGACACGCCAAGGACCATCGGCTGCGGGCCGCAGAAGCCGGTGCCGGTGCTCGTCACCTATCGTCCTGGCCGCGACGCCGGGTCGGCGGGCCAGGCCGTGGCCCTCGAATTCCTCCCGGACGGATTCCGTCCCGGCGGCCAGGAACGCTGAGGCTCAGGCCACGCGGGCTGGTCCCTGGCCTGAACGGGAACGGGGACGTTAAACTAGGCCGCGACATACGGTCGTGAGCAGCGCCCCCGACGACGTCACTCGCCTCGAGATCCCCGATCTCCCGGCCGCCGCCGGCGCCCGCGTGGGCGCCTACCGGCTGGTACGCGAGCTCGGCCAGGGCGGCATGGGCACGGTGTACCTGGCGGTGCGCGACGACGACGCGTTCCACAAGCGCGTCGCCCTGAAGATCCTCAAGCGCGGCATGGACACCGAGGCGATCGTGCGGCGCTTCCGCACCGAGCGCCAGATCCTGGCCGGCCTGGATCACCCGAACATCGCGCGCCTGCTCGACGGCGGCACCACCGCCGACGGCCTCCCCTACCTGGTCATGGAGTACGTGGACGGCGTGCCGCTGGCCGCCTACGCCGACGCCCACGCGCTCGACACCACGGCGCGGCTGCGGCTTTTCCAGGTGCTCTGCCGGGCGGTGCAGTACGCCCATCAGAACCTGGTCATCCATCGCGACATCAAGCCGGCCAACGTGCTGGTCACGAGCGACGGCGTGCCGAAGCTGCTCGACTTCGGCATCGCCAAGCTGCTCAACGCCGACCTGACCGGGCAGACCCTGGCGGCGGCCACCGCCCCGGGCTGCAGCTGATGACGCCCGAGTACGCCAGCCCCGAGCAGGTGCGCGGCGAGCCGGTGACCACGGCCACCGACGTCTACTCGCTCGGCGTCCTGCTCTACGAGCTGCTCACCGGGCGCATGCCGTATCGCATCACCAGCCGCGCGGTGCCCGAGATCGTGCGGGCGGTGTGCGAATCGGACCCGGTGCGGCCGAGCCTCGCGGTCACGAGCCCGCGCGAGGATCGGTGACGGGGACGCGGCCCCGACGGGCGTGGCAGCCGCTGGCGCAAGCGGCGAGCCACACACGACGCGGCTCCGCGACACCCAGCGCCTGCGCCGCCGGCTCGAGGGCGATCTCGACAACATCGTGATGAAGGCGATCAGCAAGGAGCCGCCGCGCCGCTACGCCTCGGTCGACCAGCTGGCCGAGGACGTCCGCCGCCATCTGGCCGGCCTGCCGGTGCTGGCCCGGCACGACACGTTCGGCTACCGCGCGTCGAAGTTCGTGCGCCGGCATCGCGGCGCCGTGGCGGCCGCGGTGGCCGTCTTCCTGGCGCTCGTCACCGGCCTGGTCGGCATCGCCTGGCAGGCGCGGGTGGCGCGGGCGGAGCGGGCCCGCGCCGAGCAGCGCTTCAACGACGTGCGCCGGCTCGCCAATGCCTTCCTTTTCGACATCCACGACGCGGTGAAGGATCTGGCGGGCTCGACGCCGGCGCGCCAGTTGATGGTGCGCACGGGCATCGAGTATCTGGACAAGCTGGCCGCCGATGCCGGCGACCGCGCCGACCTGCGCCGCGAGCTGGCGGCGGGCTACGTCCGCGTCGGCGACGTGCAGGGCCGTCCGCTCAATCCCAACCTGGGCGATTCGCCCGGGGCGCTGGCCAGCTACCGCAAGGCCGTGGCGCTCTACGCGTCACTCGGCGTGGCCGACACCAGCCCCCTCCCGCTGCGCCGCGACGCCGCCACCGCGCAGCTGCGCCTGAGCGAGCTGCTGGCGGCCACCGGCGACACCAAGAGCGCGATGGACGCGGTGCGCACGGCCGTCGCCCTGGTGCGCGACACCGCCGCCGACGCTTCGGCCTCGCCGGCCGCGCGCCGCGATCTGGTGGTGGCTCATAGCCGCCTCGGCGACATGCTGGCGGCCACCGGCAGCACCGCCGACGCGCTCGACCAACATCGCCTGGCCCTCGGGGTGATGGAGGGCCTGGCGGCGACCGCGCCCGACGACCCGGCCAACCTGCGGCAGCTCGGCGTGGCGTATCACAAGGTCGGCAACGTGCTCGGCAATCCCAACTATCCGAACCTCGGCGACCACGAGGGCGCGCTCGCCGAGATGCGGAAGTCGGCGGCCGTGTTCGAGCAGGCGGCCGCGCGCTATCCCGACAACGCCATGTTCCAGCGCAATCTCGCCGTGGCCCGCAGCAACACCGCCGACATCCTGACCGCGCTCGGCCGGCGCCAGGAGGCGATGGCCGAGGAGCGGCGCGCGCTCGAGACCTACGAGGCGCAGGTGCGCGAGGATCCGGCCAACGCCGCCGCCAGGAACGACCTGGCGATTGCCCACTTCAAGCAGGCCGAGATGCTCGATGCCGACGGGCGCACCCGCGAAGCGCTCGCCGCCATCGAGCGAGCGGCAACTTTGCAGGACCAACTGGCCGCGGCCGACCCGGAGAGCACGCGGGCGCGGGCCGAAACCGCCACCAACCACGGCCTGCGCGGCCGGCTGCTGGCCAAGCTCGGGCAGCGGACCGCGGCGTTCGGCAGCCTGCAGCGCGCGGTCGACACCTGCCGGGCGCTCAGCCAGGGCAATCCCGACAGCGTCGAGTTACGGGTGAGCGTGGCGTCGGCGCTCATCGAGCGCGCCGATGGGGCGCTTGTCCTCAGCGGGCTCCCCGGCGGCGGACCGATGGACCGCGAGCTGGCGGTGCGGGACTACAGCGAGGCCGTGCAGATCCTCAGCGCCCTCGAGTCGGCCGGCGACATCGACGGCACCGACGTCGACACGCTGGCGGCGACGCGCGCCAAGCTGGCGGCGCTCGGCGCGACCCGCTGACGCGGAGCGCACGCGTCACCCGGCGCCTGCCGCCGGGCTCGGGCCCGGGGAGGGCCGCGCCGCCGGGGCCGGGAAGGGCCGCGCCGCCGGGTTGGGCCGTTCCGCCGGGGCGCCCTACCGCCGGGTTGCCTACCGCCGGGCCCGGCCGCGCCGCCGGGGCGGTCCTCGCCGCCGGGTATTCAGCGCGGCCCCGACGTCAGAAACGCGAGGCGCGAATCCAGGTGTCCGAGCGGGCCCAGGCCTTCTCGAGCTGCGCGTCGATGTCGGCGCTGGGCTTGCCCTGCGCCTTCAGCGACTGTTGCAGGCCGAGCAGCGACCAGCCGTTGTTCGGATGCTCCTCGAGTTCCTTGCGGTAGGTGGCCTCGGCCGCGGCCGCCAGGCCGGCTTCGATCTGCATCGCGCCCAGCCAGTGGCGGGCGTCGAAGGGCAACGGCTCCGGCTCGTCGTAGACCATCCCGTCGTCCAGCTTCACGGCGGCCTCGAAGCTGGCCAGGGCGCCCTTGGTGTCGCCGAGGCTGCGCTGAATCTCGCCCTCCAGGATGTGGGCGGCGATACCGAGCAGCGTGCTGGCCGGATGCTGGCGGAACTCCTGCTTGGACTGCGTCCCCTTCTGCACCCGCGTCAGATAGAGCCGGGCGTAATCGATCTCGCCCTTGCGCAGCCGCGCGTAGCCCTGCGCGAAGTCCCAGAGTCCGCCGTTGACGTCGCGCTCCGGACGCTTGGTGACCTCGAGGATCTCGTCGAACCGGCCGAAGCGCAGCAGCGTGAGCACCTGGTACATGGTGTCGCCGGTGCTGCGCGCGTAGTCCTTGCCGGCCTGCGTGGCAATGGCCCCCTGGCTGTCGTTCGACGCGGCGAAGAGCAGCATGTGCAGGTTGTGATCGGGGTAGATGGCGAAGCCCTCGCCGATGCCGGCCTTGAGGTCGGAATGCCACGCCTGGAGGTTGGCGCGGACGCCGTCGTTCCAGCGGCCGATCTCGTTCCACGTGTGCGACGGCATGTGGTTCATGTGGCTGGCGCCGGGCACGAGGTTGCCCAGGAACTCGGCGCACGGCGCGGCCTTGCCGGGCTGCACGGTGGATTCGGTGGCGTGGACGTAGAGATGGCAGGCGCCGGGGTGCTTGATGTCCCTGGCCAGCACGCTCTCGAGCACCTTGTGCAGACGCTGGACGTTCGGGTCGTTGAGGTCGCGCGTGCCGCGGCGCGGCTCGAGCAGGAAGAGGGCGTCGCCGTAGAGCGTCACCGCGTCGAGGTCGTCGGGGAACTGTTCGGCCACCTTGCGCATGGCCTCGGCGTAGGCCTTCTCCTGGTCCATGCGCTTCTTGGCCTCGAAGTCCTTGACGTAGCGCACCTGCATCGCCTCGATGAAGGCCTTCTCCCACGGCGCGGCGGTCTGGCGCAGGGCCAGCGCCTTCTGCAGCGCGGCGTAGGCAAACGGCGAATGCTCGGGCAGCATCGGGCCATTCAGATACGAGCCCCAGGCCCACGCTTCGCCCCAGTAGCAGATGGCGCAGGCCGGGTCGCGCTTCCAGGATTCGCGGAACGAGCGCACGGCGTCGAGCTTGGCGAAGGAGTACATCATCTGGAAGCCCTGGTCGAAGAACTTCTGGGCTTCGTAGTTGGTCGAGGAGATCTTGCGGGTGAAGGGGCCGAGGCCCACCGAGTAGAGCGGAATCGGATCGGCGACGTACTTGGGCAACTCCAGTGGTCCCGACCCGGCCGGCTTGGCCGTCTCCGCGCCCATCGGCATGTCGTGCTGGGCCGAGGCCGGCGCCACCGCTGTCATCCACGCCAGGGCCGCCCCGAGCACGGCCACTCGAACACTACGACGCGTACACCCCATGGAATCCTCCCAGGTCCCGCGATGTGCGGGCCGGAGGCGATCATAGCGGAATCGCATGAGGAGGATGCCGGGACCGCCCGGCATTTGTAACGGGGCCTGTCACCGTTACATCTCAAGCCGTCGCAGAAACTGCGGTGTTCATGCCGCCATCTCGGCGGGCGGACGGTCGCCGCCCACCTCCACCCACCCGTCACGCAGGGCGCGGCGTGCCATTTCTGCACCGGGCCACCACCCGGTGGGCCCGCTGGAACTGCGGTACAGTTCCTGGCCTGAGGTTTCAGAACATGCGTTCCACATCCCGCCGTTCGCTCCTTGCCACCGCCTGCACCGCCCTCGTGGCCATCGCCGCCGCGACCTCGTTTGCGCAGGGGCCCGCCCGGGTCGTCGCCCCGAAGCTCACCCCGCCCGAGAAGTTCTTCGGGCACCCGATCGGCGCCGACTACGTGCTGCCGAACTACACCAAGTTCACCGAGTACGTGCGCGCTGCTCGACCGGGAGTCCGACCGCATGGTCGTGCAGTCGATCGGCACGACGGCCGAGGGCCGCGAGCAGCTGATGGCGATCATCACGGCGCCGGAGAACTTCGCCAAGCTCGATCGCTACAAGGAGATCTCGCGCCGCCTGTCGCTGGCCGAGGGGCTCACCGACGAGCAGGCGCGCGCCCTGGCCAAGGAAGGCAAGGCGGTCATCTGGATCGACGGCGGCCTGCATGCCACCGAAGTGCTCGGCGCGCAGCAGCTCACCGAGACCATCTACCAGTTCACCAGCAAGACCGACGACGAGACCATGCGCATCCTGCGCGATGTGATCATCCTGGCGGTGCACGCCAATCCCGACGGCATGGAGCTCGTGTCCGACTGGTACATGCGCAAGCCGACGCCGACCGAACGCAGCACCGGCCAGATCCCGCGGCTCTATCAGAAGTACGTCGGGCACGACAACAACCGCGACTTCTACGCGATGAATCAGCCCGAGAGCACCAACATGAACCGCGTGCTCTATCGCGAGTGGTATCCGCAGATCATGTACAACCATCACCAGACCGGGCCGACCGGCACGGTGATGTTCTCGCCGCCCTTCCGCGATCCCTTCAACTACGTCTACGACCCGCTGGTGGTGAACACGCTCGACCAGGTCGGATCGGCCATGCACGCGCGCTTCGATGCCGAGGGCAAGCCCGGCGTGACCACGCGCTCGGGTTCGAATTATTCGACGTGGTGGAACGGCGGCCTGCGGACGACGGCCTACTTCCACAACCAGGTCGGCCTGCTCACCGAGAGCATCGGCAACCCCACCCCTGAAGCGATCGGCTTCGTGCCCGATCGCATGCTGGCCCGGGGCGACTACGCCGCCCCGATCGCTCCGCAGACGTGGCACTTCCGCCAGTCCATCGACTACTCGCTCACCGCCAATTACGCGGTGCTCGACTTCGCGCAGCGTTATCGCGAGACGCTGCTCTACAACATCTACGTCATGGGCCGAAACGCCATCAGGCGCGGTACGGGCGATCACTGGACCGACTACCCGCGGCGCGTGGCCGAGGTGAAGGCCGCCATTGCCAAGGACATGAAGGCCGAATCCACCGATCCCCGCATGGTCGCCGGCGGCCGCGCGCAGGTGGTGCCGGCGAAGTACTTCGCGCTGCTGCGCAAGCCCGAGTGGCGCGACGCCCGCGCCTACGTGCTGCCGGCCAACGAGGGCGATTTCCTGACCTCGACCAAGTTCGTGAACGCCCTCATCAAGGCCGGCGTGGTCGTGCATCGTGCCACCGCGGCGTTCTCGGCCGGGGGCAAACAGTATCCCGCCGGATCGTTCGTCGTGAAGACGGCGCAGGCGTTTCGTCCGCACGTTCTCGACATGTTCGAACCGCAGGATCATCCCAACGATCTGCAGTACCCCGGCGGCCCGCCGATTCCGCCTTACGACAACGCCGGCTGGACGCTGGCCTTCCAGATGGGCGTCAAGTTCGACCGCCTGCTCGAAGGCGTGGAGGGGCCATTCCAGGCGCTGACCGACGTCGTGAGACCGGCCGCCGGCACGGTGACCTCGGCCGCCGGCACCACCGGCTACGTCATCGCGCACAAGCAGAACGACGCGTTCACCGTCATCAACCGTCTGCTGAAGGCTGGCGAAGAGGCCTACTTCGTGGCCAATCGCCAGTGGCAGAGCGCCGACGGCACCGGCGTGATCTACGTGCCGGCCAAGACCACCACGGCAGCCGTGCTGCAGAAGGCGGCGACGGATCTCGGGGTGAGCGCGGCCGGCGTGGCGGAGCGTCCCACTGGCGGGATGTACAAGCTGGCGAAACCGCGGATCGGCCTGTGGGACCAGTACGGCGGGTCGATGCCGTCGGGGCACGTCCGCTGGCTGCTCGAGCAGTTCGAGTTCGACTACGACGTGGTTTATCCGCAGACGCTCGATGCCGGCAACCTGAAGGCGAAGTTCGACGTGCTGCTCTTTCCCGACGGCGGCATTCCGGAGAATGCCGGTGGCGGTGGCAGCTTCATCGGCCGTCAACCGCGCGCGGAGGACGTCCCCGAGGAGTATCGCGCGCGACTCGGTAGCGTGACCGTGGCCAAGACCGTGCCGGTGCTGAAGCAGTTCGCGGAAGCGGGCGGCGTCATCGTGGCGTTCGGCGGCTCGGCGACACTGGGCGAGCACATGGGCCTGCCGGTCGGCAATCATCTGACGGAGATCCAAGCCGACGGCAGCGAACGTTCACTGCCCGGCACGAAGTCCTACATCCCTGGATCGATCCTGCGCGTGACCGTGGACAACACCTCGCCGCTCGGCTTCGGCTTCGCGCCGGAGGTCGATGTGTTCTTCGACAACAGCCCGGTGCTGGAACTGGCGCCGAACGCGTCGCTGAAGGGCATCCGCCCGGTGGCGTGGTTTGCCGCCAAGGAACCACTGCGGTCCGGATGGGCGTGGGGCCAGCACTATCTGGAGGGCGGCACCGCGGCGATCGAGGCCAGCGTCGGCAAGGGCAAGGTGTTCCTGCTCGGGCCGGAGATCACGTTCCGCGCCCAGCCGCACGGGACGTTCAAGTTCCTGTTCAACGGCATCTACTACGGCACCGCGCAGGCGAGCGGTCTGACGCCGCGGGAGACGTTGCAGTAATCGCCATTTGTAACGGGGCCTGTCACCGTTACATCTCAAGGCGTGGCAGATACTGCCATCGCCGATCCGAGTCGAGGGCGCGCGGGCGCTTGGCCGGCGTCTTGCGTGTGCGAGCGGCACGGAGATGACACCAGATGCCTCGCGCTCTTCGCTCGTACGATGACGACACCGTTCTGCACGTCGTGAATCGCGGCAACGACCGTCGGCGCTTGTTCCACAGCGACCGCGATTACGCGACCTTCCTCGGCCTGATGGCCTGGGCCCAGGCCCGGGCCGCCCTTCGGGTGTTGGCCTACGCGTTGATGCCCAATCATTGGCACCTGGTCGTGTGGCCGCGCTCTGCCGCGGAGTTGTCGCGCTTCATGCACGACATCACCGGCGCCCATGCGGCGATTTTTCGCACGGAGAGCGGCACGAAAGGCGCCGGGCACGTCTACCAGGACCGCTACCACGCCTTCGTCGTGGACTCGGACCATCGCTATTACCGGACCCTTCGATACGTGGAAGCCAACCCGGTTCGCGCCGGCCTCGTTTGCCGTGCCGAGCAGTGGCGGTGGTCCAGTCTCCAGGAGCGTCTCTGGGACATGCAGCTGATCTCGAACGGTCCGGTACCGCTGCCGCCGCCAGAGGACTGGGCCGCCCTGGTGAACGTGGTTCTCTCCCCGGAGGACGTCGCGGCGCTGAGACCCAAGCGGCCGAGGCGAGGGGTCGCGAACCTATGGACTGGCGCCTGACATCGGAGTACGCAGTTTCGACGACATCGCGAGATGTAACGGTGACAGGCCCCGTTACAATTGCCGGCATGCTCGAAACGATCTTCTCGGCATGCAGCACGCTCGCTGTAGTCGGTTGGGCCCTCCTCGTATTCCTACCGCGCCAGCGCCAGGCCCACCTCGTCGCCGCGGCGGCGATTCCCCTCGCCATCAGCGTCGTCTATCTGGTGCTCATCGCACAGCACCTCGGCGGGAGCGAAGGCGGCTTCGGTTCGCTATCCGACGTCGCGCAGCTGTTCTCGAACCCGGCGCTGCTGCTGGCCGGCTGGGTGCACTACTTGGCCTTCGACCTTTTCATCGGCGCCTGGGAAGTCCGCGACGCACACCGCCACGGCATCGCGCACCTGCTCGTCGTGCCCTGCCTGGTGCTGACCTTCATGCTCGGTCCCATCGGCCTGCTTGGTTACTGGGCACTCCGCACCTGGCGCACCCGCAGCGTGCAGCTGGCCGCGGACTAGGGCGTCCATGAGCACCGTCGTCCGCGCGCTGCTGGCCCGCGATCGGCTGCTGACGCTCACGGCTCTCGCCATGCTCGCCGGGGCCGTGGTGGTCGGGACGATCGCGCCATTCGACGCGCGGGTCGTGACCGGCGTCAACCCGTGGATCAAGCCGCTCAAGTTCCTGGTCTCGATTGCCATCTTTCTCGGCACGATGGCGTGGTTCATGCCCGAGGTGGACGCCCCGCCGCGCGTGCGCCGGCGCCTGTCGCGCCTGTTCGCCGGCACGATGATCATCGAGATCGTGTGCATCGTCGGCCAGGCGGCACGAGGCACGACGTCGCACTTCAACTACGCCACCGGGGTGGACGCCGCCATCTTCCAGATCATGGGCGCAGCCATTACCGCCAACACCATTGCCGTCGCGGTGATGCTGTGGCGGCTCCGCCGCGACACGCCGGTGGCGCGTGCCGGGTATCTGACCGCCGTACGGCTGGGGCTCGCGCTCTTCGTGTTGGGCAGCGTGCAGGGCTTCCTGATGGTCGGCAATCTGGGCCACGCCGTGCCGGGTCCCGACGGTGGCCCCGGACTGCCGTTGGTCAACTGGGCGCTGGATCGCGGCGACTTGCGCGTCTCGCATTTCATCGGTCTCCACGCGCTGCAGGCACTGCCGCTCCTGGGATTCGCCCTGGACCGCAGCGGCACGGTGGGCAGGGGCCAGCGTCGCTTGGTGGTCGGAGCCGCGGCGGCCCTGTGGGCTAGCGTCATGGTCGTGACCCTGGCGCTGGCGCTGCGCGGCCTGCCCCTACTGCCCCAGTAACGGCGCCATCACTACGGTTGGCAGAATCTGCGACACCGCGAGATGTAACCGTGACAGGCCCCGTTACAATTGGACCTTCCCTTCATCCCAGTCGCCTCAGGAGCCCCCGCCACATGAATCACTACGGCGCCACGAATCTGGCCACATCGTTCAGAACGGTCCGGCAGAACACCATCCAGACGGCCCAGGACATTCCCGAAGACAAGTACGGGTTCGCCGCCGCCGGCGACTGCATGACGGTTGGCGCCATGCTGGCCCACGTGGCGGCCAGCACCAACTTCCACCACGCGCTCCACGGCGTCGACGCGAAGACGCACGTGACCTTTGAAGACTTCGGCGGGTACATGGGCCAGGCCAGGGCGATCGAGTCGTCGCTCACCACCAAATCGGCAATCGTCGACGCTCTCACCACGCGCGGTGAGCAGTTCGCGGCCTGGCTCGAGACGCTCACCGACGAGCAGCTCAGCGAGCACGTCCACTTTCCGCCCGGTCTGGTGCCGCCCACCAAGTCGCGCTTCGAGATGCTCCTCGGCGCCAAGGAACACGAGATGCACCACCGCGGGCAACTCATGGTCATCCAGCGCCTGCTCGGCATCACGCCCCACCTGACGCGCCGCCGCCAGGAACAGATGGCCGCGCGCGCGGCCGCGGCCAAGCAGTGATGCCGCAACCCCAGGCCCTCCGCGGGGCGGGCGGGACCCGACCGTGACGCAGGCCGGCGACGGCACCGTGGTCGACGCGGAACTGGCGGTCCCCGCGAGCAGCCCCCTCGCTTCCGCGGAGCGCGTCGCAGCCCCGATGCGCATCCTCGTCACCGGCGCCAACGGCTACGTCGGTGGACGCCTCGTGCCGCAGCTGCTCGCCCGGGGCCACGCGGTCCGCTGCATGGTTCGCGATCCGGGCCGGCTGCAGGGACGCGCCTGGGCCGAACACGTCGACATCGTCACCGCCGATGTCCTGACGCCCGCCTCGCTCGTGCCGGCCCTCACCGACATCGACGTCGCCTATTACCTCGTCCACAGCCTCGGCGCGGGCCGCGACTTCCACGATCACGACGTGCGCGCGGCCAGCGGCTTTGCCGCCGCCGCGGCCGCGGCTGGTGTGACGCGCATCATCTACCTCGGTGGCCTAGGCGACGCCGACGACGCGCTGTCCGAGCATCTGCGCTCGCGGCAGGACACCGGCAAAGCGCTGCGCAGCGCCGGCGTTCCCGTCACCGAGTTCAGAGCCGCGGTCATCGTCGGCTCGGGCTCGGTGTCGTTCGAGATGATCCGCTATCTGGCCGAGCGCGTCCCGGTGATGATCTGCCCCAGCTGGGTCTACACGCGCATCCAGCCGATCGCCATCCGGGACGTGATCCAGTATCTCGCCGAGGCCATCGGCACACCGGCCTCGACCGGGCGAGATCGTCGAGATCGGCGGCAGCGACGTGCTGAGCTACGGCGAGATGATGACCGGCTACGCCCGGCTCCGCGGGCTGCGCCGCTGGCTGGTGCCGGTGCCGCTGCTGACCCCGCGGCTGTCGTCCTACTGGGTGCACCTGGTGACGCCCATCCCGGCCGCCATCGCCCGGCCGCTCATCGAGGGGTTGCGCAACGAGGTGATCGTGCGCGACGCCCGCGCCCGCACGCTGTTCCCGGGCATCGTGCCGGTGGGGTACGCCGAGGCCGTGCGCCGCGCGCTCGTGAAACTCGACGGCGCGAACGTCGAGACGGCCTGGTCCGACGCGCTGGGGTCGAGCCGTCTCGCCACCGAACCCGTCGTGCTCACGACGTTCGAAGGGATGACGCTCGAGCGGCGCCAGCTCACCGTCCGCGCCACACCCCAGCGCGCCTACGAGGTGATCAGCGAGCTCGGCGGCGCCAACGGCTGGCTGCGGCTCAACTGGGCGTGGCAGCTGCGTGGGTGGTTGGATCGCCTGGTGGGCGGGGTGGGAATGCGGCGGGGACGGCGCGATCCGCGCGAACTGCGCGTCGGCGACGCGGTGGACTTCTGGCGCGTCGAGGCCGTGGAACCGGGACGGCTCGTACGCCTGCGGGCCGAGATGAAGGTGCCGGGGCGCGCCTGGCTCGAGTTCAGGGTCCAGGCGCCGGGCGAGATGGAGGCGCAGGGCGGCGAGGCCGGCGCGGCCGGTGGCGGAACCAAGCCTGGCGCCGCTGTCGTGTCGCGAGACAAAGCCGACAGCAAGACGGCCGTGGCCAGCCGTGGCCGTGAGTCCGGCAGCACCAGCGAGGCGACGGGCGAGCCTGCCGCAGGGCCCGCCGCCACGATCGTGCAGACCGCCTACTTCGCGCCGAAGGGGCTGCTCGGCCTCCTCTACTGGTATTCGCTCTACCCCATTCACGGTCTGATTTTCGGCGGCATGATCCGCGAGATCGCGCGCCGCGCCGAAGCGCCGGTGCCAGAACGGTAGGGCGTCCGGGTCGTTCCGGTCCGCCTGAGCGGGCGTCGGGCGAGCGCAGCGCCACGCACGACCAGGCGCGCACGGGCCTTAGCCGTCGACGTCGGCGCCGGATCGCCTGCAAGGGCCGACGCGAGGGCACGGACTGCGGGCGACCGCCCGCTACGACGGTCGAATAGCGGCGGCTACCATCGCCAACGACACGGCGGCGCGGGCCGTCCAGGCCACCGTGCGGATCCAGTTGGTGCCGACGAGCGTTGCGTGACCGGTCGCGCCGAAGCCCTGCGCCAAGTCGTTGTGACCGGGCACCGACAGGAACATCGTGGCGCCCCACACCACCACCAGCAGCACGACGCCGGCCCAGGCCAGCGGCGGCGACGCAAGCCGCATGGCGAGGATGGCGACGGCGGCGCACGCCTCGGCGAGCATCAGCGGACCGACCACCAATGTCGTGAGTCGCATGTGCTCGCGGTGATACGCGGGGAACGCCTCGGGAGCGACGGCGCCGAACAACGGGTAGTGGACGACCTGCACGAACCAGATGAGGCCGGCCATCGCGCAGGTGACACCGGCGTGTCCCAGCAGAATCCATGTCGGCAGTAGTCCTGGCACCTCGTTTGGACGACCGGCCGACCCGTCCGGTCCCCACCTTCGCAGATTCTGCACCCTCGGCAGATGTAACCGTGACAGGCCCCGTTACAAATGGCCTGGCTAGTCCGGCCCGGCGCGGCCGGAACGGATCCCGCGGCGGCATTTGAACACCAGCTCGTCCCACCTCATCCGACGGTCCGCCGGAGCAGTGGACGCACTGAGGGCCGTCGACACGGCGGGGCAGCGGAGCACGTTAGGATAGGGGCCACGTTGCCCGGCCACCCTCCTGGCGTGGCGGTGCCCCGGACCGGGAGGTCAGCCCGTGCCGCATCCACATGCTCAAGAGGCCACCGGGCGATGAGCAACCCTAAGCAACCCCGCGGTCGGCAGTGCTACCACTGTAAGACGTGGCTCACGCCCGGTGACGGGCACGACTGCTGGACCACTACCGAGGCCGCGCTGACCGAGCCGCTCTCCGACGACCTGCGCGAGGCCTGGGAGCGGCTGCGCGAGTGCGCCGCGGAGCTCGGCGAGCAACGCATCTACGCCTCCGGCAGCTGCATCATGTTCGCGCGCAAGACCTGCTACGCCTTCGTCCGGCCCAAGCCAGAGTTGATGGAACTGTGCCTTTTCCTAGACCGTGACGTGAAAGCGCCACAGGTCCACCGCGTCGAACGGCGCTCGACCACCAAGATCGCGCACCTCGTCCGCATTACTCACCGCGACGAAGTAGAAGCGCCCCTCACCAACTGGCTACGGGAGGCCTACGAGCTGCAGGACGCGCTAGCGGCCACGTCGGGACATCCGGCAGCACCGGCGAGGACGGCGCGGTCCGCCAAGGCGCCGAGGACGAGAGCGCAGACCATCACCGCGACCAGGAAGGCGCGGGCGATCACGTCGGACATCCTCGACGATCGGCGCCAACCGCGTCGTCGCCCTGTGGACACGCCGCGACGGAACCATTGACCGGCGCGTCGACGTGCACGAGGTGACGCGAATCCGATACGATCGACAGCAAATGATGCTCGCCCGCCGCTCGCTCGCCCTCCTGTGCGCCCTGTCTGCCATGGCCCAGGCCCCTGTCCCTGCTCCGACGCGACCCACGCCCGTGCCAGTCGGCGCGCCCGTGCGCGTCCTTCAGCCCGACCCGCCGATGGTCTGCTCGTCGTGCGCGGAATGGAACGGCCCGCGTGAGCCGTTCAAACTGTTCGGCAATACCTACTTCGTCGGCACCTCGGGCCTGTCGGCGCTGCTCATCGTGACCGACGCCGGGCTGATCCTGGTCGACGGCGCGTTGACGCAGAGCGTGCCGATCATCGACGCCAACATCCGCGCCCTCGGTTTCAATCCCGCCGACATCAAGTACATCCTCGCCTCGCACGCGCACTACGACCACGCCGGCGGCCTGCACGCGCTGCAGCGCTACACCCGCGCCACGGTGCTGGCCAGCGCGGCCACGGCACGGGCCCTGGCCCTCGGCCGTCCCGTGCCCGACGACCCGCAGGTCGAGGCCGACGACTCGCAGAACTTCCCCAAGGTCGAGAACGTCCGCATCGTGAAGCACAACGAGGGCGTGCGGCTCGGCGCCACCACGGTGCTGCCCCACTACGTGCCCGGGCACACACCCGGCGCTACGAGCTGGACGTGGCAGGCGTGCGAAGGGTCCACATGCCTGAACCTCGTCTACGGCGACAGCATCTCGTCGATCTCCAACGCCACCTACCGCTTCACGGGGAGCGCCACGCAGCCGAGCATCGTCGAAAGCTTCCGGACGTCGATCAATCGCGTGGCGGCGCTGCCGTGCGACATCCTCGTCACTACCCATCCGCAGGCCTCCAACTTCGACGCCAAGCTGAAGGCGCGCGCCGACAAGCACATCGCGCCGGGTGCGCCCGGGGACCCGTTCGTGGCGCCCGGCGAGTGCAAGGCGCTGGCGGAACGGTCGATGAAACAGCTCGAGGAGCGCATCGCGGCCGAAGGGAAGAAGTAGGCGATGCCCGCGCTCGGTCCGGTGGTGCTCGGCGCCATCGCCGTCTTCCTGCTCGTGCTCGTGTCGCTGGTCGTGCAAGGCAAGCGGCAGGCCCGCGCCCGTAAGGCGCAGCGCTCGGATCTCGGGCTCCAGCGCGTCGCGATTCCCGATCCGGTGCTCACCGCCGGCATTCTGTCGGCCTTTCCGGCCGACGACGGCGAGCTGTCGCTGGCCGTCCTCGAACGGGTGTCCACGACCGAGCCGGGCACGTGGTACGTGGCGATGGTGAAAAGGGCCGGCCGCGCGGGTGGGATCGATCCCGGGGACCGCGCCGCAGACGCCGACCCTGCGGGCACCGCCGCGGAACCGGCGACGACGTGGACGCGCGTGCTCCTGGTGATTGACGGACTGCCGGGGGGCGGCCGCTCGACCGACCCGGCGCCTATCGCCGGCACCGACGGTCTGTGGACGCGCCGGTGGGCGTCGGGATTGCTGCTCGTGGAGGGCGCGCCGGACGCCGGCGACGCCGTTCGCGATTTCGACGCGATGAAGGCCGCTGGCACTCGCGCCGTCGTCCAGGCCACCGCGCAATAACTGCACCGATCGCAGAATCTGCAGCGTCGCGAGATGTAACCGTGACAGGCCCCGTTACAATTGACCGCGCGCCATCTCCACGAAGCGGCAGAGCGCGTTGGCCAGCCGCATCTGGCGCGGGGTGCGGCACTCCGGCTGCAGCAGCCGGGGGCTGGCCATCACGAAGGCCGCGCACCGGGCCCGCGACGTCGCCACGTTCAGGCGATTGAGGCTGTAGAGGAACTCCATGCCGCGCGGGGCGTCGTCCGGGCTGGACGTCGCCATGGCGTAGATCACGACCGGCGCCTCCTGTCCCTGGAACTTGTCCACCGTGCCGACGCGGACGCCGCGCGCGCCGAAGGCGTCGGTCAGACGGTTCACGTGGGCGTTGTAGGGCGCCACGATCAGCACGTCGGCGGGCCGCAATGGCCGCGCGAGGCCCTGCGCATCGACCCACTGCGCGCCCGGCGCCAGCAGACGGTCGAGCAGCGCCGCCACCGCGTCGATCTCCTCTGCCGACCAGTTCTGGTTGCCGTCGTGCTGGCACCGGACGCCACCACAGGCCGGCGCCGTCGAACTCGCCGACCCCCGCGAGCCGCTGCCGCTCGAGCCCGGCGCGTGATTCGAGCTTGCCGTCGTAGAACAGCTCCGACGTGAACGCGCACACCGCCGGCGCCAGACGCCAGGTTTCAGGCAGGAACAGGCCGCGCCCTTCCGGCATCGTGGCCGCGCCGCCGAGCACGTGCTCCAGCGCCGAGATATCGACGCCGTCGGGGTGGCTGCCCTTCTGCGGCTGCTCGAGCTGCTGCGGGTCGCCGAGCAGCACCAGACTGCCAGCGGCGGCCGACACGGCCAGCGCGTTGGCCAGCGACATCTGCCCGGCTTCGTCGACAAACAGCACGTCCACCGAGGCCGCGGCTTCTTCGCGGGCCCACAGCCACGCGGTGCCGCCGAGCACGTGCACGTCGCCGGCAGCGAGCGCCGCCAGCGCGTCGCCGTTGTCGTCGTAGGCGCGCACGTCCTGGGCCGCGTCGCCGGACGTGTCGTCCTCGCCGCCCTTGTGCCCCAGGCGGACCTCCTCGCCCGCGTCCACGGCCTGTGCGTGCACGGCGTCGAGCAGGTTGCGAATCACCTTGTGACTCACGGCCACCACGCCCACCTTCTTGCCGGCCGCCACGAGGGCGCGGATCATCTGCGCGCCCACATAGGTCTTGCCGGCGCCGGGCGGTCCTTGCACGGCCAAGGTCGTCCGGTCGAGGCCGGCGGCCAGGCGGACGGCCTGCTCCACGAGCGACTCGCCCGGTCGACTCCGCCAGCGTGCACTCGGAGCGCGGCCGAGCGCGTGGCCCGGTGGCGCGTCGCGGAGTCGCGGGGCTCGGCGAAACAGCAGGTCCGTGCCGCACGTGATTCCGTCCCCACCAAGCACCGCCGCGCACAGCCGCAGCAGCGACTTCTGCATGGCGTCGCTGCTCACGACGTCCGCCTGGAACACCGCCGAGGGATGCACATCCGCGGTGCTCTTGCCCTTCTTCACGTCGATGGTGCGGGTCGGCCGATCGTGCGTCTCGATCTCGCCCCAGGCCGACGGACCGTTGGTGAGCAGCTTGCCCTTCCGGCCGATCTCCACGTCCTGCGCGGGATAGCGGTAGCGGTCTACGACGGAGCCGGTCGGCTTACCGCTGGTCTTGTGGACCACGTCGCGCACACGCTCGACGAACTCGAGTCCCGAGATCGCCTGCCGCTCGTCGAGCAGTTCATCCTCGGAGAGGTCGTTGAGGCGGTACCGTTCCCAGTACTGCGCCTTGTCCTCGCGTCGATGCCACCCGACGAGATGCGCCAGCAGCCAGCGGGCGTGGTCCGGGATGCGTCGGCTCGTGCGCCTCGGCCGACAGTCCCGCCAGCAACGCCGTCCGCGCCGCCTCCTGCTGCGCCTCGAGCTCGCTCACCTGCTTCGGCGGTTCCGGCGGCTTGAACCTCGGGTCGCGCCACCGGCGTGCCGGACGACTCGAGACCGGCGCGCAGCGTCTCGAGCCAATCGCGCAGCGCCTCGGTGGAGCGGCAGTCGTCCCGGTTGTAGCCGCGGACCGCATCCCGCGCGTCCGGCGGAATCGTAGCCGGCGCGCCGCTTTCGAGCGCCAGTTCGATGGCATGCAGGTGCGCGCTGGCCTCGCCGAGCGCGACGTCGCGCCTGAACGCGTAGAACTGCTCCAGCTGCTTGATCGAATAGCTCTCCACCCCGGCCCGCAACGCCTGCCGCACCACCGCATACAGATCGATCAGCCGCTCGCCGCGCAGCAGCCGGTCGAGTTGCGTCGGCGCGGGTGGCGTGGCGCCCCATCAGCCGCTTGAAGGTCGAGGCTTCGTAGTGCCCGAAGTGATACACGTGCATGCCAGGATCGGTCAGCCCACGCGCGCTCGATCAGATCCATCACCGCTTCGAAGGCGGCCTGTTCCTCGGCGTCGGTGTGGGCCCACCACTCGTGATACGCGCCTGCGGTCCAGACGCCGAACAGGTACTCGCGGCCGCCCTCACGCGCGAAGCGCGCGCCCTCGAGGTCCAGGAACAGGTCGCCGCTGGCGGGCTCGGGCAGCCGGGCCAGGCCCATCCCCGCCTGCACGGGCAGCAGTTCGTGCACCGGCGCGTGAGCGAGGCGCTGCTGATGCTGCACCCGCGCCTGATCGCGCAGCCGCGCGTAGGTGTCGCGTGAACCGCGGGCGGGTGTGAACGGCAGCGGTTCGGGGAGCTCGGCCGCGGCCGTCAGCGTGGCCACACCGTTGGCCATCAGCTCCGCGCGATGGCTGCGCCCGATGCCGGCAATGAACGCCAGGTGGTCGTCCTGGCGACGGCGGCCATTGCACGTGGTCCACCAGCGGCAGATCTCGCACTGTTCCACCGGCTCGGGGTAGTGCGAGTTCTGCAACGCCTCGGGTCCGTCCGCCAGGGCGCGCAGTAACTGCGCCTTCACCAGCCGGTAATAGGCGGCATAGTCGGCCACGCGGTAGGAATGGATCAGGAGCTGGCGTCCGGCCGGTCTGCCCTCGCTGGCGCCGTCGGTCGGCCTCCAGCGCCGGCGTCACCACCCGGAAGTGCTCGGGCCATCGGCCCTGGAGGCCGGCCACGAGCTCGCAGTAGGCCATGAGCTGCAACACGGTGCCGCCGCGGGTGTCGCGGGCGAGCTTGGTGTCGTGCACCTCGTAGCTCCAGTTCCCGAGCGCGCTGGGCGTGTCGACGCGGAGCAGGATGTCGGCATACCCGCGCCACGCGTCGTCGGCGAGCAGCGCCTGGTAGATCACCGGGGCGCCTTGCTGCATCGCCGCGCGGAGCAGCGTCAGGGCCTCGGCGTCGGGCCTGAACGTGGCGTCCGGACCGGCGCTCAGGTCGAGCACGTCCAGTCCCTGCGCGCGCAGCCGGTCGACGTAGTGCCGCTCGTGCGCCAGCCCGCGCTCGGCCAGCGCCTGGCCCACCGTGTTGCGCCACTCGGGCCTGGCGAGTGCGCCAGTGGCCACGGCCAGATCGAGGCCGGTGCGATGGCGGCAGCCGAGGAACGCGGAGAGATCGGTGGGCGACAGGATCAGTCGCGAGCCAAGAGCGAACATCGACCGCGGATCCTAGGACGTCGCCAGCGCGTTCACCGGGAAGCCCGTGCCGCCGGTGACCGGCACCGGGGCCACCGTCAGCAGGAACTCCCAGCGCTTCTGACCTGCCGCCAGCTCGCCCAGCGCCTCCAGATCCTGGTTGTCGAGGATGTTGATGCCGAGCGCGGTGATGGCCAGCGTGTGGACGGGCAGGTTGATGCCGGTGACGAGCGAGGGCACGACGTCGAGCGCGGCGTCGCTGCCGATAAGGGCCACGCCGCGGGCCTTGAGCCACGCCGCCGTGGAGGCGTGCAGGCCGGCGGCATTCTGGCCGACGTTCCACGGCCCGACCGCGGCTCGACGGGCCCAGCGCCCGGTGCGCACCAGCAGCGCGTCGCCCGGGCCGACCTTCACGCCGGCGCGTTTCTCCCACGCCTCCAGGTCCTCGACGAAGATCGGCGTGCCCGGCTCGAGGTAGGGCAACCCCTTGAAGCGCGCCATGTCCATCAGCACCCCGCGCGTGACGTAGCCGTTGCGGAACGTCTGGATGCCGAGCCGCGTGCAGCCGGTGTCGGTGTTGACGTCGGCGCGCGCGTAGCCGTTGTAGGTCTGGTCCTTGTAGAGGATGTGGCACAGCGCGTCGAGATGGCTGTGGGCGTAGCCGTGATACGACACGCGGTAGGTGTCGGTCGAGAAGCCGCTTATTCATGGTGTGTTCGAAGGGGCTGGCGTTGTCGGGGTCCTTGACCGTGAGCGGCGAGTGCGCCAGGCCCACCGCGCGCCCCAGGCGCACGAGGCCGGCGGCCTGCTTGCCTTTCGCCTCGGTGATGAGATTGGCGGCGCCGCGTTCGTCGGCGGCCCCCCAGCGTCCCCAGTTGGACACCTGCCGGAAGTAGGTCTCGAACTCGTCGGCGTTGGTCGGCGTGCGCGCGGCCGACGGTCCAGGTGACAGCACCGCTGGACCCGAGCCGGCGGGCGTCTGGGCTGGCTGCGCCTGGATGGCCGGGCCAGCAAGGGCGGCCGTGGCGGCGGTGGCAAGGGCGACGGCGGCGGGCATCCAGCTGCGCATGCCCGACAGTCTACGCGCAGCTTGGCTATGTGCAGAAATTGCGACGTCTTGAGATGTAACCGTGCCAGGCCCCGTTACAAGTCCCGGCCCCGTCCGTTCCCGCGGCCGAGCGGTCCCGCGTCAGCGCGGCAGAAACTGCCACGTCGCGAGATGTAACGGTGACAGGCCCCGTTACAAGTTGCCGTTACAAGTTGAAACGGCGGGCAGACGCCCGTATGGTATCCACTCATCCGAGGAGACCGCCCCGCATGTCGCAGGATCGCCGCAGCCGTCGAGAATTCATGAACCTCACCGGCGCCACCGTGGCCGGCGTGGTGGGCGCACCGTTCGTGGGCGTCTCCGCCAAGGTGCAGGCGGTGCAGGCCGCCGTCGGCGGCGGCACCGATCCGGACATGATCGTCGTCAACGCCGCGGTCTACACCGTCGACCCCCGGTCCCCGCGCGCCGAGGCCTTTGCCGTCACCAACGGCCGCTTCTCGGCCGTAGGCAGCACCGCCGACATCAAGGCCCTGGCCGGCAAGACCACGCAGGTCTTCGACGCCAAGGGCCTGACCATCGTGCCCGGGTTCATCGACTGCCACAACCACGCCGGCGGCGAGACGCTGCTCTACGACGTGCTCGTCGGCAATCCCTTCGAGGTGGAGTTCGTCAGCATCCTCAGCATCGTCGGCAAGCTGAAGGCCAAGGCGCAGCAGGTGCCGCCGGGCACGTGGGTCGAGGGCTACTTCTTCGACGACACCAAGGTGAAGGACACGCGCGGTCTGCACAAGCGGGACCTCGACGAGGTGTCGAAAGACCATCCCGTGGTGGTGCGCCATCGCGGCGGCCACACCTCGTTCTACAACTCGCAAGGCCTTCGAGATGGCCGGCATCACCAGGGACACGCCCGACCCGATGGGCGGCACCTACGACAAGGATCCCGACGGTCGAGCTCAACGGCCGGGTCACCGACCGGGCCATGGACCCGATGCGCAAGGTCGGCACGCGGCCCACCTACACCGCCGCCGAGCAGGAGCAGCGCGGCCGCGACGGCATCGCCCACATCTCCAAGCAGTTCACGCGCTACGGCCTGACCAGCGTGCACCACCAGGGCGGCAACCTGGCCGCCATCCAGGACGTGCGCGCCCGCGGCGAGCTGCTGCACCGCGTCAGCTACGAACCGCAGCGGCGCGGTGCTCGAGTCGATGATCGCCGCCGGCATCAAGACCGGCTTCGGCGACGAGTGGATCAGGTTCGGCGCCACCGCCGAGCACACCGTGGACGGCTCGTTCTCGGAACGGACCATGGCGCTGAGCGTGCCCTATCCCGGCGTGACGCCGCCCTACAAGGGCAACGTCACCGAGACGCAGGAGGTGCTGAACGCGTGGGTCGAGCGCGTGCACCGCGCCGGCATCCAGGTGAACGTGCACGCCAACGGCGACGTCGCCATCGACAGCTTCCTCACCGCCGCCGAGCGCGCGCAGAAGCTGTTCCCGCGGGCCGGACGCGCGGCCGAAGATCACGCACTGCACGCTCATCACCGCCGACCTGGTGAAGCGCATCAAGGCGCTCGGCGCCGTGCCGGCGATGTTCACGACCTACGCCTACTACAACCCCGACAAGTTCGTGTACTACGGCGAAGAGCTGATGAAGCGCAGCATGGCCTACCGCGACATGCTCGACGCCGGCGTCTACGCCTGCGCCGGCTCGGACTTCAGCCCCGGCCCGTTCGCGCCGCTGATGGGCATCCAGGGCATGGTCACGCGCAAGGGCTGGGACGGCAAGACCTGGGGCGCCAACCAGCGCATCAGCGTGGCCGAGGCGATCGCCGTGAACACCTACAACGGCGCCTGGGCCTCGGGCGAAGAAGCACCTCAAGGGCTCGATCACCGCCGGCAAGCTGGCCGACTA
This sequence comes from uncultured Acidobacteriota bacterium, assembly GCA_963834325.1. Lineage (GTDB taxonomy): Bacteria > Acidobacteriota > Vicinamibacteria > Vicinamibacterales > UBA2999 > CADEFD01. The sequence goes on from CAWIBL010000013.1 coordinate 249,410, forward strand.
CGTGGTGCTGGCCGACGACCCGCACACGGTCAACGTCGAGAAGATCAAGGACATCCAGATCGTGCGCACGGTGGTGGGCGGGAAGATCGGCTACCAGGCGTAAATATGCACGGCCGCCACGCTCTGCCATAGAATCTGCGGGCATGCCGCGTAACGCCGAAGTCATCCGCCACTGGCAGATGCTGCTCTACATCGACTCGATCCGCACCGGCGTGTCGGTCCCCGATCTCGCCCAGCGCTTCAAGGTCACCACCCGCACCGTGTGGCGCGACCTGGCCGCCCTGCAGGAGGTAGGCTTCCCGCTCGTCGACGAGAAGCGCGACCGCACCACCGTCTGGCGGCTGCTGGCCATGCCGCTCAAGGCCTTGAACGACGCCGGCCTGTCGGTGACCGAAGCGTGTTCGCTCTACCTGAGCCGGGCGCTGCTTGTGAGCTTCACCGGCACGCCGTTCGAGCCGGGCCTGGCCGCCATCATCACCAAGATCGAAAAATCGTTGTCGCCGCGGGTGCGCACGTTCCTGAAGAAATTGCCAGATGTGGTGCAGGTGAAGTCGGCGCCGCGCAAGAACGTGACCTCGCCCAAGCACGACGAGTTCGTGGCCCGGCTGATCGAAGCGGCTTCGGACACCCGCGTCACCAGATTGTTGTACTTCTCGGTCCACAGCAATCGCGAAAAAGACTACGAGCTGCATCCCTACAACATCGCCTACGCCGAAGGCGGGCTGTATCTCACCGCCTACGTGCCCGAGTACCGCCAGGTGCGCGTTTTTGCCCTGGAGCGCGTGCGCAAGGTGACGCTGCTCGAGCAGACCTTCACGCCAGTGAAGGATCTGACCACCGAGGCCTTCGGGCACTCCCTGGGGGTGAACCGCGGCAAGCCGGAACGGATCCAGATTCAGTTCGCGCCGCGGGTGGCGTCCTACGTGCGCGAGCGGACGTGGCATGCGTCCCAATCGCTCGAAGCGCTGCCCGACGGCGGCGTGGAGCTCACGCTGAAGGTGTGCCGCGACTGGGCGCTGCGCACGTGGATCCTCGGCTGGGGCGCCCACGCGCGCGTGCTGGCGCCGTCGGCGCTGGCCGAAGAGATTCTGGGGCAGCTCAACGAGGCGCGCGACGGCTACGCGCCGAAGCTGGCCTTCGACGCGTCCATGGCGCTGCTGGCGCCGCAGGCGCCGCGGCTGCCGCTGCGCGGATAGCCGACGGGCCGCCTGGTCCTGGCGATAGGGCCTCGGGGCGCCATGCCCAGCAGGGGCCGGCTTGTCCTCGCGACAGGACCGGCCGGCTGCGTCCCTGCCGGTCGCGCCTCGTCTAGCGCGCGCCCCGGCCGGCGGCGCCCCTGCCACGCGCGCCCGAGCCGAGCGCGCCGTCTAGCGGCAGGCGCGCTAGAGCGGCGCTGGCGTTGGTGGCGTCGGCGGTGGCGGCTACCGCGCGACCACGTACGGCTGCGCGGTTGCGCAGCGTGCCAATACCTGTGCGGTGTTGACGGGGATGTTGCCCGACGAGTAGAACGACCCGCCGCTGAAGCTGTAGGCGAGTACCATGCCGCCCGGATAGCCGTTTTGGTTGTCAGATCCGTGCACCTGCAGGTAGTAGCTGCCGGTGTTGAAGATGCACGCACTCCCGCCGTTGTCGTTCAGAATCGCGAGTGACGTGCCGATCGGGACCCCGCTCGACAGCGTGAGCGAGTCGAGATACGCGTCCACGGGTGACTCGAGCGTCGCGATCCGCGTGGTCAGCGCCTGCACCGCGTTCACCAGGTCGGTCAGCGACGAGGAGCATGCCCAAGCGTTGTGGCCCACATCCCACACGACCACGTTGTTGGCGCCGCAGTCGGTCCGCAAGCCGGCGCCGGTCAGCCCTTGCGGACCCGTCGCGCCCGTCAGTCCCGTCGCCCCGGTGACACCCACAGCGCCCGCCGGACCCGCCGGACCTGCCGGACCTGCCGCGCCCATGGGGCCCATCTCGCCAGCCATTCCTGCCGGGCCTGCGGGACCCTGTGCCCCCGCCAGACCAGCCACGAGGTCGTGGTTGCGCAGCACGCGCCCGACCGAGAGCGCGGGCGGTGTGGGAGACGCCAAAGACGGCGTGGTGGCCGCCTGCAGATACACGCGGTCGATGATCGAGCCGAGGAACGGCGGCACGAACGGCACGCTGGCAACGCCGAGGCCGTCGAGCATGCCCTGAGCCACGGTGACGTAGTCGGCACCCACGGCCAGTGGCAGGCCGGCGTAGCTGCCGCCCGCGCCGACGATGCTGCCGACGATGGCGTAGTGCGCGCCGGGCGTGCCGGTAACGGTGAGCGTGACGCTCGTGCCAGGGACGACGACATCGCTCGATGCCGCCAGGGTGGGCGTCTGCGCGAACGCCACGGCGGTGGGCACCGCCAGAGCGAGCGCGAACAGAGTGATAGCGCGAGTGAAGCAAAGGGAGGGGGACTTCATGTGGACTTTCTCCGGCGGGGTGTGGCGCGTTTCCCTGGACCGAAGACAGCAAGCCTCGAGCCACAGGGCGCATGCGCGCCAGCGCACGCCACCATGCGCACACTGAGGGGCGCAGGCCCGTGGGCGATCCGGCGCGCTGACACGCGTGGCGACGAATCGGTCAAGCGGTCACGACGCCTTGACCCTCCCGCTCCGCCTTGCCCTCCGGATCGCGCGCGCGGCCAACACCGTGGCCCTAACCTGCGCGACGACGTGATGCGCCGGCGCGTCGACGCGTGCGCGCTACCTTGACGGCCTGGTCGTCGAGGGAACGCTCGACACGCGCAAGACTTTCCGTTCCAACTACTACATCAACCGGAGGCTCCTTGCGATTCTGACTGGCGCGGCCATGACGGAGCCAGGGCCGTGAGGCGCCATTGACGCGCGAACCGTAGCCGTGAGACAGTCAACAAGTCGCGCGGTGATTTCACCGACTTGATGGGCGCGCGACGGCACCACACAACCATCTAAGTCGCGGCCCCGAGGCCCGCGACGATTTCCGTCGGCGGGTCTTTTTCGTTGGGCCCGAGTGAGTTCTGGCAGCGCACGTCCCGCTGCCGGCATGAAGAGTGCGGCGAGAGTTCCGGCTCCGCGACCCGCACGCCATACCGTCGTCCTGTTCCGCGTCTGGAACGTCACGGTGGCCCCGCCGGCCAGGCCCACGCCTGGAGCCATGCGCGATCGGACGGACTGCGCGCCGCTACGGCGGCGCCATCGAAAGGACACGTCCATGCGCGCCATCGACCCGTCTACCGGCCTCGAGCTGCCCTTCTTCGACGGCTTCCCTTACTGGAACACCCGCTTGGCTCCGGGGATTTACCACATCACGCTGCTGCCGCCGGCGCCCGTGCCCATCCTGCTCGAGGCCACGCGGCTGCAGGCACACTGCAACCAGCTGCCGGTGTGCCTGGTGCAGAGCGACACCGACGCGCGCTGCTACCTTGGCGACGGTAGGGTCGTGACGATCGACCCACCCTGTGGCGGAATCATGTTTTCCGGCGTGCTGCGACCGGGACTGATCGGCGATCCGTCGAGCCACGACCTCCGCCTGCGGGCAGTGCGACTGGCCACGCTGCTTGACGGGCAGCCCGATGGCACTGTGTTCGGCGACCTGACCAAGGGCGGACGACCCGCCACGCCGGCCGAGGCAGCGAGTCTCGCCGGCTTCCAGTCCGATGGCACGCCGCGTGGATTGGACCGATGTGCGGAGTGCGGCGACTGGAAGGGCGTGTGCCTCGACCCGAGCCCGATGCTTGCCGGGGATCTAGTGAGGGTGCACTGCCTGTGCGAGAACGACAACCGCTGCGCGCGGTGCTGGGGATTGCTGCACGAGCGCCTGCTGAACGGGAACTACTACAACCCGAAGGACGGAAAGATCTGGCATGTGCCGGGGTTCTCCTGCATGGAGCATCGCTGCCCGGGGACGCCTCCGTGAGCAGTGTCTGGCGGTGACGATGTTCCTGGACCAGGTGGACGACGGAGAGACCGTGCCAGCGATCCTGTTCAATGGCCAGGCGTTCGGCTACTCGCTCGAGGTCGAGGCCCTCTCGGCAGGGTCGTTCTGGATTCGCTTCGGCTGCCAGCCCGACCCGACGGTGGGCGACGGCGGCGAGTGGGACGTCGCATTCGACGTTGCCGGGTCGTCGTGTCGGTCACGTCCAGGCTGATCTGGCTCTCGTGACGCCCGGCGACCGTCACGAGCCGAACACGTTCGGAGCGGAACGCCCGGCGCTACGTGCCGTTGCGGAACAACTCGCGCAGGTCGATCTGGCAGCCTGGCAGCAGCGGCGTGGTCAACACATCGCCGTCTTCGGCAGTCAGTTCCACCACGCGGGCCAGCCTCCCCTCGGGCGTCGGCCGGCACACCTGCACGGCGTCGAGCTCCGGGTCGACCAACCAGTACTCGCGCACGCCGCACCGCTCGAACAGGCGCCGCTTGGTCTGCGCGTCGCGCTTGCGCGTGCTCTTCGACAACACCTCGATGACCAGCGCTGGCGGCCCCTGCACGTTCTTCTCCGTCAGGCGAGCACGTGATGAAGAAGCAGCAGCGTACTTCCATGCCTAGAGCGCTCCCGGCCGTCACCCTCGACGCCATGCATGACAACGGCGTGGATCTCTCGTCGCGCATGGACCTGGCCAAGGCGGTGCGACCGGGCCGCGCGGTCCAACGCGTCAACGTGGACTTCCCGGTGGACCTGCTGCGCGACATCGATCAGGAGGCCCGGCGTCTCGGCGTGACCAGACAGGCATTCATCAAGGTGCGCCTGGCAGACGCCCTCGCCAAGGCGGCGTCCTCGTTCGGCCTCGCGCGCTCTCGGCGGGATTAGGCACTGCTGTGACACCATCTCAGAGTGAGTAAACGCGTCGTACGAACTGCCGTGCTGGCGATCTTGCTGATGTCGGCAACCGCCCGAGCCCAAACCGACGAACAGGTATTTGTGCCCGAAGTGGTGTTCGCCGGGCGTTCTGAAGGCAAAGGCGAAGTGCGGGTCCTGGCCGGCCGGCGGCGCGCCTTCACCGTTGAAAGCCTGGGCACCATGCAGGCTGATGGCCGGTTGCGACTCGAGCAGAAGGTCCGTTTCGCGAACAAGCCCGAGCAGTCACGTTCCTGGGTGATGTGGCAAACCGAACCAGGTCACTACGCTGCAACTCTCACCGGAGCTGCGGGACCCGTTGTGGGGCGCAGCGAAGGAAGGCGGTTGACGCTGCGCTTCCCGATGAACCGCTGGGGCCTGGTCATGCACCAAACGCTTGATTTGTCCACGGACGGGCGGACTCTGATGAACTCCGGCAGTGTTCGTTTGCTCGGCATTCAGGTCGCTCATCTGAAAGAAACCATCCACTTGCTGCCGTGAGCAGGCCGGATGACGCGCACGTCGCACCGGCGGGCAGCCTGGGAGGGCGCACATGACCGACTACAGATCACACTCGCTGACGAGACGCACGTTCCTCGGCGCGGCCGCGGCGGCCGCCGGCACCCTCGCCCCCAGGGCCACCACCACGCTGCAGGCGCAGCCCTCGGCGCCCGTGGTGACGCGCACAGACGTCATCTACGGCCGCGTGGAAGGCTCGGCGCTGCTGGCCAATCTCGCGTATCCCGATGGCCCGGGCCTGCGTCCGGCAATCATCTCCGTGCACGGCGGGCGGTGGCGCGCCGGCAACCGCACCGATGCCAGCAGCATCAAGGTCACGCAGTGGGCGGAATTCGGCTTCGTGGCGCTGTCGATCGACTACCGGCTGGTCGGCGGCTCGCCGGCGCCGGCGCTGCTACACCGACATGCGCTGCGCCATCCGCTGGGTGCACGCGCATGCCGGCGACTACGGCATCGACCCCGAACGCATCTACCTCATCGGTCAGTCAGCCGGCGGACACATGGTGTCACTGGCCGCGACGATCGGTGATGGCCCGTATCCGAAGACGGGCGGGTGGGATTACGCCCGCAGCGACGTGCGCGCCGTCGTGAGCGTGGCGGCGGCCTACGATCTGCCGTCGCTCTCGTGGGGCAACCTGTGGACGCCGGTCGCGGGGAACGTGGATGAAGCGCGCCGGCAGGCCTCCCCCATGAACCACGTGAGCGCCACGACGAAGCCGATCCTGGTCATCCACTCCGATGACGACAAGTCGGTGCCGGTGCAGCAGGCCGTGGACTTCGTGGAGCCGTCTCACGGCGGCGAACGTGCCGCACCGCTTCGTGCACTACCCGGATCGCGGCCACATGGGGATCACCGACGATGTGATCCGCGAGGCCCGCGCCTTCATCACCGAGATGGAGCCGAAGAAGTAGCGCCCCAGGGACCTTCACCGCCGGTGCTCGATGGCACCCTGGTGCGTCGGCGTCGACCAGCCAGCGCTCGCGCACGCCGCTCCGTTCGAACAGCCGCCGCTTGGTCTCGCTGTCGCGCTTGCTATATCCGGCGACAGCCGGGGACATGGCCTGGGGCTGCGACGTCTTCATGCGCGCGGCCAGTTCCGCCGGCATCAGCCGGCGCGGCTGCGCGTGTTCCAGATCGCGGCGGTGACGGCGGCTATGCCAAGGGACTTCAGCCGCCGAATCAGATCGGCACGTGGCTCTGATACAAACATTGAATACTGTCGACCTTCGTTGGACTCAACTTCCTTTACATCAATATTCTGTTGATATTGTGAAAAAAGATGGCTCTACCGTTGGTCCTTGTATTGCTGTTGGTCGTCTTGGATCTACACTGACAACAACATATGTAGGTATATGTCCTGATGGTGGCAATCAATTGGTCGACAAAGGCGATATTATAGCATTTCGATTATTTTATTCGATAAATAATATATGGAGAGAATTTGTTGAAGCAAAATATGATGGAGTATCGGATCAATTAGCCTTTTATTTACCAGGTGGTGTAACAAAACAAATAGTTCTTCGATGGAACGAACGCATAACAGGTGCAAAATATTCTTTAGATGTTCGTCGTGGAGATGGAACCTGGATTGCACCTTGTGTGGGTGACGCAATTATTGGCAGTAAAATTTCATATGTTTTCGATGGTAATTGTCAAACAGCAAAAGTTTTTGTCAATCCACATGATATTACATATATCCGTATGTGTTCTGCTATCAATAATGATTGGACAAGAGCTGTGTGTGGTGGTGTTCCTTATGATGGAAAAACGATTCATGTATCCATTGCTATACCATAACCATCATATATAATCATGAAAAAGTTTTCTAATATCAAGGACTTTCATCATCAATAAAAGAATCGAGTAGTTTTCTTAAAACCATTTGCTTTTTTATTGTCACACTTCAACGAACAGAAGCCAGATATTAGAAGAGAAGTATTCATTTGACACGACAGGAAGAGTATTTCAGGCAATTGACTATTAATTTTAATTATCCATCCAGATTTATTACTAGGATCCGACATTGATTTCCAATGAAACGAAAAGGACCTTCAACAGATGTAGTTCAATAAATTGTTCAAAGAAACTGAATCTCAACTTAGAATTACTCTGTTCGTTGGATATCTTGATAAGATAAATTTGAAAAAATTTCACATTGTTTTGAGTATTTTACTAGAAAAAAAATCTAGAAATGAGTCATTGACATATATACAATATGTGACATTCAGAGTCAAGTTTCAAGTACTGAGAGTGAGTGTAAAAATCATATAAAGACAGCGAAGGATGTTCATGCCGTAATAGCTAAAAACTGGAAAGGTTCAACACTTGCATTGAATCGTTGAATTCCTTAATTGAAACGTCGAGTTTGACAATACTACACTAGCTCACGCAAAACAAATAACTATGTTTTCCATCATCAATTCAATTTAAGACAAAATTTATTTCAAAATATTATCTTTAGTATAATCAATTAATTTGTTTCAAAAAAATAATAAAATAAAGCAATTAAGCTATTGGAATGTATCCTTTCTTCTC